>CAWEVU010000001.1:0-146848 GCA_963812645.1 uncultured Acidobacteriota bacterium
TCCGTAGCGCCGGCTGCCAGCCGGCGTTTTTGTTCCAATTAACCTACCGCGCCCCACCTACTCCCCAATCCGAATCTACCCCTCCCACCCCCGCATCAAACCCCCATGCAACTAATCTCCCTAAACATCGGCCTCCCCCGCGAAGTCCTCTGGCACGGCACTCCAGTCCTCACCGGCATCTTCAAGCAACCAGTCCAAGGCCGCATCCCCCTCCGCAAACTAAATCTCGATGGCGATCGCCAAGCCGACCTGACCGTCCACGGCGGCGAATACAAAGCCGTCTACTGCTACCCGCACGAACATTACGCCTATTGGAAAAAGCAGTTACCCGACCGTGACCTGCCCCTGGCCATCTTCGGCGAAAATTTCACCACCGAAGGCCTGCTCGAAAATGAAGTCCACCTCGGCGACCGCTTCGCGGTAGGCTCCGCCGAACTAATCGTCACGCAACCCCGCCTACCCTGCTACAAACTAGGCATAAGATTCGAAGACGACGGCATGGTAAAGCGTTTCCTGGCCAGCGGCCGCACCGGCTTCTACGTAGCCGTAACCAAAGAAGGCGAAGTAAGCTCCGGCGACGAAATCAAAGCGATCGCCCGCGACCCCAACGCCGTTCCAATTCCAGAAATCACCCGGCTCTACATCGCCAAAAGCTACACCACCGAAGACGCCGCATCGATCCAGCGCGCCCTAAAAGTAGGATCATTGCCAGCCAGTTGGAAAGACTACCTCCGCGATCGTCTAAACAAAATGTCCGCCTAATCCGTAGCGGTGTCCGCCGCAGGGTGCCCCATGCGCCGAAGTTGCGCGTGGGGTTTTTGACTTTTTCATTCTTACCCCTCTCTCCGCGCATGAGCCTGTACCCGCAGCGCGCAGCTAACTTCCGCAGTGCTATCATCCCTCGCAGCTAGGCAACTCATTCAAACTGGAAATTCGCAGAAGAAAAACGCTCTCCCACCCGCCGGACAAATCCGCGTGTGCTGATAGGGGCGAGTCGGTAAGACCAGATAGAGGCCACGGCGGAGGTAATCGCAGATGAGCTCAGAACAGCCGCAGAATAAGCGTGAAATGCCCATCGGGGAAGTCATCCGCTTGAGCGACCTAGCGAATTACCAAGACGGCGCCGTCGTCAGCCGATCGCTAGTCACCCGCGCGACAGGAACAATCACGCTATTCGCCTTCGACGAGGGCCAAGGCCTAAGCGAGCACACCGCTCCGTTCGACGCGATGGCCCATGTGCTCGAGGGCCAAGCGGAAATCGTGATTTCCGGCAAGCCACTACGCACCACCGCAGGCGAAGCAGTTCTAATGCCCGCCAATCAACCTCACTCTCTCAAGGCCCTAAGTCGATTCAAAATGCTGTTAACAATGATCCGGTCCTAAGCGCTCAAGCGCCGACCCCGCGTAGGGGCCACTCAGCCGTAATGCCGCGCCTTCGCCGCGACCGATGCGGGGGCTGCCGCCGCGCGAAGAACTGCATTCGACATTAATATCTCACAGCGGCAGGAAATCGGGCGTGGACACGGCCCGGGAGCGTGGGCTAACCTGCGAGCGAATTTGCGGTCGAGGTGATATGGCGCAAACGGCGAGAGAGAATGCGTTGAAGGGAGGCGTGCGATTTCTGCTGGGCGCGGGCGCTGCGTTGCTTTTTTCGTGCACACTGACTTTTGGCGCGGGGCAAAATCCAGGTTCGCCTCCGGCGCATTCGCCTCAAGCCAGTGGCCCGGTCTCTGAAGCTCAGGCTTCGCTGGCGCGCGGAAATTCGGAAGATGCGATTCGCGTACTCTCCGAATATCTTCAAACTCATCCCGCGGACACCGCTGCGCGGACACTGCTCGGCCAAGCGTATGCGAGCATCGGGCAAGACGATCGCGCCGCGGAAGAGCTCCAGACCGTATTGCAAACTGCGCCGGATGACTCCATCGCGCTGGCGGGGCTCGGCGAGATTTATGCACGCGGAGGGCAAACGGAAAAAGCGGAGCCATTGCTGGCACATGCGGCGCGAGTCAGCCGCGCGCCGCAGATTCGAACGGAGTGGGCAATCGTTCTCGCGCACCTGCACAAGTACAAGGAGGCGCAGAGCGCGTTGGCGGGATTGTCGGCACCGAGTGGCCGCGAAGAATCCATTCGATTCCACCGATTGAAAGCCTCCGTGGCGCTGGGATTGGGAAACGCGCCGAACGCTGCAACCGAAATGGAAGCGGCACTGGCTCTGAGTCCGACGGACAATGCGCTTATCCTGGCGACCGCCGTGGCAGAGTCTCAGGCGAAAAATTGGAAACGCGCAGCGCGGCTGGCCGAGCCTCTATTTTCGCGCACGCAGGAGCCGCAAACCGGACTCATCTGTTTAGAGGCAGAATTGGAAACGCATGGCGATTCCCATCAAACGCTGGAGGCGCTGCGTGCGACGCAACTCGCATCTTCAGAACAATTGGCTTTTCGACAGCGTCTGGCAGAGCTGCTGATTTCTCACGGCGAGTATTCCGAATCCATTGAAGATCTCGACGCGGCGGCGGCGCTCGACCCGCGCCGTGCGGACTTGCAGTTCAATCTGGCTCTCGCACAGTTCCGGGCCGGGCGGCTCGACGATGCCGCGCAGAGCGTGGAGAAGTGCAAGGAACTTGGGGATGACGCCGATCTCGAAGACCTTGCCGGCGACATTCAGGAAGCGCGTGGGGACAGTCTGGCGGCCGTTAAGAGTTATCAGGCCGCCGTCCTTCTGGCGCCCGATGAGGAGAAATATCGTCTGTCGTTGGCGGTGGAATTGATTCGGCACGAGAACTTCGACGCCGCCAAGGTTGTTCTCAAGCAGGCAGAGGAATCGCAGCCAAAATCGTGGCGGATCGAACTGACGCTGGGCATGGTCGAGTTTTTGGGAGGAACCGACGAAGCGGCTACAAAGTATCTACTGCACGCGGCCGACCTTGCGCCCGAACCGCAAACTGCCTTGCAATATCTGGGCGACATTCAGATGGACAGGCCGTCCGCTCCCGACGCGGCGGCAATTGCACGGCTCTGCGAAGATGCAGACCGCCAGCCGAAAAATGGGCTCATGCAGTACTACTGCGGCGGTGTGCTCTTTCGCAGGGATTACGGTGCTAGTGATAATTCGCACGCGGAGGAATTCCTGAGGCGCTTGCGCACCGCGGCGCATCTGCTGCCGAATGATGCTTCGCCGCATTGCCAGTTGGGCAAAGCGGATCGCTGGTTGGAGCGCTGGCAGGAGGCTCTGAGCGAATCGGAAGTTTGCGCGCGCTTGAATCCAGATTCTTCGGAAGCGCATTTTCGGCTGGCGCAGATTTATCAGCACATGGGAGAAACGGAGAAGAGGAAAAAGGAAATGGAATTGTACGAAGCCGCATCACTGCGCGTCGCGGACGAGAATGCGCGGCGCGCGGCGACGATGAAGACGTTTATTTACACGCTGCAGAACGCTGCGCCGGAGCAGAAATGATGGAGTGGAGTTTGCTTTTTTCTTTTTGATGCGATCAGTGGGCAGTTGGTCATTTCGGGGCCGGATTTGAGAGCTTCCGTCGGTAACTGCTTGACGGGCTCGCTCCGAAGCGCCCAGCGCTAAAGCGCGTCGTTCATGGCTAGGCTGTTTCGGAGCGCTGAAGCGCTCCTGCCCCGTCCGCCATATTTCTGGCGGACGGAGGCTGCCACCCGAACGACATGACCTCAGCGGCTAAAGCCGATGATATTCCGCGGGGATTGCGGCACGACTGAAGTCGTGCCCTGACAAAACTTGCTCGCTGCAGTTAAGAGATGAGTTCATTTCATTCGCTCAGGATTTTTGGCGAGGCTGACCATGTTGGCGAAAATGCGGTACGCGCCGGGGACGCCTTCGGGCATCTGGCGGTAGAACGCGTAGGCGTTATAGATGTAGACGCCCTTGCCGTATTTTGCGTAAACGAGGCCGCCCTTTTGCGGGGCTTGTCCTGGGTCGTGGGTTTCCAGCAGCGGCTCATACTGCGAGTCCCAGCTGTCCAGAAACTTCGAGCCGCGCTCTTCCACCCAATTTTCGAAATCTTTCGCGGTGATTTTGTTGGGCCAGGTGAAAACGGGATTTGAGGGCGCGAGAATTTCCACGTGGGAATTCTCGTCGGTCACTTCTTCCGCCATCTGACCCATCTTGTAGGGATAGGGACCGTAGTTGTGGTCGTATTCCTGCGTGTTGTATTGCACGATTACTACGCCGCCGTTCTTGACGTAGTCGAGGATGCGGGCATTGTAGTTTTTGAGATCTTCGCGCACGGCATAGGTGCGGACTCCGAGAATGATGGCGTCGAATTTGGAGAGATTCCCGGCAGCGAGGTCTTCCGCGCTGAGGAAATGAACGGCGATCCCTAGATTCACGAGCGACTGAGGAATTTCATCGCCGGCGCCGACGATGTATCCGATGTTCAGATCCGGCGCGACTTTCACGTCGGTTCCGGTTGTGCGATAGGTGGAAGCGCGATAGAGATTGTAGGGACGCAATCCGGGATAGCCGATGGTGTGATAGCCCTCTTTGTATTCGTGGCCGTCATAGGTGGCGACGGCGGTGATGGCATACGACTTTTCCATCAGGCCTGCGGGCGTGACGTGGAATTTGAGCGCTTGATCATCGCCGTCCTTGGACGTTGAAAATTCTTCCTGCGGGGCCTTCCAGCCTTCGGGCAAATCGAGTTTTACGGTGCCCGTGGCGGGACCTTTGACGTTGCTGTGAATGTTGACGGTTACTTCGAAAGATTTGGAGTCGAGGGGAACGATTCCAGCTTGCGGAGAGATGGAGACGGAAATGGCCGGGCCTACGATCAGCGGCTCGAGCACCGTTCCCGGGCCGGTTACTCTTTCTACGGATTGAACCACTTGCGCAAGCTCGAATGGGACGCCGTCGAATTCGAATTGCACGCGTGCGGAGAGCGGATAGGCTGATAGAGACTTATTGAGATCCTGTGGCTCGTGGATGTCGTAGTAGGCCTGCTCGATATTTGGACGCGTGAAATAGGGGCGCGTGAAGCGGGCGGTGGGGGCGGCGTGAACTGTGAAGCGCAGATCCGCGGATTGATTGCCTTTGAGCGCGCTGCCGGTCTGCGCTGCGGGATCGATGGTCCAGTTTTCGTCTTTTGGAGATTCTAAAACTGCGGACTTGAGTTCCACGGGAAGATTGGTGGGACTCGTGGCGTGAATTTTGACCCAGAATTTTTGGTCCGGGATGGCCACCTGGAACGTGGGCTCGTTTCTGAAGAAGCGCGCGAATGGGCCGGAGGGTTCTTTTTCTGGAGCGAGCGTGGCAAGCACCGAAATGCCGAGAGCTTCGGCGAGCGCATTTTCGAACTGCGCTTGCTTCACTTTTAGTTCGTGAGTTACGTCGGCTTTCGAATCGGCGGTTAGGTTGCTGCCGGCTACTTTTTCGATCAGGTCGTTTGTTTTCTTCAAGCCTTCGGCAAGTGTGGGAGCAATTGCTTCCGGCTGTTGGGCCGAAAAGATGCTCATGGATTTTTCGACCAGAGAGTTGATCTGGGCTAGTCCGTCTTTCAAGAAAGCCGCATCGCCGCCCTGGGCCAGGCTTGCGATTCCTGTTAGCGAGATGTCTATGCCGTCAAAGAAAGACGACTCTTTGTCGGGAACGGAGACGAGCGGATGCGAAGCGATGATAAGCAGTCATCTCGGCTTCGGCCGGAGGGAGGCCCGTGCCGCCGCTCTGCGATTTCTGGTGACCGAGGCCGACGCGCGAGATCTGCACGTAGGTCAGGCCGATGAGAGGGTTGTACTCGCCTTCGGGAATTTCCACGGAAGCGGAAAGCGCGCCTTTGATGACCGTGCCGTCAGTGTAATTGCGAAATTCGGCGGGATAAAACTTCCCATCGGCATAGTCAAATATGCCCTTGTCCGTAACCGGAGAAAAAGGAACGAGAGCATAGTCTTTCAGCGGCTTCCAGGGACGCAGACCCTCTTTGATCTGCTCAGGGAACATGGCCGGATCACCCGCGGCCTTGAAGGCTTCTTGCGCCATTTGCCCGGAGACTTGGTGATGGCCGTGACCGTCGGTGCGCCCTCCGACAAAGACCGAAGTGATGACCAGCGGACGCGTCATGCGCACGACGCGCACGACATCGGAAAGGGTTTGATCGTGGCCCCATTTCTCGAGGGCTTCTTCTTTGGTCTTAGAGAAACCGTAATCGCACATGCGCGTCCAAAATTGCTGCACTCCGTAGTAGCGGTCGGCAGCCAAGAGCTCTTCCGTGCGCACGAGGCCGAGCGCGTCAAAATAATCGGAAGACATGACATTGGCGCCGCCTTCGCCGCGGTTGAGCGTCAACAAAGCCACGCGTGCGCCTTGCCCGCGCGATTCATAGGTCAACATTCCGCCGTCTTCGTCGTCAGGATGCGCGACGACCATCAGCACGCTCGAGCGCGTGTGGAGTTTCAGCAGGCTCTGCCAGAGCGCAGCGGCGCCTTGATCAAAATCCAGCGGGTGCGCAGCCACGATCGGGCGCGAATCGACAGCCTGGGGAGATTGGCCGCGCACGAGACTCGATCGAAATAAGAACGGCAGCGCGCAGAGCAACACGGCGGAGATTGCAGCTACAAGCCTTTTGCATCCTGATGCCATTTCTCTCTCCTTTGTCGGGCGCGAGATTCGGAGCGAAACGACCGGTAATCGCCGGCCGCTATGCGTTGCTATTGCACGAGCGCCGTGCACGCTGTTTCGAATTGCACGAACGGCCAGTCCTCAACCGAAGATTTTTCCTGGCTCTGAAAGATACGTATCGCCATTGCTGAAGATGCGGCTTTTAGGACCCGGCGTGCGAGGTATAATGCGCTTCGAATTCGTCCATTTGCTGCGACGTACTGCATTCAGCCTCCGCATTTTCGTTGGAAGCAACGGCATTGTACGCCTGCAAAAACCCTTGTCAATACTGATGCCAAAACGTTTTGGCATCCGCCAGGAACTGCGGACGGCCGGCGCATCGCTCCGTGTAAATCTGCAAAATTAACCGCAGCAACACGATTTAGGAGAATTGGCTTGACAATGATTTTTGCGGATGCTATTTGTGCGGACATTCGTATCCGAATCGTTTCGGCATGCTAGGGGGCACGTCTTTGGGGGATGGCGTCGATATCGTGCGGTCGTGTTTGCCTACCCTTATCCAAAGCATTCCGGCTTGGTTCGAGTTGCGTGCGGGGAACTGCGCGCAGGTTCGGGTGATTTGATCGAGGGGCCGATTTTTCAACGTGATCGGGTTAGCCGGTGTAGCGGCCATTCGAGTCCAGGCAATGCGACGGGGCGCTTAGGTCTTTTTTTTGATTCCAAGTGAGAGTCGGATCCCTTGCAGTTATGAACGCAACTGTTTCAAAAGTGGGGAGACCGCTCCTCGAATCTGAAAGGTGGAGGCTTCAATGAATCGAGGCTTGAACACTCGGAGATTGCTCGGCTGGGCGACTTTGCTTGTGGCGCTGCTCGGGGTTTCTGCCCTTCCCGCGTTCGGACAAATAGACCGCGGGGCCATTGTCGGGAGGGTTGTCGACCAGACCGGAGCGGTTGTGCCGAAAGCGGTGGTGACCATCACGAATAAGGCGACAGGGGTCGTTGTGACCTCGTCAGTCGATAGCGCCGGTGAATACCAGGTGCTGACACTGATCCCGGGAGTTTACGTGATTAAGGCGGGCGCTCCAGGCTTCGAGACTTCCGTGCGGGACAATATCGATCTGCACGTGCAAGACCGCCTGTCCCTCGATTTTTCTTTGCAAGTCGGCGTGGTGACTCAGGAAGTGCTGGTTACTACCGCCGAGCCGCTCTTGGAAACTCAGACAGCCGATCTGGGGGGTGTCGTAAATTCTCAGAGAATCAACGACCTTCCTCTCAATGGACGCCGCTATGCTGATTTGGCCCTATTGGAACCCGGCGTAACGAGGCTTTCGCCCCCGTCGGGTAACAATGCGACAGACCTGTTCAGCGCCAACGGCAACACTCAGCTTCAGAATAATTTCCTGCTGAACGGTATCGACAATAACTCGTTCTCGGAAAACCTACAGGAATTTTCGGTACAGGTTGTGCAGCCTCCTCCCGATGCGCTGGCGGAATTCAAGATTCAGACCCGCAACTACTCCGCGGAATTCGGCAATTCCGCAGGCGCGGTGATAAACGCGACCATCAAGTCCGGAACCAATGGTTACCATGGAGATCTCTACGAGTACTTTCGGAATAAGGTCCTGAATGCGAACTACTGGATTAACAATGTGAACGGCACTCCGCGCAGCGGCTTCAACCAGAATCAATTCGGGGGCACGATCGGCGGCCCAATCCTCAAAGACAAGCTGTTTTTCTTTGGCGATCTCACACGCTTCACCAGCAGGGATGGCATTACCGAGCAGAGCACGGTTCCGACACCGCTGATGGATCAAGGCAATTTTACGGAATTGAACATTCCTTTGACCAATCCGATAGGGATCCCCGGCCAGGCCAATTGCTTTGTCGGGAACATAGTCCAGCCGGGATGCTTCGATCCCGTCGCGCAGAAGTTTTTGGCCTTGGTCGCGGGCACAGCGGTTCCGAACGTCCCCGCCGCGGTGGCCGCCGAAGGAACCCCGGGAAGTTGGACGGGAGCGCCGAACTACCTATTCCCGACCTCGGTTCCCAATGACCAAAATTCCCTGGACGGGCGCATCGACTACAACATGAGCTCGAAGGATCAAATCTTCGGAAGTTACAGCTATCGCCATGTGAACCGCCAGGACCCTGAGTGGACCAGCAATCCCTTGATTGGCAATGGCAATTTCGCAACGCAGTATCGCTGGCACCAGCAATCTCTGGCGTTGGGTTGGACGCACACCATTTCACCCACGCTGACCAATGACGCGCGCTTCGGCTTCAGCCGCGATTACGCCCATAGCGATCCGCTGGGATTAACTCTGGGCACTTCGCAGGCCGAATCCGCTATCGGATTGTCAGGGGTCCCGCCGGGTCCGAACGACGCTGGCCTTCCTGCTTTCCAGTTCAACGGCTTGGAGAACATGGGGTCGGCGGGGTGGCGGCCTCAGTACCAGATTTCGCAAGCCTGGAACTTCATTGACAACGTGAATTGGTTGAAAGGGAGCCATAGTTTCAAGTTCGGGTATCAATACCTCAGGCGGACCGACAATTTCTTCGACATAGAAGCACCTCAAGGTCTTTTTTATGAACTCGGATCTGTCGCCGCCGGTGGCGCGTTCGGCCTGCCTGATTTGGTGCTGGGAGACGTAGACTTTGCGGTCTACACGACTCCCCACGTGGTCCATTATTTCCAACCAGGACACTCTTTCTACGGCATGGACACCTGGAGGGCCACTTCGAAACTTACCCTTACTTACGGGCTCCGATATGAACTTTTCGCTCCGCTCATCGATAGAAACAATCAGACGTCGAACTTCTCCCCGGCCAACGGCGGGGAAATAATCACCGCGGCGAGCAACGCTAGCGGTTGGTTTAACCGCGCCCTGATTCACCCGGACCTGATCAATTTCGCGCCGCGTCTTGGCTTTGCTTACCAGATGTTGCCTCGTCTGGTCTGGCGTGGAGGATATGGAGTTTTCTATCAGCACGAGCAACGGATAGGATCGGAGGCCATACTTCAGCTCAATCCGCCGTTCTTTATTGATACCCAGATCGTGAACTTCAGCAACTCCAGCACTATCTTTCAGCTACAGAATGGGCTGCCCACCTCCATTACTCAGTCGACGTCAGTCGATTTGACTTCGCTGGAAGTACGCGCCCAGGATCCGAACCAGCGCACTCCTTACGTCGAGCAGACGAGTTTTGGACTGGAATACGAAGCTGCCAAGAATACGGTGGTGTCAGCCTTCTATGTTGGCAATTGGGGCCGCAAAGAGGACAGGCTGCGTGACTATAATCAGCCGATGATCACCGGCTACGATACGGGCTGTCCGATTTTGCAGTATCCCTATCCCAATTTGACGACGGCAACCGGCCCAATCGATACCTTTCACGGCAGCACCACTTGCGCTTCGCCTGGTGTATCTGCTGGAACCCTTGAAACTGCGACCTATGATGGGAACGCGGACTACAACTCACTGGAAGTTTCCTTGAAACAGAGGACGTTCCATGGCTTGACCTTCAACCTGGGATACACCCTCGCCCACGGTCTCGCCAATTACGCCGACCACTTGACGCAGGCCGGGAAGTTTCCTCAAAACTCGTATGATTACGCCGCGGAGATGAGCAATTCGATTCTCGACATTCGTAGCCGTTTTGTGGGCAACTTCCTGTGGGACTTGCCGATCGGTCAAGGCCAGCCGTTCATGAATGGCGATAATTTCGCCGGCCGTTGGTTGGGAGGATGGCAATTCAACGGGATCGTAACGGAACAGACCGGGAGTCCCTTTCAAGTCAGTGCCAGTGGTAGCAATCCGGTTGACGGTAACAACCCGCTTTACGCGGATTGTATAGGGGATGCTTTCGCGGGCGCGACGTCCAATCACAAATTGTACACAACCACGGGCTTTTATATCAATCCGGCGGCGTTTGCGCAGCCTAGCTCCGGACAGTTCGGGACCTGTGCTCCCTACCCGTATCACGGCCCCGGGATCCAGATGTGGGACCTCAGCCTATTCAAGCAGTTTAAGTTTACGGAACGGTATCAGCTGCAGTTCAGGGCTGAATTTTTCAATGCCTTCAATCATCCCAACTTCGCAAATCCAAATGCGAGCTTCAACCCTGTCAGTCTAGGTTCGTTTGGAAAGGTAACCAACACGATCCAACCGAGCCTGGGGACCGATTCGGGAGGACCAGGCGATCCTCGCGAAATACAGTTCGCGCTGAAGTTATATTTCTAGCACCCATCGCGGGAGCGGCATGGGCCGCTCCCGCATCTTCATTCAAGCATTTCTGATTCCAACAGCGGGTGCGGATGGAATCGAATGCCCTTCTGGGAAGCGGATTGGCATCCACGTGTCGAGTTATCGCGGTGCCTGCGACGATCAAATTTCTGAAAAACCGGTATGTCCAACGAGACAGGATCGGGCATGTTCTAAATGGGCCGCAACGCGCACGTCCCCAGCCACGAATGTCGTGGGACGTGCCCGTCGTGTAGATACCGAAAATGGAATCAGTATCAAAGGAGAACAGGGCATTTCCTGATGCCGCGAGACAAGTGGAGTTCATCGGCAATTCGGAAGTAACGCGATCTGAGCCGATGGGCAGTGTTTTCCCGGGGAGGTAGACGTGAGCGGAACTTCTTACGCACAGGAGGTGTTGATTCACCCGGCGCCCGTCGCAAAGGACAAATCCGGCGTGCTCGTTGCCGTGACGCGGGAGCGCGCAAACTGGAAGACCATCAACTTCTCGGTGCGGCGCTTGATCGCCGGAGAGCATTGGCAGAGCAACACGCGAGACGAAGAAGCGGTGCTCGTAGTCCTGGGAGGAAAGGCGACCGTCGAATGGGGCGAAGGGCCGCGGGAAATTGGCGGGCGCAAGGACGTTTTCAGCGGCTATCCCTACGCGGTGTATATGCCGGGCGGCACGCCTTTCGAAATTTCCGCTATCAGCGATTGCGAATTCGCGGACTGCCGCACTTTTTCCGCCGCCCCGCTCAAACCACGCATCATTACCCCAGCCGATTGCCGCGAAGAGATTCGCGGCGGAGGAAATTGCACGCGTCAGATCGTCGATATCGTTCGTCCGGAGTTCCCTGCCGATAAGCTCTTGCTGTGCGAGGTCTATACGCCGAGCGGAAACTGGTCGAGCTATCCGCCGCACAAGCATGACGTTCACAATCCGCCGTTCGAGGTGGACCTCGACGAGATTTACTACTACCGGATCAGCAAACCCGAAGGATATGCATTCCAACGTTTGTACGACGCGGCGGGAACGCGCGACGACACGCTGACGCTCATGGACGGGGATTTAGTGCTGATCAAAGATGGCTACCATCCGGTGGTCGCGGCGCATGGTTACGACGTCTACTATCTCAATGTGCTTGCCGGTAGCGCGCGATCCATGGCTGCCAGCGATGATTCACGTTACGCGCATCTCCGCAATAGCGGTTTGGAGCGCGATCCTCGCGTGCCTTTAGTTCGCGCCGGTGTATCGCCGGAAAGAAATTCGTAGTTCGGGCTTTGCGCTGCCGCGGGCCTGCGGCTCCGGATTACCACGCGACCGGCTAATTCGCACCGCGGCGGAATCGCACTGGGAATGGGCGGCTGTGCAATTCGGGAGCAAGAGAGACGAGGCCGGAAATGCCACACAAGATCGGTATTATTGGAGCGGGAGGAATTGGTAGCATACACGCCGCGATCCTTTCGAAGGACGCGCGTGTCACTCTGCAAACATCTTTTGATTCAGATGCGGCCCGCTCCCAGGCGATGGCGGCCAGATTCGGCGGGCGGGCCGCCCGATCGCTCGAAGAGCTTCTCGAGGAATGTGACGCCGTCTACGTCTGTACTCCGAATACGACACATGCAGAAATTGCCGCGCAAGCTCTGGAATCCGGCAAGCACATTTTTTGCGAAAAGCCCTTTGCGCTGAATCTGGAGTCCGCCAGGAAGTTGCGCGATCGCGCCGTTCGCTCCGGACTCATCTACCAAGTGGGCCACAACCGCCGCTTTGCGCCGGTCTACAAAACTCTGAAAGGCGCGATCGATAGGAACGAACTTCGCCCACTTTCCGTCCACGCCAAGATGAACCGCGGAGAGCTGGTTAACCCGCCGTGGGTGTGGAACGCGAGCCTTACCGGAGGCTTCTTGTATGAAACGCCAGTGCACATGTTCGATCTGATGACCTTCTTCTTCGGAAAGGTCGAGTGGGTGGAGGTGGCGGCGCGCGCTCACGAGCACGGCGAATTGGACGATTTTTCCATCTTGCTCGGTTTTCAATCCGGCTTGCAGGCGACAATGAAAACCTATGCGCACGCCAGTTGGCACTTTCCTTTCGAACGCTTCGAGGTTTACGGAAAGCACTCCACGTACGAGACGTTTGAAATGGAGAGAATCTCGTTTACGAATGGCTTGGAAAGTCGCACGACCACTTACGATTTTTCCCTCGCGCCGATGCACGAAAAGTGGGGTTACATCGAGGAAAACAAGCTTTTCGTTGACGCCCTTGACGGCAAATCGCCTGCGCCAGTCACCGCCGATGACGGATACAACGTCGTCGAATTGATCGAAGCGTGCTATTCGAGCGCCAGGGAAGGCGTCCGGGTGCACTTGGGAACTCTCTTAAAGAAAGTTTGAGAATGCCGCGAAGAAGTGCAGTTGATCCGGAACTTCCGCAGTACTGAACGAGTTCACTCAAGCCGCTTGCAGCTTCATCTGGGAGCCAAAGGCCTGAAGGTATTCCGCCAGCACCTGCTCGGCCACTTTGGAGCCGCCAACGAGGGGATTTTTCTCGAGAGCCGCGAGTGCCATCGCGCGGGAGTGTTCTACCGAGGCGCGCACTGTTAGGCGTTCATACTCTTTTACCTGCAGCAGCAAAGAGCGGACAACTTCCGGGGCGCGCCCCACGGGCAGCACTTGAACGCCGCGCGAAGAGACTTGGCAGGGCAGCTCGACCGCGTCATCGGCATCGAGATCTTCCAGTGCCTTGCCGTTGCGAACCGTCAGAGGAATCAGTGAAGGAGTCTCGGAGTGCAGCGCCTGCAGCACCAGCAGCGCAATGCGCTCGTAACCGGAAAACTCAGAGTAGAGTTCCTGATTTTCCCTGCGCCGTTCGCCGGCTGTGGCCTCGATGCTGAAGTAGGAGGCGTTTCGTTCACGCAGGTAATCCTCATAAATGTCGATTAGTTTCGAATCGGCAGCCTGCGCCAGGTTCTGAAACAGCCGCGTGTTCATGGCCGCGATCGTCTGGCCGCGCGACTGACCGCTCTGTTTCGTATTTTTAATCGCGACTTGCGGGAAGTAATAGAAGTATAGGTATTCGGTGGGCAGCAGCCCCAATTTCTGAATGAATTCCGGCGGGAAAAGCCCGTGCCGATAGCATTTCTGAATGATCTCGGGGGAGGCTAACACCTTGGGCAGCAGCTCCGTGTTCTCCTCGTCGCGGATCGAGCGCACCCAGCCCAAGTGATTCAGCCCGAGATAATCGAAACGGAGATTGAACGGATTGCGCTCGAGCGCGCGGGCGATGGCTTCGAATGTTTCCAGCGGCGTATCGCAGACGCCGATTACATTTACTCCTGAATGATTTAGAAGGCCTTGGGAAATAATCCCGACTGGATTTGTGAAATTGATGAGCGTCGCCCGCGGAGCCACTCGATCGATCATCTTCGCGTAGTCGAGCATCGTGGCAAGATTGCGCATGGCGCAGGCGAATCCTCCTGCGCCCACGGTTTCCTGGCCGACGAGCCCGTGTGCCAGAGCTATCGTTTCGTCTTTGACTCGCGCAGCGATGCCACCCACGCGAATGCTGCTGACCACGTAGCTCGCTCCTTCCAGGGCAGCCTCGGGATCGGAATAGGCTTTGAGGCGCGCGCCGAGTCCTTGCCGCTTGGCCATCGCTTCCGCGACTCTTTTCATCGCCGTCAAACCTTCAGGGTTGGTGTCCCAAAGTGCCAACTCGTCTAGACGAACGCCGGCGCCGAGGCCCGCCAGGCCGTGGACCAGCAGTGGCGTCCTGACCCCCGCAGCTCCGATGAGAGTAATCTTCATGATGCCGTTATATCCTCTGGGATGATTTCCCGCTGAGCGACTCCGGTGCCTGGCGGAATTCGCTTCCCCCGCATGACTACATTTTAGCGGAGCTTTTTCAGCAACTTCTTGAGGCTTTTCTGCGTCGGTGCTGCGCACGAGCCTCCAGCCCCCGTTGTGGCTAGCGCGCCGCATATATTGCCGGCTCGCAAACATTCCTCCAACGGCCACCCGGCGAGATAGCCGTGAAGAAAGCCACCGTCAAACGCATCCCCTGCTCCCGTCGCGTCCACAGTGCGCACCCGAATGGAGTTCGTTCGCAAGATTTTTCCGTTGGAGACGGCCAGGGAACCATCTGCGCCAAGCTTGACCACCGGAACTCGCACCCATTCGGCCAATTTCATCGCCGCCGCCTCGACAGTCTTTGCGCCGGTTATGGCCTTTGCTTCCAGCTCATTCGGAAACACAAATTCGAGTTCCTGCAACAAAGACGGCAATCGGGGCGACTCCAGCACGTCGGGGTTCCAACCCGTGTCCACCGAAACCGTCAAGCCTTGCTTGCGCAGCCTGCGGATCACCGGAGTCCACACTTGCGGAGGCCGCAATGCACACGCCAGATGGATGTGACGAGCTGCGCGCATTTGTTTCTGCACGCCGCGGCGGCGCAACAGCCTTTCCAGTTTCACGTTGACGGCGTCGTGAGTGATCATCATGCGATCGCCGTCGAAAGATGCGGAGACTGTGATTGCCGTTGGCAAGTGCGGGTCGAACTCACAACCTTCGGTGGAGACGCCGCTGCGGACCAGCATCTGCCACTCCGGGCTCGTCAGCGCATCCCGACCAACTCTGGTGATGACTTTGGTAGGGGTTCCTAAACTCGCGGCCACAATCGCGGTCGTTGCCAGGCCGCCGCCCGGAAACCGCGCGACGCTCGCGGTCTTGACCTCCTCGCCCATCTTGGGAAGCCGCGGAAGGTCGTAAAACACCAAATCTCGAAAAAATTCACCAAAGACCACCAAGCCCCGGTCGCGTCGAACGGAGGCGGATGGCGTCATGCTTCGAATGATATCAAAGTCGCTGGGCTGGAAAAAGCCAGTGGGCGGATTTGCCGAATCGTTTCGGCGCCAATGTTTTCGCAGTTTTCCTGAAGCGCCCGATCCGGACTTATTTCGCTGCGCCGGCGATTCGCACGCCGCTGGTTCCGTGGGTTTGCTTGGAATCGATGCCGCTACCCTCGCGCACAACGTAGTATTGGTTGGCGGACAGATCATGCAGCGTTTCCACGAATCCGCTGGGCCAGCGAATCACAATTTTCTCCGCCTTCGTTGCCGTTCCCAGCCCAAAGTGCAGCCGCAGATCGCTCTGCGAAATATAGCCACTGCCGCTGCGCACCTCTTGCTCGCGCTTGTCATTGCCTTGTTCAAGCGTGACCATTGCTCCCAGAGCCGCCCGATTTGACTTGCTGCCAATCAATTGCAAGCTCACAAAGTTTCCGACTGCTGCCGTGTTGCGATAAAGCGATGGCGGCTCGTTCACATTATTCACCAGCGCTTCCTCGCGACCGTCGTTGAACAGATCCCCGAGCGCCATGCCGCGAGCCGAGTGCTTCTCGCTAAGCGCCGCCCCCGCCTGGCCGGTGATGTTCGCGAACTTCCCATTCCGCAAGTTGTAATAGGCCACCTTCGGCTCGCGGTAACTCGTGCCCAGCCCCTTGCCGTCCAGTTCCGGGTAAACGTGCCCGTTGGCGATCAAAATGCCCGGCCACCCGCTGTTGTCGAAGTCGTAGAACTGTACGCCCCATCCCAGCCAGTTAGTGATTAAGCCCAGCCCTGCGCTAAACGTGACGTCGTCGAAGGAATTGTTTCCGCGGTTGATGTACAGCGTCGGCGTGTCGTCGCTGAAATTCGTTTTAACGATATCCTGCCTGCCCTCGTGCGCGAAATCATCGGCCGAGAGGCCCATTCCCGCTTGCAGCGTCCCATCCTCATTGAAGGCCACGCCTGCCGTACTCCCCACATCCGTAAACGATCCGTCGTGATTGTTGTGGTAAAGGATGCTGGGCGTCGAATCGCAAGCGACGTAGATGTCGGGCCATCCGTCCTGATCGTAGTCCCCCGGCAGCGAAGTGAAGCCATAGCAACCGGAAGTCTTGGTGACGCCTGACTTTTCGGACACGTCGCTGAAGGTGCCGTCGCCATTGTTATGATAGAGGGCGTTAATCCCCACCTTCAGGCCGCGCGGGCCGCACATCACGTCAACTCCCTTCCAATGGCACCACTGGCCCTGCCCCGGTTTCGGAACTGAGTCGTAAGTGAAATCGACGTAGCGTGCGATGAAAATATCTGCCTTGCCGTCGCGGTCGTAGTCAATGAAACTACATCCCGTGCTCCACTGATCCTTGGAAGTTTCGAGCCCCGCTTTTTTCGTCACGTCGGTGAACGTGCCGTCGCCATTGTTGTGATACAGCGAGTTCTGCCCCCAGTAAGTCACCATCAGATCCAGATAGCCGTCGTTGTCGTAATCTCCGACGCACGCTCCCTGGCCCCAGCCCGCACGCGCCAGCCCGGCCTTTGCCGTCACGTCCGTAAACGTGCCGTCGCGATTGTTGTGATACAGATGCCCGGTCGGGGCGGTGCCGGCGGCAAATCCCTCGACCGTCGAGCCGTTGGGAAGAAAAATGTCCGGCCAGCCATCGTTGTCATAATCGAAGATCGCCGCGCCGTTTCCGGTGGTCTCTATAATGAATTCTTTGTGCTGATCGCCGCCGTACACATTGAGCGCCGTGAGGCCGGCTTGCCGGGCAATATCTTCGAACTGAACCAGGCCAGGTTTGACGCCTCGCGCGGCAGGCGAGTGCGCCCCCGGCATCTGCGCCGAAACAAGTACTGCGAGCACCAAGGTCACTACTCGAAGGTCAGCATTCAAGGCAGTTGGAATTTTCATGCATTCCCTAGCGCGTGGACGAGGGCGTTCATTGGCTCGCCGCGTTGATTGCTGCGCTGAATCCCGCATCTCTTTGGCAGCGCATGGCGCGAGCGGCGAACGCGTCGGGTTGCGTCAGAGGCGCGATCACCCATGTCCGGAAGGCCGATCGAGTTTGCTAAGCCTGCGATCTGCATCGGCCGCCGCGAATTCTTACGACACGATAATAGCATCGCAGCTGAGGTTCGACAGCGAACTGCCAGCCTGTGACGTCTTTGGTCACTGCGATAGCACGTGCGCGAGCTAGATACGATTAAATCGTGAACCGTGCAGCTCCCACAGCTCGCGAGGTCGCGCAGAAGCCCGATCACCCGCGTCGCTATGTCAGACGAATACTGAGATCCGCAATCCTATCTCCCAGGACCGCCCGCCCGCTCCGCCGTTCAGGCCACCCACACCATCTTTCGTTGGGTCGACAAAGTGCGCAGATCAAACCGCTTAAATATTGATGCTACGCATCCAACCTTTCGATTGTACTTCCCGGACAGTCCTAGGGTAGTTACTTAACATGAGGGAAGTCGTCGTCAATCCGGGACTGGATTATGATGCTTGTGGTGTCGGGTTCATCGCTCGCCTGAGCGGCGAGAAATCGCGCGAAGTGGTCGAGCTTGCGCTTACTGCGCTCGACCGGCTTTCGCATCGCGGCGGAGTGGATTCGGATGGTTTGAGTGGAGATGGTGCGGGACTTCTGTTGCCTATACCCACCGAGTTTTTTCGAAGCCGTGCGCGGCTCGCAAATATCTCCCTGCCCGAAACTTTCGGTCTGGGCATGGTTTTTCTTCCAAGGAAAAAGGAAGCCGAAGCGCGCAAGGCGATTGAGTCCTTAGCGCAGCAGAGCGGCCTGCGCTGTTTGGGATGGCGAGATGTCCCGCTCGAGCGCGCGACTCTCGGCTCACGTGCCCTTTCGACTCAGCCTGCCATTCGCCAATGCTTTTTCAGCGCGGCGCAACCCGCCGCAGACCTCGAGCGCTCGCTGTTCTCTTTCCGCAAGCTCGTGGAATTCGAAGGCGAGCCGGGCACTTACTTCTGCTCGCTATCATCCCGGACTGTCGTTTATAAGGGGCTGCTGACGCCCCGGCAATTCCGGCAGTTTTATCCCGATCTCTCGAACCCCGAATTCACGGCGAGCTTCGCGATTTTCCATCAGCGCTATTCCACCAACACGCAGCCGAGTTGGACGATGGCGCAGCCCTTCCGCCATGTCGCGCACAATGGCGAGATCAATACCATCAGCTCGAATCGCCGCTGGGCTCTTGCGAGAGAAGAATCCATTCGCCAGGAACTCCGGTTTGGACGATTTTTTCACACGCTCGAAGAACGCGTCAGCGATTCGGCCAGCTTTGACAACGCGCTCGAGGTTTCAGTGCAGCGCGGCTATAACATCGCCGCGGCGATGTTGCGAATGGTGCCGCCAGCATGGGAGTCCAATCGGAATCTCGCGCCGAAGTTGCGCCGATTTCTGCGGAACGAATCTTTTGAGCAAGAACCTTGGGACGGCCCAGCCGCGCTCGTTTTCAGCGATGGCCGAATCGTCGGCGCGAAACTCGATCGCAACGGTCTGCGTCCGCTGCGCTACTCCGTGACCTCCGACGGGCTCGTCATCATGGGTTCTGAAGCAGGGCTCGTCGATCTCGATTCCGCGAATGTGGTCGAGCGGCAGCGCCTCGGGCCCGGCGAGATGCTGCTCGTCGACACTGCGAAGAAGCGCATTCTCCGTGAGAGCGATCTTTCGGAAGCCTTGGCCGCACCGAACGGTCGTTCTAAATCAGGCCGCTGCACGCGCTCAAAGCGCATGACCGTCCCGGTGCCGCTGACGACCGAGCCGCGCAAAGTCGCCGCGGCACTCGGTTGGAGTGAAGATCAATTTCGTCTGCTCTTCCAATCTCTGGCGCTCGATGCCAAAGAATCCATCTGGAGCATGGGCGACGATGCGCCTCCCGCATTTCTCTCCGCGATGCGCCGCCCGCTTTGGGATTACTGCAAGCAGCGCTTTGCGCAGGTAACGAATCCGCCGATCGATTCGCTGCGCGAAAGCCATGTGATGTCGCTCGATGTGCATCTCGGCAGAGCGACGATCATCGGATCGCCCCTCCTCGATCAAGGCCAGCTCGCCGCGCTCGAGTCCCACCTGCAACCTCGCGTGAAGCGCATCGACCTGACTTACGAAGCCACCGGAGGCGTCGAAGGCGCATTGGCAGCGGTGCAGCGCGTTCGCGAAGAAGCGGGCGAGAGCCGCACAAATGTCCCGGATTTGGTTCTGCTCACCGACCGCAACGTAGGCTCGGCCCGCGCCGCGCTCCCTGCAATGCTCGCCGTGGCCGCTGTGTGGAAGGAACTCGTCTGCGCCGGCGCTTACGAAGTTCCGCTTGTCGTCGAGACCGGACAAGTTATCGAGACGCATCATCTCGCGATGCTGATTGCCACCGGAGCGAGCGCCGTCTTTCCGTATCTCGCTCTCGAGCTCTCCGAAATACTCAAACCCGGTGGCAGCGCGCAATATCGCCAAGCCGTCGAAGTCGGACTGCGCAAAGTCCTCGCTCGCATGGGAATCTGCACGATGGCGAGTTATCGCAACAGCCAGCTTTTCGAAGTCGTTGGGCTGAACGAGAGCGTGCACGAAGCGTTTTTTGAGGATGCCGGCGCCGCGCTCGGCGGCAAATCGCTACAGGAAATATTGCAGGACTCTTTGGATCGCCAAATCGCTGCCTACGCTCCGAACGCATCTCATCGCGGCGATGATGGTCTCTATCGCTTCCGCCAGGCCGGCGAACGCCATTCCAGCTCTCCCGAACTCGTTCGTCGCATGCATCGCTACGTGAAAACTCCCACTCCCGAAAACTATCGCGCTTACGCCGATCTGGCAGAATCTCGCGAGCCGGTATCTGTTCGCGACTTGCTTGATTTCGCTCCCGGCACTCCCATTCCGCTCGATGAAGTTGAAGAGGAGAGCGCGATACTCCGGCGCTTCAGCACGCAAGCCATGTCCCTCGGCGCGCTCGGTCCCGAAGCTCATCGAACTCTGGCGATCGCCATGAACCGCCTCGGCGCGAAAAGCAACACCGGCGAAGGCGGTGAAGATCCGGATGTGTACCGATGCGAGCCTCAAGCCGCCAACCGCGTGAAGCAAGTGGCTTCCGGCCGGTTTGGCGTGACCACGGAATATCTTGTCCGCGCCGATGAACTCGAGATCAAAATGGCGCAGGGTTCAAAGCCCGGCGAGGGCGGACAGCTTCCCGCGACGAAGGTTACTCCGCTGATTGCGCGTCTGCGTCACGCGGTTCCGGGCATGTCGCTGATCTCGCCGCCTCCGCATCACGATATCTACAGCATCGAAGATCTCGAGCAACTGATCCACGATCTCCGCGCCGTCAATCCGCGCGCGAAAATCGGAGTCAAACTTGTTTCCAGCTCCGGCATCGGCATCATCGCCGCAGGAGTCGCCAAAGCCGGCGCGCAAGTGATCACCATCTCCGGATTCGACGGCGGCACCGGCGCTTCGCCGCTCACTTCGATCAAAAATACCGGACTGCCCTGGGAAATTGGTCTGCGCAAAGTGCACACGACTCTGCTGCAGATGGGATTTCGCGATCGCGTTCGCCTTCGCGTTGACGGTGGTTTCAAGTTTGCGCGTGACGTGATCATCGCCGCGCTCCTCGGCGCCGACGAGTTCGGCTTCGGCACTTCCGCGTTGCTGGCCATCGGCTGCGTGATGGCCCGTCAATGTCATCTCAACACCTGCCCTGCCGGCATCGCCACGCAGAATGAAGAACTCCGCGCGCGTTTCGACGGCAATCCCGAAATGGTGATGTCGTACTTCCGCGGCCTTGCCGGCGAAGTCCGCGAGCGGCTCGCATCGCTCGGGGCACGCTCGCTGGCCGAACTTGTGGGCGAGGTGAACCAGCTTCGTCCGCGTGACCCAAGTGCAGCGCGCGTTGTCGAGCACCTCCTCGAGTCTCCCGCTGAGTTTCCCGAACAAGCTTCACAGCCAGTTGCAGAGATTCGAGATGCGGAAGACTTCCTCGAAATCGAATTGGACCGAAGTCTCCAACTGCGCTCCTCTCTGCCGATGTCGTTCCCAATCAAGAATTCCGATCGTAGCGTAGGAGCGCACCTGAGCGGCCACATTCTGCGCCGCTCCGGCTTCTCGGATTTAAGGCATGAGCCGAGGCACTTCGAATTTCACGGCGCTGCGGGCCAAAGTTTTGGCGCGTTTCTCATCCACGGCTTGCATTTTCGGCTGCATGGCGAAGCCAACGACTACGTCGCAAAAAGCCTGAGCGGAGGCGCGATAGCCATCGAAGCAGGCGCCGCAGCCTCGCTGCGAGGCGATCTCCTCGCCGGCAATACTGCGCTGTACGGCGCAACAGCCGGCGAACTTTATATCGCAGGCCGTGCCGGCGAGCGCTTTGCCGTTCGCAATAGCGGCGCTCTCGCCGTTGTCGAGGGCGTGGGCCAGCACGGCTGCGAGTACATGACCGCCGGGGTCGTCATAATCCTCGGCCCCACCGGAATTAATTTCGCATCCGGCATGACCGGAGGTCTCGCCTACATTTCGAAACAGTTCTTGCAAGCAAGCGCCTACAGCCATGAATTCGTGCACTGCGTAAATCACTTCGGCTTGGAACCCGCCGAAGAAACCCGAATTCGCCTAGCTCTCGAAGAGCATGTCCGCCGCACCAGCAGCCCGACGGCAGCACAAATCCTGAAACTCAAAGGACCGCTGCCGCTCGTACGCCTCGAACCCGTTCATTTGCCGTGCTCGCTCGAAGAAACCTGGTCGCCGATTCTCGCCCGCTGGAAAAAGCGCCCCCTCGCCAAGCGATTGGACCACCATATACGGCGGGAATGGGTGGAAGCCGCGGAGGAGCCGGTGGCGTGAATCGGATTGAACGATTTCCAAACCTGCCGAGGTCAAGGAAATACTTCGCGACTGAGACTCTCTCCCGCTCTTTGTTATAATCCGCGAAATTAAACCTATGAACACCCTGGCGCGACACAACGCCGCATCTCCGATTCATCGAAAAAATCCCGCCGGCGGTTGCCTCGCCGCCTCCGCCGGGCGGATGGCGAGTAACCACGAGGTCAAAATATGAGCAAGCCAGATTCTCATCGAGCGTTTCGCATCGGCATAGCCGGGCCCGTTGGCTCGGGGAAAACTGCGCTAGTCGATCGCCTCAGCCAAAGACTCTGGCCCAAATACTGCCTGGCGGTCGTCACCAATGACATCTACACGAAGGAAGATGCGGAATTTTTGCTGCGGCAGGGCACTTTGCCGGCGGACCACATTCGCGGAGTGGAGACCGGCGCTTGCCCCCATTCGGCGATCCGCGAGGACGCTTCCATGAATCTCCAGGCGATCGCCGAACTTGAACGAAATCTTCCCGGCCTGGAATTGATTTTCGTCGAAAGCGGCGGCGATAACCTCTCCGCTGCCTTCAGTCCAGAGCTAGTGGATGTGTGGATCTATGTAATAGACGTGGCCGAGGGCGACAAAATCCCGCGCAAAGGCGGCCCGGGTATTACTCGCTCGGATCTTCTGGTGATCAACAAAATCGATCTTGCGCCCTACGTTGGCGCTTCGCTCGAAGTGATGGAACGCGACTCGCGACGTATGCGAGGCGATCTTCCATTCTTTTTTACGAATTTGCGAGATGCCGTCGGACTCGATTCGCTCGTCACGTGGGTCGAGCAACATATTAATTCGCCGCAGGACATGCGCCGCGATCTCATTGACGCGCACGCTCCGTACAAAGGCGTTCCACATTCACACGAGCACGGTCATGCCCACACCCACGGGCACGATCATCATCATTAGAGATGATTCCAATGGAAGATGAACTGCCTGCATCGAGCCGTTCGGCGTCTCCGGAACTCGCCTATCTCCAGCTTCTCCATCTGGCGGACAGCGCATTCCCAATCGGCGCTCTCGCCCACTCATTTGGAATCGAATCGATGGTCTCCGCGGGCGTGCTCGCGACGACCGATTTGGAGATCTTTCTACGCGGCTATCTCGAAGAAGCAGGAGTAGTCGAAGCGGTTTTCTGCAGGGAGGCGGTGCGGCTTGCTCATGAAGCTCCAGCGGATTTCCCTAGTGCGCGTTGGCGGGACCTGAATGATCAGCTAGCCGCGCTCAAGCCCGCGCGCGAAGCCCGGTCCGGCAGCGCGGCCCTGGGACGCAATTTCCTGCGAGCTGTTTTCGCCCTCGGCGAATTCAATATTGTGCGTCAAGCTCTGGAAGCGACGGACGAACCTCCCCGGCCAGATTCATTTGACTTCCGCTCGGGCATAATCGAGCATCCCACGGCTTTCGGTCTTGTGGGTGGCGCTCTTCATTTCGATGAGGATTCGATCATTCTCGCCTACCTGCATCAATTCGTCGCCAGTTCAGTTTCGGCCTTTCAGCGCCTGTTACCGCTGGGCCAAACGCAGGCCACTCGAATATTGTGGAATCTCAAACCAGCAATTATTGAAGCCGCGAGCCGCAGCGCGGCGTTGTCGTCGGACAATTTGTCGAGCTTTACGCCGTTGCTGGACTGGGGAGCGATGGAACACCCGGCTCTTTCAACGCGTCTATTCATCAGTTGACGGAAACTCTGAGCACTAACGATTCGTTGATCTTATGGCTCTATTGAAGGAAGCCAGTCTCGCGACGCAGCCCGCCATGCCTCGCCGCGTCGATTCGTCGCTCGAGCTTCGCTTTGCTTACGACCCCGCCACGCGAAGCACGTTGCTCTCCGAACGCTTGTACGAGCCTCCGCTGAAAGTGGTTCGGGCTTTCACTTTGGCAGATGGCGCGGCGCTGAGTCATTTGCACAACGTCTCGGGCGGGCTGCTCGGTGACGATCGCCTCTCGCTTTCCGTTCGTCTCGACGAAAATGCAAAAGTGCAGCTCACCACTACCGGAGCCACACGCATCTATCGGGCGCGAGAAAGCGCAGGTCCCGCGATCCAACGAACCGAAATCTCGCTCGCCGCAAACGCGCTTCTCGAATACCTGCCCGACCCGATTATTCCATTCGCACATGCGCGCTTCTCTCAACGGACCGAAATCCAGCTTGCTCTGGGCGCCGGACTATTTTGGTGGGAAATTCTCGCGCCCGGCAGAGAAGCCAGCGGAGAACTGTTTGCCTACGATTCGGTCGAGATGAAAGCAGATGTGAGCGCGCAAGGCCGGCTCATCGCTGCCGAGCGCGTCAGGCTTGAGCCGCACAAGTATCCACTGAGCTCACCAGCGCGACTCGGCCCGTATCGTTACTGGGCTACCTTCTACATTTGCCGGGTGGGCCCGGACCCGGCTGCATGGCTCGCGCTCGAAGAGCGTTTGCGCGAAGTCGCTGGCGATTTCAGCCGCCCCGGCAAGGCACTTTGGGGCATCAGCACTCTGGTAGCACATGGCTTGGTCTGTCGCTGTGTAGCATTGCATGGCCGTGACGTAATGATGGGTCTCAACCAGCTATGGCGAGAGGCGAAGTTCGCTCTCTATGGCACGGAAGCGGTGCCTCCGCGAAAAGTGAACTAAGGAGGACTGGTATGCACCTCACCCCGCGCGAACAAGAAAAGCTCATGGTCGCTTTCGCCGCCGACCTCGCTCGAAAACGCCAGGCGCGCGGCCTGAAACTCAACCATGTCGAAGCGGTCGCCATTCTTTCCGCCGAAGTCATGGAAGCAGCCCGCGACGGAAAAACCGTCGCCGAAATCATGAGTTCGGGAGCGAAGATCCTGAATCGCGCTCAGGTAATGGAAGGCGTGCCCGAAATGATTCACGAAGTTCAGGTGGAGGCAACATTTCCCGATGGCACGAAGCTCGTCACCATCCACGATCCCATTCGTTGAAATCGAGGCGCGATGAACCCGGGTGAATATCTGCTAGATGACTCGCAAGGTCCGGTGATCGCCAACGCCGGCCGAAAAACCCAGCGCCTCCTCGTGCGCAACACGGGTGACCGTCCCATCCAAGTTGGCAGCCACTATCATTTCTTCGAAACCAATCGCGCTCTCGCGTTCGATCGCGCCGCCGCTTACGGCTTGCGACTCAACATTCCGGCCGGAACCGCGGTCCGCTTCGAGCCCGGCGAAGAAAAAGAAGTGGAACTCGCCGAGTTTGGAGGCCGCCGCGCCATCCGGGGCTTCAATGGATTGCTCGATCACACGGCAAGCGGTGATCTAAGCGACGCTAACGCGCGCCGGCGTGCCCTGGAGCGAGCCCGCGACGAAGGTTTTCAATTCAGCGAGGAGAAAAAATAACTGATGGCCCTGAACATTCCTCGCCGCACCTACGCCGACCTCTACGGCCCCACCAAAGGCGATCGCATCCGCCTAGCAGATACCGATCTCCTCATCGAAATTGAGAAGGATTACACGCACTACGGCGATGAAATCACCTTCGGCGGCGGCAAAGTAATTCGCGACGGAATGGGCCAAAGCAGCACGGCAATCCGCGAATCAAAATCAGGCGCCCTCGATCTCGTCATCACCAATGCCGTCATTCTCGACCATTGGGGCATCGTCAAAGCCGATATCGGAGTACAGAACGGCCGCATCGTGAAAGTTGGCAAAGCCGGAAATCCCGACACGATGGACGGCGTCGATCCGGAACTCGTCGTCGGCGCCGCAACCGAAGTGATCGCCGCTGAAAACTTAATCGTCACCGCGGGCGGCGTCGATAGCCACATCCATTTCATTTCGCCGCAGCAAATTTACGAAGCCATCTCCAGCGGCATCACCACCATGATCGGCGGAGGCACAGGTCCCGCCACCGGCACCGCGGCCACAACCTGCACGCCCGGCGCGTGGAATCTCGCGCGCATGTTGCAGTCCGCCGAAGCCTGGCCGATGAATTTCGGTTTTCTCGGCAAAGGAAATGCCGCAACCGGACGCCCGCTCGCCGAGCAGATCGAAGGCGGCGCCTGCGGCTTAAAGCTCCACGAAGATTGGGGCACAACGCCCGCCGCGATCGACGCCTGCCTGAAAGTCGCTGATGAATTCGACATTCAAGTTGCAATTCACACCGACACAATCAATGAGGCCGGTTTCCTCGAAGCCACGGTGGCCGCCATCGCCGGCCGCACCATCCACACCTATCACACCGAAGGCGCCGGCGGCGGCCACGCTCCGGACATCATTCGCATCGCCTCGTTTCCCAATATTCTTCCATCTTCGACGAATCCCACTCGCCCCTACACCATCAACACAATTGCCGAGCATCTCGATATGCTCATGGTCTGCCATCATCTCAATCCGCAAGTTCCCGAAGATGTCGCCTTCGCCGAAAGCCGCATTCGCCCCGAAACCATCGCCGCTGAGGATGTCCTGCACGACCTCGGCGTCCTCAGCATGATTTCGAGCGACTCGCAGGCTATGGGGCGCGTCGGCGAAGTCATCATCCGCACCTGGCAAACAGCGCATAAAATGAAAACGCAGCGCGGCGCGTTGCCCGAAGACTCGTCGCGCAACGACAACTACCGCGCCAAGCGCTACGTCGCGAAATACACCATCAATCCCGCCATCACCCACGGGATGGCCGAAGAGATCGGCTCGATCGAGCCCGGCAAACTTGCGGACCTCGTGCTCTGGAAGCCCGCATTCTTCGGCGTGAAGCCGGAGTTGATCGTCAAAGGCGGATTTATCGCCTGGGCCGCGATGGGCGATCCCAACGCTTCCATTCCTACGCCCCAGCCGGTTCTTTACCGCCCCATGTTCGGCAGCTTTGGCGCAGCCACCGCCGCCACAGGCATCACTTTTATTTCTCAAGCGGCGATGTCCACAGGCCTCCCGCAGAAACTAGGCCTGAAAAAGATCGCTCGCGCCGTGCGAAATTGCCGCAAGATCGGCAAAAAGGATCTGCTCCACAACAACGCAACTCCGAAAATCGTCGTCGATCCTGAAACCTACGAAGTCCGTGTCGACGGCGCATTGATCACCTGCGATCCAGCAACCGTTCTCCCCCTCGCCCAGCGTTACTTTCTATTCTGATTCGACCTCGGCGGGTGGGCCAGCCGCCGTTGCCGGAACGTCTAACCGAAACAAGGGTTCAATTAAAATTTCTCTAACTCATTGAAAACAATCGGCGAAATTATTTCTAACCGAAACATCGGCGAGAGGGCTCGAGATCGCCTTCTCTCTCTTTTTGTGAACGGGCGCGCCGGGGATTCAATGTTGGAGCTTGGACGCGCGGGAATCGCCAACCGCCGGAAAAGGCTGCACCGCCCGCCAGTCAAAAGCCGCAGGCAAGAGTGCCTGCGCTACCCGGGGTGTGTCCCGATTGTTTGTGGCGCCCGTGCTTTATTTTCAACGACTTAGGCCCGGCAACAATATTTGAGTGTCCCGATTGTTTCTATGCTGGCTCCTTTCTTCGCGGGGCACTTGATGGTGCGCGGGCCGGCCGCGTGCGGCGGCGACGCAGGAGTTTCTGGTGAAGCGTTTCTTGCTCCCGCGCTGCGGGCCGCGCAGTTATTGTGAGGGTGGGTTGAAGCATAGGCAATGGTACGGTTGGGCTAGAACTAAATGCGAAAGTTCGGATACATGCTCAGGAATCCGGTGAAGCGCGGGTTGGTGAGTTCGCCGCGGGAGTGGACGTGGAGTTCGTATTTATTTCATGAAGGGAGCGACGATGGATTGGTGAGGATCGATGCGGTGTGACGCGGATGAGCGGAGAACGAGTCTGGAAAGAAAGAGAAATCAAGTACGGGGCCGAAAGGATGGCCGAAATCCCGATCCTTCCCACAAACCGGGAAGAGTCGGACACGCGAAACCAAACATCGGAGAATGGCCGCGCCACCCGCCTCGCCGAGGAATTGGCTATGGAGTTCGTATGCGTGGTACGAAGGAAAGGACGATGGATTGATTCGCATTGATCCGGTGTGAACGAAGGAACAAGGAGGAAGAAAAAGCGGGGCCGAAAAGCCCCACCCTTCGCAAACAACGCGAAGGATGGGCCACCCCTAAAAGCAGCCCATCGGAAGGCGTGGGCCACCCGCCGTGCCGTCACACAGAGCGCCTTTGTGGACGCTCGCCGACGATCCGAGATCGATACCTAACTAAAAAGGATGGTCTTATAAAACGGCGGCAACACAATCCACTTCAATATCAAACCCGCCATTCCAAGCCGGAACATTGATAAAGATGCGCGCAGGCGGATTTTCCGGGAAATAACGCCTGTAGACGGCATTCACGGCAGGAAACATGTCCACTGAGGTGACGTACACATTCACCTTCAGAATGTTTTCCAAAGAAGAACCTGCGGTTTCGACACAGAGCTTGAGTTGATCTAATACGATCTCCGTCTGACGCTCGATTGCTCCCTTGAAGATTTCTCCTGTTTGGGGGTCGAACGGCGGGGAACCTGAGACGTAGATTGTATCGCCGTGCTTCGTCACGGTTGAAGCTGGGGCCTTGTATTTTTCGAGATAGGTCGCCAGCGGCTCAACGCGAATGATTTCCCGTTTCATCGTTTTCCTCCGATCGCTAGGGCTCTGAGGAGCCAGGAGCCGCGAAAAGCCGTGGTGTAGACCGGAATTTCCTTTTTTTGGCCTCAAGAACGGCACCATGGTACACCCGTCTCGCAGGTGTTCGCGACACCGTGAAACGCCTTTTCATCGGGAGCACTCCCGATGGGCTTCCATCCGCACCAGTGCCAGGGCATCGTACCTCTTGCGTTGCGCTTGCGCGCGTGCCTGTGGCGCTGGTTGCGCAGGCCACCTAGAATGAACAAAAGAGCTGCATCATTGCGCGGCTCACGAACTATGTTTTCGATTCGCAGTGTATCGGGAGTTCTCCTGCTGTTCGCGGCCTTCTCTGCAGGCTGTAGGCAAGCGCCGCAGCGGAGTACCATAGCGCAAGAACCCGCGCTCGCCGAGGCGGGCAGCGCTTCCGTGGCGACGCAAGCCTCCTTGCCGCAGAGTGAATTGCCAGCGCCTAATACTCAACAAGTGAGCCAGATGGCGACCCAGTCGTCTGGAAAGCCGGAATTTCAAGACGTCGAGGAACGTAAAGGACCATTCACGATCGGCGGCCAGACGTTCACCGTTCTGGCACACAACAAGCGCATATCTGGCAAGCAAGGCGAGGGTGCGCTGGCGCTCGCGTCATTGGATATTACTGACGCTGCCGGAACGGTCCTGCATCACGAAGAATTTCCTCATGCGGTCGAAAACGGCGAGTTCACGGAGACCTGCTCGGTGAGTGTCACTCCGATTACCGGAAGCAACGGGGCAGGCTTGCTCCTTGACACCGGATGCCTGCCGTCCGCACCGCTGAGCGGTGGCCCCTGGGAGATTTTCGGCGTTGTGAACGGAAAACTTTCTCTCATCGGAAAGCCCTTTTACGCGGAAGGCGAAATGGGCGATTTCGTTCCCGGCAAGGTCAGTCATATGGGCAACCGCACCCAGATTCTGCTCGACGAACTGAGGATTCGCCTGTTCACCGGCTACTTTTTCGTCTCCGTGCCGGTGCGGGTGAACTGGATGGAACGCAAGCTGGCGTTGGCGCAGCACTGTTTCTATCAGACCGGCCACGGGATGGCCGAGGGCGGCTGCGAGATGCCCGTCGAAGGAGTTGAGCGACGTCCAGCCGAACAGGATCTGACTTTCGTGAGGATGTTTCCTGAATCCAACGAGCAAATCGGCCCGCCGGCCCACGTTGTGGTCAAGAAAGATTCCCGAGTCGAAATCCTGGCCGGAAAGGTCCTGGTGACGTGGGACGAAGGGAAAGACGGAATCGCGCTCGGAGTAGCCGACGACATCTGGGTAAAAGTCCGCATCGACGGCAAAGAAGGTTGGATTCACAGCGACGAAGACTTGCAAGCCATCGGCATCTATCAAGCAGGCTAGCTGCTCCATGTGCCCCCGGTCATTTGCTGAACACAAGCCTGAATTGAGAAGGACGCCGACCATTGCGGGTGGATGACGGAACTCGGAATAATCGGATTGGACGATTAACGCTGCGAGTTCAACCGGTCGATGCAACACTCTCTAGTCCGTTGATCCGCCAATGCTTCCCGTGAAGAATCGATCTGTTTGGCTGTACTCGGTCAAAACCTAGCCAGGGCAGTGTTCCGGCTGATTTAACCTAACCTTGTTTTTGGCTTTTGTCATCAATGCAAGACGGGTTCGAGCTGAGTGTTGCGTCGACCCATTGAGACCACCCGACTTATCAGATGGGATGAGAAGGCCGGTCTCCAGCGGGATGCGATACGCTCCCAATGATCGACGCGCTCGAGGCGCAAGATAAAGGAGACCGGCTATGAGGAAGATTAGCACTGTCGTGCTAGACGGAATCGAGAATTTCAAAGGTCACAAGCTAACCATCGGATTGGATCTGGGAGACCGATTCAGCCATTACTGCATTTTGAATGAATCGGGCGACTTGATTGGGGAGCACAACCTACCAACGACGCCGAAAGGAATCGACGAAGTCTTTCGCAGGATCCCGCGCAGTCGGGTCGCGCTAGAAACCGGAACCCATTCGCCTTGGGTCAGCCGGCAGTTGGCCCGCTTGGGGCACGAAGTGATCGTAGCTCACGCGCGCAATGTGCGACTGATCGGGGACAGTAGCCGAAAAGATGATCAAGTCGATGCCCGGACCCTGGCGCGGCTAGCCAGAATCGACCCTGGCTTGTTGGGTCCGGTGCAACATCGCAGCGCCCAGGCGCAAATCCATCTCACCGTGCTCCGCGCTCGAGCGGGACTGGTGAGTGCGCGCACGGCGTTGGTGAACACCGCACGCGGGTTGACGAAATCCTATGGCGAGCGGCTGCAGAAATGTGGCACCCAGAAAATGAATCGGGAAATGGCCCAAGGACTGAGCCAGGAGTTGAGGGACGCCTTGGATCCGCTGTTCGGAGAAATCGAATCGTTAAACGAGCGGATCGCGGAATACGACGGGCGGATCGAGCAAATCGCCAAGGAAGTCTATCCCCAGGTGGCACGGCTCAAACAAGTGAAGGGAGTAGGAACACTCATTGCCTTGACCTACGTTCTGACTCTGGACGACCCACACCGATTTCGCCGCAGCCGGGATGCGGGGTGCTTTGTGGGGTTACGCCCTGGTCGCAGAAACTCGGGTATGAGTCAGCCACAGCTGCACATCAGCAAAGAGGGAGATGTTTACCTGCGAACGATGCTGGTGCAGGGCGCGCACTACATTCTCGGACCGTTTGGACAGGACTGTGATCTGCGGCGCTGGGGACTGAGACTTGCTGAACGCGGAGGGAAGAATGCCAAAAAGCGAGCGGTCGTTGCCGTAGCACGGAAGTTGGCCGTACTGCTTCACAAGCTGTGGGTAAGCGGAGAGGTCTATGAACCACTGCGGAACAACCACAAAGTGATGGCCGCAGTCGCGTAGGAGTGAGGGGGATTTTAACAGCCGAGCTCAACCGCCGAGTTCAGGTGACTGCGACTAACTCCTGGCCCAACTCCCCATCGAACCGATGGGAGCCGAGGTCGATTATCAGGTAGCAGCACCTGCTGAAACGGGTACGCCCAACTGGCACCGAGCGACAATCGCTCCACGAACGAGTGCGGATGGAAGGATGGCGACAGAGGCGGCTTGGCTCGAAGGCAAAGAACCGACGTAAGTAAAAACAGTCTTGACTCGCACCGGCCTTCTCATGGAAGGAGTTGAGAATTACAGGACAGGAGGTTTCGGAGGCTCTTATCGTATGCGGACGGCGGGTGGGCCAGCCTTTTCCGAGGGTTTGCCGCGGGGTCCCCATCCTTCCCGCTGTTTGGGAAGGGTGGGGGGTTCGGCCCCGCCTTTGACTTTTCCGCCGTTCGCCTCCGCGCGTGCCATCCCGGTCTGCTTTACTCCGAATCAATTCCCACTAGTACCCCTTGAAAGACTGTTGACACGTTGGTACTCTTGTGCTATAAATGTTCGGGTAGTTCGCAGTCCCTAAGCGCGGGACTGGGTCTCCTGAGCTTGCTGGATTTCTGCGCCGACAAGAGCGGGAGATATGGTGTTGAGTTCAAAGGCGATGGCCTTGATCGATGTAGCTCGGGTCTTCAGACCCCAGGCTTTTGGACGTCGCACTGAAAAAATGGACAATCGGAACGGCAACGGCCAACGGCCTCAGGTCTGCCCTTCGGCCCCGGTAAGGGGCCTCAGGATAAAAAGGCCTGAGCTACATTAACCGCCGGAGGCAATTTCTAATCGGTACACGAATTTATTAGAAACGGCCGTAACCCCAAGAAAACAAATGACGGGAGGTGCTTCTAATCGATACAAATCACGCCTTTTTTCAACTCGGCGGTCTCTGCGTCTCTGCGGTGCGCCGTTGGCGTTTCTTCCAAACTCGAACCTCCGGCATGAGCATTTCTAATCGCGTGCGAAATTATTAGAAATCGCCGTAAGTTTTTGAAAATAAAGGACAGAGGCCATTTCTAATCGTGTCAAAAACGCCGGCTTGTCCTGAGCTTCGAAGGGCTGCCAGCCAGCGCTACGAAAACCAACGCGCAAGCGGGCGTGAACTACGCGGCGCGATGTTGAGCGCGGTATTCATCGAAGGCGGCTAAGTAGCGATCGATGTCCTTGTGCAGCAGGAAATACGGCGTTGAGAGGCGCAGCTTGGACGGCTCGCCGCCGCGGATGCGGATCTTTTTGGTCTTCCAGAGCCACGTTTCCAAATCCATGCGCGCGTAGGGCGGGACGTTGACCGTGGCGATGGCGCAGCGCAGGGCCGGATCGGGGGACGTCCACGAGACGCCGCCGCGGCGGACCATCTCCGCCAGAATGTAATCGGCCATTTGGCGATGGCGCCGCTCGATGCGTTCCATGCCGATTTGATTGGCTAGCTCAATCGCGGCGCGCAGACCCCAGAGCGTGGGAACGTTCGAGCTGCCGATGCGCTGGAATCGCTCGGCGCGGAGTCTGGGATCGTCCCAACCGGCGGTGGTGATCGTGCTCCAGAGGCGGTCGATCATTTCATCGCGCACATAGAGGAAGCCGGTGCCCTTCGGCGCTTGCAGCCACTTGTGCGGGCTCGAAGTGTAAAAATCGCAGCCGAGCTCGTGGACGTTGAGGCGCATCATGCCGGTCACATGCGCGCCGTCAACGGCCGAGATGATGCCTTTCGCGCGAGCGAGAGCGCAGATTTCGCGGACCGGAAGAACGACGCCGGTCGCGGTGGTGATGTGGCTGAAAAAGAGTACGCGAGTGCGCGGCGAGATCGCGTCATTGAAAAGATTGAGAGCGGCGGCGGCGTTCGGAACCGGCACGGGCAGCGCCACGCGCTTGACAACGATGCCGTAACGCTTGGCGCGCAGCAGCCACGGCTGTTCGCCGCCGGGATGCTCCTGATCGGTCATGAGGACTTCATCGCCGGACTTGAGGTCGAGGCCGTTCGCGATGTAATTGTTGGCCTCGGTGGCATTGCGGACGAGGGCGATCTCATCGCGCGTGCACCCGACAAATGCAGCCAGCGGATCGCGGAATTCATTCCACGCCGCATAGCCCCAGATGGGATAGTCCTCGGGATCGGATTGCGCGAGTTTTTCGGTTTCGTTGTAGCCATCGAAGACGGCGCGAAGAACCGGCGCGGGCGATGAGCCTACGGTGCCGTTGTTGAGATAGACCTCGTCTTCGGGAATCAGGAATTGCTTGCGCAGCTCCGCCCAATAGGCTTCTTCGTTCGAAGCGTAGAGCGAGGAATCGGGCAGGCGCGCGGGTGCCTGCTCGAAAAGATTCAGCCAGCGATGCGAAGCGTGGAGCGCACCGGCGGCGCCGGCGATGGAGGTCAAGAAATCACGGCGATCGAGCATGATGTCCTCCGTAACAGAAAGCTGCGCGCATTCTACTCGCGTCGGGAGAAATTTGGTGCGCAGTCGTGCCGGCAATCGCGAACGGTGGGCTAGAAGCGCAGAGAGAGGCAGCTCAGGCCGCCGTCCATTTTCTCGAATTCCGACATGTCGAGCGCGACGGTTTTGTAGCCGCGTTCTTTCAACGCCGCTTCTACGTGCGGGCGTCCGGCGGGCAGCAGGATGTAATCGTTTACTCGCACGCAATTTGCGGCGTAGCTTTCATCGGATTTGACGCGGATGCGATCGTAGTTGTGGAAATGAGGCAGATCCGCCATCGCTTCCATCGCGACGAGATTGTTTTCGCCGATGTAGGCGACTCCGCTTTTCAAATGCAGCACGCCGCGGATTCCGCGGATGTCAACGATGGAAGAGGTGAAGCCATCACGGGCGAGAAAGTCCGCCAATTGCCGCGCGCCGTCTTCATTCGTGCGCTGCGAGATGCCGATGAAGAAATGATTTTCGGCTTCGCAAATATCGCCGCCGTCGAGAGTGCCGGGCGGCTCGATCTGATGAAATTCGCGGAAGAAGCGCGCGAGGGCTTCGCGGATGGCGGGCACTTCGCCCTGCCGGCTCGTGGCGCCCGGGCGCGTGAGGATCGCTGATTGCGATGTGACGATCGCGGCGTCTTCGACGAAGGTCGAATCCGGATGCTGCGAATCGGGCGGAAGAACGAGCAATTCCAGACCGCAGCGCTGCAGAGCGACGCTATACGCGGCATGCTGCTCGAGAGCTTTTCGATAAGCTGGCTTACCGAGTTTTCCGCTCGTCAAGCCGTTTGCGAAATTCTCGCCGGGCAGACGGACAATTGCATTTCGAAACAATGTCTCCTCCGAGGGTTGGAATGAACTAACTCACTTCGAAAAAAGGTGCGTTTCGCCCTCCCAGCGGGCGATTACGACAGTTGCGAGACAATTTCCGAGAACGTTTACGCCGGTGCGCGCCATGTCCATGAGCTGGTCGATTCCAAAAAGAAGGAAGACGGGCTCGAGCGGCAAATGGAATGACGTGGCCGCGGCCAGCACGATGACCAGCGACGCGCGCGCGACGCCCGCGACTCCCTTGCTGGTCACAAGCAGCGTCAATAGCATCACGGCCTGTTGGCCGGCGCTCAAGTGAATTCCCGCCGCCTGCGCCACAAAAATTAGCGCGAGCGACTGATAGAGACTCGAGCCGTCCAAATTGAAGCTGTAGCCGGTGGGAAGGACGAAAGCCACGATGTCGCGCGGCACGCCCAGAATTTCCATTTCTTCCATGGCGCGCGGCAACGCGGCTTCGGAGCTTGCCGTGGCAAACGCGATTGTGACGGGTTCTGCAGCCGCGCGCAGGAATCGCCGGATGGGAACGCCGACAATCAGCGCGATGGGAAGCAACACGGCCAAGATGAAGACAGTAAGAGCGACATACATTGTCGCGAGCAATCGCAGCAGCGGCATGAGCACGCCGAGTCCCAGATGCCCGACGGTGTAAGCGACCGCGCCGAAGACGCCGATCGGCGCGAACAGCATCACCAGGTTTGTAAATTTGAACATGGTCTCGGCGAGGCTCTCGGCGAATTTGAGGAACGGCCGCCGCTTCTCTTCCGGCACCATCGCCAGCGCGAGACCAAAGAGCACGCTGAAGATGACGACTTGCAGCACTTCGCCCTCGTACACGGACTTGGCGATGTTCTCCGGGAAAATGTTCACGATGAAATCGCTGGCCGTGCGTGGCGCGGCATTCAGCGCCAGCGTTGCGGTACTGGGCGGAAGTTTGACGCCTTCGCCGGCGCGGCTGAGATTGATGGCGGCGAATCCGATCACCAAAGCCAGTGTGGAGACGATTTCGAAATAGATCAGCGCCTTCGCGCCCATGCGCCCCACTTTTTTCAAATCGGCGTGGCCCGCGATTCCCACCACCAGCGTGCTGAAAATCAGCGGCGCGATAATTACTTTGATGAGGCGGAGGAATATCGTTCCGAGGAGCTGCAGATTCAGAGCTGCGGCCGGCCAATCGTGCCCAAACTCAACGCCCGCTGCCATGCCGATCAGAATCCACGCCGTGAGCGTGCGCTTTTGCATGGCGTAGCCTGCGAAAAGCGCGATCACCGCCCATCGCAGCGCCTCGCCAAGCGGCGGCGAAAGATGCACCCAACCGAGACGCTGGCCCAGGCTCACAAGGGCCACCACGAGCAGGCCGATCAGAGCGGCGAGGAGAGTTCTAGATTTCAAGGGGCTCCATGTTTTGTGGGCCAAACTCTACTGGAAGTTGCGTCTCCATGCTACCGTGAATCCCGGCACGAAATGTTTCTGGATGGAAAAGCCATGAGTTCCGCGCACGGCGCGAGAACCGCTGTTGTCATGGCGCCGGACTCCAATTCAAAGGGAGCTTTTTAGTGGCTGTAATTTCATATCTTGAGTGCACGAAATGCGGGAATCACCTTTCGGCCGACGAGCCGCGCACCGTATGCCCCGCCGACGGCGGTTCGCTCTATGCTCGCTACGACTTGAGGCCTTATATCGGCAAACTTCAGCCGCTGGCGCTCGCGGGTCGAGTGCGCAGCATGTGGCGTTACGCCGAAGTTTTGCCCGATGCCACACCTGTCACGCTCGGCGAAGGTTTCGCGCCGATGATTCAGAGCCGCCACAACGCCAACCTGTTCATCAAAGACGAAGGACTCAATCCTACCGGCTCATTCAAAGCGCGCGGCCTCTCCGCCGCCGTGACCATGTGCAAATTCTACGGTGTGAAAAAAATCGCCATCCCCTCGGCCGGCAACGCCGCGAGCGCTCTGGCCGCCTATGCCGCGGCCGCCGGAATCGAAGCGCATATCTTCATGCCCAAGGACGTCCCGCAGTCCAATTTCATCGAATGCAAGCTTTACGGAGCCGCGGTAACCCTGGTCGATGGGCTGATCAGCGACTGCGCCAAAATCGTGAACGAGCGCAAGAGCGCCGAAAACTGGTTTGATATTTCATCTTTGAAGGAGCCGTTCCGCGTCGAAGGCAAGAAGACGATGGGATACGAAGTCGCGGAACAGCTCGATTGGAAACTTCCCGCTGCGATCTTTTATCCCACCGGCGGAGGCGTCGGCCTGATCGGAATGTGGAAGGCCTTCGAAGAAATGGAATCGCTCGGCTGGATCGGCCGCGAGCGGCCCAAAATGATCTGCGTGCAGGCGGCGGGCTGCGCGCCAATCATAAAAGCATGGGAAGAACACAAACCTGTCTCGGAGTTCTATCCAAACGCGCACACAGTGGCCGCGGGCTTGCGTGTGCCGAAGGCTTACGCGGATTACATTATTCTCGACATCTTGAAGAAAAGCGGCGGCACCGCCGTTTCCGTGACGGACGATGAAATCGTGAAGGCAGTTCGTGAGTGGGCCTCCACCGAGGGAATTTTTGCGGCGCCTGAAGGCGCGGCGACGTTAGTGGCCTACCGGAAATTGATCGCCTCCGGTTTTCTAAGTCCCGCGGACAAGGTAGTGCTGTTCAATACCGGATCGGGACTGAAATACGTCGACGTCTTCAAAGATTATTTCCCACGCGCCAGTTAGCCGCACTCAATCGTCTCCGAATTCACCTCCACCCGTAATCTTTTCGCGCGCGAAGGCAAGCTTGGCGGGAATCGCCGGGCCGCGCGTGCGTTAAGCTCGATAGAAATGGGTTCCGACGCAAATCCCTCTCGCGCGCTGTCCGTGTCGCTGGTCGCGCCGTGGCTGGCGATGGGCATTGGCTTCGCCGTTGTCTCGCTGCTTTTGCCGCGCGGGCATGCGCAGATGACCTTCGGCGACGTTTTTCTCTGCCTCCTCCCGCTGATCGCTAATGCCGCGCTGCTTGCGAACGCCGGCACTCCTTACCGCCGCACAAATTCGTTCTGGATTCTGATGGCGGCGGGCTGCGGGCTTTGGCTGGTCGGTTCGCTGATCTGGACGTACTGCGAACTCGTCCTGCATCGCCCCTCGGGGTACACCTACGCGGGCAATGTCGCGTACTTCCTGCATCCCGTACCGTTCATGGCCGCGCTGGCACTGCAGCCGCACGCGCGCGGCATGCGCGAAACGCTGCGCTACGGCATCATCGACATCTCGCTGCTGGCCACCACGTGGCTTTATATCTATGCCTTCTCGACGCTGCCGTGGATTTACGTCGCGCCCAATCCCCAGCTCTATCTGATCCGCGGGTGGCAGGCGTACATCGGCGAAAATATCGTTTACATCTGCGGCCTGGGCTTCCTTCTTTTCCAGACGCGCAGCGCCTGGCGAAAAATCTACGCGCACCTGCTCGCCATCGCCGTCGTGCACACGGCTGGTTTCCTGCTAATCGCGTGGGCCTCGCTCGCAGGCTCGTACTCGTCGGGCAGCATCTACGATCTCGCCTACGTCATCACTTTTCTCTGGCTCGGCATGCTCGGCGTGATGGCGCGGCGCATGACGCTCGCCCCGGACCAAAATCCGGTGTGGGAGGAATTCGGACGCCACTGGCCGCAATGGCTCGCGATGGCCGGCGTCCTGTTCATTCCATTTCTCGCGGCGTGGAGCGTATTTCTGAGCCGGGCGCCGTCTGCTGTGCGGGAATTCCGCCTGATGTTGACGCTCGTCGCGCTGATGGTCGGCATGGGCCTGGTGTTTTTCCGCCAACAGCTCATCAATCAGGAACGCCAGCGCCTGGTGAAGACGCTTCAGAGCTCGCTCGACAATTTGAAGCGCCTGCAGAGCCAGTTCGTGCAATCGGAAAAGCTAGCATCGCTGGGGCAGCTCGCCGCCGGTGCAGCTCACGAAATCAATAATCCTCTCACCGCCATTCTCGGCTACTCCGATTTGCTGCTTGATGAGGAATCAGCCGGGCCGCGCGCCAAAAGTCTCGCGGAAAAAATTCGCGAGCAGGCGCGGCGCACCAGCGAGCTGATCACCAATCTGCTTAGCTTCGCGCGGCAAGTCCCGGCCGAAAAGCAGCTACTCGATCTCACCTCCACTCTCAACGGCGCCATCCAGCTGCGCACTCTCGATCTGCGCAACAAGAACATCCGCATTGAAGTGCAGAATCGCGGAATTCTTCCCGCCGTTCGCGGAGACCCGAATCAATTGCTGCAGGTATTTTTCCAAATCATCAGCAACGCGGTCGACGCGATGGAAGCAACCGGTGGCGGTGTCCTCACCCTACACACCGAACGCGAGCGCGCCAACGTGGTCATCGAATTTTCGGATACCGGCCCCGGGCTCGCGGAACCCGAGCGCGTCTTCGATCCTTTCTACACCACCAAACCTGTCGGCAAAGGTTCGGGGCTTGGTCTGAGCATTTGCTACGGGATTATTCAAGAGCACGGCGGCACGATCACCGGCTTCAATCGTGTGGATGGCGGCGCAACTTTCCGCATCGAGCTGCCCGCCGTTCTCGCTCTGCTTCCTCAACTCGCCGCAGCGGCTTCTACCACCGCGCAATCGCACTGAGAGTATCTCCTTGTGCTACATTTAGGCGCTCATGCCCGCGCCGGCAATCGCCACAGAAAATCTCACGCGCCGATTCGGCCAGCTACTCGCCGTCGACCACGTCAATCTGACCGTCGCGCCAGGACAATTTTTCGGCTTCCTCGGCCCCAATGGCGCTGGAAAATCCACCACCATCAAAATGCTCACGGGCCTTCTCGCACCGAGCGAAGGTCGAATGACCATCCTCGGCACCGATTTGGTGGCAGATCCGGTAACGGTGAAGCGGCAGATTGGCGTAGTTCCTGAAGGGCTGGCGCTATTTGGACGCCTTACCGGCGCCGAATATCTCAACTTCGTCGGCCGCATGTACGGCCTGGATCGCAAGACTGCCGCGCAGCGCGCCGCCGAACTGCTCGATTTCATGCAGCTCAGCGACCGGCCGAAGGCACTGGTCACGGATTATTCGCACGGCATGCAAAAAAAGCTGGCCATGGCCGCGGCGGTGATACATGGGCCGAAAATATTGTTTCTCGATGAGCCATTTGAAGGCGTTGACGCCATTGCCTCGGGCACGTTGAAAGCCATGCTGCAGCGCATGATTGCGCGCGGCGCCACAATCTTCTTGACCTCGCACGTTCTCGAAATCGTCGAGCGCCTGTGCAGCCACGTTGCCATCATTCATCAAGGCCGCCTCGTCGCGCAGGGCTCCATCGACGAACTGCGCAGCGGCGTCGAAGCCCGTGTGGCGAGCGATGGCGCCGGCGATGCGTCGGCTGCCGCCCGGCCGCACGAAAAACTTACGCTCGAGCAGATCTTTCTCGAGATCGTCGGGGGCGCGCGCCTCACCGGCCAGGAACTCACATGGCTGGCGTGAGCCCTCTCCCCGCCGAAGTTTCCGATCGCCCGCGCGGCCCATCGAACTACGCCCTCTTCTCCGCGGTCACCGAACTTCGTTGGCGCCTGCTCGTCAATTCTCTGCGCACCATCCGCGGCCGCCTCGAACTGGCCTCGCGCATCCTGGCCGGATTTTCCGTGACTATGCTGGCTCTCGGCGGCACTGCCTTTTTTGCTCTAGTCTTTTACTTTTCGATTGTCGAGCATCATTCTGTCTATCTAGCGATTGCGTTGTGGGGGATGTTCGCGTTCTGGCAGCTTTATCCCGTGATCGGTTCGATGGCATCCGTGCCGTTCGAATTCGCTACGCTGCTGCGCTTTCCGATGAGCTTCTCGACTTATTGGTGGCTGGCCTTTGTGTACGGGCTTGTGGATCCCGTCTGCATCGTGTGCCTGCTTTGGCTCTGCGGGATGCTCGCCGGTATCGGCGCGGCATCTCCATCAATGCTGCCCGGCGCGGCGCTTGCTCTGCTTTGTTTTGCGCTCGTAAATATTTTCCTTTCTCGCGCGGTCTATCTATGGCTCGAGCGCTGGCTGGCGAAGCGCAGGTCACGCGAAATCATGGGCCTGATCTTTCTGTTCGCGATCGTCAGCTTCCAGTTTCTCGGCCCGCTCGGAGCGCGCTTGGAACTGCACCCGCACCGTTCCGCTCGTTCGCTTACTTCTCTGTCCACAGTCTTGGAATTCTTCCCGCCGGGCCTCGCGGGCTTTTCGCTTCAGCAACTCGAAGGAGGAGGCACGCTCGAGGCTTTGGCCGCTTGCGCCGGTCTCGCTGGCTACTCCGCCCTTCTCGCGCTGCTGCTCAATAACCGCCTGCGCGCGCAATTCCTGGGCGAAAACCTCAGCGAAGCGATGGCTCCCGTCGCGATCCAGACCCCTGGAAAGTTGCGCGAGGGCTGGGATCTGCGCGGTCTTTCAGGGCCCGTCGCGGCCATCTTCGAAAAAGAAACGCGCTATCTCCTGCGCAGCGCGCCCGTTTTATTTATGTTCATCATGCCCATCGTGATTCTCGTTCTCTTCCGCGTCAGTCCGAGCAGATCGGGCGCGGGTAACGCGCTCCTAATGCACGCGTCCGACTGGGCGTTTCCCGTGGGCGCCGCCTACGCTCTCTTGATGCTCACTAATATCGTCTACAACTCCTTCGGCGCCGACGGCAGCGGCCTGCAATTTTTCCTGATCTCTCCGGTCCCCATGCGCGAAGTGCTGCTGGCAAAAAATCTTGCGCATACCGCGGTCCATGCCATTAATACGACGCTCGTTCTCATCGCCAGTTCGTTCCTCTACCGTCCGCCGCGGCTGGATATCGCCTTCACCACTGGCGCTGCGCTGCTTTTTGCCTTCCCGCTCAATCTCGCTGCCGGGAATCTTATGTCCGTGTATTCGCCGAAGCGCTACGACCTCGCCGCGTTTGGCCGGCAACGCGCCAGCGCCGCAACGGGCCTCATCGGCATGTTGGTGCAGATGTTCGTCATCGGCGTGTCGGTCCTGGTGATTTTTCTCGCTTATCGCACTGGCCGCGTCTGGCTTGCCGGAGTCGCTTTCCTTCCGCTTGCCGCGGCTGCGTTTGTCATCTACTGGGTCACTCTCAAGAAGAGCGCGCAAGCCGCCATGGATCGCCGCGAAGTGCTCGTCGCCGAAATTTGCCGCGTCGCCAGCGATGCGACCACCAGCAATCGAGTTTCCTGAAGGAGTAGTCGAATGAATCGAAAGTCGCTCGCAATCGCTGTCGCCGCTATCGCGTTCCTCGCGCTCGCATGCGCCCTTCGCGCACGTGCGCAATCCGAGTCCGCGTCTCGCGTCAGGGGCAACATGCTTGCCGACTTGCGCGAATTCGCTGCGATGCCCGCAATCTCCGGCTACGAGCAGGAACTCTCCGCACGAATCAGCAAGGAACTCAGCGCATTCTCGCCGCAGAGCGACTACATAGGCGATATCACCATCACTATCGGCACTGGCGCACCGCATCGCCTGGTCGTCGCTCCACTTGACGAACCTGGCTTCGTCGTTAGCGAAGTCACCAATGAAGGCTACCTTCGTCTCCAGCGACTTCCGCAAAATGGCGTCATTCCTTTGTTCGAAGAGCTCTATGCCGCGCAGCCTGTCCGCGTGCGCACGACACAAGGCAAATGGATCGACGGCGTCATGGCCGGGCTATCCGTGCATCTGCAGCCCGGCCGGACAGAAACGCCAAAGATGAGCGATATCGAGAACATGTTCGTAGACATCGGCGCCACTTCAGCCGAAGAAGTCCGCCGCGCCGGCGTAGATAATCTCAGCCCCGTCGGAATAAATCGCAGCGCGGAAGAAGTGAACGGCCATTGGAACGCCGCAGGCATCGGCGATCGCTACGGCGCGGTGGCTGTAATCGAGTCGCTGCGCCAACTCGATCCATCGAAGCTGAAGGGAACGTTGACAGTTGCGTTCGTCGTCCAACAATGGACAGGCGCGCGCGGCCTCCAGCGAATTCTCGAGCGCGTGAAGCCGGATGAAATGCTTTACGTCGGCCGCCTGATGGCTGGTGGTGTCGTTCCCGGCATGCAAACCGTTCGCCGCGCCCCGCGCCAGGAAATGGGCAGCGGCGTCCTCATCGGCTTAACACAAGTCGGCGAGTCCGTCGTAGATTTTCCCGCCGAGATCAAGCAAATCGCCGAGCTCAATCACATTCCCATCGTCGCTGACTATTCCGCTCCGCTACTTCCGCAAAGCTATTTGCCGCCCGCTACGCTGCCGGGCCGCTGGGCGCACATCGGCATCGCCACAGCGTGGGCCTCAACGCCCGCGGAAATGATCGACGAGACTGACCTCAAACATCTGAGTGGTCTCGTCGAGGCGTATGTTGGCGCACAGTCGCTGGGCGGGAGCCATTTCAGCTCAGTTGACGACCGGGTCCCGAATCCGACTGGCGTGCAAAAAATAGAAGTCTTGCTGCGCGAATTAGTAGAAACCTACGGCGTCAGCGGACACGAAGGCGCCATCCGCCAGGAGATCCAGCGCGAACTCCCGCCCTGGGCGAAAACAGAAACCGATGAAGATGGCAATTTAATTCTCCATCTCGGCTCGCCGTCGGCGAAAGGCCCGCGCATCCTGGTCGTCGCGCATATGGACGAAATCGGCTTTGAAGTCACCGGCATCATTAAAGACGGCCATCTCGAAGCCGCATGGAGAGGCGGCGGCGAACTCAGCTTTTTCGCCGGCCATCCCGCCATCGTTCATTCCGATAGCGGCGCGCAGCATGACGCGGTAGTCGAGCTTCCGAATGGCTGGGACCAACCCGGCTTTCAGTGGCCAAAAGGATCGGAAACGACAGTGCGCGTAGACGTAGGCGCGCGCAGCGCCGAACAGGCCGCGAAGCTCGGGGTGAAAGCGGGCGACTGGGTCACCATCCCGAAAAAATATCGGCCGTTGCTCGGCACACGCGCCAACGGCCGCGCCTTCGACGATCGCGTCGGTGACGCCGCGCTAGTCTCCGCCGTCTGGGCGCTAGGCCATCCGCTCGAGAATCGCGACGTAACTTTCGTCTGGTCAACGCGCGAAGAAGTTGGCCTGAATGGCGCCGCGGGCCTGGCCAAGCGCCTCGCCGCCGAAGGCCGCGCTCCCGATTACGTTTTCGCGGTGGATACTTTCGTCAGTTCCGATTCGCCGCTAGAATCCAAGCGCTTCGCCGACGCACAAATCGGCAAAGGCTTCGTAATTCGCGTCGTAGATAATTCCAATATCGTCCCCAGCGTGTTGGTAGAAAAAGTAATCCAGTTAGCCAATGCCAACAAAATCCCAGTCCAATTCGGCGCCACCGGCGGCGGCAATGACGGCTCAGCGTTCACCCGCTACGGCTCGGTAGATATCCCATTAGGCTGGCCGCTACGCTATTCGCATTCGCCAGCCGAAGTAATCGACACAAGAGACGCCGACTCCCTATCAAAAATAATCGCCGCGATCGCAAAATCCTGGTGACGCGCACAGCGTCCACGGGGTGCCCCATCCGCCGCACTTGCGGGTGGGGCTTTTCGGCCCAGCATTTCATCGGCCCCCACACACACTCGCACCATCACCATCGCGCGTTCCCTCGTTTGCTATAATCGCCCGTCGTGACCACCCCGGCCTTCAAACCTCCGCGCCACATCGTCATCGAAGGCCCCATCCGCGTGGGCAAATCCACTCTCGCCAAAGTCCTCGCCGATCGCCTGCACGCACGCCGCGTCTTCGATTGCGAAGACAATCCCTTCCTCGCTGATTTCTACAAAGAAAAACCCGGCTCGGCCTTCAGCTCGCAAATGTATTTCCTGATCGAGCGTTTCCGCCGCCTGAACGAACTCCGCGAGCAAGATGACCCCGCCCCGATAGTCGCCGACTTCATGTTCGAAAAAGACAAAATTTTCGCCTACATCAATCTCGACAACGAAGAGCTAAAACTCTACGAACAATATTTCGCTATGTTCGCCCCATCAGTCCCAAGCCCCGATCTAGTGATCTATCTGCAAGCCAAGCCCGAAGTCCTCCGCAAGAGAGTCAACAAACGCGGAGTCCCCTCGGAAAGCGACATCTCCCCCGAATACCTCGAAGCCGTCTCCCAAGCCTACGAACATTTTTTCTTCCGCTACAGCGCCTCAAATCTATTGGTGGTAGACACCTCAGAAATAGATTTCGTGGAGCGCAACCAGGATCTCCAAGAGCTACTCCGCCGCCTCCAGCACCCAGTAAAAGGCACGCAATATTTCCTCCCGCTAGGCCCAGGAGGGTAGCGCCGGTTTACGCTGATCTGCGAAGCGCCTCCCCGCCGGCATCTTACGACCCACCAACAAGCCACATCGAAAACGCCCGCGCGGCGCAACGCCACCCAAATACATCCCGATAATTTCCAAATCCCCTCCCCAAACAAAAAAAACGGGTGAACCTTTCGGTCCACCCGTCTTTCACTGCCCTGCTCTAAGGAGAGAGAGAAATTCTTCGCGCTCTATTCCGCCCGCGCCGCCCCGCTAAACCGGTGCCGCAATCTTCCCAGCGTCCGGTTCACGGGATGGCTGCGATGCAAGAACGTCACAACCGGCGACCGCCGCATGCCAATCCGCTCCAGCGCCCGCCGAATCCGGAAATCCCGCCCCGCCGAAACCAAGCCCTTCTCGAGCGTCTCAATCGCTTCCGAAGTCCGCCCAGCCTGATGATAAACCTCCGCCAAATTCAGATATAACTGCGCATGATTACACTTCACCCCGATCGCCTCGCGGCAAAGCGTCTCCGCATCTCCAAACCGCTTCTCCGCCACAGCCGCAAGCAATCCGGTATAAGAAAGGTAAAACGGGTTTTTCGGCGCCACTCCCAGCGCTCGCCGCGCATGCATCAACGCATCCGTAGCCGCGCCGTCGCGCAATCTCCGCAAACATTCCTTGAATTCCACCATCCCGGCATCGGCCGGCGTTGTTGTTCCTATCCAGTGCGACATGGCCCTCCTCCCAGCCGCGCGACATGCGGGCTGTTGCAGGAAGACTACGCCTGGGTCGAGATCAAAAACTACCGGGCAACCGGCCAGTTTTCGACCATCTCCCAACCCTGTCCCACCTGTCAGGTATTCCGCGCCCGAAGAGTACCCTGAGGCCAGCCCGAGGCAGCAACCCGCATTCCCACGCAAAGTCCATACCAGCAAGCACTTACAAGCCGAACCCGGCTTCCCGCTCAATCCACATCATCGGCAAACCCAGCCAAATCCTTATCCCTCGCCGCCGTTTGTTGCCTGCGTAGGGGAGGGTCTTTTTACCCCGAGGCGCTTTACTGGCGCCGAAGGGCAGACCCTCCCGCCATTCGGCCCGTCTGTTCTCATCGTCTAACGCGCTCTCGACAATCACTCATAGCCTGTCCCCTGCAACTTGCCTCGTGACACGCCGGGCTTTCTCGCTCACCGGGAAAAACCCGGCATTAACGCGCTCGTCTATCTGAAATAAACTGAGATTTACATTTCGTATTAACCTGAGTTAACATAGCCAGCCGCGACTGCTCCTCCGACTGCACTGGCGCCATGCTCGGCTCCTCGGACTGCAGATCGAATGCTTGCGCGACACGAACTCGCGAAGCTCCCGACCTATGGCACGCACGATCATCTCTGGACTGCTGCTGGCAAGTCTCGCTCTTCTTTTTCCCGCCAGAACTCCCGCTCAGGGAGAAACCACCAGCGCTATCGTCGGTCAAGTCACCGACGCAACCAACGCCGCCATTCCCAACGCCACGATCACAATCACGAGTCGCGAAACCGGCCTCCAACGTTCTCACAAAACCGACGAGCAGGGCCGCTTCAATTTTCCGCAGTTGAAGCCGGGCATTTACACCGTCAAAGCCGATGCCGCAGGTTTCGCTCCGCAACAAAATGAAAATGTCTCCGCGGGCCTGGACCAAAAGCAGACGGTCAACTTCATCCTGAAAATAGCGCAGTCCAACCAGACGATCGAAGTCACCGGCGCGCCTCCGCTTATCAATCCCGAAAACGCGAACACATCCACGAATCTCAACGCTCCGGCTCTGGAAAATCTCCCTAATCCAGGCGGCGACCTGACATACCCGTTGCAATTCGCGCCAGGCGCCCTGATCAATACAGCGGGAAGCGGAAACGATTTTGTCGGCGGCACAAATGGATACGGCAACGTCGAGTTCAACGGACTCCCCGCGCTCTCCAACGGCTATATCGTGGACGGCCTCGAAACCAACGATCCGCTCACGAATCTGAACAGCGGTCTTTCGACGAATCTAGTCCTCGGCCTGAACTCCATTTCCGAAGTGACCGTTAACACTCTTTCCTATTCCGTCGATCAAGGCAGATATGGCGCCTCTCAGGTCAATTACGTCACCAAATCCGGCACGAATCTATTCCACGGAAATCTTTACGAAGTCTGGAACGGATCGCTATTGAACGCCGCGGACTATTTCACCAACGCGACGCCCGGAAATCACAAGCCGCGATCCACGGTGAATCACTTTGGCGGCAGTTTGGGCGGCCCAATTCGTCACAATAAATTATTCTTTTTCTTCGATAGCGAGTGGGTTCGCATCGCGCTTCCCATCGTCACACCGACGATCGTTCCAACTCCGGCATTTCAGGATTATGTGCTGCAGCAACTCCCGCTGGGTCAAAAAAACGGCTGCGTACCCGGATCGTGTTTCTCGGCCGAGCCCGCTTTAGTCCCCTTCTATCAAAAAATGTTTTCGCTATACGGAAATACCAACGGGGCGCCCCGAGCGATCCTTGGGTGTCCGCTTGGCGCCAGCGGGGATGGCTGCGCGAATAGCCAGAGCATTTCGCATTCGAGCGACGATCACGAGCAGGTCCAGACCTTTCGCCTCGATTACAACGCCAACGCAAACAACACCACCTGGCTTCGCCTTCAGGCCGACACTGGACTTCAAGCCGCCTACACTGACCCGATCAATTCCCTCTTCGATTCGATTTCTCCGCAACCGCTTTACTCGTTCGCTGCGGGTTACACCCACGTTTTTTCGCAGAACCTGGTCAACTACTTCAATCCAGGATTCTCCTGGTATGAGAGCCTCTTCGCGCCCAGCGATTTTCAGAAGACTCTCACCGCTTTTCCAATCGTGCTGCAGGGAAGCGGCGCCAACGCGCCTTTCACCACAATCGGCGGACTCGACAACACCTGGACGCAAGGCAGGCGTGTCTCACGCGTCTTCATCAACGACAATCTCGCCTGGAGCCGCGGCGCTCACGAATTCAGGTTCGGGACAAACACCAGAATTTTTCGTCTCAACGATTACGATTTCGGAGAAGGCACCGTTCCCACCGTAACCTATACCACTCTCTCTCAGTTCATCTACGGTGTCGCGTCCACCGCATCGGAAACTTTCCCGCACTCCGCCAACGAGCCGTTTCGCTTCCTCAATCTCGATCTCTATGCGCAGGACACCTGGAAGCTCACGCCAAGACTGACGTGGACCATCGGCCTTCGCGACACTCTCAATTCCAATCCGCTGAACCCGCATGACGAAATCGCGCGCCTCAAAGGCTCTTTCGATTCCATCTCTCACGACGTGAATCAACCGCTGAACGCCGCAATTCAAACCAACCTCGGCAAAGTTTTCTATTCCACTCCGCTCGCGATCCTGCAACCCAGAACCGCGCTCGCCTGGCAACTCGCGCCCAACACCGTCCTGCGAACCGGCTTCGGCCTCTTCAGCGACATCCTGCCCGGCAGCATCGCCGATGTAGTCGGCGTCAACCCGCCCTACGTTCGCACTTTCCAAGGTGGCCTCTTAGGCACCGTAGGTGGCACAGCCATCGCCCCGGGCGTGCCCAACAGCGCCGTTGATGCCACGATCGCCGCAAACCAGACTTTCGGCGCAGGATTCGCTCCGGGCGAACTCTCCTGCAAATCTCCTCAAGCGAATCCCGCGACATGCCTGCCCCCAGTAGCGACCACCGCCTTACCGAGCGGCAAACTCCACGCCCCCTATTTCATGCAGTGGAGCTTTGGCCTCGAACATCAATTCGGCAGCACCGCCAGCATCCAGGCGCAATACGTCGGCACTCGAGCAGTGAACCAGCCCTACGTCACGCAAGTGAACGGCTATCAAACCGTCTGCCAAGGCTGCTTTGCTCCGTTCCCGTACCTCCAGCCCACAGATCCAAGATTCGGCGCCGTGACGCAATTTTCCACCGGCTCGAACAGCCACTATCACGGTCTTCAACTCACCGCCATGAAGCGTCTCGGCCATGGCCTCCAGGGCCAAATCAATTACACCTTCAGCCGCTGCATGGACGAAGTCTCAAATGGCGGCTTCCTGCAATTTTCCGCCGGTGCGCTTCTCTCTCCTCTGCCCGGAAATTTGGCGCGCAACTATGGCCCGTGCGATTACGACATCCGCCACAATCTCAACGCGGAATACCTCTACGAGTTGCCCATCAAGGTGCGGAATCACAACTGGGGCTACGCTTTGAATGGCTGGCAAGTTTCCGGCACCGCCTTCTGGCACAGCGGCATCCCATTCTCTGTCCTCAGCACGCCTTACTCAGCCAATGGAAAAGGCGTCGTGCAAGGCGCAGGTCCGCAGTTCGCGAGCGTCGTGCGGGGCGTGCCGCTCTATCAGCACGATCCCATTCCGGGCGTAACTCAACCCGGCACAATTCAGTGGCTCAATCCCGATGCCTTCGTCTCCACCGTTGATCCGAGCCAGCAGGTCATCGGCCCGCAGATGCAGATCGTGCCTGCGGGTTCTTGCAATGGGGGAGATAGCCCGCAAACGTGCCAGTTTGGCAGCCTCGGCCGTAACGCCTTGCGCGGACCGAGCTTCTTCTGGAGCGATTTCTATCTAACAAAATGGTTTCCGCTCACCGAACGCGTAAAGCTGAGGCTCGAAGGTCAGTTCTTCAACGTATTCAACCATCCAAATTTTGGCCTCCCAAGTCTGACCTTGGCAGGCATCCCCGGAAAGCCAACCACCCAAACCGGGTTCGGCGCTCTAACCTATCCAACGGCTCCGCCAACTGGCCTCCTGGGCGTAGGACTTGGCGGAGACAGCTCCCCGCGCATGATCGCTTTTCAAGCCCGCCTCGAATTCTGAATAATCGGCACAGAACGGAGGCCCATCTCAGCCTAATTTCGCTGCGAACCGCGCGGAGCAGTGCCCTCGAACCGAAATCCCATAGATGGGCGCGCCAAATCATCATTGACTGCTTCGGCAAAGCAGAACGTCCGTACTATGGCAGAAGGCAGTACCGCCACTCAGAATCGAAGAAGGAGAAGCTTGGGCTGATGCGCCGGTCTGTTCACGTTGGCATTCTCGTCTTGTTGCTGAGCGCCGCCGCACCTAGCGCGCGCTCTCAGAACCAGCCGCCCGCGCCTTCGCCGCAACAGGCCGCGCCGGCTGCTCCCGCGATCCCGCCGGCCGCCGCGCCGGCAAAAAAAGATCAGCCGCTCGCTCCCAAGCCGCCGCGCCGCGCCCGCAAAGTCATCACCGACGACGACATCCAGGGCATCGGCTCGATCTACAAGGGCGGCGGGGGCCCCGATCTCAGCGGCATCAACGATTGCGATCGCAACTGCTTCGAATCCGTCCGCTCCGCCGCGCGAATTTATCCCGGCGGCACCGAATGGAAGCGGGATCTTCTCGACGCCATCGATAAAGTCCGCAGCGACGCGCCCTGGCAAGGCCTCCTCGGCGAGTTCGGAACCGTCCGCGGAAAATTCTGCAGCCTCGAGCAGGAGCGCAACGAAGAACTCGCTCGCGTCTCCGATCCGCACAACGTCACCGCGGGCGAAATTTCCGTCGAGGAAAAATACAACCGGCTGTTCAAGTCGGCTCAAGCGGATCTGCTGACGCTCTACGATCGCGCGCACTTTTTGAAGCAGGCTCACGCATCGAGCGCCCTCGAGATGGCGTTCATGGATCTGCAGACGAATCGCATCATCACCGCGAGCTGCTATTCCATTCAACAGCCATATCGTCCGAACTGGGAAAGCTCCGATGATCCCTGATCCCGTCAGCGACCGTCGAATGAAGCCCGGGCGCTTGATCCTCTCGCTCGCCGCAATGTTCCTCGCTGCGGCGCTTCGCAGCGGCATTGGGGCGCAGTCGGCTGCTCCGCCGCCTCCGCCCGCTCCGGCAATGCCGACGAGTCCCGCCGAGCCGACCGCCATTCCGCCGGCGGCTCCCGCGAAGCAGCCGGCCGCGCAGCAAACTGCGAACCCCACGAAAGCACCCAAGAAGCACAAAGTTTTCACCGACGACGACGTCCCCGCACTGCGTGCCAAAGGCGGCCTCGCCAACGATGACGACGCCGGCTCCGTCATGATTTATGGCTCAACGGGAGTCTGCGACGCAGACTGCGAACAGAAGATCAAACAAATAGTGGGAGTCGCTCCCGAACAAGAAGGCGAATGGAAGCTGCAGCTCACCGCCGCGCGCCGCGAAGTCGGTGAGGACCATCAATGGCGCGAGCTCTATTGGAAAGGCCAGCAAACCATGCGCAACTTCTGCGGCTTGCAAACGCAAATGGAAAACGTCCCGGAGCCCAGCGGCAATGACTATCAATCTCGGCTCGAGCGCGCCAGGCAGCGGAAGATGTTCGAGGACGCAGAGCGTAGTGTAGGCCAACAAATACAAAACGTCCTCGCGGAAATGAATCAATATATCCAACAATTCACCAACCGTGAGCCAGTCCGCGCCGCCTTCATGGGCGTGACTGCCGAACATCTTTTCAGAACCTGCCCGGACACGAACTCACAATGATCGTGATAAAGCCGAGTAAATTCGACCCGCGTGTGACGTGCAACAAATGACGCTGCAGAGAAAATTGCTGATCGCCGGCCTTGCAGCGCTGCTCATCGGAGCGCTCGTCGTTTTCTTTCGTCCGCACGCCAAAGACACGCCTGCCGCAGCGGGCGGTCCAAGCGAAGTTTGGGAGTATTTCAGCGATCACAACTCGATCGGTGGACTCGCGATTGGGCCAGACGGCACGATTTACGCCGGCTCCGCAGCCGCCGTCATCGCGCTCAATCCCGATGGAACGCAGCGCTGGAAATCGCCCGCGAATTCGCCGCGCCTTCCGGTACTCGGGCACGACGGCAGCATTTACGCCGCAAGCTCGTGGGGAATTATTTTCGGATTCTCCAGCGATGGCGCGATGAATTGGAAACCCGGTTACGGCCTGATCGGATTCTCCGTCCCGCCCGCGGTGGGCGATGGCGGCACGCTCTACTACGTCAACACCGTAGGAGATATTTACGCCTGGCAGCCGCACGCGACCGCGCCTACATGGTCGCTCAGCACCATCCGTCCGGGAATGATCGATCCATCGTACATTCTGCCCGGAACGGACAGGCCGGACGGCTCGATGCGCAGCGCAGCGGTGGTTCAGAACAACGGCATGATCGTCGTGCCGCGCTCGCACTGGCTCCACGAATTCAGCCCCGAAGGCCATCAGGCCTGGATTCTCGAGTTAACTTCCGGCCATCTGGGCCCCGCCGCGCTCGGAAAAAATGGAACGATTTATGTTGGCGATGACGAGCACGTGGTTTTCGCCGTGGACCGCTCGGGCGAGAAGATCTGGCAATTTCAGGCCGACCTGAACATCTACGGCTCGCCGGTGGTGGACGCCGACGGAACAATTTACTTCGATACGGCGCGCGTGATCTACGCGCTCAAGCCCGACGGCTCGCTGAAGTGGCAATCGCAAACCATTCACGATTGCCGCACCGGCCCAACTCTCGCCGCCGACGGCACGCTCTACATCGGCGCCACCGACGGCATGAACGCCTTCAACAGCGACGGCACCGAGAAGTGGTGGTTCCACATGAAAAGCGTCGAAGGCGACCCGGCCATCGGCCCCGACGGCACCATCTACACAGCCTGCGGCTATTTCTGGGTCTGCGCCGTGAAAGACGCCGGCTCCCCGCTAATGCAAAGCCCGTGGCCGAAATGGCAACACGATCCCGCCAACTCCGGCCGCGCCACGACGATCTTCTGAAACGCCAAGCAGAATCACAACGCGGAGAGAAATCAGAACGTTGTCATCCTGAGCGAAGCTAAGGATCTAGGCGTCCAATGCTTGCTACTACTTTCGCCAACGGAACACGTCAATACGCGTCGGCTGATCGTCGAATTTACCTTTTTCCGCAACCTCTCTAACCGCCCGGCTCAATCTGAAATCGCAGCAGCGCAGCATCAACCTCCGCCTTCCCTCGCTCCGACTGTCATGAAGCTATCCGGCCCGCTTGCGGCTCGCTCGCCGAAGCTTCGGCTTGCTCTTGAACAAGAGATTGACCTCCACCGCTGCCCGGATGAGATCCTTCAAAGCCGGCTCATTGATCTTTTCGCCTTCGTGGATGTCGATGGCGCGCCTGACATTCCCGTCGAGGCTGGAGTTGAACAGACCGGCAGGGTCCTTCAACACCGCGCCCTTGGCAAATGTCATCTTGACGACGTTCTTGTACGTCTCTCCCGTGCAGACGATGCCGCCGTGGGAAAAGACGGGAGTGCCCATCCACTTCCACTCTTCGACGATGTCAGGGTCGGCCTGGTGAATGATTTCGCGTACTTTCGCGAGCGTCTTCCCGCGCCAGTCCCCAAGTTCCTCGATCTTCGCGTCGATTAATGCAGAGGCCGATTCCACCGCGACGGACTTTTTCATTTTCAGCTCCAACTCTCGCGCCTAATCTAGCTGCGCTCCGCTTAACCTGCAACCTCTCACCGGCAACGCGGCGGCGGACAACGGCAGTGCGCGGTCAGGCGCTCGCCGGCGTGGGGTTATTTGCGGCATCTTGTTGGACCGATCGTTTCGAAAAAAATCGCCGAACGACATGGCCTTTCCACATCCACAATCCCGATAGCACAATTACAGGAACGAAGACGAACCGAGTAACGGGGGCGTAGTTTGGAATCTGGTCAAACGGACTGTAAATGTAACCGACTATCGGAATGCCCAAGACGATGTGGATCCATCGAAAAATCGCCCGTTGGGTAGCATTGCTCATGTCCAAGTTCTCCTCTGCTATTGATTTTTCACACCAAACTGCTCCGCGTACTCAGCCTTCAGCCGCTGCCAGCCCTCGAATCGCATCACGTCGCCACCAGCCATGCGTCCGATGGGAGCTCCGCTGAGAAAGCGATCCAGAACATCGAAAGAAATGTGCCAGCCCGCGGCACCCCACGAGATGAAGCGGCGATCGATTTTGTGCCACAGCGTCAGGTGCGTGCCGCCACTGAAGGCTTCGAGTTCCCACCGGATATCGCCGAACTCGAGCACCTCGGGAGCGTCGGCTCGCGTCACCGTTGTTACCTGCGGCCTGCCCGTTCCCACCCAGGTGAGAGTCACCGTGGCTCCGACCGTAGCCAGGTTCCCATCGGCCTCAAAAGGCGCCCACTCGCGTATCTGCGCCGGATCGGTAAGCGCCTGCCAGACTTTTTCCGGCGCGTGGCGCAGCTCTCTGACGAGAACGAGCGTCCATTTTTCGCCGTCCTTTCGTACCTGCGCGCCGCTGGCGGGACCCGGTGTGTACGGCTCGGGACTGGTCATGATCTTCTCCTGGTCTCCCTTTTCGTTGGTGTGGCCCTTTCCACTTTCGCCCTTTCCATTGTGGATGGTTCCATGCGGTCGAGGTGGCGTTTGAGAGCATCCACGTAAGCGGACCAGAACCGGCGGAGCTGCGCCCATGTGCGGAACGGCCGCATTTAGTAGCGTGCCAGCTGCGTGAGCTGAATGAGGTTGCCGCAGGTGTCGTTCAGCATCGCAATAATCGAGGCAGTCACGTCGGTGGGCGGCATTGTGAACTCGCCGCCGCGCGCCTTGATCCGCTCGTAGTCGCCCTTCACGTCGTCCGTGAAAAACATGGCCGCGGGCTGGCGCTGTTGAAACATCGCCTGCTGATACGCTTTGGCCGCGGGGTTGTTGTTCAGCGCCAGTTGCAGCTCAGTGCCGTCCGGCTCCTCTGCTGAGGCCACGGTCAGCCAGCGATATGGGCCCTGACTGAAATCGGTCTTCTTGGCAAAGCCCAGCACCTCCGTATAGAAGCGCAGGGCCTTGTCCTGATCATCCACGAATACGCTGGTCAATTTGATCTTCATTTCGTTTCTCCTTTGTTAGGTTCGCGGTTTGGGCCGCGTAGTTTTCTCCCTGTCTTCCTTTTCGTGGGTGTCGCCCTTTCCACCGTCGCCCTTTCCACCGTCGCCCTTTCCATTACCGATGGTTCCATGCGCTCGAGGTGGCGTTCGAGAGCATCTACGTGAGCGGACCAGAAGCGGCGGAACTGCGCGAGCCAGTCATCCACCTGCTGAAATGGTTCAGGTTTCAACCGGTAGAGACGCCGCTGCGCGTCCACGGTAGCTTCCACGAAACCGGCCTCGCGCAGCACGCGCAGGTGCTTCGACACGGTCGGCTGCGGCATATGAAGTTGACGCTCAATCTCTCCCACCGACTGTTCGGAAGAGACCAGCAGGCTAAGAATCGCCCGGCGGTTCGGCTCGGCAATGATCTCGAAGGCGGTTTCCATGCTCCTTATATACTCCACACAGCATATACGTGTCAAGGCATATTATGAGGCAAGGCCAAAAAAGTTGGCGACTCATAAAAAAACATCTTGACATATTCCTATATGGGAATATATTGAGGCCATGGCAAGAGCGGCGACAACCTCAGACGCCTTCAACGCCGTAGCAGAACCGCGCCGCCGGGACATCCTGAACTATCTCGCGATGCAAGAGCGGTCCGTCACCGAGATTGTGGACGCAATGGAGATGGAGCAGCCGTCGGTTTCGAAGCACTTGAAAGTTTTGAAAGGTGTTGGCCTGGTGGAGGCCCACAGGGAGGGTCGCCAAATGCTTTACAGGGTGAACGCAATAGCCATCCGGCCGTTGCACGAATGGACGAGCACGTTCGAGCGCCTTTGGAAACGCCAGTTGCTGCGCATCAAGGAACGCGCCGAAGCCAACGATGTAACGCATCAATAGCCTCGAAGAATCTCATATCAGGAGGAAATCATGAGTTCGCCTGCACTAACGCTGGAAGCCACAACGATCCATGTAGCCGAAGAAATTGAAGTGCGCGCCTCGATCGAGACGACCTTTGCCGCGCTGCTGGATCAGCTCGGACCGTACAACGAGACACAAGCCGACAAGCCCATGCCCATGAAACTCGAAGCATGGCCAGGCGGCAGATGGTATCGCGACCTGGGAAACAACAACGGCCATTACTGGGGAACGGTGCAAGCAATCAAAAAGCCGACGCTGCTGGAAATTTGCGGGCCACTGTTCATGTCCAATCCGGTGATGACGAATCTTCAATACCGGCTGAAGGAATCGGGCGGCGTAACGATCATCACATTTCGGCACCAGTCGTTTGGGCTCGTGCTGGAGGAATACAGAAACGTAAAGAGTGGGTGGGCACACTTGCACGAGCTTATGCGCCAGCGAGCGGAAGGGCCGCGGCCCCACTGAGGCGCGGACAGCATCGAATTTTTACAGGAGGCAAATATGTGTCCAGCATTCATCGCAAGCGCAGCAGTGGTGGTCGCTGGAGCGGGATCCACGGGAGGAATCTTGGCCGTGTGCATCACCAAATTCAGAAAAATTTTCAGCCCAAACGATTTCGGCCTACACCAAAAAAACAAGGAGAAATAAAATGGCAACAAGCGAAGGAACTGCCCGAGAGCAAGCGAAGGAACATCTCGCAATGAAAACACCACCGATCGTCTCGCCGCAGGAATGGGAGGCCGCGCGCCAGCAGCTCCTGGTGAAAGAAAAAGCCTTCACCCGCTCACGTGACGCACTGGCCGCCGAACGCCGCCGCATGCCTTGGATGGCTATGGAGAAGAAGTACGAGTTCGAAGGACCCAAGGGCAAGGTAAGCCTGCTCGATTTGTTCGAGGGCCGCCGTCAATTGATCCTCTACCGCGCCTTCTTCGAGCCCGGCGTCTTCGGCTGGCCCGACCATGCCTGCCGCGGCTGCTCCCTCGGCGCCGACCAGGTCTCCCACCTGTCCCATCTGAACGCCCGCGACACCACGCTAGCATTTGCCTCGCGCGCGCCGCAAGCGGACATCGCGCGCCTGAAAGCACGAATGGAATGGAAGATGCCCTGGTACACCATCACGGACAGTTTCGACAAGGACTTCGGCGTGGACGAGTGGCACGGCCACAACGTGTTCTTCCGCGACGGAGAACGAGTCTTTCGCACGTACTTCGTCAACAGTCGCGGCGACGAGGCCATGGGCAGCACCTGGAGCTACCTTGACATGACCGCGCTCGGCCGCCAGGAGGAGTGGGAGGACTCGCCGGAGGGTTACCCCCAGACTCCACCATATAAGTGGTGGAACTGGCACGACGAATACGCCGCCGGCGCCGAGCAAGATCCCAGGTGGGTCAAAGTAGTGGAGAACGCAAACGTAACGTTGAACCTCAACGACTAGTACGGTGTCGGCAACCTTTCCGTGCTCCGGTAACGTAAGAGTTCGCGCGTGGCCGTCGGAAGCCCGCAGAGACGCCCGTGCTACTGAGGCGCCCGCGCGAAGTTACCTGCTCTTCGCGCGGGCGCCTGGCTGCTTGTGACGTAGTCCGGGCTCAGTGCGAGTGACCGAAGTTGAACAAATCGGTCAAGTCTCCGATCGCCGGGCCGTTCAGCGGGACGTAGGGATTGGCTTGCCGCGTAACCGGGTTCGGGTAGTTATCCCGGCTGCGGTGCGTCAAGGGCTTGAGCTTCCAGTTGTACTCGATGAACTTGACGATGGAGACGTGGTCGGAATAGACGTGAGAGACGCGCCCGCCCTTGGCGAACGGCGAGACGACGATCATTGGGATGCGCGTGCCATCGCCAAAGAAGTCGAGCGCCTGCACGTAGCCGGAATCCCAGTAGCCGCCGCCTTCGTCGAAGGTGATGAAGATGGCGGTGTCCTTCCAAAGATCCGGATTCGCCTGCACCGCATCCACGACCTTCTTGGTGAAGCCCTCGAACAGGTCGATCTTCGATGAAGCCGGGTGACCATCCACCCAGCCACTGGGCTTGATGAAGGAAACGGCCGGCAGATTGCCGTTGGCGACGTCATTGTAGAAGTCGTCCGTGTCCTGCAGGTGCGCGGTGCGGACGGCGTCGTTAGTCATGATCGAGGTCGCGTATTGGAAGGGGTTGCAGATGTTGCAGTACTGATCGCTGCTGCTTCCCACGGCACCGTAGTTGAGCTGGTATTTGTCGCTCAAATACGCGTTCCACTGATCGCCGTAGTACTTCCAAGAGATGTTCTTCTCGAGCAGCGCGTCGCCGATGTTGCGGACGCTGGTGGGCGGGATGGTGAACGCATAATTCAGAGGATTGTTATCAGTGTACGCGTTGGAGCCGTCGCCAAAGTAGCCGGGATTGTAGTTGTTGAGCAGGTAGTAGTGACCTGGGGCGCAGTTCGGATCGATGTCCCCGGGCAAGGACTTGAGGTAGTGGCGCACCTCGGCGACCCCGGGTTGAGAAGGATCCGAGCAGTTGCTGTAAGTGCCGCCGCCGAAGAACGGCGAACCGAATCCACCGCTGCCGTAGCCGTCCTCGAGATACCAGTTGGTGGTCCCGGGCTGAGGATCCGGGTCCTCGATTTCATTAACGGTGCCTGCGTCGGGAGTGCCCTGATACACGACCGTATTCTCGGGGGGCACGGCGGGATTGCCGTTGCCGTCGCTGAACCAGATGGCATCGGCGAAGCCGATCATGACGTGGTTGGCCCCGGTTCCGCCCATGACCGCCTGGTGGTAGTTGTCGCTCATCGAATAGTTGTCGGCCAGCATTTTCAAGTACGGGGCGTCACCCTGCTGGACATTGTAGAAGCCCATGGAGGTCGAGCCTTCACCGGTGGTCTCGAAACTATAGGTCGCGGGTTGCGGGAGGCCATTGGCGCCGGCGCCGACGGAAACCTCGACCCAGGGGAACAGCCCGGCAGTGCAGCCGCTGAGATTGTTGATGCTGACGCGGGACGGCTGACAATCCAACTCCTGCCACATCTGGTAGAAGCGATGGACCGGGCTGGCCGCGTAGCCATCGTAGGGCACGCCAGGCGTGAGCTGGAACGGCCCGGAAGGCAGATTAAAGACGTCGGCAATGCGCGTATCGGGAGTGCGGTTCGCGATGCCGGTGCCTCCGCTGGTCAGGAATTGGTAGTAGCCCGGCGCCAGGGCGTTTTCGGACGCCATGGCATCGGACAAGGAGCAAATGCCGTTATTGGCGCAAACGTCCATCGGGCCACCGGCGAGGGGAGGAGGGAGAGTGGCGAACGGAGTCTTGCCGGAAGGACTCAGCTCGAATTTCGTGCGGGTGGTGTCCGTGATGTTGAATTGGGTGGCCTTGGAATAGTTCGGGCCGGGTGTGCCGTCGGCGTTGACAATCCCTTTGGAAAGAAGGTTGTCCACGTATTGACCATGTTTGGGCTGGTAGGTGGCAAAGATATGGTCGAAGGTGCGGTTTTCGCCGATGATTACGATCACGTGTTTGATCGGAGTGCGGGTTCCGCCATCGCCATCATGATCAGGCTGGGCGAAGACCGGGGCCGGAACGCCAAGCGTAAATTGAAAAAGCGCGATCACAGCCACGGCGCGGCGCAAAATCTCCCATGGCCGTGAAATCTTCTTACTCAATTTCATTTAGGCTGCCTCCTCAGATTTGGTGGGACCGAAACTAGCGGGAGAGACGATGGGACAGCAGTGTTAATCCGTCGTTCTTCAAAAATGAATTGCGCATGAATTCAGACGGCTGTTTGCACGCGAAAGTTAAGATGCAGTCATAATTGAAGGAAGCACAGTGTAATCGCGCAAAGAAACGGCATCCCGGCACCGCCGGAATGCGTTTTCCCCGCTCCATCTGTTTCCGTTCAGTGACTCACCGTCGGGCGGCGCCCACGTCTTCCGAAGCTTTGCGGCTTCCGGTGCCTTCGTTCTTATCGGCGGGCACCCAGCCCAACACCAAGGAAACACCTATGCTTCTCGGTTAACTCCCGCGGTGCTTTCATCCGTCAAGACGGAATCAATCTTTCGATCCGAAACCATGCACAAGGACAAAGGATGCGCCACCCGCTCGCGCAATAGTCCGGCCATCGGCGATCTCTTCGACCTGTTCAACTTTGGCCACGGAAATGGTCACGACGGAGACGGCAACGGCCGCTAGAAACTGATCCGCACCCAAAAAAGGGCGGCCTTTCGCCGCCCTTTTCTATTTGTGCGCAAGTCTGAAAAATGCAACCCTCCCGCCAAAGCGCTGCGGCTCCAACTCTGAAAAATACGCCCATCCCGCCAAAGCGCTGCAGCATCTCCGCATAAAAGCAGCGCCGCCGTGAGCAAAGAAGTTTGGTGGGAGCCCCCTGCTTCAGAGTCTGTGTGGCAACTTAGGCTGGCCAGAGGGGTTATAGTGGCGCAGGAGGCTGCGCGATGCCGAATTTTTACGAGTACAACCCAGAGCAAGGCTACCTGTTGCCGCCGAACGTGCGGCAGGTGCTAGGAGAAGAGCATCTTTGTTTTTTGGTGCATCGGGCGGTCGAGAGGCTGGACTTGCGGAAGTTCGAGCAAGCCTATAGCGAGGAAGGGCATCCGGGATATCATCCGGCGCTGTTGCTGAAGGTGTGGTTGTATGCCTACGCGCTGGGAGTGACCAGTTCGCGGCGGCTGGAGCAGCGTGTGCGGGAGGATTTGGCGTTCCGGTATTTGGCGGGAGGAGCGCAGCCGGATTTTTGGGCGTTGAATGAGTTTCGCAAGCGGCACGGGCGCGCGATCAACGATGTGTTCACGCAAGTGGTGGAACTGGCGCGGTCGCTGGGGATGGGGAAGCTGGGGCATGTAGCGATAGACTCGACGCGCATCGCGGCGAACGCGGCGCCGGATTCAACCGACACGATGGAGAAGCTGCGCAGGGCCCGGGCCAAGATTCGGCAGCGCATCCGTCGCTGGCAGCAGCAATGCGAAGCGCAAGATCCGAACGAGGGGGCGGGGACCGAGATGACACGCACGGTACTCGGGAAGCTGGAGCAGCAGTTGGCAGAGCTCCCGGCGCGCATGGAGCGGCTGAAGAAATCGGGAGTGCAGCGGTTGTCGCGCACCGATGAAGACAGCCGGTTTCTGCGGGACCGCAGAGGATTCACGCTGGGCTACACGGCGACGGCGGCGGTGAGCGCGGATCATTTGATCGTGGCGCAGCAGGTGAGTCAAGAGCCCGCGGACAACGAGCTGCTGGTACCGCTGGTCGACGCGGTGGAACGAGAGTGCGGGGCGCGGCCGCAACAGGTGAGTGCGGACAGTGGTTTTTTCTCGCAGAAAAACTTGCACGCGATGGAGGAGCGGAAGATCGACGCCTACGTTCCGGACTACAACATGGCGCGGGTGTTGAATCGCGGCGGCCGATTGACAAATCGTACCTGCGATCCGGCCCATCAGCGCATGCGGCGGAAACTGCGTTCTGCGGCAGGGCGCGCGGTGTATGCACGGAGAAAAGAGTTGGCCGAGCCGGTGATGGGAGTGCTGAAAGAGCAGCGCGGGATGCGGCGGTTTCGGCGGCGCGGATTGGCGAAGGTAGCGGTGGAATTCGCGCTAGCGGCCACAGCGTTGAATCTCACGCGCCTGTGGCACGCCGCTCCGCAACTGCGTTGCGCAATGTAAGGGTCGGTACGAGAACTACGAACAACATGCCGCAACGTCGGAAGCTAAGCTCCCTTTGATTTTGTGGGTCGTTAGCGCGCGACCGAGGCCGCTCCCTGACGAAAAACACATGTTGCCACACAGACTCTTCAGCAGGGGGAGCTGGACTTCATTCCAGCGAAAAAGCCCGCTCTTACGACAGGCTTTAGCCGCGGGAAGTGCTCAGCCGCGTTCAAGGAACTCTCAGACCCAGATTCCGGCAGCCCCGATACTTCTCCGTTACCTCTCGCGGTGTTACCATCCGTCGCTGCCGAATCAATATTTCGATCGGAAAATACGCCTAAGGATAAAGGGTCTGCCACTCATCGACTCAGTTAAAATAGGTACAATCGGTCAGAATCAGGCGGGGCACACTGGGGCAACATATCGGTCCTATACGCCATGAAGAAAGCCGCTTTAATCGTTGGCCTCGTCGGCATCGCGCTCATTCTCATTCTGTTCCAAGTGGCGTGGCTGAGAATATGGAAAGTAAAAGTTGAATCTAACGGTTCGGTTCTAGAGTCGGCCCGCGTCTACCGAAATCGCTCTGGCGACTTCCTGATAGATCTTAGGCAAACGTCGTCGGATATATACGTTGTACGAGGATCCGGGATCGGGATACCGAATCGATCTTCGCTGTTTGAGTTGCCGCCCTTTGTCGTCGCCCACAACGCCAAACTCCCGATCGTCAATCTAGGATCAGATAAGGCGGGTTCGGTTGACCCCCAGCTTTCAGTCACTCCACAGAAGCTGAGTTTTGTGACCGACACTGGGAAGATGATAGAGGTAAGCTGGCGCTAGCGGGGCCTAACCCAGGCTGATTGGAGAACGACGTCGGCTCCTTACGCTGAGTAAAGTTGGCAGCCGACTGGCACAGCCACTTCCGAGGGGTTGTCGTTTGTGATCCTTTCCGGTGTGTGGGAAGCGTCGGGGTTTCGTCCCGCCTTTGACCTACGCTCGTCCATGTTCGGTATTTTTTTGCCGCCATTTTTGAAACTAAAGTACCATTGACTTACGATAACTATAATGTTATCAATGCCGGGGAAGCACGCAGTTCCTAAGCGCGGGCCTGGTTCTCCTGAGCTCGCTGGAGGTCTGCGCGAAAAATTCTGGAGGATTGGAGATTGGATGAAACAGCGGGGAGAGCCAGTTCTAATCGGGACACGAAACGATTAGAAACGGCCGCAACTGCAAGAAAACAAAGGAGCGAGATAATTTCTAATCGGGACAAAAACGCTGTTTTTTTTAGTCTCGGAAAAGCAACCCGCGCGCAAAGTCAGCGTATCGGGCACCCGGCGAGAGAAATTACAAATGCTTCGCTTCGATCAGGATGACAATGTTGTGGCTAGATTCACAAACTGTGTAGCCGCTGAGGGAGTGCCGCGTGGATCGCCAACATCAATTTCTAATCGCGTGCGAATTTATTAGAAATCGCCGTAAGTCTCTGAAAACAAAGGACAGATGCAGTTTCTAATCGCGTGAAAGCGGCCCTCTTTAGCGCGCCCGAGCCGAGCGCAAGCCACTCAGCCGCGATCGGCTAAAGAAAAGGCATCCCTGAAAATCCGGGATGCCTCTTCCCGCAACCAATTTGCGCTGACTTACTCGCCGCCGGCTACCGACGGGATGTACCAGTCTTCGGGAGCGGAGATTTCCACGCCGCTGACTTCGGTGCGGACGCGGATGCGCTTCAGGCTGGCTTTCTTGGCCGGCTTGTCGAGCGCGGTGACGAGGTACTGATTGTTGAGCACGAAGTTGAGTTGCTTCAGGAACGGGGCATACGCGATCGGCGTTTGCGTGCCCTGGAAGAAGGATTCGCCGCCGGTCTGGTCTGCGAGCTTGGAGAGATTGCCCTGGCCCAGGCTGACGCGGAAGAAGTTACGTCCGGCGCGGCCGACGCCGCGGGCGTAGATCGTGTGGATGATGAAGCCCGACTTTTGCGCACGTTCAATGGCGGCATCGAGATCCGGGCTTTCCGGAATATCGCCGCGGAAGCGGTCAATGCCGTCGGCGACGAGCAGCATCTCGCGGCGCGCGCCGCTTGCGGGCCATCGCTTCATCAGGTCGATGATCGAAAGATAGTCGCTGGCGTAGGCGCCAACAGCGCCCATCGGCATGCGCACGGACTTGGCGGCGGCTTCGTGGTCGGTGGTGAAGTCTTGCGCTATCTTCACCGTACCGTTGGCGGCGTAAAAGACGGCGACGCGAGCAGAGGACGGCATCTCTTTGATGAAGTCGCGGATGTCGTTGAGCTGCAAATCGACATCGCTGCTGGCCTCTTCGTCAATGACCACGGCGAAATCGAGAGCGCCGCGCTCGCCTTGCGCGGGCGTCCACTCGGAGACGGTGAGGCGCTCTTTGCCATCGTAAACCTGAACGTCGTCGCGGGTGACTTTCGGCGGATCGGTGAAATTCTTACCGATCACCGTGACGACGGCGCGAATCGGAACCGTCGCGGAAGGATTTTGCTGCTGCGCCGGGAGCGAAAATGCTGCGAGAAGAATGGTCAAGGGTCCAAGAATAAATTTTGTTAACCGTATGAAGTTTCGCATATGAGCCTCCAATTAGAATTCCTCCTATCTATAAGACGCGCAACAATTCACGGGAGTTGCAAAACGAGGGAGGGCACGCGCGGGCGAGCGCGGCGATTTGCTTAAGGCGAGCGCCGCTTCCGAAAATATAGGCCGGAAGAAGAGCCGAGGCTCCGGACGAGGGGCGCAGGCATGAGGCGCCGAACGCCCTCGAACCGGAGCCTTTAGGCCCTGAGGAGAGAGATTCGTGATTAGGGAGTGAGGGCGTCGCGAAGAGACCGATGAGATCGTTTATGCGGCTTCCCGCGACGCCTCTCTCCCTCGCATCCCATGATTGCCTGCTGTAGTGCGATCGCCGCTCACAGCGAACGCAGGAAATTCAACAAATCTTGCTGCTGCGATGGACTCAGACGATTGAACTGACGAATCGAACCATTCGATTCGGAGCCTTGGCTAGCGTGGGCTTCGATCGCTTGGAGAAGGTCAGACGTCCGTCCATCGTGCAGGAAGTAGACTCGCTGGCCGAGACCCCAAAGCGGGGTTGTGCGAAACTCTTGCCCGTTCGCGCCGCCCTGAGTAACGCCGTCGGCCAGACCGGTGCCCATGTTGTGCACAAGCAGGTCAGAGAATAGATTGGCTTGTACATTCGAGAGCGACGGGTCGATGCTGGATGCCGCCGTCGTCATCGAGGGAGTGTGGCACAACGCGCAACCGGCTTGCGAGAATAGCGCCTGGCCGCGGGTCGTTGATGGCGTCGGCGGGGCGGGCGTCGGCGGGGCGAGCATCCGCATGAAGGTAGCGAAGGCTGTAATGTCGCTATTGACCGCCGGTCCGCTGAGTCCCGGATTCGATTGGTCCTCCGGAGTAGGATTCGTCAAGCATCCTGGGGGCAGCGAATGCCCCGGTTCGGGCCGCTGGTTCGGAAACAGTTCGTTGGACACGCCGACTTCGACGTTGTAGGCCTCACCTGCGAACATCAGCAGCGACTTGTTCTGCGCCTTCCAGCCGAAGCGGGTAATAGTGCCGTCATTGCCGCTTCTGTTGGGTGTACCGCCGGTGCCCTGGTTGCCGCCGCCACCGCCACCACCATTGTTTCTGTTGGGATGGCCGCCGATACCAAGATTGGCTTTTGCTGTGGCGTTGGCCGCCTGGTTCGCCAGGATCGTCCCGTCATCGATATTCTCGATGAGTCCGGCACCATAGACCGGTGTCGGAATGCGGAAAATGACGTTGCCTGCCGCGAGCTGCTGCGCGAAGTTTGGCTGCGCCACCGAGCAACTGAGCGCATCAGTTCGGCCCGTCACGCTGAATAAATCGTGCACGCCCCCGTCCGGCGTTCCGTCCGGATTGAGGACGAAGCGGGCCTCACGCACTGGCCCGTTGGCATTGATGAATGAAGGAACTGTGTTCGAGGCTCCGCCGGCGTTGAAATCAACTGTGGCTTGTGGGTTCTGGCCGATGTTCGGAAACGCGGTCGCTGAGGGCGAACTTCCGCCCACATCAGGCTGCGCGTGACATTCGCTACAGGCACCGTTTGGACCGGAATTGTAAAGCGGCCCGAGACCCCCGGGAAAGGTCTCATTCTCCTGAAAACGGCTGCGGCCGTCCTGCGCGGCCGCCAGCACGGCTGGGTTTACAACCGCGAGAAACCCGCCCGCGCTGATGGGCGCGCCGCGGGGCCCGGGATCCGAGACAGTAGATTGGGCGTACACGCCAAGGGCGATGGCGAGCACAAACAACACCGAAGTTGCGATAATTCGCTTCATATATTGACACCTTCCTAGCCGACCTGGGTTCGGAGACTTAGAAGAGCCGCGAGCACGCGGCGGGAGTGGCGGGCCCTAGCGAGCGCGTCGTTCCCAAATTCTGCGGGACGCGACCTCCATTGGCTCGCTACGCTAGTCCTATGGGATTTTGGATACTACTGTCCCGTAGTGCGAATTAGGGTCAGGGACTCGGCGTTACCCTCGCGGAGGAGTACTCGGTGCGAAGAGTACGCAGCGATCAGGTCAGTGGAACGCGTTGCGGAGAATGCGGCCCGGCAGAAACGCCAAGGCTCCAGTCGAGGAGTGCGGCAAGCGCCGAACACCCTCGCGCTGGAGCCTTGACGTCCTGAGGAGAGAAGTTTTTTGCCTAGCCGGCCGGGCCGTCGTGAGATCGCGCGGCTAGTGTGCGACATCAGTGCTCATGACCGCCCGGCCGATTGTTGCCTCTACGTCAATTACTGCTTCCTGTCGCGCACCGAAAAGCGGGAGGGTCTAAAGACCCTCCCCTGCTTTGCGGAACTTAGAGCGAGCGGAGGAAGAGGATCAGGTTCTGTTTGTTCTGGTGCGACAAGTTTTCAAAGTTGATGATGACCTGGTTGGCCTCGCTGCTCTGGCTCTTATGTTCCCGGATGGCTTGAACGAGGTCCGAGGTGCGTCCATCGTGCAGGAAGAAAACTCGCTGTCCCACTCCCCATAACGGAGCGGTGCGGAATTGATCCGGACCGGCATTTCCCTGAGTTATGCCGTCCGCGAGTTTTCTACCCATGTGGTGAAGCGCTAAATCGGAGAAGAGATTGGCCTGCACCTGCGAGAGGCTTGTGGCCATCTCCGATGTTGCCGTGGTCATTGAAGGCGTGTGGCAATTGGCGCAGCCAATGGCGCTGAAGATCGCGGTGCCCTTCTGAATTTGAGGCGAGCATCCGGTTCCGGTGCATGCGGGAATCGGCTGATCCAAGAAGCGCATGAAGTTTGCGAATGAATTCACGTCCGAGGGCGTTGCTGTCGGGTCCGTGGACTCGAATACCGTGCGGTCTTCGGGCGTGGGATTGATGAGGCAACCGGGGGGAGTGGGATGAGGCGGATAGCCGCGCTCGTTCTGAAAGAGCTCATTGGTGACGCCCATCTCGACGTTATAGGCCTCGCCGGCGAAGAGGAGCAGAGACTTGTTTTGAGCCTTCCAGCCGAATCTAGTGATGGAGCCATCGTTGCCGCTGCGATTGGGAACGCCTTCGATTCCCAACTGCTGGCTTGCCGAAGCGGCGAGGTTGGCGAGGATGGTGTTCTCGTCGATATTCTCGATCATCCCCGCGCCGAAGAGCGGAGTGGGAATGCGGAAGCTGAGATTGTTGTTCGCAGCCTCGGCGGAGAAATCGGGCTGCGTCATAGCGCCGGTCGGACACGAAGGCGCGTCAGTGCGGCCGGCAATCGTGAATAGATCATGCACGCCGCTGTCGGATTTAAAGCGCGCTTCACGGACAGGACCGTCGGCCGTGACAAAGAAGGGGATGGAGTTCTGACCGCCCATGTACTGGCCCACGGTGAACTGGGGATTCTGCCCGACGTTGGGATAGGCGTTGACGCTCGGGGAAGTGCCACCGATTGCAGGTTGGGAATGGCACGAGCCGCAGGAATTGCTGTTGAACGTGGGTCCCAGTCCGCCATCTCCAGGTCCATTGAGCACAACGTCCTCAAGTTCGGTGAACTGCCCCTGGCCGTTGGTGAAAAATGTCGACTGCTGCGTAGTCAAGCCTTGAATGGAATTGCCTGCGCCGATGGAGCCGCCGCGTGGACCCGGATCAATGGGGTCAGAATCTGATTGTTGATTCAAAGCTCCCGCAGTGGCAACGCTGACCGCTAGCACGAAAAACAGAAGAGGCAACTTCTTTAAAACGACGAACTCGATTCTCTGCTTCATCGCTGTCTCCCCGAGTCTTCCCGGACCGGATGCTGGACAAAAATCAAATTGTGCCGCTGCCGGAAAGCCTGCATGGCGTGGCCTGCGGTGGGCAGGCCTAAAGATCGAAGAGCCGTGAACACGCGGCGAGAGAGGCGAGCCCAAGTGAGCGCGTCGTTCCCGATTTCTGCGTGACGCGACTTTCCGTTGGCTCGTTACGCTATGCCTATGACATTTTGTAAACTACTGTACTGAAGTGTAAATTGAGGCCAGTGTGTTTGCGTTGTCCGTGCGGGGGAGTACGAGGTAGTACGAGCGGAGAATTTCCAAAAAAAACCAAATGCGAAGTTACGGAAAAACAAAAAGCGAAAGCGCGCAAGAACGAAAACGGAGCGCAAGGCGAAGCGAAGGTAAAGAACGGACTTAAGGCAATTTGGGTTTTGCGACCGTTGGTGGAGGATTCGCGGTTGGCGCCATGATGCTGGGAGTGTCGGGTTTCGCTGGCGTTACGTACTGCACAATTACGGAGATGCGGCGGTTGGCGGGGTCCAGGGGAGCTTGCGGGCGGCGGAGCATTTGATCGGCGAATCCGCGGACTTGCGAGATCTGATCGGCGCGCAGGCCGTTGGCCTGCATCACGCGGCGGGCGGAATTCGCGCGATCAGCGGAGAGCTCCCAGTTTGTATACGCACTGCCGCCGCCGTAGGGCTTGGCGTCGGTGTGACCCTCGATGCAAATCGCGTTGGGGAGATTACCGAGTTCCTGCGCGAGTTTGATGAGCATGTCTTGTCCATCGGCGTTTAATTTCGGACTGCCGCTATCGAAAAACGTGCCGTTCGAAGATTCGAGGAGATCGATGCGCAGACCTTCGGACGTCACGGTCATCTCAATGTGATCTTTCAGCTTGTCGAAATTGGGCATGCTTTTGAGCGATTTCTCGAGGCCTTGCTTCAATCTCTCCATGGCCTCGGGAGCGAGGACAAAGCGATCGGAAACGCCGGGCTTGTCGGATGCGGGCTTGCTGGCGGTGCCGTTGGGATCGCGGAAATAGCCGCCGACGGCTGCTTGAATTTTCGGGCTCTGGTTCAGGAGCCAGAGCACGATGAAGAGAGCCATCATGGCGGTGACAAAATCGGCGTAGGCGACTTTCCAGGCGCCGCCGTGATGGCCGCCGTGGCTGACTTTTTTCTTAATGATGATGATGGGTCGCGGTGGCGGCATGGGTCATGCCTCGAAGTGCTACGGCGTTGAGACTTCCTCAGGAGCGGGCTCTTCTGCGACGACGGCCTGGGGCGCCGCGGTCCTGCCTTTGCAGTAGCGCTCGGCTTCGTCGAACGATGGACGAACGTGGCCCGGTATGGACCTCCTTCCAATCTCGACGGCGATGGAAGGAGCGGCGCCTTTCATAAAGGAGATGATGGCGACGCGCAGGAGGTGATAGTAGGCATTCTCGTCTTCGGAGGACTTCAACATGTTGGAGGCGAGGGGACCCACGAAGCCGTAGCAGAGGAGAATGCCGAGAAAAGTGCCGACGAGAGCGGCGGCGACTTTTTTACCGATCTCCTCGGGCGGGCCGCCGAGCGCGCCCATGGTGATGACGACACCGAGAACGGCGGCGACGATGCCCAGGCCGGGAAGCGCATCGGCGGTGGTGGCGAGGGCGGAGATGGGCTGGCTCAAATCGTGATGATGAGCGTCCATATCGGCTTCCATCATTTGGTCGGCGTCGAAGGGCTCGACACCGCCGCTGGCTAACATGCGCAGCGTATCGCAGACGAAATCACGGGCGTGGTGGTCTTTGAGAAACGCGGGATACTTGGAAAAAATGGCGCTCTTGTCCGGTTCGTCGCTATCGGATTCGAGGGCCATCAATCCATCGCGGCGGGCGCGGCCGAATAGCTCGTACATCATCTTGAGCGTGTCGAGATATTTCTGCTTATTGAAGCGCGTTGCGCCGAAAACGCCGGTGATGCCTGCAGTAATTTTTTTCAGGATGTGCAGAGGATTGGCAATCAGCAGGGTTCCCGCTGCGGCGCCGCCGATGATGAGAAGTTCGGCGGGCTGTAGCAAAACGGTAATGTTGCCATGCTCCATCAGATAGCCGGCCACGATGGCGCCAAAGACGACGACGATGCCGATGATCACGAACATGAGAAGCGACGCTCCCTCGACTTCGGGGGTTTCCTAGACTTCGAGTATGGTCAGACGATCTCCGCCGGCGTTTATGCTGGTGCTCATGGCCTGGTGAGCGCGCTGCAGCAGCAGTTCGAGCGTGTCACCGGGGCACACCGTTGTTCCACCGAGGGACACGCTGATGCGGATGGCATCGCCCCACCATTTGATCTCCGAGTAGGAGACCATCCGCTTCAGCCGCTCGGCGACCTTTTCTATCTCCGGGCGGCTACATTCCGCCACCAGAGCGAGAAATTCGTCTTCCTCCCAATACCCGACAAAATCATTCGGCCGCAGACTGTGCTCGAGGGTCTGGCCGACAACGCGCAGAATATCGTGAGCGGCGCGGGGGCCGTATTTGCCGCGGACCTGCTCCAAATTATCGGCTTGGATGCAGAAGACGGCGAAGGGAACGGGATGGGTGTAGAAAGTGGTGAGGCTCTCGCGCACGTGGGATTCGGTGAATTCGCGGGAGAGAACGCCGGTCGCGACATGCAGGCAACCGTAAGATTCGAGCTTGCTCTGCCGGCGGTCCCATTCCGATGAGGCGATGCTTTCTTCGAAGGATTCCGCGGCGCCAATGACGCGGCCGTTGGCGTCACGAACGGCGAAAGTGCGCAGCGAAACCGGAACACGATAGCCATCTTTGTGATGGAGAAAAACTTCACTTTCGCTGCAGCGGCCGTCGCGCAGAGCCGAGAGGACGGGGGAATCTTCGGGCCGTTCGGTGGCTGTGCCGTTTCCGCCGCGGGAGACTAACTGGTCGCGGGTGCAGCGTCCGACGACGTCCTGGCGGAGAAGGCCGGTGATGCGCTCGGCCCCGGCGTTCCAGAAGACGATTTTTTGGTCGCTGTCGAGGAGATAGACACCCGTGGGGAGTTGTTCGAGAACGGTGCGCCAGACATCCGGGCGAGCCAGTTCGAGCGCAGTTCCACTCATGTCCGGAAATATCGGCTGGAAAGGCGCGGGCGTTAATGGAGCGCAAAAAATGCCGAGAGGCAGATCCTCGATTACGGCGTGGCTTGGGAAATTTGGATGGCGCAGCCGCCGGTGCCGCCGGAAGTGGGGCAAGTTTGGTTCGAGAGCGGGGAATAATAGATGTTGGAGGCGCCGGCGGGAACTGACGCGACGTTATCTATGACGATGCCGCTGGTGCCGCCGGCTTCGGCGGTGGCGCCGGTGGTGGCGGTGCTGCCATTGATTGTGCCGCTGGTCACGTTGAAGCCCATGACGCAGCCGTTGGCGAGGCTGGCGGCGCCGCAGCCGGCTGGTCCGCCAAAGGATAGAACGCTGACGAAGATGAAATCGTTTGTGCCGGTGAAGCTTTCGGTCACTTGAAGGCCCGCGGCGAAAAAGCCATTGGTGAAATTGGAGCTGACGGCGGGTCCAGTGGTCGCGGAGGCGCTCATGACGTTGTTGGTGATGGAAACTTGATAGAGGGTGTTGTTGCCCGCGCCGGTGTTGCCGACGACGTAGAGATGTCCGGAGGGACTCGCGGGATTGGCGGAATTGAAATAGGTGTTGTCGACCATGCCGGACATCAGGAATTCGAAGCCGGGGCCGACCGTGGTTTCGGTGCCGCTGTTGCCTGCAGTAAAGCTGGTGGGTAGCTGGAAGACTCCAGCGCAGGAAGAGAAATGAGGCGCGCCGCAGGGATTTGAGCTGGAGGAGGAGTGGCTATCGGCGCCAGCGAAAGTGTAGATCATCTGCGCGTTGGAATCCACGAGCGGAGCGTCGTTGATGCCGAAAGTGAAATCGAGACGGGCTGATTTGACGACGGCGGCGGATGAAGCGTTTACGGAATAGAGGAAGCCGCAGGGAGTCGTGGCGGAAGCACAATTCGAGCGGCCGTTGGCGAGGAAATCGCCGACGAAGATTTTGCCGGAGGTCGAGTCGAAGACAGGCTCGGCGAGCGGCGAAGTGCTGACGGCGACGGGCCAGCCGCCTGTTGTGACTTCGGCCGGAGTGCCGAAGAAGACGCCGGTGAATTTGTGGAGCTTGCCGGAGTCGTCGCCGACATAGATGGAGTCCGAGCCGTAGTCGGCAAAGACGGAGGAGCCGGAGTCGTTGGCGCCGCCGTTGAAGGGGATGGTGAGAGAGCAGGGCACAGGGCAGGCCCGATAGGTCGCGGCGGTTTGCGCCATGGGAGCTATAGGCAAGGCGGCGGTGCCATTGTTCGCTTTCCATTTCATCAAAACGAGGCTGGCAGCGCCTGCGGAGCTGGATTGAGCAAAGGCTACTTGTGAGCCGTCGAAGGATAAGACTACTGACGTGAAGATCGTGCCGCCTGTGTTGTAGCCCCAATAGATGGAGGGGACGGTTCCGGTGCAGCCGGAGTACAGATTGTCGTAGGCCACGATGCTGGCTCGGGATGCAGAGCCCGCGACGCTGGTGTTGTAAATGACGAAATCGGGTGAAGGGGCGCTGCTGCAATTCGCCGAGTTGACATCGAAGGAATACTTTGCAGGGAATACGCCGAGACCGGAGGTGGCGTTGTTGCCCATGTTCATGCTCCAGTCGGTGCGCATCGCGCGGCCTCCCTTGGGCGGCCGCGGGCTGGGGCGCGGAGATCCGCCTCCGAAACCGATGAGTCCGGGACGCGCCGCGTTCACGGGAGACTTGGAGAGACCGCGAGGAAGATTTTCTTCGGAGACCGGTACGACATTCTCGAGCACTTCGGGGTCTGGCGTGACGATAGTGGCTGCCGGCGTGGGGAGCAGCTTCTCGAGATTCATGGCGGAGCGAGCGGCGGCGCTGCGCTTTGCTTGCTGGAGGATGAATCGCGGATCGTTGACCACTTTGAGCCAATGGAAATAGTCGCCGCGCTGCATGGCGGCTTCGGCGGTGCCGGGATTCGAGAAGATCAGGCGGTGATGGGTCCAGTCATCGGGCGCGCCCATTCTGACGGCGGACGATTGCTGGCCGGAGGTGAGTTGCGTGCAGCAGAGTGCGAGCACGATAATCGTGAGTCGTGGAAGAAACCGCATGAGTGAATTCCCTACATTCTTCATCGCCTAGCCCCCAAGCAAAATTCGATCGAGTACTTAGTTTTGCGCCGTCAACTTCGCTTGACGACTGCGCAATTCCGCCCGCGCCGAAACTCCGGCGAACAATCGCATTGCGCGCGGACGCGTGAGGAGCGGCTGGAAAACGCCGCTCGCGGGAGGGCTAACCTGGCCATCCCCTACAAGAAAAGGCACACCGGTTTTGCCTCACCAGTTCGAAGCGAAGACCAGGTCGTAGGCGTTTACCGTGCCGATGCCCGTGGCAAAGTCCCAGCCCGACGTGGCTGGAAAAGCGGCCTGGTACGTTGTGTTGCCCACAGCGGATGCGACGCACTTGGCGCCGGCTCCGCCGCCTCCGCTGAGAGTGCAAACGGAATTCGTGACGTAGCCGTTGCCGGCGTTGTTGAGAGTTACGGAGTTCACGACGTGCGTGCCGGCATTGATGGTGGCGGTGCACGTCGCTTGCGTTGCGGCTGTGCCGCCGTTGTAGGCGGTGGCCGAGTTATTCGGAGCGGCGATGGTGCAAACGGGCACGCCGGTATAGCCTGCGCCGCCCGCGATGAGAGAGAGCGTCGTTATCGTTCCAGTGGAGAGAGCTCCGTCGGTTCCGGACGGACGATTGCAATTGTGGAGAGTGCCGGCGAGCGGCGTGCAGTTCACGTCAATATCGCCCTGCGTGACGTCGTAGAAAATGCAAGTCGAAGCCGTGCCGCGTCGGGAGAGTTGCTGCGCGCTCGAGTTGCACAGCGCGTTGCCGCTGGCGCCGAATTCGGTTTTGGCAATCGCGTAGTACGTGGGATTGGGATTGCCGGTGGTGCTGCCGATACGTTGATTCACGAGCGATTGGATTGCCGCCATAATCGGCGAGGCGAACGAAGTGCCGCCCGCGGCGCTCCAACCACTGGGCGAACCGGTGCACGCGACGCCGCCTTGCCCCGTGTCGGAATAGCAGAAGACGAAGAAGTGGCCCCAGATGCCGTTGGCCGAAAATAGAGAGACATCGGGGAGATCGCGTACGCCGTCATTGGGATTGCCGAAGAGGCCTGATTGCCATACGGGCTTGGCGTATCCGGCGCAGGTGCCACCGATGACGCCGGCGGTAACGTCGGCGCCCGTCGCGCAGCCGCTGGTGCCGCCGCTGCCCGAGGCCGTGGTGCGCAGGCCGGTGCCTCCTGCTCCGGCGTTGTTGCAGAATCCGCCGGCGCCGGTGGTCGTGCCCGAGCCCGTGACGAAAGTGGCGATGAGGGCGCTGGCGCAGGAATCGTTCCAAGGAATTTCCGGGATGTAGCCGACGGCGGATTCGAAGGTGGAGCTGTTTGTGGCGCTCCAGTAGGTGGAGTTTTGATTGTTGAACGTGTCGATGAAATCGGTGCCGCCAACCGAGACATTGAAGGGCGTGGAAGCAAAGCCGCTGACGCCGATGCCGTGCGTCGCCGATGCGGCGTTTGCATCGCAACTGGCGGCGCTTTCGTCGCCCGCCGAAACGAAGACTGAAACGCCTGCCGTCGCGGCCTGTTGATAGGCCGAATTATAGGCGGCGTTCGCGGCGGCGCCGTTCTCTGCTTCGCAGAAGCCATAACTGATGCTGACAATCGAGGGCGGGCTTCCGGCGTTCAGAAGATTTTGCAAGGCGATCAGACCGCCAAAAGTCGCCGTGTTCGAGCAAGAGGCCAACTCGATAGCGGCATTGGGCGCGGCAGCGCTGGCATATTCCGCGTCGAGAATGGCTTCCCCGTCGTCCCCGTTGACGCCCGGATTGGTGCAGTTGTCCCCGGAGTTCGGATGGACTTGCGAGAAACTTCCGGACGAGTATCCCGAGAGGCCGAAAGTGGAGCGGAACGTGGTCCAGTCGGCGGTCGCGAAGACGTTCGTATCTTCGATGACTACGATCGTCTGGCCCTGTCCCGAGAGACCCTGGCTAAAAAGCGGATTCAAATTGTAGATGACCGCCAAATCCTGCGGGGTAACCGCGTAGCAGGTGCCGCCACAATTCGCGTTTGCGAATGTGAATTGAGTTCTGGGCTTGAACATCGTGTGCGGCTTGAAATCGTGAAGGGATACGATTCCGGTGATGGCCGGAGCGAGCGCTGCGGGAATCTGCGGATCATTCACGTTGGCAAAGTGCGTTTCGCCATTCACATCCAGGAAATGAATTTCGACACGCAGGGCTTCGCGGAGTTGGGCTGCAGTGCCCGAGATGTCGATGACCATGTGGTTTGGGTAAACGTAATTCACCGTGATGCCGTGCGATTCGAGCCAATGGGTGATGTACTCGATGTCGGCATCGGAGACGCCGTATTGATCTCCGAGCTGCGTGGCGGTCAGCCATTTGTGGTAGTTGGGCGAGGTCTTGTCGGTTAGGCCTTCGATGTATTCATCGAGTGATTGCTCGGCTTCGGCCGGGCGCTTGAGCTGCAAGAGCATGTGCTCGACCTTGAAGCCCGGCAAGACTCGGCCGCGGTCGTTGCGCGCGATCGCCTCGGGGCGCGTGTTGCCGCGGAGCGTGACGCGCTTGGAATCATCGATGCGCTCCGTGATCAGACTGCGCGATTGCCATTGCGCAGCCCAGGCCTTCGCTGTGGTTCTGATCCCAAGCACCGAGAACACCGCGATGCTTGCTATCCCAAGCAAGGCGACCGAGAATTTCCTGACCATCGAAAACCTCCACCCCCGGATTTACTGCACGCGCTGCAAGGCCGAATGACGCAGAGTGTTCCCCGTAGCCGCAAAGCGGCCGCTCGAAGCAACATATCTACAGGGACCGAAGCTATCGTGAGTGCCGGAATGAACTGCGTCAACGCGAAATTCGGGGCTGTTATCCAGAGAATGAACAGCTTTTGAACAGGGGTAACGGCGGGAAAGGTTCAGACCGGCACGTAGTAACTTTTTGACAAAACCCCGGGAATTCACCGGCTCGCGTTGAAAACGGCTGGCGGTAAGCTGTGGGGACCACCAATATCCGAGGGAACCCGTGGGCCAAAGCTCAGTAGCAAGCACTCCAGCGCGTCCAGCACGACGCAGCACCCGGCTTGAAGAAATCATTCCCGTCACCGTTAGAGGCGTGGATGTCGAGCGCGGCCCTTATTGCGAGGGCGTCTCGACTTCCAGCGTCAGTTGCCATGGATGCAAATACGAATCGAAATATGAGGTGGTGGACAATTCCGTCGTCATTCTGGAATTGAATGATGGCAAGCCCGGCGCGTCCACGACGACTACGCGCGGGCGAGTGAAATGGTCGAAGCGGCCGCCGTATCCCGGGGCGCTGTTCCAGACGGCGATTGAATTCGACGTGCCGGGAAATGTTTGGGGCATCAAGAAGGCGCCGAGCGATTGGTTCCCGTTCGATGCAAAAAAGGCCGCGGAGTTGGAGTCGAGCAAGTCGAAGCCGTTCGCGGTGCCCCGGCCGGAGGTTGCGGCGTCAACTGCGGCGGAGGAACTGCGAAGCCATGCGTCAACGCAGCGCGAGTCGCAGCGCGAAGTTCAAGCGGCGATGTCGTTTCCGACGTCCACGCGCCCGATCAGCCAGTTGATGGCGGATTTCCAGCAGCAAATGGAGAGGACGCTTTCGGAAGCGGCCGCCGCTGCGATCCAAGAAAAGGCGGCGCCCACGCTGGCCGAAGCGCGCACGATGCTGCAGGACGAAGCGCGGCGCGCAATCGCCGCTGCTGCTGCCATCGAAAGCGAAGTGTGGATCAAGCAGTCCGTCGAGCAGATGAAGCATGCGAGCGTGGAGAGCGCACGGGCACTGCATGCGCAGTGGATGAAGCGCATTGAGGCCGACGTTCAGAAAGCGACCGAACGGATAGAAGCACGACGCCGGGACTTGGACCAAGTCGTTGAAACCACATCATCGAGCGCCATCGAGCGCTTGCACAGCGCGACCGAGTCCACTCTGCGCGAAGGAATGGACCGGATCGTCGCGCGATTGAAGGAACAGTTGGTGCCCTTCCTCGACCAGGCACAGCGAGCCGCGAGCGAATTGAACAAAGGCAAGGAAGAAGCCAAAAAGATTGTCGAGCAATCTCTGCAGATTTCCACCGCGCATATGGAGGAATCGCGCAAGCGATTCGAAGTGGAGTTCGAGACCATCGTGCAGCAGCGGATTGACGCGGCGCGGCAGGAACTCGAGCGCGCGGGAATCGCGGCCGTAAATTCGGCGCTCGAAAATCTCGGCGAGGCGTCACAAAAACATGAGACCGAGGCGCGCGCAAAGCTTCAGGATGCGCTGGCTCCTGTCTCGGAGTGGGCCCTCGACGAATTGAGAATTCGCGCGGCGGAGACTTCGCAGCAGTTCGCGGAAAAGCTGGTGCAGGACAGCCGCAAGCGGCTCGAGAGCGTCGGCAACGCGATTTCGGAATTGGCGCGAGGAATGGGAAAAGCTTCGTAAGGATTTGGGATTCACCGGGCGATCGGAGGCGCGATCCCTGAGGCCATGGAAGAACAAACTATAGCTCGCGAAGTGGAGGCCCCGGCGCAAACCACGCGCTGCAGCGTTGAGGCTTGCGAAGGCGCGGGAGCCGCGCGATTCGACGCTCATGACGTGTGCATCGAGCATTTTCTGACGGCCACAGTGCGCGAACTCGACGCCCGTGCCGCGCGGCTGAAGCAACATCCCATTGGCGGAGAAGAACTGCAATCCTGGAAAGAATTCATCGCCGATTGCACCTCGCAGGCTCAAAGGCTCGCGCAGGATGACCGGAGCGTTGACAAGCGCACGCGGACGCGGCTTCTCGATCTTGTGCTGCGAGCGTCGCATCTGAGCCAGAGTCTGCGGCGAAGCCCGCGTGTGCCGGCCGCGCTGCCGATCTGGTTGCGACGGGAAGATCCCGGCAAGAGTTGGGAAGAAGAGACCTGGACTTCGACCGTGAGCGAGCACGGAGCGGGAATGGTTTGCCGGCATCTGGTTGAGCCCGGCAGCACCCTGGTGCTCTGCCGCAAAGGCCCCGGGGATCGGGCGCGCGCCCGTGTAGTTTATTGCCGTTACGACGGCGATGGCCGGCGGCAAATCGGCGTGGAATTCATCGATCAAAATGATTTCTGGGAACTGAGCCAAAAAGCCCGTTCCGCCAAGCCCGCATCAAACGCGTAAAGTTCGAGCTCGTCCCCCTTTCTAGGATTAAACCGATTATCATTGGCCATACGCGAAATGGCATGATGAATTCTAAGACGAAACCAAAAATCACCATCGACAAGGCCGACCGAATCGTCATTCCCAAAAAAATCCGTGACGCATTGCGAATCGCTTCGGGGGATGTTCTCGAAATTACGATTCTCGGCGGAGAACTCAAGCTCCGCCCGCTGGGTCGCCAAGATCGCATGCGGAAGAAGCGAGGTGTGTGGGTGTTCCGCAGCGGCGAACCTGTGACGTCGGAACTGATCGAAAAAATCCGTAGCGACATTCTCAACGAGCGGCACGATAGTATCGAGAACCCAGAAAGCTGACGGACCCATTTAGCGCTGGAAGCAAATGATCGCTTCGAGCAGAGTGGGATCGAGATTAAAGACGTTTACGGAAACTTAGACGACTAGATACAGGCCATCCTCTTCGATACGGGATTTCCACCAGGCGGCGCTACGAACTCACCCTCGTCCGGCTCGGGCCCAAAAACGAAGCGGCGGCGAGAAGACCGAGCACGACGAAAATCAGGAAATGCGGGTCGAAGCCCTCGAGGACAAACGCGAGCACCCCGAATACCAGAAAGCAGACCGCGATGGCACGTACTGCGAGCATCCCTGAATTACTGCCTCGGCGCATTTGAACGCCCGAAATGGTCACAATCGCGCCGGAGGTTAGCATGCACGCGCTGCCCCACAACCATCCCGCGGCCAATCCGCTGATCAGCTCCGGGTTCGCGTGCTCATTCACGAGTTCGGCCCGCACAGCCGGCCAACCAAGCAGTCCGTGCGCGAGGCTCGCAAGCACCATGAGAATTCCCGCCACGATGACCACAATATTTCGCATCTACGACCTCTCCGGTTCGCGCGAGTCAATCCTACAGTCTTGCTTTAGCGAACGCGCGGCCAGATCCAGACTTCAAATACTTCTCGAACGCGAACGCGCGGGACTCGTCAGTAAACGCTACATAAGTCTTAACGCGCCAGGGCCGATACTTCGCTGTGTGCGTGACGTCGCCTGACTTGTGCTTCGAGAGCCTGGCCTTCAAATCATCAGTGATGCCAGTATAGAAGCGTTCGGCGTCCGGCAGACTCTGAAGGATGTAGACGTACTTCATGGGAGATCCGCCTTCGCTTTCGCTACGGCGCGACAGCCTTCGCGTCTCGACTGGCCTGCCGAGCCGAAGCCTGCGCAGCAGGCGAAGGCTGGTGGGCCTGGGTTGACTTGAACAACCGACCTCGCCCTTATCAGGGGCGCGCTCTAGCCACCTGAGCTACAGGCCCGCCGGAGAAAAACGACCGCGGAGTGATGCAAACATGATAGCTGCCGCGGCGAGCGAGGGTCAAGGCGCAAAGGCAAAGGCCGGCGCAGAGACGATGAGTGCGCTGAGATTTCTGCGCGCTTCAGCGGGCGCTGGGATCGGATTGCATCACGCCGAAGGTGTTGCCTTCCGTGTCGGTGCAATAAGCGAACCAGCCGATCGTCGGGATGGCCGTCTTCGGCATCACGACTTTGCCGCCGTTCTTCGTGACGGTGGCGATTGCGTCGTCTACGCTGGCGACGCCGATCGTGTTCACCGTACTTGAGCCGGGATGCGGGCGCTTCATCATGCCGCCATTGATTCCCGGCTGCGCGTCCGGGCCGGTGGTGACCAGCCAGTATTCGGTCGGGCCGCCCCATTTCTGGAATTGCCAACCGAAGGTGTCGGCGTAGAACTTTGTGGCGCGCTCCGGATTGTCCACGTTGATCTCAAAATGAATGACTCGGGGCATGGCTCTTCTCCTTTGGTCTCTGTTCGACGATTTAGATCCGAAATGGTTTTGGCGGCGCGGAACTTGCTCAGGCATGCGCTGGTGCGGACGCCGACTGATATTTCTGCGTGGCATAGCCGACGATTAGGCCCACGATGCCGCCTGGGAGCATGATCTGAAAATAGAAATGGTTCAAGCCGGGTTGCATCGAGGCGACTCCGAAGGCCAGTAGCAGTCCTACGCCGAGACCGAAAGCAATTCCGAGCGCGAGCGAATTCACTTTGCGCGCGAACCAGCCGATCAGCACGCCGGCGATGATGCCTTTTACCGTCGAGCCGATCACAATTCCGACGAGCGCCGCACGGACCTCGGGAGTGAAGTACGCGGTGAGGCCGTCGAAGATTCCTAAAACGCCACCGAGAATTAGACCGAACACGATCTTGTTCATGAGCGTCCTCCGAGGCCCGGTCCGCCCGATTCTGCGCGAGGCCGATGTGGCTTCACTCTACTATTCAACGCGCCGCGCGAATCCTTTAGCGCGGGCGCCACAAAATCAGGACGATGCGCATTACGAGATAGGCCAGCACCAGTACTACTGCTGCGCGATTGCGCGCGATCAGGCGGCCGGCGCGGCCGAAGAATCCCTCGGGATACGCGATGATCGGAAGGCCGTCGAGATAGCCGGCTATGTCGGAGGCCAGCTCTTGCGCGGAAGCATACCGGGATTGCGGGTCTTGCGCCATGGCCTTGGTGATGATGGCCGCGAGGCGCCGAGGTGTTTTCTCACCGGCCGCGGGTGCTGCGAGGAACTTCAAGATCGCGCCGAGAGAATAGATGTCAGCGCGCGAATCGAGCTGGGCGACTTCGCCGCGCGCTTGTTCGGGGGCCATGAATCCTGGAGTGCCGAGAACTGAGCCGTGAGCTGTGTCTCCGGCGCCAGATTTCGAGTCGGACGCCGGTGGCGCCGCTGCAGCGTTCGCGGGTTGGGCAGACGCTGCTTGAGCACCGATGGCGCCGCCGAAAATCTTGGCGACGCCCCAATCCATCACCAACACTTCTCCGAAGGGACCGACCATTACGTTCGGCGGCTTCAAATCGCGATGCAGAACTCCTCGTGAATGCGCGAAGGCGACAGGCTCGCATATTTTTTCGAAGAGGCGAAGACGCTCCGCCAGCGAAGCCGCGGAACCGGCCCATTCATCGAGACGGCGCCCTTCAACATATTTCATCGTGTAGAAAACGCGCGCGTCGGCGAGCGAGCCCACGTCGTGAACCGGGACGATTCCGGGATGCTCGATCTGCGCGAGCACGCGCGCTTCGCGAAGAAGCCGCGCTTCGAGATCGCCCGAGCGATCGGGAAGATCGAGAACTTTCATCGCCACGCGCCGGCCGAGCCGCGAATCTTCCACGAGGAAGACCGCGCCCATTCCGCCGCGGCCGAGCGCGCCTGCAAAACGGTACGGCGTACCCGACAAATCAGGCTCGTTCGCCGCATCGCGAAGGCGCGCGACGGCTTCATCGGAGAGCCAACTCATGCCGGGTCTACTCCGAGTATCGCACGAGCTTCGCGGCGAAATTCGTCTTCGCTCGCGCACATCTCGCGCAATTTCTCGAGCGCAATCCGGCGGAACTCACGGCGCGCAAATGCCAGGTGATTCGTGACATCCGTTACAGCGATGCCGAATTCACGCGCGAGATCGTCGTAGCTTGGGCGGCTGGTGCCGCTGTCGTCGAGATCGTAAATCTCGAAAAGCCGGAAATGAAGCTGCTTGCCTCGGCGATCGCATTCCGCCCGCAGAGCGTCGATGGCCATCGAGAAGAGGCTTCGCACCCATTCTTTTTCGAAGAAATCTTCCATCGAATCCGGAGACGCGATTTCGCGCAGCGCCGGCCGGGCGCGGCCCAACTCCGTCTCGGCCGAATCAAAATCGAGCGGGAGGTGCACGGCATCGCCGCCGCGCTTCAGCCGGCTCGCGGCTTTGGCTTCATTCGCGACCAAGCCATCCACGCAAATGCGCATGAAAGTGCGCAGGCGCGATTTCGCCGGATCGTAGCGATCGAGGAATCCTTTCTCGATCACGCGGGTGAAGAACTCCTGCGTCAGATCTTTCGCATCTTCGCTTGGCTTGTTCCAGCGAATGCGAATGTATTTGTAAACGGGCTTCCAGTAAGCGCCGATAAGAAGATCGAGCGCGCGCGTGCGCTCGGCAGAATCATCGCTGCGCGCCGCGAGAACCGCGGACCAGCGCGTCGGTGGAAACCGGCCGCCACCTCCGCCGATGTTGGTATCGTCCGCCACGCGCAGCCGCCCAGCGACTAGAGAAGCGCGACGACTTCGATCTCGACACGCACATCTTTCGGAAGCCGCGAAACTTCAACGGTCGAACGCGCCGGCGGCGCTGCCGGGAAATAGCGCGCGTACACTTCGTTCATCGCGGCAAAATCATTCATATCCTTCAAGAAGACGGTTGTCTTCACGACCTTGTGCATTGTCGATCCCGCCGCTTCCACAATGCCTTTCAGATTCTCCATCACGCGCTCGGTCTGCGCCTTGATTTCAGTTCCGACCACCGATCCCGTGGCCGGATCGAGCGCCACTTGTCCAGCGGTGAAAACGAAACCGTTGGCCTTCACCGCCTGCGAATAGGGGCCAATCGCCTTCGGGCCATGCTCGGTAGAAATAATTTCGCGCATCATCGCCTCCTCGAAACTAATTTACGCCCCTATCAAAAGCGAGTCGATTCTAGCGAGCGCCCCGCCGCAGGTCAAAATGGCACGCTCCGTCGCCATCCTCGCCGCTCGCTGGCGACCAGGAGAGGGTCCTTGCGCGAAAGCGACTCGACTTCAGCGAATGGGGGCACTGCTGGTGGAAGCCGTCGGTGGAGTGACATCAACCGGCGGATACCGCTTCATAATTTCAGCTTCGCTGACCCTCTGACGCCGCAGCGCCACAATGCCAGCAACTTGATTGTCCGGAATTCCGCGACGTACGAGCTCGAACAGCGCGGCCTGACTCAATCCCGTATCCTTCAATCTCGCGAGCGAAACACCGGAGAGCGCCTGCTTGCCCGCGGCATGGCGCCGCGCAACTTCCATCACCACGATGTCGGATAGGCCCGTAAGACGCATGGCCTGAAGCTCGCCGTAGCCGAGACCGAGCTGCTTCATTTTGGCCAGCTCGAGAATCTCGGCTTCAGTCATTCCCGCTTGCACGAGCCCGTCGGCCGGATCGGCAAAATCGGCGGGCTGTCCCTGGCTCCGCGAAATGCGCAGCAGTTCGATGCACGTCGTGTCGCTCAAGCCGCCCATCTTCGCTTTAGCGACTTCGGCGATCTCCGCGTCGCTCGGATACATCGCCTTCACCGCCTGTATCGAAGAAAAATCCATCCCGGCCTGATCGAGCGGCTTGGTATCCACGTAGCGGGCTTTCTGGCAGCCGACAGCGGAGAGCACCGCGAGAAACGCCACAAAGGCGAATCCCCTCAGCGCGATTCGACGAGGCGGCGCGGCTTTACACAATTTTCCCAAGCTCATGTTGCACACTCGAATCTACATCAATTGTAGCTGATGGGCTGCGTCAGATGTTGTAGAGGCGTTCGATACCGAAAATACCGGGAATCTTCTTGATGTTGGTCAGGATGCGCTCGAGCTGCTTGCGATCGTGAATATCCAGCGCCACTTCCACGCGCGCGTGCAGATCCTCGCCGCCGCTTTCAAACGTGCGGATATTCGCCCCCGCGTCGCTGATCACCGTGGTGATATCGGCAAGCATCCCGGGCCGGTCCTCGGTGCGAACGCGCAGGCGCACCGAAAATGTCGCGTCGGTTGCGCTGCCCCACTCGACGGGAATCCGCCGCTCGGCCTCATACAGCAGCTTCTGAACATTCGGGCACGCCGTGCTGTGCACGGCGATGCCGCGGCCGCGCGTGACGTAACCCACAATTTCATCGCCGGGAATCGGATTGCAGCACTTCGAGCGATACACCATTAAATCGTCGTGCCCACGCACCACGATCGCACCGTCGTTGATCCCCAGCATGCGCTTGAATGTGGAGACGAGTTTCGGCTGCTTTTCTTCCGGCTTCTCCGCGGGCGATTGCCCGGTCGCCTTCGTCAGCACCTGCCGGGCCGACCATTTTCCGTAGCCCAGTTCGGCATAGAGATCCTCGACGCGCCCGCAGCCGTATTCCGACGCTACTTTCTGCAGCGACTCATCGGTGATTTGCTTCAGGCTGATGCCTGCCTGGCGAGCCTCGCGCTCAAAGAGCCGCCGGCCCACTTCAGTAGCTTCCTCGCGCTCGTGGAGATTGATCCAGTGCTTGATCTTGCTGCGCGCGCGCGATGTCTCGACGAACGCGAGCCAGTCGCGACTGGGCGAATGTCCCTTCTGCGAGAGGATCTCCACCACGTCGCCGTTCGCGATGTGATGACGCAGCGGAACAATTTGTCCATTCACTTTCGCGCCGATGCACTGGTGCCCGACTTCCGTGTGCACCGCGTAAGCAAAGTCCACAGGCGTCGCACCGCGCGGCAGCACGATCACGCGCCCCTTCGGCGTGAACGTGTAAACCTCTTCGGGGTACAAATCCACCTTAAGCGTCGAGAGAAAATCGCTCGGCTCCTCCATCTCCTGCACCCACTCGATGAGCTGCCGCATCCAGACGGTGCGTTGATCGTCGGCCGCCGAGGCCTCGCGTCCATCCTTATATTTCCAGTGCGCCGCCACGCCCTGATCGGCGATGCGGTGCATCTCCTGCGTGCGAATCTGGACTTCAAAGGCTTGCCCGGCGTGAATTACTGTGGTGTGCAACGATTGATAGAGGTTCGGCCGCGGCATGGCGATGTAATCCTTGAACCGCCCGGGCACCGGCCTCCAAATCTGATGAATAACGCCCAGCGCGGCATAGCAGTTCCTCACCGTGTCGGTAATCACCCGCACCGCGAGCAAGTCGTACACCTGATCGAGCGGGCGCTGCTGCTTTTCGATCTTGATGTGCAGCGAATAGAGGCGCTTAATGCGGCCTTCGACCTCGGCGGGGATTCCGTTGGCTACCAACTGCTCGCGGATCGCGCCCTGGACTTCGTTCAGAAATTTGTCGTGGACTTTCTGCTTCGAGGCGACTTTTTTTTGCAGCTCGAGATAAGATCCCGACTCCAGGTAGCTGAACGCCAGATCTTCCAATTCGCCGCGAATTAAGCCCATGCCAAGCCGGTTCGCCACCGGCGCGTAAATCTCCAGCGTTTCCTGCGCGATGCGCTGCTGCCGCTCGGAGGAAAGATATTGCAGCGTGCGCATATTGTGCAGCCGGTCAGCGAGCTTGATCATGATCACGCGCACGTCGTTGACCATGGCCAGCAGCATCTTGCGGACGTTTTCGGCCTGACGCGCTTCCGGTGCGAGAAGATCGAGCCGGCTGATTTTCGTTGTCCCCTCAACCAGCCGCGCCACTTCGGTGCCGAATTGCTCGCCGATGCGCTCGAGCGGCACTTTCGTATCTTCCACCACGTCGTGCAACAGCGCCGCGCACAGCGTGGTCACGTCGAACTTCATGTCCGCCAGGATGTGCGCGACTTCGAGAGGATGTGAAAGGTAGGGATCGCCCGAGGCGCGCATCTGATCCGCATGGCGCTCGGCCGCAAAATCGTAGGCGCGGCGCAGAAGTTCGGTGTCGTCGCCGGCGCGGTTCCGGCGCATCTTGTCCATCAGCTCGACGAAGCGCAAGTCCAGCGCGCGTCGCGCCGCCGCCGATACGAGTGGTTTCCCCGAGGCACTCATCGCAATCAAAACCTGATGTTATTGTAGCGCGGCTCGAACCGAGAACATATCAAGGCCACCGATTCGACAATGGATAGCGCCGGCAGGGACACCGGCGGTACTAAAAAAACCAGAATCGCTTGCGCTTCTTCCTGGCGCCGGGTGCGTGACCACGGTGCTCGGGCAACTCGGGGACGAACGGTAACGATTTGCCTTCAAACACCGCGCGCGGATTCTCCTCAAAAAGCCCCTCAGCAACCTGCTCTCCGCTCTTTGCTGCGACTTTCGCGTACGCTTCCTTGAGTTGCAGTGGCCGCGAGGTGATGTTGTGCGCGTCGCTCGCAAAGAAATGCACCGCACCATCTTTGAGCCAAGTCTCCGCGATGGCTTGCGCCTGCGCCCCAAATTTCCCAAGCATCGATTGCGCGGTGATCTGCACGTAGCACCCAGTGCGAATCCAGCGGTAGAGACGCTCTGTGTTGTTCCGGATCAGAGGATTCCGCTCCGGGTGCGTGATGATCGGAATCGTCCCGAAAATCTGCAGGTGGTGCAGCGTCTGGTCCATCGCCGGCGGAATCGAATAATCGTTGAACTCAACGAGTAGATAATTCTTCTGATTTAGCGTGTATTTCGCCGGGAATTTCCGCAAGTCCTCGATATTCTCGAAGCTCAAATGAAAATCGCAGCCCGTCGCGAGCTGAAGCTTGCCTTCAAATCGCTCCTGCAATTCATCGCGACGCCGCTGAATCAGATCGGGCTGAAACGCATACGATGAATCCGCATGCGGCGTGGCGATGATGTGCGTGATCCCGTCGGCGATGGCCATCTCGCACATCGCCAGGGACATCTCGAGCGACTCCGGGCCGTCATCGAGGCCCGGAAGAACGTGGCAATGGATATCAACCATGGGGAGTCGAGAATATCCCACGGGAATGGCGATGACAACGAAGCTGCAGCGAAACGCCGTTATCAAACTGCGTCAGGATGGCGGAATCAGCGTGGAGTGTGCTCAGCCCAGTGGACGACCGGCGTGAGGAATTCCCACGCCCCGAGGACGAACAGAACCACGGCAAAAATCCGCCGCATCCGCGCCGCCGGAATCCGCACGGCGATCCGGCTGCCAAGAATGGCGCCGAGAAAAACGCCTGGGATAATTAGCAAGCCCGTGGGGACGTCGACGGCGCCAGCGCGGTAATAAGCCAGAAATGCAAGCAAACCAGTGGGTGGCACCAGCGCGATGAGGCTCGTCCCCTGAGCGCGATGCTGCTCGAAATGATGTAACAGCACGAGCAACGGCACGAGCAGCACGCCGCCGCCCACCCCAAAGAGACCGCTGAATACGCCGACGACGCTGGCCGTCAGGAGAATCCCCAGCATCCTCGCGCGCGATTCAGCCATTCGCTTTTCCGGGCAGGACGGGCGGCTTGCTCCGCCTCCAGAGCAACAGCGCGGAGAACATGAGAAAAAGACCGAAGAGCGCGCGCAGAACGTTCGAAGGCAGATCTATGGCGACCAGTCCGCCGAAATATCCGCCCGCAAGGAATCCCAGCGCGCACAGCAATCCGGCCGGAAGATGGATCAGGCCTTTCTTCCAGTACACCATCGCCGCGCCGAGCCCGAGAGGAGGCAGAAGAATGAAGAGCGACGTCCCTTGCGCCAGATGCTGATCCATGCCGAAAAGGTGAACGAGCGCGGGGACAACAATAATTCCCCCGCCGATGCCCAGCAATCCGACCAAGACTCCGACGACAAGCCCCAGAATGAGGATCAGCAGAGTGTGCACAAGCCTGCCTTTTCGTTGTGAATCGCTTTATCCCCCGAGCTTTCGATAACAATCCTCGGCGATAAATAAGTCCTCGACGCCCAATCCGGTAAAATCCGCAACGACAATTCCGCTCGCATCAATTGCAGGATGGAACGCGCAAAACTTTCCGATCTCCATGGCCCGGTCATGCGCCGACGGCGCGTGCTGCAACTCACCCAGCTTTTCGCACTGGCCAATCGAGTCCACCAACAAGAGGGAAGCTTGCGTCAGGATCTGCGGATGCAATTCCTGCTTGCCGGGCGAATCCGAGCCGACGGCGGAAATCAAAGTGCCGGGAGCAACATCTTCAAATGCGAGAATCGGCTCACGCGCAGCGGTCACTGTAACAATCAGCTTGGCATGGCGCGCGACATCCGCTGGAGAAATCGCAGCGCGCACTTCAACTCCGGGAAATAGCGCCGAAAGCTCCACGCAGCAGTGTTCCACGTGCGTGGGCGTGCGCCCCCAAATCCAAATTTCGTGCAGCGGCAGCACTTGCGCATGAGCGCGCGCCTGCCATCGCGCCTGCTCGCCGCTGCCGAGGATTCCAATCGTCGAATCCTTTCGTCCAAGCTCTTGCGCCACCATTGCCGAGACAGCCGCCGTGCGCGCATGTGTAAGCTCCGCGCCATCGCAGAGCAAAGCCGCCGGATCCCCAGTTCGCGCGGAACACAGCAACATCAATCCGTTATATTCCGGCAGCCCGGTGCCCGCGTTTTGGGGATAGCCGCCCGCGAGCTTGACCACGAAAAATTCGCCGCCTTCGCGATAGCTCGATTTGATGTGCACTTCGGCATCGCGTTCGCGGGCGTAGAGATGCATCGGCAACGGCGTTTCGCATTCGCCGCGCGATTGCGCCACCAGCGCCTCGCGCATGAGCGGAATCGCGTCGCCAAGTGACAGCACCCGCAGGATTTCATCGCGTTGCGCGATTTTCATGAGCAGAGAATCTTCCGCGCCGTCGCACTGCTGACGTTTCGGCCCGAGATCACTACGACAGCCGGCGCGCTCAGCTGCGCGACTTTTCCCGAGAGACAAGCCGCTAGAACAGCCGCCGCTGTCGGCTCGATCAAATATTGATGTTCCTCGACAATCCAGCGCATCGCCTCGCAGATCTCGGCATCGTTCACCAGCGGCGTATCGTCCACGCGCGTCCGCAAAATTTCAAATGTTTCCGAGCCGATGCCGCCTTCAATTCCCGCCGCGAGCGATTCGCCCGACGGCATCCGCGTCACAGCGCTACCCCGCTCGAGCGAGAGCCTCAGCGCCGGCGTCACCTCCAACTGGCAGCCAATCAATCGTGCGCCGTGTACTTTTTCTTTCACATAAAGCGCCAACCCCGCGCTCAAGCCTCCGCCGCCCACCGGCACTATAAAATTCCTCACATCGGGCAAGTCCTCGACGATCTCCGCCGCCAGCGTTCCGCCATTCCCAGCCATCACCGCCGCATCATCAAATGCCGAGACAAAAGCCCGGCCGCTCTTCCGCGATTCTTCCATCGCCAGCTCTTCAGTCTTGTCGTAATCCGGAAACGGAGAGACCTTCACTTCCGCGCCGAACGCCACCATGCCGTGATATTTCGCTTGGTCGACTCCCTTCGGGACGAAAATCGTCGCGCGCATTCCGAGTTCCCGCGCGGCGTACGCCACTGCCTTGCCATGATTGCCTGCCGAGCAAGTGATGATTCCGTTCCGGCGTTCGGCCTCACTTGCGCGCGAAAGTCGAAAGAACGCCCCGCGGATTTTGAACGAGCCGGTAAGCTGCAGCGACTCGAGCTTCAGCCACGTCGGAACGCCGAGTTTCGTCGAAAGCCAGGGCGACGCCTCCACCGGCGTGCGGCGAATGCGCGGCCGCAGAAATTGTCGCGCTTCGTCGATCAGCTCCATTGTCAGTTGTGGCATCAAGGAAGGCACCGGCATGAAGGCCGCATTCGGCCGCGCACATCTTACCCAGAATCCCACCTCCGGCAACCGTCAATTTGTTCGCCACGGAATCCTGTCTCGTAACAACGGCCTCCCCACGTACAAACCTTCCGAAGTTCCTCCCGAAGCGCTTTAGGCAACTTCCTGAATCTGTGAAACGGGGTCAACTTACCTGACCAACTTATCGCAGCAATTTTTGTCACTCTGCGAGCATCCGGAAGCGTGGTTTTCGTCCTACGTAGTACCCGGCGTTGACATATACCGCGGCAAATCCGTAGTCTCGACGGGCTTTCCCTCTTGGAAAATGGAGACCTGTAATTACGTAGGCTGGATCGCCCTTGCGTTAACGCCGGGCCTCGGTCCGCGCCTCGCCGGAAAGCTGCTGCGCGAATTCGGCAGCCCCGAAGCCATCTTCGAAGCCTCGCTTACTAGCCTGGAAGCGCAGCATTTGCCGGCCGCCGTTGCACAGGCCATCCATTCCCGCCAGCCATTAAGCGCTGCCGCCAAGGAAATCGCGCAGGCCGAGCAGCTCGGCTGCAAGATGCTCACTTGGGACGAGCGCGAGTACCCGCCCCTCCTGCGCGAAATCTACGATCCACCGCCCCTCCTGTATGTCCGCGGAAACATTGAACTTCTTACGCGCCATTGCATTTCCATCGTGGGGGCGCGTCGTCCGACCCCCTACGGGAATCAAATGGCTGAGCGGTTAGGGCGTGATCTGGCCGCCCGAGGCCTGGTAATCGTGAGCGGCCTGGCCCGCGGGATCGATGCCTGCGCTCATCACGGCGCGCTCTCGACGCCCGCTGGAACGACCATCGCGGTTCTCGGCTGCGGAATAGACGTTGTCTATCCCAAAGAAAACAAGAAGCTTTTCGAGGAGATCGAGAAGCGCGGGGCCATCATCAGCGAATTCGCTATGGGCAGCTTTCCTGGAGCCCAGAACTTCCCGATTCGGAACCGGGTCATTGCCGGCATGTCGCTCGGGGTTGTGTGCGTCGAAGGAGCGCAGTACTCTGGATCATTGATCACATCGCGCTTGGGCATGGAATTCGGCCGGGAAGTCTTCGGGGTGCCAGGCAACGTAACCCAGCCCATGAGCTTCGGACCTAATCAGCTCATCAAGCAGGGCGCCAAGCTGGTGACCGGCTGGGAAGATGTGGTCGAAGAGCTGCCGACGCCGGTCCGCGCCGAGCTGCTGCCGGTGGAAACTCCGAGTTCCCAGGAGCGCGCGGCGCTGGTGCAGGAATCGCTGAGACCGGCCGAGCGAGTGCTCTACGATTTACTCAGCGTCGATGCCGCTCGGCCCGTGGATGATTTGGTCGAAATTTCAGGCCTCACATCCAGCGAAGTTTTGGCCACGCTCTTCGACCTGGAACTCAAGGGCGTGGTACGCCAGTTGCCAGGGAAGCAATTCCTGAAAGTCCTGTTGTAATAAAACCCCCACTTTCAGGGTTAGGATGGTTGCGGACCTCACCGCCCGCTTCCGGCGGGTGAGGCAGTTCGAGAGTTAGGAGAATATGGGACGTTCATTAGTCATAGTCGAATCGCCAGCTAAGGCGAAGACGATCAACAAGTATCTGGGACGCGACTACGTGGTCAAAGCGTCTGTCGGGCACGTGATGGACTTGCCCAAGAAGACGATAGGTATCCGTCTGCCCGGCGACGATGTGAACGGGCACAAGAAGCGCAAGACCGCCAAGGGTAAGAAAAAGGCAGCGGCAGATAAAACGCCCAAAGTTCTGATTAGCTTGGATGACGCCAAGATTTTCGAGCCGACCCTGCAAATCATCGCCGGCAAGGGCAAGGTGATCAACGATCTGAGGAAAGCGGCCAGCACTGCTGATGCGGTTTACCTGGCGGGCGACCCGGATCGCGAAGGCGAGGCCATCTCTGCGCATCTTGCGATGGTGCTCTCTAAACCGTCGCGATACACCGAAGCTGAATCTTCCGATAAGCCGACGGCGAAGGAAGTGGCGGCTGAGAAAGCGGCGGCCGAAGAAGAAGCGTTGAAATCCAAGAACGGCAAGAAATCCAAGCTCAAGGCCAAGGAACCCGAAGAAGAGATCACCATCCCGCCGACGGACCCAAAGAAGATATTCCGCGTCACCTTCAATGAAATTACGCCGAAGGCGATTCGCGCTGCGTTCGAACATCCCCGCCAGGTGGATACGAACCTCGTGGACGCGCAGCAGGCACGGCGCGTGCTGGATCGCATCGTTGGCTACAAAGTTTCGCCGCTGCTCTGGAACAAGGTGCGCCGCGGTCTATCCGCCGGGCGCGTGCAAACCGTCGCGCTGCGACTGATCGTCGAGCGCGAGCAGGAAATCCGCGCATTCGTGCCGGTCGAATACTGGTCGATTCACGCCATGCTCGATGCCGGCGAGCCACCAATCTTCGAAGCCAAGCTCAGCCGCTTTAAAGGTGAAGAAATCGCCGTCGGGAACAAGGAAGCCGCGGACTATATCGTCGCCGCGGTCACGAAAGCCAAATGGCAAGTGGCGAGCGTCGCGCAAAAAGAAAAGAAGCGCAATCCGCCGCCGCCTTTTACCACTTCGAAGTTGCAGCAAGCAGCTTACAATCGCCTGCGCTATACGGCGAAGCGCACCATGGCGCTCGCGCAGCGGCTGTATGAAGGCGTCGAGCTGGGCAACGAAGGTTCCGTCGCGCTGATCACTTACATGCGCACGGATTCCGTGCATGTTTCGAATGACGCGCTCGCGCAAGTCCGCGAACTGATTCCCACGCGATTCGGCTCCGACTATTTGCCCGAGAAGCCGAACTTCTACAAATCGAAGAAGGACGCGCAGGAAGCTCACGAAGCCGTACGGCCGACGGATGTTTCGCGCACGCCCGACGATGTCCGCAAGTATCTACCGGACGACGTGTTCAAGCTCTATCAGCTCATCTGGCAGCGCTTCGTAGCCTCGCAAATGCTTCCGGCCGTCTTCGATCAGACCACGATCGATATCACCGCCGGCGATTACACTTTCCGCGCCACGGGCTCAGTCCAGAAATTCGACGGCTATCTGCGCGTCTATCAAATTCCTGCCGCGAACGCGGATCGCGACGACGACGAGAAGGAAGACGAAGGCGAGGGCAAAGCTCTACCGCGCGTGAGCGAAGGCCAGACGCTGCGCCTCGATCAAATTCGTCCGGACCAGCATTTCACCGAGCCGCCGCCGCGCTACACGGAAGCTACGCTCGTCAAAGAACTCGAAGAAAAGGGCATCGGACGCCCCTCCACTTACGCGTCGATCATCTCCACGATCGTAGAGCGTGAATACGTGAACAAGCATCAAGGCCGCTTCACGCCCACGATGCTTGGCGAGCGCGTCAGCATTCTTCTCGTGAAGAGCTTCGAAGACGTCTTCGACGTCACCTTCACCGCCCGCCTGGAAGAAGAGCTCGACGAAATCGAGGAAGGCAAGCTCCCTTGGCGCGAATCGGTCAAAGAATTCTGGAATAAATTCATCATCGATCTCGATCGCGCCGACGATGAGATGCTTTCCTACAAAGCCGGCATCCCCACCGGCAAGAAATGTGAGAAGTGCGGCCAGGGCGAATTGCTCGAGCGCATCAGCCGCCACGGTTTCTTCCTCGGCTGCTCGCGTTATCCGGAGTGCGATTTTATTCAGGATTTGTCGCCGGAAAACGAAAACGGCGACGCCAACGGCGAGAACAAAATCGAGTACTGCGATAACTGCGGCAAAGAAATGGCGCTGAAGCGCGGCCGCTTCGGGATGTTCCTGGCGTGCACGGGCTATCCGGATTGCAAAACGACGCGTCGGCTAGTCGAAGGCACGCGCATCGCCCACGCGCCGGACGAGCCGCTCGATGAGAAGTGCGCGCTCTGCGGGAACGGCCTGGTGAAAAAACATGGTCGCTTCGGCCAGTTCATCGGCTGCTCGGGCTATCCGAAATGCAAGTACACGCGGCCGATCACGCTGGGCATCAAATGCCCGAAGTGCAATGAAGGCGAATTCGTGCGCCGCGGCACCGCGCGCGGCCGTGGGCGCGGGCGGATCTTCTACGGCTGCAGCCGCTATCCCGATTGCGATTTCACTTCGCCGCACGAGCCCATCAACGAGCCTTGCCCCAAATGCGGCGCGCCTTTCATCGTCGAGAAGCGCACCAAGCAAGGCAATTTCCGCGCCTGCATCAAGGACGGCTGTGACTGGGAAGTTGAACTCCACGAAACGCCTGCTGCGCACGCGACGCCCGAGCCGGTCGGCGCCGGCGCGCCGTCGCTGGCAAAATGATCGAGGCCATCAAGAAATATCTCTACCACATGCGCTACGTGCGCAATGCCTCGCCTGAAACTCTGCGCAAATACGCCGGCGATCTTCAGCAATTCGTAGATTTCCTCACGCCTCCGGGCGAACCCACTCTCGCGCTTGCGGAAATCGATCACCGCGTGATCCGCGAATTTGTCGCGCATCTGCATGACCGGCGCCTCGAGCGCTCCACAATCGCGCGCAAGCTCGCGGCGCTGCGCTCGTTCTTCCGCTTTTGCGTGGGGCAGAAGCTCGTGACGCGGAATATGGCGCGGCTCGTTTCGTCGCCCAAATTGCCGAAGCGCATTCCCGATATTCCGTCGGCAGAAGAGATGGCGCGCTTGCTCGATAATGTCGAGCCCGCAGGAAAGAGACAGATCGTCAAGAACCGCCGGGATCCTGACTCGAAGCGGAGCCGCGGCGAGCTGCTCATTTTAAAGCGCGATCGCGCCATTCTCGAATTGCTTTACGCGGCGGGAATTCGCGTCAGCGAATTGACCGGCCTAAGCCTCGGCGACATCGACGAGCGCTCGCAGATCATTCGCGTCCTAGGGAAAGGCCGCAAGGAGCGCATCGTTCCCTTCGGCGGCAAGGCGCTGCAAGCGCTCGAAAACTACTGGCCGGTTCGCGATCAGATTCGCTCCCAATGGCCCGACGCGGGCGATCCCGAAGCGGTTTTCCTCGGCACGCGCGGCACGCGGCTCGATGCGCGCACCATCAACACCATTGTCAAGAAATACGCGCGCATGGCACAGATGAAATGGAATTTGCATCCACATTCGTTCCGCCACGCCTTCGCCACGCATCTCCTGGCCGACGGCGCCGACCTGCGCGCGATTCAGGAACTGCTCGGCCACGCCTCGCTTTCGACCACGCAGCGCTACACGCAAGCCACAATCGATCAGCTGATGACCATTTACGATAAGGCGCATCCGCATTCGTAGCGCCGGCTGCCAGCCGGCGTCTTTGTGAAGCGCTATCCCAGATGCGACCAGCGGCTCGCAGGTTCGTTAGCAAGATTTCAAACGCGCCAGCCGAGGAGCAATCCACACCTCTCGGAAATAATTCTGCCCCAGGTAGGTCCGTACAAAAACGCCGGCTGGCAGCCGGCGCTACGAAAACGGACCCGCCGCTCACTGGTGAAGGCCTAACGCCGGTATTGGCGCATCTCATCTCTTGAACTATTCTGTTGACGCGACACACAGAAAGCAGGTTCTGCCATTGTTGAAATCAGTCTGTGTCAGCGCCGCGCTCCTTCTTGCCGCATGTTTCGCTCCGCGGGCCTTCGCACAGGATAATTACGAAATTCAGGTTTACGACGCCGAAACCGTCGAGCCGGGCCATACCATGGTCGAGCTGCACAGTAATTTCACCATTGACGGCTCGAAGCAAGTTCGTTGACGGCGTGCTGCCTACGAATCACGCCTGGCACGAAACCATCGAAATCACTCACGGCTTCAATTCCTGGTTCGAAGTCGGCTTTTACATTTTTACTTCGGCGAAAGATGGACAAGGCTGGAATTGGGTGGGCGATCACATCCGCCCGCGCGTGCGCGTGCCCGAAAGCTGGCACTGGCCTGTCGGCGTCAGCATTTCGAATGAGATCGGCTACCAGCGCCACAAATTTTCCGCGGATACCTGGACGTGGGAAATTCGCCCGATCGTGGATCAGAAAGTGGGGCGCTGGTATTGGTCGTTCAATCCCACGATGGACCGCTCGTTCCACGGCCCCGGCGTGAAACAGGGCGTGGTGTTCTCGCCGAATTTCAAATTCAGTTACGATTTCACGCCGAAAATTGCGGGCGGCCTCGAATATTACGGCTCCGTCGGGCCAGTGACGGGCTTCGATCCCATCAGCCAGCAGCAGCACCAAATTTTCCCCGCCATCGACCTAAACGTAGCCCCGCAATGGGAAATCAATTTCGGCCTAGGCGTAGGCCTGACCGGCTCGACCGATCACCTAATCGCCAAAATGATCCTAGGTTACCGCTTCAATTTTTAGAAACAGCGCGATCCGGCTGATGCAGGTTGGTGTCTGCGCTTCGAGTCGCCGCAGAATGCTGGCGAACAGAATCAGTTTACGCATGCAAGGTGATTCAATGGGATTCAGATCTTTGAGCGGGAAAGAAGACTGCATAAGCCCTGGAGTGCGGGTTACTTCGCCCGACATTCATCGTGGCTCAAAGGACGCAATCGAAATTGTTGCGTCGGAACGGGAACACGTAGGCGTCCTGTCGTTCAGAATCAGGGAACTAGGAAGCGTTCAGGTTCAACAAGTTCGTCGCTCGTCAAGCAAGTCCGCTGACGTTCGGGAATGACCGATTCGCGCCTATCCTGCCACATTGTTCTCGACAAGCTTCCATCCCGCTTTCTCCAACCCAATGCTGCCTATCGTGGAAAGGTTATCCAAAGCAGGGCACCGTAGAAGTGGGATTCGTCATCGATTCCCAACATGGAGGCAACTCTTGCGAGGTAGGTCGTCCGCAAAGGAGTCTCGGGATATTTTAGTTCGATACAGTTCGCGCCGGATTCTGTGTAATACCCAGTTGTGCCGTCAGCTTTGATGCCGTCGTTCCACTCAACGTCGTTGAGCCACTTCAGGACTTCAGCATCGGTGGCTACCAGCATCGTCGCTCCTTTAAAGTCACGCAGCGCAAGCGGGTCAGGCCATATGCTACTGCCGTCGACCTTGACGGCAATTCAGGAGGTACATTATCGCCGCTCGTTAGGTAACTGCGTTTGTCACAGCGACACGTTTCGAGTACAATACGTGGCCACGAAGAAACGACTCACTCCGGCGTGCCGGCTGCATGCCCGCGACCCTGTCCAAGCTAACGCCGAACAAAAACGCCGGCTGGCAGCCGGCGCTACGGACGCTACTTCGAACGCTCGTTGACGCACATCGCGCTTGCCCCTTATAATGAAGGGCTTGCAATTGCTTCGGGAGGCTGTATGTACGCGGTCATTCGTAGTGGGGGCAAACAATATAAGGTCGCGCCGGGCGAGACCATCCAGGTCGAGAAGCTCGACGGCAAGGTCGGCGGCAAGGTCACTTTCGACGATGTCGTGGCCGTCCGCAGCGACGAGAAGAATTTTCTCACCGGCGACAAGGCCTCGAAGGCCAAGATTACCGGCAAGATCGTCGGCCACGGGCGCGCCGCAAAGCGCCTCGTCTGCAAATACAAGACCGGCGGGCAATATAAAATCACGCGCGGCCACCGGCAGAGTTACACCGCCGTTCAGGTCAGCGACATTTCGCTTTCTTAGGGGTCCAGCATGGCGCACAAAAAAGGCGGCGGCTCATCTACAAACGGCCGCGATTCCCACGGACAAAGGCTCGGCATCAAGCGCTTCGGCGGCCAGCTCGTCACCGGCGGCAGCATTCTGATTCGCCAGCGCGGCACGCGCTACAAGGCCGGCCGCAACGTCGGGCGCGCCAAGGACGACAGCCTCTTCGCCATGATCACCGGCGTGGTGCGCTTCGAAGACAAGGGCCAGACCGGCCGCTTCATCAGCGTTTTGCCGCTCGAAGAAGCCAATGTTGGCGGACTGGCAAAGCCCGCCGCCGAATCCGCCGCGGCGAATTAATTCCGCAGGCAATCTTATTCTCAATCCAGGCACGTTCGCGCCGTCCGGATTCGCATCCGGCGGAGATGCGCATTCCCCGCGACGCGCGCTTTGGATTTTCGCGCAACGCTATCGTATGCTTTCCGCGTTGATTCCTCTCACTCGCAAGCGAGCGCACCGTGTTTGTTGATGAAGCCAAAATTTGGGTAAAAGGCGGCGACGGCGGAAACGGATGCATGGCGTTCCGGCGGGAGAAATACGTGCCGCGCGGCGGGCCTTCCGGCGGTGATGGTGGAAACGGCGGCGACGTCTATCTCGAAGCGAATCCGCACGACAATACGCTGCTGCGCTACCGCTTCAATCGCGAATTTCGCGCCGATCGCGGGCGCCACGGCGAAGGCTCGAATTGCCACGGAAAATCCGGCGTCGATACAGTGCTGAGCGTTCCGGTGGGCACGGTAGTATTCGACGAAGACTCCGGCGAGCAGATTTTCGATTTCACTGAGCCGGGGCAGCGCTTTCGCGCGGCGCGTGGCGGACATGGCGGGCGCGGCAATCAGCATTTCGCGAAGCCGTGGCATCAGGCACCGCGCGAGCATGAAGATGGCCAGCCGGGTGAAGAGCGGCGGTTGCGCCTCGAGCTGAAATTGCTCGCCGATGTTGGCCTGGTCGGCTTCCCTAATGCTGGAAAATCGACACTGATCTCGGTGATTTCAGCGGCGCGTCCGAAAATTGCTGCGTATCCTTTCACCACGCTTGAGCCGCATTTGGGCGTCGTCTCTGCTGATCCTGATGTGGCGCAGGGCTCCGGCCGCACGTTCGTCGTCGCCGATGTGCCTGGATTGATCGAAGGGGCGCATGAAGGCGTTGGCCTCGGAGTGCGCTTCCTGAAGCACATCGAGCGCACGCGGCTTGTGGCGCACCTTGTGGATACGAGCGATGCCAGCGAGAACGATCCCATCAACGAATTCCAGATTATCGAGCGCGAGCTGCGCGCCTTCAGCGAAGAAGTCGCCGAAAAACCCGTGATCGTCGTCGCGACGAAGCTCGATGCCACTACCGACCGCACGAAGCTTGAAAAGCTCGAAGCCTACGCCAAGAAACGCGGCCTGCCGTTCTTCGCCATCTCGTCGGCGACGGGCGAAGGAGTTCAAAAGCTCGTCCGCGGCATGGCTGATGCGCTTGATCGTCTGCCGCGCCCGCTGCCGGCATCTATCCCCGACATCGACGCCGTAACTCCGGAAGCCGCTCCTGAATCTAATCCGCATTCGTCGCGGGAGGGAAATTGACGTCGGGGCATTCGCATTCGGCTTCGCACGGACATCCTCACGCGTCGTCGCACTCAACGGGGCACGCGCCGGCACATCCGCACCGCGCGCATGGCCATCACCGCTCGATCGCGCTCTTCGGCGGCACATTCGATCCGATTCACTCCGGCCACATCGCCATCGCCAATGCCGCGCAGCGGCGATTTCATCTCGATGAGATTCATTTCATCCCGTCGGCGCGTCCGCCACACAAATCGCAGCGCTCGCTAGCGCCGTTCACGCATCGCTATGCGATGGTGGCGCTGGCATGCACCGACCACGCCGGGTACCTGCCATCTCTGGCCGAGGCGCCGACCGACGGCACCGCGTCACACGTTTTCTACAGCATCGACACGGTGAAGAAATTCCGCCGCGAGCATCCCGACGATCACCTTTTCTTCATTGTCGGCGCTGATCAGTTTCTTGAAATCCCCACGTGGCGCTCTTACGAGCAATTGCTCGACTCCTGCGATTTCATCATCGCGCATCGCCCCGGCTTTCGCCTCGACGCGCTGCGCTTGGTGATCCCGCCCGAAAAGCTCAATCGCACGCCTTCGTCCGATCACGAAACCATCGCCCTGCGAAAATCAAAAGTGCATTTGCTTTCGACTGTGACCAGCCACGTCTCCTCCACCGAAGTCCGCCAGCGTCTGGAGAAACACCACAGCATCCACGGACTTGTGCCCGCGCGCGTGGAGGCATACATTCAGGGACAGGCCTTGTACCGGTGACACTGGAAACCCTTCGTCCCGAAATTCGCTGGGCGCTCGAGGCGGCCCAGGATAAGAAGGCGCAAAGCGTGACCGTGCTCGATCTTCGCGAGCTCAGCGCGTTTTCCCAGTGGTTTCTGCTTTGCTCGGGGACCAGCACGCCGCAACTCGAAGCCATCAGCGACGCCATTGAAGAACGCCTGCGCGAGCATGGCGTTCGCCCTGCGCATCGCGAAGGACGGCCGGGAGCCGAATGGGTGCTGCTCGATTACGGCGCGTTCATCGTGCACATCTTCAGCGAGCGAGCGCGGCTTTATTACGATCTCGAGCGCCTCTGGCGCGCCGCTCCTCGAATGGATATACCGGCGCCGGGTGAAAGCGCGGGCCGCGCAGGGCGCCCGGCTGGGAATTTCGGGTCGCCGGATTCTCCGAGCTCCGAGACCACGCAGCCATGAGCGAAGTTACACACGACACGCCGCCAACCACCGCAACGAGCGCCACTCGCGCCGCCGCGCCTGAGTCCTCGCGTTCCGCCGAGCGATTGCCGTGGATCGGCGCGAGTGCTGCATCGCAGCGCGTGCTCGATCTCGCGGGCAAAGTGACTGGCGCGGCCACCACCGTCCTAATCACGGGCGAAAGCGGTACGGGGAAAGATCAACTCGCACGCTGGATTCACGAGCAGGGGCCGCGTCACGACGCGCCGTTCTTGAAGATAGATTGCGCCAGTCTTCCGCCGGAGCTCGTCGAGTCAGAATTATTCGGACATGAGAAAGGCGCGTTCACCGGCGCCGTGGCGACGAAGCCGGGCCGCCTCGAACTCGCGCAAGGCGGCACGATCGTTCTCGACGAAGTCGCCGCGCTCGCTCCCGGCATTCAAGCCAAGCTGCTGCGCGTGCTCGAAGAGCGCAGCTTCGAGCGCCTTGGCGGTACGGATACGTTGCGCATGAACGCTCGCCTGATTGCGCTCACAAATGCCGACCTCCAACGCGCCGTGGCCGCGGGTAGTTTCCGCGAAGACCTATTCTTCCGCCTCAATGTGTTGGTGATCGAAATGCCGCCGCTGCGCGCGCGCCGCGAAGATATCCGTGCGCTGGCCGCGCATTTTCTCGAGCGCCTGAGCGGCGTTCACGGTCGCGCGAATCTCTCGTTCAGCGATCCCGCCGTGCAGCTTCTCCAGACTTACGACTGGCCCGGCAACGTCCGCGAGCTGCGCAATGCCATCGAGCACGCGATCATCTTTGCGCAGAGCGATGAACTGCGTGCCGAAGATTTTCCCGCCATCTTGCAGGCCGCGCACGATGGCCGCAGTCCTCTCTCGGGGCTGCGCTCGCTCGAGGAGCTCGAGCGCGACGCTATTCGCGCCACGCTCGAAGCCACGCGCTACAAAATCAGCCGCACCGCCGAAATTCTGGGCATCAGCCGCAAGACACTCCTCGAAAAGCGCAAGAAGTATGGCCTGCGCGAGAAGTAGCTTCCGCCCGCCAATGCGCCGCACATGAAAATACATCTGGTGATGCTGGGCAAGACGCGCATCCCTGAAATCCGCACACTACTGGAAGATTACATTCGCCGCATCGAGCATTACGCCGAAGTCCAGATCACCGAACTCCGGGATGCATCGGCCTGGCGAAAGCAGAAGCTCGATTCCCACGCCGCACTCGTCGCTCTCGACGCCGCCGGCAAGCAATTCACGTCGCAGCAATTCGCCAAATGGCTGGGCACCCAACGCGATTCCGGCCTGCGCGAGATGGTGATCCTCTGCGGCGACGCCGATGGCTTCCCTGCCGAGCTGCGCACCGCAGCAAAAACAAAAATCTCCCTCTCAACGCTAACCATGCCCCACGAACTGGCAAGGGTGCTGATAGCCGAGCAAATTTATCGCGCCTTCGCGATCCTCGCAGGGCACCCGTATCCAAAATAATCGCCTCGCCGTGGTAGCGCCGGCGTCCCTGCCAGCTCTTTCGGCCCGCAACACAACAACATCTGCCCAAACACGCGCGGCGCAGAACTTGATGGTTGAGTTGGCGGCAGACGGACTACGAAACTTTTTCTTTCGCGTAGGCGAGATATTCCTCGTACGGGCCCTTGAAGTCTTCGACGTGGCCGTCCTTGAAATGCCAGATGCGCGTGGCCACTTCCTCGATTACGTCCTGATCATGCGTCACCAACAGCACTGTGCCGTCGTATTTCTGCAGCGCGATATTCAGCGCATTGATGGATTCAAGGTCCAGGTGATTGGTCGGCTCGTCGAGCACCAGGAAATTCGGCTTGAGCAGCATCAAGCGGCAGAAAATCAGCCGCGCCGACTCGCCCCCCGAAAGCATGCGCGTGGGCTTTAGCGCATCGTCGCCGCTGAACAGCATCTGGCCCATCAGCCCGCGAAGTTTTTCCTGCGTGGCCGCAAGATCGAATTCGTGCAGCCACTCGATAGCGGTCACGCCCTTGCGGATAGTTTCGGAATGATCTTGCGCGAAATAGCCGACGGCGACGTTGTGGCCCCACAAAACCGTCCCGGCATCAATCGGGAATTCCGTGTCAGCACCTTCGATGTGGCCGGGCGCGTTGCGAATCAGCGATTTCAGAAGCGTGGTCTTGCCCGATCCGTTGCGGCCAATGAGAGCGATTTTTTCTCCGCGCGAGACGCTGGCCGAAAATCGGTGAATCACTTTTACGCCGTCGTAGGACTTGATGACGCTCTTCACCTCGAGCGGGTGCCGGCCGGAGTGCTGATCCATTTGAAAGCGAATGAAGGGCCGCGCGATATTCGATTTCGCCAGCTCCGCGGACTGCAGCCGCTCGACTTCCTTCTGCCGCGAAGTCGCCTGCGCCGATCGAGTGCCGGCCGAAAAGCGCGCGATGAATTCATTCAACTGCGCAATTTTCTTTGCGCGCTGCGCGTTTTCGGATTCGATGCGCGAGCGGATCGATGTCTTTGCCACCACCATATCGTCGTAGCCGCCGTTGTACATGATCACCGTCTCGTAATCGATGTCGGCCGTGTGCGTGCATACGCTGTTCACAAAGTGACGATCGTGCGAAATGATGATGGGCACGCCGTCGTAGTCGCAAAGATAGTCTCGCAGCCAGTGCACCGAATCGAGATCCAAGTGGTTCGTGGGCTCGTCCAGAAGCAAGGCCGGCGGATTACCGAAGAGCGCTTGTGCCAATAGCACGCGCACTTTCTGGCCGCCCTGCAGATCTCCCATGCGGCGTTCGTGCAGAGAATCGTCCACGTCCAGGCCGTCGAGCAAAATGCCGGCATCTGCCTCGGCCGTGTAACCATCCTCGTCGCCGACGATGGCCTCGAGCTCGGCGAGGCGCATGCCGTCGTGGTCCGTCAGCTTGTCGTGAGGTTTTGCGTGCAGCGCATCCCGCTCCTGCAGCGCTTTCCACAGCACTGCGTTGCCCATGATCACCGTATCGATCACGCGAAACTTGTCGAAGGCAAACTGGTCCTGCCGCAACACGCCGAGCTTCTTCGGCCGCGTGACTGAACCTTGCGAGGGTTCCAGTTCGCCGGTGATGATTTTCATCAGCGTCGATTTGCCGGCGCCATTCGGACCGGTGATGGCGTAGCGCCGCCCGTCAAAAAACGTGCAGGTGACGTCTTCGAACAGAATCCGCTCGCCGAAGCGCATCGAGATATTGTTGAGGGTAATCAAGACATTCAATTGTATCGCATGATTTCCGCGCGCGCCGGATTGTCGGAAGACGGAACCGCTCCTGGGCGCGCTTGACCTTTCGCCTGGCAGAAGTCACACTTTCGTTTGTCACGGATCAGCCGTCCGCAATGCAGGAGCGCGCTTCTCGATGCCCGAAGGGAAAGGTCTGCTGATCGTTTACACGGGACCCGGCAAGGGCAAAACGACCTGCGCGCTCGGCACCGCGTTTCGCGCCGTCGGCCAGGGCCTGCGCGTAATGATGGTGCAATTCATCAAAGGCTCGTGGCACTACGGCGAGCTCGATGCCGCCAAAATGCTCGGCGACGATAAATTCGAAATCCGTCCCATGGGCCGCGGTTTCGTCAAAGTAGGCGGCGCGGAAACCGATCCCGAAGATGTCCGCCTCTGCGAGCAAGCCTGGGAATTCGGCCGCGAGCAGATTTACAGCGAGAAGTACGATCTAGTCGTTCTCGATGAGCTCAACTACGTAATCAGCTATAAAATGCTGGATGTGGAGAAAGTCGTAGCAGCACTGGCCGGTCGCCCCGAGCGCGTCCACGTAATCTGCACCGGACGCAACGCGCATCCCAAGCTCGTCGAGTTCGCCGATCTCGTCACCGAAATGCGCGAGATCAAGCATCCGTACACGAAGGGAATCCTCGCGCAGCGGGGAATCGACTACTAGCATGGCCTGGTTCAAGCGCGACAAAAAGCGGATCGAGAACTCGACGCCCATCGACGAGCGCCGCGTCCGCACCGAAGGCCTGTGGATCAAATGCGATGCCTGCCGCGCCATTATCTGGAAAAAAGATCTCCAGGCGAATTGGCAGGTCTGCCCGAAATGCGATCACCATTTCCGCCTGAGTTCGAAGCGCCGCCTCGATCTCCTTCTCGATGACGGCCTGTGGACCGAGCACGACGCCGAACTCATTTCGAGCGATCCACTCGTCTTTTCGGACACCAAGCCCTACGCCAAGCGCCTGAAAGACGCGCGTGACAAGCTGGGCATGAATGACGCCATCGTCACCGCCGAAGGCACGCTCAGCGGCCGGCCGGTGATTTGCTGCTCGATGGAATTCGGATTCATCGGCGGCTCGATGGGCGCGGTGGTCGGCGAAAAAGTGGCGCGCGCGATCGAGCGCTCCATCGAATCGAAAGTTCCGCTCATTATCGTCTCTTGCTCGGGCGGCGCGCGCATGATGGAAGGCACTGTCAGCCTGATGCAGCTCGCCAAAGTTTCCGCCGCGCTAGCGCATCTTGATGACGCGCGCATTCCCTTCATCTCCATTCTGACCGATCCCACCACCGGCGGCGTCACGGCCAGCTACGCGATGCTCGGTGATCTCAATATCGCCGAGCCCGGCGCCCTAATCGGCTTCGCCGGCCCGCGCGTAATCGAGCAGACCATCCGCCAAAAGCTGCCCGAAGGTTTCCAGCGCGCTGAATTCCTGCTCGAGCACGGCTTCCTCGACGCCGTAGTCCCGCGCAAAGAACTGAAGCCCTACATCGCCCGCGCCCTCGATTTCTTCCTGAATTGATTCGATGTCGCAACGTCCGATAATCGGCGCAGCGGAAGTGTCATCCTGAAGGCCGCCGTTGGGCCTAAAGGATCTAGCGTGCTACGACGCAGGAATCGACCACTACTCCGACGCCTCTCTACGCTCTCGGCCGCGAACTCGCCTCACCGCGCCAGGCCCGCGTCCAGAAATTCGATCTCCAAAATATTTCCACGCTCGCCGAACTCATGCGCCATCCCGAACGCCGCTCCCCCTGCGTCCAAATCGCCGGCACAAACGGCAAAGGCTCAACGGCCGCCATGCTCGAATCGATTCTCCGAGCCGCAGGCCTGCGCACCGGCCTCTACACCTCGCCGCATCTCGAGCGTATCAACGAGCGCATCCGCATCGATGCCGAACCGATCGCCGACGACGATTTCGCGGCATCCTTCGATCGCGTCCGCCAGATCATCGAATCCGCCATGGCGACGGGCGCCCTCACCGCGCATTCGACATTCTTCGAATGTCTCACCGCCATCGCCTTCGACGCTTTCGCCCAAGCCGGCGTCGAATTCGCAGTCTACGAAGTCGGCATGGGCGGCCGACTCGACGCCACCAGCGTCGTGATCCCCGAAGTCGCAGTTATCACGCAAATCGCTTTCGATCACGAAGCCTATCTCGGCCACTCGCTCGAAGAAATCGCCCGCGAAAAAGCCGGCATCATCAAGCCCAACGCCACGGTCATCGCCGCCGTCGAACGCTATCGAAGCCCGCGCCGTGATCGCGCAACGCTGCAAAGAGCAACGTGCCCGCCTCTTCGAACTCGATGGCCTCTGGAAAATTTCCGAATTGCGCGCGAACGATGGCTTCTATCGCATCCGCGCCGAATGGTTCCGCGATAATTCCGTCGTGAATTTGAATCTGCCGCTCCCCGGCAAATTTCAAGTCCGCAATGCTCTCACCGCCGCTGCAACCGCAGGCATCCTGGCCGAGCGCGGCTTCGCCATCGATTGGCGAGCCGTCGAGCAAGGCATCGCAAATGTCCGCTGGCCCGGTCGCCTCGAAAAAGTCTCCGAGCATCCTGCCATCTACCTCGATGGCGCACACAATCCCGCCGCCGCCCGCGAACTCCGCAATTTCTGGGACGAAAATTTCACCCATCGCCGCATCATCCTCATCTACGGCGCCATGCGCGATAAAGCCGTGGACGAAATCGCCGGCCTGCTTTTCCCCGCGCCGCCCACGTAATTCTCACGCAACCAAAGCAATCCCGCGCAATCTCAGTCGAAGTCCTCTCCCAAATGGCCTGCCACCACGCAGCAAATTGCGAATCCGCAGCCGACGCAACTGCCGCCATCAATCGTGCCCTCGCGCTAGCCAACCCGGAAGACGCCATCTTCGTAACCGGCTCGCTTTATTTGGTAGGCGAAGCCCGCAGTATCTTTCGTAGCGCCGGCAGCTTGCCGGCGTTTTTGCGACCGGGTGGCACCGCGTAGCAATTCCCGCAAACCTGCGCCCACAGGAGCTTCGGCTTGTCGAATTCACACAATCACCGCATCAACCGATGACCCGACACCTTCGCAAGGCCATCAATGTGCCCGCACTCTTGCCCCCAGCATCGCCGCACAAAAACGCCGGCTGGCAGCCTGCGCCACGAAATCTCGCCCGCCATCCACCAGCGTCAAGTTGCCGGGTGGCTTGCCGCGGTGATAGGATGGACTTTCCATGGCGCCCGCCCACCCAGATCGACCGTCCGGAAATGCCTCCCGAACTGATGGTGTGGCGCGCATTGGTGTTCCGTATCGCACTCTAAATGAACAACTTACGAATAAGCGGGACAGCTATAACAAGTTTCTGGATGCCATCCGACGGACCGGCGCCGAAGCCGTAGAAATCCCGCTCAATCTCCCCAAAAACGACCTCGCGCAACTAATTGAATGTCTCGACGCCTACGTCCTCTCCGGCGGCCCGGCCGATGTCGATCCGCAGCTCTACCACGCCGCGCGCCACGAAAAATCCGCCCCCTCCGACGCCGCCCGCGAGCAAACCGATTTCGCCATCCTCGGCCACGCCTTCGCCGAACACAAACCGGTCCTCGGCATCTGCTACGGCGTGCAAAGCCTGAATGTTTTCCTCGGCGGCTCACTGCTTCAAGATATCGCCACCGAATACAAGACGACGATCGAGCATACCTGGAGAAATCGCGCGAGCGGCACGCCCGAGCCGCATCACACCGCGCGCATCGAACGCAATTCGCGTCTCGCCGAACTCGGCGGCGGCGCCACCGAAACCGAAATCAACAGCTCGCATCATCAAGCTCTCCTCGAGCCCGCCAAAGGCCTGCGCGTCACCGCTCACGCCCCCGACGGAATCATCGAGGCCGTCGAATGGACCGGCTCCTCGGACTGGGTCACCGGCGTGCAATGGCATCCCGAGCGCATGCCCGATCACGCGCTCTCGGCTGCGCTATTCCGCGAGCTAGCCGCCGTAGCCAGATCAGCCCAAGTCCGCGGCTGAAATAGTTTTTGGAACGCGTACTGAGTTTTCGCGTCGAGCAATGACGCTGTCATCCCGAACGAAGTGAGGGATCTGCATTTTCTTCGGGTGCCTCCGCCTAGGCGGACGCCGTATTTGCGCGTGGGGCTTTTGTGCACAAGCTCCGACGCGCAAACGAACTCGAAATCCAATCCTTGGGGGATAGATGATCTCTCTAGCCGGGAAAGCGGCTCTAATCACAGGCGGTTCCCGCGGCATCGGCGCCGCCGCAGTAAAAATGTTCGCGCAAGCAGGCGCCGACGTAGTCTTCAATTATCACAAAAGCCGCGAAGCCGCCGCGCAAGTCGAAGCCGAAGCCCGCAAACATGGCACGCGCGTAGAATCCCTGAAAGCCGATCTCAGCCGCCGCCTCGACAATAAAAAGCTGGTCGAATTCACCAAAGATCGCCTCGGCCGCATCGATATCCTCGTCGCCAACGCCGGCATCTGGAACGAAAAAGACACGCCCATCGAAAAAATCTCCGAGCGCGAATGGCACGAAATGGTGAAGATCAATCTCGACAGCATCTATTACGCCATCCACTTCACCGTCCCGCACATGAAAGCCCAAAAATCCGGCCGCATCATCGCCATCAGCTCCACGGCCGGCCAGCGCGGCGAAGCCTTCCACACCCACTACGGCGCCACCAAAGGCGCCATCATCAGCCTGGTGAAAGGCCTCTCAACCGAGCTTGCCCCGCATCATATATTGGTGAATTGCGTCGCCCCCGGCTGGGTGGATACGGGCATGTCCGCATCCGTCCTGCGCACCAAGGAAGGCTTCAAATCCGCGACGCGCGCCATTCCCCTCGGCCGTCCCGGGACCGCCGAAGAAATCGCCGGCCCGATCCTCTTCATGGCCTCGGAGCTGTCGAATTTCATCAATGGCGAAGTTTTGAACGTCAACGGAGGTTCAGTTCTGTGCGGCTAAAAATTTATCCAGCGATGGTCGCCCTCACCCTCGCAGGCCTGAGCCTGCTTTCCATTCCGCCCGCCCGCGCGCAAGAGCAAACCGAAGTTCTGATGCCGGAGCAAAGCGCCGCGAAAGCCAAGGATCTCATCCAGAAAGCCGTGCAGGCTCTCGGCGGCAGCGAGTATCTAGCCGTCCGCGACGCCACTTGCTCGGGCCGCATCGGCTCCTTCGGCCACAGCGGCGATTTGATGGGCTACGAAAAATTCATCGATTACTCCAAGCTTCCCGACAAGGATCGCAGCGAAAATCTCCCCAAGCGCAACATCATCGAAATCAAAAACGGCGATAAGGGCTGGGTGCTCGATCGCGGCGGCGTCAGCGAAGCCGATCAAGTCTCCATTGCTGAATTTCAGGAAGATATCAAGACGGACATTGACAACGTCCTGCGCGATCGCTGGAAGGAACCGGGAACGATTCTCCGTTATCTCGGACCCGACGTCGTCGATCTGAAGGAAGCCGACTGGATCGAATTCGTGGACAATGAGAATCGCTCGATTCGCATCGCCTTCGCCAAGGCCACTCACCTGCCGCTGCGAAAAGTCCTCGTCACTCGCGACCCTGGCACTCGCATGCGCAGCGAGACCATCGAATATTATTCCAATTACCATCCCATCGGCGGCGTAGTACAGCCGTTCCAGGTCACTCGCGAGCGCAATGGCCAGAAGATCTATCAGGCCTTCATCGAAGAATGTAAATTCAACACCAATCCCTCGGATTCTCTTTTCACCAAGGAATCACTCGATGAGCGCTGGGCTCAGGTAGGCAAAAAGGAAATCAAGAAGCAGGAAAAGCAAAAACAGAAGCAAGAACAATCCGACCGCGACGAACAAAAGAACGACGACAAACGCAGCGGCAGCAGCACCTCCAGCAGCAGCTCAAATTAATTTCTTTGCAGAGATTCTTCGTAGGGGCGTCCGCCTAGGCGGACTGCGCCCTCTTACGATCGAACGATTAAATCAAGGCTCGCTCAACCGCGGAAGTTTGCCATCGCGCCAAGAACGTCCTCTTTCATTCGTATCTCAACGCCACCATCGGATCCACCCTCATCGCCCGCCGCGCCGGCACGTAACAAGCCATCCCCGCCACGCAAATCAAAAACACCGGCACCAACACAAACGCAATCGGATCAAGCGGGCTGACTCCAAACAACAAACTGGAAAAAATCCGCGACACTCCCGCGCAACAAACAATCCCAACCAGCGCCCCGATCACCACCGGTCGCAAAGCCTGCCCAAAAATTAATTTCATCACGTCCCGCCCATCCGCCCCCAACGCCATGCGAATTCCAATCTCCCGAATCCGCCGGCTCACCGCGTAAGACACCAGCCCATAAACCCCAATCGCCGCGAGCAGCAGCGCCAATCCAGCCAACGTGCCGGATGCCGCCACGACAATCCGCGAAAACGCCCGGAAATTGCTGACGTTGTCTTCTAGGCGCGCGACCCCGAACGAAAGCTGCGGATCGAGTTCGTGCATCGCGCTTTGAATCTCGTCAAGCGTTGCGGCATCTCCCAGCGTGCTGTGCACGATGAAATCGTCCTGCGATTCCTCCTTTAAATCCGTCGGGAAATATAAAAAGTTCGGATGCGCCTCGCCGAGATGATCCACTTGCGCGTCCTTCGCCACTCCCACCACTTCCAGCAGTGGATTCCCTTCTCCGAAAGTCACCAAGCTCTTGCCCAGCGGATCCTCGCCCGGCCAGAATTCGCGCGCCGCCGTTTCCGTCACGATCACGACGCGCGCGCTCGACCGCACATCTCCGTCTGTGAAATCCCGCCCGCGCACGATCGGAATTCCCATCATGGCGAAAAAATTTGGCGACACTCGGTTGTAACTCACCTGGCGGCTCGCGCCACTGGACGCTTGAGCCCCCGTCTGCCAGTGCTCATCCCCGAGCGGAATATTCCGCGCCTCGGCCACGCTATCCACTCCCGGCAGCCCCGCTAGCCGTGCCCTCATCTGCTGGTGCAGCGCCGCAGCTTGCGCCTCCGTGTAACCTTGCTGCACCAGCCGGAACGTTACACCGTCGATTCCCTTCATCTCAAATCCCGGATCGATCGTCTGCGCCTTGTAAAGCCCGCGCAGCAGCAATCCCGCCGCCAGCAGCAAAATCATGCACACGGCCACTTGCCCGCTCACCAGCACGTTTCGCAGTTTCCCCGTTCGCGCCGAACGCCTCGTCGCATCTCCGCCTTCGTCCTTCAGCGCCGTGTTCACATCTTCGCGCGAAGATTGCAGCGCCGGCGCCAATCCAAACGCGATCCCCGTCAGCAACGTGAGCAACAGCGAATACCCCAGCACGCGCGCATCCGGCGAAAGATGCAATGCAAATGGCGGCGCTCCCGGCGGCAAATGCGCGATCACGATTCGCACCAGTCCATCGACTGAAACAAACGAAATAAAAGTACCAAGCGTTCCGCCGATCAGCTCCAGCAAAATGCTCTCCGTTAGCAATTGCCGGATCAATCTTCCGCGGCTCGCCCCCATCGCCAGCCGCACTGCAATTTCCCGCCGCCGCGCCGCCGCACGCGCCAAAAGCAGATTCGCGATATTCGCGCACGCAATCAGCAGCACCAATCCCACGGCGCAAAGCACCACCGCTCCCACCGTCAAAATAATTCCGCGCTCCTCTGGGCGGTTGAACAGCATCGCCTTCTGCACCGAAATCTTCATCGTGCCCGGATACTTCACCTGCGACCGCTCCGTGATCACCGCAAGCTCCGCGCGCACCTGCTCAAGCGACATTCCCGGCTTCACGCTCCCCAGCACCGACATCCAGCTAAAATCCGCGTCGTTGATGTCGATCAAGTCGGGAATCAGCTCCCGCTGCATCGTGATCGGCGCCCAAAACGCCGATGGCGCAAGCTCCGTTCCCTCAAATCCCGTCGGTGCCACGCCAACAATTGTCAGCGCCGTATGGTTCAGCGAAATCGTTTTCCCCACAATCTCCGCATCGGCTCCCAATTCGTTCTGCCAATACTCGTTGCTCACCGCCACCACCGCGCTCGCTCCCGCCGCCGCGCAATCCCCTTCCACAAATCCTCGCCCGAGCACCGGACGCTCGTTCAACACATCGAAATAATTGCAGCTCGCCAGCGTTCCGTTAATTTGTGCCGGCCGCTCGCCGCCCACCGTCGCTTCCACGAACGGAACGTAGCCCGCCAATCCCGAGAACACGTGATTCTGGTCGCGATACGCCTCGTACTCCGGATACGAAAACATGCTCCCCGAGCCGTGTACGTTCCGGTGCCGCTTTCCCTGAAAAATCGGATAGAAACTCACCACCGTCTGCCGCACGCCCACCACGATCGGCCGCAGCGCCAGCGCATCCAAGACCGAAAAAATCCCCGCGTTCACTCCGATTCCCAGCGCAATCGTCAGCACCGCCACGATCGTGAATCCCGGACTGCTCCGCAACTGCCGGAATCCATAACGCAAGTCCTGCCAAAAAGTATCGAGCATCGGCAACCCGCGCTGCTCCCGGTGCGCTTCCTTGATCTGCTGCGCCCCGCCCAGCCGCACATGCGCCATCCGCCGCGCCTCCGCCTCGCCAATTCCCCGCGCCCGATAGTCCTCAACGAGCATCTCGAAGTGCGCCCGCAATTCCGCATCAAACTCCGCGTCGCGTTCCCGCCGGCGGAACAATCCTTTCACGCGCGCCCCAATCTCATTCATCCAGGAAATGAACATGGCCTTCTCCGAAGCGCCGCAGCAACGAATCCCCCGGTTTTTGTAGCGCCGGGCTTTCAGCCCGGCATCCTCTATCCCGCCAGGCCGCCTACTGCGTTCCGTCAGTGCGTGGCTGCAAAAATCTCCCAATCATCGCTGCAATCTGCTCCCAGTTCTTCGCCTCAGCCGCCAGTTGCTTCTTCCCCGCCCGCGTCAATGAATAAAATTTCGCCTTGCGATTGTTCTCCGAAGCCCCCCAGGCCGAAGAAATCCACTTGCGCTGCTCCAAGCGCAATAGCGCCGGATACAGCGTCCCCTGATTCAAGCTCAGCAATTCCTGCGACACCTGCTCGATCCGCCGCGCAATCCCGTACCCGTGCATCGGCCCCATCGTCTCCAAAGTCTTCAGCACAATCAAATCCAGCGTCCCTTGCAAAACCTCTGCTTTCTGCGCCGTCACCAAGTCCCTCCTGTTGAATATCAACAGGAAAGTACCTCCACTTCTGTTGATTGTCAACAGGAGATTTCGTAGCGCCGGTTCATCCTGAGTGAACGCGAAGGGCTGCCTACCCTTCGAGACTCAGCGTAAACCGGCGTCTTTGTGTCACCCGGCCTCGTTCTCGCAACTCGCGGCGCCGAAGCCATAATGTCTGCTCACATCGCGCCAACAGCACTGTCTAACGCCCTAGGACTCGATACAATCTCGCCCCGAGGTGCCTGATGCCCTCTTTCCTTCAAGACCTGAAATTCGCCCTGCGCATGTTGCGAAAAAATATCGGCTTCACTCTCGTCGCCGTCCTCACGCTGGCCCTCGGCATCGGCGCCAATTCCGCTATTTTCAGCGTGGTCCACGCCGTCCTGCTCCAACCGCTTCCTTACCATAATCCCAAGCAACTCCTCTTCATCTCCGGCTTGTACCGGCAAACCGGCGCCACCGGCGTGAGCATGTCTTTCACAAAGTTCACGCAAATCCAGCAGCAAACTCACGCTCTCGAAACCCCCGCGGCCTTTTACGTCACCACTCTGAGCCTGCTCACCGCACGCGAGCCCGAAGCCATCACTGGAACCCGCGTCTCCCGGAATCTATTTCACGTCCTCGGCGTTTCGCCGCTGCACGGCCGCGATTTTCGTCCTGAAGAAGAAGCCCCCGGCGCCGCAGGCGTGGCCATCATCTCCGATGGTTTCTGGCACAGCCATTTCGGATCCGATCCCGCCGCGCTCGGCCGCACCATGACCATCGATGGCGAAGCCGTGACCATCATCGGCATTCTCCCGCCCAGCTTTCATTTTCCGCTGCAGTTTCCCGAGCCGGACATCTGGATGCCCGGAATTTCCGATCCCCCGTTCCTGCGTCCGGAGCAAGTTCGCACCGGCGCCGGCTATTTGAGTTTGCTAGGGCGCCTGCGCCCCGGTGAATCGCTCTCCTCCGCGAAGGCCGAGCTCGACACCATCGACGCCCGCTATCAGAGCGAGTTTCACGGCTTCGTAGATTCCGGAAAAATCGGTATCTCCGCGCAGCCGCTCGCGGAAAGTCTGGTGGGCCCGCTGCGCGCCGGCTTCGCTGTGCTGCTGGCGGCCGTAGGCTTCATCCTCCTGATCGCCTGCGCCAACGTTGCGAATCTCCTTCTTGCGCGCGCCACGTCGCGTCAACGAGAGATGGCCCTCCGCAAGGCAATCGGTGCATCGAGTGGCCGCCTCGTCCGTCAACTCCTGAGCGAAAGCCTTTTGCTTTCTCTCCTTGGTGGCGCAATCGGTGTCGCGCTGGCAGCGTTCTTGCTCCCTACATTGCGCGCGTTTAGTCCCGGCTCTGTCCCGCGATTGGCCGAAACGCGCCTCGATGTTCCCGTGCTGATTTTTTCCGTCCTGCTCAGTGTGGTCACAGGAATTCTCTTCGGCATCGTGCCGGCCCTGCAAGCTTCAGCGGCGAATCTCCACGAAACGCTAAAGGAAGGCGGCCGTGGCGCGGCCGAGGGCGGTCACCGCGGAAAGTTGCGCGGCCTGCTCGTCGTAGCGGAAATGGCCATCGCGCTCATCCTAATGACCGGCGCAGGCCTGCTGATGCAAAGTTTTTCGAGATTGATGAATGTCAACCCCGGCTTCTCTCCAATTAATGTGACATCGTTCGCCCTAAATCTGCCGGCGAACCGCTACGCCCAACCGGAATCTCAAAGACAGTTCTATCGCCAGCTCTACGAGCGCGTGAAAACGATTCCCGGAGTTGAGTCCGCCGCCTTCACCAGCTATCTGCCTCTCGCCGGCGCCATTCGCTTCGTATATTTTTGCCCCGAAGGCACCGTCTGCCAGGGCGTCGGAAAAGATCCGCTGACCGCCATGCGCCAGGTCACCTCCGGCTATTTCGACACCATGCGCACGCCGCTCTTGCGCGGCCGCGTCTTCACCGATCGCGATCTCGAATCTTCTCCTCCCGTTGCGATCGTCAATCAAACGATCGCCGAGCGCTACTGGCCCGGCCAGGATCCCCTCGGCAAGCACATCGCCAATTCCCGCGACATGATTCAGCGCGAAGTCGTCGGCGTAGTCGCCGACGTAAAATTCAGCGCGCTCGACGCCGCCAGCGCCGAAGAAATGTACTTGCCGCTCGAACAAGTTCCTGCCGCCTTCGCTACTCTCATTATTCGCTCTCAATCAAATCCCGAATCGCTCGTAGCCGCCGTCCGCGCCAAACTCGCGGAACTTGATTCCACTCTTCCAATCTCCAACGTCGCCAGCATGGATTCCATGGTCGCCCAGTCGGTAGCTCAACCGCGCGTCCTTTCCAAATTCGTAGCCGTCTTCGCCGCCTTCGCGCTACTTCTCGCCGCCATCGGCATCTACGGCGTGATGGCCTATTCCGTTGCCGCACGCACGCAAGAAATCGGCATCCGCATGTCGCTCGGCGCCAATCCCAACGACATCCTCAAGCTAGTAGTGCGCCAAGGAATGCGCCTGGCCCTAATCGGCGTCGCCATAGGCTTGGCTGCATCGCTAGCCCTCACGCGCCTGATCGGCACGCTCCTCTTCGAAGTCAGCACATCGAACCCGCTAGCATTCGCCATCGCCGCTGCAGCCCTAACTGTCACGGCCGCAGCAGCCTGTTACATCCCAGCCCGCCGCGCCACTCAGGTAGATCCCATGGTAGTTCTCCGCTACGAGTGAACGTCAGCCGCTATTGGGTACGGCTTTTTAAGTTCAAGCCCGCGAGTCGCGTTTCGTAGAACTGCGTTTTTTCCCGATTAGAGGTGGGTGCCGTTGTTTGTTTTCTTCGAGTTACCTCCAGTTCTAATAATTTGGTTCCCGATTAGAATCCGGTGGCTATTGGCGTCTGGAGCCCGCCGGTCCGATACGATTGGGATCCAATTCGCGTTGTGAAAATGGCGTGTTTTGTCTCGATTAGAAGGGGGGCGTGTCTTTTGTTTTCTTTGGGTTACGGCCGTTTCTAATAATTTGGTGTCTCGATTAGAAATTGGCGGCCGGGCTTCGGCGATGTGGCTCAGGTCATTTTGGGCTGAGGTTGAAAAGCTAAAGACCTCACCTCTGAAGAGGTGAGCTACATACGGCGGCATTTCTGAAACCCCCTATTCGCTAATAATTTGGCGCGGACCTACGGCGTGCTCGGAAGAGGCAGTCCCGCGCTTAGGGACTGCGGACTACCAGATCCTGTATAGCGCTGGAGTAATCAATAGTCAAGAGTACTTAAGTACTATATTTGGGGTGGGGAAGGATCGTTTTTGTCGAGGCTTGAGTCGTAGGATGCAGTCGGAGAAGGTCGGGTTACATGCGCGGTTCAATTTCAGATTGAGGCCCGCGGCTAAAGCCGGTGCTGCGGGCCAGCGCTTTCCCGCTGGACTGAAGTCCAGCTTCCCCCTGCTGAAGAGTCTGTGTGGCAACTTAGGCTGGCCAGAGGGATTATAGTGGCGCAGGAGGCTGCGCGATGCCGAATTTTTACGAGTACAACCCAGAGCAAGGGTACCTGTTGCCGCCGAATGTGCGGCAGGTGCTAGGAGAAGAGCATCTTTGTTTTTTGGTGCATCGGGCGGTCGAGAGGCTGGACTTGCGGAAGTTCGAGCAAGCCTATAGCGAGGAAGGGCATCCGGGATATCATCCGGCGCTGTTGCTGAAGGTGTGGTTGTATGCCTACGCGCTGGGAGTGACCAGTTCGCGGCGGCTGGAGCAGCGTGTGCGGGAGGATTTGGCGTTCCGGTATTTGGCGGGAGGAGCGCAGCCGGATTTTTGGGCGTTGAATGAGTTTCGCAAGCGGCACGGGCGCGCGATCAACGATGTGTTCACGCAAGTGGTGGAACTGGCGCGGTCGCTGGGGATGGGGAAGCTGGGGCATGTAGCGATAGACTCGACGCGCATCGCGGCGAACGCGGCGCCGGATTCAACCGACACGATGGAGAAGCTGCGCAGGGCCCGGGCCAAGATTCGGCAGCGCATCCGTCGCTGGCAGCAGCAATGCGAAGCGCAAGATCCGAACGAGGGGGCGGGGACCGAGATGACACGCGCGGTACTCGGGAAGCTGGAGCAGCAGTTGGCAGAGCTCCCGGCGCGCATGGAGCGGCTGAAGAAATCGGGAGTGCAGCGGTTGTCGCGCACCGATGAAGACAGCCGGTTTCTGCGGGACCGCGAGAGGATTCACGCTGGGCTACACGGCGACGGCGGCGGTGAGCGCGGATCATTTGATCGTGGCGCAGCAGGTGAGTCAAGAGCCCGCGGACAATGAGCTGCTGGTACCGCTGGTCGACGCGGTGGAACGAGAGTGCGGGGCGCGGCCGCAACAGGTGAGTGCGGACAGTGGTTTTTTCTCGCAGAAAAACTTGCACGCGATGGAGGAGCGGAAGATCGACGCCTACGTTCCGGACTACAACATGGCGCGGGTGTTGAATCGCGGCGGCCGATTGACAAATCGTACCTGCGATCCGGCCCATCAGCGCATGCGGCGGAAACTGCGTTCTGCGGCAGGGCGCGCGGTGTATGCACGGAGAAAAGAGTTGGCCGAGCCGGTGATGGGAGTGCTGAAAGAGCAGCGCGGGATGCGGCGGTTTCGGCGGCGCGGATTGGCGAAGGTAGCGGTGGAATTCGCGCTAGCGGCCACAGCGTTGAATCTCACGCGCCTGTGGCACGCCGCTCCGCAACTGCGTTGCGCAATGTAAGGGTCGGTACGAGAACTACGAACAACATGCCGCAACGTCGGAAGCTAAGCTCCCTTTGATTTTGTGGGTCGTTAGCGCGCGACCGAGGCCGCTCCCTGACGAAAAACACATGTTGCCACACAGACTCTGACAGCAGGGGGCTCCCACCGAACTGCTTTTGCTGACGCGCCGGCTAACCGCCGAACTGATACGCTGAAGCGCGGGTTTGCGGTGGACGGCCTTGTGGCGTTTTTGCTGGGCTGACGGTGCGCGGTATAATCTCTGGATGCAAATGACGCGAACAAGGTCACTGAGGCGGACCGTCGCGGGCGTCCGCGGCGGCACGGTCGAACGGGCGTACCGCCGGGGACGGCGAACATGCTGCCGGCGGACGGATTCATGGAACTACCATTCTTTGCGTGCGGCGCGACGGCAAGGTTGTGCTCGCTGGCGACGGGCAGGTTACGCTGGGCGAGGGCGTCGTCAAGCACAACGCTAAGAAGACGCGGCGGCTTTTCAACGACAAGATTATTGCTGGATTTGCTGGCAGTACCGGGGATGCGCTGTCGCTCTTTACGCGATTTGAGAACAAATTGCAGGAATTTCATGGGAATTTGGCGCGCGCGGCTGTGGAATTGGCTAAGGAATGGCGGACGGACCGGTCTTTGCGGCATCTTGAGGCGTTGCTGATCGTTGCCGATGCGAAAACCACGTTCTTGCTTTCGGGGAACGGCGACGTGATTGAGCCTGATGATGGGCTTTGCGCTATCGGATCTGGCGGGCCTTATGCGTTGGCTGCGGCGCGGGCGCTTTTGAAACATTCGAAGCTCACGGCCAAGGAGATTGCGCAGGAGGCTATGCGCATTGCTAGCGAGATTTGTATTTTTACGAATGGGAATTTTTCGATTGAGGAGTTGTAAGGCGGTGCGCAGAGGCAGGTGGCGGGCGTCCCGGTGAGCGTTACGCGGGCGGGCGGAGCAAGCCCCGCCCCTACGGGAAAAGGCAACGGCAAATGCAGATCCCTCACCGCTAAAGCGGTTCGGGATGACAACGGGGCGGGGCGGCGAAGGTGGGGAATTGTGACGAGGGCCGGATTGTGAAGGGCAACGGGTGATGACGGGGAAACCGGAGAAAGATATGGTGATCTATTTATCGGGGGAGGCACAGGCGCCGGCGCCTGAGCCTCTGCCGTCGTTCGACGAGTTGACGCCGCGCGAGATTGTGGCGGAACTCGATAAATATATTGTGGGGCAGAACGCCGCGAAGCGCGCGGTGGCCGTGGCGCTGCGGAATCGCGTGCGGCGGCAGAAGTTGCAGCCGGAGATGGCTGAAGATGTGCTGCCGAAAAATATCCTGATGATTGGACCTACCGGCGTCGGGAAAACGGAAATCGCGCGACGGCTGGCGCGGCTGGCCGGCTGCCCGTTCGTCAAGGTCGAAGCTTCGAAATATACGGAAGTTGGATACGTTGGGCGCGACGTGGAATCGATGGTGCGCGATCTGGTGGAGACCGGCATCGACATGGTGCGCGAAGAGAAGCTCGACGAAGTGGCCGAGCGGGCGGAACAATCTGCGGAAGAGCGGCTGCTCGATCTGCTGCTTCCGCCAGCGCTGCCTTCGAACGATCCGCCGGGCTCGCCGGCCGAGACTTCGCGCCGCGAACAGACGCAGCGGACGCGGGACAAGCTGCGGGCGCAACTGCGCGAAGGCAAGCTCGACCAGCGCATGGTGGAAGTGGAAGTGCGCGAGCGGGCGATGCCTGCATTCGAAATTGTGACCAATCAGGGCATCGAAGAAATGGACATCAACGTCAAGGATATGCTCTCCGGCTTCTTCGGGCAGCAGAAGAAGAAGCGGAAGATGACTGTGGCCGAGGCGTTCGATTACCTGATTCAGGAGGAAGAAAACCGCCTGGTGGATATGGACCATGTGACCCGCATTGCCGTGGAGCGCGTGGAGCAGATGGGGATTTTATTCATCGATGAGGTGGACAAGATTGCCGGGCGCGAGTCGGGACATGGGCCGGACGTTTCGCGCGAGGGAGTGCAGCGCGATATTTTGCCGATCGTCGAAGGGACGACGGTGAATACGCGGTACGGCATGGTGCGCACCGATCATATTTTGTTTATCGCCGCGGGGGCGTTTCACACTACCAAGCCATCCGATTTGATTCCCGAGCTGCAAGGGCGTTTTCCGATTCGCGTGGAGCTTAGCTCGCTGAGTGAAGCCGACTTCGTGCGCATTCTCACCGAGCCGAAGAATGCGCTGATCAAGCAGGCTATTGCGCTGCTCGAGACGGAAGGGATGAAGCTCGCATTTTCGGACGACGGCGTGGCTGCGATTGCGCGCTTTGCGGCGCTGGTGAACGAGCAGACGGAAAATATCGGGGCGCGGCGATTGCACACTATTCTCGAGAAAGTGCTCGAAGAGATTTCCTTTGATGCGCCGGAATTAAAGAAGAAGAACATCAAGATTGATTCGGCGTTCGTGCAGAAGCAGTTGGTGGACATTGTGAAGAATCAGGATTTGAGCCGGTACATTCTGTAGAGCGGAAAATGCAAAACGCCGGAGTTTGCTCACGTGCCGGAAGGATTTAACGGTGAGATCCTTAGGGCCCCGACCGGGTCGGGGCCCTCAGGATGACAGCGGACCCTTTTGGTCGCCCTCCGGGCCTTCGTCGAGGGAGCGTCGCGGCACTACGTTACGGTGAGCTTCCGGCGGCGCGGGCCATTTTCTATTTTCTTTTTTCCATTTTGCTTGCGGGGCTTGCTGCTGGGTGTGCGGCGCCTAGCGAGCCTAGTGCGCGTCATGCGCCGATTCCTGCCGCGGTCACTGATCTTGCTGCGGTGCAGCAAGGGCATCGCGTTATCTTGACGTTTACCTTGCCGAAGAAAACCACTGATGCGAAGCCGCTTCCCGCCGATCCAACTGTTGAGGTCTACCGGCTAGTCGTTCCAGCGGGCGCGAAGGTTGCTGCGGCTCCGGCGTTTTCGCAGAGCGATCTGGCGGTAACGATTCCTTCCGCAATGGTCAGCCATTACGCAGACGCGCGGCAATTTCAGTTTCCGTTCGAACTGAAGACCGCGAGAGTCGCCGAGCCGCCCGGCGAGCGGACCATCTTCATGGTGCGCACGCGAGTGAGCGAGAAAAAAGCTTCGGCGGATTCAAATGCCGCGTCGCTGCATCTCTACGAACCATTTCCGGCGGCGACGATCGCGGCCAAGATCACGCACGATGCAATCATTCTGTCGGGCTGGGGCGTTGCGCTCCCGGCAGCGCCGGGTGGCAACGCCGCGAGCGAGGAAATTGCTGCGGACGCTCACTATCGCGTCTATCGCGGAGAAATGACGGCGGGTGGCGAAGGAACTCAGGCATCGGCGGCGGGCGAAGCAACGGCGGAGCCGCATCTCGAGCAGATCGCCGAATTGCCGCTCGCCACGATGACGTACGAGGACGCAAATTTCACGTTCGGCCACACGTATGTCTATTCCGTGCGCAGCGTCGCGAAGTACGGATCGAGCTGGGTCGAGTCGGACGACTCAAATCTGCTCACCGTGACGCCGAAAGACGTCTTTCCGCCCGCGGCGCCGCAAGGCCTGGTGATCGTCCTCGTTCCGGCGACCGCTGATGTTCCGGAGCATCTGGAACTCTCCTGGTCCATTAGCGCCGAGACTGACCTTGCGGGCTACGACATCTATCGAAAAGGACAGGACGAGGAGACTGGCCATAAATTGAACGCCCGACCGTTGCTCACACCCTCATATCGTGATATGAGTATTCAGCCCGGCCGCTCGTATTCCTACACGGTAAGAGCAGTCGATCGTGCTGGCAATGAAAGCCCAGCCAGCGAACCGGCAGCTATAGACGTTCCCGGGGCCGAGCAGAACGGGAATCCACAGCCATGAGCACCACGCACAAGGGGCCCGGCGGCCTTGCCAGCGCGGTTCATCACCCCGCGTTCTTCACCGGCATAATCACAGGCATTCTGCTTTCGTTCGTGATGTTCGGATGGCTGTTTGCGGCCAACCGCGCGCCGAACCTCGATCATGTGGCGTTCTTCCGCAATTGGATTTTCCTGGGGGCATTCGGCTTTGTGATGGCGATTCCCATGTTGCGCTTCGTGCGCTCTCCCATGCGGATATTCACTTCCGGACTGACGGGCTGGGTGATGCTTTGCGTGGCCTACGCATCGGCGAACATGTATTTTCAGAATTTGGAAAATCGCCTAGCCAAGACGCCGTTTAAAGTGCTGGTGATGGGGGCGGTGATTTACGCCGTCGCCGGAGTGATTGCGTGGATTATGACGACGATCGTGACGATGATACGGCATAACGTCCCGGTGCCCGTGACGAGCGTGGTTGAGGTGCCTACCCGCCCGCAATGAAGCTGTGCCGCTTTCAGCCGCTGGAATTCTCCTCTGCAAATCTGAGCCGTAGCGAACAAAACATTCATCCGGAAGCTTGCCCGGGCGTCATCGAGGGCGAGCGGGTGCGGGAAATTAAGAGTCTCTTCGGTGCGGCTGAATTTACGGGCCGCTCTTGGCCGCTTGCGGAAGTTCGGCTGCTTTCGCCGGCGGTGCCATCTAAAATTGTCTGCATCGGGCGGAACTATGCCGAACATGCCGCTGAGCTTGGGAACGAGGTGCCGAAAGAGCCGCTGATTTTCTTGAAGCCGCCGAGCTCGGTGATCGGGCCGGAGGAGCCGATCTTGATGCCGGCGATATCGCAGCGAGTGGATTACGAAGGCGAGATGGCGATCGTGATTGGCGAGACTTGCTTCATGCCCGGCGAAAGCGAAGATTTGCGGCGCTACATTCTGGGATACACTTGCCTGAATGACGTGACCGCGCGGGATATTCAGAAGCGCGACGTGCAATTCACGCGCGGCAAGAGCTTCGATACTTTCTGCCCGATTGGACCGCTGATCGAGACGGAGTTTGATGTTGGCGCGGCGTCCGTAGAAACACGTGTTAACGGACAACGCAAACAGTTCGGACAGACCAGCCAGATGCTCTTTTCCAGCGATGTTATAATCCGCTGGATTGCGCAGGTGATGACGCTGGTTCCCGGCGACGTGATCGCCACGGGAACGCCGCCGGGGGTGGGGTCGCTGGCGGCCGGGGATATGGTGGAAGTGAGCGTTAGCGGAATTGGGACGCTGCGGAATTTGGTGGCGGCGCGGGAAGCGTGAGCACGAGAGTTAGGAAGTTCCTTCCAGAGATGGATGTGACGGTGAAAGTAATTCGACGAGCGGCCGATGGAACTATGATCGGCCACCAACCAGTCCGGCCCGGGAGTTTTTCGTGAACCACCTGATCGCCAACTGGCACCAATATATTCCGCTTGCGGGAGCTGCTTTTGCGGCGCTCGTGGCGGCGTATTTTTTATTTCGCAAGCGCGACACGGACCCGAGCGAAGTTGAGAAGCAGCGGCGGCTTTATCTGAACAAGATTGGGCGAATCGTCGAGGGACAAATTCTGGAAATTGTGGACAAGCCTGCGGAGGCGAAGCCGGAGCCGCCGCGGCGAATGCTGCGACGCAAGCCGGCGGCGAATGGCGCGACGCCGCTTGATACGCGGCTGCTTTATTACACGTATTCGATTTCGGGCGTTACCTACGAGACAGCGCAGGATATTTCCGACATGGAAGAGCGGGCTTGCCTGGGGCATGCGGTTGCCGGGCAGGCTGCCAGCGTGAAGTACGATCCTTCGAATCCGAGCAACTCAATTCTTCTCGCCGACGATTGGTCGGGGCTGCATTAGGCCTGGCGCGCGGGCGCTCACAGGAAGTTCAGCAGGGCCTCCGTTGTTTGCTGCGGCTGCTCTTCGAGAACCCAGTGCCCGCAATTCGGTATTACGACGACGGTCGCGCCGGTGGCGACCAGTTTCATCTGTTGACCCAGAACGTCGCCGTTCGCTTTTGCTCCCCCAATCGCCAGGACCGGCATAGACAGCTTGGTTTGAGAAAGCTGCGTAAAATCTTTGGCGGCCTGCTGGAACGAGACGAAATAGGCCCAGCCTGCGCGCATCCTGCCGGGTCGAGAATAGGCTGCGGTGTAAGCCGCGCGATCGGAATCCGGAATCGAATGCGATTTGTCGGCGGCGAAATCATTCCAGAAATAATCGAAGTAGGTGCGCTCGCGTCCCTTCACCAGGGCCTCCGGGGTCGGGCCATTGAAGCGGAAGTGCCAGATGCCTGGATTGTTATAGACGTCCTCCCATCCGGCCACGCCGGGAAGGAATGCGTCCATCACCGCGAGCTTTTCGGTTTCCGCGGGAAATTGGGCGGCATAGGCGTAAGCGACCATCAGCCCGATATCGTGACCGACGACTCTGGACTTTTCGATGCCCAGCGATTTGACGAGGGCATGTACGCGGATGGCCGCGGTCTTCATGTCCAATCCATCCGCGGGGATATCCGAATCACCGATTCCAGGAAGATCGGGCGCGATGACGGTGAATTTTTCGGCGAGGCGCGGAATGATGGGCCGCCACATGCGCGAGGTTTGCGTGTAGCCATGCAGCAGAAGTACGGCGGGCCCGTGGCCTGCGGTGAGGTAATGCAGCTTGAGGCCTTCAACGGTCGCGGTTCGCGAAGCGATTGTGTCGGTCGCGGCATTTAATTTTGCGCGGCCTGAGCTCAAGAAAAGAATAAATAGCGCCAAGGACGCCAGGAGATTAAAACTTCGGTTCACAGATCCTCCTTTTGAGATTGACTGCGACTATTTGCGACGAGCGTATTCTCTCGATTTAGGGGTTATCTCTCAAGTTTTTCCGAATGCAAGTGGATACGACGGAGAGCGAAGATGCCGGCAGGGACGCCGGCGGTACGAGCCGCCGCGGCTTGCTGACGGCTTCAGTGTGTGGCACGCTACCGCATCTCGTTTTTTCGTGATTGATTGAGGCTATGACTGAACCTGTGAAGCAGCACGACCATCTGGAGGAATTGCGGCGGCGGAACGCGGAAGCCGAGGAAGGCGGAGGCGCGGAGCGGCGCGAGCGGCAGCACAAGGAAGGAAAGCTGAGCGCGCGCGAGCGGATTGAGATTTTGCTGGATGAAGGGACGTTTGAGGAGCTGGATAAATTCGTCACGCATCATTGCGACGATTTTGGGATGGAGAAGCAGAAGCCAGCGGGCGATGGATTCATCACAGGATTCGGGCGGATTGACGGGCGGCTGGTGTACGTGTTCGCGCAGGACTTTACCGTGTTCGGCGGATCGCTTTCGGAGGCGAACGCGCAGAAGATTACGAAGATTATGGATCACGCGATGCGCGTGGGGGCGCCGGTGATTGGATTGAACGATTCGGGCGGGGCGCGGATTCAGGAAGGGGTGATGTCGCTGGCGGGTTATGCGGAAATTTTTCTGCGAAATACCTTGGCTAGCGGCGTGATTCCGCAGATCAGCGCGGTGATGGGGCCTTGCGCGGGCGGAGCGGTTTATTCGCCGGCGATTACCGATTTTATTTTCATGACGCGCGAGACTGCCTACATGTTTGTGACCGGGCCGGACGTGATTAAGACGGTGACGCATGAGGAGGTGACGAAACAGGAGTTGGGCGGGGCGATGACGCACAATGAGAAGAGCGGCGTTGCGCATTTCGTGGCGCGGGATGATGCCGAATGTCTGGCGAATGATTCGCGAGTTGATTGGATTTCTACCGTCGAACAATTTGGATGATCCGCCGCGGCGCGTGGCTACCGACCCGCCGGACCGGCGGGATGCGGCACTGAATTCGCTTGTGCCGGAAGATCCGATGAAGCCTTACGACATTAAGGATGTGGTGCACGCGGTGGTGGATGACGGCGATTTTTTTGAGGTGCACGAGCATTTTGCCAAAAATATCGTGGTGGGATTTGCGCGGCTCGATGGGCGGCCTGTGGGGATTGTGGCGAATCAGCCGGCTTTTTTGGCAGGCGTGCTGGATATCAATGCTTCAGTCAAGGGCGCGCGGTTTGTACGTTTTTGCGATGCTTTCAATATTCCGCTGATTACGTTTGAAGATGTGCCGGGCTTTTTGCCGGGTACGCAGCAGGAATTTGGAGGGATCATCAAGCACGGGGCGAAATTGCTATTCGCGTTTGCCGAGGCTACCGTGCCGAAAATTACCGTGATTACGCGCAAGGCTTACGGCGGGGCTTATTGCGTGATGGCCTCGAAGCATATTCGCACGGACATTAATTATGCCTGGCCGACGGCTGAGATTGCGGTGATGGGGCCCGAGGGGGCTGTGAACATCGTTTATAAGCGCGAGTTTGATAACACTCCCGAGGCGGAGCGCGAGGCGCTGCGAGCGGAGAAGATTGAGGAATTCCGCGAGCGTTTGGCGAATCCTTATGTTGCGGCGCAGCGTGGATATATTGACGGCGTGATTGAGCCGGCTGAGACTCGTTTGAAATTGATTACGGCGCTGCGTTCGCTCGAGAACAAGCGCGATGTAAATCCGCGCAAGAAACATGGGAATATTCCTTTGTAGTGCGGGGTGTGGACTGTCCGCTCGCGTCGTGTAGAGGGGCCGAACTTTGGGAGGGTCTGAAGACCCTCCCCTACAAAGACGAAGACGCGCGGCTACTGCTGGCTTTTCATTGTTGCTTGGGGTAGCATCCTTCGGGTTTTTTGTGTTTATTAATGCTTGGGGGATTCCTTCATGAAGGCTAGGCGCGAGGCGAATTTTGTTTTGGCTGGTTTGGACCGGCTGGTGGAGAAATATCATCTTTTGAAGCATCCGTTCTACCGGGCCTGGGCGGACGGGACGCTTTCTCGTGAGACGCTGGCGCTTTATGCCGAGCAGTATTACCAGCATGTCCGGGCATTTCCTGAGAATTTGGAGAAACTGGCGGGGCGCGCGGACAGCGAGCTGCGAACGATCGTGAATGACAACCTTGCTGAGGAGCTCGATCCGGCGGGGCCGCACCCGAAATTGTGGCGGGAATTTGCCGGGGCCGTGGGCGCGCGGGAAGCGGAGCTGAATGCGGGCCGGGCGCTGCCTGGGGTGGCGGCGCTGCTCGATGCGTTTGACGAGCTTTGCGAAAATGGATCAAAGGCGCAGGCGGTTGCGGCGTTTTATGTGTACGAGTCGCAGGTGCCGGAAATAGCCACGCAGAAAATCGCGGGGTTGAAGAAGCACTACAACATTACCGCCGAGCCGGCATTGCGATATTTCGCGGTGCATGAAGAAGCTGATGTGCGGCATCGCGCTGCCTGGCGCGCTTGGCTTGCGGCGCAGCCCGAATCGGAGTGCGCGCCGATTTTTGCTGCGGGCGAACGGGCTTTGAAATCGCTGTGGGGCGCGCTGGATGCGGTGTATCCCAAAACGGCCGCTTGTTCTCCTGCGAAGAACTGACTTTTTGATCGGCTCCCTGTTGTGGCTGGAGTGCCACTTTGTGTGGTCTCCAGTTCAACCTTGATACTCCCTGCCAAATAATTGAGTAAGTTGCCGGCGCCGCACAAAAACGCCGGCTGGCAGCCGGCGCTACGACTGCGTGTTAAGATTCGCATTGTCTGCCTATGTTAAAGAAAATCCTGATTGCGAATCGCGGCGAGATTGCTGTGCGCATCTTGCGGGCCTGCCGCGAGATGGGGATTGCGAGCGTGGCGATTTATAGCGACGTGGATCGCGCGTCGCTGCACGTGCGCATGGCCGATGAGGCTTACCGCGTGGGGCCCGGACCTTCGCGCGAGAGCTATCTCGCGATTGAAAATGTGATGGCGGCCGCGAAGCAATCCGGCTGCGACGCGATTCATCCGGGATACGGGTTTCTTGCCGAGAATGCGGCGTTCGCGCGGGCGTGCACGGACGCTGGAATTATTTTCATCGGCCCTTCGGCCGAGGCGATGGAAAAATTAGGATCAAAGACAGCGGCGCGGCATCTGGCGCGTGAAGCCGGCGTGCCGACGGTTCCGGGAACGCTTGAGGCGATCGAAAGCGTTGAGAAAGCGGAGCGCATCGCGATTGAAACGGGCTTTCCGGTGGCGCTGAAAGCTGTCGCGGGCGGCGGCGGCAAAGGAATGCGGCGCGTCGAGCGCGAGGCCGATTTGGCGGCGGCCTGGCGCGATGCTGCTTCGGAGGCGCTGAATGCGTTTGGGGATGCGCGGCTTTACATTGAGAAATTTCTGCCGCGGCCGAGGCACGTCGAAATCCAGGTGCTAGGCGATTCGCGCGGGGCGATGGTCTATCTCGGTGAACGTGAGTGTTCGGTGCAGCGGCGCTATCAGAAAGTAATTGAGGAAGCGCCGTCGCCGATCATGACCCACGAATTGCGGGCGGCAATGGGCCAGGCGGCCGTGAAGCTGGCGCGGGTTGGCTGTTATACGAACGCCGGGACTTGTGAATTTCTCGTGGATGAAGCGCGCAATTTTTATTTTCTGGAGATGAATACGCGGCTGCAGGTGGAGCATCCCGTCACGGAGTTGGTGACTTCGCTCGATTTGGTGAAGCTACAGATTCGCATTGCTGCGGGAGAAGCGCTGCCGCTTGTGCAGCATGAGATTGAAATGCGCGGGAATGCGATCGAGTGCCGCATTTATGCGGAGGATCCAGACAATCAATTTTTCCCATCACCCGGGAAGATTGCGGATTGCGTCGCGCCTTCGGGGCCGGGAATTCGCTGGGATGGAGGAGTGTATCCGGGCTGGAGCGTGCCGAGCGAATACGATCCGCTGCTTGCGAAGTTGATTGTGTGGGGAGCGGATCGGCGGGAGGCCATCGCGCGGCTTGAACGGGCGCTGGGGGAAACTAGTTTTGACGGAATTCGTACGAACATCGAATTTCTCCGGCGCATCGTTGCCGAAAGAGATTTCGTTCAGGGCGACGTTCACACGAGGTGGCTCGATGAGTATCTGGAGCGAGCGAAGGTGGCACGCTCCGGCTCCGGAGAGTCGATCGAAGAGGATGCTGCGGCAATCTCGGCGGCGCTGTGGCACTGTTCGCGCAATGGCGCTGCGAATCACGGGACGGCGAGCGCTAATGGAGCGGCGCCGGAGTCACGATGGAAAGCGGAAGGGCGTCGCGAGCAGCTCGATCAGATTCCGAGGCGCCCATGAATGTCATGCACGGCAATGCCGGTGAGATGAGGAACGCAGCGTGAAGCTCGATGTCGAAATCGCCGGCCGTCTGCGGCAGATTGAATTGACGCGTGCGGGCGAGCGATTTGAATGCCGGATTGATGGGCGGCTTGTCGAAGCGGATGTCTCCGAAATTGGCGGCGGGATTTACTCGTTTCTGATCGGCGGGCGTTCGCTGGAAGTTCGCGTGGAGGCGCGCGGGCCGAGTTTGCGGATTACGAGCGGTGGGCGGGAGTTCGTTGCAGGCGTTCGCGATCCGCGGCGCTATCGAAAAGGCGGCGGGGCGATTTTGGCTGAGGGGCGGCAGCAGGTTACTGCGCCGATGCCAGGGAAAGTGATTCGCTTGTTGGTAAAGGCGGGCGATGTGGTCGCGGCGGGCCAGGGGATTGTGGTAGTTGAGGCGATGAAGATGCAGAACGAAGTCAAATCGCCAAAAGCAGGGAGCGTCGAGAAATTGTTGGTTGCCGACGGGCAGGCTGTGAATGCTGGCGACGCATTGGCGGTGGTGAGCTGAAACCGGATTACCGCAGAGACGCAGAGGACGCTGAGAAAGACAGAGAGCAGATTCGATTACTTCGGGGATTCCGCGGCGGGAAGTTTGCCGGCGGATTCCAGGACCTGGCGGGCTAGATAATTTACGACGTGGGATTCGTCGCGGGCGGCGGAGAGATACGCGACACGGAGCAATTGCTCCTTGCGATTGCGCAGCGTCTCGCGGATGGAATTCTGAACTTGCGGATCGGATAGCTCACGCTGCCCGGCCGCTTCCTTCGCAATCAGCTTCAAAATCACGTAGCCGCCAGCGCGGACCGGAATCGGCTTCGTCACTTCGCCCGGGTGCAGCGACAGGACCATCTTCTTCAGCGCGGGATCGGAACGGTTAAACGACGATTCGCTCTGGAAGCCGAGATCCCCGCCGGTCGAACTGGTGGAATCTTCCGAATAATCCATCGCCAGCTGGAAGAAGTCAGCGCCGGAATTCAGCTTCTGCTCGAGAACCTGGACCTTACGCGTCGCGTCAGCATCGTTGGTGGCTTTGTCGTTCTTGCGGTTGCGCACGGCGGGATCGGGGCGTGGCGTCACAACGATTTGAGCGATGTGATATTGCGGCTCGACGACGTTGAATTGCGCGCGATTCTTGTCGTAGAAATCCTTCACATCCTGATCGGTGATGGAAATTTTCGCAACGATTTCGCGGTTCACTAGCTTCTGAATCGTGAGCTGGCGGCGAAGATCGGACTTGAGATCGTCAACGGTAAGATTGGCGTCCTTCAGCTTCTTCTGAAATTCATCCTCGGTGTACGGGCTCTTCTCTTCCGTGAATTTGTCTTCCACTTCGGCGTCGCTGGCGACCAGACCCTGCTTATTCGCGCGCTCGAGCAGAATTTCGTTGTTGATCAGCTCGTCGAGGATGCTGAGTTTCAGCGAGAGCGATTCTTCCTGCGAAGGCGAGGGCGCTTCGGGATTGACGCGATTGCGGTAATACTTTTCGACTTCCTGGCGCGTGATGTCTTTGCCGTTCACCACGGCCCAAACATCCGGGCCCGGCGCCACGTCGGCATGCTTGCAGGAGACCGCAAGCGTGCCCGCGAGGAGCATCGAGACCAGCGCCGCAATTCGTTTCAAAAGGATTCCCTCCGCAGGGTTCCGGGATCAGGCGGCCTTCTTGACGCGGCCGGCGCGGATGCAAGCGGTGCAGGCGCGGACGTGCTTGCGCACGCCGCCGACGACAGCTTTGACGCGTCGAAGATTCGGATTCCAGCGGCGACGCCGGACGTTATTGGCGTGGCTGACGACGTTGCCGAAACTCGGCTTCTTGCCGCAGATATCACATTCCATTGCCATGGCTGCTCCAGATTGGGAAGTGCAGAATAGTTGAATTTTTATGCTACCAGAGAACGCGCCGCGCCCAAAGCGGATTGCGGAGCGATGTAGTGCGTGAGTCTCCGATTTGCGTGATCATCAGGAATCGCGCTTCGTTGACTTGCCCCGTGCTCAAACCTAAGATTAGCGGCACATGGCAGGAACCGACTCGCTCGTCGGCAGGACCATCTCGCACTACCGCATCCTTGAAAAACTCGGTGGTGGCGGGATGGGTGTGGTTTACAAGGCCGAAGATCTCAAGCTCAATCGTTTCGTTGCGCTGAAATTCCTTCCGGATGATGTCGCCCGAGACCCACAGGCCCTCGCGCGATTTCAACGCGAGGCCAAAGCTGCATCGGCGCTGAACCACGCCAACATTTGCACCATCCACGAAATTGACGAAGTACTTGGACAAGCGTTTATCGTCATGGAGTTTTTGGACGGTACCACGCTGAAGCATCGCATCGAGGGCAAGCCGCTTCCGCTCGAGCAAGTGCTCGATTGGGGCATCGAAATCGCTGACGCCCTCGAAGCAGCCCACGCCGAAGGCATCATCCACCGCGATATCAAGCCGGCGAATATTTTCATCACCAAGCGCGGACACGCCAAAATTCTCGATTTCGGTCTGGCAAAGCTGACTCCCGGCGGAGGTTTCGGCGTGCCGGGCATGCTGACGGCGGCGACAGAAGAATTGCTGACCAGCCCCGGCGCCACAATGGGAACACTCGCGTATATGTCGCCGGAGCAGGCGCGAGGCGACGCCCTGGATGCACGCACGGACCTGTTCTCGTTCGGTGCAGTGCTCTACGAAATGGCGACGGGCCGCATGGCGTTCCCAGGGAACAGCGCCGCGGTGATCCATGACGCAATTCTGAATCGAACACCGGCTCCGCTGACGCAGACGAATCCTAGCTTGCCGCCGGAACTGGAGCGCATCGTCCGCAAAGCCCTCGAAAAATCCCCTGAGAAACGGGCCGCTTCTGCGGCAGAGATGCGCACTGAGTTGCAGAGCCTGCGCCAGCAGCGCCTGATTGAGTCCAGCAGGTCCGTCCCGATCGCGAGAGTTGTCCGCAAGCGCTCCTTTGTCGCCAGCGCGCTGCTCGTGCTCGCCATCGCGGGCATTTTGGCGGGCCTCCTCTACCGGCACTACGCGCGAATTCACTGGGTGCGCGAGGTTGCCGTTCCACAGTTGCAAAAACTGGCACTGGACAGAAACGGCGTAGCTTTTTACCGGCTTGCCCGCCAAGCGGAGCAATATAGCCCCGGTGACCCCATCTTGAATCAGGTAGAAACGAAAAATCTTTGGCCCTATCCGATCCTTAGTAATCCACCAGGAGCCGATGTCTCATTCCGCGAGTACGGCAATCCTCAGGCAAACTGGGAATACCTGGGTAAAACCCCATTGGGAAATCTCAAGTTGGTTTGGGCGCAATACGCCTTAAAGTTCACAAAAGCTGGATACGAGCCATTGGAAGTTAGCAGCGAATACATTCCCGATGTCGGCACACAAACCATCATTCTCGATCCCGTCGGCTCGCTTCCGAAGAACATGGTGCACATTCCGCCAGGGGAAGTCAGTGTCTTCGGAATGGCGCCAATGCAGTTGGATGATTTCCTCATCGACAAGTATGAGGTGACGAACGCCGAATTTAAGAAATTTATCGATGCGGGTGGCTATCGCGATCCGAAGTATTGGAAACTTCCCTTCACGAAAGATGACCGCTCGCTCAACTTCGACCAAGCCATGGCTTTGTTCGTGGATAGGACAGATCGGCCGGCACCTTCGACGTGGGATCTCGGAGCGTATCCGGCGGAGCAGGAAGATTATCCTGTCAGCGGAGTGAGTTGGTACGAAGCTGCGGCTTACGCCGAATTCGTCGGAAAGAGCCTACCTACCGTCTACCACTGGCACCGGGCCGCCAGCATGGGTGAAGATTCCAGCATCCTTGAGACGAGCAATTTCTCCGGGAAGGGTCCTGCCCAGGTCGGAAGCTATGGCGGTCTTGGACCCTTTGGCACTTACGACATGGCCGGGAACGTGAAGGAATGGTGTTTCAATTCAAACGGCGACCGCCGATTGATCTTGGGTGGGGACTCCACTGAGCCCAAATACATGTACCAGGAGCCTGACGCGCGGCTACCGCTTGATCGTTCCCCCAGCAACGGATTTCGACTCGTAAAATTGCTTAAGCCCGAGCCTCTCGCAGAAGCGCTGACTTCACCGGTTAGCTTTCAGAGCATCGACTACCGCAACGCGAAGCCGGTTTCCGAGACTGTTCTCCGCATTTATCAAGGACTATATTCCTACGATCGCACGCCGCTGGACGCGAAGACGGAATCAATCGACGATAGTTCACCGGATTGGCGCCGCGAGCGCATTTCGTTCAAGGCTGCCTATGATGATGAGCGAGTGATCGCATTTCTGTACCTACCCAAAAACGTCTCATCTCCATACCAAACCATAGTGCATTTCCCAGGGTCGGAAGCTCTCGATTTTCACACGTTCACGGATTTGAATTTGTTTAACTTGGACTTCCTTATGAAAAGCGGCCGGGCCGTGATGTTTCCTCTGTACAAGGGCACTTACGAGAGGATCACACACCGCACCACCCCTGGTTCAAATGAAGAGCGCGATGAAACGATTCAGCGATCCAAAGATTTGCGACGCTCACTTGACTACCTCGAGACCCGCTCCGATATCGATCGCGAGCGCCTCGCGTTCTACGGTTATAGCTGGGGGGGAGTAGAAGGCCCGATTACCCTGGCGTTCGAATCTCGGTTCAAGACCGCGGTCCTGGCCGATGGAGGTTGCGAACCCAATAAGACATTGCCCGAAGACGATCCCATCAACTTTGCCCCGAACATCAAGATCCCGGTTCTCATGATCAATGGGAGATACGATTTTGGGATTCCGTTCGAAACCTGTCAGCAGCCGTTCTTCCGTTTGTTGGGCACGCCGGCGGCGGACAAGCGTCACGTATTGCTCGAGTCCGGCCACGGACTCCCGTACACGCCTTGGTTCAAGGAAACTCTCGATTGGCTCGATCGCTATCTTGGGCGTGTGAAGTAATTCGCCGATTCACGCGCAATTCCACCCGTTTGTTTCTGTTAGAGGCCAAAGTCTCGTTTTACATCTCCATTTTGTGAACTGGGGCGAGATCCCAGACGCGCCAGAATTCGGTCATTTCGGCGGGCTTGCCGAGCGTGACGCGGATGTAATTGTCTAGCGGCGGGAATGGTCGGCCGATTTCTACGCCGTTTTTCTTGAAATGCTCGATGACTTCCGGGGCGGGGCGCTGCGCGTTCATCATCACGAAATTTCCGTGGGAATCGATGCAGCGGACCATGCGTCCATTGGCTTGATTGAAGAATTCCTGGCGATTGTCGGCGTTGCGCTTCACGCAGGCGCGAACGTAGGCGGCATCGTCGAGCGCGGTGACCGCGGACACCGCTGCGACGACATTCACGCCGGCTGGAAGGCACCGCGCTGAGAGCGTGCGCGCGATTTCTGGCGCAGCTATCGCATAGCCGACGCGGATGCCGGCGAGGCCGTAAACTTTCGAAAACGTGCGTGAGACGATCACGCGATCATCGTTGATCGGCTGGTCGATGAACGAGGCGTAGCTCGCGTTCGGCGCGACGAAGTGATGATAAGCCTCGTCGATGAGAACCATAGTTGTGCGCGGCAGCTTCTGCAGAAAATCTTCGATGTCGCGGCGCGGCGTGAGGCTGGCCGTCGGATTATTGGGATTGCAGATATAAATCAGGCCCGTCGCTGCATCCGTCTTCGCGAGCATGGCGTTGAGATCGTGCGCAAAACTCTTGTTCAGCGGCACGGTGATGACTTCCGCGCCGCCGGTCCGTGCGGCCTGGCCGAGCAGCTCGAACGTCGGGGACGCCGTGATAACTTTTTTTCCGGGACCCGCGAAGGCCGCTGCGGACGCGGTTAAAATCTCGCCTGAGCCGCACCCAAAGACGATTCGATCACCTTTGATGCCGTGAAGCGTGGCGATGCGATCGCGGAGAGCATCGATTTGCGCCATCGGATAGCGATTCGTCGAGTGAGCCGCTCCTCGCATGGTGGCGATCACTTTCTCAGACGGGCCGAAAGCGTTCTCATTGCGGCTCAAAATAATCGGGCCGCCGGAGTGAGCAGCAGCGAGCGAGTGCGGAATTTCGCCGAAACCGATATCTGCGAACGACGGCAGCGCGGCGGTCATGGCGGCGCCTGCGCCAAACTGACGAAGCAAAGTCCTGCGAGAAATCGGCATGGGTTCCTCCCGGCTAACGACGCTCCCGTTGATAGCAAGGAATCGTTGGCGAGGTCAAGGACGAGGCGTGGATGCAGCGCCGCAGTTTTTTGCAATCAACAGTCAACGCGCTCAGGCGCGTGAGTGGCGTCGAGTAGCGCCGGCGTCCCTGCCGGCATCTTACGACCGCAAACGCCGGCAAGGGCAGCACAAGCTCGCGGCGCTCAACGTCAGATAAGCTGAGTTTGCCGTTCAAGCGGTCCGCGCTTGATCTATGCCCTTGGTTTACTGGTTTTCGTAAGATGCCGGCAGGGACGCCGGCGGTACCAAACACGGCCAGATGGTGTAAATTGACGGCTGATTTTAACTCGCGCCGTCGAAGAGGCAACATTTTATGAAATTCAAAATCCTCGCGATTATTCTGGGCACGCTTGCCGCTTCCAGTTTTCATGCACACCTGCTTGCAGCGCAGGCGCAAAAGCCGGCCGCCGAAATCGAGAAGCTCGCGGCGTTCCTGGGCCGCTGGAATGCGAGCGGCGAGGTGAAGGGATCGGATTCCGGCAAGGGCGGCATGAAAATCAATTCCGAGATGACCTGCAACTGGGCGGCGAATCACGGCTTTCTCATCTGCGATCAAATCATTCACCTGCCGGACGGGGACCGGAACGACCTGAGCATCTACACGTACGGCGAGAAAGATCACGCGTTTGCATTTTTCGGAATTACGCGCGGCAGCAAAGAAGCGCGCACTACCAGGCTGACGATTGAAGGAAACGTCTGGACGTATTCGAGCTCCGAAACTGATGGCGGGAAGCAGACGGAGTACCGCACGACGAACCGATTCACTTCGGCGTCGAATGTGGTCTGGCGCGCGGAGTATTCTCAGGACGGCGAACATTGGACGACCACGGCGGAAGGCAGCGATCTGCGCGTCAATTGAATTTTCCACGTTCGCCGTGTGACCGAATCGGACTCAATTCAGAACCGCGAGGCTCATCCTTTAAATGAAGGCCGCAGTCCTGCACGAATTCAAGGCGCCGCTTAAAATCGAAGACGTTCCGCGCCCGCAAATAGCCGCCGATGAAGTACTGATCGACGTGGAGGCGTGCGGCGTTTGCCATTCGGACCTGCACGTTGCGGAGGGCGATTGGAAGCAGTTCGCCGGGATCGTCAAACGGCCGCTGATTCTGGGCCACGAAGTAGCAGGCCGCGTCGCCGAGGTGGGCGCGAGCGTGCAGGAGTTGAAGGTCGGCGATCGCGTGGGCGTGCCGTGGCTCTATTGGTCCTGCGGCGAGTGCGAATTTTGCCGTGAGGGAAACGAGAATCTTTGCGTGAAGCAGAGCATCACCGGCGTCACGGTGGATGGCGGCTTCGCGGAATTTCTGAAAGTGCGCGCGAGCCATGCGACGCGGATTCCAGACAACCTCTCGGCGCTCGAGGCCGCGCCCCTCTTTTGCGCGGGCGTAACGGCGCATCGCGCGCTGAAGCACGCGAAGATCTCGCCCGGCCAGCGGCTGGCGATATTCGGCGTGGGTGGCCTTGGGCACCTTGCGATTCAACTAGGCCGTGCGCTCGGAGCGGAGATTACCGCGATTGATATTTCGGAGAGCAAGCTCGAGATGGCGCGCTCGCTCGGCGCGACGAAAACTCTGAACGCAAAGACGAGCGACGTCGCTAAAGAATTCCGGCGCAGCGGCGGCGCTCACGTAGCGCTGGTCACATCAGGCTCGAGAGCCGCATACGACACCGCGTTCGCCGCGCTGCGTCCGACGGGGATGCTCCTCGTCGTCGGGCTGCCCGCCGAGGATATCTGCTTCCCGCCGATCATGATGGCCGCGCGCGAAGTTCGCATCCAAGCCTCCGCGGTAGGCACGCGCGAAGATCTTCGCGAAGTTCTCGCGCTAGCCGCGACAGGCAAAGTGCGCTGCGAAGTAGCCGCGCGCCCGCTCGCGCAAGTGAACGAAGTCCTCGACCAAATGCGCCGCGGCGAAATCTCCGGCCGGATCGCCGTCACGCCCAATTAGACCGCCCGGCCTGCGCGTCGCCGTGAATGCGCCCATCGCCCGCCGAAGATCCACGTGTGCACAGAGGGCGCCGTCCTTGGTTGATCCGATTTTCTGCGTCTCGTTCATCGTGGCATATGTGCGGAGCCTGACGCCCTGCGGGTGAAAGCTCGTGAATATGCCAGCGCATGCGCAAATACGAAGCTTGCGAACAGTTGCGAATGCTCTAAAATCAATAGAAGTTCTCGCTGTGGGCGTGTAGCTCAGCTGGGAGAGCACCTGCTTTGCAAGCAGGGGGTCGCCGGTTCGATCCCGGCCACGTCCACCAATCTCAATCACATTGCGCGCATGCGTTCGCTCGTGCCATCGACTGAAGCGGGAACTGTAGCGGCCGGCTGTTGGATTTGCCTAACTCTCCGCTCTGAAATAAAAAATCTGAAATCTCTTCTCTGCCCTCCGCTCCCTCAGCGTCTCTGCGGTATCCCTAGCCCCCCACCGGAATCCTCTCCACTCCCATGAACGGCCGCAAAACCTCCGGCACCACAATCGATCCATCCTCCTGCTGATAATTCTCCACCACCGCAATCCAACTCCGCCCGATCGGCAATCCCGATCCATTCAAAGTATGCGCAAACTCGCTCTTCCCGCCCCGCGGCTTATAACGTATCCCCGCGCGCCGCGCCTGAAACGCCTCGCAATTCGAACACGACGAAATCTCCATAAACTCCCGCGACGATGGCACCCAAACTTCAATGTCGTAAGTTTTCGACGATGCAAATCCCATATCCCCGGTGCACAGCAGCATCACGCGGTAATGCAATCCCAGCCGCTGCAGCAAATCCTCGGCATCGCGCACCAGCTTCTCCAGCTCGTCGTAGCTTTCCTCCGGCCGCGTAAACTTGAACATCTCTACTTTCTGAAACTGGTGCTGCCGCTTGATCCCCCGCGTATCTTTCCCCGCCGCGCCAGCCTCCGAACGGAAGCAGGAAGTCCAGGCGCAAAGTTTTTCCGGCAGCGCGTCGCCGTCGAGCGTCTCGTCGCGATGAATGTTCGTAAGCTGCGTCTCCGCCGTAGTCGTCAGCCACAGATCTCGCCCCTCGACGTGGAACATATCGCCCGCAAATTTCGGCAATTTCCCATCCGCAATAAGCGAAGCCGAATTAATCAAATAAGGCGGCAAAATTTCCGTGTATCCATGCTCGCGCGTATGCACGTCGAGAAAGAAATTCGCGAGCGCCCGCTCGAGCCGCGCGCCAAGCCCGCGATAGAGCGCAAATCGCGCCCCAGACATCTTCGTCGCCGCCGCCAAATCCAAAATCCCGCAAGCCTCGCCAACTTCCCAATGCGGCCGCGCCGCAAACGCAAATTCCGGCGGCGCACCCCACCGCCGCACCTCTACATTCCCCTCAGCCCCATGCCCCACCGGCACCGAAGCATGCGGAATATTCGGCACCGTCAACATAAACTCGCGCAGCCCCTCATCCAATTCCGTAACGCGCAAATCCGCCCGCTTGATCTCCTCCGACACATCCTTCATCCGCGCAAGTATCGCAGGAGCATCGCCCCCGGTTTTCTTCGCCCGCGCAATCTCCTCCGAAGCCAAATTCCGCTCAGCCTTAAGCTTCTCGGTAGAAGTAATCAAAGACCGCCGCGCCGCGTCAATCTCGCGAAACCAAGCCAGGTCAAGCTGCGCCCCGCGGTTCCGCAACATCGTTTCGATGAGTTCGAGGTGCCCTCGAAAAAATCCCAGATCAAGCATAGGCTCAGAAGGATACCCGAACCGGCCATCGCTGAGAAGCGTAAGGGATCCGAGATCGCCTTGCGGCGCGCGAACGGCGCAGATCTAACCGAAACACTGTACGATTAGAATTGCTCGTAAATTGTTGAGAACACTCACCGGCGACCCTTTCTAACCGAAACATTCGTTGATGCGGTGCATCTTGCCCTCCCTTCGGTGTGATCTCGTGTTGCTCAGCGGAAAGCGCCGCGGCTGAAGCCGAACTGATTTTGCGGCACTTGCGGCATGACTAAAGAGTTTGTGTCGCAACTCAGCGTTTTGAAATTGTAAAACGCGGTGAGATGGTGCAAAAAGAGGGCGGAGGTGAGCCTCGATGCCCTTTCAAGATTACAGTCCGGAGCAAGCAGCGCTGCTGCCCGCGCATGTGCGGGACGTGCTGAGTGAGAAGCATCTGGTATTTCTGATCAGCGCGATGGTCGAGAGGCAGGATCTGCGGGAATGGGAGTCGGTTTACAGCGACGAGGGACAGCGTCCCTACCATCCGGCGATGCTGCTGAAGGTGCTGCTCTATGGATTTGCCTTGGGAGTGCGCTCGTCGCGCAAGCTGGAACAGCGCAGCAAGGAAGACTTGGGATTTCGCTATTTGGCCGGGGGAGCGGAGCCGGATCACAAGACCCTCTGCGAGTTCCTGCGGCGGCACGGGCGGCGAGTGAATGATCTGTTCACGGCGGTGTTGGAGCAACTGCAGGCGGCGGGGCTGGGGAAATTGGGAGTGGTGGCGACGGATTCGACGCGGGTGAAAGCGAACGCCTCGCGGGATCGCGTGCTCAGCGCAGCGGGGCTACGGGCGGAGCGGGCGCGCAAGCGGCGGCAGGTACGCCAGTGGGAACGGGCCTTGGCGGCGATGGAGGGCGACGAAAATCCGGGCGGCGTGGTGGTGGAGATGGAGCGCGTGCAACAGCGGCTGGCGGAAATTCCCGGGGAGTTGCAGAAGTTGCGCAAGAGCGGGCAGAAGAAGATATCGCGCACCGATGCGGACAGCCGCTTTCTGCACAGCCGCGATGGGTTCGTGCTGGGTTACACGGCCGAGGCCATGGTGAGTGAAGACGGGCTGATTGTGGCCGCGCGGGTGACGCAGGCGGCGCATGATTACGCCAGTCTGGTGCCGCTGGTAGAGGAAGCCGAGCAACGCTGCGGGCGGCGTCCACAGAAAGTGCTGGCCGACGCAGGATTTTATTCCAACGAGAATGTGGAAACGATGGAAGCGCGAGGAGTGGAGTTGTACGTTCCGGACTCGGTGTTGGCACGGGAGATGAAACAAGGCCGGCGGGTAGCAGGAGCGGCGCGCATCTGTCATGCGGGACTGAAACGCGTGCGGCGGCGGTTGCGCTCCCCGGCCGGGCGGCGGCTCTACGAACGGCGCAAAGGGATGATCGAGCCGGTCTTCGGAACACTGAAAGAACATCGCGGGATGCGCAGATTTTATCGTCGCGGGCTTCCGGGAGTGAACGTGGAGTTCTTGTTGATGGCTCTGGCCTACAACTTGACCCGGCTGCACGCTTTGCAACGCAGCTAAGCACGCCGGATCGGGCGGTGCAGCGAAACCGAAACGCTCAAAGCACAGAGGCTCTCGATTCTCGGCATCGAGATCCAGTTGCGACACAAACTCTTCAGTCGTGCCCTGACAAAGCGTCCTCGTTGTCACACAGACTCTGAAGCAGGAGGCTCCCACCTGGCTGCTTCGCTGTCCGCGGGGTACCTCCCTGTGTCCCGATTGTTTTGGGCCGCCTCCTTTGTTTTCAGTGACTTATGGGAAAAACAATATTTTGGTGTCCCGATTGTTGTCCCGATTTAGCTTTTCTTCATCCTTCCGCCGCGTGTGTAGATCCTGGCGATTTGGGGCTTGAAAAGACCGGCGGGTCCTGTTTCGGGGAATGCTGCCGCTGCTGGCGTTTTGGCCAGGCACCGAAATGCGCTCCTTGTCAGCCGGGGTGGCGCGGAGGCGGCTGCCTTGCGCCGGACTTCTGACTGGCGAAGAGATTTTGGAACGGGTGTTTGCTTGGCGTCAATGGAGCGTTAGGTACATTTTGTGGGTAGTACCGGGAAGGGCTCGCAACGTGGATGACGCTTCGGACCGGCCGCGGCGGGAGGGCTCGCCCGGCCCTCCCCTACAACTCAAAAGATCAGAGAAAAGCTCAGCGGCTAAAGCCGCATTGGTTTTGCGCCTCTTACGGCACGGTTGAAACCGTGCCCTGACAAAGCGTCGGAGTATTCACACCGTGGTTCCGCCCACGCCTAGTCCACTAGCCGATATCTGCCGCCCCCCAAAAACTCCAGCAATCCTTTATCCCGCAACACCTGCAATTGCTGGCGAATCTTGTCCCGCACATGCCGGTTCGCGGGATGCATGCGACTGAGCTCCGCTTCCTTCGCGTAGACATCTCCCAACAAAAAGTCCGATCGTTCCAATTGACGTACCGCAGTGAGCACATCGAGAGTCCAACCTCTCTGCTCACTCTTCAATTCGGCTAGCGGACGAATGCGGCGCAAGGCCCGGCGTACCAGCGCCGGTGAGACTATCCTTCCATCTTTGACGATAGGAATCCGCGCATCGATCGGCACCTGGCTCAACAGGACATTGCAGCCGACCCAATTCGCACGTTCCGCCGTCGGACTTAATGGCTTCCGCTTTTCTATCGCCGACTCCGGGATCGCGAAGTTCGGGATAAACGTGAGATCGACCACACTCCAAGTCTCGCGGGTGTAGTGAAGCAATACAAAGTGCGGCGCGTGATCCGACGCAATTGCCGCCATCATAGACTCATAAGCTGAATCAACGATACGCCGCCCAAACGGCCGAGACTGACTCTTCAGCTGAACCGGCACATCGCAATTCGGGCAAAAGTAATCGCGAGCCTTGGTGCCAGCTCTGAAGGCCCGCAGGCGTGGGGATTGGCAGCCGACACAGAAAAGATTCTTCGCCGCCCATGCTTCAGTGGCAACGCGCGCGATTTGCGAGCCGCTGTGATACTTCTCCAATCCCTCGGTCGGTAAGGCGAGATCCACGCCGAGATTAGATCACGACTATTGAGCAAGATAAATCTCCGTCTCGGTTTTTATGACAAACAGAATCTCGAATGAAGCGGCTGCGCTCGACCGAAATTGCCGCCAGGCGTCCGCCATGTCCTCGGCCACGACTGTGAAAACCACATCGCGACGGATCGATCCGATGAAATTGAACTTGCGCTCGCGGCTAACCAGTTTGATGGTGGGCGTGTCGCTCATCGTTGCGCGATCCGATCGATCCATAGATCGCGGCCACAGATCAAGATCGATCTGCAGTATTTCGACGAGCAATAGAATCTGTACCAGATCGTCACACAAGCGCCGGACCGCCAGCATGACCCATTCTTCAATCATCTCGACGCCGATCACTCGCCGCGACGTCCGAAGCGCGAGTAGCGCAGTCGCGCCGCTTCCCATGAACGGATCGAGAACAACATCACCCTCGTCCGAAGCTGCCAGTAGAACGCGTTTCACTAGTGCCACCGGCTTCTGTGTCGGATGCTTGCCGAAGCGCTTCTCCCACGGCTCGGGCGGGGGAATCTGCCAGACGCTTTTCATTTGCTTGCCGCCGTTCGACTGCTTCATCAGCGCGTAATTGAATTTGTGGCGGCTCTTCTTGTTCTTCGCCGCCCAGATAATCGTCTCCGTGGCGTGGGTGAAGTAGCGGCAAGAGAGATTCGGCGGGGGATTCGGCTTCACCCAACTGATGTCGTTGAGCAGCTTGAATTCAAGCTGCTGCATGGCAAACCCGACGGAGTGAATCACGTGGCTCGTCCCGCTCACCCAAATCGTCCCATTCGGCTTCAAAACGCGCTGGCAAGCCGCTAGCCAGGACCGATTGAACTCATGATTCGCGTCCGCCCCGCGCGAGCGATCCCAGTCGCCCTTGTTCACGCTGACCATCCGCCCGGCGTGGCAGGTAATCCCATTGTTCGAAAGAAAGTAAGGCGGGTCCGCGAAAATCAAATCGACGCAATCTGCCGGCATGGCCGCGAGAATTTCGAGGCAATCGCCCTGGTAAATGCGAATGTGATGCTTGTCGTCGCGAAAAACAGGCGCAGGCAAGGAGCGCGGCTCAAGCCCGGCCCCATCAGCAAGAACCAATTTTTCAGCAGTTTTAGACACTCGAAGCAGCGCTCGCAATCCTGCAGACGGATCGGATCGTTGATCACCCCACAGCCGAAGTCAAGCCGCGCGACTACGCAACACGCGTAACGCCGGCTGCCAGCCGGCGCTTTTCCCCTAATGTACCGTAATGCCGCCCATCTACCCCGCAGGCAAATCCCCGTTGTGATCGCAGGCTGCCGGCTCGCCTTGATATTGGCACCTCGCCGCAGCGTACGAAAAGCGCCGGCTGGCAGCCGGCGTTACGAGCACTACGCACTTCCCTCTACGCAGAAGTACGAATTGTGCTCAATCTCTCAGTCCATCTATCCTCCTGCCCTCGTGCTGACGATCCGTAAGCGCCGCAATCTCCCTCACTGGGAATCCGATTGCGCCACTTACTTCATTACCTACCGCCTCGCCAACTCTCTGCCCCAACTCGAACTGAATCGCCTGCAGCAAAAACTCGAGCTGCACAAACACGACCGCCGCCTCTTCCGCCTACTAGAAAAACTCCTCGACAACGGCACAGGGGATTGCCACCTCGCGCGCCCCGAAATCGCCTCAATCGTTTCGGAATCCTTGCAACACTTCGATGCGACTCGGTATCACCTGCACGCCTGGTGCATCATGCCCAACCACATCCACGCACTTATGCAGCCGGCAAGTCCATGGTCTCTCGGGCAGATTGTCCACACCTGGAAATCCTTCACAGCTATGCAGGCCAACAAACTTCTCGCTCGCACGGGCACGTTCTGGCATCGCGAGTATTATGACCACTTGGTTCGCGACGCAGATGATTTCGCCCGTATCGCCGACTACATTCGCCAAAACCCACAAAAAGCTGGCCTGAAGAACTGGCCTTGGATCTACCCACCGTAAGGTGCCCCGCCCCCTGTAACGCCGGCTGCCAGCCGGCGCTTTTCCCCGAAGCTGCCGGGCGCCGCTCGATCAACATGCACGTGACTTCCACTTCTTATATCAAGCTGGCGGACTCGCCTCGATATTGGCATCCCGCCGCGTCCTACGAAAACTGCCGGCAAGCTGCCGGCGTTACGAACCCCGGCGTTTGGGGGGTTACCACATATGAAGTGCCCCCAGCATTCGGCGTGGCAGGGCAGCAACGGACGGTATAACCTGAGTACTGAAATTCGGAGCGCATAAATGTCACAGCCCGTGGCGCACGTAAAAGAGAAAGACGATTCGCTCCTCGGCGCGATTGCTACTCTCAAAGCGCCGAAGGTGGATGAATTTCAATTCGTCCGCTATCACATCGAAGGAGCGGTCGCGCGGCTCACTCTCGATCGCCCCGAACACAATCTGCTGAACGAGCGCATGCTGAGCGAAATCGCCGCGGGCATCAATTCCATCGGCGAGCGGCGCGAAATCAAGCTCATCGTGATCGATTCGGCCGCTAAATCATTTTGCGGCGGCATCGAACTCGGGGAATACACGCAGCGGCGCGTCTTTCAGTTGCTCGACGCGTTCCACGGCGCCTTCGCCGCGATGATGGACACTTCGAAGCCGGTGCTGGTGGTCATCAACGGCCCGGCGTTCGGCGGCGGCTCGGAACTTGCGGCGCTGGCGGATCTGGTGGTCGCGACGCCGAAAGCGCGATTCGCGCAGCCGGAAATCAAGCTCGGCGTTTTTCCGCCGCTCTCGGCCGTGATTCTGCCTTACATTCTCGGCCCGAAAGTCGCGCTCGAGCTGGTGCTCACCGGCGAAGCAATGACCGCCGAGCGCGCCCACGATCTCGGCCTGGTCAATCGCCTCGTGCCGGAGACGCAGCTCCAAAAAACGGTGGACGAGCTGATTTCCAAAGTCACGGCGCAATCCGGGCCGGTGCTGACGATGGCGAAGAAAGCAATTCTCGGCAGCGTCGGCGTGCCGCTCCGCGAAGGCGTCCGCAACTCCATGAAAATTTTCCTCAACGAACTCTCAGATCTGGAAGACTCGCAGGAAGGCCTGCGCGCCCTGGTGGAAAAACGAGCCCCGAAGTGGAAGAATCGATGACCTCGTGTCCCCGCGACGCATTTCCGCGCTTTTTGCCTCGAGCTTTGCGGCGTTCTCGCTGACCACTTGGCTGCTGACAAAGACGAACATTGGCGGCGATGTTGGACGCGACGCGAGCACGCCCGAAGGAGTGGTGCGCATGCAGCTTGATGCGCTGGCGCAGAGCGAGCCGCAGATCGCCTACGGGCTCTTCTCGCCGCAATATCGCGCGGAAGTTCCGTTCGCTGCGTTTGAGGAAATCGTCAGGGCGCACGGCGAAATGTTTCGCGCGAAGACGATTGCGATCGAGGACATCGCAAAATCGTACTCGCGCGATGAGATGCGCGTGCGCATCGGCTCGGCGGACGGCGAGCACTATGTGGCGCGCTACTCGACGATTCTGATCGAAGGCCGCTGGTGGATTGATGCGATGCGCTGGCGAGTGGACGAAGCGCCGCCCGAGCGCGTTTTCACGCGCGCGCCGAACGAAAACGTTGCGGGAAGTTGCAGCGCGGCGGCGCGAAGCAGCGAGCGGCCATTTGACACCGCGTGCCGCGCCGCATAGACTGCGAATGAAAATTTGAGCTGGCCGGGGAAACGGGAAGGCCGTGAAAATCGGCCACGGTCCCGCCACTGTGATCGGCCGGCGCTGCGGAGTGAAGTTATCCACTGGCGCGCGTCGCGCGAATCGCGCGAAGCGAGCCGGGAAGGATCGTTCCGGATGTGACTGCGGAGCGAGCAGCGCCAGAATTTCCGACGCCTGCGTGCAGCAAACGCGGGGCGGAAAGGCCGAGAGTCAGGAAACCTACCCCGGCAGTTGCGCCAGCGCCCTTCGCGAGAAAGGGCGCGGCTAGGACGCCCCATTTTTCTCGTGGGGCTTTTTTATTGAGGCAAAGTTTTTGCGACGATTGATGCGAACGCGAAAAATGATCGGACGCGCTGCGGCAATCGCTGTGCTGGCGAGCGCGATGCTTTTTCTCGGCGCGCGCACTGCATCGGCGAGCGCGGCTAGGGCCGATGCCACGCGCGTCGTGGTGGACGAAACTGGGCGGCGGGTGACTCTGCCTGCGGAAGTGCACCGCATCGTCTCGCTTGCGCCGAATCTGACGGAGACGATTTACGCCATCGGCGCGGGCGCACGGCTCGCGGGCGACACGGATTTTTGCGATGTGCCGGACGAAGCGAAATCGAAGCCGCATGTGGGCGCGCCGATCAATCCGAGCCTCGAAGCGATCGTGGCGCTGAAGCCCGATGTCGTGCTGGCATCGGCCACAATCAATTGGCCGGCGACTGCCGATGCGCTGCTGAAAATGGGAGTGCCGGTTTACACCACCGATCCGCACAGCGTGGACGACATGATCGCAGGGATCGCGCACATCGGCGAAGTGATTGGCGCCGATGCGGCGGCGAATTCTCTCGTCGCCGGATTGCGCGCGCGGCTGGATGCACTTGCGGAAAAGCTCGCGAGCCGCACGCCGCGGCGCGTGCTGTTCATCGTCTGGGATGATCCTTTGATTTCGATCGGGCGAAACACATTCATCGCCGACGCGCTGCGGCTCTCGGGCGGGGCTTCAGTGATTGACGTCGAGCAAAACTGGCCGCACGTGGGCTTGGAGCACGTTGTGCGGCTTCAGCCTGAGTTTCTGGTTTTCACCGGCGATCATGGCGACGGCGAAGCGTCGAAACTCGACGAGTTGCGCGAGAAGAAGGTTTGGCGCGAACTCGAAGCCGTGAAGGCGGGCCGCGTGGCGTTCATCAGCGGCGAAGTGAACCGGCCTGCGCCGAAGTTGATTGACGCCATCGAAGATCTCGCGAGGCAATTGCATCCGGAAGCGTTTGCGAAAGCGCCGGATGCAGGAGGCGCGCGCTGATGCAGCCCTTGACGCCGCGGCGAATTCTGGGAATTTGCGCGCTGTTGGGCGTGGTGTTATTCGTCGCCGTGGTGATCTCGTTGCGGCTGGGCGCGTATCCGATGTCGTTTCGCGCGATTCTTTGGTCGCTGTATGAAAGCGTGATGGGGCGCGGCGAGCAGATTCCGTCGGACTACCGCTTGGTGATTTTCGGATTGCGGCTGCCGCGCATCGCGTTTGGAATCGTGGTGGGCGGAGCGCTGGCGGTTTCGGGCGCGGGATTTCAGGCGCTGCTGCGGAATCCGCTGGCGGATCCTTACGTTCTGGGAGTTTCGAGCGGAGCGGCGCTGGGCGCGATCGTGAGTTTGATTTTTGCGCCGCATGTGCCGCTGGCGATGCAGGCCGCTGCATTTGCTGGAGCGGGGCTGACGATTCTGGCGGTTTATTTTCTCGGGAGGCGCGGCGGGCAGATCGACAGCCCGACGCTGCTGCTTGCGGGAATCATTTCGGTTTCGTTTCTTTCGGCCATCATCATGTTTTTGATGACCACGTTGAGCGGGCGCGATTTGCGCGGGATGGCGTTTTGGTTGATGGGCGACCTGACTACGCCGCCGCAAATTCCGCTGGGATTTTTATTTTTCGTGACGATTGCGGCGATTGGCGCGATTTACACCACAGCGTCGGACCTGAATCTGATTCTGACGGGCGAGCAGGAGGCGCGGCATCTGGGCGTGAACGTGGCGCGAGTGAGGCTGGTGGTGTATCTCTCGGCGTCGCTGCTGACCGGGCTCGCGGTGTCGGTGAGCGGAGCGATCGGGTTCGTTGGTTTGCTGGTGCCGCACGTGATGCGCATGATGTTCGGCTCGGATTACCGGATTCTGATTCCGGCGTCGGCGCTCGGCGGCGCGATTGCGATTGTGGCTGCGGACACGCTGGCGCGGACGGTGGCGCCGCCGACGGAATTGCCGGTGGGCGCGATGACCGCGATTATCGGCGCGCCGGTGTTCATTTATTTGCTGCGGCGGAGAGTGGGATGAGCGCGCGGGGGGCATCGCTGGAAGGCGCGGGCCGCGGCGGGAACGCTCCGC
>CAWEVU010000002.1:0-157019 GCA_963812645.1 uncultured Acidobacteriota bacterium
ACCCACGACCCTCGGTGCCACAGACCGATGCTCTACCAGCTGAGCTACGCTCACCGCCGTGCGATTGCCGTTATTTTAGGCTACAACTTGACGCGCGTAAAGTAGGTTGGCAATCCAGCCTAGCTCAAAATGTGAGAATCGGTCCTGAAGAAACCGCAGAAGAATTTATTGCACCGCGGCGCCGTAGCGAGCGCGATGTTTTTTGCCCCACGCAGACATAGACCGGAGGATAGGCCGCAGGCTCAAGCCATGCCTCGTGAGCGAATACTCAACGCGTGGCGGAACTTCCGCGTAGACCTTGCGATGAACAATCTCGTCGCGCTCGAGCTCGCGCAGATGTTTCGTGAGCATCTTTTTATTGGTACCGGGAATCAGCCGCTGCAGCTCGCTGAAGCGTCGCGTGCCGCCTTCGAGATAAAACAAAATGAGCGGCTTCCACTTGCCGCCGATCAGATCGGCCGTGAGCCTAACCGGACATTCGAAGTGTTCCACTCGCTCCCCCTCAGATACCAGGTAACAAGAAGGTGCCTACTACCGGTAGGGAGACTTTAGCCTAAAATTTGCCCCGTTGGCTAGCGCCAGCCTCAGCCAAGGACTGGCGCGCTCGCATTTGCGGCACCCGGCTGCAAGTCGCGGCGTGCGCCGCCAATTCAGGAGAAATGCCATGTCGGACAAGCGACCCGTAGTTGTGTACGGCGCCAGCGGATTTTCAGGGCGCCTCGTTGCGGAATTTCTGCGCGAATACAACGTCCCCTTCATCGCCGCGGGCCGCAACACCGCGCGAATCCGCGACGTCATGAATCACGTCCCGGGAATCGAGACCGCCGAATTCGACATCGTCGAAACCGGTGGAACCGTCGAAGAGCTGACCAAAATTTTCGACGGCGCGAAAGTGGTTTGCAACTGCGTCGGGCCGTTCATCTATCACGGACCGACGGTCGCCGAAGCCTGCTGGCGCGCCGGCTGCCACTACATCGACATCGGCGGCGAACAGCACTGGCATCGCGAGGCGTCCGAAAAGTGGGGCGGAAAATTCCGCGAGCGCGGGCTGCTGATCGCTCCGGCGACGGCGTTTATGTCCACGCCGAGCGATATCGCCGCGCGCGTCTGCATCGAAACAGCCCCGGTGGACACGCTAGAAATCCTGACGATGTTCAAAGGAATCCCGACCTTCGGCTCGACGCAAACGATCTTCGCCGGCATCCAAACGGACGCGTACTATCTCGAGCAGAACCGGTACAAGTTGTGGCCGCGCGCCACCTCCTACGATGTGATGGTGCCGGGATCGGTGCAAACGCAACTCGCGCTCACCTGGGGTGGATTTCCGCACCCGGTCTGGTACAAAGATCATCCGCAGGTCGCCAACGTGCGCACCATGGGCGGCATCCTCGACCGGCAATTGATGGAAGGCGTGTTCGCCACCGAGAAGCATTACGAAGCCAACATTCGTCCGTTGCCCAAGGCCGAGCAGGAGAAGAAACTATCTGAAATGGCCAGCGCCGTACAGGCGGGAACGCCGCCGCGTGAAAACACCCACGTGCACCGCACCATCGATGTCGTCGAAGCCCGCGGCTCAACCGCGCACGTCCGGTGCATGGTCTTCGGAACCTGCGCGTACCGGCAGACTGGACTGATCCAAGCATATGTCGCGCATAGCCTGATTCACCGCGCGCCCATGAAAGTCGGATACGCGTCCGCTGCCGAAGCTGTCGGCCACCGCGAGCTTCTGGGGGCGCTCGAAAGCCACGGCCTTTCCAAGCTGAAGCTTATCGTCTAATGATTCACCGGGATGCGCTGCGTCGTTCGTACCGCTGGCGTCCCGCCGGCATCTTGCGACCGCAAACGTCGAAACGGGCGGCGGTGCAGCGCGGCGCGCAGAATCAAATTCAATGCTGTGGTTAGCGGCATGGGCGGGCAAAAGCTTTGCGCGAACCAAATTCACTCCATAGGTGAGCGCGAAAACTCGTAAACCGAGCGAGCAACTGCCCCGGCCGCCGAAGCGATCCATGAGATAAAGTCATCCCATGCGTGCAATCGACTATTTCGACAAAGGCGCCGAAGCGAATCCGGACCGCATCGCGATTCTCGATGGCGCACGCACCTATTCGTATCGGGAAGTGCGCGCGTTGACGGAGCAGATCGCCTGCGCCATGCGCGCCGAAGGCCTGCGCGATCAAGAGCGCGCCGCCATCTATTCCCCCAACGACGCACGCGTGCTCATCTGCATGTTCGGCTTGATGCGTGCCGGCGCAGCGTGGGTGCCGCTGAATTATCGCAACGCCACCGATGCCAGCGTCGAGTATATGAACTACGTCGCGACATCCTGGCTTTTCTATCACAGTAGTTTTCGCGAACAAGTGCATGAATTCCAGAAGCGCGTGCCGTCGCTGAAACATCTCGTCTGCATCGACGCGGCGGACTGCGAGAACCCGTCGCTCGACGCGTTCGTCAAGCGCGGAGCCGGCCTCGCGCTCGAGGATTGGGGCGACGCATACGGCAACAACGATCGCCTCGTCGGCCTCGTGCCCACCGGCGGCACAACAGGTCCGGCGAAAGGCGTGCGCGTCACGAGTCTCGCGTGGGGCACGATGCTCGACATGGCATCGCACTATTGGCGCGGGGATACCGATGAGCCTGTCTGTCTCAATGTTGCGCCGCTATCTCATGCAGCGGGAGTCGTAGCGTTTGCCGCCGCATCGCTCGGCGCGACGAATGTCGTCCTGCCGGCCTTCGACGCCCTGGAAGTCGCGCGCGCCATCGAGCGCCACCGCGTCACGCATTTGTTCCTGCCTCCCACCGCCCTCTACAAATTGCTCGCGCTTCCCGATGCCGCGAAATTCGATTACTCCAGCTTGCGCGTATTTTTGTTGGCCGGCTCACCAGTCTCGCCGGACAAGCTGAAGCGCGCCGTCGAAATATTCGGCCCGTGTATCTGCCAAAGCTATGGCCAGACCGAAGCCCCCATGCTACTCACTTTCCTCGACCAGAAAACGATCGCGGCCGCCGCGAACGGAGATCATCCGGAGAGGCTCGCCAGTTGCGGCAAAGCAACTTCCGCGGTGCGCCTGGCAATCATGGACGAGAGCGGCCAACTCCAGCCCGACAATCAGCCAGGTGAAATTGTTGCGCGCGGAACTCTAGTCTGTGGCGGCTACTACAATCTTCCGGATGCCACTGCGGAAATTCGCAAATTCGGATGGCACCATACGGGCGACGTCGGCTACCGCGACCCCGACGGCTACTATTACATCGTCGATCGCAAGAAGGACATGATCATCACCGGCGGCTTCAATGTGTTTTCCGCGGAGGTCGAAGCGGGCATCATGGCGCTGCCCCAAGTGCACGAATGTGCCGTGATCGGCGTTCCGGATGAAACTTGGGGCGAAGCCGTAAAAGCAATCGTGGCGCTGCGCGAAGGAGCTTCGCTAAACGAAGCTGCAGTGATTGCGCACTGCCACGCCAAGCTCGGCGGCGTCAAATCCCCAAAGTCGGTCGACTTTCGCGACGAAATCCCCAAAACGCCGGCCGGAAAAATCGATCGCAAAGCATTGCGCGCCCCATACTGGGCCGGCGCCAACCGCGCAGTTCACTGAGTGCCTTGACAATTTGTTAGGCGCCCGGAATCTCTAGCCCTAAGCATCAGAGCATCTGTGAGAACACGAAATCCTTGGCAGGGCACGGCTTCAGCCGTGTCGAAAATGCCGTGAAATCGACCGGCTTTAGCCGCTGAGGTTCGTCTTTCCGTGTTCTCACACACACTCCAAAGCCCATCGCGCCTTCTGCGTAATTCCGCCACGAGTCCCATGGTGTTGTGCGTAAATCACTGCTAACCTGCCGTGGGAAAATGCAAATGAACGCGCCCACTCGAGAAAGAAAAACGACCGCAGCCAGAGCCCCTAGTTGGCAGTTTTCTGATCGATACACGGAAACGAACAGAAATCGCCGTAACTCACTGAAAATAAAGCACGGAGCTAATTTCTACCCGATACAAAATGGCACCCTTTCAGGGGCCATTTTTAGCCGCTCGTCGAGGCTTGGACCCGCCGGAAGGACCCAAAATGCTGCGGGCGATTCACTTTGCCGCGGCGGGCTTTTCTGAAGCAACGCTTTGGTTCGCGCGAGCGATCACGTAGGCGCGAATCGCTTCGGCGTCATGGCGCGTAAGCTCTTTCTCGAATGAAACCATTCCATTGGGCTTCAGTAATCCGCCGAGCACGATTTGAAACCAAGAATCATCCGCGAGCGTGCTGGAGTAGCGCAGATCGGGCAGAACATTGCCGCTGACGGCGACGTCGCCATGACACATCGCGCAGTAGCGTTGATACATCTCCGCACCTCGCGCGACATCGGCCGCGCTGGCCGTCGCGGGCGGTGGATGCAAAACCGGCTTCTCGATTTCCGGCAGCGGCGGCAAGCTCGCCTGGCCGCCGATCTTGAACGCCAGCATGCGGCTGACGTTGCGGATAGGCCCTGCTTTCAGCGCTATTTCTCCCGCTGCCAACGGAAATACGCCGCCCCATCCTGCCAGGACCGCGACGTATTCTTCGCCGTTCGCTTCGTAGGCGATGGGACCGGCCATCACGCCTGTCTGAGCTGCAACGGACCAAATTTTCTCTCCGGTATCGGCCCGATAGGCCTCGAAATTTCCGATGGCGGTTCCTTCGAAGACCAGATTGCCGGCTGTCGAAAGTACTCCGCCATTCCAGGGCTCAGGACGCTTGATCGACCACGCCTCTTTTTGCTGTATCGGATCCCACGCGACGAGTCGCCCGCCGACGCTTCCCAGAATCGCTTTCTTCACGTTGGGATCTTGCGGCATTCCTGCGGCGATCATATCGACACCGTAGTTGGCCGCCAGTTGCCTCTGCCGAAATTGCGGGTCCGATTTGTAGAGGAAGCCCACGTCTTGAATCGGAATGTAAACGAGGCCCGTCAACGGACTGAACGACATCGGTTGCCAGCTATGCGCGCCAAGCGGCCCGGGTACCACCGGCATCAACTTGTTCGCGGAAACGTAGCGCGCAGCAGGATTCTCGATCGGCCGGCCGCTCTTAAGATCGATGCCCGAAGCCCAATTTACGAGCGTGAAAGGCTTGGCGGAAATCAATGCGCCGGTGCCGCGATCCAGAACATAAAAGAACCCATTCTTCGGCGCGTGCAGGATTACTTTCCGAACGCCTCCATCAATGTTCAGGTCCGCCAGAATGATTTGTTCGTCGGAGTCATAGTCCCAATCGTCTCCAGGGTCTTCCTGATAGTGCCAGACATATTCGCCGGTATCGGGCTTCAGCGCCACGATCGAGCACGTGAACAAGTCATCGCCGTCGTGCGGGCTGCGGAATTTTCCAGACCATGGCCCGCCATTTCCGACGCCGATGTAAACGAGATCGAGTTCAGGATCGTAAACGATGGCGTCCCAAACGGTGCCTCCGCCGCCCAGTTTCCACCATTCGCCCGTCCAGGTTTTCGCGGCTTTGGCGAGAATCGGGCTTTCGAACGGTTTCGATGGATCGCCGGGAACGGTGAAGAAGCGCCACGCCAGTGCTCCGGTTTCCGCGTCGTAAGCGGACACATAGCCGCGCACTCCCATTTCCGCGCCGCCGTTGCCGATGAGAACTTTGCCCTTCACGACGCGCGGTGCGCCGGTAATTGTGTAGCGCTTGGAGGGATCGGTCGTCTGAGTCTCCCAAAGCCGCTTTCCGGTGGCGGCATCGAGAGCGACGAGGCGGCCATCGAGAGTGCCGAAGAAAACCTTGCCGCGCCAAACGGCCACGCCGCGATTCACGACATCGCAACAAGCGTTCACCGCAGTCTCAGGTGGGACCTTCGGATCGTAGGACCACTTCAGCGCGCCGGTTGCGGCGTTCAGTGCGAACGCTTTGCTCCACGCGCTGGTGAAATACATCACGCCATCGACGACGATCGGCGTCGCTTCCTGGCCGCGGTGCGTATCGAGATCAAAGTGCCACGCGAATCCGAGCTGCCCAGCGTTGCTCTGATCAATCTGTTTGAGCGGGCTGAATCGCTGCTCGGTGTATGTGCGGCCGTACGTCATCCAGTCTCCGGAGTCGCGATCGGCATCCACGAGCCGCGCGGCATCCACGTCAGCTGGTTTCGAATGCTCGCCCGTTTTGGCGCCGCGAATCGAAGGGCGGCTCATGCGGTCGCATCCGGCCGATAGAGAGATTAAGATCGAGAGGAGAACAACACTTCGACGCGATAATCGCACGATTATTTTTCCAATCTGTGATGCAGCAGGAATTAAATTCGCGCAGGATAGTATCATCGGATCGCGTTGGGAGTCTGTGATATGCGTACTTAGGCGGATACCTCGACTGAGAGGAAGGATTCAATTCATGCCTGCAGCGTATCGTGCCGATCACGTTGGAAGTTTTCTGCGGCCTGCTGAAATTCTCGAGGCGCGGAAAAACGGCGCCACGGACGGAGCGCGCCTGAGAGAGCTCGAGGATCAGAACATCCGTCGAGTTCTCGCCAAACAAAAAGAAATCGGGTTCGAAGTCTTCACCGACGGCGAACTGCGCCGCCGCAATTTTATGAGCGACTTCACGGATGCGGTGGAGGGATTCGATTTCGGCGACGCCGTGGCGCGTTCGTGGAAGGCAGGAGAGAAGGAAGCGGCGCCGGTCAGCAGCGTGACCGGCATCGTCACATCGAAGTTGCGCGCCGTGCGGCCACTCACGGGGCACGAACTTCCGTTCATGAAAGCAAATTGTCCCGGCGCCATCAAGATGACGCTGCCGAGCGCGACACAGTTTCCGGCGATTTCCTTTAAGCGTGGAATAACGGACAAAGTGTATGCGACGCACTCCGAGCTTCTTTGGGACATCGTCGAAATCATGAAAACCGAGCTGGCGCGGCTTTCCGCCGACGGCGTGAGCTACATCCAAATTGATGCGCCGCGCTACAGCTACTTCATGGATCCGAAATGGCGCGAATGGATTCGCAAGGAGATGAACGCCGAGCCGGATGCGCTGCTCGATGAATCGATCAAGGCGGACAACGCCTGCTTCGCGGCGGCGCGCCGGCCGGGCGTGACGCTGGCGATTCATCTTTGCCGCGGCAATAATCGCAGCCACTGGTACGCGGAAGGCGGCTACGACGCGATTGCCGAAAAAATGTTCGCGACTCTGGGCGTCGATCGATTTTTGCTGGAATATGACGACGCGCGATCGGGGACATTTGAGCCGTTACGATTTGTGCCGAAAGGCAAGACGGTGGTGCTGGGATTGGTCAGTTCGAAAGTAGCGGATCTCGAGAACGGCGACGTTTTGATCCAGCGAATCAAAGAGGCGTCCAAATTTGTGCCTCTCGAAAATGTAGCACTCAGCCCGCAGTGCGGGTTTGCCTCAACGATGGAAGGGAACTTGGTGACCGAAGACGTGCAATGGGCAAAATTGCGACTGGTGGCGGATACGGCCCGGCGCGTGTGGAACTAAATCGCTCGCACGGATGTTCGTCTCCATGCGAGCGGATGCGAATCAGCGCTTTTTGCGGCGCCCTTTCGCTTTGGGCATTCGCATCTCGGAAAAAACTTCCGCGGCGGCATGAAACGCTGAGTTGGCTGCAGGCACGCCGCAGTAGATCGCTGTTTGCAGCAGCACTTCTTTGATTTCGTCGCGCGTCACGCCATTCTTGATCGCCGCGCGCACGTGCATGCGGAATTCATCGTTGCGATTGAGAGCGACCATCATGGCGAGAGTGATCAGGCTGCGCGTCTTTTGTGGAAGCCCCGGCCGCGACCAGATTTCGCCCCAGGCATAACGCGTGATCAAATCTTGAAAGTCTTCATTGAAATCAGTGCGAGTTTTGAGCGCGCGGTCTACGTGCGCATCGCCCAACACGCTCCGCCGCACGGACATTCCCTGGCGATATCGCTCGCGTTCATCCATCCCGTGACCTCCTCAAGCAGAAAGAAAGCGGACCAACTCCGCCGTGAATGGCTCCGATGCTTCGACGTTCGAGAGATGCGACGAATCCAGTTCGACATAGCGAGCGCCGGAGATCTGATCGGCGAGGAATCGGCCGTCGGCCGGCGGTGTGGCAGGATCTTTGCTTCCCGTGATCACGAGCGTCGGGACGCGAATCGCCGAGATCTGACCGCGCGCATCGAAGTCGCGGACCGCAGCGCAGCACGCCGCGTAGCCCTCGGGCGCCGCGGCTTCGAGCATCCGCAGCGCGGTTTCCGCGGCCTGCGGCGATCGCGCGCGAAACTCCGGCGTCAGCCAGCGCTCGACCACACTCGCCGCGACGGCTTTCATTCCACTCTTGCGGACCGACTCGATACGCGCATTCCACGTTTCAGGAGTGCCGATCTTCGCGGCCGTATTGCACAGCACGAGTTTCGCCAGGCGCGTCGGCGCGTTCAATCCGAGCCACATGCCGATCATTCCGCCCATCGAGAGTCCGCAGAAATAGACGCGCTCGATGCCCAGCGCGTCGAGCAGAGTGAGAACATCGCGCCCCAGCTGCTCGATGGAATAAGGTCCGGGAGTGACGGAAGATTCCCCGTGCCCGCGCGTGTCGTAGCGCAGGACTTGAAATATCTTTTCGGCCGCGGGCATCTGCGGGCCCCACATGGAGAAATTTGTGCCCAGCGAATTGGAGAATGCAACGACGGGCGCGCCCGCCATGCCGGAAAAAGCATAGTGAATTTTCCGTCCGCCGCCTTCGATGAAAGGCATGGCGATCAGTCGCCCTTCACCGCGGATTTCGGCATGCGGGAGGCGTGCGCCTCGAGGACGCGATCGATTAATTGATCGGCCACGCCGAGATACGCTGTCGGCTCGAATAGCCGCTGGATATCCTGGCTGGTGAGATGCTTGGCGATTTCCGAATCGGCCTCGAGCACTTCGCGAAGATGCCGCTGTTCCTTCTGCGCGCGTCGGCAGGCTGCCTCAACTTGCTGGTGAGCGGCCATGCGCCCGACGCGCGCCGCGAGCGCCATCTGCACAGCCTCGGCGAAAATCAGTCCGCGCGTCACGTCGAGATTTTGGCGCATCTTCGCAGTGTCGATTTCAAGATGCGGAATCATTTCGGCGAGCCGATGCAGTGCGCCTCCGGCTAAACCAATCAACTGCGGCATCGTTTCCCACTCGGCGTGCCAGCCGCCGAGACCTCGTTCCTGCTCCTGGATCATCGCCGTCAGCATCGTGGCGACGAGCCCCGGGACCTGAGTCGCCGCGGCGAGGACAACAGCCGCAGTCACCGGATTGCGCTTGTGAGGAAGAGTCGACGAGCCGCCACGGCCTTCACCGGCGGGTTCGAATATTTCCGCGACCTCGGTCTGCGCGTGCAACGAGATATCTCGTGCGATTTTGCCGAGCGTGCCAGTGCAGAGGCCGAGCGTGGAGGCAACTTCCGCTACGCGGTCTCTGTGGCTGTGCCAGGAGACCTCGGGAACTCGGAGATTCAATTCCTTGCCCAGCGCGTTCGCTACTTCTAATCCGCGATCGCCGAGAGCTGCGATCGTGCCGACCGCGCCGCCGAATTGCAGGACGATGGCTCGTTCTTGAGTCTCGCCGAGCCGCTGGCGATGGCGCATGACGGCATCGAGCCAGCCTGCAGCGATGAGACCGAAAGTTGTGGGCAGCGCTTGTTGCATCCAGGTGCGGGCGGCAACCGGAGTGGCGCGGTGCGACTCCGCGAGAATCGCGAGCGAGCCGGAGAGGCGATCGAGCTCTGCGCCAAATAAATCGAGAGCCGATCTCAATTGTAAAATGAAGCCTGTATCGATCGCGTCCTGGCTCGTTGCGCCCCAATGTACGTAGCGCGCCGCTTCTGCATCGTCTTTCGCGACTTGATCGGTGAGCTGCTTGACGAGAGGAATAGCGAGATTGCCGGCGCGCGCCGCGGCGTGCGCCAGTGACGGTAAATCGATCAGATCCGCGCGGCATTTCGCCGTGATCGCCGGCGCCGCGGCTTGAGGAATGATTCCGAGACGGCTTTCGGCGCGCGCCAGAGCATCTTCAAAATCCAGCACGCCCTGCACGCGAGCGCGATCGGTAAACAATTCCTCGAGCGCGTCCCATCGGAAGAGCGGATCGAGCAGGCTCATGCCGGTAGTCTTATCATTCTCAGCAGTCGAAGAAAACCGTTTCTTCGGCACCTTGCAGGACGACGTTCCATTCCAGCGCGCCGGCCTGCCCGGCCAATTTGCTGGCGATGAGAGTTCCGCGCCGCGCGGGCTCGACTTGACTCAGCGCGAAATCGGCCGCGTTGGCCGGCTCATCCGGAAAGTAGATGCGCGTTACGAGGCGGCGCAGGAGCCCGCGCGCGAATACCGAAACCACGATGTGCGGTGCCTGAAGCTTCCCGCCAGGACCAGGAACTTGCCCGGGTTTAATCGTCGCGAAGCGGAAATGGCCTTTGTCATCGGTTGGTATCCGGCCATAGCCGGTGAAGCCGGGCTCGAGAGTTTTGTTCTGCGTGTCCTCGGGATGCGCATACTTGCCGTGTGAATTCGCCTGCCAGATTTCGAGAAGCGCATCGGGGACTGGCTTTGAATCGCCATCGAGAACGCAGCCTTCGATAGTGACGCGCTCGCCAGCCACGCCGGGCCCGGCCAGATTGTCGCGGTTCAACCAGTCCATGCCGATTTTGAAGAACGGACCGACCGTTTGCGATGTCGTCGCCTGCAAGCTCAATCTAATCCTCCATGGGCGTGGCCTCGCGCCCGTTCAGCACAATGTCGAAACGATATCCGAGCGCCCATTCGGAGATCGTTGTCTCCCAATCGAATAATGAGATCAGGCGATTGCGCGCCTTTTCATCTGCGGTGCAATTGAAAATCGGATCGTAGGGAATCAATGGATCGCCGGGAAAATACATCTGCGTGACGAGTCGCGTGGCAAACGCAGGACCAAAAATCGAAAAATGAATGTGCGCCGGACGCCAGGCGTTCACGTGATTCCGCCAAGGATACTCGCCGGGCTTGATGGTGATGAAGCGATAGCGGCCCTCGGAGTCCGTCAGTGTGTAGCCATTGCCGCTGAAGTTTGGATCGAGCGGCGCATCATGCTGATCGCGCTTGTGAAGGTAGCGCCCCGCCGAATTTGCCTGCCAAATTTCCACGAGAGTTTTCGGCACCGGACGGCCGTCTTCATCGAGCACGCGCCCGCTGACGAAAATTCGCTCGCCGATGGGCTGAGTGGAGTGCTGCTTCGTCAAGTCGCAGGCTTTCACGTCGACGACATCCGTTCCAAAGGAAGGCCCCGTTACTTCCGAGAGCGTGTGAGGCAAATAGACGAGCGGCTTCGACGGAGCGCGCTTGATCGATGAGCGATACTGCGGGTGCAAATAATTCGGCTGTGTTCCGAGAAAAGGCCGGCGATAACCGGCGATGGATGCCATCGAGGCGTTCTCCTGTATCGCACCGATCGCACAATGGTGGGCCACGCCACGCGAATTATTCGGCGGTGGCCACGCTGCCGTGAGCAGCCGCGGTGCGCGCGTGCAGATCCCGCAAAGCGGACAACTCGAGGCAGCTGGGCGCTGGAGTAATCGCGATCTTAGGCGCCACCTTCAGCTCCCAGCCCGTCGCGTCTTTGACTTGTTCGACGGTCACGCCGGGATGCAGAGTCGTCAGGACCAGCTCGCGCGCATCTCGATCGGAAACGAGAATTCCTAAGTCGGTAATCACGGTTGTGGGTCCGCGCCCTCGCGGGCCGCGTATCCCTGCTTCAACCGCGCGGTCATAATAACCGGAGGAAGTTACGAAATCGAGGGTTTCGACGAACGTGCGTCTGCTGTGCCGCAAAATGATGGCGATTTCTTTCGCCGCTGTCGCGATTTCGGGCGCACCACCGGCGCCGGGAAGCCGCACGCGCGGCGCTTCGTAGCTGCCGCCGATCAGTGTGGTATTGATGTTTCCGAATTTGTCGATTTGCGCGGCACCGAGAAAACCGACGTCCACGCGTCCGGCCTGCAGCCAGTAGCGGAAAATCTCGGGAACGGGGACGACCGTGTCCGCCGTCTCTGCGAGTTCGCCGTCACCGATGGAAAGAGGAAGCACATCCGGCTTCGCGCCGATCGTTCCGGACTCGTAGATCAGAACGACATCCGGAGCGTGCGTGATTCGCGCGAGGTTTGCGGCGGCGCTCGGAAGGCCAATGCCGACGAAGCAGACGGTGCCGTTCGCCAATTTGCGCGCGGCAGCGACGGTCATGATTTCGTTCGGCGAGTACTGCGTTTCAACCATTGCTGCCGACCTTTGTTTCGGCTTCGATACTGCGCCGGTATTCGGAAAAGTCGCGCGTGGAAAGCACATGCCGCTCCATCCATGCGAGAAATGATTCCCGCTCGCGCGATATTCCATCCCACGTTTTGCAAAACGCATTATCGCGGCTGTAGTAGCCATGTGCGTAGGATGGATGCGCGCCGCCTGGCACCTCGCAAACGCAGGAGACAACCCACGCCGGCAGAACGCAGGCATTCAGCGGCGCCTCCAGGTCGTCCACGATCTCTTCGACCGTGACGATCACTTGCTTTGCGGCCAGCGCGGCTTCTTTTTGAATTCCGATAATCCCGAGGATGAGGACGTTGCCTTTGCGATCGGCCTTCTGCGCGTGAATGATCGTGACGTCGGGATTCAGAGCGGGCGTTGCTGTGAGAACTTCGCCGGTGAATGGGCAAGTGATTGATTTGATTTTGTGATTGTGCTTCGGGAGATCTGAACCGACGTATCCGCGCGTTACTGCAAACGGCAAGCCCGAAGCGCCCGCTTGATATCGCGCGGCCATATCCGCGTGACTGTGCTCTTCAAGTTCAAGTGGATTCGGCCAGCCGGTCTGAATCGCGTCGCGAAAGCGGTGCAGGGAACCGACGCCGGGATTTCCTCCCCACGAAAAAACGAACCGCGCCGCGCAGCCCATTCCGATCATCTGGTCATAGATCAGGTCGGGAGTCATGCGGATGAGCGTGAGGTTGCGGCGCCGCTGGCGAATTAATTCGTGTCCCGCGGCGAAGGGAATCAGATGCGTGAAGCCTTCGAGCGCGACGCTCATATTGTCGCGGACGAGACTCGCGACTGCTTCTCGCAATGGCACGATGGCCGCCAAAGGTTTCGTCTCCGTTCCCAGGGGTGTCGGCAGAGGGCCTAGGGTCCGAAGCACGGAATCTATGAAAGATGCGCCGAGCTTGTCAAGAACGATTATCGAGATTGCGTGCGTATATCGCCCAATTCGTGTATATTGCGCGCTGGCGTAAAAGGAAGGCTGCCGTGCCGCGCGCTGCTATTCGCACGAAATCCCCGCGGTCCACTCGCCCGCCGGCTCCACGAGCCTCCGCCCCCGAAGTCCCGCCGACTCCTTCGGCGAAAATCGATGCACTCAGCGGCGATCCGAATTTCATGACCTCGCTCGCGCGGGGCCTCGCGGTCATCCAGGCGTTCACCGACAGAAAACAGCAGCTCACGATTTCTGAGCTCAGTGTGCGCACCGCGCTTTCACGCGCCGCAGTGCGCCGGTGTCTCTACACTTTGAAACAGCTTGGGTTTGCCGCTTCCGATGACGGCCGCCATTTTTATCTGCGCCCGCGAATTCTGTCGCTCGGACATTCCTATATCAGCTCTATGCCGCTGGCATCATCGGTTCAGCCGATTCTGGAGAACGTGAGCCATGCGCTGCACGAGTCGAGCTCGATCGCGACTCTGGATGGCCTGGAGATCATTTACGTCGCGCGCGCCAGCGTGACGCGCATCATGTCCATCGATCTGGGCGTGGGCAGCCGCTTGCCGGCCTTTTGCACCTCGATGGGACGCGTGCTGCTGGCCAATCTCCCGCCGGATGAGCTCGAGTCGTGTCTCGCGCGCATTGAATTTAAGCAGTACACAGAGCGGACGGTATCGAGCGTCGAGAAGCTTCGGCAGATCTTGCGGCTCGTCGGCCGCAATGGCTATGCGATCGTCGACCAGGAATTGGAGTTGGGGCTGCGCTCGATGGCCGTGCCGATTCAGAATATGTCGGGCCGAGTCGTAGCGGCTCTCAACGTCGGCGCGCACGCGCAGCGCGTCTCGATACAAATGATGCAGACAAGGTTTCTCCCGCAGCTTCAGGCGGCTGCGCAGGAGATCTGCTTGCTTTTGAGGTGACGAGCCCAAGGGCACGGCGTCGGCGCGGCGGCCCTCGATGATTGCCGCCGGACTGGCCATTCGAAAATCACAGGTTGGAATCGGGAAATCGGAATGATGGACCGAGCGCGCAGTTACGAAAATAGACTGCTGGCCATTCTCTTTTTTGCCTGGGGCATCGTCTTCCTGGACCGCATGTCCCAGTTTTATCTCGCGCCTTACTTCGCTCCTGAATTCCAGCTCTCACGCGAACAGGTCGGAGTCCTCGCTTCGGTCCTCGCCATCTCGTGGGCGTTTTCTACGATGTTTTTCGGAGCGCTGTCCGACAGGATTGGACGCAAACGCATTTTGATTCCGGCGATATTTGCATTTTCGCTGCTCTCGTGGGTTACGGGCGTTGTGCGGAATTACCACGAAATGCTGATCGTGCGCGCGCTTCTCGGTTTTGCGGAAGGGCCGACGTGGTCGATCATCACCGCGCTGATCGAGGAATCCTCGCCGAAGGAGCGGCGCGGAAGAAATATCGGGATAGTGGTGAGCGCTGCGGCGCTGGTCGGGCTGGCCGCGGCTCCCTTGCTGACCACGCAAGTGGCGGCTCGCTTCGGCTGGCGCTGGGCGTTCTTTGTGGCCGGGGCCCCGGGCCTGATTACCGGGCTGCTGATTTGGGCTTTCGTGAAGGAACCGCAAGCAGACTTTCGCGGCGAATTTCATGGCCACAAGATTCGCGTCGAGGATTATTTCTCCATCCTGCGCTACCGAAATATGTGGCTGTGCTGTGCTGGAGCCGCGGGGTTCATGAGTTGGCTGTTTCTCGAAAATGTCTTCGCACCACTTTACATCACTGAAGTGGCGCATCAGCCGGCAACGACCGCCGGCTATCTGCTCTTCGCTACGGGACTCGGCAGCTTCTTCCTGGGCTTCCTGCTGCCAGGGTTGTCGGATCGCTGGGGTCGCAAGCCTGTGCTGTTTTTCATGTCGGCGCTCTGCATGTTCGTTCCGCTCGAGCTCTTGATCGGACCGCTCTATGCGCACCCTTGGATTCTTGCGGCCATTTTATTCGCGACAAATGCGGGGCAGGGCGTGCCCGCGCTGATCTTGGTGCTCGTCCCGACGGAGAGCGTGCCACCTCAATTCGCCGCGACGTCGATTGGGCTGGCCACGCTGATTGGAGAGATCTTTGGTGCAACTGTCGCGCCCGCTGTCGGCGGAGCGATGGCGCAGGCGCACGGATTGGCGGCGCCTCTGTGGATGTCTGCCGGAGGAATGGCTCTCGTATTTTTCGTGACGTTTTTCTTGAAGGAAACTTCTCGCGATCGAGTCGCGAACCCGGAGATGCAAGCCGCGACATCGGATTGAGCGGCTAGCGCGAAATACAGATATGGCCCGAATCGTCGATCGCAAACCTCTGACGAATGATTCTCTACGTTAATCACACGCGGCGCGACGCTGCGGCGACGACAGCTAACGAAGTGGTCGCCACGGTTTTGTCTTTGCTGGAAGAGGGGCATCTCGAGCCTGCGCAATTTGCGCGGCTGCGAATTGACTTGGATTGGGTGCAGTATCGGCAGAATTTCCGCGAAGCGGTGATGGTGACGCGAGGCGCGCAAGAAGGGCCTGGCTATGCGTCCGTTATGGAAGTGCATATTGATTCGCGGCAGGCGGCCGGCGCATCGCTTCGCGAAGCTTTGCAATGCGCCATCAGCAGTGTGAATCCAGAGACGGAATGTGCGCCCGACCGTATCTATTTGGAGGACTTCCGGACGTTTCGTTCGAGCATCGCGTGGGACTTCAATCGGCTTTATTGGCATCGCCTCAAGGATTGGGAGCAAGCTTCAGGAAAGAGTTACGAAGCGGCGCTTCCCGGAGGCAAGTCCGACGCCCACGATCCGGCCGCGATTGCCGATTCTGTTGCCGATTTTTGGACTTTGCTCCGAGACCTCGAAGGGCAGAACCAGCTTCCGCCGGAACTATTCATTCTGGAGATCGGCGTGGGAATGGGAACGCGGGCGGGACTGTGGCTCGATCGCTTCCGCGCGCTCGATCAGCAGCGTGGAACGAAGTTCTATCCGCGCGTGCGATTCTTGCTCGGCGACTACTCGCAAGCGACTCTCGATCGGTCGAGGCCCGCGGTGCGCGAACATATGGAGCTGTGCAGCTTTATCGTTCTCGATGCGCTCGACCCGATCAAGACTCTTTCGTTCCTCCGCCACAAAGTTCTGCACATTCATCTTACAAACGTCTACGACAACTTGCCGGATGAAGAACTGGTTCGCCGCGATGGGCGAATCTATTGGCTGCAGGTGCGCGCCTATCTCTCCGCCTCGGATGCAGCGCGGATTGGCGCAGAGTGCGATGTCCGCGATTCGGAACTGCCAAAAACTATTAATCGCTTGCTGGAGATTGGGCCTGAGTGTTTGGCCGATCGATCTCAAGGCGTGCGCTTGTGGCAGCACGTGTGGAAGGCCGTTCGTCTCGAAGAGCGATTGGTGGACGCGGATTCTCTGCCACACTCCGCATTTCCCGAAGGGCTCGATGCATCAAATTTGGAGAACATGTTGCGAGACGCGCCGAGCGACTTGCGCTTTCATTTGAGTTCGGGAGCGTTGGAGAGTTTTCGAAATACGCTTCCGCTTCTGCATCCGCGCGGCTACTTGCAGGTGCAGGACATTTTCGTCACGAATCTCGGCGACTATCGCATGGGCTTTCACGGACCGGGCAAGCTGGATGGCTCGATTGTAAATTGGGTGAATGGCGTCCTCCTTCGCGAAGTTGCCGAGCGATTTGGCTACGATTTGCACTTCGCGCCATTCCATTACCGGCCGGGCTCGCGGGCCTCGGTGCTTTACACCACGCGACGGGAGTAGAGCGATGAATCTTCCGATACTTCCCACTACGGTGGTCGGCAGCTATTCGATGCCGGGCTGGCTCGAGCGGCTGAAGACCGAATATTTCGCGCGGCGCATCAGCCGCCACGATCTGGACGAGGTGCACGACGCGGTTACGAAAGCTGCCATCAAGGATCAAGAGGCCGCGGGCCTCGACATCATCACTGACGGAGAATTGCGACGCGATAATATGATCGATTATTTCGTCGAGAAACTCCCTGGCGTGCAAATCGATCGCTCTTCGAAAAAGTTCTATTACGACTTTTATGATTCGGAAGTGATTGGGAAGATTCCCATGGCCCCGCTCGGCTTGGTGGATGATTTCCGTTTCTTGCAATCATTCACCGAGCGCGAAACGAAGGTGTGTGTCACAGGCCCTCACTCTCTCGTTAAACGCATCCGCAACAAGCACTACGCGACAGAGGAGGCCTTCGCGACGGATATCGCGCGCGTGATGAATCTGGAGTTGAAGGAGCTGGTGAAAGCGGGCGCGCGCTACATTCAGATCGACGAGCCTTACTATTCTGGATTTCCGGAGGATCTGGACTGGGGCGTCGGCGTTCTGAATACGCTCATTGAAGGTGTGGAAGCCAAGACGGCGGTTCACATTTGCTATGGAAATCGCTATGGCAAGCCTTCCTGGGAAGGCAGCTATCGCTATCTTTTCCCGCGCATATTGAAGGCGAATGTGAAGCAGCTCACGCTCGAATTTGCGCGGCGCGGCGGCGAGGATCTGGATCTATTCCGCGAATTCTCGCCACCCTTCGAGCTGGGGCTCGGAGTAATCGATGTGAAGACGCAAGCGGTCGAGACGTCGGACATTGTCGCCGAACGCATTCGCAAGGCGCTTGAGGTGATGCCGGCGAACAAGCTGTTTATCCTGCCCGATTGCGGCTGCTTCCATCTTCCGCGCGCCGTGGCGTTCGCCAAGTTGCGCGCCATGGTGGAAGGAACGCGTCAGGTGCGAGAGGAATTGGGAAGCTGAGATGCCCGCTGGGAATCCGCTGCGTGAAGCGTTGACTGCAGAGCAGTTCTGCTACGTCGTCGAACTCGTAGCAAGCCGGCTGACGCGCGAAGCGCGGCTCCTCGAAGTAGCGTCGCAGCTCGCGCAAGTGCCGGGCGTCGTCGCGGGCAGCATTACGAGTTACGCCGGGGGGGCCATGGGCCGCGATCCCATTCGCGTCGGCACGGCTGCGCGGGCGCGCGGACTTGTCCCCAATATTCATTTGACCTGTGTCAATCGCGACGTCGCATCGGCGCGCCAAGCTCTCGAAGATCTCCATGCGCTGGGCATCGAAAATGTTCTCGCACTTTCCGGCGACTACCCGAAGTCTGACGGCAGCGATGCGCCGCAGCCCAACTTCGATCTGGATTCGGTGCAACTCGTCGCACTGATTGACGAAATGCGCGCGCGCGGGCTGCCATTCTGGATTTCCGTCGCGGTTTCGCCGTTCAAGTACACGGAAGCGGATTGCGCATATCAATACCTGAAGCTCGAAAAGAAAATTGCCGCCGGCGCGGACTGCGCCATTACGCAGCTCGGCTACGATGCCCGCAAATTTCGCGAACTCAAGCGCTACCTGGATGAGCGCGGTCTCCGGACTCCGGTGCTCGGCAGTGTCTATGTCCTGCACGCGAAAGCGGCCGAGAAAATGTCGAAAGGCGAGCCGCCGGGCTGTTGGGTTTCTCCGGAGCTGCTGGAGCAAATTCAGCACGCGACCCAGTCGCCCGACAAAGGCCTCGCCGCAAGACTCGAGCGCGCTGCCAGTATGGTCGCCATCCTTCGCGGGCTCGGCTATGCGGGCGCTTACCTCGGCGGAGATCATCGCGCCGATCATGTTCGATGGATCATTCGTCGATCCGAAATGCTCGCTCCGAAATGGCAGGAACTTGCGGAGCGGCTATCCTTCGCGCCAAAGGGCGGATTCTATTTGTACGAATCTCCCGCTTCAGCACCGAAATCGCGCGGGCTGGTGCCGCGTGTGCTCGATATTCTCGGGCGCCTCTTCTCGGTCAACAAGCCTGGAAAGCTCCGCGATTTCCTCACCGCAATTTTCCAGTGGATTGATAGGCGGCCCGCCGCAGCGCACGCCGTGGAACGATTCGAATTTGCGATCAAATCGCCGCTCTTCGGATGCGAGGCCTGCGGCAATTGTGTCTTGGGCCACATGGAATACGTCTGCCCGCAAACATGCCCGAAAGGAATGCGCAATGGCCCCTGCGGCGGCACGTTGAACGGACGATGCGAAGTGGTCGACAAACCCTGCATCTGGGTTGAAGTCTACTCGCGTGCCAAATCCGAGGGGCGCATCGAGGATTTGAGGACTTACATTCCACCGCGGAATAAAGACCTGCGCAGCACAAGCTCGTGGATCAATTATTTTCTCGAACGAGACAGCCGGCCACGCGCTTCGTCTCATGGCTCCGGAAGCAGCGGCGCATCAGCGCCGAAGATTTCGGACTCAGCGAATTCGCGGGGCGCGCCTATTTCAGAATCGCGATCGGATGCCGATCCTGCGCTTTTGCATATCGAGCGCAAGTAGTACGAGATTTATCGCATCAGCAGTCGCACGAATTCGGCATAGGTTGGCAGTGAATTTTGGGAAGTCGCTCCTGGCTCGCGATGCTGGTATTCTTTCGCGTCTTGAATGCAGTGGAGCGCATAAGTTGATGACTGCTATCGCAGCACTTTGATCTGATCATCCTTTGACGGAGGCTTTTCTTGGCAACTTTCGTTCTTGTGCATGGCGCCTGGCACGTCGGCTCGGCCTGGCAAGCGACGATTCAAAATCTCGAAAGCAAAGGTCACCGCGCCTTCGCGCCGACCACCGCCGGAAACGGTAAGGGAGCAGATAAGCGCGTCAACCACGCTCAATGCACCAAGTCAATCGTGGATGCCATCGTCGCCAAAGATCTGCGTGATTTTATTCTTGTAGGCCACAGCTTCGGCGGCACGATCATCGCTAAAGTCGCCGAAGCAATTCCGGAGCGAATCCGTCGTCTGGTTTTCCTCACGGCTTTCGTTCTGCGCGATGGAAAAAGCTTGGTGGATGAAGTCCCGCCGGAAACCGCGGCGATTTTCCATCAAATGGCACAGTCATCTGCCGACAACACTGTGATGCTGCCGTTCCCGGTCTTTCGCGAGCAATTCATCAACGATGTATCGCTGGAAGTAGCGCAAAACGTTTACGCGGAATTGTCGCCGCAACCGTTCCAGCCTCTGGTTGACCGGCTCGACCTGAAGAAGTTTTACTCGCTTCCCACGCCGAAAAGCTATATCAATTGCACCGAGGACATCGCCCTGCCGCCAGGAGAATTCGGATGGCACCCGCGAATGTCGAGCCGTCTTGGGCTATATCGTCTCGTGCAAATGCCTGGCGGCCATGAGGTGATCTACAGCAATCCGACAGGACTGGCAGAGAAAATCGTCGAAGCAGGACGCGATTGAGCGTCCCGACCGCAGCGCACACAGGAAATGCCGAAACTGATTGCTAAGCCGGAACCGATCGATGTGGATTTTGATCGTTCGGCGATCATCGTCGTGGATATGCAGAATGCTTTCGCGAGCAAGGGTGGAACGCTGGACATTGCCGGAGTCGATTTGGCGGACGCGCCTCGCGTCGTCCGCACAATTCGAGGCGTCGTCGATGCCGGGCGCGCCGTCGGTGTGCCGATTGTCTACCTTCAGATGGCGTACAAACCGGATTTGAGCGACGCAGGCGGCCCGCGATCTCCGAATTGCTATAAAGAGCTCGCCATGCATCTGATGAACGCGAAGCCTGAATTGAAAGGCAAGCTTTTGACCGAAGGCAGTTGGGATGGCGGACTCGTGGATGAATTGGCGCCGAAGCCGGGAGATTTGGTCGTCACCAAAACGCGTTATAGCGGCTTTGCCGGAACGACGCTTGATTCTCAATTGCGTATGCGTGAAATTCAATTCCTCTTCCTCGCGGGAATCGCTGCGAATGTCTGTGTGGAATCGACGCTTCGGCACGCTTATTTTCTCGATTACTGGCCAATACTAATTTCGGACGGCACGATGGCGGCGGGAGGGCAGAGCGCGCTGGAAGCAACGATATTCAATGTAGAGTCGTTCTTTGGCTGGACTGTAACTTCGGATGACTTGTGCGCATGGTTAGCGGCGCGGGAGGCGTGACACCGGCGTGTGGACTGCAGACATTGATGTCGGCGGGACCCTGACCGACGGGCTTTTCACCAGCGGGGATCAAATGCTCTCCGTGAAAGTGGATACGACCCCGCACGATTTGACCGTCTGCCTCTTCGATTGCCTCTCGCAAGCGGCTTCCAAGCTGGAATTTCCCGATGCGCTTTCGTTTCTCGAGCAGGTGGATTTGATTCGCTGGTCGACGACGATTACGTCAAACGTCCTGGCTGAGCTTCATGGTCCGAGAGTCGGTCTTCTGATTACGCGCGGGCATGAGCAGGACCTTTACGGCAGCGATTCTCGCAGCCCTGTGCTCGGCCGATTCTTGAACGAGCGGGACGTGATCGGAATCAATGGCTCTTCGACGGAAACAGAAATCATGAATGCCGCGCGCTCGCTTCTCGAAACCGGTGTGCGTCGCATCTGCATCAGCCTCATAGGCTCGCACAAGAATCCCGAGCGCGAAATTGCCTTCAAGAAAATAATCGATCAGCAGTATCCCGATCATTTTCTTGGATCGGTCCCGGTTCTCGCGGGAAGCGAAATCTCGCAGAGCCCCGACGACCGCACGCGCACCTACTGCGCGCTCATCAATGCCTATACCCATGGAGCTCTGGCGGCGACTTTATTCAAAGCCGAGGACGAACTCCGCGTGGCGTCGAAATATTCCGGGGCGTTCCTGGTGAGCCACATCAATGGCGGCGTCGCGGGGATTGCGAAGACCAAGGCCATCGACACAATCGAGTCCGGTCCCATCCTCGGCATTCTCGGCAGCGCGCATTTGGCAAAATCCTATGGCTTGAATGACGTGGTGGCGATGGACGTGGGAGGCACGACCGCAAAAATCAGCGTGCTGCGCAACGGCGAGCCAATTTATCGCAAGCCCTCGGATTTATTCGGGAATCCGATCGAGGTCTCGCTTCCGTTTCTGCGTTCCGTTGCGCTTGGTGGGGGCAGCGTCGTCAAGCCGGTAGTCGGCGCGCAGCCGGCGTCCGTTCAACTCGGCCCCGAAAGCATGGGCTCATTTCCCGGACCCGCTTGTTATGGTCTCGGCGGAGATCAGGCTACGCTCACCGACGCCTTCGTTGCCGCGGGGCTCATCGATCCGGAATATTTTCTCGGCGGGACCAAGCCAATCGATCTCGATCTGGCGCGGAAGACGATCGATGAACTCGTGGCGCAGCCTCTGCATATTACGTTAGATGTGGCCTGCAAACGCATCATCGATCGTGCGTTCACAGCCGTGGCGAAAATGATCGCCGGCGCGCAGAAGGAATTGGGCGCAGATTTCTCATCGCACACACTGTTCGCTTACGGCGGGAATGGCGGGCTTTTTGGCGCCGGAGTCGCCGCAAGCGCCGGCATCAAGCGTGTCCTCGTCTTCTCGCTCGGTCCGGTCTTCAGCGCGTTCGGATCGTCCGTTTCGGATATTTGCCACGTGTACGAGCGCCCGCTCTCCGAAGCGGCGATAACGGAAGCGGGAATGAACCGAATTCGCGGCGCGTTCGACGAGATCAAGGCCGAATGTGCCAAGGATTTGCTCGGCGAAGGAATTCGCCCGGAAGGATTGAATTACGCGCTCGAATTTGAAGGGAGTAGCGATGGGCGAGCCTTGCTTGCGTCGTGCTCGGAGGCGGATCTTGGCAGCGCTGCGAAACTCCAGGCCGCGCTTGCTCCGTCAGTCGGGATCGGCGCTTCGGCGAATGCAGATGGGGTTTCTCTCGAATTGCTTCGCGTCCGCGGCAAGAAGCCGATCCCCAAGCCGAAGTTCACCGAGCGCCCGCGAACGGGATCCGACCCATCTCACGCTCGAACCGGCACGCGCAAAGTTTCATGGGGCAGCGCCGGCGGCGACGCACAGATCTTTCGATGGGAATTGTTGCAGCCCGGGAACCGTGTTCCCGGCTGCGCCATAATTGAAGGCGCCAACACAACGTATCTCGTACCAAGTGGCTGGGCGTTGGAAGTAGATGGGTTCGGAAATGCAACGCTCGCGCGCTCCTAATCTGAGCAGCGATTTGAGGTGGCGCGCTAAACAAGCCGAGAGGTGAGCATGGCTACCAGCAATCCTAATCGCATCCGCGTCACGGAATATCTCGATCTGGATGTCGATCTCGAAAAATGGTTCTGTAATCGTTGCGGCCGCGAACTGGGCGCAGCGCGCGAGAGCTACAAGAAAGGCTGCCTCGTTTACGATCGCGATCCGCGCGAGATTCACCCGCCCATCGTGACCGGCGCCTTCAGTTTTTCTCCCGATCCGCTCTGGGTTCGCATCGTCGAATTCTATTGTCCCGGATGCGGTACGCAAATCGAGACTGAGTATCTTCCTCCGGGTCATCCCATTACTCGCGATATCGAAATCGATCTGGATGAGCTCAAAGCGCGCTTGCGCAACGGCGAATTCACAATTCGTGGCCAGCGGCTCGAGGTCCCCGAATGAATTCGATTGATATCGACGTCGGCGGCACCTTCACCGATCTGGTGCTGAACTTCGACGGGAAAGCCCTGATCAAAAAGGTCCCGACAACGCCGTACGATCTCTCCGTCTGTTTCTCGCGCGTGATCGAAGAAGGCGCCAGCGCCGTCGGCAAGAAAATGGATGAGCTTCTTCCGGCGATCGACATGATCCGCTATTCCACCACCATCGCCATGAACCGCCTGATTGAGCGCAAAGGCCCGCGCCTTGCGCTGATCACCACGGAAGGCCACGAAGACGTCGTGCTGATCGGCCGCGGCGCGCAATGGATCGACGGCACGCGCGTGCAAGAGCGCAGAAATCTCGCCATTCAGCACAAGCCCGAGCCGCTGATTCCCCGCGACATGATCGTCGGCGTGAAAGAGCGCGTGGACTCGCGCGGCAACATCATCCGTCCGGTAGCTGAAAATGATGTCCGCGAAAAAGTCCGCTATCTCGTGAACCGCGGCGCGCGCGGCATCGTCGTCTCGTTTCTCTGGGGATTCCTCAATCCCGTCCACGAGCGCCGCGTAAAAGAAATCATCCGCGACGAATACAAGGAATATCACATCGGCTATTTGCCGGTCGTTTTGGCGGGGCAGGTAGTTGGGAAGCTCGGTGAATACGAGCGAACCATGGCGGCCATCCTCGACGCCTATCTCCAGCGCTCGATGCAAATCGAACTTTCCGCCATGTGGGACAAGCTGCGCGAGCGGGGCTACAAAAAACCGCTGCTCATGATTCAAAGCTCCGGCGGAATCGCCGAAGTCTTCCGCACCACCGCCAGCCGTACCTTCAACAGCGGTCCAGTCTCAGGCCTGATGGGCGCGCATCATGTCGCCCAATCGCTCGGCTATCAAAATGTAGTGATGACCGACATGGGCGGCACCAGCTTCGACGTCGGCCTGGTCGTCAAGGACAGCGTCCGCAGTTACGATTTCCGCCCCATCATCGATCGCTGGATGGTGGGCATCACTATGATCAAGACGCTCTCCATCGGCGCGGGCGGTGGCTCGATCGCTTCGGTGAATAGGCTACTGCAGAATCGCGTACAAGTCGGTCCGCGCAGCGCCGGCTCGATGCCCGGCCCCGCATGTTTCAGCCTCGGCGGCACCGATCCGACGGTCACCGACGCCGACGTCGTCCTCGGTTACATCAATCCCGAGTATTACTACGGCGGGAGAATGCGGCTCGACAAGAATCGCTCGATTCAGGCGATTCGCGAAAAAATCGCCAAGCCTCTGGGAGTGGCCGTCGAAGAAGCCGCGTCCATCATCCGCAAAATCGTCAACGGCAATATGGCCTCGGCGATCATGAAAGAAGTTCACCTGCGCGGGTACAGCCCGGAGGATTTCATTTTATTTGTCGGCGGCGGCGCGGGCGCGACGCACGCCGAAGGCTTCAAAGGCGACATCCGCAAGGCCGTGACGTTTCCGTTCTCGCCGGTCTTTTGCGCATTTGGCTCATCGACGATGGATATCATGCACGTTTACGAAGTTTCGAAGAAGCTCACGCTGATGGCCCCCGGCACCCAGAAACTTAGCGAAGAATTTGCGACCTTCAACGCCACGGTAGAAAGCCTCGTGGAGCAAGCCCGCAAAGATCTCCTCGGCGACGGCCTCGATCCGCAAAAAGCCGCGTACATTCTCGAACTGGACATGCTCTACGGCGGCCAATTCCACGTGAAGCGCGCTCTCTCGCCCCGCCTCTCGCTTCATTCCGCCGATGACGTCCGCGCCATCTGCGACGCCTTCAACAAAGAATTCAGCGAAGCCTTTAGCCCCTTCGTAGTGAATCCCGAGGGCGGCATTTTCGTCGAAAGTTTCATCCTGAAAGCCATAGTCACAACCCCCAAAGTCGAATTGCCTAAGCTGCCCCTCGAAAAAAGCGATCCTTCCGCAGCTCGAAAGGCCGAGCGCCTCGTTTACTGGCCCGAGCTGAAAGATTTCAAGCCCACTCCCATCTTCACGCAAGAATCCCTTCGCCCGGGAAACGTGATCGCCGGGCCTTCAGTAATCGAAGGCGAATACACAACCATCGTAGTCCCGCCATCCATGCGTTTCTCCATCGATGAGCGGCGCCTTGGAATTCTGGAAGAAGCGTGAGCGAAGCGACACAAGAAGGAGATCCATGCCGATCCCGACACTGAAAGAAAAACTGGAGTGGCTTAAGCCTGCCCCAGCCACCGCCCACGAAAAGGAATGCGCCGCGAAAGTAGCCCAAGGCGACTACGAAATCGGCATCCAAATCACCAACGACATTCTCGATGAGGCCATGGAAGTCTTCGTGCGCTCCTCGCGCAGCTATTTCGGCGTCTCCGGCGATTCCATGGTCGCCATCTTCACCGCCAACGGCGATCTAATCAACGCCTCCTGCGGCACCTATCTCCACGCCATAATCCAACCGATCGTAATCAAGTTCATTCAAAAGTATTACGCCGAAAATCCCGGCGTCAAAGACGGCGACATCTGGTACACCAACGACGCCCTCTACGGCGGCATTCACAATCCCGATCAAGTAGCCCTAATGCCAGTCTTCCACAAGGGAAAGCTGCTAGCCTGGGCCTCCGCCGCCCTTCACACCACCGAAACCGGCGCCATCGAACCAGGCGGCATGCCCGTAAGCGCCAAATCGCGCTTTGAAGAAGGCCTGAATCTCCCGCCCATCAAAATCGGCGAAAATTTCGAAATCCGAAATGATTTCCTCGAGTTCTATTCCGTCTACGGCCTGCGCGCGCCCGCGATGTTCATCTCCGATCTCCGCGCCCGTTGCACCACCGCCGATCGCGTCCGTGTCCGCCTCATCGAACTCGCCGACAAGCGCGGCGACGATTTCGTAGTCGGCCTGCTTCGCAAAATGTGCGACGTAGCCGAAGACGGCGCCAGAAAAAAAATCCGCGCCCTACCCGACGGCACGTTCCGCGCGGTCGTCTTCAACGACGCCATCGGCTGGACTCCAGCCCTGGTCCGCGCCTGCCATCTCACCCTCACAAAAAAAGGCGATGGCCTGATCTTCGATTTCGCCGGCACCTCTCCCGAGAATCCCTCCTCCTATAATGTCCATCCGCAAGCAGTAGTCGGTCACATCGCCAACTTTTTCTACGAATATCTTTTCCACGATCTCCCCATCTGCAGCACCACTTTCGCCTCCATCGATTTCAAATTCCCCGAAGGCATAATCCTAAATCCCGACAAATCCGCCGCCACAAGCTGCTGCGTCTTCATCGGCATGCAAACTCGCTGCGCCACTCACAACGCCTTCGCCAAAATGGCCTTCTCCAGCGGCGCGCTCTGGCGCCAAATCGCCGCAGCCCCCGGCAGCCAACACACCTCGCAAATTTGCGCCGGCCTCTCCCAATGGAAGCTAGCGGTAGCCGATGTACTCTCTTTTTCTCTCAACACCATGGGCCAGGGCGGCCGCGCCGCCTCCGATGGCATGGACGCGTACGGTTTCGCCTGGTGCGCCTTCGGCCGCGCCCCCGACTCCGAACAAGTAGAAAGCGAACTCCCCGTCACCGTCACGCTCTCACAGCACTGGAAAGATTCCTGCGGCCACGGCCTGCATCGCGGCGGCTCCGGCGGCGTGCAGCAATGGATGATTCACAAAATGCCCGACCTCGTCTCCATGTGCATGGGCAACGGCAGCAAAGTTCCGCTCGGCCAACCTCTCTTCGGCGGCTATGCCTCGGCTCCGATTCCCGGCATCAGCATCCGCAAAGCCGATCTCCTGGCCCGCATGCAAAAAGGCGACGCGTCCGTCACTCTCGATAGCCGCGCGATTCTCGAAGACACTACCATTCACGGCGATTGGAATTACGAACTCGTCGCGCGCACTCCCAAGGTCTATCAAGAAGGCGATCTTCTCTTCGGCTTCAGCGGCGGCGGCCCGGGCTATGGCGATCCGTTAGAACGCGATCCCGAAGAACTTCTCGAAGATTTGAAAAAAAATGTCATTTCCGACTGGACTGCCCGCAACATCTACCGCATCGCCTACGACGCCGAAAAGCACAAGGTCGACATCGAGAAAACCATCCAGCAACGAAACGACGAGCGCCGCGCGCGCCTCGCTCGCGGCAAATCCTTCGACGAGTTCGAAAAAGAATGGAACAAAACAAGTCCGCCAAAAGAAATCCTGCAGTGGTACGGTTCCTGGCCCGACGCGAAATCGCTCGGCCCAATTTTCCGGCCGTGAACGATGGTGAAGAATTTCAATCCCCAGGAAGCCGTGCGCGGGCTGTTGCAGTCCATCGCTTCGTCGCGCCCTCTATTTCTGCCGATCGTATTCGCGCTGGGCGCGCGCATTGAAAATGTCTCGCTTCGAAATTACCTGACCAATCCCACAAAAATCTCGAACGCCCTGCGCCAGATTCGCACGCATCTCCGCAGCGACGGCGTCACCTGCTATTTCGATCCGTATCTAGAAGCCGAAGCGCTCGGCGGAGTCCTCGATTGGGCGTCCGATGCCCGCAGGCCGTCGCTCCGCTGGCCGCAGCCCTCGCAAGATGGCGAACTACCCGAAGGCCTCTGTGCCCCCGAGGAAACGCCGAAGCGCGGCCGCATCCCCATCGCCGTGGAAGTGATCCGTCGCCTCAAACCTCTAGTCCGCGATGATTCTCTCCTGATGGCAGGCGTCACCGGTCCTCTCACGCTTGCGGCACAGCTAGCGCAATTTGATCTAAGCAAGTCGCGGCCCAGCCATTCGCCGCCAAGTTCCGCGCTGGATCTCGCCGCCGAAGCCATTCCCGCTGTCGCGCGCCCTCTCGTCGAGGCGGGCGCAAACGTAATCTTGATCCGCGAGGAATTGCCGCCGTCTTCGGCGGATGCAGTCGTGGATTGGGCCGCGCGCCTCGCCACCACAATCAATATCGTGCGCTTCTACGAGGCGCTCCCAGTCTTGCTCCTCAACCCGCAACAATCCGCCGCCGACGTCGAATCCATTCTCCGCGTGCCGCTCGACGCCGTGGTGTGCGTGCCAATGCACTCAAATCCCGCCGGTACCGGCCCGGATTCGCGCGCCGCAACGCACGGCATCTCCCTGCCGGCATCAGCATTCGAATCCGACGAATCGAAATCCGCGCAACTCGCCGCTTCGCTCCGCCAAACTATCGCGGACCGGCGCCCGGTGGTCGTGACAACCTCCACGGATCTCTCTCCCACCGCCGATTTGAAGCATCTCAACGCCATCGCCGAGGAAGTGAATTGTTGACGGCTCGAGATCCATCCTCCGGCCGCACCGGAGTCCGTCAGGTCCGCCTGCGCACTTCGGGAGCGAAGCTGGAGCGCCGCCCCGACGGCAGCTTGCTCGTCAACCCCGACGAACCTCTCGGTGCGTATCCGAAAGTTCTGACCGACCGCGTCTCCCGATGGGCCAGCGAATTTCCCGAAAGAATCTGCATCGCCAAGCGCGACGCGAATGGCGATTGGCGCCGGCTGAGCTATGCCGGAGTCTGGCAAGACATTCGCAGCGTCGGCGAAGCTCTTCTGTGCTTCGGCCTCTCCGCCGAGCGGCCCGTGATGATTCTCTCGGAGAATGATCTCGATCAATTCATCTTGACCCTCGCCGGCCAGCACGTCGGAATCCCCGTCGCACCGATCTCGCCGCCCTATTCTCTAGTCTCGAAAGATCTCGGCCGCCTGCGCCACATTGCGAATCTCCTCACGCCGGGTCTAATCTTCGCGGCCGATGGCCAGCGCTATGAGCGCGCGCTCGAAGCAATCTCCGTGGAGAAAACTCCCATCGTCGTTACGCATTCGCCGCCCCGTGGCCGCCCCGCTATCCTGTTCTCAGAACTTCAATCAACTAAGCCGACGAGCGCGGTCGAAGCCGCCCACGCTCGCATCGCACCCGACGGCGTCGCGAAATTTCTCTTCACCTCGGGCTCAACCGCCATGCCCAAGGGTGTCATCAACACGCACCGCATGATCTGCAGCAACTTGCAAATGATCAATCAGGTCTTCGGCTTTCTCGAAGAAGAACCGCCGGTGCTGGTCGACTGGCTCCCGTGGAATCACACTTTCGGCGGAAATCACAACACCGGAATCTCTCTCTACAACGGCGGCACGTTTTACATCGACGATGGCCGCCCAGGCCTCGACTCGTTTCGCGAAACACTTCGCAATCTCCGCGAAATCTCCACCACAGTTTTCTTCAATGTTCCGAAAGCCTACGAAGGCCTGCTCCCCGCGCTGCGCACCGATCGCCAACTCCGCGAAACTTTCTTCCGCCGCCTCAAGCTGCTCTTCTACGCCGCCGCTGGACTATCGCAGCCCATGTGGGACGCCTATCGCACGCTCGCGCAGCAAGCCTGTGGCGAACGCATCATCATGGTCACCGGCCTCGGCGCCACGGAAACCGCACCGATGGCCATTCAAACGACATGGGAGACCGATCACGCCGGTGTAATCGGAATCCCCGTCCCGGGCGTAGAACTGAAATTAGTTCCGCGCGATGAAAAGCTCGAAGCCCGCGTTCGCGGCCCGAATATCACGCCGGGCTACTGGCGCCAACCGGAACTGACGCAAAAAGTGTTTGACGAAGAAGGCTTCTATTCCTTCGGCGATGCCGTGCGCTTCATCGATCCCGGCGACGTCAACAAAGGCTTCCTCTTCGACGGCCGCTTCTCTGAAGATTTCAAGCTCTCCACCGGCACGTGGGTCAGCGTTGGCCCGTTGCGTGCCAAAGTCATGGCGCACTTCGCGCCGTTCGTTCGGGACGTTGTAGTCGCAGGCCACGATCGCGATGATGTCGGCATGTTGATCTTTGCCGATCTGCGCGCATGTAGTGAGCTCTGCGGAGGCGATTCCTCAAATCGCGCGACCGCCGAAATTCTCGGACACGAGCTGGTGCGCGCGCAATTCCAATCGCTTCTCGAGAGCTTCGCCGCGCAAGCAACCGGGAACTCGAATCGAGTGGTCCGCGCGGTCCTCGTCGAAGAGCCTCCTTCGCTCGACGCCGGTGAAGTCACGGACAAAGGTTCGCTGAACCAGCGCGCCGTCCTCGAGCGCCGCGCCAATCTCGTCGAAGAGTTATACTCACTAGAGGACTCGCCGAAAATTTTGCGGCTGAGGGAGAAATAGGAATGGAAGGCCGAGCCGGAGGAACTTTCGCCGCCTACAACGATATCTGGCTGCTCGATGGCGTGCGCACACCCTTCGCCGATTACAACGGCGTGCTGGGCACCGTCTCGCCGATTGATTTGGGTATTAAAGCCGCCCGCGCCGTTTTCGAGCGCTCCGGAATTTCTCCCTCCGATGTTGGCTCGGTGATCGCGGGCAGCGTCGCGCAAGCCAGCTTCGATGCTTACATGCTGCCGCGCCACATCGGAATGTATTCCGGCGTTCCCATCGATCGTCCCGCGTTGCTCGTGCAACGCGTCTGCGGCACCGGCTTCGAAGCCATCAGCCAGGCCGCTGATGCGATCACTCTCGGCAAAATCGATCTCGGTCTATGCGTCGGCGCCGAATCCATGAGCCGCAATCCCGTCGCCGCCTTCACCCATCGCGGCGGATTCCGAATTGGCCAGGTCGAATTCAAAGATTTTCTATGGGAAGCGCTTCTCGATACAGCCCCCGGCGTCACCATGGGCCAAACCGCCGAAGCCACCGCCAAGATGTACAAGATCACTCGCGAAGATGCCGATCATTTCGCCGAATCGAGTTTTGCGCGCGCAATCGCGGCCCAGAAAGCATGTTTCCTCTCAGGCGAAATCGCTCCGCTTGTAAATGAAAAGTTCGAGCTAGAAGGCTACAAGGCCCGCGGCATCCGCCTCTCGAAAGGCGTCGAGAAACTGGACGCCGACACGCACGTCCGCCCGTCATCTTACGAAACTCTCGCTAAGATTCCGCCCGCATTCGGCGGTGTCCAAACCGGCGGAAACAGCTCGGCCATCGTCGACGGCGCAGCCGCAGCTTTGGTCGGCTCGGGCGCCTACGCCAAATCGCATGCCAAACAGCCTCTTGCGCGCATCGCCGCCGTCGCAACCGTCGGCGTTCCCCCGGAAATCATGGCCATCGCGCCTGCTCCCGCCATCCGTCTGCTGCTCGAACGCACGGGCATGCAGCTCGAATCCATCGACCGCTTCGAAATCAACGAAGCCTTCGCCGCGCAAATCATCGGCGTCGAGCGCGAGCTGAATCTCGATCGCGCCAAATTAAATGTAAACGGCGGCGCCATCGCCATCGGCCATCCCCTCGCCGCCACGGGCATCCGCCTCTCCGTCACCCTAGCCCGCGAACTCCGCCGCTCGAATCTTCGCTATGGAATCGGCTCGGCCTGCATCGGCGGCGGGCAGGGAATCGCGATTCTTCTCGAGAACGCCGCTTAAAATCGCGCCATGCTAATCCATCGCAAAAAAATTCAAATCGAATGGGGCGATTGCGATCCCGGCGGCATCGTCTATTTCCCGCGCTACTTCGAATACTGCGACATCTGCACCAACGCCCTCTTCGTCCACGCCGGCCTGCCAAAGCCCAAAATGCTCAAGACCTATAAGATCGCAGGCATCCCCATCGTCGATGTGCACGGAAGATTCATGATCCCGTCCGAATATCCCGATACGCTAGTAGTAGCATCCTCGATCTCCGAATGGGGCCGCAGCAGCTTCACAGTCCAGCATAAGATTTATAAGGGAAAAAATTTAGCAGCCGAAGTAATCGAAAAGAGAGTCTGGGTCACCCGCATCCCGGGCGCCCGCTCCCGTTTCAAAGGCGCTCCAGTCCCCGCAGGAGTAAAAGCCCGTTTTAAATAGCCCCGGGCGTCCCTGTTTACCCCGAGCCGTGAGGGGCCGGCATCTTACGACCGCAATCCAGCCAAAAGCATTCAACCTGGCCGCCTTAAAAAAACAACAACCTCTCCTGCGTCGTACCGCTGGCGTCTCGCCGGCTCTTGCGACTGCAAAAGTCCCGCCAGGGCGACGATGGTCGACGGAGCGCGATATTTACGAGCAGAGATGTAATTGCGTTCTCTACTCCAAACGTGATCGTTGCTCAGCCGAAATCGTGGCCGAAAGTGCCGGCGGGACGCCAGCGGTACAGAGGCCAATGCGCACTAGCGCATCTCCTCAATTTCGTGTAGAAATCTACCAATCCACAGGTCCACGGAGGAACACATGTCCACAGTCGACACGACCACCAGCTTGTTCCAAGTCATCCGTGAATACGGCCGCCCGGATTGCCACATCGGCGCTGGCGAGGACGAATCGCCCTGGGTGCCCTTCGTAGAGAATGTCTTCATCCGCCATCTGGCCTTCGATGTTCGCGCCAGCGCCTTCGCCAATATTCTCTGGGTGAAGAAAAACGGTGTCCTCGGCCGCCATCGTCATCGCGGCCCGGTGATGGCCTGCACGCTCGAGGGCAGCTGGCGCTATCTCGAATACGATTGGGTCGCCCGCGCGGGAAGCTACGTTCACGAAAGCCCCGGCGCCATTCACACGTTGGTCTCCGACGATCCGAACGGCATGAAAACTTTCTTCTGGCTCAACGGCTCGCTGGAGTTCTACGACGAGAAAGACACTCTCCTGCAAACGCTCGATGTTTTTTGGATGATCGATCACTACGTGAGCTATTGCCGGCAACACGGCCTGAAGATCAACGAAAAGCTTTTCGTGTAGCGCGGCCGGCGAGAAATCACCAAATTCACATTTCGCACCTGCCCATCCGGACAGGTGCGCCCATTTTTCGGGCCAGCCGCAATCATCAATTTTCTTCGAAACTTTTCCGTACCTCCGGTGTTTCACCAACATGGCCGAATAGAACCCAGAAGCTATTCCAGGCCAATCTTTCGAAATCATATGACGAGGTGATCCGATGAATCTCACGTGGCTCAATAAATGGAATGTTCTGCCTCTCGCAATCATCCTGGCCGGCGCAGCGGGCAGCATCCCGGTCTACGCCCAGTCGCAGTCGCAGCCCGCGGCCGACCCGGACCGAATTCACGATCGCAAGGAAAATCAGCAGGACCGCATCGCCCAAGGCGTAAAGAGCGGGGAGCTCACGCCTCGCGAAACCGCCAATCTCGAAAATAAGGAAGCGGCCATCAACCATGAAACCCGCGCGGATCGCCGCGCCAATGGCGGCAAGCTGACTCCGGCCGAAAAAGCCAAAGTCAACCGCCAGCAGAACAGGACATCCCGCCAGATTTACCGCGATAAGCACAACGCCCGCACAACCAAGTAGCCGCTCGATCTGAACTCGAGCAGAGAGATGCTCCCCAATTCGGGGGAGCATCTTTCTTGCTCTTCGGCCGCCCGCGAAGCGACGTTTTATGTCACTTCTAATCGCGTGCAAAATTATTAGAATTTTGCGTAACTTAAACAAAACAAAGGGCAAGTGCAGATTCTAATCGCGTCAAAACGGCACCTTTATAAATAGCGGCAGACGCGCAAACCGCACCGGCGAACGAGCAGCTCAGCGTCGTTCGGGGAAGGGAATCGGCGGAGGAAGTTTGCGGCCCGGACGAAGTTGTTCGACGCGCGCCCGCGCCTTCTCCGCCCACGTTCCGTGCGGATCGTGTTTCAGGTAGAGCGACCAATGCTCGCGCGCGCGCCCTGGATCGCCTTTCTTTTCATAGGCCAGCGCCAGATTGAAATGCGCGTCGGCGTGATTCGGAATCGCCTTAATCGCGCAGCGCAGATTCTCGATGGCATCGTCGATCTTCCCGGCCTCTTCATAGACGCAGCCGAGATTGTAGCGGCAGATTGCGTTTGCCGGATCCAGTGCAAGCGCAGCCAGAAACGACCGCTGCGCGTCGTCGAGCCGCCGCTGGTGATAGAGCGCGACTCCAAGATTGATGTGCGCTTCCACCCAATCGGGCGAGAGCGCAATCACCCGCTGATAGGCGTCGACGGCTTCATCGCACGTTTCCGGCTGGCTCTCCGCAGCAAGCGCAATCTCAAACCATTCTTCGGCGGAACGCGATTCGATCTGATGGACATTTGCGGAAGTCCGCGGCGCCTGCCACGGCAGAATCCATTGATGCTCGAGCGGATCAAACGGCGGCGCGACCGTACCCGGAAGCACGAACGCAACGCTGCGGCGGCACTCCACCAATCGCAGATTCTCGACGCGCAGCGGTTGCCCGCCAAGCTGCCGCTCGATGGCCTTCACGGCGCGCCGCAATCTCCGCGCCGGCACGCGCGAATCGGTCAGCCGTTTAATCGTGTGCAGCGCCACCAGATCGCCGAAATCATAGAAGCGTTCGCCCCAGCGAATGCGCGGGCGCACCAGCCGCAAGCGCTCCCAATAGCGCAGCCGGCGGTCGTCCACGCCGACAATCCGCCGCGCTTCCGATCTCGTGTAGCGTTCGCTCAAATCCCTCGACTCACTGGCCACCTGGCGGCTCGACTCACCGCGCAGAGTCCGCCGGAGATTATCTCCCGGATGTCAACCCTCGACCAGTCTTACAGTCCCGATTCGGACGTTCCACACCGCCATTACACGACTGGGAACACGCCCGAAACGCAGCCGCAGCCCGTGCTAGCCTGAATTGACGGGGGAGTGTTGGCGGAATGCCTCTCAGCGTAGCGGAAAAAGATCATCTGTTCCGACTGGTCGCCTGGGCGCGCATCGCGTTCGCCTTGCTGGCATTTGTGGCCGCGGGCGAATCGAGGAGCGCGGGCGGATTCACCGGCATTTTTCTGCTCGCCTATGTGCTGGCGGCGTTGGTATTCGCGTTGGTAGCGCAGTATTGGCCGCGACTCAGAATCCGCGTTCCGGTGTGGATCGACGTGATCGCGATGGGAGTGTTCCTTCCTTTCACGGCTTCTTACGTTTCGTTCCTGATGCTGTTCTGCTTTTCTGCGTTTGCCGTGGCGACGACTGCGAATGTCGAAATCATCCGCGGATTCGTAGGCCTTTCGGTCATGGCTGCAGCCGCGCGACTTGGCCTCCACAACACCTGGAATCGCGGCTCGATGATCGATTTTGGCGTGTTGATGGCAGGCACCGCCGCGGCAGGCGCTGGCGCGGCTTGGCTCGGCCGCCGCGAGCGGCAGGAGACCGATCGGCGCCATCTGCTCGAGAAAATCTCGGGCGAGATCCAATTCGAACGCGGCCTCTCGGAATCGGTGCAGCACGGCCTCAGCGATCTGGCGCAGGCCTTCGACTGTGAACAAGGCTGCCTCGCATTCCTCGATGACGAACTTGAACGAATTTTTGTCTGGCGCGTGCGACCGGGTGAAATTCCATCGTCCGGACCGGAAACTTTGTCGCTTTCCCGTGCGGATTCGTATCTACTCGATTCTCTCGAGGTCACCACCTGCTGGAATTCACTTGAGGCCCATGCCGAAGGGTTCGGCTGGGACCGTCGGACTGGTCAGCCCGTAGCCAATCCGCCGCGGCCTCCTGCCTCGATGAAAGATGATCTCGGCGTGAAATCTTTGCTCGCGGCAACGCTTCAGGAAGCCGATGGCCGCCCCAACGGCCGCGTGATGGTATTCAACCGCCGCCATAAATTTTCACGCTCCGATCTGCGCTGGTTCGAACACATCGTCCGGCACATCTCGCCGCAGATCGACAACGTCTATCGCATGCGCCATATGCGCGCCCGCGCCGTCGAAGCCGAGCGCAGCCGCATCTCGCGCGACTTGCACGATGGCATCCTGCAAACGCTCTTGAGCCTGCAAATTCAGCTCGAAGTGATGCGCCGGAACGCGTCGAATGGCGGCGCGCACATGTCTTCCGATCTCGGCGCACTGCAAAAAACCGTGCGCCATGAAGCCGATGAGCTTCGCCGCATGGTTACGGAGATGCGCCCCTTGCGGGTGGAGAGCGCCGATCTGCGCGAGCTGATGATGGGCTTCGCCGAACGCTTTCAAAACGAGTCGAACCTGGCGGTGGATTTGTTCGTGGACGACAAGAATTTGCGTGCTCCCAACCGCGTTTGCCGCGAAATTTTCCAGATATACAGAGAGTCACTCAACAACATAAAAAAGCATGCTCACGCCAGCCACGTCGTGGTAAAACTGAATCAGGACGAATCGAAGTTAAATTTCGTCATCGACGACAACGGTCTGGGCTTCAGCTTTTCAGGGCGTTTTTCGAGCGAGGAACTGGACCGGCTGCGCTTGGGCCCTATTTCAATTAAGGAACGCACCCGTAGTGTGGGGGGGAATCTCACGGTAGAATCAAATCCGGGGCATGGGGCTCGTCTAACTATCGAAATTCCATTGAATTGAGATGACAAAAGGAAAACCACCAGTGCGCATTCTGGTCGCGGATGACCACGCGATCTTTCGCGATGGCCTTCGCCGCCTGCTCGAAGGCTCGGACGACGTCACCATCGTCGGCGAGGCTTCCAACGGCAATGAAGCCATAAAGTTACTGGCCAAGCTCAAGCCCGATATTCTCCTGCTGGATTTGCGCATGCCGGAGAAAGACGGCCTCGGGGTGCTGGAAGAAATCAATTTCGATTCGATGACCACGCGCGTGATTGTGCTGACCGCGGCGGAAGATGACCGCGATGTGGTCCGCGCCATGCGACTGGGCGCCCGCGGCGTCGTTTTGAAACAATCGGCCAGCGATCTGCTGCTCAAGAGCATCCGCAAGGTCAGCGACGGCGAGATTTGGCTCGATAATCGCATGACCGCCGAAGTTATTGACGCCTTCAAGAAGTCCTCGGAAGCCGGCCAGCGCCGTGAAAAGCCGCTGCTGAGCGACCGCGAGAAGGAAATCGTGCAGCTCGTAGCCCAAGGCTTCCGCAATCGCGAAATCGGCGAAAAGCTATTCATCAGCGAGCAGACGGTGAAGAATCACCTGCACAATATCTTCGATAAGCTGGGCGTTTCCGACCGTCTCGAGCTGGCCCTTTACGCCATTCACCACCGATTGATCGAGCAAGCCTAGTAGCGCAGCCACTCCTGGCTGAGTGCCTTTCCGACTCCAACTGCACAATTTGTAGGTACACGTGCACGCAGTCACGAGCCCTGGCGTGCTGTTTGTCGGTCGCCCGTTGCAGAATTCGGCGGCACTGTAACAAACCGGCACAGGCAGGAGTGGCCTGTGCTACTGGAGTATCATTCGACTGGAATCGGTCCACAATAGGTCGTAATACGATATAATACGTTGCACGCGGGGCCGGAGCCCGGTTTGAGATCGCACGTATGAGCGCTGCGAAACATCGAAACTCGTCCGCTGGACAATCCCGCGAAGCAGTCCTTGTAATATGTGTTGGATTGCTGGTCTTGCTTTTCTCGGTCACAGGAATTCTGACTCGGGCGTTTCACCAGAAGCAGGCCACCTTGGCCGGAGAATGGTTCGCGCAGGGGAATACCAGCCTGGCGGCCGGCGCAGCGCGCGAAGCTCTTGACGACTATCGCCGCGCGCTGATCTTCGATCCGCAGAACGAAAACTACCAACTTCATCTGGCGCAGGCCCTTGCGCAACTGGGCCGTCCCGATGAGGGCCGCGCATATCTTCTCAATCTTCTGGCCGAACGTCCGGGCGACGGCGAAGTGAATTTCGAACTGGCGCGGCTGGCCGCGCAATCCGGCGATATCGCCGCTGCCATCCGCTTCTACCACGGCGCCGTCTACGGTGCGTGGGACTCCGATCCCCTGGGCGCGCAGGTGCGCGCCCGATTCGAGCTTTGCCAATTCCTGGTGCGCCACCGGGAGAATGCTCTGGCCGAAGCCGAGCTGATTTCCCTCGCAGCCAATACGCCGGAGCACGACGATCCGATGCACGCGAAAATCGGGGATCTATTTCAGAGCGCCGGAGATTTGAACCGCGCGCGGGACGAATACAGGACTGCGCTCAGATGGGCGCCTGATAATCTCACCGCGTTGATTGGCGCCGGCATGACTTCTTTCAAGCTGGGAGATTACGTCGAAGCGGCAGGCGACCTCGATCGCGCGAACCGGGCCGACCCGGAAAACAAGTCCGTGGCTTCGGCGCTTGAGACTTCCGGACTGGTGATAGCGTGGGATCCATTCGCCGAACGACTTCCGCCGAGCGAGCGGGCGCATCGCGTTGCAAAGGCCTTGGCCCAAGCCATTCAGCGCGCGGAAGATTGCAGTTCAGCTGAGCGGAACCAGGCTGCGCCCAGCCTCGCAACACTCACTACGCAAGCGAAATCCCAGCAGAAATCGATTTGGAGCGAGAGAAACCTGAGCCTTCATACCGATCAAACGGTCGCAGCGATGGATCTGGTCTTCAAAATCGAGCAGGCGGCCAGCCAAACATGCGGCGAACCGGCCGGCGCAGATGCGGCTCTGCTTTTGATCGAACGGAAATATCACGGCAAGCGGGAAGGTGCGCCGGAATGAGCCGTGCGAGCGGGGCCGTAGGTGCGTCCAATGAATCGCCGACTGCGCCGGAGGCAATCCGGCCCGGGATCTTTCCTCGGCTTCTCGCCAATTGGAGACGCTGGACCTCGGCGATCAGCGAAGATCACATTTTCCTGCTACTCGCCGTTGTCATCGGGATTTTCGCGGGTCTGGCGGTCGTTTTGTTCCGCATCGCCATCGATTGGATTCAATTGCTCGTGCTTGGGCCGGCGGTGCATGTCTCGCCGTGGCGCGTGTTGCTTGCGCCGACGATCGCGGGATTCATTGTGGCTGCGCTCGTGATTCGCGTGTTCCCGCGCGTGCGAGGCAGCGGCGTGAATCAGACCAAGGCCGCCGTTTACATTTTCGATGGCTACGTGCCGTTCAGCACGGTTATCGGGAAGTTCCTTACGTGCGCGATCGCCATCGGCAGTGGTCATTCGCTCGGCCCTGAGGATCCATCGCTTCAAATCGGAGCAGGGATTGCTTCGAAGCTCGGGCGTTCGCTGAAGCTCTCGCGCGACAAAATCCGGCTGATTGCGCCCGTGGGCGCAGCTGCGGGGCTGGCGGCCGCATTCAATGCGCCGATTTCAGCCGTCCTCTTCGTGATCGAAGAAGTGATCGGGAACTGGAGCGGCGGAGTTCTCGGAGCGATCGTTTTGGCGGCGGTATCGAGCGTCGTCGTGATGCGTCAGTTTCTCGGCACCGACGCGCTCTTCCGGATTCCGCCGTTCCATCTCGAGCATCCATCGGAACTGCTCGGCTATGCCGTGCTTGGAGTCATCGGCGGGGGCGCTTCGGTGCTGCTGCTGCAGGCCATCGCGATTGTCAGGCCTCGGTTGCAGCGCCTGCCGCGATGGACCGAATACTTCCAGCCGGCCATCGCCGGGCTGCTGATCGGGTTCATCGGCTTGCGCGTACCGCAGGTAATGGGCGCGGGCTACCCGATCATCGATTGGGCGCTGCACGATCAATTCACTTGGAACATATTGCTGTTGTTGGCCGGTTGCAAAATTGTCTCCACAAGCCTCTCCTTTGTCAGTGGCACTCCGGGCGGCATGTTCGCGCCGACGCTCTTTATCGGCGCGATGCTTGGCGGGGCTGTTGGCGGCGTGGAGCACCTTTTCTTTCATCAAATATCCGGGACCGTGGGCGCGTTTGCGCTCGTCGGCATGGGGACACTTTTTGCGGGATTTCTGCGCGTGCCGATCACTTCGGTTTTCATGGTGATCGAAGTTTCGGGAAGCTACGCCGCAATTGTGCCGGTGATGATTTCGAACACCATCGCCTATCTAATTTCCCGTCAATTTCAAAAGACATCGCTTTTCGATCTCCTCGCGCGACAAGAGGGCATGATTTTGCCGTCCGTTGAGGAGCAGCGCGAACGAGTTACCCTGCGCGTCGAAGACGCGATGCCGAATCGCGACGCCGCGGAGGTTGAACCTGACGTCGTGTTGGCCGAAGCGCTGCGTCGCGCCGGCGCTCCGCAGGAACTCTACTTTCTGGGGTGTGAGCCGGGCGGTTGGCGCGTCTACCGAAACAAAGCCACGCAGGGCGAAGAGGGACAACGCGCGGGCGCCTCTTCCGAACACTCGCCTTTCTTGTACCCTGACTTGTCTCTGGAAGATGCGCTGCAAATTATGCGCGATTGGCCGGTCATTCCGGTGATCAGCCGGGCGAATTCTCAGATCCTGGAGGGCGTTCTGGCTCATGCTGACATCCTTCGCGCGTATCGCGAATTCGGCACGCTGGATCCGTCTTGATGTGATTTTGCAGTACCGTCCATGAGTGGACGCTTGTAACTCCTTTATTTTCAGCGCGAAACTAGTACCTTTGTACCAGATTAACCGTCCCGAATTGGCTCTCTTGCGCTATTGAGCCTGCAAGTCCCTCCGCCTACTCTAGATAGCGTTATTCGAAAGGAATCCGTCTGTGTCACACAAAGAGAGGCGATCGAGTCGGCGCTTCATGATGAAGCTACCACTGACTGTTCGCTGGATGGACAACACAGTTGTCGGCGAAGTTGCCACGGAATCCCGGGAGGTCAGCTCCCGGGGGCTCTACTTCTATCTTCCCAAGGTCCTGAAAAGCGGCTCGGCAGTGGAAATCGTCATGACGCTGCCGCATGAATTGACGCAAGCAGGACCCGTGAAAGTCCGGTGTCTTGGGCGCATTTTGCGCACCGACGAACCGGGTCAGGGAGATATTGGTGTAGCTGCCGCGATAGAGCGGTACGAATTCCTGCGCAACGGCGAATCCGCCGCTTAACGATTTTCTTACCCAGCCCCTGCGGAGATGGGTGAGAAGCGGCCGGGGAGCTTCGGTCCCTCAGCGAAGCCCCCGGCTATTTTTTGCTATGGCAAATGTAGTTTTCTGATCTTGCCCTTGACCCCGCTTTCCTGAAAATAACTCTTCCAATTCTTGGAACTGTCCGGTTTTGCACAGGATAGATTCCAATAACGGTCAGCATCGGTCGATTAGGCGGCCTTACGTCGAGCTATCTCCCCGTATTTCAATAGTTTGCGTAAGCAGACGATTGGCACCTGGACTGCGAAATACGCGCCAGCGATTTGGGTATACGGGGGTATAGTGTGGACCCAGTAGCCAGCAGGCGCCTAAGTTCACCAGGCCAGCCGAAACGCAAGCTCCGGGTTTCCGCTACTGCGATTCTGACTCTCCTGGCGGGATTCCTGTTTAATGGAGCCGCGCTTATTCATCGTGTGGTTCCCGCGAGCTCTGGCCCGTCCACTGATTTTGCGACGCCGAACCTGGTCGCGCTGGCGGCCTCGGCGCGGATTGCGTCGCGCGGCATGGCTCGTTCAAGCGTCTTGTACGTATCTGGTCCGCATCGCGCCGAATCGCTGCTTCCGGGCCGGGAAACGCCATTTACGCTGACCGGGAACGGCGCTCCCGATTTGGTCGTGGGCCTTACCGTCGTGCCCAAGCAGTTCTCGCATCTGTCTCCGAAGCCAATTCTCGGACGCACGCTGCGCCCGGGCGATGAACGCACGCGCCGGCCGGTGGTGGTTCTGAGCGAGCGCTTGTGGCGCCGGCTTTTTGGCGCTGACCCAGGAGTCGTCGGAAAGACCATCACGCTCGACGCGCAGGACTACACCGTGATCGGCGTGATGCCGGCAACATTCTGGTTCCCGCATCCATCGGATCCCGTCGAGCTGTGGGTGCCTGCAAAGACCACGGCGGACGCTGAAGACGAACTTACGTAAAGAGATTTCCTCCCCGCAAAATACCCCGGCGCTCGCGACATGCCCTGTGAGCGATTACCGGCCAATCTGCGCGTAGCCTCTTCCTTACAAAAACCTTACGGCTTTCTTATGGCTTCTTGACCCCTGGGCCGCTAGAGTTGCCACCAGCCTTGCGAGCCTGCCGCCGATTACACCGGTTGTAAGTCGCCTGCGGAGGATTTGTTATGAGCGATGTCGTGTTCGTGGTGGTGACGGTTGTGTTTTTCGCTGTTTCGATTCTGTACGTGCGCGGCTGCGAGCGCTTGAAGTAGGAGAACCAAGATGACCTTCGGAACTCTCGGGCTGCTAATCATTTGCGGGCTTTTGCTGGGCTATCTCTTCTATGCGTTGTTGCGCGCGGAGAAATTTTAGCGATGACTCCGAATGGCTGGGCTCAAATCGTAGTTTTTCTCTTCCTGATCCTCTTGATCACCAAGCCGCTGGGGATTTTCCTGGCGCGGGTGTTTGAGCGGGAGAAGACGTTTCTCGATCCAGTCTTGCGGCCGATCGAGAAGCTCATTTACCGGCTCACCGGGGTCGACGAAGCTGACGAAATGCGCTGGACTGAGTACGCCATTGCGATGCTTCTGTTCAGCGCTGTTTCGATGATCCTTCTCTACCTATTTGAGCGTGTGCAGCTATGGCTGCCGTTCAATCCGCAGCATTTCGCGAACGTGGCACCGGATCTCGCCTTCAACACGGCCGCATCGTTTACGACGAATACGAACTGGCAGTCGTATTCGGGCGAATCCACCATGAGCTATTTGACGCAGATGGCCGGACTTGCCTATCACAACTTTGCTTCGGCCGCTGTGGGCATTGCGCTGGCGATCGCGGTGATCCGCGGCATCGCGCGGCGCGAGCGCGAGACGATTGGGAATTTCTGGGTGGATTTAACCCGCTGCTTTCTGTGGGTGTTGTTGCCGGTGTGTCTCATCGTGTCGCTCGTGTTTGTGTCGCAGGGAATGGTGCAGAATCTAAGGCCTTACGACAAAGCCGCGTTGGTTGAGCCGCAGCAGGTAACCGTGACGGGCGCCGACGGCAAGACCACGACGCAGACCGTCACCGAGCAAGTGATCGCGCAAGGCCCGGTCGCTTCGCAGGAAGTGATCAAGATGTTTGGCACGAATGGCGGCGGATTTTTTGGAGCGAACAGCGCGCACCCGTTTGAGAATCCCACGCCGCTGACGAATTTCATCCAGCTTCTTCTGATTTTTGCCATTCCATCGGCTCTCACGTATACGCTCGGATTTATGTCCGGTTCTCGGCGGCACGGCTGGGCCGTCTGGCTGGCGATGGTCACTGTGTTTCTTGCCGGCGTGACGGTGGCGTATTGGTCGGAGGCGCGAGGGAACCCGCTTTTGCATGCCGCCGATCAGCGCGCCACTTCGATGCAGCCGGGCGGAAACATGGAAGGCAAAGAAGTGCGCTTCGGCATCGCCGATTCGGCGCTGTTTGCGACCGTCACCACCGATGCAAGCTGCGGTGCCGTGAATGGCGTGCACGATTCCTACACGCCGCTCGGCGGGCTCGTTCCGCTGGTCAATATTATGCTCGGCGAGGTCATTTTCGGTGGCGTGGGCGCCGGCTTGTACGGCATTTTCGTCTTCATCGTGCTGGCGGTGTTTATCGCCGGTCTGATGGTGGGAAGGACGCCGGAATATCTCGGGAAGAAAATCGAGTCGTACGACATCAAGATGGCCATGCTCGCCGTGCTGATTTGCTCGATGTCCATTCTAATTTTTTCCGCGATTGCCTCCGTCGCAAAATTCGGAACTTCGAGCATCACCAATCCCGGGCCGCACGGGCTTTCGCAAATTCTCTATGCCTATACGTCAGCGGTCGGCAATAACGGTTCGGCGTTTGCCGGATTGAACACAAACACGCTCTGGTACAACACCAGCATGGCGTTCGCGATGTTGCTGGGCCGCTTCTTCATGCAGATTCCCATCCTGGCGATAGCCGGAAGCCTGGCGCGAAAGAAGATCACGCCGGAATCACTGGGAACGTTTCCCGTGACCGGTCCGCTATTCACCGTACTGCTTGTCTCCACAATTATCATCGTAGGAGCACTGACATTCTTCCCGGCGCTGAGCCTCGGGCCCATCCTCGAGCACGTGCAGATGTTTGCCGGAAAGATGTACTGAGGCCGACATGTCCACACCGCAAAAATCTAAGATGCTGGCGGACTCGCACCTTGTAACCGTTGCGATTCTGGATTCATTCAAGAAGCTCGACCCGCGGGTTCTCTATAAGAATCCGGTTATGTTCGTTGTCGAAGTTGGCGCCGTGCTGACCTCGATTGAGTGGGCTTACGATCTCGGCCACCATGCCGCCGGAATTGGGTTCGGCCTGCAAATCACTCTCTGGCTTTGGTTCACCGTTCTATTCGCCAATTTCGCCGAAGCGATGGCGGAAGGGCGCGGTAAGGCGCAGGCAGAGACGCTACGCAAGGCTAAAGCGGAAACTCCCGCGCGACGTCTGAAGCGCGATGGTTCGATCGAGACTGTTGCGAGCACGGTTCTACGTTCCGGTGATTTCGTTATGGTAACGGCGGGCGAATTCGTCCCGGGTGACGGCGAAGTGATCGAAGGCGTCGCCTCCGTGGACGAATCCGCCATCACCGGCGAATCCGCTCCCGTAATTCGTGAAGCCGGTGGCGATCGCTCGGCGGTGACGGGCGGCACGCGCGTGCTCTCGGACGAGATTAAAGTGAAGATTACGTCGAATCCAGGCGAGACGTTCCTCGATCGCATGATCCAGTTGGTCGAAGGCGCATCGCGGCAGAAGACCCCGAACGAAATCGCGCTGAATATCTTGCTTGCCGGACTGACGATTATCTTTCTTCTGGCGGTCGTCACGCTGCAGCCGTACGCCATCTATTCGGGAGCGCCGCAAAATCTATTCGTCCTCGTATCTTTGCTTGTGTGTTTGATCCCCACGACGATCGGTGGGCTCCTCTCCGCGATCGGCATAGCCGGAATGGATCGCCTCATACAGCGCAACGTCTTGGCGATGTCGGGCCGTGCCGTGGAAGCAGCAGGTGACGTCGATGTGCTGCTACTGGACAAGACCGGAACGATCACCCTCGGCAATCGGCAAGCAACACGCCTCTATGCAGCGGCCGGTGTGACCGAAGAAGATCTCGCGAATACAGCGCAACTCGCCTCGCTCGCCGATGAAACGCCTGAGGGCCGCTCGATCGTCGTTCTCGCCAAGCAAAAGTACGGTCTGCGCGGCCGCGAACTTTCGCCGCACAATCCGACGTTTATCCCGTTCACGGCGCAGACGCGCATGTCCGGTGTGGATCTCGATGGCCAGGAAATCCGCAAAGGCGCCGCTGAAGCGATTGGAAAGTACGTGGCGACGCATGGTCAGCGGGTTCCGACGGAAATCCAGGACGCAGTGCAAGCGATCTCCAGTTCGGGCGGGACTCCACTGCTGGTAACGCGGAATCGCAAAGTTCTGGGCGCAATTCAGCTTGAAGACGTGGTTAAGGGCGGCATGCGCGAACGCTTCGATCAGCTTCGCGCCATGGGCATTCGTACGATGATGATCACCGGCGATAACCCGCTCACCGCCGCAGCCATCGCGCGGCAGGCCGGTGTAGACGGCTTCCTCGCCGAAGCCAAGCCCGAAGACAAAATGGCACTCATCAAGAGCGAGCAAACGAAAGGCAAGCTCGTCGCTATGACCGGCGACGGCACGAACGACGCACCGGCGCTTGCTCAGGCCGATGTCGGCGTTGCCATGAACACCGGCACGCAAGCCGCGAAAGAAGCCGGCAACATGGTGGATCTCGATTCGAATCCGACCAAGCTCATCGAAATTGTGGAGATCGGCAAACAGCTTCTGATTACTCGCGGCGCGCTCACCACTTTTTCCGTTGCCAACGACGTCGCCAAATATTTCGCGATCATCCCCGCGATGTTCGCCGCGGCATTTCCTGCGCTCGAAGTTCTGAATGTAATGCACCTGCGCACGCCGCAGTCCGCGATTCTCTCGGCGGTAATATTCAACGCGCTGATCATTGTGGCATTGATTCCTTTGGCACTGCGCGGCGTCCGCTATCGTCCTGTCGGCGCCGAGGCATTGTTGCGGCGAAACCTGCTGATTTACGGCGTTGGCGGGGTAATCGCGCCGTTCATCGGCATCAAGCTGATCGACATGTTTGTGACGTACTTGCATTGGGCGTGAGGCGAATATGAAGAAGAATTTGATGATCTCGATCTGGATGACGCTGGTGACCACGGTCATCTTCGGTGTGCTTTATCCGCTTGCTGTGACGGCGATCGCGCAGCTCACGATGCCTTCCAAAGCAAACGGCCAACTGCTTACCCCAAATGGAAAGCTGGTCGGCTCACGCATCATCGGGCAGGCATTCACCGCGCCGCAATATTTTCATTCGCGCCCATCGGCCGCAGGGAACGGTTATGACCCGACCTCGAGCTCCGGCTCGAATCTCGGACCTACGAACAAGGCTCTCGTAGACCGTGTAAACGCCGATGTCGCCAAACTCCAAGCCGAGAATCCCAATGTTCCGGTGCCGGTGGATCTGGTCACCACGTCCGGCTCAGGGCTCGATCCTGATATCTCGCCCGCAGCTGCCGAATTTCAAATTCCGCGATTAGCGCGAGTCCGGGGAATTTCGGAGCAGGAATTGAGAGCCATCGTGGCTCGTCACACCAAAGGCCGCGACCTCGGATTCCTCGGCGATCCACGCGTCAATGTTCTTGAATTAAATCTAGATCTCGACGCCGCGCATCCCTTCGCGCACTGAGCGAGCGCAATTACGAACAGCTTGTGGTGGCAGCCCCCGCATTCATGCGGGTGAGGAGCGCTTCAGCGCTCCGAAAAAGCTTCGCTTTTGGGAATGCGCTTTAGCGCTGGGCCGTCTCCGCGCCTACTTGCTACTCGATGCGGATGACTTCGCGTGCGCGTCGCGTCCGAGCACGAAGCGATAACCCACCCACGGCTCGGTCAGAATATACCTGGGCCGCGAAGGCTCAGGCTCGATCTTCTTGCGCAGCTGATTCACCGTGACGCGCAAATACTCCGTCTCATCGCCATAATCCGGCCCCCAAATCGCCTGGAGCAAGCGCCGGTGCGAGAGCGGCTTGCCCTGGTGCGCAACAAGATGTCGCAGCAGCTCAAATTCCTTAGGTGTCAAATGAACGGACTCGCCTCGGACGGTGACCGAGCGGCTCTCGAAGTCGATCTTCAAATCCTTGGTCACCACGGGCGCCAGCGCTTCGTTCGGCGCCGTCCGCCGCAAAGCCGCGCGGATGCGCGCCAGCAATTCTTCCATGCTGAAAGGCTTGGTCACGTAATCATCGGCGCCGGCATCGAGCGAGCGAACTTTATCTTTTTCCGAACTGCGCACAGTAAGCATGATGATCGGCACGCTCGAACCGGCGCGCAGATCGCGGCACGTTGCCAGGCCATCGATTCCGGGCATGTTCATGTCCAGCAAGACGAGATCGGGCCGCTCACTCCGGAATTCGGCGAGCGCCGCTTCGCCGTCGCGCGCCTCGACGATCGCATAGCCTTCCGCGGAAAGCGTCGCGCGCAGCACGCGGCGAATCTGCGGCTCGTCGTCCACCACAAGAATCTTGGCTCCCTTCATCGCATTCCGCTCGCACCGCGATCGATCGGCAGACTGAAAGCAAAAACCGATCCATTTCCGAGCTGGCTGGTGACGCCGATTGTCCCGCCATGCGCTTCCACGATCGCTTTGGCGATGGGCAAGCCCATGCCGGTTCCTTGGACCAGATAGCGTTGATCCTTGCCGCGATAAAATTTGTCGAAGATCAACCCAAGCTCCATATCTTCGATGCCGGGCCCGCGATCGGCCACGCTGACCACCAGCCGCGCGTCGCTCACCTCCGCCGAAATCGTAATCGGTGCGTCCTTCTGCGAATACGCATCCGCATTTTCGATCAGGCGCACCAAAACGTCTTTGACGCGGCTAAAGTCCGCACGCACCGGGGGCAAATCGGCTTCGAGACGCACATTCACTGGACGCGTGCCAAGATACGGCCGGCACTGCGCCAGCGCCGCGGCGACGATCTCGGAAATCGTATGCGGCTCGAGCTTCAGCTCGAATTCGCCCGCATCGAGCCGCGCCATCTCAGCGGCGTCTCCCACAAGCTGATTCAGCCGGTCCGTCTCTTCATCAATGATCGTCAGGAGTTCGCGTCGCGGAGAATCATTCGGCACCGCCTCGTTCAAAAGGCTGCTGACCGAGGCCTTGATGGAAGTAAGCGGCGTGCGGAGATCGTGGGTGATCGAATCGAGCAGCGCAGAACGCAATTGCTCGCCCTCGCGCACGGCTTCGGCCTTGCTTAATCTTTCCACCGCGCGCGCGCGTTCCGCGGCGATAGCAACCAGCGTGCCCAATGCCTCGAGCGTCTTGCGTGAGAGGATCGGCCCCGAAATGCCGATGCTGCCAAGCGGCTGCACTCCAATGCGCACGGGAACGAAGCACAGACTGCGTTCCGCGTCGAGGATCGGTTCTTCGCGGTTCGCGGCACTACGCAATTCTTCGTCATCGAGGTGCGCCGCGCCGCTTCCCGACCGATAAAATTTATTCTTGTTCAAAAGAAAAATCACCGCCGCGCCTACTTCGAAAATCTCGACAATGTGATTAGGAATTGCATTCAAAAGCTGGATGACATTGCCTTCAACCAAAAGCTGCTGGCTGAACAAATACAAGCGCTCAACTTCGCGTCCGCGCCGCTGCGCCGCCTCCGCCTCGTACCGCACACGGGTAGCGAGCTGGCTCGCCACCAGCGCGGTGCCCAGGAAGGCGATCAACGCCACCCAGTTCTGCGGATCCGCAATGGTGAGCTTTCCGACCGGCGGCAAAAAGAAATAATTGAACGCCAGCATCGCCGCAACGGACATAAACACCGAAACGCGCAGTCCCCAGACCGTGGATACTGTTAGAATCCCGAGAAGCAAAGTAAGCGCGACTGTGGTTTGATTGACCGGCAGAATGTGGCGGTAGAAATAGGTGATCGCGGCAACGATGGCGAGGGCTGCGGCGTAGCGCATGGCCCGAATCGGAAGTCGCTCCCACACGCGGCTATTCTAGCCTAGCTTGGGAAATCTCGAGGCTCGGAAGATAGCAATGCCCAAACGACCCGAAGATTGGCTCGAAGCCGCAACGCAGGCCGAGAAGCCGAGAGGCATTTTCAAGCTTTTCCTCGGCTATGCTCCCGGCGTGGGCAAAACTTACAGCATGTTGAGCGAAGGCGTTCGCCGCCACGCCCGCGATGAAGATGTGGTCATCGGCGTTGTCGAGACTCACGGCCGCAAGGGCCTCACCGACTTGATCTCTCAGCTCGAGACCCTTCCGCGCACGAAGATCGAATACAAAGGCACGCTATTCGAGGAAATGGACGTGGATGCCATCCTCGCGCGCAAGCCGCAGGTAGTGCTGGTGGATGAGCTGGCGCACACCAACATTCCCGGCAGCAAGCATCGAAAACGCTACGAAGACGTGCAAGAAATTCTCGCGGCGAAGATCGACGTCCTCTCGACCATGAATATTCAGCACATGGAAAGCGTTGCCCCGACCGTCCGCGCAATCACCGGCGTCGTCGTTCGCGAAACGGTGCCAGACTGGGTTCCGCTCACGGCCAATGAAACCGTCATGGTGGATCTCACTCCCGAGGCGCTTCAGAAGCGCATGCAGCGCGGCGACGTCTACGCCGCCGACAAAGTCAGCCAGGCGCTCCAGAATTTCTTCCGCCGCGGGAATCTGATCGCGTTACGCGAGCTGGCCCTGCGCCAGGTGACCGAGCACGTCGACCGCAGCCTCGAAAATTACATGGCCGCAAAAGACATTCGCGAGACGTGGCCGGTCCGCGAGCGCCTCGCCGTCTGCGTCAGCGCCAATCCTGCGGCGCAATATCTGGTGGCGCGTGCGGCGCGCATGGCCCGGCGGCTCGATGCCGAGTTTTACGTCATCTTCGTTGACATTGGCAGAAAGCTCGCCGATGCCGACCAGAAATCCCTCGAAGCCAATCTGCGCTTCGCCGAAGACCTGGGCGCAAAGGTCGCGCGCTTGAATGGGCGAAACGTCGCCGATGCCGTCGCAGAGTTTGTACGCGAAAAGCACATCACGCAGGTGATCTTCGGCCGCTCGTCCGATCAGGGCTTGCGAAAATACCTTTATCTTTCCGCCGTAAATCGCTTCCTCAGAGAAGCCCCCGGAGTGGATGTCCACATCGTCACGCAAGAAGTCGATTGAGCGGAAGCCATCTCCCTGATCGTTCCTCGAAGTGGCGGCTTCGGCTCTCTCCTAAAGCCCCAAGCATCCCGCGCCGATGGATAGACTTGGAGGCGTGCCCTGCCGCTCCGCGCCATGAAGAAGGTACGCGTCCTCGTCGTCGATGATTCCGCCGTAATCCGGCGCTTGATCTCCGACCTGTTCGCGAAAGAATCGGCCATCGAAGTCGCCGGCACTGCTGCGAACGGCCTCACAGCGCTCGAGAAAATTGCCCAGCTCAATCCGGATCTGGTGATGCTCGACGTTGAGATGCCGGAAATGGACGGCCTCGAAACGGTCACCGCCATTCGAGCGAAATGGCCGGATCTCCCGGTGATCATGTTCAGTTCGCTCACGGAGCACGGAGCGTTCATTACGCTCGAGGCTTTGCGCCTTGGCGCCAGCGACTACGTGACGAAGCCCGTAAGCGCCAGCGGCGCGCAAGGAATATTCGAGCAGTTACGTACGGAACTCATCCCCAAAATCAAAGCGCTGTGCCCCATGACGGATCAAGAGCAGATCCCGGCGGCGGCTCTGCCCGCAGCGCCACCGGCGATCGCCCTTCGGCCTCAGCCGTTGCAGCGTCCGGCTTCCCGCGTGCGAATCGTGGCCATCGGAATTTCCACCGGCGGACCCAACGCGCTCCACTCGCTGATTCCGAATTTGCCTGGAAACTTTCCGGTGCCCGTCGTCATCGTGCAACACATGCCCGCCGTTTTCACGCGCCTCCTCGCCGAGCAACTCGCCAAACGCGCGGCTCTCGAAGTTCATGAGGGCGCATCAGGCGTGGTCATCAAGCCTGGACAGGTCTGGATCGCGCCCGGAGGCCGACACATGCTGGTCCAGCGCAATTCGAATTTTGTGCAGCTCGTAACCAACGAAGGCCCGCCCGAAAATTCCTGCCGCCCGGCCGCGGATGTCCTCTTCCGCTCGGTCGCCGATTGTTTCGGCCGCGATACGCTCGCGGTGGTGATGACGGGAATGGGCCGTGATGGGACTAGCGGATGCGAGAGAATCCGCAACGCGGGAGGGCAAATCATCGTCCAGGATCAGCCGAGCTCCGTGGTTTGGGGCATGCCCGGAACCGTCGTGCAGGCAGGACTGGCCGATCAGATCGTGGCGCTCGACCAGCTCCCGGAAGAAATCTGCCGCCGCGTCGGCATGTCCAGTCGCATCAGGCCTCTCGCGCAAACTCGAGCCGACTGAACGCCGCGACTTAATCCAAGCGGAGAAGAACTAGAACCGCGAAACCACCCACAGCGAACCGCCAATCGCCACAAGGTCTTCGGCTACGGCGATGACAAAATCGGGCGCGCCGGTCGCCTTCACCAATCCCTTTCGCGCGTGATAACCGCCAAACGTGCCCGCCATCGCCCCGGCAATCCCCAGCAGCGCGCCAATCGCGATTCCCTGCGCCCCAGCTGCTGCGATGCACGCCCCCGTGAACGCGCCCATCACCGCGCGCGCGATCAACCCCGCAGGGGCAGTGCGGCTCGGAGTCTTCGGCAGCTTGTCGTTGACGAGCTCAAAAAGCGCCAACAGGCCGAAAATAATCGCCGCGGGCAATGTGCCCATCCACGAAAGCAAATGCGGCAGCTTCAGCCAATCCGCATGTGCGGCCAGTGCCGTCGCCGCCGGCGGAGTAAGCGAACGCAGCCCTGCCAGAAATCCAATCAAAAATGCGAGAAATAGAACATAGAGGAGGCTCATGGCAGCCAACTCTCACACCAGCGCTACAGATTGTCAATGAACTTGGCTGCAGGATATGGTCGGGGCGCGCGGATTTGAACCGCGGACCTCCTGCGCCCAAGGCAGGCGCGCTACCAGGCTGCGCTACGCCCCGACATGAAGTACGTAAAGATTATAAAGGACTCCCCAACAGAACTGTTGCTCCATCTGACCAATTTCGCCGCCATGGAGTGAACCCCTAAATGAGACAGGGCGAGCAGAATATCCGCATGGCCGAGACCGCCAGTGTTCCCGCAACTGATCCTGCAATCGAAGGAGCTACGTCGGACACCGACCGTTTCTATACGCAGGTCACGAGCCTCCACAACTGCGATAACATCGAAGCCCGTTGCGTGAGGAGGAATGAGCCGTGAAAGCAGGCAGGATTCATAGCTTCGGACCGCCCGACGTCGTAGTGGTCGAGGATGTGCCGGTGCCGTCGCCGGGCCCCGGCGAAGTTCTGGTGCGTGTGATGGCCGCTGGCGTCGCTCCTTGGGACGCGATCATCCGTGAGGGCAAGAGCAAGGTCAGCCCGCAACCTCCGCTCACCCTCGGTTCGGACTTCTCCGGTGTCGTCGAGAAGGTCGGCCCCGGCGTTACGGACTTCGCGGCCGCCGACGAAGTCTACGGCGTCACCAACCCGCAGTTCTGTGGCGCCCAGGCAGAGTTCGCTCTCGCCGCGGCGGGGATGATCGCGCCCAAGCCGCGTTTGCTCAGTCACGTCGAAGCCGCGTCGGCGCCTGTGATCGCCGTGACCGCCTGGCAAATGCTCTTCCAGTATGCGCAAGCGACGCGCGGACAAACGGTAATGGTCGTCGGAGCTGCCGGGAACGTCGGGGCCTACGCCGTACAAATGGCCGTCGACGCCGGGATGCACGCAGTTGCCATCGCCCGCCTCGACGACGAAGACCTGCTCCGTTCCTTGGGCGTGAAATCCATCATCGACTCTGGCAAGCCCGCGTTCGAGCAGGACCTCCCGCAGGTGGATGCCATCCTCGACACGGTCGGCGGCAGTACGTTGCAGCGCTGCGTCGCTGCGTTGAAACCCGGAGGCAAACTCGTGACGTCGGTCTCCACGCAGCCGCTGCCGGCCGGGGCCATCTTCTTCTACGCCGAGGTGACCACCGCGCGCCTGCAGACACTCACATCATTGTTTGACGCGGGCAAAATCACAGTGCGTGTGGGCTCACTCCTGCCGCTTTCGGAGGCGCGCCAGGCGCAGGCCATGCTTGCGGGCGCACCCCGCAAGCCCGGCAAGATCGTCCTGCAGGTCGGGCACCCGCAGTAGTGCCGATTTGCGCGGCAAAGCTTGTAGTTCCCCTAAAACGGGCTTCTGGGAAGCGCGCCAGATCGGTACCGACAAGTCGGCTTGTAGGAAGTGATCGCAATGGCTCCCGGTTGACGCTAGTGCTTAATCGGACGCGCGTTTTCGCGAAAGGGTTGGGGCAGGCAGGGTGTTCTTCGCGCGTTCGATTAAGCCGTTAGAAGGAAGCCGCCCGTGGTTGCGGCGGACGCGGGCCCTATGGAGATTGAATGGGTGGAGACAAGGGTGTTGAAGGTTGCCAAGGTCGTGCGGCAGAGCACGGCAGAAGACTTCGGGAGCGGACTAACGAGAGAGAGTATGGCGGAGACAACGCTGAGGAGATTGGAAAAAGAGATTTGTTGCGAGGCAAGACGCAAGGGTACGGAGCACGGCGAAGCGTGCGAGGAATCCCGAGCTTGGGAGAGCCGTGTCATGCTGCAGCGGTGACCGGTGGCGGAGCACGAAGTTGGATTTCTGCGGTCGTGAGCCTTGCGACGACCGCCATCGGTCCACCACACATAGGGCAGCGCCAGAGATCGTTCGGGGGAGAGGCGTGTTGATTGGCATGTGGTTGCTGTGCTGCACCGAGTGAGTGAAAACAAAGCGGCAGGAGCACGGCGCGACTGCGGTTGGCGAGGAAACCGAAGTTGCGGATACGGACGAAGCCTTTGGGAAGCAGGTGCAACAGGAAGCGTCGCAGGAACTCGTCGATCGGTAAAGTCATGAGCTTCTGTTCGTTGTTGTGAGCAGAGTCCCGCCAGCGGAAGGTGACTTTCCCGTCAGTAAACGAGACCAGGCGATGGTTGGAGATGGCCACGCGATGAGTGTATCGGCCCAGATATTGCAGCACGTATTCGGGACCGCCGAAGGGGCGTTTGGCGTAGACCACCCAGTCCTTGCGGAACAGCAATCGCAGCCACGCAGCGAAAGGTTTCGGCTGGGCGAGTGGAGCGAGATTTCCATGGAAGTTCAGTCGGCCATTTTGGAGCGCCTGCTTGAGACCAGCGACGAACTTGCCGCGAAAGACTCTCGAGAGCACCTTGAGGGGAAGAAAGAACCGGTTTTGTGATTTCACCCAATGGGTGTGATCGGGACTCAACCCACCGGCGGGAATGACGCAATGCACATGGGGATGCAGGGTGAGCTTCTGACTCCAGGTGTGCAGCACGCTGAAGAAACCGATTTCTGCACCGAGATGTTTGGGATCGCGCGCGACTTCGAGAAGAGTTTCCGCACTGGCGCGAAGCAGCAGGCCATAGATGAGTTTCTTATTCTGCAGCACCAAGGGCGCTAGCTGCGCCGGAAGCGTGAAGACCACGTGAACGTAGCGCGTCGGCAGAAGTTCCTTTTGACGCGCGGCGATCCAACGGTCGCGGGCCGCGGTCTGACACTTCGGGCAGTGGCGGTTTCGGCAAGAGTTGTAAGAGATGGCGCGATGCCCGCAGCGAGTGCACTGATCGAGATGCCCACCGAGTGCGGCGGTACGACAGCGCGCAATGGCCAGCAGCACTTTGACGTGCTTCCAGCGGAGCCACTGGCGATTTCGCTCGAGAAATGCAGTTCCCGCGCTGCGGATAAGATCGGCCACCTCGAAGGGCGGCCGATTCATCTACTCTTCCCGCGGTAACTCGCTTTTCAGTTGGAGCGAGTCCAGAGGACTCGCCGTCGCTTTCAAGTGACGTTCGGAGACATGCAGGTAGACGGTAGTTTCTTTCAGATCGTGATGGCCTAACAGGATCTGAATGGTGTAGAGATCGGCGCCGGCCTCGAGTAGATGAGTGGCGAAGCAATGGCGCAGCGTATGTGGATGGACGGCTTTTTTCAGGCCCGCGCGCTTAGCGGCTTGCTGGCAAGCGTGACGCGGCGTTTTCGTATCGATGGGGTGATCACCGGTATGCCACCGGTTGCCTGGGAAGAGCCAAGCACTGGGTTTTCGCCGCAAGCGGTGCCAGTGTTTGCGCAGTTCCTCGAGTAGCTTGGGGCTGAGCATCACATCCCGATCTTTGCCCCACTTGCCGCCTCGGACGTGAATCACCATGCGCTGGCTGTCAATATCGCTGACCTTCAGGCGCGTCAGCTCTGCGCACCGCAAGCCGGTCGCGTAGAGTGCTATCAGCAGAGTTCGATGAAAAGCAGTGCCGGCGGCATCGATCAGTCGTGCGACTTCCTCCTGACTGAGGATCGTTGGGATGCGACGTTGCTTTTTGGGATAGGGAGTTTCCGCGACGCTCCAGGCTTTTTTGAGAGTCTTGGTGTAGAAGAACCGCAAAGCCGAGAGGCGGTTGATCACTGTACCCGGTGACAACTTTCGCTTTTGAAACAGCTCGGCCTGGTATTCGCGAATGTGCCGAGGACCCAAACGGTCCGGCGGGCAGTTGAATCGCCGAGCAAAATCTTCGACTGTGCGGATGTAGTGGCGTGTGGTATCTTGCGAGTAATTACGGCGCTGGAGTTCTTCCAGCATCATTTTGCGAAGTCTGGTCATAAGGACCTCCTTATGACCCGACAACTTACTTCAGCCGTTAGCCATAAACTGCTCCGTTCACCTCACGCGCAGCGTCTGCCGCCGGGCGGCTTCGTTCTGACGAGCCACTCGGAAGTTATCCAGCCGCTCCTATCACATGTTGTTTTCGACGGACGTGCCAGTGTGCCAATTCAAACTGTCTCACTAAGGGGTTCACCCACTGCTGCAAAAGCAGGCGCGTCCCCTGTGCCAAAACTGTGCCAGAATCCGACGTCTTCGTGCCATTGGGGTTAGCTTTGAGCGAAAAGCAGATTCCCCAAATTACTGAAAACACAGAGAAGCCAAAATAGGGAATGGAGCTGTTGGAGTCGGTCGGTCCGCGCCCGAGGCAGGCGCGCTACCAGGCTGCGCTACGCCCCGACTCGGCGTGCATCTGGATTATACGGCAGTTGCTCGAGTGCTTGGTGTTCATTGGCGAGGGATTGCTTCTCATGCCTTCCCGCTCAAACCGCTAAAACAGCCCGCCCCCCTTAAGTCCCAGACATGCACTTGAAGGGAGCTCTGTTCGGATTCCGCGGCTCAGTAATCGACGCCACGCCAGTAGTTCGGCGTATCCACAATTTCGTAGCGATTGGGATCGGCCTTCACCAGCGCCTCGGCGGTCGCGTTCCAGAACGTGCCGTGCCCAATCGTCCCGTTGTTGTACACATTGTTGTCCTGCACCACGGTCTGATCGAGCAGGTAGTTGCTGAAGCCCTGCCCGTTGCGCGAAATCGCATCTTCCTGCCGTTCAAAGGAATCGTTGCGCATCGCTTGCACTTCTTCGGCGTTCTTCATGCGCTCCGTGGCCTCGGCGCCAATCTGGTGAATGTGCTCCACCTGGCGCTGGCTCTCCTGGATCAGCGCCTGAGTATTCTCGTTCATCCGCTGCGTAGCGGCCGCCACCTGCAGGTTGAGCGTCTGCTGATTCACCTTCCAACTGTCGATGATCGCCTTCACCGTGCTGCGCTCCTGCTCCGCGAGAGCCTTGGGCACCATAGTGTGGGTCAGCGTCAGGGTGTACCCGCCGTTCGGTCCCGGATTGCCTACGCACATCAAATCGCCGAACGTTTGCATCCCTCTTCCGTCCGGATCCATTTGCCCTTTGGCCTTCACGCACTGGACTCCCGGCGGCGTTTGAACCGGTTTAATTTCCTCCACTTGGATCGGCGCTGGTCCTTTGCCGGCGGCCCGCCGCCACGTCTGAATAAGATCCGCAAACGATCTCGCCAGATCGCCGCGATAGGGATAAATGATCGTGCCAGGCAAATGCGGAATCATCGACGATCGCGGATTCGTCGGGTCGATCCCCATTTTCCCCATCCCGAGGGCGAGCTGTTCGCCGTGCGGCCCGCTCAGGATCATTGTCCCGCTGCTGCTGCGCGGATCGAATATCCACCCGTCCGGGACGCCAACTACTGCGGTGCCGTCGGCCGCGGACACCATACGCAGCGCAATCGCAGCCGGGGCCGAAGGCCCGGCCGAAGCCGGAGTCGCAGCCGCCGGGACCGCAGAGCCCATCGCAACGTTTGTAGTCGCCGCTGCGCCTCCCGGGCGCCACTCAGCGAAAAGCTCTCGCATCATCGGGTTCACGGTCGTGCCAAATCGCGACGCGTCGTCAGACACCAGAGCCGCCTCCACCTGCTGCGATCCCGTAATTGCAGCCATGAGCAGCCCGGCAATTTTGACGTTGCCGGCGGAGTGGTTCACCACGGTGAAAAAGACTCCCACCGTTTCCGTACCGCGGAATTTGAACACCGGGCCGACCAGCGGGCGCTCGCCGCAATTGTTATGCACGACGCGCAACACCGCAGCCATGCCGCCGGCCTGCGTCGCGGCGCCGTCCACGACGCCGTATATGATTTTGCCGCCCTCAGGCGAATTCACTGACTTCAGCGGTGTTTGCGCATGAGTGGTGAGCGCAAAAATCGTTATCAGCAGGTTCACGACAACTATGGAAATGGAGAATCGAACGTAAGGATTCAGCACAGTCATCACCTCCTTGCGCTGACACTTACCCCGGGATTTCGCGCCGCCTCGGAACGAGCACGACGCCTCGCCACTGCGCCATCATGCGCGTGTGCTTCCCGAAATCACTCGCCGGGCTTCGTCGGTTTCGCTGGCTCCGCCGGCTTAGCAGGAACTTCCGCTTTGGTCGGCTCAGGAGGCTTCGCCGCTTTCAATTTAATCAGCGATTTTTCAACGCGGGCCTTGAAGTCGCCCTGGTCGTTGTGCTCCGGGCCGCTATAGTTCGACACCACTTGCATCTCGCAGGTGGCGTCGCCCTTCGGCACCAGCTTCACCTTGTTGGTGCGCTGCAGCAGCGCTCCGGTGATGTTCACGTGGATGTTATGCTTCACTTTGTAGGCCGCGCTCATCTGCCCCTCGTCCATCTTCTGCACGTCGTAATTATTGTCCACGTTGCTGAGCACGTCCTTCACCGCGGGCCACATCTCGCTGCAAGCCATGGGATAAGTCGTCTTGTACGTCTCGCCCCGCGCCGGCGCAGCAAGCCCCAGCGCCATCAATGCCACAATTACAACTCCCGTTTTCTTCATAGGGTTTTTCCTCGTACCGATACACTTCTTCGAACGCAAAGGCAGGCAGAAATGCCCGTCTGCCCATACTTCAACGATACCCAGCTGCAGCAATTTTTCAGTGTCCGAGGTCACGTAGGCAGGTGACCGCCGTCCGAGGCGATTTCCCTTTTTTCAGGAATCCCTGATTCACCCTGGTGCAATCCTCGCCGTCGCGCCGGTACTATTCCTGCCCGCGGGTCTTGCGCTAAACTCTCGCGTCTGTCAGGGAGCCAGCGGCACGTGTCCGACGACGAAATAAAACCCGGCGATCCAGGCGACGCCTTTACCGAAGGTCCCACGCGCCCGATCGAAACCCAAGTGCCGACCGCGGCGCGCACCATTGATTTCGGCGAATCGGTCGCCGGCGCGAACATCGGTCCGTATCGCCTTCTCGAACTAGTCGGCGAAGGCGGCATGGGCGAAGTATGGCTCGCCGAGCAAAAAGTCCCGGTTCGCCGCCGCGTCGCTCTCAAGCTCGTCAAGCCCGGCATGGACACGCGCGAAGTGGTCGCGCGCTTCCAATCCGAACGCCAGGCCCTCGCCCTGATGGATCATCCAGCCATCGCCAAAGTTTTCGACGCCGGATCCACTCCGCACGGCCGCCCGTACTTCGTGATGGAATACGTCGTCGGCGTCCCCATCACCACCTATTGCGATGAACACAAGCTCACCACCTGCGAACGCCTCGAGCTCTTCATTCGCGTCTGCGAAGGCGTGCAGCACGCGCATCAAAAAGCCATCCTGCATCGCGATCTAAAACCTTCGAACATTCTCGTCAGCGCCGTGGACGGCAAGCCCGTTCCGCGCATCATCGATTTCGGCCTGGCCAAGGCCACCGCCCAACGCCTCACTCCCGACACTCTCTACACGCAAGTGGGAATGATCGTAGGCACGCTCGCCTACATGAGCCCGGAGCAGGCCGATTCCGCGGGCGTCGACGTTGACACGCGCACCGACGTCTATTCTCTCGGCGTCATTCTCTATCAACTTCTCATCGGCTCCCTGCCGCTCGATTTCGCCGGCACTCCTCCCGATCAGTTCCGCAGCCGTCTGCGCGAGGAAGATGTACAACGCCCGAGCACCAAGCTCCGCACACTCGGCGATAAATCGAGCGTCGCGGCGCAAAATCGCAGCGCCGATCCGCCCGCTCTCATTCGCCAGGTGCGCGGCGATCTCGACGCCATCACTCTCAAGTGTCTCGAGAAAGATCGCGCCCGCCGCTATTCCACTCCCGCCGATCTGGCCGCGGATATCGGCCGATATCTGCGTAATGAGCCGGTCGTCGCGCGCCCCGCAAGTGTCGCGTATCGCGCCCGCAAATATATTCGCCGCCACCGCCTCGGCGTCGCGGTGGCCGCCAGCGCGGTTGTTCTCCTGATTGCCGGCGCCGTCGCGCAAACCCTTGAGCTCCGCCGCATCAAACGCGAGCGCGATCGCGCCGACCGCGTCACGCAATTCATGACCGGCATGTTCAAAGTCTCCAATCCCAGCGAAGCCCGCGGCAACGACATTCGCGCCCGCGAAATTCTCGACAAAGCCTCGAAAGAAATCGACACCGGCCTCGCCAAAGATCCTGAGCTGCAAGCGCAGATGATGCACGTCATGGGCGTCGTCTACGATAGCCTCGGGCTTTACTCCAAAGCGGAATCGCTTTTCAGCCGCGCCGCCGATATTCGCCGCCAGACTCTCGGCGTCAAGAATCGCGACACGTTGGCCTCCATGTCCAAACTCGCCCTCGTGCTCGACGAGGAAAGCCGCTATCCGGAGGCCGAGAAGCTCAACCGCGAGACAATGGAGCTGCGCCGCCGCGCTCTTGGCCCAAAGGATCGCGATACGCTCCAGTCCGCCTCGCAGCTCGCCTTCGTTTACAACGATGAAGGCCGCTTCCCCGAAGCCGAGAAGTTGAATCGTGAAACTCTCGAAATCGCCGAGCGCGAATACGGTCCTCAAGATGAAGAGGCGCGCATCGCACGGCAGCATCTCGCCATTGACTTTGCCTATGAAGGTAAATTTCCCGACGCAGAGAAATTATTTCGAGAAACCTACGAAAATGACCGGCAACGCTTGGGCGACGACGATCCCACGACACTCGGAGATGCCAACAATCTCGGCGCCATCCTCTCGCAACAGGAGCGTTGGACCGAAGCAGAAAAAGTTTATCGCGATGCGCTGGCGATCAAACTGCGCGTCGAGGGCCCCGAGCATCCTCAAACGCTTTTGACCATGGGCAATCTCGCGCAGGTCCTGGTCAACGAGAAGCGCTATCCCGAAGCCGAAAAATTGCTTCGCGATACCTACGCTGCCAAGCTCAAAACCGTTGGTCCCGAGCATCGCTCCACTCTCGTCACCATGGGCAATCTCGCCGAGCTTCTCCAGATCGAAGGGCAGAACGCCGAAGCCGAAAAGCTCGTGCGGCAAACTCTCGACATCGAACGCCGCGCCCTCGGCTCCGAACATACCGATACTTTGGTGACGCTGAAAAGTTTGGGCACGATCCTGAAAAGCAAGAAGCAATATCCGGAATCGGAAAAGGTCTTCCGCGAGGCGTTCGCCGGCCGCCGCCGCGCTCTCGGCGACGATCATCCGAACACTGCCGAATCAGCTTACGATTTGGCGTGCATCCTAGCTCTGGAAGGCAAGCGCGACGAATCCTTCTCCAGCCTCCAATTCGCCTTCGACCACCAGCTCAAACCCGACCTCCGCAAGGGCATGGAAAAGGACGACGATCTAAAATCTCTCCGCCCAGACCCGCGCTTCGCCGCGCTAACAGCCAAAGCCCAGCAACCCCCGCCCGCCGTCACCGCCAAATCAAACTGAAGAACCGCAGTTCCGCAGTTCCGAATTCTGCTTGTGGAACAATGCTTTTCGTTGTCATCCTGAATCCGCCCAGGCGGATGAAGGATCTGCATTTTCCTTCTGCGCCGGGTGCCCCATGCGCCGAATTTGCGCGTGGGGGTTTTGACTTTCCGTTGTTCAATTCGTGCCGCAGCGGGCGACGCCCGACCGCGGCTGAGCGGCTTTCGATCCCAATGGGCGCGCTAAAAGAGGCCGTTTTGACGCGATTAGAAACGGCCTCCGTCCTTTATTTTCAGAAACTTACAACGATTTCTAATAATTTCGCACGCGATTAGAAATGCGGATGCCTGAGGTTCGAGTTTGGAAGAAACGCCAACGGCGCACCGCAGAGACGCAGAGACCGCCGAGTTGAAAAAAAGTGCGTTTTTGTCCCGATTAGAAATGGCCTCCTTCATTTGTTTTGCTTAAGTTGCGGGCGTTTCTAATCGTAGGGTGTCCCGATTAGAAATTGCCTCCCGATCGCCAATGTAGCGCAGGTCTTTTTATTCTGAGGCCCCTTGCCGGGGCCGAAGGACAGACCTGAGGCCTTTAGCAGTTGGTGGCCGGCCCCGCGGCGTGTCCATCGTCGAACCAAAACCAGACTGCCTCGCCTCTGAAGAGGCGAGATACATAAGGGTCCATTTTGCGCGAACTTGCAGCGAGCTCGGGAGAGGCAGCCCCGCGCTTAGGGACTGCCAACTACCCGGATCTTTGTATCACAAGAGTACCAACTTGTCAACAGTTTTGCGAGGGTATCGAGACAGCTCCGATCCGTCGTAGGGGCTGGTCCGCCTAGGCGGAGCCCCGGTTTTGCCTTGGGATTTTCCGGAACCCCCGATCGAATTTCAAAACCCAATTCCACCCCGGGGGCGTAGTCAACCCGCCCCCTACGACGGGGACCTGGCAGTGACAAACGCGTATTGCGCAGGCCCAAGCGGAATTTTTATGTGCGAAGTATCGGGAGAGCTCCGATCGCCGCGAGGGAAAAGAAAGAAGGCCAAAACCAAAAAAGAAAAATCAAACGCGGGGCCGAAATCCACACCCTCGAAACCCGCGAGGATGCGGCACCCTGAAAAGCAAACCCGCCGGGAAACGCTGGCCCATCCGCCTCTGTAGGGCCCGCCAGTTACACTTCACTGTCCGTGCCGGTGAGCGTCTTCCTTAGCTATGGCAGAACCCAATTGGCGGGCTTTTCGATGAATTGGAAGTCGCATGCTTGGCTAGGCGCTCCCGGCCAATCCACGCGAACGACTCGCGCTTTTCCGACAAACTGCTCTTTGTCTGGAGCCAAGTAGACTTCTACAACGACGCCTTCCTTCACGTCGGCGTGACATTCACACAAGAAGCCGCTTGTAGTTACATTCTGAGTCACAGCGCTCAGATCGAACAGCGCTCCGGTCGAATCGAGACCCGAGAGGTTCAAAGTGGCCTTGAGGCGAATGCGTGCCTCTGGCCTGGCGGAGTGCTTGCCTTGAATGGCCTCCGCCAGTGCCTTGCGAAGTTTGTCGAAATCGACCGGCTTGTGGAAGAAGCCCATCGCTCCGAGGTTCGCGCAAAACTCCTCGTAACGCGCGGCGGGGGCTCCGGAAACGATGAAGATCGGAATCCGATGCGTGAAGCTAAGGGACGAGAGTGTTTGACAGACCTCGAGACCTGAATACGTCGGCATCATGAGATCCAGCAAAATCGCATCAGGCTTTTTTAGCAGCGCAAGCGCAAGTCCCTCTTGGGAATCGGCGGTATCAATGATCTCGTACGCGTCCTGCAGCCGGAATCGGAGAAGTTTCCTAACGGCTGCATCGTCATCGATGATCAAGAGCCGGTGCATTTCTGTCTCCCAATTTCCGGATGCATCTAGCAGTCGAGACCGTTCTTGAAATTGCGTCTCGCGCCTAATTCCTAACGAAGATCGGTCGTGGGTGCGAATGAGGGCCCTGTTTTGAGCACGACCGCAGTCATATCGTCACTATGTCTTCCGCCGGTGAATTCCTCGATGGCATCGAATATCGAATGTAGAAAGATGTCGGGCGCGCTGTAATCAAGCATCGCGCAGAGATCCATCAGGCGCTCCTTCCCATACTGCTCGCCGTTCTCATTGGCTGCTTCGGAAAGGCCGTCGGTGGTAAATAACACCGCGTCGCCGGGAGCTAGTCGAAAAGAAACTTGATCGTAGCACGCAAAATCAAAGAGGCCTGAGGGTATGCCGCCTTCTCCCATGGTCGAGCAGCCGCTTTCCGAAAGATAGAGCAAGAGCGGAAGTCCGGCATTGGCCACACGAAGCTCGAGAGTTTCGGGATCGAACACCGCGTATTGACTCGCACAGTACCGGCACGGAATCGGTCGAACCATCAAGCGCTTATTAAAGAGCTCCAAGACCGCAGCCGGCTCCTCGCCGGTTTTCTTGATGGATCGCAATGTGCCCGCCGCGAGCGCAGCGTAGAATGCCGCGGGCACGCCCTTGCCCACCACATCGCAGACATAGATTCCGAGCCGTCCGTCGGGTAGGCAAAAGTAGTCGAGGAAGTCGCCGCCTATCTCACCGAATGTGCGCAGAAGATAGGTGATTTCGAAATTTGGTCCCCGGAGAGGCTCACGGGGGAGAAGCAATTTCTGAATAAGGCATGCTTCTCCCATCACAAGTTCGGAAAATCCTGACGTCTGCTCAGAGGTCGACGAGTAGGAAGACAGCATCTCCTTCACATCCTCGACGCAATTCGCGGCTCTTAGTGGTCCGTAGGCTTTCAGACTCGAACATGTTCATGCAGCGATGGCGTCTTAGAATTCGCAGGTCCTGTAGCGAACGATAGTTAATGTCGAGGCCCAAGTCGTGAATCGAGCGTCGGCGAAGCCTAACCCCACGTGTCATAAGCCTAGCACGCACCTCCGTCAGTCAGTTTAGGTCATATTGAGAAAGTCACCAAACCGTCACCCATGTTTGGAACGTAATATGATTGGTCCCATAGGTTCTGGCGGGTCGGCCTCCGTCCCACCCTGAACCGCGGAAGGGTCGGAGAAGGCTCGCCCGCCTGCTATCCTCGATTTACATGGGAGGGATGGGGACAGGTTCGGAACCCACCGACGGCTCAACCGCATCCGGCGAGGCACGGTGTCCTGTGACTTCCTCGATGTGAATGCAGTAAAAAACTGGGGTTCTTCGATTGTACTGCTGCCGAGTCTGAGCGGCCGCAAATCCGGCCTGCCACCACATCGACCTCTTTTCCAATAATGCCTGCGCCTTCTTTCGCATCCTCGACTTATGCCCCGACGTGTCGAGCAATTCCTCGTAACGTCCCCGGACCAAGACGCTCACCCACTCCAAATGGCTCCGCAATTCGTCGACCTCCACGCAGACGAGCGGATTCAGACGCATCCATTCGATCTTTCGTCCCATGGTCGCAAAGCCATAGAGGTATCCAGGCTCATACGCGAAGTAAATCGGCACGATATACGGTTGATTATCGTGGGCGCACCCAAGTCGCCCAAATCCGACGCGGGCAAGGATTCTGCGGCACTCATCTGTACTCATCTCGCTGATATGCACTCGCGACCCCCTACCTACGACGCAAAGCAACGCGTGAAAGTCCGATCGGCGGGCCGGGAGGGACGAAAGGGCAGCCCTTCTCCGCGGCTCGCATTCGCCGGTCGGCTCATCGGGCTTATTGCAGGGGATGATAACACCACATACGTGAACCGTACAGTATTGCTGTCAAGGACATCCTGAATAGCAAGCCCGCCAGAGAGGCCTCAGCGCGTGGCCGGCCTTTTCCTACGGGTTTGCTCGCCGGAGTGGCCATCTTTTCCGGGTTTGGTGTTTGGACAGGGTCGGGGTTTCGGCGACGGCTTTGACATTTCGGCGCGTCGTTTTTCGCTGAATTCCCTCCGATTCCCAGCGACTCCTTGCACGACTCTAGAGTCTGGAAGCTGGAGACTTGAGACTGGAAGATAGCGCGCAGCCGTGCGGCGGGCCTGGCCCTTTTCCAATTTCCAACTCCTGATCTCCACGGCCGGGGGCTCCTACTTTAGACCGAAGGAACTATTGACATTTGATAACTCTCATATCAACCTAGTCCCGTAGTCCGCAGATCTTGAGCGCGGGGCTGGCTCTCCTGAGCTGGCCCGGGTCCGGGCTGTCAGGTGCTCTGCGCCTGCCAGTGCAGGCGGCTCAGCCCGGCGAGTGACCGTACCTGGGCTGTCAGGTGCTTTGCGCCTGCAACTGCAGGCGGCTCAGCCCAGCGAATAACGACGCTTCCGCGCCAAGCAACTTAATACATAGGAGGATTACTCACGTTTCACGACCAGCCGCCAACCGTTGCACTGGCCTCGATGTCACACGGCACCCCGCGGGCGCAATTCTTCCAATCTCACGCGTCCCGAAAAATCTCCGCCGGGGGCAAAGAATCGCCTCAAGGGACCTTCGCCAAGTGTTTCGGTTAGAGACCACCCCGATCCTTTGTTTTCTGTGATTTGCGGATGGTTTTAATTGAACCCTTGTTTCGGTTAGACGTTTCGGCAAAGCGAATGAAAATCGAACGGCGCTTGCGAGGCGACGCCTCGATTGACGCGCACCGGCCATTCACTTACCGTGGCCGGGGACAAATAGCCGCCGAGTCGCCGAGGAACTTCGATGCCAGAGTCTGCGCACGCCGTCTCGAGTCTCCGCCGTGGTGCTGGCGGCGGGGATGTCGCGGCGCATGGGGTCGCCGAAGCAGCTGCTGCAAATTGGCGGCAAGGCACTGCTTGAGAATGTGCTCGACAGCTTGCGCGGGGCGCGCGTTGGCGAAATCGTTCTGGTGCTCGGCGCTTCGGCGGAAGAGATTCGGAAGCAAATTGACGTCACCGGGCTTCGCGTGGTCATCAATGAGGCGTTCGAGGGCGGAATGGGAACTTCGCTGCGCGCGGGACTCGCCGCAGTGGACGCGCAGGCCGAGGCGGCGCTGATCGTGCTGGCCGACCAACCATTCGTGGCGACGGCGACATTTGACCGGCTTATCGCCGCTTATGAGGAACGCAAGCCACAGATTGCTTTGCCGATCTACAAGGGATTTCGCGGCAATCCGGTGCTGCTGGACAGATCGGTGTTTGCCGAGGTGATGGGGCTGGGTGGCGATGTTGGTTGCCGCGCGATCTTCGGCACGCATACGGAAAATATTTTGAAGGTGCCGGTGGAAGACATCGGCGTGCTGCTGGATATCGATACGTCTGCCGATCTCAGCAAGCTGCAGGAGGCTCATGCGCGAGGAGAAATTGGCGCGGGGCTTTTGGAGGAAGCAGACCTGGAGGGCAGGGAAGTTGCAGGCGGATCAGTTGCGGCGGAGGCAAAGCCACATCTTGTCGTCGTCGGACTCGACGCGTTCGGACGAGCGCTGATGAAGCTGGGACGGGTGATGAATTTTTCGGTTACGGCCGTCGATCCTGTCGCCAGCATTGGCGATGTGCCGGAAGCGGATCGAGTGCTGCGCGCGCTCGATTTTTCGCGGCTTGCAGACGCGACCGAGACTTGCATCGTGATCGCAAGCCGCGGACGATTCGATGAAGAGGCCGTCGAGCAGGCGTTGCGCACGGATGCGGGCTACATTGCGCTGGTGGCCAATAAAAAACGCGCGCAGGAGATTGCCGGCGCTTTGAAATTGAGAGGAGTGAGTGCGGAAAATCTTTCGAGACTCCGCGCGCCGGCCGGAATCGACATCGGGGCGGAGAGCCAGGAAGAAATTGCGCTGAGCGTGATGGCTGAAATTGTGGCGGCGCGCCATCGCCGCGCGTCGACGGAGCACGGCGCCGCGGCGTTGTAGCAGCGGGTTGGCGCAGATGGACGCTCCGTTTGCGGTTTTGTTTTTGGGAGCATGAGATCGAGCACGCCAACCAAAACCCGCGCGTACGCGGGGAGTGTGTGAACCCGCGCCCTACGGTCACGACAATGCGGGGTCGGTGTCGCAGCGGCTGATGGTTTTGTGTGCGGAAGATTCGTGCGAGTTGGACGGCGTTTCTGTTGCATCCGAATCTTTGCGCTGGAGCGGGCCGCCGTTTGCACCGCGGCGGATGGCGACGATTTCGCTCATCACCGCGAGGGCGATTTCTTCGGGCGTTGCGGCGCCTAGATCGAGGCCCGCGGGGGCGCGGACGCGATCGAGCTTCTCGCGCGCAACGCCGGATAGCGCGAGGTAATCGAGGACTAGCGCGGCGCGATGATGGCTCGAGATCAGAGCCACGTAAGGGGCGTCGCTCTCGAGAGCCTTCTGCAGCCAGACGTGATCGCCTTTGTGCTGCGTGGCGATGACGATGTAGGTCTGAGGGCCGATGAGCACTTCGGTTAGGTCGAGATCGTTGGTGATCAAACGATCCGCAACGGGGAATGCGGCGCGATCGGCGGCGGGATCGTCCACGATTACTGCGAAATTCATCAAGCGGCCAATGGCAGCGAGGGTTTCCGCGATACGGCCGTGGCCGACGATGAGAAGCTCGGGCTTCGGCAGCACCGGTTGAATGTAAACATCCATCACGCCGCCGCAGGGCATGCCGACGCCGAGGAGCTCGTCGGTCATGTCCAAAGTAATTAGTTGCGGCCGGCCGCTCGCGAGGCAGGCGAGTGATTCGGCGCGCACGGCGCTTTCGGCGCAGCCGCCGCCGATCCAGCCGGCGATGATTTTGCCGTCGGCGTCGATGATGGCCTGCGAGCCCATCTTCGCGGAGGACGAGCCATGGACGCGCACGACGGTGGCAATGGCGAACGCGCGGCGTGCGGACGCCAGTTCCTCGGACTTCTTGATGACCTCTATGGACATCGCTCTCGCGCCTATTATATTCTCCGGCACGCAGGCGGACAATGAACGCAGAGAGCGTGCGATGTCAAGGTCCGCGGTCGTTCCTCCGAAATGGTCTTACAGGAAACGAATTCACGCCGCGTCTCATCTATCGAGCTTGGATGTTGTTGGTTTCTTCGAACTGGGAGGATGAGAAATGATTCCCCCGCCATTTGAATATCACCGAGCTAAGACAATTCCGGAAGCGGTGGCGCTGCTGAAGCAATATGGCGATGATGCAAAAATTTTGAGCGGCGGGCAAAGCCTCATTCCGATGATGAAGCTGCGGATTGCGCGGCCGGCGCGATTGATTGATATCAATCAGGTGCCGGGGCTCGCTTATATAAGGGAAGAGGGCGGATTTCTGAAAATTGGCGGGCTGACTCGAGAGGCCGATCTGGAAACTTCGGAATGTGATTCGAGCGAAGTATCCGATCATTCATGACACGGCGGCGGTGATCGCCGATCCGCAGGTGCGGAATTTGGCGACGGTGGGCGGGAATCTTGCGCACGGCGATCCGGCGAACGATCATCCGGCGACGATGCTGGCGCTGGGGGCGCAGGTGGTGGCGACCGGGCCGCAAGGCGAGCGGACAATTGCGATTGAGGATTTCTTTGTTTCGATTTTCACTACGGCATTGAAACACGAAGAAATTCTTACCGAGATTCGCATTCCGTCGCCGCCTGCGCGCAGCGGCGGGGCTTATTTCAAGCTGGAGCGGAAAGTGGGGGATTTTGCTACGGCGGCTGTGGCGGCGCAGGTGACGCTTGATGCTAGCGGAAACTGCGCGAAGGCTGGAATCGGTTTGACGAATGTCGGGCCGAAACCTATCAAAGCCAAAAAAGCCGAGGATTTCTTGCGCGGCAAGAAGTTGGATGGGGCGACGATTGCGCAGGCGGCGCAATTGGCGGCGGATGGATCGCAGCCGAGTTCCGATCTGCGCGGGCCGGCGGAATACAAGAAGGGATTGATCAAGGAATTGACCAGGCGGGCGCTCGCTCGCGCGGCGGAGCGCGCCAGCAAGTAGATTTTTCGAATTTGCGCGGAGGAGTCAGCGATGGCCAAGACGCAGCATGTGCGAATCAAATTGAATGGAACGGATCGAGAAGGAGAGATCGAGCCGCGGCTTCTGCTGGTACATTTTCTCCGCGACGTGCTTGGCTTCACCGGCACTCACGTCGGGTGCGACACTTCGAATTGCGGGGCTTGCACGGTCCTGCTCGATGGCAAGGCGATCAAATCCTGCACTTTTTTTGCGGTGCAGGCCGATGGCCGCGATGTCATGACCATTGAAGGCGTAATTCAAAACGGCAAGCTGCATCCGCTGCAGGATGGATTTCATCAGGAGCACGGCCTGCAGTGCGGATTTTGCACGCCGGGGATGATTCTTTCGTCTTACGCGCTGCTGAAGAAAAATCCGAAACCGACGGAAGAAGAAATTCGCTGGGGAATTTCCGGGAATCTGTGCCGCTGCACCGGCTACCAGAATATTGTGAAGGCTGTGCAATACGCGGCCGCCGAATTGCAGAAAGGGGCATGAACATGAGCACGCAGCCACTTTTTAAGACGACGCCTGAAGTCGGCGGCATGGGCCATTCGGTGAAGCGCAAGGAAGACGCGCGATTCATTCAGGGCAAAGGGCATTATGTGGATGACGTGAATCTGCCGGGGATGGTTTACGGGCACGTGGTGCGCAGCCCGTACGCGCACGCGCGGATCAAGCGCGTCAACACTGCGGCTGCGTTGAAGCTGCCGGGAGTGCTGGCGGTGATCACCGGTGAGGACCTGGCGAAGGCCGGCCTGGCATGGATGCCGACACTTTTCCATGACAAGCAAATGGTTTTGGCGACAGGCAAAGTTTTGTTCCAGGCGCAGGAAGTGGCGTTTGTCGTGGCTGAGGATCGCTACACGGCGGCGGACGGCGCGGATCTTGTGGAAGTCGAGTATGAAGAATTGCCCGTTGTGGTTGATCCGCACAAAGCGACGGAGCCGGGCGCGCCGATTTTGCGCGAGGATCGCGAGGAGAAGACCAATCATATTTTCCACTGGGAAGTGGGCGATAGGGCGGCGACGCAGAAGAGCCTTGACGCTGCGGCGGTGAAAGTGAAAGTGGATGCGGTTTTTCAGCGCTGCCATCCTGCGCCGCTTGAGACTTGCGGAATCGTTGCCGATTTCGATACGGTGAATAAAAAGCTCACTGTTTGGGAGACATGTCAGGCGCCGCACGCGCATCGCACGCTGTTCGCGATCGTCGGGGGAATTCCGGAGAACAATATCCGCGTCATCTCGCCGGACATCGGCGGGGGATTCGGGAATAAAGTGCCGATTTATCCGGGATACGTGTGCGCCGTTGTGGCTTCGCTCACGCTCGGGCGGCCTGTGAAATGGATCGAGACGCGCTCGGAAAATCTGCAATCGACCGGCTTCGCGCGTGATTACCATATGACCGCGGAAATTTCCGCCGACCGCGACGGCATCGTGAACGGCTTGCGCGTCAAGACGCTCGCCGATCATGGGGCTTTCAATGCTGCGGCACAGCCTTCGAAATATCCTGCGGGGCTGTTCAGCATTTGCACCGGCTCTTACGATTTTAAGAATGCATTTTGCGAAGTGGATGGCGTTTACACAAACAAGGCGCCCGGCGGAATCGCCTATCGCTGCTCGTTCCGCGTAACGGAGGCCGCTTACTTAATTGAACGCGCGATGGATGTTCTGGCGGCCGAACTGAAGGCTGACCCCGCGGAACTGCGGCTGAAGAATTTCATTCCGAAGGAGAAGTTTCCATATCTGTGTCCGCTCGGTTGGAATTACGACAGCGGCGATTACCCCGCAGCCATGAACTTGGCGCTCGAGATGATTGGCTACCGGGCGCTGCGCAAAGAGCAGGAGGAGAAGCGCAAGAAGGGCGAGCTGATGGGAATCGGCATTTCGAGCTTCACGGAAATCGTCGGCGCGGGGCCTTCGCATGATTTCGATATTGCTGGACTCAAGATGTTCGATAGCTGCGAGATTCGCATTCATCCCACCGGCAAAGCCATCGCGCGGATGGGAACGAAATCGCAGGGACAGGGCCATGAAACTACCTTCGGACAGATCATCGCGCAAGAATTGGGCATTCCCGTTGCCGACATTACCGTTGAAGAAGGCGATACAGATACGGCGCCTTACGGTCTCGGCACATATGCGAGCCGCAGCACGCCCGTTGCAGGAGCTGCGACTTCGATGGCCTCGCGTAAGATTCGTGATAAGGCTAGAAAAATCGCGGCGCATCTTTTGGAAGTGAGCGAGCAGGATCTTGAATGGGAGCCGGGGAAGTTTTGGGTCAAGGGCGCGCCAAGCAAATCGAAGACGATCCAGGAAATTGCTTTTGCTGCTTACACGAATCATCCGCAGGGCATGGAGGCGGGACTCGAGGCCGTGCACTACTACGATCCGCCGAATCTGACTTTTCCCTTCGGGACTTACATTTGCGTGGTGGACATCGACAAGGGCACGGGTGAGATCAAGGTGCGGCGATTCGTGGCCGTGGATGATTGCGGCAACATTATCAATCCCATGGTGGTGGAAGGGCAGATTCACGGCGGATTGACCGAAGGACTCGGCATCGCCTTCATGCAGCTCATCGATTACGACGAGAACGGCAACGTGCAGGGCGGCAATTTCATGGATTATCTTATTCCGACCGCGGTCGAGACGCCGCATTGGGAAACCGGAAAAACTTGCACGCCCTCGCCGCATCATCCGCTCGGTGCGAAAGGCGTTGGCGAATCTCCGAACGTGGGCTCGCCGGCGGCTTTCGTGAATGCCGTGGTGGATGCGCTCGCGCATCTTGGCGTGCGGCACATCGACATGCCCATCACTCCTTGGAAGGTATGGCAAATCCTCAAGGAGAAGGGAATCGCGAGCTAGGCGATGGCAGTACGCATCGAGAAAACTTTTCGAGTTCAGGAACCGATCGAGAAAGTTTGGAAATCCCTGAGCGACCCGCGCAAGGTTGCCGCCTGCGTCCCCGGCGCGCAGATCACCGAGGCGATTGACGAGCGAACTTTCAAAGGCTCGATCAGCGTGCGCGTCGGGCCCAGCGTGACTGACTATAAGGGTGAAGTGCGCATCGAGCGGCTTGATGCGGGGGCGCATGAGATCGAGTTGGTGGGCAAGGGCCAGGATGTTCGCGGCAAAGGCAGCGCTTCGATGAAAATGACCGGCAAGCTGAAAGGTTTGCCGGGGGGCGGTACCGAGGTCGTCGGCATTTCGGAAGTGAATGTGGTCGGGATGCTGGCGCAATTCGGGGCGCGCATGATTAATGATGTTTCCGATGTAATCTTCGGGGAATTCACGAAGAATTTTCAGCAGCAGCTGCAGCAGGAGGTGGGGCCGGCGAATAGCGGTGCGGCAAATTCGCCGGTCGCTCCGGCGCCGCCGAAGCCGGTCAATGCGGTGACTCTCGTGTTGTCAGCGATGCGCGCGGTGTTATCCCGTTTTTTCGGGCGACTTTTCGGGCGCTCGGAGAAGTAGTGGAGCTCGAGGCAAAAACCGGGCGCAGCCCTTCGAAGCTCAGGGCAAACAAGCGACGCCGCTACGAAACGATTTGAGGGCCGCAGCGATACAATGGGATCGGCTTCTCGATATGGGTTAGAGTCGCGGTTGATTATGACAAAGACGCCGGCTGGCAGCCCTTCGACGCTCAGGACGAGCCGGCGCTACGGGGCAAGGCGTGTCTACGGTGTCTTCGCAGATTGACGATCTCGACTCTGTGATTCGCGGCTTCGAGCAGCTTGGCTATGTCCTCGATCGCTCGCTGGCTACTGCGATTTATCTGCTGATTCGGCTCGGGAAACCGCTGCTCATCGAAGGCCACGCCGGCGTTGGAAAAACTGAAGTTGCGAAAGTGCTGGCGTCATATCTTGGCACGGAATTGATTCGCTTGCAGTGCTATGAAGGGCTAGATGTCAGCTCGGCGGTTTACGAATGGAATTATCAGAAACAGTTGCTGGCTATCAAGCTGGAGGAGAATTCCGGCGCGAGCGTTGAGGACAAGGTGAAGCACATTTTCGGGCCGGATTTTCTTTTGGAGCGGCCGTTGCTGCGCTCGATTCGTGCCGAGAATGCGTCGCCGGTTTTGCTGGTGGATGAGATCGATCGCTCGGATGAGGCTTTCGAGGCGTTTCTGCTGGAGCTGCTCTCCGATTTTCAGATCACGATTCCGGAGATGGGAACGATTCGGGCGAAGCATCGGCCATGCGTGATTTTGACTTCGAATCGCACACGGGAATTGAGCGATGCTTTGAAGCGCCGGTGTCTTTATTCGTGGATCGATTATCCGGGCCTCGAGAAGGAATTGAAGATTGTGCGCACGCGTCTGCCCGGAATTGAGGAGGGGCTCAGCGCGCAGGTGGTGCGCTATGTGCAGGCAATCCGGCAGATGCGGCTTGGCAAACCGCCGGGCGTGGCGGAGACGCTGGATTGCGTGCAGGCGGTGAAATCGATTGGGAAGAATCAGCTTGATCTTGAGGCGGCCGAGGGGACGATTGGATGCGTTTCGAAGTCGGTCGAGGATATGGAGAAGATTAGGGCGGAGGGGTTGGAGAAGCTGATCGCGGCGACTTCGTGAAAGATTTGGGTAGTTTTGAGATCGTGGCGGACGTCTGAGCGGGGCTTACGTAGAGCGGGCGCGTCGATTGCTTGGCAAACGCACAGCGATTGACCCGCGCCCCTACGACCGCAAAAATACCTCAGAGGAATTCGAAAGAGACGTGTCTTCTGACATTCAAGCCGAAGTTGTTGCCGAGATTGTGAGGTTTTGCCGGTTTGCGCGGGAGAATGGAATTGCGGCGGGAGTGCCGGGCACCGTCGGGGCGCTTGAGGCTGCCCGGGCGATCGAGGATTCGAATCGCGATAGCCTCAAGCTTGCGTTGAAATCGGGGCTATGCGCTTCGAAGGATGAGTGGGACGCGTTCGATCGATTGTTTGAGGACTTTTGGAGCGAGGATAGTTCAGCTTCGACGCGGCGCGTCGAAGACGATCGGCGGAAACGAAGACCACAGCCGGATGGCCAAGAATTGCAGAGCAAGTCAAAGGTCCTCAGCTTGCCGGGTGGCATTTCGAATGAAGCGGCGGAAGACGATGGCAAGACCATTTCCGGGGCCAGCGTGCGCGAAAGGCTTGCAAAAGCTGATTTTTCCGAGGTGCCGCGCGGCGATCAGGCCGAACTGGAACGCATCGCGCAGCGGCTCTTTAGGCAGATGAGCACGCGCCTTTCACGGCGGCTCAAGATCTCTGAGCTGCAAGATCAACTCGATCTGCGCCGCACCATCCGCCGGAGCATTACGCGAGGCGGCGAGCCGATTGATTTGCGCTTCAAAGGGCGGAAACCGAAGAAGGCGCGGATGGTGATTCTGCTGGACGTGAGCGGTTCGATGAATTTGTATAGCGTGTTTCTTTTGCGGTTCGCTCATGCTTTGCAGAATCACTTCGAGCGGACCGATACTTTCATTTTCAGCACGAGCTTGGTGGAAATCTCGCGTTCGCTGCGCGCTAGGGATTTGACGGCAGCGTTGCAGGCTGTTTCAGAGAATTCGGCGGGTTGGGCGGGCGGTACTAAAATCGGCGAATCGTTGCGCGATTTTAACTTTCGATATGGCAGCAAATTGCTTTCGCGCGAGACGCTATTCATTATCTTGAGCGATGGACTGGACACGGGCGAGCCCGAGATGCTCGCTGAGGAGTTGCGGGCGATCAAGCGGCGTGTGAAGAAATTGATCTGGCTGAATCCGCTGCTTGGGCTTGCGGAATATCAGCCGACGGCGCGGGGAATGGCCGCGGCTCTGCACTGGGTGGATGTGTTTGCGGCGGCTCATTCGCTGGAAAGTTTACTGTTGCTTGAGAGAGAATTGAATCGTTGCTTGCGGAATTGAAGGAGCGACGGCTGTGGTTGAGTTCATTGGTCCGCGCGTGTTGCGAGATTTTTGCCTCGCCGACGCTGGTCGGATGCCGGCAGGGACGCCGGCGGTACTGACGATCAATGTTCGATAATTTTCTCGCGGAAGTTTCCGAGTTGCGGGAGAGCGGCGAGGCTTTTGCTATCGCGGTGGTGGTGCGGTTCGAGGCGCCGATTTCGGGGAAGACCGGTGACAAGGCCGTCATCCGGGCTGATGGCACGATGTCGGGCTGGATCGGCGGCGGATGCTCGCAGCCGGTGGTGATCAAGGAAGCATTGAAGGCGTTGCAAGATGGAAAGCCGCGGCTGATTCGCATCAGCCCGGACGCGGATCCGAATTCCCAGGCGGGCATCGTGGATTACACGATGACTTGCCACAGTGGAGGGACCTTGGACATTTATATTGAACCGGTTTTGCCGAAGCCGCAGATTGTGATTTTGGGGCGGTCGGTGGTGGCGCAGACTTTGGCGCGATTGGGGAAGGCGATTGGTTACGAGATTTTTGTGACGGCGCCGGGGATCGCGAAAGAGAATTTTTCTTCGGCGGACGCGATTGGCGAGGATTTCGATTTGACGCGATTTCGCGTGACGCCGCAGACGTTTGTGGTTGTTTCAACGCAGGGCGAGTCGGATGAAGAGGGACTCGAGGCGGCGGCGCGAACTGACGCGGGGTATGTCGCGTTTGTGGCCAGCAAGACGAAGGCGCAGAAGATGTCTGAGGAATTGCTGGACAAAGGCGTGTCCGCTGGACGCGTGGCGGCGGTGAAAGCGCCGGCGGGTCTGCAGATTGGGGCGGTTTCGCCGGAGGAGATCGCGGTCAGCATTCTTGCGGAGATCGTGCAGGTGGGACGCAGCCGGGCGGGCGCGGCGAAAGCGCCGGAAGCTGCAGAGTCAAAAGACCCGGTTTGCGGGATGATGGTGGACGTGGCGAGCGCGCGATACAAAACGGAGCGCAAAGACCGCACCTATTATTTCTGCAGCAGCGGTTGCAAACAGAGGTTCGACTTTGATCCCGCCAAGTATCGAAGGACAAAGAAATGAATAGCTCGCTGGCGGGATTTCGGGTCAGACGGTTTTGTCCTTCGAGTAGCAAATCTTTTCGAGATTGCATTCGACGCAGCGGGGCTTGCGGGCCTGGCAGACGCGGCGGCCGTGCCAGATTAGCTGGTGTGAAAAAAGAATCCATCTTTCCTGCGGGATAATTTTCATCAGGTCTTGCTCGATTTTTTTTGGATCTTCGTTGGCGCTGAGGTCGAGGCGCTGCGAGAGACGCTGGACGTGGGTGTCTACGACGACGCCTGAGGGAATGCCGAAGGCTGTGCCGAGAACTACGTTGGCGGTTTTCCGTGCTACGCCGGGGAGCGTCAGGAGTTGCTCCATCGTTTTCGGTACTGTGCCGCTGAATTCTTCTACGATTTTTTTGCTGGCGCCCATGATGGATTTGGTTTTGTTGCGGAAGAAGCCTGTGGGCCGGATATCCTGTTCGAGATCTTTGGGAGTTGCGTAGGCGAAGGATTCTGGAGTGGGATATTTGGGGAAGAGCGTGGCGGTGACTTGATTGACGCGCTCGTCGGTGCACTGGGCTGAGAGGATGGTGGAGATCAGCAATTGAAACGGGTTGTCGTGGGATAGTGCGCAGGTTGCGGCGGGGTAGGATTCGTCTAGTTTTTCGAGGATTTTAGTTACACGTTTTGGATCGGTGCCGCCGGCTTTTTTCGCGGCGGGGGATTTCGCGCGAGTGGAGCGTTTGACGGATTTGGTGGCGGACTTCGGCCGGCGGGAGGGCTTTTTCGATTTTTTGGCCATGGCGGATTGGAAATATAGCACAGCGGAGGGAGCAGGACTCACCGCAGAGACGCTGAGAGCGCAGAGAGACCCGGAGGAAATTTAGCGGGCGATTAGCAGGCTTTGGGCGAAGGGCCATTCGGAATCGACCCATTGGGCGCTGCAGCGGTAGCCGGTACGTTCGGCTGCGGCTACTACTTCGCGGCAATTGTATTTGTGGCTGCTTTCGGTCCAGATGGTTTCGCCGGCTTGGATGGTGCAGGAGAAGGAGGCGCCGGGGATGGTGATGAGTTGTTCTTCGCGGGCGCGGAGATGCATTTCTACGCGGCGCTCGTCTTCGTTGTAGCGAACGGTGTGCTCGAAGCGGCTTAGATCGAAATCGGCGCCCAACGCGCGATTGATGTGGCCGAGGATATTCAGATTGAAGGCAGCGGTGACTTTGGCGGCGTCGTCGTAGGCAGCGAGCAATTGATGGACGGGCTTCTCGAGGTCGGTCGCGACTAGCAGCGCGTCGCCCGGGAGCAGGATATTGCGCACTTGCTGCAGGAATTTTTCGCCGGCGGGGCGATCGAAATTGCCGATGGTGCTGCCGAGGAAGAGAACGAGGACGCGCTCGCCGGATTCGCGGCGCGCGGCCACTTCGAGCAAGCCATCGAGATAGGCGCGCTCGAATCCGACTACGCTCACGGAATCTAGATGTCCAAGCTCTTGCCAGCAGCGCGAGAGGGCGGTCTTCGAGATGTCGATCGGGAAATATTTCACTGGTTGGCGCGCGGCTAGAGCTTCGAGCACCCAGCGCGTTTTTGCGCCGCTGCCGCTGCCGAGTTCGGCGACGATTACCGGCGAGGGCAGCTTCTCGACGATTTCGGGCGCGTAGAGGCGCAGCAAACGCGCGCCGGCGCGGCTCAGACCGTATTCGGGCAAAAGGCAGATCACTTCGAAGAGCGCCGAGCCGATTTCATCGTAGAGATATTTTGAGGGCAGCTCTTTTTGCCCGGGTAGCGAGAGGCCGGCGCGGATTTCCGCGGCCATATCCGCTACAGCGGTTTCTGCGATGCGCTCGATCAATCTTGGGCGGGCGGTAGCCATGTCAGTCCTCCACGCAGCGGAACTTGGCGTAGACGTAGGGATAGTGCGGCTGGAACCAATTGCGGAAGCTGCGGCGCAACATGCAGGCGGCGGTGCGCGGCGAGCCGCCTTTCATCACGAAGTGCTTGCCGTCGAAGAAATCGGCGGAGTAGCCGCGATAGAAGGGAAAAGGCTCGAAGCCGGGCAGGGGACCGAAGGGCGTGGCGGTCCATTCCCAGCCGTTGCCGAGAAGATCGTGAACGCCGAAGCGGCTGGCGCCGAATGGGTGCGAGGTAACCGGCGTAGGATCCCAGGCGGCAAAATCAAAATTGCCGCGCGAGCGATCCGGCGGCTCGTTGCCCCAGGGGTAGGCGAGTTCGGTTGCGTCGCGCGTGCCGTAGGCGGCGCGGTGCCACTGCGCTTCGGTGGGCAGCGATCTCCCGGCCCAGCGGGCATAGGCTGAAGCTTCCGCGTGGCTGACGTAGACTGGAGCATTTAGCGGCAGCGGATATTCTTCGAACATTCCGCGGTAATTCCATTCGTCGCGGCCCTCGGCCCAGAGAAATGGATACTGCAGGCCTTTCTCGGATTTCCAGGCCCAGGCTTCGTCGCCCCAGAGGCTTTGATCCGAGTAGCCGGCCGAGCGGACGAATTCGAGGAATTCGCCGTTCGTTACGGGATAGGCGCCAATGCCGAAGGCCGGGACATGAGCGGTGGTGGCTTCAAATTCATTGTCCCAGCCGAAATGGCGACGCCGGATCGGCAGTGTGCCCGGTCACGCCATCTGGATGGCGCAGGGTGCCGAGAGTTGCGTCGCCTTCGGGAATTTGGACGGTGGTGAGGCGTTCGACGCCGATGGGCCGTGCGACGCGAACGCGATCGGCTTGTTTCCTGTCGTAGGGAAGCTGGTGGAGTGAGGTAGGCCAGAGTTTCCGCGTGCATCAGGCGGTGTTCGATGGCTACGTGGACTAGCGTGCCGCCGGCGACTGCGCGGCTCGGCTCGGATTCGGCGAAGGCCTCGGCCAGCTTGCTATCGAGCTTGTCGCCGCAGACGGCGACGTAACGGCGGACGGCGCGCTCTTTCGGCCAGTCGGAGGGGGTGTCGGTGGGTAGATTGCTGCCGACCGGGTCGATGCCGAAGGCGAAGAGCTTGTCGAAGGCGGCATTTTCGGGCGCGAGGTCGAATGCGCCGCGGCCCAGGAGGTTCCAGTCGAAGGCTTCTAGATGGCCTAGATAGAAGATCAGGCGGTGGCGCTCGGGTATGGGACGGTCGTAGAGCGCCGCGGGCGCGATGCGGTCGAAGAGTGCATCCGTGTTGGCACGCGCGTCGGCCAGACGATCGAGCAATGGCGCGAGAGGCTCCGGCGCACGACTTGGAGAAGCCATGGATCACCTCAGGGCAGGCTGGAGAGCGCCCAATTAAAGACCTCTATTGGATTCATGGCAAGCGATTTCGTGGCAAGGAAGTTGGACGCGGGAGGGCAGGGATAAGTTACTGACAGCGAAGCGCGTGGGGCGATTTCGCGTGTGAATATTCAATTAATTTTCGCCGCGCGCCTCGTTGCGCCGGCAGCTTGCCCTTCGAAACTCAGGACAAGCCGGCGTTTTTGACTTTCTGCGGACACGTTACAATTTCACCGATTCAACGAGATCGCGGGTTTGCGCGTTTGGCTGGGAAAAAAATCCCGCTGCTTACGATTTCGCGCGTACTGGAGTTCATCGCCATTGCCGCACAAAAACGCCGGCTGGCAGCCGGCGCTACGTGGGCACGACGCGTTTGCGGGCCAGACGATAGATGGGATAGCTCCCCAGCAGAATCAGGAAGCCGTAGAGGCTGTTGCGCGTGTCGCTTACGATGGCGCCTGCCAGGAACGCTAGCGATCCTGCTACTGCTGCGGCTGTGGTCCAGGGGTAGCCCCAGGCGCGATAGGGGCGCGGCGTGGTGGGCTCGCGCTTGCGGAGCCAGAATACGGCTAGATACGACAGCGTGTACTTGGCCACGTAGAAGATCGTGGTGACCGCCAGGGCTTTGTCGAACGATCCGCTTAACAGAAAGGCGATCGAAACTGCCGTGCTTATGAATAGCGCCGCCGAGGGAGTGCCGCCCTTGTTTACGCGAGTGATTCCGCGGGCGCCCCAGCCGTCGCGGCTCATGGCGTAGAGCACGCGCGTGGCGCAAAGCTCGGCACAGTTGATCAGCCCAAACAGCGCGACGACCATCAGCGCGCGCACGGCTGTGTTGCCCAGCGTTCCGAAGATCGCCTGGCCCAGTGCTGCAATCGGGAGATTTTCTTTTGCGACGCCGGCGACGCCGAGCACGTGAAAAAGCGCGGCATTGATGAGCAGGTAGATGGCGCTCAAGAGGAAAACTCCGTTCAGCATCGAGCGCGGCATCTCGCGTCCGGGATTGCGGATCTCGTCGCCGAAATAAATGGCGCCATACCATCCGTCGAAGGTGTAGATGACCGGCTGAAGGACGAGAACGCAGGCGAAAAGCAGCGGCCATCCGGAAGGAATGGCGCTGAGCGGGCCAGCGGTAGCCTGAGCCGCAAGCGAGAGATGCGGACGCAGGTATGCCGCGGCGATCAGGCCGAAGAAGACTAGAGCGGTGATCGCGCTGGTGACGTCTTGGAAACGGCTGCCCCAGCGGATCCCGCGCCATTGCAGCAGCGCGATTGCGACAATCACGGCGGTGCCAGTGAGAATCGGATGACTCAGGCCGGGGAACAGATCGCGGCTGTATTCAGCGATCAGAATCGCGGCTACGGCGTTCGCGCCGCAGTTGCTCAGCCAGTCGGTCCATCCCACGACGAAGCCAATGTAGTCGCCGAAGGCGCGGCGCGTAACGGTGTAGTAGCCGCCGGAACTGGGGATCATGGCGCCCAGTTCGGCGAGCGACCAGGCGCCGAGCAGGGAATAGATGGCGCCGAGCGTCCAGGCCGCCATGATCAGCCATTCCGAAGGCAGGCGTGCGGCAATCTGCGAGGGAGTGCGCATGATGCCTGCGCCGATCGAGTTTCCAAGGGTGACGGCGATTCCGAAGGTGACGCCGAGGATGCGCAGCAAGCTTCCTGTGGAAGGGGCCGGATTCGGGCTGGCGGCAGTTGGTTCCATTCTTCGTTTGAATCTGCAAATTCCGCTGCGCTTGATCGTGCTGCAAAGATGGCGGTGGAGAATACCAGAGAAGTGCGTGTGTAAGGATCAGGAGAAGTGATTCCGGCTAGCGCGGTCTATGGAGTTTGTGGCGCGATTTTCCCCCTACCGCGATCAATCAGGCGATGGCGGCTTCTGCTTCGGCGATTGTCGCGTAGGAATCGAATAGCGGATCGACGCCGGTCAGCTTGAGAACGCTTTTAACGCGGGGGTTCATACCGACGAAGGCGAGCTGCCGTTTGGTCTTCTGGCAATGTACGTAAGCGCGGACAAGCGCGCCAATGGCCACAGAATCTACCAATGGGACTTCGGAGAGGTCGATGATCATCCGCAGGTCGCTGACGGCGAGCACTGCCTCCACCAATTTCGGCGACGATTCATGGGTGATCGGCCCTTTCAGATGGAGAATTTGGAGTCCTGCGGATGCGCCAGGCTGTTCGATTACGCGAAAAGGTTCGTTGGGCATGGGGCGCATTCTATGCTTGTTCGGGGTTGAGCCGTTAAGGAAATTCGGAGGGGTGTGGTGGGAGCGTGCTTTGTGGAGATGAAGTCGACTTTGTTGACATCCTAGACCAAAGCAAGAAAAAACCGGATCGAGGTGTCCTACGAGATCCTTCGGGCCGCGCCAAAGCGCCCGATTTCCGCGCAAGCCCGGAGTGAATGGGCGCGGAAATCGGGCTGCGCGGTCCTCAGGATGACAGCTCTTAGGTTGCGCGAGTGGAAGTCAACAGAACCGGGTGGATTCATTTATTTTGGGCGGCGATTCAGATGAATGGCTCGGGAGATAGGAGAAACTGCAGGAGCTTGCGGAAGGCGCGGCCTCTGTGGCTGTACTCGTTCTTTTCTTGGCGCGAGATTTCGGCGTAGGTTTTGCGCAGCTTTTCGAAATAGAAGATGGGGTCGTAGCCGAAGCCGCCTGAGCCGCGCGGCTCCTCGGCTAGGACTCCCTCGACCGAATCTGAGAAGACGGCGATCGCCCTTCCGGCCTGCGCCAGGGTCAGCACGCAGATGAACCGGGCTTGGCGCTCGCTGCTGGTTTTACCGCGCATCTCGGAGAGTAATTTTGCCACGCGTTCGGCGTCGGTGGCGTTTGGTCCGGCGTAACGGGCTGAATGCACGCCCGGTGCGCCGCCTAACGCGGGGACGACCAGGCCTGAATCATCTGCGATGACTGGTTCGGAAGTGAAGCGTGAGTAGTGGAGGGCTTTGCCGGCCGAATTTCCTGCAAATGTGCTCGCGCGCTCGTCGAACGGGGGCAGCGCGGCGATTCCGGGGACGCTTTCCAGTTGAATCGGTTGATCGCCGGCGAGTTCGCGGTATTCGCGGAGCTTGCCGGGATTCGAGGTGGCTACTTCCAGACTAACGAGCTTGGGCACTGAATTTCATGTGCAGCAGCTCGCGTTGGACCTGCGTGAGGTGTTCGATGCCGGCGGCGGCCAGTTCGAGGAGTTGCTGCATCTCGTTGCCGGTGTAGGGGCGGCCTTCGGCGGTGGCTTGGACTTCGACGAAGCGTCCGCTTCCGGTCATTACTACGTTCATGTCCACCTGGGCTTGGGAGTCTTCCTCGTAGTCGAGGTCGAGAAGCAGTTGGTCGTTGACGATCCCCACGCTTACGGCGGCGACCGAGTCTTTCAGAGGCACGGTGCGCAGAATTCCGGCGGCTACTAGCCGTTCCAGGGCCAATGCCATGGCAACGAAGGCGCCGGTGATGGAGGCCGTGCGAGTGCCGCCGTCGGCCTGGATTACGTCGCAATCTAGCCAGACGGTGCGTTCGCCGAGGGCTTTGAGGTCGGCTACGGCGCGCAGAGAGCGTCCGATGAGCCGTTGGATTTCGAGAGTGCGGCCGGATTGCTTGCCGCGGGTGGATTCGCGAGGAGTGCGCTGCTCGGTGGCGCGGGGGAGCATGCCGTATTCGCTGGTGACCCAGCCTTTGCCCGAGCCTTTCAGGAATCCCGGAACGCCGTCATCGACTGTGGCGGTGGCGATGACGCGCGTCTGTCCGGCTTCGATGAGGACGCTGCCTTCCGCCGTGGTGATGAAATCCGGCGTGATTTTGATGGGCCGCAAGTCTTCGGGTGAGCGATCTTCCGTGCGCAAATGCCATCTCCCAGTTGTTTTGGCGCCGGTCCCGCTGCGGGACAGGCGGTGACGACTCGCGTCGAAGTGGCCCCAGTTTGACGGGCGAATTCGGTCGTGTCAACAAAAGCTCGACGAGGCGCGGGCGATTCGAGCTCGAGGGGCGCGGAGCGCGCTTTCTCGCTTAGAAAAAACTTTTGCTAACTCGAAAATTTTTCTTGCACTGGCGCGCAATGCTTGTATTCTTCGCTGTGCGAACTCGCTCCGGACTTGGGCCCGAGTGAGAGTGGGGATCGCTCGAGGAGGAAGCGACAGAAATTGAGTACGGTTTCGCTGCCCGCCACCGCGCGTCCGCGCGTGATTTCCCAAACAAAAAGAAAATCGGCAAAGCTGACGCTCTGGCCGCTTGTCGCCGCCACCTTTTTCATGGTGTCTGGCGGGACATATGGCACGGAGGACATCGTTCATGGCGCGGGTTACGCGAAGGGCATTCTGATTCTGGTGCTCACGCCGCTGCTTTGGAGCCTTCCGACTGCTTACATGATCGGCGAGCTTTCGAGCGCGATTCCGGCCGAGGGCGGTTACTACGCCTGGGTGCGCCGGGCGATGGGGAATTTCTGGGGATTTCAGGAGGCGTGGTTGTCGCTGGTCGCCAGCATTTTTGATATGGCGATTTATCCGACGCTGTTCGTGGCGTATCTCACGCGCGTCGTGCCGTGGTTCTCGGTGGGGAATCGCGGATTGATGGTGGGGCTGGCGATCGTTACGGTTTGCGCGATCATGAATATCGCGGGGATACGCGTGGTGGCGATTTCATCGCTGTGGCTGTTCTTTTTGCTGTCGGCGCCATTTGCGCTGATTGTGATTCTTGCGCCGTTCAAATTTGGAGCGCTGGGCGGCGCGAGTGCTGCGCCTTCGACGCTGGGTGTGGATTTCATCGGCGGAATGTTGATCGCCATGTGGAATTACATGGGCTGGGACAATGCTTCGACGATCGCGACGGAAGTGGACAAGCCGAAGCAAGTTTATCCGCGCGCGATGATTTTGTGCGTGGTGCTGGTGTCGCTCACTTATATTGTACCGATCGCGGCGATGTGGCTTACTGGCGCGCCCGCGTCGGCTTGGGAGACTGGGTCGTGGGCCGATCTGGCGGCGCTTGTGGGTGGGCAGGGACTGCGCGTGGCGCTGGTGCTGGGCGGGATGATGAGCGCGTTCGGGATGTTCAACGCGCTGGTGATGAGTTACTCGCGGTTGCCGCTGGCGATGGCGCAGGATGGAATGCTGCCGCAGATTTTCGCGAAGAAGTCCGAGCGCACGCGGGCGCCGTGGGTCGCGATTGTCGTTTGCGCGATCGGTTGGGCGCTATGCCTGGGGTTGGGCTTCGAGCGACTGGTGACGATTGATGTGCTGCTTTACGGAACTAGCCTGATGCTGGAATTTGTGGCGCTGATTGCGCTGCGCATCAAGGAGCCTACGCTGCGGCGGCCGTTCCGCGTTCCGGGCGGGTTGCCCGGGGCGATGCTGGTTGGGGTGTGCCCGCTGCTGCTTCTTGGGTTTGCGATTGTGCGCGGCGGCGCGGAGCAGGTGCTCGGGATGAGCAGTCTGGCGTTTGGACTGCTGCTGATCGCTGGCGGAGTTGTCGCGTATGGCGTTAAGTCGCTCTTCCAATCTGAGGAGACACTATCGGTGATCGCACAGAAGCCCGTCGATCCGGCGTAGGGCGCTTCTCCTTCCGTTCGCCGACGCTGCGGCATCCTACGAATACATTCCTCTCCATGGGCAAGAATCGCGGGCGGATTACTCAACTGAGTTCACGCGGTTTATTTACAGCGGTAGTCCGCGCATGATTCCGGCGTTCGCCGACGTTCGTGGTCGTAAGATGCCGGCGGGGACGCCGGCGCTACTTTTGATTGTCGGCGCTTTGTACTTCACCTTCCTCCGTGGCATCCTTGTTGGCTGATGGCATCCGTTGATTACGTGATTGTCGGAGCTGGTTCGGCTGGATGCGTTTTGGCCGCGCGGCTTTCCGAGGACCCGAAGGTACACGTCGCATTGCTGGAAGCCGGCGGTCCCGACGATCGCCGCGAAATTCGCATCCCCGCCGCATTTTCGAAACTTTTCAAATCGCCGCTCGATTGGAATTACGCGACCGAGCCGCAGGAACATCTGCACGGCCGGGCGCTTTACTGGCCGCGCGGGAAAGTTCTCGGCGGATCGAGTTCGATCAACGCGATGATTTACATCCGCGGGAATCCGGAGGATTACAACGGCTGGGAGGCGCAGGGGAATCCTGGCTGGGCGTTCGACGAAGTGCTGCCGTATTTTCTGAAGTCGGAAGATCAGGCGCGCGGGCGGTCGGAGCTGCATGGCGTGGGCGGGCCGCTGCGCGTGGAGGATTTGCGGACTGTAAATCCGTTGTCACGTGCGTTTGTGGAGGCGGCGATCGCGGCCGGGTTGCCGGCGAATTCGGATTTCAATGGCCCGCGGCAGGACGGCGTGGGCATCTATCAGGTGACGCAGAAGCGCGGGCGGCGTCAAAGCGCTGCGGACGCATTTTTGCATCCGGCGCGCGGGCGCTCGAATCTCACGGTGGTGCCGCACGCTCATGCCACGCAGATCGTGCTGGAAAGAAATCGCGCCGCCGCAATCGAATATGTTAGCAACGGACAGGAGTACACACTGCGCGCGGAGAGGGAAGTGATTCTCTGCGGAGGCGCGGTGAATTCACCGCAGCTTCTGATGCTTTCCGGCATCGGCCCGGCGAAACAACTCGAGCAGCACGGAATTGAGGTCGCGCTCGATCTGCCCGGCGTGGGCGAAAATCTCGAGGATCATCTTTTTCTTGCCGGTTGCCTACGAATCAAAGCGGGCGGTGAGCCTGGCGAACGCTGAATCGATTGGCAGCATGCTGAATTACATTCTTTTCCGGCGCGGCATGCTGACGTCATGCGTCGCCGAGGCTGGAGGATTTCTGCGCACGCGTCCCGATCTTGCTACGCCGAATCTGCAGTATCACTTCGGACCGGTTTATTACCTCAAGCACGGTTTCGAGCGGCCTGAGGGCCACGGCTTTTCCATCGGGCCGACGCTTCTCCGGCCTGCGAGCCGCGGCCGCATTCGACTCCGGTCCAATTTTCCAATGGACCCGCCGTCGATCGAGCCGAACTATCTTTCGCATGAAAGCGAAGTGGATACGCTGGCTTTTGGCATCGATTTGGCGCGGCGGATTGCTGCGGCCGGACCGTTCGATCGCTACCGCGGCAAAGAATTGTTGCCGGGCGCGGGCGTCACTTCGCGCGCCGATATTGCGGCTTATATCCGCAACGCCGTCGAGACCGTGTATCATCCGGTCGGTACGTGCAAGATGGGAAGCGATGCGATGGCGGTTTTGGATTCCTCGCTGCGCGTTCGCGGCATCGAAGGACTGCGCGTGGCGGACGCTTCGGTGATGCCTCATGTGCCCAGCGGGAATACGAACGCGCCGACGTTTATGGTTGCGGAAAAAGCTGCGGACATGATCCGCCGCGGAAACTGAATCGCGCGCGCGGCTCACGCACGCGGAAATTTTTGATATCCTCTCAAATCGTGCAACGATTCCGCCGCAGAAGCTCCCTTCATCTCTCTGCGCTTTTTCTCGCTGCTGTCACGATTCCGATTGTGGCCGCCCAAACGCAGACACCGGCTCCCGCGCAACAACAATCGCCGCCTGCCGCTGCGCCTCAGCAGCCTGTTCCTGCACCGGCGCCAACTCCGCCGCAGCGGCCTGCATTCGTGGTGATACTGGATCCGGGGCACGGCGGCGCTGACAACGGAGCGCGTGGAGCCGCGGGAGTAGTGGAGAAGGACATCGCGCTTGCGCTGGCGAGGGCCACGCGGTTGCAGCTTCAGCAGCAGGGTCTCCACGTGCTGCTAACGCGGGAGGGGGACGACGATCCGTCATTCGATGACCGCGCGACGTTGGCCAACGCGCAACGGGCGGCCCTGCTGGTCAGCTTCCACGTTTCCTCGACCGGCAAAGTCGGCAGCGTTCGAACCTACTACTACGTCTTTGCGGCGCCCAGCGCTCCTGCGCTCGACGCGAGCGCGAAGACAGTCGGTGCGGCCGTCACGCCGCCGCGGTCTCTCGCTCATCTGATTTCCTGGGATCGCGCCCAAGAGAATTTCTCAAATTCGAGCCATCGTCTCGCCGATGCGATTCAAGCGGAACTGATGAAGAATTTTCCCGGCTCGCCGCCGACTTCATCGGGAGTTCCGCTGCGCGATCTTCGCTCGGTGGCCACGCCTGCGGTCGCGGTGGAGCTTTCGAGCGTGACGGTGGCAGACCGCGGGGCGCTCGAAGCGATGTTCACGCCGCTGGCGGCAAGCGTCGCGCGGGGCATCGTCGCGTATCGATCGTCGCCGGACGCTGGAGCGCATTGATGTCGCGCAACATCAAAATCACGCTGGCCATCCTCGGTGTCGCCGTCGTCGTCGGCTTGCTGAGCCTCCGCGGGCTGCACGAACGCGTCAATCGGCTGGCGCGGGACGAAGCTACAGAAGAACAAGCGCGCCGCGCCGTCGTGAGCGCGCCGATTACCACGCCGACCGATGCGCCTTCGAACGCGACAATTTACTGGGCCGCGCCCGGAGCTCCGGGCCAGCTCGCCGCGGAGCAAATTCAATTGCAGCTTTCCTCCGATGCGGCGATGCGCGGCAAGCAGGTGATTCAGGCGCTGATCCAGAAAACCACATCTCCCGATCAGCGGACGCTTCCGCCGGACGCGCAACTCCTCGCGTTCTACGTTCTTCCTGACGGCACGGCCATCGCGGATTTTTCCGATGAATTGAGCGTGGAAACGCCATCGGGAATTTTGAGTGAACAGCTCGCGGTGAATTCGATCGAGCGGACGCTGGAGGCCAACGTGCCGAGTCTGCATCGCCTGCACATTTTGATTCACGGGCAGGAATCGGAGACGCTGGCCGGCCATGTGGATTTGACGGGATATTTCGATTTACATGCGGCCACACCGTAGCGCCGGCGTCCCTGCCGGCATATTACGACCTCGAAAGCAGGCGAGAATCGCGATTGCGCGCGGAGCTCGGACATAAATTCGGCGTGCTGTTTAACCACTGTGGTCCGCGCGTGTTCGCTGCCTGTGGCGGGTTTTGCGATCGTCAGATGCCGGCGGGGACGCCGGCGCTACTGGATTGATTTCACTCCGTTTTTTCGAAGATTTCTTCGAACATTCTGATCGTCGCTGGTGCGTGCCCTGCGTAATGATTGTTCGCGTACGCAAAGATGCTTACGCCGCGTTTTAGAATTAGCCGGCATGCCTTGGCCCATTCCGAAAGCGCGCGGCGGCGGTCCACCACGGTTTTGCTCCACGTCTTCGTCACCTTCTCGATTCCGTAACGATCGCCGAGCCAGCGAATGTAAGTGAAGTCCTCGGTGATCGGATCGAAGCGCTGAAAGAGTTGATCGACCGGCGGCATCCAGGGATGGTCAATCAAAGCCAGGGCGATGCCGCACTGCCGCAGCGAGTCCGCCAGCACGGGCACGAGGAAATTCTTATTCCGCACCTCGACGACGAACTGGTAGCCCTTGGGCAAATCCCCGAGGAATGGCCAGAGCCGCTCGAAGAAATCCTCCGGCTTGGCGAATTTTTTCTTGTTGAAGTAGGGAAATTGGAAGAGCAGAGGCCCGAGCTTCTCCTTCAGGTGGTCCATGGCCCGGAGAAACTGTTTCAATTCGTCGCCGGAATCTTCCAGCATTTTTTCGTGAGTGATGACTTGCGGAACTTTCGCGGAAAACACGAAGCCCTTCGGCGTCACGTCGTACCATCGCTTGACCATCGAAGGTGAAGGAATCCGGTAGAACGTGCTGTCCACCTCGACGCTGCCAAACTGCGTCGCGTAGTGCGAGAGGAAATCCGCGGGCTTCAACCCCGCGGGATAAAAGACACCTTCCCATCCGTCCGCAGTGAACGCCGAAGTTCCCAGATGAATCTGCGCTGGCTTCGCCATAGTGCGGCAATTGTAATTCACATCGCGCGGTGCGCGGAACCACGATTGGGTCCGCTGCGAGCCATCGCGGCCTTTTTTACTACGGCTACGTGCCTCCTCAATAATTACTTACGCGTTGACACTAGACGATTTTCCGTGGGAGACTCACTCTAAAGCGGCCGCTTTCCATTCAAGGACAGCTCGAACTGCCGCACGAGGCCTCCATGCGCCGCATTTTCCCGACTGCGATCCTGACTATTCTTGTCTGTGCCGCCATTTCGGGGCCGGTTGCGTTCGCCCAACAATCGGGAGCGGCGCCGCCGGCTTCCAGTGACGCCGCTGCGCCTTCCGCAGCCAAGCCGACGGCACCCGCAACTCCTGCAACCGGCTCGCCTGCACCGGCCGTTGCGAAGCCACCATCCCCACCGGCAACCCCGCAGGCCGAAGCGCTGCAGCTTTACCGGACGGGAAAATTCGACGCCGCGGTGGATGCGTACAACAAGCTCGCGGCTGCGGACCCGGGCACCGCGTACGCCGGCCTCACTCGCGTGTACCTGAGGCAGAGGAAAGTTGTAGAAGCCTATGCAGCTGTAAACAAAGCGGTCGACTTGGCGCCGAATTCGCCCGATGTGCGCGTCGCGCTTGCGGAGGTTTATTATCGCCAGGGAAAAATCGTCGATGCCGATCACGAGCTCGTCAAGGTCGTGAATTCCGGCGGACGCAGCGCGCGCGCGTACCTGGATCTCGCGCGCATCGCGGAGACTGCTTCCTACTACGATCGCGCCAAGAAGATGATCGAGATGGCTTATAGTCTCGATCCTGAGGATCCCGACGTGCGCCGCGAGTGGCTTGACACTTTGCCCCGCGATCAGCGCGTGAAGGAGTTGAAAGATTACCTGGCGGGCGAAACGGATGATGATGCCAAGGACCGCTCCGATCTGATGCGCTTGCTCTCACTGCTGCAAGAGGAAGCCGGGCAGCCTCATCGTGGCTGCCGGCAGGTGAACCAAGTGAGTTCAACGCAGACACGTCTCGAGCCGCTGATGAGCGATGCGCGTCACATCCGTGGCTACGGCTTGACGGTCAATTTAAATGGCGCCAGCGCCAGACTCATGCTCGACACCGGCGCGGGCGGAATCGTGGTGGATAGGCGTGTCGCGGAAAAGGCGGGCATCAAAGCCGTCGTACAGACGCAGATCGGCGGCGTCGGCAGCATGGCCGGGGCGGGAGGCTACGTGGGCTTCGCCGATACGATCAAAGTGGGCGAACTCGAGTTTCATGACTGTATCGTCGAAGTTGTAGACAAACGCTCGATTCTCGACGACGACGGCCTGATCGGCGCCGATGTTTTCCAGCACTATCTCGTGGACATCAATTTGCCCGACGCGAAGTTCGGCCTCAGTGAACTCCCCAGCGATCCCAAAGACACCGCCACCGGCGGCTCCCTTGAATCCAGCCGCTCGGGCAGGTCCGCGTGGCACGATCCGTACATCTCTCCGGAGATGAAAGACTATTCCGGCGTGTATCGCGTCGGGCACCTGCTGCTGATCCCCACCTCTCTCAATGACAAGCCTCCCAAAAACTTTCTAATTGATACGGGAGCATTCGACAACACGATTAATATCGATGCTGCCAGGGAAGTGACCAAAATACACGGCGACGACTACGACATGGTCAAAGGATTGAGCGGAAAAGTGTCCAAGGTCTATACCGCGGACAAGGTCAAGATTCACTTCTCACGCTTCGTGCAGGATCGCAACGATCTGATCGCTTTCGATCTTTCGAACATCAGCAACAACGCGGGCACGGAGATCTCCGGCACTCTGGGCTTCGCGATGCTACGAATGCTCGACATCAAGATTGACTATCGCGACGGGATGGTGAATTTCACGTACGACAAAAATCGATTCCACTAGAATCCGTAGATTCTCTCTTTATCTCGGTGCTGTCCCACGTGCAGATCGGGCGATTTTCGACGAAACGACCTGCGCGGCTCTACGTCTTCGCTCGCGACGGCGGGAAGCCGTCCTTGTCGCCGCTTCGAAAGCCGATGGCCTTGTGCGTCCCATCGCAGAACGGTTTGTTCTTCGAGCCGCCGCAGCGGCAGATCCAGGCATCATCGCCGCGAAAAATAATCTCGCCCATGGCGTTTTCAATGCGCAGCTTGCCCTGCACGTGCAGCGGGCCATTCAGCCGGGGAGAAATCTTCATCGTGTCGCTGTGCGCAGAAGCGCTCGTCTCCGCGGCATCGTCCACGCATCGAGCGGCCATTCCCGCGTCGCTGAACCCGATCTTTGAATGCGATGCGTCGCAGAGCGGCTTGTTCTGAGAGGCGCCGCATCGGCAGATCGTCGCGCTTGTATTCGAAAGCAGAGCGCGTCCATCCTCGGCGTCTATCTGAATCTGCCCGCGAAAATAAAGCGGCCCATTTGGCGAGATCCGGATCACGTTCTCGGGAGAAGGCTTCTCGCCAGCCGCCGCATCTCCCGCGTTGGTCACTATTCCTCCTCGCTCCCGCGCACTATACACCCAGAGTCTCTCCCGAGAGACCTCACCCCGCCTCCATTCGTCCGGCATGGGCGTGCCGCTCTACTGCGCACGTTTTGCCAACTTCAGAAGTACCCTGATTTACCAATCTTTTGCACACTCCATGAGTTGCCTAAACAGCTCAGAATGTTGCAGTTAGCACAGATCTGGGTGCGCGAAGGCCACTCACGACCGAGCCCGGTTGGCGTCCCGATTGCGCTATCACTGCCGAGTGCAGTTTTAGGAATTTCGAGCGCGCGCTGATGGCCGGCCGCTTTTTGCCGATCCCAGAATCGTTGGCCGGTGCAGCGACGTGGCTCATTGAGAGACCGGATCTGTGCCCGGCTCGCACGAGGGAGAAGTCATGAAAAAGATTTTGTGCCTTTCAATCTTCCTGTTTCTTCCGGCGATTTCACATGCCCAAACGCATCCTGCTGCCGGCATGAGCGGCAACAATACGAATAGCTCCGGCTCAGGCGGATTCGGCGGCGGCTATGCCTCCGGCGGATCGGTCAGCGTTTCGCCGGCCATGGTGCGCCACCACGGCGTCGCCAACGGCGTGACGGCCTACCGCAATCCCGGCTCGTTCGAGTTGACCGAAGTCCTCCCGTGGAAACAAGCCGTTGCTCTCGGCCAACCGAAGCCTGAAAAAGATTTGGCCACAGTTGCTCGCGAAACGCGCGAGGAAAAAGCCAAAGAGAACACTCCGGCTCGCGTCACGATGACCAACTAGCGCGCTGCGCGCTCAGACGTTGATTTTCCAGTACGCTTAATTTTTGGACAGGAGAAGTGTGCCCCATGAGCGACAGAAACGACCGTCAAACCTTCATCCCTCTCTACAAGGAAGAAGCGCACCTGCAGCGGGAGCGCGCTCGCGGCCTTGCTGACAGACTGACCCAGGCCGACAAAGATTTTCTTCGCGACCTGAAAGTCAAACCATAACCTGCCAGGCGCGCCCCGCTTGGTGATCCTCTCGCACTGGAGCAGTGAACGGCGGAATTTTACTTCTGTGGCGCGGCGTTCATCTGCGCGAATGTGACGTAATGCCCCGCCGGATCCTTAACGCCAATTTCTCGCGATCCGTAAAATGTCGTGCGCTCGGGCATCGCCACTTCAACGCCCTTTAGCGCGCCGATAACTTCGTCCAGGTTCTCCACCTCGACATATAGAAACGTCGGGCCCTTGCGCACCGCCTGCGCCGTGGCCGGCGGCGCATCCTTGTCGGCACTGGCGAAGGATTGATACATCAGCTCGACGCCGGCCTTTTGCACGATGGCGAAGCCGAGCTTGTTGCCGTCCGGCACTTCGACCGTTTTCTCGAAGCCGAAGCGCTCCACCCAGAATTTCACGCACGGCTCGATTTCGGCGGCAAACAGTACAGGGGTAACCTTCTTCACGTTCATCGCTTTCTTCTCCTGGGGCTTTGGACGTCCCGTCGTTGCTGTTGCGAGCAAAGACAGGGCGGCCAGAGCCAAAATTGTGCTGCGCATGTGCAATTTCCTCCTTGACAGTACAGCTAGTCTAAATTAGACTAGTGAATCGTAGCACGATTATTTCATCGCCGTCAAGGAGAAAATTCATGGCCTCGAAGCCACGCCGTCTGGCAGATCTCGATTCCATCGGCCCCGCCATGCTTCGCGATTTTGACTTGCTGGGAATCCGCAGCGTGGCGCAACTCGCGCGCCAAAATCCGGAAAAACTTTACGAGCGCCTGTGCGCCAAGACCGGCCAGTCTGTGGACATCTGCTGCCTGGATGTATTCAGCGCCGGGGTGGCGCAGGCGCGCAATCCTCGCCTGCGCGCCGAACAACGCCAATGGTGGTATTGGAGCCGCAAGCGAAAGGCGCGCGATGCCCGCGGCTAAGGCGGAACGCAGCGGCCTCACAACGCCCGACCTCGTCCTGCTGAGCCTGCTGGCCGAGCGGCCGATGCATGGCTATCAGGCGAATCTCGAACTCGAGCGTCGCGAAGTCCGCGACTGGGCCGCCATTTCGAAGCCCCAGGTTTATTATTCGCTCGAAAAACTGGCGCGGCTGGGCTTCGTCCACGAAGCGCAATCCGATGACGCTGCAGCCGGCCCGGAGCGGCAGGTTTACGCCACCACCGCCCGCGGCCGCGCCGCACTTACTGTCGCGCTCGAGCGCGATGCTTGGACCACGCAGCGCGAGCGCCCGCCGTTTCTAACCTGGATGGCGCTGTCGTGGCAAGCTCGCCCCGGCGTTTTCACGCGCCAGTTGCGCCGCCGCGCCGCGTTTCTGCGAGAAGAATTGGCTCGCGAACAAGCTACGCTCAAGTCGATTCTTCAGGAGGTCGGCCACGAATTTCACGAGGCCGTTTGGATGGTCACGCTGACGATCGCGCAGTTTCGCACCGAACTACTTTGGCTGCGCCGCCTGCAGGAGACGCATCGCCGCCGCGCCCCGGCGCGCAATCCGGAATACGCCGGCGAGACGAAAGACTAAGCCCGCGCGGATTCGGTTTACGCCGCGCGCGCTGCCGCAGGTTTGCTTCCTTTGCTCCACTGGTAGATGGAATACGCGCTGCCGCCGATCGAAATTACGATGAGCGCGATCATCATGTGCTCGAGCCACGGTGATTCGGCCTGCCGGATGATCCACCGCCCGTAGTGAATCGCCAGCGCGCCCTCGATCGCGAAGCGCGTAAATCTGCCCACACCAACGAAGCTCAACAGCTTGTTTCGCGGATATCGGAACGCTGCCGCAGCCGCCACAATCGCGGTGAAAGGGAATGGCGGAGGCAAAAGCGATGCCCCCATCAACGTCCACGCGGCCCGCTTTTCCACCTGCTTCCGGATGTAATCGAGTTGTTTGCCAGAGGCGAACTTCTTTAGTCCGCCTTCGCTCTTGCGGCTAATCCAGTCCGTAGCGAAACATCCGATGAGTGATCCTGCGGTGGCCATCACCACGTAATAAAGCACGCGCTCGTGGTAGCGCGCGCACAGCGCCAGCACGAGCAAGTCGTTGCCCATGGGCACAACAAGAGGCGACGAATCAAACGCGCCCAGCGTCAGCAATCCCAATCCGCCGGCATGAAACAACGCCCGGGCAATCGTGTGAATGATAGGTCTCATGTAATTTGGCATCGCGGATTAGATGATGGCGCCCCCCTTGGGGTCAAGAAATCGTCTGACAGTTTGGAAGCTTGGGTCGTTTGCGGGTCACTTCTGCGGCAGGGCGCCGCGAATCGGCGTGATCTCGCACTCAGGGGCCTTTGGATTGGCACAGCAGACGAAGATTTTCTGCACGCTCGCGGAATAAATCTGGTCCCACTGTTTCTCGGTCATCGAGTTTCCCGGGGGCATCCAGTGCGAATTCGGATATTGCTTGGCCCAATCATCGCTGCCGTGGCTGGTGACGATTCCGACCGCCTCGCGCACCGTTTGCTTACACGTGGTGAGGTTGCCGATGCGGTGGCAGCCGACGCAAGTGTTTCCGCGCGTGCTGATCGCCGACGGCTTCTCCCACGCGCGAAAAACTGCGCCGATATCATTCGCATACTTGCCGAAGGGATCGGCGGGAAGCTGGCGCGTCTGCGCGATGTAGGGCGAATACATAAAGGGATCGCTATCGTGGCAAGTAACGCAGTTTCCTTTCGCCGTCACCGCCGGCGCATTCCAGAATTTCTTCCCAATGGGTTCTTCGGGCGAAGGTACGCGCGTGCCAAACAATCCGCGATTGGGAGCTAGCGGCTCAGCCGCCTGCGCCTGAAACCAGCAAGTACTTCCGGTATGGACGTTGTGCGAAATCAGGTCCACTTCGTCGAAAAGCTTTGTGTCGCGGTCGCGGATCTTTTTTTCGCGGCAAATCGCCACGATCTGTGCCTGCGCATCGTCCCGCAGCACGATTGCCCACGAAAATGGCACGCAGCTGCCGTCGGTGTTCTCGCCCGCCTGATAAAGCAGGGAAGGCCGGTCGCAATTCATCTGCGGCTGGTAGCCAGGCGGCCGCTGTAAGTTTACGGTGATCGGAATCTCGACGCCCTTTAGACAGTCGAATTCCGGCACCGGCGCAATCTTGCGCGCGCATTCCTTCGCGTACGCGGTGATATCCTGCGCGCCCGCTGGCTGCGCGCGCAGCAGCGCGAAGAATGCGGCGGCCAGCAGAAACACCACTCGTGTCGCGATACTGAGAACCTTTTCTTCGTTGAGTGAGTGCTTCATGCGCGTCCGATTACTTCACCAGGCCCGGCGTCTCAAGAATCACTTTGCGCATCGCCTCGCAATAGCGCACGTAACCCGTGCAGCGGCAAACGTGCTGGCCAATCGCCTCGAGCACTGCCTCGTCCACTTTGCCGCGCTCGACGGGCACGCGACTCAGTCCATCCAACAGGATTTCTCCAGCCATCAAGAATCCAGGTGTGCAATAGCCGCACTGAAATGCAAACGCCTCGAGAACGGCGGTTTGCAGCTTGCTCAATCCATTCTCATCCGCGAGCCCTTCAACGGTGCGAATGCCTTGGCCATTCACAAGCTCGACCGGCGTCGAACAAGCGAGCATCGGCACGAGATGCGCTGTCGGCACACGCTGCACGGCCACCGTGCACGCGCGGCAGACACCGATGCCGCATCCGAATTTCGTTCCGGTCATTTCCATTTCATCGTGCAGAAAATCGAGCAGCAACATGTTCTTTGGCACTTGCCGCGGCTCGGTCTTGCGGCCGTTCAAGATGATGGAAACGGAGATGGTTTCTTCGGCCATAACTTTACGAACCTAAGCTTGCCCGGATTTTCTCCGGCGTGATCGGCAAATCGCGGAATCGCTTTCCAGTAGCGTGCGTAATGGCGTTCGCGATAGCCGGAGCGATGGGGCAAAGGACCGATTCCGCGATCCCTTTTCCCTTGGCATCCGGACCATTCGCAGGGAGCACATTGAGCTTCAAATGCTCGAGCGGCATGTCACCCGCGAGCGCCAGACGATAGCGATTCAAATTCCAAGTTCCGTCTCCCGCGCCACCCAGTTCGGGCGGCAATTCCTCGAGCAACGCGTAGCCGATGCCCATCGCCACGCCGCCCTCGAATTGTCCGCTCAAAAGATCGGGCTGAATCACACGTCCGGCATCGAGGAAAAGTTCGAGAGCTTTCACCGCAACGTGTCCGGTCACCGGATCCACTTCCACGGCCACGAGCGCGCCCGACGGCGCATACAAGCTGCGCCCGTAGTTCGCCGAATCCTTCGGAGGCGGAATCGTGTTGCGCCGCGGTTGAAATTCGTAGTCCGCCGCCGGACGTTCCGCACGGCGCGCCTCCGCTGGCCGCTGCCCGTGTTGCGCGGGCACAAGTTCCGCAAGGCCGGGGGCTTCGCGCGTCGCAAGGCCATCAATCAGCCAATGGTAAATCTCATCGTCAATTTCATAGCCGGCGCTGATCCACTGCGCCTGATAAACGGCGTGCACTACCGCTCCGATTACATTGCCGTCGGCGTACGCGCGGCGCGCGACATCCTTCAGTGGCAACGGCGGCAGATTCGGCGCCACCAATTGCCCGTTCTCCCAATGCGAGTCATCGGGCTTCAAATCTGCCTTGGTCTTTCCCCAAAGGGCGAGCGCCGCGGGCCAAAGCCCGGTCAAAAAAATCACTCGCGACGCTTGCTCCACCACGTGCACCTGCTGAAACGCGGTCACGCTCGCACTCGATGAGAGAGCCCAGGCAGCCGTCCACAGCGGATTGTCCCATTCCAGTTTTTTGCCGCCCGATATCATCGGCAAATTCGTATCGAAGAAGGGCACCTCGCCCATCTTTATTTTCACAGCGTTCGCGCCCAGAGACTTCGCCGTGGAAATCGCCAGCGTCGTGGCTGAGCCCGTGCCCGTATCCACGCAATTCGTGATCACAGCCACTTCGCCGTTCACGCCGATCTCCACCGCTGCCATCATCCCGTCGCAACCCACGCCGTATGCCTGCATCGCCAACGCAAATCCCACGCCCCAAAGTTTCGACGACCCGGCGCGCTTCGCCTTCTCGGCGTTGCGGCCACTCCATAGCGGCGTTGCCGCCGCAAGTTTGCAGATTTCTTCGAGCCGCACCTCGTCGCTCAACTTGTAGCCCGTGACGGTCTCATCGCCTTGGTGCAGCACGTTCTGCTGTCGCAGCGCGATCGGATCAGCACCCAGCGATGCCGCAATTTCATCTACGAGCGACTCAACTGCAAAGAACGTCTGCGGCCCGCCGAATCCCCGCATCGACCCGCCCGTAACTCCATAACTCGACATCGCCTGCGAGTCCACCGACGCGAGCGGAAAGTTGTAACTATTCCCAGCCGAAAAAGCCGAAAGATCGGAGACAAACGGGCTGTAATTCACTTTGCCGCCGCCGCGCAGGGCCAGATGATTCTCGAGCGCCGCGAATTTTCCTTGAGCGGTCACTGCAATCGTGACTTCTGAAGTCGAAGCATTGCGCTTGATGCCCGATTGAAACTGCGCGAAGCGATCGTTCGCGATGCGCACCGGTCCGCCCGCGTACACTCCGGCCACCGCGAGGAGCGCGAGGAACGGCGAAGTATCGCGTCCTCCGAACCCGCCGCCGGGATAGCAGGGATAAAGCTGCACGGTTTTTACCGGGAATACGCTTCCATTGAAGAGCGCACCGGTTTCCGAGCCGGTCGAAGCGATATCGCCGTTCGTGGATTGCGTGCCCAGCAGGAGTTGCAGCGTTTGCGCCTCGGAGTCATACCACGCGAGCCCAGTCTCGGGCTCGAGGAACATCGGATCGACCACCTGCGTCGTGTATGTTTGCTTGAACAGCTTCAAGCCGCCGGAGTTCATGCGCTCGCGAATTTTCTCTCTGTACTCCTTCGCTTTCAGATCCTTGGGGCTCTGCCCGTTCGGATCGGTGCGGCCGTCCTTCGTTTGTGAGAACTCGTCCTCGAAGCGCGTGAGAAATCTGGCGCGCGGGAAGCCCCCCGGCATATGGATCGGCACGATCACGTCGCCGTAGAGCAGCGCGTCCTCGTGGAATTGCAGCAGCCGCGCCGCGTCGCGATATTTTTGCGCCGTGTCGAAAAATAGAATCGCCACGGGCTGGCCGAGAAGCCGCGCCGATGTTCCGATGGGAACCAGCATCGGCACTGGAGCGTCGTACCAAAGGTCGGCCACTTTGTCGCGGACGAGATCGTCGTTGGTGATGGTGCGGAATGGCTGTAAGTCGGGCGGCAGGATTTTGAGATTGACGCCGGTGACCGTCTGATTGAAACGGCTGGCGCGAACCACGAGCGCGTACGTCTCTTTCTTCGGCCAACCCGCAAGATCGCGCGCGTGAAAATCTCGCGCATAAATCTTTGCCCCGGTAACTTTCGGAATTCCATCAATGCGGAAGCGCGCCTGACCCGGCGGTCCCATCCAGCCGTTGTTGTCGATCGGCGACGCGCCCACGCCAGGTGCTGCTATTCCAAATTTCCCGAAGGACGGATACGGCATCACAATGACTGCGATGCCGCTGGCAGCGGCGAAGCGAAGGAATTCGCGGCGCGAAGTGGGTGAAGGAGTAGGCATCAGGCGCCTATGCGATACACCTGCACTTCGAAATTGTCAATCCAATGCCACTAGCATTCGTGGGGTCCGCTCCCGCATGCGGGACGGGCCTCTTCGTGCATCGTCGCGCCACAAAGACTTCTCGTGCATGTCCGTCTGGCAAGATCGCCCCCGTTCCATTTTTCGACTGTGGAAAAACCGTTTCGGAGCATCCCAGGAGTCCGGCGCAAGAAACAGGCCGCAACTTGGAAGTCTAAATTATTTTAATTTTCTCCGCGGTTGACTTGAATTTGCGGCCTGCCTAAGATGCGCGAGAAGGTTGACACGACTTGCCACCTGATCAAATCGCAGATCGCTACAAGATCCTCGAAAAACTTGGCGAAGGCGGTATGGGCGTGGTTTATCGCGCGCGGGACGAACGGCTGGATCGCGATGTCGCACTGAAAGTGCTTTCGGCCGCTTCGGCCAATGATCCCGAGGCGCGCGAACGCCTGCTTCACGAGGCCCGCACTGCTTCGCGCCTGAACCACCCGCATATTTGCGGGGTTTATGATGCCGTTGCGATGGGCGATCAGATTTATGTGGCCATGGAATTGGTCGCAGGCCGCTCGCTGAAGGAACTTTCAAACGGAACCCCGCTGCCGATCGCTACCGTGATTCAGTACGGCGATCAAGTGGCGACTGGGCTGGCGCACGCGCACGAGCACGGCGTGATCCATCACGACTTGAAGAGCGCAAACGTGATCATTTCGGCCGACGGGCGCGCCAAGATCGTAGATTTCGGATTCGCGGTGCGGCGCGCAGACGAAGTCTCCGAGGCTACCCAATCGCAACTCTCGCTCGATCGCACCGGCGCGATTGCCGGAACACTTCTCTATATGTCGCCGGAGCTGTTGAAAGGGCAGCCAGCGGATGAACGCAGCGACATTTGGGCGCTGGGAGTTGTCCTCTACGAATTGGCGACGGGGCGTCAGCCTTTCCAGGGGATGACGACGTTCGAATTGAGTTCGGTAATTCTTTGCGGAGTGCCGGAAGCGTTTCCGCCGACGGTGCCTCCAGGACTGCGCACGATAATCCACCGATGCCTCGCGAAGGAGCCAGGCGAGAGATATCAAAGTGCCGCGGAAGTAGCGAAAGCGCTCGAAGCACTCGACGCGGAGGGAATGGACGGCGCACGGCGGACGGCGAAGCGGGGAAAAGGGAGAAGCGGCCGAATTCGTTCGATAGCAGTGCTGCCGCTTCACAATCTCTCGCCCGATCCCGAGCAGGAATACTTTGCCGACGGCATGACCGAGGCGTTGATCACCGAGCTCGCACGGATTCGCGCCCTGAAAGTGATCTCGCGGACTTCGACGATGCAATACAAGTCGGTGAAGATGCGCATGGACCAGATCGCCCAGGAATTGGGAGTGGATGGAGTGATCGAGGGATCGGTAATTCGCGCGGGCGACCGCGTGCGCATCACTGCGCAGTTGGCGCACGCCGCCACCGACAAACACATCTGGGCAGAATCGTATGACCGCGAGTTGAGCGAGGTGCTCTCCTTGCAGAGCGAGGTGGCGCGCACCATCGCGGAGCAGATTCGGGTGAAGCTCACGGCGGGCGAGCGCGAGCATTTCAAGCGTCCGCGCAAGGTGATGGCGGAAGTTTATGAGTGCTACCTGAAAGGCCGCTTTCATTTCAATAAATGGAACGTCGAAGCGGCAAAGAAGGGAATTGAGCATTTTCAGCAAGCGCTGCAGCTCGATCCGGATTACGCGCCCGCATACGCGGGAATCGCCGATTGCTACAACGCGCTGCAGTTTCTGGGCCTGCCGTCTTCAGAAGTCGGACCGAAAGCGTTGAAGGCTGCGGTCCGCGCAGTGGCGCTCGATCCGGCGTTGGCGGCGGCGCATGCAGCGCTCGGATCGGTGAAGTTTTTTCACGATTGGGATTGGGCCGGCGCCGAAGGCGAGTTGCAGCGCGCTATCGAGCTGGATCCGGGTTCCGCGGATGCGCATCAGGGTTACGCGTATCTTCTGACGGCGCTCGGCCGCCACGAGAAAGCCATCGCGGAAATCGAGCGCGCGCACGAACTGGATCCCATGGCGCTCTCGGCGAATGTGAATCTCGGCTGGCGATATTACTTCGCGCGCGACTACGACAAAGCGATTCTGCGTCTGCGCGAAACGCTCGAGCTCGATTCGAATTTCGGCAACGCCTTCTGGTGCATGGGCCTCTGCTATGTGCAGAAAAAGAACTTCGCCGAAGGGATTCTTTATCTGAAGCGCGCCGTGATGCTCTATTCCGGCAACCCCCAGCCGAAAGGAAGCCTGGGCCACGCCTACGGCCTAGCCGGAAAAAATGCGAAGGCGCAGAAAATCATAGACGAACTCGTGGCCTTGGCGAAGACGTCGTACGTCTCGGCGTGGGCGGTTGCCGTCATCTACATAGGGATGGGCGATAAGAATCGCGCCATGGAATGGCTCGAAAAAGCGTATCAAGACCGCAACGCATCGCTCGTCTGGCTAAAAGTAAATCCAGAATTCGATCCGATTCGTTCCGACGCAAGATTCAAGGACTTGCTGCAACGGTTGAATCTGGCAGAGTGACGCAGGTACGTCTAAAAAAATCTGTGCTTCCGGGCGATCCATCACCGATTGTCTTTCGAAATTCACTACGCAGAGTCCTCAGCTGATTTCCTCGACGATCCCAGGCGGTGCATCGCCGCCAGGCCCGGAATGCTCTTCAGCGGTGCCGCGCCTTGAGCAAAGCCGAGCAAATACTCTTGCGCATTAAAGCGGGCGCCATTGCGGGCGCGGGACGCTGTGCCGGCTTCGCGGGCGCGAACATAGTTCCCATCCGCGAGCAGGTAGCGCGTCTTCTCGGTGTCCGCGATGTAAGGCGCAACAACTTCGCGCAGCACCTGATCGCAAAGCGCCGGGTTTCGCAAATGAAACATCACTTCGACGCGCTCGTAAATATTCCGGTGCATCCAGTCGGCGCTGCCGAGATAAATCTCGGTCTTCCCGCCGTTTCCAAACACAAACACGCGGCTGTGTTCGAGAAACCGGCCGATGACGCTACGCACGCGGATGCGGCTACTGATGCCTCGCAAGCCGGGACGCAGCGCGCATGCCCCGCGGACGATCAACTCAATCTGCACCCCCGCTTGCGACGCGCGATACAGCGACTGGATGGTCTCCTCATCGAGGAGGGAATTCACCTTGGCGATCAGGAAAGCCCGGCGGCCGGCCTTGGCGTGCGCCGTCTCTCGCGCGATGAGGCTCAGACAATTCCTGCCGAGATTGAGTGGCGCCACAAAAAGAGGATGGTATTCGCGGCGCTCGGAATAGGCAGTGAGATAGTCAAACACGTGATGCACGGCCGAGGTGATGTGCGTGTCGCTCGTCAATAAACTCAAATCCGTGTAAAAGCGCGCTGTCGAGGGATTGTAATTGCCCGTGCCGAGGTGCGCATAGCGGCGAATCTGGCCGTCGGCTTCGCGCCGCGCGATGAGCGCCAGCTTGCAATGCGTCTTCAAGCCCACCACGCCGTAGTAAACCTGAACGCCCGCCTCTTGCAGATTTCGCGCCCAGCGGATGTTGGAAGCCTCATCGAAGCGCGCCTTCAACTCCACCACCACGGCCACTTCCTTTTTCGCTGCGGCGTCAATCAGGGCGCGCACGATCGGAGAATTCTCGCTGGTGCGGTAGAGCGTTTGCTTGATGGAGAGCACGTTCGAATCTTGCGCCGCGCTTTCGATGAAGCGCACCACCGTCGAATAGGAATCGTAAGGATGATGCAAGAGAAGATCGCGCTTGCGGATCATTTCGAAAAGCGACGCTGCGCCCGGTTTCAGCGCGACCTCTCGGGGCACAAACGGCTTGTATTTCAAGTCCGGGCGCGGCGTTTCCTCGTAGAGATGGAAGAGCCGCGAGAGATTGATCGGCCCGTGCACGCGAAAAACCTGGAACGGCGTGAGCCGGAAATTCGATTCGAGCCGATCGATGATTTCCTGATCCGCGGTCGCCTCGATTTCCAGGCGCACGGCTTCGCCCTTGCGCCGCCGATGGAGCTGGGTATCGACGCTATCGAGAATGCTGCGCGATTCCTCGTCCTCGAGATAGAGATTGCTGTTCCGCGTCACGCGAAACGCCGCGGCGGAGAGCACCTCGTAGCCGTGATAAAGCCGCTCCGCAAACGCGTGCACGATGTCGTGAAGGAAGATGTAGTCGATCCTGCCTTCGGGCGACGGGAGCCGCACGAGCCGCGGAAGCGCACGAGGCACGGTCACGACGCCAAGATAAGTGTGCGAGCGCCGGCGCTTGCGCCGCAAAAGGAATGCCAGGCAAAGCGCTTTGTTCAGCACGTGAGGAAACGGATGCGCAGGATCGACCGTGACCGGTGTAAGCAGCGGCTCGACCGAAGTCACATAGAAATTCTCGATATGCTCAAGCGCCGCGGGGCGAAGCTCGGAAAGGCCCAACACGCGCACGGATTCCTCAGCGAGCTGCGGAACCAGCTCATCGCGCCAGCACTGATATTGCTCGCCCACAAATTTCTGGATTCTCTCAGCCAGCTCAGCCAAGACTTTTTCCGGAGTCCGCCCGTCGGGCCCAGCTTCGTGATTTCCGTGTTCCACTTGCTGCAGCAGACCCGCAACGCGCACTTCAACAAACTCATCGAGATTGCTGGCAGTAATGCCAAGAAATTTAACGCGTTCAAGGAGCGGGTTGGCCGGATCGCGCGCCTCCTCAAGCACCCGCTCATTGAATTGCAGCCAGGACAGGTGACGATTGAAAAAGTGACGCGGATCGACAAATCCGTTGCGCGACATAAGTGCCTCAGGATAGCCGAAGCTAACCCAGAATTGTTACAGCAAGGTTACGGCCGGTGGCCGATGCTTTTTCGGCAGTGTTGAGTTCAGGGGTGCCCATGCTTCGCGCCGCTTGCGAAGGGTGGGCCTTTTCTGCGCGGTGGTATCATGCCACCGGGTGCGGGCGCACTCCAGTTCGCAAAATTTAGACACGAGAGCGGGCTGGCCAGGCCATCCGCTATATCAAATAAATCTGTGAGCAAAAAAGCAATCTCCAGCGGTGTCGTACATAAAGTGCCGGCGGATTTACGAAAGGTCCTTGTCTCTGACCCCGCGGCGCGGGCAGCGTGGGAAGACATCACGCCGCTCGCGCGCAATGAATGGATCTGCTGGGTCATTTCGGTCAAGAGACCGGAAACCAGAAAGCAGCACGTTGAGAGGGTGCGATCGGAGCTTAGAGAAGGAATGCGCCGGCCGTGCTGTTGGCCCGGTTGCCCTCATCGATAAATTCAGTTGATTAGAGCTTGGAGTCGGGGGGAGGCGGGTGGGCCGGCCTTTTCCGAAGGTTCTTGGTTTCGGGCGTCCAATCCTTTCGGGTCTGTGGGAAGGGTCGGGGTTTCGGCCATCGATTCGGCCCCGTTTTTGATTTTTCTTTCCGCTTTCGTTCTTCGCTGTTCTCCTTCACACCGGATCAATCCTCACCAGTCCATCGTCACTTCCTTCATAAAATAAATTGTACCCTATTCGCAAATTCGCACGTCAGATGCCGGCAGAGGCGCCGGCGCTGCTTCAACCACCTCTGTGGCGACTACACAATTGGCGCGCCTCACAGCTCCCGGCATGCGAAGGTGGCGCAGCAAATCCGATCCGAGTCCAACGAAACGCAAAGGAGAAAAAGCATGAAAATACTCATGGTGCTGACATCGCACGATCAACTCGGGAACACCGGCCGCCCGACCGGCTTCTGGCTTGAGGAATTTGCCGCGCCTTACTTTGTGTTCCGCGACTCCGGCGTGGATCTGACGCTGGCCTCCCCCAAAGGCGGACAGCCACCGCTCGATCCGAAAAGCGATCTGCCAGAAAATCAAACGCCGGCGATGGCTCGGTTCAAGAAAGACGCGGCGGCGCAAAAAGCTCTCGCCAACACGGTAAAACTTGCGGGCGTGAAGGCGGAAGACTTCGACACCGTTTTCTATCCCGGCGGGCACGGCCCGATGTGGGATCTCGCGGAGGACCCTGCGTCGATCGCTCTTCTGGAGGCATTCTACAATTCCGGCAAGCCCATCGCATTGGTGTGCCATTCGCCCGGGGTGCTGCGCCACGTTAGCTACCAGGGCGCTCCGCTGGTGAAAGGAAAACACGTCACCGGTTTTACGAACGGCGAGGAAGAGGCGATGCAGCTTACGAAGGTTGTGCCGTTCCTGGTGGAAGATGAACTGCTGCGGCTCGGCGCCATATTCGAGAAGATGGCGAACTGGCAGCCTTTCGCCATCGTTGATGGGCGTCTCATCACTGGCCAGAACCCCGCGTCATCGACAGGCGCAGCCCAAGCGCTTCTGAAGCTATTCGGGGAGAAAGCCGCTCACGCTTCTGCTTGAGTTGACGATCACATCTTTTGGTCGTTGTTATCGATGGCGGCGGCCCAGGCGATTTCGCCGCCTCGGCCGCGAAGGTCCAAGTTTCGAAAGTCTGTGGTGGTGTTTTAAATTTTCTGCACGACGGAGTTTTGTATGCCTCAGAAAGCCGGCGCCGTAAAGCGTGCTCAGCAAGGCAAAGTCCAACCTCACCAACTCGGGCAGGAGGTTTTCAAAATCATCTTGCCCGAAGATGTCGATTGGCAACCGTTCCCGGCGTTCCCGCCTTCCGTCCGGCTGGCGGTCGTCGTGGGTCGGCCCTCGGAGCCCGGCCCTTACACAATCAAGGTCAAAGCGCCCCACGGCGCGAAGCTCATGCCTCACAAGCACCCAGAGGATCGAGTCTATACTGTGATTTCCGGCGTCTTTTATATCGGACTGGGTGATGAATTCGACGCGAGTAAGTTGGAAGCGTATCCGCCCGGCGCGGTGATCATTCTCCCTGGCAACACACACCATTTCCACTGGGCGAAATCCGGCGAGTACATCACGCAAATAACCGCGTTGGGGCCGCTTGGAATGGAATACCTCAGCGCGAAAGACGATCCGCGAAACAACAACTCGTAGGGCTCGTAGGAGGGGTCTTGCATGTTTTGGGGGATGGGCGCGCTGCGGAGAACTGATGCACCAAACTGGGCGAGCCCCGAATCTCATGGTATGAGCGAGACTCCATTCCTCAAGAACGGCGGGTGGGCAACCCTGAAAACCAGAGAGAGCCACAGCGCAGCGAAAGGAGAAACGACAATGGCGACGACAAAACACGCGGCGGTGCCGAGCTTGATAAAGGCGGTTCGGATCGCGCAGTATGGCGGCTCCGAGCAATTGAAATACGAGGAAGCACCGCTGCCGGAGATCGGCCCGGGCCAGGTGCTCGCGAAAGTGCGCTACGCAGGTTTGAATCCGATCGACTGGAAAATCCGCGAAGGCTACATGAAACAGGTTCGCCCGGCGAGCTTTCCGCTCACGCTCGGGCTGGATTTCGCGGGAGAGATCGTGGCGGGTGGCGGCGACTCGGGTAGCTCTCGGACGGGCGAGCGGGTGTTCGGGTTCGGCGAAGGAACATATGCGGAGTTCACGGCGGCGGCGATTACGGACATCGTGCCGATTCCGGAGAAAATGGATTTCGCGGTGGCGGCGGCGCTGCCGACATCGGGGCTCACGGCCCTGCAGGCAATTCGGAACTATGTGCAGCCCAAGCCGGGAACCCGGATTCTGATCCACGGCGCGGCGGGTGCCGTAGGCTCGTTTGCAACCCAGATCGCCAAGCTTTGGGGTGCGCAGGTGTTCGGGACGGCTTCGGGCGAAGACATCGTGTACCTGCGCTCTCTAGGTCACGTTCGAGTTGTGGACTACAAGCAGGAGCGGTTTGAAACCCTTGGACAGGTGGACGCGGTGCTGGACCTGATCGGCGGTGAGACGGCGACACGCTCCTTCGCGGTGGTGAAGAAGGGCGGCGTGTTGGTTTCGACGGTGGGCGCGGCGAACCCGGAGCTGGCGGCGCAGGCGGGGATTCGCGGCGTGAACATGGTGCAAAAGCGAAGCGCCGCGGACCTGTCGGAGCTGGCGGGCTTGGTGGAACGTGGCGACGTGAAGCCACGGATGGGTGAGGTCTTTCGGCTGGAGCAGGCGCGCGAGGCACAGGATACCAGCCAGCGGGGCCGGGCCAAGGGCAAAATCCTGCTAAAGGTCGCGTAAGCACGGACCGTCTTGTCGAATTGAAGGCTCAAGATGAACGATCAACAAAAGATCGAGCGGTATTCGGGAGCGAGAGATCAACAGATCCGCGCGGCACTGGATCAGCATTGGGCGGCGTCCGATGCCAACGATTTTGAAACGGAGCACCTCATCTACCTCGAGGACGCGGTGCTGGATTACCCGCAGTCTGGCGAGCGAACTCGCGGTCGAAGTAACATACAGGGTCAACGCGCTAGTCAGCCCAGCAATAAGCGGTTTACTGTCCGGCGAATCATTGGCAGCGGTGATCTTTGGGTCACCGAATTCATCCTGACTTATGACGGCAAGCCGTCATTCACCGTGAGCATTATGGAGTTCAAGGGCGTCAAGGTTGCGCGCGAAACGCAGTACTTTGCGGATCCATTTCCAGCTCCCGCATTCCGCGCTCAATGGGTCGAGCGGATGCCCACATAATCTCGAGGCCGATACCGATGGAGGGATAAAAGGTGGATTGGAAACGGTTGGTCCAGTTTGCGCTGCTGGGTGGCGGCGATTTGGAACAATATGCCATCCTGCTGGTACGCGTTGCGATCGGGCTGTTCTTCGCCATCTCCGGGGCAAATAAATTGTTTGTCGCCGGCGGCACGAAACCTGTTTACGACACACTCGTTAAAGCCAAAGTCCCGTTTCCCCGGCAGACGGCTTATTTCGTGGCGAGTGTCGAGTTCGTTGCCGGATCCTTGCTGACCGTGGGGTTTCTTTCGAGCCCGGCCTGCGTGGCTTTACTGATCGATATGATCGTCGCGACCCTGACCAGCGCCGTTTCCACCTTGCCGAAAGGACTTTCGCCTCTTAGCTGGCTCGACGATTTCTTCTACCTTCCGGAAGTCCTCTACGTGCTCTTCTTTATCTGGCTGCTCTGCTCCGGTCCGGGAAAGTACAGTGTCGATTACTGGCTCGCCGGCAAGTTACTAAGGTGATCGGCGGAGGCAAATCGATGCCGGTGGCCCATCCTTCGCGCTGTTAGCAAAGGGCGGGGCTTTTCGGCCCCCTCTTTTGTTGCCCTCCTGTCTACACCGCATCGATACGAATCAATCCGTCGTCCTATAAATATGGTGGAGGCGGGGGGAGTCGAACCCCCGTCCGAGAAGCCTTGCTGCCAGAAGACTACATGCGTAGCCCGTTCACTTCGCGGCCGGCCCTTGCGGGCTCTCCGCGCGTTCGCCGCTCGCGGTCAGTACGGGCAAGAAACGCGGGCAACTAGTCCGATGATCTCGCCGGCGTATTGCGGACCGAAATGCGCCGGCCAGCCCACTATGTGACGCCTCATCTCCGGCACGCGGGCGGCACTGGAGGAGACGCGCTGCCTAGTTTTTAATTAGGCTGCGAGAGCCAACTGTGAGTTGCCAGTTGTGTTGTTCCACTCGATTACGGGCAAGTGGCGCCCGGCATGCCTTCGGGCCGCGACAGCTTCCGTCGAAACCGTGTCGCCCCCAACTCACTAAGAATAGCATTCCGAGTGGATGCTCGCCACCCGGCGGCGCAGCTAAGCCGCGCATGCAAACTGCACTCAGCTATTTGGCCGTGCCAGGATTCGTCGCGGTGTTGCGCCGGATGCGGCTCGAATGCCAAATTCATTGTGCTGAAAGCGCGAGAAGCGTACTCTGCACAAGCCCGAGGATGGATTCAAAAAGTCCCCGCGATAATTCAGAATGATGGGTCAGAACAGTTCTTCGCCACAACGACACGGCGTCAAACGATTTCTTCTCAGGTTTCAACAATCCGAAAATCCGCCTTTAATGGTCGCTGCCCTGTTGATCGCAGGCTTAGGGCTTGCAGCGCGAATCGCGCTTCTTGTTCTTGCAGCGAACCGCCCCGTCGGCCAATTCAGCGGCATCGGCGATCAGGTTCGCTACCTGACGCTAGCGGACAGCATCTTTCAAGGCAACGGTTTCACCTACGCCGGTCTACCGACCGCTCTTCGCCCTCCGCTTTATCCCTTGTTGCTCGCGGCATTTCATATCGCGTTCGGCTCTCACTACCTACTGGCGATGAGAATCCTCCAATTTCTGATCGGGCTCGCGCTCGCGTATGTCTGCTGGCAGCTTGCCGAGAAGCTTTTCGGGATCGAAGCAGGCGTCATGGCGGGAGCGATCGCGCTTACGCTGCCGACCTTAGTTCTCATCAGCACAGAGCTTCAGACGGAACAACTGGCGGCGTTCTTGATCGCCTTGTACTTGTCTTCTTTCGTGGAAGAAATTCAAGGAAAAAAGAACGGCGCCGTCGCGATGGGCGTTACTTCCGGAATCGCGACACTACTTCGTTTCAACTGCGCAATCTTGCCGTTAATCGCGGCGATCGGCTGCCTGTGGCTGCGACGCAGCTTGAAACATGCCGTCGTCGTATGTCTCGTAGCAGGTCTGCTCATCTCTCCGTGGATTGTCCGCAATGCAGAGGTGTTTCACGGCAAGATTCTCTTTTCTTCGCACGGAGGAATCAACCTTTTGGAAGGCGTATTGACCCCTGACGGCCGCGCTCAAGGCGGAGAAGGGGAGCGCTTTCGGGCGGCGGTTGGATGGCAGCATACCGACATTGAATTGAACCATCCTCATCGGCTTCTATTTCCGAGTGAAGATCAACTGGACCAGCAAGCTCGCGCCGCCGCAATTGAAGCGTGGAAGAATCTGAACTGGCGCTCCGGCCTGAAACTCTTTGCATTGAAACTCGTGACTTTCTGGTGCAGCAAAGACCAGTTGCTTGATACCAGAAGCTTCCCGCCAACGCAACGAATCCTGCGCGCCTCGGCGGTTATCGCCTACTGGTTGGTATTGGCTCTCGCGATGGCTGGTTGGATGAGTCTCCTATCCTCATCGAGGATCGTAGCTTTTGGAATCGCGTTTTACGCAGCCTTCGTAACTGCAGCGCATTTGCCGTTCGTAATGAATACGAGACTCAGAGTCCCGTTCATTGATCCCCTTCTCGCGGTGCTTGCGGCGGGAGGACTCTGCCTCTTGATCGGCAAATATCAAAAGCGCAAATAGATCCGAGTCGACCCACGGAACCCGACCGCACTATCTAGTTGTACCGACGCTTGAGAAGAGTCAGCGGCGGGAATCCACGATAGGCGCAGTCCCATCCAAGTAAGCGCAGACTACCACTGCACTCCCGGATAGAGGCTGGGCCGCCGGAAAATACGGTACGCGTTTTGTCCTGCCACATTCATTTTCCAGACGACTTGCGGACTGGCGTCGCGAGTCACCTCGAAGGCGACAGCCGCGGGTTGGGCCGGTGCGGTCGTATCCGCGCAGAGATCGAATTCCACATTGCCATTAGCTAGGGCGGTCACATTGCCGCCGAAGTTTGAGAACTGCAATAGAACATCATCATAAACGAGAGTGGCCGTCATGGCGTGCTCATTGATGTGATAGATGGGAATGGCCGTGTGCGGGCAGGCAGTGAATCCGGCGGCCATGCAGCTCTCATTGTTTGGGTAGGCCCGGTCGTTCCCGTTATCCATCACGCCAAGATCGAAAATCGCCGACGTGCTCCGGCCAAAGTATGCGGGCCCGTGCTGAGCGTACGTCCAGTCGGTTGGATCGGTGCCCCCGAGAAGTGTGAAGTCGCCGCCCTGGCCGAGGTGCCAGAGAATATCTCCACTGCCGGTTCCGTTCGCGTAGTCGATCTTGATGATCCAATTCTGGTGGCGCATGGACAGCAGCAAATTCCCATCGCCGGTGTAGAGCAGGGCATTCGAATGCGTCCAGTCCGGAAATGAAAGCGGGTGGCGATTAACGTCCAGATGATCGAAGGTGTTCCAGACCCAAACCGGATTCAGATTCGCGTCCACGTCCACGATCGCGTCGCCCAGAACTGTCGTTGTTCCGGGAAATCCTGGAAGGTCGGTGAAATCTTTCGTGAGGCTGACGAGAAAGATCCAATGACCGTTCGGGAGTTCGATGACGTCGTGATGCGGCACGATAGCCGTGAGGTTGAAATTCGCGTTCGCAAGCCGCGTGTTCAGATCGGTGATCAGGAGAGATTTAATTGTATTCCCTGCCAAGTCGATTTCGCGGATTTCGTTCGTGGCGCCGGGCATGGGTTGCGCCGCCGAATTCTGAGAGAGGGTCACAAGAAAATGCCCATTCTGAAGCATGCGAATTGGTTGAACGAGGGTGCCTGGATTTGCCGAGAATTGGTAATACCAGATGATGCTGCCGTCGAGATCGGTGGCCAGTGCGTTACCTCCTGAGCCGAGCAAATCGAGTATTTCAATCCCGGGCTGAGGCGTCATACCCGGTGTCGTGGTAGCCGTGAGATGCGATATCAGGTTTGCGGGAATCGCACCGGTTGTAAAGGTCTGGTCGGCATCCAAGAATTGTGTGCCATCGGCGAACTGTACGATGCCTTGCATGTGATAGAGCGTGGTCGCGCGCATCCCGGCGACGAAGGTACTGACGGCGCCTCCACCCTGTGGCGTCTGCTGCGCCGAGGTCGCTCGGCCGTAGGTCGTGTCCGTTCCGAATTGCACGAAGAAGTTTGCGTCGCTCGGCGGCGTGATGCTGAAATTGGCGACCAGCACGTTGCCGGTGGCCGTGACTGTAGCCGGAGGCACCACGTAGATAGTGGCAGAGGCGGATTTCGTGGTGTCGGCAACGCTGGTCGCGACGATTGTCGCAACCAGGCCGGCCGGCCCCGCCGGCGCGTCGTAGGTTCCCTGCAGATCCTGCGTTGTAATCGTGCCGACGGTGTCATCGCCATTAGCGACTCCGTTGACCGTCCAAGTGACCGCGGTGTCGTTGGTGAGATTTACTTGCAAAGGCGTCGATTGTCCCGTTCCCACAGCCACTTTCTGCGGCGAGATTGAAATGCTAACCTGCGGCGGTGGCGGCGGAGTTGGAGTCGTAGATTGAGTGCCGGAAGATCCGCAACCGCCGGCAAAACCCAACATAGCCAGGCAGGCCAACACCGGGACGATCGTCTTCTTCATTCCAACGCTCCCTACGACCAGAATATGCTGCCGAGGCGAACCACATTGCGCCGAGAATTATTAACTCGATTTGCCGAAAAAGTCGTCCAGGAAAGTCGATCGATTCTCCGAAACTGCTCGAGCGAGTCGGGCTGCTGCTACGCTCGTGATGCGGCACAGGTCAATTCAAGTCTTCGTCCAGATTCACGTGAAGACTTTCTGGTGGTGGCCGGCTGGAGCGCGTGCACGAAATCGCGCTCGTGAATGAAGCGCGCCTCCCGCCAATACTAGAAAATTGCAACGTCCTCAGCGCTCGTGTTCACATCCCGGCAGAGCGGACTACCACTGCACTCCCGGATAAAGGCTAGGTTGCCGGAACATTCGATAGCCGTAGTCTCCCGCGAGGCTCATCTTCCACACCACCTGCGGACTGGAGTCACGGGTCACCTCCGTCACGGACGAGCCGGGCTGACTCGCTGCAGTTGGATCCGCGCAGAGATCGAACTCGACATTGCCGTTGGCCAGCGAAGCGACATCGCCGCCGAAAAAGGAGTACGGCAGCGTGACATCGTGGAAGACCAGTGTGGCGGTCATCGCGTGTTCGTCTATGTGGTAGATCGGAACCGTGCTGAATGGGCACGTCGTAAATCCGGCCCCCTGGCACGTCTCGTTCGACGGAAAAGCGCGGTCGTCGCCGTTGTCCATTACACCGAGGTCAAACGCACCGGCTGACGACCGTCCAAAGAAGGTAGGGCCGTGCTGCGCGTAGGTCCAATCGGTCGGATCGGTTCCTCCCAAAAGCGTGAAGTCGCCTCCTTGTCCAAGCCGCCACAGAACGTCTCCGGTGCCTTGTCCGTTCTTGTAGTCGATTTTGATGATCCAGTTCTGGTGACGGACAGAGACCAGCAAATCGCCGTCGCTGGTATAAAGTATCGCGTTCGCGTGCGTCCAATCTGGAAACATGTACGGATGCCGATTGATATCGAGATGATCGAAGGAGTTCCAAACCCAAACGGGATTCAAGTTCTGATCGACATCGACGATGGCATCGCCGAGGACCGTGGTGGTGCCCGGAAGACCAGTCAGATTCACAAAATCCTGCGTCGTGTTGACGAAAAATATCCAGTGTCCGTTGGGAAGCTCGATGATGTCGTGATGAATCACCTGGGCATTGAGCGTGAACCCCGCGTTGGCCAGCCGGGTATTCAGATCGGTGACGTTGAGGCTGCGAATCGTAGTACCCGCGAGATCGACTTCGCGAATTTCATCGGTCGTGGTCGGCGTTACCGGCGGCCCCGTGAGTGGTACCGCTGAGTTCGGGGCAAGGACAAGCGCATAGTGGCCGTTGCGCAGCATGCGAATAGGTTGAAGGATCGTGCCACCCACGATGTTGCTGCCAGAGTAATACCAGATGATATTGCCGTCTAAGTTCATCGCCTCAGCGCCTCCCGGAATCAGGTCAAGCATTTCGATCCCCGATTGAGGAGTCATTCCCGGAGTCGTCGTCGCGGAGACGCTCGCGGGGATGAACGCGGCCGGGATTGCGCCGGAGGTAAAGGTTTGGTCGGCGTCCAGGTATTGCGTGCCATCCGGGAAATTTACGATAGCCTGCATGTGATAGAGAGTCGTCGCGAGCATGCCTGCGACCAACGTGCTGACCGCGCCTCCGCCTTGCGGCGTCTGCTGCATCGAGGTCGCGCGGCCGTAGGTTGTGTCCGTACCGAATTGAATGGAAACCTGGGCATCGCTCGGCGGCGTAATACTGTAGTCGGCGACGAGCGTATTGGCGGTTGTAGTCACGGTGCCCGGGGGCACCGCGTAAACGGTCGCCGAGGCGGATTTAGTCGTATCCGCGACGCTCGTTGCTGTGACTGTCGCCACCAGACCGACAGGTCCCGGAGGCGCAGTGTAAGTACCCATCAGGCCCTGCGTTGTAATCTCGCCGACCGCGGAATCGCCGTTGGCCACTCCATTGACCGTCCAGGTGACCGCCGTGTCGTTGGTGAGCGTGACCTGCAACATTGCGGCACCGCCGGTCGCGATGGCAGCCTTGTCCGGTGAAATTGAAATCGTGACCTGCGGCGGAGGCGGTGGTGGATTTTGATTCGAAGACGAAGATCCCGAACTCGAGCAGCCAATCGCGAAACAGAGCAAAGCTAGACCTGCAGCCACCAGTACGAATTGCCGAGTCTTCATGCAGCCCCCTGTTAAGCAGAGATAGTCGCGCCTAGCACGCCCAACCCCGGCGCGCATTATGAACCCAAACCGGATAGATCGTCGCGTCAAAATTTCAATTCACCAATCCTCGACCACAGCCCTCTTAGATAATCAGTGAGTCGCCGCCGAAAGAAGCTGCAGCGTGGGCGGATCACTGTCGGGGTTAACCTCCCACAATTTGCGGCCGCGATAATAATCGAGGAGCGGCCGGCTATCCACGCCGGCAATCACGCGCGCCCAGATCACCTTTGCGCGGTCGATGTCGGCGCGATTGTAGACCCATTCTTGCCCCACGTCGTGATCATCGGTGTAGCGCACCAGCACGAGATGCTGGCCCGGCAGCGCTTCGAGTTGTCGCAAGAATTGCACGCGGTACTTCATTTGCTCAATGCTCGGATCTTCGCCCATCTCGCGGAATGAGGCTGAAACGCGGAAGGGAAGCGTCGCCAGAACGAAAAGGACGATGGCGCGCGACAGCCCAATCCCAATCGGGCGGCCGCGACACTCCCAGCGGCGCAGATGGCGAAGCGATTGCACGAGGATCGCTACCAGAGCCGCGAGCAGCGGCGCGGCATAATGCGGCTCAAACCACACTACGGTCGTCAGCGCCGCAAAGCATGCGGCGAAGGGCCAGAACAATTGCCTGAACCTGCGATCGCGCAGCAGCCAGGGAAGAGTGAACACGATCGGAAGCAGAAAACCGGACAGGAGGAAATACTTTTGAAATGCTTGCACCTTGGCCTGCCACTCATGCTCCAGACCCCTCCACAAGCCGTCGAATCGCGTTTGCGAATAGATGTCGTGCATCCAGACGTTGTAGTAGTCGTCGAATTGCGTATTGGCGTAGTCGAGCGAAGGGCGCAAATCCTGCCAGACGAAATTCGGAGTGGTCGAATACGTCTTGTTATTGAGGATGTAGGGAAAGAGAAGGGGATTGCCTGTGCCGCGCCAATTGTAATAGCCGATGAAGAGCGCGGTGAGGATCAAAACTGCGCCGAGCGGCGCAGCGACACGACGCAAAGTGATTCGCAGCGACGGCGCGCGCCGTCCGAATAGCCAAACCAGCAGCGCGATGCCAATCGGCAGAAAGAAGAACAACCCCTCGAAAGGCCGGCTATTCGCGAGAACCGCCGCTCCAAGGCCGAGAAGCACTGCATCGCGTGGACGCTGGTGGTGAATGATTCGAGGCAGCGCGCCGAGCGCGAGCGCGCCGCCGATGGCCGCAACCGCGCCGCCCCAGTAGCTATCCACCCAATAATTGCCGCAGGCGAAGCAGGCGATCACCACAATTCCGCCTAGAAGCGCCCAGCGCGGCGGCATCCATCCCTGCAGCATCCATAGGATCGCCGCGCACATGGCCGCGACGCTCAGAAGCACGCCGATCCACGGCTGCCCCAGAATTTGGCCGAGCGCGAGGAACGCGCCTTGCGCCGGCGGATACTTCGACATGTAAGTCGGGTGCTGATTGACGTGAATCGTGTCGAAGAAGATCGACATCGGATGCGGCGGATTTGTTAATCGCCCGTGAGCGAAAGTGTCCGCAGCGAGCAGATAACTCATCTCGTCGTGCACGTGCGGCACAGGAATGAGCGGGCCGAACGGAGCCAAGCTCAGACGCAGCAAGATCGCGGCCAAAGCGGCGACTGCGACCACCAGCGATTGGCGACTCGCGAAACTTGCGCTCACATGCTCGATGCGCGCGAAGAACGCTTCGCCGAGCCGAGGCACCAAGAGCGCAACGATCACGAGCCCGGCAAGAGCGAAATCGAGTTCTAAGTTAGAGACGGAAGCCCATTCCGGCATAATTGGTCAGCGGAGAATAGCACAGCCTCTTTGCCGAATTTCCGCTCGATCGCCATTTGGACGGCGCACCGCGCATCCTTATCTAACGCGAGAGGCGTGCTAGGATGATCCGCGGTAGCAGGCCCAATGACGATGGACCTCGAACGACGAACCGCAACACGCGCGACGCCGCGACCGGACGCCAATCCGGCTGAAGCTATCGAAGTGTCCGTGGTGATTCCTTGCTTGAATGAAGCTAATTCTCTGGGTTTTTGCATCGAGAAGGCACGCAAATCGTTCGAGACTTCGGGCATTCGCGGCGAGGTCGTCGTCGCCGACAACGGCTCGACCGATGGCTCGCTCGAAGTCGCCGAGCAATGCGGCGCGCGCGTGATTCGCGTGAGCGCGCGCGGCTACGGCAACGCCTTGCGCGCAGGCATCGCCGCGGCGCGCGGCCGATTCATCATCATGGGCGACGGTGACGATAGCTACGATTTCTCCGCCGTCCCGCAATTCGTGGCCAAATGGCGCGAAGGCTACGACGTGGTGATGGGAAACCGCTTTCGCGGCGGCATTGAGCCGGGCGCGATGCCTTGGAGCCACAAATACATCGGCAATCCTGGGCTGACGGCGGTGATGAATTTGTTCTTCAAGACCGGCATCGGCGATTGCCTCTGCGGCCTGCGCGGATTCACGCGCGAGATTCACGATCGCATCGACGTGCGCACCAGCGGCATGGAATGGGGCCCGGAATTCGTGATCAAGGCGGCCAAGGCCGGCGCGCGCATGACGGAAATTCCCATCGTGCTCTGGCCCGATAAGCGCGGGCGGCGGCCGCATTTGAAAACCATCAGCGACGGCTGGAGAAATCTGCGCTTCATGCTGCTTTTCTCGCCGAATTGGCTGTTCCTGTTGCCCGGAAGCATTTTGATGGTGTTGGGTCTCGCCATCGTGTTCTGGCTGTTGCCCGGGCAGCGTCATCTGACCTCGCGCGTCATCCTGGACATTCATACGATGATCTTCGGGCTGATCTTCACGCTGCTCGGCGCGCAGATCATTTGCATCGGATTTTTCGCCAAAGTTTTCAGCTATGCCGAGCGCTTCGATCGCAATCCCATTTCGCTGAAGCGAATGCTGAGCCGCGTCAAGCTCGAGCACGGTCTTCTGCTCGGAGCCGTTTTGGCGCTGGTTGGTTTCGCCGGAGACGCCTGGGTGTTCGTGGAATGGGCGCGCAGCGATTTCGGTCCGTTGAACCAGGTGCGCTGGGTGCTTTTCTGGTCTCTGTGGTTTTTTCTGGGAGTGCAGCTGATATTCTCGTCGTTTTTCCTGAGCATGTTGGGAATCAGCCGTGACACTTATATAGGCGATTACGAATTGAAGCGCGACGAATGAAATCAGTCGGCGATCCAGCTGCACCAATCCTCCGTCGATGAACGATCGAGCCGCATTCGACCAATACGCCGACGACTACGACGCCAGCCTGGCAGCGGCGCTCGAGCTCTCGGGCGAAGACCGCATGTATTACGCGCGAGGCCGCGTCGCCTGGTTCGGCCGCTGCGTCCGTGCTCTCGGTTTCACAGCCACGCGCGGCCTGGATTACGGCTGCGGCGTCGGTTCGACCTCGCCGCTGCTTTGCGAAGAATTCGGGCTCACGCAAACGATCGGCGTGGATGTCTCGCCGCGCTCCATCGAATTAGCCCGCGCAAGTTTCGCTTCCGATCGCTGCCGCTTCTACCTGATGAACGAATACTCGCCCGACGCGACGCTCGACCTCGCCTATTGCAACGGAGTCTTTCATCACATTCCGATCGAGCAACGAATCGGCGCTGCGAGATATGTCCATGACTCGCTGCGTCCCGGCGGGCTCTTCGCGCTCTGGGAGAATTTCGCGTGGAATCCGGGCACGCGCTACGTGATGTCCCACTGCGTGTTCGATAAGGACGCCATTACGCTCGTGCCGCGGCAAGCGCGCCAACTCTTGAAGTCCGCCGGCTTCGAAATTCTGCGCACCGATTTCGCCTTCGTCTTCCCGCGTTTTCTGAAAGCCCTGCGCCCGCTCGAAAAATTGCTGGTGAAGTTTCCTCTGGGCGCCCAATACCAAGTCCTGGCGAGAAAACCTAAATAAGGACGGCTTGTGGCGGTGAGTTTGTCCTCGGGCGATCTTTTGGATTCTTGAGCTACGTCCAGACCCCTTTTCCAACGTTTGGAAAGGCCTAGAAAGGGGTACGATTTTGTCACGGCCTGAAAAGACGTCCATCCTTTATTTTCAATAAGTTACGGCGATTTATGCCCGTTGCGGTGTATCGACCATAAATCTGGGAATCGAACTGTCTGCCGTGGTCATTTTATCGTTGCATGGTTGCTCGGTTCATTTGCAAATTCCCAGCATAAAGTAGCAGCGGTTAGCGGTGAACACCATCCTACTACCCGCGGAACTACGCAGAAGGCGTGGCGGCTAAAGTGCGGCATCCGTCATCCTGTCATCTCTGCGGCGCCGCCGTCATTCCCAGGAACCGTGGGACGTAAACTCAGTTGACACTCTCCGGCACGGTTTCCATAATCGAAGAGCACAATTTCTTCTATGACCAAGGCTCACAAGCAGCCCGCAGCGCCGCCCGTGGCTGAGAATCCGCTCGAAGAAGCGGTTGCTCGCGCCCTGCGCGACAATCTCGCGCCGCTGCAGCGCGCCGTCGAGGAATTGCAGCATGCTTATGGCGATCTGACCGCCGCGTGCGCTTCAAGCCGCGCCGCGAATGCCATTCCGGCGATGCTTCGCGCGCAAGCGGCAGCCGCATCGCTCTCCGCGGGCCTCGGCGTGCTCACCAATTTTGTCACGCTGGCTCTCCGTCCGGCCGATCGCAGCTCGGGAGGCGCGCAAGCTGCCGCGGACATGCTTGCAGCAGCCGCAGCCGGCGTCGCTCCCGCCGCGAAACCGCAGCGCGAAGAAATCGAAGAGGAAGAACTCGAGGCCGAAGAAGCGGCCATCGAGGACGAAATTGCGGAAGGCGCTCCGGTTGAAGCCGGAACTCCAGCGGTCGAACCTCCCGCCGCTGAACCGGCTGCGGCAGCGCCCGCGGCAGTGGAAGAAGCGCCAGCCGCTGCTGAATCTCAAGCGCCGCCGGCTTTTGACGTGACCACGCTCGCGCCCGAAGTGCAAGAAATGCACCGGCGCGCCAAGCGCGTCGCGAAAGTAGCGATGCAGGATATCAAGATGCTCCGGCCGAAAGACGTGCGCGCGGCACGCGAAAACAGAGACATTTGCATCCGCCTCAAGGACGATTTGGACAAGGCGCGCAAGGAATACGATCGCCGCTTCAAAGCCCTCCAGGATCAACCGGTGGATTATTTTTACGATTGGCTGGTGGCGATTCTGGCGGACGGCGACCCCGAAGCCCTCGGTGCATACCCGTATCCTTCGCCGGTCCGGCGATAGTAGCTCGCATACGATGAAAGCTCGAATTGGGGGGATCGGCGCGGCCGTGTTTTTGGCCGCGGCGATGACGCTGCTTCGCATTCCTGCCGCTGCCGCGACGGGCGAGCCGGTGAAGAAGTCCGCCTCGGCCGATCAGCTGGAAATCTGGGCGCGGGCGTTACGCGAGCGAAATCCCGCCTCGGCTTACGCCGGCCTCAGCGGTCTCGCAGCCGGCAAGAAGCCAAGCGAAATTGGCCAGCGCGCTGCGCTGGCTCTTGGCTACTACGATTACTCGAAAGGGAACTACGCCAAGGCGCGCGCGTGGCTCGATAAAGCCGAAGGCGATCCGCTTCTCGAGGACTACATCCTTTACTGGCGCGCCGAGACCGATCGCGCTCTCAAGCATGATCCGCAAGCCATCGCCGGACTGAAACGCCTGCGCCACGATTTCCCGGATTCAGTGATGACCGATCTGGCCCTGCAAACTCTTGGTGAAGCCGCGCTGGCCGCGGCGCAGCCGCAGGAAATTCTGGACGCCCTCGCCGCGTATCCGCCAACCGATACGAAGCCCGATCTGCTCTTCGTCCGCGCGCAAGCCCGCGAAGCGGCCGGGCAACTTCAGGAAGCAGCGCGCGATTATCTGGCCGTGGCCTACCGCTATCCGACGAGCACTTCCGCGCACGAAGCCGGCTCGAAGGCCGATTTGCTGCGCGGGAAGCTCGGCGCCGATTTTCCCGTTGTGCCTCTCGATGTACGCATCTCGCGCGGCGAAGCTCTCTATTCCACGAAAGAGTGGTATCAAGCGCGCGAGGCCTTTATTGACGTGCTTCCGCAGGTTACGGGTGCGGACCGCGAACATGCCGAGCTGCGCATCGCGCAATGCCGCGTAGCGCTCGGCGCGCCGCTCACAGCGCTCACCGAGCTGACGCTCACCGATCCCGAGACAGACGCCGAGCGCCTGTACTCGCTCACGCAGGCGCATCGCAACGCGCTGACCGAAGCGCCCATGCTCGCCGCGGTCGATGCCGTCCTGGCGCGCGCGCCCTTGAGCCGCTGGGCCGAGCAAGCGCTCTTCGCCGCGGGAAATTATTACTGGGTGCAGCTCGATCGCGACCGCGCCGCTTCCTACTATTTCCGCGTGGCCGACGGTTTCGCCGGCAGCATCGATGCCGGAACCGCGAACTGGCGCGTGGCCTGGACCGCTTACCTCGAGCGCAAGCCGGAAGCTGCGGTCCTTCTCCAGAAGCAGCTCGAGCGCTTTCCGAACTCGGCTTTCATTACCGACAATCTCTACTGGCTTGGCCGCGAGGCGGAAAATTCGAGCGATACCGCGCTCGCGCGCGCGTATTTCGGAAAGTTGTACGACCGTTTTCCGCAAACTTACTTCGGCGGCTTAGCGGTGTCCCACTTGCAGACGCTCGGTGGAGGGCCGGTGACATCGGTGGATGCGCTGAGTCGAATCTTGCCGCCGCCGCCCGCGATGTCCGTGGGCGAGACGATTCCTGCCGCGGCCGCGAATCGCCATGCGCGCGCCGATTTGCTGCGCACGATCGCCTTCGATTCATCGGCGGAACTCGAATTGCGGGCTGCTTACATCGCCACGGGCGAGCCGCGCCTGCTGCTTGAATCGGCACAGGCCGCGGCGAAAGCCGGTCATTACGCTCCTTCGATCACCACGGCGCGGCTAATTTATCCGGGCCTCGAAGCGCGGCGCTTCGAAGACGTGCCGCGCGACGTCTGGGTGGCGGCCTTTCCGCTGCCCTATGAGAAGCCATTGCGAGCCGCCGCGGAGCACGCCAAAGTCGATCCCATGCTGGTCGCGGGGCTCATCCGTCAGGAATCGGCGTGGGAGGCGAATGCCATTTCGCACGCTAATGCATACGGCCTGATGCAAGTTTTGCCGAAAACCGCGCGGCTGCTGGCGCGACAGATGCGCATGGGTTATTCGAGAGCGCGGCTGACGGACCCGGAGTACAATCTCCGCCTCGGAAGCGTTTATCTGGCGGGCCTCATCAAAACCTGGGGAAGCGTGGAAGCCGCCCTGGCCGCTTACAATGCAGGAGAAGATCGCGTGGGAAGCTGGAAGGCCGGACAAAATTTCGCGGAGGCCGCGGAATTCGTGGACACCATCCCGTTCACCGAAACGCGCGAGTACTGTCAGATCGTTTTGAGGAATGCGGCGATTTACAGGCGCTTGTATTCCAGCGCCGCGCCGCCGGCGGCAACGAAGCCCGCGACAAAGCCTGCAACGAAGCATGCGCCCCAGCCCGCCCCGGGGTATCGCCGGTGAGCGCGCCGATGCCGGGCCGCGCCGAAGGCGGCGCGCGCCTTTCTCATAAAGTCGCGCAATTCACCGAATCCGTGATTCGCGAGATGACGCGTCTGGCCATGAAGCACGGCGCCGTCAATCTATCGCAGGGCTTTCCCGATTTCGCGGCGCCGGAGGAAATCAAAGAGGCGGCGCGCCAGGCCATATCCGTGGACATCAATCAGTACGCCATTACCTGGGGCGGGAAAAAATTCCGCGACGCCATCGCCGAGAAATTTTCGCGCGTGCAGGGAATTGAGATCGATCCCGAGCGCGAAATCACCGTTTGCTGCGGCTCAACTGAAGCCATGATGGCCACCATGATGGCTATCATCAATCCCGGCGATGAAGTGGTGGTCTTCGAGCCGTTCTATGAAAATTATGGGCCGGACGCGATTCTTTCCGGCGCGACGCCGCGCTTCGTGAAGCTGCGGCCGCCCGAGTGGAGTTTCGATCCTGAAGAATTGGCCGGCGCGTTCGGGCCTGCGACGAAGGCCATTATTCTCAATACGCCGAACAATCCTACCGGGAAAGTCTTCACGCGCGCTGAAATCGAAGCGATTCGCGATCTCTGCGTGCGCTGGAATGCTTATCTCATCACCGACGAAATCTACGAGCACATGCTCTACGATGGCGCGCAGCACATCTCGCCCGCGACGATCGAGGGCTTGCACGATCGCACGATTACAATCAACGCTCTCTCGAAAACTTACAGCGTCACGGGCTGGCGAGTCGGCTGGGCCATAGCTCCCGCCGAAGTCACCGGCGCGATTCGCAAAGTGCATGATTTTCTGACGGTAGGCGCCGCGGCCCCGCTGCAAGAAGCCGGCGCAGTGGCGTTGCGTTTTCCCGATTCCTACTACACGAAGTTAGCGGCCGATTATCTCGTTCGGCGTGACCGGCTGTTGGGAATTTTGGAGACCGCAGGCTTCCGCTGCTTCCGCCCCCGCGGCGCGTACTACATCATGACGGACATCTCTGCTTTTGGATTTTCGGATGACGTAGCCTTCGCGAAGCATCTAGTGAAAGAAATCGGCATAGCCGCAGTTCCCGGCTCGAGCTTTTACAACCACCCAACCGACGGCAAGCAGCAATTGCGCTTCACCTTCTGCAAGACCGAAAAAACGCTAAACGCCGCAGAAGAACGCCTGGCAAAGCTCATGTAGCGCCGGCCTTTCAGGCCGGCATCTTTCGACGCAACAGTAAGCCACATCTCAATGACAAGCCCGGCGCATCCGTCGACCCAACAAACGTGCTAGAATTCGCCCGCGGATTTTAAGAGGAAACGATGGCCACGACGATTGAATTGATTCCATCGCACACCCGCGTAGCCGAAAACGGCAACGCCGTCGCCGTGGACATCCGCTCGAGCGCGACGCGCACGTTTCTGGTGACGCTGGATATCTTCGATCAGATCGAGCAGGAATCGCTGGACGTTGCCATCTGGGGATCAACTGATGGAGAGAATTTCGGCGCAAAGCCCATCCTGAAAATTCCGCAGCGCTTCTACAAAGGCGAAACGCGCCAGGTCCTCGATTTAACAATCGTCCCCAACGTGAATTTCATCCGCGCCGCCTGGGAATTGGTGCGTTGGGGACGCGTGGCGCCGCATCCGATGTTCGTAATCGGCCTGCGCGCCGAAGAAGTCCCCGCCATGTCCCGGCAGACGGTCGCAACGAATTCGTAAAAAGTAGCGCCGGCGTCCCTGCCGGCACCTTACGACCCATCTGCGCGCCACATCTCAAAATCCAGCGCGGCGCAACGTCGCGCCACTATCGGCGAGCTCTTCTTTCTCACAGATCAAATTCAAACGCCTGGCCATAAACCGGAATCGTAATCGGCCAGTGATACTGTGCATCAATCGCGCCGCGAAATGATTGCAGCGCGACCGGCTCGCCATGCACCAAGAAAGTCATCTTCGGCGCAGCTGTAATTCCCGAAAGCCATCGCAATAATTCACTGCGCCCCGCATGCGCCGAAAGCTGCGGCAAATCCACCACCTCCGCGCGCACCGGCACCATCTCGCCAAAAATTTTCACCAGTTTCGCGCCGTCCTGAAGCTGCCGCCCGAGCGTTGCTTCGGCCTGGTATCCGACGAGCAGGACCGCGCTGCGCGAATCCGGCAAGCGCTTCGCAAGATGATGAAGGATGCGGCCGCCAGTGGCCATGCCGCTGGCCGAAAGAATGATGCACGGCGTAACCACATCGTTGATCTTCTTCGAATCCTCGACCGCGCGCGTCATGTGCACGTTCGCGACATTCAGCGGATCCTGTTGCGCGGCTTCTTCGCGAGTGAAGTCCAGATCGTGATCTTCTCTGTGGCTTTCGTAGAGACTCGTGACGCTGATGGCCATCGGGCTGTCTACGTACACCGGCAAATTCGGAATCTTTTGCTGGTCCTGCAGCTCTTTGAGGAAATACATCAGCGTTTGCGTGCGACCGACGGCGAACGACGGCACGACGACCACTCCGCCGCGTTTCGCCACGCGATTGATTACGTCGGCGAGCGCATCCTCGGGCGAACCCGGCGGGTGATCGCGATCGCCGTACGTCGATTCGCAGAGCAAATAATCGGCGCGGCTGGGCGGTTCGGGATCTTTCAAGATCACCTGGTCGTAGCGTCCGACGTCGCCGGAGAAGACCACGAGAATCTGCTTGCCGTTCTCGGTGATCGTCAGTTCGAGCCAACTCGAGCCGAGGATGTGCCCGGCATCGTGCGGCCGCACGGAAAATTGCGGGCTGATGGTGAAAGAATCGGCGCGCGGGATCTCGCGGAATTGCGCCAGCGCCGTTTGCGCTTCCGCGACGGTGTAAAGCGGCAGAGCCGGCTTGTGGCTCGAGTAGCCTTTCTTCTCGACGAACTGGGCTTCTTCTTCTTGCAGGTGCGCCGAATCCAGCAGAAGAATGTTGCACAGCTCGTGCGTCGCCGGATTGCAGTAAAAAGGCCCGCGATATCCGCTCTTCACCAGCCGCGGAATATAGCCGGTGTGATCGATGTGCGCGTGCGTGAGCACCGCCCAATCGATCGTCGCCGGATCGATCGGCAGCGTCTGCCAATTACGATCGGTGAGTTCGCGGGGCCCTTGAAAGAGTCCGCAATCCACCAGCAATTTTTTGCCGCCGGCTTCTACGAGATATTTCGATCCAGTAACAGTTCCGGCAGCCCCGAGAAAAGTGATCTTAGCCATAGAGGCGATATTCTAGCAGTTGGTGGCGTCGGAGTCCCTTCCGGCATCTTGTGACTAGACGAAGCGCGCAGATTATTTCGGGGCATAGAAACGGTAGTCGGCGGAGTATGGCACGCGCAGTTCCGTGCCGGTGTGCGATGCATCGCAGCCGGATGCTGGCGCTTTGCCCCCTTTGGTGTTGAGGCGCTGGATAGAGGTCACGTGCGCAAGCACGCCATTGCCTTCGTGGCTGACTACGGTGACGAGAAGCCAGGGAATGGAATCGGCGTCGGGCGAAGGCGAATTGGCGACGGCCTTGCCGGTGACGCGGCTGCCGTCGCTCGCTTCCCAGGAAGGCCCCGCGAAGTGTTTACCGAATGCTTTGCCATTCTTGTCAAAGAGCTGCGCGTCGGGAGCCTTCAGCCTCCAAGTGAATTGCGTGGCGTCGCTCTTGCAGGTGTAAACCTGGTCGCCCTTCGCATGGACCTGGAGAAGAAGCTGCTCGTTCGCGGGCGGCTGGAGCGGCTGCGGAACTTCTTGCACGGCAACCGCGAACGAGAGACACATGCTCATAGCAACGAGCAGAGCTGCGAACATAAATCCGCGAATAAAGTTGCGCATCGAGTGATTTCTCCCGTCAGGGAACAATTTGCTTTCGAAGCGCAATATAACTCAATTTAGCTCAGCTTGTAGCCTCACGGTGTTGAGGGCAACGCGGCGGGAATCCCGAAAGTTCCGTCGACGACTTCGACGAAGTTTCTTTCTTCGCGAAGAATGATGCGTTTTGTTTGCGCCATGGTGAAATTCTCGCGCGCTTCCGGATCGGTCTTCAAGCGCGATTTGTATGCCTCGTACGCAGCCAGGCTGTCGAATGCGATCAGCCCCCACGCAACATCGTTCGTTCCTTCATACGGCAGAAAATATCCGACCAGATGTCCGCCGCATCGCGGAATGATGCGGCCCCAATTCTCGGCGTACTTCTTGAAGACATCCCGCTGGAATGGATCGATCTGGTAGCGAATGACGCACACGATCGTCATTTCTCTCTCCTTCGCGGCCGATTGGGCCGGCGAGTCGGTGGTCGCGGTGCCGCTTTGCGAGTCACAAACTTGTGGGCCATGCCGAGCACGTCCCGCAACACCGCGGGAGTCACGCGCGCGAGGCGAACCAGCACGGCGTTGTAGTCGACGTAGTGGTCCGTCAGGTAATAAACGTCCGGCGCCTCAGCGAGCAGCTCCGCACGGTCGGCGAAATCCACGCGCACCGCAAGCGAACCGGGCTCGGCCGAGCGATGCGCGGGCAGACACGCCAGAAGTTTTCCATTGACCTTCAGCGCAGGTTGCCCGTAAGCGGTGCTCTCTTCCACACCGGGTAACGTGAGTCCAATCTTCCGCACGGCGTCAAAGTCAATTGTGCTTCGGGGCATGGTTTAGCGCCACTCCTTGAGGACCACGGCTCGCTCGTTGTTCAGTATCATAGTTTCAGATTCCAGCCTACCGTTTCCGCTTAGTAGCATCTGTAACGGCCCAGTGATCTCCCCAACCGGCTAAGACAGTGTTATGCGCTTTGACGCCGGGCCCCGACTTTTCAGAACCAGGTTATCACGCAGGAGCGATGATCTCACTTTTTCGCTAAGCGCATTGACCGTCGGCGTGAATTGCCTCCGGGCACTGTACAAGCCATACGCCACCTTGCCGCATCAAACAGAAAATGAACGACTTACGAGATAGTTTTCGGGAGGGCTGGCGCTCGAAAGATCGCCGTTTCAAGGAACCTCAACACGCTAAATCCCGCTGGATTCTGGAACTCCTATGACATCATTGTTGAATACAATGATGCGAACAAGCCAGGTCTTTCGTCATTCTGTTCTTCCAATCTTCATTGCGGTTGCGATCCTGGTTTCTTCAGCGAGAGCCCAGCAACCGGCCCCGCCGCCAGCTCCCAGTTCGCCGGCTCCCCAGACAAACGGGACGCAGGACCAGAAACCCGATCAAGCGGGGAAGAAGCCAGACGAAGCGGTTGGCAAGAGCAAGCTGGAACAGGAAACAGGCACCGTAAACGACCGCCTATTTGAAGTCTTGCCCAATTACGGCACGGTGGAAACTTCCGAGAACCTTCCGCCGCTCAGCTCAGGCCAGAAATTCAGAATCGCCACAGCCAGCGTCTTTGATTGGGCCGCCTCTCCATTCAACGGCGCGCTCGCAGCCATCAGTCAGGCTAAGAATGATCCGAGTTCCTGGGGACAAGGCTGGGAGGCCTATGGGAAACGTTACGGCGCGTCATTTGCCGACAACTCCATCGGCACCTATATGACCGTGGCCGTCTTTCCCAGCTTGCTCCGCGAAGATCCGCGCTACTTCCAGGTAGGAAAAGGTGGCTTCGGCCATCGCGCTTTCTATGCGATGAATCGGCTCTTCGTCACGCGCAAGGACTCAGGCTCCTTGGGATTCAACTATTCCGAATCCGTCGGCAATGCGGCGGCCGCGGCGCTCTCGAATATCTACCACCCCGCGCAGGACCGCACCGCCTCGCGCAACGCATCCACGTTTGGGTTTCTGATTCTCTTCGATGGCCTGGCCAACGAACTCAAGGAATTCTGGCCGGACATTCGCCGCAAATTGCTGCACAAGGACAATCCGTAGTTAGCGCGCCGCCATCGTTGGCCTCGAAGCCGGCACGCAGCAATCCACACTCGTTGACTTGGCTCCGGCCCTCAACCTAAGATGTGCTTCCGATGGCGGAATCCTCCTCTTTGCTCGGCCGCACGATCTCCCATTACCGCATCGTCGACAGGCTTGGCGGGGGCGGAATGGGCGTGGTGTACAAGGCCGAAGACACGAAGCTGCACCGCTTCGTGGCGCTGAAATTTCTTCCTCCGGATGTGGCGCGCGATGCGCAGGCGCTGGCGCGATTTGAGCGCGAGGCGCAGGCGGCCTCGGCGTTGAATCACGCGAATATCTGCACCATTTACGAAATCGATGAGCGCGATGGCGAATGGTTCATCGCCATGGAGTATCTCGAAGGGCAGACGCTGAAGCACCGCATTAGCGGAAAGCCGCTGCCGCTCGAGGAAGTGCTGGAGCTGGGAATTGAAATTGCGGATGCGCTGGATGCCGCGCACGCGAAGGGCATCGTGCATCGCGACATCAAACCGGCCAACATCTTCATCACCACGCGCGGGCACGCCAAAGTGCTGGACTTCGGACTGGCGAAGACGCTGACACCTGCGAGCACGCTTTCGATGCTGGCATCGGAGGAGACCGCGGGAGATTTGTCTCCCGAACATCTGACCAGTCCGGGAAGCACGCTGGGAACGATTGCGTACATGTCGCCGGAGCAGGCGCGCGCGCGGGAGCTCGATGCGCGCTCGGACATTTTTTCGTTTGGCACGGTGCTGTACGAGATGGCTACGGGTGCGCTGCCATTTCGCGGCGAGAGCACCGCGGTGATATTCGAGTCCATACTGAACAAAACGCCGATTCCGCTGGTGCGCTTGAACCCCGACCTGCCTGCAAAGCTCGAAGAGATCATCGAAAAGGCGCTTGAGAAGGACCCCGATCTGCGATGTCAGACGGCTGCGGAGCTTCGCGCCGATCTGAAGCGACTGAAGCGCGATATGAATTCGAGCCGTCAGCCGGCGGCTGGAATATCCGACGCGCCGAAGGCGCCTACGGCCGGCGCGGCGCCTGCAAACAAATCGGTTGCCGTGCTCTATTTCGAAAATCAGAGCGGCTCGAAGGAAGACGAATACCTTCGCGACGGCATCACCGAGGACATTCTCACCGAGCTTTCCAAGATCCGCGGGCTGAACACTTTTTCCCGCCCTACGGTTCTGGCCTTCCGCGACAAGCCGGTCACTCCCACGCAGATCGGCCAGCAGCTCGGCGCGGCGTATGTCCTCACCGGCACGTTGCGCCGCGCGGGCGCGCGGCTGCGCATCAATGCGCAGCTCGTGGACACGCGCACCGATTTTCCCGTCTGGTCCGAGCGCTTCGATCGCGAGATGAAGGACGTCTTCGAAGTGCAGGACGAAATCGCACGCAAGATCGCCGAGGCGCTGCGCGTGACGCTTTCGCCGCAGGAACTTGAGGCGCTGGCCGTCAAGCCCACGGAAAACCTGCAAGCTTATGACCTCTATCTGCGCGGCAAACGATATGCGCGGCGGCAAACGCGCCAGGATCTCGAGTTCGCGCTTCAAATGTTCGAAAACGCGGTGGCCATGGACCCGAGTTTCTCGCTCGCCTACGCCGCCTGCGCCAACGCCTGCGCCATGTTCTACTGCAATTTCAGCCGCGATCTGGTGTGGGTGGAACGCGCGCGCGAAGCTTCCGGCAAGGCCGTCGCTCTGCGCTGGGACTTGCCCGAAGTGCAGGTCAGCCAGGCTTGGGTCCTCTATGCAGCCGACCTGCATGACGAAGCGGTGCGCATGGTCAAGAAGGCCATCGAACGCAAACGCGACTGCGAGGGCGCGTACTACTTGCTCTGCCGCTCGCTTTTCGCTTCGGGGCGCCACCAGGAAGTTCTCGACGTTGCCGAAGCAGCGATTGAAGCGAGTGGTGAAGACTACAACGTTTACGTGCCCATCCTGAACTCGAGCGGCGCTATGCACAAAGACGAGGCCAGGCTGAACATGTCGCGGAGATTTATCGCCGCGCTCGAGAACCATTTGAAGCAAGTGCCCGAGGATCCGCGGGCGCGCGTGCTGCTGGGCGTCAATTACGCGCGTATGGGGCGTGAGGACGACGCCTTGCGCGAACTCAACCTCGCCACCACCCTGCGCGCCAACGAAGCCTCGATTCTTTACAACGCCGCTTGCGCTTATTGCGATATGAAAAGAAAGCCGGAAGCTCTCGATGCTTTGCGCAAGGCGTGGGAAGCTGGTTTTCACGATGCCGTCTGGGCGCGCCGCGACCCGGCTCTTTTGCTTCTTCACGGCGAGCCCGAATTCGAGCGGCTGTACCCGGAAAAACCTGCGGCGTCGCCCGCCTCCGGTTCCCACTAGTTCGACGCGAACGAATCCGCTACGTGTCACTCATCTTGAAGTCGCCCGTGCCAGCATCGTCCGGCTTAGCGCTACTGGAGCGCAAGCAGTCTGTGTTCGTTGACTTGGCTCTGGCCTCAACCTAACATGTGCGCCCAATGGTGGATTCTTCGTCACTGATCGGCCGCACGATCTCCCACTTTCGCATCATCGAGAAGCTCGGCGGGGGCGGAATGGGTGTGGTTTACAAGGCTGAGGACGTAACACTGCACCGATTTGTCGCCCTGAAGTTTCTTCCTGATGAAATAGCCAGAGACCCACAAGCGCTGGCGCGCTTCCAGCGCGAGGCTCAGGCAGCTTCCGCCCTGAATCATCCCAATATTTGCACCATCTACGAAATCGGCGACGAAAACGGCAAAGCCTATATCGTCATGGAGTATCTCGATGGTGTCACGCTGAAGCATCGCATCAGCGGCCGTCCGATGGAAATCGAAATTGTTCTCGATCTGGCCATCGAAATCGCCGACGCTCTCGATGCAGCGCATGGAGAAGGCATCGTCCACCGCGATGTAAAGCCTGCCAATATTTTTGTGACCAAACGCGGGCGCGCGAAGGTTCTGGATTTTGGATTGGCAAAACTGGCACCTGCGGGCGGTGGCGCGAATCTCTCGGTGATGCCTACAGCCAGCGGGTTGGAACAGCTCACTCGATTGGGCACGGCGATTGGCACCATCACGCACATGTCGCCGGAGCAAATGCGGGGGGAAGCGTTAGATGCGCGCACGGATTTGTTTTCGTTCGGTGCGGTGCTGTACGAGATGGTCACAGGGGTCCTGCCCTTCCGGGGCGAGACCACAGGTGTGATTGCGGAAGCAATTCTGAATCGCAGTCCAGTTGCGCCGATGCGCCTGAATCCCGATGTTCCCCTTCAGCTCGAAGAAATCATCAACAAGGCCCTGGAGAAAGACCGGAAACTGCGCTACCAGAACGCGAACGATATTCGAACCGACATGCAGCGGCTGAAGCGTGACACGGAATCCGCGCGGCTGCCTGCAACTACAACCCCAGTGGCTGGCGCGAGAGCGCAGCGAGAAATCCGGTGGAAAGTAGTTGTCCCTGTTGCCGTGGCTCTTATGCTGCTCGCTGCGGGCGGCTATTTCTATTTTCACCGCACGCCGAAACTCACGGACAGGGACACGATTGTCCTCGCTGATTTCACCAACACCACAGGCGACCCAGTGTTTGACGGCACGCTGCGACAGGGCCTTGCAGTGCAACTCGAGCAATCGCCGTTTCTGAAAATCATGGACGACGAGCAGGTACAACAAGACCTGCGCTTGATGAGCATTGCTCCCGCCAGCCATATCACAAACCAGATCGCACATGATATCTGCGTGCGGGACGGAGCCGCGGCCACGATCGACGGCTCCATCGAGAGCCTGGGTAAGAACTACGTCATCACGCTCCAGGCAATCACGTGCCAGCGTGGCGCGACGCTGGCTCGGGAACAGATTCAAGCGGGCGACAAAGAGCACGTGTTGAACGCGTTGGGGACCGCCGCGACAGCCATGAGGTCCAAGCTGGGAGAGTCGTTCAACTCCATCCAGAAGTTGAATCGTCCGCTTGAACAAGCCACCACTCCATCGCTGGAAGCTCTCCAGAACTACACCGTGGGTTTTTCTGAGATGAACCAGGGCCGATTTCTGGAGGCTGTCCCGTTGTTTGAGCGCGCCGTTGCACTCGATCCAAATTTCGCCATGGCTTACTTCATGCTCGGCGTCGCGTTCGACAATGCCGGGGACATCGAGCGCAGCCGGCAATACACACAAAAAGCTTTCGATTTGATCGACCGAGTTTCCGAGTTTGAGCGGGACCTCATTACGGCTAACTACTACTCGTATGATGGCCAGACTGACAAAGCGATTGACGCGTATCGATTGGGTATTCAGAATTATCCCCGCTTTTGGGCATTCCATAACGACTTGAGTGTCGAATACATAGACCAGGGGCAATTCGAAGAGGGGCTCAAGGAGGGACAGGAAGCAACTGCGCTAGAGGCAAACGTTGAACCTCCGTACCGCCGCCTACTCGACGCCTACATCTGCCTGGATCGGCTCGCCGAGGCGAAGCAATTAGCAGAGAAACTGCGGGCGCAAGGACTCGGCGGAGCGAGGATCCACCAGCGCTTCCTCGAAATGGCTTACGTCCAGGGCGATGATGCGGCCGCTGCACAGGAGATTCAATGGTTCGCAGGCAAGCCGGCGGAGTACCTTAGCTTCGGATTGCAGGCGGCCCATCTGAATGCCCTTGGCCAGCGTCGCGAGTCGAGCAAATTCTACCAGCGAGCTGCGGAGACAGCGCTGCGCCATGGGCTTCAGGATGCCGCCGCCGAATTTGAAGAGGCCGATGCGCGTGCCGACGCGCTGTCGGGCAATTGCCAGACCGTGCGGCGACTGGGGCGTCCTGCGCTGGCGCTGGCCATGTGCGGCGATACGGCCCAAGCGGAGAAGCTCGCTGGCGAGACTTCGAAACTGTTTCCGAACGGAATCGTCTGGAATTCGGTGCAGCTACCCGCGATTCGCGCTGCAATCGCGCTCAAACGCAATCAGCCCGCCAACGCCGTGGAACTGCTCGCATCCGCCGCGCCGTACGAGCGTGCTTACCCTGAGGCGGTGTACCTGCGGGGCTTGGCTTACCTGGATCTGCGTAAAGGCGCTGAGGCAGCGGCTGAGTTCGAAAAGATCCTGAATCACAAGGGCGCCAATTGGGGCAGTACTTGGCAACACCCCTATTGGGGACTGTTCTACTCGCTTTCCTGCCTGGGGCTCGCGCGCGGCTCCGCACTGGCTGGCGATCCCGCGAAAGCCGGAAAAGCCTACAATGATTTCTTCACGCTCTGGAAAGACGCCGACCCCGACGTCCCCATCCTCAAAGAAGCCAAAGCCGAATACGCGAAGCTGCAATAGTTCCGACGCTGCTTCGCTCTTGCAATCTCTCGCGCGCCCCTGCGGCGCTGGCGCGCGAACAGTCAGTGTTCGTTGACTTGGCTCCGGCTCCAACCTAACATGTGCGGCCGATGGCGGACTCTTCCTCTTTGATTGGCCGCACGATTTCCCACTACCGCATCATCGAGAAGCTCGGTGGCGGCGGAATGGGAGTGGTTTACAAGGCCGAGGACATAAAGCTCAGCCGCTTTGTGGCCCTCAAGTTTCTGCCTGACGACGTGGCCAAAAATCCGCAAGCCCTCAGCCGCTTCGAGCGCGAAGCGAAGGCTGCCTCGGCGCTGAATCATCCGAATATCTGCACCATTTACGAAATAGACGATCAGCACGGCGAAGCCTTCATCGCCATGGAATTTCTGGACGGGCTGACGCTGAAACATCGCATCGCCGGCCGCCCGATGGAAACGGAAGAAATTCTCTCGCTGGCCATCGAAATCGCCGATGCGCTGGACGCCGCGCACGCCGAAGGCATCGTTCATCGCGACATCAAACCCGCCAATATTTTTATCACCAAACGAGGCCACGCAAAGATTCTCGATTTCGGGCTGGCAAAGACATTGCCGTCGGCATCCTCGCTGTCGCAATCGGCCACGCACGCTACAGCCGATGCGGTAGCTCCCGAGCAACTGACCAGTCCGGGCAGCACGCTCGGCACCGTTGCGTATATGTCGCCCGAGCAGGTTCGCGCGAAGGAATTGGACGCGCGCAGCGATCTGTTTTCCTTCGGCGCAGTACTCTACGAAATGGCCACGGGCACATTGCCGTTCCGTGGCGAAAGTTCAGGAGTCATTTTCAAATCCATTCTCGATGCCGCGCCCATCCCTCCGGTGCGGCTGAATGCCGATGTGCCGGCAGAACTCGAGCACATTATCGCCAAGGCCCTCGAGAAAGACCGCGAGACGCGCTATCAACACGCCTCCGACATGCGCGCCGATCTGAAACGGCTGAAAAGGGAAACTGAAGCCGGGCGTTCGGGCACCACCGCGGTTGCCGCTGCCGACTCGCGTGCGCCCGCGTCCACTGCCGCGGTCGTCACCCCCTCCTTGGAGCGGATTGCCGCCCGCGCGGAAATCCGCGAGGAGTTGCGGCGGGAGAGTGAAGCGGCGCATGCCTCCGGAAGTTCCGTCGTCGCTGCGGCGAAGCAGCACAAAGGCGCCCTCATCGGCGGAATCGTAATCGCGCTTCTACTGATCGCCGGAGCAGGCTACGCCGTGTACTCGCTGCTTGCCAACCGAACCGTGACGATTCCGTTTCAAACCTTCGATGCCGCGCAAGTCACCAACTCGGGCAAGGCCGCTGCCGCCGCAATTTCTCCGGACGGGAAGTACGTCGTCAGTGTGATCAACGACAACGGAAAACAAAGTCTCTGGCTTCGCAACGTGCCCACCGGCAGCAACACGCAGGTTCTCGAACCCGATCCTTTTGTAATTCAAAGCGCCGCGTTCTCTCGGGACGGGAACTATATTTTCTACCTCAAGGCGGTGGATACGACTCAGACCTCATTCCGAGCGTATCGAGTGCCGGTGCTCGGCGGCTCGCCGCAACTTTTGGTGAACGATGTCGATTACGGCCCAACTTTTTCGCCGGACGGCAAGCGCATGGCATACATACGCGACAACGATCCAGAAACGGGCAAGTATCGGCTCCTTTCCTCGAATCTGGATGGCAGCGACGAGAAGATTCTCCAAATTGCACCGCTTCCCAGTCCAGACAATCTCTCCTGGTCGCCCGACGGAACGCGCATCGCTCTTATCTCGTATTCACAGAGTAAGGCGCAGGGACAGATCAGCATCTTTGAAATTGCAGATAGCAAAGACACTCCGCTCACGTCATTCCCTGACAGAGTTTTCTTAGACTTGGCGTGGACTCCCGATGGACGCGGTCTTCTGGTGAACTATCGCTCCGCGGGTGCAGCTCACCAGCAAATCGGCTTTGTTTCCTATCCCGCCGGCCGGTTCCAATCGCTCACCAACGACATTCACGGCTATCGAACGGTGAGCCTTTCTGGCGACGGCAAATCTATAGTCTCGATTCAGCAGCAGGAGACGGATTCAGTCGTTCTTCAACCAGCGACAGCGAATGGAGCCTCTGTAACGGTTTCCGGTCTTCCCAACCAAGCCGAAGTTCAAGGCGTGGCTTGGGACAGCCAGGGAGAATTGCTCGTCACCACGACGACTGCGATTCTGCGAATGTCGCCCGACGGCAGCCGGCAAACGACCCTCCTGAGCGACCCGTCTGAGAGGATCAGGTGGTCGTCGGCTTGTCCTCGTGGCGGGCCCATCCTGTTCAGCACCTATCTTCGAGAAGGAAAGACGTCGACCAACATCTGGCGCGTGGACGCCAATGGATCGCACCCAAAGCAGCTAACCAGCGGCAAGAATGACACTTTCCCCTTATGCTCGCCGGATGGAACGTCCTTTTACTACTGGGACAGCGAGACCTCTCGAATTATGAAGATGCCGATCGACGGGGGATCGCCGGAACTGATCAAAGCTAGTGTAGTCCCCGTGGGATTCATGCAAGGCGCAGTGAACTTCTCGCCCGATGGAAGGTGGATGCCGGAGCTCGAGACGACCACCGATACGGCCACGCAATTGGCCAAGCAAAAGGTGGCTCTCGTTGATGTAACCGTGAACTCCGAGGCGTCAACGAAATACCTCATCCCCCGCGGCGATGTCGCTCTTCCCATCGCCATCACCCCCGATGGCAAAGCCGTCGCTTACGGCGTCATCGAAAACGGCGTCGGCAACATTTGGGCGCAGCCACTCGATGGCTCGCTGGGTCATCGCTTGACGAATTTCACCGCGGATCGCATACGCGCGTTTCAGTTTTCCCCGGACGGCAAGACGATCGCTATCACGCGCAATCACACGATCTCCGACGTAGTCCTCCTGCGCGACACAGGTACGGCTTCACAATAATCGCGACTCCCACAATTGATCGTTTCCTGCCGGTACTTGATTTGCGAGCCCGGAGAGGCAAGAAAATGAGGATATCCGCAATTTTCCTCTTGACACGTATATATATCGTCTGATATAGATATTGGCATGAGCGACGCTGATTCTCAAAGGTTTATTCCTCTCAAACCACAATGGTTTCACATCCTGCTGTCTCTCGCCGGCGGAGAGCAGCATGGCTACGGCATCATGCAGGACGTCCTGCAACGCACCAGCGGCAAAGTGCGGCTGTGGCCGGCAACTCTCTATGGCTCGATCAAGCGGCTGATCGAAGCGGAACTGATCGAGGAATCCGACGAACGGCCCGCGCCGGAATTGGACGACGCGCGCCGCCGCTATTACCGGCTGACGCCGCTCGGCAGGCGTGTGCTCGACGCCGAATGTGAGCGCCTGCGGGAATTGGTCCGCAGCATTCGCGTGAAGCAAGCCTTCGCGACGGAATGAAAGGTGACGCGATGAGCGACGACGGCATGAATCTCGCGCTGCGAATCTACCGGCGCTTGGCGCAAGCTTTTCCGCACGAATTCAAATTGGCGTATGGCCCGGAGGTGATGCAACTCGGGGAGGACGTCGTGGAAGAGATTGCCAAAAGGCACGGCGTCGCCGGTCTGATCCGGCTCATCGCAGACATCGCCATTCGCGTGCCGCTCGAGTATCTGAGTGAAATGCGCGGTGACATGCGCTACGGATGGCGCGCGCTGCTGAAGTCGCCGGGATTCGCGCTGGTCGGCATCATTTCCATGGGACTCGGCATCGGGCTGACCACCAACGTCTACAGCTCGAAATGGGAGATGCTGTTTCGCGAGCTGCCCGCAGCAGCGAACGCCAAACACGTGGTGATGCTTCAGGCCTCGGCGGATGGCGATCTCGCTCCTGAATCGTATTACTACGTCGAGCAGTATCGCGAGCAGAAGAGCCTGTTCATCGGCGTCGCCGCATTCAAAACCAGCGTCCCGTTTAACGTCACCTTTCAAGGCGACCTGAATGCGAAACCCGAGCGCGTATTCGGGCAAATCGTATCGCCCGATTATTTTTCCGTGCTCGGCGTGCAGCCGCAGGAGGGGCGAGTGCTCAGTCCCGGACTCGACAAGCCCGGCGACGCGCCCGTCGTGGTGATCAGCGATCGTTTCTGGCGCAATCGCCTCAATTCCTCTCCCAACGCCGTCGGGCAAATCCTTCGCCTGAACGGGCAAATGGCCACGATCGTGGGCATCACGCCGCAGAATTTCAATGGCGCTTTGGCCGTGAATCCCTCGGAACTGTTCGTTCCAATCACCGCGCCGGCCGCGCTCGCTCCGGAACTCTCGAACGACGTGCTGCATCAGCGCTATGCCAGAGAATTTCTACCAATCCTGTGTCTCGCGCCCGGCGTCACGATTGATTCCGCGGAAGCGGCTCTCGACGCGATCACGCGCCGCCTCGACGAGCAGGATCCTTCTTTGCTCGTGCGCACGGACAAAGGCCGAAGCATCGTATTGCTTCCCGCCGGCACGAATTTGCCGATTCCCCGGAAAATCAAGCCCGTTTTGATCGGATTCTTTTTGGCGCTGATGGGCTTGGTGATTACGCTCGCGTGCATGAATCTGGCCAACATGCTGATCGCGCGCGGCGCCAGTCGCCGCAAGGAATTCGCGATTCGTCTCGCAGTGGGCGCCAGCCGCTTCCGGCTCATCCGTCAGATGATTAGCGAAGGCATTTTGCTTTCGCTGCTGGGCGGCGTGGCAGGATTCGCGCTCGCATACGGCCTCTCGGTATTGAACTCGCACTTCACGCCGCCGATGACGGTGCCGATGGAATCCGATTTCAGCCTGGATTGGCGCGCTGCCGTTTTCGCGTTCGGCGTCGCGATTGTCTGCGGCATCGGATTCAGCCTGGTGCCCGCACTGCAAGCAACTAAAGCCGAAGTCGTCCCGGCGCTCAAAGAGGGCTCGGCGCTGCGGCTGCCGGGTCACCGGCGCTTCGGTCTGCGCAATTTGCTGATGGTCGCGCAAGTTGGGGCATCGCTGACGCTGCTGCTGATGACCGGGTTCTTGGTGATTGGAATCAGCAAAGGAACCAGCCTCGAAACCAAATTCGATCCGCGCACGATGTATCTGGTGTCCGTCGATCCGGTGCGTGACGGCTACGCGCCTGAAAAAGCGCAAGCTCTCTTCGAGAAACTCACCGAACGGCTCAAGGCCGCTGCTCCGGTGAGCAGCGTTGCCCTGGCCGCCGAGCCGCCCTTCTCATCCGGAGTCGAACCCACGCCGATGAGTGCGGAAGGCTCGGCGGATTCTTCGCGCGTGCAGCAGCAGGTGGTCGAAGAAATCATCGGCGCGGGATATTTTGCCGCGCTCGGCGAGCCGATGCTGGCCGGCCGCGAGTTTGAGGAGCGCGATCAACGCAGCCAGCCGGACGGATCGCAGACGATCTCGTTGCCCGCCGTGCTGAATGAGCGCGCCGAACGAAAATTTTTCGGGAACGAGAATGCCATCGGCAAACGCGTTCGCGACGACAGGCAATCCTATGAAGTGGTCGGCGTGATCCGCGACATGAAGGATGTCGAGGGATTCAGCCAATCGATTATTTATTTGCCGCTTACGCCGCGCGATTTTGCGCGGCCGCCTGCCGGAGGCATCACCATTCTGATCCGCTCGGATGCAGGAGCCGATGCGCTGAGCGGCATTCGCAACGAAATCGCGTTCATCAATCCCAATCTGAACATATTCAATATGCAAACGCTCAGCGCTTACCTCGATCGCAGCCGCGCGTCCTTGCGATTTTCTGCCCAAAGCTACGGCGGCATCGGAGTGTTTGGCCTGATATTGGCCGCCATCGGACTCGCCGGAGTCACGGCGTACGCTGTGGCGCAACGGCGTAAGGAAATCGCCATCCGCACGGCGCTGGGCGCGACTCGCGCGCAAGTGCTGCGGCTGGTGCTGCGCGAAGGCGCGGCGCTGGTGAGCGTCGGAACGGTTCTGGGATTTTTGGGCGCGATGGCGCTGGCAAAAATACTTGCGGCGCTGGCGAGCCTGTTTGTCGACGCGTTAACGATCGGCACGAACGATCCGCTATTGCTGATCGGCGCGCCATTGCTGCTGGCCGCCGTGGCGATGCTGGCGTGTTACGTGCCCGCGCGCCGCTCGGCGCAGATTGATCCGCTGCAAGCCCTGCGCGAAGAATAGCGCACGGACCGGTTCGTCGCCCGGCGCGGTCAATGTAGCTTAGGTCTTCAGACCTGAGGCCGTTCGAATTTGTTTGTCAGCCCTCTGTCCGTCGTCACGGTTGAATCAGAATTGACGTCAACCCCACGGACCCAAACCAAATTCAACACCGAACTGCCCGCCCACCGGCCTAACTTGCCAGAGCCGTTCCTTTTTGATAAACTCCGCCGATCTTCCCGAGCAGGTCCCGTCAGGGGGACAAATGCTGCAAGCTACCCGGCTCTTTCTTGCGGTTGCGATTCTAATATCCCTATCTGCATGCGGCGGCAACAGCGGCGGCAGCAATCCTCCGCCACCTCCGCCGGCCATCACCGTCACGTTCACCGAATCGATCAGTCCCGTCGCCGCCGATAGCGGCGTCACACAAAACGTAAAAGTTCAGCTCACCAATGATTCGGCCAACGCCGGCGTTACCTGGTCGCTCAAGGCTGGCGGCGCGAGTTGCTCCCCGGCCTGCGGCACTCTCACTCCCGCGGCCTCCCCCAGTTTTTCGGCCAGCTACACGCCGCCGCTGACGCAACCAAGCGGCGCGAACAGCTCGCCTACCATCACCGCCGCTTCCGTCACCGACAGCTCCAGCACCGCCTCCGACGCTTTCACGATCACCGCCCCGGCTATCTCCGTGGCCATCATTGACAACTTCACGCAGCTCGTCGTTGGAATAGCTCCGGTAACGATTCATGCCACCGTCGCCGGTGACGCCTCGAACTCCGGCATCACCGCGACGATCACCGCCGGCGGTTCCGCCTGTGCGCCCGCCTGCGGCACACTCGGCCCGGTCTCCGGCTCGAACGGCACTTTCACGTTTTCCTATACTCCCCCGCTCAACGTTCCTGCTTCGCCAAACGATCACCCAACGATTTCCGTGAGCTCCGTCGTTCTTCCATCGGCGACTGCCAGCCTATCATTTGAGCTTATCCTTATCGCCGGCGATACCTGTCCTGAGGCTGGAGGAGAAGTGCAGATGGGGCCCAATGGCACTTCCTGGGCTTTTCTACTCCAGGGATTCAATGATGGGGCCCCGGTGGCGTTCGCTGGGAATATCGTTATCGACGGCAACGGCGACATCACTGGTGGCGCCTTCAATACCAATCAGCTAGGCCAGAGTCCCCAGGTCCTTCAATTTTTCACCGTTAATTCTGCGTATTCCGTCGATACGGAGGGAAATGGCTGCCTGCAATTGGGCATCAACGGAACTGTTGCAGGATTCGAAATCTTTCATTTCATACTGTCCGCGTACGACAACAGCAACGTCGGCACCGACGGCCAGATCATCGAGTTCGACGATCTCAGTGGCGCCGGCCAGCGCGTGACCGGAATCCTGCGCCGCCAGGATCCCTCGTCCTTCAGCACCGCCGCGTTCGCGGGTGGATACACGCTCGGTCAAAGTGGTTGGGACGGCGGCAATCCTTCGCTCGGCCACGCCGCCATGGCCGGGTACTTTTCCACCGACGGCGTCGGCGGCGTCACTACCGACACTTTGGATCTGAACGACGCCGGCACGCTCAGTTCTCAGCACAATACCGGCGCCGGCGCGTTCGAGGTCGGATCACAAGGCCTCGGAGTAGTTTCTCTCGAACTTCCGAACGGAATGACGTTCGTCGCCACCGTCTATGCCGTCAATTCCACGGAAGCTATTTTGATTTCGCAAGTACCTGCTTCATCCGGCGTGCCGCTGCTCAGTGGACGCATGTTCGCTTCGGGCTCTTCCTTCAGCCAATCCACCGTTAACGGAAATTACATTGCGCACGGCCAAGGCTTCGAACCTTCCAGCAATACAAGCTACGCATTCCTGCAGCTCCTCAATTTTGACGGCGCGTCGAGCCTTACCGGGACGACTTGGACCGACGATGGCGTCAACACCGATCAGGGCGGCGTCGCGCTACCGGGCGGAATCACATATGCCGTCGACGCGGGGACGGGTCGCGTCACCCTCGCTGGCGATGGAAATTCTTCCCCCGTGATGTATGTCTTTCCGGCGATCAACGCGCCGGTGAACGGCGCCTCGGGGTTCATTCTCAGCGGTGGTGCGGACGGTGCGCTGGGCGAAATGTTGTTCCAGTCTGCAACACCTCCCAATTATGTCCAGACCAGCGTGGAATTCTCATACAGTCTGGGAGACGTCGACGACACTTCTTCTCAGGATGTCACGCAACTCGGCCTCGTCCAATTCGCCAACACGAATCAGGTCTTTGGGACCGTTCTCGAATCCGGCCCGGTCGCTCCGTTCCTGCAGATCGCGGTACCCTACAATTTCACGTTCACGCTGAATCCCGACGGCAGCGGCAACTTCGGCGCCAACACTGCCTTCGTCACCAACGTCAATCACCTGTATCTCCTCGACCAAAGCGCCGCCAATCCCAAAATCACCGTCTTCGAACTACAAAGCCGCGCTTCGCCGTAGCCTAAGGAGCTTTTGCATCGCCGCCAGGCGAAAGCGAAAGGAGTGTACGCCATTACAGAGAATTCAAAACCTCCACGCGCAACGCCGGCGTCCGCCTGGGCGGAGGCACCCAGTTCTAATCGGGAAGGGAATTATTAGAAACGGGCGCAACTCGAAGAAAACAATCGAATGAGGACTGATCTAATCGGGAAAAAACAGTGCTTTCACAATCGCGTCGCGGAGCTGTTGTCCGGGCGGGCGGCGCCCAGGTTGCTTCCTAAATCTAGCGCCGCACGCGAGAGCGGTATTTTTCGTACTCGTCTCTGAAAACTTCGTTCAGCCTTGCTTCCTCGACAGGGATTACAGTCCAATTGAGGTAAGCGATCGTGAGAGGCAGAAGAACTACTGGCCAAATCTGTTTCAGCAATCCGGCCTCTCCCAAGTAAACGAAAGTCAGGCCTACTTACATCGGATTGCGGGTAAAGCGATACGGTCCCCAGGTCACAAGCTTCGCAGATGGCTGCCCCGGCACGGTGGTCGTGCGAGCCTTACGGAAGATCGCCAGCCCCCAGCCCGCAATCACCGCGCCGAAAGTAAAAACTACAGCTCCTGTGATCGTACTCATGCGGGCTATGTCTCGAAGCGTAGTGGTCGGACTGATAGATTCCAGGGCTACGCCAACGAGATATGTCAGAACGAACACCCATGGCACCGGCACGCGCATCAGGAACCGGAAGGGATTCGCAATTCGCCTAGAGATTAGCTACCAGAACATTCCTCGTCGCCGCGTCAGAGTGGAATACTTCCGAGCGCGCCGTCACTCGGGAAAGATCGACGCACTTCTTACCCGACCTTTGGGCGGACATTATTATCTTCGCATCTCTGCGTCTGCGTGAAGTTTTCAGCGAAAAGATCGATTGAAGGCAGCCCAGAACTACATGGAAGGGAACCAGGGAATGCAAACCTCGTTGTTGTGCTGTGCGGTCGTTCTAGTGATAGGATGAGCGGCCGTGCGGCGATATCGTTTCGCGGCGCACGAACTGGAATTGGCGCCGGCGGTCGTTCCGGATTCGTCCACATTCACAATCTGGATTGAAGGAGATGCTCATGAAGTTCATGTATTGCGTCCTCACTGGTGTGCTTGTATTTGCATGTAGCAGTGTCGCTCTGGCTCAAGCTAAGCCCGCAGAAAGCCGCAGCGTTTCGCAAATCATGGATCGGGCCGTCGGCCAGGTGGAAGGCGAGTTCTTGCCGGCCGCCGACGCGATGCCGGAAAACAAGTATTCGTTCGCGCCCACCAGCGGCGAATTCAAGGGCGTTCGCACTTTCGCCCAGCAGGTCAGGCATGTGGCCGCCGTCAATTACATGATCGGCGCAACGATTCTCGAACAAAAGCCGCCCGTGGAACTCGGCGGCGAAAGCGGGCCGGAATCCATCGCCAGCAAAGCGGACATCATGAAGTTCGCGAAAGATTCTTTCGCGTATCTGCACAAAGCGCTCGCGAGCATCAACGAAAAAAACCAGACCGATCAGGTAAAGAATCCGTTTGGCGAGGGCACGGTGACACGTCTCGGCATCGCGACTGTCGCGCTAACGCACCCTATGAATCACTACGGCCAGATGGTGGAATACCTGCGGATGAATGGAATTATTCCGCCCGCGAGCCGGGGCCAGTAGCGGCTGTGCTTCTGACCGCGCTATTCGTAGCGCAGCGCGACGAGCGGATCGACGCGAATGGCGCGGCGCGCGGGAATGTAGCAGGCCAGCAGCGCGACGCCGATGAGAAGTACGGCGACGCCTGCGAACGTCAGAGGATCCGCCGGCCTCACGCCGTAAAGCAGGCCGGCCATCAAGCGCGAGACGATCAGCGCGCAGACTAGCCCGACTGCCGCGCCGGCAATCGCCAGCCGCAATCCTTGGCGCAGCACCATGCGCAGGATGTTGCGCTGTTGCGCTCCGAGCGCGAGGCGAATGCCGATCTCGTGCGTGCGCTCGCTAACAAGAAACGAAATCACGCCATAAATACCCAGCCCGGCGAGAAGTAACGCCGTCAAAGCAAACAAGCCGACCATCTCCATCGAGAATCGCCGCTCCGAAAGCGACGCGGATACCGCTTCATCCAGCGTCTGCGCGCCGAATACCGGAAGACCGGGATCGACGGCTTGCACCTGCTCGCGCATCTGCACGGGAATCGCAGCCGTGTCCATGCGCCCGCGCAAAAATATGGCCAGATCCTTGGCCCGCCGCTGAAATGCATTCAAATAGATTTCCGGAACGGGCGCTTGCGCCAGCGATTCCGTCCGCGCATCCGCGATCACGCCGATCACCGTGATCCAGGAAGTATCCATCGGCCTCTTGAAGCGTTGGCCCAGCGCATCGCCGTCCGGCCAGTACTTGCGCGCGAGCGCCTCGTTGATCACCGCGACCTGCGGCGCGCTGTCGTTGTCCGCCTCGTTAAATAATCGGCCGCGCAGCAGCGTCATGCCCAGCAAATGAAAATATTCGGGCGTGACGGACGCGCGGTTAACCAAAGGAGTCTCGCCGGCGGGAGTCTCGCGCCCTTCCCGCATCAACGGGAACGGATTCAAATCCCTCCAACCATGACCCAGCGGCACAGCCGCGACATCCCCGACGGCGATTTCTTCCACGCCGGGCAGCGTCCTGCCGCGTCGAATTATTTCGTGCAACAACGTGGCCTCTTGCGCGGCGGTAAGATAGGGGTCGGTATCGGGATCATTGGGCACCGGCAACCAGGTGCGCACGGCCATGATGTTTTGCGGATTGTATCCCGGCCGCACTTGCAACAAATCCCAGAAGCTGCGCAGCAGCAGTCCCGCGGCAATCATCAGCACCAACGAGAGAGCAAATTCCGTCACCACCAGCACGCGGCGCGTGCGCGCCTGTTCGCCGGAGCCGGTCGAGCTGCGACTTTCCTGTTTGAGCATCGGAATCAAATCCACTCGCCCGGCATGCCACGCCGGAGCCAGGCCGAAAATCGCGCCCGCGGCGAGAGAAGCAACGAGTGCGAAAAGCAAAACCAACCAGTTAATCGATATTTCATTGAGCCGCGGCAAGCTTTCCGGCAGGAACTGCAACAGAAACGCCTTGGTGCAAAAAAGAATCGCCAGGCCAACAATTCCGCCGGCCAGCGATAGCAGCAGGCTTTCGGTGAGCAGTTGCGACATCAATCGCGAACGCGCGGCTCCGAGCGCCTGCCGCACTGCCATTTCGCGGCCTCTGGCGCTGGCCCGCGCGAGCAGCAAATTCGCAATGTTCACGCAGCCAATCAGCAGCACCAACCCCACCGCGCATAGCAGCAGAATCAGCGACTGGCGCACATTGCCGACGACTCTTTCCTTGAGCGGCAGCAACCGCACCGTCCAGGTGCTTTGCCGCGGATAATCCGCCGGGAATTGCTGCTGCAATGCGGCCACGAACGCGTCCACCTGGCTCTGCGCCGCGGCCATCGTCAGTCCGGGCTTGATTCGCGCAATGGATGCCTGAAGGATGCGGTCGCTGCGCATCGGCGGCGGCGCGGGCGGGCCGGCAAATCCCGACGCCAGCCACATTTCGACGTTCTGTTCCGCCGCGGTGCGTCCCGGGTCGTGATAACCGGGCGGCATGACGCCGATCACGCGATATAAATCGTTGTCGAGCCGCAAACTTTTTCCCAGAATTCCCGGATCGGCAGCGAAAGCCCGCTTCCACAGGCCGTCGCTGAGGAGCGCCTCCAAAGTAAATCCGGGCGTCTGATCCGTGGGATCGAAAGAGTGGCCCAACTGCGGCTTCACGCCCAGCAGCGCAAAATAATTCGGGTTGACGTTGAGAAACGTAATGCGCTCGGGCTGCGACGAGCCCGTGAGATTCACGTCGCCGCCCCCGATGGTCGAAACGTATTCAAAAATTCCGGAGCGCTGAAAATCGTGCAATTCGGGAACGGACATGCCCACGTCCTGCGCGCCCACGCCGGGAAGATCGTCCTCGATGCTCACGAGTTGCTCGGGCTGCGGGTAGGGAAGTGGATGCAGCAGCGTGGCATCCACGACGCTGAAAATGGCCGTGGTCGCGCCAATGCCCAGGGCAATCGTCAAAATGGCGATGGCGGTGAAGCCGGGAGACTTGCGCAACATGCGCGCGCCGTAGCGAATGTCGTGCCAGAAATGATCCCAGCCGAGCCAGCGGCCCGATTCGTAGAAGCGCTCGCGCGAAAGCGTCACGTTGCCGAAAGTGCGGCGCGCCGCGGTCCGCGCCTGCTCGTAGCTGAGCCCTTGTTCCTGCAAGCGCGCCGTCTCCAGCTCGAGATGGGCTTCGATTTCGGCGCTGAAGTCGCTGGCATTCCGCTTGTGTCGGAACATGGCTAACCCTCCTCGGACTCCAGAATCCGTCCGATTGCTGCCGCCAATCGATTCCACTTGGTGGTTTCTTTCCCGAGTTGTTTGCGGCCCGCAGCGGTCAACGAATAAAAGCGCGCCTTGCGGTTATTTGCGGAGGTGCCCCATCGCGCGGAAATCCAGCCGCGCTCCTCGAGCCGTTGCAGCGCAGGATAGAGCGCGCCATGCTCGACCAACAGCTCTTCATCCGAGGTCTGCTGGATCGCACGCGCGATGCCCTGGCCGTGCTGCGCCCCGAAAATCAGCGTGCGCAGAATCAGCAGGTCCAACGTCCCCTGCAGCAACTCCAGCCGTTCCGTTCCTTGTTGGGTAGACATTTGACCCGAGTATCGCCCCGCTCGGGTAAGATGTCAACCTGAAAAAATGTAGCTCAGGTCTTCAGACCTGAGGCCGTTGTCTGTTGATGTGGCCCAACACCGAAAAGCCTCACGTCTGAAGACGCGAGCGACATCCTCGGCCCCGCCTTTGACTTTCGCTTCAATATGCCGCGAGCGCGCCAGCATTTCAGAGGACCTGCGCACCGAAGCCTCGGCGTTAGTCGGGAATGTAGATTTCTTTCTAATGGCCCGCCATCGGCCCGCAATCGGAGGCAACGAATAGCCGCGCTAGCGGCACTCCATGACTCTGGTATGTTGGCGGTCACCGGGAGGTGAGCATCTGGAAGACCAAGTTCTAATGATGCTTCGGGACCAGGTAGGCGCCATCGTGCTGGGCACCGTTTTCCTGCTCATCGGTCTGGCGGCCTGCGCGATCGCGGCGATTCACGGCCGCGGCGGAGTCCGGCCACTGATCTGGCAGGGAATCTTCAGCGCAATGTACGGAACGCGCATCTTGGCGGAGTCGCCTGCCGGGATAACGATATTCCCTCAATCGGTTTGGGCCGCGCGCGACGGAATCGTATGGGCTATCACCTATCTGCTCGTTGTTCCTGCGCTGCTCTTCTGGATGGAGATAAGCCTGGGTAAGTTGCGCCGCGTTTTGCAAATCGCGCTCGTCCTGGCCTCATTGATCGGCATTGCCGGCGTTTTCTCCTCGCTGATCGCCCATTCACCGGACAGATTTCTGCCCTATAACAACGTGCTGGGGATCTGTGTTCTGCTAATCCTGACGGTGGTAAACGTCGTCCCCAGCCTGGCGAGGAGATACCTCTCGGTTCCCAGCCGGATTCTCGCTATCGGCACGGTGGTCTTTGCGACGGCAGCCCTCCACAGCAACCTGAAACATTTTCTCGACCTTCCTTCCTTTCCTGCGCTCGAGCCACTCGCCTTCGCCGTGTTCATCCTTTCCTTGGGATACGTGGCGGCTGAGAAGATCTTTGCCGGCGAGCGCCGCTTGCTTTCAATGGAAAGCGAGCTCGCCGTCGCCCGTGAGATACAGCACTCGATTCTCCCCGGCAGCGTCCCCGAACTCAAAAATCTGCGTATCACCACCGCTTATCTTCCGATGACCGCCGTCGCCGGTGATTTCTACGAATTCATTCAGGTCGACCAGAACCGCATCGGCTTCCTCATCGCGGACGTCTCTGGACACGGTGTCCCTGCGGCGCTCATCGCCTCGATGGTCAAGGTGGCGATGCGCTCTCTTCTGTCCAGCGCAGATAACCCGCCGGAAGTGCTGCGCGGGATGAACCGCATCCTCTTTGGCCAAATGCAGGAGCAGTTTGTTTCCGCCGCCTATTTGTGGCTCGACATGGAGAATCGCAAGGCGTTGTACTCAGCCGCGGGACATCCACCGCTCCTGCTCTGGCGGGAACATAAATTGGAACCCATCGAGAGCAACGGCACTCTCCTCGGGGTCGTACCAGATCCCGATTTTCCTGTTCGCGACATCTCCGCCAAATCAGGCGATCGCTTCCTGCTTTACACCGACGGCGTAATTGAACCCGAGAATGCCAAGGGTGATTCCTTTGGCGGCCACAAGCTGGAACAGGTCCTTCGTGACAACCAGTCGCGCTCGCCTTCCGAACTGTCGGAGCAACTACTCTCCGAGATACGCCACTGGCAACCGGTTCCCACCACCCAGCAGGACGATATCACCCTAATCATCATTGATGTCGTTTAGTGACTCTCGACTGCCAAACCTGACGAAGTTGAAGGCGTGTGGCACGATCGAGTTCCGAAGGTTTGCGCTTTCGGGAGTCCCGCGACGCGGGACGGCCTTCCTCTGCAAGACCAACGGTCGCCGCGAGTGGAATAGCCGAAAGAATCAAAGGCGGGACCGAACCCCGACCCTTCCTCCAAACCAGGAGGGATCAGGCACCCACCGCAAACCTTCGGAAACGGCTGGTCCACCCGCCTGAAAATTCCCACCCTTCGGAACCGGCGAAGAATGGGCAACCCGCCGGTCATCTAATCAGCGGGTATTTGGCGCGTGAATCCGAAGTTGTGGAAATTCGAGAGATACAGCTATATCCTTGCATTTAAGTCAACTTCCGGTAAACTACTATAAAAGGTTGACCCAGACCTTCTGATTCCCGCTTTCGTTCGATAGGATGCACAAATGCGACTTAGCCTTCTTTGCGTCGCACTCCTTGTCGCGGCCTCTCTCCTCGCACAGGACATTGATGTGGACCCCGAGACTCTGCTATTTCCTCCCAGCAGCGACACCCTTCGCGCGGCGAAATTCGGTTATCAATCCGAGAGGCTGTGGAGGATGGATCTTGCCTACGAGCTTCCTGATCGCGACAGAACCTATCACGCCTGCGCACGCTGGCCGCGTGAAATAAGAGTCGCAGGGCCGCTGCTCATTGCCGTTATGGAAGGCGAGACCGCACGGCTGCATTCACGCCCGATCCCGGAGGACCAAGAAATTCTCCATGCCAATGGGACTCTTTTGTTGCAGCTAGTATTTTTCGCTCGCCGCGATGATGAGCGAGCGACTGTGTTTTTGGAGTTGGGGACACGCGAATTTCAGCCTTTCACCGCATCGCTCGATAACGTCGAATCGATTCCTTGCGGCTCTGCTTGGAATGGCGGGCAAAATTACGCAATACGGGTGCAAGAGACGTTTACGTTAGGTTTTGCGCCGGGACAGATTCAACCGAATTCGCTCCAGAACGTCAAACTCGAGGTTCGTCGCCCTGACCGCAAATACATCTGCGAAATGAATCTCCAGCGCGCGCTAGTCAGCCAGGCCAAGCGGATCCGTAGGGAGTTTCGGTGAAATTTTTATAGCCGCATAGCTAACGGCGGGTGGCCCACCCTTTCCCGGCCCCCCGTACGTTCCGGAGTGGCGCTCATGCGTGCCAAGACGAATTCTACCACTCTGTGAGTTAACCGCGCGGTACCGGTTTTAGGGGTGGCCCATCCTTCGCGGTTTGTGCGAAGGGTGGGGCTTTTCGGCCCGGTCTTTGACTCTTCCGGCCGTCTGGCTCCCGCGATTTCTCCCCGATCTGCCTTACGCCGATCAATTCTCACTAGTACCCCTCACAAAACTGTTGGCGGGTGGCCTGGCCTTTGCCGTTTCCCCGGAGCGATCCTCGCCAGTCTCGTGGCGGATGGCCCGGCCATTTCCGGCGGGTTTGCTCTTGCGGGTGCGGCTCCTTCCCGGATTGTGGGAAGGGTCGGGCGTTCGGCCCCGCCTTTGACTTTTTCAGCCGTTCGAGCCCCCGCACTCACTCCCGATCTGTCTTAGGCCGGATCAATTCTCGCTAGAACCCTTCACAAAACAGCCTAGATAGAACTTGACTGCCGGAAACGTCCAAAGTACAGTCGCCGGAACCCGCACACGATCTGAACCAGCTGACTTCTCGAGTGATTAGAAACGGTAGGGAAAGGTGGATCCACTCCGCACTCGGTCCCGATTACCGGCTTCGGGCAGAAGCCCGATCATCACTGTCATCAACCTTGCTCTGGCGCTCTTCAGCTTGGGGATTGTATTCGCGGCGTGGTTCCTGGTGCACAACCCTTCCGCAGTAGGCTTTCTCGGCCGGCACACAAACCTCCCACAGAGCGAGCAATGGGCAGCCCTGGACGCCATGAATCATGGAGACTTCAGGGAGGCGCGCCGTCTTTTTGAAATTGGCGCTAACAAAGGGAATGCTCAGGACCAGTTCGATCTCGGCTTGTTAGAGTTCCGGGGCGCGGGCGGTCTCACCGATAGGGAAAACGCAGTTCGGTGGATCAAGAAATCCGCAGCAAGCGGCTACGCCCCAGCCAAACAATGGATGGATCAGTACAACCAGACATCGCACTAGCCCGGTAGCCCTGTCTTTGGCGGGTGGGTGGCCGACCCTTCTCCGGCCCGCCGTACGTTCCGGAGTGGCGCTCATGCGTGCCGAGAGGCTCTCTACCATTCTGTGAGTTAACTGCGCGGTACCGGTTTTAGGGGTGGCCCATCCTTCGCGGGTTGTGCGAAGGGTGGGGCTTTTCGGCCCCGCTTTTGATTATTCCTCTGTAGGGGGGCGGGTTCACGCCGCCCCCGGGATGGCATTGGGTTTTGAACTTCAATCGGGGGTCCGGAAAGAACCCAAGGCAAAACCGGGCCTCCGCCTAGGCGGACCGGCCCCTACGACGGATCGGACGTGCCTTGATTCCCTTCACAAAACTGTTGACAACTTAGTACTCTTGTGATAGAAAGGTCCGAGTAGTGCGCAGTCCCTAAGCGCGGGGCTGGCTCTCCTGAGCCTGCTACAAGCTTGCCCGGAGCCAAGCCCGGCGAGTGACCGGGTCTGGGCTGTCAATCGTCTCGGCGATTGCAGAGCAATCGGCTCAGCCCAGCGAATAACCTCGACTCCGCGCCAGGCAGAGTTTCATATGTCCGCCACTTTTTGTCGTGAAGGAGGGCGAAGGGCAGTCATGCCGCAAGTGCTGCAAAATCAATATCGCTTTAACCGCTGAGGGAGTGCCGCTCGGAACGCCAACATCGATTTCTAATCGCGTGCGAATTTATTAGAAATCGCCGTAAGTTTCTGAAAACAAAGAACAGATGCCGTTTCTAATCGCGTCAAAACGGCACCTTTTAGCGCCCCCAAACCGGCCGAAAGCCAATCAGCCGCGGACGAAAGTAGCCGCCCCGGTGCTAATAAACTTATGATCGATTCCGCTACAATTCGAAATTCAGGCACGGAAAAATCAAAAACGCCGGCTCGTCCTGAGTTTCGAAGGGCAAGCTGCCGGCGCTACCAAGACCCCACGCGCAACTTCGGCGTCCGCCTGGGCGGAGGCGCCCAGTTCTAATCGGGAAGGGAATTATTAGACACGGGCGTAACTCTAAGAAAACAAACGAAGGAGGACCGTTCTAATCGGGAAAAAACAGCGTTTTCACAAGCGCGTTTCGGAGCCGACGCTGTCGTCTCACCAGCCGCAAAAGGCAAAAACCCCACGCGCAGAATCGGCGTCCGCCTAGGCGGAGGCACCCGGCGCAGTTAGCGGCCCAGCGTCTTGCGGATTTTGGCCAGGTGATGCCAGCTGTGGCGTAGGGCGTGATCCTCGATTACGAATTGAGCCGTGACCGGCGCGCCGAAGCTCAGCGAGAACGGAGCGGAGCGATCCAGCTCTTCATCCGTGAGCGCGCGTACTGCCGCGGCGGCATCGCGACTATTGCGTCGCAAAAGTTCGATGGCTGCGGCCTTGGTTACGCCGGAATTTTCCCGGGCGTTCTTCTCGTTCAACTGCGCGACTGCCTCCCAGGTGACTTCCGTGACGGCTTTGCCGCCGGCGATGGCCCGCGCGAGATCGATCTCGATCGGGTACACAAGCGCGACATGGTGCACGATGGCGCCAATGGAACGGCGGTCGGTGGACGAGACCGGCGCAAGCCACTCCGCTGCAGAGAGTCCTTCGGCGTAAGCGGCCAAGCCGGCAGCGCCTTCTTCAATGCGACCCGCGAGTAATTCAGCACGACGACTCATGGAGCCTCCAGTTGAGCGTGATGTTGCGGTGAGCTGGCCAGATTCTGTACTGGCCGGTGGATCTTTGGCAATGGGATTCACGTTCGACGGCATCCTATTCGGAGGAATTGGATGCGCGAACTTGGCGATGCGGTTCTAGAATTCGGCGAGCAGCAACCGCTTCCCATTGGAAACATACTGAGCAGGCGCAACTTGACGGGGCGCGACGGGGTGCCTTACGCTCGACGGCTTCGCGGTGAACGGGGGAGGGGCGATTGGCGGAAATGGGCGGCGGAGTTGTGCGCGGGCAATTTGCCGGAGAGGCGGCTCGGGCTCGAGAATTGCGGGCCGTGGTGATTCCAAGAACAGGTGAAACCATCTCGATGGCAAATTATTTGCGAGGAGTGCTAATTTTCGCTTTGTTGCTGGCGGCGCCGGCGATTGCGCGCGCGCAGAGTTCCAGCGCGGCGCCGGCATCGCAACCGGCGCAGGATTTTCTGAGCTTGCCGTCGCAAGCGATTCATTACGGCTCGTGGGAACTCGGCGGTTTTGTCGGCGGCGGCCTTGGCGACGGCCACGACTCGAACACCGATTTCTTGTTTGGCGGAATCCGGGCCGGGCGCGTGTTGACCGATGATCATGGGCCTGGGGCGCTGCGCGGGAATTTTGAAATGCTGGGCGAAATCCGGCCGGTTTATGAGGTGCTGACGCCGGCAAATGGGAACGTGTACGGCTTTCATTTCATGCCCATTATTTTGCGCTGGAATTTCAAGGGCTGGAAGCGCATGTCGCCTTACGGGCAATTGGCCGGCGGGATTTTGTTCAGCACATCGCGATTGCCGCCTGGTGATACTTCCTCGGTGAATTTCACACCGCAGGGGGCTGCGGGATTGAATATTTTTACGAAGCCTGGACAGGCTGTGGCGATCGAGTTTGTGGAGTTTCATCATTCGAACGCGAATTTGGGGAACAAGAATCCTGGGTACAATGCGGGATTCCTCTTCACGATCGGGTACATGTGGTTCCACGGTTGGCGGAAGTAGGGAAGTGGTCCTAATGTACGGCCCGATCTTCAGTTGGGCCGCTTCAATCGCGGCGAACAGACGGACGCATTCATGGAGATCTGTAGTCCGCGCGTGTTGGGGAGCGTTGCTTTTAGTCTGAGGTCGCCGGAAGGCGCGTCGATTGCTTCGCAATCGCAGAGCGATTGACCGGCGCCCCTACGAAAGAACAGGCAACTGCGGCGGCAGCCGCCGCGGCCACTGCCACTGCCACTGCGTTAAAATCAATCCGCTTCAATCGGCTCGAAGTGAAGTTCCTTCACACCTAGAATTACGCAGGCTGCTTCCATCGACTGGACTACATGAAGATTTGGGCGCGTGCTTTGTCCTTCGAGTTCGAACATGCGGGCCATTCCGAACATTTTCGGCGAGACGGCAATTACGAATCGCGGCAGCTCGGGATCGGGCATGATGGGGGACAAGCGGGCGAGCTCGCGGACCGTCTCGGGCGATACGTCGAAGGCGGTGACGGCGGAGAAATCGGAGATGGCGGCGCGTGGGGGATTGCGCGAGACATATTCGGCTGAGACTCGGTAGAACTCCTTCAATTCTTCGTCGGTGAGGCGCCCTTCGAGGCGGCATCGCAGGATGCGATGCGTTGAGTCGAAATCGAAGAGATAGGGCATGAGAATGACCAAATTCGCCGTGCGGATTTAGCCTTAAATAGTTTGAAGCCAGCGATCATTTTGGTGGAGCCGATGGGATTCGAACCCACGACCTCCTCGATGCCATCGAGGCGCGCTCCCAACTGCGCCACGGCCCCACCCGGGAAAGAACTGCTGCTACTTTTATAACATCGCGGTTTGCGGCGGGTCAAACCTGCGTCGCGGGAGGTTGTGGCTCCGTATCGGGAAGCGATGCGTCGGCGCGCGTGTCCCGGAGAGCTGCTCCTTGGAGCCAGCGCTAAAGCGCAATGGGAGATGCGACGATTTTTCGGAGCGCTTCCCGATACAAATCATCGGGACGCAAAAGGCGCGGAAGCGCTCCTCCACCGCACAAATGCGGGGGCTGCCACGATGATGCGGGGCTCACGGCAGAGAGTGGGGTTTTACGGCATTGCCGAGGAAGGCCCAGCGCTAAAGCGCAGCGTTATCGGCGAGGCTGATTCGGAGCGCTGAAGCGGGAATGGCACCGAAATGCGGGGAATAATCTTTTCATTTGCAGGAAGACGCGTTGCGCGGATTTACTGAATGGCGTTTCGTTGACTTGGTGATACTCGCGGCATAACATGGCCGCGGCATGGCGGAGCCGCAGGCGCTGATCGGCCGGACGATTTCCCACTACCGCATCCTTGAAAAACTTGGCGGGGGCGGGATGGGTGTTGTCTACAAGGCTGAAGATACGAAGCTGCACCGTTTTGTGGCGTTGAAGTTCCTTCCTGAATCTGTGGCCAAGGACGCGCAGGCGCTGGCGCGGTTTGAGCGCGAGGCGCAGGCCGCTTCTGCCCTGGACCATCCGAATATTTGCACCATTTACGAAATTGACGACGATAGCGATCCGCCGTTTATTGCCATGCAGTTTCTGGATGGGATGACGCTGAAGCATCGCATCGCAGGGAAGCCGCTGCCGGTGGATGAAACGCTGGACATTGCCACGGAGATTGCCGATGCGCTGGATGCGGCGCACGCGAAGGGCATCGTGCATCGCGATATCAAGCCGGCGAACATATTCATCACTACTCGGGGGCACGCCAAGATTTTGGATTTCGGACTGGCGAAAACGTCGCCCTCGCCGGCCGAGCTCTCGGTTTCCGTTACGAAAGATGGGGCGAGCGAAATCGCGCCGGAGCACCTGACGAGCCCCGGCAGCACGATTGGAACTGTCGCTTATATGTCGCCGGAGCAAGTGCGCGCGAAAGAGCTGGACGGGCGCAGCGATCTATTCAGCTTCGGCGTGGTGCTGTACGAAATGGCTACGGGGACGGCGCCGTTTCGCGGAGATTCGACCGGGATTATTTTTGAGGCCATCATGAGCCGGTCGGCGGTGGCGCCGGTGCGGTTGAACCCGGATGTGCCGCCGGAGCTGGAGCGGATTATCAGCAAGGCGCTGGAGAAGGATCGCGACCTGCGGTATCAGGTGGCGTCGGAGATGCGCGCGGATTTGAAGCGGTTGAAGCGCGAGACGGTGTCCGGGGCGTTGAGCGGATCGGTGGCGATGGCGGTGGATTCGTCGTCGGCGACGGTGACGGCGGCTGCGAGCGGGCATGCGGAGGCGGCGCACGCGTCGGGAAGTTCGGTGGTTACGGCGGCGAAGGAGCACAAGTTCGGTGCGGTCGCCGGCGTCGTGGTGACGCTGGTGCTGATTGCTGCCGCGGCGTACGGTATCTTTGCGCTGCTGACGCGCAAGACGGAGATACCGTTTCGAAATTTCACGATTACGCAGATTACCAACAACGGGAAGTCGCAGGCCGCGGCGATTTCGCCGGACGGAAAGTACATTGTTAGCCTAGTGGTGGATGGCGGCAAATCGAGCATATGGCTGCGGCACGTGGCCACGAACAGCGATACGCAGATCATCGCGCCGGAAGATGCATTTTATTGGTGGGACTTCGTATTCTCGCCGGATGGAAATTATTTTTATTTCCGGAAGACGCGCACGGCGGCGCATGACGTTGCGGACCTGTATCGCGCGCCGGCGCTTGGCGGCACTCCGGAGCTCGTGGGGCGGGACATTGACACGAACATTGCATTCTCGCCGGATGGCAAGCACATCGTTTATGAGCGCTTCAACGATCCGGAAATCAATAAATACCAGTTGCTGGAAGCCGAAGCGGACGGAAGCGGCGAGAGGAAAATCGCCGGGGGGCCGATAACTGACGGGGACAATACTGTTGCATGGTCGCCCGATGGAGCGAACCTGGCGTTCTCGGGTCTGGCGGGAGCGCTGCACGGTCCCATACGATCGATGGAGCTTGGTGGGACTAAAAAACGGGAAGTAGTGGCGGCGCAGAACGACGAGTTCGATACGCTGACGTGGATGCCCGATGGCCGAGGGTTGATCGTGCGCTATCACGAAGCACGCTCGTCGAACAATTACGAACAGATTGGATACGTGTCGTATCCGGCGGGGAAACTCTATGCGTTGACGAAGGATACCAATACTTACAGGACGATGACGGTTTCCGCGGATGGCAACACCTTTGCGACAATCCAGAGAAAGATTTGGTACACGTTTTATGCACTGCCCGCTACAGGCAGTGGGGCGGCTACTCCCAGTCGCGCGATAGCACCGCTGCAGCGATCGGACGTGGATTTCGCATGGGCGGGGGATGGCGAAATATTTCTGATGGATGACAACCGTCTGGTTCGCGCAGCGGTTGATGGAACGGAAAAGGCGACGCTGCTGAGAAACGCCACGATCCATGGGATATCGGCGTGCCCGGATCATCGCACAGTGGTTCTGGCGCTTTCCGGAGGAGGCGCTTTGAATCTTTGGAAGATCAACGCCGACGGTACGGGTCTGACGCAGTTGTCAAATGGGTCGAGCGATGAGATCGTCGCCTGCTCTCTCGATTCCAAGTGGGCGATTTACGTGGATCAGGACGTGTATCAGATTAAGCGCGTTTCGTTGGAGGGAGGGCCAACCGAGATCATAAACGGAGCGGCGGTGCCGCACTCGATTCCCCTGGCCAATTACCTGGGTTTGTCTCCGGACGGTAAGACGCTGGCGTTGTTAATTGAGGTCGGCGAAACCAAGCCGGTGCACAAGCTGGAGTTGTTTCCGCTGGATGGCGGGCCGCGGGCGCAGCCGCTATTGCTGGATTGTGATCCTGCGGCGTCTAACGCAAAGGTGGACTTTACGGCTGATGGGAAAGCAGTGATTTATCCAGTTACTCGTAACGGCGTGGATAATTTATGGCTGCAGCCGCTCGATGGTTCGCCGGGACGGCAGATCACGAACTTCAAGAGCGACCAGATCGTGAATTTTCGCTGGTCGCCGGACGGCAAGACGCTTGGGGTGTTGCAGCAGCGTGTCGAAGGCGATGTGGTGTTGTTGCGCGATACACATTCTGCGCAGAAGTGAAGGGGCGGTGGAGTCGCGGGCGGAGCGGCGATGCGAGGCGACGAAAAACAAGACCTCAGCGGCTGAAGCCGGACTCCTATTGCGGCGCTTGCGGCATGACTGAAG
>CAWEVU010000003.1:0-305171 GCA_963812645.1 uncultured Acidobacteriota bacterium
GGCGTCTCCGGAACAGCCGGAGCTAGCGCGACTTCGAAAAACATCAAGCGGCTTGTTGCCGGGAATGATCTTGATGTCGGGGACGTAAAGGGTCGAATCGGCGGCCAGCTTGAAGTTGTGGCTCAGATTGAAAAAAAGATAGCCATGAATCGTAGCGAGCGGCGGAACGATATCGGCATCCATTGCCCGCGGCCGGATTTCTTCGGAAACCTGATCGACTTTCTTGTCGTGCAAGGGCACCACGATGCCTCCGGGTAGACGCCTTCCCGAGGAAGGATTCGGCGCGCCCGCAGGATAGACGATCAGAGTCGCGACTTCGCGCGGCTGCAGAGACTCGAGCTTCTGCGAGCCGCCGTCGGGGAGAGGCACCTCGAGGCGCACGCTCGAAAGATTGATGCGCATCGGCTGCGGCGTCTCGTTCTTGATGAAGACTTCGAGCGCGAGAATGCCCGCTTCGTAGGGATTCTTCTTGCCGAAGAGGGATTTCGATCTCGCGGCGTCGAGGCATGGATCGGCGGCAATCACCAGGCCTTCGTGGCGGTCATGAGCCGGCATATCAGCTGGACCGCGCGGCGGCGCCGGAGGAGCCTGTTGAAAAAGGAAGACGAAGAGGACGAGAAGCGAGATAGGAAGCGGCTTCATCATTTCGATTCTAAGATGCAGGCGTTGCGGCGGGCGTTGTGAGCATCGAGCTTGCGTTGTTCGTTTCTCCGCCGCGTCGCGAGCCACTATAATACCCGGTTTGCGCGCCGGGCCGCGCGCGGATTCTCTCTCGACGCCAACGCATGTACTTTATTTATAGCGTGCTCACTGCTGTAGGAATGCTCCTGCTGGCGCCGTACTACGCCGTGCAGGGAATGCGGCGCGGAAAGTATTGGCACAATCTGCGCGAACGGCTGGGGAAATTGCCGCCGGAAGTCGCCGCGCGGGCGCAAGGCGGCGAGGGAGCGATCTGGATGCACGCGGTGTCGGTCGGCGAGGTGTTGGCGGCGGTGCCGCTGGCGCAGGAATTGAAGCGGCGGCATCCGGAGCGGAAGCTATTCATTTCGACGACCACTGATACCGGCCAGCGGTTGGCGCGCGAGCGGATGGGATTCGCCGATGGAATCTTTTATTTTCCGCTGGATTGGGGTGCGGCGATTCGTCCGGCGTTTCGGGCCTTGCGGCCTGGGCTCGTGATTGTCGTCGAAACGGAGATTTGGCCGAATTTTCTTCGCGAAGCGCGGCGGCGAAATGTGCCGGTGATATTCGTGAATGCGCGGATTTCTGAGCGATCGTTTCGGCGCACGCGTCAATTCGCGCGAATCCTCGGCGGCTTTTTTGCGCGCGTGCTCGGCGATGCTTCACTATTCCTCGCGCAGAGCGAAGCCGATGCGGGGCGGCTGCGCGAACTTGGTGCGCCACCGGAACGCGTTGAAGTGGCGGGAAATCTAAAGTATGACGGCCAGGCCCCGGTGCGAGGCGCTTTCGGGGATTGGCTGGCCGAGCAGGCGAGCGCGCAAGAGCGCTGGCCCATCGCCGTCGCCGGGAGCGTAGTTGCGGATGAAGAAGAGGCGGTGCTCGCGGGATTCGACATCGCGCAGCGGCAATGGCGGCGCGGGCTTTTGATTTTGGCGCCGCGCAAGCCCGAGCGATTCGAGGCTGCCGAATCGCTCGCGCGCGAGCGCGGCTGGAAAATCGTGAAGCGCAGCACGTTGGATATGAATGTGCCGCTCGCGGATGACGCAGACGTGATTTTGCTCGATTCGATCGGCGAACTGGCCGGCCTTTATTCGCTTGCTGACGCCGTCTTCGTGGGCGGCTCGCTCGTCCCCGCAGGCGGGCACAACATTCTCGAGCCGGCGTGGTTCGGCCGGCCGCCAGTGTTCGGTCCCTCGATGGAAAATTTTCGAGACATGGCGCAGGAATTTCGCAGCGAAGGCGCCGGACTGCAAGTTCGCAGCGGCGAGCAGCTTGGCAAGGCGTGGGTGAACCTGATTCACGATACCGCCGGACGCGAACGCATGGGCCGCAAGGCGAAGGAGTTGGCAGAAAGAAATCGAGGCGCGACCGCGCGTTCACTCGAGCGCATCGAAGCGGTGCTTGCGGCAGGCCGAGGCCCAGCGTGACTTTCAGCGAAACTCTGCTCTGGCCGCTCTCGGTCGCGTACAGTTTGGGGGCACGCCTGCGAGTTCGCCTCTATCGCGCGGGCATCTTTCGCCGGCACACGCTGAAAGGCGTGGTGATCAGCGTCGGTAATCTGACGGTGGGCGGAACGGGAAAGACGCCGATGGTGTTGTGGCTCGTCAGAGCGATTGCTGGCCGAAGGAAAAAACGTCGCGATTCTGACGCGCGGCTATCGAGGCTTCTTGAAACGCTCGGAAGAGGAAGGAACTGCGCCACAAACGACGCAGAGACCGCCGATTTCAGGAGACGAGCCGGAGCTTTTAGTCCGACGGATTGCTTCGCGTGCGTCGCCGGAGGGTCGCTCTCGCGTCGCTGTCGGCGCTGACCGGTTTGCAAGCGGACGTGCAGCCGAGCGCGATGGTTTCGATTGGTTCGTGCTCGATGATGGCTTTCAGCATCTGAAATTGGCGCGGGATCTCGATATCGTTCTCATTGACGCGACAAATCCATTCGGCGGAGGGAGGTTGCTGCCATCCGGCCGGCTGCGTGAGCCGAGGTCAGCATTGGCCGGGCCGACATCATCGTGATCACGCGCAGCACGCACGCCCCGGCGCTCGAAGCAGCGATACGCCTATACTCTTCTGCGTCTGTATTCTTCGCCACGATTCGATTGGATGCCATCGCCCAGTCTGCGATCTACGAGGCAGGATTTGCCGGTCGCCGAATGGCGAACAAAGCGATTCTTCGCGTTTTGCGGAATCGGAAACCCGGCTGCTTTCTTCGACGACCTCCGCGAGTGGGGCATCACTCCCGTTGGTACGGCAAAATTTCGCGATCACCATCGCTACTCCGAGAGCGATTGCGCGCAGCTTCAGGCCGAGGCGCAGCGCGCAGGCGCCGATGCTCTCCTCTGCACCGAGAAGGACATCATCAATTACGGCGACGCGCGGCCGGAAGGCTTGCCGGTTTTCTTCGCGCGAGTTTCTCTCGCGATGCAAAACGAGGATGCCTTCTGGTCCGCGGCGGAAGAAATTCTGGCGCGACGCCGCCCGGGGATTTCGCTGTGAAGATCCTGGCGCGGGCGCCGAATTGGGTGGGCGATGCGATCCTGTGCATCCCGGCTCTGAGGGCGGTGCGTTCGCGCTGGCCCCAAGCGGAAATTTCGATACTCGCCAAGCGCTGGGTATCGGCGGTGTATGAGGGGCAAGGGCTCGCCGATCAACTGCTAGTGCTCGACGAAGCCGCGGACCCGGCCAAGTTGCTCGGCGCGGCTAAATTCGACGCCGCGATTCTTTTCCAAAACGCGTTTCACGCCGCGTGGCTCGCCTGGCGCGCCGGGATTCCGGAGCGCATCGGCTATGCGCGCGATGGCCGCACGGCATTGCTGACGCGCCCATTTCCAGTGCCGCTCTCCGGCGAAATTCCCGCACACGAAGCCTACTATTACGCGGAGCTTGTGCGGCACGCGGGTTGGATCCACACGCTGCCGAAGATTGACGAGATTCGGCTGTCTGTGGCTCCGGCGGTGCGTGAGGCAGCGGAGAAGAAGATGCTTGAGGCCGGAGTGCGCAGTCGTTCGCGGCGAATTGCTTTCGCTCCCGGAGCGGCCTATGGCTCGGCGAAATGCTGGCCCGCCGGAACGCTTCGCGGAATTGGCCGAGTCGCTTGATTGCCCGCTTCGACGCCGATGTGATACTTTTCGGCGCGCCATCGGAACGCGATATCGCGGAGCGCATCGCGTCGGCATGCGACGTCAGCCCGTGAATCTCGCCGGCCAGACTTCTATCGCGGAATTGAGCGCTTATTTTTCCGCATGTGATCTTTTTATAGGCAATGATTCGGGCGCGATGCACGTCGCTGCAGGCGCAGGAGTCCCGGTGGTTGCGATTTTCGGCTCGACCGATCCGGAAGGCACCGCGCCACTGACGCCGCGGCGCACAATCGTGCGAAACGCGCCGTCGTGCAGCCCATGCTTTCTGCGCCATTGCCCGGTAGACCATCGCTGCATGGAGCGAATCGAAGTGGCCGCGGTCGAAATCGCCGCCGCGGCCTGGCTGGAGAGTTCGAAGCGCAGCGAGAATTAACTCTCGTAGCGCCGGCAGCTTGCCGGCTTTTTTTGTAAGCTACGTGCGGGCATTTCGTCGGGGCAAGACGTCAAATCGTGAGAGGGAATCCTTGACCGTAGCAAGTCGCACAAAATCAAAGACGGACACCACCCGATCCGCCAGCGCCGATCTCAGCCGCCTGCTGGATCTGATCTCCGCCTTCCCGCGTCAAACGATCGCTCTGCTCGGCGATCTAGTCCTCGATCAATTTGTCTCCGGCGAAATCTCCCGCGTCTCGCGGGAAGCTCCGGTGCTGATCTTGCGTCACCGGCGCACCCGCGCGGTGCCCGGGGGCGGCGCGAACGCGCTGAACAATCTCGTAGATCTTGGCGCGAAAGTGCTGGCCGTGGGCGCGGTGGGGGACGACGCGTCAGGCCGCACGCTGCTCGAATATCTACGCCGCAAGCGCGTGAACACCAGTGGCATCGTCACGGTGCGCGGATGGACAACCGCAACTAAGACTCGGTTTCTGGCCGGCTGGACGCATACGAGCGAGCAGCAGGTGCTGCGCGTGGATGATGAGCCGCAGGAGCCTCTGCCCGAGCGCGCGCGAAAACTCGTCGCCGCGAAGTTGCGCGAACGAGTGAAGCGCGCCGGTGCTCTGCTGGTTTCCGATTACGGCTTCGGCGCCGCCGCGCCAGCCCTTCTCGGCGCGATCAAGACCGACAAGCCCATAACGCTTGATTCGCGCTATGCGCTCCTCGATTTCAAACGTTTGTCCGTGACCGCCGCCACGCCAAATGAGCCGGAACTAGAAGCGATCTACGGCGAGAAAATCGGGCAGGATGCCGCAAAGCTCGAAGCTTTAGGACGCCGCACGCTCGAAGATCTGCATCTGAGAACTTTACTCGTCACTCGCGGCAAAGATGGCATGGCGCTCTTCGAAAAGGACCAGCCGACGCGCAGTATCCCCATTTTCGGATCTGACGAGGCCAGGGACGTCACAGGCGCAGGCGACACGGTCATCGCCGTCTTCACACTAGCCCTAGCTGCCGGCGCCACCGGAATTGAGGCCGCGCATCTAGCAAACTTTGCTGCCGGCCTGGTAGTGATGAAGCGCGGCACCGCTACCGTCACGCGCGCGGAGCTGGAATATGCTTTGCGATCTGCGGCTACATCTGTGGGATGAGGGCTCGATGGATTCGTCAAGAAAAATTCTGGGACGCAAGGACTTGCGCGAGAAGCTCGAAGAGCACCGGAAGCGCGGCGAACGAATCGTGCTGACTAACGGATGCTTCGACATGCTTCACGCGGGCCACGTTCGCTATTTGAAAGCCGCGCGGGCAGAAGGCGACGTTGTGGTCGTAGGCGTAAACGCGGATTCTAGCGTCGGTGCGCTGAAGGGTGTAGGCCGGCCGATTCTTTCGGAGGCGGCACGCGCGGTGTTGGTGGCGGGACTTGAGGCGGTGGATTACGTGGTGATTTTCGATGAGTCGAATGTCGAGGGGCTCTTGCGCGATCTGCGGCCCGACGTGCACGCCAAGGGAACCGATTACACCGTTGATACGGTGCCCGAGCGTGAGACGGCCGCAAAGCTAGGCATCCGCGTGGCCGTCGTCGGCGATGCGAAGAACCACTCGACGCGCGACCTTATCGCCCGCATCCGCGAACGTTGCAATGCCTGAGCGGCGCTTCCTTATCGTACGTCTTGGTTCTCTGGGCGACATCATTCATACGCTTCCGGCTGCCGCGGCACTCCGCGATTCATTTCCAGATGCGCAGATCGATTGGGTGGTGGAGTCAAAATGGCGCGCGATCCTGGAAGGGAACCGCGATTTGAATCGCGTTATTTGCTTGGATCGGGGGCGAGCGTCTGGGGTTGTCGCAACCGTGAAATCCCTGCGCAGCGCGAAGTACAACTGCGCCATCGATTTTCAGTCGCTCTACAAGTCTGCGCTTTTGGCCCTCGCTTCTGGCGCCAGCGAGAGATTCGGCTTTGACCGCGAATACGCACGCGAGGGACTGGCGACGATGTTCTATACGCGGCGGATTCATCCGACCGGAACGCACAAGGTCGAACATAATCTTGCCCTTGCGGCAGCTGCAGGAGCGGCGATGCCGAAGGTGGCGCGTTTCACGCTCCCGGCGTTGGAGGAAGCGGAACAATGGGCCGACCGGAAATTAGCTGGATTGGAGGCGAAAGGGTCTTACGTACTCTCCCCCGGCGGAGGGTGGCGCTCGAAATGTTGGCCGACCGATCGCTACGGAGATTTGCATCGCGAGATATCGAGCCGGCTTGGATTGCAGGGAATCGTCAGCTTTGGCCCTGGCGAGGAGAACCTCGCCGACGAAGTTGTTGCCGCATCGGGTTTGCGTGCGCCGATTCCACTGGAGATGGATTTGCCGCACCTGATGGCGGCGCTGCGCCGAGCCAAGTTTCTCGTCGCGGCGGATACAGGCCCTCTGCATCTCGCTTCCGCGCTTGGCACACCAGTCGTAGGACTCTTCGGCCCGACGGATCCGGCGCGCAACGGGCCTTACGGTAAGCCGTCGATCGTCGTGCGAAAGGCAGAAGCCGGCGAAACGACTTACAAACGAGGCGCATCGTACTCCCCGGCGATGATGCGAATCGAAGTGAGCGACGTAATGGCCGCGATCGACCGGCTTCTGGTGCCGCGGTAATGGCGTCGAGCTTCTTCACGCGCTGGCGAGTGCGCGCCGGATATCCACTTGCGATTTTATTCCTCTACCTCGCGTCGCCGACGCCGCTCGCGATTGCGCTGGGCGCAGTCATCGCGGCCGCGGGGCTCGTCGTGCGCGGCGCGGCGGCGGGCCACTTGCGCAAGCTCGAGACATTGACGACTTCGGGGCCCTACGCCTGGGTGCGAAATCCACTCTACTTCGGAAGCGCTCTTCTGGCCGGGGGCTTTGCCGTGGCGGGACATTCGCTGTGGGCCGCGCTCGTGCTCGTCGCATACTTCGGAACGTTCTATCCCGTGGTGATGAAGAAGGAAGAAGGCGAGCTGCGCGAGCGTTACGGCGCCGCATTCATCGAGTACGCGAAGCGCGTGCCGCTCTTCTTCCCGCGCTCGCCACGCCGAAGCGGTGCGCCTCAGCCAAACGCCGTGAATGGATTTTCTTGGGAGCAGTACAAGCGCAACCGGGAATATCAAGCGGCGCTGGGCGCGATAGTTGCTCTAGGCGTGCTCTGGCTGCGAATGTATCTGCCAAGGTGAGCGGTCGGGTTTACTGCAAGCGGTAAACTTCGTGCATGACGCGCTGAAATTTGGGCCGGTAGATGAGATCGAAGGCGCGCTCTTTACCGGGAAACATATCGAGCGCCAAACGCCGAGTGGCCGCGGCCATGGAAGCGGCTTCCTCCGGCGAAAGGCTGCCTGACGCGATGGTATCAAGCGCCAAATACACCAAAATCCGCAGGCGCCGCATGCGCCGGCTTTCGTCGTCAATTTCGTCCTGCGTCGGCTTGCGCGTCTCCAATTGTTCCATACGTGGCCCAATACCCCCGAATTCAATTAATATGATACGGCGGTCCGTACTTCAATGGTACGAGGGGACAGGTTTCCATGAGTGAAAGCAGCGAAAAAGAACGGGTTGTCGTTGTGCACACAGCGGGAACGACGACGGAGGCCATGGTGATACGCGGGCTGCTCGAGAGCGAGGGAATTTCCTCTCCGGGATCGGTTTCGCACGATCCGTTTCCGCTGCGCGAGACTCCGGAAGGCACGCACGGCGTAGAAGTGTATGCTTTGGAGTCTCGGGCCGGCGAGGCGAAGAAAATCATCGCGGAGCATCTGCGAACAGCGAAAAAAGAAGCAACTGCTGAAGACGCGGAAGCTGCGGGTGAAGCTGACGAGAAGGGCAACCGCTGAGGTCGTGTTTGTGATGCGGCGGTTGACTAATTGAGCGGATGCGAATCGCGATACGACGTCACCGTGAGTCTGTGCCCGTCGCTCAGGGCCGTGATGGCGCCGTCCTGGTCGGTGCGCAACAGCCTTGTGCCTCTTTCTTCGTAGCGCTCGACCACCGAATCGTTCGGATGGCCAAAAGGATTGCCCTCGCCGACCGAGATCACCGCGAAACGTGGAGCTACGCCTTCGAGAAAAGGCCCGGTTGACGACGATTTGCTCCCGTGATGCGGAACCTTCAGGAAGTCCGCGCGCAAATTCTCATCGCCTGAGCTTAATTCCTTTTCTGCTTTCGCCTCGATGTCGCCGGGAAGCAGAAAGCGCGTTGTTCCGTCTTGCAATAAAATCACCAGGGAATCGTTGTTCTCTGTGAGTGGCGCGCCGCCTGGCGCCGGTGGCCAAACGATCGCGCACTGAACGCCACCGAAATCGAAATTTTCTGCGGCGTAACGGTGAACGATCTTCACGCCATGCGCCTTCGCGTCGCCGAGCAGGTCGCGAAACGCCGGCGCGTCTGAATCCAGGCCAACCCACAATTCGCCGACGGCGAAATCGTTGAGAATTGCGCGCAACCCATCGAGATGATCGTGATGCGCGTGCGTCAGCGCAATGACGTCGAGCCGCTTCAGCCCGCGCGACCACAGATACGGCGCGACGACATCTTCGCCGACATCCGGCCCGGACCGGAGGCCGTGAGTGAAGGTCTAGCCGGGTTCGCCTCCGCCGTCGATCAGCATCGTCCGGCCATCGGGAAACGCGGCGAAGATCGAATCGCCCTGGCCGACATCGAGAACTGCAATTTCGAGCTTTCCGCGAGCCAGCCGCGCACCGAGAGGATGTACTGCCGCCAAAAATGTAAATCCAGCCAAGGCGACTGCGGCTACCAATTCGGCGATTCGTGTAACTCGCGCAGGCCTACCGGAGCGCGTACGGATCCGCGCGAGCCGCACGGGATTACTAACCATGTTTCTTCGTGCCAGCGAGCAAAGCACTACCAACGTCGCGAATGATCCCGCGAGGAGCCACATCGCAGGCGCGGGCGTGCGAAAAGACACGAGCGGAAGCGTCGCGAACCAGTGGACGGTCGCCAGTAGGATTTTTACGAGCAAGCCCAGTGCCCATGCGAGCGGCGCAGCGAGCCGGCTCCAAATCAACTCGGTGCCCAGCGTCAGGAAACCGAGCGGAACGATTAGGCCGGTCAGGAGAACCGCGAGCACATTGCTGGCCGGTCCTGCCAACGTGACGCGATGAAAATCGAATGCGAGCAATGCCAGCATTCCAACTTGAAGCGCGGACGACAAGACGAACAGCTCCCACAGACGCAAGCCCGCACGCAGCGGCACCGTAAGGAGCCGCTCGGATACATAGGCGATTCGCTTCGGGAGCACTGAGCTAATTCGAGCGATAACCGCGCGCAAATCGATACGAAACTGCGCCACCTTGGGAGGAAAAGACAGGTCGCGCGGCGCATCGCCCAGTTGCATCAGGCCAGCGAGGTATCGCTCTGACGTACGGTCAATCCATGGCAGCGCGAGGCCCGCGATCGAGCCAGCGGCCAGGAACGACAGCTCGAAACTCATGTCGCGCAGCAACGAAGGGTGCACCGCGAGTAAGAGAATCGCAGCCACGGCCACTGTATTGAGCAGCGCAACTCGGCGATAAAGAGGTTGCGCGAGCAGGAAAACTGCAGCCATCAGCGTCGCGCGAAGAATCGGCGGCCGATTCTGGACCACTCCGACGTAGAGCGCCAGCGCCGTCAGGGTAACGATGGCCGTCAACCAAACCGGCGAACGCAACTTTCGTCCCAGCCACAGAAAGAAAGCGCAAAGCACGCCGACGTGCAGCCCGGCAAGGACCAGGACGTGGAACGCGCCCGTCTTTTGAAAATCGAGCGAGACGTTTGAGTCCACGAACATCCGATCGCCGAGCAACATGGCGCGCAGGATCGCGGCTATTTCGGGCGATCCGACGAATGTGACGTCAATCTGATTCAACAAAGCGCCGCGCGCGCGAGCCAGATGCTGTGCCATCGTGGGCGGCGGGCTGCTAAGTTTCTGCAACAGTTCTGGACTGCGGAGAGTGCCAATCACATCCACGCCCTCGCGCTCGAGCAGCCCGCGAGTATCCGGCGCGCTAGGGTCCATGAAATTGCGAGGTGGCCGCGCGCGGACGAGCGCCTCGATGCGGTCACCTGCGCGCAACGGCGGCAGGGATTCCTCGGCGCCGCGCTTCCAGAAATAATTGACGCGCAATCCGCCGACGGTAGGAATTATTCGGCCTGCGGTCTCAACTTTCTCCAAGTCGACGAGATAGCGTGCGCCCCAAGGCAATCGCAGCGGGTCCTCACGCAAGCGGCCGCGCCAGCGCAAAGGCTGGCTCGTGTCGATCCTTCCCGACGCGACGAGTTGGCAGACGTTGTCGTGCAGCACCGCGTTGTGCTCGATGGAGACGCTCGCGGCTCCCAGCGCGCACCACGCCGCGAGAGCAACGATCCCGGAAGGCCAAAGCGGGCGCAGAAACTTTGCCGCCATGGCACCCGCCAGGATCAAGGCACCAGCGGCGACGAGCAACGGTGCGGCTGGTGAGGATCCCTCGGGCCGTAGAAGAATTCCTGTGGAGAATGCAGCGGCGATCCAGAGTGCTGGAACTTTCACTAGTGCCTCTGGAGTGTCACAAGCGTCTCGATGTGAAACGTCTGTGCGAAGAGATCGAAGAAGTCGACCGAGGCGATCTCGTATCCGCCGGCAATGAACGCAGCAAGATCGCGCGCCAGCGTAGAAGGCTCGCAAGAGACGTAGACGATGCGCTGGGGCGCAAGCTTCACGATTCGCGATGCTCCTTCTGGCGACAACCCCGCGCGCGGCGGATCGAGCACGATGCAATCCGGCGCCTCGCGGAAGCGCCGGAGAAATTCGAGCGAATCGGCTTCGCGAATTTCGAGCTTCCCGGCGCGCTCGCGATTCGCGGCCGCGTTGGCCTCACAATCTCGCGCCGCCACGGGATTCGAGTCGACGGCGACTACGCGTCTAAATGTGTTCGTCAGTGGCAACGAGAAGAGCCCTACGCCCGCGAAAAGATCGAGAGCAAGGGCGCCATCGCCGGCAGCCGACGCAACGGCCGCGGCCATTTCCCCGGCAAGAAAGCGATTCACTTGGAAGAATGAAAAATGGCTGACGCGAAGCGTGATGCCGTTAACGATGTATTCGATGTAGCCTGGCCCGAAAAGCTCCATGCGGCTTTGGCTGACGGTCTGAAAAAGTATGCTCGCAGCCCAGGGCATCGCAGAACGAATTGCCGCAGCGAGATTCGCAGCGGCGGAAGGCATTTGCGCAAACGAGAGCGTCAGTAGGATGCTGTCGTCTGTCGAATCAGCGAAAGCCTCCACTTCGCGAAGAGACGGCGGTAGCGCGGCGCCCGCGATCATCGCCCGAATTGCGCTCAGTGTTTCTTCGAGGCGCGGCGAGAGAATGGGGCACGTCTCGATCGGGACCAGAGCGGACGATTCCGCGCGAAAATAACCAATCTGCGCGGACGCGCCATTTTCCGCCGCACGAACTTTCCACTGCGCGCGATTGCGATAATTCAGCGGCGACGCGGAATGAATGGTAATCGGACCCTTCCAGTCAATCTTGCCAATTCGGCGCAGCGTCTCGCGCAGAATTTCTTCCTTATAGCGGAGCTGCGATGGGTAGGGAATATGCTGATAGTGACAGCCGCCGCAGATGTGAAAATGCGGGCAGGGCGGCAGAGCGCGCTCTGGCGAAGGCGTCACCATTCGCTCGGTGCGCCCGCGAACGAACTTTTTCTTGCGCTCGGTCGTCTCAATGGAGACCACTTCGCCGGGGATCACGTAGGGCACGAAGACGGTCGCCCCGTCGTGATGTGCGAGGCCATCTCCGCCGTAAATCAGTTTTTCGATCGTGACTTCCACCAAGCGATGGTCTCCGAAGCGGTCAGATGATCTTAGGTCAGATAGAACAAGCTGAGACGCGGCACGGCGAAATGCTCGAAAAGCCGCTTCTGGATATACTGCCGTTCGAGTTGCGCGAGTTGCGCCGCGGACATCTTGCGCCGGTAGGGCGCGAGCTGCCGATCGAGTTCGCGACGAACCTCGAGAAGCAGATCTTCTGTAGCGGCCGCGTGGAGTGCTGTAGTCAACTTTTCCTCAAGGATCGTCAAGCGCCGCTCAAGATCTTCCAGATCCAGCGCGACCGGCGAATCGACGATTGGTGCAAGCTCAGCCAGGCGCCTGGCGGCATCTTCGAAGCGTACCGCCAAATCTGGGCTTTGTAGCGAGTTATTCTTCGCGGCCGCTAGCAGCTTTGCGGAATTGCGAGCGAAATAATTGCGAAGCTCGTCGCGGGAGAATGCGCCGGAGCCGGAGCGCGCCGGGCACGAGGCGTTCTCGGAAGGCCCCGCACCAGCCGCCGCTTCCTGAGCCTCCGTTGCGGCATCAATCACCGAGTCGACACAATAGGCGAGGCTTTTCATTTCGCGGCCGCCGGCTGCGCGCCGCGAGCGCGAGTAGCTCTCGAACGCCCGATCAATGCCCTTCAACACAGCAGGGAGGGGAATTCCGGACTTCTGCCACGTTTCGACAATCGCCCAATCCAGCGGCGAGACGAGCAGATGCGCCCCGCGCTTGCGCCAGAAATATTCTTCAATCTCGGTGAAATAATTGAAGTAGTTGAATTCGCTCATCGGACTGGCGCAAGGCTGAAGCGCCGGTGTCACTATTGTCCAGAACAAACGCGGCAGCGGGCTCTATTTGCGCGACTGCTTGCGAGGCACGACCGTCGGCCCGGCGGCGGCTCCTTGCCTTCTCCCTGCGCGCCCCGGCTCCGAGTTTCGGTCCCAAATTATTCGTAGACCCTCGAGCGTCAGGAATTCATCGATCGCTTCGATATGGCGCGAGCCTTTGCCAATCAGCGACGCCTGGCCCCCAGTGGCCACCACTTTCGTTTTCGGCCCGAGAACTTTTTTCATACGATCGAGAATTCCGTCGACCATGTCGACGTAGCCGTAATACAAGCCAGCTTGCATGGACGCCGCCGTATTCGTGCCGATGATTTTCCCCGGGTCCTTGATTTCCACGCGAAAAAGCCGCGCCGCGCGATTGAAGAGAGCATCCGCGGAAATCCCGATGCCGGGGCAAAGCACGCCGCCGAGATATTCGCCGTTTTGTGAGACGGCGTCGAAATTCAGCGCTGTACCGAAATCCACCGCGATGCACGGCCCGCCATACTTCTCGAACGCCGCAACGCTGTTCACAATTCGATCCGCGCCCACTTCCAGCGGATTATCGTAATGAATCGGCATTCCCGTTTTGATTCCTGGCTCGACGAAAAGCGCAGGCAAGCCGAAATAACGCTCCGACATTCCCGCCAGGGTCGAATTCAGCGGCGGCACGACGGAACTAATGATGACACCGTCAATTTCGCTAGAGTCGAGCGAAGCCAGCGTGAAAAGATCGCGCGCAAGAATTCCATATTCGTCGATAGTCTGCTCGCGCGAAGTGGTGAGCCGCCAATGGCCGAGCAATTCCGTGCCGCGGAACACACCGAGGACGGTGTTCGTGTTGCCGACGTCCATGGTGAGCAGCATCAGGCCTCCACTACGTCGCCCGAGATCACCGGTTCGATGCGGCCGTCGTCGCGCGCCACGCGCAAGATGCCGCTGGGCTCGAGTCCCGCGGTTGTGCCGATAAACGATTCGTTGGCCGTCGTAATGCGCACGCGCTTGCCTTGAAAGTAGCTCGAGACTTCCGCGAAGCGCCGCACGATCGGTTGCGGCCCCGAAGTGACGAATAGATTGTAGTAGCGGTCGAGGTGGCGCAGCAACCGGACGAGGATTTCGAGGCGCGAGTGGATGTGGCCGCTCTCGATGCGCAGCGATGTCGCGATTCCCGCGATTTCCGCGGGTAGGCGAGATTGATTGACGTTGATTCCGATCCCGACTACGGCGTAATTGACGCGATCCGGCTCGGCGTGCATTTCGGTGAGTATGCCGCAGAACTTTTTGCCGCCCACAAGAACATCATTTGGCCAGCGGATGTCAGGCGTCGCGTCCAACTCTTCGCCGACGGCATCGCGCGCGGCCAGCCCGGCGACAAGCGTCAGCAGGGATGTCTGCGCGGGCGAAATCGGCGGGCGCAACAGGACTGAACAGTAGATTCCGGTAGATTTTTCCGATGTCCACACGCGCCCCGACCGGCCGCGTCCCCGCGTCTGCTCTTCGGCGATCACCACCGTGCCGTGCGCTTCGCCCTCGTCGCCGAGCTCCATGGCGATGTCATTTGTCGATTCAACCTTGAAGAAATGGTAGATGCGCTTCCAGAACGGCGTGTTGAGTAAACGCCGGCTGATCAGCTTGGGCGCGAGGATGTCGGGAATTCGCGCGATGTGGTAGCCCTTGCTGGGATGGCCGTTCACGGACACGCCCAGAGCGCGGAGTTTTTGGATCCAGCGCCATACCGTGTCGTGCGAGACGCCGATTTCTTTTGCGATTTTCGTGCCGCTGATAACAATCGTGGAATTTTCGGAGAGCAGGGTCAGAAGCGCGTCGATGCGGCGGTCGGTTAGTCCGCGGATGTCTTTTAGGCGTTTAGCTTCCATCGGCGCGTGCCAGATTACTCGACGCAGGTTCGCGGGGCAAGTCGCCGATCGCTATCCAAGCTTCGCCAAGCGCTCGCTTAGCTTCTGAAATTCCGACTCCCGCTCCGCGAGCGTGGTCTCGAGATTCCGACGGATTTCCGCCGGCGCGCGGCTGAGAAACACCTCATCACTCAGGCGCCTTTTCTTCGACTCGATGTCCTTCCCAAGCCGGTCCACTTCCTTGCGCAGTCGCGCGAGCTCCGCCTGTTTGTCCACGCCTTCGCCATAAGCGATGCGCACGTCAAATTGTGCCGTCGAGCGCACAACCCCAGCCTTGGAATCCAGCGCGCCGACTGAGACGTTGAGCGACGAGAGCGCCCCCAGCCGAAGAACCGGATCGAGATTCTGGCGCACCAGTTCCGCGGTCGCGGCGTCGCTGGTCGCGAAATCGGCCGCCACTTTTTTCTTCGGATCGAGCTTCAACTCTGCCCGAATCTCGCGCGCCGATTTCACGCTCTCCTGGAGCACCTCCAACTGTTTCTCTGCGCCATCGTCGATCCAGGCGTTTTTCGCGGTAGCGAAGGTTTGCAGCGCAATGGATTTCTGCCCCTCGCGTTGCGGCAGGCGATGCCAAAGCTCTTCGGTGATGAAGGGCATGAATGGATGCAGCAGTCGCAGCGCCGATTCCATCACCGCGAAAATATTGCGCCACGCTGCCACCGCGGCGTCGCGATCCGCACCGGACAACTGTGGCTTAACCCACTCAATATACCAATCGCAGAAATCGCCCCAGAAGAAGTGGTAAACGACGTGCGCAGCCTCATGGAAGCGGAACTCTTCGAGCGCCTTGTTAATTTCAGCTGTGACGTGCGCCAGCCGCGAGAATATCCAGCGATCGACCAGTGGCAGCGTCTCGACCCCAGCGCAGCTCGGTGAGTAGGGCGCGCGCTCGCGAATCTCGGGCGCAGCAAGCTCTTCGAGCGTCGCACCCGTCGCCTCGAACTTCTCTAGATTCACGAACAAAAAACGCGCCGCGTTCCAAATCTTGTTGGCAAATGCTCGAGCACTCAGGATCTTGTCATCGGCGAGAATGATGTCGCTACCCGGCGCGGCCATGCTCGCGAGCGTGAAGCGCATCGCATCGGTTCCGAATTTCGCCGTCAATTCCAGGGGATCAACGCCCGTTCCCTTCGATTTCGACATCTTCTGGCCTTCGGCAGTCAGCACGAGCGAGTGCAAGTAAAGCTGCCGGAAGGGAACTTGCCCCGTGAATTTCAGCCCCATCATGATCATGCGCGCGGCCCAAAAAAAGAGAATGTCGCGGCCGGTAATCAGCGTGCTCGTAGGATAATATTTCTTGAGATCCGCTGTCTCATCTGGCCAGCCGAGCGTGGAAAATGGCCACAAGCCCGAGCTGAACCAGGTGTCGAGGACGTCGGGATCTTGTTCTATCTTTGAAGAGCCGCAGTGAGCGCAGCGCGTTGGAGTCTCGCGGGCAACGGTGATTTTCTTGCACTCCCCGCAATGCCACGCGGGAATGCGATGCCCCCACCACAACTGGCGCGAGATGCACCAATCGCGGATGTTGCGCATCCACTCGAAGTAAACTCCTTTCCAGTTGTCCGGTGTGACCTGGATCTTGCCGGTCTCGACGGCTTCAATCGCTGGCTCGGCCAACGGCTTCATTTTCACGAACCACTGCGTCGAAGCGCGCGGCTCGATGATCGTGCCGCAGCGATCGCACGTCCCGATTGCGTGGGTATGCTCGACCACTTTTTCGAGCAGCCCCGCGGCCTGCAAATCGACAACTGCCTTCTCGCGCGCTTCGAAGCGCTCGAGGCCCGCATATCTTCCAGCCGCGGGGCTCATGTGCCCGTTGTCAGTCATCACGTCGATCTCGGGCAATTTGTGCCGCCGGCCCACTTCAAAGTCATTCACGTCGTGCGCCGGAGTGATTTTCAGCGCGCCTGTGCCGAACTCGCGATCCACGTAAGCATCCGCAATCACCGGAATCTCGCGATTTGTCAGCGGCAGCATCACCATCTTGCCCACGAATCTCTGATACCGCTCGTCCTCCGGATTCACCGCCACGGCCGTATCCCCAAGCATCGTCTCCGGCCGGGTCGTCGCCACCACGATGTATTCCTTCGATCCAACCAGCGGATAGCGGATGTACCAGAGCTTTCCCGCTCGCTCGGAGTGCACGGTTTCAAGGTCGCTGATCGCCGTCATGCACCGCGGGCACCAATTCACCATGTAGTGCGCGCGGTAAATCAGCCCATCCTCGTGCAAGCGCACGAACGCTTCGCGCACCGCTCGCGAAAGTCCCGGATCGAGCGTAAATCGTTCGCGCGACCAATCGCAGCTATCGCCGATCTTCACCATCTGCTTCGTGATTGTTCCGCCCGATTCTTCCTTCCATTTCCAGACACGCTTCTCGAATTCCTCGCGCCCCAGCTTGCGATAATCGACGCCTTCTTTGGCCAGCAGGCGGACCACCACGCGCTGCGTCGAAATGCCCGCGTGGTCCGTGCCCGGTAGCCACAGCGTGTTGAAACCCGACATTCGCCGCCAGCGCGTCAGGATGTCGATTTCCGTGTGATCCATCATGTGCCCGATGTGCAGCGAGCCAGTGACGTTCGGCGGGGGAATGGAGATCGACCAATGAGGCCGGGGATCTTTCACATCGGCGTAGAAGAGCTTCTCGTCGAACCAGAACTTGGCCCAGCGCTCCTCAATTTCCTGCGGCTCGTATGCCTTGGGGATCTCGCGCGTCATTAGCTAGGCGACCTCTCGCGTGCGATTTATTTGGTCGTGATGCTTCCGTTCGCGCGACGCAAGCCGCACGGCGAATTGAAGCACTCTCCTGCGAATTTTTTAATATACGGGCCGGATGGAGCAATCGTCAATCAGAGGAAAGAACCACGCAGACCGGGCAGGGCTACTTCTTCTTCTCGTCGGGATTCTTGAGCATGTCCTCGACCATCGGCTTGACGACACCCTTGGCCAGCATTTCCTGAATCTGCGGGCCGAGTTTCTCGAGGATCTTCGCGACAACTTCATCTATATTCGGCGTCACAGCCGGCGCTGCCGCTGTAGCGGTCGCGCGCTCGATCACTTCTTCGATCGACGGAGCAACAGGGGCCGGCGCCTCCAGTGCAACGCTCTCGGCGTCCGTGGGAATCTCAGCCGGTGGATAATCGCTCACCGGGGCGGGCGCATCTGAGACCGTGCTCTCACGCGCCAAAAATGAAGGTGTCTCGGTTTCCGGGCTCGCGGGTCGCTCCGCGTTCAAAGCACTCTGCGCCGCCTCTACTAGCGGCGCTTCTGCCGCCAACTGCGTAGCAATCTCGCTCCAATGCTGGCCGGAATCTTCGACTCCGCGATCGGCACCCGCGGTTTCAGATGGAGGGGCTTGCTCGGATCCCGACGCAACAGGAGCGGCTTCATGGCTAGCGACCGGCGCTTCAGGGGCCGCATCATCGGCAACAACAGCGTCCGTGCGCAGAGATTCCGAAGAGACCGGCGCATTCTCAACCGCGGGTTGTTGAGAATGGGCATCGAGACGCGCAACAACGTCCGCGGGAGCAGGCTCAGGGTTTACTTCGCTAGAACGAGACGCCCGGGAGGGCAATAGAAAATCCAACCACTTTCTCGGCGAGGTAACAGTTTCGACGACCGTATTCAGTATTGGCGCGGATGGAGCAGCCGGCGGCTCTTCCACCTTCGACGGCGCTGCCTCCGCGGATTCGACAGGATTCTCGACCGGAGCGACGCGCGCAGGTTCAACAGGCGCTGCCTCGATTACCGGTGCTTCGCTGACGGTCGCGACATCCGTTGCCGCGGGGGGCTCTTCAACAACAGGCTCCGAAGCCGCGACACTCTCGATTGCCGGCGCTTCATAAAAATTCTCGATCGCGCCCGTCGCGACGATGCTCTCCACGCTCGACTCAACCTGTGACTGAGCCGCGAACGGATCGGCCTCAACAACTGGCGCCTCGGCGCGCTGCTCCACCAACGGCGCAACGTCATGCGCCAGACTTGCTTCCGCTCGCGCCTCGGCAGGCGCATCTACCAGCTCCGCGGAAAAACTCGGCACGGCAGCAAAATCAACTTCCTCGCGCCGCCGCCAATCCGCGCGCGTGCCGGAAAACTTGGTTTCCTCTTCCGCTTCGGTCTCAGCCTCTACTGCCGTTTGCACCGCAGCAGGCGCGCCCGCTGCGCCGCCAAGCGGAGCAGCGGCTTCCGTCTTTTCATCATCATCGAGCGACCGCCGGCCCGTTCCGAACATATATGCTTCTTCTTCCGGAGTCGGCTCAGGAAACGCATCGGGTACCGGCGGGGGAGCCGTCGGCACAACCTTCGGAACCTCAGCTAAGGGCTCAGCAGAAGCCTTGACTTCAGGCTTCGGCGCCTTCTCCAGCGCCGACGTAACCATCGCGATCAACGGATCGGGCGGCACGAATGGCTTCTTGAGAACACCATCCGCGCCAACGCGCCGTGCTTCCTGTTCATCCAGAGGATCGAAAGCGCCAACCAGCAGGATTACGGGAATTTTGCAAAATCGCGGATCTTTCTTTACGAATTCGCAGACTTCGTACCCATTGCGGACGGGCATGAACACGTCCGCCAGCACCACATCCGGATTCAAATCGGGAAGACGACGCACCGCCGCTTCGCCATTGCCAACGGCCACCACATCTATCCCGTGTTCTTCGAACGCCAACGCAACCATCTTCTGGATGTTGCTGTTGTCGTCGGCGACCAGAATCCTGGGCACCTGTTTTCCCCTTCGGGCGCGTCAACTCTCGACACACCTACTCGTTGACTGAAACTCCATTGGTAGCACTAGGATTCGCGCGAGTCAACGAACTTGGAGGACAGGTTGACGCACCAATTAGCAGTCAAACGCTTTGCGGAAACACTCAAAACTCTGCCATTCCTAGGAGCGAGGAGGAATCTGCGTTTGGCCTCGAAACAGCCCCTACCAGGGAATCAGCTTCTTTAGCCCCTTCTTTTTCTTGCTGCTGGATTCCGCCTTGGGATCGGACTTTTCGGGAGTAGAAGCGGTCTGTTCGTTGCTGGTCCCTTTGCCGGGAGCGACGCTCGGCTGCGCAGCCGGGGAGGGTCCAGCCGAAGTCGATTCGCCTGCGGGTGTTTCACTTGGAGACGCTGCTGCAGGAGCCGCGCCTGCCGCTGCCGGCTGTTCTGCCGGCGGCGTCGAGGCGTCGGGCGCCGCAGTACTGGGCTCCATCGGCTTGGGCAAACTACTCGCGTCGGAAGAGCCAGGCGCTACTTCACTGGTGCCAGCAGGATTTCCAGAAGCCGGAGGCGCCGCCGTGGTGTCCCCGGTAGAATCCCCCGAACCAGCCGGAACCGTTTCGACGGCGATCGAATTTCCGCCTCCCGCCCCGCCTCCGGATGAGAGAACTCCCGGCACGGCGCCGGGTTTCAATACGTCGGTGGCCGAAGTGGCTTCAACCGGCGGCGTCAAATTGGGCGCGCCGCTGCGCGCCGCCATCGAAGTGTCTGGGCCGGTCCTGATGACGCCCATGGAGCGGCGAATCACTCCGGGACGCTCACTCGCATATTTCTTTTGTTCCGCGGCACGCGCCACAGCTTCCTGATCCGGCTGCGGAATCGGTACTCCCGCGGACGTGAGTTTCTTTTTCGCATCGCCCACGAAAGGTGAGGCGGGATACTCGCGCACGATGCGCGCGAAATATTGTTCCGCGATCTCGCGCTTTTCCCACTTGTCGTAGATATTGCCCGCCATCCACAGCGCTTTGTCGCTCTGGCTGTATAGCGGATAGCGCTCGATGATCTCGTTCAACCGAGCCGCAGACGCGCGGTATGAGCGCGGACCTTTCACGTAATAAAACCTTGCGACGCGATAATCGCCGTCGGCGATGATTTCCTGCACTTCGCGCAAGTGCTGTTCCGCCTTCGGCACCAACGGACTGTTCGGGTACTTGAGCAGGAACGCCTGGAACTCATCCTCAGCAGATTCCGCGTCGGAATTGTCGCGGTCGGATTTCTCCATCATGCGGTAGTGAGACATCGCCACTTGCATCTGCGCGTAAGCGGCTTCATCGAGGAAAGGGAAAAACGTGATGAAATCTTTGTACTGCGCCACGGCCTGCGTCAGATTCGAAGTGCCGCCTTCTTTGTAGAAGGAATCGCCCATGGCCAGCTTGGCCTTGGCGAGAAATTCGCTGTCCGGATAGGTATTGATCAGCGTCTGCAGATCGAGCCGCGCCTCGGTGTACTTGCCTTTCTTGTACTCCACCATCGAGCGGTCGTATAGCACCTTGTCCGGCTCGGCGGAAGACTTGGTGTCGGCCGCTGCTGGCTGCTGCTTCTTGGTCTTCTTCTGGGTCTTGTCGCCCGCAGCAAAGCTGGGAGCGGCGAATAGAGAGAGGAGAATTCCCGAAACAAACACGACGCGGAACTTCTTCACGATTGGATTCATCACACCTTCTGCGTTAGAGAATCGTGGGCCAGGGCTTGCATCTGCCGCACCGCCGCGGCAGGATCGGAAGTATGAAAAATCGAGGTCCCCGCCACCAACGTGTCCGCGCCGGCTTGCACCAGCTCGGCCACGTTCTTCATATCCACGCCGCCATCCACCTCGATGCGGTAGGCGCCATTGTATCGCGGCCTCAGCAGTTTCAACTCCCGAATCTTATTAAGCGCGCCGGGGATGAAGGATTGTCCCCCGAATCCGGGATTCACGGACATCACCAGAACCGTGTCCACCCGATCCAGCACTTCTACGAGCGTGGCCACCGGCGTCCCCGGATTAATAACCACACCCGCTTCGACCTTCAGATCGCGAATTTGTGCCAGGACGCGATCGAGATGCGCCGTAGCCTCTTGGTGTATGAGGATGCGATCCGCACCCGCATGCGCAAAAGCCTCGACGTACTCCCCCGGCCGCTCGATCATGAGATGCACATCCAGGGGTAAAGAGGTTGCCTTGCGCAGCGAAGCCAGCACGGGTACCCCGAGGGTTATGTTCGGGACGAAGTGGCCGTCCATCACGTCTACGTGGATCACCGGCGCCCCGCCCGATTCGACTTTGCGCACTTCGGAGGCGAGATTCGCCAGGTCGCAGGCGAGTATCGAAGGCGCGATTTCGATGGGATGCTTTCTCATGCGATCGTCAAAGATTCTAGCACAGCCGCGCGGGCCAGCTATTCCGCTACTTGCAGTTCGATAGGAGTTCCCGCTTCAACTCTGGCTCCGGGCGCAGGTGCCTGGCTGGCCACGATTCCGTGGCTCGCTTCGTCCCCAGTCACGAATGAAAGCTTCCCCAGCTTCAGACCCGCCGAGGAGAGCTTTGGCTCCACTTCGCCCAGCTGCATTCCCTGAAAATCCGGCATGACGTAAACCAGCGGCGGCGATCCCAGCGACACAAGCAAATCCACGTGCGAACTCGACGCGTCGGGTGAGCCGAAGGCGGGATATTGCATCACCACCGTATCCACAGGCTCGCCGGGCAAAGCCACGCTCGACACCTCGCCCACCTGCAACCCGCTGCGCAGCAATTGAATGCGATCGGCGCGCAGGCTCTTCTCGCTCAAGTCAGGAATCTTCACCTGCTGCGGCCCAAGACTCAGCGCCACATGCACGTACTGACCGACCTTTACGCGCACGCCCGGCGGCGGACTTTGCCGCACCACCGCATCGGCCGGCTGAGGGCTGTAAACGCGGTCCTCGACTTTCATTCCCAGACTCCGGCCGTGTAGCGCCACCTGCGCGTCGCTGAGGTTCTTGCCGGACACATCCGGGACAATCACTTCGCGTCCTTGAATCGCGATGCGGATGACGGTGATCGCGCTCAAGAACGCCGCTGACGCCAAAATGAAAAACATCAGCGCCACGCGCGCCAGCCACTGCAATCTCTCGTGAAATTCCATCGCTCTCTATTCTGTCCGACGCGCCGCATTCAATCAAGCGCCGCACGCCGAACGACGCGGACGAATCAACTCGGCCTGTTCCGCTCAATAGCCACTGCAAAAAATCCATCGGTAGAATGCAGCGAAGGCAAACTCCGGAACGCCCCTGCCTCATCGAAGAACGAAGCCACAGCCAAGGGTTGTGTAGCGCCAGGCTTCAGCCTGGCATCTTTCGCCAAACTCCGCGCTCTTTCATCGTCCGAAAAATGCGGCGCCAGAATCGCCGTCAACTCGTTCCGCCCCACTCGCCGATATCCATTCACTCCGCCCAGCGCCGCCTCAATCACGCCCTCATTCTCTTCCGCCTCAAGCGAACAGGTCGAATAAACCAATCTCCCGCCCGCCTCAAGCTGTCCAAGCCCCGCCCGCAACAAAGCCACCTGCCTGTCATGAAGCTCACCCAAATCCTCGGCTCGCAAACTCCATCGTATCTCCGGATTCCGCCCCAAAGTCCCAGTCCCAGAACAAGGCGCATCCACGAGAACGCGAGCGAACGTGCGCCGGAAGGGAAGCGCGAGAGTCCCATCCAACTCAACAATTTCAACTCCGCGAAAGCGCAGTCTCTCAAGGTGCTTCTTTATAGAGGCAAGCCGGTGCGCGTGCCGGTCCGCCGCAACGACTACCGCTCCAGGTCCCGCAGCCCGGGCTAAAGTCGCAGTCTTTCCACCCGGCGCCGCGCACAAATCCAGCACCGAATCTCCTCGCTGCACTTCCAGCAGAAGCGGCACCATCTGCGAAGCCTCATCCTGAATCGAAACCCACCCCTCGCGAAACTCCGCCGCGTGCGCCACGCTCCCCCCGCTCGCCCGAAACGCATCCTTCAGCCACCGTCCCGGCAAAACGTGCAGCCGACTCCGTTCCATCGAGCGCACAATCTCATCCCGAGCGCTGGCATCGTGAATCACTCCCGCAAGCTCCGGCGCCCGATTGTTCGCTTCCAGCAGCGCAATCGTCCCGGCCTCGCCGAATCGCCCCAACCATCGCTCCACTAGCCAAGTGGGATGAGAATGTAGAATTCCGAGTCGCTCGGCGAGAGGGAAGTTCGCTGGCAAAAGAGGCGCGAAGTCCGCGCGCGCCGTCGCGCTAGCTCCGCGCAACACCGCATTCACGAAAGTGGCCGCAGACTTCTTGCGGCTCTGCTTCACAAGCTCCACGGACTCGTAGATCGCCGCCCGCGCCGGAACGCGATCCAGAAACCGCAGTTGATACAGTCCGAGCCGCAGCGCAAGCACCACTTCACGATCAAGCCCCGCGATGCGCTTTCGGCTCTGCCTCTCGATCAGAAAATCAAGCAACCGTTGCTGCCGCAAAACCCCCAGCGCCAGCTCCGTAGCCAGCCCAGCATCCGCCGCGCTGACTTTCGACGTCAGCCCAGCATGCAACAAATCGCCGGCATAGGCGTGCTGCGTCTCCACGCGCGACAACACATCGAAAGCAATCCGTCGTGCAGCACTAATTGGCATGATGGAAGTTCGAACGATGTTTCTCTTCCGGTCTCCGCGTCCTCAGCGTCTCTGCGGTAAGCCTTCTCAGAAATTCAAACGACACCGTAGCCACAAACCACCCACTCAAGCCCCAAATTTCTCGTCCGCCACCAATCGCGCTCCATTCGCAAAATCCCGCGCCGCCATCCGCTTCCGCCCCTCCAGCCGCACGTCCTCGAGCCGCATCCAAGTCCCGCCTCCACAAGCCACAAAAACTCCGCCGCGCGTAGCGCGAATCATCCCCGGACTTCCGGGCGCTCCGTCATACTTCTCTGGCCGTGCCCAGAACTGCATCACCTGTCCGCGAAACGCCGTGTAAACTCCCGGCCACGGCTCCAACCCACGAATCCGATTGTAAATTTGCGCCGCCGTAAGCGACCAATCCGTCGCGCCATCTTCCTTCTTCAACGGCCGCGCCAAACTTGCCTGAGAATCATCCTGTCCGTGCGGCACAATCTCCCCCCGCTCCAATTTCCCCAGCGTGCTCACAATCAGCGACGAACCCACATCCGCCAGCCGCCTCGAGAGCTCCGGCGCGTTCTCATCCGTCCCAATCTCAACTTCCACTTTCTCCAGCATCGGCCCAGTATCAAGCCCCGCATCAATCCGCATCGTAGTAACGCCCGTCCGCGTCTCTCCATTGATGATCGCCCACTGAATCGGCGCCGCTCCGCGGTACTTCGGCAGCAGCGAAGCGTGCGTGTTGATCCAACCCAGCCGCGGTATCTCCAGCAGCGCAGCCGGAATTATCTGCCCGTAAGCAATAATTACAATCGCATCCGGCTTGATCTTGCCGATGAATTCCTGCGCCGATTCCGACTTGATTTTCTCCGGCTGAAAGACGTGTAACCCTGCCGCCAGCCCCACATCTTTAACCGGTGGGCTGGCAGTCTCCTGCCCGCGCCCCCGCGGCCGGTCAGGCTGTGTAATCACGGCTACGATGGAAATGTCAGGCGCAGCGAGAAGCGCGCGGAGAGAAGGAACTGCAAATTCCGGCGTCCCGCAAAAAAGAATGCGCAACGCCACGAGGATTTACCACTCCCCGGCTTTTTTCAGCTTCCGGATTTTCCGTTTGATGAGGTCCCGCTTCAGCATGCTCAGGTGTTGGATGAATAGAACGCCATTGAGGTGATCAATCTCATGACAAAAAGCCCGCGCCAGCAGACCTTCGCCGCGCATCTCGAATTCCTTCCCCGAGGCATCCTGCGCCCGCACCGTCACGTATTGCGGCCGCATCACGTACCCGCGAAATCCAGGCACCGATAGGCACCCCTCCTCCTCGCGCTGCTCCCCTTCCACGTGGATAATCTCCGGATTCGCGCAAACAATCTTCGCCTCAGGATTTTTCCCCAGCGAAACATCAATCACCGCCAAGCGCACTCCAATCCCAATCTGCGGCGCCGCCAGCCCCACTCCCGAAGCGGCGTACATGGACTCGAACATGTCCGCCACGAGCTCGCCCAGCTTGGCGTCAAATTTCTCCACAGTCTTGCTGGGCGTCTCAAGCCCCGCTGCGCCGTACTTCACAATCGGATGAATCATCTCGCTATTTTCCTGGATTCTAGAATTCACTCAGTTGTTGCCGGTAACCGTTATAATTTCGCCGCGTCTCCTCCATCGAATCGCCGCCAAATTTCTCCAGAAACGCCGCCGCCAACACAAACGCCACCATCGCCTCCCCAGCCACTCCCGCCGCAGGCACCACGCAAATATCCGATCGCTCATACGCCGCCTTCACGGGCTCCTTCGTCACCAAGTCCGCGCTAAGCAACGGCCTCCGCAAAGTCGAAATCGGCTTCAAATATCCGCGCACCACCACATCCTCTCCATTCGTGATCCCGCCTTCAATCCCGCCGGCCCGATTCGCGCTGCGATGAAATCGCTTCTTTCCCACGTCGTATCCGATCTCGTCCTGCACTTGCGATCCAAGAGTCGACGCTCCCGCAACGCCGTCGCCGATTTCCACGCCCTTCACCGCCTGAATCGACATCACCGCCTGCGCCAGCCTGCCATCCAGCTTCTCGTCCCACTGCGCATGAGAACCCAATCCCGGCGGCACTCCGCGCGCCACAACTTCAAAAATCCCGCCCACCGAATCCCCAGCCCGCAGCGCGTGATCCACTTCCGCCTTCATTTTCGTCTCCGCTTCATCATCCACGCAGCGCAAAGGCGATTCGAGATCCTCGCACACGATCTCAATGTCCTCCCAACTCGCCCGCCGCTCTAGCGTCACGCGCCCCACTCCAATCGTATGGCTCAGCACGCGCACAGCAAATTCGCGCAAAAGCAATTTCGCCAGCGCCCCGGCCGCCACCCGCGCCGCCGTCTCCCGCGCCGACGCCCGCTCCAACACATACCGCGCATCATGAAAATTGAATTTCAGCGCTCCCGCCAGATCAGCATGCCCCGGCCGCGGCGCCGTTAAACTCTTCCGCGCATCTTCCGCGCCCTCAACATCCTCGATTGGCAGCGCCTTCTCCCAATTCGGCCAGTCACGATTCTCAATCCGAATCGCAATCGGCGCCCCAATTGTGCGCCCATGCCGCACTCCCGCCAGCACGTCCGCTCGATCGTGCTCGATCCGCTGCCGCCCCCCGCGCCCAAATCCAAGCTGCCGCCGGTGCAGTTCGCGATCTACAAACGCCAGATCCACAGGCACACCCGCAGGCAAGCCGGAAATCCAGCTAACCAGCGCCTGCCCGTGCGATTCACCCGCAGTAAAAAATCGCAGCATCCTAGTAATGCGCCCCACGCATCAACGCAAACGCGGTATCTTACCGGACGCACACACAAGGGTAAAGCTTGCAGGCCTCGCAACTCCCAGCACAATCGTCGGACCGCATACCACCAGTTTCAACTTTCACTCGGCTCTTTTAAAATCCTTGCCGTCGATCCCCAGAGGCCGCTCTCACACACTCTTTGCGCCCGTCGATGCGAAGTGATACCTTCTCCACGGACCAAAGCCTTCCTCGTCTCAATTTTCGGCATACGGAAAGCGAGAGCCCGCTGACATGCAGATCGCGAGCCATCAGTTTCGTACCACGGTACAGGCAATCTTAGTCCTGGGGCTCGCGCTCGTCGCCGCGCATCTAGCCAGAGCGCAATCCCAATCGAAACCGCAATCGGACGAACAATTTCAAAAGCTCATCCGCTCCGTCGACGGCCCTGATCTCTTCCGCGCCTACTGCGCTTCCTGCCACGGCAAGGATGCGAAGGGCCACGGTCCCGCCGCGTCTGCATTGAAAGCGACGGTCCCCGATCTCACCATCCTTGCGCAGACGAACGACGGCAAATTCCCAACCGATCGCGTCCGGCGAATCATCACCGGCGACCACGTAATCGCCTCTCACGGGTCTCGCGAAATGCCCGTCTGGGGCCCCATCTTCCATCAGGTCGAAGAGGACGTTGACCGCGGCTACGTTCGGGTCGACAACCTGGTGAAGTACCTTCAATCCATCCAAGCCGCAAAGCAAAAATAAGCGTGGCGCGCGTACGGCTTGACGCCTTGCGTCTCGAACGATACGCTTCTCCCGGCCCGGCGCTCCGCGTATCATGACCACTCATGCTTGACGCAACCGAGAGTCCCACCCTCACCGGCGTTATGGCCGAGTCCCTCAAGCGCCAGGTCCTCGCCTTCCAGGATTATTGCGTTCTCGTCGCGCGCTCACTCACAAATCTTTTCACTCCGCCCTGGTATTGGACCGACACTCTAGCGCAGATGGACAATATCGGCGTCGGCTCGCTACCCATCGTAATCACCACCGGCTTCTTCATCGGTGTCGTGATGGTCTTGCAGACCGCCGCGCAATTTCAACGCTTCGGTGAAAGCGCGCTGACGGGCGACGCCGTTTCTCTCGCTCTCGTACGTGAGCTCGGGCCAACCATCACCGCACTTCTAGTTGCGGGCCGCAACGCTTCCGGCATCGCTTCCGAACTTGGCTCAATGGTCGTCACCGAGCAGGTCGATGCCATGCGCGCCCTCGGCACTGATCCATCGCGCAAACTGGTCACCCCGCGCGTGGTCGCGACGGTTCTGATGCTCCCTCTCCTCACCGCCGTCTCCGATTTCGTCGGGCTCGTCGGCGGCTTCCTCGTGTCCTATTTCCAACTGCGCCTCAGCCCCGCGGAATTCTGGCACCGCGCCATTAACGCCCTGGACTTCGGCGATCTGATGCAGGGAATGTCGAAGCCGCTGGTTTTCGGCTTGATCCTCTCTACGATCGGCTGCTATCAAGGCTTGCGAGTCCGCGGCGGCACGCAGGGCGTAGGCCGCGCCACCACCAGCGCCGTCGTGATCGCTTCCGTCACCGTGATCGTGGCCGACACATTTCTCTCAAAAGTCTTCCTCTACATGTTTCCTTGAGCCGCCTCTCGCGCTCTCGCCCAATTTCTCCCATTCCGACTTATAATCATGACCGTCCGCCGGTCCCGCGTTCCGTGCTCGCCCGGTGGACGATTACTGGAGACTGAATGCCAGGAATCTCGCCGGGCGAACCGCTCGTAGTCTTTGACAAAGTGCACCTCGGATTTGAGGACACCGAGGTCCTTCGCGGCATTTCCTTCGAAATCGCAACTCGCGAAACCGCCATCCTTCTCGGCGAGAGCGGCTCCGGAAAAACTCTGCTCCTCAAACTCGCCGCCGGCCTCCTGCGTCCTGATTCCGGCCACATCTGGGTCATGGGCCAGGATCTCGGCCAGTTGGATGAAGTCCAACTCCTCGATTTTCGGCGGCGCATCGGTTTTGTTTTTCAAGAGGGCGCGCTCTTCGACTCCCTCAACGTGGACGACAACGTAGCCTTCCGCCTTCGCGAAGAAAAAATCTCCGAGGACGAAATCGAGCCGCGCGTCCGCGAAGCGCTTCGTTTCGTCGAGATGGAAGACGCCATCCAGAAATTCCCCGCCGAGCTGTCCGGAGGCATGCGCCGCCGCGTTTCCATCGCCCGCGCTCTGGTCGATCATCCGCCGATTGTGTTTTACGACTCGCCCACCGCGGGGCTCGATCCCGTCACCTCGCAGACCATAATCACCCTCATCATGCGGCTGCGTGACACTCTCGGCGTGACTTCAGCCATCGCCACTCATCGCTTGCAGGACGCCTTCGGCCTGGCCAATTTTCGCTTCGATCCCGCGTCCAATCGCGTGGTGCAATTGCCGCGCAATGGCGCGCGGCCCGACGTTGCGCCGACCAACGTCCTCGTTCTTCGCAATGGCGAAATCTATTTCCAGGATGCGGCCGACAATTTGTTGATTTCGCAGGACAAGTATCTGAGACAATTCCTGGTCTCAGCGGAATGAAAGCATGGCGATCGGGCAGTCGCAAATTTAGGAGGGAACGATGGCGCAACGAAAGCAGTTGACCTGGACCGAGCTGCGCGTGGGCGTGTTCGTGCTAATCGGCCTGTTCATCATGGCCGTCGCGATTTTCTACGTCACCGGCGGCGGCACCTTCGGCCCGAAGTATCGCCTCACGACATATCTCCCCGAAGTCGAGGGGCTACAAATCGGCGCGGACGTCAGCCTGAGCGGCGTGAAGGTCGGCAACGTCGAGTCCATCTCCCTGAATAAAAATCCGGCGGAGCGCATCTACAATATCGCCGTCACCATGCGCATCGACAAGCGCTTCCAGGAAAATATCCGTACCGATTCCTTCGCCAGCCTTGTCACGCAGGGCCTCCTCGGTGATCGCTACGTCAGCATCAGCCGCGGACTCACCGGCACTCCGCTGCAGAATGGCTCGACGGTCCCGAGCCAAGAAGAAAAAGCCATCCAGCAAATCGTCGCGCGCGGCGTTGAGCTCGAAGAAAATCTCGGCGCTCTCGCGAACGACGTCAGCGATATCGTTGCCGACGTGAAGAAGGGCCGCGGCACCCTCGGCAAGCTGCTTACCGATAATCAGCTTTATGATCATCTAAACGCCAGCGCCGCGAAAATCGACGCCATGGCCGGCGACCTCCGCGCGGGGCAGGGAAGCCTCGGCAAGCTGATGACCAACGACGAGCTCTACCAAAAAGCCGACTCCGCAATTGGCCACGCCGATGATGTTCTCGCCGCAGTGAAAGATCAGCGCGGCACTCTCGGTAAATTCGTCTATGATCCGGCCGTTTACGACAGCGCTCACAAATTTCTCGACAACGGCAACGCCGTCCTCTCCGACGTACGCGCCGGAAAGGGCAGCCTCGGCAAGCTCGCCAACGACGAAACGCTGTTCAACAATCTGCGCGATGCCTCCGCCAACGTTCGCGACGCCACCGCCAAGCTCAATTCCACGCAAGGCAGCGCAGGCAAGCTCTTCACCGATCCGCAGCTCTATGACAATTTGACTGGCGTGACCGGCGACATGCGCGGCCTGATCGCCGATTTCAGAAAGGACCCAAAGAAATTCCTGCACGTAAAGTTTTCAATCTTTTAGCCGTAACCGTATTGCTTCGTAATGCCGTCTAAGCAATGATTCCGCAGAAGCCGGCGAAATGAGTTTGTGTAGGAACTGCGCGGGTAGCGCCGGCGTCCCTGCCGGCATCTTACGACGGCGACGTCGGCAAGAGTCGCAATGTTGCGCGGAACGCGGCGTCAATTAAAATGTCCTGGTCGGCCTCCGCACAGCAAACTACTTTCGCTTTCGCCGCATCTGTGGACAATACTTCCAGGCCCAAAGCGTGTTCCGGCCGTCATTGGGGAGACGAATGCAATTCATAAGACGAATTCCGCGCGTCGCAGACAGCGCGGCAAAATATCTGGTAGTGGGCGCACTCTTCGCCGCATCAGTCGCGGTATTGCTGCATCCTCCCAGCGGCCGTCCGAACCGCTTTCAACTCGCCCACGCGCGACCAGTGGCATCGCCAGCGCAAACAGCGCCGCCCGCTTCGAAGCTCGCTCTCGCCTCCGCCTACGGCAATCTCCCGCTCCGCTTCGAAGTCAATCGCGGCCAAGCCGATCCTCGCGTTAAATTCCTAGCCCGCGGCTCCGGCTCCGAGCTGTTCCTCGCGAACACCGAAGCTGTCCTGGTCCTGACCAAGCCCGCCGCATCCGATTCGAAGCCGGCAAATAATGTCCCGGCGATTTCCGCGATCCTCCCGAAACCCGCCCAATCAGCCAGCCGCGAGTCCATCGCGATTCGCTTCTCCATGCTCGGCGCCAATTCCGATGCCAGAATTTCCGGCCTAGATCCGCTGCCCGGCACAACTAGCTATTTCATCGGCAACGATCCCGCCCGCTGGCGCACTGCAATCCCAAGTTTCTCCTGCGTCGCCTATCGCGCCATTTATCCCGGAGTAGATCTCGTCTACTACGGCTCCGGTCGCGATCTGGAATTCGATTTCAAAATCGCTCCTCACGCCGATCCATCCCAGATCCGCCTGAAAATCGCCGGCGCAGATTCGCTCGAGACATCGCCAACAGGCGATCTACAAATCGCCACCGCCGCAGGCGAAGTCCGCCTCGATCGCCCCGAGATCTATCAGCTGATCGAAAGCCGCCGCGAAAAAGTAGAAGGCTCATACGCCCTCGCAAGCAACAACGAAATCAGTCTGCAACTCGGCCCCTACGACACCAATCGCGCTCTAATCTTTGATCCGGTAATCCAATACTCGACTTTCCTCGGCGGCACAACTTCTGATTCCGCGGCCGGAATCTTCGTGGATGCAAGCGGAAACGCCTACATCACCGGCGAGACCAGCTCGACGGATTTCCCTACCACAAGCGGCGTCTTGCAGAACAGTCTCCACGGCACGCACAGAAACGCTTTCATTTCCAAACTCAATTCAACCGGCTCGGTGCTCCTCTATTCCACGTATCTCGGGGGCACCGGGCCGACAGGCGACGGCGGCGCGGCCATCACCGTCGATTCGCAGGGCGACGCCTTCGTCTCCGGCACAACATCGTCTTCCGATTTCCCCACCGTCAACGCTTTCGAGGGCACTTTGAACAACGCCACGGGAAGTGCTTTCGTCGCCGAGCTCAATCCGTCGGCTACCGCACTTCTCTATTCAACTTTTCTTGGCGGCAGCGGCGCAAATGGCGACTTCGGCGCCGCGATCGCCGTGGATTCTTCCGGGTCTGCCTATGTCACGGGCACGACCTCATCCAAAGACTTTCCGTTGCAAGGTGCGATTCAAAACACTTTCAAGAGTTCTGGCTTGACCGCTTTCGTAACGAAGTTCAGCCCTGTCGGTTCCTCGCTGGTGTATTCCAGTTATCTAGGCGGCTCCGGACTTTCCGACGCAGCGTTTGGCATCGCACTCGATCCGTCCGACGACGCCTTCGTGACCGGCGGGACCGATTCACCTGATTTTCCGACAACCACCGGCGCATTCCAGCCTGCGCTCAATGGATCGGGCCTCAATGCATTCCTCACCGAAGTCAATTCCGGCGGGTCGGCTTTCAGTTATTCGACGTTCCTTGGCGGCTCGACTTCCAACGGAGGGGATGGGACCTCGGTGGTGCTGGACTCCACCGGCGCGGCCTATCTTACGGGCGCGACTACTGCATCCGATTTTCCAATTACCGCGGGAGCCGCCCAGACCTCCGTCTCAGGCTCCAATTTCCACGCCTTCGTTTCTAAGATCGATCCCGCGGGACACGGCAGCAGCGACCTCGTTTATTCCACGTATCTCAGCGGCAGCAACGGAAACGATTTTGGCGCTGGCATTGCCGTTGACGCCACAGGAAGTGCCAACGTCACAGGCATCGCCACTTCTACGGATTTCCCTGCAACTCCCGGTGCAATTCAGCCCGCGCCAAAAAGCGTTGCCGGCAATGCGTTTCTCACGCGACTGAATCCGAGTGGCAGCACCTTTCTGTATTCCACTACGTTTGGAGGCAGCAGCCCACTAGGCGACGCGGCAAAGGCCATCGCTCTCGATTCATCGGGCGCCGCATATCTTGTGGGAGCTGCATCATCCGCAAATTTCCCAACCACGTCCGGTGCTCTGCTCCCGAACTTCAGGGCTTCCAGCGGCAACTCCAACGGTTTCGTCGCGAAGCTCTCTGCCAACGCTGTCATCAATGTATCTCCCACCTCGATCAATTTCGGCAGCGTGCTGCTGAACATCCCCAGCCAGCCGCAACTCGTCACCGTCACGAATAATTCCTCGGCCACTCTCAATTTTTCCGCACCGCCGGTTCTCTCAGGCGCGCAAGTTGCCGAATATTCTTCCGCCACCACTTGCGGCGTCTCGCTCGCTCCGAACAAGTCTTGCACCGTCACCATCAGTTTTCTTCCCATCGCAGAAGGCGTGGCCGCAGCCAGCCTGACTTTCACTGACGACGATCCCAGCAGCCCGCAAGTCGTCCCCATCACCGGCATCGGCGGTCTAGATTTCACGCTGACGGGTCCGGGTTCCGAGACCGTCTCGCGCGGCAGTACGGTCACCTTCACGGTCACCGTCACGCCGGTTGACAACTCGACTCAGACCGTAAACCTGACTTGTTCCGGCGCACCGATGGACGCCACCTGCACGCTTTCACCGGCCACGATTCCACTCGACGGGACAGATGCCGTGGCGTCCACCGTAACAGTGACGGCCGCGTCGCACGTTCCTCCGTCTTCGCGGCAGCGCCGCACCCCCATCAATTTCCCGGGCAGCATTCCGGTCGTCATTGTCAGCCTTGCGATGCTCGCCGCATTTGCGCTCACGCGCCGCCGCGCCGTGCGCCTCAGCTTCGCCGCAGCCGCTCTCGCCTCCGTTCTATTCGCGGGCTGCGGTGGCGGCGGTGGCACGCCCACCGGCAAATTCACGCTGGTGATCACCGGCACGCCAACGGACGGCGGCATGGTCCACACCACAGATGTAGCCCTGTCGGTAGACTAGGGGGGCGGGTCCACACGCCCCCGGTTTGGCACTGGGTTTTCGGTGTCGCGACTCAGGGATGCCAAGGCAAAAGGAATTTCAGAAACCCCTCGTACATATCCGAGAACGCGTGCGCGATCATGCTAGCGCGCAAATTCCGCCGCCACACGACAAGTAATCCGTACAGCACGCCAAGCACGGTGATCACCACAACTTGCCGCCAGCCTTTGTAAGAGTGAACGAGCCCGAAGACCACCGCCTGTAGCGCGACGCCCGCCGCCAAGCTTCCGGTCATCGCATGGAACTGCTGCAGAAAATAACCACGAAACACAAGCTCCTCGCAGAATCCAACCACGATGCAAAGCAAGAAATAGGCCGGAATTTCCGCCAGCCCAGCAGGAATATGATAGAAGCCAGCCGGCGTTGATTCGGTGTACAAGATCCGCACGAAAAGCAGCGCCGTAGCTTCCCAGATCACCCAAAACGGCAGCGCGATAGCGATATCCCGCAGCACATCCCGCCAATTTGCCCAACGTCCACGCACGAGATCCCACAGCGTCCCGCCGCGCCAATGCACGCCAACGAACACCCAATACGCCAGCAGAATTTCCGCCCCAATCAAAATGAGGTACTGCAACGTGAACGAAGTCACCTGCGACCCGACCGCGCCGCCAAGCGGGCTAGGCCGCTCCTGCGGCTGTGCCCCGCGATAAGCAAAAAATCCCAGAATCAAAATTACAGAAACAGTGTGCCACCAAGGCGCAATCAATTTGCGCCCCGCTCTTTTCTGCCCTGCGCCCAGCGCCGCAGAGCTGAAACCTTGCGCCGTCACTCCATCTCCGCGACTGTTTCCAGTAGTCATCGGTTTTCGTTCATCGATTCTTATTCATTGAACCACCGCCCGCGCCAGATTACGCACGCGCAATCATGACTCCCGTAGGGGCGCCGCTTGCTCCGCCCTCGGCGACCGCGATGTTCAATCAAGCCTCCCCTCAACCGCGGAAGGAACTCATTCTTGCTTCGAGAGGTCTATCGCTTCTTCGCGCAATTTCCGCAAATCAAGTTTCCCCGAACCCAAATGCGGAAACTCCTCAACGTGAAAAAATTGATTCGCGCGCGGGATCCACAAATTCGGCAATCCCGAATGCGGCAGAGAATCCAGCACAGACTTCAATTCCTCGTCCGTCAACGAGTGCAACACCACCAACCGCTCGCCCTTCTTTCCATCCGGCACTCCGGTGACGACGAAACTCATCTCCGTCGCGCCCGCGAGCTCATGCAGCTTTTCTTCCACCTTAATGTGCGGCACCATCTCACCGCCAATTTTGCTGAAGCGGCTCAGACGATCCGTGATCGTCAAAAACCCATCTTCATCAAGCGTCGCGATGTCTCCGGTCGCGTACCAACCGTCCTGCAGCACTTCAGCCGTGGTTTTCTCTTTGCCTAGGTAGCCTTGCATCACGTTCGGGCCGCGCACCAGCAGCAATCCTGGCTGTCCAAGCGGCGCCGCCTCGCGCGTCTCGGGATCCACGATTCGCACCGTCATCCCCGGCAGCGGATGCCCAATCGATCCGCGCTTTGCGCCAACTTGCCGGAATCCGGGAGCGCGATAGTCAAGCGTGTTCACCGCGACCACCGGCGAACATTCCGTGCAGCCATATCCTTCGAGCGGCCGTATTCCAAAACGATCCTCGAATGCCGCCGCCACGCGCTCCGGCAATTTTTCTGCGCCCACGATCACCAGTCGCAAGCTGCCAAAATCTTCAGGCGAGCATTTTCTGAGATATCCCTGCAAAAATGTCGGCGTCGAAATTAAAAACGTAACTCTGTATTCGCGAATCAGCGCGCCGATGGCGCCAAAATCGAGCGGGCTCGGATGATAGGCGGCGCCAATTCCGATTACGGCCGGAAGCCAGAGCGTCACCGAGAAACCGAAGGAATGAAAGAACGGCAAAACGCCGAGAAGCGTGTCGTGGCGGTCGAGCTTGATGGCCTGCGCTGTCTGCTCCACATTCGACACGATATTGAAGTGCGTCAGCATCACGCCTTTCGGTTCACCCGTGCTGCCGCTCGAAAAGACAATCGTCGCAAGATCGTCGAGATGTGAACGACGCTTGCCGCTCAGCACGCGCTCGAGCAAGCGCCCGGGAAGCGGCCAGAGCAGCGCCGCGATGATCTTTTCGCCAAGGCGCGGATTGGCCGCAATTTCTTCGAGGAGAATTGTACTTCCCGGCGGCTTGATCGGCAGGCGATCGAGCAGCATCTTCGTCGAAATGGTGGTCTGCAGCTTGCACTGCTCGCCGCACGATGCGAGCGTTTCATTCGACGATGTGTAATTCAGATTCACCGGCACTTTGCCCGCGAGCGTCGCCGCGAAATTGAGCATCGCGCCCGGCACCGACGGCGGCAGCAGCACGCCCACCATTTCCTGGCCGTGCCAGGTTTTCTTGAGCCGCCGCGCCAAAAAAATCGAGCTGAGCAGCACCGCGCCCCATTTCACTCGCGGGCGCCGCGCGTCCCCCATCGCAAACCGCAGCGGATGCCGGTGCGCGGTATGAATCAGCGCCGACGGAAGAGTTCGCAGCCGCGGGCGGCGATAGTGGAACGCGCGGCTCTGCATGTCCTGCACCGATTGCCGCACCTGGAACGGCGTCGCGTCGTGCGGCAGCGGCGCGCCAAAGCTCACCGAAAGCGAATAGGGAAACTGCCGTGGAAATTTCCAGAAAAATCGCCCGCCCTCGTAGCTAAAGATGCTGCCCCAAACTCCGTCGAGGCTGACGGGAATGATCGGTGCTTCCACATCCTGCATGATGCGCTCGAATCCGCGGCGGAAGGGAAGCAGCCGGCCGAGGCGCGTGATTTCGCCTTCGGCGAAAATGCAGACAATTTCACCGTTGCGGATCGCTTCGCTCGCCGTGCGTAGCGCGTGAATCAAATCGCGCGGCCTCTGCGTCGACGAAATCGGAATCGCATGCAGAATCGCCGCGAATGGCTTGACGACGGGATGGTTGTAAATATCCTCGAAGATCAGAAATCGAATCGGCCGGTCGCAAGCCGCAATCAGCAGCAGCGCATCTACGAGCGACAGATGATTCGCGACAAAGAGCGCCCCGCCGCGCTCGGGAATATTTTCGCGTCCGTCCACGCGAATTTTGTAGAACGTATGCGTCAGCATCCATAGCAGCAGGCGCAGCAGCGCATCCGGCAGCATCCAGCAGACGTAAACCGTGGCCGCCAGCGTCATCACCGAACAGATCAGGAAAACAGTGGCAGGATTTGGATGGCCGACAAAAATCATGGCGTACTGCGCGATCGGTTGCGCGGCGATGCCCACGAATGAGAGCAAATTCGCCGCGGCGAGGATGCCACCCTTCGTCGCAGGATCGGGCCGATGCTGAATCAAAGCGTTGATGGGCACGGCGAAGAAGCCGGCGAAAAAACCGAGAATTCCAAGCAGGATCGAGACCGAGTTGTAAGAAAGTCCGTGGCGGAAAAGCAGCGCGGAATCGATAGTCATGCCAATCATTCCGAGCGGAATTAATCCGTATTCGATTTTGCTGCCCGAAAGATAGCCCGCAGCGAAGCTCCCAATTCCGATGCCGATGGAAAGAAATCCAAGCAACAGGCTGGTGCGCGCGTCGGTGGCGTGCAGGATATCTTTCGCATAGAGCACAACGTTGAGAAGAAGCAGCGAGCCAAGAAACCAGAAATAAACGTTGCCGATAACCGCGAGCGAGAGCACGCGATCTTTGCGAATCAATCCGATCTGGTCGAGCAAATCGCCCAGGGGATTCCAGTTGAAGTGGCTCGTAGGCCGCGCAGCGGGCACGTGCGAAATTCCCGTGCTGGTCAGGAGTCCAACACACGCCAAGCCGATCAAGATCACACCAGACCAATATTCGCGGCCGTGAAAAATTGTGGAGAGCTCGCCCGCGACCAGCGTGCCAATCAGAATCGCGAGAAATGTTCCGAGCTCGAGAATTCCATTGCCCCACGAGAGCTTTGGCTCGGGCAGCAGCTCCGGCAGTAGCCCATATTTCGTCGGGCCGAAGAGCGCGCCTTGCGTGCTGATCAGAAAAACCGCGGCACATTCGACGGGAAGGCTGTGCATCGCGAGGCCTGCGACGGCGAGCAGCGCCACGGCCATCTCGAAGAATTTTGTGCCGATGGCCACCGAGCGTTTGCTGTAGTGATCGGCGAAGTAGCCGCCGGTCATCGAGAAGAGCAGGAAGGGAATTGAGAAGAGCAGCGGAATGATTAGGACGAAGAGGCGATCGCGTCGATCTTGCGGGATCGCCATGTCGAGAACGATGAAGCTGATGACCCACTTGAGGATATTGTCGCTGAAGGCGCCTTGGAATTGCGTGGCGATGAGCGCCCAGAAACCGCGTTGCCAGTTTGCGGGCGGTGCCGCGAATTCGGCGTGAGTTTGCGCTGCGGGTTCGGTTGGCGGCGAGTTAGGCGATGACTCGGAGGTTCGAGGCGGCAAGGGGACTCCTCGATTCGGTCGGTGCGGTGGCGGGATCGCGTTTGGGATATTTTGTAGTGACGTAGTCGTCGATCAATTTGCGGAAGGCTTCGTTGAGTTCGTCGTAGTTGCCTTTGAGCGTGACGAATTTTTGGCCATCGATGTAAACCGGGCAGCTTGGGGCTTCGCCGGTGCCGGGAAGGCTGATGCCGATGTTGGCGGCTTTCGATTCGCCGGGGCCGTTGACGATGCAGCCCATCACGGCGAGCGTCATCGATTCCACACCGTCGTATTGCACTTTCCACTGCGGCATTTTTTCGCGGACGTAGCCTTGGATGCGCTCGGCTAATTCCTGAAATGTTGTGCTGGTGGTACGGCCGCAGCCGGGGCAGGCGGTGACGCTCGGAGCGAAGGAGCGCAGGCCGAGGGCTTGGAGCAGCTCGCAGGCGGCGTATACTTCGTCCCGGCGATCGCCTCCAGGGCGCGGCGTGAGCGAGATGCGAATGGTGTCGCCGATGCCTTCGCCGAGCAAAATTCCCATCGCTGCGGACGACCAGACGAGACCTTTTGCGCCCATGCCGGCTTCGGTTAGGCCGAGGTGCAACGGTTGGTCCGTCTTCGAGCTGAGGTCGCGGTAGATTGCCAGCAGATCATTTGGGCGCGAGACTTTGCAGGAGATGATGATTTGATCTTTGCGCAGGCCATTTTCGAGTGCTAGCTCCGTCGACTGCAGAGCGGAGAGGACCATGCAGTCGTTGATGATTTCTTCGGAGGTGCGGCCGAGATCTTTGTCGGTATTCTCTTGCATTTTTTGCATGACTAGCTCTTGATTGAGAGAGCCGCCATTGACGCCGATGCGGACCGGCTTGCCGTGATCGCGGGCGACTTTGCAGATGGTGGAGAATTGTTCGTCGCGGCGTTCGCCGTGGCCGACGTTGCCCGGGTTGATGCGGTATTTGTCGAGCGACTCGGCGCATTGCGGATATTTGGTGAGCAGCACGTGACCGTTGTAGTGGAAGTCGCCGATGATCGGCGCGTCGCAGCCGGCGTCGAGGAGGCGCTGCTTGATTTCGGGGACGGCGGCGGCGGCTTCGGGAATGTTGACGGTGATGCGGACGAGTTCGGAGCCGGCTTGGGCTAGCTCGAGGCATTGGCGGGCGGTCGAGGCGATGTCCACCGTGTCGGTGTTGGTCATGGACTGGACGACTACGGGTGCGCCGCCGCCGACGTGGATTTTGCCGACTTTTACGCCGACCGTTTTGTGGCGCTGCTGAGTCAAAATTGGGTTCCTTTTGGCCTCTCTAATCTTAGCAGAAAGCTGCCCGAGCTCAGTTTCTAACCGAAACAAGGGTTCAATTAAAACCTCACGTAAGTTCAACAAAACAAAGGATCGGGGTCCTCTCTAACCGAAACAGATTTCGACGGTGCCACATCCGGATTTTTCCGTTCCAAAGCTCCATGTTGCGTGAGTTCGGAAACTTGGCGCTCTTGGCGATGAAAGGTGTGTCTTCAGGGGAGCGGCTTGACGAACTGGCTCCGAACTGCCCAGCGCTAAAGCGCTTCGTTAATGGCGACGCTTTTTCGGAGCGCTGAAGCGCTCCTCCCCCGCATGAATGCGGAGGCTCCCTCCTAACTGCAGAGGCTTCCGAGCGTAAAAGCGGGGGCTCCCACTGCGCCGAAAATTCCGAGCGGACTCGAATTAGGGCAGTCGCCGCACCATTCTCGGTTTGGTTTGATTCGCTGTCCGCGGCGCCGCCGGATTTGATGCCAGACTGCAATTTTCTGCCTCCTAAATTGAAGCTAGCATGGATTTCGGGGAAATGCACATGGGGCGTGCTGTGGATAGGGGCTTTGCTGCGGACGCGGCAGCGGGTCGGGCAGACGTTGCAAACCGATTCAAAACGTGACCGCAAACCGGGCCGGTGGTGAACCCAGGCACCTACTAATTCAAAACCTAACCGCAGACCGGGTCTCCGCGTAGGCGGACCGGCCACTACTGAAGATTCTTGGCTACGGCTAGCATTTCGTTGGCGCGGGCGCGGACGCGGATGTCTTCGGTGAGATTTCGCCAGCGGACTGTGTCCGTTGAATCCAGGAGAAATTCGGCGGGGCGGGAGATGTCTTGGCCGTCCGGACCTCCGGCGACGTGTAGCAAATGGTAGCTGCGAATTACTTCTGCGTTCAGATCGGAGAGAATTGTGAATGTGTAACCGGTTTTGCCGGCGAGATCGCGCGAGACATCCGGCGCGTCAACGCTGATGGCGACCGGACGGATGCCGGCGGATTTGAATTCGGGAAGAAGTTTTTCTATGCCTCGTAACTCGAGGTTGCAGTAGGGTCACCAATAGCCGCGATAGAAAATCAGTAGGACGGCTTTTGGTGCGGGCGATGCGGCGTCTCCCGGCGCGGGGGCGAAGAGTTGGGCGAGCGAGACGGATTGGCCGTGCGTGTCGGACAGAGTGAAATCGGGAACCTTCTGACCGATTTGCGGCGCGTCGGTGGATGCTGGAACTGCGCGGGCTTTGAAGAAGCCGAAGATCGAGCCTACGGACAGGAGTAGCGAGAATAGAACAACGACGACACCGAAAATCCGCGCGGCAATCGTTCGCGGTTGCGCGAAGAGATTCTTCGCGCCGAGAGCGAGAAGGATAAGCGCGACCGCGGCTAGCGCGAGGCTGAGCCACGGGATGGCGCTTTGGGCTGGAGGATTCAGGAAGAAAACGAAATTGCAGAGTACCGCGGCCAAGGCGGCGGCTAAGCCGAGCCAGAGGGAGGAATTTGCGCGTGGGTGGTTTGCGTCCGGCATGAGCGGGTTAGCTTAGCAGAGCAACGGCCTAAGAGGGGGAGAAGACGACCTGCAAAAACCGGGGGGGCAGGGGTCGGGCAAATGAGGCTTGTGGAGGAGGCTGATGAGACGTACCTCAGCGGCTAAAGAGGTTGCGGAAAAAATCGGTTCTGCGGGCGATTCCGTCCTCAGAGTTCTTGTTTTTCGATCTGCGCGGGCGCCCTTTTTGTTCTTCCGCCCCCTGTTTCGGTGCTTTTGTTCTCCTGCAACGACACCACTTCCTCGGCCTACACTGCCGGAATCAGCTTGGCCATGCGTATCAGGTTGCCGGCCGTGGCCACCAACCGAAATAGCCAGTCCACCTTTTTCTTCCCGCGCACTTTCACTTGCCGCACAATGCTGTCCAGCTTGGCCCACCCAAACACTTTCTCCACCAACTTGCGTTTGCGTTGACTGATGGCCATGCCCGCGTTCTGCCGCTCCTTCTTGGTCAACCAATTCGGCCAATGGGCATTGGCCTCGTACTCGGCCACGTGAGGAATCACTTTGCGCCGTCGCAGCGCGGCGATGAACTTTTTCTCTTGATACAACTTATCGGCTCCCAGAGTGATGGCCGGCAGGCGTTTCTTCTTTACCTCGCCGGGGGTTCGGCCACGTTGCTGCAACATCGCCAGCGCCGCTTCCCGCTCCGCCTTGGTGCTCGACTGCGTCGCGCAGGCCGCCACCACCAGTCCGTTGCGGTTCTCGATCATCACGTGCCCCAAATAGCTCGGCCGCGATTCCGCACCGGCGCTTTTCTTGAATAGTCGCGCCTCCGGATCGCTCCTCGATTCGTGCGTGTCGCGCAACAACTTCTTCCCGCCCGCGCCACTCCCTTTCTCCGGCGGCTTCTCCTTGGGCACGAAACTCTTGCGGCTGGCCCACGCCTGGATCATCGTCCCGTCCACGGTGAAGTGTTCTTCGCTCAGCAGGTTCTTTTCCTGGGCTTGCCGCAGCACGGCCTCCAGCAGCCGCTGCGACACCTCGCCCTCCATCAGCCGCTGGCGATTTTTTGTGAACACCGTCACGTCCCACACTTCATCGCTGGCACTCAAGCCCACAAACCAGCGGTACAGCAGGTTGTAATCCAGCTGTTCCATCAATTGCGTCTCGCTGCGCAGCGAGTACAGCGCCTGCAACAGCAGCGCGCGCAGCAGCCGCTCGGGCGGTATCGACGGCCGCCCGCGTCGCGCGTACAGCGCTGCGAAGTGCGCCCCCATGTCTTTCAACCCGACGTCCACCATCTGCCGAATCCGTCGCAGCGGATGATCCCGGGGAATCCGCTGTTCCAATGGAATGTAACTAAAAACTTCACCTTGTTCTTCGTCGTGTCCGCGCATACCGCTTACATAGCAGAACTGCACAACAAATGCTGCACTCATTTCCCACGCAAACTCGATTTTTTCCGCGGCCTGTAAAGCCGTGTTGATTCTGCGTGGCTCTCGGCACGGCTGAAGCCGTGCCCTGACAAGTCGTCAGAGTCCTCACGCAGGCGCTGGAAGATGGAGACCGAGTGGCTGGATGAATCGGTTCGACTCGGCGGTTCGTGAGAGTGCGGAGTAATGACGAGATTGAGGACAGATTGGGAGTTGAGATCCTTAGCTTCGCTCAGGATGACAGCGCAAACCAACTCCGAATGCGGATCCTTCGTTGCGCTCAGGATGACAGCGCAAACCGACACCGAATACTGGTCCTTCGCTTCGCTCAGGATGACAATGGACAGAGGTACGGCGTGACGGTTGCTGGCTGGATTTTGCGCAATGCGGAGTGTGGAGGCCGCTGCGGATTCCAGGTAGCGCGCCGATTAATTTTGCAGAGAGGACTTCTATGGATACTTATTTGACGCCTGCGGCGGCGGGGGCGGCGCCGTCGACCGCGTCTGCTGCCGCATATCGCCTGTTTGATGCAACTTCTGTATTTATCGCCTCGTTGCTCGGCTCTCCCGTGGCTGGAGTTACTTTGATGGCGCTGAATTACCGGCGCATGGGAGAGGCGCAGAGAGGAATCCTTACTCTGGTTATTGGGACGGTGGCGACAGTTCTTGTAAGTGCGCTGGGATACTTCGTGCCGGAATCCGCGAGCGTGGCGATTGGCATCGGGTTAGCGTTGGGCACGAAGGGCGCGGCGCAGTACCTGCAAGGAGCGGAGGTGACGCAGCACGAGGTGCGGGGCGGCGCGCTGAGCTCGAGATGGGCGGCAGGCGGAGTGGGTTTGGCGTTCCTCGCGGTGTTGGCCAGTGTGATGGTGGTTGCCGTACTTGGGCCGTGGGCCGATCATAAAGTGCTGGTCGGATCAAAAGACGAGGTGTACTACGCGGGTTCGGCGACGAAGCAAGATGCGCAGGCGCTGGGCGAGGCGCTGAAGACTGCAGGCTATTTTCTAGATAAGGGATTCTCGGTGGTGTTGTCGAAGGACAAGGACGGCACGGCGATATCGTTCGTGGTGAAAGAGGGAGTTTGGGACGATCCGGCGATGCAGGCAGGGTTTGAACAGATTGGGCGGCAACTGGCGCCGTCGGTGGGAGGGCTCCCGATCAAGGTGCGCTTGATGGATTCTTCGCGGGCTACGAAGAAGGAGATCGCGGTGGAGAAATGATGGAGAGGCGTGCCGGATGGCGCGGTCGGCGCAACGACTCGCACGGATTTGGGATTACCGCAGAGACGCAGAGGGCGCTGAGGAAGAGCGAGAGGGAATTGGGTAGTCCGGCGTGGGTTTGCGGAGTTGGCGCGAGTCATCTTCGTCGGATGCCGGCAGGGACGCCGGCGCTACCAGAGCGGTGCTACTTGGGCTTCCTCGAAGACGGGCGACGGGCCGTTGCGACTGGAGAGATGAAGAATCGCCAGGTATGGTTTGACTTGGGGATCGTATGTCACGGTGATGATTCCGCCCTTGCCTGGGGGCCCGTCGAATCCGCTGCGGCCATCGGAGCCGTTGCTGCCGCTGTTTCCGTTGGGGGTGCCCATACCGCCCGAGCCGCCGCTGCCGCCGCGGCCACCTCTTCCTCCTGATCCGCCGGGGCCGCCATCGGCCTTCACCGTCAGCGAACCTCCTTGCGGATCGACGAGGTAGAGCCTCGTATGACCTGCCGCGGAGACACTCGCTTGCAGTAGCGGATGGCTTCCCGATTGGAGCGTCATGCGGACCTGCACTGACGGGGCGTTGCCTCCTGGGCCGCCATCTCCACCATCTGAGCCATTGGTGCCGTTCGTACCGTCTCCACCCGGGGATGGATTATTCGGATCTGTGGAACCGTTGCTGCCGCTGGTGCCGCTCATACCATCAGCGCCGCTCATACCGCTCGAGCCGGGGCTGCCGGAGAAATTCGAAATGAAGGCGACATCGTAGCGAAAGGGAATATCGAGATCGGCGTGCATGTCCGGATGGCTGGGAACGGTGATGGCGACGTGGCCGGTTTTGCCATCGCTGACTCGGGGATCTTTTGAAAGCGAGATGACGCCTTTCTGATTGACCGTCACTACCGTCGCCGTGACGCTGAGATCCTTCCACATTACCTTGCCGCCGCCTTTGCCTTCCGTCAGCAACACTTTTCCATCGGGCTCTGTGACCGTGACGACCAGCGGAGATTTTTGACCTGGGGCGATTCCCGGACCTTGCGAGAGGCTGGCTTCGATGGAGGCGACGGAAGTTTGGGCCAGGTAAACCTTCATGCCCAGCTTGACTTTCATGGCTGTGCAGCCGCCGAGCGTAAGCATGAGGGCCAGCGCAAGGCACGTGGAGTAGGTGGTCTGCAATTTGGGGATGCAGAGTGTGGCGATTCGCGATCGAGATTTGGTCGACAAAGCTGGGTCGTATATGTTGACGGACGAGACAATCCGAAGGTTTCAAGCGCCAAGTCGGGTGAAGCTCTGAGCGAATGAACGTCCCGGGCTTTCCCCAGCGCTGAAGCGCTCCTTCCCCCGTCCGCCATATTTCTAGCGGACGGGGGCTGCCACCAAAATACTAGGGCTAGAGCGGCATAAATTCGGATGCTCCGAGCGGCGCGATCAATATCAGATTCGGATACTAGATTAGTGTGGGGCGCGATTGAAAATCGGGCGGGAAGTCCCTATCATCGAAGGACTCGCCGGAGTGGCGGAACTGGCAGACGCGCCGGACTCAAAATCCGGTGGCCGCAAGGCCGTGTGGGTTCGACCCCCTCCTCCGGCACCAGACTCAAGACTCACCGCAGAGACGCTGAGGGCGCAGAGTTAAGAAGAGACTAATTTGTCGGTTCGCGGTCGTTTTGTTGAGTTAGCGAACTCTTCTTCGTTGGAGGCCGGCAGGGACGCCGGCGCTACTTCGGTCCGCGGTTGATTTGTGAAGTTGGTAAGGTGTACTTCGTCGGAAGCCGGCCCTTCGCGGCTCAGGGTAAACAGGGACGCCAGCGGTACCTGACGCGGATTGACTCTGATTTTTGCGTGGCCTAATATGGCGCTCCACATGGATTCTCCTCAGACCCTGATTGGGCGGACGGTTTCGCATTACCGCGTGGTGGAAAAAATTGGCGGCGGCGGCATGGGCGTGGTGTATCTGGCCGAGGATACGAAATTAGGGCGGCGCGTGGCGCTGAAGTTTTTGCCAGAGGATACTTCGCAGGACCGGCAGGCGGTGGAGCGATTCAAGCGTGAGGCGCGGGCGGCGTCGGCGCTCAATCATCCGAATATTTGCACGATTTACGAAGTGGACGAGCACGAGGGGCGGCATTTCATTGCCATGGAGCATCTCGAGGGCGAGACGCTCAAGCACAAATTGACCGGGCAGCCGCTGGCGACCGACACGCTGCTCGATTACGCGATACAGATTGCCGATGCGCTGGAAGCGGCGCATGCGAAAGACATCGTTCACCGCGACATCAAGCCCGCGAATATTTTCATCACGCTGCGAAAACAGGCCAAGCTGCTGGATTTCGGATTGGCGAAGCTGGTTCCGAAAGCGCAGGAAGTTGGCGAAGCGATGGGCGTTTCGGCTACGCGGACATCAGCCGGCGCGGGCGATTATTTGACCAGCCCGGGATCGACGATTGGGACGGTGACGTATATGTCGCCGGAGCAGGCGCGCGGGGAGGAAGTGGACGCGCGGTCGGATATTTTTTCGTTCGGCGTGGTGCTGTACGAGATGGCTACCGGGCGGCAGGCGTTTGCGGGGGCTACGCCGGCCGTGATATTCGAGGCGATTTTGAATCGCGTGCCGGTGGATGCTTCGCGGATTAACACGCAGATTCCGCCGGAGCTGGGGCGCTTGATCGAGAAGACCCTGGAAAAGAACCGGATGACGCGCTACCAGAGCGCGGCGGTGCTGCTGAGCGATCTGCGGCGAGTGAAGAGCGACCTGCAGGCTGGGCGTGCGGCGAAGGGCGTGGAGAAATCGATCGCCGTGCTTTACTTCGAGAATTTGAGCGGGGCGAAAGAAGATGAATATTTCCGCGATGGAATGACGGAAGACATCATCACGGAACTGGCGAAGGTGAAGACACTGGAAGTGTTCCCTCGCGCCGCGATTGCGGCGTTTCGGGATAAGCCGGTGACTGGGCCGGAGGTGGGGCAGCAGTTGGGCGCTGCGTACGTGCTGGGCGGAAGCGTGCGGCGAGCGGGGAACCGGTTGCGGATTACGGCGCAGCTTGTGGAAACGCGGACGGGGCGGTCGGCCTGGGCGGAGCGATATGATCGGGAAATGAAGGATGTGTTCGAGGTGCAGGACGACATCGCGCGGAGCATCACGCAGGCGCTGCGGATTACGCTCTCGCCGCAGGAAGAAAAAACGATCGCGAGCAAGCCAACGGAAAATTTGCAGGCATACGACTATTTCCTGCGCGGGCGGAATTATACGCGGCGCGAGAATTTGGAATTTGCGATGCAGATGTTCGAGCACGCGATCAAACTCGATCCGAATTTTGCGCTGGCGCACGCGGGCATCGCGAATGTGTGCGGGATGCAATTCGAATTGCACGGGCGAGATGCGCGATGGATCGAGAGAGGGCTGGCCGCTGCGAACCGGGCGTTTGAGCTGGATTCGAATCTGGCGGAGGCGCTCGCTGCGAGAGGCCGAATCTATCACGTGCAGCAAAACTATGACGAGGCCGTCCGGTTTGCACGCATGGCCATCGAGCGGAAACCGGATTGCGAGAGCGCTTGGGATATTCTGGGGCGGGCGCTGTTCTCCTCGGACCGGTGGGACGAAGCGATCAGCATCATGGATCGGGCGATCGAGGCTGGCGGCGACGACTACAACGTGTACATTCCTTACATGAATGCGCTAGATGCGCGCGGCGAGAAGGAACGGACCCGCGCGTTGCGCGAGAGACTTTCGGGCGTCCTGGAGCATCATCTCGATCTGGTGCCGGAGGACGTGCGTGCGCGGATTCTTCTGGCCAATAGCTACGCGTATCTCGGCAAGCGAAACCATGCTGGCGAGCAGCTCGAGAAGGCCGTGGCGATGCGGCCGAACGACCCGAATGTGTTGTACAACGCCGCGGGCACTTACGGCTTGATGGGGATTAAGGACCTGGCTCTGATGATGCTGGCGAAGTCGGCGCAGGCAGGATTCAGTGATTTCGAATGGGCGTCGCGGGACCCGGATTTCGCGTCCCTGCATGAGGAGCCGGAGTTCAAGCGCGTTTTGGAGGCGTGGAGGGCAAAGAAGTAGAGTTGCCAGGACCGGGGATTTCCGCAGAGACTCTGAGGGCGCTGAGATTCGCAGAGGGGATCGGGCACGGGCGGTGTCCGAAAGCTTGCTTGGTACGTCTAATAGATGTGGAAATCCTTTGACTTGGGTGATGGGGCGGCGCAAGATGCAGCGAGAGGGCTGGGGATGACTGGAAGTGGGATGACGCTCGAGCGGGTGGTGGAGAAGGCGCGCGCGCTGGATGATGAGGTGCGCAAGGAAGAATTGCGCGTCGGCGACCGCCTGCTTGTCACGACGATGAATTCCCGTTACACCATTTGGGTTTTGGGCGGCGGGCATTATTGGATTTGGGGCGGATGGTTTGACCGGCAGAAGATTTCGCCGCAGCGCGTGGGGATCAATGGATGTACCTGGGGCGGCAGCGCGATTAAGAGGGACATTGTGGCGGCGCCTGGGTTGCGGATGGAGTTTGGGAATAGTGTTTTGACCACGCGGATACGGGCGGTGCAGGTGATTCGGGCGCGGGCGAGAGCGCGGGCGGAGTTTAACTAGGTTCCTCGGTTTTTTCTTCGGATAGACCTGAAGTAATTTCAGATGCGGCATCGCTTTATTGACATCGTGGTCTTCAGCGCCGAAAAACCGAATCGAGATGTCCTACAAGATACTTCGGGCCGCGCCAAACCGCCCGATTTCCGCGCAAGTCTGTAGTGAATGGGCGCGGAAATCTGGCTGCGCGGCCCTCAGGATGACAGTTCTTGGCTTTCGCGAGCGGATGTCAGGACAGAGATTGGAGGATTGTTTCGTGAGGCGTAGGCCGGGGATTTCCCGGAGCGTTGATTTGACGCGGCGGTCGTAGGAGGGCGCGGCAATTGCCTCGCAATCGCGCAGCGATTGACCGGCGCCCCTACGGGAGGAATAATTCCAAGCTCGTCGCGGCGTTAATCACACTGGAAGACAAGCGGGGCGCGTTGGAGCCCCTGTTTCTACTGGAAGGCGAAACTTACTGGGATCGTTACGTTGTGGGTGGATTTGCTTAGCGTGATGGAGCCCAGGATGGAATGGGCTGGAGAGATTAGCGAGATGAAGGCGCCGGGTAGGATTACGTAGCTTTGGAGCAGGTTGCCGCTGGGATCCAGGAAATCGTACTCGTAGGTGCCGGAGTTGACGATGGGGCAGTAGAGCGTGACTTGGCCGTTGGAGCCGATGGGCCAGGTTTGGATGGTGGTCTTGACGTTGTTTGCGAGGCTGGAGAGGACAGCGCTGCCGGTGACGGCAGTGCCATCGTCGTAATGAACGGAGAGCACCAGGGGAAGCTTGGGCGTGCCGGTGGTTTTATAGGCGACGGCGATGGCCGCCCATTGGTCTGAAACGCCGAAAGTGATGGATGGGTTGACGCTTCCGGATTGCGATTGTTTGAGATCGGCGTAGGCGCCTTTGGTGACTTCAGTCTCCAGTAGAAACGGCTGAGTGGCGGAGAAGGATTGATTATTGCCGGTGGAAGCGGTGAGAAGCACGTAGTCGCCGGGTTGAGACGAGCTCACGGCGCCCGGTTGAGCGGCGGTGCCGGAGCCGGCAGCAAGAGCCGAGGCGTCGGGCGAGCCGGAGGCTAGACCGGAGATTTCGGCCAGGGAGATGACGCGCATGGTGTCCGCGGATTGATTTGAAACGGTGAAAACAGTGGCGCCTGCTTTGGCTGACGCGACGCGGTAGACGGCGAGGAGGTGGCCGTCGGAAGGTTGCGCCTTGAAGGCGTCGAGAAGCCAAGTGTTGGAAAGCGAGTCGGTGATCGTGGTTCCGGCGACGGATTGGACGTTCCCGATGCGCACAACGGCGATGAGAGAGTCGCCCGCGGTGACGTTCGCGGATAGATGTGCAGTGCAGGATTGCGAACTGCCGCAATCTTGCGAGGCCACAGGCTGCGCGAGATTTTGTGCCCGCAAAGCATTGCCGAAGAGGATCGAAACGGTCACGCTGAGGATCAAAAGTCGGATTCTCATTGGCGTCGAAGTTCTCCCATATGCGATGCGATCGGAGCAAAATGGTGACCAAGTCCGGGGCCCGCTAGAGACTGCAAGTCATTTACAATCACTGTTTTGTCGGTACTAAAGGTTTTCCGGTACGGGAATATTGCGGGAAGATTTTCCCGAGGCGGGAAGGATTGCGCGCCCACGAGGGCAACGAGATACGGAGCGGACAGCGGGCTACCGAGAGGTAAAACGGGAGAACATCGCGCCTAAGGATTTGGCTTCGGGAAGCTTCAGGGCGAAGGTGGCGCCCAGATAGAGGAGTCCGTAGGGGATCAGGATGATTATGGCTAGCGGGATGGGGCGGTGCGGCCCTGCGGCCCAGCGGATGGCCCAGGCCACCGCGGCTGCGGCGGCTGCTACCGACCAGATGGTTGATGAGAAGCCAAGCGAGAGGCCTGTTTTGCCGATGCGGCGATTCAAGTAATGACGCAGGAGCAGGAATTCTACCCAGCCGGAAATGCCGGCGGAGATGGTGAGACCGGCGACTCCCCAGCGCGGATTGATGCCCAGCAGATGCGGCAGGGGAATAGCGGAGAGATAGCCTAGGATGGTGGTGAGCGTGACGCGGATGATGGCGAATCGGAGGGGAGTCCGCGTGTCGCGCAGAGCATAATAGGTGGAGGAATAGAGGCGGCCGAGCGTTGATGCCAGCAGGCCGACGGTTGATCCGGCGAGAATGCCCCAAACATACATCGCGTCGTCGTGGGTGAAGCGGCCGGATTGATAAATCGCTGATACGACGATATCGCCGAGCGCTAGAAACGCGACGACCGAGGGGACCACGAAATAGGCGATTTGGCGCAGGCCTGCGTTGAGGCGCTGGCGGAGGGCGCGCGCCACTTCGTCTTCGCTGCCGAGTTGGCCGGACATTACCGGTAATTCAGCGGCGGAAACGGCCATGCCGAAGAGGCTGACCGGGAGGGTATAGAGAGTCTGCGCGTAAGAGAGCGCTGCTACGGCGCCGGTTCCCACCAGGCTCGCGAGCACCGAATCCACGTAGGCGCTGATCTGCACGACGCCGCGGCTAATAAACACCGGGAAGAAATTGCGGACAACCGTGCGGATGTTATCGGCGCGTGCGTGCAGGGTAAGACGAAAGCGGCCGAGAAGCCGCATTACTACCGGCCACTGGACGCCGACTTGCAGCGCGCTGCCTACCACCGCTCCCCACGAGAGCGCGGCGGCGAGGGGGAATTGCTGCATGCGGACGCCGAAGATGATCAGCGTGGCGATCATGGCGACGTTCCAGATTACCGGGGCCGTGTAAGAGAGAAAAAATCTGCGATGGCTATTTAGAATGCCGAGGCACCAGGCGGAGAGAACGAGTAGTCCCGCGCCCGGAAAAAGAATGCGGACGAGCTGAATGGTGAGCTGGCGCTTTTCGCCGGTGAAACCGGGGGCGATGATTTCGATCAGCCAGGGAGTGGTGAGAACGCCAATCAGAACGAGAAGGGAAGCGGTGAGAGCGAGCAGCGAGAAAATTCCGCCGGCGACGCGATCGGCCTCTTCGCGATCGTCGCGGGCTAGAAGCGCGGCGTAAACCGGAATGAAGGAGGCGGAGAGAACTCCTTCACCGAATAGATTTTGGAGGAAATTGGGGATGCGGATGGCGGCTTTGAAGGCGTCCGCGGCATCGGAATTGCCGAAATAGTGAGCGAAGAAGCGGTCGCGAATCAGGCCGGAGATGCGGCTGAGAAAAATGCCCGCGGCAACCAGAAAGGCGGAGCGGGCGGTTCCGAAGCGGCGTGGCGCCGATTTCGACTTTGGAAGCGCCGGATCTTCGTCGATGGGAGCGGACGTATTCAGCGGCTTATCCGGAGACTTCAGTCGCACCATGGTGTGAGCTAGGAAGGAGGCGCAGGCCCGTCGAATTCGCGACGGCACGCCGCCACTCCGGAATCATTAAACGGGCTGCGCGTTCTCAAGTCAATTCCGAAGGGAGGTGGAGTTCCCAGAAGCGAGTACGGACCTGTGCGAAAGGCCGGGTTTGCGACTTTGACACAGACGCAGGCAGCGGATGTGGTCATTCACGCGGCGATAGGCTATTTCTAGTGGAAGTCTTGGAAGGGGCGATGTCCGAAACAAGCGTACATACCGAAGTTAGCGCCGATGGCGCTAACGAAGTGGAGACGACCGTAGCGACGCGCGAAGCGCCGCCCAGCGACAGGCGGGCGGATGGCGCCGCCACGATCGAGGCGAACCTGCGTCGATTGGACCGCCGGCAATGGTGGATGTGGTTGAGTGCCTGCGCCGTGATGCTTCTGTTGACGATCTGCGTGGCGTCATTCGAGTTCCCGACGCTTCTGAGGGTCGATTCCAAAACTTTCTCCTTCACTCGAGAGGATTCCGTCCGCGGGCTGATCGCGCTGGTTTTGGTGTTCAACATCTACACGCTCTACCAGCAACTGCTGATCAATCGAATCCGCAAGCAAATGGCGCAGCAAATCCACGCGCTGGCGAAAGTGGAATCGCTGGCCACAGAAGTTTACAAGCTCGCAGCGCTCGATCAGTTGACGGGGCTTTTCAACCGGCGATCGGCGGAGCAGCGGCTGGAAGAGGAGATGTCGCGGGCGATCCGACATTCGCGGCCTTTGACGCTGTTGCTGCTCGATTTGAATAGTTTGAAACGCGTGAATGATACGCTGGGGCACGGAGCGGGCGATTTGGTGCTTGAAACCTTCGCCGAGCGGTTGAAGAGAGCTATTCGCGGATCGGATTTGGCTGCGCGGCTGGGCGGCGACGAGTTCATGGTGATTCTGCCGGAGTGCCGGCCTGAAGAAGTGCGGCACGTGCTGGGACGTTTGAAGGGCCTGGTGGTCGAGTACGACAACACGCAGTTGCCCGTCACATTTGCGGCCGGTTGGAAGGATTATTTGATTGGCGAGACGGCGCAGGAGTTCGTGAAGCGCGTGGATGACGCGCTCTACGAGGACAAGAAGGCAGCACGGGCTTGAGTTAGATCCTCTGGCGGTACGTTCCCTCCACGGGTTAAGATCGAAAAAGACAAAGACAGAGTCAAAAACGCCGGCTGGCAGCCGTTCGGAGCTCAGGACAAGCCGGCGCTACTCGATGGCTGGGCCAAAGTTCGTTTGCCGGGCTCATAGAGAATTTACTTGCGCGTCCTAGCACTGGATGCTTAAGATACCGCGATACTCGGAGGTGAGAGGCCGGTGCCGAAAGAAAAGCCAAAGGTGAATATCGGCGAGGTGATTCGGTCGTATCGCAGCGACCGCGGCTTGTCACAGGGCGATATCGAGCGGCGGACCGGATTGCTGCGCTGCTATCTCTCGCGCGTGGAGAATGGGCATACGGTGCCCTCGCTCGAGACGCTGGCGAAAATCGCCGAGGCCATGGAAATTAATTTGGCGGATTTTTTCCCGGGTAGTGATACTCCTCAAGACCGCGAGACCCGCAAGATGCTCGGGGAGCTTTCGGAGGAAGAGATTCGCTTCCTTGCGGAGATCAAGAGATATAGCACTACTCTTTCGGATGATGACAAGAAGCTAGTGCTCGCCATGATCCGCAAGATGGCTACGATTACGCCGCCGGTGCAGCGCAAGGCTGCGGCGCGGCGCGCGGAGTATTAGGTAGCGCCGGCGTCCCTGCCGGCTCTTACGATTGAAAATCCTGCCAAGTCTCATCAAGTAATGCGACAGAAATCCACGCAGACACGACTGCGCACACTCGGCGGTCCGCGCTGACTTACGGTCCTAGTTGATTGGGTTGCTCGTCGGATGCCGGCGGGGACGCCGGCGGTACTTACGAATTGCCGCGGGCGGTGGCGCGAGTTTGGAAGCTGCGCGGCTCGACTATGGCGCGGAAGACTTTGCCGCGGCCGATTACGTGCGAGCCCGAGCGGGCTTCGACTTCGAAGGTGAGGAATCGGCCGTCTTGGGCCACGAGATGCGCTTTCACTTCGACTGTGGCGCCTGTGGTTACGGCCTTCAAGTGATCTACTTCAATTCGTGTTCCCACCGTGATCATTCCATCCGACAGGTGCGGCTTGGCGGCACTGGCGGCGGCCGATTCCATCAGGCCGATCATGTTGGGAGTTGAGAGGACCGGCGGAAGCTGTGGATCGAAATTGGCGAGCGTCCACTCGGGCAGAACTTTCTTTTCGAGCTTGTGATGGATTCCGCGGGGCAGCGTGGGATAGGGAGTTTTGTGTTCGGGGCTCAACGGGCGGGCTCCGGGCCGTCCACGGGCGAGGAAGCGTCGCCGCAAGAGCGCGGGTCGATGAAGCTCTTGGTGAATTCGGCGAGAGTGATGCCGAGTTGCGCCCAGAGGCGGCGTTTCAGGCTGCGATAGTCCTGCGCGCCGCTGAAGACATCGCGAATTAGATCGCGGAAAGTGGCGCTGTGATTCAGGAGTTGCACCATGCGCGTGGTGACCGCGCCGCCTAGGAAATTGCCGCAGAAAATTTTGCGGGCGATGCGCGCGGCGAATTCGAGATCGGCGATGAGCACCGAGCGCATGCGCGCGGGATAGGCTTCGGGCTGGCCTTCGATCAGGGCTTCGGCGAGCAGGTCGCCGGAGCGCATGGCGTAGTAAAGGCCTTCGCCGGTGATGGGATCGACGCACGCGGCGGCGTCTCCGGCCATGGCCCAATTTTTGCCGACGATGCGGCGGCGGCGCAGCGTGTGGGCTTGGGGCGACGGGAGAACGTGGCTATAGAAGCGCGCGCCCTCAAGCGAAATCTTTTCGTCGCGGACAAAGTCGGCGAGATGCTGGCGCAAACGCTGGCTGGAATTCTGCTCCATCTTGCCGCAGATGCCGACGGAGACATGATCGGAGCGCGGAAACGACCAGATATAGCCTTCGAACTGCTTGAGGAATTTCACTTTGATGATCTGCTCGTCGGTTGGGACGAAATAGCCGAGAGTTATCTCGAGATCGGCGGCTTTGAGCGCGGTTGTCTCGGGGAGAAGCTGATTCCGTGCGCCTCCGGCGATCACGACGAAATCGGCGCTGGAGTTTTCGCCTCCGGCGGTGAGATGGACGCGTCCACCGGAATGAGTGAGTTGCGTGACGCGCGATCGGACCGTGCGGCAACCGGCGGCCGCGGCGCGGTCGAGAAGAAGGCCGTTCAGCACGGTGCGCGAATAGATCACGATGGGATGATTCATGCGGAAGCGCGCGCGATGTCCGCCGCTGGAGATGAGTTCCGCGGTGCTGACGATTTTTTTCGGATGCGGGCTGTCGAGCAGGAAAGGATAAGTCGAGATGGCTTTGTGCGTCAGGCCGCCGCCGCAGGGTTTTTCCCACGCGAGATGCTCATCAAAGAGCGTGACATTGAATCCGGCGGAGGCGAGACGTTCGCCGCACATGGCCCCAGCGGGGCCGCCGCCAACGATGGCAACTTCCTTCATCGAAATTCGCTCCCGCGGAGGGGACAACAAGCGTCAAGCAGAACGGGAGTATAGCATCAAATTGAGGGATGCACGGGCGAGGCGAAATTGGCGTGGTCGTTTGAGGCAACACCACGCGGTGGCTCAGTCAGAGAATATCAGCTCGCCGGAGATCGCGGACGGACAAGGGTGGTTAAATACTCATGCCCCATCCATCGTAACTGCCAGAATGCATCGCCGCGACGCGAACTAGCTCGTCTGTGAATTCGCGGCGGAGCGTGAGTTCAATGGATTGCTTAATTCCAGCTTCGACGTTCCACAAAGCATCGCCCTTGGAAGAGGCGGCAGGGCCCTGCGATAGGATTACGAAACCACGGTCTCGCAATGCCTTGGCGAGGCCGGCGCCGTCCTCCTCGCTCCATGCCCAGAAATGACATTCGACCAGTCGCGCTTCGCCAAGATCGACCAGCTTTTCAATGAAGGTGCCGCGCAGCGCGGCGTTTCTCGCGTCATGATCCGAAATGGCCTCTTCGATTTGGCATTCGCTCAAGCGCATTTCAACGGGTGCCACCTTCCTGCGGTGCTGCGAGTTGAGTCCGTCCATTTCTTCGCACCAAGGACAAGAAGCTAGTGCGCGCGGACTTAACTCGCTCTTATAACACAGGCGGATGCCGCGAAGGCTCGTGTTGCGCGTGATAGAATTTGAGACGCGGTGAACGATTGGCGATTCGGAGAATCGAGCGTGGGTGAAGTGCTTGCGCGGGCGGAATTGAAGCTGCGCATTGGTGCGCTCAAACGGGTCGGCAAGCGCGTGGTGTTCACGAACGGATGCTTCGATATTTTGCATCCGGGGCATATACGCATGCTCGAGAAGGCGCGATCGCTTGGTGACGCGCTTGTTGTGGGAATCAATTCCGATCCCAGCGTGCAGGAGATCAAAGGGCCGCAGCGGCCGGTGATTCCGGAGGCGGAGCGGGCGGAACTTTTAGCGGCGCTCGAGGCGGTGGATTTTGTGACGGTATTCGAGGAAGCCACGCCGCGCGAATTGATTGTCGAGATTCTTCCGACGGTGCTGGTGAAGGGCAGCGATTGGGGGCCCGATGAAATCGTCGGGCGCGAAGAAGTCGAAGCGGCGGGCGGCGAAGTGGTGTCCATTCCTCTCGAAGCGGGATATTCCACGAGCAAACTCATCGAACGAATCCGGCGTCTGCGCGCATGATCCTTCCGCTGGTGGCAGAGCTGCTGTCGCGGGTGGGACGCCATCCGGCGGTGGAGGCGTCGCTCGACGATTCGCGGCGCGGCGGCGGCGAATCTTCGCTCGCGGGATTGACCGATCCCGCGAAGGCGCTGGTGACGGCGATTTGCGCGGCGTCGCTGGTGCGGCCCGTATTTCTGGTGGTGGCATCGAACCGGCGCGGGGAAGAGCTCCTCGAGCCGATTCGATATTTTTTTGAAGCTTTGACGCGCAAGGCGCGCAGCCGCGTGGCGATTCTCCCTGCGCATGACGTCCTGCCTTACGAAGGCCGATCCCCGCACCCTGAAATTTCCGAGAAACGCGCTTATGCGTTGTGGAGCCTTGCGGCTGGCGAGGCGGATATCGTCGTGGTGCCTGTGAGTGCGGCGCTGCAACGAATGCGCGAGAGCGAATTCTACGCGGGGCTCGCGTCGCGGCTTGAACGCGGGCTTGATTTTCCGCAGGCGGGGCTGATCGCGCATCTCGTCAGTGTCGGTTACGAGAAGCAGGAGACCGTGGAATCGCCGGGGCAGTTTGCCGTGCGCGGCGGGATTGTGGACGTGTTTTCGCCGGAGACCGCGGCGCCGGTGCGGCTGGAATTTTTCGGCGACACGCTCGAATCGCTGCGCGAATTCGATGCCAATACGCAGCGGTCTTTGCGGCCGCTCGAACGCCTGACGCTGCTTCCGCTGACCGATTATCCGCGGCGGGCGGAGTTGCTTGAACGGCTGCAAGCCCCGGGCGTCACAGGCCGGGAAGATGAAGGCGTGCCTGCGGCGTTTTATCCGGGATGGGAATTTCATCCGGCACTTCTGGGCGATGCGAGGTCGAGTTTGTTCGAGCTCGCGGCGGAGTCCGTGGTGCTGGAAGACGAGCCGGAGGAACTGCGACGCGCGATGGAGGAATATCGCGCGCGGCTTGAAGCAGCGCGGCGCGTCGCGACGGGTGCGTTGAACGAGGTTCCGCCAGAGCGTTACGTGATGAGCGATGAAGAATGGGCCGCGGAGCTGCGGCGGAGGCCTCGATTGCGGCTCGAGCATCTGGCGATCGAAGGAGAAGCGCCGGCGCGGGCGATGTTGTCGCGGCCCACCACGCGCTATCACGGCAACGTGGCTGCTTTCATGGCGGAAGTGCGCGGGCGCGTGCAAGGCGGCGCGCAAGTGATGGTCTCGGCCGCAAGCACCGGCGAAATGGAACGCCTCGCTGATCTGTGCCACGAAAACGAGCTTCCATACCGGCTCGGCGAGCTCGATGACACTGCGACGGGCGTGCGGCTCGCGGAAGAAAGCAGCGGCGGAACGATTCCGGCTCTCGTTTTGTGCAAGGCGCCGCTTTCCGAGGGCGTGGCGTTTCCCGAATCAAGGCTAGCGATTTATGGCAACGCGGATCTATTTGAATCGCTTCCAGCGCCGACTCGGCCGCGCGGAAGGGCCACGAGCGCTTCATTCTTCAGCGACCTCTCCGACCTCAAGCCGAGCGATTACGTGGTGCACGTGGATCACGGCATCGGGCAATTTGACGGGCTGCGGCAGATCGCCGTCGAAGGAGAGACCGGCGAATTCATGCTGTTGCGCTACGCGGAAGACGCTCGGCTGTATGTACCGCTGGCGCGGGTGGATTTGATTCAGAAATATCAATCGCTGGGCGGAGTCACGCCGCAACTCGATCGCCTGGGGACGAATCTCTGGGAGGCGCGCAAGGCGCGCGTGAAGAAGTCGGTCGGCGATATGGCCCAGAAGCTCTTGGCGCTTTATGCCGAGCGGCGACTGGCTGTGGGTCACACTTTTCCTGAGGATTCGAACTGGCAGAAGGAATTCGAAGACGCTTTCGAATTTCAGGAGACGCCGGATCAGGAGAAGGCAGTCAGTGACGTGAAGCATGATTTGGAATCGGCGCAACCGATGGACCGCTTGCTGTGCGGAGATGTGGGCTACGGCAAAACGGAAGTGGCCATGCGCGCGGCGTTCAAGGCTGTGGGCGATTCGATGCAGGTGGCCGTGCTCGCGCCGACTACCGTCCTTGCGTTCCAGCACTACGAAACTTTCCGGCGGCGATTCGCTGCGTTTCCTGTGCGGATCGAGATGCTCAGCCGCTTCCGGACGGCGCGCGAACAGAAAAAGATTCTCGCGGAGGTCGAAGCCGCGAGAGTGGATATCGTGATCGGCACGCACCGGCTGCTGTCGAAAGATGTGAAATTTCAAAATCTCGGTCTGCTGGTGGTGGATGAAGAGCAGCGCTTCGGCGTCGCGCACAAAGAGCGCATCAAGGAGATGCGCAAGAACGTTGACGTCCTGACGATGTCGGCGACGCCCATTCCGCGGACTTTGCACATGTCGCTGGTGGGATTGCGGGATATGTCGGTGATCGAGACGCCGCCGAAGGACAGGTTGGCGATTCAGACGACTGTGGCGCCCTTCTCAGAATCCATAATCAAGCGGGCGATGGAAGAGGAACTGTCGCGCGATGGGCAGATTTTTTTCGTGCACAACCGCGTCGAGTCGATCGCTTCGGTAGCGTCCCTGATCAAGCGGTTGGTGCCGAAAGCGCGGGTGATCATCGGGCACGGGCAGATGCACGAGGCCGATCTCGAGAAAGTGATGCTGAAGTTCATTCGCGGCGAGGCGGACGTGCTGGTGTGCACCACGATCATCGAGAACGGGCTGGATATTCCTCGGGCGAACACGATCATCATAAATCGCGCGGATAGATTTGGGCTGGCGGAGTTGTATCAATTGCGCGGCCGCGTGGGGCGCTCCAATCAACGCGCCTACGCGTATCTACTCGTGCCGCCGGTTGGAGGGCTCACTACGCTCGCGAAACATCGTCTGGCAGCGTTGAAGGAATTCAGCGATCTCGGAGCGGGATTCAGGATTGCGGCCCTCGATCTGGAACTGCGTGGAGCTGGGAACTTGCTCGGACGCGAGCAGCACGGCCAGATCGCGGCAGTAGGATTCGATCTTTATTGCCGGATGATGGAGCGCGCGGTGGCCGAGCGCAAAGGCGAGGCGGTGACGCCGGAGCGGCGCGTCACCTTGAATCTCGGTCAGGACATTCGCATCCCGCGCGGATACATAGAAAGCGAAAATCTGCGATTGCGCATCTATAAGCGTATCGCGGAAGTTTCGAATGAAGACGAGCGCGAAGAAGTGCGCAAGGAATTGGAAGATCGTTTCGGCGCGCCGCCGCTGGCGGTCGGCAACCTGCTGGACTACGCAGTTTTGAAAGCGCTGGCGGAGCGATTGCTGGTCGCGTCGATCGAGCGGCGCGGCGAGCAAGTTGCCGTGAAATTTCACGACGAGACACCGATCAAACCGGAGAAGCTGGTGCGCGTGATTCGCGGCCGCCGAGGAATGCGGCTCGATCCGAGCGGCGTGCTATGGTTTGACTGGAAGCATGAAAAGGATGGCGTGGCCGCGGCGACCCAAAAGCTGTTGCTGCAACTACAATCGTAGGGCTAGAATTCAATCGTGGGGATGAGTCAAATGCAAAGGCAGGGGAGCCGAATGAGCAAGGGTATCAAGAAAATCGCGTGGACGCTGCTCGGCGTTGCGCTGGCCTCGGCCGCGCCGGTGGCGACGCATGCGCAGACCAAGGCGCAGGGCGACGGTAAGGTGATCGAAGAGATCATCGCGCGCGTGAACAACGAGATCATCACGCTCTCGGATTACGAGAAAGCCCAGGCGCAGCTCCACGAGGAAGTGGACCACGACTGCTCGACCTGCACTCCCGACCGCAAGGAAGCGATGTACGCCGAGCGGCAGAAGAATTTGCTGCGTGATGAAATTGATCAACAGTTGCTGGTGCAGCGCGGCAAGGACATGGGGATCAGCGTCGAAGCGGACGTGATCAAGCAACTCGATTCAGTGCGACAGCAGAACAACCTCGCCTCCATGGAGGATCTGCAAAAGGCCGTGGAGGGGCAGGGACTTTCCTGGGATGAATATAAGCGCAGCATCCGCAATAACTTGCTCACTCAGGAAGTGATTCGCAAAGATGCCGGCGCGCGCGTAGACATCGGCCGCGAAGACGTCAAGAAATATTACGATGACCACAAAGAGGAATTCATCCGGCCCGAATCGGTGCTGCTGGCCGACATTTTTCTGAATACGGACGGGAAAACGCCGGACGAAATTGCTGTGATTCAGAAGAAGGCGAATGATCTCGACGCGCGGCTGAAGAAAGGCGAGGACTTTGCCGAGTTAGCGAAGCGCAATTCGGAAGGTCCGACGGCCAAGAACGGCGGCGACCTAGGCGCGTTTGAACGCGGCCAGCTGTCCAAGCAGATCGAAGATACGGTCTTCGCCATGAAGAAAAATGATATCAGCGACGTGATTCAGACCAAGACCGGTTTCGAAATTATCAAGGTTCTCGATCACTATGACGCCGGGCAGCAGCCGCTGGAAAAGGTCGAGAACGAGATCATGAATCACATTTACGGCGAGCGGATGTCCACGCTGTTTCGCGGTTATCTGGCGGAATTGCGCGAACAAAGCTACGTGATCGTGAAGCCTGGATATATTGATACCGCCGCGGTGGCCAGCAACACGGGAATCAAGGAAGTCACTCCGACTCCGGACGCGCCGGACAAGAAGCTATCGAAGAAGGCGAAGAAGGCCGCCGGGGGGCAGTGAAGACTCAATTCATATCCGACCTGCGCGACGGCCAAGCTGTGGCCTCCACGTTTTTGGTTCGCTCGAAAGAGATTCGGACCTCGCCGAGAACCAGCCGTTCCTGGCTGCAGCTCGAATTGGCGGATCGCACCGGCACAATTTCGGGAAAAATGTGGGATGGCTTCGAGGGCATCGTTGCGCAATTCGAGCGCGATGACGTGGTGAAGGTGCGCGCGCGGGCGAAGCTTTATAACGACCAGCTCGAGCTCACCGTCGAAAGCGTGATTCCGGTCGCGGAGAAAGATTACGAGCTGGCCGATTTTCTTCCGCACACGAAGCAGGACGTCGAAAAACTCTCTGCACGGTTGAACGAAGCTGTACACGCGGCCGAAAATCCGTGGGTGAAAACGCTGCTGGTAAGCGTTGTGGAAGATGCGTCCATCGCGACGAAATTGAAGCGCGCGCCGGCGGCCATGACCATGCACCACGCCTACATCGGCGGTCTGCTCGAGCATGTGGTGAGTCTCATCGAGCTGTCGCGGCTGGTCGCGTCGCATTATCCCGAACTCAATCGCGATTTGTTGCTCGCGGGCATCGTGCTGCACGACATCGGCAAGATCGAGGAATTGAGCTGTGCGCGCGGGTTTGGGTACACGACTGAAGGCCAGCTTCTGGGGCACATCGCGCTGGGCCAAGCCATCGTGCGCAGAAAGATCGAGGCCATCAGCGATTTTCCGCGGCCGCTCGCGGCGGTGATCGAGCACTTGATCCTGAGTCATCACGGCTCGCTGGAATTCGGCTCGCCGCGGCTTCCGTTGACGCGCGAGGCCGTCGCGCTGCATTTTCTGGATGATCTGGATTCGAAAATGGCGGCCATCGAGACCACGATGGCCTCGGATGCGGGCAGCGGAGATTGGACCGAGCGAAATCCGGCGTTGCGCCGGAACTTGCTGCGCACATCGCAGTATCTCGCCGAGCCACCTTCGGAGCCGGCGTCAAAGGCAGCGAGTGCAGGAATCGCCGTGCACGCAGCCGCGCCGAAGGGCACTGACGGGTCGAAGCCATGAACGCGCCCGGCCCAAACGGCAACAAGAAAGCCACCAACGGTGACCCGCGACGCCGCTCGCTTCTCGATCTGGCGCCTCTCGAGCTCGACTGCATGAATACGCTCTGGCCCATCGGCGAAGGCACGGTGCGCGAAATTCGCGACCAACTCGCGCCGCGGCGTCCGCGTGCTTACACCACGATCATGACAATTATGGACCGGCTGGCTCGGAAGGGAATCGTCGAGCGGCGAAAATCGGGGCGCGCTTATGTCTATCGCCCGACTTTGAGCGTCGAGGACGCGCGCAACCACGCTCTGGGGCAAATCGTGGAAAGTTTCTTCGGCGGCTCGCGAGAGACTGCTGCGGCTTACCTTCGCGACGGAGCAACGAACGAGCCCGACACTCGTGAGTCGCGATTCGCCATGGCCGCTGCTGCCGCCGCGTCGGCATCCGCCGGACCGGCGCGAAGCGGCGCCAAGTCTCCGAGTTCGGCTCTGACGCCCGACGGAGACAAGTCAACGCCTATTGCGGAGCGTACTTCGGCGGCACGCACGCAACGTTCTGCAAACGATGAAAGTCCAATCGACGCTACACTTCTCTAGATGACCCCCATGTTTCCTACGGAACTGAAAATTCGCGATCGCTCGATTCGTCCGGCGACGATTCTCGCGCCCATGGCCGGCGTCACGGACACGGTATTCCGCCGCGTGATCCGCGAACTCGGTGACTGTGGCCTGATCATGACCGAGTTCACCAGCGCCGAAGGACTCACGCGCAACGAGGCGCGGATGCTGCACTATTTCTATTACGAGCCGGACGAGCATCCCATCGCGGCGCAGATTTTCGGCGCGGATCCAAAGGTGATGGCTTCGGCGGCGGCGCTTGCCGAAGATCTGGGCTTTGACCAGCTCGATATCAATCTGGGATGCCCGGCGAAGAAAGTGGTGAAGTGCGGCGGTTCGGGATTGCTGCGCGACTTGCCTCTGCTGGAGGAAATCTTCCGAGCTGTGCGCGCGGCAATTCAGATTCCTCTTACGATCAAGATCCGCTCGGGCTGGGACGAAAATAATATCGTCGCGGTGGAAGTGGCGCGCATAGCGGAGGATTGCGGCGTCGAGGCCGTCGCGGTGCATCCGCGCACGCGCTTGCAGGGATACAGCGGCGATGCAGATTGGAACGTGATTCGCGCGGTGAAAGAAGCGGTGAAGCTGCCGGTGATCGGCAACGGTGATGTTCGCGCGCCGGAAGATGCGCTGCAAATCGTGAACGAAACCGGCTGCGACGCCGTGATGATCGGCCGTGCAGCGCCGAGCAATCCCTGGATTTTCCGGCAGATCGAGCAGTTCGTCACCACCGGCCGCTATGACCGGCCGACCGAAGAAGACCGGCATCATTTGCTCACAGATTATTTCAGGCGGCTGGTGGCCAGCGAGATGAAAGACGCCATCGGCAAGATGAAGCAGTTCGCCTGCTCGTTCACGCATGGCGTGCGCAATGGCAGCGAGTTGCGGCACGCGGTACATTCGTCGAAGACCACGCAAGAGGTGTTGGATCGCGTCGAAATGTTCTTTGAAGCTGCGCAGCGGTCCGGGATGACGGGTGATGCAGTCGCGAGCGATGCGTCGGCCGTGCCGGCGGATTAGATTCTCTTCAATCGTCGCGGTGCACGAGCAGTTGCTTGTAGGCTTCGCGCTTCGACAATCCTCTCTCACGCGCTGCCAACTTCAGCGCCGCTTTCCGGTCGAGATGTTCCTTCTCCATCAGTTCATCAACACGCGCGGAAAGGCTCACTTCTCCGCGCGCAGAGTCGCCCGACGCAGGAAGATGGGACTCCTCGTCCCCAGGTCCGAAGATGACGGTGATCTCTCCGCGCGGCGGTGCTTCCCGGAAGCTCGCGATCAGTTCGACGATGCGCCCGCGGCGAAATTCCTCGTGCAGCTTGGTGACCTCTCGCGCGACGACACATAGACGGTTGCCCAGAATTCCGAGCGCGTCATCGAGCATTTCCGCGATGCGATGCGGCGCTTCGTAGAACACGAGCGTGGCCGGAATCGCGGTCAGCGACCGCATCGATTTGCGCCGCTCGCTCGGCCGCGAAGGCAGAAATCCCGCAAAGAGAAATTGCTCCGTAGGCATTCCCGAAGCCGCGAGAGCAGCCACCAGCGCCGACGCTCCCGGCACCGGCACGACGGGAATTCCATGGCGAAGGCACAGCGTGACCAGGCGATGGCCCGGATCCGACACCACCGGAGTGCCCGCGTCGCTCACCAGCGCGACCTTCGCGCCCTGCTCGAGCACGATCACCAGTTCGGGCGCGCGCGTCATTTCGTTGTGTTCGTGGTAGCTCTCGAGGCGCGTGTGAATATCGTAGTGCGAGAGCAGCTTGCGCGTCTCGCGGGTGTCCTCGCAGGCGATCACGTCGGCTTCCTTCATCAGACGTAGGGCGCGCAAAGAAATGTCTTCGAGGTTGCCTATCGGCGTGGCGATCAGATAGAGGCAGCCCTGGCCGGGAATGTGGTTCGCGCTCACCGGCTCGGGCGCGTCGCGGCGCTCCTGCGGCGGAGAGCCGGGCTTGTTGTTGCCGCGAGATTTGGATTTGCGCATAGTGGCGATTTCGACGGAACCACACGCAGCGCGCTGCCCGTCGTCGGCGCCAGTCTAGCACAGGAAACTCAAGCATCCTCGATACCGGCGGGCGCGGCACCAGTCGTGATAGTATTTTCTGTTAACAGGCTTTCATGGAGGGAAATTGTAGTGCCTCTCTACGAGTACAAGTGCGGGAAATGCGGGCACGTATTCGAGAAAATCGAATCGTATTCCGCTCCGGAGACCCGCAAATGCCCGAAATGTAGCGGCAAAGCGGTGCGCCTGCTCTCGTCTTCGGCAATCCAGTTCAAAGGCACGGGATGGTACGTGACGGACTACGCGGGCAAGAATGCAGCGGGAAAGTCGGGCGACGGAGAATCAAAGCCAGCGGCGGCGAAGGATGATTCATCTTCCGCAAAGAAGCCTGATACATCCAAAGACTCGAAATCGAAGGATTCGGGATCGAAAGAGAAGTCAAAGAAAAGCTAGCCACCACTCCAGATTCTAATCTGCCCGTGAGAAAACTCCCGCGTTGTCATCCCGGTCCCGCTTGCGGGAGAGGGAGCTGCATTTTCTGAATTTGGCGCGCGCTTCCTCAAATATTTTCCGGCGCAGAATTAGAGCTTCAGCGTCTTCAAGTAGTCCCGAAAAGGTGTCCCGAGTTCTGGATTCTTAAGCGCTAGTTCCACCGTGGCCTGCAGGAAGCCGAGTTTATCTCCCGCGTCGTAAGTCTTTCCCTCATAGATGTAGCCCCATAGGCCGTGTTCCTTGGCTAGGAGCCGCATCGCGTCGGTGAGCTGAATTTCGCCGCCGCTGCCGGGTTTGATGCGCGCGAGGCAATCAAATATTTCAGGTGGAAAGACGTAGCGGCCCGTGACAGCGAGATTTGACGGCGCTTCTTCGCGCTTGGGCTTTTCGATCACGTCGTTGATGCGCATCAGGCGATTGCCGAACCCGAGATCGGGAGCGGGGCGCGCGTCGGCGATTCCGTAAAGGTGGACGCGCTCGCGCGGCACTTCTTCGACAATGATTGCGCCTTGCCCGGTCTGCGCGTAAACATCGATGAGCGACTTCGTGCCAGGCTCGGGGCCTACGAGAATGACGTCGCCGAGAAGGACAGCAAACGGTTCGTCGCCGACAAGCTCGCGCGCGAGCATCACTGCGTGGCCGAGTCCGAGAGCCTCACTTTGCCGCGTGTAGCTGAAATGAATCCCCCCGCTGATGCGCCGCACCATCTCGGCTTGCGCCGGCTTTCCGCGCTCTTCCAGGAAATGCTCGAGTTCCGGCGCGGAATCGAAATGATCCTCAATAGCATTCTTGCGGCGGCCGGTGATGATGATCACGTTCTCTATGCCGGACGCGATGCACTCTTCGACCGCGTACTGGATCAGCGGCTTGTCCACGACCGGCAGCATTTCTTTCGGCTGCGCTTTGGTGGCGGGCAGAAAGCGCGTGCCGAGACCTGCAGCTGGCAGCACGGCCTTGCGGACTTTTTTGATCGGTGGATTCATGTCACTCCGCGATTTTTGTCGGCGACCTCGCACGATACAGTTCGATGCGCCGGACTGTCAATCGGAGTCACTCGCCGCGTGCGATGAATCGCAACTTCCGCGCCGTCGCGTCCAGGCCCGCGCGAGGGCAGTGAAGCCGCTCGTGCTACGATGTTTATGGGAGCATGGTGAGTGAGCGATTTGAAACAACGCGAGGCGGCGCCTTCCGATTTAATTCTCGGTATTGAGTCGTCGTGTGATGAAACGGCCGCAGCGATCGTCGCGGGAGGCAGGACAATTCTTTCGAGCGTGGTCGCGTCGCAGATTGACATTCATCGCAAATATGGCGGAGTCGTTCCGGAGTTGGCTTCTCGCGAACATTTGCGCCGCATCGTGCCGGTGGTTCGAGAAGCGGCATCGCAGGCTGGAATTGAGCTGCGCGACGTCAGCGCAATCGCTGTGACGCGCGGGCCAGGGCTGGTCGGATCGCTCATTGTGGGCGTGACGTACGGCAAGGCTTTGGCGATGTCGCTCGGCAAGCCGCTGATTCCGGTGAATCATCTCGAGGGTCACGTTCACGCGGTTTTGCTCGAGGCGCATGCGGCCGGGCGCGCCCCGGAATTTCCGGCAGTCTGCCTGATTGTCTCGGGCGGTCACACGATTCTGTATCGCGTCATCCAAGGTGCGCCGGGCAATCACGGGAACGGCAGCATCATCCGTGGCGATGGAATGCCGCTGCATTACGGGCGAATCGGCGGCACGCGCGATGACGCCGCGGGCGAGGCCTACGACAAGGTCGCGAAAATGCTGGCCCTCGGCTATCCGGGCGGGCCGATCATCGATCAGCTGGCGGCGTCCGGTGGTCCGGCAGCGATTCGCTTCGCCATCACGAAAATTCGCGGCAATGCGTATGACTTCAGTTTCAGCGGCATCAAGACGGCAGTTTTCTATCTTTTGCGCAAGCATCCCGAGCTGCAGGGTGAAATTGACGCGCGGGTCTCGGCGCTAGCGCAAGGCGAGCGCAGCGCCGAAGTGATTCGGCCGCTGTGCTCGAAATTCACTCTCGATCTGGTGGCAAGCTTCCAGCGTTCCGTGGTGGATGATCTCGTGCGGCGAACGATGGCCGCCGCGGAGGAGTTCAAAGCACGATCAGTGCTTGTATCGGGCGGAGTGGCGGCAAACAGCGCGCTGCGGGTTGCGTTTGATGAAGCGGCGAAACGATCCGGACTTTCCGTCTATTTTCCGAGCCGCGCTCTCTCGACCGATAACGCGGCGATGATTGCTGCGGCGGCTTATCCGCGATTCTTGGCGGGCGAAGCGGCCGATGTGACGCTCAATGCCGAAGCAAATCTTCCGCTAGCTTAATTTTGAGCTGCGGCCTCCGAAAAACCTCTCACGCTGTCATCCTGATCCCGCTTGCGGGAGAGGGATCTGCATTTTCTTGGATGTGAATTGGTTTGTGAGTTCGTCGCGCGACTTCAACGGCAAATTCAAAAACGCCGGCTGGCAGCCCTTCGAAACTCAGGACGAGCCGGCGCTACGGAACCGCTACCCGAGTGAACGATCGTAGATGTAGGCGAGGCCGTCGCGCGTCACGGCATAGACGCGCTCGCCGTCAACGCTCCAGCAGAGATCGAGCACACCCTCGGCATCGCACTCATCCACAATGCGCCCCGTTCTCGCTTCGGTGATGAATAGTCTTCCATTCTCGGAATCTTTGAGCCACGAGGAATAGCACGCGCAAATCGGCAGAATCGGATGGCAGCGGCAAATCTCCGCATTGAAAGGCAACGGAACGATCGAGCGGGTCGCGAGATTCGCAGCGAACACTTTCCCGCCGGCGCAGAAAATGAGATTTTCGCCGCGCGCGTCCCAGCTCATATCCGTAGCATTGCCTTGAATCGGAACGATGGTGCCGCTCGTGAGCGATGGCGCAGCGGCCAGCAGAATGTGATCGTCGGCCCACTCCTCCGGAAATCGCAAGGCCACGGCGATCAGGCCGCTGGCGGTGCTGAACGCCATCGGTCCGAAGCCAGCGAGCACCGTGACGTCGCCCGGCTCGGCCTCGGCAGAATCATTGCGGATGGCGAGACTCGGATCGAGAGAGCCATGCGGCGTTTCATCCAGCGTGGGCGCGGCGTTCCGGCACAGCCAGGTATTCACGGAACAATCGGCCGCGGAGGCCAGCCCGAAAAGATTGCCATCGGGCGACCACGCAAAGGAATCATCGAGGCTCGGTATCGGATATGTGCGCAGGCAGCTCTGCTTCTCAACATCGAAGAGATGCGCCTCGGGATTCCAGTCTGGCGACGCGGCCAGAATATACCGCCCGTCGGGCGACCATCGCACAACATGAATTCCCAGGCCCGCGGTCTGGACGCTTTCGATTGTCAGCGGCAATTCTTCCGGCAGCGTCTCCGATTCCAAATCTTCCACCGTCAACGAGACGCGCGGAGATCCGGGACGCGTCTCAAGCGCAGCCATTTGTCCGAAGGGCGATACCGCGACGCTGCCATGACGTGCCGCAGATACCTTCCGCACGCGCCAGTGTGTCTCGACCGTAAGATCGCGAAGTCCCCGCCGCACCAGCGCCGCAGTGCGCACGGCGAGAGACTGCGTTTTGCGCGTCACGATTTCGGCAGTGGGTGGGAGCGTCGTCATCAGACGGAACTCGGCACCGGCCGGTGCGCCAGATTGTGTTTTGCGCGCGCAATCTCATAAGTGATTCGTGCGGCCAGCTCAGAAAAAAGGTCGTGGCCCTGGCGCGCGGCCTCGTCGAAGCGCGTGCGCAACTGGTAGGAATCGGAATGTAGCAGCTTCTTCGATTCGGCCTCAATCTCGGTGAGCCGGTGGCGCGCTTGGCTGATGCGGCGAATGGTGCGCACCAGCTCGGCCGGCGTTCCTTCTCCCGCGACGGATTCCGGCGAACATTCATAAGCCGCGAACACGCGGGAAAGCGCAGCCTCGTCGCCCAACTCATAAGCGCGGTTGGCCTGAGCCATCAATTCCTGGCGCTTGGCACGATCGGCATCGTCGGATGTGAGGTCGGGATGGATGCGCTTAGCGACTTCGCGATAAAGCCGCTTCAACTCGGGCGTAGGCGAAAAGATTTTGTGTTCGTGGGAAGCGTCGCTGGCAGTCGTAGAGCGCGTCTCATCAGCGCGCGCGCGAGCCTGCCGCGCCGATTCCTGAAGGCGGAGGTCGCCCGGATTTTCAGCCGCAAGCTTTTCCGCAAGCTGCGCCTTCAGCTCGTCCAGTTCGGCATACCGCGCCCCGACTTCTGCGAGATATTTCCGTTCGAATGACGACAACTCGACTCGAAGGCTTGTGAGCTGCAGCTCACGTTCGGCGAGATTTGCCTCGAGAGCCGCGAGTTCGCTGCGCTTCGCTTCCAGCTCGCGATCTTCCGGACGCGTGATTTGGATGTCGGAATGGCTCGGCATTTCGAAAAGGCCAGGTATCTGCGGTCCAGATCCGGCTCTTATAGTCTATTTTCGCTACGCCGGTTTGGGACTGGCCTGCGTGAATTTGTTTCCAAAATTGAGAGGGCGATTTGACCGGCTCTGCTCAGGCGATAACGGACGGCGGAACGAGAACCGCCAAATTGTCGCTGATTGACGGAAGGGGCGGACGCCGCGGGGTTTGTGACTCCAGCGAGATTCTATAAAATGGCTCCGAGGCGAGGGCCGGTCCCGGCGACGGGATACGCCACATCGAGAGGAGCGAGGGACCATGCAGGAAACCATCGAACAGTACAAGCAGAGAATCATGGGTTACACGAACGGTCAAAACCCATTGAAGGTGCAGGCCGCCACAGCGGGCAAAATCGGAAAGCTGATCAAAGGCGTTCCCAAGGCGCGCCTGACGAAAAGGCCCGCGCCGGGCAAATGGTCGGTCGGCGAAATTCTGGCGCATCTCGCGGATTCCGAAATTGTGGCGGGCTACCGCATGCGCAGCATTCTGGGCGCGCCGGGTACGCCGATTGCCGCCTACGATCAGGATAAGTGGGCCGCGGCGGAGAATTATGCGAAGCACGATCCACAGGCCTCGCTCGGCGTCTACCGCACATTACGCGAGGCGAACATAAGATTAATGAAATCGCTGAGCCCGGAGCAGTGGAAGCATTTTGGAATGCACGCAGAGCGCGGCGAAGAGAGCGTCGAGAGACTTTCGCAGATGATGGCGGGGCACGACCTGAATCACCTCGAACAGATCGTCACGATTCTGGCGCCCAAGAAAAAATAGGCGCGGGAGCGAATTGCGCATCGCCATCGACACCGGCGGAACCTTCACCGATTGCGTGTTCGTTCGCGACGGGCGCATCGAAATCCTCAAAGTTCCATCGACGCCGCAAAATCCGGCGCAGGCGATCGCAAACGCGCTCGAGGAAATATCGCGCCGGCTTCCGGAACGATCGATCGCTCCGCTCGATCTGGTCTGCGGCACAACGGTCGGCACAAACGCTTTGCTGCAGCGGCGCGGCGGCCGCGTCGTCCTCGTCACCACGGCTGGATTTGAGGATGTGCTGGAAATTGGGCGCCAGGCGCGTCCGAAACTCTACGATTTCTTCGGCGGCCGGCCTGAGCCGCTCGTCCCCCACGAGCGGCGTCTGGGATTGCGGGAACGCATCAATGCAGAAGGCGGGGTCGTCGCCCGCCCTTCGTCAGTCGAGATCCGGGCGCTAGTTCGCCGCGTTCGCAGAGCTCGGCCCGACGCAGTTGCCGTTTGTTTCTTGTTTTCCTTCGCGAATCCCACGCATGAAAAACTAATCGCCAAAGCGCTCCGCGATGCGGGCGTCGACGTCACCGCCTCGCACGAAGTCCTTCCGGAAATCCGCGAATTCGAGCGGACTTCAACGACGGTTGTGAACGCATATTTGATTCCCGTAATGAGCGGGTATCTCGCTGCGATCGAGGACGTAGCGCAGCGGATCGGTGGAAAAGCTACGAAACGCCAGCACAGCCGCGTTTGCGTGATGCAGTCGAATGGCGGAATCGTTTCGGCGCGCGCCGCGGCGTCTGAGGCGGTGCGCACAATTCTTTCCGGTCCCGCGGGCGGTGTTCTCGGCGCGGAATCCGTCGCGAATCTTGCGGGCTACGACAAGATCATCAGCTTCGACATGGGCGGCACATCCACGGATGTCGCGCTGCTAGAAGGCGGCGCACGCACCACGAACGAATCTGCCGTCGATGATTTGCCGGTGAGCGTGCCGATGCTCGACATTCACACCGTCGGCGCAGGCGGCGGCTCAATCGCGCGCATCGATCGCGGCGGAGCGTTGCGCGTCGGGCCCGAGAGCGCCGGAGCCGATCCCGGCCCGATCGCTTACGGAAAAGGCGAGCAACCAACGGTCACAGATGCGCACCTGGTGCTTGGCCGCTTGGGCGCAGCTGGTTTGTTAGGCGGTGAGTTTCCACTCGACGCTGCGCGCGCCCGGCGCTTCATCGATCGCGCGCGAAAGAAAGCGCCAGCGATTCGCAGCGTCGAAGAATTCGCGCAAGGAACACTCGACGTAGTCGAGGCGACGATGGAACGCGCCATTCGAGTGATCTCCGTCGAGCGCGGCCACGATACCCGAGACTACTCGCTGGTAGCCTTCGGCGGCGCGGGCGGCCTGCACGCTTGCGCCGTCGCCGCCGCTCTAGAAATGCCCCGCGTCCTGATTCCGAAAATCCCCGGCGGACTGTCCGCGCTGGGAATTCTCCGCGCGGACGTAGTGAAGGATTTCTCGCAGACCGTTCTCGCCCGCGCGAAGACCCGCAGCGCCGCCGAGCCGGCGCTGCAGAACGCTTTCCGGCGTCTAGAGTCAGACGGTCTGCGGCAAATGCGCGCTGAAGGATTTGGTCTGGTACCGGCGGCGTCACCGTTTTCCCCGAGCCGCGAGGGGCCGGCATCTGACGATCACACATCGCGCCAAGGGCACCAGACGCGCGCGGACCACGCGGCAGACCAAATCCGCACCGTGAGATCTCTAGATCTGCGCTACATTGGCCAATCGAGCTCACTCAAAATCGCCGCGTCGGGGGATTTCCTCATGGCGTTTCACCGCGAGCATGGACGCCGATACGGATATGCCGACTGGTCACGCGAGATTGAGATTGTGAATATAGGGGTCCGCCTTATCGGCCTCACGCCAAAGCCGGGTTTGCCGCGCTCGCGTCCCCTTGGCCGCAGCGCGCGCCGAGCGATTGACTCCACGGCCCGCGTTTATTTTCGCGAGAAGTGGATCGAGACGCCGGTGTATGCGCGCTGGCGGCTACGGACGGGGAATTGGTTCGCCGGCCCGGCCATCGTGACCGACTACAGCGCGACGACAGTGGTGCTGAGCGGTTGGCAGGCGCGCGTCGACGCTCACGAGAACCTCGTCTTAACGCGCGGGAGAACGTAGCTCGCTGCTCAGGAGGCTTATTTTTTGTGCCACTCCGCATCGACCGCGGGTGGTAGCGAATTGAGGTGCGTAATGAAGGTCACCGCGGTCCAAATTTTCTCGTCCGACGGGTCGTGCCCGGACGCGTCTGGCGCGAACTGGCCGCCCCACGCGAACATACCGGTATAGCGCACGCCGCCTCGCGCTATCCAGAAGAGTTGGTAATCCGGTTTCCGTGTGGGGTGCAGCGCAAATTGAGGCGCGTTGGGATAGAGATTCACATTCGATTCGTTTTCGGCAGCTGTATTCGGAGTGCCGTGGCAGCCGGCGCAATCATTTTTGAAGAGTTTTACGCCGGCCATTAGATTTTCTTCGGTGGGAGCGATGGGATTCTGGAGCTTCGGCGCCTGGTGCGCCGCCGATGCATCGATAGCCATGTGGGCGAAGGCGCTTTCCCACCGCGTGGGCGATGTGTTTGCATTGATTGGGAGCAGGCCGAGCCGTGCGACCACTAAGATCGCGACAGGCGGCGCCAAGATTCCGGCGATGAATCCGAGGAGAAATTTTCTCACGACGGCCTCCTGCAGCTGTGAACTCAGAGTTTGTGACCGGCTGCTACCTATGCCGAGGGTGACCCAGGCACCGTTGGTTACAGAATTGGATGCCCCGTTAGACGCGCGAAAAGCGATATTGTTTGGCCGATCGCTAATTTAGAAATGATGACGCGAATCCAAACCAAGACGCAGGCGGGTGAGTGCCGATGACGCGACGACTCGATCCGGTGCGGCTCGAAATTTTCAAGAATCTCTTTCACTCCGTGGCGGAAGAGATGGGGGCTGGGCTGCGGCGGTCAGCTTATTCACCGAACATTACCGAGCGGCGGGATTATTCGTGCGCAGTATTCGATGCCGATCGCAATGTTCTCGCCATGGGCGATCATATGCCGGTGCATCTGGGGTCGATGCCCGCTTCTGTGGTGGCGGCTACCGACGGGATTGAGTTGGAGCCGGGCGATGCTGTGTTGCTGAATGATCCTTTTGCCGGCGGGACGCATTTGCCCGATTTGACTTTGGTGATGCCGGTGTTTGAGGGTGAATTGACAAAGATTCTTGCCACAGGCGGGTCAACCAAGGCCGAAAACCGGGCGGCACTAAAGGGCCGCCCCTACAAAGGTGGGAAACCGCGCTTTTATGTCGCGAACCGGGCGCATCACGCGGATATTGGCGGCGCACAGGCCGGGTCGATGGGGCTGTCGCGCGAGATTTTTCAGGAGGGCTTGCGGATTCCGCCGGTGAAGATTTTGGAGCGTGGGCGGATAAATCGTGATGTCGTGCGGATGCTGATGGCCAATGTGCGCACACCGGTGGAACGCGAAGGTGATCTAACGGCGCAGATCGCGGCTTGCCGCATCGGCGAGCTGCGGCTGCTGGCGATGGTCGCAAAATACGGCTGGAACGAGCTGAATTTCTACGCCCGCGAATTGCTGAACTATTCCGAAGCGATGATGCGCGCGGTGATTCGAGGATTGCCCGATGGGACGTACCGCGCCGAGGACTTCCTCGACGATGACGGCATCGGCGATGACCCGCTTCGCATCGCCGTGAAGATCCGCGTCAAAGGCGAGCGCGTCGTAGTGGATTTCACCGGCTCGTCGCCGGAATGTGCAGGCAGCGTGAACGCGGTGCGCGCAATTGCAGAATCAGCTGTCTTCTACGTATTCCGGTGCTTGGTTGACGAACAGATTCCCGCGACTTCCGGATTGATGCGCCCGATTGAAGTGATCCCTCCCGAAGGGACGATAGTCAATGCGCGGCCGCCGCGAGCGGTGGCCGGCGGCAATGTCGAGACTTCGCAGAGAATGGTGGACACTCTGCTGAAAGCGCTTTCGCGGGCCTTGCCGCAGAAGATTCCAGCGGCCAGCCAGGGAACGATGAACAACCTGACGTTCGGAGGAACCGAGTCGCGTCCGGGCCGAGCGCGTGGCCCGTTCGCGTATTACGAGACAATAGCGGGCGGCATGGGAGCTCGGCCGGGCCGCGATGGTGTCAGCGGGATTCACACCCACATGACCAACTCGCTGAATACGCCCGTCGAGGTGCTCGAACATTCTCTGCCGATTCGCGTGCTCCAATATTCTTTGCGGCGCGGTTCGGGCGGAGAAGGGAAGTGGCGCGGCGGCGATGGGATTATCCGCGAGTTTGAGCTGCTAACCGAAATGCAGGTTGGATTGCTGAGCGACAGGCGAAAATTTGGGCCTTATGGGTTAGCGGGTGGAGAGGCTGGAGCACCGGGACGTTGCGAGGTCAAGATCGCAGGTCGCAAGCGAATGCTTCCATCAAAAGGAGCCTGGCATCTGCCGAAAGGCACTGTGCTGCGCGTCGAAACACCGGGCGGCGGGGGTTGGGGGAAGCCCGCGCCGCGCCGAACGAAGCGGACACAGGCTTCCCGTCAGTAATTAAGTGCAAGAATAAATCAGGCTAGATCTAGTCAGGCAGCTTTGGCGCTTCCGGCATTTGCAAATGCGCTTTTGCCAGTGCCCGCACCAAATTCGCCTCAACCGCTTGCTCGGACGTATTCCGCGCCGTAGCTAGCTCGCTGACGAGCAAGTACTTGGCGCGCTCGAGCATCTTCTTTTCGCGGAACGAGAGTGGCTTGGTACGGCTGAGTGAGACAAGGCCCTTCAGGACTGCTGCGACTTCCATCAGCGATCCGGTGCGCATCCGCTCGGAGTTCTCCTTGAAGCGGTGCTTCCAGTCGTGATGGCTCGCGGAGCGGCCCTTTTCGAGGTAGGCGATCACGTCGCCCGCCTGGGTGGTGCGGATGACGGGGCGCAAACCGACGTTATCTATGTTGGTTTGCGGAACCATCACTTTGAGTCCGCTGGAGACGATCTTGAGCATGTAAAACCGCTCAGATCTGCCGTTGAGGTAGCCGAAACTGATTTGTTCGATGACGCCTACACCGTGGTTCGGATAGACAACCTTCTCGCCTAGCTTAAATTCCATAGGACGGAGTCCCCTCCCCGAACTGCATGTTGTAATTTTAGGCACACGCAAACGTGCGAGTCAAGCTATTCCGAGTGATTTTAGCGAGATAGAAGACGTTTGAGGTGTAATTTTCCGAAGGGATTGGAAGAACAATTGCCCTATAATCGGGCACATGTTGGTCCTGGCAGTCGATACCTCAGGCGTCGTGGGCAGCCTGACAGTCCTCAAAAACGACGACATTTTGGGCGTCGTATCCACCTCTTCAGACGAGGCTTATTCTTCCCGGCTTTTCCGCCAGCTTGAGTTCCTGCTGGCCGAACTGAAGCTTGGACTCCCGCAATTCGACCTGTATGCGGTGTCGGCCGGGCCTGGTTCATTTACCGGACTGCGCGTGGGGCTGGCGGCGGTGAAGGGCTGGGCCGAGGTCTATCAGCGCCCTATCGCGGCAGTAAGCGCGCTCGAGGCCGTTGCGTATCAGGCGCATGTGGCAGGGGGATTCGTCGCGGCGGTGCTTGACGGTCGTCGCGGCCAGGTCTTCGGCGCTTTGTACGTGGCTGAATCCGCCGGGTTGCGCGTGCTCGTGCCGGCGTGCGTTCTTGGCGCTGCTGAATTTTTGGCCGCAGTGGGGGAGCACGTGAGGCGGCACGACTTGACGATCGCTACTCCTGCGCCGGACATCATCGAGCCTGCTCTCGCGCAATCCAATCTCACCGCGCGCATCGTAAGAGTTTCGCCGGTCCTGGCTCCATCGATTGGGCTCGTTGGGCTCCAGCGCGCCGCGCGCGGAGAATTGACCACGGCGCTCGAACTCGACGCCAATTACATCCGCCGGTCGGACGCGGAAGTTCTGTGGAAGGCGCAGTAACAATCCGCCGCTTCGAGAGCGGCGATGTGGAATCCGTGCTCGCAATTCAGCGTAGTTGTCCCGGACTCGCACAGTGGGCGCGGCCAGATTACGAAGCCGTGGCGCGCGGCGAAATGCCGGGTTGGGTCGCGGTTCGCGAGAAGGATTCGGACGATCCAGCCGAAGCAACTAGCGCGACCATTGTAGGCTTCTTAGTTGCGCGCCTGGTAACTCCTGAAATTGAGATTCTGAACCTCGGTGTGGATCCCACTGCGCGACGCCGCGGTACCGGAAGGGCCTTGCTGGAGGCGGCGTTGCGCTGGGGCGCCGGGAATGGCGCGCAGAAGGCGTTTCTGGAAGTCCGCGAGTCAAACCAGGCAGCGATCCAGTTCTACGAATCGCGCGGATTTCAAATGGCCGGCCGGCGTACCAGCTATTATTCCGCCCCGGTCGAGGACGCTCTCCGATTTGCCGCCTCCATTGAGTAGGTGCGATTTCAACAACGGGCTGCGGATAGGACTGAATTCCTATTGGCTCGGCGCGCCGGGTTGTGATAGTTTGCGGGCATGTAACCAAGAATCCAGATTCGGGAGGAACGTATGTCCCATATGGCGCGGGATATTCGGGAAACCCTGATGTCAAGTGACTCGGAGTTCCGCAAGCTGGCCACCGAGCACTCGAATTACGAAGCCCAGCTCGAACAACTGCAGACGCAATCCTACCTGGACTCGGAAGACCTAATCATGCAAATCACGCTAAAGAAAATGAAATTACGCGTGAAAGACCGCATGGAGCAAATGGTCGCGCGCTATCTCTCCGAACCCACTTATCACTGACGCGCCCGCCAAACTTACCCCGCGTGTCGTACAATGAGCGTGTATCTGCGTCACGATTGGTGCGACTAATCGCCACGGTTGCCACAATGACGGTCGAATTGGCGCAACCACGGAAGGGTTTAAGAGTTTGTCTAAGATCTCGGATGATTTGGCAGGGCACGGCTTCAGCCGTGCCGCAAAATTCAGAACGATGTCATCCTGAGCGAAGCGAAGGATCTCAGCGTCTAATGCTTGCAATCACTTACGCCAACTCGACGCCTGGATGTTCGTCGGCCGCTCGTCGAATTGGCCATTTTTCGGCAACCTCTCTAGCCGCTGAGGTTCGTAGTATCGCGCTCTCAGGCGCATTCTAAGCGCTCTCCCCGATAGGAAGCGGGGCTCACTCTCAATGGTTAAAGAAGGCTTCAAATTCGGATTGCCACCGCTGATTTTGGGCCTGGCCCTCGTGTGCCTCGCAAAGCTAGCGGCAATCGGCGGGGCCTGGGTTTTCGCCGTAGGCCTCGTGCTCGCGATACTGGGAGTGTTCGTCTTCTTTTTCTTCCGCGACCCGGAACGGCAGATTCCGGGTGACGCAAACTCAGTCGTTTCGCCGGCCGATGGCCACGTGGTCGAGATCGTCGAGGAATCGATGGGCTCGCAGCCAGGCCAGCGCATCAGCATTTTCCTTTCGGTATTCGACGTCCACGTGAACCGCTCACCGGTAGCCGGCCGCATCGCCGGTGTCGAGTACCGCCCCGGCCGCTTTTACGCCGCCATGCGCAAGCGCGCCTCGGAACAGAATGAAATGAACGTCATTACCGTAGCCACACCCCGCGGTGACATCGTCTTCAAACAGATTGCGGGAGCAATCGCACGACGCGTGCTATGCTGGAAGGCAGCAGGAGACGCGGTAGCCCTGGGCGAGCGCGTGGGCATGATTCGCTTCGGTTCGCGCGTGGATTTGTGGCTTCCCAAGGACGCGGAGATACTCGTACGGCGCGGCGAGAAGGTCGCCGGCGGGTCGAGCATTCTAGCGAGATGGAAATCAACGGTTTAGATCCCTACGATAAGACGGAAGCCCCGCGCAAGTCGGCGAAGCGCGGGGCCTATCTTCTTCCCGGCGCGTTCACCGTCGCTAATCTTCTGTGCGGATACTACGCCATTCTGGCCACCCTCGATGGCAGCAACGCAGATTTCGAAAATGCCTCGCGCGCGATTGGATTCGCGATTCTATTCGACGCGCTCGATGGCCGCATCGCGCGCGCTCTCGGCGCGAATAGCGAATTCGGCAAGCAATTCGACTCCCTGGCTGATGTCGTAAGCTTCGGCGTTGCTCCGGCGTTTTTGGCGTATGCCTGGGGCGTGCGCAATCTGCCCATCAGCGAAGTAGGCCAGGCCGTGCACATCTACCAGCTTGGCTGGCTGGTGAGCTTCATTTTTGTGGTGTGCTGCGCGTGGCGTCTGGCGCGATTCAATATTCACGGCATGTCGCCGGGCGGCTCGGGCTATTTCGTGGGCATGCCCACGCCCGCCGCAGCCGGAATGATCGCCGCGACGGTGCACTGCATCACCGTGCCGATCCAAACGGTTAAGATGTCGCTGCTGTGGCTGCTGCTGATGCTCGCGTTGGCCGCGTTGATGTCCAGCACGGTGCGGCATTTCAGCGGCAAGAACATCCGCTGGGACCGGCGGCAATCCTCACGGATGCTGGTGCCGATCGCGGTCGTAGTCGCCGCTGTGCTCTTCTACTCGGGTCCCACACTGCTGGCAATCGCCTCCGCTTACGCCGCGCACGGAGTCATCCTGGAGGTCGCGCGAATGGTCCGGCACCGCATCGTTTCGCGTCCCGCCTGAAAAATGCCCGCGCGGCCTGGTTCGTCTCAACGCGTCGCCATCGTTGGCGCTTCCTCTCTTCTCGGCAAAGAATTAAAACAGGTGCTCGAAGACCGGAATTTTCCAGCGGCAGATTTTGTGTTGCTGGATGAAAGTCACGCGGCGGGAATCTTGACCGAAGCGGCCGGCGAGCCGACTTTTATTCATCCGCTCGATGCAGACAGCTTCGAAGGCGCGCGCTTTGCGTTCTTTGCCGGCAACAGTGAAACCGCGGCGGCAAATTGGGAAGCTGGGATTCGCTCCGGCGCCTCGGTGATCGATCTCACGGGCGGTGTACCTGCCGAAGGCGGCTCGTTCACTTGGATCCCGTCGCTCGACGCATTGCTTCCCGCCCCGCCGGCTCCAGTTCCCGTCGCTGCCGCGAAAGCGGCTAAAGGTGGCACGCGGCGCCCGCTTTATCGCTCTCCCGGAACGGCTCTGATCATGGCCGCCACTCTCGCCGCCGCTTTACGCGAACTGAATCCCACGCGCGTAGCCATCGTTTTCTATCCTCCCGTTTCCGAAGCCGGACAGCCCGGCGTGGATGAGCTCGAGACCCAGACCACCAACTTGTTGTCATTCCGCGGAATCGAGCGTACGGTGTTCGACGCGCAAGTGGCCTTCAATTTATTGACGGGATATGGCCCCGACTGCCGCCGCAATCTGCGCGAAATCCGCGAGCGCTTGGCGCGCGATCTGGGGAACTATCTCGCAGGCCGCGCCGCTGTTCCCGCGATTCAATTTGTGCAAGCGCCGGTGTTCTACGGGTATGCTTTTGGCGCCTACGCGGAATTTGCGGCGCCGCCGGATACAGCGCGCATGGAGTCAGCATTTACCGCCGCCGGAATGAAGTTGGCGAAGAAGGGCGAAGGGCCGCCCGACAACGTAACCGCCGCAGGAGAAAGCGAGATTCAGATCGGTTTGGTGGATCGCGATCCCAGCATTCCCAATGGCTGCTGGATCTGGGGCGTGGCGGATAATTTGCGCCTGTCCGCCACAAATGCGGTGCGCATCGCGGAGGAGCTGCTTGTCATTCCGGCGTAGTATGGCGGAGAATCGCCCAGCGTCGCGGCGCATAGCCGCGATGTGCAGGAGCGCCGTCGTTCTGGCCGCGATGCTTCTCGCCGGTTGCGGCTATCATGTCGCCGGACGCGCATCGAGCCTTCCCTCAGGCTGGAAAACCATCGCCGTTCCTGCGTTTGTGAACCGCACCACGCACTATCGCATCGAGCAGCGCTTCACCCAGGCGGTGATCCGCGAATTTCTGGCCCGCACCTCCTACAAAATCGTGCAGAATGAGGACAGCGCAGATGGAGTTCTGCGCGGCGAAGTGCTGACCATTGAGACCAGTCCGATACTTTTCGACGCCACGAGCGGACAAGTGACCACCATGCTGGTAACCGTGCACGCCAAAGTCGAACTCGTAGCCCGCGAGGATCATAAGCCTGTATTCAAGAACGACGATTTGGTCTTCCGCGAGGAATACCAGATTTCCGGCGATGCCAGCAGCTTCTTCGAAGAGCAAAATCCCGCGCTCGATCGCATGGCGCGCGAATTCGCTGCGCGCGTGGTCGGCGACGTCGTGGAGGGATTCTAGTGCCCGCCCTCGCTCCCCAGGAACTCAAGGCGCGCCTCGCGGCAGGGAAGCCCGTGCCCGCGGTTGTCTTGCTCGGTGCGGATTCCTATCTGCGCGAACTTTGCCGCAACGCGCTGATCTCTACGTACGTCGCCGAAGGCACCCGCGATTGGGCGCTCGCACATTTCTCGGCGCGCGGCAGAGGCTGGCTCGACGCTTTCGAGTGCGCGCAAACTCTCCCCATGCTCTCGCCTCGCCAGGTGCTCATCGTCGAAGAAGTCGAAGCACTAGAGGAACTGGGAGACAAGTCGCGCGACGCAGCCGTCGACGCGCTCGAAGCCTATCTCGCCGATCCCGCTCCGTTCACAGTCCTCGTGCTCGAAGCCACCGGCCTCGACAAGCGCCTGCGTCTCTTCAAAGCCCTGAGCAAGAACGCCAAGACCACGATGATCGTTGAACTCAAGATGGACCGCGTGCACGCCGAAGAGTTGGCCGTAGCCACGGCAAAAGAGATGGGCGTAACCATGGATCGCGACGCCGCGACCTTGCTCGCCGATGCCGTGAACATCGAGCCCGCCCGCATTCGCATCGAGGTCGAGAAGCTCTCGCTCTACGCGCAGAACACCAAAAAGATCACCTCGCGCGACGTGGAAGACCTGGTCGTCGACGCGCGAAACCACAACGTCTGGGAACTTGGCGATATGCTCGCGGATTCGCGCCGCGAAGCTGCTCTCGATTTTCTGGACTCCCTGATTCGCGACGGGGACAAGCCCGCGGCCTTAGTCGGCGGCATCGCTTGGCGTTACCGCATGCTCATCGAATCCGAATCGCGCCGCTCCAGGAAAGAGCAGCTCCTGCAAGGTCTCGCCGCGTTAGCCGAAGCCGATAGCCTGCTAAAGTCCGGCGTCAAAGACCAGCGCGCCGTCATGGAATTCTTATTCACAAAGCTGACGCTGAAGTCGCAAACCGCCAGCCCCGGGACGTAATTTGTCCGCCACCGAATAGCAAATGGCTTCGCTGACAATTCTTACGCGACCGGTTTTGCAGTCGTAGGGGCGTCCGCCTAGGCGGACTACGCCCGCCGCGCGCGATACTACGAAAACGCGAACCATGCACCTCCGAGCGACCCGACTCGAAGGTTTGCGCGCGCCATCGACCGCGCTCGACACACCACTTTCTAATCGCGTGCGAAATTATTAGAAATCGCTATAAGTGATTGAAAACACGAGGCGAATGTAATTTCTAATCGCGTGAAAACGGGGTCTTTTCAGACACCTTTAGCCCTCGAAAAAAGCGCGATCTCGTTCCCGCGCCTCTAGGCTTTCTTCTTGGCGCGCAGTGCGTTTATCGCCAGCGTAAGCCGCGACTTATAGCGGTTGGCCGTATTCTCCGGCAGCACGTGCTTGCGGATCGAGCGATCGATTTCCGAAAATGTAGCTCCCACGAGCTTTTGCGCCCCATCAAAATCCCCGGCCGCCAGCGCCGCGCGCAGCTTGCGAATAGCCGAGCGCACGCGCGTCCGGTTTACGCGATTCATCACCGTCCGCGTTTCCGTCTGGCGAATATTTTTCAATACCGACTTGCTCTTCTTCTTATGCTTGATCGGCGTGCCCTGCGGCATTCAGCTCTCCCTCATTCGATAAAGTCAATTATCTAAACTAGCGGACGCACGCACCTTTGTCAATTTTCAGCGCTAAGCCCGCAAGCACTCCACATTCGTTGACTTGCATCTGCCTCCCACCTAACATGTGCGCCCAATGCCGGACTCCTCCCCCATGATCGGCCGCACCATCTCGCACTTCCGCATCGTCGAGAAGTTGGGCGGCGGCGGAATGGGCGTGGTCTACAAAGCCGAGGACGTCACTCTGCACCGCTTCGTAGCCTTGAAGTTTCTTCCCGATGAAGTCGCCAAAGACCCGCAATCGTTGGCCCGCTTCCAGCGCGAGGCGCAGGCCGCCTCCGCTCTGAACCATCCCAATATCTGCACCATCCACGAAATCGGCGACGACAACGGCAAAGCCTACATCGTCATGGAATATCTCGACGGCGTGACGCTGAAGCATCGCATCAGCGGCCGTCCGATGGAAATCGAAACGGTCCTCGAATTGGGCATCGAAATTGCCGACGCTCTCGATGCCGCGCACGGCGAAGGCATCGTTCACCGCGATATCAAGCCGGCGAATATTTTCGTTACCAAGCGAGGGCACGCGAAAATTCTGGATTTCGGATTAGCCAAGCAGATGCCGAAGCGTGAAGCCGCGGCCTCGGATGCCACGCTCGCCACGAACGAACTCGCCGGCGTGAGCGCCGAGCACCTCACCAGTCCCGGCGCAGCCCTCGGCACCGTTGCTTACATGTCGCCGGAGCAAGTGCGCGCCAGGGAACTGGACGCGCGCAGCGATTTATTTTCCTTCGGCGCGGTGCTCTATGAAATGTCCACAGGCACGTTGCCTTTCCGCGGAGAAAGCTCGGGAGTGATCTTCCACGAAATTCTGGACGCGGATCCGGTTCCGGCGATCCGTCTGAACCCGGATATGTCGCCCAAGCTGGAAGACATCATCAACAAGGCCCTCGAAAAAGACCGCGAGACGCGCTATCAGCACGCGGCCGACATGCGCGCCGATCTGAAGCGCTTGAAACGGGAAACCGAATCGCGGCACGCCGTACGAGCCAGTTCGGGGACGGTGCCGGCGGCGCAAGATACCGGTTCTCAAGTCGCCGCCCAGCAGCCCACTCCGTCGTCGGGTTCTGTCCCGGCTGCTGCTTCTTCGCCTGCCGTGAGCGCAACCGCCGTTCCGGTTACGCCGGGAACGAAGCTTTGGAAGATTCTGATTCCCGCCGCGATTGTCGTGATTGCTGCGCTGATCGCCGTAACTTTCTACTTGCGCTCGCGTCACGCAGCGCCGTTGACGGAGAAAGACACCATCGTTCTTGCCGATTTCACGAATACTACGGGCGATGCGGTGTTCGACGGCACGCTGCGGCAGGGGCTCTCGGCGCAACTGGAGCAGTCGCCGTTTCTGAGCTTGCTCTCCGATGAACGTGTAGCGCAGACGCTCGCGCTGATGGCCCAGCCCAAGGACGCGCGGCTCACGCGCGAGTTGGCCCGCGAAGTCTGCCAGCGCACGACCAGCGCGGCGGTTCTGGATGGTTCGATTGCGCAGATTGGCACGCAGTACCTTTTGACCCTGAAGGCCGTCAATTGCTCCAGCGGGGAGTCGCTGGCGAGCGCGGAGGTGCAGGCCAGCGACAAGAACCACGTGCTTGACGCATTGGGGAAGCTGGCGTCGGAAATCCGCAGCAAACTGGGCGAATCGCTGACGTCGGTAAAAAAGTATGACGCACCAGCAGAGAACGTAACCACGCCATCGCTGGAGGCGCTGAAAGCCTAAAGCCTGGGCTACCAGACGGAGAACGTGAAGCGCGATAACGCTGCCGCCATCCCGTTCTTCCAGCGGGCTGTCAACCTGGACCCCAACTTTGCCATGGCCTACGGGCGGCTGGGGACGAACTACTACGGCCTAGGCGAGACCGCTCGTGCCGCTGATAATATCCGCAAGGCCTACGAACTGCGCGAACGGGTAAGCGAGCGGGAGAAGTTTTACATCGTGTCGCACTATGAACAATTCGTCACCGGGAACCTGGAAGCGACGCGCAAGACCTATGAGTTGTGGGAGCAAACCTACCCGCGCGACAACGTTCCGCCCAACAACCTGGCTGCCATCTACCAAGCTCTGGGCGACTACGATAAGGCCCTCGCTGCGAATCAGGAGGTGCTAAAACTCAGTCCCGAAAGCGGACTCTATTATTCGAACCTAGTTCTCGGCTATGTGACTGTTAACCGCCTGGATGAAGCCCGGGCGACAGCGCAGGAGGCGCAAGCCCACAATCTGGATAATCCTGGAAATCACCAAAGCCTTTACAGCATCGATTTCCTGCAACACGATGCGGCAGGGATGGAGCGTGAGGCGGCAGCGGTGATGGGCAAGCCTGGATTCGAAGACGTTATGCTCGATACCGAATCCGATACTGCCGCTTATGCCGGCAAGTTTTCGAAAGCACGGGAACTGACGCGGCGCGCGTCCGAATCGGCCCAACGTGCAGATGAAAAAGAAACCGCGGCTGGATACGTGGCCGAAGCCGCGTGGCGCGAGGCGCTGGTGGGCAACATGAGCCTGGCGAAGCAGCAAGCGCAGGCCGCGCTCGCTCTCTCGACGGGTAGAGATGTTGAGGCCATATCGGCCTTCGCATCGGGAGTGGCGGGTGACGCCGCGCAAGCCGAACGGCTGGCCGCCGACCTGGCCAAGCGCTTTCCGGAAGACACGATTGTCCAGTCTAATTATCTTCCCACAATCCACGCAGCCACTGCTCTGCAAGGGGGCAGCGCCAGCAAGGCAATCGAAGCGCTTGCCCCGGTTGCTCCGTACGAACTCGGTTCTGTTGGCCAGGCTCTCTACCCCGTCTACCTGCGTGGCGAGGCTGATCTGGCAGCGCACCAAGGCAGCGCAGCCGTAGCCGAGTTTCAGAAAATTCTCGACCACCCCGGCGTCGTCACGAACAGCCCAATCGGCGCGCTGGCGCACTTAGGCCTGGCCCGCGCCTACACGCTTTCGGGCGACAAGGCCAAAGCCCAGACGGCGTATCAGGACTTCCTCGCGCTCTGGAAAGACGCCGATCCCGACATCCCCATCCTGCAACAAGCCAAGGCCGAGTACGCAAAGCTGCAGTAATACCGACCTATCAGCTCCGCACTCTTCCCGCGAGAGCGCTCCAACCGCGAATGAGGGTGCGAGAACGCTGCTCGCCTCTCATCTTCTACGGACACTGTCCGTTCGTACTATAGGATTCGTGAAAAAACGCTGCTAGCTTACCGTCGGGAATCGCAAATGAGCCGGGCCAGCGGACGTACAACCCCCCCAGCAAACAGTCCGATCCCGCCGGTTTCTGATCGATACACCAAAACGCACAGAAATTCGCGTAAGTCATTGAAAATAAAGCATGGAGATCTTTTTTGTCCGTGACAAAATCGCACCCGGCAAAGGCCCCCTGAGCGGTTAGAAACGCCTCTGAAGCGACCCTACGGACTCGAAAAGTTCGCCGTGCAATACGTAACGTTCTCCGCGATTGCGGATTTAAATTCACAAGCCAAACCAAGAACTCGAAAGCAGCCGTTCATTCAAAGCCGAATTCGACTGGTACTATGCGATACATAACCTCAAGCAGCATCATTTTTTGATTGACCTTTAGTCGGCCTGGCCTATCATCGGAACCCACTAGGTCAGGCCAAATCGGCGATCCCGATTTGACTGTCAGGGAAAATTGAATACGGACAATCTGGGGTACAAGGAGGATTCGTGATGCGAAGACTCAGTATTTTCTTGCTCGCGGTCGTCGCGATGGTGTTGGTTCTCAGTTTGGACTGCCAAGCGCAAGCGCTTCCGCCGTTGACGCGCCACCTGCGCGACGCCATTGCCACCGGTCAGGCGCGCTCAATCGGCAAACTCCCCGCCACCCAGTCGATGCGCCTCACCCTGGTTCTGCCGATTCGCAATCAATCCAGTTTAGATCAGTTCCTGAAGGACCTTTACGATCCCTCCAGCCCGTATTTTCATCAATTCCTGACCGTGGATGAATTCACCTCCTTGTTTGGCCCCAGCCAAGCTGATTATGCCGCGCTGATTAGTTTTGCGGAGTCCAACGGCTTTACGGTGGTCGGCACCTCTCGCAATCGCGTGAATCTCGATATCACCGGAACCGTGTCCACGATTGAAAAAGCCTTCCACGTAACCATGGGCGTCTATCAGCACCCCACGGAAGACCGCACCTTCTTCGGTCCGGATCGCGAGCCCACCCCGAACGTTTCCGTGCGTCTCTGGCGCATCGCCGGTCTCGACAACTATTCAATCCCGCGCCCGGCAGGTCTCCATAAAATCAAGGGTACGAAGCCCAACGCCACCACCGGCTCCGGCCCCTCGGCCTCATTCCTCGGCAGCGACATGCGCGCCGCCTACTACGGCGGCTCAGCTCTCAACGGCGCCGGCCAGTCACTCGGTTTGCTGGAGTATGCCGGCACCGATTTGGCTGACCTGACCACGTACTACACCAACGCGCATCAGACCAATAACGTCCCGGTCACGCTGCTCTCCACCGACGGCACCAGCACCGCCTGCGCCTCTCCCGGCTGCGATGACACCGAACAGACTCTCGACATGACCCAAGCTCTCGGCATGGCCCCAGGCATGTCGAGCCTCGTGGTGTACGTCGGATCGGGCGATGCCGCCATTTTCAACTCCATGGCCACCCGCACTCCGCTGAACGCACAATTGAGCTCTTCGTGGACGTGGTCTCCGGCCGATCCCAACACCGATAACCCCTACTTCCAGGAGTTCGCGGCGCAGGGTCAGAATCTGTTTCAAGCGTCCGGCGATAGCGGCGCATGGCGAACAGGTTCGGCGATCTACCCTGCCGATGATGTGTTTGTCACCTCGGTCGGCGGCACCGATTTGGTCACCGGCAGCGCAGGCGGTCCGTGGAGCTCGGAGACGGCATGGGTAGACGGCGGCGGCGGCATTTCCCCGGACAAGTACTCGATTCCGTCCTGGCAGACGACCGCGGCTGCTGGCTGCTCGAGCTGTTCGAAAACCCTGCGCAATGGCCCGGACGTTTCGGCGAACGCAAATTTCACGTTCTACGTCTGCGCCGATCAAACCACTTGCACGGCCAACGAATATGGCGGAACCAGCTTTGCTGCTCCCATGTGGGCCGGCTATCTGGCTCTGGCCAATCAGCAGGCAGTCGCCAACACCGGCAAAACGATCGGCTTCATCAACCCGATCATTTATCCCATTGCTGCGGGCTCGAGCTACGGCACAGATTTCCACGACATCACCAGCGGCAGCAACGGCTTCTCGGCCGCTACTGGTTACGATCTCGCGACCGGTCTGGGCAGTCCGAATGGTTCCGGCCTGATTAATTCCCTCGCTGGAAGCTCATCATCTCCCACGTTTAGTTTGTCGGCCTCGCCCGGTTCTGTCTCCGTAGTGCAGGGCAACAATGGCACGTCAACGATCACTTCCACGGTCGGGGGCGGCTTTAGTTCAGCCGTCGCGTTGTCCGCGAGTGGCCAGCCGACAGGCGTGACCGTGACCTTCAATCCCACGTCCATCGCGGCTCCCGGGTCTGGCACCTCAACGATGACGATAGCAGTGGCCTCGACCACGGCAACTGGCACTTACACGATTACAGTAACCGGCACAGGCGGAAGCCAGACGCACACAACGACTGTCTCACTGACCGTGACCGCGCCCGTGTCTGGCAACTTCACCTTGACCGCGTCGCCGACCAGCGTGAGCATCACCCGGTCATCCCACGGGACGAGCACTATCACCATTCATCCCACGGGCGGCTTTACCGGCGCCGTGACGCTTTCTGCCACCGGCATGAACAGCGGCACGACGGCTTCGTTCAGCACGAATCCGGCGACCTCCACGAGCGTCGTAACCTTCACGGCCAGCAGCTCGGCTACCACCGGAACGGTGACGATCACCATTCACGGTACGTCCGGCAGCTTGACCCACACAACAACGATCAGCCTAAGGGTCCGCCGCTAGGCGCGGACCAATTTGGCGGCGTGGCGCGATTTCGGGCGCCGCGCCGCCGCCCTCTCTTCAGTCTAGAGCGATTCACCGCTGCATCACTGCATCGACTTTTTGGGTCTCTGTTCGGCACAGCCAGTTTTTTTCACTGAAAACTGCTGTCTCGCGGGCATCAGCGTTGAGGTTGAGTTCTGCTTGTAATACCAAGCAAGAATCCGAACGCCTCAAGTTGTGTGCCTGAGTTTGCGCCTTGGTGCGCGTCAGCCTAGAATTGGTGATGGTCAGGCTTCTGCAGTTGAGGTAATTCATCCAGACATTCGAGAGGGAAGACGGGAATCATTATGCGGTTTTTTCGCATCGTCGCGTGCGCGGTGGGTCTGCTGCTGATCGCTGCGCAGAAGCCTGTGAAAACGCCGCAGCTCTCGCCGCACGGCTACGTGAACGATTTCGCCGGCGTCCTAAACGTCGAGACGAAGCAAAAGCTCGACGCGCTCTGCACCGAGGTTGATCAGAAGGCTCACGCGCAAATCTCCGTGGTGACGGTCACTTCGCTCGATGGCGAATCGGTCGAGCAATTCACCGTGGACCTAGCGATGGGCTGGGGCATCGGTCCGAAGGGAAATAGCCGCGGCGTTTTGGTTCTGCTTGCGCCTTCCGAGCACAAGTATCGGATCGAAGTCGGCTATGGGCTCGAGCCCATCCTGCCCGATGGCAAAGTGGGCAGCTTCGGCCGCGAGGCCGTTCCGCTCCTGCGCGATGGAGACTACAGCGGGGCACTTACGCTGATGACCCGCCGCGTGGCCGAGACCATCGCCGCCGATCAGAAAGTCACGCTCACGTCGCTCTCCAGCATTTCGACTGAGACTGCACCAAGGGAATCGAATGGCGACAAGGTCAGCATCGTCGCCTTCATCATCTTTGTAGCTTTCTTCTTTTGGTTCATGTCCGTGCTGTTTCGTCGCGCCACTTATCGTGGCCGGCGTTCCGGGTGGTTCGGCGGACCATTTTTTATGGGCGGTGGCGGCTGGAGCGGAGGAGGCTGGGGAGGCGGAGGTTCGTGGGGCGGCGGAGGTGGCGGCGGAGGATTTGGCGGATTCGGGGGAGGATCGTTTGGCGGCGGAGGAGCGAGCGGGAGTTGGTGAAAATTTGAGCGCGCGATTGCGCCGGGGAACCTTGCGTCAATCGCTGTCGCAGAAGAGCGGGGAATGGAGAAAGAACTCGTAGAGTTGATCGAGAAGCTGAAGGAAGCGGCGGGCGCTAATCTGAAATCGGTGGTGCTCTATGGCTCCGCGGTCACCGGCGAATTCGCCGCAGGACGCTCCGATTTGAACGTGCTGTGCATCATCGAGCGATCGGGCGCCGCCCAGTTGGAAGCTCTGCGTCCGGCGGTCGCGTGGTGGATGCGGCAACGCCAGGCCGCGCCGCTGGTTTTCACGATCGATGAATTGCGGCGCTCGGCTGATATTTTCGCGATCGAGCTTTTGGATATCGTCGCCAATCACCGCACGCTATACGGTGACGACCACTTCCTCAATTTCGAAGTGCCAACCTGGCTGCATCGCTTGCAAGTCGAGCGCGAGCTGCGAACCAACTGGGTTCGCTTGCGGCGGGCTGTCCTCGCCGCGCCGGCGAAGAATCGTGAACTGCTCGCGCTGATGACCGATTCCATTTCGTCATTTGCGACTTTATTTCGCCACGCGCTTTTAGGCATGGGAGAGGCGCCGCCGCGTTCGATGCGCGAGGCTATTGAGGGGGCGGCGCATTTGGTTGGAGCTGATCCTGCCCCGTTTTTGACCGTGCTGGAGGCTCGCGACGGTAAGCGTAAAGCTGCGGATATCGACGTTGAGGCCGTGCTGCACGGATATTTGGAACTCGTCGAACTAATTACCGACGAAGTAGATCGGCGGTTTCAGCCTCGGCGCTGAGGCGGAACCAGAAATACCGCAGAGACGCTGAGGGCGCTGAGACTTCGCAGAGACTGCTCTTTTGAGTGAGTGTGTTACCGTATCCGCGGCGCGTGTGGGAGGAGACGGAATGAAGAAGTCAGTCATAGTCCTGATTCTTGTGGTCTTGATCGTCGCCCTCTTGGGCTGGACGTACGTGAGCCGCCGCAACCAGATGGTGACGAAGAACGAAACGGTACGGTCGGATTGGGCGCAGGTCGACAATGTTCTCCAGCGCCGCGCCGACCTGATTCCGAATCTCGTCGCCACGGTGAAGGGCATCGCCGCTCAGGAACAGACTGTCTTTCACGACGTGGACGCGGCGCGCGCCGCACTTCTCGGGGCGCAAACACCGCAGGATAAAATTGCGGCAAACGGGCAACTGGACGGTGCGCTCAGCCGCCTACTCTTGATCGTCGAGAACTATCCGCAGCTCAAGTCCAATGAGAGTTTTTTGAAGCTCCAGGATGAACTGGCGGGAACCGAAAATCGCATCGCCGTCGAGCGGCAGCGCTACAACGACGCCATTCAGGACTACAACACCTACATCGGCCTTTTCCCCAACAACATCGTCGCCAACATTGCCGGCTTCAAGCGCAATGAAGCCTATTTCAAGGCCTCGGAATCCTCGAAAGAGGTTCCCAAAGTCGAGTTTCCACCGCCGAACCGCTGACCGTGGCGCGCGTTCTTGACCCGCTCCGTTGCGTGCGCTACGCTAATTTGAGTGTCGTTCCGGCCTGCTTGCCACGAGGAGTTTGGCTGCCAATCTAGATGAAACAGACCGTTCGATTGCTGGGAGAAGCCTCGGAATTCTGCGGCACCCTCGATGAGAACCTGAAACTCTTCGAATCCGCCTTGCAAGTGACCGCCAACCTGCGGGACAGCAAGATTGAGATCGCGGGCGAAAGCGCCCGCGTGCAGGAAGCGGCGCGCGTCCTGAAGGAATACAACAACCTGGTGCGCGGTGGCACCGTGCTGCAAAGCGACGACATCCAGTCGCTGATTCGCGTGGCTGCTGAGGATCCCGAGGCGCCTCTGCGCGGCACGTTCTCGCCGTTGCGCGTGCCGCGCTCGGTGGGCCGGAAGCAAATCACTCCCAAAGGGGTGAATCAGCGGCGGTATATCGAAGCGCTGGAATCTTTCGACATGGTCTTCGCGGTTGGTCCGGGCGGGACGGGAAAAACCTATCTCGCCGTGGCGATGGCGGTCTCCGCGCTGCTTTCGAAGCAGGTGAACCGCATCATTTTGGCGCGGCCCGCTGTCGAGGCCGGAGAGCGGCTGGGATTTCTTCCGGGGACGCTGCAGGAAAAAGTGGATCCCTACATGCGCCCGCTCTATGACGCGCTCTACGATCTTCTCGAAACCGACAAACTCGAGCGCTTTCTCGAGAAGGGCATCATCGAAGTCGCGCCACTGGCGTTCATGCGCGGCCGGACGCTCAACGATTCCTTCGTGATTCTCGATGAGGCGCAGAATACTACGAGCGAACAGATGAAGATGTTCTTGACGCGGCTTGGATTCAATTCCAAGGCAGTAATTACCGGCGACATCACGCAGATCGATCTGCCGAGCGAGCGCCGCTCGGGCCTGATTGAAGCGATCGAGATTGTCGGCAAGATCGACGGCATCGCCTTCGTCTATTTCGATGAGCGCGACGTGGTGCGCCATAGCCTCGTGCAGCGAATCATCAAAGCTTACGACGAGCACGTGGCCTCGCAGCCGTACGTGCCGGGCCGTGGTCCCGCGGGCACCGCGGCGCGCGAACATCCGCCGCGCGTTCCGCGACCTTAGCCAACCGCCCATGGTGATCAACCGCCAGAATCGTGTTCGTGTTCCCGTTGCACCGCTGGAGCGGTTTCTTGGCAGCGTCCTGCGGCATTTTCGGCTGCCCACGGATAGCGTGACGGTATGTTTCGCGCGCGACGTCGATGTGGCGCGCTGGAATCGAATCTATCGAAGCAAGCACGGTTCGACCGACGTCTTGTCTTTTCCTGTGAGCAACAACGGCGCAGGCGTGAAGATTATGCAGCGATTGAAGGCGCGCCGGCGGGGAGCACGCAATGCTTCGGCAGGAGATTATCTGGGTGATATCGCTATCTCGCCAATCGTCGCGCGCCGGAACGCCGAGCGCTTCGATCGTTCTTTTTCGCTCGAGCTGCGGATTTTGATCCTGCACGGTGTTCTGCATTTGCTCGGTTACGATCACGAGTCCGATCGCGGTGAAATGGAGCGTTACGAACTGCAATTGCGCTCGCGGTTCCGGCTGGCCTGAATCATGGCGATCTTTCTCTACACTCTCGGCGTACTTGGTCTGACCACGGGCCTGGTCGTATTTTCCTATCTCGATCGCGTCTATCGCGAGATGGGACGCGTCACGACCCACCGCATTCACGAGCACCTGGACGTGTTCGAAGCCGATGTCGAACCGCGGCTTCACTTAGAGAGGCACCGCGCGGCCACCGCCTTCAGTTTGCTGAGCCGCATGTGGCTCGTGCTCGTGGCTGTGGAAACGGCGCGGGGCGTGTTGTTCTTCGTTCCCGGAACGTGGCAAATCGCGGTGCAGATGGTGTCGTTCCTGGGCATCGAAGTCATTCTGGCGATGCAATTCATTCCGTACGTGCTGGTGGCGCGGGCGTCGGGGCGATGGTGCGCTCCGCTGGTCCCGGCAATTCGCGTGTTTCTGTGGACGATCTGGCCGGTGTACGCGATTCTAGATCTGGTTGTCTCGTTCCTTAACATTACCGACGAAGACAGCGAGCATGGCGCGCCCGAGCCCGAGCAGCAAGCGATCGAAGCTCTCGTCGAAGCCGCCACGGAAGAAGGAATTCTCGAGCACGATGAAGCGCGCATGATCGAGCAGGTAGTCGAATTCAGCGACAAGCGCGTTCGCGAAGTGATGACGCCACGGCCCGACGTGATCGCCATCTCCGCTTCCGCCTCGCTCGAACAATTGCGCAATCTATTTGTCGAGTCCAAGTTCTCGCGCATTCCGGTATACGAGAAAAATCTCGACGATATGGTTGGCCTCGTTTTCGCGCGTGATTTCCTGAAGGTGCCGGAGCGGGATGCGGCGCAGCGCATGGTTCGCGAATTGATGCGCCGGCCGATGTTTGTTCCTGAAACCAAGTTTGGTTCCGAACTGCTCAAGGAAATGCGGCGCAAGAGCGAACAGATCGCGATCGTCATCGACGAATATGGACTCGTGGCCGGAATTGTGACCGTCGAAGACCTCGTCGAGGAAATTATCGGCGAGATCGAAGACGAAGACCGCGCGCCCGCGCCCGACGTGGTGCGCGAACCCTCCGGCAGCCTGGTCTTGCGCGGCAGCGTCTCCGTCGAAAAGTTAAAGGAACTTTTCGGAATTGAAATCGAAGTGACGCAACAGAATGCCGGAGCCGCGACGCTCTCCGGGCTTCTGAACAGCGTGGCGGGCCACGTTCCGTCGATCGGAGAAAAGATCGACTACGACGGCCTGCAATTCGAAGTTCTCGAAGCCAATCAGCGCAAGGTGCTGCGGCTCCGCGCGCGGCGCGCTTTGGGCGCAGCGCAGTCCAGGACTATCTGAGTGGCGCCGGGACCCATGCGCCAAATCATCGTGGTGAATCACAATGGCGTTTAAGTCCGGATTTATCGCCATTGTCGGCCGCCCGAATGCCGGAAAATCCACGCTGGTCAATACCCTCGTCGGACGCAAAGTCGCCATCGTCTCCCCGAAGCCGCAAACCACGCGCAATCGCATTCAGGGAATTGTTAATCGAGACGATGCGCAGATCGTCCTCATCGACACTCCGGGCATCCATCGCGCGGGCAATGCGCTCAGCCGGCAAATGATGAGCGAAGCGCAGCAAGCCATCGACGAAATCGACGTGCTCTCGCTGATCGTGGATGCCGTTGTTGATTTTGGCGCGAACGATCGCTCCGCGCTCGAGTGGATTGCGCAGTATCATGGCCCGGTATTCCTGCTGCTGAACAAAGTGGACCGCATTCCGAAAGAGAAGTTGCTGCCGCTGATTGATCGCTACCGCGCCTTGCGGGATTTCGCCGAAATCGTTCCCATCTCGGCTTTGACCGGCGACGGCTTGCCCGATCTGGTGAAAACCTGGACGTCGTATCTGCCCGAGCACCCCGCCTATTTTCCGGCCGATCAGTTCACCGACCAGCCCGAGAGATTCCTGGCCAGCGAATTGATTCGCGAAAAATTGATTGGCGCCACGCACGAGGAGCTTCCGGCCTCGCTCGCCGTGGCCATCGATACATTCGAAGAATCGGAAAAGCTGGTTCGCATCCGCGCGACGATCTATGTCGAGCGGGAAGGTCAGAAGGGAATCGTGATCGGAAAGCGTGGCGAGATGCTGAAGAAAGTCGGCACCGAAGCCCGCATCGAAATCGAAGGGCTTCTTGGCGTCAAAGTGTTTCTCGAATTATTCGTGAAGGTGCAGGCTAACTGGCGGCAGAAGTCAGGCATGGTTCGGCAGTTGGATTGGCATCGGCAATCGGAACAGCTCGGTGGGGAAGACACAGAAGAGTAGGACGTCGTTCTCTCAGTTGGTGCGTTCGGCCCGGTCGGGCGCCGCGCCGGCAATTCCCAGTGATTTCATCTTGCGATAGAGATGGCTGCGCTCGAGACCTAGCGCCGCTGCAGCGCGAGTCATATTCCAGCGATTCTCCTCCAGCTTTCTGAGTACGAATTCGCGCTCGTAGGCGGAGCGGGCTTCTTGCAGGCTCGCGTACGGGCGATGCGGACTGCTCGAAGCTCCGCGGAAAACCTCGGGCGGCAAATGATGCGGCTCGATGCGCAGGCCCGGACTCATGATGACGAGCCGCTCGATCAGATTTTTCAGCTCGCGGACGTTGCCCGGCCACGGATATTGCAAGAGCACCTCGAGCGCCGCCGCTGTCAGCTCTTTCGGGCGTTTGCCGTACGAGCGGCAGAACTCCGCGAGAAAATGCGCCGCGAGGATGGGAATATCCTCGGCGCGCTCGCGCAGTGCAGGTACCGTGAACGGAATCACGTTGAGCCGGTAAAAAAGATCCTCGCGAAACGCGTTGCGGGCGATTTCATCTTCAAGCTTTTTGTTTGTCGCCGCGATCACGCGCACATCTACACGCACCATCTGATTCGAGCCGATGGATTCGACGCGCTGTTCCTCGAGCGCCCGCAATACCTTCGACTGCGTCTTCAGGCTCATGTCGCCGACTTCATCGAGAAATAAAGTGCCGCCATCGGCGCTTTGGAATTTGCCCAGCTTGTCCTCGCTCGCTCCGGTGAAACTCCCTTTGCGATGGCCAAAGAGTTCCGATTCGATCAGCTCTTCCGGAATCGCCGCGCAGTTCACTTCGACAAAAGGATTTGAGGAACGCGAGCTCTGCGCGTGCAGCGCGCGAGCCACAAGTTCCTTGCCCGTGCCGCTCTCGCCATAAATCAGCACGCGGCCGTTGGTGGGCGCGGTGAGCGCGATTTGCTGCCGCAGCGCCTTCATCGGCACGCTGTTTCCCAAAATCTGGTGCCGCTGCTCGAGTTCCGCGCGCAGGCGCCGGTTTTCGGATTCGAGGCGCAGAAAATCGAGCGCATTGCGGATGGCCAGAACGGTCTTCTCGAGCGAAAGCGGCTTCTCGAGAAAATCGAACGCTCCCAGCTTCGTTGCGCGCACGGCCGTCTCGATGCTGGCGTGGCCGGAAATCATCAAGACCATCGGCGGCGAGTCGAGCTCGTTGATTTTCTCGAGGGTCTGGAGTCCGTCCATTTTCTCGAGCCAGACGTCAAGAAGCACGAGATCGAAATGCCGTTCCTCGATCAGCCGCAGGCATTCTTCGCCCGACGGCGCGGACTCGACTTCGTAGTCTTCCTCGCGCAGAAGGGAAGTCAGCGATTCGCGAATTCCCAGTTCGTCGTCAACAATTAGAATGGATGCAGGCATCTAAATTTCAATTCTCGAGAACGCTCAATCGGACGTGCCTTCGCTCGTCAATTCATCAACCGGCGAATCCTTTTCCGCAGGGCTGGTGCTCGCTGAAACAGCGGCCGTCTCTACGGCCGGGAAACGAATGATGAAGCGCGAGCCGACTAGCTCGTTGTCTTCTACGCGCAAAGAGCCGTTATGTTCCGAGACGATGCGGCTGGCGATCGCCAGGCCCAGGCCCGTGCCACGATCTTTGGTCGAGAAATGAGGCAGAAAGAGCCGCTCTTTATCTTCCGGCGAAATTCCGTGGCCGGTGTCCGATACTTCGATTTCGACGGCATCGCCTTCTTCGCGCAGTCGCGTGACCACTGAGAGGCGCCGGAGCTTGGAGTCTTCCATCGCTTCGGCGGCGTTGTCGATCAAGTTCGCGAGAACGCGGCGAAGAAGCTCCTCATCAACGCGAACCGCCGGAAGTTGATCGGCGAGATTGGTACTTACTTGCACGCCGTCGAGCCGGCCCTGAAACAGCGCGAGAGCTCCCTTCACGATCTGATTGATGTCCGACGGCGTAAGCCGGGCTGAAGGGAAACGCGCGAACTGCGAGAATTCGTGAACGAGTGATTCTAGAGTGTGGGCTTCGCGCTCGATGAGCCCGGCACATTCGGCCACCAGCGATCCAAGTTCCGTCTTTGGCACGGCCGGCTCGGAACGCTCGAGGAATCTCCTCAATCGTTGCGCCGAGAGCATGATCGGCGTAAGCGGGTTCTTGATTTCGTGGGCAATGCGTTGCGCCACTTCCTGCCACGCAGCAGCTTTCTGCGCGCGCAGAAGTTCCGAGAGATCGTCGATCACGACGACGAAGCCTGGATTCGACCGGCGCGTGCCGAGGGAACTCACGGTCACGGCGGCGCGAACCAGACGGCCCGATGCCGCGATTTCGATTTCGCGCGAAGCGACGCCCATTCTCAGCGATCGGCGCATCAGGGCCTGCACCGGCCGCGAGGCTTCGTCGCCGAACAGATCGCTGAGCGTGCGGGCTTCGCGCGCATGCTCACCAAAGATCGCCACGACCGCAGAATTCACTCGCGAGATTCCGCCTTCCGCGTCGAGCGAGAGCACGCCGGTGGGAATATTTTCGAGAATCGCTTCCATCAATTTCCGGCGCCGATCACGCTCTTCGAAAGCCTGCTGGAGATTTCTGGTGAACTCGTTGATCTGGCGGCGGCCTTCGCCGAGCTGCGCGGTCATCTCATTGAATGAAGTGACCAGCGTTCCGAGTTCGTCCTGCGCCTGAATCGCGACGCGGTGGTCGAAATTTCCGTGCGCCACTTCTTGCGTAGCTTCAGCCATCGCCTGAATGGGAACGGTTACCTGCTTGGAGAGAAAGAGAGCAACCCAGGTGGTTGACGAGAGAAGCAGAACGGTAATCAGCAAGAGCGCCAGAAGAATCTGATTTTTGTAGATGCGAATTTGACGGCGCTGCTGCTCGTAATCGTGCGTCTGGGTTTCGATCGTGGCAATGCTCGAGAGAAAGCCCGGCCCCAGCTTGCGGCCGACGTAAAGGTTTCCTCCCGAAACCGGCGCTGAGCCAGTTATAAACGCGTCGGTATCCGTCTGCCAGACTTCCACATTCGAGGGCAAAGCGCGCGCGAAGCGCAAATGGCCGTCCGCGAGAGCGGAGGGCGCGGCCTGCGCGATTCCGTTGTTTGTGTTGGCAATCCAGATGGCATCGAGAGGAAGCGCAGTCCCGCCTTGCGATTGGTCGAGGATTGCCTTCACGCCGCGGGAGTCGAGAGTAGGCGCCAGCCGCGCCGCTCTCAGATTCAGCCGCTCGTGAAGTTCGCGAGAATAATCATTGAGCAGCTTTTGGCTCTCCGCGTTGGCGATTTCCAGCGGCTTCGGAAACCATAGATTCAGAGTCCGGTTGACCAGCGAATAGCTGAACATGAAAAGGAAGACAAGCGGCAGCAGCGAAACGCCCATGGCTCCAAAAACCATCTTCGTCTTGAACCGTGAGCCAAGCAGTCCCGCCTTTCGCTCGTTCCACAAGCGGAGAAGGCTGCGCAGCAGCACAAGCCCAAACACGAGGAACGCCACGAAGACGAACGTGGACAGCGCGAAGAGAATCACCAGCGAATTGCCCTGCTCGGGATGCACTGGCGCCCGCAGCGATCCCAGCGTGAAAATCGTGGCCGCGAGCAGCACAATGGAGAGCCCGCCCACGGCGAGCCACAGCTTCCGGGTCCACGAGCGCTGCTTCAACGACTCTCCTTCAGAAACGACTCGAGCGGGCATTCGCTGCAGCGGGCCTCGCGGCCGCGGCACCAGTTCTTGCCCACTTGCACGAAAAGCGCATGCAACTCATTGTACTGCGTAGCTTCCTGCGGCATATCGGATTGGATCAGACGCTGTAACTCATCGTAGCCCGTCTTCTCGTGCACCCAGCCGTGCCGCTGCAGGATCCTTTTAGTGTAAGCGTCCACGACAAACACCGGATGAGCCCCGCCATAAAGCAGGATGGAGTCCGCAGTTTCCGGTCCGATGCCAAAGACGCCCAACAGTTTCTCACGGAGTTCGGCCGTCGGTGTCTTAAACATCTTGGCCAGAGAGCCGCGGTACTCCGCTTCAAGGAAGGTGCAAAACGCCTTCAGCTTCTTCGCCTTCTGCCGAAAATAACCCGACGGGCGAATCAACCGCGCAAGCCGGGCCATCGGCACCTTCACAATCGCCGCGTGGCGGAGCATCTTCGCGGCGCGCAAATTCGCGATAGCCTTCTCGACGTTCGACCAGGAAGTATTCTGAGTAAGGATGGCCCCGACAACAATCTCAAATTGAGTCTTCGCCGGCCACCAATGCTGCAGTCCGAGCACTGTGGAGAGCCTTTCATAGTACTCGCGCACAGGAGGCAAGTTTTGTCGCTCGGGTGCCGATTTATGTCCTGAGGTCACCGGAGGGCCACTTTCAGCAACGTGCAACGCGCTCGCCTGCATTTAACAGCGAAGATAGCGACGCCTCACGGTCAAGTCAAGCCAGCTCTCTGGCCAATTGGACAGAGCTGTACTTTGGTACAGGGGGTTGCCTGTTACATGACGATGAGCTGAAGCGGTTCCCATTCTGACTCATCGCGCATGCTAGCCTTTTCTATCCGGCGAAGTTTGCCGCTGGGGTGGTGGCGTGTCTTCCAGGCTTGGCGACATTTTGGTCAAAGACAGCCTGATCTCTTCCGATCAGTTGAAGCAGGCGCTCGACTACCAGAAGAAGAATGGTGGGCGGCTAGGAACTTGCCTGGTGAAGATGGGATTGGTGAGCGACGAAGACATTACCGCGGTGCTGTCACGCCAATACGGCGTGCCGTCAATCAATTTGAGATTTTACGAGGTGGACCCCTCGGTGATTAAGCTCGTGCCGCAAGAGACCGCCGTGCGCTACCAGATTGTGCCGCTTTCGCGCGTCGGCTCCACTCTTACCATCGCGATGACGGACCCGACGAACGTCTTCGCCATGGACGATATCAAGTTCATGACCGGCTTCAACGTCGAGCCGGTAGTCGCCTCCGAAACGGCGATTACGGAGGCCATCGGCAAGTTCTACGGTTCCGTCGAGGCCGGCGAAGAGCTCGACAAGGTCATGAAAGACCTTGCTGGCGATGAAGCTGAAATGGAGTTGGCGGCTGAAGAAGCCGAGATGGACCTCGCGGCTCTCGAACGGGCCGCCGACGAAGCCCCGATCATCAAGCTCGTAAACCTGGTCCTGACCGATGCCGTAAAGCGAGGCGCGAGCGACATTCACATCGAGCCATACGAAAAGGAATACCGCGTCCGCTTCCGCATCGACGGCATTCTTCAAAACGTCATGGCGCCGCCCCTGAAATTGAAAGATGCCATCACCAGCCGCGTCAAGATCATGGCCAAGCTGGACATCAGCGAAAAGCGTCTGCCGCAAGACGGCCGCATAATGATCAAGTACGTGAAGGAAGGGAAGAAAAAGGAGCTCGATTTCCGTGTTTCCACTGTTCCCACTCTCTTTGGCGAAAAAGTCGTCATGCGTTTGCTCGACAAAGAGAATCTTCGCCTGGACATGACCAAGCTCGGCTTCGAACCCGAGTCCCTGGCCAAATTTGAACGCCAGATTCTGAAACCGTATGGCATGGTGCTGGTCACCGGGCCGACCGGTTCCGGAAAAACCAACACGCTCTACTCTTCCGTTGCGCGGCTCAATACACCCGAAACGAACATCATGACGGCCGAAGATCCCGTCGAATTCCAACTGGCCGGAATCAACCAGGTGCAGATGAAGGAGCAGATCGGGCTGAACTTCGCTTCGGCCCTGCGCGCTTTCCTTCGCCAAGACCCCAACATCATCCTCGTCGGCGAAATCCGCGACTTTGAAACGGCCGAAATCGCCGTGAAAGCGGCGCTCACCGGCCACCTTGTGCTCTCGACGTTGCACACCAACGACGCGCCCTCGACCATCAGCCGCTTAATGAACATGGGTATTGAGCCTTTCCTGGTGGCCACTTCGGTCAACCTGATCTGCGCCCAGCGCCTGGTCCGTCGCATCTGCGTCGCCTGCAAGGAGCCGAATCCGCTTCCTCCTCAGGCTCTGACGGATGCGGGATACACTCCTGAAGAAACAAAGACGACGCAGGTCTTCCACGGCCGCGGCTGCACCACTTGCAACAACACCGGCTACAAAGGCCGCGTCGGTTTGTACGAAGTGATGGAAATTAATGATGACCTTCGGGAACTGATCTTGGTGGGCGCCTCGGCCCTGGAATTGAAGAAAAAGGCGCTGGAAATGGGAATGATCACCTTGCGGAAAAGCGGGTTGACCAAGATGGCACTCGGACAGACGACGATGGAAGAAGTACTACGCGAGACTGTGCTCTAAGAAAGGAACTGCCATGGCCGGAATCACACTTAGCGAGTTGCTGAAAAAAATGATTGAGATGGGAGGCAGCGACCTTCATCTTTCGACCAACAGTCCGCCGCGGATCCGCGTGCACGGCAAGCTGCGCCCGCTCGACATGCCGCCCCTGACCGCGGCGGACACGAAGGCGCTGGCCTATAGCGTCCTCACCGACGCGCAGAAGCACCGCCTCGAGGAAAATCTCGAGCTGGACTTCTCGTTCGGCTTGAAGAGCCTGGCGCGCTTCCGCGGCAACATCTTCCATCAGCGCGGCGCCGTGGCTGCTGTCTTCCGCACGATTCCGTGGGAGATCAAGGGCTTCGAAGCTCTCGGATTGCCGCAGGTGGTGAAGGTCCTCTGCGACAAGCCGCGCGGGCTGGTGCTCGTCACCGGTCCAACCGGTTCGGGCAAGTCCACCACTCTCGCCGCCATGCTCGACAAGATCAATAGCGAGCGCGACGAGCACATGATCACTATCGAAGACCCTATCGAGTTCCTGCACAACCACAAGAAGTGCCTCGTCAACCAGCGCGAAATTCACTCCGATACGCACTCGTTCGCCAACTCGCTGCGCGCTGCGCTTCGCGAAGACCCCGACGTCGTGCTCATCGGCGAAATGCGCGACCTCGAGACCATCGAATCCGCGCTGCGCATCGCCGAGACCGGCCACTTGACGTTTGCGACCCTGCACACGAACTCCGCCGTCTCCACCATCAACCGTATCGTGGACGTCTTCCCGGCGCACCAGCAGCCGCAGGTTCGCGCGCAGCTTTCCATGGTGCTCGAAGGCATCCTTTGCCAATCGTTGCTGCCCCGCGTGGACGGCCGCGGCCGCGTCATGGTCATGGAAATTCTTGTGCCCACTGCCGCCATCCGCAACCTGATCCGCGAAGACAAAATTCACCAGATCTATTCGGCGATGCAGACCGGAACTGGCGCATCGGGCATGCAGACATTCAACCAGAGCTTGGCCAACGCCTATTTCCAGAAGCTCATCACCCTGGAAGTGGCCTTGATGCGCTCGTCGAATCCCGATGAGTTGCAGGATTTGATCAACCGGGGAGTGACCTCGCCGTCCGCCGGCGGAATTCGCACCCCAGTCCGGCGCTAATAGCGCGCCCGGGAATCAAGGAGGAAGGAAATGCCAGTCTATACGTTTCGAGGTACGAATCGCACGGGCAACGTCGTGTCCGGCGAGCGCGTCGCGGCGAATAAGACCGAACTCGCGGCCATGCTGCGCCGCGAGCAGGTCAACGTCTCCAAGATGTCGGAGAAAGGCCGGGAATTCAACATCCCGACCTTTGGAACCGGCGTTGACGCCAAGGAGCTGGCCGTCTTCACGCGGCAGTTCTCGGTGATGATCGACGCAGGACTCCCGCTGGTGCAGTGCCTCGAGATTCTGGCCAACCAGCAAGAGAACAAGACCTTCCAGAAGGTCCTCACCGGCGTGCGCGCCTCGGTCGAAGGCGGCGCGACACTTTCTGCGTCGCTCAAGATCTACGACAAGGTCTTCGACGCGCTCTACTACAACATGGTGGACGCGGGCGAGACGGGCGGTATTCTCGACACCATTCTTCAGCGACTCGCTACTTACATCGAGAAAAACGTCCGCTTGAAACGCGCGGTTCGCTCGGCGTTGATCTATCCGACGGCCGTCATCGGCATCGCGGCGTTGGTAATCACTCTCTTGCTCTGGAAAGTCGTGCCCATTTTCGTAACGCTGTTCAACGGCCTCGGCGCAGAGCTGCCGCTGCCGACGCGCATCGTCATCGGTCTCAGCCAATTCATCGGAAGCTGGTACGGCTTCCTCATCTTTCTGGCCGTGGTCGGCGTTGCTGGCGCTGTCGCCTGGTGGTACAGGACTCCGCAAGGACGCATTACCATCGACACAATCATGCTGAAGATTCCGGTGATCGGAATGTTGCTGCGCAAGATCGCTGTAGCGCGCTTCACGCGCACTCTCGGCACCTTGATCTCCAGCGGCGTTCCCATTCTCGAGGGTCTGGACATCACAGCACGCACGGCAGGCAACGCCGTCATCGAAAAAGCCATCACGAACACTCGTAAAGCGGTTGAGGCCGGACGTTCGCTCGTCGATCCATTGAAGGAGAGCGATGTGTTTCCCGGCATGGTCACGCAGATGATCGGCGTCGGCGAACAAACCGGCGCGATGGACGCCATGCTCCAGAAGATCGCGGACTTCTATGAAGACGAAGTAGACGTCGCCGTGAAAGACATGCTCACTCTTCTCGAGCCGGCCATGATTTTGTTTCTTGGCGTGGTCGTCGGCGGCATCGTCGTATCGCTCTATCTGCCGCTCTTCTCCCTCATCTCCAAGCTATCGGGGTAGCAGAGCAGGGAAGTTTCCAGGGCCGGGGAAGCCGCACCGCGCGCATTCCCCGGCCAGTCTTACGACTTTGGGGGGTACGCGGCGCCGGGCTAGCGGGAATGAATCCGAGTTCCGTGTGGGCCAGGGCGCCGGCCCGTGGGTAACGCATGGAACTCTCTCACGATACTGGCGAATGGCTACCGTGGCTGGGCCGCGTTCGCTTTCTTGTCATCACCTCGCTCGTTGCGTTGGTGCTCTTCGTCCGCGACGTAACCCATCTGGCCCTGCCCACGAAGTTTTTCGCGCCGACCGTCGTCCTCTGGTATTCGCTGGCCATTTTCTTCGTGATTCTTCTGCGCTGGATGCCGCGCGCCGCCTGGCACGCGCCTCTTCAGGTGTCCTGCGACGCGATCATGATTTCCGCCGTCGTCTACGCCACCGGCGCGCACGATAGCTACTTCACCTCGCTCTATCTGCTTATTGTTCTGATGGGTGCCATCTTGTTCTCGCGCCGCGGCGCCATACTGACGGCGGCCGGAAGCTTTATTTTGCTCGGCGCTGTCGTCGAGTTGGCCTATTACGACGTGATTCCGCGAAATTCTTCCTCAGTACTGAGCCCGCGCGGATTGGAATTCTGGCTGTCCACGAACCTCATGGCTTTCGTCGGCGTCGCCTATCTCGGTTCGGTCTTATCCGCCTCGTTGCGCCACAAAGGTGTGGAGCTCGAGGAAAAGCGCGAACAGTTGAAGGACCTGCAAGCCTTCAATGAAGACATCATCCGCTCCATGCGCGGCGGTTTGCTCACCGTCGATCTCGAAGGGCGCATCGTGCTCATGAACCGCGCCGGCGCCGAAATTACGGGACGCGGAGAAGGTCCGAATCGCGCCGCGCACGTGCGCGATGTTTTCCCGGGATTTTGGCCCATCGAAATGGATGAGCGCGGCACTCCCCTCGCACTCCGCAAAGAAGTCGAATGCCGCACACCGTACGGCGTGGTGCGCTTCCTCGGAATTTCCATCTCGCCGCTGCGCACCGGACAGAATCAATTGAGCGGGTATGTTTTCAATTTCCAGGATTTGACCGAACTCAAGCGCCTGGAGCACGAGGTTGCGGTGCAGGACCGCATGGCGGCTCTGGGGCGTCTTTCCGCCGCCATCGCCCACGAAATTCGCCAGCCGCTCTCGGCCATGACCGGCGCGCTGAAATCTCTCTCGCGTCTCGCACCTCTCGAGGACGACGATCAACGCCTGGTGCAGATCGTCTCGCGTGAATCGCAGCGCCTCAATCAGATCATCACCGACTTCCTGGAATACTCTCGCGAGAAGAACTACGAATTCAGCGATCACAACGTCGTGGCCTTGCTCGACGAAACCCTGATGCTCTTCGAGCACCAGCCGGAGTTCAGCAAGAACTATCGCATCGAGCGGCGCTTCGCCTCCACCGCCGTCCGGGCGCGCGTGGACCGCAATCGCATCAAGCAAGTCTTCTGGAACTTGCTGAACAATGCCGTGCGCGCCATGCCCGATGGCGGGACCATCACCATCAATCTCCAAGCGGAAGCCGTCTGGTTGCGCATCTCCATTCGCGATACGGGCATCGGAATCGATCCCTCCGAGGCCGCCAGAATTTTCGAGCCCTTCCAATCCAGTTTTGCGCAAGGCACCGGGCTGGGCCTCGCGATCGTCTATCAAGTCGTCCAGGCTCACGGAGGCCGCATTCATCTCAATTCCGAAAAAGGTCAGGGCGCCGAATTTACGATTGAGCTTCCGAAAATGGGTCGCGGGCGTCGCAAGCCCAATTCCGCGCCACAGACTGAGTCCGAACCGGCCATCGAAGCCGTGAGGCAGGGCTGAGACCATGGCTCACGTACTGGTGGTTGACGACGAACGATCCATCTGCGAGCTCCTCGAAATCACCTTTCGCAAAGACGGGCATCGTGTGGAGCTCGCTTCCAGCGGCGAGCAGGCCAAGCGCCGCCTGGAAACTCAGCTTTTCGACATCATCGTCTCCGATATCAATATGCGCGACATGAGCGGTGTGGACTTGCTCCGCTTTGCCCGAGAAGTTTCTCCGGAGACCGTCTTCATCTTGATTACCGGTGTTCCCACGCTCTCCACGGCCATCGATGCCGTCAATTTCGGCGCCGACCGCTATGTCATCAAAGGCGACACTCTCGTCGATGAATTGCGTCAGGCGGTCGCAAAGATTTCCGAGAACATCGAACTCAGGAAAGAGACCGGCATTCTCCGCCGCGAGATCCGCCGCCTTACGGGCCTCGACCACATCGTCGGCACCAGCCCGAAGATGCGCAAGATCTTCGAGCTGATTCAGTCCATCGCGCCACAGTCCAGCCGCGTGCTCATCACCGGCGAAAGCGGCACCGGAAAAGAACTCGTCGCTCGCGCCATTCACGAGAATAGCGCGCGCTCCAAAAAGCCCTTCATCACCATCAATTGCGGCGCATTCCCCGAGACGCTACTCGAATCCGAGCTCTTCGGCTACATGAAGGGCGCCTTCACCGGCGCCGGCGAGAATCACCGCGGCCTCTTTCGAGCTGCCGATGGCGGAACGCTCTTCATGGACGAGATCGGAAATATGAGCCTCACCATGCAGGTGAAGCTCTACCGCGTGCTCCAGGAAGGCAAAGTTCGGCCGCTCGGCAGCACCGCGGAAGAAGATGTCGACGTCCGCGTGATCGCCGCCACCAACAAGGATTTCGAGAAAGAAATCGCCGAAGGCCGTTTCCGCGAGGACTTGTATTACCGGCTGAGCGTGATTCCCGTCCATCTGCCGCCTCTTCGCGAGCGGCGCGAGGACATTCCGCTCTTGGCACGCTCCTTCCTGGATCGCTATCGGAAATCCATGTCCAAGTCCGTCGAGGCCATCGAACCCAAGGCCATGGAGCGACTCGAGACCTACGACTGGCCCGGAAACGTCCGCGAGCTGGAGAACACCATCGAGCGCGCCGTAGCCCTGGAAACCAGCCGCTGGATCACTTTGGAAGGCCTCCCGGAGCGTATCACTCGCTACTATCAGGAGCATCGCGCCGATCGTAAGCCCGTTTCGCGGGATCTCTTGGTGCCGGAAGGCGGCCTCGACTTAGAGCAAAAAATCGGCGAGATCGAACGCGCCTACCTCCTCGCCGCGCTGGAATGTACCGGAGGAGTCCGCGTCCGCGCCTCCGAGCTTCTCAAAATGACTTACCGCTCATTCCGCCACTACGCCAAGAAACACGGCGTCTAGCCCTCCGGCTTCCTTGCCATCGCATGCCGCTGCACACGAAGCCGATTCTCCAGATAGCGTTGGGGCTGCCTGGCGATGCGTCCCGTGGGGCTCTCAAGCGTGAAAGTGCCGGAGACGGACTGCGAATGTCGACTGGCGAGCCCATCTGCCCTTCAGGGTCAGGGCGGAGTGACGTAAAATGTCAACTTTCAGGCGGGATGCGCTGTTTCGGGAACGATTGCCGGTCGCGGCCGCTGATCGATCGCATATAAGCGATTGAAACAAAACGATATATAGAATCGCAACAAAGTACTGGAACTAGTCCCTCCTCTGGCAGCGCACTTGCAGTCTATAGCTGCGGCACCCCGCCAGGGAGCCGAATAGTTCTTTTTGCCGTCCAAATCTTAAGGAGAGAAGATGAAGAAGAGTCAGAAGGGTTTTTCGCTCATCGAGCTTTTGATCGTCGTGGCGATCATTTTGATCATCGCGGCGATTGCCATTCCGAACCTCTTGAAGGCCCGCATCGCGGCCAACGAGGCCTCGGCCGTCGGCACGCTGCGTACCATTAATACGGCGGCGGTCACCTATCAGTCCACCTACAACAACGGTTTCCCCCAGACGTTTGCGATCTTTGGCGGCCCACCTCCGGGGACTTGCGCACTCTCCAACCTGCTCGACTCGACCTTGACGGCCAACGGTCAGAAGAGCGGCTACACCATCAGCTACACCCAGGTCACCGCCTTGACTGCGGCAGCCACCGGCTGCGGCGCTCCGGGTTCGGCAACGTACGTTACGGGTGCAGTACCACTCAGCGTAAACGCCACGGGTAACCGTACTTTCTGCAGCGACGAATCCGGCGTGATCCACGTGGATCCGTCGGGCGCCGCCGCGCCGGCCACCGACGTGGCTTGCGAAGCTCTCTCGGCTCTGCAGTAAATATTTAGAAGTCCCACTTTGCGAAGGGGAGAAAGATCATTCTTTCTCCCCTTTTCGCATTTCTGGCGAAGCTTTGCAGCAAGTGGCAGCCCCGCAATTCAAGCCTGGGAGCCTCTGCAGTTGGGTGGCAGCCGCGCAATTCAATCCCGGGAGCTTCCGCAGTTGGGTGGCAGCCACCGCATTTATGCGGGGGAGGAGCGCTTCCGCGCCTTATGCGTCCCGATGGTTTGTATCGGGAAGCGCTCCGAAAAAGCGTCGCCATTAAAAATGTGCTTTAGCGCTGGGCACTTCGGAGCGAGCCCGTCAAGCAGCTCCACAGAGAAGCACGGGCCTTCAATTCCCATCTCGAACTTAGGACACCACCTGGTCTTTCCATGCCTTGCGGAGGCATCACTGGACTGCCATACTGGTAATGGTTTCCCGTGCGGCAGAGCCGCCGTCCACCCGGCCGCGCAGTTTCTGCTGCAAGGGTCGAATGGCGGGAATTACTCCGAGCGGTGGTCATGCGGGTCGCGGCATCTACGCGCGGATCGATTTGACCGCCTTCAAGCTGAGATGAGTCGATCTCATAAGTGCTTTTCAGGGGGTCGGAGCTTTAGCTCCGACATTGAATCGCCCGTAGAATCAAGGGCTTTAGCCCCTGAAGAAACTCAGTCTGGCTGTAGACATTATTTATGCTGTGAGTTCATTTCAGGTACTTGGACGCACCCGGTCCGTTTCCTCGATTCTAGCGGGCAAGGGAACACTCGTAGAGAGATCGATCGGTCGGTCATAAAAAGCAGTTTCGGTCGACAAAAATTGTCACTTTTAGGGCCTGTTTCAAACTGGGATATCCGTCGAGTCACTTGTTTGGTCTGTAGCAGCTCTGTACGTTGCTGATTTGGCCAGGCTTATTGGAACTGGGCATCACAGCCCTGTAGAAACGGGCTCGTGGCAACGCGCTTGCACTTAACTCAAGCATGAAGCCAGCGAGTCAGCCCCTAGGCGCTGTAGCTGGATGCTCAAGTTGGAATTTACAAGGAGAGAAGATGAAGAAGAGTCAGAAGGGTTTCTCGCTGATCGAACTTTTGATCGTCGTGGCGATCATTTTGATCATCGCGGCCATTGCTATTCCGAACCTCTTGAAGGCCCGCATTGCGGCTAACGAGGCCTCTGCAGTCGGCACGCTGCGCACCATCAATACCGCAGCGGTCACCTATCAATCAACATTCAACAACGGTTTCCCCCAGACGTTTGCGATCTTTGGCGGCCCACCTCCGGGGACTTGCGCACTCTCCAACCTGCTCGACTCGACCTTGACGGCCAACGGTCAAAAGAGCGGCTACACCATCACCTATACACAAGTGAAGGCCTTGACTGCGGCAGCCACCGGCTGCGGCGCTCCGGGTTCGGCAACGTACGTTACGGGTGCAGTACCACTCAGCGTAAACGCCACGGGTAACCGTACTTTCTGCAGCGACGAATCCGGCGTGATCCACGTGGATCCGTCGGGCGCGGCGGCACCGGCAACCGACGTAGCTTGCGAAGCTCTCGCTTCCTTGCAATAGAACGGCGACAGCACTTTCACTCGCGTAGGGGAGAGAGCTTCGGCTCTCTCCTTTTTCGGATAGACCCAGCGGAGGCAGCGGGGAAACTGAAATGAGCACTTGGGTCCAAGTCGACAGCAGGGAAGCGCGGCGCAACGGTGCTCATGGTTTTTCACTCATCGAGCTTCTGATCGTCGTCGCCATCATCCTCATCATCGCCGCAATCGCTATTCCCAATCTCTTGAAAGCGCGAATGTCCGCAAATGAAGCTTCGGCAGCCGAGAACGTGCGCACCATCACCACCGCGGCAGTCGTCTACAACTCCACCTGGAACAATGGATTTCCGCCGACCTTTGCGACCTTCGGCGGTCCGGGCGGCAACTCTTCCACCTGCGATTTCGCCCAGCTCGTAGATAACACTCTCGTGAACGCCCCGAATCAAAAGAGCGGCTATCAATACGCGTACACCGTCTCCGGTCCGACAGTGGTCGTAGCTCCCACGTGTTCCGCTCCTGGCTTCTTTCAATACGTAGTTTCGGCCACTCCGCTAACGGTTGGGTTCACCGGCACGCGTAGCTTCTGCAGCGATCAACCTGGCATCATCCATTTCGACACCACCGGCGCAACCACAGCCACCCCGGCGGCGTGCGAAGCTCTTCCCGCGCTCCAGTAGCACTCATTCAATTTGTTGCCTAAGCGTAGCAGGACCCGCCGGATTTTTGGAGGGAGCCCTCGCATTTATGCGGGGGAAGGAGCGCTTCCGCGCTTTATGCGTCCCGATGGTTTGTATCGGGAAGCGCTCCGGTAAAAGCCAATCGCTCACGATGCGCTTTAGCGCTGGCTCCGTGAAGCAGCTCCGTTGGAGACTTTCGCAATCACCCCACATCGCGAATACAGGACAGAATTTGCCGAAGACTTGTAATCCAAATGTGCAACCACGTCGCTTTCACGCTCTAATGCATCCTGCTAGACTCTTCGCGTGAACGTCCCAAGCCTTACCATCCTGCTTTTCCTGATCTTTTCCGGCCCTGCGCAAACGGCGCCTCAGATCGTCCGTTCCGTCGAAGCGCGCTACTCCCACGCGCACACTCTCGAAGCAAAATTCTACGAGCGCTATCGCACTTCCGGCCAGCCCGGACAATCGGAATCAGGCACAGTCTATTTCTCCAAGCCCGGGCGCATGCGCTGGGAATACGAGTCGCCCGCAACGAAGCTTTTTCTCGTGGATGGCACTAACGTATGGCTCTACGTTCCCGCCGATCGCACCGCCAGCCGCGCCAAGCTGAAAGAGAGTGACGACTGGCGCACGCCCCTCGCTCTGCTCACCGGCAAAGTCCATCTCGATCGCCTGTGCGGGAAGATTGATCTGGTCGGTTCGTCGGCAGGCGGCGATGGTTCGAGAGATGCTCTACTCGACCCGCGCGACCTTCTTTTGCGCTGCTCGCCGCGATCCTCGGGCGGTACGGCCGACACCTCCGCGTTCCGCGAAATTCTCTTTGAGATCGATCCTGATTATCGCCTCGCTCGCGTCGTAATCCGCGAGCCCGGCGACACGGAAACCGAATTTCGCTTCGGCGGCTGGCAGGAGAACGTCCCCGTGCCGGAATCGAAATTTCATTTTGATCCGCCCCCAGGCGTGAACGTAGTAAACGCCGAAGATCTGGCCCGCGGGATCCGCTAATCGAGGCGTCGAGGAGGTTCAATGCAATCCGGGTACGCCAGCGCCAAGTCCCCCACGGATCTATATCGCATCGCCAAGAAGGCCGGCGTCTGGGATCCCGAAAGCATCCCCGTTGCCGAAGATGCGCATGATTGGCAGGCTCTGAACGCCGGCGAGCGCGAACAACTCCTGAAAATTTGCGCTCTATTTTACGAAGGCGAAGTGAGCGTTTCGGAAACGCTGGCGTGGTGGCTCGTGGCGATCCCGGAAGACGATCGCAAGGTATTTCTGGCCTCCCAGATTTTCGAGGAAGTGAAGCACGCGGAATTTTTCGCGCTCTGCTTCAAAAATGTTTTTGGCAATGTGGACACGCGCGCCTATTTGAATCCCGCGTATCGTGGTGTGCTGGTAGACGAGTTGCGTGCCCGCGGCGAGGCCATCGGCCAGGCTGTGCTCGCTTGCCGCGCCTGCGCGGGCGCAACGGGCTCGGTCAGAGAGCGCGCCGCCGCTGATCTCGAGCGCGCGCTGGTCCTTGGCATGGCCCACTACATGGGCATCATTGAGGGAACTCTCGCCGTCACCGGCTATGATTATTTCGACGAAATGCAGGCCTCGCGCGGAATCTTTCCTCGCCTCCTCGAAGGCGTGCGTTTGATTCGCGCCGACGAAGGCCGCCACATCGCCCACGGAATGGACTACTTGCGCCGCAAACTCGCCGAGAAGCCGGAATATAAGCAGCCCGTCGCTGAGCTTTTCTTTCAGGAATCTTCGCGCTCAGCCGACCGCGCCGACTATATCTTCGAAACCAATGGCTTCGGCCTCGATCCCGGCCGAATGATCGCGATCTCGTTCGAACACCTCGGCCAGCGCTCCCGCGAAATCGGACTCTCGTAACGCCCGTTGCCTTCTTGCGCACGAAAAGCGCGGCCTCAAGGCAAAGTTTTCGCCTCCAACGGCATCTTTCAAGAGGTGGGCAATTCTCCCCGAAAACGTGCCGCAGCCTCCCGGCGTCCCGCGGCATGCTATTTCAGTACTCGCAGCAGCACCCTCTGCTGCGGGATGCCGCGCCTCGGGGATGTGCTAAACTTTGACCCTGTGGAAAAATCCAAGCTTGAGGAAGCCTCCGCTTAATGGCTGAGTACGTTTGCAAAATAGCAGATGCGACCGGCCGTGTATTCGAGCAGGTCGAAACCGCTCTTTCGGAGAATGAAGCCCGTCACCGGCTCTCCGAGCGCGGCTTCTATGTTTATTCCATCAGCCAAAATCTGGGCTTAGCCAGCCGCTTTCGCCGCTCGGGCTCCAGCCGTCTCGTCCGCGGCCAGGACTTCCTGATCTTCAATCAGCAATTCAACACGCTGCTCAAGGCCGGCCTTCCGATTCTCACCGCTCTCGATCTGCTGGCCGAACGCGCCGCCGCGCCGCGATTGCGCCCGCTTCTCGCCGATGTACGCGAGCGAGTGCGCACCGGCGCGTTGCTATCCGAGGCCCTCGTGGCGCAGGCCGTCTTCCCAGCCGTCTATACCACCTCAGTAATGGCCGGAGAGAAGAGCGGCAGTCTCAGCACGGTACTCGACCAATACATCGCTTACCAAAAGACCACCAGTTCCTTCTTCAGCCGCCTGAAAAACGTGCTGATCTACCCGTGCATTCTGATTGTAATGGTCATCATCGTCTTGTCTTATCTCGTGACTTTCGCCGTTCCGCGCTTCGCCGAATTGTACAAAGAGCTGAACGTGCAATTACCGACGATCACGCGCATCGTACTGGCCATCTCCTTGCCGCTGCGCGACTACATCGTATTCGTCGTGGCCGGCTTGGTGCTGGTAGGTCTCCTGACGTTTTTCTGGGCGCGCAGCGAGCACGGCGCTCTGGTGCTCGATCGCCTGAAACCGCGCGTCCCGATTGTCGGCAACATCTGGTTGAAAGCCCAGATCGCGCAATTTGTTCGCACGCTCTCCACTCTGCTGGCCGGAGGCTCGCCGCTGGTCACCGCGCTCGACACCGCCGCCGACGCCATGGGCAGCAAGCTGATCTCTACGTCCGTACGCAAAGCAGCCGCGCAAGTTCGCGAAGGCAAGCCTCTTCACACTACGCTGGCGGAAACCAAAGTGATGCCCGAGCTCGCCTTGGAAATGATCGAAGTCGGCGAAGCATCGGGCGCTCTCGCCCCGATGCTCACCAGCGTCGCAGAATTTTACGAACAGGAAGTGGATCTGAAACTCACGGCGATCCTTGCGTGGGTGGAACCGGCAATTTTGGTTATCATGGCCGCTGTGATAGCCTTCATTTTGATTGCTCTCTACCTGCCAATGTTCTCTTTGACCGCCGGGACAGTTCAGGGGTAAGAAGGAATGGGCGCCACAAATCGCAGTCCGGTCCCACCCAACCAGCCAGATCCCGCGGCTGAGATGGAGCGCAGCAAGCGCCTGGCGGAGCGCTATCGCTGTTCCTTCATCGATCTGCGCGACCAGCGCATCGATCCCGAGCTCTTCCGCAGCATTCCGGCCGAGCTGATGTTCCGCTACAACTTCGTTCCTCTCGAGGCCCACGACCACTCGCTGGCCATCGCCGTTTCCGATCCGAGCCAGGTGCTCGTGAATGACGAGCTCTCGCTCCTTCTCGGCAAAAAGCTGCAAATTAAAGTCGCCACCGCCACTCAAATCGGCGACATCCTCAAGCGCACCGAGCAATCGCAGCGCGTTCTCGACCAGGCGACTGAGGGCTTCACGCTCCAGGTCGTAACAGAAGACGAGGAGAGCGAAGAAAACATAACCATGGAGAAGCTGACGCGCGATACCGGCGTCAGCCCCGTCGTGCGCCTCGTGGACACCGTAATCTTCACCGCCCTCGAGCGCCGCGCCTCCGATATTCACATCGAGACCGGCAACACCGAAGTGGTCGTCAAGTACCGCATTGACGGCGTGCTGCAGCACGCCATGGCTCCGCTCGGCAAGGAATGGCACGCCACCATTCTTTCGCGCATAAAAGTCATGAGCGAGCTCGACATCGCCGAGCGCCGCGTCCCACAAGACGGCCGATTCCGCGTGCGTTACAAGGGCCGCTTCATCGACTTCCGCGTTTCCATCATGCCCTCGATTCACGGCGAAGACGCGGTCCTTCGCGTCCTCGACAAAGAAACGCTCAGCGAAAAATTCCGCAATTTGACGCTCGATGTCGTCGGCTTCTCGCCGGAAGAGTTAAAGCATCTTCGCCGCTACATTCGCGAGCCGTACGGCATGGTCCTCGTCACCGGCCCCACGGGTTCCGGCAAGACCACCACTCTTTACGCCGCCATCAATGAAATCAAAAGCGACGAAGACAAATTCATCACCATCGAAGACCCGGTCGAATATCAAGTCCGCGGCATCACCCAGATTCCAGTAAACGAAAAGAAGGGCCTCACCTTCGCCCGCGGGTTGCGTTCAATTTTGCGCCACGACCCGGACAAAATCATGGTCGGCGAAATCCGCGACCAGGAAACCGCGCAGATCGCCATTCAATCCGCGCTGACTGGCCACCTGGTCTTCACCACCGTTCACGCCAACAACGTTACCGATGTGATCGGCCGCTTCATCAACATGGGTGTCGAGCCCTACAATTTCGTCTCCGCGCTGAACTGCATCCTGGCTCAGCGCCTCGTTCGCCTGATTTGCGAGCATTGTAAGAAGCCCGTTCATTACGCGCCCGACCAACTCGAAGAAATCGGCCTGAATCCCAGGGAGTGGGCGGATGTCCCGCTCTACGAAGGCTCCGGCTGCCTAGAATGCAGCGGCACGGGCTATCACGGCCGCACGGCCATCTGCGAATTGCTCGATCTCTCCGACCGCATCCGCGAAATGATCATCGCGCGGCGCCCCACCTCTGAAATCAAGCGCGCCGGAAAAGAAGAAGGCATGGTCTTCCTCCGCGGTTCCGGCCTTGATAAAGTACGCGCCGGCCTCACCACCATTCGCGAAATCAACAAGGTGACCTTCCTTGAGTAGCCTCAGCGGCGCGTCGCTCTCGTCTCCAAAGGCAGGCCTGTTCGGCCGGTTTACGAACTGGCTCGACGCTATGCCGCACCCCGCAAGCGTCTGCGAAATTGCCGGTGATCACGTCTCCGCCGCGCGCTGGACCGCTATCGGCGGTCTCGATTCCGCCGCGGTCGAAGGTCTCGAGCCCGGCTCCGTGCACCCTTCGCCGGTCGATGCAAATGTAGTGAACGGCGAGGAACTCCGCTCCGCTCTGCGCCGCGTATTGGATCGCGTGGGCGGCCGCGGCCAGATGATGGCGCTGCTCGTTCCCGATCCTGCCGTGCGCGTTTTTATTCTTCCCTTCGAGAATTTGCCGCGCCGCGCAGATGAATATCTGCCTCTTCTCCGCTGGCGCCTCAAGAAGAGCGTGCCCTTCGACGTGGACGACACGGTGATCTCCTCGATGCGCCAGGTAGGTCGCGACGGCAATCTTGAAGTGATCGCCGCAGTCGCACGCAAATCCATCATTCGCGAGTATGAAGAGGCTCTCGAGGCCGCCGATGGCGTGCCCGGCGTGGTGCTCAGCTCCACTTTCGCCTGCTTGCCTCTTCTCGATGAATCCGCGGGTGCCATGCTCGTCCGCGTGGCCGGAGCCAATCTCACCACCGCCATCGTCCGCGGCAATAATCTTTGCGTTTATCGTTCCACCGAAATGGCAGGCGGCGATCCCACTCATTTTGATGCTCGCTCCATCCTCGACGAGGTTTTTCCCGCGGTCGCCTATTATCAGGACACCTGGGGCGGCGAGCTCGATCGCGTTCTTGTCGCCGGATTCGGCGAAAGGGAAGAAGCCATTCGTTCGGCAATTTCCGATGAACTGAAGGCCACCGCGTTGCCTTTAGCCGATGGAGAAACATCGCGGTCCCTCGGCAACGACGCGCAAGATCTGATCGCCCGGGGCGGGGAAGCGCTCGCCGGCTGGATGGCCAACGGAAAATGACACAGTCGTCTCAGAAGCAGCCACAATGAAGCTGAATCTCAATCTCGCGACGTCGCCACTCGAAAACAACCGGCGCTTCATCGCCGGTGTCGGACTGGCCGGCATTGCTGCGCTCATCGCTCTCTTCATTCTCTCGCACCAAACCTATTCCACCTGGCGCGCCAACCGCGCGATCCGCTCCGATATTTCCCGCATCGAAAGTGAAATTGAGGCCGAAACCGCGGAGGAGCAGAAGCTTTCCCGCTTTTTCGATTTCCCCGAGCAGAAGAAAGTTCTGGATCGCTCGAATTTCCTGAACTCGCTCATCGAAGCGCGCACCTTCCCGTGGCCGAAAATCTTCGAGGATCTCGAAAAGACGCTTCCTCCCGGCGTGCGCATCATCAGCATCGCCCCGCGCCTCGAAGGCGGCCGCGCCCTGATCAAGCTCACCATCGGTGCGATGGACGATCAGGCCGAAGTGGAATTCCTGCACAATCTCGCGCTCTCGAAGGTATTCAGCGGCATTCGCGTCAGCGACGAAAAATATAACGACAAGCAGGAAGCCAAAGGGCCGGGCAGCGACCACATCGTCATCGCTCTCGAAGCGTGGTATTCGACCATATGAACTGGATGTCTCGATCTCGCGGATGGAAGCGCGTGGTTCTCGCGGGCCTCGGTGCGCTCGTGGTCCTGGATCTCGGCCTGGGGATTCTTCTGTGGCAGCTTCGCCAGACCGATCCCACCGACCTCAGCCGTCAGCGCACCGCGCTCGAGATCAAGGCCAAGCTCCTCAAAGCCGATGTCGCCCGCGGCGATTCCATTCAAAGAGAAATGCCCAAGGTCGGCGAGCAGGCCGCTGAATTCTACGAGCAGCAATTGCCGCCATCAACGGCCGGCTATTCCTCGCTCGTCGCCGATCTCGGCGAGATCGCCGACAAGGCCGGCCTCAGAACGTCGTCCACTTCGTTTCAGGATCACCTGTTGCAGGAGCGGGGCGTAACCGAAATCCAGATACAGGAAACCGTCGAGGGCGATTATGCCTCGGTGCTGAAGTACATCGCAGGCCTCGAGCGCTCGCGCAATTTTTATCTCTTGAGCGACCTGGGATTGGATTCATCCGAAACGGGAGTGTTGCACCTGAAGCTGGTGCTGAAGACGTATTTCCGAACCTGAGCCATGACCCAGAAGAAACAACTCTACATTCTCGGCGGGCTGCTCGTGCTGCTCGCTCTCGTGTATTTCTTCAATCGCAGCGGCTCGTTCGCGGGTCCCGCCGCGGTAGCTCCCGATGCGAAATTCGAGCCGTTGAAAGTCGAAGATCCCGCGCTGCGCGTTTACGAGCTCGATAAAGTTCGCAAGGCCGAGTACAAAGGCGCCGAGCATAATATCTTCGTTTACGGACCTCCGCAGCCAACTCCGGAGCAAATAAAGGCCAAGGCTGCCGAAGCGAACCTCCGGCCGCCTGTGGGGCCGAAGCTCCCGCCGCCTCCGCCGCCTTTGGTGGTACCGGCAACATTTTTCGGCTACGCCACGAATCCGAAAACAAAAAATCGACTTGCCTTCTTCAGCACCACCGACGACGTCTTTATCGTCGGTGAAGGCGGCATGCTCTTGAACCGCTATCGCTTGGTGCGCATCGGCAACGTCTCCGCCGATTTTGAAGAGGTCGGCAGCGGTAAACACGCCACCCTGCAGATGACGCAGCCGGGTGAAACCCCGTCCCAACCGGAGACCGCGCCGCCGCAATCCCAATGAGATCACTCGGACGCATCTCCGTTCGCATTTTCGGCCGTCCCTCGCGGCGCACCCTCGCGCGTCAGCGCTCCGGTCAAGAGGGCTACACCTTGTTGTTCGCCGTTTTTCTGGTAGCCGTGATGTTGATTTCGCTCACTACGGCCGCTCTGAAAATCGAAACCCAGGGCCAGCGCGAGCGCGAGGAAGAGATGGTCTGGCGCGGCCATCAGTACGAGCGCGGCATTCGCCGCTACGTCGCCAAGTTCGGCCGCTATCCCACCAAAATCGACGATCTGGTCAAAGCCACCAGCGGCGTGCGCTACATGCGCGAAGCCTATAAAGATCCGACGAACAAGGAAGACGGCACGTGGCGCTTCATCTACGTCACTCCCGCCGGCGCCTTGATCGGCAGCGTTCGCTACACATCCCTGATTCAAATGGCGCTGATGGACAAAATGGCGCAATTCGGCGGCGCGGGAATGCCGGGAATGGCCGGAATGCCCGGCGTCGCCCGTCGGATCAAGCCCATTTGGCAACACCACTCCTTCGGCGGCTCCAGCGCTTTCGGCAATCAGGGTTCCTCTGCATTCGGCAAGCAGGGCTCCAGACATTCGGGCGCAGCTCCGGGCCCGCAGCCGCAGAATCGAATCAGTCGGGCGATCAGGGAACTCGGACAAGAATCGAATCGTCACGGCGATCAAGCAACACCGGCAACAACAACGCCCCCGGCAATCCGCCCACCGGCCAGAATGCTCCAGGCGGCGGAAATTCGTCGGCCTTTGGCATCGGCGGCCAGCCGTCGCAAAACGATAGCGCCTTCGGTTTCTCCTCGGGCCCAGGCGGTAGCTCTCCTTTCGGCCAAATGGGAGTGATCGGCGGAAGCATCACCGGCGTAGGAAGCAAAGTCGAGAAGGCGTCGCTGAAGGTTTACAAAGGCGCAAAGAAGTACAAAGAGTGGGAATTCATCTACAACCCGATCGAGCAGCAAGCCCAAGCCGCCGGCGGCATGGGCGGCGGCCTGGTAGGCGGCACGCCCACAGGCCAGCAGGGAATCGGCTCATCGTTCGGCAATCCAGGCAGCGGCATGGGCTCCAGCCCATTCTCCCCACAACCCGCTCCCCCGGAGCTCCCCCCAAATAATCCGCAACCGCGAAATCCGTAGTCCGCGCGCCTCTGCACCCGGTGGCAGGCCCCGCATTCTGGATAGAGTCCCGGCACTTTGGTGGCAGCCCCCGCATTTATGCGGGGGAAGGAGCGGGGGCGTCCCCGCAGTGCTGGGGACCGGCGTGGCGACCCAGCGTATCCGCAGCGGGCAGCACATCACGGTGGACGGTAACAACGGTGTAGTGACAATGAGTGGATGAAGCGCGTCGGATCCACATTCAGGCCGACGGCCAGGCTCACCCTCGGCGCTGTTGCTTTCCTGCATTGCCCGCTTCCGTTTCGCCCGCCAAGATCATTGTAGTGCCGACGAGCCCTGAGGTTTCAACCGCCGGTTAGCCCGTCAGAACGAAGCCGCCCGGCGGCAGACGCTGCGCGTGAGGTGAACGGAGCAGTTTATGGCTAACGGCTGAAGTAAGTTGTCGGGTCATAAGGAGGTCCTTATGACCAGACTTCGCAAAATGATGCTGGAAGAACTCCAGCGCCGTAATTACTCGCAAGATACCACACGCCACTACATCCGCACAGTCGAAGATTTTGCTCGGCGATTCAACTGCCCGCCGGACCGTTTGGGTCCTCGGCACATTCGCGAATACCAGGCCGAGCTGTTTCAAAAGCGAAAGTTGTCACCGGGTACAGTGATCAACCGCCTCTCGGCTTTGCGGTTCTTCTACACCAAGACTCTCAAAAAAGCCTGGAGCGTCGCGGAAACTCCCTATCCCAAAAAGCAACGTCGCATCCCAACGATCCTCAGTCAGGAGGAAGTCGCACGACTGATCGATGCCGCCGGCACTGCTTTTCATCGAACTCTGCTGATAGCACTCTACGCGACCGGCTTGCGGTGCGCAGAGCTGACGCGCCTGAAGGTCAGCGATATTGACAGCCAGCGCATGGTGATTCACGTCCGAGGCGGCAAGTGGGGCAAAGATCGGGATGTGATGCTCAGCCCCAAGCTACTCGAGGAACTGCGCAAACACTGGCACCGCTTGCGGCGAAAACCCAGTGCTTGGCTCTTCCCAGGCAACCGGTGGCATACCGGTGATCACCCCATCGATACGAAAACGCCGCGTCACGCTTGCCAGCAAGCCGCTAAGCGCGCGGGCCTGAAAAAAGCCGTCCATCCACATACGCTGCGCCATTGCTTCGCCACTCATCTACTCGAGGCCGGCGCCGATCTCTACACCATTCAGATCCTGTTAGGCCATCACGATCTGAAAGAAACTACCGTCTACCTGCATGTCTCCGAACGTCACTTGAAAGCGACGGCGAGTCCTCTGGACTCGCTCCAACTGAAAAGCGAGTTACCGCGGGAAGAGTAGATGAATCGGCCGCCCTTCGAGGTGGCCGATCTTATCCGCAGCGCGGGAACTGCATTTCTCGAGCGAAATCGCCAGTGGCTCCGCTGGAAGCACGTCAAAGTGCTGCTGGCCATTGCGCGCTGTCGTACCGCCGCACTCGGTGGGCATCTCGATCAGTGCACTCGCTGCGGGCATCGCGCCATCTCTTACAACTCTTGCCGAAACCGCCACTGCCCGAAGTGTCAGACCGCGGCCCGCGACCGTTGGATCGCCGCGCGTCAAAAGGAACTTCTGCCGACGCGCTACGTTCACGTGGTCTTCACGCTTCCGGCGCAGCTAGCGCCCTTGGTGCTGCAGAATAAGAAACTCATCTATGGCCTGCTGCTTCGCGCCAGTGCGGAAACTCTTCTCGAAGTCGCGCGCGATCCCAAACATCTCGGTGCAGAAATCGGTTTCTTCAGCGTGCTGCACACCTGGAGTCAGAAGCTCACCCTGCATCCCCATGTGCATTGCGTCATTCCCGCCGGTGGGTTGAGTCCCGATCACACCCATTGGGTGAAATCACAAAACCGGTTCTTTCTTCCCCTCAAGGTGCTCTCGAGAGTCTTTCGCGGCAAGTTCGTCGCTGGTCTCAAGCAGGCGCTCCAAAATGGCCGACTGAACTTCCATGGAAATCTCGCTCCACTCGCCCAGCCGAAACCTTTCGCTGCGTGGCTGCGATTGCTGTTCCGCAAGGACTGGGTGGTCTACGCCAAACGCCCCTTCGGCGGTCCCGAATACGTGCTGCAATATCTGGGCCGATACACTCATCGCGTGGCCATCTCCAACCATCGCCTGGTCTCGTTTACTGACGGGAAAGTCACCTTCCGCTGGCGGGACTCTGCTCACAACAACGAACAGAAGCTCATGACTTTACCGATCGACGAGTTCCTGCGACGCTTCCTGTTGCACCTGCTTCCCAAAGGCTTCGTCCGTATCCGCAACTTCGGTTTCCTCGCCAACCGCAGTCGCGCCGTGCTCCTGCCGCTTTGTTTTCACTCACTCGGTGCAGCACAGCAACCACATGCCAATCAACACGCCTCTCCCCCGAACGATCTCTGGCGCTGCCCTATGTGTGGTGGACCGATGGCGGTCGTCGCAAGGCTCACGACCGCAGAAATCCAACTTCGTGCTCCGCCACCGGTCACCGCTGCAGCATGACACGGCTCTCCCAAGCTCGGGATTCCTCGCACGCTTCGCCGTGCTCCGTACCCTTGCGTCTTGCCTCGCAACAAATCTCTTTTTCCAATCTCCTCAGCGTTGTCTCCGCCATACTCTCTCTCGTTAGTCCGCTCCCGAAGTCTTCTGCCGTGCTCTGCCGCACGACCTTGGCAACCTTCAACACCCTTGTCTCCACCCATTCAATCTCCATAGGGCCCGCGTCCGCCGCAACCACGGGCGGCTTCCTTCTAACGGCTTAATCGAACGCGCGAAGAACACCCTGCCTGCCCCAACCCTTTCGCGAAAACGCGCGTCCGATTAAGCACTAGCGTTATCCGGCCGCAATCGGCTAAAGGTTGCCAATAGGGCTCGCAACTTCCCACAACCGGACTATTGGGTAGTCAGCGACATGTCCGGTCACCACGTTTATCAAGCATGTGGATTATTTTCAAATCACACCGATTGTGCGCGCCGTCCCGCTGGTGGCGCAGGAGGCATGTCTCGCACGCAGTACGGCGAACTGATGGCAGATCAAACAGCCAATTGCATGGACTTGGGCGTCATCAGGGAAAAACCGGAAGGGAGACAGCCGAAATATTGCCGTTGAGCTAGCTCGGATTTCGAGCTCCGACCCTCATCAGCTTCTGTCCAGACGATCAGCAGGTCCAGACGTATCAAGCCAACACGGCTCAGCACTATCTGACCGTTATGTGGTATAGCGTTGCCTGATGCAAGCGAGCACGAATTCTCCAGGCACCTCTACCGGCACCGAACGATCGGCCAAGAGCCAGAAGGCGCGCCTGTGGCAGCACATTATTCTGTTTGGGCTTGCGGGCGGAATTCTCATCACGCTCCTGAAGTGGACCGAGTATCGCTACCTGGTCATCGAACATTCGATTGAGATCTATGGCGGACTGACGGCGGCGACGTTTTCGGCGTTTGGCATCTGGCTCGGGCTGCGGCTGACGCGGAAGCAGATTGTCGTGAAGGAAGTGCACGTTCGCGTTCCGGCGGGGCAGCCATTTGTTGTGAACTCCAAGAAGCAAGAGGAGCTGGAAATTACGCCGCGCGAGCTGGAAATTCTGGAACTGATCGCCAAAGGCATGAGCAACCGCGAAATCGCGGAGAAGCTTTTCGTGAGCGAGAACACGGTGAAGACGCACTCGAGCCGCGTTTTCGATAAACTTGGCGCCAAGCGCCGCACGCAAGCCGTGCAATTGGGCAAAGAATTCGGCTTGCTACAGTGAACGCCGCTCCGCAGGACGGCTCTTGAAGGCGGCCACCTCACTCCAAAGCATGATTTGTGGCCCTCCAGGCCAAAATCACCCGAAAGGATGACGACAATTCCGCAGGAGGCGGCAAGATTGCGCCAGTCCGCAATCTTCAAATGCCGGAGGGAGCGAAAGTGAAAAAGACAATCCTAACGTTCGGGTTGATTTCCGGCGTTATTTCGTCGTCGCTGATGGTTTGCTTTATTCCCTTTTACAACCGGATTGGGAACGATCGGGCCTTGATCCTTGGCTACACCTCAATTGTGCTGTCATTCCTCCTGGTGTACTTCGGCATCCGCTCGTATCGCGATAACGTGGGGGATGGCCATATCAGCTTTGCGAAGGGGTTTGGTGTGGGGATCTGCATCACTCTGATTTCGTGCCTGTTCTACGTCGGGACATGGGAAGTTTTGTCCCGCACGGTTTTTCAGGACTTCATGGACAAGTATTCAGCGGCCATGATTGCCAAGGCGCAGGCGTCCGGCAAGAGTGCGCAAGAGGTGCAGGCGAAAATCGATGAGGTTCAGCACATGAAAGAAATGTACGCAAATCCGCTTTACCGTATGATGATGACGTTTATTGAGCCGTTCCCGATTGGATTGCTGATCACCTTGATTTCCGCAGCGGTTCTGAGAAAAAAGGCGCGGCCGGAATCGGCGCAGACTGCCGCGACGGCGTGAGGCGGTGCCGATCGCCGCGTTGTGGTGTTGGGACAATTTGAAATTGAAGCGATGTATTCTTATTGCCGGACAAAAAGTTATTTGAGAGAGAGAGGAAACGAATGGCTCGAGTGACTGGAATTGGCGGCGTATTCATTAAAGCGAAAACCGACGAGAAAGCTCTTTGCGAATGGTACAAGAAGAATCTCGGCATCAAGCTTGAAGATTGGGGAGGCTGCGCCCTTGAGTGGACCGAGGACAAAGCAGAGGATAAGGGTGCTACGGCATGGGCTGTCGCAGCGCCGGGCACGAAATGGTTCAGCCCGAGTGAATCGAGTTTCATGATCAACTATCGAATCGACAATATGGACGAAATGATCGCTCAACTTAAGAATGCCGGCACTGAGCTGTTGAAGGGTCCCGAATTTCACGAGAACGGGGTTTTTGCGTGGGTAATGGACCCCGAAGGAAACAAAGTCGAATTGTGGGAACCAAAGCTCTGGGACGAAAAAAACAAGAAGGCCTAGGCAACAGAGCCGGCCGCGTGGCGGCATCTCATAGCGCTAGTGCCCGATTTGTACGCTGTTCATTGACCACTCCGATTTCGATCATACGCGAGCGAACGTTCAAATCAGCCGCTCGGGAAACCGAACATCAACCACGACTGATTAGCAACCCAATGCGGGTACAGCTCCGTCATCTGATCGAACAGCTCCTGGTCGGATGTCGCGGTTTTCTTCAGCCGATCGAAGTCCTGCAGGTAACGCTTGGTGTCTTGGATCGTCGAGGGAGAGTCGGGCGCGCCAGGCTTTTTGTGACCGGCGACAACAATCGCTGGGTTCAGCGCCGCTAACCGGTCTAGCGCCGCGATCCAATTCTCTCGGCTCTCGGGGGTGGTGTCGCCGACGTACATGTGGCACTGGTTGTACACCACGTCGCCAGCGACGATCAGGCCGATCGATGGAACGTAAAGAGACGTCGAATCGGGGCAATCGGTGCGGCCCTGCTCGATGATGCGCAATTCGTGGCCCTCGAGAGTGAACGTGTCGCGCTCATAGGGCTCAGGTGGAACCAGCTTGGTGGGCACTTGCCCAGGAAAGAGCCGGCGGGCCAAGCGCTCCACTGTGGGAGTAAAAGACATCTGCATGGCCTTCACCGTGTTGGGCGTTGCTATCGCCCGGGCGCCCGGGAAACGATCGAGCAGAATGCTCAGACCGTAGAAGTGGTCGAAATGGGCGTGCGTTATATAGATGGTCTCCAAGTTGCGGTTGTGCAGAGCGATCCAATCCGCGAGAGCCTCGGCCTCAGCCACGGTCCCCATTGCGTCCACCAACACCGCGTCTTAATCGCCAAAGATTAAAGTCGACGTGATCGGGTCAAAGCCGAGCGCTTCGCCAAATGGCCTCGGCCGCTCGCCTACCATAGTCTTTCCCGGGGCGGTAAAAACGTTCACACCAAGCGCGTTCGAGGCGCCAGGGGCGGTCACGCGCGTGGTCTCTTTCGATCCTTTTGTGCCGTCCATTCGGTAGTCCTTTCGATTTCAGAGCGAGTGACCGCTCAAGGAGATCTTGGCAGGAGCGTGACGACAAGTCTATTGGACGAACGTATCGATCCATACCAAAAGCAGGGATTGAATTATGGCAACCTGTTTTGATTTTCGCGTACGCTGCCAGAGCCTCACTCGTTCAATAGCGAAGATTTGATCCGACTCAGGATGCGCCAGCCGCCTCACTTCTTCTCTCGTTGAGCGCCGGTATAAGAAGTTTCAGAAGCGCTTCGTCCGAGAAAGGGTTCTGACCTGAGATCAACTCGCGATCTTGAAGGACGTAGCTCTTCCACGGAGCGACCACACTTACGTCACCGCCCGCAGTCCCCAAGGCGAAGTCCGGATAGAAGAGAACCTTACCACCAATCTCAAGCGGCTCCCGCTGCTGCTCTTCCGCCGTCGAAAAGATGGTCATCTTATATCCAGAATAAATCCATCCTTGAGCCTTTGCCCGCGCTCCAGCAGCATCGCCCGCAGCCAGCGCTCCGACCACCTCCGTCGAATTCGGAAGAGCCGAGAGAAGTGAAATCGGGCCATGGCAGAGCACCGCAGTGGGCTTGGAAGTTTCATGAAAGTGCCTCGTCACCGTGCCAGCGTCGGGATCATCGAGAAGATCGATCATCGGGCCATGGCCGCCGGGGACGAAAACAGCGTCATATTGATCCAGACCCGATGCGATGACCTCCGAGATGCGAGTTGGAGTTTTGAGCCCAGTCAGGGTGTCGCGGAATTTCAGATAGTCCTGAAGCCTGGCCTCGTCCCCGCCGAAGAAATCGGCGACAACTGAATGGACATCCATTTGCGGCGTGTTGCCTTTGGGGTTGGCGAAAGTGATTTCGTAGCCTTCCTTCATCAAGGCGCGAACCGGAACCGTCAGTTCGTTGAGATAGTAGCCAGCGCCGGCATAAACCTTGCCATCTTTCAATGGCAAGCCGTGACCGCTCGAGACCAGCACCAAGACTTTTCCTTTTGTTGTCATTTTGTTCTCCTCCCTGAAATCGAATCTGTTCCTCGAAATCTTAGCTATTCCTTTCGATGTCAACGCAAGTGCCTGATCGAGGCAAAGATTGGCAGAAGCGCAACGACGAGGCGCAGAGTCTTCTCCCTATCCGCTCCAAGCGCTAACCGTATTTGAGCGAGGTGCTTTGTCCGACCTCGATGATGTAACCGTCTGGGTCGCGGATGTAGCAGCGAATCTCGCCGTACTTGGGTATTGGCGGCGTGAGGAACTCGGCTCCCCGACTTTTCCACAATTCATAGCACGCTTGGATATCCGCAACGCGGAAATTCATAAAGCTGTTGATGTGATTCGGGTCGGGGACGCTGAGCGTCACCGTCGGCTTATCCGGGGTCGGCCCGCCCCCCACGTTCAGAATCATCCAGATATTCGCAAGCTGAAGGTACGGAGGCGCGTTGCCGTCGCCCATGCTCAGGATGCGAGCGCCGAAGACCTTTTCGTAGTAGCGAGCCGATCGCTCGACGTCGGCGACGGTGAGAAAATGCGCGACGCTGATTCCGTCCCGCGGGGGCATCTCGTAGCTCTTGTGTCCGATTTGCACGCTGTTGATCGACGAATCCGATTCCGACCCCGTCATGAGTTTCAGAAGCGCCTGAGCTGCCGAAGTCGATGACGCAGGGTTCTGGCCAGTGACGAGGCGGCCATCTACGATCGAGAAAGGCTGCCAGTCCGCCTTCTTCTCGAATATGGCGCCGAGCCGCAGCAGTTCATCTTCCACCAGGAGCGGCACAACCTTCGTAAGCTGCATCGCCTCTTCCTCGCCGTTCGTAAATCCGGTGACGTGTTTTCCTTTCACCAGCGGAGCGCCCTGGTAGGTAACGTGGCGCAGCACCCCGGGCGAATGGCACACCAATGCGATGGGCTTGCCGGAATTGTAGAATGCCTCCAGAAGAGCGATCGACGCAGGGTCCTCCGCGAGATCCCACATCGGGCCGTGCCCGCCGGGATAGAAAACGGTGTCGAAATCTTCCGCCTTCACGAGCGCAAGTTTTACGGTGTTGGCGAGAGCTTTTTGCGCCGCCGCGTCTTTCTTGAACCGAGCCATCGCCGGCGTTTGATTTTCTGGCAGATCGCTTTTCGGATCGAGCGGTGGCTGTCCGCCTTTGGGGGAGGCCAGCGTCAGATCCACGCCGGAGTCGCGGAACACAAAGTAAGGCGCGGCAAATTCCTCAAGCCAGAAGCCGGTCGGGCGGCCGGTGTTCCCGAGTTGATCGTGCGATGTCAGGACCATCAGTATTTTCATATTGTTCTCCCATATTCTTCGCGACGCGCATCCCGATTGAATCGGGCGCCATCAGACCAGTAGGGTCGAGCATGAGTCGGATCGTGAGCGAAAAGAGCTCAGGATAGCAGACGTTTCGTGCCGGTGAGGCGTTACGAAGGAATGGTTAATCCCAGGGCGCCGGTGCAGGACCAACTGGCCCTCGGTTCCCCGGCGTGAGAGGCATGCAAAGTTGGTGCAGGCGGAGGCACTTGAACCCTGACGGGCCTTGAGTCCCTTATGACGTCGGCTTGCGAGAAACTTCAGCGCCCCGGAAAAATCATTCCGAGCGAAGCGCTTGTATGACGTCGACGCGGGCCGCGCGTGCCGCGGGGAGCATCGAAGCGACTACCGCCGCGCCTAACAGCACGAACGCAGAGACGATCACGGGCAATGCGCCCGGCATTTTCAAGTCGCCGAAATAGCTGCCTGCTACGCGGGCGACGATGAGGCCGAAGGCTGCGCCGGCGAAGACGCCAACGCCGGCCATCACCATGCCTTCAGTGACAACACCTCTTAGGAGATTTTTCGGCTGTGAGCCGAGCGCCAGGCGGATGCCGAATTCGCGCGTGCGCGCGCTGACGGAAAACGCCAGTACGCCCGCGACGCCGACTACGGCAATCAGCAACGCGACTCCGGCGAAGACGCCGAAGACCAGGGAGTTCAAGCGGTCTGGCGCAAGCACTTTTGCGCGGATGTCTTCGAGAGTGGCGGCGTGCTCGACGGGTTCATCGGCGGACATCTGGCGGATGATTTTTGTTACCGGCGTTACGAGCGCATAAGGATTTCCGGTGGTATGGATGAAGAGGTGACCGCCGAACAAGGCACCTTCCGCGTAGGTGTCGTAAATGGTTGGTGTGGGCGCCGGAACGATATGCAGGTCGTCCATATCGGGGACGACGCCAATAATGCGGTGCGGCGACATAAACCGCGCCTTCTCGGCGTCCGTGCCGGGGAGAAACTCGAGCACTGGATCGGTCCAGTAAACATGCCGATTGATAGGATCCTGGCCAGGAAACATGCGCTGTGCGAGAGTCTGGCTGACGATTACGACCGGCTCGTGATTCTGGTCATCGAGCTCGTTGAAATCGCGGCCGGCGAGAATGGGGGCGCGAAGCGCGCTGAAAAAGCCGGGAGAAATCGTGCGCGACTGCGCGCGAGGATCGTCCGTGCCATGGGGGTGACCATCGGCAGCGAATTGCAAACCGATACCGAAGTCGGCGGCATCACGCCAGGGAGCGATCTGAGCAAAAGCCGTCTTGGTGACACCGGGAAGCGCATCGATTTGACGGATTGATTCCTTGTAAAAATCGAGGACTTGTTCCTGCGTTTTTCCGTAGGACATCGCCGGAACGTCAACGACGAGGACCTGGCGCGTATCGACACCGGTCTGTTGCGCTTGCAAGGCGATCATCGTGGTGATCAAGGCGGCGGCGCCGGCCAAGAGCACGAAGGATGCGGCGATTTGCGTGACGGCGAAGATGCGCTGGCGGCGGCTGGTGCTGCTGGTGATGCGCACGCTGCCGCTGGCGAGGTTCATGCCATTCGCCGCGCTAGCAGAGGGCAGGCGCGGCACAAACGCCAAAATCACGGCGGCGACGACTGCCAGCGCCACTCCCATCCAGAGCAGGCTGGAATCGACGGTCAAATCCAGCGCGCGCACGGAGAAGCGCGAGGCGTAGCGAGCCAGGATTGCGACCAATGGCTGCGCGATGATTACGGCGATGGCTGCGCCGGCACCGCAGAGCAGAAGGCTTTCGGCTAACAACATGCGCCGCAGCGCGCCGGTACTGGCGCCGAGTGCGGCGCGGATGGAGAGTTCGCCTTCGCGGCGAACCGTGCGGGCGAGAATCAGGTTGGCAACGTTGGAGCAGGCGATGATGAAGACGAGACCCGAGGCAGCGAGCAGGACAAGGAGAACTGTACGCGCGCCGGAAGTTATCTGGTCGCGGAGCATCCTCGTTTCAATGCGGTAGTTGCCGTTCTCTGGATACGCTTCGGAGTGATCCTTCTCCATGGCGGCGTAAGCGGTGCGTAGCTCGTTGCGAGCCTGGTCGAGCGTGGCGCCGGGGGCAAGCTTGCCGAACAGTTCGGTCATGCGATGGACGCGGCCGGTGACCATGGTGGCGGAAAGATGATGCGGGCTGGTGACCACGTTGCCGATGATCTCGGTTTCCGCCGGATACGGCACACTCGGTTCAAGGACGCCGATGACCGTGGCGGAACGATCGCCAATGCTGCTGAGACGAACTGTCTTGCCGATCACGCCGGGATCCTTTTTGTAAACGCTGGACCAGAAGCGATAGGTGAGCACGATGACGCCGGCGGCGTTGGGACCGTCGTCTTGAGGCCCGATTAGACGGCCGAGAACAGGACGCAGACCCATGACTTCGAAGTAGTTGCCGCCGACGACGCCACCTTGAACTCCGCGAGGTTCACCGAGTCCGACCATCGTGAAGCTCATCATCGAGAAATCGCCGAATTCGCTCACGGAGTGGACGCTGGCTTCGAGGTCTTTGATTTCGGGCACGGAGAACGTGGTGTTGTCGTCGCCTAGGCCGAGGGCGCTCTGGCGGATATAAATGAGGCGATTCTCGTCACGGTTGACGAGCGGCTTGAGCAGCACGCCGCGGACGAGGGTGAAGATAGCCGCGTTGGCCCCGATGCCCAGCGCCAAGGTCAGGATCACGATGGTCGCGAGCCCTTTGCTGCGCATCAGCGAGTGGAACGCAACTTTTAGATCGCGGAAAAATGACATGTTTCTTCTCCCCCTCGTCGTCTCCCAGCACCATCCGTGCCAACAGGAAGACCCAGATTGTAAATCACTTACCATAAACTAGTCGTTCGGGGATGGTCGTTTTCGACAGTCAATGTCCAAATTCGGACACTGAATCGTCACGGAATCCCGCCACACGTGACGTCTGGTTCAGAAGCAGCAGTTTGCACTGACCGTGTTCCCCAGACCACTATTGCAGCTCAAAGATGCGATAGCCGCCGCCTCGGGTGCTTCCGGCCATCGTTTGATTTCTGAGACGGCGTATGAGACTTTCGGGAGGGCCCACGGGAGGTGATGGCTCCCAGAAGCTCCTGCCGTGGAGGGGACCAAAGCTCCTCTCCGGGCAAGGTAAACCTCCGGCTCGCCGCAAAATCAAACCTTGACGGTTTCGTCCACATAGGCTAACATGTCTGCATGCGACATGTCGCACAACGACCTGTCATCGAGCATCCTAAGCCGCTCACCGAGCCCGTTCTCCTTATCCTCATGAGCCTGGCGGCCCAACCGCGCCACGGCTACGCGTTGATCAAAGATATCGAGGCTCTAAGCCGCCACCGTGTGCGCTTGGGCACCGGCACGCTCTATGGCGCGCTCCGGCGGCTGCTGGACGAGGGTTGGATTGAACGGTTCGAGCTGGAAGATACGTCAAGGGACAAGCAGGCATACCGGCTGACCAGCGAAGGCCGCCGTCAGCTCGAGCTTGAGCTGGATCGACTTAGAGAACTCAGCCGTGCGGGGTTCGCACGACTGCGTCTCGGCGAGGCGTAGAGATATGGGTGCGGTCTTCCGAGTGCTGCTTTATCTATACCCGCAAAAGCACCGAGAGTTGCTAGGTGCCGAAATGCAAGCTGTTTTCGAACAAGGCGCACAGGAACACCGGCTCCTCGGACCATCTCAATATCTGCGTTTCGTTCTGCTGGAGGTGGGTGGCCTGATTCTACACGCCGCCATCGCTCAGTTCGCTAAAGCTACCCACAGAGGTTACTTGGGAAACCAGGTCCACGGCACCTTGGACCCACCACAGGATCTACCTGATGAGGTGATTGAGGCGCAGAATCGCGTTGCGGTCAACCTCAATCAACTTTTGTTCGCCATCTCTCACCATCAATTTGTTCAGGCACGTTTCTACGCGAGCGAGGAGCGTAAGGCACGCGAGAACCTGCGCCAGATGCAAGAGAAGTATGGCATCGGGGACCCTCAACCTCTGCGCTGATGGCGAATCGCCGAGCGAGTGGACGATTAGTCGGCAAACCGGAGAGCGCCGGGATAAACCGGCATGTTGTAGGGGATGAAAGAGCCCTACGGGAAAGGAGACAGCGAATCCATCCTGGCCTCGAGTCTTGCAGGCGATATCGCGAGGTACCGCTTGAAGCGTAGACAGAGGTATCGGTGGGCCGGGCTATTGAGCTTCGAAAAGCCGATGGAACAGGACGCCGACTCCATTCCGAGTGGAGGAAGGCAACACGACAACCACACTAAACGCGAGTGGATTGCCAGGTCCTGCGTAGTCTTAGAACCCGCGCACGCTGAGAAACAACATGCACGAGAACCGGGAGATCTCCTGCACGTCTTGGTCAGCCGATCAAGACCGGTCCGCGAAGGCCATAAACCGAAATGCGGACGCGAACGTGCCGGAGAAGTCGGACTGTGCCGTAGTACCAGTGAACCAGCCGAACAACGAAGGGCAACCTTCCGCGGAGGCCGGGGAGGGAAGGGCACAGACTCAGGAGAACATCGTTCAATCTCACATACGCCCGACACAGAGCGGGAAACGCATGTCCCAGGGATTGCGCGGTGTGCGGCAAGCAGTAAAAGAAAGGAAGCAGGAACGGTTCACCGCCCTGCTCCACCATCTAAGCGTCGGATTACTCCGCGACAGCTTCTACGCGCTTCAGCGACAAGCTTCGCCCGGAGTCGATGGCGTGACGTGGCAGGAGTATGAAGCCGGATTGGAGGATCGACTCATCGATCTGCACAGTCGGGTGCACCGTGGAGTGTATCGGGCACAACCCTCACGACGAGTCTATATACCGAAGGCTGACGGGCGGCAACGTCCGTTAGGCATCGCGGCGCTGGAGGACAAGATCGTTCAACAGGCTGTGGTGACGATCCTCAACCAGATCTATGAGGTCGACTTCAAAGGCTTTTCATACGGGTTTCGGCCCGGTCGCGGCCCGCATCAAGCGTTGGACGCGCTGACGGCGGGCATCCAATGGAAGCGAGTGAACTGGGTGCTCGATGCGGACATTCGAGGTTTCTTCGACAACATGAACCACGAATGGACGATGAAGTTTGTCGAGCATCGCGTGGCCGATCGCCGAGTACTTCGCCTGATCCAGAAATGGTTGAAGGCTGGAGTCTCGGAAGATGGCCAGTGGTCGGAGACGAAACTAGGTACGCCACAGGGAGCCGTTGCTTCACCGCTGCTCGCCAACGTGTACCTACATTACGTTTTCGATCTATGGGTGGAGGTCTGGCGCAAGAAAGTCGCGAAGGGCGATGTGATTGTCGTCCGCTACGCCGATGATCTTGTGGTGGGCTTTCAACACCGGACGGACGCCGAGCGGTTCCTAAGGGAATTTCGGGAGCGGCTGGCTAAGTTTGGTTTGGAATTACATGCGGACAAGACACGGCTGATCGAATTCGGGCGGTTCGCCGCTCGAGATCGGAAGCGGCGGGGCGAGGGAAAACCCGAGACCTTCACATTCCTGGGTTTCACCCACTACTGTGGGCAGCTCACGACCGGAGCTTTCATCGTCTGGCGGATTACTGCGAAGAAGCGAATGGTCGCGAAGCTCAAGGCCATTAAGGCTGAGCTTCAACGCCGGAAGCATGATCGCACGACCGCGGTCGGTACATGGCTTCGGAAGGTTGTGCTGGGCTACTACCAATACCATGCCGTTCCGGGCAACTCGACTCAGCTGCGCATTTTCTGTCGTCGCGTTTGTCGGTTGTGGCGGAGCATCCTCGTCCGTCGCAGTCAACGCGCGCGAGTGCGCTGGGAGCGTCTCTCCCCACTCTTGATCCGGTGGATTCCGCAACCCCGCATTCTGCATCCCTATCCTGATGCGCGCTTCGCCGCTACTCATCCAGGGTAAGAGCCGTATGCGTAAACGCGCTTGTACGGATCTGTGCGGGGGGCGATCCGCGATGGTCGTCCCTACCGCGACAGCAATCCGTTTCATTCGTCGCGCGGCTCGTCGGCGGCGATTCTTCCGCTGATCCCTCGCCGCCTCCAACTTCCGGTCCCGCTCGGCCTGAATCTCCTGCCGCTGCCCGGCGAGCATGCCCTGCGTCTTGTGTCCGCTCCGTTATCCGAACGGATGAACGCTTTCTCCGTTTCCAGCCGTTGCAGGACACTGTGTTGCTTCAGCCTGAAATGGAATGACGGCGCTTTCTTGTAGTGAGTCTTCCGCCCCTCGCGCGGGGATTCTCGAGGCATCGATCCGACGACCAGGCTATCCCTCCGCGCAGTTGCATTCCTGCATTGCCGGGTTCCGCTTCGCCCGGCCAGATCATCGTAGCGCCGACGGGCCCTGAGGTCCCAATTTCCGGTCAGCTCGTCATCCGCCCGCAGTCAGCGAAAAGTTGCCAATAGGGTTTGCCACTTCCCACAACCGGACTTTTGGGGACTCAGCAACATGTCCGGTTAGTTTATCAGGAACTGAGAATATCTTCGATAGGCCGGGCCTCCGCAGCGCGGAGCCGCGCGTTGACTTGCCTGCTGGCGCGGCATAGCATTGGCGTCCATGCCCGATTCCGCATCGCCCTCTGGACGAACGATTTCCCATTACCGTATCGTCGAGAAGTTAGGCGGTGGCGGGATGGGCGTCGTCTACAAGGCCGAAGACACCCGCCTGCATCGCTCCGTCGGTCTGAAATTCCTTCCCGATGAATTGGCGCGCGACTCTCAGGCACTGGAACGCTTTCGTCGCGAGGCCGAGGCCGCTTCCGCCCTCAATCACCCCAACATCTGCACCATTCACGATATCGGCGAAGAGGACGGTCGCGCCTATATCGTCATGGAATTCCTGGACGGCCAGACCCTGAAGCACGTAATCAACGGCCGTCCGATGGAAACAGAGACTCTCCTCAATCTAGCCATCGAAATTGCCGATGCGCTCGACGCCGCTCACGCCGAAGGCATCGTGCATCGAGACATCAAGCCCGCAAACATCTTTGTCACAAAACGAGGCCATGCCAAGATTCTCGATTTCGGCTTGGCCAAGAAACTGTCGCCAGCTTCATCTTTGTCGATCTCCGCAACGCATGATGCCGGTGGAGGTATTTCTGCGGGGCAGCTCACTGATCCGGGCAGCACTCTGGGGACCGTCGCGTACATGAGCCCCGAGCAGGTGCGGGCGAAGGAGCTGGATGGACGCAGTGATCTGTTCAGCTTCGGTGTCGTGCTGTACGAGATGGCCACAGGTGCAACGCCGTTTCGCGGCGAATCGACGGGGATCATCTTCGACGCGATCCTGAACCGCGCCGTTGTGCCGCCGGTGCGAATGAATCTGGATGTTCCTGCGGAGTTGGAGCGAATCATCCACAAGGCGCTGGAGAAGGACCGCGCGACGCGCTATCAGCACGCCGCCGATACGCGCGCGGATTTGAAAAGATTGAAGCGGGAGATGGACACGCGAGGCGGCGCGCCAGCGAGTTCAAGCGCGGTGCGCGCTTCGGAGGATAGCGGCGAGCTGCCCTTCGCACAACAGACCGTGTTGGCATCGGGTTCGGTTCCGGCTGTGGATCCAGTGTCGCGATCTTCGGGCACTGCAAAATCCACCGAAATTCACACGACCGACGGAACGACGCCCTCGACGACGGAGCGGCGGCTGACACGGTTGATTGTTCTGCCCTTCCGGATGCTGCGGCCGGATGCGGAAACGGAGTTTCTGACTTTCAGCCTCCCGGACGCGCTGACAACATCGCTTTCCAGTTTGAAGCCGCTGGTCGTGAGGTCCAGCATGGCGGCGGCACGATTCGGAGCCGACGCAGACCCGAGAACCGTCGCCACGGAGGCCAACGTCGATGTCATCGTGACGGGCACATTGCTACGTGCTGGAAACGAGGTGCGCGTCTCGACCCAGCTTTCGGAGGTACCCAGCGGCACGCTGCTCGCCTCGCACACGGCGCAAGGTTCACTCGACAATCTGTTTCGCGTGCAGGACGAATTCACCGAACGAATCGTCGCTGCGCTCGCTCTGCGGCTTACTGCCGGCGAGCAGCAGGCCCTCCATTACGATGTGCCTTCCAATGCCAGGGCCTACGAATTCTTCCTGCGGGGCAACCAGCTCAGTTACGACGCGAAGCAGTGGTTGATCGCCCGCGATCTTTACCTGCAAGCGCTGAAGGAGGACCCTAAGTACGCGCCCGCCTGGGCGCGTCTGGGGCACATGCGCCACATGATTTCGAAGTATCTTCCGGTGGGTTCGTCAGAGGGACTGAAGGAGGCCGAGGCGGCGCTACGCCGCGCGATCGAGCTTAATCCGGACTTGGCGCTGGCGCACAAACTGCTGGCGCAGCTCGAAGTGGATCTGGGCCGCGCGCCGGATGCCATGGCGAGGTTGATCGAGCGGGCACATGCGACGCCCGACCCCGAGCTGCTGGTTGGCCTCGTCAGTACTTGCCGATACTGCGGCCTGCTTGACGCTTCGGTGGCGGCCCACAAACGGGCGCTCGAACTCGACCCCAAGATTCGCACGAGCGTGGCGCATACCTGGTTTATGCAGGGGGATTACGTCAGCCTCGCGGCCATCAGAATGGAGGAAGGGAATTATATTGTGGCGCTCGCGCTCGCGGAGCTGGGAAGAAAGGAAGAAGCGCTGCCGGCGTTGCGGGAACTGGAACCAAAGACCAAGACTCGCCTTCACGATTTCATCATCGCGGTCATCGCGTTGCTCGAGAACGATGTCGCCGAGAGCGTCGCGGCCGTCAACCGCGTCGTCGCGTCGGAATTCAAGGACCCCGAGGGACTTTACTATGTGGTGCGCCACCTCGCGCACTTGGGAGAGACCGGGCCCGCGCTGCAGCTTTTCGAGCGCGTCGTCGCGGGCGGCTACTTCTGTTATCCGGCCATGGCCAAGGACCCGTGGCTCGACTCCGTGCGCAACGAGCCGGCGTTCATTAGGCTGCTGCATCAGGCCGAAACGCAGCATCGGGACGCGGCCGCTTCGTTCAAACGCCTGCGCGGTGAGAAACTTTTGGGCGTGGCGATATAGTGAAAGACTTTTCGGGAAACCGTCGTGAACGAGGTCATCGCTGTCTTCAGACCGCCCTCGTCGAAACAGAGGCCCGCTACGCCGTTCAAGGCAACAGCGCCAAAGCGCTAGCCGGCTACAAAGATTTCCTCACCCTCTGGCGGGTGGCGCAGGATTTTCTGAGGAATTACGCTTTTGGGTGGCCCATTCTTCCCGGTGTTTGGGAGGGATGGGGATTTCGGCCATATTTTCGGCCCCGCCCTTCGGCCCTGAGTTTCGGCCTTCCTTTGTTCTCTATCCTATGTGGTTCTGTTGATTTCATTCGCAGTGGTTGAATTTCTCCCCCGTAGGGGCGCCTGCTTGCTGCGAGAACGTCGGCCATTTGCCTCCGCGCAACCCGATCGCGCTGTTTATGTGTTCCACCGGTCTCGGTAATCGGTCGAACGTCAACAGGGCCACTTGATCTTTGAATTTTTGGAAATCGACTTGCTTCCAGTAAATCGAGAGGTCTGAAGAATTGGCTGACAGATTCCCGAATCCGGCTCGCACAAGAACGACCTGGAAAGGAGAAATCCCTCGAATTCTAATCGCGTGCGAAATTATTAGAAATCGCCGTAACTGCAAGAAAACAAACAATCGGGGCCATTTCTAATCGAGTCAAAACGCATGGTATTAAGGAGGTTTACCTAGCGCCCCGCGTGCCGACGGCGCGATCGTTGCCACCTCAATCGCGCAGGGAATGACAATTCTCGTCTGGGAATTGCGTGAACTACTTCGGGTGATTTCGCAACCGATGGTTCTCGGCTTAACGGCTGATCGCCGGTTTCGGCTTGGCGGTGGCTTGCGCGTAGCGCGCCGTGATGTGCTTCACGTAATTGCGCGTCTCGGCATACGGCGGAACGCCGCCGTAGCGCGTCACCACTTCCGGCCCGGCGTTGTAAGCCGCCAGCGCCAGTTTCAAATCCCCGCGATAGTGGTCGAGCAGTTCTTTCAAATAACGCGTGCCGGCCTCAATATTCTGCACCGGATCGAATACGTCAGTGACCGCGAAACGCAAAGCAGTAGAAGGAAGCAGTTGCATCAACCCAGCAGCCAGGCGCGGCGAAAGCGCATGCGGATTGAAATTCGATTCTTCGGCGATCACGCAGGTGATCAACATTTCATCCACGCCATGCCTCTTCGCTGCTACGCGGATCAGTTCGCTGAAGGGGCCAACGGCCGGTGGTGGCGTGGGATTGGGCTGAAAGACATCTTCCGGCTCGATCGAGACGATTTCGCTGACGGGCATGTCCACGCGCCCGCCGGGCACAGTTAGCCGCATCACGTCGCCCACTTGCTCGTAGCCGGTGATGTGCAATCGCTCGCCGGAGCGCAGCACCGCATAATCGGCGCGCGCACACGTGGCGGCCAAAAGGAGCAGCGCAGGAATCAGTCCAATGCGTCGCATGCGTTCTGTGCTTGGATGCTCATTCTCCGAATGCGTATGTCCGGATCGCAGCCGCCAGTCCCGCTTCGTCGTTCGTGAGCGTAACCGGCCAGCCGCGCAATTTCAATTCCGGCACGCTGTTTCCCATCACCACGGGCAATCCCGCGAACTCGAGCATCTCGTGATCGTTCCAGTTATCGCCCACGGCCATCACCTCATCGCGCGCGATGCCGCGGCGCCGCGCCCACTCCTCGAGCGTCGTGCCTTTCGAGCAGTTCCGGCTGATCACATCAAGGATCGAAAAATTCTTGGCTTCGTACTCAGTGATCGCCAGCGAATAACGGTCCGCCGCCGGAAGCTCCTGCAGCAGCCGAAATGCGCCGCGCACGTGATCGAATGGCCCGGTGAACATCACTTGAATCGGATCCTCGACATCGAGACACGTCTCGAGCGGCGACACCTGCGCGATGTATTCCTTGTTCCGCTCGAAATATTGCTGCCGCGAAGGATCATTCCAATCGATACATTCCAGGATCACCTGCCGCTCTTTTGGGCGATCGAAAATCACCGCAGCCCCGGATCGATAATCGCGCGCCGCCTCGAGAACCATCTTAGCGGTTGCCCGCGGCAGCAGATGCCGCAGATGCGTTTCGCCGTCGAGAGATTTGATCAGCGCGCCGTTGTTGACGATCAGGAGCAGCTCGCAATCAAGCTGCTCGGCCACCGGCCGGGCGAAATCAAAGCGCCTTCCAGTGACGAGCAGAACTTCGATTCCGCGCCTCGCAGCCTCCGTAATGGCCGCGCGATTCGCCTCCGGGATTTTCCAATGGCTGTCGAGCAAGGTGCCGTCAATGTCCATCGCCAGAAGCTTTACGGGCATGCTTCAATCTTAGCAAGCTCGCGCGACTTCCGCCGCGAGAGTTCCGTCCGTTCACCCTCTTCGACAGCAGCCGAAATGGACGGCTTGCCCTAGTGTCGCCGTCTGCTAAAATAAATCCATCCGGTGGGCGGCTAGCTCAGCTGGGAGAGCGCCTCGTTCGCAACGAGGAGGCCGGGGGTTCGAATCCCCTGCCGTCCACCAGCCTTCGCCAAGGCTTCGGCACGGCGTGCCAGCAAGCTTTGCTGCGCGCAGTCTGGCTGGGTAGGCCACGAGAAGCGAAGGCTGTCGCGCCGGAGCGATAGCGTAGGCGGAATCCCGGGCGGCCCTCCATGAAATATGTTTACATTCTGCAGAGTCTGGCGGACACAGAGCGTTTCTACACAGGCATCACGGATGATTTGAAGGCCAGGCTTTCGCGGCATAATGCGGGAGCAGTCACACATACCGCCAGGTATCGTCCTTGGCGCATTAAGACCTACGTCGCATTCACGGACGAAGGGCGCTCAGTTGCGTTCGAGAAGTATCTGAAGTCCGGATCAGGCCGTGCGTTCGCAAAAGCGAGACTGTAGCTCCCCTGCCGTCCACCAATCTTCCACCGCAGTTCTACTAACGCCACCGTAACTCGTTTGGCGCGATAGTACGCCCGTACCATCGACGCGCTCGCTTCACCTCCGCATCCTTAAATCAGCAAGCGAATCGGCTTTGCTAAGGAGCGAGCGAACCGCAGCCATGAGCGCGTCGAATCCACACCCGATAATTCCGGACGGCGAGATCAATATCGCCCAAGCCACAAAGGAGGGCGATCGCCGCCGGGCTGCACGCGCGTCCGTGCTGATACCGGTGCGGCTTCGCCCGGTGCGCTTCACGGATGGGAACTTCGAGGATCTGACCTCGACGGTCAACGTCGCGCGAGGCTGCCTCTACGTCACCACCTGGCGCGATTCCTACTATCCCGGCATGCGCGTGCTGGTCACCTATCCCTACATTTCATCGGGGAAAGGGAGCGGCTGGGAATACCTCGGGGAAGTAGTGCGCTTGGAGACCCATCCCGACGGCAGATTTCGAGTCGCGGTAAAGCTTCAATTCGTAATGCAGTCGTCGCCCAGCCCGAGGCTGTTGACACTCTGAGCCTGTGGGTCAATCAGTGCCGCGACTCCGGCGTCTCCGCTCGGTGCGCTCGCGGCCGACGATGATTCTTCCTTGTGTGGAAGGAACTGCAGGATCGGTGTGCGCGCAGAGCGATTCGAGCTGAATTTTCGAGGTCAAAAAGATGCTTCACACAATCCATTCCGAGCCTGTCCTGCTGGCCGTCGTCGGTGCGGCGCTGGTGGGGATTGCAATTTTTCTACGGATCATCGTTCCGCCGCACATGAACCAGCACCACAAGCAATAGGCGAGATCCGAGGAAACCAGGCGGAATTGCGTCTGTGTCAGGAAGCTTTTCGACTCGCGCAACTCGCACGTTTGCGGCAAAGTTATTTTTCGGTGGTTACAACGTCCGGCTCGGCGGTGTTCGTAGGCAGCTCAGGCTCTTCAAGCCGCGGCTCGGCCAAATCTCCGAGCTGCACCTTCAGGTTGTTCGGATTCGTCGCGTAGGATATTCCGGTCGGAAAATCAATCTTGCCATCGCGAATCAGCTGTTCGATCACCATATCGAAAGTCTGCATGCCTTCGTTATCCCCGGCACGCATAGCATCCACGATCGAACGCGAGTCGCTTTCGCCCTTGGCCACGTAGTCGCGCGTCCGCATCGTTGATTTCAGAATTTCGACCGCCGCGATCCGCCCCGTCCCGGCGATATTCGGAATCAGGCGCTGCGCGACGATGAAGCGGAACATTCTCGCCAGCCGGGAGCGAATGGTCATCTGCTCGTTCAGCGGAAACGCGCCGACGATGCGTTCGACGGTTTTTGCGGCATCAATCGTATGCAGAGTCGAGAGAACGAGAATGCCGGTTTCCGCGGCCTCCAGAGCCGTCTCGATAGTTTCCCTGTCGCGCATTTCGCCGACGAGGATGACTTTGGGCGCCTGGCGCAGCGCGGCGCGCAACGCTGCCGCGAAACTCGGCGTGTCGCTGTAAAGCTCGCGCTGGTGAATCGCAGCGCGTTTGTGGGGATGCAGAAATTCAATCGGATCTTCGATTGTCAGGATGTGACAGGCCTTATGTTCGTTGATGCTGTCAACGATGGCCGCGAGAGTGGACGATTTTCCCGATCCGCTTGGCCCGGTCACAAGAACAATCCCATTGCGCAGGTCGGCGATTTCCGCCAATTGCGGAGGCAGGTTCAGCGCCTTCAAGTCGGGTATGGTGTTGGGAATCACGCGCATGACGATCGCGCAACTGCCGCGCTGCGTGAATATGTTCACGCGGAAGCGGCACAGCTTGGCCACCGCGTAGGACAGGTCACAAGAACCCTCTTCGCGCAGCTTGCGCACGAATTCCTGATTTCCGCCGATGACATCCGCGGCAATGCGCGCCGTGTCTTCCGAAGTGAGGACGTTGATTCCGGGCAGATTGAGCTGCAGGAGCTGGCCATTCACTTCCGCCATCGGGGCGCGTCCCGGCGAGAAGATCACGTCGCTGGTGCTCTTGGCGATCTCCAGCATTTGCCGGATCAGCTCGGGCGTGGGCAGCATGCGATGCACCGGCGCGGACGACTGAACGGCTTGTTGTTTTGGACTTTCCCCGATGGGATTGGGGGTGTCCATGCGCGCACTCCTCTACGACTTCCGACTCTCAGTCTGAGACAGGAACCTGCAGCCCGCCATAGAGCCGTGGGACAGGTGTAGCCTAAGGATTAGCGCGGGGCGTGCTCCGCGTCGTGTTGCCGCTCCGACATCTCGTGCGCTTCAGGCTTCACGTGAGAGACGCTCACCTCAACTGCTGCGGGAAGGGTGATCCGGAAAGTTGCGCCTCCGCCACGGCGATTAAAACATTCAATCTTGCCACCGTGTTCCTGAACGATTCCGTAGGAGATGCTCAGGCCCAAGCCGGTGCCTTTCCCGACCGGTTTGGTCGTAAAGAACGGATCGAAGACGTGGTTCGGCGACTTCATTCCCGGGCCGGTGTCCGAGAAATCGAGGATGACGCTCGAGTCCTTTTGCGTGGCGCGAATGGTCAGGACTCCGCCGCCGACTTCCTCGAGCGCATCAATGGCGTTATCCACGAGGTTGAAGAACACCTGCATAAGCTGGTTGGCGTCACCGCGCACGTGGGGCAGCGATTCCGAAGGCACAAACTCGGTGCGGATGCCTTTGCCGCGCGTGTCGAGGCTGCTGAGATTGAGAGCGCTCGATATGACCTGTGCCACATCGAGAAGTGCGATTTCCGGCGGAACGCGCCTCGCAAAACTCAGCAAGTTGGCCACGAGCGTCTTGATTCGCCGGGCCAGCACTGCAGTTTTGTTGGCCAGCAATTGCTGCTTGTCGCTCAGCCCTCCTTCGCTCGCCAGCAACTCGGTGTAACCGAGAATGCCCGTGAGAGGATTGTTGATTTCGTGCGCAGCGCCCGCCGCCAGTTGCCCAAGAGAGACTAGCTTCTCAGTTTGAATCATCTGCGTTTGGAGATGCCGGAGGTCTTCGAGCGCATCCTGCGAGGCTTTCAGGAGTCTCTCGCGATCGCGGTCAACGAGACGCTGCCGCATGAATACGAGAAGGCCGGCGATGATTACGGCAATCTGCGTCACGCCAATTTGAAAGCTTCGCACCGAGGGCGGCGCTTCGTGGGAAACCGCGGCATAAAGCGCCATCACCGGCATCGAAAATACGGCCACCAGAGCGAGCCTTGCCGGCCAGGCACTCATTCTCTTCGAGGCGTGCTCGAGGGTCTGGGGCACTCGATGCGTCTGCAGCGAGACCAAACCCGCCGTCCCGAACCACACCAGCGCCGCCACGAGAGGAAGATCGTACGGACTGCCGGTGTAATAGAGGTTTTTCCCGATGGCTTCATTGGAAACGTACACGCCCACGGCGAACAGCAACGACGCGCAGCACAAATGCGCGTAAATCGTCTTCCATCGTCCGCGAGCCTGGAAGTAAAGAACCGCGAGTCCTCCGGCGAGAAAGAGATTCTGAACGCCTTCGAGGGAATCGAAGGCATTGTCGTAGCGCTCGACATTCAGCGACACGTACTGCCATGGCGTAACGATGAACAGATAGAGATAAACCCACCAGAGCAGCAGCAGCGTGAAATTGATGTAGCCGAGATGCATGCGCAGATCATCGCGGCGGTCGTGCGGCCGGAGAGCCAGCGCCCCGATCATGGGCACGGCGTGGAGAAACAAGATTACGTCGCCAACGTAAGGGTCCGGTATGGCCTGGTGCTTGAACGCTTCGAGATAGGTCCACAGGAACTGTCCCGCCATCCAGGCGGCGACTCCGAGACCGAAAAAGGCCCAGAAGGCCCGGCTGCGGCGCGGTGGATGTGCGACATTCGCCAGGATGCAGGCTGCGGCAAATACGGCGGCGAGCGACATTCCTACATCGCCAAACATGGTTAGGCGCGGACCCGGAGGGACTATCAAGCCGCAAACCGCGAAGGTGCCGCAGAACGCCAGCCAGGCCCCAATAATTAGCCAGTTCGTGGTTGGGTGCGCGGACCCGAGGTCCGGCCCGATGTGAATTTTGAGAGGCGCCTGGCTCATGAGAAGGCTTAAAGCGACTTGGATAAGGTTAAGACTGGGTTGGGCTTAGAGGGAGGGGACAGTTGGAGGGTAGTTCCAGTACTGCAACATACCTAACGTCATAGAGCCGTTAGGTTCGAGGGGGATCGGCTGACGTCCCAAGCAATGGCTGGGCGAATGAGCACCCAGAGCGGGCGACTGAAATAATCCAGAACCAAGCCCGTTGTGCTTCAGGGTTGCGGAGTCGTCAGCGACTGCCGCTGCGCGACGATCTTGCGGGCGTTCTCGTAAAGAGCCTTGGCGCGCGGGATGGCGTTGATGGCTTCTCCGAGCTGCGGATCGTTCTCCAGCTCGACTTTATACCCATCATTTACGCCGAATACCGAAGTGAGAACCTCGCGCTTAATGCGCCATTTCAACCAGTCGAGATTGGTCTTAATGTCGTCGTCGCTGTAGCGGATGTGTTCTTTGTCCAGGTAGTGCTTGAGTTCGTTGATGACCGCGTCGTCGGTCGCAAAGTTCTTCGAAATCTCCGGCTTTTGGCCAAGATACGATTTCGTGAAGTCGCCCACGCCTTGCGGGAATGGGTAAAAAACTCCGCGGCGGATCAGCGTCTCCTGGAACGGCGTATTCTTTGGCGCGGGTACGACGATATCCGGCGTGATGCCGCCCTCGCCGAATACCTGGCGGCCGCTGTCAGTCAATTTTACTTCCGGCTGGCGCGGCGGCTTGGGATTGTAGTGATAGTCATAGAGCGAAACGTTCTTGTAATCGCGCTGAATCAGGCGGCCGCTGGGCGTGTAGTAGCGCGCCACGGTTAGGAGCATGGCAGTATTTTCGCTTAGAGGGAATTGCGTCTGGACGAGGCCCTTGCCAAAGCTGGTCTCGCCGACGACCAAGCCGCGATCATGATCCTGCATCGCTCCTGCAACGATTTCCGAGGCGGAAGCGCTCTGTCCATTGATCAGCACGATCAGCGGAACCGTCACTCCCTGGTTGCCGCGAACCGCGTAAAACCTGCGTTCCGGAGCGGAGCGTCCGTGGAAGGAAACAACGAGCTGGTTCTTCTCGAGGAACATGTCGCCGATGCCCACTGCCTGCTGCAGCAAGCCGCCGCCATTGCCGCGCACGTCGAGAATCATGCCGTCGAGTTTCGCGACATCCAGATCCTTGAGCGCGGTGGCAAGATCCGAATCCGTGGTCTCATTGAACGCCGAAACTCGCGCGTAGCCGATGCCCGGCTTCACCAGAGTATAGAAATCGACGCCGGGGCGGGGAATTTCATCGCGGGTCACGCTGACTTCGATCGGCTTCTCCCAGCCTTCGCGGCCCAGCGTGATTTTCACCTGGGTGCCCTTGGGGCCCTTCAAAAGCTCCGCTACTTGTCCGGTGTCGAGACCTTCGCAGGACTTATCGTCCACTTTCAGAATGATGTCGCCGGGCCGGATACCGGCCTTGTACGCCGGTGAGCCGAACATCGGAGCGACCACATAGGTATAGTTCTCGCGCGGCGCAACGGTCATGCCCACGCCGTAATAGCGGCCTTGCTGCTCTTCCTTGAAGCTGGCGTATTGCTTGGGATCGAAGAAATAGGAGTGCGGATCGAGAACGCGCAGCATGTTGGGAATGGCGCCGTCGTAAACGGCCTTATCCGTGTCAACCGGCGTGGCGTAATTGTGCTCGACGATCGAGAGCACCTTCGTGAACATCCGGTAGGAATCCTGGATGTCTCCGGCGCTGGCTCCAGTGGCGCGTACGGGGCGACCGTAAAATCCGCCGGCGATCGCGGAGATTGCCAGCACGCCGATAAAAAGAAACAGCCCGCGTTTTGGTGATTCCATCTTGTCTAGTTCCTCCGCGCCCCTCACCGAGTGAGTATAACATACAAGATTGGGCCAATTTGACAGCGCTCTGGCCCTACTCTATGATGCATTCGCACGCCGAAATGCCACCTCGATGCTCAGTATTCCTCACCTAATCATCATCTTTTTGGTTGCCCTGGTCGTATTCGGGCCTCAAAAACTGCCTGAATTGGCGCGGACATTGGGCAAGCTGATGGCTGAATTTCGCAAGGCGACGGGTGATTTGCGTTCCACTTTTGACGAGCATATGCGCGAGCTCGAGCTTGAAGCGCAACGTCTCGACCTGCAGAAGCGCGAACTAGAACTAGCTCGCCAGCAATCGCAGCAACGCGCGCAGCAGTCGAACGCGCCGCCGCAGCAGTCGTTGCTGCCCGCGGCCGTTGATCAGAGTGCCCAGACGGGTACTCCTCAGCAGGCCGAACTTCCGCTCAATGGGACGGCAGCCCCGGTTTCGGCGCCGCCGGAAACTGTGCCGCGCGGGCGAGCCAATCCCCATTCCGGGCCCGATGTCGCGCCCGATTCTTCATCTGATGGCCACTGATGGACGATCCCAACCAGCCTGAGATTTCCAGCGAACAGCCGGTAGCGGTCCAGCCGCTGCCATCACCTGCCGCTGCGCCCGCGGCTACTTCGCCTAAGCGCGAAGAGGAAGAAGGCGGGCGGATGTCGTTCTTCGATCATTTGGTCGAGCTCCGGAAACGAATAATTCATTCCGCGATCGCGATTTTGATCGGAATGGTGATCGGCCTGACCATTTCGGAGAAAGTATTCGGATACCTCGCGCGGCCCATGTTGGCCGCTTTGCACAATGCGCATCTGGAAGAGAAGCTCATTTACACGAGCCCCACGGGCGCGATCAGCCTGATCATCACGTTGGGACTTTACCTCGGGATCGTGATCGCGCTGCCGGTAGTGCTTTACGAAATCTGGCTGTTCATCGCTCCGGGACTCTATCGCCACGAGCGCCGCGCCGTCTCGCTGTTCGTGTTTTCCTCGATGTTTCTGTTCCTCGGCGGAGTCGCGTTCGGATATTTCATCAGCTTGCCCTACGTGCTGAAGTTCCTGATCGGATTTCAGGGGCCGTTCAAGCCGCTGATCAGCATCAACGAATATTTCGACATGATTTTGATCGTGCTGTTGGGCCTCGGGATCATTTTCGAGTTGCCTGTGCTGATTTTTTGCCTCTCGCTCTTTGGCATCGTGACGCCGAAATTCTTGTGGAAGAATTTCCGCTACGCCATTTTGGTGATTACGATTCTGGCCGCAATCGTTACTCCGACGCCAGACGCCACGACAATGGTAATCTTCATGGGCGTAATGACGCTGCTTTACGTGCTAGGGATCGGCGTTTCGTATTTGGTGGTGAGAAAGAAGCGGCGCACGCAAGCTGCCGCAGGGGAAGGGACGACTTAGGCGCATGAAGCGACGCACAATCGGACCTACCGTAGCGCTGGGGGCGGGGTTTCTCGCGGTATTCCTATTTGCGTGCGGGAATGGAGCGCCGAAGGAAGGGAATTCGTCGCCCGCGACCACGCAACCAGCGCAGGCCGCTGCGCCCGCTGTTGCGCTGTCTGATGCGTTGCCGGCTGATAAGACCGGAGGTTTCGACGGGGCGCGCGCCTTCGATCATGTCGCGAAACTAGTCGCCATCGGGCCCCGCCCCCCGGATTCAGATGGGATTCACCGCGAGCAGGAATACATTCACGCGCAACTGAAGAGTTTCGGCTGCACGGTCGAGGACGATGACTTCCACGCCTCAACGCCCATCGGCTCGGTGGCCATGAAGAATATCGTTGCCAAGATTCCCGGCAACACGCCGGACATCATTCTCCTCATGACGCACTACGACACGCTGAAGAAGGAGGGATTCGTAGGAGCCGAGGACAGCGCGTCGTCGACGGGGCTGATGCTCGAGATGGCGCGCCTGCTTTGCTCGAAAAAGCAGCATCTCGGCGTGTGGATCGCTTTCGTGGATGGCGAAGAGGCTTTCGTAGATTGGAACACGGATAACGACAACACGTACGGATCGCGCCAATTGGCGGCGCGCATGGCCCTGGCCGATGAGCTCAAGCACGTAAAGGCTTTAATGCTTGCCGATATGATCGGTCAAAAGGACCCTCATTTTGAACGCGACTCGAATTCGACGGGATGGCTTGTGAATCTTGTGTGGTCCACGGCTGCCAAGCTCGGGTATCAGGAGATATTCGTTTCACGCGAATCGGCTACGGAGGACGATCACTTGTCCTTCACCTCACGCCACGTGGCTTCCGTAGACATCATCGACTTGAACGATTACATACAGCTCGGCTACTGGCATACCAGCGAGGACACGCTCGACAAAGTCAGCGCCAGGAGCATCGGCATCGTCGGCCATGTAATCCTCGCCACCATCGACGATCTGCAAACGCGACCTCACTAGGACGCCGGCGGTACCAATTCGTGGCGAAGAGTGCGTGCACGAATTGTGCTACATTCATGCCGAAGCTATGGAAACCATCGCCGTTCGTTCGAGTTCGGGCTCCTATCCAGTCATCTGCGGCCGCGGTGCGCTTCGCCGCCTCCGGCCATTGCTCGCGCGGCTCGATGATTGCACGGGGATCTTCATCGTCACTTCGCGGCGCGTCTGGTCGCATTGCGGCTCTCGAATCGCGGCTGCTCTCCGGGGAACGCGGAAGAACCGCCCGATCTTTATAAATGATGCCGAGCACGCGAAAAATCTGGAAACGGTGCAAGGCATATACAGGGAATTGACGCGCGCCGGCGCCGATCGACATTCGGTGATCGTCGCGGTCGGTGGCGGAGTGGTCGGCGACGTTGCTGGATTCGCAGCCGCGACCTACCTCCGCGGCGTGCGCCTCGTTCAAGTGCCGACAACTCTCGTAGCTCAGATTGACAGCTCCATCGGCGGGAAAACTGGCGTGAATTTACCGCAGGGGAAGAACCTGATCGGCGCGTTCTATCCGCCGCAGTTTGTGATCGCCGATCCGGAGCTGCTGCGATCGCTCCCGGCTCGCCAATATCGTTCGGCGCTTTATGAAGTCATCAAATATGGCGTCATCGGCGACATCGATTTGTTCGAATACCTCGAGCGCAGTATGCCCATCGTTCTGCGCCGCGGTGCAAAGGCGCTGGACTGGATCATCCGCCGGTGTGTCCGAGCGAAAGCTGTCGTGGTTTCGCGCGATGAGAAAGAGTCCGGGCTGCGGCAGATCTTGAACTTCGGACATACGTTTGGCCACGCCCTCGAGGCCGCGACGGATTACCGCCGTTTCCTGCATGGCGAGGCCGTCGGATGGGGAATGCTCGTCGCGACCATTGCGAGCCTGGTGATGCGGCGGATCAAGATAGATGAATCGATGCGCGTCGCAAATCTCATCCTGAGTGTGGGTTTGCTCCCCGGCTGGCGCGGAGTGGATGCCCGGCGCATTTTGAAAAGCATGCAGACCGACAAGAAGGCGCACGCCGGAAGCGTCCGGTGGGTGCTGCCGCGTCGCGTCGGCGAAATCGAATGGGGCGTCGAGCTCAAGCCGCCATTGACGCCAGGTGCGGTTCGCGAAATTCCGAAGTTAGTGGCCGCCATCGGGGCGCGCCAGTGACCGCTTCACCGGCGGCCGAAAAATCGCCTGCGGATAGCAGCGACGCGCCAACAGTCGCGCCTGGGTCGCGCCCGGAAGGCACGCGCGACGAGCGCGAGGCCGGCGCCCGCGTGCGCGAAATGTTCGGCCGCATCGCCCCGAGTTACGATCTCCTGAATCACCTTCTCTCATTTTCGCTCGATCGCCTTTGGCGCCGCCGCACGGCCAAGCGCTTCTCCGCAATTCTCGGCCGCCCCGGCGCCCGCGTCCTTGATCTCTGCTGCGGCACGGGCGATCTAGCCTTTGGTCTGTCGCGGCGTGCCGTCGAACTTAACAAGACATCGGATGGCGCGTGCCGGGTGATCGGAAGCGACTTCGCCATCCCGATGGTCCTATTGGCTGCTCACAAAGGCCGCTCCGAGGGAAGTCCAGCGACGTTTCTCGCCGGCGATGCTCTCGCGCTTCCATTCGCGGCCGGAACATTCGATCTCGTGACCGCAGGGTTCGGCTTTCGCAATCTGGCGAATTACAGGCGAGGCCTGACCGAAATTGCACGCGTGCTAAAGCCGGGCGGGGAAGTAGGCTTGCTCGAATTCACCGATCCACAACGCGGAATCGGCGCCGCCGCCTTTCGCTTCTATTTTCGCCGCATCCTACCGCGCATCGGCGGCGCGATCTCCGGCGACGCGCACGCTTACAAGTACCTGCCAAACTCAGTTTCCAAATTTCCGCCGCCAGAAGGGCTAGCCGAATGGATGAAAACCGCAGGATTCACCGAGGTAAGTTTCAAGCGATGGAATTTCGGCAGCGTGGCCCTGCACACCGGCAGAAAACCGTGAAGCACATCGAAGGCAGGTCGTAGGGGCGTCCGCCTAGGCGGACTGCGCCCGCCAACGTATGAACTGGCTGCGTCGCATTCACTACCCGTAGGTGAGCTTCTAATTCTCGAGATTCAATGTGCGGATCTTGTGCAGCAGCGTCTTGTACGAAACTCCCAATTTCTCAGCCGCCCGCGTCTTGTTCCACTTCGATTCCCGCAGCGCATTCTCAATCTTGTATCTCTCCACATGCGCCACGGCCCGCTGCGACACTTCCTCCAGCGGCCCTTCCCAAAGAAATTCGTCGCGCAACATACCTTCGGGCATCTGATCCCGGTCAGGACGCGCTGCCGGAAGCTGCAATCCCGGAACGTCAATCTCCGCGCCATTTGAGAGAATGGCCGCCCTCTCGATGGCGTTTTGCAACTCGCGGACGTTTCCGGGCCAGGGATAAGTCCGCAGCCGCGCAATCGTCGCCGCGCTCATAGTCAGACCCGGCTTTCGAAATTCCCGCCGGAAGCGCTCAAGGAAATGTTCGGCAAGCAACAAAACGTCGTCGCCGCGGTCGCGCAACGGCGGAATCGTAATCGGCACAGCCGAAATCCGGAAGTACAGGTCCTCGCGAAAGACCTTCTCCGCAACCAGCCCCTGCAAATCCCGATTGGTCGCCGTAATCAGCCGCACATCCACGCCAACAGTCATCGTTCCGCCGACGCGCTCGAACTGCCGCTCCTCGAGCACGCGCAAAAGCTTGCTCTGAATCGCCGCAGGCAAATCGCCAATCTCATCAAGAAAAATCGTGCCACGGTGCGCCAGCTCGATCTTCCCGATTTTCCGGGCACCCGCCCCCGTAAAGGCTCCGCGCTCATGCCCGAACAACTCATTTTCGACAAGCCCCTCGGGAATAGCCGCGCAGTTCAGCGCCACGAAAGCCTGCTCGCGTCGCGGACTCAAATGATGCAGCGCCCGTGCGAAAAGCTCTTTGCCTGTACCGCTCTCGCCGAGCAGCAACACCGTCGCGTCGGTCGCGGCCACGCGCTGCACCACTTGGCTCGCTTCCTGCATCGCCGCGTGTTCGCCGACGATCCTCGGAAACCCATACCGCTCCGAATATTCTTCGCGCAGAAGCAAATTCTCGCGCAACAGTTCCTGCTGCTTTGCCGCCCGCTCCAACAAAATCTTCAAATGATCGAGATCCACGGGCTTCTGAATGAAGTCGAATGCGCCTTCCTTCATCGCCGTGACAGCTTCTTCGACCGATCCATAGGCCGTGACCAGAATTACGGGCAGGGCACCGTCCACGCGCCGTGCCTCGCGCAAAACATCGATTCCAGAATGTCCGGGAAGTTTTAAATCCGAGAGAACAAAAAGGTAGCGCCGCGCACGAACTTTATCGATCGCGGCACTTCCGTCGGGCGCCTCATCGACTGAATAGCCGGAGCGCTCCAGAAACTTGCGCAGCATCGCGCGCAATTCGGCCTTGTCTTCGACGAGAAGGACAGGTTCCATTTCAAGAGGGCCTAGCGCGCCCATCCCGGATCGCCTCCGGAATGCCGGAGCGCGTCTTCCAAATCGGAGATTGCCGCTTTGTCAGCAGCGAGGTCGGCCTGCTTCTTTTCGATTTTGTTCTGCTGGCTGATGATGTCGCTGCGCGTCACGCTCTGCTGCAATTGCTTATTGGGGTCGTTCGGGTAGTAGTTGAGCTGCAGGTTGCTCATCTCGCGCTGCAGGATATCGAGTGTGGCCTGGTCGCGGTCGAGCTTCGCGCGGGCCATGGCAAAGCGCGCGCGCCACGATTGTTCCTCCTGCGCCAGGCTCGGTTTCTTGTTCGCTGGAACCACCGGCGCGCCGGTGCTGTCGACGGCGGGCTCGGCCCCGACGACGTTCACCTCAGCGCCCGAAGGCAGATTATCGTTCGTGAAGACCTTGCTCGTTTTGGTTTCGGGCTTCTTAGCCTCGCGAGACTTGCGCGCAGCATCGGCCAGCGAGGGCGCCGGCTGGCTCTGCGCGGGCGGATTCTCGGGGGGCGCGCTCTGAGACTGTTGCGCGGCCGCGCCGTACGCTGCCAGAAGCACAATGGCTGCGGGAGCCACCAGGATTCGTTTGCGCATACACACCGCCTTTCGGAGACCGTTTCCCGGAATACCCACTAGTTTAGATGCGGCTGGCCACCGGGACAAAGGCCGGGGCCACCGGCTCCTGTCGCAAAGGTAACCAGAGGATGAATTCCGCGCCGCCGTCCGGAAGATTGCGCGCCTCGATCGAGCCGCCGTGCTGCATCGCGACCTTCTGCACGACGGCGAGGCCCAGCCCAGTGCCGTCGGATTTTGTGGTGTAGAAAGGCAGGAAAATTTTCGGTAGATCAGCGTCCGGAATGCCGGGACCATTGTCCGCCACCGAGATGCGCTGCCATTTGCGACCCGCGCGATCTTCGAACGACCCGGAAATCGTGACGCGCCCCTGCGCGCCGCGGCTACGAACCGCTTCCGCGGCATTGCGCGTCAGGTTCAAGAGCGCCTGCCTCAGCAACCCTTCATCGCCCGGAATTTCGGAGAAATCTCCGGCGGTCCGGATCGCGCAACCGGGAACGGCTTCCTGAATCTCATCCGCGACGCGCAGCACCAACGATTCGACGGGCAGCGTCTCGTAAGACAGCTCGAGCGGCTTGGCGAAGCGCAGGAATTCGGTAACCACATGAGTCAGCGCCCGCGTCTGCTCGAGGATGCGATCGGAATTCTCGAGCAATTCTCCGGGCGGCGCTTCCTGCCGGATCATCTGCGCGTAGCCGGAAATCGTGGCGAGAGCATTTTTGAATTCGTGAGCGATGCCTGCGGACATTTCACCGAGCGCCGCGAGATTCTCTTTCCAACGCACCTGGCGCTGCAAATCCGTGAGTTCAGTCAGATCGCTCATCAGGCAAAGCGCCCCGGTGATTTTGGCTTCTCGCGCGGCCATGGGAATCGCTCCGGCGTCCGTCGTGCGCACGTAGTTCGGGACCACGCGCTCAATCGGCGAAATCGTCACGCCAAGCTGCCGCATTTCTCCGGAGGGCGTAACATGGCGGATCTCTCCGCGATGAATCGTTCGTCCTTCGCGTAAACATGCTCCGAGCAGATTGGCCAAATCGGAATCCGGATCGAGCACGTCCGTGTAGGAGCGGTATTGCAGCCCCGTCACGCCCAGCGCCGTTTCGGCCGCCGGATTTGCAGAAGTGATTGCGCCCTTGGCGCTCAACAGCAGCAGGCCAGTGGGCATGTTGCGCGTGACTTCCTCAGTGATGCGCTCGGATTCCCGCGCGCGTTCCTGTTCGATACGGTGCAGCCGGGCCAGCTCGCGTTCCTGGGCGCGCAGCTTCTCGATTACGCCCTGCATCGATGCGGCCATGAACGCGGACGGATTGTCTTCGTTCGCTTTCGCCGCCGTCCAATCGCCTTTCGCATCCGCTTCATGCTCGCGCAGCAGCTTGCGAATGGCGGTGCCGATCGCCAGGGCGATACCGACGACGATCACGAACGACGCGCCGATCACCACCAGCGTGGTTGGCGAAACCGAGTGCGTGGCGGGCGCGAGGAGTAGGATGGCGGAAAGATTCATCTCACCGCACCTTCAGCAGCGACATATACCAATTCACGAACGGAGTTCCGAAAAAGACCACGATCAGCGCCCCGGCACCCAGAAAAGTTCCGAATGGCAGCTCATAGTCGGTCCCCTTGCGGCGGATGGCGATGAATGCCACGCCGATCACGCTTCCGAGCACTGAGCCGAGAAGTATGGTCAGCACCGTGCGCTTGAGCCCAAGAAATGCGCCCGCCATCAACATCATCTTTACGTCGCCGAGCCCCATCCCTTCGCGCTTGCGGAGTCGGAAGTAGCCTTCGGAGATCAGCCACAGGATGCCGCTGCCGAAAGCCGCTCCCAAAAGCGCGTCGACGAGCGAGATCGCCGGCATCGGAGGAGGGAAGGCGAAATAATGATTCGCGAGCGCAAGCGCTGTACCGTCGGCCGGCGGCAAGAACAGGCTCAGCACCAGCGCGAGCGCGAATCCCGTGAAGTTCACCACATCGGGAAGAATGCGCTCGCGGAGATCCGTAAACACGAGAATCAGCAGCAGCGACGCAAAGATCGCCCATTTCAGGGTTTCAATCGTCAATCCAAATACGAGATAGCAGACGAGGTATAGCGCTGCATTCAAGATTTCCACGAGCGGATACATCAGAGAAATCGGCGTGCGGCAAGCCCGGCATTTTCCTCCGAGGATCAGATAGCTCAGGACCGGAATATTGTCGTAGGGTTTGATCGGCGCGCCGCATTTCGGGCACGCCGACGCAGGCAGCACAATTGATTTACCCGCCGGAATGCGCACGATGCAGACATTCAAAAAGCTCCCGATCACCAACCCGAGAAGAAACACAGCGCCAGCAATGAGAGGACCGGGAAGCATGGTTGTAATATGTCACAGCGAAGTGCCAGCCTCAATCAGCACACTGCGACGCGTGCCCGAGTCCTAACCGCAAAAGCTGCCGCTCTCGGCGCCCTCAGCATCTCTGCGGTGCCTTCTTGCAGTTTCTTCCCTCGCGATTCGCGCGAGCTAGGCTATATTCGATCCCCGCATGCTACGCGAATGGTACGAACAAAAAATCCGCGCCTACGAGCACGGCCGCTGGGCCGACGAAAAGAATCGCCGCACGCTGCCATTTTCTTGGGGCCTTGAGCATATCGGCGGACGCGCGAACGAACGCGATCCACGCACATTTTTAAGCCAATTTGTCGAAGAGACCCTTCGCACGAGCGACGCCTGGTTCGGCGCCGAATGCATCGGCGATTTTCAATTCACGCCCTCCGACGAAGTCCCCGGCGAGTCCGGCGTCCTCACGTTCACGAGCCCCATCGAATCCCCCTGGCTTGAAAATAACACGGTCCACGCGCGTTTTTTCCCGGGACACAACTGCGGCCCGGCCGTCGTCGTCCTCACGCAATGGAACGCCAAGTGGCACGAACAAGTCGCCGTCTGCCGCTGGCTTCAAAAGCTTGGCATCTCCGCGCTGCGCATGAGCCTGCCGTATCACGATCGCCGCGCCATTCCCGATCATCCGCGTGGAGATCATCTCGTTGCGCCAAATATCGGACTCACCTTGCAGTCGAATCGCCAGGCCGTGTGCGACGTTCGCGCCTGCGTTCGCTGGCTCGAATCACGAGGCTACGACAAGCTCGGCATCGTCGGCACCAGCATCGGCTCGTCACTGGCGTTCCTCGCGCTAGCGCACGATCCGAAACTGCGCGCCGGCGTTCATCTTCACGTCTCGACGTACTGCGGCGAAGTTGTAGCGAATGGATTAACGACGTCCAATGTCTGGGAATCGCTGCGCACCGCGGTCACGCTCGAAGAGTTGCGCCACTATTGGTCGCCGATCAGTCCGTTCCCGTACATCTATAAGCTCGACGGAAGCGGAAAGCAGATTCTCGCCATTACCGCCGACTACGACCCAACATTCTGGCCGGAGCTCTCAGATCAATTCATCGCCGAGCTCCAACGCGACGGCATCCGCTGCGAATCGCTCCATCTGCCGTGCGGACACTACTCGCTCGGCGAGCCGCCGTTCAGCTACATAGCAGGCTACCGCTTCGGCAGTTTTCTATTTCAAGCGTTGAGCTGATCGGGCGACGCGGGACCGTTGGCGAAGATCTACTGCAGCAGGGAAGCAAACTTGCCGGAGGCGATGAGCGCGGCAACGCCTGCGATATCCGCAGAGAGCGAGCGGTCTTCGGTGACGAAGGCGGAGGCGCCGCGGACGAGCGCCTGCGCTTTTCTTGCCTCGGTGCCGGTCTGCAGCGGCGTCAGAAGCTCAATGCCCTGGCACGCTGAAAGCAGCTCAATCGCCAGGATATTTTCGAGATTCGCCAGCATCGGCTGGAGCCGCCGCGCCGCTCCCATTCCCATCGAAACGTAATCTTCCTGATTTCCCGAAGTAGAGATCGAATCTACCGAATGAGGAGTCGCCAGCGCCTTCATTTCGCTAGCCAGCGCCGCCGCAGTAATCTGCAAAATCATGAATCCTGAATTCAGCCCCGCATCCTTGACTAAGAACGCAGGCAGTCCGCTGGTGAGCGGATTCGTCATTTGCTCGGTGCGGCGCTCCGAAACTCCGGCAAGAGTTGCAAGCGCCACAGCCAGTTGATCCGCAGCCATGGCCAGCGGTTGGCCATGAAAATTTCCGCCGCTTAAGACTTCGCCCGTATCCGCAAAAACCAGCGGATTATCCGTCGCGCTGTTCAATTCAATCGCCAGCGTCGCGCGCACGTTCGACAGCGCATCGCGCACAGCCCCATGCACTTGAGGCGTGCAACGAAGACTGTAGGCGTCCTGGACGCGCGGATCTTTCACCGCCGAGCGATGCGATTCGCGGATATCGCTACCGCGATTGAGCCGCGCCAGATTGCGCGCCGTTGCCGCGTGACCCGGATGCGGCCGAGCAGCGGCGATGCGCGGATCGAAAGCCGTAGGCGTGCCGCGCAACGCATCGAGTGAAAGCGCCGCCGCGACGTCGGCTGTATCGACGAGAATCGCAGCGGACCGCAATCCCAGCGCCAAAAGCGCGAGCATCGCCTGCGTCCCGTTGAGCAGCGCCAGCCCTTCCTTCGCTTGCAGCGCGATGGGAACAATTCCCGCAAGCCGCATGGCCTCCGCGCCCGCCATGCGCCGTCCCTGATGAACCGCCTCGCCTTCGCCAATCACCACCTGCGCCAGATGCGCCAGCGGCGCGAGATCACCGGAAGCGCCCACAGATCCTTGCGAAGGAATCACAGGATGAACGCGCCGATTCAACATGGCGCACAAAGTTTCGGCCGCCACAGGACGTATGCCGCTGAATCCCTTGGCGATGGCATTCGCGCGCAGAAGCATAATCGCGCGAACCTCAGGCTCACTCAAAAGCGGTCCGACGCCCGCAGCGTGGCTGCGCACCAGATTCGTTTGAAGCTGCCGAATCTGATCGTGCGAAATACGCACCGAGGCCATCTTCCCGAAGCCGGTATTGACGCCGTAAGCGACCTCATCCGATTCCACCAGCCGGTCAATCACCGCGCGCGAAGCATCCATGCGCTTTCGCGCATCGGGCGCGAGCGAAACTTCGCGGCCGTCGAGCGCCACTTCGTACACGTTGTCGAGCGTGAGATCGTTTCCGGTGAGCGCGAGCGTCATAGGCGGCAGGGAATCATTTCTTCGAAATGGAATGTGCGTCGACGGCTTCGCCGCCGTGCGGCGGCGAGGCGATGCCGAAGTACTGCCGATATTTTTCAGGCAGAGATTTGGGCCGGCCGAGGCGATCGCAGATCACATGAAACGTCTCGCCGTTGGCCAGCAGTTCGTTGGTATCGTCGCGGAAAATCTCGTAAGCGAATCGAATCGTCCTCCGCTGCGCTTCTGCCACGCGCGTCCGTATGCGCAGCACATCATCAAATTTCGCCGGCTTCCGGTACCGGCAAGAGGACTCGGCCACCACGATGAAGCTATCGTCCTCCGATTCCATCTTTTTGTACTCGAATCCAAGTTGCCGGCAAAGTTCCACGCGCCCGACTTCAAACCAAAGATAGTAGTTGCCGTAATAAACCACGCCCATCTGATCCGTCTCGGCATAACGCACGCGCACAGTAGTCTCGTAAAAGCGCCCGTTCCCGTCGGAATGATGTGATTCACGATGGTGTGACATCGGCGAAACAGTGTAGCAGAGCCCCCGCGACGCCGTCAGCCTTCCCTGGCAGCCCCCGTATTTATGCGGGGGAAGGAGCGCTTCAGCGCTCCGAGAAAAGCTTCGCTCTTCAACGATGCGCTTTAGCGCTGGCTCAGTGCCGCAATTCCGCGCTCAATGATCGCTCCACTTCGGCGCACGCTTCTCAAGAAACGCCGCCAATCCCTCGCTAAAATCCGGAGTAGATCGAATCTCGGAATTCTCCTGAATCGCCATCGAAATCTCGCGATCCAAATCCGCCTCAGACAACTGAAGCAGCAACCTCTTCGTAGTTTCGAGGCTAGTCGGGCTCGAGGAAATGAGCGTGGCCGCCAAACGCCGCGCCGCAGGCATCAAATCGTCATTCGGCACGACATCATTGACCAATCCCATCGCTCGCGCCTCTGCCGCATCAATGAGCCGCCCCGAAAGCGCCAAATCCCGCGTCCTCTTATCGCCGATCTGCCGCCGCAAAAAAACCGACACAAGCGCCGGCACAAATCCGATGCGCACCTCCGTATATCCAAACTGGGCCGTCGGCACGGCAATCGTAAAATCGGCAAGCGTCGCAATCCCGCAGCCGCCGGCTATCGCAGCACCGTTGACGGCAGCGATCGTCGGCTTCGGAAACGAATAAATCGTCCGAAAAAGCTGCGCCATGCGCCGCGAATCCTGGAGATGTTCCGCAGGCGAGCGCGTGGCAATCGCGCGCAATTCGTCGAGATCCATTCCCGAACAAAACGCCTTTCCCTCGCCAGTCAGGATCACCACGCGCGCCACACTTGCCTGCGCCTCGGCCAGCGCCGTGATTACGTCGTCGATCATTTGCGTAGAGATGGCGTTGCGCTTCTCAGGCCGAGTAAGCGTAAGAGTCGCAATCCCTGCGTCAAGTTCGAGTTTTAGCGTCTTGAAATCCATCTCGCTCGGTTGAACTCCCCCGCATCAAATAATCTACAGTCCCGTAGGGGCGCGGCTTGCTGCGCCCGCTCGGAGTAATCCCTGCGAATAGGCCGAGCACGTACCTTGGCGCACCCGCTCCCGGCTAGGCATGCGCATAACTCTCCCGAATCTTCCCAGTCATCGCGCAAGCAATCGCCAGCGACTTCGTGTCAATCCCAGTCGCAACCCCCCGCGCCGCCAGCGTCGCGATCACGGTCTCGGTAGGAATATTTCCCACCAAATCATCTCCCGCGAACGGGCATCCGCCCAACCCAGTCAGCGCCCCATCAAATCGACGGCACCCAGCCTCATAAGCCGCGAGCACTTTCTCCGCTGCACCTTCAGGCCGGCTATGTAGATGCACTCCCAATTCAATCCCTTCCGCGGCGCCGCGCACTCCACTGAATAATTCCGAAATCGCCTCGGGAGTGGCCGTGCCAACTGTATCCGCAAGCGAAACGGTTCCGACGCCGACGCTCTTCAACCACGCCAGCGCGTCTTCCACAATCTCCGGCCCCCACGGCTCCTCATAAGGATTTCCAAACGCCATGGAAATATAAACCACCAGCCCGCGTCCGGCAGCCTTTGTCTCGCGCTGCAGTTTCTCCACCAGCGCACGGGATTCATCCCGCGACATATTGGCATTCGCCCGCCGAAAATAAGCCGAGATCGAATACGGATATCCGATCGTTGTCACTCCCGGCGTAGAGAGCGCCCGATCGAGTCCTTGAGCATTCACAACGATCCCAATAATCTCAGGCGGCCCACCCGCCGGAAACGCATGCGTCAAACGCCGCATCACGTCTTCGCTATCCGCCATCTGCGGCACATGCTTCGGCGAAACGAAACTCACCGCATCAATATGCCGGAATCCGAGCGCCATCAATCCGCTCAAATACTCAACTTTCGTTTCGGTCGGAATAATTTCGGTGAGCCCCTGCCAGGCGTCGCGCGGGCATTCGATAATCTTGACGGTGTCGTTGGGCATTCTGGTCGTCGGGCGCGGTCCGCGCTTTACGTCTGCAGCACTCCGGTCTTGAATTCGCGCACGTCAGGATTCAACGAAGCCGCATCGAGAGCCTCGATAAGCGCCTGCCGCGTCTGCGCCGGATCGATGATCGCGTCCACCCACAGCCGCGCGGCCGCATAACGCGGATCGGTCTGATGCTCGTAAGTCGCGCGCACCGATTCGTACAATTCCTTCTTGTCCGCGTCGGTCAGCTTCTTGCCCTCGCGCTCGAGCTGCTTGATCTTGATCTCGACCAAAGTACTAGCCGCCGCATCTCCGCTCATCACCGCATAACGCGCCGTAGGCCAAGCAAACACGAATCGCGGATCGTAAGCCTTGCCGCACATCGCATAATGCCCAGCCCCAAAACTCCCGCCGCAAATCACGGTAATCTTCGGCACCACGCTATTCGCCACGGCATTCACCATCTTCGCCCCGGCGCGAATAATCCCGCTCCATTCCGCTTCTTTGCCGACCATAAATCCATTCACGTCATGCAGAAAAATCAACGGGATCAAATTCTGATTGCAATCGAGAATAAATCGCGCCGCCTTGTCCGCCGATTCCGTGTAAATCACGCCGCCGAATTCCAGACGCCGTTCACCCGTTCCTGCCGCGGCGATCTGTACGTGCTTCTTATTATTCGCGACGATCCCGACGGCCCAGCCGCCGATGCGTGTCAGCCCGCAGAGCAAGGTCTGCCCGTACTCCGCGCGGTATTCATCGAAACGGCTGCCGTCCGCAATCCGCGCGATGATTTCGCGCATGTCGTACTGCTTGGCCGGATCGGACGAGAAAATGCCGTAGATCTCTTCCGCTGGATGCGCCGGCAACTCCGGCTTGTGCTGATTGAACGGTGCGCCCGGCCGCCGCCCCATCTTATCCACCAGCGAGCGAATTCTCTTCAGGCACGCGTCGTCGTCCGGCTCGCGAAAATCAATCGTGCCGCTGATCTGCGCGTGCATCTTCGCCCCACCAAGCTCTTCCGCCGAAGTCTTCTGTCCAATGGCCGCCTGCACCAACGCCGGCCCGGCCAAAAAAAGCCCGCTGCCTTCAGTCATGAGTATGTGGTCGCACATCACCGGCAAATAAGCCCCGCCCGCCACGCACATTCCCATGATTGCGGTGATCTGCGGAATTCCCATCGCGCTCATCACCGCGTTATTCCGAAAGACGCGCCCGAAATCGTCCGTATCGGGAAACACATCCTCCTGCAAGGGCAGAAACACGCCTGCGGAATCGACCAGATAAATCGTGGGAATGTGATTCTCAATCGCGATATTCTGCGCGCGAATCACCTTCTTCGCCGTCATCGGGAAAAACGCGCCGGCCTTTACCGTCGCGTCATTCGCGATGATCATCATCTGCCGCCCGGCCACGCGTCCAATCCCGGTGACGGTTCCAGCCGAAGGCGCCCCGCCCCACTCCTCATACATCTCGTAAGCCGCGTACAGCCCCAGCTCAAAAAAATGCCCTGGCGGATCGACCAGCTTCGCGATCCTTTCGCGCGCCGTCAGCCGCCCCTTCTTGTGCTGCGCGTCAATCGCTTTCGCGCCGCCGCCCGCGCGAATCTTTTCCTCTTCGTTTTTGATTTCGGTAAGCCGGTCCACCATGCCGCGAAAATTCTTCTCAAATTCAGCACTCTTCGCGTTGATGGCGCTATGCAGGACAGGACTCGACAAGGTCTAAGCTCACTCCAAGCAGGGAATCAATTGCAGCAACCACGGGAGAGTATACGTAATTTACGACAAGCACGCGAGCGGACGTCACGGTGCGCGCCAGATTTCGAGGATGATCTACTTAGATTTTGGCGCCAACGAAGGTGGGGAAGGAAATCCCTTCCCACGGTGCCGCATCCACAGCACGAATCCAACGATCGCACCGAACGGCAGCGAATAAATCGTAAACCAGCGCGCCTCCGGCAACCTCCACGCCACGAACACGAGCGCGACAGCGACAATGAGTCCGATGGGATGCGCAGTGAAAAAGCCCGCCCCATACGGACCAAACGGCTTCACGGTGTCCGGGCCCAGCCCATCGTCGCGCGCGCGATCCCGAGCCGAACGCGGCTCGTGCCTGCTGATCAGATCCATGGCTACCCACATTGTACGCCTGTTCCCGGCAACGAGGGTCAACCTCCCGAGGAGCTCCTCCCCCTCTGCGCCCTCAGCGTCTCTGCGGTAATCGGTTTCTGTTCTTCGCTTTACCTGCTTCTGCTCTTGGAATTGGCCAACCATCCACATATACTTTCTGCCAGCGCGGTTGATTCTGAGCCGCAACTCTCTCGCTGGAGGCGCCTATGCGCAGCATTATTTCACACGGGGAAAGGTCTGCCTCCGCGCCAGCCGCCAAGTAGCCGAGCCGCCCGCGATTTCGGCAGAACTACTTCCTCTCAAGACTTCGTCGCCATTCACGCTCTCAGATGATTGACACACGGTCCGGCGTCGCAGCAAAGCCCTCGAGGAGGAATTTCAAATGCAATTTGTAGATCTGGAATTAGTGCGCCGCCTGGAAGCCGCGGAAGCGCAAGCCGCCAGGGAATGTGCGCTGTTTCTCGCGCGCAAAAAGCCCGAAAGCGGCGCCGTAAGCATCGACATCATGAGAGGAATGGCCACATTCACCGGCATCGGCTCTCCGGTAACCCAAGCTGTAGCCCTCGCGCTGCACGGCCCGGTAAGCGACAGGGAGATGGACGAACTCGAGAACTTCTATCGCACCCGCGGCTCCGAGGTAAACATCGAAGTCTGCCCGATGGCCGACAGTTCTCTCTACGAGCAACTCGGCCATCGCGGCTACCGCGTCATCGAGCTTTCCGATGTCCTCTATCGCCCGATCGACGCGAACGCGAAGCCCGCCACTCTTCCCCCCGGCATCGAAATCCGCCGCACCACACCAGCAGAAGCACGTCTCTGGGCCGAAACCGTCTCGCGCGGTTTCGCCGAGCACTTTCCCGTCACCGAGGAGCTAATCGAAATCATGGAGATGTTTTCGCAGCGCCCGTCGGATCGAGCCTATCTCGCCTACGCCGACGGCAAAATCGCCGGCGGCGCAGCCCTCTGCACGCACAACAACATCGCCGGCTGCTTCGGCGCCAGCACGCTGCCCGATTTCCGCCGCCGCGGCATCCAAACAGCGCTGCTGGAAACCCGCCTGGCCGATGCCGCCGCTGCCGGCTGCAACATCGCCATGAGCATCGCGCAGCTAAATTCCGCTTCGCATCGCAATATCGAGCGCCAAGGCTTCCGCGTAGCCTACACGCGCTCAAAATTCATGCGGAAGTGGGACTGAGCTCTGCCGATCGGATGAATGGGCTTTGTGTGAGAACAGACGAGTTTTGTCAGGGCACGACTTCAGAGTTTGTGTCGCAACTGGATCTCGATGCCGAGAATCGAGAGCCTCTGTGCTTTGAGCGTTTCGGTTTCGCTGCACCGCCCGATCCGGCGTGCTTAGCTGCGTTGCAAAGCGTGCAGCCGGGTCAAGTTGTAGGCCAGAGCCATCAACAAGAACTCCACGTTCACTCCCGGAAGCCCGCGACGATAAAATCTGCGCATCCCGCGATGTTCTTTCAGTGTTCCGAAGACCGGCTCGATCATCCCTTTGCGCCGTTCGTAGAGCCGCCGCCCGGCCGGGGAGCGCAACCGCCGCCGCACGCGTTTCAGTCCCGCATGACAGATGCGCGCCGCTCCTGCTACCCGCCGGCCTTGTTTCATCTCCCGTGCCAACACCGAGTCCGGAACGTACAACTCCACTCCTCGCGCTTCCATCGTTTCCACATTCTCGTTGGAATAAAATCCTGCGTCGGCCAGCACTTTCTGTGGACGCCGCCCGCAGCGTTGCTCGGCTTCCTCTACCAGCGGCACCAGACTGGCGTAATCATGCGCCGCCTGCGTCACCCGCGCGGCCACAATCAGCCCGTCTTCACTCACCATGGCCTCGGCCGTGTAACCCAGCACGAACCCATCGCGGCTGTGCAGAAAGCGGCTGTCCGCATCGGTGCGCGATATCTTCTTCTGCCCGCTCTTGCGCAACTTCTGCAACTCCCCGGGAATTTCCGCCAGCCGCTGTTGCACGCGCTCCATCTCCACCACCACGCCGCCCGGATTTTCGTCGCCCTCCATCGCCGCCAAGGCCCGTTCCCACTGGCGTACCTGCCGCCGCTTGCGCGCCCGCTCCGCCCGTAGCCCCGCTGCGCTGAGCACGCGATCCCGCGAGGCGTTCGCTTTCACCCGCGTCGAATCCGTCGCCACCACTCCCAATTTCCCCAGCCCCGCCGCCTGCAGTTGCTCCAACACCGCCGTGAACAGATCATTCACTCGCCGCCCGTGCCGCCGCAGGAACTCGCAGAGGGTCTTGTGATCCGGCTCCGCTCCCCCGGCCAAATAGCGAAATCCCAAGTCTTCCTTGCTGCGCTGTTCCAGCTTGCGCGACGAGCGCACTCCCAAGGCAAATCCATAGAGCAGCACCTTCAGCAGCATCGCCGGATGGTAGGGACGCTGTCCCTCGTCGCTGTAAACCGACTCCCATTCCCGCAGATCCTGCCTCTCGACCATCGCGCTGATCAGAAATACCAGATGCTTCTCACTCAGCACGTCCCGCACATGCGCGGGCAGCAGCGCTGCTTGCTCCGGACTGTAATCTTGAAAGGGCATCGAGGCTCACCTCCGCCCTCTTTTTGCACCATCTCACCGCGTTTTACAATTTCAAAACGCTGAGTTGCGACACAAACTCTTCAGTCGTGCCGCAACCGCTGCAAAATCAACCCGGCTTTAGCCGCTGAAGTTCGTCTTTTCGTGCTCCAACGTGCGCTCGTCAGACCCGAGACCGTAATCTTTGGATTTCACGCGCCATCTTCAAGGCGTACCCGCGCGCAAGCTCCATCGCACGCGGCAAAACCTCATCAGCACCCACAATCGCCCGAACGAGCCCAATCGCCAAAGCCTCGTCCGCATCGACCGCCTTTCCAGTCACAAGGATTTCAGTCGTACGCGCTCCGCCAATCATCCGCGCCAACCGCTGCGTACCGCCCCACCCGGTAACCAATCCCAACGCCGCCCCACGATGAGCAAACACAGCATCGCCGCCCGCGACGCGCCCGTGGCAAGCCAACGCCAAATCAAACCCTCCGCCCATGCAGTAACCGCGCACCGCAGCAATCACCGGCTTAGCCGAACTCTCAATCCGCTCCATCACGCTCTGCCCCTCGCGCGCAAATTCCAGCGCCTCCCCGCCCAGCAGGGAAGTGATGTCGCCAAGCTCCGCCCCAGCACGGAAAGCCCGCGCACTGCCGGTGATCACCGCGCCCACAAATTCGCGAGACCCGGCGAGCCGCTCGGTCTGCCGCCCAAGCTCGCGCAACACGTCGCGCTCAAGCCGCGGCAATCCGCTCGGATGCTCCAGCGTAATCAAGAGAAGATCTTCGTGCCGGACGGCGCGAAGCACAGAGTTCACAGCGAAATCAAGCCTTCGAAGAAGCAGCCGCAACCCGCTGCCGGATGAAATCCACAATCGCCTGCGTCGGTGTCCCAGGAAGAAAAATCTCCGCAATCCCAGCCTGCTTCAACCCGGGAATATCCGCCTCAGGAATAATCCCGCCAATTACAACGGTAGCGTCACCCATCCCCTTTTCGCGCAGCAAATCCATCAGACGCGGCCCGATCGTATTGTGCGCCCCCGAAAGTATCGAAAGCCCGATCACGTCCACATCTTCCTGCGCCGCCGCCGACGCAATCATCTCCGGCGTCTGCCGCAACCCGGTATAAATCACTTCCATGCCAGCATCGCGCAGCGCCCGCGCAATAATCTTCGCTCCCCGGTCGTGTCCATCCAACCCAGGCTTAGCAATCAAAACGCGAATTCGTTTTTCAGCCATCTCTCTCTTTCTCAGCGCCTCTCTGCGCTCTCAGCGTCTCTGCGGTGCATCTCTTTCTTCGTATTGCCAAACGAATCGCCGGATGCCGTGCGTTAGCACCGCCGCATTAAAATTAATCAACAGCCCGATGCGGCATCCGGAGAGCCTGAGATAAGTTAGCACGACCGCGTCGTGAATTGGAGCGAGGGCATCGATGGCTTTCAACTCGACAACGACTCGCCGATCCACAAGTAAGTCGACGCGGTATCCGCACTCCAGTTTCACATCCTTGTACACCAATGGGAGCGGTTTTTGGCGTTCGAACGGAATTTGGCGCGTCGATAGTTCGCTCGCGAAACACTCTTCGTACGCCGATTCGAGTAATCCCGGACCGAGGGTACGATGCACTTCAATCGCTGCACCAATAATTTCGTGAGTGAGCTGCTGATCGTTCAAGACTCACCGCAGAGACGCAGAGAGCGCAGAGGAACCCAGCTACGTTATCGCTACTTCGTCATAAATCCCGAACGCATCCTTCATCGCGTCGCAAATCTCGCCCAGAGTCGCGTAAGCCTTCACCGCATCATATATGTACGGCATAAGATTCTCATTACCCTTCGACGCCTTGCGCAAAGCCGCCAGCCGCCGCCCCACCTCGTCACCCGATCGCTCCGCACGCAACTTGCTCAATCGCTTCGCCTGCCGGTGCGCCACCGTCTCGTCAATTTGCAAAATATCAATCGGCTTCTCTTCCGTCACGTAATCATTCACGCCGACAACAATCTTCTCCTTGCGATCCACTTCCATCTGATACTGATAAGCCGCCTCAGCAATCTCTCGCTGCGGATATCCGCGCTCAATCGCCGCCACCATTCCACCCAGCGCGTCAATCTTTCGAATGTAATCCCACGCACCGGCTTCCACTTCATTCGTCAACGTCTCAACAAAATAAGATCCGCCCAGCGGATCCACGGTATTCGTAACGCCGCTCTCGTGCGCAATAATCTGCTGCGTTCGCAGCGCCACAGTAGCCGCAAACTCCGTAGGCAGCGCCCAAGCCTCATCCAGCGAATTCGTATGCAAGGACTGCGTTCCGCCCAAAACAGCCGCCAGCGCCTGCAGCGCCGTCCGCACCACGTTGTTGTAAGGCTGCTGCGCGGTAAGCGAGCAACCGGCCGTTTGCGTATGAAAGCGCAGCGCCCACGAGCGCGCATTCTTCGCCCCATAGCGCTCGGCCATCGTCTTGTGCCAAATTCGCCGCGCCGCCCGGTACTTCGCAATCTCCTCGAAAAAATCGCTATGCGCATTGAAGAAGAACGACAGCCGCGGCGCGAATTCATCCACGTCCATCCCGCGCCGGAGCGCCCAATCCACATACTCAATCCCATCGCGCAAAGTAAACGCCAATTCCTGTATCGCCGTCGAGCCCGCCTCGCGAATGTGATATCCGCTGATCGAAATCACGTTGAATTTCGGCGTATACTTCGCCCCGAATTCAATCGTATCGATCACCAAGCGCATCGAAGGTTCAGGCGGATAGATATATTCCTTCTGCGCGATGTATTCCTTCAGGATGTCGTTCTGCAGCGTCCCCGCAACTTTCTTCCAATCCGCGCCCTGCTTCTCCGCCACCGCCAAATACATCGCCCAAATCACCGCCGCGGGCGAATTGATCGTCATCGAAGTGCTCACATCCGCAATCGGAATCTGGTCGAAAAGCACTTCCATATCCGCCAGCGAACTGATCGCCACGCCGCATTTCCCGACTTCGCCCTCGGAAAGCGCATGATCCGAATCGTAACCCATCAAGGTCGGCAAATCGAAAGCCACCGAAAGCCCCGTTTGCCCCTGCGCCAGCAAATAACGGAATCGCTGATTAGTATCCGCGGCCGTACCGAATCCCGCGAACTGCCGCATCGTCCAAAGCCGCCCGCGATACATCGTCGCGTGAATCCCCCGCGCGTAAGGCGGCTCGCCAGGCAATCCCAGATCCCGGTCCTCACTCCAATCTGCAAGATCAGCCGGCGTATACAATCGCCGAATCGGATAGCTCGAAACGGTTGTGAATTTCGCCGATCTCTCCGGCGATTTCTCAAGCGTCGGCCCCAGCGTCTTTTCCCCCCAAGCTTTCTCCTCTGCCCCAGGCTTACGCCGCGAAGCAAGCGCCTCAGTGCCATTAATCGTAGAAGTCGACGATGGGTTCTTCGGATCAGCAGGCATGCTCAACGCTCCTCAATCGCCGCGCAATAAATCACACCGCCGTGTCAGGGCACAAGTTCAGTCGTGCCGCAAGAGACTTGCCTCACACCCAGCCTTAGCCGCTGAGCGAGTCGGCGGCCGAAAGCCCACCGCGCATCGCAACCATCATTTTAGGTGAATCAGCAGGATGCTGCGAGAAGATTCCGAAAATGTAGCGCTGGCCTTTTAGGCCAGCATCTTGCGCCCATCGTGCGCTCGGCTCCAGCCCGCGTCGAGCGCAAATCGAATTAATTCCCCTGGTACGTGTAATTCCCGGGCGCAAACAGCCGCACATTCGCAAACGCCCCAGGAATATTCGGCGTATGGAAAATATTCCCGTGCTGCGCATCCGCAACGGTAATCCGATTCGTAGTCAGCGTCCGCCCCAGCGACTGGTCGTAATTGATGAATGCCTCCACCAAATTAATCCGCGCCCGCAATTCGTTCCCCTGCGCCGTCGTCAAGTCGCGCGATCGCAAGATTACGTTGTAGCTCGTCGAAGCCCCAAGCTGATACTTCTTCTGCTCGGCTTCGAGCGTCTGCTTCGCAAGTTCGCCGGCCTTGATCGCCGCATCCACCTGCGCGCGATCCTGCACCAGCGCAATTTGCGCATTCCGCACATTCACCGCCACCGTATTCTGCAATTGCAGATACGAAGCCTGCGCGGATCGCTCCAGCAAGAGAGCCCGCGCGCTATCCGCCTGCGCCGCGCGATTCCGAATCGGCAGCGTCAAATTCAACCCCACCGCGTAAGTCGGGAAGTTGTTGTGAATCACGCTCGACATCGCATCGCTCAAGCCGCCCGCTGTTGTCGTCGAGACCGCGTTGAACGCCGAAGGCGTCCCCAGAAACACGGGGTCACCGCCGATCATCTCCTGCGTGCCGGCTGAGTTCACCACCGGCGCTTCTAAGTCCGCCGCAAAAGCAGTCGGCGTCTCGGTCGTCGTTGTTCGGTTGCCGCCTAATCCCTGGCTCTCATACTGCCCGAATAGCGTCAGCACCGGCAGCAGCGCATCGCGCGTAGTCTTTACTTGAATCCCGGAATTCTTCAACAGCGCCTCGGCCTGCTTTACGTCCGGGCGGTTCGTCAATGCCTCTCTCACCGCATCGGGCAGCGCCGCAATGGCCACGTCGCCTGGCGTCGACAGTGTCGTCGTCGGAATAATCTCCACGTTTAGCAGCGCCGGATCCATCAACTGCTTCGTGATGTCGTTCAGCAGCACGGTCTGCTGTTGCAGTTGGGTCGTCTGCGCCAATATCAAATTCTGGCGATCCGTCGCCACTTCGGACTCCGCCGTCAACACATCCAGCGGCGCCATCGTGCCGATTTCGAGCTGTCGCTTGTTGTCGTTGTAAAGCTTTGTGGAAGTCCCCAGCGCCGCCTCTTCCACTTTCACGTTTTCCCGCGCGAACACGTACTCCCAGTAAGCTGTTTCGACCGCGGTGATCGTGGTGATCACCTGCTGCGCGAAAAAGTCGTCCGCCGCCTGCCGCTCGTTCTTGGCCTCGGCGATGAAGCGCGTGTTTGGCAAAGTTCCGAATCCGTTCAGAAGTTGCTGCTGCACGGTAATCGTGATGTTCGACGCGACCGCGGGATTGAACGCGTTCTCGGGCGAGGTGCTGCTCGATCGCGTGTTATTCCAGGCCACGCTGAACTGCGTGCCGGTGTGGAACCCCTCGCTATAGGTCAGGTTGGCCTGCGCCGAGTGCGCCTTCAGGGCCAGCAAGCCCGATGTGCCCGTTCCGGAAATGAACGGATTGTTCACCGGGATCGAAGCGTCGGCGATATTGAAGCTCCCCGTAAGCGATGGATCGAACGAGATAAATGGAATGTTCGCAAAGTCGGGGGACGCTCCGATCGCCGGCAACCCAAACGTCTGCTGTCCCGACTTCGCCCGCAGCACATCCGTTTCCGCCTCCCATGGCGTATATCGCGCGATGTTGATTCCCAGGTTGTTCTCGATGGCCAGCGTGATCGCATCTTCTAAGCTCAGCATCAATTTGCCGTTCTGGATCAGTTGCTGGATGCGCGGCGAGTTCGTCAACACCAGCGGATCGATCTTGATCTGCCGGTAGGCCGCGGTGATGTCCGGAAACACGTGCGGGCCGTTCGAATAGTCGTGCCCAAACGTCACTTTCAGATTTCGTGCCGCGTCCGTCTCCGCGCTCGAAGCTGCGGGTGGCAACTGCGCCGGTGTCTGATCCGCGCTCGGCGCCACCGGCGGCTGATACTGCGCCGGCTGCTGCCCTTGGGACTGGCCCTGCGTCTGATCCTGGTTCTGCTGCTGCGGGGGCGGCTGTGATTGCGATTGAGCCGCTGCAAATCCCGGCGCCGTCAGCAGTGACGCGCTGACCATCAGCGCCAAACCCGTTCGTAGTAGCCGTCCAGTCATTTTTCCTCTTCCTCTCACGAAATCGTATGCGCTCTGCCTCGTTCTAAAGGTTTCGTAGGGGCGCCGCTTGCTGCGCCCGCTCCCGTGTGGGGTATCCTCGCCTGCTGCAATGTGCATCTGCCCCGCATCCAACTTTCTTATCAAACTACTGAAACGTCCAGACCTCTCCCTTTGTTTCACAAACCATTCCGGCTGCACGCTGAAAGCCACGTATGCCCTTTTGAAATGTGTCGGATAAGCGGGAAGCCGGCCGTTCGTGTGTCCACTATCGGACACCGGCGGTTCGCAAGCGAACAGACCGAAGCGTGAGTCTAGCATCGCCAGCGAGTGATTGACAACGCAGGTTTACCGTCCTAGCCTATTCGCCTCGCGCCGCTCACGTAGTTCGGCGTCTGGGCGCGACGTTGAAATCACGGTATCAACCGGCGTGCCTTGTCAGGGCATGACTTTGGTCATGCCGCAAACCTCGCGACATCAGAACGGCTTTACAGGCCGCGGAAAAAATCGAGTTTGCGTGGGAAATGAGTGCAGCATTTGTTGTGCAGTTCTGCTATGTAAGCGGTATGCGCGGACACGACGAAGAACAAGGTGAAGTTTTTAGTTACATTCCATTGGAACAGCGGATTCCCCGGGATCATCCGCTGCGACGGATTCGGCAGATGGTGGACGTCGGGTTGAAAGACATGGGGGCGCACTTCGCAGCGCTGTACGCGCGACGCGGGCGGCCGTCGATACCGCCCGAGCGGCTGCTGCGCGCGCTGCTGTTGCAGGCGCTGTACTCGCTGCGCAGCGAGACGCAATTGATGGAACAGCTGGATTACAACCTGCTGTACCGCTGGTTTGTGGGCTTGAGTGCCAGCGATGAAGTGTGGGACGTGACGGTGTTCACAAAAAATCGCCAGCGGCTGATGGAGGGCGAGGTGTCGCAGCGGCTGCTGGAGGCCGTGCTGCGGCAAGCCCAGGAAAAGAACCTGCTGAGCGAAGAACACTTCACCGTGGACGGGACGATGATCCAGGCGTGGGCCAGCCGCAAGAGTTTCGTGCCCAAGGAGAAGCCGCCGGAGAAAGGGAGTGGCGCGGGCGGGAAGAAGTTGTTGCGCGACACGCACGAATCGAGGAGCGATCCGGAGGCGCGACTATTCAAGAAAAGCGCCGGTGCGGAATCGCGGCCGAGCTATTTGGGGCACGTGATGATCGAGAACCGCAACGGACTGGTGGTGGCGGCCTGCGCGACGCAGTCGAGCACCAAGGCGGAGCGGGAAGCGGCGCTGGCGATGTTGCAGCAACGTGGCCGAACCCCCGGCGAGGTAAAGAAGAAACGCCTGCCGGCCATCACTCTGGGAGCCGATAAGTTGTATCAAGAGAAAAAGTTCATCGCCGCGCTGCGACGGCGCAAAGTGATTCCTCACGTGGCCGAGTACGAGGCCAATGCCCATTGGCCGAATTGGTTGACCAAGAAGGAGCGGCAGAACGCGGGCATGGCCATCAGTCAACGCAAACGCAAGTTGGTGGAGAAAGTGTTTGGGTGGGCCAAGCTGGACAGCATTGTGCGGCAAGTGAAAGTGCGCGGGAAGAAAAAGGTGGACTGGCTATTTCGGTTGGTGGCCACGGCCGGCAACCTGATACGCATGGCCAAGCTGATTCCGGCAGTGTAGGCCGAGGAAGTGGTGTCGTTGCAGGAGAACAAAAGCACCGAAACAGGGGGCGGAAGAACAAAAAGGGCGCCCGCGCAGATCGAAAAACAAGAACTCTGAGGACGGAATCGCCCGCAGAACCGATTTTTTCCGCAACCTCTTTAGCCGCTGAGGTTAGTTTTGTCTGAGTCTCGCGCTGTTTGGCCTTTGAGGAAACTCTGTCAAACGGCCGGGCTTTCGCATCTCAAAAACGGGACGCACCATGAAGCGCGAAGAACTTCTCAAGCTGCTCGAAGATGTCGGCGCAGTCCGCCAGGGCCACTTCGAACTCTCAAGCGGCCTGCACAGCGCCACGTACATTCAGTGCGCCCTGGTCCTTCAGCATCCGCGCTATGCCGAGCAACTCGGCCGCGCCCTAGCCCAGGAATTCACCGATCTCAAGCCTGCCTGCGTCGTTTCGCCCGCGTTGGGCGGCGTAATCATCGGCCACGAAGTCGCCCGCGCCCTCGGCGTCCGCGCCATTTTCGTCGAGCGCGATCGCTCCGGCCAAATGGCCTTGCGCCGCGGCTTCGAGATCAACCCCGGCGAGCGCGTCCTGGTCGTCGAAGATGTCTGGACCACCGGCGGCTCCACGCGCGAAACCGTCGGCGTAGTCGAACAATGCGGCGGCCTGGCCATAGCCGCCGGCGCCATAATCGATCGCAGCTCCGGCCGCCTCGAACTCAATATCCCAGCCCGCGCCCTACTCGACCTGGCCGTCCCAAGCTACGAGCCAGATGATTGCCCCCAATGCCGCTCTGGCAACAGCGCCACCCGCCCAGGCAGCCGCCACTTCCGCGCCACTTCCTAGCCGTCGTACCGCTGGCGTCCCGCCGGCATCTTACGAACACAATAGTAAGCAAAGACCGCACTCGACCGCGGACTCAAAAGCGCACGGCACACCTCCGCCCCGGCAGATTCAAAGCGTCCCTCCCCGCCGCGTGAACATGTCATAATCGCCCAACCCCCATGCGCAACATCAAACTCACCATCGCCTACGACGGCTCCCAATTCCACGGCTGGCAAATCCAACCCGGCCTCCCCACAATCCAGGGCCTGCTAGCCGATGCCGCCCAACAAATCACCCAGGAAAAAATCCTAGTCTTCGGCGCCAGCCGCACCGACGCAGGCGTTCACGCCCTCGGCCAGGTAGCGCACTTCAAAACCCACTCCACGCTAACCGCCGAAGATTTTCGTCGTGCCCTCAACGCCTTGCTCCCGCCGCAAATCCGAGTCATGGCCGCCGAGGAAGTAGGCCCGGACTTTCACTCCCGCTGGCAATCGCTAGCGAAAACCTATCGCTATCGAATCTTTCGCGCCCGAGTCCTCCCGCCCTTCGAGCACGGCCGCGCCCTGCACTATCCCTGGCCGCTCGATGAGAACGCTATGAAAGAAGCCGCCCGCCTCTTCGAAGGCACGCACGATTTCACCTCCTTCGCCGCCTCCACCGGCTCCGAAGACGACGACAAAGATCGCGACATGCTCCGCGAAATCTATCGCTCAGAAATCGTCAGCCATCCCTACGCCCCATTCGGCGCTTCGCCGAACGGCGCGACTGCCGCAGCAAACTATCAAGGATATTCCCGCAGCGACGCGCCCGAAGAAGCAGCCCAGGAACTCGAATACATCGTCCATGGAAGATCTTTCCTGCGTTACATGGTCCGCAAAATCCTCGGCACGCTTCTCGAAGTAGGGAAGGGAAAACTAGCCCCCGCGGATATCGCCGCAATCTTCGAAGCCAAAGATCGCGCGCGCTCCGGCGTAACCGTCCCTCCCGACGGCCTCTACCTCGTCTCGCTCGAGTATCCGGACCCGACCGCATCGCTAGCGCACGTGCCCCGCAAGTCCGAGGCGAAAATCGGTTAGAATCAAGTCAACAATGTCCGCTCAAACTCAAACTTCGACTATCGCCCCGGATTCGGCTGCAGGGTCCAGCAGCCCCGGCTTCGTCGCCTCGATCGACGCCGCCTCGGGCCGCGTCGTCTCGCAAATTCCAGCCACTTCGCCCGAAGCAGTGCCGCGCCTCATGGCGCAAGCCCGCGAAGCCCAAAAATCCTGGGCCGCGAAATCCCTCCGCGAGCGCTGCAGCTATCTGAGAAAAATCCGCGACGCGATCTACGGCCGCCGCGACGAAGTCACCAACGCCATCTCGCTCGAAACCGGCAAGCCTCACGTCGAAGCCGTCTTCGCCGAACTTATGCTCGCGCTCGACAGCGCCGATTTCCTCGCCCGCCAAGCCCCCGAATGGCTGCGCCCCGAACCCGTACCGCACCACAATATCGGCGTGAAAGCAAAATCCGGCTCGCTCTACTTCCAGCCATTCGGTGTCCTCGCCATCATCTCGCCGTGGAATTACCCATTCTCAATTCCCATGGCCCAGATTCTTCCCGCGCTAGTAGCGGCCAATGCCGTTCTCCTGAAGCCTTCTGAGCTAACGCCGCACGTAGGCGAAGTCATCGCCAAAATCATCGCCGCCGCAGGAATTCCCACTGGCGTAGTTCAAGTCCTGCAAGGCGGAGGCGCAGTAGGCGCCGCTCTCGTCGAATCGAATCCCGACAAAGTGTTTTTCACCGGCAGCGTCGCCACAGGAAAAAGAATCGCCGAAGCCTGCGCCCGCCGCTTAATTCCCTCGTCGCTAGAGCTAGGCGGCAAGGACGCCATGCTCGTCCTCGCCGACGCCGATCTCGAAATCGCTTCCAGCGCCGCCGTCTGGGGCGGCTTCATGAATTGCGGCCAAACCTGCATCTCCGTCGAGCGCATCTACGTCGAGCAGGCCATCGTGCAACCCTTCCTCGAAAAGTGCCTCGAGAAAACCCGCAAGCTGCGCCTCGGCCCTCCGTCCGACAAAGACGCCGAAATCGGCCCGATGATCCGCGTCACGCAACTCGAAAAAGTCGAACAGCAATTGCGCGACGCCACGTCCCGAGGCGCGCAAGTCCTCACCGGCGGCAACCGCCGCAGCGATCTAGGCCCGAGTTTCCTCGAGCCCACAGTCGTCACTAACGTGGACCACTCCATGCAACTCATGCGCGAAGAAACGTTCGGCCCGGTAATCGCCATTCGCCCGGTAAAATCCGCCGATGAAGCCGTAGCCCTAGCCAACGATTCCGAATTCGCGCTCAGCGCGAGCGTCTGGACAAGCAACGCCGCCAAAGGCCAGGAAATCGCCCAACGCATTCGCGGCGGCTCGGTCATGATCAACGATGTCGCCAGCTACTACGGCATCTGCGAAGCCCCGCACGGCGGCAGCGGCTCGAGCGGCTGGGGACGCTCGCACTCCCGTTTTGGCCTGCTAGAAATGGTTCAAGTAAAATATGTGGATGTGGACCGCCTGCCGCGCACACCCAAATCCTGGTGGTTCGGCTACAATGAGAATCTAGCCGCGGCGGCCGACAGTTTCGTAGATTATCTTTTCGCCCCGCGCTGGTCGCGCCGCATGGCCGCTCTAGCCAACCCGCGCGGCGCATTAGGCACAGTCTTTCGCAGGCACCGGATTTAGAACTGTCGTAATCGGATGACGAGGCCGTAGCGTAGGGGGGCGGGTTTACACGCCCCCGGTGTGGCCGTGGGTTTTGCGCTGGATTTCGCCTAACGACTTTCGAAAAAGGACACGAACCAATGCCCGACGCGAACGCCCCGAACGAAGCCGCACCAACAACCCCGCCCGCGGCCGCGCCTCCTGCAACGCCCCCGGCCGCCGCAACTGCAGCCGCCCCCGAAGAAGCAACTCCCTCCGCCCCCAAAATCAAAATGAAAAAGCGCACCCAGCGCGCCTGCGACGAAAAAGACGCCAAAGGCAAACTCTGCTGCGGCCATCTCAAGCGCTGGTACGACTACCCCAAAGAAATCGAAAAACTGATCGGACCGAAAGCGGAAATCTATCGCTGCGAATTCTGCAAAACGCTCTACAAACCCGATCTTTCATCCGGCCCGCATAGCTACACGTTGAGGTATTAGGGCGCTCGAACAAGTTGAACCGCAAAGAACTCATCTACGACTGGAACACCGCGAAGGACGCCGAAATCCCGCCGGGCCGCCGCGTCGCGCTGAACGATGAAACTCTCCGCGACGGCCTGCAAAATCCCTCCGTTCAAGATCCCACCATCGAGCAAAAAATCGAGATTCTTCATCTGATGGAAGCGCTGGCCATCGACACCGTCAACATCGGCCTGCCCGGCGCCGGACCCCGCGCCTACGCCGACACTGAAGCCCTGGCCCGCGAACTCGTCACCGCGCGCATGAAAATTCGTCCCAACTGCGCCGCGCGCACGCACAAGAACGACATTCGCCCCATCATCGAAATTTCCCAAAAAGTAGGCCTGAAACTCGAAGCCGCAACCTTCCTCGGCTCAAGCCCCATCCGCCGCATGGTCGAAGATTGGACCGTCGATCATCTCAAGCGCATCACCGAAGAAGCCGTCACCTTCGCAGTCTCCGAAGGCTTGCCGGTCATGTACGTCACCGAAGACACCGTTCGCACCGATCCCGAAACCGTGAAAGCGTTGTACGAAACGGCGATTCGCTGCGGCGCCCGCGCTGCAGTTCTCTGCGACACGGTCGGCCACGCCACGCCGCGCGGCGCCCACAATCTCGTAAGCTTCTTCATCGAAAATGTAGTGAAACCCTCGGGCGAAAAGATTCGCGTCGATTGGCACGGCCACAACGATCGCGGCCTCTCCGTCGGGAATTCGCTAGCCGCCATCGCCGCAGGCGCCGATCAAGTCCACTGCGCGGCCCTCGCCCTCGGCGAACGCGTCGGCAACACGCCCATGGAATTGATGCTAGTGAATCTGCGGCTGATGGGCCTGATCGATCAAGATCTTTCGCGGCTCATGGAATACTCGCAAGCCGTTTCGAACGCCACGCACATGCCCATCCCGCATAATTATCCAGTCATCGGCCGCGATGCCTTCCGCACCGCCACCGGCGTTCACGCCGCCGCCATCGTCAAAGCCTACAAAAAGAACGATCACGACCTCGCCAACGCAATCTACAGCGGCGTGCCCTCGCATCTCTTCGGCCTCGAGCAAATTATCGAGATCGGCCCGCTCAGCGGCCGCTCCAACGTGATCTACTGGCTCGAGAAGCGCGGCATCGCCGCCACCGATGATCGCGTGGACCGCATTTTCTTCGCCGCCAAGCAGGCCCAGCGCATTCTCACCGAAGAGGAAATTCTCGCGCTCGTCGAGCCTTCGCCCCAGTCGCAGTCCGCGACGCCTCGCCGCTAGTGCGCAGGAGGCTGCAGCGCAATCCGGCGATGAAACTTTCCCTCGCTTCCGGTATTCTCTTGGCCATGGCCACCATCTCCCTGCGAGCCGCGGACATCAACGTCCAGGCCCTCGCGCGCGAACCGGGTGTCACGCGCGCCGCGGATTGGCTCGCCCACAATCTGGCCTGGATCACCGAGCAGCAGATTCATCTGAACGAAATTCCCGCGCCGGAATTCTCTGAGACCGAGCGCGGCGTAGCGCTCCGCAAACTCTTCGACGCTAGCGGCTTGAAGACGCACGTCGACGGACTCGGCAACGTAATCGGCGAGCGCCCCGGCACGAATCACGACGACGTTATTCTTCTCGCCGCGCATCTCGATACCGTGTTCCCCGCAGGCACCGACGTGCGCGTCAAGCGCAATGGCGCACGCCTCGAAGCTCCCGGCATCGCCGACAACGGCGCCGGCCTCGCCGCGCTCGTCGCCATTTCCCGCGCTCTCGAAGAAGGCCACATCCGCACCGGCATGACCATCGTCTTCGTCGGCGACGTTGGCGAAGAAGGGGAAGGGAATCTGCGCGGCATTCGCGCGCTGGTCGAAACCTACCGCTCGCGCCTTCGCGCCGTCATCGCCGTCGATGGCGCTGCCACCGATTACATCACCACGCAAGGCCTCGCCTCCCGCCGCATCGAAGCCTTCGTCACCGGACCCGGCGGCCACAGTTGGTCCGACTTCGGGGCGCCGAATCCGATCACCGCACTCTCTCGTGGCATCGTGAAATTTTCCGGGATTTCGGTCCCCGATATGCCGCGCACATCCTTCAACTTCGGCGTCATCGATGGCGGCACGTCGGTGAATTCAATTCCGAATCGCGCCGCCGTGAAAGTGGATCTGCGCTCGGAAGACGACACGCAACTCACGCGCCTCGAAGCAGCGTTGCACGAGGCGATCCAGTCCGGCGTCAATGAAGAGATGGCCGCCGCGCAGCGCGGCACCGGCTCGCTCGAACCCGGCTTTCGCTCTCTCGGCGTGCGTCCTTCCGGGAAGCTGGCGGAAAATTCCGAACTGCTAGCTGCCATCACCAGCGTCGATGCCTATCTCAACAATCCATCGCGCCGCGAACGCTCCTCGACCGACGCCAACGTTCCGCTCTCGATAGGAATCCCCGCCATCGCGATCGGCGGCGGTGGTCTCGGCGGCGGCTCACACAGCCTCGATGAGTGGTATGACTCCACGGATCGTCTCGTTGGCCTCAAGCGCATCCTGCTAACGACGCTGCTGATTGCCCGACCCACATCGTGAGCCAACCCCGCGTCTTTCGTCTCGGCGTGCGCTCAATCAATCGATTCAATCTGACACCATTCTATTTCACGCTTTTGTGTCTTTTTTTAGCAGGCGGAATCGCTCAGCCAGCGAATCGAAGCGTAGGTCAGGCTTCTATGACAAACAGGCATTCCCAAGCCGTGCCATCCAAGTCGAATCCCGACTTGATTATCACCAACGGAGACATTTATACGGGAGATCCGAATCGTCCGCGCGTGCAGGCTCTGGCCGTTCGCGAGGAAACAATAATTGCGGCCGGTTCGAACGACGAAATCAATCGCCTGAGAAACTCCAAGACGCGCGTCATCGATCTTCACGGCCGATTCGCTATGCCCGGCTTTAACGACGCGCACGTGCATCTGGCGGGCGCGGGCCTCGCGAAACTCAGCGTCAATCTCGAAGGCACGAAGTCGCTCGCCGAAATGCAAGCACGCATTCGCGCTCGGCTGAAGGATTTCAAGCCGGGCGAGTGGATGTACGGCCGCGGCTGGGATCACACGTTCTGGCCCGACAAAAAATTCCCGACGCGCGCCGATCTCGACGTGATCTCGCGCGAACATCCCATGTTCTTCCTGCGCGTCGATGGCCACGTCGCGGTCGTGAATTCCCGCGCCCTCGATATCGCCGCAATCACTCGCGCGACGCCCGATCCGCCGGGCGGAAAATTCATGCACGACCCGGCCACCGGCGAGCCCAACGGAATGCTCGAAGAAGATTCCGCCATGGATCGCGTGAACAAACTGATCCCGCCGTTCACGCCGGATCAGCGCCGCCGCGCCATCGTATTGGCGCTCGCCGAAGCTTCGTCGTTCGGCGTGACTTCCATCCAGGACAATTCCGAGGCGCCACTTTTCACGCGCTACGAAGAATTTGTCGATGGCCGCTCGCGCGACGGCAAGCCCGCGCCGTCAGCGCCACCCACGGTCGACCTTCCGATTTACATTTCGCTTCACCGCGAGGGAAAACTTCCGCTGCGAATCACCGAATGGCTGCCGTTCAATGCACCGCTGGCTCTGCTCGAAGAACTCCGCCGCACTTTTGGAACAACAGACGCGTGGATCAAGACAGGAGCGCTGAAGGGCTTCCTCGATGGCTCGCTCGGGTCGCGCACCGCCGCCATGCTCGCGCCTTATTCCGATGACGCTTCGACCTCAGGAATTCTCCGTGCCGATCCGGACCAATTCAAGCAAATGGCCATCGCGCGCGACGCCGCCGGATTTCAAATTGCGTTTCACGCTATCGGCGACCGCGCGAATCGCCTCGGTCTCGATACCTTCGCTGCTGTACTCGAAGCGAATGGCGCGCGCGATCGCCGCGATCGCGTCGAACACGCGCAGATCCTCGCGCTGAGCGACATCCCGCGATTTGCAGCACTCGGCGTGATCGCTTCGATGCAGCCGTGCCACTTGCTCGACGACGAGCGCTGGGCCGAATCGCGCATCGGCAGCGAACGCATCAAAGGCGGCTACGCCTGGAACTCGCTCGAGAAAACCGGCGCGCATCTCGCCTTCGGCACCGACTATCCCGTCGAGTCCGTGAATCCGCTGCGCGGACTCTACGCCTGCGCCACGCGAGAACTTCCCGGCGGCGGCCCCGCAGGCGGCTGGCGACCGCAAGAAAAGCTCCCGATCGAAACCTGCATCCGCGAATACACCGCCGGCGCCGCCTACGCCGAGTTCGAAGAAAATCGAAAAGGCAAGCTAGCCCCGGGAATGTTCGCCGACATCGTAGTCTTCCCAGCAGACATCACGCGCCTAACTCCACGCGACTTGATCAACGCGAAAGTAGCAATGACCATCGTCGGCGGCAAAATCGTCTACGATGCGTCGCAAAAAAGCAGCGCCGCGCCGTCTGAGTGATTCCCGGCGAGTGGGTTAATCAAGAAGCTCAACACCAAGAAGCGTGCCATCCGTCTTCGCGTCTTCAGCCGGCAAGTAACTTACTTTTGCTTGGTGCCCCTGCAGCTTTGCACAAGGATTGAAATTGGGCTTCGCTGGACCATTCGACGAAATTTCGATCTTTCCAATATCCCCATTCTGAAGCTCAAGCCGCGTCGATCCGAAATCGAGCGCCAGAGCGATCTCGCGCCCCGTGCAGGAAACTTTCGAAATCCTGCCCTTCGCGGAATACGCCTCGCGCTGCGGAGAGCTTTCTTTCTGCGCGCCGGAATCCTGCGCGGCCGGCGCCGGCGCAGTTTCCGTCTCCATCGGCCGCGGCTCGTTCTGATCGCTCTGAACCTTCTCGTCGGTGGCCGCGCCATCATCAGAAGCAGCCGGCGATTTGTCCCGCGTCTCTGCATGGACATGCGTCGCCGCTTCCGGATGATCGGCATCGTAGGCAGCGACACTTCGCGCGTAGGACAGGAAACTTTTCGCGGCCGCATGATCACCGGGCCCGCGCGCGAGCATGTCAGCGCGCAGTCCGGCGGCGATCGCCTCGGTATCGCGATGCAGACGTACGAGAACTTCTCCGAGACTGATTTGATATGCGAAAGTTCCAGGTTCGAGCTCAATCGCTTTTTTCGCGAAGCTGAGAGCCTCGTCCAGCTTCTCGTCCTTCTCCGCCAGAAAAGATGCGAGCAGTCCGTACGCCGGAGGAAAATTGGCATTGAGCGATATCGAGCGGCGCAAGTCCGCCTCGACTTGTTCGCTCAGCGACTCCTCCCCATGCGCATGAAACGCCAGGAAGCTGCGAAAATAGAGCGTCCGGAAATTCTGCGAATCGAGTTCTACGGCTTTGGAGAGTTCGTGCAGCGCTTCGAGATATTGCCCCGACGAGTATGCCAGCATCCCCAGGCTTTCATGCGGCAGCGCCAGCTTCGGATCATCCTTCTCCGCGTCCTCGATCAGCGGCCGGGCGAGGTCCGCTTTTCCGCGATAGGCTTGAAAGTCGCCGCGTATCGCTTCGGACTCCGCTGAGGAAAGCGGCCGGGAAGGAAAATGTTTCTCGCTGATTTCCGGCGCTGATTTCAGGGGGAATTCGTAGAAAGACAAGTTCCCGATGTAGTCCGCGAGCTGCTGTTGCAATTGTCCGAGGTCGCCGAAAGCCTGTCGCCCGGCGGTCACCGGGTCCGCTCCCTTGGTGAGTGCGGTCAAATAATTTGTGATGAGTGGGCGGTGCGTGCCTTTGTCGCTGGCCATCAAGAAGTGAACCAGCGCCCAGGACTCGGCGTAAAACAGCGAAGTCTTGTTCTGTTCGTTGTAATACGGCGAGGTATGGTTTACTTGGAACAGCACGTCGAGCGGGATCAGCCGCGCGCCACGCAGTTCGTTGAGCAATCCAGCGCTGGCGCGGCCGAGAACCGCATCCTTCCCGACCATCACCGTATTGCCGTAGAAATCCGCGAACCCTTCGGCCAGCCACAACGGCAATCCCGGCATGTAGGGAAGCGTGACAGAGTGAAAATATTCGTGATAGATCGGCTCGTAGGCGTTGGGACCTTCCAGGTCCGACCGCAGCGCGACGTAATACTTGTCCATGCGAAAGAAGAATATGCCGCCCAGGTGCTCGTGGCCCTTGGCCCAGTATTCGGGAAGGAGCTCCGTCAGGGATTTTTCATCCTTTGCGGCGATGACGGTGATCACCGGGCTTTCGTGCGCGCTGGCGAAGGGCAGCGCTTTGCGGAAGATGGCGCGAATCTGTTCGAATTGCACGGCAACGCGCTCGGCCGTCCCCTGGCCGCCGTTGCTGACCACGATGAAGTTCGGGCTGGTCACTTCCACCCACTGCGACTTATCCGCCGGCAGCGGAATCGCCAGCAGCGCAATCGCAAGAACGCAAGTCGCTAACCTTCGCGTCATATTAGCTATTGTTTATACACGAAGGAATATCCCGGAACAACCGGTGAGCCAACTAAAGTCGCGTGCTGCGGCCCGCCTCGCAGAGGCGGTCTGCGTTGCAGCGCCTTGCGAGTGCCGCTAAACTTCGTCAGTTTATTTTGAAGCGTGCCTGTTTGATGAGCCAGCGACTCAAAGCCGATTTGGCCCTTGGCGCCTGCATGTTTATCTGGGGCGCGACGTTCGTCGTCGTGCAGCAAGCGCTGGCGTATGCTTCGGTGTTCGCGTTTCTCTCCGTGCGATTCGTTCTGGCTGCGGCGGTGATGGGCGCGATTTATTGGCGGACGGTGCGAAAGCTCGATCGCGCGGCGGTCGTCGCCGGCTCCATCATCGGCGTGTTTCTCTTCTCGGGCTACATCTTCCAGACCATCGCGCTCAAATTCACGACGCCTTCGAAAGCCGCATTTCTGAATGGCTCAAGCGCCGTCCTCGTGCCCATCCTGCTCGCGATTTTCTGGCGCAAGCGCATCAATCGCTGGGCGTGGGCAGGCGCGGTGGTTGCGTTCTTCGGTCTCTATTTCGTCGCCGTGCCCCCATCGGGGTTCGGAAACTTGAATCTCGGCGACGTGCTGAGCTTCGGCTCGGCGGTGATGTTCGCGTTTCACATTCTGGCGGTGGCGCATTACAGCACGCGCCATTCGATCATGGGCTTGAGCTTCCTGCAGATTGCGCTGACCGCGGTGCTGGCAACAATTGCGTTGCCGATTGTCTCAGCCCTCGGTTGGGAAGCGCCGCGCTTCGAGATGACCTCCGGATTAATCTTCGCCGTTCTGGTCACGGCGCTTGGCTGCACGGTGCTGGGATTCACGGCGCAACTCTGGGCGCAGCAGCATACGACGGCAAATCACGCCGCGATTCTCTTCACGCTCGAGCCGGTCTTCGCCGCTCTAACTTCATACGTCGTCCTGCACGAAAGACTAAGCCCACGCACTCTGACCGGCGCCGCGTTGATCTTCGCAGCGATCCTTCTGGCCGAACTAAAAGGCCCAGCCCCAGCAGCCATCGATTCCACCGGCCCAGTCGCGCAATCGTCGTAGCGCCGGCTGCCAGCCGGCGTTTTTGACTTTGATTTTTTGCGCGTCGCAGGATCCGGCACCGAAGGCAATTGATTCTATCGGTGCGTTGACGGAATCGGCGGAGCACGGCGCACATTGTTGTGGTTGGCGCGCGATAAAACTCAACGTCAAAAACGCCGGCCGGCTGCCGGCGCTACGCGGATTCGGGGCGCGCATCGCAATTAGTGCGCCTTTCCGAATTTCGTCAGAAAGAAATCGCCGGCGTTCCAATGAGGCCGCTCAGTTTCTTGCGCCACTTCGTAGCCGATGGCCAGATCGATGCGCGCGAATTTTGCGCCGGCTTCGAAATTGAACGGCTGCTTCATATCGTCCTGCGGCGTGTGGTAAATCGTGCTCTCCCACTCGAGCGAAATGCTTTTGCCGTTCAGCTTCGGATCCACGGTTTTGAATCCTTCGGAAAGAAACACCGCGGGCACTCCCTGCTGCACAAAGGAATACTGATCGCTGCGCACGAAGAAAACTTCCTCGGGCATAGGATCGGGGCTCACTTCGAGATTCATGTGCCGTGCGACATCTTCAAGTTCGCGGCTCAGGCTCGAGTGCTCGGCGCCCATGCCCACAATATCGCGAAAATCGTAGAGCAGCGCAACGCCATCCATATTGATATTGGCAACGATTTGCCCAATCGGCACGGTGCGATTGTGCGCGAAATAATCGGAGCCCAGCAGCCCGGCTTCCTCGCCCGTCACGGACAAAAACAAAATTGAGCGCCGCGGCGGCGTGGGCAGTTCGCTGAACGCGCGCGCGATTTCGAGCATCGCCGACGTTCCCGACGCGTTGTCGAGCGCTCCGTTGTAAATGCCATCGCCTTTGATCACTTCGCCGATGCCGAGATGATCGAGATGCGCGCTGAACACGACGTACTCATTCTTCAGCGCCGGATCGGAACCGGGAAGAATCGCCGCAACGTTCGGACTCTCAGCCGCGGTGAATCGCGTCGTCAAGCGGATGGAAGCCTCAACGGGCAATGAAAAACCTTGCGGTTTGTTCTGCGACGCATCGTCTAGCGCCTGCTTGAGCGTCTTCCGCGCGCCTTCGAATAGCGCCGCGCTCGATTTCTCGCTCAGCACCGCGAAGCCGCGAATCTCCGGAACGGAATCGTTCGGCACGCCGTTCGCGTCCAGCCAGCGAAGCTGCGGCTCCTGGAAAAATCGTACGAGCCGCTCGAACGGAATGCGCTCAGACATCGCGCCGGCCCAAACGCCGATCAATCCAATCGCGCCATGCGCCGCGGCCATCTTGGCTTTGATGTAGCCGTCGGAATAATATGCGCGAGGTGCGTTCGGAAATTTTGATGGCGCGCCCCAAAGCTCGACGGCAATTTTCCCGCGCACATCTACGGCCGCGAAATCGTCGTAGTCGAATTCCGGCGCCGAAACTCCGTAGCCGACGAACGCCAGCGGCCCTTCGGAAGTGCTGAACGTGGCAAGCGGATTGCCGTCGGTGATGTAATCTTTTCCGAGCGCCAGCTTTTGTATTTTCAGTCCCCGCATGATCGACACCGATGATGCTTCGGGCACCAGCGCGATGCGCCGCAACGGCACCGGCTGGAAATAGCTGCCGTTCACTCCCGCGGGCTTCAATCCCAGCTCTTCGAAGCGGCTGCGAACGTAAAGTGCGGCGAGTTGGTATCCGCGCGTGCCCGTGCCGCGCCCTTCGAGCAAATCATCGGCGAGATATTCCATGTTCGCGCGGATTCCGCCCGGAGTGATGCGATTGAGCAGCGCCGCAGGAGGGAAGGGCAGTGATTTTTCCTGCGCCGCGGCGATCGAGATCGTGCTGAGCGCGGCAATCACGACGAGCAAGCGACGCCAGGTCATTTCCCGGCCTCCAGAGCTAGTTTGACGTAGCGGATGGAATTAGGTTTGAGGCTGCGCGATTTTCACGTCCACGGGATCGTACATCGGCGCGGATTTCGGATTCGCTTTCTCGTAGGCCGAGATGTCGGGTTCGTGCTCGAGCGTGAGGCCGATGTCGTCGAGTCCCTTCAGCAGGCATTTCTTGCGGAAGGCATCGATCTCGAACGGAATGCGCAGGCCGGCGTCGTCTGTGACGAGTTGATTCTCGAGGTCCACCGTCAACCGGTAACCTTCCTGTTTTTCGGCGCGCTTGAAAAGATCATCCACCTGCACGTCGCTCAACTGCACGGGCAAAATTCCGTTCTTGAAGCAATTGTTGTAGAAAATGTCCGCGTAGCTCGGCGCGATGATCGAGCGGAAACCGTAATCGAGAATGGCCCAGGGGGCATGCTCGCGGCTCGATCCGCAGCCGAAATTTGCGCGCGCCAGAAGAACACTCGCGCCGCGGTAGCGCGCAAAATTCAGAGGAAATTCCGGATTGGGTTTTTCGCCAGGAAGATAACGCCAGTCGTAGAACAGCACGCGGCCATAGCCTTCGCGCGTTTGCAGCTTCAAAAATTGCTTCGGCACCATCTGATCGGTATCCACATTCACGCGATCCATCGGCGCCACAAGTCCCGTATGTTTGACGAACGGCTGCATGCTCACTCCGCTCCGTTCACATCCCACTTGCGGATGTCCACGAAATGGCCTTCGATCGCCGCGGCTGCGGCCATCATGGGGCTGACCAGGTGGGTCCGGCTGCCTTTGCCCTGGCGGCCTTCGAAATTGCGATTGGAAGTACTGGCGGAACGCTCGCCGCTCGGCAGCACATCATCATTCATGCCGATGCACATGCTGCAACCCGCATCGCGCCATTCGAATCCCGCGTCGCGGAAAATCTTGTCCAGGCCTTCTTTTTCAGCCTGCGCTTTCACGACGCGCGAGCCCGGAACGGCCAGCGCCTGCTTGATATTCTTCGCGATGTGCTTGCCTTCGATAACGTGCGCGGCGGCGCGCAAATCCTCGATGCGCGAATTGGTGCACGAGCCGATGAAGACGCGATCGACGGCGATGTCGGTGATCGGAGTTCCGGGCTTCAGATTCATGTAAACCAGCGCGCTTTCCGCGGCCTTGCGATCCACGGGATCGGCAAACGAATTCGGATCGGGCACGCGGCTGGTTACGTCGGTAACCATTCCAGGATTCGTGCCCCAAGTGACTTGAGGCGCAAGCTGCGCGGCGTCGATATCCAGGACGACGTCGTATTTCGCGCCGGGATCGGAGGCGAGCGCCTTCCAGCGCGCCACCGCGTCTTGAAATTCCTTGCCGCGTGGCACGAACGGCTTGCCTTCGAGATACGCGAACGTGGTTTGATCCGGAGCGACCATGCCTGCTCGCGCGCCGCCTTCGATGGTCATGTTGCACATCGTCATGCGCGCTTCCATCGAAAGGGCGCGCACCGCGTCGCCGGCATATTCGAAAACGTGCCCGGTGCCGCCCGCAATTCCGATTTTGCCGATCAGCGCGAGGATGAAATCTTTCGACGTGATGCCTTTCGGTCGCGCGCCGTTGAAGCGCACCAGGCCGGTCTTCGATTTCGCTTGCGAGAGGCATTGCGTCGCGAGCACATGCTCGATTTCGCTGGTGCCGATGCCGAAAGCCAGCGCGCCCATCGCTCCGTGAGTTGAAGTGTGGCTATCGCCGCAGACCAGCGTTTGGCCCGGCTGCGTGATTCCAAGCTCCGGCCCGATGATATGCACGATGCCTTGATTCTTGCTATGCATATCGAAGAGCCGCACGCCGGTTTCTTTGCAATTGCGCTCGAGGGCTTCGAATTGTCCGCGCGCATCGGCATCCAGAATCGGCAGTTCGCGATTTTTCGTGGAGACCGAGTGATCCATCACGGCGAACGTGAGATCGGGCCGGCGCACTTTGCGCCCTGCTGCTTTGAGGCCCGCGAACGCTTGCGGGGAAGTGCCTTCGTGGATCAGGTGACGGTCGATGTAAATCAGTGAGGGTTGGCCGGGTACTTCTCGAACGATGTGCGCATTCCAGATTTTTTCGTAGAGAGTTTGCGGCGGCATAGGTTAGCAATGAGATTGTAACAATCTCCGCGCGTCTCGCCAATGGTCGGGAGGAGGGAATTGTGGGATTGGCACTTGTGTCGGGGAGGATCAGTCGAAGTTTGTGGAAAGCGTGAGAGTGTTGCCGCGGGAACATAATGCGCGGCTTGGGGCCGGTCTGCGTTAGTGGTGTGACTGGTTGCATGTTTGACATGGGCCGAATGGCGGGAGGGCCGAAGACCCTCCTCTTACGAAGGGCGGAAAATGGGTTCGAGTTTTGTTCGCTCTAATCGGGACAACTGTCCGAATAGAATCGTTTATAAGTGTAAGAAAACAAACGATGGGGGTCGTTTCTAATCGGGACATTTTGCAGAGCCTCTGGGAAAGTGAATTTGGGGTTTTGGCTGCGGCGCAGTGATGCGTTGAGGTTCGTTCGCGGTGATGGGTTCGGGGTGGTGAGCGGCTTGCCGTTCGCGCTCGCGGGCGGCCTGGCGCTCGCGATCCAGGGCGTCCATAGCTTCCTCACGTTTGCGTACGCTTTCGGCCAGGGAAGGGTCGAGGACGAGTTCGTACTGCTCGGGAGCTGGAATTTCTTTGGCGAAGAGGAATCTGCGGGTAGGCTCGACCCATGCGCCGGCATCGTTGATGTGGGCGTACATGCGGACGGCACGGATGGCGGCGTCGGTGTTCACCGGGGTGTCTGAGATGCGCTCGATGACGTGGTCGAGAGCGCTGCGAATGTTGCGTGAGCGGAGGAAGTAGAGCCCAGTGGCGCGCGCGTGGCGGTAGAGGGTCTTGCGGTTACGAAGATGGTATTCGCGGACGATGGTTTCGGGACGTCCCCAGTGGACGAAGTCGAAGTCGATGTGATCGCGGTCCGGATGGCGGCAGATTAGGCAAAGACGGGCGTGGCGATCGAGATCGGGGGCCGAGTCTAGTTGGTCTGTCGTGAAGGCATTGTTGGTGGTCATAATGATGGCAGTAATAGCAGAATTTAAAGACCATTCCGATGGTACCGAACGCAGAATTGGGGCGAGGATAGGGCGAAGTGGAAGGGGGGAGATGGTGAGTTTCGGTAGTGACTCCGTTTCCGGTTTGGGCGTTGATCAGGACTTAGGGCGTGCGACCGATGTCCCAGAACCCGTTTCTCAGGCGCTGGCGCGGTAAGGCTGCAGCCGGGGCTATCGCAGGTCTATCGGCGGGGCCAAGTAGCCCATTTCTGGGCTGCCGGTGGGCTCCGCGGTGAGTTGCTTTTTGGGATTTGGGCCGAAGCGATTTTCTCCGGGGTCGCTGTCCATGAGCGTGATGCGAAGTAAAATGAAAGGGCCGACCACCGGAAGCATGCTGATAAACAACCACCAGCCGCTGCGGTTCGTGTCATGAAGACGCCGGATCGAGCTGGAAAGTGATGGAATCATCGTCGCAACTAGATAGATAAAGGGCAGACTCAAAAAATACGGATAACCGGCTTTGCCAAGCGCGACGGCCATCACGAAGAGCGCCAGCACGATGGCTGAGTTCATTAGTTCAAAGATCCAGTATTCCCTGCGACGCGCCCGGCCCTTGAACACCGCATACTTGCGAAGGGCCTGTAAGTACCATTTCATGGTTGACTGACTCTATATCCGATAACCGGGCGTTGCCACGAAAACTTGCAGTCCCCCGGTTTACTCAATGCCCGGGGAGTCCGCTTGTGGGAAGTTCCGACGTATGCGTTGCAATCGCTTAGCGATTGACCGGCGCCTCTACGGCATCGAGAGATTATAAAGTGGGCAACGCTGTTCAAACGTACTGCTGCTTGGTGATTCGGGGCAGTGTTATACTGGGGATTCGCTGAGGAGTGGTGTCGCCGGGAGCGGAGCGGGGACATGGGGATGCAGATGCGCGAATTGATGGACTGGGTGCGGCGGCGGAAGTTCTTTGCCGGCGTGTTGGTGATCTTCACGCTGGCGATCGGCATTCTGATTGGGACTTTGATTTCCGGCCGCGCGATGGCTACGCGGACGCAGGCCAGCAATGGCGCTACGCTGCTGGCCATCCCTGATCCCGTCTCGCTCAGCGGCACTTTTTCGGCTATCGCGGGCAAGCTCGAGCCTACCGTGGTGAATATCTCGACGACCCAGGTGATCGATCGCCCCAAGGGGCATCAGAAGAGGAAGCAGGGCGATCCCTTCGACGATTTCTTCGACCGATTCTTCGACAATCAGGATGAAGGACCGACCGCGGAGCGCAGTTTGGGCTCGGGCGTCGTCGTGGATGCGAAGGGCTACATTCTGACGAACAACCATGTGATCGATCAGGCTACCAAGATCGAAGTGACCATCGATAAAGATCCCAAGCATTACATGGCAAAGTTGATTGGCACCGATCAGCTTACCGATCTGGCGGTCATCAAGATTGATTCCGATCATGCCTTGCCTGTGGCGCGGCTGGGGAATTCCAATGGCGTGCAGGTGGGCGATTGGGTGTTGGCTATCGGCAGTCCCTTCGGGTTGCAGGCTACTGTTACCGCGGGAATCGTTAGCGCTAAAGATCGGCCAAATCCTGGTTTCCAATTTCAGAAATTTATTCAGACTGACGCTGCGATCAATCCCGGAAATTCCGGCGGCCCGCTGGTGAGCATGGCCGGCGAAGTGATTGGGATTAATACTGCCATCTACACGGGCGGGCGCGGATTCGAAGGCGTGGGATTTGCGTTGCCGTCGAATACGGTTATCAGCGTTTACAACCAGCTTGTCACCACTGGAAAAGTGACGCGCGGGTCGATTGGGATCAGCTTCAGCGAAGAGAACAGCGCGAATCCGGTGTTGCTGCGCGAATTGGGCGCTTCTTACGGAATTGTGGTGCAGGGCGTCGAGCCCGGCAGCCCGGCCGACAAAGTGGGCCTAAAACCCGGCGACTTGATCACCGATGTAAATGGACATCCGGTGCGGACAGGCTCCGATCTCGTCGATCCGATTGCTGAGACAGCCGTCGGTCAGAGCGTTCAGTTGCGCTACGTGCGCAACAAGGAAGCGCATGAGGTGTCGGTGGTGGTCGCGGATCGGGCGAAACTTTTCCCGAATACTGCTGAGGATCTCGAGACATCGCCTGAGGGCATCGAGCCCGCGGAATTTGGTTTGCACGTCGAGGATTTGACGCCGGACCTGGCGCGCAAGCTGGGTATCACCAAGCAGCCGGGAGTGATTGTTTCCGAAGTCGAGCCGGCCAGCTTTGCGGAAGACATTGAGTTCAACCGCGGGGACATCATCGTCGAGGTCAATCATGTGCCGGTGGCGAATCTGAATGAATACCGGCGCGAAGTGGCGCGGCTGAAGCCGGGGCAGGACGTGCTGTTCAAAGTGATCCGGCACGACGCGAACGATCGGGAACTGACCGTGTTTCTGGCCGGAGCGGTGCCGAACGAATGATTTCGCGAGACGCGATCATCCGCGAAGCCCCAGCGCGTCGCGGCCATCGATTCGTGGCTCTGGCGACAGGCGTGGCTTTCGCGGCGTCACTTTTGCTGGCAGTGCCTGGCCTGACCGCGTCGGCGCGCGCTGCATCGGGATCGCCGCAGTCCTCGGGCAAGTCGTCGTCAAAGAAATCGTCGTCGGCCTCGAAGAAAAATAAGAAGGGGCGCCATCATTGGGAGCCGATTCAAAAAGCGCCCACGACCGACCGCATCGAGGAAATTCAAACCGCGCTCGCTCGCGAAGGCTACTATCACGGCGATCCCACGAAGAAATGGGATTCCAATACGCAGGATGCCATGCGCAAATTCCAGGAAGACCACGGCATGACCGGCACGGGCAAACTCGACGCGACTACGCTCCAGAAACTTGGCCTCGGCTCGGACATCGCCGGAGTGAGCGCACCGCGGCCTGCTCAGCACCCGTCTGCCACGCCCGCGCCGGCTTCGCCGCTGCCCACTGCGCCGAGCAGCGCTGCGAGCTCAGATCCTGGCGCACGCTGAGCCGCCGATCCTTCCAACCCACGTTTGACGCGCGTTGCGGTGTCTGCTACTTTTCAAGTTCGGTTTCATGTTCAGTTGAACGGACGCCGCGAAGTTCCTGCCGTCTCGACGCGGCGCCGCCTCTACGCGCGATGAGCTGACCGATCCGGAGGAATTCCTATGGCTACCGCAGTCACGCCTAAAACTTACAAGAATTACATCAATGGGGAATGGGTCGAAGCCTCCGGGAGCGCGGCGATCGAAGATCGCAATCCCGCCAATCGCGATGAGCTGGTCGGGATATTTCCGTCGTCGACGGCAGCCGACGTCGATCTGGCCGTGGACGCGGCCAAAGAAGCCTACAAGAAATGGCGGCTGGTGCCTGCGCCGAAGCGCGGCGAAATTCTGTTTCGCGCGGCCGAAATGCTGGTGGCGCGCAAGGAAGATTTCGCGCGCGAAATGACGCGCGAGATGGGCAAAGTCCTGGCGGAAACGCGCGGTGACGTGCAGGAAGCCATCGACATGACCTATCTGATGGCCGGAGAAGGCCGCCGCATGTACGGGCAGACGACGCACTCGGAGCTGCCGGACAAGTTTGCCATGTGCGTGCGGACCCCGATTGGAGTCGCGGCGCTGGTCACGCCATGGAATTTCCCGATGGCCATCCCGTCGTGGAAAATTGCGCCGGCGCTGGTTTGCGGCAACACCGTGGTGATCAAGCCCGCCGCGGAGACGCCTTTCTCGACCTACAACTACGTGCAGCTTTTGGCTGAGGCCGGACTTCCGCCAGGCGTGCTGAATATCGTGAACGGGCACGGTTCCGAAGCCGGCTCGGCGCTGGTGAAACATCAGGACACCAGGCTGGTCAGCTTCACGGGCTCGACTGATGTGGGGCGCATCATCAGCGAAACTTGCGCGCCGACTTTCAAGAAATGCCATCTGGAGATGGGCGGGAAGAACATCATTATCGTGATGGATGATGCCAATCTCGAGCTCGCCGTGGACGGCTGCATCTGGGGCGGCTTCGGGACCAGCGGCCAGCGCTGCACGGCGACGAGCCGCATCGCGGTACACAAAAAGATCTACAACGAGTTCGCCGCCAAGTTCGTGGAGCGGGCGAAAGCGCTGCGAATCGGCGACGGCCTCGATCCCAAGACCGATATGGGCCCCAGCGTCAACGAGTCGCAACTGAATACGGTGATCAAGTACGTGGAGATCGGCAAGAACGAGGGCGCCAGGCTCGCGGCCGGCGGGCATCGACTGGATTCCGGCGCGTTCGCGCGCGGGTGGTTCCACGAGCCCACCATTTTCCTTGACGTCAATCCGCGCATGCGCATTGCGCAAGAAGAAATCTTCGGGCCGGTTGTGGCCACGATTCCTTTCGCTAGCTTCGAGGAGGCGATTGAGATAGCCAACGGCGTGGAGTACGGACTTTCGTCTTCGATTTACACGCGCAACGTCAATCTCGCTTACCGGGCGCAGCGGGATTTGGAGACCGGGATCGTTTACGTGAATGCGCCTACCATTGGGGCGGAGACGCATTTGCCCTTCGGCGGCATCAAGAATACCGGGAACGGGCATCGCGAATCCGGGTTGGCGGCGCTGGATTTTTATACGGAGTGGAAATCGCTGTATATCGATTATTCGGACAAGTTGCAGCGGGCGCAGATTGATAACGCGTAGAGCGATTGACAGCGGGGCAATTTCAAATTTGAAATTTCAGAGGGAAGAAAAGAGCGCGTGTGGCGGCGTTGATCTTCCGCGCGTGGGCGGAGATTTGATTTGTTGGAGAGGTCGACGGAGGGCGGAGCAAGCCCCGCCCCTACGACCGCAGGAGTGCTTGACGCGGCGTATGTGGACGCAGTTTTCGCAAATTTGAAAGATTTTCGGAGGTGTCGCTTTGAAGCTGATTTCTTTTGTGTGCGGTGGCGTGCTGGTTTTGGCTTTGCTTGTGTTTGCGACGGGTGCGGGGGCGCAGCAGCTAAGTCACCGTGGCGACGGTGGTGGTGCTGGGGCTACTCAGACTTTGCTGCCGGCTTCGGGGGACGGCTCTTGTGTTTCGCCGGCGATTGCTGACGATTCTGCAGGGCATGGATTCGATCTTGCGAATCTCGACCGCAGCGTGAAGCCTTGCGACAATTTCTTTCAGTTTGCCGATGGCGGTTGGATCAAGAGCCATCCGATTCCGCCCGAATATCCAGCGTTCGGCAGCTTTACGCAACTGATGGAAAGCAATCGCGACAAGCTGCACACCATTCTGGGGGCCGCAGCGAAGAACACTTCGGCTGCGCCCGGCTCCATCGATCAAAAAATCGGCGATTTTTATTTCAGTTGCATGGATGAGCCGGCGATCGAAAAGGCAGGCATCGAACCGCTGAAAGATGACTTCGCGCGCATCGCCAAGATTTCGAGCGTGGCCGATTTGCAGGCTGAAATCGTTCGCCTGCATCGCGATGGGGCCGGAGCCGTGTTTAGCTTCTACTCCAATCCCGATTTCAAGAATAGCAGCGTGTACATCGCCGTTGCGGGGCAGGGCGGAATTGGAATGCCGGATCGCGATTACTATCTGAAGACCGACGAGAAATCAGTGAAGTTGAGGGACGCCTACGTAAAGCACGTGACGAATATGTTCGTGCTGCTGGGAGATGACGCGGCCGCTGCCGCCGCTGAAGCCAAGACGGTTATGGCGATTGAGACCAAGCTGGCGCAGGCTTCGATGACGCGGGTGGAGCGGCGGAACCCGGACAACGTGTACCACAAGATGGATCGCGCGGCGCTGAAGGCGCTGACGCCTGATTTCGATTGGGACGCGTACTTCCATGCGATCGGGCACGACTCGATCGCAGCCATCAATGTATCGCAGCCTGAGTTTTTCAAGACCGTGAATCACGAGTTGACCGCCACATCGCTCGATGACTGGAAAACCTATCTGCGTTGGCAGTTGGTTCACGATGCCGCCGATTCGCTGCCGAAAAAGTTTGTGGACGAAGATTTCGATTTCTACGGACGCACGCTGACCGGTACGCAGGAGATCCAGCCGCGCTGGAAACGCTGCGTGCGGGCTACGGATGGAATGCTGGGCGAGGCGCTCGGGCAGATTTACGTGAAGGATTATTTCCCGCCGGAAGCGAAGGCTGCGGCGCTGGAGATGGTTCACAATTTGATGGCGGCGCTACGCGAAGATATCTCTACGCTTGATTGGATGAGCCCGGAGACGCGGAAAAAAGCGAGCGAGAAGCTGGACGCCATCCAGCTCAAGATCGGCTATCCGGACAAATGGCGCGATTACTCGGCGTTCAAGGTTGATCGCGGAATTTTCCTTGAGAATGCGCGGCGTGGATCGGAATTCGACCGGCAGTACCGGCTATCGAAAATCGACAAGCCGGTGGATCGCAAGGAATGGGGGATGACTCCGCCGACGGTCAATGCTTATTACAATCCCACGATCAACGAGATTGTTTTCCCCGCGGGAATTCTGCAGCCGCCGTTTTACGATCCCAAGCGAGACGATGCGATGAATTACGGCGGCATGGGCGCGGTGATCGGGCATGAGATGACGCACGGCTTCGACGATTCGGGCGCAAAGTTCGACGCGGTGGGAAATCTGAGCAATTGGTGGACGCCCGACGATTTGAAGAATTTCCAAGCGCGCGGCGATTGCGTGGCGAAGCAGTTCGATTCTTATGTGGTGGAAGAGGGCTTGCACGAGAATGGGAAGCTGGTGGAAGGCGAGAGCATTGCGGATCTTGGCGGGCTGACGATTTCCTACGCGGCGCTGCAGAAAATCCTTGCTGCGAAGAATCCTGGCCCGATTGACGGTTTTACACCGGAGCAGCGATTCTTTTTGGCGTTCGCGCAGATCTGGGCCAGCAACGATCGTCCGGAATTCGATCGGCTGATGGCTAATACCAATCCGCACCCGTTGGGGCGCTTCCGGGCGATTGGGCCTTTGGGGAACATGCCGTCGTTTGCGAAGGCGTGGAAGTGCAGCGACAGTGATGCGATGGAGAGGCCTGCGGCGGATCGGTGCAGGATTTGGTAGGGGTGCGGATGCGAGTGGGGGATGGGGATTTAGACGCTTGCGATTTTTTTGTGGCGTGATTCCGGAGCGCGAAGTGAAAGCCCAGCGCTAAAGCGCATCATTACTGGCGACGCTTTTTCGGAGCGCTGAAGCGCTCCTCCCCCGCATGAATGCGGGGGCTCCCACCGGAATGCGGAGACTCCTCGCGGTGCGATGAGAGTCGACGACTTCGTGGCGTCGTTGTGGCGCGCGGCAGCCGCGCATCGAGGCACAAAGCATTTTGTTCGGCGTGATCCGAGGCCGCAAACAAAGAAGGCCGAAAAGCGGGCGGGACTAAAGGCCCGCCCCTACAAGGGCGCTAACATTTCTTGCGGTGGCGCGTCCAACTTTGCGAGCAAGGACTCTGTTGACTCTCTCTCCCTGACAGACCAACTGACTACCTGCTCCGCGCCCCGAGGCCCAACCTCGGGGCGCACTTTTTTTAGGCTACCGTGGCCACTTCCGGAACGGGTGCCGGCTCATCTATCGGCGCGCGCGGCAGCAAATCTTCCAGACCGTGAGCTTGATACCAGAGAACCTCGCTGGCTCTTTGCCACCATCTCATGCCCATCCAGAAGAGCACGATTAGTTGGCCGAGTACGAAGGAAACGCCCGTCCATTCCGGCTTCACGTGGTGCACCCAGGTGTGCAGCAGGATGGCTTCGCCGAGCCAGGCGAGAAAGCTGATGCGGAAATAGAGCCAGAACAGGCTGCCAAAATTGTGCCACAGCAATCGAAAACCTGCCTTGAGGCATCGCCATGCGCCGGTCTCGCTCTCGGCTACCGCGGTCACTTCGGCCATGTCAAACCACAGACGGATAGCCATCAGCAGGAACAAAACGATGACTGCGCCCGCGACCTGAATCCACACTGCGGGAAACGGCGAGATGGATTTTTTGTCGACGCTGTCTGCGACAGAGGACGTGATGGCGGCAATGACGCCCGCGGGAATCAGCGCGACGAGCAGGAACAGGACCAGACGGAAAAAGCGCCAGAAATAGCGGCCGCCATTTTGAAAAAATTCCATGGTGGTGAGCGTGGCGTCGCGCCAGTAGGCTTCCAGAATTCCGCCAGTGGCCAGCAGCATGAAAAAGAAGTACATAAAGCCAAAGTGCATACCCGCGTGGCTGAAGCTTAATGTGGGTTGCTGACCGGACATCAGCTCTACAATCGCGCCGAAGCTAAAGCCGTGCAAAAGCAGGCGATCTGTAGCTAAGCTGCGATCCAGCAACCAGCCGGCGCGTTCCATGGTGGCGTTTGCCGCGAAATGGGCGAGGGTCAGGCCCACCAGATAAGGCCACCAGAGCACGCGTTGCCGCCGCCAGACCAATCCGGCACCGCCCAAAAAAATTCCTGATTTCCGGTCGCTCATCTCATCCCCTTATGTGAGCCACGCCAGGATCTGCCCGATCCACTGGTCGAAAAACATGCAAAGATTATTCAGCTTACGAACGGCCTTCCCGCTGCCCTGCGTAGTCCTGCTGTTATTGAATTCATCGCGATCGAGAAGCACTTGATGTTGCGGATCGATTTCGGCGGAGACGATCTCGTCGGGCCGGTCGTAGGTGTAGCGAATCCAGCGATCTCTGCCGTCCCAGTGCTCCATCACCGCTTCGCCGTTTTTGAAACGCATTTGGACATCCACCGGCATGATGAAATCGCCCTTGCGGTGCACGACGACGTAGTTGCGGTAACCGTTCTTGCCGGCGCCGGCGCCTGCGCCTTTGTCGTCGGTGGGATACCAGGGGAGGGGATCGGAGTGCATGTCCTGTACTTCGTAATCGAGAATGGCGGTGCCGGAGACGGCTTGATCGAAATACCAGCGGAGATTTTGGCCGCTTACTTCTTCGACGGTCTTCAGAAAATCCTCGCCCGTCGGGTGCTTGAAGCGATAGCGCATGAAATAAGTGCGAAGCGCGCGGCGCAGCGTGTCTTCGCCGATGATTTTCTCGAGCGTTAGAAATACCGTAGCGGTCTTGCCGTAGGTGATGCCGCCGTAGGCATTGCCGTTGAGGAATTTCCAGGCGGGCGTAGTCAACGGATCCGTGTCCGCGGTGAGGTTGTATCCGAGACGCTGCATCTCCCGTTCACTCATGGTTCCGTAGGGGAGATTGATGACGTCGGCACCCGCGCCGTAGAGCGCGTCCATGATTTTTACTTCGGTATAGCTGTTAATGCCTTCGTCGAGCCAAGCCTCTTCGAATTCGTTGGTGGCGACCATGCCGTACCAATATTGGTGGCCGAATTCATGTTCGGTGACAAGTTCGGGCTCGAGGACGGATTTCGGAGTGTACCAACTCGTGTCGAGCGTGATGAGCGTGGGATATTCCATACCGCCGGCTTGGAATGCGCCGTGGGGCGGATCGACCATGGTGATGCGATCGTAGGGATAGGGGCCGTACCACTCGTCGAACTTCTGGAGAGTGCCCTTCACTGTCTCGATATATCGCGCGGCCGATCCCATGTTTCCCGGCGAGACCAGCAAATGAATCTTCACCGTGCCGGCGCTGCCGGTCCAGGAATCTTCCACCGGCGTGAATGAGGGGCTGGCGGTCCAGGAGAAATCGTGGACATCCTCGGAGTGAAATAGCATGGTCTTGGTGCCGTCGGAATTTTCGGTGCTGGAGACCAGATCGCCGCCTGCGCCGACCACTTCGTTTTTCGGCATCGTCAGGTTCACGTCGAAGGTGCCGAAGTCGGCGAAGAATTCTGTGTCGCGGTGAAATTGGTGGCAGTTCCAGGCACCTTTCCACCAGACGCCGACTTTGGGGAACCACTGGCCGACCATGTAGAAATCGCGCATGTATCCTGTGCGCGCAACTACCTGTGGCATTTGATCTTCGAAGGAGACCTTGAATTGCACGTCGGCACCGGCGGCGACCGGCTTCGGGAGCCGGATCTGCATGACGGTGTGGTCTTCGGTGTTGGTGTCGTCCGGTTGAGTGAAGTGCATGGTGCTGCTGACGTCGCCCATGCCGACGGCTTCTATTGACGTGACGCGAATCGCTCCGCGATGTTCCGGCTTCCATTTGTATTCCGGGCTATCGAGACGCTGTTCGGACATCCATGTGGATTGCGGTTGGAAGGCGTTCAGGTAAAGGTGAAAAGGGAAGTCTTGTTGAGGTTGACCGGTCAGGTTGTGATAGGTGAGGGTTTCAGTGGCGGTGATGGTGTGGGCGGCGGCATCTAACTTCGCATCGATTTTGTAAGCAACCACACGAGTTGAAAGTGGGGCGCTGCCGGGTGCGCCGCTGGCCGGCTGCGCGGCGGCCGCGCCAGTCGCAGCCTGCATAGAGGCAATCGCTCGACCATGCGGCGCCGCCGCGCCGCCCGACGCCATTGCCAAGGCGCAAAGTATCGCCAACACCGCTGCGATCCCATTTCTCACAGCAACACCTCCGCACGCCGAGTACGCACTCCACAGATACGCGACTGCCAACTGATAAGTTTCGCGCGAGAGCATAGGCCAGTCTGCGCGTTCCCGCAACCGTGTTCATGTGCTCGTCGGTGCGATTCGACGGCGAACGAAGCAGCGGCGACAATGCCTTCCGCGGTTGTGCGGATAAGTTGGTTTTTTGTTCAGGTCGCCGGAGGGCGCGTCGATTGATTTGCAAGCGCAAAGCCATTGACCGGCGCCCCTACGACCGACAGAGGAGTCGGGGGGCTTTACCCTCTCCACTTCCTGGCTTCCATCACGCATTGCACGGGGATTTGCTGGACGTAGATTGCCTCGTCATCCTCTTGTAGCATCGTGGCGGCCGGCGACGGCTCCTCAAACGCCGTCACGCATAAGCCGGCCGAACGCAGCGCGCGGAAATACCACTGGAGTGGACGATGATACGTCAGCGTGAAAAAATCTTTATTCGACCATCCGATCGGCCCGGCGATGATTTCCCGATATCTGCGCACTTTCCTCCAGACGCTCGTATTGCCGCTGTCCTCCGTCTCGACGATCCAGTCTGAATTTTCCGGGACATCGAAGCACGGATGGGAAATGCAGATTACTGCGCGGCCGTCGGGCTTCATCACGCGGGCGATCTCGCGAATCGCGGCCTCTGCGTCCGGCATATCCATTAGGGCCATGGTGCACATTACTACATCGAATTCGGCTGTTGCCGCAAACTCGAGGCGGGTTGCGTCGCAGTGCATGTATACGATCCCTAGTGGCGCTTCGGATTCCCGGCGCTTCGCACAATCAATCAGTTTGAGCGTCGCGTCCGTGCCGATTACTGCTGCGCCCTGGCGCTTCAGCCAGCGCGTCAGAGAGCCATTGCCGCAGGCTAAATCGAGCACGCGCAGACCCGCGACGTTTCCGGCCATGCTTTTCACGCAGGGGTAGATTAATTCGCGATGCCAGCGGTCGCTTTCATCGCCCTGCCGAGCATCGAACCACGCGGCCATTTCGTTCCACGATCGGAGTTCGCTCACGTCATTTTCCCCATGCAGATTCATCCTCACACCGAAGTCACTGGAGAACTGCCTTCTCAATCGCCCGGCGGGGGCTGGCGTGGGCTGCCCATGTCGGATAGCCCATATAGAAAACGAAGGTTGGCTGCCACTCGGTGTTGCCGAGAACCTCTACGAGCATAGACGCACGGTACGGCTGTTTTCCTTGCGCGCGCTCGTGGTCGATCATTTCAACCGCCTCGTTGCAGGGGCGAGCCGCCAGATTGCGAGCCGTGGCTAGAAGATGGGCTCGCTGCCAGATGCGGCCTGCGCGCAGACAATGTTCTTGCTCGTAACGATCGTGCACGCCGATGATGCCGATCAGCGGCGCGCTGAGCATCAGTTCCGAGTAGCCATTCTTTTGGCCTCGGGACGCTGCTCGTTCCAGCATGCTAACGGGCACGATCTTGGCGACCGCGGTGGCGATGGGTGGCAGCCCGAAGGCGTCAATCGAAAGGCCATCGCGATATTTCTGAACGGAACTCCAATCGAGGCGAATCCATTTTTCACTGCCGCGCTGTACCTCGGGGTCGGAATAGATTTCGGTGTTTGCCGCTGAGCTGATTTCCACGATCTTCGTTCGATCGGCTTCTGCGGCGAAGAGAAAGATTTTGACGTCTGCTTCGTCGCTTGCGAGATGGCGCAGGTCCTCGACGAATTGCGGCGGGATCGGCACCTGAGGTTTGTAGGCGCTGCGATTGGTGTGACGGTTCGGGATGGCTTCGTATAGCTCGCTTTGCTCGCGTTTGCCTGCGGCGAGATCGATGCGCGCCAACAGCTTGGGCGCGGCGCCGGCGGGGATTGGCTCGAGCTTTCCTGGAAGAAGTTTGAGGCTGGCGGCGTAGCCATTGGCGGCTGCGGCGAGCATCAAATTCTCGAGGGCGCAACCTATTCCGATGTGTTCTTCTCGTAGATAGGGATCGAGCGCGCCGACGTTTCGCGCGGTGTCGATGTACACTTCAATCCAGGAGTCGGTTAGCTTGAAGAGCCAGGGCTGCGTGTTATGAGGGCTTGCGGCTAGAATCGCAGCGCGCACTAGAGCAAGAGCGCCGTCGTTGGGATTGCTGCGCCAGTCTTTCCAGGGTTCGTAGGCGGGGCCGCGACCTACGCTAAAGACACCATTATCGTAGGCGCGCCAAACTCCACCGCCCACTACGACTACGGTGACGACTCCCGCTTCCTTTAGGAATGATCTGCGCTTCATAGAACACCTCGTCCATCGCTCACCCTTCTAACACGGGTCGCGCCGCGCTAGGCGGTAATCTGCACGCCGCACTTCGCGCGATGCGAGGCCTTGCTCGAACTCGAACCACTGATTAGAATTGAGTGTGCGCGAGGTTCGTCGGAATTTCCTGCGATCGCTCGCAGGGCGCGCAGTACGGCTGAGAGAATGAGCACGCCATCTTTACAACAGAAGCGGCATCGCGAAGTTTTGAGCGACGTAGTGCGCATCTACATCGAGACGGGGGAGCCTGTGTCGTCGCGGAGCATTGCGCGGCGGCATCCTGAGCCGCTCAGCTCCGCGACCGTGCGCAATGTGATGGCCGATCTGGAAGACGAAGGCTTTTTGTATCAGCCGCACACGTCGGCCGGGCGAGTGCCCACTGCGGCGGCCTACCGCTTTTTCGTCGAGGAAGTTGCGACGCAAGCTACTGCGCGGCCGCAGGATTTGGAATGGATTCGCCGCGAGCTGGCTACTGCGTCTACGCCGGAAGCGGTAATGGAGCGGGCCAGCAAGATTCTTTCCGATGTGTCGCGCGGGCTAGGGATCATTATTTCGCCGCCGCTGGCGCGGACTGTGGTGCAGCACTTGCGATTTTTGCTGATTCCGGATGGGCGCGTTCTGGTGGTGCTGATCGGCCCGGGCGGACTTACGCGCGACAAGCTGATTCAGACTGAGAGGCCATTCAAGCAGGAGGAGCTCGATCGCATCGCGGAATTTTTGAACAGTCACTACTCCGGATGGACGCTCGATGCGATTCGGGCCGATCTGCAAACGCAGGTTGCGACCGAACGCGAGCGCTACGACCGGCTGGCGACCGACGCGCTGATGCTCTGCGACCCCAAAGTTCTTGGCGACGATACATCGCGGAATATCTATATCGAAGGCGCGGCGCAGCTGATCACTTCGTCGGAGTTCTCAAATCAGGAGCAGCTTCGCGAGTTGCTGTCTACAATCGAAGAGCGCGGACGGCTCATCTCATTGTTGACGGGGTTCATCGAGGCGCCTGAGCCGGTGCACGTGGAATTTGGATTGAAAGGCATTGCGCCGGCGGGGAGCCAGCTTGCTTTGGTGACAGCGCCCTATTCGCATGACGAACACTCGCAGGGCACGCTGGGAATTCTGGGGCCGATACGCATGCACTACGAGCGCGTGATCACCGCGGTTGCGTTCATGGCGGATTTTTTCAGCGAGGGCGAGAAGGGAAGTCAATGACGGCTAAGCATCATAATCACGAGACGAGCGATCAGGCGGCACTGGAAACTCCGGCGGCCGCGCCGGGGGCGAGCGATCCAGCGGCGACGTCCGACGTTGCGTCGCTGGCTGACCAGATCGCCAAGTTGCTCGGTGAAAAAAGCGAGTTGACCGAGACGCTGATTCGCCGGCAGGCGGATTTCGAGAATTACCGCAAACGCATCGAGCGCGAACGGCAGACCGAGCATCATCGCGGCATCGAGGGATTGATTGAGTTGCTGCTGCCGGTGCTGGATGGGTTCGAGAGGGCTCTTGCGGCTCACGCTGACCCGGGCTACGAGAATTACCGCAAGGGATTCGAGCTGATTTACCGGCAACTCGAAAACATTCTATCGAAGAAAGGCCTCGAGCAAATCGATGCCGAGGGAAAACCGTTCGATCCGAATTTGCACCATGCGGTGGAGCGGATTGAGTCAACCGATTACCCCGATGGAACCGTGGTCGGAGTTTTGCAGGCGGGTTACATGTTTCACGGGAAAGTTCTGCGGCCGGCGATGGTGCGGGTGACGGCGAACGCGGCGCAGCAGACGTCGCAGCCGAATTGAATTCAAGGAGCGGTGAGATGGCGCCGATTCTGAAGGAGTGCGGCGTCAAGACAGCTTCGCGGAGATTTTAGAAAAAATAATGGCGACACATAACAAGCGCGATTATTACGAGACTCTGGGCGTCGAGCGCAATGCTGCTGCCGATCAGATCAAATCGGCTTATCGCAAGGCGGCGATGAAATGGCATCCCGATCGCAATCCGGATACGAAGCACGAGGCGGAAGATCAGTTCCGTCAGGCGACTGAGGCGTACAGCGTGCTTTCTGATCCGCAGAAGCGGGCGATGTACGATCGCTACGGCCATGCGGGGGTGCAGACCAGTGGCGCGGACGGCGGCTTCAACGCCACGATCTTTGAAGACTTCCAGGACATTTTCGGCGATCTCTTCGGGATGTCCGACGTATTCGGCGGCCGCGGTGGTCAGGGCAGACGAACGCGGCGCGGGCAGCGCGGAGCTGATCTGCGCTACGACCTCGCGTTGACGTTTGAAGAGGCGGCGACCGGAGTGCGGACGAAGGTCAAAGTGTTCCGCCACGAGAATTGCGCGAGCTGTAACGGGACCGGGGCTAAGGCGGGAAGCGGCATGGCTGCTTGCCAGACTTGCGGAGGGCGCGGACAGCTTCATTATCAGCAGGGGTTCTTCTCGATTTCACGCACGTGCCCTGCATGCCAGGGAGCGGGACAGACTATTCGCGAGGCTTGCACCCATTGCCGCGGACAGGGAAGAATTGAGCGGGAGAAGGTTCTCGAAGTTGCGGTGCCGGCGGGCGTTGATTCCGAGACTCGGCTACGGTTGGCCGGGGAAGGCGAGCCTGGGACGAACGGCGGGCCGACCGGCGATCTTTACATCTTTTTTCAGATTAAAGAGCATCCTTATTTTGAGCGGCGGAATGCGGATCTTTATTGCACGATTCCGGTTACGTTTGCGCAGGCTGCGTTGGGCGCGAAGATTCGCGTGCCGACGCTTCATGGCGAAGAGGATCTCGAAATTCCCGAAGGCACGCAGTCGGGACAGATTTTCCGGAAGAAGGGCAAGGGGCTGCCGAACCCGCACGGGGGAAAGGGCGATTTGTACATCAATGTGCGGGTGGATATACCGGTGAAGTTGACGCGGGATCAGAGGCGGATTGTGGAGCAGTTGGGGCAGGTTTTGAAATCGGAGAATAAACCCGCCGAACGAAGCACGAGTTTTTTTGACAAAGTGAAAGATATATTCGGGTAGGCGTCGGCGATCGCCAGGAGTTCGGTGCGTATTATTCCTGGTGCGCTGGCGTTACTCGGGCGGGCGGAGCAAGCCCCGCCCCTACGACGGAACAAACCGTGCGTGATCGCATCCGATAGGTTTACTCGAACAAACATGCGACGAAGATTTTTTGTTGAGGAGTTTAAACGCGGGGCGGCCGTGTTGCATGGGGAGGATGCGGCGCATCTGGGGCGCGTGCTGCGGGCTGAGCCGGGGCAACTTTACGAATTGAGCGATGGGGAGAGTGTGTGGCTGGCGAAGGTGGAGGCCATCGCGAGTTCGCCGCGCAATGGCGGGTCGATTGAGTTCTCGCTTGTTGAGCCGATCGAGCAGCAAGCGCCGGCGCTGAAGATTGAATTGCTGATTTCGGTGATCAAGTTTGACCGGTTTGAATGGTGTCTGGAGAAGGCGACCGAGCTCGGCGTGAACGAGATTGTTCCGATGGCCGCGGCGCGGAGCGAGAAGAGATTGATTTCGGCGGCGCCGAAACGATCGGAGCGGTGGGAGAAAATCTTGCGTGAATCGGCACAGCAATCGCGGCAATTGAAGCCGCCAGTCCTTGCGGCATCGACTCCGGCTGAACGGGCTTTTGCGAATTCGCGGGCTGGATGCCAGTTTCTTTTTTCTGAACGCGAGGACGCGCGCCCGCTTCGCAGCGTGCAGATGGGTTGCTTGAGCAAGTCGATTTCTGTGGCGATTGGGCCTGAAGGTGGATGGACGGATGCGGAGATTGCTGCGGCGCGGAAGTCGGGGTATTTCGAAACTTCGCTGGGCGAGGGGATTTTGCGGACGGAGACGGCGGTGATTTCGGCGATTTCGATTTTGAGGTATGCGTTGGGGGAGTAAACGCGGGTGAGTAAACGTGCGGTGCGTTTACAGCGTCTAAAGGTTTACGATGAAGCGCACAAATTTAGCACCGTCCGGCCTATAGCGTGGTGCGCCTCGACCATGATATAAAGGCAAGAGCTTCGGAATGAGCGAAGAAACTAACGCCAGCCCCGTATCAGCGCCCCAGCCTGAATCACATTCCACTTTTCCGCATGAATTGCGCGGATGGGTGCGCGATCTTGCTGTGGCGATGAGCCTGGCGCTGATCATCATCGTGTTTCTCTACCAGCCGGTGAAGGTGGAAGGCACGAGCATGGCGCCCTTGCTCTCGGATCAAGAGCGAATCTTCATTAACAAATTTGTTTACCGCTTTGAGCCGATCGAGCGCGGCGACGTGGTGGTTTTCTGGTATCCTCTCGACCGCTCGAAATCGTTTATCAAACGCGTGGTGGGATTGCCGGGCGAGACGATTGACTTGCGGCGCGGGCATTTGTTCATCAATGACCGCGAACTGACCGAATCGTACGTGCCGGCGAGTTTCTTCGATGGATCGAGCTACGGGCCGCTGCAGATTCCGTCGAGCAGCTATTTCGTGATGGGCGATCACCGGGATAGCTCGAACGATTCGAGGATGTTTGGCGCGGTGGCGCGGGAATTTATTTACGGCAAAGCGGTATTTGCGTACTGGCCGGTGGACCACTTCGGTTCGATTGCCACGGTGGAGGCCGGCTCGAAATGATGGCGCGAGGAGAAAAAGCTGACGCTGACGCACGAAGTGCGCGCCACGCTGGCGCTCGAGGACGGGCGAGTTTTTAAAGGCCGCGGGGCGGGGGCACGCACCCGCCGTGGCGGCGAAGTTGTTTTTAATACCTCTCTCACCGGCTATCAGGAAGTTTTCACCGATCCGAGTTATTCCGGCCAGGCGGTTTGCCTTACTTACCCGCACATAGGAAACGTTGGAACGAACGCCGAAGATGAAGAATCGGCGAAGCCCTACATAGAAGCGCTGATTGTGCGCGAGTTTTCGACACTGGCTTCGAATTGGCGGGCTAGCGAGACGGCGCAGCAGTATCTCGAGAGGCATGGCGTGCCGGTGATTTGGGATTTGGATACGCGGGCGCTGGTGCGGCATTTGCGGACGGCGGGGGCATTGCGCGGGGTGATTTCGACGGATGGGGTGGAGGCGGAGCAGCTTGTGGCGGAGGCTCGCGCGCTGCCGACGATGGCGGGGCAGGAATTGGCAGGGCGAGTTACTTGCAAGAGCTCGTACGATTGGGCGAAGGGCTCGGTGGATTTCGAGCATCATGCTGCGGCTGCGCATGTGGGCGCGGAGAAACGCCATCGCGTCGTGGCATACGATTACGGAATCAAGCGGAACATTTTGCGGCAGCTTGTGGATCATGGGTGCGATGTGACTGTCGTGCCGGCGCGGACTTCGGCTGAGGATGTGCTGGGAATGAAGCCGGATGGAGTTTTTCTTTCGAACGGGCCGGGGGATCCTGAGCCGATTGGTTATGCGATTGAGAATATTCGGAAGTTGGTGGGGCGCGTGCCGATTTTTGGGATTTGTTTGGGGCACCAATTGTGCGGATTGGCGCTTGGGGGACGGACGTTCAAATTGAGGTTTGGGCATCACGGGTCAAATCATCCGGTGAAGAATCTGCTGACCGGAAAAGTGGAGATTACTGCGCAGAATCACGGATTTTGTGTGGACCCGGATTCGTTGCCATCGAGCGACGTGGAGATTACGCATGTGAATTTGAACGATCAGACGAATGAAGGGATGCGGCACCGGTCATTGCCGCTCTTCAGCGTGCAGTATCACCCGGAGGCGAGTCCGGGTCCGCATGATGCGCGGTATTTGTTTGATGAGTTTGTGGGGATGATGAAAGAAGTGGGTCGCGGAAATTAATGCCGAAGCGGACTGATATTCGGAAGATTTTGATTATCGGGTCGGGGCCGATTGTGATTGGGCAGGCTTGCGAGTTTGATTATTCCGGGACGCAGGCTTGCAAGGCTTTGCGTGCTGAGGGTTATGAAGTTGTTTTGGTGAATTCGAATCCGGCGACGATCATGACCGATCCGGAGATTGCGGACCGGACTTACATCGAGCCTTTGGCTAAGGAATATTTGGAAGCGATTATTGCGCGGGAGAGGCCTGACGCGCTTTTGCCCACCGTGGGCGGGCAGACGGGGCTGAATCTGGCTGTGGAACTGGCTGAGGCTGGGATTCTTGAGAAGTATGGCGTGAAATTGATTGGGGCTTCTTTGCAGGCGATCAAGATAGCTGAGGACCGGCTGCTGTTCAAGGATGTTTGCCGAAAGATTGGGTTGGAGGTGCCGAATTCTGCTGTAGTGAATGACGGCGAGGAGGCGATACGGCTGGCGGATGAGATGGGGTATCCGGTGGTGATTCGGCCTTCGTTCACTTTGGGCGGGACCGGCGGATCGATTGCTTACAACCACGAGGAGTTTATTGAGGCAATTGCGCGGGCGCTAGATGCCAGCCCGGTGCACGAGGCGCTGGTTGAGGAATCGGTGCTGGGGTGGAAGGAATTCGAGCTGGAGGTGATGCGGGACTGCCGGGACAACTTCGTAGTGATTTGCTCGATTGAGAATTTCGATCCGATGGGGGTGCACACGGGAGATTCGATTACCGTAGCGCCGGCGCAGACTTTGACGGACAAGGAATATCAGCGGATGCGGGATGCGGCGGCGGCGATTATTCGCGAAGTGGGAGTGGAGACGGGCGGATCGAATATTCAGTTTGCGATTGAGCCGGCGACCGGGCGGATGACCGTCATTGAGATGAATCCGCGCGTTTCGCGGAGCTCGGCGCTGGCTTCGAAGGCTACCGGATTTCCGATTGCGAAGATTGCCGCGAAGTTGGCTTTGGGGATGACGCTCGACGAGATTCCGAACGATATTACGCGGAAGACGCCTTGCTCGTTTGAGCCGACGATTGATTACGTCGTGGTGAAAATTCCGAAGTGGCAGTTTGAGAAGTTTCCTGGGTCGGATTCGACGCTTACTACCCAGATGAAGTCCGTCGGCGAAGTGATGGCCATTGGGCGGACTTTTGCGGAGGCTTTGAGCAAGGGGATTCGATCGCTTGAGCCGCATACGCCGTGGAGGGCACCGGCGGAAGTTTCTGTGGCCTTGCTGCGCGAGCAATTGGCCGTGCCGCGGCCCGAGCGGCTGCATTGGTTGTTCGAGGCTTTTGAGCGCGGGATGGCTGTCGAGGAAATTCATTCGCTGACGAAGATCGATCCGTGGTTTTTGCGGCATCTGGAGGATATGGCGAAGCTGGATGGGCGACTGGCGGCCACGAAATTTGACGCGGTGACGCCGGAATTGATGCTGGAGGCCAAGCGATCCGGAGCGAGCGACGACATGCTGGCGCAGATTTGGAAGACTTCGGCGGAAGTGGTGCGCGAGACGCGGGGGCGGATGGGCGTGCGGCCGGTTTTTAAACGCGTGGACACTTGCGCGGCGGAATTTGAATCGTTCACGCCGTATCTTTACTCGACTTATGAGGAAGAGGATGAGGCGGACGCGGTGGACCGGCCGAAGGTCGTCATTCTTGGCAGCGGGCCGAACCGCATTGGGCAGGGAATTGAGTTTGATTATTGCTGCTGCCATGCGTCGTTTGCTTTGAAGGAAGACGGCTACGAAACGGTGATGATCAATTGCAACCCGGAGACGGTTTCGACGGATTACGACACTTCGGACCGGCTGTATTTTGAGCCGTTGACGCTGGAAGATGTGTTGGCGGTGATTGAGCGCGAGAGGCCGCAGGGCGTGATCGTGCAATTCGGCGGGCAGACGCCTTTGAATCTGGCGTTGGAATTGAAGAAGAACGGAGCGCCGATTATTGGGACCGCGCCGGAATCGATTGACTTGGCTGAAGACCGGCGGCGATTTGGGAAATTGCTCGAGGAGTTGAAGATTCCGCAGCCGCGGGCCGGGACGGCATTGGCGCCGGCAGAGGCACGGCGGGTGGCGGAAGAGATTGGATTGCCGGTGCTGGTTCGCCCCAGTTACGTGCTGGGCGGGCGCGCGATGGTGATTGCTTATGATTTGAAGACGGTCGAGGAATATGTGGGACAGGCGGCTTTGCTGGCTAGCGGCGGAACGTTGCGGCCGATTTTGATTGATCAGTTTCTCGAGGATGCGATTGAAGTGGACGTGGATGCGTTGGCGGATGGGACGGACGTGGTGATCGCGGGAATTATGGAGCACATCGAGGAGGCGGGGATTCACTCGGGAGATTCTTCGTGCGTGATGCCTGCAGTGTCGCTTTCGGATTCGGTGAAGAACCGGATACGGGATTATACGGCGCGATTGGCGCGGGCTTTGAATGTGGTGGGCGTAATGAACGTGCAGTATGCGATTCAACGCGATGTGGTTTACGTGTTGGAGGTGAATCCGCGGGCATCGCGGACGATTCCTTATGTGAGCAAGGCTACCGGAGTGCCGTTGGCCAAGGTGGCGGCGCGCTTGATGATGGGGCGGAAATTGCGGGAGATGAAGTTGCCGCTTTCGCATTCGAATGGCGTGGATGAATTGAGCGTGCGGGGATTTTACGCAGTGAAGTCGCCGGTGTTTCCGTTCAACAAATTTCGCGGAGTGGATACGATTTTGGGGCCGGAGATGCGGTCTACCGGCGAGGTGATGGGGATTTCGACGAGCTACGGAGTGGCGTTTGCTAAGGCGCAGCTTGCGGCTGGGCAACGATTGCCGCGAGAGGGTGTTGTGTTTATCAGCGTGAACGACCGGGATAAGCGGCATGTGGCTGGGCTGGCGCAGGATCTGGCGCGGGCGGGTTTGAAGATTATTGCTACGCGGGGGACGGCTTCGGCTCTGACTGCGGCAGGGATTGCGGTGGAGACGGTTTATAAGGTGAATGAAGGGCGGCCGAATATTGTGGATTTGGTGAAAACTGGGAAAGTGGATCTCGTGATCAATACACCGCTCGGCCGGGAATCTTTTTACGATGAGAAGTCGATTCGGCGGGCGGCGATTCGGTATAACGTGCCCTGTATCACCACGCTTTCGGCTGCTGTGGCTGCGGCGCGAGGGATTTTGGCTGTGGCGCAGCAGAAGATTGAGGTTGCTTCGTTGCAGGAATTGCATCTGGAGGGGCGGAAAGCTGAGAAGAAGATTGCTAGTTCGCCTGCTGGGGCGGATTAAAGGACGGAGAAAGGCGAAGAGCGGGGGATTACCGCAGAGACGCTGAGGGCGCTGAGGACAGAGGAGAGCGGCGAAGAGGGCCGACCTGCGGGAGGGCTAAAGACCCTCCTCTACAAAAGCTATGAATCTTTCGGGAATATTTCCGCCGGTTACTACGCCGTTTGATGCTTCGGGGGGCGTCGATTTCGCGCGGCTTCGCGAGAATTTGCGGCTGTATGGAGCTACTCGTTTAGCTGGATTTGTGATGAATGGGTCTACTGGCGAGTCGGTGCTTTTGCGTTGGACGGAGATTTACCGGATTTGGGAAGTTGCGAAGGAGAGTGCCGCGGCTGGGAAGATTATGATCGCCGGGACTGGGGCGGAATCTACTCCTGAGACGATTGAGCATACGAATCGTGCGGCGGCGCTCGGTTATGACTTTGCGCTGGTGCGGACGCCGAGTTATTACCGGCCGGCGATGTCGGTGGAGGCTGAGGCGGAGCATTTTTTGCGCGTGGCGGACGCGGCGAAGATTCCGGTGATGCTCTATTCGGTGCCGGTGTTTACCGGCTATACGATTGAGGCGCCCTTGGTGGCGCGCGTTGTGCACCATGAAAATATTGCTGGGATGAAGGATAGTTCGGGAAGCGTCGAGCGCGTGGCGGAGATTGTGGCTGTGGCGCCGAAGAGGTTCCGGTTGCTGGTGGGCTCGGCTTCGACACTTGAGCCTTCGCTCGCTAAGGGAGCTTGCGGAGCGATATTGGCTTTGGCATGTGCGTTCCCGGAATTGTGTTGCGAGATCTACGATGCGGCGCAGGCGGGCGATAGCGCGCGGGCGCACGAGCTGCAGAAATTGTTGCTTGCGCCATCGGCTTTGCTGGGTCTGAAGTATGGTATTGCGGGATTGAAATATGCGCTCGACCGGCTTGGGTATTTTGGAGGGACGGTGCGCGGTCCGCTTTTGCCTGTCGGCGATGACGGGAAGCGCGAGATTGATGCGATGTTGGCGGAGATGTCGGCGGCGTCGGTGGCTCGGGGCGTGGGTGTTGGACGTGGGGCGAGCTCGACTGTGCCGCGCTGAAAGCGCGGCGCTACATAAACCTGCGGCCAAGTCTTTCTCGCGTTGATGTGCGGCGGCAACGCAACTGCGTCTTGATTGCTGCGTCCTTTCTTGGCGTGTATCATCCATTCCTTCATGGAGTCTCACTGTCTGCGGCTTGCCTCGCTGCCTCATACCACTAAATTATTTGCTGCTTATCTGGAAGATTTCTCGCGCGTGAAGAGATTTTTTGCGCATACGCCGGATGAAGCTGGCGTGGCGGAAGCGGCGCGGGGGATCGAGTTGCCTGCGAGCGCGCGGCGGGCGGTGGTGGAGGTTTTGCGCGAGCAGAATCGGGGGTTTGGGGCGGACGCGGCTACGGAGCGGAGTTTGGAGCGATTGGCGAAAGGGGCTGTGGCGATTGTTACCGGGCAGCAGGTGGGGTTGTTCAGCGGGCCGGCTTATAGCTTTTACAAGGCGCTGACGGCGATTCGTTGGGCGGAGAAATTGACGGGGCTGGGGATTGATGCTGTGCCGGTGTTTTGGTTGGCTACCGAGGATCATGATTTGGCAGAGGTGAATCAGTGTTTTTGGTTGACGAAGAGTGGAACGGAGAGATTTTCGATTGCGGAGGCAGAGAAGTTTGCCGGCCGGCAAGTTGGCGAGATCAAATTCGGAAACGAAATATCGGGAGTGGTGGATACGGCGGTGCGGGGACTCGTGGGGCCGTATACGGCGGAGGTCGAGCGGGCGCTGCGGGAATCGTATGCGAATGGCGAATCATTTGGATCGGCGTTTGGGAAATTGTTCGCCAGGTTGCTTGGCGGGCGCGGGATGATTTTGCTGGATCCGCTGGATCGCACCTTGCATCGCATCGCGGCGCCGATTTTCCGGCGGGCGATTGAAGACGCGGTACCGCTGCGGGACGAATTGCTGGCGCGGAAGAAAGAGCTCGATAAGTCGGGGTTTCACGCGCAGGTGAAGGTTACGGCGGAAACGACGCTGCTTTTTATGAATGTGGAGGGGCGGCGGGAGCCTGTGCGGATGCGCGGAGGGGAATTTATTGCTCGCGGAAAATCGTTTTCTGCCGATGAAATTCTCGGGGTAATTGAGAAGACGCCTGAGGTGTTTTCGCCGAACGTGTTGTTGCGGGCGATCGTGCAGGATACGTTGGTGCCGACGGCAGCTTATGTGGGCGGGCCGGCGGAAGTGGCTTACATGGCGCAGGTGGAAGTGGTCTACCGGCGGCTTGGGACGCGGATGCCGGCAATTTTGCCGCGAGCGGGATTTACTTTGATTGAATCGCATGTGGCGCGGTTGATGAAGAAGTATGGATTGAGCTTGGCGGATGTTTTTGAGGGACGACAACGCGTGCGGGCAGGGTTGGCGGCTGGATCTTTGCCGCGAGGGTTGGGTAGCAGGTTTGATGGCGACGAGAAGGCGCTTCGACGATTGTTGAAGAAGTATGAGCAACCCTTGGGGCGATTGGATAAGACTTTGGGCGGGGCTTTGACGACGACTGAACGGAAGATTCTGTATCAATTTTCGAAATTGCGACGGAAGGCGGGAGCGGCGGAAGGATTTCGCTCCGGAGTTCTCGAGAAGCATGAGCGGATTTTGTTGGATGCGCTGTATCCGCTGCGTGCGCCGCAGGAACGGGCGCTGTGTTTTTTGCCATTTTTGGCTTCGGGCGGGCCGGGCTTGCTGGATGAGCTTGCGAAAGTGGCGGACGGTTCACCGCCGCAGCATTGCGTTGTAGTTTTGTAATTGGGGCTACGGATTACCGACGGGGGATTACCTCAGAGACGCGGAAGGCGCCGAGAGTCGCGGAGACCGCTTGTCGGCGTGGCGCGTGGTAAAATTACTCGGAGTTGATGGAGAAGGGCAATTAGGGGGATTTGATGAAAGTTACGCCGGGAAAACAGAAGGGGATGCAGGCTGTGGCGAATCCGCGCGGAGTGATTGCTGCGGCGGCTATGGATCAGCGCGGGTCTTTGAAGAGCGCTATTGCTAAGGATAAGGGGATTGAGAAGAGCGCGGTTACGCCGGAGATGATGGCGGAATTTAAAGAGGCGGTGACGCGGATTCTTACGCCTCATGCCAGCGCGATTTTGCTGGACCCGGAATATGGATTGAAGGCGGCGAAGGCGCGGGCGAAGACGGCCGGGTTGCTGCTGGCCTACGAGAATAGCGGGTACGACAATACGCAGCCGGGGCGCTTGCCGGATTTGCTGGATCACTGGTCGGTGCGGCGCTTGGTGGCTGCGGGTGCGGATTGCATCAAGATTTTGCTCTATTACACGCCGTACGACTCTGCCCAGATCAATGAGACAAAACATGCGTGGGTGGAGAGGATTGGGGCGGAATGTACGGCGGCGGACGTGCCGTTTTTCCTGGAGTTCGTTGGATACGAAGAGGGCGGCGATGAGAAAGGGATTGCTTTCGCTAAGAAGAAACCGGAAATCGTGACGAAGAGCATGGAGGAATTTTCGAAGCCGCAATATGGCGTGGACGTGCTGAAGGTTGAGGTGCCGGTGAATATGGCTTTCGTCGCGGGAACACGGGCTTGCAAGGGCGAGTCGGCTTACACGCGGGACCAGGCTAAGGATTATTTCCGCAAAGCGGCGGCAGTTTCGAAGAAGCCCTTTATATATTTGTCGGCCGGGGTGAGCAATGACGTTTTCTCCGAGACGCTCGAACTTGCGGCTGAATCGGGGACGAATTTTTCTGGCGTGCTCTGCGGACGTGCGACCTGGAAGGATGGGATGCCGATTTACGCGAAGCAGGGATTGAAGGCGCTGGAGGATTGGTTGTCGAGCGAGGGCGTGAAGAATATCAAGAATGTGAATGACCGGTTGCCGGCGGCGAAGCCGTGGTTCAGCTTCTATGGCGCGACATCGGTATCGGCTTTGGCGGATTAGGAGAGATTCGGAGATTTCAAATTTGAGATTCGAGATAAGGCGAGGCTGGAGAGGGTGCGTGAGGACGCGCTACGACCAACCTCAGCGGCTAAAGCCGAACTGCTTTTTCGGCGCTTACAGCACGACTGAAGTCGTGCCCTGACAAGGCAATACCGCTCTCTACTCTTCGATGGCTTCTTCTGGAACTAATGCGCGCAGGGAACCGAATGGTGCCAAGACATTGGCGGTGCGATCTTCGCGGCGGACTTAACTGATCAACATTACTGCGGAGATTCAGGAGCTTGTGACGGAATCTGGTTGTGCTTCGGGCGTTTGCCACCTCTACGTGGCGCATACTACGGCTGGCGTGATCATTAACGAGGGATACGATACTGACGTGGCGCGTGATATCGAAGTTGCGCTTGACCGCATGATTCCGCAGAAGGGCGATTACCGGCACGCGGAGGGGAATTCTGATTCGCACATCAAGGTGGCGCTGGTGGGGACGTCTGAGTCGGTATTTATCGAGCATGGACGGCTTGCTCTCGGGCGGTGGCAGGCGATTTTTTTCTGCGAGTTTGATGGGCCGCGGCATCGCGATGTGCGGGTGAAGATTGTTGCGGATTAGCGTGATTGTCCGCTCGCTGGTGCGGTGATAACCTCTTTCGAGATGACGAGCGGACTTTACATTCAGGTTCCTTTCTGCCAGACGAAGTGCACTTACTGTAATTTTCACACCGGAGTATTTTCCTCGCAACTTTATGAACCTTATGCGCGGGCTGTTTGCCGCGAGATCGAGATGCGGGGCCGCGAGCCGTGGGACGCGTTCGACACCGTTTATTTTGGCGGCGGGACGCCCAGTCTGCTGGCGCCTGAGAATCTCGCGCGGATCTTCTCTACGCTGAAGGCGAATTTTCAGTGCGGTATCGACGAGGCGACTCTGGAAGCTGATCCGGAGACGATTACGCGAGAAAAGGCTGATGCTTGGCTTGCGGCGGGATTCGATCGCGTGAGCTTGGGGGCGCAGTCGTTTAGCGATGCGGAGCTGAAGGCTGCTGGGCGGATGCACAGGAGACGGGATATTCCGGCGGCGGTTGCGACCCTGCGTGCTGCTGGATTTCCTAATTTGACGCTAGATTTGATTGCTGGACTGCCGCTTCAGACGGCGGAAACCTGGCGCGATTCTGTCGAGAGCCTGTTGCGGCTTGAGCCGGAGCATATTTCGATTTACATGATGGAGATTGATGAGGGCAGCCGGCTGGGGCGGGAGGCGATCGCTGGCGGGGCGCGGTATAGCGCTGGGGAGTTGCCTAGCGATGATGCTATGGCGGATTTTTACGAGAGGGCTTGTGAGTGGTTGGCGGGTGCGGGATTTGAGCATTACGAGATTTCGAATTGGGCGCGGGAGGGATTCCGGTCGCGGCACAATTTGAAATATTGGCGGCGAGAACCTTATTTGGGTTTGGGGGCAGGGGCACATTCGTTTGATGGGCGGCGGAGGTGGGCGAATGCGCATGAGCCTGCGGGGTATGTTGCAGCGATTGAGCTCGGGGAATTGCCGACCGAGCAGGAACAAGTGGTGACTGATAAGCAGTCGCTGGAAGAGGAGATTTTTCTTGGGTTGCGGCAATTGTCGGGGATTGATTTGGGACGATTGACAGGCAGGCTGGACGCCGGGTTGCTGACGCGGATTGAGGAGATGCGCATGGATGGCTTGGTGATTCTTGAGGGTGATCGATTGCGATTGGCGCCTGAGAAATTGGCTGTTTCGAATGAGGTGTTTGTCGGTTTGATGGAGGCTGTGGGGGCGTGAGGAAAAGAATGGGCCGAAAGGCGGGAGGGTCTGAACACCCTCCCCTACGGGAATGCGTCGACCTGCGATCGGATACTGTCACTAAGCCTACGGCTGTTATGCGACGGGCTATGGCTGAGGCTGAAGTCGGGGACGATGTTTATGGCGAGGATCCGACTGTCAACCGTTTGCAGTTGCGGGCGGCGGAGATTTTTGGGCGCGAGGCGGCGCTTTTCGTGCCTAGCGGTTCGATGGGGAATTTGATTGCGATTAAGACTTGGGCGCGGCCTGGGACGGAGATCATCTGCGAGCAGCGGGCGCATACGAATCAGTATGAATTGGCTTCGATGTCGGCTTTGGCTGGATGCTTTCCGCGGACTACCTTTGCGCCGGATGGGATTCTTAGCTGGGAATTGATTGAGCCTTTGATCCGGCCGAAGACTTATTTGTTTTCGCAGACGGGACTGGTGTGGCTCGAGAATACGCACAACATGGCCGGGGGATCGGTGCACCCTTTGGAGAGTGCGGAGGAAATCTGCGATCGGGTGCATGCGCTTGGGTTGCCGATTCATCTGGACGGTGCGCGGATTTTTAATGCGGCCGTGGCTACCGGGAAGAGCGTCGCGGAGCTTTCGCGGAAATTTGATTCGGTGATGTTTTGTTTGTCGAAGGGGCTGGGAGCGCCCGTGGGATCGATGCTGCTGGGGTCGCGTGAGTTTATTGAAAAGGCGCATGTGACGCGGAAATTGTTGGGCGGGGCTATGCGGCAGGCTGGGGTATTGGCTGCGGCTGGATTGATTGCGCTTGAGGAATCGCCGAAGATTTTGCGGCGGGATCATGAGAATGCGCGGTTTTTGGCTGAGGGGCTTGCGAGAATCAAGGGCATTTCGATTGATCCGAAGAAAGTCGTGACGAACATCGTGATTTTTGATGTGCGCGGGACTGGAAAGACTGCAGGGGAAATTTCTGGCGGGTTGGCGGAGCGGAAAGTTCTGGCGAATCCAACCGAAAAATTTGCGATTCGGATGGTGACGCATTACGACGTGGACCGGAGGGCTTGCGAGCGGGCTTTGAAGGTCGTCGGTGAGGTGGTCTAGGGGCTCGAGAAAGGCGCACCGCAGAGACGCTGAGGGCGCAGAGAGGACAGGATGATTTCAGGGCGGTTTCGAGCTGGAGGTTCTTTTTGGGCATGTCTGGGAATTTGCATTGCGGGAGTGTTTTTGATGGCTTGGATCGGGACTGAGCCTGCGGCCGGCACCACTGCAAACACTCCAGCCACGGTGGAAGAGGCGCGGGCGTTTACGGATGGGGCGGAGAAGAAGTTGCTGGATTTGTGGATCAAGTCGTCGCGGGCTTCCTGGGTGCAGCAGACCTTCATTACCGATGACACGCAGCGGATTGCTGCGGATGCGGATCTGGCTGTGAAATCGGCTACCGCGGAGCTGGCGGCGGAGGCGCGGCGATTTGACGGATTGAAGCTGCCGGACGATGTCGCGCGGAAGATGAAGTTGTTGCGGCTTTCAGTGGACATTCCTGCGCCGCGCGATGCTGCTGAGGCGGCGGAATTGGCGCGAATCAACGCTTCGTTGCAGGGCGACTATGGAAAAGGGAAGTGGTGCCGGGATGCGGATCCCGCGAAATGTTTGAACCTTGATCAGCTCGAAAAAATCATGGCTTCGAGCCGCGACCCGGAGGAATTGAAGCGCGTGTGGATTGGATGGCATGCGATTGCGCCGCCGATGCGCGAGCGATACGAGCGGATGGTGGTGCTGGGGAATAAGGGAGCGCGGGAGCTTGGATTTGCGGACATGGGGGCGCAGTGGCGCTCGAACTACGATATGCCGCCGGAGAAATTTGCGGCGGAGCTTGACCGGTTGTGGCAGCAAGTGCGGCCGCTTTACGTTTCACTGCACGCTTACGTGCGAACGAAGTTGCGCGAAAAGTACGGAGCCGGGGCTGTGCCGGCGGATGGACCGATTCCTGCGCATCTTCTTGGGAATATGTGGGCGCAGGGATGGACGAATATTTATCCGTTGGTCGCGCCGCCAAAGGCTGATCCCGGGTACGACCTGACCGAGATTTTGAAGTCGCGGAATCTCGCCGCGACGGATATGGTGAAGTTTGGCGAGCGGTTTTTTGTATCGCTGGGGTTCGATCCGTTGCCGGAGACGTTTTGGAAGCGGTCGATGTTTACGCGGCCACGGGATCGCGACGTGGTGTGCCACGCGAGCGCCTGGAGCCTCGACTTTCGTGATGATCTGCGCGTGAAAATGTGCATCCAAATCAACGACGAGGATTTCACGACCGTTCATCACGAGCTGGGACACAATTTTTACCAGCGGGCCTACAACCAGTTGCCGCCGCTGTTCCAGAGTGGGGCGAATGATGGGTTCCACGAGGCGGTGGGAGATACGATTGCGCTTTCGATCACGCCGGATTACTTGCACCAGATCGGGTTGCTGGCTTCGGCGCCCTCGGATTCGGGGGATCTGGCGTTCTTGATGAAACATGCGCTGGATAAAGTTGCGTTTCTGCCGTTCGGGCTCCTGATCGATCAGTGGCGCTGGAAGGTGTTCGATGGCGAGATCAAGGCGGCAGACTACGACAAGGCTTGGTGGGAGTTGAAGCGGAAATATCAGGGAGTTGCGCCGCCGGTGGAACGCAGCGAGGCGGATTTCGATCCGGGAGCGAAGTATCACGTGGCGGCGAATGTGCCGTACACGCGATATTTTCTGGCGGCAGTTTATCAGTATCAATTTCATCGCGCGCTGTGCAAGGCGGCGGGTTTCACGGGACCGTTGCATCGCTGTTCGATTTACGGCAATAAGGCAGCGGGGGCGCGGTTAAAGAAGATGCTGGAGATGGGGCAGAGCAAGCCGTGGCCGGATGCGTTGGAAGCGATCAGCGGGGAACGGGATCTGGATGCTTCGGCGATTCTGGATTACTACGCGCCGCTCAAGAAGTGGCTTGACGAACAGAATGCCGGGCATCCGAGCGGCTGGTGATTGCAGAGGCGTGTGCTATAAATGACAGATTGAAATCGCGTGCGGGCTTCGCTGGATTTGTGGCGGCGGACCGTTCGCTGAGGATAACGTGGATTTTTCACTAACAGAAGAACAGCGTCAGCTTCGCCGGAGCGTTCGGGAATTCGCGGAGGGCGAAATTGCGCCGCATGTGATGGAGTGGGACGAGGTGTCTCATTTTCCCTCTGAAATCATGCCCAAGCTGGCCGAGATGGGCTTGCTGGGCGTCATTTTCCCTGAGAAGTATGGCGGGGCGGGGCTGGGTTATGTCGAATACGCGATTGTGATCGAGGAATTGTCACGTGTGGATGGTTCGGTCGGGATCACTGTGGCGGCGCACAATTCGCTTTGCTCGAATCACATTTACAAATTCGGCTCCGAGGCGCAGAGGAAGAAGTATCTCCCGGATTTGACGCAGGGGAAGAAACTCGGGTGCTGGTCGCTGACGGAGCCAGAGGCCGGCTCGGACGCCGGCGGGACGCGCACCATGGCGGTGCGAAAAGACGGCGGATGGGTGATCAACGGCTCGAAGACTTTCACGACCAATGGGCATTACGCGGACGTTTGCGTGGGTATGGCCGCGACCGACAAATCGAAAAAGAGTCACGGGATTTCGGCGTTCATCGTCGAGAAGGGAACGAAGGGATTCAAGCCGGGAAAGAAAGAGAACAAGCTCGGTTTGCGGGCGAGCGATACTTCCGAAGTGATCTTCAGCGATTGCTTTGTGCCTGGCGAGAATCTTCTGGGTAAAGAGGGCGAGGGATTCGTCAACAGTTTGCAGATTCTGGATGGCGGGCGAATTTCGATTGCGTCGCTGGGGTTGGGGATGGCGCAGGGGGCATATGAGGCGTCGCTGAAATATGCGAAGCAGCGGAAGCAGTTCGGAAAGACCATCAGCGAGTTTCAGGCGATACAGTTCAAGTTGGCGGACATGGCGACGGAAATTGAGGCGGCGCGATTGATGACCTATCACGCGGCCTGGCTGGCGGATCGAGCGATCGCCGCGGGCGATGACGGCGGGGGACGATTTACGCGCGAATCGAGCATGGCGAAGCTGTACGCCGGAGAAGTTGCGGTGCGCGTGGCGAACGAGGCGGTTCAGATTTTTGGCGGATATGGATTCGTTAAAGATTATCCAGCGGAGAAATATTACCGCGACGTGAAACTCTGCACGATCGGCGAGGGGACGAGCGAGATTCAGCGGCTCGTCATCGCCCGGCAGCTTCTGGGGAAATCCTGAAGTACATGAATTGCGCCTGATGCCTATCACGACCGAAAGCTGGGCGGAGCAGGTGCGTGCGGGCGAGGTGCGCGCGATTTCGCGGGCTGTGACGGCGATCGAAAATCGCGAGCCCGAGGGCGAGAAGCTTTTGCGCGAGCTTTTTCCGCATACGGGGAAAGCGTACCGCATCGGAGTGACGGGCGCGCCGGGCACGGGAAAAAGTACGTTGGTAGACAAGCTTGCGGCGCACTACCGGAGCCACAAGAAGACGGTGGGAATTATCGCTGTCGATCCGTCTAGCCCGTTCACCGGTGGCGCGATTTTAGGCGATCGCGTGCGCATGCAAGGGCATGCGACCGACGCGGGAATTTTCATTCGGTCCATGGCTACGCGCGGGTCGCTGGGCGGACTGGCGCAGGCGACGAGCGATACAGCGCTGCTGCTTGATGCGGCGGGGAAGGAATTTGTTCTCGTCGAGACTGTGGGAGTTGGGCAGGGCGAGATTGAAATTGTGCGATTGGCCGATTGCACGCTGGTCGTGCTGGTGCCCGGCATGGGCGATGATGTGCAGAATTTGAAAGCTGGATTGATGGAGATCGCCGACATTTTCGTGTTGAACAAGTGCGACCGCGAGGGGGCGGATCGCTTCGAAGAACAATTGCGGGCGATTCTTGCGATTGCGCCGGAACGTGGCGGCTGGCTTCCGCCCGTGGTGCGAACGATCGCGACCGAAAACAAAGGGATATCGGAACTGGCTCGGGAAATTGAGCGCTTCCGGCAGCACACGTCAGGCCCGGAGAATCGCCATGCGAGAGAGATCGAGCTGTGGAAGCAACGCTTGGTTGAGTTGCTGGAGCAACGATTGATCCAGCGCGTGACTCGGGCGGGGATTGACGAAGCGGTGCTGGCGTCCTTGGCGGAAAAGATTGCGAATCGCGAGACTGATCCTTATTCCGCGGTGAATGAAATTCTTGCGAAAGCCGGGATCGGAGAGTCGAAGTGAGGCTGGGCGATCTGGAATTCACGATCGTCAGCGATGGAGGATTTCGCCTTGATGGCGGCGCGATGTTTGGGGTCGTGCCGAAGCCGCTGTGGGAAAAGCGCATCGCGCCGGACGAGAGGAACCGGATCCAACTTTGCATGAATTGCGTGCTGGTTCGAACTGGCGGGATCACGATACTCGTCGAGACCGGCGCCGGAGACAAGCTGGATGCGAAGCGGCGGGACATCTACGCGATTGGAGAGGGGCCGCGGCTTCTCGATCGGCTCGCGGCGCACGGAGTGAAGCCCGATCACGTCGATATCGTGATTAACACCCACCTGCATTTCGATCATTGCGGCTGGAACACGCGAATGGTGGATGGGCGCGCGGTGCCCACGTTTCCAAATGCGCGCTACGTGGTGCAGCTCGGCGAATTGGAGCACGCCAAGCGCCCTAACGAACGCGACCAGGCGAGTTACATGCCCGACAATTTTTTGCCGATTGAGGCGGCTGGGCAGTGGATGCTGCTCGAAGGGGATCGTGAGATAGTGCCGGGCGTCGAGGTGATTCGAGTGCCCGGGCACAACGCCGACATGCAATGCGTGCGGCTATCGGGCGGCGGGAAGTCGGCGTTTTGCTTGGTGGATCTGGTGCCCACAACGGCTCACGTCCCTTTCCCGTGGATCATGGGGTACGACCTGTATCCGATGCAGACGCTGGAAAACAAGAAGCGCTGGATTCCCGAGATTGCGCGGACCGAGGCGCTGGCGATTTTTACGCATGATGCGAACGTGCCGTCGGCATATTTGCGGCAACGCGGCGATCAATTTGAAGTCGAGCCGGCGCGGGTGGATTGACATGGCGAAGAAGGCGCGGCAGAAATCGGCGAAGCATCGCGATTCGGTATACATTGGAATTATCGGCGGCAGCGGATTGTATTCGATGGAGGGATTGGCGGATACGCGGGAAGTGCGCGTGAAGACGCCGTTTGGCGAGCCATCGGATGCGTTCGTGATCGGACGGCTTGAGGGCCATCGCGTGGCGTTTCTGGCGCGGCATGGACGGGGGCATCGGCTATCTCCGAGCGAGATCAACTATCGCGCGAATATCTGCGCGATGAAGATGCTGGGCGTTGAGAGAGTGATTTCGGTCAGCGCGGTGGGATCGTTGCGCGAGGAATATGCGCCGCTGGATTTTCTGATTCCGGATCAATTTTTTGATCGGACGCGCGGCCGCGCATCGAGTTTCTTCGGCGGAGGAGTGGTGGCGCACGTGGGATTCGACCGGCCGACTTGCGTGCAGCTTTCGGGTGCGCTCGGGGATGCGTGCCAGCGCGCTGGGGTGACCGCGCATCGTGGGGGAACGTACGTTTGCATGGAAGGGCCGCAATTTTCGACGCTGGCCGAATCTCATACCTACCGGCAGCTTCGCTTCGACGTGATCGGGATGACGAATCTAACCGAGGCGAAGCTCGCGCGGGAGGCGGAGCTTTGCTACGCGACGGTGGCGATGATCACCGATTACGATTGCTGGCATCCGGCGCACGCGTCGGTGACGGTGAGCGAAATTATCGCGAACCTGACGCGGAACGCGGTGAACGCGCAGAATGTGATTCGTGAAACCGTGAAGCACATGGCGGCGCGGGAATGCAAGTGCGGCGCGGCGCTGGCTCATGCGATTCTCACGGACCGCAAGTTGATTCCCGCGGCGGCGAAGAAGCGGCTTGCGCCGATTGCAGGGAAATATTTGTGATGAATTTGGGAGTGTAGATGTCTCTACTCGTGGTGGGATCGGTTGCGTACGACGCGATCGAGACGCCTTTCGGCAAAGTGGACCGGACGCTGGGTGGCGCGGCTAGCTATTTCGCGCTGGCGGCCAGCCGGTTTACGCCAGTGCGCCTCGTTGGTGTCGTGGGAGACGATTTCGAGAAACGCGATGAAGCTGTGCTACGCGGCCATCGCATTGACGTGACGGGCCTCGAGCGCGCGCCGGGCAAAACTTTCTTCTGGGCTGGGCGCTACAGCCAGAACATGAACGAGAGAACGACCTTGGCGACGGAGTTGAACGTCTTCGCCGCGTTCAATCCGAAATTGCCGGCGGCGTACTGCGATTCGCCGTACGTGTTTCTTGCGAATATTGATCCGACACTACAAGGCTCAGTGCTGAAGCAGATTCGTGGAAAGCCAAAGCTGGTGGCGCTCGATACGATGAATTACTGGATCGAGCGAACGCCGGCGGAGTTGCGCGAGACGCTGCGGCACACGCACGTGCTGATGATCAATGACGATGAAACGCGGCAACTGAGCGGCGAGCACAACCTGCTGCGAGCTGCAAATCGCATATTCGGGATGGGGCCGAAGACTTTGGTGATCAAGCGCGGGGAGCACGGGGCTCTGATGGTGCACAACCGTTTTCTGTTTTCGGTGCCGGGGTTTCCTCTCGAGGAAGTGCACGATCCGACCGGTGCAGGGGACAGCTTTGCGGGCGGGTTCATGGGCTATCTGGCAAGCGCGGGACACGCGACGGATGAGGCGCTGCGGCGTGCTATGGTGTATGGCTCAGTGTTGGGGAGCTTCGCGGTGGAGAAATTCGGGGTGGAGCGGTTGAAGAAGCTCACGCTGCGGGAGATTCACGCGCGCGCGAAGCGATTTCATCGCCTCACGGAGTTTGAGCTGTAGCTGAGGGTGCGGCGCGGCTGCCCAGCGATGCAAGCCAACCTGAAGCGGCGAAGCTGAATCCGATTGGTCTAGCGAGTTTTACGGTTGGCCGGGAGTCGTGTTAAATCTGGCAGGCACAACGGGGGATGGTCTTGAGTCGATTCGGCGGGTGGCTGACGTTGGGTGCCGTTGTCTTTTTCAGTTTGTCCGGCTGCGGCGGGAGCAGCTCGCCGACAATCAACCCGACTCCGATTATTAGCTCGATGTCTCCCGAGCATACGACCGCCGGAGGCGGCGCGTTCCAGCTGAACGTAGTGGCGCTCAACATTGAGAACAGCTCGGTGGTGAATTGGAACGGCAGCCCTCGCACTACCACGCCCGATCCCAATACCGGCCAACTGGTGGCACAAATCCTCGCCACCGACATCGCCGCTCCCGGATCAGCGGAGATCACCGTGTTTACGCCGACGCCTGGTGGAGGGACGTCGAACAGCCTGACATTTTTCATTGATGCGCCGGACAATCCTGTGCCGACGATTTCGAGTTTGAATCCGTCGTCGGCGGCGGCGGGAGGATTGGCGTTCTCGTTGATGGTGACGGGCACGAACTTTGTGAGTAATTCGAGCGTAAATTGGAATGGTAGCCCGCGAACTACGACATTTGGCAGCGCGACGCAATTGACGGCGTCTATTTTGGCCAGTGACATCGCCACGGCTGGTTCGGCGAATGTGACGGTCTCAACTCCGGCTCCGGGCGGCGGGACGTCGGCGCCGGTCGCGTTCAGCATCACGGGCGGTGCGTCGGTGCCGACTGGTTCGAAGTCAGTCGCATTTTCGCTCGTATCGGTGAGTGCATTTGGCGATGCGTCGAATGGACCTAGCGGTGCGCCGCGGATGGATGAGACGGGGCGCTTCGTGGCGTTTGAGTCGGCGGCGACTAACTTGTTGGCGAGCGGTGCGAAAGCAGAGGTGTTCGTTCGAGATACTTGCCGCGGAGCGGCGCACTGCACGCCGGAGACGGTGGCGGTGGATGTCGCGCGAGACGAAGACGGGCCGAATGGCGGACTGGGCCGCGGATTGGCCATCAGCGCAGATGGAAGATACGTTGCGTTTTCTTCGCGAGCTACGAATCTCGTTTCCGGCTCATACCATGCCGGGCCGCAGATCTTTTTGCGCGATACGTGTCTCGGCGGCGCTGCAGCGTCGAATTGCACTCCAACGACAACGTTGATCTCGGTGGGGTTGAATGGAATGCCAGGAAATGCGGCCAGCGAGTTCCCCTCGGTTAGCGCAGGCGGACGCTATGTGGCGTTCGCTTCCGCGGCATCGAATCTTGTTGCTGGAGCGAGCGCTAGTGCGGCGCAGATTTATTTGCGCGATACATGTCTTGGGTCGGCGCCGGCTGATTGTGTTCCACGAACGATCTTGATTTCGCAAGATGCGGCGGGCGGTGCCGGCAAGGGCGCGAGTTTGCAGGCGTCAATCTCGCGCGATGGCCGTTATGTGGCGTTCGATTCAGTCGCGCCAAATCTTGTGGCCGGATCATTTTCGGGCTCGTCGAGCGTGTTCTTGCGCGACACTTGCCTGGGCGAGAGCGCGCCCGCGGGATGTGCGCCATTCACGGCGTTGGTATCGGTGGGTTTGGATGGCTTTGCGGCGAACGGAGCGAGCTTTACTCCTGCCATCAGCGATTACGGGCGCTATGTGGCGATTGTGACGCGCGCCGGCAACATCGCGGAGGGCGACGCGAGCCAAGCGCAAAAAATTGTGGTGCGCGATACCTGCTTGAACGTCCCTCAGACGGGATCCTGCGCGCCAAAGTCGACGTTGATCTCCACGCCGGGTTCCGGAAATGCGCACACGCCGTTCATCAGCGGCGACGGAAGATTTGTTAGTTATGTTGCTGACGACGGAAGCGCGCGGGGCGGAGCGATTCGCGTTTTCCTCGGCGACACCTGCGTCGGTGCCAGCGCATCCTCTGCGTGCGCCCCGCGGATCAGCTTGATTGCCACGTCAGGACCGGGGAAGGCGAGCGAGTTGGCGGGCGGAATTTCGGCTTTTGGCGCGCCTGTGAGTCTCGACGGCGAGGCCATTGCGCTTTTCTCCACCGGGCCTGTGCCCGGTCTGAAGGGAAACCTCAGCGGTGTGGGAGACGTTCTAATCGGCGTGGTGTCGGCGGCGCCGTAGAAACCAGCGGTTCTTAAATTAGTCTGCCAACAATCTGCGTTGTGGTACGTCGAAATACTGAAGCGTGTGCCCGGAGGTGAGAGAGATGAAGCGATTTCGGATCCAGCCCCGGAGCGTAGTTCTGGGAACCAGCCTAGTCTTGGTCGCTCTCTTCGTCGGGAGCTTCTTCGTGCGAAGCTCTCGCGCGGGCGACGGTGCTCCGCTCGCGGGCGGGGAATTGACAGTTCCCCCGGTGAAGATAATCGACACCAAGCTTTCGAATGGCCTTCGAGTGCTGATGATTGTGGACCACTCGGCGCCGGTGTATGCCATCGATGTCTGCTACAACGTCGGTAGCCGTAATGAACGGCCCGGGCGCACGGGATTCGCGCATCTCTTCGAGCACATGATGTTCGAAGGCTCGGAGAATGTCGGCAAGGGCGAGCACTTCATTTTGATTTTCAACAACGGTGGCGAGATGAACGGAACGACCAATGAGGATCGGACGACGTACTTTGAGGAATTGCCGACGAACCAGCTCGATCTGGGGCTATTCCTCGAGTCCGACCGCATGAAATCTTTGACGATCACGAAGGACAAGCTGGATAACCAGCGGAACGCGGTGCAGGAAGAACGGCGGCTGGGCGTGGATAACGAGCCGTACGGCAAAGCGGAGCTTGATCTCGACAACCTTTCGTACGACAACTTTGCTTATAAGCACTCGACCATCGGCTCGATGGCGGATCTCGACGCGGCGAGTGTGGACGATGTGAGCGACTTCTTCCGGATTTATTATGCCCCTAACAACGCGGTGCTGACGCTGGTTGGGGACCTCGATCCCGACACGACTCTTGAGAAGGTGAAGAAATATTTCGGTTCGATCGCCTCGCAGACGATTCCTCCGGGGCCTGATTTGAACGAGGATGCGCATTATGGCGAGCGGCGCGAGACGGTTTACGATCAACTGGCGCGGCTGCCGCAGGTGTTCATGGCGTACCACATTCCGCGCGGAAATACACCGGAGAGCCGTGCGTCGAGTGCACTTTCGCTGATCCTCGGACAAGGCCGCAGTTCGCGTTTCTACCAGCATCTTGTGAAGGACAAGCAGCTCGCGATTCAGGTCGCGGCGTATTCGGATTCGCGCATCGGCCCAAGCTTGTTCTACATCAATGCGACGCCTCGGCCCGGCGTCAAGGTCGAGGATCTGGAGAAAGGTATCGATGAAGAGATTTCCGCGGTGGAGAAAGATGGCGTTTCTACAGCGGAACTGACGAAGGCGAAGGCTATCCTGCGACGGCGATGGATACAAACGCGTTCTTCGGATTTGTATATGGCGGTTACCTTGGGCGATTTCGCGGTGAAATTCAGCGATCCAAATTTACTTAACACCTTGGGTGCGAATTACGATGCCTTAACGGTCGATGAGGTGAATGCCGTCGCGAAGAAGTACTTTGAACGCGACCAGCGGTCTGTGGTGATCACGCTTCCAGGGAAAACGGATGCGGGCGCGGCACAGGGAGGTGCACAGTGAAAGCCATCGCGTGGATCGTTGGCGGTGCGTTGGTCTCGTGCGGATTGGCCGCAGTTGCTGCGGCTCCGGCGTTCGCACAGGCTGGTGGAGGCCAGGACAAATCCGTGCCGCTTTCCAAGGTCGAGCGGCTGAATCGAGCGCCGGTCAGCAAAGAAATTCTCAAGGTCAAGCTGCCGCAGGCCTCCACGCACAAACTGGCCAATGGCATGACGGTTCTGATTCTCGAGCGCCATCGACTTCCGACAATTGCGTTGGAACTCGAGATGGAGCCCGGAGCGATCGCCGATCCTTCGCCAGGGCTTGCGAAATTCACGGCGGAAATGCTGCGGGAGGGCACCGCAAAGCGGAATAGCGCGGCGATTGCGGCGGCGACGGATGAGATTGGCGCGCAACTGAATAGCGCGGCCGAATTTGGAGGAAGCGAGTCGTCGATTTACATCGCTGGGCTTACGGACTCGACTGAGACGATGTTTGATCTGTTGAGCGACATCGTTATGCATCCGTCGTTTCCGGCTGAGGAGCTGGAGAAATACAAGAAGCGGCAACTCGGGGATCTCGAGGATGAGATGTCGCGGCCCTATTTCCTGGCGGACAAGGAATTTCACAAAGCGCTGTATGGCAATACGAATTACGCGGTGACGGCGCCGACGCCTGAGCAGATAAACGCCGTGACATCGGAAATGCTTACCGACTATCACCACAAATACTACGTGCCGGGAAATACGGTGCTGGGAATTGTGGGCGATGTGAATACCGAAGACGTGATGAAGCTCGTCGAAAAATATTTCGGCGCGTGGCCGAAGACGGCGCCGCCGGTCGTGAAGCTGGCCGATGTTCCGCCGGCGCAGGCGAAGAAAATCGTACTTGTGGACCGGCCGGGATCGGTGCAGACGAATATTGTTGCTGGAAATCTGGCCATCAAGCGGAACGATCCGGACTACTTTGCGCTGACGGTGATGGATCGCATCGTGGGAGGCGGACCGAGTGCGCGGTTGTTCTTGAATCTGCGCGAAGTTCATGGCTATACGTACGGCGCGTACAGTAGTGCGAATTCCGACGTGTATCGCGGCTCTTGGGCGGCGAACACCGAGGTGCGGACGGCAGTGACCGATGGCTCGTTGCACGAACTATTCAATGAGTTCAACCGCATCCGTACGGAACTCGTTCCGGCAGCAGAGCTGGATGAGGCCAAGCGGGCGCTGGTAGCGAGCTTTGCTCTTTCACTCGAAGATCAGCTCCAACTTCTAGGCGACGCTCTCGATGTTCATCACTTCGGACTGCCTGAGGATTATTGGGACAAGTACCCTGAGCACATTGCAGGCGTCGATGCGGCAGCGGTCGAGGCGGCTGGGAAGAAGTACGTGGACGTCGATCACATGCAAATCATCTGCGTCGGCGATGGAAAGGAAATCAAGGACGTGCTGGGGAAGTATGGGCCGGTGGAAGTGGCGGCCAGCCCTGCGCCGGAGCAGAAATAATCGTTCGGCCGTTTGAATGATTCATCTCGAGCGCGAGGCCTGACCGGCGCGGGTCTTCGCGGCAACGCGTCCGCGATTTGCGATTCAGGAATTCGGCGCGCTGCCTCTCTGGACTCCCTTCGCGGAATTCCTTATTCTCGATTTCTTCGATGCCTCAGCCCCTGAAACCTCGCGCACTTCGTCCCGGGGACGCGATTCGGTTGGTCGCGCCTGCGAGTCCGGTGGAAGCGGAGCGATTGCGGAAGGGAATCGCAGAGATTGAGCGGCTCGGCTTCGTCGTGCGCCACGATTCGCGGCTTTTGGAGCGTGATGGATTTTTTGCCGGCGGCGCAGAGGAGCGGCGCCGGGAATTGCTCGCAGCGTTGCGCGAGCCGGATACGCGGGCTGTTTTTTGCGCTCGCGGCGGATACGGATCGGGTTATCTGCTCGATGGCACTGCAGATTGGGATTCGTTTCTAGGCGCAGGCCCAAAGCTCTTCGTCGGGTATAGCGACGTCACATCGCTCGAAGTTTTCTTCTGGCAGAAATTCGGCTGGGTTAGTCTGTATGGACCGATGGTCGCGGCAGGGTTGGATCATGGCGCAGGCGCGCCGCACGGCTACGATGCGGCTTCGTTTTCGTGTGCGGTCTCGGAGACTCAGCGAGGATGGGCTATCGAATTGCACGGTGAGACGCTCTGTGCCGGGCACGCTGAAGGAGTTCTGGCGGGAGGATGTTTGACGCTCGTCGAGACGACGCTGGGCACGCCGTGGGAATTGGATACGCGCGGCGCGATTCTCGTACTCGAAGATCGAGGCATGAAGCCGTGGCAAGTGGACCGGGCGCTGACGCACCTTCGCCAGGCGGGCAAGCTGAAGGAAATCCGTGGCCTCGTGTTCGGCGATTTCCCGGATTGCGAGCCGCCTGCGGGCACTGAGAGCGTTCGCGATGTGGTGGCGCGAGTGTGCGGGCCGCTCGGCGTTCCGATTGTGTGGGGCGCGCCGATCGGGCATACGCAATCGCCCATGTTGACGATTCCGCTTGGCGTGCGGGCGCGGCACATTGCCGAGGCTTCGGGGCGGCTCGAAATTCTCGAGGCGGCATGCCGCGAATGACTAGGGAAGGCCTTTGATGATTGGAAGTCAAATCGCAAGTCGTTCGGGCCACATCCATTTGTTGGGGATCGGCGGAGCGGCGATGGCGCCTGTTGCCGGAATGCTGAAGGAACGCGGCTATCACGTCACTGGTTCGGATACGAACGTCTATCCGCCGGCTTCGACGCTGCTCGCGTCGCTGGGGATTCCGTGGAACGAGGGATTCAGCGCTGAGAACCTTAAGCCCGCGCCGGATCTGGCGGTTGTCGGCAACGTCATAGCGCGCGGGAATGCCGAACTGGAGCACATTCTCGACGAGAAGATTTCCTACTGCTCGATGGCTGAAGTGCTTGAGGAATTTTTCATTCCGAAGCACACATCGATTGTGGTCGCCGGGACACACGGCAAGACGACTACGACCGCGATGCTGGCTTGGATTTTTCAAGTCGCCGGACGGCGGCCGGATTTTCTTGTCGGAGGAGTGGCGCCGAACTTCGGCGATCGCAGCTATGGGTTGGGTGGAGGCCAAGAATTCATTATTGAAGGCGATGAGTACGAGACCGCCTTTTTCGATCGCGGGCCGAAATTCCTTCACTACCATCCGGACGAATTGATTCTCACTTCCCTGGAATATGACCACGCGGATATTTATCCCGATCTGGCTTCGATTGCGAAGCAGTTTCGGTTGCTGGTGAATCTGGTGCCGCGCCGCGGAAGAATTTTGGTTTGGGGCGAGAGCGAGGAAGTACGTCGCTGCACGGAGAAGGCGTTCTGCAAGGTGGAAACCTACGGCCTATCGGGGGAGTGCGATTGGTCGGCCGGTGACATGCTTTGGGAAGACAACGCGACGGCCTTTCGCGTGGCGTACCGCGGCAAGGAAGTGGCTCGGATTCGTACGCCGGTTGCCGGGCGGCACATGATACTTGATGCGCTCGCGGCGATTGGGTTGGCGTATGGGCGCGGCGTGGAGTGCGAGGCGATCGAGCAGGCTCTGGCGACGTTTCAAAATGTGCGTAAGAGGATGGAGTTGAAGGGTGACGCCGGCGGCGTGACGGTAGTGGAAGACTTTGCGCATCATCCGACGGCCATTCGCTTGACGCTCGAGGCGGCGCGGATGCGCTGGCCCGGGCGGCGGATTTGGGCGGCGGTTGAGCCGCGCTCGAACACGATGCGTCGCAAAGTTTTCGAGATGGTGCTGCCCGAGGCGCTGGCTCTGGCCGATGCGGCGTTGATTGGCCCGGTCAATCGGGCGCAACTGCTGAAAGACGAAGATCGCTTCTCGCCTGAGAAGGTGGCGGAGGATGTTCGCGCGCACGGACGTCCGGCGCGGGCGTTTGACTCCGCCGAGGAAATCGCCGAATATCTCGCCGCTGAGTCGCGGCCCGGGGATGTGGTTCTGATTATGTCAAACGGCAGCTTCGATGGTTTGAGCGCGAAGTTGCTGGAGAAATTGGCTGCGCACACGGGAGCGCGCGTGTGATTGGATTCGCGCGGCGACTTGTTTTTCTTCTGCTTGTTCTAACGCCGGTCGCGGGCCGTCCTGCCTGGGCGACGATCCGATATAAAGTCTCCTTCGAACACCCCGAGAAGCATCTATTCGCGGTTGAAATTCAAGTTCCACCCGTCCCACTAGGGACCAAGGTCGCGCTGCCGGCGTGGAACGCGCTGTACCAAGTGCGGGATTTTGCGTATCGCGTCCGCGATTTACGTCTCGTGGCAATCGATAGCCCGGGCGGCAGTGGCGGCGCACTCCGTCTGATTTCGGTCGACAAGCAAACGTGGACAATTGGACTCAGCGGTGGCGGGACTGCCGACAATGCTAACGCCGCGTACGTTATTCACTACGAGATCGAGTGGAACGATTCTGGCCCGTTCAATTCACAATTGAACAGCGAACATGCGTTCGTCAACCTTGCCGAGATCCTTATGTACTTGCCCGAACGTCGCAGCGAAGACACTCAAGTGAGCTTCGAGCACATTCCCGCCGGATGGCACATCGCCGCTGAGTTGCAAGAGGGCAAAGCCGAGAACACATTTACAGCCGAAAGCTACGACAAGCTCGTAGATGCGCCCGTGGAGGCGGGCACCTTCTTAAGTTTTGGCTTCGACGAGGCCGGAGCTCATTTCCGCGTGGTGATCGATGCAAGGGAATGGGAAAAGCCGCAGTTCGAGAGCGATCTGCATCGCATCGTGAAATATGAACTCAGCATGATGAGAGGTGCGCCGTTCCACGAATACACGTTCTTCTTCCATGTGGGGCCTTATATGGAAGTCGGTGGCGGGGGAATGGAACATTCGAATTGCACGGCGATCGCGGCGAGTTCCGAGCCCGGGGCGATGGGCATTGCGGCACATGAATTTTTTCACGTGTGGAACGTCAAGCGCATTCGCCCGCAGGCGCTCGAGCCGGTGGACTATACGAAGGAGCAGTACACGCGAGCGCTGTGGTTCGCCGAAGGAGTGACCAGCACATACGGGTCATTCGCGCTGGTGCGGTCGGGCGTGTGGAATACGCGCCAGTTCTACGGAGATCTCGGAGAGCAGATTCAGCGGCTCGATTCCAGCCCGGCGCGGTTGTGGCAGAGCGTGGAGGAGTCGAGTCTTGACGCCTGGCTGGAGAAGTACGATTCCTACTATTCGCCCGAGCGCAGCATCTCGTATTACAACAAAGGGCAAATTCTGGGGGTGCTGCTGGATATCGCGATTCGCGACGACACGGACAACAAGAAGTCGCTCGATGACGTGATGCGCGCCATGAATGACGAATTCGCGAAGCGCGAGCGCTTCTATAACGAGAGCGGCGACATCCGCGCGACGATTGAGGAAGTCGCCAGGAAGCCATTCGAAGAATTTTTTCGCCGCTACGTTGGCGGAGTGGACGAACTGCCCTACGACGACTTTCTTCCGAAGGCGGGGCTGCGATTGAATCGCGGGAGCAAGACCAGCGCCGATTTCGGGTTTAGCATGACACGCGGCCCCAGCTCGAGCTTGCTGGTCTCCGAAGTGACGCCGGGCAGCAATGCCGAGGCCGCCGGTCTGCGCCAGGGAGACATGATTGTCCAGGTCAACGGAGAAAACACTTCGCCCGCACAGTATCGCTGGATGCGCAGCCGCGTCCCGGGCGACCTTTTGCCGCTTCGCATCCGGCGCGACTCGCAGGAGCAAGATGTGTCTGTGAAGCTCGGCTCGAGGGAAGAAAGCCAATTTTCGATCGAAGAAATCGCGAATCCCACGGAAAAGCAGCGGCGCATTCGCGAAGGAATGCTGCGCGGCTCCACAAACTGAATCGGAATGATCCGCACGATCATCGCCGTTGCGTACTTCACCCTCGCGGTGTACCTGGTTTTGCCTTTCTATATTCTGTACACGGCCATCAGCGGCAAGCCCGATCCGATGTACCAGATGGCCATGAAGGCGGTTCGGCTTGGCCTGCGGTTGGCCGGGATTCGAGTGCACGTCGAAGGAGCGGAGAATATTCCGGCGCGCACGTGCATCTTCGCGTCGAATCATGTGAGCAATGTGGATCCGCCGGCGCTGGTGCCTTACATTCCGCGGCGCGTGGCGATTCTGGCGAAGAAAGAGGTGTATCGGATTCCGGTGCTGGCGACGGCGCTGCACCAGGTGCGCATATTGTCTGTGGATCGCGGGAACAAAGATGAATCGTCGGCCGCGGTGGACAAAGCGATCGAGTACCTGCGGGACGGCACGTCGTTCCTCGTGTTTGCTGAAGGGACTCGCAGCCGCGACGGGCACCTGAAACCATTCAAGAATGGGACTTTTGTAATGGCCATCGAGTCGGGTGCTATGGTCGTGCCGGTGTCGCTGGTGGGGTCGCAGAAGTTGATGCGGAAAGGCGAGTGGTTTGTCCGGCCGGGTGACATGACGGTGCGATTCGGGCCAGCCGTTGATGCCTCGGAGTACAAGTTCGAACAGAGAGATGCGCTGCGGAAGCGCGTCTTTGCGCTTGTGGCCGCGGGATTGCCGGAAGAGCAGAGACCGCTCGACGAAACGTAGCGGGAGGAAAAGCTACGTCCGCGCGCGCAATCGCGCCACTTCGGCGGTCAACTCCCTCACCTGCTTTTGCAGCTCCGGTAGGCGGGCAAAGACTGCGATGGATTTCAGCCAGTTCTTGTGTTCGATCACCGGTGAGCCGGAATACAGAGCGCCTGCGGGAACGTCATTCGGAACGCCGCTTTGCGGGGTGATTACCGCGCCGTCGCCGATAGTGAGATGTCCTACGACGCCGACTTGTCCGGTCAGCACGCAATTATTCCCCACCTTAGCCGAACCTGCGATTCCTACTTGCGCGCAGAGTAGCGTGTTCTCGCCTACTTTTACTGCGTGGGCTACATGGACCAGATTGTCGATCTTGGCGCCCTTGCCGATGTGAGTTTCGCCCATCGTGGCGCGGTCTAACGTGCTGTTGGCTTGGATCTCTACGTCGTCGCCGATTACGGCGATACCCGTCTGGGGAATCTTGTACCAAGTGCCGTCGGCTTGCTTGGCGAAGCCGAAACCGTCTGAGCCGACGACGGCGCCGTTCTGCAGAGTTACTCGATGGCCTATGCGAACTCGCTCCCGCACAACGGTGTGCGAATGAGCCATGAAGTCGTCTCCAATTTGTGCGCCGCGGTAAATCGTTACGAAGCTGTGGAGCACCGCGTTGTCGCCGATGGCGACATTTTCGCTGATTACGCAGTATGGGCCGATATGGGCGTTGGCGCCGAAGCGTGCTGAGGCCGAGATGCTTGCCGTGGGATGAATTCCTGGCGCGTATTTCGGCGGTTGATGGAAAATGCTGAGAGCGCGGGCGAAATCCAAGTATGGATTCTTCGAGCGCAGGACTGCCACCGGCATAGGGCCATCGTCTGGCGCGGCGAGAATGGCTGATGCTTTCGTGGCGGCGGCCGCCGATCGATAGCGGCGGTTGCTTAGAAAGGTCAGGTGGCCTTTCCCGGCTTCTTCGATGCCGGCGACGTCCGTGATTTCGATCGCGGCGTCTCCCTCAAGCGTGCAACCTAAGCGTTCGGCGAGTTCGCCGAGTTTCATGGTGGTTCTCCTCTACGTCTGGCGATCAATTTACATCAGTTTGGATTGATTGCGGGCGTTTGGAGCGACGATTCCCAATTCTGATGAGACATACACAGGGCGGCAGGCGTGAAGGCAAACGGCTGGGCCGAACAGCGGGCGGGGCTGAAAGGCATAGACCCGCCCCTACAACTGCGACGGCAACTGCGTGGTTATTCTTCGAAGAGCTTGGGTTGCGCGGGTACAGCGACGGCTGCGACTCGGGGGATGCGTTTTGCTGCGCCCACTACGCCTAGCACCTTTACTTCCGTTAGTGCGGAACGCGGGACGTAGACGCGCGAGCAGTTACCGTGAAGGTCTGGGGGGATGAATTGGAGGCCGCGATCGAGAATTTCCAGAAGTTCGTTTACCACGATGCCTTCGAGCGTCTCGCGATCCCGAAACGTAAGCTTCAACCAGAGGCCTTCTAGCTTTGGGCGGCTGAGAAAGGATTTGCGCTCGGGCTCGTAGGGCAGGTTCAGATCATCGACGAAATAGATGGCCTTGATTTCGCTGGCCGGGACTGCCTGGTGCTCGCCGTCGGGGGTCAGGAGGTCAATACTGTCGGTGCCGGGCAGATTTGCCGGGTTGAGGTAGCCTTTGAGGGGAGTCCGGTCGAGTAGGAGGACGACGACTTTCTTTCGCGTCGGTGTGCTGGAGCGGACCTTCACTTCAGTACCACTTTAGCAGGAGAGTTGCGAAAATCACGAGGTTATGTTATCTTTGCCGCCAATCATTGTCAAGTTGTTGGCGATAAAAGGGTTAGCAACGGAGAACTGGGCGATTGACCGAACACCGGCAGGTCCTCCAATCCGCCTCTTCCATCACCGTCGCCACCATTATCAGCCGCATTTTAGGGTACTTACGGGACCAGCGAATCACCCTGCTGCTGGGTACTTCGGTGGCGGCAGATTGCTTCATTCTGGCGTTCCGGGTTCCGAATTTGTTGCGCCGCCTCGTCGGGGAGGGAGCGCTGAGTGCGTCGTTCATCCCAGTGTTCACCGGTTATGTGGCTCGAAAGTCGAATCAGGAGACGTGGGATTTCGCAGAGCGGGCATTCTGGACTCTGGCTCTAATCCTGGCGCCGATCGCCGTGCTCGGGGTCATCTTCTCGCGGCAGGTGATCTATCTTTTTACACTTTTCGGAGCGAACAGGCTGGACTGGGGATTTGCGGTCTATTTGAATCGGATCATTTTTCCGTATGTGCTTTTTGTTGGGCTTGCCGCTTTGGCGATGGCGATTTTGAATAGTTTCCGAGTGTTTGGATTACCGGCATCGACGCCTATCGTGTTCAATCTGACGCTGATTCTGTTTTCGACGGCTGTGGTTTACAAGCCGATCATGAATTGGGCGCCGGAGGCTTATCGCAGCCCGGCGGTAGCGATGGCTGTGGGGGTGCTCGTTGGGGGAGCTCTGCAGTTTTTCATGCAGGTGCCTGCGCTCGTACGCCGCGGCATGAGGTTCCGGTTTCGTCCGTCTGTGTCGGATCCTGGAGTCCGCACTGTGGGGCGGCTGATGTTGCCGGCGTTCTTAGGCGCGGGGCTTTATCAAATTAATTTCTTCGTGAACACGATTTTCGCGATATCGCCGAAGATGCCCGCGGGGAGCATTACCTCGCTTTATGTGGCGGACCGCGTGGTCGAGCTGGTGCTCGGCAGCTTCGCGATTGCCATCTCGACGGCGCTGCTGCCAACGCTCTCGCAGCAAGCGCAACAGGGACGTCTCGGCGATATGACGGCTACGTTCGGATTTGCGCTGCGCGTGGTTTCGTTCGTTACGTTTCCTGCGGCCGTTGGGCTGATCCTGCTTCGCGAGCCGATCGTGCGCGTACTGTTCCAACACGGGCGATTCGAGGCCAGCTCGACGGCGCTCACTTTGCGGCCGCTGCTGTTCTACTCGCTGGGGTTGCCGGCGTTCGCAGCAGTGAAGCTGCTCGTGCCGGTGTTTTACGCGCTGCAGGATACGGTGACGCCAGTGCGTGTCGCTGCGATTGCGCTGGCCGTGAATATTATGGGGAATGCGATATTTCTGCATTGGCTGTGGAGATCGCTGGCGAATGGAGGCCCGGCGCTGGCCACTTCGCTTGCGGCGTACATAAATATCGGCGCGCTGTTTGTGATCTTCCGGCGGCGTTTCGGCCGGGTAGGCGGTTGGGTTCTGCTCGGTTCATTCGCAAAGACCGCTACATGCGTTTTAGCCATGGCGATCGCATGCGTCGCCATGCTGCGTTGGGTGCATTTCGATTCGTTGCAGCGCTACTTGGTTCAGGCAGGGACATTGGCGGGAATGATTATTGTGGCGGTGGGAGTCTATTTAGCGGTGGCGCGAGTGCTTCGCTGCGACGAGGTGGATGAAGTCATCGCCTACGCGCGTAGCGCTGTTGGTGTTCGAGGCGCGGCGTAGTCGCGTAGCGCGAACCGGCGTCGAGTGCATTCAGTATTTGAAGGGAGAATAGTTGGAAGGCGTGATTCACGCATTCTTGAGCTACTTGCGCGTCGAGAAAGGCGTCTCGATGAACACACATGACGCCTATCGCCGCGACGTAGAGAAGTTTCAGGAATTCACGGCGAAGAGGCGGCTCAGGCTCGAGGGCGCGACGCGCGACACCATTGTCGACTTCCTGCGCTCGCTATACGACCGCAAGCTGGACAGCCGGTCGGTCGCCCGCCATCTGGTTACGCTGCGGCAGTTTTTCCGCTTCGCGTTGATCGAAGGATTCGTGAAGGAAGACCCCACGGAGACGGTTGAATCGCCGCGCTTCCGAATGGGGCTGCCGATGTTTTTGAGTGTCGAGGAAGTAGATCGGCTGCTGGCGGCTCCGGATGCCGGGACGATTATCGGTCTGCGGGACAAAGCGATGATCGAAGTGATGTATTCCGCGGGTTTGCGCGTTTCCGAATTGTGCGGGCTTCGGCTCAGCGACATTCACTTCGACTCGGGCTACGTTCGTTGCCTGGGGAAGGGAAACAAGGAACGCCTCGTTCCCATTGGCCGCCAGGCGACGGAGATCGTGCAGCGTTACTTGCGGGACTCGCGGCCGAAGCTTGCGCGGGAGGATTCTCCTGAGCTGCTCTTCCTGAACCGGCACGGCAGTTCATGTTCGCGGCATAGCTTTTGGAAAGTGGTATCGGATTGCGGGAAGAGGGCCGGTTTACGGAAGAAGTTGAAACCGCACATGCTGCGCCATAGCTTTGCAACTCATCTCCTGGATCGCGGCGCGGACTTGCGCGCGGTGCAGATGATGCTGGGCCACACGGATATTGCTACGACGCAGATTTACACGCACGTCGTCGAGGAACGTCTCAAGCAAGTTTACCGCGCGCACCATCCGCGAGCTTGAATTACTGGAAACGAATCGCGCAGGATTTCGTAATGGGGACCCCGTAAGGAAGTTCGGCGCCCTCGGGGCGCTTAACAGTCAAACGATACATTGGCTGATCGGTGGAGGCCGAAGCTCTCATGCCTGATTACATGTTTTTGCTGGAAAGCCGGCTATCGCCCGAGCAGCGGGCCGCGCTCGTGCGCGTACAGGAATTGGCGCGCGCACAGGATTCAAACGTGTACCTCACGGGTGGCGCGGTCCGCGATCTGATATCGGGAATGCCGATTCGCGACCTGGATTTCACCATCGAGGGAAATCCGCAGCGCATCGTGCGCGAATTGGAAAAAGGCGGCGCGCGAATCATCTCCGAGGATGAGCGGCTGCGTCATTACGAGGTGGTGTTCGCCGGAGATGCCGACGGCTCAATCTCGGCCGCGCGCGATGAAGTATATGAGCGTCCCGGCGCCAAGCCGGAAATTCGGTGGTCGACGGTGATGGAAGATTTGCGCCGCCGCGATTTTTCCTTGAATGCGGTGGCAATCTCGCTGAATCCCGCATCGCGCGGTTTGCTTCTCGATCCCACGAACGGCCTGGCCGATCTCGAGAAGCGTGAAACGCGGGCGCTTTCGATTCACGCTTTCACCAACCAGCCCATCCGGCTGATGCGCATCCTGCGCTACGGCGTGCGGATGGACTTCAAGATGGAGCAGCGCACACAAGAGTGGTTTGAACTCGCGATCGGGCGCCGCCTGCATGAGAATCTTGACCCGGCAGCCGTTGGTAAGGAAGTGCTGCAACTCGGAAGGGAAGACAATCCGGCTGGAGTGCTAAAGCAGTGGGAAGCTCACGGATTGATTGCGGCGATTCATCCGCAACTGGTGCGCCGGCACCCGGATTATGACGGTTACACCCGCCTCAGCCGTGCACGAGAGAGTTTTCTGTCTGTGGGGATTCGGCCTCGGTTGACGCTTGCGACGGTTTATTTTCTTCTGAAGCGCCTCAAGAGCCGCGAGGCCGCTGCCGCGTTGCGCCATCTGGAGCTTCCGGCGAAAACAATTGATGCCATAAACGATTTGGCACCCGAAACTGAGAAGGCTCTGAAGATTCTCAAGAGCCGCAAAACGGATTCTCCGAAGGAGGCGTATTTCTTCCTCGAGACAGTGCCTCCGGAGCGGCTGGCATTCTTGCAGGCCGAGTATGGCGATTCGAAACCTGTCTCGAAGATTCGCAACTATCTCCAGAAGTGGCGGCCGCTGCGGTCGAGCATGCCGGTGGCGGAGCTTGACTCGTTGGGCGTGCCGCGCGGGCCGAAGTTCGACAAGATCCTGGAAGACTTCTTCGAGGCGCAACTTCGCGGGAAGGGCCGCGACCCGATTGAACGCACGAAGATTTTGAAGAAGCTGGCCGGGATCAAGGACGAGCCGAAAAAGAAAGAAGAGAAGAAGAAACCGAAATCGAAGGAGAAGCCCGAGGCGAAGACTGCGACCGCTGCGGCGCCGAAACCCGGCACAGCGCCGTCCGAGACGAAGACGCAGGCGCCAGGAAGCGAATCTAAGCCTGTGAAGCCCGCAGCAGCCCCTTCTCCAGGCGGCTCTGCGAAGAAATCTGCTACGCACAAGGCTTGGCCGGAGAAATCCGCGGCGAAAAAATCGAAAGCGCGGCGCTGACGAGCTTCGACGGATCGCTTTAGCGAGCGGTCACAAGCACCGTCGATGGCGAACTATTGCGCAGGGGTTTAGAATAGATTCCCGCATGGCTCACTCGAACTTTGTTCATCTCCATCTGCATACGGATTTCTCTCTCCTTGACGGAGCTTGCGATATTGGGGAACTCGTAGAGGAAGCTGCGCGGCGCGGAATGCCGGCGGTTGCCGTGACCGATCACGGGAACCTCTTCGCCGCTGCAAATTTCTATCACGAAGCCACGACGCGGGGCGTAAAGCCAATCATCGGATGCGAGGTTTACGTTGCTCCGGGAAGCCATAAGGCGCGCGGCGCGGATGCAGAGCGCTCAAATCATCTTGTCCTTCTTGCCGAGTCCGATGAGGGCTATCGCAATCTGATCAAGCTCGTCTCCACGGGCTTTCTCGACGGCTTCTACTACAAGCCGCGCGTGGATCACGATCTGCTCGCGCGACACAGTAGGGGACTAATCGCGCTTTCTGCTTGCCTGCGCGGAGAAGTTTCCGAAGCGGTCAGCGAAGGAAAACTCGACAAAGCGCGAGAGTCGGCCTACCGGCTACAGGACATATTCGGCAAAGGCAATTTCTTTCTCGAAGTTCAGGATCAGGGGCTTGAAATCGAAACTCGCGTAAACCGCGATCTCGTGCAACTCTCCCGTGAAACCGGAATCCCGCTCGTGGCCACGAACGATTGTCACTATCTGGCCCAGTCCGATGCGCGCGCGCAGGAAGTGCTGATGTGCATCCAGACCGGGAAGACGATGAGCGAGCAGAACCGCATGAAGTTCGCGACTGATCAGTTCTATTTCAAGACGGCGGAAGAAATGGCTCAGGTGTTTCGCGAGATTCCGGAAGCGGCGGAACGCACGGTGGCCATTGCCGAACGCTGCCACGTGAAAATCGAGCGCGTCACGAACTCATTTCCGGAATTTCAAGTGCCCGCAGGCCATACGGCCGAAAGCTATTTCGAGAAAGTTGCACGAGAGGGATTTGCGGAGCGCATGACCCAGTTCGAGCGTCTCGCGGCGCAGGGAAAATTGCGGCAGCCCCTCGCAGCCTACGAGCGGCGGCTGAACGACGAGATCGCGATGATCAAGAATATGCGCTACGCCGGCTATTTCTTGATCGTCTGGGACTTTATGCACTATGCCCGCGAACGAGAGATTCCGGTCGGCCCCGGGCGCGGTTCGGCGGCCGGGAGCTTGGTCAGTTACTCGCTGCGGATCACCGACGTCGATCCGCTGCAATACGACTTGTTCTTCGAGCGATTCTTGAATCCCGAGCGCATTTCATTGCCCGATATCGACATCGATTTTTGCGTACGGCGGCGCGGGGAAGTGATTGACTACGTGCGAAAGAAATATGGAGAGCAAAGCGTCGCGCAAATCATCACTTTCGGGACGATGGCCGCAAAGGCCGCGATTAAAGACGTGGGCCGGGCGCTCGATATGCCGTATGGAGAGGTGGACCGCCTGGCCAAGCTGGTGCCCAACCAGCTCAACATCACGCTCGAGAAGGCGCTTGAAGATTCGCCGCAGCTTGCGCAGTTGCGTCGCGAGGACCCGCGCGTCGAGGACTTGATTAGCGTCGCGCTGCGGTTGGAAGGGCTGGCGAGGCATGCGTCCACGCACGCCGCCGGAGTGGTCATTTCTCCTCAACCACTCACCGAAATCGTACCGCTTTACAAGACCAATAAGGACGAAATCACGACGCAGTACGACATGAACGCGCTAGGGCGTATAGGCCTGCTGAAGATGGATTTTCTCGGCCTTACGACGCTCACGGTCATTGACGACTCCGTGAAGCTGATTCGCGAGAATCGTGACATTGAGCTCGATCTTTCCAACCTACCCCTTGACGATCTCGAAGTTTACAAATTGTTTTCCACCGCCAATGTGACCGGGATCTTCCAATTTGAGTCCCACGGCATGCGGGACATTCTTCGCCGCTATCAACCCACGTGCCTCGAAGATCTGACCGCGCTGAACGCCCTCTATCGTCCAGGCCCAATTCAAGGCGGGATGATCGACGAATTCCTCGCCCGCAAGCAGGGCAAGAAGAAAGTCACATACGATATGCCCGAGCTAGAAGAAATCTTAGCCGGGACCTGGGGCGTTATCGTTTACCAGGAACAAGTGATGCAAATTGCTAACAGGCTGGCGGGATTCTCGTTGGGCGAAGCCGATGTCCTGCGCTACGCGATGGGCAAGAAGAAAGCGCACGAGATGCGGTCGCAACGCGAAAAATTCCTCGCCGGTTGCGCGGCACGAAAAGTCCCAGCCAAGAAAGCCGAGAAGATATTCGATTTAATGGAGGAGTTCGCGGCGTACGGCTTCCCCAAGGCGCATTCTTGCGCGTACGCGATCATCGCCTACGAAACCGCCTATTTGAAAGTGCACTACCCTGTGGAATTCATGGCTGCCATGTTGACGGCAGAAGCGGGGAACACCGAAAAGGTGGTGAAGTTTATCGCCGAGGCGCGCAGCATGGGGATCACGGTGCTGCCTCCTGATATTCACGAGAGCTCTCTCTACTTCACGCCGGTCGGCGATCACATCCGCTTCGGACTGGCGGCGATCAAAAACGTCGGCGAAAATACCGCGAAAGGAATCTGCGAGGCTCGCGAGAAACGCGGAAAATTCCGTGATCTGTTTGAGTTCTGCGAATCGCTGGACACCGGGCTCTTGAATCGCCGGGTGCTGGAGAGCTTGATCAAGTCTGGTGCGATGGATTCGCTGCCGGGGAATCGCGCCAGCCACTGGACCGACTTGGACGAAGCGATGAAGTATGGCCAGAGGCTGCTTCGCGAGCGTACGAGCGGACAAAGCGTGTTCTTCACGTCGGCCCCGACTATGGCGTCAACGGCTGAGCCGCACCGAGTTTCGAGCGTAGATGAATGGACGGAGGAAGAGCGGCTCACCGGCGAATACGCCATGCTCGGCTTTTATATCTCCGGCCATCCGCTGGATAAATTTGCCGGGCGGCTGAAAGAATTGAACGCCGTGGAGATCGGCTCACTCGAAGGGCGGCGCAACGGCAGCGACATAATTGTGGCGGGAATCATCGTACAATCGCGACCGATGCGCTCGAAGAAGGGCGCGCGATGGGCGATCGCCACGCTGCAGGATCAGACCGGGGTCGTCGAGGCGCTGGTGTTTCCGGAGGCTTTCCAGCGGCTCGAGCCGGTACTGAAGAGCGGGACGCCGCTAGTGATCAAGGGGCGCGTGACAGTCGAAGAAGTAGGGACGCGGCTTGCCGTCTCCGAAGCTCGCCCGATCGACCAAATGCTGCAGCGCGCGCCAGCACTGCTCTGCGTGCGCGTTGATTTGAAAGCTGCCGACCAAGGAATGCTCAACGAGCTTGATGAATTGATGGCCAGCCGCCCGGGACGTTGCCGAGTGGAATTTGATTTGTTGAGCGACGATGGCAGCGAAGCCAAGCTGGAATCTGCTCGCAGCGTGCAAGTCGATCCGGAGTTGCTCGACCGCATTCGCGGGATTTGCGGGCCCGATGCAATTGTGATGCAGAAGTAGCGGAAATTCCGCCCTTAAAGCCCGAATGGACGAACGCGAAAAAAGACGCCAGAAAGAGATCGACGCACTCGAGCGTGACGTCGAGGAATTGCTGCGCTTGTCTCCCAACGGGGACAATGCCGAAGAGGAAATCGAACGCCTGCGCAGGCAAGTCGCCGAGCTCAAGCACGATTTCTACTCGCATCTCGGTGCCTGGCAGCGCGTTCAGCTCGCACGCCATCCACTGCGCCCGTACACCCTCGATTACGTGCGCATGATTTTCGAAGGCTTCAGCGAAATCCACGGCGACCGCGCTTTTGCGGACGATCCCGCGCTGATCTGTGGCATGGCGTTCTTTCATGGCAACCCGGTTATGGTGATTGGGCACCAAAAGGGCCGCGACACCAAGCAGCGCGTGGCGCGGAATTGGGGACAGGCGAAGCCCGAAGGCTACCGTAAAGCGCTTCGGGTGATGCAACTTGCCGCCAAGTTCAAACGGCCAATCTTCACCTTTGTCGATACGCCGGGAGCCTATCCCGGCGTGGGCGCGGAAGAGCGCGGACAAGCCGAGGCCATCGCCAAGAATCTACGAGAGATGGCCCGCCTTCCGGTCCCAATACTGGTGACGATTACTGGAGAGGGCGGATCGGGGGGCGCGCTGGCGATTGCTCTCGGCGATCGTGTGCACATGCTCGAAAACGCGGTGTACTCGGTGATTTCGCCGGAAGGCTGCGCTTCGATCATGTGGCGCGATTCGACGAAGGCCGAAATCGCCGCCGAAGCTCTGCGCATCACCGCGAAAGACCTGCTCGAAATGAAGCTGGTGGATGAAATCGTGCCTGAACCCGAAGGCGGCGCGCATCTCGATCCCGAGTCTACGGCCAGGACTCTCGATAATGTGCTTCAGACGTCGCTCAGGCATCTCGTCAAGATGGCGCCGGCCGATCTTTTATCGCAGCGCTACGAGAAATTCCGCCGCATGGGACAGTTCTTCACCTGATTGGTTCCGCGATTTTCATTTCCAGCCGCCTAACACTCTCGCCCTGAAGGTCACGACTCGCAGCCATTGGAGAATTGGGCACGTCCGCTGCTGCCGATGTTGCTACGATTGCGTCTCTCTCGTAAGTTTACGTTCAGACGGGCCCAGGGGGAATTGTGACCATGTCCGAGGTGTTTCGTCCATTCGAGAGGCTAGTGGAGATCAACATTCTTGGGCGGACGTTTCTCGTCCCGGAGAAGAATTCGGTGCTGCGTTGTTTTCAATTCATCAGCCCGGAAACGATCCCGTACGGGCGGTTCTGCTGGAATCAAGACTGCCAGTATTGCCGCGTGAACTGCCAGTTGCCTGACGACGACCAGTCGCGGCCCATCCTGAGCTGCAAGTTCATGGTGTCGGAGGGAATGAATATCTCGGAACTCGCGCCGGAGCTGGTCGGATGCCTGCGGTCAAAGCTCGGCCACGAGGTCAAGCCATAGATCCGTCTGTTCGTAGCTGATTTGCACCGCCCCCAGCCTGTATCGTTCCATTGTGCTATCATCTGTGCTTGATATTTCGGGTTTAGGGCGGTGCTCTCTATGAAGGCTCAGACGAAGTTCGTGGTTGGTTCTGGAATCATTATCGTCACTCTGCTATCGCTGGCCTACGTCGGATTCACTCAGAGTAAAACGTATTACCACACACTTTCGGAAATCGCGACCTTGCACGGATCCTCGTTGAATCAACGCATGCGCATCGGCGGAGACGTGCGCGCCGGCTCAATCCAGCACCTGCCGGGACGCGTGGAATTCGTTCTCGAAGAGCAGGGAAGAACGTTGAATGTCAGTTACGCTGGCCGGGATCCTCTGCCCGATACTTTCAAAGACGGAGCCCAGGCGCTGGTAGAGGGACGCTTGCAGCCAGACGGACGGTTTAATGCGGAGCAAGTGCAGGCCAAGTGCGCCTCGAAGTATGAGGCCGTGCCGCAACAGGGTGGGCAAACTTCCGGCGCGAGCGAGGCCTATCCGAAGGGCCAGAGTTAATCGAGGACCATCTCTTAAGTGGATATTTTCGGCTCATTTTCCTTACTGCTCGCGTTGATCGCAGCCGGCTACGCAATTGTCGCCGGCATTCTCGCCATCCGTACCCGCAATCCGCTACTGACGAAGAGTTCGCGGCATGCGGGCATCGCCGTGTTTTGCCTGGTTACCCTCGCGGTCGCTTGCCTGGAGTATTTGTTCTTCACTGACAATTTTTCGATGGCATATGTCGCGGAGCATAGCAATCGCGATCTTCCGGGATTTTACAAATTTGCCGCTCTCTGGGCGGGCCAGGAAGGCTCGCTGCTATTCTGGAGCTGGCTGCTCTCCATTTACGCGTTCTTCGCGCTGTTTTTGAATCGGCGGAAGCACCCCGAACTGATGCCCTACGTAGGCGTTGTTCTCGCGTGCGTGCAGCTTTTTTTCCTCACTCTCAATAATTTCGTCGCCAGCCCATTCCAAGTTCTCGGACATGCCGGCGCGGGTGGCGCATTTACAGTTGTATCTCAGGCGGACGGCCACGGCCTCACTCCGCTTCTTCAATATTCGGAAATGGTGATCCATCCTCCGATGCTGTACCTCGGCTATACGGGATTCAGCGTGCCGTTTGCGTTTGCCATGGCTGCGCTTCTCGGACGTTATCCGGGCGAGAAATGGATTCACATCACGCGGCGCTGGACGATGATCGCCTGGGTGTTTCAGACGCTCGGAGTTTTGCTCGGCGCGCACTGGGCCTACGCGGTTTTGGGCTGGGGCGGATACTGGGCTTGGGATCCTGTTGAAAATGCCTCGCTACTGCCGTGGATCACCGGAACTGCATTCCTCCATTCGGTGATGATGCAAGAGAAGCGCGGCATGATGAAGGTCTGGAATGTGTGGCTGGTGTTCACCACGTTCATGCTGTGCATTCTCGGGACGCTATTGACGCGATCGGGAATCGTCAGCTCGATCCATGCCTTCGCGCAGTCGTCCATCGGCACTTGGTTTGTCTCATTCCTGGTGATTACGTTTGTTGCCTGCGCTTTGGCCTATTGGAAGAACCGCGATTATCTGCGAAGCGACAACCAACTCGACTCGCTGGTATCCCGCGAGTCCAGCTTTCTCTTCAACAATCTGATTCTTCTCGCGGCATGCTTTGCGGTGCTTTGGGGAACTCTTTTTCCGGTGCTTTCTGAGTGGGTGCAGGGTACGAAGATCAGTGTTGGGCCTCCGTTCTTCAACAAGGTGAACGTCCCCATCGCACTTTTCCTAATCCTGCTCACCGGAGTGGGCCCTCTTCTCGCCTGGCGAAAAACTTCCCTAGACGGCTTGAGGCGTAACTTCTTGTGGCCTTTGGCGGGTGGACTCCTGGCTGGAGTGATTGCCTTTGCCGCGGGCTTCCGGCTGATTTATCCGCTGATCTGCTTGATCCTCTCGGTATTCGTTGTGCTGACCATTGTGGCTGAGTTTTGGCGCGGGGCGCGCGTGATTGCCGCGCGGAGCGGCATAAACTTGCTCGCGGCGACCGGCCAGCTTACGATGCGCAATACGCGCCGCTATGGCGGCTACGTCGTGCATTTCGGGATGGTGCTCATCTTCATCGGCATCGCTGGGTCGGCTTTCAATCGCGATGCGCAGCAGGAAATGCCGCCGGGCGCGCATATGAAGCTGGGTCCGTACGATATCGTCTCTCAGAATTTCGACCAGATCCAAACGCCCAATTACCAAGCGGAGCGTGCCACACTCGAAGTTTTCCGTAACGGGAAGTCCAAGATGATTTTGTATCCGGAGCGCCGTTTTTTCCTGGCGAGCCAAATCACGCAGACACTCGTGGGAATCCAATCCACGCCGCTTCGCGATATCTATCTCGTTTATGACGGCCGCAGCCCCGAGACAAACCGGCCTGTGATTCACGGCTATTTGAATCCGCTGGTGAAGTGCATCTGGTTCGGAGGATTGATCGTCGTGCTCGGCACCATACTCGCCCTAATTCCGAGCAGGCAGCCAGTCATGGTGCTTTCGCATGCGGCAGAAATAGCGCCCTCAGCGGCGGCGGGCCCTGTGCCGCATCCCGTCGGAGCGATTCATGGCAAGCATTAGGGCAACTGGCAGCTGGATCCTTCTCGCCCTGATCGCGTGCGCCTACGCGGTGGCGCCAGTTGCCTTCGCGCAAAGATCAGATCGCGCCACAGAGCTGGGAAAGCGGATCAACTGCATGTGCGCGGGCTGCGCGGATTCCGCCGGGCTCTGCAATCATCCCGGCGCTTCATTCTCAGGTCCCTGCGACGTGGCCAAGAATGAGCTGAAGGAAGTAGACGAGCGCGTAGCTCGAGGCGATTCCGACGATCTCATCCTGCAATCGTTCATCCAGGAGTACGGCACCGAGGTTGTCATCGTGCCGGAAGCGAAAGGCTTCAATCGCTGGATGTGGCTGATGCCTATCGTTTTTTCGATCGTGGGGATCTTTGTTGTGCGCGCCATCTTGAAGAGTTGGCACCAGCGCGCCGCGCAGGTGAAGGCGCAGCCGGCCCACGTCTCGCCCGAACTTCTGGCGCGAGCACGGCATGAGATAGGCCCCGATGAGTAGTACGGCAATCACCCTCGCGTGCATTTTGCTGGCCTGCGCGACAATTCTCTTTATCTTCGTGATCGAGCCGGACGCGTCCGATTCGGCGCCGCACCGCTCGAAGCTCGATTCGCTTCTCGAGCGCCGCGATACAATCTACGAGAATCTTCGCGATTTGCGCTTCGAACATCGCGCGGGTAAATTTTCCGATAAGGATTACGACGAAATGCGACAGGCGCTGGAAGCGGAAGCCGCTCGCGCTCTGGCTGAAATGGATCAACTCACCGGCAGTGCGCCCACCGCTGCAACGCGCCAGGCGATGACGAAGAAACCTAAGACGACTTGAACGGACTAAGATGAACCGCATCCTCTCACAAATTGCAGCCGTACTTCTGGCCGGTGGGCTCTGGGCCGCCGCTACATTTGCGGGCACCGTATCCGGCACCATCCACAACGGTACGAACAATAAGCCCGGCGCGGGCCTCGACGTAATCATCTTCCAATTGCAAGGCGGGATGCAGGAGCTAACCACCGTCAAATCCGACGCGCAAGGCCACTATCTGGTTGACCGCCCCGAAATCGGCAGCGGTCCGATGCTGATTCGCGTGGTATATCGCGGCGTGAATTACCACCAGCCGCTTCCTCCGGGCACGTCCAAGGTGGATATCGAAGTCTTCGAACCTACCAGTGATCCAGCGTCAGTTTCTGTCAGCCAGCACGACATCGTCGTACAGCCGTCGGGAACGAACCTGCTCGTGGGCGAGGAATTTGCGATTGAGAACAAGACGCAGCCTCCCGTCGCGTTTTTCGAGGAGGAAGGCACGTTCAACTTCGTGCTTCCGGATGGCGCGCAATTGAATCAGGTCTCGGCGTGGTCGGCAGCCGGCATGCCTGTGGTGCAGGGCACAATCGATAAGGGCAAGAATCGCAGCGCCATCGCCTTTCCGTTCCGGCCGGGCAAGAACGGCGTGCGCATCTCCTATCAGCTTCCATATCCCTCGAACAAAGCCACGCTGAAACTTGTTTCTCCGTACGCGGTACCGGGTCTCTTCCTCGTCGCGCCGCCGACGCTGCAGATCAACGCGGCGGGCTTCAATCCCGGCGGGAATCAAGACGGTTATACGATCTATGGACGCGACGCGGTGGCAGCGAATACTCCGGTGGAAATCGCCATTTCGGGCACGGCTCCCCCTCCACCCGCCAACGCCGGTGGTGGCGGTGGCGGTCCGGCTGATGATTCCGGCAATCCTTCCGTGAATTCGCGGGCCAGCGGCGCGGCCGAAGCCGTGAACACGTTTCCCGCGCGGCTCGATAGCCTGAAATGGATTCTCGTCGCCGGATTCGCTGCGCTTTTCGCTCTGGGCATCGTTTATCTCTGGCGCCGCCCGCAATTGGCCATTGCCGGCAATGGCGCGGCTCTACAGTCGAGCGCGCCGCCTCCCGCGACAAAGGCTCCACCGCGCCACGCCCCGGACTCCGTGGTGGCCTCGGTTGACCGCGAGGTCAGCGGCAGCCTCGATGAGTTGAAGGAAAAAATCTTTCGCCTGGAGCTTCGCCATCAGGCTGGCACCATTTCCGACGAGGAATACAGCCGGCAGCGCGCGCAAGTGGAGCAGACACTGCGCAATCTCGTGCGCGGCTGAGCGATCCCCTTGAATCCTGCGACGGGAAGCGAGCGTCTGGGACTCGTTTTCGATCAAGTGGAAAAGCGCTACGGCGCGCTCACCGCTCTTCGCCGCGTCAACCTTGAAATCCAGCCTGGAGAATTCGTCGCGTTGCTCGGCCCGAATGGGGCGGGGAAGACCACGCTTCTGCGAGTCGCCGCGCTGCTGGTGCGCCCCAATTCGGGCCGCGTGAAAATGACCGGATCGCCCGCGGATTCCCCCGAGCTCTTTAAAAGCCGCGTTGGAATGGTTGCGCACAGTACGCTCCTCTACGACGAGCTGACGGCTGAAGAAAACCTTCACTTTTTCGCCCGACTTTACGGCGTGGCGAATGTGGTGTCGCGCACGGCCCATCTGCTCGCCGCGGCGGGACTTGCAGAACGCACCTCGAGCCTGGTGCGCACATTTTCTCGCGGGATGCGCCAGAGACTGGCCATTGTTCGCGCCCTGGTTCATTCGCCCCGTATTTTGCTCCTTGACGAGCCTTCTTCGGGTCTTGACCCGCAGGGCCGCGTATGGTTCGCAGAAACTCTCGCTGCACTGCAGCGAGACGGTTGTACGATTCTGGCCAGCACGCACGCCCGCGATGAAGTCCTGCGCCTGGCCACGCGCGCGGTGCGGCTCGAGGCCGGGCGCGTGGTGTCCGATTCCGGCAGCGGAGGGAATCTGGAACTCATCCTGGCAGGTTTGCAGGGAGCCATGCAATGAACGCCGGACGCGCGGCCGCCATCATCGTCGCCAAAGAAGTCCGCGCGGAATTCCGCGCCCGCGAACTGCTCAACACGACCCTCATCTTCGCATTCGTCGTTGTGGTGATCTTCAGCTTCGCTTTCGATCCGACGACGGCGGAATCCCGCCGCTTCGGTCCGGGCTTGCTTTGGATAGCGCTGCTATTCGCGGGTTCCTTGATGCTTCAACCGTCCTTTGCCCGCGAGCACGCCAACGACACGCTCGACGCGCTCTGCCTGGCGCCCGTTTCGCCCTTCGCCATCCTCCTCGGCAAGATTGCGGCCAATTTTATTTTCCTTTCAGCCTGCGAAGTTTTACTCCTGCCCGTTTTCGCCGTGCTCTACAATATTGCTTTGCTGCCGGTGCTGGGGCGATTGGTGATTGTGCTGATGCTCGGCACGTTCGGACTGACCATCACGGGCACGGTATTCTCGGCAGTGGCAGCGCAGGCGCGCATGCGCGAGCTGCTTCTGCCGCTGCTTTTGCTGCCGGTCCTTGTGCCGCTGCTGCTCGCGGCGGTGGAGGCCACGGCCGGGCTGCTCGCCGATGTGCCGGAGCTGCAGCGCACCTGGCTCGAAATATTGATCGGGTTCGACGTGATGTTTTTTACGGCATCATGGCTGCTTTCGGATTTTTTGCTTCAGGAATGAGGCTTTCGGAATGAAGAATTCGATCTGGCAATCTCTGGTTGTGGGCGCGCTGATGGCCGTCGCCGGCTACGCGGCGCTCTTTATCGCCCCCGACGAAAAAACCATGCATGTAATCCAGCGGATCTTCTATTTCCACGCTCCGGCCGGCATGGTCGCGCTGATTGCCTTCACGATCGTATTTATCGCCAATATCGCCTATCTGATCAACCGCCAGCCCCGGTGGGATTGGCTCGCTGTCTCCGGCGCCGAGGTGGGCATCGCCTTCAACAGCGTTGTGCTGATCACCGGGCCTATCTGGGCGAAGCCTGCCTGGGGCGTCTGGTGGGCCTGGGACGCGCGCCTGACCTCGACATTGGTTCTCTGGCTGCTCTATATCTCATTTCTGCTGCTGCGGGATTTGATGGCCGACCCGGATCGACGGGCGGTCTTTTCGGCTGTTTACGGCATTTTTCTGTTTCTCGATGTTCCACTCGTCTATTTCTCAATTCGCATCTGGCGCACGCAGCACCCGCAGCCGGTGATTCTCGGCGGCCAGAATTCCGGCCTCGATCCCACGATGCGCAAGGTGTTCTGGTTCTGCTGGCTGGCGATGACGGGCGTCATGGCAATCCTCATCTATCAGCGTTACAAGCTCGAGCAAGCGCGCCACGAATTCGAGGAATTGCGCCTAAGGGCTGAGCAGATTTCAGCAGACGAACCCGGCATTCCGCCGCCGGCAGGAGCGATACGCGCCTGATTAAGGAGCACCACTTATGAAAAACTTCGAGAGCTTGTTCATCGCCTACATGATCGTCTGGGCCATCTTCTTCGGCTACCAGGTGACGATCGCGCGGCGCCTCTCGCGCCTTCGCGAAGATATCGAGCGGCTCAAAGCGCAACTAGGAAACAAATAGTCACTGAGGCCCGCTTGAAACGCGTAGCCATCGTGCTCTTTCAGCTCGGCGGGCCTGAGAATCAGGCGGCCGTCGAGCCATTTCTATACAATCTCTTCTGCGATCCCGACATCATCGATTTCCCGCTGGCTTGGATTGCGCGCAAACCTCTCGCCAAGTTCATTTCTACGCGCCGGTCAAAGAGCGTCGCACATCACTATGCAGAAATCGGCGGCGGGTCGCCCATCGGACGCCTCACGGCAGAGCAGGGCCGCGCGCTCGAGGCTGCCCTTGCACCGTACGCCGAAGCGAGAACTTTCGTCGCCATGCGTTATTGGCACCCGCTCACCAGTGAAGCGCTTACAGATCTCGCCGCGTGGCCGTATGACGAGCTCGTGCTTCTGCCTCTTTACCCGCATTATTCCTACGCCACAACGCGAAGTAGCCTGAAGGAATGGAAGCGCCAGGCGCGGGGAAAGGTCACGCAAACTGCGCGCGTCGTGGAAAGCTTCTACGATCACCCTTCCTACATCGAGGCGCTACGCGCGCGAGTAGATGAAAAACTCTCGCAACTGCAGAATCCCGGAGAGGTCCACCTCGTCTTCAGCGCCCACGGCCTGCCAATGAAGCTGATCAACAACGGCGATCCTTACCCCGTGCACATTTCGAAGACCATGAATCTCGTGCTCGAGCGCGGCGGCTGGCGGAATCCGCGCGTCCTTTGCTACCAGAGCCGCGTCGGCCCGCAGAAGTGGCTTGAGCCGTCGCTGGTGCAAACCATCGATTGGCTTGCAGAAGAGGGCGTCAAGCGCATGCTGGTGATCCCGATTTCGTTCGTCACCGACCATATCGAGACGCTGCATGAGATCAACATCGAGGCGCGCGAGCAGGCCGAGAAGCTTGGCGTGAAGGAATTCCTGATGACCGATGGCCTCAATGATTCGCCCTATCTGATCCGCGCCCTCGCGGACCTTGTTTTGAAGTCGGTTGGGTTCGAGCGGGGCATTGAGACCGCGGCGCAAGCCGCGGGTTCAGCTCGCGCGGTCTAACCGTCTGCAACCTTAGTGAATTTGCCCGCAAAATCAGCCCGGCAATTTGCCAACTCTCCCTTGACACAGAATCCCCCGGCAGACTATAAAACGTGTGCACGCATTCGACCGAATTTGTAAACTTTTCTTGCGTTTACGCGGGGGTCATCCGCTCTACTTAGCGCGCCTATGGCTGATCAAACCGAGGGCAAGGTAGCACAGGCTGCGGCCGCGCCTGCTGCGCCTGCCGCCGCGGACGCAAAAGCCGAAGCGGCGGCGAACAAGAAAGCGGTCGAAGAGATCAACAGAAGCCGTCGCCGAATCGTCTGGGCCTGTATTTGGGGATATCTTGGCGTCAATTTCTTGATGTTCCTCCGGTTTTTCTTTCCCCGCGCCCTTTACGAGCCCAACACCATTTTCAGCATCGGTTATCCGTCAGATTTCGCTTTGGGCATCGACCAGCGCTTCTTGATGACCAATCGCGTTTGGGTGGTCAAGGAACCCGATCGTCTGTTCGTAATATTCGCGCGCTGCACGCATCTCGGCTGCACGCCCGAGTGGAAGCCGGCCGAGAATAAATTCAAGTGTCCGTGCCATGGCAGCGGGTACGACAGCGAAGGCGTAAATTTCGAAGGCCCCGCTCCGCGGCCGATGGATCGCTCATTCGTGCAGCTCGACCCCACGGGAAAGATCACCGTGGATACCAGCCGCTTGTACGTGGACGATCCGCGCGCTGGCGTGAATCATTTCAATGATCCGGGAGCATTCTTGAACGTGTAGAGTCTTTGGGTTTGTAGGGGCGGGCCTGCGCATTTCAGTCCCGCCCGCTTTTCGGCCCTCTCGCGAAAAGGCATCAAGGGGAGCCCTCTCAGATGGCGGAAGAGAACGGCGGAAACGGAAGCAGCGCGCCGCCCGGCGCATCCGGCAGCGGCGGCAACGGCTCGAACGGCCGCAAGTCCGGCGTCCGCGAACAAGTGGCGGTCCTGAAAGAAACCGTTCAGGCCAAGGCCAAAGAGCAGCTCGAAGAGCTGAAGCAGCCGGAAAAAACGCAGCTCTATCGCTCGATTTTCCGCGTCAAGCACGATGAAGAGCCGCGCAATCGCGCGCTGAGCGTCCTCAGCAACGTTTTCTTCCACCTGCACCCCGCGAAAGTCAATCGCGACGCCGTGCGCTACAACTTCACCTGGGGCATGGGGGGCATCACTTTCTATCTGTTCATCGTTCTCACCTTCACCGGCGTCCTGCTGATGTTCTATTATCACCCGTCCAAGGTGCAGGCCTTCCGCGACATTCTCTATCTCGAGAACGACGTCCCCTTCGGCAAGCTGCTGCGCAATATGCACCGTTGGGCTGCGCACTTGATGATCATCGCAGTCTGGCTGCACATGTTCCGCGTATTCCTCACCGGCTCGTACAAGCGGCCGCGCGAATTCAATTGGTGCGTCGGCGTGCTGCTCATGGTGCTGACTCTGCTCCTCTCGTTCACCGGCTACTTGCTGCCCGACGATCAGCTCGGCTTCTGGGCCGTCACAGTCGGCACAAACATGGCGCGCGCCACTCCGCTCTTAGGACACGAAGGCCCGTTCGGCTCGCTGCTTGGCATGACGCCGTACAACGACGTCCGCTTCGCCTTGTTGGGTGGTTCGATTGTGGATGCGAATGCGCTTCTGCGCGCCTATATCTGGCATTGCATCGCGATTCCATTGATCGCCGGAATCTTCATGGGCGTGCATTTCTGGCGCGTGCGTAAAGACGGCGGCATCTCCGGCCCCGCTTCGATCATGCTCGAATCGGAAATCAAAGAAGAGAAAGGCCCGCGACCAGTGATCATGAAGCCCAGCGGGACGCCCTAATTTCTGAAATGACCGGCACCGCCCATCATCGCTCGAGTGAGGTTGGCTGATGGATTGGCATCAAATTTGGGAAGTTGTCTCGACGCCCGATAACGTGCCGATCGTCGCGCTTCTATTTCTGGTCCCTTTTTACACGTGGTACGCGTTCCGCCAGGCAATCGCCAACGATCAATTGATCGCCATCATTGGCAGCGACCCGGCTTTTGCCAAATCGAAATACCGCAAGACGCAGCCATGGGATCCGAAATGGGAGCGCGAAGTTCATACGTGGCCGTATTTGATGCGTATGGAATTCCTGGTAGCGATCATCATCACGATTATCTTAATGGTCTGGTCGCTCACTCTGAACGCGCCTCTCGAAGAACCTTCGAATCCTAACGTCACGATGAACCCTGCGAAAGCGCCGTGGTATTTTCTCGGCTTGCAGGAAATGCTGGTCTATTTCGACCCGTGGATCGCCGGCGTAGTGATGCCGACGCTCATCATCGTGGGTCTGATGGCCGTCCCGTACATAGATACAAATCCGCTCGGCAACGGCTACTACACCTATCGCCAGCGTCGCTTCGCCATCTGGACCTTTCTCGTCGGCTTCATCGGTCTGTGGGTGGTGATGATTGTGATCGGCACATTCATCCGCGGTCCGGGATGGATGTGGTTCTGGCCGGGCCAAACCTGGGATGCCGAACGCGTGGACTACGCCGTAAACAGGAACCTCGACGAAGTCTTCGGCATCAACGGTTCCTGGCTGGTGCATTTATTGCCGGCATCTATGGCGCCCATGGCCGCCATCTGGGCCCGCGTAATTTTTGGAATCTTTCCGCTGGCGATTTTTGCGGTCCTGGCGGGTCTGTTGATTCACAAGATCTGCACGATGACCGAATTCAGCCAAAAAATGTACAAGCGCATGAGCCTGGTGCAGCTCATCACCATGTACACGTTCCTGATTTTAATGATCTCGCTTCCCGTGAAGATCCTGCTGCGGCTGGTCTTCACCATCAAATACATCTGGGTGACGCCTTGGTTCAGCATTTAGCGATCTGCAGGAACGGTTTGTCAGGGCACGACTTTAGTCGTGCCGTAACGCATCAAAATCACGACGGCTTTAGCCGCTGAGGTACTGGCTTGCGCTCTTTAGAGTTTTCCTACTTTCCGGAGGAAGCATCGCGTGGCTGACCTGCCGCCCAACGCTCCCAAAGAAGATCCCATAGTCTCCAGTTCTTTCAGCACACCGCTGATGATCGTTTCAGTGCTGTTGATGATCACCGTGGCTTGGTCGCTGTGGGATGAAATGTACGGCCTGCGCCCGTGGCGCGCCTATCAGACGCGATTCGCGAAAGCTTACGCGACGTATCTCGAAAAAGACGTCGCGCGTCAGAAGAAACTGGAGAGCGACGTCTATTCCTCGCCGGACTACAAGAAACTCGCCGCCGAAGCCGATGCCCTCGAGAAAGCAGCCAAAGCAAAGGACGACACGATCGCGCAACAAATTGCGCTTCTCGACGCACAGCGCGCCGCCATCGGCGATGCCTTCAAGGATGCTCGCGGGAAAATCGGCCATCTCGTTTACGAAGTCGAAATCGTCCCCGAGAGCGACAAGAGTGGAAGAGCCGCGCGCACCAAGGATCTCGACGAAGCCAAGAAGGAAACTTGGAAAGTGGACTGGCCGCAAGCAGGTGGCGCGATTGAGAAAGATAAAAAGTTCACCGCCGATCAGCTCAACGACACGTTTACGAGCCTGATGGCCGAGCGCGCCAAACTTGTCGCCGAGCGCGGCGATAACGATGCGGCCGGCAAGGAAGCCCGCGCCAAAGCCAATGTCTACCTAAACGATCATCTGCCGGGATTGAGCGCGGCGGCGCTCGATGGACTCCTAAATAGCGCCAAGGGCTGGGACGAAACCCTCATCCAAATCAATGTGAATCCGCCGGGTGCTTCGATCAACTATCTTGGCGGCGCCGGCCTCGTCGATCGCTGCCAGTCCTGCCACATCGGCACAAATCAAAAGCTCGTTCCTCCGCAACTCACGCTTACCAAGGCCGATCTCGGCATGGCCAAGAGCAGCGACGCGCCTTTCACCAGCCATCCCGACCCCGACCTGATCAAAATCCACACGCTGGAACGATTCGGTTGCTCGCCCTGCCACGGCGGCAACGGCCGCGCTATCGATTCCGTCACGCGCGGCCACGGCCGTTACGAGCACTGGCTCTGGCCCCTCTACTATCGCGAAAACTACGACGCCGGCTGCCAGCAATGTCACGCCGCGGAGATGGTCACCGACCACGCCGAAGTTCTCAATCACGGCCGGCAACTATTCCGCCAACGCGGCTGCATCGGCTGCCATCGCTACCAGGGCTTCGATAATCAGGACGAGCAACTCGTCTCCGCGCGCCAGCAAATCATGCAGCTCGGCAGCGACAAGTCGGCAGACGAGTTGGAAATCCCGCGCCTGCAGAAGCTCGGCGACAACGCGCCCGACAACGACGCCGCCAACAAGTATTACGCGCAGGCCACGAACATGACGGTCAGCGTCAGCCGCATCGACGCGCAAGTTGCCGAACTCGAGCGCCGCAGCCACACGCTTCTCGAAGAGATCAAAAAGGTCGGCCCCGATTTAAAAGACGCGCGCCTGAAGCTGCGCAAAGAATGGATTCCATACTGGATCGGCCACACGCACGAATTCCGTCCGACCACGAAAATGCCGCAATTCCGCCTTTCCGATGACGAAGTTCACTCCATCGCGGCGTTCATCTGGCAATCCGGCCTACCCGGCCCGGCCCTCGAACACCAGCCCGCCGGAAATGCCGCGCACGGCGAGGAACTCTTCGAGGAGCGAGGCTGCCTCGCCTGCCACTCGATCGGCGAAGGCTCGAGCAAAATGGGCGGTACTTTCGCAGCAAATCTCAGCCGCGTTGGTGAAAAGGAAAATTACGATTACATCGTCCGCTGGGTCCACAATCCGCGGCAGCGCACGCGTCCCTATTGCCCCTACGAGAAGCGCGATCTCGGTCCGGAAGATTACACGAAGCACAATCTCCCGTTCGTGTTCGATCTCGATCATTCCAAGTGCCCCAACGACGGCCACGAGCTAGTCGTCCAGCAGCCCACGGTGATGCCCAGCCTACGCCTCTCCATCGAAGATGCGCGCGATATAGCCAGCTACTTGATCACTAAGAAGCATCCCGATGCGAGCTACACCTCCGCCGATTACATGGACGATCCGGCGCTGAAAACTAAGGGCGAGGATTTAGTTAAGCACTTCGGCTGCGCCGGCTGCCACGAAATCAGCGGCCTCGAAGACGAAGGCCGCATCGGCACTGAGCTCACCAATGAAGGCAGCAAGCCCATCGAGCGCCTCGACTTTGCTCGTTACACCGAAGAAGCCAAGCGCGGCGTCCTCCCCGACGGCAAGCCCTCGCCCCGCGGTCCATGGTTCGATTCCAAGGGTTTCTTCGAGCAGAAGCTCAACAATCCTGCCGTCTACGACAAAGACAAAGTCCACTCGAATCCGATGGACGCTCTGCGCATGCCCAAGCCGAATCTCTACGAGCCGGGCGACCTCGAAGCACTGGTCACATTCCTTCTCGGCAGCACCGATCCGACCCTGCCGCAGGAATATATGTACAAGCCTGCGGATCGCCGCCGTTACATTCAGGAAGGCTGGTGGGTGGTCACGAAGTACAACTGCATCGGCTGCCATCAAATCGGCATCGGCCAGCGCTCGATCCTGATGGACCTCCCGATGTATCAGGCTGAGTACAAGCAGAATTTGCCGCCGGTGCTGACCACTGAAGGCGCGCGCGTAAATCCCGAATGGCTCAAGCGCTTCCTCGCGAATCCTTCGCTGACCACCACGGATACGAATCGCAATGGCGTCCGCACCTATCTCCAGGTGCGCATGCCGACGTTCTATCTTTCGGACGACGAAATCCGCAAGCTGGTCCTATTCTTCGAGGCCATGTCGTCGCAGCCCGAGCCATATATTCAGCCGAAAGAACCCGCGATCACCGATACCGAACGCGCCATGGCCCGCGATCTGTTTACAAGTCCCGCCGCTCCATGCCTGAAATGCCATGAGACCGGCAACGCGGCGCACGATAAGAACGCCATCGCCCCGAATTTCCTGTTGGCTAAAGAGCGCCTGCAAGCTCCCTGGACGGTGCGCTGGATCACCGATCCAGCCAAAATAATTCCCGGCACCGCCATGCCTTCGGGCCTGTTCAAACGCGACGGCGATCACTGGGTTTTCACCGGGTCGGTTCCCGGCGCGCTGCAGCATTACACCGCCGACCAAGCCGATTTGCTGGTCCGCTATATGTTTACGATGACGCCGCAGGAGCAAGCCGCCCTGCTGAGCCGCACGCCCTCGGGCGGCAAATCGCCAGGCGCCGGCGGGAATTGAAGGCAACTGTAGGGGACGGTCTTCAGACCCTCCCGCAGTTCGGCCTGCTTTTCGGTTCGCAAATGTGGCCCCCGATTTGTTCTCGCGGCCTATCGCGCGTTAGAATTCTCGAAGAATAACTAAAGCTGAGGAGGATATACAAAATCATGAGAAGCAAGTGGCACGTTACAGTAATCATCGCAGCCCTCGCGATCTTTTTCTCGGGCTGCGGCGGTTCGAAGGAAGCTCCCGAATCAACGTCTCAACCCGCCGCTCCCGCAGGCGGAGGCGCTGCAGTTGACGCCACCACAGCCGGAGACGTCAGCGGATCGGTGACCCTCGATGGCGCCGCTCCCACATTCAAAGCCATCAACATGAGCGCCGAGCCCTTCTGCTCCAAGGCGCACAGCACAGCGGTCATGCCGGAAGATGTGGTAACCGGCGATAAAGGCGCACTCGCCAACGTAGTCGTCTACGTGAAGGACGACATGAGCAAGTACAGTTTTGACACGCCGAAAGATCCCGTAGCGCTCGATCAGCGCGGATGCATGTATACGCCGCACGTGGTCGCGTTGATGGCTGGGCAAACCATCGAAGTGAAGAACGACGATCAAACCACGCACAACATTCACCCGACGCCGAAAGACAATCGCGAGTGGAACCAATCGCAGCCGCCCGGCGCCGCGCCTCTCGATGAGCAATTCGCCCGCGGCGAAGTCGCCATTCCGGTGAAGTGTAACGTGCACCCCTGGATGAAGGGCTACATCGCCGTCTTCAAACATCCGTTCTTCGCGGTAACCACGAAGGATGGCAAGTTTGATCTGAAAGGCCTGCCGCCAGGTACCTACACAATCGAAGCCTGGCAAGAAAAATTCGGCACGGTAGACCAGCAGGTAACCATAGGCCCGAAGGAATCGAAAACAGTTTCGTTCACGTTCAAAGCCGCAGGTTCATCAGGCGACTAAAGTAAACGAACACGCCGAACGAAAGGTGTCGTAGGGGAGGGTCTTGAGCCCTCCCGCCTTCTTGCCCTGAGCTAAGCCGAAGGGTCGGCCCCTTTGATCCATCGCCGCGTGACGCGTAACCTCGCGGACGCTGCAAATCTTGCGTCGCAGCTCTAATCAGAGGAAACTGTGTCGCCGATTGAATCAAGGGAAGGGAATTCGATTCAAAATGGCAGTCACCGCTAAAACGGGCGTCCACCGCTTCGCCATAGCCACGTCCGCTTTCACGGTCGTGCTTCTGATGGCCGGCGCGCTCGTTACAAGCAACGACGCCGCCGACTCCGTCCCGGACTGGCCGCTAGCCTACGGCAAAATCATCCCGCCGCTCGTCGGCGGAATCCGCTACGAGTTCACGCATCGCGTAGTAGCGTTTATCGTGGCGATGCTGGCGACCGCCCTCGCAATCTGGCTCGCCGGCACTGAGAAACGCGCTACAGTCCGCCGATTAGGCTGGACTGCTCTCGCACTGGTCGTCGCGCAAGCGCTTCTCGGCGCCGCGCGCGTTAAACTGGGGCATCCGCCGCTGATCGCAACGTTTCACGCCACGGTAGCCCAGATTTTCTTTATCACCACTGTCGCGCTGGTGCTTTACACAAGTCCCTGGAGTCTGAGCGATCAGCCGCAGCACGAAGATCGCGGCTCGCCCCAACTTCGCTCTCTCTCGCTCTGGACGACCATCATAATATTCGTCCAGCTCATTCTCGGCGCTGGCTTCCGTCACGGCGCGTTCGGCATTCTTCCGCATCTCCTCGGCGCCGTCGCGGTGACCTTCTTCGTGATCTGGACCGGTCGCACGGCCAAGAAGCGCTTCACCAATGTTCCCGCCATCCGCCGCAGCGTAGTCTGGCTGCACGCCACCTTCGGTACTCAAATTCTGCTAGGCTTCGCCGCCTACTGGGCCGTGGCCAAAGCCATCAACGAAGCGCAGCCAACTCTCCCGTACGTGATTCTCACCGTAGCTCACGTCCTAGTTGGCGCCCTCACTCTCGCTTCCAGCGTGATTCTGACGCTCATTTGTTATAGGCTGTTGCGTCCGTCCGGCGCCACGGAGCTGAGTTCCCAGGCGTCGCGAGCGGCCATATGAGAGCCAGATGAACTCCGCACGAGAAAACGCGATACCCGCAGCCGAGCGCGCCTGGGCCTATGTCGCGCTCGCCAAGCCCGACGTCACGTTTCTAGTCGTAATCACCACGGTAGCCGGCTTTTACATCGCCTCACACGGCCCTCTCGATTGGGCGCTCCTCGCGCATACACTGGTAGGCACGACGCTCGCCGCCGCCGGAACGGCTACGCTCAACCAGTACACCGAGCGTGAAGCCGACGCCCAAATGCGCCGCACCGCCGTGCGCCCGATCCCTTCCGGCATCATCCAGCCGACGGAAGCCTTCTGGCTCGGCGCCATTCTGGTAGTAGTCGGCGTGCTCTACCTCGGTATTCTGTCGAATGTCCTGGCCGCGTCGCTGACGCTGACGACAACCGCGCTGTATCTCGGCGTCTACACGCCGCTAAAAAAGATTACGCCGCTAGCCACCTTCATTGGCGCATTCCCGGGCGCCATCCCCCCGCTCATCGGCTGGGCCGCCGCGCGAGGCTCTCTCTCGCTCGGCGCATGGATTCTTTTCGGCATACTTTTCTTTTGGCAATTCCCGCATTTTCTGGCCATCGCGTGGATGTACCGCGAGGATTACGCGCGCGCGGGAATCAAGATGCTCCCGGTGGTTGAGCCCTCAGGCGACCGCACCTATCGCCAGATTCTCGTCACCGCCGCCATCCTGGTGCCAATCAGCCTGCTGCCGTCGGTCATCGGCATCACCGGAATCGGTTACTTCTTCGGCGCGACCGTGCTCGGAATGGCGCTTCTGCAGGTTTGCCTGTGGGCCGAGCGCAGCCGCACCAACATCCGCGCCAAGTGGCTCATGCACGCCACCGTGATTCACATTCCGATTCTTCTCGGCTTGATGATTCTGGATCGCGCGTTTCGATAGCCCTCGTCAGAACGCGAAAGGAGCAGACCAACTCCCTCCACATGGACCCGAAGAAGAATCAAATCGAACTCGCCATCATCAGCCTCTTTTTTCTCGTCCTCTCCTTGATCGGTATTGTCTGGTGCTTCACCAGCGGCTTGCTCGCCAGCGGCGTGGATGGCATTCTTCTCGTAATCATCTGCCTGATGATCGCCGGCGTCTTCGCTCTGCAGATTTTCCTCATCGGCCTCCAGGCCGGCTGGATCAAGCTCCCATCGAAAGATAAGAAGGCTGCCGCCGCGGCTAAAACCGCGCCCGCGAAGTAGGTAACTCGATTTGCACCTGCCAGCTCCCTGGGTTTACCAGCTTCCGGCGGCCAACGCGATCCTCAATGGCACGAGCGCCGTCTTCCTTCTCACTGGCTATACCATGATTCGCCGCGGAAAAATCTTCGCGCACAGAATCTGCATGATCACGGCCTTCACGTGTTCGACGCTCTTTCTGTGCGGCTACCTCTACTATCACTTCACCATCGGTCTGGTCCGCTTCGGCGGCGAAGGCTGGATTCGCCCGGTCTATTTCACCATTCTCACCACGCACACAATTCTGGCCATCGTCATCGTTCCGCTCGTTCTGATCACGCTCACGCGCGCGCTGCGCAGCCAATTCCCGCGCCATCGCGCTATCGCGCGATGGACGTTTCCGCTCTGGCTCTACGTCTCGATCACCGGCGTCATCATCTACTTTCTTCTCTATCGCCTTTATCCGCCGCGAATGCCGGGAACGCTTGCGCTCCTCGCCTCCAGCCTTCATCATCTTCTCGGCTGATTCCCCCCTCGATCATGAGCGAATCTTCATCCAGCACAACTCAAAAACCCTTTGGCGGCCGCTGGACTTATGCCGTTCTGATCGTCGCGGTTCTGTTTGTCTCCATGCCGTTCTTATTCTGGAATGCTACCTGGTTCGGCCGCCCGCTGACCGACGATCAGATCGCCAAGGCGTTTCAGGACCGCAAACACGCCCGCGAGATTCAGCACGCGCTCACGCAAATCGAGCAGCGCATCGAGAAAAACGATCCAACGGTTCGGCGCTGGTATCCGCAACTCGTCACCTTCGCAAACGATCCGCTCCCCGAAATCCGAGTGACCGACGCGTGGGTAATGGGCCAAGATACGACCGCGCCGGAATTCCACGAAGCCTTGCGCAAAATGCTTGTCGACGCCGATCCAATGGTTGCGCGCAATGCTGCGTTGTCGCTGGTGCGCTTCGGTGACGCGTCCGGCCACGCTGTCATTGTCTCAATGCTCGCGCCTTTCGCCGTGCTCGCTCCAAATCCGGGCGTTTTGCGCCAGCGGCTCAAGCCCGGCGAGACCGTCAATCCAGGCACGATGATCGGTCACGTGGACTCGGGCAGCGAGAGCAGGGAAGTGCGCGTCAAAGTTCCCGGCACGATCGTGAACTGGACGGTCGCCGATAAATCTACGGTTACCGAAGGCCAAACGATCCTCCTTCTTGCCCCCAGCCAGGAAATGGTCTGGGAAGCTCTCCGCGCGCTCTATCTGATTGGCCAGCCTGAGGACCTTCCCTCGATTGCTCCATACGCGCGCGGAGGCGAAGGCATGCCGCCTCAGATTCAGCAACAGGCCAAGTTGACCCTCGAGCAGATTCAGTCCCGCAGTTCGCACTGAGCTCAGAGTTGGAAGCCGACACAGCCAGGAGTGGCTGTGCTACCACGCATTTCGTCTTTCGCCGCGCCTGTACTTTCGGACAGTGCCGCCTAACCGCGTGAACCGCTAAAATCTGCTTATGCAATGCCCGAAATGCCATACGGAAGTTCGCGATGTCGCTACGTTCTGCACGCGGTGTCACGCTACCTTGCGCTTCAAGTGTCCATCCTGCGGCAGCGAGCAGCGCCACGGCGGCTCGTGTGATAAGTGCGGCATCGACTTCGCGAAATTCGCGACGGTGCTGATCGGCCAAAGCCGCGCGGAGCTCGACGTCGAGCACGAGCGCCTGGAGCGCCGCTCCGGGCTCCTGAAGCATCTCCTCTTCGTTCCTGTCACCGGCGGCATCTCGCTCATCCGCCATCTGCTCGTCAGCAAAGAAAAGAAATAGCCGCTCGCGCACAGCAATAGCCACGCAGTGCCGCCGGATCTCAAACAACAAGAAGAAAGATTGTCATCCCGAACGAACTCAGGGATCTGCAGTCTCTTAGTGCCGAGGAATATTTTTCGAACTCACTTACGGGCGCGCAAAGCCAAAGTTTTAATTTCTTCGAAGTAAATTAGAACGGCAAGGAGCCGTACTTGGCTTCGAATTCCGCCAGTGGCACCATGTCAATTGCGTCCCAAGGGCAGCCTTCGAGGAATGCGCCGTCGGGTCCTTTGCTGGTGCAGAGTTTGCAACCGATGCAAAGAATGGGGTCCACGAGAATGTGCCCGAATGGAGCATGATCCGGGTCTTCCACCCAGAACATGCAATCGGCCACCGGACAATAATCCACACAAGCAGGCGACCCCGAACAGCCGGTACACATATCGTTGATCACCGCGATGATGTGAGGTTTCCGCTTGCGCTTGTTTGTCGTGCCCGTGGAGATCGGATATTGTTTTTCGATCTCGCCGCTAACGAATTTCGGGATGTCTAATTCCAGTGGCACCGGCCAGCCTCCCAAGCTTCAAACTATGCGTTCATTTTGTAGTGCCGCGAATCGCGTGTCAACCGCGTCGTCGTTCTTCAATCGCCGACGGTCGCCGGCTTCTCCACCGCACGAATCACGGTTTCGGTGAATTGCGCCGTGGTGGCATTGCCACCAACGTCGCGCGTCCGCACTCGACCTTCGCGATATACCCGCCGCAGCGCAGTCTCGATGCGGTCTGCCGTGGCCTCCTCGGCGAGATAGCGCAGCATCATGATTGAACTCATCAATAGGGCTGTGGGGTTCGCAATGCCTTTCCCGGCTATGTCTGGCGCCGTGCCGTGGACGGCCTCGAACAGCGCCATTCCTTCGCCAATATTCCCGCTGGGCACCACGCCCAGGCCGCCCACCAATCCCGCCGCGAGATCGCTCATGATGTCGCCGTAAAGATTGGTGAGCAGCAGCATGTCGAACTGGTGCGGGTTCATCACCATTTGCATGCAGGCGTTATCGATGATCAGTTCTTTGTATTCGATCTCCGGATACTGGGGCGCCACTTTGCGGATGGAAGCTAGGAACAATCCATCCGACAGCTTCATGATGTTGGCTTTGTGAATGGCGTGGATTTTCTTGCGGCCGTATTTGCGGGCATACTCAAACGCAAAGCGTGCAACCCGTGTCGAAGCTTTCTCGGTGATGATCTTCAGGCTTTCCACCACGCCCGGGACGACCGTGTGCTCGAGGCCGGCGTAGAGGTCTTCCGTGTTCTCGCGGATCAAGACGATATCTACGCCCTGAAAAACGCTTTTCACCCCATCGAGGTTTTTCACCGGCCGCAGATTCGCAAAAAGCTCGAGGTTCTTGCGCAACGCGACGTTGATGCTCGGAGGGCCGCCAGCTACCGCCGTAGCCATCGGTCCTTTGAGTGCGATGCGATTTTTGCGGATCGAATCGAGCACCCCAGCGCTGATGAAATCGAGGCCTCGCCGCTCGAACTCCGCCCGGGCCGGAATCTCGTCCCAGTTAATTTCGGCACCCGAAGCCGCCAGAATCTCCTGGACAGCTTTCGAGACTTCCGGGCCGATGCCATCGCCGGGAATCAATGTCACGGTATGTTTCATATTCGCCCCAACATTTTAAGGGAAATCGCCATTCGCGCAAATCTAGATTCCCCAGCCATGTTCGGCGCGTCGGTTGTTTCGTATTGCCGTCGGGTAGCACAGGCACTCCTGCCTGTGGCTTCGAGTGCGATTCGAACGGGCCATCTGGCGAGCACACCGCCGGCTAGCGAAACGCAGACAGCCAGGAGTGGCTGTGCTACTGTGCGCGATCTGTTATAATGTGGCTGTAGCATCGAAGATGATTTGACGGCATCTAATCATTGGGAGAAAAACGAAATGGTGAATCTAACCCCCGTCGCGGTTGAGAAGGTGAAGGAAATTCTCACGCAGCAGAACCCTGTTCCAGCGGGCCTGCGCGTTGCCGTGGTAGGCGGAGGCTGCTCCGGTTTTAGCTATCACATGGCTTTCGAAAGCGCGGCCAACGAGAACAACGACAACATCTACGAATTCGACGGCCTCAAGGTCATGGTCGATCAGATGTCCGAAATGTACCTGGACGGCATCCAGATCGACTATATCGAGTCCATCGAAGGGTCGGGCTTCAAGTTCAACAACCCCAACGTGAAGAGCACCTGCGGCTGCGGCAGCTCTTTCAGCGTCTAAAACCATAGCTTAAGAAGCCTCCAAAGCCCTTCTGAGCGGCTAAAACCGCCTCTGTAAGGGTGCGATTTTGTCACGGCCTGAGATTGCCTCCGTGCTTTATTTTCAGCAAGTTACAGCGATTTATGCTCGTTGCCGTGTATCGACCATAAATCTTGAAATCTGGCTGACGGCTGCGGCTCTTTTCTCTTTTGCTGCGGGCGCGTTCATTCACGGTTTCCCAGGTTAGGCTAGCAGCGGATTTCGGCGAAACCCATGGAACTGGATGCGGAAATACTTGCGGCATTTGGGGCAGGGAATCCGGCTGGGATTACCGCAGAGGCGCAGAGGGCGCGGAGATAGGAGGAGAAGGCAGCGCGGCACCGGTTTGATTGACTTGCTTCTTTCCTCGCCCTAATATTCGGCGCACATGACCGACTCGCAATCGTTCCTTGGCCAGACCATCTCGCACTATCGCATCACCGAGAGAATCGGCGGTGGCGGGATGGGCGTCGTTTTCAAAGCTGAAGACACGCGCCTGCGTCGATTTGTGGCCCTAAAATTCCTTCCAGACGAAGTCGCCAAGGACCCGCAAGCGCTGGCGCGCTTCCAGCGCGAAGCGCAGGCTGCCTCGGCGCTGAATCATCCCAACATCTGCACCATCTACGACATCGGCACGGAAAATGGCCGCGCATTCATCGCCATGGAGTATCTGGACGGCCAGACACTCAAGTACGCCATTGCCGGCCAGCCGATGGACCTCGAGCGGCTATTCGACCTGGCCATCCAAATCGCGGAGGCGCTCGACGCCGCGCACAGCGAACACATCGTTCATCGCGACATTAAGCCCGCCAATATTTTCGTCACCAAGCGCGGGCACATCAAAATTCTGGATTTCGGCTTAGCAAAGGTGTCGGCGGGAAAGCCCGGTGCTGGGGCTCAGGAAACCATGGCTACGGCTGCGGTGGATTCGGCGCAGCTTACGAGTCCCGGCACTGCTGTCGGTACGGTTGCGTACATGTCTCCGGAGCAAGTTCTAGGGAAGGAACTCGACGCGCGCACGGACCTCTTCTCGTTCGGCGTGGTGCTCTACGAAATGGCTACGGGCATGTTGCCGTTCAAGGGCGACAGCTCGGGCGCGATTTTCGATGAAATCCTGCACAAGAATCCTGTGGCGTCAGTGCGGCTGAACACCAGCATTCCGCTGGAGTTTGAGCAGCTGATTAACAAGGCGATGGAGAAGGATAAGGACCTTCGCTACCAGGGCGCCGCAGAAATGCGCGCCGATTTGAAGCGCCTGAAGCGCGATACGAGTTCGGGGCGCAGCGTCGCGTCGAGTAGCTCCGTCGGCAGCGGATCGGGTTCGAGTGGCGCAGTGACGAGCGGGGCAGCGGGCAGCGGCTCGGCGGTAGTTGTGGCGGCCGGCTCAAGCGCCTACACGGCGGCAGCGGCCTCGCCAAGCTCAACGGTGGATGCCGCAGCAGCGCCGGCGCCGCGCAAATTTCCACTCGTAGGGGTCGCAGTTGGTGTCGTCGTATTGGCCGCGCTAGCCTTCGGCGGTTACAAATTCCTAAATCGGCCGCGGGCGCTGAATCTGCAGAACATGCAGATCACGAAATTGACCGACAGCGGCAAAGCCGGCCCGGTAGCCATCTCCCCAGACGGCCGCTATATCGTATACGTCCTCGTAGACGGCGAGCAGCAAAGCCTCTGGGTCCGCAACGTAGCCACCAAGAGCGACGTACAAGTGCTCCCTCCAGATTCCCTCGGAATCGTCGGCGTCACTTTCTCGCCCGATGGCAATTACGTAGATTTCGTTCGCGCCGACAAAGGCACCGAACTCTACAACTATCTCTTCACCATGCCGGTTCTCGGCGGCGCTCCCCGCCAGATCATCCGCGATATTGATTCCATTCCCAGCTTCTCCCCCGACGGCAAGCAATTCGCCTACATGCGCGGCGTCCCCGATCGCGACCAGATCGAAGTCCACATCTCCGACGCGACCGGCTCCAACGATCGCACCCTGGCAACTCTAAACGCCAGACCGGTAACTTTCGCAATGTTCGGCGTCTCCTGGTCTCCGGACGGAAAAACAATTCTCGCGCCAACTTTGAATACGCAAAAGGACGTCCGGTGGCTAATCTCGGCCATCAACGTATCCGATGGCGCTATAAAAGAAATAATTTCGCAAACCGATGGCGTAGGTCTGCCCGCGTGGCTCCCCGACGGCAACTCGTTCCTGCTACCCATGGCCATGCGCAACGAGGATCGCTATCAGTTGTTCGTCGTTTCCTATCCCGGCGGCGAAACCTCTCGCATGACCAACGATCTCTCCGATTACCGCCCGGGAATCTCCATCACCCGCGACGGCCAATATCTAGTAGCCCTTGGCCGCCGCCGCGACGCGCACATCTGGGCAGTCCCGCAAGGCCAGACCGCACAAGCCCGCCAGCTCACCTCGGGAGATTCTTCCGATGATTCACCCAGGACTGGCCCTTCCGGGAAGATCATCTTCCGCAGTCACGGCAACGATATCTACGCCATGAACGCCGACGGCTCCCAGCGCGCCCCATTAATCTCCGACGCGCAAAACAACTTCTCTCTCTCCGCCTGTGGCGACCGATACATTATTTTCGACCGATTCCTCGGCAACAAGATCGAACTCTGGCGTGCCGACGCCGACGGCTCCAACGCCATCAAGCTAGCTGACAACACACGCGGATCGGAATGTTCTCCCGACGGCAGCTCGGTCCTCTTCTTCAATCCAGACAGACTAGCCCGCATTCCGGTCGAAGGCGGTGCTCCCACCGAAATCCCGAACATAGCTCGAGTCGACATCGGCGCCTTCCACATCTCTCCCGACGGAAAATCGATCGCTCTGGCCTACGAAGAAGGCCGTCCCATTCCCACCGACAAGTTCGCGATCGTCCCCATAGGCGGTGGAGCGTTCACCAACATCATGCAGGCGCCTCGCGCTGCCCGCGGCCTCGATTGGGCCCCCGACGGCAAAGGCCTGCAATTTTCACTAGTTCGCAATGGCGCCTCCAATATCTGGGAGCAACCGCTAACCGGCGGCCCACCCAAACAAATGACAAATTTCACGTCAGACTTGATTTTCGATTTTAGATGGAGCCGCGACGGCAAGACGCTACTAACGTCCCGAGGCACAATAAACCGCGACGTAATCCTGCTGAGCAATTTCCGGTAGGGGATTCGGATTCTTACGTATGGGTAATTGCCAGGTTTGGTCCGAAGTGCCTAGCGCTAAAGCGCATCGTTGAGGGCGCCGCTTTTTTCGGAGCGCTGAAGCGCTCCTCCCCCGCATGAATACGGGGGCTGCCACCGAAATGCTAAGTCCCCTGCAGCAGAATTTTCAGGCGACGGATACTCCCGCGAACGACCCCTTTCAACGCCGGCACTGAGTCGAGCCGTCTACTCAATGCCACGCGACACAAAAACGCCGGCTGGCAGCCGGCGCTACGAACGACACCGGCCTATTCATACCTGAGCGCTACCATCGGATCTACCCGCGAGGCGCGGCGGGCCGGCAGATACGTTGCTAGAAGAGCGACTGCGGTCAACACTGTCGCGGCTGAAATCATCACTAGCGGATCCCAGGCTTTCACGCCGTAAAGCAGGCTGGCCATGAAGCGCGTCAATCCGAATGCGGCTCCCGCGCCGATCACCACCCCAATCACAGCCAGCAACATTCCTTGCCTGACTACCATTCCCAGCACATTTTTGCCGCTCGCGCCGAGCGCTATGCGAATGCCGATTTCCTGCGTGCGCTGCTGCACCGAATACGCCATCAAGCCATAGATGCCGATGGCCGCGAGCAGCAGCGCCACGCCGGCAAAAATCGTCAGCAGCGTCATATTGAAATCCGTCCGCGCCGTGGACTCCACCAGCACCTGATCCATCGAACGGATATGCGCCACCGGCAAGCCGCCGCTGGCGGTGCGCAATTCCCGCTGAATCTCCTCGCTCAGGGAGAATGGCTGCACTTTCGTGCGCACGGCCCACTGCAGCGGCAGCACGCGATTCTGCAGGGTGGTCAGCCCGTCGGTTACCTGCGCGATCGGAACGTACATCGTCGGCTGCGCATCGCGATTCAGCCCCGTATCTCTCACGTCGCCCACGACGCCGACAATCGTCCGCGCGGGCTCTTCAAACTCCGGGCCCAGGTCTTTGCCCAGCGTGATCTGCGCACCGAGCGAGTTCCCGTCAGGCCAATATCTTTTCGACATCGCCTCATTGACGAGCAAAACATGCGCCGAGGCTGCATCGTCCGCATCTGTCAACGATCTCCCGCGCAGCAGCGGGATGCGGAAGACGTCGAAATAGCCGGGCGAAACGTCGCGCCACTGCTCGTCGCCATCGTACTTCCCGTCCGAAGGAGTGCGTCCCGCGATGTTGAACGGTAGATCGATGGTGCCCTCGAGCGGCAAAGTGCAGCTCACCGCGACGCTCTCGACTCCGGGGAGTCCGGCGAATCGCTGCTCGGCCGCCCGCACGACCGCCGCCGTTCCGGCCGTTTTTTCGAATCGCGCGCCATTCAGAGACATCTCCATGGTCAACACATTGTGCGGGCTGAATCCCGGATTCACCGTGCGCATTACCGTGAAGGTGCGAATCAGAAGCGCCGCGCCCACGAGCAGCACGAGCGCAAGGGCCATCTCGGTTACCACTAGAATTGACCGCGCTTTGTTCTGGCGCAGCCCTGTGCCGGTGCGCGAGCCGCTTTCCTTGAGCGTCAAGCCCAAATCCGCGCGCGAGGCGCTGAACGCCGGAATCAGGCCGAATAGAATTCCGGTGACCGCCGAAACCAGCAGCGTAAATCCCAGCACGCGCCAATCGAGCGAAATCGCCGCGGCGTGCTCTCCAATCCGCGGGATGTCGCCGGGATTGATCGCCAGAAGCGCGCGCACGCCCAGATAGCCCAGCACTAAACCCAGAGCGCCTCCGCCGAGCGACAGCAAGACACTCTCGGTGAGCAACTGCGAAATAATTCTCCGCCGCCCGGCTCCCAACGCCGCGCGAAGCGCGATCTCGCGTTTCCGCAGCGTCGCGCGCGCGAGCAACAAGTTCGCCACATTCGCGCACGCAATCAGCAACACACACGCCACCGCGCCCAGCAGGATCAGCAGCGCCAGGCGGACGTCATGCACCACGGCATCTCGCAGCGGCCGCGCGGCGACGCTTTCGTGCTCGTCCATCCAGCCGGGGAATTTTCGCCGGAATTCTTCCGCGGCAATGCTCATCGCCGCGTTGGCCTTTTCCAATGTAACTCCAGGTGTCAGCCGCGCCGCGCAAACCAGATAGTTCGCCTGATCCTGGCTATTCGGATCGGGCTGCAGCGGCAGCCAAATATCCGAGGGCGGATCGGTGGCGAAGCCCGGCCCGAGTACCCCGACGATCGTGTAAGGCTCGTCTGCCAGCAATATCGTCTTTCCCACGGCGCCCGGATCGCCGCCGAATCGGCTCTTCCATAATCCGTTGCTGATCACCGCCACTTTCGGACCGCCCGGGCGATCTTCGTCTGCGGTGAACGTGCGGCCCAGCGCGACCGGCGCGCCAAATACGGCGAAATATCCCGCCGAGGCGCGAATGCCCTTGATCTGCTCCGGCCGGTCGCCTCCGGTAACGTTGATTCCCGGGCCGGCAAAGTCGTAGATGGCGCTGGCCTCGAGCACGCTCGTCTGCTCGCGCCACACGTTGAATCTTGGGATAGAGACAGAAGTCCCCTCGCCTCCCGGAAAGTGCCGCATCAACTGCACAATGCGCTCCGGATGAGGATAGGCAAGCGGCTGCAGCAAGACGGTATTGATGACCGTGAAGATGGCAGTATTCGCCCCGATACCCAGCGCCAACGCCAGAATCGCCGTGATCGTGAATCCCGGGCTGCGCCGCAAAGTCCGCCCGGCAAATCGCACATCCTGCGTCAAATTCTCAAAGAAGTTAGCCCCGATCACAAAGTCACACTCCGATCAGCCCCACCACTATCTACGCGTCTCGCGGCTGATTAGTTCCACCTTTCGGCGCTCCTCTTTGGCTCGCACAAATTTGAATTACTGCTCGTCCCACCGTATCCTATGAGCGTCGAATGAAAATCGCCCTCGCCCAATTCAATCCCACCGTCGGCGATTTTGACGGCAATTCCGCCCGTATCCTCGAACTCGCCCGCGATGCCAAATCGCGCGGCGCCGATGTGGCCGTATTCACAGAGCTCTGCCTCTGTGGCTATCCTCCGCAGGACCTGGTCGAGCGCCCTGCATTTCTCGAACGCAACCAAATCGCGCTGGCCCAGCTAGCCAAGGGCATTCCGCTACCTTCGATCGTCGGCTATGTCGGCCGCGCTCAGGACAACACCGGCAAGCCCGCCGCCAATTCGGCCGCGCTAATCGCTGATGGCCGCATCATTTTCGAGCAGCGCAAAATGCTCCTGCCCACCTACGACGTTTTCGACGAGTCGCGCTACTTCCAACCGGCCCATACGCAAACGATCATTCCGCTGGCCGGCGAGCAGCTCGGTATCACCATCTGCGAGGATTGCTGGAACGACAAAGTCTTCTGGCCGCAACGCCTCTACGACCGCGATCCGGTGGCCGAACTCGTAGGGAAGGGAAGTACCGTCCTTCTGAATATCTCCGCCTCTCCCTACACTATGGACAAGCAAGGTTTGCGGCTCGACATGCTGAGTTCCCTGGCCCGCGAGCATCGCGTCCCGGTCGTGTACGTGAATCAGGTGGGCGGCAACGACAGCCTAGTATTCGATGGCTCGAGCGTCGCCATCATGCCCGACGGCCGCATCGCCGCGCAGGCCAAATCATTCGAAGAAGACCTCGTGCTATTCGACACCGCCACTGGAAAGGGCGATGTCCATTGCCAGCCGACGAACGAGCTCGAAGTAGCCTATCGCGCCCTCGTCTGTGGTACCCGCGATTACGTGCATAAATGCGGCTTCAAGAAGGTGGTAGTCGGACTCAGTGGTGGAATCGATTCCGCCCTGGTCGGCACGATAGCCGCTGACGCCGTAGGCCCCGAAAACGTTCTGGGTGTCGGCATGCCGGGCCCCTATTCGTCCGCAGGGTCCCTGCGCGACGCCAAGCGCCTGGCCGACAATCTGAAGATCTCCTACTTGATTGTGCCTATCGGCGAGGTTTTCAACGCGTATCGCGGCGCCCTGAAAGAAGCTTTCGCTGGCCGCCCCGAAGACGTTACCGAGGAGAATATCCAGGCCCGCATCCGCGGCAATTACCTGATGGCGCTTTCAAATAAATTCGGCTCGCTCGTCCTCAGCACCGGCAACAAATCCGAAATCGCTGTAGGGTACTGCACGCTCTACGGCGACATGGCCGGCGGTCTCGCGATAATCTCCGACGTACCGAAAGTCATGGTCTACGAGCTGGCGCGGTGGCGAAATCGCGAAAGGGAAGTCATCCCTGCCGAAACGCTCACCAAGCCGCCTTCGGCCGAGCTGCGTCCGAATCAGAAGGATCAGGATTCGCTGCCACCTTACGAGGTTCTCGACCGCATTCTGAAGGCCTACGTCGAGGATTTGCAGAGCCCGGAAGAGATCGCTGAACTCCACAACTTCCCGCTCGAGCTCGTCCGCGACATCACGCGTCGCGTCGATCGCAACGAGTACAAGCGCAAGCAAGCGGCACCCGGCTTGAAGATTACATCCAAGGCATTCAGCGTCGGACGCCGCTTCCCGATCGCCAATCGGTTTATTCCGTGAAAGTACTCGAAAGCACTGCAAGGAGATTCGTCGAATGAAGATTCGTTTGTCAGTAATTCTTAGCCTGGTTCTAATGAGCGTCGCCGCTGGCGCGCGAGCGCAGGCTCAACAACCTGCCGCGAGTACACCTGACCAGGCGCACTTGATCGCTACTGTCGAATCCTACCTTCGCAATCTCTTCTCCTGGGGCCCTGCGTTTCAACTCAAGCTTGGCCCTCTCAAGGATTCTCAGCTTCCCGGATTCTACGAAGTCCCCATCGCCGTCACATTTCAAGAGCAGACCGATACCGGCATCGTCTACGCCAGCAAGGACGGAAAATACATAATCCGCGGTGAACTCTACAACACGAGCCAGGATCCCTTCGCCGACACCCGCGCCAAGCTGGTGACGAAAGATTCCCCATCCCAAGGCCCCGCCAATGCCAAGGTAACGGTAGTCGAATTCAGCGACTTCCAATGCCCGCACTGCCGGGTCTTGAGCCAATCTCTAAAGACGCTAATACCGAAATATCCCCAAGTTCGCTTCGTCTTCAAGAATTTCCCGATAATTCAAATCCACCCCTGGGCCATGACCGCCGCCGTAGCGGGCCGCTGCGCTTTCCAATCTTCACCCGACGCATTTTGGAAGATGCACGACGCCATCTTCCAGCAACAGGACCTAATCTCGACGGAGATCGTCTACGACAAACTCACCGACTTCGCCGCCGCAGCCGGTCTGAACCGCGAAGAGTTTAAAGCCTGCTTGGCCGACCCCGAAGTTCAGAAGTCGGTAGAAGCCGATGCGGCTCTAGGCAAAGAGCTGAAGATCTCCAGCACCCCAACCGTCTTCGTAAACGGCCGCGAAAACGTAGGCGGCGACCCAGCCGTCCTAGATCAACTAATCGACTTCGAACTCCATCGAACACAAACTACACCCGCAGCCCAGAAATGACCCGCATTGAGGGACTCTACTCAAGCAACGATTACCAGTCACGCCGCGCCAATCCACAGGCGTAGCACAGAGCAATCAACACAAACAATCCTCAGTCCAACCCAAAATCTTCAACGCAACCGTTACACGCAGCGGGAAACAAATCAGAAATATCAAGCCTCCTCCCGCACACCAAACCGAACGCGATGCCCCCACTTCGTCTCGACTCATAATAACTATTACCAGATGTCAAGGGGAAAGATTGGGGGGCGGGATTGGTTAGCGGAGATGGGTTAGGGCGGCGGTTAGGGCAGCGCCTGCGGTTAGCCATTTGGCGTTGTGCTTTAGGCGACGCCAGAAAGAGCCGCCCTTGCTTGCGGTGATGGCGGCGTCTCGCTCGCGGGTTAGTGCATAATTGCTGGCTTTTTCGTCGGTTAGGTCGGCTTGGGCGGCTTTTAATTGTGCTTGGCATGCGCGGCAGTCTTGGATGTAGTCGAATAGGGGCTTTAGGTCGGAGGAGGGGATTGTGGCGGTCTGCCCCGGCGGGGCTTGGGGGAGATTTGTGGTGGCGGGCGCTTTCGCACTGGAATCTGAGGATTTCGGGACTGTTGCGGGGAAGGGGTCTGCGGGGAGCATATCTAAAATTTCGGATTTCAGAGTGGGGGCAAGAACGAAATTGGATTCAGAGGCCGCGACGTTTTGTGAGTCTGAGTTTGGAATCTTGGGTGGGGCAGTCGCGGAGTTAGGATTGGAGCTGTTTGGAGTTGCGGAATTGAGAGCTGATATCGATGTGGAACTGGCGCCGGGGAACTGGAGTTCGTTTCCCGAGGGTGCAGTTCCCTTCCCGGGTTTGATCGTGGCGGGAGATTGCCGGCTTAGTGTGATTGGGTCTGGGAGATGGAGAAATTGCGGAAGGGCGCGAAGGATTTGCTCCGGGGTTTGCGTGGCCTGTTTGGTGGCGGCGATTTGGGCTAGCGCGGTTTTCAGTGTTGCGTCGCGTTCTTTTTCGCGGGACTCGGCGGCGTTGATGATTTGTTGTTGGGCGGCGATCGTGGATTCTAGGCGGGCTCGGTCGTTACGGGATTCTTGCCAGGTAATGGCGACGAAGATCAGAACGACTGTGAGAAGAATTACTAAGATGGATTTTTGTAATGTCATTGGGCACTCGCTACGAGCAGAAGAGAGATTGCAAATTCAAGACTTCAGGAACTACTGAGAGATGTAGTTTTGCATGCGGGATTGCACTTCGGTTGCGTAGTTGGGATTTGCGCCGCCGTTCCAAAATTGTAGGGCTTGGCTGATGTTGCCACGAGCGATTGCTAATTTGTGCTCGAATAGCGCGCAACCGATTTCGATTCCCTGTACTGGGTCGCAGAGCTCGCTTAGGAATTGGCCCGTGAAGCCGGTTTCGCGGGCGGACTGTCCCATCACCTGCATTAGGCCCCAACTGAAAGCGCGCGAGTAGGCCTCGGTGTTTGTGGCTGGCTCGATTTTGTTGTTGGTGAAAAGTGGCGCTACATATTTGGCAAAGAAGGCGGGCTCATACCGGATGGCGTGGGGATTCCAGTTGGATTCTTGCTCGATGATCGCGCAGATGAGCGAGGGATCCAACTGGTGGTGAGTGGCAATGGAGCGTGCGATGGAGATGAATTCGGAGGGCATGGCGTGACGAGAACGCGAACCGAACCGCGACTAGCATGATGAGATGGCCTTCCACAGCGCAACGACAGGTTGGAATAACGCAGAATGTGCGCGACGCCGTGAAAGAGGCTAGGGGCGAGGGCCGTTTAAGTTGATCCAGCGGATGGGCGGCGAGTCGTGGTGGGTGGTTCCCTGCTGGTCGCAGAGTTGATTTAGGCGCTCGTAGATGTGGGGGAGATGGTTTGTGGCCATGTCCTCGACGAAGGCGCGGAGGAGTTCATCGTTGCGGATGCGACGGTAGAGCCAACGCAGGAAGAGAACGAACTGGATGGCGGCGGTAAGGGCTAGAGCCGCGCGATAGGGATCGAGGAAGAATTCCATGGATGAGCCTAAACCAAGGACTAATTTGTTGAGAAGTCAGATAGTTTTGTTGACACCGTGCCCGGAAAAATCAAAACCGGATCGAGGATTCCTACGAAATCCTCCGGGCCGAGCCAAACCGCCCGATTTCCGCGCAAGTCCGTAGTGAATGGGCGCGGAAATCGGGCTGCGCGGCCCTCAGGATGACAGTGCGTCGCCCGTGAGAGTAGATGTCAACAGAGTCGAGTCAGATTTCAGACGTGATGTGTGAGTAGTGTGCGAGGCAGCAGGCGCACTGCAGAACAAGAGATCCCTCCTTAGCCGAAAAGGGAGCCTAGACCTAAGCCGAGGCCGCCAAAGAGGGTGTCGAAGCCACTCTTGTCTGCACTGCCGCTGGCGCTGCTTCTCACGCCTAGCAATTGGCCTGGGATGCCCATGCTACGGCCCAGGAGATTGGTGTCGATGCCGAAGGTTTGGTTCAGGGCGTTCACTCCGGCCAGGCGCTGTTGTTGGGCGTTGTTGGCGAAGGCGATTTGGTTTTGACGGGCTTGTTGCGCCAGGTTCTGTGCCTCTTCCCTGCCGATCTGGGCGGTCAGGTCGTTGAAGCCAGCAGCGTTGTTGGTGCGGGCCACCTGATTTTGGGCGGATTCGCGGAGGGCGTCGTAGGCGGTGCGGGCTGAGCCCATACCTTCTTGGGTGATGGCGTTCTGTTGGGCTGGGGTGTAGCCGGGATTGGTCAGGAGATTTTGTAATGTGGGCAGGAGCATGCTGCGCTCCTGATTGGTGTCTTGGTTCTCTTGGCCTAGCAGTTGATTTTGCAGGGCCAGTTGCTGATCGGTGAGATTGCGAGTTTGTTGCTGTGCGGCGCGGGACATAGAGACTCCATAGATTGTCGATTTGAAGTTGGATATAGAAGCGGACTCGTGAGAAAACGATGGCCGGCGGCGGCGCGTTTACAGCACTGCGGAGCGACGCCGATTTCTTGTTTCGTGTTCTGGGGTTGAGAGGAAAAACCCAAAACCAGAGCGGGCCGGTGGTAAACCCCGGCCCCTACAGGCGGATTGAGTACGGCGTCCAGACGTCATCTCTCGTCCAGCCTAATTGGGCCAATCGATGTCCAAAGCGACGGGCGATTTTCGGAGGTAGCCAGGCGTGGGCGTCTTCCAAACCTTTTGTAAGCAGATCTTTTTTCGCGGCCTGGTGCAGAGCTAGCATATTCGCGTATCGCCCGCGGGCGGTGCCGTGGAGCGGGTTAGCCAGGAGATAGATTTCGCAGGTCAAGCGGGCTAGGGCGGCCATGGCGATTTGGCCAGCGTCGTCCGCGAGAACGAGCTTGGAGACGAAGAGTGGGTTCGTCAGATCGGGGAACGCGTAGTCAAAATTCTGTGCTGAATGGGTCTGTTTCAGAGCGCTGAGATCGGATTCATTGTACGCGCGGATTTTCATTTTTGGGCTGATTCGTTGGCACGAGAACCGGGCGGGGCTCACGGGCGCTCCCCTAGAATGGCCTGAACTTCAGGATTGGGTGATTCTTGGCTACGACCTCTGTCGCTTCGAAGGCTGTGGCGAATGGGCTGACGCCGTGAGGCTCGAGGGCTTCGGCCGCTGATTGCGGGATTGGTTTTGAGCTTAGTGCGTGCGGGAATTCTTGCCAGTCCGGATTTGCCACCAGTGAATTGTGCGTGCCTTCGTCGGCTTCTACCATGGCCAGGATTCTGGTGCTCGCGGCGATCGGAGAATTAGGATCGGCATGGATGTAGTGCGAACTGGTGAAGCGCGGGGATTCGCGTTGCCAGGATTCGATCGTGGTCAGGTAGTAGGTGCGGCCTTGCATGGGAGTTATTGATGGTGCGAGAGACGCCGGCTAGCTGCCGGCGCTACGAATTGAACGTGTAGTTGTGAGTTAGGATGCTGGCGGCGAATTTGCCCGCGTAGAACTCGTGGATTGGGCGGCAGCTCACTGTTACTTTCGTGCTTTCCTCGCGGATTACTTCGATTTTCTCCAGAGTTAGGTTTGCGAATCTTCCCACCAGGATATCGGCTAAGCACAGGCGCTCGGCGCGCATTGGAGAGCCGTCGGCCAGGGTGAAGATAAGGTGCGGAGTTACATCGAGGGTCTCGTGATTGGAGAGATGCAGGCGGATGAAGGTATCGGCGCGGAGAATCTCAAGGCGGACTATGCGCGTCCAGGAGTGTTTGCCTTGCGGGCCTACGCCGCCGTTGCCCGGGCCCAGTATGTGGTCGCCGATTTTGCACGTGTCGATCGGAACGGTACCGCGTTCGCGACTGAGGACCAACGTGCCGGCGCGTAGGCAATTGCCGCTGCCGCCGCCTGAGCCGCCACCGGTGCCGGTGTTTGGAGTGGCGGCGATCATGGCTCCTTGCGAGAGGGGGATGCGCGATTGCAAAGATTGCTGTTGGGCGGCGGCGTTGGTTTTGGCGGATTGGGCGTTGGCAGGCGTGCCAGTGCCGCTGGCGACCCAATTTAGCGCAGCGGTGGATTCATCCCAGTAGGGGTAGAAATAGTATGTCGTGCCGGCGGTAAGGCCGGTGATAGTAAGCGAGCCGTTGGGGATGGGAGTGGTGGTGCCGTCGGCGCGGTAGATGCTGACGCTTGACCACGACCATGCGATTGTTGTCGGCGTTGAAGTGTAGATGAAGGAGGCATTCCACGTTGGCGGGACGCTGCCGCGTGCTAGTACGCCGGATTTGCTTGGGTCGATGGCGTTCGAGGTGAGGGCGTTTGCGGAGACGCGGGCGAAATCAGTGCCGTCGGCGACGGCCGAATCGAGAGAGAGTTTATTGGTCGTGCCGATGGCGTTGACCCCTGTGAGCAGGCGTTTCAGGGATTCGTAGAGATGCGAGGAGGTGGATTTGAGGGCTTCGATTTGGGGGATGGTGAGCATGGAGATTGGTTCCGCAGACGACGGTTGTTAGATCCTTCCGATCGTACGGTCAAGTTGCGGAAATGCGAGACGAGGGACACGACAATCAAAAGGCAGCGCGCGAAAATCCGGAACTGAGAGGTCGGGAATAAATCTAGAGCCGAAAGGCAGAAGGGTCTAAAGACCCTCCCCTACTGACTACCGTGCGCCGAGGATGTGGCGCTGCCAAGCTGCGGCGAGGAGTCGGCTCCGATCAGCGAAAGTCGTCGACTACCTGTGGCATAAGCGATGAAGTGATAAGCCGTGCCGTCATCGGAAGAAATTGTCAGAGTGGCGCGACCACTGTTGTCGAAACCGCTTAGAACCCCGGACGTGATTGCATGCGTAATATCCGCGCGGCCGGGCGCCGAGATTGTCATAGAGCCCGCGAGAATCTCGCCGTTTCCGCCAATCGCGAATTGTCCCGATCGCGCGGCGTGGCCGGAGGAATCATCGTGTACGTGGAACCTGAATGTTCGCTCGAAAAACTCGGAAAGATCCAGCGCCGACAGGTCTTGGCGCATCATGCCCCCGGTAATAGTCCATGCCCCGTCCGCGACATCGAATCCCAATACGGATCCGTCCGATTCCATCTTGAAAGAAAGTGGACGTTTGGGAGTGGGCCCGGGCGTCGCGACGTCGTCGAGCGTAATCGCGACGACAGCCGGCTGGTCGGTCTTGGGTATTACGGCGTAAGCGCCGGAGAGCGGTGCGACCAGCCGGACACCTCGATCGTCACCATAATTGGCGTCGAGCTCGCCGCCTGTGATCTTCCCTGCCCCATCGGCAATTAAACTGCCGGTCATCACCTGCGCATGATCCTGATCGCCGAACGCACGAACCCAGAAGGAGTAGGCGCCTCGGAAGGCCGCTTGGGCCGGCTCGATGGTGAAAGTGAAGGAATCGCTCTTTGTCGGGTCGGCTACCGACGTGGCGGTGATGGTCGGTGCGTTATTTGGCGGCTGCGGGGCCGTGTTGGGCGGCGTATAGATTACGCTCAGCGGTTGTTCGGCGCTTAACGCGCCGGTCTGCGACGAGGGATCAAGCGACCAAATTACGCCTTGGCCGGCGACGTCATTGGTCACGTTGGCGTTGATGGTCACGCCGGGACTGCCTGCATTGATCTGCGCAAAGGGATCGGTGATCGAGACACTTATGGGCTGCGTCGGAGCTTGAATGCGGAGATCGTCGAAATCGCTGCGCGTCGTGTCGGTGACGGACGTGGCGGTGATCGTCGGCGTGTTGTTCGGTGCCGCAGGCAGCGACGCTGGTGGCGTATAGACGACGCTCAGCGGCTGCGGGCTGCTAAGCGTGCCGCAGGCGGGACTGCAGGCCGCGCCTTGTGCGGTGAGCGTCCAGGTCACGCCCGCGTTGGCAGTGTCGAATTGCACCTGCGCATTCAGCGTGACGGGCGCGGCGCCGGGCTGAATGTTGGTGATCTTGTTGGTGATCCTGACCACGATCTGGGGCGCGCCGATAGTGAACGTGGTCGTCGTAGTGACGGAAGCGTTCGTAACGGACGTGGCCGTGAGAATGAGGTTGTTCGGATTCGGCGGAAGGAGAGGAGCGGCATAGTTCACGGTGGTGGTCGAGGTAAAGGTGTCGGGGCCGTTGGCCGTGGCGACGTTGGATTGACTCGTGAGCGCGCCACAGGCGGTGGTGCAAGGCGTGGTAGTGGCGCCATTGCTGGGGGCGTTGAGCGCCAGAGAAAAATTCACGCCGCGGTTTAGAGTGTCGTTTTGGGTCGTGACGGAGAAAACGAAATTCGCGCCGCCGGGGACTGTGCCGGGTGCAGTCGTGAACTGAACGGTGATGGCACCGATACCGCCGCCTCCACCGCACCCGCAGAGTGATATTAGAAATACACCGGCAAAAATGAAAGCCGAGAACCGCCGCATCAATACCAAAGGAAATAGGCCCCCTAAATAAAATCGCGGTGAGCAGTCTATAGAAGCGTGCCGCACCCCGCAAGTTGGACGAGTAGAAGGGGTATGAGGTTGCCCCACCGGGGAGTTTACTCGAGGTACGTGGCCGGATTAATTGTGGCCTCTAACGACCGACCAGGGATCTGGCTTGGCCCACGGAGTGAACTTTGTTACCGAGAACCAGTTGGTGGCGCTAGCGGTGCTTAATTGGTATGCGATGCGCTCTGCGAGAATGTTCGTGAAGATTTCCATGTCTTCGGTGGCTGGACTGGCTAGCGACCACGTCCCTATTGGTTGTGTCACATTGCCTGGTAGCAACGCGGATATTTGCAGAGTGCCAGTGCCTTGGATGTTGGCCGTGGCGTAGCCTACCAGGTTGCGGCCGCTCAGCGGCATACGCGAAAGGAACGCGGTCGTGTAATAGGAATTGATCGCGGCGCCGTCGTCCGTGAACGTACCCGGGGTTAGGGCCAGGATTTTGCCGCTTCCGGAATTGTTGCCAAGAAAGATTTGATCGGTTCCGTTCAGGCGCTCGATCAACGCGCAGGAATTGGCGGCGATGGCCCATTGCGTCCATTTGCGCCCGTGGCCGGGGGCGGTGAGCATTGTGGCCAGAGGATCGGCGAAGCCTTCTGTGTAATCCAGAACCAGAACTTGCGACGGTTGTGTGGCGCTGCCCATGGGGACGCCTACCAGGATGCGCTTGTGTTCAGTGTCCACCTGCGCCCAGAGACGCGAGCCGAATTGCCAGTTGATGGCGTCCCAGGTCGGTTGGATTTCCTGCGAGAGTTTGACGGGATTGCCGCCGTCGAAGAGATAGAGGCCGGCGCGCCCTGCGATCACTGCCCATTCTTCGCCGATGCCCACGCCGTGCGCTGAAGGCGTGCCTACCTTGTTCGAGACTTCTTCGATGCTCCAGAGATCGGGCTCGTTGACGCCGTCGTTTGTGGTGACGAACAGGCTGCGCTCTTTGACGAAGTAGAGATAGTTGCGCAGTGTGAAAGCAGCGCGAATTCCCTGCCCGTTGTTTTCGGCTACTTCCATCAGGCCGGTGATGCCGTCGTAGCTTTCGGCGTTGAGCGCGCGAGAAGCGCGGACGACGGAGGCGTTCTGCGGTTGCAGCGTGGAGAAAATCTCGATGTTGTCGACGAGGAAAGATTCACCGCTGGGAGCTGGAACGCCGTCGGCGTAAACGCGGAGCACCATGTCGCTCGGTATAGACAGTTGCGGCGGGAACAGCTGGGCTGTGAATTCAGCGTAAGAGGTTGTCGCTTGTAAAGCGGTGACCGCGAGCCCTGCGCCGATCGTGCCTGCGGTGGGGCTGAAGCAATTGATGCGCAGCGTGCCCTGATTGAGGTTGCTGCTGCGCTTGATGCGGGCGCGAACGGAATAGTCTACGTTTTGCACTAGGAGCGCGTTGCCCGCGGGATCCTTCACGGCGGACTGCTTGATCATGCCGCGGGCGACGGTAACGCCGTCGCCGGTGACGCGATGGGCGTCGCCCCAGACGGCGTCGCTTGATTCGCGGCTACCTCCGGCTCCAGAGGTGGGATCGAGAGTCCAACCAAGCGGACGGCCACTGCCGCTGGCGTCCCATCCGCCATCGAACGTGATGTTCGTCCAGTTGTCCATCTTGGCACGCTCGCCCCACCAGAAAAGGCGCTCGGAATAATCCACAACGCCGAGTTGATTGGGGAGCTCGATCTGGGCGAAGAGGTAGTCCATGCTCACGCCGGACAGGAGAATCGTGTCGTCGAAATCTAGCGTAAGCGTGGTTGTGGTGTTGTCGTTGATGGTCATTGTGGCGGGGACTTGAAAGAAGCTCGCCCCGCCCGCGCCCGTGAAGCAGACCAATCGCTGGACGATGTTTGCCGGACCTGTGGGAATGTTGGTCAGAGTTACCTGCTTGCCGCCTGCGGCGGTCCAGCTTACGGGAGGGGATGGCGCGGTCCAGAAGCCCTGGCGCGTGACGAAGATTACACTAACTTGGTGGACGCCGGCGGAGATGTTGCCTGCGGTGGTGGCGTCGGCGGCTGCGGGGCCTTCGCCGGGGCCGATCTGGCTGACGCGATCGAAGTAGGTGTCGTCGAATTGGCGCGGGAGATCCTGGCCGAGCAGCGAATCGCCAAACGCCATGTATTCGCGGCCGAAGAGCGTGGTCGAGGCGAGAAAAAGATTTGGCGTGCCGCCTGAAGCAGCAAGGCCTAGCGTGCCTGGACTGGTCTCCTTGTAGAAATTGCCGAGTGAATCGAAGACGAGCAGGCGATTGACCAAATTGGCGGTGACGTAAGTTTTCAAGCCGCCGATTTTGACCGAGCCGCTGAGCGCCGCGAATTGCGAGACGAGGCCCGGTCGCGTGCGCACGCCGCCGGGGAAGAACTCGACGTCCGCGAGGTTCGGCGACATGCCGGGCGGAACGTCGGACGGATCGAGAAGAGTGATCCAGCCGCCGAAGGTATCGAGGGGGATGGGAGCGAAGGATTCAATCGACATGGTTTTGGTGCGGTCTTTGATTTTGGAGGTGAGGGTCTTTAGACCCTCCCTGTGTACGCCGTACGTTTACAATACGCCCTAACGCCACTGAGATGGCTCAGTGATATACGAGACATGAGGAGGGCCGAAAGGAGGGAGGGTCTGAAGACCCTCCCCTACAACGGCGCGTTGGCTGTGCTATCATCGCGCGTTTGCGTTGCGGGCTTCGACGCAACCTGTATGGAGCTTTGCGAATCGAAACGCTTGGGATGTGGGCATATATTCCGGGATGACACGAGGGCTCTGAATGCGGCGATTTTTCTTCGGCGGCGCATTGGTATCGCTATGCGCATTGCCGTTTGCTCTAGGGCGCGTAGAAGCGCGTGGAGAGGCCTCCGGCGGGGCTGACGCGGCTCGCACCGTCCGGACTGTGGCAAGCGGATTTGCGGCCGGCGGATTGGCTACGGACTCTGCAGGGCGCGTTTACTTCACGGCTAACGATCGCGTTTATCGCGTTTCTTCGGACTTGCGGATTGCGGCGGATGGACGGGCTTTGCCTGACGGAGCCCTGGAAACTGTTGCGGGAACCGGTGAGCGCGGCTCCTTGGGTGATGGGGGACCGGCGAATTTGGCGCAGCTAGATCTGGCCGCCGCGAATGGAAATCTTGCCGCCGATCTGGCTGGGAATCTTTTCTTTGCGGATAGTTTGAACGATTCGGTGCGCCGTGTGGATGCGGAGTCGCAGTTGCTCTCGAGCGTGGCGGGTCGCTGGGCTACCGGAGTTGACGCGGCGGCTAGTTCGCAAGAGGTTGTGCGGCCTAGGTTGGTAGCTGTGGATGCTTCTGGGGATCTTTTCATCGCCGCGAATAACATTTTGTCGCGATTGGACTCGGCTGGCGCGTTTTCGCAGATTGCATCCGTATTGAATCCTGTGGGAATGGCAGTATCTCGCGACGGAGATGCGATTGCGGTCGCGATCGGCGGCGGTGAGATGTTGGTAGTTTTTCGGCGGTTGGACGGCTCGCATTATGGCGCGGCGTCTACTTTGCCGGATGCGAACGAGAATTCGAACCAGCAGGCTCACCGTGAAATTAGCTTAACGCAAGGGTCCGAAATGCAGGAGGGTCTGAAGACCCTCCCCTACAAATTCTCCGGAGTGGCGATTGACGCTGCTGGGAATGTCTTTGTGGCGGCGCCGGATGCGAACATCATCGAGAAGGTAGATGCGAAAACGATGCGGCTCGAGACGATCGCCGGAGACGCGCGGCGAGGTTATTCGGGTGATGGCGGCACACCATTGGCCGCGGAGTTCAATGCGCCCGGGGCTTTGACGATCGATCGCGATGGGAACCTGTTTGTGGCGGATACCGGGAACCTGGCTATTCGTGAGATCACTCATGTGGCGGCAGTCGCTGGCGTGACGCTTTCTCCGAACACATTTACGTTTCCGAACGAGCCGACCGGCGGAGCTAGCGCGGCGGAGGTCTTCACGCTGACAAATAATTCTTCGGCGCAGGTCACCGGGATAGCGATTGATTTCACCGGTGGAGCTACACCGCCAGATTTCACCGAGACGAGCACTTGTGCTACGACGCTTGACGCGGGCGCGAGCTGCACCATCAGCGTCGTATTTATGCCGCAGGCGGCGGGAGAGCGTTCGGCGGCTTTGCACGTCAGCGATAGCGATCCTTCGAGCCCCCAGACCGCGGCGCTGGCGGGATTCGCGGATGATTATGAGCTCGGGCTACAATCGGGAAACACGGATACGTTGACGGTGATCCCAGGCGGGACAGCGGATTACAATCTGGCAGTCGTGCCGGACGGTACGTTTTCCGGAACGGTGACGATCGATTGTCCTGTGGATCTGCCGGCGGAAACCACTTGCGCATTGGCGGCGGGGACTTCATCGAGCTCGTCTGGCGGGTCTAGTGGTGCGACTTCGCTGGCTTTGAATGTGTCGCCAGGAGCTCCGCAGAATTTCACGATGGCGCTAGTGACTACGTTGAACGGACCCGCGGGAAAAAGCGTCGCCGCGGAAAGGAAATGGCCGCAATTCCCGGCTCCGGGGCCGGGGATTGCGGGGTTAGCGGCGATGATGCTGGGATTTATTATTTGGCGCAGGACCAAATACCGGAAGGGTCTAAAGACCATCCCCTTCAGTGGTGCGACTGAATTTGTTTTCGTTGCGGTCTTTATGGTTTTTGCGGCGACCGGTTGCGGCGGTGGGGGCACGCCCACTCTGAAGACGACGTCGGATCCTGGGACGCCCACGGGAACTTACACGCTGAACGTGCGCGGTCTTTCGCAGGGCGCTTCGCGGGCCTTTACGGTTACGTTGATCGTCACGCCGTGATCCGCAGTTAAAATTCTAACCATCGCTTAAGAATTGGTTTTGCAGCGGATGCTCTAAAGCCTTCCCTACAGATATATTACACGGCTGTGATAGCCATACGGCTTTCTTCTGCGGGCCTTGAATTGTTCGGGCCGGATGTAACGTTCGATTAGTTTCTGCGTGGCTTCCATTGCAGTGGATTGCATGTCAGCGGCTAAAGCGCGAGCGCCTCTGGCCCTCGCGGCTACGGCGGCGGTGGCATAGGCGAGAGCGTCGTTCGAGGCGCGGATTAGGATCGGATCTGTGCCGAGGACTAACTGGGGAAGAACTTTTTCGTAGCGAAGGCGCACGGTGACTTCGGATGTTGCGCCCAGAAGTTGGATCGTGTCTTCGCGCCACTCCCACATGCGCAAGAATGTTCCCGGTTGCAGATTCGGCAGGCCGCCTACGATTTTTTCCAGTGGTACGAACAGATCTCCGGAATCGGTTTGCTGCTCCCAGAGTTGATGCGGGACCATTAGGTCAGTCGGAAGCTGCGGATTGGAGGTATCGGTAAGTTCCGTGGTCGTGAGACCGCTGGTTAGCGGGAGATCGAGATCTGCCTGGGCGACCAGAACCGAGACGCCGGCCTCGGCTAGTTCGCGTTGCAGGGCGCGATACGCGGAATTCAGGAGCGGCATCAATGTAGCGTCGTTGAACACCGAGCCGGCGGTGTCGTTGATTAAGGCGCGGGTGAGATTGAGTGCGGATTCGGCTTGGTCGTAAGCGGTGGTGGAGAGAACCGGCATAGATTACCTCGAGAGAACTATGAGATTTCGTGACGGTGGGTCGTCAGACCCTCCCGGAGTGCGGGGCTCTAGATCACAGATACGAAACAGGTCAAACTTACGATGGCGGTTGCGTTAACTCGGGCGATGGCAGCGGGGACTGGCGAAGATATAGGGCCACGCCGAGGATCGCGCTGATGGCCGCGCTCACGCCGCCGATTGCCAGCGTGTGATGCATGCCTGCGGCAAGATTGAAATGATTGGGATCTATGCCGATGGCGGCGAAACCGGTCACGACGCCATTGGCGCCGCCGGAGACGGCTGCGGCAATCACGCCGCGTAGCCAGATTTCCCATATAGCGAGAGTAGTGGAGTGTCGCATGGAACCCGTTTTATAACTGCTGGCCTGAAGATCTGCCCGTAGAACTAATACAAGGCGATGAACACGTTCGCGTAGGTGCCTCCTACGCTGCTCGGTTGGCCGAATGATGGAAGGCCGATGCTTGCAGGTAATGCACCGCCTGTCGAACTTGTGCCTGACGTGGCGGAGGAGAGTTGCACAAAGCCGCCGTTGCCTGCCGTTCCGAAATAGATTTTGGCGGTGGTGGCATTGCCGGTGAAGGCGAAGATGTAATAGCCGGGCGTGAGAGTTACCGTGCCTTGCGCACAGGCGTTGGATACGAGACCGCCGGACGAAAGTGCCGTAGCGCCCCAATTGCATAGGCGCGTGCCGCTCATGTTGTAGATGCCTACGTCGTAGCAATCGGCGAAACTACCGCAGAGAGAGCCGGCGGTTGTGTCGGCCGTCGCGACATCAATGGTCATGTGACCAAACTGCACCTGCATGGGCACAAGGAACGCAACGACGTTGATGGCGTTCGCCGAGGACGGTCCGGTGTTCTGGCCCGCCCCATTTGCACCGGGAACGAAAGCAGTGAGGCTTCCGCCCCCGCCGCTACCGCAGGCCGCTCCGGCATCCTGCAACAGTCCTGCGCTGCCCCACTTTACGCAATCACCGCTGGTTGGCGAGCCGCTGAAATACGGTACGTTGCCCCCATTGGGATTGGTGGTGTTACCCGCGAAAGTGTAAAACGACGCGAGAGTCTGATTTGTGAGCTGCGCCGCACCGGAACCATTGGGTGTGCCGCCGGTGTCGGTGAAAGAGAGGTGCGTTGGGCAGGCGTTGATCTGGTAGTAAGGCGTGCCGCCGCCGTATGTGCCGCCGGGAGTGGTGGAGCGGAAAATGTAGCACGCGCCGGGATTCGTTCCTCCGGGAGCGCTCCAAGTAAGATTGACAGCATTATTCGCGCCGCTGAGGGTGACGGAGACTTCAGTCGAGGCGGCGGAGATGTTGCTGGTCGAAGCGGAGCCGGCCTCGATGCTGTAGTAGTAGGTGTTGTTGGCGAGAGTACCGCCGGTGGTGGGCGCGGCAGTAAGGCCATTGGGAGCGATGGCTTGAGCGAGATTGATGGCCACGCTGTCTGTGGCGTTGCGATTGATGGCGGATTCGAAGCCAGGATGCGTGCCATCGCCCCACAGGATACCGGCATAAGGATTCAATGCCATGTCCCGCTGCGTATTGCCAGATTGCGTGAAGGAAACAGGCGGCCCATGTTCATTGCCGTAGCATCCGGCACAATTGGCGCCGCCGTTGCCGACCTGTGTTTCGAGAGCTGCAGTTTGGTTCTTCGTGATGAATTCGACGCCCTGATTGTGGTGAATCTCGACGTTGCCGATTGGATTGCCGCTACCGTCCACGACCGCGCCAGCGGACTCGAGAAACACGCTGTCGAGGCTGCCGTTGAGAACTTGAATGGAATTGAAGAGATTACTGCCGACGCAGCCGCTGACTTGCTCGAGGTGGATGGAGTTGAATTCGGCGGGAGCATTGAGAACGATAAACGGGCTGTTGCTGACGCAGTCGTATTGAAAATCCTGCTTGAAGATTAGATCCGAGAAGAGCGTGAAGGAATGGCCGCCGCTGTTGGTGACGGTGAAGAAGGGATTACCGTTGTCCTCCTGCTGATCGTTCTCGAAATCGAGCGTGCCTTCGCTCACGGCGGTGCTGGCGCGATTGTCCACCAGATAATAAGACGACGAAAGGATGTTGCGAATTACGCCGATGCCGCCGCCTGGCTGCCCGGCCCCGTTGACGTAGGCGAGTACCATGGCGGGTTGATTGGACGCGCTGCCAATGGTGTTAAGCGCGCCGTTCTCATACCAGAACCAAAACGTGTTGTAGATGGCGAGCGGCGCGTTGTCCACCGTGTCCACCAGCGGACCAGCTCTGTTCCCGACGCTCATCTCGACATTGAAGAAGGTGGCGCTGGTTGTGTTGAAGACCTGCACGGCCTGGTTGTTTCCCTGGATGGCAAGGTCGCGAAAGGTGACGGCGGATGCAGCGCCGCTATTGGCGACCAGAAACACGGGACCGAGATTGGAACTGCTAGAACCGACGCCCACGCGCGTGAGTGGCGGGCGCGAAAACTGCGCGCCATTGCCGGCATACGAGCCGCCGCCTTGAAACGTTAGTCCGATGCAGCCGGGCGGAATGTATACGGCGGGAAGGTTGACCTGACCACCGCTCGAAGACGTGTTGGAGGCGGTAAGGTTAAACGTGAACTGCGTCGAGCTGTTGACTGCAGCGATGCTCCAGGTTCCGTTGAACAGATCGTTGGTGACGCCGCTGATGATAACCGGAAAATTTGTGGCATAGGCCGAAGGAAGCGTTCCTCCGCTGACCGTGACTGTGACGACGTTGCTGGTGAGCGAGATGGAGCTGATGGAGAGTGGGTTAGGTTGCGAAAGTACATAAATTGGATTCGCGCCGGATGCCGGCGGGAAATATACCGTGCCACCGCCCGTGGAGCTGGTGCAGGCGGAGTTGATGGCGGCTTGGATGGCGAGGGTGTCGTCGGCGGCGCCGTTACCCTGCGCGCTATAAGGCGGCGCGGTCACGTCGATCCATGGGCGCGGGCCTGCATGACTTTCGTTTCCGCTGACGTTGAGCGAGCCGGTGCTAGTGCTCGATGGATTGAAAACCCCGGCGCTAAGCGTGCCGGTGACGCTGGCGTTGCCGCCGACGGTGAGATTGCCGCCGAGCGAGATGGAGGTGGCAGTGACGGAATTGAACGACGGAGTGGAGGGATCGTTGGGGAGAATTGTGTCTTTAATCGTGTAGGGGTTGATGCCGTTTCCGGAGATTTGTACGACGTAGCGACCTGGAGCAGCGTAGAAGTGATAGTTGCCGAGCCCGTCGGCCTGGAAAGGATTGGGCGAGGGGACGGTGAGCGTGGCGTCGGTATAGAGAGTGGCTAACGGGGAACAGGGCGTCCCCGCCGCGCCGCTAGTGCAGACCGTGATCGTAGCGCCGGCGAGTGGGCGCCCGTTGGTGCCGAAAGCGATGTCGTCTTTGCGGGAGCCCTGGGCGAAAGCGCGGGGCGCGGCGAACACAAAGAAAGCACAGAAGATGGCGGCGCACGATTTGATTCTTGTAAGTGAGAGCGTCGAGGTCATCGTAATTCCCCTCCTCGCGAAATATTGATGCGGGTGAGCGTCCCTATTGTGCACAGGTCGGTGACGAACGCGATCGTTTTATGCGGGTACCGCTACTTGTGAGGTGCTATTCCGTGCTTCGCGGCTTTCTCAACATCCAGCACTGCTTTGCAATGCTTGCAGATGGCTACTCCCGGCTTCACTTTTTCTCCGCAGGCGGGGCACTCGACCAACTTCTGCGGGACGAAGGCCCAATCGCGCTCGATGCCGAGTGAGAGCGCGGCGCGGCGGTGCATATCGGAAATTTCGCGATAGGAATGGCCGCGGGCCCACATCGTGTCGGCTTCGGCGACGAGCTGCTGATACCACTCGAGACGTCTTGCTTGTCCAGAAGCGAGCTCGTCTTCCGTAGGACGTGCGCCCACGCAGACGAAGATGCCGTGCGGCTCGAGATCCTGGATAAGATCCGCGGCGATTTCACGAGCAGAGATGGTGAACGGAAAACGGCGATTGTCGCCGAGATCGAGAGCATCGCCGCGTGCGGTGATGAGCAGCAGGGCGTACGGCTCGCCTTTGGCGCAGGCAGGGATGTGGAAGATGCCGTAGGTGCGCGAAATGTAGAAGTCCTGATCGCTCAGATTGACGATCGAGACTGTGGCTTCGCGTAATTCCGGCGGAGTGGCCGCGACGGGCGCCAGAGTCGCATTACGTTGCTGTCGTTCTTGGGATTGTGTAGGCAAAGGGAATCTCCTAAGGATTTGGAGAGAAAATCGTGACGAAACGTGTGTAGGGGCAGGTTTACAACGACCCCTGGGTGGAGGTTCGTTTGGAATTCATGTTGTGGTGCGGCACTCAAAAACCCAACTACACGTCGGGCCGCTGGTGAATCCCGGCGCCTACTGCGGTGAATGGTCGGCTGTGGAAGGCGGGGACGGCGTCATCCAAGATGGAGTCGGCTTTTGTCTCCCATCGGCGATCGCTTCTCGCTTCGCGCTCGTTGATGGCGGCGCGCTTCACACTTCGCGGTTGGCTGCGCGCCCATTCGATGGCCCGGATTACTTTGTCGCAGGCGCTCGGGTCTAACGGCACGAATTCGCCGCGGGGCCCTGCCAGCGTGAAGCAATGTTCGTATTCGCCGCGCGATGGATATGGGCCCAAAGCCGGGATTGCGATGCCGTCTTCGCGCTCGAGCGTTAGCGCGCGCCAGGATTCAGGCGTGCCATATGTCTCGGGAGGCAACCAGCGCTCGATGTGCCAGCGATCGTGCGGGAGATATTTTGGCACGCGGCGGAGTTCAATCGATTCGCGCAGGATATTGCCGCTCGCGTCACGGTCAGTCCATTTGCCACCGATCCAGCTCAGGCGGGACCAGCCCCAAACAACGCGGAAGTTGGGTTGACCGAAGCGATTCCATCCGCCGGCGCGGGAAATACGGGAAATGAGCGCGGGAGGAGGCGTGTGGGTTTCACGAAGGATGTGAATCATGGGAGAGGCACGGCCGCGGTTGCGGCAGTTGATGTTGGAATCGAGATGCACTCCTCGAACTTGGCTAACAGAATCCCTTGAATTTGAGGACGGCTCAAACGCATCTCTTTTGGTTTGGTCTGAGAATAGTAAGAGCGAAGAGGGCCGAACGGCGGGAGGGTCGGAAGACCCTCCCCTACTGCAGGCGCTTGAACTGAGCTTGGAAAATAACAACGTCGCTGGTTACGCTGGACGGGTATGCGCCGGCGCCTACTTCTGTGCCGCTTCCCAGGAAACATTTTAGCTTCCAGTTGCTTAACGCGCCTCCCTGCACCGCTACGTAGTAGCCGGCGTTGCCGTTTTGGCTGTCGAACATTACCTGTTGCGGGGGACTCGCAGAATCGAGTGCTTGACCGGATTCACCTAGTTGCTCGGTGGCGGTGGTCCAATCTAGCGTGTCACCGCCCGTGGCGTAGTTGCCGGAGAAGGTGATGGTGCCTGTGACCCACGTTACGATGCCGGAGGCGTCGACATTTTGGACGTTGATGGTGATGGCCATGATTTGCTCCGAGTGATGGGTGGGATGAGTTGCTTACGGGTGGAACAACGAAAGGTGTAGCAGCGCCGGCAGGCTGCCGGCGCTGCGGGGTTTACGCGCGATTGCGCATGGGTTTTTAGTATCCGCTGGGGATGGCCAGTGTGTCGATGAAGGCGCCGCTACGCGGGCTCTCATTCCACACCTGCAAGCCGGTTACGAAGTAGAAGATGTACGCGGCTGCAAGGCCACCGCTGGTGCCGTAGATTGGGAAAACGGTTTGTCCTCCGACGTCGTAGAAGTCGATATCCTGCATTACCGCGCGGCCCCAGTGCGACAGATCCAGGAAATCCACCCGCGTCGAGTTGGCGTTAATTGAGGATTTGATCGGGACACCAGCCATCGTTTTTTCGCCGGTGAAGAGCAAGTCGAGATCGCTAGCGCGACCGCCGGCTCCTTCCTTGATGATTTGTGAGATGGTGACGCCGAGTTGCTCCCAGGCGTGTTCCTGCTCGAGCGATGTGTAGGCGATGAGCTTGCCCACTTGGCTCGTACCCAGAGACTTGCGGACTTTGTTGATGGCGAGACGCACGACGCCGGGAGTGAGTGCGGAATTGTTTCCGGCGACGCGGGGCGTGGCGAGTTCTACCGGGTACGTGGCGCGATTGAGATTGAGCCAGGTTCCGGTGGTGGCGTTGGTCTGGTGGTAGAGGATGCCGAAAAGAGACGCGGGCTGCGCGCCGGTGAGGCCGTCGTGGACGATGACGTCATTCGCGCTCGTGCCGCTAGGGACGTTGTCCACGGTGATGGTACCAGCGAAGGGATCGACCGCCGTGACGCTGGTGGTGACGCCGGCGGCCACGTTGCGATTTGTAGTAAGGGTGGGATCGTAGACCTGGATGGTCTGATTGTAATAGACGAGGACGCTGCCGGGCGGCTTGGCCATAGTGAAGGTGCTGCCGGCGATCGACGAAATCGTGCCGAGAACGCCATTTCCATTCGTCTGCATGACTTTGTCGAGGAAGGAACGGAACTGCTGCATGTTATTTTTGACTTCGCGCTTGGCGGCGTTCTCGATCGCCTTTTCGGGCGAGTTTGAGGCGTACTCGACGAGTTTCGAGATTTCGACCGCGTGGCGGAAGAAGATGGGCGTGACTTGTGCCACATCGTAGGTGGTTCCCGAACCGCGACCCAGATCGCCGCCGTCGAGATTGGCGAGGCCCGGCTTGCCTCCCGGACGAATTTGCAGCGGGAGGCGCATGTTGCGAGAGCTGACGCGCTCGACATCGCCGCGCTGTTGAATCATGGTGAGGAGTATGTCGTCGCGTTCGTACAGGAGCGGAAGTTTGTCGCGAACCTTTTCGAGCTGAAGCGCGACGGTCTGGGCATTTTGCATTTGTGGCATGGCAGGAAATTCCCCTTGGTTGGATTTTTAATTGCGATGGTGTCCGTGACGGATGAGGGTAACGAACGATGCGTTCATTCCGGAAATTATAGGTTTGAACAACATCTTGTGCGAAACGCGTGAATTTTATTGATGCTGGTGCTCGTTCGCGCTGCCAGGCAGACACATTCCGTAGCTCCAGCACCGGAGGGCAGGAACTAGATATGTACCGTTTATGGCCGCGCGGCCAGTGGCTGTGAAAATGGGCGCCGCGTAGGTTGGAATCCTGTGATACTTTGTGGCAGCACCCGCCGTCCCCGGGCCTGCTACAGATGGAAATCTGTCGCCCGGAGGGCACATGAAGCAAGTTCTCGGTCAAATAATTCCCGTGGTGATTCTGGCGCTGTGTGCCAGTGCGCTTCCGGCGCATGCGCAGACCTTCTACTACTGCGGGACGAGCCAGTCACTAGCTGCTAAGTGCTACGTGAATAACGCGGTCCAGTCGGGCACGCTCTCGATCCCAACCGGGATGTCGATGCAGCAGTTTCAGGCGTACGGAGTGGCGGTGCTGCGAGTCCTGCAGTCCGGGCACACTTATTTCATGGTGCTGGGCGCGAGCGCGGCGATTTCCGATGCCATGCCGCCTACGAATGCGGATGGTTCCGCGAACCAGGCGGCGCAAGATGCGGCGGTGAACGCAATTATCGATGCGGCGTTGACAAACGGGCTGATCACTCTGCCGAATAACGTGAACGAAGGCCAGGTACAGCAATTTGCGCGCGACACCACCGACAAGATGAATACAAACGATGGGCCGTCGTTTTCGCCCGGCGGCGTGCTGCGGATGATCGATTCCTACATGATTACGTACACGGATTCGAGCGGGAACGTGAATTGGACTTCGGTGAACAGCGCGTTGAACACGGCGGTGACGAACATGATCGGCTCAGGGATGATCAAGATACCATCGGGCATGAACGCGGGTCAGGTATCGCAGTTCGCGGTGGGCGTGGCGCAGGCCATCGAGACTTACAAGACAGCGACGAATAGAAAGAGTTTGTAGCCGCGCGGGGGGCTGAACCCGTGTTCGGTCGAACGGACGCGGGTATACACACCGGAACGCCGCAACGGCCCTCCTTTTTTTGACGGCCTGATGTTTTAAACAACCGCCGGAACGCGGGAAAATCCGAGGACCCTTCCCTAGCGGGGCCGCGTTACAGATTTAGAATGTCGTTGTCGCTCATTCTGCGGTAATCAATGTCTTTGGGCATGAGCGCGCGTGGTGAATCGCCGCCCGGGGCGCCTCCAGCTATATCTACTCGCCTTGCGGCGTTCCGTTGGCGTTCCTGGCGCGCGCCTGCATGTGCGACGACTCCGCTGGTCCACTCGCCGAGGACTCGTTTAGCAATTCCTGGCAGGGCTTGCTTCGCGCGGCCTACCACTATGCCGACGATGGCGCGTTGATTCTCTGGCGTCAACTGGCCGCTGCGGAAGGCTTGGCGCAACTGTTGGCCGAAAGCGCGATTCGATTGCAGGGCTGCGTCTACCTCGCGATAGATTTCGCCAGTCAGACGCTGGCGTGTATTTTGCGGCGTACCTTCGGGAAGCAGGCGATCGAGTTGGGATTGGATGGAATTGAGCACCCCTTCTACCGCTGCGGCGTTGGTTTCGTGGAAGAACGCGTGTTCGTGGGCGGCGGTGATGGGCTGCGGTGGGTGCGCGTCTTCAGACCCTCCCAGGGTTCGGCCATCAACTGGTTGCGACAAAGAGTTGGACTCGCCGTTGGAGTTTGGCGCGATTGTGCCGGTTTCGCGGCCACTACTGGATTGTACCGTCGCGGTAGCAGGGGGACGCGGCGGAAGGTTTTGCACGCCGTCGGGGAACGATTGCGTTCATCATTTGGGCTAAATTGCGGAAGGCGGTGGGATTCAGACGATAGATAGCGGCGGCTAGTTCGGCATGTGATTCCGGACGATTACTGAAGAAGAGTGTGTCCAGCCGTGCTAAGTCGGCAACCTGCGAATTTGCGGCGCGGGCATCTTCGATTGTGGGGAACAACTTTTGGATTGCGCGAGCCGATTCCACGTCCGGAAAGATCTCGCGGAAGGATTGTGCGTCGCACCAGGCGTCGCGGAGCGCGGGATTGGATTCGAAGATGGCGCGGAATTGTGCGGGATCGGGCGCAGGGGAGTTCAGTTGTGCATTCATTTCCTGATCTGATTCGGATGAGTCAAAGTCGGCCGTGCGGGGTGCTTTCGAATTCGCGGCCGTTGACGCGGTGGTTACGAGGCCGAGGATTTCGTCATCGCTGGGACGCGAGACTGGCGCGGATGCGGCGGCGTGCGATTGTGCCGTTGCGGGAGTTGCGTTCGACATTGGACCTCCGGAAAATTTGTGCCGCGGCTTTGTAGGGGAGGCTGTTGAGACCGGCCCCGGGGCTACTGCTACGTGCTTGAATCTATGGGATTGACGAATACAAATGTGAGATTCAAGAGGGCCGAGAAGTGGGCGGATACTCGACTCCCACGTTACAAAGTCAAAAGCGAGATCGATAAGCTAAAGCTTTCGCTGGCGCGGGCCGATAGCCGATGCATGATCAGCAGCGAGCGATCTGGTAACAAGGTTGAGCGCGGTCCCCGACTTGCTCCCCCGTCCGAACGGCGGCGGCATCATCGCGTGAAAGTGTCACTGCCGGTGCGGATTCGAGGCGGCGTCGGAACGACTGAACCGTTCGAGGACATGGTCACCACAACGGACGTGGCGCGCGGCGGACTGCTCATTGAAACGGGACGCGGCGGCTACTACGTGGGCCAGGCGCTCGAAGTGACCTATCCGTACAGCAGCGACACGGATTCAATAAATACTCCGAAACGGGCAACCGTGGTGAGAGCCTCAACCAGCTCTGCCTTTTACTTCGCGATCGCGCTTAGGATCGATAACGGCCCGGTGGATCAGCCGATTGAGAACCGCGAAAAGTTGCCCTCAGGAGCGCACCGGGTAGCAGGGTCGGTACACGTATTGATAGTGGATTCGGACATCGGGGAGGGCGAAAAGCTCAGAGCCATGCTCGAGGAAGATGGATATCACGTTGCCAGTGTCATTTCGGCGCACGACGCCTTTGACGTGATCAAGTCGGAGACTCCGGATGTGATCGTTGCCGAAGTGGAGTGCGGCGAGCCATCCGGCCACGATTTGTGTGCGATTGTGAAGAAAAGCGAGAGCCACCAGCACATTCCCGTGATTTTGATGATGAGGTCAGCGGCGCCGGCGGATTATTCCACGAGCCACGAGCTGGGTGCGGTGGTTTGTCTGGCGAAGCCGTTCAAGAAGGACCGCTTGCGGCATGTGGTGCATTTGGTGGCGCCGCCTCCTTCGCAGCGATCAGCGTACAGTGCGCAGTTCAATATCTCGAGTTTTGTCAGGACAGAGTAGGGATTTCGTCAATTCGAGGCGAAATCGTCAATCCCCATCCTATAGGACCCGACGATAGCGTGCGGAAAAGTTACCCTCTGTGACCGAAGTACTATGGCCGGAATGAACGAATCCTTCTATAAATAGAATGAGTGTGACGCGCCGGCGGCGGTGCTGTGCGCCATTTTGTCCGCGCTCCTGTTAAATGAGGCTCATGTCCCGATGAATCCGACGAATCCAACCGACGCCGCGACCCAGCCGTCAAAGCCGATAGTCACCGCTACCGACCGTCGCCGGCGGAAGCGCGCGAAAATTACAGCACAGGTGCATGTGCGCGGCGGACTCGGGTCCGTGAATATGTTTGAAGATTTGTGCACAAGCATTGATGTCTCGCGCGATGGTTTGCTCTTCACGACAATGCGCAAGGATTATTGGGTCGGGCAAGTCCTCGATGTGACGTTCCCCTATTCTTCGGCGGCGACAGCAATCAATACGGCGCAGCGCGCGAAAATCGTACGCATGTTCGATACCAAGGACGGAAAGTCGGCGATCGCGGTGCATTTCGACGCCGCGGCGAATCGCGATGCGAAAGTGCCGGCCGTCGGAGGGCGCGTAGCCGCGCAGACTTTCGCGCCGCAGACGATGGTGTTGGCGGTTGAATCCGACGAGCGGCTCGCGGAACAAATTCGCGCGCTCCTGCAGCAAGATGGCTACCACGTGGTGATCGTCAAGAATGCCAAGCATGCGCTGGATGTGTTAAAGACCACCGTGCCCGCGGTGATTTTGGCGGAGTTTGAGGGCGAGGAGCTTGGCGGTCAAGATTTGTGTTTGATCGTGAAGAAGGACGAGCGGTTGAAGCACATTCCCGTGATTTTGATTACCCAGGCTGCGCAGCCCGCCGATTATTCGACGAGCCACCAGTATGGCGCTGTCGTTTGCATGGCGAAGCCGTTCAAGCCCGAGAGATTGCAGCATGTGGTGAGATTGGTGGCGCCGCCGCCCGCGCAGCGATCGGCGTACGGAGCAAAGTTGGGCTACGGGGTCGAACGCTCTTTGTAATTTGTCTTCTGCGAGAAATAATCCAATTCATAAATCTTAGCGCCAAGGCGGTCGTGTGCCAGTGCCGTCACGAACCTGTCGGCCGTGTTTGAGCTACAGGCGAGGGCGGAGGCGCAGTTTGCCGCTCGAGGAATTGTTGATGCATTAGCGCGTGCGCCCTCACGTTGGCATACCCGGCTGGCGATTCGATCTTCGCAACCTGACCGGCATCGCTCGAGAACCAGCGCCTGCACGTAGCTAGCTCTACTTGGTGATTGTCGGCGAATGCGTCAGGCAGCATGCTCGGTAGGATGGTTTCCGCGCCGGTCTTGGGATCCCGATGCAGGATTGGCTGCTCGGCCACCAATTGCGCGATCTCACGAAACTGCTTTGTGCGAGATTCTTCATCGGGGATCACCATTTCTTCCAGACCGATCAGGCGTTTGATCAGCGCCATGTTCTCAGGGTGCGCCAGAACCTGTTGCAATTGGGGATCAGGATTGCCCAGCAACTGCAGTAGGACGGCGCGTTGTTGCGACCAGAGCGTCGGATACTGCTCATCGGTCTCGGGGAATGAGAAAAGATTGCCCTTCAGATCGGCTAAGCGAATCCATTTGGATTCGAAGGCTGATCCGGCGCCCAATAGAGTTGTCTCCACATCACTCGGGCGATTCTTCCTGAAGCAATCCACCGCTAGCAACATGACGTCGGCGTGAAAGAATTTCATTCGCCGCCAGACCAGGCCGATGCGGCCCATGGCTTGGTCGCGGGCCATGGAATAGCCTGCCGCGGTGTCGGTATTGGCCATCGCGCCGCCGAAGAGCGCGGGAAATGCGCCTGTCAAGAACTGGGCGACCGGACCCATCAGATTCGCCGCGTGCATGGCAAGATCCGGAGGAATCTGCGCGGGCGCGGGCTGGAAGAACCCTGCGGCCAGCGGCTGGCCAGGTTTCGCGCGGGCGGGATAGTGCGCGCCCGGCTCGGCAGTGGTGGATTGCAGCGCGTCGAAATCGAGAACTTCGCTGTCAGCATAAATCGGCGGGATGCCGTATTCGTAGGTTTCGATCTGGATGTTTGAGAGGGTGTTGAAGCGCTCTTGTACGGAGATAAGCGCATCACCTAGCGCGGGGCGGCCGCTCGACCCGTCGCCCGGAAGTGCGTGCAGAACGCGCCAGTGATCGTCCATGTTTTCGTTGCGCGATTCGCAGTAGGTGTCGCCGGCTAACGCGACATAGCAGCCGTCGGGAAAGAGCGCGAGCAATTCATCGCGCAGCTTTTTGTCTTCGAGTTGATAGAACGCCCACGGACGCAGCCACGTTCGCTGGAACGTAATTAGATTCATATTGTAATCGCCGCCTTCAGTGAGCGGACCGCCTTGCGATTGCGCAAGACGCGCGAGGCGTTCGTATTGAACGGCGCCGCTGGCGACCGGCGGGCCGATTTTGTCGGCAGCTTGCGGATAGGCAGCTTTCAGGCGGGCTTGATGCACTTCCATATTCCATTGCAGGAAGGGATATTCGTGCATCTCGTTGGCCCACGGCGGGGTTTTTAACTCGAGGCCGCCGACGACGGTGACGACTTCCTGGCCGTTCGGCACGCGCAGCCGTGTTTCAGCAGTCGGGATGGTGACGACGTCGGCGGGAACGTAATCGCCGAGCTCGAAAGCAGCGCCGCAATCGGGGCAGAAGCCCGGAGGGGGAGGTGGCGGCGTCGCGGAGCCTGGGGCGGGTACTGCTTGGGGAGACGCGATGCCGCCGGCAAGAGGTTGCGGGGATCGAGGTCGAATGGATCCGTCCAAAACTGGATTAACAGCGGGAACGGCCGCGTTGCAATTGGGGCAAAGCCAATGCGCAGGATTCAGTTCGACATCGCGGGCGCTGATTTGCATTTCGGGGTGGAACCCGAAACGCTGGCCGTCCACCACGTAACGCACGTACTCTCCGACCTTGCCGCTGGTCCAGAGCTGGAATGATTCGTCCACGATCAAATTGCCGATGCGATTGTTGCGCTCGACGAGTTGCGCGACTTCGGTGGCCGACTTCGCTGCGGCGATGTCTTCTTCGGCTTGCGCGGATTGCGGGAAGAAGCGCACACGCGGCACATCTTGCGAGAGCACGGCAATGATAGACAGCCCGAAAGCTTGATAGAGATTGGTTACGAATTCATAGCGCGGTAGATCTTCGAGCGAAGTTTCAGAAGTGATTTTCTGTTCGAAAGGAAGGTGCCAATTCTGGTCGCGTTCGCTCCACCACAAATATTGCAAGCCGCGCCAGAATTGATGCGCTTTTTTGATACGGCGTATTTCCTGCCGGCGCGAGAGTTCGGATTCGCTTGTGAAATCCTGGACGATTCGGCGCAAAGCGGCCTGCAGGCGCTCGGGAAGAAATTCGTAATTCTCGCCGTATACCGCGGATTCAATATGCGAGATCGGATCGTCGAGCGAGGCGGGCGCAGCCTGCGCCGGACCTTCGACAGGCACGACAGCAGGATCGGCGGCGGGAGCTTCGCCGGGAAATCGAATGGAGGAGTCGTTGAGCGTGAGACCTCGGAGAGATGGACGACGAATTTAACGATCGACGGTGTTGCTGAATGCGTGGGGGCGGGTCTTCAGACCCTCCCGGTGTTCGGCGAAGGGCTTCACCCCTAAGATTCGCGCGTGAACGTGTGGCCAATTCCAACGCAAAATGCGAGAGGTCCCGAAAACGGGCCCCTACGTCGCTGTCGGTGCGGCTCTTCGCATCGCGTCGGAATTATCGCGATTGGCGACTTTACGGGATTCTTCGATCTCGAGAATCCGGTTAATTTGCTGCCAGCTTCGGCGGCGGTGTGCGTTGGCGGGCAGAAGAATTCCCTGCCCCGCAGATAGAGTTGAATTCGACGCCGGGCCGTCAGTGTTGGCAGCGATGCCGTCTCTTCGATTCTCGCGGGCGATTTCGGCGTCAAGGCGCAATGGCGGCAGGCCGGCGATGCTGAGGATGGAATTGACCAACGCGCGATTTTCGTTGCGGAGGCGGATTATTTCTTCCTCGAGCGACCGCGTGTAACGCGTTGTCAGGGCGCGCTTGATTCTGTCTTGCCAGGTCATTGTCGATCTCGATGCCTCAGCGGTCGAAGTGGTGGCGTGCGAAATGGATTGGCGAGCTGTGGTCGTGTTCAGCCAAATGCGCTCTGCGGGCTTGGATTGCGCGGATAGTTGGGTCGCTCGATGTTATTCGGGCGGCTATTCGCTGCTCATACGGGGCGTTTGCGGCATTGCTCGCGGATAGGCGGGATTTCAGGCCGTAACGGGCGGCATCCGCCGGGTCGTCGCCGTCCATCTTGGCTATATCCTCTACGCGAATGCTGTCGCGCCCCAGATTCGGCAGTGTCCGAATCAGCTTCGTGCAATTTGATGTGATGAGCCATTCGTTGGCGTCAAGCATTTGATACATCAACATCCAGCCGCCTACGCGATCATTGTCGGCGGGGATGGGTCGAGGAAGGCCGAAGGCAACAAACATATCGCCGATTTGATCGGCGATGGTGGTGTAGTCGGTATGACGCGCGAATGCGTCCGGCGAGAGATAAACGCTGGAGATTTTTTCGCCTGCAGTGCTATCGAGTATAGCGGCCGCAAGTTCGCGCGGGGACATGTGTTGATTGACGAATTCGCGGTAGGTAATCGTGCGGAAACAGTTGCTCCGCGTCCCGTGCTCCGCTACTCGCGAGTCGGAGGGCGTCGGCACGGATGTGTGCCAATAGACGGCTGCCGGATGCTCGAAGCCCCAGTCAATGGAGATCCATCTCGGCCACCAGGGCTCGAATTGAATTTCCTCAGCGCGGACTACGTGATGGTTGGTATTGAAGTTGTCAAAATATTGTCCGGCAAAGACTTCCCAGTCGCCGTCCAGAAATGCCCGCCGCAGACTTTCCGGCAAAGCGTTTAGCGTTTTCAAATAGCTTTCGTCAGCGGCGTAAATCGGATTGTCGTGGACGCGAGCAGGAATGAAATCGTAGTCGCTGGGATCGTATTTGTCGGGTGAATCCATTCCCGCGGCGGGCCGCTTATCGATCCAGAGGGATTTCACCCAAGCGTGGCCGATGTTGCCGGGATTTGTAGCTCCGGCCATGGTGGCACGCGCTCCCGGAACCGGGCAGCGATTCCGCGAGGTAAGAAACTGCCACTGAGCCAGTGTGAAGAGAGTCAGTTCATCGATGCCAATGAACTTATATTCGGCGCCTTGATATTGGTAGATGTCGTTCTCCGAGCGGCTGTAGCCGAATTGCGTTGTGGAACCGTTGCGCCACGTGGCGATGTGCTTCGCGTCGTTGTAGTCGCGATAAAGTTCGCGCGGAACATCGCGGCGGAAATAGCGCAGCAGCGAAGATTCGAGTTCGGGAAATGTGCGGCGGAGAAGCAGCGTATTAACGCCGCTATGCTGAGTGGCTTGCAAGATGGCTTCCATCAACAGGGCCTTGGACTTGCCTGGGCCTGCTGCCCCGCCGAACAGCCGATATTTTGCGCCCGAGGAGTGGAACACATCCTGCTTGGGGAACGGACGATAGTGGAGGTCCTGGCGGTAAAGTCGCGCGTTCGCCGGGATTACCAGATTGGGAGCGGAGGAATCTTCTAGGAAGCGCTCCGGGCCGGATTTGACGGTGATGGACATTTTGGACGAGGAATATGCGTGGTTGCTGCTTGCGAATGAATTGCGGCGAGGATCATGCGCCGGTGCGGATGCGCTTGCCGATATAGAGCGCGGCGGCGCCGGCGACGAGGCAGGCGGCAATCGCAACATGGTGCACACTGAGAACCGCGCCGACGAGAACGCAGCCGGCGCCGCCGATTTGAATGGAATAGCCGAGCGTGGATTTATTGATGGACATCGAAGACCTCGATTCGGAACAGATTTTTAATTTGCTGCGAGGGATATTTACTCCCTCCCGTTGTTCGTCCCGACTTTGTTTTCGACGGGCGTAACGAAAACGAGGGTTGGCCGCGCGCGCGTTAAAATCGAAGGCGCAAACGGACCGAAATGCGGGAGGGTCTAAAGACCCTCCCCTGCGGGTGCGTCCGGTTCTGCCTCGCGATCCGGTCGAGCGACATTATGGACGAGTTGGATTACTGCGTTCTCCGGAACGCCTTCTGCCTCGCGCAGGGGTTCGAGAATTCTCGCACAGTCGCGCACGGTGTCGAGTAGGAGCTTCGCGTCCGGCGTTTTTTCCGTGGCCTTCCTGCGGTTGAGGAGGCGCCTGTAAGTCTTCGCGAGCTTGATTTCGTTCACGTTCACGCTGCGCAAGGCATCGGGCATTTTCAGTTGCGCTTGCGGGCCTTCTGGTGCGTGTAGCGTGTTGGGACGCATGGGAACCCTCTTTTTAGTACTGGCGCTGTTTTTAACCCGCGGTGGGGTCACAGACACAGACTCTGCAGGCTTGCCCCTGGAACGTCGCGACTTAGGTCGCTGCTTACGCAAGGATCTGAACAGTTACGCCGCTGCCGCCGGTGATGCTTGTCAGCTTGGCGCGGAGGAATTTGGCGTTTACGGCAGTTACGGTGCGGGCTTCTCCGGCGGTGTTTGTGGAGGTGTCGATGGTTTGGTAGTGCGCGTCCACGTCGTCGATCGCGGCTTGCAGCGTAATGCTGATGGCGCTGGGTGCGCTGCCGAAAATTGTCTGCCAGCGGACGGTGCGGCCTTGATCGGCTCGACCGGAATAATCAGGCAGAGCAAATTGCTGGCTGGCTTGCCCGCCGCTGGGCGATTCGGCGTTGAAGGCCAGGGCCACGTCGCCAGGGAAAATGGCGTAGGGGGGATTCTGGGTGTTGTAAGTCGGCATGGAACCTCCGGAACAAGATAAAACAACTGGGGACGAAGACCGATAGATCGAGACAAAATCGCGTTGGCGACTAATTTTGCTTGAGAGCCCTACAGGAAACTTTCAGGTGGGTTGTTACACAATTCGAGATTACAGTTAAAACTTATACCAGAAGACTGAATATCTGTCAAGTACTTCTTTTCAAAAGATATTTAGTTTCGGGTAAAAATTCCGAGAAAGTCCGAATCGGAGTCATTTTTGGAGAGCGCGACGGCGTGCTTTGACATGTTTTGTTACGTTCTGAAACATTTTGGGGAACGGCATGTCCATCCGGCAGTGGACGTCGCGGGCCAGGTCGAAGACAGCCCTTACGCGCGCTCCCCGTTACGGCTTTGGTTGCGCCGTCGGTTGGCCTTGCTGATCTTGAGTGTGCGGCGGTCGCAACGTGAATGTCACACCTTGCTTGGCGTTTTCGTCCACGGTGTGCTGCGCGTCAAGATCGTCCATGTCCAAAGCATTCGCACCGCCGTAGGTTGTCACGTAGTGCAGGCGTCCACCTTCTAGCCAGTAATCGATTACGCCGAAGCTGGTGCCATCTTTCAGATAGAGCACCGTGACGCCCGGCGCAGGAGCCGGAGCTTCAGCGCCTTGGGGCGCTACGGCTTCGTCCGAAGTCGGCTCATCGCTCGGGGCGCTGGGGCCGGTGAAACCCGGCATCTGATTCTGCATGCCGACGTAATTGCTCATTCCGAAAGCGTAGCCTGGATACGCGCTGTAGCCCCAGGGACCGAGGTAGCCGAGTCCGCAGGGGTTGTAGCCGAACATGTATCCATAATCGAAGCCGAAGTCGAAGCAGTTGTCGAAGTAAAAGCCCGGGTAGAAGCCAAAAGGATAAAAGCCGCCGAAGAAAAATGGGTTATTGAACGGGGATCGCCGCCGGCCGCGAATCTGGCGCGCGGGTTGAGTTTGCATCGCGATCGCACCGTTGCCGCGGCGAACGCTGAAGGCGTTTGGAGACGTTGTGCTAATCGCGCCCGTGCGTGAAATCATGGCACTGCTGGATGGCGGAGTGGGGCCGAACACCGGCCGGGAGTTAAGGCCCGCCCCTACAAGACCTGGGTCCTCCCAGAGGAAACCCCGCTTGCCGAGCGTCTGTGGAGCTTCGGGCCCCACGCGGTTCGAGTGGTACGGTGACGCTTCCCAGATATACCCTGGCTCGGCTACGTGCGTTGCCGGTGCAGCCGCGCGACCGCCGGTTGCGGGGATCGGATGTCCGGTGCCTACAGCTGTTGTGCCGGAGCGAGGAGCTGGCGCGCTAGGGGGATGCGAAGCTGAAGCGTGTTGGCCGCCCCCGGACGGATGCGCGCTGCTAACTGGATGTCCGCCGCCGACATGACCGCCACCACCGCCGCCGAAGTGTCCTCCGCCTCCACCGCTGGAATGGCCGCCGCCACCTCCGCCATGTTGAATGGCGAGGGCTGGAGTGGCGCTGAACAGTAACAAAACAACGAGAATCTTGCCTGCATGCCGGAGGGCGTCGCAAACGGTGCACTTCGTCGCGGAGGTGATGCCGAGGCCCCTAGAAAGCCCAAGATTCACAAGGTGTGTCATGAGCGACTCCTTCGGGGACGCGCTCCATTCTACTCTATTGGACGCGAAGCGGAGCGACAGAGTTGCGTTAATCGCGAAGTATGCGATGAATATGGTTTTTCATTTGAAGGGTGATGATCTGACGCCCTTCCCCT
>CAWEVU010000004.1:0-1939914 GCA_963812645.1 uncultured Acidobacteriota bacterium
AGAGCGCCGGGATAAACCGGCATGTTGTAGGGGATGAAAGAGCCCTACGGGAAAGGAGACAGCGAATCCATCCTGGCCTCGAGTCTTGCAGGCGATATCGCGAGGTACCGCTTGAAGCGTAGACAGAGGTATCGGTGGGCCGGGCTATTGAGCTTCGAAAAGCCGATGGAACAGGACGCCGACTCCATTCCGAGTGGAGGAAGGCAACACGACAACCACACTAAACGCGAGTGGATTGCCAGGTCCTGCGTAGTCTTAGAACCCGCGCACGCTGAGAAACAACATGCACGAGAACCGGGAGATCTCCTGCACGTCTTGGTCAGCCGATCAAGACCGGTCCGCGAAGGCCATAAACCGAAATGCGGACGCGAACGTGCCGGAGAAGTCGGACTGTGCCGTAGTACCAGTGAACCAGCCGAACAACGAAGGGCAACCTTCCGCGGAGGCCGGGGAGGGAAGGGCACAGACTCAGGAGAACATCGTTCAATCTCACATACGCCCGACACAGAGCGGGAAACGCATGTCCCAGGGATTGCGCGGTGTGCGGCAAGCAGTAAAAGAAAGGAAGCAGGAACGGTTCACCGCCCTGCTCCACCATCTAAGCGTCGGATTACTCCGCGACAGCTTCTACGCGCTTCAGCGACAAGCTTCGCCCGGAGTCGATGGCGTGACGTGGCAGGAGTATGAAGCCGGATTGGAGGATCGACTCATCGATCTGCACAGTCGGGTGCACCGTGGAGTGTATCGGGCACAACCCTCACGACGAGTCTATATACCGAAGGCTGACGGGCGGCAACGTCCGTTAGGCATCGCGGCGCTGGAGGACAAGATCGTTCAACAGGCTGTGGTGACGATCCTCAACCAGATCTATGAGGTCGACTTCAAAGGCTTTTCATACGGGTTTCGGCCCGGTCGCGGCCCGCATCAAGCGTTGGACGCGCTGACGGCGGGCATCCAATGGAAGCGAGTGAACTGGGTGCTCGATGCGGACATTCGAGGTTTCTTCGACAACATGAACCACGAATGGACGATGAAGTTTGTCGAGCATCGCGTGGCCGATCGCCGAGTACTTCGCCTGATCCAGAAATGGTTGAAGGCTGGAGTCTCGGAAGATGGCCAGTGGTCGGAGACGAAACTAGGTACGCCACAGGGAGCCGTTGCTTCACCGCTGCTCGCCAACGTGTACCTACATTACGTTTTCGATCTATGGGTGGAGGTCTGGCGCAAGAAAGTCGCGAAGGGCGATGTGATTGTCGTCCGCTACGCCGATGATCTTGTGGTGGGCTTTCAACACCGGACGGACGCCGAGCGGTTCCTAAGGGAATTTCGGGAGCGGCTGGCTAAGTTTGGTTTGGAATTACATGCGGACAAGACACGGCTGATCGAATTCGGGCGGTTCGCCGCTCGAGATCGGAAGCGGCGGGGCGAGGGAAAACCCGAGACCTTCACATTCCTGGGTTTCACCCACTACTGTGGGCAGCTCACGACCGGAGCTTTCATCGTCTGGCGGATTACTGCGAAGAAGCGAATGGTCGCGAAGCTCAAGGCCATTAAGGCTGAGCTTCAACGCCGGAAGCATGATCGCACGACCGCGGTCGGTACATGGCTTCGGAAGGTTGTGCTGGGCTACTACCAATACCATGCCGTTCCGGGCAACTCGACTCAGCTGCGCATTTTCTGTCGTCGCGTTTGTCGGTTGTGGCGGAGCATCCTCGTCCGTCGCAGTCAACGCGCGCGAGTGCGCTGGGAGCGTCTCTCCCCACTCTTGATCCGGTGGATTCCGCAACCCCGCATTCTGCATCCCTATCCTGATGCGCGCTTCGCCGCTACTCATCCAGGGTAAGAGCCGTATGCGTAAACGCGCTTGTACGGATCTGTGCGGGGGGCGATCCGCGATGGTCGTCCCTACCGCGACAATAATCCCCTTGGACGATTAACGCGCTAACGGGTCAGTTCCGCAGGCGAAAACATATGCCCGAATAGCACCGAACGAGCGAATCTAACTCGCATCAAAAACAGTTCAGCCGCATCGACGCAAAGCTCCCGATAGCTCATATTTTTGAATGGTTTGTGTGAGATGCCTGATTAACTCGCTAATCGCAGAAGTGGATTTCGTGGCGGCGGGTGGCACAGCCTGTTCCGAAGGGTCTCCTCCTCGGGTTCCCAATCCTTCCTGGTATTGGACGGGTCGGGGTGTTCAGCGTGTTAGAAGCTAGACGCTGGAGGTGTTCTAGAGACCCAAGGCTGGAAGAAATGCTCGTGCGCCGCGCGGCGGGTTTGGCCCTTTTCCAATTTCAAATTTCCGGACCCCTACGCAGTACCCCTTCAAATTAGATCTAAGGGACTATTGACACTTGGTAATTACTTCGCCACCCTCGATGCGGAAGTGCGCAGTCCCTAAGCGCGGGGCTGGCCCTTCTAAAGCCTGCTGCAGGTGCGGGCAAAAAGGGCATCTTTATGTAGCTCACCTCTTCAGAGGTGAGGCAGTTTGGTGTGAATTGGCACTTGGGATCGAATTCGAAAACAACGGCCTCAGGTCTGTCCTTCGGCCCCGGCAAGGGGCCTCAGGATAAAAAGACCTGAGCCACATTGGCGGCCGGGAGACAATTTCTAATCGATACACGAAATTATTAGAAACGGGCGTAACCCCAAGAAAACAAATGACGGGAGGTGCTTCTAATCGAAACAAATCACGCCTTTTTTCAACTCGGCGCTCTCTGCGTCTCTGCGGTGCGCCGCTGGCGTTTCTTCCGGCCTCGAACCTCCGGCATGCGCATTTCTAATCGCGTGCGAAATTATTAGAAATCGCCGTAACCCAAACAAAATAAAGGACGGAGGCCATTTCTAATCGTGTCGAAACAGGCGTCGTAGGGACCGGGATTGACCACCGGTCCGGTGTGGTACTGGGTTTTGCGGGCCGCATCGCTCGAGGCGACACAAGAAAAGAAAATGCAGATTCCTCACCCGAACTGCGGGTTCGGAATGACAGCGGTTCTGGAGGTTGGAGGTCAGAGGCTGGACGGTGGAGAAAAGACGAAGAGGGATTCCTCGCCAAATGGCGGCTCGGAATGACAGCGTTTAGGATGGGGGACGAAGAGAGGGAAATCACACGGCCGAAAACCAACTACGAAAGGCCTCAGGTCTGAAGACCTGAGCTACATAGGCTTAGTAGGGCGCGCTTGGTGAGCACCTTCACCATTTCGCGGCGGTATTCCGGGGTCAGCGCGGACGTTGTCAACGGCTTGGAGATGTTGGCGGCGGCATCGCCGGCGGCTGCGGCTGAGGATTCATCGAGCGCGTGGCCGTTTAGGAGATTGTGGGCGTCGGGGACTAGGAATGGGGCTGGATTTACGGCGGTGATGGCTACTTGGGCGTCGTCGATGTGGCCGTTGCTTTGGCGGAACGTCACGGCTACGCCTGCTAGCGGGTAATCGATCGAGCCGCGGACGCGTAGCTTGCGATAGGCGCCGAGATGGCCGGCGGTGGCGCGGGGGAGATAGACGCGCGTTACCAGTTCGTTGCGGGCTAGATTCATGCGGGCGTCGCCTTCGTTTGAGTAGAAATGATTTAGCAGGACGCGGCGGACGCCTTTGGGGCCGGCGATTTCGATTCCGGCGCCGAGGCAGAGTAACGCGGGCGGCGTGTCGGCGGAGAAGGCGGCCCAGCATTTCGTGCCGCCGGGGGCGACGTGGCAGAGATCGCCGTCCTTTTTGATGCAGAAGCCGCAGGACTGGCGCCAGGTGAGCGATTGGTTGTACCAGAGGCAGCGCGTGTCGAGGCAGATGTTGCCGCCGAGCGTGCCCATGTTGCGGAGGATGGGAGAGGCGACGGTGGCGGCGGCTTCGGTGAGGACGGGATAGTCGCAGCGGAGTTGTGAGCTGCGTTCGATGGCGGTGAGCGTGGTAAGCGCGCCGATTACGGTGGCGTCGCGATCTTCGTGGATGCCGCGAAGCTCGGCGATGCTGCGGATGTCCATGACGTAGCCGGGCGTGAAGAGGCGCTGGCGCATCGAGGGGATTAGGTCGGTACCGCCGGCAAGAATTTCGAGATCGCCTTCGTGGCGCGCGAGAAAGCCGACGGCTTCGTCGATGGAGCGCGGGCGGAGATATTGGAATTCGGCGAGGCTCACGCGCGTTCTCCGTTGCCGCCGCTGCCATTGCCGGATTTCGGTGCGCCGCTGGCATCGGTGCGGCGATGCGCGATTGCTAAATCGCTCGCGTGGCGTTTCGGGCCTTTGCCGCGGAAGATTAACGAGCCGCCGTGCTCTCGGAAAGTTTTTGGATCGGTGGGATCGACGCCGCCTGTCATTTGAATTTTTTTCGCGCCGGCTTTTTTCGCGCGCAACGCCGAGAGAACGCGCTCGGGAGTGAACGGAGATTCGCGCAGGCGAATGCCTACCGCATCGTAAATTGCATTGGCGATTGCGGGAATTGCGGCGGCTAGCGAGCCTTCGCTGGCTTCTTTCGCGCCGTAGGGGCCTTCGGGATCGATGCTTTCTACGATGATGCATTCGATCTCGGGCGATTCGGTGCTGGACGGCGAGCGATATTCGAGCATGCCGGGATTCATCAGCAGGCCGTCTTTCCAGACCATTTCTTCCTGAAGGGCCTGGCCGAGACCCATCCAGACCGAGCCGATGACCTGGCCTTCGACCGAAACTGGATTTAACGCGCGGCCGCAATCGTGGGCGGCCCAGATTTTGTGCACCGTGACTTCGCCGGTCTCGTCATCGACGCTGACGTCGGCGACTTGCGCGGAATAGGAATACGCGGGCGACGGGCCGACGCCGGCGCCTTTGTGTTTTGCGCCGCGGGCTGCCGGCGGCGGAGCGTAGGAGCCGGTACCGGTGAGCGCGCCGTGGAAATCGATGGCGGAGACTACCGCTTCTTCGAAGGACATTTCGTTTTTCGGGGATTCGTCTTTGCGTTTTTGCTGGACGGAGCCACGAAGGATCTGGCCTTCGACGTGGCCGCTGACGGAGACTTCGCCGGAGGGCGAGGCGTGTGGCACTTGGCTCACCGCAGAGGCATCGGTCGGAACGGCGCCGGCGGGGACGCCAGCGGTACCGGGAAAAGTCTTTTTCCAGACGCGGTCGGCGCGCATTTCTACGTCTTCTGCGGCGCAGCTCATGCGCTTGGCGGCGGCTTCGATGATTTGTTTGCGGATGGATTGGGCGGCGCGGAGCGTGGCGTTGCCGTTCATGAATGTTACGCGGCTCGAATAGGAGCCGATGTCGATGGGCGTCAAATCGGTGTCGGCTGCGACAACCTTTACGCGCGCGAGCGAGCAGCCGAGGGCTTCGGCGGCAATTTGCGCGACCATCGTGTCGGAGCCTTGGCCGATGTCGGATGCGCCGGTGTAAATCACTACGCCGCCATCGCGATCGATTTTGATGTTGACGGTGGAATGCGGCATGTCGGAGCGGATGATGGAATTTGCTGCGCCGCTGACGTAGTGGCTGCAGGCGATGCCGAGGCCGCGGCCGCGCGGGAGTTTTCCTTTGCGCTCGCGCCATTTCGAGCGGGTGAAGACTTGCTCGATGCACTCGGGCAGGCCGTAGCTTTGGACGCGCAGGCCATTTACCGTGATCGTCGGGGGCTTGAGTAAATTGCGGCGGCGAATTTCGGCGGGATCCATGCCGATGGCGGCGGCGAGTTCGTCGAATTGCGATTCGAAGGCGAAGCGGACGTTGACGGTGCCGTGGCCGCGCATGGCGCCGCAGGCGGGCTTGTTGGTGAGGACGCGATAGCCGTCGTAGCGGATGTGCGGAATATCGTAGAGCGCGCCGAGCAACGCGCCGGAATAGAGAATGGTGACTACGCCGTAGGAGCAGTAGGCGCCGCCATCCTGAATTACGCGGGCGGCGACGGCCATGATGCGGCCGTCATTTTTTACGCCGGTTTTTAGATCGACGATGGTGCGCGGGCGGCCGCGATGCGCCCAGAAAACTTCTTCGCGCGTGTAAGTGATTTTTACCGGGGCTTGCGCCTTGCGGGCGGCTACCGCGGCGATGATTTCAATGGGAATCACTTCGCTTTTGCCGCCGAAGCCGCCGCCGACCAGCGGCTTGATGACGCGAATCTGCGACATCTGCATTTCGAGGACGATGCTGAGTTTGTGCTGGAGATAGTAGGGAACCTGCGTGGAGGACCAGACGGTTAGGCGGCCTTGTCCGCCGGTTTGCGGATCGAATTCGAAAGCGGCGAGAGTGGAATGCGGCTCCATCGCGGCGTGAGTTACTTCGTTGGCGATGTAGCGGCCTTCGACGATTTTGTCGGATTCGGCGAAGCCTTTGTCGGGATCGCCGAAGACGTGGTGATAGTCCTTTTCAATGTTGTGTGGGCGCTGATCGTGAATCAGCTCGACTTCGGCTTTCATCGAGTCTTCGGGATCGAACCAGGCGGGCAGCGGTTCGTATTCGACGTCGATGAGTTCGAGGGCTTTTTCGGCAATGGATTCGGATTCGGCTACGACGCAGGCTACGTTGTCGCCGATATAGCGGACTTTATCCACGGCGAGAGCGGTTTCATCGTGGCCGACGGGAAGAATTCCGTATTGATTCGGGGCATCCACGCCGGTGACGACGGTTACGACGCCATCGAGTGCGAGCGCGCGGCTCGCGTCGATTTTTTTGATGCGCGCGTGCGGATACGGCGAATGCAGGATTTTCCCGATCATCATTCCGGGAACGCTGAGATCGTCGGTGTATTTTCCCTGGCCGGTGGTTTTTCCGGCGGAGTCGATCAGCGCGATGGATTTGCCGATGACGGAGAATTCGCTCATTTCGTTGCCGCCGCTCCTTTTTTCTCCGCGTCAATCGCCGCTTTGATGGCCTGATACATCTGCGTGTAGCCGGTGCAGCGGCAGAGATTGCCGCTGAGGGCGCCGCGAATTTCTTCTTCGGTGGGATTGGGATTTTGATCGAGGAGCCAATGAACGGTGATCATGAATCCCGGCGTGCAATAGCCGCATTGCGCGCCGCCCCAATCGCCATAGGCTTTTTGGATGGCGGCGAGGCTGCCGTGATCGGCGAGGCCTTCGACGGTGAGAATTTTTTGCCCCTCGCAGCTTGCGGCCAGCATGGTGCAGGAATACATCGGCGTGCCGTCGACCTGCACGGTGCAGGCGCCGCAGGAAGAATCGTCGCAGCCGCGTTTTGAGCCGGTGAGATTGAGATCCTGGCGGAGAGCGTCGAGGAGGAGTTTGCTGGGCTCGCAGGCGAATTCGTGATCGCGGCCGTTGACGTTGAGAGTGAGGAGAATCTTTTTCATTGATACCCTTGCGCGAGGGTGGTCAGGTATCAGCCGGGAAAAATCTTCGGCGACGCCGTACACCTATTCTAGCGCATGCGGAGGTGCAATTCTGGGCGTTGGCCTGGTTTTTGAGGATGCGAAGACAAAACCTCAGCGGCTAAAGCCGTATTAAATCGGCGTCGGTTGCGGCATGGCTAAAGCCATGCCCTGACAAACCGTTTAATGCAGGAACGAGCGCCGAAGCGTGGCCGTGCATGTGCCGGCTATTGCCAGTTGCCGAAGAGGATGAATGGGGCCCAGTAGTACGGATGCGTGTAGCCATTTGTCGCGGTCGCGTTTTTTGTTTGTACGCCGCGCGAAGCGGGCGATGGGCTCTTGAGTTGGCCGTGTAAGAGTTCGACTTGGGCTTGGCGGAGCGCTTCGGCTTTCGAGGTCGAGGGACTTGTGGTCCAGAGGTGATAGAATTCCTGCATCATCAGGCCTGTGCTGGCGTCATTTACTTCCCAGAGGCTGGCTACCACCGCTTTTGCGCCTTTTTGCTGCGCGAGAATGCCGAGGCCATCGACTTCGCGGCCGTCGCCGGTTGAGCCGCCCATGGCGGTGTCGCAGGCGGAGAGAGTGAGAAGCTGAGTGTCGGTGAATGTGAGCTCAGGATCTTCGCGAAGTTCTGCGAGGGTGAGATGCGCGCCTTCGGCAGTCTTTCCACCGAGCAGGAGAAACGAATCTGTTTCGTTTCCCGGTTGAAAATCGAAATGGCTGGCGATGTGGACCAGTGGATAACCCTGCTCGAGAGCTTGCTTCATCGAGTCTTCGGTGAAGGCGGCGTCGAGCATCAGCTTGCCGGGCAGAACGCCTAGCTTGTCGCTGGTGCTCGGATCGCGGACCACGCGATTGAGTTCTTCGGGTACGGAAGGAAGCGCCGGGAAATTGCCGTAGGCTTTGGACACGCCCATAGCGAGGCCGCGCCAATTCTGGACGTCGGGCCGATCGGCCAAATGGGAGATGCTCACCGGGGTGAAAACTTCGTTGCGATATTTGGCGACGAGATAATCCTTGCCGTCGTGAAGTGCGGCGACGGGGAGATAGCGGAGGACATCATCGAGCGACCACATCAAAGTTGTCGCCTTCGCGCCTTCGAGATCTTCCGCCACGGGCCCGATGAGGATGCGATAGAGCTCCTGCGCGAGCGGCAGGGGATTCGAGCGCGGATCATCGAGAGCCTGGCGGAAGTCGAGGACCTTTTTGCGCAGATCGGCGGCGCGAATGGGATACTCGCGCGCCTGCATCACCGTCGGGGTGACGAGAATGACGCGATATTTGTCCTCACCGACCAAGGTGTAAAGCGCGACGGCGCCGGTTCCGAGTTTGCGCAGGACGCCTTGCATGCCGCTGGCGTTTTCCTGCAGGCTGGCGACGTCTTGCTGGGCTTGTTTGGTCTTGCCCAGGTCCGCGTAGAGGCCATTCAGGAATTGATTCCATTGCTGATTGGCCTGCTTCAATTTGGCGGAAAGGTCGGCTAGGCGCGCGTCTTCTTCGGGAGTGCGCGAAGGTTTTGCGCGAAGCGAAGCCCACTCGTTTCCGATGGAGGTAACGGTGTTGGCGAGATCTTCGTACTGACGGTTGACGGCGTCTTCGGGCTTGTTGAGCGTGATGGCGGAATTCAGCGAATCGGCTTGCTTGCCGTCGCGGCGGATAAACTCGAAATATTCTTCGTCCTTGAGCAGGCTGAGCACCTGTTGCGCCTCGGGCAAGCGCCCGGCGGAGATGAGCATGGCGGCGACGTCGCGATAGGTCGCGCTCTGCGAAGCGACGAAACTTTTTTGCGATTCCTTGTCGAGGTCGTGAATATTGCCGCGGACCTGCTGAAATTTGTTGATGGCTTGTTTGCCGAAGAAAATGGCGGCTTCGGAGTGGTTGTTGGCGCGCCAGAACATCATCAAGCGGCTGAGAGTGACGCCTTCATCGAGCGGCTGCTTCATTTGATGATACAGGGCGAGGGCCTGGCCGAAGGATTCGAGGGCTTTGTCCTTGTCGCCCAAAGATTCGTAGCTAATGCCCATGGAGTGAAGCGTGGTGGCCTGGGCGATCGGACTTCCAGCTTGCTGCGCCAGAGTGAGAGCTTGCTGCAGGAGATCGAGGCCTTTCTGCGGATCGCCGCGATCGATATAGATATTGGCCATGTTGTTGAGCGTGATGCTCTCGTCTTTGAGATCGCCGACCTTTTTGAGTAGAACCAGCGCCTGGCCGTAGTAATCGACCGCCTTGTCGTAATGTCCGAGAAGTTTTTCAGCCAGCCCGATATTTCCGAGCTCATTTCCTTTTCTCAGGTCGTCATTCACCGGTTTCAAAAGATCGAGAGCTTTCAGGCAGGCGTCGAGCATCTTTTGATACTGTCCCAGCCCCTGATAGATTTCCGCAGTGTTCGCAGTGGTGGAGGAGGCCATGGCGAGCTGGCCGGTCTCGAGAAAGACGGCAATGGCTTGATTGTCGTAGTCCAGCGCTTCGGGCCACTTGTCGAGTGCGGCCAGAGTGTAACCAATATTGCTGAGGACGACGCCTTCTTCCATACGGTCGCCAATCTGCTTGGAGTACGGGAGGGCTTCGAGAAAATGGCGCAGGCTTCCTTCGCGGTCGCCGCGCATGACGTCGATGAGAGCCAAGTTATTGATGGTGGCGCCAAAAAGTTCGGGCGCTCCGATGGACCGCGCTACTTCGTCTGCGCGGCGCACGAGTTCCTCGCCTTTATCCAAGTTTCCGAGATTTTCGAGAATCTTCCCGGCCTCATTCAGCGCGAGACATTCCTCGTAGGGATCTCCGGCTTGCAGCCAGAGCGGAACTGATTCCTGGTACTTCTGGCTGGACTGGAGCAGCGATTCAGCCGTCTGCGGCGCTTCGAGTTGCCCGGCGGCCATGAACATGACTTCGGCGCGGAGACGGATTTTGTCCGCGTCGGTGGGCGCGCGCGGCGGATCTAGGCGAACGCGGTATTTTCCTGCGGGAGCGGATTTGTCGCCGGAAGCGATTTCGAGAGTGTAGACGCCGGGTACCTCGCTGATCGTGGAGAGCTCTTCGAGCCCAAATGGACCGTTGGGGCTGTCCATCATGGTGATGGGCTTTCCGTCGGGCGCGTCCCAAGTGAGCACTACATCGATGCCGTGCTGCTCGACGACGGCGTGCAGGAATTGACCCTTCGCGGCATGAATTGCGTAGAGCTGAGTTTCGCCGCCTAGCATCAACTTCTCGAGTGTCACGCCGGGATTGAGTTCTGCCGGCTGCGGCTTGGGCGGCGTGCTTGGCGCTGTAGTTGGCGGCTCATCGGGAGGATTGTTGGAGGATTGCTGTTGGCCGTGCGTCGCGGGTGCGGCTAGAGACAAGAGTGCAGCGATCGCGCACGCCGGAAGCACGGATCTCCAACGTCGAAGCTGATTCTGAAACTTCGCGGCCGACAAATTCCCCGAGCCCATGGCTGATTCTCCGGTGAGGCGTGTTGCGAGTTTCCGCTGCCGGCTGAAAATCTGAGTGGCAGCCCGGCTTTGTGGCGAACTATGCGGTTGGCGTTCGGATGACTCGCGTTGCTTGCTACATTCATTTTTCGCTGCGGTGCACCGAAGTCAATAGAACTGGGGGTGAAAAGTGCGCAATTGACATCGCGGGTTCGGGCACATGCGAGTTTCGCGGTTTGTCGATTGAGAATGGGGCCGGGACGAGATCGACTTTGGGGATAGATGGAGTGCATCGGAACCGAGCGGAGTTTGGACATTTAGGAGACGTGTGTGACTTGCGGGTTGGTTGAGACAAAAACGCCGGCTGGCAGCCGGCGCTACGGACGTCGCTCCAATATGGCACTTGTGGGTGGAACGGAATCGGGGCAGTGTGGCGGTGAAGAGGAAAAATGCGGCCGATGACGATGGTGACTACGCCGAGAGCGAATGTGGGGATCATTCATGCGGTGACGCCGGAGAAAATTGCGGCGGTGCGCGGCTTGATGCGGGAGTATGGGGCGTCGCTTGACGTGGACCTTTCGTATCAGAATTTTGAGGACGAACTTCGCTCGCTGCCCGGCGACTATGCGCCGCCGCGCGGGACGCTGCTTCTTGCGCTTGCGGGGGGCGAGGCTGCGGGTTGCGTGGCGATTCGGCCGCTGGCGGAGAATTTTTGTGAGATGAAGCGGCTTTACGTTCGCCCGGAGTGGCGTTCGACGGGGCTTGGGAAGCGGCTTGTGGAGGCTGCGCTGGAGGACGCGCGGCGGGCGGGGCACCGCTTTGTGCGGCTGGATACGCTTCCCTCGATGATTGCGGCGCGGAAGCTTTATGCCTCGTTGGGATTTCTTTCGATTGCGCCTTACTACAAGAGTGCCGTCCCCGGCACGGCGTTTCTGCAGCTTGAATTGAAGTCCTGAGCGGATCTCTAAAAAATTGGGCGGATTGAGTTCAGGGGCTGGGACGGGTGTGTGACTGCGGAGAACAAGGCCTCAGCGGCTAAAGCCGTAGACCATTTGCTACGAATACGGCACGGCTCAAGCCGTGCCCTGACAAAGCTTTCATGCTCCGACGCAGACAGCAAAGCCATGTTATGGGAAACTCACCGGCACCGGGGCGCCCAGCTACGCCCGGGCTATGGCCGTTCGGGAGGATTGCATGTCTCGATTTTTGAATTGCGAGCGCGTCGGTTTTTTCGGGGCCGGCTTTGGGACGGCGCTGCTTGGTGCGTTCGCTGTAATTGCTTTGGCGCTTGCGGGCGGTTTGGCGGCAGACCACGAGAAGATTTCTGCGGAGCAAAAGGCGCAGTTTGAGGATGCCGTGTCGAAATTTATGGCGGAGAGTCGCGCGCCGGGGATTTCGGTGGCGGTGGTCGAGAAGGGCGAGCTTGTTTGGTCTGAGGGATTTGGGCTTGCCGATCTCGAGAATTCTGTTCCGGCTACTTCGCAGACGCTTTACCGGCTGGGATCGGTTTCGAAGACACTCACGGCTACCGCGGCGATGCGGCTTTGGGAGAGTGGCAAGATCGATCTTGATGCGCCGGTGCAGAAATATTGCCCGGCGTTCCCTCAGAAAGAGTGGCCGATCACTACGCGCGAGCTGCTTGGGCATCTGGGAGGGATTCGCCATTACAAATCGGAATCGCAGGACGATCCGGAAATCGGCAACACGAAGCATTTTGAAGCGCTGGCGGACGGAATCAAGTTTTTCGCCAACGATCCGTTGATCGCCAAGCCGGGAACGAAGTTCAACTATTCGACGATGGGCTACACGCTAGTCGGCTGTGCGATGGAAGGCGCATCGGGCGAGAAATTTGTGGAATATGTCCGCGAGAATGTTTTTCTGCCGGCGGGGATGAGCGAAACGCAGGCTGACGATCTGATCACCGTGATACCGCACCGCACGCGCTACTACTCGAAAGACAAAACAGGGGTGGTGGTGAACGCGGATTTGATCGATTCGAGTTACAAAATTCCCGGCGGCGGAATCATCTCGTCCGCGGACGATATGGCGCGATTTGAGATCGCCGTCCTGGACGATGCATTGATCAAACGCGCGACGCGCGACGTTATGTGGACGCCGCAAAAGACCGCGGATGGAAAGCAGAATGGTTACGCGCTGGGCTGGGGAACCGGGACGCATGACGGGATTTTTGAGATCGGCCACAACGGAAGCCAACAGGGAGCGAGCACGACCATCATCCTCGCTCCGGAAAAACGCGATGCTGTGGTGGTGCTGATCAACATGGACGAGGTAGACGCCCACGGGCTTGCCGATCAATTGCTCAAGCTGGTTCTGGCCGCGACGCCGGCGGCGACAAATTGAGCGGCGGAGCGGGAGCCGGCGAAGTTGGATCGCGCTTAGTTGCCGATACCGGAGAGAGAGCTGCCGCGCAGAGGTTTCAGTAGAGCGGCGATTTTGTTCAACGGCGCGGCGTTCTTCGTTACAAAGGCGTGGCCTACGTCCTGCAGCGCCGCGAGATTTTCCGGGCTTGCGTCATCCATTGCGCCCGACGCAGGGCTTAGATCCTGCGGCTGCAGCCGGAAGTACTCGCAATCGCGAATGCATCCCAGCTCAAAATCCACGGCCTCGGAAACACTATCCATGAGGACCGGGACGATTTGCCGCGCCCAGCCGAGCAATCCCCAGCCCTTCGCCTGATGGTAAGAGATGTGATCCTGGACGTTGCCCGTGCCGACCGCTAGGACGATGAATTGCGTCGCGGCGGGGTAAAGGCGCCGGGCATCGGCGTAGGCCGCCATCGCCGGGTTGTTTACGTAGACGCCGCCATCCACGAGTGCGTAGCTTTCGTTGCCCTTGGTCAGATGATTCGGAGGGAAAAATGTCGGCGCGGCGGAAGTGGAGCGGGCGATGTCGGTGACTTTCCAGTCGTAGCTGGAATCGCGCGCGATCTTGTGGCTTTTGAAAAAGAAGGGAAGCTGCGATTGCAAGTCGTAGCTGGAGATGAGCAGCGGCGTCAGCGCGGATGAGAATTTCGTAGCGCCGAAAAACTTCGACAGGCAGGCCTCCAGCGACGCGGGAGAATATTTCGGCCCGATGAGTTCGTGAGGCAGCGTGAACAGATTCTTGTGGAATATCGCCGGGCCATTTTGCACGTAAAGATTCAAAAGCTCGGCGGGAGCGTACGGCTTGCTTCCCTTGCAGGCCGTGCCGATGCCAAGAGCGATGATTCCGCCGGTGGACGTGCCGGAGACAGGTCGAAAACGGTGTGGAGGTCGGCGCCGATTTGTTTCTGCAGGGCGTCGAGGATGATGGCGGGAATGATGCCGCGGATTCCGCCGCCATCGATCGAGAGAACCTTGATTGTCCCCGAAGGGTTTGAGGCATTTATCATTGGCGATCCTTGCGCTGCCTTCTGTGCGGCGCCTTTGAGGTGAGATTATATGATGCTTATATATTGTCAATTAGTATCCACGCTCGGATATGCGCAAGCGTAACTCTGCATCGCTGCGAAGTTTCTGGCGAAGTTTCGATGGAAATTGAGCTTTGCACGGCTCTTGAGCTTGAACCGCTATGGCAGGCTCGGGCTGAGGCCAGTATGATGTGCGCCCGGAGGTGGAATGAGGATGCGAATTCGAGCGCTTTCAATTTTCGTGGTGATGTTGGCTGCGGCGATCTGCGACGCCCGTCACAACGCACGCGCAAGCCGGTGCTGGCTCCGAATCGGGGCGCGTGGTGAAGTACCGCGGGACGATCGACAATGTGAAATATGTTTACGGCACGATGCCGCCCGTCGAGCATCTGCGTCCCGGCGATATTCTGGAGACGAATACGCTGGATGCTTTCGGCGATGTGATTCAGAAGCCCGGCGACACTCTTAGCATGACCAAAGGCGATAATCCGCTGACTGGGCCTTTCTTTATTGATGGCGCCGAGCCGGGCGATACGATTGCCATCAAAATTCTTTCGCTGGAGGTGAATAGCAATCAGGGCGTGGGCGGATTTGCTCCGGGCTTTGGTGCGCTCAACTCGACCGACTACACGCCCATGCTCAATCCCGCGATACCTGAGCGGCTTTATTTTTATCCGATTGATCACGCTTCGCATACCGCGAATTTCCACGCACAGGATTTGAATTTTTCGGTGAGCATTCCTTTGCATGAATTTCTCGGATGCATCGGGGTGGCGCCGGCGGGCGGCGAAGCGCGCAGTTCGGTGGTGCCCGCGGAGTTTGGCGGAAATATGGATTCATCGGAAGTGAGTGTGGGAAATATTCTTTATCTGCCGGTGAATGTGGCCGGCGCGCTGCTTTTCATGGGCGACGGACATGCCGCGATGGGAGATGGCGAAGTGTCCGGGTCGGCGATTGAAGTTCCGCTGCGGGTGCGTTTGCAGGTGGAGGTGATCAAGCACAAAGCTACCAAGTGGCCTCGCTTCGAAAATGAAAACGAGATTATGGCAGCGGGAATTTACCGGCCCTTGGATGATTGTTTGCGGATTGCGTTTACGGAATTAGTGAAGTGGATGCATGACGATTATGGATTGTCGGAATTGGATTCTTACGAGTTGCTTTCGAAGACGGCGAAGATTCACTTGGCAGAGATGGTGGATCCGAATTACGTGATTATCGCGAAGATCGATAAGAAGTTTTTGCCGCCGAAGAAGAAATGAAGATCAGGAGGCTCGTGGCGCGGCACTCGCTTCTTGGCTCGCTTCGCGCCACGCCACAATGCCGGCCTAAAAGGCCGGCGCTGCATCAGGCTTAGCGCTGGGATTTGCGGCCGGCGGCTACGTCGGCCATGAATTGAGCGGACTGGCCGCGCGGAACGGTCAGCGTCTTCCACTGCGTTCCGGAGTAATGCTTCGCGAGAAGAATGATTTGACCGATATGCTGCGCGCAGTGCGCGACGTTGCGGTTGATCGCCTGCATCACGGAATGGGGCTCGGTGCGGATTAAAATCGTGCGCGTGAGATCGGCGTCGCTCAATGGTTCGAGCGCCGCAAACAGCACTCGCCAGGACTCTTCCCACATGGCGAGCAGCTCCGGCGCGGGTTGCAGGCGGAGCTTCGAATTCTGAGTCGCGATTGCGATTCGGTTTTTCGCCATCGCTCGAGAGGAAATCGGTCCAGCGCGAGCGCATGTTGCCCGCCAGGTGTTTCATGATGATCGCGATCGAATTCGATTCGGGATCGAGCGCGGTGTAGAGGTTTTCGTCCGCCACTTGCTCGATGGCGCGATCCGCAAAGCGTTTGTATTGCCGGAAAAGAGAGAGCGAATCTTTTACGTAGGACGTGCTGAATTCGTGTGCCATGGCCCGATTTTCTTGCGGCCCGGGGGAAAAATCAACTACTGGGACTGCGGAGAATTGCCAGCGGCTTCGGGTTCGTCGCTCACTGAGAAATACGCGCAGTCGGGATGATGGAAGACGAGCGCGCTGACGCTGGCCTCGGGCTCCATCATCATTCCTTCCGTCAGGTGCACGCCGATTTCTTCGGGGCGCAGAAGTTTCCAGATTCCCTGCTGGTCGTCCATATTCGGGCAAGCGCCGTAGCCAAAGCTGTAGCGCTTGCCGCGATATCTCGAGGTGAAGCGCTCCTGCATGGTCATGGCGGGGAGATCGGGAAAGCCCCATTCTTCGCGTAGGCGGCGGTGCAGCCATTCGGCGCAGGCTTCGGCGGTTTCGGTGGCGAGAGCTTGCGTGGCGTGGGCTTTGAAATATTCGCCGGCTTGCTTTTCTTGCTCGACGCGCTCGCGCACGCCTTCGCCTGCGGTGACTACGAAGAGAGCGATGTGATCGCGCGCGTTTTCTTCCGGATCGAGAACGTAATCGCTGAGGCAGAGCCCGTCGGGCTTCGCTTGGCGGCCGAAACGGAAACGTGTGCAGCGGCGATTTCGCGCCAGGTGCAGAAGAGATGGACGGAATTGCCATCGCGCTCGGCTTCGAAGAATTGCCAGACGCCGCGCGGCTTCATCCACTTGGCGACATCCTGTTTCACTTCCTCGGTCTTGTGATAGAGCTCGAGCGCGAGCGGATTGCGTTCATGCAGTGCTTGCGCGAAATTGCCTTTGAAGCCGAGATTGCGGCCGTAGAGCATGTAGGGATTGATGTAGGTCCAAATTTCGGCGAGATGCGGCAGAGCGCGCGCTTTGCGATCAAGATACGGCGCGGGTGGAATCGGAATGTCGGTGCGTATGCGCGAACTGCGCGCTTCGCCTGCCGGGGCGCGCGGCTTCTCACTGACGGCGGCCGGCTGCGCGGCGCCGCCGTTGGATGCGACCTCGACGAGCTTCTCGCGGCCGGCTGGGTCCATGATTTCGTTCATCAGGCGTAGGCCGGTCATCGCATCCTTGGCATACAAGAGTCAGGCCGGCATAGCTGGGGGCGATTTTCGAGCGCGTGAACTTATCGGAAAGCGCCGCGCCACCTACGAGCAGCGGCAGCTCGATTCCAGCGTCGCGTAAATCTCCCGCTGTAGTCACCATCTGCTGCGCGCTCTTCACCAGCAGCCCCGATAGCCCGACGGCATCGGGCGAATGTTCGTGGCACGCGCGAATCAATTCCTCGGGCGGAACTTTGATGCCGAGATTCACCACCTCATAGCCATTGTTCGCGAGGATGATCTCGACAAGATTTTTGCCGATGTCGTGGACGTCGCCTTTCACGGTGGCGAGAATGATCCGGCCACGCGCGGAGGATTCCGATTTCTCCATGAAGCGCTGGAGATGATTCACAGCTTTCTTCATCGCTTCCGCGGATTGCAGAACTTCGGCGACGATCAGCTCGTTGTTGTTGAAGAGCCGGCCAACCTCGCTCATGCCGGCCATCAGCGGCCCATTGATGATGTCGAGCGGCGCCGTGCCTTCGCCGCGCTTGCGTTCGAGATCGGCGATCAGGCCGTCCTGGCTGCCTTCGATGATGTAATTCGAGAGACGCTGATCGAGCGGAAGATCGGCGGCCTGCTTCTTGCGCTTCGTGGCGCCTCTAAAATGATCGGCGATGGCCGCGATGTGAAATTGATTGACGGCGATTTTTTGCTCGCGGCTTTGTTCGCGCCAGTCTTCGGGCACGGCCTCAAGCGTCGCGGCCACCGGATGACCGGCCGGGACTTCGGCGGGCGGCGTATTGAAGAGAAGATGCTCGGCGAGGCGGCGCTCTTCCTCCGGAATCGAAGCGAAGCGTTCGATTTTCTCCGCGTTGACGATGGCGAGATCGAGACCGGCCTTTGTGCAGTAGTAGAGAAAAACGGAATTGACCACTTCGCGTGCCGCGGCAGGAAGGCCGAAGGAGATATTTGAAATCCCGAGAATGGTTTTGACGCCGGAGATCTTTTCTTTGATCAGGTGGATCGCTTCGATGGTCTCGACAGCGCCGCCAATGTAATTTTCATCGCCCGTCGCGCAGGGAAAGACGAGCGGATCGATGATCACGTCTTCAGTCGGGATTCCAAATTTGTCAGCGAGCAGGCGGCAGGAACGCTCTGCGACAGCCAGCTTGCGCTCGCGCGTGAACGCCTGCGCCTGCTGCTTGTCTTCGTCAATGCAGCCGACAACGAGGGCGGCTCCATACTCGCGCGCGAGAGGGCAGACGCGCTCGAATTTTTCCTCGCCGTCTTCGAGATTGATTGAGTTGATGATGCTCTTGCCCTGGCAGTAGGTGAGCGAGAGCTCGATCGAAGCGGCGTCGGTGGTGTCAATCATTACCGGCGCTTTGATCTTGCGAATCAGATTTTCGTAGAAGGGCGGAATATCTTTGGCTTCATCGCGCTCGCTGCTCTGCAGGCAGACGTCAATCACCTGCGCGCCATTGCGCACCTGGCGCCGCGCGATTTCGGTGGCCTCTTCCCATTTTTCTTCGGCGACGAGCTCCTTGAAGGCGCGCGAGCCGATCACGTTGGTGCGCTCACCGACCAGAAGCGGTCGATTCGATTCGTCGGCTTCGACGAGCTCGATGCCGGAATAATACGAACGGTGTGCCGGCGCAGGAATCGCGCGCGGCTTGCGGCCCTTCACCATCTCCGCAAGCGCGCGAATGTGCGCGGGCGTCGTCCCGCAGCAGCCGCCGACCATGTTCAGCCAGCCATGCTCGACGAAGCGCGCGAGTTGCGCCGTCAGCGTTTCCGGCGTTTCGCCGTAGGTGCCGTCTTCGCGGGGCAGCCCGGCGTTTGGATAGCACGAAATGCGCGTCGAGGCGATTTCGCTGAGCGTGCGAATGTGATCGGTCATGAATTCGGGGCCAGTGGCGCAATTCAAGCCGATTGAAAGCAGATTCTGCCGCGCGATCGAGGACCACAGCGCATCCGCCGTTTGTCCGGCGAGCATCGTGCCCATCGGCTCGATCGTGCCGGAAACCATCACCGGAATCTCCAAGCCGAATTCCTTATTCACGCGCCCAATGGCCAGCAACGCCGCTTTCACGTTGCGCGTATCCTGGCACGTTTCAACCAGCAGAATATCGGCGCCGCCTTCGACGAGCGCCTTGGCCTGCTCGTAGAAATTCTCGCGCAGCGCGTCGAACGTGATTCCGCCGGTGACGGAAATTGCCTTGGTGGTCGGCCCGATCGAGCCGGCCACAAATCGCGGGCGCGCCGCAGTGGAAAATTCATCAGCCGCGCGCCGCGCCAGCTCCGCCGCCGCGCGATTCAACGCGGCGGTTTCTTTTTCGAGATGATATTCACCGAGAACGATGCGCGTTCCGCCAAACGTGTCGGTTTCGATGATGTCGGAACCGGCTTCGAGATAGGCGCGATGAATATCGAGAATCGCATCGGGCCGCGTGCGAACCAGCACTTCGTTGCAGCCTTCGAGAGACGGCCCGCCGAAATCCGCTGCCGAGAGATTCTTTTGCTGCACCATCGTGCCCATGGCGCCATCGAGCACAAGAATGCGCGACTCGAGCGCGTCGAGTAGGGCTTGGCGGCGTTGTGCTCTGTCGGTCATCGGATATGCGCTGACGCGCGACAAATAAAGTTTAGACGCGCGACGTGCGGGGAGCCAGCGTAATTCGCCCAATGGTGCATTAGCGGTTGGATGACGAGGGAATGAAGCTGGAAGACGCGCCTCGGAAGCGAGGCCAGGCCTGCGAATGAAAGCGCGATTACGGGAGTCGGTCTCTGTCAGTCTCCGACAGCGGCAGCCGCGTCGGGCGGCGGCAGGATGGTTTCCTTGCGATTGTGGCGCTGCGAAAGCCCCGCTTCGCGAATCTTGTAAATCAGCGCGCGATAACTGATCGCCAGCTGTTGCGCGGCCTTGCGGCGATTCCAGTGATTGGCCGTCAGCACTTTCAGAATCAGCTCGCGTTCCATTTCGCGCACAGCCTGCTTGGCGATGCGCTTCAGAGGAATCGTGCCATTTTCCGGAATCTCATACGGCAGCGACATCGGCCGCGGCGGCGCGGATTCAGTGCGGAAGGCCTCTTCGCTGCCGAGAATCACGTAGCGCGCAACGCGGTTTTCGAGTTCGCGGATGTTTCCAGGCCAGTCGGAATCCTGGAACATCTGCAGCAATTCGCGCGAGGGAAGCGGCGCGCTGCGCTGAAATCGCGCATTGAATTGCGCCAGGAAATATTCGACGAGACCGGGAATATCCTCGCGGCGATCGCGCAGGCGCGGGAGATGCACGCTGATCACGTTGATTCGATAGAAAAGATCGGCACGGAAGCGGCCGGCTTCGATTTCATCTTCGAGGCGACGATTGGTGGCGCAGATCACGCGCGCTTCGATTTTCTTTTCTTCCTGGTCGCCGATGGCGCAGAACTGCCCGTCCTGCAGAACTTGAAGAAGCTTGGCCTGCAGCGATGAATCCAGCTCCCCGATTTCGTCGAGGAAGAGCGTCCCGCCGTTGGCCATTTCCACGCGGCCGGGTTTCGTGTTGTAGGCGCCGGTGAACGCGCCCTTGCGGAATCCAAAAAGTTCGCTTTCCAGCAAAGTGCCGGGAATCGCGGCGCAATTCACTTTCACGAACGGGCCGAGGGTGCTCGGCGAGAGATGATGGATCAGCCGCGCGAGAACTTCCTTGCCCGTGCCGCTATCGCCTTGAATCAGCACCGGGACATTTGTCCCGGCGACCTTCTCGATCTTCTGGCGGACCGCGCGCATCACTTCGGATTGGCCGAAGACGACGTGCGACGATGGTCCGTCCGGGGCCTTGTCGGGCACAAAGCCGTCCACAATGTTGTTTACTGCCATGGTCCCAAGTCTCCTGAACTGATGACCGGCCCTTGACCCGATTCCCCGAGGGCAAGCCTTTGTGTAATCGACACTTCATACCTGCACTCGCCCGTCCAAACAGGGTCAATCCGGGAATGAGCGGCCGCGGATGACGTAGGGCCGTCGTTCGCGCCGTAACTCCAAAGCTGCCAGTGGATTATGACCTAGGTATAGAACCAGGCCAGAGTTGCGCAAAGGAGTTCTGATGGTTGCGGCGCTCCCGTTAAAAGTAGGAAAAGTGTTTCACAGCAGAGAAATGGAGTTACTCGGAGGGAAGACCAAGGCTGGGAAGGGGCTTTTGGAGCGCAGAAATTTATTTCTACAATTCCTCGGAACTCTTACACTTTTTGCAGCGACGAGCGCGGCACGAAATCGCGCGCTTAGCGCTAGCGTTTCGGGAACATCAAATCTTCCAGCAGATCTGCGCGCGCCTTTTCGTCGGAGGCAATCACGGTGAGCAGGTCGGCGACGGAAATCATCCCGTGGAATCGCCCTTTCTCATCGACAACCAGTAAATGGAAGATGCCGAATTTCTCCATCAATTGCAGGCAAGCATCGAGCGGCGCATCCGGCGGCACGGTAACGAGCTGCGCGGTCATGATTTCAGTCACGCGCATCCACGCCGGGCACTTGTTTTCCGCGGCGACTTTATCGGAGATGTCGCTCTGCGAAATCACGCCGACGAGTTTTCCTTCTTTATTGCAAATGCCGGCGGAACGCACGCCGCGATCGCGCAAATAGCGCGCTGCATCGTGAACCGTAGCGTCTTCGTTGATCGAGAAAATTTCCTTGCGAGAGGCGATGAGGTCCGAAACTTTCATGGAGCCCTCCTCGAGCCGAGAGTGGCGCAATCCTAAGACCAGCGATGGCATTCTTGCAATCGAAAACTGCGCCGGAAATCTGATGCGCGGAGGCGGGAGTCGGACGCGAACACGAGCGTGCGATGGAGCCGCACGAAAAAGTGGCGAGAACGGAATTGCGGAACGAAAGGAAAACTCGAAGGGAAAACGCGGGGCAGCCGCGAACTATGCGGTCTTGCCCCGGATGATGTCGTAGCGCTCGATCACGGCGGCGACGCCGATGCTGTCGGTGTCATCGCCTTCGCGCTTGTCCACGCGCACTACGCGCCCATGCGCGCGCACGAAAACTTCGGTGCCGCGCGTGATTTCTGCGGGAAGCGTGAGCGTGAAATCGAGTTCGGTGCCGGGCGCCATATCCTTGCTCATGATGAAATAGACGCCACGCGTGGAGATGTCGCGGGTCTGCCCGCTATGCGAACCCGGTTCGCGGTTGATGGGCAGACGGACGAGTACGGGCAACGATAGGTCGTATCGGCGTGCGGTGCGACGCTCCGTCATTCCGGTTGCTCCCTCAATGCGCAAATGGGCGTAAGATTCCCCGCTACAAGGGGTTAGCAATCCTGCTTCCAAATGCCGGCGCGGCCTCCGAAACTCGCCTATGCCACGGCGCGCCTTCCTCAGCAAATCTTTTGGATGGCCGGATTGCTCTGGGTTGCCCAAACCCGTTGCAAAGACAAGAGAAGCCTGCTTGCGTGACTCGCGGTCAAGAACTCCCCCAATTCCGCGAATCGCGCCTGCGCCTCCAGGCGCTTCCCTGGCGACGCATCTTAGCTATGTAGACGTTTAATGAACAGAATTTTTATTCTGTTCTGTGCTCTGAATAGGCAATAGGTTGCAGGCGTAGTCCCGCGACTCGTAGTGGTACTACTCGTTTCGCGAAACCGGCGCTGCAGGCACCGCCGGCGCGGCGGAACGCGAACCGCGCCCGGAATCCAGATTGAACTGCCGCATCTTGTAAAGCAGCGCCTTGTAGCTGATGCCCAGCATTTTCGCGGCGTCCTTGCGGCACCAGCGCGTTTTCTCGAGCGCCTGCGCGATCGCTTCCGCTTCGGCTTCGTCCTTCAAGCCGCGCACGAGCGCTTTCAGTCCGCCTTGCTCGCGCGTCGGCGTGGCTTCGGGCTGCGGCGAGAGACGCTGTTGCGCCGTCGTCATTTCCAGCAATTCGCGGAAACTTCCTTCATCGTCTTCGAGAATCACGTAGCGCTTGGTGAAGTTTTCCAGTTCGCGCAAGTTGCCCGGCCACTGATAACGCTGCGCCGCTTCGAGGAGATGCGTCGAAGGCTCGGGCGCGGCCTTTTGAAACTTCTCGCTGTACTTCTGCAAGAAGTGCTGGAAGAGCAGCGGGATTTCTCCGGTGCGCTCGCGTAGCGGTGGAATGTGAATCGATAGCACGTTCAAGCGGTAATAAAGATCCTCGCGGAAGCGGCCGGATTGCATGGCTTCCTGCACGTTCATATTCGTGGCCGCGAGGACGCGAACGTCCACGTTGATCACGCTTCGGCCGCCCAATCGCGAATATTGATTGTCCTGGAGGACGTGAAGGAGCTTGGCCTGCAGGTGCGGGCTCATCTCCGCGATTTCGTCGAGGAAGATGGTTCCCTTGTTGGCCTGCTCGAATTTCCCGGGCTTCGAGCGCACCGCGCCGGTGAAAGCGCCTTGCTCGTAGCCAAATAGCTCGGATTCCAGCAACTCGCCGGGCAACGCCGCGCAATTCACTTTGACGAACGGCTGGTGCCGCCGCGTCGAACGCAGGTGAATCATGCGCGCCACGACTTCCTTGCCCACGCCGCTCTCGCCGCTGATGAACACCGGCACGTCCACAGGAGCGATCTGTAGAATCTGCTGGCGGATCTTCAGCATCTGCGGGCTCGAGGCCAGGAACGAAAGGTCCTCGGTGAGCTGATCGCAGTATTCGCGCAGCGCCTTGTTCTCGGACGTAAGCTGAATGCTCTTCCGGCATTTCAGCAGCGCGGCATCGAGCTCCGGCTTCTCGAACGGCTTGGTGAGGTAATCGTGCGCGCCCAGGCGGATGGCTTCCACCACCGTGCCGACTTCATTCGAGCAGGAAAGCATGATCACGTTCAGCGACCGATCCTGATGCATCAGAGCGCGCAGCGTGTCCAGGCCGTCCATCTCCGGCATCAGCACGTCGAGAATGATGACATCGGGTTTGTCGCCCGTCGAAACAAGCTCGACGGCGTCTTTGCCGTTTGAGACGGCGCTGACTTCGTACCCATCCACCTCGAGGAGCGTCTGCAAGTACTTCCGGATGCTCGGCTCGTCGTCCACGATCAAGATTTTTTCTTTGGTTGCCATGTTGATCTGCCCTCGGTGCTGAATTCTTCTCCCGCTGTTGCCGCGATGCTATTCGAGGTTCACCGGCAGGATAAATGAGAACTTGCTGCCGGTGCCCGGTATGCTGTCCACCCAAATTTTTCCGCGATGCGCCTGGATGAGCCGCTTCGTAATCGCCAGGCCCAGGCCCATGCCCGAAGACGACGGATCGACGCGCACGAATTCTTCGAAGATTTCCTGGTGATATTCGGCGGAGATGCCCACGCCGGTGTCCGCCACGGAAACAAGCACGCTATTGATTTCGCTCCCGCGCGCGCGTCGGCGTTCGCTTCTCGGCGCGACTTCCGACGTGCGTCGCTCCCAGAAATGCGGCTCAGCTTTCACGGTGACGCATCCGCCCCGCGGCGTGTGCTTCAGTGCGTTATCCACCAGATTCGCGATGCACTGCTGCAGCTTCGGATAATCGAAGCTCACCGCTGGAAGAGTCTTCGCGATGTGCGTGTCGAGACGCACTTTGGCCTTGTGAAATGCATCCTGCCAGCGCGTAACCACGTCGTTCACGCACGCGCGAATATCGTTGTCGCGCAGTTGCAACACCAGCTTCCCGCTTTCGAGCGCCGAGTAATTCAAGAACATCGACACCACGCGCACCAACCGGTCACAACTGTCCTTCGATTCTTCCAGGATCTCGCGCTGCTTGTCGCTGAGTCTTCCGAGCGAGCCGGAGAGCAGCAAGTCGTAATAGCCTTTCATCACCGCCAGCGGAGTCTTCAGTTCATGCGCCGCGGATGCCAGGAACACCGTTTTCTGCCGGTTCACTTCCTGCAATCGAAGATACGCGGCCAGGAGATTGCGGTAAGTGATCTCCCGCTCTTGCATCAAGTCCTGCACGGTCTGCCGCATTTCGACTTCACCGGCCGGCACCGCCGCGGGCAACGGCTCGATGAACGTGACCAGCCAATCCGGCTCCGGCAGCCAGCGAACACGCACGTGCGTCTCGAATCCAGGACGCGAAACTTGCAGGCTCACTTCTTGCTCGCCACTCTCGAGCTGTCCGATCACTCCGCGCGCTTCCGCATGCAGCAAGTCTTGAAAAAGATTGATGCGGTCCGTTGAAGGAAAGCCCTGCGCCGCCAGCCGGTCCTGCGCGTGAACGTTGGCGAACAAAATCGTCCCGACACGATCCGACACCACCAGCGGCCGGTCCATGGAATCCAGCAAACTCGCCATGACACCGAATACGGTTTGCGCGGCGGATGGCTGCTCGGCTTGCTCGGACCGCGTCATCTAGAAGTCTCCGCTGCACGTTTTCCGACACGGGCACCCTTGCGTCCGACATCTGACTGAGAGTCATTCATCTCCAGATAGCTCTAGGGGATAGCGACGCCAGCGCGAATGGTCGCAAAGGGGGTGGGAGGTGTCAATGGTAAATGAGTTCTACTTTTCACAGTATGGGAAGGGAATTCCCTTCCGTTGCCCCAGACTCCCTCCCGGACTCAGTTTGACACACTCCCTTTGAAATGGAAGGTCTTTGTTTACAATGATTTAACGATTACGTAATCTCCGCTCCGCACTTGCATCCAAATTGCGATATGGAAAAGTACTACTACTGGGGTACTAACAACAGTGGCACAAAAGTCTCTAGCCCGGCGACAGGAGATAGGCGTGACAAGCGCGGAAAGACGTCAAGCCTACCGCCTGCATTTGCAGGTGCCGATGTTCATGCGCGGCACCGACGCCTATGGCGAGGACTTTGTGGACCTCGCCAAGACGCTCGACATCAGCGCCGGAGGCGCCTATCTGACCTCTCCGCGAGCCCTTGCCAAAGCGGCGTTGATCACTCTTACGGTTCCCGCTCCCTCGGTCTCGAATTCCGGTCTCGTCCCGGCGTCGATGGCGCCGATTCAGGCGCGCGTCCTGCGGCAGAAGGAAGTGGGCGATGTGCACCTCATTGGAGTTCAATTTCTGAAGCCGCTCGATTGAAACGAAACTCCTAGTACGCCTCTTTCTGGAATTTTTCCCCGAGAATCCGCAAGTGGAAGCAATTTGCTCTCGGCGGCCGCAATTCGGACCGAAGAATCTGCTGCCGTGAGGAAATCGTTCTTGAATCGACCGGAATTCAAGCACTTAGCGGCGCGCGCGTCTCTGGATATCTTCCCTGCGATGGACTCACTCTTGCTGATATAGAAGTGCGCCCCCGCGCTATTCGAATCTGCGCCCCCAGGCGCCATTCGAAGTCGTGTCCTAAAAGTTCGGAGCAGATCCGAATTATGCCCCAGCCCGGCGAGCCGGTGCGGCCTCAGCCATCGGCGGAAGACAACTTTCTCGATATGCTCGTCGAGACTCTCGCGGGTCTCGATGAGGGCGTTCGCGGCCCATTCCTGCAGCGTTTCTTCAAAACCTTCACGCAGATCGATCTCACCGAGGCGCAGAGCCTCGAAGCCTGGACCAAGGTTCTCGCGCGCCAGCGCGAATTCTCCGAAGCACTTGGGCGCCGCGTTTCGCTCAAGACGGCGCTGGTCGATGTTCTCAGCACCACGCATTTCATGCGCGTCCCTGTGGTTCTCGAATACGACGAATACAAGAAACTTCAAAGCTACGCCGCTACCGACGCTCTTACGGGTCTCTACAATCGCCGCCTCTTCGACGAAACCTGCGAGCGCGAACTGACCCGTTCAAAACGTTACAATCAGCAATTGGCCTTCGTGATTTTCGATCTTCGCCACCTCAAGGAAGTAAACGACCAATACGGCCATCCGAAAGGCGACGACGTGCTGCGTCTCGCCGCCAACAATCTGCGCAAGACTCTGCGCGCCTCGGACTTCGCCTTTCGCATCGGCGGCGATGAATTCGCGCTCCTTCTTCCGCAGACCGATCCCGAGCAGGCCGCTACGCTCTGCCGCCGCGTGCGCAGCAATTTCGAAGCGGAAGTGGCGCCGTTGCAAATGAAGGCGGGAGTGACGCTGGATTTCGGGCTGGCAGTTCACCCGCGCGACGCCGACACGAAAGAAAACCTTATCGACGCCGCCGATAAGCAGCTCTATGCGCTGCGGACCGCGACTGGTTCTTCGCGCGTGATCCCCATGGAAGCGCCGGCAAGTTCGCGCCCGGCGCCGCGCGAAACTCCGGCCGCGCCATCGACGACGATTCCCCCGATTGTAGTTCCGCCGGTCACCACAGCCGCAAGCGCGGCCGCAGCCGCTCACGCCGGCGCTGCGCCAAAGCAAGCCACGCATCCGCGCAAATGGGAACGCGTCTCTCTTGCCGGCACGAAATCCTACGCCGTGATTGACGGCTCCTTGAGGACCGCGACAGTCGTGGATTTAAGCTACGGCGGCGTCGCCCTTGTCTTCGACAAAGGCGACGACCTACCGTCGCAGTTCTCAGCCGTGCTGCACGTGCCGATTCTCCCGCCGCTGCGCGTCAGCCTGCGCAAGGCTTACGCCAACAGCGCCGAGGGCGGCCGCGTGCGCATGGGCTGCGCATTCGTCGCCTGATCGCGGTCTTCCGTCGAATCCGCCTAGGTTCCCAGATACATCACGTGAACGTAGGTTCCGAGCCTCACGTTGTACGCCAGATACCATCCATCGTGATCCGGATCCTCATAAATCACGATGTCGTCCGAATCCCACAACCAGTCACCGCAGAAACCAAGATCGTAACGGCGCTACGCTGAAGTAGAACCCGCCGAACCAGAATCGGCTTGGCCCGCCTCCGGCAAGATGCCACACGTGCCCACGCCCGAATCCGCCGGTGAAGCGTCCGTGCTCCCACGGATGATCGAGGTGGTAGTGCGGATCATCGCGCCCGGTATCGTGCCCGATCCATTTGCCGTTCGTATGGACGTGCGGCGCTTCCGGGTGCCCTTTCTTATCGGAATACGTTGGATGCTCTGGAGCGGGATGCGACGGAGCTTTTGCTTTCGCGGGCGCGGGACCGTGGGCGGGAACGTACCCGCCGCCAACTCCGTGCCCCCCGCCGGCAGGCTTCTTGTTTTGCGCAAATGCCGGGACCGAGAAAATCAACAGCGCGATCAGGAATCCAAGTAATTTCTTCATCTACGCCTCCGAGTTGAGATTGCGAACATGGCCGATCTTCTGCTGCCAAGCAATTTCTCGTGTCGGGCTGGTGCACGCTATGACGTCGAATTACCCACCCCCATGAGACGCAACATCATCGCACGAAGTTGCGAGTCGGGTAGCCGTCAAATGCTCCGCATGACGATTGGCGTCCCGCCGCATTTTCGCGTATCATTGAAGTTTGTCCGCGGGCCTAGCGACGCGGCTGTAGCCTCCGTCAACGCGGATGTGCCGCGCAGACCGGCCCGGACCGATTGGAGTTTCCCCATGAAAGCCGGAATTCACCCCGATTATCACGAAGTGACCGTGCACTGCGCCTGCGGCAGCACGTTCAAGACGCGTTCGACGATGAAGGGCCAACTGCTGCGCGTGGAAATCTGCTCGAATTGCCACCCGTTCTTCACCGGCAAGCAAAAACTGCTGGACACCGCCGGCCGCGTCGAGCGCTTCAACAAAAAATACGAAAAAGCCGCCGCCGATAAGGCCGCCGCAAAGAAGTAGCTCGCTCGCTGAACTACAGCCAGCCGATAGGCGCCGGTAGTCCGGCGCAGGCGGGGAGGTCCACTCGCGGAAGAAAGCCTTGACAAACGGCGCGGCCCAATATATGACTATGGTCATTTATGACTACAGTCACAATGCAATCCGGTGGCCGGCGCGAACGCAAGAAAGCGGCGCTGCGCTCACTGATCCTCTCCACCGCCATCCGCCTTTTCTCCCAACGCAGCATCGAGGAGGTCACCGTTGACGAAATTGCCGCCGCCGCGGACATCGGAAAAGGCACGGTCTATAACTATTTTTCCACCAAGGAAGATATCGTTGTGGCCTTCCTGGCCGCCGATGAAGCGCGGATACAAGCCAAAGTCCGCCGCGCTCTTGACTCCAACGAATCGCTGGAAGAGATTCTCGCCGGTTACATCCGCTATCAGTTCCAACTGAGGAAGCCGCACCATGCGTTTGTGCGCGTGTTCATGGCGCAGATGTTCCTGCGCACCGAGCAATTCGTGCCGTACATGCTCGAGATGCAGAAAGCGATCGATCCGCCGCTGGAGGCGCTCTTCCGTGGATTGCAGGAGCGCAAATTGATGCGCGATGACCTGCATCTGCCGGACTTGATCCTGACGTTTAAGACCATGCACATGGGGCTGACCGCGCTGTGGGCGGTGGAAGGCCCGCCATTCCGGCAAACCGGGAAGGCTCTGCAGCTCGAGATTTCACTCTTCTGCGATGGATTGAGGAGAAGACCATGAGGACACTCGCCCTTTCAATTGTCTTGGTCCTGGCCGGCGCCGGAGCGGTCGCGGCGCAAACGCCCGGCGATGAACAAAAGGTTCTGCTGCGGCGATGTCACGAGGGCGAAAAGTTGGCGTACGTGATGAAAGCAACGAACGAATCCTGGCACTATTCCATCGAAGCGGACGGGTTGACGAAAAAAGATTCGGACGGAAGCTGCTTCGACGAATTTCGATGGTCGGAGTTTGCTTCGGAGGGCAAGCCCGTCGCGCTATCGCCGGCGACGCTCGATTTTCGTGAGCAGCTTACGCTTGATCCGAATCACAAGCCTGCGATTCCGGCCTTCAGCAAAGTCGATCCGCAAATCATCGGGCCGGTGACCGACCTGATGACCTTCTATGTCGACTACTGGCTGGGCGCGAAGATCGGCAAGCTGGTCCATGTGGGAGATCATTTCTACTTCAAGCGCGGCACGCCGAATTCCTGGGCGGATGGCGCGTACGTTCTGCTGGGTGAGGATTCCATCGATTTTGATTACACGCTCAAGGCGGTCGATCGAGGCGCCGGAACGGCCACGCTCATCGTCCGTCACGTGCCGCCGGATAAGCCGCAGATCAACATCCCTGCGGAGTGGATGCAAAAGCCGGTTTCCGACACCGCGAACAATTGGGTGCAGATTCAGAAAACGCAAGACGGCAAGTTTTTGGGCGCGGTGGGAAAAGAAACGTTTGAAGTCACCATCCAACTCAGCCTGACGGACGGAAAAATTTTGTCGGCCAGGATGAACAATCCCGTAGAAACCATGGAACGCGAATGCCAGGACGCGGCGTTGACGAAATGCGGCGAGCCCAGGCTACATGCGATTCTGCGGCAGGTTGAAATCTCCCTGAAGCCATAGCGGCGCATTGTTTGCGGCCGCGTCGCGACTATGCCAACCTGCTCTTTTGCCCTCGCTCGCCGCCTCGGTATAGAATGTCCCCATCAATGGCCTCGCCAGTGCCCATCTCTTCCAACGCATCGCCCGATTCTCTGATCGAAACCGCCGCGCCGCGCATCTCGCTGCGCAATGCCTTCGCGCATCCCTTCGATTCGGCCATCGCCGCGGCGCGCACCTGCTATTCCGCGCGCCTGATCGGCCCAGAAGAAATCACCGAAAAGCAGCGCGTCAACGTCGGCTCGGCGACCTATTACGGCGGTCATCACACCGTCTTCCAACACGCCCATTTCGAATTCGGACTCGAAAATATCAGCCGCCAATTCGTCTGGTCATTCCTGCACGCGCATCCTTTCTACAATTCCGAGCAGCAAAGCCAGCGATACGTGCGCCTCGATCGCGCGCAGGCCTACGTTCCTCCCGCCGGCCCGAATTTCGCCCTCGAAGAGCGCGCCATCTACGAGCGCGCCATCGCCCGCGCGTGGGATTTCTATCGCGAGCTTTCGCGCCTCCTCGAGCCCGAAGCCCGCGAAATTCTCGGCGATATCTGGCACATCGGCGAGATGTCGCATCCCAAGCGCCTGCAAAAAGTGGCGCGCCAATCCGAAAAGCGCGCCATTGAAGTCGCGCGCTATGTCCTCCCCGTCGCCGCATTCACCACGATGGTTCACACGCTTTCCGGTATCGTCCTTCATCGCCTCTGGCGCATGCAGGCCGCTTCCGACACTCCCTGCGAAGCCCGCGAAGTAATCGGCGCAATGGTTGGCGCCGTTCGCGAAGTCGATCCCGAATTCTTCGATCGCTTCGATAACGAGCCGATGGAAGATCCTATCGAATTCGCGCAGCCCGCCGCCGATGGCGACGCCTTCGCCCGCGAATTCGACGCGCAGCTTGCCGGTCGCACCTCCGTGCTCGTCGATTATTCGCCGCGCGCTCTGCGCGTGATGGCCGAATCCTATCGCGCCGTCCTCGGACTCACCGAAGCCGCCTGCCCCGATGCCGAAGCCATCGATCTGCTTCTCAATCCCGCGCGCAATCCCTATCGCCGCGAAACGCTAAACATCGGCGTTCACGCCCCGATTCTCCGCGCGCTGCAGCACGCCAATTTCACCTTCGCCAAAAAAATCAGTCACACCGCCGATAGCCAGGACCAGCGCCATCGCATGGTTCCCGGCTCGCGCCCGCTTCTCACGCTCGCCGATACCCGCGCTCCCGACTTCCTCACGCCCATGCTCATCGCCGGAAACCCGCGCGCCCGCGAAGTCTATGAGGAAGCCATGGCCGCCGCATGGCAATCAAAGAACGAACTTCTGGATCGCGGCGTCCCGCGCGAGTTTGCTCTCTACCTCCTCCCAAACGCCAAATCGATTCGCCTCGTCGAAACCGGTTCGCTCCTGCACTTGCAGCACAAATGGACCATGCGCACCTGCTTCAACGCGCAAGAAGAGATTTACCAGGCCTCGATGGACGAAGTCGCCCAAGTGCGCGAAGTTTTTCCGCAACTCGCGCGTTACATCGGCCCGCCTTGCGTCCTGCGCGCCGGAATTTCCACGCCCATTTGCACCGAAGGCTCGCACTTCTGCGGCGTAAAAGTCTGGCTCGATTTTCCCAATGTCGAGCGGAGGATCTGAGCCACCATGACTCGCCACGGCACTCTCGCCTATTACCTCGTCTCCTGGGTCTGCGGCTGTTTCTTCATGAGCAGTGCCATCTTCCTGCGCTACACGCTCGATCCGCACCGCGACGTTCCGCTCTCGCTTCATGGCGCGGTCGGAAATTTCTGGCTCTTCAGCTTCGTCGGCTGGATCTTTGGCATTGGTATCAGCCTTGTCGGCGGATTCCTGATGCGGCGGTTGATGAACGCGTTTCATCTGCGATCCACGCGCGCCTGGGTCATCTCCGGAGCGATACTCGCGCCAATCATCATCCTCGCGTTCGGCTACCTGGGCCGCGCGCTGCAATCCTCCGCTTCGAAGCTTGCGGTAGCATACGAATATGTATTCGGTCAGGCCGGCACCGTCATTCTAGATTCCGGCTGGTGGCTTGCAATTCCCGTAGGAGCGCTGGCAGCACTCATCCTCTTCCGCGTCGATCGAGCCTTCGGTCATTCGCAACTGATTCCTCCGCACAGCGCGTGATCGGTACCGCCGGCTCGCAAGATTTGTCAGGGCACGACTTCAGTCGTGCCGCAATCGGTGCAAAATTAGTACGGCTTTAGCCGCTGAGGGCCCTGTCTCGCGAGTTCTCATAAGGACACTCCAGCCCCAGCAAAGAGGAGCATGAGATGAACCCCAGAACTTTGCGATTCCAGGCGGCATTTGCAATGGTGCTCGTTGGCGCAACGCTTGCGCTTCTAGTCCCTTCCGTCTCGATGAATGCAGCTCCGCCACCTTCGTCCGATCTCACCTGGATAAAATTCAAAGATCCCTTCGAGCAAGCCTTCACCGTCGAAGTCCCGCAAGGCTGGACCGTGCACGGCGGCCTATTCCGACTCGGCTATTCCGACTATCGCCCGATGATCGATCTCATCTCGCCCGATGGCAGCATCAATATCCGCTCGGGTGACGTCGCCGTTCCCACTTACTTTCTTCCCACGCAATATCATCCGCGCGAAGGCGAAACCGCCGATCTCGGCGCGCAGGCGCAAGGCATCTACGCGAAATATCGCACCGGCAAAGATTATGCCGGTCTCTACGCCCTCACGCATTTCAAAACGCTTTGCCAGACGCTCACGCCCGAGCAAGCAGATCAGGCGCCGCCGGGCAAAAAAGACCCGAACGCCGCGCCCGAATCGCCGCAAAATTCCAGCGGCGCGATCGGCTATCGCTGCGATTCCGGCGGAAAATCGCGCGACGCCTACGTCTACGCGCGCACCACGCTCTCGTCGAACTTGTGGCAAGTGAAAGCGCTCATCAGTTTCATAGCGCCCGCCGATCAAGTGCCGCAGGTTCGCAGCATCATCATGCATCTCTCGGAATCGTTTCAGGTGAGTCCCAGGTGGGTCGAATATCAGAAGCAGATGGATGATCAGGGCTATCAATACCAGGTGGCGCGCCAACGCCAGCGGATGGCCGAACTAGGCCAGCAAGTGCAGCAATTCGAAGCGAAAATGCAAGGCATGCGCAATCAGGTGAACGCCTTCGAGCGCCATCAAGCCGCACAAGCCGCGCAAGTAGAATCCTGGGGCAACATACTGACAGGTCTGACGCCAACGGCAGATCCGCTGAGCAATGAGACGCGCCTGGTCTGGACCGGCCCGAATAACGGCTACTGGATCAACGGCCAAGGCACCGTAGTGAATTCAAATGTCTCGCCAGGCGCCGGCTTCCACGAACTCCAACCACAATAATTACAAGTAGCGTGCTTAGTGTGAAATCTGCGCGAGCGGCCGTTCTCCGCTCGCTTCCAGCAGCGCCAGTTGTCCGCACGCCGCCATCACGTCCTGCCCTCGCGAATAACGCACGAACGCCAGCAGCCCTTTGTCCGTCAAGATGCGCCGAAATTCTTCAATCCGCCCCGCATCCGGCGGCTTGTACGGCAAATCCCCCGGATTCCACGGAATCAAATTCACCTTCGCCCGCAAATTCGCCAACAATTTCGCCACTCGCCGCGCATCCTCCGGCGCATCATTGAATCCGCCCAGCAGCACATACTCGAACGTGATGTGCTCCCAGGTCCGCAACGGATACCGCCGGCAAGCCTCGATCAAGTCGGCGATCGGATATTTGCGATTGATCGGCATGATCTCGTCGCGTTGCTTGTCATTCGACGCGTTCAGCGAAACAGCCAATTTCGGCCGCACACGTTCGTTCGCCAGCCTCTCGATCCCCGGAATAATCCCGCTGGTCGAAAGCGTCACATGCTTCGGCGAGATTCCTATTCCCTCGGGATCGAGCAGGATGCGCAGCGCGATCATCACCGCGTCGTAATTCAAGAGCGGCTCGCCCTGCCCCATCAGCACCACATTCGTCTGTGGCTTCAGCGCTTCGCGATTATCTTCGAGCGCCACCAGCACCTGCCCCAAAATTTCGCCAGGCGAAAGGCTGCGGATCAATCCGAGCGTCGCAGTCAGGCAAAAGTGGCAATCCACCGCGCAGCCCGCCTGCGTCGAAATGCAAATCGTTTGCCGGCTTTCTTCCGGCATGAACACGGCCTCAATCGTCGTCCCGCGTGCCGCGGCATCCTCCGGCCGCGCGTCGAACCCGAGAACATAGCGAATCGTCCCGTCCGCCGAGTCATATCGCCGCACAATTTCCGGCAGCGTGATTGTCGCTTGCTCCGCCAGCTTCTGGCGAAATACCGCAGGCAAATTCGTCATCGCCGCAATATTGAATTGTTTCTCCGCGTACAGCGCGTGATACAGCTGCGCCCCGCGGTACGCATGCTCGCCCAGCGACACCGCCAGCGCCGACAATTCCTCCTTCGACTTTCCCAGGAGATTCGTTTTTTCGTTTTGCGATGCGGACGCCATAGGCACTTCTCTTTTGAATCATAGCACGCACCGCCGCAGGAACTTTTCCGCGCCGCTCGCGTGTGGCGGAGCTATAATCCCGCCCAGAAGCCGTATCAACAGGGAGATCCGGCAATGGCTCAACTCGTGGCGCAATCCATGCCCATCGATGAATGGGTGAAGAAGCTCACAGCGATTCCGGAGCGCGAATTCACCATTCCCCGCGTCGAGCAATTCGTGCACGAAAATCTGGTGCAGCCCGAGACTCTGAAGCCCTATCTCTTCTACGCGCGCAGCCACTACACGCGCAATCTCATCTTCAAAAACGATCTCTTCGAAATCATCGCCATCTGCTGGGAATCGGGGCAGGTGAGCCGCATCCACAATCACCGCGATCAAAATTGCTGGATGGCCGTGCCCATCGGCAAGCTGCGCGTCCAGAATTTCCGCGTCGAGCAACGAGACGGCACGCAGCACACCTGCAAGCTAATCCCCACCGATTTTTACGATATGGACGCCGCGCATCCCGGCGTCGTTCGTCCCGAAGAGCCGGTGCATCAAGTCCTCAATCTTCCCGAGTTCGGCGGCCGCGCCACGACCATCCACATCTATTCGCACCCGTACTCAAGCTGCGAAATCTATTCCCAAGACAAGGGCGTTTATTCCGACGTCCCGCTCCACTATTCCAGCGAGTACGGCAAACTTTCTCCGGACGAAAAGTTGTTGTAGCGCCGGCAAACTCGTTGCTGCACCGAATTGTCGATTCCGCCTCGCGGTGTGACTTTCGCTGCGCGGGCGTGTCACAATAGAGCGTGACCAAATCCACAACTCGATCCACCATCCACAAATCCACGCTTCCCAACGGCCTCGTGGTCATCACTGAGCCGATGCCGCACGTTCGCAGCGTTTCCGTCGGCATCTGGCTGCAGCACGGCTCGCGCCGCGAGCCCGTCAAGCTGAACGGCATTTCGCATTTCATCGAGCACATGGTTTTCAAGGGCACTGCGCGCCGCTCGGCCGAAGATATCGCGCGCGAGGCCGACCGCATCGGGGGCATGCTCGACGCCTTCACCTCGAAAGAACTCGTGTGCTACAACACCCGCGTCCTCGACGAGCATCTGCCTACGGCCTTCGACATCATCGCCGACATGGTTCTCGCTCCGGCCTTCCCGCCGGATGAAATCACGCGCGAGAAGTCCGTGATCCTCGAAGAAATCAAAATGGCCCGCGACAATCCCGAGGATCTGGTCCACGAACTCTTCTCCGAAAATTTCTGGCGCGGCCACGCCCTCGGCAAGCCCATTCTCGGCACGCGCGAAACCATCAACGCCCTCGAGCGCGCCACTTTGAACGACTGGTTCGGCCAATGGTACGCACCGAATCACATCGTCATCACCGCCGCCGGCAATCTCACCCACGGCCAGTTGATGCATCTCGTCGGCGAGCGCTTCGAAAAGCGCAAGCCTTCAAAAAACGGCGTCGTCGGTCCGGCTCCGAAACCCGCGCCGCGCATCACGCTCAAGACCAAGCGCGATCTCGAGCAAGTCCACGTCTGCATCGGCGTCGCGGCATTTCCGATCGCCGATCAGCCGCCGCTTCTCCGCCTCGATCCTCAATACTCTCTTCGGCGGCGGAATGTCGTCGCGCCTTTTCCAAAATATCCGCGAGCGCCAGGGCCTCGCCTATTCGATCTTCAGCGAGATGAATCCCTACCGCGACGCGGGCATGCTCTCGGTTTACGGCGCCACGGTGCTCAAATCTGCTCCGCAGCTCGTCCGCTCGGTCATGGCCGAAGTCCGCAGCCTCAAGAATGATTTGGTCAGCGACGAAGAGCTGCGCCGCGCCAAGGATCATCTGAAAGGCGCGATGCTTCTCTCGCTCGAATCCACCGGCGCGCGCATGTCCCACATTGCCCGCCAGCATCTCTATTTCGGCCGCTTCTTCACCCCCGACGAAATGATCGCCAACCTAGAAGCCGTAACCCGCGAAGAGGTCCGCGAAGTCGCCCGCCAATTTTTCCGGCCCGGCCAAATCGCCGCCACGGTCCTCGGTCCGCTCAAAAGCTTCAAGCTCACCGCCGAAGTTCTGGCCTGCTGACGCGACTGCTCGACGCGGCGCCCTGCGTGAAGAAAACGATGTCATTTCGACGCGTTCGCCGAGGAATCTGCGGCCGGAATGGACGCTCCATCCGCGAATTTCTAACCGAAACAAGGGTTCAATTAAAACCTCACGTAAGTTATAGAAAACAAAGGATCGGGGTCCTTTCTAACCGAAACACTTTTCAAAGTCGCCGGATCGCAGTGTCTTCCTTTTCTTGCTGTAAATCGCACGCGAAATGGCGGCGCGAACGGAAGGGTCCGTTTGGCGCTGGGGCCATCGATCTTGGCGTCAAAGCCAAGCATTTCGTTGTACTCCTCGTCTCTAAATTGTTTAGCGTGGAAAAACGGCGAACTCTGAAGAGCCAGCCGCCACGCCTAGTGGCTTGCAAACTACTAGCTTATGTATATCGCAAACTGAGGCGACTGTCAAGAGGTTTGAGGGGCGTTTTAGAGGCATTCTTGCGGCTGCAGCAGTTCGACGAGAAAAAGTCAAAGGCGGGGCCGAAAGTCAAAAACGCCGGCAGGCTGCCGGCGCTACGGGAGGGGGCCCGGAGGAAAATGCAGATTCGCCTCCTGCCGAGACGCAGGGAGCCACCTTCGCATCCAACCCGATGGGGCGATTGGTCCGAGTCGCCATAGAGTTCATCCGCGATCGGATTGCGCATCGGAGGCGCCGCACCCATGAATTGCAAGAGATGGCTTTTGCCGTTGTTTGTGGCGATCGCGGCCATTGGCGCGTGCTGGCTATCGTCGCGCGCGGTACCGCGTGTGAGCGCCGATCAACGCCAGGAGATCGATCGACTCGGCTCAGTTGATGCAATGGAAGCCAGGAGCGATCGTCGCGGACGTTGGCGCGGGCGACGGAAGCTATAGCCTTGCGGCCGCGGAACGCGTGGGCGCCTCAGGCCGCGTTTACGCTACGGAGATTGATCCGGAAAAGTTGAAGAGTATTCGCGCGGAAGTCGCGAAACGCAAGCTCGAGAACGTGATCGTGGTGGAGGGCACGGCCGATGACACCAAGCTGCCGCCAGCCTGCTGCGACGCGATTTTCCTGCGGCACGTCTATCATCACCTGACGCAGCCCACAGAATTCGATAAAAGTCTGCTGCGCTCGCTGAAGCCGGGAGGCCGCCTCGCGATCATCGATTTTCCACCCGAAGCGAATTCCGATGCCGTACCCGGCGTTCCCAAAAATCGCGGCGGCCATGGCATTCCACAAAAAATCATGGTGGACGAACTTACGACGGCAGGATTGCAAGTAGAAAAGACAATCAACGATTGGTCCGGCCGCGATTATTGCGTGATCTTCGTGAAGCGCATGCAATAAGGTTTTTGTGGCGCCGCTCTTTTAGGGCGGCATTTGTGTAGCAACATCGCGATCCAAGATGCCACCCTAAAAGGGTGGCGCTACAAACAGCGAGTGTCTCTAATGATCCGCGGTCGCGGGGCTTGGTTGGTCGGCGCGACGCCAGCAGTCGTACAGATATTGCCAGTGTTCTTCCGTTCCGTCGCTGCGATGGACGATGGCTGAACGCTTCAACTCATCGGCATAGCGAATCTTGAATTCGCCGGCCGGCGTCGCGTCGGTATTCAGCCACTTGTGGGCTTCTTCCTCCGAATGGATCTCGACGTCAGCCAAAGCACCCGACGCCGCGCTATGCCGCACCTGCTGCAACAGACATTCTTCCGTGGCTTCGCAACACGCTCCCGAATTCGCACCGCGCCTCGGAGATAAGTTGCCCAGTCTGCCGATGGTGTAGTTCAGTGTTTCCTGCTGGTTTTCCGGCGCCGGCAACGTGCTCCAATATTTCAAAAGCGGCAACGCCGCCGGATCGCGCAGCGTTTGCAAGATCCACCAATTCTCATTGCGCTGCGGCAGGGCATTGAAAATCTGCAACAGGCGCCGCGTATCGTCGCCCGAGGTGAACTCCGCCAGGTGATAGATCATGTGGTTCAGCACCACCGAGTCCCGCGGCCGCGCGCCCGCCTCAAGCCAATCGAGCATCGCGTCGAGATCCGTCTGCTTCATCTCCGGGCGCCCCGGTGAGCCGTTGAATTCGAGCACCACCAAAACATTTGCCGGAATCCAAATGTCCCAATAATTCCTGTATTCGCGTCCTTGCCGCGTTTCGAGGTTGCCGTTCAAAAGCTCCCACTGCACGTACTGCGAGGTATCCGTCTTGAGCAGATCGAGCGCCGCGGGCGCGAATTTTCTGCCCCAGCGGCCGAACGCATTGATCACGATCTGGTGGCGCTCCCACCCGTCTGTGGTCCTGAGCGCCAGCCGCTTCCAGTAATCCACGGATTCCGCCGAGCGCAGCGCCAGCGATTTCAGTGCGATCACGTGTTCCATCATTTCGCAATTGGCCGTGTTGATGCGGGCGAGATTCTCGAGCGCCTGCAGCTCCGCCGTTTCCCTGCTCGGATCGATATTCGGCGCAAAAAATCCCAGCCAGTAAGCCGCGACGGCGCTGCGCTGATTGCATCCGCCCTGCACGATCGTTCGGAGATTATCTTGCGTGCGCTGCGCCGGAGGCAGCACGTTCCAGCGATCGTGAATCTCGAACAGCACGGGATAATCCTCGTCCGCCAGCGTGGTTTCCGCGAGATTGCGATCCTGCCCCTTCTCGGCATATTGCTGGATGATGCTGATGGCGCGCTGCGTGCCGATATTGCGCAACGCGGAGAGCACCACGCCCTGCTTGTACTTGCTTCCGGTGAATGCGTGCTTCTCGAGAATGTCGGTGGCGCGCTCCTGGTTTCCGCTCATCACCAGGGCGTACACCATGGTCATCACCGTTTCTTTTCCGCGGAAACTGGGAAGACTGGGCAGTGGCTGAAACGGAGCGCCATCACTGACCAGGTGATTCAAAACGCCGTCGAATAATTCCTCGTACGAAATGAGCTTGGGATCGTTTTGCTGCAGAACCACGAGCGCCGAGCGCGCCAGAATTGTTGTGGTGTAGTCCGTGTCGCTGCTCAGAGCGATCTTGTAAATTTCCTCGACGCTGATATCTTGCGGCACGCCGATTTGAACGGTGCGGAGAAGGCGGCGCGGCAGCGGCTCGCGCGCCGCCGCGCGAATGGGCAGGAAAAGCGCCGCCAGAAGAGCTGCCGCCGCACAGGCGAGCGTCACTCCCCGGCCGCGTGCAGCAAAACGCTTCAAGGTTTCTCGACTTCAGTGTGATACGACAGGTTTACGCTGCCTTCGAGGTGCACCGTCAAGTTTCCGAGCAAGTCCGCGGGCGCAGGCGGGTGCTGCGCGCGATTCATGCTCCATTGCCATTGCGCACTGCCGCCATCGGGCCGCATCAGCGATTCCTTCGAGCGCACACTGAAGGCTTGCAGGTCTAATTTATCGGGCGGTGTTTTGCCGGCGCAAACTTTTCCGGCGTCGGATGTCGCGCACCACTGTTTCCACGCCTCGGAGGCGCAACGCTGCTGAAAGTCGTTCATTTTTTCGACGAAGCCGCTGATGTGGAAACGGATCACCGCTTCGCGGCGATTGTAATTGTTCAAGACGTTGTCGCCGAAGCGATCGAGGCCCAACTCGATCAGCCTCTGCAAAATCGCGTCCACCGGAGCATCCGCCGGAAACGTCGCCTGAAGCCGCTGCACCACCTGAAAAGGAGGTTCGCTGTCTTCTTTGCCGGGTTGCGGATTTTTGAGTGAGCGCACGCGTTCCATCAATTGCAGTTCGCCGTGCTTTTCCGCGACGTAGCTCCGCATCAAGCTGAGTTGTTTCTCGAGTTGCTCGACGGCATCGCTCGGCTTGAGCGCGCCGCTCGACACGCCTCCCACGATCAGCGCTTTGTCGGGTGCAATTTCCATCTCGCAGGTTCCGCTGATTTGGAAATACTGTGGAGGACGCAGCTCATCATCCTGCGGAATCGCGCGCGCGGATGGAGCGCAAGTCAGTAAGCTGCTAACCGCGAGCGCCGCTCCGAAGGCCAGAGATGTGGCGCCCGGTCTCATTGTTTCTATTCTTCGCGGCGAAATGCCCGGTGTCAACGTTCGCCTCGACGGAGCGTAATTGGATCAGCAACTCCGATTTTTCATCTGCAAGAACCTCTCGCGCCGGCGTTCTACAGCTGGAGAGAGGCAACTTCCACGGAATGCTGTCGCATCCAGATAGCTGTCCCCAGATGCCAATCAAAATCTCTCCGGAGGCTCAGCCATGAGGCTTTCTCGCGTAGTCGTGTGTCTCGTTTGTGCCGCGCTCGCTTTGCCGAATTGCGTATTGCCGGCGGATTCGCCTGAAGCGCCGCAGGATCTGCCGAAGACGGTGGCGGTCGCCGCTTTCAAGAACGGCCTCGCTTTCGTGGTGCGGCAAGGAATGATTCACCTGCAATCCGGAGTCGGGCGAATCACGCCCATTCCCAACGCGACCCTCGGCACGCTCTGGCTTGCGCCCGGCGAGTCCGGCGCGTCTCTCGATGAGGTTTTGGCGTATCACTACAACGTCGCCGCGCAGCGCAACATGGAATCATTGGCGGAAGTGCTGCAAGCAAACGCGGGAAAGACCGTTACGGTCACTTTCAATAACAAGGATTACACCGGTGAAGTCGTCGGCCTGCGCGAGCCTGATCCGAACGCGCCCACTCCACCGTCTTCCCCCGACTCCGAAATCGCGGCAGGCCCGGCTGCCGCTGCGCCGCCCGCGAAGCCGCAGTACCTCCTGCTACGCATCGATAAAAAGCTCGTCGCTCTGCCGCTGAACTCCATCGAAAACGCCATTCTTCCTGACGACACCGTCTTCAGCGAGAAAATTGAGCAGCAGCGCGCCGCTCTGCGCTTCAAGATTAAAGGCGGCGGCGACAAGACCAATCTAACCGTCGGCTATCTCGAGCATGGGCTTGGCTGGACGCCTTCGTATCTGATTTCGCTCACGGACGACAAAACGGCGCAAATCACCATGCAGGCCATCGTGATGGACGATGCCGAGGATCTGAAAGATGCCGATGTTTTCTTCGTCGTCGGCGTGCCCAATTTTGCTTATTCCAACACTCCTTCACCGATGAGTTTGCAGCAAAATCTACTCGCGTTCATGAAAGATGCGGAGCAGCGCGACAACGGCAGAACTAGCCCTTATTCCAATGCCATCTCCGGTCAGATGGTCGTCGGCGCCGAGATTCTCGATCTGCGCAGCGACCCTTCGTTCGCGCAGACGGTTGCGGAACTCTCCGGGGCTCCCGAAGAGGATCTTTTTCTTTACACGCGCTCGGGAGTGACGCTGGCTCGCGACGAACGCGCCACTTACAACGTGTTCTCCAGCTCGGTTGACTACGAGCACATTTACGAATGGGAAGTGCAGGACCAACCGCGCGTGGACGGCTTTGGAAACGTGATCCAGCCGAATACAAATCCATCCACATCCGATGCCGCCGCCAACAGTATCTGGCATTCCATCCGCCTGAAGAACTCCAGCAAGTTTCCTTGGACCAGCGCCCCGGCGCTCGTCATTTCCGGCACCAAGCCGGTTTCGCAGGACACGCTGCCGTACACGCCGAAAGCCGCATCTTCAAATTTGAAAATCACCATCGCCACTGACATTCGTTCCAGCCACGAGGAGCAGGAAATCGCGCGCGAGCAAAATGTCCCGCGCCGCCGCAACTACCAATACGATCTGGTCACTGTGGAAGGGACGCTCAACGTGAAAAATTATAAGTCCAAGGACGTGCGCCTCAACATCCGCAAAACCATTCGCGGCGCGGTCGAATCGCAATCCGCTGGAGGCGAAGCCGTGAAGCTGGGCGAAGCAATCGAGACGGACAATCCGATGTCGCGCCTAACCTGGGAAATCACGCTGAAAGCCGGCGAAGAGCGCGTAATCAGCTATCGCTACAAAGTTTGGGTCCGCGTCTGAGTAGGGCAGCCACCCCTGGCTGTGTCTGCGAATATTTTCGAAAGCCACGGACCGGCTGCAAGTCGCGCGGGATCAACTGCGCTGCCCGAATGCTTGAAGGGCAGCGCGTTCCTCCGAGTGGATTTCGAAAAGCTTGTTCATCCGGGAGATCTCAAGCACGTCCAGCACTTTCTGGTTCGCGGCGGCCAACTTGATCTCTCCGCCCATCCGGCGCACGACGGAATAACATCGCGCCAATTCGCCGATGCCGTAACTGTCGATAAACTCGACCCGCGCGAAATTGAATATGAATTTCTTCGCTCCATCGCCGGTGGAGACGTGAATCAAGTCGCGGAGTTGGGTGTGGCCGTCGGTCAATGTAAGCTTCCCCACCGCGTCCACCACTACGATGCCGCCAATATCCCGCGTCTGCAGTTGAAATCCCATCGCTCGCTAACCCCCGCGTCGAATTCCGCGAAAGCATACGCCGGTCCACAGATCGCATTCAATCGCCACAGTGCTGCTAAACGGCCGGCGAGAGCGGCATCAAGCGACTGCCACGTCACTCCAGGGTAGTCCTGCTTTCAGAGATGTGAAGAACCACATGACCGATGGACACACTTCTCGGTGCGGGCCGCGAAGATTGCTCATATTTGAAACTTCGGCGAGAGTGCGTTCGTCGTATGGGCGGCTACGCGTCGCCTTACTTTGGATGGCGCGGCCGACGACGATTATCGGGCACGCGATGGTTCGGCGGTGGCGGCGAAATTCCGCGGCCTCCGAACACACCGCAAAGTTAAGGACACCGGTCAGAACCTGCTTCACCAAAGTCCGAGAGCGTTTGCTCACGGTCACGGACCTGATGAAGCCGCGCTGATCTCACCTCACTAGTTCCACCCGCACTAGTTCCGGTCCCATCGGTACAGCTCCATTAGCCCCCAATGAACTATCGAAACGAGGGGGTTCACGAATGGATGCGCTCAAGATCAACTACTCGAATCTGAGAGGAGAGAGATAAATGTCCGACGAAATTAATAATGAGCGACGCCGCTTTTTGGGTACCGCGGCTATGAGCTTCGCTGCAGCCCCCTTCGGCATGATGGCTTCTGCGAAAGCACTGCCCAGCAGCGGAAGTTCAGCAGCAGGTGCGGTCTCGGCCCCGCCAAAGACGGGCGCAGCGGCCGACGACACGTCCATCCGCCCGTTCCACGTTAGTTTTCCGGACGCGGACCTGACCGACCTTCGTCGGCGCGTCGCAGCGACCAAGTGGCCGGAGCGGGAATTGGTCAGTGATGCGACGCAAGGCGTCCAGCTCGCCACCACGCAGAAGCTCGCGCAATATTGGGCCACCAATTACGACTGGCGAAAGGTGGAGGCCAGGCTGAACGCACTGCCGCAATTCATAACAAACATAGACGGACTCGAAATCCACTTCATTCACGTCCGTTCGAAACATGCGAATGCTTTGCCGGTGATCGTCACGCACGGGTGGCCCGGATCGATCATTGAGCAACTCAAGATCATCGCCCCGCTGACCGATCCCACTGCCCATTATGGCGGCAAGGCAGAAGACGCTTTCGATGTAGTGATCCCGTCGCTGCCCGGCTACGGGTTTTCAGGCAAGCCAACCGCGACCGGCTGGGACCCCGAGCGCATCGCTCGCGCGTGGATCGTGCTGATGAAGCGCCTCGGGTACACACGATACGTAGCCCAAGGCGGCGATTGGGGAAATTGTGTCACCGAGCTGATGGCTCTGCAGGCGCCTCCGGAATTGCTCGGCATCGCCACCAACATGGCCGCCACTGTTCCAGCCGACATTGACAAGGCTGCGTTTTCCGGGGCTCCGCCGCCGTCCAATCTCTCCGCCGACGAACTGCGCGCGTACAACCAGCTAGCCTTTTTCTACAAGCACGGCCTGGGCTACGCCGGGGAAATGGCGAATCGCCCGGAGACGCTGTATGGCATTGCGGATTCGCCGGTCGGTCTCGCGGCGTGGATCCTTGATCACGACGCAGCCAGCTACGCGCTCATCGCACGCGTGTTCGACGGTCAGTCCGAGGGCCTGACGCGCGACGACATCCTCGAAAACATCACGCTCTACTGGTTGACCAACACGGCGGTCTCGTCGGCGCGTCTCTATTGGGAATATAGGGGTGGCTTTTTCGACGTCAGAAACGTCTCCATTCCGGTTGCCGTGAGCGCCTTTCCAGACGAGATCTACCAAGCGCCGAGGAGTTGGGCCGAGAAAGCCTATCCCAAACTGATTTATTACAACCGTCTTCCCAAAGGCGGCCACTTCGCGGCCTGGGAACAGCCGGAGTTCTTCACCACCGAGCTCCGTTCATCCTTCAAATCTCTGCGCTAATCGCGGGTAAGAGGACGGCGCGCACAACCTGCGCGCCGTCTTCTTTCGCGAAACGCAGCAGCATCGATTTACATCCAATGGGAAATATAAATGGGCACAAGTGCGAACCTTGGACAAATCTGACTTTCGATTTAGGTGAACGCCGAGGAGGGAGGCACCCTGTGAAACGGATCGCTTTCTTGCTGCTTGCGGTTGCAAGCCTGGCCGGAATTGTCGCCTACAGGGCCCACGCATCTGGGCAGTCCGAGGGAGACTCCTCCCCGATCTACGGGGTCAAAATCCCCGCCGGATACCGCGATTGGAAAATGATCGCCGTGGATCACCTCCTATTAGCCGGCAAGTCCGACCAGTTGCGCGCTCAACTCGGCAACGATATAGCGATCAAGGCCCATCGGGAAGGGAAGCTTCCGTTCCCAGACGGCGCCATCATTGCCGCGATTCATTGGACGCGTGTCCCGTCGGAAGCCAACGACAAAGTCCTGGATGGTCCATTCCCCGGCACTCAATCCTTCGTTATCGGGTCCCCCGTGAATGTTCAGTTCATGGTCAAGGACTCAAAGAAGTACGCCGCGAGCGCCGGCTGGGGGTTCGCTGACTTTAAGGACGGAAAGCCGGGCGACAAGGCGTTGCACGAGACCTGCTTCCCCTGCCATACGCCGGCGAAAGATCACGACTACGTCTTTACCCATTACGCGCCTTAATGCGGAAAACTAAATGAATACTACGTCGCGTAGTCCGAGGAGGAACCTATTCCCGCGCCAACACTCGATTGCGACGTCTAGTCGAACCGAAATCAGCGAGTGCGCTTCGAAAGTCACTGGATGAGTCCTAGGAGGATTTATGGCAACGGCAAAAGTAGCAGTAGCACCAATGAAGGTCGCGCAGGTTCCCAAGGCGGGGGCGGATTTCCAGATCGTCGAGCGCGAGATTCCTAATCCGGGTGCGGGGCAGGTGCGCATCAAGGTGCAAGCCTGTGGCATTTGCCACAGCGACGTGCTGACCAAGGAAGGCTTGTTTCCGGGAATTCAGTACCCTCGAGTTCCGGGACACGAAGTCGCCGGCGTGGTGGATGAAGTGGGCGCCGGCGTTACCGCATGGAAGAAGGGGCAGCGGGTGGGCGTGGGCTGGCACGGCGGACATGACGGCACGTGCCGGGAATGCCGTCGCGGCGATTTTCGCAATTGTCGCAATGTGAAAATTCCCGGGATCAGCTATGACGGCGGATACCAGCAATACATGGTCGCGCCCCAGGGAGCGGTGGTGGCGATACCCGAATCGCTCAGCGACGTGGAAGCCGCGCCTCTGCTCTGCGCCGGAATCACCACGTACAACGCGCTGCGGCACAGCGGCGCGATGCCGGGCGATCTTGTTGCGGTGCAGGGCGTCGGCGGACTGGGGCATCTCGGAATTCAATTTGCGAATAAATTCGGCTACAAAGTCGCGGCGATCGGTCGCGGCAGCGAAAATGCGCCGCTGGCCAAGAAACTCGGCGCGCATGCCTACATCGACAGCAAAGCGACAAACGCTGCCGAGGAATTGCAAAAGCTTGGAGGCGCGCGGGTGATCATGGCCACGGCGCCAAGCTCGAAAGCAATGTCCGAGCTTATTGATGGGCTCGGGCCGAACGGCACGCTGATGGTGGTGGGCGCCGCACCCGATCCCATCGAAGTGACGCCGGCTCAGCTCATCTTTGGTGTGCACGCCATTCAAGGCTGGGCCGCCGGAACTCCGGCCGATTCCGACGACACGCTGCGCTTCGCGGAGTTGAGCGGAGTGCGAGCCATGATTGAAACCTATCCGCTCGAAAAAGCGGCTGAGGCTTACGCGCGCATGATGAGCGGGAACGCACAGTTCCGCGTCGTTCTGACCATGTGACAAGGGCTCAATTCGCTCAACATCATTTCGATCGCTGGCTCGAACCTAAGGAGAGGAACGTCCCATGGAACGCGCGACTGTTTATCGCACGACACAGATCGATGGGCTTTCTATCTTTTACCGAGAGGCCGGCCCGAGAGATGCGCCTACTCTTCTCTTGCTACACGGACTCCCGTCTTCATCGCGGATGTTCGAACCTCTCTTCGCGCGGCTTTCCGATCGCTTTCATCTGGTCGCGCCCGATTATCCGGGCTTTGGGCACAGCGACTGGCCGGACGCGAAAAAATTCGCGTACACCTTCGATCACTACGCCGAGATAATCAATCATTTCACCGAAGCGGTCGCACTCTCGCGCTACACGCTCTACATGCAGGATTACGGCGGGCCTGTGGGCTTTCGCATGGCCTTGGCGCATCCCGAACGCATCGAAGCTCTGATCGTTCAGGATGCCGTCGCGCACAACGAAGGCCTGGGCGCAAATTGGAAGACGCGCCGCGCGTTCTGGGCCGATCGCGCCGCCAATGAAAGCGCGCTCCGTACCAATCTCCTCTCTCTCCCGACCACACGCACGCGCCACGTCGGAAACGATCCCAACATCGAGCGCTACGACCCCGATCTCTGGACCGATGAATTTAATTTTCTAAATCAACCGGGCCAGGCCAACATTCAAAGCGACCTTTTCTACGACTATCGCACTAATGTGGACAGCTACCCGAAATGGCAAGCCTGGCTGCGCGAGAAGCAACCGCGCCTGCTGGTGATCTGGGGCAAATACGAGCTTTCGTTCGATCCCTCGGAGCCGGAAGCCTACCGCCGCGACGTGCCCAATGCCGAAGTGCACATCGTCGATGGCGGGCATTTCGCCCTCGACACGGCCGCCGACGAGATCGCCGAGCTGGTCCGAAACTTTGTCCATGCTTCGCGTCGGAGCGCCGCCTACTGACCGGTCGGCCGTCGTAAGGGCGGGTCCGCACAGGCGGACACCCGGTTTTGCTTAGGTTTTTCTTCGCGAACGTTGAAGACAAAGCGCGGCAACGCGGATTCGACAAGGAAGGATTTCACATGCGAGCTGACATTGTTCCCAGCGCTATATTTCCCGACTACGAGCTTTCCGACCATACCGCAAAACACCGCAAGCTCTCCGATCTGCAAGGCCCGCATCCCATGGTTCTCGTCCTAAGCCGCGGCGGTTTCTGTCCCAAGGATCGCCGCCAAGCCGAAGGTCTCGTGCAACTCCACCGCGAACTCGAAGTCGCCTACTGCCGCCTCGTCACGATAAGCACCGACAACATCACAGAAACCAATGAATATCGCACCGGCGTCGGCGCCCATTGGCCTTTTCTCTCGGACCCGTCACGCACAATCCAGAAAGATCTCGACATCGCCGAATACACGGACCCTGCCCACAATCCCATGATCCCCCACGTAATTGTCCTCGAGCCCGGTCTCGTCGTTTATAAGGTCTACAACGGCTACTGGTTCTGGGGCCGCCCCACGATGGAAGATCTCCGCCAGGACTTGCGCGCCGTCACCAAAAAATGCCGCCCGGACTGGGACATCACCACGCCCGAACTCAAGGCGGCATGGCAGCAAGGCCGCAAGGATCTTTTCTATCCGTACGGTAAAACCTACGCCCAAACTTTAGGCGAGCAGGATTAGCAGCGATGTAGCACAGCCAGTCTTGCAAACCGGCTCGCAGCCTCGAAGCAATTAGGATTGACGCCGGGCAATCAGTTTGCGAACATCCTCGACGGCCGCCACCATCAGGCTTTGCGGCTCGGCGAGGCTTCGCATCGGCTTCCGCGTTTCCATACTGGCGTCCGGCAGCTCGGGCAATTGCACGTTGCTCGAGACCGAGCGCACCTGCCTCCTCGTCGACGCTGGAATCAACCGCAAAGAAATGGGCCGGCGCCTCGAATGTCTCGGCATCAAGCCCGAGCGCCTCGACGGCATCTTAATCAGTCACGAGCACACCGACCACACTAACGGCCTCCCGCAAATCAGCTACGAATGGAGCGCCACGGCCTATCTGACAAAATCCACGCACCGCGAAATCGAAAAAATTCTTCCCGAGCCCGCCGCCAAAAAACTCTCGCGCGTCGAACACATCCGCGCCGGCGACATCTTCACCATCGGCGACATCGAAGTCTCCGCTTTCGCCATTCCGCACGATGCCGCAGATCCAGTCGGCTACACCTTCCGCACCAACGGCACAAAAGTAGCCATCGTCACCGATCTCGGCTATCTGCCCGAACTGGTGAAGCATCACCTCCGCGAAGCCGATTGCCTGATCCTCGAATCAAATCACGATCTCGAGATGCTCAAGGTCGGCCCGTATCCTTGGTACATCAAGCAGCGCGTAATGAGCCGCACCGGCCATCTCTCCAACACAGTAGTCAGCGATTTCCTGGCCGACGCCGAAGTCTTCGACGGCCGCGCGCGTTACCTCGTCCTAGCCCATCTCTCCGAACAAAACAACACGCCCGATCTAGCCCGCATCAGCGCCGAAGAAGGCCTGAATCGCCGCCCCGCTGAAGCCGCCTTCCGCGGCGAACTGCTCCTAGCCTCGCAACGCACCCCGCTCGGCCCCCTGGTTCTGTAGCGCCGCCCTTTTAGGCCGGCATCCGACGTAGTCCGCATCTCCCGCGCCGCCTCGCTGCGTACTTCCGCGCCTCATCCCGGGGAGAATTTGCCAGCCGCGGGTAATCCCTACATAGAAAATCAGGCAAATATCGCATTTACAGGCCCATAAGTCATTTATTTTCAAATATTTCTCTTTTTGATATCTGTGGTACTAGGATTGCTCTAGTACTCCCTGCCGCTCAGCGCTGGGTAGGGGTGCGACGCTGACGGAGGGCTTTGGGGGCGTGGGCTCAACTAGGCGGCCCGGCAGTCGCTTCCGAAAGCTGCAGGACCTTTTGGGAGGACTTGGGGCCTTCTGCTGCTCCATCTACTTTCCCGATCGAAATCAATCTGGCAGCAGGGAGGCTACTCTGAAAAAGATACGCAAATCCCTCGAACCCGCCCGCCGGGATCTTCAGTCCGGTCTTTGTTCTTCCCAGATTTATATCTTCTGCGAAAAAGAAACAGGTGCGGCCCGCTTTCAAGTTCGAGCGAGCGCCGACGGAACTCTTCCGCTGGAAGAAGCAGCCAGCCTTCTCGCCATGCACTGTCTGGTGCGCGGCCAATCGCCGCACGATTACCAGGTGATGGTCCGGGCGGGTGGCAGCTTGTTCGAGCGCGTCACCATGAAAGCGCGGCAACTTCTCGAAGCCGGCCGCGCCATCGCATGTCCAGTCGCCCTGAGCCGCCGCGAGAAGGAAGTTCTCGAAGGCGTGCTCGAAAATCTGGCCAACAAGGAAATCGCTTCGCGTCTCAGCATCTCCGAACGCACCGTGAAATTTCACGTCTCCTCTCTCTTCGTGAAATTCAAAGTGCGCAGCCGCATCGAATTGATGCGCAAGACGCCCAGCCTCTTCGGCAGCGCCGATTCGCAACCGGTCGGCAACGCTGTGGCCGCCATGGCCGCCGATCCCATGTTCGGCGCGCCGCGCAGCCGCACGGTCACGCCGCTCGACCGCCGCGATCGCGGCGTAGAGCTGCGCCCGAAGCTAATGACCGCGTAGCAGCTCAATCCCTCGTAGGGCCCGGCTTCAGCCGGGCCTCTTTCAAGAGTGCAGGCGAAAACCTGCACTCTTTTTTTTGCCCGGCGGTTTAGCATCATTCTCTCCTTGCTCCACTTCAAAAAGATCTCTTCGCTGTCATCCTGAATCCGCCCAGGCGGATGAAGGATCTGTATTTTCTTAAATTCGAGAAAACTGTCCGCCACTTCAGCTATGATGGGACAGGGAACTTTCCCCCGCACAATTGATTCGCAAAGCTTACGGCCGGCTCGCGCATTGGTAGCGCCGGCGTCCCTGCCGGCATCTTACGACCGCACCTGTCGGCAAGAATCGTAATCGTGCGCGGCGCAGAGCGAATATTCCGCAGTTTCTTGAGGCTTTGTCAGGGCACGACTTCAGTCGTGCCGCAGGTGCTGCAAAATCGTCGCGGCTTCAGCCGCTGAGGGCCAGTCTTATGTAGCGCCGGGCTTTTAGCCCGGCATCCGCCGTAACGAGGCGGCGCAAAAGGAGCCCAACGTGATCCCCCGTTACACCCGCCCAGAAATGTCCAAAGTCTGGAGCGATCAAACCCGCTTCGAAAAATGGCTCGAAGTCGAACTAGCCGCGACAGACACGCTAGCCGAATCCGGCATAGTCCCGAAAGAAGCAGCCGCGAAGCTGCGTCAACGCGCCCGCGTAGACGTATCCCGCATCAACGAACTCGAATCCAAAGTCAAACACGACGTAATCGCCTTCACCATGGCGGTAGGCGAATCCATCGCCGATCCCGAAGCCGCCCGCTGGCTGCACTACGGCCTCACCTCAAACGACATCGTAGACACCGCCCAAGCCCTGGTAATCCGCGACGCCTCGCGCCTGATCGATCAAGGCCTCGAAAAGCTCGGCGCAATCCTCGAAAAGCGCGCCTGGGAATTCAAAGACACTCCAGAAATCGGCCGCACTCACGGCGTTCACGCCGAGCCCATCACCTTCGGCCTGAAAGTAGCCAACTGGTGGGCCGAAAATCGCCGCGATCTCGAGCGCTTCCGCGCCGCCGCAAAACAATTGGCGGTAGGCAAAATCTCCGGCGCCGTAGGCACCGCCACGCATCTAGGCACCGAAGCCGAAGAAAAGATCTGCAAGCGCCTGGGCCTCGCCACAGCCCCCATCACCTCACAAGTAATCGAGCGCGACCGCCACGCCGAATACGTCGCCACTCTCGCCATCGCAGCCGCATCGCTCGAACGCATCGCCACAGAAATCCGCCACCTGCAACGTACCGAAGTCCGCGAAGCCGAAGAACCCTTCGGCGGCGAGCAACGCGGCAGCAGCGCCATGCCCCACAAGCGCAATCCAGTAGGCTGCGAGCAAATCTGCGGCCTGGCCCGCGTAGTCCGCGCCAATGCCACCGCCGCCCTGGAAAATATCGCCCTATGGCACGAGCGCGACATCTCCCACAGCTCGGTCGAGCGAATCATCCTCCCCGATTCCACAATCCTGGTCGATTACATGCTAGCCCGCATGGCCGACATCGTAGCCAACATGAAAGTCTTCCCCCAACGCATGTTGCGCAATCTGAATTCCACGCAAGGCCTAGTCTTCAGCGGCCAAGTGTTACAGGATCTAGTAGAAGCAGGCATGCCCAGAGAAGAAGCCTACAAAACAGTCCAGACCCACGCCATGGCCGCATGGGAAACCGAGTCCAGCTTCAAAGAGAAAATAAGCACAGATCCAAACGTAACAAAATTCTTGGACGCGAAAGCCCTAGCCCACACCTTCGATCTAAATCGCCAACTCCGCAGCGTAGACAACATCTTCCGCCGCCTTTTCAGCACGAAATCCACAACCGCCGCCCCGCGCACCTGACCTGGGATTCCCTCCGAAAATAGATCCAGAGTCGCGCCCGTGGGCCAGTCGCCGAGGCGTCGGAGCTAACGCCCCAGGGTAGAGTACCCGCGAAAAATGTGGAGGCCCCATACCGTGCACTATGCGGCACCGGCCAGTGCGTTTGAATTGTACAGCGCTGCGTATGCCGAATATGATGAATACTTAGGTAATAAACGCGATCTGACGAGGGTGTTCACGCCGGTTTTACTGGGACTCCCGAATCCAGACACAGTCGAACCACGCAGCCGTGAAGTTTTCGAGGGAATTGATCCGTGCTTACGAAATCGATGAAGACGTGCCTTCTTTCTCCGTTCCTTGTGGTGGCCGTTATCGTCGGCTCAGTTGGGCTCCTGATGGCGCCGCGCGTAACAGCGCAAATCAAAAACATCCCCCCAGCGACGACCCAGGCAGAGGCTGACGCGTACAAGAGCGCTGCAGCGATCGCAGATCTAGACGAACGAGCGCGCGCAGCCGACAACTTCGCGAAGAACTTTCCCGACAGTCAGTGGCGTGCTTCGTTGTATGAGGGTTCCCTGGTCCCGTACTACCAGAACGGTAATTTGGACCGCGTGATAGCAATGGGGCACAAGATTCTAAACATCGACCCGGACGACCCCGTCGCACTTGTACTCGTAGCTGACGCGCTGACCACGTCCGCGTCTGAGGGTAATCCTCCTGACCGCGACCAGCGCCTGAATGAAGCAGTGGCGCTGGCGCGACGCGGATTGCAAACGATTAACTCGGGCATCCGGCTGCCGGAAGACACCGCACCGGCATTGATCGAAAGTGATGTCAACTATCTCTTCTCCACGGCGTACGCCGACATCGCTCGCTTCGAGCTGGCTCACAGTGATTTCCCAGGTGCTGAATGCGACTATCGCCGCTCCATGAGCGTCATGCCGAGTCACGTCGACACACTCAATGTCTTCTTTCTCGCTCAGGCGCTGGAGATGCAACAAAAATTAGCCGAAGCGCTTGAGTACATGAACAAGGCTCTCCAAACGGCTCCGAGTAATAGCGAGTTCGCAGCTTCTGCGCGCGACGAACAGAAACGAATTACAACGTTGTTGGGGCAAGGAGCTGGCGTCATCACCAACCCCGACGTCGCGTCATCCTGCGGCGAACTGCCTCAGCCGCGCCACATCGCACTTGCGCAACCTTCCGGCTCCTCCGCGCCGTCGCCTGGCTCTCAGGCGGCCGCTCCTGCGGCCAGTCCGCAGACCGGCAATGCCGTGAACTCGAGACCGCAGACTGACTCTGCAGAGGGCCAGCGAGGCGTTTCCGTGGCCCCGCGACCGAAACCTGGGCTGGTGGGAACGGATCAGACGGGACGTTACGTTGCGCTCGTGATCGGAATCAACGACTACCGCGACCTGCCGAAATTGAAGACCGCGGTAAACGATGCAAACTCCGTCGCCAATACTCTGCACAACCTCTACGGATTCGATACGCGCATCCTTTTAGAAGCCAGCCGCAATGACATTACAAAGGCTCTTAACGAGTACAGGCGAACTCTCGACGAGAATACGAATTTTCTCGTTTATTACGCGGGACACGGCTTCTACGACAAAGACGCCGACAAAGCCTATTGGTTGCCGGCGGACGCGGAGCCAGGGGACACTTCCAACTGGATCATCGCCGATGAAATCACCACGGACATCAAGGTCATTCCGGCGAGACATATTTTGATCATCTCAGACAGTTGCTATTCCGGTGGGATCACTCGGGAAATCTCTCCTGCGTTTACACCGCAGGAACGAGGCCGCTATTTGCAGAAAATGATCGCAGGAAGGTCTCGAACGCTCATGTCGAGCGGCGGACTCGAGCCGGTTTCCGATGCAGGGTCGCAGGGCCATTCGGTCTTCGCCGATGCACTCTTGCGAGGCTTGACGACCTCCGACGATCAAGCGTTTTCGGCGGAGATTTTATTCCAGGAGTTCATTCGTGTATCGGTAGCGGGGAAATCAGAACAGACGCCGCAATATGGCGCAATCAGGAATTCGGGCCACGATGCCGGGGATTTCGTATTCGTTCGCGTCGCTCACTAATCAGCGCGCGGGCCAGTCTTCTGCGGCTCATGTCGACTCGGGATTTGGCTTTATCTCTTCGCACCCTTCATCATTCGCAAAATCCCTGCCGCGATCAAACGCCAACCCCTTGTCCGAATCATCGTAAGCAGAAAAGCACCCCGGACACCCAGCTTCTTTCAGCAGCTTATCGTTTTTCCAAAGCCGCCTTCCGCTCTCATCGAAATAAGTGCGCAACTGCTCCTGCGTCCCGTTCGGCGGGCGGACCACCTTCGGCGAAATGTTTTCCCCCCGCCCGCATGCTAGGATGTCGCGCGCAAGATGCGCAGAACCGCAGCACACAGAACAGGAGGCCTCCATTGGCCCGGCGTCATTCAATAACTTGCACGCATCACATCATGAAATGGATTTTGTGGACCGCCGCACTCGCAGTCATCTCTCCAGCCTACGTAGCGGCGCAAGCCCACCCGCCCAGCGAGCCAAAGAAAATCATCATCGATACCGATCCCGGCACCGACGACGCCATCGCCCTGCTCCTAGCCTTTCACTCCCCCGAAATAAAAGTCGAAGCCGTAACCATCGTCGCCGGCAACGTCACCGCAGACATGGGCCTCGATAACGCGCTAAAAATCGCCAGCCTAGTCAACCGCTGCGATGTCCCAATTGCCAAAGGCGCCACGCGCCCGCTGCTCGAGCCCCTCGCCACAGGATTATTCTGGAACGGTCCCGGCGGCATGGGCGGCGCGCAATTGCCGCCGCCGCAATGCCACGCAAATCCCGCATTCGGCCCCGATCTAATTATCGAAACGATTCACAAATACCCGCACCAGATCACGCTAGTCCCCATCGGCCCGCTCACCAATATCGCCCTGGCCATCGGCAAAGACCCGTCGATCGTCCCGTTAGTGAAAGAAGTAATCCTGATGGGCGGCGGAATCACCGGCGGAAACGTAAACGCAGTCGCGGAGTACAACGTTCACAGCGACCCCGAAGCCGCCGCCATGGTCTTCAACGCTGGCTGGCCGCTCACGATGGTAGGTCTCGACGTAACCGAGATCACGCTAGTAACCGACGAAGACGTAGCCAAGCTCGAGCAGCATCCCGGCCCCGAAACGCAATTTGCCGCAACGGTTCTGCGCTACCAAATCGGCACGTACAAAGGCACGGGAATTTTTCACGGCGGCGCCATTCATGACGCGCTAGCGGTAGGCGCCGCAATCGATCACACGTTCCTAACCACGCAAGACATGCGCGTAGACATCGAAACCGAAGGAAAATTCACGCGCGGCATGACGGTAGCCAACCGGAAAAACGTAATTGAAAAAGAAGCCATCAGCGGCGACCACGTAGAATCGGTCGGCGTAGAGCCGGTGACGCCAAATGTTCACGTAGCGACAGGGATTGACGCAGCGCGCTTCGTAGGCTTCCTACTCCAGCGCATCGGCAATCACTGACTTCAGCCGAATGCGTTCTAAATGAGAGCCTCGCAGCGGAGGGAGCCCCCTCATTCATGAGGGGGAAGGAGCGCTTCCGCGCTTTTTGCGCCCCGATGGTTTGTATCGGGGAGCGCTCCGGGAAGAGCCTCGCTTCTAAAAACGCGCTTTAGCGCTGGGAAAGACTCAGGCCGTGCTCCTCAAGCAACGAATGCGCCGCGGTTTTCGCCTTACTTCGGATTTGCCTTTGTCTCTTCGCATCCTTCATCGTTCGCAAAATCTTTGCCGGGATCAAACGCCAGTGCCTTGTCCGAATCATAGTAAGCAGAAAAGCACCCCGGACATCCCAATCCTTTCAAAATCTTATCGTTCTTCCAAAGTCGCTTTCCCGTCTCATCGAAATAAATCCGCAACTGTTCCCGCGTTCCGTTGGTTGAACGAGCCATCGCAAACACAAACCTGAGCCGCCCGGCCCGGTCGTAATAATATTGAAAGTCCCAGGTCGCGTCTTCGCCTTCGCTGTAATTCTCATACCACGCGATCGCCCCAGCCGAATCCCGCACGATCCGCCGCACCAGCAGAAATGCGTTTTCACAATTCTTGAATTCCCGCTCGGAAGTTTTGTATGCCCCGCTTTTCAATCCCGCATTGATCGGTCCAACGATCCCGCGTATCGCCATGATCTGCGGATTCCGCTGCCAATTCGCCTCGGTGATTTCAGTGGCCTGGCCAAAGCCCGCCGCCGGGAAAGCGCCCGCTCCCCAGACCGCAATCAGCAGCAGCGCGCTCCAAATAGACGCCGTAAATCCTCTCTCCATGCGTTTACGTCGTCCAACTGCGCTCGCATTCATTGATCCAGTACAGCCCCGCGGGAGTGATTGAGAAGCTTGATGATTTGTTCCAGCTTATCGCTCTGCACTCCGACTTCTTCCAAAGCTGCGCGAAAGTGGTGAAGAAACTTTTCGAAATGAGATTGGTCCATTCCCTTCATTCGTGCGTGCTCGTGCGCATCGCGAATATCCTTGCCGGTGTAAACGGTCTTGCCCCCCAGCAGCATCGCGAGAAACATGCTCTGCCGCCCGCGCAGGTGCTCCAAGCCAACACCCTCAAAAAATGGCCGCAGGCTCTCGTCCGCGATAACCCGCTTATAGAACGATTCCACCGCGGCATTGATCTTGAGTCGCCCGCCAATCGTCTCAAAAAGCGTATCAGTCATTTTGTTTCTTTCGCACGCGCGTACGTACGCATGGCTAAATCTGGCCGTCGGGGCCAGTCTCCGGTCAGCCAACTATACGCCTCCGCCGCGATCGTTTCTCCGTTCATTTTGATTCAGCGCTTGCCTCCGCGCCGCCCCCCGGAAGAACGAAAAAGCATCTCGCAACCCGGTACTATTCATAAAATGAAACTTAAGTACTATTGCCTTACTATCACTCTAGCGTTAAACATGGACTGGCAGTCCGCAGTCCCGAAGCGCGGCGCTGGCTCTCCTGAGCTTGCCCGGCGAGTGTCGACGTCTCCGCGCCAAATAATTGAATCTATATAGCTCATCCGCCGAGACGGATGAGGCGCTTAGGTGTGAATTGGCACTTAGTCCCAAATTCGAAGACAACGGCCTCAGATCGAACGACCGAAGGAGCATCCGCGCCGCCCCCCGGTGCCACCGCCCACAGATTTCTAATCGGGACACCCTACGATTAGAAACAGCCGTAACCCAAAGAAAACAAAGGACGGGACGCATTTCTAATCGGGACAAAAACGCTGTTTTACAAAACCCGATTTGCACCGCCAACGAATCGGATCGCCGCCGACCGGGCACGAGCCCCCACCAAAATCTAATCGGGAACCAAATTATTAGACACGGAGGTAACCCATAGAAAACAAAAGACGCCACCCACCTCTAATCGGGAAAAAACACATGTTTTCAAAACGCATTCTGGATCGCGGATGTATAGCAGCTTTGAATTCGCACGGCGGGACCGAACGGCGCGTGACGCCTCAGGGCTGAATCTGAACCAACTTTGGCTTGCTGTCCGAACGTACGGGGGAGCCGCTCCAGCGGGTCGAGCGTGCTCGCCGTGAGCGCAGCCGGTTCATCACCCGGCCGATTTTCACCGAACTGCTGATGAAGTGATCCACCTTCACCGGCCCGGCCATCTTGATGTCCCGCACCCAGTGCAGGCCGGTGCTGATGGCGCAACCGCATTGCGAGCAGTCAGGCGTGCCGCCGAAGACGCAAGGCTCAACACGCGTCTCCAAATCGGCGGAATAATTGGCCGAAAGCTTGGCGAACACACAATCTCCCGGATTTTCCGGCGGGCGAAGAAAGGCCTTGGCCAGGCCTTCGTTGAAAAGCAGCTTTTTGTAGCGCTGCGCCAACGGCGGCAATTGTGCCGCCAGCGCGCGGCGGTCGTCGGGCGTCAACATCTCAGCGCTCTGCTCGCCGATTTGCGGCGTATAGACGCTGACCCAAATGCGATTCACCTCGGCCCGTGCGCTCCAAAATTGAACGTACTCCTCGAGGTAGCCGCGCCGCTCGAGCATCGGCCGCGTGATCACCCAGTGAATGTTGACTTCGCGGCCGTCGATGTTGCCGAGGATGCGCTCGTAAGTCGCGGGCTTGCGGCGGATGTCGTGATGTTCGGGCAAGCCGTCCACGGAAATTGCCACGCGCGCGCGGCGTAGCTTCATCCACTCCATGGGAAAGGGGATGATGCCGCTGGTCACCACCAGCGTGAAGATGCCGGTCTCGCTTAGCGCGGGAAGAATTTTGCTCAGCTCGCGATGGCGCACCATCGGTTCGCCGCCGACGAGCGACACATGCAGCGGCTTGTGCTTGCGCACCAACTGCAGCACGCCGTCGACCAACTCATCGCCGCGGCGATCGTTCAGTTCGCTCAGCGTGACGCCGCCGCCCAGATGCGTATCGCCATAGGCGTAGCAGCCGGGGCAGCTCAGAGGACATTCGCGCGTGATCTCGATAGACAGCATCGGGATCCGGCCGACCAGAATGCTCGCCCAGGAGGCGAGCAACTCGCGCGCGGTCAGACTTGGATTCGGGGCAGTCGCGGGCACCTCCATAGGATGCACGCGGCGGGTGCCTGGGTGCAATCGGTTTGCGTTGGAAGTAAATAGGGTCACGCGGAAGGAGGATTGATGCGCGGCGGCGAATAGCTACGGCAGATAGGGCCAGGTCACCGGCAAATCCATCAGGCGGTCGCAGGGAATCACGATTTGCGGCGGATTAAAGTCTGCGATGGTTTTTACTCGGCCAGAGTTTAGCGCCGTCAGGGCTGCTGCGGAGCGGGTATCGTCGGGGCGCTCAGCGCAGATTTTTGCATAGAGCGCGCGGGCCTCTTCGATGCGGCCCGATTGCACATACGCGAAAGCCTCCGAGAATTCGGCTTCGTACAAATCGGGCCGGACAGCCAAAGCTTTTTGGTAGTGCTGGATGGCGATGTCGGGATGGCCCAGGCCGTCTTCGGCCATGCCGAGCATAAATTCTACGGCGCCGGGATCCCCGTGGCCCGCGGCTTTAGCGAGTTCCTGTTTCGCGGATTGGAAATCTCCGGTGCCTAGATACGCGACGGCCAGATTGTGGTGCGTGCTCGCGCTGCGCGGATTGAGCGAAAGCGCCTTTTGAAATGGGGAGATTGCGGCCTTGGCATCGTCCGCAAAAAGATGTTCTTCGGCGAGCAGCGCGAACCCGGCAAAATCCTCCGGGTTCTTCTGAACTCTGTTCTCGAGGACCGGAATCAAATCGGCGGTGCCGCTCTCAAACCCGGCGATGAGCTCGAGGCGTTCGGCGCGCATTTTGGGGATGGCGCGATGCGCGATGGCGAAGGCCGCGATGACGAGCAAGGCGGTCGTTGACGCCACGACGATTGTGAACTTCGTTTTCGCGGCGTCATGCGCTCCCAAAGGCGGCGCGGCGGGAACCGCAGCACCCGTGGCCGCGTCAACGGATGAACTGCCGAGCAAATCAGAAACGACGGAGGGAAGCGCCGCGCCAATGGCGAGTCCTGCTACGACGCCGCCGACATGCGCGGCGTTATCAACGCCCGCGCGCAGGCCATAGAAGAGATTGATGCCGATAAAAGTTGCCAGGCCCTTGAGGCGCTGCTTCGCATATTGCATATCGATCGGCGCTTTCCTCAGATAGATGAACGAGACCAGGCCTCCTGCGGCCCCGAACACCGCGCCCGATGCGCCTGCGCTGATGCGCACGGGATCCCAAAGCTCGCTGGCCAGGCTGCCGGCAAATCCGGAGGCGAGATAAAGGAACACGAATGCTTTGCGGCTCATGACCCGCTCAGCGAGACCGCCGAGATACCAAAGGCACCACATGTTGAGCGCCAGATGGATGATGCCGATATGCACGAACATGTTGGTGAACAGGCGCCACCACTGGCCGCCGAAGGTGAGCGGGCCGAAATCGGCGCCGAAGCGCACAAGGTCGGCGATGCTCGGCTCGATCCAGGATGCGCCGCCAATCAGCATGATGACGTAGACGGCGACGTTGGCGGCGACGAGCGAGAGCGTGACGATGGGCGTCGGGCCGAACTTGGTGAGACGCGCAGAATATTCCGAGTCGGCTGCTCTTTGGCAACTCGTGCACAGCGGATCGACGGCGCGGCCGTCCACCGTGCGCACGAAAGTTTTGCCGCATTTGGGGCAAGTGAACTGAGCTTCGATGGCGGATGCTCCTGATGCGGCCGCGAAGTGTGGCCGGGGCCGAGATGGCATTCCGAAAGTAACTGTTGCGCGCGGGAATTTCAATGGCAGGACATCTAGGTTCAGATCTGGCGGCCGGTTTTGTAGGGAAGGGCTGAGGACCCTCCCCTACGACGGCGGGAGGAATGGCTCAGCGTTCGCGTTGCCAGTAGATTCCTGTGCTGTCGATGGTTTGGATTGGTTCCGAGATTTGGTTTGCGTCGCGAAAGTCGTTCACCGCTTCGCGGCAGCTGGCTAGGCCATAGTCGTCGATAATGACGTAGCCTCCTGCAGAAAGATTGGGATAGAGATTTTTCAGCGCGTCCATGGTGGATTCGTACATGTCGCCATCGACGCGGATGAGCGACCATTTTTCACCCGCCAATCCCGGCAGAGTGTCCTTGAACCAGCCCTTCACGAAGCGAACCTGATCGTCGAGGAGGCCGAAGCGGCTGAAATTTAATTTGACGGTGTCGAGAGGCACGGCCAGAAATGGATTCTCGAAATTGTAGCTGCCGGCATCGGCGGGATTTTTGCCGACGTCGGGGGACGGGAGGCCTTCAAAGGAATCCGCTACCCAGACGGAGCGGTCCGCAATTCCATAGGCTTTGAGAATCGCGCGAAGAAAAATTGCCGCGCCGCCGCGCCACGTTCCCGCTTCGATGATGTTGCCGGGGACGCCGCTGCGCAAAATATCCTCGAGGCAGTCCTGAAGATTGTCGAGGCGCTTCATGCCGATCATGGTCAGGGCCTGCGGAGGGAAATCCAGGCCTTGACGGCGGAGTTCGCGATCGACTTTTACGCGGCGCATGGGGATCATGCCACGTTTGAGCATGGCATCGAAGAGGATGCGCTTGACTCGGTTCTTGGGTCTTTCCGCCGGGGCGTAGAGTTCCTGGCCGTAGAGCAAAAAGGTTAGCGCTTTTTTTGTCAGGTCGAGATAGAGCGATGCGGCTTCGTTCATTTGCGGAATTGGAGGCTCCGGGGAGGATTGTACATTACCGCGGAGAACGTAAGGCCGGGAAGCGGGGCCGAAAGACGGGGCCGAAAAGCGGGAGGGCTGAAGACCCTCCTTTACTGAACCCGCTGGATGTATCGGGCTTCGGTGGTGTCTACTTTGATTTTGTCGCCGTTGCTCACGAAGGGAGGGACGTTTACTACCAGGCCGGTTTCCAGCTTGGCTTGCTTCATGACCGCGCTGGCTGTGGCCTTTTGGATGCTCGGCTCGGTTTCCACCACGGTTAGATCGACCGTGTCAGGCAGCAGCACGCCGATGGGCTTGTTCTCGTAGAATTCCAGTTTTACCGGGAGATTGGGAATCAGGTAATCCGTGGTATCGCCCAGCAGCTCTTTTTGCAGCGTCATTTGTTCGTAGGTTTGGGAATTCATGAAGTGGAAGCCTTCAGCGTCGCCATAGAGGAATTCGTATTCGATTTCGTCGAAGACGGCGCGCTCGACGAATTCTTCGGCGCGGAAGCGGTAGTCGATGATCGAGCCGCTGCGGAGATTGCGCATTTTGGTTTGCATCTGGCCGCGCTTGTTGCCGGGGGTGCGGTGATCCACGCTGAAGACGGTGTAGAGCTCGCCTTCGTGGCGGATGACCATTCCGGGGCGCAGTTGTGTGGCCTTTACCATTCGTGGCTCCTGATTCCTATGAAGGGTTGCTGCCGCTTGGAGCGGGCTTTCGCGCGGGGCCGGAGTTGACCGGGCCGTCGGCGAGCGCTCAGCGCCGAATTAGGGCTGGGCGGGATTGATCATTATATCGGTTGGCGCGGGAAGCGGTCAAACGGGAGGCTGAGAGAAAGCGTGCGCCGAGCGAAAGTGGGTGGAAGGATTGGATGTTGAGATCCTTCGCTGCGCTCAGGATGACAGCGCTGCGACTGTTGGCCCGAGGATGACAACGCTATCTCCGCTGGCTCCAGAATGAAGAGGCTGACTACGGCGCGAGATTAGGCGGCGCGCTGGTTTTGCGTTCACGGCACGTTGATTCGTGAGAATTGTTGGATGAGGGCTTGTGCTTGCGTATAATTTGCTGCGTCCCGGAAGAGCACCGCCTTTCTTCGGCCGCCGGAGGCGAAAGTACCGGAGCAAGAAAGATGAAATTCGGACTTGGGCTGGGTGTGTGTGCGCTCTGCGCGGCGTTCTGCCACCCGGCGAATGCGCAAAGCAACGGATACAGCGCGACAAGCGGCCCTCTGAATCTAAATCCTCCGGGAATGACTTTGCATCTGGCTGACCGCTATCACTTGCTCCCCAACGATATTGATTCGAGCGCGGGCGACATAGTCGCGCCGGACACGGACGCTTACGATGCGCACGACGCGAAAGGCGGCGCGGGCAAAGGAGAAGTGCGCCCGCCGAGGATCACGGATGTGCCGCCGTGGGAAGTTACCGGGTTGTGCTCCTCGGGGAAACTGGATAGCAAGGCCTGCCGGTTTCACTGGTGGCCGGCGCTGCGCGAGCAGACGCAATACCTGCTGATCGAAACGGGCTGGAATCTGGCGACGAATACGCATGTGTATGACGCCACGACGCACGGGCATTGGTTTCAGGATTGGATCAACTCGGTGGATGGATTCAAATTCAGCCGCTGGAACGACGCCAATCCCATTTCGGATGATTACGTGGGGCATCCGATGATGGGCGCGATCGCCATGGACATTTTTGTTCAGAATTATCCGCGGGGAATGTCCATCGAGGCGCAGAACACGAAGGAGTATTGGCACAGCCGGCTGTGGGGGCTTCTGTGGTCTACGATTTACAGCACGGAATGGAAGCTGGGGCCGATCAGCGAAGCGTCGTTCGGGAATACGGGCCGCTCGATCTATTTCGACAAGAACGCGGGGAAAAAGACGAACGGGACGGGGACGGTAGGGCTGGTGGTCACGCCGCTGGGGGGCTGGGTTTGGACGCTGGGCGAGGATTTCGTGGATCTTCACCTCATCCGCGCCGCCGATGCCAAGACGACGAATCCACTCTTTCTGTTTGTAATGGGATTTGCGAACCCGTGCCGGAGCTTTGCGAATCTGATGCGTTTTAAGGCGCCGTGGTACCGCGACAGCCGGCCGGTGCGGCCGCATCGAACCTGGCCGACAATTACGGATGCTCAGGACTCTCCGTAAGCAGTGGGGGATATCCCAGCAAGAATGATGGTTGCCGGAGCGGCATTTTCCCACGGGAAGACGCCGTGAGCCTCGATGCGGCTGCGATGGGGGTCGCGGCCGAGCACTAAAAGTTGGCGATTCCGAAGCAAAGGTGATGGCGCGCGTTGGCCAGCCGCGCGTGCGTATGCTATAAGTAGCGGGCCAGAGAATTTCTGAGGAAATCGTGCCGTTTATCAATTTTCCTGCACGCGAAATCAATTGCAAGCTCGTTTACTACGGCCCCGGCCTTGGCGGGAAGACCGCCAACCTGCAGTGGATCTACGAGCATACGGGATCGAATCAGAAGGGCAAGATGGTGTCGCTGGCGACGGAGACGGACCGGACGCTGTTTTTCGATTTTCTGCCGCTGGATTTGGGGACGGTGCGCGGATTCAAGACGCGCTTTCATCTTTATACCGTGCCCGGGCAGGTTTTTTATGAAGCCAGCCGGCGATTGATTTTGAAGAGCGCGGATGGCGTGGTTTTCGTGGCGGATTCGCAGGAGGAGCGGCTGGATGCGAATCTGGAGACGCTCGATAACTTGCGCGAGCACTTGCGGGATCACAATCTGGATTTCGGGACGATTCCGTACGTGCTGCAGCTGAACAAGCGCGATCTGCCGCACGTGATGCCCGTGGCGGATTTGAAGAAACAGTTGCAGCTTAAAGGCGAGCCGACGCTCGAGGCAGTGGCGATTACGGGGCAGGGAGTTTTCGATACACTGAAGGAAGTTGCGAAGCTAGTGCTCGCCGAATTGAAGAAGAACGCCTAGTTCGTTTTTCTCCCATCTAAATTTTTGCACGCGTGAACCGACGGGCAATAGTAACGCCGGCGTCCCTGCCGGCATCTGGCGACTACGAATTCCACCAGTGGCAATGATAACGCGCGGACTGCTCAAGCGCGCAAACCCGATTTATTCGACCGACCTTCCGCGGGCGATTTCTGCCCTTGGTTGCGCGCGAAGTCGCAAGATGCCGGCAGGGACGCCGGCGCTACTTGAAACTGGCGAGGGCGGCGGCTTCGTCGGGGAAGCTGGGGATGGTTTGGATCAGGCGGGTTAGCTCGAGGACTTCGAGGACGTGGCCGGTGGCGTGGCAAAGTTTGAGAGCGCCGCCGAGGCGGCGGACAGTGACGAAGCTGCGGACGATCGTGCTGATGCCGGAGCTATCGATCTGCGAGACGCCGTAGAGATTGACGATGATCTTGCGGGCGCCGCCTTCGATCAGCGAGCGCAACTGCGTGCTCAATTCGTCGTTGCTGCGGCCGATGGTGGCGCGTCCCTGGAGATCGAGGACGGTGACATCCCCAGACTGCCGGCTGGAAATCTGCAGTCCCAAGTGAGGCTCCTTCGGCGATTCGGCTACTCCGGGGCATTATACTCCGGCGAGGCTGGAAGACGAGATTTGTTGTGGGGTGAGTAGGACGGGGGATTAAGAGATCGAGGGCATCGCATGGCCGGAGAAGACAAAAGGCCTCAGGTCTGAAGACCTGAGCTACATATGAGGGCGCAAGGCGAGATTTGTTGTGGGGTGAGTTGTAATTTCTCGACGGAATTCGAGAGTCGGCGGTTCGCAATCGACTGTGGTTGATGGGTTCGCTCCGAAGTGCCCAGCGCTAAAGCGCATCGTCAGGGGCGATGCTTTTTTCGGAGCGCTAAAGCGCTCCTCCCCCACATGAATGTGGGGGCTCCCTCCGAAATGCAAAGACTCTCGCGGCATCGAAGCCGGGACTCCCTCCGGAATGCACAGCTTCTCGCAGCGTCAGAGCGGGGGGCTTCCTCCTTCGCGGCGAATACGGTTCGCAGGCCCACTAAAGTGCGGGGCTCCGAGAGAATTCGGGCGAATTCAGATTGGCGCGGTTTTGCCGAAACGTTTCGGAGGCTTGCGGGTCAACGGATTGGGGAATGCGTCGAAAAGAAAATGGGAGGTGAGTGCCGTGAGGCAGCCACCTCCCGGGGTGGGGTGTTGCTGGTGGATCCCTTTCGAAACTGGGTCTCTGTCTCCCGGGGATCCGGCCCCGGCGGAGCGGCCGGGGCAGTAATAGAGCGGGAATAGCATGGTAGCGAGTCAGTGTCAACCCGATTGTTGGCTGCTCATTTGCGCGCGGGATTGATCGAGCATTTCGCGGACTTTGCGGGCCAGCTCGCGTGGCGAAAACGGCTTGTGGAGCACATTGAATGCGCCGGCTTGAATTTTCCGCTCGAAATCAACATCGGCGGTATAGCCGGTGACGAAAATGACGGGCGGGCCGCCGTTCTTAGCGCGCATACGTTCGTGGGCGCCGGGGCCGGTCAGTTTCGGGAGCATGACGTCGAGAATGGCAAGATCGATCGTTTGACCGCGCTCGGCGTAGAGTTCGACGGCGGCTTCTCCATCGGCGACAGGCAGGACGGTGTATCCCAGGGAGGAAAGAGTTTCGATGGCCAGTTGACGGAGACCTTCGTGGTCTTCGGCGACGAGAATGGTCTCGGTGCCGCCAGAGACGGGAGGGGCGGGTTCGGGCTGCTTAGATGCCGCGGCAACACCTTCCGCGATGGGCAGGTAAACGCGGAAGCAGGTGCCCTTTCCGAGTTCGCTATCCACGAAAACCACGCCGCCGTGCTGCTTGGTAACGCCGTAAACGGTGGCGAGTCCGAGTCCCGTGCCTTTCGACGGACCTTTGGTGGTGAAGAAAGGCTCAAAGATGCGGTCGAGAGTGGCGGAGTCCATTCCTTCGCCGTTGTCTGTAACTGAGAGTAGGACCTGGCGGCCGGGATGAACGTGCGGATTCTGGCGGCAAAAAGCGGCGTCGAATTCTGCGTTGCGCGTTTCGACGCGCAGTTCGCCGCCGGCGGGCATGGCGTCGCGCGCGTTGAGACAGAGATTCATGAGCACTTGATCCATCTGAGCGGGGTCGGCGCGGACCATAGCGAGGTCCGGGGCGAGTGCGCGTTTGATCTCAATGTTGCTGCCGATGACTTTTTCGAGAAGGCTGAGAGTTTCGGTGACGGCCTGATTGAGATTCATTTGGCGCGGCTCGAGGGCCTGGCGGCGGGCGAAAGCGAGGAGTTGGCGAGTGAGCGAAGCGGCGCGATCGGCTTGCAGGCGGATTTTTTCGAAGCGGGTGTGGAGTGTGGCTTCGGCGGGCGTCTCGTCGAGACCCAGCTCGGCCCAGCCGAGGATGGCGCCGATCATGTTGTTGAAGTCGTGAGCGATGCCGCCGGCGAGCTGTCCGAAGGCTTCGAATTTCTGGGCCTGGCGGAGCTGCTTTTCGAGAGCGAGGTGTTCGGTGACGTCTTCGACGATGATTTGATTGCGTTCATAGGTGGAATGCGATTCGTGAACGCGGCGGGCGACGATGCGGACTTTGATGATGCGGCCGTCCTTGCGGACCCAATCGGCAATGGCGTCGACTTTGCCATCGCGCATGAGCTGGCCGGCCAGGCGATGTCGCTCGACGGGATCGCGATAAAACTTCTCGGTCTGGCCTATAGCGAGAACTTCGTCCACAGAATCGAAACCGAGCATGGCGACGAGAGCGGGATTGACGTCGAGGATTTCGCCTTCGAGAGTGGTGCGATAGACACCGTACATCGCGGATTCGAAGAGGCTGCGGTAGCGGGCTTCACTGTCGCGCAGAGCGGCTTCGGCGCGCTTGCGATCGGTGATGTCGATGATGCTGCCGCGGACCAAGCGCCTTGAGCCGAGAGGGATTGAGGAGAGAAAAACCTCGCAAGGGATGTCTTCGCCTTGGGCATTTCTGTGGAGCCACTCGAAATGAAGCGTTTCGCCGCGTTTCGCGCGTTCGGTATAGGTGTGTGCTGCTTCGAGGGACGAACGGCCGTCCGGCTGTTTTTCGGGGCTTAGCGCCCCAGGCTCGTGCCGCAATAGTTCTGCGCGGGAAAGTCCGAACAGAACTTCGGCGCGGTGATTGGCGTCGACGAAGGCGCGCTTCTCGGTGTCCAGAACGACGATTGCTTCGGGAGCATTTTCGACGAGTGAGCGATAGTGAATTTCGCTTTCGTAAAGAGCTTTCTGGGCGCGGGCCTGGCCTTCGCGCAGCGTTTTTTCTTCGAGGGTGCGGCGGATGGCGAGGCCGAGGCGGGCGAGTTGGTGCTTGAGGACGTAATCGTTGATGCCGCGCTTGATGCACTCGACGGCCAATTCTTCGCCCAGAGTGCCGGTGACGAGAATCAAGGGGATGTCGAGGCCGAGTTCGCGCGCGAGGTTGAGGACGTCGATGCCCGTCCAATTGGGAAGGCGATAGTCGGCGAGGATGATGTCGAAACTGCCCACGCGAGCTGCGGCCGCGAATTCAGCGCGCGTGCCGGCGAACTTCGGCTCGATGGCGAGGCCGTCGCGCTTGAGTTCGCGCAGCCATAATTCGATGTCATCCTGATCGTGCTCGACGATGAGAACCCGGATAGGCGTTGAGGCGGGTAGCGCGGCGACCGTGTCCGGGAGTGTCTGAGACATTTGTCTCCTCAGTCGAAACAGAATGCGCGCGTGGGCGGCGCCATGTTAACGCTCAGCCAGTAAATCCCGAGGTGCCTGGCGGTCTCGCGGAAATCGGTGAACTCAAGAGGCTTTTGGATGTAGCTATTTGCGCCATGTTGATAAGCAGCGACGAGGTCAAAATGACCACGGGAATGGCGCGGGTGCGCGGATCTTCTTTGACTTTTTGAAGAACCTCGAGCCCATTCACTTTCGGGAGTTTCACATCGAGTAGAACGAGACGCGGCGGCGATTCAAAGGAGCGGCCGGAGTATGCGCCGCGGCAGAAGAGAAAGTCGAGGGCTTCCTCGCCGTCCCGGACGGTATGGACGGAGCCGGCAGCGTCCTTGCGATTCAGGACATGCAGAGTCAGCTCAGCATCGCGAGGATTGTCTTCGACGAGCAAGATTTCTACGGCGTTGGACTCAGGCATTCCTTGCCTCGCATTGGGAATCCTCAACTCGCACGCGCGCAAGAGGGGATCCGAGAGTGAAATAAAATGTGGCGCCCTGGCCGGGTTGCGATTCGGCCCAGATGCGGCCTCCGTGATTGCGAATGATGCGCTGGACGGTGGCCAAGCCTATGCCGGTGCCTTCGAATTCATCGGCGCGGTGGAGGCGTTGGAAGACGCCGAAGAGCTTATCGGCATATTGGGGGTCGAAGCCCACGCCGTTGTCGCGGACGAAGATGGCTTCCTCTTCGCCGGCTACGCAAGAGGCGACTTCAACTGTTGCGATTTCGCAGTGACGCGTGAACTTCAAGGCGTTGGCCAGAAGATTCGTGAAGACAATGCGAATGAGGCCGCTGTCACAATTGGTGATGGGCAAGAGTTGGATTTGCCAGGAAACCTTGCGGGTATCGAGTTCGGCGGAGAGGTCGGCGGCGATGCGATGCAGAAGTTCATTGAGATCCACGTTCTCGCGTTTGGGACCCATGCGGCCGACGCGGGCGAGGTCGAGGAGATCTTCGACGAGGCGGCCCATCTGCGCCGCGCCGTCGACGACTTTCTGGACGTAGCGCATGGCGTCGGGACCGAGACGCTCACCGTGTTCTTCGATGAGAATGCGCGCGAATCCGTCGATATGGCGGAGTGGAGCGCGTAGGTCGTGGGAGACCGAGTAACTGAAAGACTCGAGCTCGCGATTGGAGGCTTCGAGTTCGGCGGTGCGCCAGATTAGATCTTGGTTCAAGCGGCGGACGTTTTCTTCCGTCTCGTGGGCCAGCGCTTCGGCCTTTTTGCGCGCGGTAATGTCATTGTTGATTTCGAGGATGGCCACGGGCGCGCCTTGTTCGTCGCGTTGCAGCGACCAGTGCGAGGCCACGGTGATCCAGTTTCCGTCCTTCTGACGATGCACGAGTTCGCCTTCCCATTTGCCGTCCCGCAATAAGTCCGCTTCCAAATCGTGGAGACTCCTGGGGTACTTGGTGGAGAGGAGATCTTTCTTGATGCGGCCGTGGGCTTCCTCGCGGGACCAGCCGTAGAGTTGTTCGGCGCCATGATTCCAGTAGGTAACGCGGCCGGCGATATCGCGAACGAGAATGGCATCGTCGGCGAGTTCGAGAAGGGCGGCCTGATCGCGCAGCTTGGCGGCGTGCTCTTTGAGAGCTCGTTCGGCGCGGTTGCGCTGGGCCATCTCGAGGGCGAGCTCTTGAATGGCGGACTGCAACTCGGAGGTCCGGAGACGAACCCTGTTCTCGAGATCCTGATTGAGCCGGCGGACTTCCTCTTCGGCGCGCTCTTGCTGTGCGACCACTTTTTCGAGTTCCTGCTTCGCGGTCACGAGATTCGCGGTCCGCTCGGCCACGCGCGTTTCTAATTCAACATTGGCGCTGCGGAGCAGTTGTTGCGTCTTCTTCTGATCGGTGACGTCGCGAGTGGCGCTGGCTACGAGAATTCCTTCCGGAGTTTCAATAGGGCTCAAACTGATTTCTACCGGGAATTCAGTGCCGTCCCGGCGCAAGCCGTAAAGCTCGAGTCCTGCGCCCATGGAGCGCGCGCGTGGATGAACCGAATAATCGGCGCGGTGAGAAGGGTGAACGTTGCGGAAGCGTTGAGGCACCAGGATTTCGACGGCTTGCCCGATTAATTCTTCGCGGTGGTAGCGGAAGAGCTTTTCGGTTTCCGCATTGACAATGAGAATGCGGCCTTTCGCGTCGGCGATAACCATGGCATCGGGCGCGGACTCAAGGAAACCCCGGAACTTGGCTTCCTGGGTGGAAATCTCGGCGGCTTGACGCGACATCGCTTCATTGGCTTGCCGCAGATCAGAGAAGCTCGGCAGCGCGATAGCGACCGGAGCCAGCCGGACCAAGAGGATTGCGGTTCCAATCGAGGCCGCGGCGGTGACGGCCTTGATGACGCCGGCGAGCCAGTAGGCGGCGTGCCAGAGATTCCAAACTTCCATAGCGTGGCTGAAGCCGCAAGCCACGATGAAAACGCCGACACAGACAAACGCCCAACTGAAAGGCAAGTCGTTGCGGCGCCGCACCACGCGCAGCAGGGTGACGGGAATGGTCATGTAAGCGACAAAAATGAATGCGTCGGAGACCAGATGAAGCCAGACGAGTCCGGCGTTCCACTGGTAGCAATAGCCGTGGGGCATGAAATCGCCGGAAGAAAAAAGCCATTTCAGGAATTGCACCCGAATTCCCCCGAATCTAGACCGCGCGCGTGAAGCGATGCGAAGCGGTGAGACGCACTCGTTCAAATACACTTGCGCGTTTGCCTGACGACGGAACAGGCCATGCGGGAGGAATATCGGCAGAAAGACCGGCGACTTGAGAGAAGTGGTGCTATGGAGAGTGCGGAAGCGTTCGATTGCGATGCTTCGAGAAAACTAAGAGCAGTTATTGTGCCGGATGGCTTGCGAAATATTGCGTGAGCGAGCTGGTGGCCTGTTGCAAACCGGAACGGACATTGGACTGCAGCGCCAGCACTACGTCGGACATATTCTTGCCATTGGCGGGCTCATCGTGCGAGTAGGGAAATGTCCAGACAACCGAGCCGGTCTTCGGTTGGAACAACTCGAACTCAATCGCAAACTGCGCCGCGGCGCCTCCGGTATCAACTTCGTTAAAGGCCGAAAGGTGGCCGCGAAGCACGTAGTCGCCCTTGGCGTTGCTGCCGAGGCGTTGCACGGCGCGAAACTGGCCCGAGGCGCGCAGGTCCTGAAGCAGCATGGACTCGAGCATTTCCGTGGGGGCTTCGGCCCAGCGATGGAAGTAGTCGGCGCCAAGCTCGACTTGGCCGTTGCTGTAAACAATGCGATCGTCGCGATAGAGAAGAGGCGCGGTGATGTGTCCCACAACGATAGTGACGGGATAAACGGTAGACGATTGCGGAGCAGACACAGGCATAGCCTCGAGCCTGTAGTAGCTCACGGGCCTCGCCGAGCCACAGTTCGCGAGCAGCACGCAGAAGGCGAGAGCCAGCGCTGCGCTGCTCACAGAAGATGCGGAGGCGCGGGGACGCGCGTCGGGTTTAGAGCAAGGAGCAAAAAATCTCATGGCGGCGGTGCCTCGCCTGGCTTACGCGGCTTCGGCTCTGAGCTGCGAATCAGAGTATAGGGCCGCGTCTTGATTGTCTCCGTGAATTCCTTCATGTTCTCGCTAACTTGACGGAAATTCTCGATGATCTCGTCGAGATTTCCACTATTGACGTTAAGAGTGCGGTCAAGTTGATCGGTGAGGGAAGCCATCGAGGTCAAGGCTTCATGCGCCTTCATCAGCGTATCGTGAAGCGGCTGGCTATTATCCTTGATCATTTTGTCCGCGTCGGCGATGGCATCGTCGGCCTTGGCCATGGTTTTCTTGAAATCATCCAACATTGGAGAAAGCTTCGCGGTCACATCGTTCATGTGATTCAGAGTGGAGTTTAGCGGCTGACGATCTTCCTCCAGCATGTGATTGGCCTGACGCATGACGCCGGCAATGTTTTTACGGTTCTCATCATTGAGCAGATCATTGACGCGATCGATGGTGATCTGAAGCGCGGTAACGCGGCCGTTCAGATTCTGTATCAGATCCGTGGCTTTCGGGCCGAGGTCGCCGATGGTGGCCTCGAGATCGTCCAGGCTGGTGTAGGGGCCGGTCTGAAGAGTAGTGCCGTTCGGCGCCATGGGCGCGGTGGGGGAGCCCGGCACAATCCCGAGAAAATTCTCGCCGAGCGCGCTCAGGCTGGAAATTTTCACCGTGCTGTCCGTCTTAACCGGCACGTTCGGTTCGACGCGGAATTCGACTTTCATCTGCGCCGGATTTGTGGGGTCGGGCACAACGCTGGTGATGCGGCCAATCGGAGGACCGCCGGCGTAACGCACCTGCGCCCCTTCTTGGAGCCCGCCGGCATTCTTGAAATAGGCGCGGTAGAGATTTCCGCTGCTGCGGAACGTTCCGGAGATGTAGAAGAGCGTGAACAGCAGGATCGCGATCGCCACGATGACGAAGGTTCCGACGAATGCCTGTTCGCGCTTGGAGTCCATCCCTGCCTTGACCTCAGCCTTTAGAATTCGCTGCTATCCGCCTTCAAATCGCCATAGAGAGGCGGGAGTATATCACGTCCGTCCGCTTCGTCCTTGTTTCCGATTCCACGCTATTTCCTGACCACCGATTCATCGCCGATGAGCATTTGCAGATAGCTCAATTCGTCCTCGAGTTCCGGCTCGGCAATGCGATCGAGAAACTGGCGAACGCGCGGCTGCGTGCTCGACTGGATCTCTTCTTTCGTGCCATTGGCGACGATCACGCCACGGTCGAGCAAAATCATGCGGTCGCCAATCAGGAAGGCGCTGGGCAGTTCGTGGGTGACCACGACGCAAGTCATTCCGAACGCTTTTTTCAGCTTCAAAATGAGCTCGTCAATTCCCGCGGCGATGATGGGATCAAGTCCGGCCGACGGCTCGTCAAAAAAGAGAATTTGCGGATCCATGGACATGGCGCGGGCGACGGCGGCGCGCTTTTTCATTCCGCCGCTCAATTGCGCCGGCATGTAGTTCTCGTAGCCGGCCAGGCCTACTTGATCGAGCTTCAGGCGCACCATGATTTCGATGGTGGAGGCATCGAGAGGGCTGTGCTCGCGGAGGGGCAGCGAAACATTTTCGCCAACGGTCATCGAGCCGAACAGCGCAGAGCCCTGAAAGGACATGCCGATGGTCTTGCGCAGGTCGTTGAGTTCCTTCGGCGTGATGGTGGCCATGTTCTTGCCGCCGAGCCAGATTTCGCCGCTGGTGGGGCGCTCGAGGCCGACGAGCGTGCGCAGCAGCGTGCTCTTGCCCGAGCCCGAACCGCCGAGGATGACCAGGGTTTCCCCGGCACACACGTCGAAGCTGATGCCGTGCAGAATTTCGCGCTCGCCATAGGCTACGCGCAAGTTGCGGACGGATATCGCAGAGCCGCGGGCTTGAGTCGGAGCTTCTGAGCTGGGCGTCATGGCTCGGTCCCAAAAATGATACCGGCAAATTTAAGACGGCGAGGTGAAATAAAACAGCGCCGTAAACGCTAAGTCAACCACGATAACCAGAAAAATGGACTTGACCACGGCCGTAGTCGTGGAACGGCCCACTTGCTCGGAGCCCAGGCCGGTGAGGAAACCCTCCTGGCAGCCCACTGCCGTGATCACCAGGCCGAACATGAAGGCCTTGATCAAGCCGGTGACGATGTCCTCTTTCAAGAGCGCGTCGAGCGTGGCGCGGAAGTACGACCCGAACGTGAATCCGGCGCCGAGGATGCCGAACGTGGCTCCGCCTATGATGCCCGTGAAATCCGACCACATGGTGAGGCAGGGCATCATGATGAGCATGGCTACGAGCTTGGGAGCGACCAGGAAGCGAACGGGATCGAGCGCCATGGTTTCCAAGGCGTCAATCTCCTCGCTCACTTTCATGGTTCCGATTTCCGCGGCGAAGGCTGAGCCCGAGCGGCCGATCACGATGATGGCGGTCATCAAGGGACCCAGTTCGCGGGTGAGAGAGAGCGCGACGGCGTTGGGCACAAATTCCATGGCGCCAAATCGCTTGAGCTCGTGCGCGGATTGCAGTGCGAGAATTATGCCAACGAAAAAGGTGATCAGCGAAATGATCGGGAGAGCTTCGATGCCCACGGCCATCGCCTGGTGCAGAGCGCGGCGATAGCGTGCGCCCTGGCCCTGGGTTCCGGTGAAGACGGCGACCGTGGCGCGAGCGATCAGGCGCGTCAGTTGCCCGACGTACGCGAGGGTGTCAATTGTGCCGCGCCCAACAGTGTCAGTAATCGCCATCGCTGTGGAGGTTTCCGGCCGATTCCGGCCTCTCCCATCTTTCAGGGATTCGCCGGCGGCGTGCTCTCGATTGCCTGCGATTCGCTCTCGTACACTTCGAAAACTTTCAGCAGGCGCGTCAGTTCGAGAACTTCACGCGCCACCCGGCTCAGGCCGAAAAGCGAGAAGCGGCTTTTCATGTCCCGCGCCGCTTTCAAACCCTCGATCAAGGATGCGACGCCGGCGCTGTCGATATACTTCACCGCCGTGAGATTCACGATCACGTACGGAATGCGCTGCGTCTTGATCAAGTCCAGCAGCGTCTTGCGGAGGTCCGGTGAATGATAGAGCGTAATATCCCCGGTGACATCCACGATCGAGATATCACCTTGCCGCCGCGTAGCAATCTGCATTTTTAGGGCCTCCGCCCGGGGGTGCAGGCTGTTTTGCCAGAGTTTTCGGCGACTTGCAACCGATTTGAGCGGCGAGCTTGCCGGGCGAGTCCTGGTAAACCCATAACGCCGCGCAACGAACTAGATGGAAAGGCACTTACGGGACTGCGGAGCTGGAGATGCAATTCGCGAATCAGGCGCGTTTCTCGATGGGAATGTAGCCGCGCTTGCTGGCGCCAAGATAGACCTGGCGCGGGCGGGAAATCTTTTGCTCAGCATCGAGAAGCATCTCTTCCCATTGCGCAATCCAGCCGGCGGTGCGCGGAATGGCGAAAAGCACCGGGAACATGGTCACCGGGAAGCCCATGGATTGGTAGATCAGGCCGGTGTAGAAATCCACGTTGGGATAGAGGCGGCGGGAGATGAAGTAATCATCATCGAGGGCGATGCGCTCGACTTCGAGAGCGATATCGATCATGGGATTGCGGCCCATGACGTCGAAGACTTCGTAGGCGATGTGCTTGACGATGCGCGCGCGCGGGTCGTAATTCTTGTAAACGCGGTGGCCGAAGCCCATCAGTTTGCGCTCGCCCGCTTTCACACTTTTGACGTAGGCCGGCACTTTATCCACGGAGCCAATATCAACGAGCATGCGCAGGACGGCTTCGTTCGCGCCGCCGTGCAGCGGGCCATAGAGCGCGGCGGTGGCCGCGGCGATGGCGGAATAGGGATCGACGTGCGAGCTGCCCACGCCGCGCATCGCGGTGGACGAGCAATTCTGCTCGTGCTCGGCATGGAGAATGAAAAGAATGTCGAGCGCGCGTTCCAGCGTCGGGTTGGCGTGGTATTTCAATTCCGTGGTGCGGAAAAGCATGTTCAGGAAATTGGCGGCGTAGCTCAGTTCGTTGTCGGGATATGCGTACGGCATGCCCAGGCTATGGCGGTAGGCGAAAGCTGAGAGCGTGGGCATCTTGCCGATCAGACGATAGGTTTGTTTCCGGCGTGAATCGGGATTGAAGATGTCTTTCGCGTCCGGATAGAAAGTCGAGAGTGCCGCGACGGTCGAGATCAACATCCCCATGGGATGTGCGTCGTAGTGGAAGCCGTCGAGGAATTTCTTGATGCTCTCGTGGATGAAGGTGTGATGCGTGACGTGGTAGGTCCAATCCTCGAGTTGCGCGCGCGTGGGTAACTCGCCGTAGAGAATCAGATAGGACGTCTCGAGATAGGTGCTCTTCTCCGCCAGCTCTTCGATGGGATAGCCGCGATATTCGAGTATGCCCTTGTCGCCATCAATGTAGGTGATGCGGCTGATGCAGGAGGCCGTGTTGGTGAACGCGGGATCGTAGCTGATCATCCCGAAATCGCTGTCCTTCACCTTGATCTGGCGAAGGTCCATGGCGCGAATGGTGTCGTTCTTGATGGGGAGTTCGTATTTCCGGCCGGTGCGGTTGTCGGTGATGCTGAGGGAATCCCGAACGCCCGTGGGAGTTTCTTCCGGCGCCGTGGCGGCTGCTGGCTTCGTTGGATTCACGGAAAGAGCCCTCGCGACCCTCCCAGGCAGACTTCCCCGGGCGAGAACGGAACTACCAATCTACACCAATTGATGCGTTGAACGGGAGTGCTTTTGCCTGAACAGGCGGTAACCGAACCCGAACAGGCGCCCGGCACGCTTGAAGTGCTGCAAGAAATTCGTGGCTGCGCGTTCTCCGTAGCGAAGGCGGTCGGCCCAGCTCTCAGCGACCGACGCGAGGGAGGACGAACATGCTATTCGGGAAGAGATTTGATTGGGCGGTCGCGGCGCTTGGGGCCATGTCGCTGCTCTATGCATCCGTGACGCCGGCGATTTCGGGCGGGGATGCTGCGGGCGAGAATGGAGCTGCGGGCAAAAGCGGAGCGCCCGGCGGCTGGAGTCTTGGCGAGCCGGTGCGTTATGAAAATTTGACAGTGTTTCCCGTGCTTTCGAAGTCGGATGCGGATACGGGACCATTCGAGACGCTCGATGAAGGATTGGCTTCGGGCGATGTGCTGGTGACCGAGCACGGCAGCAGCGATTACTTGCGCCGCTCGCGCGACGGCGAAGCGCTTCCTGCGCCGCAGCAGGGAGGCAGCGCTGAAGTCAACCGGCTCGTGCTGATCAATCGCGGTAAGAAGCCGGTGATTTTGCTTGCAGGCGAGATTGTCTCCGGTGGGAAGCAGGATCGTATTGTGGGAAAGGATCGCATCGTCCCCGTTGGCGGAGCGCCTTTGCCGCTTGACGTCTTCTGCGTCGAGCAGGGTCGATGGACTGGCGGTTCGGCGAAATTTGCAGCGGCGAATACGATGGTGCATCCGAGCGTTCGCGAGAAGGCGGCGGTGGACGCGGATCAAACCAAAGTCTGGGCTGCGGTGCGTTCTGGCTCTACGTCGAATCAGGCTTCGCGTACAGCGCCCCCGGCAGCAGGCGGCGCTGCCGGCGTGGGTAGCTCCACAACGACAGTTCAAGTCGAGGCGGCGCCGGCACCGCGCATTTCTGCCAACGCTGTCGGCGGCGTGATTTCGCGGGAGGCGCCCAGCCAGTCATATCGCAAGATTTATCAGTCGCAACAAATCGGGCGCGACGTGGATACCTTTGCCGATGAGCTGGAGCGAAAATTTGCGAGCGCCACGGCTGGATTGAAAGGCGAGTCGGTGGTCGGCGTTGTGGTCGCCTATGGCGGGGAAGTCGCCTGGAGCGACATCTTCGCTTCGCAGTCGCTCTTTCAGGCGTATTGGCCAAAATTGTTGCGCAGCTATGTGGTCGAAGCGCTGGCGCGGCCGGCAACGGTCGAGAAAGCATCGCTGGAGGACGCGCGATCATTTCTCGATCGCTTGAAGGGCCACGTGCGCGAGGATTCCGAGCCCGGCGTTTATACCTGGCGCGAAGTCGCGCAGGGGCACTACGCTGAAATCGAACTGGAAGCTCTCGCGCCTTCAACGCTGACGCTGCATTGGATGAAAGTGCTGCGCAACGGTTGATCGTTCCCGCTGTTGTTTGGTGCGACGTAGTCCCTCGCGCGCACCGCGCCGTGGGTTTTGCCGAGAATCACGCACCCGGCGGAACCCACCGGCGCACTTCGCTTTGATCGGGACATTCCGCGAGAAGTTCGGCGATGGTCCGGTGCAGCGCGGGATGCTGTGCCTGTGGGGCAATTTCCGCGAGCGGGACGAGCACGAAGCGGCGCTCCGTCATTCGCGGATGAGGGATCACGAGTTCTGGCATCTTCACGATGCTCGAGCCGAGCAAGAGGATATCGAGATCAATCACGCGCGGCCCGTATCTGATTCGCCGACGGCGCCCAAGCTCGCGTTCGATATCGAGCAGCACGTTCATCAATTGCCGCGGCATCACCTCGGTTTCCGCTTCGAGTGCGCAATTCAGGAACCAGCCCTGCTCGCGAATCTCCACCGGCTCCGTCTCGTACAGGGCCGAACGCCGCAGAATTTTCACCTCGCGCTCTTCCAGCTCTTCTATCGCGCGCGTGAGATTATTTTCGCGATCGCCGAGATTCGAGCCGAGCGAGAGGTAGGCTTTCTTCATGAGGTAAATTTGGTGTGCGCTGGATGCCGCGCCGTGGCGGAGCGATGATACCGTAGGAGTTCGGAGCTGGCGAATAGCGTTCAGGGGCGACGCGCTTGAATCTAGCTGCTTGGATTGCCGTTGCGTGCGGCGCTGTAGTCTTGGCCGTGCTGTGGTTGCGCCATCTCGGTGCGCGGTGGAACGCACGCACGCTCGCCGGATTGCGCGCGGCGAGCCGCATCGCGAAGACCCGCAGCGGAGAAATCGAATACGCGACGACGTCGGCCGGATCTCCCGTGCTGATCTCGCACGGTACCCTTGGAGGCTTCGATCAAGGAATGGCCGCGGCCGAATTAATTCTGCCGCAGCAATTCCGGCCCATAGCCGTTTCCCGACCGGGCTATTTGCGGACGCCGCTCGCGGCCGGAGCGAAACCGGAACAGCAGGCCGACGCTTTCGCCGCGCTTCTCGATTCTCTGGCCATCGATCGCGTTCCCATCATCGGCATTTCCGGCGGCGGCCCGCCCGCGCTGCAATTTGCGTTGCGTCATCCGCAGCGCTGCACAGCCATCGTGCTGGTCTGCGCCGTGACGCAGCGGCTGACGCTTCCGCGGCGTGCGGTGCTTGCGTCGCAATGGCCGCACGTCGTCACTTCGAATACGGTGAACTGGATCGTCTCGCTGCTCTATAGCCGGTTTTCGGCGCCAGTCTCGCGATTTGCGTTCAGCCGGTTCGAACGGTCTTCGCGCACGCCCGGCTTTTGCCGCCGCGATGGATTGCGGCTGATGGCCACCTCGGTGCCCGTGAAGCCGCGCTTCGAAGGCGTGATGAATGATGGCGGTTATCTTTCGACGCTCGATGCGTATCCTCTCGAGCGCATTCACCAGCCGACGTTAATCATCCACGGCAACGCCGATGCAGTAGTGCCCTTCGCTCACGCCGAATTTGCGGCGAGCAAAATCTCCGGCGCGCGTTTAATTACGCTGGAACAAGGCAGTCATTTCGCGGCGTTCATTCGCGCGCGAGAGGTGCGCGAAGCAATTCAAGAATTTCTCGCTCCGTAGCGCCGCTAAAACATGGCCGCCTGGCGGCGGGGCTCATCCATGCCGAAATGTTTGTACGCCAGCGCCGTGGCCACGCGGCCGCGCTGCGTGCGATCGAGCAGGCCTAGCTGCATCAAATACGGCTCGTAAATTTCCTCGATGGCATCTTCTTCTTCGCTCAGCGATGCCGCAATCGTGTTCAGCCCCACCGGCCCGCCCGAATATTTCTGAATAATGGTGAGCAGCAGGTTGCGGTCAACTTCATCAAGCCCGTGCTCGTCCACGCCGAGCATGGCCAGCGCCTCTTGCGCCACTCCGCGGTCGATATGTCCGGCCGCGCGCACTTCGGCAAAATCCCGCACTCGGCGCAGTAGGCGGTTCGCGACGCGCGGCGTGCCGCGGCTGCGCCGCGCAATTTCTTCGGCGCCGGCGTCGTCGGTCTGAATCCCGAGGATTTTCGCCGAGCGCTTCACGATCAGGAACAGATCCTCCGGCGTGTAGAAATCCAGCCGATGAACGATACCGAAGCGCGAGCGCAGCGGCGCCATCAGCAAGCCCGCGCGCGTCGTCGCGCCCACCAGCGTGAAGCGATTGAGCTGATAGGGATGAATCCGCGCGCCGGGCCCCTGGCCGATCACCAGGTCGATGCGGAAATCCTCCATTGCGGGATAGAGAATTTCTTCAAGCGCCGGTTGCAGCCGGTGAATCTCATCGAGGAAAAAGAAATCGCTCTTCTCGAGCGATGTCAGCACCGCAGTCAAATCGCCTTTCTTCTCGAGCAGCGGTCCTGAACTGACTTTAATCGCCACGCCCATCTCATTCGCCAGAATCTGCGCCAGCGTGGTCTTGCCGAGTCCAGGCGGGCCATACAACAGCACGTGATCGAGCGCCTCTTTGCGCGTGCGCGCGGCCTCGACCGCGATCGACAGATTTTCCTTCACGCGCGTCTGCCCGATGTAATCGTCGAGCTTCTTAGGGCGCACGCTGGCTTCGATGCGCGCGTCTTCTTCAAACGCGCGCCCCGATACCAGCCGGTGCCGGGTGTCGCTCAGTTCCATGTGCTGTTCACTTTACCTCGAAAGCGCCGAGATTTGTTTCGCGTTCCGTGAATTCTTCGCACAGGTGGTCCAGCTCTTCGTGCTCGCGAGCGAACCGCTCCCGCATGGCGCGATGCGCCTCCAGGCTGTCCCACGAATCCACCGTCAGATAGCGGTAGCGTTCCTTCGTATCGCGGAGCAGCGCCGTGCCTAAAAACCCTGCGCTCCGCCGGAAGAGCTGCTCCCAAGTTCCACCGGTTGAATAGTGACGTTCGAATTCCGCAATTTTGTCTTCGCGCGCTACGAATTCCCAGACGAGCTGTATCACAGGCGCCTCCGCGAAATTTCATTAGGTCACTCGCCGTGGCCTGCGTGGGCGCTCCGCTGCATCTTCGCGCCGCCGAGCTGGTGCAGTGCCGCACGCAGCAGCGCGTTGAAATCATTCTCCGCCGCGCCATTCTTGCGAATCTGCTCTAGGGTGCGCTCCACAGTCCGCGCCTCGTAGCCCAGATTCAGCAGCGCCGACGCCACATCCGATTCCAGCGGCGAGCGCGCCGCCGGCTTCCCCGACTCAGCAGGCTCGAGCGCCGCGGCTTTCTCCCGCAACTCGACCACAATTCGCTCCGCGGTCTTCCGCCCAATTCCCGGGATTCGTTCGAGCAGTGCCAGATCGCTGCTGCGAATTGCCGGCAAAAGTTCGCTGATTCGCATTCCGGAGAGTATTTTCAGCGCTAGCGAAGGCCCCACGCCGCTCACGGAAATCAGCAATTCAAACGTTTGCTTTTCGCGCGCGGTCAGAAATCCGTAGAGGCACAATTGATCCTCGCGCACGTGCGTATAAATCATCAGCGTCACGTCGGAATTCACTGCGCCGAGGACCGAAAACGTGGAGAGCGGAATCTGCACCAAATACCCCACGCCGCCGACGTCCACCAGCACCTGGTTCGGCCGGCGTTCAGTCAGTTTTCCGCGAAGCTGTCCAATCATGTAGCAGCGATTATTGATTAGCGTTGTAGACGTGTCAAATCAGCGCGCGGCGTCTCAAATTGGCGCAGCACTCTCACACAATTTTAACGAAACATTTTCGCCGCCTTCCGCGTAATCCCATGTGACGCACCACTTCGTGGATCTGGGGCGATTTCACGATTGTCCGCTTGCGGAACGGGTGTGTTCGGATTCGGGAATTACGGTTTCATCAACGGATAAAAAATTTGCGCCAGAAAAATATCGTTTGCTTTCCTGGCGTCCACTCAACCGTCTAACTGGGGGACTGGGGCTAAAACAAAGGAGAAACAAAGATGTCACATCGTCATATTGCGCAAATCGCCGCGGTGGCAGTAATTGTGGCGATGCTCCTTCCAGCCCTTGCCGTGACTGCAGGGGCCCGGGAACTGAAATCCACCATGAAAGCCCAGATCTCCATCGTCAACGCGGTGACGCTCGGCGGAAAGCAATTGAAGGCCGGGAGTTATTGGTTCGTCGCCGACGATACGAAAGTTCAGGTCGTGTCCGACGGAAAAGTAGTCGCGGAAGTTTCCGTTCAGTGGCAGGACGCGAAACAGAAAGCGGATGCCAGCGCGCTGGTTATCGAGAGCGGAACCGTAAAGGAAATCCGCTTCAGCGGAAAGACACGCACAGCCCTCGTCCAGGAGTAACCTGAAGCACCCACAGGACGACAGCGAGCGGCACATCCCATGCCGCTCGCTGCTTTTTTCTGATTCAAGTTTCTGAGTTGTAGTTGCTTAGGGTGTGTCTTCGTTCAACTCGATCACGTCGATGACGCCGACCACCGCGGAATCGATGGGCGAGTTGGGCCGGCCAACAGCAGTCATTGCCGAATAGCCTTCAGTCGAGAGCAGCACGCGATCACCCTCGCCCGCGTCCACGGCGTCGAGCGCGAGCACCGGTTCACCGCGATCCGAGCCGTCGAGATTCAGCGGCTGCACGACGAGGATTTTGCGCCCTACGTGCGACGCCGCCTTCTGCGTCGCCACCACGTCGCCAATCACGCGCCCGATCAGCACCGGCTGCTACTCCTTCGCAAGTTTCGCCGCGTCCGCGAGATTCACTTCATCCACGATGCCCACAATTGTCGCCTCGGTCGGCACTTCGGCAGGAAGAAACGGAAAGCTAGCCTCTTTCCCGCGGCACCAATAAACCATTTCGCCCGCGCCCGCGCCCACAGAGTCCAGCGCCACCACCGGGCGCCCCTTCGCGCGCCCATCGCGCCCGATCGGCTGCACGATTAGCAGCTTGAGGCCAATTAGCGACGGGTCTTTTGCTGAAGAGACGACATTTCCGATGACTCGACCAAGGATCACGCTACTTATTTCTCGCGGCGGCGAGTTCCGCTTCGTGCGCCTCGTCCAGCTTCACTGTGTCCACGATGCCAATGATAGCCGCGTCCACCGGGCGGTCCTTGCATTCCGCGGCCATACGCGCGGAGCTGCCGGAGACGACCAGCACGGTCTCGCGGTAGCCCGCGCCTACGGCATCCACGGCGATGAGGTAGCCGGACTCGTCGCGGCCTTCGGGCGAGATCGGTTTCACGATGAGGAGCTTTTTTCCGTCGAGGCGAGGATCTTTGCGAGTGGAAACTACAGTGCCGACGATGCGGGCAAGAATCATCTTGTGTGAGGATTTGCCTTTACTGCAAAACGAAGAAACTCCGCCGCCGGATTTCGTACCTCGCGCGCGGCGCCGCCCGGACTGCTAATCGACTCGTTACTTCGCCGCTGCCATCGCGCTCTTGCCGATGGGCAGGGCATCTTCGAGCGATTGGTGCGGCCGCGGAATCACGTGCACGGCGATCAACTCGCCCACGCGCCGCGCTGCTGCCGCGCCGGCATCCGTCGCGGCTTTCACCGCCGCCACGTCGCCGCGCACCATCGCCGTCACGTAGCCCGAGCCGATCTTTTCCCATCCGACGAGCGTGACCTTCGCCGCCTTGACCATGGCGTCCGACGCTTCGATCATCGCCACGAGGCCGCGTGTCTCGATCATTCCGAGTGCTTCACCCATTCTTCATCCTCCGCAGAGACGCCTCGAAAAATTCACCGCCGGATGCGGTCTTTGCGCACCGCGTCTTCCACCAGCGCTTCCAGTTCCCGCCGGCTCAGCGTGATGCGATCCGTCACAGCCGCCTCGTCTGCCTCTGCGGTGACGGGGCGGCTGGTGCCGGCCGGCGCGCCTTGAATCCCATAGCGCGCCCGCGCCGCGAGCAATTTTTCCACATCTTCGGCGGAAAGCAAGACTTGTTTGCCGAGCAGCACGGTGACGAGCGAAACGCGCGCAAAGTGCTCGGTCGTCTCCATGCGGAAAAACGCCGTCAGCAAGTCCTGCCCGTAAGTGACCACGCCGTGATTCGCCAGCAGAATCGCGTCATGACGCTGGATCAGTGGCTCGATCGCGTCGGTCAGCTCGGGAGTTCCTGGCGTTCCGTAGCGCGCCACGGGAATCGATCCTAGTGCAATCACGCACTCGCTCAGTAGCGCGCGATCGAGCGCCACGCCCGCCGCCGCGTAGCCCGTCGCCACTGGCGGATGCGCGTGGCACACCGCGAACACATCCGGCCGCCGCCGGTAAATCAGCAAATGCATCGGTAATTCCGACGAGGGACTGCGCCGCCCGCTGATCTTTTTGCCCTCGAGATCGGTGATCACGAGGTCGTCGGGCTCCATCATTCCTTTGCTGATGCCCGTGGGCGAGGTGAGAATGCGGCGCGAATCGAGGCGCACGGAGATGTTGCCGTCGGTCGAGGGCACGTAGCCGCGCTCGCGAATCCAGCGGCCCGCCGTGCAGACGTCGCGGCGGTGCTCGTCTTCCGTCTTCACAGCGCCGGGAGTGAGCGATTCAGAAAGCATGGGCCTCGAAGTTTGTCAATTTCCGCTCGCCAGAAATCATGAATGGAGCGACATCATACACCACCGCCAAGTCGAGTAGCCGCGGAAAGTAGAATAACGCCGGCGTCTGTGCCGGCAGGTTTTGCCCACGCCGCCAGAGAGTAAGCGCCATCCGGCGCCTCGGTTGGGTAATGGCCGCGTTCAGAGATCAGGGAAGCAGTCTGTCACCACCGTCCATCATGAGACAAGAGAAGCGAGACTTCGCCCGTGTTGGTGAGCCACTGAAAGCCTGCCGGTTCAGATTCGCAAAAGGGATCGAGCAGTCCCTCTATGTTGCACCAACCGCTCGAATTCAGGACACATTCGAAAGTTGAGGGCCCAGACTGGCGGACGCCCTCATCTCGATCTCCTAGCCTCAGAGTGAGGCGACAACCTTGGACTGATTCGATCCAGGGTTCTTTATGAAGAGCTATGCTCTCGCAAGAAGCATTCGAGAGGGATTTCACGAGCTCCCGCAGGCTCTGAGCCTCTGCCCGGCTGAATGAGTGAAGCCGAATCAATGGGCACGTTCGCGCGCCCGTCGCAAGGAATTCAAGCTTCATTTTCCGATCTCACTGTATCGGTACGGCTCGCGGGAATCTAGGGCAGGGGCTCAAAATAATCTGCCAAGTGAGCTGACAGAAATCGTCCGTTTGGAGACGGAAAAAGAGCCGGCAGGGACGCCGGCGGTACCAAATCTGCGGCTAGGCGTACAGCCCGCGCAGCTTCAGCGCGAAGGCTACGCGATCGATGGCCACCATGTACGCGGCGATGCGATTATTGACGCCGTGCGATTCGGCGTAGCGCACGATTTCATCGAAGCTGCGCTCCATCACGTCCTTCAGCCGCTCGTTCACTTCGCTTTCGCGCCAGAAGAAGCCTTGCCGGTCCTGCACCCATTCGAAATAGCTGACGGTCACGCCGCCGGCATTCGCGAGAATATCCGGCATGATGAACACATTCTTCTCGCGCAGGATGTCGTCCGCGGGAGGCGTTGTCGGCCCGTTGGCGCCCTCGCACAGAATGCGCGTCTGCACCCGGTGCGCGTTCGCACTGGTAATCTGATTTTCGATCGCCGCAGGAATTAAAATCTCGCACGGCTGGAAGAGCAAATCCTGTCCCGACATTTTCGCGCCGCCGCCGGGGAACTCGGGCAGCGGCTTGTGCTTCACGTGCACCCAATCAATCAGCCCCGGAATGTCGAAGCCGTTCTCGTTGAAGAGCGCTCCATGAATATCCGACACGCCGGTAATCTTATAGCCCGCCTCGGCCAACAGCATCGCCGCCATCGATCCCACGTTGCCGAATCCCTGAATCACCACGCGGCAACCCTCGCGCTTCATCTTCAGCTTTTCGATGGCTTTGTCGCACACAAAATGCACGCCGCGCCCGGTGGCCTCTTTCCGTCCGCGCGATCCGCCCAGATCGAGCGGCTTGCCGGTCACCACCGCCGTCACCGTGTGCCGCATGTGCATCGAGTAAGTGTCCATCACCCAAGCCATCACTCTCTCATTGGTCCCCAAATCCGGCGCCGGCACATCTCTCTCCGGCCCGATCCAGTCCGTAAGCTCGGCCGTGTAGCGTCGCGTCATGCGTTCGATCTCCCGCATCGACATCTTCGTCGGATCGCAAATGATTCCGCCCTTCGCTCCGCCGAACGGAATATTCACCACCGCGCATTTCCAGGTCATCCACGAAGCCAGCGCCCGCACTTCGTCCAGCGAAACGTCCGGCGCGTACCGGATTCCGCCTTTGCCCGGCCCGCGCACCAGCGAATGTTGCACGCGATAGCCCGTAAACACTTGCAGCCGCCCGTCGTCCATGCTCACTGGAATGTAAATCGTGATTTCCTTGTTGGGATAGCGCAGGTAGTTGTACAAACCTTCTTCGAGGCCCAGCTTGGCCGCCGCCGCTTCGAAGCGCGCTTCCGCGCATTCGTAGACGTTCAATTCATTCTTGACGAGAGTCGGCATGGAATCCTCCGCGAAGGGGTCTGACGGAATGCGTCTTTAGGCCGCGATTCGACAGCGCGCGCCAGTATACGAGCACCCGAATTTCGGTGCAAGGAACGCGTGTCTCTTCAGTGACCTCGCAGGACGATCCTTCAAGCTGTCATCCTGAATCCGCCGAGGCGGATGAAGGATCTGCATTTTCTTAGTTTGGCGGGGTGCCTCCGTCTAGGCGGACGCCGTAGTCGCGCGTGGGGTTTTTTCAACGTGCGAACGAACCCACGCGCAAACTCTATCTGCGCCGCGAACGCTTCACAAATTCATCAAGGATGAGCCGCGTCAACCGGTTCTGATCGTGCCGCACCACGCTTCCATCCTGCAGCAAATCTCCGTAGACGCAGCCCAGTCCCATCTGATGAAGTTCGTGCAGCGATCCGCGCACCGGCTCGGCGCCCTTGAGCGCGTACCGCCGTCGCACGCGCGCCGGCACGGGCGTGCGATTCACCACCGCCCAGTCGAAAAGTCCCGGACGCGTGTGTTCGTAAATCGCGCGCACGTGATCGGCCACCGAAAAGCGGTCGGTCTCGCCTGGCTGCGTCATCAGATTCGCGATGTACACCCGCGTAGCCTTCGAATGCGCGAGAACTTCCGTAACCTGCTTCAACAGCAGATTCGGGATTAAACTGGTATAAAGCGATCCCGGCCCGACCAGAATCAAATCCGCTTCGCGCAGCGCCTGCAAGACTTCCGCCAGCGGCCGCGCGTTCGACGGCACCAGCCGTATGCGATGAATCGCACGCGTCGAGCGCGAAATCCTCGTCTCGCCGCGCACCACGGTCCCATCTTCCAATTCCGCTTCGAGCGTCACGTTCTGCGCCGTCGATGGATAAATGCGCCCGCGAATCGCCAGCACTTGCCCTGAGAGCCGCACCGCCTCCGGAAAATCTCCGGTCACGTGCGTCAGCGCCGTAAGGAAAATATTCCCGAAGCTGTGCCCGCCCAGCCCCTTAGCTCCCTTGAAGCGGTACTGAAACAAATGGCTCAGCAGCGCTTCATCCTTCGAGAGCGCCACCATGCAATTGCGGATATCGCCCGGCGGCAAAACGCGCTGTTCGCGCCGCAGCCGCCCGCTGCTTCCGCCGTCGTCCGTCACGGTCACAATCGCCGCGAGATCCGCAATCGGCAAGCGCCGCCGCTCCGCGCGTCGTCGCGCGACGTATTCCTTCAGTCCACGCAGCAACGTGGACAAGCCTGTGCCTCCGCCGAGGGCCACAACTCGCACGGGCCGCCCGCTTTTCTGACGGTGGTTTTTCACTTTGAAGAACTACCCTGCGGAACCCTCGCGCTCGGGATAAAGCAGTTCGGTAAATCGGGGATCTTCTTGCAGAAATGCGAAATCTTCATCGTTGCGCGCGTGATAGCGGTTCTCTGGGCGCAACTGGATGGCGAATTTCAAGCGTTCCATGGCCGATTCGGCCTCTCCGGTCAAGCAATCCAGCGCCGCCATGGCATAGACGATGTGGTCAGCCTTCGGCGCCGCCTTCAGCGCCCGGTCTAGGTGTTCTCGCGCCTCGTCCCAGCGGCCCAGATTCATCATCGCCACGCCCTGCGTGTAGTGGTCGTCCGCGGTCTTGGGCGTAGGCGCAGGCACGCGGCTGAGCCGCTGCTCGACCCCGCGCAAATGCACCCGCGCGCGATCCGCCAGTTCCGTACTGGGACCCGGCAGCACTCGTTCGAGTGAAAGCTTTGCCTTGGCGAACTTCTGTTCCTGCACCAACTTAAGCCCCTCTTCATAGAGCTTAAGCTGCAGCAAAGTGGCCGGATCGGGAGCATGTACCGCCGCGGCACGCGCCCGTGCGGACTTGTGCAAACCCTTATCCTTTAATGGTTTAGAACCGTTACGCGAAGCGCTTCGGGACCGTGAGGACGACTTCCGGGCGGATTTTCCACGTGCTGCCATCTTCGCTCACGATAGCAGAGTTATAAATCTCCGTCAATCTGCCTCTTACGGACCGAAAATTAGGCGTTTTGGGGCCTAAAAATGCGCTTCCGGGATCAGTTTTTTGCGCCTTCCGCCATCACTTTTTCGACTTCATCCGGGTTGCGCGGCAAGCGCTTCGTCAATACCTCGATCCCATCGTTCGTCACGAGCACGTCATCCTCAATCCGCACGCCGAGATTTTCCTCTGGGATGTAAATTCCCGGCTCGATGGTGAACACCATTCCGGCCTCGAGCGGCCGCGTCGTGCTGCCGGGATCGTGCACGTCGAGTCCGAGATGATGGCTTAATCCGTGAATGTAATATTTCCCGAGCGGCTCACCATGTAAGTCCTTCCCATGCGTATTGATATATTCCCGCGCGATGACGTTCAGATCGACCGCGCCGCCGTGAATCGTCGCGCCCGGCTTCACCGCCGCCATCGCTGCATTCTGCGCGCCTAGCACGATCTCGTAAATTTCCCGCTGCCGCGCTGAATATTTTCCGTTGGCCGGAAGCGTGCGCGTGATGTCCGCCGCGTAGTCGCCATATTCGCCGGCGACGTCGAGCACCACGATGTCGCCCTCTTTGATCTGTGCATCGAGCGCGCTGTAATGAAGCACGGTTGAAAAGAAGCCAGTGCCGACGATCGGAGCGTAGGCTTCGCGCGAACAGCCTTCGAATTCGTGAATTTCCTTCATTCGCGCTGCGACCTGATATTCGTAAAGCCCCGGCCGCATCCGCTTCATCGCGTCGAGTTGCGCATCGATGGACGCATCGATGGCCTTGCGCATCAGCGCCAGCTCGCCCGCCGATTTCACTTGCCGCATCGCGCTGATGGCTGGCGTGATGTCGAAAACATTCGCCGACGGCACCGTGTGCTTCAGCCACTCGCTCCAATTCTTCAGGTGCGGATAGCCTTCCTCCTGCTGGCCGGGGAGCAGCGTGTAGAAATTCGAGTAAGTTTTCGCCAACTCTTCGAGCTTCGCGCGCAAATTCGCAAACGCCTCGACGTCCGCAAATCCCGTTTTCTCGCGGATACCGGGATCGTCGGGCCCCATCTTCGGCCCTTCCCATTTTTCCTGGGCGTAATCCCGCGCCGGAAGATAGAGAATCTCGCGCGCGCCCTCGACCTTCTTGCCCGCCGGCGGATCGGGAATCAGCAGCACCGCGCCGCCAGGCTCATCGTCGCCCGTCAAGTAATAGAAATTCTTCTCCTGAAAAAACAGCGCGAATTCCGAGAGATCCTCGTGGCCCGTATAGCCAAATACGACCACCGGCCCATCCACCTGCGCAGCCAGCTTCGCCCGCCGCGCCGCATACTCCTCGTTCCCCTGCCGGAACCGCGCCGTGGCCACGCCCGCGCTCAGCAGCAGCGCCGCCGCAATCAACCCGCCGATCCACCGCATCCGCTGAGCTCTTTTCACGTTCATCACTCCTCCCGTTCAAAGCGACGTCCCCCACTGCTCCGAGCACCCGTAGGGCCCGCGCTTTAGCCGGGCCGCCCTCTGAGCAAAGCCCGGCGTTCGCGATTCAACTGGTTATGAATTAAGTCCAAGGAATTTGACGTGTCAAACCGAAATTTGGCGTGCTCATTCCGAACGAAACATTCCAGATGCTGAACGCCGCGGCCGATCCTAAAATCCCGGCGCACCGGTCGAAGCTGGCCGCACTTCGCCGGCCTCGACTCCGAACCGCAGCTTTTCAAAATACACTTGCGCGAGCGACATGAAACCGGTGTAGAGGTAGCCCCAAACGAAGAGAAGCAGGAACGGAATCGTCGCGTAATTCTCATTCTGAATCGCGTAAGCCACGGCCGCCGCGAAATAAATTCCCAGGAACACTTCGGCAAACGGCATCCAGCCCGCGCTCTTGCGATACTTCTTCCGCAGCCAAGTTCCTTGCCGCTGCCCTTCGATCTTATATTTCGGCGTGCGCACAAATTCCGTCTTCACGCCAAAAATCGCCTCGAGCACGGCCATAGCATTCCGAATGGAGATTCCGATCCCCACGGCCATCACGAAAGGCAGGTAAGGAATCGCCCGCTTCCAGGTCTTGGGATAAAGCACGCGCTGCGCCGCCAGGTAAAAACTCGAAATCGAGCACGTCGAAGCCACGAACAGCGGCAAATCGATAATCAAAACCTGCAACCAGCCCTGATAAAACCGCACGATCATCGCCGGAAGCAAAATAATGGAGAGAAACACCATCAGCGGGTAGCTGATATTCGCCGTCAGATGAAACACGGCCTCCGATTTTACGTAAGCCGGCTCATTCGATCGCAGCACGCGCGGCAAAATCTTGATCGCCGTCTGCATCAAGCCCTTCGCCCAGCGCGCCTGTTGCGATTTGAATCCGTTCATCTCCACCGGCAGTTCCGACGGGCACGCGATCTCCGGCAAGTAGAGGAATTGCCAGCCGCGAAGCTGCGCGCGATAAGAAAGATCAGTATCCTCGGTAAGCGTGTCGTGCTCCCAGCCGCCCGCATCTTCGATCGCCGCGCGCCGCCAGACTCCCGCCGTGCCGTTGAAATTGAAGAAATTCCCGCGCCGGTAACGGGATGTATGCTCGATCACGAAATGCCCGTCGAGCAGGATCGCCTCGATTTCCGTCAATGCCGAGAAATGCCGGTTGATGTAACTCCACCGCGTCTGCACCATTCCCAGTTTCGGCTCGGCGAAATACGGCACCGTCCGCCGCAAAAAATCCGCGGGCGGCAAAAAATCCGCGTCGAAGATGGCGATCAATTCGCCCGTCGCCGATTGCATCCCGGCCTGCAGCGCCCCAGCCTTAAATCCCTCCCGGTTGTCGCGATGCAAGTGAGAAATCGGCAAGCCAAGCTGCCGGTGCCGCTCGACGCAATTGCGCGCCACTTCCTGCGTCTCGTCGGTAGAATCGTCGAGCACCTGAATTTCGAGGCGGTCGCGCGGATAATCGAATTGCGCGACGCAGTCCACCAGCCGCTCGATCACGTAGCGCTCATTGAAGATGGGAAGCTGTATGGTAACCTTTGGCCATTCGGCGACGACGGGCGGCGGGCCGGGCGCGTGATCGCGATATTTATAGAAATTATAGACCAGCGCATAGCGATGAATTCCGTACGCCGCCAGAACCACCAGCACGATGAAATACGGCAGCATCACGGCCAGATCGAAAGTGTTGGCTTGATACTGCCCGACGAAGGTGCGATCCGTCAGCCGGTGCCAATAATTGGCAAAAGTCGCGCCCGGGCTGATGGCCGCCAGCAAATGAACCTGCCAATTCAAATTTTCGTCGCCTCCTAATGCAGACCCTGCGAAGTTTCTTGACCCGCTCGCCGCACTCTCAAACCGCAATTCTCGTCGCCGGCTTCTTGATTCTCGAAGCCATGTACGCCTGGCTCGGCCATCTCCGCAATCTCGAATTCTACGTAGTCGAGACCATCGCCGTCGGACTTCTCGGCGGCGTCGTTTATCTCCTCGTTATGTTCGGCCTAGAGCATACACCCGAATCGCGGAATTCCTTCTGGTTGCTTCTCGTCGCCGCCGTTCTATTCCGGGTCACTCTCTGGCCGCTCGTTCCCACGCTGTCGAACGACCTCTACCGCTACCGCTGGGACGGCAAGGCGCAGCTTCGCGGCCTCAATCCCTATCTCGTCCAGCCCGATGATCCCAAGTTCGACGATCTCCTCAATCTCAACGACAACTACGAAGTGCGCATGCCCGCCATGGACATGCCCACGATTTATCCGCCGCTCGCCGAGCAGGTTTTCAAATATACGGCGCGCTATCTGCCCGCAACCGCCGCCTTCAAGCTGCCCATGGAATTGTGCGACATCGTTGTGATGATCCTGCTCGCCATTTGGCTTCGCGCGGAGGGCGGGCGCGCGTACCAACTCGTTATTTACGCGTGGAATCCGCTGGTAGTGATCGAGTTCGCCGGCAGCGGACATAGCGATGCGCTCGCCTTGGCAGCGCTCGTCGGCGCCTTCCTAATTATAAAATCGCGGCGAACGGTGTCAACGCTTCTGCTAGCCGTCGCCACGCTGCTGAAGTCGTTTCCAATACTGCTTTTTCCATTGTGGCTGCGGCGCAACGGCTGGCCGCGCTCCGCCCGCGCGTGGCTCGAAGGCGCAGCCTCAGCCGCACTAGCCGCCATTTGCGCGTGGCCCTATCGCGCGGCCCTCCATCAGATTCCAATCACGATGGCAACATTTGAAAAAAACTGGCAGGACAACAACGCAAGTCTTTACACCATGCTGAAGATCTTCAGTGATTCACACGAATTCGCAGCAGGCATCGGCGTGGGCGTAGCCGTAGGCCTGGCGATCTGGGCCGCGCTGCGCAAAATCGAGCCAACTCGCGCCGCATTCCTGATTCTCGGCGCCGTCCTACTTTTCTCGCCGAACGCCTATCCCTGGTATTTCACTTGGGTAATTCCGTTCCTCTGCTTCAGGCCGAATCCCGCCTGGCTGCTCCTGACAATCCTGCAATTCCTCTCGTACAAAGTTCTGATCGAATATCAAGACTACGGCATCTTCAATTTCGACCCGCGCTATCTAGCCTTGACGTACATCCCGTTCTACGCCGTCCTACTCTGGCAAGTCCTACGCAAGGACCGCGTCTGGGTACCGCCGGCGTCCCTGCCGGCATCCGACGACCAGTAAATCCGCCGCGGGCTACGGTCGTCCGCGGAAGACGAGTCACAATCCGCCTAATTTACTTACACCGCGCCGCGCATAATCACGATCCTTAGCGACCTCGGTGGTCGTAAGATGCCGGCAGGGACGCCGGCGGTACCGGGCAGCCGCGCGCACCGCGCATTCCAGCTACACTCTAATTGAATGTCTTCTCAGCTCCCATCCACCGCTCATCGCCGGTGGCCGCTCCCGAACGCGCCATGGATCATGCGTCAAAAATGGCACGATCTGCTCTTCATGCACTGGCGCATCCCGCGGCAAACGCTTCGCCCGCTGATTCCGCCGTCGCTCGAACTCGATTATTTCGAAGGCAGCGCCTGGCTCGGCATCGTCCCCTTCCGCATGACCGGGGTACGCCTGCGCGGCACGCCGAACATTCCCGGCCTCTCCGCCTTCCCCGAATTAAATGTGCGCACGTACGTCACCGCCGGCGGCAAGGCCGGCGTCTGGTTCTTCAGCCTCGACGCTGCCAGCGCCATCGCGGTAGCCGCCGCGCGAACATGGTTTCATCTGCCGTATTTTCGCGCGCGAATGTCTCTCGAAGCCCGCGGCGACGAACTTCACTATCAATCTCATCGTACGCACCGCAACGCGCCGCCAGCGGATCTACGCGCCATCTACGAACCGACTGGCAAAGTCTTCCAAGCGCAGCCGGGCACGCTCGAATATTTCCTCACCGAGCGTTACTGTCTCTACGCTGCGGCCGGGGAAAAAATCTATCGCGGCGAAATCCACCATCCGCGATGGCCGCTGCAACCCGCCCGAGCCGAAATCGCCTTGAACACTATGGCAACCGCGCACGGGCTCGAGCTTCCGCCCGCACCGCCGCTGCTACACTTCGCGCGCTTCCAGGACGTATGGATTTGGCCGCCCGCGCGCGCCTGAGCGTGCCGCTCCGGGATTCCTATTCCTCCTGCTTCGCTTCCGTGCACGCGCCGCCAAACGCCGCGGCATCCCGATTCTGCGCCGCTGCGTTCCGATCGGCGGCGAGGGCCGCGCACGTTGAGGTGAGACCTTTCCGCAGGTGTCGCCAGTCTTCCCACATCTTCCCGGCAACGCGCAGTGCTTCGTCGCGATCGGCTTGGGTCTGTGTGAGCTTCTGCGCCGCCGCAGCCAGCTCTCCCTGAAGCGACTGCACCTTTTCGTTTGCGGCGACGAGCGCAGTATTCACCTGCTGGAGTTGTTGATTTACGTCCGCCAATTGTTGGCGCAGATTCGCGGCCTCTGTGCGACTGGCTTCGAGCTGCACCTCGGGCGATGCGTCTAACGCGATCGTCTCAGTCCCGGGCGCAGGCTGAGCCGTCGCCGGAGCCGGAGCTTTGTCCATCATCGGGCCGTCTGTCTCTCCGTAGCTTAGTTCCCAGAGGACACCAAGAAGAATTACGGCGACCGCGAATAGCGGCACGATCATAGTGGTCCAATAGCCTCTGCGGGGTATGCCGGAGTGTCGTCGCCATCCATAGCGCATGGTAGTGCCTTTCTATTTTGAGTGCTCCGAGGGGTGCGTCGCGATGCTGGCCTTGAGAGCGGAGCTGGGCGCGGCGAACGATCTTGGAGTTGGGGTGTGAAAACTACGCGCGCGCTGCGTAAGCGTCAATTCGGAGGAATACGGATGCGATCGATGAATACGGATGCGGAGGCACGTAGTCTTACGCTGTGAGGAGTACGTAGCCTTTTTTGGAACGCATTGCTATTGCAGGTTTGCGGTGAGGCTCGATTGCGGGACGAAATTATCCTCGGGCTTGCGTGGCGCGCGCATGGGCGGAAGCTGCGAGCGATCCACTTTGCGATAAAGCGTATCGCGCTCGACCGGCACGCGGCCCGCGGCGCGAATCAGGCGCTCGAGATCGGCGAGCGTCAAACCTTGCGGCGTGCTCGCTCCGGCGTCGTGATAAATCTTTTCTTCCACCACGGTGCCGTCGATATCATTCGCGCCGAAGCGCAGCGCCACTTGCGCCACGCGCGGCGTCATCATGATCCAGTAGGCTTTGATGTGCTCGAAATTATCGAGCAGCAGGCGCGAGACGGCGATGGCTTTCAGATCGTCGAACGCCGTCGGCTTGGGAATGTGGCTGAGAGCGGTATTTTCGGGATGGAACGCCAGCGGAATGAAAGTGACGAAGCCATGCGTTTCATCCTGGAGCGCGCGAAGATGTAGCAAATGATCGACGCGCTCTTCCGGTGTTTCGACGTGCCCATAAAGCATCGTCGCATTCGAGCGCAGGCCGACTTGGTGCGCGGTGCGCGCGATACTGAGCCACATCTGCCCGCTCACCTTGTGATCGCAGATTACTTTGCGCACGCGTGGCGCGAAAATTTCGGCGCCGCCGCCCGGAAGCGAATCGACGCCCGCCTCTTTCATGGCAATCAGCGTCTCGCGAATCGAAAGCTTGGCGATTCGCGCGTAATAGCCGACTTCCACCATCGTGAAGGCTTTCAGATGGACGTGCGGGAAGCGCGACTTCAAGCCGCGAATCAGATCGAGATACCACTCGAACGGCAAATCGGGATGCAGCCCGCCGACGATGTGAAATTCCGTCGCGCCCTCGGCGACGCCTTCCGCCGCGCGCGCCCAGATTTCCTCCTGGCTGAAGGAATAGGCCCCCGGCGCGTGAGCATCGCGGCCAAAGGCGCACAGGCGGCAATGCGCCACGCAAACGTTGGTGGGATTGATGTGCCGGTTGACGTTGTAATAACAGATGTCGCCGTGGCGCTTCTCGCGCACCCAATTGGCGAGCCAGCCGACGGCCATCAGGTCGTTCGATTCGTAGAGCCGCAGGCCTTCTTCGGCATTCAGGCGCTCGCCTGCCAGCACTTTTTCGGCGATGGGCTTGAGCCGCGGGTCGGCGATTTGTAGCTCGGATGCCATCAGAATCGGGCCTTTTTTCAGGGGTGAGCTACTAAGGTGGCCGCGCCCCAGAAAAGAAGGAACAACAAACTAATATAGCCGTTCACCGCGAAAAACGCAGCATTCATTTTGGAGAGGTCGTTGGGCTTGACGAGTGAATGTTCGTAGGCCAAGAGTGCGGCTACAACGATGATTCCGGCCCATGCAGGCCAAGCGAGATTGAAGCTCCGGGCGAGCCATGCGAGCAAAGCGACGACGCCCAGATGCATCGCGCGCGCGATGAGCAGCGCGTTGGCGATCCCGAATTTCTTGGGAATGGAGTAAAGTCCGGCGGATTTGTCGAATTCGACGTCCTGGCAGGCGTAGAGCACGTCGAAGCCGCCGACCCACAGCGTCACCGCCGCACACAGAATCAACATGCGCAGATCGAGCGACCCGCGAATCGCAATCCAAGCCGCCGCGGGCGACATCCCGAGACAAAAGCCCAGAACAAAGTGCGACCACGAAGTGAATCGCTTCGTATAGGAATACAAGAACAGAACGGCGAGCGCCACCGGCGAAAGTTCCAGCGCCAGCCGATTCAGCCGCCACGCGGCCAGCATCAGCACCGCCGCAGCGACAACTGTGAATCCCCAAGCGAAGCCGAGCGAGAGCGCGCCCGTAGCCAGCGCTCGATTCTTCGTGCGCGGATTGTGGCGATCGTATTCGATGTCCGCGATGCGATTCATCGTCATCGCCGCCGAGCGCGCCCCCACCATCGCAACGATAATCCAGCCGATTTGCATCCAGGATGGCCAAGCTCCCACCGAGCGCGCCGCCAGCAGCGCCCCAACTAGCGCGAACGGCAGCGCAAACACGGAGTGCTCGATCTTAATCATCTCGAGTACTGTGCGAATTCGGCTCATCTAAGTAGCGCCGGCGTCCCCGCCGGCATCCGGCGATCACAAATCGCGCCACATGCAACACTAACGCGCGGCCTCCAGATCTCCACTCCTGGATTTTTCTTCAAGCGCCACGCAGCATTCTCACCCGCGTAGGGGCGCGGCTTGCTGCGCCCGTCCGGCGGAACATTTGCCGCCACGTAGTCCACGAAGCACCGCACTTTATTATTTCCTGCTTTTCTTCCCGCTCCAGCGATACTGCGCGTCCTGCGGCAATCCAATCTGCGCCAGCACGCGGCAAACGAACTGCTCCACGGCGTCCTCGATTTTTTTCGGCCCGAAATAGAATGCAGGCATCGCGGGCATGATCAACGCGCCAGCATCATTCGCACGCAGCATATTCTCGATGTGAATGCGATTGAGCGGCGTCTCGCGCAAGCAAAGCACAAGCTGCCGCCGTTCCTTCAGGCAAACATCCGCCGCCCGCGCAAGCAAATCATCGGCAAGTCCCGCAGCGATCGAAGCAAGCGCCCCAGCCGAGCAGGGGATCACGACCATAGCGTCCACCGGCGCGCTGCCCGAAGCAATCGTCGCGCCGACATCCTTATTCGGCAAATATTCGATCTTCGCAGCGGACGTCCCGGTCAGCAGCGACGGCAATTTCTTCGCATCCGCCGCGACGATCCCAAGCTCCGTAGAAATCAGCCGCAAGCCAGTCTCAGTGACCACCAGCGCGACGCGCGCGACACGCTTGTCCGCATCCAGCAAGCGCAACAGCCTCTGCGCATAAATCGCCCCGCTAGCCCCTGTCACGCCGACCGTGATAACCCTGCTGCCGTTTCGATCCTTAGCCATCGGCTCCAGTCATTCCGCTCTAGGTATGGTCCGGCTTTAGAGTCTGTGCCACAAATCACAAGTTTTGTCAGGGCACGGCTTCAGCCGTGCCGCAAGTGTCCTGAAATGACCGCGGCTTCAGCCGCTGAGGGAGGACTTGATGAATTCCCACACAGGCTGTCCAGCCGGAGCTCGCTATTGCGCGATGTAAGCTACTTCGAACCGCCCCCAGCCCGCTTCAGAACCATTCTCCAATCCTCTCAATGTTACAATCTGCCGCGGATAGACGCCAATGAATGAAACTGACGCCAAAAAATTCCTCCGCGACGTCCGCGCCGGCAAGATCTCCCCGGAAGCCGCGCTCGATCATTTGCGCCGGCTACCCTACGAAGATCTCGGATTCGCGAAAATCGATCATCACCGCAGTTTGCGTCAAGGCTACCCCGAAGTGATTTTCGCCCGCGGCAAGACGCCATCCCAAACCTCGGCAATCGTCCGCGGCATGCTGCGCGCAAAAGCCTCGCACAATATTCTGATCACCCGCGCAAATAACGAAACGTTCCGCGCCGTAAAGCGCCTGGCGCGCGGCGCAGAATTTCACGAGCTTTCAGGCGTGATCGCCATCCGTCGCGGAAAAGAAATTCATGGGAAGGGCCTAGTTCTCGTCGTGACGGCGGGGACCAGCGACATTCCCGTAGCCGAGGAGGCGCTCGTCACAGCGCAGATGATGGGCAATCGCGCTGAAGCGATTTACGACGTCGGCGTAGCGGGTCTGCACCGACTGATGGAGCATCGCGAAAAGCTGAGCGAAGCGCGTGTGATAATTTGCGTCGCAGGGATGGAAGGAGCGTTGCCAAGTGTTGTGGCCGGAATGGTGGCAGTCCCGGTAGTAGCGGTGCCGACCAGCATCGGCTACGGCGCCAGCTTCGGCGGAGTAGCCGCTCTGCTGGCGATGCTAAACAGCTGCGCCTCAAACGTAAGCGTAGTGAACATAGATAATGGTTTCGGCGCCGCCTGCGTAGCGACGGTGATTAATAGGTTGTGACGACGGATATTGCAAAGGTAGAGGGTCCCGTAGCGCCGGCAGCCTGCCGGCGTTTTTGACTTTCTACGGTGATACCACGCAGCCGCGTCATCTGCCTCGATTATCTTGCATGGCGGTTTTTATTGTAATCGCAGCGTGGATTCGCCGGCTCGATGCCCGCCCTTTCTCCGATTCCTTCATTGCGTCGCACAACCGCCGGCAAGCTGCCGGCGCTACGACGACTGATACAGCGCCGCGCTGATGGCAGAGGCGAGCTCGGATTCCTCGTTCGGCTGGACCGTGCGGAGATCCAAGATTAGACGATTGCGTTCTACGCGCGCTATTACCGGCGGACCGGATTTTGGTTCGCGCAGGTGCGCTTCAATCGCGGCGGCGGTGTGGCGGCGGCTGGTTATAGCTACCAGAAATGTTGGCAGCGATTGATCGGGAGTAGAGCCGCCACCGATAACAGAATTCCCTTTGATGATTTCTGCCGTGGCGTCCGCGGGCAACGTCGGCCGCAAGCGCTCCACAAACGACTGGGCGCGCTGGGCGATTTCGGCGGCCGGAGTGCGAATCATGCGCAACGTCGGGATTTCGTCGAGCGCGCCTCGCCGATACACGCGCAATGTAGCTTCGAGCGCCGCAATCGTCAGCTTATCCACGCGCAGTGCGCGGAATAGCGGGTTACGCCTCACGCGCTCGAGCAGCTCTTTCTTCCCCGCGATGATTCCCGCTTGCGGCCCTCCTAGTAATTTGTCTCCGCTGAAAGTGATGATGCCCGCGCCCGCGATGAAGCTTTCCCGCGCCACCGGCTCATTCACCCCGCTCGGCGCCAGATCGGCCAGGCAGCCGGAGCCGAGATCTTCGCAAACGGGAATTTTGCGTTTCTTGCCCAGGGCCACCAGTTCTTCGAGCGACGGCCGCGCAGTGAAGCCAGTGATGCGGAAATTGGAGGGATGGACGCGCAACAGCAACCGCGTGTTTTTGCTGATTGCGCGTTTATAGTCGCCAATGCGCGTGCGATTGGTAGTGCCTACCTCGCGCAGAATGGCGCCGCTTTCAGCGAGGATTTCGGGGATGCGGAAACCGTCGCCGATCTCGATTAGCTCACCGCGCGAGACGATCACCTCGGCGTTCTTCGCGAATGTGTTCAGCACCAGAAAAATCGCCGCGGCATTGTTGTTCACGACGATGGCGGCTTGCGCCCTAACGATCTCGGCCAGCAAATGCGCGGTGTGCACGTCGCGTTTGCCGCGCTTGCCGGTCGCGATGTCGTACTCGAGATTGCTGTAATGACCGGCGGTGGCAGCGATGTGCTGGATGGCGGCTTCAGAGAGAGTTGCGCGGCCCAGGTTGGTGTGCAGGACGACGCCGGTCGCATTGATGACGCGGCGCAGCGAAGGCGTCAGCGCGAGCGTGACGGCAGCGTGGATTTCATCTTCCAGCGCGGCGGCGCGCGCGGATTCGCGTCCTTGCGCGAGGGCGGTGCGGAGTTGCGCGAGCTTTTTGCGGATGATCGAGGTGACTAGTGCACGGCCCGCCATGGCAATCAGCGCTTCGATTTTCGGCCGCGTAAGAAGTTCGTCCACCGAGGGAATCTGGCGCAGCGCGGCGCGATCCGGCGTTCTGGATTTCGTAGTCATTGCGCGGGTATTGGAACACAGCGGAGACGAGTGGTGCAATTCAGACCGGCATTCGTAGCGCCGGTTCATCCTGCGCGAAAGCGAAGGGCAGCCTGCCGGCGTTTTTACGTCACATTGGCGCCCCGCAATTCCTCCGGTCGGCGGAGGCGTTGCGGATTGCGGCACTGCCCATGTCTGAGACGTTGATTCTGCGGCTCTGCGACTTTACGCTCGAACTGCGGACTCTTATGGCTCTGCCTGCCCACAACGCTGTTGACGACGATCTGGCGCAGATCGAGAAGGACATCCGCCAGCTCAAGATTGAGTACGAGATGTATTTCGCCGGAGGCCGCAAGCGGCCCCCGGCGGATACGCAGTGGCGCGTGGATACGATGATCAAGCGCTATAACGACCGCAGCGCGGAGATGAATTCGGGCCAGCGATTCCACTTGACCAATTTGACTTCCACCTACGCCAAGTATCAGGAGATGTGGCGCAAAAAACTGGCGGCCAAAGAAACGGGCGCAACGCAGCGGCACTACGGCTCGGCCGCGCGCGCGATTGAGGCCGAGCGCGCGCGCGTGCAGGCCGAAGCGCAAAAGTTGATGAATGAAAGACACGCCCGCCGCAATCCGCGCTTTGAGCCGGAGCCGGAAATCGAAATTGACGCGGTAACCGTCGCGCCGCCGGACGCTGCGATCGAGGCCCGCGCCGCCGAATTGCGCGCGCAGCGCCGCGCCATGAATCTGACTGATCCGGTTCGCGAGGTAGGCAAAGTCCGCGAGTTGTATGACGTGCTCGTCGAAACGCGCATTCGCAACGGCGAGGGGACAAACAATCCTAGTCTCGCCGACTTCGAGCGCTTCGTGAAAAAGAAGACCGAAGAGCTACAGAAAAAGGGCGGCCGCGAAGTCGAGTATTCGGTAGGCATCGAGAACGGCAAAGTAAAATTGAAAGCGCGAGTGAAGTAAGTAGCGCCGGCGTCCCCGCCGGCATCCGGCGACCTCAATTTCACCAGTCCACCGGCCGACCGCGGACTCCTCGTTCAAAATCAACGCACCGACGTTTCTCGTCGCCCTAAATTCGCGTCGAGTTCGTAAGGTGCCGGCAGGGACGCCGGCGGTACTCCCAGTGGTCCTCTTGCAGTTTTCTTGAATCGCTTTAGACTAGCCTGCTTTGCTAGTCGCGTAGAATTCTTGATGGGAGGCGTTCGTGCCGATTCAGCGCGCGCTGATCAGCGTCTTCGACAAAACCGGCCTGCTGGAATTCGCGCGCCGGCTCGCAGCGGCGAAAATCGAAATCGTCTCCACGGGCGGCACCGCGCGGATGCTGCGCGAATCGGGCGTTCCGGTGCGCGACGTCGCCGAGCTTACCGGCTGGCCGGAAATGCTCGGAGGGCGCGTGAAGACCCTGCATCCCAAAGTGCACGGCGGAATCCTGTTTCAGCGCAGCAAAGAAGGCGATCGCAAAGAAGCCGCCGCACAGGGAATCCTCCCGATCGATCTGGTAGTCGTGAATCTCTATCCTTTCTCAGCGACGGCGCGGAAGCCGGGCGTCACAGCTGAGGAACTGATCGAGAACATCGACATTGGCGGCCCGGCCATGCTGCGCTCGGCAGCGAAGAATTTCGAAAGCGTAGCAGTAGTCACCGATCCCGCCGATTACGACGCGATCGCCAAGGAGATCGAAGCAACGCGCGGCGTGAGCCTGGCGACCCGCCTCTCGCTAGCGCGAAAGGCCTACGCCCGCACAGCCCGCTACGACGGCGAAATCACCACGGAACTCGAGCGCCTCACTGCCAACGGCCACGTGACGATGAAAGATGCGCCCAACTTGCCGCAGCGCCTGCACGTAGCACTCGAGCGGCGGCAGACAATGCGTTACGGCGAGAATCCGCATCAGTCAGCCGCGCTCTATATTCCGGCGGGGCGCGAAGCAACGGGACTCGCCGGCGCAAAGCAGCTTCAAGGCAAAGAGCTTTCCTACAACAATCTCGTCGATCTCGACGCAGCATGGGCGCTAGTGAAGGAATTCGCCGCACCCGCCGTAGCAGTCATCAAGCACAACAATCCCTGCGGCGTAGCCGAGCAGCAAAAATTGCTCGACGCCTATTTGAAAGCTCTGGCCTGCGATCCAGTCTCAGCGTTCGGCGGCGTCCTGGCCTTCAATCGCAAACTCGATGCCGCAACGGCCGAGGAAGTAGCAAAGCTATTCGTCGAATGTATCGTAGCGCCGGGATATGAACCGGCAGCGCTAGAAAAATTCGCCGCCAAAAAAAATGCGCGCCTGCTCGAAATCGCCAGCCAATACGACGTGCCCGAGCTGGAACTGAAACGCATCTCCGGCGGCGTGCTAGTACAGGATCCCGACCGCCATGAATTGAACGCGAGCGAGCTGAAAAGCGTCGGCGAGCGCCCCCCAACGCCGGACGAATCCCGCGCGCTTCAATTCGCCTGGAAAGTTTGCAAGCACGTGAAATCGAACGCCATCGTCTTCGCCCGCGAGGGCGAAACCATCGGTATCGGCGCCGGCCAAATGAGCCGCGTAGATTCGGTAAAAATCGCGGTCATGAAAGCACAATCGCCGCTGAAAGGCACGGTAGTAGCCTCCGACGCATTCTTTCCATTCCCCGATGGCGTTGAAGAAGCCGGCAAAGCCGGCGCCACCGCCGTGATTCAACCGGGCGGCTCGGTCCGCGACGCCGAAGTAATCGCCGCAGCAAATAAATTAGAAATGGCCATGCTATTCACCGGCATCCGCCATTTCCGCCACTAGGTACCGCCGGCGTCCCCGCCGGCATCCTACGAGCTAGCTGACGATTGAGAGCACACACAAGCGCGGCGCGATGATTTCCGCTAAGGAATCCGCGGTCGATTTGTAGACGAATGGAGATTGAGTTCGTCAGATCCCGGCCGCAACGCCGGCGCTACCTAAGGCTCTGAGCCTCAGCAAGTTCCGCGCTCGATGGCCCCATACTCGAAATTTCTCCCGCGATTTCCCCGCGCCTTGCGTCCAATATATGTCCACAGTTTTCTTCGCCGCGCCCGGCGAAAAACTCTCAAACCGGGCACCTAAATGGATGTTGTGCGCATCTTTCAAATGACGGCCTGAATCTCGCGGCTAGCGAGTGACTTAAAAGTACGACGATGGCGGAATCTTTTGACGCCCGCGCGAGGGTAAACGATAATGAAGGTTTCCGGTACACCGATGAAGACAATCCGTATAAGCGTGACCCTCGCGGGGCTGGCGCTGCTGGCCGGGAATTCCTTCGCGCAGACAACCCCGCCCGCGCCCGCCGCTCCACCCACTAGCCCCGCCGCCGCACTTCAGCAATCCGACGCGAACCGCACCGCGGATGCTTACTACAATTTCGCCCTGGGCCACGCAGCCGAGGACGAATACGAAGTTACCGGCCGGAACGAATCCGCGAATCGCGCCGTGGAATATTACAAAAAGGCCCTCGAGCTCGATCCCGGCTCGTCGGTAATCATCGAGCGCCTCGCGGAAACCTACGCGAAATCGCAGCGCACTCCCGAAGCCATCGCCGAAGCGCAACAGGCCATCAAAGCCGATCCCGACAATCCGGGACCGCATCGCCTTCTCGCGCGCATCTACGTCCGCAATCTGAGCGAAGTAAACGCCGGCTCAGCGCAGCGCGACACCATCGACAAAGCCATCGAGCAATTCAAAGAAATCCTGCGCCTCGATCCCAAAGACGGCCAATCGGCCCTCTGGCTCGCGCGCCTCTATCGCTTCGAAAACGAGCACGACAAAGCCGAAGACACGCTGAAGACGATTCTGAGCCGCGACCCGCAAAATGAAGGCGCCCTCGAGCAAATGAGCCAGCTCCTCATGGATGAAGGCCGCGCTCCGGAAGCCATCGAGCTTCTGACCAAGGCCGCATCAATGTCCACTTCCCCGACGCTCTTCGATCTCCTCGGCGACGCCTACTCGCAATCGCATGAATACGCCAAGGCCGAAGAAGCCTATAAAAAAGCCGTCGAAGGCGATCCGGACGAAGTCACGCACCGCAAAGAGCTGGCGCAGACGCTGCTGACCGAAGAAAAGTTCCCCGAGGCGCTCGAGGAATTCAAGCGCCTGGCGATTATCGAGCCCGAATCGCCCGAAAACTATTTGCGCCTCTCCCAGATTTACCGCCACATGAACCGCTTCGAAGAAGCCGAAGACAGCATCGTCAAAGCCAAGCAGCTCGGCCCGGGAAATCTGGAGATCGTTTACAACGAAGCGCTGGTTTACGACGCGCAGGGCCACTTCGACGATGCCGCGCACGTTCTGGCTGATGCCATTGCCGGCGTCCGCGCCTCCACCGATTCGAATGGCAATCCCAGCGCGTTGGCGATTCTCTACGAAGAATTGGGCCGCATTTATCGCGAGAAGAAAGATTTCTCTTCCGCGGAGCGCTCCTACGAGGAACTCGCCAAGCTAGGCCCGGAATCAGCCAAGCGCGCCCAGATGCTGCTGATCGATACTTATCGCGAAAGCCACGAAATCGATCGCGCGCTCAACGAAACCCAGAAAGCCATGAAGGATGCCCCGAAAGACCGCGGCCTCACCGTGACCTACGCGATCTTGCTCGGCGAGAAGGGCCAGGGCGAAGAGGCGGATAAAGTTCTGCGCGCGCTGCTCAAGGGCGGCGATGACGACGAAGAAGTTTATCTCGATCTCGCGCAAGTCCAGGAGCGCGGCCGCCGTTATGGCGATGCCGAGAAATCCGCGCTGAAGGCCCAGGAACTCGCCAGCGAGCCGCCCGAGAAGGAAACCGCGGCCTTCATGCTCGGCGCCATTTACGAGCGCCAGAAGAAATTCGATCTGGCCGAGGCGCAATTCAAAAAGGCTCTCGACATCGATCCGAAAAACGCCGCGGCGCTGAATTATTACGGCTACATGCTGGCCGACCGCGGTGTGCGCCTTGACGAAGCCACTGCGCTAATTCGCAAGGCGCTCGAGCTCGAGCCCGCCAACGGCGCGTATCTCGACAGTCTCGGCTGGGCCTATTACAAGCAGAACAAGCTGGCGGAAGCCGAAGAATTCCTGAGCAAGGCCGTGGACCGCGATGCCGAGGACCCCACAATTCTCGGACATCTCGGCGACGTCTATGCGAAGATGGGCCGGATGCAGCGGGCCGAAGCGCTATGGGAAAAGGCGCTCACGGAATGGCAGAAGGCTTTGCCGGCCGATTACGAAGCCGACAAAGTCAGCGAGCTCGACCAGAGATTGAAAGACGCCAAGAAGCGCGTAGCGCAAAAGCCCGCACCGGATAATTCGCAACCGCAATAGTCGATTCCGCATGAAAAATTCTGTGCGCCTCCCGGCGTTCGCCAAAGTGAATCTCTGCCTGCATGTCCTGGGGCGGCGCCCGGACGGCTATCACGAACTCCGCACGCTGTTTCAATCCATCACCCTGCACGACGTCCTCGAACTGACGAAACTGCGCGGCCGCGGCGTTTCACTTGAAACTGACGATCCCGCTCTTCCCACTGGCCGCGAAAATCTCGTGCATCGCGCGATTGAAGCGATGCGCCGCGAGTTGAACTATCGCGGCGGAATTCACGCCCGCCTCTCGAAGCAAATTCCGGTAGCCCGCGGCCTCGGCGGCGGCTCGAGCGACGCCGCCGCGGCGATCATCGGCATGCTGCGCCTCACCCGACGAAAGCTGCTTCTCGCGCGCGCCATGGAAATCGGCGCCTCGCTCGGCGCCGATGTGCCATTTTTTCTCTTCGGCGGTCGCGCCCTCGGCGTCAGCCGCGGCGACGAACTCTATCCGCTTCCCGACGGGCCGAAATATTCGGTCGTCGTGGTATCCCCGAACGGCATCGCCGTCAGCACCCGCGACGCCTACAAGTGGGTCTCTTCCGAATTGACAAAGCACGAATCGCCTCGTAAAATCTCTAGTTTCTGCGCTCTATGTTGGAGCCGGCAGGAAGCCTCCCTCTCGAATGACTTCGAAAGGCCGGTTTTCCGCCGCTACCCGCGCCTGGCAGCAATCAAGCGCGAGATGCTACGACAAGGAGCAACAGAGGCCGCGCTGGCCGGTAGCGGATCGGCGGTGTTCGGATTATTCCGGAGCCCAGCGCAGGCGCGCCGAGCCGCATTTGGTTTCCCGGAAGACCAGGTCTTCGTAGTCGAGACCATTGCAAGGCAAGATTACGCCAAGCTTTTGCGCCCAAGGTTCGAGTAGCGCCGGCCTTTAAGGCCGGCATCCCACGACCTCGAGCGAAAATCAGGGTGACAATCGCCCGCGGCGCAGTAAAAGTAGCGCCGGCGTCCCCGCCGGCATCTTACGACCGCGAGCGTAGGCAAGTGCAGTAAACGTGCGCGGCGCGAGTGGCTCAATTGTCAGGGTTTGGTTGCTAAGGTGACGTCTCTTGATTGACGAGAAATTCAAAATCTTCTGCGGCAGCGCCAACCCGCCTCTAGCCCAGGCCATCTGCCGCTATCTCGGCGTGAAGCTCGGCAAAACCGAACACGGCCGCTTCAGCGACGGGGAAACGCGTTTCCAAATCCTCGAAAACGTCCGCGGCGCAGACGTCTTCGTAGTGCAACCGTGCTCGCAACCGGTAGATTTCCACCTGATGCAACTCCTGCTGATGATCGACGCCTTTAAGCGCGCCTCAGCCTGGCGCATCACCGCGGTAATTCCGTATTACGCCTACGCACGCCAGGACCGCAAAGACAAGCCCCGCGTAGCCATTTCCGCCAAGCTCGTAGCCGATCTGCTCGAGACCGCCGGCGCCAGCCGCGCCCTCACTCTCGATCTGCACGCCCCGCAAATTCAGGGCTATTTCAACGTCCCGGTGGATCACCTGTTCGCCGCCCCAGTGCTGGTCGAATATTTCAAGAAGAAGGAATACGGGCCGCTCACGGTAGTTTCGCCGGATGCAGGCGGCGTCGAGCGCGCCCGTTACTTCGCGAAAAAAATGGATGCGCCTCTGGCCATCGTGGATAAGCGCCGCATCGACATCAACGTAAGCGAAGTGATGCACCTGATCGGCGACGTCGCAGGCCGCCCCGCATTGATCATCGACGACATCATCGACACCGCCGGAACGCTGGTGAAAACGGCCGAAGCGCTGATTGAAAACGGCGCGACGAAAGTAATCGCCGGCTGCACCCACCCGATTCTTTCGGGCCCGGCCGTCGAACGCCTGACGCAATCGGTGATCGAGGAAGTGGTGGTCACGGACTCGGTGCCGCTTACACCCGAGGCCAAAAAACTTTCGAAGATTACGGTGCTAAGCGTCGCGGAACTGCTCGCCCGCGGCATTCGCAATATTCACGAAGAGACTTCGATCAGCGAACTCTTTATCTAGGTCACGAAGGAAGGTCGTATGCAGACATTAGTCTTGGAAGGCACTGATCGCGAGACGCGCGGCAAGGGACCCGCGCGCCGCACGCGCCTCACTGGCATGGTTCCCGCTGTTCTCTACGGCGGCAAGGGCAAGTCGATTTCGCTCGCGGTGAACGCGAAACAAGTCGCCAAAATCCTGCGCTCCGAATCCGGCCACAACTCCATTTTCACCATTCAGCTTTCCGGTGGAAAAGAAGAGCAGGCCATGGTGAAGGATTGGCAGGTCGATCCCGTCACCGGCGCTCTGATTCACGTGGATCTCTTCCGCGTGGCCATGGACGTGCGCATGCGTGTCAAAGTCCCCGTGCATCCCGTCGGCGAAGCGCAGGGCGTGAAGATGCAGGGCGGAATTTTCGAAATCGTGACGCGTGAAATTGAAATTGAATGTCTGCCCACGGATATTCCCGAAGAATTCAAAGTGGATGTCTCCGAGCTGCTCATCGGCAAACAGATTCGCGCTTCGGATGTGCCACTCGATCCGGCCAAGCTGAAGCTGCTAACCGATCCGCAGCGCGTACTCTTCCACGTCGTAACGCTCAAGGCCGAAGTCGAAGCCACGCCGGAAGCCGCCGCCGCAGCCACCGAAGTGGCCCCGGCCGAGCCCGAAGTAATCAAGAAGGGCAAGAAGGAAGTCGAAGAGGGCGAAGAAGGCGCACCAGAAGCCAAAGCCGAAAAGCCCGAGAAGCCCGAAAAGAAGGGCAAAGAGAAGTAATCCCGGTTTTGATTTGTCTTTGGTTTTTTTGTTTGGATTTTGTCTTCAGGTTTCGCTTTTGGTTTTGGGTGCCCCATCCTTCGCGATTTTTGCGAAGGGTGGGGGTTTTCGGCCCCGCTTTTGCCTTTAGGTTTTGCTTTAGGTGTTGGGTGCCCCATGCGCCGGTGTTGCGCGTGGGGATTTTCGGCCCCGCTTTTGTCTTTGAGGTTTTGATTCTAGGTTTTGGGTGCCCCGACCTTTCCGGTTTTTGGAAAGGGTGGGGGTTTTCGGCCCCGATTTTGACTCAGTGTTTGGAATTCGGGTTCCGTGTCGAAAGGCAGAAGTTTTGTCAGGGCACGACTTTAGTCGTGCCGAAAGCGCAACAAAATTCTCCCGGCTTTAGCCGCTGAGGTTTTGTTTCGCATAACTGCACCGCTAAGGTGCGCACATGAAACTGATCGTCGGCCTAGGCAATCCGGGCGCGGAATACGAATCGACGCCGCACAACCTGGGTTTCATAGCGGCGGACACGCTGGCAGAGCGCAACGGAATTCGCATAACGCGCCCCGAAGCGAAATCGTTCCTCGGGCGCGGCGAAATCGCGGGCCAGGAAGTGGTCATCGCGAAGCCGCAGACGATGATGAATCTGAGCGGCGTTGCTGTGCGAGACATGCTTCAGCGCTTCGAGTGCACGCCGGCCGATTTGATTTTGTTGAGCGATGAAGCAGCGTTGCCCTGGGGCATGATTCGCATCAACGAACGCGGCAGCGCCGGCGGTCACAACGGCCTGAATTCGATCGTGCAAGCCGCGGGCATGGAATTTATTCGCGTGCGCATGGGCGTGAAGCCCGAGCATCCGATCAGCGATCTAGCGGATTACGTTCTCTGCCCGATGAATCGCGAGCATCGCGAAATCGCGCAGCAAATGGCCGCCGACGCCGCAGAAGCAGTAGAAATAATTCTCGGCGAAGGCGCAGCCAAAGCCATGGCGAAATTCAATCGCCGCGTAGAACCGGAACCCGGCGCAGAAGCGAGCGCGGACGCCGACATCGACGCCTAAGTTCGTCGCGCTGTCATCCTGAGCGCAGCGAAGGATCTCAACGCGCAATACTCGCAGCAGAGTACGCCGAGAGTTGGTTGTTCGACGAATTCTAGAATGTCGTAAAGGCACCAAAGAAACCGAGGAACCATGGAAGACAGACTCTACGAAGTAATCTTCATCAGCCGCCCGGACACGCCGGAGGCCGACATCGACAAAATCATCGCCACTCTCCAGCACGCCGCCGAAGAAAAATCGGCCAAGCTCGAGAAGGTCGAGAAGTGGGGCCGCAAGCGCATGGCCTACAAGGTGCACAAGCTGCGCGAGGGCTTTTACGTTTACATCTCCCTGCGCACCAATCACGGCGAGCTCATCAAGGAACTCGAGCGCCGCCTGAAAGTCGCCGATCCGGTGATCAAGTACCTCACCATCCGCATCGACGAAGACATGAAGCGCCAGCAGAAACTAGCCAAGCACCGCGAGCGCCGCGCCGCAAGACGTCCGCGGAAGACCGCGCCGTCAGCAGCACCGACTCCGACGCCCGCTCCCGCAGCACCAGCCAGCGGCGGCGGCGAGCAGTCCGCTCCAGCAGGAAGCTAAGCGAGACCCAGCTACAAGCGAGAGGAAAGTTGACATGACCGATCAGAACGAACCGAAACAGAATCCACCGGCAGCGCCTGCAGCGGAAACGCCGCAAGCAACTCCGTCCGCGCCCGAAGGCGCAGCGCCTGCGGCGCCATCAGCGCCAAGCGCCCCGCCAAGTTCCGGCTACGGCGGCGGCGGTGGACGCGGCCCGGGTGGCGGCGGAGGCCGAGGTCCCGGCGGTGGTGGTCGCGGACCCGGTGGCCCCGGTGGCGGAGGCGGCGGCCGTTCGTTCGGAGGCGGCGGAGGTGGCGGTCCGCACAAGCGCGGCAAGCGCAACTACGTGCGCAAGAAGAAAGTCTGCCGCTTCTGCGTCGACCGCGTCGATTACATCGACTACAAAAAAGCCGAAATTCTCGCCCCGTTCATTCAAGAGCGCGGCAAGATTCTCCCGCGCCGCATGACCGGCACCTGCGCCCGTCATCAACGCTGGCTAACAGTAGCAATCAAGCGCGCGCAAAATATCGCGCTGTTGCCGTTCGCCGCGGAGCTGTAAAGATTTCTCTGCGCCCTCTGCGGCTTTCGGGTGCGGGCTGATGATTCAGCCCGCGTTAAAAATTTGAAGGACCTGCATCTCCTAAATTAAGGACAAGACCATGCAAATCATCCTGCAAGAAGACGTAGAAAAACTCGGCAATCGCGGCGAAGTCGTCGAAGTCGCCGCCGGGTACGCTCGCAATTATCTCCTGCCGAAAAAGCTGGCGATGGAAGCCACTCCCGGCAATCTCAAGCGTCTCGAGCGCATGCGCGCCACTTTCGCCAAGCGCGAAGCCGACGACCGCTCCTCCGCGCAAACGCTTTCCGATCTGCTAGCCAACGTCTCGCTCTCGCTCACCCGCAAAGCCGGCGAGAACGATCAACTCTTCGGCTCCGTAACCACAGCCGACATCTCCGAAGCGCTAGCCGCCCAGGGCTACACCATCGACAAGCGCAAAATCCAACTGGTAGACCCGATCAAGCTGGTGGGCGAGTATCAGGTCCCAGTAAAGCTACATCGCGACGTAGTAGCCAACGTAAAGCTGGCGGTAACCAAAGAAGCGTAGGGGCCGGTCCGCTCTGGCGAAGGCCCGGGGTTCGCCCGGGTTTTCCTCTCTCTTACCTCTGCGCCCTCCGCGTCTCTGCGGTATCCTTACGCCGTCTCTGCCAACCTCAAAACCACCCGCAGAACTTCAGCCCCGCCCCGCGTTCACATCGTCACGTTCGAAACGTGGCTGGCCACGCACTGCCACTTCCCGCCGGGCATCTTCACCCAGGTATCCGTCCAACGATTATTGATGTCCGTAGTCTTCCCGGCCGCATCCGTCTGCTTGCCCTTGCTGCCGCCGGTAGCGATGGCCGCGTTGCCATAGACGCTCACCTTCAAATCCACATACGAAAAATCGGTATATTTGGTTGTTTTCGCATCGGCAATCGTCTCCGCCTTGTTCTCGACCTTGCCGGTCTCCGACGTGCCCACAAAGCCATCGGCCAGCAACGTCTCCAGCGGCGCAGGATCATTCGTCTGCTGCGACTTCATCCACTGATGCTCCATTCCCTCGACAGCCTTAGCAGTAGCGTCGCTCTTCTGCGCCTGCAAAGCCGCCGCCCCCAGAAACAAAACCGCGCCCAGCAAACAACCACTCAAAATTCGCTTCATCAACCCTCTCCTTCAAAAAAGTGGGATGGTAGTGCTAGCTCCCAAATCCGCCGCGTTTGTATACCCAACCCGCGATGATGTCAATTTTCCGGCCTTTCCGCCCAATGGAAAAACGCTGTCATCCTGAATCCGCCTAGGCGGATGAAGAGCCTGTCCCGAGTCCGTCGAGGGAATCTGCATTTTCCCCTCTTCCGCCGTTGCCTTTGCCGTTGTAGGGGAGGGCCCTTCGCTCGAGCTCACGACAAGTCGACTTCGCCCTCCCGCGCCACCTCGCCCTGAGAATCGAAGGGCCGTCGATGGCGTCCCCACGCGCGAACGCCGAGCGGCATTTGAATTTTGGCGCATTTTTGATGCTGAAAAACATCGTTTTTGTCCCGATTAGAAATGGTCTCCTTTCTTTGTTTTGTTTGAGTTACAGCGATTTCTAATCGTAAGGTGTCCCGATTAGCTTTTTGTTCGCCTTTCTCGAAGACGCACCGCGGAGACGCCGAGGGCGCAGAGTTGGCGCGCGGTTGTTTGGGCGGCGAATCCGTTGGCGTAAATTGTGCCATTTTGTTCGATTAGAAATCGGCTCCATTTATCCGCCGGGCTGAATCATCAGCCCGCACCCGTCTTTGTTTTGTTTGAGTTACGGCGATTTCTAATCGTAAGTGTATCGATTAGGATTTGGAGGCTAGAGGCTTCGGGCGGGCAATGTCGTGGCGCGCGATCCTTGAATCGCGGGCGTAGACTCGAAATGCTGCCGCTGCTGGCGTTTCTGCCAGGCATCTTCATTTGCTCCTCGAATCGATTTGGCGCGACGTACGTACCACTTGCCGGGCTGGCTCGGGAGAGCCGGGCCCGCGCTTGTAGTCCGCGGACGATCACTCCCTGAATAACGCTAGAGTAATGGTAAGTCAATGGTACGTTCGGGCTAGAACCAGGTTCGGAATTGCAAGGCGACGGCTTGGGGGTATGGGTTGGCGTAGCGTTGCTCCCATTTTTCGAGGGCGCGCTCGCTGATGCGCAGCAGGCTTGCGGCCGGGGCAATCGTACCTCAGCGGCTAAAGCCGGGGCGATTGAGCGGCGATTACGGCATGACTGAAGTCATGCCCTGAGAAGGCTTTTGAGTGAGGTCATGCCTGACAAGGATTCAGGGTCAGGAAGTCGTACCTCAGCGGCTAAAGCCGGGGCGATTGAGCGGCGGTTACGGCATGACTGAAGTCATGCCCTGACAAGGCTTTTGAGTGAAGTCATGCCCAGAAAAGGCCTCGGGGCCAGGAATCCGTACCTCAGCGGCTAAAGCCGGGGCGATGGTGGGGCTGTTACGGCACGGCTGAAGCCGTGCCCTGACAAGGCGTTTCCAAAAGGATCGCAGCAGCGTCGATCGCGTAAAGGCGTGCAGCCGCAGCTTCTGTGAATTACGTATTATCCGGTCTGCGAACCGCCCATTCCCAAAAGTATGATATTGGCGCCGTCCTGCTTTGGAGAGATTTGTCAGGGCACGGCTTCAACCGTGCCGATAGCGGCAAAAAATATCGCGGCTTTAGCCGCTGAGGTTCGTCATGGCCGTTCCTATGCGACATATTCGTGCGCCGGGGACCTACTTTGTCACTTCGCGGACTTGGGAAAGCCAAGCTCTGCTCTTCAATGAAAAGAATGCGCTGGCGGTTATCGAGGCATTGATGGACTACCGGGCCGCGGGGAAATATCTGCTACACGCATTCGTGATAATGCCGGAGCATATTCATGTGCTGTTGACGCCGGCGTTGGAACTTTCACTTGAGCGCGTCGTGCAATTGCTGAAAGGGGGTTCGTCGCACCGCATCGGTGAATTGACGCCGCGGCGGTTCCCGGTGTGGCAGCGCGGATTTAGCGATCATCGAATTCGGGACGCGGAGGACTATGCCGCGCGCGTGCGCTATATCGAGATTAATCCGGTGAAGAGAGGCCTGGTTCGGAACGCGGCGGAGTATCGGTATTCGTCGGCGCATGCGGGATTTGCGTTGGATTCGATTCCTCAGCGACTAGAACATCAGGTTCGGGCCGCGGCAGCCAGTGCGGCTAAGCTACCTGTGTAAGGGCACGATGAACGGGCCCTCAGCGGCTGAAGCCGTTCTGATTTGCGGCATTTGCGGCATGACTGAAGTCATGCCCTGACAATGCGTCGAAACAAGAAAGAGCAGATCGCTCGCGGCTGATGGCGGCGCGTTTCGGCACATTGCGTATTTCCCGGTGTGCGAGACGTGCATTCCGGAAAGTATGATATCGCCCGCGCCCGTGTGGTTGCGGTTTGTCAGGGCACGGCTTCAGCCGTGCCGAAAGAGACAAAAAATACTGCGGCGTTAGAGTCTGTGTGAGAACTCGACAAGACGTACCTGAGCGGCTAAAGCCGCGATGATTTTGCGGCATTTGCGGCACGGCTCAAGCCGTGCCCTGACAGATCATCCCAGTTCTCACACAGACTCTTTAGCCGCGGAGGGCTTGATTTTCAAGTCTCTATTTATCTGAATATTTGGGCAAACCCGCGCACTCATCCCGCTTGAATAGCACGTCGACGCCGCGACTTACGAGCGGCCTTTGGCAAAGCCCGTAGTAAAGATTGATCGTCACGTTCTCATACTCCGTTGGCGGGAGTGCGCCGGCGCATCCACCGTAGATTTTCTCGCCCGAACCAAGCTCCACGCCGCGCGCCTCCACCGGCACCATTTCGTTCAAAATGTCCGCAACCATGTCCGGCGGCGCGGCATCGTCGGACCCAAGTCGATTGATGTTGTAGCGGGGCTCGATGCGCATCCTGCACGCTGGGTCATCCGTTCCATTTTCCGCCGTCACGGCGAGGCCCCAGCGCACTTTGAACCTTGCCGCGTCTGGCTCACCGTAACGCGCGTGAAGATCCGCAGACGTTTGCCCGAGCCACCGCGACAAGGAAAGTCCCGTAGGGGCACGGCTCGCTGCGCCCTCGGGCGATTCTGCGGCCATATTACTCCCGTTGTCGCATTCGGGCCGTTTGATATTTACTTGAACCTTTACGACGCCGCCCGGCTTGGTACAAAAGCCGTGCACGAAGCCGACGTTCTTGTGTTCGTAGGAATCCGCTTCGAAAGCGGTGCAGCCTGTCTGGAGTGTCGCCCCACCGAGGGGCAGCTTTCCGCGAGTTGCCGGTGGCGCCACCTCATTGAGAAGTTGCACGGATGCTTCTTTCGAAATCGTCGGTTGATGAATGAACAAAGTGTGAATGAATGCTTGGCGCGGCTCGATGAGAAAAAGGCAAGCCTTACCACCAGGGCCATACTGCGCCGTGACCGTCACGTCCGCCCGAATCGCGAATCGCTCGACGTCTGGCTGCCCGTAACGCGCGCGCAAGTCGGACGAATTCTGCGGCGCAGCCGCAGCTAGCGCCAGAACGGCAAAGCAGTCGGATAGGATGCGCACGTCTTGACCAGATCTCCTTTCCGTTTAGTGCTGCGACTTTCCCCGCGGTCCTAGCCTATCTGCACCATTCAGGATTCCCAACTGTGATGCGGGTTATACCAGCGCAGTTACTCGCGGTTCCGACGCGAGCGCGGGCTCTGCTGAGCTTGCCGTTTGTCCGAGCGACCGTTAGACGCTGGAAGCCGGGGCTCGGAGCGCGCTGTACGACGCGCGTGGGGACGCCGACGGCGGCCCTTCGTTCCTCAGGGCAAGGCGTCGCGGGAGGGCGAATTCGGCCCTCCCCGACGACGGAAAATGCGAAGGCGGGGACGGAACACCGGGTGCGTCGTAAATGCCGGCCGGTACGACGAAAAAAAAGCCCCGGGAGAGACTCCCAGGGCTTGGGTTGGGGTTAAGGCTTTGGTCGAGCGCTTTGGTGCGGATCGGCTTAGTGGCCGTGGCCCTGGCCGCCGAATAGGTCGGACATTACGGCGACGCCTGAGTCGCACGCGTGGTTGAGGCACGGCAGATCGAAAGCGGATTCCAGCGACTTCAATAGCGAGAAGCTAGTGTAGTAATTGGAACTCTGCAGGCCATTTTCGTTATCGCGGTTCAGTTCCACAGTGAGAACGACGGTGTTCTGGTTCTGCGGCGGGAACTGACCGGTCGTGGCGTTCAAGAGACCGCTATAGTCGTTTTCGTCCCAGACAATGACGATGGCGTTGCGGCCCTCTTGCCAGACGCGCGAGCCCTTGATGGCCTCGACGATGCGCTGGATGGTGACGTCGCCTTGCTGGATCAGGCCGGGATTCAGACCTGCCTGCGTGCCGACGGTGACGTCGCCCGGCGCAAGGCCGGGATCAAAAGCGCAGAAGGCATCGCCATTGCCGCGGCCGTGTTGATCGTTGCACTGGTTGGGGACGATGTAGGAGAAATTCGGCACCCTTCCCGACGACAGGTCGGCATACAGCCCGCGTGGGCCATCGAAGCCGACGACGTTATTCAGGCTATTTCCCTGTGAAGAGCCGTTCTGCACGCTGCTGAAGTAAGCGAAGGGATTGTGTTTGACGGCATAGTCCTGCACATAACTCGAAGAAGTCAGCGGCGCAAGATCAGTGAAGTCTGTCAGGTTGCTTACGGTGCCGTTGCTGGAGTTGACGCCGAACGGGGAACCGAGCGGCAGGTTCTCTTGATACGTTTTCCAGCTCATCCCGAACTGCACGAGCTGGTCGCCAATGGTCATGCCCACTACCGGCTCTGCGGGCACGGATTTCACGCCATCGAGGTCCGCGAGGAAATTAAACACGCCGGGAGTTGTTTCGTTCCAGTTGTCAACGGCTGGAGTGTCGGCGTCCATGCCTGTTCCGGAGACCGGGCAGACACTACCGGTTTCGATGGGAATAGGAGCAGTACCGCTGTCGTTATCGGCATTGACGAGGCCCGAGGAAATGTTGGGCGTGCAGGTGGTGCTGCCCCAATTGGGGGGATAGTCGCTGCGGATGCCGAAATTCGAGCCGCCGACGATCTCCAGATAGTTGGTCAGACTGGGATGCCCAACGGCGAAATAGTTTGTGGCGAGATTGACTTTCTTGTTCGCGATCAGAGCATTCAGGTACGGCTCGTTGGGATTGTTGAAGATTTGTTGGTAGCCGTGATTCTCCATCATGATGAGGAAAACGTGGTCCAGATGCTGAACGCCTCCGGGTGCCTCACGCTCGTGTGCCGGCAGCGAACCTGTGATCGTTACAGCCAGCAGGCACAAAACTGCGATCTTCTTAGCCATTTCGATGACCTCGCATAGTTAGAAGGAGTGCCGGGAAGTGTGCGGGGCGCGATCCCGACCGCGCGCATCCTATGAGTGGATTATTGCTGGATTGTTAATGAAAAGCTGCGCCAAGATGAATTTCGGCTAAAGAATCCGCGTGAGACCGAATCGATGTTCAACACGCACACCACGGGCGTCCACCTGGGCGGAGATTTCAAATTTTGGGTGCGGCTTGTTTAGGCCGCAACCGCGGCTTGCGGGATGGCGGGGCCGAGGGCCGGGTCGCTCATGCTGTCTTTTCCGGATTCTACGTGTCCCGCAAGACGGCGCTGAAAGCTGGCATCGGAAGCGACTTGTACGGTGAAGTCGTACCAGCTAAAGGACTTTTTCAACTCGCGAAAATGGGTGACCGAGTCGTTCGGCTGCAGGTGATGCGTCGTGGTGTCGCCGGAATAGGCGTCGACGATGCTGGCGGGAAACATAGCGGAGGCGGCAGCGGTGCTCAGAAGCTTGAGGAATTCTCGACGGTCTGTGCTCATGTGCGGAATTTCAACTCTCCGGATCGCCTGTGGGTGGCAATCGCGGCGGCCAACTTAGTCTGCAGTCATTACGGCGCGGTGAAGGGCAGGTTGTGATTAAGTGATTTGGTTGGGCGGCCGGCCGTTAGTTATGAACCGAGTCACGCCTCTGCGGTGCGCGCGCGCCTCCGACGGCGGCTGCGATTTGCACAGCTTCTCTGAAATTCACAGTGGTGTGCGATTGACGTTTGATTGGCGCTCGCGCAGACTCTGGCTTCGATTGCAATCCCCGCAAAACAGAAATTGGGCGCGAAAGAATTTTTCGCGGCGGAAAACTATTGCGTCGAAGAAGCTAGTAGGCGAAACTAAGGCGAAATACTACCGAGGCTTATGGCTATTGACGTCAATCTGGAACGGCCTTTGCCGCACAATTTGGATGCGGAGCGCAGCATTCTCGGCGCGATTCTGCTCGACAATCATGCTTTGAATCCAGCGGTTGAGAAACTCAAGACGGATGACTTTTTTCTCGATCCGCACCGGCGGATTTTCGAGCGCATGATTGCGCTTGCTGAGGCGCAGCAGGCGATTGACCTGGTTACTTTGACGGAGGATTTGCATCGCAGCGGCGGGCTCGAGGCGGCGGGCGGAGCGGCTTATCTGGCGCAGCTTGTGGACGGCGTGCCGCGGATTTCGAATATCGAGCATTACGCGCGCATCGTGAAAGAAAAATCGATGCTGCGGAATCTCGCGCATACGGCGCTGGCGATTCAGGAACGGGCGCTTGCGGCGGAGGAGGACGCGGACGCGATTCTGGACAACGCCGAGTCGAGCATTTTCGAATTGGCGGACGATCGCATTCGGGCGGGGTTGATCGGCGTGAAAGATCTGGTGCGCGACAACTGGACGCGCATTGAAAAAGTTTTCATGGGCGGGCGGCAGATCACTGGCCTGGCCACCGGTTATCCGGAATTGGATCGCGAGACGGCGGGGTTGCAGCCATCGGAATTGATTATTTTGGCGGCGCGGCCGTCGATGGGGAAGACGGCGCTGGCTTTGAACATCGCGGAAAATGTAGCGGTGCGGAACCGGCAGACGGTGGCGGTGTTCAGCCTGGAAATGTCGAAGGAATCGCTGCTGCTGCGGTTGTTGGCGTCGCATGCGCATGTGGATGCGCACAAATTCCGCACCGGCTTCGTGAAGCACGACGACTGGGCTAGAGTTTCGGCGTCGCTTGGGGAATTGGCGGATGCGCCGTTGTGGATTGACGATTCGGCATCGGCGAGCGTGTTGGAGATGGCGGCGAAGGCACGGCGATTGGCGCGGGACAAGAATCTGGCGTTGGTGATCGTGGATTATTTGCAGTTGGTGACGGCGCGGGGGCGATTTGGGAATCGCAATGAAGAGGTGTCGAGCATTTCGCGGGCTTTGAAGGCTATGGCTAAGGAATTGAAGGTGCCGGTGCTGGTGTTGAGCCAGCTTACGCGCGGACCGGAGAAAGATAAGCGCGATCCGCAGTTGGCGGATTTGCGCGAATCGGGGGCGATTGAGCAGGATGCGGACGTGGTGCTTTTTATCAACCGGCCGGATTTTTTCAATAAAGAGGCGCCGGAGGAAGATCGGAATAAGACGAAATTGATCATCGGGAAGCAGAGGAATGGGCCGACCGGCGTGCTGCATTTTGTGTTCAATAACCGGTTTACGAGATTTGAGGTGGCGGCGCCGGATGAGTTTGGGAGTTTTGAGGAGTGAACGAAGATCGGAGAGAACAAGAATTACCGCAGAGACGCAGAGGGCGCTGAGTTGCGCTGAGGTTTGCGGTGTTTCTGTGCGGCACGGCTGTGTTTGTGTTCCCACGATGGTTTGATTTTGGTGCTTGCGGGCAGATTTTCGATTCCTTCGGTTGTCCTTGTAACCTATTCTAAATAGTGGCTTAGGGGCGCGGCGGCGGGATTTTTTGCGTCGGCGCGACTTGGCAGCGTTTGTGCTTGGGATGGATTTGCCATGCCTACACTATTGACTGACTCACAGACGATTGACGCGCCGGTGGCCGAAACGGGCGGCGCGGCGGGATACTCTGACAGGCCGGATGCGGCGGCGAAGCATATGACTGGCAAGGTCAAATTCGATGGGCGGCCGGTTTGGGCGGAGATTTCGATTGCGGATATTCTGCACAATTTGCGGGTGATCCGGCGGCAGGTGGGGGCGTCGCGGAAAATTTTGGCGGTGGTGAAGGCGAATGCTTACGGGCTGGGGTCGGTGCCGATTTCGAAGGCGCTGGCGAAGGCCGGGACGGAATGGCTGGGCGTGACCGACTCGCGCGAGGGAATGGAATTGCGCGATGCGGGGATTCGCAAGCGGATTTTGGTGCTGACGGGATTTTGGCCGGGCGAAGAGGGGTATTTGCTGGCGCATGATTTGACGCCGACGATTACCGGGCTCGAGCAGCTCGAGCCGCTGGAGCGGGCTGCGGGGCGCGCGGCGCGGAGCAAAAAGAATTTTCGCGCGGCGTTTCAATTGAAAATCAATTCGGGGATGAACCGGCTGGGGATTGAGCCGCGCGACGTGGATGCGTTTGCGAAGGAATTGGAGCGCTGCCCGCATTTGAAGCTCGAAGGAACTTACACGCATTTTGCTTCAGCGGAAGATTTCACCAGCGATCAGACGGCGCGGCAGGAGAAGAAATTTTTCGCGGCGCTCGATCGCTTGCGGGCGCTGGGCGTTTCGCCGGGGATGGTGCATTTGGCGAATAGCGGGGCGATTTGCGCGCGGCCTTCGACCTGGGGCGATGTGGTGCGGCCGGGGGCGATTCTTTATGGCTATCACCAGGGATTTGATCCGCCGGAGAAGAAGGCGGAGGTGAAGGCGCAGATGGATTTGCGGCCGTGTCTTTCGCTGCGGGCGCGGATTATTTCGCTGCGGGATGTGGCGGCGGGGGAAGGCGTGGGATATGGGGCGCGATTCGTGACCGAGCGGCCTTCGCGGATTGCGGTGATTGCTGCGGGTTATGCCGATGGGTTGGTGAGGGCGCGGACGAATCGCGGGGCGGCGCTGTTGCGCGGGAAGCGCGTGCCGCTGGTGGGCACGATTTCGATGGACCTGGCGACCGTGGATGCGACGGAAGTGCGCGACGCGGCGGTGGGCGACATCGTGACGATTTATGGAGCGGATGGGGCAGATTCGATCGAGGTTTCCGATGCGGCGCGGGAGATTGGCACCGTGACGTCGGATTTGCTGTGCGCGATTGGGCGACGCGTGCGGCGGTTTTATCTTTCGTGATTTTCAACTGGCACTCCCACAGATCCAAATGAAGATCGTGTTTTGTGTATACTGCCAAACTACATAACGATACTGCTTTTCGGAGATAGGGCGAGGATTGAGTTGAGCAAAATAAAATCTCCCCGTGAAAAAAAGGCACTGAGTCTCACCAGGGACAGGCGAAACATTTATGGTGAAAACGCCAAAGCCAGCCGCAAGGCAATCCCCCGCCGCAAACAACTCAGCCACATGGGCGAACGCCGCGCCGTGAGCCAGATTCTGAACCAATTGAGGGAAGGTGGGGAAGAAGAAGAGGCTCAGGTCGCTGATGTTCGGGCAAAGACGACAATCGCCGAGCAGAAACTCAAAGCATTCAAGAAATTACCTGATGCTCCGCTGGGCGTCGTCATCAAGAGCAAACTGGCAAAGCGAGGCAAGCAGCGCAGAGTCGTCTCTGCGGATTCGGATCGCATCTACTTTCATGATGAGACCGTATTCGACATCCCGTATAAGCCGGCGATTCACAAGCAAGCCATTCTGCATGAACTGCGATACCGCACCGGCCGTCCTCACTATGGTCCACACGAGAAGAAATTTCGCAGATTGATTTCGTACGAGCATGAAGTTCCTGTGCGGTGGAGAGAGGCGATTCTCAGGGACGCTCCGCTGCTTAAAGGGTTCTTCGCCGAAGAACCCAAATGGCGCGACAAAATGCTGCTTTGGTGTGAGGAGATTCTCGCAGTCGCAGCGGCGACCGACACGCCCAGCGCTAAAGCGTATCGGTAAGGACGGCCGTTTTTCGGAGCGCTGAAGCGCTCCTCCCTCGCATGAATGCGAGGGCTCCCACCGGCTTGGTGACTCGCGTGTGGGCGCGGGATGCGATTGGGGAGCGGATGGGGCGGATTCGATCGAGGTTTCCGATGCGGCGCGGGAGATTGGCACCGTGACGTCGGATTTGCTGTGCGCGATTGGGCGGCGCGTGCGGCGGTTTTATCTTTCGTGATTCTGCACATCGCCCGTATAGATTGGTTTGAGCAAAACCGTGCGTTGTTGGACATCAAGTCTTATCGCTGCACTGCTTCTTTTGGATCCGGCTGCCTTTGCTCAGAAAACGCGACTTGAGAAGGTCAGCGAATTTTACGGGCTCTATTACTCCGCCGCGAACATCGCAGAAAATCCACACATTGCGCTCGTGCTGAGTCCTGACGGCCGACCGATCCCACCCAAGATGAATGATGACCAAGCGCCGACTTTGCCAGGATTGTATATTGGCACGCAGAGGTTTCCATTCGCCTGGTCGCGCGTGTCGCCGGCCGGGAGCTCGTTTCGGACTGTTCGCGTCGGTGGCACCGATTACTCGTTTCGCGGCCAGTTCGGGCGGGAACAGGTGGATGTTCGATCTGGAGTGCCGTATCTCGAGGGGGCGCTTACGGAAAAGCAGAGTGGGCGCGTGGTGCTGAGAAAGAAAGTGCACTTCGGGCATGCAGTGATTCTCTGATGCGGAGATGATGGCTGGCGGTATCTTGATGTTTGCGCAGGCGGGCGGAGCAAGCCCCGCCCCTACGGCCGAAGGTGAGAGTTTCGCTCTCGCTTTGAGGAGTGTTGTTTTGCTCGTGATGCGGTGGTGCGTGTTAGCCGGATTTGTTTTTCTTGCGATGAGTGCGGGGGTGCGGGCGGATGACGGGTGTTCGCAGGAGCGCGTGAAGGTGGCGGCGGAGAAGGTTAAGGCGGGGCAGGGCGAGTTGCTGGGGGTTAGCGTTGGTTACGGCGGGATGGATACTGGCGTTCCGGTTGCTACGCAGAATCTGATCCGGGCGTTTAAGGATTCGTTGGCTGCGGCGGCGGATGCGTTCATGAATTGCGAGCGCGGCGGGGTTGGTGATGCGAAGGGGATCGAGAAGCGGCTGGCAGATTTGCTGGGGGCTGGCGCTGGAGATTCTGCGCGGAAGACTGCGGGCGATTTTGTGGTGACGGATCAGGGGCGCGACAAGATTTACGGCGCGAATTTGAAGATCGCCGCGAGATCGGAGGAGCACGAGCCTCCGCTGATCGGCTTCAAAATTGGATTCGATATTGCGTGCGGCATGGATGAGATGCTTTTGATTTACGAGTCGAGCGGGAATGGCTGGCGGCGAATGATCCGGTGGCAGAGCGATGCTTACAGCCAGATTTCCGGAGCGTTTGGAGATTTTTTCGAGTACGTGGTGTTCGGGGAGCGCCGCGGCGATGATTGGCGGCTGGCGGTGGCGCACGGAAAGCCGTGGTGCTCGTCGAGCTATAGCGGATTTGATTTGGATGTGCTGCGGCCGGCGACGGGCGCAATCGCGTCGCAGCAGGCGGTGTTTCACAAGGAAGCCGCGTACTGGAGGGACATGGACTCAACGATGCGCGGGGAGCCCGACGGGTTTGAGCTTCGGGTGAATGTCAACAGTCTCAACACCGATCGAAAGGTGGCGATCTATCACTACCGGCTACATCAGGGGCAGATTCATCGTTATCAGCCCGTGGCTGAGAATGCGCGAGATTTTCTGGATGAATGGATTCAGGCGGACTGGAATGAAGCGGCGGATTGGACGGCGCGTCCCAACTTAAAGGGCCTCGCGAGAGAACACGATATCTTGGTGGACTTCATCGATAAGTTTGAGTCCAAGACGCCAGAATTCAGCTATGGTCCGGCGCAAGCGTGCTCGGGCAAGCAGAAGATGGTTCAGGTGGAGCTCGACGGTGCGCCGACGGGGTGGTTCAAATACTTTCAGATCGAGCAGGGCAAAGATTCATTCACGATGGTGTCCGGCTCGAATGCGCCCGACCCGAAGTGCACGGGTGCGGACTTGATGGGCGACCACTAGCGCGCGGCAAGTTTGTCGAGGGTCGTTCTGCTCGCGATTCGACTGCCTGCTGGACCCTTCCGTAGGAACAGCCTATCGGAACGTGCTGGGGCGGCGTGCCCTGCGCCTCCTCCTTTCCTGAATTTCAGAGCTGGGTCACTCGTCGATCGCCGCGGTCATCAGGCGCAAGCGTTCGAGGCTGGAACTTTGCGCTTCTTGGGCGTAGAGTCCTTTTGAGTGTGACACCGGACGAAGACCGCCGATTGGTGTAACGACGAACATGCAATTCGTGGGCGATTTAACGGACGCGAATTTGAGCGAGGTGCGAAAAGGCATTCGTTCAAAGACGTTTTTGCGCGCGACGAGCGCGGGAATCAAACCCAACCTCGTATTTCGGTGGTTGGGAGTAGTCATGGCTTTGGCCAGCGCGGCTGCCATATCGGCGGTGGCCGTGCTTTCCATCGGATGCTACGGTGCGGTCAAGCTTCTCGGGAAGGTTGGTCCCTTATGCGAGGCGTATCAATTTCTCTCGCGGGCTTACGACCGGTTCCTCGAGCGGCTCGGCGAAAAAATTCTGCGCGACCCGCGGGACACGCCTGCGTTGCGGCTGATGGTCTCGCTCAGCGTCACCGCTTTGCCAATTTTCGTGATTCAACTCGTATTAGGGAAACCTCGGCTGCTGCTGGTGATCGCTTTCTATCTTTCCCTGTACGGTCTCAAGTTTGAGCGATTTGTGAGGATGTTCAGCGCCAAGCATTTGGAGGCGCACCGGAAACAGGGTTACTTCTCGGGGAACTACGACAAGGTGTTCGGCCGCTACGTCGAATTCTTCATCGGATATTTGTATGGGAACGTTCCGGAACTGGATCGAACGGCGCATGTGCGTCTGCACCACAGAAAGAACGGCGGGATCGACGACACTGCCTCGACGAGCGGCTACGATCGAACGAGCCGGCTGGATTTCCTTTGGTATCTTGCGGACAACATTTGGACGGTACTGGGGCTTGCTCCGTACGCTTATTTCAAAGCTGAAGGCGATTACGAGAACCGCAGGCGAATGTTTTGGGGAATGGCGCGGTACTACATTTTCTTCGCAGCTGTGTTTATCTACGATTGGCGAATTGGGATTGCGTTCGTGTTGGTTCCTCTTCTGTGCATGAACGCCATCACGGCCATCGCCGCTTGGGTGCAGCATGCTTTCTACGATCCTGAACGTCCCGAGGATTATTTTGCAAATACCGTGACGCTGTTTGATGAGCTGAACTTCATGAACGAAGGCTACCACCTCTGCCATCACCACCGTGCCGGCCTGCACTGGACGGAGATGCCGGCGCATCTGGAGCGGATTCGCGGGAAGATGCAAGAGTCCGGTTCATTAGTCTTCCGGGACATGGATTTTCTGGAGCTTTTCCTCGAGTTGACGCTGCTGCGCAGAATGGATGTGCTGGCCGAGAAGCTTGTGCCATGGGAGCCGCTGAATCACGAACAGAGGCTGGCTTTGCTGGCAAAGAGAACCAAGCCTGCGAAGGGCGTCCGGCCTTGGCAGGAACCGACCCATCAGGCCATTTACGATGCAAGCTAACCCCTCCGGAATTCGCAGCCGCCCGTGCACGGCGGTGATGAAGTCCTGATCCCGTATGAAAATTCCCAGCGAAAGACAGGACTCGCGCTTGATGCGCGAGATGTTCAAGACCATCGCGCCGCGGTACGACTTCGTGTCGCGCGCTTTCTCTTATGGCATGGACCGGCACTGGAAGCTGCTTGGCGTGGAGAAGGCTTCGCTTCCGGCTGATGCGAGAGTTTTAGACCTGGCTTGCGGCACGGGCGATTTCTCACAACTCATGGTTCAGCAACTGCCGCGGGCGCACGTGATTGGCGTGGACCTCACCGAGCCGATGCTGCAAGTGGCGCGCAAGCGCGGGCTGACCGAGACTGTGTGCGGTGATGCTGCGTCGCTGCCGTTTGCCGATGGGTCGTTCGATTGCGTTTTCATCGGCTACGGCCTGCGGAATTTTCCGAATTTGAGCGCGGCGGTGCAGGAGATCAAGCGCGTCACGCGGCCGGGCGGAATGATGGTGAGCCTGGATTTTTTCCTGCCGGGGAACCGCATTTTGCGGCGGCTTTTCCTCGCTTACATGTACGCGCAGGGGGCATTTTGGGGCACGCTGCTGCATGGAAATCCGCTCGTTTATACCTACATTCCGAATTCGATTCGGCATTTCGTGTCGGTGGCAGACTTCTCCACGCTGCTGCAGCGCTCGGGATACGTGCGAGTGGGGGAGCGCGGGTTTGTGTTCGGAGGGATAGGACTGCACTGGGCGGTGAGGAGCTAGCTCAAAACGGAGGCCGAAGGTGGACTGCGTGGCTTGGCTCGAAGGGCGGCCCGGCTAAAGCACGGGCCCTACGGAGGCTTATCGGAGCGGCCAGCTTTTTCGGTTTAGATAGGTCGTTTCCTGCGCTTACGGCTTCGGAGTCGCGGACTCGACAGAGGCCGGTTGGGATACGAAGCTAATTGATTGCACCGTCGTAATGATTTGGTCGAGTTCAATCTTAGAACCCGCGCAGAACTCGATTCTCAGTGTTCCTCCATGGACGCTTGTACTAAAAAACGTCTTCCAGATCAGCGCGCCATTTCCGGTTTCGTTGAAGTCAGTCCGGAAGAAAGTATGGCCGCTTATTGCCGTTTCGACGGGTCCAGAGAGCAAGGCTATGCCAAGTCTCTGCCGGATGCCCTCCCCGTCCTTGAGGGACCCTCTTATGCTTTCGGCGCTAAGCGGGTCTGGTCCCGAGGGATAGATACTAATGTTCGCGTAGGGAAGTTCGAGGCGCGCTCCGCTTGCCGCGTCAATCGGGGTAGCAAGAAGAAGGATGACTGGACCCATTACTCTGACTGTTTGGGCTGTCAGAGAACTGCCAAGGGGTTCTGCCCGCACCGTCGCTACCTTATTTCTTTTTATGATGATTTGCGCGTCCACGGCCGTCCAGCTTTGCGGAAGAGTGTAAGAGAACCCGAAGAAATCATTGCGATATAGGCTGCCCGACATCGTGCTCTTGAGCAACGGATCGGTTGGAACATAGGTGTAAGGGTCGTGGTACGCCGGCGGAATCTTTGCCGTCACCGTAGCGCTTGGCTTAGTCTCCGGTGTTACTTCCTGCGGATACGCCGCTGTCTGAGTTAGCATAATCGAGAGACAAAGAAAGGGCAGCAGTCGGGTGCCGAGTATCACCGAAGTTCTCCGCTGGGGTTCCCAGGAGTCACAACCTTCTATCTTACTCTCAAGTTTAGTTTGGTTGGGCGCTATATTCAGAGCCACTCGCTTGGAGCGCCGAGCTAAATCCTCGTTAGCCGGGTTACCGGACAGGCGTTCTTGCAGGCTCAAACACGAGAGACAGAGCGATTCCTCAATTCTTTCGGAATGACGCGGAAAAAACTTTTTTTGCAAACTGTGAAGCGCGAGAGGTTTTGTAGTTGGAAGGGAGAAACCGGCCGGTCACGATCGGAAAGCCGCCGGCCGGATTCTCGTTAAGAATTAGTGCAGGTGATAGTTCACCAAGACGGTCATTTGAATGGAGACGGGCTGGCCATTCAGGAGCGTCGGTTGATACTTCCAGTGCGTCACGGCCTGCAGCGCGGAGGCGAGCAGCAGCGCGGGGCCGTCGATCACGTGGGCCTGCACGACATTGCCATCTTCGTCGATGATCGCTTCAATGCGCACCGTGCCTTGTACATGCGCGGCGCGGGCGATTGGCGGATAGACTGGATCGCTCTGAAATATCGCACGGGGGGGCTTAACATTCCCGCCCACTTGCACAATGCGCTTCGTAGGAGGCGGTGGAGCGGGCGATCCAAATATGGACTTGGCCGCTCCTCCGATAATTCCGCCGAGAACGCCGCCCGCCGAGCCTCCGGGAATTCCACCCGGCACTCCGCCAATGACACCGTCCGTGTTTGTCTCTGAAATCGGGGCTTCTTTAAGCATGGCGATTTGTTTAGGGATTACAACGGGAGACATCAGCTTCCCAGCCTTCAGGAGTTTCTCTGTAGGTGCGGATCTTACGAGTTTCTGGGCGGCTGGAGGGGCAGGAGGGGGCGGAGGCGGCGGCCCAACCAGAAATGTTGTCGTGAATCCGCGGAGATCGAGCGACTGGGTGTAATAGAGCGGGATCAGGACCACCGTCACGACGATCAGGATATGCAGCACCAGCGATACGGCCCATTCCATTGGGCTCCGGCGCGCAGGCTTACAAAACGGGGTCTCGAGCATGGCCGACACGAAACGATCATTGGCACGCGTCTGCTCGAGATTGGCAGCACTTGGGGGCTCGAACTTTCGCCGGGGAAGGATTGGCGGCGGCATCGGCAGAGTATGCGTTACCATGGTAATTGCCTCCTCAAATGCGTTTCGAGCTCCGGTTCCGCCCTCGGGCGCCAAGTGCATCGCCAACGGGGGAATCACCTGCTGTCCCATATAGCAACAGACAACTTTGGGCTGCGGCGACGCACGTCACTGTTCCGTGTGACAAACGTCACATGGGGTCTGGATTGAGTAGTGCTGGATGGCGGGGAATTCGAGGGGCGGCTTTATGGCATGCGGAAAAGATCACAAATGTTGTCATTCTGAGGAGTCCGCCTAGGCCGCAAGATAAGCAGTTGTGTTCCGGCAGAACATGCGGATTCACGGAACCAGCGCTAAAGCACGGGATCAAAGGCGAAGCGTTTCTAGGAGTGCTGAAGCGCTCCTTCCCCCGCATTAATGCGGGGGCTGCCACCAAAATGCGGGCCTCTAAGAACTTCACACGACTTCGGATTCGGACACTATCGATTTACCGGTAGTGGGTCAGGTTGAAATTCTTTCAACCTTGGGGCAATCGGCCATACTCTTCCCTCGCATGGACAATCAAGCGAAGCCTACAAAAGTGGGCAGCAATCGGTGGTCACAAATGCCCTGGTGGGCGTGGTTGCTGGTTATCTTATTTCCGATAGTGCTTCGGCCGTGGTGGATGGCGATTGTCTCAGTTGCACTGTTCGCTTTGTTCTTGAGGCTCATATTGGGACCCATTCCAGTAAAGCGAAATTCAAACCGACCCACTACCGATTTGCCGCGTGATTGACCGGTGTTGCGAATGTGGTGCTATACTGCTCGACAACGGCATTTATATTTTCATACGCGTAGCCGGGAGATACTAACTTTCATAACTGATGGGGCAACGGCAGCGCTCCGTCTCGAATCTGGATTAGTAGGATTCATAATTTCTATAGATTTATAAGAGGTTCGTATGGCACGCCATCCTAATCCGTTGCCCCGAGCAGCTTCTCCGGGGGGTTCTGAATCGCCGCAGCAGCGCCCGACGGTACTTTCGCGTTCGCCCGAGACGAATGTGGGATCGTTTTGGGACATGCTTGTGATCCGGTTGATATTTGCGGTCGTGTGCATCGCCGCGGGATATCACTTCCAGCCGTTCCATCTCACGAAACTGTTGGCTTCGCTCGCGGGATTGCTGTTCGCTGTGGCGGTGATTTTGTTTGAGGTACGGCTACGGCGGGCGAGTCTGCGGCGATTGATTGGGGCGGCGATCGGGTCGATCCTGGGGATACTTGGGGCATATCTGACGTCGCTAGTGCTGGTGAATACGAGTATGCCGGACGGGGAGCGGTCGTTTTTCAGTTTGATCGTGTTTTTGGTGATGGCTTATATCGGGTTGATCGTCGGAGCGAATAAGGGCGACATGCTGAACTTGCAGGCGCTGGGCGGGCTGTTTGGCAGCGAGAGGAATTTGCGGCATACGGTCAAAGTGCTGGATACCAGCGTGATTATTGACGGGCGGATTGCCGATATTGCCGAGGCGCAATTTTTGGATGGGGCGGTGGTGATACCGCAATTTGTGCTGCGGGAATTGCAGTTGGTGGCGGATTCGGCGGATCCTTTGAAGCGGCAGCGCGGGCGACGCGGTTTGGAAGTGCTGCAGCGGATTCAGAAGATTCCGAATCTGGATGTGCAGATTGCTGAGGATGATTTCCAGAATGTCGCCGACGTGGATATGAAGTTGATCGAGTTGGCGAAGCGGTATGACGCCAAAATCATCACCAATGATTTCAATTTGAATAAAGTGGCCACGCTGCAGGGGATTGAGATTTTGAATGTGAATCAACTGGCGAATGCTTTGAAGCCGGTCGTGTTGCCGGGCGAGACCATGCGCGTTTTTATTTTGCGCGAGGGCAAGGAATATAACCAGGGCGTCGCATATCTGGATGATGGGACCATGGTGGTGGTGGATGCGGCGCGGAAGATGATCAACAAGACCATCGATATCATCGTGACTTCAGTGCACCAGACGACGGCGGGGAAGATGATCTTCGGCCGCTACGACGAGCGGTCGGCGGGGCCGGCTGGCGGCGAGCCTGCAGGGCCGCGGTCAGTCGAGTCGCAAAGCGGCCAGGAGCGTCCGCCGCGCCCATATTATCCGGAGCCGGGAAGATCGTAGGTTTGGTACCGCTGGCGTCCCTGCCGGCATCTTCGCGTTCTTCTTCTACATGCGTTAGACTCGGAATCCTGCCATGAGCCGCATCACTGCCATTTTGCCTGCTGCTGGGTTGGGCACTCGTATGGGTGTCGAGACGCCGAAGCAGTTTCTGGAATTGGGCGGCGAGCCGCTTGTCATTTTTACCTTGCGGCGATTGGCGGCTTGCGCGGCGATTAGCGATTTTATTCTGGCTACGCGGGCGGACGAGCTTTCGTTTCTTGAAGACCGCGTGAGCAAGGCGCGGATTGGGCGGCCGGCGCGGGTGGTGCATGGCGGCGAGACGCGGCAGCAGTCCGTGGCGAATGCTTTGGCGCAGGTGGCGCCCGAGACGGAAATCGTGATGGTGCATGATGCGGTGCGGCCGTTTGTGACCGTCGAGCAGCTGGATCGATTGATTGCCGAGGCGCGGGAACGCGGCGCGGTGATTTTGGGAATTCCGGCGATTGATACGGTGAAGGAAGTGAAGCGGGCGAGTTTGCCGGAGGATGTGGCGCGGATTACGGGGACGATTCCGCGCGAGAGGATCGTGCTGGCGCAGACGCCGCAGGCATTTCGCTATGGGATTTTGCGCGAGGCTTTTGCGCGCGCGGAGGCGGACGGCGTGACGGCGTCGGATGAGGCGTCGTTGGTCGAGCGGATGGGGCAGGATGTGTACGTGGTGGTGGGTTCGGAGCGCAATTTGAAGATTACGCGGCCGGCGGATATGGATCTGGCGCGATTTTATTTGGAGCAGGAACACGCCAAGCAGGAGCGATAGAGCCCACTTCTCATGGTTGCCACAGGCATTGCTTACGATCTGCATCGGTTGGTGGAGGGGCGGAAGCTGATTCTTGGCGGCGTGGAATTAGAATTTGCGAAAGGGCCGGCGGGCCATTCGGATGGCGATGTTTTGAGCCATGCGATTTGCGATGCATTGCTGGGTGCCGGCGGGCTTGGCGATATCGGGACGCATTTTCCGGATACGGATGCGAAGTGGAAGGGCGCATCAAGTTTGGTGTTTCTCGAGCATGTGCGCGGATTGCTCGATGGACGCGGGTGCCGCATCGCGCACATCGATGCTGTAGTGATTACCGAGAAGCCGAAGTTGACGCCGCATTTTGCGGCTATGCGGGCGGTGCTGGCGCGGGCCCTGGGAATTGGGGTTGAACAGATTAATTTGAAGGCCAAGACGAATGAAGGCGTGGATGCCGTCGGCCGCGGCGAGGCGATTGCTGCGCATGCGGTGGCGACCGTAGAGTGTTGAACTTCTTGCCTGCCATGATGATTCCCACGAAGCGATTGTTGTATTGAGCTGAGTGGTCCGCGCGTGAGCGCTGGCTGTGGCTGGACTTGTGGTCGTCGGATGCCGGCGGGGACGCCGGCGCTACTTATGAGCTACCTGCTGGGAATTCATGCGGTGGAAGAGGCGCTGGAGGCGCGGCGGCCTCTTGATCGCATTGTGATCGCCAGCGGGCGGCACGGCAACCGCATGGAGAATATCGTGCGGCGGGCGCGCGAGCGTGGGGTGCCGGTGCGCTTCGAAGAACGCGTGCAGATCGATCGCCTCGCCGGCACGCGCGAGCATCAAGGCGTGATTGCGTTGGCGGCTTCGCGGGCGGCGGTGGAGCTGGAGGATTTGCTGGCGCAGAAGAACGAACGCGGGCTGATCGTGCTGCTGGATGGCGTCGAGGATCCGCAAAATTTGGGGGCGATTGTGCGCACGGCGCTGGCGGCTGGTGCGCAGGGCGTGGTGATTCCCGAACGGCGGGCGGCGGGATTGACCGACAGTGTTTCGCGGGCTTCGGCCGGGGCGCTGGAGCACTTGCCCGTGGCGCGGGTGAAGAATCTGGTGCGGGCGATGGAGCAATTGAAAGAAGCGGGCTACTGGCTGATCGGCCTCGATGAGCGCGGCGAGAGGAATTACACCGAAGCGGATTACAAGAGCGCGGTTGGGATTGTGTTGGGCGGCGAGGGGCATGGGTTGCATGAATTGACGCGGAAGAGATGCGATTACGTAGTGTCGATTCCTACGACGGGACCGGTGAAGTCGTTGAATGTTTCGGTGGCGGCAGGAGTGGTGTTGTTTGAGGTGGTCCGGCAGCGGGGGAAAAACGAATAGGCGTCAGCGCGGGATCACCCAATGTCGCCGCGTGCCCGGCCATCCCAGTAGCGCCGGCGTCCCTGCCGGCATCCGACGATTACAAATCCCGCCAGTGGCACCGCTCACGCGCGAACTACTCACTCCGACCAACCCTCTGTATTTGACATCGCGCGCCGCGAAGAACTGCGGTCTTAATCCACTCTCGCGGTCGTGAGATGCCGGCGGGGACGCCGGCGCTACTTGTCGTATTGCATCAGCGAGAAGACGTCTACGCCTGCGAGTTTGGCGCGGCCCTTCAGGAAATTTAGCTCTACGGCGAAGGCGGCGCCTACCACCTCTCCGCCTTGTTGGCGAACTAGCTTTGTTGCGGCGGCGGCGGTGCCTCCCGTAGCCAGCAGATCGTCGCAAATCAAAATGCGTTCACCGGGTTTCACCGCGTCCTGATGCATCTCCAGCTTATCGGTGCCGTATTCGAGTTCATAGACGACTTCGGCGCGTTTCCAGGGCAGCTTGTTCGGCTTGCGGATGGGAATGAAGCCGGCTCTGAGGCGATACGCCAGCGCGGGGCCGAAGATAAATCCGCGGGCCTCGATTCCGGCTACTTTGTCGACCTGCCGGCCGTTGTAGTGCTCGCAGAGTTTGTCCACCATCTCGTGGAAGCCGTCTTTGTCGCCCAGCAGCGTGGTGATGTCGTAGAAGAGAATCCCCGGCTTCGGAAAGTCGGGAATTTCGCGGATGAGCTTCTTCAGGCTGTCCATGGGGTGATCCTTTCGCTTGGCCTTCCGCGTGAGTCGTCGCCGCATTTTGGCGCGCCAATTTCTTTGGTGTCATCCTGAGGCCGCATTCCGGCCTAAGGATCTAAGCGCCAATTACCAGTCGTGCTCGATCGAAAAGCCATCCGAGTAGCGCTTCTCAATGGGCCGGTCTTCGACATCCACACTATCAACGTCTGCCGAATGTGGGCCTCGCGCCAGCGACGCGCGAAGCGACTCAAGCGCCTCGGCCTGCCCGATGGCGTAAACTTCCACGCGCCCATCGCTCAAATTCTTCGCGTAGCCGCTGATTCCCAGCTGGTCCGCCAGGCGCTGCGCGAAATAGCGATACCCCACGCCCTGCACCATTCCGGAAACAAGAAAGAGCTTCGCTTGGAGCTTCTCAGTCAAAGCGTGCGCCGCACGTCCGCCGCAAACGCGCGATTCTACCAGACTCGGCGCGCGCGAAGAGTTGCCAAAACGTTATGATAGAAGTCTGTGGCTTCCATCACCCCAATGAAGATTCCAGATTTTCATGATGGCCATTTCGACGGCCTGTCAATCCGCCCCAATAAGCTCGTGCACTTGTTCCTGCGAACGCTTGACGACCAGTCATTCGCCTTAATTTTGGGAGGAGTCGAGAGACTGGCGCTCACTGACGTCAAGGAAGGAAATATTATTTTTGAGCTCGTGTTTCGAACTTCGGTGGCAATCACTCCTTCCGATATCGAACAGTTGTATAGCGTCGGGCCTGATACCTCGCAAGGCCTCAGTCTATTGAGGAGCGCAAAAGAACGAGGACTCCAGGTATTAGAAGTGAGTTCGTCGTACGGCGCGCAAGGACTCGTGTTGTTTCAAAGCTGGGAACTAAGGCAGCAAGAAGCCGAGCCTTGACGCCTTTACCTGACATCAACGTGCAAATCGCTAACTGGGCTCGGGCCGTTTTTTCGCGGCGCTGACAATCTGGCGTAGTCGTGTCAAAATCTCTCGCCTGACGCTGCCCGGACTGCTCGAGCCGCCATGACCGTCTACCCACGCGCTCGCCGAACTGGATTTGTCCTGGCATTCGGCTTGCTCGCGATCGGAACTATCGTCTCACCTGCGGCTCGACCGGCGCTGCAACAGGCCCCCGCCGCCGGCTCTGCATCTTCTCAATCACCGGCGGTTCCGCCAGGGCCGCGTGGCTCTGAAATTGTCGTGCGTGGTGGCTATCCGGAGTTGCATGTCAATGGAGAGCCATTTTTCATTCACTCGACGGCGTTCTTTTATTACCGCATCCCGCGAGATCTCTGGGAGGTTTCGCTCGACCGTTACCGCGCGCTGGGCATCAACACGATTGACATCTACATTCCCTGGAACTGGCACGAGTTGCGTGACGGCGAATTCGATTTTGACGGGCATACGAATCCGCGGCGGGATTTGCGCGGGTTGCTGAAGCTGCTTGCCGCCAAGAATTTAAAGCTCATCGCGCGGCCGGGGCCGCTGATTTTGAATGAATGGCGCTATGGCGGCTTTCCAGGATGGCTAATGGAGCAGGCGGATTTTCAGGCGGCGATGCCGGCGGAATATCGTATGGACAATCTCGATCTTCTCGAGGGCCGATATCCGCCGTTGGCTGGATTGAATGCGCGGGATGCTGAGGCTGCGGCGCAGACTTGGCTCGCGAATCCTCTGTACACGGATTACGCGCGAAAGTGGCTTGAGGCCGTGGCGCACGAATTGTCGCCTTACGAGGAGCTTCCGTCGGCAAATTCGGCGCACGCGGCTGACACTGCTCCGGCTCCGGCGTCACCAGCAAAGGACAAGCCGTCGGTCATTCCAAGTGCGCCGCTGCTGTTCGTGCAGCTCGATGACGATATCGCGAACGGGCGCACGAACTACGCGGGACCTGCGCTTTGGCGCTATCTCGAATCTTTGCGGGAGGCACTGCGCTCCGGCGGCGTCAATGTTCCGGTTTTCATCAATGCTACCGACGCGCGAGAGTCGGCGGCCGGAGCGGGGCTTGAGAATCCCATCGGCGTGATGGGCCAGTGGTACATGCGTCCGGATCGACCTGAGAAGGAGGCGCACCGCAGAGACGCTGAGGGCGCAGAGGCGAAGGAGCATCAGTTGACGGCTGAGGATGCTTCGACGATTGAGTTTTATACGGAAGAGCTGAAGACGCAGCCGAATTTTCCGCCGGCGCTGATCGAATACCAGGCCGGTTGGTACGCGCCCGGCGACGATGACCGGCCCATAGAGAACGACGCCGAGAATACTCTCGACAGCTCGCGGCTCTTTCTCGCGCATGGCCTGCACGGCATCAGTTATTTTCCGCTGCAGGACAGCGTGACGCCCGCGGGCTGGTCGGTGCCGTGGGCGAATCAGAATTATCTTTGGAACGCGGCGCTTGACCCCAACGGGCATTCGCGCCGCCGAGCCGATGCCATCGAGCGCAACGGCGAAATCATCATGCGCTGGGGCCGGCTGCTCGCCGCTGCGCACAAGCGCGCGGATTTCGGCGTCGTGTATCCGGTGGGCGCGTACGACCAGAGCTCGCTCACGGCCAACGACATTCGTCGAGTTTCCGAGGGCGTGCAGAAAATTGAGCGGCTCGCACAGCTCGATCATCTTTCAAGCGAACTGCTCGACCCTGAATATCAGCCCGTCGAGCAACTTCTGCGCGATCCGATGATTCTGCTGCCTGTCTTTGATGGGGAACCCCATCGTGCGCCCGCGGCGGACACCCGCGGCGGCGTCCTCGCGGAATCTTCCCCGCTGCAACTTTCAGAAAAATCACAGCGCGCGCTGGTCGAATACGTGCGCCGCGGCGGCACGCTAGTCGTTTTCCCCAAGCGCCCGCCCGGTGACGCGCTCGCCGAGTTGTGGAAAGACGCGCCCGCGGCGAACGCTGAACCCATCGCGGTCATCTCCGCGACGTGGGGATTCGGCACGGGGCGCGTGATCGAATCGTCCAAGGATTTCTTCTCGTGGGTCAACCTGAAGCAGAGCTTCGCCGAGAATGGCGCACAGGAAATCTCCACGTGGGCGCTCAAAGCGCTGAGAGAAACGATTACGCAGGCCGGCGTCCATCCGGTAGTGCGAATGCTCCTAAATCCGGCGTCTGCGAGCAGCCTGGTGGTGACCGAGCTGATCAGCAATGAAGGCACCGGAATTCTCGGCGTGCGCACGGGCGGGCACGGCTGGGTTAGCGTCACGAATTTGAGTGGGGAAGACACGGTCGACGCGTCGTTGATGGTGCTCGCGCCGTCGGCATCTTCGACGAGCAAATCGCCCGACAGGCTGGAGCTGGATATCAGCGTGCCGCCGCGCGAATCGCTGCTGCTGCCGCTGGCGGTATCGCTGTGCCTCGATGAAAATCCGGCGCCGGATTGCGCGGACGAGGCTTCCGTATCGGGCGCAGAGCTTGTGAAAGTGGCGCGCGAAGGGAAGACGCTGGAGCTATCTTTCTATGCACCGGCCCGCGCCGAAATTCTGCTGAAGCTCGAGCAGGCGCCTTTGCATGTGGAGGTGGAGGATTCGACGCCGGAAACGAAATGGTCGGCAGAGCGGCACGAGCTTTCGCTGGCGATTTCGCGCGGGGCTTCGCCCAGCTTCCGGCGCAAGCTCAAAGTGCAATTACCGTACGTTCCGCATGTGCCCACGGTCCCGCGCGAATCCGATCGCGGGCGCGGCTGGTCGGAAATGTCCGTGGTGAACGCGCTGCGCCTCCCGCTGGGGCCCACGATGAATCTTGGCACCTCGCCGCCGTTAGTGGTGATTGACGATCCGCGCGCGGTGCGCGTCACTTTCGAAGCCAGCAATTCGGATCCCTTGTTCAAAGGCGACATCGATATCAATGTGACCGGCGCCTACAAAGGCCCGGCGGGACTGCGCATACCCGCGGGGCAAGTCGCCGTGGATACGGCAAAGCTCAAGGCGCCCGCGGCGGACGACCCGGCGCGAAGACCGGCGGAGCCTGACGAGAATGGGCTGTTGCATGGCGATATTGAGGCGCGCGAAGGCCATGACCGAAAACATTTGCCGATTTTTTACGTGCCGCTGCGGGCGGACGCGACGACGGCATATCGCTACGATTTCGATAGCGATGGGGCGCTCGAGTGGGTGCTGGAGAATGCGAGCGTGCGGCTGATCGTGTCGCCGGCGAGCGGCGGGCGGGCGCTGGCGCTGGTGGATAAGTCCACCGGATTTGATCTGCTGAGTAGCGTAGGGGCGCTGCGCGATGGTTTTTCGTACGCGCCGAATCCGCCGGGGATTTCGCCCGAGCGAGCTCGTGGACGCTATGGGCTTTTCAATCGCAATTATGAAGCCTCTTGGCTGCTGGATGATAAGAAAACGGCGCTGAGCCTTCGCTATCGCGCTGCCGATGTTTTTCCGCATGGCGCGGACATTGAGAAAAAAGTCGAGCTCGATGGCGACAAGGTCCGCGTGAGCTACCTCGTGGGACTCAGCGCTGCAAACGATGGAGCGGCGGGAGCTGGCGGAGCCTCGCCGGAGGATCGGCCGCAGTCTTTCATTGCGACTCAGTCCGTTCCGGCGCTAGACGAGCCCGGCCGGCTGACGAAGTTTTGCTGGTCGGCCGCTTCGCCGAAAGACGCTACTGCGCCGCCGAAGAAAGATGCTGCGGCTCAGCCGAGCGAGACGCCGGCGCCTGCGTCAGCGCCTGCGCCGGAGGCAGAGCACTGCGAGGATTTCGTGCCCGGTGGCGCTGCGCTGGAAATTCCCGCCGATGCCAATCATCTCGAAGTGCGGACGCTGGGTCGCCCGGGGCTCGCTTTCGATTGGGATTCCGGACGTTTGACGATCGAGCCCAAGCGATATTCGGCCCTGCTCGATTTGCATTCGCCGGTTCTGAAGCCGGGAGAAGAGACTCGCACCACTTTGCGATTTCACGTGCTTGCGCCCGATTGATGGCGTGCGCCGCATCGCGCACGGTGAGCCGCTGCCGATTCTGCTAGAATCGCCGCTGCGATCCCGCTATTTCAAGGAGGAAAGTTCATGGAGCAGAACTTCAAGAATCATGTGCGCTTTGAACCGCTGTTTCATTTTTTCGTTTTGCCGATGCTGCTTGTCAATTTCGGGTGGTTGGTTCGTAACGCGATTCATCAATTCTCCGCGGATACGGTGATTGCAGCGCTTACCGGCGCGGCGCTCGTTATGGTGGCTTTATTTGGGCGCATCTTCGCGCTGCGGGTGCAGGACCGCGTGATCCGCCTCGAGATGCGTCTGCGCATGCAGCAGTTGCTGCCGGCGGATTTGAAGCCGCGCATCCTCGAATTTCGGCCGGCCCAATTGGTCGCGTTGCGATTTGCGAGCGACGCGGAACTGCCGCAGCTCGCGCGCAAGGTGCTGGATGGCACTCTGACCGGTCAGAAAGCGATCAAGATGGCGGTGGGCGACTGGCAGGGGGATTATCTGCGCGCGTAAGCTGCGAAAAGCCGGCTGGCTCGCCGCCGGCGCAAATCTGCCAGCCCCGGCGGCTCTTGCGGCATCTAAGATTTTGAGGCTTAACTCGTGAAGCGAATCGCAATCGTTGTCGCGGCCGGAATCATGGTTATCGCGCCCGCGCACATCGCGCGTGCGCAGACCCCAGGCCCCGTCACGCCACCGCCGAAATCCGAAGTGAAATCAACGAAGGTGCAGCCCGACGCGGCGCCTCCTCCTCTCGCCACCGATGAAATTGTCCGGCGCTTTGCCGCCAATGAAGACCGCATGAAGAAGGCTTACGATCAATATTCGTTCACGTTGTCGGTGAAGGTGCAGGAAGAGAGCAATCCCGGCGGCGAATTCCTCGTGACCGGCGAAATGTATATGAAGTCCGACGGGCAGCGCTACGAACGCATCGTGAAGCAGCCGGTTTCGACCTTGAAACAGACTTCCTTCACGCTCGAGGACGTGAAAATCATCGCCAGCCTGCCGCTTTTTGTTCTCACGTCGGAGGAAGTGGGCAACTACAAATTCAAATATCAGGGCACGGAGAAGATGGACGAGCTGGACACCTACATCTTTCGCGTCGAGCCGAAGCAATTGTCGCGGACGCGCCGCTTATTCAACGGCGTGATCTGGGTGGACCAGCGCGATTTCGCCATCGTGAAAAGCTCCGGAAAATTCGTGCGCGAAGTGGAAGCGGAAGGCACGCAACTGCCGTTCGAGATGTTCGACGTCTATCGCGAAAACATTGCCGGGCAATACTGGTTCCCGACCTACGTCAGCTCGGAAGATACGATCAACCCGCCGAAAGGCGAGAGCATTCCACTGAAACTGGTAGTCCGCTCCAGCAATTTCCAACCAAATCCAATCGCGGTTCCAACGGCGCCGGCAGCAGCGAATCCGCCGAGCCAGCCTCCCGCAAAACCCAATTGACAGCAGTCGTAGAGGAGGGTCTTTAGACCCTCCCGCCGTTCGGCCATCTTTCGTACTCGCCCGAATGAACCCCCCTAGAATCACGAAGCAACCAACCAAATTTCTAATCGCACGCAAAATTATTAGAAATCGCCGTAAGCCATTGAAACCAAAGGATAGATGCAATTTCTAATCGGCCGAAAACAGGCCCTTTTCTATCAAGTCAGCCCGCTTTTAGCGCCAGAATCGCCGCTCCATTCTCTCGTTTTAAGCAATCGGAATGATGCGGCGCGGCAATTCTCTGATCGACGCGAGCATCAAGTCGGGCCGGGCGGCGCGGACGCGGCTCGCTGTCGGGAATGGGCCGCAGACGCCGAAGATGCGCACGCGGGCGCGGCGCGCCATCTCGACATCTTCGGGCGCGTCGCCGACGTAAATGCACAATTCGGGCTCGAGCTTCAGCTTCTGCAGTGCCAGATTGAGAGGGGCGGGATGCGGTTTGCGATGCGCCGCATCTTCGGCGCAGACGCAGACGGCGAAATGCTCATCCAGTCGGAAATCACGCAGTTGCTGATGCACGCGCCGCCGGTTGCCGCTCGTCACCACGCCCAGAGTGAAGCTTTTCGCCATGCGCTCGATTGCGGCGCGCGCTCCGGCCAGCAGCTCCGGCGATTCTTTGTCGTAGGCTTCGTGCCAGAGCCGATCGGCGTCTTCCCACGCATGCCTCGGCACTTTCGCTGCGCGATAGACGTTGTACCAATTCGGCGAATAATGCCGTGCCAGCTCGCGCAAGCCCCAATTGATTCCGAGCGCGCGGAACATCTGCAAGTAGGCGCGCGAGTCGGCGGCGTAGGAATTTAGAATTGTGCCGTCCCAATCAAGAAGTATGGCGCGAGCGGGGAAGCGGCGAGGAGTCACGGCGGGTTGATGGTAACAAAATCGCGGAGTAATTGGAGTTGGAGTCCGCGGACGATTACGCGGTTTCGAAACGAGGCGGGAGGGAATCGTCACGGCGGAAATCGATGTCGTCGAAGGTTGCAGCGTATCCGCGCCAGCCCGGCGTTTCGCAATCCTCGACGCGAACCACGTGCGCCGCGGTGCGCATCTGCACGCTGCCCATGCCCAGCGGCCGGCCAATCAGCCCAACTTCCATCTCGATTCCCGCGCCATTGTCAATTTCGCAGGGCGCCAGGAAAAAGACGCCGCTCGAGCTGATATTTTTCGTGACGAGAGTTATGGGGAGGGGCTGGGCCTGCCCATTCACCATGATCAATCGCAAGGGGAGATTCAGGACCGCGCGCGGGCAACTGCGTCGCTCGAAAGGCAGCCCAACGGCATGAGTCGGCACCAGGAAGACACGGCGTGGGCGAACGACTATTAGCCGCTTCGCCGCCTCGCCAGCTTCCGTCGCTTCTTTTCGGGGAGCGTTGACACCAAGCTGCCCGAATAGGTCGCGCGCCGCTGCCATTTTGAAGGACCCCCCGTGGTCACCCGGCAGGTGTTGCCGGGTTCAGGCAATATCCCGGAATCCGGCGGCGCGGTCAACGAATGGTGGCGAAATTTGGGTTCAAAGAGTAAACACTTTGGCTGCATGGTACTGGAACTACGTCGCTCCAATTTGGCGGGTCACGATAATTTGCGCGCCAGGATTTCGGCTCGCGCTTGCGCAGTTTGCGCGCAAGAATCGGATAGTTCGCGAAAGCGTCTAAAGGTATGTTGAGTGCGTATTTGAGGTGAATTGAAAAGCGAACTTATGAACGCAGCGCAAAGCCAAATCGCAAGCCATGGAAACATCGCGGAACTCGATTCGCGCTGGCTCGCCGTGCAATCGCGGAATCGCATTGCGGACGGCGCGTTCGTTTATGCGGTGCGTTCGACGGGGATTTATTGCCGCCCGTCGTGCCCGTCGCGAAAGCCGCGGCGCGCGCACGTACTATTTTTCCGCGTGCCTGCGGATGCCGAGCGCAAGGGATTCCGCGCGTGCCGCCGCTGCCGGCCGGATGAAGCGAAGCCGGCCGATCCTCATGCGGCGGATGTGGCGCGGATTTGCCGATACATCGAGACCACGCTCGCAGATCCGGGCGGCGATGAATCTTCGCTGACGCTGCCGGCGCTTGCATCCCTTTCGGGATTGAGCGCGCATTCGCTTGAGCGGGCCTTTCGCCGCGTTACCAGCATTACGCCGCGCCAGTATGTGGATGCGCATCGCATGCGCCGTTTGAAGTCCCGCCTCAAAAAAGGAGATGACGTGACTACCGCACTCTATGAAGCAGGATTCGGATCGAGCAGCCGGCTTTATGAACGCGCACCGCAACAACTCGGCATGACGCCCGCCACTTATCGCCGCGGGGGCGCCGGAATGGAAATTCACTACACGATTGCGGCTTCGCCGCTTGGCCGCGTGCTTGTTGCGGCGACGAGCCGTGGCGTGAGCGCCGTTTATCTTGGCGAAAACGAGGCCAAGCTTGAATCCGAGCTGCGCCGCGAGTATCCGCATGCGACGATCAATCGCGACCGCCACGGCTTGGAGAATTGGGTCGGCAAGATTGTCGAACATTTGAGCGGGCGCGCGCCGCATCTTGATTTGCCCACTGATGTGCAGGCTACGGCGTTTCAGCGGCGCGTTTGGGAAGAATTGCGGAAGATTCCCTATGGCACTACGCGCACTTACACGCAAGTGGCGCGCGCAATTGGCAAGCCGTCCGCGGTGCGTGCGGTGGCTCGCGCGTGCGCGACGAATCCGGTTTCGATCGTGGTGCCGTGCCATCGCGTGGTTCGCGAGGATGGCAGCTTGGCGGGTTATCGCTGGGGCATTTCGCGCAAGCAGGCGTTGATCCAGCACGAAGCAAAAGCGCCGGCAGCGCGTCGCGCGTAAGTAGCGCCGGCGTCCCTGCCGGCATCTTACGGGCGTGATTCTCGGCGAGGGCTGTAATTGAGCGTGGCGCGGGACGGCCGGTACTGCGAGGTTGCTTGAGCTTGCGTGGTCCGCGCGCGAGCGTTGCCCGGGGCGGGATTGGTGATCGTAAGATGCCGGCGGGGACGCCGGCGCTACTAAGGCTATGAACGACGGACATTCAACTTCATCCGCACCGCGCGATGCGATGCTGCTTGATGCGGCGGAGCGCGGCGCTGTGTGGTCGCAACTCGAGCGGCTCATCGAAGATTTCATTGCCTCGATCCCCGAGAAGCCAGTCGTAAACGAAATGACGCCGCCGCAAGTGCGTCAGCTTCTCTCCGGCGTGGATTTCTCAAAGCCGATGTCTGCGGCCGAAGCGTTGCAACTCGCCGCGGACGGCATGAGCCGCACGCACGTGCAGGTTTCGCACCCGCGCTACTTCGGCCTCTTCAATCCCGCGCCAACGACGATGGGCATCGCGGCCGATGCGCTGGTCGCGGCGATGAACCCGCAACTCGCGGCGTGGAAGCACAGCCCATTCGCCGTCGAGGTCGAGCAATTTCTGATTCGCGCACTCGGCGAACGATTCGGCTACGATCCGTGCGAAACCGACGGCACATTTGCATCCGGCGGCTCGGAGGCCAATCAGACCGCGCTACTCACGGCCATGACCGCGAAATTTCCCGAGTGGCAATCGCGAGGCATGCGCTCGATCAAACTGCAACCGGTCCTTTATGCATCGGGCGAGTCGCATCACTCGATTCACAAATTCGCGCGTCTCACGGGCCTCGGGCTCGAAGCCGTTCGCGAGATCCCGGTGGATGCCGATCTGCGAATGGATTTGGCGCGATTGAAATCTGCAATTCGCAAAGATCAACTCGCCGGCCATGCGCCGTTTCTCGTAGTCGCCACGGCCGGCACGACGAATGCCGGCGCCATCGATCCGCTTCCGGAAATCGCAGCGATCGCCGCCGAAGAAAATCTCTGGCTGCACGTGGATGCTGCCTGGGGCGGCGCCGCCGCGCTCGTTCCTGAGTTGCGCCCGCTGCTGAACGGTATCGAGCGCGCCGATTCCATCGCCTTTGACGCGCACAAATGGCTTTCCGTCCCGGTCGCCGCGGGAATCTATCTCACGCGCCATCCGGAAATTCTCAGCCGCACATTCGGAATCGAAGCCGCTTACGTGCCGCCAAAAGCTGAAGGAGTCGCCGATCCGCTGGCACATTCGCTGCAATGGTCACGACGCTTCATCGGGCTAAAAGTATTTCTCTCGCTTGCCGTCGCGGGTTGGGATGGCTACGCGCAATCGCTGCGGCACATGACCGCGATGGGAGATGCGTTGCGGCGCGAACTGGCCGCCAATGGATGGAAAATCGCGAATTCAACGCCGCTGCCGATCGTCTGTTTCACGGATGCTCGCAGCGCGCACCCGGACGCAGCCGTATATCTCGAGGGAATCGCGCAGGAAGTGGTCGGCTCGGGTGAAGCGTGGATTTCCACGACGCGCATCGGCGCGAATCAAACGGTCCTGCGCGTCTGCATCACCAATTTCCGCACTATGCCGGGAGACGTCTCCGCGCTGGTTCATTCTGTGAATAAGGCTCGCGAGCGCGTGGCGAAACATGCGGGTGCGGCGGGGTAGCACAGCCACTCCTGGCTGTGTAGGTTTTCGGCTAGTAGCTACCGGGAATCACATGCACAAAAACGGCCACAGGCAGGAGTGCCTGTGCTACTGACGACTCAATCGCCCTGCGGTTTTACTTTTTCCACGCCTTTGGGCCAGTGCGGCTTGAATTCGTTTTCATCAATCTTTGCGTTGCGCACGATATTCGAATAGCGAATCACGAAATAATCTTCCGATCCGGTCTCAAAAAATTGCTGCTGTACCGGCAGCCATGAGCCTTCATCGAACCAGAGCTGGATTTTCGAAATCTGATTGCGCATGGCTTCTGATTTCGGCGTCAGCTCGAGCTCGCAGGTTTTCTTTCCATCGAGCGTCGGCTCGCCGCGCAGCGTCACCAGGTAGCCCTTCTTCAATTCGTGCCCTGGCGTGCCAAATCCCAGCAGCAAATATTGATCGGCGAAGGCTTTGTACTTTCCAAGATTGTACTCCTCGACGCGATTCAGCTTGGGATTGAAAATGAAAAACGAATCGCCGGTGCGAAGAATCGTGCGCGCATCCGGAGCTTTGATTTCCATGCGCATGTGATCTCCGTGGACGAGAATCGAGCCGGTTTCCGTCGAGCGATCGTTCACCACCACGGTCACTTTGGTGCGCTCGACGTCCGCGGCGAGGCTGTGAAATCCATGCGCCTGCGTATCGAGTTGATCGAGCGCGCTCTCGAGCGACATCCCTCCGCGCCCTTGCAGCGCGGCAACTCCCGCACCGGCCAAACAAGCGAAAACGCAAGCCAGCAAAAACCGTTTCAGCACTATCACCCCGGAGCCAACATGAAACAGACGCCCAGCACAGGCAGGAGTGCCTGTGCTACCTGTGTGCGCGCGATGCGCGCAAAACCGACGCATCATAGCACACTACATTTGGACGTATGGATTGCGGTAAGGGTTCCGCGCGGAAGCGACAACAGGGAGGAACTGCCCGCGAATCTATAACTTAACGGCTACATCGTAATACTGCACGCTGCCGTCTTCCGCGCGTACCGGATCAATCTGCCGCACCTGGAAGGTGCGACCCTTCAACTCCTCGACCGTGCGGCCTAGGATTTCGTGGGTTTCTTCCTCGAGTTCCGGCGTGGGTTTCTGCGCGCGCTTGTTGGGAGGAAGGACGGTGGCGCTCAGCCGGTAGGTGCGCGTGTGCGCCGCATCGTCCTGCGCGACGAGCTGGATCATGGCTTCGATCTGCGCCGCTGCATGCGTTGTGGACGGCGGCTGATCGTTGAACCACTTCCGCGGCGTCAGCAGCACGAAAATCAGGATCGCGATGACCATCACGTCGTAGGGCCAGCTTCCCCGGTCGTAGGACCAGAAAAGCGTGCTGCGTAGCGCGTTCCACAGCTTGTGCATTTAGTCCGCCGCTGCCGCGTCCACCACGAGGCCGTCGCGCATGTGAATCACGCGATGGCCGAAAGCCGCCGCGTCGGGATTGTGCGTGATCATGACGATGGTTTGCCCCAGATCCTGATTGAGCTGGCGCAGCATGGCCAGCACATTGTCCGAACTTTTCGAATCGAGATTGCCGGTGGGCTCATCGGCGAGCACGATTTTCGGTTCGTTGATGATGGCGCGCGCAATGGCTACGCGCTGCTGCTCGCCGCCTGATAGCTCGGAAGGCTTGTGGGTCAGGCGACCGGAGAGGCCGAGCATGGTGGTGACGACGTCGAAGCGATGCGGATCGAAGCCGTCGCCGTGAATGTGCTGCGCGAGGGCGATATTGTCGCGTGCACTGAGCGTGGGAAGCAGATTGAAACGCTGGAAGACGAAGCCGACTTTGTGGCGGCGGAGGCGCGTGCGCTCGGCGTCGCTCAAGGCCGATAGGTCATTGCCATCGAGCAGCACGCGGCCGCGCGTGGGGCTGGCGAGACCGCCGATGACGTGCAGCAGCGTTGATTTGCCGCAGCCGGATGGGCCCATGATGGCCAGGAATTCTCCCGGCGGAACATCCACACTCACGCCGCGCAGGGCCGGCACGTCCACCTTGCCCTGGCGATAGACCTTCCATAGATTTTCGGTCTTGAGTATGGATTCCAACACACGCTCCCGGCAGCGCTTCTCTGCCGAAGGGGAAGAGTCGATTCTAGACGCGATTTTCGCCGCTGACTAGGCTATTCGCATGAAGTAGCGCCGGCGTCCCCGCCGGCATCTTACGAGCGCAAATGTTCATGGAGGCTGCAATCGTGCGCGGATCTCGATGCTAATTAATCCGCTCTGGTCGGACTCAGTAGTCCGCGAACGATTGGTGCCGATGGTTGGAATTATCTTCGTCGGATGCCGGCGGGGACGCCAGCGCTACGACGGCAGAAGCGGCGTGCCGGAATTCAATTCGCGATAGGAAGGCTCGACCAGCTCGAGTTGCCTGCGCATCAGGTGGCGCTCGTGGAAGTGATCTTTCGCGCGGCGTCCCCACTCGCGGATGAAATAATAATTCAGCGTGCCGCCGATAACTCCGCTCAGGACTGGAATCAGGCGACCCGCCCATTTTTCGGCGACTTCGGCGCCCATGCGCGCGGCCACGCGCTCCATCACGCGCGGAACGAATCGCTCGAGCACTTCCTTCTCCAGCAAATCGCGCCCAAGATCGAGCCCCGCAGCAGTTCCCGCCGCGATCCAGAGATGGACGATCTCTTCTTCGGTCGCGTATTCGAATCCGTAGATCAAGCTGAGCTTCTGCAACATGCGCATGGCGATGATGGCCAGAAAGCTCATGTCCGGCAGGACTGTGAGCATCCCGCCCATGCCGACGCCGGCGCCTTCGAGCGCCGCTACTTTTTTCGATGAGGAGATGGTTTGCTCGGCCACATGATCAAGCGCCGCGACCGGCAAGCGGAACATGTCGCGGTAACCCAGAATCGGCAACCCATGCGCCCGCCGCAGATGCCGCAGGTAAGCCTCGGAATCGATCTGCACAGTCGAGTAAGCCCGCGAAAGCCCGCCCTGAATCGCCCGCTTCAGCAGATCCAGCGTCTCCGCCGCTCTCGCATCCTTACCCATCCAACTATTGTAATCCATATCGCACCACAGCACCGCGGCAGGCTAGGAATCGGTTTCCGGTCGCGGCGCCATACACCAAGTCACATTTTCCGATTACAATCTTGTGACGTACCAATGCTGAAGCGCTTGGCAGCCATACTCTATTTCGTGACCGCAGTTGCAACGCTAGACATACGTCTAGCAGATTTCGATTTCGTACATGGCATGAGTTCACATCTTAGATTTAAGTGGGTCGCGTCCGTTGCCATCATTCATTTCGCGGCACCGACGCTCTTTCTTTTGGCAAGCGTGTCAGCTCTACGGAGAAGCGACAAATCAAGAGCGCCGAAATGGATTACCGCAATAGCGGTGTTGATGGTACTGGCGCTGGTCTTTGTTCACTACGGGCTCGGTTGGAGGTCGTATTTAGAAGCGGCAGGGACGCTAGTATCGTTCGTCTTGATCCTCGGCTCGTCCGTGAGCCGAGCATCTACAATCGCTGTGATCGGCGCGGCCATGTATTCGGTGATTGAAGTTCCAAATCTAATTACGTCTCTTGAGATGTATTGGGATTTCGGAGGCTCCTTTCAACATTTCATAGCGAAAATTGTTCCGCCAGTTCTCGTTATAGCTTCTCTAGGGATGGCGATCCTCTCGCATTTCAGCACACGGGCGAGAATTGTACGGACCCCGGTGCAGAGCTAACGCGTCGGACTCATGCAGGCAGGATAGAAGAGTAAGCGATCGCGACGTCCGACGGAAATTCTCGGTCGCCATACAGATTAAGCCGGAGAGCCCGGCGCGTTATCGGAAATTCTGCCACAGCACACCTCCAAGCAATTCCCTGCGAGATGTTAGACAATAGATGCTCGTCCCATGGCTCGCTCTGGATTCCATTCCGAACGCACTTCTTCGCGGCGCGCATCCGATCCCGGCGCCGGCAGCAGCACCGCTTCGAAATTGGCCGCTACTCCCGGCACTTTGATCCGGCTGTTCCCCGAAGTCTGGCCGTATGTGCGGCCGCAGCGCTGGCTCCTGTTATTCGGTCTTCTCCTGATGGTGCTCAATCGCGTTGCTGGCCTGGTGCTTCCGGCGTCCACAAAAATCGTGGTGGATAACATCTTCAACAAGCACGAGACTCGGCTTCTGCTTCCGTTGGTACTCGCGCTTCTCGGCGCCGCGGCGGTCCAGGGCACCACTTCGTACGCGCTCACGCAGCTACTCTCGAAAGCCGCGCAGCGCATGATCGCCGAATTGCGCTTGCAAGTGCAGGCGCACATCGGCCGCTTGCCGGTTTCTTTCCACGACGCCACCAAGACCGGCGCGCTGGTCACCCGCATCATGAGCGACGTCGAAGGCCTGCGAAATCTGGTCGGCACGGGGCTCGTCGAATTTGTCGGCAGCGCCATGACCGGCCTTTTCGCGTTCGCGGTGCTTCTGCGCATCAGCCCGCTGATGACCTGCGTGGCCATCTCGATCCTGGTCACTTTCGCCATCGGATTGAACAGCGCGTTCGCAACCGTCCGGCCCATCTATCGCGCGCGCTCAAAATTGAACGCCGAAGTTACCGGGCGGCTTACCGAATCGCTCGCCGGCGTGCGCGTGGTGAAGGGCTATCGCGCCGAGGGACGCGAAGAGAAAGTCTTCGCCGCCGGCGTTGGGCGGCTGCTCGACAACATTCTCAAGACGCTGACGGCGACTTCGCTGATGAATCTCGCCTCCACGCTGCTTCTCGGAATCGAGAGCGCGCTCATCCTTTATATGGGCGCGAAGCGCGTCACCGCGGGAACGATGACACAGGGCACGTTCTTTACTTACGTCGCGTTCCTGGCGCTGCTCGTTGCGCCCGTGTTTCAGATCGTCAGCATCGGCACGCAGCTCACCGAAGGCATGGCCGGACTCGAGCGCACCAGCGAAATCCTGAGCGAGAAGCCCGAAGATGTCGATCCGAACCGGACGATCGCGATCGGCACCATCCGGGGCGAAGTGGTTTTCGACAATGTGAATTTTGCGTACGATCCCGGGAAACCGGTGCTTTACGATGTGAGTTTTGAGTCGCAGCCGGGGACGGTCACGGCACTGGTCGGACCGTCCGGCGCGGGGAAATCGACGATTATCGGGCTCATCGCCGCGTTCTATACGCCGACGAGCGGCCGCGTGCTCGTCGACGATATCGATCTCTCGCACGTGCGCCTTGATACGTATCGCACGCAGCTTGGGATCGTCCTGCAGGATACGTTTCTCTTCGACGGCACCATTCGCGACAACGTCTCGTTCTCGCGCCCCGATGCCAGCGAATCCGATATTCTCGCGGCCTGTCGCATCGCGCGCGTGGACGAATTCGCCGAATCCTTCGAGCTGAAGTACGACACGATCATCGGTGAGCGCGGCGTGAAGCTCTCTGGCGGCCAGCGCCAGCGCATCTCGATTGCCCGCGCGATTCTGGCCGATCCGCGCATCCTGATTCTCGACGAAGCCACGTCGAGCCTCGATTCCGAATCCGAGGCCATGATCCAGCAGGGGCTTTCTTATCTTATGCGTGGCCGCACCACGTTTGTCATCGCGCATCGCCTTTCGACCATTCGCCGCGCCGATCAAATTCTGGTGATCGAAGCAGGCCGCATCATCGAGCGCGGCAATCATCAGACGCTCTACGCTCTCGGCGGCCGCTACTTCGATCTCTATACCAAGCAGCACGGCCTCGAGAGCAATCTCTTCCTCGCGCCAGGCGAAGGCGATTCGCCCGCGGATGGCGCCCAGGCCGGCGCAAACGGCGACGCGGAAGCAAGCTCCGATGGCGCAGCGAGCGGCGAATCCGGCGTAGCCCGCGCCGCGAGAATCCTGCGCGGCCGCGAGTCATAGCAATTCGCGATGGCCCGCGAAAGCGAAGCCGACGAGCGCCAGCAAGCCGGCCTCTGCGCCGATTGCATCCACGCCCAAAGAATCCGAAGCGATCGCGGCAGCGAATTCATTCTCTGCGGCCTATCAGCCACAGATCCGAGTTTTGCGAAGTATCCCCGCCTACCGGTTGTTGAGTGCCCAGGATACAAGAAGCTGTTGTAAAAAAGGGGCGGGTTAGACCTCTCCCGGGCGGCTGGGTTTGGTGTCCTTTGCCGTCTGCGGCTGAGGCGTAGCGACTAAGAACCCGAATGAGAGATTACGGGGCGCGCGGAAGAACCGATTGCTGGCGCCGACTCGTGCTGCCGCAATTCAAGCACTTGTAGCTGCTTCCATTCAGATCGTCCCGTCATTCGTTCGACAAAGAAATTTGACAAACGGCCCGATGGATCCGTTTTCAGTCGTCTTGAGCTCGTTGTGTAAATAGTAGTCAATATACAGTATTTTATGAGCCGGCGCGCACGACGAATACGAACCAAGCCGGAAGACATTTCAGGTTGGCGTCGGTCCGTTCTGTCGCGGCCCAGGCTAACCAAAGGATCCAGGCGCGGCGCCTTGATGCGTACGATAGACATTTCGTACGAAGACATATCACCGATAGCCGTCTCCATTGCGTCCTAAGGTCGCACTCATAGACGCTCTCATTGATTCTAATTCTGCCTCAGGATAGCAATCCACCGTGTATCGTGGGACGGGCCTTGCGCCCACCGAGTATTGATGTTAGCGGGGCACGAGATCCGGCTTGTCGAAAATTCGAACTCGGCGCCCACTTCTGCTTGCCTTGTTGATCTGCGGGGTGCGGTGATGGACGGCCAGCTCAATGTCCAGCCGGACGGTGTAGCCCGTATCATCAACCATCATGAGCTGCGCGCGAACGGCCGCACCCTTCGCAATCGATTCCGGAATTGAGTGCACGGCACGCCCACAAAGGAGTCCCTCGACGGGACGGCCGCGCAACAGAAGGCGCCGCTCATTCAGCACTGCCGAAAGGCGAGAGTTGAAAACGCTCGCGTAACGAGCGTACTCGTCCGCCGGCACGATGTCCTGCGGATCGTAGTCCCAGCAGACCGAGTGATTTTCCCAGGGCGGACAGAAGTCCCAATCCGAGATGATGACTCCCCCCGGCAGATCCGTGCCGAGCCGAACACCGATTAAATATCTGGCGCCCGCGGTGGGCGAGTCATCAAATACTCGGCTCTCGAGGTATCCCCCTAGTTCCTGGACGCGCAGTCTTGTTCGATATGCCCCAGAAGTGCGGGGAAGATTCTTTAAGTAATCGAGAGGGCATCCCGCGGCAACTAGGCGGCGGCCGCACTCGTATGATGGTGCGTACGGGCGATTGATCATCCTTGCCTCCAAATGTGGAAAAGACCTCAATACCTCAACTACCTCACTCAGAATAAAAAGCTGCCACGTACCGCGGGCTCCCCTTCAGGCAGATGTTCCTGCTGAAGTTTACAACTCGCCCCCGTCCCGCTTCGGCGGAATTTCCAATCCCGCGCACCGCGGACACAGGCGGCAGCTCGGACCTTGACGCAGCGTCCGCACTCCGTAGGCCGCTGCAAGCGCGTGAACCGTTTCGCACGTTTCGGGATGCAATGCCAATCCTTTCCTCCCGCCACTGATAAATTCCGTCCGGAGGCCCAACGCTCTCAACTTCCAGCCCGCGATCTCCGGCGAAATCTGCAAAGTTTCGCCTCGTCCTGCCAAAATCGTGTTTACACTCTGCGTCAGTTCGGCCATCGGAAAGGTGGCGGACTGTCCATCGTGGCAGGCAGCCAGCAAAGCCTCGAGCACGATCGACTCGAGCAGCGCGGCGCGGTCAACTTGGATCTCTCGGTCACGCGGTTGTAATAAACGGGCGATCTGTGATTGCAACTCGTCGTCGCCCACGATGCATGCAGCGAGGCTGTGCGCTAGCTGTTGCGTAGGAGCTGTGAGCTCACTGTAATCTAGAATTGGTGCCGTCAGTTTGTTGTAATTCACCAGACGGTACATCAAAAGCTTCGGTCGAAAATTCGCCGCGATGCGTTCGGCTTCTGCCAAATCCATTACCGGAACGTAGTCACAGCTGGGGGCCAGCGCGATCTCGAGCGGAAATCCCGCCGACGCCGCAGTACGGAGTGGCTGGTCAGCGAAGATGACTCTCGCGCAAGAAATGTCGAGCACTTTCTTACCCGCAGCCAAGTAGGTGCCCTGGCGATTTGAAGCGCGGAGGGCCGCGATGAGGCCGCGTGTTACTGTCGCGACTTCAGTCACGATAGTCGGCCTCAACTGCAAGGGTAGAGAGCGCAATCCAGTCGTAGTGAGTCCGGTTACGAGAAGCGCGCGTCGGCAGACCAGGCCGAGGAGTTGCAATAGCGGGACGGTAGAGGCCGTTGGTGGGGCAACAATCCACAACAGAGGTGCCAGGGGCAGGCGGTCGGCAAACCAGGTCGCAAAAACGAAAAACGTAATCTGCGCGACAATACCGTCTGGCAGGCGAGTGGTGCGCGAAATCAGCTCGGAGATTTCTGTGAATAATTTGCGGGTGGATCCGTACGGGCAGCATCTCGACGGCAACGCCAAGGCACAAAGAATCGAGGGGTCGATAACTGCCGGCGCATACACGCGGCCATGAGTCTTGATTCGGGGCGCGATCGTCGAATTCTCGCCGTCATATGACAGGAGTGTCGCGCGGCCCGATTTGGGGTCCCGGAGCAACTCGATACACGTGCCATCGGGGAAAAACTCGCCGGTCGTCCAGGTTACCGGATGCCGGTCGCCCACCGCTTGGAGATTGGCGCGAGATTTATTCGCGTTGTTTGAATTGTATCGGGGAGAGCTTCTTCTGGCAGTCACGGCTCCTCCAGGAACTCGTCGCCCGGGAAGGGAAAATTTCCCGGATCACTTTACAGCTACGCGAAGCGACGAGCTCCCCCGCCGGACACGCGTTCAAAGTTCGAAGCGGACGCTGTCGCGAGGAGCCTCTCGATGCAATTTTGGCACGGATCACGAAGTTGTCAAGACCAGAAAAGCCGAAGCAGTAACAAGACCGGCGAAGCGTGACGCGATGCTCGTGCACACGTTTCCGCGCGACCAACACAGTAGAAAAATCGCCACCAGCCATGAGAGCGAGCGATGCGATTCTTGGCAGCGGCGTGAATACGATCGCGGCGCGGTCGCGCGCACGCTTTATCCGCAAGAATCACCGCCGTGTTTTGCGAAACCGTAAACTCAGCACGGGTCGCTGTCACCGCGCCAGATCATGTTTGACGATCACGCACATCCAGAATCGACGCGTAATCTCGGCGAGATCCTCTCACCCTGCCCATGTGAAAGCGGCACAGAGACGCGGGCCGTTATCATTCCGGTTGGCACCGTTTTCGCAACTGGTGAGCGACTCTTTATTGACAAGACAGGAAGTCGTTTCTACTCTGCGTTCGTGCTCAATTGCCCACATTGCGGTAAGCCCATTCCAGATGCCCTAATCGTAAGGCGGGCGGGACAGATAGGCGGGAGGAGAACTGCCAAGCGCGGGCCAGTGTATTTCCGAAAGATCGCAGCGATGCGAAAGAAATTCAAAGGGGGGAGGCCGCGCAAGAAGAAAGGTTTATAGGGAGTTCCGACCATCCATTCATGGAAAACCTGTAACAGCGCTCGATTCGTAGCAGCGAAAACAGCGCTAGCGATTAAACCGGGGACTATGCGTTGTTCCCGTTTTTCAATCAATTCAAGCCACTTCTGAGACGGAAAGACCCGTTTTGCGTTTCCATCTAAAACAAAAAGCATTGAGTTCACAACCGAATGGAAAGTTTTCATACCACCTGTTCAATCCCTGCAAGAACAGACCGAACGCAGTCCGTCATCTCTAATTTTCCTCTACTCTAGTCTGAGATCGCCCCTTTCTAGTAGCCCGCGTTTGGACCGGCGTGAACTGTTTGCTCCTCGATCAAGCGGGTCACGTGCGATTTGACAAACAGCAAGGCTTGCTGTTATAATCGGAATCTAAAGAGAGGTAAAATCCATGAAAATCAAGTCGCACACTCACCCCCGTTTCACACACGCCCCCAGCCCGGGCCTTACGAGACAGAATGCCCCATTGCGTCGTGGCGCAGAGGCGCTCGTACGTCAGAATTTGAGACTTGCGAAACGCTCTGTGGCGGATCCGCTAACACCAATTGCTCTGCGCGGGTTGCGCGACTTGACTGTTAACTTCGGATTTTCTGTAGCTCTTGGCGACCTCCTGTACTTGGATAGGAAGTGGTATGTCACCCATGCTGGTTTGCTGCGCTTAGCCCGCCTCGATCGCTGCTCGGCCATCAAGGTTACCGCCTTGCGAGAACTCTGCGATCCAGAGACAAGCCATTGGGTCTTCAAGGCTACGGTCTACACATCTCCGCGATCGAAGGGATTTGTGGGGTTTGGAGACGCCGATCCCTCGAACGTGTCGCCTCTGGTCCGCGGGGCCGAAATGCGCGTGGCCGAGACCCGGGCAGTGAACCGGGCGCTCCGTAAAGCCTATGGAATCGGCCTGTGCTCGGTCGAAGAGCTCGGATCCTTCTCTCCGCCCACGCCAGCCTCACATTCCAAGCAAGTGCCGCCTGTTTCTGCCAATGGAAATGGTTCGAGTCACGGCCAACCCCGACTACGGGACCAACTCTGCCTTCTGATCCGGCAACACAACCTCGACCCCACACTTGTGAAGGCCTACGCCGCAGACTTCTGCGGCACCGAAACGCTCAAAGAAGCCAGTCGGGATCTGGTCGAATCCTTCATCTCCCATCTCGCGGCTTCTGCAAGAAGCGACAGGGATGCTTTGATCTGCAAACTCAACTCCTATGCCCAATCTGTGGAGGTGCAGCCATGAAACGCCATATCCCTGGCCTTCACTCAGTGCGCCAAGCGATGGATCGTCGTCTCGAGGGCTTCTTCCTGGTGCGTGTGGATGCCGCCTCCTACCGCTGGCATCCTCAGAAGCCATTCCTCGTTCTCCGCTTTGTAGTCCTTGAGCCCGAATCCTTCGCCACACATTCCTTCTCCGGGCGGCTGTACTGCAGCCGACGAGCGCTCTGGAAGCTCAATTGGTTTCTGCGCGACTTCGGCTATGACCCCGAACTGTTCGGGCAAGATCAAGTGGATGAGAAAGCTCTCCTCAACCTTCGAGGAGTCGTACGAACCTCGCTGGCCACCTTCAACGGGCGCTCCTACCAAAGCCTTGAAGCTTTTGCCCCTGCCGGCGAGTGGGAAGAGCTCTCGTGCGCCGCAATCCAGGGGAGGAATGACGATGATCTACAGCCACACACAGATTAGCCAGTTCCTGCGCTGTCCGCGCAGCTATCGCTACCGCTATCTCGATGGTTGGCAAGAAAAAGAAACACGGGCCGCCATGGTCTTCGGCCGCTCGTTTGAGAAGGCTCTCGGAGCCTACTTCTGCCGGGAGGATCCGAGTGCGGTGCTCTACAAGGAATGGGGTGCGTATCGAGATACTCCGTTTGAATACAAGAAGGGGGATTCCTGGGATCGTATGGTCCATCAGGGAGTCCATTTGCTCCAAAAATTCGCCCAAGATGATCGCGTCCGCATTCCCCGGCCGCAGAAGGACCTGCAGGTCAAGATGCTCCGTTCGCTTCCAGGAAACAACGCCTTCGTTTCCTACATTGATGCCCTCGGTGAACTCGATGGAACACCCTGCCTCATCGATTGGAAGACCACCACGAGCCGTTATCCCGAAGAGCCCGAGGGATTGCTCGCGCTCGATCCTCAGCTCATTTGCTACTCCTGGATAAGCGGAATCTCCGAAGTCGCCGTCGTGGTGTTCGTGCGCAAGAACCAGCCGGAGATTCAATACCTCCGGGCCACGATCTCCGAAGAGCAACGACGGGAGTACGGCCGGCTGGTTGAAACGACAGTTTCTCAGATCGAAGCTGGCCAATTCGTTTCACACAGCGGCATCCGGTTCCCTCAAAACGCCTGCGTGAGCTGTCCCCATCTGGGGCTGTGTCTCAACAACCAGCCGTTGATCGACGCGAATCTGATCCGCCGGGCAGGAGCCAGCGACCTTGATTGGCTTAACGACCTTGACGACTAATGGAAGACCGCTGGTGGCCCCGAAACTCAATCGTCGGAGGGCCGTGTTCGTGCTTTCGAAGATCGATGAGATCTTGGCCTGGGACAAGGCGGCGGATCAGGAACGGGACTCGCGGTTCGTGGATCTGGGCCGCTATCTGTGCGAAGTCCGTTCCGGGCAGTACTGGCGCCTCGACAATCTCAAATCGTTCGATGAATTCCTGGAGAGGAAGTTCCCGGAATCGCGGCGAAAGGCGTATTACCTGATGGCCATCCATGAACATCTCCCGCGGATTCCGAAAGCCGACCTGCGGTCGATGGGGTGGACCAAGGCCAGGGAGTTGGCCAAGGTGGCGCGGAGGGAGCAACAGGGGTTCGATTGTGCACCCTGGGTGCACAAGGCGCGAGAGTTACCTAGGGAGGAGTTCAAGCGGGAAGTGGAGAGACACCTGACGGGGAAGGAAACCGAGCCGTGGGAAATTCTTTATTTCAAGGCCTACAAGAGCCAGCTACCGGTGATCGAGCGGGCGCTCGAGACCGCGGCTCTGATGCTCGGGACGGAAAAATCTCGCGGGTATTGTTTGGAGATGATCTGCGCGGATTTTCTTGCTGGAGCGAGCCTGGAGACCGGCAACCAGGATGCTCTTCTGTCGGCCCTCACTCGGTTGGTACTTGGTCTTCCGATGCCGCAACGGGAACAACTCCTCGAGACCGTGCAGGTTGTTCCTTGACTGGAATTCGATCCAAACGGCCACGCTTGAAGCTCGAGCCTGAAGCTTATCGCCAGCTCTGCCATGAAGTCCTCGAGCGGGACGGTTGGCGTTGCCAATCGTGCGGGCAAATCGCAGGCCTTCAAGTCCATCACACTCACCCGCGGAGCCGCCTCGGCGATGACACGGCCGAGAATCTGATAGCTCTTTGTGTCCTGTGTCACCAGAAAGCCCACCGACGACGGCAAGACACTGAGCCGGAGTCTCGAACTCACTAATAAGGCGAAGCCATCTTTTTTCAACAAGCTTGCTCGCCTGCTCGAAGCGGAGGGGTTGCGCCAGGGCGCAGTAATAGCTCAGCAATCTAGCAACCGCCGCTGGCTCGCATGCGGAACGACTCAGGCCCAGCCTGCATCCGGGGCAGTGAGCAGGGCACAAGAACGAGCCGTCGGAACACCGCTATTCTCGCTGGGCCTGCTCGGGTGGCAATTTCGTTGCGGCGAGGCAGGAGAAGCAGACGATGCGCAAGCCACACGTCCGAATTGGAAATTCCAGTCACAATAGGATTTCAGTCGCAGGCAAGAAGCACGACCGCATCACTCGTACGCCAGCGCTTCCACCGGATCCCTACGGCTCGCCAGCCACGCCGGATACGACGATCCTAGCAATCCGCCGAGAATCGCAATGAACGCCGCCTTGAAAATCCAATCCACGGTGATCAAAATCGTCAGCGTCGGGAACAGTTTCAAAAACAGCGCGCGCGAGCCATACGAGAACACAATTCCCAGCAAAATCCCGGCCACGCAAAGCAGCGTCGACTCGCTCAAAATCACCCGCACGATGTACACCTTCGACGCCCCCAGCGACTTCAGCACGCCAATCTCCCGCGTGCGCTCGATGATCGTCGTGTACATCGAAAGAAAAATCACCAAAAAGCCGATCGCCACGGCAATTCCGATCATCGTATTGATGAACGCCTGCAACCCGGGCAGATTCGACGAAGTCATCAGCGAAATAAAATCCTTCAGCGGACGAATCTCATAACGCGGCAGCAGCTCGCGCAGCTCCTCCATCACCGTATCGGTATCGTCCGGCCGCTCGCATTTGATGAAGAACACGCTGGCCTTGTCCGTCGCGCCGGCCAGATCCTGCAGCGTATGCATCAGCACAAAAAGCCGCGCGCCTTTTCCGTGCTCGACAATTCCCGCGACGTGAAAATCATGATCCAGAATGTGCAGCATCTGCCCGGCCACAACATGCTTCGAGCGCGAATAGACATCATCTACGAGAATATCGTTCGGCTGCTCCAGATCGCCGCCCGAGTGGAAGACAAATCCGCCAGAAACCGCGTGGAACGATTCCGGATCGATGCCATAAATAATGTCGAGCCCATTCGTGGAATTGAATTGCAGCAGCACCGGGGCTACTGACTTCACGTATTTCATTTCCGCCAGCTTGTCGCCCAGGCGAATCGGCATCGGCGCGCCGCTGAAGGCCATGAACACCGACGCTGAAGGCGGCTGCACCATGATGTCCGCGCCCACGCCTTCAATGCGCTTCGCCGATTCCGCCACTAGCCCGCTCGTCAGCCCCACGACGATGATGACCAGCATCACTTCGACCGCTACGGCGACGATCGTGATAATCGTCCGAATCGGCCTGTGCAGCACGTTGTTCAAAATCATCTGCGGGATCACGGCTGCGCTCCCTTTTCCTCTTTGCTCACTTCCACTAATTCGCTCCCTGCCGGCTGCTCCAGCCGGAATCGCTCCGGCGCAATCGCTTCATTGAGCGTCAATTTCTTCACCTGAATCGCCAGCTTGTAATCATCGCGCGGGCGCGCCAGGGTGATGCTATGCGGAAATTGCGCCCCGCCCGCCGCCTGCCAGTCTGCATACCGGCTCACGGAAGTGAGAATACCGTCGCCGGTGAAATTCTCGATCTCCGAAACATTTAGATCGCTGCGATCGAAGCGAATCTTGCTTTCGATTTCGAGATTCCCGCCGCCATCGCCGCGCCGCAACACCGTCAACACGTATGTCCGGCCGCTCGCATCTTCCGTTTCCTCAAACAGTACCGGCGCATCTTTCGGAATCTCGCGCCAGAAGAGCGCATCCACCAGATGCTGCGGCCGCAAATTCTCGATCGGCTTTTCGGCTTTCTTCTCGAAGCGAGCCGGCCCGGTGATGAACTTGTTCTTCGACGGAATGAAGATGCGGAACGTCTCGCCGTCGCTGACCATATCGAAAACGTTCTTGGCCACCACGGGCGCCTGGCCGATCACGCGAATCATCGCCGGCCGCGCCGCCAGGATGAATCCGTTCACCTCATGATACTGCTCGATCACGCCGCTGTATTGCGAGCCTGCCGTAGGCGTCAACGTGACGGTGGCATTGAGCGACTGAATCGCCGCAGCCTGCCGGTTGTACTTCTCAATTAGCTCAACCTTCGTGGCGTCGAGCGAATGCAGCACCTGCCCCGCCGGCACGTGCGTCTTCGTGCTGACTTGCGCGCAGCCGCCAGCCAATCCCCCCGCCGCTGCCAGCAAAATCAGCCAGATGGCCCCACGAATCCTCAGCGAATTCTCCTAGAAAAGCCCGAATCTTGCAGTTTAGAGACCGCCAAGAGGGGTGTCAACGCGAGTCACATCGGTGTTCTTTCCGACCCTGGGGCCCCGCTTTACTCCATCGAAGGAGATCTATGCTCGAATGCCTTCAACCACGCTGACGCGGGACTGCGTGGGGACGATGCGTGCGAGCTTGAAACCGGACGCTTCATAGAGCGCGCGGAATTCGGATTCGGATCTTACGCGGCCGTCGGTGCAGACGAGCATGTTCACATCATTTCCTGTCACGCCCTTGCTGATCTCCGATTGATCGATGTGCGCGGGATAGACGCCCTCGACGATCAGCACTTTGCCGCCCGGCTGCAGCGCGCGCCGGCAATTCTTCAAAATTGCCGCGGCCTGCTCGTCGTTCCAGTCGTGAATCACGTGCTTGAGCATAATCGCGTCGCAGCCTGCGGGCACGCCCTTGAAGAAATCGCCTTCCACCAGCGAACATCGTTCGGCGAGCCCCAGCTCGGCGATTTTCTTCTTCGCCCGCGCGATCACGTGCGCCTGATCGAATATCACGCCGCGCAGCTTCGGATTCGCCTGCAAAATTCCCGTCAGCAGCTCGCCGTTTCCGCCGCCCACATCCATCACCGCGGCGAATCCCGAAAAGTCATACGCGGCCACGACCGCCGCGACGATCTGCTTCGTGAACGAGGCCATGGCCTCATCGAACATCGCCGCAACTTCCGGATGCTCTTCCATGTACGCGAACGAGTTCTTGCCATAAGCCTTCGCAAATCCCGGCTTGCCTGTTTGCACGCAATACAAAAGCTGCCCCCAGGCTGTCTGCGTCAGGCCGCCGAAGAGCAAAATGCCGGGGCGGACCGAGCCGGGCCCCTCCGAGCGCAGGCAGGATCCGATCGGAGTGAGCGCAAATTTGCCCGCGTCGTCCTCCGTGAACACTCCCGCGCTGACGAGCAGCCGCATCACGCGATGCAGCGCGCCCGGATGCGCGCCGACAGCTTCAGCAAGTTCCGCCGATCCTCGCGGCCCATCAGCCATGAAGTCAGCAATCTTCAAAGTGGCCGCCACATACAGAGCCGACGATACATAGAACCCGGTGGCCAATCGAAACAAAGCTATCGGCGGCGGCAATTCTTGTGTTGAAGCAGGTGTAGCCATGAAGTACCCTCCTGCGCGGACATAACTTCGCGCCTATTATGCACAACTGCTCACGCAATCTTACGTTACGCTACTCAAGTTTAAGCCTAGACGGCTTTCTGGAGGGCCCGCGTTGTAGGTTATCTGGCGCTTAGGCGTATGAAGGCCGGTCACGCGTCGTCGCTGAGGTTTTAGAGGCGCCGATTGGTGGGCCACCTTCGCGGGCAATCGCACAAAGGGTGCGATCGCGCGGCAGCGGCGGGGGCCGAACCGCGGGAGGGCTGAAGACCCTCCCCTCCAAGGACTACCTTCGATCTAGTGCTGGGTGCCTTACGTCGCGGCCTACTACTATGTAGATTACGTCCTCGGCTATGTTCGTGGCGTGGTCCCCGATCCTTTCTAGATTCTTTGCTACTAGAATCAGCTCAAAGGCTGGGAAGACTACCGCGGAATTTTCCATCATGTACGTCAGCAGCTCGCGGAACATCTGGTCGCGCAGCAAATCTACTTGATCATCGCGAGCTAGTACGCTGCGGGCCAGATCGACATCGCCGCGCACCAACGCGTTCAGGCTGTCGCGCACCATGCCTTCGGCAATTTCGCTCATGCGCGGCAAGTCCACGTAAGGCTTCACTTGCGGATGGCGCAAGATGCGCAGCGCCGATTGCGCGATATTCACGGCCTGATCGCCGATGCGCTCGAGATCGTTGTTGATCCGCGAAACGGCGAGAATGAATCGCAGGTCAATGGCCACAAGCTGCTGCTGAGCGAGCAAGCGCGTCACGCGATCGTCAATCTCCATCTGCATTTCATTGATCGCGTTCTCTTCTTCGAGCACCGTCTCCGCGAGATGCTCTTCCACATCCAGCACCGCTTGCACGGCCTGATGCACGGCGCGCTCGGCAAGGCTGCCCATCCACAGCAGCCGCTGCTTCAGCTCCTCGAGATCGTGTACGAAGTGGCGTTCCATATTCCCTCAGCGTCTCATCCGAAGCGTCCGGTGATGTACGCTTCCGTGCGCGGATCCTTGGGCGTGGTGAAAAGTTCGGAAGTCACGCTCCTCTCGATCAGCTTTCCGTCGAGCAGGAACGCCGTAAAATCGCTGGCCCGCGCTGCCTGCTGCATGTTGTGGGTCACGATCACCATGGTGCAGCTATCTTTCAACTGGAACATCAGTTCTTCGATTTTCGCGGTCGTCACCGGATCGAGCGCCGAGCAAGGCTCATCGAGCAGCAGCACTTCCGGATCCACCGCCAGCGCCCGCGCGATGCACAGCCGCTGTTGCTGCCCGCCCGAAAGCGCGTAAGCCGAATGGTTCAGCTTGTCCTTCACTTCGTCCCAAAGCGCCGAGCGCCGCAAACTTTTCTCCACCAATTCCGAAAGGCTGCCGCTGTAGCCGTTGATCCGCAACCCATAAGCCACATTCTCGAAAATCGATTTCGGAAACGGATTGGGCCGCTGAAAAACCATTCCCACACGCCGCCGCAGCTTCACCACATCCATACTCAGGATGTTCGCCCCGTCGAGAAGAATTTCGCCCTCGAGCCGCGTGTGCCGGATGGTTTCCTGCATGCGGTTTAGATTTCGCAGAAATGTGGATTTGCCGCAGCCGGAAGGCCCGATCAGCGCGGTCACGCGATTCGTCGGAACGTCGAGGCTGATGTCGTACAAGGCCTGCTTCGCGCCGTAGAAAAAATTGACCTTGCTGATTTTGAAGCGCAGTGGCGGTGCCGCTTCCTGCGCGCTCTCCGTTTTCGCGGGTATAGTGATTTGCATGGCTCTCACCGTGGCGGCCGCATCTGATGATCCTACACTCATTACGACCTACCCTCGTAGCCTCTAGCCTCTGAGAAATGTCGCGTGCCGAGCCAAAATGATCCGTGCTACGACATTGACCAGGAGTATTAAGGCCAGCAGAACCAAACCTGCGGCCCATGCCTGCCGATGCCAATCCTCATATGGTGCGACCGCATAAGTAAATATCATAACCGGGAGAGATGCGGTTGGCTGGTTCCACCCGGGACTCCAGAATCGGTTGCTGAATGCAGTGAAAAGGAGCGGTGCCGTCTCTCCCGCTACCCGGGCCAAGTCGAGCATGATACCCGTGACAATTCCTTGCGCTGCCGCTGGAATTACTATGGACACGATAGTCCGCCGGCGGCTGCTGCCGAGCGCCATGGCCGCTTCCCGGAGACTCGTGGGCACCGCGCGAAGGAACTCCTCCGTAGTGCGCACGGCGATCGGAATCATCATCACGCCAAGAGCAAATCCCCCCGCGAGCGTAGAGAAGTGCTTCATGGGTAGAACCACAATCGCGTAGGCAAAGATGCCGATTACGATTGAGGGCACACCGTTCAGCAAGTCGGTCGTGTACCGGATGATGAACGAGAATGTCTTTCCCCCGAATTCGGCAAGGTAGACTCCGGCGAGACATCCAATCGGAATACCAATCAGCGATCCGAGGAGAAGGAGCTTGGCGCTTCCTAATATAGCGTTCGCCATGCCTCCGCCCGTTTCTCCGACGGGTGTTGGGAGCTTCGTGAAGAAACTCCACGAAAAGGCGCTGGCGCCGTGATATGCCAGGTAACCGAGAATAAATCCAAGAACGGAGACAGTCAGCAATGCGCAGGCGCCTGTCAGACTCAGCATGACGAGATTCAGAGACTTGCGCCACATGCTCCGCAGGCTCACGAGTGCGCCGAGCCTTTCCGAGCCGTTGCCACAATCATGATGCGTGCGAGCCCGTTCAGGATAAACGTGAGGCAAAACAAGACCAACCCGAGTTCGATCAACGATTGAAGGTAAAGGTCTCCGGTCGCTTCGGTGAACTCATTGGCGATCACCGCAGCGATCGTATAGCCCGGAGCCAGAAGAGATGCGTTGATTTTCGGATCGTTTCCGATCACCATCGTCACTGCCATCGTTTCCCCAAGCGCCCGCGCCAGCGCGAGAAACACGGAGCCAAATATTCCAGTCCCTGCAAACGGAACCACGACCTTCCATGTCGATTCCCATCGCGTCGCACCTAGGCTCAGGGCCGCCTCTCGCTGATCGGCCGGCACCGAGAGAAGTACTTCGCGCGAAACAGAAACGATGAAGGGCACGACCATTATCGCCAGAACCATACCCGCGGTCAGCATCCCCACGCCATACGACGGACCGTGAAAGAGCGGCAGATAACCGAGGGTCGCCTGTAGAAAGGGCGCTATCACCGTCCGCACGATCGGAACCACAATGAAGATTCCCAGCAAACCATAGATCACGCTCGGAACTGCAGCCAGAAGGTCAACCAGGAATGCCAAGGAATCAGAAACCTTGCGAGGCGCCAGCTCCGCAAGGAAAATCGCAGCGCCGAGACCCAGCGGGACCGCGATAATCAGCGCTACGATCGACGTCACTACCGTTCCATAAATGAACGGCAGCGCGCCGAACTGCTCGAATACCGGATCCCACACGCTCGTTACAAGAAAATGCCACCCGAATTTGTGGCGCGGAAGCACCGAACTCACCCACAGTTGATAGACGAGAAGACTGGTAATCAGAAGAATCGAGGCTGCAAAGATTAGTGTGATCAGATGGGCGATCTGATCGCCGTCCGTAAGGCGGCGCAGAAATGCGCGCGGCCCCGATAGGGTCGGGGCCGTGCGCTCAATCGGGGTGGAAGTGGTCGCCATGCCTACTGAATCAGACTGATGGCCTTTAACTCCTTCGCCACAACAGGCTTCGGCAAGCGTGCGTAAGCCAAGGCTTCGTTATACTCCTGACCATCCGTCATCATCCACTTCAAAAAATTCTTGATGGCGTCCCGCTTCGCGGCGTCCTGAATTTTTGCCGGGACCAAGAGCCACGTAAAGCTGGAAACGGGATAAGCCGTCGCACCGGGCGCGTTCGTAATGGAAACGCGGAAATCATCCGGCATGGACTTTGCAGCACCGGCCGCCGCGGCCGTAACGCTCGCCAGGTCCGCCTTCACGAATTTCCCGTCGGCGTTCTGCACCTTTCCGTACGCCATGTGGTTTTGAATCGCGTAAATTAGCTCGACATACCCAATTGAATTCGGGGTCTGCTGGACCAAGCCGGCCACTCCCTCGTTGCCCTTGCCGCCAAGTCCCACCGGCCAATTTACGGACGTGTTCTTCCCCACTTTCGTAGCCCATTCTTGGCTCGCCTTCGCTAGAAAATCCGTCCAAATGTATGTCGTGCCGCTGCCATCCGAACGGTGAACAACCACGATATCCGCCGATGGCAGATTCACGCCCTTGTTCGCTCCCGCGATCTCGGCATCATTCCATTTCGTTATCGTACCCAGGTAAATCCCCGAGATCGCCTTCTGTGTGAAGTTTAGCTCTGAGGTTACGCCGGGGATGTTGTACGTGGGCACATCAGCGCCGAGAACCGTCGGGAAATGGAGGATTTCGGTTCCACGTTCTTGCTTAAACTGCTTGATCTGGTCATCCGTCATGGGACCATCTGAGGCACCGAAGTCGACGGTTCCGGCCAAAACCTGGCGGATGCCCCCGCCCGAGCCAATCGATTGGTAGTTGATTTGAATATTCGGATATTTCTGGTGGTAGACATCGAACCACTTGGAGTACATCGGATACGGAAATGTCGCACCCGCCGCGTTGATCAGTATCGGCGCGTCGGCCATTACCACGCCCGCTGCCGCGAGTGACAGCAGCAGCACCGCTAGAACGAATCTCTTCATCATGTTCGCGATTCTCCTTTCTCAAATTCTTTCGAGACTTTGTTACAACCGGGTTACAACCGCGAGAATTCCAAGTGAACGCCTGCCTCAATCCGGTACGCCCGAAAAGAAAACAAGGGGCCAACGAGGGGGATCGCCGGCCCCTTGGGGGCGTTGTCGGTGGGGTGGTGCTTCAGGTCTGTAGTTCGGGGTCGCATCTGGGTCGTGTGTAGCGTGGAGCGGTCGCGAAACTAACCCAGCCGGGTGAACAGCGCGTCAGCGAAATGTGAATTCTGTGTGACATCGTTCTGTTCAGCGTGTGCGCCTAGCTTCCTCCTTTTACAATATCGAGTAGTCGTGTCATTCGCTCTTCGGATAACTGCCCTTGAATGGTGCAAGCGGCAGTGGTATAAGCAAGACGTGATGCGTGCGATGGGCGAACTCGGCCGCAAAGGTCTCCCGCGCGCGATTCCAGCGCGAGAACTTCAGACAATTCTAGGGGACAGTCGGACGTTCTGCTCGTGGGATGCCTCAAACTCGACGGTTAGCGAGTTAGTGGCCCGCTGGCCGTTCTTGTTTTCCCATCCTCAAATGGCTACAAACAAAAAGCCCAAGCAGTAGACTGCCCGAGCGCAAGGCCGCCACCAATCCTCGAATTTAGACGACACCGCTACGAGCATCGCATTCTATTTACTCCTCAAACGCTCTTTCACTATAATCGCCTGGACGAATATAGTGAAGAAAGCCGAAACCCAAGTTAACTTGATGTTCCGGGCCTTCTCGGACCGCACCCGCTTGCGGATTTTGCGTCTCCTGCTCGGTGGCGAACTTTGCGTGGGCGACATCATCACTGTCATCCAGGTCCCGCAACCCACCGCGTCTCGGCACTTGGCGTATCTTCGCAAGGCTGGATTGGTTCGTGCGCGCAAGAACGGTTTGTGGAACCATTACCGAATCGCGCCCACTGAGACAGCGTTTCAGGGTGACCTGATCAAGTGCCTCCAAAGCTGTTTTCACGGCGTGCCGGAATTGGCGGCTGACGAAAAACGTGCCGAGCAGCTCCGCAAGAAGGGCGGGTGTTGCCCGCATTAGTTTTTTTGTGCCTATATATATCCGCATATGAGCATATACTCTCTCTTGACCTACGGACCGGAAGCGCAGGATCGGAAATGGAAACGCCTGAAAAAGAGAGCACGCTCGCTCGTCGATGGGCGATTGTGCGCCTAACTCTTGGATTCCTGCAGATGTTTGGCGCGGTTTTTTCCCTGTGCCTATTTCTGTACACAGGCGTCAAGCCTGCAACAATCGCAGCCGTGCTGGTCACGGGAATGTTTACGGGCGTCAGTATGTTGCTTTTCCAAGTCTTGAAGTACGGACAGCAACGCGACGCGAATCCTACGGGTCAATCGCCCCAGATGGCTCGAACAACGCCAGTCCGGTCCGAAGAGGATGCATATCGCCGAAAGAGACGGTGAAGGAATCGAATCGCATCCGAAATACCACCGGGCTCGCTCTGCTTGCGGGAGCGCTCGCGACCGTCTTGCTCTGCGGTGCGTGCGCTGAGCAGACCGATCCCAATTCCCACTCGCAGGAGGAGCTGAACACGCTCAGAGCGCTTGTCGTTCCTGCCGATGCACTCATCACGAGCGATTCTGGGCCCAAGGTGGGCGCGTACTCGGTGACAGCGGAGTGGGGGTTTGAGACGAAACAGGACGCGAACCTCTACTTTTCTTGGGCCAAAGGAAATCTCGACGGCGACCACTTCATCGTGAGATCCTCGGACGCTTCCGGCTTCGACCTTAGCAGGAGTTTTCGGGACGAAACGCAGTACGTTAAAATTCAGGCCACGCCGTCCGGCGAAAGACTGCGCGTCAGCGTCAATGTCTCAATCGATTCCGACTAGGAATGCAAGTTGCCCCCTCGCATTAGCCTTTCGGCCATCTCGCATGTCGCATTGGCAATCGCCCCGCAATCTCCCGCAAAAATCGTGGCCGAGCACCGGGAGGGCTAAGACCCTTCCCTACAAATTCGAAACCATCCCTAATCCGCCGGAACCTCCGGCACCACCGCAATCCTTCCCTCCACATCCGCCTGGGAATCCATCTGCAGCGCACGTCCATGCCGCACATCCAATCCGCGCACCCAGAACAAAATATCCTCAGCGATGTTCGTGGTGTGATCCGCAATCCTCTCCAAATGCCGCGCCGCCAACACGAAATGCAGATTCGGCGCCACCTGCGAGGCGTCTTCGCGCATCCCCGCCAGCAAACTTTCGAAGATCTGATCGCGATAGCGGTCCACTACGTCATCGCTCTCGAGCACCTCATTTGCCAGCGCCACATTGCGGAAAATCAGCGCTCCGAGACTTTTACTCACCATCCCGCGCACCGCTGCAGCCATCGGCAGAAGCTCCGCCGGCGTATCAACTCCTCCCATTCCCGCAAGCGAAATCACGCGCTGGCAGATATTCACCGCCAGATCGCCGATCCGCTCGAGGTCGTTATTCAATTTGAGGCTGGCCACGATCAATCGCACCGCGCCCTCGGGCAGATTTCCGCCGCGCAGCAAGCGAATCGCGTGCTCGTCAATGATGATCTCCATCTCATTGATGCGCGGCTCAGTCAAAAATACTTCGCCCGCCAATTTCTCATTGCGGTCGAGCAACGCCTCGATGGCGCGATTCACCGAGCCTTCGACCGTCCGTGCCATCGACACCAGATAATTCACCAGCGCAGCCTGATAAATGCCCTCGACTCCCCCATCCATTCCATTGACCGCCGTAGCCATGCTGCCTCCCCGCGGGTCAAACAACACTCTCCGCGTCCAAATCTTATCAATCGCGAGTTACACCCAAATGAACCCAAGGTGAATCTTCCGCCACGGCCCAGCCGATCTCCTCTTCTCTCCGCGCCCTCAGCGTCTCTGCGGTGCTATCATCGCGCGGCTATGCCCAAATTCACGAAACTCATCTACTTCGCGCTCGCGATTGCCACGGTCCTCGCGTCGCCTCGCCTCGTCCGCGCTCAATCCGAAACTCTCGAAACTCCTCTCTGCACCGTCCTGAAAGATCCGCGCGCCTACGATCACAAATACGTCAAAGTCCGCGGCACCATCCGCCTCGGCTACCAGGATTTCACCCTGCACTCAAACGATTGCACCACCAAGCCCGACATCTGGCTGATGTTTGCCGGCGACGTGGCCACACCCACCGAGTCCACCGCGGGCGACACCGAGCGCACTCCCGGCCAGAACATCGTCTTCGCCGGCAGTTCCTTCGCCCTCACCAAGGACGACAACTTTCTAAAGCTGTTCTCTCTCATCACCGCCCGCAGCGACAAAAATCCTCTCTACCGCGTCACCGCCACGCTCACCGGCGGCTTCTTCGCCGCTGGCAGCAAGCTCTTGACCTCCGGGGGCACCAAGCTCACCTCCGCCTACGGCCATCTCAATTGCTGCAATCTGCTCTTGATCACCGCGGTCTCTGACGTGGAATCCGATCCGCCCGCAAGTTCCGCCGTCGACGGCCTGGTCGTCTCCGAATCCGGCGATCCCGTCGCCGGCGTAGCGGTGATCAACAAAACGCCCACGCCGCAACCCCAGTTCCGGGCCGTCACCACCAATCCGGAAGGCCGCTTCCATTTCGCCTATCCCGGCCAAATCTTGCAATTTCGCAAGGACGATCTCCGCCCGCTTACCGAGCTCCTAGATCTCAGCGCTGGCGAAGTCCGGGTTGTCCTTCACGATTCCAAGCAGACCGATTGGACCATCAAGGCCTGCACCGAGGCACAACAGAAACAGAAACGAATAGGCAGCGATCTAACTTTCGAATTGCCCAGCGGCGCGAAGTTCCGCAAAGAAGGTAAGCGCCCCCCGTTCACTTACTACATCACCTACGCCGGCGACACCAACGGCCTGAAGATCGCGTTCGATCCCAAAGCCGGCGAATCTGAACCTCGCGCCGATTGGTTCCTAACGATTTCGACAGATGAGCGCTGGATTAAAGACGCCGCCGGCAAAGTAATCGGCATCGACGCCGAAGGCCTATGGGCCAACAACAATCGCTGGCGTTACACCACGTTCCGCAACCAAGCCGCCGCCCAATACGCCACCTCCGCCACCACCGCCACGTTCTACAACTTGGTGATGACCTCCGCCTGCCAATCGCCAGCCGGCTCAACGCCCAATCCGTAGATTTTGCAGTTGTAGGGGAGGGTCTTCAGACCCTCCCGCCGTTCGGCCCCGGCTCGGCCTCCTCGTGAATGCGGCGAGAGTCGCCGATGCGATTGCTGTCATCCAATCCGCTTGTGCCGCTGCGATTTGAATGAATTCGCCAGGAGGCCGCTGCCGATGGAACTGCGATTGTCAGACGCGATTTTGATTCTCGGAAAGACACCGCCGTGTGTCGATCTGTTGCTGCGAGACCTCCCGGACGAATGGCTGCGCGCGACCGAAGGGCCTGAAACGTGGAGCTGCTACGACGTCGTCGGGCATCTCATTCACGGTGAACTCACCGATTGGATCCCAAGAATTCAGATCATCGTGGAGCACGGGGCGAACCGCGCGTTCGTCCCCTTCGATCGCTTCGCGCAATTCAGGAACGACCAGACGAAACCAATCGGCGAACTGCTCGACCGCTTCAAGTCTCTGCGCCAGCAGAATCTTAAGCAGCTAACGGAGCTGCTTCTGACTCCGCAGGATTTCGACCGCAAGGGGAAGCATCCCGAACTCGGCCCGGTAACGCTCGGCGAATTGATTTCCTCCTGGGTCGTCCACGACCTAACCCACCTGAATCAAATCCATCGAGTAATGGCCAAGCAATACTCCGAAGCAGTTGGCGCGTGGAAGCAGTATCTGTCCATCCTGAACCGCTGAACCATTTCTTGTCTTCGATTTGTCTCGGTGCCCTCTGCGGTCCATCTCTCATGCCCTTCGCCGCAGCATCCATTCGGCCACGATTACATTCGGCACCCAGCAAAGCCACGACACGATGATGTACGACCGCGGAAACGGCCAGTGCAGCGCCCCAAGCATGAAGGGCAACTCAACGCGCAAAGTGACCGCGGCCAGCGACAGCGCAAAATTCCGCGTCATCCACGCGCGATGCGCTGCGATATCTCCTTGCCTGATGCGCCGGTAAGCCTGCAGCCCGGTGAAAAACCACAACACCGCGAGGGCCCCGAACCCCAGATGTGTCGCCAGCCCTTCCTCCGACACGGTAGCCATCGCAAATCCCGCCGCCGATCCGAGCAAAACCTCCAACAAATAAAATCGCCCGAGCCAGCGATGAAAATTCAGAGCCCGTGCACGCAGCCGCTGTGAAAATTGCCACGGCCCCGCCAACAGCGCCCCAATTCCTCCCGCAATGTGCAGCCGCAACGGAAAAATGTAGCGCGCAAAGTGCTCATCGCGCGGGGTGATCAGGAAGTAGGTGCTCCCATACACCGCGATGACCGCCGAGAGTAAAAGCATCACCCACCAGAGCGCGGTAGAAACCCAAGTGCCGCGCCCCGGCGACGCGCCGGCTACCGGCAGATGTTGTGCGAGTTGAGCCACTGATTCCCCTCTCCTTGAAGGCCCGCTTACGATACGAGTGATTGGTCCGAAAAGTTCCGGCTGCGCCGTTCACGGGCGCTTCGGCAGTGTGCTCCAGGCGCCGCAGTTGGGCCTGGATATTGCTTAGACCGCACGTACGTATATCGACTAACCGTAAACGAACGCGAGCGGTATCAGTCGTTCGGCGTATCATCGAATGGACTGTAACTTTTTAGGGGTTGATTCCATGAGTTCACCGAACGGTTCACGCGTCACCGCCCAGGATTTCTTTGATTACGAAAAGTGCCCGCACCGCGTCTATTTGGATCGCTTTGGCGACGAGAAGGAAAAACAGCCCCTCTCCGCGTTTCTGAATCTTCTGTTCGAGCACGGCCTGTCTCACCAGGAACAAGTCGTCGCGGACTTGCCCTGCGTCACCCCCAGCGGCGTCACTCTCGAAGAGCGCACCCAGCTAACTCACGAACTCATGCAGAAGGGCGCTGACCGCATCTATCAAGGTGTCCTTCTACGACCTGCCGAAAGCGGCATCCCCGATCTTCTCGAGAAAGTGCGCGGCAACTCGAACCTCGGCGATTATTTCTACATGCCCGTGGACATCAAGGCCGGCAGCGGCTACGCGAACCGCGAGGAAGGGAAACTACGCGAAGAGTACGGCATGCAGCTCTATCACTACGGAACGCTACTTGAAGGTGTTCAAGGAGTTTTCCCGCCTGACGCCGCGATTCTGAATCGCGATCACGAGCGAGTCCCTTATCCGCTCGCGCAGTTCAGAAAATCGTACGAAGCTGCGCTGCCGAACATCCGCTCGCTGCTGACGGGCACAACCTCGGACGAGCCGGCGATTTGTGGCGCTTGTGCGACCTGCCAATGGTCGAAGCATTGCCTCAAGATTCTCGAGGAGAATCGCGACGTCACTCTTCTTCCCGATATCGGCCGCAGCAAGAAGGTTCTGCTGAAATCCGCCGGCATAAGATCGATCCCCGAGCTGGCGAAGTTCGACTTCTCGAAGAGGAAATTGAAAGGCATCGGGCCGAAGACCATCGAATCCATGTTGCGCGCCGCTACCATCGCGATATCCGACAAGCTGCAAGTTCTGGCGCTGGCCGCCATTCCGGATCCGCCGAGAAAAATCTACCTGGACTTCGAGGACGATCCCACGCAGGAATTGATTTATCTCTGCGGTATGTGGGTCGAGCCGCCGCTCGACAATCTGAACTATCACGGACTTTTTTGCGCGGACGCCCACGGAGAGGAGCAGATCTGGGACCAGCTCCAGAATCTCTGCGCCACGTTCGCGCCGGAAGACTTCGTCGTTTTTCACTACTCGTCGTACGAAGAGAAAAAGCTGGCCGCGCTGGAGCGCAAGTACGGCCTCCGCGAGCGCGATGCCCTCGACGAATTCAAGAGCCGCATGGTCGATCTCCATCCCATCGTGAAAGACACCGTCGCGCTCCCCGCGAAAAGCTACGGCCTGAAATCCGTGGCTCCCTTCGTCGGTCTCAAGTACTCTGCCGCGGACTCCGGCGGCGCCCAATCCATCGTCTGGTTCCAGGAATACCAGCAGGATCCATCGCGCAACGACATCCTCGAGACGCTCCTCACATACAACAAGGAAGACTGCCTGGCGATGAAGAAAGTGGAATCCTGGCTCCGCGCGCTACGCCCATCAGGCAGGGCATAGTGCGGCAGAGCGCTCGCCAGGCGAACGGAACCAAGAAGTGGAATTCGCCGGCGGCGCCAATTGTCCTGTCAACTCAGTTGGTGGCTGGCAGAGTCGATTGGGTGGGGCTCGGGTTACAGCTTGGCGACTCGGTCGAGGCGATCGAGGGTGTCGGGGAATATGCGTACGAGGACGAGTAGGGCTGCGGCTTGCGGGTTGGGCTTGGCGCGGCCTTGCTCCCATTTTTCCGGCGTGCGTTCGTTGATGCGCAGCTTGCGGGCGAAGACGGCGCGGGAGCATCGCAGCCTTCGGCGCGTGTCGCGAATCAGCTTGGAGTCAACCTTTGGCAACGGGGACGGCTGGATTTTGTAAGTGCGCAGCGTGAGCTTGCCTTCGCGGTGGCTCTTCATCGCCGCGACGCCCTCGATCAATTCGTCGAACACTTTTCTTTTGGACATTAGCGAAGCCTTCCTACTGCCGGACGAAGCGCGATTGCGCAGCGCGGGTCGCGCGGCGGAACCGAGGGATTTTGATGTGGTGTTGGCGCTTGCGGGTTTGGGAGATGTCGTAGGTGGACTGCATGCGCATGAGCGTTTCCATGCGTACGCCGAAGGCTTTCTCGATGCGGAGGGCCATGTCGCCGGAGAGGGCGGCGCGCTGGTTGAGAAGCGACGAGAGCGTTGGCCGAGAGACGCCGAGGGCTTTGGCGGCGGCGGTCACGGAAAGCCGTAGCGGCTTTATGATCTCGTGCTTGATGAAATCGCCGGGGTGCGAGGGATTGAGCATGCGCATTCCTTGATCTCTCATTAATGATAGTCCTCCAGGCTCAGATCGCGGATTTCATTGGCCTCGATCCTGAATGTGAGTCGCCAGTTGCGGGTGACGGAGAGGCTCCAGGTGCCTTTGCGGTCGCCTTTTAATAGATGAGCTTTCCAGACCGGAATGCCGTGGAGTTCGGAAGCGTTGGCCATATTCTCCAGAAAAGTCAGCATTCGACGCAATTTCTCCGCGACGGCCTGCGGAACACCTTTGGGATTATTATCGGTGTAGAACTTCTCTAAGCCTTTGTGCCGGAAGTTCCGGACCACCATGCAAACATTGTAGCCTGTAACGTTACAGGTTACAAGCTGCAAAGTAGAAAGGCGGCCCGGCTGAAGCGCGGGCTCTACGAAGGAAAATACAGCGGCGCGACCGAAGGGTTGCCAGTGATTTTCATGCGCAGTGACGCTACACAAACACGCCGGCTGGCAGCCGGCGCTACGGGATTATGTTGATAGCGGGACGGAGAAGTGGAATTGGGAGCCTTGGCCTACTGAGCTGTCTACCCAGATGCGGCCGCCGTGGGCTTCTACTATGTGTTTGGCGATGCTTAGGCCGAGGCCTGTGCCGCCTACCTCGCGGCTGCGGGCAGCGTCTACGCGGTAGAAGCGCTCGAATATGCGTTCTTTGTCGGCTAGGGGGATGCCTATGCCCGTGTCTGCTACCGTCACGACCGCTTCGGAATTGTGGGTGGCGGCGCTTATCGAGATTTTGCCGCCTGGTTGTGTGTATTGGACCGCGTTGTCGAGGAGATTTTGCAGCACTTCGCGCAGAAGGCTGGCGTCGCCGCGGACGGGAGGTAACTCGGGAGGGAAGCTTACGTCGAGCGATAGATTGCGCTGGCTGGCTTTTAGCAGCGTGGTGGTGGCGCAGCTTTCCATGATGTCGGCCAGAGCTACCGGTTGAAATTCCAGCTCGAGCTTTCCGGCTTCGATGCGGGCCAGCTTCAGGAGATCATCCGTGAGGCGGCCGAGGCGGACGGCATGGTCGCGGATGATTTCGAGGAAGCGGCGATTATTTATTTCGTCTTCGAGGGCGCCACTTAAGAGCGTTTCGGCGAAGCCTTGGATGGCGGTGAGCGGCGTTTTGAATTCGTGCGAGACGTTGGCGACGAAATCCTGGCGCACACGCTCGAGGCGCCGCAGCTCGGTGATGTCGTGCAGCACGATTACCGCGCCGTGGTGCACTTCCGGGCGCGTCGCGCTGCCGGCGGATTCGGTGCCGCCCGGCGCGCCGCCCGCCTCAGCTCCATGCGCATCGAGCGCCGGAACCGGCGCGGCGGTCACGCCGAAATTTCGCGGCGAGACCGTGCCGATCACCAGATCGCCCTGCACGTGCTCGCCGCTCTGCAGCGCGCGGCGGGCTAGCGCGACGAGATCGGCCTGGCGGACGACTTCGAGGAGCGGGCGGCCTTCGCTGGCCGCCGCGTCTACGCTGAGGATTTCGGCGAAAGCTTGATTGCAGAAAACGACGCGCTCTTTGGCGTCAATCACGGCCACGCCTTCGACCATGCTGCGGAGGATGGCGCTCGAGCGGTTACGCTCGTCGGTGAGCGTGCGAATCGTTCCTGCCAGCCGCGCCGCCGTTTCATTCAACGCGAGCGCGAGATCGGTGAGTTCGTCTTCGGTATCTTCGCGTTCGAGCGGGCGGAAATCGCCGCCGGCTACCCGGCCGGCGAAATCCTTTAGGCGCTCGACCCGCGCGGAAAAGCTGCGTGAAATTAAGAGCGTCATCACGCCGCCGAGACCGATGATGATCAACGCCGCCGCAACGAGGTGCCCGCGCGTGGCGTACAAATCCATCGCCGCCAGAACTGCCAGTAGCAGCAGAAGATAGGTGAGGCTCAGTTTCCAGAAGAGCTTAGCTCGCACGGGTTTCGAACAAGTAGCCGGCGCCGCGGATCGTTTTTACATAGGAAGGATACTGCGGATTCTCTTCGATTTTCTCGCGCAAACGGCGGACGTAGACGTCTACGCTACGCGGCGTGACGAAACGGTCGGTGCCCCAGACGGCATCGAGAAGCTGATCGCGGGAGAAAACTTTGTTGGGGCGCGCGGCGAGATAGTAGAGCAGGCGGAACTCGAGCGTGCTGAGAGGAACCTGCTTGCCCGCGCGGGTGACGCGATAAGCGGCGGGATCGATGCGCAGCGCGCCCACGTCGATTAGCTTTTCCGTAGCGGCGGCCGGTTCGGTGCGGCGCAGCAGCGCCTTCACGCGCGCGACGAATTCGCGCGGGCTGAATGGCTTTGTGACGTAATCATCGGCGCCGAGTTCGAGGCCCACAACGCGGTCAGCTTCTTCGCCGCGGGCAGTGAGGATGAGGATTGGCAGCCGATTCAGCGCAGCGTCGCGGCGAATCTCCTTGCAGATCTCAAGTCCCGAGAGCTTTGGCAGCATCAAGTCGAGGACGAGAAGATCGGGCGGCGACTTTTTGACTTGCGCCATGCCGAGCGCACCGTCGGTGGCGGTGAAAACTTGATAGCCGTCCTTCTCGAGGTTGTAACGGACCAGCTCGACGATGTCGCGGTCGTCTTCGATGACTAGGATGCGTTTCTTGATCACAGCCTCCGGACCCTCGTTTCGTTCAACCATAATGGAACCGGCCGATTCAGGCAAGGCTCGGACTCCCTCCTATATTGCACCGAGAGTTTTGTGACGCAGATTACGGCAAGGTTACAATCGCGTGACGCCGGAACGAGCGGCGGATTTCATGAGACATTTTGTGGAGAGCGGGGTTTAGTGGAGCAGAGGAAGAGAGATCCATGACAACACTGTCGCGGCGCCGGATCATCATTTTTAACGTAGCCGCGCTTCTGGCAGCGCTGGTTCTGCTCCGCATTTACATCTTCGCGGCCAATCGCGCGGGCAAAGGATCAGAGTCTTCGGCCTACACGGCAGTGGCTGGGCCTTTCAAGACCTCCACGGCGGACGATCTCGTTCTGCACGATGCACAAAGGAACAAAGACCTGCATGTGAAGGTGACCTACCCGAAAGCCGAGGGAAAATTTCCTGTGATCGTTTTCTCGCACGGATTCGGCGGGTCGAAAGATACGTACGCGTCGTTGACCGAATACTGGGCCGCGAGGGGCTACGTAACGATCCAGCCCACGCACGATGATTCCATCGCGCAAAGAAAATCGAATGGCCAGATTCGCGGAGTAATCCAAGGGCTCTCGACCGTGGGCCAGGACATTCAAGATCCTGTGCAATGGCGCAATCGTACGCGGGATATATCGTTCGTCATCGACTCGCTCGACGAAATCGAGCGCCGCGTCCCGCCCGTCGCCGGAAAGATCGACCGCGCGCACATCGGCGTGGGCGGCCATTCCTTCGGCGCGCTCACCACCGAGCTGATCGGCGGCCTGACCTTCACTCCCGCGGGCGAATCGAAGTTGCAGACTCTGGCCGACCGCCGCGTCAGCGCCCTGCTGGTACTCTCCGGCGCCGGTCCCAGGCAGCGCGGCGTCGAGGAAGAATCCTGGGCCGGCATCACCGCCCCGCTCATGTTAATGACCGGCACTCGCGATATGGGCGTCGGCGGCCTCAAGCCCGAGCAGCGCATCAAGCCCTACGAACTCGTTCACAGCGTCCACAAATACGCCATCGTCCTCGACGGCGGCGGCCACATGACTTTCACCGGAATCCCCGCGAAAGCAGGCACCGAGCCCGCAGTCCTCTATGAAACGGTGAAAGTAGCCAGCGTAGCCTTCTGGGATGCCTACCTGAAGAGCAGCGAAAAAGCGGAAGCCTATCTACACTCGCCAGCCCTGGTAGATTTCAGCAACGGCAAAGCCCAGCTAAACACCGAGTGAACTCTCCCAGTCCCTCTCTGCGCCCTCAGCGTCTCTGCGGTAATCTTTTGACGTTCGATTCACCGCTCGGCGATGATAAAAATCCGCCGGAACGGAAACAAAGTCTTGCCGTTAGCCTGCTTCGGGAAAGCCCGCGCAATTTTATCCGAATACGCATCCACGAACTGTGCGGCTTCGTCCTCGGACAAAGCCTGCATATAAGGCCGCAACTGTGTCCCGCGAAAGAATTCCACCACCGGATTCTCGCCCTCCATCTCGTGCTGGTAAATCGTCTCCCAAATATCCACTCGCGAAGCCTGCGGCGAAATCCACCGCCAATATTGCTTGGGCGTGTGCACCACGAGCCCCAAAGTCACCGGCAGCAATCGCTCGCGCCACCGCTCCTCCCGCGCCGTCTCCAGCAGCAGCAGATGCCCGGGACTATCGATGTGCCGCGGCATCTGCATCGCAAAGAATCCGCCTTTGCGCACTTGCGCCACCAGCGACGGCAACACATGCTCGTGGTCCGGCACCCACTGAAACGTAGCATTCGAAAAAAGCAAATCGGCGGGAGCATCAGCGCGCCATGACCTGATGTCGGCCTCCACCCACTCAATCTTCGGAAATTCCCCGCGCGCGTGAGAGAGCATTTCGGCCGAAGAATCGACGCCAGTGATGCGCGCCTCTGGCCAGCGTTCCTGCAGCGCCTGCGTCAAATGGCCGGTTCCGCAACCGAGATCGTACGCCCTCTCGCAGCGCTCCAGCGGAATCCGCTCGATTAAGTCCATAGCCGCGCGGAACCTAACATTGGCGTATTTGAGGTAAGTCTCCGGATGCCAGACAGTCATAGCGTCACAGTCTAAAGAAATTATTCGCGGCGCGGAAGGGCGGGCCTTCAGAGTCTGAATGAGACGTGCGCTGCTCCATCAGGGCACGGTCTTGTCAGGGCATGAGGTTACATCTTGCTGAAAAATTTCAATACTTGTCATCCTGAGCGAAGCGAGGGATCTGCATTTTCTTGCGTGCCAGAAAACTACCAAACTTCCCGCTCTTCTTCTTTCTCCCTCTTGTTCTTCTTCCGCCGCTCTTCTTCTTCCTGCTTTTCGTACTCCGCGATTTCTTCTTCGCTCATTTGATACTCGCCCCGCGAAGCAAACATCGAATTCCCCCGCTGATCCTTCACCGCCTGCTGCATGCGCGCGTGCCCGGTGGTGACGAAGCGCGACGTTCGTGTCGAGCGCGCGATCGCACCCGCCTCCATAAGCAGATCGATGATCTTCTCGAAAAAGTCGTGGAAGTGGTAGGGAAGTATGGAATACGGCAGCTCTTGTGCTTCGAGTTCCATCACCACGTCGGCCGCGTTTCCGGGAGGAACGAGAAACAGTACGCGCAGCCTCCGCTTGCGCACCTTGGTGACTTCATCGGGATTGCGCTTCACCGCCGTGCGCGTCAATTCCTTCTCCTCTTCTTCGGCTTCCAGCGTGACGCCTTCGGCATGCGCCAGATCGTTCAGGATCAGGAACAGCGGGTTGCCCGGCGGGCAAAGTTCGACGTTCGCGATCACCAGGTGCCACGCGCCCGTAAGAAGCTGTTGCAGCGTCTGCTGCGCGTCGGTCACCACCTGCACGTGCCAGCCCTCCGCGCTCAGCAGCAAGCGCAAAGCCTGCTGGCTGGCCGGCGTCGAATCCAGGATGAGGATTCCGACCTCGGGCGCCGCCTTCTTCGTTTCGGTATTCGCCATCGCTGTCAGTATAAAAGTCCAGTCCTGGAACCCTGCTCTTTTCATCGGCCGGGTTTCCACCTTCATGATTTGTTCTTCCGGACAGCCCCTGTTTACGGGCCTGTACGAAGGTACAGGCGAAGAAAAAGCAAAATAGTCCTTGACAGGGCGAACAAAAGGCGAATACTATCCCGAACGTGCGGCGAGGCTTTCGATGGCCACTACATACACTCTTCGACCGGCGGCGAATCTTTCCCGGATCCGTCCCGCCCGGCCGGAGCAGACCAGTCTCACCTTATTCCCCCATGCCGCTCGCCACGGCAACGATGACAACGCCTGCAGCGCTTCCGCGCCCGCTCCGGTGCCTGACCGGAGTACGAAGCCTGCGGCGGAACTGGTCGGCATCGCGCGCCTCGCCGCTTCCTCCCCCCGTGCGGATGCCAAGAGAGGAACCGAGTACTTCGTTCTACCCGTCCGCTCGATAATCAACCGCTGCGATTCCGAGCGCGTGCCTTTCAACTACACCATCAACCCGTATCGGGGCTGCGAATTCGGATGCCACTACTGCTACGCGCGCTATACCCATGAATTCATGGAGCTCGACGGCGGCGATTTCGAGAAGAAAATTTACGCGAAGAGGGATGCGGGCGCGCTGGTTGCCCGCGATTTGGAAAATCCGCGGCTTGAAGGCGAGCACATCGCCATTGGCGCCGCCACCGATCCTTATCAACCGGCGGAGCGCGAATTCGGAGTGACGCGCGCGATTCTGCAGAAAATGGCGGAGCGCTCAGGCTTGAGCGTCTCGATCACCACAAAATCGAATCAGGTCCTGCAGGATTTGGATTTGCTCAAGCGCATCGCAGAGAAATCCTCGATCTCCGTCAATCTCTCGATCACCACGATGCGGCCGCGCCTGGCCCGCCTGCTCGAGCCGCGCGCCCCCCGTCCGGATTTGCGCATGGAGACGGTGAAGAAGCTGCGCGAGGCAGGAATCGCCGCGGGAGTGCTGGCCATGCCGGTAATTCCCGGAATCACGGACGCAGCCGCCGATCTCGAGACGCTAGTGCGAGCGGCGAAAGCAGGCGATGCGCAATGGATCGGCGCGCGAGTCCTGTACCTGATGCCCGCCGCCCTGAAACAATTCCTGCCCTTCGTGCAAACCAAGTTCCCGCGCCTGGCCCGCCAATACGACGAATGGTACAGGCGCCACAACGGCGCCCCCAAAAGTTACACCGACGAAATCGCCAACCGCTTCGCCGCGTTACGCAAAAAGTACGGCATAAATTCGCGGCCAACGGTACCCATGGGTCCGCCAAGCGCCCCGCCGCAAATGACCCTGGGCCTGGTTCAACTAGAGAAAATGGAAGTAGCAACCGAACCAAAGTTCAATCACGCACCAGGAATGCCGGCATTCCCGTAGGGGAGGGTCTTCAGACCCTCCCGCCTTTCGGCCCCACCTTTTTGCGGCAAAAGGAGGATGCGCCGAATCGAGCCGGTTCCTGTTTCGTAGGGGCGTCCGCCTAGGCGGACTGCGCCCGGCCTTTAGGCCCAGCTTTTCGTCTCATGTTGACTGAAGCTATGAATCTTTTAGACTCAACTGAAGCATCGAATATCGGGAGCTAAGGAGAACGCGATGCGAATGAAATCAGTGAGTTCGCTGATTCTGCTGATGGGCACTCTGGCATACGCAGCCATGCAAATAAGCATCCACGGCCCATCAGCGACAATGGCAAGAACGGACCGCCAAGGGATGACCGCCGCCCCGCATCGAGCTGTCCGCGGAGACGCCCCTCGCCGCGAGAAATCCCCGGCCCACCGCCCGCAAGTCTATTTCGCTACGGCACAATAATCCGCGGAGCCTCCGCCTGAGCCTCCGCCGCCCGCGGAAACTGCCCGCGCAGAAAATCAAGAAAAGCCCGTGAACGCGGCCGCCCATTGGTCTCGTACTTAGCAACGCGCAGTAGGAAAACCAGCAGCCGGAATATCTCCGAATCCTTCACCCCGCCAAATCCCGTCTGCTTCTGCTCCGCCTGCCGGTATTCCCCCAAAAACTGCGTCAATTGCGTGTAAACCGCCCGCGCAACCGGCGCATCGGGTGGCCGTTCGTAATAGAGTCCGGTGCCCAGCGTCCGATAAGTCTCCGCCAGCGCGGTAAACGCTTCGATCGCGCTCGAATCATCTACCGCAGGAACCTCCGCGGCCGCCTTCAGAATCGTATAACCAAGCCCGGAAATCAGCGGCTGGTGCTCATGAATCAAATCCATAGGCAGCGACAGATCGGGATAAGGCACGTCCGCCGGCACAATGGCCTTGCGGTGCTCGCGTTCCCACCGCCGCGCCGCAACGAGATGCGAGCAATCCGAAGGGCAATCAATCGTAACTTCGCGCTTCTCCCCGCAACAAACCGCACAAATCATCTCCGCCTTAGCAGGGCAATACCGCTTCGGTTTCCGCATTTCACACAGTGGACAGGCCACGCAGGATCCTTTCGACGATCTTCCCAGCGCCAGTCAGAGTAAGGGATATCTCCACGCGTGCCAAGCAGCAGGATGCTGTGGCCTCCTTGTAGGGGAGGGCCGGGTTAGCCCTCCCGCGACGTCCGGTGTATGGACGTCCCCACGCGGCGGAAGGCTTCGGATTAGCCCAAGCGCCTGCTTCGCGTGGCCCCGGATGCAGCCCAAGAGTCCTCCGCCTTGCCGCCCCACCGAGCCCATTCGATCAGGCCTCTCGTTTCCTTCCCAATTTTCCTGTTGACTAACTAACCAACGTCTGCTATAAACATACCTGTCGTAAGCCGAAGCCCCGACGTCAAGTCAGGCTCTCCGAAGCGACCCGCAGTCCGCGTCAAACAATCTAAACCAGGAGTTGCCATAAAATGACTGGCCACCGCCGGCAAAGGACGCCTTCTCCCACTGACGCCAAGCCCCAACCGGCCCCGCTCCGCCCCCGGCCCGGCCACATTTCTAATCGATACACGAAATTATTAGAAACGAGCCTAAACCGCTGAAAACAAAGGAGGGCATGCAGTTCTAATCGATACAAATCACGCCTTTTTTTTGGCGCAAAAATGCCGCCGCAAGTGCCGAATCAACAGCCTTGCTGGGCATCCACCGAAGCTGCTTCCAAGAGAGGGTGCCGGAAGAGGTTACGCCGAAGACGCCACGGCCGTGCCGATTTTTTCTGCCAAGGCAATGCCGTTCAGGATCGTCTCGATCACATATTCAACGCCGCGATCGGAATTGATCATTAGGTCGTAGAGCTGCCGGCAAGGCCAATCCGCCCCGAAGTAGCGCTTGATGAATTGCCCGCGCTCCTTGTCGATTGTGCCGACCAGTTCCCGCGCCTCCGCATCGCTTTTTCCCAGCGAACGCACCCGGCGCACTTTCTCCTCGATCGGCGCGAACACAAAAATGCTGAAGACGTCGGGGCGATTCCGAAGAATATAAGGCGACCCGCGGCCGACGATCACAGAATTCCCGGTCTCCGCGACTTCCTCGATGACGCGCTGGAGAAGATCGACCATGCAGTCGGTATCGAATGGCTGGTCGCCGCTGAGGGGCAGCGCGCGTTCATGACTGCCGCGTGCGAATACCTTGAACAAGCGGTACAGGAGAGGATCGACGCGCTCGTCGTGCCGCGCGGCCGCTTCGGGTTGCACCTTCGCGCGCCGCGCAATTTCCTGGGTCAGCTCGGTGTCCCAGAGCTTCCAGCCAAGCCGGCGCGCCAGTTTTTCGGCGATCCCAGCTCCGCCGCTGCCGTATTCACGCTCGACGGTGATGATTCGAATGGACATCGCCACTCATGTGATGCGCGAAAGGCGCCCAAGTGCCAGCCAGACTCGTGGCGGATTATATCTCCATCCGGCGCTCGCGGCGCAAGCGCACGGCTGCAGATTAGTGCACGGGAATGGCCGCGCCGCCCTTGGGCTTCTTGACCAGGAACACAATCGGGACAAGGCACAGAATAAGCACGGCGAGAATGCGGAACGTATCCACGTAAGCGAGCATCAGCGACTCGCGCGAGACCATCGAGTAGACCAGTCCGTGCGCCTGCTGCGCGGCGAGCCCCGGCGATGATCCGCGGGCCTGCAACGCCTGGCTCGCGCCATGGATGATTTTTTGCAGCGCCCCGTTGGCCGACGAAAGATGCTGCGACAAATAGGTCTGGTGGACCTGCGAGCGCCGGGCGAGCATCGTCTCTACAAACGAAATGCCCACGCTCCCGCCGATGTTTCGAGAAAGATTGATCAGTCCCGAGGCGGCGTTGTTTTTCTCGGGCGGCAGATCGGCAAAGACGAGCGTATTGATCGGGACGAACAAGAAAGCGAGCGCAGCGGCCTGGTAAACGCGCGCCATTGTGGCGGTATAAAAGTCGATCTGCAGGTCGAACCGCGTCATGTAGAAGAGCGACATCGAGAGCACGAACATGCCGTACGCCACCAATTTGCGCGCGTCGGCGCGCCGGCTGAGCAAGAATCCCACTACCGGCATGAACAGCATGACCGTGAATCCGCCGGGCATCAGCGCGAGCCCTGCTTCCTGCGCGGTGTATCCAAGCAGCGTTTGCACGAACTGCGGCAAAAGCACGGTGGTTCCGTAGAGCGCGACGCCCAACATGAACATCATTCCATTGCCGATGGCAAATCCGCGGTTGTGAAACAGCCGCAGGTCAATGATGGGATTTTTGTGGCGCAGCTCCCAGACAACCGCAGCGATCAGTGCTGCCGCGGAAATAATGCTGAGGATCAAAATAAAGTGGGATTCAAACCAATCGTCGCGCTGGCCTTTGTCCAGCACGATTTGCAGCGCGCCGAGCCCGACGGCCACCAGGCCGAGGCCGAAGTAATCGATTCCGTGCGTCGATTTCTTGCGTTCCTTGAGATACGGCGGATCCTGAATCAGCCGCAGCGTCAGCATCAGCGAAAGAATTCCAACCGGCACGTTGATGTAGAAGATCCACCGCCAACTGAAGTTGTCGGTGATGTAGCCGCCGATGGTCGGCCCGATGGCCGGCGCCAGCACCACGGCCATGCCATAAACCGCGAAAGCCATGCCGCGCTTGGCCGGAGGAAACGTGTCCGCCAGAATCGCTTGCTCGCTCGGCTGCAAGCCTCCGCCGCCGGCACCTTGCAGAATCCGGAACACGATCAGCATCCCGAGATTCGGCGCGAATCCGCACAGGAACGAGCTGATGGTAAATAGCGCCACGCAGCCCATGTAAAACCGCTTGCGCCCGAGCAGAGAAGAGAGCCAGCCGCTCAACGGCAGCACGATGGCGTTGGAAACGAGATAGGACGTAAGAACCCAGGTGCTCTCGTCCGTGCTCGCCGATAGACTCCCGGCGATGTGTGGCAGCGCGACGTTGGCGATGCTCGTATCGAGCACTTCCATGAACGTCGCCAGCGTCACCGTCAGCGCGATGATCCACGGATTGACCGCCGGCCGCCAAATATCTTCGCCCGGCGAAAATGTCGCTGCCGCCGCGCTCATTTCACCTTGACCTTGGGTGTCACGGACATACCTGGACGAAGCAGATGATCATTGTTCTGGCCCGGCTCGAGCACGATTTTCACCGGCACGCGCTGCACGACCTTCACGTAATTGCCCGTCGCATTTTCAGGAGGCAAAAGGCTGAAGCGCGCGCCGCTGGCTCCGGCGATGCTATCCACGTGTCCCTTGTAAGTGCGGCCGTAAGCATCAACCGAAATTTCTGCCGCCTGGCCGGGACGCATGTGCTTGAGCTGTGTTTCCTTGAAGTTCGCAGTGACCCAAACATCTTCGAGGGGCACCACCGAAAGCAATTGCTGGCCCGGCTGAACGTTATTTCCGACTTCGACGTTTTTGCTCACCACGCCCGCAACAGGCGCGACGATGGTGCAGTACTGAAGATTGAGCATCGCCTGATCGAGTGCGGATTTTTTCTGCGCCACCGAGGCGTCCGCCGATGAAAATTGCGCCTTGCTGACCAAGACTTGTTGCGGCGCCGTCTCTGCCGCTTGCAGAGAGGCCTGGGCCTGCAGCAGCCGGCTTTGCGCCTGGTGAACTTGATCTTCAGCGGCAGCGGCAGAAGCCTTTGCCGCGACCACGCCTGCGGCTGTGGCTTTCGCCGCGTCGAGTGCCTGCTCGTATTGCTGCTGCGATATTTCCTGCTTGGCGACGAGCTGCTTGTAACGCTCGACATCGCTCTGCGCCTTGGAATCATTCGCTTCCGCTTGCGTAAGTTGTGCGAGCGCCGCGGCGGCCTGACCCTGTGCCGCGGAAATGCCGGCGCGCGCGTTTTCAACGTCGGCGCGCGCGGATTCGAGCTGGCTCGATGAGTTGGCCAAAATAATGGGCACGTTGTGCTCGGCGGCCATCGCGCTCGCCTCGGCGGCTTCGAATTCGGCCTTGGCACGCTCGACGGCGACCTGGTAATCCTTCGGATCGATCTCGACGAGAACCGCCCCCGCTTCGACCGCTTGATTGTCGTCTACGTTGACTTTGGTGACGTAGCCGCTCACTCGCGCGCTGATGGCATTAATGTGGCCGTCCACTTGCGCATCGTCGGTGGATTCCCACATCGCGAAATAATTCCACACGAATATTCCAACCACGACGATCACCACGACCGCGCCGAGGATCAGCCAGCCAGGCAGCGGCCGGCGCGCTGCCGCCGGACTCGCGTTGCGGGGCGGCGGTGCGGCGGAGTGATCCGAAACCCTGCTCGTCGGCGCGCTGGTCTCGCTTTCTGGAGCGGTTTCAATTTCCGTCTTTTGTGGCATCGCTTTTGCCTCTCAGATAATTCAGTACGCCGGTCTCCGCAATTCCTTCAGCACGCGCGAGCGAAATTCTCGCGATGGTGTAGTTGAACAAACTAGAGATGTAAGAATCATTCGCGGCGGCTACCGAATCTTGCGCCTGGACAACTTCGATGTTGTCGGTGACGCCCGCGACAAAGCGGTCGCGCGCCTGATCGAGCGTCTGTCCGGCCAAATCCACGTTGCTCCGCGCCACTTCCACCTGCTCGGCAGCAGATTGCATGTCGAGAATCGCGTCGCGAACGTCCTGGTCAATCTGCCCGCGCAGATTTTCAAGCTGATCGCGGCTATCCGTCAGATCGGCGTCGGCCTTGAGAATGTCCGCGCGGACTTTGCCGCCCTGGAAAATTGGAATCTTCAGCGAGCCTTGCGCCTGGTACGTGCCGTCCAGATGCGACGGCGTCGCTCCACCCGCGCCGTAATTCGCGTCAAACGAAAGCGTCGGAAAATATTCAGCCACGGCGGCGCGACGTGCGAGTTCCGCGGCGCGGACCTGCGCTTGCGCCGCTTGAAAATCGGGACGCGCGGCGTAGGCTCGCTCAACGGCTGCCTCGACCGAAATGAGTCCCGGTTTGTCGTAAGGAATCTTTTCCGTCAATTCGAAGGCCTGGCCCGGTGGCAGGCCGATGGTGCGCGCGAGGGCCAGCCTCTGCTTTTCGAAATCATTGCGCGCGGAGATCAGTTGCTGCTGGCGCGTTTGGAATTCCACTTTGGCGCGCAGCGCATCGATCTGCGGAGACGTTCCGGCGATCAGCCGGTCGGACGCCTGGTTGTAGAGCGTTTCGGCGGTCTTGAGTTGCGCTTCGGATGTTTCCACCCGCGAAGCCGCGGTGATGGAGAGCAGATAGTTGTAGCCGACAGTGAGAACCACCAACTCGCGCGCGTTCTTGTACGAAAAATTAGACGCGCGCAGGCTCTCGCTCGCGGAACGCACCTTTTGGATCGCGCTCCAGTCCACCAGCGACGTGCTGACGTAAGCGCGCGTATCGAAGAATCCAAATGGCCCGGCGATCGGGCTGATCCCCGTGAACGGCGAGCTGGGAAGGCGAATCTTGGTGAATCCGTTTTGCTCGAGATTGATTTTCGATGCGGTCTCGGTCGTGTTCGTGGTCAGGTTCGGCAGCACTTCGCTCAATTGTTTCCAGCGCTCGCCGCGCGCCGAGGTGATCCCTTGCTCCGAGAGGAGCAAGCCCAGGTTGTACTTCAGACCCCGTTCAATAGCGTCCGAGAATCGGATTTTCAAAACTTCCTGCGTGGCCTTGCCGTTTGAAACGCTGCCGGTATAGGGGCTTGGGGGAGATAGCGCGCTGGAAGGACTCGAAGAAATTTGCCCGAAGGCTTGCGCCGCGCAGAGCAGCATCACGGCGCCGAAAAGCAGCGAGCGTTTCCCGATCATTGGCGGTTGCCTTTCTTGGCGCGCGAGCGGGGTTGCGCCGCCGTGAATCCCCAGAAATGTTCGAAGGATCGATTCACTGCCGCCGCGAGGGTTCCCGCCGGTTCGAGCGACCACAGCAAGAACGCCCCGAAATGCGATTCCTTTAGGAAGCGCGCCAGGTCGGCGGCCGCTACGTCGCGGCGCACTTCGCCGCGTTTCTGGCCGAGAGCGAGGATGCGCGTAAACATTGCTTGCGCTTGCTTCAGCCGCGCACAGCCACGCAGGCGCACCGTCTCACTCGACAACAATGTCAAAATTATGCTGCGCGCCAGCTCTCCCGAACGGCCCGGATCTTCGGCCAGCGTCAGTTCCAGCCGCCGCAGGATTTTTTCGATCGACTCGCGGCCTTCCTCGGCCGCCTCGAGAGCCGCGCGCACCTTGCCCAGCCGGATTTCACCGAACGAGTTCAGCAGCTCTTCCTTGCTCGGGAAATAATTGAAAAAGGTCCCCTTTCCTACATCGGCGGCCTGGGTGATTTCTTCGACGGTGGTAGCTTGGAAGCCGTGCTGGGCGACGAGATGCATCGCCGTGTCAAAAAGACGCTGGCGCACGGCGGCGGAATGGCGTTCGCGGCGCGAGAGCAGCCGGGAGGGGGAGGAATGCACGGGAGAAACAGAAAGTGAACGAGTGGTTTTCATCGAATTCGACCTCTGGTCAATTCTGACTCTAAGTCAGTAATTGCCGGCTGTCAAGCAGGGGGGATCCCCGAGGGCAGTGCAGCAGCGCCGGCGATTAGCCATTCGCCGCGCACGACTATTGGATGTCGGAGGAATCGATTGGATGCGCAGGGCGCTCGATTTTCTGAATCGAACGCCCCGCGCAGATTCGATCAAACTAGAACGCGTTACTTGTGGTCGGAGAGGTTGTGCGGCGAGCGCTTGTCGAGTACGGACAGCAATTTATGGGCCTCTTCCGGCGGCGTAACCGCGCCTTTCAGCACGATATCGCGAGCGGGAATTTTCTTCCCATAAACGGTTTCGTTGCCGTCGTTGTCCGGCCGCACCGTCGAGCCTTCGAGTGAAATTCCCGCGAAGAGCCCGCGCGCGCGCGAGTAGGAAAGAACCTCTGCACGCATGGTCACATCCGTATCGGCCTCCGCGTCGCGGCCCTTGGGACCGGCGGCGGCGGACGCATCCGCGCCGAGTTTCACTTTGCTTGAGAGAATGGAACTCGCGCCGCGGTCGTTCATCACGAGCAGCACAAAATCCGTGGCTTGAGCGCCGATCTGAAATCCGACGCTGCCGCCTTCGAGCGCCATCATCGAAGGTGCGCCCCACGGCCCCTTGAAGTTTTCGCCGCTGCGGCAGGTCATCACGCCGCGCCCGTAACTTGCTCCGACGCCGAACGCCGCCTTCAGCACCGAGGGATAAACGATCACGCATTCCGCCTTATCGAGAAGATTCTGCGGAATGTCGTCCGGCACATCCAGAATTTCCTTGAGCACCATGCCGCTATTTTCGATGCGGTCGAGATACTTGCTCTTGTCTTCGGCCGACTGCGTAGGCTGCGGCGCGAAGAGCGACACAAATCCTGTCAACGAAACCATCAGGGCGAGGGATACGAACTTTTTCATTGGCTTCCTCCTTTTCATTCGGCCGCCATGATAGGCCTTCCCGCTGCGCGGCGCAACCTAGTGAGATGCGCCGGGCCGTCGCGCGGTTAGAATATAATTCATTGGGGGCAGAATGTTAGTTGAGGACAATCGGATGCGCTTGCGCAGATTTCGTTGCTGGTCGGCATTTTGCCTGGCCCTCGCGTGCGCCTGCGCGATCGCGGCGTCGCCACGAACCGCCGGAGCGCAGCAGCGAAAATCGCCCGCATCGAAGAGCGCGTCCGCAAAATCTGCGAAGCCGCGGCCGGATATCGCGCGATTTCAAGCGCACGTCGTAGCGGCGCTCGCGGCTCCGAATGCGCGAAAGGCCTTCTGGGGTATCTTCGTCAACGACGCAACGTCCGGCCAGTCTCTCTACGAGTTAAATGCCGACAATCTTTTCACTCCCGCATCAAACGCCAAAATCTTCACCAGCGCCTTCGCTTTCGCCACTCTCGGCTCGGACTACACTTTTCGCACGACCATCGAAACGCACGCACAACTCGATGCCAGCGGCCGGCTGCACGGAGATCTCTCTCTCGTCGGCCGCGGCGATCCGGATCTCTCGAATCGCAAGCTGCCGTTCGTCGAAAAAGAGGAGCGCGATGGTCCCGCCGAAAAAATCATCGCGGAGCTTGCCGATGCGGTCGTCGCGCGCGGCGTGAAGCGCATCGATGGCGACATCATCGGCGACGACAGCTATTTCGCCTATGATCCGTATCCCGAAGGCTGGACCACCGGCGATCTCTATTTCCGTTTCGGCGCGCCGATCAGCGCAATCGCCGTCAACGAGAACTCCATCACGATCAATATTCAGCCCGGCGAGCATCTCGATGATCCTGCGCAGATCACCGTCGAGCCTTCAGCCGGCTACGAGACATTCGGCCACGAAATCACGACTGGGCCCAGCGCTTCGAAGCCGAAATTCTCTGTGGTGCGCGAGGCCGGCGACAAGCCGATCCTTCTGCGCGGCTCGATTCCTCTTGGCGGCGCGCCGGTAAAAATCGATCTGGCGCTGCAGGAACCGGCCGAATACGCCGCGGCCATGCTGAAGCGCCTGCTCGAGGCTCGCGGCGTAGTGATTCCCGGCAGCGCGCGCGCCAAGCACGCGCCGCCGCCCGAGCGCGAAGCCGACGGCGGAAATATTCTCACGCCCGCGCCAGTGCAATCTCCGCCGCCTCCCGGCGACCCGCCGCTCGTGCTCGCCGAGCACAAGTCGTTGCCGCTGATCGAATCCATCCGCCTGCTGAACAAGATCAGCCAGAATCTTCACGCCGAGTTGTTGCTCCGCACCATCGCGCGCGAGAAAGCCGGCGTGGGAACCACCGATGCCGGAATCGCGCTCGAGAATGAATTTCTGCGCGCAGCAGGAATTGCAGATGGCGACGCCGTGCTCGTCGATGGCTCAGGACTTTCGCGGCAAAATCTGGTGACGCCCCGCGCAGTGGTGCAGATGCTCGCCTACGCATCGCGGCAGCCGTGGGGCGAAAGTTTTCGCTCGACGCTGCCCATCGCCGGCGAGGACGGCACCCTCGAAGACCGCTTGAAGAGCTCGCCCGCTGCGGGCCGCCTCCATGCGAAAACCGGCTCGCTCGAGCATGTACGCGGAATTTCCGGCTACGCCACCTCGCTCCACGGCGAGAATCTTATCTTCTCGATGTTCACGAACAACAACACCGCGCCCTCGCACGAACAATCCGCAGTCCTCGACGCGATTCTCACGGCGATGATCGAAGATCTGCGCCTTCCTGCGAAACGCAAATGACCAAGCGCGCGGCCGCTCGCGTCGTCACCGTTTTTGGAAGCTCCAGGCCGCGCGAGGACGATTCCGTTTACGTGGAAGCTCGCGCGCTGGGCGCCGCGCTCGCCGCCAAAGGATTCATCGCCTGCACGGGCGGGTACGGCGGAGTGATGGAAGCAGTCTCGCGCGGCGCCAAGGAAGCGGGCGGGCGCACTCTCGCCGTCACCGCGGAATTTTTCTCCACGAAAGTGAATCGGTGGGTGGACGAAGAAATTCGCGTGAAGACTTGGCAGGACCGCCTGTTCGAGCTGATTCGCCGCGGACACGGATATGTTGCCTGCACCGGTGGCACGGGCACGCTCGTCGAGCTGGCGGTAGTCTGGGAAATGCGCAACAAGCGCGTCATCAATAAAAAGCCGCTGATCGTGCTGGGTGAATTCTGGCAGCCGGTGATCGAGCGCGTGCGCGAAGTAGAGACCTCGCATCACTCCGCGTGGGGCGAAGCCGCCGAGCGCCTGATCGAAACCGCCTCATCGCCCGCAGCCGCCGCCGAAATTCTAAGCGCACATTTCGCCGTTCAGTAGCACAGGCACTCCTGCCTGTGGCTCTGTACATCGTAGAAAAAAGTCGCCCATCGCACGGCGAGTCCGCTCAGAAATCACTCAATCGCGCCTCACTGTCCGAATATTTCCAAGCTTCGACAAATTGCCGGTGAACCCACTCCGCATCCACGGACTTTTTCTGCGCCAGCAGCGCTTGCCAAAGCCCGAATAGCGAGCGTGGATTGCGCGGATTGTGCTCGAGATCTTCGCGAAATGTTTTTTCGGCTTCGGCGGCTTGGCCATTGGCGAGCAATGCCGCGCCCAGCGATTCGCGCACCGGATAAAACCATTCGGGCGGATCGTCGTAACTCATCGCGTCCTGAATCGCCACCGCTTTCTTCCAGGAGGCAATTGCGGCGGCGCGATCTCCGGCGGCATCCGCGATGCGCGCATCGAGCGAATTCGATGCGAGATCGAGCAAGACGTTTGCGTCGTTGTAAAGCATTCCGTACGCACGCCCGGCGGGAACGCTCTTGCGCGCTTCATCCAGAGCAGAGCGTTCAGCGCGCGCACGTTCGAGTTGATGCGTCGCGGCGTAGGCCGATCCTTGCGCGAAGTGCCATATGCACGTCGACATCGCCAGCTTCGCGTCCGGCGCGGGCAGCTTTTTGATTTCGTCCCACCGCGCGAATCGCATCTGCACGAAAGTGGACAACGGCAGAAACGCTTCGACCATCGGCACCATGGCCAGCGCCGGCCGCACGGCCGCATCAAGCTGCGCTGTTGCGTCTTTCGCCTTGCCGTAATTTCCTTCCATCATCGCCGCAAATGCGAGGAAGTGCAGATTGTGCCCAAAGTACATCGCGCCATACATGCCGCCCGGCGGCGCGGTCGCCAGAAACGCCTGGTCCGCCGCGACGGCTTGTTCGTTGGCGATCACCGCGAGATGAAAGTAGCCCGTGTTTTCGTAGATGTGGGCGGGCATGTGCACCAGGTGCCCGGCGGCGGGAACCATGTTCTCGAGCCGCTTGGCGCTCGGCAGCGCGCGTTCGGGATAGGGCGAAGCTTCCAGCGCATGAATGTAAAAATGATTTGCGCCCACGTGATCCGGCGAGCGCCGCAAAACGCGCTCTAGCGTCGCAACAATTTCTTCAGTGCCCGGCGCCGGCTTGCCGTCGTTGCTCCACAGATGCCACGGTTTCAGATCCATCATGCTCTCGGCGAAGAGCGCGCCGGCATCGGGATCGTCCGGGAATCGGCGCGCCAGTTCGCGCATGGCGTCGGAATAATTCACGGCGAGATGTTTTAAATCCGCTTTCGGATCATTCGTGAATCGCTTCGCCAGTGCTTCGACATGAGCGCGCTCGCTCTCCGGCGCGCCGGCGGAGAGTTGCAACGCCTTCTGAATCGCATCGTAAGCTTGCTTCTCGCGCTCCGGGTCCACGTCCATGTTGTAATTCGGCCCCACGGCCATCGCGATTCCCCACAGCGACATCGGCGATTTCGGATCGAGGTCCGCAGCCTGCTGAAATTTTCGCCGCGCCTCTTCATGATTGAAGCCGTAGATCAGCGTCAGCCCTTCATCGAACCTCTGCTGCGCCTCGTGATTTGAAGTAGCGATCGGATGATGCAAATCGCCCAGGCTGAGCGGCGCAGCAGGCTTCGTCTGCGCCAGCGCAATGGGAATGACCAGAAGAGCCGCAAGTGAGGTCACGAAGCGTTTCATCGGCAGCCTCCGTTAATTTCCAGCAAGTGGCTGAGCCAGAGTTGACAATGAGCCACGAAACGCGCCGTATTCTATCCAAATTCTCCGCGCCCCGCACCGGTGGGAGCCCCAGCATTCATGCGGGGGAAGGAGCGCTTCAGCGCTCCGAGAAAAGCCCCGCCAGGGACAATGCGCTTTAGCGCTGGCTCCGTCGCCATCGCATGCAACGAATTGCCTTACGTCCTCGTAGGGGCGTCCGCCCTCGTAACGCCAGCGAACGCGCCCACCATTTGCCTGGAATCATGACCGTTTCAGCGCTGACTCTCTGAATCGTCTCCCGCGCTCGCGCCAATTCGCTCGCCCGCAACCCCGCCCGCCTCCTTGACACGCGCCGCATCCTCCGCCATTTTGATCGCATGAGCCGCAGCGCCGAAGAACTTCTCGAATTTCCGCGTCTCCGCGAAATCGTCGCCGGTCGCGCGACATGCGCCCCCGGCCGTCGCGCAATCCTCGCGCTCTCCCCGCAATCAGACGCGGCCGCGCTCGCCGAAGAATTTGAATGGATTCGCGAAGCCGTAACCTATCTACGCGCTGGCTCGGAACTTGGCTTTGGCTCGCTCGCCGATCCCGAAAGCTGGTTGGGCGCGCTCGAAATGCCAGCTTCAGTTCTCTCGGCCGCCGAACTTCTCGATGCCGCCTCGCTGGCCGACACAGCCGCAGGTCTGCGCGCCACATTCAAAGGCGACGCCGCGAAATTTCCGCGTCTCGCCGAGCGCGCCGTGGCAATTGGCGATTTTCGCTCGCTCTCTGCAACGATTCGCAAGGCCGTCCTTCCGAACGGCGAAATCAGCGACAACGCCTCCCCCGCGCTAAAACGCATCCGCGTCTCCAGCGCCCAAACCCGCGAAAAAATTCAGAAATCGCTCGAAGCAATTCTCCGCGCCCGCGGCGACGAAGCCGGCCACGACTACGTCACGCTCCGCAACGACCGCTTCGTAATTCCCGTCAGCGCCTCCGAACGCCGCGCCGTCCCGGGCGTAGTCCACGCCGCCAGCGCCACCGGCCAAACCGTTTTCGTCGAGCCGCTCGAGACCATCGATCTCAACAACCGCCTCGTGCAGCTCGCCGAGGATGAAGCCGCCGAAATCGCCCGCATTCTCGCCGCGCTCACCGATCAGCTGCGCCTCGATCGCGGCCCGCTCGCGTTCGCCGCCGAACGCATCGCCGAATTCGATTCCGTCTTCGCCCGCGCCCGCTTCGCCCGCGAATTCGATTGCGCCATTCCCGAATTCATACCGGAGATCGCGATTCGCCTGAAGAACGCACGAAATCCGGTGCTCGAGGCCTCCTTGAAGCCGCAAGGACGCAGCGTCGTGCCTGTCACTCTCGCTCTCGGCGGCCCAGCCGACGGCGCCGGCAATACCGGCGCAGGCAGCGATTCGCTCGGCCGCGTAATGGTCATCAGCGGAACGAACACCGGCGGCAAAACGGTTGCGCTGAAAACGCTAGGTCTGTCAGCGCTCGCGGGCCAATCCGGAATTCCCGTAGCCGCCGAGCGTGCCGAGCTGCCCATTCTCGATGCAGTGCTCGCCGATATCGGCGACGAGCAATCCATCACCGCCGATCTCTCCACATTTTCGGCGCACGTGCTGAATTTGAAGAGCATGCTCGCGCGCGCCACGGAGCGAACGCTCGTCCTCGTAGACGAATTGGGGACTGGCACGGCTCCCGAAGAAGGCGGAGCCCTCGCCGTCGCTCTGCTAGAAGAATTTCGCCGCCGTGGCTCACTCGTTCTTGCCACCACACATCACGACCGTTTGAAGTCCTACGCCTCAACCACCCCCGGCGTAATCAACGCCGCGGTCGAATTCGACGAGGAGCAACTCCGGCCCACGTATCGCCTGCTCGTCGGCGTCCCCGGCGTCTCGAGCGGCATCGAAATCGCCCGCCGCCTGGGCCTGTCGGACGAAATCATCGAACGCGCCCGCGCCGGACTCTCACCCGAAACGCGCGAAGCCCGGGAATTAATCGCCTATCTCCATCGCAGCCGCGAAGAATCCGATGAGACTGCCCGCCGCGCCCGCGCCGAACTCGAAGCGCTTGAAGCCGAGCGCCGCGCACTGCGAACCGAATGGGTCGAACGCCAGCGCCGGCGCATCGCCGAGCTGGGGAAGAATTTCGCGGACACGGTGAAGAAGCTCGAAGCCGAAGTAACCAAACTCTCCTCCGATATTCAGGACCGCAAGCTGCGCGCCGAACTTGAAAAATCCACAGGCCGCAAATTCGGAAAAATTGACGCCGCCGCCCGCGACGATGCCAACGCTGCCGTCCTCGAAACTCTGGCAGCCTCGCAAGCAGACCTCGGCGTCTCGCCCGATCTAGCCAAGCCGCTCTCTCTCGACGAGCTGACCGAAGGCACACGCCTTCGCGTCAAAGGAATGAAGCAGGCAGTTGTACTGCGCCGCGTTGACGGCCACTCAGCAGAAGTCGAAGCCGGGCCGATGCGCATGAAAATCGCGCTCGACGATATTCTCGGCATCGAAGCCGCCGCGCTAAAATCCGCGCACCCTGTCGCCGCGACGCGCCCCGGAATTCGCGTGCAATCTCAATCCACCGACGAGCCATCGGTGGAAGAAATCAACGTAATCGGCTGCACAGTCGAAGAAGCCACCGCCCGCGTAGACAAATTCATCGACACCGCCGCGCTAAATAATCAAGCTCGCGTCCGCATCATTCACGGCCACGGCACAGGCGCGCTACGTCGCGGCCTGGCCGAATTCCTGCGCACGCATCCGCTCGTCGCGCAAATCCACACAGAGTCTGCAGATCGCGGCGGAACTGCGATAACGGTCGTGGAATTGACGGGATGATGCTCTCCGCGAGAGTATAGGAATTCGCTGGCCACAGTTTGGTCCTCGAGTGCAGAAGCCATGGCAGAAGCTGGGTCCTTCGCTGATCGCGTCAAACAACAAGCGGACATCGTCCGCGTTGTCGGCGAATACGTGCGCCTCAAGAAAACCGGTCAGAATTTCTCCGGCCTCTGCCCATTCCACTCCGAGAAAACTCCGTCATTCGCTGTCCATCCGGTAAAGCAGATCTATCACTGCTTCGGCTGCGGCGTCGGCGGCGACGTCTTCAAATTCGTAATGGAGATGGAGAAGTGCGGATTTCCCGATGCCATTCGCATCGTGGCCGAAAAATGCGGCATCCCAATGCCCGCCCCGCGCGAGCGGTCGCCCGAAGAGCGGCGCGAGAATCAGCAACGTTCCGCGCTTGTCGAAATGCATCGCGAAGCAGCCGCATTTTTCACCCGCCAGATGAACGACACGGCCGAGGGCCGCGCCGCCCGCGGCTATCTCGAAGACCGCGGTCTCGACCGCGATGCCATCGCGCGCTTCGGCATCGGCTTCGCGCCTTCTGCCGGCGACGCCCTCTACCGCCATCTGAAACAGAAATATCCCGACAAGCTTCTCGAACCATCCGGTCTCTTCTCCCGCGAATCAAGCGGACGCCTCTACGATCGCTTCCGCCGCCGCATAACATTTCCTATCGCCAACGAGTCGGGCAAAACGATTGCTTTCGGCTGCCGCGCCCTCGGCGACGACATGCCGAAATATCTGAACTCGCCCGAGTCGCCCATCTATTCGAAGAGCAACGTCCTCTATCATCTCGACCGCGCCAAAGAAGCCATCCGCAAAAATGAGTTCGCGATCCTGGTCGAAGGCTATATGGACACGATCGCAGTCGCTCGCGCAGGATTCACCAACGTCGTAGCGAGCTGCGGCACCAGCCTCGCCGAGCCGCAAGTGAAGCTGCTCAATCGTTTCACGCGCAGCATCGTGGTCAACTACGACCCCGACACCGCGGGCCAAGCCGCGACGGAACGCTCCCTGGCGCTGCTCCTCGAAAAAGAATTCGAAATCCGCGTGCTCGCGCTTCCCGGCGGCGCGGACCCGGACAAGTTCCTCAAAGAAAAAGGCGCCGCGGCGTACGAAAAGCTGCTGCGTGATTCGCCGCCATATCTCGACTACCTGATCGGCCGTGCGCGCATGAGAGATCGTTCGACCGCCGCCGGAAAGCTCGCCACGCTCAATTACCTCATGCCCTACGTTCAGCGCGTCCCGAATCGCCTGACGCGTTCGGAGTGGGCCTCGCGCATCGCGAGCGAGTTGCGCGTTGAAGAGCCGGTTCTGCGCGAAGCCCTGCGCCGCGCCGCCACCGAGCGCCGCAGCGAAGTGAAGCCAAAAGCCGAACTCGTCGCGTCGCCGGTCAACCAAGCGGAGCGCCGGCTGATGCAAATGCTCGTCGAAGCCGACGCCTTCCGCGAAAAGCTGGCGCGCGACATGATCCAAGCGGATCTTCACCGTGGCCTGGAATCGGAGAAAATCTTCGCGGCGCTGCTAACTGCGGCCTCGTCAGGCGCACCACTCGACCCTGCCTCCCTCGCCGAAGCGCTCGATACTCCCGATCGCCGTGTCCTTTTCGACATTCTCTTCGATTCCGGCGCCGCTCCCACCTGGGACGAAGCCGAAAGCTGCCTCAGCGTGATGCGCCGCCGTCGAATGGAAGTCGAACTCGCCACCGTTCAGCGCGATATCGAAGCTCGCCCCACCGGTGCAGACCTGAACCGCCTCCTTGCCCGCAAGCAGGAGCTTCGCAAGATTCTTTCGGGCCCGTCCGCATGAAGCCGTTCGTCCGCGATGAGAACGTGGCGAGCCATCGCATGCCTTTCCGGAGCCGCTTCTCCTTGGATTTGTGCCACTTACAAAATGCGACACGCCGGTGAAACAAAATTGCCCCGTGTGACATCTAATTGACATCCAATTGACTCGATATCGTTCGGCGCGGTATCCTCCTAAAGTTTTGCGGAGAAACGGGTGGAATCCGTCGTGCATCCCATGATCGTAGGGCATGGCGGGAGCGCAATGGGAGAAGCACGGGCCACCGGGGCCGGACTCGCGATCGGATTGACCAGAATTACATCCGCCAATCGAGATTCTTCAGTTGGGATGGCGCGGCCGGGGTGTAGCCCCTCGCCGCCGTGGAACGCGCGACGGAACGCCGGCGCAGAAATTTGCGCCCTACGCAGAGTGCACGTTCTGCGAGGAGAGACATGGTGACTCTGGCGCTGGAAGAAAAATACGATCAGGTTCGGCAGCTCATCAATATGGGCAAGGAGCGCGGCTACCTGCTCTACGATGAGGTGAACGACCTTCTTCCGCCTGAAATTCACTCCTCGGAAGAAATCGACGATCTGCTCTCGACCTTCGAGCGCTACGGGATCGACGTGTACGAAGATCTCGCCAGCGCCAAGGCCGCGCTTGCCGCGGATTCCGCCGAAGTCCCAGAGCCCGCCGCCAAGGAAGAATCTCCGGGCGACGAGGGCGAGCTCGATCTCACTCCCGGCTCGCTCGAGAAGACCAACGATCCGGTGCGCATGTATCTGCGCGAGATGGGCACCGTTCCGCTTCTCACGCGCGAAGGTGAAGTGGCCATCGCCAAGCGCATCGAGCGCGGCCAGCTTCTTGTTCTGAAAACCATTACACGCTCGCCTATCATCCTCAAAGAGCTTCTCGGCGTCGGCGAAGATCTGCGTCGCGGCACGCGCTCGATCAAGGAAATCGTCCAGTTCGACGATGAAGAGCTGACCGAAGAAAAGATTGAAGCCAAGACGCGCGAGACGCTGAAGCGCATCGACAAGATCGGCAAGCTGTATCTCCAGTCCGTCAAGCAGGCGGAAAAACTCGAGAATACTCCGCGCTCGAACAAGCGCGGCCATCTGCGCGCGCGGTTCGCGCTTGGCCGCACCCGCGTCGAGATGTCCGTGCGCGTCCGCGATATCGATTTCAATCTGTTCGAGAAGAAACGCCTGATCGACAAGATGCGCCAGACGGTTGAGCGCGTTCAGTCCCTCGAGCGCGAAATCGTGAAACTCGAACGCCGCGTCGAAGCTTCAAAGGCAGACGTTCTCGCCGAAGCACGCAAGGATCTGAAAGCGCGGCGTCAGGAAGTTCGCGAAATCGAAGTAATCGCCGAAGCCAATCCCACTGAGCTGAGGCGCATGTTGCAGGTGATCACGCGCGGCGAGATCGAGGCCGAGCAGGCGAAAAAGGAACTGATCGAAGCGAACCTGCGCCTCGTCGTTTCCATCGCCAAGAAATACACCAACCGCGGCTTGCAGTTCCTCGACCTGATTCAGGAAGGCAACATCGGCCTGATGAAGGCCGTGGACAAATTCGAATGGCGCCGCGGCTACAAGTTCTCGACGTATGCCACTTGGTGGATTCGCCAGGCGATCACCCGCGCCATCGCCGATCAGGCGCGCACCATCCGCATTCCGGTGCACATGATCGAGACCATCAACAAGCTGGTGCGCACCAGCCGCCAGCTCGTTCAGGAGCTCGGCCGCGAGCCCACCTCGGAAGAAATCGCCAAGCGGATGGATATTCCCGTCGCGAAGGTGCGCAAGATTTTGAAAATCGCGCAGGAGCCAATTTCACTCGAGACGCCCATCGGCGAAGAGGAAGATTCGCATCTCGGCGATTTCATCGAGGACAAGGCCGTCGTGTCGCCTTCCGACGCGGTGATCAATCTCAGCCTCAAGGAACAGACGTCTTCGGTGCTGAAGACGCTCACGCCGCGCGAGGAAAAAGTGATCAAGATGCGCTTTGGTCTCGACGACGGAAGCGAGCACACGCTCGAAGAAGTCGGCCAGTCGTTCGCCGTCACGCGCGAACGCATCCGCCAGATCGAAGCGAAAGCCCTACGCAAGCTGCGCCACCCATCGCGTTCGCGCAAACTCCGCGCCTTCCTAGAAGGCTCCGCCAACGATTACTGAGTTGTTTCACGCTCTCGCGGTTGGCCAGAATTCTCGAAGTGCAGTTCTACGGCTTCTTTAATATTTCGAAACAATTCATCGATGGTCGGCGCTTGGGTGAAAATGTCTTCGTCGATCCCACGGGCGCACCATCCGCCATCGTCCTGATAGGCCTCCATTTTGACGAGAGCGATTCGTTCAGCGGTCATGAAGATTGCGGGTCGACAAAAGCGGGATAAGTATGGGGCTTCGGAATTTCACAGCCGTCGCGGCGCAATCCGTCGAGATGAAACGCGACGGCCTCGCGCATATTCTTCTCGACCTCGTGGCGCGAGTGCCCCGTTGCGACGCAGCCGTCCAAATCCGGCGAGTACGCCGAAAACCCGCTCGCAGTCTCTTCCACAACGATTAGATATTTGATCATCGCTTGATTCCCGCCTGTTTGAAGACGCTGTTCAAAGTCCCCGGAGCCAGATCGTCACTTGGTTTACCCGCGATTGTGACCAGCCCTGGCTTGGTCGGATGCTTGAATTGTCGGTGGCTACCTCGCGTGCGGTCGAGGCACCACCCGTCCTCCTCAATCATCTTTATGAGTTCTCGAACCTTCATCCATTTTCCTACAAATTCGTATCGAGCGCACTGTTAGTGTTCTCGACGTTTCATTTTTGCGGCTGGGCTGTGGACCAATCTACTGCTGAGCCGTAGCCGTAGACTAGCTGCACGCCGCGATCTGTTCCCAGGAACAGCAGGATCGTTAGAACGCACATTCCGATGAGCATTATTTTTCGATAGCCGGCGGTGAAATCTTTGCGGAAGACGAGCGCGAAAAGGCTCAGTGCGAGTGCGACGCTCGTCGTGATCATCATTAGCGTTTCGTGAATTCCGACGACCACCATCGCTGGGCCCGGGGGAACGGATTTCTGGGCGTAGAGGCCGGTCAGAATCGCGATTCCTGCCGCGAGCGTACCGAGATAGAGCAGCCGCGCGGCGGTGCGATGCCAATCGTCGCTCTTTCGCAGCACTGCGATGATTTCGAAAATCAGCGCGCCAATCCACAGTCCAATTGGAAAATGCACGAACAGCGGATGAATGTTCAGCACCGCTTTTAATCCGGGAAGCATCGCAGAGGACCTCCTCGCCGCGGAATTATGCTGCAAGCGGAGTGCAACGCGAAGAGGAATTCCTGAACGAAAGCGTTGTGGTCTTAATCTCCGGGAGCTTCAGCCGGCAGCCCGACTGCGAGACCTCGCGCGCGCCACGCCGTCAGCACCGCGACGAAATAGATTCCCGAAAGCACGGCGAACGCTACGATCAGCCCGGCGCGCTCGGCCAGCCATCCGAGCAGAAAACTCATCAGCATCTGCAGCGACGTTGAGAACACCATCACCGCCGATTGCGTGCGGCCCATCAAGTGCTTCGGCACGGTGGTCATGATCGAAGACTGCGTGACGATTCCAGTCAGTGCGCGGCAGCCGCCAAACAGTGCTTGCATGGCCACGGCGATCAGCAATATGTGCACGAACGGAAAGAACGAGTGCCCGATCGCCAGAATCGCCAGCGCGGCGATGAGCAGCCGAGTGACGCGCACGCGCCGCATCAGCATCCCCACCGACACTCCGCCAATCAAAGCGCCGAGGCCCCAACCGAATTCGAGCGCGCCGAATCCTCGCGCTCCTGAGTGCAGCACATCCTTCGCCAGCGCCACGACGACCACGTTCGCGCTGAAAACTCCCGCGACCATGCACGCATATGTGAATCCCATGGCCATCACGGCGGGCTGGCTGCGCAAGTACGCGATGCCGTCTTTCAGATCGCGGAGAAATTCCGGATCGGGCATCGGCTCGACGAGTGGCGGCAGAGCCGTCTCTTCCGCCACGGCCAGCGGCGCATCGAGCCCGGCGCGCGCTTCCTCGGGCCTCGCGGTGCGCGGCGTGAAATATCCGCGACGCAGCATGTAGATGCACCACGCCGACGCCGCATACGTCGCGGAATCCACCGCGAGGATGCCCGCGATACCGACGCGATCGTAGAGAAATCCGACCAGCGCGCCCGCCGTGAGCCAGCCGCATTGCACCGCGATCACCAGAGCGGAATTCGCGCCGACGAGTTCGTCTCCGCCAACCACTTCCTGCACCAGCGCATTGATCGTCGCCCAGTAAATCGCCGCGCAGAAACCATTGAAGAGCACCATGCAGTAGATCAGCAGCAATCCCGCATGCGCGAAGGCAATCAACGCCGCGACCGCGCCAACTGAGACAAATCGGGCGAGATCGAGTGTGATTGCAAGGTATCGACGGTCCACGCGATCGATCAGCACTCCGGCGGCGATGGGGACGAGAAGGCCCGGCAGCGTCGCGAAAATCAGCATGATGCTCACGTCCACCGTCGAGCCGGTCTGCGCGAGAATGAACCACGTCACGCTGGCGAAGTTCATTCCCGAGCCGAACAGCGATATCATCATGCCCGCGAAAAAGTAGCGGAAGCCGCGCCGGGCGAGCAGCGCGCGCCAATCGGTTCTGGAATGTGATGTGGCCGCCATGCGAGGCTCTTAATTGTACAGGTTGTCGCGCCGATGAAGCGCGTCGAGGTCAGTAGCACAGGCACTCCTGCCTGTGGCCGTGTTTGCGGCTTAAATTCGCGTTGGCCGATAGCGGAAAGCCGGCACAGCCAGGAGTGGCTGTGCTACCAGGCGCGGCGGAAGCTCCGGCGAGGAAATTTCGATGAAATGGACATTTTGGATTCTCGGAATACTCGCCGGGTTGATCGTGCTGATCTACGCGGTCGGCGCATCGCTACCCGAGAAACATTCCGTCGTGCGCGTGGCGCGCTACCGCCAGAAACCGGATGCGCTGTGGCAGGCGATCACCCACTACGACAAATTTCCATCTTGGCGAACTAATCTGAAGAGCACCGGCACGCTGGCTTCGAAGAATTCATTCAGCGCCTGGCAGGAAGTGGACGGTCACGGAAACGTGATCCCATTTCAAGTGCTCGAATCGGATGCTCCGCGCCATCTCGTCACCGAAATTGCCGACCCGAAGCTTCCGTTCGGCGGCACCTGGACTACCGATATTCTCCCGATTCCTCCGGACGGGTGCATCGTGCAGATTCAGGAAGACGGCGAGATCCACAATCGTTTCTTTCGCTTTATGGCGCGATTTGTTTTCGGTTATACCGCGACGATTGATACTTATCTGAAAGATCTCGGCAGAAAATTCGGTGAGACGACCACGATCGAGCGCTGAGCGATGACGCCCTCACGCAAAAAACCGCGCCCTCCCGAGCGCGATTATTCGCAGCGCTCGCTGCTCGACAAGCTCGGCGTCAAGCCCGGCCACCGTATTCTCATCCTCGACATTCTCGACGCATCGTTTCTGAATGAGATCAAACCGTTCTCGCCGACATTTGCGGAGACCAAGCCGGTCGGCGATTTCGATTTGATTTTCTTTGGAGCCGAGACGAAAGATGTTCTGAAGCATCTCGCGCGCGTGCGCAAATCCATCGTGAAAAATGGCGGAATCTGGGTGGTCTATCCGAAAGGCAAGCAGCACATCCGCGAAATCGACGTTATCGCCGCAGGCAAATCCGCCGGCCTAACCGACAACAAAGTCTGCAGCTTTTCCGTAACGCACACCGCTCTTCGCTTCGTCATCCCGGTCGCACAACGCTGAACGAGGCCTCCAAGCGCAGTGACAGCCCGATCCGCCCACCCCAGCGGCTAAAGCCGCGACGATTTTATATCGCTTGCGACATGACTGAAGTCATGCCCTGACAAAACGGCATCGCTAACGCACACACTTCTGGAAGCGACGGCGAAAGAATTTTGAATTGGCACTATGATTAAAGGATGGGTGCGTTGCTCGATGTGCGCGGGCTGACTGTGGAATTGCCGACGGAGCGCGGCTGGGTGCGGCCGGTGAATGATGTTGCATTCAAGCTGGCGCCGGGCGAGACGCTGGGCATCGTGGGTGAATCGGGGTCCGGGAAAACGATGCTGGCGCTGGCGCTTATGGGGCTCACGCCTGCTGGAGCACGGCGCATCGGCGAGGCTTGGCTTCAGCCGCGCAACGGCAACGCGCCCGCGCGATCCACGCGGCGCACGGATCTAACCGGCGCGTCTGTGGCGGCGCTTCGCGAGATTCGCGGGCGCGAAATCGCCATGATTTTTCAAGAGCCGATGACGGCGCTCAATCCCGTGCTGCGCGTCGGCGCGCAAATCGAGGAGGCCATCAGCGTTCACGAGACGCGCGCTGGAGGCGCCGATGTGCGTCGCCGCGCCGTCGCCGCGCTTGAACGCGCCGCGGTTCCCGAGCCGGAATTGCGCGCGCGGCAATATCCGCACCAACTTTCCGGCGGCCTGCGCCAGCGCGCGATGATCGCTATGGCGCTGGCGGCGGGGCCGCGCGTGCTGATCGCCGACGAACCGACTACCGCGCTCGACGTCACGGTGCAAAAACAGATTCTCGAGCTGCTTGTGCGCCTGCAGCGCGATCTCGGCCTGGCCATGATTTTTATCACCCACGATCTCGGAGTCGTGGCGCAGGTGGCTGCGCGCGTGGCGGTGATGTACGCGGGGCGCATCGTTGAAGAAGGCCCCACGCAGGAAATTCTGCGCGAACCGCGGCATCCTTATACCGCCGGATTGCTGCGCGCTGCGCCGCGGCTCGAGCGCGGGAAGTTGACGCCGATTCCAGGTGTTGTGCCGCCTCTTGATGCTCTGCCTGCGGGGTGTGCTTTCGCGCCGCGCTGTGAGTTTCGGCGGGCGGAATGTGATGCGGCGGTTCCGGAGCTGCGTCGTGTTAATTCGGGGCACGCGGCTCGATGCGTGTTGGTTCCGATTGATGGTGGGATATGACGAAGGGTCCAAACCTCGGTGATGGCAGTCAGTTGAGTCCGCCGTCGATTGGTGCCCTTGGTCCATGGGTTTGCTCGTCGGATGCCGGCGGGGACGCCGGCGGTACTTTTGATGGTGCGCGATGACGCCGCCGATTCTTGCGGTGCGCAACTTGCGCAAGTCTTACGCGGTCGGCGCGGGCGCTTTCGCTGCGGCCTCGCATCATGCCACTGCCGTTGATGGCGTCAGCTTCGATCTTGAACGCGGAGAGACGCTCGGCATCGTTGGCGAATCGGGCTGCGGCAAGACGACGCTTGCGCGCATGTTGATGCGCCTGATCGAGCCCGACGGAGGCGAAATCGATTTCCGCGGCGAGAATTTTCTCGCTGCGCGCGGCAGCAAACTGCGCGCGTTGCGCCGCGCCATTCAAATGGTTTTCCAGGATCCCGCGGGCTCGCTCGATCCGCGCATGCGCGTCGCTGCAATCGTGGGCGAGCCGCTCGCCATTCACGAGCCGCAGCTCGATCGCGCGCAACGCCGGGCCCGCATCGTCGAAACTCTTGCCGCAGTAGGAATCGAAGCCGACGCTCTCAATCGCTATCCGCACGAATTTTCCGGCGGGCAGAAGCAGAGAGTGGGCATCGCCCGTGCGCTGATCCTGCGCCCGGAAATCGTAATCGGCGACGAGCCGGTGTCTGCGCTCGACGTCTCCGTCGGCGCGCAAATCTTGGAGCTGCTGGCCAAGCTTCAGCGCGATCTGAGCCTCACCTACATCCTCATCTCCCATTCGTTGCCGGTGGTCGCGCAACTCGCCACGCGTGTCGCCGTGATGCGCGCCGGCCGCTTCGTGGAATTCGGCCTCGCCGCCGAAGTTCTGACGCATCCGAAAGATCCCTACGCCCAATCGCTTCTAGCCGCCGTCCCCGAGATTCCGGCGTAGCGTCTTGGTACCGCCGGTGTCCCTGCCGGCATCCGACGATTAAGAGTCTGGCCACTTGCGACGGTGACGCGCGGATCTCACAGCGGAACCAACGCGCTGTATTTGACTCTTTGCGCCGCGGACTATTTCGGGCTTTCGCTGACTCCAGCGGTCGTAAGATGCCGGCGGGGACGCCAGCGCTACCAACACGTCTCCGTCCTGGCGCGCCGTCGCCTGAAATTTCCATTTGCAGAGATGATTGCGATACACTCCGGCGCTGTAATATCCCGCTAGTCCGTGCGTAATAACCGGCAGCGATCAATCCTCTCGTTTCGGAAGGAGCACGACAATGACTACGCCTCCAAGCTCCATCGAAAGCGGCGCACCGCAGCCCGCGCGCATGGGCGATTTTGCGCGGCTAACTGGCGTGCTGCTCAGTCCCAAGGCGACCTATGAGGACATCGCTGCAAAGCCCAGTTGGGCGCTACCGCTGGTCATCATCGTGGTGCTCTCGGTCGTGGTTGTCGCCGTCTTCGGCCAGCGCGTGGGATGGCGCGGTCTGGTTGAGAAGAAAATCGCGGAGAGCTCGCGTACCGCAGACCTGCCTGCAGATCAAAAGGCCGAAGCTATCGAGCGCGGAGCAAAATTCGCGCCCGTCGTCGCTTACGTCAGCACGGTCGTAGCGGTTCCCGTTGCGGCGCTGCTCGTTGCGGCGGTGCTGATGGGAGTTTTTAATCTCGTCGCGGGGGCGCGCGTGAGTTTCCTGCAATCGTTGGGAATCGTGACCTACTCGTGGACTCCGGGGGTTATCGGCGCGATCATTGGATTGATACTGCTGTTTGTGAAGGCGCCGGATACGATCAATATCGAAAACCTCGTCGCCGACAATGTCGGCGCGTTCCTTTCGGGCGATTCCCCGCGCTGGCTGATGACGCTGGGGACCTCGCTGAATATCTTCGTATTCTGGACCATCGCGCTGATGGGCATCGGTTACTCGGCGGCGAGTCCCAAGAAAGTCTCCATTGGCAAGGGCATCGCCATCGTCGTCATCTGCTGGGCGCTCTTCACCCTCGCCAAAGTCGGCTGGGTCGGCGCGTTTTCGTGATGCCGCCGCGGGCCTGATACAATTCGCCGGATGGGATTTCACTTCGAAGTCTTGAAGACTGACCCGACCGGCGCGCGCCTGGGCCGCCTGACTACGCCGCATGGCATGATCGAAACGCCGGCGTTCATGCCGGTCGGCACAGCGGCGACGGTTAAGGGACTGACGCAGCAGGCGCTGGAAGAACTCGCCGCCGAAATCATTCTCGCTAACACCTATCATCTATATCTTCGCCCCGGCCACGAACTGATACGCCAGCTCGGCGGGCTTCATACGTTCATGTCCTGGCCGCATCCGATCCTCACCGATTCCGGCGGCTTTCAGGTTTTCAGCCTGGCGGATCTTCGCAAGGTGACTGACGAAGGCGTGCGCTTCCGTTCGCATCTCGATGGCTCCGAGCATTTCCTTTCGCCCGAGCTTGCCCTCGATATTCAAATGGCGCTCGGCGCGGACATCATTATGGTTCTCGATGAATGTATTGAAGCGCCGGCGGAACGCACGCGAGCCGGCGAAGCGGCGCTGCGCACGCTCGGCTGGGCGCGCCGCTCGCGCCAGCATTTCAAGGCGCAAGGCGACGCCGCGCGGCAGCTGCTCTTCGGCATCGTGCAAGGCGGCACGTACGCTGATCTGCGCCGCGAAAATGCCGAAGCGCTATTGGAGCTTGATTTCCCCGGTTACGCGATCGGCGGACTGGCCGTTGGCGAGCCGCACACTGTCACCTGCGAAATGACGGGCGAGGTCGCCGCGAAACTCCCGCACGATCGTCCGCGTTACCTCATGGGCGTCGGCAAGCCCGAGCAAATCGTAGATTACGTCGCGCTCGGCGTGGACATGATGGATTGCGTTCTCCCCACGCGCAGCGCGCGCCACGGATGCCTCTTCACGTCGCAAGGCCGCGTGCTCATCAAAAACGCGCAATACGCCAAGGACGCGCGCCCGCTCGACGAATCGTGCACCTGCGCCGTCTGCCGCCGCTATTCGCGCGCATATCTCCGCCATCTCTATCTCGCGAACGAATTGCTCGCGTCCATCTTGAACACCCACCACAACGTCCACTTTTACCTTGACACCATGCGCAAAATTCGGGAGGCTATCAAGTTTGGGAATCTCCCAAGATTCCGCGCTGACCTCCAGGCACGCCTCGAACACAGGCATTCCGAGATGGGCGTATAGAGGCGGGAACGTGCCGTAAGGGTTTCGTGGGTCCCGGATTTAGCGGGGCTTTTTCTCGGGCGGAAAGTCGCGGCGGAACGGCGACGCAAGGATCGTGAAATTCACGTGATGCAAGAACCCAGCATAGCCTTTGCTCTCTTCGCTCAGGGCTCGCCGAGCGGTTTGGTGACCTTCATCCCGCTCATCCTGATCATGCTGATTTTTTATTTCCTGCTGATTCTTCCTGCGCAGCGGCGGCAGAAGAAAACCACGCAGATGTTGCAAACGCTCAAGAACGGCGACAAGGTGATCACTAACGGCGGCATTTACGGCACAATCGTGGGCCTCGAGGACGACACGGTGCAGCTTCGCGTTGCGGATCAGGTGAAAATCAAGCTCTCGCGCAGCGCCATCGTCGGACTCCAACAGGAAGCGGCAAAGGAGAGTTAAGCTCCGCGCATGAATTCCCAGCTCAAGTGGAAATTCATTTTTATCGCCATCGTCATCGTCGGCTGTATCTATGGCCTGGTCGCCCTGCCGGATTTCCCTACGTCATGGGCTGCCGTAAAAGATAATTTTTCAAATCGCATCAAGCTCGGCCTCGACCTGAAAGGCGGCAGCCATCTTGTCCTGCAGGTTCAAATTGACGAGGCTATCGGCTTCCGCTGCGACCAGGCCGTCGATCTGATCACTAAACAAGTCCGCGATAAAAATATCTCCGTCGGCGAGATTCGCCGCGTGGACAATCAACACATTCTTGTTCGTGACGTCGCGCCGGCATCGGCCAGCGCCTTCAAAGATCTGATCAATAGCCAGCTTCAGGACTGGAATCTGGCGCCGGCGGCCGGCGAAACCTCCGGATATTTGCTGACCATGAAGCCTTCCACGGTTTCAGACTTGCGGAAGAACACCATGGACCAGTCGCTCGAAACCATCGAGCGCCGCATCAATGCTCTGGGCCTCACCGAGCCCACCATCGCCTTCACCGGGCGCTCCGACGATGAAATTCTCGTACAGCTACCCGGCGAAGGAGATCCGACGCGCGCCAAAGCCGTGATTCAAGCCGGCGGGCAGCTCGAGCTCCGCGGCGTGGACGACGATCAAACTTATCCTTCCGAAGCGGCAGGGCTCGCACAGCACGGCGGCGTTCTTCCTCCCGGCACCGAATTTCTTCCTGGCAAGGCGGAAACGGCGAACGGCCAGCCGAGCGGCCAGGTGTGGTATCTCGTCGATCGTCTTCCGATCGTCACGGGCCAGGATTTGCGCAATGCGAACCCAACGCCGAGCACAGAATATCCCGGCCAGTTTCAAGTCAATTTCACGATCTCAACCGCCGCCGCCTCGCGTTTCGGTCCGTTCACTGAATCGCACATCGGCAAACGCATGGCCATCGTTCTCGATCATCAAGTGCAATCCGCGCCGGTCATCAAGGGCCGCATCGAAGACTCCGGCTTGATCGAAGGAAATTTCTCTCAGGATTCAGCGAAGGATCTGGCGCTGGTCCTTCGGGCAGGCGCGCTGCCGGCTTCGATCAAATATGAAGAAGAGCGCACCGTCGGTCCGTCGCTCGGCGCCGATTCCATCCGCGAAGGCGTGCGCGCATCCATCGGCAGCCTGATCGTGGTGATGATATTTCTCCTGGTGTATTACCGGCTGAGCGGGATCAACGCCATCGTCGCGCTGGGCTTGAACCTAGTCATTCTGATCGCCTTCATGGCCTATTCGGGCGCGGTGCTAACGCTGCCGGGCATTGCCGGCGTCGTTCTCACCATTGGTATGGGCGTGGATTCCAACGTGCTCGTCTTCGAGCGCATCCGGGAGGAATTACGCAGCGGCAAGGCCAACGCCTCGGCTGTCTCAGTCGGGTTCGATCGAGCCTTCCTGACCATTATTGACACGCACATCACGACGCTGGTATCCGCCGCGTTTCTGTTCCTGTTTGGAACCGGCCCGGTCAAGGGTTTCGCGGTCACCTTGGTGATAGGTCTACTGGCCAATCTATTTACCTCGATCTATGTATCCAGGGCGATTTTCGACTGGCATTTGTCGCGCATGAACCAGCAGGCAGAATTGAGCATATAAGCCGGCTCGGCCTCGTAAGCTAGTGAGGCCTTTGCACTTAAGACGCAGGACGCTGTCGAATCCGGCTCCTTCGCCGGGAACCCTTCGGGGCTTGATGGTGTCTAATTCAAAGCGGGATTGGACTCGGGAATGGAATTCTTCCGTGGCGTGAATATTGACTGGATGGGGAAGGCGAAGTACTTCGTCGCCTTGTCGCTCACTCTCTTGGCTATCGGTGCGATTTCGATCATCCGGCAAGGCGGCCTGCGCTACGGAATCGACTTCCGCGGCGGGACATTGGTCTATGTCCGTTTCGCCGGCACGCCGCCTCTCGATCAGCTCCGCAATGGTCTTGCGGCCGCGGGGTTGACGAATAGCACCCTTCAGCAGATTAGCGGCGAACTCGGCAACGCCGGAGCGAGCCACGACGTGGTTATCGGTCTCGAACAACACGGCCAGGATGAAGCCCAATCGCTCGACGCCGGCAAACAAGCGATTCTCGGCGTGCTGCAAAAAATGTACGGCCAACAAGACACCAAGCCCGACTTCAATTCTGAAACGCCATCCGCGCTGGCAAGTTTTCTCACGCAGAAAGATCCGCTCAGTCTGGGCACCACCGCCGGCGACCGCTATACGAAACTCGCGCAAGCCCTCGCCGATGCGCGCGACAAAGATCATGGCGGCATCGTCACCAACTTCGACGATTTGAAAAATGTCACCGGCGCAAATCCCGCGACGGTTGCTGACCTGAAAGATTCCTTCTCGCTCGGCAACTTCGCCATCCGCAATGTCGAGATCGTGGGGCCCAAAGTCGGAGCCCAGCTCCGCCGCCAGGCCATTTTCGCTACCCTCTATGCGCTGGCGGGCATGTTGATATATATTGCCTTCCGATTTGAGTGGGTTTTCGGCGCGGCCGCGGTGATCGCCGTGTTTCACGATGTGCTGATCACACTCGGCTTGTTCTCTCTCTTTCATTACGAAATTTCGCTGACGGTGATTGCGGCTTTGCTGACACTAGTCGGATATTCGATGAACGACACGATCGTGATCTTCGACCGCGTCCGCGAAAACACGCGCCTGATGCGCCGCGAGCCGCTTCCGGATATCGTGAATCGCTCCATCAATCAAACTTTATCGCGCACCATCCTGACGAGCGGCCTGACCTTTCTCACGGTGCTCGTCCTCTACTTGATGGGTGGGCAAGTTTTGCGCAGCTTCTCTTTTGCTATGGTGGTGGGAGTTGTGATAGGAACATACTCCAGTTTCGGCATTGCAGCCCCCATCGTCGTGGTTTGGAACAAGTTTAGGGGTCAGAGAACCGCTGTACGCGCTGGATCCGCAGCCTAAGCGCGCCGCGGTTGCATGGGAGGCACAAAAGATGTTCGAAGACTTGGTCGAATCAAGCGTCATAAGAAAGAAGACGAACAAGTCCTGGACTGTAACCCTCTCCTTTATCATCCAGGGGATTGTTGTCGTCGTCTTCATCCTGATTCCGCTGATTTACACGGAGGCGCTGCCGAAGCAATTGCTCACGACATTTCTCGTGGCGCCCGCGCCGCCTCCGCCACCGCCGCCACCGGCGGCCGCGGTGCAGCGCATCGTGAAGCCTGTGGCGCGCCTGATTCAGTCCGGCAAGATGATGGCGCCGACCGTCATCCCGAAAAAAGTTGAAATGATCAAGGAAGAAGAGATGCCTCCCGACGTTGGCGCGGTTGGCGTCGTCGGCGGCGTCCCCGGCGGAATCGCCGGCGGCTCGGCGGGCGGCGTTCTGGGTGGAATTATCGGTGGTTCGGGTGGCGGCATGCCGCCTCCGCCGAAGCCGACCCAGCAGCGCGTCCGCATCGGTGGCAACGTGCAAGCGGCTAAGATGATCCGCCAAATTCAGCCTGTTTATCCGCAAATTGCCAAGACGGCCCACGTCCAGGGCACGGTTATCCTCCACGCGATCATCGCCAAGGACGGCACCGTCCAGGAACTCCAATACATCTCCGGTCCCGCGTTGCTGATGCGCTCGGCGATGGATGCCGTCCGCCAGTGGAAATATCAGCCGACGCTTCTCAATGGCGAGCCGGTGGAAGTGGACACAACGATTTCCGTGGTCTTTACTCTCAGCGGCTAGGACCGGCGGTACGGCTCCGGCTTGCCGGAGAGCGTGACAGGTGCAGGCAGGGCAGGGCATGGGTAGCCGGCAGAATCTCGCTGGCGATATTCTGACTCCGAACGAAATCGAGGAGGGGTAAATCTTATGTTCGTGAATAGTCTATGGGCCAGCTTTCTGATGTTGCAAGGCGCCAGCGGAGACGTCGGCTGGGACCTCGTCACCATGTGGCACAACATGGGTATTCCGGCGAAGACCGTCGTCGTTCTTCTCTTTGTCATGTCTGCCTGGTCGGTCGGCATTATGATTGACCGCGCGCTCATGTTCAGCGCCGCCCGCAAGCAGTCGCGCGTATTCGTCCAGCAGGTCGCGGGCGCGCTTAAAGACAACAAGCTCGACGAAGCCATCTCCATCGCCGAGCGCAACAAGAAGAGCCACATCGCCAAGGTCGTCGCCACCGGACTCTCCGAGTTCCAGGCGGCTTCCGCGCAGGTCAGCGATGAAGAGGTCATTGAAGCGGCCCGGCGCGGTCTGGAACGCTCGGTCGCCATCGTCCACGCCGAAATGAAGCGCGGCCTCTCCGGCCTCGCCACCATCGGCTCGACGGCTCCCTTCGTCGGCCTCTTCGGCACCGTCGTCGGCATCATCAACGCCTTCAAGGGCATCGCCAATAGCAAAGCGACCGGCCTCTCCGCCGTCGCCGGCGGTATTTCCGAAGCCCTGGTCACCACCGCGCTCGGCTTGCTCGTCGCCGTGCCCGCGGTGTGGACCTTCAACTATTTCACAAACAAAGTGGAAGCCTTCGACGTCGAGATGGACAACTCCTCGATGGAGCTGATCAACTACTTCATCACGCGCCGGGGCGGAAAGAAGTAAGCTCATGGCTTACAAGCCGAAAGCGCCTCCAGTGATGTCCACACCGAACGTCATCCCCATGGCGGACATCATGCTCGTGCTGTTGATCATCTTCATGGTGGTCACGCCTATGTTGCAGAAGGGCGTTTCCGTGGACATGGCCAAGGTCGAGAACCAGCAGGACATGCAGGCGGCGGATCGGGACGATGCTGTCCTCCTGGCCGTCACTCGTGATGGCAACTACTTCCTCGGCACCACCCAGGTCAGCCTCGCTGACATCACCAACAAAGTGAAGGACCTCCTGGCCAATCGCCTCGACAAGACGGTTTTCGTCAAGAGCGATGCGCGCGCCAAGTACGGCACCGTCGTCAAGGCCGTGGACGAGGTTCGCTCGGCAGGTGTGGACAACCTCGGCCTGCTCACTGAGAAGCTCGATACCGGCAAGAAGGCGCCTCCTCCGCCTCCGGGCCAATAAGCTTCCAGCGCTCAGTTCTAGTTAAGGAGTTCGAACATGGGAATGGCAGTTGGCGGAAGCAAAGGCGTTGTCTCCGACATGAACGTCGTGCCGTTGATCGATATTCTTCTCGTGCTCATCATCATTTTCATGGTGATCACTCCCACGACGCCCCACGGTCTCGACGCTCTCGTCCCACAGCCGGCGCCTCCAAATGCGCACGAAGACCCCGCCCTGCTCGCCAAAACCATCGTGGTGGTGGTCCAGGCGAATGGCAAGGTCATGATCAACCAGGATGAATCCTCCTGGGATCAACTCGGCCCGCGTCTCGAGGATATTTTTAAGCAGCGCGCCGAAAAGGTCGCCTTCGTCAAGGGCGATGACAACGTAAATTTCGCCGATGTGGCCCGCGCCATCGACATCATGCGCGGTTCCGGCATCGACAAAGTCGGCCTCATCACCGCCAAAGTCGAAGCCGGTCAGTAGCGTAACGTTTTCGCTCGTCCTTCGGGGTTCCACACGTCGCGTCGCGGCCTGATCGAAGCGAGCGGGCCGCTCGCCGGAACGGGGGCATCTAGATTCCGGCGGAGGAAAATCAAGGAGATACTGGAATGGAGCGCAAGCCCCGCAGTCACTTCCTGCTCGTCCTGCTTCTCGCCTGCCTGGCCGTCGCGCCGGGCTGTGACAAGCTCAAGGCTCGCGACCTTCTCAACAAGGGCGTTCAGGCCTATAAGGGCGGCCAGTACGATACCGCCATCGAGGATTTCAAGCAGTCCAAAGCCCTCGATCCGGGCCTTTTGAACGCTCGCCTTTACCTGGCTACCGCTTACTCATCCCAATACATCCCCGGGGCTCCGTCCGATGAGAACGTCCGCATGGGCGAGCAGGCCATCAGTGAATACAAAGAAGTCCTGACCACCGATCCCAACAATCTCTCCGCCATCGACGGCATCGGCGCGATTCTCTACAACATGGGCGGCACTCCTTTCGATCCCAAGAAGTTCGAGGAATCGAAGCAGTACCACCTCAAACATATCCAGATAAAGCCTGACGATCCCGAGTCCTACTACTGGATCGGCGTCATCGACTGGTCGCTGGCCTATCGCGCCAATAAGGACCTGCGCGCCGACTACAACAACAAGGGCAAGAAGCCCGTTCGAGATACGGATCCGTTGCCTCCAGCACTGGCGACCGACTTTCGCGCTAAGGAAGGCGCGATTGTGGACGAGGGCCTCCAGAATCTCCAAAAGGGCATTGAGCTACGGCCCGATTACGACGACGCCATGGCCTATCTCAACTTGCTCTACCGCCAGAAGGCCGACATGGAAACCGATCCGAAAGTGCGTGACGAAGATGTGAAGACCGCGGACGATCTCGTCGACAAAGTCAAAGCAATCAAGCAGAAGAAGATGGAGGCTCCTCAGCCGTCCTCCTGAGCTCTTCCTGGAATCGCAATGGCCGGCTGCGCCGACAGGTTCAGTCGGCTTTTCTTTTGGGCTCAGGTTTTGTAGGGGAGGGTCTTCAGACCCTCCCGGGGTTCGGCCCTGCTCTTGCATCGCGCGTTCTGTCCCATCGCATTGCCGAGCGCGGTAATTCCAATATCGCTCACCCCGAAAAACGAGTCCAAACGCATTCGTTTGGCGCTGATTTGCGGCAAAACGGGCGGCAATAGCGCGTTGCTTGGAATTCCAAGCAAGCTGTTTGGACGCACAGATAGCGGCTAGCTTGCGGTTCTGCTCTATTTCGCCCGTTATTTCTGCGAGGCTTGCTTCGCGGCGTCGCCGGACTTGACGTCCGTGTTGCCCGCGGGGCCGATAGCAGACAGAATTCGTCGCAGGAAGAGGGAAATGATGATCAATCCAGCGCCAACAATAACCAGTGTGTGAGTTTCCGGAAGGGCGGTGAGTGATGTTATGATTGCATGCACGTACTGGAGCACCGCAAGTACCGTACCAAAATACAGGTTCTGCAAACGCTCCATTTTCAGCAACTTGCAGTGGTTTGGTATTGGTACCGCTCGAAAGTTAGGAAAGGTGATGGGTTTCGATGGAATTTCGCTTCCCAGTTTTCCCAAATTGAGACGCGACACTTCGCACCGTGTGACGCAAAATGCGAGCGCAAGAGTGCGCCGAGCGCGAGTCCAAACGTTCGCGGTTCCATCGTTCGCGCGCTCTCTCTGAAATTCTAGATTTTTATTACGGAGAAGATACGATACGCGTGAGAAATCGAGAAGAATAATTGGCTACATTCTCCATCGAGAACTTCGGATGCCGTGCCACGCAGGCTGACGCCGCGGCCATCGAGCGCCAACTTCGCGCGAGCGGCCTTGCGCGCGTCGGCCAGCACTCCCGAGCCGAAATCGTCGTTCTGAATACCTGCACCGTGACTGCCGCCGCTGACTCCCAGGCGCGCGACGCCATCCGCCACGTCCACGCCGCCAATCCCGGCGCGCGCATCCTGGTCTCCGGATGCTACGCGCAGCGCGCTCCAGAAGAACTCGCGATGCTTGAGGGCGTTAAATGGGTCGTCGGAAATTCCCATCTCGCCGAAATCCCCGGAATTCTGAGCGCACTCATTCAAAATCCTGCCGCCGTGCCCGGAGCGGACTCCTCCAGCCTGATTCCGGTCGCGGCGCTTTCGGCTGGCGAGATGTCGCTCGCGCGCGGCCCTGCGAAGGTCCTCACTTCTGACATCTTCTCGCAATCCGCCGTGCTGACAGGCCCGGCCTCCGGCGAAGACGGCGAACACACGCGCCCCACGCTCAAAATCCAGGACGGCTGCAACCACCGCTGCTCGTACTGCGTAATCCCCTTCGTCCGGGGCAATAGCCGCAGCCTGGCAGCAGACCAAGTGGTCGAAGAAGTTCGTGCGTTGACTTCCGCCGGGGCTCGCGAAATCGTTCTAAGCGGCATAAATCTGGGCAGTTACGGCCGCGATCTCTCGCCCCGCGTCTCGCTCCAGTCTGTTCTCCACCGTATCCTCGACGAAACATCACTCGAGCGCCTTCGTCTGAGCTCCATCGAGCCGATGGACGTAACCGAGGACCTGCTCAAATTCATCGCCTCGGAGCCGCGCATCGCCCAGCATCTCCACATGCCGCTGCAGTCCGCCTCCAATCGCATCCTCCAGGCCATGCACCGCTGGTATCGCGCTGAGCATTACGAGCGCCGCATCGAGCTAATCCGCGAATTCCTGCCGGATGCCGCCATCGGCGCCGACGTGATCGTAGGTTTCCCGGATGAAACTAAGGGGGACTTCGCGGCCACTAGAGCCTTTATCGAACGCCTGCCCTTCGCCTACCTGCACGTCTTCTCGTTCTCGCCCCGTCCAGGCACCGCCGCCGCACATTTACCCAACCCAGTTGCCCTGGCCGAAATCCGCGCCCGCGCCCGTCAACTCCGCGCCCTAAGCGCCCAAAAAGCCGCCGACTTCCGCTCCGCCCAAGCAGGCCGCTCCGACCGCGCCCTAACGTTAAACCGCCAAGGAGCGGATTGGACCGAATCCCTAACAGGCAACTATCTGAAGGCAAAAATCCCAGGCCGCCACGCAGCAAACCAGTGGCACCAAATTTCGATCGAGCCCATTCCGTAGCGCCGGCTAGTCCTGAGCTTCGAAGGGCTGCCAGCCGGCGTCTCTCCCCGGCACACCGCAAATGAAGACTATCGACCAGAATCGCGCACGGGCAACTCAATCAAGCAGACATCGACATCCAAAATTGAAAGCCTGTAGCCGACGCCTCGCCAATCGGTCCGAAAATCGCCCGCTGGCAGCCGGCGCTGCGGCTCATGAATTAATACGTACGTGTGAGGAATACGGATGCGCGGGCATGCCCGGTCTCTGATAATGGCCAGCCTACAACATGCTCTCGGAACGGATCAAATCGACGGCCGGCACGCTCTTGCAAACACTGGCGGACGGCATTCGGGTTGTGATTGTGATGCCTTTGGCTCTCGGCGTAGTGCTGTTTGCGATAGCCCTGGGGTTGGCGGATTTGCTGCTCGACCGGCTTGGCAGTTCGAAAGCTTGAGACGCCGACGTTGTGTCGGCCACTAGTCTCAGTGTCCCAGGCTTCTAGAATCATTCATATCGCAGCGCATCGAGCGGATCCAGGCCGGCGGCGCGGCGCGCTGGGATCCAGCAGGCCAGCACCGCTACTGCCGCCAGCAAGATCGTGCTGCTGATAAATGTCAGCGGATCGCTGGCGCTCACGCCTACCAGCAGGTTGCCCATGCCTCGCGTCAACAGCCACGCGGCTGCGAGGCCGGCCGCCACGCCGCCCATGACCAGCCCCAAACCCTGGCGAATCATCATCGCCAGGATTTCCTTGGGGCCAGCTCCCAGTGCCATGCGAATTCCAATCTCGCGCGTGCGCTGCGAAGCCGCGAACGACACCACGCCATAAACTCCGACCACCGCCAGAATCGTCCCCAGAATTCCCATCATCGCGCCCAATTCCGCGCCGCGCCGGAAGATGAAGAACCCGTTCGCCCCGCCTAGCGATTGCTTCATGGTTATCGCACTGAAGATCGGCAGGTCGGGCGCCAGATCGTGAATCTTCTGTTGCACCTCGGGAATCAGCGCCGCTGGATCGCCCGCGCTTCGAATCTCCAGCACCCGAATCGAGCTGGAATCTTGCGCCATCGGAACGTAATAGGCGGGCATCGGTGATTCGCCGATGAAAATGTATTTGCCCTTCCCGGTTTCTCCCACAACCTGGATGAAAGGCCCGGCTTCTCCTACGGCGCTGAAACGCTTGCCGATGGGATTCTCGTTCGGCCAGAACTTTTGCGCCATCGTCTCGTTCACAATAGCCACCGCCGGGGCACGTTCGTCGTCGGCCTTCGTAAATGCGCGGCCGCGCAGAATCGGAGTCTTCATCGTCTCGAAGTAAGTCGGAGTAACGCGGTTGAACACCATCTGCGGAGCCTGGCTGCCGGGTGGCAGAGGATGCCCTTCGACGTAGACCGGGCTTCCATCCATGTAGTTTCCCATCGGCACGCTGTAAGCCATCGCCACGGATTCCACGCCGGGAAGCGCGCTGGCGCGCTCTTCCAGTTGGCGATAGAACTCCTTGGTGCGGGTCGAATCGTAACCAATCTCGTGCGGATCCATGGTCACGTTCAGCAGCCCCTCGGGCTGGAACCCCAAATCCATCTTCTGCACGTTCTGGACGTTGCGCACAAACAGGCCGGTGACGATGAGCAGCATCAGCGAGCCGGCCACTTGCGCCGATACCAGCACGCTGCGAATCCGTTGCCGCGCCACGCCTCCGGAGCCTCCGCGGCCGCCTTCATGCAGCACGGTGCTCACATCCGCGCGGCTGGCCCGCCAGGCCGGCCAAGCGCCAGCCACAAGCCCCGTGAACACCGCCGCAGCCATGGCATAGGCGAACACTCGGCCGTCGAAAGCAAACTCGAGATTGATCGGGATGCCCGCGATCACATGAATCGAGTTCAGCGAGCTCACCCAGATTCCCAGAAAGATCCCGACCGCTCCACCCAATAGCGACAGCAGCAGCGTCTCCGTCAACGTCTGCCGGATCAACCGGCTGCGGGTCGCTCCCAGCGCTGCTCGGACGGCCATCTCACGCTGCCGCGCCATCGCCCGTGACAGCAGGACATTCGCCACATTCATGCACGCCAGCAACAGCACCAGCGCCGCCAGAATCAGGAATACTCCCGCGATAACGGGCACGATATTTGTGGGATAGGGCTGCGGCCTCGCGAACGTTTCGGGGATCACCCGCACGTTGTATCCGCGATCGGTTTCCGGGAATTGTTCCGCTAGACGCGCTGCAACCAGCTGCACCGAACTCTGCGCCTGCGCCACGCTCACCCCGGGCTTCAGACGCCCCATCACGCGCAGACCGTGCGAGCTGCGATCGGTCCAGAATTTCTCGGAGCCCGCTTCCGCCCCCATCATGCTCAGCGGCGCGTATCCTTGCGACTCGAAAATGAAAGCCGTGCCCAGGAAATCCTTGGGAGTAACTCCAATGATCGTCGCCGGTTTGCCGTTTAGCAGGACCTGCTTTCCGATGATGCTCGCATCGCCGCCGAATCTTCGCTGCCAGTACGAATATCCGAGCACGACCAACGGCGGCTCTCCCGGCGTCTCGCCTTCGTTCGTCAGCAGCAACCGCCCTGCGGCCGGTTTGAGTCCCAGCGTCGAGAAATAATTATTACTCACAAAGGTGTAGACGAATTGGTCCGCCTGCCCGTCCACGCTGAGTCCCCCAACTCCAATCTGATAAGCGAAAACGTCGGAGAACTCGCTGGTTTGCTTGCGGAGGTCCTGCAGCGCGGGGTAAGACATTTGGAAGAGAAGCGGTGTTTCCTTGGGCGACGAGGCGATCACCACGAGCTGGCCCGGCTCGCGCACCGGCAGCGGTTTGAACAGGAACTGGTTCACAATGCTGAAGATCGCGGTGTTCGCGCCGATTCCCAGGGCCAGCGTCAGGACGATCACCGCCGTCAAGCCAGGCGAGTTTCGCAGCACCCGAAATCCGTAGCGAACATCCTGCCAAAAAGTTCTCATGGTCACGCCCCGTCAAATCAAGTGATTCAGCTCATTTAGAATACGCACGAAGCTGGCCAAGGATTCATGGCTTGTATCTCATAGTCGCGATATGAGTTAGCAAAGTCGTGGGCGGGAACGGCGAGGAGTTTGAGCGAATCCGGGACAAAACCGTTGTGGAATCGAACAGGTTGGCGCTCGGTTCCAACGCTCGCAGCGCGTCCGCGGCAAACTTGTCATGAAACCACAACGTTGCTTCAAATCCACGGCGTAAAGCGTGCTTAACAGAGCTGTTTTTGACACGATTAGAAATGCATTCCGTCCTTTGTTTTGTGTGACTTACGAGAAATTCTAATAATTTCGCACGCGATTAGAATTCAATGGTGAGAGATCCTTACGCTCCGTGTCTGCGATGCCCGTCAGCGTCAATTTTCGAAAATGACCTGGGCTAGGGCGAAATTTCCGCTGTGAGTGATCGAGAGCGAAATGTTCTTCACGCCCTGCTTGGCGGCAAATTCTCCGGCAACGCCGCTTAGTCGCAGCGTCGGTTTGCCGCCCGGTAAGTTCGTTACTTCGATGTCGCGCCAGCGCACGCCGTGGCGCCAGCCGGTGCCGAGGGCCTTCATAGTGGCTTCCTTTACAGCGAACCGGCCGGCGAAGCGCTCGAACTTGTTCTTGTGCCGCTCGCAGTAGGCAATCTCGGCCGGCGTGAAGAGGCGTTCGATGAACGGCCTTCCGTGGCGTTCGATTGCCGACTGAATCCGGTCAATCTCGGCTATGTCCAAACCCATGCCAACGATCACGGCGGCCTCGCGTGGGGATTGATCTCGTGGTGCCGGGGGATTATAGCAAGCGGCGGCGCAAAACCGGCTTCGGTTGGGGAGAGCGGTGTGAGCAGGGGAAAAGGAGACTGTAAGGAAAATTTTCGGCGGGGATGTTTCTAAGCGCCGGCGCCCACCGACGCGTTACCAGATTTTGATGCGGGATTCCGGCGGCAAGTACAGCTTGTCGCCCGGCTTTACCGAGAAGGCAAGGTACCAGGAGTCCAGATTGCGGACGGTGAGGGCACGGTAGCGTTCGGGCGCGTGAGTGCCGGTCAGAACTTGATTGCGGAGATAGGCATCGCTTGATTTTGCGATCCAGCTTTGCGCGAAGCCGAGGAAGAATTGCTGATCGCCGGAAAAGCCGTCCTCGGCAGGCGCCGTTTTTCCAGCGAGTGAGAGATGGTAGGCGTCGAAGGCGGCATTGAGACCGCCGAGGTCGGCGATATTTTCGTCGAGCGTCTGCGGGCCGTTTACATGGAGATCGGGGAACGGCTGATAGGTGTTGTACTGCGCGGCGAGTTTGGCGGTGGCGGCGTTGAAGTGCGCGAGATCGCCGGCCTTCCACCAATTGCGAACGCGGCCGGTGGAATCGAAGGCGCTGCCTTCGCTATCGAAAGTGTGGCTGATTTCATGGCCGATGATTGCGCCGAGCGAGCCATAGTTCACTGCCGCAGACTGGGGATGGAAGTGCGGCGGCTGGAAATTTGCGGCGGGCATGCAAATGGCGTTCTGGAGCGGGAGCTCGACCATGTCCCAAGTCTGCGGGTAGAAATGCGAGGGCCACTCCTTGCGATCGACAGCGTGGCCGAGGCGCGCGACTTCATGGCGATAATCCGCAAGGCTGACGCGCCAGAGATTGCCGAAGAGATCGGCGGATTTGATTTCGTAAGAGGAATAATCATGCCATTTTTCCGGATAGCCGACGGCGACGTACAAATTATCGAGCTTGGCTTTGGCTGCGGCTTTTGTGGCGGGATTCATCCACGGGAGCGCATCGATGCGGCGGTGGTAAGCGGTAAGAAGATTCGCGACCATGGATTGAGCCTGGGACCTGGCATCGGCGGTGAAATAGCGCTGGACGTACATTTGGCCAATGGCGTCGCCGAGCAGCCGATTGACAAGTTCAAGCGCGCGGTCGTTTCGCGGGCGTGGCTCGCCGGCGTCGCGCAGGAATTTATCGTAGAAGCTGAAGCGCTCGGCGGCGAATGACTTGGGCAGAAGTTCGGAATAGTCCTCGAGCAGGTGGAAGGCCAGCCAGTCTTTCCAGGTGTCGAGCGCTGTGGAGGCAACCAGGGCGGATTCGCCAGCGATGGCTGCGGGCTGCCAGACGATGAAGGTTGATTGCTTACTGAGACCGGCGGCGCGGAAGAATTCAGGCCAGTCCAGGCCGGGAGCTTTGGGCCCGAAGCCGGATTGCTTCCAGGTGTTGTCGGCTTTGGCGATATCTTGCGAATCAGCCAGGCTGACGTGCTTGGCGGCCAGGTCTTGTTCGAGGGCGATGATTCGCTGCGCGCGATCCTGCGTATCGCCGAATCCTGCGAGAGCGAGCACCGCGGAAACGTGATCCTGATACTTGGCGCGAATGCCGCGCATTCCCGGGCTGGTGGAAACGTAGTATTCGCTATCGGGAAGCTCGAGGCCGCCTTGCATCAGATAGGCGGTGTAGTGCTCGGGATCGTGAAAACCCGGAGCGACCCATAGGCCGAAGAGATGGGAAGTGTGGAAAATCCCGCTGTTCAACGGATCGACGTCCGCGCGGAGAGATTCACCGAAAGCTGCGGCGAGTGCCTGCCGGTCATGGATCGCTGAGATGGCCTGGAGTTTGGCGCGCAGCGGAGTGAGGCCCTGGGATTCGACGGCTGCTTCGTCCATGTAGGAATTGAAGAGGTCGGCGATCTTGCGGATGTTGGAGCCGGCCGGGGCGTTGGACTTGATGGCTTCTTCGATCAGGCTGGAGATGCGCTGGCGGGTAGTTTCGTCGGTCCAATCGGCGGAATTGGCGCCAGAAGGATCGCTGTAGCTGCGATCGGCAGGAAGCTTGCCGCTCTTGATCCACGCGCCGTTGGCGTAATCGTAGAAATCGTCGCCGGGTCTGACGGCGGTGTCCATGAAGCTGCGGACGACGCCCTGCGAATCTTGCCCGGTCTTGTCTTGCGTGCGGGCATGCAGTGGAGAGAGGATCGAAAAAGCGCACGCCATGGCTAGCGCGCGTGATGCAAAGTTTCTTCTGCGATGATTTGATCCCACGGACGCTCCACTTTTCGAAAGCGATGCCCTGTGAACTATAATTGATTTCCGGCGACGCGCGCCACGGAGAACGGTAGCGATTTGATTTTGGAGCGCGATCCTGCTGCCGGAGGTCCTGCAAGCCTTTGGCGGGCAGGCTTCGGCTAACGACCAGGACCTATGGCCGGGGCGGAATTGGGGCAATGACGAAAACTTTGATTCGCGGTGAGAAGCGCACGCGGAAAAAGTCTGGTGCGAAAGCCTCGGCCGGGAGCGACGGCGCCGGGGCGTGGTCCGAGCGGCATGGCAAGGACTTGGTCGTATTGCAGTCGCGAAATCTGGCGGGGCAAAAATGGTTGATACATGGTTTCAGCACGCGGCTTGGAGGGGCGAGCCGCTTCGAAAACGATCAGGCCCGATCGAAGCAAGCTGAACTTGTCCTGAATCTTGGCTTCGCCGAATGGGACGAGCGCGCTCGAGTGGAAGAGAATCGCCGTCGGTTCCAAAAAGCACTCGGCGCAGAATGTATGACGCTCGTCGCCTTGCGCCAAATCCATTCCGATATTATTCATGTGATCGACGCTGCGCCGCCGCGACCGCTCCAAGGCGATGCGCTCATCACCGCCACGCCCGGGCTTCTCATCGCCGTGCAGACTGCGGATTGCGTTCCGATTCTTCTTGCGGATTCCGAGCATCGCGTGGTCGCGGCTGTCCATGCTGGTTGGCGTGGGACGCTGAAGCGCATTGCTGAAAAAACTGTTGGGCGCATGCGCATGCTGTTTGGTTCGCGGCCGGAGAAAATATTCGCGGCGCTCGGACCCGGCATTGGGCGCTGCTGCTATGAAGTTGGGCCGGATGTGGCTAAGGAATTCGCGAGCCAGTTTGATAATGCGCGGGAATGGTTCGATGGGCCTTACGACGCGCTTGCTTCCGGAGAAGATCCGAATCCGCTGCCGTGGCTTACGATGATGCCGCCGGGGCATCAGCCGGAACCGCCGCGCGTGCAGCTGGATTTGCGGGCTGCGAATCGCGCCATTCTTGAAGGTGCCGGCGTTGCGGTGAAGAATATTTCCGCGAGCGATCTTTGCACGGCTTGCCGGACGGATATTCTCTTTAGTTATCGGCGGGAGAAAATCACCGGGCGATTGATGGCGGCCATTGGCATTCGATTGAAGTAGCGCCGACGTCTCTGTCGGCATCTTACGACCACCGGATTCGGGTTCGGCCGCGTTTGTGCGCGGAACGCGACGTCAAATACATCGCCTTGGTTGAGCTGAGTAGTCCGTGCGTGTTTGTTGCCAATGGGGAGATTCGTAGTCGTCGGAGGGCGCAGCAAGCGGCGCCCTTACGAACCCGAAGACGGGACGACGCGGTTCATGGTTCGGGAGTTCTTTCGCGCGAGATTTGAAGATGTGGCGTGCGAGCGGTCGTCGGAGGGCGCAGCAAGCCGGCGCCCCTACGAAGCGTCGGCTGGGCGCATATGGGTGCAGCGCAGATTGATTGTCACAAAGACGCCGGCTGGCAGCCGGCGCTACGGAAGTTCGTTGTTCGGCCGCAGCTTAGTCCGCTGGCGGCGAGTTATTCGACGGACGTCTCTGTTAGCGCGAGATCACTTGCGTTTGATTGATTGAGATTAGGCGGTAGCGGATGCCGCGCCAGCGGATTTGATTGGTGGCTAGCGAGGCGCAGAAATTTACGAAGAAGAGGAACGGAATTACCGGGGCGAGGACCGTCCACGTCCAGGCCCATTGGCGCATCTGCGGCTTCCATTCCGGCAGCAAATCGCCGATTGCCACTGTACGCAACGCGCCTTTGATGGCCGCAAAGAGTGGAATCGCGAACGCTAGCATCAGCGTCTCGCCCCAAACCTCTCCTGCTAACATCTGCTTCAAAATCACAGTGAAGGCTACGAGGGCCGTGAGCACGTAGGTCGCGTTTGTGACCGCGGCGATGGTCCACATTGTCGGCGAATAGACGCGCGTCAAAATAATTTGCCGGTTCGTGAATTCCAGCAGTTCGTCCCAAGTGGTTGCGTAAGGCGTGGGTGCGAAGCACTCCGGCACGAATTCGATCAAGCGGCCGTCGTGGTGAATCGCGTTCGTGAGCGTCAAATCGTCGCTCACGGCGCCCTGCCAGTACGCCAGGCCGCCGATTTCCTGGAAGACTTGCCGGCGGATGGCGGTTCCGCCGCCCCAGCAGAAATTTCGGGAATGTTCACCAAGCATCGTCGCCACGCTGGCGTTCCAGACCGATCCGACCGCGCTGGCAAGGCCGCTCTTGCCGTTCCGCCGCACAGGGATCAACCAGCGATACGTTGTGGTCGCGCCGACGCGCGGATTTCCGAGCGGAGTGACCAACTTCGTTAACCAGCCGCGGCTCGGGGCGATATCCGAATCGGTGAAGACAAAGACGTCGTAGGCTTCGGTAAGGCCTTCGACGGCTTTGCTCAGATTGCTGACCTTTTCGCCGCTGTCCTGCGGCGGCCCGGCAATTACGAGGTGAATATTCCGTTGGCTGAGCGACTTTACGCGCTCGATGATTTTCACCGAAGAATCAGTGCTCTTCGCCACGACAAAAACAAGTTCGTAGTTGGGATAGTCGAAGTGCGTGAGCGCCATCAGGTTTGACTCGAGGCCCGGATCGGCGCCTTTGCACGGGCAAATCACCGCCACGCGCGGGCTGTAGAATCCGGCGTGAGTAGCGAGGCGGCGGCGCACGAAGCGCAGCCAGCCGAGTCCCTGCACGACCGAGTAGAGGCCTTGCAGAAGCTGCTGAATCGCCAGAATGTAGAAGAGAACAAGCACGTTAACGCGAGCGTAGCAGATCGAGGCGAACCTGGCACCGCGCGCGTCATGACCGTGTGGCGTCAGCGTTACGGCTGGTGCGGGTCGTGGTGGATTGCGGGAGCGTAGGGAGTGGTTTGCGGCTAGCCAGGAGGGTGTGGAAGTGGAGCCAGCGCTAAAGCGCAACATCAAAGATGCGGTTCTTTTCGGAGCGCTGAAGCGCTCCTCCCCCGCATGAATGCGGGGGCTTCCACCGACGCCGAGGCTGCGATGGGCAGGCTCAGCGAAATGCGAAAGCAGCCGTTTGCTCAATGGCCGACGCTATGCCGGGGCGATTGAGTGGGTGGTGCTGAATCGGCGGCGTGAGTCCGCGCATGAGTGTCGCCCTTAATTACGCGTGTGCCCGTCGGATGCCGGCGGGGACGCCAGCGCTACTTACAGTGCGTTGACACTTTTTTCAAACGTGTTTAGACTTTCCTCACCCCCTCAGGGCTCAAGAACGAACTTTGCAAAGCGAGGTGCTCCGATGGCTACTCCGGCTCAACTCCCGATTGATGAATCTAAGCTGAACGCGTTCCTTGGCCAGGCGGTTACCGAAATGGGCGCGGCGATGAACGCTGCGCTGATCATTCTCGGCGACAAACTTGGGCTGTACAAAGCGATGGCCGGGGCCGGCCCGCTCACTTCTGCGCAAGTGGCGCAGAAGACCAATCTGAACGAGCGCTACGTGCGCGAATGGCTTTCCGCGCAGGCGGCGGGCGGCTTCCTCACCTACGATGCCGCGGCGCAAACTTTCACCTTGCCTCCCGAGCAGGCTTTTGCGCTGGCGATGGAGGACAGCCCGGTTTATTTGCCGGGATTTTTCTTCATTGTCTCGTCGGTGATGAAGGACGTGCCGAAAATTGAAGAAGGATTCCGCACCGGCAAAGGCGTCGGATGGCACGAACACGATCACGAGCTTTTTCACGGCACGGAGAAATTCTTCCGGCCGAATTACCGGGCGCATCTGGTGAGCCAGTGGATACCGGCGCTGGACGGCGTCGAGGCGAAATTGAAGGCGGGGGCGAAAGTGGCCGATGTCGGCTGCGGCTTGGGAACTTCGGCAATTCTGATGGCTCAGGCTTATCCGAAATCAACTTTCGTGGGGTTTGATTATCACGATCGCTCGATTGAGCTGGCTCGCGAAGCCGCCAAGCGCGCGGGGGTGAGTGATCGCGTCACATTCGAAGTTTCCATGGCGAAGAATTTTCCCGGGAGCGGCTACGATTTCATCGCGTTCTTCGATTGCCTGCACGATATGGGCGATCCTGAAGGCGCGGCGCGCCATGCGCTGAAGTCGCTCGCGCCCGACGGCACTTGGATGATCGTCGAGCCGTTTGCGAATGACCGGCTGGAGGATAATCTCAATCCCGTTGGCCGCGTTTATTACTCGGCATCGACTACGCTGTGCACGCCTGCATCGCTTTCGCAGGAAGTGGGCTTGGCGTTGGGGGCGCAGGCTGGGGAAGCGCGGCTGACGAAGGTGTTGAAGGATGCGGGGTTCACGCGGGTGCGGCGGGCTACGCAGACGCCGTTTAATATCGTGCTAGAAGCGCGGCCGTAGTTGCGGAGCAGGGACGCCCTTCGCTACGTTCAGGGTAAACCCGCGGTAATTTAGTTCTCTCTTCGTGCTGCGAAGATGCGCTTTAGGGCTTGCAACGTCGCGGCGCGCAATTGCGTCTCGAATTTTCCTGCGGCGCGGCGGGCTTGCTCGAGCATCGAGGGATCGATGAGCAGGCCGCAGCGGTCGACGAATGGGCCGCTCGCGGCTCCCCTGGCACCGCGCGCTGAATCGTCGGCATGCGCGCCGGCCGCTTCATAGAGATCGTAGTCGCGCGCAAATTCCTCGAAGTCCGACTGCGTCCAGCGCAGCGCTTGCCCCAATGCGGCAAAGAATTCTTCGCGAAAGAGATTGAGTGCGGCCGCTTCGGCCGCGCTCTGGCGCGCGATCTCGGTGCCGCGTCTCGGAAGGGTGGAGTGTTTCGCCCCGGCTCGGCTCTTTTTTTCCTTCGACGATTTGCCGCGCGCCTTTGTCCGCGCCGAGGAACGTCGCCCAGACGCCACGCGGGAGGCATCCTCGCCCAAGCCCAAGAAACGCGGCGCCAGCTCGTCCACGTGCGTCGCCATGGCCAGCAGCGCCTCGCGCCGCACCGTGCCCATCAATTCGCGATGCAGAATCGGCTGAGTGATAATCGCCGGGCGGTTGTGATCGTTCGCATAGGCCCGCAGAAAGCGCACAACATACGCCTCGCGATCGAGCGAGGCTACCAATAGCCCCGCCGCTTCCCGGCCGCGCACCGCGATTTGTCTCGGCGTGTATCGCATCTGTAAGAAATTACCTTGAGACTGCCCCACGAAGTCCAGAGTTTCATAGACGAAAATTCCGGACCGTCTTGGCGGCACATCGTAGACCAAGAAGAATACCGCGAGAATTAACTAAGCGAGTAAAAGTTCCAATCGCAAGAGCATCGAGACCTTGCAGACGTGGGCTCGGACCACGGAGCATTGAAAGGTGCCGCGGATTCGACTGGCGGGAGAAAAAAAGGCCCGTCGAGTGGACGGGCCTTGGTTTGTTGGGCGGGGCCGAAAAGCGGGAGGGTCTTTAGACCCTCCCCTACTGTTCGTAGCGATTAGTGGACGGGGACTGTTGTTGGGCGATCTTCGCCCCGGCGGCCGCCGCCGCTTACTGGCCTTAGCGGCTTTTCTAGTTTGCCCAGGGCTAGCTCTAGAGCTTGATCCGCTGTTCTTACGAAGTGGATCTTCAGGCCCTCGGTTAGCTCGGGCGGTAGATCTTCCTTTACGTTGGGCTCGTTCTCGCTCGGCAGAATTACCTCGCGGATGCCTGCGCGCTTTGCGCCCAGCACCTTTTCCTTGATGCCGCCGACCGGGAGGACTACGCCGGAGAGCGAGATTTCGCCGGTCATGGCTACGCGCGGGCGAACCGGCCGGCCGCTGAGCAAGCTGACCAGCGCGGTGACCATTGCTACGCCGGCCGACGGGCCGTCCTTCGGGATCGCGCCCGACGGGACGTGCACGTGCAGGTCCTGCTTGCGGAAGAAGTCGGGATCGATTCCGAATTCTTCGGCGTGAGCGCGGACCCAGGTCAACGCGGCGCGCATGGATTCCTGCATCACCTCGCCGAGATGGCCGGTCATGGTGAATTGTTTGCCGCCGCGCATCGCGGAGGCTTCGATGAAGACGATGTCGCCGCCGGCGGGCGTCCAGACGAGGCCGACGGAGACACCGGGCTCCTTGACGCGCTCCTCGACTTCTTTTTCGAGGCGGACTTTCGGCACGCCGAGCGTTTCGTGGACGACATCGGGCGTGACGACGTGCTTGGCCATATTGCCTTCGGCCATGCGCCGCGCTTGCTTGCGGACGAGATTGGCGATCTCGCGCTCAAGATTGCGGACGCCGGCTTCGCGCGTGTAGCTGTGAATGATTTCGTGCAGCGCTTCGTCGGTGAATTCGATTTGCTCGCCGAGCTTGATGCCGTGCTCCGAGGTCTGGCGCGGAATCAGGAAGCGCTTGGCGATGTGAATTTTTTCGTCCTCCGTGTAGCCGGGGAGCTCGAGGATCTCCATGCGATCGCGCAGCGGCTCGGGGATGGGATCCATCCAGTTGGCCGTGGCGATGAAGATGACCTTCGAGAGATCGAATGCTACATCGAGATAGTGATCGCGGAAATTGGCGTTCTGCTCGGGATCGAGCACTTCCATCAACGCCGCTGCCGGATCGCCGCGGAAATCGCGGCCGAGCTTGTCGACTTCGTCGAGCATGAGGACCGGGTCCATCGTTTCGGCGCGGCGAATGTGCTGAATGATCTGGCCGGGGAGCGCGCCGATGTAAGTGCGGCGATGGCCGCGGATTTCGGCTTCATCGTGCATGCCGCCGAGCGAGACGCGGACGAATTTGCGTCCCATGGCGCGGGCGATGGACTTGCCGAGCGAAGTTTTGCCCACTCCTGGAGGGCCGAGGAAGCAGAGAATCGGGCCCTTCATTCCGGGCTGCAGCTTTTTCACCGCGAGATAATCGAGAATGCGCTCTTTTACTTTTTCGAGATCGTAGTGATCTTCGTCGAGAATGGTTTGCGCTTTGGCGATGTCGATGTCGTCGGTGCCGGAAGTCTTGTTCCACGGCAGCGACGTCATCCATTCGAGATAGGTGCGCGCGACCATGTATTCGGCTGAGGCCGGAGTCATGCGCGCAAGGCGCTTCAGTTCGCGCTCACATTCCTTCTTGGCCTCGGCGGACATGCCGGACTCTTCGATCTTCTTGCGCAGCTCGTCGACTTCGGCTTGCGTGTCGTCGGAGTCGCCGAGTTCCTTTTGAATCGCCTTCATCTGCTCGCGCAGCAGGAATTCCTTTTGGCCTTGATTGACCTGCTCCTGCACCTGCTCCTGAATGCGATTGCGCAGATCGAGGACTTCGCGCTCCTTGGCGAGTTCGCGGACCAGGATTTCCAGACGCGTGCGGACGCTGGCGGTTTCGAGCAGCTCCTGGCGCAGCATGGTGGTGAGCGAAGGAAGCGTGCCGGCGATAAAATCAGTGAGGCGCGAGGGAGATTCGATCGTATTGATCGCGCTTTGGAGATCATCGGAAAGTTGCGGCGAGCGAGTGACTACGTCGCGGAAAAGTTCCTGTGCGTTGCGCTCGAGGGCGGTGATGCCGGAGTCACGCTCGGTGTCGAGATCGGGCTGAGGCTCGACTTGGGCGCGGAGAAAGGGCTTGAGGCCTAGAATTTCGGTGATGCGGATGCGGTGCAGGCCTTCGAGGAAGGCGACCACATTGCCGTTGGGCATGCGCACCATCTTGTGAACTTTGGCGGCGGTGCCGACGCTGTGCAGGTCGGTGCCGGAGGGGTCTTCGGTGCGCGGATCGAGTTGCGCGACTACGCCCAGAATCTTATCGTTGCCCTCGAGAGAATCTAGGAGGGCGAGCGAGCTTTCGCGTCCGACCGTTAGCGGCATGACGGCGCCGGGGAACAAAACGGTGTCGCGCACGGGGAGAATCGGTAAATCTTGCGTGCCAGATTTCGGGTTAGGAGCCACTGGGTCCCCCTTAGGAATCACTATTACACATCGGCGTACGAAGGATTAGATGCAATCCAAGGCAAAAGGTGTCAGCGGGTTCATTGCCACTATAAAGCGAAGTGAGTGTATCACACTAAAGTCCGCGTGTAAATGCTGTAATGCTTTGTAAATTAGGCACTTACAATATTTCTTTTGTTCGTTAACCATGAGTCAGATTAAGGTGGAGGCCGTGACTAGTTCGTCGCTGGCCTGGATTTATCTGCCAATGCCTGGCGGGCCAGGGCCAGGGCCTCGTCCCTCGATCTGATGCGGCCTTCGAGTTGGGCGTCTTCGACATTTCGGAGGATTTCTTTGAAGTCTGGGCCGGGCTTTAGACCGAGACCGATGAGGTCGTCGCCGCTGATCAGGCGGGCCGGGCGGACTTCGGCGGGCGGCGTTTCAGCCAGGAAGCGCTGGACGAATTCGTAGTTCTCGAGATTGCGGTGGCTGGAGAGGCAATCGAGGCGATGCAGCTCGAGGTGTTCCTCGAAACGCGGGAGACGGAGAAAGCGCTTCAGCGTGGATTGGCGCATTTGTGGGACATCTTTGAAGCGCAGGTGATTGGCAACAAGGAGCGAGATTTGCTCGGTCTCGTCATTCGAGAATCGGAAGCGTCGGCAGATTTCTTCGGCCATCTTGGTGCCGACTTCGACGTGGCCGTCGAAGCGGATGCGGCCTTCGGGGCCGGTTGGCGGGGCGAAAGTCGGCGGCTTGCCGACATCGTGTAGGAGCGTGCCCCAGGCGAGAGTGGGCGAGGCGCCGGCGCGGAGCATTTCGAGCATGAGCAGCGTGTGAATCCAGACGTCGCCTTCGGGATGAAATTGCGGCGGTTGCGCGACGCCCTTCATCCGCGCGATTTCAGGCAGAACGTGCGGGAGGAGGCCAAGTTCGTCGAGCAATTCGAATCCGCGCCGGGCGGCGCCTTCGGTGAGAATTTTGGTGAGTTCATCGCGCAGGCGCTCTGCGGAGACGACCAGAATTTCCGGCGCGAGAGCGCGAATGGCTGCCGCAGTTTCAGGCTCGATGGCGAAATTGAAGCGCGCGGCGAAGCGGACGGCGCGGACCAGTCGCAGCTTGTCTTCGCGGAAGCGTCGCTCGGGCTCGCCGATGGCGCGGATGATGCGCGCGCGAAGATCGGCACGGCCGTTGACGTAATCGAGCACTTCGTTTGTGCGCGGATCGAGAAGCAGGCCGTTGATGGTGAAATCGCGGCGTAGGACGTCCTCTTTCGCGGAGTTGGTATAAACGACGCGATCGGGATGGCGGCCATCGGAATAGCCGATGTCGGAGCGGAAAGTGGCGACTTCGACTTCGGCGCCGTCTTCACTGACAAGGATGACTCCGAATTGCGCGCCGATGGCCAGCGAATCGGGGAAAAGCTCCTGAACGCGCTCTGGGCGCGCATCGGTGGAAATATCGTAATCAGCCGGCTCGCGCCCCAATTCCAAATCGCGCACGCAGCCGCCGACGAAGTAGGCCTGATGGCCAGCATCGCGCAGCGTGCGAGCTATTTTGTCGGCAAGTTCGCGCGCGTTCATGCGCCGATTATGCGGGAATTTGCGGCGGCGTGCTAGTTGAGGCGATTGCCGCTTCGTGTCAAAAGGCTGCTGGGCTGAAAGCCCAGCGCTACACACGTCCCGGATGTCGAGCTACCGAGAGAATGTTGCCGTCGGGATCTTTGAACCATGCTACCTGGTCGCCGTTGGGAGTGGTCCAGATGCCGAGTTCCTTGTCCTGGACGAAGGGATATTTTTCGGTGGCTACGCCGCGCTCTGCGAGCCAGCGGACGACGGGCTCGATCTCTGCGACTTCCCAGCCGAGAATGGTGCCTTGCAGCGGGGTGAAATTGGGGACTTTCGAGACGCGGAACTTGTGGCCGCCGAGGCTGAGCACCAACGCGAACTGGTCGAGGCTGACGAACTCGAAGCCGAGCTTGTCCACGTAAAACGCGCGCGCTTTGTCGTAATCCTTCGAGGGAATGAAGCCGGTCAGTTTTGCAGAAGCGAGCATCGGAGCCTCCTTGACGGTGTTTCTGGCGCTCTGGAATAACACTTGCGGGGTCTATTTTCTCCCGCTATTGTGACAAGAAATGTCGCAAAAGTGCCATAGCATCCTTCTGGGCCGAAATGGCCGGCCGCTCGCCGAGATTGCCAGCGTTTCCGCCGACCTGAAAGATGGCCACGTCATCCCGGAACATTCGCATCCGGAAGATCAATTGCTGTTCGCGTCGAGAGGAGTGATGACGCTGCGGACGAAGCAGGGCGTGTGGGTTGTGCCGCCGCTGCGCGCCGTGTGGATTCCGGCGAATACGCCGCACTCGGTGGCCATGTCGGGCCAGGTTTCGATGCGCACTCTCTATTTTCTGCCGCGGCTTTGCCGGGCGCTTGGCGGGAAATGCCTGGTGATGAATGTCTCGCCGCTGATGAAGGAGCTGATTCTTCATGCCTGCAAGTTTCAGAGATTGAATAAGAAAGTTTCGACGGAGAGGCGCATCGTCGAAATCATCGTGGATCAATTAAGCGCCGTTGACTCCATACCGTTGCAGTTGCCGCATCCCGCTGACTCGCGGGCGATGAGAGTGGCGAAGGCCCTGTCTGCGAATCCCGGGGAGCAGACCACACTCGAAAAGCTATGCAAGGACTGCGGCGCGAGCAAAAGAACGATCCAGCGCCTCTTTCTCGAAGAAACGGAAATGACTTTCGCCAAGTGGCGCCAGCAATTGCGATTGCTTCATGCCATGCAGGCGCTTGCTTCGGGAGAAAAAGTCACCGCGGCCGCTCTCGATGCGGGTTACAACAGCACGAGCGCGTTCATTTCGATGTTCCGCAAACAGCTAGGGACCACGCCGATGCGCTACTTGAAGAACGGAGTCGATCGCGCTCAGAGCGCGGTGGGCTGACCGGCGCAATTTTCTAAAGTGAATTGATGCGGGGACGATAGAACGTATGGATAGGAATTGGCGGGCGTGCTTTCGTGACTGCGACGGATATCTGCGAGACAGATCAAGAAATGCTCGAGCGGTTTCGTGTGCCCGCGGCCGAACTGCCGGAGGCTCCGGGGTATTTCACGAATTTCATTGGCGTCGAGACCAGCCTGGAAGTTTTTCCGGATGCAAAACCGAAGCGCGGATGCGTTTTTGCGGAGGTGCCGATTCCCAGCGACAGTTTGCATGGCGGCGCACATGAATACATTGCGTTGCTGCAAGCCGTCGAGCGGCGGCGCGATGCAGGTGAGATTACAGCCGTTGAGATTGGCGCCGGCTGGGGGCCGTGGATCACCGCGGTGGGAGTGGTCTGCGCGCGATTGGGATTCCGCAGGATCGAGCTTGTGGGTGTGGAGGCGGATCCCTGCCGGTTTGAATTGATGCGCCAGCATCTGACCCACAATCTCGGGAAATATTCGGACGCAGCGCGGCCGGAGATTGTTTGCCGCACGATTTGCGCGGCGGTATGGCCGGAGAGTACGCAATTGTATTTTCCGGTGATCGATGCGAGCCGGGATCATGGCGCCGCGGCGACCGCGGAAATCAAAGAGACGGATTATCGCGGCATGGCGATTCCGCACCGGACAGTCACCGGGCTTACGCTTGAGACGATTTGCAGGCCGCTCGACAAGATTGATTACATGCATTGGGATATTCAGGGAGCGGAGCTGGATGTGGCGTTTAGTTGCCACGCCTATTTGAGCGCGCACGTGAAATCGCTCTACATCGGGACGCACAGCCCGCGGATGGAAGGCGGTCTGATCCAGTTGTTTCACAAGATGCAGTGGGATTTGGCGCATTACCAGCCTTGCGTGTTTCAGTACGATCGCGCGAAGCCGTCCGTCGAAGGAATGCTTGTGGAGGATGGGGAGTTGGTCTTCATCAATCCGCGGTTGTAGGGGCCGGTCCGCCTGGGCGGAGGCCCGGATTAGCGTTGAGTTTTTCCGGCCGAATCAAAATCCAAGACGCAAATTCCAAATTCAAAACCCAGAGCCACACTGGGGGCGTGCTGAACCCGCCCCCCTACGTTAATTTCAACACCAGGCAGGTGACATCGTCGTGCTGGCGCGTTTGGCCTACGAAGCGATCCACGTCGCTCATTAATTGATGGAGGATTGAGGCGGCGTCGGATTGGCCCACGGATTGAATGCAGGCAATCATGCGCGCTTCGCCGTATTCGATTTCCTTTTGATCTAACGCTTCGACGACGCCGTCGGTGAAAATTACAAGCACATCGCCCGGTGCGACCGCGATATCCGTGCAGGCATAACTGGCGGACACATCTTGCGGCGGAATGCCGAGCGGCGGGCCGCCTTCGGTGAGTCGTTCGATGCGGCCATCGGCGCGGCGGAGGACGGGCGCGTTGTGACCGGCACCGACGTAGGTGAGCGAGCGGCGCGACGCGCTGAGTTCGGCGAAAAAGGCGGTAGTGAAGCGCAGGCCTCCGAGACTATGCGCGCAGGAATAACGATTGAGAGCGCGAACGAGTTCATCGAGCGGGCCCGGCATTGCGGCGAGGGTGTCGAGGCTGGCTTGAAATGTGGCCATGAGCAATGCGGCGGGAACGCTTTTGCCGGCAACGTCGGCGACGACGAGTAGAAGCGGGCCGGGCTCGGTGCTGCCCGGAGCGGGAGGGCGCTCGAAGGCGTCGTAGTAATCGCCGGCGACGGTGTTGGCGGGGCGCGTAGCGAAGGCGATGTCCACGCCGGGGAGCGTGGGCGGCGCGTTGGGAACGAGCCATTGCTGAATCTCGCGCGCGATTTCTAGATCGCGCTTCATGATCACTCGATCCGCGAGTTCCAGCGCGAGCAAGATGAAGAGAGCGATGGCGGAGAATTCGTAGAAGTCGCCGGCATCCTCGGGTTTCATGTGCGGCAGAAAAATTGCGATCACGGGAAAGAAAAATAAACCGGCAGCGAGCAGAAACAGAAGTCGCCGCGCGGGCGAGAGCTTCATCAACATCACTTGGAAGAGCGCCCAGGCGGAGCGGAAGAAGCGTTTGATGCCTTTCTTCTGCGGGATCGCGCCCCAGTCCACGTCGCGGGAATAGAGGCCGTAGCTTTCGCTGGCGTCGCTCTTGAACTGGCCCCAGAGCTGATGAAGTGCGAGGCCGTTGGTGATGCGCGTCCAGAAATCGGAGACGTCATGGACCGCGCCGCTGGCGCGGGCGCCCACTCCTTTGTTCGGTGAGGACTCGGACGAGGCCATCGCGGAAGATTATAGGACAGTGGCGTGCGGAGTGTGCACCGCAGAGACACTGAGGGCGCTGAGGGGAGCGGAGACTTACAAGTATGGGCTAATGCTTGTCCGGGCCGGTTAGCGAGCCGCCTAGTTGGATTTTTGTGAAGCCGAAGCGGTCGCGCAGTTTGTCGGCGGCGCGGGCCAGGCGTTCGAGTTTTGCTTTTTGGTCGGCGTCGAGCAGTGCGAGTTGCGTTGTCGCGCCAGAGAGGGATTCTAGCGAGACGCCGATGAGGCGGAGTTTCACGCGGCCGTCCCAGTTCCGCGTGAAAAGAGTTTTCGCGGTGGCGGTGATCGTGCCATCTAAATCGGTCGGCTCGGCAAGGGTTTTGCTGCGGGTGACGGTGCGGAAATCGGCGTAACGAATCGTGAGGCTGATGGTGCGGGCGTAGAGGCCGGAATCGCGCAGGCGCTTGGCGGCTTTTTGCGCGAGATAGCTGAGCGTGGATTCGAGATGCGCGCGCTCGTTGGTGTCGGTGCCGAACGTTTCGTTGTGCGAAATGGATTTTGCTTCCGCGTCGAGGAAAAACTCGAAGGAATCCTGGCCGAGCGCTTTTCGATAGAGGGCCGTGCCCCAGCGGCCGAACCCGTCTTCGAGTTTTTCGAGCGGGATGGCGGCTAGTTGGCCGACGGTGCGGATGCCGAGCGCGTTGAGTGCGGCTTCGGTGACACGGCCGATGCCGGAAATTTTGCGTACGTCGAGCGGGGCGAGGAATTCGGCTTCGATGCCTGCGGGCACCCAGACGAGTCCTTGCGGCTTGGCTTGCTCCGATGCGACTTTTGCTACGAGACGCGTGGAGGCGAGTCCAGCGGAGCAGGGAAGGCCGGTGGTTTCGCGAATTTCGCGCAGGAGATTATCGGCGGCGACGAGCGGCGGCCCGTGCAGGCGCTCGGTGCCGGTGAAATCGAGGTAGGCTTCGTCCACAGAGGCCATTTCGACGCGCGGTGCGTGGCGCGCGAGGATGGCGGCGATGCGGTCGCTCCATTGCGAATAGAGATCGTGGCGATTATCGAGGAAGACGCCGTGCGGGCAGAGGCGTCCGGCGGTGCGCAGCGGCATGGCGGAATGCACTCCGAATTTTCGCGCCTCGTAGCTCGCCGAAGTGACCACGCCACGTTGATCTTTCTGCCCGCCGACGATGACGGGCAGACCGCGGAGTTCGGGGCGCGAGAGCAATTCGACCGAGACGAAGAACGCGTCCATGTCGATGTGCAGGATCGGCGTAAGCGCGCTGGCTGAGGTCGAGGTGAATTCGGGAGCGGCGCCTGGCGGCGTGGTCGAAGAATGCTTGGCGCGAAAGCGGGCTAGTTTCGGCATGGCGCCTCAAAAACAAGAATGTACTACGCAATGATTTCGATATCGTATCCGGCCGGGGCCTCGATGCAGAATCCTCAATCGAGGTCCATTTCGAAGGGGCGTCGCGCGGCAGTCATTCAGTCGAGCTTCACAGGGACTTCGAATACCGCGGCCTTGGTTTCGCGGGCGCCGCTCGGCGGGTGCTCGCAATTCAAATCCGGATGCGCGCCTTCCCAATATTTCATGCGCAGCCGGAAGTTACCCGCGGACGGCGGCCAAAACGGAAATTCCAGGGACTTGTTCGAATCCAAAATCACGGCATGACGTTCGCCGCCGGATTCCGGGCTGACCATCGCCGCTTTCCATCTCTCTCGTATTTTTTCTTCAATTTCGAATGGTATCGGCGTGCTCACCACGACTTGCTTCGTTGTTGAAATCTGTCCAGATGCGACGCAAACGGTGATGGGTTGACCGGTTTCGTCGCTGACTTTCGCAGCGATCTTTTGGTTCCTCGGGAATTTCTTCGCAGGGACGGTTACACGGACTTGGGCCGGTGCGGCCGTCACGACCACGAGGACTAATAGAAGCGAACTCATAATTTTCCAGCGCATCACCGTGATGCTAGCTCAGGATTTTCCCGAAGTCTATTACGGCGGCCGGGCCGAAGGGCGGGAGGGTCTGAAGACCCCCGCTACAAGAGCCTCACCGAAATTACGCGAGGGATCTGGGCTAGATCTCTGGTGACTTCGACGTCGGTCCAGGCCCGGCTTTCGGAAATCCGTTGCTGCACGCCTGCTAGCGAATCGTGGCCCAGCTCGACGACTAGCAACCCGCCGGGCTCTAAGAAATTCGAGGCTTCGCGGATCAGCGGGGCGTAGATCGCGAGGCCGTCTTCGTCGGCGAATAAGGCGGTGGGTGGTTCGTGAGCGCGGACTTCGCGCTGGAGTTGGGCAGCTTCGCCGAGTGGGATGTAAGGCGGGTTGCTGACGATAACGTCGAAGCGCAGCATTTCGTTTCGTAGCGCCGGCTGCCAGCCGGCGTCTTTCTCCGGCGAGGCTAGCTCGCGGAAGTGTGCTATGGGCCGCGTCGATTGAGTGTTTTCGCAGCGAAACGCTCCGAAAAGGTCGCCCTCAACAAATTGGATGCGATCGGCGACGTTATGGCGGGCGGCATTGCGCCGCGCTACTTCGAGCGCGGCCGCGGAAATGTCTGTCGCGATGATTTCGGCGTGGGGCAGTTCGCGGGCCAGAGCTACGGCGATGCAGCCGGAGCCTGTGCCGATGTCGGCGATTTGAAGCCGCGCATTCTTGCGGGCGGCGCCGAGGCGATCGAGAGTTACTTCGATCACGTGTTCCGTTTCGGGGCGGGGAATCAGGACCGCGGGCGTGACTTCGAAATCGAGGCCCCAGAATTCCTGCTTGCCGGTTAGATATTGCGTGGGAATGCCGTTTGCGCGTTGGGCGATCAGAGCGTGGAATTCACCCAGAGCGACGGCGGGGATTTCATCCTCGGGATGCGAATAGAGCCAGGTGCGATCGCGGTTGAGCGCGTGCATCAACAGCAATTCGGCGGCGAGCGCGTGCGATGGGACGCCGGCAGACTCCAATCGCGCCATCGCTTCCCTCAAAGCTCCGCGAACATTCGTTGCTGCCACGATTGAACCCATCATATCAATGCCGAGAATTGCTCAGGCGTCGCCGCCGAGTTCTTCGTTCAGGCGTTCCGATTCGTAATGCGTGACGAGGGCATCTACGATTGGAGCGAGCTTGCCCTCCATCACTTGATCAAGCTGGTGAAGCGTCAGGCCGATGCGGTGATCGCTGACGCGATTCTGCGGGAAATTGTAGGTGCGGATTTTCTCGGAGCGGTCGCCAGTCTTGATTTGGCCGCGGCGTTCGGCGGCGATTAGCGCGTGCTGCTTTTCTTGCTCTTGCTCGTAGAGGCGGGCGCGAAGGACGCGCATTGCTTTCGCGCGATTTTTGATTTGCGATTTTTCATCCTGCTGCGAGACGACCAGGCCCGACGGAATGTGCGTGATGCGCACGGCGGAATAAGTGGTGTTCACGGATTGGCCGCCTGGGCCGGAGGAGCAGAACGTATCAATGCGCAGATCTTTGGCTTCAATCTTGATGTCGATTTCGTCGGCTTCGGGAAGGACCGCAACCGTCGCGGCGGACGTATGGATGCGGCCTTGCTGCTCTGTCGCCGGGACGCGCTGTACGCGATGAACGCCGCTTTCATATTTCAGCTTGGAATAAACCTTATTGCCCTGAATCGCAGCGACGATTTCTTTTACGCCGCCGATGGAAGAGGCCGAGCTTTCGAGAACTTCGACGCGCCAGCCCTGCGTTTCCGCATAGCGCGAGTACATGCGGAAGAGTTCGCCGGCGAAGAGCGAGGCTTCATCGCCTCCGGTGCCTGCGCGGATTTCGACGATGACGTTCTTCTCATCGTTCGGATCGCGCGGCAGAAGGAGAAGCTTGAGTTCGCGCTCGGTGTTGCCGAGACGTTCCTCGAGAAGGCGCTGCTCGTCGTGCCCCATTTGCTTCATTTCGGCGTCATCGGTTTCCGCGAGCAGTTGCTTGACGCCGGCGAGACCCTTCTCGATTTCTTTCCATTCGCGATATTTGGTGACGACGGCAGAAAGCTCCGCGTGCGTTTTGGCAAGCTTCTGGTAACGAGCCGAATCGCCGAGGACTTCGGGCGAAGAGAGCTGTTGCGTCAGATCCTCGTACTTCGATTCAATTTGGATCAGCTTGTCGTAAAGCTTGTCTTTTGACATGGCCGTGCCTCAGGGACTTCGGAAAATGGAAATGGGAGAATAGAAAATGGGAAAACTGCTCGAGTGATGCAGACGCCGTCTGCGCGGCGCGAGGGTTTCGGCTAATAGAATGCGGTGGTCATTGCTGACGGCCTGGATAAAGAATAGGCGCAAAGCGTAAGCGAGTCAAATTCTCCATGCCGCGAGGGCGAGGAGGAGCCCAAATTCAGCACTTTGCGGGATGCGGAGGGCGTGTTTTGAAAAATGGGGTTTTTTGGCGATTAGAAACGCGGCGTGCCGTTTGTTTTCAATGGGTTACGGGGATTTCTGCACGTTTTCGTTGGCGATTAGACCTCGCTTTTAGCGGAGGCCTAACTATAGAGAAATAGGGGGGGTATTTTCTTCAATCGCGCCGCGTTGCTGTGGCTCGGGGCGTGTATTACGATACGTCCGCGATTATGAGCGAAACGGCAACGCAACTGGCTTCGGGCGCGCGCGATGATGCAGGCATGCTTTTCGGCTTCTGGTATGCGGCGGCGCGCAGCGCGCAGGTGGGCCGGAACAGAATGGCGACGGCGCTGCTGCTCGAAATTCCGCTGGTGCTGGGACGCGATCGCGCGGGGCGGCCGTTTGCGATGCGCGATGCCTGCCCGCACCGCGGCATGCCGCTTTCATTCGGACGGCTCGAGGCGGGGAATGTCGAGTGCAGCTATCACGGCTGGCAGTTCGACGTGCACACCGGCCAGTGCACCATCATCCCTTCGCTGACGGCCGATTCAAAGCTGAAGTGCGATCGGATTTTTGCGGACGCGTTTCCCTGCGAAGAGCGTGATGGCTACGTCTGGGTGTTCGTGCCTGAAGCCGATGGACGCGCGACAGCGGCTGATGCAGTGCCTCCAGCGCCCGAACTGCCGAAATTCAGCGAGCACTATCACATCGCGCATCTTTCGGCCGAGATGCCGGTGAGCGTGGACCACGGCATCATCGGGCTGATGGATCCGGCGCACGGCCCGTTCGTTCACCAAGCCTGGTGGTGGCGCAGCCGGCGCAGCATTCACGAGAAGCAGAAAGCGTTCGAACCGATTCCGAATGGCTTTCGGATGAGCACGCACACGCCGTCATCGAATAGCGCGCCATACAAATTGCTGAATGCGCTTTATGGCGCGCCGGTGACGACGACGATCGATTTCGTATTGCCGAATATCCGCTTCGAGCAGACGCGCTGCGGCCGCGCGTGGTTTTCAAGCCGCGCGACGGTGACGCCCGTGCGCCGCGATCTCTGCCGGCTGGATTTTTGCGCGGCGTGGAATGTGACGCCGTGGGGAACGCTGATGGGCGCGGGATTACGCGTCTTCGGGCCGCGATTTATTTGCCAGGATACGGAGACGATGGCGAAGCAATCGATCGGTTTGAAGCATCGGCCGAAATTGATGCTGATTGACGATGCCGACCGGCCGGCGAAATGGTATTTCGCATTGAAGGCGGCTTATCTTGAATCTCGGCGGACTGGTGCGCCTATGGTGCATCCGATGGATGGGCCGGTGACGTTGCACTGGCGATCGTGAAAGTGCGACGAGTTGCAGCTTGGGCAAAAGATGCCGGCCTGAAAGGCCGGCGCTACAAAAGGCGAAGAATTTGCTCTGCGCTAGTCGGTAATGCTGCTTAGGAATGGATAGTGATCGGCAGCGCCCATAAAAAAGATCATGGGGAACGAGAGCCAGAAGGCTACTCTTGCGGCGAAGAGCGACCACTGACGCAGGCGCTCGGCTTCTGGCGGCATAGGAGTGCCGTTTTCAGCGGCGGCGCGATTCCACTGAATGAGCCGCTTTTGCGCGCGCCAGACAATCCCCCACGCGTTCATCAACATCACCAGGCCCAGCCCGCCGCCGATGCTGATCGAGAGATGGCTGTTTGAGGAGAACTGCCCGCCGTTGACGAAGAGCGCGACGAAGGATGCAGCGATCACCACGAGCGCGATCAGCGCGCCACGCAACGCGCGTTGATTGATCGCGCCTCCCCACGGCATCTGCAGTGCGTAAATGATCGCGTAGGCCACCAGCCAAATTCCGAGCCACTCTCCGAACCAGGTCCACAGCAGCGAAGGCTTACCCGCATTCACGGCATCCGCTTTCAGGACAATGGTGAAATACCGCAGGCCGACGAGCACCGTGACCATCGCCGACCAGCGAAACCACGACATCGCGCGCGACATCAGCGGCGCGTAAATCTTGGTGCGCACGGCCGGATCGAGCGAGCCCATCAACGGCACGCCGACAAGATTGAAAAAGTAGAGCAGGCCGATCCAGATGATCCCGGAGACGATGTGAAGCCAGCGGAGAACGATTTCTTCGGTCGCCGTGCCGCTCGTCGGAAAGCTGATGTGCGGCTGCTGTAGCGCGTGGAGTAACACATGCAGAACCGTTGATTGCATGAAGTGAGGATAGCTCATTCCTGCCGACTCGTGTAGTTCGAGAGGCTTCAGGGGCCAAAGCCCGGTCGAGCCGCGGACTTTACGGCAGGGATTAAGAACCTGCATGAGAGGGCTGAAGAACAAAACCTCAGCGGCTAAAGCCGGGATGGCTTTGCTGCAGTTTCGGCACGACTGAAGTCGTGCCCTGACAAATCATCTTAATTCTTATATTCGCTCTGACGCATTGCGCTCCCGAAGGCGAGAGAGCGCCCAGTCGGCGTGTTCAGCGATAAGTGCGTCGGACGATGCGGCGAGATTCTCCAGCAGGTTGATGATTCTTTTGTGGTGCGGTGAGCCGTGCGCGAGCGTCGAATTTCCCAGGGCTACGCAGGCGTTGCGGATTAGGCCGCGCCATTTCGTGCGCTTGATGGGGCTGCCGCGGAAAATCTCGCGGAAGTCGGCTTCGCTAAGCGAGGCGAGCGATTCAAGCGGCGGCGAAAAGAGTGTTTCGTCTTCCGTTCTTGTGCCCTCTGGATTCTCAGGTGCAGCGACGGCTTGCATCGTCGAGAGCCGTCTCGGCAGGAACTCGGTGAGCGCCGTGACCGGAGCATTTCGATTCCACGGACAGACGTCCTGACAGATATCGCAGCCGAAGACCATGCGGCCCATCCCGGGCCGAAGTTCTTCGGGAATTGTGCCGCGAAGTTCGATCGTCAAATACGAGATGCAGCGGCGAGCATCGAGCAAATAGGGCTCGGTGATCGCATCCGTGGGGCAGGCGTCGATGCAAAGGCGGCATTGGCCGCATAAGTCGGCGGGCAACGCTTCGTTCTCTCGAACCGTAGGTTCCAGCTCGAGCGTGGTGATAATCACGCCGAGGAACAGCCACGAACCTACCTCCTCATTGATGAGCATCGTATTTTTAGCGAGCCAGCCGAGTCCGGCGTGATGCGCCGCGACTCGCTCGACGATCGGTCCGGTATCCACATAGGCGCGGGCGTCGAATGGGTCTAGGAATTCATCGTGCATGGCAGCGACGAGCGCATCGAGTTTCTGCTGCAAGACATCGTGATAGTCGTCGCCCCAGGCGTAACGCGAAATCCAGCCGCGCGGAGTTTCGTCGGCGCGTGAGGCGGGAACTTCGGTCGAATACGGCTGCGGCGTGCGGTAATTGAGCGCGACGACGATGAGGCTGCGGGCGCCCTCGACAACGCGGGCCGGATCGCTGCGGCGCGAATCGTGGAGATAATTCATTTCACCGGCATGGCCGCGCGCCAACCATTCCGGCAGGTGGCGCAATTCTTCGAAGGCCTCGGCCGGAGCTACGCCGCAAAGATCGAAGCCGAGCGCGCGAGCTAGCTCCAGGATCCAGCGCGTTCGATCAGCAGCGGTCACGACCACATGATGCACGATTGTGATTGGTGCGGCGCGTGAAATTGCGAGGGTTGGTAGCGCCGGCGTCCCTGCCGGCATCCGGCGAGCACGATTCCGACCACGTGCAAGAAATCACGCGCGGACCTACACAGGCCAACCATCTCATCACGTGACTCTAAGCGGCGCGGAAAATCGCGGCCCTCGCCACAGTTCGTGCTCGTAAGATGCCGGCCCCTCGCGACTCGGGGTAAACAGGGACGCCGGCGCTACCTCGGAGCTTGCTGGCTAATTGGCTGGCTGGACTGATACAATCCGGCGGCATGGCTAATTGGCGGCAGATACAAGCCCGCATCCGCAAGGTCAAGGACACACCCGAGGCTGCGACGAAACTTGGCGAGCTGTATGCCAAGACTCGCGACGCCATGGTGGCGTACGAATTGGCTGCGGTCGAGGAGCACGCCGCGCACAATGACGAGGCCATTCACTGGTACACCACCGCGCATCAGCGATTCCGCCGGCAGGATTGGAAGAGGCGCGTCGAGGAAGCGCTGACGCGGCTGGGAGCGCCGACGCCCGAGGCGCATGCGGGCGACGCGGAAACGCATGCGGCCGCGGGCGCTGCCGATGGGGGCGAGGAACGCGAGGCGCAGATTTCCGTTTTCGGCGAGATACAAGAGGCGGGCGGGGAAGAAGCCCACTCCGAGGAATCTGAGGAAGCCGGAAGCGCTGCTGAAGTTCAAGGCGCGGCGGAGTCTCCCGCGGAAACCACTGAGGCTGGAAAGAAGCGCCGGCGTCGCGGCCGGCGCGGTGGACGCGGGCGCAGGCGCGGGCCGGGCCCTCCGGCATTGCCGGCCGAAAGATTTGCGCCGGCGAGCGGAGCTTCGCCCACATCGCAGCGAACTCCGCCACGTACGACGACACCTTCACGGATGCCAGGGCCGCCACGCACGCCGCCGCGAGCGCCAGTTGTTCGCGACGATTATCCGCCCGCGGAGAGCGCTCCGAGCCCGCGTGAGAGTTTCGCTGCACGGTCGCGCGTTCCTGAGCCGGTATCGGAAGCGCCGATGCTGCCTTCGGAGCGCGTAGCGCACGGGCGAGGCGGAGATCCGGCAATCGCGTCGCGGCTCGCGCATCTCGAATCACTCTTGCGACGACTGTTGGGCAGCCAGCTCCACAGCCTGGATGAATCCGATGAAGCTCCCGCCGGGCCGGGCGTTTTTCTGATCGCGGATTCGGATCTGGTGACGTCCTACTACGTCGAGTCGTGCAAGACGCTGCGCATTGCCCTCGGCCAGCTTTCGCGGGGCGGCCGCGGCCGGCGCGAGAGCAGCGGCCCGTCGTTCAAATCGCGCCTAGCCGAGCATCTGGAGATCAGCGAAACCAAGGTCGCCGATTATTTGAAGAAGCATTGCGTAGTCCGCTGGATTCAACTCGACGACGAGGCTTCGCATTTCGCGAATTTCGTGATCGGCGTGCTGCGTACCCCGCTGAACGCAGAGTAATTTTCCGTTAAGCCCGCCAAACGTAACACTCAATTCGAACAACGCAGCACCGCGTGTGCCGCGAATTTCAGGCTGCGCGCCGCGCACAACGGCAGACCTTGCCGGCACTCGCGGTCGTAAGATGCCGGCGGGGACGCCGGCGCTACTAAAGAAAGCGGGCAGGACCGCTTTCGCGATCCTGCCCGGCTTGTCGAGCCTGGCCAGCGCCGCAGTTAGAACGTCAAGTGCAACGCCATCTGGATAAATCTTGGGCTGCCGAGCGTGTTCTGAATGACGCCGTCACTCTGGTTTGCCGCCGGCGGATTCTGATAACACGGCACCGGATTGAAGCAAGGATCAAGGGTTATGTTGTTGTTCGGAGCGTCAAAGCTGGGATGGTTGAAGACGTTGAAGAAGTCAGCCTCGTACTTTAAGTTGAATCGCTCGGTAAGCTTGAAGTTTTTCGACACCGAAAAATCGAAGCGGACTTGGAATGGAGCGCGAAACGTGTTGCGGCCCGTGTTTCCAAAACCACTCTCGACGTTGTCGCAAAACGGCCCTGTGCCAAAACTTGTTAGTTCGTTACAGGGCACGCCGTTCGACGCACTCGGTGTGACCAACGGAATTGTGAAGTCACCTGGATTGACATAGGGATGTTGGGGGTCGGTCTTGTACCCGGTGGTACCCTGTTGCGCCTGCTTGGGCGTCACTCCCGGAGCCAAAGGGATGATCGGGTTAGTAATGAAATCGTCGCCGCTGTAGTAGAGATTCCCAATCGAGCCAGAAAAGTCATACATTACGAATGGTTGTCCGCTCTCGGCCACCGTAATCCCGCTAATGCCCCATCCGTTCGCCACGAGATCGAGGAAGCGCGAGGCATTCGCGATTTTCGGAAGCTGATAGACGTAGCTGATGTCCAGAACGTGCGTACGGTCGAAGTCCGAAGACGCGTAACTAGATCGAGGAACGAGTGGATTGTTTCCGTTGAAGAACAAACCAAGGCCGCTCTGCTCGTCGAGCGAATGAGACCACGTATACGCTCCGGTAACCTCCAGGCCGTGGCTCAGACGCTTATTCACTCCGAACTCCAGGGCGTTGTAATGTGAGATTCCCTCGGCCTCCCAGAAGTTCGAATTGGGGTTATAGCCGACGAAGGGCACGCGCAGAGCGGTGTTCCCGTCGGAGAAGGGGAAATTCCCAATCTGCGTCTGGATCTGTTCGTTGACCAACGGAGCGCACGTTGGCGTTATGTCGTTGAAGGCATCGCAACCTCCTCCAAAGAGCGGCTGCATCCCATAAGAGACGTTTTGACCATTGATTGGATTGCTGGCTGTCGCGATACCCGGAGTATTGAACGGAATAGGCATCACCTCATGCACGCCGTGGTTTCCAACGTAACCCAAACTAAGCACAAGCGAGCTATAGGGCTGCCATTGAACGTCAAGGCTCCAGTTCTCGGAGTAGGGCAGCGTATTTCGGGGATCGTACCCAGCAAACAGGAAAGGTCTCGTAGTAGAACCCGAGGGCGCACACAATGGAGTCACAGGCTCGCTACACCCGCTCATCGCCGCTAGATTCGGAATCTGAGCCTCGATGTTGGCCAGAGTGAGCTGCGGTGGGGTAAGCGGCCCTGTGCCAAATGGGGCATTGCCTAAACACTTGGCAGAAGAGACGCAGGACGCACTCAATGGGACCGAGAAGGGGGGCTGCGTCGTAACTCCAAACGGGCCGCTAATGCCTAACCCGGCGCTGTTGGAGAATTCTGTAAAGTACTCGCCTCGGTCTGCGTACATTCCGAATCCCGCGCGGACCACAACATTTTTCACGAAATGAGGGCTCCAAGCCAGTCCAATACGCGGCTCGAACATCCACTGGCGTCCCGTAAGCGTCGAAGGGTTCACGCCTTTTGTGCCGATAGTTTTGTTGTTCCCTGCGACGACGAATCCGAAGTTCTGAATCGTGTCGGTGGCCAAGTTGAAGTTGTAATCCTTTGGCTCGAAATTAGTAAAGTTTCCGTTCTTCTCATAGAGAGGGCCGTCCCAGTCCCATCGGACTCCGACGTCCAGAGTAAGATTCGATTTAAGTTTGATATCGTCTTGCGCGTACAGTCCGGTTTGTTTAGCCCGGAAATAGCGGTTGGTCTCTCCATTGATGAGCGTGCCGCCATTTCTGTGGGCACCGAGAGTTCCAGTGACGAAGCCCGGGAAGTTGTTGAATTCAAAGATCGCAATATCGTTTTCGCGATTAATGACATTCAGCTGTCCGTAATTCCCATAGAAGCCATAAGAAAAACTGTGCCTACCGTGTACCCAATTTAGATTCGTCCCAATCTCAAACTGATTTTGGAAAACGCCGGCGTTCGCAAAATTGGTTGACGGGCCGATCCTAAGCTCGTGATCGCTGTTTCCGCTCCCGTCCGCATTGGACACCGCGATGCCTGGGAAAAAATTCTCATTCGGCAGAACAAGGCCGGTGACCGAACTGGCTTTCAGTCCATTCTCAGTTGTGGCGTTCGCAATTTCTCTGGTGAATCCGATACGCTGCACCCAGGTCATATTCGGTGTTAGCACTGTGGTGTTGTTGAGCGAAAAGACCTGGCTGCCCGCCTGGAGCGACTGAGAAAAGCCAGGCGCTTCGCTGATGGCGAATGGACTAAACGACGGGTTGCGTTGATAGTAGTACTTCCCAGCGAGTCGGTCCGCAGTGGAGATGTTGTAATCCACGTCCCCGACCACCTGATCCGCCGTAAAAGTCGCGGCTGGGCCCTGAATGATCGCGTTCCCTTGATTGGTTAGCGCCGCATTTTGCGACGGAATGAGGAACTGGCCATTCGGGGCTTTCAGATTAAAGAGCGCCAGTGCCGTGGGATCAATGTCGCCCGCTCCAAGCGACGTACCGTAAACCGCGTTTGTAAGAGCGGCAATCATGCCGGGATCTGTTCGGTTGGTGTCGGTCAAGCCCTGAAGGGTGAATACGTCCTCGATTGATCCGTTTAGAGCGTCGTGAACGCGCTGTCCCTGGTAGGCGCCGAAGAAAAAGAGCTTATTCTTGAGGATCGGGCCGCCGACGTTGCCGCCGAACACATTCCGCTTCAGCGCTGGGGTCGAGCTTCCAATCGGAGGCCCAAGAGCCTTTAAGAAAAACGGAGTGGCATCCCAACCGTTTGTCTCGTGATATTCATATGCCTGCCCATGAAATTGGTTCGTTCCGGATTTCGTGGTCAGTTCGATGTGCGCTCCGCTATGCGCTCCTTGTGACGCGTCGTACATTGACGTCGTCACATGCAACTCGTCGATCGTTTCGACAGGTGGTGTAGGCAAACCTTCACCTATCGCGTCGTAAACAGACGTATTTGTGTTTACCTGCCCGCCGACTCCGAATGACTCGCCGGTGTTCAAGATAAAACGGCTGGTGGACACGTAACTCGTGGACTTGCCATTGAAAAGATTGTTCGCATCCACAGAATTGAAAGTAAAGCTATTGCTCGTGTCGCGCTGGCCGTTGGCAAAAATGGCCTGGTTTCCGAATCCTTCGTTGGTTCCGGAGCCGCTCAGCAAGTCCGCGTTCACGCCGGGAGAGAGGATCGCGAGCTGCGTGAAACTCCCAGTCCCGAGCGGGATATTTTCGACTAGGTCGCTGCTTAGCGTGTATCCATTCGTGGTGTCGGTTTGATTCATCAACGGCGTGCCCTCAACGGTCACCGTGGCCGTCACCTGTCCGACTTCGAGAGATGCGTTTACGGTCGTTGTGAGTCCGCCGCGGACGAGAATCTGTGGGAACACGGCAGTCTTGAATCCGTCTTTGGAGAACGTGACGCTATAAGTTCCGATCGGAAGATCGACGACGCTGAACGAGCCGTCACCTTTGGTCGTAATCGTTTGCTCCAGGTTCGTGCCGACGTTGCGCACTTTTACCGCGGCGCCTTGCACTATCGCCCCCGTTTTATCCGTGACTGTGCCGTTGATTGCCCCGAGCGTTGCTTGAGCTTGAACTTGAGCGGTGAAAAGGACAGTGAGGCAAATCGTCAGCACGACGAAACGAAGAATCGTTCGATTCATCGCAAACACCCCTTCCCTCAGTGAGGTCAAATTTTAATAGCCCCGTCCGGGAATTGCGCAAACACCCCTGTACCCGTCCTGCTGAAACTGACAAGTAAATATCTCTGTCGCTGCGGCGTGTCAAGCTCCAGTCTGTGGAAAATCCCGGAGCGGACTGCTCCCGCCGCCACATTACATATGCTTCGACTCGCGGCGCCGTGACGCTTCAGTGAAATAAGCGTAAAATTTGGGTGAGACCCCTCGGCGGAGAAGCGACACGTCCCGTTTGGATTCAGTGGCAGCCCGTCTCGCGGCTGTGGAGAGGATCTCCAGGGAGGCGACACGCACGGGCCGGGGGCGTCGTCCAGCCGCCTGAGAGCTACACTTGGGAGTGCGGCGTTGTACCGGAATCGAGCCGTTCTGGGAACTGGGGCATGCCAACCACCCAGGCTGGCTCCCGTAGACTGCACCCAGTTACCGTTTAACCTCGATTCCGACCCTTTGGGCGATTCCGGCTGGACGGAGGAGTCCCGAACCGGCAAACTCAGGTAGCGTAAGAGTTTAGGGCGCAGTGTTGTGGTTTGTCGACCGCTGGGCGGTCGCGCATAGACTGAACCGCTGACGCGCTTCGTGACTTGGGGGGCCAAGTCAGTCATCTAATAGGGTGGGATGCTATTTTCTGAGGAGGTCTGGAATTATGCCCGCAACTAGAAGGATCGCTAAATCGTTCGATTGGGTGCTCTGCCAGGCAGCAGGGATCACCTTTGACACCATTCAATTCTTCAATAAGCGCAATCCGAACCCGTCTTTCACGCCGAAGTGGTCCGATAAGCCGCTTCTGAAGTCGTGGGAGAAGAGCAAGCCGACGCTTGGCTGGCCGCGGACGACCGATTCGCTTTGCCCCGGCTGCGTCCACGACGCGCGCGAGGCCATATTCAATGGCAAGAAGGATTGGACCGACCTCGTTCACGAAAAGGTCGGCGAAGTGAAGGCTCAGATCATCGAGCGCGACGGCCAGGTCTGGATGGTGAAAGAGTGCCCGATTCACGGCCGCTGCGAAGATCTGATGGCCATCGATTCGAAGTTCCTCTCCTGGATTGAGAAGAACTTTCCGGGGCGCGATATCCCGGCGCACAACGACGAAAAACTGCACCGCCATGGTTCGAGCACGGTGCGCTACGGTCGCGGCTCGGTTTTGACCGTTGACCTCACGAATCGCTGCAACATGATGTGCGATCCCTGCTTCATGGACGCCAATCAAGTCGGTTACGTTCACGAGCTGAGCTGGGAAGAAATTCAGGAAATTCTGGATAACGCGCTGATGATCAAGCCGCGCCGGCAGATGTCGGTGCAATTCTCCGGCGGCGAGCCGACCATGCATCCTTATTTTCTGGATGCGGTGCGCTACGCGCGCAAGGTCGGCTACAACAGCGTTCAGGCCGCGACCAACGGCATCGAATTCGCCAAGAGCAAAGATTTCAGCAAGAAGGCCTTCGAAGCGGGCTTGCGCTACGCCTACCTGCAATTCGACGGGATTGGCAACGATGCGAACAGCCATCGCCAGGTCGGCAACCTGTTCGATGTGAAGCTGCGCGCCATCGAGAACATGCACGAGGCCGGCATCGAAATCGTCCTCGTCACCACGATCGTCAACAACGTGAACAACGATCAAGTCGGCCCGATCGTCAAGTTTGCGATGGAAAACCCGAAGAAAATCGCGTTCGTCTCGTTCCAGCCGGTTTCTTTCACCGGCCGTGACGAGGAAATCACTCCCGAGCGCCGCATGCGCCAGCGCTACACGCTCTCGCATCTCGCGCAAGACGTCAGCAATCAAGTGGGAAAGATCGAGCCGACGCGCGACTGGTTCCCAATTTCGCTGGTCAGCGTTTTCGCGGGCTTTTCGGATCTCGCTCACGGCCCGGATTCGCAATGGGGCTCGTTGAGCTGCGGCTGCCACCCGAACTGCGGCGTGGGCACCGCGATCATGATTAACAAGGAAACGAAAGAATGGGCGCCCGTGCCGCGTTTCCTCGACACCCCGCAACTCGTGAAGGACGTCACCGCGGTCACAGACGCCGCGCGCGGCAAGGGCTTTTCGAATTTCATGATGGCTATGGCGCTGCTGAAGAATTACAAGCCGTTTGAAGCGCCGCCAAGCCTCGCGCTCTATGACCTGTTCAAGAAGTTCGACAAAACCTGGGCGCTCACTAAGGGCGCGGATACGAAATACGGCCGCACCAGTCCGGACCGGACCTATGAAGACGCCATGAAGCGCCGTAAGAACGATCCGTGGAATTTCTTGTTCATCGCCGGGATGTGGTTCCAAGATCTCTTCAACTACGATTTCCGCCGCACGGAAATGTGCATCATTCCGTACGCGACGCAGCAGGGCGAAATTTCCTTCTGCGCTTACAACACCGGCATCGGCTGGCGGAAGATCATCGAGAACATGTACAAGAACGCGACTGTCGCGCAGTGGTACAAGACCCACGGCAAGCACGAAATTTACGCCAAGGGCAAAAAAGTTGATCTCAACAGCTACGAGCACTCGTTGAGAATCGACTCCGAGGATGCCGCGCGGATTCGCCATCTCGAGCACGACATTCCACTGACCGCGGCCGAGGAAGACCGCATGCGCCGCCGTCAGGCCATGGAAGAAGCCGCCAAGGTCCGCAAGATTTACGAAGAGCTGGTGCTGAAGAAGGCCCCGGAGACGGTAGTGCAGATCGGCAGCGTCGCAGCCATCAAGGCAGCCACGCCGGTCGTGCAAGTCGGCTTGACCAACATCGCGCCGGCCAACGGCAACGGCCATTCGAACGGAAACGGCCACTCCAATGGCAACGGAAGCGGCAACAGCACGAAGCCGGAAGCCGCAAAGCCCGAAGCCGAGCAAGCCGCCGTCGCCGGCGACTAGCCTCGTTCTCGAACAAAATCTTAGTTGTGAAAACAGCCCCGGTTTTACAACGGGGCTGTTTCATTTTTGATTCTGTTGGGGCTTTGGAATAGAGCATCTAGAATGTCAAAACTTCGAGCCGCGAATGGCAACGGACGCCGACCCTATTCATACCACTTCACTGTTGTTCTAAATCCGATTTCCGAGCCATTCCCGTAGGTGCGGCGAAGAAACAAGCTCATCCGGCGAGTGAAGAAACCAACGGGATACCAAGTCACAGTGCCCATGCTTCCGGGCGTGATCACCTATGGCCGCACCGAGAAGGAAGCTCTCGAGATGGCGCGCGACGCGATTTTGTGCCACGTCGGAGGGCGTTCCTGAAAACCATCGCCGCGGAACGCCTTGTCGCACAGCGCCCGGACGGGCTAACATGAACGTATGGACGCTTGGTTTCCCATTGAGACTGACCGGCTGATTCTGCGCGAATTCCGCGTCAGCGACGAGCCGGATATTCACGAGTATGCGAGCGATCCTGAAGTCGTGCGCTTCACCGACTGGGGGCCGAATACGCACGACGTGACCCAGGCAGTGCTGCGCCGCTGGCTGAAAGAGCAGGAGCACGGGCTGGAGCACTCTGTCACGCTGGCGATCGAGCTGAAAATCGAAAAGCGTCTCATTGGCACGATTCGCATTGACGTGAAGGACGAGCGCACCAGAACCGCAGACTTCGGCTACTCATTGAATCGCCGCTACTGGAACCAGGGCTACTCCACTGAAGCTGCGCACGCTCTAATCGACGCGGCAGTTCGCCGCCTCGGTCTCCGCCGCATTTGGGCCACCTGCGACACGCGCAACGTCGCCTCCTATCGCGTGATGGAAAAACTGGGCATGCGCCGCGAGGCCACTTTTCACAAGGACGTTCTGCAGAAAGGCGAATGGCGCGATTCCTATCTCTACGCCATCCTCGCCGAGGAATGGCTCGCGCAGGAAGCGGCTAAGGCGGAGAGCGCAGAGGAGCTTGAATCGCGCGCCGCCGGCGTATAACAATTTTTCTGTAGAGGAACTCTAAGCTATGCCGATTTACGAATACGTTTGCGACGATTGCCAGACGCGCCACGAGCGCATCGTGATGTCGAACGGCTCGAAGGTAGAATGTCCGAAATGCGGCAGCCGTCGCCAAACCGTGCAATTTTCAGTCTTCGCCGCACCCAGCGGCAACGGCTCCAGCGCCTCGACTAGCTCCAGTTCTGCCGCGTCAACGGGCGCCTCCTGCGGCTGCACCCCACGCACCTGTGGTTGCCATTAGCCGGTGGATTTTGTAGCGCCCGCCTTTTAGGCCGGCATTCTTCACGGCTGCTCTCTTCGCGCCACTACCGCGCGCGAATAATTCTTCAAAATTTCTGGCACCTTCGCTCCATCCGGCAAATTGGCATCTGCAATCGGCGCACCCGCAGCCAATTTCAACGGCAAAACCCCAGCCCAAATGGGCAACTCATAATCCTCGGGCTCATCCTTAGGAGGCCCGATGCGAATTTTCGCCGACACTTCCTGCAGCGAAAGCTTCAACACCGAAGTCGCTCTCACCTCCGAATCGCGCTCCGGCCGCACTGCATCCCATCGCCCCGGCACAACGTGATTTGTGAACGCCTCGAGCGCCCGCACCTTCTCCGCGGGCTCCTCGAGAGCGTGAGCGGTCCCGAGAATAACAACCGACCGGTAATTCATCGAATGATGAAACGCCGAGCGCGCCAGCACGAGCCCGTCCACCAGCGTCACAGTGACGCACACTTGCACTCCTCCGGCCAATGTCCGCAACATGCGGCTCGCCGCCGAGCCATGCAGATAAATCGAGTCGCCGACGCGCGCGTAGCCGGTGGGAATCACGAACGGCTGCCCATCGACGACGAATCCCACATGACACAAAAATCCCTCGTCGAGAATTCGGTAGATCGTTTCGGAGTCGTAGCGGCCGCGATCGGGCAGCCGGCGCACCTGCGTGCGCGGTGTTGGAGTGAATTCGCTCATAAGCGCAGCCTACGTGCGGTTGGGCTCACGCACAAGAGCCAATCTCGTTGGTTTCGTACCGCTTACTTCGATTTCGCCGCGCCGCGAATCACGCGAAAGCCAGTGTAATCACCGTCGGCAGCCCGGTAGCGTGCCTTCGAATCCGACGGGCGATCCGCGCTGCCCCCAAGCGTCTTGCCCGAGCCATCCGCCGCAATCGCCCACTCCGCCACGTTTCCGCCGAGATCGAAAATTAATTCCTCGTTCTCATCGCCCTGCCCTGAGAAGGTTCCAACTTCCTTCAAGAGCGGCGCGGTCCCGGCGATCTCCTTGATCTTGTCTGCGAGGCGCTGCGCGTCTTCAGGATTTATCGCGTAGCCGGCCCAGTAATCGAGCGTGTTCTCGCCGGGGCGGTCTTTGTAGAGATCGGTCACTTCGGATTCATTCGGCAAGCGATAAGTCTGATTGGAAACGCCGCTGAGCCAGAGGCAATAAGCCTTGGCGCGATCGAACGAAATGCCATTCGCCGGATAATTTTCGGTCCCGGCATCGAATTTATAGCTTGTGTCGAACGCAGCGTATTGCGCCCGCGTCACTTCGAATCGCCCAATCTCGATTTCGCCGCGCTTCACCACTTCCGGAATCACGGTTGGCGGCGCCGGAGTGCTCGAAGTCGTTTTCGCCACCGGCAACTCGACGCCATAGAGTGTCCCCGTCTTCGCCACAAATCGTCGCCGCAGCGCAGTAGCCAGCGGCGAATCTTTTCTGAAAGCTTCATTCTCGGGCGGATTCGCGTTGAAGAGATATTTGTCAAACCAAACCATCTCCTCGGTCACCTTGCGCAGTTGATGCGAAAGCTTGCGCGGCCCATGAGGCTCGCCGGGGAAGAGCAAAAAGCGCACGGGCACTTTGCCAAGCGAATAAAGCGTCCGGTAATGCGTCCAACCTTCCTCGGTCGGAACGTTGCGGTCCACGGTGCCGAAGAAAATCAACGTCGGCGTCTTCACTCGGTCCATTTTGAATATGGGCGATTTGCGAATGTAGAGTTCCGGGTCCTGAATTGGCGACTTGCCGAAATAATAGTCATCGAAGGATTCGCCGAAATCCACGTTGGCCCAGTCGCTGATCCATTCAACGTCCCCCGCACCCACAGCCGCAGCTTTGTAACGATCGGGATCTACGACCATGAGCTGAATCGAAAGTATCGAGCCGTTCGACCAGCCCAGCGCCCCGATGCGATCCGGATCCACGAGTCCTTTCGCAATCAGATTGTCCACGCCCTTCTCGATGTCCGGAATTTCGAGGTCGTAATATTTCCCGCAGCAAATGGACTCGACCCACTTCAAGCCGTAGCTGTTGCTGCCGTGATAGTTCGTTTTCAAAATAAAAGCCCCGCGCTGGTTCAGCAGATTCTGCGAGTAAGCCCAGTTTTCGTCCCAGGCATCGTGGTCCGCGCCCGCGGGCCCGCCGTGCGTGGCGGTGATCAGCGGATATTTTTTCCCCGCCTCGTAGCTCAGCGGATAGTAGAGGATTCCTTCGACTTCGTCATCGTTCGCGCCCTTCCAGTGCAGCACTTCGGTCTTCGCGATGGTCCGCTCTTTGTACTGCGCGTTGAGATCGGTGAATTGCGCCGCGCCGGTTACTTTCGCGCCATCGAGCCGCGCGCGATACCACTGAGGTGGCGTGCTCGCAGTTGTGTATTCGTAAGCGAACGAGTGATCCTCATCGCCCAGCGCCAAACTGAACCAATTCCGCGGCTGGTCCCCGGCGATCCATTCGCGCGACCACGTCGCGCCGCGCCGCGTGTAGCGCGCGGGCTTGGAATAAACGCCGTCGTCCATCAGCGCGATAAATCCATCGCTCGTCACTTCAAAATCGAATCCGATCGAGCGATCCCAATCCAGATTCACTTCCGTGCATTTCGCCGCCGCGACGTCGTAAAAATACAGCTTGTTAATCGTGGCCGTGAAAAATCGCGGATCGCTCGAAAAAGGCGCAAGCGCATAAAATCCGGAATTGTCGCGGGCCCAGCGAGCGAAGTAGGGGCGAATCTTCCCGTCGGGATAGATTTCCGTGCGCTTGCCGGTCGAAAGCTCGACAAGATAAGTTGCCGGCGCAATTTTCTGGTCCCAGGCGTAGCTCAGCTCGCGTGAAGCCACCGCTGCGGCCCATTTGCCGTCGCGCGAAACATCGAAATTCTCAATCCAGTCGGAATTGTCGGTAACACGCGTAACCTTCTTATCCTTAATCGCGAATCTGTAGAGACGCACGGGCGATTCGTGCGGCTCATCGTCCACCACAGTCGTATCGTCCTTGCGCTCCTTCGCGCCGCGTTGGTAGAGCGAAGCGTCTTCCTCCGCACTAAAAAGAATCGTGTCGTTATCGATCCACTCGAATCCCTTGATCCCTTTTTCAAACTCGGTGACGGACCAGGCTTCTCCTCCGTGCGAATTAATCAGCCAGAGTTGCATCGGCGCGAAATCGGGCTTGGGCTTCGGCAGCGCCCGCGTGCTAAGAAATGCGATGATCTCTCCCGAAGGCGACCAGCGCGGCCCCGAAACGTTATCCGTTCCTCGCGTAAGCTGAATTTCCTTTTTCTCAGCTAGACTAGAGAGAATAAGATTACTGACGCGCGCGTCTTTGTCCTTGTCGGCCGATCCCTTCACCCAAACCGCCCATTTCCCGTCAGGCGAGATCCGGAAGCCACTCGCGCTCTCGGTGAACACCATGTCCTCGGGCTTCCACGGCGATTTTTTCGCGGCCGTAGTGGCAGGTTTCGCGTCAGTTGCTTGCGCGCGTGCGTACGGTGCGTAAAACGAGCTCGTGAAAACCGCAGCCACGGCACACACCTGCCAGAATCGATTTGTCATCTCGCAAAGCCCTCCGATTTTTCATTCGCCATCAAAACGTGCCACGGAAAACCCGCACTCTGATTCCGCGCCTCCATCTCGACTGAACGGATTGGCGACACCTACTGGTTATAACGCGCCAGCCAATCCGCCACTTCTTTAAAAACGTCGCGCCGCTGCTCGCCCAATATCGGAAAATGCGGCGACCCGGGATACGTCACCATGCGAACCGTTTTCCCGCGTTCCGCGAGCAAAATGTAGTATTCCCGCCCCTGAAACGTCGGCACGCGAATATCCGCTTCGCCGTGCAGAATTAAAAGCGGGGTGGTCACCGCGTCCGCATGCATCACCGCTGAGAATTGCAGCAGAGGAGTAGGATCTTTTTCCTGCAATCGCGCGTCGTAGTCCACCTGCCAAATATCGCTCGTCGGAATGAAGCTTAACCAATCCGTGATGCCCGCACCTTCAATCGCCGCCTTGTAGCGATGCGTCTGCGTCACAGTCCACGAAGTCATGAAGCCGCCCGCGCTCCATCCGAAGATCGCCAGCCGATTCGGATCCGCCCAGCCCTGCGCTATTGCAAAATCCGTGGCGCTGTCCACGTCGCTAAACGCCCGGTCGCCGAAGTGCTGATAAATCGCCGCCAGAAAATCCGATCCGTATCCCGTCGAGCCGCGATATTGGGGCTGCAACACCACGTAGCCAAGCCCCGAAATCAATCGCGAGAAGAAATCGAAATCCAAAGTGTCGTTGGCTTCCGGTCCGCCGTGCGGCAGAACGAGGAACGGATATTTCTTCGTCGAGTCGTATCCCGCAGGAAACGTCGCGATTCCTTCGAGCTTTGTACCGTCCTTCGCCGTCCAGTGCACCACGCGCACTTCGCCAAGATCCACCGCACCGAGAGTATCGTCGCCTTCGTGCGTGATTTTCTCCAGCGTGCCATCGCGCACAATCGCTACGTTGATTGCATGAGAGGGATCGCCAACGGTAAACGCCGCAACATCGGGCGAGCTCGAAAATGCTGTATTCACAGGAGGGGCCGCGATCGCGCCTTCCGGCCAGCGAAACATTGGCACCAGTTTGTCGTCGCGAAGGGAATCAATGTCCGTGATCACGCCGCGATGCGTCTCCACCCAAACTCCGCCGTGAGCATCGGACGTCACCGTCAAGGCCGAGCCGGCCAGATCGGCAGTGCGATCGGTCAACGTCCCGCCGCTCGCAGGAACCGTAAAAATATGCTCCGGCGTAAGGACGGCGGTGGTGGTGCCCGCAATCGCCAACTCCCGCCCGCCATCCACCCACGCAATGCCAGCCGTCGCACTCGCAATCTCAGAAACGCGCCGCGCACCCGAAGCGCTGCACACGTCAATGTACGAATGCAAATCGTGGTGCCCGATCTTCGGCGTCGCAGTAACGACGGCGACCTCACGGCCGTCAAGCGACCACGCAATGTCGCCGATGTAATTCAGCGCCGGGCACCACCACCCGCCATTCTCTCCGTGCACTCCGACCACGTAGAGAGAAGTCTGCGCATCTTCGACCACGTGATGCACCTCAGCGAGCGGATCCTTCGCCTCCGGATTCGCCAGCACCGCCAAGCGCGTCCCGTCCGGCGAGATAAATGCCGAGTGAACTCCGGAAGGAAATGACAGCGTTATTGTTGGTTTTCCCGGCGCGAGCGGCACGATAGACAGCCGGCCCAGCTTTTCAATTTCTTCGATTCCATAAAGAGCATCGCCCTCTTTCGTAAAACCGGACGGCGTGAAATGTTCCGAGAGCTCGAGCTTGCGCGAGTTCGCGCCGCTGACATCGATCAGCCGCCACTCATGCACGCGCGGCCCTTTCATGCCCGCGTGCGAAACGTCGTAGAGAATCGTCTTCCCGTCTGGTGAGACCGCCACGGCCCGCGCACTGCGCAGCGCGGAATCATCGTCAATCCCGAATGGGTGTTTGTCCGCAGCGCGCACGCTCCCGCAAAACGCAACCGCGAGAATCGCGGCGCACCAAACACGCGCACAGCCGGACGCCTTCCTCATCGCACGCCTCCAGGAATAATCGAATCGAGCGCCGGGGCGCGGCGCCGCCTCAGAATCGTGCGGCGGTCGCTCGCCCCGGGGAGGCCGCGGTCCGATTCGCCGAAAGAAACTATCACAGCGAGCACGAATCGCAAGTGGCGCAGCGCAGCAGCTCATCCGGGAATGCGACGTTTACGGCGGGCGCGATTCGAGTACAATCGCGCTTCGGCAACAGCGCCGCCGGCACGGAGACTCTGACATGGCAGCGAAAACGAAGGCCCTGACCGCAGAAACATTTCAATTTTTTCGCGAACTCGGCCGCAACAACAACAAACCCTGGATGGACGCCAATCGCGAGCGCTATCAATCTTGTATCGTCCAACCGTTTCGCGCGCTTCTCGAACAACTTGCTCCAGCCGCCACGAAACTCGATCAAGATATTTATGTGACCGGGCGCAGCGGCGACAATTTCTCCCGCATCAATCGCGACATCCGATTCGCGCGCGACAAAACGCCCTACAAAACGCAGATGTACGTGCTGTTTCGCACGCAGCGAGCGCGCCAAAATGGCGGCGCCACTCTTTACGTCGGTGCCTCGACCGACGGCTCAACGGCAGGCTTCCGCAATTATTTTGAGGGCAAGGAAAGCGGCCTGGCGCGAGTGGGAGTCGCTCGCGGCATGAAATACGGCGTGTGGATCGAGAAGCAGAGGAAGCGTCTCGCGCGAAAATACGAAAGCTACTGGTATTCCAGCGAAAAGAACGACTGGATCAAACATTCAGGCTGGCCAATCAAGCCCGAGGAATGGAAGAAGCTGAAAGCTTGGATCGTGCGTAGAAAGTTTTCCGCCGCCAGCGCCACGCGCTCAAGTTTCACAAGCGAAGCAGCAAAGGTCTTTCGCGATGTGCTCCCGCTATATCAATTCACAGAGTCAGCGAAGTGGAAGCCATGACCGCGCCGTTTGTAGCGCCGGGCTTCAGCCCGGCACAGCGACCATCATTCCCGGCGCCGGTCCACCATGAATAAGCTCCTAAAAACAATCCTCTGGACCGCGATCTCGCTGGCCGGCGCAACCGCCCTAGCCGCGATTGCATTCGAGCGACAGGAACCACTAAACGCCGTCTGGTTCGTAGTCGCCGCAGTAGCCACATACGTCGTCGCTTATCGCTTCTATTCCTCCTTCATCGCCGCAAAAATTCTCGCCCTCGACGACACGCGCGCCACTCCCGCCGAGCGCCTCGAAGACGGCAAAGATTTCGTTCCCACAAACAAATGGGTCCTAATCGGTCATCATTTCGCCGCGATCGCCGGCCCTGGCCCGCTAGTCGGCCCGACGCTCGCCGCTCAATTCGGCTACCTCCCCGGCACTCTCTGGCTAATTCTCGGCGCGGTCCTCGGCGGCTGCGTTCAGGATTTCACCACGCTTTTCTTCTCCATGCGCCGAAACGGAAAATCTCTAGGTCAAATGGCTCGCGAAGAAGTAGGGAAGCGCGGCGGAATGCTCGCGCTACTAGCGGTCCTAGCCATCATGGTAATTCTGCTGGCCGCCGTCGCCCTGATCGTCGTGAAAGCCCTGAAGGATTCGCCCTGGGGCACATTCACTCTCGCCATGACGATCCCCATCGCCGTGCTCGTGGGAATTTATCTCCGCTTTCTACGCCCCGGCCGTATTCTCGAAGCCTCGCTGATCGGCGTAGCCCTGGTGCTCGCCGCAGTCGTAGCAGGGCAATGGGTGAACGCCTCTCCGTCCTGGTCGCAAGCGTTCACTCTCTCCGGTCCCGCTCTCGCAATCGCGATCATCGTCTACGGTTTCGCAGCATCAGCTCTGCCAGTCTGGCTGCTTCTCGCACCGCGCGACTATCTGAGCGCCTTCATCAAGGTCGGCGCCATCGTCGCTCTCGCCGGCGGAATCCTTTTCGTCCGCCCGACGCTGCAGATGCCCGCTCTCACGCGCTTCATCGATGGCTCAGGTCCCGTCTTCGCCGGGAAAATCTTCCCCTTCTGCTTCATCACCATCGCGTGCGGCGCCGTCAGCGGCTTTCACGCTCTGATTTCATCCGGCACCACGCCCAAGATGATCCTGCACGAGTCGCACGCGCGAATGATCGGCTACGGCGCCATGCTGATGGAATCCTTCGTCGGCGTGATGGCCATGATCGCGGCCTGCGTGCTCTCGCCCGGCGTCTATTTCGCCATCAACGCTCCGGCCGGAATCGTCGGAAAAACGCCCGAGGCAGCCGCGGCGGTAATTCAGTCCTGGGGCTTCCCGCTCGATCCTCACGCAATCATCACGCTCGCGCACCGCGTCGGCGAGCGCACGCTTCTCGATCGCACCGGCGGCGCGCCGTCGCTGGCCGTCGGAATGGCGCAAATTTTCAGCGGCACCATCGGCGGCGATCGTCTGCTCGGTATCTGGTATCACTTCGCCATCATGTTTGAAGCACTCTTCATTCTCACCGTCCTCGATGCTGGCACCCGCGTCGGCCGCTTTATGGTTCAGGAACTTGGCGGCCACATCTGGAAGCCGCTGGGCCAACGAGGATGGATTCCCGGCATCCTGATTTCGAGCGCGCTCATCTGTGGCGCCTGGGGCTATTTCCTGTGGCAAGGCGTCCAAGATCCGCTCGGCGGAATCAATAGCGTCTGGCCGCTGTTCGGAATCGCCAATCAATTGCTCGCAGCGGTCGCGCTGGTCGTCGGCACAACCATCCTGCTGAAAATGGGCAAGCTGAAATGGATCTGGGTAACGCTCGCGCCGATGGCCATGCTCGTCGCCGTCACCATGACCGCAAGCTACCAGAAAATTTTCGATGCCAGTCCGCGGCTCGGATTTCTGGCGCAAGCAAATTTGCTCGCCTCTCAAATCACCACCAACGCAATTCCGCCTGACCGCGTCGCCGCAACCGAGCGCCTCATCTTCAACAATCGTCTCGACGCCGCAGTCACTGGAGTGCTGGCACTCATGGTCTGCGCGCTATTGTTCGAGGCTCTCACGGTCTGGGCCGGGATTTTATTCGCAGGCAAACAGGCCGCGCTGAACGAAGCTCCATACGTACCCACGCGCTGGGCCGAGGGGGACTAATGCCGCAAAAGCTGAGGTACGCGAATCGCGCGTTGCGAAAAGCCTGGCAATGGCTCCGCGAAGTAACCGGCGACGCCGCCTACGAGAATTACTTGCGCCACTGCGCCGCAATCGAAGCCGGAGAAAGTTCTTCAGTGGACAAGAGAATGACCCGCGCAGAATTCTATTCCGACGCACTGCGCAGAAAATATTCGACAATCAATCGCTGCTGTTAGTTGGCCCCTGTAGCGCCGGCTGCCAGCCGGCGCTTTTGTCACAATAAACCTGGATTGTGCCACGTTCTCCGACCGCGCTACACAATTGACTTGCCCTCCGCCCCTCCCTAATATGTCAGCGAATCTCGCGCCAATCCCACGGAGGCCAAGCATGAATCCCAAGCGCAGCAATCTGCCCGTCGTAATGGCTGTCACGCTATGCCTCTGCCTTGTAGCTCTCTATCTGGTTAAGCGCGACAGCCAGCAGATCGCCGCAACAGTAGCCGCCTCCAGCCGCTCCGGCGCAAACGATCCGCGCCTCGTAGGCGCCTATCGCTTCGAGCGCGGCAAATGGACCTACGTACATCTCCAAGGCACTCCCGATCAAATCGGCTACCAACACGGCTATCTCCTGGCCCCCGAAATCGCCGATGCCTTCGCCGCGGTAAAGCTCGAAGACGCCCACACAACCAAGCGCGACTGGTCTTTCTTCCGCAAAGCCGCGCACGACATGCTCTGGCCGCACATCGACGCCGAATATCAACAGGAACTGAATGGAATCGTAGCGGGCGCGCAAGCCCACGGCGTGAAAATCGATATCGACGATTTGGTCGCCATCAACGCCTTCATGGAACTCCCCGGCTATTACACGCCGTGGTTCAACGAAAAAGAAAAAGTAGCTGACGCCCCGCATCTGCAAAGCCCCGGCAATTGCAGTGCCTTCGTCGCCACCGGAAGCTGGACCACAAACGGCCAAATCGTAATGGCCCACAACAATTGGACAAGTTATCTGCAAGGCGAGCGCTGGCGAGTAATCTTCGATATCGCTCCCGAGCACGGCTACAGGATGATCATGGATGGCTATCCCGGCGTAATCGTCAGCGACGATGATTTCGGCGAAAATTCCGGCGGCCTGATGGTCACCGAAACCACCATCTCCGGATTCAAAGGTTGGGATCCCAACGGCAAGCCCGAATTCGTCCGCGCACGCAAAGCCATGCAATACGCGGACAACATCGACGACTACATGAAAATCATGCTCGACGGCAATAACGGCGGCTACGCCAACGATTGGCTCCTCGGCGATCGCAAGACCGGCGAGATCGCGCAATTCGAGCTGGGCCTGAAAGCCCACCGCGTCTGGCGCACCAAAGACGGCGTCTACGTCAGCTCGAATTTCGTGAGCGATCCCGAGGTACAGAAGAAGGACACAGTCTGGGACAACAATGACGCCGATGCCTCCCCGAACGCCCGCCACAAGCGCTGGAATGAATTGATGGAGAATTCAAAAGGGAAAATTGACGTCTCGCTAGCAGAAACGATGCTCTCCGATCACCACGACACTTTCACCGGCAAAGATGGCCCCAGCGGACGCACTCTCTGCGGCCACATGGACGCCGATCCCGCCGGTTCGAAAGCCTGGGAGCTGGAGCCATTCGATCCCATGGGCGCCGTCCAAGGAAAAGTCGCCGACAGCAAAATGGCCGCGAACATGACTCTAATCGCCCGCGCCGGCCACCCCTGCGGCGGCGATTTCAAAGCCGCGGTATTCCTGAATGCCCATCCAGAATATTCCTGGGAAGCCCCGTCGCTAAAAGATATGGACGCCGGCCCCTGGACAGAATTCCACTCCGGCGAGTCAAAGTAGCGCCGGCGTCCCCGCCGGCATCTGACGACCACACCGGCCGGCCAACGCCGGAATCAACCGCGGACTCAATCGTCGCGATAACGCCGTGATTTGCCTTGTCGTCCGAAGTCTCAACGCACCGAAGCGTTCGGCCAAAACTACTCCGCACAAAAAAAGAGCGGAGAGACTCGCGCCTCTCCGCCCGTACATCCCAACGAATCGTTAGCTGTTATCTACAACCAGATTGTTCGTCACCGAAAAGACATTCGGCACGCCGTTCGCCCGAAGATAAGCAGCATCCTTATCGCCCTGGCTCGCCACTTTACCTTCCAGCGTCACGTTCCCGTTCTTCACGATGATGTGAATCGAGGGTATCGGCTCGATCGAATAGCGGCTCAGCGATGCAAAGCCAAATACCGCTCGATACGTCTGCTGGCGGATCTGATCATCCATCGGCGATAGCGGCAGCACCTCGATGTTGTTCACCACCTTGGTCACGCCTTCGATGCGCTTCACGGTTTTTTCCGCGTCGGGCTTCAGCGCCGAATTGCGCACCTGGCCCTCCAAAGTCACGGTCGAACCGTCCACGCGATACTGCAAATTGTCGAATACGGACAAATAAGGCAGCATCACGAGTTCGTGCCGCACCTTTTCCTTCAACCAGCTTTCGTACTGCTTCGTATCGCTCGGCGCCAAAGTATGATTGCCGTTATTAGACGGATTTATCGCAGCGCTGACGTATGGAACGGCGGTCAAACCAAGAACGACCGCCAGAACGCCAGTGGTCAAAAACCGGCCCACGGTGTTCGTTCTCCTGTTCATTTTATTCTCCTAAACCTCTCGTTTTAATTTGTGCAGCAATTTCGACTACAGCTACTTAGACGCTCGCGGGCACAAGCGAGTTGCTAAAAATCGAACTGCGGGGAATTTTCGCAAATCGAACAATTTGCGAGCGAACGTCCAGCACCCGTAGGGCCCGCGCTTTAGCCGGGCCTCTTCGTGCAAGCTCACACCACAATCTACATCTCGCGGAACTAGCTAGAAGTTGTCATCCTGAGCGAAGCTAAGGATCTAGACGTCTAATGTTCGCGCCTACTTGCTCGGCGCCGCTTTACCACCCAACGACCTCACGTAACGCACCAGATCCCAAATCTCCTTATCGCTTTGCACTTTCCCAAACGCCGGCATCCCCGAAAATCTCACTCCATTCTTCACAATCCAAAATAATTCCGCGTCCGACCACGCCTGCACCTCAGGCGAACCCAAATCCAGCACGCGCGGATACATCCACTGTCCCGTCGAAGTCGGATGCCGCCCATCCTTCCCATGGCACGAATCGCAGTCCATCCCATAGAGCATGTCGCCGTTTTCCTGGTCCGCCGCCGTTCCAGTCGGCTCCGCTGGCACAGACTTCCGCGCCGCCCGCGCGATGATCCACCGCTTCGAAGCCGTCGCCATTCGCGTCTCGAACGGCCCAGGCTCGGGCAATGCGCTCAAATTCACTTGAGTCGCAATGATGAATGCCACTGCCACAATCAGAAGCAAAAAGATGGCTACCTTGACCAAACGCGTACGCATCGGCGAGAACGCCTCCTCGTCTTAATAGATGCTCTGAATTGTCTTTTTATTCCTCTTCCTCGACATGTTTCAGGGGAATCATCTTCAGCGAAATGCGGATATCCTTCGATCGTGCATCCGCAATGATTTCGCGGCGCACCTCTCCCGGCAGCGATTCCGGCGGATAAACGCCCGCATCCCGCGGCATGTGCCGCACGAAAAGCGCCGCCAGATGCGCGGTAGCATAAGAAATCGGCGTCGAATGTATCCCGCGCCGCAAAATCTGAAACAAGCTCGGGAAGCCCGCGTCCCAGCGAATCATCATCGGCTGCCCGGCCTTCACCCCGCGCACCTGCACCGCCGCTGCAAACCGTGCATTCTCCAGAATTTTCTTCCGAAACAATTTCGCCACAGCCTTCGGCGATAGCGTCTTCGGAAACCGCTTCAGCACCAGCCCGCGCGATTTCGTCAACTTGCCTTGCCGGTACCACCTTCGCAGCCGGTCGAAATCATTCCCGCCGATCTTCACGTCGAAATCTTTCATCGAAATGAAGTAAGGCAGCGTCGCCACTTCGTCCTGCGCCGCCAGATAAACCGTCGCCTCACCGATCGGCGCCGGAAACCGGAACTTCTCCGGATCGCCGAACCGCTTGCCCTTGTGAAATCGCGAATGACGGTAATAAATCGGCTTCGACACCGCCTCATCAAAAGCCACTTCCGGCGACCACGTCGAAACCGGACTCGCACTCTCAGTGCTCTCGTACAGCCGGATGTGTACTGCCTCCGTCGTGTCCAGCAATTCCGCCCCGCGTTTCACCAACAGATTCGTCAGCCCCGGCGCCACTCCCGCATTGATCACCGCGATCCGGTTCTTGGCCACGAACCGCTTGTGATAGCGAAGTTGCTCGGCCTTAAAGTGATTACGGGTCAAACGCGAATTCAGATCTAAGTAATGTGCCCGCAGACGCAGCGCCGCCCGCAGAATAATCTCATTGAAGACCGCAGGCGAGGCATTCACCAGCAGATGGCACCCGCGGCCCGCGCGAATGATCGACCAGATATTCCGCGCGTTTACTTCGAAGACTTCAATCTCGCTTTTCTTGCCCAGAAACCGCCGCGCCCGCTCCACATCGCGGTCGCCGCACCACACCGTATGCCCCTGTCGCACCAGCAATTTAGCCAGCAGTGAGCCGGTGCCCCCCACCCCCAGCACAAATATGCGCATCGGCCCAAAACTCTACCACTACTCCGGCGGGTTCCCAACCGGCAAACCCAACGCCGCAAAATCAGTCTCCGAGTGTATCCAGCCTAAATCCCCATGAAACCGCACATGCAACCACATATCCTCAAATTGGCAAGACACTCGTTCGCCGCTCTCTTTCCATTTCACCACCGCACGCGCATCCACAATCTCAAACTTCGTGCCGCTCTCAATCGGAACTTGCGATGCGTGGAAGCGGTCCGCCACCGGCGCCTCGTACAGCGTCACCACCGATCCCTGCGCGCGCGACGGCTGCGCTACCGCCGCAATCCGCATGTTGCAGCCCGTCTTCTCCAAGCTGCCTTTGTCGTTCTTAAAGCACTGCTCGCCCTCGCCCCATTGTCCGTGCTCCCAGTCCACGCGCACCGGCACATAAACGTAAAAATTTCCCGCCCACGCGCGAAATTCCAGCGGCTCCGCCTTCGACACCAGCGGCATCACGTTCACTCCGCCTTCCACCATCACTCCCGTCACCACGCCGCCGACGGCAAGGTTTTCATTTCCCCCCGGCGGCAGCGGCACTCCCAAAAGCGTCAGCTTGCCGTTCACGGGCGCAAACACCTGCCACGATTCGCCCTCACCTGCCGCCGCAGGCTCCTCCAGATAACGAATCATCAGCAACGCCCCGCCCGCCCCCTCAACCGCAGAAGCCGATGCCGTCAAAATGCGCGCGAAACGCCCGTCCTGCACATCCGCAGAGAAGCTCTTCGAGTAAACGCCGGCACGATGCGCGTCGCGAATTTCCAGTCCCACCAGGGTAGTCGAAAACTTCGCGTCGCTAGCTTCGGAAATACTCCTCGCCCGCGCCACCACCGTATATCTCTGCCCCCCAATCGTAAACCCGCCCAGAACCTCCGAAGCCTCAGTAGTCCGCGGCCCCGCAGCCGCAGCCTGCGTCGCAGGCGGCGCACTCTTCGGTGCCTGCGCCCCCGCCTGCTGCGCCAGCAGCGCCACCGCGCCGATAAGCGCGACCCCAGCAATTCGCATCGTCGACATGAATCGCGAAGTTTTCATATTCCCTTAGATTCGATTCCGCTCGATCCGGACTGCGCCATACCTCTTAACCTTAACAGGAATGGATGTCCCGGGACGGAGAAGTAGCGTAATGCGCTCACCAGTGCTCTTGAGCCAGGATCCATCACACGACCTCTCCAACAATTGTAAGCCGGCATGGTTACGTATACACTTCGCTAAATGAAAGTCCGAAATATAGCCCGCGTCGCGATCGTTTTGGCAATCGTCCTGGGATTACCGCGGTCGGCCCTCACTAACGATTCGAAGATCGTCAAGAAAGCGGTCGAACGATGCACGCTGAATCAGGCCGGAACGAAGCCCTTTCACTTGAAAGCCGTCCTGGCACCTAGCCTTGAGAGGGATCAAGCATCGCACCGCACGGGCGAGGTCGAAATCTGGTGGGCGTCGCCCACGCAGTGGAAACGCGAAGTTCGCTCGCCGGAATTTCATCAGATCGCCGTCGAGAACGGTGATCGCGAGTGGCAGAAAAACGAAGGAGATTATTTTCCCGAGTGGCTGCGGGAAACCAGCGTTGCGTTGATCGAACCAGTCCCGTCGTTGGACAAAGTGCTGGAAAAGGTGAACGAAGCGGATGTCGTAAAATTGTTTGGCACCACGCAATTCAGATGGACGACTACGAGTACTGACGGAACCGTAAGCAAGGGAATGGGCGCTGTGGTCGCCATTACCGACAGCACGGGCCTGCTCCAAAACGCGGGCGATCTGGGTTGGGGCGGCTTGTTCCATGAATACAAGAGCTTCCATGGCCGAATGGTCGCGCGCAAGGTGAGCGTGGGATCGCCGGAAGTGACGGCGACGGTCACCACACTCGAGGACTTGGGACGTGTTCCGGCAGCATTCTTTGACGCTGGCGCAAGCGGCGGCGATACCCCACTTTTGCAGACGGTGCTCGTAGAAGAGACCACACTGCGAAAAAATTTGCTGCCAATGGCGCCCGTGGTTTGGCCTGCTTTGAAAGACGGCCCTCTCGAGGGCGTGTTGACCACGAAAATTTCTGTCGATCGTTCGGGGCGAGTGCGGCAGGTGGGAACAATCGTCTCCGACAACCCAGGTGTGAGCGAAACGGTAGGAAAGTTTATCGGTTCGATGCAGTTCAAGCCGTACCTACAGAACGGCGTGCCCGTACAAGTGGTCTCACGGATTACCATGCCGTTCAAGACGGGTAGACCCGCTGGCACGGAATCCTTCGAGAGCGCTCGCGCTTATTTTGAGCGCGGACGACATGTCTCATTTCCAGCAGCAGGAACCGGGCCACCCTACGTATTGAAGGCGACCATCCAGGCCGCCGTCGCCGCGGGGAAGGTCGAAAATGGACTGTACGTGGACACATGGAAAAGCGACAACGAATGGCGCAGGGAAGCAACGATTGGAACGAACCGCTGTGTGCGCTCCAGGCACGGCGAAACGCGATACCAATGGTTGGACGGACCCGACGCCAACCTTCTTCGGCTGGTTCTCAGAGTAATGGAGCCTATTCCGGCCCTCGACGCATTCGTCGAGTCCGATTGGAGAATTAATCGAGAGAACGTCGATGGCGTGAACACAATTCGCGTTCTCAGCGGATACGAGAGCCCCGAGGGCGTTTTGGATCCGGAACACGCACGCGGCTATTGGTTTGACGATAACGGGAAGCTGCTCATTACGTATTTTCTCGGAATTCAGACGCGAAGGCTCGAGTTCGCGGATTTCAATGGCGCACAAGTCGCGCACGAGATCCGCGTGTTACGCAACGGGACGCTGGGAATGTTGATTCGCGTCACGGAAGTCACGCCGGCCGGCGATCTACCCGAAAGCACGTTCGATCTGCATGGCCACGAATGGAAACGAGCGTTCACCGATGAAGTCCGGTAGAATCCGCGTCTCCGGAGTCTAAAACACCCCGTAGGGCCCGGCTTCAGCCGGGCCGCTTTTTTCCCATCCTCCGCATTCATCGCTACATTTGCCCCGCAGCCCCGCCCGATATAGAATGGCCTTGCTCCGACCTCCCGTCGCTAACGGAGAGACAACCCACGCGACAGGAGGCGAATCCCGCAATCCGCGGGATGACGGTTCGGGCGGAAACGCCTCAGCCACCCGTGTTTGGAAAGGAGACCTGACGCCATCGCTACAGCAGCGGTGTCGTCTCTCGCCCGATTCCAAACCAGGTTTCGGGCGTTTTAATTTTCTGAATGTTTATGTAGCGCCGGGCTTTCAGCCCGGCATCTTCAAGCGACGCCGCCCAAAAAGGAAACGTCGCAACCCTGAGACGGTAAATTGAACGCACTCAACCAACCCCAAAGCGAGTCCATCCCCAACTCGCACGAATCCAATCACCAGATGCCCCTCACCGACAAATTCGGCCGCCCCATCACCGACCTGCGCATCTCCGTCACCGATCGCTGCAATTTCCGCTGCGTCTATTGCCGCTCCGCCGACCCGGAAAATCACATGGCTGGCCACGAACTCCTCCGCTGGGAGGAACTCGAGCGCCTCGCTCGCATCCTCATCGCCCAAGGCATCCGCAAAGTCCGCGTCACCGGCGGCGAGCCGCTAGTCCGCGAAGGCGTAGAAGATTTCATCGCCGCGCTAAAAAAAATGGGCGTAGCCGATCTCTCCATCACTACAAATGGCCATCTTCTCCCTGATCGCCTCGAAAAACTCCTCGCCGCAGGCCTGAATCGCATCAACATCAGCCTCGATTCCCTCGACCAAACCAAATTCGAAGAAATCACCCGCACCAAATCCTTCACCAAAGTAATGGCAGGCATAGACGCCGCCCAGTCCTCGCGCCTCAAGCCGGTAAAAGTAAACGCCGTCCTGGTCCGCGGCATCAACGACAATGAAGTAGAATCCTTCGCCGAATTCGCCCGCGACCGCGATCTAATCATGCGCTTCATAGAATTCATGCCCCTCGACGCCGATCGCCATTGGTCCCGCGATCTAGTCGTCACCGCCGCAGAAATCAAGCGCCGCATCGAAGCCCGTTGGCCGCTAGTCCCCATCGCCCACGAACGCAGCGAAACCGCCCGCAAGTATCGCTTCGCCGATGGCCCCGGCGAAATCGGCCTCGTCGCTCCAGTCTCGCAACCGTTCTGCGGCCACTGCTCGCGCATCCGCATCACCGCCGACGGCAAACTTCGCACCTGCCTTTTCAGCAAGGACGATCACGATCTGAAATCCATGCTCCGCAACGGACACACCGACGAGCAAATCGCCGCGGACATTCGCGCCGCCGTCTTCGAAAAAGAGAAAGGCCATCGCATCAACGAACCAGATTTCCATCCGCCGTCAAGAACCATGGTATTCATAGGCGGCTAAATCAGAGCAAACGCATGAGCGAAGAAAACGAAGATCAACAAAAACTATTCACCCTCGGCGAAGCCGAGCGCACGCGCGCCGAACTCGAGCCCGTCCTCATCGAAGCCATGGAAATCCGCAAGAAAATGGCCGACCTCGAATCCGAAATCCTCGCGCTCACCGAGCGCATCGTCCGCCAGGGCGGCGTAATCATCCCCTACGAACGCGCCGCCAACACGCGCCTCGAACGCGATCGCATCGCCGCCAATCTGCAAGCCTCTCTCGATCGCATTCACTCCACCGGCTGCGTGGTAAAAGATCTCGACGTCGGCCTGCTCGATTTTCCAGCCCGCATTCACGGCGAACCCGTCTATCTCTGCTGGCGCTTGGGCGAAGATCGCATACGTTTTTATCACCGCCAGGACGAAGGCTTCGCCGGACGCAAGCCCATTGATCCGCGCGACTCCGGCTACAAAAATCCCATCCAGTGAGCGAACCATTGCATGAATCCAGCGGCAACAGCCTGAAGGATTCCGTCAGCCCCTATCTGCGTTCCGCTGCGCATCAACCCGTCGCCTGGCACGAATGGGGCGACGCCGCCTTCGCCCGCGCCCGCGCCGAGGGCAAGCCCATCCTTCTCGATGTCGGCGCCGTCTGGTGCCACTGGTGCCACGTAATCGATCGCGAGAGCTACGAAAATCCCGAGCTGGCCGCCATCATCAATGAACATTACGTCCCGGTAAAAGTAGATCGCGACGAGCGCCCCGACGTCGACTCGCGCTATCAAGCCGCCGTAAGCGCCATGACCGGCCAGGGCGGCTGGCCTCTTACCGCGTTCCTAACTCCCGAAGGCAAGCCCTTCTTCGGCGGCACCTATTTCCCGCCCGATGACGCCATGGGCCGCCCCGGCTTTCGCCGAATTCTCCTCGGCGTAGCCGAAGCCTTTCGCACTCGCCGCGACGAAGTCGACAAAACCGCCAAAGCCATCGAAGAAGCCGTTTCCCAAGCCGAAGCCTTCAAAGGCGCCCGCGCCGATTTCGATCCCAGCGCCGTCGACGAGATGGTCGGCGCCATCGTCCGCATGTTCGATCTACGCCACGGCGGCTTCGGCCAATCGCCAAAATTTCCTCACGCCGCAGCAATCGATTTGCTGCTCGAGCGCTACCAATCCACCAAAGAACCCGCGTTACTAACGGTAGTAGAAAAAACGCTCGAGAAAATGGCCCAAGGCGGCGTTTACGATCAATTAGCAGGCGGCTTCCACCGCTACTCGGTTGACGAGCGCTGGCTAGTCCCGCATTTCGAGAAAATGTCCTACGACAATTCCGAACTCCTCAAAAATTATCTCCACGGCTATCAAGTCACCGCCCGCCCTCTCTTTCGCGAAACCGCCGAAGGCATCATCACGTGGGTCAACGAAGTCCTCTCCGATCAAAAACAAGGCGGCTTCTATGCCAGCCAGGACGCCGATCAAACGCTCGACGACGACGGCGACTATTTCACCTGGACACAAGAAAAACTCCGCAACGAGCTAACCGCCGAAGAATCCCGCGCGATGGAGCTCTACTACGACGTGGAAGCTCACGGCGAAATGCACCACAATCCAGCCAAAAATGTTCTCTGGGTAGCGCGCACAATCGAAGATGTCGCGCGCGAATTGAATCTCAATGAAACCGACGCGCGCCTGCTACTAGCCCGCGCCAAAGGCAAACTCCTCGAAGCCCGCCGCCAGCGCCAAACCCCGGCCATCGACACGACAAGCTACGTAAGCTGGAACGCGATGTTCGCCGCAGCCTATCTGGAAGCCGCCCGCGTTCTCGATCGCAAGGATTGCAAAGATTTCGCGTTGAAGACCATCGATAGAATCTTGAACGAAGCCTGGGACGAGCAGCGCGGCTTCCTCCACCGCGTAGGCGGCCCGCCGCTCGAAGGCACGCTAGACGATCAGATCTTCATGGCCCTGGCGTTACTCGATGCCTACGAATCCACGCTAGAAATCCACTACTTCGAATCCGCCGAACGCACTCTCAAACTAACAATCGAAAAATTCGCCGACGCCGACGCAGGCGGCTTCTTCGATCGCTCCCGCGACGCCGCAGCAATGGGTGGCCTCGATCTAGCCCGCAAGCCTTTCCAGGATTCCCCCACGCCAGGCACAAACTCCATGGCCGCCATCCTCTGCGACCGCATGTACGCCCTAACAAACAATCGCCTCTATCACGACTGGGCCGAAAAAACCCTCGAAGCCTTCGCAAAAATTGCCCCGCAATTCGGCCTGTTCGCAGCCAGCTACGCCCTGGCAGCCCTGCTCCACGACCGCCACGTCCTACAAGTAGTAGTAACCGGCCCCCAAAACGATCCAGCATCCGGAGCCCTGGAAAATACCGCAAACAAAATCTACCGCTACGCCAAATCCGTCCTACGCGTAACTCCCGAACGCGCGAAAAACTCCTCGTTACCTCCAGCCCTAAACGAAATCATCCCCAATCTCCCAGCCGACCAATCCCAAGCCCTAGTCTGCGTAGAAACCACCTGCCGCCCCCCAATCAAAGACCCCTCCGAACTATCCGCAACCCTAACCGACCCCCGCGAAGCCTCCCGCGCCACAAGCACGACGTGATGCATCGGCCTCCTCAAGGTCGCCCGCTCAATGTAGCTCACCTCTTCAGAGGTGAGGCCTTTCGCCTTTGCTTTTAGCTTTTCAGATTTTAACTTTTACGCGGCCACGTCGACTTTCCACGCGGCAATTGATCTCTCCGTCGTAGGGGCGCCGGTCAATCGCTGTGCGATTCCGAAGCAATCAATGCGCCCGCTCCGCGTAACACCGGCCGAAATGTCCGCCAGAACCTCCGCGCAAATCGATCCCACGTTCTCGCTTTTCCATCGGCCTCGCAAATAAGCACGATGCCAACGGAGCGATTTCAAATCTAAAATTCAAATTTGAAATTTCTTGCTCCAGCTTTTGCGTTCTTCCAGTAGCCCTCCCGCAAGTCGAAATTCCCACCCGCTCCCGTGCAATGTTACGATTCACCGTATTCATCAGGAGCCTCAACACGCCAAAACGCTCACCCACGAAACGAAAGGCGGCTGTTTCCCAGCGCCCCAAACTCCTCCGCATCTCCGACGAGATGCGCGAATGGTCAACCATGCTGGAACACGAGCTAAGTACCTGGCCGCGCGTAAATTCCCGGCCCATGTTCGGCCTAGCAGGCTTCTATCGCGAAAAAGTAATCTTCGCAGCATTACCCCGCACCCGCGCGCTAACCACTCCCAACTCCTTCATCTTCAAGTTCACTCCCATGCCCCCAGCCCTACTGCGCCGCGCCGAAAAAGACCCGCGCATCAACTCCGAAAGACAAACCCCTGGCGCCAAGTGGTACTCCTTCGAGCTGCACTCGACAGATGACATAAGAGACGCACTCTGGTGGCTCAACCAAGCCTACGAAGCAGCAAAACAAGCGCACGCGACAGGCCCCAACAAAGTCAAAATGTAACTAACCTCGTCAAATGTAGCTCGCCTCTGAACTGTAAAGGATGTGTTGGCAACCCCTGTAAAAGATGTCGTGCCAACTAACACTTTAGAGGTGAGCTACATTATTTGCTCATCGCTTCGACGAAGATGTCCTCGAACTTCTTTACGTCGGCTTGTAATTGAACTGAGGCTGGATGAAGTTGCGGCGGAGGCTTCAGATGGCCGGCCCATTTTTCGCGATCGGGCGCGCGCGGGCCGCTGTAGGGTAGGAGAAAATCCGGAAGCTTGGCTGAGGGCTTCCACATCAGCATGATGCCGTATTGCGGGCCGTGCTCGATGTCCACGTCCACGTACATTTCTTCGGACTTGGTGATCACCGTCGGATCGATGATGTAGGCGACCAGCAGTTCGTCCCACATCATGGACCAGGTGGTCAGGCCGGGAGGAGGAGGAGTTTGCAGATAGATTTGATTGACGTGTTGCGCTAGCGGGCCGCCGGCTGCGACCACGCGGCGCATCAGCCGCTCGCTCGACCACACCTGCGCGCCCAACTCGCCGGGGCTGACTACGATTTCGTTCCACGGCTCGCGCATCACGATGGCCGCGGCTTCCGGATCCCACCACCAATTGAACGACGGGACTCCGGTGCTGCTGCCGCCCATGATGTAAATGGCTTTGGTGAGCGGCACGATGCCGGGATCCATGCGCACGGCGAGAGCGATGTTGGTGAGCGGGCCGCCGCAGTAGAGGATGACTTGGCCGGGATTGGCGCGGATCGTGTCTATGATGAAATCGGCGGCGCGGCCAGGACGCGGTTTTAGTTTCGGATAGCCGCCCGGAGGTGGCCAGGTTTCGCTGGGCTTGGGCGCGTCGGGATTGAAGGCGCCGTGCCAGCCGACGAAGGAGCCGTAGAGGGCTTCGCGGAGTTCTTGCTCGCGCGAGGTGTTGAGCAGCGGATTTTCGGCGCCTTTGATTACCGGAACGTCGGGGCGGCCGGCTTGTTCGGTGGCCCAGACGGCGAAGACGGTGGCCGGTTCGACCCATTGATCGCCGGTGACTGTGGTAATGCCGAGCAGATCGATTTGCGGGGCGCGCATGAGCATCAACAGCGAGAGGAGATTGGTGCCGCCCGGCCCAGCGCTGTCTTGATCGGCGATGACTTTGATTTTTTGATTCTGGGCGTTGGCCGGCAGGCAGAGGAGGATGGAAATTGTGATTGCGGTGAGGAGCGTTAGTCGTTTCATCTTGAGTGGCACCTTTCTAAAGCTGCGATTGTCGCGAATGGCGGGAATCATCTTCGCTATTTTGCGAGAAGTGTCAATGCCGCGAGGGCTGCGGATTTTTGATCTGTAGTCCAGGGCGGGCCGAGGACGCGGCCGGCAGCGGAAATTTGGTGCTGCATTTTCGTTGCTGCTTTGCCGAAGGTTTGCTGGAGTTGGGCGGCGAGATCGCGTTCGCGAATGCCGGTCACTGGAAGAGCTAGGCTCTCGCAGGCTTTGGCGAAGACTTCGCGGAAGAATTGGCCTTCGGCGGTGTGAAGCAGCGGATGCGCAACGAGAATCTTTGCGAGAGGAGGCAGCGGGCGGCCCGATGCCAGCAGCACGGCGGCGCCCGCCACGCGAAATTGGCGGGCACTGAGTTCGGCTAGCACATCGCGGATGGCCTGCGCGGCCAGGCGCTTTGAGGCTGCGAAACACTTGGCGATGAACTTCTGCGCTTCGGGAAGTTCGAGATTCGCGGCGAAATGATAGGGCTGCTTCGCGCCGGGCGTTGATTCTGCGATGACGGAGACGCGGCGGCGCTCGATTACTTCGACCTTCCCGGCGGAGTTGGTGACGGCGACGAGCGCGCCCCATCCGGAGTGCATTCGAACGCCAATGGCTGCGGGCTTCATGTTAGAAGTTAGTGTGCGAATGGCCAGCCGGGAGATTATAAGGTCATTCGGCGAGCGTCCGCCGCGGTGATTTGGATGCCGAGGCTTGCTCCCGAGACGACGAGCGGATCGCGGAAGGAGAGAAAGGTGAAGGCTGCGGTGCTGCATGAACTGGGCCGGGCGCCGCGATATGAGGAGTTTGCTGAGCCGGCGGCGGGCAAGGATGAATTGATTGTGCGCGTGCAGGCTGCTGCGCTGAAGCCTGTTGACCGGCAGATTGCCAGCGGGGCGCATTATGCGAGTCCGCGGGAATTGCCGGTGATTTGCGGGATTGATGGAGTTGGAGAACTCGACGACGGCAAGCGCGTATTTTTCGGCGGGCCGCGGCGGCCGTACGGAGCGATGGCGGAGAAGACCGTCGTGCCGAGGCAGTTCTGCTTTTCTCTGCCGGACGGGATCGACGATGAGACTGCGGCGGCGCTGCCGAATCCGGGAGTTTCTGCGTGGCTGACGCTGACGCACCGGGCGAAACTTGTGGCCGGCGAGACGGTGCTCATTTTGGGCGCGACAGGAGTGACCGGACAGCTTGCGGTGCAGATCGCGAAGCTGCTTGGATGCAAGCGCGTGATCGCTGCGGGGCGCGACGAGCGCAGGCTTGGCAGGCTGCGCGAATTGGGCGCGAACGCGACGATCCAGCTCGATCAGCCTGCGGATGCGCTGAAGGATGCGTTTGCGCGCGAGGCCGGCGAGGCTGGATTTGACGTGATCATCGATTACGTTTGGGGAGCGCCTACGGAAGCTTTGCTGTCGGCTCTTACCCGGCCGGAATTTGCGGCGGTGACGAAAGAGACGCGGTTGGTGCAAGTGGGCGAGAGCGCCGGAGCAACGATTTCGTTGCTGGCTGCTGTTCTGCGTAGCACGCCGCTGACGATCATGGGAACCGCGGGGATCCCGTCGCGCGAGATTTTGGCGCAAGCGATGGAGCAAGTTCTGGGTCGGGGCGCGCGCGGAGAATTGCGCATCGAGACCGAGCGCGTCGCGCTGGCGGATATTGAAGCAGCGTGGCAGCGGAAGGAAGAACCGGGGCGCAGAGTGGTGGTCATTCCGTGAGCTAGGCGAGTTCCTGCAAAATGCATTTTACTTTGATTTCTGCTCGTCAGCAGTCTCCTCTTGCATGTCTTCGACTTTGTGCCAACTGGAATTGGGGTTGTATTCGTTCATAGCTTTGGCGACGACATCGGTCTTCCCGCCGAGGTCCTTTTCGTAGACCACGCCATCTGCGCCGACGATGAAGGTCATAACGCCCGAGGATCGGTATTCGGCGGGATAGGCGATGAACGCGAATCCTTCGGTCATTTTGCCGTTTGCGATGTAGTTTTTCGCGCCGCCCGGGGCATTTTTCCCCTGACGAGTTAGGATGTGGTAGAAGTAGCCGCGATACGGCGTCGGAGGGCCATTTTCACCCTTGGCATAGCCCTCAGCGACCGCGGCCGCTACCAGCGGCCCGATGGGGCTTTGGGGTTCGCTCCCGGCAGCTTTCCAGTACAGGCCGTTGTGCTGGCCTTCATCACTGAAGATTTGCTGGGCGTATTCGTTGTGCTGCGTGGAGTAATATTCTTTTTGCGCCGCGGCCAGCTCCTGGCAAACGCGAATGGTGGATAGTTCATTGCGGCCAACGCGCCGGTACAGGATTTCTTTTTTCCCAGCGCCGGTGTCGAAATACCAGGAATTGCCTTTCTTCACGAGCGGAATGGGCGTGGGCCAATTCTCCGCGCCGATATACAACATCGTGGTTCCATTCGGTTCTTTCACCAGACGGTGCATTTCCTGATATTTCTGAACGAAATTAGCGCGGTTCTGGGCGTCCTCGGTTTCATCCCCCGAGGAGACGATTTCCTTTCCGTCCGGTCCGAGGATTTCGAGCATGGCTTTTTCGTCGTTACTTTGCGTAGCCGCGACGAGTGCTTTGGCCGCCTCTTGCGGCGATGAAAATGTTTTCTGGCCCTGTTCCTGCGCCAGGGAACGAGCGGGAATGAAGCCCGTCAGAAGAATGATCAGCGCAGCATATTTAGAAAGATTGGCCCAAGGAAATTTGCTGGAGTTCCACTTCGTTCGCCGCATATGGATTCTCTCCATTTCTAAATTTCTCGACGTGCCGGGAACAAAACGAGCCTTCGATTAGTGACGGCCGCCACCGCCGTGAGATCCGCCTCCGCCGTGGAATCCTCCGCCGCCCATGCTGGCGCTTCCGCGTGAGGAGAAGCCTCTTGTCTGCCCGCCGTGTTCGATGTGGCTAAAGGCGCCGGAGCGTATGCCAGTCTGACCGCGAGGTTCTGCATATCCTCGAGCAGCCGGCCTGCTTCCACCGAACGGCCGGGGCTCTACGCCGGGACGATTGAAATTGCCCGCGCGCGCGCTCCCCGCTGCAGGCCTTCCTGCAAATCCGCCGCGCGCGGCTCCGCCACGGTAGAAGCTGTTGCGGTTGTAAAAGACGGTGCTCCGAGAGTAGTACCTGTTGTGGTTAAAAACTGCGTAGCGGTTATGCCAATCGAATCCCCAATGACCCCAGCCCCATCCGAAACCGCCGAAGAAGCCGATGCCGAATCCAACTCCGATGGAGAGGAACGGACCGTCATACCAGATTCCGGGATACGCATACCATCCCGGCCACGGGGCCAAGGGATATCCGTAGATCAGCCACGGATCGTATGCGGGGACATAAACAACATCAGGGTTTGCAGGCTGAATGATGATGGTCGAGTCATCCGCGGTTACGGTTTGCTGCGGCGTGGATTTGAGATTGCCGGCTGCTTGCGCTTTCTGGCGCATTACTTGTACGGCGTCCATCACATCCTGTTCCTGATTGTAGTAGGCGTCGCCGAGAGATGAAGTCCAGGAGAGGTTCTTGTCCATGTTTCCCAAGACGGATGGGAAGGCGGCGAGCGCCTTGACGCTCGGGTCCCAATTTTGTTTGTCCACCTCTTGAGCCAGAGCGTCGCCCTTTAAGTCCGGATGCGATTGCAGGAATCGGTCGGCTTCGACAACTTGCTCGGGAAAAGTGGACGCGGCAAGGATCTGCGCGACTAAGGAATCGGGATAAAGCGCGATTGGGGCTACCAATTGTTGCAATTGTTCGGGAGTCTGTTGCGCGTATGCCGGCGCGGACGCGGCGGGCGCCTGATCGGTGGGCGGGGGAGGCGCTTGATCCGGCGCTTGCGGATCTTGATAGGCGGACAGGCTCTGAGGCCAGGTTGCGAACAGGAGAGCCAAGGATATCAGGGAGACCAAGATTTGTTTGGCCAATCGAGGCCCTGAGATTCGCGCGGCCCATGCGGAAATTTTCATGTTCTTGAACCTCCTCTGCGACGGCATCGAGTGCGGCCTCAAGTGTGTAAGATGAGCGGGAGAGGGTTTTTGTTTCATTTTTCGTGAAGGGGCGCCTTCCCGCGAGCGGCGATCCTCAGCCGCTCCTCACGCGTCCTCGCGCCGCCTTCACCGGCCTAAAATCTGGCTTGAAAAAAGGCGTGATTTGTATCGATTAGACGATAGTGGCGTCCTTTATTTTGTACGAGTTGCGGTGGATTCTAATAATTTCGTGTATCGATTAGAAATGCGCTGCGGGCCGAGCCTTTCGATCCCCCGTAGGGCCACGGTCCCTGGTGGCTCCTTCCGTCGGCGATGATGGCCGATGCAGGCGGCATTCGCCGAGCCGATTGGATCGCCGGGTTCAGATCGCGTTCTGTAAAACATGTGTTTTTTCCCGATTAGAAGGGTGCGCCACCTTTTGTTTTGTATGAGTTGCGAGGCGTTCTAATCCGGAGCTTCCCGATTAGAAATGTCGTGGGAAGGATGGGTTGCAGCGGCCAAGTGACGGCCCTCAGCGGCTGAAGCCGGACTGATTTTGCGGCGATTGCGGCACGGCTGAAGCCGTGCCCTGACAAAGCTTTCAGACGTTTATGCGTCCTTTCAAGCCCCGCTCCTACAAAAGCAATGCTGGCGCACGCGGCGTTTCTGCCGGGCACTTTAAACCTCCTAATTTCAAATTGTTTGGCGCGGACCCTTCGGCTTCGCTCAGGGCAAGCCTGCGCGGGCGTAGATGAGCCAGCCCTCGCGCCGGAACTTCAGCGAACTACGCGTCCAGCTTCGATTCTGTTCACGCCCATGTCAATAGCCCGAAAGGTTCAATTTTGAGTGTGGAGGAGCGGCGGAGGCCTGTAAAATGCGTCAGTCAGTTCTTAGGGAGATCGAACCTCATGTCCCGCACTTACCTTCGCCTTCGGTTCAGAAACGATGGCGACGGAACCGGCAAATTGCTTGCCCGCGCAGAGGCCGACGGATTTGCTGGCGAGGGAAGCGCGTACTTCAATACTTCCGCAATCGAAGAATTCGCGGAAGCGATCGGAGCTTTCCCGCTACCCAGCCAAGACCCACGGCTTTCTATCGCTAGTGGATTCTCGCGCCTGGAACGGCATGATGGCGTGGAGGACGAGCATCTGGCCATCACTGTCTACCTCGCCGACGCCCAACGCGGCTACATCGGCATTCAGATCCGCATGGCGACCGAAGCTTGGCAAAACACCAGGGCACAATCCCAGAAGACAGCAAGGATCGAGGTGTTGACCACCTACGAGCCCCTATCCAAATTCAGCAAAGATTTGCTAGCGCTCCTTCATGACAAAACAGACGAGGCTCTGCTAGAGGGCGAGATCACGATCTAGCAGTCCCGTATGTAGCTCACCTCTTCAGAGGTGAGGCTTTTTGCCTTTGTTTTTGTTTGTGATTTTTTTGTACGCGCGAAGAAAAAGCTAAAGGCCTCAGGTCTGAAGACCTGAGCTACATTTTGCTACTTCGTCGCTTGGATAAGTAACGCTCCGATTTCGCGGAATTTTCTTAGCTCTTCGGCGTTGCGGAACCAGCGGTCTGTGTACTCGGCGGGCGTTGGCGTTGGATCGGGGATTAGCGCGTGGGTTACTTCTCCAAAGCCGGCTTCGCGGAACAACTTCTTCCAATCTTCCGCCGAATAAAGATGCACGGGGACCTGCAACTTCTGCGCCCACTGATGGCAATACGGATTGTCGAGGTAAAAATTGATCACGATCCACGCTGAGGCGCCATCGCGCAGCACTCGGTGCAGCTCGCGGATTCCTTTTGCTGGGTCCGGCCAGTAGTACGACGACTCTACCGAAATTGCGTGATCGAAGAAATTCGCTTCCCAGGGAATTTCCTCGATGCTGCCTACTACGAAGACCAGATTGCCGAATTCGCCGGTCTTCTGGCGGGCGTGGCGCACCATCTCGTCGGAAATATCCATTCCGACTACGCGGCCTTCGTTCGCCAGCCCGGCTAAAATCCGCGAGAGCCAGCCTGCGCCGCATCCGGCATCGAGAATATTGTCGGCCGGGGCGACGCCCATGCGCTCGAGCACCGGGCGAGTGATGGGCCAGTGCTCATGCTCCATCGACTCGCCCTTGCCTGCATCGGCCCAGCGATTGAATTCCTCGCGAAGCTGTTCGCTTGAAGCTGGTTCGGTCATCCCGCCGAGGCTGCCATCTGCTGTTCGTCCGCCGACGGCCCGTAAAGCGCCGGCACCGGAATATCGTTCAGGCGGAAATAGACGCCGAGCTGCCCGCGGTGATGGATGATGTGGTTCATGATCATGCCGCGAAAGACGGCGATGCGCGGCATGCTGAAGAACTCCTGGCCGTTCTGCAGCAGCGTCCACTTCTGCGCGAACTGCTCATCGGTGGCCTTGGCCAGCGCCGTGCGCGCCGCCGCCGTGCCTTTGTCGAACATGGCCAGCAGTTCCTGGCGGTTCTTCGCCGAGGGGAAGTCGATCTGCTTGCCGCCCGGGGCGATGTCGAGCGATTCGGTGGTGAGCATGTCGCCGGTCCAGCCGGCCATCTGCGCGATGTGATTGGCGAGCCAGCCCATTGAGCCGGATTTGCTGTGCGGCTTCCAATCCCACTTGGCATCGGGGACGCGCGAGAGGCACTCGCGAGTCTTGGCCATTTCCATGTCGAATTCGGGGAGTAAGGCTTGGTTCATAGGCATAGTTGTTGCTCCTTTGAGAGGTTTACAGAGAGTGCGATACTTTCGCTTTTTGTTCGCCTTGTGTCAAGGCTTATTTCGACGACGCAAAAAACAAAATCCAAAGCCAACCTGGGGGCGTGTGAACCCGCCCCCCTACACTACGCGGCCGCAGGCGCTGCAGAATCTAGCGCCTACGAATTGCGGGGTGCCGCAGCGGCTGCAATAGTGCACGCCGTGGCCTGCGTAAACCACCACCGGCCGCGCGTCTGCCATGCACGCCCAGATTAGCGTGACGAACCAGCCGATGATCGTCCAGCCAGTGAGCAGATTCACGAGAAAGATTATGCCGGCGGCGCGCTTGTTGTGGCCGATTAGCGTCGGCAGGAAATACAGCAGCGCCATGAGGACCAGGAGTGTCATCGCCGCGTCTCCTCTCGTATAAAGCTAGGCTTGGGAAGTCGCATAGGTTCCCCGCTTCTTTCGCGCACCTGTCTAAGCGAAAAAGCTGTCATCCTGAGCGAAGCGAAGGATCTGCATTTTCTTAATTTGGAGCAAAGTGCAGATTCCTCGTCGCCCGCCTCGGCGGACTCCTCGGAATGACAGCGTTTTGGTCGACTCCGCAAAGCCCTAATTCGCGCGCCTTCCTTTATACATCATCTCCCCCGCCGCGATACGCACGCGCAGCCGGTTCTCCGGCGTCGGAAGCGGGCAGGTGGTATACGGGTTGTACGCGCACGGAGGATTGTAAGCCTCATTGAAATCGAGCACCACTTGGCTGTCCTTCGGCAGCGGCGCGTCGAGAAAACGCGAGGCCGCATAGGTCTCTTTCCCGCTGGTGAGATCGCGGAAAATAAAAGAGAGCTTTGCGCCGCCTTCGTCGAGGGCTTCGAGGCGATATTCTTTGCCTGCGAGCGTGAAGACGGCGTATCCGGGCGCGGGAATTTTCAGCATGTCGCCCGCGTCGTTCTGGATTTCGGCCGCGCGCGGCGAATCGTACGCGACGAATTTGGCGGTGACGCGATATGACTCATCAATCGGAAACCAGCGCAGCCCGGCAAACCCGCGGCGCAATTTGCTGTTCTTGTCTTTCAGACGCACCGCGTAGCGTTCGCCGCTGCGGTGTACGAGCAGGGAGAGATCGCCGAGCGCCAGCCGGTCGTCGGAATCGGGAAGAACCGCCGCCGATTCAACGGCGTTGCCTTTGAGCTTGATCTGCACGCCCGGATTGATGCGCACGACGATTTTGCCGCCATGCATATCGAATGATCCGACTTCGGCAGGCACTCCGGCTTCGTTGAGAACAATGTCATTCAGCGGATCGGAGCCAAATTTATTTTCGCCTTCGTGCAACCAGAAAAGACCCGCGACGGTGAGCCAGCCATCATCCGATTTCAGCGAAGCTTCGTAAGCAGCGCGCCACTTCTCCACGCCTACGCGATAAGCATCATCCGCAGCGAGCGACCCCGCGAGCAGACACACCACCGCCGCGATCGAAAGAAACCTCCGGCAATGCGAACGAGTGGAATTCCTCTGTGAGTTCAACGCAATTTACCTGAAGTTATCTCGCAAACGATGTCACGCGCGTCTTGGCCGTGGTAGCGCCGGCGTCCCTGCCGGCATCCGGCGACTACAACTCTTGCCATGAGCAGCACTCACCCGCGGACCACGCAACCGAACCAACGCGATGTATTTGCGATCGCGCTCCGCGGACAATCGCGGCCTTCGACCACATCTGCGCTCGTAAGATGCCGGCAGGGACGCCGGCGCTACCACGGCATCCACGGCAAGCCGGCGCTACTTTGAGGCCGCTTCTTTTTCGACTTTCGTAAGCAGCTCGACGAATTTCTTCTCGCGGTCCTTCTGATCGAGGCCCTGATAAATTTCCGCGATCTGCGTCGTATTCATCGAGCAGAATTTCGGCCCGCACATCGAACAGAATTTCGCTTCCTTGTAAAAATCATCCGGCAAACTTTCATCGTGCATCGCGCGAGCGGTGTCGGGATCGAGCGAAAGTTCGAATTGTTTGTTCCAGTCGAAAAGGAAACGCGCGTAGCTGAGCGCGTCGTCGCGATCGCGCGCGCCGGGGCGGTGGCGGGCTACGTCGGCGGCGTGGGCTGCGATTTTGTAGGCGATTACGCCCTGGCGGACATCGTCGGCATTCGGCAGGCCGAGATGCTCTTTCGGCGTCACGTAGCAGAGCATGGACGCGCCGTGCCAGCCGATCATGGCGGCGCCGATGGCGCTGGTGATGTGATCGTAGCCGGGCGCGATGTCGGTGACCAGCGGGCCGAGCGTGTAGAACGGAGCTTCGTAGCAAAGTTCGTTCTCTTTTTTCACTTGCAGCTCGATTTGATCCATCGGAATGTGCCCGGGGCCTTCGATCATCACTTGCACGTCGTGCTCCCAGGCCTTTTTGGTGAGATCGCCGAGCACCTTGAGTTCGGAGAATTGCGCTTCGTCGCTGGCGTCGGCGAGGCAGCCGGGGCGCAGCCCGTCGCCGAGCGAGAAGCTGACGTCGTGCTTCTGGAAAATTTTGCAGATGGCTTCGAAATTTTCGTAGAGGAAATTTTCTTTTTTGTGGAAGGCCATCCATTGTGCCAGCAGCGCGCCGCCGCGGCTGACGATTCCGGTGATGCGATTGCGCACCAGCGGCAGCGCCGCGCGCAGAACGCCGGCGTGAATGGTCATGTAATCGACGCCCTGCTCGGCCTGCTCTTCGATCACTTCGAACATGAGTTCGATGGTGAGATCTTCGGGGCGGCGGACGCGCGAGATGGCTTCGTAAATCGGCACGGTGCCGATGGGCACGGGCGAAGCGTTAATGATGGCTTTGCGAATCGTCGGGATATCGCCGCCGGTGGAGAGATCCATGACGGTATCGGAGCCATAGTGCACGGCGCGATGCAGCTTCTCGAGTTCTTCTTCGATTTTCGAAGTGGTGGCGGAATTCCCGATGTTGGCGTTGATCTTGCAGCGGAAAGCGACGCCGATGCCCATCGGCTCGAGATTCAGGTGGTGGATGTTGGCGGGGATGATGGCGCGGCCGCGCGCAATTTCGCTGCGCACGAGTTCAGGATCGATCTTCTCGCGCTTCGCGACAAATTCCATCTCTTCCGTGACCACGCCGCGGCGCGCGAAATGCATCTGCGAATAATTGTGCCCGTGCCCATTCATGCCGGCCTTGCGCTTCTCGACCCAGGCGTCTCGAATTGCCATGGCATCCCCCCGCGCGCCAAGCGAAATTAGTGTGAGGTAAGCACTCGCACAGCGCGTCCACGTTTGTGAAGCGCCATTATCGCACCAGCGTTAGAGCGCAGCAACCGGGCGGAGGGCCTCAGATGGAATTCCAAATCTCAAATTTGAAATTTCAGATGAACGATCGGTGCCTGTTTAGCTCGGGGACCTTTCGGTTGAGATTCCTTGCTATAGGTATAGTGAATTGAGATTCTGATATAGGGTGGGGTAGAATTGCCAGCGCTCGAGACAAGGAGCAAAGATTTGTCGATACATTCTAGAGTAGCTATCGCCGGACTGGCGTTGCTGAGCTTATTTTGCGGCTCACAGGCGTATGGACAGTCTACGGGGAACGGCGCTCAGACGCCGCCCTCGCAATCCAGCCAGCCCAACTCGCAGGGTCGTGTGACGCGCCAACAGTCGGTTGTAGTGACGGCGAATTTGACACCGGAAGAAAGCGAAGAGGGAAAAATCAACGAGGCCTACCAGAGTGTGTATGCCGCGCAAAGAGACCATGATTGCGCCGGGATCATCGATAGGTGCCGCTCGGTCATCATACCGCTTGCAGAAAAAGCAAAGTTCGACGTGCCGCGAAATAAGTTCCTCTATCTGTCGTATCGAAGTATCGGCGACTGCGAACTGAACGCAGAGCACTTTGCCGAAGCCGAGAAAATGTTTCAAAAGGCCATGGAATACTTACCCGTTTGGCCGGGTCTTAATGACTCCGATTACCCCATTGCTTTTACCTCGATCGGTGTGGCGCGGATGGGGCAACAAAATTGGAAAAGTGCCGAAGAGTCATTGCAAAAGGCGGTCGCGCTATTCGACGAGCAGATCGAACGAGCTGCTCGTTCCGATCAAGAATTCGTGCGCACCGAACACAGCAATAATTTGCGGATGTCGCAGGATTGGGCTCTGCTTTATCTAGCCATCGTGTATTTTCGGGAAGGGCGCGCCACGGAATCGTTGGCTCTTCTGGACAAGGCATACGGTCAAGCCACAAAGTTCAATGCTCCTGCGGCGATTGTTAAGCAGATTGTCGAGAGCGGCTTGAGCATTGCGAGCACGGAAGACGACAGCGCCGCGAACGCGATCTGGTCAGAGCGCGCAAAAGCCGCCAAGTAGCTTCTCCGGAAGTTTTGACAGGAGAATCAAAGATCGGCGAGTGGGCCCACTTGTGCCGAAGAGTTCGCATTTCAGAATGCTCTTCGTTTTATTAGACGATTACCCAATCCAAATCCCGCGACGACACCGATATTGCGCCGTGAACGCCGATACTGTTTGCGCGTTCAACGATGTAGGCCGAAACTACATAGAAGGACAAACGATGCGGCATCCGTCATTTGGAGGTTTCTGAATCGCTCCCTCCATTGCGATCATCGAACATGTGAGGCCGAGAAGTATAAAGGCGAGGATCGCGCAATGGGCCCGCTTGCCATTTTCGGACTTAGTGTTTTGATGAGTCTGGTCAGCTCCATCGTGGCGGCTACGCTGTTGGTATGGCCGTGGCTCCGCGCCAAGAGCCGCCGGGAAGCGCTCCTGTGGCTGGTAACACCGCACATGTTTCTGCGGTTCCTCGGGCTGAGCTTTCTGGTGCCCGGAGTGGTTTCTGAATCGCTGCCAAAAGCATGGGCCATTCCCGCCGCGTACGGCGATTGCGCAGCAGGAATCCTGGCCATCATTGCCGTGGGGGCGCTCGCACGCACGGCCTCATGGGCAATAGCCGCCGTCTGGATTTTCAACTCCTGGGGCGCGGCCGATTTTTTGTTTGCGATGTACCAAGGCCCGCGAGTGCACCTCGTGCCCGGCTGGCTGGGAGCGGGCTTCTATGTCGTGACGGCAATCGTCCCGCCGTTGTTGGTATCTCACGCCCTCATTTTCCGCGAGTTAAGACGTTCCGCAGCGTAAGCCGACCTCAGCGGGATAAACGTTCCGGCTCACCGAATCGGAGGTAGTGCGTCTACCCTGAGTATGGTAGACATTCTACTATCATGATGACCGCGAAGCGTGCCGGGCGGGCGGAACTTTTGCCCGGGACGCTCGACATGCTCATCTTGCGCACGCTGCTCTTTGGGGCTGCGCACGGGCATCAGATCGCCAAGCACATCCAGCGCACGACCAGCGATGTCCTGCAAGTCGAGCACGGCTCGCTCTATCCGGCGCTGCATCGCATGGAGCGCAAGGGATGGATCGCGGCGAAGTGGGACACGCCGAAATATCGCCATCGCGAACTGAAATTTTACCGGCTCACCGACGCGGGCCGAAAGCAACTAGCCAGCGAGGAATCGAAGTGGAAACAACTCGCGCGAGCGATCGCCCGAGTGATGCGTCCGGCCGCGAGCGAGCGATCATGAATTTCTGGCAACGCCTTCGGCATCGTTTTCGCGCGCGCCTCGCGCCGCTCCTCGGACGCGCTGCTCGCGAGATCGATCTCCGGCGCGAACTCGACGCGCATCTCGAACTCGAAGCCGAAGAGCTACGCGAATCGGGCGCCGCTCCCGACGAGGCGCGCTACGCCGCCCGCCGAGCACTCGGCAATTCCGCGCTTGTGGCGGAAGACGTGCGCGAATCGTGGGGCCGGCTGTGGCTCGAAAAATTTCTGCGGGACGTACGCTATGGCGTGCGCTCGCTGCGCAAATCTCCGGGCTTCACGGCGGTCGCCGTGCTCACGCTGGCTCTCGGCATCGGCGCCAACACCGCGATTTTCAGCGTGATGAACGCGCTGATCCTCGAACCTCTGCCGTTCCCGGCTGCCGATCGGCTGGTGCGCATTCTCTCGACGAAAAATGGCGCGCTGATCCTCGGTTACGCGTACCCCGGCGGCCCGTCGGGGCCCGACCTGCAAGACTTTGCGAGAAGCAGCCACACGTTCGACAAAGTAATCCTGTACGACATGTGGCGCAAAAACGTCAGCTTCGCCGACGCCGCCATCGAACCCGAGCAGATGAACATCGGCCTCGTGCCGCCCGGCTATTTCGAAATTCTCGAGATTGCCCCGCTCATGGGGCGCCCGTTCACCGATGAAGAGGCGCGGGGAAGCAGACCGGCATATGTGGCCGCCATCAGCGCGCGCCTGTGGCGAAGCCGCTTCGCCGGCGACAAATCAATTCTCAATCGTAAGATCCTAATCAACGACGAACCGTACGCGATTGTAGCCGTCATGTCGGACATCATCCCCGATTGGATGGAGCGCGGCGCGCCGGAAGTCTGGACGCCGGTTTCCTTCACGGAAGGATTGTCGGAATCCGATCGCGCCGGCCGCGGCTTCACGGTGCTGGCCAGGATGAAGCCGGGCGTGAGCCTCAAGCAAGCGCAAGCGGACCTCTCGACTATCGCCGCCAATCTGGCCGCAACGCATCCGGTAGACGAAGGCGTCGGCGTTATCGTCAGGCGATTGATCGACACGCGCGTCGGCCCGATGCGGCCGATGCTGTTTCTCTTGATGGGAGCAGTCGCGCTGATTTTGCTGATCGCGTGCGTGAACCTCGCCAATCTGCTGCTGGCCCGCAATTCCGCGCGGCATCACGAACTCGCTCTGCGCGCGGCATTAGGCTCAGGGCGGCGAGGACTCATCAGATTATTGCTCGCCGAAACGCTCGTTCTCTCGCTTGCTGGCGGGGCTACGGGATTGCTTCTCGCTTACGTGGGCCTCGCGAGTCTCGCGCGGATTCATCCGGCAGACTTGCCGCAACTCGCTGCGATCTCACTCGACGCGCGCGTGCTCGCCTTCACCTTCGCGATCTCGCTGATCACCAGCCTGCTCTTCGGTCTGGCGCCCGCGCTGACGGACGCGCGCCTGAATCTCGCCGAAGCATTGAAGCAAGGCGGCCGCTCCGGCACGCCGGGCCGCAGCAATCAGCGCATGCGCAATGTCCTCGTCGTGACGGAAATGGCCATGTCGCTGATGCTGCTCGTAAGCGCCGGCCTGCTGGTGCAGAGCATCATGCGTCTTGAGCGCCAGAGCCTTGGAGTGCGCGCGGAAGATCTCGTCAAGGGTCACATCTACCTGGCCCCTGTTCGCTACGCGAATCCGGAGGCGATCACACGCTTCTGCGATCAATTCGGCTCTCGCGTGCGCGCCGTGCCCGGCGTGCTCGATGCCAGCATCACTACCCTTTTTCCGCCTTACAACGGCTGGAGCCAGATGCTGGGCATCGCTGGAAATACTGCTACGCGGATTCAAGACATTCCGCAGGCGCAATTCGGCGTCACGGATTCACATTTCCTGGCGACGACGGGCGTGCCGTTACTGCGCGGGCGGGATTTTTCCGATTCCGATACCGCGACAACCGCTCCTGTGGCGCTGATCAGCCGCGAATTGCAGCGCCGCTATTTCTCAACGCAGGATCCGCTGGGGCAAAAGATTCACATCGGCCCGCCACTATTTCTGCAAATGCCCATCGGGGCCAACACCTCGGACGCATCCGACGTAACCGTGATCGGCGTGATCGGCGATATCCGCAACGTCGGACTGGCGCTTCCGCCCGAGCCGCAGATTGTGGTGCTGTACTCGCAGCATCCTTTGGTGAATTACGGCTTCAAGGACTTGCTGGTGCGCACTAGCGGCGATGCGCAGTTCGCTCTGCCCGAAATCCGCCGCCAGCTTCACAAAATGGATTCCGATATGCCGCTCGCCGAAGTGCAAACGATGGACGATCTGGTGGCCAAGCAGATTGGCAGCCAGCGCTTCACAACAGTGTTGCTGGCTTCGTTTGCGTTGGCCGGACTCGCGCTCGCCGTGGTCGGAATTTATGGCGTGATGTCGTATCTGGTCGCGCGGCGAACGCAGGAATTCGGCGTGCGCGTTGCCCTGGGCGCGAACTCCGCGAATATTCTCGCGCTCGTCGTGCGCCAGGGCATGAGCATGGCGCTCGTCGGCGCCGCGCTCGGTCTCTTCGGCGCCTACGCCGCCCGCCAGCTCACCAGCGGCCTGCTCTTCGGCGTCTCGCCCGCCGATCCGCTCACCTTCTGCGCCGCCGCGGGCTTTCTGCTGGCCATCGCCGCCATCGCCTGCGCCATTCCAGGCGCGCGAGTGATGCGCATCGATCCCGCCAGCATTCTTCGCGAAGGCTAAGCTCCTCCCAATCCCGCGATTTGTCGGCGCGCGACTTCCGCCGTGCCGCGTGGGTCGCCCGCCATTTACCTGCTGCGGCTGGCGTATCCTATTCCGGTGGGCGAACCATCCCCGCTTACCTCGTTTCGCCCCATCGAATCTCTACAATATTTGCGTCCCCCGTTCGTCTACAGGAATGGATGGATGAGCAGTCGAGTATCACCACGATGACCGAGCAAGACCGTCAAATCTCGGAAGTCATCGCGGAACAAGGATCCCGGCTGCGCAACTTCATCCGCCGGCGTGTGCCCGATCCGTCCGATGTTGAGGACATCGTGCAGGAGGTCTTCTACGAACTGGTGGAAGCCAATCGCCTGCTCATGCCCATCGAGCACGTCACCGGCTGGCTTTTTCGCGTCGCGCGCAATCGCATCACCGACCTTTTTCGCAAGAAGAAGCCGGAGCGCTTCAGCGACGCAGCGGTCGAGGGCGACGAGGGCGAGCTGCTGCGCATCGAGGATCTCTTGCCGTCGCCCGATGCAGGGCCGGAAGCGCTCTACGTGCGCAACGTGCTTCTCGATGAGCTGGAAATTGCGCTGGGCGAATTGCCCGAAGAACAGCGCGAAGTATTTGTCGCGCACGAACTCGAGGGGCGCAGCTTCAAGGAGTTGTCGGCGGAAAGTGGCGTCGGCATCAACACGCTGCTCTCGCGCAAGCGCTACGCGGTGCTTCATCTGCGCGAACGATTGCAGAGCATTCACGACGAGTTTATGAAGAAATGAGGAACACACCATGAGAAAGAAATGGCTGTGGTTTGTTTTCCTGGGCCCGCTGGCGCTCGCGCTCTTCATCTTCATCGGCGGCGAATTGGTGATGCGTCTCTGGAATTGGCTGCTGCCCACGTTGTTTGGCTGGCGGCAAATTACCTTCTGGCAGGCTTTCGGGCTGCTGGCTCTCTGCCGCATTCTGTTCGGAGGCCTGGGCATGCACGGCTCGCATCGCTCCAATTTCCGGCGGCGCATGGGCGAGCGCTGGGAGCGAATGACCCCCGAGGAGCGCGAGAAGTACCGCGAGAGCATGCGCTCGCGCTGGGGCGGCTTTGCAGGCCCCAGCAGCGGAACAAACGAGCCGGCCTAAACCCGGCCGCGCCGGCGGTCCCGCGCGCGCGCCAGCCTTTTCCGGTGCGTTTGCACCTCAGACGATTGGTGGGAGCCCCCTGCTTCAGAGTCTGTGTGGCAACTTAGGCTGGCCAGAGGGGTTATAGTGGCGCAGGAGGCTGCGCGATGCCGAATTTTTACGAGTACAACCCAGAGCAAGGGTACCTGTTGCCGCCGAATGTGCGGCAGGTGCTAGGAGAAGAGCATCTTTGTTTTTTGGTGCATCGGGCGGTCGAGAGGCTGGACTTGCGGAAGTTCGAGCAAGCCTATAGCGAGGAAGGGCATCCGGGATATCATCCGGCGCTGTTGCTGAAGGTGTGGTTGTATGCCTACGCGCTGGGGGTGACCAGTTCGCGGCGGCTGGAGCAGCGTGTGCGGGAGGATTTGGCGTTCCGGTATTTGGCGGGAGGAGCGCAGCCGGATTTTTGGGCGTTGAATGAGTTTCGCAAGCGGCACGGGCGCGCGATCAACGATGTGTTCACGCAAGTGGTGGAACTGGCGCGGTCGCTGGGGATGGGGAAGCTGGGGCATGTAGCGATAGACTCGACGCGCATCGCGGCGAACGCGGCGCCGGATTCAACCGACACGATGGAGAAGCTGCGCAGGGCCCGGGCCAAGATTCGGCAGCGCATCCGTCGCTGGCAGCAGCAATGCGCAGCGCCAGATCCGAACGAGGGGGCGGGGACCGAGATGACACGCGCGGTACTCGGGAAGCTGGAGCAGCAGTTGGCAGAGCTCCCGGCGCGCATGGAGCGGCTGAAGAAATCGGGAGTGCAGCGGTTGTCGCGCACCGATGAAGACAGCCGGTTTCTGCGGGACCGGAGAGGATTCACGCTGGGCTACACGGCGACGGCGGCGGTGAGCGCGGATCATTTGATCGTGGCGCAGCAGGTGAGTCAAGAGCCCGCGGACAATGAGCTGCTGGTACCGCTGGTCGACGCGGTGGAACGAGAGTGCGGGGCGCGGCCGCAACAGGTGAGTGCGGACAGTGGTTTTTTCTCGCAGAAAAACTTGCACGCGATGGAGGAGCGGAAGATCGACGCCTACGTTCCGGACTACAACATGGCGCGGGTGTTGAATCGCGGCGGCCGATTGACAAATCGTACCTGCGATCCGGCCCATCAGCGCATGCGGCGGAAACTGCGTTCTGCGGCAGGGCGCGCGGTGTATGCACGGAGAAAAGAGTTGGCCGAGCCGGTGATGGGAGTGCTGAAAGAGCAGCGCGGGATGCGGCGGTTTCGGCGGCGCGGATTGGCGAAGGTAGCGGTGGAATTCGCGCTAGCGGCCACAGCGTTGAATCTCACGCGCCTGTGGCACGCCGCTCCGCAACTGCGTTGCGCAATGTAAGGGTCGGTACGAGAACTACGAACAACATGCCGCAACGTCGGAAGCTAAGCTCCCTTTGATTTTGTGGGTCGTTAGCGCGCGACCGAGGCCGCTCCCTGACGAAAAACACATGTTGCCACACAGACTCTTCAGCAGGGGGAGCTGGACTTCAGTCCAGCGAAAAAGTGATGCTCGCAAGACCGGCTTTAGCCGCGGGACGTGCCCAGCCCTTATCGAGGAGCACCCATAACAAACTCCCGGAACACCCTATACTGCGCCGTTAACGCCAGCGGTGTTATCATGCCGTAGATTTAGGTGAATGATTCGAACGGAAAATTCGCAGAAGTAGAAGGGTGCGCCACCCGGCCACGACGTCGCATGCGCCGGAACACAGGTCAGCCCAAATGCTTGGGCGAAGACCATGACGATTGGCAATGAAACCGTCGAGGTGAAGGCATTAGTAAGGTCCAACGGAGTGGTAAGAACTGTTTTTTATCAAGCGACCGTTCACAATCGTGTTGAAGATTCAGTGTATTTTCGACCCCGAAACCGGTCGTTCTGGACTGGATCCTCTCGGCAGGCTCGCGATTTCCGACGGTAACTCGGAAATTGTCGTCGACCCTACGTACTTCGACTCCTGGCTTGCCGCGCTAATCGATGCGCTTCAGCGTATTCAACCGACGAATCACGTCGTCGTGGAAGTCTCAGAAGAGCCGAAGCCTCTCCGGATTGATGTCTCTGCGAACGGGCAAATAGTTTTTTCGTACGATGGCCGCGAGGTAGAGGCGTCGGGCCGAAAGGAATTCGAGAATGCGCTCTCCGCAGCCGCGAATTCCTTCCTCAATGAACTGAAGGAGTCTCCTGACGTCTCGCGGAATCGGTTTATCGACCCAATTCGTCGATTCGTGATTACGACGCGCAACTAGTCTGACCGGCTGATATAGATAAATATATCGGTTATCCGTGGTGGGCGGCCCAGTCTTTTCCGGAGATTACCCCAGGCACGGAAAGAATGAATCCCCATCATTGTGCGGCGCAAGCGCCCCAACAGATGTCTTGACAATAGTCGTTATAACGGATATTATGCTGGGGTGCTGAAGAAAGCGACACTGCCGGAGAAGACCCGCGCGGGCGCGGCCTGCCCCGAGGAAATGACATTCCTCGATCTGCTGCGCACTACCGACATTCTGTCCCGCCGCTTGATCCCAGTGCTCAAGGCCGCAGACCTCTCGGCCACGCAGTACAACGTGCTGCGCATCCTGCGCGGCGCGCCTGCAGGGCTGGCTTGCGGGGAAATCGCCGGCCGCATGATCACGCGTGATCCGGATGTCACCCGGCTGCTCGACCGTCTGGAGAAGCGCGGCCTCATCTCGCGATCCCGGGAAACCAAGGACCGGCGGACAGTGATGACCCGCATCACGCCCAATGGCATGAAGCTGCTAACGCGGCTCGACGAGCCAGTGCGGGCTGCCCATCGCCGGCAACTCGGCCACCTGGGGCGGAATCGCCTGCGGGCCTTGACGGAGCTGTTGGCGGCAGCGCGCCGCGCGGGTGATTGATTTTTTTGGACTTAATATTTGTTGCAACGAATATCGGTGCAACGCATCAAATCCGGATGAAAGGCAGTAAAAATAGAAAGGAGACTTCGATGAGCACAGTAGCCGCACCGCAAGCCGCGACCTCTACCTGGAACATCGACCCGGTTCATTCCGTCGCCGAATTCAAAGTGAAACACATGATGATTTCCAACGTGAAAGGCCAATTCACGGGCCTCCAGGGAGTCCTGACTCACGACGAGACAGACGTGACGAAATCCCGCGTGGAGACTTCAATCGACGCGACATCCATCACGACGCGTGACGCGCAGCGCGACGCGCATCTCAAGAGCGCCGACTTCTTGGATGTAGAGAAGTTTCCGACGCTGTCATTCAAATCGACGCAAATCAAACGAGCAGGCGAAGGGGAATTGACAGTCGCGGGCGACCTCACCATTCACGGCGTCACCAAAAACGTAGTATTCACCGTCGAAGGACCGACCCCGCCGGCCAAAGATCCTTGGGGAAATACGCGCTTGGGTGCTTCGGCGACCACGAAGATCAATCGCAAAGAGTTCGGCTTGACTTGGAACGCGGCGCTCGAGACCGGCGGCATTTTGGTCGGCGAAGAGGTCACCCTCACGCTCGACGTCCAGTTCATAAAGGCTTAAATTATCCGCACGAAGCGGCACCCGGAAACGTCGCGTGCCTCTTCGCGGCAGAAAGGGAATTTTATGTCACTCCGTCCAATAAAGAAAATTCTGCAAACGCAGCCGACCATCGAAGGCGCCGGCGTGAAGCTGCAGCGCGCCTTCGGCTTCGGCAAGACCAAGGATTTCGATCCGTTCCTGCTGCTGGATGATTTCCGCAATGAGAATCCGCAAGACTATCTTGCGGGATTTCCCTGGCATCCGCACCGCGGCATCGAGACGATCACCTACGTGCTCGCCGGTTCGGTCGAGCACGGCGACAGTCTCGGCAACAAAGGCAAAATGACCGCAGGCGACGTGCAGTGGATGACCGCAGGCAGCGGAATCCTCCATCAGGAAATGCCCAAGGGAGATCCGAATGGCCGCATGCACGGATTCCAGCTCTGGGCCAATCTACCCGCGTCGCTGAAGATGACTGACCCGCGCTATCAGGACATTCCGGCGAGCGAGATCCCGGAGGTAACCGACGATGACGGCACTCGCGTGCGCGTCATTTGCGGCGATTTCTGGGGCAAGAGGGGACCGGTGGAAGGCGTGGCCGCCGATCCGAGTTATCTCGACATTTCCGTCGCTCCGGGCCAGCGCAAGCGGCTCAAGATCGAGACCACGCGCAACGCTTTTGCCTACGTGTTCGCGGGCTCCGGCACTTTCCGCGACTCCTCGGAACCGCGCGCGGTTCTCACCGAGTCGGGAGCCGATTCGGCGGCCGCGCCGGTGTATGACGTCAGCAACCACTCGCTGGTGCTTTTCGATCGCGGCGACGAAATCGCCGTCCAGGCCGGCGACGCGGGCATTCGCTTCCTGGTGGTATCGGGCAAGCCGATCCAGGAGCCGGTCGCGTGGTACGGCCCGATCGTAATGAACACGCAAGAGCAGATCCGCCAAGCCATTGCCGACCTGCAAACCGGCGACTTCATCAAGCATCGCTGAAATGCGCCGGTGGCGCAGCCTTTTCCGAAGGGTTGCGGTTTCGGGTGCCCCACTCTTCCCGGTTTTGGTTTTTGGGAAGGGTGGGGGTTTTCGGCCATCTTTTCGGCCTCGCCTTCGACTTTTCCTTCGTCCCAGTTTTGTCTTTCTCTCTTCTCCTTCATACCGTGTCAATCCTCACCAATCCATCGTCACTTCCTTCATAAAAATAAATACGAGGTCCAAGCCCACTCCCGCGGCGAGCGCGCTAGTCCGTGCTTCACCGGATTCCTGAGAATGTATCCGAACTTTCGCATTTAGTTCCAGCCCAACCGTACCATTGCCCATGCTTCAACCTACCCTCACAATAACTGCGCGGCCCGCTGCGCCGGAGCAACAAAACGCTTCACCAGGAACTCCTGCCTCGCCGCCGCACGCGGCCGGCCCGCGCACCATCAAGCGCCCCGCGATGAAAGGAGCCAGCGTACAAACAATCGGGACACTCAAATATTGTTGCCGGGCCTAAGTCGTTGAAAATAAAGCACGGGCCCCCCAAACAATCGGGACACACCCCGGGTAGCGCAGGCACTCATGCCTGCGGCTTTTGATCGGCAATTGCCGCCGGACACAGCCAGGAGTGGCTGTGCTACTTCTTCACGTAGACCGAATCCCAGGTGATTTGCCAGGTCTTCTGGTTGTCGGAGGACTGTTCGGCCATCTGGCGGACTTTGTTGGGAGCCAGCGTGTACCAGCTCCAGCGGGAGACGGGAGCGTTGGGCTCGCTGGTAAAGAGAATCATTTTTGAATCCTGCAGCGCGCCGGACATTGCGGGGAAGGCGCCGGCGTTGCCGGAATTGTCCAGATAGAGTTGATGCCATTTGCGGTCGCGAATGTCGTAATAGTTGAAGCTGGTGCCGGTTTGCACGCCGCCGTTGGCCGTCCAGTGTTCGACGATCAGGCAACCGTCCTGTTCGAGTGTGACGAGATTGTGGCCAACGACATTGCCCGCGGGATCCTGGACTTCCCAATCGCCGACCCAGAAATCGAATTGGCGATATTCGGGCGAGCGGCACGGAGCGATGGCCTCGAGGATTTTTTTGAATTCGGCGTCGTCTTTGTAGCGCGCGAATTCCGTGGAGCCGGCGATGAATGGACGTGCGCGGCCGCCTTGGCCGGAGTCGGCGATTTCTTTGAGGGCTTTTAGCGCGGAATCGCGATCGCCTTGCTCGGCGTAGGTGCGGGCGATATTGATGCGATTGACGAGCGGGCGGAAATTAAGGCCGGCGGCGCGCTGAAAGGCCTGGATCGATTCTGGGAATTTGCGGAGTTGGAGGAGAGATTCGCCGAGATTTTGCCAGGCAAGCGCGTTCTGCGAACCGGCGGCGGTTAACTGCGAATAGGCTTGAGCCGCTTTCGCCCAATCGGAGTGGGTGAAGAAATCATCCGCTGCAGATTGCGTGGCGGGCTGCTGGGCGAAGGCCGGCGAGATTAATCCCAGCAGGCCAAGGACAAGAGAAAGGCAGAGAGGCTGTGTGAGTTTGGACAAAGCTAGAGGCTCCTTGATTCATGAGTTGGACCGATTGGCGAAGTGAAGGTGAGCAAGTATTTTGTTGATGAGGGATGCGATCCGCGTGGAGCCAATGGCGCGCGTTTTGCCGACGCGTTACTCGGACGGGCGCAGCAAGCAGCGCCGCTACGTCGAAGCCGCGCGGCGGTGCTGAATCGGTGACGTCATTGCACGCCGTCGGCGAGTGGAGTAGCGTGTAGGAAATTAGGGAGTGCCGCCGATGAGAATTCGAAAGATTTTGTTTGTAGTCATGATTCTGTTTTTGATTCCGCTGGCTTCTTGCACCCCGCAAATGTCGCTGCTGCCCTGGTACAACGACAAGGACCTCGTGCTCGAGCCCGGATTTGCGGGCAATTGGCTCTCCGTGGATGACAAGGGCAAAACGGAGGACGGCGGAGAGTGGACGTTCGCGCAAGACATCAAGCAGGGCTACACGATTTCCCTGCTCGATGACTCGCAGCCGGACGTGAAGAGCTCGTGGGAACTGCGGCTGTTCCGCGTGAATGGGCAGCTCTTTGTCGACGCGGTGCAACAGCAGACCAAGTACAAGGATTCGGAAGTCCTGGAGCTTTTCATTCCGGGGCACATGGTGGGAACTGCAAAGCTGGCGGGCGATTCGCTCTCGCTGCGATTTCTCGATGATGAATGGATGGATAAAGCGTTGAAGGCCAATCCGGCGCTGATCAAGCACGAGAGGGTGGACACGGACGATGTGGTGCTGGTGGCGTTGACGCCGGAGTTGCGCGAATTTGCGCTGGCGCATGCGGGGGACGCCAAAGCGTTCTCGGTGAACTTTGATTTTGTGAGGAAGAAGTAGCAGCCGCACTCGAACGAGAGAGGAATTACCGCAGAGACGCTGAGCACGCAGAGAACGGAGTGAGCAATGCACCGGGAACTGCTACGGACGGCGGCGGAACGTGCGTAGGAAATTGAAATTTGCTTCTACGATTTGGCGGGCGTATTGGATATCTTGCTGGCGAATTACGCCAAAGACCCACGCTCCCAGCGGATAGACGATCGCGGCGATCAGCAGCTTCCACCAAAATGCCCACGGCAGAGCCCTCAGCCCGAACGTGATTCCCAGCGCCAGCAGAAATGGGATCACGGAAATGCGCAGGCCCATCAGAACGTAGGACCGCAATTCGGAAAACACGAGAAGGAAGAAAATGCCCGCAAGCGAATAGCTGACAACGGTCGCCCAGGACGCGCCGATCGCGCCATAGCGGGGGATCACAATCAGATTGATGACGACGTTGGCCAGCGCGCCTACAAATGTGGAGGCCGGAAAATATTTCTGCAAGCCTTTCGCGACGAGGGCGTTTCCAAGTGCTACGCCGAAGAAAATGGGAACTTCCGACCAGATAAGGACGATGAGTAAATCGGCGGTGGCGCTGAATTGTTGGCCGTAGACGAGTTCGATGAATGGATGCGCGACGGGAGTGACCAGGGCGCAGGCGGCGAACGCTACGACGAGGAGGAAACGATAACTTTCGGAGAGGTAGCGGCGGAATTTCACGTCGTCGTGGGCGTAAAGGGCGAGGACCGGGAAGAGCGAGGACATCAGGGCTACCGGAAGCGTGCTGAATAATTCGGTGAGTTGTACGGCGATGACGTAGGGACCGAGGACTTTGTCGCCGGACATTTTGTGAAGCATGACCTGGTCGATGCGGTGGTAGATGTTGACGGCGAGGTTCGAGAGAACGAGAGGAAAGGCGTCTCGCATCATGCGGCCGGCTTCGGCTTTCAGAAATGTGCGCGGGCCGTCGAGGAAGCCGGGGCGGTAGATGAAGTAGATGGTGACGGCGGCTTCGATTACGCCGCAAAGCGTGCGGGCGATGATGACTTTGTAGAATGCGGCATTGCCGAAGGCCAGTAGCGCGACCGCGATCAGCCAGAGGATTTGGCGCGCGAAGCCGATGCCCACGGCGTACCACTGACGCATGTCGACCTGGAAGATGATGCCGGGCATTTTGAACGGCGGCATGATGAGCAGATCGACGGCAGCGATGGCGATGAGCCAGCGTAGCGGGCCGCTATAGCCGAAGAGCGGCGCGGCTAACGGCGCGATGATGCCGGCGGCGAAGGCGAAAAAGCAGGCGATGACGCTGCCGGTGTGGAGTAGCGCGGAAGCGTCGGAGCGGCGCTGGGAGACGTCGCGGGCGAGGATTTGATCGAGAGAGAAGGTGACCAGCCAGGAATAGATGGAGAGATAGGCGTAGATGGCGCCGTATTCGCCGAGACGCTCGCGGCCGAGATAACGCGCGAGGAGAATGCTGGTGGCGGCGGAGAGAAGGACGCCGCCGCCTTTGCCGCCGAGTTGCGCGAGGGTGTTTTGGAAGACTTTGAAGCCGATGTTGGGGCCGGCGGCGACGGAGGCGATTTCGGGGGGAGTTGTTGGGGCGGTAGTTGGGAATTGCGGAGCGTCCGTGGCTGGGTCGGGCGGCCGGCTGGCGAACTTCTCGTTCTTTTCCACGGGAGGGTAGAGATTAGCAAAGTCGTTGGTGAGGCGCACCTCGTATAAGTGCGGATTGAAGGGTCAGTCTCCGATTTTCCGGCTTGCCGAGGATTGGAGGCTATCGTCTTGGCGCTTCGAGGGATTCACCACTTCTTTAGGAACGACTCGATTCGTTGCGGATCGTAGCCATCACCTGATTCCCAATCTCTCATGTCTTCGGTTGCGATTAGCTTTCCGGTCGCATCCAGCACGTAGAGGAACGGGAAACCGCTTGCTTTGGGATACGGCTTTAGAGCGCACTCGTTGTCGTTCTCTTCGGTGACATTAATGTGCGCGACGATGAAGATCTGATCTCGCAGTGCGCTTGTGGCAGGATTCCTTTGAAATGTTTGGTCGAGGACCCGGCACCAGCCGCACCATTTGCCGCCAACGATTAATAGTAGCTTCTTCTTTGTGCGCTGGGCCTCGAGTGCGGCGCGCGCGATCTGCATCTCTCCATCGATCGCGGGGTCGTAATTGGGACTGGGAACGTAGGCGGTGTTCTGGATGTCTGCAGTGGAGTACTGCTTGCACTGCACGTGTTTGCTTTCCTCAGACTTCGTGCCCTCGACCACGTCGAGGAAGATCGCTACTCTTCCGTATTTTGGAAATTTCTGAAAGTGCGAATCCAACATTACCTGCTGGTAACCGCGATCCCCGTAGGCTCTCGTTAGCAGTGAAATGGATGCGTTGAGTACGGAAGGCCTGAAGACATCGCCGACGCGCAGCAAGCTCAAATTGTCGAGCTGCGCCGTCGAAAAGAGAGACGATCCCGACCACCAGATTTGTTGGATGAGGTAGCGAGTGCCGGCGGTGAGGGCAACTACGATCGTGACGTGTTGTTTCGCATCAACGAGGCGAGTGGAGTCCACTCGGGCGACGGCGGCGCCGTCGAGAAATCCGTCGTTCTGAAGTTGCTTTGTGGCCTTTGCGCTCAGTCGATCTAACCAGTCCGCGTGGGCGGTTTCACCTTGCAGACCATTGGCAATCGAAACTTTCTCGTCGGCAGTGAGTTCCAATCCTCCTTCGATCTTTGCTGCGTCGACGATGACAGGCACCGATTCATCGCTGGACTTGTTCGCCGGCGGAGTCGCGGATTTGTCTTGTGCGATCACATTCGTTGCGAAGAGCAAGAATCCGAGCGAAAACAGCAATCGGAAAAATCCGTAAGTGGGCCCATTTCTCTTTGGCATTTGTGCCCTCCAGCGGAGTCGAAGCCGTTGCCGCCGTTAACGATTCAAGAAAGTGTAACAATGACGGATGCGGCGCGGAAGGCCAGAGTTGCTGATTTCGGTCCGTTCACGCGGTAATCGGAGACGGAATTGGTACGACGTGCGGAGGGAGAGGGCGGTGCGGGGACGTCCTTGGCTGGGTCGGGTGGCCGGTTGGCGAATTTCTCGTTCTTTTCCACGGGATGCTGGAGATTGGCAAAGTCGTTGGTGGGGCGCACCTCGTATAAGTGCGGAGTGACTGGCCCACTAACGGACTTCTGCCTTGGAATTTGGATCGTTCTCGGGACTAGGAGCTGAGAAACTGCATACGCAGAAGTAGACCGCGAGCGCGAGGGCAGGCATCCCGGCGATAGGCCATCCGTCCAGCACAAAATTGGCCCGCAGAGGGACCGAATATTCACCTTTGAAAATTTGACGGAAGGGGCCCGGGATGACGAAATATAGATAAAGCGGCAACGATAGGAGGGAAGCCGAAAGCGCAATTGCTGCGGCCACTCGTGGGTATGCGAACGTCAGTATCAACGCCAAGACAAACAGAGCCGCTCCACCGTCGAAAAGATCTAGCAGCGGACCTGTAACGCGACCACCGCTAAACTCAGAGGCCCCGAGAGTCTGCACGGGTCCTCGAGCCAGCATTGCACACAGGAGAAACCTCGCCGCCTGCCATGCCCTGCGTGTTCGATAATTCGTCATTGAGCTAAATCTTGTTTCTAGCTTTCCATCTCAGGGGGTTTTAGCGAGGGATGGCGCTTGGAAATTGGCTCGATGATCTTGTCAAAGACTTCGTAGATTATGTAGCCAACCCCTTTCTTGAAGGCTTTGTATTCCTCTGGGGAGCACTTGTTCTTGACGGCAAAGATAGACTGTTCCATCTGGTCGTTAACACCGAGAAATACCTTAAGCGCATACTTTGCCGTCTCGAGATCTTCAAACACAATCTTCTCCGTAAAGCTACCTTATCGAAATGCGATCCGAATGATAGCGCACCTGCTGATGAGCGCATAAATGGTTGAGTGCCTGGGGACGTGGCGGGCAAGAAGATTGCAGCGCTAACCGGTGGGGTTGGGGCGATAAATCCAGGAAAGCGCGATTAGATTTGATCTGAACTCAGCTGCGTTTTCGGGCGGAGACGGAGAATTGGCGCGATCTGTGATTGCTGTGACTAGTTCATGTTTGGGGGAGAGCGAGCAGACTGGATCTGTTGCGGCGGCGTCGGCGGCTAGTAGCATCGCTTGGCAGCGGCAGCCGCCGAAGTCGATGGTGCGGCGGTCGCAGGTGCGGCAGGGGTCTTGCATCCACGTTTCGCCGCGGAATTTTTGGAAGCTGTCGGATTCTTGCCAGATCCACTCTAGCGAACGCTTCGTTACATTTTCGAAGTGGAGATTCGGGATCACTCTCGCGGCGTGGCACGGTAAGGCTTCGCCTGCTGGGTCGATTAGCATTAGCTTGCGGCCCCAGCCGCCCATGCAGGCTTTGGGATAACGCGCGTAGTAGTCGGGAACTACATATTCTACGCGCAGGCGGCCGCGGAGGCGGGCTTCGGCGGCTTGGATGATTTCCAACGAGCGATCGAGTTGGGCGCGCGTTGGGAGCAGAGCGGCGCGATTTTCTGTGGCCCAGCCGTAGTATTGGACGTGGGCGATTTCTACTTTTTGGGCGCCTAGATTTTCGGCTAGGGCGATCATTTCTTCGAGACGGGCTAGATTGCCGCGGTGGACTACGAAATTTAGCGTGAAGCCCATGCGATGTTTTTTGATTGCTGCGGCGATGGCTAGTTTTTTTTCGTGGGCTGTGGCGCCCGCGATCTCATCTCCCCGCGCGGGTTGGGAATCCTGAAAACTTAGTTGGATGTGATCGAGGCCTGCGCGGACCAGTGCGTCGAGGCGATCAGGTGTCAGGCCTATGCCTGAGGTGATTAGATTGGTGTAGAGCTTGGCGCTACGGGCGGCGGCGATTAGTTCGGTTAGGTCGGGGCGGGCTAGAGGCTCGCCGCCGGTTAGATCGAGTTGTAATGCGCCGAGTTTTGCGGCTTGTTCGAAAACATTGATCCACGTTGCGGTCGAGAGTTCTTCGGCGCGGGGTTTCATTTGTAACGGATTTGAGCAATAGACGCAGTGGAGCGGGCAGCGGTGGGTTAGTTCGGCGATTAGGGCTAGAGGGCCGGGCATGGATTCTGCGTTTTGTGGTCCGCGCTTGACTCGCGGTCCTGGGTTGCTCTTGTATTCGTCGGATGCCGGCGGGGACGCCAGCGGTACTTTTTTCATTCGAAGTCTACCGCGCGGCGTGCGTTTAGTTGTTCTAGGAATTCGGCGGTGTCGCTTTCTACTTTTTTTGGGTCGGCTTGGCGGAATTGAGATTGGAGGGTGGCGACTATTTCGGCCAGGGTGTGTTGGCCGTCGCAACTTTTGATGATTTGGAGGCCTGGGCCGCGGAGTTTCAGGGCGCCTTCGGGCATTAGGAGTGTGGCTTCTTGATTGGGGGCGTCGCTCAGGCGGCAGCCGGGAGCGAGGCGCGGCTTGGATTCGGGCGTCGGGCGCGGCATGGTTATTTTTTCGCGCGATCTGCGTCGGCGATTTGGAACGCGCCGGGGGGCGGCCATCCCGGCTCGACGTAGGCAAAATAGAGAGCGTCTAGCTGGGCCCAGAGGATGTCGCATTTGGCGCGTAGGGCGTTGCAGGCTAGATCTTGTTCGGCTGGAGTGCGGGCGTGTTGCGTTACCCATGCGAGCGCGAAGTTTGCATCTTCGGGGGCTTGCGTGAGGCGAGCTTCGAAATACGCCAGGCCGCCCGAGAGCCACGGGTAATGTTGGCGGAGGCGATCCATGCGCAGAGTGATCAGCGAGCCGGAGAACATTTCGGTGAGCGAGGAGGCGATAGCTTCGAGCAGAGATTTTTCGCTGACTAGATGGACGTAGGCGTCAACCGCGTAACGCGTGGCTGGCAGGACGCCTTCGCCGTTTACGGCTTGCTCGCGCTTCAGGCCCGTGGCTTCGACCAGGCGCAGCCATTTTTCTATGCCGCCGGGTTTGGTGCCGTCGCCATCGTGGTCCCCATCATGATCAATGATGCGCTTGCGCCAGGCGCGGCGGAGATCGGCGTCTTCGCAGCGCGCCAGGATGGCGGCGTCTTTGATGGGGATGCGGCTTTGATAGTAGTAGCGATTGAGCGCCCAAGCCTGGAGCTGGCCGCGAGTGAGTTGGCCTTCGTGCATGCGCAGGTGGAATGGATGGCGATGGTGATAGCGCTCCTCGCCGATTTGGCGGAGGCGGGCGGCTAGATCGCTGTTGCCGGGTGAGGATGACGAGGGTGCGTTCATAGGCGCGCTTATAAATCCAGGACCATTCCATCGTACGCGATTTCCCAGCCGGCTTCACGCACGGCGCGATGCTCGGGGCTGTCTTCGTCGAGGATGGGATTGGTGTTGTTGATGTGATAGTAGATTTTGCGCGGACGGGTGATTTTGGTTAGGCGCTCGAGAGTGCCGCCGGGGCCGGAGATCGGGAGATGGCCCATGCCGCGGGCGAATTTGCCGCCGCCGCGCGTGCGGACGAGTTCGTCATCGGACCAGAAGGTGCCGTCGACAAGGATAGCGTCGCAGTGGTTCCAATCGGCGAGCCAGTGATCTTCGATTCGCGGAAGCGACGGGACGCACATAACCGTGGTAGTGCTCAGCGATTCAATCTCCAGCCCGATTTGCGCCTCCTTCGCAGCGGGGCTCGTGGAGAAGCTGCGCCGGGAATAAAACGGCATCGTGCCATCTATGGGCATGGCGGTGACTTGAATTCGGAGGTCGGTGCCATCCGGCGATTGCAGTTCGAGGCTTTTCCCCAGCGTGAGCGTGAGCCATTCCGACTGCGGCTGCGATTGCTGAAGCGCGTTGAAGAGCGAATTGTCCTCGCGAAGAAGGTCTTGGACGGTCGGCGTCGCGCAGATTTTGAGAGGTTGGAATTCGCGGAGATGCAACAGGCCCATGACTTGATCGACGTCGGCGCCGGTTAGGACGACGGCGGCGATTGGTGAATGGCGCGGGGCGGATTGCGGGGCGAGATCAGGATCGGTGAGGATTTGGGCGCGTAGATCGGGCGAAGCGTTGATCAGGCACCAGGGTTTGCCTGCTTCGCGAACGGCTAGTTGGGCTTGCGTGCGGGCTGTGCCGTGAAAATTTCCGGCGCGCAGGCGGGCACAATTCGAGCAGGCGCAATTCCATTGCGGAAAGCCTCCCCCGGCGGCTGAGCCGAGGATTTTTACCTGCATGGGGAGAGACTAGAGCTCGGCGTTGGCGTAGGAGCTGATTTCGCAGTTGAGGGTGATTTCTTCGAAGCTTGGGGTCGTCCAATCCATGGGTGCCTCCGGAAAGTTCAATGATAGCGTTGAGCTGGGCGGGGGCGCAATGGGATTTTGGTACAGGTGGGACAGGTGGGGACGGGAGCGGGGGATTGGGGTGAATGAAGTGTGGTAGGCTGCGGGCCGAATGCGAGGGGCGGATCTCGAAGAGAATTTCGAATTTCAGATTTGAAATTTCAGAGGGGCCGAGGGGCCGGCAATCCACGCAAATGATTCTAAGTTAGGGGCCTTCATGGAACGACTTGCGTTAGGAAGAATTTTATTGGGTGCGAGCGTGTCGCTTGCTGCGACGGCGTTAATCGCGCTGGGCGTGGCAGGCGGCGCGAGGAAAAGCCGGGCGCACGGGCAGAGTCCGACGCAGGCACCGGTGCAAGAACCGGCGCCGACGCAGACTTCGCCTCAGGCTCCGGCACAGACACCGGCGGCTCCACAGGCTGCTGCGGCGGATACCACGCCGAAGCCTGTTGTTACTAAGGAGGGCGTGCGGATTGAGAAGGCGTGGATTCCTGTGTCGGATGGCGTGCGCTTGGCGGTTTCGCTTTTCTCGCCGGCGGACGCTAAGGCCTCCGACAAGTTTCCGGTGATTCTCGAGTATTTGCCTTACCGGAAAGATGATTGGGAAGAGCAGTGGGACTACGAGATGTATTCGTATTTTGTGCCGCACGGGTACGTTTGCGCGAAGGTGGATATTCGCGGAACGGGGACCAGCGAGGGGACGCCGCCGGAACGCGAGTATTCGGAGCAGGAGCAGAAGGACGGACTCGAGGTGATCGCTTGGCTGGCGGCGCAGCCGTGGTCGAACGGAAACGTGGGGATGATGGGGATTTCCTGGGGCGGATTCAACGCGTTGCAACTGGCTTCGCGGCGGCCTCCGGCTCTGAAGACGATTATTGCCGCGCACGCGACCGAGCAGCTCTTTCACGATGACATTCACTACATTGACGGAATTTTGCATGCGGATGAATTCGAATTGGGAATGGATCAGGAATTGATGATGGCGGCGACGCCGGATTTTCCCATGGATGAGAAGCATCTCGCGCCGCGGTTTGATTCGCCGCCATGGTTCATTACGTATTTGCGGCATCAGCGCGATGGAGATTTCTGGCGGCAGCCACTGGCACAGCCCGTTTATGAATCGATTCAGATTCCGGTGTTTTTGATCGGCGGATACTACGACGGTTATCGCGACACAATTCCGCGATTCTTGATGAAGATGAAAACGCCGGTGAAGGCGGTGCTTGGGCCGTGGAATCACACTTATCCGAATGGGGCCGTGCCGGGGCCGGAATTTGAGTGGCGCGAAATGGCCGTGCGTTGGTGGGATCGCTGGTTGAAGGGCACGCAGAATGGGATTGAGAACGAGCCGAAATTGGCGGTTTATCAGCGGCATTGGTATCCGCCGGGGCTGGAGCTGAATGAAATTCCGGGCGAGTGGCGGAATGAAAATTCCTGGCCGCCGGCGGGCACGAAAGAGAAGACGCTCTATCTCGGCGCGAATCATGAATTGATGGATGCGGCGCCGAAGATTGGGACCGACAAATTGCGCTACATTCCGACGGCGGGAATCGAAGCCGGATTCTGGTGGGGCGAGTTGACGAACGATCAGAGGCCGGCGGATGCGTTCAGTTTGGTTTACGACTCGGCGCCGGTGGAGAACGAGACGGCGATTCTCGGATTTCCGCACGTGGAAATGAATGTTTCGGCGAACGCGCCGCTGGCGGATTGGGTGGCGCGGCTTTCGGATGTGGCGCCGGATGGAACGACCACGTTGATTACCGGCGCGGGATTCAATGGGGCGCAGCGGCTTTCGGTCGATAATCCGCAGGAGCTCGATCCGCGGATGACGTACCGGATCGGATTCGATTTGCACGTTACTTCGTGGGTGTTTCCCGTTGGGCATCGGATTCGCCTGGCGATTTCGAATGCGCTGTGGCCGATGCTTTGGCCGACGCCGTATCCGATGACGACGACGCTTGAGTTTGGCGGCGAGGATGCTTCGCGGCTGGAGTTGCCGACTGTTCCTGTGTCGGCGGCTTCGGTTCCTCATTTTCCCTCGTCGAAGATCGATCCGTCGCTGCCGGAGTACAAGCATACGGGCGGCGCTTGGCCGGGAACGTTTGAGGTGACGCGGGACGAGGCGCATCGCACCGCGCGCGTGCATTGGCACGGTACGGCGAGCGCGAGATTTCCGTGGGGCGTTGAGGAATATAGCGAGGAATTATTTTATGCCGCTTCGGATGAGCACCCGGAGCTGAGTTCGGTGCATGGCGTGGCGTTTACAAAGATTTTGCTGCAGGGACGCGTGATTCTTTTTCAGTCGGTGCTGGATCTCTCGAGCGACGCGAAGTACCTCAAATATCAGTACCAGCGGGTGGCGCGAGAGAATGGAAAGATCGTGCGGAAGAAAGAGTGGAAGGAGCAGGTGACGCGGGACCTGCAGTGACGGGGCGTTGAGGGAGGAATATTGGCGCGAAGCAAGAACAGCGCGATTTTACTGATTAGCTGCCCGGATCAGAAGGGGTTGAACGCGGCGATTGCGGAATTTATTTTTCGCAATAACGGAAACATTTTGCACGCGGATGAGCACCAGGATGAGGACCTCGGGCTTTTCTTGATGCGCGTGGAATGGGATTTGGCGGATTTCGCGATCTCGATGGGCGATTTCGCGCGGCATTTTTCGCCGATTGCGGAAAAGTTTCGGATGGAATGGCGGCTGGCTTCGTCTGGCCGGCGGCCGAACGTCGCGCTGTTTGTTTCGAAGTACGATCACTGTCTGGCAGATTTGCTTTACCGGCACCGCAGCGGCGAGTTGGCTTGCGAGATTCCTTTGATTATCAGCAATCATCCAGATGTGCAGGCTTTGGCGGATTTTTATCGCGTGCCGCTGCAGGTTGTGCCGGTGACGAAGGAAAATAAGGCCGAGGCCGAAGCGCGCGAGTTGGAATTGTTGGCGCCGCTGCAAATCGATCTGATTGTCTTGGCGCGCTACATGCAGGTGCTTTCGACGGAGTTCATCCGCAATTATCCGCATCGCATCATCAATATTCATCATTCGTTTTTGCCGGCGTTTGTGGGAGGGAAGCCGCATCTGCAGGCTTATCAGCGCGGGGTGAAATTGATTGGGGCTACGAGCCATTACGTCACCGAAGTTTTGGATGATGGGCCGATTATCGAGCAGGATGTGGTGAGGATTTCGCATCGGGATACGCTCGAGGATTTGATTCAGAAGGGAAGGGATTTGGAGAAGGTGGTTTTGTCGCGAGGAGTGCGGTGGCATATCGAGAGCCGCATTCTTTTGTATGGGAATAAAACCGTGATTTTTGATTAGCGGAGCGCGGATCGGCCGCGACGCCGGCGCTACTTAGTCGAATAGGTCTGGTTGGGCTTTTGTGATCATTTGCCACAAGGGTTGGAATTGGAACCAGCCGGCTTCGTGGCTGCCTACTTGTTTGCGCGTCAGTAGAGCGTTTTCGCGATCGATTGGGATTGGTTTGCCGGCGGCTTCGGCGAGCAATTGGGCTTGGCAGCTTCTTTCCATTGTTATGAACCACCAGACGGCTTCGTCGACGGTGCGGCCTACTGTTAGATTTCCGTGATTGCGCAGGATGGCTGCTTTTTTCTCGCCGAGCGTTTGGGCTATGCGCTCGCCTTCTGAAGTTTCGTAAACTACGCCCGTAAAATCTGCAAAGACCGCGTGATCTTCGAAGAAGGCGCAGGCATCTTGCGTGATTGGATCTAGCGGACGGCCTAGGGAAGCCCACGCCTTGCCGTAGAGAGAGTGCGCGTGAGCGGCAGCATTTACGTCGGGACGCGCGCGATGAATTTGCGAGTGGATGGCGAAGGCGGCGCCGTTGAGCGGATGCTTGCCTTCGACGATCTCGCCCTTGTCATTTACCAGCATCAGATTTGAAACGCGGATTTCGCTGTAGTGGATGCCGAAGGGATTCACCCAGAAATGATCGGTGAGTTCCGGATCGCGCGCGGTGATGTGGCCGGTGACGCCTTCATCGAATCCGAATTTGGAGAAGAGGCGGAAACCGGCGGCCAGGCGCTCTTTGCGATGGCGGCGCTCGTCGGCGACATTCGAGAATTGCGGCGGGCGGGGAAAATTTAAACCGCGGGTTTGCGTGGCGGACATGGTGACCTCCGAGTTGACGACGCGCAGATTATGACACAGGCGCTACCGTGCTGCGGCAGCCTGCGTGCCTTTTAAATCGGCGGCCAGCAGGCGGTGAAAGAGATGTTCGCCTGCTTCGCGTCTTACGCTTAAGCGGCCTGCGACGTACGCTTGCGAATTTAGGCCGCGTTGCACGGCCTCGCAGATGTCTACATCCTCTTCTTGCACTCGATGGCTCACCGCGATGCTTTGGCGATTGTAGTTTGCGGCTGCGTCATCGGTTTTTCCGAAATAGAAATCGAAAATTACTAGGCAGCGGTCCTGGGCCAGCGGCAGGACCAGATTCGTATCGAGGTAGCCTTCGTACCAGTTCACCATGAAATTCGGGTATTGCCAGAAATAGTAGGCCATGTCGCCCTTGCGCGTCGCGGAGGCGTCGGCATCTTCATGCGAATCCTTGAGCGGCGAGGCTTGAACGCAGAAGCGGTCTTCGTTTTCGATGGTGTAGTTCACATACTCTAAGACGCTGTTCAGTCCCTTATGCAGATGCGGAACGTGATAGCCGCCGTCGAGGAAATTATCCACGTAGACTTTCCAATTGCATTTCAATTCGTAGCTGCGGCGCTCGAAGAATTGCAGCTTGCCGAGTTGCAGCGGCTTCACGCGCTTGACCAGGCCGCCGAGAAATTCTTCGAGTGATTCGGCTTTGGGATCGAGGTTGATGAAGACGAAGTTTTCCCAGGTTTCTACGCGGATGGGAACGAGGCCGTTCTGCGAGCGCTCGAATTGGCAAACGCCTTCGAATTCGGTCATGCCTTTGAGCGCGCCGTCGAGGCCGTAGGTCCAGCCGTGATAGGGGCAGCGCAGATGTTGGGCCTGGCCTGCGGGCTCGGTCATGACCGCGGCGGCGTGATGGCGGCAAACGTTGAAGAAGGCGCGGAGGATATTGTCATTGCCGCGGACGACTACGATCGGCTCGCCTGCAATTTGCGCGGTGATGTATTGGCCGGGCTGGGAGAGCTGATCGGTGCGGGCGACGCCTTGCCAGGTTTTGCTGAAGACGCGGCGGCGCTCGAGTTCGGCGATGCGCTCATCGAAATACCACGGCGCCGGAATCGTGTAGGCGTCGGAGAGAGCGGCCTTGTCGTCGTAGATCGAGAGAATTTCCTGGACGGTTCGATCCATAGCGTGCTCCGTGTTGCGCTACAGCTTTCTCATTAATCTGCGGGGTGTGCGCGGGCCGAGCGCGGACCTATGGCGCCGCGAAGCACCGCTAGAAACTGTTGAATGCGAACTTTGTTCTTCTCTTGATCGCCGGGATGCGGGAAAAGGCCCGGATCGAGTTCCTCGGTGAGAAGCGCGTCCTGAAAGCGCTCGACGGTCCATTCGAGAATCGAAGCGATCAACGCAGGATCGACATCCGTGCGGACTTCGCCTCGCGAGAGCGCGAAGCGTACGACAGCGGCGCTGCCGTAGGGATCTTCGGCGATGAGGAAGCGATTGATTTCGCGCTTGAGCGCCAGGTCCACGCCATAATTTCCTACGAGGACGACGCGATAGGGGATCCAATCTTCATGCAGCATGTGCTCGGTCCGTACGAGCCAGTAGCGCAGAACTTCGAAGAATCCCTTCTCGCGCACTGGGGCGGGACAATCCAGATATTTCGCGAAGGAACGCGCGGCGCGCTTATAGACTTCGAGGAACAGGCCTGCTTTGCTGCCGAAATATTGAAAGATCGAGCCCTTTGCGACATTTAATTCGGAAGCGAGATCTTCGATGCGCGCATTGTGATAGCCCTGCTCGGCGAAATGGCGCATGGCCGTTTCGATGATGCGGGCGCGCTTGGCTTCGAGGCGCGGGCGCGGAGGTGGCTCAGTGCGCGGAGCTGGGCTGAATACGGCGGACTGGGATTTGTGGGCCATGATGACCTGAAGTCACATCATATAAAGCGCGCGAAACAGCCAATGTAATATGATTGCGAGCAGATTAGCAACTAGATTCTGACTGAGGGTCAACGAAGCTGATGGGCGCGGCGGGGCGGGGAATCTACGACGCGATTGTGGTCGGCGCGGGGCACAACGGGCTGACCGCGGCGGCCTATCTCGCGCGTGCCGGGCTTTCGACGCTGGTGCTCGAGCGACGTGAAATTGTCGGCGGTTGCTGCGTCACCGAGGAGATTGCGCCGGGGTGCCGGGCTTCGACAACTTCGTATATCGCGAGCATGTTGCGGCCGACGGTGATTCGCGATTTGAATCTTGGCGCGCACGGATTGCGGATGGTGCCGTGCGATCCGTCAATTCTGGTCGCGTTTCCCGACGATACGGTGCTGCCGTGGTGGGCGGAGCGCGAGCGGGCCTTGCAGCAGTTTCGCAAGATTTCGGTGCGCGATGCGGAGACGTTTGCAAGCATCGATGATCAATTGAAGAAACTGGCGCGTTATCTGCAGCCATTTTTTCTCGAGCCGCCGCCGGACGTAGGCGCGAATGGAATTTCGGGTTGGATGGAATTGCTGCGCGCGGGAAAAAGATTTCGCGGGATTTCCGGAGAAGAAGTGGCGCAGTTTGTCGCGTTCTTCACGGGGAGCCTCGGGGAGTTTCTCGATCGCAATTATGAAACGGAAAAGATGAAGACGCTGATCCTGGCGAACAATGTTTATGGGAAGCATGGCGGTCCTTACGACAATGGATCGGCGCTGGGGCTGTTGTTTCATCTTTTGAGCGGTGGCGAGGGGGAGATTCAGGGATTTTATGGGCATGTGATCGGAGGGATGGGGGCGATCACGCAGGCGCTTGCGTCGGCGGCGCGAGGATTCGGGGCAGAGATTCGCGTGTCGGCGCCGGTGGCGAAGATTGACGCGCGGAATGGACGCGCGCGTGGAGTGATATTGGAGGACGGGACGGAAATTCGTTCGAAGCTGGTGCTCTCAAATGCCGATCCAAAGCGGACATTTTTGGGGCTTGTCGAGGCGAGCGAATTGCCGGAGGAATTCCGGCGCGCGATTTGCGGAATCAAGATGGCCGGGCCGTGCGCCAAAGTGAATTTCGTTCTGAGCGAAGAGCCGCGCGTGAAGGGGATGCCGCGCGAGTGGTCGGCGGGCCAGCGATCCTTTTTCACGCTGGTCCCATCGCTTGAATTTGCGCAGCGATGCTATGACATTTCGAAATTTGGAGATTTGCCGGAAGAGTTGTGGGTGGATTGCGTAGTGGCTTCGAATGTGGATGATACGCTTGCGCCGGCGGGGAAGCACATCATGACGTGCTTCGTGCAATATGTGCCCTACAAGCTGCGCGAGGGGAATTGGGATGACCAGCGCGAGCTACTAGGCGATCGCGTGGTGAAAATGATCGCGCAATACGCCCCAAATGTGCCTCAGTCGATCGTGACTCGGCAAGTCTTGACACCGCTCGATCTCGAGCGCACGTACGGATTAACTGAGGGCAATATTTTTCACGGCGATCTTTCACTCGAGCAGCTTTTCTTCATGCGCCCAGTTCCCGGCTGGGCGAATTATCGGACGCCGATTGCCGGACTCTATTTGTGCGGCGCCGGCGCGCATCCGGGCGGCGGCGTAACCGGCGCCCCAGGCTGCAACGCCGCCCGCCAAGTATTGAAAGATATAAAGCGCGGAGCAGCGTGAGACTAACAATCGCGTTTTGGCCGCGCCGCCCGCCACGTGCTTGAAGACTTGAAGCGCGGAGCAGCGTGAGACTAACAATCGTGTTTTGGCCACGCCGGCCTCCGAGGTTTGTGCGGGCGTGAGCCCGCGAATCATGGAGGGAGCCCCCGCATTTATGCGGGGGAGGAGCGCTTAAGCGCTCCGATAAATCGCCGACCTGAACGATGCGCTTTAGCGCTGGGAATTTGGAAGCAGAAATTAAGACGCTGCTTAATTTCTTAGGAGACACGCAATGAAAAAAGGAATCCTCGAAAGGTTGAAAGAGGGTGTCGTTCTCGGCGACGGCGGATACTTGCTGGAGCTTGAGAAGCGCGGCTGGGTCCGCGCAGGACCGTTCACGCCCGAAGTTGCGCTTGTTTATCCCGAGGCGCTGCGCGAATTGCATGTGGAGTTTCGCGAAGCGGGGGCTGACGTGCTGCAGGCGCTCACTTTTTATGCCAGCCGCGACAAGCTGGCCACCGTTGGGCTCGAAGACCGGTTGGCGGATCTGAATCGCGCGGCGGTGCGGATTGCCAAGGACGCGGCTGGCGACCGCTGCGTCGTGGCGGGGAATTTGAGCCTGACTTGGATGTACGAGCCGGGCGACAAGGCTTCGCACGATCGCGTGCGGAAACTCTTCGATGAGCAACTCGACGTGCAGGTGAGCGAGGGCATCGATTTCATCATCGGCGAAACGTTTTCGTATCTCGGCGAGGCGCTGCTGTGCGTCGAGCGCGCGAAAAAGACGGGACTGCCGGTGATGGTCACGATGTGCTTCGAAATGGAAGCAAAGACGCCCGAGGGAAAAACACCGGCGGAATGTGCCCGAGCTTTGGTGGATGCGGGCGCCGACATCACGGGAATCAATTGCTTGCGCAGCCCGCAACATACGCTGCCGCTAATGGCGGAAATGCGCAAAGCGGTAAGCGCGTATCTGGCGTGCCAGCCGGTGGCTTTCCGCACAACGGATAAAAATCCCGATTTCACCAGCTTGCCCGCATTTCCGACCGAGCTCGATCCTTATCAATTGAGCCGCGGCGAGATGGCGGAATACGCGCGGAAGGCGCGCGAAATCGGCGTGAATTACATCGGCGCTTGCTGCGGCGCGGTGGCCTCGCATATCCGCGAAATGGCGCGCGTGCTCGGAAAATTGCCAGAGGAAACGCGCGTCTGGAAAAAGGGCGGCGAAAAAGCCATGTCGGCCTACGAATATTACGGGCACGACAAGAAGTAAGGCCTACGGCAAATCAATAATCGCAGGCTTAGTGAGTCTTACTCCTTCCCTGAATCGGTTGGGTCCGAGCGGCGATGCTCAAGGCTCAATGTGATAAAAGTCGGGCTTCCGTATTGGAGCTGAGGCGGAAAAACTCTTTGGTAGAGCAATAGGCCGCTGGTGCCAACTCCGAAGGCAACGGGCCAGAGCACCAAGATCGCCAGCGTGTCCGATATTTGTTTGTCGAGCAAGAGCATTGTGGCAGCGTACAGAATCACATAGGCGGATATTCCAGCCCAGCGCATTGCAATGCGGTATCTGTCCGAAACACTGATCTCCTCATGGCACGATGGGCAGTTGAAGGGATCTCGAATCTTTATTTGAAGACGGCTTAATTGGGCCTTGCAAGCAGGGCATCGGATGCCTCGCATCCACGACGTCCGCTGTCCTCCCTGGGAAAACTGTCCCACACCCCATAAGTAAACGGCCTGAACGGCTAAATGCGCAGCAAATGGAGCAAAGAACGATCGCTGCCAAACGAAAAGCATTCCAAAGATCGCTCCTTCCAAAGCTGCGAGTATGGCTCGCTCGGGCCCCGCTCCCAAGAAAGCAACGGCAAACGCTAGCGCCGCCGCAATGACCGAAAACGTTCCTGAATATCCAGAGGCGACCAGAACGGTAATGCAAAGAACTCGCCACAACTCTTCGGAGAAGGCGCCGACCACGCAAACGATGAGCTGCGTCGCGAAATTGGCTCCGTAGCCCGGAACTCCACGTTTTAGCCGTTGGGGATTGGAGAGCACCAGCCACAACCAAAGCCAGATGCCAGCCCAGGACAGACCGAAATACGCGCCCGTAAATGCACGCGATCCCCAGCCCGTGATGCGAAAACCCACTGGAGAGAAGAAGGCATGCGAGACCCACAACCACAGGATGCCGCAGCAAAGTAATAGGCCGTAAAAGCTCAACGGAACGTTTACACCGAGGCGAATCGCCGTGGCGTTCTCCTCGGCTTCTGCAGCACTGAGCGGTAACGCGGGGAGCGAGCGGGTTTCCTCCGGGAATAACAGGAAGTAAGCGAGCGGCGCAGCGATGCTAGCCACTGGGTACAGTGCAAGTAAGACGATTAGAACAGGTGAAAACAAAGCGTCTCATTCTACACCGGGGATAATCGAGCGTCCCGTTGACGGGAGTGCCGTGCTCCCGATTGACGCGGAAACTGGAAGTAGCATCACAGCTGCAAGCAGCGAAGTTCTCGCATTTCATTTCATCCCGTTGCATTATGGCGCGGCCATTTGACTTCGCCGAGTGCGAGGGATCATGCCGGAAAACGAGGTCTCGAACCGTCCGCGACGCGTGATGGGATTTCGAGACCTTCTCTTTTTTTACATCGTCACGGGCATCAGCCTGCGCTGGATTGCCACCGCCGCAACGGCCGGGGCGAGCGCGGTAGTCATCTGGCTGATGGCCTGGTGCGCGTTTTATTTGCCTCTCGCGCTCGCGGTTATCGAGCTGACCTCGCGTTATCCGAACGAAGGCGGGCTTTACGTTTGGAGCAAGAAGGCCTTCGGAGATTTCGGCGGATTCATGTCCGGCTGGATGTATTGGACCAGCAATATTCCCTATTTTCCTTCCATCCTTTATTTCGCGGCCAGCAATGCGCTGTTCATCGGTCCGGCGAGCTGGAATCATCTGCAGAACAGCAAACTCTATTTCATTTTGTTCGCGCTGTTTGGGATTTTGCTTGGCACGGTGACGAACGTCCTCGGACTTTCCGTAGGGAAATGGGTGCACAACGCCGGCGGAATCGGAACCTGGATTCCGATCGGGAATCTTTATTTCATCGGCATTGTTTGCTGGTGGAAATTCGGATCGGCGACATCGTTCGCGCCATCGCAACTGGTGCCGCACGCGCACTTTCAAGATGTGCTGTTCTGGGCCACGATCGTGTTCGCATTGGGAGGATGTGAATCGGCATCGTTTCTTGGCGATGAAGTCGAAAATCCGCGGCGGAACATGCCGCGCGCATTGATCATCGCCGGCGTGGTGGTCACCACGGGCTACATTCTCGGCAGCGTAGCGATGCTCGTGGCGTTGCCGGCGAGCGAGCTGACGGGACTTCAGGGAATTATGCAAGCGACGTCGCACGCCGCGCAGAAAATCGGGCTCGGCGGTCTTTCCAACGTGACCGCAGTGCTCATCACCATCAGCAATCTCGGAGCCCTGGGCGCATGGTTTGCAGCGTGCGGGCGAATCCCGTTTGTCGCAGGTATCGACCGCTATCTTCCGCCGGCATTCGGAAAGCTGCACCCGCGCTGGCACAGCCCGCATGTCGCGTTGCTCACGCAGGCGGCGTGCGCGATCGTGTTCATTTTCCTCGGGCAGGCGGGCGCGAGCGTTTACGGCGCGTACGAAGTCTTGGTGAGCATGGGCATCATCACCTATTTCATTCCGTACCTGTATTTATTTGCGGCGCTAATCCGCTTGCAGCGTGAGCCGGCCGCGCCGGAAGTAATTCGCATTCCGGGAGGGAAGCGCGTCGCGTATTTTGTGGGCACGCTGGGATTCATCACTTCCGTGGTGACGATCGTGCTGTCGCTCGTGCCGCCTTCCGAAGAGCCGCACAAGATTCTGGCGGTGACGAAAATTGTGATTGCCACGGGAGCGCTGGTGGGAATCGGCGTGGGTCTGTTTTATCTAGGCCGTCAACGCGTGCAGCGCGCGGCAAGCGCAGCGCCCTAAAAGCATCGACTAATCGAAGCTTCGCCAAAAGCTTGCTGAGCGGGATTCGTAAGTGGCTATAAGGACTGAGTATTTCGGCTGGCCGGAGGCACCGCTATTCACGGCGCAGACGCCTACTCCGAAACGAGCTGGGATCGTGCTTGTATATGTCTCCGTTGCCAGTCGCTGGGCGGACTCAGGTATTTGCGCTGGATCAAATGTTTCGTAACGGACGGTTTTGATCAAGCCGGCCGCGAAGCGCATGTCCTGCTTGCAGACTTTTTCGCGAAACTTGTTGCCGCCCATTCTCTCCAATTTCGTTAGGTGCGCGGCCTGGCGGGCTTGCGCGAATGCTGCTGCGACCGCATCCGCCGCAGCATCCTCCTGATTTGTGGCTAGCGCGGGCGTTACCGCGAGCAAAATCAGCAGCGCGAACGGGACCAGCTTCTTCATACAGGCCAGGTGCCTCCAAAAAATCTAGGGCCGCCCGGAATGCGAGCGGCCCTTGCAAGGTACAACCAGAGTTTGCGGGGACGAAGCCCGTCAAGCTCCGCGAAATTCGATTATGCTTTTTCGGCGCGCGGCAGAATCGAGCCGAGATCGCCCTTGAGTGGCTTGCTGCTCGGATCGACCTCGATGTGGCCCTTGAAATAAGCGCCTTCCTCGATCGAGATGCGGCCGGTGACCAGGTCGCCGACGAGCGAGCCGCCCTTTTTCACTTCCACGCGATCGTGCGCGCGCAAATCGCCACTCAGCTTGCCGTGCAGCACGGCTTCGCGCGCGACGATATCGCCGGTGACCACCGAATTACGCCCAACGGTCACGCGATTGCCGCCGAAATTCACCGGTCCCTCGACTTTGCAATCGAGATAGACATCTTCCTGGCCGGTGAGTTCGCCTTTGAGCGTGAGGCCGGGGCCGAGATTGGCGACGTCGCGCGACACCTGCTGTTGCTGCTGCGGCGCGGGCTTGAAATCGTCATACGCGGTGTAGCTGCTCTTCGGTGCCGGCGGTTGATTTCCAGGTGCGTTGTTCCACATATTCATTCCCTCTCTGCGCCCGCGGTGGCGAGCGGTTGATACATGTGCCAGAAGTTTCCTTCGGGCTTAACGAATGCGAGACCCACTTTCCATTTCCCCAGGCGGTTCGGTCTGACGTCTACGACGCGGCATTCCTTCTCCTCCTCGGTGATTCCGTGGACGAGGAGAATAGTTTGTCCGGGCGTGACGAGCGCGCCAAGCTCGACCCGCGCGCCGAAAGCATTCACGTGCAACGTTTCTGTCGTGTCGCGAAAGGGCCTGTCATCCGCGGTGCAACCATAAATGCGAACCGGAACGCGGAGACCGAGCCTCTTGCTGCGACGTTGTGAGTCGCGGCTATGGGGCATCAGATTGATAGGCTAGCGTGACGCGCCGTTGGCGAAAATAGTACGCGAGGACAGTGACCCGATTGGCAGGCCAAGTTCAGTCGCGCCCCGCCCTTGAAAGAGCCATCGCCGTTCTCTTCGTAACGGCGCCGGCTTGTTTACCCTGCGTGCGCTCAACACAGTGAAGAGAGCCAAACCTCGACCGATCTACGGGCGGAAGTACCTCATCACCGATAGAGGGGAGCAGCTGACAATGCGACCCGATTGAGGCTGGATCTCACCTCGTACAGCAAATCGTCCGCCGGCATGTTCGGGTCGTGTTTGAGGAGTTCGTATCCCAGCGCCATCGCGTATTCGCTAAATGCAATCTCGTACGACAGGCGACGAACTCCGGGTTCCTCTACATTTCCGTCTGCCATCGCCGCCGCAAGAACCGGATGATCCAAGTTGATGAGAATACTCAAAGAGTGCTCCTCATAACGGGAGCGGTGCTCAGAACGGCCAAGATTCCGGTAAACGACCTGAAAGCCGCCTCGCGGGCGGCGGCGAGTACCCTCTGATGATCCGGCTGGGTCAATTGGGTCTTTCCCCTCGGCATCTGCCTCTCCGGCGGCAGCCACATCCGGAGCGCGCCTGCCGCGACCATTCCCAAGATTTGAACCCCTCTCTGGTCGCGGGACCGTCCCTATTTCTTGAGTCCCACTCACCCACGAATCCGGATTCACGTCACCCGCTCCGGCGCTTCCAAACCGAGCGCCTGCCGGGCCCGGTTTCGCGGCAACAGCCCTAATGTTGGTCAGGCGATCCCGAATACTGTTAAAGTCATTGTTCAGCATCTCGGCGATTTTCTGCGCCTGCATCTCAAGCCGCCGTGCTTGCTCAGACCTGCGCGCCTCTTTTGAGCGGCGCACTAGTTCAGTGCGTACCTGCTCGAGCTTGGAACCGATGAATCCCACAAGTACGCCAGCCACTGGATGCTCAAGATTAAGCTGCAGTGACCTACTCGCATCATACGGCGCGATCGGGATGGACGGGTCGTCAAGGCGAACGACATCGATCTCGCCGAAAAGATAAGGTCCGAATTCCTTGTTTTCGATGCCAGCCTTCTCGACCGCGACCATATTTCCCATGCCAGCCGTAATGAGCACCCCTTGTTCGGCGTCCGGAAGAGGCGCCCGGGCCACTTTGATCAGCAAACTCACACGCCCGAGAACTTCCGCCTGCTCTGGCGAAGGGTCAAATCGGTACTCGGACTCGATCTCTGGCTCCCGGTACGCGCAAACGTGGTCGTTAACTGCGACTTCCGGTGCGACCGCCCGAAACGCCTGGAGATGGCGCTCGATGTACTCAATGATAGGAGCCATTCGGATTTGACGAAGCATGACGGCTTCGATGAATACGGTCGTTCCGTTTGGAGAATCGACTCGATCGTTTCGGCTAACCCAGTCCACCGATATTTCTTTACCCCCAGACGCCTCAATCATATCCCGGCTCAGCGACGCGACGTTACGCAGGCCGTCTCTCACAGTTTCCACGCGCAGGATCTTGGCAATGCCGAAGGCCGCAGACTTTCCGGTACCAAACTTGCCGCGGCCTGGTCGACCCGCGAGACGTTCAACATTCTCACCGTGCATAGTAAAAAAGTGTTGTAGGTCCTTGTCGGTCATACCGCGACCGTTGTCGCTGATTGTAATTGCCCGGTCTTCCTGGTGGACCTGAACAGACACGCGGGGAGTGACACCTCGGTCGACGTACTGAAGCCCGTTGACAACATACTCCCAGACGGCAGCGGCCTCGGTTTTAAACGCCGCGGCCGACGCCAACAGGTCCCTCCCGACGTCGGAGGTAACCTTCATGTCGCTGATTCTAGCCATTGCTTTTTCCCTCCGCGTCTATTTCGTCAGAAAGGTGATCCAAGAATGAGCTTATCTCCCGGTCGTCCGCAAACATTGCTCTTAGTCGGGTGAGCTTTGCTTCGCGAACAGAATCGGTTGAATAGCTATCAATACGGAACACTTCCCGAGCCTCTGCACGATCCACCGTCTTGTCACCTTGCGACCAGCGGCTCCAGGCGGGTAGCGCCAGAATGCGTTTGTGCTCGCGGTCCCTTCGACCTGAGTCGATCGAGCCAGCGCGCGACACGTGAGTTTCGCTCTCGCTTGAGCCAAGAGCCTCGAGTCTAGAACGAGCTGACCGAATCCACTCCAATCCTTTGCGAGTAAGAGACCATCCGGTGCGGCCAGACCCGGTCAAGAGCTCGCCGTGTTCAGGCTTCTTGGCGTCAGAGAGATAAACCCGAACCAGTTCCAAATTGATTTGGTTGGGATACTTCCGCCAGCAAAAGCGCTTCGGCGCGAGTTGAAACGCCTGAACCGCGACATCTTCCGTATCGACGCGCCGCTGATCGCCCCCAAGCAACGAAACTGCCCAGGTAACGAACTCCGAGTGTGTGATCGGTGTCAAGGTTTTTTTAGTCATGAAAACAGTTGACATGATACCATATGAAGGGCGGTCCGCTACCTAACTCTTTTTCAATGCAGACAATGATTCCAGGCTGGGGATTCCGGGGATGTCCCCTATTGCCGGGCAGCCTACGCGCTCTTTGGAGCGCTGAACCTGTTCCGGCTTGGGTGGCACATGAGCTAGGTCTCTCACTGGACGCGACATTCTGCGCACTCGGCGTTGACGCGTGGGCAGGATGCACGGACAAGGAACTTCCTGAGTCCGTCAGGAAATTCCTGACTAACATCGTCGCGATGCGCCGGGCATCGATTGGGCATCTTCGGGTGTTCGATCAACCTTGGCCACGATCACTCGAGCCAGCTATGCTCTCGTGGTCCGCCCGCACGAACAATTGCCTCCGCAAGGCCGAACTTCTCTCGGATGTCTCGCGTTTGTCGGCAGTTACGTTTTCAGATTTATTCTCGATTCCGGCCATGGGCGCCATCTCCATTTTAGAGTTCGCGTGTGTCGCAGAGGCCGCCTTCAGACCATCACAGGAGATTATGGCGGGACTCGAGGATTTGCGCGAACCCTCAGCTTCCCGACTATTTGAAGCGATTGGTGCTGACTGGGCTTCCCAAGTAAGCAATCAGGACCCGCGATTTTCTGATTTGCTTCCGCCCGGGAATCTGACAGTTTTTGAAATGCTCGAAAAGATCACCGCCGAACCAGAAGATCCTCCTCTCGCGGAAATCCAGCTGGCGCGATCGATAGACACTTTGAGCAAACGGCTGGTCGAGATAGGTCGAGCTCCCCTTGAGGTAGCGCTCGCTGACTTCATAGAGAAAGTAACGGCGAAAGGTGGCATCCGCCACGCGGCGCTTCTGCGTCGCCTCGGTTCCGACGGCGAACCCCCGGCCACCTTGGAAGCGGCTGCGTCTGTAGTGGGCTTCACGCGCGAACGAATGAGACAAATCCATAAGAGGTTTTCAGATCGATTGCCGAACCACCCGATCTTCATGCCCCAGCTCGACGCCGCGATAAGCGCCGTCCGTAATGCTGCACCAATTAGCGTTGACCTAGCATCTCAGCTCGTCCGCCAGAGGGGCATCAGCGCACGAAACTTTCATCCTAGTAGCCTTCTAACTGCCGCAGAGTTTTGCGGTCGCTCCCAACCTTTCGAGATCGACTCCTCCGTTGGGCTCCCGCGCGTGATCGTAGAGCAGAGTCGAGAATTTGAGAGAATCGCGCTCGTCACAGCTTATCGACAGGCGCAGGCCTCAGGAGCCACAAACATTCAAGAAGTCGTAGCTGAGCTCGCGTCCAAGAAACAGACCGGCGCCAGCGATGAAAGTGTTCGACGCTTCCTGAAAGCGTGCCGCGAAATTGAGTTTCTAGGCGAAGACTGGTTTTGGCACAAATCTGCGATCCCCGGCCGAAATCGTCTGCGCAACCTAACTCGAAAAATGCTATCCGTTATGTCGCCAATCCCGGTGGGCGAACTCCGCGAAGGCGTTCATCGTTCCTACAAGATGCGAAGAACCCGTGGGCTAAGCACTTGGCCGCTAGTGACTCCACCCCGGGCCGTACTACAGGAATTCTATCGGTTTCACCCGGAGTTTTCGATCGACGGAAGCGGCTTGGTAGCCAGCGTCGAGAAATTGGAATACGGAAGCGAGCTTAACTCCATCGAGAGGATATTCGTCGACATCCTTAGGTCTTCGCCAGCTTGTCTGCTAGACCGCGGTACTCTCGCCAGAATTTGTTCTGAGATGGGAATTAACCCGAACACATTCTCACAGTACCTGTCATCGAGTCCGGTGATAGCGCATGTTGGAGTCGATATGTGGTCATTGCGCGGCACTAGGGTCGATCCCACCGCCGTCGAGGCGCTGCGAGTGGCGAACGCGGCGAGGCCACGCGAAAAGCGAATCATTGACCACGGTTGGACCGAGGGCGGAGATCTCTGGCTGGCGGCACGGCTGCCAGAGTTTATCTCAAATTTTGTTCTCGGCGTTCCGTCAACCATTCGTCGTTACGTATCCGGGCGCGAGTTTCCCGCGACCGACGAACTTGGATTGCCCGCCGGAACCATTCATGTGACGGATGACGGCACTTCGTACGGCTATGCGCCATTCTTGACCCGACGAGGGGCAGACGCCGATGACATTCTCATGGTCTCATTCAAACTTACCAAAGGCACATCGACTGTCCGTCTGATTGATGATGAGGAGCTAGAGGCAATCAGCCCCAACGCCTAACGGGACCTTAATCGTAGGCAATCCTTCTTCTCTCCGAAACCTGAGACTAGAAATCCTCCCCAGCCGCCCCACCGATCCCCAAAGCCCCACCGCCCCGACTCAAAATGAACCGAAAGTACTATTGGAATAAGATAACTTTCGCGATATAAAAGAACGAGCAGTGCGCAGTCCCTAAGCGCGGGGCTGGCTCTCCTGGGCCGGCTATAGGCTCGCCCTGAGGCCGCCGGGGCTGCCCGAAGCATTCGCGCAAACAATTGAATAGGCAGGAGCAAGGTCAAAATGAGTGGCGCAATCGCCAAGATTGCTCGGTGTCGTCGCTTCCAGCCTCTAGCGCCCGGCCCCCAGCCTCCAGAATCTAATCGGGAATGTCTCCGATTAGAAATCCACCTAACTCTCAGAAAAGAAAGGACCGGCTACTGTTCTAATCGGGAAAAAACGCGCGGTTTTCAAATCACGACCAAGCCGGCAGCATCGAGCACTCGTAGGGTTGGGCCTTCTGTGCCCTCAGCGAAGAACGAACTCTTTAGCGCTAGAAAAACCGCAACGAGATCGCAAACGTTCAAATCGCTCCGTCGATTTTTGTTTCGGTTAGAACCAACCCCGATCCTTTGTTTTCTTCAACTTACGGGAGGTTTTAATTGAACCCATGTTTCGGTTAGAAAAGGAGGTGCCAAGAATTCCAGCGCCAAAAAATACGCGGGCCTCGCGTTGACAAACCCTGGTCGCGGGACTACGTTACAGCACCGCTGCCAATTGAGTTGTCACGGAGGAGTTGTTCATGAGAAATGTGCGCTGGGTCATGTTCTTGTGCTGCTTGCCCGCGTTTTTGCTTGTGGCTGGGTGCCGGCAATCGCCGGAGGTTATTCAGAGGCATCTGCAGGAGCAGCTTATTGGGGCGAAGGCTGGGGACGTGATCGAGCTGCCTGAGGGGAAATTTCATTTTGAGCGGACGCTTTCGTTGACCGTGGACAAAGTTACTTTGCGCGGGAAGGGGATGGACAAGACGATTCTTTCGTTTGCGGGGCAGAAGGAAGGGGCGCAGGGAGTTTTGGTGAAGGCCAACGACTTTACGATCGAGGATATTGCGATTGAAGATCCTGCGGGCGATGCGTTGACGATTCAGGGGGGGACGAACATTACTGTGCGGCGGGTGCGGACAGAATGGACGCGCGGGCCGAATGAGAACAACGGGCCATACGGAATTTATCCGGTGGAGTGCAAGAATTTGCTGGTGGAGGAATCCATCGCGCGGGATGCCGCGGACGCGGGGATTTACGTGGGGCAATCGGAGAATGTGGTGATCCGGCGGAATCGCTCGGAATACAACGTGGACGGATATGAGATCGAGAATTCGGAGAACGTGGACGCTTACGAAAATGTGGCGACGCACAATACTGGAGGAATGGGCGTTTTCAATTTGCCGAATCTGCCGCGGCAGGACGGGAAGCACGTGCGCGTCTTCAACAATCAAATCATTGATAACAATACGACGAACTTTGCGCCGAAGAGCCTGGGGCCGATTCACGATTTGCCTACGGGCACCGGGATTTACGTGATGGCCATCAAGGAAGTGGAGGCATTCGGAAATAAAATTCAGGGCAACGGCACGGTGAATGTTTTCCTGATGAACTACAACACGGGCGTTTCGCCGGACAGTTTGCAGAAAACCGCGGAGTCGCAGATTACGCAGACGGTTTTCAAGCCGGGGGACACGCGGTTTTATCCCTACACGCAGCAGATTTTTTTTCACGACAACGATATTTCCGGCGGCGGGAAAGCGCCGGATTCGCGGATGGACACGATCAAGGCGCTGGCTGGGGCGCTGGGCGGGTCGCTGCCGGACATTCAATATGATGGCGTGGTGGATCCGAAATGGGCGCGCAAGGGCGACAATCCGGGGCAAATTTGCTTGACGAACAATGGCGCGGCGACATTTCTGAATTTCGGCGCGGCTGGGAACATGAAGCATCCGGTGAGCGACATGAAGAAATACGGCTGCATGCTGCCGGCGCTGGATGCTGTTTCGATTCCGCAGACGATGTCGGCGAAGCCCGGCGGTGCGCCTGGAACTCCTTGATGATGCGGTGCTGCTCTTTCATGCGGAGTAGGCGAGCGGCGATGGCGCTGATTGCGGCGGCGTGTGTCGCGAGTTTGCTGGGCGGCTGCGGATTCTCGCGGCAGAAGGATGTGCGCGCGACGCTGGCGGAGCCGTATCCGAAGAAACTTTCGGAGTGGCGCCTTTTCAAGAGTACGCGCGAGGGGCTGAAGCCCAACGCGCGAGTGGTTCCTTACGATTTGAATACGCCGCTATTTTCGGATTACGCGAGCAAGTATCGTTTCGTGTGGATGCCGCCGGGCGCGGCGGCGGAATATCGCGACGATGGGCCGTTTGAATTTCCTGTGGGCACGATTTTCGCGAAGACTTTCGCGTTTCCCGAGGAAGGACGGCGCGGCGGCGAGCGGTTGATCGAGACGCGCCTGCTGGTGCACACCGGTGCAGGCTGGGTGCCGCTGCCTTACATTTGGAATAAGGAGGAGGACGAGGCGTTTCTGCGATTGGTTCCCGATCCCGTCGAAATTCACTGGACTGATGCGGCCGGAAAGCATCGCGATTTTACTTATCAGATTCCGAACACGAATGAATGCCACGAGTGCCACGACAATAATAAGGTGCTGCTGCCGATCGGACCGAAGGCGCGAAATCTGAACAAGACTTACGCTTATGAAAACGGCGCCGAGAATCAAATCGTGCGGCTGACGAAAATCGGATATTTGCGCGGCGCGCCTGCTTTCGATTCAATTCCGCGAGCGCCGAAGTGGAATGATCCGTCGGATGGGACGCTGGCCGACCGCGCGAAGGCCTATCTGGACAATAATTGCGCGCATTGCCATCAGCCGGGAGGCACGGCGGGTTACACGGGCGTCGATCTGCGCGCGACGCATTTCGATCTTTCACATACTGGTATTTGCAAGCGGCCGAATTCCGCGGGCGTGATGGCCGATTTGGAGTTCGATCTCGTTCCGGGACATCCGGACGAATCTATTCTTCTCTATCGCATGGAATCCACTGCGCCGAAGGCGATGATGCCGCAGATTGGGCGCGCGGTGGTGCACGAGGAGGGCGTCGCGCTGATCCGTGAGTGGATCGCTGCGCTCAATCCGCAATCGTGCGGCCTGCCGGAACCGCGGCCGAATGAACCGCTGTCTCGACGAAACGGCTTCTAGCAAGGATCTTGAATTTAATTTGCTCAGACACTGATGCGTATTGGATCGTATCGCGCAGTTAGGTTAGAACTCTCAATTGCGTGGGCGGTCTCCCTCAGGTAATCACCGTATTTCCACAAGACGCTGATTCGATGCATACTTAGTTGAAGGTTTTTGTGCGTTCTCATAGTTTCTAATCTTTCTTGTGAGGTGAAGAAAATGCGTACAGCACGCTTCGTTGGTTTGCTCGTGCTTGCGGCGTTGATACTGGCAATGCCGTCAGCGCTTCCCGCTCAGGTCGCCGTATCGATCACAATTGCTCCACCGGTGCTGCCGGTTTATGTGCAGCCCGTGTGCCCGGCTCCGGGATATATTTGGACGCCCGGGTACTGGGCTTGGGGCGAGGATGGTTACTACTGGGTGCCGGGCACGTGGGTTGAGGCACCCGAAGTTGGATTTCTGTGGACGCCCGGCTATTGGGGCTGGGGCGATGGCGTCTATCTCTGGCACGAGGGATATTGGGGGCCTCACGTGGGCTTCTATGGCGGCGTCGTTTATGGATTCGGATATGACGGCGTGGGATTTGCAGGCGGCGAGTGGCGCGGCCGGGAATTCTTTTACAACAGCCGCGTCACGAACGTGAACGTCACCATCATTCACAACACGTTCGAGAGAAACGTGGTTGTGAGGAACGATACACACGTCAGCTTCAACGGCGGCCGCGGCGGAATTCAGGCGCGGCCGACACACGAACAAGAAACTTACGCGCATGAACAACACCGGCCAGCGACATCTCTGCAAAACGAGCACCAGCACGCCGCCAGCGCGGATCGCGATTTGCGGGCTTCCGTGAATCACGGACGTCCGGCGGTGGCCGCGACGCCGAAGCCCGGCGAGTTCAAGGGAGAAGGCGTGGTTCCGGCTCGGGGCGGCGTGGAGCGCAAACCCGCGCCGAGTGCGGAGCACAAGCCTGCGCCGAGCAGTGAACGTCCGAGCAACGAGCGGCCGGCGCCGTCGCATGAGAGTAAGCCAGCGCCTGCGCCGAAAGCGGAGCACAAGCCCGCGCCGAGTAGTGAACGCCCGAGCAACGAGCGGCCGGCACCGTCGCACGAGAGCAAGCCAGCTCCTGCGCCGAAAGCGGAGCACAAGCCCGCGCCGAGCAGTGAACGTCCGAGCACCGAGCGTCCGGCACCGTCGCATGAGAGCAAGCCGGCTCCTGCGCCTCGTCCGAGCGGACATACCGAAAGCAAGCCCGCGCCCGCGCCTCATCCGAGCGGACACGCGGAAAGCAAGCCGGCGCCACAACCGAAGCCGAAGAGTGAACCTAAGCCGGAAGAACATCCGCACTGAAGTTGATTCAGCGGGTTTCTTCCAGCCTTCAGTAAACGCCGTGGGCCGAGCCAGAAACTACGACTCGGCCCGCGTCCACCGAAAGCGCGTAATCGTCGCCGCCCGTACCGGTCCACGTCTGCACGTTGAACTGCGTGCCGGCTGGCGCGCGATGCACCGCGATGGGACCCATCGTAAGCGGCGTCTTCCGCTTACAGACTGTGGGCGCAGTCGCGGCTTCCAGAAAATACGCCGGGCCAGCGCCGACGACAGTCGCGGAACCATCGGGATCGAGCAGAACTGCGGCGTCTTCCTGTACAGCAATCGCTCGCACCTTTTGCGCCCAGCCATCTTCTAGAATGCGCGCCATGAAAACGAGAAGGCGTCCCAAGCGATCGCGCTTGACGAAATGAGTGTCCGTAATCGTTCCCTGTAGAAGCGGAATGCGCAGAAAATCGCGCGAGAGCGTGACCTTGTTGCCGTAGGGATCGGCAAGAGCATCGGGCGAGTGAATGGTGTCAATGATCGAGGCGAAGGAAAATTCTCCGAGAATGGCGAGACCCGCGCTGGAGCCGCCGATGGGCTTTCCCGCCGCAATGTGACGATTGAGCGCGTCTTGCACCGGAGTGTCCTGCCAGAATCGCAGATAATTGGATTGATCGCCGCCGGCGATGAAGATGGATTCCGCTTGATCGATGATCTGCACGACACGCGGATCATCGGAATCCTCTCGATCGTTGAAGATGATCGTCGCCGTGGAATTGAGCGAGCAGAGCCCGCGGACTTTCGCATTGAGTTCTTTCGCGGTTGCGGCATCGGAGTTGGCTCGTAGGATCAGAAAATCGCCGCCGTTCGCCCGCTCACAGAGAAAGCGGAACGCGGCGTCCTGCTTCGATCCCCCACCCATCAATGCAAAGCCGGCGCGCGGCGCAGCGTGGCTGTCGTCGGCGCGGCCTGTCCGGAAATAGCGCCATTTCGCCTGGGCAGACGGGGCCAGAGAAGACAGCAACAGAAGCAGCACAAGCCACGATCGTCTCGGCGCCGTCATTTTCATTTTCACTCCTCTTTCTGAATGGCACAGGTTGATAGCCTCTTTTCAGGCCGCGGTCAAGGCTGCGTGTCAGCTTGGCGTTTGCAAGTGGCTCTGTTGACATCGTAGTGCAAAACAAGAAAAACCGGATCGAGGTGTTCTACGAGATCCTTCGGGCCGCGCCAAACCGCCCGATTTCCGCGCAAAGCTGTGGTGAATGGACGCGGAAATCGGGCTGCGCGGCCCTCAGGATGACACGCGCTCGCCCGCAATGAAGGGATGTCAACAGAGCGTTTGCAAATCATGAATCGATTTAGCTTGGCGCTTGACACGCGCTCCGCGCCTCTCCATACTCCGCTCCATCGTACCTGCCTGGGGTGGCAGGGAGGCTTATGTCCCGGCATTCGGAAAAGGTCGCGCCACTGGAACAAGTGGACGCGCTGGTCAGCGTCGGAACTCTCGAATCCGGCTTATAAATCGCGCGCCACAGCGGTTATCCCGATCCTGTTTCGATAATCGATCTCGACGTATGGGTTTTCACCCGGCTCCAGCTTCTCGCGCCAATCGCGCGAGTGCCCGGGCAAGCAGCAGTTCCCAGGAGGGTCCATGAAGCTCCGTCTCGCGTTCTCCACGCTCATTCTCTCAATCTGTGCCGCGTTTCTAGCGCCCGGGACTCCGGCGCAAACGGCGCAAGGACGAATCGCCGGCCAAGTTACCGATTCGAGCGGCGCCGCGATCGTGAATGCGAAAGTGACGATCCAGAATACCGCCTCGGGAGTCGCGCGCGTCCTTCAGACGAATGGTGCAGGCGACTACGTCGCGCCCGATATCGAACCGGGACTCTACTCCATCACCGTCGAATTCACTGGCTTCGAAAAGATCGTCCGCGAGCGCGTTCAAGTAGAAGTTGGTAATGACTTGAGGATCGACTTCCGGCTCAAGCCGGGCGCGATCACCCAATCCATCGATGTGAATGAAGAACTGCCGTTGACGGAAACGAACAACGCGGTTCTAAATGGAGTGCTCTCGAACAAAGCCATCAACGACCTGCCATTGCAAGGCCGCGACTTTCAGAATTTACTGCCTTTGCATCCGGGCGTGCAACGCGATCCCGGAGGAGGCTTCCACACACTTACGTCGAATGGAAATCGCCCGGACGACAACAATTTTATTATCGACGGTGCGACCGACAATGACGCCTACTACGGCGAGACCGTAATGAATGATGCCGGCATCTCCGGCACCCCCGCCAGCACGCTCCCGCTCGACTCCATCCAGGAATTCAATACACAAGAAGGGCAGCAGGCGGATTACGGCGTCAAACCCGGCGTGGTGGTCAATATCGGCATCAAGTCCGGCACGAATGAACTGCACGGAACGGCGTACTACTTCCATCGCAATAGCGCCTTCGACGCGAGAAACTTCTTCAATCCTGCGCCCGAACCCGCTTCCGCCCTTTTGTTGCATCAGTTCGGCGCCTCGCTGGGTGGTCCGGTCAAAAAGGACAAATGGTTTTATTTCTTCAATTATGAAGGCGTGCGCGACAAGGTGGGCAATCCGTTCGTAGTGGATAGCCCGGTGACGAGCTCGCTCGTTGGCCGCGTGGATCCCAGCGAATTCGACGTAACGCAATACAGCATCGTGGATGCCGAGGCTGCCGCCGGCTGCGGCATCGTTCCGCTTCCTTCCACGTGCAACGCGCTCAGCCTCGCACTAGCAAATAAAGTCTTCCCGACAAACCCCGGACTTACCGCGGACCCGGACGACCCCTCGGCCATTAACTTCGATTTCAACAACATCAATCGCGAGGATAATCTGGTCTTCAAGAGCGACTATCACCCCAACGATCGAAACTCGATTTCTGCGCGCTTCCTTTATGCCAATAGTCACGAAATCGAGGAAGATGCTTCTCCGGTGGCGCCGCAGTGGCTTTCCGAGGCCTTCCCGAAATCGCAAGTCTTCGGTCTCGACTGGACGTGGACTCCGAATTCCCGCTGGGTGAACGACGCGCGCTTCAGCTATAACCGCTTCTACGAAAAGATCGCTCCCGTAGATGCCAACGTGAATCCCACGGCGTACGGACTTAACACCGGCATCACCGACCCGAATCTTTTCGGATTCCCGCGTATCAATCCTGGCTCGCACGAGTTCAATTATCTCGGCGGCAATTCCAGTTGGCCTCTCTGGACCACTCCGAGCCACACGGAAAACTACTCGGATACGGTTTCCTATTCGCGCGGAAAACACAGCATCCGCTTCGGCGGCGTCTTCAGCAACGGTGGAGTCGATTATTTGCGGGCCACCGAAGGCCGCGGCCGCGTGGACTTTTTCCACCTGCCGGATTTCATCGCCGGCACACCGGTTGATTTGTGGGCCCGGCAATATGGCGATCCCGCGCGAAAAGTGAGCATGAAATCCTGGGGGCTGTTCGCGCAATATGACGTGCGGCTTACCGCGCACGTGACCATCAACGCGGGCCTGCGCTACGACGTCACCTATCCCATCAAGGAAGCCCACAACCTGCTGGCGAATTTTTCGCCCGCGAACGGGCTGCAACAGGTCGGCTTCGGTATCAGCGAACCGTACAAGACGAACTACAACAATGTCTCGCCGAGACTCGGCGTCGCGTGGGACGTCTTTGGGACGGGAAAGACGGTGGTTCGCGCCGGCTTCGGCATGATTTACGTTCAGCCTTCCATTCGCACATTCATGTTTGGCGGAGGAGGGCTGAATCTCAATCCCACCGGATTGGAGAAGATTTTTCCGGATGGCACGGTGGTCTCGGGGGACGGCAACATCACAACTTTCGAAGTGTTCGGCGCCAACACCAATCTGATCAACTGGTCGCTTGCGGGGCCCATCTTCCCGGGAGCCAACGGATCAACGAGTAGCTGCAGCGAGACGCTCCCGTGCAATATTTTTGCGGTGGACGAGAAAATTCACACGCCTTACGTGCTCAACTGGAATCTAAACGTGCAGCAGGAGTTGATGCGCGACATGATGCTACAAGTCGCCTACGTGGGAAATCGCGGCGTGCGCCTTTACAGCATCACCGACCCAAATCAAGCGGATCCGGCCATTTCCACCGCGGATCCGAACTTTTGCCTGGGATGCGACAATACTGCCGTCGAAGAACTCGCGCGGCCATTCACCACGAACTGCCCGGGCTCGCCCTGCTTCCCGTACATTGGATTCATCAATTTCCTGGGCAACAAGTCCACATCCATTTATCACGGCTTGCAGGTCACACTCACCAAGCGGTATTCGCACGGCCTCTATCTCCTGGCCGGCTACACCTACTCGCACGCGATTGATACAAACGGGGAGACCACCAACTTGGCCGATGTTCCGCAGAATAGCCTGGATTTTCCAGCGGAGAAGGCTGACAGCGATTACGACATCCGCCATCGCTTCACGCTGGCCGCCACCTACGAGATTCCGGGGAGAAAGTCCTGGGGCCAGCTGCTGCAAGGCTGGGAAATCACCAGCCTGGTTCAGGCACAGAGCGGCTACCCTTACTCTTTCTTCGATGACGGCAGCGATCTAACCGGCACGGGAGAAGGCTTCAACAACGCCGGCAACGACCGCTGGAACATCCTCGGCAGTCCCAAGAACATCCACTGGGTAAAGAACGGCTCCATTCCTTTCCTCGATGCCTCCGATCCCATTTGCCAGGCCGCCGCAAACACTCCGGCGTTGCAGAACAGCTTGAATTTCGAGGAAGGCTGCTTTGCGCAAAATGGAACCGTAATCTACCCCAACGCGGTCGGAACCTTCGGCAACATGGGGCGGAACATTTTCCGCGGCCCGGATTTCGTGGACTGGGATGGATCGTTGGGCAAGAGCTGGAAGCTCACGGAGCGGTTAAAGCTGCAATTGCGCGCCGAGCTTTTCAACGTGCTGAACCATGCGATTTTTGCCGATGGGTCGGTACGCCATGACCTATTCAGCTTCACGCTGGGAGTTGCCCGCGCCACACCCGACGTCTGGGCGTCCAACCCGGTAATCGGGTCGGGTGGCTCGCGGCACATACAGATCGGCGCAAAATTCATCTGGTAGCCAGCCCCCGGGGCGCCGAGTTCCAAATCGGGACGGCCAATTCCCATTTTGGGAATGCGTCGGCATCGCTGCCATCGGGTCCAGCCCGCCGCAGCTGTCCCTTCCTACATATTGACAGAGACTATTATTAGAGAGATTATTCCTCTGAGGTAATCATCCCTCCTGCGCGAGCCTGCAATAGGCGCACGACGACTTCGTGTCATGGCTCAACGCTTCAGTTCGGCTCGGATTAAGTTCTACCGGCAGTTCCTCAAAGAGCTGCCTATGGGTATGGCCGTCCTGCGTCTCAAAGACTCCCGGGGCGCGGGAAGCTGGCAACTCGTTGCTAGTAACGCGATTGCGTCGCGCGTGGCCGGCACCTCCATCGATCGATTCCTAAGCCTTCCGATCATCGAACATCACGCGCAGAGCGATCCTTCCAGAATCTCGAACATCTATCGCGACGTCCTGGCTACTGACCGCTCGCGCCTTCTGGGACACATTCGGGATGAGACCAATGCCAGCTCTGCTCCCATGTTCATCGCCTCCGCGCACGCCCTCGATTCAAAATGCGTCGGCATTCTTTTCGAAGACGTTGCCGCGCTCAATCAGACGGCCTGCCAACTTGTCGAAGCGGAATCTTTGCTCGAGCAGATGTGCGAATCCGCGCAAGTGATCGTCTGGCGCGCCGATCCCGTCACTCTGGAATTCACGCGCGTGACCAAGGAAGCCCACGAGATTCTCGGATATTGGGTCGAACGCTGGTTCAAGGAAACTGATTTCTGGAGGAAGCACGCGCATCCCGACGACTGGGAGGTAGTGCGAAATTGCTGTGCGGTCGCGGCCGGCGATGGCGGCAAACAACAGTTCGATTGGCGCATGATTCGGGCGGATGGCCGCACGCGCTGGTTTCACGTTTACGTCAAGAAGGTCACTCTTCCCGCGGGCCGCGCCGAACTGGCGGGCGTGATGGTCGATATCACCGACCACAAGAGCGTCGAGCAGGCAGCGCGAAAGCTGTCTGCCCGCGTGATCAACGCGCAGGAGGAAGAGCGCCGGCGCATCAGCCGCGACTTGCACGACAGCATCGGGCAGTACCTCACCGGATTGAAATGCACCATCGGGGCTGTCATTCGCAACGGAGGTTGCAGCAACGACGTGCGCAGGAAGCTCGAGGAGTGCATCGAAACCATACGCGTTTGCATGGACGAGACTCATTCCATCTCGCATATGTTGCATCCACCAGTTCTCGATCTCCTCGGCCTCGCGCCTGCCTTGCGCACTCTCGCCGAGTCGTTTGCCCAGCGATCCAATATTCGTCTCGAACTCGATCTTCCGGATGGAAATGAGCGCCTCGACGCTACGCGGGAAACGGCCCTTTTCCGCATCGCTCAGGAATGCCTGACCAACGTTCAACGCCACGCTCGCTCCAAGGTTGCGCGGATGCGGCTGCAATACAATCCGCGCGATGTGCTGCTCGAAGTCGAAGACCAGGGCGTCGGCGCCGACCCGGCTCTTCTCGAGCGATTGGAAACGGGCAAGGCGGGTAAAGGCATCGGCCTGCTCAAAATGCGGGAGCGCGTGAACGAGCTGAAAGGAACGCTGACAATTCACTCCAACGGAAAAGGCACCACCGTGCACGTGCAGATTCCACGCAACGGCACGCGGGCCTCGGTCGTCAGCGGCGCCAAGTCGAAGGCCGCCGCGGCCAGCAGGATCGAGTGAAGGCGTCGCCATTTCTGGGAGAAGCCAGAGTCGGCCATTGATGGGAGGGCGTATTCGTCCGGCGGCCTAGCCCGAGGGACAAACGATGAAGCCAAAATCGAAGACGCGCAAAAAAAGGCAAGCCGCCGCCACACCAAAAACGGTCTTACGGAGCAGAGCCATGGACAACTTTTTGATTGTTGCCATCGGCGCCTCAGCCGGCGGCATTGAGTCCTTCGCAGAGTTAATCCGCGAACTTCCTCCCGACACGGGCATGGCCTTCGTCCTGATTCAGCATCTCGATCCTCACCATAAGAGCATGCTGGCCGAGTTGTTCTCCAGACAAACGTCCATGAGCGTCCAGGAAGTGACGGACGGAATGTCCGTGGAGCCCAACCATGCCTATGTGATTCCGCCAAACGCTTCCATGACCATCAGCAATCGGACGCTGCGGCTCGGCCCACGCATTGATTCGCGCGGCGCACACATGGAGACAGACAGGTTCATGCGCTCTTTAGCGGAAGACCATGGGAATCGGGCCATCGGCGTAATCCTCTCCGGTACGGGAACTGACGGCACACTGGGCATGATGGAAATCCAGGCGCACGGCGGGGTCACCTTCGCCCAGGATGAATCCACGGCGAGCTACGACGGAATGCCGCGCAGCGCCATTGCCGCCGGTTGCGTCGATTACGTCCTTCCGCCGGAGGGCATTGCTCAGGAACTTACGCGCATCGCGCGTCATCCCTACGTCGGGCGCGATCCCGCTTCGGAAATCGTCCCGGAAGTAGCTGCCGTGGACTCCGGTCTGAGCGCAATTTTTCAGATCCTGCAGCGGGCCACGGGCGTTGACTTCACGCATTACCGCCAGACCACGGTCCTTCGCCGCATTCAGCGCCGCATGCTGGTGCACAAGATCGATAAGCTCGAAGACTACGTCGCACACGTGCAATCCAGCCCTGCGGAAGTCAAGGCGCTCTATCGCGACATGCTGATTAATGTGACCAGCTTCTTCCGCAATCCGCGCGTTTTTGAGGCCCTGAAGTCCCAGGTTTTCCCGGGTCTTCTCAAGAATCACCCGCCCGAATCTGCGATTCGCATCTGGACGCCCGGCTGTGCCTCGGGCGAGGAGACCTTTTCGGTGGCCATCGCGCTTCTCGAGTTTCTCGACGGCAAGGCGCCGTACCCGTCCATTCAGTTGTTCGGTACCGACGTGAGCGAATCGAGTGTCAGCAAGGCTCGCAGCGGCGTTTATCCGGAAAATATTCAGGCCGACGTCTCGCCGGAAAGGCTGCGCCGGTATTTCGCCAAGTGCGAAGGCGGCTATCGCATCAGCAAAAGCATCCGCGACATGTGCATCTTCGCGCAGCACAATGTGATCAGCGACCCGCCGTTCTCGCAAATGGATCTGATCTGCTGCCGCAATCTACTGATCTATCTCGAGCCGGTACTGCAGAACAAAGTGATCGCGTTATTCCACTATGCCTCGCGCCGTGGCGGCTATCTGGTGCTCGGAAAGTCCGAAGGAATCGGTACTTCCTCGAATCTTTTCGCCGTGGAAGACCGCGCTCTCAAGATTTTTTCCAAGAAAGCGGCGGCGGCGCGTCCGCCCGTCTCGTTCTCTCTGAGTCATCAGCCCGAGCACGGCGAGGGCAGGAGCCCGCGCATCGCTTACAAGCCGTCCGACGCAGGCTGGAACTATCTCGAGGCCCAGAAAGAATTCGACCGGCGCTTGCTGACGCAATTTGCTCCGGCCTCTGTTTTCCTCAATGAAGACCTCGAAGTCATCCATTCCCGGGGGCACGTTGACCGCTATTTGAAACTCGCGCCCGGCCGCGCCAGTCTCGGCATCCTGAAAATGGTGCGTGAAGGGCTTTTGCTCGATTTGCGGAACGCCCTCAGCCGCGCAAAAAAACAAAAGAACATCGTAAAGAAAACGCGCGTGCAAATCGCCGAAAGCGCCACGGGCGAGGACGGCGGTGCCGGCGAATCCATCCGCTTCGTGAATTTCGAGGTGATCCCGATCGGCATCGGCAACCTCCCGGGAGCTTTCTTCATGGTTGTCTTCGAGGAATCGCCGCCGGAGACGCTCCGCCGGAATCAGGCGGCGCAGAAAATGCTGGAGTCCAAATCGGTTTCACACCGGATCGCCAAACTGAAAGGGGAACTCGTCGCCACCAAAGAATATCTTCAATCCGTGATTGAGACGCAGGAAGCTGCGAACGAGGAAGTGCAGTCGGCCAATGAGGAGATTCTTTCCAGCAATGAGGAACTTCAAAGCACGAACGAGGAACTCGAGACCGCCAAGGAAGAATTGCAATCCTCCAACGAAGAGCTCAGCACCGTCAACGACGAGCTGCGCGACCGCAATCAGGAGATCACCCAGGCCAACAATGACCTCACGAACCTGCTCGCCAGCGTTGACATCGCCATGGTCATGGTCACTAGCGACCTCACCATTCGCCGTTTCACGCCTAAGGCACAAAAGATTCTGGGTCTCATTCCCGGAGACGTGGGCCGCCCGCTCCAGAATATCAATCCCTCTCTGGAGATCCCCGAATTCCAGCAGATGGTATTGAAGGTCATGGCCGCGCTTCAGGCCGTCGAGAAAGAACTGGTGGATCGAGACGGCGCTCACCACTTGCTCAGGATTCTTCCGTACCGAAGCGCCGAGAACAAGATCGAAGGCGCGGTCATCACTATCGTCGACATAACTCCGGCCAGAGCCGTCGGCATGGCCTGAGAGTTTTGTCAGGGCACAACTTCACAGTTTGCGGAAAAAAGCCTTACTGTTGTCATTCCGAGCGCAGCGAGGGATCTGCATTTTCTTGGTTTCCAGTCGCTGAAAGGATTCGGGTCTCTCTTCCCCATGCGATCAGGAACCGGAAGCAGCCCATCACACACCGCCTGCGTCGGCTTCATCGAGCCGGAATTCCGCATGCAGCGCCCTGACCGCGCGCTGCATAGCTGATGCCTCGACCACGCACGAGATGTTGTACTCCGAAGATCCTTGCGCAATCGCGATGATGCTAATTTTTTCGCGGCCCAGCGTGCTGAACGCGCGCCCTGCGATTCCCGGCGTCCCGCGCATGTTTTCTCCCACCGCCGCGACGATCGCCACATTCCGGTCCGCCGATATGTGTTCCACCGTATGCTCCGCAATCTCTGGCGCAAATGCTTCTCGCAGCGCGGCGACCGTGCGTTTCTCGTCGGCGCGTTCAATCACGAAGCAAATGTCATTCTGTGAGGAAGACTGCGTCACAAAAAGCACGTTCGCGCGCGCCGCCGACGTGGCCGCAAACGATCGCGCCAGCACGTCCGTCAGCCCGACAATCCCCGGCCCGCCCACCGTCACGAGCGTGACATCGCGTATTGCCGTCAGCGCCGTCACGCCATTCCGCGCCGACTTCCCGCCCGCCGCAATTTTCGTACCCGGCTTCTCGGGCTCGAAGCTGTTGCGAATCCACACCGGAACGCCCGCCGCAGTCACCGGGCGCAGCGTGTTCGGATGAAGCACTTTCGCGCCGAAATAGGCCAACTCCGCCGCTTCGTTGTAGGAAATCTCCGGCAGCGTGCGCGCTTCGGGAACCAGCCGCGGATCGGCCGTCTTCACTCCATCCACGTCCGTCCAGATAATCGTTTCTCCCGCACCCAGCGCCGCTCCCAAAATCGTCGCCGAATAATCCGAGCCGCCACGCCCGAGCGTGGTTTGCACGCCGTCAACCGTCGCCGCGATGAATCCAGTGACCACCGGCACGACGCCGTCGTTCAACATCGGCCGCAGCCGCGCTTCCGCGCGCTTGCGCGTCTGCGCCATCAAAGGCTCGGCGCGCCCGTGATGCGCATCGGTCACAATAATCTCCGTGGCGGATACCGGCTCACTCTCCAATCCCAGCGCAGCGATCGCTCCCGCGACGAGCGGCGCGGAGAGCCGCTCGCCGATTCCGGAGATCGCGTCAAGCGCCCGCGGCGTCAGTTCGCGCAAAAGCGCAGTCCCGCGCAGCAATCGCTCCAGTTCCTCAAAAGCTGCCGCGCAGCCCGCCGATAACGCCTTGCGCCTTTTCGCATCTTTGACCAAACCATTGGCAGCCGCATCGTGCTGCTCGCGCAGCTCCTCCACCAATCCCCGCAAATTCTGTTCCTCGCCCGCCTCCGCTTGCCGCGCCCCCTCGATCAGCCGGTTCGTCACTCCGCTCATCGCTGAGACCACCACGACCACCGCTCGCTGCGCCGCTGCCGCCTTCACGATCTCAGCCGCTCGGCGGATGCAACTCGCATCCCCCACCGACGTTCCGCCGAATTTCATCACACAAAGCGCAGCCTTCATCTGCTGCAACCTCGCCGCATCTGAATTCGCAGATCAATCATTCAAAATATTCCCCCGCACGCAATCTCCCGGCCTCGCAGTATAATCCCGCCGCACAAATGAACCGAAAGCCTCAATCACCGCCGCAATCCATCGGCCCCGATCGCGAGCTTCAAATCTACCAGCAGCGCCTCGCCGGCGGAAAGCCGTCGGTTCCAATCCCGGTTGCCGCTCTCGAACAAAAAGCAAAAGAATGCCTTTCCGCTGAAGCCTATGGCTACGTCGCCGGAGGCGCCGGTGGCGAACGCACCATGCAGGCGAATCTCGAAGCCTTCAACCGCTGGCGCATCCTGCCGCAAATGCTCCGCGATGTTTCTGCGCGCGATCTCATCGTAAGAATTCTCGGCACGAAGCTGCCGTATCCCGTAATCCTCGCTCCGGTCGGCGTGCAAGGCATCATTCGCCCCGAAGCCGAACTCGCCAGCGGCCGCGCCGCAGCCTCGCTGGGCCTTCCGTTCGTGCTCAGCACCGTCTCGAGTCATTCCATCGAGAAAGTCGCCGAAGCCATGGGCGATGGCCCGCGCTGGTTTCAGTTGTACTGGGGGAAAGATCACGAGCTGGCCGCCAGCATGGTGCAGCGCGCCGAACGCGCCGGCTACTCCGCCATCATCGTCACCCTCGACACACGTTATCTCGCCTGGCGCGAGCGCGATCTTCACAACGGCTATCTCCCGTTTCTCCTCGGCGAAGGCCTCGCCAATTACGTCAGCGATCCCGTCTTCCGCGCGCAGCTAGCGCAACCGCCCGAAGTGAGTCCCATTGATGTCGTGCGCCTCTGGGGAAGAGATTTTTCGAATCCCGCGCTCACGTGGCGCGATCTAGCCTTTCTTCGCCGCCGCACGCGCCTGCCGATTCTGCTGAAAGGAATTCTCGATCCCGCCGACGCCGCCAAAGCCCTCGCAGCCAAAGTAGACGGCATCATCGTCTCGAATCATGGCGGCCGCCAGGTCGACGGCGCAATCGGCGCCCTCGACGCGCTCCCCGCCGTCGTGCGCAAAGTGAAAGGCCGCGTTCCGGTGCTCTTCGATAGCGGCATCCGCTGGGGCGCCGACGCCTTCAAAGCCCTCGCTCTCGGCGCCGATGCCATCATGCTCGGCAGGCTCTATCTCTGGGGACTCGCCATCGCAGGCGAGCAAGGCGTCCGCGAGACGGTGCAGAATTTCCTGGCCGACCTCGATCTAACCTTCGCTCTCAGTGGCTACACTGCTTGCAAGCAGCTCCGCCAGTCCGCCCTAGTGAGGGCGCCAAACGAACCTAAAATTTAATGCGCGGAAGCAACGGGAGAGCGTGAGCAGATCCGTGGGGCTCGCGTTCCCAACAAGGATGAGCGCACTCCGAATCCGAACATTGCCCGCTTACGGAAATTCTGCCGATAGTGACGAACCGTGTCGAAACAGGCTACCTCAAACTATAGTGCAGGCTACCTTTCGGACCCTGCCCGCGTCTAAGTGGGGTATCTAGGGGAGCTGATCCTGGTTCGTTTCGCCTGCACATTCTCGCTGCTTCTCATGATCAGTCTCACGCAGCCGAGCTCCCAAGGTCTTGCGCGGAAGAAAACCGGCAGAAGTTTGCCGGCGGATGTTTCGCTCATCTAGACGGGAAGCACGGCTTCGTGGAAATTCCACCAAGCCGTCTCCGGCTAGTGCAGCGAAATTGAGTTCAGCAGTCGAAACGCCACACCGCCCCGGGGCAGCGGTCGCCTCGCCGTGAAGAGCGAGATGATCATCGCGGAAGCGTGTCTGCTCAGGAGCGGGTATCACAGTGAATGATGGACCGGAAGACCGCGCAGCACTCCTCTCGGAATCTCCCTCGATCCATGATGCTCCAGCGAGCGATCTGCCAGCTTGCTCGGGATGTTATCGCTTCGAGAGCTTCGAAATTGACGGCGTCCGGCGTGAATTGCGCCGCCACGGACTGAAAATTCATCTCAAGGGCCGGCCGTTTACGTTGTTGAAGGTTCTGGTCGAGAGCCAGGGCCGAGTGGTTACGCGCGAGGAGCTTCGCGGCCATCTCTGGTCTTCCGACACGCACGTCGATTTCGACGCCAATCTGACCACGGCGTTTTACAAAGTCAGAAAAGCGCTGGGCGACTCATCAAAAGGATCCCGCTTTATCGAGACAATTCCCGGTCTGGGCTATCGCTTCATCGAACCGATTTTGCCGATCAAGACCGAGACAGACTCAATTCCGCAACCAGCCGCGACGAACGGCGTCGCTTCTATTTCTGCCACGTCATCGGAAGCATCTCCACAATCGCGCCGCCTCTCCACTGCCGGACGCCGCCTCATCTCTTTGTCCATTGCCGCGCTCGTGCTCCTGATAATTGCCCGCGCCGGTTACATCACCGCTCAATCGTCCGGCGCCACGCCGCGTGAACCGATTCGGCTGCTGGTTCTTCCGTTCGTGGATACCACCGGAAATGCGGCGGATGAGCATTTTTCCGACGGCTTGAACGATGCCCTGATCACCGATTTGACGCGCCAACACGGATCGGAAATGAGCGTCATCGCGCAAACCACGGCGATGAGTTACAAGCACGCGGACAAAAGCGTCCAGGAAATCGCCCGCGAACTCAAAGTAAGTTACGTCGTAGAAGGAGCAGTGCAACGAGATGAAGGGCGCGTGCACATTTCCGCGCGCCTGGTTCGCGCCGCAGACCAATCGGAGATCTGGGCTGACTCGTACGACCGGCCATTCGGCGATTCGTTGGATATTGAGTCCGAGTTAGCCAGTCGCATCGGCGACGCATTGTCTGCCAAAGTGATACCCACTCTTCCCGCGACCGGTCAACGCGTCGTGACCTCGAAGTCGTACGGAGATTACTTGAAGCGATTTCTGCTGATGCGCTGAACTGAGAAGACAGCGCCGTCTCTGAGCGCCCTCAAACCTATTACGAATAATCATAGACATGTTCTGAAATCTATTATCGTCCCGAAATTCCCCGCAAAGACCCGCCTAAATCTGGCCTTCAGGAGAATTTAGACAATGCCGCAAGTCCTTAAACGTAAGCCACTCACGGGCTCTGGCACGATTTATACCGAATAAGCCGCGATTCAAGCGCTCCAACATGAAAATTGCACATACCCCCGCACGCTCGCGCCATAGGCGCATGCCGCTGGATTGCGAAAGCGAACGCTGTTCTTCACATGGAGGGTTAGATGAATTGTAAACGCATGATCGGTGTGCTCTTTGCGATCGTGCTGGCGGTCCTCATCCTGGGTCCGTCGGGCTACGCGCAAACGACTCAATCGACTGGCAGCATTGAAGGGACGGTGACGGACCCTCAGGGCGCGGTCGTTCCCGACGCGAAAATCACCGTAACGAACAAAGGAACCGGGCAAAGTACTCCTGTGCCGATCAGTTCGTCCGGCACCTACAATACCGGGCAACTCAACCCGGGAACTTACGTGGTACGCGTGGAAGCACCGGGTTTCCAGACCGCGCAAGTAACCATCGACGTGCAAGTCGGCGCGGTTACCCCGAACAACGTGAAGCTGGCCTTGGGCTCCTCGACCACCGTGGTTGAAGTGACCACCGAAGAAACCCACGTCAATACGGATCAGGCCACCATACAAGGTGTTCTGACCGGCGAACAAATCGATAACCTGCCGGTGAATGGCCGGAACTTCCTGGACTTGGCGCAGCTCGAACCCGGCGTGCAGATTCAGGACGGGTCAACATTCGACCCCACCAAGAACGGCTACTCCTCGGTCTCCTTTGGCGGGCGTTTTGGCCGTGCGGCTCGCATTGAAGTCGATGGCGTGGACATCAGCGACGAAAACGTCGGAACCACAACTCAGAACATTCCGCAAAGCGCCATCGCCGAATTCCAAGTAGAAGGATCGTCGCTCGATCTGAGCACGGAGATCAGCGGAACTGGCGCCATCAACGTGGCCACGCGCTCCGGAACCAATTCCATCCACGGCGAAGGTTTCTACGACTTCCGCAACGACCAGCTTGCCGCGCGTTTTGCGCCCGCAGCGCTGCCTTTCTCGCGCAAGCAGTATGGCGCGCGATTGGGCGGACCAATCATCAAGGACAAATTGTTCTTCTTCGGCGACTGGGAACGCACCCAGCAGGCAGAAGCGGACCCAGTGACATTGGGAGCGCCGTTCAATTCGCTCACGGGCAGCTTCGCCTCACCGTTCCGGGACAACGAGTACCTGGGCCGTCTCGACTACGTGGTGAAGAACAACTGGCGCATTTTCGCCCGCTTCAATTACGAAAACAATTTCACCAATCGCTTGTTCGCCCCGGATGTCTATCAACCGTTCGGCAACGGCGATCACACCAAGGTTTATGCCGTGGGAACCGACTTCAATACCGGCGCGTTCTCCCACAGCATCCGCTTCGGTTATACGAAATTCCACAACATCATCGGCGACGGCAGCGGATTGCTCCCCTCCTCGCAAAATCTGATCCCCGGCCTCGCCATCAACATCGGCAACGACCTGATTTGCCTCTCGGGAATCGACAACTTCTGCTCCGGCCCGAACTTCCTGGCGCCGCAGCAAACCTATCAGAGCGACAAGCAGATCAAGTACGACGGCAGCAGGATTCTTGGCTCGCATATCCTGCGTTACGGCGCCGCTTTCAATCGCCTGCTCGGCGGAGGATTCGCTTCGTTCGTGGGCACGGGTCCGGAGGTAAACGCTACTCTCAGTCAGGTCGCGCCCGGCGGTGATCCTTCGAATCCGCTCGATTACCTGGCCGACACGGTCCTGCTGGGAAATGGCTTCGGCTTCGCCTCTGAAATTCCGCAATTCAACTTGCCCGCCGGCGGCCTCTCCGACTCACGATTTGAAGCGTACTTCGGAGATTCGTGGAAGATGTGGCGCAGATTCACGCTGAATTACGGCTTGCGCTACACGCGTGATACCGGCCGCTCCGACGCGGACTTGAAGGGCATTCCGCAGTATGCCGCGTTCGATAACCAGTTCATCGGCGGCTTCGAGAATCCAGTCGCTCAGCCGGATAAAGAATTCGGCCCCAGCCTCGGCTTCGCATGGGATCCCAAGGGCGACGGCAAAACCGTCATCCGCGCGGGCGGTGGGCTCTACTGGGACAACTCCGTCTGGAACAACGTGCTCTTCGATCGATCCGTTCGTCTGCAATCGGGCTTCTTCTTGTCCAACCCCGAGGCCTGCGCCAGTGGAAATGCGGTGCCGGTACCATTGTCGCCGACACTCGCCACGTTCTGCGGCCAGCCCATTGGAACGGTCGGACCTGAAATCGTTGCCTTCCAACAGGCTTACCAGGCCGCGATCAAGGCCGCCGGTCCTCAGGCCAATCCTAACTTCATCGGTACGGCGTTGGCTGCCGGGACTGCGACTGGAACCTCTCCGCTCTACCCGGGTTACAAATCGCCGCGCACCTGGCAAATGAACGCCGGCGTTGCTCGCGAGTTGCATCCTGGCACCGTTTTGAGCGTCGACTATGTGCGTTCCGTGGGCTTGCACTCTCTTCTCGACTACGACACCAATCACATCGGTGACGCTCGTTTCTTGAACGTCGCTAACGCTCAAAACGCCATGTCTGCCACCGATGCTCACTTCGGTTGCGGCACGGGGTTCGACGCCGCTTCCGTTAATTGCGCCGTCTCCAAGGGAGCACAGATTGGGGATTTTGCCAGCAACGGTATGGATTCAAGCCTCGCAATCACAAACGGCTTCCCTTGCCCAACTTGCGCTTTTGCGGGCGTCAATCCAGCCGTCGGTATGAACCAGGTGTTCTTCCCCATCGGCCGCTCCGTTTACAACGGCCTCCAAGTGGGCTTGAAGTCTAACCTGAAGAATCCAATGCCGGGCGTGCGCAACCTGAATATGCAGGTCGGCTACGCCCTCGCGCGTTACAAGGCGACGGCTTTGGACACCGATTTCATCACCGGTGCGACCGATTTCGATAACCCCAACAAGTTCTTCGGTCCCAATGGACTCGATCGCACACACCAGTTGACAGTCGGTACGGTGATGGATCTCCCCGGCGCGCTGCGCTTCAGTACGCTCACGCACTGGGCCACCGCTTTGCCGGCCACTCTGACGTTGCCCTCGGGCAGTATTTTCACCAATGACATCATCGGTGATGGCTCATTTGGTGGAAACACCAACGCCCGCCCTGGCGATCCTCTGCCGGGAACGAACCTCGGTTCGTTCGGCCGCAGCATCAAGGTCGGCGATCTCAACAAGGTGATCAGCAATTTCAACACGAACGTCGCCGGCGGGCTCACTCCTGCGGGTCAGGCGCTGGTGGGTGCGGGCTTGTTCACGCAGGCCCAACTTACCGCGCTGGGCGCCGTAATTCCCACCATCCCTCTGGCACCTCCGGGACAGGTTGGGCTTTCGCCGCTGTACACCACGGATCTCCACTTGTCATGGCGCTTGCAGCCCAGCAGGATCTGGCACGGTCTATCCGAGCAGTTTGTGATCGCGCCGGAAGCGGCCATTTATAACGTCTTCAACCGCCAGAACTGGGATCCTGCCGGCAACACGCTGAGAGGCATCCTGGATGGCTCGGAAGGCTCGCTGGACGGCACCACGGCTCACGGCGCCACACCTCGCACCAACCTGGTCACACTCGGGTCCGGCACCTTCGGTTACGGGGCGCCGCGCCAGGCTGAATTCGGCGTGAAGGTGTCGTTCTAACGAACTGAACTGGGGTACGTTGTAACGTTCGACGTGGGGGAGATGGCTGCGCTAACGCGCTCCATCTCCCCCTGTCGCATTTTGTGTAGGCGGTTTGTCAGGGCATGACTTCAGTCATGCCGCAAAGGCCAACGAATCAATACGGCTCTACAGGTTGCGGAAAAAGTCGAAACGTTGTCATCCTGAGTCCGCCGAGGCGGACGAAGGATCTCAGCGTCCAATGTTTTCAACCACTTACGCCAACTCATTGCGTCGATATTCGTCGGCTCGTCGTCGAATTGGATTTTTCCCGCAACCTCTTCAGTCCAGCGGAAAACAGCGTGCCCCCAAAGAGCGGCTTCCGTCAGCAGCGCCGTTCGGTGGGAGCCCCCTGCTTCAGAGTCTGTGTGGCAACATGTGTTTTTCGTCAGGGAGCGGCCTCGGTCGCGCGCTAACGACCCACAAAATCAAAGGGAGCTTAGCTTCCGACGTTGCGGCATGTTGTTCGTAGTTCTCGTACCGACCCTTACATTGCGCAACGCAGTTGCGGAGCGGCGTGCCACAGGCGCGTGAGATTCAACGCTGTGGCCGCTAGCGCGAATTCCACCGCTACCTTCGCCAATCCGCGCCGCCGAAACCGCCGCATCCCGCGCTGCTCTTTCAGCACTCCCATCACCGGCTCGGCCAACTCTTTTCTCCGTGCATACACCGCGCGCCCTGCCGCAGAACGCAGTTTCCGCCGCATGCGCTGATGGGCCGGATCGCAGGTACGATTTGTCAATCGGCCGCCGCGATTCAACACCCGCGCCATGTTGTAGTCCGGAACGTAGGCGTCGATCTTCCGCTCCTCCATCGCGTGCAAGTTTTTCTGCGAGAAAAAACCACTGTCCGCACTCACCTGTTGCGGCCGCGCCCCGCACTCTCGTTCCACCGCGTCGACCAGCGGTACCAGCAGCTCATTGTCCGCGGGCTCTTGACTCACCTGCTGCGCCACGATCAAATGATCCGCGCTCACCGCCGCCGTCGCCGTGTAGCCCAGCGTGAATCCTCTCCGGTCCCGCAGAAACCGGCTGTCTTCATCGGTGCGCGACAACCGCTGCACTCCCGATTTCTTCAGCCGCTCCATGCGCGCCGGGAGCTCTGCCAACTGCTGCTCCAGCTTCCCGAGTACCGCGCGTGTCATCTCGGTCCCCGCCACCTCGTTCGGATCTGGCGCTGCGCATTGCTGCTGCCAGCGACGGATGCGCTGCCGAATCTTGGCCCGGGCCCTGCGCAGCTTCTCCATCGTGTCGGTTGAATCCGGCGCCGCGTTCGCCGCGATGCGCGTCGAGTCTATCGCTACATGCCCCAGCTTCCCCATCCCCAGCGACCGCGCCAGTTCCACCACTTGCGTGAACACATCGTTGATCGCGCGCCCGTGCCGCTTGCGAAACTCATTCAACGCCCAAAAATCCGGCTGCGCTCCTCCCGCCAAATACCGGAACGCCAAATCCTCCCGCACACGCTGCTCCAGCCGCCGCGAACTGGTCACCCCCAGCGCGTAGGCATACAACCACACCTTCAGCAACAGCGCCGGATGATATCCCGGATGCCCTTCCTCGCTATAGGCTTGCTCGAACTTCCGCAAGTCCAGCCTCTCGACCGCCCGATGCACCAAAAAACAAAGATGCTCTTCTCCTAGCACCTGCCGCACATTCGGCGGCAACAGGTACCCTTGCTCTGGGTTGTACTCGTAAAAATTCGGCATCGCGCAGCCTCCTGCGCCACTATAACCCCTCTGGCCAGCCTAAGTTGCCACACAGACTCTTCAGCAGGGGGAAGCTGGACTTCAGTCCAGCGGGAAAACGACCTGCTTCCTAACACCGGCTTCAGCCGTGGGCTCTTCGTTCTTTCTGAAATTTAAACCGACTCTGTTGAATTTCAAGCCGCTGAGGAATCTTGCGGTCGTAGGGGGGCGGGTTCACACGCCCCCGGTCTAGCCGTGGGTTTGTGTCTCGCAAAAACACAGTTCTGGAACTAAAGTACCATTGACTTACTATAACTATAATGTTATCAATGCGTGGGAAGTTCGCAGTCCCTAAGCGCGGGGCTGGTTCTCCTGAGCTCGCTGCAGGCTTGCCCTGAGCGATGCTCGGGTCCGGGCTGTCAATCGTCTCTGCGATTGCAGAGCAATCGACTCAGCCCGGCGACTGACGATGCCTCCGCGCCCAACAATTAAATAAAGAGGAGGTTCGCCAGGTTGCCCTCCGCCGCCCAGGCGAAGAAAAAGCTAATCGATACGCGAATTTATTAGAAACGTCCGCAACTTCAACAAAACAAACGAAGGAGGTCCTGTCTAATCGATACAAATCACGCCTTTTTTTATTGCGCTTTTTGGCCTCGCGGCGACACAAGAACCGCCCGCGCCATCTCCGGCAGCATCCGCAATTGCGCCCGCAGCCCGCGCCCGGCCCGCCGCCCAGCCTCCGCCGCAAGCCTCGCAACATCCTCGCGGCTAAGCTCCAGCGCATAAATATCCGCCCGCCGGGCATAGGAATACTCGACGTAAGCCGGCCGCCGACCCGACGCCAGGTCCATCACGGCGTCCCAAAAGCTCCGGAATCGCAGCAATCGCCGCCGCCCGGCCGATTCGCGCGATAGCTCGACGGAATGTCGTGGCGGGCTCCCGGACGATTCGAAAATCACCGCGACGCAAGCCGCCGGATCAAAAGCCCGCGCCGGATCGGCCACCGGATAAGCCGCGAGCGACGCATCAAGATCGGAGGACGCAGCCTCGAATCCGCTCCACCAATAACGATAGCCATGATAAACAACCGATCCAGATCGCAAAATCTGCGCCACGCGCGCCGCATGGAGCCCGGTGACCGCCACGATCATGTCCACCAGCTCCGCGATGCGAAACGTCTGCCGCACCACGGGACGCAAACTCAGATATTCGGCTTCATCTTCGGTGTAACGCACCGCGACGTTTTCAGGAAGGGCCATCAGCAGATTGCCGCAAGAAAGGAAATCAATCGAATGGACGGGCGCTCAACCCATCTTCGCGAGCCGCTCGCGCACGCGATCGCTCAAAACTTTTCCATCCACGGTCTTGCCTTCAAGCTTCCCCTTCGCCGCCTTCACCACCGCGCCCATCTGCTTCGGCGAATTCGCGCCCGTCTCCGCGATCGCCGCCTCGATCGCCGCGGCCATCTCCGCGTCGCTCGCTCCGGCCGGCAGATATTCCTCGATGATGGCGATCTCTTTCGTTTCCTTGTCCGCGAGTTCCTGCCGCCCGCCCTTGGTGAATTGCTCGACGGACTCGCGCCGCTGCTTCAGCAGCGTTTGCAAAATCTGCAGCGATTCCGCGTCCTCGAGCGGCCGCATCTTCTCCACGGATTTCAAATGCAGCGCCGATTTCACCATGCGCAGCACGCTCAGGCGCAATTCCTCTTTCGCGCGCATCGCCGTCACAATGTCTTTCTGAATCTGGTCCACGAGCGGCATTCAGCCGTCCTCCGTCAATGGCAATTTGAAAATTCAGAATACCACACGCGCGCCGCGCGACGGGATTTGACAGATAGCGCCGCCGCCCGTACGCTTTTCATCATGAAAATTGTAGTCGCGGACAAAATCAGCGAGCGCGGCATCGAGCTGCTTCGCGCTCCCGGCTGGAACGTCGTCACGCCCGCAAAATCGGGCGCCGCCGACTCGCTCGCCGCCGAACTCGCTCACGCCGAGGGACTCATCGTGCGCAGCGCCACGCGCGTCACCGCCGAATTGCTCGAGAAAGCGCCCGATTTGAAAGTTGTCGGCCGCGCCGGCGTCGGCATCGATAACGTGGACGTCGAAGCCGCCACTCGCCGCGGCGTCCTGGTGATGAACACGCCGGGCGGCAATGCCGTCAGCGTCGCCGAGCACACTTTCGCGCTGCTTCTCTCGCTCGCGCGATCGGTGCCGCAATTCAACGCCGCGATTCACGCCGGTCGGTGGGAAAAGTCGAGCGCCATGGGGACGGAAGTTCGCGGCAAGACGCTCGGCCTCGTGGGCCTCGGCCGCGTGGGCACCGAAGTGGCCCGCCGCGCGCAAGCTCTCGAATTGACGATCCTCGCTCACGATCCGTACGTGAGCAAACAGGTCGCTCAGGAACTCGAAGTCGAGCTTGTTCCGCTTGCCGATCTCTTCGCGCGCTCCGATTACATTTCACTGCACTCCGCGCTCAGCCCGAGCAACGAGAAGATGATCAACGCCGCCTCCATCGCGCAAATGAAGCGCGGTGTGCGCCTGATCAATTGCGCGCGCGGCGAACTTGTTGATGAAGCCGCTCTCGCCGAAGCACTACGCTCGGGACACGTGGCCGGCGCCGCCGTGGACACCTTCGCGCAGGAGCCGCCGAAAAATTCGCCGCTCATCGGCCTGCCCAACGTGATCGCCACGCCGCACATTGCCGGCACGACTGCCGAGGCTCAAGAAGAGGTTGGAATCCAAATCGCGCTGCAAGTGAAGGATTACCTCGTCGAGGGCATCATCCGCAACGCAGTGAATCTGCCGTCGCTCTCCGGCGAACAGTATCGCCGCCTGCGCCCGTATCTCGAACTCGCCGAGCGCCTCGGCTCGCTCGTCGCGCAGGCGGTGGACGGCCGCTCGGATCGCGTGCGCATCCGCTACGCCGGTGAAACCGCGGAGCTCGGTTCGCACGTGCTGCGCAGCGCCGTGCTCGTCGGCATTCTGAATCGCGTACTCGATGAAAAAGTGAATCTTGTGAATGCAGGAGCCGCAGCCGCCGCACGCGGCATGGTGGTTGAAGAGACCACGCGCCGCCGCGAGCGCGGATTTCCCAACACACTCGAAGTCGCGCTAGGCGGGGCGAAAGAACTCGCGGCCGAAGGCACGGTGCTGCAAAACGCCGCGCCGCGCATTCTGCGCTTCGACGGCATCGAACTCGAAGCTCCGCTCGAAGGCACTCTCTTGCTTACGCGCAATCTGGATGTTCCAGGTGTGATCGGAGCGATCGGCACAGAGCTGGGCAAACTGGGAGTGAACATCGCCACGTTCGCTCTCGGCCGCAGCGCGCCAGCGCAAGGCGCGCAAGCCGTGGCCATCGTGCGCCTCGACGGCGACGTGGACGATTCGGTAGCCGCGCGCATCCGCGAAATTCCTTCGATCACCGAAGCGCGCCTGCTGCGCCTGCCGGAATGGTCGCCGAAATCCTGAGTAGCTCGCGGAGAGAAAGACGCTGATGACGGGCGCTGTTCTCAAGTTCGTCGTCGTGCTCAGCAAGCGCGCTGATTTATCGGAAGAGAAATTTCGCGAATTCTTCCGCGAAGTTCATCGGCCTCTGGCGCTAAAAATCCCGGGTTTGCTGCGGCACGTAGTCAATTTTCCAGCCGCGGATGAATCGCGCAAGCATCCGCAATGGGACGCGATAGTCGAACTCTATTTCGAGGGCCGCGAAGCCATGGAAGCCGCGTGGCGCTCGCCGGAGGGAGTTGCGTCGACGCGGGACCTTGAAGAATTTGCGGATCTGATGCGATCGAGTTGGTCAATCGTCGAAGTAGAAGAGACGAGAATGTGAGAGGTGAACGACACCTCGGTTTTGTCTCGCCATTAATTATGAGGATTGTGAACAAACCGAAATGGACGGCCCTACAGAACGCTTCTTGGGGCAGGGGTGGTCCGCGCGTGTCGTGCGGTTCTAAGTCGCGATTGTGGTTGTCGGATGCCGGCAGGGACGCCGGCGCTACTTTAGGAGATGAGCGCGTAGCGGCGAATGGAATCTTCGGTTTCGGCGAGGACGCCGTCGAGAAGCGTTATCGTTTTTCCCGACGCCGAAGAAACGCGTTCGCCGGGAATGATGATGCCGACGAGATTTAGCGGATCGGCGGCGGCTAGCGTTACTGATTCTTGCGCGAGTGGTTGGTGGGCGCCGGCGCGTAGCGATTCGACGGCTACTGGCAGCGCGAATTGCTCGCCGAGAAAGCCGCTGACGAAACGGCCGCCGCGGATTTGGGCTTGATCTTCGAGGCGGCGGAAGGCGATCAGCAGTTCGCGCCAGCGCGGCAAAATCGTTTCGCGCGCGATCATTTCGCGGAAGACGACGCCGTAGCGGCGCAGCAGCATCCAGCAGGTTGCTTCCGCCACGCGCGCGCGATCGGCCGGCTCGCTCGCGTAGAGCAGCGACCAGCGGCCGACGCTGTGACGCGGGCGCGCGCTGTGCCCGCGGCCCTGGCCCGCGCGGCGTTTCGGATCGATCAGCGCGCGGATGTTGTCGAAGCCGTCGGCGGTGATCATTCCCGCGGTCACCAGCTCCCACAGCGCGGTTTCGATTTCAGCTTTCAATTTTGCGGTGGCGCGGACGATATCGGCGAAGAACGATGCGCCGCGCTGGCGCAGATGCGCGAGAACATCGCGCGCGACCGGGCTTAATGCGCTGGAATCTTTTGAGGCGCCTTCGGAGTGCCGCGGAATCATCCAGTCGGCGTCTTCGCGGATGAAGAATGTTAGCGGCGCGACGCTGGTGGGAATCACGCGGCGAATCGCATCGCTTGATTCGCCGAGCGTGGAGGGATGCGGCGAGAGGCGGCCCCAGCCGACGGCGCCGGTGAGGCAGAGATTGTCGAGAACTTTGGGATCGTAATTGGCGATGCGGCGCGCGAGGATTTGCGATTCCCAGGAATTTGCCGGTGCCTCGAAACCCTGAAGCTGTTGTAGAATTTCGAGCGTGCCGTGTTCGCCGAGCAGGCGCGAGTTCGGCGCGACGTGCTGCCAGCGCAGCAGCCAGCGCATGAATGGCGCGGCATTCACCGGCTCGATCTGCTTGCGCAGCGTGCCGAGCGTGAGCTTGTGAATGCGGGCGAGTACGCGGCGATTGCACCATTCGATTTCATCGCGCGATTCGCCGGTGAATGTGCCGCGCAAAATGGCGCCGCTCGCTTCCAGGCGCAAAATTGTCTTTTCAATATCGCTTGCCGCGACGCCGAGCAAATCGCTCAGCGCTGTAGCGGTTGTTGGACCACTGTGCGCGAGCCAACCCGTGAGGAATAGAAGCAGAGCATCTTCTCGCGACGGTTGAGATTGCTCGATGGCCGGTAGCGTCGAATCGAAAACCGCGTCCGGAAATATCGCAGCGAAGGTTGCGGCCTTCTCGGCCGCGACCCAATAGATTCTGCCGGCGGCGTGAGCGCGTTCGGCGCGGCGCGCGGCTACTAGCGCTGAGAAATAATCGGCCCACGCGCCAGAGTTTCCGCTCGCGCCGCCCGACGGAAGCAAATCGCTCGATTCGGGCAACGCGATTAGATCGAGCAGCGCGTCGTGAAGTTCATCCGCGTCGCGCAGATCGGGCCAGACTTCTTCGCGGACTTCGGCGATGGCAGCGGGATCGAGGCGGCCAATTTCTGAGAGCACCGATTCGGGCAGGGCGCGGCGCATTTCCACGGCGCGGGCGCGGCGCTCTTCGAGCGGAGCGTCGTCGAGATACGCGTACGGATTGGCATTGAGAATTTCGTGCGAGAACTGAGAAGGGACAGGCGTCTCGACCGCGAGGCAATTGATTTTGCCGGAAGCGATATCGGCAAGGACCTGCTTTAGACCGTCAATGTCCATGGCCTCGCGCAGCGCGTCTTTCATGGTCTCGCGGGTTAACGGATGATCAGGAATTTGGATATCGCCTTCGATATTTTCCTGGCACGCAGCCGCTTCAGGAAAAACCGCCGCGAGCAGATCATCGGAGCGCATGCGTTGAATTTGCGGCGGGACTTTTTTGCCGCCCATGAAGCGCAGCAGCGCGAGAGAGCGGCCGGCGGCCCAGCGCCAGCGCGTGCCGAAGATCGGCGAGGCGAGAACGGCTTGCTCGAGCAATTCTTCTACGCTTTCACTGTGGAGGAAATGAAAAACATCGGCTAGAGGAAAGCTGTGCTGCTCGCCTAGCGAGATGTTGATGCCGTTTTCGGTGGCGGCGGCTTGCAGCTCGAAATTGAACGAGCGGCAGAAGCGCTTGCGCAGGGCGAGGCCCCAGGCTTTGTTGATGCGGCCGCCGAATGGGGCGTGAATGATGAGTTGCATGCCGCCGCTTTCGTCGAAGAAGCGCTCGGCGATGATGGTTTGCTGCGTGGGAACAGCGCGGAGGACGGCGCGGCCGGCGATGATGTATTCGACGGTTTGTTCGGCGCCGGGTTGGTCCATGCCGCATTCTTCGCGCAGAAACATGATTGCGGCCGCTGCGGAGTGCTGAGCGCCTTGAGCGATTGGTTCGTGGTTGCTTGGCGGCAGAGGAAAATCGAGATTTTCTTCCGGCGTCGAGTTCGGTTCTTGTTGCGGGCGTAGTCGTAAGATGCCGGCGGGGACGTCGGCGCTACTTTCGGAGCGGAGCCCGTTGGCGGCTGCTGCGACGGATTTCGGGGCGGCAGTGGCCGTTAGCTGACTGACGTGCTCGCGGATTGCGGCGACTTGCTGCGAGAGCTCCATGGTGCGCGAGGGAGCTTCGCCTAGCCAGAAGGGAATATTCGGGGGCGCGCCGTGAGCGTCTTCGACTAGCACTGAGCCGGATTGGACGCGGCGGATGCGCCATGAACTATTGCCTAGAAGAATGATGTCGCCGCGGAGGCTTTCTACGGCGAAGTCTTCATCGACTGTGCCGATGACTACGCCTTCGGGCTCGGCGATTACGGTGTAGAGCGCGTTATCGGGGATTGCGCCACCGCTGGTGATCGCGGCGAGGCGTGCGCCGCGACGGCCGCGCAGGCGATGATTTACCTGATCGTGATGGAGATAGGCGCCGTAGCGGCCGCGGCGCGCGGCGATGCCGTCGGAGAGCATGGCGACGATTTCGTCGAAATCCTTGCGCGGCAAATTGCGATATGGGAACGCGCGGCGAACTAGCGTGTAGAGATCATCTTCCTGCCAATCTTCGGCGGCGCACGCGGCTACGATTTGCTGCGCGAGGACATCGAGAGGAGCTTCGGGAATCTGAAGCTGATCGAGTTCGCCGCGACGCATCGAGCGAATCAGCGCGCCACACTCGATCAGTTCATCGCGCGTGGTGGCGAAGAAGCGGCACTTGGGAACGGCGCCGCGCCAGTGGCCGGAGCGTCCGGCGCGCTGCAAGGCGACAGCGATGGAGCGCGGCGAGCCGATCTGGCAGGCGAGATCGACAGTACCGATATCGATGCCCAATTCCAGAGAGGCCGTAGCGACGAGAGCGCGGATTTCGCCGGCTTTGAGCTTTGCTTCGACAGCGAGGCGGCGCTGGCGCGAGAGGCTGCCGTGGTGGGAGGCGACGGCATCTTCACCGAGTAATGCCGCGAGATTGTGGCCCACGCGCTCCGCGAGGCGGCGCGTGTTGACGAAGATCAGCGTGGAACGGTGCTCCTGCACCAGCTTGGCGATGCGCGCGTAGATCTCATCCCACATTTCGTTTGAGGCGATGGGGCCGAGTTCGCTTGAGGGCACTTCGACGGCTAAATCGATCTGGCGGCGCTGCGCGACTTCGACGATGACCGGAGCGGGGCGCTCGCTGCCCACCAGAAATTGCCCCACGAGCTCGATGGGCTTTTGCGTGGCGGAAAGGCCAATGCGCACGGGAGGCTGCGGCGTGAGAGCCTCGAGGCGCTCGAGGGAAAGAGCGAGATGCGCGCCGCGCTTGTCGTCGGCGACGGCGTGGATTTCGTCCACGATCAGCGTCGTGACGGTGCGCAGAATTTCGCGGCTCTTCGCGGCGGTGAGAAGAATGTAGAGCGATTCGGGCGTGGTGACGAGAATGTGCGGCGGGTGATCGAGCATTTTGCGGCGCTCGTGCATGAGCGTGTCGCCGGTGCGCACGGCGGTGCGGATTTCGGGCATCAGATAGCCGCGCTCGCGGGCGAGCTGCAGAATTTCGCCGAGCGGAGCATCGAGATTCTTCTGGATGTCGTTGCTGAGGGCTTTCAGCGGCGAGACGTAGAGAACTTCGGTCTGATCGAGCAGATCGCCGGCGATGGCTTTGCGGACGAGGCCGTCGATGCACGCGAGAAACGCGGCCAAAGTTTTGCCGGAGCCGGTAGGCGCGCAGATGAGAGTGTTGCGGCGGGCGAGAATTTGCGGCCAGCCTTGCTCTTGCGGCTCGGTGGGCGTGCCGAATTTGTTGACGAACCATTCGCGGACGAGGGGATGCGCCCAGGCGAGATCCGAAGTCTCAGGGAGTTGCGGGCTGAACAGGTGGCCCATTTCAGTTTCCCAATCTACACGCTGGCAAGTTTGTTCGCAGTGCGAAACTTCAATAATAGCATTGAGACGCGGACCGCGGCGAATTTGCCCGGCGAGGCTCGCGCGATTGAGCCGGCGATGATTGACAACGCTTATTCGATGTGGAACGCTACACGCGAACGAGATTGCTGCACGCTGCGGAGTGGTGCGGAAATGTTGCACGTCTCGTTCTCATGCGCCTCCAGCAAAGCCTTGCCGAGGATTGATGAACGCTGCGCGCCTCCAAGCCGGTGACACCGCAGTCGTCGAAGCCGCGCACCTCGATCATCTTTTTGAAGCATTGACGAAGAAAGGTTACTCGGTCGTTGGGCCGACCGTGCGCGAGGGCGCGATCGTTTACGATCGCGTGAGCTCGGCGGCGGAGCTTCCCGCGGGCTGGACCGACGAACAGAATGGCGGAACCTATCGGCTGAAACGCCGCGGCGATAATGCGCTTTTCGGCTACGCCGTGGGACCGCACTCGTGGAAGAAGTTCCTGCATCCGCCGGAACAGAAGCTGTGGCAAGCGGAGCGCGGCGCGAACGGGTTCACAATTTTTCAAGAGAAGCAGGTCCATCCGAAATATGCGTTCCTTGGAGTGCGCTCGTGCGAGCTGCATGCGATCGCCATTCAGGACAAGGTTTTCCTGCAAGGGCAGTTCGTGGATTCGGTGTATCAATCGCGGCGCGAGGATGTTTTCCTGATCGCGATCAATTGCGGACAGGCGGGCGGAACTTGCTTTTGCGTTTCAATGAAGACGGGACCGAAGGCGAGCGCGGGATACGACCTGGCGATGACGGAAATTTTGCACGACGGGCGGCACCGGTTCGTGGTGGAGGCGGGGACGGAGCGCGGCGCGGAGATTCTTTCGGAGCTTCCTCGCGAAGCGGCGGCGCAGGCGGACATGCAGGCTGCGGAAGACGTCGTGGCGGAAACAGCGCGGCACATGGGCCGGACGCTCGACACCACGGGAATCAAGGAACTGCTGTACAACAACTACCAGCATCCGCGATGGGATGAGGTCGCGACGCGCTGCCTGACCTGCGCGAATTGCACGATGGTCTGCCCGACGTGCTTCTGCACGACGGTGGAGGACGTGACCGATCTTTCGGGCGACCATGCCGAGCGCTGGCGCAAATGGGATTCCTGCTTCACCATGGATTTTTCCTACATTCACGGCGGCAGCGTGCGCTCGAGCACGAAAGCGCGTTACCGGCAGTGGCTGACGCACAAGCTCGCCACATGGATCGATCAGTTTGGAAGTTCGGGCTGCGTGGGATGCGGGCGGTGCATCACGTGGTGCCCAGTGGCTATTGATATAACCGAAGAGGTTCGCGCCATTCGCGGTGAACCCAACAACGGCGCGAATAATTCAGGACGGAAAGAACATGATTGAATCACTTGAACCTATCATTCGAGAACATCCGTTCTTCAAAGGAATGGATGACCGCTATATCAAGATCATCGTGGGATGCGCCAAGAACGAGCGGTTCGAGGGCGCGCACGTGATTGCGCATGAGGGCGAACCCGCCGACCGGTTCTATCTGATACGCGAAGGATTGGTGGCGCTGGAATTGATGGTTCCCAAGCGGGGCTTCACGACGCTGCAGACAATCGGCGACGGCGATATTCTGGGCTGGTCGTGGCTGCTGCCGCCGTATCGCTGGCGTTTTGGGGCGCGAACGGTGCGGCCGACGCGGGCGCTGGCGTTCGACGGCAAATGTTTGCGCGGGAAATGCGAAGAGGATCATGACCTCGGATACGAATTGCTGAAGCGCTTTGCGAGCGTTACTGCCGAGCGACTGGAAGCGACGCGATTGCAGCTCATGGACCTGTATGGCGCTTCCGCCTGAATCCGCGCTGGCGCCGTCATCGGCGAGTCTCGATCCGATGGTGCCGCAGCCATTTCGCATCGAGCGCGTCAAGTCTGAGACGGACGATACTTTCACGTTGGAACTCGCGCCGTTGAATCACGGTGAACGATTTTCGTTCCAGCCGGGCCAGTTCAACATGCTGTACGTGTTCGGCGTGGGCGAAGTGCCGATCTCGATCAGCAGCGATCCGGGAACGCTGCCGGTGCTGCGGCACACCACGCGCATGGTCGGAGCGGTGACCAAAGCGATGGGGCGGCTCAAGCGCGGAGACGTGATCGGAATCCGCGGACCGTTTGGCGGGAATTGGCCCGTGGAAGAAGCGCCGGGGCGCGACTTCGTGATCATCGCCGGAGGCATCGGGCTGGCGCCGCTGCGGCCTGCGCTCTACCGGCTTATGGCGCAGCGCGAGAATTGCCGCAAGATCGTGCTCTTGTATGGCACGCGTACGCCGGACGATATTCTGTTTCGCGCGGAACTGGAGCGCTGGCGCGGCAAGTTCGATCTGGATATTCAAGTGACGGTGGATCGCGGGACGAGCGCATGGCGCGGAAATGTCGGAGTGGTGACCACGTTGATCGGCCGCTCGCCGTTCGACCCGAGGAACACGATTGCGCTGGCGTGCGGGCCCGAAGTGATGATGCGCTTTGCGGTGGCGGAATTGCAGCGCCGCGGCGTGAGCTCGGATCGCATCTACGTCTCGATGGAGCGCAACATGAAATGCGCGGTGGGCTTCTGCGGGCATTGCCAGTACGGGCCTACCTTTATCTGCAAGGATGGCCCGGTGTTTCGCTTCGACCGTATCGAACCGATTTTTAACACGCCGGAGATTTGAGATGGCTCAGAAGCGCAAACCTAAGCTCGCGGTGTGGAAATTCGCTTCTTGCGACGGCTGCCAATTGAGCCTGCTCGATTGCGAAGATGAATTGCTGGCAGTTGCCGGCGCGGTGGAAATTGCGAATTTTTACGAGGCTTCGCGCGCCGTGGTTAAAGGCCCGTACGATCTTTCGCTGGTGGAAGGATCGATCACCACGCCGCACGATGAAGAGCGGCTGCACGCGGTGCGCCGCGCCACGAAATTTCTCGTGACCATCGGGGCCTGCGCGACAGCCGGCGGGATTCAGGCGCTACGGAATTTCAAGAACGTGAAAGAATTTACTTCCATCGTTTACGCGCACCCGGATTACATCGAGACGCTGAACAAGTCCACGCCGATCTCGGATCACGTCTTCGTCGATTTCGAATTGCGCGGCTGTCCGATCAACAAGCACCAGTTGCTGGAAGTGGTCAGCGCATTTCTGCACGGGCGCAAGCCAAATACTCCGGCGCACAGTGTTTGCGTCGAATGCAAGCGGCGCGGGACGGTGTGCGTGATGGTGGCGCAAGGCATCCCGTGCCTTGGGCCTGTGACGCAGGCGGGATGCGGCGCGATTTGCCCGGCTTATTCGCGCGGCTGCTATGCGTGCTACGGGCCGAAGGAAACTCCGAACATGGCGTCGATTGCCGCGGCCTGGAGCCAAATGGGAGTGAGCGAAGAAAATTTAGTGCGCGCTTTGCGGAGCTTCAATGCCTATGCCGAGCCTTTCCGCAAAGAGAGCGAGGCGCATGAAAAGTAAGATCATCAAGACGGATTTTTTGGCGCGCGTCGAAGGCGAAGGCAGCCTGTTCGTGAAGATCAAAGGGCAGCGCGTGACCGAAGTGAAGTTGAAGATCTTTGAGCCGCCGCGCTTCTTTGAAGCGTTTCTGCGCGGCCGGAAATTCAGCGAGACGCCGGACATTACCGCGCGGATTTGCGGAATCTGCCCGGTCGCTTATCAAATGAGCGCTTGCCACGCCATCGAGGATGCGTTTGGAGTGGTCGTTGACGGGCAGCTCCGTGCGCTGCGGCGCTTGCTCTATTGCGGCGAATGGATTGAGAGCCACACGTTGCACGTTTACATGCTGCACGCGCCGGACTTTCTCGGCTATGAAGACAGTATTCGCATGGCCAAAGACCATCCCGAAGAAGTGAAGCGCGGATTGCAGTTGAAAAAGGCCGGGAATGACATTGTAAATCTTCTGGGCGGCCGCGAAATTCATCCGATCAACGTTTGCGTCGGCGGTTTTTACAAGGTGCCGGCCAAACAGGAATTCGCGGCGCTGGCCGAGAAGCTGAAATGGGCGCGCGACGCGGCGATCGAAACGGTGCGCTGGGTGGCGGGTTTTTCGTTTCCGGCGTTTGAGGGCGACTACGAATTCGTGGCGCTGCGGCACCCGCAAGAGTATCCCTTCAATGAAGGGCGGCTGGTATCGAATAAAGGTTTGGACATCGCGGTGCGCGACTACGACCAGTATTTTGTCGAGGAGCACGTCAAGCACTCGAACTCCCTGCATTCGCAGCTCAAGGAGCGCGGCTCGTACTTCGTCGGTCCGCTGGCGCGCTACAACTTGAATTTCGACAAGCTCTCTCCTCTGGCGCAAGAGTCTGCTCGGGCGGCTGGTATCGGCGCTGTGTGCCGCAATCCGTTTCGCAGCATCATTGTTCGCAGCGTGGAAATCGTGCAGGCCTGCGACGAGGCTCTGCGCATCATTGAGAACTTCGAGATGCCGGAGAAGCCGGCGGTGCAATTCGAGCCGCATGCCGGAACAGGCTATGGCTGCACCGAGGCGCCGCGCGGAATGTTGTTCCATCGCTACCGCCTCGACGACCACGGCGTGATTCTCGACGCGAAGATCGTGCCGCCCACATCGCAGAATCAGAAGACCATCGAGAGCGACTTGTTGCGCTTCGTCTCCGCCAATCTCGATATGAAGAAAGACAAGCTGCAGTGGCAGTGTGAGCAGGCTATCCGCAATTATGATCCCTGCATTTCGTGCGCCACGCATTTTCTGAAGCTGAATCTCGAGCGCGAGTGACGCGCATGGCGCCGCGGACGGTGATTATCGGCGTGGGGAACGCCCATCGAGGCGATGATGGAATCGGATTGATCGTGGCTCGCGGTCTGCGCGGCAGGATTCCGGAAGAGATCCGCATCGTGGAAGAAACTGGAGACGGCGCGGCGATACTCGCAGCCCTGGCGGGCGTCCATCGCGCAATTCTTGTGGACGCGGCGCAGTCCGCAGCGGCACCGGGAACGATTCATCGCTTCGATGCTTCGGCCGCGGGAATTCCGGCAGATTTTCTGCGGCTCTCATCGCACTCATTCGGCGCCGCGGCGGCGATCGAAATGGCACGCGCGCTCGGCGAATTGCCTCCGCGCACGATTGTTTACGGGATCGCAGGCGCAAACTTCGGCAACGATGAAGAGCTTCATCCCGCCGTGCAGCAAGCCGCAATCGAGCTGATTGCGCAAATCGGTGATGAGCTGCAGGCTCCCTGAAGCTATCGGTTGCGGGCAATTAACGGACATCGTAAACTAATTTGAACTGCCGGACGAACTCCGACAGGCAGTTCGAAATGCCCTACGGTCGGGGCGTGGCTCAGCCTGGCTAGAGCGCCTGGTTCGGGACCAGGAGGTCGGTGGTTCAAATCCACTCGCCCCGACCAATTTTTTCCTTCCCTCTCATACACTTACGCATTTGCGACGCAAACGTGTTCTACAGAATCCGTAGCGCACGTAGCGCAATTAACACCCGACTCCGATTCCAAAAGCTCTGGTAGCTCGAAGCCGAGGCCCACTTTTTCTGCCCATTCCTCACGGAACTCCACATCCTCAGTTAGCTGCTTCGCATAGCGTGAGGACATGTCGGAGTTGTCGTGTGCCATCCAATAATCAATCAAGAGTTGGCGCACTTCGCTCTTTTCAAGCACGGCTTGTCTAAATCTCCGAAAGGCATGGAAACGAACCTTGCTCCGCCCCATCCCTTTCAGAATAGCCTTGAGACCATCCCGGCAGAGATTGCCGGGCGAGAGCATCTTGCCCGTTTTCGTTTCAAGCAGGTAGCCGCTCTTCCGGTCGCCGATATACGCTCGGAGTATCCTGGCCGCTAGGGGATGAACGTCCACGTCACGATAACCGGCGTCAGTTTTCGGTGTCGGAACAATTTCTCCCTTGCGACTGCGTTGCTGCCGGATGTAGACGACAGTGCAATCGGGAGAGATGTGTTTCCCTACTTCGAGAGCGAGCAATTCTGCGATGCGGACCCCTGTTGCCACGAGCAAAACCACGGCAAGCCGGTAAATCGCCCGCTTGCAACTTTTGATGATATGGACGATTTCCTTGGGCGTGAACGTGGGCCGGTGCTGCTCCCGCTTGCTGACCTTTGGTAGACCGATGTACGCCAAATCCCACTCTCGTGGATATACCTGTCTGAGTTTTTCGTCCTTTGCGGAGGCGATGACCGTCTTGAAGACCTTGAAGAACTCCACGATGGTCTTATCGGAAAAGCGCCGCTCGTTGTCTTTCAACTGCGCCTTCATCTTGGAAACCAGTTCTCGTGCTTCCGGGTTGTCAAGTGAAGCGAGGGGGTTATTTCCGACAACTTCATTCAGGTATGCCACTGCGGTCGAGTAGTAGTCAGTCGTGTTGGTGCGAATAGGCTTCCGTGTTTTGGAGTTGACGATGCGCTCTGCTTTGATTTCTGCGAGCCACCAAGCAGCTTGCGATTCGAATGTGGTGACGGGTGCGATGCGCTCCCGAATCTTCTCCACGTCGAGCACGCCTGCCTCTTGCATAGCTTGATGAAGTTTAAGCATTGCGCCCATTCTGTCCCGGCAGAACCCAAGCGCAGGACGCACTTCGACTTGCTTGGTCTTGCCGGGTGCATCCATCCGGAAGAAGCCGTAAGCCCGCTGCGTGGGAAGCCACGGGTCGGACTGCTTCCGCCCTTTCTGATATACATACCCGCGTTGCCGGATTTCCGGCTCCGCGTTTCCTGAGACGATAATTCGACGCGACATGGATTTTCTCCGTGTAGCTGCCGAATTGGCGTCCCCTGTGCATTGCGCGAGAGTATCGGTGGACGGAGGCGAATGCAACGGTGCAGTTGGAGCAGCCTGCGTGGAAAGAATCGAGTCGTTTCTGGGGCTTGGTTCAAGAGCGCATGCAACCGGTGGGAACGCGGTGGCGGCGAGGACCGTCCCGGCGTCTGCTGGCAGCAGCCCCGAGCCGAGAGTCGAGATTTGGAGGATGCCCACCACTGATAATACTGATGGACGAGAGTTTCCAACTCAGGAATGTAGGGGAGGAATAGTACCGTCGCTTTGCTCGCACTGAGACGGTGGCCCTTGTATTGTCATCGCTACTCCATCTAGCGCCCGGCTATCTCGATTGCCGCGTTCACACCAATTCGTGGACCGCCAAGTCTTACCCAACGATGCAAAGCTGCTCTTCCTCGCTTGCTGCCGGGAATAGTTCTGCGACTGTCATACCATGCGCTCCCGGCACCGACGACAGTTGGCGCGGTCATGGGGTCCAACCGCTGATTCATGTAACTGAAATTCGCTGATTTTTTCCGCTATTTCGTAGGGGATGCCGACCTGCTTGGCAACGTCTGGAATCGTCCAGCCCAAATCGTACAAGCCGTAGGCTTTTTCAAACTGCGCCCGAGTGCAGTGCTGAGCGTCAGCAGCGGAGATTGGAAATAGCTGTTCGTGCTGCTTGATGACTTCTTCGAGACTGGTTCCCATCGCACGGAGCCGCGCCTGAGACTCTTTCCGGTGCCGCTCCTGTTCCTCAACGCTTGGATTTTTGTTCATGTCGTCACCTCTTCCTGAATAGTATTGTCAGTGTCTTATGTCTGACCCTCGTCAGCACCAGCATCACTGGTAGACGCCGCTGCGGCGGCGTTTCGGGTTTAGGCTTATACCGCCGTCGCGCTCACACGTGGCTTGCCAACCATGTCGCACACCGTGTCGAGCAGCCAGCGTTGCAGTGGGTCTTCTTCGTTGTTTGGGTTGAAGAGGCAGTGTGGTGCTGCCGCGATGATTTCGTCAGCAGTGAAAGTGGAGTCTGTGTACTCTTCGTAGACGCTGCCATCGTCGAAGACGCGGTAGGACAGACGGTCGTCTCCGCGAAAGTCTGCCGCCGCAATGTGGTCCGACTTCTTGAATTCCACCATCTGTTCCGCACATGTCTTTAACTGGGGATACATCGTTATGCCACGGGCGATTGAATCCCGCAGGCATTGCTTGGCGTCCTCTACGCTGATGTCGCCGTCGAAAAAATACATGGCTGGCGAGGACTCACCACGCAGTTCCAAATTACGCAGTGCACCCTCTAAGTTAATCTGAATCGGTTTCATAAGTTTTTCCTCGGCGATGGTCGCCACCCTGTTTTTTCTGACCCTCGTCAGCAGCCGCTTCACGGCTGGACGCCATCCTCACGATGGCGTTTCGGGTTACGGCCCTTCTTCTCGGACCGTGGAGCGGGCTTCCTTGCCGCTGTAGCCCTGTGCCTCAAGGTCGTAGCGCCGCTGGTCATAGTCCGAATGTGCGTGGCGTATGTGGGCATTGACGGCCAGTTCCGCAGCCTTCTCGACGGAGATGGTTTTCCAGAAGACACCTACCGGGAGAGTGGACTCCTCCAGCGGGTGGATTTCCTCGCCGCATTGGGCGCAGCTTGTCTTGATTTGTTGCCGGATTTGCTCGAATCGTTGGAGCGTTTCCGCCGTGTCCATCCTCTTGGCGCATGAGGCGCAGCAACCGAGAGGCTGGCGGTCGAGGTATTGTTCTGTGCTGGTATGCCCGCAGTAAGCAACGATGAATTTTGGTCGGCTCATGACTGCACCCCCTTTGCCAATTTCCCAAAACGGCGAGACCACTCTCGCAGCATGAAAATCCAATTAGCAGACCGCTTGTTTAGCGAACCGTCTTTATTGACACATATACTTCCGTCACGCAGCATCGCTGCAAATTTGCGCTCCGATACATTGAGGTATTTTGCTGTTTCTTTGCGGTTCACGATTGCACCCCAATTTGCCACCCGCTGAACGTGCGATTGCCGGAACCGCTAACGCTTTCACGGACCTTGCCAGTCTTGCGAAGTAAGCGGATGATTTGGCGGTTACGCAAGGTGTAAGTGCCGTGGAATTTCGGCGTTCCGCTTAGGTTGCTTGTGGACATTCCTTCAGGATGTTTACCGAGAATTCCCAGTAGCTCTCGCGTTGCAATTTCCTCTTCCTGTCTTGTAAGTCTCATGCCTTTGCCTCTCCTATCCTGCCGACCGTCCCTTTGCTTGTACTGAGACGGTGGGCCTTGTATCGCCCTGCGGTAGCCAAAATGAATAGCAGGAGTGATAGAATCAAAGACAGTCTAGCACACAATGTGCAGGAGTAATGAGGCGTGCGATACTCTAGCGGAGACAAGGCGGCAAAAATCTAGCGAGAGGCGCTCAATTGAAGGAAGACTTTATAAGGAATCCGATGGAGAGCAGAAAAGCTCTAGCAACGGACAAAAAGTCAGACCAAGAATTGAGGTATTTTCTTCTGGATGTTGTGAACGCAGAAGACCAACTGACGGATGGCACCGTTGACCACTTCTTTTCTCGATACCCAAAGTTCTTCCCTTCAATCGAGACTGACATCAAGGCTCTTGTCCCGTTCTTGGGAAGAAGGATGACCTCAACCGAGGGGCGGCTCTTAGAGGGCAGACAAATCCTCCACCGTGCCATCATAAGCGAAATGCGAGAGTGGCTCCGGGCAATCTGGGATGCCGAAGACGAGTACACAAAAGAATGGCGGCTCTTCAACTTGCAACTCCACTTGCATCGGGTCATGGACCTTAAGAAACACCCGGGGAAGGACAAGTACCATACACACCCCCCACCGCTCCAAGCACCAATAAATCAAGCATTGCGCTACCTACACCTAAGTTTTGGAAGGCTAAAGAAGTGCGGCAACAAAGACTGCAAGACCAAATATTTCATCGCAGACAAAGGCAAGCAGGTCTACTGCTCAGCCGAATGTTCTGCCGTAGCTCAAAAGATTTACAAGCGTCGGTGGTGGAAGAAGGAAGGCCCCGAATGGAGACGGTCAAGGCGAAAAAAGGAAAAACCCAACAAGTCTGCGCAGCGGAAGACCCCAATTCCACGCCGTAAGCAAAGCCAGCCTGACATTGAAAGATTGAAATAAATGAACTACTGCGCCCTCTTTATGGGAGGGCCCATGAGACGAAGTTTGGATGAACTCGCACCGAGTACCATCGCGGCGTACAGAACCCGGGCGCGGAAGTTGTGGCTAAAGAATCAGGCAGGCTCGGCAACCCCTGCCGACCGACTCGAACTCGACGAACTGGAGAACTTGCTCGGCGTTCGCGGAGGCGATATCCCGCCCCCCGGACGGCCCCGGAAGTGGACCTCCCGATGAGACCGTGGGTGGCAGCGCAGGGGTTAGTCGAAAACACCCTAAAAACTTTTCCGGAGCAGTCAGTATTGTATCCACAGGGGAAGCCGCTGAATCCGCTGGATGGTGACCATGACCGGACAGCCGACCACGGTGCGCCAGCGGCTCCCCGAAAATTGTCCGGTCGAATCAGCCTTCACCTGAAAACTAAATCCGGGCATGAAGGATTCCATGCATAAACCAAAACTGTTCCACCGCCCGCTCTTCGGTACGAACCCCAAGACTACGAAGGCGTGCCAGTAATGAGCCACAAACATATCACCGCCGCCCGCTTCTGCCCCATGTTCAAGGGCAACGCCCGCCTGCTGCTCTTCATCCTGTGCGACCGGGCCGGTTCCGGTGCTCCGTTCAAAAGCGGCAAGAAGTCCGTCTTCGGCTGGACCCCCAAAATCTCGGATAAGACGCTGATGCGGTCAGTCAACTGTTCTCGTCGAGAATCTGTCCGCCAATGGCGAGCAGAACTGAAACGCTCGGGGATGATTCAGGCGAAGCTGGTCAACCAGTCGTCGGGCTGGCCGGTCTATCGCTACTTCGTGGACATCGAATGGCTTGATAAGCAGGCCGAGGATTCAGACCGCAACGCAGCAGTGCTCCTCGCAAAACGGAACCCCGAGGACGAGTTAGAAGACTTTTCACCCGGCGACGTTGATTTCCGGAGCACGAATAGTGTGCGTCGTACCGCACGAAAAACGTCCGATGAAGCGCACGAAAAGCGTGCGAAGCACCGCACGAAAAACGCTGCACTAAGCGGACTTCCTTCGGAAGTACTTCCTACGGCACTCCCTTTGCAAGGTAGTGAGGGGCAGGGCGGCGTTAGTCGGCTAACGCCGACTTCCGAATCCGTATCCGGCACGGACGTGACGGAATCGGAAGCGGAAACGGAAGTCGTCCCTGATGGTCGCTTCGCTCCCCCAGAGACAGGTGAATTGAAAAAGAAGAAGGAATCAGGAACTGAAAGCAAACGAGAATCTGGGCAACGGGAATCCCCTGCCAAGCAAAAAAGCGAAGCGCCCATCCCCCAAGCCGCCGTCCCCCCTTCCCAAGCCAGCGAAGAACAGGGTTTGCTGTGGATTGCTGATTATCTCGCCAAAGCCTACTACGACCTGTTCCCGACGCACGAGATTGACTCAAACCATTTCGCCGCCCTGCTGCGTCGTGGTCACGACCCTCTCGATATCGAGGCAGTAATCCTGAACTTCCTACCGGTCACAAATTTCCCCGGCTTGGAATCGTCGGCCGACTTCATGCTCGCTTACAAAGAACTCGCACGGCAGTACGTCCTATACGAAGAGCGCGGCGTCGAGACCATGACTGAGTCTCGCATGGCCGCATGGATTGAAGAGAATCGTGCCGCTCGGAAGGATGCAGCCGACTTCGAAAAGATTGAAGTCGCCTTTGATGACGACGACACGCCAGTTGACCCTGACGACGCAGCCGAGGAGGAACATTGGCACGCCGCCGACCAAGCAATCGAGGATGGCGACGCCGCCGAACTTGAACCAATGCATGATGCCTTTGCAGGGGAGCGGGATGGGCTGACGAACGATGATGCGATTCGTTACCGAATCGAAAAACGTGCGTGCGCAGAGCGAGGGGACACAGCGCAAGACCCGTTTGCGGATGAGCGCGAGGACGCCGAGCACGGCGATGGAATGCAAGACCCGTTCGCCGGGGAAGCGTAAAGCGGTTCACGAGCGTCCCAGCGAACGCTGGCGAAACTAGTCAGAGGCGTGCAAAAGCGCCGGGACGACTCGGAATCGCATTCACCGATTAACGGAGATGGCAGTCATGAGTCGAGTACAACTGAAAAAAGCATGGAGTCGAGCTAAAACGGACCCGAAATTTCGTCGCCTACTGCATCTGATGCTAACCACGTTGGTCACGATGCCGTCCGGGGCGAAAGACCGGTTCGCGGCCTGCGAGCTAGCGAATTACATCTTGCGGAAGGCGGGAGCGTCGGGGCGGCGGGACTTAAAGCGGCGGCTGGCTCAAGCGCGTTGGCAATTTTAGTTCCTCTCGCATTCGATAATGTGAAAGGTACAGAAGACGGCTAGCCATACTCCAAATCAGAGTCAGCGGCGCTGAAAATCATTGAAAGGAAGCTCGCAGTCTTAGCAGCCGAGTATTACCACGACAACGGAGTTAAACTGCTATCCACCCGGATGAAACCGAAGCTCAATTCTAAACTGGTCAACAAACTTCTAGCTCGGGCAACTTGGGGCGAGCGAGCCGACCTCCAACTCCAAGCGTTACGAGAACTCGGGATTCAATCTGCCAAGATGCGGAGAATGTTCTCCGCCTATCACGCAACGCCTAGCGCTAAGAAAATTACAGGAAGTCTACCAAGCAAGAAGAAGTTGAAGAAGCGTGAAAAGGCCCGCCAGCGTATTCAGAAACAGATAAAGCAAGTCGGCAAGGCCATCAAAGCAGTCCGGGCGGAAGATGCCAGAAGTAGAAGTGGAGACCGTTCCGCGGACACGGGGTTGAACGCATACATACGACACGTTAAGTCCGTCATCCGAACCGTGTCCAAGGCTGTTGAGCAGAAAACTGACAGGGCACACCTCTAAGCGAAGAAAAGCCTAGCCCGCCTCCGCCGCATCCTCATTATTACGAGCAGCAGGGACGCTTGTGCGGCGGGGCGTGACCTCTGGGTGCAGCATTGTGGTTCCGAGTTCGCCCACACCCTTTTGTGACCGACGTGAGGTGCGATTTGGCGGACTGACTGAACCCGGTCACCTGCAATGCCTTGCGCGTTCGGCTGGGAAGACCCGAAAGGGGGTATCATTCCGCGCAGTGGGAGAACAGCGATGGATGATTATTACGTTTATGTGTACATTGACCCCCGAAATTATGAACCCTTCTACTATGGCAAGGGCAAGGGTTCTCGGAAAGAAGCACACCTAGAGTCGAGGCATGAGTCAAGAAAACTCCGTCGAATCAAACAAATCAAGGCCGCTGGGCAAGACCCCGTTGTTAAGGTTATTGCGTCTGGTTTGACTGAAGACCAAGCTCATTTAGTGGAGACGACCCTGATTTGGCAGGCAGATGGCAAGACCTTGAATGAGGCGGCTGGATTCTTCAGCAAACACTTCCGTCCTCTCAAAACTATGCATCTGGAGTTACCGCATTTCGATTGTAATAACAGGATTTTCTTTTTCAATACTGGGGAATCTCAAAATCGCAGATGGAAGGATGACGTGAAGTACGGATTCGTTGGGGCTGGTCTTGGAGAGAGATTTAGAAAGGCGGTTGAGGGGCTACGAGAGGGAGACATTATTACTGCCTATGTGAAGGGGAAAAGGAATGGCTTCTTGGGAGTTGGGAGGGTCAAAGCGAGAGCAAAGCCAGCCAGAGAGTTCCGAGTGAAAGGAAAGCTGCTCATAGATTATCCAGATATACCCACAGGACTTGGTGGGCATCTGAACGACAACGACAAATGCGAGTGGATGGCTGCGGTCGAGTGGATTAAGACTGTTGACCGCAATAAGGCTCACTTCAAGAAAAACGCAGGGCTGTATACGCCCCAACAGGTCCGTGCCTCCCTCGAAAGACAACCCCAGACCGTTAAGTTTATCAATGAGCGATTCGGGGTGGACTTATACAGCCTTGCCGATGAAGGCGGCAAGGTAAGCGTCCGAATCTGACCGTCTGTACTCAGTGTGGGTAGATGGGGATGATGGCCCTGAAGTGGGCACGTTAGTTCGTGTCCACAAAGGGGGATCGTGGACACTTCGAATGAGATGGTTCGTGTGACGGTGGTCGGCGGGAAGAAGCGGCGACGGAGTGCGGAGGAGCGGCGCAGAATCGTCGAAGAGACCTTGCCGCCTGGCGCGTCGGTAGCGCGAGTGGCGCGGCGGCATGACGTGAACGCGAACCAGGTGTTCCACTGGAGGAAGCTGTATCGCGAAGGGCGGCTGGGAAGCACGGCGGCCACGAAGCTCCTGCCGGTGAAGGTCGGCGAGGAGCGATCCCTGGAAGCCGTGAAGGACGATGGGCTCGCTGGGCGATGGGGAACGATGGAGATCCAGCTTGCGAAAGGAACTCTTCGCATCGCGGGGGCTGTGGATGTGGCAGCACTGCGTGCCGCGATTGAGTGTCTCTTCGCATGATCGGGCCGGCAGCAGGGACGCGCATCTGGATCGTCGCCGGAGTGACGGACATGCGGCGCGGTTTCGTGGGGCTGAGCGGAATGGTGCAGACGGCACTTCAGGAAAATCCATTTTCCGGTCACCTGTTTGTGTTTCGCGGGAAGCGCGGCGATCTGATCAAAGTGCTGTGGTGGGACGGGGACGGGCTGTGCTTGTTCGCGAAGCGGCTCGAGCGCGGGCGCTTCCTCTGGCCGCAAGCCACCAGCGGTACGGTTTCGCTGACGCCAGCGCAGTTGTCGATGTTGCTGGAAGGCATCGATTGGAGGCGGCCAGTGCGCAGTTACGCACCGCAGATGGCGGTGTGAGCAAATTATTTTTGTTTTTCCGTGCCTTTTCATTTTGCTGTAAAGAAAGCCTGCTACATTCGCGGCCATGGCGGCTGCTCATCGCGCTCTTCCCGATCTCACCACGCTTGATCTCCGCGAACTGAAAGCACTGATCCTCTCCCAGCACGAACAGTTGTTGTCGCGCGACAACGAGATCGAGCACTTGAAGCTGCTGATCGCCAAGCTGCGGCGGCTGCAGTTCGGCCGCAAATCGGAGAAGCTGGAACGCCAGATCGAGCAACTGGAGCTGCAGCTGGATGAGTTGGAAGCGGCGCGAGCAGAAAATGCTATGCCTTCGCAGGTGCCTGCGCGCCCCCGCAAATACGGCGAAACCCGCGCGGCGGCCCCTGCCGGAGCATCTGCCACGCGAAGTGCGGAAGTATCCGCCGAAACAAAAAGCTTGCCCGGACTGCGGCGGCGAGTTGAAACCTCTTGGCGAAGACGTCTCAGAAATGCTGGAGTACGTGCCGGCGCGCTTCAAAGTGATCCGGCAGGTTCGTCCGAAGCTGGCCTGTGCTTGCTGTGAGCGGATCGTGCAAGCAGAAGCGCCGAGCCGTCCGATCGAGCGCGGCGTTGCCGGGACCGGGCTGCTGGCGCATGTGCTGGTCTCGAAATACTGCGATCACTTGCCGCTGTATCGTCAATCGGAAATCTATGCGCGCGAAGGTGTGGAGCTGGAACGCTCGACGTTGGCGGACTGGGTGGGCGGCACGAGCGCGTTGCTCGGACCGTTGGTGGAAGCACTGCGGCGCCACATAATGGCCGCGAACAAGCTGCACGCCGATGACACGCCGGTTCCTGTGCTGGCGCCGGGCAACGGCAAAACGAAAACGGGGCGGCTTTGGACTTATGTTCGCGATGATCATCCCGCGGGAGACACGACGCCAGCGGCGGTGTGGTTCGCTTACACGCCGGATCGCAAAGGCGAACATCCCAAAGCACACTTGAGCAGCTTCACCGGAACACTGCAGGCGGATGGCTACGCGGGGTTCGATCAGGTCTACGAAACAGGACGCATTCAGGAAGCCGCCTGCTGGGCGCACGTGCGTAGAAAATTCTACGATCTGGTAGCGGCGCACAAATCCCAAACCGCCGCCGAAGCTCTGGAAAAAATCGGCGCACTGTATGCCGTCGAAAAGGAAATTCGAGGACGCTCGCCGGAAGAGCGGCGCGAGATCCGCAACGAGCGGGCGCGGCCGTTGCTGGAATCGTTGAAGCAATGGCTCGAAGCCACGCTAGGTAAACTGTCCAGAAAATCGGACACCGCGCTGGCGGTGCGCTACGCGTTGGGACGCTGGGAGGCACTCCTGCGCTACGTGAACGATGGGCGGATCGAGATCGACAACAACGCCGCGGAACGAGCCTTGCGCACGGTGGCTCTGGGCCGGAAGAACTACTTGTTCGCAGGATCGGACGCTGGCGGCGAACGCGCCGCAGCCATCTACAGCCTGATCGGCACCGCGAAGCTGAACGGAATTGATCCCGAAGCCTACTTGCGTGATGTACTCTCGCGCATCGCCGATCATCCCATCAACCAAATCGAAGAACTCCTGCCTTGGAATCTCGCTGCAGAGTTGGCTGAACGCTCTCGTCACGCTGCCTAGCCAAAACTCCTCTTTGTCAACACAGCCGCAGCGTACGCTTACGCGGCAAGTGAATTAGGCAGAGAAGAAAGAGTGAGCCGGTTTGCTAGGCTCGTTTGGGGTAAGGAAACGTTTCCCACTTCATGGCTGCCCGCAGAGTTGCAACGGTTGCCCGGTCACCGTAAAGTCCGACGTACCGATGCTTCGGTTGCGACTTCAGGAATACGAAGCCTTCTTTTATCATCTGCCTCCGTTTCTCATGACGGGTGCACTCAATCCGATAACCACGACGAATGCTGTGATGAAGATTTCTTTCATCATGAGGTCTCCCATCCTTGAACGTACCCCAATACGGGTCTTTCACCACCGGCTTCCCCGGCCAGACAAAACTCGATGCCCCACTCGCAGTTCCGCAGTAATTCCAGCCGCACGCCTGATACACCGTGCCAATTTCGCCAGCGGAAGGGTCGGCGTAGGCGACGAAGACGTGAAAGCCCTTTTGCGCCATCAGCCGGCAGGCGTGAGAAATGAGGAACGAAGCGGAGTTCGGGTGGCTCCAGTGAGCACAGGCACCGCGATTCAGCGTCTTAACGAGATGCGCATGCTCTTTGCCGCAGATGGACTCGGCGGTTTTGGTGCCAGCGGTTCGACCGAAACAGACCGCTCCTGCCAAATGGTCGCCGAAATACAACCCGAATTGAAAATCAGTCGTACCCATCGTGTTGAGCCACTCATAGTGAAGAATGATTGTTTTCGCAGTCTCGTGTTCGATTTCTCGCACCCATGCGTTTTTCAGTGACGACGCGAGCGCCTGCTTCACGTCGAGGAGAGGGTTTGGCTCCAGCGCGAGACGTTCACGAATCAATCGCTGGTGCGCCTTGTGGGAAGAGTGGAGCGCGGGGGTCGTTTTCGGGACGCCACCTGACGACGGGTGAGTCGCCTGTTCTTCCATTAAACTACCCGCGCATCTCGTCGCAGTCATGCTGCTTTGGACTTTCTCTTGGACTGCAAAATCGCTTTCAGTTTGAAGGCGTAATCTTCGGAGCTTTTCGAGACCTCGTACAAAAACGCGATTACCTGTTGAAGTCCCTTCTCTGTTGCCGTTGTCATGTCCCGCTGCCGCAGGCGGCACAATGCTTCCAGCATTTCTTTGAGTTTGCCCCTGTACACGCCATCGAGCATGCGGGTCACGCGCCGAAAGTAATCGTCGTCTTTGCGTGGTTCTGCTTTCTTGCGCCAACGCGGGAATTTGACCACATCCCGCAGCGTCAATTCGCCGCGTAAAACCTTCTCGTACAACTCGGGCTGATACCTCTTCAGGGTTTGCGCTCGTCGCAACTTGCTCTCGGGCAGCCTCGACTCTTTGGCTATCTCTGCACGAGTGTCCTTCTTCGATTGCTCTATGTCGGTTAATTTAGCCGAGATAGAAGCGCCCGCTTTCACGTCGCGTGCCTTCTGAAGTTTCTGCGCCTGCACGATTCTCGACCGCTGTTCTCGAAGCTCATTCCAGACAATGGCTCTCTGGTCGTCGGTCAAATTCCGGCGACCCGCTTGATGTTCGAGAATCCACAGTTTTGCATGGTCGCGGGAAGCGAGCCGAACGTTTACGGTGTTGTAGCGTCGGTTGCTATCACTGCAAATTCTGAGGCGATTATGACCATCCAGAAGAATGCGGCGGTTGTCGTCGGTCTTCCAGACACATAAAGGTTGTAGGCATCCCTGTTCAAGAATCTGCGCCTTCAGCAAATCAAATTCTTGCGGTGTCAGAGGAGCAATCAGGGATTGGAATTCGGCATCAATTGTGAGTTCGAGATTCATGACGAAGCCAGATTAGAACGGTCGGTCACAGCGGGCCAAAGTGAACGATTCCTAGAGCGCTCTATCAGTCAACGCGGCTAGTACCGTGGGTTATACTTCCCGACGATTTTGCCTTCCGTCCCGAAGGTGTTCTATGAACGAAATGAGCGAAGCGCAACGCCTAGAGCTAATTGTCGAGGCTGTTCGGTATTGCCAGCGCATGAAAGAAATGGGAATGCCTGCTTCCTGTTACACAAAGGCCCTCCGCGAGCCGGTGTACTTTTTGTGGGAGCGACGGGCAGGAGAAACTAAAGACAAGATTCCTCGCTATCGGTCGCGAGCGGCAGTCGGGCTGAGATTCGGAGACGGTCAGTTGGTCTACGACCATGCTATCCCATTCAGGTGTTTACAGTCCGAACTGCTTCAACTCAGCGAGGTCACGCCGGAAGCCGTCCGAGACGTGCTGCTCAGACACGAAATAAGAGTCCTCATCACGAAGTCAGAGAATGCGAGGCTAAATGCGAGCGGTTTGCAGTCAGAAATGCCGCCCACGTGGGACGGAACTGACCCTCTGGCACGCTACAAAGCTATTGGCATCGAACTGGTCGAGAATACGGCAACTCTCTAAAGCGTATGGAGAAGGGTGTCGCATCAAACACAATTCAACCGTACCCTCGACCGCCTCTACGAGAGACGCACAGATAAGCTACGTCATTTATTGATTCGCAAGTCCGCTCCGTTCCTCACCCTCACCAAAGCGAGACGTGAAAGCAAAATCCGAGAGCTAGAGGAAATTGCTTCGAAAGCTCTAGTAAAGAAGATGGCTAAGAAAAGATTCAAGACGCTGGTAATAAGGAAGAGAACTTGGCGAACTAAGGGTTGGGACACTGAGAAGAAGCAAAAGATATTTCGCGCTTGGGTTCGGAGAAAAATCCCTCCGAAGCGTGGCAAGATTTATATCTTCTGGAAGAAGCGTGAGTGCCGATATGTCGGACGGACCCGTGGCCGTGGCTCTCGCCCGAGCCGCCATTTCAAACGGGGCTGGTTCAATGGCACGACCCGGATTGACGTTTATCTGGCTCATCAGCGGAAAAGCATTCCGTTGCTAGAGTGCTTGGCTATCCACCGCTTTCATCCGACGAAGAACAAGGCGAAAGCTGCCACAGAAAACTGGACGCCCAAGTGCCCGTTGTGCACGGTCCATAAGAAAATCCGCAAAGAACTGCGTAAGATTTACCGATTTCGGTGATGTTCGAAAATCCCCTTCGATTTCCGCACCAAAGCAGTGCCCTATATGCTTGATTCGGACAATCTTGCGGACGGGCAATTTTGGTGATTCGTCGTTCGGGATACATCTGATTCTTGAAGGGCGCTCAAAGCCCGTAAGGAAGGCTCCTACATCACGCCTTTGAAGACCTTAAGCGTCCTCATTAATGACTTCCAGTGGGATAATCGGCGCAAGAGCGGAGGGAACACTATGGCGCGTACCTCAGAGCCAAAAGGGCCTGACTGGACACCGGAACGAACGCTGCGAATGCTGAGGCAACAACTCGCTGAACTACGAGAGTTCAAACAACAGAAGAAGCAGGAAGTCTCAAAGGAATATGACGTTTGGAGTCAGACCACTTGGGCCGTATTCATTCATGGGTTCGGCGAGCAGAGCCACAACCTCACCGATTTTAACTTCGCTCACTATGGGGCGAAGAAAACCAATGAGCAGGAAGAGTTTGAGCGTGTGACTGAACGACAAGATACGGCAATCCTCAGTTCGATTAAGGAGCTAGAGATGGGGCTGCCCGAAGCGGAACTAAAGGGCGCATACGAAGCCGGTGACGAGTTTGCGTTCTATAAAGACCTGAAAGGAATACTTTCGTCGGCGTCGAAAGCTGTCTTCATAGTGGACAACTATCTCAACACTGATTTCTTTGAACTTTACGTGGGGCCTATCGGTTCGCCCGTGTCCGTCAGGATTCTCACAGATGAGGTCAGGGGCAATTTGAAGATTGTTGCCACAAAATATGCCAGTCGTGGGAACTTTGAACTCAGAAGCAGCAGGGACGTTCATGACCGACATGTGTTCGCGGACGGACGTGGCTGGATGGTGGGCCAATCAATCAAGGATGGTGCCAAGAAGAAGCCTACGTATATGGTTGAGATTGGCGCTGCACTTGTGCCGACAGTGCAGAAAATATATGAAGACCTTTGGATACGCAGCGCCATCGTCGTGAAGTAACGACACACCTTTAGTCATGGAAGCGAGCGAGCAAGCCGCTGAGAAGTTTTTTCAACGGCACAACTTACGTGCAGAACGATTCACAAAACAAGAAATGCTGCGCAGCAAGACGCCGGATTTTCAAGTCTTTAGAGCGCAAGAACTGGTGCTTTACTGCGAAGCAAAACACGCACAGCACGACGAATGGTTAGACAAACTCTTGGAGAAAGCCCGACCGTTGGAAGTGGTGGGTGGTCTGCGAGAATCTGACCCTATTTTCAACAGGCTGTGTGGTCACATACATGAAGCAGCGAAACAGTTCAACGCAGTCAATCCGCGTCACGAGTGCCCTAATGTCTTGTTCCTTACAAACTCGGACAATCACAGTAACATCTATGATTTGACCGCTGTTTTGGATGGGAATTTCCGCAGTCGCAAAATGACTGACCTCTTCGGGGAGAATCTGCGAAACGAGAATCGCAAGGTCGGCTTTCTGCTCCCTCTGGTCTTCCCGAAGTTTCTCTATCCAAGAGTCGTGAAAATCCTTCGTCCGCTTCGACTCCCATAGAATTGTGCCCGCTAACGCTCCCGAGCGGAGTTTGACTTTGTGAAGTATGTCCGCCCCGTGGACACCACGCTTAATCTCCGTGATGTCGTCACCCGGATAGAGTTCCCGCAGATAGTTTGCCAAGTCCTCTTGCTGGATGTATCCGCGTACCTGAGGCGAGCCGGAAATCAAACGCTCCTGTAGCTGGTCTACCTGTTGCTTCAAGAGTTGGATGTTCCGGTCTTTTTCTTTCGCCTCGATTTCATAAGTTTCCCGAGCCTGCTGTGAAACCTTTTTCAGGAGGGCATCGCGTTCGGTGGAGAGGCGTTTCTGAACTTCGAGGTCTAAGCCTTGTTCCTTGACGGCTAGTGCCTGTTTCGCTCTTTCGAAATCCAATTCTTTCGCCTGATATGACTGCAATTTCGTCAGCGTCGCAGCGGATTTGTTGTCGAAGTCTTTTTGCAAACCTTCTCGAAGCGATTTCTCTCGGTCTTCCAGTCCTGCTGCGACGCGGGTCTCAATTTCTTGGTCGAACTTGCTTATCCTCTCGGTGAGCGTCCTTATTTGTGAGTCTTTTTCCTTGGCCGCAAGTTGAAGCTCTTCCCTGATGCGCTTTTCGGCTTCCGTTACCAGTGCAGCCTGACTCTCGCTGACTTTCTTTGCGACTTCGGCATCAATGGATTTGGCTTTTAGTTCAAGTTCAGTCGAGCGTTCATTAAGATTCTTCTCTTTCTTAACGTAAGCATCCAACTGCCTCCGCACGGGCGCGTATTCGGCTTCCACATTTTCCTTGATGCTCCGTGTAATTTCTTGGCGGACGACCTCAAACTCTTGAAGAATCGCTGGGTCTTCCGCTTTTCTGATTCGCTCACGTAGCGCAGCATACTCAGCCGCAGTTATCGGTTTCCCGCAAAACGGGCACTTTTTCGTTTCTTCCATATAGTTGTCGTCGCCTCCTCCACGATATGGACTCTAGGGCGTATTCAAGGTTTGCAACGAACCGTATGCCTGTACAGAGACGTAGTCAACAATGTACCCGTAGAAGGTCTGGTCGGGCGGATAAATCAATCGCCAGCAGCCGCAATCAGACACTCGCCCTGCACTTGCGTGTGAGCGGCAGCGTGGACGGTTCCGACAGACAGACCCATCTCACGAGCAATCGTCCGCCAAGAAGCCCCGGAAGCGCGAAGCGCATTGATTCGGACGACATCCACGGGCTTGCGTGGTCGCCCAAGGCGCTTGCCCCGGGCGACGGCGTGCCTGAGACCGGACTTGACGCGCTCCTGTGCCAGTGAGGCTTCAAACTGACTCATACAAGAAACGACGTGACACATCAATGTTCCAGCAGGCGTAGACAGGTCCAGACTGTCTTTTAAGCTGACAAACTTAACCCCAAGCGCCTCAAGTTCCGCCAAACTGTTGACGAGATGGCGAAGCGAACGACCAAATCTATCCAGCTTCCAAACGAGAACCGCGTCGAATTTCCTCTGTGTCGCATCTTCCATGAGTCTATTGAGACCCGGACGGGAATCCTTTAGACCGGAAATGCGGTCAACATACTCGCCGGTTATGCTCCAGTTCCTATTCTGGCAGTATTCGCGCATCTCCCAAATCTGCATCTGTGGACTTTGCCCCCCGTGAATGGTGGAAACTCGGGCGTAGAGGCCCACCCTGAGAGTTTTGGGCTGACCAGATTGCGCGACGACTCGAAGCGTCATGGTATTCCTCCCTTTCTCTGCCTCTACTCGCGGGTTCATCCCATCCCCGCCTGTAACCCGTTCAAAAAATGCCTGCGGGTCGTTTGGGGCGATTTCCCGTGCTTGGGTTGACCCGTCCCTGCCTGACGGCTCACAACGTTCGCCTTGGGTGGCGCTGAGAGCAATGGTGTGCCGTCAAGAAGTCGTCTTGACATAGGTGGTCGTCGTCACCTTGCCGGTGTTGCGGTCCACTTCCGTGTACGTCTCAATGGAACCACAGCGGCTCACTGTCACAACCTTGTCCTTCGAAATCCATTGTTGGGGTGCCGGGTAGTGCTCCTGAAGGTTCGGTTTATACACAGTATTCCCTCCAAACGAAATTTTTGAAGTTCTCGTAAGCAGCCTTTTCTTCCGGGGTGTTCTTCACCTTGAGCCAATCCTCGTATAGCGCCCGCAGCTTGCGGTCTCTGGCAATCGAAGTGGGGGATAACATGTCGTAACCCGTGTCCTCAAAAACACGTTGGCGAAGGGTCCTGCTCATTGACTTTCACTGCCGATTGGGTCGTCCTGTCTACAAAAAGGGCACCGCTTAGGGAGTCCGTGGCTCGTCAGCGTCAGGAGCGGCTGAGCTTCGCAAACGAAGGCACATTGATTTCTGTCCTGCTGGACGCTCGCAACGAAATGGAGATATTGTGCGGAGGCGTCGGTCTGCACGATTCCAGCTTTTGCGGAGAACAGAGACGGTGATAGTTTGCGGGTAGCCATGCAGCCTCCTCGAAAGGTTGCGGTGGTCAGGGGCGTCGCGGTGCTGATTACACCGTGGCGTCCCGATTACTTCAATTCCTTGGCTCGCTCCTGAAGGTACTTGTCAATGGCACGACGGATTAGTTCCGCTACCGGAGCGCCGGTCTTGTCGGACAGCGCCCGCAACTTTTTCAGTTGCTCTTCATTCAGGAACAGCGCCGTCCGCTTCATGACCATAAGGTACCATATAGGCATACATATGGCAATAGAACGACAGTACCGGAACTTGCCGAAGTCGGGATTCGATTGAAAGCGGCTTCCTCTAGAACGTGCTCTTTGCCTCCTTCATGGGTTCTCTGATGGTGAAAAACAGCTTGGTGAGTGTGTCGCTGCTAACTTGTAGATTTCCTTTCCCCCTTGTGCAATCCATCCTTCCCGAGTAAAAACGGACTGCACCCAGCTTGCGTTCGCAATAGGTGTGACTCATTTCGTTCTGATGGGTGGATATATGCAAACACTGAATGTGGATTTGGAGCATTGCTACGGCATCAAAAAGCTAAAGAAGGCTTTCGATTTTTCGCAGCGAAGTGCAATCGCTGTCTATGCCCCAAACGGGGCTATGAAGACCTCTCTGGCACAGACCTTTGCGGACATACTCAACGCCACCGCGTCCAGAGACCGTATTTTCCCTGCTCGCAAGTCCGTCCGCAATATCACTGATGAGAACGGCGTCGAGTGGCCCAAGGAAAATGTCTTCGTGGTCATTCCTTATGACCAGACATATGAGCATTTAGAGAATACTTCAACGCTGCTTGTGGACAGTAAACTTCGGCAGCAACACGACCAATTGCGTCGCGAAATTGATGCCTCAAAAAAGCTTTTTCTAAAGAGTCTCAAGGAGCAGTCAGGTTCGAAGAAAGATTTGGAGACCGAGATTTCGCTGACTTTCACTAAGACTGATGACGCCTTTCTCAAGGCTCTTGTCCGCGTCAAGGCCGAAGTACTGACCCAGACAGACTCTCCATTTGCCTCTGTCCGTTACGACACCATTTTCGATGATAAAGTTCTGGCATTTCTTAACACGATAGATGCCAAGACGGCGATTCAGGAATACATCGAGAAGTACAACGAACTCCTTTCAGCTTCTACCTATTTTAAGAAAGGAATCTTCAACTACTATAATGCCGCAACGATTGCAAAAAGCCTCGCCGACAACGGCTTTTTTAAAGCAAGACACTCGGTGAATTTGAACGCGCACGCAAAGAAAGAGATAACGTGCAAGAAGGACCTTGAGGAGTTGATACAGGAGGAAAAGGACAAGATTTCCAGCGACCCCGGTCTGAAAAAGAGGTTTACTGAAATAGAAAATCAACTCAGTGCGAATGTCACCCTAAGAACTTTTAACAACTACTTACTTGAGAACCCAGATTTCCTTCCCCACCTCGCCAATATCGACAACTTCCGAGAAGAAATATGGAAGTCCTACTTTAAAGCTAGAATTGACCAGTACACTGATTTGGTTACGAAATTTCAGGAGTCCGAGAACAAGATAGCCGAAATTGAGGCGATAGCTCATGCACAACGAACCCAATGGGAAGACGTGCTTGATATTTTCAACCACAGATTCATTGTTCCCTTCAAACTGGCTGTTCACAACAGGACTGCTGTTATCTTAGGGCAGCAGACCCCAGTTTTGGAGTTCACTTACGAGGATGGAAATGACACGGCACCCGTTGAGAAAGACGAACTGCTCCGCGTGCTCAGCATGGGGGAGAGGAAGGCTCTTTACATACTCAACATCATTTTCGAGGTAGAAGCGCGTAAGAAAACTAAACAGGAAACAGTTTTTGTGATTGATGATATTGCTGATTCCTTCGATTACAAAAACAAGTACGCCATCATTGAATACCTGAAAGAGATTTCGGATGAGCCATATTTCAGGCAGATTATTTTGACGCATAACTTTGATTTTTTTCGGACCATTTGTATGAGGTTCGTAGGCTATGCCAACTGCTTTATGTCGGTGAAATCCGACAAAGAAGTGAGCCTAGAACAAGCGGAGGGCGTTAAAAATGTTTTCGTCAATAACTGGAAGAAACACTTCTATGACGACCCGAAAAAGAAAATAGCCTGCATACCATTCATGAGAAATCTAATCGAGTTCACGAAGGGGGAGGAGGACGCGGATTACATCAAGCTTACGTCGCTATTGCACTGGAAACGGGACTCTGCCGAAATTACTCAGGGCGAGCTTGATGGTGTTTTTAACACACTTTTTAGTGGCGCTGGGAATTCGGTTGGTAGCGGCAAGAAGATGATTGAAATTCTCAACCAGTCAGCGGACGACTGTCTGACAGCCAATGAAGGCATCAATTTCGAGAACAAGATTGTCCTCTCGGTCGCCATCCGAATTGCCGCGGAAAGGTTCATGGTCGAAAAGATTAAAGACGACAAGTTCGTTGCTGGTATTGACGCCAATCAGACGTATGCACTGTTCAAGAAATTCGAAGAGATGTTTACCAAGGAACTAAAGACGATTGCCACGTTGCATGATGTGGTGCTGATGACACCGGAGAGCATCCATTTGAATTCATTCATGTATGAACCAATTATGGATATGTCTGACGGTCACCTCAGGCGTCTGCTGACTGAGGTCCGGGCGCTCAAATAGGCGACTTTACCGACCGAGAGAAAAATGGTATGCGTGCTGGCTTTCAGGGTGGTTCACAGCTTGCTGAGAGCACGTGCCGTCCAAGAGGGAGACTTCCGGCACGAGAAAGACCGCGAACATGCGGTCATAAAGGACTACCGTGGAGCCTTTTCCTACTGTTTTTGGGGCTACAACGACTTCAAAGAACACAGTGACCTGTGGATTCCCGCTGGAACCCGTCAGTTTGCGGCGACGCAACGTCGTAGCGCAAATCGTAGCGCACGTAACGAGAGGGCTGCACAGGGGAACCTAAGCCAATTCAACAGCTTAGATTTGTTACTGCCATGGTTCGGGACCAGGAGGTCGGTGGTTCAAATCCACTCGCCCCGACCACTTCTTTTAGAATCAGCGATTTACTCCACCAAATTGATTCGGCGTAGCTGGTTTTGCTAACGTCGTCGCCATGTCCGAACGCTCCACCGAGCAGATACGCGAATTGCTCGACTCCCTTTATCGCGTGGATTCGGGACGAATCCTGGCAACTCTGATCCGCTTGCTCGGTGATTTTGATCTTGCCGAGGAGGCGATGCACGAAGCGTTTGCGGCTGCGCTGAGCGCGTGGCCGACGAGTGGAGTACCCGGCAGCCCGCGACCATGGTTGATTTCGACGGCCCGATTCAAAGCCATTGATACTCTGCGTCGACGGGCAAGATTTGATGCGTCGCAAGACGAGCTCGTGCGCTATCTCGAAGCGCAATCGAGTTCGACGGAAAGCTCCAATGAAGAGGACAGCCTTGAGGATGATCGGCTGCGCCTGATTTTTACCTGCTGTCATCCATCGCTCGCACCGGAAGCGCACGTTGCACTCACCTTGCGTGAAGTATGCGGGCTGACAACCGAGGAGATCGCAAAGGCATTCCTCACTACTCCACGCACGCTGGCGCAGCGCATTGTGCGCGCCAAGGCAAAGATTCGAGACACACCGATTCCGTACGAGGTGCCGGCGCCCCAGGAATTGCCGGAGCGACTGGGCGCCGTGCTTCAGGTGGTCTATCTTGTCTTTAATGAGGGCTACTCTGCTGCGGCGGGAGCGGAAGTAACGCGGGCCGAGCTAACCGGCGAGGCGATTCGACTGGGCCGGTTGCTGGCCGAACTCCAGCCAGAGCCGGAAGTCATTGGGCTGCTTTCCCTGATGTTGCTACAGGCATCGCGTCACGCCGCGAGAAAATCTCCAACCGGAGAGCTGATTTTGCTGGAGAACCAGGATCGCTCGCTCTGGAACCGGGAGCAGATCGCGGAGGGAGTGGCATTGCTGGAGCGCGCCTTGAAGTCGCGCCGCTTCGGTTCCTACACATTGCAGGCGGCGATTGCGGCCGTTCACGCGGAGGCGGAATCGGTCGCCGCGACTGACTGGCGGCAGATTGTGGCGCTTTACGATCAACTGGTACGAATTCAGCCTTCGCCAGTTGTACAGCTCAATCGCGCCGTGGCCATTGCCATGCGCGATGGTCCAGAGGCCGGTCTGACGCATATCGACGCGGTGCTGGAACAGGGCGAGCTGGCAAATTACTACCTGGCGCATTCCGCCCGTGCAGATATGTACCGCCGGCTCGGCAGGACTGCTGAGGCTCGGTCCTCTTATGAGAAAGCTCTGGCGCTGACCCAACAGGAACCCGAGCGGCAATTTCTGCAAGAGCGGATCCGGCAGCTCAAATAAAAACCTCGACGACTTGTCGAATTCCGGCGCGGCCGTTCGACTATATGGTGAAGGCCGGGCAACCGGCCCGCCAGAAAGTGTTTCCGAGGGGATACGCTACGCGAAAAATCTGCAAATCGCGTGTCGATTCCCAATCACCTCGTTTGACTGGTAAGTAGAGCCGCACCGCGCGCCCGGCCACTCGCAACTTTCCAGGCCCAGCGCCGGCCGAGCTCGTATATAAAAGTAGCGGCACTGATACGGTGTCCGCTCAACACTCAAGGAGAACACAATGCGTTTCATGATGATCATGTTTCCGGAAAGCTACCGAACCGCAAAAGCCGGCTTCGTACCGAATATGAGAGACATGGAGAAAATGGGCGCGTACAACGACGCACTAGGAAAAGCCGGCGTGCTGCTCGCGCTTGACGGCCTGACCCCGCCCGCGACGATGAGCGCGCGCGTCACCTTCAAAGACGGAAAGTCGAAAGTTACCGACGGCCCGTTTACCGAAGCGAAGGAAGTGGTCGGCGGCTTCTGGATTATTCAGGTGAAGTCGGTAGAAGAGGCGCTCGAATGGGCCTCGCGCATCCCCGGACAGGATATCGAAATGGTCGAAGTCCGCCGGTTGTTCGACATGACCGACTTCGATCCCGAGACCCAAAAGCATATCCAAGAGAGGTTCGGCGATGACTGGGCTGAGACGAAACCGCAATAAAAAAAACCTCAGGACGTTTTCGGTTTCGCGACGACTCGTACGACGTTTATTTAGCCGTTACAGGAAAAGGAGAAACCATGCCGCAGTATTTGGTTGCTATTCACCACCCCGACGATTTCGACTCGTCCACCGAAACCGAAGCAATCATGGAGGATATCCACGCGCTCAACCGCGAGATGATTGCTGCCGGTGCCAGGAAGTTCGTCGCCGGCCTAACCCCGGTAACCAGCGCGAAGTCGCTGCGGGCGCAGTCCGACGGCAAGGTTCTCATCACCGACGGGCCGTATCTGGAGACCAAGGAGCACATTGCCGGTTTTTGGGTGCTGGAAGCCGCGGACTTGGACGAGGCGCTGGCGTGGGGGCGCAAAGCCGTTATCGCCTGCCGTGCGCCGGTCGAGGTGCGCCCGATTTTTTTTATGCCGGCTCCAACATTGCAGCCGACGCCGGCCTGACGGGCAAAATCAGATAAGGACTTATACATAAAGGGGAGCGGCGTAACGAAATGAGAAAGCTAATCTACGCAATCAACATTACCCTGGATGGCTGCTGCGATCACACCAAACAAATGGTTGATGAAGAATCACTCCAACACCATGCGCTTCTCCTGCGAGATGCCGACCTACTCGTCTTTGGGCGTAAAACCTATCAGTTGATGGTTCCTTACTGGCCTGATGTCGCAAAAAATCCTTCCGAGACAAAAGCAGACATCGAATTTGCGAAAACGTTTGTCTCCAAAAACAAAATTGTTTTTTCACGATCACTAGAGAGCGCTGAAGATGAAAATACGACAATTGTTCGCACGAATCTTCAAGACGAAATAGTTAGACTGAAACATGAGCAAGGCAAAAGTATTTTGGTCGGCGGTGTGGACATTCCTTCACAACTTATAGAGCTTGGTCTCATTGATGAATATCGTTTTGTCGTTACGCCAATAATTGCAGGAGAAGGCAGACGGCTGCTGGAAGGCATTAGCCTGCCGCAGAAATTACAATTGAAACTTGTTGAGTCCAAGATTTTTCCATCAGGGTGTGTTGCGCTTCGTTACTTGAAACAGTGACAGAAAAGCCTGCTACAGGTGCGCTGCTGGCTCCCCCCGACGGGAGGAGAACGAGGAGAAGAACAATGAAATACGTCTGTTTGGGCTATCTCGAGCCCGGCAAGTTCGAAAACATGTCTGAGGCCCTGGCAAGACACTTCAATTTCAGAAACGGGAGTCAACGATGAATGAGCTCACGAGACGTGATTTTGTTCGCGGCGGTTTAACGGCGGGAATTGGGATCGGCATCGCGCCTGAATTGCTGCGCTCCGCCGTCGCCCGGCAGGCGCTTGCGCCCGCGCCTGCAGCGGGGGCGGACCCCTATGCCCTGGTCGATCCGGAGTTGCTTGCCGCAGTCAAGCAATTCCCCACTCCGACCTTCACGAGCGAAAATCTCGTTGAAGCGCGCAAATGGCCGGGGGTGCCTGCGCTGCCTCCGCCGGCGCCGCAGCCATTAGAACGGCACATACCCGGTCCATTGGGCGCGCCGGACTTGCGCCTGGTGATTGTCGATGCGGCTCCCGGCACGAAAGGGCGTCCTGCATTTCTGCACATTCATGGCGGCGGGTATGTCACCGGCTTCGCCGGACAATTCAATCCGTTTCTGCAAGCATTGGCACAGAATTGCGGATGCCTGGTCGTTTCGGTCGACTATCGCCTCGCGCCAGAAACTCATTTCCCGGGATCCCTCGAAGATAATTACACCGCGCTGCGCTGGCTCTACAAAAATGCTGACGAGCTCGGCGTGGATCGCAAACGCATCGCCATCGGGGGAGAAAGCGCCGGCGGCAGCCATTCTGCGCTACTCGCCATTGCCGCGCGCGATCGCCGCGAAATTCCCATCCTATTTCAGTTGCTGATATATCCGGCGCTCGACGATCGAACCGGCAGCACTCGCCAAGTTCCGCCGTATATCGGACAGTTCCTTTGGAACGCGGGCTCGAATCGTTTCGCCTGGACTTCTTTCCTCGGCGTCCCGGCCGGCTCGCCTACGGTTCCGGCAGGCGCGGTTCCTGCGCGCGTCGAAAATCTCGCCGGACTTCCTCCCGCATTCATCGGCGTCGGCGCTATCGATCTGTTTGTGGATGAAGATGTGGAATACGCCCGCCGCCTGATCAATGCCGGAGTTCCGACGGAACTCCATGTAATTCCAGGCGCGTATCACGGCTTCGATGTGCTAGTCCCCGACGCCGCAGTTTCGAAGCGATTCACGGAATCGTGGACAGTTGCGCTTCGGCGGGCATTTGCCACCGGCTAGCCCGCGAAGTCCGGTTTTACTAGCGACAAGCAACTGCATCAATCGACGTGTTACACGGTCTCTGACGGAGGACCCAATGAAATACATCTGTTTGGGCTATCTCGAGCCCGGCAAGTTCGAAAACATGTCTGAGAGCGAGCGCAACACCATGCTGGACGAGTGTTTTAGCTACAACGACGAACTGCGGAAGAACGGACATTTGCTCACCGAGGAACCTCTGCAGCCCGCCAACACGGCGGTGACCGTGTGTTGGAAAGACGGAAAGGTGGCCGTGACAGACGGGCCGTACGCGGAAACGAAGGAGCAATTGGGTGGAATTCAAGTGCTCGAAGCGCGCGATCTGAATCACGCCATTCAGCTCATTTCTCAAGCTCCGGGAGTGAAGTTGCAGTGCGGAACAATCGAGATACGCCCAGCGGCCGATATCAGAGAAATGATGAAGGAGAGCGAGCGGCGACGGCGAAAGCACACCTCGCGATGAGCGCGCCCACGAGGGAGAGAATCATCAATATCATGGCCAGGGACTGGTAATCAGCATCTGTTTCCTTGTGCCGAAGGCGGCGGCACAGTGGGATTCGTCGACAACATGGACGAAGCGTTTTCTAAATCGCTTGTCACTCAACGGTCCTTCGCTGAATTACGGCTTCGACGGGCCGCCCGCGGCGGACGGGCGTGATTCAGGCTTGTGCTTCTGAATGGCGTCGGTCATGCCCGCTTCCCATTTTTCGGTGCGGTCGTAGCCGGATCCTTTCAGGCATATGACGCCCTGGGAATCGATGATCCAGTTTTGCGGGATTCCATCAACCTTCAGCGTATCGGTGACGTAGTTGTAAGCCGGCAGCACGGTGAACGAGAAATGCTGCTCCTTCATGAAAGGTTCGATGAGGCCCGGATTCTCATCCATGTTCAAGGTGATGAACTGAACGTCAGGGTTGTCCTTGTATTTCTCGATCAGTTTCTGCATGCGAGGCAACTCCTCGCGGCAGAAGTGTCACCAGACTGCCCAGAAGTTCAAGAATGTTACCTTGCCCTTCAGGGACTTGAGGTTCCAAGTCTTACCATTGAGGTCGGCGAGCTCGAAAGCCGGTAGAGGATCGTTGGCGGCTTGCCAGGTGAGCGAGGGAAGATCCGACAGAGCGTCGGCGCGGCGGCCGTACCAAGTCTGCCAGCCTTCCGCCGTCCCACCGAGGCTGGTCCAGACACGCTGCGCGTCATCGGCCAGTTCGTCCTTCTCGCCGGCTGCGGGTTTCTGCTGCGCATCGAGCCGCGTGAGTAGCGCGTTTTCATAAAAGGCCATGGCCTCGAGCTTGCGGCCCTGCAGCTCGGCCAATCGGCCCATGCGTCCCCAGTAGGCAGTCAACTGGATGGAATAGTATTTCTTGCGGTCCTGCTTGTCGCCAGCCAGAGAGTTCAGGTCCTCGAGTCGCTGGCTGGTCTCAGAGAGCTTGGCGTTCGCCTTTTCAGTTTGCTTGAGCTGGAGATAGGCATCAGTCTGGTATCCGAGCGCGCCAAGACGCTGGTCATCTCGATAGAAGCTGAATTCGGCGACGTAATCCTTAGTGGCGTCGATATCGTAGATGAGATGCTTTGTCTCAACTTCGAATTGCGCTAGTCCCTTTTGAACAAGATCGACGACTTGCTCGGGCTGCAGATGCTTCTTCGAGAGGCTGCCCGCGACCGAGAAATAATCGTCCGAGCTCGGACCGCGTGGCCCGGCATTCTTGACAGCGACTTTGAGCCCCTCGTCCGCGGCTGCCTCGATATCCGCCGGAGCTGCATCGAGATGAACCATGGTCTCGAGGCGATCCCACCGAAGAAACGTCAGGTTGGGACGCTCCGTGATCCACACTCTGGTCTGCGCGAGCCGTTCCGTATAGTAAGCGTGCTTCGCGTCAGCAGGAGCATCTTCGCCCGGATAGTGATGGTCGTCGTCCCATTTCGACATGGACGAAAGCTCCCACGGCTCCGGAAAGCGAGTTAAGCGCTCTTCTTTGGCCCAATCGGACCGTTTCGGATCGTCCGCGAGTTTATAGCCGATCTCGAGCGTCCCGTACCACTTCCGGTCGTCTGCCAGATTGAGCGCGCGGATGCGCTGTAGATCCTGCACTACCTGCTTGCGCAACCGGTCGTATTCCGATGGAGGATGAGCCTTGAACTCGAGCGACCACAGGGTTTGGTAGGCTCCGATCGCGTCGGAATCGCCGCGCGATTGGATCAGCGCGCGAAGCTGTGAGGCCCTCCGTGCGATCAGTGCTTTGTCATCGAGGGAAGCGAGCGCTTCGTAGCCCTCGAACGCAGCGGGACACGCCGCGAGGAAGGCCTTTACGTGTGCTGCCTTTTTCTCCTTATCGAGAAAGACCGGAGCGCCATAGATCTGCGCCAGCGCGAGGTGCGGCCAGGGAAAGTTGGGATCTTTTTGGAGAGCGGTGTCGAACAGCTTGATGGACTCGGTTGATTGTCTGCCCAGCAACGCGAACCCGTAGAGATAGTCTACATGCGCATCTTCCGGGCTTTGCTCATGGCGTGCTTTGAACTCGGCGATTGCTTCTTCCGCTTCGAATTGGCGAGCCATCGCGGTGATGTATCGCCGCTGTACGAAAACGTCGCCGGGGAAGCGCTGAAGCAGCCCTTGCATGGTGGTGAGCCGCCTCTGGCCGAATTCCCAATCGGTGTCAGCCGGAGTCTGCGAGGACAACGCGTCGAAAGCCCGCTTGACCGGCGGCGATGGCGCGCACGCCTCTTCGGTTTGCGCCCGCAGTAGGCGCGGAGCCAGGCACAAGAACAAAATGATCGATAAACACAACTGCAAGGGACGGATCCGGCGGACGGCCGCGTAGCAGATTCGCATCACACCCTCCCTGGGTGGGAGGCCTCAGTACCCCCAGATTCTATTGCAGTAACGGCCCAAATCAAACGAGAGAGAATTCGTCACGCTCGCGCGAACAACCGTTGGGACCAGCAGGTCGGTGGTTCAAATCCACGATCGCACTATGACCTATCGGAATTGGGGGCCGGCCCCGCTGCCCTTTCGAGCAGCGGAGCCAGTATCGGGGAAGTTAGGCAGGATGCGTCCCGGCCCGCGAGCCGGGACGCGCCGTTTAGAGGAGATCGATGTAACTCACGACGTAGAAATCATCCGGGTAGTACACGATGATGAAGCCGTCCCAGAAGCCGACCACGCAGCCATCGGGAATCGGCGGCAGAAGCCCAATCACTTCGACGGGTACCGGCTCGATGTACGTGACGCTTTCAGTCGGAATGAAACCGCCAACTCGAATGTGCGGCCGGTTCGAGCGGTCGACCGAGCGGATCTGCGCGTCGAAGTGCTGCTTGAGCGTCGTCTTATCCTGCGAGCGGAACGAATAATGAACGTTGGCCTGCGCGTGGACGCTCTTCTTGTTCTGATCGTTCTCTGAGTTCTTCGCCGGCTTCTCCTGCTTCTCCTGCTTCGGCGCCTTTTCCGGCTTCGGCGGCTTCTCGGTATTGGTCGGCTGGCTCGGAGGATTCACCTGCTGCGGAGGATTCTTCGGCGGCTTCTCAGGCTTCTCTGCCGGCTTGTTATCCGGTTGATGCGCGGGCGGATTCTCCGGCTTGGGAGGCTTCGCCGGCGGCTTCGGATCGTCCGGCTGCTGCGGCTTCGGAGGTTTGGCCGGCGGCTTCTCAGGCGGCTTTTCCTCTTGCTGATCTTGCAGCAAAGCGAAAGCCGTGCCCTTCAGCGACAGCGGATGAGAAAACGCCGGCGCTGCGGCGAACGCAGCCGCAAGAGAAACTGTGACGAACGGAATGAGTTTGCTTTTCATGATCGTGAGCCCTCCTGAAGCTTTAGCGGCTCCTATGATTTCGAGACACGTAGCAACCAACGCGCTAATTGTGGAATTTCGCCCCAAAAGTGTCGATTCGGGGATTGCTGTACTTCAGGCGGGAACGAACCTTATACGAATTGCGAGCAGGGACAAGATAGCCGATCGCGTTGTGCGCGCGAGCCCGACCCAAACGCTATGCGAGATGCTACGTTCGGCCGCCGGGAGGTCTCCCGATGTTCCACTCATTCGTGGACCGCGTCTCTCTCTCGCGCAGTTTCCGCTTGGACCTCGGGCGAAACGGCTTTGCCCCGCCCATTTTGGCGCTCCTCGTCGGCGGAGACATGTTCCTCGTATCGAGTCGTAGGCAGGCATTGCGGATAGTGTTCTTGCAAAAATTGAATCAATTTCTCTCGCACGATACAGCGCAAGTCGAATGATGCAGACGCATTGGACGCGCTCATCAAAGCTCGCAACTGAATCGTCCGCTCGGTAAGATCGGTCACCTGAAGTGCCCACACTTTCTTATTCCACTGGCTCGACGATTCCAAAATTCGCTGCAACTCCTGCCGCACGGGCTCAACGGGAAGTCGATAGCCCGCATAGATCATCACCACGCCCAGAATTTCGGCCGTCGTCCTGGTCCAATTCTGGAACGGCTTCTCAATAAAATAAGTGAGCGGCAAAATCAGCCGCCGCAAATCCCAGAGCCGCACCACAACGTAGGTCGTCTCGATTTCTTCGATCCATCCCCACTCGCCCTCCACTACGACTGCATCCTCGATGCGGATCGGTTGCGTCAGCGCCACCTGCACACCCGCGATCAGGCTCGCCAGCGTCGAGCGCGCCGCCATTCCCACCACCAGTCCCGCCACCCCAGCCGAAGCCAGCAGGCTCAATCCAATATGCCGCACTTCGGGAAACGTCATCAGCATGGTCGCGACCGTGAGCACCACCACAACTACCGAGACGATTCGCCGCATCACCTCGGTTTGCGTCCAGATGCGTCGCGCGGTCAGGTTGTCGGGAGCATCGATTGCGTAGCGGCTGTAGATGATGTCGCTCACAAGCTCGACGAGCGCGATGACCGCCCATCCCACGGCGGCAATCACTCCCAGGCCCAAAACGTGTTCCAACCCGGCGCGAACGACCGGGGGCAGCGGAACAGCCGGCAAGACAGCTACAAGGGCCAAAAGCGGAAGTATAAATCGCGCCGGCTTTCTCGTATGTTCCACAATCAGATGCTGACCGGACTTCCCCCGCCGCTGTAAAATCTTTGCGGCCACAGAGAAAATTAATCGGTGAACGAGCAGAGCGAGAATGACGGTTCCCGCCAGAATCGAGCCCGAAATAATCCAAACGCGAGCGCCATCCCAAGATCCGTTCATCGTTCCATCCGCCCTTCTCGAACAAGTCGTTCCGGCAGCTTTTCGTCGTCAATCGCCGGTCACACGCCCGCGAGCAATGCCGGCCATGGCCCGCGCGACACCATTCGAGCGCAAAGAGACACCCGTTTCGACAAGCCCCAAACTCCCTATAAAGTGATGATTTTTCAGTTCAGTTGGTGCCCGCAAATATTGTAAAAATGAAAGAAGCTTTCATCCGCCGGGCCATCGCGCCGGAGAGACGCGCCTACAGCATTTACGGTATACCGCGGACCGATGTTGACGCCGATAATTATTCCGGCGGAAGATACAGACCAATTTCGTGGCGCTGCCATCGAATCGTTGAGCCGCACCGGGGGTAGTCACGTGAGCGCAAGTAAGGCTGCGATGTTAGTTTCAGGACCTCCCATGTCTCGCACTGATGTCTTTGATCGTCATTCCGCGCACGCCGTTCAGTTTTATCGCGAAGATCGCGCTCTCGTAGAGGCGCTCACGCAATACATCGGAACCGCACTCACGAATGGCGCCGCCATCGTGATCGCGACCGCCGAGCACAATGCTGCGCTGGTGCGCGAACTCACTGCCAACGGCTTCGACATCGCCAAGGCCGTCGCTGAAGCGCGCTATCAATCGTTCGAAGCCGCCGAAGTTCTTTCGCAAATCATGGCCGATGGCGCGCCTGATGAGTTGAAGTTTACAAGCTTGATGCGCGGAATCCTCGACCGGGCCGCCTCTGCCGCCAAGCGCGATCGGCCGAATATTGCCGTCGTTGGCGAGATGGTCGCGCTGCTCTGGGCCGAGGGAAAGCACGAAGCCGCGATTCGCCTCGAAGAACTCTGGAATGCTTTGGCCAGCACCCATTCCTTTTCGCTTCGCTGCGCCTATCCGATGAGCGGATTCGCCGGGCGCTCGCTCGGCGCATCGTTCACCAGAATTTGCGCCGAACATTCCGCCGTAATTCCCGAAGAAAGCTACACCACTCTCTTCAGCGATGATGAGCGCCTGCGCAGGGTCGCCGAGCTGCAGCAAAGATTGGAGGCTCTCGAAAAAGAGAAGGCCCTGCACGAGAGCGCGCGCCAATTGCAAATGCTTGTCGAAGCCGTGCAGGATTTTGCGATCTTCATGTTGGATACCGACGGGCGCATCAGAACCTGGAACATGGGAGCGCAGCGCATCAAAGGCTACAAAGCTGCCGAAATCATCGGCAAGCATTTTTCCTGTTTCTTCTCCGAAGAGGACGTCAAAGCCGGCAAGCCGCAGCGCGAGTTGGAACTCGCCGCCCGCGAAGGACGCGTCGAGGATGAAGGCTGGCGCATTCGCAAAGATGGCTCCAAATTCTGGGCCAGCGTGGTGATTGCAGCAGTAAAAGATGATGCGGGCAACGTCATCGGCTTCGGAAAAGTCACACGAGACACGACCGAGCGCATGTCTGCGCAGCGCGCCCTGGAAGAGTCGCAGCGGAAACTGCAGGATTCCGAGAAGTCTCTCCGTCAACTCTCCTTTCATTTGCTGCGCACGCAAGATGAAGAACGCCGGCGCATCGGCCGCGACCTCCACGACAGTCTCGGCCAGAATCTCGCCGTCCTGAAAATGAAGCTCGATTCGCTCCTCGCCAAATCCAATGGAAGCCAGTCGAATGACGCCAAAGATCTGCGCCAATGCGCCCAGATGACCGAAGACGCCGTCAAGGAAGTCCGCACCATTTCCTATCTCTTGTATCCCCCGATGCTCGAAGAGATGGGCCTGAAATCGGCCATTCCCTGGTACCTCGAAGGCTTCATGAAGCGTAGCGGCATTGTCACCGACTTCGAAGTTTCGCCGGACTTCAAGCGCCTCCCGAGCGACATCGAGCTGGCGCTCTTTCGCGTTTTGCAAGAGAGCCTCACCAACGTTCACCGCCATTCCGGCAGCCACACCGCCGACGTTCGACTATTCGTCAACGAAGGCGCAGTGTTGCTCAAAGTGATCGATAAAGGGTGCGGCGTGAACACGCAAAACTTCGACCAGTCCGGCCAGGATTGGATCGGCGCGCTGGGAGTCGGATTGCGCGGGATGAGCGAGCGCATGCGGCAGGTAGGCGGTTCGCTGGAAGTTTCGTCGACCGCGGACGGAACCATCGTCACGGCCATGGTTCCGATTCCGGAAGCGATCGAAGCCGACGCGAAGTCATCGTGATGAGTCCTCGAGCCCGGTCCTTCTCGGGGCCAATCATCACCGCGCGGCTTGGCTCTAGCCCGTCCAGCCAAAGGGAGTGCACGGAGATTCGTTCGATGAAGCCCAGAATCCTCGTCGTCGATGACCACGAAATCGTCCGCGAAGGAATCCGCACGCTTCTCGGTAGAACACGTTCCGATTGGGAAATCTGCGGCGAAGCTTCGAACGCCAGAGATGCTCTCAACGCCATCAAGTCTCTCGAGCCGGATATCGTGATTCTCGACATCACCATGCCGGGCACGAGCGGCCTTGAGGTCGCTTCGCAGGTAAAGAGTATGCGCCTTCCATCTCGCGTCCTCATTTTTACGATGCATGATTCCGAAAGGCTTGCCACGGAAGTTCGCAACGCCGGAGCCCAGGGCTACGTCCTGAAATCGCAAGCAGCTCGCGACCTGGTTCTAGCCATTGAACGGATTTTGGGCGGCGACACTTTCTTCGGTCCTCCGAGTCTGAGTTCCGCCTAAGTCGCGAGCTCTCTTCTCCGCTTCACCGCCTCTCCCCATACCCCGCCCTTGAGGTGGCCGTTTTGCCGTCGTAGCGCAGGATGCCAGCCGGCGATTTTGCCTTTCGGCCCCGCCGTTGCCGTTGCCGTGGCCTTTGCCGTCGTAGGGGAGGGCCGAATTCGCCCTCCCGCGACGCCTGAAGCCGACGTCCCCACGCGCGAACTCCGCGCGGCCTTTGCACTTCGGCCCCGCCGTTGACGTGTAGGGGCGGGCCTGCCTTGTAGCCCCGCCCGTCGTTCGGCCCCTTTGCCGTCATGGGGGAGGGCCGAATTCGCCCTCCCGCGACGCCTGAAGCCGGCGTCCTCACGCGCGAACTCCGCGCGGCCTTCGCACTTCGGCCCCGCCGTTGACGTTGCCTCGGCCGTTGCCGTCGTAGGGGCCGGGGTTTACCACCGGCCCGCTCTGGCCTTGGGTTTTCGCCCCCGCTGTTGCCTTTGCCGTCGTAGGGGCGCCCGCTTGCTGCGCCCGCGACGCCTGCCGTTGGCGTCCCCACGCGCGAACCCTGCGCGGCCTTCGCACTTCGACCCCGCCGTCGCCGTCCCCGCCCGCGACCCACACCGCGCTCCGATTTCGATCCGCTCTCGCCGCTCCGGCTGCGGTTTCTCTTCCAACCTCCAACATCAAACCTCCAACTTCCGCTCTCTAAAGCCGCCGCCCTCGTCCTGCACTTCCGCAAATTCCCCGACACCCTCGCTCGTTTCGACCGCGTCTCCGGCCGCCCGCCCTTTTACTTCCTGTCTATCCGGGTTACGATTCACGGAAGCTCTACGTAATCGGTGAATAGCTCATTCGTCATGGCGTTCTTATCTACATTCGTCGGTGCCGGAAAGTATTCCGATCCAGGTATTCGCGACCTCTTGGGAAGCACGAGGGACGCGATCGCGCTTCACGCTCTGTTTTCTGACACCCTGTCAGATGTGAGCCCCACTCTTCTGATCGACGATCAAGCTACGGTCGCAAATATCCGTCGAGCCCTGCAGGACACGCTGGGAGATGCGACGAGTGATGATGTCGTGATTTTCTCGTTCTCGGGGCATGGCTCGCACGACCATCGGCTAGCCGTATTTGATACGAGGCTGTCGGATCTCGCGAACACCACCATCGGCATGGACGAACTGGGTGATCTATTCAAATCAACGAGTGCACGGGCGGTTCTGTGCGTCCTCGATTGCTGCTTTAGTGGCGGAGCTCCGGCCAAAGTATTGGAAGACAGCCCAATTCCGCGTGATCCGACGGCCCCGCTAGAAGCATTGGTGGGAGAGGGACGCATCCTGCTTGCCGCATCCGGCGTCGACCAAGTCGCGTACGAAATCCCATCGTCACGGCACGGCATTCTCACAAAGGCGCTTTTGGACTTGCTTCTCGGAGCGGAATCTTCGCTCGACCTGCTCGCGTGTGCCAGCGACGTCATGAGAACGGTTCAGGCAGAAGCGGCTCGCCTGGGAGTTACGCAAACACCAGTGCTACTTGGAACCGTCAAGGGTGGGCTAAACCTGCCAAAACTGAAACCCGGGAAGCTCTTCTACGCGGCATTTCCAGAGTTCCAGCGAGCCGCTGTCACTAGCGATATCAGGGACTTAGTCCGGCTTGGCCTGCCCACCGAGATAACTGAGGCGTGGGCTCTCCGTTACCCAAATGGTCTTAATCGTCTCCAGCTCGAGGCGATCAACCGTCACGGCATTGCCGATGGAAAGTCGCTTCTCGTCATCGCCCCGACGAGTGCAGGAAAGACGTTTATCGGCGAAATAGGTGCCGCAAAGGCGATTATCGACGGGCGGAAGGCGGTCTTCCTACTGCCGTACAAGGCATTGGTGAACGAAAAATTCGACCAATTCTCTAGTCTTTACGGCGACAAGGTCGGCATGCGCGTAATTCGATGCTCAGGTGATTACAACGACCAAGTCAGCGCGCTCCTTAAGGGCAAATACGACCTGGCGTTGCTGACCTACGAGATGTTTTTGCAGCTCATCGTGGGCAGTCCGTTCACCCTCAGCCAAATGGGACTCATCGTTATTGATGAGGCGCAATTCATTACTGACCCGACCCGCGGAATTAACGTTGAACTGCTCCTCACATTTGTACTGGCTGCGAAGGAAAGAGGCATAGCGCCGCAGCTCATTGCCCTCTCTGCCGTCATCGGCGACGCAAATAGCTTTAATCAATGGTTGAGGTCCGAACTGATGTTCCATACCGAGCGCCCTGTGCCGCTGGTCGAAGGCGTCCTCGATCGCAGTGGTACGTATCAATTCTTGGACGAGGACGGAAACGAAGGAATCGAGCAACTCCTGAATGCCTACGAAGTGCAAGTTCGCGGGAACGATCCCAGCGCGCAAGACCTCATCGTTCCACTTGTCGGCAAACTGGTGTCAGCAGGCGAGAAAATCATCATTTTTAGGAACGCGCGGGGCCCTGCGCAAGGTTGCGCGAATTACCTGGCTCGAGACCTTGGACTCCCGCCCGCGACGGATGCACTCAATCAACTACCACAAGGCGACCTCTCTAGCGCTTCGGCTTCTCTGCGTCGGTGCCTGCAAGGTGGAACCGCCTTTCACAACTCCAACCTCACCCGCGAAGAACGAATCGTGGTTGAACGCGCGTTCCGCGATCCACAGAGCCCCTTGCGGGTGCTGGCAGCGACGACAACTGTGGCGGCGGGTATAAACACTCCGGCTTCCACCGTGATTCTCGCCGAAAATGAATTTCTGGGCGAAGATCGGAGATCTTTCACCGTTGCGGAATACAAGAACATGGCAGGCCGTGCCGGTCGCTTGGGCTTCAACGAGAAGGGCAAATCAATCATCTACGCAGAGACTTCCACCGAAAGGGTGGTCCTGTTTAGAAAATATGTTCAGGGAAACCTAGAGCGACTTCAATCTTCGTTTGACCCCTCGCATCTGGAAACTTGGCTTGTACGTCTTCTTGCGCAGGTTGAGAAGATTCCCCGGGCAAGCGCGTCGACGCTCCTTTTCAATACATACGCTGGCTACTTGGAGATACGGCGCGACGCACAGTGGCGCGAGCGAATGCAGCACGAGCTAGAAGAGGTGGTCACTCGCATGATCCGCCTGGATCTGATCGAGGTAGTAGCAGACAACATGTCTCTGAGCTTGCTCGGCAGAGCTTGCGGCAGGTCTTCTCTTGCGTTTGACTCGGCCATGCGGCTCATCGAAATCATAAAGAGCGCCCCCGAACAACTAATAAGTGCGACAAATCTAATGGCCTTGATGCAGGGCCTTCCGGCTGAAGAGATGGGCTATACGCCTGCAAAGAGAGGTAGCAGCGAGTCGATCCGAGTGACCCAAGCGGCCCAGCGAATTGGTTCTGATGTCGTGAGGATCCTACAGAAATACGCCCAAAGCGAAACAGAATTCTATGCCCGCTGCAAGCGGGCGTCCATTTTGTTCGACTGGATTTCCGGTGTAAGCCTTGAACGAATCGAATCTGAGTTCTCGACTACCCCGTTTTTTGGACGCATTGAATACGGTGACGTCCGGAGATTCGCGGATCTTACACGCTTCCATTTACAGTCTGCGTCGAGCATTTTGGCTGTGTTGCTGCTTGATAAGAACCCGCATGCGGAGCTCGATGTCCTGCTCAAACAATTGGAAGTAGGTCTCCCTTCCAACGCAGTTGGGTTATTAGACCTGGCCATTTCGCTCACTCGCGGCGAATGCTTGCGCCTCGCAGCAAGCGGTTTACTCAATGCTGAAAAAATTTGGGCCGCCCCCTCTGAGCTCTTGAAGGAATGTTTGGGAGAGGATCGGGCAAGGGAGCTGGAACGTTTTCGGCCGCGATAGGAGAATCTCCTCAGTACCATCGGCGTTGCTGCTATTTAGGGATCTTTTGTAGAGAAGTGAGCGGAAAGCGTGCCGACTGCTGTTTGCGTTTGTCATCAAACCACGCACAAGCTGCCACGTTGCCGCCGCCCGGATTTTCGACGAAACTCACGGTCATTTCTGGACCGCCAGATTTAAGAACGACAACATCTCCCGCTTTTATCTCATCGGCCATATGAGTAACTCCTAATAGGAAAGTATCACGGGAAGCCAGAAAAAACTAAGAGTCGTGCACACCGGCGAGTGGCTCACCCTTTCCCAGAGTTTTGAAGTTCCGAGTGTCCCAGCTTCGCTTTGTGAGGGTGGGATTTCAGCCACGCCTTTGACGTATCCACGTCGAGCTTAAGTCCTAGCCCATCCGTACCATTGACTCGTCCTAAATATAATCTGACAATTGTCACGCAGTTACTCGCAGTTCCGGCGCGAGGGCGGCCCACCTAAGCTGCCCGCTTGCCCTGAGTCCGCCCGGGTGCGGGGACGGGTCTGGGCTGATGATTCAGCCCAGCGAGTAATAAAGTCTCCGCGCCAAATCATTTAGAGGAGCAAATGAAGATTCCCGGCAAAAATGCTGGCAGCGGCAGCATTTCAAGTAGCGCTGGCGTCCCCGCCGGCATCCGGCGAACGCGAGCTAACCTACTTGCACAAATCCATCGCGGACCTCAAACAATCGTAGGGGGGCGGGTTCACCACGCCCCTGGGTTGGCCGTGGGTTTTGACTTCCCGTCGCCAAGAAGTCGATGAAAGGCGAAGAAAAATCTAATCGATACACGAAATTATTAGAAATCGCCGTAACCGTAACAAAATAAAGGAAGGAGGCCAGCTCTAATCGATACAAATCACGCCTTTTTTTGATCGAAATCAGTAGGGGGGCGGGACAATTGGTGCGCGATTGCGAAGCAGTCAATCGCTCTGCGATTGCACAGCAATCGACGCCACAGGGTTGGCCGTGAGTTTAGGTTTGGCCTGTCCGGAAAAACCCAACCGTACACCGGGCCTCCGCCGCGGCGGACCGGCCCTTACTGTGCGCCCTCGGCGTCTCTGCGGTGCGTCTTGGATCTTTCTTCCAAAATCACCGGCGCTTCCTAGCCAAAACGGCGAGCAAGACGCATCCGCGGGCATTTGAATTTTGTTTCGGTTAGAAAAAAATCCGTCGTTTGTTTTGTTCAGCTTACGGGAAGTTTAATTGAACCCTTGTTTCGGTTAAAGCGAGTTCGAGAGCGAAGAAAAATCAAAGGCCGCGCAGGGTTCGCGCGTGGGGACGCCGAAGGCGGCCCTTCGTTCCTCAGGGCAAGGAGTCGCGGGAGGGCGAAGGCCTCCCCTACAACGCCAACGACGACGGCCAAGGCGACGGCGAGGACGAAAGGCGGGGCCGAACAGCGGGCGGGACTACAAGACAGGCCCGCCCCTGCACGATGCGGGGAATCCCGCCGCTTGACGCGGCGCTTCGCGACGGGATTCCTTGGCGCTGCCGCAAATCGCGCGCTTAGGCTGCCGAGGATACTTCTGAGCTTTCTGCGGCTGCTAGCGTGCCTGCGGATTGAACGATTTCGCCGCAGGATTCTAGATAGGCGCGCAGCTCCATGCGAGCGCGGCGGAGACGCGTTTTTACCGTGCTCACCGTTAAGCCTAGGGCCTTCGCCGTCTCGGACGTGGAAAGCTCTTCGACGGTGCGCAAAACGAAAACTTCGCGATAGAGTGGGCGAAGGCTGGCGATCGCGGCATTGAGCGCGCCGCGCAACTGGCGGCGCGTGAAGCTCGTCTCGGGATTTTCCGCCGGGCGGCGTATTTGCAGGAGAGTGTCGCTCTCGACGGCGGTTTCGGCGATCTCGTCCAAGGGCACGCGGCGGCTGTCGTTGCGCTTGCGCAGGTTCATCAGGCCCTCGTTGATGGCGATGCGCGAAATCCAGGTGGTGAAGCGCGAGCGGCCCTCGAATTGGTCCAAGTGGCGGTAGGCTTTTAAAAACGTCTCCTGGCGCGCATCTTCGGCATCCTGGTGGTTCCTGGTGACGCGCAAGGCGAGGCGATAGACGCGCTGGTTGCAGTGCTTTACCAGGCTATCGAATTCGATTCCCGCTTTGTCGTTCGCGGGCGCTGCCGAGGATCCCTGCGGCCGCCCCCGCCGCCTGAGGCTGCCCGACATCGAAGAGTCGTGCAGATTTGTATTTCGGAAATTCGACCAGCAAGTCGCCGCGTCGCTCATTTTGCACCTCGTTTCCGGCGTCGCACGCTGGGCACGAAGCCCGAAGCGAGCGCCCGGCTTAGAATTGAGCCCGATGCTTTTCGCACACTAGGTAACCGCAACATGGCCCGCGAGGAAATACCCGGAAACCCTTATGGAGCAATGAATTGCCCGGTAGATCGAAACAGAGCCCAGGGCAATCGGGTCAAGACACTTGTCCCACTGCATGCGGCTTTTTCGACACTTCGGGGCCCTGTGCTGCCGCGGCGTCAAGCTTCGATGATGTGATTTCGAATGGCGTAACGGACCAGCTCGCTGACGGAATGGCAGTCGAGCCGGCGCATGATGTTGGCGCGATGAGTCTCAGCGGTTTTCACGCTGATCCCGAGCGCTACCGCCACTTCCTTGCTGCTTTTTCCTTCGGCGAGGAGCTGCACGATCTCGCGCTGGCGCGGCGTCAGACGGCCGCGCCGCGTATTCACTTCGGCGGGCTCGAAGTCGCGCTTCAAATAGCCGTCGAGAACGGTCTGCGCGACTTTTGCGGTGAAGAATGTTTTGTTGCGGCGCAGCGCCTCGAGGGCGATGAGGAGATCGCGGGTTGCATCCGTTTTTAGAATGTAACCACGCGCGCCCGCATCCAGCACTTCGCGAATCAAGGGATCCGATTCGTGCACGGTCAAGACCAGGACTTTCGCATCGGGGCAATCCTTCATGATCTGGCGTGTGGCCTCGAGACCGTTCATCGACGGCATACTGATATCCATCACCGTCAAATCCGGCTTCAATGCCCGCGTTTTTTCCACGGCTTCGCGGCCATCGGCCGCTTCCGCGGCGACCTTCCAACCCGGCTGGCCTTCGATTAACGAACAGAGGCCCCTTCTGACAACTTCGTGGTCATCAGCTACCAGCACGCGCATTGCTTCCATCGTTCACCTCCAATGAAATGGGCGGGCTAACGAGCGTATTCGCTGCGAACAGCGCGCTCGTCGTTGGAGCTATTGACTATGCCTGCCGCTCGGGAACGCGGTGAGCTGCGAGGCTCGTGCAGCCGGAACGCTCGGACGTGTAGTGGAATAGGAGGGCTGGGAGTTGAAAACCGCAAGAGCACGCTCTCTGGGTATCGCGTCCACGCCAGCGAAGATGCACACTGCGCGCCAATTTCGTGCGTCTGTGGAAAATCTTTCGGAATTGCTTGGATACAGGAGACTTACGAGCAAGAATGGCGGGAAAACTCAAGAAGACGGCTTAAGGCATGCGCCTGAATTTTTTACACGATGCTGGGTACGAGAGTGAGGGTTACAAGGTAGGAGGTTCTAGCTGCTAAGAGTTCTAGGACGTTAGGCAGCTAGAAATGAAATTATCGAGGGCCGGTTTGTGAACGTCTGGTTCCTGCCTCGTAGCGGCGCGGCTTTCGCCGCTTACCGGGACATTCGCGCGGGCATACAGAAACATCCCGATAGCTACGCGCCGCGAATCGGTTCAATCTGCGGCGGAAGGCTAAGAGGCCGGCGGCTTGCGGCAGCGCGCACCGCGCTTCGCGAAGGACTGGCGAAGGGAGGAAAGTGATGGAGATGAAGCTAGCGATGGGAGTTGTGGCGATGGCAATGATAAGTCTGGTGGCGTCACCCGCCATCACCCATGCGCAGGACAATGCCAGCGACTCGACGCAGATGGTCACGGGCTGCCTACAAAAAGGCTCCGGCGCAAATAGCTACACGCTGACTGATGAGAACGGCAAGCTCTGGAATCTGCGCAGCAAGACGGTGCAACTCGGCCCGCACGTTGGCCATACCGTTACGATCAGCGGCACAATTCCGCAAAAATCAAAGGACGAGAATAAAGCTGCCGGCGAGACTGCGCCGCAGAATCGCCTGCGGGTTACAAACCTGAAGATGGTCAGCGAGAGCTGCGAGCAAAATAAGTAGCGCGAAAAGGTCTTTTCACTCGCGGCGAAAGCCGCCACCTGTGCCGGCTCGTGTAGGCCCGAACTTCAGACTCCGCTGTCGTGCGCGTTCAGAAACGATGGGGCGGAGTGGAGCAAGGACCTACACGATCCAGGCGCCATTTTGATGTTTGCTTTTGAATTCCTCTCTGACTTTTTCCATTTGAAGCCTGTCTCGACCCCTTTTAAAGCCTAAAGTCTCATTAAGTTCAAGCGATTCCTAGATGAGGATCGGCACAGCGCCCGCGCAGAACTATGCGGGCGAGATGACGCCGGAGAGGTGGGGCCGCGAAGGAAGCGCAACTCTGGGATTGCATTGAGCGTCTAATGAGGTAGAGTGCTTACGACGAGTGGGACGATCCGGCGTCTCGCGCCACCGAGCCATTAGGAGGCTGCGATGAGCAAACTTTCCTTCCGCAATATTTCCATCCTTTCTGCAGCAACTTTACTGTTCATTTTTGCGCCAGCGCCTGCGTTCGCGCAGCATGGCGGAGGCCACGGCGGCGGTGGCGGCGGCTCGCATGGCGGTGGCGGCGGTGGAGGATTCCACGGCGGTGGTGGCGGCGGATTTCACGGAGGCGGTAGCTCCCGCGGCGGTGGGAGTTACCACGGCGGCGGGGGATTCCGCGGCGGCTCGGGCGGTGGTCGCTCGTTTGGCGGGGGACGCTCATTTGGAGGCGGACGATCAGGGGCGCCTAGTTTTCGCGGCGGGTCTTCCGGCGGAGCGGGCGGCGGCTCGCGTGGATTCGCTTCGCGGCCGAGCGGCTCGTTCGGAAACGGCGGGTCGCGTTCCAACGGCTTCAATGGAATGAACGGAGGAAGGGGTCGAGTTTCGCCCACGTCCGGCGCGCGGAATTATGGAGCGGCGGACGGCCAATGGCATTCGTTCGGGAATCGCGCGGGCGGCGCATCGCAGTCCTTCGCAGGTAGAAATTTCGGGGGATCGTCCGGAGCTGGATCTGCGCGGGGAGCTGGCACAGCGAATGGATCGTGGAATTCATTCGGCGGCGGGCGCAGCGCGGCCGCGGGAGGCTCGGGGAGTTTTCGATCGCTCGGTTCTGCGAGCGGGCTGGGTCGCTCGGCTGGGGCCGGCAACGCGCGCATGAATTCGTTCAGCCGCGGGTCGATCGGCACGCGGTCCTCGGCGATTTCGCCTTCGCGAGCGATGTCGAATTTTGAGGGCAATCGCTTCGGCGGGTCGGCGTTGGGCCGATCAGGATCCGGTGCTTCCTCGTTCGGCGGATCGCGATTCGGCGGCACGACTCTTGGCGGCCGCTTCGGGACATCGCCTTCTTCGAGTTCGCGGTTCGGTTCCGTCTCTCTTCTCGGGAATCGCTTCGGAGCGGGACGCGGTGCGAGTGGATTCGGTTCCGCCGGGTGGGGGCTCGGCTCTGGCGGGCGTGGATTTGGTTTTGGTGACCGGGGCTTCGGTTTCCGCGGGCGTGGATTCGGATTCGGCGGCGGATGCTGGGGCTGCGGCTTTGGCTTTGGCTGGGGCGGATTCGGCTGGGGCCTGGGATTTGGTTGGGGCTGGGATCCGTGGCTTTGGAATCCGTGGTGGGGCTGGGGCGGCTTGTGGGCTCCTCCTTACTGGTATGACCCGTATTGGGGCTGGCCCAGTTACGATTACTATCCGCCTGACGTGTACGCGCCTTATGGATCGCCCTACGGGTATGGGGACTCGACCTACAACGACTATTCTCCTGATTCGTATGCCTATCCTGATTCGGGCGCAAATCTCGACAACGACTCAGCGGGCATGACGCTCGTGAACAACGTCGAAGCGGCGCCGGCCACGGATGCGAATTCACCGGCGGCGCCCGTTCAGACTACGCCCTAAGCGCAGGGTCGTTAGATCCTTAATTTGCGAAGCGTGACGCCCTTCTCGCAGGGGAATTCTGCCTCGGCGGTCCAAGTTTGCTCGCCCTTCGAGCTTCGCCTTCGTCTGAGGAGTTTGTGTGAGTGGCGGAGAAACAAAACCTCAGCGGCTAAAGAGGTCGCGGAAAAAATCCAATTCGACGACGAGCCGACGAATATCGACGCAATGAGTTGGCGTAAGTGGTCGCAAACATTGGACGCTGAGATCCTTCTTCCGCCTCGGCGGACTCAGGATGACAGCGTTTCGACTTTTTCCGCAACCTGTGAAGTCCAGCTTCCCCCTGCTGAAGCACGGGGGCTCCCACCAAACTGCTCTGATGACGAAGGCGCTTCCACCGAACGGGTATGCCCGATTCTCTCCCGAACGCGAGGACGCGGCGCTATGGGGATTTGCGTAGGACGGCGCTGGCGCGCTCGTCTGTGGCTACTTGTTTGAAGAAGTCGCGGACATCCGGAAGTTTTTGGGTGGGGACGAAGACTTTGTTGATCTCGTAGACGCGCTGGTAGTGGAGCGTGGAGCCGGTTAGCTCGATTTTGCTGCGATAGGAGCCGTAGTCGGATTTTACGTCTACCGGAGTAGGAATATCGTCGGCGACGTAGCCTTGTGGGAGGGAGATTTCGTAATCGTCAGTTTGGACGGTGGCTTCGTCGAACTCGACGGGGTATTTGCGGTCTATGCTGAGGTCCCATTCCGGGCCTTTGCTGCCGAGGACGCGGGGGCGGAGCAGCAGCAGGTTTCCGGCTGTCTTGGCATAGCTATCGACGACGAATTTGTAGTGCACCACCAGATTTTGATCGTACTGCTCGAGATTGCCGACCGTCGCGGAGGTCAGATGGAAATTATTGAGATGGCTTCCGAGGAAATCCTCGATGATTTTGGAGCGATCGGCAGGAGGCACGCCGAGCAATTGGGCGCGCCAATAAACGGCCGGGCCACCCCAGCGAACTTCGTTGATATCGCCGATGAGATCTCCTGCAGGCGAAAGCGTCAATTTTCCGGAGCGCATGAGGCGGTTGGTTGCGGGAGGCAAAAGCGGAAGAGAGATCAATTCGCCGCCGTCGGGAGTGACGAGCAGGCCGTAATTTTCCTGCTCGTAGGGCGGCAGATATCCGAGAGAAGTATATTCGTCGGTGGGATCGAAGATGAGCAAGCGGCCCAGAGTTGGGTGTTTGACGATGGCGTAGAGATTTCTGCTGTCAACGCTGTCAGGAAGTTGGATGGCCAGAATCATGTGATTGAAGTAGCCGAGGGAAGGGAATTCCGGACGAATGATGCCGCGATCGACTTGAGCGACCACGTAGTAGGACTCGACGCCGATTTCGTGGAGCATGGAGCTCAGCAGCGTGGCTTTATCTTTGCAATCTCCGTACTTGTATTGAAAAACGGTGGAGGCCGGATGGGGTTGGTGCCCGCCGATGCCGATTTCGATCGCGACGTAGCGAATCTGGCGCTGCATGAAATCGGTAAGGGCTTTGATTTTGTCGAGCGTAGCCGGTGATTTGGCGGTGAGCTCGGAAACTTTTTGTTTTATGTCCGGATTGGATTGGCGGCTGGCGGTGACCAAGCCGGAGTACCAAAGCCCGATATCTTTCCAGGAACCGCTGGTCTTGGCGGCAAGGCTGGTGCCGGATGGGAAATACTTCACGTCCATGCGGCCCGCGATCACCTGCCAGGGCGGCATTTCCGGTTCGAATTCAATGGTGGGAACATTTTCGATTTCCCAGGTATAGGAATTCTCGCCGGTCTTCTGTTCGGTGACTTCGGCGTGATTGACCCAATGGGTTTTCATCACCCATCCCGGGGGAAGCTGCAGAGTGAAGCGAGTGCGCCGGACGGGAATGGTCTGTTGAAAATCCCAAACATCATCGAGAAGGTACGGGCGCTGCTTTTGGGAATATTCGTAGGCAATGACATTGCCTGGAGTGGCGGCGGGAATCGCGAGAATCTTGGCGCGCTCATCGCTGTAGAGAACATCGTTGAAAAGGCTGGTTTCGGCGGCGTCTTTATCTTTGACTTCGAATTCCTTGCCCGAGACCGGGAGAGTCCAGCCCTTAAGGGAGGAAAGTTTCGTGTCCTTGTCGAAGTCGACGACGACGTGGCCGTAGCGTTCGCGGCCTTCCGGGCGGAGGATTTTGGCGACGCGGCGCGTGGTGGTATCGATTTCGCCGGAGTCGCGCACGGTGGTGATCTGTTCGTCGAGGAGGACGGCGGCCATGGGGTCCTTCACCAACGGGGGCAGAGTCTCGCGGGCGGCAGCGCGCACCCAGTCGGGGACAGAGTCCGCGTCGAGGTGCGGAACCACACAAGCGAGAACGATCAGCGCGCCGAGCGCGCAGAGGCTAATTGCCTTTGGCGGCTTGCGCGAGCTGGAGAACAATTTGGCCGTCATCGTCAGTTTTCACCGTGTTGAAGAATGAGCGAAACACCCGATAATTGGTCACCGGGAACATGATTCCGCCGCCGATTGTCAATTGGCGCTCGACTTTCACGACTTCGCCGTCTTGAGTGGTAGCCACGGAGTATTCGAAGGCCGCGCCCGGAGTCAGATGAGTGGGTGAAGGGAGCGTTTCGATTTTGTAACCGCCGGGAAAATGGACGGAGAGGGAGTCTTTTTCGATAGCCGGAAAATGAAAGTAGACGGCGTTCGAGCGGTTTTCATGCTGAAAGGAAGCGGCATAGGCGGCTTGAAAGAACGTCAGGGGAACCAGGACGCGATGGCCAGCGCTGGTGGCGAAGCCGGGAATGCGCAAAGTGCCTTCGATATGGATAGGATCGTCGAGTTTGTCCCAGCCGGTCATGCTGGTGATGTCGAAAGTGGCGCTGGATGGAAGCCAGCTTTTCACCTCGTCGATGATGATTTTTTTCTTACCGGCCTCGTCCTCCTCTCGATCGTCATAACGCAGTCCACAGCCCCACTGGCGGAGGTAAGTGAGCTCGAGCTTGCCCGAGAGAGTGCCGTCTTCCTCGATGCGCACGTCGGCATGGCGCTCGCGGACGGCGTCCGAGGGCGGATCCAGAGGAATGTTGATGTTCGTGCCACCCTGTTTTTCGAGGCGCAGGCCTTGAACGCCGGTCTCATACCAGGGCAAGAGCGCGTAGGCGAAGTACTTTGAGCCTGGATCGATGTAAATATCCTGGTTGCCGGAGCGGACCCAGACAACGTTCGCAGAGAGCTGATCGGAATCCTGCATGTTGGGAGAGAAGCCGTTGCTATTGCGCGGAGCCACGTAGGCCATCGAGGATTCGAAGCCCGCGGCGCGAGCCAGGCCGACCATCAGATAGTTGATTTCCGTGCCGGTGCCGTAGCCGCGTTTCAGCACGTCGTCGACATTGTTGTTCGGCTTCAACTTCTCGCGCTTCTCTTCTTTTGCCGTCTGCGGATCGTCGAACGAGGTGTTGCGAATCTGCAGAACGCGGGCGTAGAGCTTTTGCAGCTTGGCGTCGGGAGAATCGCTGGCCGCGATGGTCTGGGAGACGACCCCCTGTAGTGCGCTCTTTTTGTCTATGAATTTCTCCATTTTTTCTTCCCAGGCCTTGGAGATGCGCTTCCAGAATTGATCAGGGGTTTCGTTTTGCGGGTCGTCCTGGCTGCGATAGAAGAAGGCGACGCGGGCGCGGAGGAATCTTTCCGGCGGCATGAAATCTTCCTCTTCGATTCCGCGGAGATTGTGGATCTCCATAGCGATGGAGCCGTCTTTTTGCCTGGCGGGCTTGGCGTCCGGCGGGATGAGGTATTGACGCCAATAGAGGGCCGGAGCGCCGGGTGTATCCACGGGAACGATGGAGAACCTGGCGAGGCGGGAGAAGAGATCGCCTTGAACTTCCCACTCAAAACTCCAGTAGTAATCGCTGTCAAATTGCTGGCGGTATTTGTATTCGATGATGCAGCCGGGCTGGACTTCGGGAAGGCTGAAAGTCTTCGCCAGATATTTGATTCCGCCGGTTTTGACGATCTCTTTTTCGAATACGTCGCCTGCAAAATTGACGACGGTTCCGTCGGGGCGAATGGTCCGGGCGCGGACATCTTTGATGTCGGATTGGCTCTTGAGGAAGGGAATCTCAACGTCACCCCACTTCTTGCCTTCCTCGGTGAAGATCTTGATGCGGCGGTATTCGGTTTCGGAGGAGCTCTTGGCGTCGATGGAGTTTTCGCGGTAGAGGATCATGGCGTGGGCGCCGGGGCTTAGCGGATTGTCTTTTAGGGCGAGATCGGCGGGATCGATGGGTAGCCAATCGTCTTTGGCGCGCGAGCCGCTGGAGAAAGTGAGGATTGTGGCGACGATGGTCGCGACGAGAAGGAACGGGATGTGGCGGCTGAGTTTCATCGGGACTCCGTCCTGTGGGAGCGGGATGCGTCGATCGAGATTTGAGCTCCTGAGAGTGTCGCCCGCTTGGAGATTCGCCCTATTTGTTAACAGGGTAAGTTCCCGAGCGGGGAAGTGTTGGTAAAGCTATATCGAGGGGCGGGGGTTGTCAATCGGGATTCGCTGATGAGCGCTGGTCGGGCGAAGTGGACGGGAGCAATTTGGCGGCCAGAGTTGGGACGGAGATTACTTAGGGGAGGAAAGGCGGGGGCATAAGGCGGGCCGAAAGACGAGGCCGAAAAGCGGGGCCGAACTGCGGGAGGGTCTGAAGACCCTCCCCTACTGGGACGCGTTGGTTGCGCCGCGGTTGGGATTGGGACGTGGCGTGCGCGTCGGCCGTCAGATGCCGGCGAGGACGTCGGCGGTACCTCAGAATGCGGCTTGTGTCGGGTGCGGTCTGATGCTAAGTTCGCCGGGTTTGTGGGCCAATTTTGCGCGAGGCTTGGTGTTGGGCGCGCGCGGAGGTGAGATTTGGGGTCTAAGCCGTGGAGTTCTACTGCGCCGCCGGGGGAGTTTCGGCCTTATGTGGATTCGTCTGAGAGTTTGGCGGAGTTCACCATACGCGCGATTTTGTTGGGGGCGTTTTTCGGGATTGTGTTTGGGGCGGTGTCGGTTTACGTGGGGTTGCGGGCGGGATTGACCGTATCGGCTTCGATTCCTATTGCGGTGCTGTCGGTCAGCATTTTGCGGGCGTTTGGCCGGGCTACCATCCTTGAAAATAATATTGTGCAGACTACCGGGTCGGCGGGGGAATCGCTGGCTGCCGGGGTGATGTTTACTTTGCCGGCTTTGATTTTTTTGGGATTTGGGTCGGAGTTTACATTCTGGCGGATTTTTCCTTTGGCGCTTTTGGGCGGATGGTTGGGCGTGCTGTTCATGATTCCGCTGCGGCGGCAATTGATTGTGAAAGAGCACGGGAATCTCACGTTTCCTGAGGGGACGGCTTGCGCGGATGTTTTGGTGGCGGGGGAGCGCGGCGGATCGTTCGCTGGGCGCGTGTTTTGGGGATTGGGATTGGGCGGCGTGTATACGGTGTGCATGAACACTTTTCAGATGTGGAATTCGCAGCCGGAGAACCGGCCGGGATGGTTGCCGGGGGCGTCGTTCCGGATGGCGATTACGAGCGAATATTTGGGAGTGGGTTACATCATCGGGCCGAAAGTTTCGGGGATTTTGTTTGCCGGCGGCGTGGTGTCGTGGCTTCTGATCATGCCGGCGATTAAATTTTTCGGGCAGCTTTCGGGGAATACGGCGATTTATCCGTCGACGATCCCGATTCCATTGATGACGCCGGATGATTTGTGGCGCGCCTACATCCGGCCCATGGGAGCGGGAGCGGTGGCGGCGGCGGGATTGATCACCTTGATGCGCACGATGCCTACGATTATTTCTGCGCTGCGGTCGGGATTCAAGGATATGCGGTCGCAGGGAGGCGCGTCGGTGGCGGCGCCTAGCCGGATTGACGATGATATTTCGATGCGCATGGTGGTGCTGGGATCGATTGTGATTATCGCGATGATGTGGGTGCTGCTGACGTTTCATCCGATGCAGGGGGCGGACACGACCTGGTATCAGAATCTATTTGCGGGGATATTTGTGGTGGTGTTTGGATTTTTGTTTGTGACTGTGGCGTCGCGGATTAGCGGGCTTTTGGGAAATTCGTCGAATCCGGTGAGCGGGATGAGCATTGCGACTTTGATGGCTACGTGCGGGATTTTCTTTTTTGCCGGGTGGACGGCGCCGAATTATGCGGTGCTGGCTTTGACCATAGGCGGGGTGGTTTGTATTGCGGCGGCGATTGCCGGAGCGACTTCGCAGGATTTGAAGACCGGTTATCTAGTGGGTTCTACGCCGTGGCGGCAGCAGCTTGGGTTGCTGATCGGCGTGACGGTTTCGACCGTCGCGATTGGCGGGACTTTGAATTTGATGAATACGGGGCTGGAGAGATATTTGCCGCAGCGGATGCCGCTGAATATTTCATCGCTGCCTACCGGAGTGCAGGTGGAGAGGAATTCGTTTACGTATCAGGGGAAGGACTACATTTTGATCAATTCGCTCGGGTCGCATGAAATTCCCGACGGCGAATATTTGTACGATCGCGATTCGAAGCAGATTGAAGTGCAGTGGGCGCAGGGAATTGGTAGCGATAAGGCGCCGGCGCCGCAGGCGCGTTTGATGGCTACGGTGATTAATGGGATTTTGAATCAACGGCTGCCTTGGCGGCTGGTGTTTATGGGCGTGGCGCTGGTGGTGGCTGTGGAGATTTTGGGAGTGAGGTCGCTGGCGTTTGCGGTGGGATCTTATTTATCGATTGGGACTACGGCGGCGATGTTTGCTGGGGGATTGGTGCGTTGGGCCATTGAGGCTAGCGCTAAAGAGAAAACGGGGGACAGCGAGGCTAGCCCTGGGGCGCTTTATGCCAGCGGATTGATAGCTGCGGGAGGGGTGTTTGGATTATTGGCTATCGTGATTAATTTATTTCAGGATCCGGATTTGAGCGCGCATGTGCCGCATTGGTTGTTGGTGGCGCTGCGATTGCCGTGGAATCCGAAATTGTTTGCGATTGGGCCGAATCATTTTCCGGGATTTAGCGCGTCGTCGGCGGTGGGAGTGATTATGTTTTTGTTGCTGGCGGCGTCGTTGTTTATTAGCGCGAGGAAGAAGTTGAATTAGGGGGCGCGTGGAATGCGCGCATTCAAAGTGTTCCTCAACGGCAAGAAGCTGTGCCTCGCAGGTATCGGCAATGATGGAGTTTTGACTACCACGATGTTCTATGCCCCGGTTCGCAATCGGCACGACATGCGCGCACGCGTCGGTGGGTTGTTGATGCCGCAAGACGAACACGCGGAATGGACGAGTTTCCGGCTCCGCGTCGGGGATGAATTGCGGGTCAAGATTGTCGATTGCGAAACTGTGGACGAGCCCCGCAAACGTTTTCCACGAGATCTTGCGATGGAGGCAAGGAACGAAAAGCGCTATGTGCGAAAGTTAGCTAAAAAGCTCGGATGGAAGATCCAGCAGCACGGTAGATGACGGATGCCGACCTAAAAGGCCGGCGCTACACACACCGTGCTTTGACAGTTGGCGGTTTGGGCCGATAGACTTGAGTTGAGCGATGGGTGGTTTCCGCAATTACGGTCCGCGATTTAACCTGCGCGGTATGTTTCCCCGAGGGATCAAGACGCTGATTATTGCGTGTGCCGTGGTGTTTCTGGGGCAGACGCTGGTGGGGATGTTTCTCGGGGCCGACGCGTATCACAAGGTCAACAATTACCTTGGGTTGATGCCGGCTGCGGTTACGCATTTGGGATTTGTCTGGCAGCTTTTTACCTATCTTTTTCTGCATGGCGGCATCTGGCACATCCTTTTGAATATGCTGTTTTTGTGGATGTTCGGCAAGGATTTGGAACGGGCGTGGGGGACGCGGAAGTTTTACGCTTATTACTTCACGTGCGGGGTGGGCGCGGGAGTGGTGGAAGTGATCGTGAAGACGATTCTCGATCCGCATGGAGTGGGAACTGCGGCGATACCCACGATCGGAGCTTCAGGCGCGATTTATGGCGTGCTGCTGGCGGCGGCGATTGTGTTTCCCGATCAGCCGGTGTGGCTGATTCCGTTTCCGATTTCTTTGCCGATGAAGGTTTACGTGATGATCATGGCGGCGCTGGAATTTTATTTTAGTTTGAGTTCGGGCGCCGGGGACAACGTCAGCCATGTTTGCCATTTGGGCGGAATGTTGGCGGGGTTTCTTTATTTGCGGCGAGGATCTTATTTTTACGGCTTCCGGAATAAGTATTCGGATTGGCAGAGGCAGCGGTTGCGGAAGAAATTTGAAGTGTATACGCGGGAGCATCAGGATAAGCCGCCTTCGCGCCCGGATAATTGGGTGAATTGAGGGGCCGCAGTGAAAAGTAGCGTCGGCGTCCCCGCCGGCATCCTACGACTTCAGACGTAGACTCGCGGCGCGACGTCGGACGGCGCACAACACTGAATTCATCGCCTTGGTTTAGCAGCGTTAGTCCGCTCTCGACGACTGCCCTGATTGGGATTTGCAGTCGTAAGATGCCGGCGGGGATGCCAGCGCTACTTTTCGCCGATGCGGTGCAGGCGCATCATGTTTGTTGTGCCTGTGGCGCCTAGAGGCGTTCCTGAAATAATTCCGATCACGTCGCCCTTGTGAACTAGTTTCTCTTCGACCAGGCGCTTCTCGGCCGCTGTTACCAGCGCGTCCATATCGGTCAGGCGATTAATCGAGCGCGGGCGAACGCCCCAATAGAGGCTGATGCGGCGGCGCGTTTCTTGATTTGGCGAGAAAGCGATAATGGGCGCGCGCGGGCGATATTTGGAAACGAGCCGCGCGGACGAACCGGACTCGGTGAAGACGGCGATGGCTTTCATGTGCAGCTCTTCGGCGGCATGGCAGATGGCTTCGGCGATGGTCTCGTTGATGTGCAGCTCGGTGAAGCGCGCCGGGCGCAGTGGCTCGGTGATGCTGGCTTCGGCGACGCGAATGATCCGGTCCATCATCTCGACGGATTCAATAGGATAGCGGCCGACGGCGGTTTCGCCCGAGAGCATGAGCGCATCGCTGCCATCGAAAATGGCGTTGGCGACGTCGGAGGCTTCAGCGCGCGTGGGGCGCGGATTTTGCGTCATGGAATCGAGCATTTGCGTGGCGGTGATTACGGGGACGAGCGCGTTGCGGGCGCGGGAAATGATCTGCTTCTGCACGACGGGGACTTGCTCAGGATTCATTTCCACGCCGAGATCGCCGCGCGCGACCATCACGCCATCGGCAACGCTCAAAATTTCATCAAGATTTTCGATGGCTTCAGGCTTCTCGAGCTTGGCGATCACCGGCGTGGTCTTTCCGGCACGGGCTACGGCGGCTTTCGCAGCTTTCACGTCGCGCGCTGACCGAACGAAGCTAAGCGCGATGTAATTCACGCCGAGGCCGAGAGCCACGAGAAGATCTTTGCGATCTTTGGGAGTCAGCGAAGGAATCTTCAATTTTATGCCGGGGAGATTGATCCCCTGATGCTCGCCCAGTTCGCCGCCATTTTCCACGCGCGTGATCACTTTGCGGCCTTGCGTGGATTGAACGCGCAGCGCAATTTCGCCGTCGCTGAGCAGCACGCGATCGCCGTGGTGCACCACGTGCGGAAGCTGTTGGAAAGTGGTGCTGACGCCGTCGCAATCGCCGAGAACATTCTCGGTAGTGATCACAAATTTCTGCCCGACGTTCAGCGTAATCTTGCCGCCGCCCGCAAGCCTGCCAGTGCGAATTTTCGGGCCCTGCAGATCGCCGAGGATGGCGATGGGCTTCTCGTGAGTGCCGGAAGCGCGGCGGATCGCGGCGACGCGCTGCGCGTGTTCTGCCGGAGTGCCGTGAGAGAAATTGAGGCGGGCGACGTCCATTCCTGAGCGGACCAGGCGATCGGCGATTTCGGGTTTGGAGCTGGCCGGGCCGATGGTGCAGACGATTTTTGCTCGGCGGTTTATCGGAGACATCAAATCCCTCACATTGCGCGTTTCAAATGTTAGCTGATGCGGTTCGTGTTGGCGAGAGATTGCGGGACGAACGAAGAGTCGAGCGGCGGAAGGGTCTATAGAGTGTGTGCGAGAACCGGGAAAACAAAACCTCAGCGGCTAAAGCCGGATTGATATTGCGGCATTTGCGGCACGACTGAAGTCGTGCCCTGGCAAATCTCGAAGTTCCTACAGAGACCGTATGGACCATCGCCCAAAGTTACGGGGAAACGGCGAAGCCGGTCACGATGTGATTTAGAAACGCGACGCCTTTGCGGAATGAATCGATTGGCAGGCGCTCGTCGTCGGCGTGCATGCGCAGGATTTCGGCTTCGGGGAGCGGGAACGGTAGCAGACCGTAGGCTTTCACGCTGCGCAGGCGGAGCTGCTGCGAATCGGTCGCGCCGGTGGACATCATCGGAACCACCGTCGTGCCGGGAAATTCCTTCGCGGCGGTGAGCGTGATCTCCGCGAAGAGATCGGAATCGACCGGCGAAGAAGGAGCGGACTGGCCGATGGAAGTTTGCGGCTCGAAGCGAACTTGCGGATCGTTCACGAGCTCAGTGAGTTTCGCGAGCAATGGATCGAGCAAATTGCCGGGAAGCAGGCGGATATTGAGCACGGCGCGCGCGGTGGAGGGCACGACGTTCTGGCGAATGCCGGCCTGCAGCATTGTGGGAGCGATGGTGTCGCGCAGCATCGAGTTCCAAATTTGATTTTGTGAAATAATTCGGGCGGCGTGGTCCTTGCGGTCGGGGGCTTCGAGCTCGCGCATCCATTTGCCGGTATTTTCGTCCACGATCTTGGCGAGGCCTTCGAAATAGGCGCGAGTGATGGTGTTGAGCTGGACGGGGGCTTCATAGCCGCCGATTTTTGCAACGGCGGCGGCGAGATGCACGACGGCGTTATCAGGTCGCGGAACGGAGCCGTGTCCCGAGGGGCCGGTGGCGATCACGTCGACGTTCACAGGAACTTTCTCGCCGGCTTGGATGCCGACGTATTGCACTTTGCCGTTGGCGAGAATCACGCGGCCTTCTTCGTTGATGGCATAAGCCGCGGCGATTTTGTCCCAGTGCTTTTGCACGGCGAAAATCATGCCGGTCTCGCCGCCGGCTTCTTCGTCACCTTCGGCCAGCAAAATAATGTCGCGATTCAGGCGCGCGCCGGTGCGCTTGAGCGCGATGAACACGGCGAGATTCGCGGCCAGCATGCCTTTATCGTCGATGGCGCCGCGGCCATAGATGTAGCCGTCCTTAATCACGCCGCCGAAGGGATCGACGGTCCATTTCGCTTTATCCACGCCGACGACATCGAGATGTGCCATCAGCAGCAGCGCGCGCGAGGGATCGGGAAACGGGCCGGCATTAAGACGCGCGACCAGAAAGCCGCGCCCCGGAGTGCTCTCGAAAATCTCGAAGGGGATGTTTTCCTTCTGCAGAACGCTGCCGACGTATTTCGCGGCGACCAGCTCGTTGCCCGGCGGATTGCTGGTATTGATGCGAATCAAATCCTGGAGCCAGACCAGGGCTTCGTCGGTGATGTGCGTGACGTCCGTGGATGGCGGAGCTGGCGCAGCGGCGGGCTGCGACGGAGGTTGCTGCTGCGCGAGCGTTGCCGGCGCTGCGAGCGTTGCCGCGAAAAGGCACGCGACTCCTACCTTGAGAAAATTGCGGAACATCCCCACCCCCCAATGATTGGACTTCCGAGCAGATCGAGCGCGAACGGTTCATCGTAGCACGGGGCATCGCGCGCCCGATGGGATCGTGGAGGCGCGTGCCCTGCGCAGCAATTGACCATCCGTTAGGCTCCGTGGCAGCATCAAAGACTCCAAGGGGAGAATCGGGGCTGGAGAGGGAACCATGAAAAAGCATCACTGGATTCGTGCGGCCGCGCTGGCCATTCTTACGATCGGGCTGGCTGTGCCGGCAGATGCGTGGATCGCCTGGGCGCAGCAGCAGGACAACGGTCCGGTCAAGCCGCCGGCGCAGCAGGCTCCGCCGCCTCAGCCGCCTGCTCAGCCGCAAAAACCGCCGGCCGGGCAACAGGGCGATCAGAACAAGCCGGAATATCAACTGTCGATCACCTCGAACCTGGTGAACGTGGATGCCGTGGTGACGGATCAGGACGGAAACATCCTGACGGGATTGAAGCGCGACAATTTTCGCGTGACGGACAACGGCGAGCCGCAGCAGATCACGAATTTTGCGCCGACGGATGCGCCCATCACCATCGTGATGCTGATGGAGTTCAGCAACATCGGAGGAGGCTGGTTCGCGCAGTTTGCCAAGTATTGGTCCTACGGGTTTTTGAGCCACCTGAACAAGAATGATTGGGTCGCGCTGATTACCTACGATCTGAATCAGCATATCGAAGTGGATTTCACGCAGAACAAAGAGGAAGTTCAGGAGGCTATCGCCAGCCTGTTTTTCCCCGGGTTCAGCGAGGCGAATACATTTGACGCGGTGCTCGATACCATCGACCGTTTGCAGGACGTGAAAGGCAAGAAATCAATTCTGCTGATGTCCTCCGGCCGCGATACGTTTAGCAAGCACACGCTCGATCAGACTCTGAAGCGCCTGAAAAATACCGACGTCACCATATTTTGCGTCAGCACGGCCGAAGAAGTGTTGGTGCGCACGAATGGCGATACCAGCATGACCTACTTGCAGGCTAAAAATCAGTTAAACACCTTTGCGAAAATGACCGGAGGATACGCTTGGTTTCCGCGATTCGACGGCGAGTTGCCCAGCATCTTCCAGACCGTGACGGCGTTCTTGCGGAATCAATATACGATCGGGTTTGTGCCGTCGAATACCACGCACGATGGGAAGTATCACAAGTTGAAAGTGGAAGTGCTGGATGACAAGGGGAATCCGCTTACCGTGAACGATAAGAAGGGGAAGCCGAGGAAGATTGTCGTTTACGCGCGCGAGGGATATACCGCGATTTCGGGTTCGGTAGGGGACTGAGGCGAGGCGGAACGAGTTGGCAGCGAGGGCGGTTGCAGAGCGTCTGCGAAGACTAAAGAGCTCGCCTGAGCGGGCAGAATTTTTGTCAGGGCACGACTTCAGTCGTGCCGCAAGCGCCGCATAATAATCGCGGCTTTAGCCGCTGAGGAAAAAGTCGAAACATTGTCATCCTGAGCGAAGCGAAGGATCTCAGCGTCTAATGCTTGCAAGCACGTACGCCATCGCTCCGGCCGCCTAAGAAGTGTTCGCGAACCAATACGACTAGTAACCGCGGATGAAATCCACGCGATTTATCAAGTCCCTGCCTGCGAACCAAAGCTCCAGATTCTTGAGCAGCAAATCGGTCTGGCGTTTCCACAGGTGTTCGCTGGCCGCGGCCAAGTGCGGAGTGATGAGGATATTATCGAGCCGCCACAGCGGGCTTGCGGGCGGCAGAGGCTCTTCGGCGGCCACATCGAGGGCGGCGCCGGCGATTTTGCGCTGCTCGAGAGCTGCGGCTAGAGCGGCTTCATCGATCAGCGAGCCTCGGGCTACATTGACCACGAACGCTGTGCGCTTCATCGCGGCGAATTGGCGCGGGCCGAGCAGATTTTGGGTGGCTGGGGTTTCGGGGGCGGCTACTACGATGTAGTCGGCTTGCGCGAGGGCCGCCTCGAGCTCGGTGGCGGGATAGATTTTAGCGGCGAGGGAAGTGTCGCCGCGGCCCGAACTCGTTATCGCGTGAATTTTCATTCCGAAGGCTTGAGCGCTCTTGGCAATTTCTGTTCCTACCGCGCCGAGGCCGATGAGCAGCAGAACGGCGTCATGAAGCTCTCCCGGGCGGGGCTTTGAGTCCCAAATTTCCTGTTGTGCCCAGCGATGTTCTTGTTGGTGGCGGAGCGCGTCGGGAAATCGGCGCGCCAGGCTGATGAGCATGCCCATGACATGCTCGGCGATGGGGATGCTGTGAACGCCGCTGGCATTGGTGACCAGGATGCCGCTTTCGCGCAGGGCCGGATAAGTGAGCTGCGCCACTCCAGCCGCAGTCGAGTGAATCCATTTCAATTGCCGCGCCCAGGAAAGTTGATGCGAACGGATGGAATAGCCGACGAAGATTTGTGTGTCAGGAAGCTCCGCTTCGAGGCGATCGTAATTGGGCAAATGGACGACGCGCACGTCAGGCCAGCGCGCGCGCACCGCGTCGGCCATCGCTGCGGGCGGGCGCCAAAGATCGAATGGATGCCACACGCAAATAAGCAGCTTCGTCTCCGCCGGCGACGGAAGAAAAACCTCACGATTTGAATTGGGTGTCATGTTCTTACGTTGAGATCCTTCGGGCCTGCGGGCCCTCAGGATGACAGCGTCTGCCTTTTTGCGCTGGTAAAGCTATGGTTACTTGCTCTACTTCTGAGACGACTTGAACCAGTTTGCCGCGAGGTCATCCCATTTCGGATTTTTCTCTTGAATGAGAGCGACCTTCCTGTTTCGTAGCCAGCCTTTGAGCTGTTTCTCGCGGGCGATAGCATCGCGAATATCAGCGAACTCTTCCAGGTAAACTAGGCGCGTCACGTTATACCTTTGTGTGAAGCCCGGAACCAATTTCATCTTGTGCTCGTAGACGCGGCGTTCGATGTTGCTGGTGACGCCGATATAGATCGTTCGGTTGAGACTGCTCACGATATAGACAAACGATGATTTCACGGGCTTGCAGTGTTCTTTCGCGCCTCTCGAAGTTCCCGAAACCCAACATCTAATTTACGCGCACCTACGAAACGCTGTCATCCTGAGGGCCCGCAGGCCCGAAGGATCTCAACGTATCGCATGCCGAAAAGGTACCCATCGAGACGGTGTTGTCTGCTCACGACTCACTTTGTTGCCGCACGCAAATCGCGGCCAGTCATCTCAATGGGCTCGGGTTGGCTGATTATGCCGAGCATGGTGGGGGCGACGTCGCGGAGGGAGCCGTTCGGGGTGAGTCGCATGGCGCCGTCTTCGGTGGCCAGGATGAACGGAACCGGATTCGTCGTGTGATAGGTGTGCGGGCCGCCGGTTTTGGGATCGATCATGGTTTCGGCGTTGCCGTGATCGGCGGTGATGATCCAGGCGCCGCCTTTGGGCTTGAGCGTTTGGTAGAGACGGCCGAGACATTCGTCCACGGTTTCGACGGCTTTGATTGTGGCGTCGAGTTTGCCGGAGTGGCCGACCATATCGGCGTTGGCGTAATTCATGATGATGGCGTCGAAATCGCCTTTCTCGATGGCTTTAACGACCGCGTCGGTGATTCCCGCGGCGGACATTTCGGGCTTGAGATCGTAAGTCGGGACTTTTGGCGAGGGGACTAGGATGCGCTCTTCGCCGGGAAACGGTTTTTCCACACCGCCGTTGAAGAAATAAGTTACGTGGGCGTATTTTTCGGTTTCGGCTACGCGGAGATTTTTGTAATTTAGCTCGCCGAAAATTTGCGCGAGGATATGCTCGAGTTTTTCGGGGGCTTGCACGTAGCGCAGCCAGGGCCACGTTTTTTCGTATTGCGTCATGGCCACGTAGCACAGATTCTTTGGGCGATCGGGATCGGCGAATTCTTTGAAATCAGGCTCGGCGATGGCGCGCGTCATTTGGCGGGCGCGATCGGCGCGGAAATTGAAGAAAATTACGGCATCGTCGTCGCGGATAGGGCCGCGCGGCGCGGCCGGGCGGCCGGGCGCGGGGGTTTCGGTGATTGCGGCCGGGATGATGAATTCATCGGTGACCCCTTTTTCGTAGCTGGCGCGGACGGCGGCGACTGGATCGCTGAAGCTGACATCCGATTGGCCGTGAACAACGGCTCGATAGGCTCGCTCGATGCGCTCCCAGCGATTATCGCGGTCCATGGCGTAATAGCGGCCGCTCACTGACGCGATGCGACCGACGCCGAGTTCGCGCATTTTTTGCTCGAGCTGCTGCAGGAAGCCCATGCCGCTTTCGGGCGGCGTGTCGCGGCCGTCGGTGAAACAGTGGATGAAGACGCGCTCGACTTTATTTTCGCGGGCCATGCGCAGCAGTGCGAAGAGATGATTGATGTGCGAGTGCACGCCGCCGTCGCTGACCAGGCCTAGAAGATGGAGTTGGCGCGTGCGGCCGCGCTGCATTGCTTCCAGCAGCAGCGGCTGGCGGTAGAATTCGCCGCTCGCGATCATGGCGTCGATGCGCGTCACGTCCATTTGCACGATGCGCCCGGCACCCATGTTCATGTGCCCGACTTCGCTGTTGCCCATCTGGCCTTCAGGCAAGCCGACGAATGGGCCGGAAGTGTGAATCAGCGTGTTGGGGAAAGTTTTCATCAGCGAGTCGTAATTCGGCTTGCGGGCCAGAGCGATGGCGTTGCCTTTTGTTTCGGGAGAATAGCCCCAGCCATCGAGGATGGTGAGTACGACGGGTTTTGGTCGGCGCATGTTCGCCTGTAGAATACACGGAACGAGTTGGCCGCAGAAGTCCGGCTTAGCTTGATCGAAATATCAATCGGCTTATGGAGGGAATTCCATTATGTCGGCCACAGGGGAAATGCGCATGCCATCGCCGGAACTATTCTTCGAGACGGCGCGGGCCTATCAAGCCTCCGCGGCGATCAAGACCGCGATTGAGTTGGACGTGTTCACTGCGATCGGAGAGGGAGCCGGCGAGGCGCGCGAAATCGCCAGTCGCTGCGGCGCTTCCGAGCGCGGAATTCGCATACTCTGCGATTATCTGGTGATCCTCGGATTTCTGACCAAGGCCGCGCAGTCCTACGCTATGACGCCCGATTCGGCGGCGTTTCTCAATCGCAAATCGCCCATGTGCATTGCCTCGGCTGCCAATTTTCTTTGCGATGCGCGCATGGCGGGCATGTTCCATTACCTCACCGACTCGGTCCGCAAAGGCGGCTCGGCGGTCCCCGAAGGCGAATCGACAACGCCGGAGAATCCCATCTGGGTCCAGTTTGCGGAATCGATGGGCCCGATGATGGGCAACGTGGCAGCGGTGGTGGCGGGAGCCATTGAGGCGCGCGCGGCAAAAGCGAATAAGGCGCTCGATATCGCTGCGGGCCACGGCATGTTCGGCATCACATTGGCGCAGCGGAATCCGCAGTTGGAGATGGTTGCGGTGGATTGGCCGCAAGTGCTCGATGTGGCGAAACACAACGCGCAACGATTGGGCGTCGCCGATAGATTTCGTACGATTCCTGGGAGCGCGTTCGATGTGGATTTCGGAGCGGGGTACGATCTCGTGCTGCTGCCCAATTTCTTGCATCACTTTTCCGCAGCAGTGAATGAAGGTCTGCTGAAGAAGGTTCACGCGGCGCTGAACCCGGGCGGCGCGGCAGTGATCGTCGAATTTGTTCCCAATGACGATCGCGTGACGCCGCTGCCGGCGGCAGGATTTGCGCTCACCATGCTGAGTACGACGCTAGAGGGCGACGCCTACACGTTTCGCGAGTACGAACGAATGGCCGCCAACGCCGGCTATTCGAAAGTGACCACCCAGGCGATCCCTCCGGCCCCGCAAAGCCTGATCCTGGCGGAAAAGTAGCGACCCGAAGCGCGATTTCTAATCGCGTGCGAAATTATTAGAAATCGCTGTAAGTTATTGAAAATAAAGGGTCGAAGTCATTTCTAATCGCGTGAAAACGGCCTCTTTTTGAGCTCTCGCCGGCGGCCAAAACTCGCTCAGCCGCGAGCGGACGATGTCGCAAAAGCCAAATTGAGAAGCGTGCGCTGCTCGACTTCGTGCGCGCCGGCAGAGCCGGTCGCCGGGCTCGCCGCCGCGGAACGCTTGACGCTGAGCACCGGCTTGCCGCGAGCGATGCGTTCGAGACGCGGCAGTAGAAAGGCCAGCGCGCCCATGTTGGCCGGTTCTTCCTGCACCCAGACGAAATCGCGGGCTGAGGCGTGCCGTGCGAATTCAGCCGCGAGTTCGGCTTCGGGGAACGGATAGAGCTGTTCGAGAAATACGATTGCTGTCGCGGTGTCCTTCCTTTTCCTTCGTTCGGCTAGGAGTTCGTGGCCGATTTTTCCGGTGCAGATTAGGACGCGCGTCGCGTCGTGTGCTTCGGCGTCGGGAATCACGTTTTGGAATCGCCCGCTCGCTAGCTGCGCCAGCGGAGACGATGCCGCTGGATTTCGCAACATGCTCTTCGGCGTGAAGACTACGAGCGGCTTGCGCCATGCGCGCATCGCTTGCCGGCGGAGCAGATGGAAATGTTGCGCGGCGGTGGATGGCTGGCAGATTTGGATGTTGTCGCGGGCGGCTAGCTGCAGGAATCGCTCGATGCGGGCGCTGGAATGTTCCGGGCCCTGGCCTTCGTAACCGTGCGGAAGGAGCAGCACGAGGCCGGAGAGAAGATTCCATTTGGTTTCGGCGGCGACGATGAATTGATCGATTACGATTTGCGCGCCGTTGGCGAAATCGCCGAATTGCGCTTCCCAGAGGACCAGCGCTTCGGGGTAGTCGCGGCTGAATCCGTATTCGAAGCCGAGGACTGAGGCTTCGGACAAAGTTGAATTGTAGATTTCGAAGAAGGCGTCGCCGGCGGTGAGATGCGCGAGCGGCACATAGTTTTCTTCGTTCTCGATGTCGATCAGCGCGGCGTGGCGCTGATTGAATGTGCCGCGGCGCGAATCCTGGCCGCTGAGGCGAACCGGAGTGCCCTGGCGAAGGAGCGTGCCGAAGGCGAGAGCTTCGGCCATGCCGAAATCAATGGGGCGCTTGCCATGACCCATTTCGGCGCGCTGCTCGAGGAGCTTCTTCACCTTGGGATGGATGTGGAATCCGCTTGGATAACTTGTAAGGGCATCAGTCACTGAAGCAAGTTCATTCGCTTCGACCGCTGTTTCTACTTCCAGCGCGGGCTTGTAGCGGCCGCCTTGATAGGCATTCCAGTACGGCGGAAGCTCCCGCATCGGCGGGTTCTTCTCGAGTTCTTCGGCGGCTTTTTGCGCGGCGTCGAGATCCTCGTGAACTTCTGCGGCCATGGGAGCGGCGTCCACGCCGATTTTCTGCGAATAAATCTGCCAAAGCGGCGCGTGCGCCTGGATTTTGCGGTAGCGCAGCGGTTGTGTGATGGTCGGATCGTCCACTTCGCTATGGCCGTGCTTGCGATAGCCGATTAAATCGATGACGACCGCGCTCGAGAATTCGTAGCGGTAATCGGCGGCGATGCGGCCGACGCGCACCACGGCATCAGGATCTTCGGCGTTGACGTGGAAGATCGGAATCGGCAGCCGCTTGGAGAGATCGGAAGAGAATCGTGACGAATGCGACTCGGCCGGCACCGTGGTGAATCCGATGAGATTGTTGACGATGATGTGGACCGAGCCGCCCACCGAATAGGCTTCAACGCCGACCATGTTCAGCGTTTCTGACCAAATGCCCTGGCCGGCAAAGGCGGCGTCACCGTGAAGGACGATGCCCAGGACGCGGCGGCGGCCTTCGGCACCGATGCGGGTTTGCTTGGCGCGGACACGGCCCATGGCTACCGGATCAACCGCTTCGAGGTGGCTGGGATTCGAGACGAGATGCATGGCGATGCGGCGGCCGGCCGGCGTGAGGAACTCGCCCGTTGCGCCGAGATGATATTTCACGTCGCCGCCGCCGAGTACGCTGCGCGGGTCAACATCTTCAAAGCGGGCGAAGACTTCCGCGGCGGCGCGGCCGATGGTGTGGACCATCACGTTTAGGCGGCCGCGATGGCTCATGGCTACGACGCCTTGCTCGGCGCCGAGGCTGCTTCCGGCTTCGAGGATGGAATCGAGAAGAGGAATCAGCGCGGAATCGCCTTCGAGCGAATAGCGCTTGGTGCCGAGATAGCGCGTTTGTAGGACTTGCTCGAAGATATCGGCGCGGACCAGGCGCTCGAGAATGCGCGCGCGGTCGGGGGCCGGGGCTTCCGATTCGATGCGCTGGGCGATCCAGCGGCGGCGATCGGCGTCCGGAATGTGCATAAATTCGGCGCCGATGGTGCCGCAGTAGAAGCTGCGGGCTGCGGTGGCGTCTTTGCCGGTGATTTCTAGTTCGGGCATGGCGATCGGTTGGAGGTCGCCTAGAGGGTCGAGATCGGCTTGGAGATAGCCCCAGCGGCGGAAGGTGTCATAAATGGCTTCGCGCTTGGTTGAGTTCGTTTCGGCTTCTGCGGTTGCTTGGGCGCGAGGCATTCGTGGTAGCTCCGGAGTGAAGATTCATTATAAGCGGAAGCGGGGAGTTCCGAAAAACGCGCGGACGCACCGCAGAGACGCTGAGGGCGCAGAGTTAGGCGCAGAGATAGGAGCGGAGTTACCTCGAGGGCGCGCCGGCGGCTTGCGTTTGGAATTTTTGTTGGGTGGAGTCGGCGCGGGCGCCTTCGCGGAATTGTTTGAATGCTTCGAGAATTTCCAGGCCGTAGAGTTCGGTTTTGCGGACGCCGAAGCCGAAGACCTGGCGGAGTTCGGCTAACGAGGTGGGGCGCTTTTCGCAGAGGTCGTCGAGAGTCGTGTCGTGCATGACGATGAACGCGGCGATGCTCTGGCGTTGGGCGGTCTGGCGGCGCCATTCGCGGAGATAGGCGCGCAGTTCGGCTAGATCGGCCGCCACTGGCGCGGGAAGCGCGGCTTTCGGCGGGACAGCGGCTGCTGTGGGCGCACGCATTGGTGCCGACATTGACGCCGACATTGACGCCGGGCGGTATGCCGGAATTGATGCGGGAAATGGCGCAGGAAGCGGCGCGCCCTGCGGCAGCCGTTGAGATTTTGTTCTCTTGCGTGGTTTCGGCGGCGACGGGCTTACGAGCCAATCGGGGATGTAACCGCAGACGTCACATGCGCCGCAAGTTTCCCATTTGGTTTTCTCGCCGAAGTGCGAGCAGATCTGCCGGTGACGGCAGTCTTTGGATTCTACGAAATCACGAATGGTGTAGTAGCGCTTCCAGGCGCGTTCCTTTTCGGCTTCGTCTTTGATCTGATAAATGAAATGAGCCAGCAGCCCCGCGTCGCGCGGCTGCCAGAGCAGAAGACAATCGGTGGGACGCCCATCGCGGCCGCCGCGGCCCGCTTCCTGGTAATACTGCTCGATAGATTTGGGCAGCGAGAGGTGGATGACGGCGCGGACGTCGGCTTTATTTATTCCCAGACCGAAAGCGATTGTGCCGACGATCACGCGCACATCGCCCGCCATCCAAGCTTCCTGATTGCGCCTGCGCGTGGAAGCTTCCATCTGGCCGTGATAGCCGAGGGCGTCGATTCCATTTGCTTTGAGGGATTCCACGGTTCCCTTGACGCCGTCTCTGGTCGGTGAATACACAATGATGCTGCCGTCGGGATGCGCGCGGATGGCGTCCACGAGCTGAGAGAACTGCGTTGCGGCGTCGCATTGCCGGACGATGTAGTTCAAATTTTGGCGATAGAAGCTGGCGATGTATTTGTCTGGATCGCGAAGCTTGAGCTGCTCGATGATGTCGTGGCGGACGTGCTGCGTGGCGCTGGCGGTGAAGGCCGCTAGCGGGCGATCGGGAAAGTGGATGCGCAGGCTGCTGAGCTGGCGATATTCAGGACGAAATTCGTGACCCCATTCGGAAATGCAATGGGCTTCGTCGATCACGAAGAAGGAGACGGGGACGTGCTGCAGCCAAGCCATGGTGGGACGCTGCGCGATGCGCTCGGGAGACAGATAGAGCAGGCGGTAACGGCCTTCGACGGCCTGGTCCATGATCGCACTGGCCTCTTTTTTCGCTACGAAGCTATTCAGGACCGCGGCTTCGATGCCCATCTGGGCGAGCTGCGCGGTTTGATCCTGCATCAGGGCGATCAGCGGCGAGACTACGATAGCGGTGCTCTTCGGTGCTAGCGCCGCAGGCAATTGGTAGCAGAGCGATTTGCCGCCGCCGGTGGGCATGATTACGCAGGTGTCTTTTCCGGCGATCAGGCTGCGAACGATGCGCTCTTGCATGGGGCGGAAGGAGTCGTAGCCCCAGTAACGGCGCAAAGGCTCCAGCAGATTGATCTCTGAGGGCATCAGGTCACTATAGGTGATGTGGATTAGCGCGTCTATTGCGGAAAGTACGGATTCAGTCGTTTTATAATTTTAGGTCGAGCCTCGAAGATGCCGGCCTGAAAGGCCGGCGCTACATTTAAAGCGAGTACCGGCGCTACTGAGTTGGCCAGGCGTCGAGTAGGCGGCGCAGAAGGACTAGCTGGCCTAGATGATAGGCGTTGTGATCGATGATCAGCAGGGCTTCGCGGAAGATTGTCTGGCCGGAGCCGTGCGGGATTTTCGCGAAGAGGTCCGTTTGCGGATCCAGGATGAGTTTGCGCATTTCTTCGACATCGTGGTGGAAGGCGCGCACGCTTTTATCCCAGGCGGCATCGTCGGGAGGAGCGGGAGTCGGCGGCCAGTAGCCCAAGGGAAAATCTGGGGACACGTGCTTCGGATCGCGGCTGTATTCCAGGATGTCCCATTGCGCCAGGCGCAGATGCTCGAGCAATTGCCAGGCGGTGTGCGGCGAGCCTACGAATTTTGCGCCACGCAGTTCGGGGGGCATCTCGGAGAATGCATCGCGCCATGAGGCGTGGGCCTCGCTTGCCTCGAGGCATTTTGCCAATTGCTGGCGCAGAGCGTGGATTGAGTCCGGCTTGGCTCGCTTAGGTTGTCGTGGTTTGGCGGATCGGCTACGCGACTTCGGTTGCTTTTTCTGGCGTTTGGCCATGGGTGCCTCCGATGTATTTCTGCCGCTCGTGATTTGATGCTCGGGGCGGGTGCGCGACGCACAATCCTGATGATTCGAGTATGGGTCGCTTAGATCCTTAGCTTCGCTCAGGATGACAACCATTTCACTTTTTTGGAAGGCAGTGAAGGCCGTGCACGGACAAACCGTGGGAGCTTTGAAGCGAGGCTTCGGGCGAGGAGCAACAGAATGCCGGCTGAGCGGCGAGACGGCGCAAGGATAGCTCGCGGTGAATCAGCACCGCGATACGCGAGGAAGTAGTGACCCGTTGCCCCAGTTGCTGCGCTTGCCGGGCTACCGCGATTACGCGGAAGCGCCGGTGGCGCTGCCACCAGCGCCCATCGTCCGCCGCTGCTGGAAACATTCGCGGCAGTAGACTGGGCGCCCCTGTGTGGGCTTAAACGGAACCGTGGTTTCCTTCCCGCACTGCGAGCAGACGGTCTTGGTTTCGACGCGCTGTACACCGCCGTTCGAAGCCGAAGACCCGCCCTGCGCGCGGGTGGCTTTGCAAGCCTTGCACCGCTTGGGCTCGTTCTTGAAGCCCTTGTCGGCGAAAAACATCTGTTCGCCGGCGGTGAAGACAAACTCCGCCCCGCAGTCCGCGCACTTCAGGACTTTGTCATGAAATTCCATGGGCCGCTCCGTGGCCTGGCTAGGACAGGTCAGGCGGCGCGACAGGCCATGTCAGACGAAACTGGGACCTGGGGAAGGAAACGGATCCCGTTGGCCGGCTGGCACGATATTGCCTGAGGAAACCCAATGGGTTGGATCGCCTAATCCTGCTCACGCCGCTGCTTTTTGCGGAGGCGTTTACGCGAGAGGGCGGCTTTGGCACGACGGCGCTCACCGGGCTTCATGAAGTAAGAGTGCTTCTTGATTTCCTTGATGATGTCTTCGGATTGCACTTTCCTCTTGAAGCGACGGAGAGCGTTCTCGAGAGACTCACCCTCCTGAATGACAACTTCAGCCACGCGTATTCACCCCCATCCCGGATCGAGTAAATTAAATGTTCTGGTAAGGCACTAATTATAACCGGCTTTCCCCAAAACCGGCAATGCGTGCTGGTTCTATCCTTGCCAGAACTCGAAGTCAAGTGATAATTGAGGAGATACCCGCCCGGGGAGGATCGCCGGGCTGCGTGATTACCAGTTTAGTACTCTTGGCTTGGGGAGCTACGAGTAAGGTCCGAGCGGTTCGATCATTCGCACAACACTACTACTGGGCAGTGCTGACGCAGCCGGCTGCGTCAAATTCCTGCAGCTTGCGGGTGGCCTCGTCGTTTCCTTTTTGCGATGCCGCCAGGAGCAGGACTCGGCCTTGCGCGCAGTTTTGCGGAACGCCATCGCCACGGATGTAGAGATCGGCGAGCACGATATTCGCGGCGGTGTCGCCCTTGCGAGTCGCGGCCCAGAGCCATTGCGCGGCGGTGGAAGCATTACGCCCACTGCCGTCATCGCGCAGGTAGGCGAGCGCCCTTGCGAACTCCGCTGTGGATGGCCTGGTGAACACTGGCGTTTCCGCGCGTATCGGCTCGGTCCGCGCAGGCGCGGGCGCCGCGACGCGAGCTTTCACTATGTGTGCCGGAGTCTTCTTCGGCGCCGGGCTGGGCTCGGCCGGCGTCTCGCGCTGGGTGAATTCGGGGGTCGCGTTCGCGGTGAAATAATTTGTGGGGGAATTGAATTTGTCGCGGTAGCTGAACATCAACAGCCCAATGAGCAGGGCGGCAGTAATTCCCAGCAGGATGCGAATGTCGCTCGAAGTCGGCTCCACGGGAACGACGGTGGAGATAGCCGTCGAGGAAGCGCGCTTGGTGGCGCTTGCCGCGTCCGTGATCTTGCTGCGGAACGACTGCAGCAGCTCGAGCTGACGCCAATTCCGAGCGGGGCGCGACGCGCGCTTGGCTGCCGGTTCCACGCGAACGAAGTTGGACGGAAGCCGCAAGGGAGGCTGCTTGGAGATGCTGGTTTTTCTCGTCAGCTTCGCGCGAAAGGTCTGCAGCAGATCGAGTTGCCGGAACTGGCGCGCGGCGCGCCAAGTACGTTCCACGGAGGTTGAAGCAGCGGCTTGCGTGGCGCGAGTTGCACGCGCAGCCGTTGCCGCCACTGCTGCGACTGCATCGCGGGAAAATCGCGCGGTCGACGTCACGGAAGTGTTAGCAGCGCCAGCGACGTGTGATATCGCGGACGCGATGCTCTGCCGAATCGCGAGTATGTACTCGCGGATTCGCAGCCCTACCTTGGTGCGCCAACTTTCACGGACCACCGGCGATTCGGCCGCTCGCCATGGCGCGCCCGCGGACCACGGACGAACGTCGATTTCAATCTGCGGGACGGGTTCAGCTATTTGCTCTGCAACGAGCTCCGGAACCTGCGCTGCTGGCTGAGGGGCCGGCTCGATGACCACCGTCGAAGAAATGGGCGCGGCGGCAGCCGGAGGAATTTCAGGAGGAACAGTCAAAGGCCATTCGGAATCTTCGGAGGCGATGGCATGACGAAGCAACGACAACATTCCGCTGACACGGTTCACGGTTAGCCCGAATTGCGCGAATTTATTTTCCGAAGCTGGTTCCGATCGCGGAACGGACGGGGAATCCGGCCGAGCTTCGCGTGCCGGCCGCGGCGGAATTTTCGCAGCGGGGAGCGAAGGAAGAGGAGCGCGGCGGTGAATGGGAGGAACAGGGGCGCTCATCGAAGGATTTTTCGGAAAAGTGTCTCGCGACAGATTCGCTGGCGCGCTCGCACGGAATTCGGGGGGAGGCGGGACCGGCTGAAGAATGTCGAGCGTGGCCGGCGACCTCGCGAACAGCTCTTCGGGATGAGGACGCTGGAGAGATGTAAGGATGTTATTCAAAAGACTCTCGAGTGGCCCGGGATCGGTGTGCGGCAGGTTTTGAAGCTGCCCCTCGAAATCGTTCTCTGGCGAGCTGTCACTGGAGCGCGCCTCAAGTTCGGTGGGAGGTGCCGAGCGCGGCTCATTCATCGCGTCTGCGAGCGCGTCCATGGGTGCGCTCACTGACCGCTGGCGGGAGAGCCAAGTGCGCAGTTGTGCGCGCGCCTGTTTGGATGGCTGCGTGAATTTTAATCCACCGCAGCGCTTGGTGTCGTCAATCCATGCCAGCTCGCCGGAAACTTCGATATGGTTTGCCGAATCGAGTACGAACCAGAGCTGAATGCGTCCACGCTCTTCGACCGGCGCGACGACTTGAAAGCGGAGGCCGGATTCGCAGACGTCCACGAGAGTGCCGCCGTTGTCGGGCTCGAATTTGACGTAGGTGAGTCCGGTTGGTTTCGCTCTCGGGGCGCGACGCCGCTCAGGCGACGAATTCGCTTGCCGCTTGAGCGGCTCGGAGAACGAAGATTGATCTGGTCCCGTAGAGGGCACTGCTCATCCTTGACCACCGCAAGCTCGCCGCGCGGCTGGCGGGGTAGAATAGAAATAGCGCGCTCGAGTGGGCGCAAGTATGCTACTCAATCAGCAAGCAATCCGGCAACCAATGATTTGGCCGAAGCTTAGCAGCTTTTTGCAGGCCGCAATTGACAGCAGGGGCGCAGAGCTTAGCAGCATTTTGCGCAATATCGAGAAAGAATTGCGCAATCTTGCCCGAACAGAACTAGAATAATTGTCCCCGGCGGTGGAATTTCATGGGGGGGATGGTTTATGTCGGCGATGCGCGAAGCGCTGGGAGTATTGCTCGCGGGAGGGCAGGGCGAGAGGCTCTGGCCATTGACGCGCGACCGCGCGAAGCCAGCCGTGCCATTCGGCGCGGTGTATCGGATTATTGATATCACCCTCTCGAATTGCCTGAACAGCGATCTACGCCGCGTTTTCGTCCTGACGCAGTACAAAGCCCTTAGCTTGAACCGGCACGTGCGGCGCGGCTGGTCGTCGCTGATGGGGCATGGCGACTTCATGGAAGTCCTGCCGCCGCAGATGCGCGTCTCGACGCATTGGTATCAGGGCACGGCCGACGCGGTCTATCAGAATATCTATTCGATCGGCAGCGAGGCTTCGAGCTATGTCTTCATTCTATCGGGCGATCACATCTACAAGATGAATTACCGGAAAATGCTTGATCAGCATCGCGATTCCGGCGCGGAGGTGACTTGCGCGACGCTGGAAGTGGATGTCGAGGAAGCCGCGCGGCGCTTCGGCGTGATTGAGACCGATCAGAACTGGCGCATCATCGGATTCGAAGAGAAGCCTGCCAAGCCGAAGCCTTCGCGGATTCATCCCGGTAAAGTAAATGCTTCGATGGGCGTGTACATATTCAATACGCAGCTTCTGGTGCCGATATTGATTGCAGATGCCGAGGACACGCAGTCGAGCCACGATTTCGGGAAGGACATCATCCCGAAAATTCTGGGAAAGCATCGCGTGTTTGCTTACAACTTCCGCGATGAAAATAAGAAAGAGACTTCGTACTGGCGCGATGTCGGGACGATTGACGCCTACTACGAGGCCAACATGGATCTGGTCGCTGTGTCGCCGGTGTTCAACCTTTACGACAAAGGCTGGCCGCTGCATACGTGGCAGCAGCAATATCCTCCGGCGAAATTTGTTTTTGCCGATCCGGATCGTATGGGCATCGCGCTGGATTCGATCGTGGCCGGAGGCTCGATTGTATCGGGCGGGCGCGTGAAAGGCTCGGTGCTGGGCTACGATGTGCGCGTGAATAGCTACTGCGACGTCGAGGATTCGATTATTTTCAATCACGTAACCGTGGGCCGGCATTCGCGCGTACGGCGCGCCATCATCGATCGCCACGTAAGCCTGCCCGAAGGCACCGTGATTGGATACGATCTAGAAGCCGATCGCAAGAAGTATCAGATTACCGATGACGGCGTGGTGATCGTCGTGCGACAGGAATCCATGCTCGAAGAGCCGGAGTAGAACGCGGGATCTTTTTCCTGGCTTTCGCGGTCATCCCGAATCCGCCGAGGCGGATGAGGGATCCGCATTTTCTGATGCGATGAAACGAGTGCGGCGCCAAGCGACTCTCTGAACCCCCTTCACAGCACGCCGGCGAAATTCTTAGGAGCCTGAGAATGTCCACAAAAATTCAGTCTGTGCACGGGCGCGAGATTCTCGATTCGCGCGGCAATCCGACAGTCGAAGCCGATGTGGTCCTCGAGGGAGGAATTCGCGGGCGCGCCGCGGTGCCGTCTGGTGCCTCGACGGGCGAGCATGAAGCGCTCGAGCTGCGCGATGGAGATAAGTCCCGCTATGGCGGCAAAGGAGTATTGAAGGCCGTCGGGAACATTAATACGGCGATTGCGAAGGCAGTGGCCGGAGCGGACGCCAGCGATCAAAAGGCGCTCGATCAGAAGATGATTGACCTCGACGGCACGCCGACCAAGAAAAAGCTCGGAGCAAACGCGATTCTGGCGGTCTCGATGGCCGCTGCGCGCGCGGCCGCGACCGCCGCTGGTCTGCCGCTCTACAAATATCTCGCGCGGTATTCGAGCGATCCTTCAGCAAACAAACTTCCCATGCCGATGATGAATATTCTGAACGGCGGCGCGCATGCCGATAATTCCGTGGATGCTCAGGAATTCATGGTGATGCCGGTCGGCGCGCCGAGTTTTCATGAAGCGCTACGCTGGGGCGTCGAAGTGTTCCACGCGCTGAAGGCTGTGCTGCACAAAAATGGCTATTCGACTGCAGTCGGAGACGAGGGCGGCTTTGCGCCGAATTTGAAATCGAACGATGAGGCCATCGAGAGAGTTCTGGAAGCGATTACCGCAGCGGGATACAAGCCGGGCGAGCAGATTGCCATCGCAATCGATCCGGCGGCGAGCGAGTTTTACGACAAGACAAAGAAAAAATACGTTTTCAAGAAATCCGACAAGTCCGACCGCACCTCGGAGCAGATGATCGCGTTCTGGGAGAATTGGGTGCGGCAGTATCCGATTGTTTCGCTCGAGGACGGCCTTTCCGAGGAAGATTGGTCCGGCTGGAAATTGTTAACGCGCGACCTGGGAAAGAAGCTGCAGTTGGTGGGCGACGATATTTTTGTGACCAACCCCGAAATTTTCGCGCGCGGCATCAGCGAGAAAATCGGCAACGCCATTCTCATTAAGCTGAATCAGATTGGCACAGTGACGGAAACCATCACCGCGGTCGAGATGGCGCGCAAAGCAGGCTACGCGTCGGTTGTATCGCACCGCTCGGGCGAGACCGAGGACACCTTCATCGCCGATTTCGCTGTGGGTCTCGGAACTGGCCAAATCAAGACCGGCTCAGCTTCGCGCACTGATCGTATCTCCAAATACAATCAACTTCTGCGCATTGAAGAAGAATTGGGCGCCGCAGCAAAATTTCCAGGGCGCTCGGCTCTCGCGGGGCGTTCGTAGCGCCGGCGTCCCTGCCGGCATCTTACGACCGACAAGTGCGGCAAAGGCTGCAGTCGTCTGCGGAGCGCCTTGTCAAAAATAAGTTGCTGACGTGACTGCGTGGTCCGCGCGTGAGCGATGCACTTGGCGTGTGCTCTGCCCGTCAGATGCCGGCGAGGACGCCGGCGCTACCTCGGAAGCCGCGCCGCGTTCATAACGGGGCCTCAAAAAATCGCTTCACTTCATTTCATTCTTGTAAACGACTCCTTCTTTCATTACGAAGCTGACGTTATCCAGGGATTTTATATCTTTCAGCGGATCACTCGTCACCGCAATCAGATCAGCGTATTTCCCGGGCTCGATGCTGCCGATTCGGTCGCTCCATCCCAGCAGTTCAGCGGCGCTCGTCGTGGCCGTGCGAATGGCCTGCATCGGCGTCATGCCGTATTCCACGTAGTAATGGAATTCCTGGGTTTCATTCATCTCCGTCCACGCGAAGCCGCCGGCATCCGTGCCGAAGACGATCTTCACATTTTTCTTCAGAGCGCGGCCGAAAGCATCGCGCTCGGTGTTCACCATCTTGATCCAATTTCCACCGCGGCCGGGAGCGACAGCCGCGCCCACCATCACGGTCGGAACCCAATACGTTCCCTTGCGCGCGATTTCATCAATTTCCGCATCCGTCAGGCCATCGCCATGCTCGACGGAATCCACCCCGGCGCGCAGCGCTGCCGCGATGCCATCTGAGCCGATGGCGTGCGCGGCAACGCGATGTCCGAGCCGATGGGTCTCGTCCACAATCGCGCGGGCTTCTTCGTCCGTGAAATTCACGATGCTGTGAAGCACTCCATCGGCTTCATAGTGATAGCCGTGATCGGAGTAATATTTGATCCAGTCGGCGCCATGCGAAAGTTGCTCGCGCACGGCGAGCCGCGCGCCTTCCACTCCGTCCACGGGCTGCACGCCATGCGGCAATTCAAGTTCCCACGAGAAGCCGAGCAGCGGATACATTCCGGTGGGCGCCATCGCGCGCGTGGAGACGAACAGCCGCGGTCCGGGCACTTCGCCGCGATTGATGGCCGTCTTCACGTCCACGTCGGCGTACATCGCGCCTTCGGTTTCCAGATCGCGCAGCGCCGTGAAGCCGTGATCGAGGGCAATTTTCGCATTGCGCGCCGCGAGGATCGCGCGATAGGGAATCGATTGCTTCAACAGTTGCACATCGTAATCCTCTTCGGTGACGTCGCCCTGCAGAAGGATGTGCGTGTGCGCGTCGATCAAGCCGGGCAGCACGGTGGCATTCGAAAGATCGATGACCTCGACTCCCGAAGGTGCGGAGCCGCCCGGCGTTACGCTGGCGATCTTGCCGTCTTCAATCAAGATGAGTGCGTTGGCGACTGCGTTGTCACTCTTGCCGTCAATCAGCTTGCCGGCGCGAATGGCGACGCCCTTCTTGGCCGCCGGCGATGCGGAGCTCTGCGCGAGGCTCGCTGCGGCCAGGAGCAGAGTCAGAGCGCACGCCGTCGCTGTCATTCTTTTCACATCGTGTCGAATCATTTTTCACCTCGCGTTGGATCGAAAATCTGAAGGGGCCTATCGGTCCTTTGAAGCCGGCCTGTCATCGTCATCTGCGTCCTCAGGGAACACGTTGTGCTGCGGCGCGGGCATTGGGCGCGCGCCCATGCGATCGCGCCAGAGAATCTCGTTCAGCTTGGCGGCGTCGGCCTGATCCGCATGGCTGAAGTCCATCATTTCAGATTCTTTCGCGCCGGGCGCATTCGGCGAATTCATCTGATAAATCAGCCCATTATCGCGATTGCGATAGTTCGCACGAAATGGGGCGTGATGCCCGTCGCCGGAGAAAAGAGACGCAATCACGGGCGCCTCGGCGTCATTGTGATTCATCGGCGGAAGTCCGAGCAGCGCTTCGAGTGTGCGCACCATGCTCACCGTTGTATAGAAGCCGCTTTCGACGAATGGCTTCGCGACGGATGACGGGGAATACGCGCTGATCAGCAGTGCCGTGCTGCGATGCGCGTCCACGTGATCGGGCCCGTCCTGCGCGTCGTCTTCAAGAATCAAAATTGCCGTGTCCTGCCAGTACGGGCTGTTCGAAATCGCTTCGACGATCCGGCCGACAGCTAAATCATTATCGGCAACTGCCGCCGATGGCGTCGCGTAATTCGGGTGCGTGCCCGACGTGTGATCGTTCGGAATGCGCAGCATCACGTAATTCGGCAACGTCGAGCCTTTCCCCTCCGTGCGCGCGCGCACGAAGCCCTCGAATTCATTCAAAAATTCATCCACGCGAAGCTGATCCGGAAATTGCGTTTCGAAATCCGGGAAGCGCGGATCGAAATGATTCCGCAATTCCGGCTTGGTCGCAATATTTCTGGCGATGAGCGGCACAGGCCAGGGCCATGGACTCGGCGAGCCATGCGGCTGCCCGAAATTCGCAGGCAGCGGTTCGCCTTTCTGGATCGCCGTCTTCGGGCAGGAATGTCCGGCCGGAGCAGGCATGCCGAGCTTCGGCGATGCAGTTCTTTCGGGCTCGTTGCACCACTTCGTGGTCACGAATTCGCCGTAATGACGATAGGTCAGGCGGTGCTGCGCGACATTCGTCCAAATGTATCCGGTTCCCGTCTCGTTCACATCGGGCATATCGTTTTCGAGAGGAATCAAATTCGCGTTCTCGCCCTCGTAATCGTAAGTGCGCTCTTCATTGTTGCGATAGCCGGGCTGAATGTTTTTTTCGAGATAATCGCTGGCAATCGCGGCCGTGGACCAATTGTGGCCGTCGCCGGAAACTTCGCCGCTGTCGTAGAAATTATCGAGGATGCCGAATTCGCGCGCCAGTTGGTGCTGATTCGGCGTGATGTCCTCGCCGTACATCGTGAGCGACGGATCGCCGTTCGCGCCTTTCAGATCGCCGAAGATCTGATCGTACGTGCGATTTTCTTTGATGATGTAAATCACATGATGAATCAGGCTTTTTCCATCGGGAAACGGCAGCCGCTGATCGGAGCCGGTTCCGAAATTCGTAGCCGCAACTGTCTTCGTCGTCTCCGGCAGGTTGCGCTCAATCTCCTTCACATTCACGCTGGCAAGCGAGCCGTGCAGCAGCTCGAAAATGTAATCGTACTTGCCGTTGTTGCCGCTCCCGTCGGGATGCAGGACGTGATTTGTCGGCGCCGTTCCGCGCCCTTTTCCGCACGCGATGATGAGCTCATCGCCGTGAATTGTGAGCGCTTGCGGGTACCATTCGGTCGGAAAGAATCCAAGCGGTTCGCGTGGCGGAAGCTTTGCCGGAATTCGGCCGGCGCGCGCAGCGACGTGCTGATCCTCGGACGCATCAAGAACCGCGATCGCATTCGCGCCCGAATCGGCAACGTAGAGACGCGTCCCCGCGCCGTTCAACGCCAGCGCCACGGGTTCGACGCCGAGAAACTTCTGCCCCGGCAGGCGCGCCGAGAGATAAGCCTTCACACCGCCGGATTTGGTGTCGATCACCGCCACGTCATCCGAATTTGCGAGAGCCACATAGAGCCGCGAATCATCGGCATTCAACAGCAGCGCCGTTGGATGCGAGCCCGAGGCCGTATGCGATACCGGCCGATGCAGCGGAATCAATCGCGCGATCGTGTTGTGAACGAGATCGATTTCGGCAACACGCGACGAATTCCACAGGCTGACGTAAGCGCGGCTGCCATCCCGCGTGACCGCCACGCCGTACGGATACGATCCCGGCACCACGCGCTCGGTGCTGAGATCGAAGCGATGCAGAATTCTCCCCGACACGGCGTCGAGCAAAATTGCCTCGTCGGATAAATTCGCGGCGACGAGAAGTTGATCTCCGCCCACCTTCTTTACGACCCCGATCCCGGCGGGGTAGGGAATTACCTCGTTGGGTTTCAGTTTTTTATTCAGCGGCGCAGCGACTTTTTGTTCGGCCACCGCCTCTGGCGGAAGCTTGAAAAATTTCTCCGGAGCGATTCTCCCAGAATCAAAGGAGTAAACGATGATTCCGTTCCCGAGGCTCGCCTTTTCCGTAACGGCGGGATCGCTCAGCGAGCCAACGGATGCATACAGATGGTGGCCGTCCGAACTGAACGCCAGTCCAAGAAAGTACGATTGATGAGCGTCGAGATCGAGCCGGTCGTCTGGAAAATCGGTGATCGTCTGCGATGCGAGATCCAGCACAGCGAGCGATTGCTTGAATCCGGATTCGGCCGTGCCGTAGCCGCCGTTCAGCGCAACGGCATATTTTCCATCCGGGCTGAGAACCAGATTCGAAGGAAAGCTGTTCACTCGCTGCGGCCGGCCGGGAATTGTGGCCGCAAGTCGCTTGCTCGTTGGAAGTTTCTGCTCGGCCGCGCGGTCATCGCGATCCTGGCCGGCTAGATTAGCCGCAAGCCCTGCGCCAATTACAACAGCGAATATTGCGATGAAAACTCCGGCGCGATGGCGGCGCATTTGCCCACGGAAAGAGAGAGCGGCCAGCATCCTATTCACGCGGCTCCGCGAATCGTTCATGCCGAAGGAGCGCGGCTGGCCATCGGCCGGCTGGATTTTTCCGCCATCCACTCATCGATTCGCCCTAGCGCTTTACGCAACACTGCGACATCGCCGCCGAATCCGACGCGGAAATAGGAATCCATTCCGAGTTGGTCGCCAGGCACAATAAGCACGCCCTTTTTCGTGCGCAGCTCTTCTCCCATTTCGGCGGAGTTCCATCCGGTGTTGTAGCCGAACCAGGCAATCGCTCCGGCACGCGGCGGGATGTGCGTCAGCAATCCTTCGTGCTTCGCGGCCCAATCGCGCATGATCGGATAGTGCCGCCGCACGATGTCGCGCGTGCGCGCGATGATGCGCGCATTGCGCGCCGGCTCGAGCGCCAGAAGAGCCAGCCGCTCGGTCGGCATGGTCGGCGCCATGCTCGCGTAGTCGTGATAGGTCCAAAGTTTCTCGATCATCGGCGGCGGCCCGATGATCCATCCGGTGCGCAGGCCGGGCAAGCCGTATGCCTTCGAAAGCCCGCCGGTGCAGAACAGGCGATCGTAACCGCCCCACAGGCTCGGCGTCGTCTCGCCCTCGAGTTCCGCACCGCGATAAACTTCATCCGCAAGAACATACGCGCCGACTTTCGCCGCGGCCGCGCAAATCGCTTTGCAAGCCTCGGCGCTCAGCGTCGCGCCAGTCGGATTATTCGGATTGCACAAGGCGATGAGCTTCGTTTTATTCGTGATCAAACGCGGCAGCTCATCAAGATCCGGCGCCCAGCGAAGTTTCTCGTGCAGCCACAGCGGCTTGACGGTCGCGCCGAAAGCCTGCGCCAGTCCTTGAATCTGCACATAATTCGGCAACATGAAAACGACTTCATCGCCCGGCTCGAGCAGCAGCCAGCTAACTAGAAAGTTCGCCTCGGCACAACCCGCGGTCAAAATCGCATTCTCCGCGCGCGCTCCCGGATAGGGCGCCGCAATGCGCCCGCGCAATTCTTCAGTGCCGTTCGTCTGCGGATAACCGAGCCGCAAGCCGAGCAGCATCTCCGTCGCCGCGGGATCGTCGAGCAAGTCGCGGATCGCCATCGGCTCGACGCCGCTCTCGGAAATATTCAACTCGACGCGGTTTTCCCAGACCGACTGCCAGCGCTCGAGTTCAAACGGTGCAATCTGCATTGGAGGCCTCTCGGTTGAACAATTCTGCCGGATTCAGCGAGATGTGGATTAAACCGCAATGCAAGCCAAACCGAAAGCAAATTCAGTGCCGCGATTTTCGTAGGGGAGGGTCTTTTTATCCTGAGGCGCCTCACCGGCGCCGAAGGACAGACCCTCCCGCAGTTCGGCTCTTTTGCGCTGCCAACTGATTCCGTATTGCTCGACGCGACATCAAGCGAGAGAATGGCGCAAGTCCCTGGGAGCCATCATGAAATATGCGTTCGGAGTCGTCAGCCTCGCCATCGTCTCGCTCCTAGTCGCCGTCTCAAGCGCTCGCTGGCGAGTTGAGCCGATCTCCGCGGCCGACGCCCCCGACAATACCCCGGTCACGCTGCGTTTCGCCGTCTCCGGCGATTCCCGCAATTGCGGCGACGTCGTCATGCCCGGCATCGCTGCAAAGGTGATCGCGGATCAAGCCGCCTTCTACTGGCATCTCGGCGACTTCCGCGCGATCTACACCTTCGATGAAGACATGCAGCACGAGCCCGAACACCTCGCCAAGCCCATGACCATCTCCGCATACCTAACTAACGCTTGGCCCGACTTTCTCGAAAATCAGATCGTTCCGTTCGGAAGCCTCCCGGTCTTTCTCGGCATCGGGAATCACGAAACCAGTCCGCCGAAAACCCGCGCCGAATTGATTCCCCAGATTGCCGATTGGCTCGACGCTCCCATCCTTCGCGAGCAGCGGCTCCGCGACGATTCCCGCGACTTTCGCCTCAAGACCTACTGCCACTGGATGATGGCGGGCGTAGATTTTATAAATATGGACAATGCGTCAGCCGAGCAGTTTGATGCAGCCCAGATCAAATGGTTCGAAGGCGTTCTTGCCAGCGATGATGCCAATGCCGATATCAAGACGATCGTCGTGGGCATGCATGAGGCGCTGCCCGACAGCATCTCCGCGGGCCACAGCATGAACGAATCAGCCACCGGCACAGAGAGCGGCCGCCGCGTTTATCAGGATTTGCTTCGAGCGCAAAACGACGCTCACAAGCGCATCTACGTTCTGGCCAGTCATTCCCACTACTATATGGAAAATGTTTACAACACTCCGCTTTGGCGCGCGCATGGCGGTGTCTTGCCCGGCTGGATTGTCGGCACAGCAGGCGCGGTTCGCTATGCTTTACCCGACGACCGTTCGGGCGCTCGAGCGGCCATGACGAACGTCTATGGCTATCTACTCGCCACTCTGCATGCCGATGGCGGGATCCGCTTCGAATTTCGAAAGCTCGATGAAAAAGATATTCCGGCTTCCGTCGCCAGCCGTTTCACGCCGGATTTCGTCCATTGGTGTTTCGCCGAGAATTCCAACGCTCGCACCGACGCCGACGCGCATTAACCTCTACCGCGCTGCGCGTTCGCGATGCGGAACCGCTTCCGATAAAAATTCGGCAGTGAGCCATGTCGCGATATAATGAATGCATGGCCAGAGGATGGGAAAGCAAAGCCGTTGACGCCCAGATCCACGACGCTACCGAGTCCCATAAAAACAATAACCCACGGAATCTTTCACCCGAACAAATCGACATCGTTCGCCAGAGGAAAGTGCTCGAGTTATCCCGCGTGCGCGTGACGAGTGACCTCGAGAACAATCCGGAACCCCGCTACCGCACCCTGCTCCTGCGAGCTCTCGAAGATTTGGACGCGCAGCTCGCGCGCCTCAAAGCTGCCGGCTAACTAACTTCGCGCCGGTCGCAGCCAGCACCTTGTCCATATGCCGCCGGCGCGGCTCTGCGTGCGCCCTCCAAGCTGTCGGTTTCCTCCCGCTCGATCCGCCACTCGCCGGTAACCAGCCGCCACTCACCGATTTCCCCACGACATGTTCGACGCCCGCGACTAACCTCGCCTCATGAACAGCGAAACAACTCTCGGGAAAGATTTCACAGTGGGAGAAGACACCATGAAAAACCTGCGAACGTGGGTGGGACCTGCGGTGCTTGCGCTGCTGCTTGCGGCCGGCGGATTGGGGTATGCTCACCTCCACCTGGAGAGTGCCTTTTGGATTCTGCGAGTAGCGCTAGGCTCGATCTGGCGCGTCGCCGCGGGGCAATTCGCCATGTCCTTGCTGAACGCGGGCATCCTGCTTGTTCCCGTCGCGCTGGTGACCCTGGTTCTCGCCAAGGCCGTCGGCGGCGCGAAGAATTGACCATCGAACTGAGCGGCGCGAACGGAGGAACCCATGTCTGAAGATAGAGACCGCGATGGCACAGTGATTGGCATGACCGTCAAAGGCCGCCATTCCCGCGGCGGAAGCCTGGTCGTCGGCATCGTGCTCGTTGCTCTCGGCGCCATCTTTCTACTCGAGCGCCAGGGATTAGTCCCCTCCGACCTTCTTTATCATCTGTGGCCGCTCATTCTGGTGATCATCGGCCTGACGAAGCTATTTGGCCCGCGTGAAGGGGAAGAGACGGGGGAGCGCGTCTGGGGCACTTTGTTGGTTCTCTTCGGCGCACTGCTCCTGGTCGGAGAGTTTGGTTACCCTCAATTCCGGTTCTTTCGCATTTGGCCGTTCGCGCTTATCGTGCTGGGGATTTATGTGGTTTGGTCTACGTTACAAGGCAGGCAGCCCGGGTCGGTATCGTCGGACGCACAACTCGACAGCGTGAACATTTTTGGCGGTGGACAATATCGCATCGGCGCAAAGAATTTTCGCGGCGGGCGCATCCTGGCGATTTTCGGGGGCTTCGAGCTGGATTTGCGCCAGGCGGACATCGAAGGCGCAGAAGCCGTAATCGAAGTGAACGCGCTTTTCGGCGGCGGGGAGATCAAAGTCCCCGAGACCTGGCACGTGGTCGTCTCGGGCATGGGAATTTTTGGCGGCTATGGTGATGAAACGCGGTCGCCCGTTCCGAATCCGGCTGCGCCGGCCGCAAAGACACTTATTCTGAAAGGCGTCGCCATGTTCGGCGGCGTCGGTATCAAGAACTAGCGCGGCGAGCCTCATCCAGTGCACCCAATTCTTGGCAATCTCCGGCGCTTGACGCTCTATCTCCTCGCGTGGATTCCTCTCGCGGGTCTGGTCGCCTATCTATTCGTGGCCACCGCGGGATTCCGCTGGGGCGAAGCCATCGCGCTGGTCGCGCCTCTGAGCCTCTTCTACGCGTTCATGTGCCTGTCCGCATGGTACACGTGCCGGGGAAATCCTCTGGAGCGATCGGGGATTTCGTCGCTGGTCGTGGCGCACGGAATCGGAGCTGTCATCGCCGGCGGCTTTTGGGTGCTGTTGGCGCGCGCCCTCGGCTCGGGACTCTCCCGCTTGAACAATTTCACCGCGCTGCAACCGAAGGTTGCGAAGATCACCGCGCTCGTTTTTGCTCTGGGAGTGTTGTTCTATCTCCTGGCGGTCGGACTTTTCTACGTGCTCATAGCCATCGAGGCTTCGCAACGCGCCGAGCAACGCGCTCTTGAAGCGCAAGTCTTCGCTCGCGATGCCGAGCTGCGCGCGCTGAAAGCGCAAGTCAATCCGCACTTCATCTTCAATAGTCTTCACTCCATCAGCGCACTCACCAGCTCCGATCCCGCGAAGGCGCGCGAGATGTGCATCCTGCTCGGTGATTTCCTTCGCCGCACGCTCGGCCTGGGCGAAAAAGATCTGATCCCGCTCGAAGAAGAGCTGGCTCTCGTGCGCTCCTTTCTGAGCGTCGAAAAAGTGCGCTTCGGCGCGCGTCTCGACATGCAGGAGCAAGTGGACGAAAAATCGCTCGATTGCCAGGTGCCGCCGCTGCTCTTGCAGCCGCTGGTCGAGAACGCCGTCGTGCACGGTATCTCGAATCTCGTAGATGGCGGCTGGGTGCGCCTCGTCATTCGTCCTGAGGGCGAGAACTTGGCGATCGTGGTCGAGAACCAATGGGATGCCGAGGCGCCAAAAAAACGCCGCAATGGCCTGGGCTTGGAAAATGTCCGCCGGAGGCTGGCAACGGCCTTCGGTGGCCGCGCGCGCATGGACGCGACAAGCGATGGTGACGCTTTCCGCGTGAGCATGACTCTGCCGGCGGAACGAAAGGCGAACGCATCGTGAGCGCCGACGCGCAAAAGAAAATCCGCGCGGTCATCGTCGACGACGAAGAACTCGCTCGCCAGATGCTCCGCGAACTTCTTCGCGCCCACAGAGAAATCGAAATCGCCGCCGAATGTGCCAACGGCTTCGAAGCGGTGAAAGCAGTAGCCGAGCTGAAGCCCGATCTTCTGTTCCTCGACGTCCAAATGCCGAAGCTCGACGGCTTCGAAGTCCTCGAGCTGACCGGCACCGACATGGCCATCATTTTCACCACGGCCTACGACCAATACGCCATTCGCGCTTTCGAAGCCCACGCCGTGGACTATCTGCTGAAACCATTCGGAGCGGACCGCCTGCAATCAGCCTTAGCTCGCGCCCGCAAACGGCTCGGCGGGAAAATTCCCGCTCCGGCCGAACTCGCCGCCGAAGCGCGCCCACCCGCGCAATTTGCCGAGCGCATCGTGGTGAAAGACGGAACGCGCGTGCAGATCATCGCGGTAGGCAAGCTCGACTATGCGGAAGCGCAGGACGATTACGTCTCACTCTGCGCCGAAGGAAAAAAGAACCTGAAGCAGCAAACGATTTCAAGCCTGGAAAAAATCCTCGATCCAGCCCGCTTCCTGCGCGTCCATCGCTCGTTCATAGTGAATTTAGAGCGAGTAGCAAGAATCGAGCCCTACGGAAAGGACACTCACGTAGCAGTCCTGACCAACGGCGCGAAAATTCCAGTCAGCCGCAACGGCTACGCCCGCCTACGCGAATTTCTCAAGTAGCGCCGGCGTCTCTGCCGGCATCTTACGGCCGCAAGCGCACGCCACATCTCAAAATCCAAAGCGCCGCAACGCAGTTCGCCAGACTAACCACCCATCGTGCTGAAATGCTCCGGCGTGATCTTATACATCACGCGCACTTCCCCCGGCTGCCGGTACGGATAAACCGCCTGCCCCAAATATTTTTGCGAAAGCGAATTGATATGCTCGTCCGCGCCTTTCTCGGTGAATTCCGCCACGCGCCCGCGCACCTCCAGGTAGCGGTACGGATTATCGGGATCGGCAATGGCCAGCGCCACGCGCGGATCGCGCTTCATGTTCTTGTCCTTCTGCCGCCCGCGCGCTGTATTGACGCGCACGTACTGTCCGTCGAAATCGACCCAAACGGGCGTCACCTGCACGCTGCCGTCCGGCATCAAAGTGCCCAAATTGGCGAACGCTTTCTTCTGAAACAAATCGGCGAACTTCTCGGGGATTTTCTCGGCCATGACTTTCTCCTTCCAAATAAATTAAGACAAATTTGCGCAGCGCGGCGCGCCTGCTAATTCGCTTTCGGCGGGGCTGCAGGCGGCGCCGGCATCGCGAACTGCGAGTCCTCCACCGGCACGTTCTGCTTCACCTCGCTCACCTGAATTGTAAATCTCTGCCCCGGCCGCGCCAATGTCCAACGATACGGAATCTTGACGCCGTCCGCGACGCGATAGTCAGCGAAGTCCACCTGCGACGGATTACGCCCCAGCGGCGTCTCGGCGTAACGAATCATGCGCACCAGCAGCCCCGACTCGGTATCGAAATAGAGCCGCACCGGTGGCTTGCCCTCCTTGATCGCCCGCACGAGATAAGCTTCGTGTTCGCCGGTTTTTTCCGCCGGCCGCACGAGAAAACTGGTGAAGAGTGTTTTCACGTCGGCGGCAAAGTGCAACTGCGCATCGAGCCCCGCGACATTGCTTTCCTGCTCGGTCATCGGCCGCGCCGGGCGTCCCGGGTTGCTGAGCCAGCCCTGGTGGCCATCGAAAGCCGTGATGCTGTCACCGTCGCGCATGTGCATCATGGAGATGCGCTTGTCCGGCGCCTTGGCGAAGATATCGATCGGCACTTCCGGCCCGCCGGGAACCGAGAGCGAAGCCTTCTCGACGCGGCTGGTGATTTTCTCCACTGCTTCGCGGCCGCCGACTGCTTGGAGATACTTATCGAGAATTTCATCGGCCGTAGGCAGCGGCTTCGCGGCGATCGCCTCATTCTCAGCCTCAGGCTTGGGCGGCTCATCGGAAATAATCGGCGTGCTGACGGGATCGTTCGAGCCGCGATGGCAGGTGAAGCAAGTAACCTCGCGATTGCCCTTAAAATTCTCCTTGTTGATGGCCATCATCATCAGCATCATTTCGCGCGCGGTTTTCTTGGTCTGCTTGTCGTCCTTGTCCATCTGCCCCTGCACGTGGCAGAACTCACATTCCACGCCGAGAGACGCGGCGATGAATTGCATCGCCGGAACAAGCTGATCGGCCGGCAAATCCTTCAGCACCTGAATATTCTTGAACTGCTCCTGCGTCAATTTCGGCTTCCCCGCTGCCGGAGCCTGCGCGTGTCCTCCGGCTATCGCGAACGCCAGCGCGCCTGCAAATCCCAGCACCGTTGCCATCGACTTGCCCATCTTCCGATTCATCCTTGTTCCTCCCGGCTCAAGCCGAAAGAGTGTATCAGAGGCTTCGAGCTACCTCGCTCACGCGTATTCGCCGATTGCCGTAGAATCAAATCGATATGACGAGCCGCACCACGCGTGAGTTGCAAGTCGTTGCCATCATCGTCGCCGCATTTCTTTACGCTGTAGTGCAACTTGCTCCATCACGAAGCGCCATTGCCGCCGGGCAGAATTCAGATTCAACAAAGCCTCGATTGACTTTCTATCGCGACGTTCTTCCAATCCTCCAATCTCACTGTCAGAGCTGCCACCGGAACGGCGGAATCTCCGCTCTCGCACTCGAAACATTCGAGCAGGCGCAGCGCAAAGACGCTGCCATCGCCGCAGCCGCCGCAAACCGTACCATGCCGCCGTGGTTTGCCAATCCGAAGATCGGTCACTTCTCGAACGATTCCTCGCTCTCGGAGCAAGAAATCGCCACTCTGATCGCCTGGTCCGAAGCAGGTGCACCCGCGGGCGATCCACACGACGCTCCTGCTCCGCGGCACTGGAATGCCGGGTGGAACATTCCCGAGCCCGACAAAATCGTTCAAATGCCGGTGGCGGTGAAAATCCCCGCGCAAGGCCAACTGGAATACACCTACGAAATCGTTCCCACCGGCTTCACTGAAGACAAATGGGTCCAAAAAGTCGAAGTACATCCCTCAAGCCCGGAGCATGTCCATCACGCCGTGATCTATGTCCGCCCTCCGGATTCGAAATGGCTGCGCGGAGCGCCGGTGGGCACGCCGTTCACCGCTCCGATGTTCGCTGATGAAAAGCTGCGCCGCGATGCACGCTGGACGGACAGCGACGTCCTGCTCGTCTACGCGCCCGGCAGCTCGCCCGACGACTGGCCCACCAATATGGCAAAGTTCATCCCCGCCGGATCGGATCTGATCTTCCAAATCCACTACATAACGAATGGCCATGCCGCCGAAGATCAAACCAGCGCTGGCCTGATTTTTGCCAAGACGCCTCCGCAGCAGCGCGTTCTGACACTTCAACTCACCAACGACAGATTCGTCATCCCGCCCGGCGTGGACGATTTCCGTGTCGAAGTCCACGGCACACTGCCGAACGATTGCACCCTGCTCAGCTTCTTCCCGCACATGCACCTGCGCGGCAAGCGCTTCGAATACAACATCGTCCGCAAAAACGGCAGCGTCGAGCCTCTCCTCCGCGTCAATTACCACTTCCACTGGCAGATGAGCTACCGCCTGGCCGAGCCGCTGCCGATAAAAGCCGGAACCATGCTCCAAGCCGTAGCGACGTACGACAACTCCTCGAAGAACCCGCACAACCCCGATCCAACGCGCTCCGTAACCTGGGGCGACCAAACCACGGATGAAATGATGGTGGGGTTCTTCGACGTAGCGGTCCCTGCCAGCATCGACAAGCAGCGCTTCTTTATACGCTCAGCCGCCCGCTAGGGGAGGGACTTCCCGCGGGGCAGGTTGTGGGCCTGCCAGTCTGGCCTCGCGAGCGTAGGATTTTGCGCTTTAAAAGTAGTGTTTTTTCCCGATTAGAGCAGGGCCCGCTCCTTTCTTTTCAATGGTTTAGGCTGGGTTCTAATAATTTGCTTCCCGATTAGAATTTTGACTGGAGCGGGGCTTAATTGAGGTCCGGTTTCGTTGCGGAAAGGCGTCCATTGCCGGCGCTGGCCCGACATTTTGGTGCGGCTCCTGATTTGAGTTGTTTGGCGCGGAGAATAGCTGGCTCAGGTGAGCCTGATCTAGCGCCAAGACTTCAGCTTACGACAGAAAGCTTTATAGCATATGTTGGTTAGTTAGTCAACAGAAAAATCAAGGGAGAAAGCGGGAAATCGGAGAATTTCGTTCGTGATTTGTTGGCGCAAGTAGTTGCAAACATTGAGCGCTGAGATCCTTCGTCCGCCTAGGCGGACTCAGGATGACAGCGGGTTGAGTTCTTCCGCGAGCTGTAAAGTCGTGCCCTGACAGATATTCCACGCTCTCAGACAGAGTCCCAAGTCTCGCCAAGCGAGCACCTTCATTCGGTGGTGGCGTCGTGTCCCGCCACATACACGCGTCGCGCTGCTGACACGCACTCACCCGGTCGACCTCTCCGAAATGCCCATTTAGCAGCGATTTTCCCTGGCACCCCTCTTGCTTCCTTTCCCCACGTAGCTTCCGCCGAGCCGAGAGGGCGGCGCCCATGCACATGCGAATCGAAGCTCTACCAGCCCATCAAGCAGCTCTACCGCCCCTGAAATCGCTCTTGCGGCATGGGCCAACCGTGCTCTTGTCGCTGGTTGCGAATGCGCTGGTCATTGCCGCCGCGAGCGGCTTTCTCTACTTATCCTCCCCTGCGCGGCTAACCCGGGGCGGCTCCGGAAACGAGGGTACCCGTGCGGCAGCAGCTAAGACGAACACTGCAAGCGTACGCGCGAAGCAACGAATCCGGCCAGTACTTTGGTCCGACCGTTATGGCGACGGTACGCCCGATTTCCTCCACCTCGACGCGGCCGCCGACCGCGAATCGTTCCGGCGCTGGTTCGCGCTGATCGCGGAGTACCAGGCTTTTCGCCAGCCCGCCGAAGTGCCGGCGGAAATCAACGATTGCGCCGCGCTGCTCCGCTATTCCTATCGCAATGCGCTGCGCACCCACGATTCCGCCTGGACGCGCGAAACCGGCATCACGCCGCTCAGCGATCCCGGCACGATCGCCCAATACCGCTACCCATTCACACCGCTCGGCGCAGCGCTCTTCCGCGTCGAACCAGGCCCGGCCTCAGAATCCGACGCCAGCAACGGCGCCTTTGCCGAATTCGCCGACGCCAAGACGCTGAAATCCCTGAACACCCACTTCGTTTCCCGCGACGTCCAGGACGCCCGGCCCGGCGACCTGCTCTTCTATCGCCAACTCGAAACCGACGAGCCCTACCACTCGATGATCTACGTCGGCGAAAGCTCGTGGCTTCCCGAGCCTATTTCCGACTGGCGCGGCGCGGTGGTGGTCTATCACACCGGCCCGATCGGCAAAGCGCCGGGCGAAATGCGCCGCGTCACTCTCACCGAGCTGCTCGATCACCCATCGCCGCGCTGGCGCCCCGTCGCTAGCAATTCCAATTTCCTCGGCGTTTATCGCTGGAACATTTTGAGGGAGGGGAACTAACGTGCTGCGCCGCTTCTCATTTCTTCTCGTACTCCCGTTGCTTTGCGCGGTGCCGACCGCGGGACGCCGCTCCGAAGCTTATTTTTCGCTCTCGACGAACGAAACATTCCTCCCCGGCGATAAAGTGAGCGTTCGGCTTTCATCGAGTGGAGTCAATGCGCTCGAGTTCCGCGTTTACAAGGTCAACGATCCCGCCGCCTTCTTCGAGCGCCTCGCCGATCCGCACAATTTCGGGACCTCCACGCCGAAAGAGCATGTCGAAGCCGCGACGCCCATCGAGCGTTTCCACGATTGGAAGCACCGAATCTGGACCAGCATCCGCAATTTCTTCCGCGAACAATTCTCCGATGAATCGCGCGAGAAAATTCGCGAAGCGCAGGAGCGCAAAGCGAATCCGCAATCTGCAAGCGGCGGCAAGCCCGGCGCGAATCCCCCGACGGCTGACATTTTCGCGCAAGTTCCGCTGCTCAATAGCTCGCAACTCGTCCTGCGCTGGCGGCAGGAAGTTCCTTCGCACTTTTATTACGAGCGCGAAAACATTCCCATCAATCTACTCGGAAAAGGCGTCTATCTCGTCGAAGCCACCAACGGCGAGCTGCGCGCCTACACCATCGTTATCGTCAGCGATCTCGGCATCATCACCAAGATGGCGCCGGGACAAGTCTTGGCATTCGCGGCCGATCGCCGCAGCGGCGCGCCCGTTTCCGGCGCCGATGTGCGCATCTGGTCGGACACCAAGGAGCAATCGAAGCTGCGCACCGACGCGAATGGTTTGGCCGAATCCGCACTCCCGCAAGGCCGCTATCAGGACATTCGCATCGTCGCTGTGCATGGCGAAGATGTCGCGATTCTCACGCCCTACGCTTGGAATTTGAGCAGCAATCCGGGCGAAGACATCACCGGCTACATTTATACCGACCGGCCCATCTATCGCCCCGGCCATACCGTTCATTTCAAAGTGATCCTGCGCGAGCACAATGGCGACACCTACCAGCTTCCATCCGGCAAGCCGGTGCAAGTCGAGATTCAGGATCCAAGTGGCAAGAGCGTCCTGCAAACGAAATTACCGCTCTCGCAATTCGGCACAATTCATGGCGATTTCACTTTGGCCACCAACGCGGCTCTCGGCTACTACTCCATCTTCGTAACAACAAGCGACGCCAATTCCCGCTCAGCGAACGGCGGCTTCCACGTCGAGGAATACAAGAAGCCCGAATACGAAGTGAAAGTGACGCCATCGTCACCGCGCGTGCTGCAAGGCGATGAAATCACCGCGACGATTGAGGCGAAGTATTACTTCGGCGAGCCCGTTGCCGGGGCGAGCGTTAAATACGTGGTGCACACGTCGCATTTCTGGACTCCTTATATCGATCGCGACGACGAAGAAGGCGGCGGCGAGGAAGAAGAAGGCGGCGACGATTCCGATTCGCAAAACGACTACTACTACGATTACGACCGGCAGCAAACCGCGGAGCTGTCCGGCAAGCTGGACGCCGATGGGAAGCTCACGGTGCACATTCCCACGAAGCCCGACGAACGTCACCGCGACTTGCGGTATCGCATCGAAGCGCGCGTCACCGACGACGCCAATCGCGAAATCTCGGGCGTGAATTTCGTGGTCGCCACTTACGGCACGTTCGCTCTCGGCGTCTCGACCGAAAGCTACATTTACAAGCCAGGAGACAAAATCGCCGCCATCGTCGTCGCGCGCGATTACGACGGGCATCCCGTGCGCACGCCGGTGCACGTCGAGCTCGTCCGCAACCAATGGAATTATTCGAAAATGAACGAAATCGTGGTGGCGTCGCAGGATGGGCAAACCGCCGATGACGGAACCGCGCGCCTCACCTTTACCACCACTGAATCCGGCAGCTTCATCCTCAAGGCCACAGCCAAGACTCCCGAAGATCGCGAAGTCAATGGAAGCGAATGGCTTTGGATTCCCGGCTACGACTTCGGCGCGGGCTGGTGGGGCGAAGGCCGCCGCCAGATTCGCCTGATCGCCGACAAGAAATCCTACAAAGTCGGCGACACCGCGCACGTCCTGATCATGACTGGCGTGCCCGACGCGCACGTCCTCGTAACAACTGAAGGCCGCAACATTCACACCAAGCAAGTCGTTCGCGCCGAATCGCAAACGCTTACCGTGGATATCCCGCTGCGCAGCAACGATCAACCCAACGTCTTCGTCGCCGCCGCATTTCTCAATGACAACAAGCTCTACGAATCCACCCGCAATCTAAAAGTCCCGGCGATTCAGACCAAGCTGCACATCGAAATCGAGCGCACCAAAGATCAATTCCAGCCCGGCCAGAAAGCGGGCTACACGATCATCGCGCGCGATGCCAACAACAAGCCCGTCTCCGGTGAATTCTCTCTGGGTATCGTGGATGAAGCGATTTACGCCATAGCTCCCGAAGCTTCCGGCGACATTCACGATTTTTTCTACGCCAACGTTTACGACCGCGTCTCCACCGAAGCCTCGCTCAGCTATTATTTCAACGGCGAGGCCGGCAAGAAGCAGATGTTCCTCGCTTATCAGTCGAAGAATCGCACCGCTCTGGCGCAACTCAAGCCGTCCGAAGCCCTGGTCGAGCCAAAAGTCCGCAAAGATTTCCCTGATACTGCGCTCTGGCTCGCCGAAATTCGCACCGACGTCAACGGCCGGGCGCACGCCGAGCTGAATTTCCCCGATTCACTTACCACTTGGCGCGCCACGGTCCGCGGCGTCACCGCCGACACCAAAGTCGGCAGCGCCGTCGATCGCGTAATCGTGCGCAAAAATCTGATGGTGCGACTGGCCGTGCCGCGCTTCTTCCGCCAGGGCGATGAAGTCGTGGTCTCAACGATCGTTCACAATTATCTCGCGACTTCGAAGACCGTCCATGTCTCGCTCGCGCTCAAAGGCCTCGACATCCTCGACGGCCAGACGCGCGAAATCGAAGTTCCCAGCCGCGGCGAAGCCAAGCTTGACTGGCGCGTGCGCGCGCAATCCGTTTCCGAAGCCGATCTCCTGGCCAAAGCGCTGACCAATGAAGAATCCGACGCGCTGGAGCTAACGCTTCCGGTGATTCCCTTTGGCGTGAAACTGAATGACGCAAAATCCGGCAGCATTCTCGCGGCCGACGCCACAAACGACGTCACCATCACTCTTCCCGGCAATCCCGATCAATCCGCGCCATCACTCGACGTCACGCTGAGTTCGTCGGTGGCAGGCAGCCTCTTCAATGCGCTCGATTACCTCACCAGCTATCCCTACGGTTGCACCGAGCAAACCATGTCCAGCTTCCTGCCCGACATCGTCGTCGCGAAAGCAATGAAGGATCTCCATCTTCAATCCACGGTGGATACTCCGGAGCTCGAAAAGAAAATTGCCGCGGGCATCGAGCGCCTCAAGGGCTTCCAGCACGAAGATGGCGGCTGGGGCTGGTGGAAAGATGACGATAGCCGCGTATTCATGACCGCCTATGTCGTCAGCGGCTTCGGCCAGGCGCACGCGGCGGGCTACGACGTCGATCCCGACGTGCTAGCGAACGCCGAAAAATATCTGCTCACTTCGCTCGATCGCTCGCCGAACATGGAGCCGAATCTGCAGGCCTATGTCATCTACGCGCTCGCGCTCAACAATGTCTTCAAAGGCGAGTTAACGCAGGCCGCTTGGGAAAAGCGCGATGCGATGAACACGCAAGGCCTGGCGATGCTGGGCCTCGCGCTGCAAATCAATGGCGAAACTCGTCGCGCCAAAGAAATCGCCGACAAAGTCGCGTCGCTGGTCACAGAAAGCGAACTCGAAGCCTACTGGCCCTCAAGCTATGACTACCTCATGGGCTTCGAATTTGACGACAACGCGGAAACTACCGCCTACGCCGTTCAACTTCTCAGCCGCGTGCAGCCTTCGAGCGCGCTGCTGCCGAAAGCGGCGTTCTGGCTGGCCAATCATCGCGATGGCGGCTACTTCTGGATGAGCACGAAAGAAACTGCGATGGTGATTTTCGGCCTCACCGATTACGTCAAGGCCAGCCACGAACTCGACGCCAATTTCAAAGCTGAACTTTCGATCAACGGCAAGCCTGCTCTTGCGCATCAATTTACTTCCGCCGATTCCTTCAGCGTCACGCAGCCGAACATTCATCTCGACGCGGCGCAGTTGCACCCCGGCGCCAACACAATTCACCTCCGCAAATCTGGCACCGGCCGCCTCTATTGGTCCGCCAGCGGCCATTATTATTCGAACGAGAAGCGCGTGATTCAGCAGAACAAGCTCTCGCTCAATGTCACGCGCGATTACTATCGCCTCTCGCCCCAACAAGTGAAGGACCGCATCGTCTATCGTCTCGATCCTCTGTCTGGCGAACTGCACGTCGGCGATGTTGTCGCAGTGCGCGTCACCGTCGCCGGAGGCGATTGGCACTATTTGCTGATCGAAGATCCGATCCCCGCCGGTGCAGAATCGATTTCGCGCGACGATCTCTATGAATTCGCCAGCAAGCCCTCTTGGTGGGAGCGCTGGTACGTCAGCCGCGAGCTTCACGACGACCGCGCTGCTTTCTTCCAGACCGATTTCTACGGTCGTCACCACGAATACGTCTATCTCTTGAAAATTGTAAATCCCGGAAAATTCAATGTGAGCCCTGCGATGGTCCAGCCCATGTATCAGCCGTCGATCCAGGCGACCACCGACGCGGCCATCATCGAGGTGAAATAATGTCGCGCTTCGAAATGCTTCACGATGCTGGATCGAGTCTGCTGCACAGCAAGCGCGTGTGGCTGATCCAATTCGTCACCAATCCGCTGCTCTTTGCGCTGTTCGTTGGCTGGTTGCTGCTGCCGGTGGCGACGGAGTTCCACCTGCTGTTAAACGGCCTCGTGATCATCGTCTTCACCGCGGCTGCGCTGGTTCTCCACGGGGGGACACTCAATTTTTACTCCGCGCAGCACGGCGATGAAAATGCCGCTGCTCGCGTTGCTTTTGGCCGCGCCGCGCGAAATATCTTCGCGGTCGCGGCGTGTGCCGCGTTGATTGTCGTGCTCTGGGCGCTGCTCGATTCCACCGAATCCGTGCAGCTCACTCTGCCGTTTTACGTTCGCTCGCTGCTGCCGGAATTCATTCGCCGGCATCTCGATCCGTGGTGGTTTCAAATTTCGCTCGAAGGAATCGTGTTCGCGATCCGCTGGGTGCTGATTCCTGGATTGGTCCTGCCTCTGATCGTCGAAGCCGCGAGTTCCGGTTTTCGCGCATTCGGCAAGCCAGGCGGTGCGGCGGTAAAAAATTCTGCGAAGCGCGTGAGCTATTGGCTGGTGCTGCTTCTCGCCGCGGTGGCAGGATTCATCGCGCCGGCAGCGCTGATGGAATGGTCGCCCGAGTTCAAGAATCCCACGCTGCATCTCGAAGCCATCAGCTTGGCCGCGCGTCTTTCGGCAGCGTACATTCTCGCCGTCGCGTCGTGGCTAATGGTCTGCTCAATCGTGGGACGCCTGAACAGGTCGGTCACCGTGACCGCCAGTGATGCTTCGGGGAATCCCGCGGCTTAGCCAGCCGAGAACGGTTTCCTTGCTTTGCTCGCGAACGAGAGAAGCAATGCGCGACCGCGCCGCGGCGTAAGCCTTCTCGACTTCGTCGCGCTTTTGCGACTTCTCCAAAATTGTTTCCATTTGCTCGAGCGTCATCGAATCGCTCGTCGCGTCATGGGCAGTCGCCTGTGCGGAGGAATTCGAAAGATACAGCACCAAACCTTCGCGGAACCATACCGGCGTCCCCGCCCGCGCGCGTTCTTCCACCAGCAGATGCAGCAACTCATGCCGCAGCGTGGATTCGAGAACGCCTTTGCTTTTCAGCGTCGCCAGCGGCTGCAGGCGGATGACTCGCCCGCGCGTGCTCGCTGCCACCCAGCCCGGCTGGCCCGTCTGATCGCGATAAGCGTCCATCGTCGCAAAGACTTTCAGTTGCACGCGGAAGGAAACATCCCAGCCAACGTTTTTCTCTTCTTCGGCCAGGAGCTTCTCGGCTACCGGCAAGACAGATTCGTCCTGCTCCGGCGCCGTAGTTTCCAATTCAAAATGTTCGCTCGATCGTTTCTGCCACTGCGCCGCGACGCTCTGTTTCGCCAGTTGCGTTCCGGGATAGTAGAAATCCAGAATCTCGCGATAGTCTTTGCCCTCGACGGCCATTTCTTCCGCGCCCGTCTGGCACATCCCTACGCCGTGTCCCGCGCCGCGTCCGAAAAAGACTGCGCGATCGCCTTCGGTGCGCACTTCGAAAAGATCGCTGCGAATCTTGTTCCAGCCAAGCGAGCGCGACACCGCATAGCGAAACGTCGACGCGGAGATCAAAAAATCATCCGCCGCCCCTCCGGCGAGCCGCAGTTTTTGCGCCCGGCCGCTCGCCGATCGCCCCGCAATCTCGATATCTGTCCAGCCTTTTGGCGGCGCAAGCGCGGCGGCGCGCAACGCCGCATCCACATCCGCCAGCGCAATCACGCTCTCCCACTTCAAATCGCCGGATACGACGCAATAGGGATCCGTATGCCCGCGCAGATACGTCGCAAAAATGTCCGGCCAAATTTCGTTCGACGCCGCCACCATCCCGCCGCAATTCTGGTGGTAATAAGTGCGCGCCGGCGCGCCGTCGAATTCCAGGATCTCGCCCGATGTCGCCTCCACCGCCGCGCGCGCCCGCGGATTCCGCGAGTTCCAGCGGACCACTTGGCAATGCGTCGTGTCGCAGAAATCGAAGCCGTCTTTTTCATGCGCGCCGCGGAATCGCACGGCATACGTGCGCACCGCGACGGCCATGGCTTTCAGCGCCTCATCCTTCCACGAATCGCTCGCCTCGGCCGCGAGCACTTCCGCGACGTACTCTTCCTGCGGCATGGTGACCGAGAAACTCAGCCGGTCCTCGCGCGCCTCAACGCGCAAAGGGAAGTGCAGATTGATTGCAGGAAGCTCGCCCGCTTCGATGCGGTAATTCCCGGAGAGACGCAATTCAGCGACTCCATCGGCTCCGGCAATCGTCAATCGCTCGCCCGAATCTCGCACGGAGACATTTGCACCGGATTTCTCTTTGCAGGAAGGGCAAGTTCGCCAGTGCAGTTCGCCGCTAACAGCTCGAATCGTGGCCGCCGCCGGAGGATGCATCGTGAAGAGACCGACGCGCACATCTTGTGCTTTCGCCGCGACCGGCCAGACCGCATGCGCGACGATCCAGGCGGCCAAAATTCCCACGCGCAATTTCAGCGTCCGCCTGGGCGGAGACACCCTATGCTTGCCGCTTCGAGCCGCGAACGCGCGCGCGATTTTCAAGGCGATCTCGGATGCTTCGCGAATGCCGCGAGCACCGGCTGCGCTAGCGCCGCTGCATCGCCGCCGTGCCCTCGCTCGACGTACACCATAACGGCAATTTCCGGCTTCTCCGCCGGCGCGTAGCCCACAAAAAATCCATGCGACTGCGGCCGCCCCGGCGCCTCCGACGTTCCGGTCTTGCCTGCAATTTTCATCCCATCCACGTGCGCTGCATGTCCCATGCCAAATTCCACCGAGCCTTCGAGCCCGGCCAGCACCGGCGCATCGGCATCCGCCATTCCGCCGCGGCGGACGCGCAGCGCCAGCTTGCGATACGCCTCGAGCAGCTCGAGCGGCGTCACTTCCACGCCTCGATGCCCAAGCGCCTCGAGCTCCATGTCCTCGCGTGTGCCCGCGCGCTCGATTCGCCCCGTCGCTTCACCTTCCGCCAGGCCGGACGCCGAATCGAATCCCAATCGGCGATAGAGCTGCACGACTTCATCCGCGGCAAAGCGCACCGCCGCCTGCGCCACGTACGAGTTGCAGGAATACGCGATTGCCTCGGTCGCATCGAGCTGCGTCACGTCTTCCGGATGGGTGCAATCCATGCGCACCGTGCCGATCCACAACGGCCGGTGGCACAAGAGTTTTTTCTGCGGATCGAGCCGCCCCGATTCCAGCAGCGTCATCAGCACGAACGGCTTCACCGTCGATCCCGGCGATTCCAACCGGTGCGCCGCCACGTCCATCCCGCGTCCCGCAACGATCTTCGCTGAATCGACATCAACAACGACGATCGCCGTTGCTGCCGGCGTCTCATGCTCGATGGCCTGCTGCAATTCTGCCGCAAGCACTCGATCTACCGGCAGGCCATCGGCAAATCGCGCCTGGCTATGCTGGCCGGCGGCCGGTATCCCAAGCAAAGCGAGAGTTGCTACCGCAGCTCCTGCGATTCCTAGTTGTGTCTTCCAATTCATCTGTCGCTTACGAACGCGATGTGTCCACTTCCATGCCGCCGAAGCCTCAGTATCGCGGAGCGTCGCGCGAGCGAAAAGCAGGATGATTGCCAGAATTTCTACCGCCGCGATAGAGGCGATGCTGAAAAATCTAAAGCTCTACGCAACTTTGGGCTGGGATTTCGTCCCGCGAGGCAACAACCGCGTCGAATTCAAAATAAACGTGAATTCTGACGATACGTGAATGAATGCAGCCAGCAGCGGATTGAGGAAGCCGAATGCAGCAAGCCCAACGCCAACGCTGTCCACAGCCAACGTGCCAACAAAATTCTGCATGATAATCCTACGGCACCAGCGCGCTACTCGCACCGTCTCGGCAAAATTCATGAGATCCGACCCGATGAGCACAATATCGGAACTTTCCCGCGCCACGTCCGTCCCCGAGCCCATCGCTACGCCGACCGTCGCGCGCGTCAGTGCCGGCGCATCATTGATTCCATCGCCGACCATCACGACCGTATGCCCTTGCGCGAGCAGCCCCTCAATGTGCTGAAGCTTCTGCTCGGGCAGCAGTTCTGCAAATACTTCGTCCACGCCAAGCCATTTCGCAACTTCCTCGGCAACTCGCCGGGAGTCACCCGTGAGCAGAATCGCCGTCAGCCCCATGGCGTGCAGCTTCTGGATCGCCGCCCGCGCTTCCGGACGCAGCCTGTCCGCTACGCGAATCGATCCGAGCAGATGCCCGCCGCGCGTCACGAACACCGCTCCGTCAGAATCGCCCGACGCTGAATTTCCGGCGTTGCGCCCGGCGCTGCGATCCTGCTTCCAATTGCCCACAGTGATTTCTTCGCCATCGATTTCAGCGACGACACCTTGCCCAGGCGTGTACTCGAAGAGCTCCGGATGACGCAAAATTATCTTCAATTCAGACGCTCTGCTCAAAATCGCTTTCGCCACAGGATGCTCGGACTGGCATTCCGCAATCGCAGCGGCTTCAAGCAAAGCCTCGGCGCTGACCCCTTCGGCAGGCCGCAGCTCTTCAATCTCAGGTGTCCCGTAAGTCAGCGTCCCCGTTTTATCGAGCAGCACAATATCTGCTTCGGCCAGCTTTTCGAGATACAGTCCGCCCTTGATGATTACGCCGTTCCGCGCGGCGCGGCCGATCGCGCCGAGGATCGCCAGCGGCGTTCCGGCAGCAATGCCGCACGCGCCGGCCACGATGATCACCGAGATCGTCGAGCGCATATTGTGGCTGAAGAAAAACGTGACCGCCGCGGCGGCCAGCGCCAGATAAACGAGGTAGCCGGCCAGCCGATCCGCAATTCCTTGAATCGGCGCTCGCGAAGCCTCCGCGCGCTCCACCGCTTCGATGATTTGGCCGAAAGTGGTGTCGCGGCCGAGCCGCTCGACGCGTACTTCGAGTGCGCCGGACTGATTGATCGTGCCGGCGAAGACATTCGTTCCAGGCTGCTTTTCGACCGGCATGGATTCACCAGTGATCGGCGCCTGATCCACAAATGATCGCCCGCCAGCCACGGCGCCATCCACCGGAATTCTCCCGCCCGGCCGGACCAACACCACATCGCCCGGAGCAATCTCTCGAATTTCTACGTCCATCCATTCACCGGCGCGCCGCACAGTCGCGTTGCTTGGCAAAAGCTCGATCAGGCGTTCAATCGCGCGTCGCCCGCGTCCCACCGTGAGGCTTTCCAGAATTTCTGCGACGAGAACAAACAGAGTGATCACGAGCGCGGTGAAAATTTCCCGGATGGCCAACGCAGCAACAATGGCGATGGTCATCGAAAGCTCCATCGTCATCCGCCGCTTGACGATGTCTTCATACGCCTCGTAAAAGATTGGAAATCCGCCAACTAGCGTGCAGATCACGCCCAGCGCAGTGAAGTAGATGTTGGGAGGCGCCGGCACGAACCAAATCGCTCCGGCCGCCGCAGCTACGAAGAACGGACGATTGATGTCGCGCCAACCGATGGAGTGCGCGTGCTCATCGCCATCTCCAGCGGTCTGAGGCTTCACGTCTACCGCAGTTGGTTGCAATTCAATGTTTGACTTAACGTCTTTGACGCTCGAATGACTCATGACGCTTTCCCTTCGGATTGCTTAGCGGTCGACGTGCCGACGTGAAGGCCGGCGCTACGCGGAACTCCCGCCGGTTGGTCGTCGTATTCCGCTCGACGTCACTTCAAATAGGCTCGAATCACGTCCACTAACTCTTCCGCCGCCTCAGCCTGCGGCGAATTCTGCGCACTCTTCGGCGACAACACGTGAAAGCGCACGTGCCCTTCCATCACTTCGGCCATCAGGGCGTTTAGCGCGCCGCGCGAAGCGGCCATGAGCTGCAGCACGCCCGCACATTCCTCTTCGGACTCCAGCGCGCGCTCGATCGCGTCGATCTGTCCGCGAATCCGCCGCACACGTGCAAGAAGCTTGTCTTTGTCCTTGGTTGTGTGAGCCATCCGTCTTTCGCCTCCTACCTGACCAATACTATACCCCAGTATATTATCTCAGGACGCGGCCGAATCAAGCGTTTGTTTCTCAGCGGAGGAGATCCTTAGTGGACGGTGATAGTGACGGTGGCGGTGGTGCGGCCGAAGGCGTTGGTGGCGTAGAGCGTGTAGGTCGTCGTCGCTGCTGGCATCACCGTGGCGCTCGTGCCGCGCACTGCGCCTGCATCCGGCGAAACGACCAAATACGACGCGGACGACGTGTTCCAATTCAGCGTGACTGGCGTTCCGGCGGAGACGCTTGTCGAGCTGGCGGTGAAGCTGTTGATCGCCGGCGCGGAGCCTTGCGGCACATTCGAGGCGATGTAGATCGTGTCCATCTTTACGACTTCGAAATTCGAAGTTGAAACTCCATTCAGCAAATGCAAATCGTCGTTGCTCCAGCGATCGTCGGGCGCGCCGCTGATGTACATCGAGCTGCCGTTGTCGGCCATGATCATGCCGTACTTTTTGAGTGCGGAGAGAATCACCTGGTTGGCCGCAGAGAATCCGGAGATGTCGAAATTGGCTTTCAGCCGCAGCCTCATACCCATTGGCGGCGCATTCGCATTCGAAGTATTCGACGCCCAGTGCGTGGCAGGCAGCACAAACGCAGCGCGGCTCTGCGAGAAGGTCACGCGAATGGCGTGCTTGATTTCGCCGGCCGCTACTTCGTCGTAGCGCACCAGCCCCGCGAAAATCGATAGGCCCGCGGCGTCCGCGGAAGTCCAGGTGTACGGCCGGTCGTTGTAATTCAGCAAATCCCAGACGGCTGCGGAAGCGGCGTTCCAACTTCCATCACGATTGGGATAGCTGCTGTAGAGTTCGTAGAGCCAGCAATTCGAATTGTCGAGCACGAGCACGTGGCGATCGCCGCTGCCGGGATTCGGGTAGCCTTCGATCGGCGCGTCGGACGGCACCGGCATCGGGCCGGGATCGCTTTCATCGCCGTAGGCAGTGAAATCAATCGGCACGAGCGGCTGGCCGCTGCCCACGACAACGTACGGAATGCCAATGGTGCTGCCTTGATATTGGCCGGCGCCAAAGTCGGGATGCATGGTAATCCCTGGCCCGATGAAATTGGTGATGGCGGCGGAATTTGGATCCACCTGCGCGCCGGAAACGTCCGTGTTCCACGCGTTGTCAGCGGGGAACGGAAGGAAACCGTTGAGGCTGCCGCCTTGGCCGAGGCTCATGCCGCTGCAGGCGCTCGGATTGGTCGTCCCGTTCACCAGCAGATTCACGCTGTCGGAGCTGGCGCTACCGGGATCGGGATTCGTGACACTGACGGCGAAAGTTCCGGGTGACGCTGCGTTGCCGGTGGCGGTCAATTGCGTTGACGATGCGAATGATGTGGTGAGGGCCGCGCCCGCGAGCATGACTTGCGCGCCAGAGACGAAATTGCTGCCGGTGACGGTGAGCGAGAACGCGCCGGTGTTGATCGACGACGGTTGAATGCTGCTGATGGCGGGAATCGGATTGAGCACATCTACGGTTGCCGTCGCGCTCAGCGATGAATCGCTGGTGCTCACGGCTTTGATCGTTACCGAATTCGGATTGGGTAGCGTGGCCGGAGCGGCATAAAGGCCCGACGTGTTGATCGTGCCGGTCGTGGCGTCGCCGCCGACCATGTCGTTGACCAACCAGGTGACGTCATTGTTCGGCGCGCCCGTCACGGTTGCTGAAAATGATTGCGTGGCGCCGATGCGCAAATTCGCGCCTGTTGGAGAAATCGCTACGCCAGGATTCGATCCGCCGCCGGAACCGCCGGCCGAGGAGCCGTTCTTGCCGCTGCTGGCTGTGCCGCAGCCGGCGATGAAGATTAACGAGAGGGATGCGCATAGAGCGAGGAGCGCTCGCGTCAACTTCGGTGAGTTCTTGGCTTGGCGAATTTTGTTCTTGCTCTTCATTGATTGCTCGATGCGGCCCGGCTGAAGCCGGGCCCTACGGGGCCGCCGAAGGCTGGGTGGCGGGGACGGAAAATTATGAGCGATGCGATTGACGGCTTCTACTGGCCGGACGGCCAAGATGGGTACAGTGGCGGGGCTGCCCGCAATGCGAGACCTGGGTGACTGCATGAGAATTCGAGCAACCTGCCCTCAGCGGCTAAAGCCGGGCGGATTTTGCGCCGCTTGCGGCACGACTGAAGTCGTGCCCTGACAAAGATTCCGCGGCTGTTGCGGCATGATTAGATAGTTCGCACAAAAGCCCCACGCGCAAATGCGGCGTCCGCCCAGGCGGAGGCACCCAGCGGTCCCGCTTGCGCGGGACTACGGAGGACTTCGCTTGCTCACATAAGTTCTACGGAACCCAGTCGGCGATGAAGACGTTGATTTCATGGGGGGCTTTGGCGTTGCGGTTGGAGATGAAGACTAGTTTTTTGCCGTTGGGTGAGAATTGCGGGAAGGCGCTGAAGCCGCCGGCGAAGGTGACGGGCTCGACCTTCTTGCCGTCGCGATCGGTGGAGTAAAGTTCGAACTGGCTCGTGCTGGGGTGTTCGTAATTCGAGGAGAAGATGATGCGGCGGCTGTCGGGGAAAAATGCGGGGGCAAAACTTGCGCCGCCGAGCTTGGTGATTTGATGCTGCTGCGAGCCATCGTTGCGCATCAGCCACAAATCCATTTCATTCGGCTCGACCAGATCCTGCGCGAGGAGCGATTTGTAGCGCGCGATTTCCTGCTCGCCCACGGGATGATGGGCGCGATAGACGATCCATCTACTGTCGGGCGAAAAAAACGGGCCGCCATCATAGCCAAGAGTGTTGGTCAGGCGGCGAACATCTGTGCCGTCGGAATTCATGGTGTAGATATCGAGATCGCCGTCGCGCGATGAAGTGAAAACGATCTTCCTTCCATCGGCCGAGAGCGTGCCTTCGGCGTTGTAGCCAGGCGGCACGGTGAGCGGCTTCTCGATCTTGCCGTCATCGGTCGTGTAATACATCTGATAGGCGGAATAGACAGCCCAGACGTAGCCGTGCGAATAATCGGGGCGCGGCGGGCAATCGTCGCCGGCGCGATGCGTCGAGGAATAGAGAACGTGCTTTCCACCGGGATAAAAATATCCGCAAGTGGTGCGGCCTTTGCCGGTCGAGAGCAAGTGAATATTCGTGCCGTCGATGTTCATGATGAAAATCTGATCGCATTTGTAAGGTTCGCGCGTGGACATGAAGATGAGGCGCTGGCCGTCGTAGCTGAAATAGGCTTCAGCATTTTGGCCGCCGAAGGTGAGCTGCTTGACGTGGCGCAGATGCGTCTCGCGCGGATCGCGCAGCGGATCATCGGGCGTGCCTTGCACGACCGGGCCTACGCCGCCGAGGCCGGAAGTCGCGGTCTTCTGCTGCGGCTCTTGCGCGAGATTGCTGCGCGATGTGGCGGGAATTGAGGCGATAAGCGCGATGGCGACGGCCACTTTTGCCAGCAGGTTTGGACGAACACTAGGCATGTGAAATAGGCTCCGACCGCTAAGTTCTAACCGAAACAAGGGTTCGATTAAAAGCGTGTGTAACTCTATGAAAACAAAGGGCGGGGGTCGGTTCTAACCGAAACACTTTTGAAACGTGCTCGGAACGATTCTTGAGAGTTTTGCAGCCTCCATGGGCTGTCCTCCCGTCGAGAGCTCTGGACCACCGCGGACTGGGGACCGTCATGTTGCCGTGGGCGCGTTCCGCGCTGCCGGTGCACGCCTTGGCGCCACCTTGCTCGTGAGATGCCGGCGGGGACGGCAGCGGTACCAGAGCCCAATTCATTCAAATCCTCCTCAAATGACCGTAGCATGGATTGGCGGAAATTTCATGGGGCGGATGCTGTGGAATTGAAGGAAGAACCTCGAGAGGGCTCCGCCGACGGTTCCGGCGGTTATTCGCCGAACTTAAAACACTGAGGAATTGGCGGGCTGAGAGTTCAGCGCTTCAAATGCTGGCTTATTTGAGTGGTGTGCGGCCTTACTGGTACGCGTGCCATTTGTCACGATCACGCCGGGCCAAACTGCGGGAGGGTCTGAAGACCCTCCCCTACGAAACCATCGCCGGAGACGCTGCGGAGCATGCCGTTGGGAATTTATTTCTTGGTGGCTTTGCTTTCGAAGACTGTGCTCCACGCGCCGCCTTCAGGCTGCATCTCGAGCTTGGAGGTATACGACGTGGGAGACACCTGCTTGACAGTGTAGCGAGACTTAAACATCTTGCCGCCCATGCTCGCCTCGCTGGTCCATGTCCACGTGTCGCCGTCGAGCGTGCCCGTGGCCGTGATGGTCTCGCCGTTCGTAGCGAATTCGTTATACGTGTAAACTTTTTTCTCGGTGTCGTAGCCCCAAATCGCCATGCTCTTTTCGGTGCCCATGGAGCTGGTTTCTTCCGAATGGCCGATCAGGAAAAAGCCGCCTTCCATCCATTCGATGTGGGTGGTGTTGGTGAACTTGGTTGCCGTGGCTGCGAACATCCCGGGCTTTATTTCTCCCTCGTCGGTCCACGTACCGACAAAAATCTCGAGTTTTTTCACTTCCGGCCCGGGCTTCGGCGCGGCGGGAGGATTCTGGGCCGACGCGATGACGGGCAATGTGAGAATCACGAACAGGAATGTTGCGAATTTGCGGTGCATGAGCGGGCACTCCTTTTAGGTGAGCCTTTAGAATTTTCGTGCGCTGCCGGAATCCGAGTTGCGGCAGAAATACTAGGCTGTGCCGTTCAAGCAAGTCAACTCGGAATCCGATGCGGAATGATGGCGCTTGGGGGCGGCTCAGTGGCATGCTGCTGAGCCTTGATCGCGGAAAGTGGCGCCCGCGATGGGGATGAATTCCCAGTCGTAGCTGCTGGAGTGGAGGGTCAGCTTGAGGACTCCGAATGTGCCGGTGTTGTGGGCTTCGCTGGTGGATTCGATCTGGCCGAAGGCGCGCGTGTTCTTGCCGCCGGTGCCGACGACGAATTCGCGGATACCTCGTGCGGGGTCGCGGACGCCATCGGGATTCTGGGGCGCGAAGCGTTCGTAATCGTGATCGTGGCCGTTGACGACGACGTCGGCGTTTGCTTCGTACAGGGCTTGCCAGAGCGGTTTTATTTCCGGGTCATTACCGTGCTTGGCGCCGGAGCTGAAGAGCGGCTTGTGCCAGTAGGCGAGAGTGCAGGCGACGGGATGCGCGGCGAGGTCGGAGCGCAGCCACTTTTCCTGAGGTGAGCCGCTGCCGCAGCCTCCCAGTTCGTCGCACTCGCTGTTGAGCACAATGATGTGCCAGGCGCCGAGATCGTAGCTGTAGTAGCCCTTCTTTGCATCGCCTGCGACCGCGCCGAAATAATCGAAATAGGGAGCGGCGCCAGATGAGTGGAATTCGTGATTCCCGGGAGCGGGGCGCGTGCGGGATTTCAGGCGGCCCCAAGTTCTGTCATAGCAGTTGGCGAATTGTTGGGCTGCGCCGTCAGGAAGGGCGAGATCGCCGATGGCCATCACCGTGCCGGGAATTCGTTCGAGGAGTTTTGCAGTGGCTTCTGCGCCGGAAAGATCAGCGCAATCGGCGATGTCGCCGGCGCCGGCGAGGATGGCGACCTGTTCGGCGGTTTGAGGCGAGGCAGCGCGGCCCGATACGGCGATGTGGCTCGCGATGATGAAAGCAAAGATTAGTAGCAAGAGAGCAGGCGTTCTGTCGGGCATCGCTTTGAGCCAACGGATCCAATCGAGCACGGAGTCTCCTCAGCGGCTAAAGCCGTATTTAATTGGCGGCCTCTGTGGCATGACTAAAGTCATGCCCTGACAAGGCATCGTAGTTCTCACACCGGCTCTAAAGCCCCGCTTTGAGAGAATCTTTGATGTCGGAGCTAACTCCGACCCCCTAAAGAACTTGTGCCACATTCGTGCGGCGCAATGGGCGGAGGCTCGCGACGGCACTGGCCGAAGCTTCTTGCCTGCGCGGCGAATGTTATTTCTCGAACGTTGGATTCCAGCGCAGGCCGAACTCGTAGGTCGGCTTGTAGAATTCGCGCTGGGCGACGTATTGCGGGCTGCCGTTGTAAAAGCCAAAGACCGAGTTCGTCAGGTTCAATCCGGAAAAGATGAATTGCAAGCCGGGAGCGACGCGAATGGCGGCCTGCGCGTCCACCTGGAAGTGCGTGTAGAGATATTGATCTCCGGCAGGACCGTGCGGGCCGAAATCCGGACTTCCGCCGCTCTGATATTGATAGGCGAAAATGCTTGGGCCGTTGTAGGAGAGGCCGGCGCGAATGGAAACGCGGCCACGATCGTACGTGGGGCTCACATTCCAAAGATTCGGCGCTTGGCGCTGTAGCGCGGGCGTATCCGGGCGGCCGGGCAGGCTATAGGCGCGCGAATCGGTCCAAGTGTAATTCGCGGAGATTCCGAAGCCGCTGAGGAAGCCGGGAAGGAAAGTCATTCGCTGCAAGTAGGCGATCTCAATTCCCCAGAGATTTGCGTTCGAGCCATTCCGTAGCTGGAAAACCTGATCGCCGGCGAATTCGCCGGTCGTAGGAAGCGAGACGAACTGGTAGATCGGATCGCTGAGCTGCTTGAAAAAGAAACCGCCCGTAATTTTGCCGAAAGGCAGGAGGTAGTGCTCGAAGAGCACATCGTAATTGTTGGCGTACTCGGGCTTGAGATCGGGATTGCCGATGTTTATGGCCGGAGGATTATTGGAGAAATCCTGCTGCACGAACGGAACGAGGTCGAATGGATCGGGCCTGGCGATGCCGCGGCCGTAGACGGCGCGGATGTCGGTGTTCTTCCCGATTGCGTATTGAACCGAGACGCTCGGCAGGACGCTTACGTAAGACTCGTTCGAGGTAATAGGCGCTGTGGAAACCCAGTCGCCGTTCACATCGTTGGTGACCACATTGCCGTTGATGTCGAGCTGGGTGCCCTCGAAGCGCACGCCGAATTGAATGCGAAAGCGGCTGAATTGAAACGTATTCATGACATAGCCGGCCGAGACGCGCTCGATGAGTCCGAAATTGTTCGGGTCGGTGTTCAGATGGCTGTCGCTAACGTCCAGCGCGAAATCCGCGGGATTGGCGTTGAAGAAGGAAACGATCTGGTTGTAGTTGGTGACCGGACCGTAGCGGTAGTTGCCGTTGTAGTAGTTCGAGTTTGTGAAGCTGTCGAGGAACTGGCTCATGGCGATCACAGGAGCAGCGCCACTCGGCACATAGTCGTCTTCGGAGGCGTTCTGGAATTTGTGGCCGTTGCGGACCTTGCCTCCAACTTCGAGAATTCCCGTCACGGAGCCGAGGTGGTAGGTCTTGCCGTAGGAAGCGCCCGCCTGAAGATTCAATTGCGCGGTGAGTCCCTGAGAGGTGACTGCCAGAGCGGTGAGTTGGTATTGCGTCGGATCGTAGACGGGAGAGCCCGCTGCGGTGCAGCTGGGACTAAACTGCGGGATGTACTTGTCGGTTGTCGCGGCAGGATCGAAGACGCAGTCGGTCAAATTTGACAAGGGCGAACCGGGGATGGGATCGAAAGTGGCGCTGGGATTACCAGCCGCGTAGAGCTGGCGTGAGCGCGAGGCCGCCAGTTCCCAACTAAACCAGGAGGAAGAGAAGAGGTGCTTGCCACCGAGGGTCAGGCTGGCGATCGCGTAATCCGGCCGCCGACTGGAAGTTCCGAACTCAGGGACATCACCACTGTTCAGTGTGTAAACCCACTTGTCGCCGTAGTCTTTGAAGTCGGAATAGAGCCCGCGAAGATAGAGGCCTGAGCCTTCGCCGAGTTTGTAGTCCGAGCTACCGGCGAAACCGTAGCGCGTCCGATCATAACGATACTCGCGCAGATCGATGCTGTCGTAGGTGGGCGCGGCGAATCCTGAATCGATGCCGGGCTCGATGTCGTCAATGCCGCGGCCATTGAAATCGTAGCTGCCGCCGAAGAGTACGCCGAAGCGCTTTTGGGCGCCGAAGCGCTTCCCGATGGTGCCGTCGAATTGATCCATGTAACGCCCGCCGATGATTGGGGTGTAGCCGCCGAGCCCATTGAGGCTGATGGTGGGTTGGTCACCGGCAGTCTTGGTGACCAGATTCACGGAGCCGCCGATGCCATCGCCATCCATGTTGGCGGAAAGCGTTTTGTTGATCTCGATGGATTCGACGAGACCGGCGGGGATCGTGTCGAGCTTGACCTGGCGGACGTCGGCTTCGGGAGACGGGACGTTGATGCCGTCGAGGGTGACGTTGTTGAGGCGGGGCTCGGTGCCGCGAATCTGGATGTATTTGCCCTCGCCCTCGTCGCGCTCGAGCGAGACGCCCGGGAGGCGGCCGACGGCGTCGGCGATGTTGGCGTTGGGGAGACTGGTGATGACGTCGGAGGTGATGATTTGCGAGATTGTGTCGGAGGTGCGCTCGCGATTTACGGCCTCGGCATCGCCGCGCGCGGCCTCAGCGGTGACGATAACCTGCTCGTTCTTAGTGGCGACGTTCAGGGTGGCATCGATGTGTGCAGTTTGACCGGCTGCTACCGTTACGGTGGATGTGAATGCTTCGAAGCCGACATAGGAGATGGTGACCGTATACGCGCCTGCCGCAAGGTTTTGAATGATGAACTCGCCGCGGTCATCGGTCGGTGTAGAGAAGTCCGCCGGTTGAAGCGTCACTTTGGCGCCTTTCAGCGCCGCGCCGGTGGAATCAGCAGCGCGGCCATCGATGGCGCCCTTGCCGGTTTGGCCGTACGCGATGGGGCTCGCGATGATAACGGCGGCGGCGAGAAGGATAAGGACGGCGAGCGTGCCCGCCCGTGATTTTGTCCGCGAAGTGGCGAGACTCATCGCAAATTCTCCTCTGTCTTGGGTTGGCCAGTTGAGCGCGTGCGTTCGTACACCCGGCTAGACGTCTTGGTGCGCTGGACTATTGCGGCTATTTAGCGCGGAGAGCGAGAACAAGCGATGAAGGAACGATGAACAGTCAGTGAATTGAATCGAGAATTCGGATGGAGATCGATCGCGTGCGGGGCAGAGTTCAAGCGGCGGATGAGGAATGATCGGCGCGAAGTTACGGCGCCATCCCTTCGTCCATCCATTGTCTGAAGAGCGCGATGCGATCTGCGGGCCATTTTCCGTCGCAGGGCATCGAGCCGTCTGCGAGAGTGCCATAGATCGCTTGCGCGCTTTTCTTCACGTCGGCGTAGGACGAAAGATCGAGGCCGTAGTCTTTCATTGCGGATACGTCGGGATCATCGCGAAATAGCGGCCGAATATCTTTCGCAAAGCTGAGAGCCATGGGATCCTCCACGATCTAGATAAAGATTCCCCGGGAAAAACCTTCGAGCGCCGCTGCTTGTTGGCGTCGATTTGCGATCGAAGTCATGGCGGAGTTATCGCAGATTTTGGCGCCGGAAGTCTACACCACTGCCGTTACTTTTTCTTGCCCGCGGCGCTTTCTGATTTTCGATAGGCTTCCTGCGCGAGTTCATAGGCCTTGGCGGAGTGTTCCATGGCTTGGCGGGAATATTCGTGGCCGGTCAGATGGTCGCCTTTGCCGTGGTGCGTGGCCGCGACGCGGTGAGCGTGCGCGGCGAGATCGTGGAACTCTGCAGCTCTTTGATGCGCGTCATTCGGCATTCTTTCGTCTCCCAGCTCAAAGAACAATCGTAGGGCCCGCCAGGATTTGATCCTGGTACCAACGGATTATGAGTTCCGACGGAGGCGAAGACAAGCAATGAGTGACTGCGTGCGAGACCGTGTTCTGCGATCCCAATTCCAGGTAGGTATGTGAGGAACCCGCGCGACGTGATGAGTAACGAATAGTGACGCGCAGTGAAGCGTTATCAAGGAAGGCGGGCGCGCAATTGGGCCCCGTCGAGAATTCGCAAGAGGTCGCGGAGATATACTACTCCCGGCGATTCCTGCGCAGTACCGCTGTCGACGCGCACCCTGAACGCCAAGCCCACCACAGACGGCTCGCGCACCCGCCTCGTTGCGTCAGAACTTCGGGTCAGCTATCTGCTGGTACCCAATAATAAGTTCGTCGTACCAGGTATGGCCTGCCGTGCAGCTCGGACAGTTCAGATTCGTTTGATACGGGAGAAGCCAGATCTTCCCAAACTTCTCACGAATCGTATTGCCGTTGCCATCGGCTTGTCCGTAAGCCGTTGGGTTGACTAAGTCGTAGCCGGTCTGGCATGACGGGATGTCAGTCTGTTGAGCGTCGCATGCGGCGGACGTCGCGCCCGGATGGAAATCGATTACGAGCTGCGACGGCTGACCTTCCTGCGCGACATACAACTGGATTGTGCTGTCGTGTTTAAACGTTCCCGGAGCCGCGCCGCTCGAGGTCTCCCCGCCCGGATACCAGGTGCCAATTTGAATGTGGACCTGGAACGTCATCCACTGGTTGGCCACGTACGGGACGCACGGCGGAATGGTTGGGATATTGATTTCCGCGGTGTAGGTGCAGTTGAGGTAGCCTCCCGCGGCGTTCTGCGGCGAGAAGATTCCATTTCCGCTGCTGTCCGTTTTCCCGGTGTTTACGGTGAGAGGATCGTACTCGTCGAGCTTCACTCCGCAACTGTGGTACATGCGCGGGATTTCGAGCTGGTTTGAATTCTCGACCACTGTTTCGAGATCCGAGCATGAGTAAGCCAGAGTCGAGGCCGTGTCGCCTTCGCCGACGATGAACTGTTTCCAGCCTTCTGAGTTGGCAAAGTGCTGCAGCATGCCCTGGTCAAAGCGCTGCCGCCACTGGATCCAGATTTCATTCTTGCAAGGGCTGCCACCGCAAGCGGTGGTGAGAGACGCCGGATCACCATTGATCAGCGAATCGATCTGCTGAGAAAAATCATCCGAGAAATCGATATCGTAAGAACCCGATGTATTCGATGCCGTAGGGCCCGCCGGCACGGTGAACAAAAGCGACCCGCCACCAGAGGCATATGTCGTGGTATCGATCGTCGGAGTGGTAGTGCCCGGCATGATCAACGGCATGCCCGGTGCAGCATTTCCGGTGATCGTCGCTGCAGTATCAAAACTAATACAACGAATCACGCCCGGCGTGGCACAGCGCGCGGCGAAGTCCGAAGTGGCATTCGCTGCATTGGAAACGGTGACGCTCACCGCGGCGGCGGTTGCAGAGTTACCGGCAGTGTCTGTAGCCGTTGCGGAAAGAGAATGCGTGCCGTTGCTGGCCGTGGTCGTGTTCCACGGCAGGCTGTAGGGAGATGCTGTAACCGCTGAACCTAAACCGACTCCGTCAAGCAAGAATTGCACGCTCGCAATTGCATTGCTGCCTGGTGTTGCGGCGGCCGAGACTGTCACCGCTCCGGAAAGCGACGCACCGCTTGCCGGCGCCGTCATGGACACCGTAGGCGGCGTAGCAGGCGCTGACGTATTCGCCGTGCCGAACGAATAGCCGGTGCCAAGGGCCGAGGTCCCGCTAGAGTCCACCGACTGCACGCCGTAGTAGTACAGCGTATTCGGAGTCAGCCCGGAGATCGTTTGGGAATGACTGGTTAAAAGGGATGTGTTTTCCGTCGTAGATGACCCCATGCTCGAGGTCGTGCCGTACATCACCTGCGACGTGCCCGATGGGCTGGTGGTCCAGGTAACGGTTGCCGAATTGGAGGTGATGTTTGTCGCTGCCACATTTGAGATTGTCACGCTGCCCTGGCTGCCGGTGCCCCCGGTGCTCCCCGGGGTCCCGGTGCCGCCTGTGCTTGTGAGCCTCAAGGTATGAACGTCAATGTTCCACTCGTTGATCAGGGCATAGACTCCCAATGCAGGGAAATATTGGAATCTGCCGAACGTTCCGTTACTGGTGTTTGCCGATCCAGACTGTGAGGAGTTAGCGGGAGCGTTTGCCGTGTAGGTCGAGGTGCTACAACTGTCTGAGTCCGGGTCGTAACTGTAAATCACCGACCCAAAGTTCGGCCAGCCGGTAATCAGATTGGTTTCCGTATCGAACGCCAAGCCCGGATTGTTCGCATTCATCAGAGCCGAACAACCCGATCCAGTCAGCTTCGTCACGGCATACGTGCTGCCTGGCGCAATGCTGATTTTCTCCGCAGTTCCTCCCCCGAATCTTAAGAGGAGCTTTCGGCTTGGATCGATCACTATGTCTTCATACAGGGACATATTGTCTGGTGCACTAGCCAGGAAAGTGTAGGAGTTTGTAGCGTAGTTATAAGTCCACAGTCCTTGGCAAGTATCGTTCACAAATACAAGCTGTGTGTTCGGATCGTAGGCGGCCTGACTGTTGTAATAGTCGTTGCATGGATGAACACCGCCGTTCCCTAGCGTGGCGTCCATATTTTGCCAGCCCTTTTGCGCTCCTACCCCGACGTTGGCAAGACTTAATGTCCAGGTGTCGTCTGCAGAGAATCCCGAAGGGCAGTAGCCGCCACCGCCGAAGAAAAACAGCACATCAGCGCCAGGAATGTAAGTAAGACCTCCGTAGGTATGCGAGGAACTGGGCGTACCGTCGGAATAGCCCGGGGTGCAAGTTGGAGTGGGGTCGGAAGGATTATCGGCGCGCACGACTGTTTGCGAATTCAGATCGTAATAATAGATCTCGTTTCCGGCGTAGTCCGTATGCCCGCCACCCCAGAACCACAGCCGGTTCCTGGTTGTATCGGCAATTCCACCCGACCAGGCATCAACAACGCCATTGCAATTGGAAGCGAAGTTATAACCGTAGCTGCCATAGTTGTTCGGCGGACAGTTGCCGCTTAACTGCTGGTTGGTAATGTCGGTCCAGCCGAGCGTCCCCGACGAGGTCGACTGGTTGCTGACGGTTACATTTACGGCGGTGCTGGTTGCGCTGTTGCCCGCGGTATCTTTTGCAACCGCAGCCAGCGCGTGACTTCCATTTGTATAGTTCGCGGTGTTCAACGAGAAGCTGTACGGGGAACTTGTGTCTGCCGAACCCACACTACTGCCATCAACCTGGAGTTGTACGGAAGCCATGCCAATGCTGCTCGAAGCGCTTGCGCTGACGGTGATCGTACCCGTCACAGTCGCACCGCTCGCTGGCGAAGATATGGAAACCGCGGGCGGGGCGTTGCTTACAGTTACATTCACGCCAGCGCTCGTCGCGGAGTTCCCTGTCGTATCCTTGGCTACCGCGGTCAGCGTGTGGCTGCCGTTCGCGACCGACGTGGTGGTCCAAGAGAAGCTGTAAGGCGAAGCCGTGTCCGCTGCTCCCACATTTGCGCCATCGATCTGCAACTGCACGCTGGCGATTCCCGCGCTAGCTGAGGCCGTCGCATTCACCGTCAGCGTCCCGCTCACCGTTGCATTATTCGCCGGCGAAGTAATGGAGACCGTCGGAGGTGTCGCGCTCGTATTGTTTACCGTGACGGTTACAACGGCGCTCGTCGCCGCGTTTCCAGATGTATCTACAGCGACCGCCGAAAGCGTGTGACTCCCATTTGCCGAGGATGCCGTGTTCCATGAATAGCTGTAGGGCGCCGAAGTGACCGGGGAACCAACATTAGCTCCATCCACTTCAAATTGAACGCTTGCCACCGCGACATTATCCGTCGCGTTCGCGCTGACCGTGACCGCGCCCGAAACCGTCGCGCCATTCCCAGGCGCTGTGATGGAAACCGTCGGCGGCGTCGTGTCTACGGTGCCGGCGCCGGTGGTAAACGTCGCGTCCGGTGTCTCAATGCTGCTGCCATTTGCCGCTCGCGATCGGCATTGGTAGTGATACACGACTCCCACGGAGAGATTGGTCAATGTGACCTTGTGGTTCGTGACCTTTACGCGAAAGACCGGCGAGGACGCCCCGTAAGCTGTCGTCCGGCCGTACACAACTTGGGACGTGCTCGGCAGATTTGTGGCCCATGTAATCGTCGCGCTGGTTGCCGAGACCGCGCTCGCGACGGGAGCCGAGTCCGTTAATGTCTTTGCCTGCGCGTTCGGACTTGTAAGCCCAATATATCCGGCATTCAGGGTAGCGGCGAATAACAGAGCGATTTGCCCCCACGACATCAACCGCCGCTGTAGGATCGTTCCATTCTTTGATTGCATTGCCTTCCCCCGGTAAATATCTGCTCAGAAGCCTGTCGCTGCGCCGTCAGGAGATTTGCGCTGACGGATGTCTACGTACTGGAACTAGGCTACGAGTGTGGATTTATGGGGGTCACTGTCCGCCGGACCGGTTCAGGGCCAACGTTCCGTACAGGTACTTTTGTGTCCCAACGGTCATGGCGGTTCCTGGCGTTGGACGTGGCGCTTCGATTGCGGGCCGACTGGCCCGAGGCTTGGAAAGGAGACGACCTAAGCTCTGTTGGAGGGTCTTGGAGAGGCCGACGAACACGGCGCAAGGCATGAGGAATCGCTTGCAAGGCCGCAGGCACGTCTTGCAGGCCACACGACTTGCGACGAACGTTTATTTCGCGATTGGCCGCAAATCCAATCGCGAGCGAGCAGATGATCAGGGCGCTCGCAGGACGCGTTAGCCGTCAAATACTCGACTTTAGAGAGACAGTCGATCTCAGCCAGAGCAAGCAGCGATTCACAGCCTCGGAGAACAAGCAGAGGCACAGAGCTTCGGGGAAACAGGGCACGAATTGGGCACAGTCCTGCGAGCGAAAACACACCCTGCAAAGGCAAGTCAATGGAAAAAAATGGTGGGCCCGCCAGGATTCGAACCTGGGACCAACGGATTATGAGTCCATCGCTCTGACCAGCTGAGCTACGGGCCCCCGTAGAGCAGGATATAACATTGCGGATGGAGATTTCACGTTTCTCGGCGGGGGCGGGATGCGTTGTGCGATCGTTGGAGGTGATTCGAACTTGGACCGTGTGCTCCGCGCGTGATTGTAGTTGATGGTGGAGTTCGCGGTCGTCGGATGCCGGCCCCTCGGGGCTCGGGGTAAACAGGGACGCCAGCGGTACCAAGCTTCGGCGATTTAGCGTTTGCGATTGCGGGGCTTTTTTGCGCGGGACTTTGCTGCGAGGAGTCCGGCTTGAAGTTTTTTCGGGAGTTTCGCGACGACTAGGGAGTGGGCTAGCCGTAGGAGGCGCTCAAGTTCGTGGCGCGGGAGTGAGGATTCGGATTCGAGGGCGACCCAGTGGGCGCGGGCGAGATAGGGAGCTGGGATCATGCCAGGGCGTTCGACTAGCTCGGCGAATTCCTCAGGGCTGGTTTTGAGCGAAAGCCAGACGCGCGCAGGCTCGAGGCGAGCCACGGCGAACATTTTCCCGCCAACTTTGAAAACCAAATCATCTTCCCATTGGATTTGTTCCGTGGCGTGAGGAAGAGAGAGGCAGAAGCGGCGGAGCCAGTCGATGTCCATGGACCGCAGAATACAAGATGAGCACTGAGGCGTCGAGGACGGCGGAAGCCGAGTTGGTCGCGCGTTTGTGACGTGAGTGGGCCGTCCGCACAAAAGCCCCACGCGGAACCACGGCGTCCGCCTAGGCGGAGGCCCCCGGGCTCCCGCTCGCGCGGGAGGCGGCGAACGGAGTTGGCGTTTGCTGCACGCGGATTGGACGGAGAACGATGTGTGCGCGGAAAACTTGCTATAGTCGGACGGTTGTTTGCGAGAAGTCAAATCGCAGCGAAAGTCAGGAGCGTAGAGCGGATGGGCGCGGATCGGAAGCCGGAATTTTTTGCGGGGAAAGACATTCGCATCGGAATTATCGGATGCGGATATGTGGGACTGCCGCTGGCGTTGCGTTTTGCGGAGACCGGGCAGCGCGTGACGGGCTTCGATACCGATCCCGGGAAAGTGGAGAAGCTGAACGCCGGGCAGAGCTACATCCAGCACATTCCTGCGGCGAAAATTGCGGAGCACGTGAAGGGCAGGCGATTCGCCGCCACCACCGATTTCACCAAGCTGCGCGAAATGGATGCGGTGTTGATCTGCGTGCCTACGCCGCTCGATGAACGCCGCGAGCCGGATTTGAGTTACGTGGAGCAGACGGCGCTATCGATTGCGCCGAATTTGCAGCGCGGACAATTGATCGTGCTCGAGAGCACGACTTATCCGGGTACCACGGAAGAGCTGGTACTGCCAATTCTCGGACGCGGCGGCCTAAGGTGCCCGATCACGCGGGCTGCGGGATCGGAAAACGTGGCGACGGACTACTACCTGGCGTTTTCGCCGGAGCGCGAGGATCCCGGCAACAAGCAATTCGGCCTGGCGCAGATTCCGAAAGTTGTGGGCGGCACGAATCCGCCGAGCGCGCGGGCGGCGGCGAATCTTTACGCCCAGATTGTGTCGCGTGTCGTGCCCGTGAGCTCGACGCGAGCGGCGGAGATGGTAAAGCTGCTCGAAAATATCTTCCGGTGCGTGAATATCGCGCTGGTGAACGAATTGAAGCTGCTGGGGCTGCGCATGGATATCGATATCTGGGAAGTGATCGACAGCGCGGCGACGAAGCCTTTCGGATTCATGCCGTTTTATCCGGGGCCGGGATTGGGCGGACATTGCATTCCCGTGGACCCTTATTATTTGTCATGGAAGGCGCGCGAGTTTGACTTCGCCACGCGATTTATCGAATTGGCCGGCGAGATCAATACTTCCATGCCTTATCACGTGGTCAGTTCGGTGGCGGATGCGTTGAACGAGCGGCAGAAGAGCTTGAAGGGCTCGAAGATTTTGCTGCTGGGCGTCGCTTACAAGAAAGACGTGGATGATTTGCGCGAATCGCCTTCGCTGAAGCTGCTCGAACTGCTGACGGCGCGTGGGGCGAAGCTCGACTACAACGATCCCTATTTCCCGGCGCTGCACAAGATGCGCCATTACGATTTTTCGCAGATGCGCTCGGTGGAGCTGACGCCGGCGGCGCTGGCATCCTACGATTGCGTGCTGATTGCTACGGACCATACGTCGTACGACTACAACGCGATTGTGGAGGCCGCGAAACTGGTGGTGGATTCGAGGAATGCGACGCGGCGGGTGACGAAGGGCCGCGAGAAGATTGTGCTTTGCTGAGCGAAGTGGCGGCGTCGCGCGGGCCGGCTGTTTACTGAAACGCGTTTGCTGTACCAGATATCGCGGCATAAAAGCTCTGAATACCCTCTATCATTAGACAATGGCGCAGCACACACAGACGGGTAGCCTTGTCGCCGAGCAGAAGAAACGGCGCAGCGCGCGCGTGCTTTTGAGCGTGCCGGTGCTGGTGAAGGGCACTTTGGCCGACGGCAAAACATTCGAGGAAGAGGCGCGCACGCTGGTGGTGAATGCGCACGGGGCGCTGCTGGCGCTGAATTCTCCCTTGCGGGCGGGGCAGGCGTTGACGCTGACGCATAGATTGACGCGCCAGAGCCTGGAATGTCGCACCGTGTACGTGGGGAATCCGCAGGGAGGCAAGGCGCAGGTGGGAATTGAGTTTCTGAAGGCTGCGGCAGGATTCTGGCAGATTGATTTTCCGCCGGAAGATTGGGTTGTGCCGGAGACGTAGTGCTGCGGGTCTGACCTCGACTTATCGCACGAAATTCCCAAAGGGCAAGAATTCTTTATTCTTCGAATGTTCTTCGTCCGTGGTTCTACGGCTCGTCGTATAGGTACGCGCGTAATTTTCTGCTAGCTTTCGGTGGGAAATTGCCAATGCCCCCGGTCGCCGCACAACCAGGAAAATGCCGCAGCAAAAACCCTAATCCTCGGAATTCTAATCGATACACGAAAACGAACAGAAATCGCCGCAACCTGTTGAAAATAAAGCACGGAGGTAATTTCTAACCGAGACAAAATGGCACCCCCCGCAGCAGGGTTCTTACCGGTTCGCCTGCTGTTATCCCAGGTCTGTTTCGGCGACGAGTGACCTGCCGCGCTCAAATTTCGATGGCTGGGGCCTTGCGATTCCTTACTTGCCAGGCGTGATTTGAGCTAGTTCCAGGCGGAAGGTGCCGAAAGGTAGCTCGGCTTCCATGGCTGCGGGCGTGCGCGCGGCGTTGCGAGCGATCCAGAGACTGAAGCGGGTTTGCTGCATTTCCGTAGCGCCGGAGTAAATGTGGATGGCGATTTTCGTGGCGCGGAAATTGCCGGCGGGGACCACGATCTGCTCGTCGGCGGCTTCGCGATTGGCGTGGATGTCGTAGAGATTGTGGCCATCAAAGACGGGCGTGCGCATTTCGGGCGAATGCTCCCAGTCCCAGGCGCGCAGGGACTCGAGCAGGGCAATGGGATCGCGGGTACCGGGCGGAACGATTACCGAGGCGATGCCCCCGCGCGCGACTGTGCCTTGCGGCGTGAGTTCCATCATGTTCTTCTCGGTTTTGCCCATTTCGTTCAGATACATCTCGTATTGATGGCTGGCTAGATTGGCGGCGTCGGTGTAGGAATCGAATTCGTCGTCGATTTCGAAAATTCGGCGGACTGGATTCTCGGTGCTGCCTGTGGCGCGCAGGTGCCAGGAATCCCATCCGTAGAGATTGCGGCGTTCGATAACGCTGAGGCGGATCGTGGCGGCGGTGGAAAAGGCCGCCCAGGAGACGCCGTAGTCGAGGATTTCGCCGGTCGTGAAGGGAACGGGCGCGGCTTTGGAGGTCTCTTTCGCCGGTTCTTTCGACACCTTCTTCGATTTCTGACGGGCGTCGGGCGATGGCCGTTCGGCAGCGGGCGCCGGCGTTGCGGCTGGGGTTGAACCTGCGGGCTTCGCGATGGCATGGCGATGCGGCCGCGCGAGCAGGAGAAGCGCGGCAAACGCGAGGGGAATCAAGATGACGAGATACGGGAACCGGCGCGAGCTCATGGAATGTGTTGGGACGTTGCAGACCGGGCGCTGTCGCGCTGCATCGAATGCGCGTTGACGGAATTGAAATCGCTTTCTTGGAGCATGTTGCCCGCTCCTTCAGGGACGGGCTATATTCGAGCGTACTCGAATTGTACGGCGCGGGCCAGAGCTTCTGGAATCCTCGCAGCACGCCGCGAAACTGGTCGCGAATCTCCGCTTCATGGATGGTGACGCCATGCGCTACCTGGTAACGGGCGGCGCCGGATTTATCGGCTCGAATATTGTGGACGAACTGGTGCGCCGGGGGCACGGCGTGGTGGTGCTCGACGATCTTTCTTCGGGCAAAGAAGAAAACCTCCGCGGCGCCGCGGGCAAGATCGAGTTTCGCCGCGGCAGCATCACGGAGCTCGGTGATGTGCAGGCGGCGGCGCGCGACGTGGACTACGTGATCCATCTCGCGGCGCGCACTTCGGTGCCGCGTTCGGTGGTCGATCCCATCGAAACGAACCGCGTCAATATCGATGGCACGCTGAATGTTTTGGTTGCTGCGCGGGATGCCAAGGCCAAGCGCGTCGTGTTCGCGGCGTCTTCGTCGGCTTATGGCGAAACGCCGACTTTGCCGAAGGTCGAGACTATGAGTCCCGAGCCGATTTCGCCTTATGGCGTGACGAAATTTGTGGGCGAAATTTATGGGCAGGTCTTCGGGCGCGTGTACGGGCTCGAAAATGTTTCGCTGCGGTATTTCAATGTTTTTGGCCCGCGGCAGGATCCCACTTCGCAATATTCGGGCGTGCTCTCGCGATTTATTTTCGCGCTGCTCGATGGAAAGCAGCCGGTTGTTTTTGGCGATGGCGAGCAGTCGCGCGATTTCACTTACGTGGATAATGTGGTGGACCTGACTTTGAAGGCTTGCGAGGCACAGGGCGCTTCCGGGAAAGTTTTTAATGGCGGCACGGGCGCGCGTATCACGCTGAATCAAGTTTTGAAACTGCTCGAGAAAATTTCGGGGAAATCGGCGAAGGCTAAATACGATCCGCCACGCACCGGAGACATCCTTCATTCGCAGGCCGATATTCAGCAAGCCGGAAAAATTCTCGGCTACAAGCCCAGCGTAGATTTCGAAGAAGGTATGCGGCGCACGTGGGATTGGTACCAGCAGAATTACGCGAAGAAGTGAAGTTTGTAGCGCCACCCTTTTAGGGCGGCATTTTAAGCCCCGATGTAAGCCACGAAGATGCCGCCCTAAAAGGGCGGCGCTACAAAATGCCTCCATTCAGAATCGGAGGTAATTCAGTCAGGCTGTCGAGCAGCAAATCCGGAGCGCATTGCGGTAGGCGATCGCTTCCTAGGCCGTAGGTAACGCCGCAGGCCCACGTGCCTGCATTGCGCGCCGTCTGCACATCGACTTCTGAGTCGCCGATGATCATGGCTTGCTTCGGCGCTGCTTTGAAATCACGCAGCAGCGTTTCAACGCCGATGGGATCCGGTTTTTTCTTCTCGAAGCTGTTGCCGCCATAGACGTAGCGGAAGTAGCGCGAGATGCCGAGGCCTTCGATAATCGCTACGCTGAAGCGCACCGGCTTGTTGGTGAGAACGGCCAGAGAATATTTCTCAACGTTTTGCAAACACTCGAGCACGCCCGGATAGAGAACGGTGTTGTCGAGCATGTGTTCGCGATAGTAGCTGAGGAAATAGGCCAGCGCGGCTTCGACTTCGGCATCGGAGGCGGCGTCGCCGAGGGCGCGGCGGACAAGCGTCGGGGCGCCATTGCCGACGAGGCCGTAGATGGCTTCGTGAGTTTCAGGCGGGCGGCCATTGTGCTTGAGCATGGCGTTGACTGAAAGTGCGAGGTCGAGCTTCGAATCGATCAGCGTGCCGTCGAGATCGAAGATCAGGACGTTGACGCCGTTGAATTTTTCCGAAGCGCTGGTCACTGGTTGCGGGTCCGATCCATTTGCGATTCCATTTTATAGGTTCAATTCGCGCTGCTAGAATCTTTTTTCGTGTCGGTTCACTCGCGCTTGTCCTGAGGAGTTCATGGCGGAAATCCGGGCATTTCGGGCGTATCGCTACAACCTGGAGCGCGTTGCGGCTGCTGATGTGCTGACGCAGCCCTATGACAAGATTACGCCGGCAATGCAGGAACACTACTACGCGGCGAACCCTTACAACTTGATCCCGGTCGAGAAAGGACGCGCGCTGCCGGAGGATTCTGCTGACAACAATGTTTACACGCGGGCGGCAGCGAAATTGCAAGAGTGGATCGCGGCAGGAATCCTGGCGCGGGATGCGGCGCCTGCGATTTATGCCTACGAGCAGGACTACACGGTTCCGGGCACGCATGGGCGGCACACGCGGCGCGGATTCATCGGGCTTGGGCGCGTGGAGGATTACGAAGCGGGCGTTGTCTTCCGGCACGAGCGCACGCTGGCGGCGCCGAAGGCCGATCGTCTCGAATTGCTGCGGCAAACGCGCGTGCAGACGGGGCTGCTGTTCATGCTCTACGACGATGCGTCGAAGCAGATCGACGCGATGCTGGACGCGATTGAACACACGAAGCCGGCGGTTGAACTGAAGGATGAATACGAGGTGACGCACCGGCTTTGGACGATTACCGATGCGCGATCGATCGAGCGGATTGAACGCGCGATCGCCAAGCAGAAGCTGGTGATTGCGGACGGGCATCATCGCTATGAGACCGCGCTGGCTTATCGCGACGAATGCCGCGCGCGTGATTCGGCGAAGAATCCTGAGGCGCCCTACGAATTCGCAATGATGGCGCTTTTTAATACGCACGGCAGCGGGTTAACGATCTTGCCGACGCATCGCGTGATCCGAAATGTCGCGGATTTTGATTTCGCGCGATTTCGAACGCAGGCGGCGAAGTTCTTCGATTGGTACGCGTCGCCGTTTTCATCCGACGAGGAGCGAAAGGCGAGCTTCGCGGAATTCACGCATGAATTGGAGCGGCAGCGCCAGCGGCACGCGATCGGCGTGTATGCCGGGGGCGGAGCATTTTATTTATTCGTTTTGCGCAGAGGTCTGGATCTGGCGCAGGTGCTTCCGGATGTTTCGGAGGCGAAGCGAAAGTTGGATGTTGTGCTGCTGCACAAACTGCTGATTGAGAAGTGCCTGAAGATTACGGCGGAAGCGGTGGTAGCGGAGCAGCACATTACGTATCAGCGGGACATGAACGACGCGATTGCCGCGGTGGATCGAGGCGAGGCGCAACTGGCGTGCTTGCTGAATGCAGTGTATGTGCAGGAAGTAGTTCAGATTGCGTTGGGCGGCGATGTGATGCCGCAGAAATCGACAGATTTTTATCCAAAGCTGTTGAGTGGATTGGTGATTTTTAAGTTGGATGAAAATCTATAGAAGGCGAGGGTGAAGTAGCGCCGGCGTCCCCGCCGGCATCTTACGAGCACAAATCTCACCAACGGCAACCGTTGAGCGCGGCCTCACCCCGACAAATCGCCGAGGTTTATTTAATTGTTCGCGCCGCGCACGACTCCGGCACTTGCCGACACGGGCGCTCGTCGGATGCCGGCGGGGACGCCGGCGCTACTTTGATCGCACTACGCGCGAGATTGTTCAGAAGAGCGAGACAGGGCTGCGACGGGCGTCCGTTGCGACGAACGCCCGTGCGGCGAATATCTTAAGCAGAGGCGCTGAAGCTGGCGACCGCGGCGGAGTCGCTGTCGAAGACGTCGAAGACGGTCATCAGCTTCGTGACTTGCAGAACTTCCTTGAACTTGGAGCCGAGGTTGGCGAGCTTGAGCGTTGCGCCTTGCGAGCGCGCGCTATGGAACGTGGCGACCAGCGTTCCGAGCCCGGCGCTGTCGATGTAGGTGACGTTCGCCAGATTCAGTACGATCTTTTTCTTTCCCGCCGCCATCAGCGCCTTGACCCGCTCGCGGAAAGCATTGCTCTCCTCGCCGAGAACGATCCGGCCGTCGATATCGAGCACGGTAACGCCATTCACATCGTGATCCGTTATTCGCAGTGCCACGTTTTGCCTCCTGACAATCGCCGTTTCTAAGATTCCGATGTTCAGATTCAGTAGAAGTCTGAACAAGACATATAGTAGCCGCAGGCAGCGCAGATCATTTTGCAGCTGCGTGCCGCTAGCCTGGACGAGCAGCGCGGGCAGAACTCGGACGGTTCATCAACCCGTCGCGCAGCCGAACCCCCGGAGGCGTCTTCACACGCATTCGAAGCTGAATTCGAGGGTTCCATCCCGGCTGCCTAGCAGCGCGATGTTTATAGCATATTCAGGACAAACGGCAAAGCAAGCGCCGTGTGTTTGGAAGCCGAGCAAGGCTGGGGCAGACAGGCGGCTCCAATCTTGAGAAATGCAATCTTCTCCTGTTGAATGGACACCGAATGGCGGCGATCGGTGCCCGGATTTTGTGCATCTCTTTGGCGCAGAGAGGAGTAGAATCGGCTGCAACCGCAGGCTGGGGAATGGCGTCACATACATAGAGGCAAACGGCCATGAGTAAGATCATGCGATTTGGGGTTTTAGCGGCAGTGGCTCTGACTCTACCGTTGACGGCAGGGGCGCAACACAGCGGAGTTGCAACAGGAACTGCAGCGCCGGCTGCCGCGCCACCGGCCAGAGTTTCTCATGTCTCTCAGGGAACGATGCCGGCGCACTCGCATCATGTTTCGCCGACTGCGCCCGTAACCGTGCGGGGCACAGGGACTCCGCGGAGCAGCGGGACGAGCGGGAGCACGACCACCTCGGCGAATTCCAATCCCAATGTTGTCGTGGTGAGTCCGGATTCCTTTCAAGATTTCACCGGACAAGTTCCGGGACTGGGGTTCGACTTCGAGAATCTTGCGGCCATTAGCGGCAACCTCGCTGAGAAGGCGCTGATCGATCCGGCCACGCAGGCGGAGTTGGCGCTGGCCGAGCGGCTCAATCGTGGAGTGGGCGAGCCGGCGTTCTTCCTGTCAGGTTACGGTGGATCGGTTCCGACGGATTATGAGACACCGGACGCGCAGCCGCAGCCCGCGCCTCAGATCATTATCGTGCAGCCGCCTGCGACAGCGCCGGCTTCCGGGCCTCGCGCGGAGCAAGAGGCTGCGCCCGCTCCGTTGCCGGACGCGTCGGATTTCCTCCTTGTGCTGAAGAATGGCGCGATGGTTTCCGCTGTGGCGTTCACGCGGCAAGGTGACCAGCTCGTGTATGTGACCAAGGAAGGGAATCGCCGGACGATGAGTGTGGCGAGCATTGATACGGACGCTACTTCGAAGGTGAATGAGGCGCGCGGCACGCCGTTGAAGCTTTCGATTTAGGTTCAGCGACGTTCCCGGGACGCGGTATCGGAATTCGACCTACGAAGATGCCGGCCTGAAAGGCCGGCGCTACATACCCCTCTTAATTCCTCTGCTTTGCTTCGGGTGGTTCGGGCATGTAGAGCTGCGACGCGGGAGGCAGACCGGCGCGCTCGAATTGGACTGTGGTGTGGCTGATGTGGAAGTCGCGTGCCAGGCTCTTCCTGATTTCCTCGAGGATTTTCGAGCTTTGCTCCATGTGCATGTCGGGAATCTGGATGTGGCAGGAAAGCGCGTTCAGATCCGTGCCGATGGTCCAGACGTGGATGTCGTGAACTTCCTGGACGCCGGCGACGCCTAGGATCGTGTGCGCCACATCTTCGAGGCGCATTTGCCGCGGAAGCCCTTCGAGCAAAATGTGGCTGCTCTCGCGCAGAATTCCCCAGCCGGACCAGAGCACCATTCCGCCGATGGCGATACCGATCGCGGGATCCACCCAATGCGCGCCGGTCCAGCGCATCGCCAACGCTCCGGCGATTATCGCGACATTGGAGAGCGCATCGCCGAATGAATGCAACAGAATGCTGCGCACGTTCAGATCGCGCCGCCCGGAGACGAGCGCCAGAGTGATCCCGCCATTCACCAGCAGCGCCAGCAGGGCGACGCCTAGCATCAATCCGGTGTGAACGGCTACGGGATTTCTCAACCGCTCGACGGCCTCGAAGAGAATCACGACCGCAACGCCGGCAAGTAGCAGCGAATTCGTGAACGCGGCCAATATTCCCGCGCGATGGAAGCCGTAGGTGTGCTCTTTCGTGGGAGGCCGCAGCGCCCAACGGCCCGCGAGCCAGGAGATGAACATCGCCGGGACGTCGGTGAGGTTGTGCACCGCATCGCTGAGGAGCGAGATCGAGTGGCCGAAATAACCGGCGGCGAATTCCGCGACAACGAGGAGAAGCGTTGCGGCAACGGATGCGCCGAGAAACATGGTCATCCGGGAGGAGGAAAACGCCTCGTGAGCGTGGGCATGGGAGTGCCCGTGATGATCATGCACTCCGTCGTGCGCGTGCACGTGCATGGGTTGATTGTAACCATAGAGAGCGCGGGTTGACTACGGTAGCGCTGGCGTCCGTGCCGGCATCTTACGAGCGGGTGTTTGCGAGGGCCGTAATTGTGCGCGGAGCGTGGAGCTGGATTAGTTGCGTCGATTTGAGCGCGTAGTCCGCGGGTGATTGATGCATGTGGTGAGATTGTCATCGTCGGATGCCGGCAGGGACGCCGGCGTTACCACATCACAGTTTGCGCGGAACGCACGGCTGTTGCGAATGCGGATTGACTTAAGTCTTGGCTGGCTTCTACCATGCAATTGGGTCAGAATCGCGCGCGCGAAACTGGGGGAAAGCGGGGCTTGGCGCGCGTCCCGCATTGGTCGATCGTACGGAAATGCCTAACACCCAGACGAAAGTGACATTTTGGGGAGTGCGCGGCTCGACGCCGACGCCCGACCGCGGCACGTGGCGCTATGGCGGGAACACGGCTTGCGTCGAAGTCGTGACCGGCGACGGGACGCGATTCATTCTCGACTGCGGCACGGGAATGCGGCTGCTCGGCAATCGCTGGGAAGAGGATGCGGGGCACCGGCCGATTGACGCGCACATCCTGGTGACGCATTATCACTGGGATCACATTCAGGGAATTCCGTTCTTTCATCCGTTCTTCCAGCAGCAGAACCGCTTTCATTTTTACAGTTTCGAATCGAAATATCTTGGGCCCGATAGCCTGCGCAAGGTCTTGGAAGCGCAGATGGCTAGTCCTTATTTCCCCGTGGACTTGAGCATGCTTACCGCGGGTCGCGAATTCCGCGAAGTCGGCGGCGGTGAGCAATTCGAGATTCATGGAACGCGCGTGACCACGCGCTGGCTGAATCATCCGCAGGGGTGCCTGGGTTACCGGCTGGATACGCCCGGAGGCTCGGTGGTATTTGCTACCGATAATGAGCCGGGTGTGCCGGAATTTGATGAAAATCTGCGGCAGTTGGCGGCCGGCGCCGATGTTCTGATCTGCGATGCGCAGTGTTCGCCGGAGCAGCTTGCCACCACGCGCAAGGGCTGGGGCCATTCGAGCTGGCTCGAATGCGTCAAACTCGCGCGGCAAGTGAAGGCGAGCAATCTCTTTCTCTTCCACCACGATCCGGACTCGAACGATAAGACCGTGGACGGTTTTCTATTCGCCGCGCGGCAGGAATTCGCGCCCACTTGGGCCGCGATGGAAGGCATGGCGGTCTCGCTCAACGAAAAAGGCGTGGACGTGACCATGCGCGAATCGCGCGTCGGGCCGCGCCGCCGGTTGCGTTTCGCTGCGACCGTGGCGGGCATCGGCGAGGATGGCAAAGTCTTCGAAGAAAAGGCCGTGGTGCGTGATATCACTTTGTACGGCGCTTATTTGTCTTTGACGAATCAGCCTCCGCTGCAATCCGAATTGCGGCTGGTGATCGAAGCCAACGCCGCCGACAATCATCCCAGTCTGTTGTCTCTCCGCGGCACGGTGGTTTATAGCGAAGCGGCGCCTGAGAAATACAAGACCGGCATCGGCGTTCTCTTCGTCGAAGATGAAGAGCGCGGCCGCACTCGCGACTAATTATTTTCCGCGCCGCTCCCTAAGACAATTTGTCTCTGTTTCCATCCGGCCTGGCAGTTGACCCGCGCTCCGCGATTCGAGAGACTAGAGCCGTAGACCGGGCCTAGATTCCACTATTCTGCTGCCGCCGCAGATTCCAGTCTGCACCGACCCGGCCGTTGAAATCTCCGGCGCGCACATGAGGTTTGTGCCATGAGAGACGAACCGATCGGTGAATTGCATCCTCCCGTAAGACTAATGCTCACGCCCGGACCTTCGTGCATAGATCCGCGCGTATATCGCGCCATGGCCACGCCGATGGTGGGCCATCTCGATCCGTGGTTTATGGACATGATAGGCGACGTGCAGATTTTGCTGCGCCGCGTCTTCCAGACTGATAATCGCGTCACTTTTCCGCTCTCCGCGTCGGGCTCGGGCGGAATCGAATCGGCGGTTCTGAATCCGCTCGAGGCCGGCGACGACTGCATTGTTTGCGTGAACGGCGTTTTCTCCGAGCGCATGGCGGTGATTGCCGAGCGCACGCCTGCCAACGTGATCCGCGTCGAAGGTGCTTACGGCCACCCCGTCGATCCCGAAGATGTCCGCCGCGCAGCGAAGGGCAAGAAGTTGAAACTGATCGGGCTGACGCACGGCGAAACATCCACCGGTGTGCTGCAGCGTCTCGCGGACTACCGCAAGGTTGCCGATGAGTTCGGCGCGCTGTTGGTGGTGGACGCAGTCGCGACGCTTGCTGGCGTGCCTTTGGCCATTGACCGCGAGCGCATCGATATTTGCTTCAGCGGATCGCAGAAGGCCATCAGCGCGCCTCCAGGCCTGTCGCCCATGACCGTGAACGATAAGGCGGAAGAAATAATTCGCGGGCGCAAGACGAAAGTGCAGAGCTGGTATTTCGATCTCGAGTCGGCCATGAATTATTGGGGCAAGGAGCGGCTCTACCATCACACGCCGCCGATTCCTTTGATTTACGCATTGCGCGAAGCGCTGCGCTGCGTTCTCGAGGAAGGGTTGGAGGCGCGCTGGGAACGGCACTTGCACAATCAGCACGCGCTGATCGCGGGCGTGGAGGCCATGGGGCTCGAAGTCTTCGTGAAGAATCCGGCGGATCGATTGCCTACGGTGACAGGCGTTCGCATTCCGGAAGGACTTGAAGATAAGAAGGTGCGCGGGCAGTTGCTCGACGAATTCAGTATCGAAATCGCCGGCGGGCTTGGCCCCGTGAAGGGGAAGATCTGGCGCGTCGGCTTGATGGGCTATTCGAGCCAGCGGCAGAACGTGCTGCTCTTCCTAGCGGCGCTTGAGAAGGTGCTGCTCGACCAGGGCTTCCGCGTTCCGTCGGGTGCCGGAGTGGGCGCCGCGGTGCAGAGCTACCGGGAGTCGCAGCGCGAGGAAGTGAACGTCGGCAAGTAGCGCGCCGCGGTTCGAGAGCGCGCAAATAATGACGGCTGTCATCCTGAGGCGAACCGGCAAGGTTTGCCGAAGGATCTCGGCGTAAGATCCAAACTACGAAGTGCACCACCTGCACTCGCTGAGCGAGCGATTGCGCATCTCATGACTGCCACAGAGACCAAAACTCCGAGCGGCATCCCGAATCTTGGGGCCATGAGCGATTTCATCGGGGCCTTCGACGTGCGATCGAAGGTCACTGACTACGCTTACCGCTGCCGCTTTTCGCATTGCTGGAACGGAGTTGCCACGCGCCACAGCGATACCATCGATTGCAAATTCTTTGTGGATGGAAAGCCGGTGGTGCTGGGGCTTGCGCACACTGCCTTCGTCAAGTTTCGCGATGCATCCGGCCGCGATTTGAGCGACCGGGAAGCCAGCTATGTGGCCGCGAAATATTTGAGCGAGCGGCTGGAGCAGGAAGACGAGCATTCGCTTTATGATGTTTCGGCCGCCGATGTAACCCGCCTGATCGAAAAGCTCGCCATTCGCTGAGGTTTGGTAGCGCCGGCGTCCCTGCCGGCATCCGGCGACTACAATCCTCGGCCAGGGCAACTGTCAACCGCGGACCGCGCGACGCGATTTGTTTAACTACGGGTCGCTCCGCGCGGGTATGCCTATGTTGCTCCACGCGTGCTCGTAAGATGCCGGCAGGGACGCCGGCGCTACCAAATCCCGCGGACTATTGACGGGAAACAAAACTTTCAAGCGTCGGAGAGGGATTCGTTGAACCCGGTCGTTTCTTTTAACTCGCCGGCTTCCAGAATCGCGCCGCAATCGAGGCACTCGACGTATTTTGCATCTGCGTCTTCGGCGATCACTTGCGTGCGGGGGTGTTTGCACGCGGCGGGGTCGGGTTTGCCTGGATTCGCCATTTCGCGTGAATTTTAGCACTCCCGGCGTCACGCGTCGCGCTGTTGACAAATCTCACGAATGAATCTATCTCTCGCTGTGCCCGCGCGGTGGATTTGGCTTACGCGCGGGTCGAATCAGAGGCCGGGGGGAGCGTGCGCGTTTGAGTCCAGAGGCAACAGCGGAAAAAAGAGTCGGCGCCGTATTGTTTTATTGCGTCCTGGCGCTGCTCGGCTATTTCGTGTTTTTGATCTTTGCGCCGTTCTTCGCGCCGCTGGCTTGGGCCGGCATTCTCGTGGTCTTCTTTTTCTCCTGGCATAAGCGCCTTGAGAGGCACATCGGAGCTACATGGGCCGCTGCTGCCAGCACCATCGCCGTCACGCTGATAATCGTTGTGCCTCTGATTTTGGTAGGCGCGGCGTTCGTGAGGCAGGCAATCGAGATGGCCGGGTCGCTCCAACAGCAGCTTGCCGAAGGCCATTTCGCGTGGGCCAACAAGGCGTGGGAATCGCTGCAGGCGAAGATCCCCGGAGAAAGCGTCGGAGATTTGAACGTCCTGCTGCATCAATGGGCCGAGAAAACGGCCGCTTTCCTGGCCGGGGAAATCGGAGTGGTGTTGCGCCACGTCGCACGGTTCTTTTTCGCGCTGGTGGTGATGATTTTGGCGATGTTCTATCTCTTCCGCGACGGCGACGACGTGATGGACCGCATCCGCCGGACGCTGCCATTCGAGGACGAGCACCGGGATCGAGTGATCGCCGACGCGAACGAATTGATTTTCGCCAGCGTGCTTTCGAGCCTGGCCACCGCGGCCGTACACGGTTTTGTCGGCGGATCGATGTTTGCAATCGTCGGCATCCATGCGGCGCTCTTCTGGGGCGTGATGATGGCGTTTTTCTCGATGCTGCCGGTGGTGGGCTCATCGATCATTTGGCTGCCCGCGGCGATCGGGTTGATTGTTTCCGGGCACACGGCGCGGGGCGTCGTGCTGATCGCCGTCTGCGCCGGAATAATCGCCATCGTCGAAAACGTCCTGAGGCCGTGGCTGATCGGCGGACGCGTTCAGCTCAGCGGCCTGGTGATTTTCATCAGCGTGGTCGGCGGGATCGGCGCTTTTGGAGTTTTGGGAATTGTTCTCGGTCCTATCATCGTGGCCACTACCGCAAGTGTGCTGGCTCTGTATACCCACCCAGAACTATCACGGCACGTCCGCGGCAAAGCGGTTAGGCCCTGAATGACGCACGTGCTAGAGTACGGCCCTCGGAAAAGAAAATGAGCACGAAATCAGCGCCGAATCCCACAGGGCTGCCGCCGGAAAAACTCCGCTGGCGATGCGAACCTGCGAGTGTGCCCTTCGCTTCTACGAAAGACGCTCCCGTAGTCGAAGGCGAACTCGGACAGGATCGCGCTCTGCGCGCGTTACAGATGGGCGTGGAGCTGACTGCGCCGGGCTACAACCTTTTCATTTGCGGGCTTTCCGGGACGAGCCGCGGCGGCATGGTGACGCGGATGGTCGAAGGATTAAACCCGCGCCGCGAGCCTGCGCCTGACCGCTGCTACGTAAATAATTTCAAGAACGCGGATCGTCCGCGCTTGCTCACGTTGCCGCGCGGCCAGGCCAACGCCTTCAAGAAAGAAATGGAATCGGGCATCGAGTTTTTGCGGCGGCGGATTCCGCAGGTTTTCGAAGGCGAGCCTTTCCAGCGGCAGAAAGCGCGCATCGTCGAGCGATTTACAGTGCGCGAGAAAGAGCTGATGGACGATTTCACGCGGCGTATCGCGCGCGAGCAGTTTGCGCTGGGCCGCATGCAGGTGGGCGCCGTTGCGCTGCCGGAAATTTTCCCCGTGCTCGAAGGGCAGATGGTGCCCATCGAGGAAATTCCGAAGCTTGTTCAGGACGGCAAGCTCGAAACCGCCGCCGCGGAAGATATCGAGCGAAAGTACGACCAGTTCCGCCAGGAATTCACGGTCGTCTACCGCAAGACGCTTTCTCTTTCGCGCGAGTTGGCCAGTGAAATGAGTTATCTCGAGCAGGAAGCGGCTTCTGTGCTCGTGGATGGCGTGATCGAGGAGTTGAAAGAAAAATATCCGAACGAGCATATCGCCGAATATCTTGAAGAAGTCCGTCACCATATTCTCGACAATCTCGAGCCTTTCAAAGAGCGCGAGGGCGAAGAGGAGACGCCGCCCGCGGACAGCCTAACGGGCGCGCCGCGACTCGATCGCGGCGAGCGCGATCCTTTCCGCGTGTATGGTGTCAACGTGATCCTGGCGCACGGCGAGCAGGAAACCTGCCCGGTGATTTTCGAGACGGTTCCCACTTACGCGAACGTTTTCGGCACGATTCATCGCAGCTACGACAATCGCGCCGGCTGGAGCTCCGACTTCATGGATCTCCGCGGCGGCTCGCTGCTGCGCGCGGATGGCGGCTATCTTGTTATGTACGCACTCGACGCGCTCACGGAGACCGGCGTGTGGCGCACGCTCAAGCGCACGCTGAATCACGGCAAGCTCGAGATTCAGCCGGTGGACGTCTTCTTCCCGTTCAGCACCGCGGCGATGAAGCCCGAGCCGATTGCTGTGAACGTAAAGATTCTGCTGATCGGCGATCGCGACATGTACGAGCTTCTCTATACCTACGAGGAAGATTTCAAGAAGATTTTCAAAGTGCGCGTTGAATTCGACGAAGAAATGCCGTGGAACGATGAAGTCATCCGCCACTTCAGCGGCCGCCTTCGCAAGCTCACTGAGGATGAGGCGCTGTGCTCCTTCGATCGCTCGGCCATTGCCGCGCTGATGGAGCACGGCGTGCGCTGCGCCGGCCGCCGCGGCAAAGTCACCGCGAAATTTTTCGAGATAGCCGATGTGGCGCGCGAAGCTTCCTATGTCGCGAAGCACGAAAACGGGAACGATACCGTCACGGGCGAACATGTCCGCAAGGCGCTCGACGCCAAAATCGAGCGCCACAATCTGACCGAAACAAAAATTCGCGAGATGATCGAGCAGAAATTGATCTTCATTGACACCACCGGCGCGCGCGTCGGGCAGGTGAATGGCCTCGCGGTCCTCGAGATCGGCGGTTACGCTTTCGGCAAGCCCGCTCGAATCACTGCGTCGGTATCACTCGGCAAAGCAGGCCTCATCAATATCGAGCGCGAATCAAATTTAAGCGGCCGCTTCCACGACAAGGGAATGCAAATTATCAGTGGCTACATCCGCCGCACGTTTGCGCAGGATAAGCCGCTGTCTCTCGCCGCCAGTCTTTGCTTCGAGCAATCATACTCGGGCGTGGATGGCGATAGCGCCAGCTCGACCGAAGTTTACGCGCTGCTCTCGGCCCTCTCCGATCTTCCCATCTCGCAGGAATTCGCCGTCACCGGCTCGGTGAATCAGCAGGGCGACATCCAACCCATCGGCGGCGTGAACGAGAAAATCGAAGGCTTCTACGATGTCTGCCGCATCAAGGGTTTGACCGGAAAGCAGGGCGTGCTCATTCCTAGCGCGAATATCGATGATCTGATGTTGCGCGCCGAAGTGATCGACGCCGTGGCCACCGGCAAATTTCACATCTATCCAGTTTCAAGCGTTGCCGAGGGTCTCGAAATCCTCACCGGCGCGTGCGCCGGCAGCCGCGACGCCAACGGCAAGTTCCCCGAAGGCACCATCTTCGCGCGCGTTGATGATCGCCTCCGGCAGATGGCCGAAACCCTTCGCGAATTCGAGTAACGCCACGGCTTGATGCAAGCACCCGTAGCGCCGGCAGCTTGCCGGCGTTTTTTTTGCGGCGGCGCCCCGAATTAATTTCCTAAACAAAGTCTCAGCGCTCCCAGCTTTGACTTTCGCTTTTGTCCGATCATTTTCGTCCGGCCCGAAACAAGGCTCCGCAGCGCCATACGCCAGCCAGGATTTCTCCACCGCGTCACGCCGGACAAGAACGGCGGCAAGCTGCCGGCGCTACGACGCTCTCCATCATCGTTGTTCTGTAACCAACTGAAAAATAGATACTTGGGGTGGGCGCAAAATTCGATTGACTTAGTATTTCAAAATGATATCATTGTGATATAAATGAAAAGAAAGGAGACACCTTAATGATCGCCGAGAAAAAAGCCTGGTCCATTCCCGGTGGGCTCATGATTCTTCTGTTTTTGGCGGCGCTGGCGGCCGCAATTTGGAGCCTGGTATATGCCATAGGGGCGAACGCCTCTGTGCAAGCGGCCGTCTCAGCCATCGCCCTGGGGGTGATCGCGGTCCTCACGAAGGGATTCGTGATCGTCAATCCCAACGAAGGCAAGGTCCTCACACTCTTCGGGAAATACACGGGCACGTTGAAGGAACCCGGCCTGCGATGGGTGAATCCATTCACCGCGAGGAAGCGGGTTTCGTTGCGCACGCGGAACTTCGAAACCGCCAAGCTGAAGGTGAATGATTTCGACGGCAATCCCATCGAAATTGCCGCGGTTGTAGTCTGGCAAGTGACGGAAACAGCCGAAGCGATATTCCGGGTGGACAATTACGAGAACTTCATGCAGGTGCAGAGCGAGTCCGCACTGCGCAACATGGCCACCTCGCATCCGTATGACGCGCATAACGAAGGGCAGATGTCGTTGCGCAGCCACACGACGGAAACCGCCGATCAATTGAAAAAGGAAATTCAGGATCGGCTGACAAAAGCCGGCGTGACGGTGATCGAGGCGCGCATCAGCCACCTGGCCTATGCGCCGGAGATCGCCAGCGCCATGCTACAACGTCAGCAAGCGAGCGCGATCGTCGCCGCCCGATGGAAGATCGTCGAGGGCGCGGTCGGCATGGTCGAAAATGCGCTGGAGTTGCTGTCGCAGAAGCACGTGGTGGAGCTCGATCCCGAGCGTCGCGCAGCGATGGTCAGCAATCTACTCGTGGTCCTCTGCAGCGACCGGCATACGCAACCGGTCGTGAATACCGGAACGCTTTACACCTAGGCGGTGATCGTGGCGGAACGCAAGCCATTCCTGGTGAGACTCGACCCGAAGACCTACGCCGCGCTCGAACGCTGGTCGGGGGATGAACTCAGGAGCCTGAACGCGCAAATCGAATATCTGCTTCGCCGTGCGCTGCAACAAGCCGGCCGCCTGCCGCGCCCCGAGCCAATCGCGGACGGCGGAGAAACCTCGTAGCGCCGGCGCGACGAATTCACTACACCAGCCGCTTCGTCTTCAATTTCATCTCGACGGTATGATCGCCGCGCATTACCGTCAGATGATATTCGTGGCCGTACTGCCGGAACATATCGCGCACGCCAGAAAGATCGAGATCCGCGGCGGGCTGGCCATCAATCCCGGCGATCACATCGCCCTTCTGCAATCCGCAATCCGAGCCGGGAGTTTTCGGCGCCACCGCGGCAACTTCAAACGTCTTCAGATTGGCTCCCTTCGCCACCAGCGCTACGCCGCTCATATCCGTATCGAAGCTGCTCCGGAAGTTTGCGCCCGTCTCCAGAATCACTTGCTGGTGCGGTTGATCGAGAAAAATGCGAAACCTCGAAAGCATTGCATTTCCGATCGATCCGCCGCTGCCGTTCTCCGCGCCCGACGCCGGAGGAAATTCGGCAATCGGCGCGTCGAAATTGAATGGGCCGATGCTGATCGTCTTCATCCGCGCGAGAAGCGTCTTGTTGCCCGATGCGTCCAGGCGCGAAATTCCCTTGATTTTATTGACGCGCAGATGGTGCGCCGCCACATAAGGCCTCGAAATCGAAACGCCTCCGTCCGATTCCGTTTGAATCGCGAAATCATCTTCAAAGGCCGCGTGCCCCAGAGGCGCGACTTTGATGTGAATGCTCGGCAGCCCGTCGCGCACGATCAACGGCAGCTTGATTCCCTTGCCGGAATATTCGAACGACTTCGCATCGTACAAATGAATCGCGGAGCGGTCGTATTCAAGCTCGACTACGAATTGCCGCAGCACGTCCGCTCCCAGAATTCCGCGGACGGGCTGGCCCACTTGATCCGATAAATCAACAAGCGATGCGGGCAGCACTTGCGACACCTGCATATCGATCCCCGACATCGAAAACAGCGTGTGCTCGAAATCAATCTGCGTTCCGGGAACGGCGTCTTCCGGCAGCCACGGCTTGGGGTCCAGCACAGTGCGCGGATCGCCCGTAGCGACTAGAAAAAATCCTGGCTTGCCGGTATTCACCTTCACCGGCAGCAACATCCGGCCCGATACATTCGTGAGCGGAATCTGCGCCACGTTGCCGGCATACGCGAACCGGTACGCGACGTTCTCACTCGTGACGATGCCGTTTTGCGCCGGCACATCCTGCGCTGTCGCGCTGAGCCGCGCCATTCCGCCCGCCAGCAGCGCGACAAAGAGAAATTTGATGTTCGCGCGTGATCTTGCCGTCCGCCATGGATTCATGAAACTCTCCGCTTCAATAGTCTCGTACGCCGCATTCCGCGCTGCGACGCAATCGCGACACGATTGTACAGAATCTCCGGTTCATTTTTCGGCTGCAAGATAACTTTGACGCGCATAGACGCGCAGACCGTTGTTCGCCTTCGTCGATCCAAGAACCTTGCCTTGCGCCTTGGTAACGCGAATCTCGATTGCATGGGCTTTGCCGTCGCGCGCCGGCGGCACATAGGCCAGAAAATACTGGTTGCGAAGCTGCGCGGCAATTTCCTGGTAGATGCGCACGAAATCGCCGGGCTTGCCAGGGAAGTAAGCGCGCCCGCCGGATTCCTCCGCGATCGCTCGCAGGGCTTTGGTGGCGCGCTCGAAGTCTGGCTGCGTCCCCGGAGGGCCTTGCGAAGCCGACGGCACCGCTGATTCGGTTATGGGCTCGTCCTCGTCCTTCTTTTTTTTAGGGCCTGGCTCATTCTTTGTCTTCTTGCCCTTGAAGTCGCGCAGATCTCCGCCCAGCGCGACGGTAAAAATCGGCGCGTAGCCGGTTTCGATGTGCCGTTCGAGCGCTTGCCACTGTGAAGGCGGTGAAGTGTCGAGGCCGGTCGAGAGCACGAGAAGTGCTTGCTTCGAGTGGCGCGTCTCGAGCCATGAAAGAGTGCCGTTCACCGCGTCATAGAAATTCAGATCGCCCATGCCGAGAAAATATTGCAGGCCGTTCAAGGTCTCGAGGAGCGCCCCTTTGTTTAGCGTGAACGGCAGAACGACACGCGCGGACGTGTCGTAAGTCGCCAGCGCGACTTGCGCGTCGGAGGGAAGCCCATCGAGCAGCGCGTAAGCCGCCTCGAGATGCTGCCGGTGAATCAGATAGACCGCAGGGCTTGTCTCCACCAGCACGCAAACTTCCGGCGGCTCTTGAATCGTCTGGAAAATGGAGAGAGGCTGCTCGACGCCGTCGTCAAACACATGGAATTGCGATCGCTCGATATTGCCGAGAAAATTCCCGTGGCCGTCCGCGACGCTTGCCTCCACGATCACCAGCGCCGAGACGCTCTGAATGGGCTCCTGTGACGGATTCGAAAACCGCACACGTTCCAAGCCGTGCGCCGCAAAACCCAGTGACAGCACGCCGCCGGCTAACATCGAGATCACGATCCGCGCCCGCGATTTACTGCAGATAGGAATCAAAATAGACGCCGTCGGCCGTCTTCCACCATCCGCTGGCATAGGAATGTAAATAGCGCGGGAACACCGCGAGATTGACGCCTTGCAGCCAGTCCGGCGTCGCGGCATTCGCGGCACCGTCCGAAGAATCCTTCGAAGCGGAAGCCTTCGCCAGCGAGCCGAGCATCACCGAAAACTCGCGCTCCCAGGTCTGCTTGCTCATTTGCGCGTAAGAGAAGCCGCTCAGGCTATTTGGCAGCTTCGCCCGAATCCGCTGGAAATCCGGATTGCCGCTGAGAGACTCAGCCTTGGAGACGCGGCTGCCGTTCACACGCGTCACCGCGTCGAGCACCATCGCCTTGCGCTGCGAATAAATCAGAAGTTGCGGCGTCACCGCGACATAGGAAAGTTGCAGCCGTGGCGCTTTCGTTCGCGGATCGATCGAGTTCATGCCAAGCTCCAGCACAGTCGCATCGCGCCCGGGTGATTCGCCCCGAACTATCGGCCCCAGCGCTTTCCGCAGGACGCGCAGCACCTCTTCGGGCTTCCGAATCGAGATGGCGAAGAGATCGGTGTAGGTAGTATCGCCGGGCGCCGACGAGACCGTCGCCATTTCGCCTCCAAGCAGCGCCAGCACATCGGGCACGGGCATGCCGAGAAGCGTTGCGCCCAGCATGTCGAAACCCTTCAAGGTTCCGGCTTCTTGCTGCGGCAGGGAATCGAGAAAGGCGCCATGCAGGATCTGATAGGCGGCGGGCAAATTGAGTCGGCTGACCGAGTAGGACGAACCGTCGCGCGCGAGCGGCTGGGTCTCGAAACCCGCCACGCTGGCTCCGGCGATGTCGAAGATGGTCCCAGCCGAAGTGTCGCCCACAAGGGCGAAGCGCAGCCGCGTGGCATCGGCGGCGAAATTCAAGCTGGCGGTCCATGCGCGCACGCGCTCAAGGTGAACGGCGCGTGCGAAAGCGCCGACATTCATGTCTTTGATTTTCGGCGCCCGCGCGAGACTCGAATCTCCGATTCGCACGAATGCTTCGGCGATGCCGCCTTCCGCAAAATTCTGCCGCGCGCGTTTCCAATCCGCATCGTCTGCTAGCGACGCGCCGTGTGGCGCCTTCGCGTTGAAACGCGCCACCAATTCCTCGATCACTTCCTTCCGCGACGCCCGCAGATAATAGCTTCCGACCCTCGCAGAATAATCGGTCCCGTCGGGCGTCTCAGCGGATTCGATTTTCGCGTCGCCGAGCGTGTAAGAGCCGAGCTTGAGCGCCCCCGCCGCGGATTTTCGCAGCAGCGCTTCGGCCTGCTGGACGAGTGCGGCCTTGCCTGAGCCGTCGTAGACCAGAAAGCCGTCCGAGCCGGCGGCGTCCGGCGGTTTTCCGCCGCTGCGCGCCATGCTTCCGATCAGCGCTTCGTTCTCAAAGAGCGGCTTTAGCGCGGCGAATTGATCCGATGTGAGTCGATTATTCTTTGAATGAAACCATGAATTTCCGAAGGCCCGCGAAATTATCGTGCGCCGTATCGGCGCAAAGTCGGGGTCGGACCAGAGGCGGAGAAAGCCGTTCTTGCCCTGCACGGCGTCGAGAGACTTCGTGCCGTGCCAGTGAAAGTAAAATTGCACCGTCGCCGGCAGTCGCGACTCGATTGCCGGCAGTTGCGATTCGTTAGCGGGCGGGTGAGTTGCGCTTGCCGGTGCGTGAGATCCGGGCGGCTTCTGCTGCGCCGGCATCGCTGCGCCCAAAGCGCAAATTCCGGCGAGCAGGCATCCGCACGCAATGCGCCGCAGAAACGGTGACTTCATAATGTTTCGAGTCAATTGAATCCAGTCCGGGCGATGCTCGCGGCCATGGTCGCGCGCATTCCGCGCCTCAATTGCCCGGTGGAGTCGCAGCGGCCGGCGGCGCGGCATCCTTTGGCGTGCTGAGATAGCCGCCGATTTGGTCCTTGGTCACGTCGAAGACCACGATTTCGAAAGGCGCGCGCGACCCATGCACGTAGAACTGCACCGGCTCGCCGGCGGTCTTGTCTTTCTTCTCGATGGTTTTGTCGTCAGCCAGCACGTTCATAGTGTACTTGTATTTCTTGGTGTCCACTTTGCGCAGCGTCACTTGAATCGGGCCAACGCGCTGCATCTGATTCGATTTCTTGATCTTGAATTCGTAGATGTTGCGCTCGCCGAGGCGCTTGAGCTCTTCCACTTCCTCGTGATTGCGCGCGATCAAGCCGCTCTGCACGCCCAGATCGCCGACGGTGGATGACAATTTCGCCTTCGTCGCTTCGAGGTCTGCTTTCGTCGCCGCCACGTCGCTCTTCGTCCCGCTCAACTCGGTCGAGACTTCCCCGAATTTTGTGGCTGTGTCCGCCTGCACTGCTCCAATCTGCGTCTTGAGCTGCGCATCGCTCTGCTTCTGATCTTTGCGCACTTGCTGCGCCAGGGCGCGCGCGTGCGCTAGTTCATCCTGCGTCAGCCCGAGCTTCTGCGTGGTCACGTCCATCTCGCCCTTCAAATCGGCGATGCGCGCATTCGTTTTGTCGAGCTCGGCCGCCAGCGCCTGCTCGTGCTTGCTCGAATCGTCGAAGCCTTTTTGCAGCGCTTGGCGCGAGGTCACGCTCGCATAAGTCAAATAAATGACGAACAGAAACGCGATGACAAACAGAATGAGAATCCACCGGGGCGTTGACGACGTTTCAATATGCGGCGGTTCGCCCGAGCCGGTGAATTGTGACGGCGTGACCATCGATCCTCCTGATTCGCGTGACCGCTTAGCGGCCTAATTTATTCGCGACCGCATAGCGATCCGATTTATGCGCGACCGCCTAGCGGTCGACAATTTGCGCCGTGAACCACCGGCGCTCCCCAACGCTAGGCATTATCTCCAACGCGCTTCTCGAAGTCTATCCCGCGCGCCGTGCGGTCGCGCGCCCGCCGCGCGGCCAGCGCGCTTCAACGGTCGTCGTCAGCCCGCCCCGCGGCGTGAATTCTCCCGTCACCGAGCACCACACCGGCTTCGTCGCCGCCACAATATCGCGCAGAATCCGGTTCACCGCGTTCTCGTAGAAAATTCCGAGATTCCGGTAAGCCAGCAAATACATCTTCAGCGACTTCAGTTCGAGACATTCCTTCCGCGGCTCGTAGCGCAACGTGATCGCTCCGTAATCCGGCAAGCCGGTCTTCGGGCACACCGAAGTGTATTCGGGATAGCGAATCGTAATCTCGTAACCCGGAAAATGATTCGGCCAGGTTTCAATTTTCGGTAGCTTCGCATCAATTCCTGCACGCGCATGTGCCGCCGTGTAGTCAGCCATGTAAATCTCCCTCGGGTATCTTACACTCGGCCGCCAGGAATATTTCGATTCCCCCTTGTCGGGCCGTCTCGTTTATATTAGAGTCCGTATCTAGGGAGTTAATTCAGGGGCTTGGGGAGCCGCTGTGGTTTGTCCGGAATGTCATTCGACGCACTGCACCCGCTCGCGCCGTAAAGGCGCGGCGGACTACGCAATCAGCGTCACGCAATTGCGCCCCTGGCGTTGCCGCTCGTGCCAGAATCGTTTTTACGCCTGGAACGTTCCCGTCTCTCTCATCTGGTACGCGCACTGCCCGCAATGCGGCGGCTTTTCTCTCGAGAAAATTCCCGGACGCCTCGCGCTCGACGGCCATTTGAAATGGCTGAAGCGAATTCTGGGCTTCGCTGCCTACCGTTGCCCGTCCTGCCGCGAGCGTTTCTTCAGCGGACTGCTCTATCATCCGATGCCGACCTCGCGCGAGTCGAAATTCGCCAGCCAGTCGAATAGCAACTAATCCTTCCGGTCGCTCTGCGCCCTCTGCGTCTCTGCGGTGGCCTTTCTTTCCGCCTAGCATCCAGTAAATCTCCCCGGCAACATTCGTGTACAATCGGCCCGCGCAACGAATCTCGGGAGAATCCCCATGACGCAACCAACTCTAAAGCACTTCCGCTGGAAAGATGTCGAGCTCGAGCATCTCAATCCGCTCTTCGATCGCCAACTGGTTGTAGGCGAAAACGTGATGCTCGCCCGCGTCATCCTGAAAAAAGGCGCCTACGTGCCGATGCATCACCACGTCAACGAGCAGCTGACCTATTGCCTCGAAGGCGGCATGAAATTCGGCATCGACGGCCGCGAAATCGAGTTGGCTCCGGGCGACGGCCTCTGCATCCCGCCGAATATGCCGCATGAAGCCTGGGCCCTCGAAGACACCATCGAGCTCGACATTTTCAATCCGCCGCGCGCCGATTGGCTCGCCAAGACCGACGCCTATCTTCGCGGCAAAGGATCCAAATAGCTCCCGCGATTCCAGCTCCGCCATTCGCATGAGCCCCACTTCCGCCGAAGCGCGCGCGAATCAACGCAACGCCCTGCTCGCCGGTTTTCTCGGCTGGACACTCGACGCCTTCGATTTCTTCATCCTCACCTTCGTCCTCGCACCCATCGCCCACGAATTTCATCTCGACATAGCGCATATTGCGCTGGCCATCACCGCTAGCCTCTTCACGCGTCCCATCGGCGCGTTTCTCTTCGGCCTTCTCGCCGATCGTTACGGCCGTCGCATCCCACTCATGCTCGATATTCTTTTCTACTCGGTCGTTGAATTTCTCTGCGGCTTCGCCCCAAATTTCACCGTCTTCTTCATACTGCGTCTTCTCTACGGCATCGGCATGGGCGGCGAATGGGGCGTAGGCGCATCGCTCGCTCTCGAATCCGTTCCGGCAAAATGGCGCGGCGTTCTCTCCGGCGTCCTCCAGGAAGGCTATGCTCTCGGCTATTTGCTCGCCGCCATCGCATATTGGACAGTCTTCCCCCACTGGGGCTGGCGCGCCCTCTTCTTCCTCGGTGGTGCTCCCGCGCTTCTCTCACTTTTCATCTTTGCCAAGGTAAAAGAAAGCGGCGCCTGGATCGCCTCGCGCCGCGAGCATCATGATTGGATCGAATACGCGAACGAAGTCTTCTCCAACGGCCGGCGTTTCTTCTATCTCATCTTGCTCATGGCCATGATGAACTTCATCTCTCACGGCACCCAGGACCTTTACCCGACATTCCTGCAGCAGCAGCGCGGCTTCAGCACGAAACTCACCTCCATCATCACAATCGTCTCGATGCTGGGCGCAATCTCCGGCGGCCTCGCGATTGGCTTGCTCTCGGATCGCTGGGGACGCCGGCGCTCCATGGCCGGCGCGGTTCTAGGAGGGATCGCTCTGATTCCGCTCTGGGTTTTCGCGCCCAGTCTCGCGTGGATTCTGATCGGAGCCTTCGCCCTGCAATTCATGGTGCAAGGCGCCTGGGGCGTGATCCCCGCGCACATCAACGAACTCTCGCCCGATCGCCTGCGCGGCTTCTTTCCCGGTCTTGCCTACCAAATCGGCGTAGTGATCGCCTCGGCGAGCGCCTACATCGAAATCCGCCTGGCTCACCGCTTAGGCTACGCCAGCGCCATGGCAATCTTCGCCGGCACAGTCCTAATCATCGGCGCCATCGTAATAATCGCAGGCCCTGAAGCCCACAGAATCACCTTCGGTCGCTCCGCCGCAGACTCGAACTCTTCGTAGTCCTGGGGGCGCGCTGAATACGAATCGTTCTCGTCCTGAGGGCACTCTATAGAAGAAACGCTGTCATCCTGAAGGTCCCGGCCTGGCCGGGACCTGAAGGATCTCAGCGTTCAATTCAAGCAAGCCCGATTGCCACAGCCCTGGTTTTTCTTCTCTCTCTGCGCCCTCACGCCCCCGCCAACTCCCCCATCCGCAAGGGCAACCGCCTCAGTCTCTTCCCCGTCGCCGCAAAAATCGCATTCCCCACCGCCGGCGCCACCGAAGGCACTCCCAATTCCCCAATCCCGCTAGGCGCATCCTCGCTAGGCACAAAGTGAACCTCAATCTTCGGCGGCACATCACTAATCCTAAGCATTTTGTAATTATTGAAATTACTCTGCTGCACCCGCCCGTCCGCCACCGTAATTTCCCCGAGCAACGCACCAGTAAGCCCCATGATGATTCCGCCCTCGAGCTGCGCCGCGGCAATATCCGGATTCACCACGCGCCCGCAATCAATCGCCAGCACAACGCGATCGATCGTCACCGTTCCATTTTTCCCCACGGTCACTTCCGCCACTTGCGACACATAGCTCGAAAACGCATTGCTCCCCGCAATTCCGCGCCCGCGACGCTCTCCGGCGAGCGGCGTGCCCCAACCCGCCTTCTCCGCCGCAAAATCAATCACCCTCCGCAAGCGCCGCACATCCACCTGTTCTTCGTCCTCGCCCTTCGGCGGTGGCAATCCGCGCCATTCGCCGATCACCTCATGCCGCAGCGCCACCGGATCCTTCTTCGTAGCTGCCGCCACTTCATCGAGAAAGCTGTCAATCGCCCAGCGATTCGCAATGTTATCCACCGCGCGCAAATATCCGCGCGGCACCGCTGTCTTCAAGAAGCTGCATTCCAGCAAATAATTCGGCACCGTCCCGTTCGTCACGCCCGGCCCCGCCAATTCGCTGCCCGAAACATCCGGCGTCTCCGGCCCTTCGTAATATCCATCCGTAGTCGGCGCCGCAATATGATGCAGCCACGCCACCAGCTTGCCCTGCTCATCCAATCCCGCCCGCAATCGGTGCACGCTCATTGGCCGATAGTAATCGAAGCGAATATCGTCCTCGCGCGTCCAGAAAACCTTTACCGGCGCCCCAGCCGCCCGCGAAAGCAGCGCCGCTTCGACGCCATAATCCACATTCAGCCGCCGCCCAAACGCCCCGCCGACCAAAGTCACATGCACCGTCACCGCCGAAGTCGGAATCTCCAGCGCATGAGCCACGGCCGCCAGCACTCCCTGCGCATTCTGCGTCGGCGCCCAAATCGTGCACCGCCCATCCTTGAAATGCGCCGTGCAATTCGGCGGCTCCATCGGCGTGTGCGCGAGGAATGGCACTTCGTAAATGGCCTCGAGCTTCGTCGCGGCTTTCGCAAACGCCGCGTCCGCATCTCCAACTTTGCTCACTTCCTGTCCCGCCTTCTGCACCATCTCCGCGCATTTCGCGCGGTGATCCGCCGTGTTCTCGCTCCCGTGGTCCGCGTTGTCCCATTCGATTTGCAGCTCCTTGCGTCCTTGCATCGCCTGCCACGTCGAATCCGCCATCACCGCCACGCCGCTCGAAAGAAAATGCTGGTGCCCGGGCTTCGCGGGTCCGAATCCGAATGGCGAAGTCATCTCCACCGACGGCACTTCCACCACTTTCTTCACCCCGGCCACGGCCATCGCCTTGCTCGCGTCAAATTTCTTCACCTTCCCCGAGAACACCGGGCTCCGCGCAATCACCGCGCACAGCATCCCCGGCAGCTTCGTATCCACTCCATACTTCGCCGCGCCCACAACGATGTGCGCGCCATCCACGCGCGGCTCTTTCTTCCCCACAATTTCAAAATCCTTCGCATCCTTGAGCGCCGGCTCTTTCGGCACCGGCAGCTTCGCCGCCTTTTCCACCAGCGCGCCATACTTCGCCGAGCGCTTTGTCGCCGCGTGATACACGGCTTCATCCCGCGCCGAGCATTCCGCGACCGGCACCCCCCACTCTTTCGCCGCCGCAGCAATCAACATCTCTCGCCCCGCCGCCCCCGCTTTCCGCAGCGGCTCCCAGCCAAGCCGCACGCTCGCGCTGCCTCCTGTCACCATGTCTCCGTATTTCGCTTCCGAATCCGCTTGCACGATCTTCACGTGCGTCCAATCCGCTTCCAATTCCTCCGCCAAAATTGTGGACATCGAAGTCCGCACGCCCTGACCCATCTCCGATCGCGCCACCCACAGCGAAATCTCGCCCTGCGGATCGATTTGCAGCCAGGCATTCGGCGCGAAATTCCCGTTCGCATCCGCAGCTCCTGCCCGCCCCGGCAAATAAAACGCAATCACCAACCCCGCGCCGGTCGCCGCCGAACGCCGCAGGAACTCCCGCCGCCCCATCCCGCCGCGCGCCCAAGCACTCAACGATTTTCCCCCAAGATCCAACCGCGCTCGTTTCGTAAATGGCTGCGTCACAGCGCACCTCCCGCAGTTGGGTTTTCGGTCGTAGGGGCGGGGCTTGCTCCGCCCGCCGAATGCGGCGTGCCGCTCCAGTCGCCATGAAGCGCAGCGACCTCCGGCGTGTTTGTCTCTCTCATTTCCGCCGCCATCTTCGCCGCCGCATGTATCGCCCGCCGAATCCGCGGATACGTCCCGCACCGGCAAATATGCCCGCCCAGCGCCTCATCAATATCCGCATCGCTAGGATTCGGCGTCTTCTCCAACAACGCCGCGCACGACATAATCATCCCCGCCTGGCAATACCCACACTGCGACACCTGCGCCTCCAGCCAAGCCCTCTGCAAAGGATGCGATCCATCCGCCGATAGCCCCTCAATCGTCCGTATCTTGCTCTCGCCCACAGTAGAAATCCGCGTAGTGCAAGAGCGTTCCGCCTCGCCATCAATCTGCACAGTGCAAGCCCCGCAAAAAGCCTGCCCGCACCCAAATTTCGTCCCAGTAAGCTCAAGCGTATCCCGCAAAACCCAGAGCAAGGGCGTCTCCGGCGAAACATCCACGCTCAAAATCTTCCCATTAACGTTCAAGTTGTAAGCAGTCACGGCCGCACCTCCAAAGAATTCCCAACCAACGCAAGAGCTCAGCAACACAGCAACGCCAGCGATTCTACACGCCATAAACCAATCCCGCCACGCACCTCTCAGAGTCCGTAGGGGCGCCGCTTGCTGCGCCCTCTTACGACCTCAATGTAAAATCAATGCGCTGCAAAAAAAACGGCCTCCGATTCATCCAACGTCCGCGCCGTTGCATTTCCCCCTTTGAAATCTCAAATCTGAACTTTGAAATTTCTTCTCTCCCACCTTCAATTTGTCCTTGACAATGCTCCACGCGTACTTTATATTTAACCAGTAGGTTAATTAAGCGCGAGGTTCAACACCATGCCCCCCGATCATCTCAGCACCACCTTCGCCGCCCTAGCCGATCCCACTCGCCGCGCCATCCTCGCCCGCCTCATCTCCGGCGAAGCCTCGGTCACCGAACTCGCCGCCCCCTTCGACATGAGCATGCCCGCCGTCTCCAAGCACCTCAAAGTTCTCGAGCGCGCCGGCCTGATCGCCCGCGGCCGCGAAGCCCAATGGCGTCCCTGCCGCCTCGAGGCCGCCCCGCTTAAGCAAGTTTCCGACTGGGTCGAAGAATATCGAATCGTGTGGGAGCAGCGTCTAGATCGCCTGGAGGACTATTTGCGTACTCTGAAATCAAAGGAGAGAAAGCATGGCCGAAACAAAAAGAAGTCTCGTTGAAGATACTTCCGACCGCGAAATCGTCCTCACGCGCGTTCTCGACGCCCCGCGCGAGCTGGTATGGCAGGCGATCACCAGTTTCGATCACGTTGCGCACTGGTGGGGCCCCATCGGCTTCACCACCACAATCGAAGAAATGGACGTGCGCCCCGGCGGCGTTTGGCGACAGATCATGCACGGCCCGGACGGCACCGATTACCGGAGTAACTGCATCTTCACCGAAGTCGTCGAGCCCGAGCGCCTCTGCTTCTCTGTCGTCGGCGGCAAAAAAGGCGCAGACGAGGTGCACTTCGACTCCTTCTGGACATTCGAACAGCAAGGCAAAAAAACCAAGCTCACACTACGCATGGTCTTCCCCACAACCGCAGCGCGCGACCTGAACGTCAAAACCTACAAATCGATCGAGGGCGGCGAACAGACTCTCGGACGCCTCGCAGAATACTTGCCGCAGATGTCGTCGGACGAGGCGCTCGAAAGATATGAGCTAAATCTCACGCGTGTTCTGGATGCGCCGCGCGAAGTAGTTTTCAAATCCTGGACCGATGCCAAACACGTCGGGGAATGGTTCGGCCCGCGCGGCTTCACAAATCCAATCTGCGAACTGGACGCGCGCCGCGGCGGCAAGATGCGCATCGTGATGCGAGCGCCCGATGGCAATAACTGCCCTCCGATGACCGCAGTCTTTCAAGAACTCGTCGAGCCCGAACGCATAGTTTTCCTGAGCAAAGTTCTCGACGCCAATGGCAAATCGATCTTCGAAGTTCTAAACACTGTCACTCTCACCGCCCAGGCCGGCAAAACCACACTAACTCTGCACGCCAAAGTAACTAAGGCAGCGTTAGACGCGCCAAGATTCCTGGCAGGCATGAACCAAGGTTGGACCGAAACCCTCGAGCGCCTGGCGGAGCACGTTGTCAGCCCGTAATCGTCGCCATTGGCCGGGCAAATCTTGGGAGGCTCTGAAACTTCGCCGTAAGAAAACTGATCATGTGGAATTTACTGACCGCCGACGGCTTCTTCGAAGGCGTCGGTAGTTGGACGCTCGACTAGCACCAATACGTCCGGGGCTAGGAAATCGAGCGCATCTCTGTGGAGCAGCTACGCTCTACGGAGATGCTTTCGTTCGGGCGCGTCACGGATCAAGGTATGGCTGCTTACTGGCAAAGGGCGCAGGGCGAGATCTCCAAGTTCATGAATGAACTTCCGAAGGTGGTCTTCTCGCGAACGCTTGATCGCGCTGAATGGAAGAACACGAAGCTCGTCGAAGGTGACGCCGCACCCGAGGTGCGCGAGTTCAAGAATCGCGGCGAAAAAATTTGTTCGTACTTGGCAGCGGTGGCCTGTGCAATTCCCTGACAAACCAGGGCCTCTTCGGCGGGTATCGGCTTTGCATCCTCCCGCTTGTGCTGGGGAGCGGCAAGCCGCTATTCGGACCTAACCTGACCCGGCAAAGGCTGAAACTCCTCGAAGTGCGCCCGTTATCCTAGGGCTGCGTGATTCTTCGCTGCGAACCGCATCCCAGCCGATGAACGCCTTGCCTTCCCGGACGCGAAGCGCTCTCTCCCTCAGGCGGCTCGCGCAGAGTGGCCGCGCCATGCGGCGAATGAGTCCCGTACGAGATGGAAGATGGTGTGCCGGTTCTGAGAGATCACCTTCAACCACGCCAATACGCCCATTTGAGGAAAGTAGATTCCCCGGAAACACATGCGCGCGATGAAAATATTGATGCGATAGCCCAGCGGCTTTTGATCCAGCGAATCGACCGCCTTTTCTATCGCCTCCGCACTGTACGAACTTGCCCATCCGTATTTCACCTCGGCATGAGCTTGTGCGATCGTCATCTTTAGCGGCGTGTGAGCCATTTCAAACGGAACGAATTCTTGCCAGTGTTGCGGCCGCGTCAATCGCCCTGCGGCCTCCAGCCTCTTGTAAAGCGGCGTCGCTGGCAGGGGCGTGAGTAACCCAAAGACCGGCAGCCCCGGTGGCCAGGTGCGAATCTCCTGCAGCGTGCGCTCGGCAACCCCGGGTGTGTCGTTGTCCATTCCGAAAATGAAGGAAGTGATGGCGTAAACGTTTCGCTGCGCCAGCCGCTCGAGCACCGCGGCATACTCACCCGGCTTGTTGAATCCTTTGTTCACGCTGGCAAGGTTGGCGGGGTCAATGGACTCCATGCCGATGAAAACCCACTTGCCGCCCGAGGCCGCAATGAGGTCTACGAGCTCCTCATCGCGCAAAAGATTAGCGCTGATTTGCGCCACCCAGTTCACTTGCGCGCCCGCGGCGATAATGTCGCGCAGCAGCGACTTCGTCCGCTTCACGTTGATCGCGAAATTATCGTCAATGAAGAAGACGGCAATCTGCCCGCCCTCGCTTCGCGCGCGAGCTTTCAACAGCAGCAACTCATCCACCACGCTCTGGTTCGTGCGAAACCGGATCGAGTCGCCGAAGAAGCCGGTTACTGTGCAGAATTCGCAACCATAAGGACACCCGCGCCCTGACTCCACGGGAACTATCCGAAATGTCCCCCAACCAGCCCCAACTTTTTGGAGCATGCCCTTCGCGATCTTAGGAACCAGATTGAACTGCTTGAGGTTGATCGTGTCCCACGGAATTGCCGGATACGGCTGGAGAGTGGGTTTGTGTTCCTGGCCAAACTCATCCAGCGGCGCGTAGAGATCCTTGAGTTTGCCGCGCGCCGCGTCCGCAACGATCTTGGGCCAGGTTTCATCGGCTTCACCGAGGGCCACCGCGTCCGCATGACGCGGGCCGCCGCTTCGGCCAAGCGCCTCATCGGCCATTTCTGTTACGTGAGGTCCGCCCATCACCACCGGCACGCCCGTGGCTCGCACGGCGTCTGCGACGCGGTAGGCTTTCGCTATCATCCGCGTCATGGCCCCAATTCCCACAAGCCCGATGTTGTTTTCCCGCACGAATCGCGCCACGCCCTTTTCGTCCATGCGTTGCGCGTTGCCATCTATCAGGAGCACTTCATGGCCGGCCGGAGTCAGTGCCTGCAGGAGAAACATCCAAAGATGCGGCATGAAATTGCGGGTGACCCCATTGTCGGGGTTGTACAGCAGAATTCGCATCAGCTCTTCCCCACTTTGTCGCTTGCGTCTTCGATCCCGCGCGGCAGCAACCGCGTTTTCAGGGGCTGGATTCGAGGGAGGAAAAAATCTCGAAATCTGGCGCCGAATATAACACAGGCTCGATTGACCACAGCAAGTTAGTCGTGCAGGGTTCCTTGGCAGCAGCTACCAGCATCGCCCTCGACACACTTCAACGCAACTCAGCAAAGTACGGTCGCGCCGGCCGCTCGCCGGCGTTTTTCGTCAGCCACTAGTACGCTTCAACCGTCGGCATGCTGCCGGCGCCATGACCGAGGCCTTCAATTCCCGATTGGCGGAATCCATCCCAACTCCGTTACAATCCAATCCCCTAGAGGCCCAACAAAGGAGACCGCCATGGCTGCCACCTCGCAAATCACTGCTTCCACCATCGAAGCCGTCAAAGAAAAAGCCCGCCGCCTAAGCGTTTACTCGATGATGGCCACCACAGCCGCCGGCTCCGGCCATCCCACGTCGTGCATCTCCGCCGCGGAGCTCGTCGCCGGCGTTTTCTTCCACGCCATGAAGTTCGATCCCAAAAATCCAAACTCGAACGAGGGCGACAGATTCGTTCTCTCCAAAGGCCACGCCGCCCCAGTTCTCTACGCCGCGCTAGCCGAAGCCGGTGTCTTCCCCGTCTCGCGCCTGATGACCTTGCGGCAATTAAACAGCGAACTCGAAGGCCATCCCACGCCGCTAATCCCCGGTGTTGACGCCGCCACGGGCTCGCTAGGCCAAGGCCTTTCCGTAGGGGTAGGCCTGGCCGTAGGCGCACGCCTCGATAAAAGCCCCACGCGAGTTTACGTCCTCATGGGCGATGGCGAACTGGCCGAAGGCCAAGTCTGGGAAGCCGCCGAATTCGCCGGCCACTACAAGCTCGAAAATCTCACCGCCATCGCCGATATCAACGCCCTCGGCCAAAGCGATCCCACGATGTACGAACACAACATGGACGTCTATCGCCGCAAATTCGAATCCGAAGGATTCGACGTCCAGGTCATCGACGGCCACGACGTCACCGCCGTCCTAGCCGCTCTCGATCACGCCAAGTCCGTCGCAGATCGGCCGCAAGCCATCGTCGCGCGCACGATAAAAGGCCACGGCGTCAGCTTCTGCGCCGGCAAGCCGCACTGGCATGGCAAAGCGTTCTCAAAAGATGAGCTCGCGAAAGCTCTGCAAGAAGTCGGCACCGTTCCGCCGATACCCGCCGACGACGGCAAGCCGTACGCGCGCAAATCTCTGCCAACGCCGCCCAAATTCCCCGCACCCGCCCCGCCGGACTACGCCGCCGGAACAACAATCGCCACGCGCGAAGCCTACGGCTATGCGCTCAAGCGCCTCGGCGCCGTTAATCCGCAACTCGTAGCCCTCAGCGGCGACGTCAAGAACTCCACATTCTCCGAAATCTTCCAGAACGCCTATCCCGAGCGCTTCTACCAAGGCTACATCGCCGAGCAAAATATGGTCAGCGCCGGAGTCGGCCTGGCCGCCCGCGGCAAGGTTCCGTTCCTCGACACCTTCGCCTGCTTCCTCTCCCGCGCCTACGATCAAGTCCGCATGGCCGCCATAAGTCGCAGCTATATAAAGCTTTGCGGCTCCCACTGCGGCGTATCCATAGGCGAAGACGGCCCCTCGCAGATGGCCCTGGAAGACCTGGCCATGTTCCGCGCCGTCAACGGCTCCCTGGTCCTCTATCCCTCCGACGGCGTCTCCGCCGAACGCCTCACCGAAGCCGCGGCCCGCGCCAACCAGATCTGCTACATCCGCACGTCGCGCCCGAAAACGCCGATTCTCTACTCGGTTGACGAGAAATTCCCCATCCCCGGCTTCAAAGTCCTGCGCAAGAGCGACAAAGACCAAGCCACTGTAATCGGCGCAGGCGTAACGCTGCACGAGGCTCTGAAAGCGGCAGATCAATTGAAGGGGCAGGGAATCGCAGTCCGCGTGATCGATCTCTATTGCGTCAAGCCGCTCGATGGCAATGCGATAGCCGCACAACTCAGCGCCACCGCCGGAAAACTAATCACCGTCGAAGATCACTTCGAAGAAGGCGGTATCGGCGAAGCCGTACTCGCCGCGCTAGCCGACGTCGGCTCAGCGCCGGCAAGATCCATCCGCCTGGCAGTTCACGGCATGCCGCACTCAGGCAAGCCCGACGAGTTGCTAGACAAATTCGGCATCTCCGCGCGCCACATCGTAGATGCGGTACGCGATATCGTCTCGAAGTAGCGGAATCGTTGCAGCAAGCGAAGCCCAGGGTGCCCCATGCGCCGGTTTTGCGCGTGGGGCTTTTGGAAGAGCCCCAAAAGTAGGCGATCAAGTCTCGACAAAACTATGGCCGAAAAATTAGTTCTAGTAGGAATGTTTCCCGATACAGTGGTAATCGAACCGGGCGATCAAATGGTCTGGCACTCCCTCTCAGGAAATCTGCGCATCGAATTCGACGCCAACCGCTCGCCCTTCTCAAGCAACGTCTTCCAAGCCCCCACCGGCACGCGCCTAATGAGCGGCCCCCCGCGCACCGCCATCAACCCAGGCTCCTACAAATACAGAGTCTGGCTAAACGACCAACACGTAGCCGACGGCGAAATCCTAATCCGCGCGAAACAACCGTAGCCTGCTGTTGCCGTTGCAGTCGCCTTTTCTTCGTAGGGGCGCCGGCTTGCTGCGCCCTCTTACGAGCGATCGGTCACATCAGCGCTCGAACTCACACGCGGACCCATAGATCGCGCAACAGGCTTCAGACACACCCGTACCCAAAACCAAACAAAGGAGTTAAAAGGAGCCCAAAACGCAGCCAAGCGCCGGTCTACTCGCTGCAGAATCTTAATCTCCCGCCACCGCCGCCCGCGCCGTCTCAACGGCCTCCGCCAGCGCCCGCCGCACCGGCGCCAGCAGCACCGCCGGCACAGACTTCTCCCGCGGCACGCCAAGCGCGGCAGTCTTGCGCGGAAACTCCGTCCGGCGATCGAGCCGCAACCCAATATCCACCAGCAAATCCTCGGCGAAATTCGGATCGTCGCTGCGCTCGCGGCCGAAGAACCACAGCCGCTCTTCATTCCGCTGCAAGAGCTGCAGCGCTTCCTCCAATCGCTTCATAGCCGTGTCGAACGTGGACGCGAGGAAATAGACTGGCAACACCCAGCCCCTTCTCCCGAACGCGGCTCGTACGCGCACGGTGTATTTGCCATTTTGATTCTTCTCGATGGCACAGCGGTATTCGTTACCCGAGCCGTTCTGTTTGTTTGACATGTTCTTCCTCGAGTGTACGCCGTCAATTTCCGGCGGAATTCTCCCAATCGCGCGCATCCACGCGCTGCCGCTCATCCGAATGCGTCTGGTTGTGCTCGCGACTGGACTTGCTTCAAACCGTTACAACGGGTTCGGGCTGATGATTCAGCCCGACTAGAAAAAAGTTTGGCCTGGCCTGCAGCACGCCGCTGGTGACTCGAACGACGGTGGAGGGACCGTCATTTCTAAGAAATCCCCAAGGCGACGGGTTGGGCGCTACAGACACTAATATTGTAGGCACACTTCAAGCGCCCCGGCAAGTACCCTGTGGAAACTTTTATGTTATTGAAAGTAAAGGCTTTAGCTTCTCAAGACTTGCCGGTGAGCAGCTTCAGGTTGGTCGCGTCAATCACGATTTTGCCTTCACTCTTCAGCCGGTCCTGCAGCGCCGTCTTGAATGCTTCGTACGCCGCTTGCTGCTTTGTTTGCAGCAATTGTTGCTGGAGCTGAGCCCTCTGCAGGAGCAACTCCTCCATTTTCGGCGTGTCGTGCGTGACGATGCGATACACCACCCAATTCGCGGCGATAGGAACGGCCGCGCTGACCTGGTCGACGTTCATATTGAACGCCGCATTGAATTGCGAGGCCGCGCCGAGGTCGCTCACCTGTCCCACGCGGGCGAACGGCGCGCTCGTCTTCGTTTCGGCGCCAAGTGCCTTCGCCGCCTTGGCCAGCGGCTCGCCGGTCTTGGCGCGCTTGGCCAGATCTTCTGCCTTGGTGCGCGCGAGCTGCACAGAATTATCGCGGCGATAGTCGGCCAAAACTTTATCGCGCACTTCCGCGAGCGTTCCCTGATGCGCCGCCTGAATATCCTTCACGGAAACAATAGCCCAGCCGCGATCGAGGCGCAGCGGCGCGCTCACTTCGCCGGCCCGCAGCGAGGAAAGCGTCTGGTGCAGATCGGGCGAATTTCCCAGATCGCCGAGCGCGTCGGTAGCGGAGGCCACTGGAGTCGTGCCGGTGGTGAGATTGAATTTCTTGGCCAGGTCGTCGAGGGACTGCCGATTCGACTGCCGGACGGCCGCGGCCATCTGGTCGGAAATCTTGTTCGCTTCGGCGTTCACCTTGGCGTCGAGGACCGTAGGCTCAATCTCCCCGCGGACTTCCTCGAAGCTCTTGGTGCGCGCCACTTCCTTCTCCAGCACCTTGATGATGTGGAAGCCGTACTGCGTCTTGACCAGGTTCGAAATCGCGCCAACTGGTTGAGAAAAGGCCGCTTGCTGGAATTCGGCCACCGTCTGGCCCTCGATAATCCAGCCGATATCCCCGCCCTTGTCCTTCGAGGTGTCCTCGGAGTATTGCTTGGCCAGCGCCTCGAAATTCCCGCCGGATTTGGCCTTCTTCAGGACGTCTTCGGCCTTCTTTTGAATCTCGGCGACCTCGGCGTCGGTCTTGCCGACGGTCTTAAAGAGAATGTGCTCAACGTGCACGCGATTCTGCACTTTGAACTGGTCGATATTCTGCTGGTAGTAGGCGTGCAGCTCCGCGTCGGTCGCCTTGGTCTGCTGCTTCAATTGATTCAGATCCAGCAGCGCGTACGATGCCGAGCGCTTCTCGGGCACCTGATAGCGGCCCATGTTTTTCGTGAAGTAAGCTTCCAGCTCGGCGTCCGTCGGATTGATCGTGGCCGCGAGATCCGTGGCTTTGAACACCGCGTATTCAATGGTGATTTTCTCGTTGCGCCGAACGTATTCCTGCGCGATTTCGGTATCAGAAACGGTCACGCCGTCGGTGAGGATGTTGCGGAATTTTTCTTCCAGAAGCTGCTGGCGGACGAAATCCTCAAAATCCGTGACCGTCATTCCCGTGCGGCTTTCGACTTCCTGCGTATAGCGTTCTTTGCCCACCCAGGTATCGCCGTTGAAGGCCGTGGGAATATATTTCTTGATGCGCTCGGTCTGCTCTTCCGGCGTGACTTTCAAACCGAGGCGCTGGGCCTCGAGCTCGAGCGCTTTTTCGTAGACGAGCTGATCCACCACCTGCTGCGCGTACAAGCCCTTGAGCATCGGCGAAAGCGGCTGCCCGCGCAATTCGCGATTGAGCATATTCTCGACGTCGGTGCGCGTAATCTGTTCGTCGCCAACGCGCGCCACAGCGTCAGGGCTAGTAGCGGTGGTAGACCCAGGCACTAATCCGGGCACCAAAGTAATCACCATGGCGAACGAGATCATGACGAGAATTACTCCCATCAAAATCTTTACGCCAGTCTTCCGCTGTTGAATAACGTCGAGCATGTCCAGTAAGCGCCCTCAGTATGCGCCCAAACCAGCAATTATAGGCCACGTTTCGCCCCCGCTCAACCGATTTGCAAGCCGCTGCCGTTTTGTGTCGCGCCGCGAGTGCGTCGCCCTCGCCGTTTCTTCGTAGGGGCGCCGCTTGCCGCGCCCTCCGACGACCTCTCCATCCAATCAACGCTCCGATGAATCGGCGGCCCCCCGCGTTCCGTGCGTAGAGGCCGTTGCATTTTGTCCTTACGGGCGCGCCTTCCGGTCCCGCCGACGCCGTCGCATTTTCCCGTAGGGGCGCCGCTTGCCGCGCCCTCCGACGACCACATCGCCCAATCAACGCTCCGGCAAAACGCCGGCCTCCCGCGTTTCATACGTACCTGTCGTCGCCTTTTCCTCGTACGGGCGCGCCTTTCCGTCCCTCCGCCGCCGTCGCATTTTCCCGTAGGGGCGCCGCTTGCCGCGCCCTCCGACGACCTCATCGCCCGATCAAAGCTCCGGGAAATCGCCGGCCTCCCGCGTTTCGTTCGTAGGCTCCGCTGCATTTTCGCCGTACCGGCGTGCCTTTCCGTCCGTCCGACGCCGTCGCATTTTCCCGTACGGGCGCCGCTTGCCGCGCCCGCCGATTGCCGCGTGCCCAAACCCTGTGCCATTTACCTCCCACAAAATTATCGCCGACGCATCCACCGCCGCTCCCCTAATTACGTATTTTCACGAATTGCCGGCCACCATCTCGCCTCGCATAATCCGTCCCGCCGTGCACCCAAATCGCAAATCGATCCGTCTCCCTCACTACGACTATTCCTCACCCGGCATGTATTTCGTAACCATCTGCACCCACCAACGCCAACCCATCCTCGGCACAATCGACGCCGGCTACATGATCCCCACCGACGCCGGCAAATTCGCCGAACAAACCTGGCACGAATTGCCCAATCGTTTTCCAAATCTCAAAACCGACAAATTCACCCTCATGCCCAATCATGTGCACGCAATCCTGTTCCTCGAATCGCTGCAATCAAGCCCGGGCGCAGCAAGCGGCGCCCCTACGGCCCGAATTTCTCTAGCTCGCGTGGTACGTGCCTTCAAATCCCAATCGGCCATAGGCGTCAACAAAATCCGCATGACACGAAACGCCCTGGTCTGGCAACGCAACTACTTCGAACACATAATCCGCACATCGCTGAGCCTGGATGACCTCCGCCGCTACATCCAAGAAAACCCCGCCAGATGGCCCTCCGACGAGGAGAATCCCCTTCGAATCAATAGCGCACTCGCCGGACCGATTCTCCCGTAGAGGCGCCGGTCAATCGCTATGCGATTGCGATTCATTCGACGCGCCCGCCAATTACCGCAAGCTCATCCCTCGTGCCACGCATCCCTCACAAACTTGTCGCCGTTGCCGTTTCTTCGTAGGGGCGCCGCTTGCCGCGCCCTCCGACGATTTCACCGCCAAATCAACGCTCCGGCAAAACGCCGGCCTCGCGTGTTCCACTTGTAGAGGCTGTTTCATTTTCCCCGCAGCGTCGCGGGTCATTCGCTATGCGATTGCGAAGGACTGAACGCGCTCGCCGACTTGCGAGTCTGGCGACCACACGGTAATATGTCGGCACGTACGAAGAATGGAACTAGCCTGGATGTCGTAGCGCTGCAAAAAGGAGTCGGGAGGGCCGATGTCGCGTACTTCTTTGGCATGCGTATTAGCAACGTGCCTTGCGGCATTCTCGGGATGCGGCGGCAGCGGCAACGGCAGCAGCGGGGGCGGTAAAACTGCCGTCACCGTAACAATTACCGACCCAATCACTTCAGTCAATTCAGGCTCAGTGCCGGTGACGCTGAACGCCGAGGTGCAAGGTGATCCGTCCGGCGCGGGTGTCAGTTGGTCGCTGCTGGATTCGAACGGCGCTGCATGTCCGTCCGCTTGTGGTGTCCTGCAGCCCGCTGCCTCACCCAGTCTAAGCGCCCAGTACACACCCCCGCTTCTTTTGCCCTCGCCACCAGCCCAGCGACAGCCGAATATCGTCGCGACGTCGGTCTCCAATCCGTCCGCCAGCGCTTCCGACAAGTTTTCGATCGCTCCAGGACAATCAGTCAGCATCTTCATCGACAATAAGATTCCATCGATCGAAATCGGCGCTTCGACCTTCGATTTTGACTCGACGGTGTTCGATCCGTCGAGTGGTGGTATCAGCGTCAGCCTGACAGCCGGGAATTCTTCCGTGTCGTGCGCCCCTGCGTGCGGGCAACTCGGAACAGTTACCGCATGCTGCGCCGGATCAGGCACGACCGACTACAGCGTCCCGTACACGCCGCCGGATTCAGTTCCGGCCGATCCGGACAATCTACCGACACTCACGATGACGTCGCTGACAAATAGAGCGGTGAGCAACTCAATCACGTTTGCGGTTGTGCCCGTCGGAGGTAATGCATGCGTCGGAGGCACCGTTTCTTTCGAGTTAGCGGGCCAGTGGGCGTTCCTATTCCGGGGCTTTCTCGACGGAATTCCGACCGACATTGCCGGTAACTTCCTTACCAACGGCTATGGCGGGATGACCAGCGGAATCGTAGACGAGAACGAAGCGGGCTCGCCACCGCAGACGAATCAGCCCGTTGTGATCAGCAACAGTTTCTATTCCTGGGTGAACGAGTTCGGCTGCCTGCAACTGTCAACGGCTGCGGGCACGTCCGTATATCACTATTTGCTTATAACGGACAACAACACGAATATCACCCGCGGCGAACTCATCGCATTTGAAGACCAGACGGGGACTGGATTGCGAGGCACCGGGTTTCTGCGCTCGCAACTGCCTTCATCCGCGTCCGCGGGTGGCTACAGCTTCGGAATGAGCGGATGGGATGTTGCGGGCGGCCATGTCGGGATAGCCGGACACCTGCAGACCGACGGCTCGGGAGCGGTTTCGAGCGGGCTGTTCGATCTCAATGACGCCGGCACGCTTACCGCCCAAGGACAGATTTCCAGCGGTTCTTACAGTCTCGCGGAAAGTGGAAGGGGCACGATCTCGTTTTCAGGCGCAGGGGGAACGGCGCTGCACGCCGTCGCGTATCCCTCCACGAGTTCGGAGATCATCCTGATGTCTACGGACCAGGTGGATGGCAACCACCCTCTTCTCGGCGGTGAAATGTTCTCATCTGGCACGTCCTTTAGTTCCAGCACGATGCAGGGCGTCTACCTTCTCCAAACCACGGGATTCAGCGTCGCAAACAATGCTCCGGACGCATCCATCGCGACGTTAGGGTTTGATTGCAGCGGCGGCCTGACTGGCAAATGGTGGAAAAACGACGGTGTAAATTTGAATCAGCCGCCGCAGATGATCGCTACCGGAACTTACTCTGTCGATCCAACATCTGGCCGGACTACAATCGGAAATGTTGGCGCCAATCCGCCGGTTTTATATGTTTTCCCGGCGAATAATCCTCCAATAAACGGCACTTCCGCGTTTATCGTCGGAATCGATGCCTCGGCGTACTCCGGCACCGCCGAGATTCAAGAGCCCGGTGGTTTTCTCTACAACAATTTTACGCTGAGCCTGGGCGTGTGTGCTGACGAGGAGGACGCCAGCTACCAGATGACGAACCAAGTAGGTGAATGCAATTTCGACGAGGGGGGGCAGGTCGAGTTTATCGTCGATACATCGGGCCCCGGTGGATTGCAAACAGCACAGGAAACGTCTGAGAATTATACGATCAATTCGGATGGATCCGGGACGATCGGCGCATCCTCGGTATTCGTGACCAATGCCAACCATTTGTTTCTGCTCGATTTGAGCGCAGTCCTGCCTCACGTAGTGGACACCGAATTCGCGGGGTTCTAGGAGCCTCGGACCGAACCGGGGAGAGCCGCGATGAGCTGTTTAAGTTTGTCTCACGGATGGAGCTTTCGGCCCCCCCGATTCTAGGCCCCGCTTACGCTGTTTTCTCTTCCGAAGGCACCCCATCTTTCGCGTACCGAAAGATGGGGTCTTCGGTCCCAACGCTTTGTGCATCTTCCGGCCGGTACCGTCCGGCCAACCAACTACCCAATCAGTTACAGAATGAAACAAATTGGCCAACGCGCGACCTACCCACCCCCAATTACACGCTCTTAGCCCGCCCCAAACACAATTTTTCTCGTCTATTCCCTCACTTTGTTGTTGACTCACTAGATAATCTGCCCGATCCTACTCTTGGCTCCCTCCGGGAGCCGCGACGAAATCTGTCACGGGAAGCCAATCGCCCCCCGAAAAGGAAAAGCTAGCGAACCTCGGCCGTTCACCTCGCACCACAAACTGCCAGGCACCACTACTTTAGACCGCGCCTAAAGCTCGCCCTGAGCAACGCCGAACGGGCGCCAAAGGAAAACCAATGAACACAGCACCCGGGCCGGATGCCCACAGCTCCGGCGATGCACCCCCATCCCCCGAACGCCACTCCCGCAAATGCGCCATCTGCAACCACGACGAACGCGAGGCCATCGACGAAGCCTTCCTCCACTGGGCGACCGGCCCCACCATCGTCAACGACTACAAACTCCCCAGTCTCTCGTGCCTCTATCGCCACGCCCACGCCGTAGGCCTCTGGCGACGCCGCCGCAAGACCGTCCGCTCCGCCCTCCACCGGATCATCGAAAGAGCCGGCGATACCAACCCCAGCGTCCGCGACATCATCCGCGCCGTAGAAATATGCGCCCGCTTCCGGGATGACGGCGCCTATGTCGTACCTCCCAAACGCCTGATCATCGAACGCCACTATGCCCCAGGCATCCCCAAACCTAATCGGGAAGCCCCGGATTAGAACCCCACGTAACTCCAACAAAACAAAGGAAGGAGACCAGGTCTAATCGGGAAAAAACACATGTTCTCAAAACGTAGGGGGGCGGGTTCACACGCCCCCGGTTTGGCATTGGGTTTTGAACGTCCATCGCGCACGCCGGCAAAAGAACCCAGACCAAAACGGGGCCTCCGCCTAGGCGGACCGGCCCCTACGAAGGACCGGAACTACATGACGGAGTTCGCCGCACTTTCGCGGTACAATTCGCTCGATTTTTGTGGGAGGCGATATGCGCTACCGGATGTGCATTCTCGTCATCGCGGCCTTCACGTTTAGCGGATGCCACATGCACCACGATCGGAGGGGCGGGCCGGAGAGTTTGACGGCGGAGCGGGCGGCGGCGGTTACTGGCGAGGTGCGGGCGTTCATGCAGAGCGTGGCGCAGGACATAACGCGCGACGGGCCGACGGCCTGGCGGCGGGAGTTTGCGGATACGCCGGCTTTCTTCATGGCCGTCGACGGACGCGTGGCGTTTGCCGATAGCGCGGCGGTTACCGCGGGGCTTCCGGCGCTTGCGGCGATGATCAAGCAGATTGAATTGAAGTGGGGCGATGATTTACGGGTCGATCCGCTGACGCGGAATCTGGCTGTTGTGGGCACGAGTTGGCACGAGGTGCAAGTGGATGCGGCGGGGAAGCGCGTGGAGGAAAGCGGATATTTTACCGGGGTGACGGAGTACCGCGAGGGACGATGGCAATTTCGGGATGCGCATTGGTCGGTGGCGGCGCCGCCACCGGCTGCGCCTTAGGGCGACGCATAGAGCGTCAATCTTTCATCTAGATTGTTTCCGAATGCCAGGTCAGTCGGCCGCCCGCTCGTAGGCGTGTTCACCGTGCAGCGACTCGTCCAATCCAACTTCTTGCGACATCTCGCTGACTTTGACCGTCGTGAACCCATTGATGATCCTCAACATCACGTAAGTGAACGTGAATGCCCATACCGACGAGAACGCCACGGCGGTGAGCTCCTTCAGCAGAAACATTGGATCGCCAGCGAGCAAACCATTCGCGCCTTCGGGATTGAATTCCTTGGTGGCGAAAATGCCCAGCATGACGATACCGAGAAAACCTCCCACTCCGTGAACGCCCCACACGTCGAGTGCATCGTCCCAGTGCAGCTTGTTCTTCATTTCGACGGCGTAATAGCAGACCACGCCTGAAACGACGCCGATTATTACCGCTGTGGTAGGAGAGACATAGCCAGCAGCCGGGGTCACCGTCGCCAATCCCGCCACCGCCCCGGTCAGCAGGCCCAGGAACTTGGGTTTCTTTTCATTGAGCCAGGCCACCATCAGCCAGGCCACGGCGGCAAACGAGGCAGCTACGTCAGTGTTCAGAAACGCTACGGCGGTTACGGAATCGACGCGCATCTCGCTCCCGGCGTTGAAGCCATACCATCCGAACCACAGCAGTCCAGTGCCGAGCGCCACCAGCGGAATACTATGCGGCCCGCGATCCGCCACGCGCCGCTTGCCCACGTACAGCACCGACGCCAAGGCTGCCATCCCGGCAATGTTGTGCACCACAATGCCGCCGGCGAAATCTTTCACGCCCCATTGCTGCAGGAATCCTCCGCCCCAGACCATGTGCACGAACGGGAAATACACGAACGTGAGCCACGCAGTCAGAAACAGCATATAAGCCTTGAACGTGACGCGATTGGTGAACGCTCCGGAGATCAGCGCGGGCGTGATGATGGCAAACATCATTTGATAGGCGACGAACACCAGCGCCGGAATGGTGACGTTCGGCGATGGCGTGCTCAGGTTGATACCATGCAGAAAGGCGTTGTGAAAATTGCCGATCACGCCGTGCCAGTCGCCGCTGAAGCACAGAGAATAGCCGTAGAGATACCAGATGACCGTCGTCCAGCCCATGGACACAAAACTCTGGATCATGATGGCCAGGACATTCTTGCGGCCCACCAAACCGCCGTAAAAGAAGGCCAGGCCCGGGGTCATGAGCATGACCAAGCTGGTACACAAAATCATGAAACCCGTATTGCCGGTATCGAGATGCAACATGCGATCCTCCAACTGACCCATATCGGCAGATATCTCCGATTTGGCCAGCCCAGGGTGGGTTGCATCCTATAACGGCAGGGCCTCGCGCGAGTCGAATATCTTTGCCGCTGGGTCGCGCATCATGATTAACGCACCGGTGGCTCCCGATGCGGCTGATGACACGATGCCTCGGAGTCTGTTGTTAGCGATGGCATGCGGCTGCTGTGCGGTAAGATAGGGTCATGATCGGACGGCCTGGCAGCGACGAAGCGGCGGCTCATTACTTCACTTACATCAATCAGGTTGCGGGCGACGATGTTGTGGCGGTCACGGAGGCGCAACTGGAGGAGTCGCTGAGATTCTTTTCGGGCATTTCGGAGGAGAAATCGCTTTGGCGTTATGCGCCCGAGAAGTGGAGCATCCGGCAGGTTGTGAATCATGTGAGCGATACCGAGCGGATATTTGCATCCCGAGCGCTTTGGTTTGCGCGCGGATTCGCGGAGCCTTTGCCCGGATTTGATCAGAATATTGCTGCTGCGGGGGCGGGAGCGGATGAGATTTCCTGGGCCGCGCATATCGAGGAGTTTCGGAGCGTGCGGCTCTCGACGATTTCGCTGCTGCGGAATATGCCGCCGGAGGCTTGGGGGCGGCGCGGCGTGGCCAGCGGCAATCCGTTCACGGTGCGGGCGGTGGCTTATATCATTCCGGGACACGTGGCGCACCATATTGGGGTACTTCGCGAGAGATACTTCTAGAAGTTTTCGCCCCTCGTTAGTCAAGCCGAAATCCAAAAGGTCGTATTCAGCCGCGAAGATGCGTGTTGGCGGATTCGCATCGATGATTTGGAGTTCGTTGAATGGGCTGTACCCCTATGCTAGATTGCAGAATTGGCGTGATTTCCGATGATTGAGACCAAGACAGCTGCGTCTGCGCGGCCCAAAATTCAGAAGGTGGAAGTGTATTGGCACTCGGTCACTTACAAGACGGTGATCGTGCTGGTGGTGCTTTTTCTGGCGATTGTTGGCGGGGCTACGTACCTGGTTTTTCCCGGGGCTTCGGGGAGCGTGCTGGGCAAGATCGCGGATTCGTTGACGAAGCCGAGCGCGACGACCACGTCGCCGACGGCGAAGCAGGCGCGCTTCGTCAATCTGGACGGCAAGGTGCAGGTGAAAAAAGTGAATTCGGTGCAGTGGGCCAATGCCGATTACCAATTGACGCTGGATAAGGGCGATTTGATTCAGACGGGGTCGGAAGGCGTGGCGCGGTTGCAGTTTGCGGACGGGACGACTTACACGGTGAAGGGCGATACGCTGGTGACCGTGGAAGAGAACTTGATCGAGCAGGATAAGGCGACGCGCGTGGGCGTGCATATTCAGGCCGGTCAGGTGGATTTGGCCACGCCGACTTGGAATGTGCCGGGGTCGAAGGCCGATATTTCGTTTGAGAATGCGGTGGCTTCGCTGCGGGAGAATAGCCGCGCTGAAGTGCGCAGCGATCCGAAGACGCAGCAGCAGCAGATGACCGTGAACGAAGGCAGTGCCGATATGAAACGCGGCGGGGAACACGTAGAAGTGGCGCAATGGGAGCGCGTCACATTTCCTACGAACGGCACGATTACGAAGGAGCAGGTTTTGGCGCCGCCGGCTCTGATTTCGCCGCTGAATTTGTCGCCGATTATCGTGGCGGATCCGAAGAAGGATCCGGTGCACTTTGAATGGAAGCCGGTGGCGACGGCGAAGAGTTATTTGCTGCAGATCAGCAAATCCACGCTGTTCAACAAAGTGCTTTTCGAGAAGCGTACGGCGGACACGAGCCTCGATATTACCGGACTCGAGCCGGGCGATTATTTCTGGAAAGTGCGCGCGGTGGATAACAAAGATGCTACCAGCGATTTGAGCGACCCGTACAAATTCACCTTGGTGGCGCAGGGCAAAGAGCAGGATATGCTGCTGGAGGTGGACAATACGGAGTTGCACGGCAGCCTGGTGGAAGTTTCGGGGCGGACGGAACCGGGGGCGACGCTGATTATCAACGGCGAAAAAGTGGCTGATGTGCGCGCGGATGGAACGTTTCACTACTTTACGCCGCCGATGTCCAAGGGCAGCCAGACGATTGTGATTACCGGGCAGAACCGGCGCGGCGGGACGGCGATCAAGCGCGTTTCGATTGTGATTCCGTGAACTAGAGGCTTGAGGCTAGATGCTTGAGGCTGGATGAAGAAGCGGAGTTCGGACAAGAAATTTATTTCAAATTTGAAATTTCAAACGACAGCAAGACCGTCTTCGGAACAGCGTAGATTTTGTGACCACGCACGAGGACGCTAATAGAGACACGGATGATCTAACCGGCGGGCGAGTTCGGGGGCCGCGCTCGCGGCGAAGGTAGACCGCTTCCGAGGGGAGGCGAAAGTTCCTGTGACAAAAAACGGTTACAGCATGCGGTCGGTGTTCAGTCTGTTTTCCTCCGACCTGGCGATTGATCTGGGGACGGCGAACACGCTCGTCTACGCGAAGGGCAAAGGGATTGTGGTGAACGAGCCTTCGATCGTGGCGATCAATAAAAATACAGGCGAAGTGGTGGCGGTGGGGCGCGAAGCGAAGGAGATGCTGGGGCGCACGCCGGGAAACGTAGTGGCCATCAAACCGATGAAGGACGGCGTGATCGCGGATTTCAAAGTCACCGAGAAGATGCTGACGTATTTCATTCAGAAGGCGCATAACCGGCGCGTTCTGGTGCATCCGCGTATTGTGATTGGAGTCCCGAGCGAAATTACGCCCGTGGAAAAGCGCGCGGTGCAGGACTCGGCTTATCGCGCGCGAGCCAGCGAAGTTTATTTGGTGGAGCAGGCCATGGCCGCGGCGATTGGAGCGGGGCTGCCGATTGAAGAGCCCTCGGGAAACATGGTGGTCGATATCGGCGGCGGGACCACCGACATTGCGGTGATTTCGATGAGCGGCATCGTCTATTCGCGCTCGGTGCGCGTGGCCGGAAATGAAATGGACGAAGCGGTGATGCATTATTTGAAGCGCAAATATAATTTGCTGGTGGGCGAGCGCACGGCCGAAGCGATCAAGATGGAGATTGGGTCGGCTTATCCGCTCGAGAAGCCGCTGACTTTGGAAGTGAAGGGGCGGAATTTGATTGAGGGCGTGCCGCGGACGGTGACGATTGATGATAACGAGATTCGCGAGGCGCTTTCGGAATGTATTGCCACGATTTTGAATGCGATTCGCGTGGCGCTCGAGCGCACACCGCCCGAACTTTCGGCGGACATCAGCGACCGCGGCATCGTGCTCACCGGCGGCGGCGCATTGATCAAGAATTTAGACAAGCGCATTCGCGAGGAGACCGGGTTGCCGGTGTCGATAGCGGATGATCCGTTGGCTTCGGTGGTTTTGGGGACCGGGAAGATGTTGAGCGATTTCCGGTTGCTGAGATTGGTGTCGATCGATTAGCGCGCGGCCGTCGAAGAGCCAGAGCGCGGAAGATACCTCAGCGGCTAAAGCCGTGCAGATTTTGCGGCGAGTTCGGCACGACTGAAGTCGTGCCCTGACAATTCATCAGGCGACAGAGAATTCGATGCTTGATTTTCCTTCACGACAACGGCCATTTCCTCTGTTAGTCACCGTCGTTTTGGTGCAAGTGCTGCTGCTAGCATTTCAGATCAAGCGCGACAATGACGTGCGGCTGGTGCGCGTGTGGGCCGTGGAGATTTTGACCCCATTGCAGCGCGCGGCTACCTGGTCGATTTCCTCGGTGCGCGGCGGCTGGCGGAATTACATCGATCTGCGGCGCACGCATGCGGAGAATGAATTTCTGAAGGCGCAGGTGGATAAGCTGCAGTTGCAGAACCGGCAACTGGAGAGCCGCGCGGCGGAAGCAGACCGCTTGGCGGCGCTGCTGAATTTCAAGCAATCGCATACGGAAGTGCCGATGCTGGTGGCGCAGGTAATCGGGGCCAGCGCCGATCTGGCCAGCCGGACGATTTTCATTAATCGCGGCGAGCACGATCATTTGCGGCGGAATTTGCCGGTGATTACGCCGGACGGAGTGGTGGGGAAAATCGTGGAAGTGCTGCCGGGTTCGTCGCAGGTGCTGCTGATCAGCGACCAGAACAGCGGCGTAGGCGCGCTGTTTGCGGAGACGCGCACGCACGGAGTGGTGAAAGGCACGAGCGATCCGTTGCTGCGACTCGAGTACATCGCCAACGAGGAGAAAGTGCACGTCGGAGAATTGGTGGTGACCTCGGGCGAGGACAAAATTTATCCCAAGGATTTGCCGGTCGGAACGGTGACGGCGGTGAAGCCGGGGAATCCCTTTCAGGTGATTACGGTGGAACCGGCGGCGCGATTGGACCGCTTGGAAGACGTGATCGTGCTGATGACGCAGCAGGAAGTATCGATGAAGAAGCCGGCGGAGGAAGCGGAGCCGCCGCAGCAGTGATGCGTGGAGCTGGCGGGAGATTATGAGTTCGCGGGCACAGATCGAACAGCACATCGAGGTGCATAAGTTTTACGGCGGCGCCGTTGTCGGCGTGGCTTTTCTAGCGCTGGTGCTGCAGGGATTTCTGAATAAATTCGGGAGCTGGGCCGGGCTTTTGGAATTGCCTTTGTTGGTGACGATTTATTTTTCTTTGAGCCGGAGGAATCCGGCTACCGGGTTGCTGTTGGGGACGGGGATTGGGATTTTGCAGGATGCGGTGAGCCAGATGCCGATTGGATTTTATGGGATTGCGAAAACTTTCGTTGGATACGTGGCGTCTTCGTTTGGCGGGAGGATTGATACGGAGCATCCGGTCAGCCGGTTTGGATTGGTGCTGGTGTTTTTTCATTTTCATCAGTTCTTGCTGACTTTGATGGATCGGGTCTTGTTGGCGCGGCCTGCTACGTATTTTAGTTGGAAGCTGTTGATTGCTTCGGCGGTGAATGCTGCGGTGGCGGTGGTTTTGTTTCCTCTGTTGGATCATCTGCGCAAGCCTAGCTAGTTGGAATCCCAATCTGTGGCATCTCGCTGGCAGTTTGGTATCTGATGTGAAATATTACGCCTATGTCTGAGGATTGGAATTTCTATATATGCAATGTGAACGACCTTCTGGCGTCTGTATTCCTTGACTTGGGTTTGCGGAAGATCGCGCCTGATAAAAGCAGACCATTTCTGCTTTGGATATGCGTATATCTGCGGTGGCCGCGCGACGATGGACTATCAGCTTCTTTGGAGTTTGAAGCCTTGAAGGCAATCGAAGAAAAGCTAACCCAGACGATGATGGAAAGATTCGATGCTGTCCTCTGTGGTCGGATTACTACCGATGGCCGGCGAGAAATCTACTACTACGCGCCCGGCGCAGAACGGTTGCAGATCGCCGTTGAAGAGGTCATGAGCCTGTTCCGAGAGTATGAGTTCGACTGCGGTTCTAAGGCGGACCCTGAGTGGAGACAGTATCTAGACGTTTTGTATCCGTCGGATGAAGACCATCAACGGATGGAAAATCGCAAAGTCCTGGATGTGCTCGAGCAGAAAAACGACACACTGAAAACTCCCCGGGACGTCAGCCATTGGATTTACTTTCGCGCAGAGGCGGATCGCGAGAAGTTCTGGGACGCGGTAACTCCGCTCGAGTATCGAGTACAATCACGATCGCGAAATGAGCACGGTGATCATCCATTCGGAATCTGCATCGTTCGATTTCAATCCGTTGATCCCGCTGAAATCGATGATGCTGTCATCGAGCTTTTTCGAATTGCCAAAAAGCATCGGGGTAACTACGACGGATGGGAGACATATGTGATCTCAGAGTGAGGATGTTTGCTCTCGTTCCAGCTTCATTGACGCGATTGAGCATATTTTCAGGCGGTCCTGTGTGAGCGGAATGGCCCAGCGCTAAAGCGCATCATTAACATGGGACCGCGGTTTTCCGGAGCGCTGAAGCGTTCCTTCCCCCGCATGAATGCGGGGGCTGCCACCCAAATGCAATGGCTCCCTCCTTCTTCTAAGGCGATCACGATGCTAACAAGGATGGGGCATCGCTCGTCCATATAGGCGCGGGGAGAATTGCGTCTGATTCATGACTGAGCGCGCTCCCGGGAGGGATTCATGCGGTCATTCGTGCAGGATCTGCGGTACGCGCTGCGAATGTTGCTCAAGAGTCCCGGGTTTGCGATTGTCGCGATCCTCACGCTTGCGCTAGGGATTGGCGCGAACGTCGCCACTTTCAGCGTGGTGTATGGCGTTCTGCTGCGGCCTTTGCCATTTCCGCATCCTGAGCAGCTTGTGCGCGTCTTTGACGATCTGCGTGGGCCTAACGAGGCGGACGTGGGGATGTCCGCGCCGGAGCTTTGGGATTTGCAGGATCGCTCGGGCGTGTTTCAGGAGATTTCGGCGGTGGCGCCGAGCAATTCGGCGGTCGGCGGAGGAGATCGCACGGTGCGTGCGGAAAGTCTGGTCACTAGCCCCGATTACTTCGATTTGCTGGGAGCGAAGCCGCAGTTTGGACGCGTGTACACGGCGCAGGATGCGGTGCCGGGATTCCTCGAGCCGGTGGTGATCAGCGACGGCTTCTGGCGCAGCAATTACGGAGCGGACCCGAGGATACTCGGCCGGAAAATGCGGCTCGATAATGATCTGTACACGATTGTGGGGGTGATGCCCGCGGGATTTCGTCATCCGGGCCCGACGCTGAATACCGACGTGGAAGTTTGGGCCGCGGCGGGCTTCAGCGGACTTCCGTTTCCGGTGCCGGCTGACCGGTCGATGAGAATGCTTCCGGGCGCGATTGGGCGATTGAAGCCCGGATTAACGGTGGCGCAGGCGCAAGCGCGACTGGATGCCTATGTATCGCAACTCAGCCGGGCTTATCCCACCGAGTATCCCGCTGCCGCTAAATGGACGGTGCGGCTTGTGGAGGTGAAAGAAGATCTGGTCGGGCCGCAGCGGACGGAATTGTTCATCCTGTTCGGCGCGGTGGGATTTGTGCTGCTCATTGCGTGCGTGAACATCGCCAATCTGCTTTTGGCGCGGTCTTCCGGACGGCGGCGCGAGATTGCCATTCGATTGGTGATGGGCGCGAGCCGCGCGCGGCTGGCGGGGCAACTACTCACCGAGAGCACGCTGCTGGCGATGATTTCCGGCGTCGTCGCCATCGTTACCGTTCTCTTTTTGAAGAATGCGATTATCAGCCTCGCTCCTGCGGATATTCCGCGGCTGAATGAAGTGGACGTCAGCGCCAGCGTGCTTTTTTTCGCTTTCCTGATTTCGCTGTTCACTGGGGTTCTGTTCGGGCTGGCGCCGGCGCTGCAGGCTTCGAATCCGAACCACGTTGAGAATCTGAGAGAAGGCGGGCGCGGAACGGGAGCCGGCAGGCGGCATACGCGGCTTTCGCGGGTGCTTGTAGTTTCCGAGATCGCGCTTTCGATTGTTTTGCTGGCGGGCGCGGGGCTGCTGCTGCGAAGTTTCTGGCGCGTGCTCGAAGTGCGTCCGGGATACAACCCCAGCCATTTGGCTACGGCGCAGATCTGGATTCCGGTATCGAACGATCCGGCCCATGATCCTTATGCGGTGGAGGAGAAGCGCGCCGATTTTCTTCTGGAGATTTATCGCCGCGTGGCCGTGCTGCCCGGAGTGGAACAGGCGTCGATTGCGGGCAACGACACTTTGCCGATGAACTCCGGGAGAAATTATTCGCTTTTCTCGATCGAAGGGCGCGCGGAGGATTCGGAGCGCAAGCCGACTGCGGATATTGCCGTGGTGGATACGCAATATTTCCTGACGATGGAGGTTCCTTTGATGGCGGGAAGAAATTTCACCGATGCCGATACGAGCAAGACGCAGACAGTTGCCGTGATTGACCAGACGCTGGCGCGGCGATATTGGCCGGATGAAAATCCCGTGGGGCGACACATCAAGTTTGGATTTGGCGCGGGATTGAAGGGGCTGGTGATCATCGGAGTGGTGGGCGATATCAAGTCGGACGGATTTGATGCGCCGAGCGTGCCGCACATTTACGTTCCCATGGGGCAGTTCGCGCCGGTGAATGCGGTGGTGTTTCTGCGGAGCAGGGGGGACGTGGCGAGTCTCGGGGAAGCGGTGCGGCGCGAAGTGGAGAGGCTAGATCCGAATGTGCCGGTGCACAGTATCAGCTCGATGGATCAGATCATTGCGCGATCGGTGGCCGACCGGCGCTTTGCGCTCGAGCTGCTGGGCGTTTTTGCGGGCGTGGCGCTGCTGCTGGCTGCCGTCGGAATTTATGGCGTGATGTCGTATTCCTTCAGCCAGCGAACGCATGAAGTGGGCATTCGCATAGCGCTCGGGGCGCAGAGGCTGGATATTCTGCGCATGGCTGTCGGAGAAGGAATGAGGATTGTGGTGATCGGATTGGGTTTGGGGCTGGTAGGCGCGGCGATCGTGACGCAATTTTTCCGCTCGATGCTTTTCAATGTTGCGCCCATCGATCCGCTTACGTTTGGTTCAGTGGCGGCGATTCTTGCCGGCGTGGCGCTGTTTGCTTGTTACATTCCGGCGCGGCGGGCGACGCGAGTGGATCCTCTTGTGGCTTTACGCGAAGAATGAAAACTGCTGCGAGTGAGCCGGGCCCGCCTGCGCATTCCGTTGTCATCCCGAACCCGCTTCAGCGGTGAGGGATCTGCATCTTCCCCCCGCCTTTCGCTTCGGCTCGTCCCCGGGTCTGAGCTCGGGTTCGGACTGATGAAGCAGCCCGACTAAAACTTCATGATTCAGCCCAGCAAAAAATTGTAGGGGAGGGGCTTTAGAGCCTGTGTGAGGACTGGGATGATTTGTCAGGGCACGGCTTCAGCCGTGCCGCAAATGCCGCAAAATCAACGCGGCTTTAGCCGCTGAGGGACGTCTTCTCCAGTTCTCACTCAGACACTTTAGACCCTCCCGGTTTTCGGCCCCTCTTTCCGTTGGTTTTTCCTACCATTGTGCGGACGACCCTCCCGCCGTTCGTCGGTCGTAGGGGCGCCGCTTGCTGCGCCCGGCCTTTTCGGCCCCGCCTTTGATCCTTCTTCCGACCTCTCTAGTCCTGGCCTCGATCGACACGATGAATTCAGCCCCGCCTCATCGCAAATTGATACCGCCGTACTATTGACCTTAGTTACTTTCAGGGTAAGTATGGCAACAGGATCTGGCCAGAAGGCCGGGTGCAGGAGGCAGAACCGAGCAAAGCAATCGGGACAAACAATCGGGACACTCAAATATTGTTTTTCCCGTAAGTCATTGAAAATAAAGGCCGACGCAAAAAACAATCGGGACACAAGGGGGGTAGTGCCAAACAGCCGAAATCAAGAGAGTCGGGAGGGAGAAAATGCAGATCCCTCATCCGCCTAGGCGGATTCCGGATGACCGCGGCATGCGGCGGCAGCCGGCTACGACACCGGGACGACCGTCGGGCTACTGCTGCAGCAGCTTGGCTAAGGCTTGCAGATCGTCCGGGGACGTGTCGGAGATGCACCAGTAGTCCATCCCGGAATATTGCCAGTGGAGGATGTTGTAGCCTTCGCGGGATTCGGTTTTTGCGCGGGTGGTGATGGACGAATTTGCCGGCCAGATGAAGACGTTGATGTAGTGGAGGCGGCGTTGATAGACGAGGGCCGCAACCGGGCGGCGATTGATGTAGTCGAGGCGGCCGCCGGTTAGCGGGAAGCCTTCGGCGGAAAAATCTGGGACATTCGGGGCGAAATCGATTTTGCCGTCGAACCAGGGTTTGACGGTGTGGCGATCGGATGAAGTTACGTCGGTAAGATGGCTGGCCATCAGCGAGCGGACATGGCTGGCGACGACCTGGTCGGCGACATCGTCTTCGTCGTATTCCACGCCGGCGAAGTGGCTTCGCAGCGTGAAGACGAGCACGAAAGCTGCGGCGATCGAGGCTAGGGCGGCAGCGGCGATGCGCCAGCGCGGAATGATGACGCGCGTCGCGGATTCGGTGGCGCTGGCACCGGCTTCGGCGCGCAGAGCTTCGCGGATGCGCTGCTTGAGAGCGCGGGGCGCGGCGAAATAGGGCGCGGATTCGCGGATGGCGGCGCGGAGCTTCGAGGCGCGCTCGATTTGCGGTGTGCATTCGCTGCAGCCGCGGGCGTGAAGCTCGAATTCGGCGGAGCGCAGGGCGTCGAGTTCGCCATCGAGATAGAAATCGATCAGCGGGCGGGCTTCTTCGCAGCGCATTTCAGGCCTCCTTTCCGATGGGTGCGGCGAGCGATTTTTGCAAGCGCTTGCGGGCGCGCGCGAGGCGCGACATCACTGTGCCGATGGGCACGCCGGCGATGTCGCCGATTTCTTTGTAGGACATGCCTTCGAGTTCGCGCAGCACGATGGCTTCGCGGAATTCCGCCGGAAGTTCCTCGAGCGCTTGTTGGACGCGGCGAGCATCGAGGCCTTCGAAGAGCTGGCGCTCGGGATCCGGCACGAGTGATTCGCCCGAGTGAATGTCCTCGTCGAATTCGTCGGCTAGTTCCTGGCGGCGATTCTTGCGCAGCCAGGTGAAGCACGTATTGCGGACGATGGCGAGAAGCCAGCCGCGGCCATCGCCTCCGCGAAAAGTGCCGAAGCCGCGCCAAGCGCGGAGGGTGGCCTCTTGGACTTGATCTTCGGCGTCGCTCGCGCCGCGCAGGAGCCAGCGGGCCAGGTTGTGCGCCGCGTCGAGATGCGGGAGGATTGCCTGCTCGAAGCGGCCGAGATCGATCGCCTTTTCCAAGCTATTGGCCTCTCCGGACCTATCCGCTCATTAGACTCTAGATTGGCGCATTTTATTCCCGAATTTTGCGGTTATTCGCGGCGCGGAATAAATCTGCGGATTGCCCGGTCATCGCGAGTGAATGGCAGCGGCGAGTGCGTACGACGCCGCGCCAGAAACGGAGCGAGCAATGGCGAAATTTATTAAGGAAAATTTGAACAAGGACGGACTCGACCGGCGCGGATTTCTGGAATGTATGGCTTGGGCTGGGACAGGCGTGATTTGGACGATGGCTGAGGGCGTATTGAAGTCGCAGGCGTTTGACGGGCTGCTCGGCGGCGGGAGCGGTGCGGCTGGCGGCAAGGCCGGCGGCGAATTCTCGTTTGCGCAGATCAGCGACAGCCACATGGGATTCAACAAGGCGGCGAATCCGGATGTTGCTGCGACGTTTCGCGCGGCGATTGCGAAGATTGATGCGTTGCCGAATGCGCCTGCTTTTTTGCTGCATACCGGCGACATCTCGCATCTTTCGAAGCCATCGGAGTTCGACACCGTGGATCAGATTTTGCGCGGCGGGCGTACGAAGGATGTGCATTTTGTGCCCGGTGAGCATGATGTGTTGGGCGATGACGGGGCGCAGTACCGCGAGCGTTATGGGAAGCGAACGAAGGGCGACGGTTGGTACAGCTTCGATTACAAAGGGGCGCATTTTATTGGCCTGGTGAACGTGGTGAATTTGAAGGCCGGCGGACTGGGACAGCTTGGAGCGGAGCAGCTTGAGTGGCTGGAGGACGACGTGAAGCGCTTCGGTAGCAGCACGCCGATCGTGGTGTTCGCGCACATTCCCTTGTGGTCGGTTTATCCGGAGTGGGGTTGGGGGACCGACGATGCGGCGCAGGCGCTTGGATATCTGAAGAAATTTGGGAGCGTTTCGGTTTTGAATGGGCACATTCACCAGACGTTGCAGAAGGTGGAGGGGAACGTGACGTTTCATACGGCGATGTCCACGGCTTTTCCGCAGCCTGCGCCTGGGACGGCTGCGTCGCCCGGACCTATGACTGTGCCGGCTGATCGATTGCGGAGCGTTTTGGGGATTACGAGTGTGAACTTTTTGCGCGGGCATCATACGTTGGCGATTGTGGATTCGCCGCTTTCGGCGGATAGCGGTGGGAATGCGCGCCCGATGGCGGATCATTCGACGATGGCTGCTGGTGGCGGGGCTGGGATCAAGACAGTCGCGGCGAAGGGCGCTGGCGAAGTGAAAGTTGGCATCGATAATTTCAACTTTACGCCGAAGGATTTGACCGTGGCGGCGGGGACGCGCGTTACCTGGGTGAATCATGATGATGTGCCGCATACGGTGACTAGCGAGGATAAGAAATTTGCTTCGAAGGCGTTGGATACCGACGATCAATTTGCATTTGCGTTCAATGATGTGGGGGCGTTTCCTTATTATTGCAAGATACACCCGCGGATGACTGGGACGGTTACCGTAAACGCGGCGTGATCGGATGTGGCGCGTTTGTGAGTCCGCGGATGAGTTGCGGATCGTTGATGCAGGTTGCTCGGCGGATGCCGGCGGGGACGCCGGCGCTACAAAAGCTCTAGAACCTCTTCGTAGCGCTTGAATGGCGGGATTAAGTAGACGCCGGCTACCTCGGTGCGGGCCCAATCTAGCATGTATCTTGCTAGCGCGAAGCCGCGATCGCGGGCAGAATTTCCTGCTCTCTCTAATTCTTTGAGCGTTCGATTGGGGATGGAGATGCCAGGAACTTCGTTGTTCAGGCGAAGGGCTTGCTTGTAGCTGGTTAGCGGCCAGACGCCTACTAGCACTGGCACGGGGCATTTGCCCCCCAGGCGTCTTAGGAATGCTTGCCAATGCAGAGGATCGAAGACAGGTTGCGTCATGGCGAAATGCGCGCCGGCGGCTAGTTTTTGTTCGAAGCGGCGGATTTCGGCGTCCAGATCTTCCGCTACCGGATTCACGGCTACGCCGATGGTGAAATTTGTGGCGCCGCCGAGACTTTTGCCGGCCCAGTCGGTGCCTTGATTCAGGCGCGACATGATTTTCACCACGCCGATGGAATCCACTTCATAGACGCCGGAAGTTTCGGGATGATCGCCGAGCGACGGAGGATCGCCGGTGATCGCGAGAACATTTCGGACGCCGCCGACGGCCCAGGCGCCGAGGAGCATGGCTTGCAGGCCGATGATGTTGGCGTCGCGCGAAGTGAGATGCGGGATCGTTTCGTAGCCGTGGGATTCGAGCGCGCCGGCCAGCATCAGCGCGTCCATGCCTACGCGAGCGAGCGTGCCGCTGTTGATGTCAATGGCGTCCACTTTGCCGCCGTCCATCACGCGGCCGACTTGCTCGAGAATGCGATCGGTGGAGATGCCTTTGGGCGGATCGATTTCCACCGAGATAACGAATTTGTGGCTTTGCAGTTTCTTCCAAAGTTTGCTTTCGGGCTCGCGCGCCGCAATGCGGCGGGCTTTTTCGATTGGCGCGGTTTCGGCGGTTTCCACTTTCACGTGCGTTGACGGGCGCAGCGCTTTGGCTGCTTCGGCCATGGCGCGGATATGTTCGGGCGTGGTGCCGCAGCAGCCGCCGAGGAGGCGCACACCGAGTTCGGCGGCTTCGCGGGCGAAGAGCGCGAAATATTCGGGCGAAGATTTGGGATAGACAATGCGATCGCCCATGCGATGGGGGAAGCCGGCATTGGGCATGGCGCTGAGCGGGATGTTTGCGGCGGCGGCTAATTCGCGCAGCACTGGAAGCAGAAGTTGCGGGCCGATGGTGCAATTGGCGCCGACGGCTTGCACGTCGAGGGATTTCAGCTTTTCCCAGGCTTCGCCGGGACGAGTGCCGCCGAAGGTGGTGCCTTCTTCGGAATAGGTGAGCTGCGCGACGACGGGCAGCCGCGAGAAGGAGCGAATCGCGTTGATCGCGGCGATCAACTCGTCGAGATCGCTGAAAGTTTCCAGGATAAAGAGATCGACGCCGCGTTCTTCGAGTGCAGCGGCTTGCTCGCGGAAGATGGATTGCATTTCTTCGGCGGGCGGATGCTGCACCTGCTGGCGGATGCCGAGCGGGCCGATGGAGCCGGCGAGAAAAACTTCGTGACGCGCGGCCTCGCGTGCTTCTCGGGCGATTTTCACGCCGCGATGAATGAGTTCCGTGGTTCGGTCGTCGAGACCGGCGGCGGCGAGCTTGTTGCGGTTGGCGCCGAAAGTGTTGGTTTCGAGAATCTGCGCGCCAGCGTCGAGATAGGATTGGTGGATGCGGAAGACGGCTTCGGGCTGCGTGGCGTTCAGCTCTTCGAGACAGCGCTGCGCGCCGGCGAATTCGTAGAGCATCGAGCCCATGGCGCCATCGGCGACGAGGACTGCGTTCTTCAGTCGTTCGTTGAAGTCTTCAATTTTCATTTATGAGAGTGGCGGACATTCATTGTGGCCAACAGATTAATTTCAGAGGCCAAAGAGATTGCGTGAGAATTCAGCAAACATGGCCTCAGCGGCTGAAGCCGTACTTATTTTGCGGCATTTTCGGCATGACTAAAGTCATGCCCTGACAAAGCGTCGTGCCCTGATACAGCTTCGTGCCCTGTATTCAGCGCTTTTGTTCGACCATGCCGGCAACCGTGTCCATGAGGTCGAACTTGGTCAGGATTTCCGGCTTGCCGTTGTCCATGGCGATGAAGACGGCCGGGCCTTCGTGGCTCAAGATGTGCGTGACGCGCTCGACCGGAGCGTTGCTGGGCAATTGCGGCAGCGGCTTGCCCATGGCTTCGCGGATGACCAGCTTGCGCAGATCCTTGCCCTGCAGCGCGAGATTCAGGATTTGATCTTCGTAGATGGTGCCGATGGAAGTGTCTTCCTCGAAGACCGGGATCTGCGAAATATCCTGCTTCTGCATGGTGTTGAGCGCGTGAAAGACAGTTTGATCGGGGCGCACGATGATGACGTCGCGCTTCTTGCCGCTTTCGCGCTTGTGGCGGACGACGTCGGCGGCAGTGAGTCGCAGCTCGGCGTCCACGTAGCCGTATTCGCGCATCCAGGCATCGTTGTAGATCTTGCTGAGGTAGCGCGTGCCGGTGTCGGGGAGGAAAGCGACGATCACTTCGCCCTTCTTCGCGTCGCGCGCAACTTTCAACGCGCCGGCCATGCAGCCGCCGCCTGAGCCGCCGGTGAAAATGCCTTCCTGCTTGGCCAGGCGGCGGGCCCAGACGAAACATTCTTCGTCATTCACTTGAATGACGTCATCGAGAACCTCGAACTTCATCGTGCCGGGGAAAATATCTTCGCCGATGCCTTCGACGACGTAGGTGAGGGCCTTGCCGACTTTGCCGGTCTTGACGAATTCGTAGTAGAGCGAGCCGTAGGGATCGACGCCTATTACTTTTACTTTCGGATTTTGTGCTTTGAGGTAGCGGCCGACGCCGCTGATGGTGCCGCCGGTGCCCATGCCGCAAACGAAGTGCGTGATCTTGCCTTCGGTGTCTTTCCAGATTTCCGGGCCCGTGGTGCGATAGTGGGCCTCCGGGTTCATGGGATTTTCGTATTGATTGGGGTAGAAGGAGTTGGGAATTTCGCGCGCGAGTTTTTTCGCTACCGAATAATAGCTGCGGGGATCTTCGGGTTCGACGGCCGTAGGACAGACGATGACTTCGGCGCCGAAGGCTTTGAGGAGATCGATTTTTTCGCGCGATTGCTTGTCGGTGATGGTGAAGACGACTTTGTAGCCGCGCACGACGGCGACGAGAGCGAGGCCCATGCCGGTATTGCCCGAAGTGCCTTCGATGATCGTGCCGCCGGGCTTCAGAAGGCCTTTGCGCTCGGCTTCATCGATCATGGAGATGCCGATGCGATCTTTCACCGAGCCGCCGGGATTCAGGTAATCAGCTTTGACGTAAACTTCGGCCTGCGAATCCCTGGAGACGCGATGCAGCCGAATTAGCGGCGTGTTGCCGACGGCTTCGAGGATGTTGTCGCATTTCATCAGTGCAATCCGTTTTTTCGCAGCGTACGACTTAGCTTAGAGAGTTCGCGAATCGGTGTAAAGCGGCAGTTTCGAAGGCGTCGCGATGGATTTACTATGCGCGGCGCGGGAGAATGGTGCGACGAGAATTTATGGTTGCGGCGGACAAATTGGCGGGAGATTCGCGGGCGAGACTTGATAGTTCCTCGCCGCAGACCGAGCGGATTTTTTATGATGGACATTGTGGATTGTGCCATCGGGCGGTGCGCTTTGTGATTGCGCGCGATCCGGAGGGTCGGCTGTTTCGCTATGCGCCGCTGCAAGGAACGACGTTTGCCGCGCTCGTGCTCGCTCAGCGCCGCGCGGGGTTGCCGGATAGTGTTGTTGTACTGACCGAAGATGGCCGGCTGCTGATTCGCTCCGACGCTTTCATTCACATCTTGCGGCGGATCGGCGGATTCTGGCGCGTGATCGGCGCAAGCATCGCGGTGATTCCGCACCTGCTCCGCGATGGCGTGTACAATTTTATTGCGCGCGTGCGCTACAGGATTTTCGGTCGGTGCCCGGAAGTGTGCCCGGTAACGCCGCCGGAATTGCGCGCCCGATTCGATGACTGATGCGGTTGTACCGAAACAAGGTGTATAGCTACTCTCAGCCGAGCTTCTTCGCCGAGATAGCGCTCACCGTCCTTGATTCACGGCGCCAAGCCGCCAGCGCTGGAGGCCGCAGCCCCATCGTGGGCGGCTGCCCAGGGTCTGGTAGTCGAGTTGCTTGACGAATAAAAACTCACTTCACCGCTATATCATGAGGAGTAGCTTCAGTTCGCTGTGCCCTTGTGGATGCCGGACAGTTGTGCAAGGCGAGGAGAGCCGCCTGCAGCATGACCACTCCGCTCGCGAACGCCATTACGAGCGGCCATATCCAATTTTTAGATCCATGCGAATAAATTGCAACAATTAGTGCCGCGCCGAGAAAAAATCCGGTGGAGACTGCTTCCATTAGCAGAAGCAGGACAACACGGCGAGGGGTCCATTTCTTGTTGTATTTGTCATAGTTAATTAGCTTCATATGAATCTCGCACGGTAGGATGCACAAGTATAGTTCAACATGAAATGAAAACTCTCTTGAGATTCTTGGGCGGCGTAATTCAAATAAGCACGAACTGCCCCACTTCGAGCTGTTGATGCGAGCCCAAAGGCCGTGCGCGTGTTATTTTGGAGTGATGAGTGGGGCATCTCATCGCGGAGGATTCTGAATGGCGCGGCAGAATATTTCTAGCGGGACGAAGTGGGAGCCGATTGTTGGATATTCGCGTGCTGTACGGATTGGGAATTACGTGCATGTTTCCGGTACGACGGCTACCGGCGCGGACGGCGAGATTGTGGGGAAGGGCGATCCTCACGCGCAGACGGTGCAGGTGTTGAAGAATATCGAATCGGCGCTGGAGAAGGCGGGAGCGAAGATGCGCGATGTGGTGCGCACGCGCATCTACGTTACGAATATTGCCGATTGGGAGAAAATTGGGAGGGCGCACGGGGAAGTGTTCAGCGCGATCCGGCCGGCGACGGCGATGATTGAGATCAAGGCGCTGATTTCGCCCGACATGCTTGTTGAGATCGAAGCTGATGCGTATATCGGGATGCATTAGCCGATCGACGCGGAGGATTGTGCGGCTCGAAACGCCGCGAGTGAATTCCTGCTTGAGGAATCGAGCGGCGATAGAATAAGGGCTTCGTGGAGCATCCTGACCACACTCCGGTACGAATTGCGGGCGGCACGCTGTTTGGGCGGCTCGCGTTCATGTTTTTGCTGTCGTGCTCGATTGGATTCGGCGCGGCGGTTGGGCTGCTGTTTGTTTATACCAGCGATTTGCCGGAGATTCGCGCGCTCGAGGACTACCGGCCCGATACGGTCACGGAGCTCTACGCCGATAACGGCGAATCGATCGGCAGCTTCGCGCTGCAGCGGCGCATTCTGCTGACTTACCCGCAGATTCCGAAAGTTCTGAAAGACGCAATCCTTTCCACCGAAGACCAGCACTTCGAAGAGCATTGGGGCGTGGATTTCACGCGCGTGGTCGGCGCGGCCTGGCGGGACATCACCAAGCGCCGCATTGCTCAGGGCGCCAGCACGATTACGATGCAACTTGCCGGCGGGCTTTTCCTTGATCGGTCGAATCGCTCTTTCCGGCGCAAGATTCAGGAAATGCTGCTGGCGATTCAGATCGAGCGGCACTACACGAAGCAGCAGATTTTGACCATGTACTGCAATCAGATTTATCTCGGACATGGGAATTACGGATTCGAAGCGGCGTCGGAATATTATTTTGGCAAACCGGTGGGCAAGCTGACGCTGGCCGAGGCGGCGCTTCTGGCGGGGATCATTCCCGGACCGAAATATTCGCCGGTGCTGCACGCGCAGCGAGCCCGCGCGCGGCGCAATCTGGTGCTTTCGAACATGGCGGAAGAGCGCAAGATCAGTTCGGAGGAGGCGGAAACCGCTTCGGCGACGCCGCTGACGCTGCATCTCACCACGCCGCGGAACAGTTTTGCGCCTTATTTCGTGGAAGAAATCCGCCAATACCTCGAGCGGACGTATGGCACCGCCGCGGTGCATGAGCAAGGGCTGCGCGTTTATACGACGCTCAACGTTGCCATGCAGCGCTCTGCGGATCAGGCGGTGCTCGATGGCTTGCATGAATACGACCGGCGGCACGGTTGGCGCGGCGGTTTGCGCAATATCGTGAAGGAAGGCGTCGCCAAGCTCGATAGCTACGATTCGGACGACTGGCACGGCATGATCGAGAAGGGCAGCTATGTGACCGGGCTCGTGCGCGCTGTAGATAATTCAGCGGCGACGGTGAAGATCGGGCCTTACGCGGCGATGGTATCGGCGTCGTCGATTTCCTGGACCGGGCACAAATCGCCGGGCGAACTATTGAAGGCCGGCGATCTGGCGCTTTTCAAAATTCTCGACATCACCGGCACGACTGCGAAGGTGGAACTCGAGCAGCCGCTGACCGCGCAGGGCGCGCTGCTGGCGATTGACAATCCCAGCGGCGAGATCAAGGCGATGGTGGGCGGGTCGAGTTTCGAGGACTCGAAATTTGATCGCGCCACCCAGGCTTTGCGGCAGACCGGCAGCTCGTTCAAGGTCTACGTCTATGCGACGGCGATTCAGCAGGGATTTTCGCCGTTCGACACGATTGTGGATGCGCCGGTATCGTTTCGCAGCGGAGGGCAGGAGTATTCGCCGAAAAACTACGACGAGAAATTCGAAGGGCGAATTACTTTGCGTCGGGCGCTGGCGGATTCGCGCAATGTTCCCGCGGTGCGGCTGCTGGATCAGGTTGGAGTGCAGAAGGTGATCGATACCACGCGGCGATTTGGGATTACCAGCCCATTGCCGCCGTATCTGCCGCTGGCGCTTGGCGCGGCTGACTTGACATTGATGGAGCACGTCTCGGCGTTCACGGTATTCCCCGATGACGGGATTCACATCGAGCCGCATATGATCCGGCGCGTGGCGACTTACGATGGGGCGCTGCTCGAGGAAGCCAAGCCGCAGGTGACCGATGTTATTCCGCCGGACGTGGCGCGGACGATGGTGGCGATGCTGGAGGAAGTAGTTCAGTTCGGGACTGGCGTGCGCGCCAAGGAGTTGGGGCGGCCGACCGCCGGCAAGACCGGCACGACGAATGATTTCACGGATGCGTGGTACATCGGCTTCACGCCGTCGCTGACCGCGGGAGTGTGGATCGGCAACGATGACAAGCGCATATCGCTCGGGAAGAAAGAGACGGGGGCGCGGGCGGCGTTGCCTGTGTGGCTCGAGTTCATGAAGGGAGCGATGGACAGCAAGCCCGACGAGGATTTCCCAAACGTAGTGCCGCTAGAAAAGCTTGCGCCTGCTAGAGTCGTGCAAGTGGATACACCGGATACGGCTCCACCTGCCGATGCCGCTGAGCAAGGGCTGACCCAGGTGGCAGTACCGAAGCCCGCGACCACCGAAAGCCCGAAGCCGAATTAGTCAGACTCACTCACGCCTGAGAAGTGATCCCAACCGTGGATTTGGAGCAGTGATTCTTGCCCCGTCGAGTTGATGAGCAGGATCTCTCGCTTGCGCGTAACTTCGCCGATGCAGGTTAAGCGGACGCCGCCCGGAGCGCGCTTCAGTTGTTTGACCCCTCGCTCAGGTACTGTAAATACTAGCTCGTAGTCGTCACCACCATTTAGCGCGAAACCCAAGGCTGCGGCGGGCGAAAGTCGAAGACGTCGCCGCCATGGTTCCGGAATGCGAGCTTCGGGAATGCAATCGGCATACACGACCGCGCCGACGCGGCTGGATTCGCAGAGGCGCGCCAGGTCAATCGATAGGCCGTCGGAGATGTCCATCATGGCGGTTGCTACGCGGTGACTAGCTAGCCAGCTTCCCAGCTCGAGACGCGGGCTGGGGCACAAATGAGACGAGAGCAGCGAGCGAGCATCTCTCCGTTTGTCGAATCGCTTGAGGCTGATCTCGAGGCCCAGCCTCGCGGCTCCCAGTTTGCCGCTGACGTATATCAGGTCGCCGGGGCGGGCTCCTGATCTTTGAACTGCGCGGCCGGATGGGACGTCGCCGATCACCACGACGCAGACAGCGACTTTTTCGTTATTGGCTAAGTCTCCTCCAATCAAATGCATACAGAACTTCCGAGCGGCTTGATCTATGCCTTTCAGGAATTTATCCAGCCACGCGCCGGTGCGTGCTGCCGGCATCGCCAGATTCAAGAGAAAGCCAAGCGGCTCAGCACCCATCGCTGCGAGATCGCTCACAGCGCGCGCCAGTGCTTTATATCCGACCGCGTTGGGAGGATCGGATGGCAGGAAGTGAACGCCTTCGATTAAAAAGTCACTGCTGACAATCAGTTCGCGGCCGCGGCGCAGTTTGAGAATCGCCGCGTCGTCTCCGATCCCTAGCCGCACGCACGCCGCCTTACCTCCACCGTCCGAAAGGACGGCTTTCCTGATGCGGTTGAGCAATGCGCCTTCACTGGTCATCGGTACAGTTGTTTTCCAGGGGCCCGAAACCCGAAAATAGGGTCAATCCGAAACACAAGTTGCCGATTATAGCTGGGACTCTGATAAAGGCACGAGTTGAGTGTGCCTACGGGATTTGGAAGAAATGGGTTGACGAATGCGAAGCGAGTCCCTACAATTCGACGGTTTTCGCCCCAGCGCCCTCGTCGCCGGATCCCGACAGCTTCGTCGGGCTGCTGGGTGGTCGCTACGCTTCCCCCGGGTAGCGCGCCTCCTTCGGTCTTGGCGAAGAATGAAGAGCAAGTCATACACGCTATTTATAGCCGCAAACGATTCCGGTGGTGTGCGCCGGCTGCGGATCCCGCTTTATGTGCTGCATGTGTTCCTCGTTTTGGCTGTAGTTGGCGGCCTGACGGTCATTTTCGCGGCTGGTTCCTACAGCCGGATGCTCTGGAAGGTGACCAATTACAATACCCTGCGCCGCGAGCAGGACAGCCTGAAGAAACAATACCTCGATTTGCAGACGCAGGTGAAGGATACCAACGAACGGCTGACCTCGCTGCAGTCTCTGGCGGGCGAAGTCGCCATGGCTTACGGGCTGACGAACCTCCGCCAGACGCCCTTTGCTATCAGCGATAGCTACCAGGAACCCGAAACGGAATTCCGCCAGTCGGTGGCTGAATTCAACTACCTGCAAACCAATGCCTCGATGGTCACCGCTGCGAGCCCCAATTTGCGCCTGATGCCGGCGCCGCAGTTTGCGAGCAGTAGCGTCGCTCCTTCGCTCTGGCCGGTGGTGGGCGAGATTACCGGACGGTTCGGCGAGCGTCTCGACCCATTCAGCGGTGAGGGCGCGTTCCATGCTGGAGTGGACATTGCGTCGCATCTGGGCGACGCGGTGCGCGCTACGGCCGACGGCGTGGTTACTGTGGTGGATCGTCGCGCCGGATATGGGCGTTTGGTCATCATCGATCATGGATTTGGCGTCACCACGTGGTATGGCCACATGCTGGAATTCAATACCAGCGTGGGCGCACAGGTGAAGCGCGGCGATATCATAGGCTTCGAAGGCGCCACCGGACACGCGACCGGGCCGCACGTGCATTACGAGGTTCGCTTCTATAACACTCCCGTGAATCCGTGGCGTTATCTGCGCGGCGCGGAAGTTTCCCCGACACAGAACGGCGACTAGCCGTTATCTCCCGCTTCTGATTTCTTGCAAATTGCGCTGTGATCTTCCCACGGGCACGCCCGCGCTACCGAAGGAAATCGCGCCATTTCCTCACTAATGGGACTTTGGTGACGCCTGCAGGATTTCCGGCGTAAGCTCCAGGCGCAACCGGACTGAGCGGCCATCGTGTGAAACGGTCGCGACGCGGAGAAGAGAATCAAGCAGCGCGGCATCGTTCGCATGCATCTGACCGCGCGTTCGCGGATCGGCCAAAGCGGCGCGGCCAAGCCAGCGCATTGTGTCGAGAAACGTAGCCAGTTGCAGCGCATTCGAGAGCGAGTCGCAGTCGGCCTCCGCCGCCAAGGCAAAATTATTGCCGTCGGGACGGCCCGAGATGGTGATATCGCGGATGCTCTTCAGCATCCGATTGAGCTGGCCGGATTGCAACTCGTGCGCGCCGATGGCCTTGGGCAAATCGTCAGTGCGCGCCACAGCGAAGAATTGCGCGCCGGAAACACGCGCGATGCGCTCGCGCGTGGCGGGGTCTTGCTGGGATTGCGGCGCGGGATGCAACACTGCATCGAGGCTCATCGCTTGGGCAAACGCAATCCGGTTCGGCCCGAGAAAAGTAAATGAGATTCCTTGTCCCGGCACGGCCGAGGGCGTTTCGTAAATCACCGGCCCGCTGGTATTCGAGACGCGGCCGACGCGCCGCGCATAGGCATCGATTTTTTCGTGATCGAAGCGGCCCTCCGCGATGGCGATCAAGCGAATTCGCTCGGCCAAAACTGGCGAGGGTTTGTCCTCATTCGGCCAGGCGGCGATGACGAAGCGGTCGAGATCCCGCGAATAGTCGAATCCCGTATCGCGCACGAAATCCCGGTAAATCGGGTCTTCCGCCACCCCCGGACTGAACAAAACCGAGCCATTGGCGAAAGCCGCCGAACTCTTCACCGCGGCGACGTCGCCGTAAACGATCAGTGGCGCATCAGGAGGCAACAAGCTGAAAAGATCCGGCGGGGCGCCTGGAGCGAGAACGGGATTTGTCCCAAAGCCATGAATGAAATAGAAGGCGACGCCTGCAAGTATCAAAAAAAGTACGGCGACGACAATCAGCGCGCGCTTCCCTGATGAGCTCATTTTTCGAGTATAAGGTGGCCTCCGAGAGCAAGTAAAGCCAGCGCAAGGAGAGGCTTCCAGCCGGCCGCGAGTGGTGAGAATTAGCATCACAAACAGGGCTCACAAAGGAGGCTGGCCTGGTACTTACAAGCGGGTACATTTTTTGACCGGTTAGTGCTATACTGGCGCGTGGGTCGGATGCTGGGTCGGGATTGGCACCGGGCGTGCGGCGGGAAATTCAAACTTGCTTGCAATTCTTTTGCCGCTGTGATAACTTCGCTCGGTTTAGCTATGCTGGCGTAGCTCAGCTGGTAGAGCATCTGATTTGTAATCAGAGGGTCGGGGGTTCGATTCCCTCCGCCAGCTGAATTTTACGAGCCGGGAAATTTTTGCGGGATGCGGACGAATTCCTCGCGATAAAAGAGCTGGGGCTGGTGTCTCCGGGCACGAGCCCTTTCTGCATTGCGGTTTTTCCCGTTGGAATGCGGCAGCTATGTCCCGGCAAATCACGCGGGACGGGTGGGTGAGTGGTTAAAACCAGCAGACTGTAAATCTGCCGCTCCTTGCGGGCTACGGAGGTTCGAATCCTCCCCCGTCCACCAGCGTCCCGCACGAGCGAGTTTTTCCTGCAGTTGGCGCGATACGCGACAGAGGCGGTTCCAGACATCCGAGGTGAAAGAAGCGCAGTATCCGCTCGCGGCTTGAGTTGTGCAGCAGCGCAGCGGAACTACCGGAATGAGCCTGGGTAGCTCAGTTGGTAGAGCGCGTCCTTGGTAAGGACGAGGTCACCGGTTCAATCCCGGTCCCAGGCTCCATGCTGTGGCGCGCGGTAAGTGAGTTCAGAGAAGCTTGGTGATGAGCGGGGGTAACTCAGGGGTAGAGTCTCTGCCTTCCAAGCAGATGGTCGCGGGTTCGAATCCCGTCCCCCGCTCCAGAATGCTGAACGGAAGGTAAGGCCCGGCAGCACGGCCCGGCGCGCAGCAGAGCGGCGCGCTGAAGAAAACAGACGAGCGCGAGAAATCGACGGACGAAACGCCGCTCTCTGACGAGGAAAACGAGCGATGTCGAAGGAGAAATTCGAGCGCAGTAAGCCGCACGTGAACGTGGGAACGATCGGGCACATCGACCACGGCAAGACGACATTGACGGCGGCGATCACCAAAGTGCTGTCGAAGACCAATGCGAAGGTGCAATTCCGGGCGTTCGATTCGATCGACAACGCGCCGGAAGAGCGCGAGCGCGGCATCACCATTGCGGTGGCGCACGTGGAGTACGAGACGGCCAATCGCCATTACGCGCACATCGATTGCCCGGGCCACGCCGACTACATCAAGAACATGATCACCGGCGCGGCGCAGATGGACGGCGCGATCCTGGTGGTAGCGGCGACGGACGGACCAATGCCGCAAACGCGCGAGCACATCCTGCTGGCGCGGCAAGTGGGCGTGCCCGCCATCGTCGTTTTCCTGAACAAATGCGACGTGGTGGAAGATCCCGAGTTGCTCGAACTGGTGGAACTCGAGGTTCGCGATCTTCTGAAGAAGTATCAATTTCCGGGCGACACGGTGCCGGTGATTAAGGGCTCGGCGCTCAAAGCGCTCGAGGGCGACGCGAAGTGGGAGAAGTCGATTCTGGAATTGATGGAAGCGGTGGACAAGTACATACCGTTGCCGCAGCGGGATGTGGACAAGCCGTTCGCGATGCCGATTGAAGATATTTTTTCGATTTCCGGTCGCGGCACGGTGGTGACGGGAAGAGTGGAGCGCGGCAAGGTGAAGGTGGGCGAGGAAATGGAAATTGTGGGCTTCCGCCCGACGGTGAAGAGAGTGGTGACGGGCGTGGAGATGTTCCGGAAGCTTTTGGATGAAGGAATAGCGGGCGACAACGTGGGGTTGCTGCTGCGCGGCACGGAAAAAGAGGATGTGGAGCGCGGGCAGGTAATCGCCAAGCCGGGATCGATCACGCCGCACACGAAGTTCAAGGCTGAGGCGTACGTGCTGACGAAGGAAGAGGGCGGGCGGCACACGCCGTTTTTCACGGGGTACCGGCCGCAGTTTTATTTCCGCACCACGGACGTTACGGGCGACGTGAAACTGCCGACGGGTGTGGAGATGGTGATGCCGGGCGACAACGTATCGGTGGAAGTAAGTTTGATCACGCCGGTCGCGCTCGAGAAGGGCTTGCGCTTCGCGATTCGCGAAGGCGGGCACACGGTAGGCGCCGGCGCCGTGACTGAGATCATCGAGTAAACGACTATGCGAGAAATCATCACATTGCAGTGCGGTGAGTGCAAGAACCGGAACTACACCACCATGAAGAACCGGAAGAAGCATCCCGACCGGATGGAAACGCAGAAGTTTTGCAACACGTGCCGGAAGCACACGGCGCACAAAGAGGTCAAGTAGTCATCCGTAGGGGAGTAGGTTCAACGGTAGACCATCGGTCTCCAAAACCGAGAGTGGGGGTTCGAATCCCTCCTCCCCTGCCAGTTTCTTAAGCGGCGCGGCGGGGCAGCGAAGCGAAACGCGGCGCGCGGCAAGCGGGGCAACGATGGGCAGGCGGGCGGGGTCATGGCAGAGGCGGCGAGGAAATTGAGACAGGAAGGCGCAAGCAGCGAAGGGTCGGCTCTCCCAGTTGCCGGATTTCTCGGCAAGTTGGGAGAATACCCTCGGCGCATTCGGAAATATCTGCACGATGTGCGGGCCGAACTCAAGCTGGTGAATTGGCCCAGCTGGGAAGACGTGAAATCGACGACGGTCGTGGTGGTCGTCACCGTGGCGTTCTTTGCGATCTATTTTCTGATTACCGACACAATTTTCAGCCGGATGTGGAGCTACTTCCGGCACAAGTAGAGGGATTCTTGATGGCGAAGCAGTGGTACATCGTCCACACCTATTCTGGATTTGAGAAGAAGGTGAAAGAGAGCCTGGAAGGCCGCGTGGCGGCGTTCGGGCTTCAGGACAAAATCGGGCAAATGATCATCCCGACCGAGTCGGTGGTGGAGGTGCGCGGCGGCAAGAAAGTGATTTCGCCGCGGATGTGCTACCCCGGCTATGTGCTGGTGGAGATGGATCTGGATGACTACACCTGGCACGTGGTGCGCTCGACGCCGAAGGTGACGGGTTTCGTGGGCTCGGGAACGACGCCGACGCCGCTGACGGACGAAGAAGTGCAGAACATCGTGAATCGCGCTTCGAGCACGGCGGAAAAACCGAAGCCGAAGCTGAGTTTCGACCGCAACGAAAATGTGCGCATCGTGGATGGGCCGTTCGCGAATTTTACGGGCGTGGTCGAGGAAGTGAATTCCGACCGCAGCACGTTAAAGGTTTCGGTGACGATTTTCGGGCGTTCGACGCCGGTGGAGCTTGATTTCGCGCAGGTGGAAAAGGTCGCTTAGGAAACACTGGCGGGCGCGTGGCAACTGCCGCGCATCTAATGAAGTAAAAGGGTCTGCGAATGGCGAAGAAGGTTCAATCCACGGTCAAATTGCAATTGCCGGCGATGAAGGCTACGCCTGCGCCGCCCGTCGGGACCGCGCTCGGCCCGCACGGCGTGAACATCATGGATTTTTGCAAGCAGTTCAATTCCAAGACGTCGAAAGAGCCGGATGGAATGATCATTCCGGTGCTGGTGACGATTTACACCGACCGGACGTTCACGTTCATCACCAAGACGCCGCCTGCCTCGGAATTGCTCAAGCGCGCGGCGGGAATCGTGAAGGGTTCGCCGGAACCGAACCGCAATAAAGTGGCGAAAGTGACGCGCAAGCAGGTGGAAGAGATCGCCAAGGCCAAGCTGGTGGATTTGAACACCACGAAATTGGAATCGGCTGTGCGCACGATTATGGGTACGGCGCGCAATATGGGCATCGAAGTCGTCGGCTAAGATTTTTTCGAACAGAATCGGGCGCGGGGGACGAATCGAGATGGGGAAGAGCAATCGAATCGGCGGCAAGAATATCGACAAGGCGCGCAAGCTCGTCGAAGCGCGGCCCTACAAGCTCGAAGAAGCGGCGGAATTGCTGCGCAAGGCGCACTTCGTGAAATTCGACGAGACCGTTGAGCTGGTTCTGAATCTAGGCGTCGATCCGAAACAATCCGATCAGATGGTGCGCGGCACCGTGGTGCTGCCGCATGGCCTGGGGAAATCGAAGCGCGTAGTGGTGATTGCCAGCGGCGATAAAGTTCGCGAGGCGCAGGAAGCCGGCGCGGATTTCGTCGGCGGCGAAGACCTGGTGCAGAAAATCACCGAAGGCTGGATTGATTACGAAGCCGTGATCGCCACGCCCGACATGATGAGGTCGGCTGGAAAGCTCGGCAAAGTTCTCGGGCCGCGCGGCATGATGCCCAACCCGAAAACGGGCACGGTGACCACCGACGTAGCCAAGGCCGTGCAGGAAATTAAGGCTGGTAAAGTCGAGTTTCGTCTCGACAAGACGGGAATCATTCACTCGCCGGTGGGCAAGATCAGTTTCACCGCGCAGGCGCTGGCAGGAAACGCGCACGCGCTGCTCGCGGCCATTCAAAAGGCCAAGCCCGCCGCGGCGAAGGGCAAGTACATCAAGAAAATCACGCTGACTTCGACGATGGGGCCGGGCATTCCGATCGATCACGCCGAATCGGAAGTATCCCTCGCGGCCGCCGCCGCGTGACATTGAACTGTAGAACCGAAGTCGAATTGGAGATTGGGGAATGAAGAAGAAAGCAGAAAAGAAAACGGAATCGGACGCGCTGCGAGCCGAGCTGGCAACCGTCTCAACCGTGATCTTGACCACGTTTCAGGGCATCACCGTCGAAGCGGACACCAAGCTGCGCCGCGCCGTGGAAGCCGCGGGCGGCAAATATCAAGTGGTGAAGAACACGCTGGCCGAGCGCGCCGGAGAAGGCACGCCGGCCGCGCCGCTGCTCAAAGGGCTCAAGGGCACGAATTCGATTTCCTACACGCGCACCGATCCCGTAGCGCTGGCGAAAGTGCTGACCAAAGTCGCCAAGGAAACGCCCGCATTCAAGTTCAAGGCAGGATGGGTGGAAGGCCGGGTGGTTTCGATCGACGAAATCCAGAACCTGGCGCAACTGCCTTCGAAGGAAGAATTGATCAGCAAGGTGATGTTCCTGCTCAACGCGCCGGCGCAGCGAATCGCGACGGTGCTTTCAGCGGTCTCACGAAATCTTGCGGTGGTAACCAGTGAAGCGGTGAAGGGCAACAAGTTTGCCGGCGGCGACGCCGGCGCAGCTCCGGTGGTTGCGGAATCTTAGGAGGGTGGACAACAGCAATGGCTAGCAAAGTGGAAGCAATTCTCGATGAAATCAAGGGCTTGACGCTGCTCGAGGCGTCGGACCTTGTCAAAAAGATGGAAGAGGCGTTCGGCGTCTCCGCAGCAGCGGCAGCCCCGGTCATGATGGCGGGCGGCGCGGCAGCGGGCGGCGGCGCGGCGGCAGCGGAAGAGAAGACGGAATTCACCGTCGTGCTCACCGACGTCGGCGCAAACAAAATCGGCGTGATCAAGGCGGTCCGCGAAGTCACCAGCCTGGGCTTGAAAGAAGCCAAGGACCTGGTGGATGGCGCGCCCAAGACAGTGAAAGAGGGCGTGAACAAGGACGAAGCCGCCACGATCAAGAAGAAGTTCGAAGAGGCCGGAGCCAAGGTCGACATCAAGTAGTGGCGGCCGGTTCGCGCTCAGAATCGGAGCGCCGGGGAATTCGCCAACGCACTTGCTCCTTTACGTTCCAACATCCTCGCAACATGTCCTTCCCGGACTCGCAGCACGGGTGTCGCAACCTGCTGCGCGTGCCGGCAACCCCTAAAGGGGAGAGGTAATTCAGAATGCGCAATGGAAACCGTCCGACGCGGGAACGGGAACGGCTGGATTTTGCCAAGATCAAAACCACCGTTCAAATTCCCAACCTGATCGACGTCCAGAAGAAATCCTACGAGCGCTTCCTGCAAATGGATCGCTTGCCGAGCGAGCGCGACGACACGGGCTTGCAGTCCGTCTTTACCTCCGTGTTTCCGATCCAGGATTTCCGCGGGCTCTCGCAGCTCGACTTCGTGGACTACGCCATCGGCAACTGGGAGTGCAAGTGCGGCCATCTCCGCGGCCTGCATCACTTGCGCGCCACGTGCCGCAATTGCGGCGCTTCGGTGGTCACCAATCCGTATCGCACCGGCGACGTGATTTGCTCGAAGTGCGGCACGTTCAATAAGAACACGCCCACTTTTTGCAACAAGTGCGGCGATCCGGTGACGCTGCAGCTCAAATACGACGTGAGCGAATGCCAGGAGCGCGGCATGACTTACTCCGCGCCGCTCAAGGTCACCATACGTCTCACCATTTACGACAAGGATCCCGACACCGGCGCGAAGAACATCCGCGACATCAAGGAGCAGGAAGTTTTCTTCGGCGATATTCCGTTGATGACCGAGAACGGCACGTTCACCATTAACGGCACCGAGCGCGTGATCGTGAGCCAGTTGCACCGTTCGCCGGGAGTGTTCTACGAAACGGCGAACAATCGCAGCTATTTCCTGGGGAAAATCATTCCCTATCGCGGCTCGTGGGTGGAATTCGAATACGACACGAAAAACATTCTCTACGTGCGCATCGATCGCAAGCGCAAATTCCTCGGCTCGATTTTTCTGCGCGCGCTGGGCATGAAGTCGAATGAAGACATCCTGCGCACCTTCTACCAAGTCGAGCGCATCTCGCTGCGCGACCGCCAGATGCTCTGGAACGTTTCCGAAGGCTTGATCGAGCGTAAGCTCTCGCACGAAATCAAGCACTCGCGGTCCGGCGAAGTAATCGTCGGCGCGCACAAGCGCATCAGCGATTCTGCTTACAAGGAAATCGTGAAGGCCAAGCTCACCCAGGTGGAAGTATCCGCCGCGGATCTCGAAGGCGCCTTCACGGTGGCGGAATTGGTGAATCGCCAGACTGGCGAAGTGCTCGTGGATTCGAATAAGGCGCTCACTCCCGAAATGTGGACCACGCTCGCCGAATCGGGCATCAGCGAAGTGGATATCTGCTTCCCCGAGCGCGATGAAGTCGGCGTGATCGTCAGTCGCACCCTGGACAAAGACGCCATCAAGAACCCGCGCGAAGCGCTCATCGAAATCTACCGCAAGCTGCGTCCCGGCGATCCTCCCACTCTCGAGACCGCCACGGCGCTCTTCAACGGCATGTTCTTCGATCCGCGCAAATACGATTTCAGTAAAGTCGGCCGGCTGAAATTCAACATCAAGCTGGGCCTCGAGACGCCGCTCGACAAGCGCACCCTCGACCCCGCCGATTTCGTCGCGGCCATCAAGTATTTGCTGAAGCTGCGCCGCAATATCGGCTCGGTGGACGACATCGATCATTTGGGCAATCGCCGCGTCCGCGCGGTCGGCGAGCTTCTCGAAAACCAGTTCCGCATCGGCCTGGTGCGCATGGAACGCGCCATCAAAGAAAAGATGTCCGTGTACCAGGAAATGTCCACGGCCATGCCGCACGACCTGGTGAACGCGAAGCCCGTGATGGCCGCGATCCGCGAATTTTTCGGCAGCTCGCAATTGAGCCAGTTCATGGATCAGACCAACCCGCTCAGCGAAATCACGCACAAGCGGCGTCTTTCGGCTCTGGGTCCCGGCGGATTGTCGCGCGAGCGCGCCGGATTCGAAGTCCGCGACGTTCACCCGACGCACTACGGCCGCATCTGCCCGATTGAAACGCCGGAAGGCCCGAACATCGGCCTGATTAGCTCGCTTTCGAGTTACGCGCGCATCAACGAGTTCGGCTTCATCGAATCGCCCTACCGCAAAGTGAAGGGCGGCCGAGTGATCGAGTACGTTCACGTGGTCAACTCCGGCGACAGCGAATTCAAGGCCGGAGACATTGTCGAGCGCGAGAAAGTGGACGACACGAACGAAGAGTTGAAGCGGCGGCGCGTGATCGTCGAGCCGTATTGCTTCTATCTCTCGGCGTGGGAAGAAGACCGTTACGTCGTGGCGCAGGCCAATGCTGCGCTCGATGAAAAGGGCCGCATCATCACCGACCTGGTGAACTGCCGCCAGGCGGGCAACTTCGTCCTGAAATCGCGCGATGAAGTGGATTACATCGACGTTTCACCGAAGCAGCTCGTCTCCGTCGCCGCCAGCCTCATCCCATTCCTCGAGAACGACGACGCGAACCGCGCGCTGATGGGTTCGAACATGCAGCGCCAGGCCGTGCCGTTGATCAAGGGAGAAGCCCCGCTCGTTGGCACCGGGATGGAGCGCGTTACCGCGCGCGATTCGGGCGCTGTCGTGGTCTGCAAGCGCGACGGCATCGTGGATCAAGTGGACTCCGAACGCATCATCGTGCGCGTCGAATCCGACCAGTCCGGCGTGCTCAGCCGCGAAGTCGGTTCCGACATTTACCTGCTCACGAAATTCAAGCGCTCAAACCAGAACACCTGCATCAGCCAGAAGCCGCTGGTTCGCACCGGCGACCGTGTGAAGCAGGGCCACGTCCTCGCGGACGGCCCTTGCACCGATCACGGCGAGCTGGCGCTCGGCCGCAACGTGCTGGTGGCCTTCGTGCCCTGGCGCGGCTACAACTTTGAAGACGCCATTCTCGTGAGCGAAAAGCTGGTGCGCGAGGATTACTACACCTCGATTCACATCGAAGAATACGAAATCGAGGCGCGCGACACCAAGCTCGGTCCCGAGGAAATCACCCGCGACATTCCCAACATCAACGAGGGCTTCCTCCGCAATCTCGATGAAAGCGGCGTGATCCGCATCGGCGCAACCGTCCGTCCGGGAGACATCCTGGTCGGCAAGGTAACGCCCAAGGGCGAAACCACGCTGACGCCGGAAGAAAAACTTCTGCGCGCCATTTTCGGTGAAAAGGCCGGAGACGTTCGCGACGCTTCTCTCTATTGCCCGCCGGGCATCGAGGGCACCATCGTGGATGTGAAGATCTTCTGCCGCAAAGGCGCGGAAAAGGACGAACGCCACAAGGCCATCGAAGCCGGTCAGGTCGCCAAGCTCGAAAAGAACCTTGCCGATGAAATCCGCATTCTCACCGACGAGCGCCTGAAGCGCCTCGCCGATTTGCTGGGCGGCCAATCGCTTCTCGCCGACTTGCACGACGAGCGCACCAACAAACGCCTGCTCACCAAGGGCACCGAGCTGACGCGCGACATTCTCGAGAAAGTCTCGACGCGCAACTTGAAGCGCTTACGTCTTTCCGACAAGGATCCTCTGCTCATCGAGAAAATCGACGAGATCGAGGAGATGACCTCGCGGCAGATCGACGTGCTGCGCAAGATCACCGACGAGAAAGTCGGCAAGCTCAAAAAGGGCGATGAACTTCCGCCGGGCGTCATCAAGCTCGTCAAGGTTTACATCGCCATGAAGCGCAAGCTCTCGGTCGGCGACAAGATGGCCGGCCGCCACGGAAACAAGGGCGTCATTGCGCGCATCGTTCCGGAAGAAGACATGCCCTATATGCCGGATGGCACGCCAGTCGAAATCGTTCTCAACCCGCTCGGCGTTCCTTCGCGTATGAACGTCGGGCAGATTCTCGAAACGCATCTCGGCTGGGCTTCGAAAGTTCTCGGCGAGCAGATCACCAAGCTGCTCGACGACGGGACCCGCGCCGACGCCATGCGCAAATGGTTCAAGGACGCCTTCGGGCAGACGTCGGTCTGGAAGACGATTGTCGATCTCGAGGACGCCGAAGTCATCGATTTGGCGCAAAGCCTCAGCGGCGGAATTCCGGTCGCCACGCCCGTTTTCGACGGCGCGCGCGAAACCGACATCCACTACATGCTCGCAGCCGCGGGCCTGCCGGAAAGCGGCAAGGTCGTGCTCGCCGACGGCATGACCGGTGAGCCTTTTGCGCAAATCATCACCGTTGGTTACATCTACATGCTCAAGCTCTCGCACCTGGTGGACGACAAGATTCACGCGCGATCGATCGGTCCGTACTCGCTCATCACCCAGCAGCCGCTGGGCGGCAAGGCGCAGTTCGGCGGCCAGCGATTCGGAGAAATGGAAGTGTGGGCGCTCGAAGCTTACGGCGCCGCGCACATTCTCCAGGAATTGCTCACGGCCAAATCCGACGACGTCTACGGCCGCGCGAAAATTTACGAAGCCATAGTGAAGGGCGAACCCGGCATCGAGCCGGGCGTGCCCGAATCGTTCAACGTGCTCGTCCGCGAGTTGCAGTCGCTTTGCCTCGACGTCGAACTCATGAAGAGGCAGAAGCCGCAGCTCGAAAAGGTCGCTGACTAACTGACCGCGCCGGCCGGCTTCCTTTGCCGGCGCGAAACGTTTTCGTACAGGTTTTTGTCCCGGCCAAGCCGGGACGGGAGGACTGCCCTTGTATCGATCGAGCCCATATGATCGCGCCAGTCAGATCGCGGATTTTGATTCCATTCGCATCAGCCTGGCGAGTCCCGAAAAAATCCGATCTTGGTCGCACGGCGAGGTGACCAAGCCGGAAACCATCAATTACCGCACTTTCAAGCCCGAGCGCGATGGCTTGTTCTGCGCCAAGATTTTCGGCCCGGTGACGGACTGGGAATGTTTGTGCGGCAAGTACAAGCGCATGAAGCACCGCGGCGTGATCTGCGACAAGTGCGGCGTGGAAGTCACTTTGAGCAAAGTGCGCCGCGAGCGTCTCGGCCATATCGAGCTGGCATCTCCTTGTTCCCACGTCTGGTTTTTCAAGGGCCTGCCCAGCCGCATCGGCTACCTGCTCGATATCACCATGCGCGACCTCGAGCACATTCTTTATTTCGAGGCTTTCGTGGTCATTGATACCGGCGAAACTCCTGGCATCAAGGACAAGGAAATTCTGCAGGAAGAGAAGTACCGCGAACTGCAGAAAGAATTTGCCGGCAAATTCGACGCTCGCATGGGCGCCGAAGCCATCAAGGAACTTCTCCGCCGCGTGGACGTCGAGAAGCTCAGCGAAGAGCTGCGCGAGAAGATGAAAATTGATCCGAGCTTGCAGAAGCGCATCAAGTACGCCAAGCGCCTCAAGGTCCTCGAAGCTTTCCGCAAGAGCGGCAACAAGCCGGAATGGATGATTCTGGACGTGATTCCGGTTCTGCCGCCCGAGTTGCGCCCTCTGGTGCCACTCGACGGCGGGCGTTTCGCCACTTCCGATTTGAACGATCTCTATCGCCGCGTCATCAACCGCAACAACCGGTTGAAGAAGCTGATGGAATTGCACGCGCCCGATGTGATCGTACGCAACGAAAAGCGCATGCTCCAGGAAGCCGTGGACGCGCTCTTCGACAACGGCCGCCGCGGACGCGTTCTGCGCGGCACCAACAATCGTCCGCTGAAGTCGCTCTCCGACACGCTCAAGGGCAAGCAGGGCCGCTTCCGCCAGAATCTTCTCGGCAAGCGCGTGGATTATTCCGGCCGCTCGGTCATCGTCGTCGGCCCGGAATTGAAGCTGCACCAGTGCGGTCTGCCGAAAAAGATGGCGCTCGAGCTCTTCAAGCCGTTCATCTATCACCGCCTCGAAGCCGCGGGCCATTGCACCACCATCAAGCAGGCCAAAGAGCTCGTCGAAGCGCAGGAGGCGACGGTCTGGGACATTCTCGAGGACGTGATCCGCGAGCATCCGGTGCTGCTCAACCGCGCTCCGACGCTTCACCGCCTCGGCATTCAGGCCTTCGAGCCGGTGCTCGTTGAAGGAAAGGCCATTCGCATCCATCCGCTCGTCTGCACCGCGTTCAACGCCGACTTCGACGGCGACCAGATGGCCGTGCACATTCCGCTTTCGCCCGAAGCGCAGGTCGAAGCCTCGGTGCTCATGCTCAGCTCGCACAACATCCTTTCGCCCGCGAACGGCATGCCTCTCGCCGTTCCGACGCAGGACATGGTGCTGGGCATCTATTACCTCACCAAGTCCAAGCCAGGCGGCAAGGGCGAAGGCCGCGCCTTCGGCTCGAGCGAAGAAGTGGTTCTCGCGCTCGAAGCCGGCGACGTCGAATTGCTTACTCCCATCCGTTTGCGCTACACCGGCGAGGTGATCGACCTCACCACCGCCTACGACGATCAGGACGTGCCGCACACGGCGCCCATCCAGCTCAACCGGCAATTCCTGCACACCACCGTCGGCCGCGTGATCTTCAACGATCACCTTCCGTCGGACATGCCTTTCATCAATGGCTTGCTGAAGAAGAAGGGAATTCAGCAGCTCGTTCAGTATTGCTACTTGCGCTTTGGAACGGAGAAGACCGTCGTCTCGCTCGATCATCTCAAGGAACTCGGCTTCCTCTACGCCACCAAGGCCGGCATTTCCGTCGGCATCACGGACATGGTCATCCCCGGCGATAAGTTTAAGCTTGTGGATACCGCCGAGCGCGAAGTCGTCAAAGTGCAGCAGCAATACCTTGACGGCGCCATCACCAACGGCGAACGCTACAACAAAGTCATCGCCATCTGGAGCGACGTCACCGAGAAGGTCGCGGACGAAATGTTCAAGACCCTCGAAGCTCAGGACAAGTCGGGCATCATCAATCCCATTTTCGTCATGGCCGACTCCGGAGCTCGCGGCTCGAAACAGCAGATCCGCCAGCTTTCCGGCATGCGCGGCTTGATGGCCAAGCCTTCCGGCGAAGTCATCGAGACTCCCATCACTTCCAACTTCCGCGAAGGCCTCAACGTGCTGCACTACTTCATCTCCACGCACGGCGCGCGCAAGGGTCTCGCCGATACGGCGCTCAAGACCGCCGATTCCGGCTACCTGACCCGCCGCCTGGTGGACGTGGCGCAGGACGTGATCATCAGCGAATTCGATTGCGGCACGGCTGACGGCATCTTCGTCGAGCCCATCGTCGAAGCAGGCGTCGAAGTCGAGCCGCTGCGCGACCGCGTTGTGGGCCGCGTTTCGCTCGAGAAGATCAAAGACTACGAAGGCAACGTGGTCGTCGAGATCAACCAGGTCATCACCGAGGAACTCGCCAACGCGATTCAAGCGGCGGGCATCGAGCGCGTCAACATCCGCTCCGTGCTCACCTGCGAATCCCGCCGCGGCGCCTGCGCCCGCTGCTACGGCCGCAACCTGGCCACTGGGCGCATGGTCGAGCTGGGCGAAGCGGTCGGCGTAATCGGCGCGCAGTCGATCGGCGAGCCTGGCACGCAGCTCACCATGCGCACCTTCCACATCGGCGGCACGGCCACTCGCGTCACCGAGCAATCGAAGGTCGAAGCCAAGAATAACGGCTTCGTCCGCTTCATCGACCTCAAAGTCGTCGAGGGCCGCAACAAGCAGCTGGTCTCCATGAACCGCTCCGGCCTCATCGCCGTCGTCGACGAAAAAGGCCGCGAAAAAGAGCGCTATCACGTCGTTTACGGCGCTCGCCTAAAGGTCGAAGACGGCGAGCCCGTGCAAGTTGGCCAGATCATGGCCGAATGGGATCCGTACACCTTCTCGATTCTTACGGAAACCGGCGGCGCCGTGCAGTTCAAGGACTTGCAGTCCGGCGTCACCATCGAAGAGCAGGTGGACGAAGTCACCGGCCTGTCGCAGCTCGTCGTTACGCTGCCGCCGGGCGATGAAAAACACCAGCCCACAATTCAGGTCCGCGATTCCGCCGGGCGCGTCCGCAAGAAGTACCTCATGCCTTCCCGCGCGCACTTGATGGTGCAGGATGGCGATGAAGTGCAGCCGGGCGACGTGCTCGCAAAGATCCCGCGCGAGACTACCAAGACCAAAGACATCACCGGAGGTCTCCCGCGCGTCGTCGAGCTCTTCGAAACGCGCAAGCCGAAAGACCCGGCCGTCATCTCTGAAATCGACGGCATCGTCAAGTACGGCGAAATCGCCAAGGGCCTGCGCAAAATTTACGTCGAAAGCGAAGACGGCCGCACGGTGAAGGAATATTCCATCTCCCGCGGCGTTCACATCAACGTTCAAGAAGGCGAGCACGTGCGCGCCGGCGAGCCTTTGATCGACGGCCCGCTCAATCCGCACGACTTGCTCGCGGTCCTCGGCGAAAAATACACGCAGGCCTACCTGGTCAACTCGATTCAAGAGGTTTACCGCTTGCAGGGCGTGAACATCAACGACAAGCACATCGAAACCATCGTCCGGCAGATGATGCGCTGGGTGAAAGTCGAAGACGTCGGCGACACGACCTTCCTTCTCGAGGAGCAGGTGGACAAGTTCCGCTTCCGCGAGGAGAACGATCGCGTGATTCACGATGGCGGGCGTCCTGCCACCGGCCGTCCGCTGCTCCTCGGCATCACCAAGGCCTCGCTCTCGACCGATTCCTTCATCTCGGCCGCGAGCTTCCAGGAGACCACGCGCGTGCTCACCGAAGCCGCCATCAGCGGGAAGGTGGACTACCTCCGCGGCCTCAAGGAAAACGTCATCATGGGCCGCCTGATTCCCGCAGGGACGGGTCTGGAGCGTTACCGCAACATTCAGCTCCTCACCGAAACACCGCGCGAGGAACCAGCCGAGCTCGAGCCCGAACTAACGCCGGAAGAAGCCGCCGCTCTCGATTTCCTCCGCAAGGACACCGACGCGGTAGCCGAAGGCTAGAGCGCAGATCCTCAATTCAAATTGAAAACGGCGGCAGGCCAAAAAGGCCCGCCGCCGTGTTTGTTTTCTCCTGCATCGGAACTTGCCTTTGTAGGGGGGGCCGGGTTAGCCCTCCCGCGACGGCCGGTTTTCGGCCGTCCCCACGCGGCCACAAATCCCGGACCAATCGAAATGCTTCTGAGCGCAGCCGTGATGGTGGCGAACAACCCACGTTCAGAGAACCCTTAGCCCAATCCCCGTAGCCGCAAGTACAGCAGTCCGTAAGTACAGGTTTTCACCTGTACTTACGGGGTTAAGCAACTGGATATCGTCCTCTCGTTTCAGTTTGCTCCCGCCCAAACACGCCCGTACACTTCAATTCAAGGAGACCTGTGGGCTCCTGTTCATGACCGAAGACCCTCGACCTCACTCAGCTCAATCGCCTGAAGAATCGCCCGCGCACCGCCCCGCGTCTCACTGGGAGCAAATGGAGCAGCGCGAAGGTGCACTCTGGCGCTACATTCTCGTGATTCTTTTTGTATTGGCGGTGGGTCTGGCTGTCACCTCGTGGGAGTCTTTCCGCGTCCTGCCGATGCGCCTGGAAGCGCTGCCGGTGGGCCTCGTCGTCCTGGTGATTCTGTTCGGCGCATACGTCTGGCGGCAAAGAGGGGAAGTCATCGAATTGCGCGCGTTTCTCCGCGGCATGAAAGAGCGTGCCGACGCGCCCGTCACCGAAGACCAAATCGAGAAGATGCTGGACGTCATGACGCGCTCGCAGCGCGGCTATCGCGATCTGATCGACAGCCTCGATCACCTCGTCTTCAATCTGGGGCTCGACGGCAGCGTCAAGACCGTCAACAAGCGCTTCGCAGAAACCCTGAACCTGCCTTTCCCCGAAATCGTCGGCCATACGCTGCAGGAATTTATTTCCGAGCCCCCCATCGAAAGCGTTCGGGATGGCGTGTCCTCATTCCTCGAGCGGCGTACCTGGAGCGGCGTCGTCCGAGTGCGATTCCGCCGCAGCGGCGAGGTTCGCTTCTACGACACCGTTCTCCAGCCGGTCCTGAAAGATGGCGAAGTCGTCGGCGCGAGCGGCGTGGCGCGCGACATCACCGCGTACCGCGAATCCGAACTTCGTTTCACCGAGCTTTTCGAATCCTTGCAGGAAGGCGTTTACTTCACCACGCCCGGCGGCACTTTCCTCGAGGCCAATCCGGCCCTGGTGCGCATGTTGGGTTTTGAAAAGAAGGAAGATCTCCTGGCCGTTTCCGCGCCGAGTCTTTATGAAGACCGCAACCAGCGCGAGTGGATGCTTGATGAGCTGGATCGGACCGGCGTGGTCAAAAATCACGAAATCACTCTGATGCGCACGGATGGAAAGGCGATGCGCTGCCTCGATTCCTGCTCCGTCATCCGCGACAGTTCCGGCGATGTCGTGCGTCTCCAGGGCACTCTGGTGGACATCACCGAGCGCGTGGAGATCGAGAAGCGCCTCTATCAAGAGCAGGAATTCGGCCGCAGTCTCGTCGAGTGCTTCCCCGATCTGATCGTGGTTCTCGACGTCGAAGGCCGCTACACCTTCGTCAGCCCCCGCTGCGAGGAATTGATCGGCCTGCAGCCCGCCGACCTCATCGGCAAGCAGATGGGAGAGCGCGCGCATCCGGAAGACGCGCGTCACCTGAGCAAGCAGCTCGACAATCTGCTTTCCGGAATTACACGCACGGCTCGCATGGAGTACCGCGTGCGCCACGAAGATGGCAGCTACCGCGCGGTTCGCGTCACTGCAAGCCCCATGATGGACTCTGACGGTCACATGACCGGAGTCGTCGCCTCGGCGCGAGACGTCACCGAAGAAAAGCACATCGAGCAGCAACTGCTGCAGACCGAGAAATTTGCCGCCATGGGTCAAATGCTGGCGGGCGTCGCGCACGAACTCAATAATCCGCTCACCGCCATTCTCGGCGTCACGGATCTTCTACACGAGCGCTCCGTGGACGACACCATGCGGCGGCAAACTAGCCTGGTGCACAAGCAAGCGCGCCGCGCCGCCGATATCGTGCAAAGTCTGCTGGCCTTCTCGCGCCGCACCGCGCCTGTGCGCGCGCGTGTCCGCATCGAGGATATCGTCGAACGCGTCCTCGAGCTACACGGTAAGTCATTGCAGGAAAAGAAGATAAATGTCGAGTTTCATCCCGCCGAGGGCTTGCCGGCCATCGAAGGCGACGCCAATCTTCTCCTGCAGGTCTTCCTGAACCTGATCATCAATTCCGAGCAGGCCATCGCCGGCGCCAGCGATCACGGCACCATCACCATTGCCGCCGATACTTTTGAGAATAACGTCGCCATCACCTTCGAGGACGACGGTCCCGGCATTCCGGCCGACATCACCAACCGGGTTTTCGATCCGTTCTTTACCACCAAGCGGCCGGGAGGCGGAACCGGTCTCGGCCTCACAATTTGCATGGCCATCATCCGCGAGCACGGTGGCACCATCGAAACGCAGTCCGTGTTCGGCAGCGGCGCTTCCATTCGCATCGTTCTTCCGGTGGCCCAATCGCTGACGCTGACGGGCGTGGGCGATGCTCCGGCGGCTACGCATACGCCTTCGTTCTCCCCGGCGCTCCAGGGACACTCAGTTCTGGTGGTGGACGATGAAGACGGCATCCGCGAACTCGTCTGCGAGGGCCTAGCGGCGCGCGGCATGTCCGTAGAAACGGTCACCAGTTCCGAGGACGCTCAGGCGATGCTGGCCCACCGCCAGTTCGACGCCATCCTCTGCGATTACAATCTCCCCGGACAGAGCGGCGAGCAGCTTTTCGACATTCTCTGCGAGCAGTCTCACGGCAATCCGCCGCGGTTCGTCTTCATGACCGGCGACCTGCTCGAAGCCCGCGTCGTGGAATCCATCTCCAGCCGCGGCGCCCGCACGATTCAGAAGCCGTTCCAGTTAGCTGGCCTAGCCAATCTCCTGGCCGAGGTCCTAGAAGCGCAACCCGCCAAGACGTCATAACTTCGGATAAGCCTAACCGGTCAATGGCAGCGCAAAGCCTTGTGTAGCGCCGGCCTTTCAGGCCGGCATCTTACGACCACACCAGTTGTCCAGAGCCGCAAATGACGCGCGGAGCTCAGCGTTAAATTCACTGCGCTGATTCGCCTAGTAAGTCCGCATCTGAAAGTTGCCCTTGGCTGGAACTGCAGTCGTAAGATGCCGGCAGGGAAGCCGACGATACTCGAACCCTACTTCGCAGCAGGCGCGGGATCGATCCCAAAATCCCACACGTAAAGATCATCTTCGCTCCCACGCGCAATCTCCGCGATGGCATACTCACCCGGCTCGAGCGGCGCCGAAAGCGTCAGCCTCGATACGCCCTTCACCAGTTCCCACCGCTCGATAGGCAGCGTCTCTCGCCGTGCCATCTCCCCGCCAAAAAGCCGGTCGATATTCTCGATCCGCCGGTTGGCTCCATGCAAACGCGCGTGGATCAGCACCACGTCCGGAGTGTGGCCGTCCTTGGTCCGCACGTAGAACTCAAGCTGCCCGTTCGTCGAACGCACCTTGGCGTGCTCGCCGAGCAAAGAGATGGTGTGGCGGCTGGGAATGATGGGAATGGGGACCAATATCTGCTTAACCACCTGTGTTTTGTTCAGCTTTACGTCGGTCTCCGCCTGCGCTAGAGCAAAAACCTTCGTGCCATCGAGCGCAAATATGCCTTCGCCGTCGGGCAGGAAGACGTTCGGGGCCACCTCGACGCTAGCGTCCACGTTTACGAAGACGGCCTTCCGCGCAGACTCCTCCTTGCCGACCTTCGCCGCCAGCGTCGCATCCGCCTCCTGCTTCGCGGATTCCGCCTGCTTGGTCGCCTCCCAATCCACCAGGTCCGTCGGGATTTCTTCCCATTGCGAGCGCTCCACGCTGTAGTAACGCACGCGTTCGCCGTCAATCTTGTACTCACGCACCATGTGGAACGAGCCGTCCTTCAACACCAGCTTCTTACCCCGCGGTAGCGCCGCATCGGACTGCTCGGAGGTTTGGCCGCTCTGGGCCGGAGGGCTCGATTGGCTCTGCAGCGCACGAAATCCGGCGAAAAGTGGCAACGCGGCAGCCGACAGCATCAGCCCCAGAGCTCCCGCAAGGCTCTGTGCGCCGATCTTCCGGTTTTGAGTCCCGCCGCTGATAACAGCCCACCCTTAATCGAATCTGATGCGCTCAGCCAGCCCAAGTTTGGCTAGCCAAAACCCAAGAATATCGCGCCGGCGAAGCAAGGACAATAATACCCATCGGCGGCGCAGTCGTAGGGGAGGGTCTTCAGACCCTCCCGCCTTTCGGCCCTCTTGGAAGCGTCGCCGTAGCCCGATGCGTCCAATGCGTATCGGATACTCTGAGAATCCCAATCCCGACGAACGTCCCCCAAAACAAAAATGGCCGCCCCCAAGGGCGGCCATTTTGATCCTACGGCTTCCGAACTTTTGACGCCGCTTCTAATGCTCGCAGCGCTGCACCAGCACCGCCAGCACCAGCAAATCCGAGTTCGTGAACAGCCACTTATCCGCCTCGGCGCCGGCGGCTTCGGCCGCGCGCGCGATGAATCCCAGGTGGCGGCTGCGCGCAAAATTCCGCAAGTGATCGAGGCAAATTCCCGTCAGCCCCGAGACTTCGTCTTCGGTGAACAGCTTCTGGCTTGACTTGATCGTCAGCACGTTTGCCCCTCTCATTTACTACGATGCTGACTTCATCGTAGAGGCTGCACTATTTCTCCTGCAATAGTGCTTCCGTTCTATTCGAAAAAACTAAAGGACTAGTCCGCCCCGCGGAACTCCCCAAATCATTGGCGTTTTAAACAGCTTCGGGGGAGGCAATTTCTTGCACGAATATTCGCGGCAGGATGCGAGGCGGAAAAAAGTATCCAGAACTGGAATTTCTCTACAGTATCGCGGAGGATTTTGCCGCACTCCGATCGCAATGTGATATTCGTCACGCGTACCTCAAACAGCTTACGTGTACTGCGTTGTGTGTGGCGCCAATGGTAATGCTATTTTCCCGTAGGGGCGCCGCTTGCTGCGCCCTCCGACGACCTCGCCGTCAAATCAATGTGCAGTGCACCAGCGGAAGGACCGCCGTAAAACACATCCGCGTCTGTAACCTGAGATTTCATCGAAAGCGAGTAATCGATTCGCGCAATAGCAGGGGCGAACTGACAGTTGTAGGTTCTGTGGAGGGGCGCGTCGATTGACCCGCGCCTATGCGAGAAATTTCGGAGCTACGCTACGATTCGAATCCGCCCGCGCGCTCAAAATTATGCGCGATCTGCAAGACGCGCCCTTCGCTGAAATGCGGGCCGAGAATTTGCATCCCGACCGGTAGATTGTCAGACGTCTTCCCGCACGGGACCGAGATGCCGGGGAGTCCCGCTAGCGATCCTGTAACCGTATATATATCAGCTAGATACATCTGCAGTGGATCCGCGGTCCGCTCGCCGAGTTTGAACGGAGGCGTCGGCGATGTCGGCGTAATGATCGCGTCTACGCTCTCGAAGGCTTCGGCAAAATCGCGCGCCAATAATGTTCGAACTTTTTGCGCGCGCAGATAATAGGCATCGTAGTAGCCGGAGGAGAGCGCGTAGGTTCCCAGCATGATGCGCCGCTTCACTTCCGCGCCGAATCCTTGCCGCCGCGTTTTGCGATACATGTCGACCAGAGTTGCCGCTTCGGAGCGCAACCCGTACCGCACGCCATCGTAACGAGCCAGGTTCGAACTCGCTTCGGCCGTCGCGATAATGTAATACGTCGCGATGGCAAACTCCGTGTGCTTCAAATGAATGGGAACGCGCTTGCATCCCAGCTTCTCGAGTAACGCGATGCCACTCTCGACTTTGCGCCGCACCTCCGCATCCAGCCCGGCCGCGAAATATTCCTCCGGCACTCCGATGCGCAGCCCGGCAATCGGCGCATCGAGTCCCGCCGAATAATCCGGCACCGGCAAGCCCGCGCAGGTTGAATCGTTCGGGTCGGGTCCAGCCATCAGACCGAGTACCTCCGCGACGTCCCGCACCGTGTGACCGAACGGCCCGATGCGATCGAGCGATGAAGCGAACGCGATCAGTCCATAGCGCGAGACGCGGCCGTAAGTCGGCATCATCGCCGGAATCCCGCAACAAGCACCCGGCTGGCGAATCGATCCGCCGGTATCGGTTCCGAGCGACACCACCGCCAAATCGGCCGCCACCGCCGCCGCCGAGCCTCCGCTCGATCCTCCCGGAACCCGCCCCGGAGCAGCGGGATTCTGAACCGGCCCGTAGGCCGAATTCTCGTTCGAGCTGCCCATCGCGAATTCATCGCAATTCGTCTTCCCGAGAAAAATCGCCCCGGCTGCGTCGAGCCGCTCGATCGCGGTGCCGTCGTAAGGCGGCACATAGTTCTCGAGCATCTTCGAACCGCAGGTCGTGCGCGTTCCGCGCGTGCTCAGAACGTCCTTGATCGCGAGCGGTACTCCGGCAAGCCGAGGCAGCCCCGCGCCTTTCGCCGCCAGCGCATCCACTTTTGCCGCCTGCTCGTAACCCCTCTCTTTTGATAAAGATAGATAGGCGTTCAGATCGGGATTGCGCTTTTCGATGCGCGTGAAATATTCGTCGGCGAGTTCGCGCGCGGACATTTTCCGCGACGCTAACGCTTCGCGCACGGAGGCGACTGTCCAGGCTGCCTGCGCGATCATCTCTCGATGACCTTGGGAACGCGGAAGTACGGCTTCTCGGCCTTCGGCGCTTGCGCCAGAATCGCGTCGCCGACATCGCAGGGTCGTGCCACGTCATCGCGCAGCGGTGTCGCGCGGGGTGCCGCGTGCGCATACGCCATCTGCGCCATCGGCTCGACTTGCGAAACATCGAGGCGGTTCAGCGTCTCGATGTATTCCAGAATCGAATCGAGTTGGCCACGGTAGGTTTCCGCTTCGGCTTCGGTGAGTTCGAGATGCGCGAGTTCAGCGACGCGCAAAACTTCTTCGCGGCTCAGCTTCACGGCCTGCCGCCTCCGCCGCGCGGTATCGCGGGAAGATAACGCCGCGAGGCGTGACTCCCGGTCCGTACGAACGGCGTGTGCTCGTTATCAATGCTGCGAGGCAGTCGCGGCCCCGCCCGCCGCGCGGTGGCAAATCGCACTTGCCGCACCAGTGAGCCACCCCAAGCGGCATTCACGCGCCCGGCAAATTCCGCTGCCACGCCCTCGAGTTCCGCGCGCCATTCTTTCCCATTCACCGCAATATCAAGCACGCCGTCCGCAAACTTCTGCGGCCGCGTGCGCTCGCCCAGCCGCGCGCCCACAATCGCCGGCCAAGCCCCCGCCAGCCAAGCCATAGCTGATCCGCGCCGCGAAGCCCGCCGCAGAGCCGTCGCCAATATTTCCGCAATAGGTTTCATCGAAGAAGTGATCTTAGCACAGCCAAATGAATCGCAAGCCTGTGCAAGCCTGTGCACCGCTGTGGAATTTTCTCCCGCGAATGCGGATGGCACGAATCACTCCAAGCGGAGTGTATCCGCGCCTGGACGCCGCTGTCGCTACTGTTTGGGCTTGTTCATTCCACTCTTTTGGGCAGCGGCCTTCATTGGGGCTGGCGGTTTTGGCGTCCAGAATTCCGCGTCGCCCGCCGCAAACTCTTTCGATACGTGGGATTTTTCGGGGCTGACAGCGTAAAGGTTGCTCTCTGCGTGCGCGTACGCTGAGCGGGCGATCTGTTGGTTGTGGTCTGCGGATTCGCCTCTTACTTCGAGCAGCAGATCCTCCAGGTTCAGCAAATCATCGTTTTGCGCTAGGGTTCTCATGGGCACAACCGCAAAAAATGTTGGCGAGGGCATTCCCGCCTTTACCTGATAAACGACCCACGGCAAACTGGACTCCGATTTTTCGTACGCTGCCATAAGCTTCTGAAAGGCTTCGACGATCTCATTCTCGTGGCCGCTATGCAGGCGAAGCTCGAGGACTCGCAGGAAACGTGCCTTCGACAAATCAATGCGGTTCGCGCGGTAGCTTAGATCATCTTGCCTTTCCGCGACGATCGTGCGCTGGCTGGCTAATGCGCCAATAATCTGCGCTTGAGCTTTTGCAAGCTCCGCGTGAGCAGCGTAAATGGGTCCCCACTGGGTAAAAGCTTTCTCGATTTGGGCGAAAGAATTGAACGGATCGAACGATAGTACTGCCGAATCTCCAGTGATCGAATCCGACACAATCCACGAATTCGGCACTTCTAGATTCGCGCAAGCGCGTGCTGCGGCCGCCAGCGCCTTGCCGCTCTCGATGGCTTTATCGAACTGAAATCTTTGATAAACGAGCACTACGAATTTCGGGGGAGCCGTCTCCGACTGTATGACACCGTTTGTCTGGCCGCTTGCAGCGCCGGCGGACATCAGCGCGAACGCGGCAACCGTTGCTAGATAATGCGCAATTGTCATTACGTTGAGTCCTCCTCGGAAAACTAGCGAAATGCGTGGCTGATTGTAGATCAGCCGTTAGAGATCGAATAGCCGTGCTAAAGGGTTCCTCGATCCATGACGGCCAACGGCCGCGACGTGAAAGAATTTGCGGCAATGCATCCAACCTGCTAGATTACTCGCGCACATCAAGGGTGCAACCCGTCCGCGGAAAGGGATTATCCCACCTTGCGTTTCGGCTCGAAGCGGCAATCACTCTCTTCTGCCCGACGCAGCGGACCACGGGCGCTAAAGAAGGAGTGAGCATGTCTTCCCGCGAACTGCCGGCACGCCCGAATCTCGAACACCTCAAGAAGCAAGCCAAGCAGCTCTTACGCGAATATGTGCAAGGCGAAGCGGCGGCCATCGCACGTTTTCGCGATGCCGATGTTTCCTTCGCCAAATCCGCGCCCAGGCTAGCCAGCGCTTTGCGCGTCCTCGCCCGCGAATACGGCTTCGACAACTGGACCAAGCTCAAAGCGCACGTCTTGACGCTATGCGATCAGCCCATCGCCGCACTGCAAGCCGCGATCAAAGCCAACGACGCCGCATTAGTGCGTAAAGTGCTGACGCTCCATCCGGCCCTGAAGTCGCAACTCGACGAGCCGCTGCCCAACTATGGCTTCGACACCCCAGCCCTAATTGCCGCGGTGCAGCGCAACAATCGCGAAATGATCGACGCGCTCCTCGATGCCGGCGCCAGCATCAACGCGCGCACCAAATGGTGGGCCGGCAGCTTCGGCGTCCTCGACCTGTCCATCCCCGAGCTCACTCCCTATCTCATCGAGCGCGGCGCAGACGTCGATGTTCACGCCGCCGCGCGCCTCGGCATGTTCGAGCGCCTCAGAGAACTAGTCGAAGCCGATCCATCGCTGGTGCATGCACGCGGAGGCGACGGCCAGACTCCGCTGCACTTCGCCGCCACAATCGAACTCGCCGCTTACCTGCTCGAGCATGGCGCCCAAATCGATGCGCGCTGCCTCGATCACGAATCGACACCCGCGCAGTACATGGCCGCACACAGCCCGCGCCGGCCCGACTTAGCTCGCTACCTGATCTCGCGCGGCGCACAGACCGACATCCTGATGGCCGCCGCGGTCGGTGACTTGGAGCTAGTTCGACGCCATCTCGACGTCGATCCGCAGTCCATCTGGATGAGCGTCACGCAAAAAGATTTTCCCAAGCACGATCCGCGCAGCGCCGGCATCATTTATATCTATTGCTTCGGGTGGGGCACCACTCCGCACATGCTCGCGCGGGAGCTTGGCCATGAAGAAGTTTTTCGTTTCTTGATGGAACGCAGCCCCCTCGATTTGCGCCTGGCGCAGGCCATCGAATTGGGCGATGAAGATCTCGCCAGAGAACTGCTCGCGCAGCATCCAAACCTAATCCGCGCGCTGTCACCCAATGTCCGAGGCCGTCTCGTAGGCGCCGCTCGCCGCAATGGAACGCGCGCAGTAAGCATGATGCTCACCCTGGGCTGGCCAGCCCGCGCGCTCGATGAAAATCATCAGACGGCGTTGCACTGGGCCGCCTTCCACGGCAACGCGGATATGGTGCGCGAACTTCTCCGCCATTACGCACCGCTCGATGCCCAGGAACTCGAATTCAAGGGCACTCCGGTAGGCTGGGCGCTCTACGGATCAAAAAATGGCTGGCACCGCGCCACAGGCGACTATGTCGGCAGCGTCGAAGCGCTGCTCGCGGCAGGCGCAAAAGCCCCGCAGCTCACAGACGATTTGGAGGCCAGCGAAGAAGTAGTAGCAGCCTTGCGCCGTCAAAAGTAGCGCCAGTCTACGCTCAGGCTTTGCGACGGGTGGGCCTCTGCGCTCAGCCGCCTGCCGCTGTAGGCCCGTGTCTAGTCCCCAGACATCCTTTACATTCTGTCCCTAGACATCCTTTACACCCTGTCCCTAGACATCCTTTACACTCGCGCATCCGCACACGATTTCGCCGCTCGAGATAACAGAATCCGTGCCAACAGGGACTCTGACCCGCGCCGAAATCATCAATTTCTAATCGCACGCAAAACGATTAGAAATCGTCGTAAGTTATTGAAAACAAAGCCCGGAGTCAATTTCTAATCGTCCGAAAAACGCATGTTTTCGATTAGGCCAGCGCCATTTCAACTAAGCCCCAGCGCCTCCGCCGCGCCCTTCATCGCCTCGATGCAGAACGCAATATGTTCCTCTAGCGGCACGCCCAATTCCTCCGCGCCCTTGTAAACATCCTGCCGGTTCACGCCCCGCGCAAAGGCCTTGTCCTTCAGCTTTTTCTTCACCGAAGCCGTCTCAACTTCCGCGATTTTCTTGCTCGGCTTCACCAGCGCGCAGGCGGTGAGAAAACCCGCCAGCTCATCGCAGGCAAAAAGAGTGTGATCAAGCGCAGAGACGCGCTCTACGCTCGTGTAGTCCGCATGCCCCAGAATCGCGCGAATCATCTCTTCCGGATAACCATGCTCGCGCAAGATCTTCGAGCCCTCGAAGGGATGTTCTTGAGTCGGATGATGCTCGGCATTGGGCCAGCGCTCGTAATCAAAATCGTGCAGCAGCGCCGCGATCCCCCACAATTCCTCATCCACCCCATTCTTCCGCGCGTAAGCCCGCACGCAAGCCTCCACGGCCAGCGCGTGCTTCCGCAAGCTCTCGCTAGCCGTATATTCACAAAGCAATTTCCAAGCATCCTCGCGATTCGGCATCCATCCTCCATCCCCTGACGAGCAAAAAATGTAGCAGACCAGCAAGCCCGCGCCAACATCCCCGTACCGCTGGTCCCGCGACGCGGGACCGGCTCTTACGACTACGATTGCGCCAGTGGCATTCCCTCACGCGCGGATTAAGAAAACCTAACTCAGTGTTGCTAATTTTCAACTTGCTCCGCTGGAGATTGCGATCCTCGCCAGCCGTCGCGCTCGTAAGAGCCGGCGGGGACGCCAGCGGTACAAAAGCGTTGCCAGCGCTCGTCCCTCGGATATAATCGCGCGGCTCAAATCAGCCGCGACTTACGCATCTCCGATGATCCCGACGAGGCCTCGATGATCTCAAGCAAGCATGTTCGCGCCATCACTCTGTTCGCCGCCGCAATTCTCGCATCGCTTTCCGCGCAACCATCCCTCGCACAAGATGTGTCGCCCAAATATCCAGATTATCCGAGCGAGACGCCGGCGAATCTGGTGCCGAAGACCGACAGCTTCGATTACACGCGCACCGAGGTGATGATTCCCATGCGCGACGGCGTGAAGCTGCACACGGTGATCCTCATCCCCAAAGGCGCAGAGCGCGCTCCTATCTTACTCACGCGCACGCCATACGATGCCAACGCAGGCACCAGCCACGCTCAGAGCTCCCATCTCGGCCCCGTCTTGGGCGGCTACGATAATGCCACTGACGTGATCATCGAAGGCGGCTACATTCGCGTGGTACAGGATGTCCGCGGCAAGTACGGCTCCGAAGGCGATTACGTCATGAATCGCCCGCTGCACGGCCCGCAAAATCCCACGCCCGTCGATCACTCGACCGACACTTACGACACAATCGACTGGCTGGTGAAAAATATCCCCGAAACGAACGGCAAAGTCGGAATCATTGGTATATCGTACGATGGATTCCTTCCGCTGATGGCGCTCGTCAATCCCCACCCGGCGCTAAAAGTTTCCGTGCCGATGAACCCCATGGTCGATGGCTGGATGGGCGACGATTGGTTCCACAACGGCGCCTTCCGCCAACAAAACCTCGGCTATATCTACGAGCAGGAAGGCACGCGCGACAATCGTGCCAAATGGTGGACCAGCCACTACGACGATTATGACGAGTGGATGGCCGCCGGTTCCGCCGGAGAAATGGGCCGCCTCCACGGCGCCGAACAAGTTGGCTTCTGGCGTAAAGTCCTCGAGCACCCCAGCTACGACGCCTGGTGGCGCGATCAGGCCGTGGACAAAATACTCGCCGATCAACCGCTCAAAGTGCCGGTAATGCTGGTAGATAGCCTCTGGGATCAGGAAGACATTTACGGCGCCATCGCCGTCTATAAAGCGATCAAGCCGAAAGACACCAACAACGACAAGGTCTTCCTGGTCATGGGCCCGTGGCATCACGGCCAAGAAATCGGCGACGGCAGTTCGCTCGGCAACATCCGCTTCAACGCCGATACCGGCCTTCAGTTCCGGATGGAGATCCTTCGTCCGTTCCTCGATCAATATCTCAAGGACGGCGCGCCCAATTCGGGAGTATCGCCGGTAACGGCGTTCGAGACTGGAACGAACACTTGGCGCCACCTGCAATCCTGGCCCGCGGGCTGCGATAGCGGCTGCAAGGTCCAGCCGACGCCTCTTTATCTAACCGCCGGTCTGAAGACCAGTTTCACAGCGCCAAAGACCGGCGATGCCGCCTTCGACGAATACGTCTCCGATCCGGCTAAGCCAACTCCTTATCGCCCCCGCCCCGTCATGCCGATGGGCTACGGCGACGGAAATACGTGGTCTATCTGGCTGGTAGACGACCAGCGCGAAGCCTCCGGGCGTCCGGACGTCCTGGCCTACGAATCCGATATTTTAACCGCTCCGGTCAAAATCAGCGGCCAACCCATCGCCAATCTGATCGCCTCGACCAGCGGCACAGACTCTGATTGGGTGGTCAAAGTGATTGACGTCTACCCCGATGAGGTGGCGACGCAACCTGCCATGGGCGGCTTTCAATTGATGATCTCGGCCGATATCTTCCGCGGCCGCTATCGCGAGAGTTTTGAGACTCCGAAAGCAATCACTTCCGATAAGCCGCTCCTCTATCGCTTTACCATGCCGACGGCGAATCACGTCTTCCTGCCCGGCCACAGAATCATGGTGCAAATCCAATCCAGTTGGTTCCCGCTCTATGACCGCAACCCACAAACGTTCGTCCCAAACATTTTCTGGGCGAAGCCTGGAGATTTCCACAAGGCCACGCAGCGCATATACCACGCTCCGGATCAAAGCAGCTTCATCGAGTTGCCGGTCGTGACGCCGTAGCGCGGCCTGCCAGTCGGCGCTACGGACACTGCCGGGCTGTTTTCAACAGGGCTGTGGAAATCCCTCGCTTCCGGCCTCGCAAATACGGCTTCAACCTCAAGCCCGGAGCGACTTCTGCCGAAATCAGTAGAAATGCTCCATATTTGTGTAGAAAACTTGCCCAGGTTCGTCTCTACGGTAGAAAAATTGCTCCCATGATTTCCGTTGCGCTGCGCTAATCTTTCGCGCTTCGGAGGCCGATTAAGAAACTTCTTGACAAAAAGTGTCAGGCTGTGGAAAAGTCTCGGCCGCGCCAGTTGTCTGCCTTCCCCAGCTAGCAGTCCCTCCCTTCCGCAGCGGCCGAATAGTCTGCGAGGAAATCGGTGGCGGAAAAGAACGTCAATGCAACAAGTACGGAAATGATGGACCGTGAGGTGATCCGCTGTCAGGTCTGCGGGTTAGTGCAGTACCGCACGCGTACGGGCAATTGTCGCCGTTGTCTGCGACTCCTGCCGCCGAAGGTGACGTTTGTAATTCCGACGCCTTCGCCGCAGGATTTGCCGGGTGACGATCGCCAGCTATTTGAAAACTGGCCGAATCGCGAAACCGTCGAGAACATCGGGCAAAGGATTCGTCAGTTGCGGGAATCCCGCGGCATGACGCAGAGCCAGCTCCAGGCCCGCTCTCGTGTTTCGCGGTCGTACCTCTCTCGCATTGAGAGCGGCCAGATGACACCCAGCCTCGGCACGCTCGAGAAGATCGCCGAAGCGTTGGGCGTGGGCCTGAATCGCTTCTTCGTTCCAGAATCGAACGGCGAAACGGTTCTCGAGGATCCTTTCATTCAGGGTCTTCGGCCGTTCCTGCGCCAGCTGGATTGGGCGCAGTGGCAATCCATTCTGAAGAGGCTGCAGGCGATCAGCGACCACGTCAGCACGAATTCCGTGCAGGCGCCGCCGCTGCGGCCCGCGGCCCCGCAATCGGAGCGGATGTCGCAGATGCCGAGGCGTCATCCCGGCCACTCTGCCACGGCGATTCACAGATAAGCATTAGCCCTGTCGGAGGGCCCAGAAAATCAAACGGCCCGGAGAGCCAAACCAAGGCTCCCGGGCCGATTTTTCTGTGCCGCCGGTTTATGTAGCGCCGGCCTCTTAGGCCGGCATCTTACGACCCAGATCGTCAGCAAGGGCCGCGCTCAATCGCGGACTCTCTCTGTGAATTCGCCGCGATTTTTCTACTGCGGCTCCTTCTTCCCCGCGCGAACCAACGTAATTTCCGTCCCGTCGCCGCGTCGCGCCAAGGCCACGACGCGCGCTCCGTTTCCGCGATCATCCACGAAGGCTACATCAGTTGTCTTTACATCCACCGGCAGGCCTTGGATTTGATCGTTGCCGCCTTGGTTAGCGACTTTCAGTTTGAACTCGGCGCCCAGTTTCGAGGCGTACCACTGCTGCACCTTCTCGCGCGAATCATCCGAAGTGTATTTCTCGATCGCAAGCCCCGCCGATTTGCCGTTCGCCGAGACATCAAAATTCACACCCTGCGATTTTTCCAGCGTCGCGCTGGGATAGACCGGCAATCCGGTGGTGTGCTCGCTGTCCTGATTGACGCTGAGGTTGCCGACCGGGGTTTGAATTTCAACTTTATTATCGCGGGTATTGACTTTCACGCGATGAACCAGCACGGATATCACCACGAGCCCCGCGATTATCACCAGCGTGATGCAGGCGCCGATGATCCCCAGCACCCACCAGATCACGTTGCTCGAGCTTTTTTGCGGCGGCGGCGTAGGCGAAGCTGCCATCTCACACCTCTCCCTTGATTCTGCTGAATGATACGCGCGCACGCGCCGGAATGTTCCCTGCAGCCGCCCGGCGCATCAGTTGAATCTCACTTTCACGTCCGGGCGTTTCTCGAGATGCACGGAATCGACGAATCTCACTTCGCGCTCTTCGAGAGTGAGGATCAGCGAGTGCGTGCGCACGCCTTCGCCGAAGAATCGCACGCCGCGCAGCAAGCTGCCTTCGGTCACTCCGGTGCACGCGAAGATAATCCGCTTTCCGGGCGCGAGGTCATCCGTGTCATAGATGCGCTTTTTGTCCTTGATGCCCATTTTTGCCAGACGCTCTTCGTGCTCCGGCTTGCTCACCACCAACCGCGCGAGAATCTGGCCATTCAAGCAACGCAGCGCCGCCGCTGTGAGCACGCCTTCCGGCGCGCCGCCAGTCCCCATCACCGCATGCACGCCGGTACCGAGCACCGTCGCGGCGATTCCGGCCGAAAGATCGCCATCGCCGATCAAGCGGATGCGCGCTCCGGTCGCGCGAATATCCGCAATCAGCTTTTGGTGCCGCTCCCGGTCGAGAACGATCACCACCAAATCCTCGATGTCGCGATCCAGTCGCTTCGCAATCGCTTTCAAGTTGTCCGCCACCGGCGCATCCAAATCCACGGCTCCCTTGCACGACGGCCCGACGATGATTTTTTCCATGTACAGATCGGGCGCGTGCAGCAATCCGCCTTTCTCGCTCGCCGCCAGCACCGTGATCGAATTCGGCGCGCCGGTGGCGCAAAGATTGGTGCCCTCGAGCGGGTCCACGGCGATATCCACCTGTGGATAAAGTCCATTCCTATCGCGCGCAGCGATTCCAACTTTTTCGCCGATGAAAAGCATGGGCGCTTCATCGCGCTCGCCCTCGCCGATCACGATCGTCCCATCCATGCGCACGTCTTCCATCTCGCGCCGCATCGCCTGCACAGCCACATCGTCGGCCTTGTGCGCGTCACCCAATCCCATCGTGCGCGCCGAAGCAATCGCCGCCTGCTCCACCACGCGAAGAAATTCAAGACTAAGTGCCCGTTCCATGTTTGCTCCCATCCATGACGCTTTGTCAGGGCATGACTTTAGTCATGCCGTAAATTCCGCAAGATCACGACGGCTTTAGCCGCTGAGGCTCAGCCATATCCCCAAAGCGGCGGCTATCATAATCAAATTGTCCGCTATTGTGCGCTGAATCTGCGCCGCTCAGGGCAGCGGCCGCAGCAGTACATTCACCAGCCGCGGATTGTCAAAATCCGTCCGGTCGCCCGCATCTTTTCCCGCGATCGGCAGCAGCCGCGCCGATAGCGGCTTCTTCCATTTCACCGAGAGACTCGCCACGTCGCCGAGAATCTTGATCAATTGCTCCGGCGAAACGCGCCCCGGCAAAGGAATCGTATCGAGGCCCGTCCCGCACACCGACGAATACGCGAGCAAGCCGTCGATGCTGATCGAGCCTTCGCTCCAGCGCCGCGCGATCACCGAATCTTCCAGCACTGGCAGCATCAAACCGGAATACCCGACACGCGTGACCGGAATGGACTGAATCGCGCGCGTAATCATCGCCGCGGCCGCTAGCGTCCCGCTCGAACCGATCCACCCGCCTGTGTACGCCTCAATCGCCGCGCCGATCGAATCGCGCTTCAGCGGCGCAGGCGAAAGATCGATGCCCTCGTAGATCCAACCGGTCTCCTTCGCCACATCTTTTCCGATCTGCTCGATTTGTGTCGCAAACGCGCCCAGCTTCTCGCGGATCGCGTTCTCCGCCTCGGCCGGATTTTTCTTTCCCGCGATCGCCTCGGCGATCACGCTTGCCGATTGCAATCCGATCGCGAATTGATGCTCATTGCCGGAATCGTATCCCGCGGGAAAAAACGGGGTCCCTGGAGGAACCATGGAAATCGCCGCAAAGCTGAAATTACCCTGGCTCCGCGGCGAATGTTGCGCCAGAAATGCAATCACGCCCGCCGCCGCGCCAACGGCGTCCCAATGAATGCCATCCTCCCCGGCGATAGCGACGCTGCCGTTCATGTTCTCCGCTGGCGCGAGCGCGTTGGCCAGCAGCGCGGCCTCATTCGCGTCATCGCCAACGTGCTGCATCGCCGGGCCCACTGAAATGAGGAAGCCGTCCTTGCCCGCCAGATGATCCAGCTCGCGCAGAAACTTGAATGCATCCTCCGGCGGCAGATCGCGCGTATATTCCGGAAACGGCTGCGTGGCAATCCGCAGCGTCTGAACTTCAAAGCCCGCCTGCTCGAACGCGGCCTTGGCCGTATTCAGGAAATCGACGGTATCTTGGATTTGCTGCTGGTAAGTGGATCGATCGAGCTTCAAAAAGGCAGTGATCGTGCGAACTTTCGGTTTCGCCGGCTTTTCGGCAGGGGCCGACGGCTCATCTGCCTCCGGCGCCTGAGCTTTTTCTTGATCCTTAGGCGCCGGCTTGGCAGAGTCCGGCTTCGGCTGTTGTGCGAAAGCCGCCGGGGAGGGAAGGGAAATAAGCAACGCGATCGCAGCGAGAATGTAAAAGACGGACTTCAGCCTGCGCTCCCGCTGCATCGCCCGGATCCTCAGAAATATGCCGGAATTCCCGTAATCCTCTCGCCGATGATCAGCTTGTGGATATCGTTCGTTCCTTCGTAGGTAAACACCGACTCGAGATTGTTCATGTGGCGCATCACCGGATAATCATCCACGATTCCATTCGCGCCCAGCACATCCCGCGCCAGGCGCGCCGTCTCCAGCGCCATCCACACGTTGTTCATTTTCAGCATTGAGATCTGCGAAGGATGCACGCGCTTCTGATCTTTCAATTTTCCCACCTGCAGCGCCAGAAACTGCCCCTTAGTGATTTCGGTAATCATCCAGACCAACTTCTCCTGCACGAGCTGGTGCGAGGCAATCGGCTTGTTCGCGAATTGCTTCCGTTCCTTCGCATAACGCAACGCCGTGTCATAACACGACATCGCCGCCCCAATCGCGCCCCAGCCGATTCCGTAGCGCGCCTGATCCAAACACGAAAGCGGCCCGCGCATTCCCACCACTCCCGGCAGCAAATTTTCAGCCGGGATCTTGCAATCCGACATCGCCAGCCCAGAAGTCACCGAAGCCCGCAGCGACCATTTCCCGTGCACGTCAAACGCCTTAAATCCCGGCGTATCTTTCTCTATGAGAAACCCGCGAACCTTTTCATCTTCGCCCTTGGCCCACACCACCGACACATCCGCGATCGACCCGCTGGTAATCCACATCTTCTCGCCATTCAAAATGTAGCTGTCGCCCTTCTTCACCGCGCGCGTCAGCATCCCGCCCGGATTCGAGCCGAATTGCGGCTCCGTCAATCCAAACGACCCGATCGCTTTTCCCGATTGCAAGAGCGGCAGCCATTTATCCTTCTGCGCGTCCGAGCCGAACGCATGAATCGGATACATCACCAATCCCGATTGCACCGACACGAAACTCCGCAACCCCGAATCCCCGCGCTCCAATTCCTGCATCACCAAGCCATACTCGACATTCGACATCTCCGCGCAACCATACCCCGTCAAGTTGGACCCAAAAAATCCCAGCTCGCCCAGTTGCGGCACAAGCTGCATCGGGAATTTCCCCTCGCGATTGCACTCCTCGATGATCGGGATGATCTCGGCGTCCACAAACTGCCGCGCCGTCTGCCGCGCCAGCTTCTCTTCATCACTCAACAGGGAATCAAAATCGAGGAAATCGACTCCGGAAAACGCAGGCATCAAGTTGCTCCTTGGTGGTCACGAGTCACAACGCGGACATTCGTAGCGAAGCACGTCGCCGCAGTGCCCAGGCCTGGATTCTATCGAACATTTGCCACGCCGCGCCAGTCAACCCCACGATCTCGCATCGCCGGCCAAGTCGCAGGCGTCCGTGCCTCAGCGCTTGTGGATCGTCACGTAGGATCACGCGGCGTCCCACGGCGTATATGACTTCGCGTCATCGCGCGGGTTAAACATGTGTGGTATATACTGCTACTATAACCAAGGTAGAGGTTTCATGAACCGATCTGTCGCCATCAATATCTTCGCCGTGATTCTCTTCATCGGGAGCGCACTTACGCTCCTCTTCGCGGCAATCCTGCTTCTTGGTTTGAGGGTCGGTTCGATTCTTGAAGGCCAGCCTGTTTTCATAAAGTATGTGATTTATTTTCTATTTGCGATTCAGCTGGGCATTGTCGGCTGGGCCGTCGCAACCGGTATAGGCCTTTGGCGCCATCGGGAATGGGGCAGGATCTCAATTCTCGTCCTGAGCGGAATTCTGCTGTTCTTTACGCTTCCGGGTCTGCCCATGATTGCGTTTATGCCATTGGCGCAGGAACAGCCCGAGTTTCGTTCCATGCATCTCTTTGTTCGGATATTCATGGTAATCCTTTACGGTGGTCTGTCAGCGCTCGGAGGATGGTGGCTCTATTTCTTCACTCGCAAATCCGTGAGGGATGAATTTCGCGGCGGCGCCTCTTTCAGCGTGACATCCTGCCCTCCGGACGCCCGACCTTTGAGCATTACGATCATCGGGTTTCTTTTGCTCATTACAGCTTGTTTCGGTCCGTCCGTGTTCCTCCTACCGGTTCCTACAATCCTGATGGGTTTCGCTTTCACTGGACGCACCAGCCAAGCCGTCATGCTTCTATGGTCGGCTGCCGCGGCCGCCGCCGGATACGGCCTGCTGAAGCTGAAGCTCTGGGGCCGGAGACTCGCCATTGGGTACTTTGTCTTTGGTATCGTCAATGCGATTCTGTCCATCTCGCTCCCCGGTAGCCATGCTCGTGAGGAACAGGTTAGGCGTTCTATTGAGGATATGTTTCAGGTTCACAGTCCCGTGCCTTCTCCTCCAATGTGGTGGGGTTTGGTTCTCGTGTTGCCAGTCCTCCTCGCGCAATTGTGGTTAGTGGTCGCCCGCAAGGAAGCCTTTCTCAAGCAGCGCAATTTGCTTGCGCCTCGTTCCTGATCGTCAGATCAAATCACCGTCATCGGACGACAACAGGACTTGTAGAATCACGTCTTCGACACGAGCGTGAATCGGACCACGCAAATTGGACAACTGCGCCGAATCGTTTTGGAACGACATCAACGCGATGCTCAACCCAAGAAGGTCGCAGGTCGGATTCAAGTCGCAGGCAATTTTCGCTGGGCTGGACTCTACGACGTTGACGCCGCGCAAGGCGTGGTCATCAAACTCGACTGGACCGGGCCTGCCGCGTCGGCGCTTCGCCGATCACTTAAGGCCTGACAAGTCGAGCCATCGCGCGAAAGAAAACTGGAAACATCGGCGAAGTAGCGAGCGACAGTGGCTGCCTGACCGCCCTCGGCACTACGCGCCCCGAAATTATCATCCCCAATCATCAACGAGGAAGGACAGACCGTGGTAGGTACTCTCGACATCGAAAGCGAACATGCTAATGCCTTCACTCCCGAAATCCAATCTTTTCTGGAAGATTGCGCCCGAGCAGTCCGCCCGCTCCGGCCATACTAAACACAAGGAAGGTTATTCGCTACGAAAAGTTCGGAATACCCGAGAGGAACCGCCGAGCTAAGCCTTCTCCACCATCACCTCAGTGGACTTAATCACCGCCGCCACCGTATCTCCCACCGCCAAATTCATTTCCTCCACGCTCCGCCGCGTAATCACGGCCTCCACCAAATGCTCGCCCACTTTCACGGTAATATGCGCCATGATGTCGCCAAGCTTGACTTCAATAATCGTGCCTACCAGCCGGTTTCGCGCAGAGATTCTCATGCGCGGGATAATATCCCGCACGCCCCATCCTGTCGAGCGGGATTTCCTGGCAACTCGATCGTCATCCCGGCGTTGACGCCGCACACCGCGGATGCGATAATCACCAGCTTTGCAGCTTGTTATTTTTTTGTCCTGAGCGCACCCTGCGCTCGATCAGTCGCATAATCCAGGAGCCGAGCAGCGCAGCAGTTTGCAGAAAATGGAAATGGTCCGCCAACTCGAAGACCTGGTTCTCCAAGCTCTGCCAACCGTCGTAATCGTCTTTATCTTTTATCTCGTAATGCGCTCCACTTTCTTTGGCCCGCTCCAGCGCGCTATGGACGAGCGCGCCCGCCGCATCGACGGAGCCAAAGCCGAAGCCGCCGCCGCGCAAGCTGCCGCCCGCGGTGAAATGGACCGTTACCACGACGCCCTAAAGAAAGCCCGCGCGGATGTCTATTCCGAACAAGAAACCGCCCGCCAGGCGGTTCTCGACGAGCGCGCCAAGCTCCTCCGTGCCCTGCGCGCCCGCACTCAGGAAATGGTGCAGGAAGCCAAGCAGCGCATCGCCGCCGAATCTGAAACCGCCCGCGCCGAAATCGAAAGGCAAACTCCCGCTCTCGCCGGCCAAATCTCCAAGATGATTCTCGAGCGCACCGCCCCCTCCACAGGAGGCAGCCGTTGAATCGGGCAATTCTCCGTTCTCCGCGCATTGCGAGCATCGCCGCGCTGTTGTTTTCGGCCCTCCTTTTCGCCGCGCCCGCCTTCGCCCAGGAAGAAGGGCCCGCAACTTCCACCCCCGGCTGGGTTTTCCGCTGGCTCAATTTCGCCATCGTCTTCGCCGCGATCGTCTGGGCCTTCTCGAAGGCCGGCCCGTATTTCCGCGCCCACGCCGAATCCATTCAGGCCGCCGTCGCGGAAGGCACGCGCGCTCGCGAAGAAGCCGAAGCAAAGAAGCGCGACGCCGAAGCCCGCCTCGCCAATCTCGACACCGAAATTGCCGAGCTGAAAGCGCAGGCCCGCCGCGACGCCGAAGCTGACCGCGAGCGCATCAAAGCCATGACCCGCGAAGAAGCCGCGAAAGTCGAGCGCGCCGCCGACATCGAAATCGCCGCCGCCGAACGCGCCGCCGTGCTCACTCTCAAATCGCTTGCCGCGCGCCTCGCCGTCGAGCGCGCCGAAGTTCTGCTGCGTGAGCAAATCACTCCGCGCGCCGATTCCGGCATCGTTAGCGGCTTCGTCGCCGATCTTTCCCGGAGCATCAATTGAGCGTCATCGCCCACCGCTACGCCGTCGCTCTTGCCGACGTAGCCGTCGAGCGCAAAAGCGCCGACGCCTATCGACGCGAACTTGCCATTTTTGCCGATGCCTTCGCTTCGTCCCCCGAATTGCGCGAATTTCTGCACACTCCGGCGGTCACGCGCGAAGGTAAGCACGAAGTGCTCGATAAGCTCGCCGCGCGCATCGGCATCGGCGAAGCGATTCGAAATTTCATTTACATTCTCGTGGATCATCGCCGCATCGAAACGCTTCCCGAAATCAGCGCCGCTTTCGACGCCGAGTTGAATACCCGCGCAGGCATCGCCGAAGCCGCCGTCACCTCCGCCCGCGAACTATCCGCCGCGGAAAAGAAAGAAATCGTCGCAGCCCTCGAGCGCATGACCGGCAAGCGCATCGAAGCCCAGTTCGCGCTGAACGCCGCGTTACTCGGCGGCGCTGTGGTGCAAATCGGCTCGACCATCTACGATGGATCGATCCGCGAGCAGCTCAATCGCTTGCGCGCGCAACTCGAAGCAGAAAGTTTTAGAATTTGATCAGCAGCTTTTCTCTGAATCGCGACAGGAGCACGAATGGCGAGCATCAAAGCTGACGAAATCACAAAAATTATCCGCGAGCAGATCGAGAATTATCAGCAAACCGTCGCCGTCGAAGAAGTCGGCTCGGTCATCTCCGTCGGTGACGGCATCGCGCGCGTCCACGGCCTCGACAAAGTCATGGCCGGCGAAATGCTCACTTTTCCGCACGGCGTTACCGGCATCGCGCTCAACCTCGAAGAAGATCAGGTCGGCACCGTGCTCCTCGGCGAATACTCCGAAATCAAGGAAGGCGACACGGTCAAGCGCACCAGCAACATCATGTCCGTGCCCGTCGGCGAAGCCCTCGTCGGTCGCGTGGTAAATCCTCTCGGCGAGCCGCTCGACGGCAAGGGCCCCATCATGACCGAGCAGCGCAATCCGGTCGAGCGCCTTGCTCCCGGCGTCGTCGATCGCCAGCCCGTCCGCGAGCCGCTGCAAACCGGCATCAAGGCCATCGATTCGATGATTCCCATCGGCCGCGGCCAGCGCGAATTGATCATCGGCGATCGCCAGACCGGCAAGACTGCCATCATTCTCGACTCCATCATCAATCAACGCGGCGGCGAGCTGATTTGCATTTACTGCGCCATCGGCCAGAAGCGTTCGACGATTGCCCAAGTCGTGAAAATCCTCACCGATGCCGGTGCCATGGACTTCACAATCGTAGTAGCCGCTTCCGCCGCTGAGCCGGCCACCATGCAATACTTGGCCCCCTTCGCCGCCTGCGCCATGGGCGAATACTTCCGCGATTCCAAGCGCCACGCCGTCACTTTCTACGACGATCTTTCGAAACACGCGCAAGCTTATCGCGAGATCTCATTGCTCCTTCGCCGCCCGCCCGGCCGCGAAGCCTTCCCCGGCGACGTTTTCTTCTTGCACTCGCGCCTACTAGAGCGCGCCGCCAAGCTCAACGATCAACTCGGCGCAGGCTCGCTCACTTCACTGCCCGTAATCGAAACGCAGGCCGGCGACGTCTCCGCCTACATTCCTACAAACGTAATTTCCATCACCGACGGTCAAATTTATCTCGAAGCCGATCTCTTCAACGCCGGCATCCGCCCCGCCATGAACGTCGGCATCTCCGTAAGCCGCGTCGGCGGCAACGCTCAAATCAAAGCCATGCGCCAGGTGGCAGGCCGCATGCGCCTCGACCTGGCCCAGTATCGCGACCTGGCCGCCTTCGCTCAGTTCGGCACCGAGCAACTCGACAAAGCCACCCAAGCTCAGCTAATCCGCGGCGCTCGCCTCACCGAATTACTGAAACAGGATCAATTCCAGCCGCTCTCCGTCGAAAAGCAAGTCTTCGTAATTTTCGCCGGCACGAATGGCTATCTCGACAAACTAGAAGTCGCCGAATGTCGCCGCTACGAAAAAGAGCTGCTGGCATTCCTGGATACAAATTACGGCCCCACGCTGCGCAAGCTAGCCGACAAAAAAGCAATCGACGACGCCCTGCGCGCCGAAATGACAGAAGCCCTCGACGCCTTCAAAGAGCGCTTCACAAGCACCGCCGCAGCGGTCCAAGCACCAGCCGCCGCAAGCTGAGGGCTATGTAGCGCCGGCCTTTCAGGCCGGCATCCGGAGTCAGCACAGGCATGAACTTAGCCATGGAGACAACGCAATCGAAATGGCAAGACACGAGCCGTCAAGCCTCGTCAGGGCACGGCTTCAGCCGTGCCGAAGAGAGCGCAACGTACTCCCGGCTTCAGCCGCTGAGGGAAGTCTTTGAAATGGCCGGCCCGATCCGTAACCCGGCCGAATAAAATCGCATGCCCACACTAATCGATTTCCGCCGTCGCATCCGCAGCGTGAGAAACACGCAGCAGATCACCCGCGCCATGAAATTCATCGCCGCCGCCCGCCTGCGCAAAGCGCAAGAAGGCGTCACCGCCGCGCGCCCTTACGCCCGCGAAATTCTCCGCGTCCTGCGCTCCGCCGTGGCCCGCATGGAAGATCCCGCCACTCATCCGCTCCTCGAGCGCCGCCCTGAAGAGAAAATTCTAGTCGTCCTGCTCACTGGCGATCGCGGCCTCGCAGGCCCGTTCAACGCCAACGTCATCCGCCATGCCCTGCATTTCCTACGCGATCACGCCTCGCAGAAAATCCATGTCCTCGCCGTAGGCCGCAAAGGCCGCGACGTCCTCCGCAAGCGCCACTACAATCTCGTCGGCGAATTCCTGAACGTCTCCCTAAACGTCGAATTCCACCACGCCAAAGAAATCGGCGCCCGCATCATCGAGCTCTACGCCGCCCAGGAAGTGGACGCGGTCTACATGATCTACAACGAATTCAAGAGCGTAATCGTCCAGCGCCTCTGCGCCGAAAAGCTGCTGCCCATCGATCCCGCAGTCATCGGCCAGCCGCACCAGCCCGAACCAACCGAATCTCTCGTCGATTACATTTACGAGCAGCCGCGCGCCGAGCTTTTCAAAGCGCTGGTCCTGCGTTACGTGGACACGGAAATTTTCCGCATCTTGCTCGAATCCTCCGCCGCAGAACACGGCGCCCGGATGGCGGCCATGGATTCAGCCACAATCAACGCCTCCGAGCTGATCGACGAACTAACGCTCGATATGAACAAGATTCGCCAGGCAGGCATAACGCGCGAGCTAATCGAAATCGTAAGCGGCGCCGCCAGCGCGATAGGTTAGATTTTTGTAGCGCCGGCCTTTTAGGCCGGCATCCGAGGTACGCGTCAACTCCGCGTGACCTCGGGCTCATATTTGGCTAGGAGCCACGAATGGAAAAACACGAACACTCCATCGGACGCGTCGTGCAGGTGATCGGTCCGGTCGTCGACGTCGAATTCCCCGAACACCACCTGCCCTCCATCTACAACGCCGTCCGCATCACCAGCGAGGGCTTCGATTCGCGCGACCCGATTGACCTCATCTGCGAAGTCGAGCAGCACCTCGGCGAAGGCCGCGTCCGCTGCGTCTCCATGAAGCCCACCGAGGGCCTCGTCCGCGGCATGAAGGCCGAAAATTTGGGCGAAGGCATCTCGGTTCCAGTAGGCCGCGAAACCCTCGGCCGCGTTCTCAACGTCCTCGGCGAGCCCGTCGACGGCCTCGGCCCAGTGAAAGCCGATCAGCGCTATCAAATTCATCGCCCCGCGCCGTCTCTCGAAGACCAGTCCACCACTCTCGAAATGTTTGAGACCGGCATCAAAGTCGTCGATCTCATGGAGCCGTACCTCAAGGGCGGCAAGATCGGCCTCTTCGGCGGTGCCGGTGTCGGCAAGACCGTGCTCATTCAAGAGCTCATCCACAACGTCGCCATGCAGCACGGCGGCGTCTCCGTCTTCGCCGGCGTAGGTGAACGCACCCGCGAGGGCAACGACCTCTGGCTGGAAATGCAGGAATCGAAGGTAATCGTTCCCGGCGATCCTGGAAAATCCCGCTGCGCCCTGATCTACGGCCAGATGACCGAGCCGCCCGGCGCCCGCCTACGCGTAGGCCTGACCGGTCTCACGGTAGCCGAATATTTCCGCGATGAAGAAGGCCTCGACGTTCTCCTCTTCATCGACAATATTTTCCGCTTCGTACAAGCCGGTTCCGAAGTCAGCGCGCTGCTAGGCCGCATGCCCAGCGCCGTAGGCTATCAACCCAACCTCAACACCGAAATCGGCGAACTCCAGGAGCGCATCACCTCCACGAAAAAAGGCTCGGTCACTTCGGTGCAAGCGATTTACGTTCCCGCCGACGACTATACCGACCCCGCTCCCGCCGCCACTTTCGCGCACCTCGACGCCACCACCAACCTCAGCCGCCAAATCGTCGAGCGCGGCATCTACCCAGCCGTCGATCCGCTGGCCAGCTTCTCGCGCATTCTCGACCCGCGCGTAGTAGGCCAGGAACATTACAACGTTGCCCGCTCGGTTAAATCGATCCTCCAGCGCTACAAGGATCTCCAGGACATCATCGCCATCCTCGGCATCGAAGAACTCTCCGACGAAGACAAGCAAACCGTCGCCCGCGCCCGCAAAATCGAGCGCTTCCTCTCGCAACCCATGTTCGTAGCCGAGCAATTCACAGGTCTGGACGGGAAGTACGTGAAGATCGAAGACACCGTCCGTGGCTTCAAGGAAATCGTCGATGGCAAACACGACGATCTGCCCGAGCAAGCCTTCTACATGCAAGGCACCATCGAGGAAGTGCGCGCCAACGCAGAAAAAATGGCCGCCAACGCCTAAAAAATGCCGCCAGGCCAAATCCAACTCGAGGTAGTCACCCCAGCGCGCCGCGTCCTAAGCGCCGCGGTAGATTCCATCGAAATTCCCGGCAAGGACGGCTACCTCGGCGTCCTCCCGGGCCACGCCCCGCTAATCACCGAGCTGGGCATTGGCGCGCTGAGCTACATCCAGTCCGGCCAAACGCACTATCTAACGGTGATTGACGGCTTCGCCGAAGTCCTCGGAGAGCGCGTAATCGTCCTCGCCGAATTCTCCGAGCGCGCCGAAGAAATCGACCGAGCCCGCGCCGAAGCCGCCGCCCAGCGCGCCCAGGAACGCCTGACAAAATCCGGCTCCAACGAGGTAGATTGGCAACGCGCCTCAGTGGCATTACAGCGCGCCCTAATCCGTCAAGAAGTAGCCGCAAAATCCGCCCCGCATCACACTCCGTAATCGCATTGTTCGCCGCCCGCGGCGCTAGAAGTTCTCCATCATCCACATGTTGGCGTTCAGGTGTCCCGCGTAGATCGCCAAGTGCCGGCCGTCGGGCGAGGGCAACCCCCAGGGCGCGGAAAGTACCGCGTTGTTGGGCTCGAGATTTCCTCTCTGTTCCCACAGAACGTAGGTGTTGCCTTGCAAATCGACATCGAGTAGAGCTGCACCTTCATCGGTAGTGCTCGCGACCATCAGCCCCTTCCCGTCCGCCGCCCAGTTCACGCTCTGGAAATTATTCCAGCCCTTCACCACGAGTACCCGCGAAGCGTGATCCCTCAACGACAGAAGATGAATCGTCGGTCCCGACCGTTGGAAAATTGCGATGGTGGCGCCATCGGGAGAAAGATCCCAGAGATAGTCGTTCGGGTAGCGCGCGACGGGATCGGTGTCAAACCGCGCTATCTCGCGGCCGCGTCCTTCTAGCGGGTCGAAGGCAGTGAAGACCATCTGCTTCCGATCCGAAGATTCCTCTCCGACTGCGCACAGCTTCGCCGGTGACCGTGCGCAGGCAAGACCTTCGTAAGTCTGCGCTGTCATCACCAACTCAGTGGCGCCTCCTGCCATTGGAGCGCGCATCACTCGTGTCGGCGTCAAAGTGGAAGCGTAGGACGCGATCTCCGGCGGAGCGCTCAAAAAAAGTACCCAGGCCCCATCCGGGCTCACGCACGCGCCCGCGCTCCAAATGTCGTCCAAGCCGTAGTCGGTCAAATGCTTCGAGTCCGCCACCGTGGCGAGAAACTCAACCTTCTCCGTACCTACAACCTGCTTGAAAAGGCCCCACTGGCCATCGCGATACGCTCCGAAGACCACCGCCTTGCTGTCCGGTGTCCACGCCGCGGGATAGCTCCGGCCCTCATTTAGCGTCAGGCGTCGCGGTGTGGAGATGTGGCGGCTGCCTTCCATGTCCGCGACATACACATCGCCTTGCCACGACCACTTGCGAAAGGCGAGCCTCCTGCCATCCTCCGTCATACTCAGATTGTCCATGCACACGCCGGCCCAGCGCGTCAACCGCTTCGGCGCTTCCAGGGCATTGCCATTCCGGGCATCCAGTCGCACTCCCCAAAAGCTGCAACTCTCACCAATCGGGCCAGGGTCATCCAGGGAGTAGATCAGCCGCCCATCCGGTGACCAGTTCCAGTCCCATACCCAGGCGGGCAGGACTCGGGCCTCGAGTCCGCCGCGCAAGTCGCGGTTGTCGAGAGAAAATTGAACCGTTTCCCCCACCTCATGGTGCCATAGGTAGGCCAATCGCTGCCCATCCGGGGACCACTCGGCGCCCATGAAATCTGTGTTGTCGTCACTTTCGTAAAGCTTCTGCGCATGCTCTCCATCGGACGTCACCATCCAAATTTCACGGTCACCACCAATCTCGCTGGCTCTGGTCGTGAAAGCCACCGACGAACCGTCGCGCGTGACGCCCGTCGCGGTGGCATCCTCGCGAATTTTACGCGGCGCTCCGCCTATCACCGGGACGCTCCAAATGCTCGGAGCCCGTCCGGGCACGCTTGCAGTTGCGATGATTCTCGCGCCATCAACAGCCCAGTTCGGGGCAATGCTCCAGCTCACTTGCAGTCCCTTCAAAATTTCGGGCTGCGGAACATCATGCGTGTCGCCGGTCTTTATGAGCTTAATGTGAATTCCGGCCGTGTCGGCGTAGGCCAAATACTTGCCGTCGGGCGAAATGGCGCCTCCGGTTATCGCGTTCTCGCTGGAGTTAGCGGTGAGTTGGAGCTGTTTCAGATCCGGGAGGCTGAGCGGCGTTGGGGCGTGGCGCCTGACGAGCCACAAGGCGGCGCCAACAATCAAGAGGAGTGCGAGACTCCCCGTGACGCCGAGCATTCGCTTCTGCTTCGAATTTGGGAAGTGTGTTGCCGCGTCTTCATCGGTAACGACGTGTAAAACTGGGACACTTAGAGCGACTGGATTCATTTCGCCCTGACTTGACTGCGGCGCCGCCATGCTTGCGCTTGAAGCGTAGCTAGAGACTGGCTCGAGACCGATCTTCGTGGTCACTGGAGCAATGAACCGGTACCCACGTCGCGGCAGCGTCTCGATGTAGCGTGGTCGTTCCGGATCGTCTCCGAGCACCGCGCGAATTTGGTTCACGCAGGAGTTAATGCCGCGCTCGTAGTCCACGAATGTGTTCTCGCCCCACAGGCAGCGCTGGATTTCATCGCGGGTGACCACTCGCCTTGGCCGTTCCGCAAGGAGCAGCAACACCCGGAAAGGCTGCGGATGAATTTTCAGGGGGATATCGGCTTTGCGCAGCTCCCCGCTCGCGGCGTCCAGTTCGAATGGGCCGAAACAAATCACCGGCGGCGGATGGGCTGGCGAAGCCATCAGAAACCTCGTTACATTAGCCGGAATTGTACCATTACGTCTAGCTGGCAGTCTTACGAGCCCTAGCGCCAAAGCTCCCGCGCCCTCGTAACCTCTATAACTGTCAGGAACATGCGCTCTGACATCGTTCTGACATGAATCTGAGGATTCCTGTCATTGCCATTCTCGGGTCGCTTCACTAATTTCGCTCAACCAAACCGAATCGAGTGCTGAAATCACGGACTCGGAGTACCGCACAAGCGTTTGCGATGCCACACCGATCCAGGTCCCGCGAGCAGAGGAGGCCGCATGAGACAAAATGCCCTGCTGTTCGTCGCTATTCTCGGCATCTGCATGTGCAACGCCTGCGGTGGCGGCGCGGCGGGCATCGGTAACAACGGCGGGGGTGGCGGTGGTTCCCAATCGGCTGCCACGCACTTTTCGGTCACTGCTGCAGCGACTTCAACTACCGGCGCGCCGATTAACTTCACCGTGAATGCACTGGACGCAGCGAATAGCGTACACACAACCTACTCGGGAACCGTGCACTTCACTAGCACCGACCCTCAAGCAGTGCTTCCCGCTAACTCCACGCTGACCAACGGCACCGGCACTTTCTCGGCCACGCTGAACACTTCTGGTATGCAGACGATTTCCGCGACCGACACCGCCGCGCCGTCAATCACCGGTATCTCAAACTCGATCCAGGTCAGCAGCCCTTCACTGGCGATCAGCTCCGGCGCCCCTCCGAACGGCACAGTCGGAGTCAATTACGGCTTCCGCCGCGGCCCCACATGCACCGAGGGTTCACCCAACTGTCTCTGTATAATTATTACGGGGCTCGGCCCGGAGTGCCGCATCACTCTACGTGGCTTCCCATTCTCAGCGACAAATGGCACGTCGCCATACAATTGGAGCTGGGCGCCGGCCACAGGCTCATCGTCGCCGCCGGGACTGGAGATAGGCTCGGTACCTGTCTTGGATGGGAACGGTAGTTGCTGTCTGTCGGCGATTGGAATTGAGGGTAACCCGACAGCGGCAGGCACTTACGACGTAATTGTGACCGTAACCGATTCCGGGGTGCCTCCAGCGAACGCCAGCAAGAGTTACACGATTCAGATTGACGAACCCTCCGCGGTGACCGCAGTACCCGATAACTCGGCCGATGCCACCAATGAACACCATCATTATCAACTCGTGGACTTAGGCAGCACGTTCGGCGGGTCGCAGAGTTACTTCGTCCCGGGAAGTGGCGGCGACTTTGCGGGTTCATCGGTGCTGAGCTCTGAGGGAACAGCAGTTGGATTTGCAGATACGGCCGCGCCCGATCCATTTCCAAACGATTGCTTTTGGGACTGCGACGTGGTCCATACGTTTATCAGTGACGGCACGGGTGTTATGACCGACTTAGGCGCGATTCCCGGCGGAGGCAGCAGCGTTCCGATGTGGATCACCTCAAACGGGCTCATCGCCGGGGTTTCGGAAAACGGACAGACGGATCCCTTGATTGCGGGTCTGCCGGAGATGCGCGCGGTGTTATGGAAAGAGAAGAAAATTATCGACCTCGGAACATTGCCCGAGGGCGGATATCAAAGTGAAGCCAACTCCGTAAACAGCTCGGGTCAGGTGGTGGGCGCGGCTCTCAATACAGTCCCGGACGCGAATTCCATGGATCAGACCTTGACTCCCATCGGTCCTGGCCCATTCTGGCTCTGGGGCGGATTCCCGCCGCCGTATCTCTATGAGATGCGGGCCTTCCTGTGGGACGAGCGCGATGGCATGCAAGACCTCGGAACGCTCCCTGGCGGAACCGATGCGCAGGCGACCATGATCAATGACGCGGGGCAGGTGATCGGATTCTCTTATACGGCTTCGACGCAGCCTGGTGCGTGCTTTCCTGTCGCGGTCGATTCTTTTATTTGGGAGAAAGGGAAAGGCATGACCGATCTCGGCGGGCTCGGCGGCACGTGCACGCTTGCGGCCGCCATCAATCAGCGCGGGCAAATCGTCGGCTCGTCCAACGGGACGGGCGACGCGACGACAAGCGGGTTTCTGTGGGAGCGCGGCGTCATGCACGAGCTGGAAGGCTCGCTTGGTGGCGATTTCACCGGTGCCTTTGCGCTCAATGAACGAGGGGAATCGGTCGGATTCGGCTACCTTCCGGGAGACGCGTTCTTCCACGCCGCGCTTTGGAGGAATGTGAAGAGCCTTACGGATTTGGGAACCATCGGCAACGATGTTTGCAGCTACGCCGGGGCGATCAACGACCGGGAGCAAATTGTCGGCAGTTCTCTCGCAACATGCGATTCGGACTCCGGCGCCGTTCGCGCGATTCTGTGGCAGGATGGTTCGCTCTTCGACCTCAATACGCTGATTCCCTCGGATTCGACGCTGTCGCTGCAATCCGCCAACGCGATCAACGATCGCGGTGAGATTGCCGGAATTGGAGTAGACTCCAGCGGCAACGAGCATGCTTTCCTGCTGCTCCCCTGCGACGAGAATCATCCCGGGGTCGCAGGCTGCGACTACAGTTCGGTAGATGCGGAGAACACGGTTGAAATTCAGCCGTCGCAGTTTGTCCAGGTGCCGGCAGCGGCGCCGGGCCGTAATACGTTGTCCACGGCCCAAATGATGACTCGATTTAGACTGTTAATGGCGGCCCGCCATCTTCGTAACGGTATGCCGCAAAATCAGAGCATCTCTCTCAGCACATTCGCCCCCGCAGCGACAACGGCGACGCTCAAACCCGGCAGCATGTACTTTTCCTGTGTGGATCGCTTGGTCGGCGGCGGTTGCACGCCTCCGCAGAAGGCGACTCTTACGAACTCAGGGGCGACGACGCTAACCGTGCACCGGATCAGCGTTACCGGTTCTTACTTTTCTCAGACGAACAACTGCCCTGGCACTCTCAAACCACACCAGTCTTGCGCCATTACGCTCAGCTTCGACGGACCCGCGCGCAGGGACCAGAAGGAAGAGAAATTCACGGGTTCTCTTGCCGTTTCTGACTCAGCCATGCCGAGCCCACAAAGCGTTACCTTGACACGCACGACCTCCGGGGTCCCCTAAGACGACGCAATTCCCAATCTTCGTAGGGGAGGGTCTTCAGACCCTCCCAGTGTTCGGCCCCGAACGAAACCGAACGCCAGACTATCACTCATACGCGGCAACAATTCAGTACAGTCTGGCCAATATGCGTTTCCCCTGTTGACATCCCACAGGTCTTTCGCCATACTCATGTGGACACGCCACAGGAGGCCGCATGGCCGCCGGAAAATCCGAAATCCTGCAGGGCACTCTCGATCTGATGGTCTTGAAAACTCTCGACGCCATGGGCCCGCTGCACGGCTACGGCATCGCCCGCCGCATCGAACAAATCAGCGACGACGCCCTGCAAATCAACCAAGGCACAATTTACGCCTCTCTCGTGCGCCTCATGCACAAAGGCTGGATCTCCGGCGCCTGGGGCACCTCCGACAACAACAGAAAAGCCAAATTTTATTCCCTCACCAAATCCGGCCGTAAGCAGCTCAACACCGAAGCGCAAAATTGGCAGCGCATTTCCGGCGTAATCGGCCGCGTCCTGCGCATCGCGGAGCGAGGCTAACGCCATGCTCGCCTGGCTTCGAGCCCTCACTTCCCGCACCCGCGCGTGGCTTTCTCCTCACCACGTGGATCAAGACTTCGCTCACGAACTCGACGTCCATCTCGACATGCTCACCGACGAAAACATCCGCCGCGGCATGGCCCCCGAACAAGCCCGCCGCGCCGCCCGCATCCGCCTGGGCGGCCTCACGCAACTCCAGGAAACCAACCGCGAACTCCACGGGCTGCCCATCCTCGAAACATTCCTGCAGGACGCCCGCTTCGCACTGCGCATGCTCCGCAAAAATCCCGGCTTCACCGCAGTCGCGGTCCTCACGCTCGCTCTCGGCATCGGCGCCAACACCGCCATCTTCAGCGTCGTTTACGCCGTGCTCTTGAAGCCGCTACCCTACGCAAACTCGGAGCAGCTCTTCAACGTCTATGAGATGCAATCGCAAGAAAAAACCGCGAAGACCAGCTGGTCGTATCTCAACTTTGCAGAATTACGCGAGCAGAATCACGTTTTCACCGAAGTAGCCGGAAGCCAGCAACACCAATTAACACTCACCGGCCGCGGCGAGCCCACCGTCGTGAACACTTCGGTCATCACTCCGGAGCTCCTCTCCCTCTTCGCCGCCACGCCTCTCGCCGGGCGCATTTTTTCTTCCGATGACGGCAAACCCGGCGCCCCAGCCGTAGTCGTCCTCGGCGAAAATCTCTGGCGCAACTCCCTGGGAGCAGATCCAAATATAATCGGCAGCTCCATCAACCTCGACAAGCGCGCCTTCACCGTAATCGGGATCCTGCCCGCGTCGTTTCGCTATCCGCGCATCACCGATACCGAGCAACTCTGGATTCCCCTCGTCCAAGACCCGCTCTTCGGCAGCTTCATGGATCGCAGGGCCGGGCATTGGCTGCAAGTCACCGGCCGTCTGAAGCCGGGCGTTTCCATCACGCAAGCCCAGGCGGAACTCGATGCCATCGCCGCGAGCCTCGCCAAGGAGTTTCCGGAAGAAAACTCCGGCTGGGTGGCCGGCATGTCTCCTCTGCAAGAGATGATCGTCGGAAAGATGAAGTCTCCGCTCTTCGTGCTTCTAGGCGCCGTCGGCCTCGTGCTCCTGATCGCCTGCGCCAATATCGCCAACCTGCTTCTCACCCGTGCGACTTCTCGCGCGCGCGAGATCGCAGTTCGCTCAGCGCTCGGTGCCGGACGCGCCCGCATCATTCGCCAGTTACTCAGCGAGACCGCGGTCCTCGGCCTGCTGGGCGGCGCTCCAGGAATCGTCCTAGCTTACTGGGGCGTCCACGCCCTCAGCTCCTTCCTGCCGCAGAGCCTCCCGCAAGTGAACGCCATCCGCGTTGATAATTCTGTCTTAACTTTTGCTCTACTTCTTTCCCTCCTCGCAAGCTGCGCCTTCGGTTTGGCCCCGGCCCTGTTCGCCGCAAATTCCGATTTGCAGTCCAGCCTTCGCGAAGGTGGCGGCCGCGCGGGCGAAAGCCGCACCCGCCGCCGCGCCCGCAGTTTTCTCGCCGCAGCGGAAATCGCCCTCGCGATGGTTCTGCTGGTAGCTGCCGGGCTGCTCCTGCGCAGCTTCGCCAAGCTTATGTCCGTCAATCCCGGATTTGACGCCCGTAATATCGTCCAGGCCGATGTCTCACTGCCTCGCTATCAGTATTCCACGGCCCAGCAGTGGTCCGCTTTCGCCAATGAATTGCTCGCGCGCATCCAGGCTCAGCCCGGAATGCAGGATTCCGCCATCGTTGTTCCCCGGCCGATCTCCGACGGCCAGGTCAATCTGGGATTCGATATCGTCGGCGAGCCGCCGTCGTCCGCCGCCGCATCCAGGACGGCAGACTATGTTTCCGTCAGCCCGGATTATTTTCGTGTGATGGGAATTCCGCTGCTCGCTGGCCGCGACTTCAATCAGCGCGATATCCTCGGCGCGCCCCGCGTCATGCTCATCAGCGAATCCATGGCGCGCCTCTATTTTCCGAATCAAGATCCTCTCGGAAAATGGCTCGCATTCGGTCTTCCCCCGGATACCGGCGCTCCGCGCGAAATCGTCGGCATCGTCGGTGATGTGCGCGACGTTTCGCTGGGCCAAACTCCCGGCCCCGAGATGTACGTGCCCTACGCGCAATCCCCGTTCTGGGGCGCCAATTTCGTAGTAAAAAGCACCCTGAGCCCGGCGAGCGTTGCCGCCGCGTTCCGCCAGGTAGTCCGCAAAATAGATAAGGATCTGCCCGTCACCGACGTCTCGCTGATGCCCGAACTGATCGACGCTTCCGCCGCGCAACCCAGGTTCCGCACCTATTTGCTCAGCCTGTTTGCCGCGATGGCGTTGGCACTCGCCGCGACGGGAATCTTCGGTGTAATTTCTTACTCGGTAGCCTGCCGCAGGAACGAAATCGGCATCCGCATGGCGCTAGGCGCCTCTCGCGCCGCGATTCTCCGCATGGTCCTGCGCGAAACGCTCAGCCTGACGCTCGCAGGCCTCGCTCTAGGCATACCCTGCGCCCTGGCAGCCTCTCACCTGGTAGCCCATCTGCTCTTCAACGTCTCTACCTACGACCCAGCCACGCTAACAGCCGTAGCCTTCGCTCTAGCCGCCGTAGCAGCCGCAGCCGGCTACATCCCAGCCCGCCGCGCCATGCGCGTAGACCCAGTAATCGCCCTCCGCTACGAATAAGCCCGCGCGCCGCAAGCGCCAGCGCATCCGAGCAGCTCCCTCAAAAATCCTCCATCATCCACATGTTTCCGTTCTTAGCCCAACTGCTGAACGCCAGATGACGCCCATCCGGAGATGGATACGCGAGCGCCTCGCCGGAAGTTCCAGTGTCTTCCCAAAGCTCATGCGCATGGCCCTGAAGATCCACGTGCAACACTTCACTCCCGTTGCGGATGCCGGCCACAACATAAAAACCCTTTTCATCCGCCGCCCACACGAACGACTTCACCCGGCTCCAACCCTTCACTTCCCCCCGCCCGAGAATTTTTCCCTCCATCGATAGAATGTAGATCGGCCCAGCCAGCGTCCGTGTCGCGGCGATGCGCTTGCCATCCGGTGAAATGTCCATCCACCAATCATCGTCGTTCGCAACCAACTCGAACTGAAAGAGTTCAGCTCCCCGTCCGCGTTGCGGATCGATGACGCTCACATGCAGTTCCTTCCCATCCTTCCCCGGCTCGCCAATTACGCAGACGCCCGAGGCGGATTTCGCGCAACCGATCATGCTGTACGGGCGCGCAACAAATAACTGCTGCGATGCTCCTCCGTTGATCGAAACTCGCATCACCGGCTCTGGTCCTCTCGCGGGCCACTGCCCTGCCGGCCCAACTCCAAGATAAAGAATCTCTGTTCCGTCCGCCGTGACGCGCGGGTTCCGGCCATATCCCTCGGTCACCACAGCTTCCGCGATGTCCTCATCAAGGCCCTGCCTGAAAATCCCAAAGCGACCGTTACGATTGGAAACAAAAAAGACCGTTTCGCTGTCCGGGGTCCAGTCCACCACACCTTCCGAGCTCTCACTCGTAGGAAAATGCTTCGGCCTAACGATGCGCGCCCCGCCTCCCTACAATTCCGCCAAATACGAAGTCATCTTTCCGCTCCACTTCAAAAACGCGACTCCCTTGCCGTCCGATGTCTCGCTCATCCGGCTCATGCAGAACCCGGACCAATTCGTGACCTGCTTTGGTTTTTCGACCGGCGTGCCCGAGCGCGCATCAACCCGCATCTCCCAAAAGTTGCAATGGCTCCCAGAAAAAGACTCGGGCTCCGCCACCGAATAAAGCAACCGTCCATCGGCCAGCCAGAAATAATCGTTCACGCGCTTCATCTCATCCGTACTCAGTACCATCGCCGGGGCGCCGCCTTCCAGACCGCGGCTCACCAACGTATCGCCCGAAGGCCCCGTCGTTCTGTACATCACTCGTTTCCCGTCTCCCGACCAGCTCAATCCGAAAATCGCGCCTTCCTCGTCCGTCTCAAACAGTTTTCGCGCCCCGCCTCCATCCGGCCCCATCAACCAGATTTCACGCTCCCCAAACTTTCCTCGATTCGTTCCGAATCCAATCCGGGAGCCATCCCGCGATACAGAATACGCAACCGCAGCGTCCCGGATCTTTCGCGGCGCGCCGCTCAGCACCGATACCCTCCAAATGCTGCTCTCTTCGGAATTCCACCGCCTCGATTCTGGTCCCGACCGGTGCGCATTGACGATGAACGCACTGCTGTCCGCAAACCACGCCACGCACTCCCATCCGGCTTTCTGCTCCTTGAATTCCTGCGGCGGAGAGACCACTCGAGTCTCGCCTGTTCCATTCACCTTGACGTACATCCCCTTCATATCCGTGTACGCCAGGTAGCGGCCATCCGGCGATATCGCTCCGCTCGTCACGCGGTTCTCGAAAGAATTCATGGTGAGCTGCCGAAGTGTCAGCTCCGGCGCAGGCGGGCCGGCGGCCGGCCGCATTTTGGCCCACCACAAAATTGCGCTCGCCACAATCACCGCCGCACCTATTCCCGCAGCCACGATCCACTTCCGCGGCCCGAGCCTCGACTCTCTCTCCCGCTGCAAACTCTTCAGCTCGGCGCGCATTTCCGCCGCGGACTGATACCGCGCTTCGCGATCCTTCTCGAGCGCCTTCCCGATAATCCTTTCCAGTTTCGCGGGTATCTGAGGATTCAGCTCTCGCGCCGGCGTAGGCAGGCGCTCAACGATCGCCTCATGCAGCACTGCCGCCGTCTCCCCGCTGAATGCCCGCTGCCCCGTCGCCATTTCATAAATCACCAGCCCGAACGAAAATAAATCCGTCCGCGCGTCCAGCTTCTCTCCCCGGACTTGCTCCGGCGACATATATCCCGCCGTCCCGATCGCCACTCCCGTACGGCTCACGAACGGATCCGATGTCGCGAATACCGCCCCCTCGCGCGCCATTCCATGATCGGCGCCGTCATCGCGCTGTTCCTCCGCGCCTACACCGCCGGGCGTCTCCGCCGGGCTCAGCTTCGCCAGCCCAAAATCCAAAATCCTGGCCTGCCCGCGCTGGGTTTCAGGGTTTGTACTTGCAAACCCTGACCTATACGACGTCACGAAAATGTTCGCCGGTTTGATATCGCGATGAACAATTCCGCGGCCATGCGCCGCGTCCAACCCATCGCTCACTTGAATCGCCAATTCGATCAGCTTTTCAATTTCCAGCGCCGATTTCCGCTGCGCCTGCCGCGCGATCACTTCCCGCAGCGTTTCACCCTCCAGAAACTCCATCACTATGAACGGATTCTTATCGTGCTCTTCCACCTCATAAATCGTGCAAATGTTGGGGTGGCTCAGCGCCGATGCCGCACGAGCCTCGCGCTCGAATCGCCGCAGCGCCGCCGGGTCGCTCGCCAGCTCCTCGGGCAAAAACTTCAGCGCCACGCGCCGCCCCAGCCGCAAATCCTCCGCCTTGTACACCACTCCCATCCCGCCGCCGCCCAGTATCTCCAGCACCCGGTAATGCGACACTTTCTTCCCGATCAGCCCTCGATCAATCGGCGTTTGGGTCCCCGTGCCGCCGGCGATCTTTGCCGCCTCCACTCGCTCGCCCGCCCCATCCACCCATACGACCTTCACTTTCAAGCGATAGCCCCGCCGCGCCAAAGTCTCGATGTACCGCGGTTCCTCCGCCGAGTCTCCCAGCACCAGCCGCAGCCGGTTGATCGCCGCGCTTATGCTATGCTCGAACTCCACCACCGTCCCGTTCGGCCATAGCGCCTTTCGAATTTCCTCCAGCGTCACCAGTTCCCCCGGGCGTTCCACCAGCATCGCCAGAATTCGAAAGGGCTGCTCGGCCAGACCCACAGCAGCGTCCCCGTTGCGACGGAGTTCACCCGCACGAAGATCAAGCTCGAAGCTTTCGAATCGCGCCACCCTGAAGGAAATTTCGGACGGACCCACACCACACCTCAAATTTGCCAGGATTCTACCACGCTACAACTCTCACGTGTCCCGAGCGAAGCCCCGCGTGCCCCGTGCGCCGGTGTTGCGCGTGGGGATTTTCGCCGGCCTGCTCAAGTTTCAGAAATCAGCTAGCTCTGTCACCGCCCGCCCTTACAGGCTGCAGAAAAAGTCGAATCGTCGTCATCCAACCCCTCATAGGGTGAGGAATCTGCGTATTCCGCCTCCGCATTTTGATTTCGTAGGGGCGGGGCTCGCTCCGCCCGCGGGCGTAACCCCCGCGAAAATGTCAGCCATATGGCTCGGCCTCTGCATTTTGCCCTCGTACGGACCCCGCTCACTTGCTCCGCAGTTTCGAAGCAATCGCCGCACCGAGCCCGCCGTCCCCGCAAATCTTCGCCCGAGAATCACATCCAATCGTGAATCACAGATGACCCAATTTTGACACGCTTTGCATTGCGCCTACTTGCCGCCCGGTGCACCATCGCCCCGGGGCGTACCATCAATCGTCTTCCTTCGTCAGGAGTGGCCATGAAGCGCTTCCGAGCCGTCGGCCTTTCCGTAATGGGGTTCGCAGTCGCCTTCGCCCTCACCGCCTGCAGCGGCAGCTCAGGCGGTGGCTCAAACAACCCCCCGCCCCAGCCTCTGGTTATCTCCAACGCGCAACCCCCTGATGGCACCGAGGGCACGGTGTATCCCAATTTCACTTTCACAGCCACCGGCGGCGTTCCTCCACTCACCTGGAGCGAGAACGGCGCCCTCCCTGCCAACATGACTTTTAGCCCCGCCGGAGCCCTTTCCGGCACACCGGGCACCTCAGGTTCGTTTCCCATTACTGTCGAAGTCGAGGATTCAACCGGGCAAAAAGCCACGCCTTTTGATTGCACCATTCAAATTTCCAGCCCACCGCAGAGCATCAACATGGAATCTCCGCGAACTCGGCACACAGCGACCCTATTGACCACCGGAAATGTGCTGGTTGCAGGAGGCGTGGAGCACAACGAAAGCATTCTCGCCACAGCAGAGCTCTTCAATCCCGCTACTTCCACATTCTCGTCCACCGGCAGCATGGCCACCGCGCGCGCCGATCACACCGCCGTCCCGTTGGACACTGGCAACGTCCTCGTTGCCGGTGGAATCGATCCCGGAGGCAACTCCCTCGCGTCAGCAGAACTCTTCGATCCCGCAACCGGCACATTCACCTCCACCGGCATCATGAATCTCGCACGCACCCATCACGCTGCGACGCTGCTCCAGAGCGGCAAAGTGCTCGTAACCGGAGGACAAGATTCCAATCTGCAATCTCTCGCCTCTGCTGAGTTGTTCGATCCCGCCAACGGCACCTTCACTGCAGTCAGCGACATGAATGTCGCGCGCGGCGCGCACACCTCAACTTTGCTCCAAAGTGGCGAAGTGCTCGTGGCCGGGGGTGTTGATTCCAACGGAAACGCCCTCTCCTCCGCCGAGCTTTTCGACCCCGCCAACGGCACCTTTACTCTAACAGGCAGTCTCAGCACCGCCCGTTTCAGCCATACCGCCACACTTCTCAACGACGGCACCGTCCTCGTCACCGGAGGCGCGGACCTCAATGGCGATACCTTCTCTTCAGCCGAGCTCTTCGCCCCCATGAGCGGGACTTTCACCCCGACGGGCAGCATGGCCACCGAGCGCGTGTTCCACACCGCCACGCTGCTCGCTGACGGCACCGTACGAATAGCGGGCGGCGCTACACTCACCCTCGCCAATTGCGGTATCAACTGCATCACGTTCTTCCCGGTCTCCACCTCCACCACCGAGCTTTTCGACCCTTCCACCGGCTCTTTCTCGCCCGCCGCAGACATGCAATCCAGCCGCTCAAGTCACACGGCGACGTTGCTCCCCGGCAACATGGTGCTGGTGACCGGCGGAGTGCATTCGCACATTCAGGGCCGGCAGCTAATATCCGATGTGCTCTCCAGCGCCGAGTTCTTGCAGTAGGGTAAACCCTGAGTTTTGCCCGTTCGCGGAGGCGCACCTCCGCACCTCGTACCACCCCCAAAATGTATCCATAGTTCCATTGACTCGCCCGATATGCCCCGTTAATTTGACAGGGCAACGATGGCGGTAGCAACACAAACCGGCGAAAGGAGGCACCACAGGCGCTCGGGACTTCCACAGGGGGCCAATTTCTAATCGATACACGAAATTATTAGAAATCGCTGCAACCCATTGAAAATAAAAGACCGAGCCTACTTCTAATCGATACAAAACACGCCTTTTTTCAAATCCCGTTTTTACCTCTTCATCAACGGGAATTGGCCTGCGACGAAGTTGTACCCGCGCCGCGCCGTGTGTTAGCATCCCGGCTTTCCCGTGGGGCACGCTGGCATGTCTGGTCCGCACCATCTACTGAGGCGGAGCAACTCCTCCCGCCATCAGTCAATCGAGGTCAATCGTGAAAACTTACACCACCGATGCGATTCGTAACGTTGGCATTGTAGGCCACGGCGATACGGGGAAGACGCAGCTCGTATCGTCGTTGCTTTTCACTGCGGGCATGACGCCGCGCTTCGGCAAAGTCAACGAAGGCTCAACCGTCACCGACTGGGACGAAGAGGAGATCGCCAGAAAAATATCCATTCAGACCGCCGTCGCCTTCGCCGAATGGCAGGCCCCCGGCGCCGCCGATAAGATCAAAATCAATCTCCTCGATACTCCGGGCTACAGCACTTTCGTCAACGAAACAAAAGCCTCCCTCATCGCCGCCGACGCCGCACTCATCCTCGTGGACGCGGCTGCCGGCGTTCAAGTGGTCACCGAAAAAGTTTGGGATTTCGCCACCGAATACGACATCCCACGCGCCTTCGTCCTCAACTGGATGGATCGCGAGCTAGCCAGCTTCGAGCGCTCCATGAAATCGCTCCAGGATGTTTTCGGCCGCGGCGTCGTGCCGATTCAATTGCCCATCGGCCAGGAGAAAAGTTTCAAAGGCGTGATTGATCTCATCACCATGCAAGCGCTCACCTACACGCCCGATGGCGACGGCAAAGGCAAGGTCGGCGAAATTCCCGCCGAGATGGCCGAAGAAGCCAAGGCCGCGCATGAAGCGCTCGTCGAAATGGTCGCCGAAGGCGACGACGCGCTGATGCAGGAATTTTTCGACGAAGGCACGCTGCCCATCCCGGATCTGAAGAAAGGCCTGCGCGAAGCCGTAATCGCCAAGCGCATCCTGCCCGTCATGCTCAGCTCGGCGCTCCACAGCATCGGCAGCGACGCTATTTTGATTTTCATCGCCGATATTTTCCCGTCGCCCGCAGCACGCAAAGTTTTCACCGGCCACAAGCAAGCCGATCACAAAGGCGACACCGTCGATCGCAAAATCGCTGCCAACGAGCCGTGCTCAATCTTCGTCTTCAAGACTCTCGCCGATCCCTTCGCCGGTCGCATCTCCTATTTCAAGGTCATGTCCGGCGTTCTCAAAAACGACGCGCATCTCTCGAACTACAATCGCAGCACCGAGGAGCGCCTGCAGCACGTGCAAGTGATGCAAGGCAAGACGGCCACCGCCGTCAACGACCTGCAAGCCGGCGACATCGGTGCCGTCGCCAAACTGAAAGATACGCTCACCGCCGACACGCTCGGCGATAAAAACGGCACAATTTTTTATCCTCCCGCGCGGCTGCCTGAGCCGCTCATCACTTTCGCCATCGAGCCGAAAACGCGCGCCGATGAAGACAAAATCGGCACGGCGATTCACAGAATTCTCGAAGAAGATCCCGCGCTGCGCTTCAGCCGCGATCCGCAAACCAAGGAATTCCTTCTCTCCGGCTCGGGCCAGCAACACATCGAAGTGGTCGTCGCCAAGCTGCGCAAGCGCTATCACGTCGAGCTGACTCTGAAGCCGCCCAAGGTTCCGTACCGCGAAACCATTCGCGGCAAAGCCGACGCCGAAGGCAAACACAAGAAGCAGACCGGCGGCCACGGCCAGTTCGGCGTCTGCCGCATCAAGATGGAGCCGCTCACGCGCGGCGCCGGAGTCGAATTCGTGGACGACATTTTCGGCGGCGCGATTCCCAAGAACTGGATTCCCTCGGTCGAGAAGGGCATCCGCGATTCCGCCGAGCGCGGCTTCCTCGCCGGATTTCCGGTCGTGGATTTTCGCGCCAGCCTCTACGACGGGAAATATCACGACGTCGATTCCTCCGACATGGCGTTCAAAATTGCCGGCTCGCTCGCCTTCAAAGAATGTATGAAACAGGCCCGCCCGGCGTTGCTCGAGCCCATCATGAACGTCGAAGTCTACGCGCCCGATATTTACTCGGGCGATCTGATGGGCAATCTCAGCTCGCGGCGCGGCCGCATCAGCGGCAGCGAGTCGCGCGCATCGAACGTCATCATCAAGGCGCAGGTGCCCTTCGCCGAAATGCTGAGCTACGCGAATGAACTTACGTCGATGACCCAGGGCCGCGGCAGTTACACGATGGAGTTTTCGCACTACGATTTCGTGCCCGGCGAAATCGCCGAGAAGGTAATCGCCGCGCACAAGCCGCACCACGAAGAAGAAGGCGACGCCGCCTCCGCGTAGCCTTTTCTTATGTTGTCATCCCGAATCCCCTTTAGGGGTGAGGGATCTGCATTTTCTTCGACGGTCTCTGCGCAGCCGCGTTGACTTGCTCGCGCTCGCAACCTAACATAGCCCGCCGATGTCAGAATCCGATCGCGCTTCCGGTCAAATCATTTCTCATTTCCGCATCGTCGAAAAACTCGGCGGCGGCGGAATGGGCGTCGTCTACAAAGCCGAAGACACCAATCTCGGCCGCTTCGTCGCCCTGAAATTCCTGCCCGCGGAAGTCACGCGCGATTCGAGCGCCCTCGAGCGTTTCCGCCGTGAAGCGCGCGCCGCCTCCGCGCTGAATCATCCGAACATCTGCACAATTTACGAAATCACGGAACACCTCGGCCAGCCCGTCATCGCCATGGAGCTGCTCGAAGGCGAAACACTCAAGCACCGCATTTCGGGCAAGCCGGTTCCGCTCGACGAGACGCTGAACATTGCCATTCAGATCGCCGACGCGCTCGATGCCGCGCACTCCAAAGGCATCGTTCACCGCGACATCAAGCCCGCGAATATCTTCATCACCGCCCGCGGCCAATCCAAGATTCTCGATTTCGGCCTGGCCAAAACGGTTGAGCCGGATCGCGCCGCTGCGGATGTCAGCGCCACCGCCGATGCCGTGATGCTCAGCGAAGAGCATCTCACCAGCCCCGGCACGGCCATCGGCACGATCGCTTACATGTCGCCCGAGCAGGCGCGCGGCCGCGCGCTCGATGCGCGCTCCGATCTTTTCAGCTTCGGCGTGGTGCTCTACGAAATGTCCACGGGCAAAGTGGCGTTCGGCGGAAATACCTCGGCGGAAATCTTCGACGGCATCCTGAATCGCGCGCCGGCCGCGCCGACAGAGCTGAATGCAAAGGTGCCTCTGAAGCTCGAAGAAATCATCAGCAAGTCGCTCGAGAAAGAGCCGGCACTGCGCTATCAGCACGCCGCCGACCTGCGCGCCGATTTGCAGCGCCTCAAGCGCGATACGGATACGAGCCGCGTCGCGATGCAATCCTCAGGCAGTTCAGGCGGCAAGGCTTCGACTGCGGCGGGCGGCTCCGGCAAAACGAAGAGCGCGACGGCCATCGCGGACGAAGCACGCGAAAGTGCAAAACGCGGCGCCCTCAGCACCACAGCGAAGATTGCCATTGCTGCCGTCGCTCTCGCAGCGATCGCCGCAGGTATTTGGTGGTTCAAAGGACGCGGCAGCAGCAAACCGCTCACGGACAAGGACACTGTCGTGATCGCCGACTTCGCGAATTCCACCGGCGATCCCGTCTTCGACGACACTTTGAAGCAAGCGCTCAGTGTTTCGCTGCGCCAATCGCCATTTCTCAACGTGCTGAGCGACGAAAAGGTGCGCGGAATACTCGCGCTCATGACGCGGCCGGCCAACACGCCACTCACTCCAGACGTAACCCGCGAAGTCTGCGAGCGCGCCACGAGCAAGGCCTTCATCGCCGGCTCGATCGCCGGTCTCGGCAGCCAGTACGTGATCGGTCTCAAAGCAGTGAACTGCGCCAGCGGTGAAGTCCTGGCGCAAGAGCAGGTGACCGCGACGGGGAAGGAGAAAGTCCTCGATTCGCTCGGCGAAGCGGCCACGAAGCTGCGCGGCGAACTGGGCGAGTCGCTCGCCTCGGTGCAGAAATTCGATGTGCCGCTCGAGCAGGCCACCACCACGTCGCTCGATGCGCTGAAGGCCTACAGCCTCGCGAACAAGACGGCCTTCGAGCAAGGTTCCGGAGCGGCGTTGCCCTACTATCAGAAAGCCACAGAACTCGATCCGAATTTCGCCAGCGCCTATACCGGGCTGGGCGTGATGTACAGCAATCTGGGCCAGCCGGCTCGCGCACGGGAGTATCTCACCAAGGCCTACGAACTGCGCGAACACGCCAGTGAACGCGAAAAGCTGCACATCACCGGGCTCTACTACAACGTTGCGGTCGGCGACTATTCAAAGGCGATGGCGACCTTTCAGGAATGGACGACAAACTTTCCGCGAGACCCGGTGGGATTCATCGATTTGGCGAGCGCGTATTTTGGTCTCGGCGAAGATGAGAAAGCGCTCACAGCGAGCCTCGAAGCCGAACGCCTGTCTCCCGAAGACATCATCGCCATCGAGAACACCACGCAGGCTTACCTCGTCCTGGGACGCTTGGACGACGCGCAGAAGGAAATCCAAAATGCCATTGCGCGAAAACTGGACGACGATCCCCTGCGCGTCTATTTCTACGACGTGGCTTTTCTGAAAAACGACACGAAGCTGATGGCCGAGCAGGTCGCCTGGTTCGACCACCATCCGGAAGTCGAATACGAAATCCTCGGCGTGGAGTCGGCGACGGAGGCGTATTTCGGCCGCTTGCAAAAGTCGCGCGAATTGGCGCGGCGATCGGTGGAATTGGCCGTGCGCGCGGACAACAAGGAGCTTGCCGCGCTGATACAGGCAGGCGCTGCCTACAACGAGGCGCTCTTCGGAAATCTTGCCGAGGCAAAGCAGCAGGCGGAGGCCGCGCTGGCACTTGCGCCGGGAAGCCACGATGCCGAGTCATTGGCGGCATTTGCACTCGCGTTTGCGGGCGACGTGTCCGGGGCGCGTGCCTTGGTCCAGGATCTCGGCAAGCGCTTTCCGCAAGACACCGCCGAGCAATCTTTTTGGCTGCCGTCTATCAACGCGCAAATCGCGTTCACCGGCAAGGAGAATGCTCACGCGCTCGAGCAACTCGAAGTGGTTCGCCCGATGGAATACGCCGTGGCGGGCAACGGATTCATATTGTCCTCGCTGAATGCGGTTTATTTGCGAGGTGAGGTATATCGCGCCGAGGGACACGGCCGGGAAGCCGCCGCCGAGTATCAGAAAATTCTCGAACACCCTGGCGTGGTGGTGAACGGAGCTACCGGCACGGTTGCTCATCTCGGAATCGCGCGCGCGAAGGCGCTCGAAGCGCAAAGCGCGCAGGGCGGCGAAGCCGATGGCGCTCGCACCAAGGCGCGCGAGGAATATCAGACGTTTCTGACGCTGTGGAAGGATGCCGACCCCAACATTCCCATTTTCCGCGCTGCGAAGGCCGAAGCTGCCGCTTTGAAGTAATCCTCGATTGCTATTCGGAGGTGCCGATTTGGGCTTGGACTTGGCGGCGGAATTCGTCTGGGTGGCTGATTCTATCGAACGTTTCGAAGGTGCCGCCGGTGCCTCGCACTACTACCGTGCCGTAGCCGAGGACGCGGCCAAGGCCTGATTCTTCTACGCCGATGCTTTCGACTTTGTTGAGCAGGACTTCGATGCTCTTGCGGGCTACGATGCCAGTCTTGATGAGCACGCGTTTATTGGAAACGGCTACTTCGGTGGAGCGGCGGCGGACGATGCCGTTCACAAGAATGATCGTGGAGAGGACCAGCGCGGCGATTCCGGCGATTACGAAACCGGTGGATGAACGCGAGTCGTGCGTGACGGTTAGGCCGCGAACGAGTGCGGCGATTCCTGCGGCGTCGAGGACCAGCGATACGACAATCGCCCAGAACATTACGATCCAGTGGTAGCCGGTTTTGTAGATGATCTTCTCGCCGGGGACCAGATTATTTTCGAGGTAGCCCACAGGTGCTCCTCTTCGGCTCGCGGCCGCCTCAAAACTTTTCAATCCCAGCGCTAAAGCGCAAAGCCAGGGTCGAGGCTTTTTCCGGAGCGCTGAAGCGCTCCTTCCCCCGCATGAATGCGGGGGCTCCCACCCGGCGCCGCGCCATTTCATAACAACAATGACGCGATGTCCAGAGCGGATTACGTGAAGCGTGGCAGGAAGAAGCCCGTCAGGCGCTTGTGTTCTTCGAAGCCGGCGCCGAACTGCGTTTGCAAGAAGGATTCTTCCTTGCGGGCTTTTTTCACGAAGCCCAGAAGAATTATCGCGAAGCCGACAACCGCGCGCCATTCTCCGATCGCCAGGACTGTGCCGACCAGAGCCAGCAACATGCCGCTGTAGATCGGGTGGCGAACGTATTTGTAAGGCCCGGTGCGAATGAGGCGGTGCTCCTGGCGGATGGTCACGTCGCCGCTCCAATATTTTCCGAGATGGACGCGCGCCCAGATGGCGAAAGCGACGCCCGCGGCAGTAAGGGCGACGCCGGCGATGTCGATCGCGGGAGCTTGCGGAAGGAAGCGATGATTGAGCGCGCCGAAGCGCGGATCGGGCCAATAGATCAGCGCAAAACCTCCGAGCATCAGAAAAATATGGACCAAGCGCTCGCCCGGAGGTTCGCGTTTCTCGGCGCGCTTGCGGCCGAACGCCGCCACGAGCCAATAAAGGCCGAGAATGGCCCACAGGGCGCCGATAATTCGCACGGGATACCAGCCGCCGAACATCAGAAACCACATGCTGCTCTCCTCGCGGCGCCCGCAGCCACAAACCCGACCAAGCCCGAATCTGGCTGCGTCCCCTACAATAATACATTCTACTGCGTTTCCAATTTGGCTCTTGCTCCGAATGCGCTTGCCGGGGGATTCTGGTTGAACTATGAAAAAGAAAACTACGAAGCAGTGGGGCGATTCTACCTTGGCGATCCGCGCCGGGGAGGAGCATCACGGCGTGAATGCCGCGGTGGGGACTACGATTTCGCGGACCTCGAACTTCACTTTCGCCAGCACGGCGCAGATGAAGGGTTGGGCGGAGGGCAAGAACAAGGCGTACATCTACACGCGCTACGGCAATCCCACCTTGACGATTGCGGAGGAAAAGATTGCGTCGCTCGAAGGGACCGAAGCCGCGGTGGTGACGGCTTCGGGGATGGCGGCGATTTCGAGCGCGCTGCTGGCGGTGCTGCGATCGGGAGATGAGGTAATCGCGTCGCACCAGGTTTATGGCGGGAGCTACCGGTTGTTCCGGGATTTGTTTCCGCGATTTGGCATCAGCGTGCGGCACGTCGAATCGGACCTGGAGGGGATTGAGAAACTGGTGGGGCCGGCGACGAAGGCGCTTTACGTGGAGACGCCCACGAATCCGAGTTTGCGGCTGGTGGATTTGGAGAAGGCCGCGGCGTTTGCGCGCAAGCACGGGCTGGTTTCCATCGTGGACAATACGTTCGCATCGCCGGCACTGCAGAAGCCGATTGAGATGGGATTCGACATCGTGGTGCACAGCGCCACGAAATATCTCGGCGGGCATTCGGACATCATCGCGGGCGCGGCGGCTGGCAGCCGCAAATGGATGGAGCGCGTGCGCTGCAACGTCATTTATCTGGGCGGGTCAATGGATCCGGGGGCCGCGTTTCTGCTGATTCGCGGGATGAAGACGCTGGGCGTGCGGGTCGCGAAGCAGTGCGAGACCGCGATGGCCGTGGCCAAGTTTTTGGCCAGGCATCCGAAAGTGGCGCGCGTGCATTATCCCGGGCTGCCTTCACACCCGGATCATGCCTTGGCGAAGCGGCAAATGCGCGGATTCGGGGCCATGATGGCGTTTGATATGAAGGGCGGGGTGAAGGCGGCGCGGCGGTTTTGCGACCGGGTGAAGATCTTTTTGATGGCGGCGAGTCTGGGCGGGGTGGAATCGCTGGTGGTGCTGCCGATCTATACCTCGCATTACCGCATGTCGCTCGAGGAATTGAAGACCGCGGGAGTGGTGCCCGGGACGGTGAGGATGTCGGTGGGGTTGGAGGATGCCGTGGATTTGATTGAGGATTTGAGGCAGGCGCTCGCGTAGGCGGTTCGGTGCGCTGAAATCGCGCCTGCGGTGGAACCGTCTCATAATTTGGACTCAAAACCCCCACGCGCACGGCGGCGCATGGGGAATCCGGCGCACCCAGTTCGTGTCCCCTTTCAGTCACCCTCCTGTTTGAGCGGGCCATTGACCCGGCTTCCCTTGAAAACATAGAATTTTCGATACCCCGCGTGTTGCGGAGCAGTCGAGTGCGCTCCGGTTTGGTGCGGGATGTCTGATTCGGCGGGATTTGCGATTGGGCTAATGCCCGGGGCTTGAGCGACCGATGCGAGAGGGTATGAAAGCGGCGATGGCGTTGGCGGCGGCAGTGGCGCTGCTGCTGGGCGGGTGCGACGAATCGTCGAAGAATACGGTGCATGTGCGGCCGGCGGCGCCTGTGCCGGCGCCCACGCAGACTGCGAACGAGGGCCTGCCTTTTCCCGAACACTCCAATTTCAGCGCTTACAACCTGATTGACCGGCGCTCGCGCGTGGACATTTTGATCGCGCGGATGCAGGCGAATTACACCGCGGCGCAGAAGAATTACGCGGCGGGCGATATCGAAGAGGCGCGCAAACTTTTTAACCGCGCGGTGGATATGGTCGAGGAGAGCGGCATCGCCGTGGATAGCGATGTGCAGCTCGCGGAGCTGTTTGACCAGATCGTGGATACCATGCGCTCCTACGATCTCGATAATACGGAAGCCGACGAAGCCGACAATACCACCGAGGGGATGTCGGAGCCGGCGCCGATTGACGAGATTGCCGATTTGACGACGCTGCCTTCGGGCGATCCGCGTCTGGCGCAGAAGGCCATCGCCGAATTGATGAAGGTCCCGCACGACATGCCTTTGTGCGTCAACGATTCGGTGCTGCAATATCTGAGCTTCTTCCAGACCGAGCGCGGGCGGTTGATAGTCGAGACGGGCTTGCGGCGCGCGGGGCGCTATCGCGAGATGATCCGGCGGGTGCTGAAGGAAGAGGGCATGCCGCAGGATTTGATCTATCTGGCACAGGCGGAGTCGGCGTTCCAGCCGCAGGCGGTGTCGCGGGCCGGGGCGCGCGGAATCTGGCAGTTCATGCCGTTTCGCGGGCAGGAATATGGACTGGATCGCAGCTGGTGGATCGATGAGCGCTCCGATCCGGAATTGGCCACGCGGGCGGCGGCGCATCATTTGCGCGATTTGTACGGCATGTTCGGCGATTGGTATCTGGTGATGGCGGCTTACAACTCGGGTCCGGGGAATGTCGCGAAGGCCGTCGAGCGCACCGGCTACGCGGATTTCTGGGAATTGCAGAAGCGCAACGTGCTGCCGAACCAGACGAAAAATTACGTGCCGATTATTTTGGCTTTGGCGCTGGTGGCCAAGGACCCGCCGCTGTACGGCGTGCAGGTGGATCCCGATAAGGCGCCGGTGATGGAGTTTGTGAAGCCGGGGCATCCGATTGATCTGCGTCTGGTGGCGGATGCTACCGGAGCGGATCTCGACGACCTGCGCTTGCTGAATCCGGAATTGCTGCGCATGGTGACGCCCGATGATGCGGACTTCACGCTGCGGCTGCCCGTGGGCACGGCGGCGAAATTTTCGGCGGCGATTGCGTCGATACCAACCGACAAATGGAAGAGCTGGCGGATTCACGAGGTGACCGACGGCGAGACGCTGGCGGGAATCGCCAAGAGTTTCAAGGTGACTCCTTCGGCAGTCGTGGATGTGAATCATCTCGAGTCCGCTGCGGCGATCAAGACCGGAGACCGCTTGACGATTCCTGCAGCGGCGGTGACGGAATTGAAATTGGTGCATTACCGCGTGCATCGCGGCGATACGCTCGACGGAATCGCGGAACAATTTTCGGTGACCGTGGAAGATCTCAAGCGCTGGAATGGATTGCACGGAAATTCTGCGCCGAAGGGCGCGCGGCTGCGGATATATGCCGGCGGCGGTCCGCCGGCGTCGCATCCGAAGAGCAAGACGCCGGCGGCATCGACAACGGGGAGTTCGGGGCACGTGCAGGGCGTGTCGCAGCCGGGCGATGCCGCGGGCGAAGAGATTCATCATCACGTGAAGCCGGGCGAGACGCTCTATTCGATTGCGCGGCAGTATGGCACTACCGTCGAGGCGCTGAAGGATTCGAATCCGGTTTTGAACGGCCGGGCCCTTGAGGCCGGGGATGTCCTGACCGTGCAGCCTTCTCACTGAGCGGCCCGATTCCACCCTCAAGCATCTCCTAAGTTGTTGGCAATAGTAGCTTTAGAGTGTTCTCCGGCTTCTTCAAATGTCTACGCCCGGCCTCTGGACTGTCGCCGCCGCGCGATCTGCGGATTTCTTGCGAAAATCTCCAAGCTAGTGCGCCTTGCGCCTTGACAAAGACAAGAGACTCCGATAATTAAGCGCGAGGAAATTGGGAGCGCGGCCTGCGACGGTAGCCCCCGAGGGAGGACGGAATGTATCGAGCCAAAATGAACGACGACGACGCCGAGGATCTGCCCCGCTACGAGGAAGAGGAAGAAGAAGCGGAGCTCGGCGGGCCGCACGATGAGGTGGTCGAAGAGGAAGTCGAAGAGATCGTGGTAGAGGAAGAACCGGCCACGCCTGCCAGCCGGGCGCCGGCGCCTCCGGCTCCTCGGCCAAAGCCGGCGCCGCGTGCGACGCCGAAGAAGGCCAAAAAGGCGGCGAAGAAGAAGGCGGCCAAGAAGCGGCCGGTCAAAAAGGCCAAGAAAAAGACCGCCAAGAAGAAGGCGGCGAAGAAGAAGGGCAAGAAGCGCCGCTAGGGAAGAGACTTTTTCAGCCGCCGGAGCGCCGCTCGACGCGGTGTTCCGGCGGTTTCGTTTGTAGGCCGTGCCGCGGCGGCAGGTGGTTCGCCGTTTGTAGCGCCGCCCTTTAAGGGCGGCAGCCTTCCCCCCAAACATCTCGAACCCGCGCCAGGTACATCCGCCGCACGCCAGGGAAGTCTGAGCCTCGAAGATGCCGGGCTAAAAGCCCGGCGCTACAAGAACCACCGTTTCATTGCCGCGCCTCGGTCCATGGCCCGCCCAGTCATCCGCGCGCCTTGCCGGAGTGTTTCACTTCGTTACGTTCCCGAACGGAACATGTTTCGCTTGCCGTACGCGCAGACGCTCGCTAGCATACCCGGCAATGCCGCTGGCAGTGGAGCAGATTCGGCGGATGCGGGGCGGGGCGCAGGCGCACCTGATGCGTTGCGCGGATGATAACTACTACGTGGTGAAGTTCCAGAACAATCCGCAGGGGCGCAGGATCCTGGCGAACGAATTGCTCGGTTCGAGATTGGCGGCGCGCATGGGATTGCCCGTGGCGGGGGCCGAAACAATCGAAGTCCGCCGCGGGCTGATCGAGCGCACCGACGAGCTGGTGATCCAGTTGGGGCGGGGACGGGAACCCTGCTTCGCGGGATTGCAATTCGGCTCGCGCTTTCCGGGCGATCCCGCAGCGACGGCGGTCTACGATTTTCTTCCCGACGAGCAGTTGCGCGAGGTCGCGAATCTCGACGCCTTTGCCGGCATTCTCGTTTTCGACAAGTGGACTTGCAATACCAACGGGCGGCAGGCGGTGTTCCTCAAGGGTGCGGGACAGAAGAACTATTCGGCGACGATGATCGATCACGGATTCTGCTTCAACGCCGGAGAGTGGAATTTTCCGGATGCGCCGCTGCGCGGGATTTACGCGCGCGGCATGGTGTATGAGCGCGTGCGCGGGATGGACGCGTTTGAGCCGTGGATCGCGCGCCTCGAGAAACTGGACGAGGGCGCGATTGGCGAAGCGGCTGGGGAAATTCCGCCGGAGTGGTATGAAGGCGATCTCGATGCGCTCGAAAGCATGCTGGGCCAGCTCGAGCGGCGCCGGCGCCTGGTGCCCGAACTGATTCGCGCGTCCTGGAAATCCTCTCGCAATCCCTTCCCCAACTGGACGTGACCCCGGCTGGGGAGAACTATGGCTGAGGAGAATTGCGAGAGGAGCATCGAGGCCGGCGAAGTTTGGATTTAGGGAAAATCAGCGGGAGCAAAGCCGTGCCCGCGGAATTTGTGGCGAGGTAAATCATGGCTGAAGAGAATTTGCGGCAGTTTGTGTATCGCGTGATCCGCTATACGCCGAACCTGGTGCGCGATGAGTGGGTGAACATCGGCGTGCTCCTCGAGGACGCGCCGCCCGATGGCGGCGCACTCCGTGAACACGTGCGCCGCGAGGCGCGCCTGATCGATGAGCCGGCCGAGTTCGCGCGCGTGCGGCGCCCACATCCCGCGGCGGATGAGAACTTACTGCGGGCGTTTGCTCTCGATTTCGACGCACGGCTACGGGCCGGCGGCGCCGGGGATGGAAACGCGGGCGCGGCAGAATTTTTGCGGCGCCTTGAGGATTCGCTATCGAATGCCGTGCAGTTCAGTCCGCAGCGCGGCGTGCTGGCCGAGGATTTCGACGCCGAGCTCGAGCGGCTTTACCAGGCGCAGGTCTCGCCGCCGCGCGGTGCGCGCGGGGGCTTGCTCGAGAATACACGCGCGTGGGTCCGCGCAAAATTGAGCGACGTCTTCCGGCGGCGTCGGCTATTCGACAAAAGCTCCTGGCAAAAAGGCATTCCGGTTGAAGAGTTCACGCAGCCGGGCGATCCGCTGCGGATTGATTACGGCTACCGGACCAACGGCACGCGCGGATTCTTGCACGCCATTTCCATCGCCCGCGATCCGGCGCAAGCCAAGGTGCTGGCCTACACCGCCGGATGTATCAGCGCGCGCGTGGCCCACACCGAATTCACGGCAGTGGTCGAGATGGAGCCGTCGCGGGAAAATCCGCGGCATCAATTCGTCGCGCGCCTCTTCGAGGAGCAGCAGATCGCCGTCGTGCCGCTCAACCGCATCGAGAAGTTTGCCGAGGAATTGCGCGTCAGGGTGAATTAGGGTTTAGGAGGTAGGGGATATCGACCAGCGCTGCGGCCGCCGAATTTGCGATCTTCGATTCTGCAATTTCCAGTACCCCTTCTCTATGCTCCGTCTCTTGACACACCGCTTTGAATCGCGCCCCACGCGGGTAATTCACGCTGACTGAGGAGCGCTTCGGCGGCCCAGGTGCCTAGGTAAACCGACAGGGCTACGCCGTGGCCGGCGTAGGCGCCCAGCACGATCGCGTTTTTGCTTGCAGAATGATGGGCGAAGACCGGCGTCCAGTTTTCGCGGAAGAGGATTGGCCCGCCCCAGCGGTGCGTGAATTTTGCTTTGGCCAGTGCGGGATGCAGATGGCGGACGCGATTCTCTAGCGTGGCGAAGGCGCGGGCGGGCTCGTCGGCGGCGATGTCGAGGCGCTCGAGATCGCGCGAGCCGGGGGCGGCTACCAGGCCCGCGCCCCAAACAATCGACCGGTCGCGGCGCACGCGGCCCCACAGATAGGGGAAATCGACGGTGTAGAACGGTTTGCGCTCGCCGAGGCCGATGGCGGCGAGCGTTTTCTCGGGCACTGGCGCCGTGAGTGCGGCGAGCGTCAGGCGTGGCGTGGCTTGTTCTTCCGCGTAGCCCGCCAGATCGAGCGACAGCGCATTCGTTGCGAGCAAGATTTTCTGCGCGCGCACAACTCCACGCACCCCGCCGCGCGAGAAGGCGATTTCTGCGGGAGATTGCCAAGCGATTTTCTCCGCGCGGCGATTCTCGAAAAGCAGCGCGCCGGCGCGAACAGCGGCGCGCGCGAGGCCTGCCACCATTTTTCCTGGGTCGAGCGAGCCGCCCGGAATCCTTTTCACGACGTGCAAGGTTCCGGAATCTTCCCAGGCGATGGGCGAACCGGTGAGAACTTCTTTGCGCGCGATTTCCCACGCGCCGCCGAGCGAGAGATCGCAGCGCACTTGAAGTGCGTCGAGAATTTTGGGGAACTCGGCCAGGACGTCGCCGAGGCCGGGCTTGTCGCCCGCCGCGGTTTCACCGAGAACGATGCCGCCCGTGCGGCCGCTCGCGCCGTGGCCGATGCGCCCGGCTTCGAAAACGGCGACGGACAATTTGGGATCGAGCCGCCGAAATTGCGCGGCGGCAGCCAGCCCGGTGAAGCCGCCGCCGAGAATGGCGATGTCGACGGACCCTGGAAGCGGCCGTGCCGGCGGGCGGTAAGCGACGTTCCAGGGTGGAGTGCCCCAGTTGACGGAGCGAGCGGATTTGCTTCGTGTGCGGGGAATGAAAAGCTCCGTAAGTAGCGCCGGCGTCCCCTCCGGCATCCGACGACCACTCGCTTCGGCAAAAACGGAGGCTGTGCCCGGACTCACATCGCGGAACCAAAGCGTGATGATCGGACTCGCGCCGCGCTAGTTCATTCCCTATATCGTTACTCGCGCTCGTAAGATGCCGGGCTGAAGCCGCGGCGCTACAAAATGCTCTCAGTCCAATTTTCCAGCGTGTGCTTGATCTTGCCCATGAATTGGTGGGCGATGGCGCCATCCACCACGCGGTGATCGTAGCTCAGCGTTAGATAGACCATCGAGCGGATGGCAATCGCGTCATCGATCACCACCGGGCGCTTTTCGATGGTGCCCAGGCCCAGGATGGCCACGTTCGGCTGGTTGATTACCGGCAAGCCCATCAGGCCGCCAAAGACGCCGGGGTTGGTGATCGAGAAAGTACCCTCGGCGACTTCCTCGGGCTTCAATTTCTTCGTGCGGGCGCGCTCGGCGAGATCGTTCATGGTGCGCGCCAGGCCCAGGAAATTTTTCTCTTCGGCATTCTTGATTACCGGAACGATCAGGCCCCAGTCGAGCGCCACGGCGATGCCGATGTTGCATTCGCGGTGGAGGATGATGTTGGTGCCATCGACGGATGCATTGACGGTCGGAAACGCGCGCAGCGCCTCCACTGCGGCGCGCACGAAGAAGGGCATGAAGGTTAGCTTCGTGCCGGTAGTCTCTTCGAACTTCGCTTTGGTGGAATTGCGCAGCTTGGCGATAGCTGTCATGTCCACTTCGTCGATCGAATACACGTGCGCGGAGACGCGCTTCGACAGCACCATGTGCTCGGCGATGCGCTGGCGCATCACCGACATGGGTTGGACTTCGTAATGCCCGAAGTACATTTTTTCGCGCGGCACGGCGGATTCGAACCCGGCGTGCGCTTGCGTCGCGCCCGTAGCGGGCGGCGGCGGTGAAGAAGGACGCGCTGCGCCCGAAGACGGAGCCGCAGACGGCGCGGCCCCGGCGCGCGCCGTGCCGCCATCGATCGCGCCGAGAATATCTCGCTTGGCGACGCGGCCGCCGGCGCCTGTGCCGGGCACTTGCGTCAAATCGATTTCGTGTTCCTTGGCGAGGCGGCGCACGAGCGGGGAACTACGTACTTTATCCCCGTCAGCGACTGGCGCTGCTTTTGCAGCCGCAGGCGCGGGTGCAGCTTTGGCTGCCGCAGGAGTCGGCGCAGGCTTCGCTGCCGGTGCGGGAGCGGACTTCGCAGCCTCGGGCTTGGGCGCTTCGGCTTTGGCGGGAGCAGGCGCCGCAGTCACTGCACCGGCGCCGTTCGAATCGATCACCGCGACGACGGTCTGCACCGGCACAGTCTGTCCCTCGGCGACTTTGATTTCTTTGAGCACGCCGGCGGAGGGCGCAGGAATTTCCGCGTCCACTTTGTCGGTCGAAATTTCGAAGAGCGGCTCGTCGCGCTCGACTTTCTCGCCTGGCTTCTTGAGCCACTTGGTGATGGTGCCTTCGAAAATACTTTCGCCCATCTGCGGCATCACGACGTCAACGGACATTTGCGTCTCCTCAGAATTCTAATATCGAGCCAGTTCGCGCGCGGCGTCAACTACCTTGGTGACGTTGGGCAGAAAATGCTCCTCGAGCGTCGGCGCGTAGGGGACCGGCGTATCAAGCGACGTGACCCGCTGGATCGGCCCATCGAGATCTTCGAACGCGCCTTCGCAAACGATGGAAGCGATTTCACCGGCAATGCCGCCGGTGCGCGTGTCCTCGTGAACGACGAGCAGCTTATTCGTCTTTTTCACCGACGCGAGAATGGCTTCCTTGTCGAGAGGTAGCAGCGTGCGCAGATCGATTACTTCGGCTTCGATACCCTCTTTTTCAAGCTCGGCCGCAGCGTCGATGCAGGTGTGCGCCATCGCGGCGTACGTGAGAATCGTAAGATCGCGGCCTTCGCGGCGCGTAACGGCTTTGCCGATCGGCACGGTGTAATCGCCTTCGGGCAATTCTTCCTTGATGCGGCGGTAGAGGAATTTGTGCTCGAAAAACAGCACGGGATTATTGTCGCGCACCGCGGATTTCAGCAGGCCCTTGGCGTCATAAGGCATCGAGGGATAAATAATTTTCAATCCCGGCGTATGCACGAAATACATTTCCGGATTCGCCGAATGAAAAGGCCCGCCGTGCACGCCGCCGCCCGAAGGGCCGCGAATCACCATCGGCGCGGGCGCGCCCCACAGATAGTGCCCCTTAGCCACGAAATTGGTGACCTGATTGAAGCAACAGGCAATGAAATCGATGAATTGCATTTCGGCGATGGGCCGCAGGCCGAGATAGCTCATGCCGCAGGCCGCGCCGATGATGGCCGTTTCGCTGATGGGCGTTTCGATCACGCGCTCGGGTCCGAAACGCGCGAGCAGCCCTTCGGTGACTTTGAAAGCGCCGCCGTACGCGCCAATGTCTTCGCCCATGGAAATGACCGCGGGATCCCGATCCATCTCTTCGAAGATGGCCTGGCGGATGGCTTCGAGCATGGTGACGGGAGCCATGTCAGCGGCGTCCTTTGCGCGCGGGCACTTTCGCGGATTTTGATTTGGATGCCGAACGGGCGCCTGCGCCGTTGCCGCTGGATCGCGCGGGCTTCGCTGCTCGAGGAGGCGTCTCAGTGACGGTGTCGGTCGGGACGTTCAAGCCCTGATCGATGCCGCCGAAATCTTTCACTTGCACAGTCGTATCGAAGCTCGACTTCGGCGGCATCACTTCAGATTTCGGCCGATTCCATTCCGCTTCGATGGTGTGGCAGCCGTCGCAATAGACGCCTTGCTCGGCCAATTCAGGCGGCGGCATCGGCGAATTCTCGGCGAACTCGCGGTCGTCGGTCAGCGATTTTTCGATGCGCGCTTCGATTTCTTTTTTGGCCGCGGCGTCCCAGATTTTGTTTTCGGTGAGGAATTTTTCGTAGCGCGCGATGGGATCGCGCGCCTCCCAGTATTCGCGCATCTTCTTCGGCACGTACTCCGCCGGATCATGCTGCGCGTGGCCGCGCATGCGGTGCGTTTTCGCTTCGATCAAAACTGGCCCGTTGCCGGCGCGGCATTGCTCGACGGCGGCTTTCGCGGTGCGATAGACGGCTACTACGTCGTTGCCGTCGATGGTGACGCTGGTGATGCCATAGGCGCGGCCGCGTTCGGCGAGATCACGAACGGGGACTTGCTTCGAAACGGGCGTCGAGTACGCCCATTGATTATTCTCGAGAATCAGCACGAGCGACGCGCGCTGAGCGGCGGCCAAGTTCAATCCTTCGTGAAACGCGCCGGTCGAGCTGCCGCCGTCGCCAATCCACGTCATGGTGACGATGTCCTGCCCAAGATAGCGCCCGGCCATAGCCACGCCTGTCATCACCGGGATCAAATCGCCAAGCATGGAAATGGGCGAGACGATGTGCAGATCTTTCAGGTCGCCGAAGTGGCTGGTGCCGTCTTTCCCGAGCGTCGGCGAAGTGTATTTGGCCATGTGCTGCGTGAAGATGTCGCGCGGCTTCACGCCCTTCACCAGCAACGCGCCGATGTTGCGGATCATGGGCGCCAGCCAGTCGCGCTTTTCGAGCGCGTAGGCGGTGCCCACCGAAATGGCTTCCTGGCCCAGGCTGGAATACAGGCCGCCGACGATTTTATTTTGGCGGAAGAGTTTGCCCATTTGGTCTTCGACCGCGCGGTTCAAGCGCATGTAGTAATAAAGGCCGAGATAGGTGTCGCGCGTGAGCGGCGGCGCGGCCGAAGGTTTAGTTTTGGCCGCTGCGATCGGTGGGGTCATTCCGGACTCCATTGTAAGCCGCGGGCGCGTCGATTTGCTTCGCAATCGCACAGCGATTGACTGCTTCGCAATCGCACAGCGATTGACCGGCGCCCCTACGATCTAATGATCGTGCGAATTCAGCCATGAACAACTGCGCTTTCCTCCGGCGCGCGATCCGCTGGGGCGCTTGCCGATAGGACTGCATCGAATTCCTCGCGCGAGACATTAATAATTTTGCGACCGAAGACTTCGCCGAATTGGCGGGCTAATGCGGCGGCGACTTCAGAATTGTCGACGGAGCGACCGAGAGCGCGCTCGAGCGATGTGGCGCACTTATCCGTGATGCCGCAGGGAACAATCAAATCGAAATAGCGCAGATCGGTAGAAACGTTGTAGGCGAATCCGTGCGAAGTAACCCAGCGGCTGAGATGAACGCCGAGCGCAGCCAGCTTTTCGGGAACGGAGTCGGTGTCGAGCCAGATGCCGTGAAGGCCTTCGACGCGATGCGCTTCAATTCCGAAGTCCCGTGTGGCGCGAATCATAATTTCTTCGAGCTGCTGCACGTACCAGCGGACGTCGCGGCGATGCGCGGTGAGATCGAGAATCGGGTAGCCGACGATTTGGCCCGGGCCGTGATATGTGATGTCTCCGCCGCGATCGGTGGGATGAAACTCCACTTTCATTTGCTGCAGCACGCGCTTGTTTGCGCGAAGATTTTCCGGTTTGCCGTTGCGGCCAAGAGTGATGACGTGCGGATGCTCGCAGAGGAATAGGATGTCGGGAATCGCGCCGGTTTTGCGGGCAGCTACAGTGCGCTGCTGCAGTTCGCACGCCGGAGCGTAGGCGATTAGCCCGAGGTCAATGAGCCAGCAATCTCTGCTCGAAGATGTTGGTGGATGCGAATTCATATCCGAGTGACGGATGCCGGTCCCGCATGCGGGACCGGCGCTACACAAACCTCTACGTGCTACGCGTTGATGCTCAGGCCGCGGACGGCGTTGAAGGCGTCGCCCATGGCTTCCCAGACGGTCGGGTGCGCGTGAATGATCGCGGCCATGTCGTCGAGCGTGGCTTCGAGGCTGATCGCCGTTACCGGCTCGGCGATAATTTCCGTCGCCAGCGGCCCGATCGCATGCACGCCCAGAATCTCGCCGTACTTTTCCTCGGCCACTACTTTGATGAACCCGTCGTGATGCCCGAGGATCGAAGCTTTGCTGTTGCCCAGGAACGGAAACTTGCCGGTCTTGATCTTGATGCCCGCGTCGCGCGCCGCCTTCTCGGTCAAGCCGATCGAGCCAATCTGCGGCTCGCAATAAGTGGCATTCGGGCAGCGCAGGCGATCGAACGGCTGCACTTCTTTGCCGGCCATGCGCCCGACAGCGATTAGCCCTTCCATCGAAGCCGCGTGCGCGAGTTGCGGCAGGCCCGCGACGATGTCGCCGATGGCGTAGAGCTTCGGCTCGGCGGTTTCCATGTAGGCGTTGGTGTGCACGAAGCCGCGCTCGAGTTTCGCCGCGGTTTTGTCCACGCCGGTGTTGTCGGTCATGGGGCGGCGGCCCACGGCCATCAATACTTTTTCCGCCGCGAGCGATTCGGATTTGCCGGTCTTGTCCTTGAAGACGACCGTCGCGCCCTTGGCATCCTTCTTAACCGTTTCGACTTTGGCCTCGAGCTCGATGCGAATCCCGCGCTTTTTGAAAGCCTTCAGCAGTTCGGCGGAAATCTCCTCGTCTTCGAGAGGCACGGCGCGCGGCAGCATTTCCAGAATCGTGACCTCGGTGCCAAACGTGCGGAAAATCGAAGCGAATTCCACGCCGACGGCCCCCGCGCCAACAACAACCAGCGATTTCGGAATCGCCGGCAGCTCCAGGATTTCTTTATTAGTGAGAATCGTCTTGCCGTCGATTTCGACGCCCGGCAGCGAGCGCGCATCCGAGCCGGTAGCCAGCATCGTATAGGTCGTCTCGATTTCAGTTTTCTTGCCGTCTTTTTCGACAGAGACGCGGCCAGGGCCCGCGATGCGCCCCCATCCCGTGATGGTGTCCACTTTGCTTTTGCGGAAGAGGAATTCAATGCCCTTGGTGTGCTTGTTGACGATTTTCTGTTTGCGCTCGAGAATCGCGGGCCAATTCACCTTCACATCCTTCACTTCGAAGCCGAATTCCCCGGCGCGCTGGAAGTTGTCATAGATTTCGGCGTGATGCAGGAGCACTTTCGTGGGAATGCAGCCGATGTGCAGGCAGGTGCCGCCGACGTAGGAATCTTTTTCGACGACCGCGGTTTTCAGCCCATATTGCCCGGCGCGAATCGCGGCCACGTAGCCACCGGGGCCGCTGCCGATAATCACCAGATCATACTTGGCCAAACTGGTCCTCCCGGCGGGCTGCCGCCCCCTGCGACTTTCTGCCTCTTCTACACCACGGATGCCGCCCTAAAAAGGGCGGCGCTACAAAAACCTTTGCCGCGCGCGAATCGATTGCCTTTGCGTTGTGTAGCGCCCGCCTTTCAGGCGGGCATCTTTCCCGGCAGAATCTCGGCGCCGCGTGCAGCTAAAGCGCGGCCCTGAACCTCATCACAAACCGCGCGGAATGCCCGAATTCAGAATTCTATCAGCCGCTCCGGGTGGGAGCAACTTTGTGCCTCCAATTCTGGGGAACATTCCGAGCGGCCGCTACGTATTGACATTCTATAGGACTATCTTTAGGGTCCTATCGAGAGTCTATAGATAGCGCGGAATCAGAGGGGGCAGCGCGTGGGCGAGGCACAAACCGAGCTTTTGCAAGGCACACTGGACATGCTGATTCTCAAAGCCCTGGCGCTCGGCCCGTTGCACGGCCTGGGCGTCTCGCGGCGAATAGAGCAGGTTACCCGCGGCACATTTCAGGTGAAGCCCGGCTCGCTCTTTCCAGCCCTGCATCGCATGGAAGAGGAAGGCTGGCTGGCATCTTCATGGGGCGAATCCGAAAGCCGTCGCAGGGCAAAATATTACGTGCTGACGAAAGCTGGCCGCAAACAATTGGAAACCGAAGCCGAGCGCTGGGGCCGCATTTCGCTCGCGATCGCCCGCGCCCTGGAAGCAAGCTGAAGCAGAGGTTTTGATTTTGTAGGGGAGGGTCTTTTTACCCTGAGGCGTCTTACCGGCGCCGAAGGGCAGACCTCCCGGTTTCAATCGAGCAACAAGCGGGATGAAAAATGCGATGGCTAAACCGAACTCGCAGCGCAATCCGCAATCTAACGAACGGCTCACAGCAAAGCCGCGATCTCGATGACGAAATCCGCGCCCATGTGGAATTAATGGCGGAGGAAAACATGGCCAAAGGAATGGACCCCGAGCAAGCCCGCCGCGAAGCGAGAATCGAAGCAGGCGGAATCGAGCAAGTAAAAGAAACTGTGCGCAGCAGCCGCGCCGGCGCCTGGCTCGACGTGCTGGCGCAAGACGTGCGCTTCGGCATCCGCGTGCTGATCAAAAATCCCGGCTTCACGCTCGTCGCCGTCCTCGCGCTGGCTCTCGGCATCGGCGCAAACACCGCCATGTTCAGCATCGTCAATTCCGTCCTGCTCCGCCCGCTGCCTTACGCGCAGCCGGATCGCCTGGTTAAGGTATGGACGCGCTTCACGAATATCGGTCTGCCGGACGATCAAAACTGGATTTCAGCCCCTGAATTTCGCGATATCACGGAGCTGAACAAAAGTTTCTCGGCTGTCGCAGCTTTTACAAACGTAAATTTCAATGTAACCACGAGTGGAACGGCCAATCGCGTCCTCGGTGCGCAAGTCTCGCCCAGTTTTTTCTCGATACTCGGAGTAAACGCCGAGCGCGGCCGTGTGTTTGCGAGCGAGGAAGGCGAGAAGGGGCATGACAGCGTTTTGCTTCTAAGCCACGGTCTTTGGGAGCGACGCTTCGGAGCCGACCCGGGAATCACCGGCAAGCAGATCATCGCCAACGGCCAGTCATTTACCGTCGTCGGGGTTTTGCCGGCGGGATTCGATTACCCGAATCAATCGGAGATGTGGTCGCCGCTGTCATTCGCGCCGAGCGATCTGACGCCCGACAACCGCGGCAACCATCAGTATGAAATGATCGGGAGGCTAAAGCCCGGCGTGGCCTTCGGCCAAGCGCGCGCGGACCTCGACCTTGTTGGCCGCGAGCTGACGCAGCAGCACGGTGAATATCCCTACGCGAAGTTTGATTTCACCGTCACCGTGATGCCGCTGATTCAGGACGTCGCAGGTGACGTCACACAGCCGCTCTGGATTTTGATGACCGCGGTGGCGTTGGTGCTCTTGATCGCCTGCGCGAATCTTGCGGGATTGCTGCTCGTGCGTGCCACGGCCCGCGAACGCGAAATCGCCATCCGCATCGCGTTGGGCGCCGGCGGGCGACGGATTTTGCGGCAAATGATCACGGAGAGTTTGTTGCTCTCGTTGCTGGGCGGGATCATTGGAATGATTCTCGCGCCGATCGCCTTGCGCATGCTGGCGCAATCGAATGCCGTGGCTCTGCCGCGCGTTGTCGGCACGCAGATCGATCTGCCGGTGCTGCTCTTTACCACCGCGCTTTCTTTGGCCACCGGCATACTCTTCGGCATTCTTCCGGCGCTTCAGGTGATTCGCGATGTCAATTGCACCGCTTTGCGCGAGGGCGGGCGTTCGCAGACGGTCGGCGCGTCATCGCGGCGGCTGCGCCGCTTGCTGGTGAGCGGCGAAACGGCCATCGCACTGATTTTGTTGGTAAGCGCCGGATTGCTGTTCAAGAGTTTTATTCGCGTCCTCGAAGTGAATCCCGGCTTCCGCGCCGACGGCGTGCTGAAAATGACTACGTCGCTGCCTCCGGAGAAATATCCCAAGGACGAGCAGATTGCCGCGTTCTTCCGCCAAGCCCTCGAACGAATCAAGCGGCTGCCGGGTGTGGACTCCGCTGGTTTCCTGAACGTCATTCCGCTTGGCGATGGCAATACCTCAGGCACCGTTACCGTGGACACTCAGTCCGTCCCGCTGGACAAGACGGCTTTCGAGGCGGATCAGCGCGCCGTGACTCCGGGACTATTCAAGGCTCTGGGAATTCCGCTGCTGCGCGGGCGCGATTTCAACGAAGGCGACACCGCCGCATCAGCGCCCGTAGCGGTGATTGACGAGACAATGGCCGAGCTTTACTGGCCGGGCCAGGATCCCATCGGGAAGCGCCTGCACACCGGCGGCGGAGGTTCGAAATCCCCGTGGCGCACGATCGTCGGCGAGGTGGGACACGTGCGCTATCGCACGCTCGAAGCCAGGTCGCGCACCGAAGCTTATATGCCGGAGGAGCAGGTGGCGATCTCGACGATGAGCATTCTGGTGCACACCAGCGGCGATCCACTGGCGCTGGCGTCTTCGGTCGAGAAAGAGATTCAGGCGATCGATCCGGATCAGCCGGTCTATCGCGTGCGCACCATGACGCAAGTGATGGCGGAATCGGTGGCGCGGCGGAAGCTGGGCGCAACGCTGCTCGGCGTTTTTGCGGGGCTGGCATTGTTGCTCTCGGTCCTCGGCATTTACGGCGTGGTCGCATTTGATGTGGCGCAGAGGACCAATGAGATCGGCATTCGCATCGCACTTGGCGCGCAGCGGATTTCCATCATTCAACTGATGCTCTCGGATGGGCTGCGACCGGTGCTCATCGGAATTTTCACCGGGCTCGCCGGCGGAGCAATCTGCGGCCGGTTGATCCGCAGCATGTTGTTCGACGCGCGGCCGCTCGATGGCTTCGTTCTCATCGGCGTCGCGCTGGTGATGGCCGCGGTAGCCTGCATGGCGTGCCTTTTGCCGGCATGGCGCGCCGCGCGCCTCGATCCGATGAACGCGCTGCGGTACGAGTAGCGGTTGAAGTAGCGCCGGCGTCCCCGCCGGCATCCGACGAACACAAATCACGCCAAGGGCAGGATTCTCGCGCGGCCCACTCAAGCGAACCACAGCGATACATTTGGCACAGCGATCCGCGCACAATCGCGGCCTTCGCCGACGATCGAGGTCACAAGATGCCGGCCCCTCGCGGCTCGGAGTAAACAGGGACGGCGGCGCTAATTTTGACTGTGTTCGCGCTTCGACCATTCATCTCCTGGAAATTTCTGTTGGGATTCGGAGAACTGCTGGCCTATGATGCGACGCTACGGCGGCGCGCTCGGGGCGGGCTTGACCGGCCGGTGAAAGGATGAATTGATGGATTCTCCTAGCGAAACGCAAACTTCACCGAACCCCACCGGCCCCGGCCAAAGCGCTCCATTCGAAGCCAAGATGATCTTCGTCGGCCCGGAAGGCATCCGCGCGGGCTGGCGGCTTCTGATTTACGTTTGCATCGTCGCCGTGATGGCAGTGGGACTCTTCGTGGTCCTGCTGCAAGTCCCCACATTTCGAGACGCCCTGACGCGAGCGAATCAGGGCAGCATGAACACCACCGCCCTGATTTTCAGTGAGATAGCGCAGACGATTGCCGTTCTGCTGGGCGCGGTGTTGATGTCGCTCATCGAAAAACGCTCGTGGCAAACTTACGGATTGCCTCTGAATCACGCATTCGGCTTGCGCTTTTGGGAGGGAATGCTGTGGGGAGTGGCTGCCATCTCCGCGATGATCGGATTGATCGCTGCGTTTCATGGCTATTCGTTCGGCGCGATTGCACTTTCTCGCCCCGAGATCATCAACAAGGGATTGCTGTATCTCTTCGGATTCTTTCTCGTGGGAATTTTTGAAGAATACAGCTTCCGCGGCTACACGCAATTCACGCTCGCTTCCGGTGTTGGATTCTGGCCTGCCGCCGGAATTTTGTCCGGCGCATTTGGCGCGCTGCATCTGGGAAACAAAGGAGAGGGGCTGATCGGCGCGGCAAGTGTGGTGATGATTGCCATGTTCTTTTGTTTGACGCTGCGTCGAACGGGAAATCTTTGGTTTGCCATCGGATTGCATTGCAGCTTTGATTGGGGCGAGACTTTTCTTTTCTCCGTTCCCAACAGCGGCAACCTTGCCGAAGGATCTCTTTCGCACTCGACGATGCAGAGCGCGCGCTGGCTCACCGGCGGCAGCGTCGGGCCGGAAGGCAGCGTGTTTTGCTTCCTCGTAGTTGCGTTGATGTTCCTCGTTTTCCATCTGCTGCATCCTGCCAAGCCTGAGTAGCATCTCATCTTGGCTTGACTGAATCGCGACACGGGCTGGCTAGAGCGATTTGACACGCTTCTAGCGAACTCGTACAATCATTTGATTTTTGCGGGCCATTGCGGCTCGCTATGGAACGCAACCATGGACAAGAAACGCCTCGACTACTACAAAAAGAGATTGCAGACGCGGCGCGATGAACTTCTGAAAGCCATCGCGCGAACCGAACAAGAAGGCCGCGAAGCCGACGAAGATCCCACAGTGGACCTCGCCGACAAGGCCGCCAATTCCTACACCAAGGAATTCCTCTTCGGGCAGACGCACAACGACCGTTCGCTGCTTCAGCTCGTGGAAGACGCGCTCGAGCGGATCAAGGAAGATGAGTTCGGCGAGTGCGGCTCGTGCCATCAGGAGCTGCAACAGAAGCGGCTCGAAGCCGTGCCGTGGACGCGCTACTGCATCACCTGCCAGGAAAAGCAGGAGCAGGGAATTCTCTAACGCCGCGCTTCGCGCCGCCTGAATTCGCCGCATTTTATTGCCATCCTGAACGAAGCGAATCCGAAGTAGCGCCGGCGTCCCTGCCGGCATCTTGCGAGCGCGATCGCGCCACAAGCAGCAGTCACGCGCGGACCACACAGACGAACCATCGACTGCCTTCTGCCGACTCGCTCCGCGCACGATTGCAGCCCTCGCCAACACTCGTGGTCGCAAGATGCCGGCAGGGACGCCGGCGCTACTTTGCGGTGCGTAGAAATACGTAGGTAATGATCGGAATGTACCCGCGACCCGTTCTGGGATAGTGTCGCGCGCGTCTCCCGCCTCGGCGGGTTGGCGCTCTTGCTGATTAAAGACACGCTCGACTCGCTGGCCTCGATCTTTTTTCCCGCACCCTGCTGGATTTGCGATGAGCCGCTTACGAGCGCTTCGTTGATTCCCATCGGCGAGGAATGTCTCGCGGAAATCCGGCGGTTCGATGGCTTGCAGTGCGAGAGGTGCGGACGCCCGTTCGCCTCGCCGGTGGTGGCGGAATCCATCCAAAAAATCTGCTACATGTGCCGGCGCGGCGCGTACGGATTCGATCGCGCGCGGAGCTTCGGCGTCTACAACGACGCACTCAGCGGCGCGATTCTGCTGCTGAAGTATGAGTCGCTGAAAAGGCTGGGCGGATGGTTCGCGGGGCTTCTCGAGCCTGTAGTGCGCGAAGAATTCCGCGGCGTCGAATTTGACGCCATCGTACCCGTACCGCTGCATCCTCTGCGGCAACGCGAGCGCGGCTACAATCAAGCGGAGCTTATCGCCCGGCCGCTGGCCAAGCGTCTCGGCCTCAAAATGGCCACCTATTTGCTCGTAAGGACGCGGCCCCGCCCGGCGAAATCCATGCTCACGCTGAGGGAGCGTTGGGAGTCGGTACGTGGTGCATATGAAACCCGGAGCGGTGCAAAAGTTGACAAGCTGCGTATTCTGCTGGTAGATGATGTATTTACGACCGGTGCGACGCTCGACGCATGCGCCAGGGCGCTGCGGGAAGCCGGAGCAGCGAGCGTTTATGGGGTGACTGTTGCGCGGGTGGTACCAGAACTGACCCAGCCGCGCGCCAATCGCCAGCCTCGAGCATCTAATGCCGTAATGGGCCAGCCGAAGGTTATGGTTGAAGCCCGCGAAACTGAAGTCTCCGGCAGTGCGTAGTTCCAGATAGGGATGGAAACGGAGCGCGCCATCGACAACCGACTCAAGAACGGTTTGCGACCTCGGCCCAGATTGAGTATCCCGCCGAGTTCGGCGGATGGGTCTGCCTCCAGAAGCGGAGCGCCCAGCACCAGCCGGCCATCGGTGATGCAGGCGCCGGTGCTGGTATTGAACGCCACCTTCGAGCCCATCAACGTGACGGCGGTGCGCCGGGCGCTGGTGTTGATGCTGAAGGGCGTCGCGCAGGCCGAAGAAATCCATCCATCGGAAGTTCACTCGAGCTCGCGGGCCGTGTCTGTGCCGTCGGTGATCCGGTTGCTGACTTACCGGCACATTCCGCAGCAGAGCCGGGCGCTCTCGCGGAAGAACATTTTGCTGCGCGACCGGAATACCTGCCAGTTCTGCGCGCGGGCGTTGCCTGCTTCGGAACTGACGCTCGATCACGTGATGCCGCGATCGCGCGGCGGGCACTCTTCGTGGGAGAACCTCGTCGCGTGCTGCTACGAGTGCAACAACCGCAAGGGTGATCGCACGCCGGAAGAAGCCGGGCTGAAACTGGCGCGGCGGCCGCGGCCTTTCACGCTGCACACCTCGCGACAGTTGATGCGCCTCATCGGCCACAAGGACGAGAAGTGGCGTAAGTATCTCTTCTACTGAGGTTTTCGGGCTGCGGGATTTCTTGCAACCATTTCCGATATGCCAGCGTCCAATAATTAACTCACTTCTAGGACACACCCCGGGAAGCGGCACAGGGCAACCCAAGGCTGCTTCCCTTCTTCTTTTGTAGGGCTCTTTTTTCACTTCAGAATTTCTCACTGGCGGAAAACTACGCGCAGGCCGCGGCGCCATTCTTCGTTTAGACCGATTCGAGTGATTTGAATTTCGGGCGACAAATAACGCAGGATAATTTCGGTTGCGGGATGGAATCGCAAGGCTGGAGCTACGAGCCAGACCAACGGCGGGCGGGGATCGAGTTCGATGCCGGGGAAATAGCCGTAGCGCTGAAAATCGCCGCGCTCGAGATGATGGCGGACGCGCAGCCAGTAATCCACGGCCTGCAACGGAAGATGGATATCTTCGGAGGCTTTCAGCTCGATCACCACGAGACGCCGGTGAAGAGTGACGCCTAGAAGATCGATCACGCCGCGATCGGCGGCTGAGAAGGCCGGAACCTGGGAATAAAAGAAGCGCGGATCGAGTTGGGCCTCGAGCTGCGCTGGATCGCGCTGAATTAGCGTTTCGATCCAGCGTTCCGGAGCGGCGCGATAGAACGGATGATTGCGCTCGTGAGCGAGCGGATTGCGATGGAGATCGAGTTGGTTTAGGAGTGCTTCGATCTTTGCAGCATGTAGAGGGCCAGGCTCGCGGCGCGCGTCGCCTACGCCTATTGCTAGCTGTCCTTCGGCGAAGCGCGCGAATTCGAGGCCGCGAAAACGCAGCGCGACTTCTTTCGCGCCGGGCCGGACGGCGGCGGCGATATTTTCCGCGGCGCGATCGTTCGCCGCGCGGACGCTTTCGATCACGGCGCCGGCGGCGGTGAGGGCGCCTTCGATTTCGCGGCGCGGCGTGAGCCAGCTTTCGAGATTTCCGGTGTCGGCCAAATCGAGGGCGCGGACGCGGGCGCCATCCTCGGTCAGCTCGAAGATCTCGACGCGCGCGAACGAAGCGAGCGCTCGCACCCGCTGGCGCGTTTCTCGGGCTGTGCCTTCCGGGAGAAATAGGCGAAGCCCTTCGATGGGGCGGCGCGTGGCGCGCTCGCGCGACCAATCGAGCCACAGCAATCCGAATGTCAGCGCGCCGCTGACTGTTGCGGCGTCGCTTCCCGGCGGCGCTGCCAAAATTGCCGCGGCGCGGCGGCCTTCGGTCATCGCGCCGCGAACGTAGAGTCGGGAAAAAGAATGTTCGAGATCGGGCGAGCCGGTGAGCGATTCAATGCTGGCGTCAGGGAAATTTTCGGCGAGCGTGCGGCCGAAGCGTGCGCGGAATGTTTCGACGCTTACGCGGCTTTGGCTGCGCGGCCCGTCGGTGCGGAGGAATTCGAGACGCGACGGGCGATTGCGGCCAAAGCGGCGCACTTCGAAGACGATCTTGCGCGGCGAATGTTCCAGGACGCGCAGGATGCGGCGGACCAGATTGCGCTCGTCGGACCAGAGGTGGACGAGCGAGTTTTTGCCCTCGCATTTCAGTTCGTAACGCAGATCGGAAAGTTCGGCGAGCCATTGGCCGTCTTCGTGGACTTCGACGGTGGAGGTGGAGACCATTTCGGCGAGCGTCCGCTCAATTTCTGGCCAGGCGGTTATCGGCGTCGGGGATTGTTGAGTTGCAGGGCGGGAGGACATTTGTTAGCTCAGAGATGGGGCCGAAAGGCGGGAGGGTCTGTAGACCCTCCCCTACTGGGAGGCCTCATTTGCGCGAAAAATGGGTTCGAATTTCTTTCGCTCTAATCGGGACAACCGTCCGAATAGAAACGGGCGTAAGTGGCAGAAAACAAACGATCGGGGTCGTTTCTAATCGGGACATTTTGACGAACCTCCCGGAGCGTGATTTGGGGAGAATCGAACCGATCTTTCGGGGCGGCTTGCAGTGCCGATCGACGGCGAGCGTTCCGCCAGATTTCGAGTTCCGCGGTGGTATGCGTTGAGGTGTTTGGGCGCAGACATGACGATCACATGGATAGCACGCTGTGGGGGCGAGCACAAAGGTACCGTCTGCGGAAATGCGGAGACGAAAGGAGGGATAGGAAACTTCAAATTTCGGAGTTGAGATTTCAGAGACGGCGGGGAGGGATCGATTTGGGGACGGGAGTCCGCGGTTGAGTGCGGATGTTGTTGACGTTATCGGTCGTCGGAGGGCGCGTCGATTGCTGCGCAATCGCATAGCGATTGACCGGCGCCCCTACGAATCTCAGTTGCGAAGATCTGAACGGCGGAAGGGATAGCGGCGCTACTGCAGTTGCAGGCCGGTGATTTGGATTGTGGGGTATTGCTGATCCCATTCTGCTGGGACGTAATCTAGGGTTACCTGGAAATCGCGGCGAGCGCCGCCGGTGATCGGTTGCGCGTTGGGGCCAAGCAGGCGGCGCGTTTCGCGCAGGATTACCTGTTTGAATGGATCGTGAAATTCGAAGTTCACTTCTATTTCGCGGATTGTGGCTACGCCGTCGTTTGAAATTGTTCCGGCGACGTAGGTAACTTGCTGATTCAAGTAGTTTGAGGCCTGGGCCATCTGCGGCTCTAGAAAATGAATGCGGGCTGCGGCGGCTTGTTCTGCGGCGCCGAAGGGCAGCGGTTGCGCGGCGGGGGCCTTCGAGCGGGTCATGCGCGTGACCAGGATCAGGCCGGCGACGAGGACGAGGACCACGACGATACCGATGGCGAAGGCTACGGGGAATGCGCTTTTTTCTTCGCGTTCGAAATCACCGGACATTCGCGGAGTCCTTTGCGGGCTTCAGCGACCGAAGGCGAGTCGCGCGATCAGCGGTTCCGGCAGTCCAAAGCGCGACATTCTCTCCTGCACGGCTGCGACGTTGTAGGGCACGCGCCAGAATTCTACGGAATGATTGCTCAGATCGGCGATGGCGACACCGGCGCGCGGGTCGCCGTCGCGCGGCTGGCCGACCGAGCCGGGATTGAGGAGGTAGGTCTTGCCGTCGGCGATGTCGATCTTGGCCGAGCCCACGCCCGGCGGCACCTTCAGGCGCACGACTTCTACGTTGGTTTCATCGAGGATGAAGCCGCCTTGCAGGTGCGTGTGGCCGAAGAAAGTGACAGGTAGAGGGGCTTCGAGAAGGCCTTCGAGCGCCTGGGCCTGGGTGAAGACGTATTCGTCTTCATCGCGCAGGGCGCCATGGACGATGGCCATGCCGTCGAGTTGAATCGGGCCGGTCGGGAGCTTCAGCAGGTAATCGAGATTTTCGGGAGTGAGTTTTTCGCGCGTCCAGTGGGCCACGGCGCGCGCGACGGGATTGAAATCGGCGGCGTCTTCGAGGCCGCTGCCGGCTTTATCGTGATTGCCGCGAATGGAGATGGCGTCGAGCGCGCGGATTTTATCGACGACTTCGTTGGGATCGGGGCCGTAGCCGACGACATCGCCGAGACAAATGGCGCGATCCCATTTGCCTTCGACGGCCGCGAGCGCGGCCTCGAGACCGGTCACGTTGGCGTGAATGTCACTGAGAATCAGATATCTCATTGCACCTGGCTCGTTGGATGCCGGGTTGCGCATTATAGACGACACGCGGCGCAATTGCACTCACGAGACATATCGGTCGTGGCTCAGTAATCGTCCGCTTCGGAATTCACTCGCGCGCGCGCGATGTTTCGACGAAGCTCAGATTCGTGAGTATCGTCACCCGATCTGGCAGGTCGATGTTCACCTTCGTGATCGATGGCGATGAGTGCGGGCCTCCCTCTGGGGGAAGTGACTCATCGAACTCGAAATCATACAGAAAGACGAAGGTATAGGGCGCGGACGGCGGTTTGACGAACGTCCAATGTTGCATATTCTCGACCGCATATTTTCGTAGTATCGGATGTTTCTGTTCTGCCGAATTGCCTCCAGCGGCTTCGACCTGCTTGACGTTTCCGTCGGCATCAATCGTCACCGTGAGGGTGATCTTTCCTGTGACGTGCGCTGTATGTGCGATCTGGGGATATACCGGCGTCTCGATATGCCGCGGGCAAAGCGCTCCCTGCGTCTGGCCGAAGCCAGCTTCAGACATGCAGAATAAAAGGAATCCCAGTGCTATTTTCCTCACGATGCCTCCTTAAAATCACGTTCTCTATCGGATTAGCATGCAATCTCCGTAGCTGTAGAAGCGGTAGTTGGCTGCTACGGCGTGGGCGTAGGCGCGGAGGATGTTTTCGCGGCCGGCGAAGGCGGCGACCATTGCTAGCAGGCTGGAGCGCGGTAGGTGGAAGTTTGTCAGGAGTTGGTCTACTACGCGGAATGGTTTGCCGGGGTGGAGGAAGATTTCTGCTTCGGCGCGTCCGGGATTTAGGAGCGTCGTATCTGCTTGGGCGCTGCCCGCGGCGCTAATCGCGATGGATTTTTCGGCGGCGTCTTCCAGGGCGCGAACTGCTGTTGTGCCGATGGCCAGGATCGGCCGCCGCTGTTGCTTTGCACGGATGACGGCTTGGGCGGTGGCTTCGGGGATTTCGTAGGCTTCTTTGTGGATGCGGTGCTCTTCGAGTTGTTCGGTGCGGATTGGCTCGAAGGTGCCCAGGCCCACTTCCAGAGTAATTTCGGCGATTTCGATTTTGCCTGAGCTTAGCTGCTCGAGAATTGTGGGCGTGAAATGCAGGCCGGCGGTGGGGGCGGCTACGGCGCCGCTGCGGGTGGCGAAGATTGTCTGGTAGCGCTCGCGATCGGCGGGGTCGTCGCTGCGGCGGATGTAGTGCGGGAGCGGGATGTGGCCGAGGCGCTCGATTGTTTGCATCAGATCGCCCAACGAATGTAGCCGCAGGCGGCGCAGGCCGAATTCGCCGCGCCATTCCACTTCGGCTTCGAGCTCGCTGGGTTCGCCGAAGAGAATCTTTTCGCCGACACCGATCTTGCGGCCTGGGCGGACGAGCGCTTCCCACGTGTCATCGGCCAGCCGACGGAGGAGCAATACCTCGATCGGCGATTGCAGAAATTCGCGGCGGGCCTTGCCGGCGCTGGCGCGCGGGCCTGAGCGCACTCCGGCACGGCGTCCTAGAAGCCGGGCGGGGATCACGCGCGTGTTATTCACCACTAGCAATTCATCGCCGCGCAGGAGGGCGGGGAATTCGCGGAACGTGCGATCTTCCCAGCTTCCCGAGACGCGATCGAGAAGCAACATGCGAGAAGCGTCGCGTTCTTCGAGCGGCCGCTGCGCGATTTGCTCGGGCGGAAGTTCGTAATCGAGTTCGCTTAGTTGCATTCAGAACCGCTTTCGCCTGCTTGGCGCACCGAACGGCGCCCAAACGCGCTGGAATTCTCCGGCAATCTGTGTTATCAGACGCACGCTGCTCACATCGCCGGCCCGCCGAAACGTTGCGGGTCCGCTCCCCGTGATGGCGAGCTGTCCGTCATTGTAGCGAAGCACGCAGAGATTCGCTGGCGAGGTCATCTCGAGTGGCGGAAAACCGCGTCGTCATAGGCCCGCGAGGTGTTGAGCGTCTTCGATCGGGCCATCTGTGGGTCTATCGCAGCGATGTGCGCGCGGCCGATGCCGAGCCGGGCGCGGTGGTGCGCGTGATGGATGAGCGCGGCCGGTTCTTTGGCCGGGCTTTCTATAGCGACCGCTCGCAGATCTCCATCCGATTGGTCACCCATGATGATGTGGAAGTGGACCGCGCGTTTCTTCGCGAGCGTCTACGCGTCGCTGCGGAGTTCCGCAAACGTACCGTCGGCGATTCCGAAGTCTTCCGGGTGATTTACGGCGAGGCGGACCAAATTCCTTCGCTCGTCGTCGATCGCTACGGCGAATACCTCGCCATGCAGAATCTTTGCCAGTCGGTGGATCGTTTCCAGGCGTTGCTCGTTGATTTGCTGGTCGAGCTTTTCGAACCGCGTGGAATCATTGAGCGCAACGATCCCAAGGTGCGGCTTCTCGAAGGACTCGATCAGCGCGTGTCGGTGCTGCATGGCGAGGTGCCCGAGGAAGTGCGTGCGCACGAGGACGGATTGCTTTTCAGCTACGATTTGCACCACGGGCAAAAGACCGGGGGCTTTCTCGACCAGCGTGAAAACCATCAGGCAGCGGCAAACTTTGCGCGCGGGGAAGTGCTGGACTGCTTTTGCTATCACGGCGGCTTTGCTCTGACTGTGGCGCGCAAGGCCGAGAGCGTCGAAGCGGTCGATCTCTCGCCGGCAGCGGTGGCTGCGGCGCGGCGCAATCAGGAGTTGAATCAGATCGGCAACGTCAGCTTTCGAGAGGCCAATTCATTCGATCTGCTCAAGAAATTCGACGAAGAAGAGCGGCGCTTCGACATGGTGATCCTCGATCCGCCGGCTTTTGCCAAGAACCGCGACAGCATCCCGGCCGCCCATCGCGGTTACAAGGAAATCAATCTGCGGGCGATGAAGATTCTAAAGCCCGGGGGCTGCCTGGTGACATGCTCCTGCTCGCACCATATCTCCGAGGCGCTGTTTCTCCAGATAGTGGCGGAGGCGGCGAATGATGCCCATCGGGCGATAGTAGTGGTTGAGCGGCGGACGCAGTCGAGGGACCACCCCATTTTGCTCACGGTGCCCGAGACACACTACCTCAAGTGTCTGATTCTAAGAGTCTTATAGAATGATGACGGCCTGAACTAGCGAGCTGTGAACCGCTTCAAAAAGACTTGACATTAATACGCTCATATATTATGCTTCGTTTGCGCTTATATAAGCGAAAACTTCTAGGAGGAATCTGAAAATGAATTCTGTGATTCGCTGGGAACCTTTCCGCAACGTTAATAGCCTGCAGGAGCAGTTCAGCCGCTTGTTTGACACTTCCTTCCCGGGCCGGAGCTCCGAGTCCGATCTGACGACTTGGGCGCCCGCCGTGGACATTCAGGAGACCGAAAACGAGTTGGTTCTGAAAGCCGATCTGCCGGGCATCGAGGAGAAGGACATCGACGTTCGCATCGAGAACAACACGCTCACCATTCGCGGGGAGCGCAAGTTCGAAAAGCAGGTGAACGAGGACAATTACCTGCGCGTCGAGCGGTCCTATGGATCCTTCAGCCGCAGCTTCAGTCTGCCGAATACGATCAACACGGAGGCCATTCACGCCGAGTACAAGAACGGCGTGCTGACCGTGCAGATGCCCAAGCGCGCGGAATCGAAGCCGAAGCAGGTGAAGGTGAACGTGGAAGCCACGAACGGCGACAAGAAGTAAGCGCTGTTGCAAATGGGGCCGGGCTCTCGATAGGTGGCCCGGCCCCGTTTGTGTCTTCAGGCATTCGATTTGAATCTATACTCTAGGCGAAGTAGAAAGACGCCACGCGAGGTACCGTTATGCTCCGACTCGACAAATTAACCGTAAAGGCTCAGGAAGCGCTGCAAGCGGCGCAGGAGATGGGCGCGCGCTCGGGACAGCAGCAGATCGAGCCGCTGCATTTGCTGTGGGCGCTGGTGGCGCAGGGCGACGGCGTGGTGCCGCCGCTGCTGGCGAAGCTGGGCGTGGCGCCGGAAATATTGGCCAAGGAAGTGGAGCGCCAGGTCGAGCGGCTGCCGAAAGTTTCCGGAGTCTCGCAACAGTATCTGAGCCAGGCGCTGAATGATGTGGTGTCGCGGGCTTTCGATGAAGCTACGCGATTCAAGGATGAGTACGTTTCGACTGAGCATTTGCTGCTGGCGCTAGCGTCGGGTGGAAAAGACGCCGCCGCGGAACTTTTGAAGAAGAGCGGGGCGAGCCATGATGCGATTCTGCAGGCGCTGACGAGCGTGCGCGGCAGCCATCGTGTGACCAGCCAGAATCCGGAGGCGACTTACCGGGCGCTGGAGCAATATGCGCGCGATCTGACGGAGTTGGCGCGGCGCGGGAAACTTGATCCCGTGATTGGCCGCGATGAAGAGATTCGGCGCGTGATGCAGATTCTTGCGCGGCGCACGAAGAACAATCCGGTGCTTATCGGCGAGCCCGGCGTCGGCAAGACGGCGATCGTTGAAGGATTGGCGCAGAGGATTGTCGCGGGCGATGCGCCTGAGGTGCTGAAGCCGAAACGCATCGTGGCGCTCGATCTTGCGGCGCTGGTTGCTGGTGCGAAATATCGTGGCGAATTCGAAGATCGTCTGAAGGCGGTGTTGAAGGAAATTACGGACGCTGAAGGGCAGGTCATTCTCTTCATCGACGAGCTGCACACGCTGGTCGGTGCTGGGGCAGCGGAAGGCTCGATGGATGCTTCGAACATGCTCAAGCCGGCGCTGGCGCGGGGTGAGCTGCGCGCCATCGGTGCCACGACGATCAACGAATATCGCAAATACATCGAGAAGGATCCTGCGCTCGAACGGCGCTTTCAGCCTGTGTTTGTGGGCGAGCCCACTGTGGAAGATACGATTGCGATTTTGCGCGGCTTGAAAGAGCGCTACGAAGTGCATCATGGTGTGCGCATCAAGGATGCCGCCATCGTCGCTGCGGCGATGCTTTCAAACCGCTACATCGCCGATCGCTTCCTGCCGGACAAGGCGATTGATTTGGTGGACGAAGCTGCGGCCGGATTGCGCATGGAGATCGATTCCATGCCGACGGAGATTGACGAACTCGAGCGGCGCATCATGCAGCTGGAAATCGAGAGGCAGGCGCTGCGCAAAGAATCTGACGCACATTCGCGTGAGCGGCTTGGCCAGATCGAAAAAGAATTGTCTACACTCAAGGAGAAATCGAACGCGCTGAAAGCGCGCTGGCAGGGCGAAAAGGAAGCTATTCAGGCGATTCGCAAGCTCAAGGAAGAAATCGAGCAGCTCAAGGCGGAAGAGCAGCGCCTGGAGCGATCCGGCGATCTCGCCAAAGTAGCTGAGATTCGCTACGGCAAGCTTTCTGCGGCCGAGAAACGCTTGCAGGCCGCGCACGGCAAACTCGCATCGCTGCAAAAAGACCATCCGATGTTGAAGGAAGAAGTCGGCGAAGAGGAGATCGCGCGAGTCGTCAGCAAGTGGACCGGGATTCCCGCCGGCCGTTTGCTCGAAGGCGAAGTCCACAAGCTCGTGCATATGGAAGAGCGTCTGCGGATGCGCGTGGTGGGGCAGGACGATGCGCTCACGCACGTCGCGAATGCTATCCGCCGCAGCCGCTCGGGTCTTTCCGATCCCAAGCGGCCGATCGGCTCTTTCATTTTCATGGGCCCGACCGGCGTGGGCAAAACAGAATTGGCGCGGGCGCTCGCCGAATTCCTGTTCGATGACGAGCAAGCCTTGGTGCGGCTCGATATGTCGGAATACATGGAGAAGCATTCGGTAGCGCGGATGATCGGGGCGCCGCCGGGCTATGTCGGCTACGAAGAGGGCGGTCAATTGACGGAGCAGGTGCGGCGGCGGCCATATGCCGTGATTCTCCTCGACGAAATCGAGAAGGCGCATCCGGATGTTTTCAATGTGCTGTTGCAAATTCTGGAAGACGGCCGATTGACGGACGGCAAAGGCCGCACCGTGGATTTCCGCAACGCGGTGATCATCATGACGTCGAACGTCGGTTCGGCTTCGATTTTCGAATTGTCGGAGAAGGATCCGAAGCGCGCGAGAGAAGAAGCACTGGAGGCGTTGCGCGCCATCTTCCGGCCCGAATTCTTGAATCGCGTGGACGACATCATTCTGTTCCATCCGTTGGGGAAGAAAGAGATCGAAAGGATCATCGCGATTCAGCTCGCGCACGTCACTGCCTTGCTCGCGGAGCGGAAGATCACGCTCAAGCTTTCGAAGTCCGCGCGCGAGTTGCTGCTGCGCGAAGGATACGATCCGGTTTACGGTGCGCGGCCTTTGAAGCGGGCGATTCAGCGATTGATTCAGGATCCGCTGGCGCTGCAGATTCTGGATGCGAAGGTGCGGCCGGGCGATGAAGTCCTGGTGGAGGCGGATTCGAGCGGCGAGGCGATGGCGTTTACGCGTGAAACTGCGAAGGTTGGGGCGGCGTAGTATTAGTGGGCCGGGAATAGAGCTTGCGGCTGACACGAGTAATCGGATGGCCAGTTGAAGCGTCCGTGCGACAAGTTAAAGAGACGTACCGCAGCGGCTAAAGCCGTGATGATTTTGCGGCGTTTGCGGCACGGCTGAAGCCGTGCCCTGACAAATCATTCTAGTTGGCATGCAGACTCTGAAGGACGGCGGTACAAACGGCAACTGCGGGAAAAGGCCGGCAATTTATGAATACATTTAAGACTGCATTTTTGCTTACGGCGCTGACGCTGCTGCTGATGGTCGCGGGCGGCGCGATCGGCGGGCGGCAAGGGTTGACCTTGGCGCTCGTCGTTGCTGTGGTGATGAACGGCGTCGCCTATTTTTTCTCCGACAAGATTGCGCTGGCCTCTGCGGGCGCGAAGCCGATTAGCCGCGAGGAATCGCCACGGCTTTATACGGTGATGGAGCGGCTCGCCGGCAAGGCTAACATTCCCGTGCCGAAACTCTACTTGATTCCGGAAGCGGCGCCGAACGCGTTTGCAACTGGCCGCAATCCGCATCACGCTTCGGTGGCTGTGACGCAGGGCTTGATGCAATTGATGGATGACGAAGAACTCGAGGGCGTCATTGCCCACGAGCTATCGCATGTACGCAATTACGACATTTTGACGTCTTCGATCGCGGCCACCCTTGCCGGCGCGATCATGTATCTTGGGCAGATTGGGCGCTTTGGAATGATCTTCGGCGGATTCGGAGGGCGCGGCGACGACCGGCGGGGCGGGGGTCTTGCGGCTCTGCTGATGATCATCATTGCGCCGATTGCCGCTATGCTGCTGCAACTCGGCATCTCGCGCTCGCGCGAATATCAGGCGGATGCTTCAGGTGCGCAGATGGTCGGCTATGCGGATGGGCTGATCCGTGCGCTGCAAAAGCTCGGCGCTTACAATCAGCGCATCCCGATGAATGTTTCGCCGACGACTTCGTCGCTCTTTATCGTCGCGCCGTTCAGCCCCGGGCAAATGCTCTCGGGGCTTTTCAGCACGCATCCGCCGCTGGCGGAGCGCATCGCCGCGCTGAAGAACACGACCATCACGCGCTCTTAGCGGTCGCGCGTGCGTTCAATCGCGCGACCACGACGGCGGGGGCTGGGCGCTGCCTACAGGGCTTGCCCCGTGGTTTCTAGGGCCTCCACGAAGAAACTATTATGGGCACGTAAAGATTGCACAGCCAAACGCCAATCAAACAGAGTTTCAAGTCGAGAAAAGCTGTATAACACATTTATTTTCAGTGTCTTAACGCGCCATCGGCGGCACGGTGAGTTTGGCTTTATGCGTGCCCTAATCCAGTCCGCAAGGGAATTACCGGAGGAGATAAAGACATGAGCGAGGATCTGAACCTCAGCCAGCACCAAACGACAGAAGGCACCACGCCGCGCTGGGTGGGTTTGGCCGTTGTCATCCTAGGGATTATTTCCATCGTATCACTCGGAATCGGTTGGAGCGCGTCATCGCACTCCCACGATTTGGCCCAGACTCTCGGCGCACAGTTGCAGACCGCCAAGCAGAATGAAGATGTATTGAGCCAGCGCCTGGCCAAGACCGAAGAGACCAACGCCCAGGTCGAGGGCGAACTCAGCGTTGTCACCGACAAGCTGAAGCTTACGCAGCAGGACGTAGGCCGCGCCCGCGCGCAGGCCAAGAAGATCCAGGATCAGGACGCCAAGGATCTTTCGGAAATGCAGAATTCGGTCAACGGCCAGCTCGCCACGAAGGCCAGCGTGGATGACCTGAACAAGGTTAGCGGCGATGTCGGCGGCGTGAAGACCGACCTCGAGACCACCAAGAACAATTTGCAGATGACCCGCGGCGAGTTCGGCACCTTGATCGCCCGCAACCATGACGATGTCGAGACTCTCCGCCGACTTGGCGAACGTGATTATTACGAGTTCACGATCGACAAGAAGGGCACGCGCGAGAAGGTCGGAGACGTGATGGTTGAGCTTCGCAGCACCAATCCGAAGAAGAACCTCTACTCCGTCGTTCTCTACGCCGACGACAAGCGCTACGAGAAGAAGAACCGCTCGACCAACGAGCCGATGTACTTCTTCGAGGGCGGATCACGGAAGCCGGTCGAGTTCGTCGTGAACTCAGTTACCTCGACGAAGATTGCCGGTTACTTGAGCGTTCCGAAGTCCGTGCCCGCGACGGCGACGAACAACTCTTCGGGCAACTAAAAGTTCACCCTGATAGGAAGACCTGACACAACCCAAGACGGAAAAGGGCGGCCGGTGAAGCGGCCGCCCTTTTTTATTTTTGTACGCGCGTATTGCCGGCGAGACACCATTCCGGTTCGTAGCGCCGGCTGCTAGCCGGCGTTTTTCCAAGCGGGTGTTGCGGTGAAAGGACGAGAGTCCGATGGTTTCTTTCGCCGGGACCGTGCTGCAAATTCGTCACGGCGGTGGAATTGCGCAAAAAACGCCGGCTGGCAGCCGGCGCTACGCGGATTTCGTCAGGAATCGCAGCTTGCGGGTCAGGAATTCTTTGGCCAGGGCTGGTAGCTCATCGTGCTTCAGCTTTCCTTGCTCGTAGAGCTTGACCTTGGCTTTGGCGGATTTGCGGCGGCGATGCTGCCGCTTCCAGGCCATGAAGTTCTTCTCGTTTGCCATGCACTGCCTCCTCGAAGGTGAAGCCTAAATTGTAACGAACCGACACAAAGACGCAAGCCTTCGCTGTTTTTCGGGCTGCAAATTCGAGTACGATGTCCGGTCATGATTTCGCAAGTCGTTCACGCGCATCGCATCCTCACGCCGCATGAGGAACTGCATGACCGCGTCATCCTGGTTCAGGACGACCGCATCACCGCTATCGGGCACCGCGACGAGATTCAGGTGCCGGCCGATGCGCGTGACGTCGTGGCGCGCGAAACGATCGTCGTTCCCGGCTTCGTGGACATTCACATTCACGGCGCGGCCGCCCGCGACGTGATGGACAGCGCGCCCGATGATCTTGCCACGATTGCACAACGTGTGGCGCGCCACGGCACTACCTCACTTTTGGCTACAACGGTCTCGGCGCCTCCGGAGGAGACATGCCGTGCCGCAGCGGGCGTAGCGGCCTTTATGGCCAGCCCCAAAAACCGGCCGTCTTCGCACTTCCCGCAGGCAGACGTCCTGGGAATCCATTTCGAAGGCCCGTTTATCAACCCTGCGCGGCGCGGCGTGCATCCGGAATCGGCGCTCGCAGCACCTTCGGTTCCGCTGCTCGAGAAATTTCTCGCCGCCGCAGCGGGAACCGCGCGAATTCTGACGCTGGCGCCCGAGCTGCCCGGTGCGTTGGAACTGATTGATCGAGCGCTGAAAGACAATCTCGTCGTTGCGCTCGGCCACACCGACGCGACCTACGACGAAGCGCACACGGCCATCGAGCGCGGCGCGCGGCACGCCGTGCACGTATTCAACGCCATGCGCCCCTTCTCCCATCGCGATACGGGCGTTATCGGCGCGGTCCTTACGCACCCCGACGTTACCGCAGAAATCATCGCCGACGGTATCCACGTGGATTCTCCGGCTGTCGAAATTCTGCTGGCCAGCAAGGGAGCGGATCGCGTGATCCTGGTCAGTGATGGCATCTCCGCAACCGGAATGCCCGATGGCGACTATCGGCTCGGTTCCATTAGTGTCCACGTAAGTAAAGGCGTGGCGCGAAATGACGAAGGCAGGCTCGCCGGCAGTACATTGACTCTCGACCGTGCGGTTCGCAACATGGTGGAACTTAATGTGTCTTTGATCGACGCGGTGCGTATGGCGACTTTATGCCCAGCGCGCCGCCTGGGTCTGGCGGGCAAAAAAGGTGTAATTGCGGTTGGCGCCGACGCCGATATGGTCTTTCTGCATCAGGATCTGACGGTCGCCGGAGTCATGACCCGAGGCGTCGGCCCCGAGTAGCGGTTTGGTAGCGCCGGCGTCCCTGCCGGCATCTTGCGACTACAAGTGCCGGCAAAAGCCGCGACCCTGTGCGGACTCATCCCGACGAATCTGGCAGCCGGCGTTTTATTTCTTGAGATCGAGAAGGTGCAGGCTGACTCAGCGTCGCCGAATCGACGCTTCAGGCCGTCAAGATTTCTGCAGGTTTTTCAATTCTTCGGCAAGACGTTCTCGATCGTAGGGACTGCAAGAGAAGTAGCGCCCATCCAGCTCGAATGTTGGCACCTTCCTCCGGCCATCATTGACGCGCAGAACCAACTCTTCGGCTTCCTCGGATTCGTCCACGTCGATCTCTTCATGCGCGAAGCCGTGCTGATCGAGGAATCTCAGCGCCTTGCGGCAATCCGGGCACCAGGAGGTGACATAAACTTTGATCGTCGCCATCGTTTCCGGTCTCTCACTCATAAGATGCGGCTGCCCAGGGCGCCGCCCTGGCTGAAATTCGTGCACTGATGATTCTAGTCTCTCACAGTTCTTTCATCGAGCTGTAACGCGATTGTAATTTCGTTTCCCGGTCGAATTGCGGATAATCCGCGGTCATGAATACGCCACGGCTTTCTCTTACGCGCAGTGACGCGGTGTCGGGAGGACCTCAAGTCCTGCATTTGATTGGCCCGCTGGTGATGGCCACAACGGCGGATTTCCAGCAGTGGATGCGTTCGGAGCCAGCCCAGACGGTCATTCTGGATTTCAGCGAAGTTCCGTTTATTGATTCGGCCGGGCTGGGCGCGGTGATTTCCGTTTTCCTGCACTTCAAGCAGGCGGGGCGAAAGATCGCCCTCTCGGGGATGAACGAAAAGTGCCGCGCGCTCATGAAAATGACCAACGTCGAGCACTTATTCCAGACATTCGACTCGGTAGACAACGCGCGCAAAGCCCTGGCGTAAGCGGCAGAATGTAGCTCAGGTCTTCAGACCTGAGGTTCTTGGTTTATTCCGGCGCGCGAAGACTCCCAAATGCTCGCCGTCACTCCATCACGTACCCGAATTTCGCCAAGCGCTTTCCCTGTTCTTCGTAATCCTCGGGCGACATATCGCGCGTGCCATTGGCATCATTCCAGCGATTATAGAAATTGAAGAGCGAGCAGACGGTGATGGCGTCGTAGAGTGCCTCGTCGGACCAGCCCGCGCGTTGCACTTCTTCGATATCAGCAAGCCGGATTTCGTGCGCGCGTGCGTTGGCTTTCTCGATGAAGGCAAAGAGCGCCTTCTCCGCATCCGTGATCGGCGCAGTGCGGAAATCGCGAACTACGGCCTTCACTTTTTCTTTATCACCAAGCAGTTCCCCCGCGACCGCGGAGTGAGCGCCTGTTCAAAATGGGCAATGATTGCGCGCTGAAGTGAACGCGGCGATCAATTCGCGCATCCCGGGAGAAAGCGGCGAAGGGCCGCGCATCACTTCCTGCGTGAAGCGCGAAAGATGATCGGTCGCTTTCGACTTGTAAGCGAAGAGATAGAGAATCTGCGGCACCGTCGCGCCCATGCCGCGCATCATTTCGATCATCTTCGCGCGCGGCCCGTCGGACTTTTCCTGCACTTCGCGCAGAAACAGCGGTTCCATCGCGCATACCTCCGGAAAATTGGCGGGCATTATCCCACAACGCACAATTCGAAGGTCTAATGCAAAACAATTAGTACGATGTGTGCGCGGGCGTTTGTGCAGGTTTTTGTAGCGCCGCCCTTTCAGGGCGGCAGCCCAGCGCGAAAGTTAGACGATCGAACCGGGACTAGGAGGATTTCGGCGCAGAAATGAATTTCATCGCCGCGGCATTCATGCAATAGCGCAAGCCGGTCGGCTGCGGCCCATCGTCAAAAACGTGCCCCAAATGCGCATCGCAAAGCCGGCAAGTCACTTCGGTGCGCACCATCATGTAACTCGAATCCGAGCGTTCGACGATGTTCTCCTTGGCAATTGGCGCCCAGAAGCTCGGCCACCCAGTGCCGGAATCGAATTTCGTCTCCGAACTGTAAAGCGCATTCGCGCAGCAAACGCAGCGGTAAAGCCCTTTGTCGTGCCGGTCGTAGCCTGCGCCGGTGAAGGCCATCTCGGTGTCGCCGTTGCGGGTGATGTCGTACTGATTGGGCGTCAGCAGCGTTTTCCATTCGGCGGCGGTCTTTACAATCTTCGGCGTGGTCACAGTCTCAAGCCGCTCGCCCGTATCGCTGATTCTCACGATGGTGACCTGCGCAGCTTTACCGCTGGGGTCGGCGGGAGTAGGCGGCGAAGTCACAGGCCCGGGACCTGGCCCCATCCCAAACCAATTGCCGTGCCGCCAAGCAATCGCACCGATTACGCCAAATGCTGCCGCACCAAAAAGAAATTCTCGTCGAATCATCTACGCGCCCCGTCCCCTCATCGATAAGATGCCCGAACAGCTCGAAAGTCGCACCTAAGGCTGGACGACGAACGAGCCATCCGGCGCTACGTAGCCGAACGCCATGCGCGGCGTATTGAATGCAAATCCTGGCGTTCCGTTCTTGTCGAGCAGAATCAAGCCGCCGGTTCCGCGGCCGCGCTGGTGCAGGACACGCGCGGCAGCCTTCGCGGCAGCATCCGGCGATTGACCGGCGCGTAGAAACTCGACGGCCGTCTTCGCCATCACCACGCGCATGATCGCTTCGCCGAGCCCGGTGCAAGAAACGCCGCCCGCTTCGGCATCGCAATAGCAGCCGCAACCAATGAGCGGCGAATCGCCGACACGCCCCGCGTGCTTGCAGCAGGTGCCGCCCGTCGAAGTCCCGGCGATGAGATGCCCGCGCGCATCCATGGCCACCGCGCCGACGGTTCCCATGGCGTGGTCCACGTGATGCTCCGCCGCGTGGCGATCTTCGCGGCAGCGGCGCCATGCCATGCGCTCGCGGTCGAGGACCAACTCCTCAGGATCGCAGAGCGGCAGTCCCTGCTCGCGCGCGAACTGCTCGGCGCCCGCAGCGACGAGCATCATGTGCTCGCTTGATTCCATCACCTTGCGCGCCAGGCGAATCGGGTTCCGGATTCGCTGCACGCCCGCGACCGCTCCGGCCTTCAGCGTTGCCCCATCCATCACAATCGCATCCAGCTCTGCACGGCCATCGAGATTTAGATGCGATCCGATGCCCGCATCAAAAGTCGGATCGTCTTCGAGCACGATGATCGCGGCCTCGATCGCGTCCAGCGCCTGTCCGCCGCGCGCCAACACGGCCCAGCCCGCCTCCAGCGCGCGCCGGCAACCCTCGCGGCAGTCTTCGACCGCACTGTCAGGAATATTCCACGCGCCGCCGTGAACGATGAGAGATGGTTTCAAGAAGGATTCGGCGAGCCCACTACTCGCTCGCAAACAGAAGAAGCGTGAGGCTGACCGCGATCATCACCGGGCCGGCAAGCGCCAGGCCTATGCCGAGCACCATCGGCAGCCTCCGCTGATGCTTGACCGGCTTGACCTGAGGCTCGAAGGGCCGCATGCGCGAGCCGGGGGCACGCAATTTCGAGCGAAACATTTTCATGTCGGATGTGAACCAAAAAGCGACTTCGCGCCGCGATTGCCAGAGCAAATCAAGCCCGGCAAGAAATACGAGGATTCCGACGAGGCCAAGAAGACGCGCCATGCCGCTAGCCTCCGCGATGCGCCGTGCGGCTGAGCAATGCCGGAGCGTCGTGCAAATCACGCGCGGGCGCCGGAGTATCCCGCTGCGCCTTGGCTTGCGCGAGCGCCGCTTCGTCCGCGCCCGGCTCTTTCTTGGTGCGCTGCCAGGTGTAAATAATCCGGTGAATCACGGTGATATTCGGCCCAATCGCCAGCAACCACAGAGCCAGCGGCATGCGATTCGAAAGCGCGGCGATGATCATCAGTACGATGCGTTCCGGCCGCTCCCAGAATCCCACTTCGCAGCGCCCGATCAGCGATTCCGCGCGCGCGCGCGAATAGCTGACCATCACCCCGCCGGCCATCGCCACGCCCACCAGAACGGCGTAAAGAAAACGGTTCACCTGCGCGTAGTAAACCAGCAGCCCGAGAAAAAGAATCAGGTCGGAGTAGCGATCGAGAATCGAATCCAGAAATCCGCCGAAAACAGTAACGCGTCCCTGCTTGCGCGCCACCGGCCCGTCCACAACATCAAAAAATCCCGCGGCGATCATCACTCCGCCCGCCGCCGCGAATCGCCCGGCTGCAAATAAAATCCCCGCCCACAGATTCAAGATCAGGCTGTACCAGGTGAGTACGTTTGGCGGGACACCGGTGGATGCAATGCCGGCAGCGGCCCGGTCTCGCAGCCATTCGAATGGTCGCGCGATGCGTCGCGTCAGCATCGGCCTCCGCTGCTATTCTTCGTCATAAATGGTCTGCAGGCGCACAACTTCAAATTCCTTGATCCCTGCCGGAGTGATCACTTTGACTTCGTCGCCCACTTTTTTCCCGAGCAAAGCGCGGCCAATCGGCGAAGTGGTGGAGATCAATCCTTTGGATGCATCAGCCTCTTCGGTCGTTACGAGCTTATACTCCACCTCTTCGGACTTCTTCAAGTCTAGTACCCAGACGGTTGAGCCGTATGCGGCACGGTCCTTTGGCAGGCTGCTTAGATTGAGCATGGCGATGTCGGCCATGCGCTGGTGCAAGTGGCCCAAGCGTGCTGATACGAAGGATTGCCGCTCCTTGGCGTACTTATATTCCGCATTTTCAGAGAGATCGCCGTGGGCGCGGGCGGTCATGATCTCTTTGGGGAGCTCGCTGTGCAGCTCGTGTTCCAGCTTTGTAATCTCGTCCTGCAGCTTTTTTCGGATCTTATCGGCAATATCCGGCATTTTCGCTCGCGCCTGCGCCCGTTGCGGCCGCTTCCGTTTCGCTAATTTCTTCAAATCTATTGAAGTATAGAGGATTTACGCACACCCCTGCAAACGATGGTCTCCGGCGCGGGCCGGTGGTGAATCTCGGTGCCTATTGATCTTTCACTCCCATTTTCCAAAGCATTTGCCGAAGGATGCCGAGCCAGATTACGGCGTCGCGGGCTGGTAGATTGAGGCGACGAACCAGGCGGCGAATGCGCTGCTCGGCGTCGGCGACGCGGCGGCGGCCGAGATAGCCGCTGGCGCGCAATGCCTCGAGCAGCATTGTGGTGATGCGCTCGATTTCGACTGCGGCTGCCAGCGGTACTTTTTCTGAACGCCGCGCGGCTTTCGCATCGCGGATTAATTCATAAAGGCAAACGGCCACCGCCTGCCCTAGATTCATGGAGATATTTTCTTCGCGCGTGGGGATGCGCAGCAGCCAGTGGCAATGGCTCAAATCCTCATTCGACAAGCCGAACTTCTCCGAGCCGAAAAGCATCGCGACGCGGCCCGAGGCCATCCGCTTGCGAATCAACCGCGCGCCTTCTTCAAGCCGCCGCACGAGATGCTGCGGCTCGCGTCGCCGGCCCGCTGTGGTTCCCACCACCAGCGTGCAATCAGCCACGGCATCGGCCAAGCTCGAGAATTGCTCGGCATTCGCCAGCACCGCCGAAGCGCCGACCGCAGAACGCGCCTCGCGATACGCCGGCTCGTACGGATTCACCACGCGCAGATGGCCGAAACCGAAATTGCTCATGGCGCGCGCAGCCGCGCCGATATTGAGAGGATTCCGCGTGGAGACCAGCACAATGCGCAGACGGTCGAGTTCAGCAGCGGTACTCACGCCCGCCTATTCTAAGGCAAGCCGGACGGGTTGGTAGTGCCGGCGTCCCCGCCGGCATCCGACGACTACAATCTCGCCACGGGCAACAACCACGCGCGGACCCGTAGTGCACCATCGCCGCTCACGTCAGGGACTGGCTTGTTCAAAATGATGGCGTTAAGCGATCGCTGCGCCAGGAGGCAGCTCGTGCAACCAGGTATCGAGGATATCCAACTGCTCTTTCGCCGGATCCATGAAGACTACGCCCATTCCGATGCGCTCGTGAACGTAGATGATTTTTCCCTTCGCCACAAATGTTCCCTGGTCGTTGGAGATGCGCAGGTTGAGCTCGTCGCCGACCGGCAGCGCGTTCATGATGTCCACGTAACACCCTTTGCGGCTGATTTCGGTCACGCGGCCGGAAAGGCGCGTAGCGTTGGCCGCATCGGTCAGTTCCGTCGAGGCGATAAAAGAGTAGCGCGGCACCATGCGCTTGGCGCGGCAGGCTGCGGATCCGTCGTTTGCTGAAATCGGTGAGTTTCCCAAGGTCATCCACCCCTTGAGAAAGATTGGCACGGCCAACGGGTAAGTCGCCAGCGCTGGGAAGGCGGTTGGTGCGAAAAGAGAACCCCCTCGATTGCTTCAACGAGCCGGGCATTCCAAGCGCTGCGTTGCCTACATTCGTTTAGGCCGTTGCGGTATATTGAAGCCCGACATGCCGGTAATCATCTCCATGCTTCGCGCCGTGAACGTCGCCGGCCACAATGTCATCAAGATGGACGCGCTGCGCGAACTCTATCAATCGCTCAAGCTGCGCGACGCGCAAACCTACGTGCAAAGCGGCAACGTGGTATTCCGAAGCGAGGAGCGAGATCTCGCGCTTCTCACCAAGCGGATCCAGAATGGAATCGAGCGAACATTCGGGTGCCGCCCCGATGTGATTCTGCGCACCACCGCCGAACTGAGAGATGTAATCGCGCGAAATCCGTTCGCGAAGCGCCGCGGCATCGAGCCGAACAAACTGCTTGTCACTTTCCTCGCCGCCGCTCCCGGTCCCGAAGCCCGAGGCCAGGCCTTGAAAATCAAATGCGATCCGGAGGAATTGCACATCAACGGCCGCGAACTTTATATCTATTTTCCCAACGGAATGGGGCGCACGAAACTCTCGGTGGCGGTCCTTGAAAGGGCGCTAAAGATTCCCGGAACCGGCAGAAACTGGAATAGCGTCATGAAGCTGCTGGAGATGGCCGAAGACCTGGAAAGAACCGCGTAGGCGCTCCTTCGTAGCGCCGGCGTCCCCGCCGGCATCTTGCGAGCAATCGTGTCAATTTCTTCTCCCGCCACGCGCGGAGCACGAGCGAGAACAGGGGCTTCCATTCGCATTTTCTTCCGCGGAAGATCGTGCTGGTAAGTGAACTACCGCTCGTCGGATGCCGGCGGGGACGCCGGCGCTACTTACGGGATTCGCTAATTCGTTCTGCAGAGAATGGTGCCCTGCGGATCGATCACGATTTTTGACGGCCGGAACCGGCTCGTGAAATGAAATGAAGTCTGCGGCCCGGTGGCCACAACGGTGCCGAGCAGCACAGGCTTGCCGCCCGACGCGACGCCGTAAACCGGCACAGAAGCGATGAAATAATCCGGCACATTGTCCTGCTTCAATTTGCCGCTCACCGCGAATTCCTGCCCACGCGCCCGCGCCTGGAATTCCACGCTGTAACGCGGGATCCCGGTCTGGAGCACCCATTCATCAAAAAACCAGTCGAGCTTCTTGTTTCCCTCAAGGTCCATGCCCGGCGTCATTTGTTTTTCAGCGGCGCGCTGCAAATCTGCGGCGTCCACGGCCTGAAAACGATGCTCAGTAAGCACCGATCTCAGCATGGCCTCAAATCGCGCGTCCGGCGCTTTCGCCGCCGGGTCGCGGAGCATTTCCCGCAGCATGTGAATTACCCATGTCCCTTTGCCATAGATGATGCGCTCATAGGCATCCGGCGCTTTTGCTGAGCGCAGGCGATAACCCAGTGTCAGCGGCCCCGCATCATCCACGATCTCGCCGCTGTTCGGCACCGCTTCGACTAGTTGCGCGCGATAGCGCCCCAGCCAAGTCGTCAGCACATGCGCCGCCGGTTTGCGGCTGTCCGCGTACATCAGCGAAAGATAATTCGCCATCGCCTCCTGAATCCACGTATCGCGATAGCCCGCCGTTCCAACCACATTTCCCCACCATTGATGGGCGATCTCGTGAAACGGCAGAAGCTGCGCCAGTTCATCGCGTTCGCCCTTCTTCAGTCCAGCTTCTTCCTGCGTTTCGCGCGGCAGATACGCGAGCGTAGATAAATAAATCAGTCCAGGCCAGCCCTGCCCAAAGCTTCCCGGAATCGGAGATACGGCCAGATGATCGAAGGGAAACGGCCCGTTGATGCCCTCGAAAAAATGGATAGAATCCAGAATCCTCCCGCCGAGCTGCTTCAATACGCCTGCCGGATTCGGTGGAAGAGTGCCTTCGGAGAAAGTAGGTATTGGCGAAGGTTCGGGCAGGCCAGAATCGGGTTGGTGGACGTTGGGAACGAATCCGGGAGAGCGATCGCGGAGCCGGGACAGAATGGTGTCCTCGATCTGGCGGTTAGCGTAAACCTCTACAGTGGCGTTTCCCGTCCCCGCCACTTGTTTCTCATATTCCCCGAGATTGAATCCGGCGATGGCGATCGGCGACGAACTCAGCCAATGTCCGCTGCGCCGGCCGCCATCGTCGTGCAGGTCGCTCGGCGTGCCTGTGGCGACCAGCGTCAGGCGTCGCGGCCAGTGAAACGTCATGTCGAACGGAGTGAAATGCCCCAATCCCAGGACATGCGGATACCAGCTTCCGCGGTCACCGACGAAATAAACTCCATTCCCGGCATCGCCGATCACGCTGCCGTGATAGCGAATTTCCAGCCGGAATTCCTCCCCGAGCTTCATGGGCCGCGCGAGGACGATATATACGAGGTCGTTTCCCCGCAGCTCGAGTTCTTCGCGGCTTAAATCTTCGTTGTGAAAGTAAACCAGCGGCGCGCCGCTTTCGAGCGTCACGCTCTCGACGCTGAGCAATCGCGAAAGTTCGACGCCGAACACCCGGTCGCCGTCGCGCGCAGCCTTCAAATGCAAATGCGCGTCGCCCGCAAGCGCGAGATCATCGCTGATCGAGGTATCGAGGCGATAATCCGCGGGCAGGATGTTCTCGCGTGCCGGCGGAGCATCGGGCGCGGCAAATGACGCCCACACTTCATATTTTGGGCCGCCGGGCGCATTGCGCACCGCGCCGATGAGCACGGGTTCGTCGCGCCGGCGATCCACAAGCACATCGAATGGGCCGGCTTGAGCACCCGCCAGCGCTGCCGAAAAGTAAGGCTGCGGATCGCTCGAAAGAAAATCCATCATGATCCGCAGCGAATGGGAAGAATTTAGATTGCCGACTGTATTGATCCATTCCTCCGCGAACTCGCTGTCAGGCGCGGGTTTCACGCCCGAGGCTTCGAAGTGGCGGAGAAGTTCGCCGGCGGTGTCGTCGGTGAAGCGAAGATAGGCGCGCGAGAATGCCTGGTCGAGCAGCGGCACACCTACGAAATTGACGAGCGAGCGCCTTTCGGCCGCATCGCGCGGCGTGGCGATGATGTGCGCGCGTCCGGTAAACACTGCGCCGGTAACCTTGCCGTTGAGCGGGGTGAGAAATGCCAGCTTGCCTTCAATCAGCGTGAAATCGATCGCGCTTCGGCGCAGGGCGAGATCGCGGACCGCGAAAACGTGCTCGGCGTCGGGCCGCAGTTCATTCAGGGCCTGGTAAAGCGCGCGCGGATCACTCGGAGCTTGCGCTGCTGGCAAACTCTGGCGCGCGATTCGGGGCTCAGGCCTCGCGATCGGTGCTCTCCGCGATGCTCGAATGCGGGCGGGCAAGGCTGCGCCGACCAACGCCGACACCATTCCCAAAGCCAGCAAACCGCGAACCCCACTCCTCATGCATTCGACTGTAACAAGTAGGGCATTGAGGCGGCAAGCCGATGCGGGCGCGACGCCGCGGCTTTGCTAGAATTTTTGTGTGCGACGCGTGGCGCCAATCGCGGTTCTCTTCCTGCTGGCCGTGTCTTCGGCCGCGGCGGATACGATTGTCCTCAAGAACGGCCGCCACATCATCGCCTCGAACGTTACGGAAACCAGCGACCGCGTCAGCTACGAAACTCCTGACGGGACTCTTAGCCTGCCGCGTTCAATCGTCGATCGTATCGTCCGCGATGATCTTTCGCCGTCCGGATTCGGCCGCTCGGAAGCGCCTCCTGTAAGCGCCCCGCGGCTTGATCTCAGCGAAGGCTTTGCGGAAATCGCCGACCGCGTCGTGCGCAATGGCTCGATTGACACCGCCTTGCTCGCAAGCCTTGAGAATGAAGCGCGCGGACGCAGCCCTGAAGCCATCGCCAAAGTGGCCGCAGCGCATCATGCCGCCGCGCAATTCCTGGTGGCGAAAGGGCAACTCGATGCCGCCGCGAACCAATACAAACGCGCCTTGATTTTCGCGCCCGATAGCGTTCCACTACTGCTGAATCTCGCCGTCCTCGATTTGCGACAGAGCCAGTACACCGCCGCGATGGATCCTCTCGAGCGCGCTCGCCGCCTCGAACCCGATTCCGCCGATGTCGCGAAACTAATGGGCTGGGCCTATTCCGGCGCGAACAAGCTCGACCAAGCCGTCGAGGAATGGAAGCGCGCCCTGAAGCTGCGCCCTGATCCCGAAGTTGCCAGCGCGCTCGCCAAAGCCCAACAGGATCGCGACGAAGAAGCCAGCTATCGCGAAGGCGAGACCGCCCATTTCTCAGTGAAATATTCCGGCGCCGCTGCTCCGGATCTGGCTCGCGGCATTCTCCGCGCGCTCGAAGAGCATTACCGCGATCTCCAGTCACAGCTCGATTTCTCGCCGCCCGAGCCGATCGCCGTGATTCTCTACACCAATCAAGCTTTCGCCGATATCACTCGCGCTCCCGGATGGGCCGGCGCGCTCAACGACGGCCGCATCCGCGTCCCGGTTCAAGGCCTCACGTCCGTCACCGGCGAACTGAGCCACGTTTTGAAGCACGAGCTGGCGCACAGCTTCATCACGCAGAAAACGCACGGCCGCTGCCCCACGTGGCTGCAGGAAGGCGTCGCGCAATTCATGGAGGGCCGCCGCAGCCGGGATGCCGCCGCGGCGCTGGTGGACGCCTACGAGCGCAATTCCGCTCCATCCTTCGCGCAGATGGAAGGCTCCTGGATGGCGCTCTCGGGCGACGGCGCTGCGTTTGCCTACGCGTGGTCGCTGGCAGCCGTCGAAGCCATCGTTTACACCGGCGGCATGAGCGACATCTCGCGCCTCCTCGATCACGTCGCCACCGACGCCTCCACGGAAGCCGCGCTGATTGCGTCGCTGCGCCTCGATTACGCCGAACTGGCCCACCAAACCTCCGCCTATCTCCGCCGCAATTACGTCCACTAGAACGATTGCATTAGGGCCAATGTGGCGCCGCGCTGCAGCCCGGCATTTTCGCCAAATCCGACACCATCCAACCGTTGCCCGCATCAAAACTGATAGGGGTTTCTTCCCCATGCTCATCCGCCGCTTGGAAGGGAAAACATCATGAGGCCCGGCAGAATAGTCGTCTGTGCGCTGATGAATCTGCTGTTGTTGGCCGGCGGTAATTCCATCGCGAGCACCGCCTTCGCGCGCCACACGCATCCGGCGATCCAACAAGAGCCCGCGCCCAATCAGCACGAAACGCCGATTCAATCCGTGAACGGCAAAGTGGTGACCATCTCGAGCACGCAACTCACGCTGGAAGTTCAAGCCGACGGCAAGACCGACACCATCGATTTCATCATCGACGAAAGCACCAAGACCGACGGCGACATCAAGCCCGGCATAATGGCCACAGTTGATTACCACACCAAGGAAGGCAAGAAATACGCAGCCCACATAATGCCCGCCGAAGCAAAGAAGCCGTAAAAGTAGCGCCGGCGTCCCTGTTTACCCCGAGCCACGAGGGGCCGGCATGTTACGAACGTGAATCTGCGCAAGGACCGTAATGGTGCGCGGCGCGTAGCGTTAAATAAAATCCAATGGTTTTAACGGCGTGGTCCGCGCGTGACGTTGCCCGTGGCGTAGCGTGTGGTCGTCAGATGCCGGCGGGAACGCCGGCGCTACCAAAGCTCGGCCGTTACACTGGGCGTCACGGCCAAGCAAGCCGGTGCTAAACTCGACCGTCTCCCAGTTCGGACGAAGAACTCATGAAACCGAAAACGATAATCGCATTTCTCTTCTTAGCCGTTTTCATGCTGGCCGTTCCGGTCGCTCGCTCCCAGCAGAATGCTCAAGCTCTAGACCGCCGCCATTTCGACGCCGATGACCGTCAATCCATGCGCGCCTGGTACGCACTCCATCACGATGAACTCCCGCTAGGCTTAAGAAAGAAAGATCGCCTGCCGTCCGATCTCGAGAAGAAGCTAATCGTTCACGAAGTTCTGCCCGACGATCTGCGCGCCCGCATTCACACTGTCTCCGGGGATTTCCTGGGCCGCGTCCCACCGGCTCCTGAAGGCTGCCAATATATCTTCATCGGCGGCCACGCCGTCCTGCTGGACGCAAAAACGTACTACGTCTACGACGTCTTCCATTTCGAAAAAAAGTTAAAGTAGGGGAGGGTCTTTTTTGCCCTGAGGTGCTTTACCAGCGCCGAAGGGCAGACCCTCCCGCCGTTCGGCCCCTGCCGCTCAAATCGTCGCCAACAAACCTGCCAACAAAGCCGCCCGCCGAGGCAATTCCCGCAGCACCACATGCTCGCGCAAACTATGCGCCCCATCCCCCACAACCCCAATTCCATCGAGCGTAGGCACTCCCAATGCCGCGGTTAAATTGCCATCCGATCCGCCGCCCGTCGCCGCCTCATCGAGCCGAAATCCAATCTCCCGCGCAATCGCTTGCGCCTGGCGGAACAACCGCGCCACCCCCGCAGTCCTCTCAAGCGGCGGCCGGTTGATCCCCCCGCGCACCTCAATCCGCGCCCCCTTCAAAATCGGCCGCAACCCGAGCAATCGGCGCTCAAGCCCGCGCGCATCCCGCGCCCGCGCAAAGCGCACATCCACCTGCGCGCGCGCAAACTCCGGCACCACATTCGTAGCTGTTCCTCCCGCAATCACGTTCGCCTGCACGGTAATGCCGCGCCGCGGATCGTTCATCTTCATCAAGCGTGCAATCTGCAGAGCCAGTTCGTGCGCCGCATTCACTCCGCGCTCGGGATCAACGCCCGCATGCGCCGCGCGCCCGTGCACGATCACTTCGACTTCGCCGATGCCTTTGCGCTGCGTCTTCGCGCAGCCTTTGAGGCCGAGCGCCGGCTCCAGCACCAGCACCGCTTTACTCCGCCGCGCTTCTTTTTCAATCTCGGTTCGCGAAGCCTCGCTCCCAATCTCCTCATCGCCAGTCCAAAGAAACACAATCTTGCGCCGCGGCGTGATGCGCAGCGCGCGCAATGCCTCGACCGCAAAAAGCGCCAGCACGATTCCGCCCTTCATGTCGAACGTGCCGGGGCCCCAGGCACGCCCGTCCGCCACGCGAAACGGCATGCGCGGCAATGTGCCGAGCGGATAAACAGTGTCGAGATGCCCGAGCACCAGAATCTGGCTGGCTTCAGGTGATTTGCTCGCGCCGATTTCGACGCGCACCAAATTCCCGCGCCGCGCATCGCGTAAAATCCGCACCAACCCGCCGCGCCGCCGGAACTCCGCTGCCACGCGCGCCCCGCAACGATCCACCGCCGCTTTATCCAAGCTGGGCGACTCAATCTCCACAATCGACCGAAGCACTCGCGCCATCTCCCGCTCGCGCCGCACCAAGTAGGGGAGGGTCTTTTTATCCTGAGACGCCTTACCGGCGCCGAAGGGCAGACCCTCCCGCAGTTCGGCCCGCTTCGCGGTCTCGCTTTGTCTCCGCTTGCCCATGCCTATCTGGCCCCCGCAGTGTTCTCTCTCCAAGTCATCACCGCATACACCCCAGCCCCATAAATCGCCAAAGGCAATTCATGCATATACCCATGCAACGAATGCACCAAAATCGCCCAGGCAAAAATCACAATCAACGCCCAACTCCCCACCCGCAATGTCCGCGGAATCAAAAACAAAATCGCCGCCACAGCCTCGCACGCAGAAATAAAGAGCCGCATCAACTGCAAACGATGAACATGCTCCGCCATCCGCAAATCCACAAACGCCTCGCGAAACGCCATGCAAGATTCCACAAACACAATCACCGCAATCACCCACTGCAAAATCGTAACAGCCAAATCATGCCGGCTCCGATTCATAACCATCTACCTCCGCCGAACGCGCCGCGTATCCTAGCACGCCATCGGCAGGTCAATCCGTAAGTTGCCGGCTGCGATGAGACCGCGCCAACGGAAAACACCGCGGAAGATTTCAGGTTGCCATCGCAGTAATTAAGGCGCAGTATAAACGGCCAATCTGCGTAACTGTTCGTATCTCTTATTGTTTCGTTAAGCCGTGGTTCTCTTGAAGTTGCCCGGAAAAGGAGGCAGCTGATCATGAGCCGCCGTACCATTGGCAAAATTACCGCGGCAGTCTTGCTCGGGATTCTCCTCGGTTGCTACATACATCATGACTATGTGACTTGGGGGAGGCGCGGCCGGGACGCGTTCCTAGCGCACGAGACGCATCGATTTGAGCTTTCTATGGCCGAGCCAGGGCCGATTGGTGTCACGGTACTTGGTGCGACGATCGTTGTGTTGTCATTTCTTGGCGCATATGAGCTGATCGCGCTCGGTGTTTCCGCCGCTTTGAGCTCGACGAAATCAAACCAGGCATCTAAGTAGTTCGAAATGGAGTATGTCTAATCCGTCCAACGGATGCACACCTCAGCTCAAACGGGTCGGCCAGGACTGAATTACAGGGCCGGCGACAATCCCAATCTCTGTAAGCGCGCAGTCGCGGTTTCACTGGCTCGGCCTTTCAGATAGAATTACAGGATTGCGCGCAGCACTTCATCCGGCACACGCCACGCTGAGGCAAACATGATCCTTGACACCAACGCCATCCAGGCCATCTTGCCCCATCGCTATCCATTTCTGATGGTCGATTCCATCATCGAAATGGAACGCCTGAAGCGCATCGTGGGAATCAAGAACGTGACCATCAACGAGGACTTCTTCGCCGGCCATTTTCCCGGCAAGCCCATCATGCCCGGCGTGCTGATTATCGAATCCATGGCGCAGACGGGCGGCCTGCTGTTGCTGCTGGAAATTCCGGATCGCGAGAAGAAGCTCCTCTATTTCGTGGCCATTGACGGCGCGCGTTTCCGCCGCCCCGTCGTTCCCGGCGATCAATTGCGCGTCGAAGTGGTGGTCGAAGCTTTCCGCGGCGATTTCTGCAAGCTGGCGGGCCGCGCGAGCGTGGGCAACGAGCTGGCTGCCGAGGCCACGCTTATGTGCAAAATGGTGGACCGCGTGCCGGTCGCCACCGAACCGGCGGAAACCAGCGCCGCGAACAGGAAATAACCCGCCGGCAGGCTGAGCGCAAAGAGAGACATGTCAGAAATTCACCAACACGCGATCATTTCGCCGCGAGCGCGGCTCGGCGCCGGTGTGCAAATCGGTGCCTATGCCGTGATCGGCGATGATGTCGAGCTTGGCGACGGCTGCGTTCTGCAGCATCACGCCGTCGTCCACGGCCCCTCGCGCCTTGGCCGCAAGAATCGGATTTATCCCTTTGCCGTCATCGGCGGCGATCCGCAGGATCGCACCTTCGCCGGGGAGCGCGTGTCTCTCGAAGTCGGCGACGAAAACACTTTCCGCGAATTCTGCACCGTAAATCGCGGCACGGCGAAAGGCGGAGGCGTCACGCGCCTCGGCAATCACAATCTGATCATGAATTACGCGCATATCGGCCACGACGACCAGATCGGCAATCACACGGAATTCGTCAATGGCGCTACTCTAGCGGGCCACGTTACCGTCGAAGATTACGCCACGATCGGCGCCTTCTGCCCCGTGCACCAATTCTGCCGCATCGGCCGCCACGCCTATATCGCCGCGAACACAGTAATCACGCAGGACGTTCCGCCATTTTCGAAGATCGTGGCCCCGCGCGAAACGCGCTGCTACGGTCTCAATGCCGTGGGCCTGGAACGCCACGGTTTCACCCCCGAGCGCATCGCCGCTCTCGAAAAAGCCTATCGCCTCCTCGTTCGCTCGAAACTCAATACGACTCAAGCCGTAGCCGCAATGCGCGAAACCTTAAACGGGTCGGAAGACGTCTTACAATTAATAAGCTTTATCGAGTCGGCCGAGCGTGGGCTCACGAAATAGACGATGACTCAAATCGCCGCAACAACGGGTGTCGAGAACTGGGGCCTCATCGCAGGCAACGGAGATTTTCCGTTTCTAGTCCTCGAAGGTGCCCGCAGCCGCGGCATTGATATGGCCGTGATCGCGATCAAAGAAGAAGCCTCGCCAGATCTCGAGCGCCGCGCCTCGCGTCTGCACTGGGTTAGCCTAGGCGAACTCAGCCGCACAATTGAATTGCTGCACCAGGAGGGCGTGAAGCACGCCGTAATGGCCGGGCAGGTGAAGCACAACAAAATTTTCAGCTCGATCCGCCCCGACTGGAAACTCGCAAAGCTCCTTCTCGCGTTACCGTCAAAGAACACCAACTCGCTAATCGGCGCCGTAGCTGCGGTGCTGGCCGACGAGGGCATTGAGCTGGTCGATTCCACAAAATTCCTCGGCGCGCTCTTGCCCGACGCCGGAATTCTCACCCGGCGCGGCCCTGACCACACCGAATCCACCGACATCCATTACGGCCGCTACGTCGCGCAGCAAATCGCCGCGCTCGATCTCGGTCAAACTGTCGTAGTCCGCGATCGGGCCTGCGTAGCCATCGAAGCCATGGAAGGCACCGACGAAACCATCGAACGCGCCGCCCGCATCGCCGCGGGCCAGCGTCTGGTTGTAGTAAAAGTCAGCAAGCCCTCGCAGGATATGCGCTTCGATGTGCCGGTAGTAGGCTTGCGCACGATCGAAGTCATGCGCCGCTCGAACGCCACGGCCCTAGCGCTCGACGCAGGCAAAACTCTGCTCTTCGATCGCGACGCTCTAATCGCCGCCGCCGACCAAGCAGGCATCGCCATTCAAGCGTTCCCTCCAGCACCGCCACCGCAGGAGCGCACATAATGGCCGCGCCGAATCCCATTCGCGTAGCGGTCGTCGGCGTAGGCGATTTCGGCCGCAATCACGCCCGCGTCTGGCGTGCTCTCGATGGTGCCTCGCTCGTCGGCGTCGTCGACACAAATCCCGAGCGCGCCCGCGAAGTCGCCGCCGAATTCGCCTGCGAAACCATCGCCGATATTTCGATGCTCAAGGGACGCGTGGACGCCGTGAGCCTAGCCGTTCCCACTGTCGAGCACGCACGAATCGGCTGCCAACTCCTCGATCAAGGCATCGACGTTCTCGTAGAAAAGCCCATAGCCGCCTCTCTCGAAGAAGCCGACGCGCTAATCGCCGCGGCCCGCCGCGGCAATCGCATTCTCCAAGCCGGTCACCTGGAGCGCTTCAATCCCGCCGTGGTCGCCGCCGAAAAAATCGTCACGCGCCCACTCTTCTTCGAAGTCCATCGCCTGGGCGTTTTCTCCCCGCGCAGCCTCGACGTCGATGTCGTCTACGATCTGATGATCCACGATCTCGACATTCTCCTCGCGCTACTCGATTCGCCCGTCACCGATCTCCGCGCCGTCGGCATCCCGGTAATCACCGACAAAGTGGACATCGCCCACGCCCGCCTCGAATTCGCCTCCGGCGCAGTAGCCAATCTAACTGCCAGCCGTGTCTCCACCGAAAAAGTCCGCAAGCTGCGCTTCTTTCAGGAGCACGAATACATCTCCCTGGATTTCTCGCGCCAGGACGCACTGCGCGTCCGCGTCGCCACAAATAACGGTGCGAGCGCAAGCTCAGCAGGCAATCCGTTCGATCCCGCCAATCTTTCCGGCGGCCTCGATTCCGGTTCACCTGCAAACGACCCGCGCGTAAATTTCGAGAAGCTCCCCACAACGCCCGAGGAACCTCTGCGCGCCGAACTCCGCGCCTTTCTCGACAGCGTAATCACTCGCCGCCAACCTCGCGTCGACGGCCCCGCCGCCCGCCGCGCCCTCGAGCTCGCCGATCGCGTAATGGCAGGCATCCTCGAGCACGCTCGCCGCGTCCAACTCGGTGCTTACGCTCCCCAGGACATTCGATGATCCCGCGCACCCTGGTTCCGGTTGACGTTCGCCCGCTCGCCGCCACTGACGGCGCAAAGCCCGCGCCTCGCCGACTCTCCTCGACGCTCGATCTGCGCACCATCGTCCCGCGCGATCTGCCCATCAAGGAGCTCGACGGCAAAAATTCCGGCATCCCCGATCACATTCCCTTCGACGTCATCGTCGGCCGCAAGCTCATCGACCGCACCTGGCACCTCGAAGCGCGCACCAGCGCCTCCGCGCCCATGCGCCGCATCGAAACTTCTCTCGATGAACGCTCCGTCGTGCCAGCCGTCGTCGATCGCCCCAGCACCGAACAGGTGCAAAAGCTCGAAACTCTCCCGGCGCTTACCGCCGACATGCTCGAAGTCATCGAGCCCGACGTGATGACCACGGGCGACGTAAATCTCCTCATTGGCCCGCACGAGGAGCGCGACGCCAAATGGAACAACGCCTCGCGCTTCGTCTCTCTGGCCGTGCACGTTGGCATCATTCTTCTCGCGCTCTCATCTCCGGAAATGTTCAAGCACGTCCCCACGGATGCCGAAATTGCCTCGGCCAAGGATCAGCTCCGCAACATCATCTATATCCCCACCGACGCGCCGCGCAATCTCGCGCCGCCGGGTCCCAAGATGCACATCAATCCCGACATCATCCGCAGAGTTGCGCCGCCGGAAATCCCGTCGCCCGTCCCGGCTCCTGCTCCAAGCTCTCCTGTAGCGGCGCCCGTTCCGCCAAAAAATGATTTGCCGTCCGCGCCCGTTCCGCGAACCACTACCGCGCCGGCGCAACCGAATCCCAGCGCCATTTCGCCTATTCCGCCACCCAAGTCCGATCCCACGCCCGGCAAACTCAATCTTTCCATCCCGAATTCGTCGCCCGGCCGCGCGCTGCAGAATAACGTGCAGGACGCCATCAATCGCGGCAGCGGCGGCAAGCTCTATTCCGATAATCAAAGCTATGGCGGCGGTGGTGGGGGAGGCGGCGGTGGTGGCGGCATGGGAGAAACGGGCGGAATTCAAATTCTCACAGACACCCAGGGCGTTGATTTCTCTCAATACATTCAGCGAGTTCTCGATTCTGTCAGGCGCAACTGGATCGCCATCCTTCCTGAATCCGCGCGCATGGGCGATAAAGGCATCGTCGTCATCCAATTTAGAATTGAGCACGATGGCACTGTCCCCAATCCCGATCCGCGCCTGATGCGCACCTCCGGCAAGGATCCTCTCGATCGCGCCGCCATGTCCTCCATCCGCGCCTCGAATCCTTTCGAGCCGCTCCCCTCCCAGTTCACAGGCCCCGAACTCGAATTGCGCTTCATCTTTCTCTACAATCTTCCTCTCGACTACTACCAGTGAAACTCCAGCGCACGCAGGTGGTGGGCGCGCTACTTCTCGCCGCCGTTTTGCTCGCCATCCTCCTCTACCGCTACTGGAAGTGGCAGGGATGAATTCGCCCGCGCGCCTGGCCGTAATTCTCGGCCCCACAGCCTCCGGAAAATCCGCGCTGGCCATCGCTCTCGCGGAGAAACTCAATGGCGAAGTGGTCGTCTGCGATTCCACGCAGGTCTATCGCCGCTTCAATATCGGCACCGCAAAAGTTCCGCCCGCCGGGCAAAAGGGAATTCCGCACTGGATGGTGGATCTGGTTGAGCCGCACGAAATCTTCACCGCCGGAGATTACCGCCGCCGCGCCGAAGAAATTCTTCGCGGCATTCACGCGCGCCAGCGCTTGCCGATAGTCACCGCAGGCACCGGCCTCTATCTCCGCGCGTTGCTGGAAGGCCTCGCCGATGCGCCCACGCGCTCCGAAGAACTGCGCGCCCGCCTCCGCGAGCGGTCCGCCGGCCGCGGCCCGGAATATCTCCATCGCCTGCTGCGCCGCCTCGATCCCAGCTCCGCCGCCCGCATCGCCCCGCGCGACACGCAAAAAATAATCCGCGCCATCGAAATGCGCGTTCTCACGAAGAAATCCGTGAACGAAATTCACGCCGCAGGCCGCGCTCCGCTCGAAGGCTTCGCCCCAATCAAAATCGGCCTGAAGCCTCCGCGCCCAGCCCTCTACGCCAGAATCGAGCAGCGCGTAGAAGAAATGCTAGCCGCAGGCTGGCAAGAAGAAATCCGCGCCATCCTAAAGAGCGGCGTCGAGCGCGACGCAAAACCATTCACTTTCATCGGCTACCGCGAAATCCTGTCGCACGCCCCAGTAGGGGAGGGTCTTCAGACCCTCCCGAAGTTCGGCCCCTCTTTACCAACCTCCACCATCAACGAAATCCGCAAATCCACGCGCCATTTCGCCAAACGCCAGCAAACCTGGTTCGCCCGCGAAACTAATGTCCACTGGCTACCAAATTTTGGCGACGACCCCGCCGCCCTCAATCGTTCCCTGCAAATCCTAGCGCAAGCCCAATCCGCCACCCCGTAGCCTCGCGTTGGTACCGCTGGCGTCCGCGCCGGCGTTTTTATGCGGCGTCGCCCCGCAGAAAACTATGGGCAGATGCTTGAGTCTTGACGGTCTCTACTTTGCGCCAGGCGTTAACACGCGGAGAATCGAGGATTTCAAATTTATCGGGAGAATTTCGACAATCTTGATTCTATCGAATCATTGGAGTTGCAGACAAAGGCATATCCTCTTCAGCGGATGCCGCCGCAAACACAATCGCAGCCTTAACATCATCCGCATGCAGCGTCGGGAATTCCGCAACGATCTGGTCCGCGGAATCTCCCGCGGCAAGGCTCGCAAGCACAGTTCGCAGCGTGACCCGCGTCCCCTTGAACACAGGTTCGCCCCCGCAAATGTTCGCCTCGCGAACTATCCGCTCGCCATAGTTATTCGTTCCGCCATTCGCTCCATGCATGACGCCGAATCCCTCGCTGTTCCCTAATCATAACACCGGTTCTGTAAGGGAAGGCCTTCATCCTGTCCCGACCTTACGTCGGGGACCCTCCCGCCTTTTGGCCCCGCAACTCTCAAACTATCTCCCGCATGCTATCCTTCCGCGCGAGGTCCCCAATGAGCGCCCCCGATCCCGCCAAAATCCAAAAATTCCGCGAGCAACTCCATCACGAATGGACCTCCCAAGAAACCATCTCCGCCTGGCAAAAATGGCACACGCACCTCGCCGATTTCACCCGTCAAGTCACCGCAGCCCTTCTCCAATCCGCCCAACTCCGCCCCGGCATGAAGGTCCTCGATCTAGCCAGCGGCGTAGGCGACCCAGCCCTCTCCGAAACCGCCGCCATAGCCCCCAATGGCAAAGTCACCGCCACCGATCTAAATCCCGCCATGCTCGATTTCATCCGAGACCAAGCTCGCCAGCGCAACATCACCAACATAAATTTCCGCCAAGCCACCGCCGAATCTCTGCCATTCCCCGACGCCTCCTTCGACGCGGTAACCTGCCGCTTCGGCATCATGTTTTTCCCCGACCTGAATAAATCCCTGCGCGAGTGTCTCCGCGTCCTCAAACCCAATTCCCGCGCCACCTTCATAGCCTGGGGCCGCCGCGAGCAACCGTTCTTCGCCTGCACCGGCGGAATCCTGATGAAACACATCGAACTCCCCAAGCCCGATCCCGATGCCCCCAACATAGCAATGTTCGGCGAACCCAATCGCATGCGCACCGCGCTCGAATCCGCCGGCTTCGCAAACGCAAAAGAAGAATTCCGCACAGTAGGAGGCCGCTGGCAAGGCACGGTAGACGAATACTGGCATCAATTTAGCGAAGTAGCCGCCCCGTTCAGCGTAATTCTCAATCAACTAAGCCCCGACTCCAAGACGCAAGCCGTCACCGAAATCAAATCCGCCCTAAAAAAATACCAGCAAGGCCCAGAAATAATCCTCCCGCTAGAAATCGTAATCGGCACCGCTGCGAGTTCTTAAAAATCTCTTGTAGGGGCGTCGGTCAATCGCTCTGCGATTGCGCAGCAATCGACGCGCCCTCCTACGACCTCGCTGCCAACTAACGTCTCCCCACGACCGCGGAGCTCCTACTCCATTACCTTTCGCAACTGAGAAATCGCCCCAAACTCTGGAACTCTCGGCTCGCCAAAGGGGAATGCTTAACGGGGGTTAGTTTGTCTGCGCATGAAGCCCGCGACTGAAATCCGCTCCGCGAATCGATTGCCGCACTGTGCGCGAACAATATCGTCCTTACTTTCGACACTGCTGCTTTTCGCACCGGGCGCGCCTCTCTCCGCCCAGCAAGCTTCAAAAATCTCCGTCGAATCCAACATCGTCACCGTCTTCGCCACCGTCCGCGACAAGCACGGTCAAATCATTTCGAACCTGACCAAAGACGATTTCTCTCTCGACGAAGACGGCCGCCCGCAAACCATCACCTACTTCGCGCGCCAAAATGATCTTCCGCTAGCCGTCGGCCTGCTCGTGGACACCAGCCTCAGCCAGCGCCGCGTCCTCGATAAAGAGCGCACCGCCAGCTCGAATTTCGTCGATCACACTCTGCGCGAAGACAAAAAAGACCAGGCCTTTCTGATTCATTTCGACCACGAGGTCGAGCTCCTCCAGGATTTCACCACCTCCCGCAAAAAATTGGAGACCGCGCTCGACCAACTGCAAACGCCGGAGCGCGAAGAATCAAGCCAAGGCGGCGGGCATCACCACGGCGTTGGCACGCTGCTCTACGACGCCGTCTATCTCGCCTCCAACGACATGATGAAAAAGCTGCAAGGCCGCAAAGCAGTGATCATCCTTTCCGATGGGGTAGATCGCGGCAGCAAAGAAACCCTCGCAAGCGCCATCGAATCGGCCCAGCGCGCCAACACCGTCGTCTATTCGATCCTCTTCAAGGACGATGAGCCTTACGGCTCACATGGCGGCTACGGCGGCGGAGGCGGTCATGGTGGCTGGGGCGGCCACGGTAGCGGAGGAGGCGGCGGCCATCGCTACCCGCCACAAGAAGAACAACGCCCCGACGGCAAGAAAATTCTCGAGCGCATCTCCAAAGAAACCGGCGGCCGCCTCTTCGAAGTCTCAAAGAAGCAAACGGTAGATCAGATTTACGACGCGATCCAACAAGAACTGCGCGACCAATACATCCTCGGCTACGTCCCGGACAAATCCCCCAACAATTCCGACTACCACAAAATTCATCTAGCCACGAAACAAAAAGACCTTGCCGTACAAGCCCGCGACGGCTACTACGCCGAACAACCCGTTTCCGCAGCGACGAGCCAATAATCGCCTCGCCAGCCCTGAACATCCATCACGTTCCCGGATTTCCCAGCGCCTCTGACACGAGTTCCGTGTCCAAGTACTCAGTCAACTCCCGCACCTTGCCATCGGCCAGACGGAGCACGAAGCAGTAGCTGTTGTTATATGCCTTCCCCGCCTTGGTAGTGACATAACCCCGGACTTCGGCCACAACATAATCGCCTTCAGCAATAATTCGCTCCGCGGTTGCCCGGTACTGCTCGGCAAACTGTGAACGCAATGGCCCGAGCAGCTCCTTGAGCACCGCCTCCTTCCCCTCATACGTCCTGGACCATTTGGTTTTCCCGGTAATCGTCCAGCGAACGTCATCAGCCAGGCCTTCGACAAATGGCCGCGAGTTGCCTTTCGCTAACTCGGCATAAATCTGCACCATCATGGCCTTGTTCTCAGCCGCGCTCATATTGGAAGTCTCCTCCCCCTCCGCGTTCCCAGCGTCTCTGCGGTAATACTCCCGTCGGTAGCCATGATCGCAGCAACTCCCGCCATCGACCTCCTGTAACACAATTTTTTTGTTGAATCACAATCACCACGTGCATAATCCAATCGCTGAACCTATATCCCGCCAAGGAGGATCTCATATGCCAACAATCACCACCAAAGACGACACGCAAATCTATTACAAAGATTGGGGCAAGGGACAACCAGTAGTTTTCAGCCATGGCTGGCCGCTAGACGCCGACGCCTTCGAAGACCAGATGATTTTCCTGGCCGATCGCGGCTTCCGCTGCATCGCCCACGATCGCCGCGGCCACGGCCGCTCCGATCAACCCTGGGAAGGCAACGAGATGAACACCTACGCCGATGATCTCGCGGCGCTCACCGAAACTCTAGATCTGAAAGACGCCATCCACGTCGGTCACTCCACCGGCGGCGGCGAAGTGGCGCGTTACATCGGCCGTCACGGCTCCAAGCGCGTCGCCAAAGCGGTACTCATCAGCGCGGTCCCGCCGCTGATGCTCAAAACTCCCGCGAATCCCGGTGGCATGCCGATCGAAGCCTTCGATCAATTGCGCGCCGCCGTCCTTGCCGACCGCTCGCAATTCTGGAAAGATCTCAGCGCCCCGTTCTACGGCGCCAATCGCCCCGGCGCCAAAGTCTCGCAGGGCCTGCGCGACTCGTTCTGGCTCCAGGGCATGATCGCCGGCCATAAAGCCGTCTACGATTGCATCAAAGCCTTCTCCGAAACCGACTTCACCGAAGATCTGAAAAAGTTCGACGTGCCCACCCTAATTCTTCATGGCGATGATGATCAAATCGTGCCCATCGGCGCCGCGGCTCTTCTTTCTTCAAAAATCGTCAAAGGCGCCACCCTGAAGGTAATTCCCGGCGCCCCGCACGGCATGTGCTCCACTCTCAAAGATCAGATCAGCGCCGAGTTGCTCGCTTTCTTCCAGCGCTCCGGTCAGGCCGCGGCCTAAACGTCGCTCTGCTCGGGGGGCTTCGCGTGCCGAAACACTCGGGGCCTCCCGACGCATTTCAATTCCGTATTTTCGCCGCCTCTCCAGCTATAGAATACTCGCCAGTCAGACCAGCGGGCATTCACGCGCGCCAATGGCCATCAACTCCAAATCGCTGACTCGTTTCCTCAGGCCACAAGTCATTTACATCTTCGTGGCCGCGGTCGTAGCCGCCACCTTCTGGGCCATCGGACTGCAGATCAATCCGCTCACCATCATCGTCTACTCTCTCTGCATCGGTAATTTCATATCGTTCCCGTTGGAGCCATTGAGCTCCTTCTACCGAGGACGCCCATTTCCCTACAATTGGCTGATCTTTCTGGCGCTCGTGCTCCTGCTCACGCCGTTCGTTTACGTGATCTCGAGCGTGATTGTCTGGTGGATCGCTCCACCTACTCCTCAATCGCTTTCACACTTGATCCTGACAGGCTGGAAATATCCGTCGCTCATCATCGTGGTCTTCAGCGGCCTGACGTTTCTCTATAATTCCACCAAGGAGCGTCTCGAGCGCCGCAACCTCGAGCTGCAACATTCCGTAGAACTAGGCGCCGCACGCCTTGAACTGCAGGATCAGGAACTACAGCGCGCCCGCGAAATCCAGGAGTCGCTGCTTCCCAAAAACATCCCGCAACTGGCAGGCTTCGAAGTCGCAGCCGCTTGGCATCCCGCTCGTGGCGTAGGCGGCGATTACTTCGATGTGCTCACGCTCGGCAACAACCGGCTCGCCATCTGCATTGCCGACGTGGTCGGCAAAGGCGTCTCCGCCGCCCTACTCATGGCCAGCGTGCAGGCCACCGTCCGCGCCTTCGCGCGCGACACCGTCAGCCCCGCGTCGGTTTGCAGCCAGGTCAACAGCGTCCTCTGCGACAACATCGGCCGCGACAAGTTCGTCACCTTTTTTTACGGCGTTCTCGACGCCGACAAACACACTTTTCGATATTGCAACGCCGGACATCCCTATCCCGTTCTCGCATCCCCGGGCGCCGTCCGCCAGCTCGACCAGGGCGGCGCGGTCCTCGGCGTTTTTCCCGCGTGGAAATACGAAGATTTGACCGTCGAGCTAAGCCCAGGTGATCGCTTGCTCCTCTTCACCGACGGCATCACGGAAGCGGCAGCTGCAGACGGCCAGGAATTCGGCCTGGACAAAATAGAATCCTTCGCGAAATCTCACAGCGCCAGTTCCGCGTCGGCATTGAACGCTCTCCTGCTCGCGCAAGTCTCGGAATTCTGCGGCGCAAAATTTCACGACGACGCCACGCTCGTAGTAATCGCCGTAAATTAGCGTTCGTCGCGAGGACTTCGCCTACAAAACGAAACGGCCGGCAGCACCCGCTGCCGGCCGTTCAATCTTCCTGTTCGTTCTAGCTTCGAGTTAACTTCTCAGCTTAGCGACGCCCGCCACCATGTCCGCCGCCGTGAGAGCCGCCACCGGAGAAGCCTCCTCGCGCCGCTCCACCGCGGAACCCGCCGCTGGCCGCGCCATGAGAGAAGCCGCCCGATCCGCGCGCCACGGGGCCGGACCTAAATCCACCCCGTCCGTCGAACCCGCGTCCGCCCTCGAATCCACGTCGGCCATCGAACCCGCCGCGCCCGACAAAGCCGCGCCCGCCGTAAAAGCCAGGACCGCGGAAGCCATGGAACCACGGACCCGCTCCGATAAACACGCCGCCGGAGAACCAGCTAGGCCCATAGTAGCCATAAGGCGCGCAAGCGTAAGGCGCGTACGGGTAGTAGCCGTAAGCGCAAATCGGCGCCGGGCCAAGATAGGCCGGCCCGACTCCCACGCCGACCACAACTCTCTGTGCACTAGCCAATGTTGCCGTTCCTAGGAAAATGCCAAGTATCGCGAGAATTCGTAGGTATCTCATGTCAGAACTCCTTCTGAGAGTCCCGATCCCATCTAGAAGCATCACCGAAATCCGCTTCAACCTAGCGACTCTCGCGGTACATAAGTGCACAAGCCCTGCCAAACGATCCCGCCGATGAAAAATCAGATAAACGTCCTATTATCAATAGATTGCAGAAGCCATCCCAGCCTAAAGCGTCTCCGGATCCCCGTCCCAACGGTGGTTTTCAAGCGCCACTGCTGCTTTTCAACCACCCCTCCTCCATTTCAATTCAACTCCAATTGACACGCGCCATTCCCGAGGATGATACTTGCGCGGCGAGCACAGGCCGCAATAGGCGCCTCGATGAAAAAACGGCCACCAAAAAAATCCTCGGCAAAAAAATCCAGCGCCAAGCGTCCCGCAAAGCGCCCAGCCGCAAAACCCTCCGCCGCGCCAACCACCGCCGGCAAACTCTCCTTCAATCACGCCATGATCTACGTGAAGGATGTCGAGCGTGCCACCCGCTTCTACCACGATCTCCTCGGCTTCAAACTAATCGAGGATTTCCGCTATGAAGGCAAATCCGTCTACGCCCGCCTCTGCGCCCCCGGCAACGACGGCACCATCGCTCTCCATCAAGCCGGCCCCAACGATTCCATCGCCAGCGATGGCGTCCGCCTCTATTTCGAAGTCCCCGAGCTGGACAATTTCTGCCGCAAGCTGCAGCAAACCGGCTTCTATCTCCCGAAAATGCCGCAAATGATGCCCTGGGGCTGGCGCCACGTTTACGTGAACGATCCCGACGGCCACGAACTAAGCCTCTACTGGGCCGGCCCCAACCGCATGAAAAAAACGGTAATGAAAACCGCCCGGAAAGCCGCGAAATCCTAACCCGCAGGCCGGGCGCCCGACACGCCGCTTCTATTTACCGACCTTTTTCGCCGCGAATTCCACATAAGTCGCAAACTCCTCGGGCTTGCCAGCCGGAGCGATCTCGAATTTCTCACTCACCGAATCCACTCCCGTTCGCGAGTAAGTCATGCGGCAGCGAGTACCCGCAGGCGCGGCGTCGCTCACGAACTGCAGCGCATCCTCACCGTGCGGCACGCTCAGCGAATAGCGGATCACATGACCCTCACCGTCAAAGAAAATCGCGCGCACGCTGCCGTCCGCAGGATCGTGGTAGAAATACAAAAGATCGTCATGCGCAAACGCAGCCCGCTCTTTCGTTGCGGGATAATCCAGATGCGTTCTGCGCACCAGCACCGTCCCATTCAGTTCAGCCCGCACCGTAGACGTTCCCTTCGCCTGTCCCGGCTGGCCTCCTCCCGTCCATGTCCACTCACCAAGCAGAAAATCGAAGTCCTTCCAATCGTTTGCAGACCGTGATTGCTGCGCGCCTACGGCCGAAAGACCAAGCAGCAGAACCACCACAGACATCGCTCTCCACGCCATTTCGCACCTCCTCAACGCCACTGACCTACTTCAATATTTGCCAAGTCGAGAGATCGCCGCACGGCGTCTCAATCAATTCAGTGCCCGGTCGCCACCGCGCCGCCGTACCGCTGCGTCGCATATCCGATAATCAATCCCACCATGCTTCCCGGCAGGATGATCGCGAAGTAGTGCCCATGCTCCATAAAATGCGCCACGATAAACGCCAGCACGAACCCAACTCCCAACCCAAACAAAATTCCCAGCACCAGCGAATTCACCTTGCGCGCAAAAAAACCAATCGCCACTCCAGCGATGAGTCCCTTGATGGTGGACCCAACAACAATCCCAGCAAGCTGCGCCCGAGCCTCAGGCGTAAACCAGGAGGTAGTTCCATCCAGCGCCCCAAGCACAACTCCCAGCAAAATGCCAACCCAGACCTTTTTCATCACAACACCTCCGTCAGCTCGGACCTCTCCCATACTTCTATACAACGAAACGTGAAAATCCTTTAAACCCCAACGCCGACGCAGTCGACCTCCATCCTGTGTTGTTTCTTCCTGCCCGAAATTTCACATTTCGAATGGCTCTGCTGAATTCCTCCGCGGTGGTTGAATTTTTCCGCCGTAGGGGCGGGGCTTGCTCCGCCCGCGGACGTAACTCCTGCGAAAACGTCGATCCTGCGTCGCAATCTCAAATCCCAATTGACTTCTCTTCGCACTCCCCGAACAATCCCACCATGCCACGACCGATCTGCATCTTTCGCGCAAGCCTCCTGCTAGCCGCCCTGGCGTTCGCTCTGCCTCCGTCCACGCGGGCGCAGCAAGTCCCCGCCGCCATCTCCAGCGATCCCGCGCGCGACGCCGCCAACCCCGCCGCCATGGAAACGATGCAGCTCCCCAGCCACGGCGCGCTGCTCAACGCTCTCGTCTACATCGCCGCCGGCCCCGGCCGGCATCCGGTCGTCGTTCTTCTTCACGGCTTTCCCGGCAACGAGAAAAATCTCGATCTCGCTCAAGCCCTGCGCCGCGCCGGCTGGGACGTCCTCTACTTCGACTATCGCGGCTCCTGGGGCTCGCCCGGCGATTTCTCCTTCACCCACTGCATCGAAGACACGCAAGCCGCCATCGCCTACGTGCGCGATTCCGCCAACGCCAAAAAGCTGCGCGCCGATCCCGCCCACATCGTCCTGATCGGCCACAGCATGGGCGGCTTCATGGCCAATTACGCCGCCGCGCAAGATCCGAAAATCGAAGCCGTAGTAATGATCAGCGCCGCAAACCTAGGCGGCATGCGCGCGCGCCGCGAAGCGCCCAACTCCAGCGACGAAGACGCGGTGAAAGCCATCGCCGCGTCGCTTGCCGCAGAAGGCATGGCCCCGCTAGCCGGCTGCACCCCCGAAAGCCTGGCCCGCGAAATCCTAGCCAACCATGCCCAATGGGACTTCGCGACTAACGCCCCGAAACTTGCCACGCGCCCAATCCTGGTAATCACCTCCGACGACGGCCTGGCCCCGGCCAACGACGCCTTCGTGGCAGCACTGAAGGCAGCCGGCAGCACAAAAGTAACCGCATCGCACATGGCCACAGACCATTCCTATTCCGACCATCGCATAGCGCTAGAGACGACAGTCGTTACGTGGCTAGCGTCGCTGCAGAAAATGTAGCTCAGGTCTTCAGACCTGAGGCCGTTCGCCTTTTTCTGCTGTTTTGACTTCTCCGCTCCTCCCTCCGCGTTGTCATTCCGAACCCGCATTTTGGGTGAGGAATCTGCATTCTCTTCCTCCTGGCGCCCAGTTCCGCTTTCGTCTCTTGCCTAAAAAGGGCCCGTTTTCACGCGATTAGAAATGAGGCAATAATATACTTGACTCAGTAGGGCGTTTCTGTTAGTCTTTGAATAGAGAGGGACGCCATGAGAGCCAAGAAACCAAAGACCCTGCAAGAAGCAATCGTTCACTTCTCGAACCCCGAGAACTGCATCAAGTTCATGGTTGCGCGGCGCTGGCCGGATGGGGTTGTCTGCCCCACTTGCGGGAGCAAAGAAGTTCGCTTCATCTCGACTCGCCGCATGTGGGAGTGCAAGACTCAGCATCCCCGAAAGCAATTCAGCGCAAAAGTCGGAACCATCTTTGAGGATTCTCCGATCTCGCTGGACAAGTGGCTCGTTGCCGTTTGGATGATTGCGAATTGCAAGAACGGCGTCAGTTCCTACGAAGTGGCTCGCGCTATTGGCGTCACTCAGAAGTCGGCATGGTTCATGCTTCACCGCGTTCGATTGGCGATGCAGAACGATTCTCCCGTCCAGCTTGGCGGCAAGGGAAAAGAAGTCGAAGTGGACGAAGCGTTCATCGGCGGCAAGGCACGCAACATGCACCGCGACGTTCACGCGCGCCGACAAGTAACTAAGGGCGACAAGGCAAAGACTCCAGTGCTCGGAATCTTGGAGCGCGGCGGACAGATTCGCGCACAGGTAATTTCGAGCCGCAAAAAGAAGCCGCTGCAATCCGAAGTACGAAAGCATGTCGCCGCTGGCTCTGCGCTGTTCACCGATGCGCTGCCATCCTACGAGGGACTCGTTCGGGATTACGCGCACCAAGTGATTGACCACGCCGTTGCTTACGTGGACGGCAAGGTGCATACCAACAATCTCGAAAACTTCTGGAGTCTTTTGAAGCGCGGGATTCGCGGAACCTACGTTAGCGTCGAGCCGTTTCATCTTTTCCGCTATCTGGATGAGCAAGCATTTCGCTACAACATGCGCAAGGATGCTGATGGCCCGACCACTGACAGCGAAAGATTTGAGTTTGTCGCGTCTCATGTTCTCGGAAAGCGTCTCACTTATGCCGAACTCACTGGCAAGGTGAGTGCGACGCCTGCCTAATCCTTTGCGCTTGCCCCGTGGCCCGAAGCGGAAGAAGCCTTAGTTTTCTTCCGCTTTTTTTCTCTTTTCTCCGCGTCTAGCTTGGCTTTGACTTCCGCGTGCGGAACTGCCAGAAGTTTTCCGGCGAGGTCCCTGAATGCGGCATATTCAATGTTTTTCTTGGTCATTCATTTCCTCCTTAAGGTCACCAACAAAATCCAATTTGAATTACATGCTCGCGGCAAAGATATAGATAGCTGATTTTTCCAAGTCTCCAATTCTTCAGAGTGTTCTGCCAATCTAGGCGACTGGCATCGCAACGTGGCCTAAATTGACCGAGGACAATTAGATCAGCATTGCCTTCCGAGCGAGCTAGAACAAGCATTTCCGAATCGTGTGGCGCGGATTCTGTTGGCATATTCATTTAGACAGGCGATCTAGAACCTTCACATTCAAACAGAATTTTAATTTCCCTACTTCGCGAACTGCTTAAAATTCTCCAAGAAAAGAATTATCCAGGCGATACCAATTATTTTGGGGATGGCGGTTCCCGGCATTAGATAGTTTATCCAACCGCGAAAAGCCTGGGCTTTTAACTTAGTTAATTCGCGATTAGCCGAACGTATTCCCACGTCTACCGAAATGGCAAACGCAAGTCCGACAATGGGGAGTAAATAAGGATGTGTGGTGTAGTGATTAGCCACAAATAGCAATCCCTCGAACGTCCCAAGCCAAGTAAGGCGATGATTGATTAAATCGTTCTGATATTTTGTATATTTCTCAGTATCCCACACCATATATTTTGCTCTCCTCTAATTCACCAAATTAAAGATGTGTAGCGGCCTTCAGCTATCTTGCTCGCCAGTTTTTCTAGGAATCTTGATACATGTCCCGAGAGAGCTATAGCTTCGTCTGATTCGAGGGACTTCTGAGTCTTGCGAACATGGGCCAGATGCCTTCTCCATCCATCATTGAATGAGCGCACTTCTTCGATCGCATAATTGTAGAATCTGTGTGCGTCTTCTTTCGTTGCCGAGTTCGCCCATTGCTGAATGGCTTTGATAGCCTCTTCCAATTCACGAATAATCACACCCCATTCTGCGAACTCAATTTTGTTATTTTGAGCCAGAGGGATTTGTCGATCCCTGCCCAATTCCCAAAGCCCAACTTCGGCTGCGCGCATTAGATGGAAAGCTGCTGCCGAATTACAGCCGCAAGCAAGGCAAGTTCCTGATTCAGTGATGTCTAAACGCGCGCTCGGGAATGCCTTATATATTTCCTGTCCGAAAGGGGCCTTCTGCTCGTAGTAAGAAGTCAAACTCTCTGGCATGGAGAGATACATATGCTTTTTGATTTCATTTTGCATGACTTCGGAAAGGTGATGAAGTCCCCACTGTAATTCTTCGCATGGGACTGGCGAATTCCATTCGCGCGTTAGCCTTGCGGAAAATGCCACGGTTTCCTGAAGATCTAGCTTTGCGCTGTACATGGTTGCTGGCATCAGAATTTCAATTTTCATCCTATTGATCCAAGCCTCATTTATTTCACTTCGCGGCGACGTAGAAGATTGAGTTGAGGCTACCTGAACCGCCTGCGACATGATCGAAAACAACTCGCACACACTAGCTAGGTCAAATTTGTCCATGATGTCCCACAACGTGAGAATAGGGGCTTTCATTGAATGCCCCTATTAAGTGCATCTTCATCAGACGCACCTCCATCCTCTGCTTGGCCAGTTGCTGAGTCAAGTATATTATTGCCAGAAATGACCTCCGTCGTTTGTTTTCTGTGGGTTACGGCGAATTCTAATAAATTTGCACGCGATTAGAAATGGGTCTCATCCGAGCGGTTCGGGGAATGAGGGTTGTAGGGCGCGGACGTTACTTCCAGCCTCCGGAACAATTTCAAATTTTCTTGCGCACACTTGCAACCAGCTCAGGAGAGGCAGCCCGGCGCTTAGGGACTGCGCACCACCCAAATCTTTGTATCACAAGAGTACTAAGTTGTCAACAGTTTATAGCAAGAAAAAAGAGGCGATTCCCATCCGGCCCAGGAGGGGAGAGAGGCACAAGTCCGGAAAGAAGCGGAGGAAAAACCAAAAACGGGACCGAAACCCCGACCCTTCTCAGGAACCGTGAGGGATTTAGCACTCGCGGCAAAGCCTCGGAAAAGGCTGCGGCGCCCGCCCCACGTCATCAAACACCCTCAAGAACTCTGGTAAAATACTGTGCATGTCAGAAGTAGTCCCCGATCCGTCCTACCTGCCTGGGCTCACGAAATATGTGTCCTTCGTTGACGAGGCGGGACACGCGAAAGATCCGAATCAAAGGTTCCTCTGTTTGGCTGGCTTACTCGCGACAGACCGCGCATGGAAGATACTAGACTCAGAGTGGCGGGGCGCGTGTGAAGCGGAAGGGTTGAAGGGAACGTTTCACATGAAAGACCTTGCGGCCCGTCAAGAAGAGTTTACGGGATGGGCGGAAGAAAAAAGAAGACATCTACTCAATCGACTTATTACCGCGGTCTATCGAGCGCAAGCTATTCCGATCGGGAGTGTCGTTTCCATTCAGGGTTATAACGCTCTAGACGGGCCTTGGCGACAAGGTTTCAAGGACCCCCATTTTCTAGCGTTTCAATCCCTTACTTACCAAATCGCCGTCGCCGCGGGAATCAGTCGGGAACCGGGACCGGCCACAATGGTCTATGCACATCATCCAGAGCATTCGGACGGACTTGGTAACACGCGGGATTTGTGGGAGGCAGTCCGCAAGTACACTCCGATCGTGGCTCTGTTCATGGAATCATATCGATGCGGCGAGCAAGCCGAGCATCCGGGACTTCAGGCAGCCGACCTTTGGGCGTATGAACTGCGTCATCATTTCGAAGTAATCCGTCCCGCTGTAAGAAAACCGCGCTGGCCTTTTTTGCAATTTGTAAAACTCGGATTGAACTACGATTTTACCCATGACTTCATCAGCTACCACGACGAATACGGATTGACTGGACTCGGAAAGATGTCACGAGTCCAACGGTTGGGAGAGATAGATCTCCTTAAACCCGGTTTCATAGGACTCCATCCGAACGATGCTAGAGAGCTTGACCAGGTTCTACGTAAGCCAGTCATAACAGAAACGGGGACGCGACGTTAGACTCAGTAAACTTCATTTTTGTTCCGTAGTGATCAGTATGCACACGCACAAATCGAAACCGCGATCCATACCAGTTGTGACCGAGTACGGAACAATGTGGGCGCGAAACAAGAAAAACATCAAATGGATCTGGGCACACACCCGAGGCTGGCAGGGAGTCTATATACTCTACGACGGCTCCATGCCTGTTTACGTTGGGAAGGGCCATATACGCCATCGAATTAAACAAGCGGCACGCAGCAAGAGACGCGGACAATTGTGGGATCACTTCAGTTGGCATGTTTTGAATGATATAAAAATGATGCACGACGTTGAAGTGCTCGTTCTCAGGATGTTTCCTCCCTACTTGCGCGCGGCAACAAGACAAAAGGGCAAGTTTCGGCACGGAGTGTCGATCCATCAGCAAGACAACATAGCCGAGTACATAACCCGTAAGACCAAAGCGTAAGAGCATCAGCGAGGCGGGTGGCCCTCCAGACCACATTGGCATGGATTACAATCCTGATTTGAACACCAACGCGTCGGAAGGGGTCATCCTTGTCGGATGGTTGGAGCGGGACGCACCGTTCAGCCAGGGCGTCGCCGATCCTGCGTTCGTGGAGAAACTCAAGCTCCATTACGGTCACCGGGTACGCCAATCGCGTGGGTTCCATGTGTGCCCATTCTGTGAAGTGCGCCGGTTCGGAATTCCCATAGAACTGAATGGGAAGACAATCACGCTCGGTTCAGCAGAAATCGAAATCAAAGACGGCAAGGGGTGTATTTTTGTTGCGCCTGACCTTCTCTACCATTACATCACCGAACATAAGTACCTGCCGCCACAGGAGTTCATCGAGGCGGTATGTGGCGGAGGCGTCTGAGTCCTTCCGATCCGGGCGAGTGGGCCAGACTTTTCCGAAGGTTGACAATGTTGGTTTCCCCATTCTTCCCGGTCTTTGGGAAGGGTGGGGCTTTCGGGCCCGCCTTTACTCCGACGGGCGTTTCAGAAAAACACGGCGGGGGAGACGTGGAATCGTTTGCTGAGTTTGGCGATGTGGGTTTCGTTCAGTTCGCGCTTCTTGTGCAGGACTTCGGAGACGATGCTTTCTGAGCCGAAGATGGGGATTAGGTCTTTTTGACGGAGATTGTTGGCGTCCATCAGCGCGCGGAGGACATTTAGCGGAGGGGCATCGGAAATCGCATGGTGCTCTTCTTCGTAGGCTTCGATCAGGGTCATTAGGACTTCGGCGTACTTCTCCTCTTCGCTTGTGGGATGCTCTTTGCTCGCCAATTTGTCCAGGACGGCGAGGTAATCGTCGTGCTGGCGCTCGGACGTGATCGGCGTCGGCGAATTGATTTGAAGCGCGTATTTTCGCGGTACCGCGATCATGGTCAGAGATACCCCTCTCTCGTCGTATTCAGTGTGGACCAAAATGTGGCGGAAGTCGCGATCGCAGCCTAGCCAAAAGCTGGGCGCGTCGATGGCTTTGCAATCGCAGAGCGATTGACCGGCGCCACTTCGAGCGGCACGAACAGTGGAAGGAAAAGTCAAAAGCCCCACGCGCGACACCGGCGCATGGGGCACCCTGGCGATGCCAACGAATTCAGATTCAAAGGCGTAGGCTCTTCTCGATTGCCAAGTGCTTTACGGACGGCCCTTGCGAATGCGTACACATGGGTGTACACTCTTGATGAGGACCGTAGCCATGACCACAATCAAAGTCGGGGTGCGCCAGTTCCGCGAACGAATCGCCGCTTTCCTTGAATCGGATATTCCCGTGGCGGTCACCAGACGCGGCGAGACGCTGGGCGTATATGTTCCGACGCGGCGGAAGCGCGCGAAGGCGGCGGACCTTTCCGAACTGAGAGCCGCGGCCGACCGTCTTGCCGAGGCGCTGGCGAATGTTGATGAAGAGGAGTTGGTGAGCGAGTTTAAGACGCTGCGCCGGCGCGGAAAGCGCACTGTCCGCTGAAATGATTGTCCTGGACGCGAATATCCTGATCCGTGCCGTCCTGGGACGCCGCGTTCGGCAGATCATCGACACTTATTCGCGCCAAAGTGTAAGGTTCTACTCACCAGATGTCGCCTTCGATGACGCCAGGAAATATCTGCCTCCCTTGTTGAAAAAGCGCGGCGTTTCCTTGTCCGATCTGCCGGCAGCCTGGAAGTATATTCGAAAGGTTATCGAGCCCGTCGACCGTAACCTTTACGGCGTCTTTGAAGAAGAAGCTCGACAGCGGTTGCGCGGTCGAGACGAGACGGACTGGCCGGTGCTCGCCACGGCGCTTGCACTCGCCTGCGGAGTGTGGACTGAAGATAAGGATTTCTTCGGCACGGGCGTTGCGGTTTGGACCACAGATCGAATCGAGATTTTCCTGAAGAAGAATGTGAGGGCGGGTGGGACACGCGGGTCATAACAGTGCGCCGTCGCGGTTGTGGCGGAAACCCGCGCCCTGGGGCAGCCTTGTCCGACGGTTGACGATTTTGCGTGGTCCATCCTTCCCGGTATCCGGGGACGGTCGGGCCAGGCGTTTGACTATTCGGCGGCGCGGCCTTCCTGCTTCCTAGTGCTGTACTTCGCGCCAGATTATTTATGACCAGTACCTTTCATAAATATGTTGACAAGTTGGTACTCATATGCTACAAAGGTGCGGGAAGTTCGCAGTCCCTAAGCGCGGGGCTGGCCCGGGTCCGGGCTGATAATTCAGCCCGGCGAAAAGCCTGAGCTGGCTACAGGCCTGCCCGGAGAGAAGCCCGGGTGCGGGCTGATGATTCAGCCTGCTTAACAAAACGGAGGCAATTTCTAATCGGTACACGAATTTATTAGAAACGGTCGTAACTGCTAGAAAACATTCGGTCGACAACCACTCTAATCGATACAAATCACGCCTTTTTTTCAGGCACGATTCGAGGCCGGAAACGTCAAAACCCCACGCGCAGCTTCGGCGTCCGCCTAGGCGGAGGCACCCTGTGCGCGAGCGTTTACGCTGCCAGTAAGCGTATAATGTCGGCGCATGGAGCTGCTGCTGACCTACACCTCGCAGGCTGCGCATAAACTCGCCGAATGAAATCTGCACAGGCAGTGGACAATCGGGAACGCGTCTTCCTTCTGGGCGTGACCTTGAAGAAGACTACGCCGCACCGCAGCGGGGCGGTGGAGCGCGAATCTTTGCTCGAGCTTGAGGAATTGGCGCGCAGTGCGGGGGCTACCGTTACCGGTAGCTTGATGCAGGTGCGCGAGGCCATCGATTCGGCGACGCTGGTGGGCAAGGGCAAGCTTGATGAAGTGAAGATGGAAGCGAAGATGCACCGGGCGCCGTTGATTATCGTGGACCACAATTTGACGCCGGTGCAGTTGCGCAATATGGAGCGGATCACCGAATGCCGCGTGATCGATCGCACGCAGCTGATTCTGGATATTTTTGCGCGGCATGCGCGGACGCGCGAAGGCCAGTTGCAGGTGGAATTGGCGCAGCTCAATTATCTGATGCCGCGACTTTCGGGGCAGGGCGTGGATCTCTCGCGGCTGGGCGGCGGAATCGGGACGCGCGGCCCAGGCGAGCAGAAACTGGAGACCGACAAGCGGCGGATTCGCGAGCGCGTGGGAAAAATTCAGAAAGCGATTGATACGGTGCGGCGGCAGCGTACGACGCGGCGCGAGGCGCGGCAGGCGATTCCGCTCGGGACGATCGCGCTGGTCGGTTACACGAACGCGGGGAAATCGACGCTGTTCAACGCGCTGACGCACGCTACGGCGCTCACGTCATCGAAGATGTTTGCGACGCTCGATCCGACGATTCGCGGCGTGCGCTTGCCTTCGCGGCGGCGCGTGCTGCTTTCGGATACGGTCGGATTCATTCGCGATCTTCCGCCGGGATTGATTGCGGCGTTTCGCGCGACGCTCGAGGAAGTGCAGGAAGCGGCGCTGATTCTGCACGTGAGCGATATTTCGAATCCGCAGCACAGCGAGCACGACGACGAGGTGGTCAAGATTTTGCGCGAGCTCGGCGTCGAGAATCGGCCGCGGCTGCGCGTGTTCAATAAAATCGATCGGCTTTCGCCGGAAGAAGCCGCTGCGTTGCAGAAGGCTGCGACGAACGGCAACGGCGGCGGCGAGCGCGGCGCGTTGGTTTCCGCGGTGACGGGCGCCGGGCTCGAGGATTTGCTGGCGCAAATTGATGGGGCGCTGCCCGTGGATCGCATTACGCGGGTGCATTTGCGCGTGCCGCTTTCCGATGGGCGGACGCTAGCGATGGTGTATGCCGCGGGCCGCGTGCTGAGTTCGGAGCCGACCGATGAGGACATCGCGCTCGAGGCGGAAGTGCCGGAATCGTTGGCGCGGCGGCTGGTGCCATATGCGATCTAGTTACGTGGAGAAAGTTAAAAGCTGTGAAAATCCTGTGGAATCTAGGGGTTTCGTGAGGCTCCTCTGGGGAGCCGTTCTGCATGTGCTGCTCCAGCGCTGTCCCTGCGAGCTGTTGTAAAATAAAGAAAACAAAAGAATTATTTGGATCTTGGAGCGGCGGTAATCGCGCCGATGCGGCTCAATATCGCTGAAATGGCGCTTTGGAGATTTGCACAACGGTAGGGCAATTTGTGTCGTAAGCGTTACCAGATGCGGGACTTGCGGAGGGCTCGTTTTTGCGACGATGGCGTTTTTTGGAGCTGGCGTCCGAAAGAGAGAGAGCGCACCGCAGAGACGCTGAGGGCGCAGAGGGAAGAGGAGAACGCGATTCGTTGGTACCGTTGACTGGGTGCGATTGCGGGACTATAGTGAAATCTCCCCGGCACATTAATAACTGAACGAGTGCGAGGGATTTTTTTGCGGCGATTGCAATGAACCTGCCGAACAGCCTCACGATTCTGCGCATCTTTTTTGTGCCGCTGCTGGTTGTCGTCCTGCTGACGCGCGAACCCAATTTTGATTTTTGGGGCATGTCGATTCACTTCGAGGTTTGGGGTGTGTTGATTTTGCTGGCTGCTGCTGCTACCGATGCTGCGGATGGATATTTTGCGCGCAAGCGCGGCGAGATTACTACGCTGGGAATACTGCTCGATCCGATCGCGGATAAGCTGCTGATTTCCGCGGCGTTCATTTCACTGGTGGAGATGGGATTGGTGCAGGGTTGGATGGTGGTGGTGATTATCGGCCGCGAATTCATCGTGATGGGGTTGCGCAACATCGCCACCGCCGAAGGATTGATCATTCCGGCGACGCCGCTGGGCAAAACGAAGATGGTGCTGCAGGTGATTTGCGGCTGCGCGGTGATTTTAGCGGCGAAGCATCCTTCTTTGACGGTGCTCGGCAAGGTTCTGCTTTGGGCCGTGGTGCTGAGCGCCATCGTTTCCGCCGTGCATTACTTCCAGATGTTCTGGAGCCAGGTGAACCACCGCGTGCAAGAGCGGCAAAAGAGCATGCTCATCCTCGAGCAGCAAAAAAAGCCGCAAAATGTCCCCACTCGATAGCGAAGAAAAAAAATTTCTGCTACGACTCGCCCGGTATGCCGTGGAAAGGGCGGTGCAGCGATCCCCCGGAGCCCTCGCTGTCGAAAAATCTTCAGGGCGGCTTGGCGAGCCCGGCGGAGCATTCGTCACTTTGCGCCGCGGGAGGAATCTGCGTGGATGCATCGGGCATTTGGAAGCTGGAAACGTAGATTGGCTGGCGATGACGGTGGCGATGGCGGCGCGGTCCGCGGCGCTTGAAGATCCGCGCTTCGAGCCGGTGCGTCCGGAGGAAGTCGCGGAATTGACGATAGAGGTCTCGGTGCTGACGCCGTTTGTCGAAATTGCGCCGGAGAAAGTCGTGCCGGGGACGCACGGATTAGTGATTCAGCAGGGAAATCGGCGCGGGTTGTTGCTGCCGCAAGTGGCCACGGAGCATGGATTGAGCCGCGAGCGGTTTCTGGAAGAGACGTGCGCGAAGGCGGGATTGCCGCGCGATGCCTGGCGCGAGGCTGCGACGCGCGTCTTTGCGTTCACTGCAGAGGTTTTTTCAGAAGAAGAGTACGCGGAAAAGAAAAGCGGCGCGAACTAGATGTCCGCGCCGCGATAGCTTCGGGTGGCTGGTCCGGCTATTCGAGTTCGACGTAATCGCCCGCGTAGATTTCGCGCAGGGCGAAGGTGAGGATGACCGAGGAAGAGTTCTCGGACGTGCGCACCACGATGCCTTCACCGAGAATCTCGCGCGGCGTGTTGTCGGGCTTGAAGTCCTTCGCGACGGTCCCGTAACCGTAGACGTCGAACGCCATGCGCCTGGTCTGATAGGCGAACTCGTTTTGGTTGCCGGTGGCGCGGTAAACCCGGAAGTAATCTCCCACTTTCACGCCTTGCGCGGTTCCTAGATTCACGTAGACGACGTCGTCTGAGCCGTAGGTCTGTTGGAAATGCTTGCCGGTTACCACCATCGCTTTAGCCTTGCCGCTGGCCGGTGCGAAGCGGTCGAATTTATCTTCGGGCTTCAGCGGAGGAGCGGGGCGCTGCGCAAACGGCAGGGCGACGTCGCCGCGCTGGAGATATTCGCAGGAGTTCTCGACTTGGGCGATGGAAACATTGGGCTGTACGACGACGACTTTCACGCGGCCTTCATCTTCCCAGAGAGTGCCCATGGCTTTCATGATCGTAAACTGCTGATTGAACCAGTGGACTTCCGTGGGCTCGGTGACCGGGCGGATGATGCTGAATTCATCGCCGACGTGGACGCCTTGTCCTTCGCCTTTGTTGATGTAGACGTAGTCGCCTTCCTGGAAGGTGAGCTTGTAGTCGGAGCCTTCGCCGGTGATGAGCACGGTGTCCTGCGGAGGCGCCTGCTTGGTCACCAGGCCGGAGCAATACATGTCGGCGGGGATCGGAGTTCGGACTTGATCCTGGGCCTTTAGGGATGTTGCTGCGAATGCGATGGTCAATACCGTGACGCCGGCCATCAAGATAACTTTTCCGCGCATAAATCTCGCTCCTTCGGACACGAATAGAGCCGCGCTGCGGGCGCGGGTTCCCACTTGGACGACCGTAGCAAAAGGTTTGCGGTAGCGTCAAGGATGTCGCGGGGCTTGCTTTACACATTGTGCACCGCATGGTAGAAGCCCTAGATTCTTCGGAGGATACGGAGCGCTACGGGAATGGCGGAACTGTTTCGAACGGGGAAAATTTGCGCGGTGGTGGCGGAGCGTGACGCATCGGCTATGGCATTGGCGCTGCGGCGAGCGTTGCGGGTGTCGAAGACTGTGGAATTGCGGCTGGATTGGCTGCGGAGTGCGGGCGAGATTGAGAGGATGATTCGATGGTTGGCGGCGAATCGGAAGAGGCTCGGGACGGCGTCGCGCGTGACGCTGATTGCGACTTGCCGGCGGCGTGGGGCAGGCGGGGAATTTGTGGGCGGCGTTCGGGAAGAGTTGGAGTTGCTGCGTGGGGCAGCGGCGGCTGGTTGCCGGTGGGTGGATCTTGAGATCGAAAGCGCGGAATGGGTGCGGCCGGAGGAAGTTCAAGCGCTGCGCAGAGTTGCGCGGGTGCTGATTTCGTACCACAACTTCCGGAGGACGCTGCCGAATCTGCGCAACGTGAGAATCCGGATCGAGAACGCAAGAGGCGATGCGATCAAGATTGCGGCGGAGGCTCGCGGATTGCGCGACGCGCTGCGGATTTTGAAGCTGGCGCGGGCGAGCCGGCGCGTTGTGGCGGTGCCGATGGGCGATGCGGCTGCGGCGGCGCGGATTTTGGCTTTGCGGGCGGGCTCGGCGCTGGTTTATGCGCCCGTTGGTGCTGCCACTGCGCCGGGGCAGATTTCGCTTGAGGAGATGACGTCGCTCTATCGTGCGGATCGATTGACGCGGCGGACGCGCGTTTATGCGGTGATTGGAGATCCGATCGGACATTCGCTTTCGCCGCAGTTGCAGAATGCTGGGTTTCGAGCGCGTGGGATGGACGCGGTTTACGTGCCGGTGTTGGTGCGCGATTTGCGGGATTTTTTGGCGGCGATTGGGCCGCTGGGGATTGCGGGCTTCAGCGTGACTTTGCCGCACAAGGAAGCGATTTTGCGGTATCTCGATGATTGCGATCCTTTGGCGGCGGAGATTGAGGCTGTGAATACGGTGGTGGTGCGCGGCGGCGGAAAATTGTATGGGTACAACACGGATTACGTGGGAGTGCTGCGAGCGCTCGAGCGGCGGTTGCCGCTGGCGGGAAGTAGCGTGTTGGTGTTGGGAGCTGGAGGATCGGCTCGCGCGGTAGTGGTTGCTTTGGCGCGGGCCGGGGCAAATGTCCGCGTTTGCGCGCGGCGGAATGCGAGAGCTCGCGCTTTGGCGCGGGATGTGGGCGGCGAGGCGATTCAGAGGCGGCGGCTGCGTTCCGAGTTTTTTGATGCGATTGTGAATACCACGCCGGTGGGGATGTTTCCTCGGGTTTCGGAGTCGCCGCTTTCGGCTGCGGAGTTGAATTGCCGGTTGGTGTTCGATTTGATTTACCGGCCGCGGGAGACGAAGTTGTTGCGCTTTGCGGCGTCGCGGGGCATCGAAACGGTGTCGGGGTTGGAGATGTTTGTGGCGCAGGGTACGGCGCAGTGGGAGATTTGGACGGGGGAGAGGGCACCGGTTAGGGAGATGGCCGCGGCGGTGGAGGGGGCGGAGTAAGGCGAAGAGCGGGAAGTGATGTAGACCGAGGTCGTGGTGAGTGTTCAGGTAGGCGTTACGTGGGCGGGCGCAGCAAGCCGGCGCCCCTACGAAGAGTAAGAAAAGGCAAAATCAAAAACAAAGTCAAAAACGCCGGCGGGACGCCGGCGGTACCTAGATGATTCAGCCTGATTACAAAACGTTTTTGCGTCTGGCGCGTGAGGGGAACCTTGTTCCGGTGTATCAGAATTTTACTGCGGACCTTTTGACTCCGGTTGGGGCTTATTTGCGGATTGCGCGGCGGGCTCGACATTCGTTTTTGCTGGAGAGTGTGGAGGGCGGGGAGAATATTGCGCGGTATACGTTTGTAGGGGCTGATCCGGCGGAGGTGTTTCGGTCGCGCGAGCGGAAATGCGTGGTGGAATCGGCTTCGGGGCGCGAGGAATTTGATGAGAATCCGATTGAGGTTTTGCGGCGTTTGATGGCGCGCTATAGGCCGGTGCGCGTTGCTGGTCTGCCGCCGCTTACGGGCGGGGCGATTGGTTATTTTGCTTACGACATGGTGCGGTTGATTGAGCGGATTCCTTCTACCGGCAGCGATGAGTTGAAGCTCGATGATGCGGTGCTGATGTTTTATCGCGGGTTGGTGGCGTTCGACCATGTGCGGCACCGCGTCTGGATTGTGCAGAATGTTTTTACCGAGGGCGCGGGAAGTCTGCGGGCGAAGTATGACGCGGCAGTTGCGGAGATTGAGCGGACGCGGCGGAAATTGCAGGCGCCGTTGCGGGCGGAGAGAGTAAAGCGCGGGGTGCGGCGCGGACGGCTTTTGGTGAGGTCGAATTTCACGCGGGCGCGTTACATTTCGGCGGTGCGGCGGGCGAAGGCTTACATCCGGGCTGGCGATATTTTTCAAGTTGTGCCGAGCCAGCGATTCACGGCGAAGACGGATGCCGATCCGTTTGAGATTTACCGGGCGCTGCGGGTGATCAATCCTTCGCCTTACATGTATTTTTTGCGGCTGGATGATGTGGCGGTCGTCGGCAGTTCGCCGGAAATGTTGGTGAAGGTGCAGGGACGCGATGCGTTTTACCGGCCGATTGCGGGGACATTGCCGCGGGGGCGCACGGAAGAAGAAGATCGCGCGAATGAGGCTCGGCTGTTGGCCGATCCGAAGGAACGCGCGGAGCACATCATGTTGGTGGATTTGGGGCGCAATGATTTGGGGCGCGTTTGCGAATATGGATCGGTGAAGGTGGACCGCTTGATGTATGTGGAGAGATATTCGCACGTGATGCATTTGGTTTCGAGCCTCAGCGGGAAATTGCGCGCGGGAGTGGATTGTTTCGATGCGCTGATGGCTTGCTTTCCGGCGGGGACGCTTTCGGGAGCGCCGAAGGTGCGGGCGATGGAGATTATTGATGAGCTCGAGCCTACGCGGCGGGGGATTTATGCCGGGGCGATTTTGTATTTGGATTTTTCGGGGAATTTGGATTCGTGCATTGCTTTGAGGACGCTGGTGGCTAAGAACGGCTACGCGCATATTCAGGCTGGCGGGGGAGTGGTGGCGGATTCCGTGCCGGAAAGGGAGTATGAGGAGACGGTGAATAAGGCGCGGGCTTTGGTGGCGGCGTTGGAGGAAGTGGCGAATGCGGTTGGTGGAAAATAGAAAATGGAAAAGGGGCAGAAGCAAAGCGAGGAGCTTGCGTTAGCAGAATTCGTAGCGCTCATTTCGGCGGGCGTTACGTCGGCGGGCGGAGCAAGCCCCGCCCCTACGAAAGAATACAAGCGAGACGTTACGACATGATTCTGCTGCTTGATAACTACGATTCGTTTACTTACAACCTGGCGCAGTATCTTGGGCAGATGAGGCAGACGCTTGTAGTTCGGCGGAATGACAAGATTTCGCTGGATGAGATTGCGGATTTGCGGCCGGAGAGGATCGTGATTTCGCCTGGGCCCGGGACGCCGCGGCAGGCGGGGATTTCGATTGCTTTGATCGAGAGATTTGCGGGGAAGATTCCGATTTTGGGGGTTTGTTTGGGGCATCAGGCGATTGGCGAGGCGTTTGGCGGGCGGGTGATTCGGGCGGTGAAAATCATGCATGGGAAGACGAGCGCGATCCGGCATGATGCGCGGACGATTTTTCGCGGGTTGCCGCAGGATTTTTCGGCCACGCGGTATCATTCGTTGATTGTGGAGAGGAAATCTTTGCCGCGGGAATTGGAGATTTCGGCGGAGACGGCGGATCACGTGATTATGGGTTTGCGGCACCGGAAGATGAAAGTGGAGGGCGTGCAGTTTCATCCGGAGTCGGTTTTGACGGGGAGGGGGTTTCGATTGTTGGAGAATTTTTTGGCGGTTTAGGGATTCGTTGCGTTCCTGCCTGCGGGAATAATAAGAAACAAAAGGTTCGTGCGGTGATGGGTGCCTGATCGCAGTGCGGCGGGCCGAATGATAGCAAATAGCAACTCGGAGGCGGTTTGGCATTCGGCGGGCGGGTCGATTGCTTTGCAATCGCAGAGCGATTGGCCCCCGCCCCTACGGGAGGATTATTTTCGCGCTTGTATCAAGGAACCGGGCCATGCGCTGGGCTTCGGATTCGATTTGCGCTGAGAGAGACTTCGGAATTTTGTCGAACGGCTCTACCGTGATCTCGAGAAATTTGCCTTTGCGCTCGTGGGACCAGGTGCCGATTACTTGGCCATCCAGCAGGATTACTGGGGAGATCCAGCCTTGGTTGCGGTAGATGAGTTTGTAGTGGCGATCGTGGAGCATATGGGATTTTTCGGCGTGGGCCAGCAGGAAGACGTCAAAGCTGGGGAGCAGGCGGAGATCGGGATTTTTTTGCGAGCTTTTGCTCAGGGCGGTTTCATCTTCGCGCAGGATGTGGGATTTGCGGTCTTCTTCCTGGACTTCAGTGAATTCCTTTTCGATGGATTTCCAGACTGGGGTGACTTCTTTCATGGAGATGCCGGACCAGTGGGCGAAATCGCGGGCGGTGGCTGGGCCGTAGGCGCGGAGATAGGCGCGCAGCAGAAATTTTTGGGCGGTCTCGGCGCTTACCGCTTTTTGTTTCGGCAGCCAATCCTCGGTGCGTACGTAGGTGATTTCGTTGCCTTCGTCGGGGCCATAGCAAACTAAGCCTTCGACTACCGCGGGCCGAACGATGCCCCAGACTTTGTCCATCCAGGCGCGCACTTTCTTACTGACCTGCGGGCGGACGGCCGCGCGGAGGGCCTTTTGGGCCAGCGGCTTTTCGGCGAGAGCTTCGAGGAGCGCACGGAGTAATTGATCGGCTTCGCGGTCCGTGATGTTGAAGCGATCCATTACGTTGCGGACCTGCTTGAGGCGGGTTTTTTTGTTGGCGGAGATGTACGTGGAGTATTGCGTCGCGGGAAGGAGATGAAGCGTCTGGCGCATGCAATGGGTTTTGACCAGGGTGCGTTTTTCGTTTAGGGCGCGGCGGATTTCTTCGCGGGTGAGTTGGGGCAGACGGGCATTCAGCGAGAGATAAGCGCAGGTCATGATTTGGGCTTGAATGCCGCAGACGTCGCTGGTTACGGCGAGGAGATTTGAGCGCTGTGGGCCGCTGAGATGATGGCGCGCGAGGCGGAAGGCGTGGATTTGGGCGGGAGTGATGCGCGGGGGCATTTAGGCGCGATGAAAGGCGACTAGCGCGTCGAGTTTCGCGCGGGCGGCGCCGGAGTCGATTGAGTGGGCGGCTTGGCGGACGCCATGTAGGAAATCTTTGGCGCTGCCGGCTGCGACGAGCGCGGCGCTGGCATTGGCTACGACGATATCGCGGCGCGGGCCGTGCTCGCGGTCGAGAATGCGGCGGATGATTTGGGCGTTGTGTTGGGCATCGCCGCCGGCCAGGGCTTCGATTGGTGCGCGGGGCACGGCGAAATCTTCGGGGGCTAGCGTGTAGGTGCGCACTTCGCCGTTGCGGAGTTCGGCTACCTGGGTTTCGGTGGTGAGGGTGATTTCATCCAGGCCGTCGTTGCCGTGGACTACGAAGGCTCGCTCTACTCCCAGTTCGCCTAGGGCGCGGGCGAGGAGCTCGACGTAGCTCTCATCGAATACGCCAGCGAGTTGCGAGGATGCACCTGCGGGATTGGTGAGCGGGCCTAGAAGATTGAACGCGGTGCGGATTTTTAGTTCGCGGCGCACGGTCATGGCGTGGCGCGTGGCGGTGTGAACCGCGGGGGCATAGAGGAAGCCTACGCCGATTTCTTCGATGGCGTGGCCGGCGGATTCGGGCGGGAGATCCATGCGAATGCCGAGGGCTTCGAGAACGTCGGCGGCACCGCAGCGGGAGCTGATGGAGCGATTGCCGTGTTTGGCGACGCGCACACCGGCGCCTGCTACTACGAAAGCGGCGGCAGTGGAGATGTTGAAGGTGCTGCGCGTGTCGCCGCCGGTGCCGCAGGTGTCGATGAGCGGCTCGTTGGCGGCGAACTTGCGGCCTTGCGGGAAAATCGGGGCGGCGTGGAGGCGCATTACTTTGGCGAAGCCTACTAGTTCGTCTACCGTTTCGCCTTTCATGCGCAGGGCGGCCAGGAAGCCGGCAATTTGGGCGTCGTTCGATTGGCCCGTTAGGATGCGTTCCATGGCGGATTCAGCTTCGCGGCGGGAGAGATCTTCGCCGGAGATGATTTTCTCGAGGGCGTCGTGGAGAGTGAAGTCTGAGGGAGCGGGGGCCGATGGATGGGGTTGAGGGGCGTTCATAGGGCGATCTTTCGGAGGGACGGGAGCATATTGCGATCGATGCGGTACGCGTTACTTGGGCGGCGCAGTCCGCCTAGGCGGACGCCCCTACGTTCGGAAAAAGAAAAACCAACGTGCCCGAATTGAATGAGCGGGATCATGATTTCGCGGCCGGATGGCGGCGCGGGCGTGCTACTAATTCGCCGCCGCAATTTGGGCAGAGGCGATTCATTTCTCCGGCGCACCGCGGGCAGAATGTACATTCGTAAGAGCAGATGAAGGCTTCCTCGTCGGTCGCTAGAAGCTCTTCGCATCGCTCACATTCCGCGCGCATCTCGAGCGCCATCGCCTTGCCCGCCTTTTCGCTTCCGAGTAAACTGGCTCGTTTCGACGTAGCGCAAATTTTAGCACTAGTGGGAGTTTCATGAAGATACACGAGTATCAGGCCAAGACGATATTGGCGAAATTTGGCGTGCCGGTGCCGCGCGGGGAGGTGGTGTTCAAGAAGGAGGATGCCGAGGGCGTGGCGCGGAAATTGGGGACCCCGGTGACCGTGGTGAAGGCGCAGATTCATGCCGGGGGGCGCGGGAAGGGCGGCGGAGTGAAATTGGCGCGATCGCCAGAGCAGGCTGGGGAATTGGCAGGGCAGATTTTGGGGATGAAGTTGGTTACGCCGCAGACCGGACCTGAGGGGCGGTTGGTGCGGCGCTTGCTCATTGAAGAAGGGCTCGATATCAAGCGCGAACTTTATTTGAGTCTTTTGGTGGATCGGGCGGTGGCGGCACCGGTGTTTATGGCCAGCGCTTCGGGCGGAATGGAGATTGAGGAAGTGGCGAAGGAGCATCCTGAGGCGATCTTGCGCGAGACGATTTCGCCTGCTACTGGATTGCAGAATTACCAGGTACGGAAATTGGCGTTTGGGCTCGGGTTGCCGGCGGAAATGTTGAAGGTGGCAGTGCCGTTCTTTCATTCGCTCTATTGGGCGTTCCTGGAGACGGATGCTTCCTTGCTGGAGATCAATCCTCTGGTGGTGACCGGCGACGGGCGGCTGGTGGCGCTCGATGCCAAGATGAATTTCGATGACAACGCGATTTACCGGCATTCCTACTTGGCGGAATTGCGTGATTTGGATGAGGAGACGCCGTCTGAAGTGGAGGCTTCGAAATTCAAATTGAATTACATCCAGCTCGATGGAAACGTCGCTTGCATGGTGAATGGGGCTGGGTTGGCGATGGCTACGATGGACATCATCAAGCTGAGCGGAGGAAGCCCGGCTAATTTTCTGGATGTCGGCGGAGGGGCTTCGGAAGAACAGGTGCGCAACGCGTTCAAGATTTTGCTGAGCGATCCGAATGTGCGCGCGGTGTTCGTGAATATCTTCGGCGGGATTTTGCGCTGCGATGTGCTAGCGGGAGGCGTGGTGAAGGCGGCGCGGGAGTTGGGGATTCGCGTGCCGGTGGTGGTGCGGCTGGAGGGGACCAACGTGGAGGCGGGGCAGGAGATTTTGCGGGAGTCGGGATTGAATTTTACCGTGGCGGAGGGGATGAGGGACGGGGCGCAAAAGGTGGTGCAGTTGGCCGGGGGTGCGCGATGAGCGTGTTGGTGAACGAGAAGACGCGCGTCATCGTGCAGGGATTAACCGGGCGCGAGGGATCGTTTCACGCGCAGCAGATGATTGAGTACGGGACGAAAGTGGTCGGCGGAGTGACGCCGGGGAAGGGCGGGACGAAGCATTTGGGCGTGCCGGTATTCGATACCGTGGCGCAGGCGGTGGAAAAGACGAAGGCGAATGCTTCGGTGATTTTTGTGCCGCCGCCATTTGCCGCGGATGCGATTCTCGAAGCCGTTGACGCGAAGTTGCCGCTCGTTGTGTGCATCACCGAAGGAATTCCGACGCTGGATATGGTGCGTGTGGCGGCGGCTTTGAAAGATTCGGCGACGCGATTGATTGGGCCGAATTGTCCGGGGATTATTTCGCCCGGGAGGTGCAAGATTGGGATTATGCCGGGGCGGATTCATAAAAAAGGGAACGTGGGATTGGTGAGCCGCAGCGGGACTTTGACTTACGAGGCGGTGCATCAATTGACGCAGCTTGGGATCGGGCAATCGACTTGCATCGGCATCGGCGGCGATCCGATTATTGGCACCACGTTCTTGGATTCGATTCGCATGTTTAATGAGGATCCGGGGACAAGCGCGATTGTGATGATTGGCGAAATCGGCGGGAATGCCGAGGAGCTTGCGTCGGCTTACATCAAGAAGCATGTTCGTAAGCCGGTGGTGGGATTTGTTGCCGGGCAGACCGCGCCGCCGGGCCGTCGGATGGGGCATGCAGGCGCCATCATCAGCGGCGGCCAAGGCACGGCCGCGGATAAATATCGCGCGATGAAAGCCGCAGGGATTCACACGGTCCAAAGCCCGGCCGAGATCGGCGAGACCATGGCCCGCGTGTTGAAGAAGGGCGGGACGAAGAAGGCGACGAAGCCACGGAAGAAGAAGCGCTAGGGTCACTGGGTTTCGTGGGGGCGCCGCTTGCTGCGCCCGGTTTTGGCTGCGCGTAACAAATTAAGGAGACTAACGCGAATGGCAGTTGAGCGAACTTTGGCAATTGTTAAGCCGGATGCAGTGAAGCGCGGGCTCACCGGCGATATCTTGAGCCGGATCCATGCGGCGAAATTTCAGATCGTGGCGATCAAATCGGTGCAGCTCTCGCGCATTGAGGCCGAGGGATTTTACGCCGTGCACCGCGAGCGCCCGTTCTTCAAGGAGTTGGTTGAATTCATGAGCTCGGGGAAATCAGTGGCAATGGTCCTCGAAGCCGAAGGCGCCATCGCAAAATGGCGCGAGACCATGGGCGCCACTGATCCCGCGAAAGCTGCTCCGGGCACGATTCGCAAGGAATTGGGGACCAGCATCCAATTTAATTGCACCCACGGCTCCGATGCGCCGCAGACCGCGGCCTTCGAGATCGGCTATTTTTTCGCCGGGAGTGAGCTGAATTAGGCTGCTGTACCGCGCGGAAAACGCGTTGCTGAAACTCCTCTTGACGCACCGGGATCCTAGTGTTTAATTACGTGCCATCCAGCCGTGGTTTTCTATCGGGAGGGGTCTATGTCGTACGAAGAAGCGCTCGATCTCGTATCGCGGGACGACAAATTTAAAGCGACCGTCTATGCGATGAACACCCTCTTAATCTACAAAGGAATTTACACTCCGGATGAATTCGAGAAGTTGTTCGTGGAGTGGGTGACGAAAGAAATCCGGAAGGCAGAGAGCGCCACGACGCCCGCCCTGCCGATTAGTGTCCATAGCGCTTAGTCTTGAGCTCCGCCCAGGTTGGGTGCTCACAGAGCGGTCTTTTACAGCAGTGGAACCCTTGATCGCACCTAGCGCAATCGCAGTTGCACGCCGGCACTGGCTTCGGGTCCTTAGCCTTTTTCTTTGTACGTTTGGTTCGCACGTTCACACTCCCTCGAAGTGCAACTGTCTCAGCCACCAGAGTTTGAATTCCTTTGATTGCCGTTACAATGTTCGCCCTATGTTCTCCACTAAGGCAGCTTAGCTGTCAAGAATAGGGAGTTGTGGAAATCCACATGGGATGTGGAAAACCACCTAACTCGACAAATGAGCCGAGCAATCGCGTTAATTCAATGAGTCCGATACAATTGCGGGCAATGGAACCGATCCGGGAGATTGGGCGCGTTACTTTGATTCTGGGAGTGGTGCTGGTTGGCGTTGGAGGGTTGCTTTATTTTGGCGGGAAGTTGCCGTTCCGGTTGGGGCGATTGCCTGGGGATATTTATTTTCAGGGCCGGCATGGGACTTTTTATTTTCCGATTGTGACTTGCATTGTACTTAGCGTCGCGCTGACGCTTTTGTTTTGGCTGATCGGGCACTTCCGCCGGTAATTTTATGAGCCAGTTTCTGTTCGATCTTTCGCCTGAAAATCTGGTGCCTAAGCGGCGCATCTGGAAAGTCAGCGAGCTGACGTCGCGGATTCGCGATCTGCTCGAGGGCGAATTTCCGGAAATTTGGGTGGAGGGCGAAGTTTCAAATTTTCACGCGGCGCAATCGGGGCATCTTTATTTCACTTTGAAAGATGCGAAATCGCAGCTCAAGTGCGTCTGCTTCCGCGATCAATTGCGCGGCTTGAAATTCAGGCCCGAAGATGGGCTGCAAGTAACGGTGCGCGGCGGGCTGAGCATTTACGACGCGCGCGGCGAGTACCAGCTTTACGTGAGCCAGATCGAGCCGGTGGGGCTGGGCGCGCTGCAACTGGCGTTCGAGCAATTGAAGAAACGGCTCGAGGCCGAAGGGCTCTTCGACGCGGCGCGCAAAAAACCGCTGCCGATGCTGCCGCGGCGGATCGGAGTGGTGACTTCGCCGACGGGCGCTGCAGTGAAGGACATCGTGCGAGTGCTGCGGCGGCGCTTTCCGAACGCCTGGGTGCAGATTTTCCCGGTGAAGGTGCAGGGCGAGGGCGCGGCCAAGGAAATTGTGGCAGCAGTGAAGTATTTCAATGCGGCCGCGAGCGTGGACGTGCTGATTCTGGCGCGCGGCGGCGGATCGCTCGAGGATTTGTGGGCGTTCAACGAGGAAATTGTGGCGCGGGAAATCGCGGCTTCGGCGATTCCGATCATCACCGGCGTCGGGCACGAGACGGATTTCACCATTGCGGATTTTGTGGCGGACCTGCGCGCGCCGACGCCTTCGGCTGCGGCGGAAATCGTGGTGCGCACGCGGCAGGAATTTGTCACCCATCTCGCGGAATTGCAACGTCGCACGGTGCAGCGGACGCGTTTTCTGATGAGCGAGTGGCGGCATCGCGTGCGCGATCTCGAAGTACATCGCGGATTCCGGCAGGTGGAGCAGATTTTGCGGCGGCGACGGCAGGAAGTGGATGAATTCACGAGCACGCTCGCCGATGGCTTACGCGCCCGGGTGAAAGTGGCGCACAGGAGATTGACGGCTTCGAGCGCGCGCGTAGCGTCATTCGATTTGCGCGGGCGCGCGGAAGCGTTCCGGCTGCGGCTGGCGCGGCGCTCGGCGGATTTGCGCGGCGCGCTCGAGCGCGCAGTGGCACGGAAGAGGCGGCGCTTCACGATGGCGCATGTGCGCGTCGCGTCGCTCGATTTGCGCGCGCGGGTAGGGCGGCTGCGGCGGCGCCTGGAGCGCACGGCAGATGATTTGCGGGCGCGAGTCGACCGCGCGATGACGGCGAAGCGCCGGCGCCTCGAAGCTGCAGATGTGCGGCTGCGCGAGCGCAGCCCGTTTGCGTTGCTCGAGCGCGGCTACGCCATCGCCTACGACGCGAACGGCCGCGTGCTCCGCTCGCCGGAGCAAGTGGCGGTCGGTGAAGATATCGCGGTTCGATTGGCGAAGGGCGAAATCGGCGCGCGTGTCACGAAGAAGCCGTAGGTAGCGCCGGCGTCCCCGCCGGCATCCGACGAGCGATACATTCGGTAATGGCACTAGCAGAGCGCGGACTCAGGACCGAACCAAAGCCTCGTATTGAGAGGCGTGCGGTGCCACGTCACAGTCCTCCGCATGACAGATCGAGTCCGTCAGTCGTCGCGGTTTTTGCGTGACGATTTGCTCGTAAGATGCCGGCGGGGACGCCGGCGCTACCCCGCTCTAATCTTCCGGTTCGCTTGCCACCTTGAGTACGGCCAGGAATGCTTCCTGAGGGATATCCACTCTCCCCACTCGCTTCATGCGCTTCTTGCCTTCTTTTTGCTTCTCTAGGAGCTTGCGTTTGCGGCTTATGTCTCCGCCGTAGCATTTGGCGATTACGTTTTTGCGAATGGCGCTGATGGTTTCGCGGGCAATTACGCGGCTGCCGATCGCGGCTTGCAGCGCGACTTCGAACATTTGGCGCGGGATGAGTTTACGCAGGCGGGTGACCAGCTCGCGGCCTCGTTCGAAGGATTGCTCGCGATGGCAAATTAGCGTGAGCGCGTCCACCGGCTCGCCGCCTACGAGAATATCCAGTTTCACCAGATCGGCCTCGCGATAGCCGGCCAGGTGATAATCGAGCGAAGCGTAGCCGCGCGAAACGCTCTTCAGTCGATCGTAGAAATCGAGGACGATTTCGTTCAGCGGCATCTCGTAGCTCAGCATTACGCGCGTGGGCGAAAGATATTCGAAATTCTTCTGGATGCCGCGCTTTTCTTCGCAAAGAGCCAGGACGCCGCCGAGGGATTCATCGGAGGTAATAATCATGGCGGTGAGAATGGGCTCTTCGATCTTGGCGATCGACGCGGGCGGAGGGAACTTCGTGGGATTGTCCACTTCGACGACGTCGCCGACAGTGGTGGTGATGCGATAGCGCACGCTTGGCGCCGTCGTGATGAGATCAATATTGAATTCGCGCTCGAGGCGCTCCTGCACGATTTCCATGTGTAGCAAGCCAAGGAAGCCGCAGCGAAAACCGAAGCCGAGAGCGACGGAATTTTCGGGCTCGTAGAAGAAGGCGGCGTCATTGAGTTGCAGCTTGCCCAGCGCATCGCGGAGCAGTTCGTAGTCGGTGGCGTTCACGGGGAACAGCCCGGCGAAAACCATGGGCTTGATGGCTTCGAAGCCCGGAAGCGGCGGAGCAGTGCGATCAGCTTCGACGATGGTGTCGCCAACGCGCGCATCGGCGACGCGTTTAATCCCGGCAATGATGAAGCCGACATCGCCCGCGGCCAATTCGGGCAGAGCGATGGGCTTCGGTGTCAGAACTCCGAGATCTTCCACTTCATAGACTTCATCATTGGACAGCAGGCGAATCTTCATGTGCGGCACGATGCGCCCTTCCATCACCCGCACCAGGATCACCGCACCGCGAAAGGAATCGAACCAGGAATCGAAAATGAGCGCCTGCAGCGGCGAATCGGCCGAGCCTTTCGGCGCGGGGACTTTGGCTACGATGGCTTCCAGAACTTCCGCGACACCCAAGCCGCTTTTGGCGCTAATGAGCAGGGCATCGTCGGCGGGGATGGCCAGGACATTCTCGATCTGCTCCTTGGCGTAATCAGGGCGGGCGGCGGGCAGGTCAATCTTGTTGATCACGGGGATGATAGTGAGATTGTGGCGCGAGGCTAGAAATGCATTGGCGACGGTTTGGGCTTCCACGCCCTGACTGGCGTCCACGACGAGCAAGGCACCTTCGCAGGCCGAAAGGGCGCGGCTGACTTCGTAGGAGAAATCGACGTGGCCGGGGGTGTCGATCAGATTGAGGCGGTATTCGTGGCCATCTTTTGCGGCGTAATGGAGGCGGATGCTCTTAGCCTTGATGGTGATGCCGCGCTCGCGCTCCAGGTCCATCGAATCGAGGACCTGCTCGTGCATCTCGCGCTGGGTGAGCGCGCCGGTAAGCTCCAGCAGGCGGTCGGCAAGCGTGGATTTGCCGTGGTCGATATGCGCGATGATGCAAAAATTCCGGATGTATTGGGGATCCATCGATTCCTGAACGGGCGGAGCGGCATGAGTCACGCTCTGAAAACAATTGAGTTTGCCACAGATTAAGGGATGCGGCCAGCGGTGCGAGCCGCGCTCCGGAAGATCGCGGCCAGGGCCGTTCGTGGCGAAGCGAGCTTACCCCTAGGCGCGCTCTCTGGCTTCCTGGGATTGCTCCCGGTGGACGGATATCGTAGGCTAAAGCGGGTTTACCGCCCGGTCAGGCCCGCGGCGGATTCTCTCGGGGGGAATCAGCAACTGGGCGAGACGACACAGATCGTTACCCGGCCGAAGCCTCGCTATTTGGTCTTTATCGGCTACGGACTGGCGCTAATATCGCTGGTCTACGTCTTCCGCGACTTCCACCTTCGGCGGACCATCCGCGAATACTCGAATGTGAGCTGGAAGTGGGTGTTCCTGGGGATGCTGTTCGACGTGGTGAGCTACATCATTCAGAGCATCCGCTGGAAGCTCCTGCTGACGCCGTTTGGACGGGTCAGGTACGTGCGCTCGGCCCGGTCGGTGTTTGCCGGGCTGTTCACCAATATCCTGTTTCCTTTGCGGCCGGGGGAACTGCTGCGGAGTTATCTGCTATCAACCTGGGAGGGGATCAAGTTCGGGAGGGTGCTGGGGTCGGTGGGAGTGGAGCGGTTGGTGGATCTGGTGGTGGCCACGGCGGCGCTGGCGGTGGCCTCGCTTTTCGTGGAATTGCCGCGGCGGTTCAAGAGTGTGGCGGATACGCTCGGCGTGGCGGCGCTGGTTCTGCTGGCTATCGTGGTGGGAATTATTCTTTATCTCGAATTTAAGATGGCCGGGAATCCCGACCTCTTCAATGAGCAGGGCAAGTCGAAGCACCATCTGCCCAGCCGGTGGATGCGGGCGTTGTACGGCTTGCATGCGATGGGGACGGCGCCGAGCTTCTATTCGGCGGTGCTTTTTTCAGTGCTAATGCCGTTTTGCCAGGTGCTGGCGTTGTGGTCGCTGATGCGGGCGTATGGACTATCGCTTTCATTTCTTGGCGCGGTGGTGGTGTTGCTGGTGATCAATTTGGGGGTTTCCTTGCCGAATGCGCCGGCGAATGTGGGGTCCTACCAGTTCTTTTGCGTGCTGGGGTTGAGTGTGTTCCAGGTGGAGAAGTCCAGCGCGGCTGGATTTTCGATCTTTGCGTTTCTGGCGCTTACCTTGCCGCTGGTGTTCCTGGGCTTCGCGGCGTTCCTGCGCAGCGGGTTATCGCTGGGGACGATTCGCGAGCAGATGACGCATCTTCCTTCCGAAGCGCAAAAGCGGCCTGCCTAGGTTCGAGTCTCCCCGTTGAAGTCCTGCACAACGCATCCTAATTTCGTTTGAAGAGCGCAGAGCGGTCGGGGTTATATTCGAGTATTGCGACGGCGCAAGCTTAGGAGCACGTGTCCCTGACGGGGGTCAGGGTTGCACGGCTGCGCTGTCGATTGCCGGAAGACCTCCGGGTCCCGATGGCTCAGGAACTCACCAAGCAACTCGAGAGGGCGCGGCGCAGCCTGGAGAAGAACAAGCTGCGCGACGCGGTCGAAGAATATCAGGCGATCTTCGACGAAGCGCCTTCCAATCAGGAAGCCATACTCGCTCTGGGGGATCTCTACGTCCGGCTGAATGAACCGGTGCGCGCGGCGCATTACTACGGCCTGCAATTCGATCGTCTGCTCGATTCCAGCGATACGGCCAAGGCTGCCGCCATCTATGCCCGCTTTCTGCGCGGCGTGCCGCAACCCGCCGAGCGCCTAATCCGCTACGCTGTTCAACTTCAAAAGCAGAACCGCGTGGCGGAGGCTGTGGAGCAATACAACGCCGCGGCCGAGCGCTACCACGAGATGAATCAGGAGAACGAGGCGCTCGGTTGCTACGAGAAAATTTCGCAGCTGGATTCCGAGAACCCGAACCGGCATCTGACCGTCGCGGAGCTTGCCGAGAAGCTCGGGCAGAAGGAACTTTCCTCGCACAGTTATTTACGCGCCGGGCAGCTTTGTCAGTCGTTGGGCGAAATTGATCTGGCGCTGGAATATTTCCGTCACGCGCACGAATTGGCGCCGAACGATCGAACCGTCGCGCTGTTCTTTGCCGAAGCGCGGCTGCGCCATGGGAATCCTGCGGGCGCGGTCGAATTGCTCGATCCCTTCGCGGACGGGGAAACGGATACGACATTCCTCGCGCTTCTGGGCGAAGGGCTACTGCGTACTGGTCAACTCGATCGCGCACGCGATGCTTTCGTAGCGTTTTACCGGCAGAAGCAGGATGGCTTCACGAAGATGTTCGAGCTCGCCGGGGCGTACATCCGCACGGGACAGGACGAGAAGGGCGCGGATGTCCTGCAAGTGACCAAGGAGTGGATGAAATCCGTGCGCCGCGAAAACGAATTCGCGGCGCAAGTGGACCGCATGACCACGGTCTATCCCAATTCGCTCGAGCTGGCGAAGCTCGTCGCCGCGCTTTATGAGGAATTGAATCGCGAGACAAAATATTTCGATTCGCTCGTGCATCTCTTCGATCTTTATTTCGACGCAGGCACGATCAAGGCGGCCTGCGACGTTCTCGACCGCCTCGTGGACATCGATCCCTACGACTATCGCAATCATCAGCGCATCGCCAAGCTGCAGGGAAAAGCCGATCCTGCATTTCTGAAGAACATTCTGGCGCGCGCGGCGAAGGCCGCTTCCGTCATCACACGCCCTGAAGGATTCAACGCCGGCGGAACGCGCGGCGAGCGGCCGGCTCCGCAGCAGGAAGAGCACAAGGCGCAGCAGGCGCTCGACGATTTGATCGTGCAGGTGGAGATTTTCTTGCAGTATTCGCTGCATGCCAAAGCCGTCGAGCGGCTGGAAAAAATCGCCGAGATATTTCCGGGTGAAGAAGAGAAAAACGAAAGGCTCCACAATCTCTTCGATCGCGCCAATTGGTGGCCGAAAGGGAAAAAGAAGCCCTCGCCGAAGACTGTGCCGACCGTCGCCCCTGGAGTTCCCGCGGCATCTCCAGCAGCGCCTGGCGGCGGAATTCTCGGCTTCGATGTGGATACGCAGCGCGATCTTTCTCAGATTTCGGAATTCACGCGCTTGATGTACCGGCAGGCCACGCCGCGCGAGGTGGTGACGGCGGCAGCGCAGGAGATCGGCAAGTATCTAAATGTTTCGCGATGCATTGTGGAGATCACTGGCGGCAAAGGCGAAGAGCCGCTCACGGCTGAATTCACCGGACCGGGAATTGTGCCTGCAGGAAGCGCACAGATTTCGTCGATCGTAGCGAGTCTCGAGACGTCGTCTTCTGACACGCTTGGCGGGATCGAACTGAGCGGTCCGGGGCTTCCGATGCTGCGCGAATTAAAGCTCGAGACGGTGCTCGGCGTGCGATTGGTGGATAAGGAAACGCGCGCGCCTTCTGGAGCCGTCCTGGTGGGCAGCGAGCGCATGCGCCAGTGGCGGCCCAACGATAGTTTTTTCCTGCAAGCCGTGGGGGATCAGATTTTGATTTCGGCGAATCATACGCGAACGCAGGCCGTAGTGCGGACGATGGCGTTCGCGGATGAGAAAACCGGCCTGGTTAGCCGCGGAGCTTACGTGGCATGTCTCCTGGCAGAATCGTCACGCGCGCGCGCGCAGAATACTCCGGTCTCGCTGGTGATTCTGCATGTGGATGGCGGCGGAGAATTGATTCGCGCGCATGGCGATGCGGCGTTCGAAAAATATATCGAGCAGTTGGCGCGATCGCTGCGCGGCGCCGTTCGCCAGACCGATCTGGCGGTGAAATATACGGCGTGGTCGCTCGCTTTCATTTTGCCCGATACGAACGCCGGCAGCGCCAAGCTGCTCGCGGAGAAATTGCGGCAGACGGCTTCGGCCGTTCAAGCGCCATGGAACGGCGAAGGTCTTTCGCTCAGCGCCGTGATAGCCGAAGCGGCTTATCGCCCTTCGGATGACAATGAAGACCGCGTCACGGAATGGATCAATCGCGCCGAAGTCGGGCTCGACGAAATCCGGCAGAAGACGGAAGAGAAGATTCTCGTTCTGGCATCCCCTTGATTCTCGCTCGCAGTGTGTCTCACACTCGTGAATGACAAGTTGCTTCCTTTCGTTTGATAAAATCACGAGTCATATTGTGAGCTGGTCCGGAGGTGGACGATGTTTCCTACCGATATTGTGATTGTCGCGGGAGCGCGCACGCCGATGGCGCGCTACAACGGCGCGTTTGCCGATACGACGGCGATTGATCTCGGCGTGGCGGCTGCGCGCGAGGCAGTCCGGCGTTCGGGAGCAAACGCGGCTGAATTCGATCACGTGGTGCTTGGGAATGTGATGCAGACGAGCTCGGACGCGATTTATGGCGCGCGGCACGTTGGGCTGAAGGCTGGGCTGCCCGTCTCTACGCCGGCTGTGACCGTGAACCGCCTTTGCGGCTCTGGAATTGAAGCGATCAGCCAGGCCGCGCAGCGAATACTCTTGGGTGAGGCGAGCCTCGTTCTCGCGGGTGGCATGGAGAATATGTCGCAATGCCCGCACGTAGTTCGCGGCGCGCGCTCGGGATTCCGTCTTGGTGAGGGCAAGCTCGAAGATTCGCTCGTGACCGGACTCTACGATCCGATCGCCGGATGCAGCATGTCGGATTCCGCCGAAAATTTGGCGGCTGACCTCGGAATCACTCGCGCCGCTTCCGACGAATTCGCACTGCGCAGCCAGCAGCTCGCCGAAGCCGCATTTCGCGCTTGCCGCATGAAGGAAGAAATCTTTCCCGTCGAAATCAAGAAAGGAAAGAAAGCCCAGACGGTGAGCGAAGACGATCATCGCCGGCCCGAAACGACGCTCGAGACTCTGCAAGCGCTTCCTCCCGCATTCCGCAAAGACGGAATCGTCACGGCAGGAAACGCCAGCGGAATCGTGGATGGCGCCGCGGCGCTGGTCGTGACGCACGCGAAGACCGCGAAGGAGCGCGGATTGAAGCCTCTCGGTCGCATCGTTTCCTGGGCGACCGCCGGAGTCGAGCCGCGCATCATGGGCATCGGGCCAGTGCCGTCGTCGCAGAAAGCGTTGGCGGCGGCTGCACTGAAGCTCGAGCAAATGGATCTCGTCGAAGTAAATGAAGCCTTCGCGGTGCAATATCTCGCCGTCGAAAAACAGCTCGGCCTCAATCGCGAGAAAGTGAACGTGAACGGCGGCGCAATCGCGCTCGGACATCCGCTGGCGGCCAGCGGTGCGCGCCTCGTCCTGACGCTGTTGCTTGAATTGCGGCGCCGCAACGCGCGCTACGGCCTCGCCACCGCCTGCATCGGCGGCGGGCAGGGGATCGCCATGATTGTCGAGTCGCTCTCGTAGTACCATCCTTGGGTTCGCTTCGATCTACCGGGAGGAATAGGAATGCCCATCGAGAAAGTCGGAGTGGTGGGGTGCGGCCTGATGGGATCGGGAATTGCACAGGTGGCGGCGCAATCGGGCTGCGATGTGGTGGTGCGCGAGGTCTCGCAGCAGTTTCTGGATAAAGGCCTGCAATCGATCGACAAGAATCTGGCGCGGCTTGTGGAGAAGGGCACGCTGCAAGCGGCGGACCGCGACAAAGCGCGCGCCCGCTTGCGCGGCACGACCAATCTCGATGATTTCAAGGACCGCGACATCATCATCGAGGCCATCATCGAGCAGCTTCCGGCAAAGCGGGAGCTTTACGGCGCGCTCGACAAGATCTGTCCGAAGCAGACAATTTTCGCCAGCAACACCTCCTCGCTTTCCATCACGGAGATGGCCACGTTCACCACGCGCCCCGATCGCTTCATCGGCATGCATTTCTTCAATCCCGTGCCGGTGATGAAAATGGTGGAGCTGATTCGCACCATTGCGACGGATCCGAAAGTGTTTGACGAAGCGGTAGCGCTCGGCGCGCGCTTTGGCAAGACCGTTGTGCGCACTACCGATCGCACCGGCTTCATCGTGAATCGCCTGCTCGTGCCCTACTTGCTCGATGCCGTGCGCGCGCTCGAAGAAGGCGTCGCGTCGGTCGAAGATATTGATAATTCCATGAAGCTCGGCTGCGGCCATCCGATGGGGCCGCTCACGCTTCTCGATTTCGTGGGGCTCGATACCACCTACTACATCTCGCAGATCATGTTCGATGAGTTTAAAGAAAAGCGCTTTGCCTCCCCGCCGTTGCTCAAGCGCATGGTGCTGGCGGGATGGAACGGCCGAAAAGCGGGCCGCGGATTTTACGATTATTCCGATCCGGCCAAGCCAAAGCCGATGGATCTGCGGTAGAGCGACGCGAAATGGAAAATTGAAAATGGGGCGAGGAGAGAGCGGCGAAGCATGAGCTACGAGAATTTATTGTACGAGGTAAAGGATCAGGTCGCGCGGATCACCGTCAACCGGCCGCAGGTCTTGAATGCTTTGAATCGCGCAACCGTCGAGGAACTGGATCGCGCCTTCGATGTCGCGCGCGCTGATGCCGGCGTTCGCGCGCTCATCATTACCGGCGCGGGCGAAAAATCCTTCGTCGCCGGCGCGGACATAAACGAACTGGCGAAGCAATCCCCGGTCGAAGGCAAAGAGTATTCGCTGTTTGGACAGGCGGCCTTTCACAAGCTGGAGACGATGGGCAAGCCCTCGATTGCGGCGATTAATGGCTTCGCGCTCGGCGGCGGCTGCGAGCTGGCTCTTTGCTGCTCCATTCGCGTCGCCAGCAAAAATGCGCGGCTCGGCCAGCCCGAAGTGAAACTTGGCCTTCTGCCCGGCTATGGCGGCACGCAGCGCCTGGCGCGTCTTTGCGGCAAAGGCGTGGCCCACGAACTCCTGCTCTCGGGTGAAATGATCTCGGCCGACGAAGCTCTGCGCGTCGGTTTAGTGAATCACGTCGTCGAACTGCCCGAGCTGATTCCGGCCGCGGAGAAAATCGCGCAGAAAATCGTCGCCAATGCGCCGCTGGCTGTGAAATATGCGATGGAAGCAGTGGAACATGGCATGGAAATGACTCAGGACGAGGGCCTGTTTCTCGAAGCGACGCTCTTCGGCCTCTGCTGCGCCACCGAAGATATGCGCGAGGGCACCAAAGCATTTCTCGAGAAGCGCCCCGCCAAATTTCAGGGCCGCTGAGATGAGGACCGCGTCAATCACCGATGGCCGATAAGCTCAAACCGAAATCAATCACGGGAAATCTGAGCGCAGCCGGATTGCGCGTCGGCATTGTCATCAGCCGCTTCAATAGCTTCATCACCGAACGGCTGCTCGCGGGCGCGCTCGATGCGCTCGAGCGCGCTGGAGCCGCGGACGATCAAGTCGAAATTGTGCGCGTCCCAGGTTCCTTTGAATTGCCCGTCGCGGCAAAAAAGCTGGCCGAGTCGCGGCGTCCGGATTCAATCATCTGCATCGGCTGCGTTCTGCGGGGCGAAACTTCGCACTACGAGCACGTCTCGAACGAAGTCGCGCGCGGCATTCAACTCGCGCAAATGGATTCGGGCGTGCCCATGGCGTTTTGCGTGCTCACTTGCGACACGCTCGAGCAAGCTATCGACCGCGCGGGCTTGAAGAGCGGCAACAAAGGCTTCGAGGCGGGCCTCGCCGCCGTTGAAATGGGAAATCTCTCTCGCCAACTTCGCAGCGCCGCGCCTACACCTGCGCGATTTGCCGCTAAGCCCAAATCTCCTCGTTCCCGGCGACGCTAGAATGACGCTGCGCCGCAAGTCCCGTGAATTCGCACTGCAAATGCTATTTGAATGGGATCTCGGTCAGCAAAAACCCGCGCAAGTAGAGAAGCATTTCTGGAAATCTGCTAAAGCGGTGGAATCCACGCGCAAATTCGCGCGCCAGCTTTTCGAAGGCGCAGTGGAGCAGGCGGAATCGAACGACAAACTCGTCGCAAACCTCGCGCAAAACTGGAAATTCGACCGGCTAGCCGCAGTGGACCGCAACATTTTGCGGCTGGCGATTTACGAACTGCGCGCCGGTACGGCGCCGGTGAAAGTGGTGCTCGACGAGGCCATCGAGCTGGCGAAGAAATTCTCCTCGGAAGACGCCCCAGCGTTCCTCAACGGCGTTCTCGACGCTGCCGCCAAACATCTCGAATCGGCCGGATAGCCACCACTCCCGCCGCCCGCGTCACGCTGTTCTCATCAGACTTCGATGTGCCCTTCCATCACGCACACGGCCGCGCCGCTCACCCGTGGCGTGAGCTTGCCGCGCGTGCCATCAACCTCCACCTCGATGTGACTCGGGCGCATCATCTCCACGCCCTGTAAAATTTTCAATTGTTCCCCGGCGCGCAATTTTCCGTGACGCACCAAATAAGCGCCGAGCGAGCCCGCCGCAGACCCAGTGGCAGGATCTTCGAGAGCGCCCCAGGGCAACATTCCGCGCGAGAAAACATGCCCGTCGCCGCCGAGGGTGAAGCAATAGGCCATTACGGAGATGCCGCGCAGAAGTTTCGCGGCGTCCGTCAGATTCAGCGCGATTTTGCCGAGCGCTTTGCGCGATGCGATCGGCACCATGAGATTGAAAATGCCGGTGGAGACGCCCTCGATCGGCAAATCCGCAACGATGTCGCGCGCATTGAGCCCCAGCGCCGCGGCCATCGCATTTCGCTTGATTCGCGTCGGGCGGAATTTCGCCGCCTTCTGCGTCATCGTCACGCGCACCGGCCTTCCCTCGTGAAACGCAAGCTCGACCGGAAGAATTCCCGCGCCGGTCTGCTGCAGGATGCGCACCTGCCCTTCCGATGCTGGCACTACGCCGAGCTGCGCGAGCAAAAACCAGGTGCCGATCACCGGATGGCCGGCGAGTGGCAATTCGTGTTCGGTAGTGAAAATGCGCAGTCGCGCCAGCGCGCGATTATTCGTCGGCCGTTGCACGAACACGGTTTCCGACAGATGCATCTCCCGCGCGACAGCCTGCATGCGCTCCGTCGAAATTTCGTCGCCGTCAGTGACAACAGCGAGCGCATTGCCCTCAAACGGCTTGGTGGTGAAGACATCGAGAATATATAGGCGTCGCTTCATGAGAGATTCCTCACTACGTTCGGAATGACAGACAAACGTTGCTGCAAAATCCTAAAGCCCGCGGACGATGGCGCACACTTCGTCGAGAACGCGGCGCGTGGTTTCTGGCTTCGTCGTTTCGGAATAGACACGCAGCATGGGTTCCGTTCCCGACGCGCGCGCCATCACCCAACCGATATCGCCAAGATAAACTTTGATCCCATCGAGATCCTCGCGCTTCGTCACCGGCCAATCGAGGAGGCGTGTCAGCTTGGCGTCGGCAAAATACGCGATGGCTTTTTCTTTTTGCCCCGCCCGCAATTCGAGATCGACGCGCCCGTAGTGAAATTCGCCGAACTCGCTGTGTAGCATTGCTACCAATTCGCCGAGCCGCTTGCCGTGCCAGGCCATCACCTCAGCGAGCAGCAGCGCATTCACGGTGGCATCGCGCTCGGGCAGATGCAGTTTCGTGCCGATGCCGCCGCTTTCTTCCCCGCCGATCAAAATGTCGCTCTCGAGCATGCGCTCGGCGACATATTTGAAACCGATGGGAGTTTCCCAGAGTCTGCGCCCGTACTTCGCCGCAATCCTGTCGATCAATTTTGTAGTAGAGAAAGTCTTCACCACGTCCCCGGGAATTTTCCGCGTGCCGGCCAGATGCCAGAGGAGAATCGAGAAAATCTGGTGCGGCGTGATGAACGTGCCGTCGCGGTCGATCGCGCCGATGCGATCGGCGTCCCCATCGCAGGCCAGGCCGGCATCGTAGCTGCCGCCAACCACGGCGCGGCGCAACGCCTCGATATGCGGCTCGATAGGCTCGGGATTCACGCCGCCAAATAGCGGATCGCGGTTGCCGCGAATTTCATCGCACGCGACGCCGTGTCGCGTGAATAGCTCACGCAGCAGCCCGCGTCCGGCTCCATACATCGGATCGGCAACGAAGCGAAAATTCGCAGCCCGCAGCCGGTCCCAGTCCACCAGCTTCGCCAGCGTCTCGAGATACGGCGTGCGCACATCGAGCGAGTGGATCAAATCCTTGCGCGGCGGAAGAGGCGGAACGCCGTCGTGATGGACGCGCTCGAGTTCGCTTTCAATTTGCGCCACGATTGCGGGCGAGGCAGAGCCGCCGAAGCTCGCCTTATACTTCACGCCGCTCCAGCGCGCCGGATTGTGGCTTGCAGTGATTTGAATCCCGCCGGCCGCGCCGCGCAATTTCACGAGCAGCGAAATCGCGGGCGTGGGGCAAGCGTCGGTGGCGAGCCAAACCGGCGTTCCGGTCATGGCCACAGTTTCAGCAGCCACGCGCGCGAATCGTTCGGACGCAAAGCGCGTGTCGTAGCCCACGAGCACACCGCTCTGCGCATTCTCCGAGCGCACCACGTAGCGCGCGATGGCGTAAGCCACCTTGCGCACGTTCGCGCGCGTCACGTCCTCGGCGATTACGCCGCGCCAACCGTCGGTGCCAAATTGAATCGCGCTCACGATGGGTCAGTATACGTGAATTGAAGAATCGGGGAAGATCCGCATTGGCCTGGTCGAGGCCGAGCTACAAAAGCTTGCGCATTTTTTGCTCTTCGATCCATTTCACGATTTTGCCCACGTCCTGTGCGCGATCGCGCGGGCAAAGCAGAATCGCATCAGGCGTATCGACCAGCACGAGATCGCGCACGCCCACAGCCGCGACGAGTTTCGACGGGCTCCAGAAAAAGTTGCCGCTAGCCTCAAGCGCGACGTATGGTCCAGCGGAGACGTTCGCGTCCATCTTCGGCGCCAGCAATTCGTACACCGCCGCCCACGAACCGATGTCGCTCCACCCGACTTTCGCCGGAAGCACGAACACGCGCTGCGGCCCGCGCTCGAGCGTCGCCGGCTCCATGATGGCGTAATCCACGGAAATATTTTCGAGCCGCGGGTAAGTCCGACGCAGCGCCGCATCGTAGCGTCGCCCGCCGATCGTCTTCGCCAGCTTGCGAAGCGCTTCATACGTATCCGGCAGGTAGCGCTGCAAATTCTCTAGAAACGTCGACACGCGCCAGAAAAACATCCCCGCGTTCCACAAATACCGCCCCGCCGCCACATACTTCTTCGCCAACGCCGGCGCGGGCTTCTCGGTAAATCGCTTTACCGCAAACGCGGTTTCTCCATGCGGTCGCGCCGCCAGTCCGCCGCGCTCGATGTATCCATATCCCGTCTCCGGCCGCGTCGGCGGAATGCCCATCACCACAAGGTTTCCGGGGGTGCTGGCAAGTTCGAGCGCCGCGCGAACCAGCGCGCGATACCGCGCGACATCGCCGATGTAACTGTCGGCCGGAAGCACGGCCATCAGCGCATCTTCATGGTGCCGCGCGAGGTGAAATGCCGCGAGGCCGATCGCCGCGGCAGTATTGCGCCCCACTGGCTCTGCGATGACATGCGATGCCGGAACGCCCGGCAATTCGCGCCGTACCGCGCTCGCCTGCTCGATATTCGTCACCGCCCAAAGATTCTGCGGGGGAAAAAGCGGCGCGAGCCGCCCAGCCGTCTCGCGCAGCATCGTGTCGTCGCCGGTGATGTTCAGCAGTTGCTTCGGCATGCGCATGCGGCTGCGCGGCCAAAAGCGCGTGCCGCGTCCGCCCGCGAGCAACACCGCGCACGCCGGCAGCGCATGCAATTTCGCCCGCGTCGCCGCGCTCACAGGTGCACCAATTTCGAAAGCAACGATCTCGGCATGACGGGCGATTCGAGATGCCGAGCGAAGTCTTCAGGATTCGCGGGCACATACGTTCGCAGAATTTTCGTTCGGCCCGCCGGATGAATCCGGAATTCGCCCTGGCCGGCAGGCAGAAACCACGCCTGCCCCCGCGAAAATTCCAGGCGCTCCCCCTCGAATTCGATTTTCCCGCGCCCCTCCAGAATTATCTGCAACTCGAAATGCGCGGGCGTCCTCTGGATTTCGAAAGGCAAGCGTGACTCCACGCAAATCACAGCGAAATGCCGGCACGCGACAATGTAAGTTTCGTCGGCAACGCCCGGTTTCACGCGAATCGGCACAACTTTGCCCCCGCGCGGCTCGTCAAAGCGAATCACATCGAACGCCTTTTCCAAATGCAGCGCCCGCCGCTTGCCGTCCGCTCCCGTGCGATTGAAGTCAAAAATGCGGTAAGTAATGTCCGAATATTCCTGAATCTCGCAAAGCGTAAGTCCCGGGCCAATGTAATGCACCGTTCCCGCGGGACAATAAATCGCGTCCCCAGCCCTCACCGGCACGCGCTCGATCATTTCATCGGCATTGCCTTCATCAATCGCCCGGCGAAACGCTTCGCGCGTCACTCCCGAGCGCAAACCGATCCACACCGCCGCGTCGCGCTCCGCCGCAACGACGTACCACATCTCCGTTTTGCCACAGCCGCCCGCGGCAATCTCGTGTTTCTGCGCGTACTCGTCTTCGGGATGGACTTGCACAGACAATCGATCCGTGGGAAATAAAAATTTCACCAGCAGCGGAAAATCGCGCTCGTTCGCGGCGCTCGCGCCCCGCCATTCAGCCGGCATATTATTCCAGGCGTGCGCCAGAGTCTCATTCGCAAAAGGCCCATTCACGAATCGGCTCTCGTGCGCCGTCAACCAAGCTTCGCCAATCGGCTCGGCAAGCTCCGACATTTCCGGATAAAGCGGCGCAAGAGATTTGGCGCCCCAGATGCGCGGCGTGAAGATGGGTTCGAGGCGTGCCGGCGCGGCATCCATCCTGGATCTATGCCGCGGCCGCGGTGAAAAATCGCGTCAAGCGGCGCAGCCCTTCCTCAATCCGCTCGAGCGACGTCGCATACGAAATGCGCAGATGGCTGGGCGCGCCGAACGCATCGCCGGGCACCACCGCCACGTGCTCGCGCTCGAGCAACTCGCGAGTAACCTGCACCGAATCCTCTGCGCCCTTCCCGCCGCGCCCCGGAACTTTCGGAAACACGTAAAACGCGCCCTGCGGCTCCGTGCACTCAACGCCCGGAATCGCGCGCAATCCCGCGACGATCCTCGCGCGCCTCCGCTCATATTCCGCCAGCATCACTCCGACAGAATCCATCGGCCCGCGCAGCGCCTCCAGCCCCGCATATTGCGTGATCGAAGTCACGTTCGACACCGTCTGGCTCTGCAGCTTGATCATCGCGCTCACCAGCGGCTCGGGCGCCAGCGCATATCCCATGCGCCAGCCGGTCATCGCAAACGTTTTCGAAAGCGACCCGGCGACAATCACGCACTCCTTCGCTCCGGGAAGGCTGGCGATCGAAAATGGCTTCGCGCTGCCATAAACGAAATGCGAGTAGCACTCATCCGCAAGCAGCCAAATACCGCGCCGCTGGCAAACTTCCAGAATCCGCGCAAACTCATCCCGCGGAATCACCGCGCCGGTAGGATTGTTCGGCGAATTGACGATCAGCAAGCGCGTCTTCGGCGTGGTGGCTTTCTCCACGTCGGTAGCTCGCAGGCAGAATTTATCGATCGCCAGCGTAGCCACGAATTTCGGCGTCCCGCCCGGAAGCTTCACAATATCCGGGTAGCTCACCCAATACGGCGCCGGAATCAAAACTTCATCACCCGGGTTGATCAGCGAAGAAATGGCATTGAAAATGGCCAACTTCCCGCCCGAAGTGACGATGCATTCCTTCGGCTGATACGACGAACCCAAATTCTTAGCGTGCCATTCGCAGACGGCCTCGCGCAGCGCCATGATTCCGCCCGTCGGCGTATATTTCGTGCGATTTTCCTCCAGCGCGCGAATCGCGGCCCGCTTGATATGCTCCGGCGTAGGAAAATCCGGCTCGCCCGGCCCGAAGTCCACCACGTCGATCCCGCGCGCCTTCAGCTTCTCGGCCTCGATCAACACGGCCATAGTCGGCGAAACATCGATTCGATTCACAGCGTCAGAAAGATGCAAGCTACCTACCAGGGGTGCAGTGGACATCAGTTCGTGTCGCTCCTGAAGTTTGATTTAGCGCGGCGCCTTTCCGCGCTTTTCGTAGGGGCGCCGGCTTGCTGCGCCCTCTTACGAGCTCGAGGTCCGACGAACACTTCAAAAAAAGCGCGGCCTCCCGCGTCCCGTTCGATAAACTCCGCTCGTATCGCTACCCAATCTTCCCGCGCAATCGCTCTTCCACAATCGGGGGAACTAATCCCTTCAACGATCCTCCCAACCGCGCCACTTCTCGCACCAACCTCGAACTCAAATAGCTGTAAGCCTCGCCCGGCAACATAAACACCGTCTCCACCTGCGGCTCCAGCTTGCGATTCATCAAAGCCATCTGCAATTCATACTCGTAGTCCGAAACCGCGCGAATGCCGCGCAAAATCACGCGCGCCTGCTTCTGCCGCGCATATTCCATCAACAGCCCGGCGAAACTATCGATTTCCACATTCGCAAACGGCCGCATCACCTCGCGCAGCATTTCCAGCCGCTCGTTCACATCGAATAGCGGCTCCTTCTCCTGATTCCGCAACACTGACACGATCAGCTTGTCGAAAATTTTCGCCGCCCGCTCGATCAAATCGAGGTGGCCGTTCGTCACAGGATCAAATGAGCCGGGGCAGATCGCAATCACAGGTTTCATTCGCGAAACTTCCGCCGCAATCTTAACCTAGAACCACTGCGGACGCGTCGCAAAATCCGCCGCAAAACTCCGCCGCATCGCGCCGCGCCTATGACAATTTGGCCTCCATGTCCTCGATCGATTGCCATCCTCCGCGAGAAGCGCCCCATCCTCCCCGTAGGGGCGTCCGCCTAGGCGGACTGCGCCCGCCCGAGTAACCCCCGCGAAATCCCGCGCCATTTGCCTCCGCCCAATCGGATCGGACCCTCTCCGCGTAACCCCTCGTCACGCCACAATGCATCCCCATCCAAATTACGCTACGATAAAGAAGTACCCGGGGCGAGCGAAAGGATTCCCTCAGATGATCCGCCGTTTCTCACAATTTCTATCGATCGCCTCGCTGTTACTCGCTCTTTCCCTAAATACCCCAGCCCAAAGCTCCGTCTCGCACGTCCCCACCGCGAAATCGAAAACCGCCCCAGCCGCCAAAACTTTCGAGCCCCTCTCCCAATGGAAAGCCGCCATCCTCAATGGCGATGCGTTATCGCTTCAAGGGCTCTACATGCCAACAACTCAAGGCAGTGTCCCGGATGGCCAGGCCGTAAATCCTGCGCAAGAGGTCGCCTTCTGGAGCAGCCTGCACAACGCCGGCCTGACCGCCATAGATCCCAAGGTTCTCTTGCGCCAAACCCCTCAACCCGGCCAAATCGTACTGCTCATGCGCGTCTATCTCACAATCCAGGACAAAGGCGAGAGCCGCGACTTCGTCCTCTCCCTCACGCAATTGTGGGCGCAGGAAGACGCTACCTGGAAGATTGCCGCGAGCCGCCGCAGTAATCCGGTTCCGAAACCTGCGATCCGCCTGCCGGAACCAGCCGTCCCCAATCCCGATCTCTATCCCGATCCAAGCGAGGCGCAAAAGGATCTCGACTCAGCCCTGGCCGCCGCGACGAAGGATCACAAAAACGTCATCGTAGTCTTCGGCGGGAACTGGTGCTACGACTGCCACGTTCTCGACGCCGCCTTCCACTCCGCCGCCATCGCTCCAATCGTGAAGGCCAACTACCACGTCGTGCACATCAACATCGGCAGCTATGACGCGAATCTCGACATAGCCGAGCGCCTGCAAACTCCGCTAAAAAAAGGCGTCCCAGTTCTCGCGGTCCTCGACAGCAAGGGCCAACTCCTAACCAGCCAAAAGAACGGCGAATTCGAATCCGCCTACAAAATCGGTCCAACCGACATAACCGATTTCCTAAATCACTGGAAGCCTGCTACAGCACACTAGCTCGCTGAATAATCCCTCGGACGTAGGGGCGGGGCTTGCTCCGCCCGCTCCGTGTAATCCTCTCGAAACTGCCCGCCAGTCACCTCCGATTTTGCGCCGTTCAACCTTTCACAACTCCATTTGGACTAAATTGGTCGGGATTCAAACCTCTGTAAATGAAGGGCTTGCCCACAATTTGTAGCCTTGACAAACAATCCCCTCGCGCCTAGAATCGAATTGCGACTGATTGAGTCGCATATCGCACCATGCTGAAACTATCAAAGAAAGCCGACTACGGCCTCATCGCCCTCAAGCATCTCGCGATGCATCATGGCGAAGCGTCGGCCAGCGCCGCGGATATCGCCGAAGTTTACGGCATCTCCGCAACGCTGATGGCCAAGGTGCTCCAGAAGCTGGCGCGCGGTGGCCTGGTTGCCGCGCGGCACGGATCGAGCGGCGGCTATACACTGGCCCGCGACCCGTCGCGCATCACCGCGCTAGACGCGATCCACGCCATCGAAGGGCCGCTATTCATCACTTCGTGCGTCACGCATCGTGGCGAATGCGACCAGACTTCGACCTGTATCGTGCGGGCACCGCTCCGGCGCGTGAATGACAGCATTCTCGACGTTTTGAATAAAGTGACGATCTCGCAGATGGCCGACGAAACTCCGGCCTCCGAAGTCGTCGAACTCAGGCTATGAACGATATTCGGGGGAACTGAGGAGATAAGAATGGCAATCAAGCTTCCGATTTACATGGACAATCACGCGACCACGCCGGTTGACCCGCGGGTCCTTGACGCCATGCTGCCGTACTTCACTGAGAAATTCGGCAACGCCGCCAGCCGTAATCACGCTTTCGGTTGGGCCGGCGAAGAGGCCGTCGAGATCGCGCGCGGCCAGGTGGCCAAGCTGATCAACGCCTCGCCCAAGGAAATCATCTTCACCAGCGGCGCGACGGAATCGAATAACCTGGCCATTAAAGGCGCGGCGGAAATGTACCGCGAGAAGGGCAATCACATCATCACGCAGGTCACCGAGCACAAAGCCGTGCTCGATACCTGCAAGCGCCTCGAGAAATACGGCTACGAGGTGACCTATCTGCCGGTTCAGAAAGACGGGCGCATCAATCTCGATGATTTGCGCAATGCCATTACATCGAAGACGATTCTGATCTCCATCATGTACGCGAACAATGAGATCGGCGTCATTCAGCCCATCGAAGAAATCGGCAAAATCGCCAAGGAAAAGGGCGTTCTCTTCCATGTTGATGGCGTGCAAGCCGCGGGGAAGATTCCGGTGGACGTGATTCGCGACGGCATCGACCTGCTTTCGATCTCGGCGCACAAGATCTACGGCCCCAAGGGTGTCGGCGCTCTCTACGTTCGCCGCAAGAATCCGCGCGTGCAGCTTTCCGCCATCATCGACGGCGGCGGCCACGAGCGCGGCATGCGTTCGGGCACTCTGAACGTCACCGGCATCGTCGGCCTCGGCAAGGCTTGCGAACTTTGTCAGCAGGAGATGGTGCAGGAAACCGCCAAGCTCAGCCGTCTGCGTGACCGGCTCAAAGACGGCATCATGTCCAAGCTCGATGAGTGCTACATCAATGGCTCGATGGAGCATCGCCTGCCGCACAACATCAATATCAGCTTCGCCTTCGTCGAAGGCGAATCGCTGCTAATGGGCATCAACGACGTAGCCGTATCGAGCGGCTCGGCCTGCACTTCGGCAACGCTCGAACCGAGCTACGTGCTGAAAGCACTCGGCGTAGGCGAGGACCTGGCCCACACCTCCATCCGCTTCGGCATCGGCCGCTTCAATACCGAAGAAGAAGTGGATTACGTAGTTGGCCGGGTAGTAGAAACTGTGAACCGTCTGCGCGAACTTTCGCCACTCTACGAAATGGCGAAAGAAGGCGTAGACCTAAGCAAGATGAAGTGGACAGCAGCGGGCGAGTAGGCTGCGACCTTTCAAAACGCTGTCATCCTGAGCCCGCACCTGGCGAAGGGTCTGTGGTATTGAAATCGAAATACGGGTGGAGCTAACGTGGATAGTGGGCCATCTAATGATTTTGAGAATCAATAAGGAGCGCGACACATGTCTTACTCAGAGAAGGTAATCGAGCACTACAACAATCCGCGCAACGTCGGGTCGCTCGACAAGAAAGATCCCAACGTCGGCACGGGCCTGGTCGGCGCGCCGGAATGCGGCGACGTTATGAAGCTGCAGATGAAGGTGAACCCGGATACTCGAGTGATCGAGGAAGCCAAGTTCAAGACCTTCGGCTGCGGCTCGGCCATCGCTAGCTCTTCCCTGGCCACCGAATGGGTGAAGGGCAAGACCGTCGAAGAGGCGCTCGCCATCAAGAACACGGACATCGTCCGCGAGCTGGCGCTTCCCCCGGTCAAGATTCACTGCTCGGTGCTCGCTGAGGACGCCATCAAGGCCGCGCTCTCCGACTGGAAGCACAAGCAGGGCGAAACGGTCAACGCAGCCGAGACCAAGTCCTCCGCGCACTAGTTGAAAAATCGCAAGCGAGCGGAACGCACGTCGTAATTTGTTTCGGTTAGAACGGAGCTCGACTCTTTGCTTTGTTGAAGTTACGCGCAATTCTAATCGTACCGTCGTTTCGGTTAGAAAATTCAACAAAGCGAAACGTGGGGGCCGGAGTTCACCACCGGCCCGGTTTGGCCGGGGGTTTCGGACTTTGAACTTTCGGCCGGAGGGGCGCCTGCTTGCTGCGCCCGAAAATGTGCGTTCTTAAAATTCTTAAAGGTGTTGGGCTCAATGATTCACGTAACCGAAAAAGCAGCCATCAAAATTCGCGAATTACTCGCGAAAGAGGGAGTACCCGCCGAAAACGGCGGCTTGCGGGTGGGTGTACAGGGAGGCGGCTGCTCCGGTCTCAGCTATGCCATGCGCCTGGAGACCGAGGCGCGCAGCCGCGACAAAGTGATCGAAGAGAATGGCGCGCGCATCTTCGTAGACCCCAAAAGCTTTCTCTACCTCGACAACACCACCCTCGATTATCACGAAGACCTGATGCGCCGGGGCTTCGTGTTTCAAAATCCGCAGGCGACGCGGAGCTGCGGCTGCGGCAGCTCGTTCACCGCATAGGCCGCGCCTGCCAGTCCCCACTCCTGCGGGTCGCAGCGCAATCGAGAGTTTAGGTTTGTGTAGCGCTGGCCTTTAAGGCCAGCACCGCCGTGCGTCTGAGTAGTCGCGCAGCGGCAACGAAGAGAACTGAGATGAGTGTGACGCAAACACGCACAGATGCAGCCGCCGGCACGAAGTGCTGGAGTTGCGGCGCCGCCGCGAGCGGCCATTTCTGTGCGGCTTGCGGGAAGATTCAACCGCTGCCGCGCGGCACCAGCTACTTCGCGTTTTTCGGATTGCCGGAAAAACTGCAGATCGATCCCGAGGCGCTCGAGCAGCAATTTCACAAGCTGAGCTGGAAGCTGCATCCCGACAATTTCATGCGCGCCGATGAATTCGAGCGCAATCTCTCGCTCGAGCGTTCGTCGGAGCTGAACGACGCATATCGCGCCCTACGCGATCCTCTGACACGCGTCGAATATTTGCTGGCCCACAAGGGCATGCGCAAAGAAGGCGCCGCGAAGCAGCAAGCTCCGCCCGAACTGCTCGAAGAAGTCTTCGAGCTGAACGAATCGCTCGATGAGTTGCGCGAAGCCCGCTCTGCCGGCGAGGATCTAGCCGCGCTGCGCGCCCGCCTGGAATCCGCCGAGAAGGATTTTCAGGAGAAGCTCGAAGAAGTTGACGCGGAATTAGATCGTGTGCGCAAGGAATGGGACCTGGCAATCGAAGCTGGCGCCACCGAAGCGGATCGCGAAAAATTGATGGCGCGCATGAATGAAATTTTGAATCGCCGCTCCTACATCCGCAATCTAGTAGCAAGCGTGGCGAAGGAACTGGCAGATGCGTGAGCGAGCGCCGCGCCGCCGTCGGAAAAGCTGTCATCCTGAGGCCGTTTTTTGGCCTAAGGATCTAAGCGTGAGCCACCGGGAACGCGCCACATGGAGCAAGAGTCGAGGGCTGGTCGAGTAATGGGACGAATCGTCGGAATCGATCTGGGGACAACGTACAGCCTGGTCGCGTTCATGGACGCGGCGACGGGGAAGCCGGAGTGTATCGTCGGGCCGTATGGCTCGGCACTGTGCCCATCGGTCGTGAGCGTGGATGCCGACGGAGCCATCGTCGCGGGAGAAGCGGCGCGGAGACGATTGCTGACGCAAGCCGAGCGCACGATTTATTCGGTGAAGCGCCTGATGGGGCGCGCGCCCGAAGATGTCAAAGACGAGCTGAAGATTTTTCCCTTCCGCATCGAACCATCGAGCACCAACGTGATTCGCGTGCGGCTCGGCGACAAAGTCTTCACGCCGTCCGAGATTTCCGCATTCATCCTGCGCGAGCTGAAATCCTGGGCTGAGGATTTCTTCGGCGAGAGCGTGGACCGCGCCGTCATCACCGTCCCCGCGTATTTCAATGATGCCCAGCGGCAAGCCACAAAAGATGCCGGTCGAATCGCTGGTCTCGAAGTTCTGCGCCTCGTGAACGAACCGACAGCCGCAGCTCTCGCCTACGGCCTGCACAAGCAGCGGCGTGGCAAAGTCGCCGTCTACGATTTCGGGGGCGGCACATTTGATATCTCAATCTTGAAATTGATTTCCACCGACGAGGGCGATATTTATCAAGTGCTCTCAACGAATGGCGACACGCATCTCGGCGGCGACGATATTGACAACGTCCTGCTGGCACTCGCGCGCGGCGAAATTCAGAAGCAGTTCTCGCTCGATCTCAGCGCGCATCCTGAGTTGGTGCAAGAGCTGCGCAAAGCTCTGATTCGCGCCAAGCACGATCTCTCGAGCAACGCGAAGACTACGATTCAACTGGCGCTGCCCCATGGCCTCGTCTACGCGCGCGATATTTCGTTGCGCGAATTTGAGGAACTCATCCAGCCAACCGTCGCGCGGACGATGGAGCCGGTGCGCAAGGCGCTCGCCGATGCCAAGCTCGCGGCGAAAGAGATGGACGAAGTGGTCCTGGTCGGTGGCTCGACGCGCATTCCGCTGGTGCGCAAGACCGTCGGCAATTATTTCGGCCGCGCGCCGCATTGCGAGCTGAATCCCGACGAAGTGGTCGCGCTCGGCGCCGCGGTGCAAGCCGATATTCTCGACTCGGGTGTCAAGACGATGCTTCTGCTCGACGTGACGCCTCTTTCGCTGGGCATCGAAACCATGGGCGGCGTAGTCGCGAAAATCATCCCGCGCAACTCGACAATTCCCGCGAGCGCCCAGGAAATGTTCACCACCGGCGTCGAGAGTCAGACCGCAATCGACCTGCACGTGCTGCAAGGCGAGAGGGAACTGGCCAAGGATTGCCGCTCGCTCGCGCGATTTCAGCTCAAAGTTCCGCCGGGTCCCGCAGGTCTCGCGCGCGTCGAAGTAAAATTCCTGATCGATGCGAACGGCATCCTGCAAGTCGACGCCCGCGATTTGCGCACCGGCCAGGAACATTCCATCGAAGTGCAGCCCAGTTACGGCCTGAATGACGCCGAAGTCGAGCGCATGCTCGAAGAATCAATTGAATTCGCTGAGCAGGATTTCGCCGAGCGTCAGCTCATCGAAGCCCGCAACGAGGCCGAGACGATTTTGAAGGCCACCGACAAGACATTGAAACACGAACGCGTCTCGCAGCTTTCAGCTAAAGAGCGCCGCGCCATCGAGCACAGCGTCGCGCACCTTCGCGAAGCCGTCGCCGGCACGGATTACAAAGAAGTCCGCGCGCGCATCGACATTCTCAATCAAGCCACCACGCATCTCGCGGAACTAGTGATGAACGGCGCGCTGCAAACCGCGCTGCAAGGCAAGCGTCTCGATGAAGTCTGAGAAGGAGTAGAAATCTATGGGCGGCATCAACCCGTACATCGAAGAAACTAAATACACGCCCGCGACGAAGAAATTCAAGGTCACCTTCGTCAAGGAAGGGAAGACCGTCGAAGTGGACCCGGAGAAAATTCCCTACGGCCACGACGGCATTCCCGGCAGCATCCTCGACATCTCGCAGGGCTATCACATGGGGCTCGACCACGCCTGCGGCGGCGTCTGCGCCTGCTCGACGTGCCACGTGATCGTTCACGAAGGTCTGGAAACATGCAACGAAGCGACCGACGCCGAACTCGATCAACTCGATGAAGCACCGGGCGTCACGCCCAAATCGCGCCTGGGCTGCCAATGCATCCCTGACGGCACGAAAGATATCGTTGTGGAAATTCCCGAGTGGAATAAGAATTTCGCCAAGGAAGCCGAGCACTGAGTTCGCCCCAGCTCAAACGCAAATACCGAGGAGCCCCGCGTATGCCACAGACATTCGGATGGGACGACGCCGAGGAGATCGGCATCCAACTCGCCGAGAAATTTCCGAAAACCGATCCGCTCACCGTCCGTTTCACCGATCTGCACAAATTCGTCACGGAGCTGGCGGGCTTTGAGGGCGATCCCAAAGGCTCGAACGAGGGCAAGCTCGAAGCCATACAAATGGCCTGGCACGAGGAATATCAAGACCGCACGCACTGAAAGCAGGGGAGGTTCTATAGACCCTCCCGCAGCTCGGCCACGTTTTTTCTCGTTGCCACGACGGTGCCAAAGGAAAACCAAATGGACCAAGATCCCCGTTACCCCATCGGAAAATTCAGCGCACCGGCAAGCATCAGCGAAGCCGACCGCGCCAAATTCGTCGATGAAATAGCCGCCGCGCCGGCACGCCTTCGTGCCGCCGTCGCCGGGCTTTCGCCGTCGCAGCTCGCCACGCCCTATCGCGACGGTGGCTGGACTGTGAGACAGCTCGCGCATCACGTTCCCGACAGTCACATGAACGCCTACATCCGCTTCAAACTCGCTCTCACTGAAGAAGAGCCGACCATCAAGCCCTACGAAGAAGCCCGCTGGGCCGAGCTCGCGGACACCGCCGAAACGCCGATCGAAACCTCCCTCGCATTACTCGATGCGTTGCACACGCGCTGGGTCACGCTGCTGCGCTCGCTCAAGCCCGCCGACTGGTCGCGCAAATTCCGCCATCCGGAAATGGGCGCGATGTCGCTCGAAAGAACGCTGGCGCTCTACGCCTGGCACGGCAAGCATCACGTCGCGCACATCACCCAGCTCCGCAAAAACAAGGGCTGGTAGCATCAGATCTGATCTGATCGCCCACGCAAAGCATGCCGGCACCGCGCTCGAGACTGGCTGAGAACTCAAGAGACAATCCTCAGCGGCTAAAGCCGTACTAATATTGCAGCTTTTTCGGCACGGCTGAAGCCGTGCGCTGACAAGTCATTCGGTTTTGACACGGGTCCCGCGGCCCGCGAAAACTTGCCTTGCGCTTGTGAATTGCGTGCGGTTCCTCGATAATATTTGCAGTTGCTGCGGGCATCCGGAGCATCTGCCCGCTCCCACCGTGGCGCCATGGTGCAACGGTTAGCACATCGCCCTTTCAAGGCGGTAATACGGGTTCGATTCCCGTTGGCGCTACCAACTTCAGGTACGGTAGTCTTTGAGCGGTAAACCCGCTGAACCGGGAAACGCACAGGAGCTTTGCGATGGCGAATTTTTTTAGAACTTCGAATCCGGCGCTAAATCCGAAAGCCTTTCAGGGCACGGTGGCTGCCGGCGAAGCGATGACGCTGCAGGGCACGGTAAATAAAACCGGCATCCTGCTGATCCTCACCGCCGCCAGCGCGGCATGGACGTGGGAACGGTTCGCCGTCGCCGGATCTCCGGCCGTTATGCCGCTGCTGATCGGCGGCGCTATCGGCGGATTCATCGTGGCGCTGGTGACCATTTTCAAGAAGGAATGGTCACCGGTCACTGCGCCGATTTACGCGCTTCTCGAGGGCCTGGTTCTCGGTGGAATTTCGGCATCGGTGAACGCCGCGGCGCAGGGGATCGCGATTGAGGCCGTGAGCCTTACGTTCGGCACGCTAGTTGTCCTTCTTCTGGCATACACGTCGCGAATCATTTCCGTGACGCAAAAATTCCGCCTCGGCGTGATAGCGGCGACGGGCGCCATCGCCCTGGTCTATCTCGGGACGATCGTCCTGGGCTTTTTCGGCGTACACACGTTCTCGATTTACGGCAGCGGCGCGATCGGAATCGCCTTCAGCGCCTTCGTGGTGGTGATCGCCGCATTGAATCTGGTCCTCGATTTCGACTTCATCGAGAATGCCGCGCGCATGGGCGTGCCGAAATACATGGAGTGGTATGGCGCATTCGGCCTGATGGTCACGCTGATCTGGCTTTATCTCGAGATCCTGCGACTGCTGGTGAAGTTGCGCGGACGCCGCTGAAATCTTGAGATGAATCTCGACCCGTCGAATCGTTAATTCACCGGCGGCGGGTCAATTATTCGCGTTCAGATGAGCCGGAGGGTACTGTTTCCGGCGCGTGAGCTTATGTAACGTTTCTACCCCGTCGATTCCCCGGTTCGGAATCCCTTCCCAAATTGAGACTTCTAGACATCCTGGAATCAATAACTTAGCTGATTTCTAGCATGGCCGCTCATGTGCACCAATCTCTCCACCAAGTCCGAATTCTAGCCCTGTGCCCGGGGGCCGTGTCCGAGGATGCTTTGATAGAAAACGAACGCACAGATCTCAGGAGATCCGGAAGCATGCGCGCTCACAAAGGCTTCTCGCTCGTCGAGGCGCTGGTGGTGGTGGCCCTGGCGATGAGCGTCGCAGGCATGCTGGTGGTGCACCTGACGCCCACGCTGCAGCAATTCCGCGCCAACTCCGCGGCGTCGCAAGTCGTGGACGTTTTCCGCCAGGCGCGCGAATACGCCATCACCTACCGGCGTTATGTGCAAGTCACGTTTCCGAATTACGCCGCCAATGGCGTGAACGACCAGATTCGGATCATCGTCCGCAACAGCATGACGCCCAACGCCGGCGCCGACGTGGTGCTCACGACGGTGAGTCTCTCGGGCAACGTCAGCTTTCAGCTCGAAGGCGGCGTGCCAGATACGCCGGACGCATTCGGGAACGCCACGGCGGTGAACTTCGGCAGCGTCGACGGCGGACCGCCGGCGGGAATTTACTTCCAGGCCGACGGTACGTTTGTGAACGTGAACGGCATCAACCTCAATGGAACCGTGTTCCTGGGTGAAAACAGCATTGTTTCCACGGCGCGCGCGGTAACCGTGCTCGGACCCACCGGGCGCGTCCGCAGCTATCACGTGAACGGCGCGGGCAACGGCTGGTTCGAGTCGCGCTAATGAAAAAGTTCTCACAGGAGATATTTATGCAGAGAACGAGGCAGCGCCTAAACCAGATAGGCTTCACGCTCGTCGAGACCATGGTGGCGCTCGCGGTGCTCGGCATCGGTCTTGTGGCTCTCGCCGCTATGCTGGCCAGCAGCCTGGCGTACATGAACTCGGCGCAGGCGGATTTTATCGCTCAGCAGAAGGCTTCTGAAGCGATTGAGAGCATTTTCACGGCGCGCGATACGCAGGTCGTGACCTTCGCACAGCTGCAAAACGTCAGCTCCGGTGGAATTTTTCTGGACGGTCCGGCAAACCTGGTCGATCCCGGTCCAGATGGGATTGTGGATACAGCCGACGACAACGCCAACCTGCCCGACACGATTATCAAGCCGGGCCCCGATGGCATCCTGGGCACCGCCGACGACATCCAGATACAGCTTTCCGTTTACTACAAAATGAAAAGAACCATCGTCATCTCCAACATCGCCGGCGAGAGCTCGGCGCGCATGATCACGGTCACGGTGACCTACACCACGGGCTCATTCAACCGTACGTACACGCTGACCAGCTATATCTCGCAGTACTCCTAGAGCGAAAACGGAGAAATGGTGATGACGCAGCGGAGGGAGAGAACAACGATGAGGCGCAAAGCTGGATTCTCGCTGCTGGAATTGATGGTGTCGGTCTCCATTCTGGTGACCGTGGTGGGCGTATCGCTCAAGTTGCTGGTTGACGCGCAGCATGCCTATGAAGGCGTCACGGACATGGCCGATCTGCAACAGAATCTCCGCGCTGCGATGTTGAACATGCAGCGCGATTTCATCCAGGCGGCCGAAGCGCTTCCAAGCGCGGGACTGACCTATCCGCAGGGCGGCACCGCTAAGACAATCAACCGGCCGTCGCCGACGGGCAAGGCCTATACATTTCCGGGCCCCGCGGTCTCGTCGACGCTTGCGGACATCACGCCGGGCGTTGGCGGGACTCCCACTCCAGGATTTACGATCAATGGTACCGTCACTGATTTCGTGACCATGATGTACGTGGATAACTCGCTGATCGACGCGAACAAGAACCAGCTGAATAGCTATCCGATTTATCAAGCGGCGAGCAAATCGACGCCGCAGGCGTGCAATGGCGCGATTGCCGCGGACGGTAGTACGGCGACGTTTGACGCCAATTGCATCACGATTACCGGGAACAACGCCATCCAGCCGGGCGACTTGATTATGTTCTTCAACGGGCAGAACTACGCCATTCAGACCGTCACATCAGTCGCGGGGCAGGTCGTCAGTTTCGCAGCGAACGACGCGTTCAATTTCAACGCCATGCTGGCCAAAGCGACGGCCGGAACCTTGAAGCAACTTCAGAATGGCATCGCCAGCCCCGGCGGCCCTTATCCGCCGACCACCGCGGCGCGCGTGAAGATGGTGACCTATTGGGCCGATAACGTTCTGAACGCGAACGATCCGCAATTGATGCGCCAGGTGAATTTCAATCCTGCGCAACCCATAGCGCAGGGCATCGAAGATCTGCAAATCAGTTACGTAATTGCGAATCCTGCCAGTGTGGCGCTGTACGGCGCCGCGGGCCCAGGCAACGCCAAGCAGCCTCTCGGCACGGATACGCCCTCACAGATTCGCGAAGTCAATCTGTTCGTCGGCGGGCGCTCCGACACGGCCTACAGCGTGACCGGGCAATTTTTCCGCGACAACATGATCACGAAGGTGTCCGTGCGCAGCCTTTCCTTCGTGAACAAATACAACTAGTTCGTGTCTCTTCAGGAATTCCGCAATCGTGATGCAAGGAGGACGTTCGTGAATACCACTCGGGAAAAAGGAATGGCGCTGGTCACAGCACTTCTGGTGCTGCTACTGGTCTCTTCGATCATCATCGGCCTCTCGTGGATGGTGATGACCAACCAGCGGCTCGGCGGAAATAACGCCAACCGCCAGGCCGCCTTCTACGCAGCCGAGGCCGGCATGGAGAAAATGACCGCCGATCTCGGCACGCAGTACGGAGCCACCAACGCGCTCAGCGTCGCCGATATCAACACCGTCATGAGCAAGGCGCCGGTGATCCCGGGCGTGTCTTACACCGGCACGCCGACGAGCTACCAAGTCTCTTATATTCCGGACCCGAACAATAGCGGGAATCCGCTGGCTACCAACCATACGATTCTTTCCGGGGCGTACGCCGGCCTGCAGGGCTTGCTCACGCCTTTCACGCTCACTGTCCAGGCCGATCTCGCGGACGGTTCCGAAGCGCGGCTTGTTCGCACGGTGCAGACCGTCGGCATTCCCGTATTCCAATTCGGAATCTTTTCGCAGGTGGACTTGAGCTACTTCCCGGGCCCGGTATTTAACTTCGGCGGGCGCGTGCACACCAACGGCAACCTGTGGCTGGCCTCCGGCGATACATTGACTCTGGCCGACAAGGTCACCGCCGTCGGACAAGTTGTAGTCACCAACCTGGCCAATGGATATCCGACGTTCTGGTTGAACAGTACGCAAACGCAACAGACGGATGCTTGCCAGTCAAGTTGGAGCAGCACGCTGCCTTCGAATCCCGGCAACAATCCTTACCCCGGCGCCATCATGGTGGCGCAAGTCCCTGAGTCGGCCTGCCTGCAGTTGATCGCAGGATCCACCGCGCCGGGAACCAGCGTTTCGATTGCCAACGTCTCAACCGTCGCGGCGAACAGCAATTGGCCTGGAATTTCGAAAGGAACCGGGCCACTGCAATTCGCTGGCAATATCCTCGGCGGCTCGACTGGCGTCCAACCGCTGCAGCTCTCGATCGCGGCGCCGGGAGTCGGTGGAACTCCGATCGAACTGGTCCGCCGCCCGCTGACGAGCGACAGCACGCAGTTGACGCAGGAGCGCTACTTCACGTTGTCGAGCGTCAATATTTTGCTCGATGACTCGGCCGCGAATCTCACCGCCATTCCGGGGACCTGCGGTACGCCCGTGGATCTGACGTCGCTCGCCGTGGAAGCATCCGGCACGTCCGGTGCATTCGCTACTGCATTTCCGGCGTGGTACACCGGCGGAGCCGAGGGAAAGCTGCCTCTGCCGACTTCGGGAGCGCAGAGCAGCGCATACAGCACAACAGACGGCTATTGGGTCAAGGCGCACTATCCCGTCATCACCGGCTACATTCTGATCAACCTTCATACGACGAATATGGGCGGTTGCACGGACGTGACGCAGGAGGTTTTGAATCTCGGTTTCATCGGCCGCAACCTGAATTCGCTAGCCGCCGGCACACTGGGCAGCACCAGCGGGAAGATTCCGCAGTTTTCGGTGGCCACTCTGACGGGATTGCCCTTGGCTTCCAGCACCGGCGGCCCGGTGGGACTTGGGCCTTCTGCCTGCGCTGATCCCAGCCTCAACGCCGTCATACGCTTGGCGCGTCTGCGCGACAATCCCACCAGCGTGTACAAGCCGAGCATCGTGGGTGGCTGCGGCACGGCGATTAAGTACGGTTCCGCCAACTACCAGGCATCCGACTACTGGCCCAACGTGCTCTACGACACGCGTGAAGGCGTAATTCGCGATCAGGCTCCGCCGAACCCGGGGGGCACGACGCTCAACCCCAATGGCGCGATTACTGGCGCCGGCGTGATGAACTATATTGAGCTGGATGTCAATAATCTAACGAAGTGGTTCAAAGGCACCATCGGCACCACGGGCAAGAACGCCGAGAACGTCACCGGCTATGCACTTTATTTCTCGGACCGGCGCGGCGAGGCGACCGACCCCAGTTTGGCCCGGAAGTCGGGCGCCTACGGCTACAACGACAACGTCAATCCCACTGATACCGCGAACGGTTGTCCCGACGGCTCGCTCGAGCAAGGCGAGGATTACGATGGTACCGGCGCGACCACCGGCAAGGTGGTGAATTACGCCAAGACGCCGAACCCGATCACCGACAACTCCGGCAACGGCATCAGCTTGAACAGCTCCAATGCGAAGCTCTTCCCGACGAGTGCGGTGGTGGCCAACACGGTGGATGCAACGTGCACGGGACTGGGCACGAATTGGCCCGGCGTAATCTACAACCAGGCGGTGGAGGCGCGCGAGAATCCGCCGCTCTTCTTCCGTCACGCGCTGAAGCTGGTCAATGGCGGCACGATCTCGCTCGGCACGTGCGATAGCGTGCCCTGCGGCCTCACCATCGCGTCCGAGAATCCGGTGTACATCCAGGCCGACTACAATTGCCAGCCGGCCAGTTGCGGCACGAGCACCATGGTCACCACCGGCAACGCGGCCTCCTCCGTGGTGGCCGATGCCGTCACGCTGCTATCCAACAACTGGAACGACGTGAACTCCTTCGGCTATCCCTATAATCCCAGCGGCGGCCGCAACGGCGTTACCACCACTTACCGTACGGCCATCGCTTCCGGCAAGGGCATCCAGTTCGTGCAGGTCGCCGGAACGAACCAGGACTACGGCACCGACGGCGGCGTGCACAACTACCTGCGCTATCTGGAATCCTGGGGCGGGACGCTTTACTACAAGGGCTCGCTGGTCAGCTTCTTCTACAGCCAGCAGGGCATCGGCGTGTTCAAGTGCTGCAATACCGTCTATGGCCCGCCGACCCGCGGTTACAGCTTCGATACGGAGTTCCTCACTCCGGCGTTGCTGCCGCCGCGAACGCCGATGCTGCGCGACGTGAACAACATCGGATTCACGCAGGACGTGAGCCCGACGCAGTAACAGGCTGGATTCACGAGCAACTCGATCACCGCGGCTCCCGCTCATCGCGGGAGCCGCTTTCATTTATTGCGGCTTGATGCGCGTCGTGAAATTGGTATTCACCGCTGGCGGGGTGCACGAATTCGCTTGCGACGCTTCGCACAGTCCATTCGAAGCCTCATAGAAACTTTGCCCGGTCGCTAGGCCATCGAGCGGCTCGACGTACACGATGTAGTTCCGGCCCACGGGCAATCGATCGATGCGATAGGAGCCGTCGAAAGCCACCGCCGGATTCGCAGTGTCGCAGCTCCATCCGCCGAACGTAGCAGCTACTGTTGCTCCCGTGTCCGCATCGAGCGCCACGACTTGCGTCCCGAAAATTCCTGTGACGTTCTGGCCCGGCGCCGTCGGCGGAAAAATCGCCAGGGCGAACGGGTTCGCGGGAATCACTCGCCCGCGAATCGTCCCGAGGTAGAGCGTTTCGGCGGGATTCGGATAGAGCACGCGCAGGCCGGTGCGATCGTCGTCGGCGAGCTGGCTATCGGGCGCTGCGGCCGTCGGCAGTGTGCCGATCATGGTTCCCGGCGGCGGCGCGAAGGGAAACATGATCGCGCGGCGCACCGCGGAATGATCGAGGCCGAAGTAGTGTCCCAGTTCGTGGGTGAGCAGCGACGCTAGATCGTAGGAGCCTACTCCCTGCGGCGTCAGAATCACTCCCGGCGTGGCGAACGTCACTTGCCCCGTGTTGTTGAAGAGCGTGTCAGAGTCAAGCAGTTGTCCCGCGAAAGATGCTGGTCCGCTCGCGCCCACCGATACTCCCGGCGCGTTCGCCGTGATGGTGCGCGTGAAGGCCAGCACGCCGATGGTGAAATCTTCGCTCGATTGATTGAAGCAGATGGTGTTCAGGCCGTCGGCGCCCGACCCGTCGTCGTTCGTACATGTGAATGCGGCGTTCGTCGTGCCGATCGCGCCCACCACGCCCGGCACATAGTTGGGATTCGCCGAGGTGCTGTCTACGCCCGTCCAGGCGTTGAGCGCCGTTTGGATCACGGATTGGATTTCGAGCAATTGGTCGGGAGAGCCGAGCGGCGCGACGGTCAGAACTTGCTGCGCGCTCGCCAGCGAAGTGCTCCACTGCAGTTGAATCGGCGACGCCGCCGAGAGATTCCAGCGGTCGGGCGCGGGGCAGGCTTGCACCTGCGGCACCGTCGTTTCGACGACGTAGCCGCGTGCCGCGGGCCACGCGCCGGCCGCCGCGATTGCGGCCATCGCCATGCACCACTTATGAATTCTTCTCATCGCAATTTCCTCTCTGCGAATCGGGGTCGAACGCTTCCGAGAAGCGAATTGCAGCGCCGGCGTCGCTACGGATGCAGCGCGAGTGTCGCCGCCACCCGGCGCCGGAATTCCTCGAACGGCATGCCGCGCACAGCGCTGCTATTCACGCCGCGCGGGTCTGACCCTCCGCTAAACTCCGCCGGCGAGAACGCCGCCGTGTCCTGCGTCACGACGAGCTGCGCGTTCGATGCCGCGCGGTGAATCCTGAAAGTTCCCTGCGCCCAACTGGTCACCGAATAATTTCCGCGGCGCGATGGCGCGAGAAACAGCACCACGTCCTCGCCGGGGTGGAATCGCGGCACTCCCTCGACATGTGAAGTTAGTTCCGCGGTGCGTCCACCGAGCAGCCGCACGCGCACCACCTGCGGAGCGCTTCCTTTCCAAACTTCGCGAACTTCAAATGAAGTGATGGTCCAGATTTCGCTTTTCTCCGTGCTCACGATGCTTCCCTGGCAGCGCGCCCGCACAATCAGCGGCGTCGCCGCAGTGAGCTGCTCGAGCGACATTTTGACGAACGTTGTTGGCCAGGCATCCGGCGCGACCGCCAGGAAAATTGCTAGCGCAAATACCAACGTCTGCACGCACTCGCATCGCCGCGCGCCGACCGCAATGGCAGCGATACTTCGTTCCCGTCCGATCTGAACCACGGCTTTCCTCCAGCCGAATAAATGCATCACTGCACCTCCACGAGCGCCGTAGCCACCGCCTGGTCGTTGTTCGGCGTGGTGATGAAGAGCGTGCGCACTCCGGGCAGCGTCGCGCTCGAAATCGTCAAGTCCAGTTCAATCGTATTCGGAAAAAGTCCGGCCAGCTCAGATGGAGCGATCGAGATATCCGGAGCCGGAGGCCCGCTGAATTGATAGAAGAAGCCGGGATCGAGAGTGTTCCCGTGGATGCAGATGTTGGAGGTGGCCGTGCCGCTGGCGGGACGCACCACGGTGATTGGCGAAGAATCGAAATTGCATGTCGGTCCGGCGGTGATCGGCCCGGCAAAGTCCACGTTGATCTGCGACGGACCTGATCCGGCGGTGGTTGGCTCGAAGACGACGATATCGTTTCCGTCTCTCTCCGGCTGCGAAGTGCTCAGAAAAATCACGGTTTCAGTCAGCATGAACGGCACAATCACAAAGATCACCGGATTCGACAGCGGTCCCGGATCGCCCGGATTCTGAATTTGAATCGTGAGAACGCCGGGACTGCCGAGGTTCTGCGCCTGCAGCGGCGCGGTGCAGTGCGCCGCTGAATCGCAGATCGTAGTCAGCGGATTACCGTTCACCAGAATCACCGACGCGCCCGAGCCCCTGCCCGCGACGAAGCCCGCGCCGTTCACCGCCAGCGTGAAATCCGACGCCACTCCGGCCATCACGCTTGATGGCAGAATCTGCTCGATCGTTGGACCCGTGGTGATCGAGACCGACGCGGACGCCGATTGGGACAAATCCGCGACGCTGGTGGCCGTCACGGAAATCGCGTTCGGCGAGGGCGCGGCATCCGGCGCGGTGTAAAGCCCGTTGGAATCGATCGTGCCACAAGCCGTGCCGCTGCATCCCAATCCCGCGACGCCGCTGGTGATCGACCAAGTCACCGCGGTGTTGCTCGTGTCCGTCACGCTGGCCGTGAACTGCAATTGGCTTGGGGCCGAGCTGGAGGGCGGCAGGAACGCGTTGGCGGGAGAAACGGCGACGTCGGATGACGCGCCGCCCGTACCTACGATTTTGATTTGCGCGCTGGCGCTTCGCGACGCGTCCGCATTGCTCGTCGCCGTGAGCAGCACTGGATTCTGCGAAGGCACTGCGTTGGGAGCCAAATAATCGATCGTGCCGGTGCCCGCTCCGGCGGGAGGCACGCACGGATTCGAATTCGTCACGCAGACCTGGCCGACCTGCGCACTTCCGTTCGTCACGCCTTGCACAGACCAGACCACGGTTTCATCCGGCGAGTTGCTCACCAGCGCCGTGAAACTCGCGCGCTGCTGCACCTGTAGCGTCCCACCTCCCGGAACGATGCTGATAGTCACGTTGCTCACGATTGTCACCGTCGCCGCCGCCGAGAATCCGTCCGCCACCGCGTGAATCGTCAGTGGGCTAGTTGCTGGACGGTCCACAGGCGCCGTGTACGTCGTAGTCGCCGCTCCCGTGTTCGTCACCGTCCCTAGCGCGGCGCTCCCGCTCACAACTCCGTTGACGTCCCAATTCACCGGCGTTCCCGAGGGAACGCACAGGGAAGCCGCGAAATCCTGCGATTGGCCCAGCGTTAAAGTTGCCGAGGCCGGCGCGATCAAATTCACGCTCGTGCAGCCGATTCCCACGCTCGCCGTTGCCGACTTCGAAGGATCGGCCACGCTTGTCGCCGTCACGTCGACCGTCGGGGGCGAAGGCAGCGCTCCCGGCGCGGTAAACATCGCGGCATCAATGCCAGTCGAGGCAATCGTTCCATTCATCGCATCGCCGCCGTTTATTCCATTCACGCTCCACTTCACGTCCGGCGCCGGCTTTCCGGAACTCATCACGGTGGCGGTGAACGCCTGCGTCGCGCCAGGCAAGACGCCCGCCGCCGCCGGCGAAATTTGCACGACGATGTCGCTGGTAATCGTAACGGTCGCCGAATCGCTGGCGCTCGCGTGGGCCGCGCTCGTGGCCGTCACAGTGACGTTCGTAGTCGCGGGCAGAATCGAGGGTGCGCTGTATTGCCCGCTTGAGCTGATCGTGCCGGTTTGCGCGCTGCCGCCGGCAACTCCGTTGACCGTCCAGGTGACCCCGGTGTTCGTCGCACCGGTCACGCTCGCTTGGAAATTCACGGCCGCGCCCAGCACTGGCGACGCGCTCGTCGGAGAGATCGTGACGGCAACATTTTTCTGCCCACCCCCACCGCCCCCGCTACCGCTGACAGTCCCCGTGCATCCCGACGCAAACGCCAACGCGATCGTGATCACAAGCAAGGCGATGTCAGCTTCCCAGCGCAGCAACGGCTGCCGACGCAGGCGGCAAATGCATTTTTGTTTCGAGAGGATTTCGCGAGTCATCGAATCGCAGTACTCGCATTCGTTGTGCCACTCCGGTGCACGTGGGTGTCGCAACGAAAACTTCAGCCGCAATTCATCTGCAGCGAAGCTAAAAGGCGCTCATTCAACCCGTTGCAGCTCAAACTGTCTGTCGAGGAAGGGTCGAGAAGTGGCGTTCGGTCAAGAACACGCGACGAAATCGAAGACGAATGCAGCGGGTCCGGTTCCACGCTGGCACTGCAGCATCCTGATTTGGCACCCACAATCTGCCGCATGCGCATGAGTGCAAAACTTGCTCGGCGAGAGTGTCCGGCCAACTGCGTCACGTTGGGGGCCGCGGCCTCGATTGACACCGGCACCGGCACGCCGAATAATGCGCGTATGGCGAAGCCGGAAATCGTCCGCCGCGTAAAGAGCTACTCCGCCGAGAGCGGCTACGTTTACCAGTATCAATTTCACGATGCGGTAGCGGCGGAGCGCAATGGCGAGCCCGGCAACGAGTACATCTACTACGTCTCCGCCGATCGCAAGACGATGTTTCCGCTGAAGATCTTCGTAGGCCGCAACACGCGCGAGGATTGCGCCCGCCGCCTAGGCCGCACGCTCAACGGCACCGAAGAATACGCCGTAGCCAAGATGCGCCTTTTCCAAGCCTTCGATGAATCCGATGACCTCGCCACCAAGCGTCCCGAGCTCGTCGTGGACGCATCCAACATCGAGGCTCTGCTTGCGCGGCTCGATCTTTAGGCCGCAACAGCTCGCCCCTCAAACCTAGTGAACTCCAAACCATCGAGCGGCGTCTTGCGAATTGGGACGGCAATGGATGCTTTTGCGGAAAGCTTCACGGGAACTTTCGTGAGCCCGGACGCATCGCTGGCGCGCGAATTCGAGGAGCGGCTGGCGGATTGCCCGGCGCTGGCGTTTCGCGTGGCGCTGGGCGTGTTGCGCAATCGCGCCGAGGCCGAGGACGTGGCTCAGGATGCGTTGGTGCGCGCCTATCATAGTTTTCACCGGCTGCGCGATCGCGAAAAGTTCCGATCCTGGCTGGTGCGCATGGCCTGGCGCCTCGCGCTCGATCGTATTCGCGCGCGCGGGCGCCGACAGCGCTACGACGATGCCGCCGCGTCATTCGGCGTCGTGGCCGAGACGGCCGCCGCGAACGCCGAGGACATCGCGGCGTCGCGAGAGTTCGAGAACAAAGTGAACATCGCACTCGATGCGTTGCCCGAGAAGCTGCGCCTGGTGATGGTCCTCGCGGCAATCGAAGGCTATGACACGCGCGAAGTCGCCGCGCTCCTTGAGATTCCCGAGGGCACGGTGAAGTCGCGACTGTATCTAGCTCGCAAGCAAATGGCGGAGAAACTCCGATGGACTGCCAGCAATATCAAGACGCGTTGAACGCCGTCGCGCTCGGCGAAGAATCCGGAACTGACGCGCAGGCTTTTCGCCTGCATCTGGAAATCTGCGAGGCTTGCCGCCGCGTGCTCGTGAGCCGCCGCGAATTTTTGGGCGCCCTCGATCTCCAAATGCGCACGCAACTCGACGCGGCTCCATCTCCAGAATTCAACGCTCGCCTGCACCGGCGCATGGCTGCCGAACCGGAACTCGAGCGCGCACCGCGCCGATTGCTGAATTGGTGGCCCGTCCTCGCCGGCGCCGCCGCTCTCGTCGCGCTGCTCTTAATCATTCACGTCCATCGCACAATCACGCCCCAGCCCGGCGCGATGAGCCCCGCGCAAAACTCCGCATCGTCCGAAAAGCAGCCGCCGCAAACCGCGCCCGAAATTCCCGACGAGCCGCGCCACGCAGCTTCGCCTGCGGCGCCGCGACCGCGCGAGACGCCGTTGCTGCATCCCGGCGCCGCCACTCCGTCAGCGTCTCCGGCGCTCAAGGTGCGCATCAATCGCCAGGAACTCTACGCCACAGTTCGCTTTTCGCAAGCCCTGGCCGACGGCCACATTGATGCGACGGCGCTGTTGAGCGCCGCGAAATCGGCCGATGAATCGGCCGGCGTGAAGCCGCTCGATATTCCGCTCATCGAAATGAAGCCGATTGAAGAGCCGCACGCCGAGGCCGGCCCGACCGCGCACTGAACTTTCGCGCTGCGGCGGGCGTCTTTATCTTGCACGCGCAAAATCAGCCACGATGCAAGAGGAGCAAACGATGAAGCCATGGCAAAAATTCGCGGCAGTCGCGGGGATACTGCTCGTTCTGGCCGTTTCCGTATTCGCCCAGGACAGCTCCAAGCCCACTCCCGAGCAGCGCACGCCACTCAAGATCACTATTGTTCTTCACGAGTTTAATGACAAGCAGGAGATCGCCAGTTTGCCCTACGAGCTCGCCGTCACAGCTCGCGGGAACGAGAGCACGAGAGGCAGCGGACGCGTGGGCACGCGCATCCCGGTGATGACCGAAAAAGGAAGCTTCACTTACGTGGATATTGGCACTAGCTATGACTGTACCGTCGCGGCGTCTGGTGACGGCCGTTTTCGCGTGGAAACGACGTTGGACCGCTCCTCGGTCTCGGTAACCGACGCGAAGGACATCAAGGCCAAGGGCATTCCTGCGGAGAATCCGGAAAATCCGCGAATCAATTCGCTGCGGCAGTCTTTCGATGTGCTTTTGCGGGACGGCGAGTCGCAAGAAGCGAGCACGGCGACCGATCCTCTCACCGGCCACGTCTGGAAAGTAGAAGTTCGATTGAAGGTTTTGAAGTAGTCGGCGGCGCTTACGACTGGAGCGCGCGGCGCAGCGCTGCTTCTAAATCCGCAAACTGAAATCGAAAGCATCCCTCCGAAAGTTTCTGCGGCACGACGCGCTGGCTCGACAAGAGCAGCGCGTCCGCCATTTCACCCAGCATCAATCGCAGCGCAAAAGCCGGTGCCGGAAAAATTGCCGCCCGCCGCAGCGCGCGCGCCAGCACTCGCGTGAATTCAGAATTTCGCGCCGGATTCGGCGCCACAACATTCACCGGCCCGCGCAGCGCCGCATCTCCAATCGCGAATCGAATCGCGCCCATCGCGTCGTCCAGCGCCACCCACGACATCCATTGCTTCCCCGAGCCAATTCTCCCGCCGGCGCCCATCTTGAACGGCGCCAACATGCGCGGCAGCGCCCCTCCATTTTTCGCCAGAATGATTCCGAATCGCGCAATCACCGTTCGCATGCCGAACTCTTCGGCCTTCATCGCCGCCGCCTCCCAATCCCGCGAAATCGTCGCCAAGAAATCCTGCCCGCCGGCACTCGCCTCCGTCAGCGACTCCTCGCCGCGGTCACCGTAATAACCAATTGCCGAAGCCGACACCAGAATCGCCGGCGGCTTCTTTAAGCGGCCCAACCCAGCAACAAGCCGCTCGGTCAAATCCACGCGGCTCGAGCGCAGCAGCGCCTTGCGCTTCGCCGTCCAACGCCCGCCGCCGATCGACGCGCCCGCAAGATTCACCACCGCATCTGCGCCCTCGGCCGCTGCCAAATTCATCTCACCGGTCTCGGGATTCCACTCGATATCGCCCGCCGCAGCCACAGTCCCGGGCCGAACAAATCGATTCACCGTCGCGCCGGCCGCCCGCAACTCCGCCGCAAGCGCCGTTCCAACCAATCCCGAAGCGCCAGTCATCAATACGCGCATTTCGAACTCCCTCGCGGCGCCCTCGAAAACTGTCAGGCGCCGCGCATGCTTCAACGCTAAGGCCCGCTCCACTCCGCGTCAAGGAACCGGCTCTGGCGCCTTGCATTTCCACGCGTTCAGCGAAATCATCCGCGCCGAATCGGCGAAATTTCTAGTTTCTTCGGAGCCCGCGCGGCATCGAATCTGCGCTAGAATGGCGGAGTTTGATGCCCAGTCTCCAATCAGGTCCCGCATGACGCCCCGCCGTCGCACTCTCTCGCTATTTTTCACTGCAATCGTGGCCGCAGCAATTTTCCTCGGCACCCCTGCAGCGCTCATCGAGGCGCAATCCGGAATCCGTGGCTTTACCGCCTCTCACGCCGACGCCGAGCGCCAGCTCGAGCAGTGGTTCCGCAAAATCCCGGACGCCGAACACGCTGAAAATAATCTTCGGCACATCACCGCCGAGCCGCACATGGCCGGCACCGAAGGCAGCCATCGCCTCGCCGACTGGCTGCGGCTGCAATACGAAAATGACGGCTTCGACGCGAAAATCGTTTCGTACAGCGTTTGGCTCCCGCTGCCCACCGAAGTTAAACTCGATCTCGTTGCTCCACAAAAAAAGGCCCTCGCCACGCAAGAAGAGCCCTACGAATGGGACAAGAGCACGTACGATTCGCGCGCGTCGATCGGTTACAACACTTACTCGCCATCGGGTGAAGTCACCGCGCCAATCGTTTATGCCAATTACGGCACGGCCGAGGATTACCGCCAGCTCGAATCGCTTGGTGTCAGCGTCGCGGGCAAAATCGTTCTGGTGCGTTACGGCAACGCCTATCGCGGCATCAAGTCCAAACTTGCCGAAGAGCACAAAGCCGCCGCGCTTCTGATTTATTCCGATCCTGCCGATGACGGCTACGACGCGGGCGACGTTTACCCGCGCGGCCCGTGGCGGCCGATGAGCGCCATCCAACGCGGCTCAATCCTTTACACCGAAATCTATCCCGGCGATCCTCTCACGCCCGGCGTCGCGGCCACGCCCGACGCGCCGCGCATTTCACCCGCCGACGCGCGCAGCCTTCCGCGCATTCCCGTGATGCCCATCAACGCGCAGGATGCCGCCGCGATCCTCTCGCATCTCACCGGCGCAAAAGTCCCGCGCGCCTGGCAAGGCGGCCTGCCCATCACCTATCACACCGGCCCGGGCGATTCGGCAGTGCATCTGAAAATTGTGATGGATTATCAGCAGCGAAAAATCTACGACGTCATCGCGCGTCTTCCCGGCACTGATGATTCCGAATGGGTCGTGCTCGGCAATCATCACGATGCCTGGGTGTTCGGCGCCGTAGATCCCGGCAGCGGCACCGCGGTCATGCTGGAAACCGCGCGCGCACTCGGCGAACTCGTTCGCGGAGGCTGGAAGCCGCGCCGCTCCATCGTCATGTGCGAGTGGGATGGAGAAGAACCCGGCCTCCTCGGCTCAACCGAATGGGTGGAAGACAATCTCAAGGAATTGCAATCGAAGGCAGTCACCTACATCAATACCGACGTCGGCGTCGCCGGCCCGAATTTCAGCGCCTCCGCCACGCCATCCCTTCAGGACATCGTTCGCGAAGTGACGCGCGAAGTTTCCGATCCCAACACCGGCCGCAGCGTTTACGAAGCCTGGAAAGAGCACAGCGAGCACGCCGGCTCCGAACCCAGCGGTGTCGCCCGCGAGCGTCCTCTCCGCACCGACAACGACGCGCCCCTTGGCACTCTCGGCGCCGGTTCCGATTTCTGCCCGTTCTTCGATTTCGCCGGAATTCCGTCGCTCGATGTCGGGTTCAATGGCGACTACGGCGTCTATCATTCGCTCTATGACGATTTCTTCTGGATGAAACGATTCGGCGATCCGGACTTCGCTTATCACGCCACTCTAGCGAAGATTCTCGGCACGCTCGTCCTGCGCCTTGACGAAGCAGACGTTCTCCCGTTTGATTATTCTGCTTACGCCGAAACCATTCAGCACGAAGCTGGCGCGCTAACTGCCGCAGCGAAACGCGCCGGTGCCACCGACGCCGATCTGGCTCCGTTAACCGACGCCGCCGCACAACTTCGCGAAGCCGCTCAGCGCGTCAATCTGGCCCTGCGCGCGCTCGAAACCTCTGCGAGCGCCGCCGCGCAACACCAGGAAGTCAATCTGGCCCTGGCCGCCGTCGAGCAATCATTCCTGTCGCCGGAGGGCCTTCCAGGCCGCCCATGGTACAAGCACCAGCTCTGGGCCCCCGGCAGCTACGCTGGCTACACCGCGGTAATGATGCCCAGCCTCGCGGAAGCCATCGAGCACAAGGACGCCGAGCAAATCCGCCGCGCCATCGCCGCAATCGCCGCCGCGCTTGCCCGCGCCACAACCAAACTCAACGAGATCTCCCGTCTCGCCCAAACTCCGTCGAGCGATCACAACCCCTCGTAACACGAGGAGAGGCGTCGTGAGCGGATCTCATTCACGCCGCCGCAGCGCGGCCGTTGATGATCCTGAGGAGCTCTGACTATTTGGGCTCGAGGATAAGCGGCAGCCCGTTGCGCGTGTTGCCGATTAACACCACCTTGGCGTTGGTGCTGTTCGCGAGCCGCTCGGTCGCCTCGATTCCTTTCCATTCGAGCAACTGCTCGCTGATGCCCTGCGCCACCGTCTGCTGAAAATCGTGAATGCCTTGCGCCTCGATGCGCTTGCGGTCCGCTTCCTGCTTCTCCTTCTGCAGCACGAAAGCCATGCGCAGCGCGTCTTGTTCGGCCTGTTGTTTCGCTTCGATCGAAGTCTTCAACATCTGCGGCAACTGCACGTCACGCAGCAAAATGCTCTGCACCTCGACACCCAGAGGTCCCAGTTGCTTCACGAGTTCATCGTAAATTGTTTGTGCCACTTCCTCACGCCCGCCCGTATAGAGAGCGTTCGCGCTGTGCATGGCCGTCACTGCGCGGATCGCAGACCGCAGCGTAGGTTCGACTACGACGTCGAGATAGTTAGGCCCGATTTTCTGGAATACGTCCGCCGCTCTTTGGGGATTGAGGCGGAAGAGCAGCGAAGTGTCGAGCGTCATCACCAGTCCTTCGTTCGACGGCACGCTCGCTGTCTCCTTCTGCTCCTGCGTGCGAATTGACATCGTGTTGTTCACCTTGAACGGATTCACCAAATGGGTTCCTTCCGGCAGCACATCACCGGTCACCCGCCCAAACAAAGTGAGCACTCCCACATGCCCCGCCGGCACGTAAGCTATGGACGCATACAATACAATTGCAATCACTACTCCAATCAGCACCAGCTTCATGCGCGACGCTATCACCTGTCGCATTTGTGCTTGATATTTCCGAAACGCCTCATTCGCATCCGGATCTTGTTGAAACGCAGTCATCGTTAGCTCCTTCGCAAATTTGTGTAGTCTAGAAACAACGCCGCGTCATTCTACATGCTTTCACGTTTCGCATTTTTAATGTGACAAACGTCGTGAAAGAGCGGAGACTTCAACGTCTGGAATCGGACGGAGTTGGCACCCTGGGGAAGCTACGCTCGTTGTGCCTTGAAGCTTTGATAGTCTGCTGCTATCGTTGAACAGGTGGACGAGATGTCCAAAAGATCCAAACTCGACGGCGCCGTTCGGAAAGCAGCGAGGATAATCCAAGCTCAGCTCGATACTCTGCCGCTCGAATTGGCGAAGGAAAAACGCAGCGAGTTACGCAGAATTGCCCTTAGCGCTTCCCGCGCCGCAAAGAGCGGAACACGTTCACGACTTCAGCGAACCTCGGCGACTCGTCCTTCAACCCGATCCCGCGCAAAAACTGCATAAGCTCCTTTTCATCGCCAAATTCATAGATTTTGCGTAGGTCGTTCTCAAGCGACCGAAGTTCGGATCGCGTATGTCGGCGTGCGGGGTGTTTCTCCCGCTCGATCACATCGCGAATTTGCTTTTCGTCGGTCATTACCAATACTTCGGTTTTGTGCAGATTTGACCACGAAGTATTACATGCAGCGATAGAGACAGGATATGCGTAGATTCGCGGTTAGTACTGACCGCGCGTTGAGTTCCTCCAGGGATCGACGCTGGATTGCGCTAGCGTAGAGTCTGACCCCAGCAAATGGCAATCCCTCAACTCCCCGGGCTACAATGAACGCATGCGCGTGCGCGTTCTCTTCTTCGGCCAACTTCGCGAAATCACCGGCGTCGGCGAGGATTTCGCCGAACTCTCCGAAGGCGCGCGCATCGAAGATCTCTACGAGCGCTACGGCCGCCGCTTCCCGCGCCTCCTCGAATTTCGCGCCAGCGTCGCCGCTTCGATCAATCAGGAATACGCCGCGTTTCGCTCGCAGCTCTCCACCGGCGATGAAGTCGCCTTCCTTCCGCCCGTGAGCGGCGGCCAGCAAGCCGCGCGCGCGCGCGATCTATTCGAACTCACACGCAGCGCCATCCCTATTGATGAAATCTCGCGCAGCCTGCGCGCTCCCGAAGATGGCGCGCTGGTTGTCTTCGACGGCTTCGCCCGCAACAATTTCCGCGGCCGCCCCACGCTCCACCTCGAATACGAAGCCTACGAAGAAATGGCCCTCGCGAAAATCCGCGAAATCGGCGCGCAAATGCACGAGAAGTTCGCGATCCATCGCGTCGCCATCGTTCACCGCCTCGGACGCATTGAGATCGGCGAGACTTCCGTCCTCATCGCCGTCAGCTCCGCGCACCGCGCCGCGGCCTTCGACGCCTGCCGCTATGCCATTGACACTCTGAAACGCACCGTCCCCATCTGGAAAAAGGAATTCTTCGCCGATGGCGCCATTTGGGCCGAAGGCGAGGTTCCTCCCGCGACAGCCAATTCCGCCCCGGGTGAATCTATCTCTTAGATGAACCCACAAAAGAACCTACCCGCGAAGTTGCTCGCAAAGGCGTTAGTCTGTGTCGCGCTACTCGGCGCTGCTGCGTCGGCACTTCGCGCCCCAGCCGCTGCACAATCCAGCAAGGCTCCGCAAAGAAATCCCGGCGCCATTCGCGTGCAAACGAATCTCGTCAATGTCCTCACCAGCGTCCTCGATCCGGACGGCCACCCGCTCCTCGATCTCCCGAAGGAAAGCTTTCAAATTTTCGAAGAGGGCGTCCCGCAGGACATCTCCCGCTTCGAAGCCGAAACCAGCCAGCCTCTCGATCTCGCTCTCATGCTCGACACCAGCCTCAGCACCACGAAGGAATTGAAATTCGAATCCGAAACCGCTGCGCATTTCATTCGCCAAGTCGTTCGCCCCACCGATCATCTCGCCGTCTTCGAATTCTCCGACGAAGTCACGCAACTCTCCACTTTCTCCGCCGATCTCAACTATCTCGAATCCGCGGCTCACCGCATGACCGCCGGCGCCGGCACGGTCCTCTACGACGCGCTGGTCCTCGGCTCGCACGCTCTCGAGCGCATGCCGCGCGATCGCCGCCGCGTCATCATCCTCGTCACTGACGCCGGCGAAACCACCAGCTCCTCCAAATTTGAAGACGCCCGCCGCGAAGCCATCGCTTCGAGCGCGCTGCTCTATTCCATCGTCGTCCGCCCCATCCCCACCGAAAGCGGCCGCAACACCGCAGGCGAACACGCGCTCATCACCATCACCGACAGCACCGGCGGCGCTCTCTTCTATCTCGACAATTTCGATCAGTTGGAAGGATTGTTCGACAGAATCGATCGCGAGCTTCGCACGCAGTATCTTCTGAGCTACTATCCCAAGCCGGAGCCGCCGCCCAACGCCTATCGCCACATCGAACTGCGCGTAAAAGGCGGCACGCCGCTCCACTATCGCAAGGAGTATCTCTCGGTGGGCTTCGCAAAATGACAGAATCCAATTCCGACGCCGCGCACTTTCTTGAAACCGCCGTAGAAGCCGCTCGCGAAGCCGGCGCGATTCTGCTTCAAGAATTCGATCGCCCCAAGAAAATTTCCTACAAGGGCGAAGTGGACATCGTCACCGAATCCGACAAGCGCTCGGAAGCAATTATCGTCGCGCGCCTACAGAATCGCTTCCCGCAGCACTCCATCATCGCCGAAGAAGGCGGCGGTGGCGCCGAGAAATCCGCACGCCACCGCTGGTATGTGGATCCGCTCGACGGTACAACGAATTTCGCGCACGGCTATCCGGTCTTTGCCGTTTCCATCGGGCTGCTCGACGATAACGAGCCGCTGGTCGGCGCCGTCTTCAATCCCATTGCGAATGAGCTCTTCACCGCCGTACGCAATCAGGGCGCGCAACTCAATCACAAACCGATTCACGTCTCCGACATCGCCACACTCTCGAAGAGCCTGCTCTCCACTGGCTTCCCCGCGCACAAACGCATGTCCAATCCCAATATTCATTACTACTGGGAATTCACTCTCCGTTCGCACGGCGTACGCCGCGCCGGCTCTGCCGCGATCGATCTCTGCAGCGTCGCCGCCGGACGCTTCGATGGCTTCTGGGAATTCGGCCTGAAATCCTGGGACACTGCCGCAGGCATGTTAATCGTCCGCGAAGCCGGCGGCGCCGTCACCGATTTCGCCGGACGCCCCTATCACGCAGGCGACCGGGAACTCTTCGCCTCCAACGGCACAATTCACCAAGAGATGCTAACGTTAGCCGCCGAAATCGCCGCCCGTCCGGCCCTTCTTCCATAGCGCCGCGCCGCTAAACCCGTGCCCCTTCATTGCCATTCTTGGAGGCTTTCACCCCCAAGTGCACGAGAAACTGCGTACTCGCTCGCGTCAAAGATCTCCCTTTCAACGTAACTGCTCCGATCGTTCTCTCAGCTCGCTGATCCATCAGAGGAATGAAACAGCACCCGGCCCGCTTTTCCACCGCCATCTCCGGAACAACTGAAACGCCCAGCCCCGCGCACACCATGCTTAATATGCTGCTGAACTGGCCACTCTCAAAGACGATCTGCGGATTCAACCGCGCCCGTTTACACGCTTCGACCGCCGTCTCGCGGAAGCAATGGCCATCGCGGAGCAACAAGAATGGCTGGCCGTGGAGCTCGCTGAGCGAAACCTCGCGCCGGCTCGAGAGTTCATGCCGCTTCGGCAACACTGCGTACATTTTCTCCGTCATCAATGGAAACGATTCGAATTCCTGATTGCGAACCGGCACCGGCAGCGCGACGATCGCAACGTCCACCGCTCCTGCTCTAAGCTTCTCGAGCAGCAACGGCGTGATTTCTTCCACTACAGCCACCTGCGCCTTTGTCCATTTCCGCGAGAATGTCGCCAGAATTTGCGGCAGAAAATAGGGCGCGATCGTCGGGATCGCTCCCACAGAAATCAGACCTGTAATGGATGTTTTTTTCTCCGCTATGTCGCTCCTCGCGGATTCCAGATCGCGCAGCACTGCTCGCGCACGAGGCAGAAATGACCGCCCCAGCTCTGTAAGCCTCACCGAGCGGCCCAATCGATCGAAAAGCTGCGTTCCCAGCTCATCTTCGAGCTTTCCAATCTGCTGCGAGAGCGATGGCTGCGACACGTGCGCCTGCTCTGCTGCGCGGCTGAAGCTTCCTGTGTCGGCAATCGCGCAAAAGTACCTGAGTTGGTGGAGTTCCATAAGTTTTGCCTATGCGTGCGATGAGAAACAAATATTGGATGCCGGAATTCGCCCACCGTACCCTTCAATTCGAAGGAAAATTTCAGGTTTCTCTGATTTTCGGCGCGGCCTGAAGTTATTTCCTTAAATACCGAGGGTACAGAGTCACTGAACTGTAATCCTCCAAAAAATAGGAGATATACAATGGACCGTCCCGAATCTACGTTGAAAGGGAAGTCGAACCGGCGATCATTCTTGAAGAAGGGCGCGTTTGCGGCAGGAGCGGCGACACTGGCCGGTGGGTTGATGGCCAGTAAGTTGTCCGCGTTCAGTCGAGCGATTGAGGCAGAAGGAGATGGCGGCGATATCACGAGAGGAGACATCGCTATTCTCAGGTTTCTAAACGCCTTAGAGCAGATCGAAGCAGATCTCTGGCTGCAATACTCGGAACTCGGAGGAACCCAGGACAACGAAGTCTCTGGTGTAAACGGCGGGAACGCACTCTACACGGGTGCTCTTCAAATTTTGGATGGCGATATGGCCCAATACATTCACGACAACACCGATGATGAGTTCAGCCACGCCGCCTTCCTGAAAGCCTACTTGGAATCGAGAGGCGCAGAAGCGGTTGACCTGAGCCACTTTGCCAATTTGCCCAGCAGTCAGGCGGACGGAGCAAACAAGACCGCCGGGCGGCTTACGAACCTCACCCAGCTCACCATCGATACCAGTTTTTGGTCTCGGTACCGCAGTATTACGAACCCCGATTTCGATCCGGGCGCGCCGTTCGTTCAAGCCGTCCCGAGTCTGAATATTGGTCAGCACACGGCAATCCCCCGAGACAACAACGACACCGCCGGCAGCAGCTTGAGCAGCGACAACACGCAAAGCATCACCGCGCATCTGCAAGCTATCGCATTCACTGCGGGTTTCCATTTCGCGTTCATCGAGCAAGGCGGCACCAGCCTCTACCCGACGCTGGCCCAGAAGGTCACGAATCTCGAAGTGCTGCGAATCTTGTTGAGCATCGGGCCCAGCGAAACCATGCACTTTCAGACTTGGCAGGACAAGGCCGGCAATGCTCTTCCGTTGACCGACTTCGACAAGGTCAACAACTCGTCGGTTACGTTTACGGTCCTCGCGAACGCACAGGGCGAAACCGATCCGGAATCTCTCAACGGGGATACATTACAGGCCAACCTGATCATGCCCGAGCCTACTCATTTCCTCACCAACCACAATCGAACGTTTCCGCCCGTGGCGATCATTCGTCCGACGTCCACAAAACTTTCAGGAGCGGTTGCCGCCGTCAACTCTCTCGTCGCTGACGGGCTTTTCATCGGCCAAACGCCGCTCAAGAAGCCCGCGCTCGTGCAAAAGCTGCTCAGTCTGGCAGAGGAAGCAGACGAGGCGCAGCGTCAATCCTAGTTAGCTAAAATCGGTCCAGGCGCCACAAAACTCACTGCAGCGAGATGTCGTAGCCGATCGACAGCACCGGGGGACGCCCGATAAAGGCGTCCCCGGTCCGCTCCGTCCCCTAGCGCCGGTTTACCCTGATCTTCGAAGGGCAGCCAGCCGGCGTTTTTGTCCCAATCCAGGCTAGATAAAACTTCCGCTTCGGCCTCTCCGTCACCCAAACGATCTTTTCTCCGCCCCCACAAACAAAAGCCGCAAAGCCCGCCATACAAACCGAATCGTCACCACCACGACGACAAGCCCCACCAACACGATCGCCGCCGCCGCGTAAGGATGCTTCGTCGCAAACCAAACCAAAAATATCGCGAGAACATCCTCGCCGAGACTCAACCCAATATTCGATAGCGGCTCAGGCGAAGCCGTCACCGCAATGCGCGCCGCCGTCTTCCCGCCATGCGCCGCCAACGCGATCACGCCACCGGCCAACGTGCAAAGCGCCTGCTCTCCCGGCGAAAGCTGCGCCGTAGCCAAATACGCAATCAGCGCCGCCACCGGCACGCGCACGAAGGTATGCAATGCATTCCAAATCAAATCGAACGCCGGAATCTTGTCTCCGAAAAACTCCACCAGAAACAAAACCGCGCTAGCCCCAATAATCCACCAACTTTCCAACCCGTGCAGCGGTGCAGGCAGCACAATCGCCCCGGCCCGCGCCAACAATCCCAGCGACGCCACGGTTGCGTAGACGTTCAATCCCGCTGCAAAGCAAATCGCCGCAAGAATCGCAAAGTATTGTCCGCCAATCGGACGCATCAGTTTTTCCCCACAGCGATTCTATTATCATTCGGGTTTGCAGCGGGTGAGCAACGTGCCGAATCGGAATGTGGGTTACTGCGCAGATGTGAGGCCGGACGGCTGCTTGTCCGGCCGCGGAAACGCGAAGATGCCGAACGGATCTGCGGCGATGACGAGCCGGTCAGGCTCGACGAGAATAATGTTGGGCTTGATGAACGCTTGTTCGGTGGAATAGAGCGAATAGGCGGCCATGCGATTGCCGTCTTTGTCGAAATGAAAAAGCAGATTGGCGACGGCCGCCCAAACTTCCTGCGTGGCGGGATCGACGCCGACGGCGCTGAATTCGGGCTTCATCTCGGCCTGGCGATTGCGCACCTGAATCTTGACACTGGCCCTCACGCCGGTCGTATCGCGATGCGCGTATTGCCCGCCTCTTCCTTCGCCCCCGCCGTAGCCGCCCGCGCCTTCTCCTTCTCCACCACCGCCCTCGTGGTGCATCCCGCCGCCGAAGCCGCCGAATTCACGGCCGATTCCGGCGCCGCCGTACGCTCCGATCCCCTGATCGGTTGAATTCGCCTGGCGCTCGCCCGGACCGGAGGGCCGCAATCCGAATTTGACCGTATTGCCCTCATCCTGCGCGATGAATTGATCCGCGGGAATCGCAATCTCATACGCCGCGTATCCGTACTCATCGTATTTGCGGATGGTCGGATCGGGGAGATACGTCAGCGAATAGTAGAAATGTCCGTCGTCGTCGTCGGTGAAATATCCGCGGCTCAGAATGGCGCCGGGCGTCGAGATGTCGGTCGAATCCGAAACTCCTCCGATGCTGCGCATGCGTCGCCCATTTGCGTCGAACACATCCACAAACCGCTTCGATGCCAGACTCGCGACCGCTATCTCTCCGCTCGGCAGCGCCGCGACGGAAACCGGCGCGGTCACCGGAATTCTTCCTGTCAGCGTTCCGTTCGCGGCGTAAATCTTGATTTCGTTCGCGCCGCGATCGGCCACGTACACGCGCCCCGTAGGATCGAGATAGAAATCTTCGCCGAACGCGATTTCGGTATCCGGCGTAGGCTTGGCCGGCACCTGCCCGACGTTCACGCCCGCCGGTGAATAAATATCGATTGTCGCGCCGGGCGCCGAGAGCACGTAATAGCGGCCGGCCGCGTCGCGGCGGATTGCGCGGATGCCGGGGCCGGCGTTCGGCAGCAGGCGCATCCGCGCGATCAGATGCTCGGCGTTTTCAGTGGCGTGTACCGTAACCGCCTCGCGCTGCGAGGGGATGCGCAGTTGCACGTTCACCGTCGAGGCGCTGCCGGCCGAAAACGAAATGTCGCTTCGCTCGAAAGTGTCGAAGCCGTTGACCATTACTCGAAGCCGGTACGATCCGGGCGCAACTCCATCGAACACATACTGCCCCTTATCATCCGTCGTCGCGATTCGCTCCGCGGCACTCGCGTCAATCAGATGAACGCTCGCGTTCGCGATCACTGCGCCACTCGGATCAGTGACAATCCCGCGAAGCGACGACGCAGCCTGGCCCCATGCAACCGGCGCACCGGCCAAGCAAGCCACAAGAGCGATGACGCAGAAACGCACCCAAAGAGCGATCTTCACACCCCGGCCTCCGCACTGAGTTGGGCAGCGGATGATTCAGGAAGTTAAGGGCAGCCTGCGTCCGCACTGGCTCGCAACTGCCTCATCAGCAGGAACTTGGATGATCAGCAGGAACTTCCACCCACACTCCCGATTGTTCTTCCGCGCAGACAAGAAAAAGTTCCGAAATTCCGCTCCGTGCCAGCTTAGAGACCCAGAGCCCCAATTCGCGTTGCCTGAATCTAATGATATAGGGCGGCATCGGAACCCAGCTGTTTCACATCGGAGTACCAGCCCGAGATGCAACCGAGGAAACTCTGGTACTTCCGTCGCGTTGACGCCGTCGATTTCGGTTGTTACGGTGAAATGAGAGATCCGCGAAGCGATGAAGAAGCGCCAAAGCTCCGAACGCCGTCGCCGGCCGCGTCTGGCCGATCCCATCCATCGCCTGACCACCCGCTGGCGCAGCGGCGGCGTCGAAAAGTATCCGCTCGGCAAGGACGAGACGAATCGCGCGCTGCAGCGCATGGGCAGCGGCTTCGAGATTACGCATCACCACATTCGTCTCGAGGTTCTGCCTGAAGCATTTCGCGGTTTCCGCATCATTCAGCTTTCGGACATCCATCACGGAGTGTTTTTGCCGGGTGAAATGCTGCGGCAGGTCGTCGAAACGGTGAATGAGCTCGAGCCCGACCTTGTCGCCGTGACGGGCGATTTCGTCACGTACTCGCGTGCGTACATCGATCCTGTGGCCGAAATTTTGGCGCATGTGCGGGCGAAACACGGAGTCTTCGCGGTGCTCGGGAATCACGATTTCCGCGTGGGAGCCGAGGAGATTTCGCATTCGCTCGAGGGTGCGGGCATCGAAGTCTTGCGCAACACGCATACGAAGCTGCGGCGCCGCGGCCAGTCACTCTATCTTGCGGGAATCGACGATTGGCATTACCGGCCGGATTTAGCGCGCGCGATTCGCGGAATTCCCAAAGACGCTTCGACCATTCTTCTCTCGCACAATCCGGCGATCATTCGCGCCGCGGCGAAGGAGAATATCGGCCTCGTACTTTCGGGGCATACTCACGGCGGGCAGGTGAATCTGCCGTTCCTCGGCACGATTTGGGGACGCTCGCCCGAGCAGCTTCGATTCAAGGTGGGCTGGGCGAAGCTGGGACACACGCAAATTTACGTGAGCCGCGGAATTGGCACGATTGTGTTGCCGCTGAGGTTTCGCTGCCCGGCCGAGATTCCGTACCTGGCACTGGATTCGTTGCACCCTGCAGCATGATCGATCGTTTTTGTCTGCGGTTTACCCTCCTGTTTTGAATCCTTCGTAGAGTTTGGCGATTGTGGGCGAAATGCAGAAGCCCCAGGCAAAGATGGGGAAATTCTTGAATTTATCGGGCGGCGTATAGCGCTTTGAAGCTTCATCGACGCTCACTCCCGCTTTGTACATTTTCGCGGCGTGCTCAGCGAGATCGTCGAAGACAGCGCGCTCGGTGGCTATACCTTCCTGGCCGCAAAGCTGGCCGTGGCCGGGAACGAACAGCGTGTCCTTATCGAAGGCGGCGAATTTCTCGAGTGTGGAGCGCCAACCGCTGACGTTGGCGTCAAAGGTCACCGGATACCAGGCGTCGAAAAGCAAGTCGCCGGCGAAGACGATATTTTGGTCGGGGATGCGGGCGATCACGTCGGTGCCGCTGTGGCCCGGGTAAGTTTCGAGCACGACCTTTGTTCCGCCGAGGTCAATGGTCTTCGGAAAATCGGCGGGGTGCAGAGGCTGGTTCGGCAACGCGAGGACCGTGCTCAGCGCGGACTGAGCCATTCCCGTGAAAGCGGTCAAGTCACTCTGGGCGTGTTGCTTGTCGGTATCGTCGGCGGCGGTCTCGACGCGCCGCTTGAACGGCGCGAGGAGCGCATCGAGATCGAGGCCCTGCATCGAGCCATAGTTTTTTTGCATCATCGGAGCGGTGTCGGCATGGGCCCAGATGGGAATATTGTGTGCGCCGTACGCGGCGTTGCCCATGGAATGATCGAAGTGATAGTGGGTGTCGAGCGCGGCGCTGACGGGCACTTTGCCGACGGAATGATAGGTCTCGAGCTGCAGGATCGCTCCGTGCGGCGTGTGGAAGCCTTCGATCATGAGCGCGGAATCGCGGCCGATGATGAAGCCGCCATTCGAAAGAGTGTCGTAGCCCTTGGAGGGATCGGAGATTGTGGCATAGACGCCGTCGCCGATTTTGCGGATCGAGGCGTAGCCCTTGTCCACAATCGGCGTGGCGGCGATGCGCTTGTCCTGCAGGATGGATTCCGCCAGGGCCGGTTGCGGCAGATAGCGCAGGAAGGCGGCAGCGGCGCCGAAACAGGATGTGGCGGCCAAAAAGTGGCGGCGGCTCAGGGGTGATTTCAGGATTGCCGCGTGGTGGTAGAGCGTCATGGTTCCTCCTGGAGTGGGATTCGGCGGGGCTTAACGTATCGGGTCGTGCCCGCGGAACCGGAAGGAAGACTATGACGGGTGTTGGCCGTTGTCAATTTGCGGCGTAGGCGGGGCTTGGGAACGGGATGAGGATCAAAAACGCAATTAGAAAAAAGGCGTGATTTGTATCGATTAGAACGGTGGTGCGTCGTTTGTTTTCTTTGGGTTACGGCGGTTTCTAATAATTTCTTGTATCGATTAGAAATTCTTGTTTGGGGGCGGGTTTTAGGGGGTGCGGAGGATTTTGTTGGCCGGTCGGTGGGAAAGATTTCCCTGCCGACGCCGGTTGTGGGGCCTTGCATCGTTCTGAACTCCCGATTTGTTCAAGATTTCGGCGCACACTTCCAGTTAGCTCTGGAGAGCCAGCCCCGCGCTTAGGGACTGCGCACTACTCGAACTTTTATATCACAAGAGTACCAACTTGTCAACAGTTTTATGAGGGGTACTAGTGAGAATTGATCCGGCGTAAAGCAGATCAAGAGAGAACGTTGGGAACGCGAATCGCCAAAAAAAATCACAGACGGGACCGACCCCCCTCCCAAGAACCAAAACCGGGAAGGATGGGGCACGCAAAACCGGAAACCTTTGGAAAAGGCTGCGCCACCCGCCATCATTACCGGATTCTTTTCTTTGCCGTGGCGTGTTCAAGGTTCGTGTGGTTTCGTAGCTAAGGGGAATCATTGCACCGCCTGCATTGACATCTTCTGTTTGAGTTCGGGTGGGATGTTTAGGTCCAGCGTGTTCGCTGGAGTCGTGGAAGGCTTAACCTCTGCTGCTTTCTGAGTAGACGTTGCAGGAGGCTTCGGCGGCGTGTAAGTAACCGCTGTACTTGTCCCAGTCGCGCTTATCTGGCTGAACGGAAACGCCAAGCTTTCGGTCGGGACGAAATATAGGAATCCAGCGGTGGCCCCATATTTACCATCACCTTTGCACTGCGTTCCGTCTGGCAAGCAATCGACCTGGAATGTCTGCGAATTTCCGACACGGACGGTATTGAACACCAGGTTTCTACCGGACCAACTTGTTCGGTCATCCGTAATCTGGCTAATGAGCGGCTTCATATTCGTAAGAACGTTTGTTATAGCGGCGTGGCTGCCTAATTCGGCGTCCTTATCGTCCGTGACCCTGAAACTCATCCAATCACTCACGATATTCAACTGTCCTAAGCCGATTGTGAAACTCGCTATGCATGGCGATTTTGGGCCGGCGCTGCAATCGAACACATGACCGTTAACTAAGTCGGCCTTTATATCGCCCAAACTCGCCTTGTCCGAACTGTCGACATTGACAAGCTGCACCCACATTTTCCATTTGCTATTGCTCAAGTCAGTTGTGTTATTCGGAGCTAGCTTGGGGGCGATTGTTCTCCAAATAAGGGGCAATCGGCACGGCTGGTCGGACCTCGCGTCATCGGAGCACTCTTTGGTAGAAACCGTGCCTTTTATTGAGACGCCACCTACGTGGTGTTGATCGATGAGTTGAAGTTGAGTTGACGGCCGCTTTCCGCTGCCGTCGGGTTTCCAAGGAGGTGCATCGCATACAAGACGGGAGCCCAGGCTCGGATCACATATTAAACTGAAAGTTCCGGCGTCGGAACTGAGAACGTTTACCTCCACGTCAGATCCCCACACCTGACTATCGGAATCCGAAATTACCTGAACGGTTGGAACTCCTGCTGCGCTTGCTAGCGGTGCTGCGCCCGGCTGAGGGTCGAGAACCGTAATGCAAAACTTCTCGATTGGTTGCTTGCCCGGTCCGGCGTCGATCATCCACCTGGCGACACCCAAGTTCTTGGGCGTGGTCTTCAGAACGCCAAGCGAAGGCAACGAACACGGACGTTGTGCGCAATGCAGCGCATTTCCCGATACTACGACTTTTGCGTTTGTCCGACTATGTGTAACGTCGATAACCCCTTCGGGCGAACTCAAAAGGATCTGAGGAAATTGATTGCCAAATTGAAAACTATCAAGGGTAACTAGCAGCGTGGTCGGACCTGTGGGTATCCAAGTGTTTGTACCAAACTGGCTTGTCTCAAGAACTCCATTGCTACCTGATACGGTTGGAGTAATAGCCCTTCCAAAATTGTCGCGCACACGCTGGATTAGCTGTCCATCGACGGTGACCGTCTGCTGCTGGTCCATATCGTGAGAAAGTGTGACGCGGACGGTGACTGGCGCTGGCTTGTTGGCTGTTGGGTCGTACTCGTTTCGGTTGAATTCGATCGACGTAACCTCGGTATCTTCGGGATCCGACGTGGGCTTCAGCAGCCATTTGGGTGCGCCAGACACGTCAACTTCGGGGAATTTAAGTTTGAAGTTCGGTTGTTCCGTCCAATCTGCCGATTCCACCGTAATCGTAGGCTCACTGCAGCCTTTCGGGACCCATACCAAAGCAAATGTGTTGCGGGGACCCGGAGCGATTGAGTCATCGCCCAGGGTTATTCCGAACAGCCATCCGAACTTCTGCTGGCCGATTCCATGTCCCGTTATGTAGGAAGATTGCCCGAGCAACTGGGAGGCCTTAAGGTGTTCGCGATTGTACGCGACGCTTCCACCCACGCCGAACCAGCTGAGCACGGCACCGAAGCCAAAGGCACTATCTTTGTATTTGTCTTCGACAATATTGAGCGCAGCATTTCTAGGGAATAAGTCAATCACGCCGCCGCAGCTCAATTGATAACTGACATCCAGCAGCTCCTTCCGCCGATAGACGGGATAAATACCCGTATCAAATCTGACGAGGTAGATTTTATCGTCGGGCCTCATGCTGTCCGGTCTCGACATCGCACCAACCAGCCGCGCCAGCCGATCCCACAGGATATTGATTTGATTGTCCATCTGCTTCGTGGCGGGGAATGAGGGACCGCCCGCGGTGCTTGTGCCCGCGGTGGTAAGGCCGCTCGGCAGCACGGAAGCGCTAAGAGCGGGCAGTGTGGGGGTAGTCGCCAGAGGTGCCGCTGTCGTCGGGACAGTCGGCGCTGCCAGGTTCTTGAAATTCGTAATTGCGGTGCCGACAGCGGTGAGGTTCGCGTTCGCACCTTGGAGTGCCTGTGTCGCCGTTGCGATGTCGGTCGCGCTAGCCGTCCCGGATGCCGTTAGAGTATTCAGATTTGCTTGAGCCGTTGCTACTTGGGAGTAGGCGGTCGAAAGCTGTTGCATCAGCGCGGTCTCCTGCTGAGCGAGGCTTGTCTGGTACGTGCTGTTGGCGGTTGCGGCCTGAGCCGCAGCGGAGTTCTGCACTCCAGCCATCTGGCTGTACTGAAGCTGTAGCTGCAAAGATTGCTGGACAGCGTCAACCGATGTGCCGTTCGGGGCGTTCGGATTCAGCGCGACGGTCGCCACCTGCGTGGCCGAAATATCCTGCAGAAGGCCATCGAGGAGTGGATAAACGCGCGCGAATCCCCACACTTGGGCTGAAAATGTAACTTCCTGTTTACGAAGGGTAGTGAAGTGCTCTTTTTTTTGCTGTCTGCGCTTGTTGTGAGACCCGTCATCAATTTGCGCGCGACCCGAGGTCGCGGAGATGCAAATCGCTAATGTAAGGAAATAGTAGAAGCGTTTAACTTTCGTTAGCGTATATACCGGCGAGAAGGAAAGAATACAATGCTGCGACGGTACGTGCCGCCTACTTCGCATCGTCGATACCCTCGGATTAGAATTTCTTGTACTTCACTGTCATTTTACGGCGTTACCATATACGATTGATACCTGGTGTGTCAATTAACTCACCCCGAGAAAAAGAGTTTCGGCAGGTGGCTCATTCTTTTCCAAAGAGTTATGGTTTCGGGTGCCCGATCCTTCCCGGTTTGTGCGAAGGGTCGGGGTTCCGGCCATGGTTTCGGCGCCGCCTCTGACTTTTCTTTCTTTCCGATTTTGGCACTTCTCGCCTCGCAGCCGCAGGCGGCAAACTCGTTCACTGTCTCCGTTTTTCCGCACCTGGTGCTAGTCCATCCGTACCATTACCCAAACTTCAACATACCCCCAGACTAAACGCGTGTCGGCGCAGCGCGATACCAAAATTCCCGCGCCGCCCGCCGCTTAACTTGCGGTTGCGCACGATCAAGGGTGCCCGCGGACAAAGGAGCCAGTGAACATAACAATCGGGACACTCAAATATTGTTGCAGGGGCTAAGTTATTGAATACAAAGGAGGGACACTGCAAACAATCGGGACACACAGGGGGTGGCCTGCTCCCCGAAATCCGCGCACATCTGAGTATGATTTCACAGCGCGGAGAGCGGGATGGGGTTCTTCCCGGAGCGCTTCCCGATGCAAACCATCGGGACGCAAAAGGCGCGGAAGCGCTCCTTCCCCTTGCTGAAGCAGGGGGCTTCCACCTTCGCCGAGGCTACGGCGGACAGGCCCTCCTACGCCAAGGCTTCGGCGGGCCTGCCCTCCTACGTCACGGCTTCGGCGCGCGGGTCCACCGAGCTGCTGTGCCAATGGGTTCGGGTTGCTCAAACTCGTGATTTGCGGCCGGTGACCTGCGAATTATCGCTTTGGACGTTGAGGAGAACCTTCATCACGCCAGGGCGCTGCGCATAGACGATTGCGGCTTGCGCTTCGGCCAGCGGGAATCTGCGGGTGATTAGCGGGCGCGGATCGATCTGGCCTGCGTGTAGCAGCGCGAGCGATTTCGCGAAGGGGCCGCAGCGCGAACCGATTACGTTGATTTCCTTCACGACGATCGGCCAGGTTTCGACCGGGGCTGCGCCATGAAACGTCGATTTCAGCACGAGCGTGCCGCGAGGCTCGGTCATTTGTTGCGCCATGGCGAGGCCGCTGGGCGAGCCGGTCGCTTCGATCAGCAGCGGGTAATTGTCGCGCACGCGTTGCAGATCGCCGGCGTCTCCGCGAACTTTTTTTGTGGCGATTCCCGCAGGCCGCGCGAGCGCCAGTTTGTCTTCATGTTTGCCGTACATCACTACGCGAGGAATCGCGGTGCGCAGCACTCGCGCGATCAGCTGCGCGAGTTTGCCATCGCCCAGAACAGCAGCGACGCGAAATTCATGCGCGGGCAATTGTTCGAGAATCTCGCATGCCGCGGCCAGCGGCTCGACGAACGCGGCTTGTTCGTCGTCCACGTTGTCCGGGACGAGGTGCAGATTTTCGAGCGGCAGCGCCAGATGCTCGGCGAAAGCGCCGTCGTGCGCGACAATTCCCAGCACGGTGCGTCGCGCGCAGTGGGTCTTGAGTCCGCGGCGGCAGAATTGGCACGGGCGGAAGCCGTAGGCCGAGCATGTGACGTTGATCTCGCCGCAGACGCGGCGGCCCAGCCACTTGCGGCGCGCGGCCAGCGACACGCCACGAACCGCGGCGACTTCGGCGACGAACTCGTGTCCTGGCGTGCCGCGAAATTGGTGGTAACCGCGGAGAATCTCGACGTCGGTGTTGCAAATGCCGGCCAGCCGCACGCGAAGGAGCGCCCAGCCGGGCCGCAGCCGTGGCGCCGGCTTCTCGAGCGAGAGCAATTTCCCGCGTTCAACTTGAAATGCGAGCAATGCAGGTGCGCCCTTCTTGCGGCTGCGTGAACTTAACGTGACGCGCCATCGTACGGATATTGTCACAGCGCGTCGAGTCAAAAACGCCGGGCTGGAATGAGTAACCTGGGTGGAAGAGGCAAAGTCAAAAACGCCGGCAGGCTGCCCTTCGAAGATCAGGGTAAACCGGCGCTACGGGACTCGATTACTTTTTTTCGGTGGGAATCAGATTATCTTCTGGGTTGCGGTCTATTAGCTTGTTGTAGGGGTCTATGCCTGCGTAGGTTGGGGGGGCGTCTACCACTACCTCTATTGTTGACGTGGTCTGGGTGAAATGTTGCTTGGCTAGATAGAGGGGCTTTAGGTGTTCTTTTGTGCCGCTGAAGACGCCTACGTCTATGCGGTCGTCTGTGGGCATGGGGGATTCGTTGCCAGAGCCATCGGCTTTGCGCTTTTGGGTGTTGACGACCAGAGTGACTTTGTATTTGCCATCGGGAGTAGGGGCATACGTGGCGGAGACGGCTTTGTCGTCGTAGAGGACGATGGATTCGAACATGTCGGTGATGGTGTATTGGAGTTCGGGGGGCGTTACGGCGCGTAGAGCGGCAACGAAGCCGCGAGTATCCGGGTACGGGCCTGTGGCGTAGCGATTGGCCATCAGGAAATTGCGGAGGACGGTGTTGAGCTGGTCTTCGCCTATGTAATCGGCGAGGGCGTACATGACGAGCGAGCCCTTGTTGTACCAGACGTAAGGCTCGCGCTGGACGAGGACGATGGGCGGTTCGTGGCGGATTTCGCCGGCGCGGCCGCGGAGATAGCGGTCGAGTTCGCGGCGCAGGGCTTTCCTCACCATATCCATTCCGTACTTCTTCTCGACAACTTTCAGAGCGGAATATTGAGCCAGGGTTTCGGACATCATGTTGGAACCCTGGGTATCGCTGCCGATTAACTGGTGACCCCACCATTGATGGGCGAGTTCGTGCGCGGTGACGTAATAGATCAGATCGAGGTCGTCGGGTTTTTTCAGGCGTTCGATGAAGCCGATGGCTTCGGAGTAGGGAACTGTGTTGGGGAAAGATTGCGCGAAGGTGCGATAGCGCGGAAATTCCAGCACGCGGAATTGTTGGAACTGGTAGGGGCTGAAGTTCTTATCGTAATAGGCCAGGCCGGACTTGGAGGATTCGAGCATGCGATCGAGATTGTATTCGTGGCCGGGCTGGTAATAGATCTCGAGCTTGACGCCATTCACTTCATCGTGCTTAACGCTGAAGCGGCCGGAGAGGAAGGAGTAGAAATCGTTGATGCGTGTGTCGCCCATGCTGTATTCGAAATAATGGCGGCCATTCTCGGTCCATTCGCGCTGGAGGTAGCCCGGAGCGATGGCGATTTGATCGGGCGAAGTGCTGACGATGGAATGGAAAGTGACCCATTCGGAATCGGTGGTGAAGAGATTGACGTTGCTGTAGTAGGGATCGCCGGGAGGAGCCAATTCCTCGAGCGGGCCGAGATGTTCTTCGCGGCGGCGTGCGGGATCGTCGAGCTCGAGGTTGCTGTTGTAGCCGATGGCGGGAAAATAGCCGCGGTCGAAGAAGGTGCCGTTGTAGGCGAATTCGGGACGTTCGTGGCCGTCGCGGAACCCGTGCGCGGTGTAGGAGGCGCGGAAATCGCAGCGGATGGTCTCGCCGGGTTGCAGCGGCTGATCGAGAGTGTAGATGGTGTAGTAGTGTTTTTTGTCGGACATCGAGACATGGAACGGGCGATCGAAACGGACTTCGTCGATGGATTCGCTGCCGTCGGTGATGTGGATCGCTTCGATGGGCTGGCCGGAGTGATTGACGAGCATGTAGTGGCCCGTGGCGGTGAAGGAGCGGCGATCGGGGAAAATGTCCACGTTGACATCCACGGCGGTAATTTTGGGCTGCGGCAGGCGCTCGTATTTCTTGTAGAGCTTTTCGTAATCGGCCTGGCGATGGCGATTTTCCTGGTCGGTGCGAAATTCATTAAGGCGGTGCGTGTTGTAGTAGAACCAGCCGCCGCAGGCTACTGCGAGCGCGAGGAAACAAATCGCAGCAGGGATCAAGCCGCGCAGGCGCGGACCCGCGAGCCGCAGGCGCGCGGCCCAAGATAGATCGGTGCCGCGCCGGGAAAGCGCTATGGCGAAAACGCCGAGGAAAGCGCAGACGAAGAACCAGTAGGAAATAATCCAGCGCAGAGCAGGGACGAAGTGGCCGTAGCCGTTCATGTCGGAATAGGTGTAGGGCGTGATTTCGCCGACGAGATAGAGGCGATTTTCAATGCCGTAGCGATAAAGGATCGGAATGAGCAGGACGAATCCGATGACCAGCGCATGGCCCACAAATTTATTGCTGACCAGAGTGTGGACGAACAGCGCGAGGAGAATAAACGTGAGGACCTGCGGGAAGGCGATCAGGTACATCTCTTTGAGATAGACCGGAATTTCGTAGTGGTAATAGCCGAGAAAAGTTTGCACGCCGATGCCGCAAAGCAAGACGACGGATATGAGGACAAACTGGACGAGCGAGATGGCGAAAAATTTGCTGAGCCAGTCAACCCAATCGGGGACGGGCAGGGAATCGTGGATTTGCTCGAAGCGGGTATCGCGCTCGCGCCAAATCGCTTCACCGGAATAGATGATGGCGATGATGTAGAGGAAGAGAAATGAAGCGCCTTGGAGCGTCTGGACCATCAGATAAGTAACCGGCCAGACGTAAACGTCATTGGCCTCGCCGGCGAAATAGGCGCTGAGGACGGTATTGACGATCATGATGACCACGATGGCCCAGAAGACGAGTTCGCGGGAGATGTTGGAGAAGCGCAACCGCGTGAGGGACCAGAGCTGGGCGAGCGTGGTGGACAAATCGAATACCTGCGTGGACTGGGGCAGCGCGACGCCGTGGGGACGGACCTTTTGCTCGGCTTCGTCATCGGCGCGGGCTGCTTTGGCGCGGCGGCTGGTGCTCCGCGAGCCGAGAACTTCGGCGGACATGGGGAAGAAGACGTAGGTGACGAGCAAGGCGACCAGGCCGACGCCGATCCACACCAGGCGATTAGCGAGAAAGGTCCCGGACCAGTGGAGGAATTGGGAATTGCGCTCGGCGACGGTCCAGTAGCGCGTGATGCCGTCCATCAGAACGATGCCGAGCGGATCGGAAATGGAGGGCCAGGTGCGGTCAAGCTTATTGGTGGTGATCACGGAAACGAGAAGAATGAGGTAGAGCGCGAAGAGAACCACGCCCTGGAGATAGACGACGATGATGCGGCGGGTGAGCGCGGCGACGCAGAAGAACAGGCTGCCGAGAAAAAAGATTTGGGCGACGGTGATGGAGAAGAACGGTTGCAAGTAATTCCAAAGATGGAAGGGAGCGATGCGCGTCTTATCGGCCCAGGGCATGAGCGCGCCCGCCATGGCGCCGAACATGAGCCCCGAAAAAACGAGGACCGAGATTACGAACGAAGCGGCCCAGCGTCCGCCGAGATAATCGAATTTGGAAATGGGCTTGGTGAAGAGCAGTTGGTAAGTGTCCTGCTGGAAATCGCGCAGGATGGATGGGCCGAAGATGGCGGAAATCAGGATGGCGCCGAAAGCGGTGAGCTGGACGAAGCAGAAAGTGAGGGCCCACGGGCCGTTGAGATTGACCTTGCCATTGGGGACGGGGCTGAAATCGCGCGCACATTCGGTGAAGAACATCATGACGAAGGGCATGAGGAAGAAGACGTAGGTGGAGACGCTCTTGAAGCGCTGTTTTAATTCGAGCCAGAAGAAGTCTAAGAACATTCGCGGCGCTCCGGGATTCTCATGTTAATTGCGCTGATGGCGCGAAAGCGTTAGGAAATAGACGTCTTCGAGTTCGGCGTCCACCGGCGTGAAGCCTGAGCCGGGAGAGGATTCCGAATAGACGCGGACCTCGTGTTGGCCGCCGATGAGATGCGTGGAGACTACCTGCATGGATTTTTCCAGGGCTTCGCGCTCGGCGTCGGTGGCGACAATTTTGGTCCAGATGCGGCCTTTGATGGCGTCGAGAGTTTGCGCGGGTGCACCTTCGATGAGCAGCTCGCCATTGCTGATCATGGCCATGCGGGAGCAGAGCTCGCGGACATCGTCCACGATGTGAGTGGAGAGGATTACGACTACGTTGCGGCCGATGGAGCTTAGGAGATTGAGGAAGCGATTGCGCTCGGCGGGGTCGAGGCCGGCGGTGGGTTCGTCGACGATGATTAGCTTGGGATTCGCGAGCAGGGCTTGAGCGATGCCGAAACGCTGCTTCATGCCACCCGAATAGCCGCCGAGAGCCTTCTTGCGAAAATCCCAGAGGTTGGTTTGCTGCAGGAGGCCTTCGACTAGCTGCTTGCGTTCGGCGCGATGCGTGATGCCTTTCATGATGGCTAGGTGATTGAGGAGATCGAGCGCGGACATTTTGGGATAGACGCCGAATTCCTGGGGGAGATAGCCGAGAAGGCGGCGCGTGGCGTCTTTGTCGGCGATTAGATCTAACGAATCTAGATGAGCGCTGCCGGAATCGGGCTCGAGAAGAGTGGCTAGAATTTTCATTAGCGTGGATTTGCCGGCGCCGTTGGGGCCGAGAAGGCCGAACATGCCGGCGGGATTTCGAGACTCACGCCGCGGAGGGCGCGAACGCCACCGGGATAGGTCTTCGTGAGATTTTGAATCGAGAGCACGGCTTGCCTCCTGGGAAATGCTGCGACGCCCTGCGTGCGGCCGGGCCCTTGGGAGCCGATGCGGCGGGACGGATTGTAACGAAAAGGTGGCGGGGTGCAAAGCGCGAGAGTGCATGGGAGACGCGTAGGGGAGCGAGCGCTAAAGCGCTTGGATTTGGGCGGGGCTGTTTCGGAGCGCTTAAGCGCTCCTGCCCCGTCCGCCAAGTTTCTGGCGGATTGGGCTGCCATCAAAAGTGGGGAACGCGGGCGTTCGTGGACAAACCCAAACACACACCGGGCCGGTGGTGAACCCCGGCCCCTACGCGGAGCCAGCGCTGAAGCGCTCCTCCCATGAATGCGGGGGCTGCCACCGGGTACAGACCGGGGACATGTCTGACAGATTGGACCGGGCACATTCCTGACGCTGCAATCGATGTGGAGTTAGGACGTCGCAACGGCTTGCGTTGATTTGCTGAGCGGCCTAATATTGGCGCGCGCATGCCGGATTCCTCATCATTTTCCGGGAGAACGATTTCCCACTATCGGGTGCTTGAGAAGCTTGGCGGCGGCGGCATGGGCGTAGTGTTCAAGGCCCAAGACATCAAGCTCGATCGTTTCGTGGCGCTGAAATTTCTCCCCGATGAAGTAGCCAAGGATTCGCAAGCTTTGAGCCGCTTCCAGCGCGAGGCGAAGGCGGCGTCCGCGCTGAACCATCCGAACATCTGCACCATCTACGAAATCGGCGACGAGAACGGCAAAGCCTACATCGTGATGGAATATCTCGAGGGGCAGACGCTGAAGCATCGCATCGGCGGGCGGCCCGTTGAGATCGAGCCGTTGCTCGAGCTGGCAATCGAAATCGCGGATGCGCTGGACGCGGCGCACGCGAAAGGCATCGTGCATCGCGACATCAAGCCGGCGAACATTTTTGTTACTTATTATGATTCAGGGTTTGCAAGCACAAACCCTGAATCCCGGCGCGGGCACGCCAAGATTCTCGATTTTGGGTTGGCGAAAGTTGCGCCGAAGAACGAACCTTCGCGCGACGAGGACACGATGGCGGTGGGCGCTCCGCTCGGCGCCAGCGAGATGGATCTCACAAGTCCAGGGACGGCCGTTGGGACCGTTGCGTATATGTCTCCCGAGCAGTTGGGCGCGAAGGACCTCGATGCGCGCACGGATTTATTTTCGTTCGGCGTCGTTCTCTACGAAATGGCTACCGGCACTTTGCCTTTCCGCGGTGATAGCTCGGCGCTTATCACCAATGCGATTTTGAATCGAGCGCCGGTGCCGCCGTTGCGGCTGAATCCGGATATCCCGCCGAAATTGGAAGACGTAATCACTCGCGCGCTGGAGAAAGACCGGAACCTGCGTTATCAACACGCCTCCGATATCCGCGCCGAACTTCGCAGGATCAAACGCGACACGGATTCGATGCGCTCGGGTGCATCGGTGGAGGCGGCTGACGAGGAGGATAGAGGCTCTTCGGCACGCACGGCTGCGGCGGCGGCGAGCAGCGTTGTGACACCGGGATCGGGGAGAACGGCGGCCACGGCACCTGCGATTACGGCATCGGATCGGCATCCGGCTGCCGCTGCGGCGGAAACGCCGAGCGGTACGACGGGCCCGGCCGTGCGGAAACTAAATCCCTACGTTGTGTACGCGATCGGCGCAGTGGTTCTGGCGGCGCTGGCCACCGGCGCTTATTTCCTGTTGCATCGCGGGCCGAAATTGACCGAGAAAGACACCATCGTAATCTCCGACTTCATCAACAGTACCGGCGATACCACCTTCGACGACACGCTCAAGCAGGCGCTCACCGCTCAATTGGGACAGTCGCCCTTTCTAAATATTCTCTCGGACGAAAAAGTGTCTGAGACGTTAAAGATGATGGGCCGGCCGGCAAGCGAGCGGTTGTCGAAAGAAATAGCGCGGGAGATCTGCCAGCGAACCACGAGCACGGCGATGCTCACGGGCTCGATTGGCCAGGTGGGGAATCACTACAACCTGGTGATGACCGCGGTAAATTGCGCCACGGGTGATTCGCTCGCGAGCGTGCAGACTGAGGTGAATGACAAGGATCATGTCCTCAGCAGCCTTGGTCAGCTGGGAACACAGATGCGCGAGAAGCTCGGCGAATCGCTGACCACCATCCAAAAGTACGACAAGCCGCTGGAGCAGGCGACAACGTCTTCTTTGGAGGCGTTGAAGGCCTATTCCGACGGCTCTAAAGCCGCGCGTATCAGTGATGCGAACGCCATCCCTTATTTCAAACACGCCACGGAGTTGGATCCCAACTTTGCAAGCGCCTGGGTGGGCTTGGGAGTCTCGAGTTCGAATTTGGGAGAGACCGGCCTTTCGAACGATTACTTCACAAAGGCATATGATTTGCGCGATCGCGTCAGCGACCGCGAGCGTTTTCGCATCGAGAGCGACTACTACCTTTTCGTAACCGGAGACTTGGAGAAATCCCGCCAGGTCCTGGAGCAGTGGACGCAAGCCTATCCGCGGGATTTCATTCCCTGGGGGAATTTGGGAATCGTCTATATCGGACTGGCCCAATTCGACAAAGCGATATCCGCAACAGTGGAAGGGCAGAAGCTAAACCCCGACGACGCGATCGGGTACAGCAATCTTCTCGACGACTATGCTTTCCTGAACCGCCTGGACGAGGCCAAGGCCGTGTACCAGCAGGCTCTTTCTCTGAAAATAGAAAACTCTGACCTGCATCGCGGGCGATACGGAGTTGCGTTTTTGGAAGGTGACGCGGCGGAAATGGCGCGCCAGGTAGCCTGGGCAACGGGAAAACCGGACGCGGAAGACACCCTTCTTTCGGAAGCGTCGGATACGGAGGCCTACTACGGGCGATTGGGAAAAGCGCGGGAACTTTCGCGGCAGGCTACGGAATCCGCCGACCGCGCGGGCCGGACAGAGGCTGCCTCGACGTGGGAGTTGAATGGCGCGCTGCGCGAAGCTGAGTTCGGCAACCGCGAGCAAGCGCGGCGAAGCGTGCAGTCAGCGACCGCTCGCGCTACGACGCATGACACCCAGCTTTTGGCGGCACTGACGCTGGCCAGAGCCGGAGACTCCGCTCAGGCGGAAAAAAACGCAGACTCGCTTTCCAAGCGCTATCCCGACGATTCGTTCATGAACAGCTATTGGCTGCCGAGCATCCGAGCTTCTGACGCGATTAGTTCTAGAAAGCCGGACGATGCGATCCGCATACTCGGCAACGTCGGCGCGTTCGAATTCGGCCAGGCCCTGCCGCAGATCGAAGTTGGAGGATTGCTCTACCCGACGTATGTTCGCGGCGAGGCGTATCTGGCGGGTGGCCACGGCGCCGAGGCTGCCGGCGAATTCCAGAAAATCTTGGATCATCGGAGCGTGGTGCAAAACGGCCTGCTAGGGGCGCTCGCCCATTTGGGCCTGGCGCGGGCCTATGCATTGCAAGGCGATGCGGCAAAAGAGCGCGCTGCTTATCAGGATTTCCTCGCACTATGGAAAGACGCCGATGCTGATATACCCGTCCTCCAGCAAGCCAAAGCCGAGTACGCCAAGCTAAAGTAGCCGTGCACCTTGCGCTCGATGGACACCGGCAGTGCTGCGCTATCCGCTCGTCCGAGTAATGGTATTGCTAGCAGCCGATTGCGGAGCGCAGTGATCAGCAAGCCGCATGTTTCTCGAAAAGTTTATGTTAAAATCGCGGCAATTATCCGGTGCGCTCGATCGCCGGAGAGAGCTTCGATTCTACTTTCAGGGAAACCGTTCAGGGCGTTCGCGCGTGCAACAGGCGGACCCGTATTTGTGAATCGAGGCCGGAGTGCGTATCAAACTTTGTGAAACTTGTCTAAGGCAGGGAACATGAGATCCATTCGCCCAGCGTTCATCCGAATTGCACTCGCATTTTCGGCGCTTATCATTTTTTCTCCGAACGGATTTGCGCAGACGACGCCTCCGCGGATTACGCAGCGCATCGATGAAACCAAGCTCGCAACTTTGAAGGGGAATATGCCGGCCGTGCTGCGCGTTGCTGCCGATCGTGGCAAGGTGGCGGACAGCCTGGCGTTGGAACGGCTGCAACTGGTGTTGCAGCGAAGCCCACAGCAGGAAGCGGCCTTGCGGATGCTGCTCGATCAGCAGCAGGACAAGTCTTCGCCGAATTATCACAAATGGCTTACCCCGGAGCAGTTCGGGAAACAGTTTGGCCCGGCCGACGCGGATGTGCAGGTTGTCGTGGGCTGGCTCGAAGCAAAGGGTTTTCGTGTCACGAACGTGACGAAAGGGCGGACAGCGATTGAATTTTCGGGCGATGCGGGACTGGTGCACAAGACATTCCATACTGAGATTCACCAATTTCTTGTGAATGGCAAGACGCACATCGCCAATTCGAGCGATTTGCAAATTCCCGCGGCGCTCGCGCGCGTGGTCGTGGGAATCGCTTCGCTGCACGATTTCTTTCCGAAGCCGCATTATGTGAGGAAGGATACGAGCGCGACCCTCGTGCACGAAACGGACGAGCCGATCCGGCATATCACCTTGTCGGATGGCACGCACGCGCTGGCACCGGATGACTACGCGACGATTTACAATATCGCGCCGCTTTACGCGGCCAACGTAAATGGGGCGGGGAAAACGATCGCCGTGCTGGGCGTGACCGACATCGTGAATTCCGATGTCTCTGACTTCGACACCCTGTTCGGATTGCCGGGAAATAATTTCAGCGTGGTTCACAACGGCAGCGATCCCGGCATTGTCGATTCCGGCGATCAGTTCGAATCCACGCTCGACAATGAATGGTCCGGCGCGACAGGCCGTGGCGCGCAGATCAAGTTTGTGGTCTCCGCCACGACGGCTACGGAGTTCGGCACCGATTTGTCGGCGCAGTACGTGATCGAGAATAATCTTGCCGACGTGATGACCGTAAGCTACGGCGCGTGCGAGGTGCAATTCAGCGCAGCCGGTGCGCAATTTGAAGAGGCGATTGCCGAGCAGGCGGCCGCGCAGGGCATCACGTTCACGGCGTCCACCGGCGATGCCGGCGCGGAGGGCTGCGATAGCCCGAATTTTGAGACGGTGGCGGCCGGGCCGATTACGGTGAATATACCGGCTTCGACGCCATTCACAGTCGCAGTGGGCGGGACGGAGTTTAACGAAGGCACAGGAACTTTTTGGAGCGGGACGAACAGCGCCACGGGCGAGTCGGCACTTTCTTACATTCCCGAAGACACCTGGAACGATAGCTGCGCGCAGGGGCAGGCGGGATGTGTCGATCCGAATATCGCCGCGGGAGGCGGAGGCGTGAGCCAATTTTTCGCCGTGCCTACCTGGCAGCAGGGAATTGGCGTGTCGCTCGGGCCCAATAATCAGCCGGGCCGCGGCTTGCCGGATATTTCGTTGACGGCTTCGTTGGTCGAGGCGCCTTACTTCATCTGCTTTGAACACAGTTGCCAGAGCGCGCAGAATCCCGGCATCACGCTTGTGGGCGGGACTTCGGCATCGACGCCGACTTTTGCAGGCATCATGTCGCTCGTGGATCAGGGGACGAATTCGCGGCAAGGGCAGGCGGATTACGTGTTGTACAAGCTCGCTGCGGGAGAGACGCTGTCGTCCTGCAATGCGTCGAGCCAGACGGGATTGCCGGCGGGAAACTGCATCTTTAATGATGTGACCGTGGGGAGTAACACGGTGTCCGGCGAGACCGGATTCGGAACTGCAAATTCGGCGTATCAATCGGCTGTTGGCTGGGACGCGGCGAGCGGATTGGGCTCGGTGAATGTGAACAATTTGGTGTCGCAATGGAACAGCGTCTCGTTCAACTCGACCACGACGAAGTTGCAGATTTCGGCGATGAGTGTCGAGCCGAATCAGAGCATCACCGCGCAGATTAACGTGACCTCCGGCTCGGGGACGCCTGCGGGCGATGTTTCGGTAGTTGCGACGGCGGATGACGGATCGGCGCTGGGCCTCGGCTCGGCTGCGTTGTCGAATGGCAGCGCGAGCATCTCGTTCGCTCTCGTAGCGACGCAGAACTACAACTTGAGCGCGCATTACGCCGGGAACGGGACTTTCGGTGCGAGCGATTCGGCCGCGGATACTGTGGCCGTCGAGTCGTTCAGCGCCGCAGCGAATCCCGCGCAGCAGGCGATTGCTGTCGGCGCCGCCGCGAGTTCGACCGTTACCATCACGGGCGCGAACTTCACGGGCGACATCAAGCTTACCTGCGTGGTTTCGGGGACGAAGCCGACGGATGCGGAGATTCCGACGTGTTCGTTCAATTCGTCGGGATCAAGCGCAACGATTAGTTTGAGCGCGCCCGATACGGAAAGCGGAACGGCAACGCTGAATGTAAACACAATTGCGAAATCAACGGTGCACTATGTGCCGTGGAATTTCCCGAAGACGCCGGGTTGGATTGCGGCAGCGGCGGCCTCCACGATGATATTCATCTTCTTCCTAGGCATGCCGGGACGAAAGCGCCGCTGGCGCGCAGTATTCGCCTTGATGGCGTTCGCAGCCATGGCGGGCCTCGCCGGCTGCAGCAGCTCAGGTGGCAATCCGGGCACGACGCCGGATACTTACACCGTGGCGGTGATGGCGTCGAACGGGACTACGACGCAGCCAGCTACGTTTACGGTCACCGTACAGTAGAGGTGGCTCAAAGCCCGACGCTACCGCGACTCGGCGCGGGCCGTTGCCGTGCTTCGCCACTTCGTCTTCAAGTTAGCGACTGCTCCACTCAGCTGCTGATGACGCGGTTGTCTCCGGCGCAGGAGAAGCGTACGATTCCGGAGACACCGGTCCAATTCAGTAATTGCGGCTTAGCTGGAGATTCCAGCTCAAGCCAATTCAAGGAGGAGGAAGCATGTCGATAGCGCGAACAGGTTTTTTGATCATTTTCATGTTGCTCCCTGGAGTCGCCAGTGCACAGACAAAGCCGCCAGCAAAAGAGACTCCTGCGCGGGCGTCCAGCAGCGCGATGATTGTAGAGCCAGGTTCGGAGAAGTGGGGCGATGTCCCGGCGGCCGCCATGGCCGGCACTCCGTCGGTTGAAATCGGCGGCACCTTGAAGGTTGCCATCATCCAGGGCGATCCGATGACAGCGGGGCGCACTTATACTCTGCGCATTTCGTGCAGCGACGGAGCCAAGATCGCACCGCACTGGCATCCGACGACTGAAAACGTTACGGTGATCCAGGGCGCGGCTGCCGTGGGAAGGGGATCGAAATGGGATGATGCGGCGCTCAAAGACGTGCCGACGGGCGGGTTTTTCTGGGCGGCACCGCACATGAACCACTACGCGCAATGCAAGGGCGATACGATTTTGCAGGTGCACGGAGTCGCGCCCTTTTTGATCAATTTTGTCAGCCCGGATGACACTCAACCTGCCAAGAAATCAAATTAGCTAGACGCAACATAGCCCGCTGCGCTTGACAGGGCGCGCTGCGGCGGGATACTGTCTGGCTCGTCACGACAAGGCCCACAGTTCAAATTTCCGGAGGATAAATGAAAATTGGAAGAGTGCTTGCGGGTATTGGTGTGTTGTTGTTCGCGGCGCTTCCTGCGTTTGCGCAGCAGACGCCGGGGAACATCGCATCGATCGAATTCCAAACGCCGAAAAATGGAATGGTGAAACAGTACGAAGCAGGACGCAAGGCCAAGGTGGAATGGCACAAACAGCAGAATGATTCCCAACCGCTGCTCGTCTGGGAGACCCTCACCGGTGATGACACCGGAACCTATTTAGTGGAACGCGTGGGCCAGCACTGGGCGGATTTTGATAAGCCGTCAGTGCCGGATGCGGCCGACTTGGAGGAATTCAACAAGGAAATCAGCAGCTACGTCGGGAAGTTGGTTACGCGCTACTACGAGTTCATGCCGAAAGTGAGCAACCCGGAGCAGATGGGTATGCCTCCGAAGTACCTCGAGGTAATTATTTTTAACGTGCGCTCGGGACACGAAGCAGATTTCCGGAGTGCAGTTGCGCGGATTCACGAAGGAGGCGTAAAGACGAAATGGCCCCCGCACTACGCATGGTACACGCTGGTGAACGGTGGCGAGGATGGCGAATTTGTTCTCACCTTCGCCCATGCAAATTGGGCTGATTTTGAGGATAAGCCGGACGTGAAGTCGTACCGCGACATGATCAAAGATGCTTTTGGTCAATCGGAAGCGGATTCGATCGTCAGGCGGCTCGATTCTTCGATCGAGAAGACGAGAAGCACGATCATTCAATTCCGGCCGGATTTGAGCTACATGCCGGCGAAATAGCCCGCCGCGGCAATCTGCAATTCGTTTTGGAGTGCCACATCGAACGAAGACGAGAGCCCGGGTGATGCCGGGCTCTCGTCGCGTTTAGAGCAGTGTCGCGGTTTTGCAAAACGTAGCGAGTGGAGGACAGAGATGAAGAAAGCGGCGTACTTGATTATTGGGTTCGTGCTCGGCGCGTTCGCGTCTTCCGGTGCGCGTCTCTTGAAGGCTCAGGATCCTGTAAAGCTCTCACCTCAATACTACAAAGTGTGGATTGATAACGATCGCGTTCGCGTGCTCGAATTTCATCTCAAGCCCGGCGAAAAAGAAGGGATGCATTCCCATCCGCCGGGTTTCGTTTACTCAATAAGCGATGCGACCTTGCGGATGACGGTTCCCGACGGCACCACTTCAGATGTCAGCTTGCATGCTGGTCAAGTCGTTTGGCGCGAAGCGACCACCCACGCCGCGGAGAACATCGGAAAGGACGAGGCTCACGCGCTGGCGCTCGAACTGAAGCCCTGCCAGCCCTGATTTCCGCGCGCTCCGCCAATTGTGATCGTACAGTCCGTTTTTCAGGAAAGGCTGCCTGAGTTCGATTGACGCGGCTATGGCCGGGTGCTAGCCTCGCTCACTTCTCGCCGCATGCGCGCCGTTGACATCATCCGCAAGAAACGCGACGCCGGGGAATTGACCCGCGAAGAGATTGAGTTCCTCGTTCGCGGGGCCACCGACGATTCTGTTCCGGATTATCAGCTTGCCGCATGGTTGATGGCGGTAGTGTGGCGCGGGATGTCGCAGGCCGAGCTCGCCGCGCTCACCGAAGCGATGCTGCACTCCGGCCAGGTGCTCGACCTCGCGGATGTGCCCGGCGTGAAAGTGGATAAACATTCCACCGGAGGCGTAGGCGACAAGACTTCGCTGGTAATTGCGCCAATCGTGGCTGCCGCGGGGCTTCCGGTGCCGATGATCAGCGGCCGCGGCCTCGGGCACACCGGCGGCACGCTCGACAAGCTCGAAGCGATCCCGGGCTTCAACGTCAATCTCTCGCTGGCCGATTTTCGACGCGTCCTCAAAGAATGTGGTTGCGCGCTGATCGGCCAGACGCCTGAGATTGCGCCCGCGGACAAAAAGCTCTACTCGCTGCGCGATGTCACCGCCACAGTCGAAAGTCCCTACCTGATCTGCGCCTCCATCATGAGCAAAAAGTTAGCCGAAGGAATCGACGCCTTGGTCCTGGATGTAAAAACTGGCGATGGCGCGTTCATGAAAAAGGAGACGGATGCAGTCTATTTGGCGGAATTGATGGTTGAGACTGGGAAGCGGATGGGGAAGAAGGTGGTGGCGCTGATTACGGATATGGAGCAGCCGCTCGGTCGAAAAGTCGGGAACGCGCTGGAAGTGGAAGAGTGCCTCGAGGTGCTGGCCAGCGGCGGGCCGGAAGATTTGCGCGAACTGTGCCTGGATTTGTCGGCGTGGATGCTGACGCTCGGCGGTAAATGCAAAAAGGTATCGCAGGGACGCGAAATCGCGGCGGACATGATCGCGAGCGGCCGGGCTCGTGATAAATTCCGCGAGATCATTCGGCTGCAGGGCGGCGATGCGGGAGTGGTGGACGATCCCGGGCGTTTGCCGAAAGCCAAGCAGATGGCGAAAGCGTTCACGATGAAGGCCGGCTACATCACTGCGATTCGCTGCGAGCAGGTGGGCATCGCGAGCATGTTGCTCGGCGGCGGCCGCGAGAAGAAGGAAGATTCGGTCGATCCCGCGGTGGGCGTGGTGCTCGAAAAGAAAGTGGGAGATGAAGTGAAAGCAGGCAGCGCATTGTGCACCGTTCATTTCAACTCCGAAGAACGCAAAGGCGAAGCGCTGGCGATGCTGGGGGGAAGCTTTGTAATCGGGCCGAAGAAGCCGGCGGCGAGGCCGCTGGTGCGCAGAATCATCGGAGCGAAAGAGCTCGCATAAGAGCGGAGGCATCGCATGCATCGATTCGTAGGCGTGCTCGGCATGTTGACGATGATGACCCTGGCTTGGCTTTTCTCGACGGATCGCAAAGCGATTAACAAGAAAACCGTGGCCTGGGGTCTTGCGCTGCAGATCGCCTTCGCGTTCATCGTAATGCGTTGGGAGTACGGGCGGTTGATTTTTCAGAAGGCCGGCGCGGGCGTGAATTGGCTGCTCGATTTCGCATTTTACGGTTCGTCATTCGTGTTTGGCGATCTCGGTAAGAAGGGCTCGCCGCAAGGCTTCATCTTCGCGTTTCAGGTGCTGCCGACGATCATCTTCATCGCGGCAGTCTTCGCGCTTCTCTATCACTGGGGCGTCATGCAGCAAATTATCCGGCTCGCGGCGTGGGTGATGACCCGCCTGATGGGCGCGAGCGGCGCAGAATCATTAAATGTGGCAGCGAGCATTTTTATGGGACAGACCGAGGCGCCGCTGACAATTCGGCCGTTTCTTCCTGATTTGACGCGATCCGAACTGATGACGGTAATGACGAGCGGCATGGCCCACGTGTCCGGCGGCATTATGGCCGCCTACATCGCGTTCGGAATTGAAGCGAAACATCTGCTGGCCGCGGTGATCATGACTGCGCCGGGGACGATTTTGCTTGCGAAGATGCTCGTGCCCGAGATCGAGACCCCAAAGACGGGCGGCAAAGTTGAAATGGCGGAACTCGAACGCGATCCGAACACGCTGGGTGCGATTGCTCGCGGCACGAGCGACGGCTTGAGTCTGGCGATAAACGTTGGCGCGATGCTGATTTCCTTTATCGCCTTGCTCTATCTAGTTGACGGAATATTCGGCGGGATTCACGCGCATATCGCGTGGTTCCCGGCGAGCCTCGAACAGGTTTTTGGATGGGTATTCGCCCCAATCGCGTGGCTAATCGGCATTCCTTGGCATGATTGCTCGACGATCGGAAATTTGCTTGGTTTGCGAACGGTGACAAACGAGCTGATCGCTTTTCAGCGGTTGGGGCCAATGAAGGATGCGTTGGATCCGCGGTCGTTTACGATTGCTACCTTCGCGCTTTGCGGCTTCGCGAATTTCAGCTCGATCGGCATTCAGATTGGAGGAATCGGGGCGCTGGCGCCGAATCGCAAGGGCGATCTCGCGCGACTGGGCATTCGCGCCATGCTGGCCGGGACGATGGCTAATCTGATGTCCGCGTCGATCGTGGGGATCATGCTGCGATGATGGCGCGCGCGAAGAAAGGCAAGAGCGGCGCGGCGGGAGAATTTGCGCGGGCTTCGCGCGCGGCGAAGTTCATTCTTGGCAAGACTCGCTTGCGGCCGCGCGTTGCCGTCGTGCTCGGCTCGGGGCTCGGCGCGTTTGCTGATGGCTTGACTGGTGCGGCGCGCATTCCTTACGAGGAGATTCCCGGCTTTCCGCACTCGACAGCCGAAGGCCACGCCGGCAGGCTCGTCATCGGCAAGGCAGGCGATGTCGTCGTGGCGGCGATGCAGGGCCGCGTGCATTTTTATGAAGGATATCCGCTGCGCGACGTGATTTTTCCGATGCGTGTATTGGGGCAGCTCGGGATTCGCGCGGCGATTCTGACGAACGCTGCCGGCGGCATCAACACCGACTTCAAGCAGGGCGCGTTGGTGCTGATCCGCGATCATATTAATTTGCAAGGCTCGAATCCGCTGATCGGGCCGAATGACGAGCGCTTCGGTCCGCGCTTTCCGGACATGACGCAGGGCTATTGGAAAGACTACCGGCAGTTTGCGCACGAGGAATCGCGCCAGCTCGGCTTCGACTTATATGAGGGCGTTTACGCAGCGCTTTTGGGTCCCAGTTATGAAACGCCCGCTGAAATCCGTTACCTGCGCACGATCGGCGCGGATTTGGTGGGCATGTCCACGGCGCCGGAAGTGATCGCGGCGCGGCACATGGGAATTTGCGTTCTGGGAATTTCGTGCGTGACGAACATGGCCGCGGGGATTTTGGATCAGGTGATCAATCACGCCGAGGTGATGGAAACAGGCGAGCGCGTCAAGGCGCATTTCGTCGCGCTCCTGCGCGCGGTGCTGCCTCGCATCGCCGCGGATGTGGCGACAGGATAGAAGATGGAACAGAAGCGAGCAAGGAACGACGACCAAAAATTAATTGACGCAGCGCGAGGCGCGCGCGAAAAGGCCCATGCGCCGTATTCGAATTTCCGCGTCGGCGCGGCTCTGCGCACAAAATCGGGGAAGATCTATTCCGGCTGCAACATTGAGAATGCAAGCTACGGATTGACGCTTTGCGCCGAGCGCGTAGCTATTTTCAAAGCCATGTCGGAAGGCGAGCGCGAATTTGACGCCATCGCAGTCGTCTGCGACACCGAGAAGTTGACGCCGCCGTGCGGCCCGTGCCGCCAGATCATTTGGGAATTTTGCGGCGACGTACCCGTGATTCTGGCGAATTTGAAGGGGAAGATCGAGCGCGAGGCCGCCTCCAAACTCTTACCTCGGCCTTTTGACCGCTCATTCTTGTAACTGTCTTTGCTGATTTGAGGATTTCAAGTGACTAAATTGAGACCATTTTTCGCTTTCTCTTCCCGCGCTCTCGGATTCGCGTTCGCCGTTCTCGCTGTTGCGTCTTCGCTCGACGCGGGGCCTCAAAAGGAGCATGTGGATTTGGTCGTCGCGGGCGGCACCGTCGTGACGATGGATTCGGCGAAGCGCGTGATTGAGGATGGAGCGGTGGCTGTGCGCGGCGATGAGATTGTCGCGGTCGGCAAGCGCGATGAGATTGCGGCGCGCTACGATGCAGCGCGGACCATCGACGCGCGCGGGCGAATCGTGATGCCGGGGCTGATCAACAGCCACGCGCACGCGGCGATGAGCCTTTTTCGCGGCATCGCCGACGATCTCTCGCTCGATGACTGGCTGCGGAAGTATATTTTCCCGGCCGAGGCCCGGAACGTCACACCGGATTTCGTCGCCTGGGGAACGCGGCTCGGAATTCTAGAAATGCTGCGGGGCGGCATCACGGAATACGCCGACATGTATTATTTCGAGGATGATGTCGCGCGGGTGACGAAGGAAGCCGGGATGCGCGGCGTGCTGGGCGAGACGATCATCGATTTCCCCGCGCCCGACAATAAGACGCTCGACGCAGCGTTCGCCTACACGCAGAAATATCTCGATCACTGGAAGAGCGATCCATTGATCGTCGCGGCGGTGGCGCCACATTCGATCTACACGTGTTCCGAAAAGACGCTGCAAGATTCCGCCGCGCTGGCCCGCAAGAATGGCGCGCCGATTTTGATTCATATTGCCGAAGCCCCATTTGAACTCGAGCAGAGTCGCGCGAAACATGGGCTGACTCCGGTGGCATATCTCGGAAAAATTGGTTTGCTCGGCCCGGATGTACTCGGCGCGCACTGTATTTGGACCAACGCAGCGGATATTGCCACGCTCGCGCATTACGGCGTCGGCTGCTCGCATAATCCTTCAAGCAATATGAAGACGGCAGCAGGCGTGATGCCGGTGATCGAAATGCGCGAAGCAGGCGTTGCCGTAGGTCTCGCGACGGACGGCGCCGCCAGCAATAACAATCAAGATTTATTCGAAGAAATGGACCTCGCCGCCAAGCTGCAAAAGATTTCGCGCATGGATCCGCGCGCCCTGCCGGCTCAACAGGTCGTAGAGATGGCCACAATTGACGGTGCCCGCGCTCTGCATCTCGAAAAACAAATCGGCTCGCTCGAAGCTGGGAAGAAGGCCGACCTAATCATCGTTGACGTAAGCGCGCCACATGCAACGCCGATGTACAGCGTCTACTCCGAAATCGTTTTCGCCCTAAAGGCAACAGATGTGCGCACAGTCGTAATCGGCGGCCGCGTGGTGATGGACGAACGCAGGATGCTCACCCTAAACGAAGACGAGATTCTTCAAAAGGCGAAGGAGTATCAGAAGAAGATTCTGGCCTCGTTGGCCGCTCCCTCTGGAAATTAACGAAAAATCTCGCCACGACCACGCGACGCTGCAAAGCAGTCCGAACACCGAAAGGCTCCTATGAAAACTAGCCCCGCCGGAACAGCCCGCGCATTATTCGCCGCCGTTCTATTGCTATTCGCGGCGCGTAGCTGCAGCCATCCTCAACCCATCGCTCCGGTCATCACCGTCGAGCACGGCCCGAACGCCGCCGCGCAACAGGCAAAGCCATACGTCGTGCTCGTCTCGTTCGACGGCTACCGCTACGACTATCCGAAACTCTACGGCGCGACACATCTCGAAGCCATTGGCGCGCGCGGCGCCAGCGCTCCCGAAGGAATGATCCCGGCCTATCCCTCGATCACATTTCCAAATCACTACACGATCGTAACCGGTCTCTACCCCGAACATCACGGCATCGTGGCGAATCACTTTTATGATCCGGAGCGAAAACAGCACTACGCCTCCGGCGACGCAAAGACGAATCTGGACGGCAGTTGGCATGGCGGCGTTCCGCTATGGTCGCTTGCGGAGCAGCAGGGCATGCGCAGCGCGTGTTTCTTCTGGCCCGGCTCGGAAGCGGAGATCGCGGGCGAACGGCCCACGTACTACCTGCGTTTCGACAACAGTTTTCCGGATAATTCAAGAATCGAACAAGTGATCGCGTGGCTGAAACTTCCGCCGGACAAGCGGCCGCACTTCATCACGCTGTATTTCTCGAATACCGACCATGCCGGGCATGTCAACGGCCCCGACAGCCCGCAGACGGCCGAAGCAGCGCGCTATTTGGACGGCATCGCGGGCACGCTCGAAACAAAATTGGACGCGCTTCACCTGCCGATCGATCTCATCGTGGTTGCAGATCATGGCATGGAAAACGTTCAGGGTGATTGGATCGATCTCGATCGTTACGCCGATCTTTCGGATTTCGAAACCGACGGCCCGTTTCTCTATCCAAAAAACGAGGCCGCCGCGGAGACGGCTTACGAAAAACTGCGCGGTGCAAGCGACAAATTCGAAGTTTATCGCCGCAATAATTTCCCGCACGAACTGCATTTCGACGGCACCGCCCGCGCAGGAGATCCGATCGTACTTGAGACGGGTCCGTATTTAATTCGGGCACGAGCCAGTGGAAAGCCCGACATGGCGACGATCAAGGGCGATCATGGCTTCGACCCGTACCGCATGAAATCCATGCGCGCGATCTTCTACGCTGAAGGACCCGACATCAGGCGCGGCACGACTGGAGCGCCGTTTGAGAACGTCAACGTCTATCCGATGATCGCCAAGATTCTCGGTCTGCAGATCGGCGCAGTCGATGGCGACGTGAAGGTGCTGCAAGGAATATTGCGGACGACTCCAACCAACTGAATTGCGCCCTGCCAATCGATTAAGAACGTATCGCCGCCGGTTTCATTCGTGGTCGGCGGCTTTCGCGGAGCGTGCTTTGATAAGCTTCACGGCCGAAGTGCGCAATGTTTCTGGGACATTTTTGTTGGCACCAAGGTGCTTCAAATCGTTCGGCGTCAACCGGACGAGCAATCGGAGAGAAATATCGAGCGGCGTCTTCGGATTGTTGGCCAGATTCTTCACGATGACGTAGTTCTTCATGAAGCTGCGATTCATGGAAATCAGGCGCAGCACATCAATGCTGAGATTGGTCTGGGCCGCGAAGTTTTCCACGTCGGGATCAGTCAGCCGCGGCGACTGCAGCACGGCGCGCTGAATAATTTTATTGGAATCGCGGATCAGGGCCGTGCGGGCTTCGCGAGGCCCTTTGATGGCCAACTGGATTCTCTGCACTACGTTCATTCCGGAAATTTTCTGGATCAGCGTCCGCCGCCGGTTGGCGTCGATATCGGCGTGCTTGAGCGCGTCTTCAACAGCTTTTGCTTCCGGCACTCCCGAATTCAATTCCGCAATCAACTCGCGCTGCTCGGCCGTCGCGTGCGGGCAGCTCGCGAGCGCCTCCGCCAGTTCCAATGAAAGCGAAAGCCCGTGGAGATCGTCGAGAATCGCCTGGACTCCCGACGAGGTCAGATACTGCGCCGCGCGCGCCACCAGATCCTTTGGGCATTTCGGATTCTTCGCTAGCGCATCGGCGATGCCGGCCTGTTCGGCGATTTCGGAAGAGCAGTAATCGAAGAGGCGTTCGTCGGTGTCCGGCCGGCCGACTGCGGAAACAAAAATCTGCGGGGTTATGCCCGTGACGGCAAGCGCGGCGCGCTCGGCAATATCGCCATCGGAATCCTCGGTTAGGATCACCATTAATTCAGCGCGGTCTTCGGGCGATAGGGAGAGACTACCCGAGCACACGGCAAGCTTGCGCTCTTTGCGGGCGCGGTTGGCGCGTATTTCCGCGCGAACATCATCGCCGGCAGCAGTGCTAATGCGATCCTCCGGGGCTGTCGCGGAGATCTTTGCGAGTAAGTGTAGCGCGACCAGGGCGTCCGGGCGTTCCGATCGGCGCCATGGTCTTTCCATTCAATTCCAGAAAAACGGCGGAGGAATCGCTGGCGGAAATTTTGAAAGCTTCGCGCGCGGAATAATTTCGCGTCTCGCCCGCGGCAATCGATCCAGCGTAAAGCAGGTGGCCGTCGGCCACGACGCGGACGCGCGCTTTCCTGCCTGCCTCGACGCGCAGCTCGAGCTTGTCCGAGTGCGGCGCGAGCGCGTCTGCAGCGGGCACCACGGAGGCCGCTGCAGAATCGGGTTCGGGCGCCGCACTAGATGCTGCAGGTGCGGCAGTGTCCTCGACTGGCACATTGGCGGCAGGAAGCGCCGCCGGCGCGGCTGCTGGAGAAGGATCAACTTGCGCCGAAGAAGGCGGTTCAGCTAACACGGGAGCGATGAGTGGAACGTGTTGGTCCTTCGTATCACCGTGCGCGACGGTGCCCCAACGCTTCGACGCAATCCATCCGCTGACAGCGATGAGCGCAATGACGAAAACGATGACCGCAGCAGGAAGCCATGGGCGCGGTGGCTTTTCCAGGTCCTGGACCCAAACATTGACCGTAGGGTGATCTTTGGTTACCAGGGCATATTCCGAGATCATGCCGTCTTCATTGATGCCCAGATAGCGCGCAATGGTGCGAATAAAGCCGCGATTGAAAACGCCACCGGGAAGCTGATCCCACTGCTCGGTTTCAAGCGCTTCGAGATATTTCGTATTGATGCGGGTAGCGCCGGATACTTCGTCGAGGGAAACACCTCTTAACTCACGCTCGCGTTTCAGGCGCTCGCCGAAAGGTGTAGGTGGCATCCGGTCGAATAGATTCTCTTGAGAAAATATAGGCGCGCGGCGGGGGCGTGTCAATGCGCAGCCGGTAGGGAATCGGGACGGCAGCGGGACTGTCCGTAAGGACAGGGTGGCTGCCTAGCGGCGCGCTGAATGTAGTCTTTTCAACAAGCAGCCGCGCGTTGGCGTTGCAGGAGTTACAACGGCTTCTCTATAATGACAAAGTCTAGCCGAAACGCCCTTCGCTTCAGGGCTTTCTATTCTCTGTCGTAGTGTGCGAATTGTGAGCGAGTCGAAAACTTTCAGCGGCATCGAGCGCCGGCGGAATCCGGGAGGCGAGGTCGAACTCCCGAACGCCACCGAAGTCTCGATTTTCCACGAGTTGGGCAAGGCGCTCACCTCTTCGCTGCAGCTCGATCAGGTCCTGCGCACCATCATGGAGAAGATCAATGAATTTCTCCGCCCGGACACCTGGTCGCTGCTGCTGATGGATCAGGAGAAGAACGAACTCTACTTCCAGATCGCCACCGGCTCGGGCGCCGAAGCGCTGCGCGACGTGCGCATCAAAGTCGGGCAGGGAATTGCCGGCTGGGTGGCGCAGAGCGGCGAAGTAATTGTCGTGCCGGACACCAGCAAGGATTCGCGCTTCTTCGCCAAGGTGGACGAAAAAACCAAGATGGAGACGCGCTCGATCGTCGCCGTGCCGGTGCGTTTTCGCGACCAGTGCCTCGGAGTCATCGAGCTGATCAATTGCGTCGGCGAGGAAGGATTCAGTCCGCGGGATCTGGCGCTGCTCGAAGCGCTGGCGGATTACGCCGCGATTGCCATCGAGAACGCGCGCCACGTCCATCGCATTCACGAGCTGACCATCAAGGACGATTGCACCTGCCTCTATAACGCTCGGCACTTGAATTTCATTCTCGACACAGAAATCTACCGCTCGAATCGCTATGCCTTCGAATTTTCGCTGCTGTTCATCGACCTCGATCATTTCAAAGCCGTGAACGATACTCACGGCCATCTGATGGGCTCGCGCCTGCTCGGCGAAGTCGGAGAAATGATCAAGAGCAGTTGCCGCCAGATTGATATGGCGTTCCGTTACGGCGGCGACGAATTCGTCGTGCTGCTGCCGCAGACTTCCAAAGAAAATGCTATTCGAGTGGCGCATCGCCTGCACAAACGCATCCGCGAATCGGTGTGGCTGCAGAGCGCCGGCCTGCAAGTGCAGATCACTTCAAGCGTGGGCGTCGCATCCTATCCGGGCGATTCGAAGACGAAGGCCGATCTGCTGCATCTGGCCGACGAAGCGATGTACCACGTGAAGAACTCCACGCGCGATGCCGTCGCCGCCGCCACCGTCGGCATCCTTCCCACCGCCTGAATCTCCCCCTCGGTGTCATCCTGAATCCGCCTAGGCGGATGAAGGATCTGCATTTTATTTAATTCCAAGGAACATGCTGATTTACGCGCCCGAATGCCGTCCTGGAACTTCTGGCGCCCAGATTTAATTCCAATCAGCGATTCCACACAACGGGAGTAAAATGCTGCCCATACATAGCAGCGAACCTCGCGGCGCGGGTGTACCTCCGGCTTCCGAGGACGCACTTCTAGTTCATAGGAGCTGACATGAGCGACGAGACGGTCGGCAAGCGCATCGGCGATTACGAAATTCTCGGTGAACTCGGCAAGGGCGGCATGGGCAAGGTGTACAAAGTCCGCAACGTAATCTCGGACCGCGTCGAGGCCATGAAAGTCCTTCTCCCCGACCTCGCCGGCCAAAAAGACCTCGCCGATCGTTTTCTACGAGAAATCAAAGTGCTGGCGAGCCTCAATCATCCCAATATCGCCGCCCTCCGCACCGCCTTCACCGCCGAAAATCAACTCGTCATGATCATGGAATATGTCGAAGGCGAAACGCTCGCGGCGCTCATCGAGGATGGCCCGGTTCCGGTAGCGGACGCGCTAAAGTATATGGACGATGCGCTCGCGGCCCTGAGCTACGCGCACCACCAGAACATCATCCATCGCGACGTCAAGCCGTCGAACATGATGATCACGCCCCAAGGCCTCCTGAAGCTCATGGACTTCGGCATCGCGCGCTCCGACAACGATCAAAGCCTCACCGTCACCGGCACCGCCCTCGGTTCGCTCAATTACATGCCGCCCGAGCAAATTCAAGGCGGCGCCGTGGACGCGCGCTCGGACATCTACTCCCTCGGCATCTCGCTCTATGAAATCGTCACCGGCAAGCAGCCCTTCAAGCGCGACAGCGATTTCGCCATCATGGCCGCGCACATGAAGGAAACGGCGAAGCGGCCCATCGAGCTGCGCCCCGATCTGCCGCAGGGATTGAACGACATGATCCTGATGGCGATGTCGAAGGACCCGGCCATGCGCTTCCAGACCGCGGATGCCTTCCGCGCCGCGCTCGCCAGCGTGCGACAGAGTCTGGGCACGGGCCAGCAAGCGGCCACGCCATTGATGACGCAAATCACGCCTCCGGCATGGACGCCGGCGCCTGCAGTAGCTCAGCCGGGAACAAGCGCCGCTCCTCCAAGAGTTCCGACACAGCCAGTGCTGCAGCCGACGGCGAATCAAATGCCGCCGACCGCAGTCGTCGCGGCGCAAGCAAGCAGCCATCGCGGCCTTTACATCACGCTCGGCGCGGTGATCGTCCTCGTAGTCCTCGTCGCCGCGGGATTTGCCGTCCCCCGCTACTTGAAGGCGCGAGCCAGCGGGCAACAATCCGCGCTTCCGCAAAACTCGGATCAAGGCCCGGCCGCACCCGTGCAGGCTAAGCCAGTCTCTACTCCAGCGAATGCATCCCCGGATTCGGCAAGCGGAAACGCGGCGGCGTCGCCTGCGACTGATCCAGCCGCAGAGGCCAAAGCCGCAGCAGCAGCCAAGCGCAAGCAGGCACAGGACGCAGCAGCAGCCGCAGCGGCTCAGGCTGCGGCAGACGCACAAGCGCAAGCCGAAGCTCAAGCAAGAGCCGTAGCCGAAGCCCGCGCCCAAGCTCTAGCCCAAGCCGAGCACCAAATGGATCAGTTGAACGGCCGCGTGGCCTCGGTAAAAGCCAGCCTCGGCACGCTGAAAAGCTCAATGTCCGCGCAAGGACTGGGCCTCCGCGGAGATATGGTCGCCGCCGAAGCCCGCATGGACAATGACGTCACCAAAGCCCAGCAAGCCCTCGACGCGCAAAATCCAGACCGCGCCCAGACCTACATGAAGCAAGCCGAGGCCGAAGTAGAAAAGCTCGAGAAGTTCCTCGGTCACTAATTCGCGGACGAGAGCACAAAAACGTATCGTGTCATCCCGAACCCGCCGTTCATGGTGAGGGATATGCGTTTGCACTTGCCGTCGCCTTTTCTTCCGTAGGGGCGCCGCTTGCTGCGCCCTCCGACGAGCAACATGCAGCATGAAATCCCCGAACGTGCGCGGACTCCCCGAGATAGCAACACTCTGAGTTTTTGTCGTTGATCGTGTACGATTGTCGACCACGAAGGACGACCCTTGATTCAGGAGGCGATGTGCGTCGGACTTTCACTCTTATCTTGATTTCGAGTTTATTTGCTCTTGCACCATGCGCAGCACCTCGATCAAGAGCCGGAGTTGCACTCACGGATAGCAAGCCAAGCTGCGAGCGTTGGCGAGCCATGGTCGACCCTCAGGCACGAAGCAGTACAAATCGTCCCGACGTAGAGCATCTCTCTGAGGCAGAGTCACTGGCAGGAATCGCCTGCCTCCTCAGCCTCGAAGGAGACCGGAGGCTGGGAAAGTTCTCGGGAGCCACCAGGATGGACGTGTCGCAATTCTTTCCCCGGGCGACTATCGAACTCGACGCCTTATACGTAATCTCTGCGATTTACAATGAGAAGTGGGATCACGCTTCTGGAGTCGCCCTAGTCGATCGCAAATCGCGCATATTGTCACCACGGGCCGCAGCAAAATTAGCGTTCCCCGCCGTGAAAGCTTGGTATTTGCGCGTGCAAGGTGGCAGCTTGCAGGAACTGAGAATCGCGCAAGACGATCCGTTGAAAACGTCCGGGGTCAAGTGGTATTAGTGCGGTAATTGGAATCCTATCGGCTAGCGAAAATACTAAACTTGTTGGCAATTCACCGCGTTATCGTCGATTAACCCGCCACCGTTTTCCTCATCTCCTTGATTCGACTAGGCGAGCGTGCTAGGCTGCGCTGGATTCCATATAAGATAAGCTCAAGTTTTCCGGGCGAGCGTCACATTGATTTCCCGCCCTGCAGTCAGCGCGATTCAGGATCGGTGCGCGAGCGAGTGAGGACGAATGGCCAATGATGCGCTGGGAATGATCGAGACCAAGGGCCTGATCGGCTCGATCGAAGCCGCCGACGCGATGGTCAAGGCGGCCAACGTAGTGCTGATCGGCAAAGAATACATCGGCTCGGGCTATGTCACCGTAATGGTCCGCGGCGACGTCGGCGCCGTGAAAGCCGCCACTGATGCCGGAGCAGCCGCCGCGCGCCGCGTCGGAGAGCTCGTGGCCGTTCACGTGATTCCGCGTCCGCACGAGCATGTCGAACAGATTCTGCCGGGCGGCTCGCATTCCGGTGCCAAGAAATAATTCTCTCGAAGCCCTGCGAGGTTTGGCCTTTTGAGTTTGCACGATACCGACCTCATCTCCATCCAGGAAGCCCGCGCCGCCGTCGAGCGGGCCCACCAAGCGCAGCAACGATTCGCCGAATTTTCCCAAGCCGAAGTGGACGCCATCGTCGACGCATGCGCCGCGGCGGCCACCGAAGCCGGCGAACAACTCGCGCGCGTAGCCGTCGAAGAGACCGGCTACGGCAACGTGACGGATAAGACGGCGAAGAACCGCTTGGCCTCCGTGGATGTGCATCGCGCCATCCGCGGAATGAAAACCGTCGGCATCGTGCGCGAGGATCGCGAGAAAGCCATCGCCGAAGTCCCGGAGCCGTTCGGCGTAGTCGCCGCCGTTATTCCGGTAACGAACCCAACTTCCACCGCAATCTACAAGACGCTCATCTCTTTGAAATCGCGCAACGCCATCGTCCTCAGCCCGCACCCCAGCGCCATGCGCTGCATCTGCGAAACGGCCAGCGTCCTCGAGCGCGCCGCCCTGAAAGCCGGCGCTCCCGAAGGCATCATCGTCTGCCTCAATCACTCCACGATGCAGGGCACGCAAGAGTTGATGAAACATCGGATGACCGGCGTAATTCTAGCCACAGGCGGCACGGGCCTGGTCCGCGCAGCTTATAGCTCAGGTAAGCCGGCCTACGGCGTAGGTCCGGGCAACGTACCGGCGATGATCGAGCGCACTGCAAATATAAAGAAGGCCGTCGCCGATATTTTCGCCGGCAAGACGTTCGACTACGGCACGATCTGTTCATCCGAGCAGGCCATCGTCACCGAAGACGCCATCCGCGACAAAGTCCTCGAAGAATGTCGCAATCAAGGCGCGTATTTTCTTTCTGAAGATGACATTCGCAAGTTGGGCGAGCTCGTCTTTCGCCACGGCCATGTTCCCGACGCGAAAGTTGTCGGCAAGCATGCCACGGTTCTCGCTGAGCTGGCAGGCATCAAAGTCCCGGCAAACACGCGGGTGCTAATCGCGCGGCTCGAAGGCGTCGGTCGCGAATATCCTCTCTCGGCGGAGAAACTTTCGCCCATCCTCGCATTCTATTCGGCTGCAACTTTTGCCGGTGCCATCGAGATCTGTCAAAAGCTTCTCCGGTTCGGCGGCGCAGGCCACACCGCGTCGATCCACACGCAGAACGAAGCCGCCGCGCGCGAGTACGGCGAAAAGGTGCCCGCCTCACGCGTATGCGTGAATACCTCAGCCGTCCACGGTTCAGTCGGCTATTCGACGAATCTCTTTCCCGCGATGACGCTCGGATGCGGCTCGGCGGGCGGCAACATCACCTCCGACAATATCGGCCCACGTCACTTGATGAATCTGAAGCGCATCGCGTGGGAATCTCGCCCGGTTGAACACCGAACAATTCCAGCTGATCAGCGGCTAGCGGGCAGCAGCGCGTCGATGCCGGCAGCTTTAGCCGCATCAGCGAAAGCCTCGCCCGAACCAAAACCAATTGCGCCTTCCGAAATCCCGGCAGCGACGCCAGCACCCGCCGCTGCAACAATCGTCCCGGATCGTCAGACCATCGCCAAGATCGTCGAGCAAGTCTTCACCGCCCGCGGAATCCAGCGCGGCTCAGCAGCAAAAACCGAAGCAGCAAATCCGGCCAGCAAGAATCAACCGACTCCCGCCGAAGTCGCCGCAGCCGCGGTTGCCGCGCACGCAGCCAGCTCGGTTGGAGGCACCGCGCCACCACCGTCGCCATCTGCCAAATCAGCAGAAACATCTTCTAGCGCAGCAGCGAAATCGGACGCAGATAAGCCGCCAATCGCGAAGCCGCCAGCTCCAGAAATCAAAATCATGGAATTCGTAAGCGAAAACGACATCCGCGTAGCCATGACCAAGCAGCAAAAAATCTTCATCGGCCCAAAAACAATCGTAACCCCAGCAGCCCGCGACCTAGGCGATTCCCACGAAATCCTAGTAATGACCGCCGCGTGACCACGTGGCCCCTCCGACCGTAGGGCCCGCGCTTTATGCCGGGCCTCTTCGTGCAAGATCGCACCACAATCCACCCGTCGCGAATTATCTCCGGCCACATTGTGCAGCGATAATTCGCCCGACGTCGTATGAGCGTCGGCTGGCTGCGCCCTTATCGGAGACACTTAAATTCCGAAGGTTTGTCTTGCCAACGCCCCAATAAAAAAACGCCCCCACATCGCGCCGTGAACGCCCCGCTCCTGTACCGCTGGCGTCCCCGCCGGCTCTTCCGACCGAAAATTTGAGAAGGCCGAACTCAAGGCCGGGGCGACCCGCAAACTAAATGCGCCGATCGGATCAGATCCCTCTGCCGATGAGGGGCACAGCCAAGCTCCCGCTCTGATTGTTAGGGATGAAAATCCACCCGTGAAAAGGACCGCGGCTCACAGGAGTGAACGCGACGGTGATCGTGCACCAACCGCCCGGCGGAAGAGTGGTATTCGAGCAGTTTTCGGAGCTCGGCCAGAATCCGCGTGGTTCGAGCGCGAAGATATGTATGTCCTCGCGGGATTGATTTGAGACCATGATTTTGATCGGCGCGCTGGTCGTGCGAGTTGCAACGTCGCCGAAATCGAAAGTTGGTGGAAAAGCATTGAGGCCGTAGGCGGGCGCTCCAGCAAACAGCGTGGTGGGTTTGACGACCCGGGCGACGCCTGCCTGGACAACAACCGGGATATACAAGAGTTGTCGAAACGAACCCAGCGCGTACGCCGCGATAATGCGCGTCTGGCCCGGGCCCGCCGAGGCGACAGTACCGTCGCCTCCCACGAGTGCCACCGCCGGATTCTCCGATGAAAACGACAGATAGGAAGAGCCGCTGACATTGAACGCCCGTCCATCTGGGAACTTGGCATAGATTTCGATTTGTTGATCCTCGCCAGCCTTGAAAAAGCTCAAGTGATCGCCGCCTGACGCGGAGATGGAGAGCGGTAGCTCAGCTTCTTCGACATCGACAGTGATACTCGCGGTTTCCGCATCCTTACCTTTGCCGGCATGGCCCAAGAAACTCAATTGCTGGAAACCGATAAGTCGGTCGCCCGAAGCTTTCTCGGGAACAGCAAAGGTGAACGAGTAGGGCGGTCCTTCCCGGATTTCGCGGGAGTTTCCTAGGGGAGAAAAAATCGCGCCTTTGATCGCGGTGGTACCTGAATCAAGCACAACTTCAATGTGAATGATCTCGCCGGGATGGACGATTTGCCCGTTTTGTGGGCTGGTGATAGTCGCGCCATGCGAGATGGAACTGGGTGGACGGTTCGACCCGGAATTGCTGCCACCAGACGCACTCGCGTGAACTGACGGTAAGTCGTCGTTAGTCCAGACTTTTTTGGCCTTGGGCTTCGAGGTGCTCGATCCACTTCCCGGTGCTTCGGGTGATTGGGCATTTTGAGCGGATGAAGAAATCGCGACGCAGAGCCCGCAGAGCACGGCGAATACAATTTGCATGACGCTTCACATTGCGCTTCGGCCTTTCCCAACCACTCGATAAGTCCCTAAGAAGGCCAATTGTACGACCTGATTAGTTTATCAAAGATAACTGCCTGACATCGCGTAAGCGCGTCGCATTGTGTCGCGAAAACCACTCGCCTATACTCGGCTTCTAACTGTTACAGGGACGATTCGAAATGCGCAACGCCCAAGCCGCACGCTACGCACGCTGGGCCGCCGCAATCGCCTTCTTGATTGCAGCAACGGTCGTGGCTGTCTTCATCGCCCGATCAGCCCGCATGGCTCGCGCACAACGCGAAGCCCCGAAAGCCGTGGCCTCCACGATTCAACAGGAATCCGCTGAGTTCAGTTTTTCAAAAGTCGAGCAGGAACGCACCATCTACACCGTAAAAGCCTCGCGCGCCACGCAATTCAAAGATCAAGACGCCAGCGAACTAGAAGACGTCACCATCATCGCCTACGGCCGCGATTCCAGCCGCAACGACACTCTGCACACAAATAAATGCACCTACCAAACCGGCTCAGGCGGTATCCGCTGCGAAGGCCCCGCACAAATGGAAATCGAATCGGCTGACTCGCCCGATCATCGCCCGAACGAACGCGCCATTCACGTCGAAACCAGCGACGTAACTTTCGATCGCGACTCCGGAGAAGCCTCCACCGCCGCCCTCGTAGTCTTCCACTTCCCGAATGGCGACGGCCGCGCCACCGGTCTAACCTACAAATCCAAGCCCGGCCTTCTACGCCTAGAGCACAACGTCGAAGCCCAAATCCGCCCCGCACACAGTCCCGCGGGTATTCCCACAAATATAAGCGGCAGCCGCCTCGACTACGACCGCAATTCCCACACGGCCCGCCTAGAAGGCCCGGCCCACGCGCGTCAGGGCACTCGCGAGATGGTTGCGCAGGAAATGGAACTCGAACTCGACAAAGACCTGCACACCCGCCGCGCGCGCGCCCGCGGCCGGCCCGAGCTGCGCACCAACGATGGCCCGGAATCCGGCGTCATAACCGCCGATGCATTCGACGCGCAACTCAACCCTGCCGGATGGATCGAAAGCATCTCAGCCACAGGAAACATCCGCGGTACAAAGAGCGGCCCGAAAGGCAATGACGAATTCTCCGCGCAACAAGCGCAAGTCGCCATGGAGCCGAAGAACAATCAGCCGCTGAACATGAAACTGACCGGCAATCCCGTAAACATCGTCACTATGGCGACCACCGGCTCGCAACAGATCGAAACCGCCGCGATGGAGATGCGCTTTGCTCCGGGAGCCCGCCGCTCGCAACGCCGCATTGAAGCGGCCACGACGCTGGCCCCCGCTTCGATGAAGCTCACCGCCGCCGACGGAACCGCCACCACGCTTCGAACCACAAAAGCCCGCGGCGAATTCGATGCCGCCAATCGCATGAGAAAACTCTACGGCGATTCCGGCGTCGAGATCGAGCGCCAATTCGGCGGCGCCTCCCCGCAAAAGACCGCCGCGCGCAAAATGATCGCCTCATTCGCCAAAGGCGGCGATTGGGACACGATCGATCTCGATGAAAATGTTCACTTCACGCAAGCCGATCGCACTGCCGACGCCCGCCACGCCACCATGCTCAAGTCATCGAGTGCAATTACTTTGACCGGCGCCCCCGCGGTAGCCGACGCCGAAACGCGCACCGCCGCCGCGAAAATCGAAATCCAACAAGACACGGGCGCCATCTCCGCCACCGGCGGCGTGCGCACCACGTACCTCGCCACGCCGTCACCTCAATCCGCGAATCCCAGCATCGGGCCCGGTCCGGCGCATATTTCCTCCGACAATCTCACCGGTTCCGGCAAAGAAGGCCATCTCGTCTACACCGGCCACGCTCGCATGTGGCAAGGCGATTCAGTCGTAGTCGCCGAAACGATCGAGCTATGGCGAGAGCAACAACGCATCGAAGCCGGCGGCAACGTCGTTGCGGTTTTCCCGCAAGCACCTGCGCCCGGTGCCGCAGCCGCCGGTGAAAAACCAGCTGCGCCCGTCCTCTGGAAAGCGCGCGCCCCGGTAATGACCTACTGGAGCAGCCAGGGCCGCGCCCATTTGGAAGACGGCGTGCACGCCGATTCCCCCAACGAATCCCTGCAATCCCGCACGCTTGATCTCTACCTGACGCCGGCCGAAGCCGCACCCGCCTCAGCAACTGCGTCGCCATCCAAGACCTCGAGTCGCTTTGCCGGAAGCCAGACAGGCCGCCAACTCGATCACGCCATCGCCCTCGGCAACGTCAAAGTCCGCGAAAAAGATCGCATCGGCACCTCCGAGCGCGCCGACTACACCGCCGCCGACGAAAAATTCGTCCTCTCCGGCGGCCAACCCACCCTCACCGATGGGTCAAATGACACCACCACGGGCCGCAGTTTGACCTTCTTCCGGGCCAGTGATACGATTTTGATTGATTCTGACGCGGGTTCGCGCACGCTGACCAAACACCGGGTTGAGAAATGAACCGGCATGTTGAAACTCCAGGCCGCCGATTTAAGTAAGTCGTACCGAGGGCGGAAAGTCGTTGACGATGTCAGTTTGGAGATTCAACAGGGCGAAGTAGTTGGGCTGCTCGGACCGAACGGCGCAGGCAAGACGACGACTTTTTACATCCTCGTCGGCTTGGCCCGTCCGGACCTCGGGCGTGTTCTCCTCGACGGCGAGGACATCACTGACCTCCCCATGTACCTCCGGGCTCGCAGTGGCATCAGCTACCTGCCCCAGGAACCTTCTGTCTTCCGCAAACTGACCGCCGAAGAGAACCTCATGGCGGTGCTGGAGACCTTGCCGGTTACGCCCGAACAGCGGCGGGACCGCGTGGAGGAGCTTTTGGCGCAAATGGGCCTCGAAGGAGTCCGGAATAGCCCGGCGCACGTTCTGTCGGGCGGCGAAAGGCGGCGGCTCGAAATCGCCCGCTCCCTGGTCCTATCGCCCTCCTTCGTCCTGCTCGACGAGCCGTTTTCGGGCATTGACCCCCTGACCGTCGTGGACCTACAAAAAATCATCGACGATCTTTCCACCGCCGGTATCGGGGTGCTGGTTACGGACCACAACGTAAGAGAGACGCTCGCTGTGACCGACCGCGCGTATATCATCAATAACGGCAAGATTTTCCGCGCCGGCACGCCAGCGGAACTAAGTGGTGACGCCGAAGTCCGCCGCGTCTATCTCGGCGAAGGTTTCCGCCTGAATTAAGGCGGTTGATGACGTTTTCTGGCGCCGTTAGCTTTTAGCTGTAATCCTGAGCGAAGCGAAGGATCTGCATTTTCTTAGTAGGGGCCGGGGTTCACCACCGGCCCGGTTTGGCTTTGGGTTTTATCACGAACAGACACCAATGAACTGGCTTCAACCAAAACTTAATCTCCGCGTCGCGCAGAAGCAAATTCTGACGCCGGGGCTGGTCCAGATGGTGAGCGTTCTCGCGCTCAACCGCCTCGAGCTGCGCGAAATGATCAATCAGGAGATCATGGCCAATCCGGTCCTCGAAGAGCTCGGCGAGGATGGCGTCATAGCCGAAAGCTACACCGACGAAGCCTTCCTCAAAGCCGAAACCGAAAAAGTCCCCGAAAATAAAGCCGAAGAATCAAACCCCTTCGACGAATTCGATTTCGGATCTTTCTATACGCAATACTTGGACACCGGCGCCGCAAAGACTGGTGAGCACGAAGAAATCGAGCGCCCCTCATTCGACAAGTTCCTGTCGTCGCCTTCGAGCCTCACCGATCATCTAGCCTGGCAGCTCAGCGTAAGCATCTCGAGCGAAGTGGTCCGCAAGATTGCCGGCGACATCGTAGGAAACCTCGACGAGAACGGCTATCTGACCACCACGCTCGAGGAACTGGCGCAGTCGGGCAATTACACCATGGACGACGTCGAGGAAGCCCTCACCATGGTCCAGGAATTCGATCCGCCGGGCGTGGGCGCGCGCGATTTACCCGAATGTCTGCTGCTGCAATTGAAAGTCATCGATCCGCAGAACCAGCTCGCCAAGCAAATCATCACCGAACATCTCAAGCTCCTGCAAAATAATCAGCTCAAGGAATTGGCGCGCGCCGTCAATCGTCCTCCCGAGCTCGTCAAGCGCGCCATTGACACCATCAAGCGCCTCGATCCCAAGCCCGGCCTGCGCTACAACAAAATCGAGCCGCGCCTGGTCGAGCCCGACGTGCAATTCGTCAAAGTGGAAGGCGAATGGCAGGCCATCATGAACGACGATGATTTGCCGCAATTGCGCCTCAGCCCGATTTACCGCCGCCTGCTGGCCCGCGACGCCGCCGATCGCGACGTCCGCAATTACGTCAAAGAACGCTTCACCGCCGCCATCCAGCTAATGAAAAATATCGAGCAGCGCAAACACACCATCCTGCGCGTCTGCCAATCCATACTCCGCCGCCAAAAAGATTATCTCGATTACGGTCCCGATCATCTGAAGCCCATGATGATCAAAGAAGTCGCCGAAGAAGTCGGCGTCCATCCTTCCACCGTCAGCCGCGCCGTGGCCAATAAATACGCCCACATGCCGCAGGGCGTAAAAGAACTCCGGGAATTTTTCTCCGAATCCGTGAACGGGCCCCAAGGCAGCGAGATGTCGCTGCTCTCCCTGAAGCGCCGCGTCAAAAAGATGATCGAAGACGAAGACGCGACCCACCCGCTCACCGACGATCAAATTACCAAGCGCCTGCAGGACGAAGGCATCCAGGTGACCCGGCGCACCGTGGCCAAGTACCGCGAAGATTTGCGCATCCCCAGCACGCATCGCCGGCGCGTAAAGGAGTAACCCAGCTCACCGTGACGCGTCACGCGACTTCGCGCGATTCGCGCCAACTGGTCATCGTCACCGGGCTTTCCGGCTCGGGCAAAGGCTCCGTCCTCAATACTCTCGAAGATCTCGGCTACTATTGCGTCGATAATCTCCCGGTTTCTTTCATCCCCACTTTCAGCGAACTCTACGTGCAAGGCAGCGGCGAAATCGAACGCGCCGCGCTGGGCATCGATGTGCGCGAAGGCGAACAGCTCGAGAAGTTGCCGGAAATCTTTCGCAAGCTGAGCAAAGAAACGCGCGTCACTCTCGTTTTCGTCGAGGCCAGCGACGACGTTCTCATGCGCCGCTTCAGTGAAACCCGCCGCCCGCATCCCGTCGGCCGCAATCTGCCCGTCCGCGAAGGCATCCGCGAAGAGCGCCGCAAGATGGCCCCCATCCGCCGCCTCGCCGACGTAATCATTGATACGACCAAATTCAACGTTCACGAACTCCAGCACATCGTCGCCGAGCAATTCCAGAATCCCGAGCTCAAGCCTCTGGTGGTCTCAGTAGTGAGCTTCGGATTCCGTCATGGCATTCCCACCGACGCCGATCTGGTCTTCGACGTTCGTTTTCTTCCCAACCCCCATTTCGTCCCCAAGCTCCGCCCCTTCAGCGGCAAAGATCCGCGCGTAGCCCGCTATATTCGGTCTTTCTCTCAAACAAAAGTCTTCCTGAAGAAAATCGAAGGCCTGCTGACCTATCTCATCCCGCACTACATCGCCGAAGGAAAAAGCTATCTCACCATCGCCTTCGGCTGCACAGGCGGCCGCCATCGCTCAGTGATGATGGCCGAAGTGATTCGCCGCGCCCTGGCTAAAAAGGGCTACACTGTGAAAGTCATCCACCGCGATGTCGACAAGTCCTGACGCCGCCATGCAAACCGCCGCCGTCCCATCTCAAGGCTCCTCTTTCCCGCACGAAATCCGCCACGACTGGACGCGCCCCGAAATCCGCGCCATCTACGAACTCCCGCTCACCGAACTTCTCTTCCGCGCGCAATCCGTCCATCGCGCCTTCCACAAGCCCGGCGAAATCCAAATGTGCCGCTTGCTCTCCATCAAAACCGGCGGCTGCCCCGAAGATTGCGAATATTGCCCGCAGAGCGCCCACTATTCCACCGGCGTAGCCCGCGAAAACTTGATGAACGTCCCGGAAGTTCTAGCCGCAGCGCGCCGCGCCAAAGCCGACGGCGCATCGCGCTTCTGCATGGGCGCCGCCTGGCGCGACGCTCCGCAAGGTCCCGAATTCCAAGCCGTCCTCGAAATGGTCAGCGGCGTAGCCGAACTAGGCATGGAAGTCTGCTGCACGCTAGGCATGCTCACCGACGATCAAGCTCGCGCTCTCAAGCGCGCCGGCCTCACCGCCTACAATCACAATCTAGACACTTCGCCCGAGTTCTACGGCGAGATCATCCACACGCGCACCTACAACGAGCGCCTGCGCACTCTAGCTGCCGTCCGCGAAGCCGGCATCACTGTCTGCTGCGGCGGCATAGTAGGCATGGGCGAATCCGATGAAGACCGCGTAGGCCTGCTGCATCAACTAGTCCAACTCAAGCCGCATCCAGAAAGCGTCCCCATCAACATGCTGGTCCGCGCCGAAGGCACGCCTCGAGCCAGCCAACCCGATCTCGATCCACTGATCATGGTCCGCACAATCGCCACAGCCCGCATCCTAATGCCAAAATCCCGAGTCCGCCTGGCCGCTGGCCGCCTGCAACTAACCCGCGAAGCCGCCACCCTCTGCTTCGTAGCAGGCGCCAACTCAATCTTCACCGGCGAAACGCTCCTAACCACGCCAAATCCCGCACCCAGCGACGACGAAGCCCTACTCCGCGATCTAGGCCTCAAGCCTCTAATGTAGCGCCGGCCTTTAAGACCGGCATCTTACGAACTGTAATCGCGCAACATTCACGAATCGGCGTCGTAGCAAAGCCCAATTTGCTAGCACGTAGGGCCCGCGCTTTAGCCGGGCCTCTTCATGCAAGATCAAGCCACGAGCCACCACCGCCGCCCTCGCTTGACTTTTCCGCACTCCGAACCTAGCGTTTCTACTTTGCGTGGTATCGTTATCTAACGGGGAATCATTGACCTTCTCAAGCGAAGTCCGGCGCCTGCTCGGATACGTGCGGCCTCATCTCGCCCGTTTCCTGGCCGGCGTCTTCTCGCTCGCTATTCTCGGCGTCGCTGAAGGCTTGATCGCGCTTATGATCTGGCCGGTCGTCGACGTTGTGCTGAAGCCGGAATCAAGTTCGCAACTTCTCCCGCTCATCCGTCTTCCCAGTGGCCGAATAATCTACCTGAACTCGTTCTTTCCGCACTCCATTCACCACGTCTGGACGATTTTCTCGATCTCGCTCCTGGTCATTTTCGTTGGAAAGGCTGTTGCAGAGTTCCTCGGCAGCACCGCCATTCAATACGTCGGCCACGCCGGTGTGACCGACCTGCGGAACCGCGTCTATAGCAAGCTCGTCCAACAGCCCATCGGCTTCTTCCAACACAATCCTGCCGGCCGCTTGATGTCTGCCGTAATAAACGACGTCGAGCAGGTTCGCAGCGCGTTTTCGGAGTTTCTCGCGGATTTTTTCCGTCAGATCTTTTCTCTGATCGCCTTTACCCTTGTACTTTTGATGCTCAATTGGAAGCTCGCGCTCGGGTCCGCGATCTTCATCCCCCTCATTATCGTGCCCGTAGGGAAGTTAGGCCGTCGCATCCGCCGCTCGACGGAAAAGAGCCGCTCGCGCCTCGCCGATCTAAGCCACATTCTGCAGGAAACTATTACCGGCAATCGTGTCGTGAAAGCGTTCGGTATGGAGCGCTTCGAGATCGGCCGCTTCCGCGAAGCCGCCGCCCACCTGCTTCGTGAAAATATGCGCTGGGTGCGCGCCTACGTTGCAACTTCCCCGATCATGGATGTTCTCGGCGCCGTCGTCTTTTCTCTGCTCATCCTCTACGCTCGCGATCAGATCAAGCACGACCGCATGACCCAAGGCATTTTTATTGCCTTCATCTACTCGCTTTTCAAAGCGTACGATCCGATTAAGCGCCTCGGCGGCATCTATCAACTCTTCCAGCAAGCCTTCGGCGCCTCAACCGTCGTCTTTCAATTCCTTGACTTGCCCGAGGAAGTCTCAGAAGCCCCCGGCGCGGCCGCTCTCCCCGCATTCTCCCGCGAAGTGAAATTTGAAAATTTAAATTTCGCCTACGATAGCGGCCCCACAATCCTCCACGACATCAATCTCACCGTTCCCGCCGGCCGCGTTGTCGCCATCGTCGGCTCAAGCGGCGCCGGCAAGACCACTCTCGTCAATCTTCTTCCCAGATTCCACGCTCCGACCTCCGGCGGTCTCCAGATCGACGGCTCGGACGTCCGCGAAGTAACTCTCCGCTCCCTTCGCGAGCAAATGGCCATCGTCACCCAGGAAACCATCCTCTTCAACGACACCGTCTGGAACAATCTCTGCTACGGCCGCCCAGACCTACCCGAAGCCCGCGTAGTAGCCGCAGCAAAAGCCGCGCTAGCCCACGATTTCATCACGCAATTGCCGCAAGGCTACCAAACCCGCATCGGCGATCGCGGCCAGCGCCTCTCCGGCGGCCAACGCCAGCGCCTGGCGATTGCCCGCGCGCTTCTGAAAGACGCGCCCATCCTCATCCTCGATGAAGCCACCTCCGAACTCGACTCCGAATCCGAACACCTCGTCCAGCGCGCCCTGAATAATTTAATGACCGGCCGCACCGTTTTCGTAATCGCCCATCGTCTCTCGACAATCCGCCGCGCCGACATGATCGCCGTCCTCGATGGCGGCACCATCCGCGAGCTCGGCACCCACGAAGAACTCCTAGCCAACGGCGCCACGTACAGGCGCCTCTACGAAATGCAATTTCTAGACGCCGATATGCCATCTCCCGCGCCAGGACCAATGTGAATATGCCCGACTCCGCCGCCAGCATGAGCCCTATGAAATCTACCGAAGCCAAATCAACGGACGCAAAATCCGCCGGCCTCAAATCCATGACCGGCTACGCGCAAGCCCGCCGCGAAGAATCCGGCCGCGTCATCCGCGTAACGCTGCGCAGCGTGAATCATCGCTTTCTCGATATTCACGTGAAAGCCCCCGAAGGCTTCGAGTCGCTCGAAAATGGCATCCGCCAGGCCGTCCGCGCGCATCTTCGCCGCGGTCACGTGGACGTCATCTTGCACTACGATCCAAGCGGTCCAGCCGCGGTAGCCGTCAATCGCGAAATCGCCGCCGCCTATCTCACCGCCGCGCAAAGCCTGCGCAAAGAATTCGGCCTCACCGCCGAGCCCGATCTCGCCAATATTCTCCGCCTCCCCGGAGTCGTTACTCCTCCCGAGAGCCTGGCCGCAGGCGAAGACGATCAACTCGCGACCGTCCTGCAATCTTGCCTCGCTGAAGCTCTAAGCAAGCTCGACGAAATGCGCAAATCCGAAGGCCACATCCTCAGCGAAGAGCTCTCGAATCGCCTGCGCAATATCCGCGAACTCGCCGCCAAAATCGAACCTCTCGCCGAACGCACGCTCCCCGCTTACACCCGCCGCATCGAAGCGCGCCTGAAAGAATTGCTGGCCGCGGTGCCCATCGACGCGGGTCGCCTGACGCAAGAAGCTGCCATCGCCGCCGAGCGCAGCGACACCGCCGAAGAAATCGCCCGCCTCCGCAGCCACGTAAAGCAGTTCGAATCGCTGCTCGCCGCAGGCGGCGAAATCGGCAAGAAACTCGACTTCCTCCTCCAAGAAATGCAGCGCGAAGCCAACACGCTTCTCTCCAAAACTCCCGGCACCGAATCCGAAGGCCTCGAAATCACGCAGCTCGCTCTCGAAGTCAAATCCGAAATCGAGAAGCTGCGGGAACAGGTTCAAAATCTCGAATAGTGATGCCCGCCAACGCCGAGCCGCTGGTCTTCATCGTCTCCGGCCCGTCGGGCTCGGGAAAATCCACGCTCGTTCAGAGCGTCCTCGTTCTTCCCGGCACGCTCCTCTCCATTTCTTGCACCACGCGCCCTCCCCGACAGACGGAGAGCGGCGGCAAGTGGTACAATTTTGTATCCGAGGCTGAATTCGAGAGAATGAAGCAGGCGGGCGAATTTCTCGAATTCGCGCAAGTCTTCGGCAAGCACTGGTACGCGACGCCGCGCCGCTGGCTCGATGAAGCGCGCAGCAGCGGTAAAAATCTCGTCCTCGAAATCGACGTTCAGGGCGCGATGCAGGTGAAGCAAAAGTTGCCCGCGGCGATCGCAATATTCATAGTCCCGCCGTCGCGCGCCGAGCTCGAGAAAAGAATCCGCTCGCGCGGCCAGGATTCCGACGACGAAATCGCCCGCCGCCTCGAGCGCGCCCGTCAGGAACTCGAGCAGTACACGGGCTATGATTACGTCGTCATCAACGACGATCGCGAGCGCGCCGTAAAAGAAGTCCAGGGCATCGTTCTCGCTGCTCGTTGCGGCTTGAAACAAAATCAGGATCGCGTTAAAGAAATTTTGAAATCTTTCGGAGGATAAAGCAATTATGCCGGTTTCATCCGTACCACCGGAAAGCCAGTTCGCGTACGTCGTCGTCGTAGCCCGCCGCGCCCGCCAGCTCATGCTCGGAGGCCGGCCTCTCGTCGACAATCCCAAAGCCAGAAAATACACGCGCGTAGCCGAAGAGGAGATGCTCCAGGGCCTGCTAGAATTCGACGCCCCAGAAACTCCCCACGGCGAAGAAGAAGACGCCAAGAAGAAGTAAAATGGACTGGTCGCAAAAGTTAAGCGCCCGCAGCGAAGCAAAGCACAGGGTGCCCCATGCGCCGGTTCTGCGCGTGGGCTCCGGCGCGACCGGTTCCCAGGAGCCGCCCGCCGCGACCGGTGTCCGGAGCCAGCGATCTCTTGCTTTTTCCGGCGCCGACGCTTTGTCAGGGCACGACTTTTTACCCTGAGCGAAGTCGAAGGGCAGCCGTGCCGAATCGTCGCACGTGATCTACGGCTTTAGCCGCTGAGGTTTTTTTTCGATGTCAAACGCGCTCCACAATCGATCCGCACTCACCCCGGTGCCCGCATGAGAATCGCTCTAGGCGTCACCGGCGGAGTAGCCGCCTACAAAGCAGCCGAACTAGTCCGCCGCCTGCAACAGGAAAAGCTCGACGTCCAAGTCGTAATGACCCGCAGCGCCCGCGAATTCATCACTCCTCTCACCTTCGCCGCGCTCACCGGCCAAAAAGTAATCACCGAAATGTTCGGCCACGAAGCCAACGCCTCTGCCAACGTCGAAAGCGCCATCGAGCACATCGCCGTAGCCCAGCGCATTGATTTGCTGGTCGTCGCCCCAGCCACCGCCGACATCCTGGGCAAATTTGCCAACGGCATCGCCGACGATTTCCTAACCACGCTCTATCTGGCGACGAAAGCTCCGGTCGTAGTCGCCCCGGCGATGAACGTCAACATGTGGGAGCACGCCGCCACGCAACAAAATCTAGCCACGCTGAAATCCCGCGGCGTCCACGTAGTCGATCCCGACGAAGGCTACCTCGCCTGCGGTATGACCGGCGCAGGCCGCCTCGCCGGAATCGAAACCATCGCTCGCGCCGTCTGCAAAGTTCTCGGCATCCGCCACGATCTCGACGCCGAAACCATCCTCATCACCGCCGGGCCAACCTGCGAAGATCTAGATCCCGTCCGCTTCCTAACCAATCGTTCCTCCGGCAAAATGGGCTACGCGCTAGCCGCCGCCGCCCAGCGCCGCGGCGGCCGCGTAATCCTGGTCAGCGGCCCAACCGATCTCCCCGCTCCCGAAGGCGTCGACTGGGTTCCCGTCCGCACCACGCAGCAAATGCACGACGCCGTAATCGACCGCGCCGCGCAAGCCACCATCATCATCAAAGCCGCAGCCGTAGCAGATTACCGTCCCGCAATGCCGCGCACGCAGAAAATCAAACGCGGCAGCGATCACTTCACTCTCGAACTCGAGCCCACGCCCGACATTCTCGCCGAGCTAGGTCGCGTGAAATCCTCGCAAGTCCTTATCGGCTTCGCTGCGGAAACCGAAAACGTAGCCGAAAGCGCCCGCGCAAAACTAACCCGCAAAAACGCCGACATGATTGTAGCCAACGACGTAACCAAAGAAGGCGCAGGCTTCGACACCGACACCAACGTAGTCACAATTTTCCTGCGCGACCATCGCGAAATCGCCCTGCCAAAAATGACGAAAGCCGAAGTAGCCGAAAAAATCCTAGATCAAGCCCTCGAATTGCGCCGCGTAAACAAGTAAACTCTCCCCGGCGCAATTCTTATTTCGTTTCCGAATCCTCACGTAGGGCCCGGTCTTTAGCCGGGCCTCTTCGTGCAAGGCTGCGATTCGGTCTCGGGAACTCGCATGAACGAAAACGTCCGCACTCGTCTGGAAGACTGGCTAACCTACGCCGACGAACTCGGCCTAACCCCGTTCTACCGTGATCGCTCCACAACCGAACCTCAAACTCCCACAGCCGCAACCGCACCAGCGGCGGAAAATCCCGAACCCATGCGCAAGCCCGCACAATCCCGTCCGCCATTCCCAACAACCCCAACTCCCGCGCCAAATCTCGCAGCCCTGCTCCCCATCGCCTCCGGCCCCACTCTCTTCGAAGCCGCCGATCGCATCGAAAACGACACCCTCGAAAAAATCCGCGCCGATCTAGGCGAATGCACCCGCTGCAAACTCCACAAGCAGCGCAACAAAATAGTCTTTGGCGACGGCAACGCCAAAGCCGACCTGGTCTTCGTAGGCGAAGGCCCCGGCCACGACGAAGACGTTCAGGGCCTCCCCTTCGTAGGCCGCGCCGGCAAGCTCCTCACTCAAATGATCGAAGCCATGGGCCTCCAGCGCAAAGACGTCTACATCTGCAACGTAGTCAAATGCCGCCCGCCAGAAAATCGGCTCCCCGAGCGCGACGAAATCGCCACCTGCTCGCCGTTCCTCGTCCGCCAAATCGACGCCATCCGCCCCAAAGTAATCGTCTGTCTCGGCGCCACCGCAGCCCAAATGCTCCTAAACACCAATCGCGGCATCTCCGGATTCCGCGGAGAATGGCTCGAATATCGCGGCACGCGCCTAATCGCCACGTACCATCCCGCCTATCTCCTCCGCAACCCTGCCGCAAAATCCGAAGTCTGGAAAGATCTACAAAAAGTGATGGCCGTCCTAGGCCTCCAACCCAAGAAAGCCGCCGCCGCGCGCTAGGGACTCTCCTCCGAACTCAGCGCCCTCTGCGTCTCTGCGGTGCTCTTCCGCCGCCCCTGCTAAACTAACCAGTCGCCATGCCGCCCCGCTACGCCGAAGTCGCGCTTCCCGTTCCTCTCCGCTCCCTCTTCACCTATTCCATCCCCGCCCGCTTCGAATCCGAAGACCTGATCGGCCGCCGCGCCCTGGTCCCGTTCCGCAATCGCAAAATGATCGGCGTAATCGCAGGCCTCGCCGAAAACGCGATCGAGCTAGAGCGAGTGAAAGAAATCTCCGAACTTCTCGATCCCATCCCCGTGCTAACTCCCAATCTCCTAGAACTCGGCAAATGGATCAGCCACTACTACATCGCTCCCATCGGCGAATCCCTGAACGCGCTCCTTCCGCCGCAACCAGATCTCCGCCAAGAGCGCGAATACAAGCTGACCGAAGCCGGCGCCGAATATCTCGAAGAACTGGTAGCCCGCGGCCCAGCCAACGAAAAAGAGGTCGCCGAACCAGCAGTCCTCGACGGCGCGAAAGCCACGGAAAAGCACTGGACCTCCGCACGCGCCCGCAAAATCTCCGGCGGCGAAGCCGCAGCCGAGCGCCTGGTCCGCGCGGGCCGCCTGACCTGGAACGACGTCCTGCTCCGCCGCCAAACGCGCACGCAAAAAATCGTCGCGTGGAAAAACGCAGGCCGCAGCAGCCTAGCCGCGCTCGACGAAAAATCCGCGCGAGTCCGCGAAGCCCTCCTCGATTTCGGTGGCCCGCTGCAACTTCCGGTCCTGCTCGAGCGCGCCAAAGTCACCAAGCGCGTCATCGAAAAGCTCGAAGCCGCCGGTCTCCTCATCGTTTGGGAAGAACCGCTAATCCCCGAAGACGATCCCTGGGAATCCGACTACGTCCCGCCGAACAATATTCTCAACGCCGAGCAATCCACAGCGCTCACGGAAATCCGGAACTATCTCGACGCCGAAAAATTCCAAGCCGCCCTGCTTCACGGCGTAACCGGCAGCGGCAAGACCGAGATCTATCTCAGCGCCATCGAAGCGGCTCTCGCGAAAGGGAAGAGCGCCCTCGTCCTCGTCCCCGAAATCGCCCTCACTCTCTGGATGGGCCGCCACGTCCGCGCCCGCTTTGGCCCGCGCGTCGCGGTTCTCCACAGCGCGCTCCCCGATCAAGAACGCGCTCGCGAATGGTGGCGCGTCCGCCGCGGCGACGCCCGCATCGTAGTCGGCACGCGCAGCGCCGTTTTCGCCCCTCTCCAAAATCTCGGCCTGATCCTCGTCGACGAAGAGCAGGAGACCGCGTACAAGCAGGAAGAAATTCCGCGCTATCACGGCCGCGACACCGCCATCTATCGTGCCCGCCTCGAAAACGCCGTAGCCGTTCTGGGCTCGGCCACGCCGTCGCTCGAGAGCTACCAAAACGCCCGCAGCGGCAAATACAAACTCCTCGAACTAAAGACGCGCGTAGAAAATCGCCCCATGGCGAAAGTAACGGTCGTCGATCTGCGCGAAGATTTCCGCACGCATCACAAAGCCGCGCCAGTCAGCGAAGCCCTGCGCCGCGCCATCGCCGCGCGCCTCGAAGCCGGCACGCAAGCCATGGTGCTCATTAATCGCCGCGGCTATTCCTGGTTCCTCCTCTGCCGCAGTTGCGGCGCCTATCTGCAATGCCAGAATTGCAGCATCGGCCTCACCTATCACAAAAGCCGCCAACGCCTCGAGTGCCACTACTGCGGCTTCGCCATGCGCGTCCCCAAAGCCTGCCCGAAATGCGCCAAAGAATATCTATATTTCGTAGGCGAAGGCGCCGAGCGCATCGAAGAATATCTCCGCGACCAATTTCCGAAAGCCCGCATCGCCCGCCTCGATCGCGACACGGTGCGCACCAAGCAGCAATTTCAGAAGGTCCTCGGCGCATTCGCCAAAGGCGAAATCGATGTCCTCGTAGGCACGCAAATGGTGGCCAAAGGCCACGACTTCGAGCGCGTAACGCTGGTAGGCGTAGTAGCCGCCGACCTGGCGTTAGGCCGCCCCGACTTCCGCGCCGCCGAAAAAACTTTCCAGCTCCTCACGCAGGTAGCAGGCCGCGCAGGCCGCGGCCGCCTCACCGGCGAAGTCCTCGTCGAGACCTACTATCCCGAGCACTACGCCATCGAGCTAGCCGCCAAACAGGACTACATCGGCTTCTTCGAAAAAGAAGCCCATTTCCGCCGCATGCTGCACTATCCCCCCTACACCGCGTTAGCCAGCATCCTGATTCGCGACAAAAAAATCGAACACGCCATCCAATGGTCCCGCGCGCTCGAAGCCGTCCTAAAGCCGTTCGATCAGCAAGGAATGAAGGTGCTAGGCCCAGCCGCCGCCCCGCTCTCCCGCCTACGCCAGGAATTCCGCTTCCAATTCCTGCTCAAGACGCCGAAGCGCTCGATCCTAAGCCAAGCCCTATCAGCCTGCATAGCCTATTGCGAAGCCCACAAAATCCCCGAAACCGCGGTGATCGTGGACGTCGATCCGACCAGCCTGGCGTAGGGGCCGGGGTTCACACCGGCCCGGTTTGGCATTGGGTTTTTTTGAATAAATCAAAACCAAAACCCAGTGCCAACCCGGGGGCGTGTGAACCCGCCCCCCTACAAAATGCCAGAAAAAAAGGCGTGATTTGTATCGATTAGACTGTGGCTCCTTTCTTTATTTTGTTGGGGTTACGGACGTTTCTAATAATTCCGTGTATCGATTAGGATTTGGCCTTTGCGGCTCGTTGACGTAGGCGATTTCGTGGCGTTTGGGCGGCTCGATGTAGACCCCGTCGTCGTTCAGCCTGCCGCTGACTATGATGGCGCGAATCACCGTGCTGCCGCTTACCCTTGCGGTTTCGGCATGCTCGATGAGGCGGTCGAGGGCGCCGCGCACCCGGCGCCGGCGCAAGGCCGGGAGGCCGCAAGCCTCGGCGTGACGGTAAAGCACCGTGCGGCCGCGGAGGTGGAACTCCTCGGCGATGGTTTCCGGGCTCACCCAGCTTAGGAAGGCGTCTTCGATTGCCTCGCGCTTGCTGTGATGGCAGATGGCGCATTTCCGTTTGTGGCGGTCATAGATCCGTTTGGGGCGGCGAGTGGAAGGCTTGAGGCGCCTGCGGTTCGGGCCGGGCTCAGCGGTGGTGCGGATGGGGAGGTTGGCCGGGTCGGAGTTCGGCTCGGGGTCTTCGGGGCGGTCGGGTTCGCCGCCGGAAACGACGGCGTCGTGGAGCTGCCCGCGATGCCATAGAGGCACGAGGGCCGGGGGCCTGTTTGTGTTCATCGTATTGTCCTTGAGCGCGAGTGGCGCGGTTTAGTCTGAAGCTACCAAGCAGTTGGTAGTGCGAGGTTTACTGCGCGGCTTGCTTTTCGGTCCTTTCGAGGGGCACCCCGGGAGGCGGTGCCAAATTTTGTCACTGGCTCGACTGCAGAGCCTTACGAAAGATGGCATGGATTAACGGATAAGTCAACAGAAAAATGCAAGGAAAACTGAGATATCTAGAAGAGCAGAGCGGCGTCGAGCTTACGGCGGGAGGTAGCGCCTAGTTCCACGGTCTGAAGCTCGCGATCGATTCTGTGAAGCTCCCCAATATCGGACTCAGCAAGGATTTTGGCGAGATGATCCGGGTGACGCAGCATTTGAAAGGATTTGGAGGAGGCCATGTAAACCACGACCGGCTTGCCCTGTCTAACGAGATGGACGACGTTGGTCAGAGTTCCGCGGCTTTGTCCGTCCCATAACATCAGGCCGTAGTCGGCCTCGGCGGCCATCGCCCGATCCTTGGTGGAATAATAGGTGAAATCGCGCCGCTCAGCGTTAGCGGCGCGGATCGTTCGCGTGGGCCAGCTTCCCACGTTGTTCCGGCAAACTCCCTCCATGCAGAACACAGTCACGTTGGCGTAGTGCTTGAGATGGAGATAGTGCTGCACAGCCTTGTCGGCGCCATTCGCGTCGCCGACAATCACGGTGAAACCCTTGTCGACAATCTTGTCGATGCGCTCGCGGATCTCAGGGTTTAATCGTGAGAGCCGTCGTGAACCGGCGATGAACACCTTTGTGTCGCTCGAAGCGGCGGTCATTTTGTTCGCGTCAGGACCAAGGCATAGACGGCCTTGGCGCCCCCGGATTGAAGCAGCACATCGGCGGTCCGTCGCAGCGTCGATCCCGACTCGATTAGGTCGTCGATCAAAAGAACTGACTTGCCCTTTACGTCGTCCGGCCCGACCTGGATCGCTTCGGACAGCACTCTTTGCCTCTCCGCCCAATCGTCAATGTTTTTCATCTGCGCGGTGGGCGTCGCCTTCACAACTGCATTTTCGCACATTGGGACGCGCAACCGTACTGCGAGTTGCCGGGCGATCTCCACCGAGGGCTGCGCCACACGGGTTCGTGATGCCGGTGCCGCCAATACCGTGTCAATGGGAGGATTCCACCTTCGGAGAAACTGTTCGGCAGTATCCACGATGTCCGCCAGCTCAGGCGTCCCTCCGGCACGATACTTTAGCCGGTAGAGCAGCTCGCCAAGCTCGGTGCGCTTTGTATCAAACCGATAGTAGGGATCGCCAGTCGGCGTGCTGCTGACCGTGTGGTAGTCGAGGACGTATCCTTCAGTCCACGGCTGCGACGGCAATTTCATGGGGTTAGTCTTAACAATGGGCATGTGCGATTGCACCATGACGGGATCCGAACACCGGTGGTGGGCCGCGAACGATTGCAGCTTCTATCATCCGCCCAGGTTATGAAACGCGAGCGACCGGAAAATACGTAGAGAGTCGGACGTGTCGACACTGCTGAAGGGAATTGGGTCAGGAACGTCAAAAACGCCGGCAGGCAGCCCTTCGAAGATCAGGGTAAACCCTTCGGGATGCTCAGGACAGGCCGGCGCTACGGGATCGGAATTGCCGAACTACGGATTTGTTGTTGGCCAGGGGGTGAAGCAGAGTATGAAGATGATTAGGGCGTAGACGGCCCACATTCTGCGCTTTGGATCTAGCGGCTCCCAGCGATTCAGCAGTGGGGGGTGGCGGAAGAACCAGGAGAAGGCTAGAAGCAGGCCGCCCCACATTACCCAGCCGTCCCAGAAGAGATTCTTCCAATAGCCGAGTACGCCCATCGCCAGAGTGATTGCGCCTACGGCTAGCGAGATGCGGCGGTGGAGGCGGCTGGTTAGGCAATAGAGGATGTGGCCGCCGTCGAGTTGCCAGGCTGGGAGCAAATTCAGAGCTGTGACGAACAGGCCGACCCAGGCGGCGCGACCTACCGGATGCAGAAGGAGATCGCCGGGGGGCGTGTGCGGACGCAGCATCGAAGTTAGCAAGTAGACTAGCGGCGGATTTCCGAAGCGCAGCCCGGCTGAGGCCTGCTCGCCGAGGCCCGGCACGATTTTCGAATTGACGATGGCGAAAATCAGAGCGGGGACGGCGAAGATGAAGCCGACTACCGGTCCTGAGAGGCCGACATCGAAAAGCGCGCGGCGCGAGGGAATCGGCGAGCGGATGCGGATGAACGCGCCGAAAGTGCCGAGGATGGTCGGCGCAGGAATGAAATACGGATAGGTGACATCGATGCCGTATTTGCGGCAAGTGAAGTAGTGGCCGAGTTCGTGGGCCAGGAGGATGCCGAGGAGCGTGAAGGAAAAGGGAATGCCGAGCGCGAGAAGTTCGGGATGCTCGAAGGGACGCGCCATCGTGGTGAAGGGATTTTCGTCGGACGAGAACGGCTCGCGATTCTGCGAATAGGAGATGGAAAATTCAGCGCCAACGGCGAGGGTGGAAATAATCGTCAGAAGAAAAAGGATCAGCGGCGTCCAAAGCGGACGGTGGCGCGGCTTGCGCAGAACTTCTTCTGCAATCGGCGGATATTGAAACTCTACGACTTCGGCGGGGACATGGGCGTGCCCGTTTCCGCTGCTCATAAATGTGAGATGGCCAATGGAGGCGTCGCGGTTTCTAGAAAATTTCGGCGATTAGCCGGACGCTTTCGTGCCGGTGCCGTTTTCGAGCGACTGAAGTTCTTTGCCGGGCTTGAAGCGCACGGCTTTGCCCGGCGGGATATTCACTTGCTGGCCGGTGCGTGGATTGCGGCCGATGCCGGTCTTGCGCGGCTTGACGTTGAAGACGCCGAAGCGGCGGAGCTCGATGCGCTCGCCTTTGCCGAGGGCGTTCTTCATGGCCTCGAAGACGGTCTCGACGGCCTGCTCGGCTTTGTTGCGCGTGATATTGGTCTTCTGCACGACCGCGTTCACGATGTCGAGTTTGATCACAACGGCCTCCCCGGCTGCGGCGAAATCTATGCTAGACAGGGGGTTGCGGGTTGTCAAGCGAAGTGCGGCGGGCTAAGATGCGCTGCCATTTTTGCGGATTTTGGCGGGACGAGGAGAATTGCTCATGAGCGTGAAGTCGGACAAGTGGATTCGGCGCATGGCTGTCGAGCAGAAGATGATCGAGCCGTTTGCGGACCGGCAGGTGCGCGAGGGCGTGATTTCGTACGGCGTGTCGTCGTATGGCTACGACATGCGCGTGGCGGATGAGTTCCGGATTTTTACCAATGTGAATTCGTCGATTGTGGATCCGAAACATTTCGACGCGAAGTCGTTTGTGGAATTTCAGGGGCCGGTGTGCATCGTGCCGCCGAATTCGTTCGCGCTGGGGAGATCGGTGGAATATTTCCGGATACCGCGAAGTTGCCTCACGATTTGCGTCGGGAAATCGACTTACGCGCGGTGCGGAATTATTGTGAACGTGACGCCGTTCGAGCCGGAGTGGGAAGGATTTGTGACGCTGGAGATCAGCAACACTACGCCGCTGCCGGCGAAGATTTATGCCAATGAAGGATTGTGCCAGGTGATTTTTTTTGAGTCGGATGAAGTTTGCGAGATTTCGTACAAGGACAAAAAAGGAAAGTATCAGGCGCAGCAGGGGATTGTTCTGCCGCGATTGTAGTGGGCTCCAGAGCGTCTCGCGTCGAGTGCACACAGACAAAACCTCAGCGGCTGAAGACGCCGAGTCTGGCGCAGTTTCGGCACGACTGCCCGTCGGCATCGCTCAGGACCAGAAGTCGTGCCCTGACGAACCGACACACTGGAAAGTCAAAAGCCCCACGCGCAACGACGGCGCATGGGGCACCCGAATTCGACACCAGGAAAATGCAGATCCCTCACTGCGTTCGGGATGACAACTAAAAGCAAGATGACGGCCGAGGGCAGCGCGTCAGGCTTTTCCGTTGAGCAGCGGGGAGGCGGAGTCCCAGTGGCGCGAGAAGACGAATTTGTCGAAGGGTTTGCGCGAGCGCGGGGCTAGCTCGCGGCGGCGAAGATCTTCGGGCAACGTCTCGGGATCGCCGGGGTAGCCGATGGCTATGGAGGTGACCGGCTCGAACGCGGCGGGAACGCCGTAAGTTTCGCGAACGGTTTCTACTTCGATCCCGGCCATTTGATGGACGCTCAGGCCGTGCGCCGTGGCCTGCATCACCAGATTCGCTACCGACTGGCCCAGATCGTAGAGCGCGACGCGATTCGGCCGATCGTTCTTCGCGAACGCTGTGCGTGCGAGCGCGAAGATGAGCGCCGGCGCGTTCTGCGCCCAGGCGCGATTGCCTGGAACGAGGCAGGCGGCCGCCTTTTCGAAATCTTCCGGATTACTTCTGCACGCGAGTATGAAATACCACGGTTGCTCGTTGCTCGACGAGGCGGTCCAGCGGGCGGCTTCGAAAAGGCTGCGCAGTTTTTCCGGTTCGATGGGGCGCGTGTCGAAGGCGCGGGGACTCCAGCGGCGCTCGAGGACTTCGTGGATGGGATAGGTGGTTTGGGCTGGCTTTTCCATTGGTGTTGTACTCCTCAGGTTAATTGATGAGAGCGGTGGCGTGAGCGATGCTGCGGAGTTCGGAATAATTCAAAGCGTTGTCATTCCGAGGAGTCCGCGGTTGTGCGACGCGGTGGATTTACGTGGCGGTCGCCGGAGGGCGCAGCAAGCCGGCGCCCCTACGAAGGCAAAGTCAAGTGCAGATCCCTCACCCCTAAAGGGGATTCGGGATGACACCGGTTAGGACTTTTTCCGCAGAACGGATAATTCTGCAAGACGCACTTGCGGTATGCGTGGTCGGCGGCTTATTTCTGAATTACGCCGCAGGCGAAACGGGAGCCGGAGTTGCCTGTTGGGTCCGTGGTTTCGTCGTCGGGTTGCGCGTGAATTACGATTGACGTGCCGGCCTGCTGGAGGAGTGAATTGGGGCCGTCGCCGAGCGTCACGTGGGAATCGACCCAGGAGCCTTTGGCTTTGCCTTCGGCATTCGCGAGGATGTTGCCGAGATCGCCGTTGTGCGGGCCTGCGGGATTCTTCGCGCCGTGCTGCTTGTTGTCGGGATTGAAGTGCGAGCCGGCGGTCTTGAAGTCCGGAGCGAGGCATTGTCCGGCGGCGTGGATGTGAACGGCGTGCATTCCCGGAGGGATCTGCGAGACGCTGAGCGAGATGCTGACGCCGTCCTTTTGTTGATGAAATTTCGCTTCGCCGATTTTTTGGCCGGATTGATTCATGATGTCGGCGCGGGCGGATTGAGCTGCTGCGGGTAGAGCGGCGGCGAGCAAGATTGCGAAGCCTAGAATCCATTTCTGAATGTGCATCGAGAATCCCTCCTTGGAGTTGGTGGGTAATGCTACTTCAGATGCGGCCGGAAGTGTAGCGCCGGGATTTGGCGTGGCACCAGTTGCGCCATGTGGGCGATGCCGGGCTGAAAGCCCGGCGCTACAAAAAGCTCTCACGCCAAGAAGAAGAGTTAGGCAGAAGCGCGGCGAGCGAATTCGCTGCCGTGCTGCCGCTTGCGGGTGTAGGAACGGGCTTAGTCCCGGTTGCGATCTTTGGCTGCGGCGCGATAGGCTTCGCGGTGGTCTTCGATTCCTGCTTTGTAGACTGCGATGATATTGCGCGTGGCCAGAATGTCTTCCGCCGGATTGCCGTTGACCAGCACAAGGTCGGCGCGCAGGCCGCTAGCGATGCGGCCGCGGTCGGGGATATGAAATGCGAGAGCCGGAGCGGAAGTCGCCGCGCGCAGAGCTTCCATTGGCGTCAGGCCCGCGCCGACTAGCAGGAGCAGCTCTTCGTGCAGGCTCACTCCGTACGCGGTGCCGGGATTGGGAGCGTCGGTGCCTGCGAGGATGGGAACTCCGGCGGCCTTTAGCTCTTTGATGGCTTTGGCGGCGCCATCGCAGGAAAGACCGCGGCTGGCGGACGGGAATGTTTCCTTGAGTCTGGAGATATTGGCATGGGTCAAGAATGGTTCGAGTCTGGGATCGGCGATGAGTTCGCGGCGCGAGGCCGTGGGACCGCAGATGCTGCGTAGCACGGTCATTGTGGGAATCACAAAAGCATGATGCGCGGCGACTAGCTCGCCGAAGTGCTTGTCGCACGATGATCCGACGAAGAGATGCGCCAGCCCGTCGGCGCCTGCATTGATGGCGTCTTGCGCTTGCCACTCGCTGCCGATGTGCACGACCGCGAGCTTGCCGCGCGCGTGCGCCGCGTCGATGATGGCCTTCATCGTTTGTTTGCTCAGTGTGGGCCGTCCGCGTGGGAAGCCGTACTCGCTGGCATCGTCGTAAACGAGCTTGATGTAATCCGATCCTTCGGCGATGCGGTCATCGACCCAGGCCTGCGCTTTTTTGGCGTCGGTGATGGTGGGAATTTCCATTCCGTATTCCGTGCCGTGGCCGCCGGGCGCAGTGGCGAGAATTCCGGCGGACCAGAAATCGGCCATGCCGCTGGTTTCGGAGCTCTTGAGCGTGGCCATGAGGCGCGGCGCCATCATCATGTCGAACTCAGAGGTAACGCCAAAAACCAGGGCCTGCTCGAGGGCTGCTGCGCTGTGAACGTGCACGTGGGAATCGATGAGGCCGGGCATGAGCGTCTTGCCGGTTCCATCGACGATTTGCGCGGAAGGATCGGTGAGATCCGGCCCGATCTCGCGGATGCGGCCGTCTTGGATCAGTACGCTGGTGGTTGGAATCACTTCTATGCCGTCAAATACGCGGACGTGCTGAAACAGGATGGGGGTGGATTGGCAGTTGGCGGGGACTGCGCAGGCCAGAAGCGCGAGCGATATGACGAATGCTTTCATCGAATTCTCCGCAACGAGGTTGATAAACCGTGCCGACGGTAGAGTCAAACCCTTCATGACGCGAATAGTCGCGGGTTGTTAACAGGTTCGCCGTTAGGAAGGGCAACAAAAAGGTTGCGTATTGGAGGCGGCCGGGATAATATGCAACCTGGAGGTTGCCTAACTATGGAGAATCGAGTTGAAAAGCGGATTGAGTTGAAGGCGCCGGTGGCGCGGGTGTGGCGAGCGTTGACGGATTACCGCGAATTCGGGGAGTGGTTCCGCGTGAAATTGGATGGGCCGTTTGTGGCGGGGGAGATTTCGCGCGGACATATTACACATCCTGGATACGAGCACGTGAAGTGGGAGGCTGTGGTGCAGAAGATGGAGGCGGAGAGGTTGTTTTCGTTCACTTGGCATCCTTATGCGGTCGATCCGAAGATCGATTATTCGAAGGAGACGCCAACGCTGGTGGAATTCCGGCTGGAGAAAACGGCTAGTGGGACGCTGCTCACGGTTACGGAGTCGGGATTTGACAAGATTCCTGTTGGCCGGCGCGAGGAGGCTTTGCGGAAGAATGAAGGCGGGTGGGCAGCGCAGATGAAGAATATCGAGAGCTATGTCGCGCAGAGGCCGTAGCGGAGGGGCCGTTAGGCGGCAGGCTCAGGCGCCTGTGTTTGCGGCGTTGGGGGACGCGACGCGGCTGGAGCTGGTGACGAAGCTTTGCGGCGGGGAGGCGCGATCGATTTCGCAGCTTACGGAGGGAACGCGGCTTACGCGGCAAGCGATCACGAAGCATTTGCGGGTGTTGGAGCAGGCGGAGATTGTGCATTGCGTGCGGGAGGGCAGGCAGAGTTTGTTTGAGTTCGATCCGGGGCCGATTGAGGAGATGAAGAGATATCTGGAGGGCGTGTCGGAGCAGTGGGATGAGGCTTTGGGGAGGTTGAAGGCGTTTGTGGAGGAGCGGTGATTGGGGCGGCCGTGGATCAGGCGTCGGTTATAAGAAATGGTCGCAGAATGCGGAGGCCGCGGTTGCGCGTTGCCGTTAGGTTGCCGAGAGGTCGTCGGAGGGCGCGTCGATTGCTTTGCAATCGCTTAGCGATTGACCGGCGCCCCTACGGATGGATTTTGGCGATTGAGAGTGTGGCGCGATTATCAACGAAGAGGCCCGGCTAAAGCGCGGGCCCTACGAACTGCACGGAGGGAACGCGGCTACGGCTTTTGGGTGGGGCGGAGATCGATTTCGCTTATGAAGCTTTGGGGGGCTTGGGTTACTAGCGTCGCTACGGCGTGGGCTACGTCGTCGGGTTGCAGTAGCTTTGAGGTGTCGCGGCCGGTGTGGGGGGAGAAATCTGTGGCTACGCTGCCTGGGCAGATGGCGGAGACGCGGATGTTGTGGGCGCGGAGATCTTCGGCCATGCACGCGGTTAAGCCCATAAGGCCCCATTTTGAGGCGCAATAGATTCCGCCATTGGCGAAGGCATTCTTGCCGGCCAGCGAGCTGATGTTGACGATGTGACCGCGCTTGCGCTCGATCATTCCCGGCGCGACGGCGCGGGTTACCAGGAACACGGATTTCAAATTGGTGTCTAATACGGCGTCCCAATCCGCTTCGGACATTTGATGGGCCGGGCCGAAACGGCCGATGCCTGCATTGTTGATGAGAATATCGATGGGGCCGAGGTCGCGATGTGTCCGATCGACGAGTGTTTGTATCTCATTCGCATGAGTGACATCTGCGACCATGGCGAGCGCTTCAAAACCTTCATTGCGTAGCGCGGCTGCTGCGGTTTCCAGGCGGGTGGCATCGCGGGCGCAGAGGCTGAGGCGCGCGCCTAGCTCTGCGAGGCGGCGGGCGATGGCGAGACCGATGCCGCGGCTTGCGCCGGTGACGAGCGCGGTCATGCCGGCGAGAGGTCTGCTGGTGACGTTTGCGCTACTCATCGTGAAATTTCCTCCAGGCGACGTTCGCGGCAGAGTCACCATCTTATCATCTAGGTCTGAAGGTGACGGGGCGCACCAGGAGATTGCAATGCAGCGGCAACCCGGCCGAATTAGCCTTGCACGGCTGAAATGCTTTTCCTATAATCCCGTAGCTTTTCTAAACCTTGTCCCTGCAGGGGTCGCAATTCCTTTGATTTCGACCGCTTGCCTAGGCCGGCCGCTTGGCGGTCGCACCTGAGAAGGAAACTGTTCGAGGAGGCAGGTAAACAATGAAGCGAGAGCGTATGGCCGCAAGAGGAATTGTGCTGGCAGTGACGCTGTTCCTCTGCTGGCAGGCCAAGCCAGCGGCCGCTCAGGACGCGCCAGCGCAGCAACCCGCTTATACAATTCCGGAATATAACGCCTTTCAGGCGTGCAACGCGGAGAAGAACGCGCAGACCCGGTTGAAGTGCCTGGACGATTTCGTGGGGAAGTTTCCGAAGTCGACACTGATGAAGTACATCGATCAGATGTACTGGAGCACGTACAACGAGCTGAAGAACTATCCGAAGGTGACGGAATACGCGGACAAGTATGTGGCGGAGAGCGATGCGAAGGCGGATAACGCAGCGCGGGTGCAGGCGTACTACTCTCGCTGCGCGGTTTTTGAGTTTGCCTACAATCCGAAAGCTGCCGATTCGACCGAGCAATTGAACAAGGCGAAAGCGGCGTGCCAGGACGGCCTGACTGCGCTTAACAGCCTGGCGAAGCCAGAGAACATGACCGATCAGCAGTTCGCGGATCAAAAGAAGCCAGTGGCCGCGCTGTTTTACGATACGGTGGGCTTTGCCGAACTGCAGTTGAAGGATTACCCGAGCGCGGCGACGGCGTTTAAGAATGCATTGACGAACGCACCGACCGACGGAGTGGCCGAGTATCGGTTGGGCGTTGCGTATCTGCAGGAAAATCCGCCGCTTTCGATGGATGGATTCTGGGCTTTGGCGCGGGCGGTGGCGTTGAAGGCGCCCGGCGACGCGCAGATCAAGGATTATTTGCGGAAGCAGCTGGTGCGCTATCAGCAGTCGGGCTGCGATAACTTGATTGACTCGCAGATGAGCGAATTGCTGCAACTGGCGGCGGGGGCGCCGGAGCGGCCGGCGACTTATAGCATCCCGAGCGCGGCGGATTTGGACAAGGTGCGCCAGGGTCTCAACATTCTCACGGTGCTGACGGATCTGAGCGGAGGCGGGGACAAGGCGAAGATGACGTGGCTCGCCGTGTGCGGATCGGATTTCCCGGAAGTGGTGGGCAAAGTGATTGACGTGACGCCCGGGACGGATACGGTTGAGTTGCACGTGTTTACAGGTGCGACCTCGGACGAGATGGAAAAAGCCACGTCGGCGAATATGGACGTGAAGATTGCGGGCCAGCCGGAAGCGAGCCGCTTGCAGAAGGATGACGGCGTGCGATTTTCGGGGACGTTGACGGGATATGATCCTTCGCCATTCATGCTGCACTGGGAAAAGGGCAAGGTGAATGCGGAAGATATTCCGCCGGAGAAGAAGGAAGGGCAGACGCGGAAGCCGCATAAGGTGGCGAAACCTTCGGGGAATTAGAGATTTAAGATCGTTTTCGATTGGAATGGAAAAGGCCGCTGGGAAACCGGCGGCCTTTTTATTTTTTGCGAAGAAGTAGCGCCGGCGTCCCGGCCGGCATCTGACGAGCACGGAACTCGCGATCGGCAGCAGTCATGCACGGACCAACCAACGCGCGCAATTCGAAATCGGGGTCCGCAGTCGATCACGATCCTCGCCGGCGCTGGCGGTCGTAAGATGCCGGCAAGGACGCCGGCGCTACCACGGCGATCGCGGGACGAGCGCGAGTGTTGCTTGTGGCGAGGATTGTAATCGTAAGAGCCGGCGGGGACGCCAGCGGTACGCTAGCTTGGTCGATCGTGCTTTTGGGGGCGATGCGGGTAGGCGTTCACAAAAGCGCCGGCGGGGACGCCCTTCGGCTTCGCTCAGGACAAGCCGGCGCTACCCCGGCGGTCGCGGTCCGCGCGCTACCTTCGGCGATGGGAGCTTGGGTTGATTTTGTATTCGTCTACTTTGCGGCTTAGGGTGTTGCGGTGGATGCCCAGGACTTTTGCGGCGCGGGATTGATTGCCGTTGGCGCGCTCGAGGGCGCGCTTGATGAATTTCTTTTCGAATTCGTTGACAGCTTCGCCGAGCAGTATGCCGCGCTCGACCATTTGACCGATGAGGGATTCGAGTTGTTCTTTCACGGTCGCACGCTCCACGGTGACGCTTCGACGGACTCCCTTCGTGGCCCGGAGATGGATCGCTCGGTGATCAATCTAGTGGACGGCCGGTGAGCCGCTCGTAGGATTCGCGATATCGCGCGCGGGTGGCCGCCACAACTTCGGCGGGAAGCGCGGGAGCGGGCGGCTGCTTGTTCCAGCCGATGCGCTCAAGATAATCGCGGACGTATTGCTTATCGAAAGAAGGTTGCGCGCGGCCGGGCTCGTATTCGTCGGCGGGCCAGAAGCGCGAAGAATCGGGAGTGAGGGCTTCGTCGATCCAGATGAGTTCGTGACCGGCGAGGCCGAATTCGAATTTTGTATCGGCGATGATGATGCCGCGGGCCGAAGCGTAGGCGGCCGCGCGGGTATAGATTTCGATGGAGACATCGCGGAGGCGCAGAGCGAGAGATTCGCCGATGCGCGAGGCGGCTTCTTCGAAGGAAATGTTTTCGTCGTGGCCGGTGGTGGCTTTTGTGGAGGGCGTGAAAATCGGTTCAGGGAGTTGCGACGATTCGACGAGGCCTGACGGCAGCGGAATGCCGCAGACGCGGCCGGTTTTCTGATAATCCTTCCAGCCGGAGCCGGAGAGATAGCCGCGGACCACACATTCGATGGGGATCGGCTCGGTGCGCTTGACGAGCATGGAGCGGCCGGCGAGATCGGCGGCGTAGGGAGCGAGCGCGCCAGTGAAATCGCTGGCGGTGATGATGTGGTTGGGGACGATGCCGTGCAGCTTGTCGAACCAGAAGAGCGAAAGCTGCGTGAGGACCTTGCCCTTGTCCGGAATTGGCGTGGTGAGAACGACGTCGAAGGCCGAGAGGCGATCGGTGGCTACGATTAGAAGATGCTCATCGACTTCGTAGATGTCGCGGACTTTTCCGCGGCCGCGGAGTTGCAATCCGGCGAACGACGTTTGTGAAATTGCTGGCGCCATTTGTGACGATGCCAAGGTGATTCTTTCCTTTCGGGGAGCCGTATTCTAGCGCACGAAGAAAAGAAGTCAACGGGGAAGAAAAAATGAGGGAGGAGTGAAAATTAAGGGATGGATTCTGATGGACGAGCTAGTCAAGAAGTGCCCAGCGCTAAAGCGCACCGTTTGTGGCGTGGCTTTTTCGGAGCGCTGAAGCGTTCCTCCCCCGCATAAATGCGGGGGCTGCGACCGAAGCGCGAAGCTCGCGTGCGTTGGCTACGCGGCGTTGGTGGCGGCGCGGGCTTCGGACTTTTCGGCTTGGGCGGCGGCTTCTTCCCAGCGGACGGAGACAAGCTTGGAGACGCCGGGCTCTTGCATGGTTACGCCGTAGAGGACGGAGCCCATCTCCATCGTCTTGCGGTTGTGCGTGACTACGATGAATTGAGTTTGCTCGCCCATTTCTTGCAGCATTTTGTTGAAGCGGCCGACGTTGGCTTCATCTAGAGGCGCGTCCACTTCATCGAGAATGCAGAAGGGGCTCGGCTGGAAGCGGAACACCGCGATTAGCAACGCCAGCGCGGTGAGCGCTTTTTCGCCGCCGGAGAGTAGCAGGATATTCTGCAGACGCTTACCGGGCGGTTGCGCGACGATGTCGATGCCGGCTTCGCCGGAGCTGTCGGGCTCGGTGAGGCGCATTTCGCCGGTGCCGCCGCCGAAGAGACTTTGGAAGGCGATGGCGAAACTGGCGTTGATGGCCGTGAAGGCTTCTTCGAATTTTTGGCGCGAGACTTGATCGAGTTCGGAGATGGCTTGCTGCGTGTTCTGGATGGATTCGACTAGATCGTCGCGCTCGCGGCGGAGGAACCCGTCGCGCTGCTCACATTCCTGATATTCCTCGAGGGCCATCATGTTGACCGGGCCCATGGCTTCGACGCGCGCTTTCATATCGTTGTAATTCGTTTCGGCGGCGGTGAGTTCTTCGCCGGTCAGCAGCGTGGGCTCGAGGCCGATCAATTCTTCGGGTTGGGCGTTGAGTTCTGCGACGCAGGTCTGGCGTAGATATTCGCGATCGGAATCGTTGCGGGCTTTTTCGACTTCGCAGTGGGTGCGCTGCTCGCGCTGATCGTCGAGCGATTGGCGCTGGCCGCGCAGTGCGTCATCGAGCTGGGCGGCGCGGGTGCGCGCGGAATCCCATTCGGCTTCGAGAGCGGCTTGCGATTCTTCCATGCGGAATTTTTCGGCGCGGAGGCCTTCGGCTTGACGGGCTAGTTCGGCGGTGCTTTCGTCGAGCTGCCGGCGCTCGAGCTCGAGAGCGGCGTGCTGCTCGCGGAATTGTGTGGCGCGGGCGGCTGTTTGAGTCGCTTCGGCTTCGATGCGCTGGGCGATCGTTTCGGCGCTGGCGAGGCGCTCGGATATCGCGGCCAGCTCTTCGCGCTTGCGAACGAGCTCTTCCTGTTGGGCCTGCAGGCTCTGGCGCATCTGCGCGAGGCGTTCCGCGGCGGCGGCGGATTCGGATTCGGCTGCGGCGCGGGATTCCTTTGCGGCGGCGCTGCGCGTCTCCGCTTCTAGAGCGCGCTGACGAGTGGATTCGGTTTCGGCGCGCAACACGGCGAGTTCCTGCGCGGCGGCTTCGCGCTGTTCTTCGGCGCGCTGCCATTCGGCGCGAGCCTGCGCGAGTTGATGCGTGGCGGCGACAACGTCCTTCTCGGCTTCCACGTGCTGCGCGAGCGTGACGGCCAGCCATTCATCGGCGCGGGCGATTTCCTCTTCGAGATGCGCGATTTCGCCTTGCGCCCTGGAGGCTTCGGTTTCGAGGCGCGTGGCTTCCACTTCCTGCATGCGCAATTCGCGCTTCAGCGCGAGCGGGCCGGCGTCGAAGGGGCGGCCGCCGCTGACCATGCGGCCGTGATAGCAAGTGCCGTCGACGGTGAGGAAATGAAATTCTGGATAGGCGCTGGCGAGGGTCTCTGCGATGCCCGCGTCTTCGACGACGTAGGCCGTCTGGAGCTTGGAAAGAAATTGATTCGTGGCCGGGCCGAGCGGTTCGCGGAATTTCACCAGGCGATCGAGACGCGCGAGAACGCCGGGGCGATGGTGCATCGCGTCGGGAGTTTCGCGCGGCGTGAGATTGAGGCTGCTGAGCGAATCGACGAAGAAAGTGGCACGGCCGCCCATTTCATCGCGAAGAAGAGCGACGCCCGCGCGGGCGGATTCAAAGGTTTCGACGACGACGTATTCGAGTTCGTCGCGGAGAAATTGCTCGATGGCGTTTTCGAATTGCTCTTCGACCTCGGCGTAATCGGCGAGCAGGCCGACGGCGCGGAAATCTTTGGGCGCGGAGCCGTTTGCGGCGAAGAGTTTTTGGACGGCGTCGGCGGAATAGGCGCGCTCTTCGAGAATTTGCGAAAGGGAAGCGCGGCGCGCGCGGGCGGCGGAGAGAGACTCGCGCGTGGTCTCCGTGGATTGCTTCAATTCCTGATACGAGCGGCGGAGATCGGCGAGGCGCGTCTGGGCTTCGCGTGCGGCCTGGCCGAGTTCTTGCGAGCGGGTGAGAGCGGTCTGCGAGCGCTCGTCGGTGGAGTGGGCGCGCTCGGAGTGCGCGACGCAATCGGCTTCGATGGTGGCGAGGGCAGCGGCTCGCTGAGTTTCGGCGCCGGAGAGGCGAGCTACAGCTTCCTGGCCCTGCAGGGCTTCGGCGTGGCTGCGGACGGATTCTTCACCGAGGCGCGCGGCGGTGAGGCGGAGCTCTTCGATGCGCGTTTCGAGGGATTGTTGTTCAGCCGCGTCGCTGGCGGCAGATTCCATGGCTTCTCGCAGAGCAGATTCGAGCGCTGCGGTGTTGGTGCGCAGCTCGGCGACCGATTCGTTGTGGGCGGTCATGCGATTCTGCAGATCGACGGCCTCACGATCTGCATGCTCGATTTCTACGAGGACCTTGGCGGCGCGCATTTCGAGCTGACGAGCCTGTTCCTGATTGAAGAGGATGCGATTTTCGGCGCGATCGAGATCGAGGGCCGTCTGGCTGAGGAGATTTTGCGTGCGGCGCAGCTCGGCCTCGAGTTCGTAATTGCGTGCGCTGAGGCGTTCTTGCTCGGCTTCGAGTTCGCGAAGCGAGCGCGTGGCATCGGCTTCGGCGGCGGCCATTTCGTGCAGAGATTTTTCGAGGCGCTCGGCTTCGGAATCTAGGTGTAGCGCTTTGCTGGCCAGGACGGTGCGCAGGGCGCCACGCATCTGCTCGCGGAGCTCGGCGTAGCGGCGGGCTTTCGAAGCTTGCCGCTTGAGCGAGGCTAGTTGCTTTTCGACTTCGACGAGGATGTCATTGACGCGCGAGAGATTCAGGCGCGCGGCTTCGAGTTTGGCTTCGGCGAGGCGGCGCTTGGTCTTATACATGGTGACGCCGGCGGCTTCTTCGATGATGGCGCGGCGATCCATGGGCTTCGAGTTCAGGATTTGGCCGATGCGGCCCTGCTCGATGATGGCGTAGGAATCGGGGCCGAGGCCCATCCCCATGAAGAGTTCCTGGATGTCGCGGAGGCGTGCGACGCGGCCGTTGAGAATGTATTCGCTCTGGCCGGAGCGATAGAGGCGTCGGCCGATGACGACTTCGCCGGGCTTGGGCGCGTGCACGGGTTTGTGCTGTGCGCGCTTTTTACGGAATTTCCCGGCGACCGTTGAGTCGTCAGCGGCTTCCGCATTCGCGGGTGCTTCGGCTTGCATGTCGGCTGGCGCGTCACCCGCGGCCAGTGTGTCCTCGGAATTTTCGGATGGTGCGATTTCTTCGATCGGCTCGGGCGGAGTGGAATCGAGAATCTTCGCGGCGGCTTCGGCAAGCTCGGGGTCGACGAGCGTGATCATCACCTCGGAGAGGCCCAGCGGCGGGCGCTTGGCGGTGCCATTGAAGATGCAATCGGACATCCGCTCGGCGCGGAGGAGCTTGTGGCTTTGCTCGCCGAGGACCCAGGAAATGGCGTCCACGATGTTCGACTTGCCGCAGCCATTGGGGCCGACGATGCAGGTTATCCCGTTGCCGCTAAAGGTGATATGGGTCTTCTCGCAGAACGATTTGAAGCCCAACAGATCGACTTTACGAAGTTTGAGCACGCTTAGCCTCGAACCAGATTTTGTCTCCGCGCGGGGACGTGCGGAGAGACGGCTATTTCTTCAATTGAGATGGAGGCGTTCCGAGACAAAAAGCTTGGAGGGTCGATGGTCCGTGGCCCTGCCGCCTGGCGCGTGCGTATCGGCGGTTACGGGAGAAGAAGATAGCATCCGTGGTGGAAGATGTAAAGCGCATCCCCACAATTTGTGACTGTGAAAAACGACAAGGAGGAACTGCGACGAGACTCCGCCAATGCTTGCGGAGCCTCGTTTGCGCAGCGAAATGTTAGGCGCTCTTGATGGCCTTGATGATCACGAGCAGGATGACGGCGCCTACTGTGGCCATGCACAACTGGCCGAGGAGGCCCCAGGCGGTCAGCCCGAGAAGGCCGAACACCCAGCCGCCGATAAATGCGCCGACGATTCCGACGATGATGTCCACGATGATGCCGAAGCCGCGGCCCTTCACTAGGGTTCCGGCTAGCCAGCCGGCGATGGCGCCAATGACTAATGTCCAGAGCAAACCCATGTTAATTCCTCCCATTCTGAATCGCAGTACGCGAGCAGTCTCGAATTCGATGTGAAGATGGCCTGTGAGGTTTCGAGTGGGCGGATTCTATCACCGGATTGGGCTTGTGACGCTACTTTGTGAAGCACGGCTCACGTTTGACTCGAAGTGGCGGGCGACGTAGCATCGCGGGCATAGGCGGAGGCGCGTATGCCGCATTTGCCTAAACGATCGAGCCGCGGGCTGCTTATCTCGCTGGCGCTCCTTGCGTTGGTTTTTGTTCTCACCGTGACGCAGTATCGTCCGCCGGCACCGAAGCCGGTGGATGCGCCGGTGGCGGAATTCTCTGCAGGGCGCGCGCGGGAAATACTGCGACAGCTTGTCGGCGATGGCGTGCCGCATCCGGTGGCGAGCGCGGCGGACGGAATCGTGCGGGAGAAGATCGTCAAGATTCTAAGTGATCTTGGATATCAGCCCGAGATTCAGACGGGATTTGCGTGCGATGAGTGGGGAACTTGCGGCGCGGTGAAAAATGTTATGGCACGGCTCGAAGGAGCGGGAGTTCCGGGAGCCGTGCTGGTTTCAGCGCACTACGATTCGGTGCCGGCTGGACCGGGTGCTTCGGATGATGGCGCCGGGACTGTGGCCGTGCTCGAAATTGCGCGGGCGCTGAAAAATCATCCGCCGCTACGGCATCCCGTCATCGTTCTTTTGAATGAAGGCGAAGAGGCTGGCTTGCTGGGCGCGAAGGCGTTTGTTGAGGCGCATCCGTGGGCGCACGAAGTGAAAGCGGCGGTGAATCTGGATAATCGCGGGACCTCGGGGCCGAGCACCATGTTTGAAACGGGCGAGGCGAATGATTGGGCGGTGCGGATTTACGACGGCGCGATGTCCCGGCCGATGACGAACTCAATCGCGTACCTGGCTTACAAGCTGCTGCCGAATGATACGGACTTCACGGTGTACAAGGCGGCGGGCTATCAGGGGCTGAATTTTGGTTTCATCGGCAGCGTGGGGAATTATCACACGCCGCGCGACAATTTTGCGAATGCCGATCCCGGGAGCATTCAGAGCGAGGGCGATAATGGTCTCGCTTCGGTGCTCGCGCTTGCGGATGAGGTGCTTACGGACGTGCCGAGCGGCGAGGCTGTGTATTTCGATGTGTTCGGGCGCGCGATGGTCCGGTGGAAGGCTCGGCGCTCGTTTGCGCTTGCCGTTGTGCTTGCGATCGTACTGCTAATTGAAATTATTATCGTGATGCGGCGATTCGGGACGCGAGTCGGAGCTGTTGCGTTGGGAGTGCTGGGCTGGCCCGTCGCCATGCTGATCACCGGCGGGTTGGCTTACGTGCTCTTCAAGCTGCTGCGGGCGGCGCATAGCTTTCCGCCGGCATCGGCTGAATATCCGTGGATCGCGCATCCGCTTCCGGCGCAGATCGCGTTTTTTGCGTTGGGGTTTGTGGGCGTCGGGATTGTCGCGCTGCTTGTTGCGAAGCGGGCGGGATTCTGGGGATTCTGGATCGCTAACTGCGTTTTCACCTGCGCGCTGGGAATCGTTTCGGCGAAGTATGCGACCGGCGCGTGCTACGTGTTTCTCGTGCCGGCGCTTGGCGCGGTGGTAGCGGTAATTCCGGCGATTTTGACGAAGGAAGATTCGGCGGGGAATCGCGAGTTTGCCGCGATTCTGCCGGCGGTGCTGACGTTTGTCATGTTCGTGCCGTTGCTGTGGCAGCTCTACGATGCGCTGGGAACGGTGTTCTTGCCGCCGGTCGCCGTGCTTTTCGCGCTTGCTCTTGCGAGCATTCTGCCGCTGCTAGCGCTCGATGATGCCCGCGAGAGGCGCACATTCGCGGAAGATTCTGCGGGAGTGGCGCTCGTGGCAGCAGTCGTGGCATTTTTCATGGCGCCGTATTCGGCGGCGGCGCCGCAGCGTCTGACGGTCGGGTACTGGCTCGATGCCGATACGCATGCCGCGAAATGGATCGCGGATCCCGACTCGGGACGATTGCCAGCTGAGCTTGCCGCAGCAGCCGCGTTTGGCGCGAAACCCGCAGCGGTGTTTCCGTGGACGCCGGCACGTCGATATGCGGCCGACGCGCCGGACGTGAAGCTGGCTGGACCGGTGATTACAGTTCTCGACGCCGAGGCAGTGGATGAAAAGATTCGCTATCACGTCAGATTGACGTCGCCGCGCGGAGCCCCGGAAATTTCGATCGTGTTTCCGCCGCAAGCTGGGCAGACTGCGATCGAAATGGCAGGGCACGCGGTGGAAGAACCGAGCGGCCGCGTCCTGAAATATCTGCAAAGCTCGATGGGGGCGTGGCGATTTTACGATATCCCCACGGTTGATACGGCAGGCGGGGAGATGAGATTCACTGTCGCGAGTTCATCGCCGATGGACATCTACGTCGCCGACCGATCATTTTCTCTGCCGCCCGAAGGTCTGGCGATTTCCGGTGCGAGACCCACGGATACGGTGACTTCACAGAATGGAGACGTCACGCTCGTCACGCATCGCGTGAGGCTCGAGCGGCCAACTCCTCATCCGGTAGCGACCCACTGATTGATCACCGGCGCGATTCGCCACGCGTTAATTTGCAACCGCATCAAGCTTGCCGTTTGACTCACCGTTGGTCGCCTGTAAAATGAATCGTTTATGTCGGGGCTTGCGCGTTGCGCCGACGGGATAGCTATGGGCGAAATCCTGCTGCAAAATACTTTGACGAACCGCAAGGAGGCGCTTCAGCCGCTTCATCCGGGCGAGGTGCGTATCTACACTTGCGGCCCTACCGTGTACGATTTCGCGCATATTGGAAATTTCCGGACATTTGTGTTTCAGGATGTTCTTCGACGGTTTCTCATCTCGCGCGGGTATCGTCTGAACCATGTGATGAATTTGACCGACGTGGATGATCGCATCATTCAAAATGCGGCCGCGGCGGGCGTGGGCATTCGCGAATACACCGAGAAATATGCGAATGCGTTTCTGGAAGACATGGCCTCGCTGAATATCGAGAAGCCGGAGAAAATTGTTCGCGCCACCGATCATATCGGCGACATGGTGGACTTGATCCAGAGATTGCAGAGCAAAACTTACACTTACGACAGCGAGGGCTCGATCTACTACCGCATCGCGAAGTTTCCCTCGTACGGCAAGCTTTCGAAAATTGACATGACGGGCATCCAGGCGGGAGCGCGCGTGGACGTGGACCGCTACGAGAAAGCCGACGCGCGTGATTTTGCGCTGTGGAAGGCGCCGAAGCCCGGCGAGCATTTCTGGGAGACGCCCATCGGGAAGGGCCGTCCCGGCTGGCATATCGAATGCTCGGCGATGGCGATGAAGTATCTCGGCGAGACGCTGGATATTCACACCGGAGGGGTCGATCTGGCGTTTCCGCATCACGAAAACGAAATCGCGCAGAGCGAGGCGGCCACCGGAAAGCCTTTCGTGAAAATCTGGCTGCACGCCGAGCACTTGATTATCGAAGGTGAGAAGATGTCGAAGTCGCTCGGCAACTTCTATACGCTGCGCGACCTCTTCGCGAAGGGTTACAAGCCCTCGACGATCCGCTTCTTGTTGCTTTCAGTTCCTTACCGGCGGCAGCTCAATTTTACGATGGATGGCTTGCGGCAGGCGGCTAGCTCTGTCGAGCGGCTGCGAAATTTCGTCTCGCGGCTCGAGACTGAGAAATTTCCCGGCGGAGAAACGCCGGCGATGGTGGGGCTGGTTCGCGGAGCCGAGGAGGCCTTCGAGAAAGGCCTCGAGGATGATCTGAACACGGCGCAGGCGCTGGCGGCTGTTTTCGATCTCGTGCGTGACGTCAACACAGCGATCGATCGCGGCGATTTCCGGCAGCAAGATGCGCCGGGCGTGCTCGCGGCTCTGCAAAGATTCGATCGCGTTCTTGCCGTGCTTAAGGATGACGATGACGAAAAACTTCGTGCACTCGGATTCGGTGCGAAAGAGGCTGGCGTCAGCGACGTCGAGATCGAAGCGTTGGTGAAAGCGCGCCAAGACGCCCGGCGCCAACGCGATTTCAAGCGCGCCGATGAGATCCGCCAACAGCTTGCGGACAATGGTATAATTCTTGAAGATACCCGCGATGGCGGGATCCGCTGGAAACGCAAGTGAATTCACGCAATCAGAATCCGCAGCCGCTGCACAGTTTGCCTTCGCGCGAACGCCCCGGTCTTTTCAGCGTCGATTAAATCCTCTCAATCCTGACCCAGCTTCGCCCCGAACGCGCGCGGTGGCCCGTTTGCGCGAGCGGAAAATCTTTTTGGGAGGAAATCATGCCGGAAACGCACGTATTGGAAAAGAATTTGCCTCATCTCGTGACTGCACTGCCCGGTCCGAACGCAAAGAAGCTCGTTGAAGCCGACAGCAAAGTTATCTCGCCGTCGTACACGCGCGATTATCCGCTTGTCGCGAGGCGCGGGCGCGGCGCGATGGTCGAGGATGTGGACGGGAACACGTTTCTCGATTTCGCTGCGGGCATCGCGGTCGTGGCGACAGGGCATTGCCATCCCGAAGTTGTCGCCGCGATTCAAAAGCAGGCCGCCGAACTGATTCACTTGTCCGGCACGGACTTCTACTATCCGTCGTTGGTCGAATTGGCGCAGCGTCTTGCGGCGATCGCGCCGGGGAAGAGCCCGAAGCGCGTCTACTTCGGAAATTCTGGCGCGGAGGCCGTCGAAGCAGCCATCAAGCTGGCGAAGTTTCACACCAAGCGCGACATGCTGATTGCGTTTCACGGCGCGTTTCACGGGCGCACTATGGGCGCGCTTTCCTTGACGGCGAGCCGCGCGGTGCAGCGCAAGGGATTCGGCACGCTGCTCTCGGGCGTGTTTCATACGCCTTATCCGGACACGTATCGCGGGACCTATGGCGTGCGGCCGGACCACGCTTCGGAAGACTGCCTGGGCTATCTGCAGAACGAACTTTTCCGTCGGCGCGTCGATCCGACTGAAGTGGCGGGAATCTTCATCGAGCCGATTCAGGGCGAAGGCGGCTACTTGCCCGCGCCACCTGAGTTCCTCCAAGGCTTGCGGGAGATCTGCACGAAGTACGGAATTCTTCTGGTTGCCGATGAAGTGCAGTCGGGAATGGGCCGCACGGGGAAATGGTGGGCCGTTGATTATGCGGGAATCGAGCCCGACATCATTTGCACGGCAAAGGGAATTGCATCGGGAATGCCGTTGAGCGCCATGATCGCGCGCGCGGACGTGATGGATTGGACGCGTGGCGCGCACGCTTCGACGTTTGGCGGGAATCCCGTGTGCATCGCGGCGTCGCTCGCGACGCTCGATCTGCTCGAGGGTAAATACATCGCCAACGCCGCGCGCATGGGCGATTACATCATGAAGCGCACCGCGGATTGGCGCGAGCGGCATAAGATCGTCGGCGAAGTGCGCGGGCGAGGCTTGATGATCGGCATCGAGTTCGTGCGCGATCAGAAGACCAAGGAAAAGGCGCCCGATCTGCGCAACCGCATCGTGCAGGAGGCGTTCCTCAAGGGGTTGCTGGTGCTTGGCTCGGGCGATACGACGCTGCGGCTTTGCCCGCCGTTGCTGATTGATGAAGCGCAGGTGGACTTCGCGTTGAAGACGCTGGATGGAATTATCAGCGAGGTCGAACGCGGAGTGTAACAATCGAACCGCATTTCACAGGGACAGGCACGCGTGCCGGTCCCTTTTCGTTTGGTACGGGCGTCCGTAGTTACCGCTAGTAGTCCACGAGTTGCAACCTGCTAGAATACCGCCGCGCATAGTGGGGCAGGCGCGTTCGCCGGCCTGTCGCACATGACTGATGCTTTCTCGAGACGGTGGAGGCGCGATTGGCGCGTGTCTTGGACGTAGGTTGCGGACCGTCGAAATATCCCGGCTCGATCGGCGTGGACATGAATCCGCAGACCGCTGCCGATGTGCTCTGCCATCTCGATCGCGGCCGGTTGCCTTTCGCGGACAATACCTTTGATGAGATACGCGCGGTGCATTTGATCGAGCACGTCGAGGATCCGATCGCCACGATGGAAGAGCTGCATCGCGTGGCGCGGCCGGGCGGGACGATTTTCCTCGTCACGCCGCATTACAGCGATCTCTCTTCTTACACTGACCCGACACACCGCCGGCATCTGAGCAGTGAATCCTTTCATTATTTTTATGCGGGCGGCCTGCACGGGGAAGAGAAGTGGTATACGCGAGCGCGGCTCCGCGAACTGCGCCTGCGCATCAAACTTTTGCGGTTGTGGCGGCTGCTCGGCTTCGAATTTTTGGTGAATCATGCGCGATGGTTCCGGCGGTTCTGGGAGTATTACCTGAGTTTCGTGATCCGCGGGAAAGTGATGGAGTTTACGTTCGAAGTGGAGAAGTAGAAATGCCAGTTCTGGCTCGAGTGATGTTTGGTCTGGTGAATTTCGCTGCGCGGAAAGGGATCAGCGACGGCCCGTCGGATATCGTCCCGGCCGCCCGCAAGAGCACCGGGGCGCACACCACGGGAGTGCGCGGCGAGACTTTCGCGTATTGGTATCTGCGGCGCCATGGCTACATTATCGTGGCGCGGAATTACAAAGTGCCGGGGATGAAGGGCGAAATCGATCTAGTCGGCTACGACGGCGAAATCCTCACGTTTATTGAAGTGAAGACTCGCTCAAGCGACGACGAAGCTGCAGGTTTGCCGGAAGATGCCGTCAATAAGGCGAAGCGCCGGGTCGTTTCGAGAATGGCAAGAGCTTTCCTGAAGAGCACGCGCGCGGCGGGCGCCATCTATCGCTTCGATATTCTGGCCATCGAATCGCGGCGAGGACGACCGCCGGTGGTGCGTCTTCACAAAGATGCATTCGCAGAGCAGCCTTGACAACCTGGTGGACACACCCCTACCTTGTGGGGGCCCAAAGTGTCCTCCCGCGTAGTAACATTGTAGTTTCGTCCGCATCCGGAACGGGAGCCGCCCCGATCCCAGCCGGGGATGCGATAAATCGATTTGGCAGAAGGGGAGGGAGTTTTGCCTGAACTGCGCAAAGACCCGATTACCGGCCGCTGGGTAATCATTTCCACCGAGCGCGGAAAGCGGCCGAGCGATTTTGTTCGCGAAAGCGTGGAGATCAAGGGCAAGGGAATCTGCCCCTTCTGCCCTGGCAACGAAGGCAAGACCCCGCCTGAAATCCTCGCCTATGGCCGCAATGGCACCGGCCGCGACACGCCGGGCTGGTCGGTTCGCGTCGTCCCCAATAAGTTTCCCGCGTTGGGCATCGAAGGCGGACTCGATCGTGAAGGCGAAGGGCTTTTCGATCGTATGAATGGCGTCGGCGCTCACGAAGTGATCGTTGAGACGCCGGACCACAATCTTACGATGGCGACCATGTCGGATCGCGCCGTTGAGGAAGTTCTGTGGGCTTACCGCGATCGCGTGGTGGATTTGAAGAACGACCGGCGCTTTCGCTACGTCCTGCTGTTCAAAAATCATGGCGAGCCGGCGGGCGCTTCTCTTGAGCACACCCATTCGCAGCTCATCGCACTGCCGATTGTGCCGAAACGCGTGCGCGAAGAAGTGGACAATTCCAAGCGCTACTACGATGAAAAAGAGCGCTGCATCTTTTGCGACATGATTCGCCAGGAAATTGAAACCGAGAAGCGCGTAATCCTCGAGAACGATCAATTCATTGCCATCGCTCCCTACGCACCGCGATTTCCGTTCGAGACTTGGATTCTGCCGCGGCAGCATAGCTCGGCTTTCGAAAATATGCCCAGCCCGCTTTATGGCGGCCTTGCGCGCCTGCTGCGCGAATTTCTCGGGCGCCTCGATTCAGTTCTATCGAAGCCTTCCTACAATTACGTCGTGCACACCTCGCCCATCGGCGAGGAGATGAATGATCACTACCACTGGCACATCGAAATGATGCCGAAATTGACGAAGGTAGCCGGCTTCGAGTGGGGCACGGGCTTCTACATCAATCCCACGCCGCCCGAAGAGGCCGCCCGCTTCCTCCGCGAAGCCGCCGTCGAAGCCAAATCGTAGCTTCGAAATCAGTCACGTGATCGCATCGAGCCCGGGGATTCCAGATTCGCCAGTAACCTGTTGTCAGTTAAGCTAAATTACCGCTTGTAACTCTTGAGGACTTACCGCCCGCGCGCCATTGTAGAGTCATGATCTGCCGCTCTTGCGGTTCCCCTTGTCCGGACGGTTCACAATCTTGCCCCAACTGTGGATTGAATCTGGGGTCGGACCGGCAATATAGATACATCGTCTCCGGCCTCCTGATTTTTTCGTGTGTGGCGATCCTCGCCGCGGCGTGGGGAGTGGCCTGGCAAATCAGCAAAATGAAGCAGGCCGGTGTATGGCCGTGGGTACCGACGCTCGCCGGAGAGGCGGCACCAGCTTGTGAGACGGCGCTCGCCATCGCTAAATCGTCGCCGCAAGTTCAGGCCGCGCTCGGCGAACCAATCCGCGAGGGCGGCCGCCCTGTAGGCAGCGCCCGCCGCGGCCGCAACTCGGGTTTCGCGGAGTGGACGGATGAACTCAGCGGACCTGGAGGCAAGGGCCGTCTATGCGCCGTTGCCAACCGTATCGGTGAGACGTGGAGCTACTCGCGACTCGTCTTCTATCCGGCTAATGGTAATACCGCCGTCGATCTGACCCCTGCGCCCGAACGGGAGACACACGTCCCGCCCAGTGACGCCAAGGTTTATCTCGTTCCTCTCGATCTGTCGTCCGAATATTCTCTGGATTGGGCGTCGGCGTACTACAGAGCCAAGCTGGATATCGACGTGGAGGTCTTACTGGAAATTCCGGTCGAAGATTGGGTAATCGATCCGTCGCGACATCAGGCAGTCGCCGAAAGATTGATCTCACTCATGACGCAGTCGGAAAAAGAGATCGCACGCGATCCATCCGCCACGATCCTCGGAGTCACGCAGCGTGACATGTATATCGGCCGCTACGATTGGAGATTTGCAGTCAACTATCGTACAGGTGGCCGCCTGGGTGTTGTATCGCTGGCCAGAGTGAATCCAGCGCTCGCAGACCCCAACGCAAACCGCTTGCTGCTCGCCGCGCGGCTCGAAAAGCTTTTGACGAAGAACATTCTCGTTCTCGCTTTTCACCTTCCCCAGAGCGACGACCCAAGCAGCGTTCTCTACCTCACGATGAATGCGGGACCGGACCTCGATCTGATGAGTGAAAGCATTGTCGGGGGCCAGGGGCGGTGGATTTCTGCATCGGGCGACCCTACTGTTACGGTTGCAGTCGCTGCGGGTAAGCCCGAGGAATGGGGAATCTACAGCGTCCAGAAGCCTCCGCCGGATACGTTATCCGAAGTGTTTGAGACGGATATAGTCGAGGGACTCTTCATCCAACGGCGAACGGATTTCTATGAGGGAGGGTCCGCGCCGTTCCAATTTGTCCGTGTGTTCCGGACGAAGGACAACGCGAGTCGCGCCTTTGGAGTCGGAGCGAACGATTCCCTAGATATCTTTCTTGTCGGTGAGATGGGCAGCTGGATTGACCTTCTCGACGAAGCGGGTAGCCGCATCCATTTTCGGAGAGATTCTCGCAAGATCGCGATGGTGGACCAGGCCTACACTTCTGAAGAAGGATCTAGCGTCTTTTTTAACCCGCGACTCGAATACGCGTCGAGCATCTGGCATTTGCGCACGAGTGACGGTTGGTCCTACGTCTTTCCTTACCGTCCGGATTGGCCGGGCACCAAGGTCACGACGCTTACCAACTATTTGAGCCCAGATGGCCGCATATATTCAATGACGCGCGATTCCGCCGGAAACCTCCTGAGTTTGCAAACGCCATCGGGTTATTCGCTGACCTTTCTTTGTGATTCTTCAGGGCGCTACCAGAAAATCTCCGACTCGCGCGGCCGTTCGGTCGAGTACCGTTATGACCCGTTGGGAAGGCTGGTTCGGTTTGCGGATTCGAGCGGCAACCAAGAATCGTACACATATGACGGCGCGAATCATCTGCTGCTTGTTCTCGACGGAGACGGCCGCCAGATTCTAAAGAACGAATACGACGGTGATGATGTCGTGAGGCAGACCTTATCTGACGGACGGCAACTCAAGTATCGCTATGATCGGCATCCAGCGGATGCGCTGTCAAAGTGCGTCTTCACCGACGCAAACGGCTTCATCACTACCTTTAATTTCAACAAACAACAGTTCTCACAATCTCTTCCGGAAGCGTCCGCGAACTAGCCAGGAAACGTAAGAGGCGTACGTTCGCCAAAGTAGAAGCGGCGTCGCGGTTATCATTGCAAGTAATCCCTTCGGCGGGCCGCCGACGGCTTGGATATTCCGGCTAGGGATTGTGCTACGTGCTACTCTCCAAGAATTGCGGCGAGCTGGCCGGCGCTTTGCTCGATCACAACAAGTCGCAGCTCGTTGGCTTGGCGATTGTTCCGAAGCGCGTATGCGAGTACTAGCAGAGCACGCCGACACACACCACGGTTTTGATCGAGGCAGAGCGTGATGCCATCGGACGTCTCGCCAGCCCCTGAACTTCAGACTTTGATGACTGGTCTCATGTTCGTCGAGTCGCCGCGCTGGCATGACGGGCGGCTTTGGTTTTCGGACTGGGGCGCGCAGGAAATTATTGCTGTAGATCTCGCGGGCAAGAGTGAGGTCATTCTCCGCGTTCCGACCTCCGTCGAGCGAGAGAGCCCTGTGGCGCGCGGGCCGTTTTGCATTGATTGGCTGCCCGATGGGCGGTTGTTGATCGTCTCGGGTCGCGATGGGTTGCTGCTTCGCCGGGAGGCTGACGGCTCGCTTGCGACACATGCCAATTTAGTTGATCTTTCGCGGCATCCTTGGAACGACATTGCGGTGGATGGCCGCGGAAACGCTTACGTCGGCAATGCCGGCTTCGATTTCCCGGGTGGCGAGTTTGCGCCTGGGATTCTTGCTCTCATCACTCCAGATGGAGCCGTGCGGCAGGTGGCCGATGGCGTTGCGTTCCCGAACGGCATGGTCGTGACGCCCGACAACTCGACGCTGATCCTCGCCGAGTCTTACGGCAAGAAGCTCACGGCTTTCGACATCGCTGGCGACGGCGGCCTCTCGAACAAACGCGTGTGGGCCGCAGTCGACGGCTATCCCGACGGCATTTGCCTCGACGGCGAAAATGCAATCTGGTTCGGGGACGTCCCCAATAAGCGCTGTGTGCGTGTTCGCGAAGGCGGCGAGGTGTTGCAGACAATCAACATTGATCGAGGCTGCTTCGCGTGCGCGCTCGGCGGCGCGGACATGAAGACGCTATTCCTGCTGGCAGCCAAGTGGCGCGATTCGACGAGCAGCGTTGACGCAGCACGAACGGGCCAGGTTCTGATCGCCAACGTGCCGGTATCGGGAGTAGGCAAGCGCTAAAGAAACAGTCGCGACAAACAGCTATAATCGGTCCACATGATTCCTCCATCGTACAAACCGCGCAGAAAGTTCATGGAGTTGGCTGTCGCGGAGGCCAAACGCGCCGGTGACCGAGGCGACTATCCGATTGGTGCGGTGATCACGCGTCTAGTGGGCCGGCGCGAAGTTGTGATTGCCAGCGCCGGTAACCGGGTGAAAACTTCGGGATCGAGCATCAAGCACGTCGAGTTGGAAACGCTGAAATACGTCTCCAGCGGCTACGGGCGTTACCTGCCCGACTTTGTCCTCTACTCCACGCATGAGCCCTGTGCCATGTGCGCCGGTGCCTGCGTCTGGTCGAGAATTGGCGCGGTGGTTTACGGCGTTTCGCAAGAGGACATTGCCGCTTATGGCCGCAAGCGCGGCACGGAAGATTACAAGTGGCGAGCGTGTCTCATCCCCTGCCGGCTGGTCTTCGAGAAGGGAAATCATCTTATCCCGGTGACCGGCGGCTTTCTCCGGCAGGAGTGCCAGAAGCTGTTCAGTTACAGGGCTGCGCAGCGGTAGGTGACGAGACCCGGACATCTCGCCAATTCGATGGACTCGACGGAGGAATAACGGAGCAATCCGGGAAGCGCAATGTTCCGCTACTTCCCGACATAGCTCCGTGCATGCCAATTCGATTGAGTTAGTACTTTGACGTCCAGCTCCCCAGTCTTGTCGTTATCCAGTCTTTCGAACTCTGCTTCCATGAACCCCATGAATTCTTGCTTGGAGATCTTGCCGCGCTTGTCCGTATCCATGAGGAGCAGCAACTGCCGGACCTGGTCCTCCGCTATTGCCAGTTTATTTTGTGGCCTCGGAGTCGCCTTCTGTGCTGCCGCAGTTCCTACCATGGCCGCCGACGCAACCAGAACTGTGACGATCACGATCGCCCATATGCTATTAGTTCGCCTCAACATGATGCGCTCCTTGGCCCAGCTTAACGGGACAGCACGCTCTGCCACTGTGGGCTCGATGAGTGTTAGCCGGGTTGCGCGTAGTTGACGTCCCGGATTTGACCAATGTACACGGACCTCTAGGTCTCTGTTTCCGCAAAGAATGGATACAACGAATCGAAAATTCCTGTGTATCAATGAGCCATCGGCCGTCGTCGTCCTCTCGATAAACCGCGACGCTGGGGACTGATCTGCCAGCTTCGCCTGGCTCGGTTGGAGTTTTTCGCCGCCTGATGCTATCTTGTTTCGCAATTCACTTTCTTTTATTTGGAGGGAGCAATCATGACCTGGGGCAAGCGCCGCGCGCTGGTGATAGTGCTCGTAATCGTGGCCGTCGTAATCTTTATCGTGATCGCGTCGCAGCCGGCGCGAGTGGCTTCGAATTCGGTGCTGGTGCTCGACGTCAGCGGTGAAATCAGTGAGCAGCGCGCAATGGATATATTCTCGGCCATCGGAGGAGAATTCATTCCCGTGCAGCACGATTTCATCGACGCGCTCGACACGGCGAAGAGCGATCCGCACATTGACGCGCTGGTCGTCAAGATCGGTCCGCTGGCCACGGGATGGGGCAAGCTTGAAGAGATTCGCTCACACATCCTGGCCTTCCGCACGAGCGGCAAGCCAAGCATCTGCTATCTTGGCGGCGATGGCATCGGCAATCTCGAATACTACGTCGCCAGCGCCTGCGACAAGATCTGGCTGGTTCCGACCGCGCCGGTCTCCATCCACGGAATGATGGCGGAGGCGCTTTTCCTTCGTGGCACGCTCGATAAATTGAAGATTTATCCGGATTATTACCACATCGCCGAATACAAGACCGCCTCCAATCAGCTCACCGAAAAGAAATTCACGCCGGCGCATCGCGAAGAAGTGGATTCGCTGCTGCACGGCATCTACAACCAATATCTGACGGAAACATCTCAGGCTCGCAACATGGATCGCGCGGCCTTCGAGAAATTGGTCGAGCAGGGACCGCTTTCGGCCGATGACGCGCTGAGCGGCAAGCTGGTCGACCGGCTGGCTTATTGGGATCAGGTCCAGGATTTTGTTCGGGAAAAGACCAAGGATTGGAATCCCGTGAAATTGGGGCGCTACCGCGGGCAAATCAAGAACGACGGCGGCACAAAGATTGCCGTAGTGCACGCGACGGGATTGATCGTTTCCGGCCAATCCGGAAATGCGCCGGGCGGCGGCGCGATCATGGGCAGCGAATCCGTCGCGGCTGACTTGCGCAAAGCCCGCGAGGATTCCAGCATCAAGGCCATTGTTCTGCGCGTCGATTCGGGCGGCGGTTCGGCGGTGGCGAGTGAAGTGATCCGCCGCGAAGTGGTTCTGGCGAAGGGCGTGAAGCCAGTCGTCGTCTCCATGTCCGACGTCGCCGCATCGGGCGGCTACTGGATCGCCATGTCGGCGAATAAAATCATCGCCGATCCAAACACGATCACGGCTTCGATCGGCGTCCTAGGCGGCAAACTAAACGTCTCCGGGCTTTACAGCATGCTCGGCCTCAGCACCGATTCCATCGCAACGAGCGAGAACGCATCGATCTTTTCCGCGCAGCAGAATTTCACGCCGGCGCAGCAAAAGCTGATCCAAAAATCGCTGCAGGACGTGTACGCGAATTTCACCAAGGGCGTGGCTGAAGGGCGCCACATGACGGTCGAAGCCGTGGACAAGATTGGCAAGGGCCGCGTCTGGACCGGCGCGCAGGGCAAGGAACTTGGCCTGGTGGACGAGCTCGGTGATCTCGATCGCGCGGTCGAGGTTGCGAAACAACTCGCCGGCGTTCCGGCGGACAGGCGCGTGCGCATCGTGCGCTTTCCCGAGGAGAAAACTTTCCTGCAGATGTGGCTCGAGCGGCAGAAGGAAGATTCAGCGCAGCTATCGTCGATTCAGGCCGCCGTCGAGCGGCTGACAGGCGCTTACGACACGCCGCAAGCCCGCCTGCCATTCGAGCTGCAGATTCGCTAAGAGGCCAGCTGCAACTGCGGCGCCGAACCGCGCTCTGCGATTCGCGGTAGTTCGCGGCTCGCGCCTTCCGTTATACTGATGGCACGGCGCGGTACCCAAGAGGCCTAAGGGAGAGGTCTGCAAAACCTCCATTCGTGGGTTCGAATCCCACCCGCGCCTCCATCATTTTCCACGATAAAACCTTGCTCGTCGCGCTGGCACTCCCGCGCAAACCAATCATTCATCGCGCCCCGGACTTCTGAAAGAGATGATAGGGATTTTGCGCAACGAGTTTGTATCGGCCCATTGCAAACACCTCGGGCATCACGAGGCGCACTTCATCCTTTTCCAGTGTTGAGTCGTCGAACAGTATGAATCCGCCGACTTGAAGAAAGGCGTCGCAATTCAAGAAGTCACGTCTGGCGTACTCGTAAGTGTGATTTCCATCTACGAAGCAAAAACTGAGCGGCCCTCCGAGAGTAAGCGTCCGCCCAAAAACGTCGGTCTTGGTTTCTGCCGCTTGCCAACACTTGAATAACTCATCAGAATTCATCTCGAACGTGAAGGGCAGGTTGTCACTGCTGAACATCTTGGTGTTGCGGATGTAGGAGTCGCGCGCAAGCTGCTCCAGATCCTTGTAATGGATCAGTGACTGCCCGACATGGTCAGCGGAATTCTCCGGCCTCTGAAACTCCCATTTGTCGCAGGTGATGAGCGGGTTCGTGACGCCGTGCTTCCTCTTGAAATACGTCAAGAGATTCGCGGACAGGCCGCAGTAGGACCCGATTTCCAGGATCGGAGCCGCGCTCGGAAGGTGTCGAATGGCATAGTCGAAGGAATAGAGATTGCCCCTTTCCAATATTCCCGCATTTATGTAGCACAACTGCGTGACGTATTCGTCTTCAAGATAAACGATCGGCTGGGCCGGATCGATAATGCGCGCTGCCTTCCGCAGGGCACGCGCCGCGAGGTTTCGTAGCGAACTCATCTCTATTGCATTCTCCTGACTGGCCGCGGGAACGGCATTAGTTAATATGCGCTTCGACTTGTCGGAATCGACTCGCGATTATAGGTCAGCAAGACTGATTCTCTCGCACCTTCGCGGAACTCGCAGGCTCCAACCAAACGGTGCTCTAAACGGTGGTCCGTTACCGGCTATTTCTTACGGTTTGGCGATCAGGATGGGCTGCGGATCGGATTCGCGGCGGTAAAACACGCGAGGGCGCTGCGTCTCGCGATCCTTAAGCATGACGCCACGAGACGGCTCGCCTTCCACAATTGAAATGTCGCGGCCCAGTGCGGCCATTCGCTTCATGCCGTCCATTTGCAGTTCCGGCAGACGGATCGTCGTGTAGTCGAGCCATTCGCGCAGCAGGATCTGGCCGTCCTTCGGCGCGTCATCCGCTTTGCCCTGCTTCAATCCTTCTTCCACCAAGGCATACGTGAGCAACCCATGGCCATACTGCGAAAGTTCCAGCGCCGCTTCATTTCCCTGCGCTGCGGCGAGGATGTACATGCCCTTCTCGTAGGCCAACTGCGCGAGGCCCTGGGAATTCATCGGTCCCTGCCGAGGATCGTCGGCTTCAAGCGTCTTTCCGGATTGACAGGCATCAATCACCAGCACGATATATGCGGCGTCAATTCTCTCGACGAGCGAACCCAGTTCGAGGTCATTAATTGCGCCTGGAATGGTGTCATCAGCTGCGCTTCGCGCGGCGGGTCCATCTGTTCGGTCAATCTGAGCCGCCTGAGGCTCGAAGTCGTGCGCGATCAGATAAAAGCGCTTGTTCTCTTTTCCCGGCGCCGCGCCGTGCCCCGCGAAATAAATGAAAATCGCGTCCTCGGGCTGCGCCGGCTCGATCTTGCTTAATTCTGCAGGAGCCCCTTCGGCCAGCGGGCCGCTTTGTGAACCAGCCAGGCGCGCGAGGGCTTGCAGGATGTTTGCCTTAGTGGCCTCGCGATCCGACAGGAAGATCACGCGAATCTCAGCGAAGGATCCAATTTTCGCCTGCTGCACGCGCAATTCCTCACTGAACGCGCGAGCGTCATCCACCGCGTAATGTAAATTGAATTGCGAATCCGCGTACTCATTGATCCCCATGGCAAGAATGTAGGCGATCCCGGCCCGTTTCAAGCTCTCAGCGCCATCGAAACTGATTTCCGTGTCCGCGCTCTTCACATCTTCATGGTTGAACGCGTAAGCGACCAAACGTTGCTCGCCCGCGACTGCGGAGATTGTGGCCTCCAAGGTCGTCTCCGAACTGCCGTTCGTCAATACATCCCCGTGCCAGATCCGCACCAGCGATCCATTGCGGAATAGGCGCACATCACGAACTCCGCTCCCGCCCCGGTGCGTGGAATCCGCCGGCGCTTCCTGCACTTTTATCTTTACGTTCACAGTGCGGGCGGAGTCGGTCGCGGCTTCTCCCTCAGGCATCCCTTCGAGCGATAACTCGAGCTGCGGCTGCCGCCGGTCCACCTGCGAGATTTCTCGTTTGGTCTGCGGGAACTTTCCCGCCAGGATTTCAGTGAGCAACCCGGGATGGTAATACTCCCGAAAGAAAACTTCGACGGGAGCGACGTTGAACGTGTTCCCCTGGAAGCGCCACAAGATGCGCTGCCATCCTCGCGGCGAGCCGTCGAAAAGTCCGTTGGGACTTACCACCAACCAATCCCCGGCAGTGGTGAGAGAAATCAGCGTGGCCATCAACTCGCCCGTTTGAGAATCCCACACGCGCGTGCCGCTATCCTCGCTCGTCGTAAAAATCCATCGCGCGTCAGGGCTTAAAGAAACATCCCACGCAGAACTCGGCGGGTGCAGCGTGCGCACCTCACGGCCAGTGGCCGCTTCCCAGATTTTCACGTCGCCGCCCGCCGCTGCCAGCCAGCGCCCATCACGGCTGAACGTGACCGCGGTCCCGCTCAAGCCAGGGAATTCTCGTACGATTTGTCCGGTCTCGACGTCCCACAGTCGCACGACGCGATCCAAGATCCACTCGCCGCGTTCGAATCGCTGCACCGCTCCCGATGCCGATGCCAGCGTTCGTCCGTCGGGACTGAAAGCCACCGCAGCAATCTCTCCTTGGCTGCCGACCAGCGTACGAATCTCGCGCCCCGTACTGACATCCCACAATTTGATGGTCTTATCGGCGGGATGATCGCTTCCCTGCGTCTTTCTCCAATCCAAGATCCCGCCACCGGATGCAAGAACGCGCCCATCGGGACTGAACGCCACGGAAGTGACTTCACCCGTGTGCCCGGTGAGCGTACGCAGTTCCCGTCCCGCCTCTACATCCCAGATCTTTATCGTCTTGTCGCTGCTCCCCGACGCCAGCAGCTTTCCGTCAGAACTGAACGCGACGGCATTGACACGATCCCCATGCCCGGCCAGCTCCCGCTTGATTTTTCCATCACGCGCATTCCATATCCGCACCGATTTATCGACGTTGCCCTCGCCGTAGTAAGGCTGTCCGGCCGCCGATGCGATCCATTGCTCATCGGGGCTCATGGCCACGGACGAGATCATGCCGGTGTGCCCAGTCAGCACGTGCAATTGCTGGCCGGTCGCCAGGTCCCATAACCTCACCGTGCTGTCATCGCATCCGAGTGTCAGTGTTTTGCCGCTCGGCGCCGCAGCTAGAGGACGGACTTGACCAATCACCTCACCGCCAAGAATACTTTTCTCCCGCCAGCTCTTCGTTTCCCACAGTGCAATTCTGTCGTCCACTCCCGCGGCCAGCCACTTCCCATCAGGACTAAAGCTCACCGCGAAGTTGGTCGAGTAGTTACCGGGAAGAGGCACTGACTTAACCAGCCGCCCGGAGTTTATCTCCCAAATTTCAATGGCTCTACCAATCAAAGCCGCAAGAAGACTTCCATCAGGACTGAATGATAGAGAAAACGAAGCGTCGCCCGGCCGCGGCGCCCAAGTGCGGAACTCATGCCAGGTGCTCGTATCCCAAAGCTTCACAGTTCCGTCCAAGTCGCTAGATGCCAGCCAGCGGCCGTCTCGAGTAACGGCCACGCTCATGACAATATTTTTGTGGCCCGCGAGTGCTTGGATCTTTTCCCCTTTGCTGATCTTCCAAACGTCCACGCTCTTCCCAGCCGCCGCGGCGAGCCAATCTCCATCACCGCCGAACGCCACGCTGTTCACTTCTTCCGTCCCGCGCAGCGTCTTCGCTTTTTTTGCCGTTGAAATCGGCCAGACCCGGATTAGTCCGTCTTTGCTTCCCGCAGCAAACGTTCCGCCGTCCGGACTCACGGCCACCGACCACACTGGGCTTGGGCCGCTCAAATTGCGCAACTCGCGCCCCGTCTCGATGTCCCACAATTTCACCGCGCCTTCGGTCCCCGCCGAAGCCAAAACCTTTCCGTCGGGTGTCAACGCCATCTTCCACACCATGCCACGGTGTCCCGCAAACGCTCTGAGCTCGCGGCCCGTCTTGAGATCCCACAGTTTGAGAGTGGTGTCCTGACTTCCCGAAACCAGCCAGCGGCTGTCGGGTCCGAAAGCGAGCGACATGACCGGCTTGTGATGCCCCGATTCCATAACGAGTTCCGGTTGCGCTTCGCGGCTCAGCGGCGCACCGACGCCATTCGACGAAGTCTGGGCTAGCGTGCCGATTCCACTGAGCAGGACGGCGACACAAAGGGTAAGTGCGCGCAAGCTGTGTGCTCTGTAACGATGCGGCTAAGAGATGGCTACTTGATTATCGTAGATTCGAAACAGCGTGGTCGGAGTGGAAATGAGCGCTGCCGCTGACAAGTGGTAACAGCTCGCTCAGCGCGGCCGCACATCACAGACGGGCGTCGTTCACTTCAGGTTTGCATACTCGGATTTCGCAGCAACGAGGATGGGAACATCGGGATCCGCGTCTTTCCACAGCGCGAGAAAATCCTGATAGGCCGCCTGCGCTTTGGCGGTGTCGCCCGATAGCGCGTACGCGCGGCCGAGGCCCAAGTGCGCCAGCGCACCGATTGGGCTGTTCGTGACGACGCCGGGGTGGTCGAGAATTTTCTGAAACTCGGCTACGGCTGCGCTGCCTTGGTGCGCTGCCAGATCAGCCTCGCCACGCAGGTAGACGGGGTAGAGAGCCTGGCCAACAGAACCGAGTTCGTACGGAGCAACCGGGGCAAGCGCTTCGATTGCCTTGCTGGCGCTGCCCCCTTGCAGAGCAGTGGCTGCGTGGATTGTGGGCAGATAATTAGACTGGACAATCGTGTCTTCCAGAAAGCGCTTGGCCAGGTCGGCGGCCAGCCGTTCGGCTTGCGCGGCGTCACCCGCCACTCCCGATGCGAAGGCCGATATGGCCTCAACATCTCTACCCGTCGAGAGAGCGAGCGCGGCCTGCGCTTGCTGCTTCGCCAGGCTCATGTTGCCCACCAGCGCCTCGCGCCACGCGGCTTCGGCCACGTATCCAGCCGCGGTTTCTTTTTCATCTGCACGTTGGGCCGATTCGGACGCGCGCCGCGTCAGTTCCCGTGCTTTTGAAAACTTGCCGGCATAAGCGGCAGTATCGGATTCGGTATCGAGCATAACGTCTTCGAATCCAGGCTTGCCCATCACCGCTGCCGCCTCACGCTCCATCCCTGCCGCATCGTGTTGCAGGAAATCGATGCTGTAAAGGCTTTGGTGATTTCCAGGATTATCCAGATTGTGGGCTTGCGCCTCCTGCGCTGTCGCCCGGGCTTCATCCAGGCGGTTAACAGTCACATAGCCGAGAACTAGGTTCGAATAATAGAGTCCGCTTTCGGGACTGAGTTTTAGCACCTCCTGATTCGCAGCGAGGGCCTTATCGTAGTCGCCCAGAGCTTGGTAGATGGCAGCCAGGTTGTTGGGCGGAACGTTGTCGCGCGGGTAGGTTTGCTCCCACAACTCATAGGTCTTGCGCGTCGCTTCCAGGTTCCCGGTGACGAATTGTTCATAGTGCGACACGATGTAAAACTTCTCCCGCTCGCTTACCCGTTCGCGCAGTTCGTAGGCCTTGCGGATATTATCAGCGGCACGAGCGGTCTCGCCTAGGCCGTAGTAGTTCGTCCCCAGCCGCCCGTAGGCCATGGCAAAGTTGGGGTCCAGGTTGACAGCCCGCTGGAAGAACGGGATGGCGGCAGCGTTATCGCGCTTCACGTTCTGCGCCTGGTAGCCCAGGCTGTAGGCTTGCAGCGCCTCCAGCGACGGCGTGGTCACGCTCTCCGCCGGCGCGTCATACTTTTGTACCGACGCCAGCGATTCGCCCAGCTTCACGCGCACTTTCGTCGCCGCCTCGCCCAGTGCTTTCAGCACCTGCTCTTTGCCGCTGGCCGAGGCCTGCTCGTTCGCCAGCACATCCCCGCTGTGGCAGTTCACCGCCTTTAGCCCCACCACATACTGGCTGCCCAGACTCGAAATCGAGCCTTCGATCGTGGCCGCACCGGCAGCGCGCTGGCAGACTTCGCGGGCCAGCTCGCTTGTGAGCCGCGCGTCCTTGGCCTGCGCCATCAGCGCCAGCGTCTGCGACACGTGCTGATCGGAGAGCAGGTTCAGAAACGGCGACTGCTCCAGTTGCGACGACAGCCCCTGCCGCAGCGTGCCGTCGAACACCGCATCTCCCGTCGTGTTTGTGAAATCCGCAACCACGATGGTGTCTTTCTCGGTCAAAGGCGGGGCTGAGCGCGAGCGCAGCAGCAGAACTCCTGCGACCACAGCGGCAATCAAAACGACAGCAGCGGGAACCAAAATCTTCCAGCGTTTGTTTCCTTCAGTGACCGGAATCTCAGAGACTCTCACCGCAGCAGATGAACCAGCAGCCGGCACAGAGCCCGTTGACGCCATAGGCTGCTGGACGCTGGGCTGAGAACCTGTATCCTGTGCCGCCGCGACCGTCCCCGAGCCCGCCGCGATCATTCGGCTGGTATCCGTGTCGCGCTTCAGACGCTGCAGCTCTGCCCGCATCTCGTTGGCGTGCAGGTAACGCAGATTGCGGTCTTTCTCCAAAGCGCGGTTGATCACATCTTCCAGTTTTGGCGGAATGTCGGGATTCAAGCGCATCGGCGGCGCGGGAGCGCGTGTCAGAATGGCGTTGGTAATGAGCGCCGAACTATCTCCGCGGAACGGCAACGTCCCAGTGGCCATTTCGTAAAGGACGACTCCGAACGAGAATAAATCCGTGCGTGCATCCAATTCATTCGCGCCCAATTGCTCGGGAAGGAATTTCAGGCCGACAGCGCGATGCAGCCGCGTGTCTTCCGCTTTGTACACCACACCCATCCCGCCACCGCCGAGCTTCTCGACGATGCGGTAGTGAGAGATCGTGCGGCCGATTAGAGGCTGTGGGTCAACCATACGGCGGGCATATTAGGCTGCGTCCAACGGCATGTCACGGCCTTTTTCTATGGCTGACTAGGTCTCGTGAGGCTGAATTTCCGCATCGTCGTCGATCATCAACAAATTCTGACCGGATTCCACCTTCGCCACCATTCGTCCTGCCTGAGCTCCGCAATCGCACATCACTAAACCTGTTTCTAATCGGGAAGGCTACGGATTAGAACCCCACCTATCTCATTGAAAACAAAGGGACGATACCCACTCTAATCGGGAGAAAAACGCCCTTTTACAGAATGCGCCGATTTCGTCTCCCGTGAGCCGCCGAAAACCCGTAAGTTGCTCTTTCTGCACGACTACGCTCGCAAAATCCGGCCAGTAGAAGTATAATGCAGAAGATGCTGAGAGGTAGAGGAATAATGCATGTTCGCCGCCCTTCCGCGAAAGACAAGGCGACCCATCTGCGCGTCTCGGCGCTACTCAGCAAGCCCGGCGAGAGCGAAGAATACCTCGCCATGGTCGGCAATCGCGTGAGGGAACTCCGCGCTCGCCGCGGCATGACTCGCAAAATTCTGGCGCGAGACTCTCATGTCTCCGAGCGATATCTTGCGCAGCTTGAATCCGGCGAGGGCAATATTTCTATTCTTCTGCTGCGGCACGTCGCGCAAGCTCTTGATACGCCGCTCGAGTCGCTCGTGTTTGCGAGAGCCGAGCCGCCCGTCGAGCTTGTGCGGACTACCGAATTTCTTCGCGGTTTGCGCGCGGAGGAATTGAGCCGCGCGCGAGAGTTGCTCTTGCAGGAATTCGGCGGCGTGAATCCTGACGCGCGAGGCTCGCGCATCGCGCTGATTGGCCTTCGCGGCGCGGGGAAATCGACGCTTGGCGCGATGCTCGCTGAAAAGGGTGAAGTTCCATTTATCGAACTCGATCGCCTGATCGAGCAAGAAGCCGGCGTCCCGCTGGGCGTAATCTTCGATCTCTACGGTCAGAGCGGCTTCCGGCGCCTCGAGCGGCGATGCCTCGATGAAGTCATCGAGCGTCATCCGAAATTTGTGCTCGCCACCGGAGGCAGCTTGGTCTCCGAGCCCGGAACATTCGACCGGCTGCTTACCTCCTGCTTCACGGTTTGGCTGCGGGCTACTCCGGAAGACCACATGCAGCGCGTGATCGCTCAGGGCGACAAGCGCCCAATGGCTGATAATCATGAAGCCATGACCGACCTCGAGCGCATCCTTGCCGGACGCGAGAAGCTCTACAGTCAGGCCGACGTAACGGTAGAGACGAGCGGCTTCTCGCTCTCCGAAAATTTCGCGAGACTGACAAAGGCAATTAGTGGCGCCGAAACGAGCAGCAAGAACGGCCGCAACAAACGCGCGGCGGATTGAGGACATAGAACGATGCTCAACGTAAAGGAAAAAGAGTTGATCACTTTTGACGCGCGTCCCGAGGATCGCAAGCATTGGCGGCTCTCCATCGACGGGCGCATCGCGACGCTGGCGATGGACGTGAACGAAGAGAAGTCGCTCAAGCCGGGCTACAAGCTCAAGCTCAATTCCTACGATCTCGGCGTGGACATCGAACTTCACGATGCGCTGCAGCGAATCCGTTTCGAGCATCCAGAAGTTGCGTGCGTGGTGATTACCAGCGCGAAAGAGCGGATTTTCTGCGCCGGCGCAAATATCTACATGCTCGGTACTTCGTCCCACGCATGGAAAGTCAATTTCTGCAAGTTCACCAATGAGACGCGCGACGGAATGGAGGACTCAAGCCGCCACGATGGACTGAAATTTATCGCTGCATTAAATGGCACAACGGCCGGCGGAGGCTACGAATTGGCGCTGGCGTGCGATGAGATCCTGTTGACCGACGATCGCTCAAGCGCCGTCAGCCTCCCCGAAGTTCCGTTGCTTGGCGTTCTTCCTGGCACAGGCGGCCTGACGCGCGTGGTGGACAAGCGCAAAGTGCGGCGGGATCTGGCCGATATGTTCTGTACCAACCCGGATGGAGCAAAAGCGGACCGCGCTAAGGAATGGGGCTTGGTGGATGGAATTGCGCTGCCTGCGAAATTCGCGGAGCTGGTGAAAAGCCGCGCACAGGCAATGGTGGCGAAATCGTCGCGGGCCGCCGATGCAAAAGGAATCAAGCTGAACCCGCTCGAGCGAACAATCGATGAGAAGGGAATTCACTACAAGAGCGTGGATGTGGTGTTCGATCGCGCCGCGCGCGTGGCGATGCTCACCGTTCGCGCGCCCGAAGGCGATCAGCCGCAGACTGTCGAAGCGATTCACGCGCTCGGCGACCGTTGGTGGCCGCTGGCGATGGCGCGCGAGCTTGATGATGCGATTTTGCTGCTGCGCACGAATGAACTCGATCTCGGACTCGTGCTGATCAAGACCACTGGTTCCGCGGATGCCGTTCTCGCCTCGGACGGCGTGATGCTGAAGCATCGCAACGACTGGCTCGTGCGCGAAACGATAGGAATGCTGCGCCGCACTTTTTCGCGTCTCGAAGTCACTTCGCGAAGCCTCTATGCCATAGTCGATCCTGGCTCATGTTTCGGGGGCCTGCTCTTCGAACTCGCGCTGGCTGCAGATCGAAGCTACATGCTCGGTCTTCCGGACGATGACGCCGATAGCCCGAAGATCGCGCTCGATGGAATGAACTTCGGAATTCTCCCGACGGTCGCGGGCCACGGCCGCCTCGAAACGCGTTTCGCCGGCAACAAAGAAAAGCTCGCCGCGCTCGAAAAGCTCTCGGGGAAAATGCTCGGCCCCGCCGCGGCCCTCGCTGAGGGTCTCGTCACCATCTCGCCCGACGAGCTTGACTGGGACGACGAAATCCGCATGGCCATCGAGGAGCGCACCTGCCTCTCGCCCGACGCGCTCACGGGCATGGAAGCGAGCCTGCGATTTCCCGGCGCGGAATCGCTCGAGACCAAAGTCTTCGGCCGACTCTCGGCGTGGCAGAACTGGGTTTTCATCCGCCCCAACTCGACGGGTGAGCACGGCGCATTGAAATTATTTGGGAGCGGGACGAAACCGAAATTTAATTGGGAGAGAGTCTAATGTCGCTGAACTATCAGGATCGAATCCCGAATAACATTGATCTCGGCTCGAATCGCATCTTGCAGCGCGCGCTCGAGCACTGGCAGCCTGAATTCATGCGCTGGTGGCAAGACCTCGGTCCAACGGATTTTCAAGCCGCCGATGTCTATCTCCGCACGGCGATTTCGGTGGATACGAAAGGCTGGGCGACATTCGGCTACGTGCGCATGCCGGAATATCGCTGGGGAATTTTTCTCGCTGAGCCGGAGAACGACCGGCGCATCGGATTCGGAGACAATCTAGGCGATCCCGCCTGGCAACAGGTTCCGGGCGAGCACCGCGCGAATCTTCGCCGCCTGATCGTGACTCAGGGCGACACCGAGCCCGCTTCGGTTGAGCAGCAGCGTCTTCTCGGCCACACCGCGCCATCGCTCTACGATTTGCGGAATCTATTTCAGGTCAACGTAGAAGAAGGCCGTCATCTCTGGGCCATGGTCTATCTTCTGCACGCATACTTCGGTCGCGATGGGCGCGAAGAAGCGGAAGAATTGCTCGAGCGCCACTCGGGCGATGCCGATAAGCCGCGCATCCTCGGCACATTCAATGAGCCGATCCGCGACTGGCTCAGCTTTTACATGTTCACGTATTTCACCGATCGCGACGGCAAATTCCAATTGAAGTGCCTGGCCGAATCGGGCTTCGATCCGCTCTCGCGCACCTGCCGCTTCATGCTCACCGAAGAAGCGCATCACATGTTTGTCGGCGATACGGGAATCTCGCGAGTCATCAAACGCTGCCTCGAAGTGATGAAAGAAACCGGCACCGACGATCCCGAAGCGATCCGCAAGGCCGGAGCCATCGATTTGCCGACAATACAGAAATATCTGAATTTCTGGTTCAGCACTTCGATCGATCTTTTTGGCGGCGACAGCTCGTCAAATGCCGCATCATATTTCGCCAGCGGCTTGAAGGGGCGCCCCGACGAAGCGAAGTTCGACGACCACGTCGCCGCGGGCCAATCGTTTACACTCGAATTGCCGGACGGGAAGGGCAGCGTGCGCACCGAGGAAATTCCGATGCGTAATGCCATGAACGAAGTCGCGCGCGACGCTTACTTCAAGGATTGCGAGCTGGGGATGACGCGTTGGAATCGCGTCATCGAGAAATTCGGCTACAATTTCCGCCTGACGCTGCCAAGCGCGCGATTCCGCCGGAACGTGGGAAGTTGGGCCGGCGTCCCGACCGACACAACCGGCAAGCCCATCAGTCGCGAAGAATTCAACGCGCGGCAGAGCGAATGGCTGCCGACCGACGACGACCGCGCCTTCGTTTACAGCCGCATGCACGGCGTCTTCGAGCCCGGCAAGATCGCCTCGTGGATCGCCCCGCCGGAGCGGGGCATCAACGGACTTCCGTTCGAATACGAGTACGTGCGGCTGCAGTAGGCGCGGAATTTCGGGGCGTTACTTCGGCGGGCGCAGCCCTTCGAGGCTCAGGGTAAACAAGCGGCGCCCCTTCGAAGTCAAGATCATCGCACGCCGAGTTCTCGCGCGATTGTCCGCATCCGGACTGGGCTTTCCATCATCCTAAGGAATTGTGAATTCGAGCCAACAGCCTGCGAAATCGATGCCGAGCGGTCTTCGAATTTGCCTCGCTGAGCCGCATCGGCACGTGCTAAATTCGCGCAACGCACTTCTTGGATTCATGAAACTCAGCGGAACCCGTTGCGTCTAAATGAAAAGGCCAGGAGTGTCGGCGCGCGCATTCGCTCGGCGTCAGGTTTCCCGGCTCCAACAATATTATGTGGATCGTTCGACTAGCACTTAGCCGGCCTTACACGTTTGTTGTGGCGTCGATGCTGATCATCATCCTCAGCGTCGTGGCCATTCAGCAGACGCCCGTAGACATTTTTCCGAACATTAATATTCCGGTCGTCAGCGTGATCTGGAATTACAGCGGGCTCGCGCCGCAAGATATGGCCGACCGCCTGACGGGAAACTCCGAACGCATCGCCACCACTACGGTCAATGACATTCAGCACATTGAGTCCACAACACTAAACGGCATAGCCATCGTTAAATTATTTTTTCAGCCGAACACCAAGATCGAAGCGGCCGTGGCGCAGGTCACTTCCGCGGCGCAGGTGATTTTGCGGCAGGCGCCGCCGGGAACCACCCCACCGCTGGTGATTGCATACAGCGCGTCAAGCGTCCCGATTCTGCAGTTGGGACTTGGCAGTGCCACGCTCTCCGAGCAGCAACTCTTCGATATCGGCGTGAATTTTCTACGCACGCAGTTGATCACCGTTCCGGGCGCGGCGGTCCCCTGGCCGTATGGCGGCAAGCAGCGGCAAGTGGACGTGGACCTCGATCCGCAGGCGCTCTTCGAAAAAGGGATTTCGGGCGCGGACGTGGTGAACGCCATCAGCGTCCAGAACATCGTTCTGCCGCAGGGAACTTCGAAGATCGGCGACCGCGAATACGATGTCGAGCTGAACAGCAGCCCCAAAAAAATTTCCGAACTGAACGATCTGCCGATCCGCGTGGTGAATGGAGCGACGATCTACGTGCACGACGTGGCCTTCGTGCATGATGGCAATTCGTTTCAGACGAACATCGTGCGCCAGGACGGCAAGCGCGGCGTGCTGCTCACCGTTCTGAAGAGTGGAAACGCGTCAACTCTATCGGTGGTGGATGGGATTACGCAAAAGCTGCCGGGCTTGGAAGCGCAGATGCCGCCGGAGTTGACGCTGAAGAAGACGATCGATCAGTCGTTGTTCGTGCGCGCCGCGGTGAATGGAGTGCTGAAGGAAGCGGTGACCGCCGCGTGCCTGACGGCGATGATGATCCTGCTCTTCCTGGGGAGCTGGCGCAGCACGGTCGTGGTGGCCGTTTCGATTCCGCTTTCCATTCTGACTTCGTTGCTGGTGCTCTCCGCGCTGGGCGAGACGATCAACATCATGACGCTCGGAGGCTTGGCGCTCGCCGTGGGCATTTTGGTGGACGACGCCACCGTCGAAATTGAAAACATCAACCGGCTTTTGCCCATGGGCAATCCGCTGCACGATACGATCTTGCTCGGCGCGCAGCAAATTGCGGTACCCGCCTTCGTGGCCACGCTGAGTATTTGCGTGGTCTTCGTTCCCATTTTTTTCCTGCGCGGAATTGCCGGTTATCTTTTCCGGCCGTTGGCGGAGGCCGTAGTGTTCGCGATGCTGGCTTCCTACCTTTTGTCGCGAACGATTGTGCCTACGCTCGTGCTTTTCTTTTTCCGCGCCGAGCGCCGCAAACACAGAGAACATCCCGAGGGAGATCCGCATCCGGGTGTGTTCCGGAGAGTTCATCTGAGTTTTGAGGAAGGCTTCGAGAAACTTCGCGACCGGTATGTAGGCTGGCTGGAATGGTGCCTGCACAATCGCCTGGTATTTAGCGCGCTTTTCCTGTTGTTCTGCGCAGTGAGCATGCTGCTGATTCCGTTCCTGGGCTCGGACCTTTTTCCCACGGTGGATTCCGGACAGATTCGGTTGCACGTGCGCGCTCCGGTTGGGTTGCGGGTGGAAGAAACGGCGGCGCTGGCCGATCGCATTGAGGATTCGATTCGCAAGCAGATCCCCGCGCAAGAAGTGGAGGGAATTCTCGACAATATCGGGCTGCCTTACAGCGGAATCAACCTGAGTTACAGCACCGCGGGAACAATCGGGACCTCGGATGCCGAAATCCTGATCTCCCTGAAGGAAGATCATCATCCCACCGAGAATTATATCCGCGAGCTGCGAAAAACACTCCCCGGTGAATTTCCAGGGTCGGCGTTTTACTTTCAGCCGGCGGATATCGTCAGCCAGATTTTGAATTTCGGCTTGCCATCGCCGATTGACGTGCAGCTCGTGGGCCCGAATTTCGCGGGCAATTTCGAGGTTGCGCGCAAGATGCTGCCGCGGATCCAGGAAGTGGGCGGTGCGGTAGACGTACACATCCAGCAAGCGCTGGATTTGCCGAAGCTGCATGTGGAAGTGGATCGAACGCGGGCGGAGTCGATTGGATTTACGCAGCAGGACGTGGCGAATAACGCGCTGGTGGCGCTGACGACGAGCTTTCAGACCGCGCCAAATTTTTGGGTCAGTCCGCAAGGCGTGCCGTACGTGGTTGCAACGCTGACGCCGCAATACCGCGTGGATACGATGCGCTCGGTGCAAGGGATACCGGTGATCGGCAGAAATGGACAACCGCAGATTCTCGACAACGTGGCGAGCATCACGCGCGAAGCTGGGCCGGCGGTGGTGAATCACTACGACATTATGCCGGTGATTGATATCTATGCGAGCGCGCAGGACCGGGATCTGGGCGGCGTTGCGGCCGGCGTCTCGAAGGTGATCGACGATTTCAAGAGCCAGCTTCCGCGCGGGACGACGATCGTAATGCGCGGCCAAGTGGCTACGATGCGCACGTCGTTCGCAGGGCTGGCGATCGGATTGTTCTTCTCGATTGTGCTGGTGTATTTGCTGATGGTTGTGAATTTCCAATCCTGGTCGGACCCGTTTATTATCATCACGGCGCTGACCGGAACTTTTGCCGGGATCGTGTGGATGCTGTTCGTGACGCGCACGACGATGAGCGTGCCTTCGTTGATGGGCGCGATCATGAGCATCGGCGTGGCGACTTCGAACAGCATTCTGCTGGTAACATTCGCCGGCGCGCAGATGCGCGATGAAGGAAAGGATTCGCTCGAAGCGGCGAAGAACGCGGGCCATGTGCGGCTGCGGCCGATCATCATGACGGCGCTGGCGATGATTATCGGCATGCTGCCGATGTCGCTGGGATTCGGCGAGGGCGGCGAGCAGAATGCTCCGTTGGGCCGCGCGGTGATTGGCGGGCTGCTGTTCGCGACCATCGGCACACTCTTCTTCGTCCCTGTGGTTTACAGCTTCATTCGCAAGAAGGGGTACAAAGCGGCTCTCGCGGAGGACTGATTTCGGAATGGCATACGATTTGAACTCATCGGCAAACGAGCGGGAGCCCGGAAGCGGGAAGTCGCGCGGGCCGTGGCGATACATTTTGCCGGCGATCGCGCTGCTGGTGTTTGCAGGCGTGGCATTTTGGGGAATCCAGTCGCGGCTCGGCGTCAGGGCGGCGCTGAATTCCGCAGCGATAGAGTCAACGCGAGTTCCCGTTGCCGTGATTCATCCGCGGCCTGCCGACTCAGCGGGTGACATCGTGCTGCCGGGAAACGTGCAGGCTTATCTCGAGACGCCGATTTATGCGCGGACGAACGGTTATCTGCGGCGCTGGTATGTGGACATCGGAGGGCGCGTGAAGGCCGGACAGCTTCTTGCGGAAATCGACACGCCCGAGATTGATCAGGAACTCCGGCAAGCCGAGGCGGCGCAATTGCAGGCGCAGGCGAATCTGGATTTGGCGAAGAGCACGGCGGACCGCTGGCAAAATCTACTGAAGTCCGACGGAGTCTCGCAGCAGGAAGTCGACCAGAATGTATCGGCGTTCCATGCGCGCGAAGCGGATTTGCTGGCGGCGAAAGCCAACGTTCAGCGGTTGAAGGACCTGCAATCATTTCAGCGCGTGACGGCGCCGTTCGACGGAATTGTGACGGTGCGCAGTGTGGACGTGGGCGCGCTCATCGCCAACGGAAACACGGTGCAGCTTTTCCGCATGGCGCAGACCAACGTCCTGCGAATTTACGTGAGCGTTCCGCAATCCTATAGCCGCTCGATCGTGCCGGGCGTGCAGGCTACGTTGACGATTCCCGAATTCCCGCATGGAGTATTTCCGGGGAAAGTGGTGCGAAGTGCGGGAGCGATCGATCCCACTTCGCGCACGTTGCTGACGGAAGTGCAAATTCCCAATCCCACGGGCCAGATTTTGCCGGGCGCCTATGCAACGGTGCATTTCAAGGTGACTTTGGTCGAGCCGCCGCTTTCGATTCCGCCGAACACTTTGCTTTTTCGATCGCAGGGGCCGCAGGTGGCGGTGGTTACGCCGCAGGGCACGATTCATCTTCAGAGCGTGACCATGGGCCGCGATCTTGGCACCAGCCTCGAAGTGCTCGACGGCGTGAATGCGACCGACAACGTGGTGCTCAATCCACCGGATTCTATCGCTGAAGGCGCCGAGGTGACCGTGACGCAAACTACCGCGCCCGCGGCTGCGCCTGCAAGTAATCCGAAGTAGAACCCCCGCGATGCGAATGCTGAAGAATCTGCGATCGATTGCAACGCCCACGGGCAATTATTCGCTGCGCCGCGCTGCCGGATTGGCCGCCGCCGTCGTCGCGCTGTGGCTCTCCGGCTGCACGGTGGGGCCGAACTACAAGCGCCCATCGGTGGAAGTGCCGTCGTCATACAAAGAGCCGCCGCCGCAGGGATGGAAAGAAGCGGCGCCACATGATGAAATCGCCAAAGGGAATTGGTGGGAGGCTTTCGGGGATAGCCAGCTAAGCGATCTCGAGACGCAAGCGCTGGCATCGAGTCCAACGCTACTTGCGGCCGTCGCGCGCGTCACGCAGGCGCGCGCGTCGGTTCGTATCACGCGCGCCGATCTTTTTCCTACGGTAAACGTCGATCCATCGGCCGGACGCGCGCGGGCATCCGCTTCTGGTTCCGATGCACCGCGCACCTTCAACACGCCGTTCACGAACGATCTGATCATGCTTCCCCTCGACGTGAGCTATGAAGTGGATCTGTGGGGCCGCGTTCGCCGTTCGGTGGAATCGGCGCGAGCGCAGGCGCAAGCGAGCCAGGCGGACTACGAGAACATTCTGCTCACGCTGAAATCCGATGTGGCGCAAAATTACTTTTCGCTGCGCTACGTGGATGTGGACCGCGGAATTCTGCGCGACAATATCGAGCTGCTGAAGAAAGCGCTTGAACTTACGCAAGTTCGCCACTCAGGCGGCGTCGCTAGCGGCCTCGATGTTTCCGAAGCCGAGACGCTCCTCGCGACAACTCAGGCTACCTACGCTGGGCTCGGCGTTCAGCGCGCGCAGTTCGAGCACGCACTGGCTGTCCTTGTCGGCAAGCCCGCTTCGGAGTTTTCGGTGCCGGAAAAGGCTCTGTTTCTCGAGCCGCCCGCGATCCCTGCGGGATTGCCTTCCGATCTCCTTGAGCGGCGGCCGGACATCGCGCAGGCCGAGCGTCTGATGGCTTCGGCGAATGCGCAAATCGGCGTGGCGCGCGCGGCATTTTTCCCATCGCTCAACTTGACCGGCAGCGCCGGCTATCTGAGCGACGATCTTCTCAAGCTATTTAATTTGTCGAGCACGGTTTGGTCGGTCGCCGCCGGTGCTTCGCAGCCTCTCTATGCCGGCGGGCGCATCTCCGCGAATCTTGTGCGGGCGCGCGCGGCGTACGACGAATCCGTGGCCAACTACCGCCAGCAGGTGCTCGTGGCTTTTCAGGAAGTTGAAGATGGTCTTTCCGGACTTCGTGTTCTCGAAGAGCAGGAGGCGGCGCAGAACAAGGCCGTGGAATCTTCGAAGCGGACGTTCGACATCTCCACCTCTCGATACAAGGAAGGACTCGCGAATTTCCTCGAAGTGATCGATGCCGAGCGTACGGTGCTCGCGAATGCCCAGGAATCTGCGCAATTGCGCGAATTGCGGCTTCTCACCACGGTTCAATTCATCCAGGCTCTCGGTGGCGGTTGGCAGGAATCGAAGATTTATAGCGATTCGCAAGCGCCCGCCAATTCCAGCCATCCGTCGCACTAGCTCTCGCCGCTCCGGATTCATCCGAAATTGTTTCCGGGAAACGCTGGGAGTTGCTTAGAATACTCCTCGTTGCAGCGAGCTTTAGTGGGCGCGCTCAGGAGAAGCGGTTCAAGCGATCATGTCGGACGATTCCATCACGATTATCGGCGGGACGGGCGATCTTGGTTACGGGCTGGCGTTGCGCTGGGCCAAAGCCGGCCGGAAAGTGTTCATCGGCTCGCGCTCGGCGGAGCGCGCCACAAAGGCTGCAAGCGAAGTACGAGAGAGTGCCGGCGAGGAATCGCAGGTTCAAGGCATGGCGAACGCGGACGCGGTCCTTCATGCCTGGATCGTCGTGATCGCAGTTCCGTTTGCGGCGCAAGCCGAGACGCTCGCTTCCGTAAAGGAGAAACTCCGCACTGGACAGACCGTCGTGATTTGCACCGTGCCGCTTGAAGCGGCGATTGGCGGGGCGCCGACGCGCACGCTCGGGCTGTGGGCCGGCTCGGCGTCGGAACTGGCGGCGCGCACTTTGCCGGATACTGTGCACGTACTGGCTGCGTTCCAGAATGTTTCCGCGCACGCCATGCAGGAACTTGCCGAAACTGTGGATTGCGATGTGATCGTTTGTGGCGATGATGCCGAGGTGCGCGTGAGACTGCGGCCGTGGGTGGAAGCGATTCCCGGCTGCCGCTTCGTCGATGGTGGAAAACTCGAGAATGCGCGCATCGTCGAATCGCTTACCTCGTTTCTGATTGGCGTGAATCGGCGCTACAAGGTTAAGGCTTCCGGCATCCGTATCACGGGCATTGGTCCGTCGAGATGAGCGGGGCGCGCTTGCGCCGGCGCGAGGCAACGAGCCGAATCGAGCTCTTCGGGATTCGATCCCTGCCCGAGATAACGCCGGGCGACGATCTCGCGGGCTTGATTGCGGGCGCGCTGCGCCGCGAAGATCTTAAGTTGCGCAGCGGCGATGTTCTCGTCCTGGCGCAGAAAGTTGTCTCGAAGGCTGAAGGACGCGTCGTTCGATTACGCGACGTGAAACCTTCGGCGCTGGCTCGAAACTGGGCGCGGACACTTCGCGCGGACCAGCGATTTGTCGAGATCGTGTTGCGCGAGTCGCGCCGCGTGATCCGCATGACCGAGCGGGCGCTGATCGTCGAGACGCGCCACGGATTCATCTGCGCGAATGCAGGCGTGGATCGCTCGAATGTGCGCAGCGCCGGCAGCGTGACGTGCCTGCCGCTCGATCCCAATCGCTCGGCACGGCGACTCGCCGAGCGCCTGCGGAAACTGACAGGGGTGCGCGTCGCTGTCATCGTCTCCGATACTTTCGGACGGCCGTGGCGGCTGGGCCTCACGAATGTGGCGATTGGCGCGGCGGGGCTCGCCGTGCTGGAGGATTTGCGCGGCACTCGCGATGCGAGCGGGCGCAAACTGCAAGGAACGATTCTCGCTCTAGCGGATGAGCTGGCCGCTGCTGCGGGCCTGGTGATGAAGAAAGCTGCGCAGATTCCCGCGGTGGTCATTCGCGGAGTGCGTTTTGCGCGTGCGCGAGGAAACGCTCGCCAGTTGATTCGTCCGGCCAGCGAGGATATGTTTCGATAGATGACGGACGCGACAGATGCAGAGCATCGCTGAATCAACATTCCGACTCTGATGGGAACGATTGCAATTCCGCCGAAGAACCCCAACGTCCGCACGGACGCCGATGCTCGCGCCATCGAGCGAGTGCTGGTGCATGCAGAGGCGGGTGAGCGAATCGCGCGCGAGGATGCGCTGCTGCTGATGGACTGCGCCGAGACCGGCGCGCTGCTGGAAGCGGCGTCTTCGCTGCGCAATCGCGTCAAAGGCCGCACCATCAGCTATTCGCGCAAGGTGTTCATTCCCCTCACGACGTTTTGCCGCGACCGCTGCGGCTACTGCACTTTTCGCCGCGATCCCGGCGAGCCGGGCGGGCGCTACATGACTCCCGATGAAGTTCTGGCGGTCGCCGAACGCGCCTGCCGCGCCGGATGCAAGGAAGCGCTCTTCAGTCTCGGCGATCAACCGGAGCGGGTGTTCCCCGAGGCGCGCGGCTTTTTACGCGCGCGCGGTTTCGAGCGCACACTCGAATACCTCGCCTCGGTCTCTCAACTCACGCTCGAGACTTCGGGCCTGCTGCCGCACGCCAATCCCGGCGTGATGAGTGCCGCGGATCTCGCAGCGCTCAAGACCTCGAACGCCAGCATGGGCTTGATGCTCGAGAATGTAAGCGCTCGGATGATGCATCGCGGCGAAGCGCATGAAGACGCGCCGGACAAGGTGCCAAGCCTGCGCTTGCGAACGATCGAAGACGCCGGCCGCCAACGAATTGCGTTCACGACCGGAATCCTCATCGGCATCGGCGAAACGCGCGAAGAGCGCGTCGAGTCGCTCTTCGCAATTCGCGACTTGCACGCGCGCTACGGCCACATCCAGGAAGTCATCGTTCAGAATTTTCGCGCCAAGCCCTTGACTCCGATGGCGCTGCACGCCGAGCCTGGCAGGGACGAAATGCTGCGCACGGTAGCAGTCGCGCGTCTCATTCTCGGTGGCGAGATGAATTTGCAGGCCCCTCCGAATCTGAGTGCGCCGGACTATACGCGCCTGCTTGATGCGGGTATCAACGATTGGGGCGGAATCTCGCCGATTACTCCCGACTTCATCAATCCCGAGGCCGCGTGGCCGCATATTGAAACGCTCGCCGAGCGAACCGCCGATTCCGGATTCGAGCTTCGCGAGCGCCTCTCGATCTATCCCGAGTTCATCGAGCGTGACGGTTTTGTTCACGAAAATGTGCGTCCGCATCTGCAGAAGCTGAAGGATGCCAATGGCTACGCGCGGGCGGGAGCATAGAGGATGGCATTGGGACCAATGATGGTTGTGCCGAAAGCGAATCTGAGTGATGCACTGCGCGCCGCTCACCCAGAGATTCGAGCGGCACTCGAGCGCGCCCTTGAAGGCCGCGAACTCGGCTTCGATGGAGGGCTGCGTCTCGCTCAGGCAGAAGGCGAGGATCTGACAGCGCTTGTCGCTGTGGCCGATGAGCTTCGCTGCCGGCAAGTCGGCGATGCCATCACGTACGTCGTGAACCGCAACATAAATTTTACGAATGTCTGCATGGTCGGCTGCGCCTTCTGCGGATTCGCGCGCGGGCCGAATGCCACCGACGCTTATTCGCTCTCGATCGAGCAAATCATAGCGAAGGCGGCAGAAGCATGGAATGCGGGCGCTACGGAAGTCTGCATCCAGGGCGGCTTGCCCAAGGATTTCGACGGCTTCTACTACCGCGACATTCTGCGCGGAATCAAAGCCGCATTGCCGGAGATGCACATCCACGCATTTTCGCCGATGGAGATTTGCTACGGAGTCGAGCGCACCGGCCTCAATCTCCGCGAATATCTCTCGATGCTAAAAGAGAACGGCCTGGGGACGATTCCGGGCACAGCCGCGGAAATTTTGGATGATGAAGTGCGCAGTGCGCTCAGCCCCAACAAATTGAAAGTCGAGCAGTGGATCGAAATCATCCGCACCGCGCACTCCCTCGGAATTCGCAGCACTTCGACGATGATGTACGGCCACGTCGAGACTGCCGAACATTGGGTCCGCCACATTCTTCTGCTGCGCGGAATTCAAAAGGAGACCGGAGGATTCACGGAATTCGTGCCGCTCGGATTCGTGCACGAAAAGACGCGGCTCTTCCGCAAAGATGGAGCGCGGCCCGGCAGCACGCGCCGTGAGAGTCTGGCCGTCCATGCACTCGCGCGCGTGCTGTTCAATGGTCTGATCCGCAATATCCAAGTCTCGTGGGTGAAAATGGGGTTCGAACAATCGCTCGCGTGCCTCGAAGCCGGAGCGAACGATTTCAGCGGCACGCTGATGGAAGAGCACATCTCGAAGTCGGCCGGCGCCAATTTCGGCGAATACGTTTCGCCGGAGCAATTTCGCGCGCTGATCAGGAGGATCGGACGGATTCCAGCCGAGCGCACGACCACCTACGAACTGCGACATGTTTACAGCGCGAGCGACGATGGCGATATTACAGAACACACTGCGAAAACTCGGCCGCAGCTAAATCTTCTCGAAGAGCATCACTACGCCGGGACGGGCTACTGATGGAAATTGTTGCACTCGCCGGCGGCGTAGGAGCCTCGAAACTGCTCGTGGGCCTCGCGCATGCGATGGCGCCCGAGAATCTGACGATCGTTGTAAATACGGGCGACGATCTCGAGATGCACGGCCTAACGATCTGTCCGGACCTCGACATCGTCACCTACACGCTGGCCGGGATCGTCAATGCGGCGACGGGCTGGGGCATCGATGGCGATACATTCGCGACGCTGCAGTTTCTCGGCCGCTACGAGCGCGAGACCTGGTTCAATCTCGGCGATCGCGATCTGGCCACGCACATTCACCGCAGCGACATGCTTCGCACTGGCGCAACGCTCTCCGAATGCGCCGATTCGATTCGCCGCGCACTCGGCGTCCGAGCGCATATCTTGCCGATGAGCGATCAGCCCGTCCGCACGCAGATCGAAACCCCCGCCGGCTTGCTTCCATTTCAGAATTATCTGGTGAAGCATCGCGCTGAACCCGCGGTGAAAGCGATTCGCTTCGATGGCGCCGATCGATCCGAGCCGGCGCCCGGAGTTCTGAAAGCGATCGCCGAGGCGCGAGGGATCGTCATCTGCCCGAGCAATCCGCTGATCAGTATCGGCCCGATTCTCGCGGTGCCCGGGATTCGCGAAGCGCTGGCGGCGCGGCGCGCCGATGTCGTCGCCGTTTGTCCGATCGTGCACGGGATGTCGCTAAAAGGCCCGACCGCGAAAATGATGGCCGAGATGGGGATTGAAGTCTCGGCGCGAAGCATCGCCGGGATGTATCGCGATATTTCATCGCGGCTGGTGATCGATGAGAGCGATGCAAGCTCGCGGCTGGAAATTGAAGCGGCTGGCATGCGCGTTGAAATCACCAGAACGGTGATGGAAGCCGAGGAAGATAAATGGTGGCTCGGCCATTTTCTGGTGAATTTGCTACATGCAAAGACGACGCATGCAAGTCATTGAAAGTTGGCACAAATGCGCCGAGTCGAGTTTTTGAGTGTGTGAAAGGCAAGAGCCAGGTGAAGGCGCTTCTAATTCCCGTCAAGGATTTGCGCAACGCGAAGCAGAGGCTTACGCCGGCGCTGTCGCAGCCGCAGCGAACCGCGCTCGCCGAAGCGATGTTCGACGATTTTTGCGCCAGCGTCGCGCAGATCGGTTGCGTGGATCGAATTTTCGTCGCCACGAACTACGAGCCTGCCATCGAACGAGCTAGCACATTCGGCTGGGATGTGCTGCGCGAGACGTCGCAGGAATCCGAGAGCGCATCGGTAGATGCCGCATCGCGAATCTGCGCCGGGCTCGGAATCACATCGCTCGCGCGGCTGCCCATCGATCTGCCGCTCGTCACCCCAGCCGATATCGAGCAAATCTTCGCCGCGGCGCCGCCTGCGCCTGCAGCGGTCATCGTTCCGTCGCGCAGCGGAACCGGAACGAATGCGCTTCTGCGCACGCCGCCTACGCTTTTCTCCTCTTTTTTCGGCCCGAATAGTTTTCCGAAGCACGCGCGCGAAGTGGAGCGATGCGGCGCGGAACTGGCCGTGCTGCGGAACGAACGCGTCGAACTCGACGTGGACGACTGGGATGATCTCCAAGTTCTCGCGTCGCGCCCCGATTTGCCTCCTGCCACTCGAGGCTGGCTCGCCCGCGCGGGCCTTTTGCCGCAGGCACTGGCAGCAAGCGCCACGTCCTATTCGCTGCGTGCGTACCCGGGTGACGCGCTTGAAGAATAAAATTTATCCGACTGCCGATGCAGCAGTGGCCGATATTTCCGACAGCGCGACGCTCATGTTCGGTGGATTCGGCGGCGCGGGCTTTCCACACGCGTTGATTCGCGCTGTCGGCCGCAAAGGCGCGCGAAATCTTTTTGCCATCAGCAACAATTGCGGGACGGGCGAATCCGAACTCGGCGTGCTCTTCAAGAACAAGCAGATCAGCCGCGTGATTGCAGCATTTCCAGGTCCGCAGTCCAACTATTTTCAGCAGCAGGTGGAATCCGACGAAGTGGAATATGAACTCGTGCCGCAGGGAATTCTATGCGAGCGCATGCGCGCTTACGGCGCGGGAATTCCGGCGTTCTACTCACCGGTCGGAGTCGGCACGGAAGTCGCAGACGGCAAGGAAGAGCGCGCAATCAATGGCCGCCGGTACATTCTCGAATCCGCGCTAGGCGCAGATTTCGCGCTGATCCGCGCGCACAAGGCCGATCCGCTCGGCAATCTTGTCTATCGAAAGGCGGCGAGAAATTTCAATCCAGTCATGGCGACGGCGGCGAAGGTGACCATCGTCGAAGTGAACGAAATCGTGCCCGTTGGCGCGCTCGATCCGGAAACGATTGTCACGCCCTCTGTATTCGTGGATCGCATCGTCGCCGTGGGAGACGATCGCGATGCTTGACCGCAAACTTTCGCGCGAACAGATTGCCGAGCGCGCGGCGCAAGAATTGCCCGAAGGCGCCTATGTAAATCTTGGCTGGGGCATTCCCAATCTCATCGCGGCCTACGTGCCGGATAGCGCCGGCGTAATTTTCCACAGCGAAAATGGAATATTGGGTATGGGCCCGCGCGCGCGTCCTGGAGAAGAAGATTTCGATTTAGTGGATGCGATGAAAGCGCCGGTGACGATTCTTCCTGGGGCGGCATATTTCTCGCAAGTGGATGCACACATGATGACGCGCGGCGGGCATCTCGACGTTGCAATCCTCGGCGGGCTGCAAGTGTCCGAGCGCGGCGATCTGGCGAATTGGAAAATTCCTTCGGCGAAGTTCTCCGGCGGCATTGGCGGCGCGATGGACATTGCAGTGGGCGCGCGACGATTGATCATCACCATGGAACACGTCGCCAAGACAGGCGAGCCCAAGATTGTGAAGACATGCACTTATCCACTCACGGCGCTGCGATGCGTGTCGACGATCATCACAGACTTGGCAGTGATCGATGTTGGTCCGAACGGCCTGCAACTCCGCGAAGTCGCACCCGGCGTGACGCCAGAAGAAGTTCAGAGCGTGACGGAGCCAAAACTCATCTTCCCGTCGCGTGTCCCCGAAATGCGCTTCCGTTCGAAGTAACCACAGTCAGTTTCGCCGTTCATCATCTCTCTGAAAAATCTCTTTTCGTTGTCATCCTGAACGAAGTGAAGGATCTGCGGCTGCGTGTCCGCGAGGAAAAACGCAAACTCCGTTCCATCTGGCTCAATTATGAGTTGTTTCGATTGGCTGCTGCGGGTACGGACTCGAGCGCAGATCGCACGATCTTCCCGAGCGCATCAAGCCCAAACGGTTTCTGGATGTAGAGCGCGCCATCACCGCTCTGCAGGTGAGCCGAGGCATTGAATTCAAGATACCCGGACATGTAGATGACCTTTATCTCAGGCCGAAGCGCCACGATCGTTTGAACCAGCTCATGTCCGTTCATGCGCGGCATTACCGTGTCTGTCAGGAGCACGTGAACAGGGCCGTCAAACTTGGCGAGCAAGTCGCGCGCCTCGACCCCGCCGGCGGCTGTTAGCACTGTGTATCCGCATCCCGCGAGATATTCTGCGGCCAGATCGCGGATGCCGGTTTCGTCGTCCACCACCAGAATCGTCTCCGCGCCGTCACGCGTAGTCACGGAGGGCTGAGCCGTAGTCGCAACAGTTTCCGCCGCAGCCACGCGGGGCAAATATATCGTGAACGTCGCGCCGCGACCCGGCGTGCTATCCACGATGATGAATCCGCCGCTCTGCTTCACGATTCCGTATACGGTGGCAAGTCCCAAGCCGGTGCCGCGTCCCTTCTCTTTCGTCGTAAAGAACGGCTCGAAGATGCGCGCCTGCGTCTCCGTATCCATCCCTTCGCCAGTGTCCTTGACGATAAGCGCGGCGTAGTCTCCATCGCCGATGATCGGCAACGGCCGCGCATCTCCCGGAGCAAACCTGGCGTTCTCGGTGCGAATGGTAAGACGCCCGCCGCCGGGCATGGCATCCCGGGCGTTGACTGCAAGATTCAGAAGCACCTGCTCGACTTGCCCCGCATCCGCGCGTACACGTCCCAGCTCCGGCTCGGTCTCAAAGGCAAGTTCGATGTTTGATCCGAACAGCCGCTCAATCATGCTGGCCATGTCGCCCACGACCTGATTCAGATCGAGCACTTCCGGCTGCAGAACTTGCATGCGGCTGAAGGCGAGCAATTGGCGCGTCAACGACGCGGCCCGATCGGCGGCTTTCTGAATCTGCTTGATGCTCTCGCGCGGCTGCTCGACGCCCGAATTCAACAGCAGGTCCGTATGGCCGCGAATCACCATCAGCAGATTGTTGAAGTCGTGCGCGATGCCGCCCGCCAATTGCCCCACCGCTTCCATTTTCTGCGACTGCCGGAACTGCGCCTCCAGCAATTTCGTCTCGGTCACGTCGGTCATCACGCCTTGTAAGGATTCGACGCCGTTCGCGTCGCGCACCACCGTCGCGATGTCGGTGAACCAACGATACGTGCCATTCCGCGCTTGCAGTCGATATTCCGCAGAATACGGCTGGCCCGATACGCGGCATTTTTCTTCCAGCCCGATCACCTTGGCAACGTCGTCCGGGTGCAGCCGTTGGAACCAGAGTTGAGGATCCGCCGTCCATTCCGCGGGCGTGAAACCCAAAGTCGCTTCAATCTGCGGGCTGACGTATGACCACACGCCGTCGGCGCCGAAGCCCGCCATGTACGTAATCGCAGGAAGCTGCTCGACAAGCAGCCGGAACCGCGTCTCTGCGGCGAGCAGCTCGCGCTCGGCGCGCTTGCGCTCGGTCAGGTCGTGCACGATCACCTGCGACGCAGTGTCTCGTCCTACTTTGAACGACGCCGCCGCGACTTCCACATCCACAATGTTGCCGTCCAGCCGGACGAATTTCTGCTCGAGAAAAGGCACCGTTTGCCCCGGCGATTGCAATTCGGCCATGCGCCGCGCCGCAATTTCGCGGTGACTGGGATGGAGAAAGTCGAGTGCCGCCTTGCCGATTACTTGTTCCGGAGATGTAGCGCCGAGCAGCCTCACTCCCGCGGAATTGATGAAGATGATGTTCTCGCCCCGACGCACCCAAACGGCGTCAGGAGAAAGTTCCACCAGCCGCCGATATCTCTCCTCGCTCTCCCGCACTTCTTCTTCAGCGCGCTTCCGCCGCGTGATGTCGCGATAAATGCAGTACACGGCGATCTGGTTTTCGGCCACGTTCACCGGGGAAACGAGCAGCGACACTTCAATCCGGCTGCCATCCTTCCGCCGTCGGACCGTCTCGATGCTCGTAATTGCGCCGCGCTCGGCCTCATCGTCGAGCCATTTGCCTTCTTCGCGCTTCTCTTCCGGCACCACCAGATCATCCAGATTCCGCCCGACAGATTCCGCTGCGTCGTATCCGAAAATCCTCGTAAATTCGCGATTGATGCGCAGCACGATGTTCTTCGTATCCACGAAGGCGATCGCTTCCGGCGCCGATTCGACCAGCTGTTCGAGGTACGCTTTCTGAATGGCGAGATTGCGTTCCGTTTGTTTGAGGCTGGTGATGTCGAGCATCACGATGGTCACGCCGCGGATTTCGCCGCGCTTCAGGCGCAGAGGCAGGAAGCTCACGAGCCAGTCGCGCTTCTCGCCCGGAACGGCGGGGGTCGCTCCGCTGATCTCCAGGTCCGAAACTGGCACGCCAGTCTCAAACACCCGTTTCACGACGGCCTCGAGTGAGCCTGCCATTTCCGGAACTATCTCTGAAAATGTTCTACCGATGTGATCAGGAGCGGGCCGCCCATTGAATTGCGCCAGCTTGTCGTTGACGCGGATGTATCTCATTCCGCGGTCCACGAGGGCGAGGCCGATAGGCGCGGTGTGATAGAGGAGGGTCAGTTCGGCGAACTGTTCGGTTGTCCCGTATCGGTCCATTGGGCGACGTAGTACTAGAACTAGTCTACAGACTCAGTTTGTACCTCGCTTAGCGGACGGTCAAGAGGGCAGTGCGCTTGCTTGGCTTCACAAACAATAGAGGCGGGAGCGGGATACAGCTCTAGATCGTACGCAGGAAGCGCCCTTCGGTCGCTCAGGTATTCGAGTGTCTAGTGCTGCGTATTCCCAGCAGTCGGGCTATTAATCGTGCCGCAACCCGCTGCGGGCTGGGGTCGCACCGCGGAAGCCGTGACCGTCCCAGAGCTGCACGTGGGAGTCTTGCTGAGCGACCGCACGAGAACCACGGGCACAGCCACGCCGATAGCCAGCGCTGTTCCAAGAAGTAATCCATGCCCGGCGAGGCTTCCGGCCGAGGTTCCCGCTCCGCCAGCGCCCGCATTTGCGCCCTTCAGTGCTGTCGAGCGCCCGGCGTCCATCAAATCGGTGTTCGGCGCGATTCCGGGAGCATCGGGAGCTTGATCGCCGCGAATCGTCGAGCTCTGTCCTTGATTTACTTCCACGCAAACGCCAGCAAGGTTGCAGAAGCGCACTTTCCCCTCGAAAACGATGATGCGCGTGACGTAATTATCGAATTCCAGGAAGAAATCCGTGCCCACGACTCCCGCGACACCGGTTGGCGTCCGAATCTGGAAGCTCGCGCCCGGCTTGGTCTGTTTCACGGCATTGGCCCGAACGCGCCCGTAGCCCAATTCCAGATCAGTCTGCTGCGACGCGGCGTCATGTTTGGTCACGCGCAGGCTCGAATCAGCCCCGACGTTCAGCACTGAGCCATCATCCAGCGCTACGCGCGCTCTGGCCAGATGTCCCGTCGCAACCGTGTCCTCCCACAGTACCGGAATCTCCGGCGTAGCGGTGAGCGATTGCCCAGCGCGCACTAGGTTTACCGCCGGAATCAGCGCCGAGACCTTTCCCGCATGTTGCCCCGGCACCTGCGGCCAGACTTGAGCCGGGAACACGAGAAGCAGAGTCAGAACTATGGCCAGCGACGGCTGTACGACCGCGGACTTGCGCATGGGACACGACCTCCGATTGCCGGGACGAACCCCGGGTCTACGCTAACCATCCCGAGGTACGATTATGTGGCGCCGCCCTTTTAGGGCGGCACTTTCCTGAATAATTCTTGCGGCGCTGCGCCTGCACTCTAGGACATAAATCGCACTTGCCACACCCATCCGGCGCCCCGCAGGCGGACTGGCACTATACCGCAAGCCCGCCAGACGGGCGCACAGATTTTTCAGCTCGCAGCGCTGGTCTTCTTCGCCGCTTCGGCCGCGCCTGCGCGCATCCGCGCCAGCACCTGACGCATATGCTCGTTGGATCCTGGAGCGCGCTTCTCGCGCCATGCTTCGTAGCGCCGGGCGTGCTCTTCAAGATGGCCGAAATTGTGAGGATTCTTGAAGGCCTCCCGCCACTGTGCGATGACCGGTTTCAGACGCTCCCAGATAATCCACTGCTCGCCGCTCGTCTCGAACAGGAATTCCTCGTCCACCAGCCCGCGGTTCGCATAGTTGGCCACCATGTCCCAGTAACTGGCAACCATACGGATGTAGGCGCCCTCTTCCCCGGGCCCCGTAAAATACTTCACTACTTCGTCGAAGTTCGTGGGATTAAAACTTGAGAAAAACCACTTGCGGGCTTCGCGCAGCTTCGGTTCTCGCCTCGCTTCATACAACTTCAACATCAAATCAGCTTGCTCGTGCGTTGCTTGTCCCATCGGAATTGCCTCCTTGTTTGTGCCTTTCGGCTGAATCGATTACTCCAACGAAATTTGCTCTATCCGCCCGCGGCCGCCGCTCCGCTGATCAATTCCACGCGTTGCGTGTTCGCCACCAGAATGTGCGCCTGCTCCAGCGCCAGCTTCACACGCCGCCGCAGCTCCCGTGCCACATCATCCTGCCGCAGTACGGCGCTCTTCAGGATCATCCGCAAAATTGTCCCGTCGAGCGACAGCGCTTCGATTCCGAGCACGCGCGGCCCATCGATCAACGCCGGCGACCAATCCGGATCGATGCGAAAATCGCCGCAAACTTTCTCGAGAATCGCCAACGCGCGGCCCACAGCCTCAGCGGACGGAATCGTCACGTCCACCAGCGTCTGTGACCAATCGCGACTCAGATTCGCCACTAGCCCGATGAGCCCGTTCGGAATGGTAACCCGCGCGCCATCCCCGTTGCGGATCACGGTGCGCCGCAAAGTGATGTGCTCCACGCGGCCCGTTTCGTTGTTCACTCGAATCATGTCTCCGACCACGAATTGGTCTTCCAGCACGATGAAGAATCCGTTGATGAGATCCTTCACCAGATGCTGCGCGCCGAAACCCACAGAAAGGCTCGCCAGCGTCGCGACCGCTGCAATCGGAGTGATGGCGAATCCCAGCTCGTTGAGAATTTCAAGGAGCGCGAATGCCAAAACGAGAGTGACGCCGATGCCATACGCCAACCCGGCCATCGTTCGCGTCTGCGCCTCTCTCATCTGCGCCACGCGCGTTTGCGTCTTCGCCAGTTCCACCAGCCGCGAACTCAGCGCTCGCAGCCCCCGAATGGCGAGCAGCGCGATGAGCACGGTCGCCACGATTCGCGGGCCTCGTGCGCCTGCAAACTGCATCCAACGATAGAAGGGCTCAAACATGGAATAATGGGAGGGGAATTATACCACCCGGCTATCGCCGCGTTCCCTTCGAAGTGTCCGTCTAGGAGGGCAGCAAAATGTCCACAAATCGCCGCAAGTTCCTGGAATTCCTGATTCCCGCAGGTCTGGCGTTGGCGGTGCGTCCGGCGTGGCCACAAAGTGCGGTTCCTATGCAGCAGGCCCCTTCGCGGTCTAACGCCCCGCGGAAGCCCAATGATATGGATCCGGACGCGCCCCCCATCGACACCAAGAAAATTCTGAAAGCCAATCAGCAAAAGATCGAAGACGATGTGCAGAAACTTTACTCACTGGCGGGCGAATTGCGCGAACAGGTGAAAAACACGGACTCAGCCACAGTCCTCTCACTAGCCTTGGTTCAAAAAGCAGAAGAAATCGAAAAGCTGGCCCATCAGATTCGCTCGCTCGCCAAGGGCTGAGCCGCGCTTCTCGCGCTCAAGCGGCCGCGGAAGTTGCGCGTGACGGTGTAAGCCGCGATTTCAAGCGCAGAAACGGCTCCTCGAAATACCACCGCGAGAAATACGCTGCTACCACCGCTAACGTCGCGCCGCATAGAAAACGAAACCACACATATTCGAATGGACCGAACGATGCCAGCAAACTCGTGTGTGTGTAAGACAGCACCGCGTCAAACGCCCAGAAGCCGAGCAGATGAATTAAGTAGAGCCCGTAGCTGATGTCGCCAAAGAAACGCATCGGCCGGGGCGTTACGAGCCATTTCCATTGGCTCGTCCCGAGCAAAAGAAAGCTGCATAGCAGCACGGTGAATGAAAGATTCGCCAGGCTGAATTGCAGCGCCGCGCCGGTCGGCGTCATGCGCGTCGCCAAGCCGAACGGCAATCCCGCGGCGGCGAGCGCTGCGGCCATTGCCGCCACGGCCAAGCAAATTTTTCGCAGGGCTTCGCGGCTACCGCGCGTCTCGCGCACTAGGACGGCGATAATCGCGCCCGACGCCAGTCCGTCCGCCATATTCCAAGTGTAGAGCGAGCAGTTCGAATCTCCCATGCGCGCTCCGGGCGAATGATAGAAGCAGACCAGCCGGAAGATCGGCGACACGAGCACGATTCCGCTGGCCACCGCGACGATCCCCCAGTTCGATACCCTGCGCACCAGTGCCGGCCACGCCAGATAAAAATGCTCCTCCACGGAAAGCGACCACAGCACTCCGTATGACCACCTGATGCCGAATGGCGGCGCCAGATTCGAGCAGTACACCAGGCTGATCAGCAAAAATCCGTGAGAGATAAGTCCTAAGGCGGCGAGGATCACCAGAATTCCGTAATACGCCGGAAGAATTCGCAAGGCGCGCCGGATGTAAAAGCGCCGGAAGTAATCGGGGCGATCGCGCGAATCGATCAGCAGGCCGGTGATCAAAAATCCGGAGAGCACGAAAAACAAGCTGACGCCGAATTCGCCCGGCGACATCAGCCTCAGGAAGAGACGCTCGAATCGGGGAAACTGGGAGACGTCGCGAGCCCAAAAGAAGCCGTGATAGAAGAGAACGCCAAGAATCGCCAGACCTCGGATGCTGTCGAGTTCCGGCATCGCCGGGCGCAACAGTGGTTCGTGCGATGCCTGAGATCCCAAGTCCTCGCCTCGGAGCGAATCTTACTAGCAAATAGTGTGCGAGGGAATATCGGGAATTGCGGTTCGGCGGGAGACTACTTAGCGCGGCCTGGAAATGTTGCTGGCGGGAGGCATCGACGCTGTCCTCAGCCTTCGAGCGCACCGCCAGCCCCAGCCGGCAATTCAATCGAATATTTCGTCCGCGCCTTCTGCGCATGCAAATCCAGCGCCAGTTGTATCAACCGGTCAATCAATTTCGTATAAGCCAGCCCGGAAGCCTCCCACATCTTCGGATACATGCTGATGGAGGTAAATCCGGGAATCGTATTTAGCTCATTCACAAAAATCCGTCCCGACTTACGCTCCAGAAAGAAATCCGCCCGCGCCATTCCGGTGCAGTCAATCGCTTGATAAGCCCGCACGGCGTACTCCCGAATCTTCGCCACTTGTGCTTTCGTCAACTTCGCGGGAATCTCCAGCCGCGTCCCGCCCTCGAGATATTTCGCAGTGTAATCATAAAATTCGCGATGCGGCACAATCTCGCCCGGCACCGAAGCCTCAGGATTTTCATTTCCGAGAACCGAAACTTCAATCTCTCGCGCCGTCACCGCCTTCTCCACCAAAATCTTCAGCGCAAACTCCGCCGCCGCATCAATCGCCGCAGGCAATTCCGCGGCCTTCGCCACGCGCGTCATCCCCACCGACGAGCCCAGCGTCGCAGGCTTCACAAACATCGGATACCGCAATTTCTTCTGGATCGCCGCAAGCGTCTTCTTCCGCTCTCGTTCCCAGTCGGTTCGCGGAAACGCCACGTAAGGCACAATCGGAATCTTCGCGTGCTCAAACAGCCGCTTCTGAACGTCTTTATCCATTCCCACCGCGGAAGCCAGCACGCCCGCCCCAACGTAAGGCAGTCCAGCCAATTCCAGCAGCCCCTGCACAGTTCCGTCTTCCCCAAATGTTCCGTGCAGCGCAGGGAAGACGACATCCAGATGTAAATTCGGCCGCGAATCCGTCGGTCCCACCGGCACGAGTGAGCCCGAAGTCGGATCAGCCGGCAGCATCACGCGTTCACCGCGCTTCAACACATCCGGCAGCATCTTCTGCGCGCCGGTCCCGACAAGCCATTGGCCTTCTTTCGAAATTCCAATCGGCACCGCTTCATATTTCTCCGGATCCAGCGCCCGAATCACCGAAGCCGCCGAAACCAGCGAGACCTCATGCTCGCCGGATCGCCCGCCGAACAGCACTCCAATCCGAAGTTTCTTCTGACCGCTCATGTGCGATTGTTCCTACAGAATTTTCTTACCGAGTCCCGAAAGCAGAAGTTCCACTCCCAGCAGCGCCGTAATATTGTGCTCGTCAATCACCGGATTGATCTCCACGATCTCAAACGAAACCGCCGCCTTACTATCCGCGATCATCTCCATGGCCAGGTGCGCCTCACGGTACGTCACGCCGCCGCGCACCGGCGTCCCCACTCCCGGCGCATCAATCGGATCTACGAAATCCATATCGAGACTAACCGCCACTCCGCCCGTATCATCCGCTGCAAAACGCATCGCTTCCGCCATCACGTCGCGCATCCCGCGCTCGTCAATATCGCGCATGGTAAAAACATGCACGCCCGTTTCCTTGATCAGCCGCCGCTCCTTCGCATCCAAATCCCGAATCCCCACCAGCGACACATTCCGCGGCTCGACCATCGGCCTCGCGCCCGACAATTCCGTCAATTCCTTCGGCCCATGCCCCATCACCGACGCCAGCGGCATTCCGTGCACGTTCCCCGAAGGCGAACTCTCCGGCGTATTCATGTCCCCATGCGCATCCAGCCAAATCAAGCCGATGCCTTTCGACTTCTTCTTGTAATGCATCGCCACGCCCGCTACGGTGCCCACGGCGATCGAATGATCCCCGCCGAGCACCAGCGGCACCTCATCCTCATCGAGCGCCTTCTTCACAATATCGGCAAGCCCTCTGCACGTTTCAGCGATTTCATCGAGATATTTCGCGTTCCGCTCGCCAAAAGGCTGCGCTTCGGGCTGCTTCACCGGAATATTCCCGACATCCTCGACGTGCCGTCCAAGATGTTTCAGCCGCGTCTGCAACCCAGCCACACGCAAAGCAGACGGACCCATATCCACGCCTCTGCGGGAGGCCCCAAGGTCCATGGGCACACCGATTATGCGTATCTTTTCAGCCATGCAATTCTTCCGAAAGATTTTGTAGGGGCGGGCCTTCAGTCCCGCCCGCAGTTCGGCCCCAAGTTAGGTCACAGACCTAGAACGATCTAAACAGTGATATTCCAAGAAAAGTCAAGGATAAACGCGATACAGCATCCGCGGAAAGGGAATTACCTCCCGAATGTGCTCCGTCCCGCAAATCCAAGCCACGGTCCGTTCCAACCCCAACCCAAATCCCGCGTGCGGCACGCTGCCGTAGCGCCGCAAATCGAGATACCATTGGAAAGATTCCGCCGGCAGATTGTTCTGCTTCAACCGCTCGACAAGCGTCTCATAGCTCGACAAACGCTCGCCCCCGCCGATAATTTCGCCGTATCCCTCGGGCGCAATCATATCGAAATTCAAAGCCAAATCCGGCCGCGCCGGATCGGCAGCCATGTAGAACGCTTTCATCGCCGAAGGATAACGATGAATCATCACCGGCTTATCGAACGATTTCGAAATGATCGTTTCTTCGTCTCCGCCAAAATCATCGCCGAACTTCGCCGGATTCCCCGCCTTCTGCAAAGTTTGAATCGCTTCCTCGTAAGTAATTCGCGGAAATGGCGGCGCAATTTTCTCGAGCGCCTTCACGTCCCGCTTCAACGCCTCCAGATCAGCCGCGCGATTTTTCACCGCCCCCTGCACGATCGCCGCCACCAATCCCTCGCCCAGCGCCATCATGTCATCCAGATGCGCGTAAGCCGCCTCCGGCTCGAGCATCCAGAATTCCGTCAAATGCCGCCGCGTCTTCGATTTTTCCGCGCGAAACGTCGGCCCGAAGCAATAAACTTTCCCCAGCGCCGCCGCCGTAGCCTCCACATAAAGCTGCCCCGATTGCGTCAGGTAAGCCTTCTGATCGTCAATGTAATCCACTTCAAATAGCGTCGTAGTCCCTTCACAAGCCGCCGGCGTAAAAATCGGCGCGTCGGTCAACGTATAGCCCTGCGCGTCCATATAATTCCGCGCCGCGCGAATGGCCTCCGCACGAATCCGCAAAATCGCCGCCTGCCGCGGCGTGCGTATCCACAGATGCCGCTTATCCAAAAGAAAATCGACGCCGTGCTCTTTCAACTGGATCGGATAAGGATCGCTCTCCGGCACGCGCTGCACCACGTGAATCCCGGTAATGTGAATCTCGAATCCGCCCGGTGCCCGCGGCTCCGCCTGAATCGTCCCGGTCACCTCAACGCTCGATTCCTGCGTCAATCCCTTCAATGCCTCAAACGCCGCCGGCTGCTCCTTCAGCGACACCACTCCCTGAATCACGCCCGTTCCATCGCGGAAAATCGGAAACAAAAGTTTCCCCGCCTCGCGCAGGTTGTAAAGCCACCCCTGCAGCTTCACCGCGCGCCCCGCAAATTCCCCGGCCCTATCAACGGTAGTAACCGGCACAGCCACCTGAGCTTCCTGTGTCATCGCCCAATCCTGTCTAGGTTGTGATGCGAGTCGCCCATAAGAACTTCGGTCGTAGGGGCGCCGCTTGCTGCGCCCGCTCCGCGTATACCCCACCCAAATGTTCGCCAGGACCTCGGCCCCAATCAATCGGGGTTTCTGCGCGAAATCCGCTAAATCAACGCTAACCGGTCGTCGTCATCCTGAGGCCGGTTTTTGGCCTAAGGATCTAAACGTTCAAATCCCGCAACCAACCACCCCACAACCCCAATCCTCACCGCTGCGCCGCCCGTGCCCTCTTCGACTCCAACTCATTCTCAATCCGGTCAAACGCCGCCCGCGCCCGCCCCAGCACATCCGCCTGCGTCGCATGCTCCTTCAATTCCATCACAATCGGCAAAGCCGCCGGCGCCTCCGCAATCATCTGCAGCGTCGCGTCCCAATCAATCGTCCCCTCGAACGGCAGCAAATGCTCATCCTCATCGCCGTGATTATCGTGAATGTGTGTAGTCACCAATCGCTCGCGCATGGTCTCAAACGCCGCCGCAACTCCCCCCTCAATATGCGCGTGCCCCACGTCCAGGCAAAACCGCAAATCATTCAAATGCGTTTCCTTGATGAAATTCGCCAGCGTCAATGGCGCGCCCAATTCGTTAGGCGTATTCTCCAGCGCAATCGTCACCCCGCGCTGCTTCGCAAAAATCGCCAGATGCTCCAGCGAATTGAAAGCCGCATCAATAAACCGCGCATCCGACGATTGCCGGCTGCTCCCCAAATGCTGCACCAGATACTTGAACGGAATCCGCTCCGCCACGTCGATCGCCCGCTTCACTTCATCCACAGCATCAAGACGCCGCACCCTCTCGCCATCTGAAATCGAAATAGGCAAACCGCCCTCATGCCGCCCGCCGGTATCCCGCTGCGTAGGCGAATGCATCGAGTGCAATTCCATCCCGCGCTCCTCGAGCCATCCACCCAAATCCCGCACCGCCTCCGAAGACGTATAATCAAAATGCGCCCCGCTGCAAAACACCTCAATCTTCGAAATCCCCGCCTCACGAATAGTCCCAAGCACCACAGAAGAAAGCGGCTGCCCAACATATCGATAAGTAGAAAAAACGCGTTCCATACTCTCTTCGTAGGGGAGGGTCTTCAGACCCTCCCGCAGTTCGGCCCCACGCAGTAGCAAGTGCCCAGCGGTCGCAGTTATTTACAGCAGCCACTCCATCCCAATTCCAATCAATCCATGGTCAACGCAATCCGAAGCAACGTCAATAGCAGCAAACCGCAAGAGATAAGTGGCTCAAATCAGAAGCGTCGTCATTCCGAGCGAAGCGAGGAATCCCTCTTTGTCCACCGCGTCCCCCAGGACTCAATCCTTCCCACTCACTCGCTAGCCCGCCAATTCCGCCCGCGTCTTCCCCAACAACTCCAATTTCGCAAAAGCCTGCTTCTGCGAAAGAATCGCCAATCCACACGAAGTACTCAAATGCGCCCGCCCACCCTCAATCTTCGGCAAAATCCGCTCGACCACTTTGGCCAACTCCGCCGGATTCTCCAGATCAGCCTTCGACCCATTCACCAATCCCAACACAAGCGGCTTCGGCGATCCCGCCTCCGCAACGCGCGCCGCCAATCCCGGGCTCGAAGCAAAATCCAGCCCCACCGCATCCACCGGCATCTCCAGCAATTCATCGTAGAATGGCGTGCAATCCCGAAAATAAACGCTCAGCACCAATTCCACGTGCCGCCCCGCCGTCCGCGCCGCATCGCGATGCTCCACCAGCACATCAATCAAATCCTGCAGCAAGCTCCAATCCCGCGGCGAATCCAGAATCGCCGGCTCGTCGATCTGTATCAATTCCGCACCAGCCGTGGCCAGCGCCTCAATCTCCTGGCCAATCGCCGTCGCATAAGCATTCGCGCGCGCATCAATGATCTGCGACGCCGCGTCCATCGTTTCTTCCACCGCCGTAAATCGCGCCAGCGTGTAAGGCCCGGTCAAAACCGCCTTGACGAAAAGCCGCCCGGCCTTTCCCGCGGGCGTCGCCAGCGTCCCCAGCGCATTGCGCATAAAAAGATATTCATCCACCACCAGCGGAGCCCGCCGCTCCGGCAGCTTCTGCAGCACCGGCTGCCAGATCTGCGTCCCCGAGCGCAGATAATCCACCATCCCGCCGGCTTGCACGCCTTCCATTTTCCCCACGAGATGCGACACCGGATCGAGCCAGCGAATCTGCCCGTCCGTAAAAACGTCCAGGCCCGCGCGAATCTGGTCGCTCACCGCCAGCCTTGTCACTTCATCCTGCGCATCCACCACGTCGGCAATCGAGCGCTCGCCGCGCTCCGCCGCCGCAATTGTCTCTTCTAGGAATTTCAGGGGAGGGGAATCTCCCGAGCGCGCGTAACTCCCGGCGCTCGCGAGCAGAAGCTGCGAAGAAAACGTTGTGCCGTTCGGCATCCCGATTTAAGCGGCTTCGGAAAGAAACTCCACTCGGAATGCGGGAGGAACCAAGCCGACTTCAGCGCCGCGCCCCAACAATTCATGCACCGCGCGCCGGCCTTCCTCGCCGTAATCGAGTGTCCAGCGGTTCACGTACATTCCCACGAATCGGTCGGCCATCACCGGATCCATGTCACGCGCGAATTGCAGCGCGTAATCGAGCGCCGCTTCGCGATGCTCGAGCGCATACGCCACGCTCTCGCGGATCACGCGCTCCACTTGTCGCCCGAGCGAAGCATTCAGGCTCCGGCGAATCGCATTCGCGCCCAAAGGCAGCGGCAAGCCGGTCTCTTCGTGCCACCATTGCCCCAAATCAACCACGCGGCTCAGCCCCAACTCCGAATAAAGCAACTGCCCTTCGTGAATGATCAGTCCCGCCTCGACCTCGCGCGCCGCCACCGCGTCCAAAATCTTGTCGAACGGCATCGTCACCGTCTCAACGCCCGGCTCAAAGAGCTTCAGCGCCAGATAACTCGTCGTCCGCTCGCCCGGCACCGCCACTCGCCGCCCCTTCAAGTCATCTTTCTTGAACGGATGCGCCGCAACCACCAGCGGCCCATAGCCCTCGCCGAAGCTCGCTCCGCAATCGAGCAGCACATACTTGTCGGCAATGAAGGAATAGCCGTAGAAACTCACGGCGGTGATGTCGTAGATCTCTTTTTCGGCCGCGCGGTTCAGCGATTCGATGTCGCAAAGGGTGTGATTGAACTTTACGCCCGGCAGACGCACCTTTCCCGTCGCAAGCGCGTAAAACATGAAGGCATCATCGCTGTCCGGGGAGTGCGCGAGCTGTAGTTCCGCCGTCTGAATCGCCGCTGGCTGAGTAGACATGGCTGATTCGCTCCTGCTGTCTGGGAACAGCACGCCGCACGCTGGTTTTCGTAGCGCCGGGCTTTCAGCCCGGCATCTTCGCAATGCCGGGAACGCAATTTGCAGCGCCCCGCTTCCGCACAGCATCACTCGCGAAATAAGCGCAGGTAGTTTTCGACGCCATCACCGCTACGTCAGTTGTTGGAACCGGCGGAGACTCAGCCGGGAAACAGCGTCGAGACCCGCGAAGAGAATATCACATGTCCAGAGGCGCAGCCAAACGCGCTGTGGAAAACTCCAGCAAGATCGTCGTAACTCACTGAGCCAAAATTATTTCCGCCAACATTAAAATCAAAAAAATCTTCCGACGAAGCCACTTAACCCACACCTAAATAGTGACAATTCGTGTCACTTTCAAAAATTCTTCGTAGGGGAGGGTCTTCAGACCCTCCCGCCTTTCGGCCCCGGGGTTTGCAGCCGACGACGCATTGAATCCAAAATCGAAAAGCCTATGGGTTCACTTCCCACTCCCACTCTTCCGCACCCAATCCGCAATATCCCCAACCGTCTCCGGGGCTATGTGCCCGGCCTTGTCGTATTCCGTCGGCGTGGATTTCCCTTCGCCGACTTGAAATAGATGATTCAAGTCCGGATAGAGCTTCAAAGTCGCGTTCGCGTGCCCATCGAGCGCCTTTTTCCAGAGGTCGAAGTCATCGGTGGTCACCTGATAGTCCCGCCCGCCCTGCAAAACGAGAATTCGAATCTTCAGTTTCGCAGCCGAGCTGGCCGGATCGTAGCCGCGAAGGTCCAGAAAGTAGGACCCAGGAATTTGGGCGCGCATGAAATCAACCGTATCTGTTTTTTTCAGGTCGGGGCTCTCGATGGCCTTCTCTGCCTGCTCGGCTGCGGCAATTTGTTTCTGCGCTTCCGCCGGAGGAACTCCCGGAAAGGTCGCCAGATAGCGAATTTGCTCGACGATTAATTTCTCGATCGGCCGCGCCGGACCTGCCAGCAGAATGATTCCCGCAATCTGCGCGTTGCCCTCCGCGATCCGCGGCGCGACGTAGCCTCCCTCGCTGTGCCCCAGCACGAAAATCTGCTTGGCATCAATCTTCGGCTGTTTCGCCGCCAATTCGACCGCCGCCCGCGCGTCATTCACAATCTCATCGTCCACCGTGAAAGCCGCAAAATCATCCGCCGACTTCGCGCCATACCGCGCCGTGCGCTTCATGTAGCGCAGCACCGCCACTCCGCGGCTCGCCAATCCCCACGCCAGATCCTTAAACGGCTTATTCGGTCCGATGCTCTCATCCTCGTCGTGCGGCCCCGATCCTTGCACCAGCACGACCAGCGGAAACGGTCCATCTCCCACCGGTGTCGTCAGCGTTCCCGGCAGTTCCCAGTGCTGGAATTTTACGGTCACGGGATCTTCGTGGAATGTATCTGGCTTGGCGTAGGCCGGCGCGCTCCAGGGAGTTGTGTCTTTGTGCGGCCGAAAGTGGATGCCGGCCAGCTTTCCCTCGGCGTCGAAGGTCATCGTCGCGTCGAGCGTCGTACGCTCAAAAGCGCAGACCAAGGTCACGAGCTGCGAGGTCTGAATCGGCTGCGAATTGGCGGAGGTCACGCTCTTGAAGCCGCCGGTCTGCCCGAGCAGTTGCTTCCAACTGTCGGCAAGCTTTCCCGGACCCAGCGCCGCCGTCAGCCCGTCGCTGTATTGCGCTTCGACCTTCTCGAATTGGCCCGCCACCAGCTCATCCATCACCGCGCGTCCCTTCGCGACGGCATCCGGGCCGGTCTGATCGTGCGTCGCCGGCGCAATCTGCCCCCGCGCAATCGGCGCGAGCGTCAAACAGCAAACCAGAATGCCAATCGCCATCGCACTCGAGAGTATCTTCATCACGCCTCTTTCCAAGGATTTCGCGCACCCGGCGGGGTCTTCCAGCGAACTATTCAGCCGGACTGAATTTTCGCCTGGCATTCGCTTCGGTTTGAACTCTAACCGAAACAATGGTTCAATTAAACTCTCCCGTAAGTCTATGAAAATAATCAACCGGACCCATTTCTAACCGAAACAAAAATCGAGCCGCCCTGTTTGTCTCTTTCTCGCTGTTTGGTCATTTTCTTAGCCGGGCTGAGTCGCCAGCACTTGCAGGCGCATAGCGCCTGACAGCCCGGACTTGTCCTTGCCGGGCTGAATCATCAGCCCGGACCCGCATAGCGTTGCCGCCGTCCATCTTACCCCATCCTTTGCGGCTGCATTGGGCCGCTTTGACAATGGCTCTTCGTCTTGGCTTCGAGGCCAAGCATTCAAACCTCCCAGTTTGCCTACGTTTTGGCGCGGCTTGCGACCGGCTCAGAAAAGCCAGCCCACGCGCCGGGACTTCGGCGAACGTTAGGATTATTGTTCGCTGAAAAAATGCGCAAGTCAATAGAACGAGCGGTGGTTAGTGACTCAATGTCCGATAAGGCGACGCAATATAAAAGGGCGCCCCTTTTGGAGTAGGTTTTGAGTGTTCGGCTCAATCCCTACAGAAAGGAACGCCCTCAATGGATAGCAAAAAGTATATCGGCATGGACGTGCATAAGGAAAGTATTTCAATTGCAGTGATGAATGGTGCAGGAAAGATCGTGATGGAATCCCTCATCGAGACAAAAGCCAGCATGATTCTGCAGTTTATCGATGGGCTGCGCGGAGACGTGCAGGTCACGTTTGAAGAAGGAACCTCGGCGGCCTGGTTGTACGACTTGTTGAAGCCACACGTGACGAAATTGGTGGTGTGCGATCCGCGAAAGAATGCCTCCATGCGGGAAGGCCACCAGAGTGACAAGATCGACGCCCGCCAGTTGGCCGAGCTGCTGCGCCTCAATCATCTCCACCCGGTCTATCACGGTGAACACGGCCTACGAAGCTTGAAGGAACTGGTGCGCAGTTATCTGACCATCACCAAAGATCTCGGACGGGTCATGACGCGGGTGAAGGCCATCTATCGAAGTTGGGCCATTCCTTGTACCGGCAAGCGGGTCTATGCACCGCGGCATCGAGCGGAGTGGCTCGGGAAGATCACGGAACCGGGAGTGCGCCGGCGGGCGGAGTTTTACTACCAGCAACTCGATGCGCTGCGGACGGTGCGTCAGGAAGTGCGGCGGGAGCTACTCGCGGAGAGCAAGAAACACCAAGCGTGGAAATTGCTCTGCCAGATCCCCTCGATCGGCCCGATCCGGGCCGCCGTGTTGCTTGGCATTCTGCAGACTCCGTATCGGTTCCGCACCAAGCGGCAGCTATGGGCCTATGGTGGTGTCGGCATTGAGGCCAGCAGCAGCGCTGATTACCAGGTTAGGAAAGGACAGCTCGAACGGAAGAAGAAGCCGGTCGAGATTCGCGGGCTAAACAGAAATTACAATCACGAACTGAAAAATCTGTTTAAGGGTGCGGCGATTGTGGCCGCGAGCAAACCGGGTCCGTTTCAGGAGTTCTACACCGCTTTGCTGACCAAGGGCATGCGTCCGGAAATGGCGCGGCTGACCCTGGCCAGGAAAATTGCCACCATCGTGTTGCTGGTGTGGAAGAGAGGAGTGTGCTTCGACGCCCAACATCTGAAACCACAAACAGCTTGAGTGTCTCTGAGCGCTTCCGCTCCATCGCGGAGATCTTCTCTGGCGGTGGCCGTCTGGTTCTCGAGACACTCTGGTTCGAGAGCGAGTCTCAGCTGGTTAGTTAGGCGCTGCGTGCTTCGGGCACCCAGTCTCTCATGCGACCCTAGGCCCTCTCGGATAACCAGAAAAAGCGATGGGCCACGAGTCCCAGATAGAACTATGGTCGCCACTTGACCGAGGTTCTGCTTTGCTGGTTTCGGAACAGACCGGCTTCGTTGCGAACAGGCGATGAAAACCGCTAGGAGAAGAACCTCAAATCACTGGACCACAGTGTCCAGCAACCGAGCACCTGGTGCGGGCGGTCAGAACAGATCCTGCTCCATTACGTGGGCTGAGAAGTAAGAAAAACTCCGGCCGAGGGAGGAGTGTTTTTTCTTGACTTCTCCCTTTATAGAACTTACCAGGACCTTGCCGGAGTTTTGAGTGGCGCATGGTCGGGCATTACTGCGCCGTCGCACGTAAGAACTGACGTGTACACACTATTCTGCGAACAGTCATCCAGAAACTCATAACTCCGGCAGATCATTACCGCCCTAAGCCATTGTAAATGACAGGGTTTGAGTTTGGGCCTTCTGTTGCAGGAGCAGCTATGCGTCGAGCCTTGAGCGGTCGCAGACACATCTTCGGTAGAAAGGAAACGAGAAGGAGCATGATGCGATTTGCAAAGATCGAAAAGATTGCAGCCAGAGTTGCGATGGGGGCGCTTGCGCTCGTGAGTTTGCTGAGCATGACTGCGAGCACGCGGGCACAGGAGGCAGAGAGGCCTTATCCGAAGATGCTGCCGCTTGCGCAGTATCTAATGGACCGGGATGCGGCAATCGCGCTGGCGCGAAGCGCCGCTCCGGAGGGCATTTCAAAGGATGCGTCTGTTTTGGTGCTGACGCCCAAAGGCTGGGAAACAGCGGTCACAGGGACAAACGGTTTTGTATGCATGGCGGGGCCGGCATGGGCGGGCAGCATCGACTTTTACGACATCTGGAATCCGAAGATGAGAGGGGCGATTTGCCTCAATCCAGCGGCTGTGCGGTCGATCCTGCCGATTTATCAGAAGATGACGAAAATGACGCTGGCTGGAGTCGTTTCTGTAAAAGAGCGTATCGCGGGTATTCAAGAGGCGTATGCGAAGAAAGAAATTCCGCCAGTGGAGCCGGGGGCGATGAGCTATATGATGTCCAAGGATGCCTACCTTACCCATTTGGGCCAATCACACAATTTATGCCACGTGATGTTTTTCCTGCCGATAAAAGCAGCTGGTGAATTGGGCGAAAATGATCCGAACGCGCCCCTTGGTTCCACGTCTATGTGGTTCCCGGACCCTGACAAACCGGATAGTCCGCTGAACAAAGAGCTGCCGCCGCTGCGGACCGTTCCAGTCGAGGTGCCGTATTGGTCCGATGGCACTCTTGCGTTCCACTAAATAAAGCCGTACGGCACCAGCAACAATCCCAGGAGCGACCTCAGGTCCTGGTAAACGCTAACCGGACAACTTACTCTCCCTTCAGGTTAGCGGGTTTTCTTTTGCCCGAATTTCCCAAGAAAATCGGGAAGCCAATCCAATATCGACATTTTTGCGACGCGGCCCGTGCCTTCGCAGTTTTCACACTTGCCCGTTCCGAAGCACACTATGCATTTCACGGTAAGGCTACGTCCGGTTCCTTCGCAGCTGCGACATTGGGCACTTCCATTACAGACATGACATATCTTTTGGTGCAGCCGCATAGTCTCGGCGCGTAGTATACAAGCGATTCCAGACGCTCTCGACCTTGACAATCCAAGTCCTGGTTAACGCACTAATCGGAAGCTTGCCCTCATTGTCCGGTAAGGCGACCAATCAGGAGTTGAGCTGCAATCCTGCGGTAGAATTGTGACTTCGGAAGGGCTGCACGCAGGTCTGAACCCAAGGCAAGACGAGTACCGGATCAGACAAATGAACGACGTCCACATCTTCCGCCCTGGCGAAATCGTACCGGATTTCGTTCTGCCAGATTCGACTGGCGCCACGCGGCGGCTGTCCGACCTCGCCGCTGGGTACAACCTCATCCTGATTTTCTATCGCGGATACTGGTGACCGTTCTGCCTTCGCCAGTTGGCGGAATTTGCCGAACACAGCGACGCATTTCGGGCGGTTGACGTCCGGCTGGCCGCACTAGCCGTGGACCCGCCCGACCGCAGCGAAGCCGTGCGCTTGCGGTACGGCCTGCAATTCCCCATCCTCTGCGATACCGAACGACGTGTGGTGCACCAGTGGAACCTCTTCAATCCAGAAGAGAGGGGTGGCATCGCGATCCCAGCTGTCTTCCTGCTCGATCCCGGCTTGCGCGTGCTCTGCGCGATTCGAGGCACGGTCGTCTCGCGCGTTCGAGCTTCAGACATGCTTGTGTTCTTCCGCGAGCGCCCGGTTGCATCCGATGGCGCGGCGTGGCAGCCCCCGCGTAATCGGGTCATTTTCCCAAGACTTCGGGAATGGGTGGTCGCGTTGTCTGACGAATTCAGTCATCGTCGGAAACCGGACAACTAGCCTCAATGTCCGGTTAGGCGTGCCGGTTCAACCGGTCGATGCAACACCATCTAGTCCGTTGATCTGACAATACTTCCCCTTGAGAATCGGTCTGTACGGCAAGAATCAATCAGAACCTAAGCAGGGCTGCGTTCTTTGTGAATCAACGGCCGCGAACGAAACTAGCCTCGTAGACTCCCAAAAGAAGAGTTCGAGCAAATGTTGCATCGACCCATTGAGACCGCCCGACTTACCGGGCACTCGAGAAGGAATGACAAATCGGCGTTATGATAGCGAGTAATGATTACTATCCGCAGGACCAGCAGGGCCCGCAGCCGTTTCACGCACTGGAGGTCCCATGGCTGATATCAATGATGTGCTTGCGGCCAATCGTGCCGCCGTCGTCGACCTTGTCGCGGCCGCGGAGAGATCAGCGGCGACTTGGACTACGCCGCGCGCGCCGGGGAAATGGTCGCCGAGCCAGGTAGTGGAGCATGTGGCGCGTGGCTTGGAAGAAGGGGCCAACATCGTTTCTGGGGCTCCGTCGATCCCGATGGTCCCCGCTTTCCTGCGCCCGCTGGCCAGGCTGCTCTTCAACCGGACCTTGAAGAAGGGCGCATTTCCGAAGGGGTTTAAGGCCCACAAGGCGCTTGACCCTACCAGCGGACCGGCCACGCCGGCTGAGGCGCGCGTCCGCCTGGAAGGGGCGTTCGCCAAGTTCGACCAGGAATGTCGTAGACGGGCCGCCAGTGGCCAACACGTCGTGAGCACCGGCTTCGGTAGGGTGTCGGTCGGAGACTTGGTGAGGTTTAACGGGATACACACTCAACACCATTGCAAACAGATGCCCGGCGCAACGTAAAGACTGCTAGGCTCCAAGGCGAGCCAGCTAACAAAACGTTGCAGCCGTCAATTCGCGCGTGAGGGTGATCGAATTTACAATGGTCAGCTCGCGCGGCTTGCGGCTGAACGCTAATTCGTTAGCCTGCCTATTCGATTTCTGTTTCAGTGGCCGTATTGTCGGCAACCGGAAGTTGTGGCCAATGTCCCGGTAAACGCGCTTACCGGAAACATGGGTACTAGCCGCCACATGTCTGGTAAGGCGACTATCCGGGGCTTGATCGTTTCAGAATCTCCCGCTTCATGACCAGGAGTGAATTTTGCTCACCTCGCGACTTCATAGCGCACTTCGACCACGCCGTCCGGGTACTTCTTGGTTGAAAGCAAGCGAAGTACGATGTCCCGGTGGCGCGGCGCCATCAGCCGTATTCCCTCACCGATGAAGTTGGGAATAACGTGAATATCGAACTCGTCGATCTCGCCAGCGTCGAGAAACGAGGCAATCAGTTCACCCCCTCCCATCATCCAAATGTGCTTTCCCGGCGTCGCTCGAAGACGCTGGGCGAATGATTTCACCGGCTCCGACACGAATTCGACCCCGGGTGCTGCCCGTTTCGGCGGCTTCTTTGAGAACACGTAATTGGTGACCTTTCTGTCGAACATCCCCTCTTTCTGGCCTTTCTTCTTGTAATAGGACAGAACCCAGTCGTAGGTTTTTCGGCCCCACAGGATGGTGTCAATGGTCCGGTAGAACGCGGTCATGCCGTAATCGAATTTGTGGGGCCGACGATTCAGCCATTCGACATCCCCGTTTGGCCTGGCAATGTAGCCATCGGCGCTCGCCGCAATGTACACGATGATTTTTCGATGTGCTTTCATGAGACCTCCATTTCTCGACTATCGGGTGCGGTTTTCCTGGGCATGGCGGCGTCAATACTCGCACAGCTCGGGCAAAGCGGTCCATGTCCTGATAAACGCTAGTGCTTAATCGGACGCGCGTTTTCGCGAAAGGGTTGGGGCAGGCAGGGTGTTCTTCGCGCGTTCGATTAAGCCGTTAGAAGGAAGCCGCCCGTGGTTGCGGCGGACGCGGGCCCTATGGAGATTGAATGGGTGGAGACAAGGGTGTTGAAGGTTGCCAAGGTCGTGCGGCAGAGCACGGCAGAAGACTTCGGGAGCGGACTAACGAGAGAGAGTATGGCGGAGACAACGCTGAGGAGATTGGAAAAAGAGATTTGTTGCGAGGCAAGACGCAAGGGTACGGAGCACGGCGAAGCGTGCGAGGAATCCCGAGCTTGGGAGAGCCGTGTCATGCTGCAGCGGTGACCGGTGGCGGAGCACGAAGTTGGATTTCTGCGGTCGTGAGCCTTGCGACGACCGCCATCGGTCCACCACACATAGGGCAGCGCCAGAGATCGTTCGGGGGAGAGGCGTGTTGATTGGCATGTGGTTGCTGTGCTGCACCGAGTGAGTGAAAACAAAGCGGCAGGAGCACGGCGCGACTGCGGTTGGCGAGGAAACCGAAGTTGCGGATACGGACGAAGCCTTTGGGAAGCAGGTGCAACAGGAAGCGTCGCAGGAACTCGTCGATCGGTAAAGTCATGAGCTTCTGTTCGTTGTTGTGAGCAGAGTCCCGCCAGCGGAAGGTGACTTTCCCGTCAGTAAACGAGACCAGGCGATGGTTGGAGATGGCCACGCGATGAGTGTATCGGCCCAGATATTGCAGCACGTATTCGGGACCGCCGAAGGGGCGTTTGGCGTAGACCACCCAGTCCTTGCGGAACAGCAATCGCAGCCACGCAGCGAAAGGTTTCGGCTGGGCGAGTGGAGCGAGATTTCCATGGAAGTTCAGTCGGCCATTTTGGAGCGCCTGCTTGAGACCAGCGACGAACTTGCCGCGAAAGACTCTCGAGAGCACCTTGAGGGGAAGAAAGAACCGGTTTTGTGATTTCACCCAATGGGTGTGATCGGGACTCAACCCACCGGCGGGAATGACGCAATGCACATGGGGATGCAGGGTGAGCTTCTGACTCCAGGTGTGCAGCACGCTGAAGAAACCGATTTCTGCACCGAGATGTTTGGGATCGCGCGCGACTTCGAGAAGAGTTTCCGCACTGGCGCGAAGCAGCAGGCCATAGATGAGTTTCTTATTCTGCAGCACCAAGGGCGCTAGCTGCGCCGGAAGCGTGAAGACCACGTGAACGTAGCGCGTCGGCAGAAGTTCCTTTTGACGCGCGGCGATCCAACGGTCGCGGGCCGCGGTCTGACACTTCGGGCAGTGGCGGTTTCGGCAAGAGTTGTAAGAGATGGCGCGATGCCCGCAGCGAGTGCACTGATCGAGATGCCCACCGAGTGCGGCGGTACGACAGCGCGCAATGGCCAGCAGCACTTTGACGTGCTTCCAGCGGAGCCACTGGCGATTTCGCTCGAGAAATGCAGTTCCCGCGCTGCGGATAAGATCGGCCACCTCGAAGGGCGGCCGATTCATCTACTCTTCCCGCGGTAACTCGCTTTTCAGTTGGAGCGAGTCCAGAGGACTCGCCGTCGCTTTCAAGTGACGTTCGGAGACATGCAGGTAGACGGTAGTTTCTTTCAGATCGTGATGGCCTAACAGGATCTGAATGGTGTAGAGATCGGCGCCGGCCTCGAGTAGATGAGTGGCGAAGCAATGGCGCAGCGTATGTGGATGGACGGCTTTTTTCAGGCCCGCGCGCTTAGCGGCTTGCTGGCAAGCGTGACGCGGCGTTTTCGTATCGATGGGGTGATCACCGGTATGCCACCGGTTGCCTGGGAAGAGCCAAGCACTGGGTTTTCGCCGCAAGCGGTGCCAGTGTTTGCGCAGTTCCTCGAGTAGCTTGGGGCTGAGCATCACATCCCGATCTTTGCCCCACTTGCCGCCTCGGACGTGAATCACCATGCGCTGGCTGTCAATATCGCTGACCTTCAGGCGCGTCAGCTCTGCGCACCGCAAGCCGGTCGCGTAGAGTGCTATCAGCAGAGTTCGATGAAAAGCAGTGCCGGCGGCATCGATCAGTCGTGCGACTTCCTCCTGACTGAGGATCGTTGGGATGCGACGTTGCTTTTTGGGATAGGGAGTTTCCGCGACGCTCCAGGCTTTTTTGAGAGTCTTGGTGTAGAAGAACCGCAAAGCCGAGAGGCGGTTGATCACTGTACCCGGTGACAACTTTCGCTTTTGAAACAGCTCGGCCTGGTATTCGCGAATGTGCCGAGGACCCAAACGGTCCGGCGGGCAGTTGAATCGCCGAGCAAAATCTTCGACTGTGCGGATGTAGTGGCGTGTGGTATCTTGCGAGTAATTACGGCGCTGGAGTTCTTCCAGCATCATTTTGCGAAGTCTGGTCATAAGGACCTCCTTATGACCCGACAACTTACTTCAGCCGTTAGCCATAAACTGCTCCGTTCACCTCACGCGCAGCGTCTGCCGCCGGGCGGCTTCGTTCTAACGCGCAAACCGGACACGTGAAGTACTGGTACGGCCAACGTCCGGTAAGGCGACTTATCGTCCAAGTGGAATTACTGCGGAGTTGCTTGTCATCCGTTCAGTGCAACGGCGATGGCCGGTTGGTGGCCAATATGGAGCTTGGCATGGCCCGCTCGAATTCTTAGCATAGCGACTCGCGAACGCACGTGTGAACAAGAGAGGAGAGGAAGCGGTGAACCCCGTCAACTGCTACGAGGATGCAAACCGCGCCAGCGCGTATGCCACGCTTGAGTTTGCCAACACCTACTACCTTGCGTTCCGCGACTTGCCGGAGATTCTGAGCGCGCATGTAACCGGTCGAAGAGCTCTTGACTTCGGTTGTGGCACGGGCAGGTCGACACGGTTTTTGAGGGGACTCGGGTTCGACGTGAGCGGAGTCGATATCTCAGAGGACATGCTGCGTATCGCCCGGACGAGCGACCCTTCTGGCGATTACCGCCTCGTACCAGGCGACAATCTCAATCAATTTGCCGCGGGCACGTTCGATCTGGTGCTCTGTGCGTTCCCATTTGGCAACGTTTCCGGAGAAATGAAAGCAAGACTTTTTCGGGACCTTAGAAGGCTGCTGGCGCCCACTGGGACCATCGTCAATCTAGTTTCGTCACCGGAGATTTACACGCATGAATGGGCTTCCTTCACTACGAAAGACTTTCCAGAGAATGCGGTTGCACGCAGCGGAGATGTCGTGCGCATTGTTGTGACCGACCACCAGGATCGGAGGCCCGTCCAGGACATCCTCTGGACCGACGAATCGTATCGCGAGGTATACCGGGAAGCAGGTCTCGAAGTGGTTCAGGTGTTTGAGCCACTAGCCAACGGCGACGAGCCCTATTCGTGGGTGAGCGAAACGAAGGTCGCTCCCTGGGTGATCTACGTCTTACGGCGTGCGACCTAGCTGCGGGACTTTACTTGGAAGCTTGGTTGTTCCTAGGGGCACGGGGTCGGGGGGCTCAGAGCGGGACGAAGGATGCGAACGGAAATACGAGAGATGAATGGTCGTGCGGGCCGCCAGCGCTAAAGCGCACCGTTGATGGCGAGGCTTTTTTCCGGAGCGCTTCCCGATACAAACCATCGGGACGCAAGAGGCGCGGAAGCGCTCCTTCCCCCACATAAATGTGGGGGTTGCCACCTGGCCTCACAGCCCGCCTACTACCGCGTGGATGGCGTGATCGAAATCTGTGTTGCCGTCTAGGTATGGTTGCCAGTAGGCCTCTAGGACGCGCAAATAGTCTTCCCAGCCGCGGGTGTAGAGATTGTTGCGGTAGGCGTAGGGCATGTACGACGCGGATCTGGTTCCTGCGCCGGGCAATTGCAATTTGCCTTGGGCTGCGGAACGGCGGACCATTTCGCCGGTGGTGTAAAACAGGAGCGCGTGCCACAGGTCGCGGGGGATGGGAATGTCGCGTTGGCGGCAGGCTTCGGCGATGGCGTCCTGCACCGGAACCGCGAGGGCGTGGGAGGCTTCGTGAAATAGAATTTCGAAGCCTGCGAGGCCCTCGTTGCGCGGATCGCCGCTGGCCACTGTGATGTGCGTGGGATCGAGCGAGGTATAAGCGCCGAACGGGCCGGCGTAAATTACCACGTCCACGCGAATGGGCTCGCGCTGCCACGGCTTCTCGTAGACGGCGGAAAGTTCCTCAGCGAGAGGCAGGCCGATTCGCCGCACTAGCGGTGCGTCGCCATCAATCCAGTCGCGATTTTCGCGGTCGTGTTCGCTCCACCACTTTGACCGGTAGATCGACGAGGCGCCTTCGAGCGCCGCGATCAAATTCGTCTGCAAGCCCGAGGTGCAAGAACTCATGGTGCGGCCCGAGAGATCCGGGCACGTTTCCAGCTCCGCCAGGCGATTGCCGATCAGCACCATGCCCTGATCGAAAAGCAGATCGCGATGCGCCATATTCTTGCGGTAATAATCCACTGCCGATTGCCACGCGGCAGGCGCATCGCCGCGCGCATTCGCATCGGTGGGCGCAGATTTCGCGGCGCCGCCGCCCTGCGAAGTCTGCACTTTTTCCGCCAGGCGTGCTTGTTCGTAAAGGAAGTGATGCAGATTCAGCCAGAAGCCGCTGTGAAACTCGAAGATGGGGCGCGGGCCGGAGGTGGCCTCCTGCGCTTCGAGCGGCCGCGTGGACGAGCCTTGCTGCGGCACAGGAGTCTGCCCAAACGCCGGATGCGCCGCAAAAGAGCAAAGCAGTGCGGCGATCGCGGCGGCCATCCTGACGCGGCGCGTTGACACTTGCCGAATTGGGGTTTCGCAGAGAGGCACCGTAAGAGAGTTGACGCGGTGGGGCGCGAAGCGGTTCCTCACCAGGGCTATTGTACCGTGGTCTCGCGCGCGGGCGGCAGGGGCGAGCCATGATGCGCGACGAGCTTCCATTCGCCCTCGCGCTTCACAAAGATATTTGTGGCTTGCACCAGCGCATCGTCAAAGCCGTCGGCAAAGGCGCTGGTGACTTGCTCGGTGCAGGCGACCCAGCCGACGTCGCCTTCGGCGCGAATCCATACGGCGCCGAGCGCGATCTTCATACGCCGCGTATTCGTAAATATGCGCACGTAGCTTTCGCGCACTTCTTCCCAGCCGAGCAGCAGGTCCCATCCCGGATGCACGCATTGCACCCACTCTTCATGGGCCCAGACTTCTTCGAGGGCGGCGAGATCCATGGCCTCGAAGGCGGCGTAGAAACGCCGGTTCGCGTCGCGCAGCGCTTGCTCGGAAGTGACGAATGCTAAACCGGTCTCGGCAGGCATAAGGTTGCGCTCGATTCTATACCGGAGGCGGCTGTGAGCGAACCGAATTCGTGGCGGGGTTCGGTACCGCTGGCGTCCCCGCCGGCATCCGACGACCACAACTTCGCCACATGCAGCAACCACGCGCGGACCTCGGAGCCCGACCAACCGCTCATTGAACCCTGCGCGCCGCGCACGATCGCGGTTCTCGCCGACGCTTGTGCTCGGAAGATGCCGGCGGGACGCCAGCGCTACGACGGCTTATTGTTCCGCTTTCGGCGTGATCACTGGATCGTCGGTGGTGGCCAACTCGCCGTGTTTATCCGCGCCGTGGAGCTTCTTCCCGGAATCAACAATAAACGAACGCTTGCCGTTCTTGCCGTACTGCTCCGGAGTGGCGGCGACTTCGTAGCCGGAGGCATTTCCGTCGGCATCGGAGAGGACGCGATAGTGGTAGCGGTAGCCGTCGTGAGTGCCCCCGGCCATTTCTGCGGTGATGAGATTGGCCTGATCGGGCGAAACTTCGTTCTTCGGCGCGGGGCCAAGCTGCGCGAGCGATTCAGGGAATTGACCGAATGCATCATGATAGCGATCGATGGCCTCGGTCAGATCGAGCAGCGCATTGGCCGCGGTGATTTCGTGGTTTTCGACATCCTGTTGGGCCCAGCGGCCCGCGAGTTGCGGAACGTCGAACAACAGGATGCCTACCGAGAGCAAGCGCCAGCCGCCGGATTCGCGCACGAGGCCGAAGTCCGTCGGATCGCCTGCGGCGGAGCGTACGGGGATGAAGGCGAGATTTTCGTGCGCGCGGGTGGCGCCGAAGCGCAACTCGGAGGTGCTTGCGGATGCTTCGCAGCGGACGACGGTGTGGCCGTCGGCGTCACTTGAAAGTAGCGGCCGGCCGGCGGTGTCGACGAGAGAGAGACGATGCAGGACTGAGGTGCGCTGATCGGCAGGCAGGTTCTTGAATGCTGCGGCGTTGTCGGCTGTGAGATAAGTGGCGAATTGCGTTTCGTTCTGCTTGCAGGCGGCGGTGAGCATGGAAGCCAGCGCGACGGCCGGGTCGGTTTCCTTTCCATCCTGCGCGTGCAGCGCCGGTGCCATGGCCATCGCTGCCAGCAGTGCGATCCCGAGAGTTTTCATCATTGTGGTTTTGCAGCGGAGGATTTTGCGCTGGCGAGAATTGTGGCTAGGTTCATCGTGAACTTTGAGCGCGGCATCACTTCGCGGCAGCCTGCTGCTTTGGCGCGTTCTGCGAGTTCGGTTTGCACATGAGAGAGATAGCCGATCACCGGGACATGGTTGCCCGAGGCGTGCAGGCGCTCGATGGCGTCGAGCGGATTGTCTCGCGCGTTGAGATCGACGATGGCGAGCGACGGGGCGCTGCGCGCGATTTCCGCGAGAAATGCTTCGCCGGTGCCGCAGAGCTTTAACTCGATGGGGGCGTGGCGCGCGGTCTCGACGATTTTCGATTGGAAGAAAAGATCGTCCACGAGTACGACAACGTCGGCCAAGCACGCCTCCTATATTCGCCGTTCATTCTACCTCACCGGCAGCGCTGCGAACTTCTCTGCGCCGCGTCGCGCTCGAGACTTTGCGCTCTACGATGCACGAAGAGGCCCGGCTAAAGCGCGGGCCCTACAAAAACCTCTCTTTGTGCGTTATAAAGATTCTTGCGGTCGAGAGGTGCTTATGTCCATGTCGCCATCGCGTGCGGAATATGCTTTGCCGGGTCTGGCGGTGCTGGAGCAGACGCCGATCATTATTGAGAAGATCGTTCATCTGGCGAGCGACGAGCAGATGCATTGGAAGCCGGCGGCGGATCGCTGGTCGATCGGCGAAGTGCTGGGGCATCTGGCGGAAGTCGAGGTGATGGGATTTCGCGAGCGCGTGGAGAAAATGGTGGAGAGCGAATCGCCGGTGCTTGAATCTTACGACCAGAACGCGGCCTATGCCGCGGGGCGATATTCGAGCAAGAAGGCCGTCGAGAATCTGCACACATTTTGCCACGAGCGCGATAGGTCGCTTTCTTTTTTGCGTTACCTTCCTGCGACGGCCGTTTCGCGCTCCGGGAAACACGCGAAGCTTGGGACGATCACTGTCGGGCAGCTCATGAATGAGTGGGCCTTTCACGATCTTGGGCACATCCGTCAGATTTCGGAGCTGCTGCGCTCGCGCGCTTTCTTTCCTTACATCGGGCCGTTTCAGCAGTACTACTCCATCCGGCCGTAATTTTTTCCACCAGACCGGACGCGGCCGGTTTGAATCCAATAGATCGAGGTTCGCGTGTTCTCCGGGAGCCAACGATGATTCACGATCTCGCCGCGAGAGTGCTGAAGATTTACGACGAGCTGGGGCGCGAATCGCTTGATCTGCACGCGATGTTTGAGATCACTGAATCGCATTCGCCGGAGAAGCAGGAAGAAGTGCTCAGCGCGGTGGCGGAATTGGTCGGCGTCGGGTATTTGCGCGCGGGCGAAGGCGGCGATTTTTATTCGCGCACCGAGGACGGGCGCATCCGGGTGGCGGGGCCGCGGGACGTGACGCTCTATACACGCGACGGTTGCCATCTGTGCGATTCGGCGAAGGCGGCGATGGCGCCGATTCTGAAGGAATACGGCGCGCGGCTTCGCGAGGTGGGTATTGACGGCGACGCGGTGCTGCGGCAGCGGTACAACGATGATGTGCCGGTGATTTATGTCGGCTCGCATGAGGCGGCGCGGCATAAGGTCGATCCCGGCGCCTTCCGGCAGGTACTGCAGTCTGCCAAGTAACGCGATCCCCGAGTTTGGATGCCCAGTGAGTCCTGAGTTGTCTCCTCTCTGAGTGGCTATTCCGCCAATTTTTAGCGCGCTGGGGGGTGCTCAGCTCCTATTCGCGCCGTGCCCCCGGGAACGCCGTAGCGGCCAATAAAAGGTGCTGTTTTCACGCGATTAGAAAGGAAGCCGATCCTTTGTTTTCAGTGACTTGCGGCGATTTCTAATAAATTCGCACGCGATTAGAAATGGGCTAAGTTCTCGTTTTTCCTCCTACCGTTGAATTGACCGCCCTTTTTCATGAACTAGTGTTATTTTCCCGATTAGGAGTGACCTCCGTGCTTTGTTTTCTTCTGGATAGACCGAGTTCTAATAATTCGCTTCCCGATTAGAAATTGACTCCGGCAGGGCCCTATGTTGTCGTGAATTTGTACAGCCGCGAATCCGGTGAGACCTATCTTTACGGTGAGGTCGTCGGAGGGCGCAGCCCTTCGAAGCTCAGGGTAAACAAGCGGCGCCCCTACGTTCGGAAATCTCAAATCGACATCGCTCCGTTGGCAGAGCACTGGTTTTGGACTCCTAATTCGTCGATTTTTTGCGTGGCACACTACGGCGGGCTTTAGGGAGCTAGCCGCCACGCTTGTGGATTGCTAACTGCGAGATATGTATAGCACAAGAGTACTGAGTTGTCAAGTGGTATTCGACGGGAAACCTTAGGAAGTCTTGGGTGGGTTGAGGAAAGTGGGAGGAAGAGGGTGTATGAAAACGCGAGAAGACGAACCTCAGCGGCTAAAGCCGGGTTAATTTGGTGCGTTTGCGGCATGACTAAAGTCATGCCCTGACAAAACAGCGGAGTTCTCAACGGGATCCGATGCCCGGCGGTACGAAGGGATCGTCGGCGTATGTTGCAGTCGTCGGCGCTTGGGGCGAAAAGACGGGCGCAGCAAGCGGCGCCCCTACGAAGAAAAGGCAACGGCGACGGCAACGACAAAGGCAGCGGCAACGGCAAACGCACCCGCAACGGCAAGGGAAACGGTAACGGCGACGGCAACGCCAACGGCAGATGCAGATCCCTCACTGCGTTCCGGATGACAGCGGTTGCTTGGAGGACGGCGGGAGAGGTGGCGAAGTTTGGGATTGGGGGACGGTGCCTTGGGGGTGCGGGAATACGTAGCTAGGTTTGCGGTGATGGCTGCGTCGGAACAGAGCCGGCGGGGACGCCCTTCGAAGCTCCGGGTGAACCGGCGCTACTTGGACGCGGCTTCGCGGCGCTTGCGGGCTTCTTCTTCGCGGCGGGCGGATTCGGCGGCTTCTAATTGGTGGAGGATGGCGGCTGTGGCGGGGCTGAAATTGTTGGCGGCCCAGTTGTGGACCATCCAGACTGGGTCGAGAGCGGCGACTTGTTGGAATTGAGATTTGGCTACGTCTTTCTTGTCGGTGCGCCAGGAGATTACGGCGCGAATGGCTGACTGGGTGGAGACGAATTCGGAATTGTTGTCCATGCCGTTGTTGATCGAGAGGGCTACGTCGTTTTCGGCGTCGGCTTGATGGCCATAGTCGGAGTCGACCCAGGCTTTCCATAGGATGGCGGGGCCGAAGTTTGGGTAGGATTGATGAGCGGCCTCTAGTTCCGCGAGTGCGTCCTTCAGATTTCCTGCGCGATACATCCACCAGGCCATTTCTGTGCGCAGCGTTGCTCGCCACTGCGGAGAGTAATCGGCTGTACTGAGCATCTTGCGATAATCTTCCATTCCGTACGGACCGCGGCCGGGCGTTAGACCATCGAGCTGGACATGATCGAAAGACATGATTGTTGAGTCCAAGTCTGGCCGCAGTACTGCTGCAATCAGCGTATTGAACGCGTCTTCACGATTCGCAACAGAGCCAGAGCGCGCGAGGATTCTGAGATTGTCGTGGTCGGCGTGTCGCTCTGCGGCGGCGATGGCGGCTTTTTCGGCGGCGGCGGCATCGCCAGAGCGCCACTCGGCGAGCGTGAGGCCGTCGAGGGCGGGCTGATTCATGGAATCAAGTTGAATGGCTTCTTGGTAGGTGGCGATGCTTTTCGCGAATTTGCCTTGCTTGTCGAGTGCGGCGGCTTGTTCGGCCAGGAAGATGGGGCGCAGCTCGTAAAGGCGGACTGGGGAGTTTGCGTTCCAGTTGCGCGTCGCGATGATTTGCTCGAGGGCTTGGAGGCGTTCGGCGGCCGGAGGATGCGAGCGGAAATATTCTTCGAGGGATTGAAAGGGGACGCTGGCGAATTCTTCTACGGGCGAGCCCGCGGCGGCGTGCATCTCGCGATCCATTTTTTCGAAGCGGCGCATGGCGTCGAGGGCGCCTTTTGCGGAATATCCCGCATCGTGAGCCAAGCCGATGCCATCGCGATCGGCTTCCGCTTCTTGTTCCTTGGTGTAGCCGGCTTCGTAGAGGAATTGCACGGGCTGGCCGAGACGGTAGAGGCTTTCGAGGCCGAGCTTGCGGCTGGCGAGTTGGTATTGAAGGCGGCCGATGGCGTGGCGCTCGTCCACGTGGGCGATTTCGTGGCCGAGGATGAAGGCCAGCTCGTCTTCGGATTCGAGGATGGAGAGAAGGCCGCGGCCGATGACCACATAGCCGCCGGGAAGGGCGTAAGCGTTGACGAAGTAAGGATTGTTTTCGACGCAGAAAGTGTAATGAATGCCGGTGCGCAGGACGTTGGGAGTGAGCGACTGGCCCACTTTGGAAACGTAATCGCGGATCTTGATGAGTTCGGGGCTGTCGTGTGTGCCGCGCGTCATGCAGACGTTGTTGCTCATCTGCGCGCCGACGCGCATTTCTTCTTGATCGCTGACCTGCGTGGCTTCGAGGGGAAGGCGCTCGGCTTCGCGTTCCGCATCGGCGACGAGATAGAGGGCGGGGGCGGGAGTGATGGGAGCGGTGACTTTGTGGCGTTGGAGGAGAAAGAGAACGGTGCCGCCGGCTAGGAGGATGGCGATGAGTGCGATGCGGCGCAGCATCAGAGAACCTTCCTGAGTAATTCGCGATGGCGGGCGTAGAGGAAGCTGACGATGAGCAGCGCGGCGCCGAGACCCATGAAGGAGACGATGCGGCCGAGTTGGTCGAGTGTCCAGACGTCGATGAGGACGATGCGGCCTACGCAGAGGAGAAGGAGGACGAGAGCGCACCAGCGATAGGAGCGCTCGTTCACTCGCAGGGCTACGAGGAAGACGACGATCGCTTCTGCGCCCCAGGCTGCGGTGAGATAGCCGTGATGAATCTCGATGCTGAGCAGGCGCGTGATAAGGATTGCGGCGGTGAAGAAGAAGAGGTGATAGGGGTGGCGATCGATCCAGGCGATCCACGTGCGTATGCGGGCGAATTTCAAATTCGCGGGTACGGGCTTCGCAGGATCTGCTAACGCAGGAGTGGATTCTTTGATTCGGCGGCTGATGAAAGCCAGAGCCAGAAAGATTAGCGAGACAGCGGTGACTGTGGCGATGCGGACGTTGGTGAAATGCCAGGGGACGCGCTGATAGAAATTGTCGAAGGCGCAGCGGACGGCGGTTAGGAGGGTGAAGGTGTAGCACTGCAGGCGCATCGTGCGCAGTTTCCATCGCTGGCCTAAGGCGTAGAGAATTGCGGCGAGCAGCGCCCAGGCTACTGCGACCCAGGAGAGAGGCAGCTCGAAGCGGGCGAGCGCGGCGATGCCAATGGCGGCGAACCAGAGGAAGGTGGAGCGCCAGAGCGTGGCGCCGGATTTTGATGCGGCCCAGTAGAAAATGGCGGCGAGGACGGTGACCGTCAGCGTGCGGGATGTTAGCGGGCCGATGCGGGTGGCAGCGTTTAGATCGGCGAAGAAGATTCGGGCGAATGCGGCGATCAGGAGTAGGCGGCCTTGGCCGATGAGGCCGAGGCCTTTGAATTCTTCGCCGGTTTCCAGCAGGGCGACGGCTAGGACGCCCCAGGCTAATGCTACGCCTGCGTTGGCTACTTCTTCCCAGAGCAGGAGCGAGAGAAGAAGTGTGGCGGAACCTGCGTAGAGCATCGGGAATCCGCCGAAGCGCAGGAAACCTTGCCAGACGGGCGATTGGCGAAAATCTGTGAGCTTTGATTGCGCGAGCTTTGCTGCGGGCGGTGGTTCGGTGGCGGCGCGCGGGGCCATTAAGTAGAAGATCGCAACGCTCGCGGCGACCGTAACGAGCCGCACGCTGTAGCCGTAATACGTCGTCGTGCCGGGGATGTTGACGAAGACGAGGCGGATGACGGCGCTGGCTGCGGCCGCGTAGGAGCAATAGCGCATTACAGCATCGCGGCGGACACGCGCGACTTCGAGCAACACGCCTGCCGAGAGAGTCCAGAAAAATCCGGCGAGCATCCAGTGCAGGCCGACCCAGGATGCTGCGAGTAGAAAGAATGTGGCGACGATGGGGGAGATGGTGAGGGCGGCGTCTTCGAAAGTGTCAACGGTGTCGCGAATAAGACGGCGCCATTCGGCATGGAGATAAAAAGCTACCGCGATGAGAAGCAGCAGCCAGCCAAGACCGTGATCGGGCGGATGCCATCTGTCGAAGCGCGGGCCGAGGTCATTGAAGAAGACGTAGCCGCAGAGAACTATGGAGGCGGCCCAGCCGAGGCGGCGGAGGTGGCGATCGGCTAGCTTCCAGCCTACGGCGAAGAGAGCTTCAATTTCTACCAGCCAGAGAACTTCCAGGCGAGCGCCGGAATATTTGTAAGGGATGGCGGCCACCAGCAGGCCTGCGCCTAGCGTGGTGGCCAGGAGATAGCCGAGTTGGCGTTGCTGGCGGCGCGCCAGGTAGGCGACTACTAGATAGACCGCGCCGGCGAAGAGTAGAAAGCGGAAGCGCCATTCGGGGTGGAAGGATTGTTGATGGAGGACTACCAGATAGCCGAGCGCGTTGAGTAGGAACGAGGCGGTGAGCCAGCGCTTTTCGGCGGTGCCTGCATCGGTACGGAGGAAATAGGAGGCGATGAAGATTAGCCAATAGATGGTGAGGATGGCGGCGCTGGCGGTGAATTCTGGGAATGGTTTGTGGCCGCCGAGGCGTTGGTAGATTTGCGTGAGCCAGATCCAGTGGACTACGTAAGTGGCGATTATGGCGAAAGGTTCGATGGCGTACCAGCGGCGTTGGCGGAGGATGAAGACTAGTGAGGCGCCGAGTAACGCGCTGGCGATTAGCGCGCCGAAGGGGATTACGCTGACGGCTACGCTGAGATAGGCGAGCAGGAACGCGAAGCCTGTGGTGACTTCGGAGTGGTAACGCAGAGAGTGGGCGACCATTGCCGCGGCTACGGCGAAGAGTAGAGCGAAGCCGACGACGGGATCGTCGATCAGGCGGACGCTGGCGATATTGTGCAGGGCGTAGGTGGTGAAATAGGCGAGGGCCCAGCCGCCTCCCAGGACGGCGCGGGCGCCGATGCGGTAGCGCTCGATGCGTTCGCCGAAGACGCCTAGGGCCAGGAAGAGGATGGCGATGCCGTAGCCTAGGGCGATTTTTCCTGCGGGGCCGAAATAGTGGAGGGAATAGTTGATGAGCAGAGCTACGCCGATTACGAAGGCGGCGGTGCCTATTTTGTTGAGCCAGTTGGTGCCGAGTTTTTCTTCGAGGCTGGCGAGGCGCTCGGCGTCGGCGGCCTTTGCGGGTTTGGGAATGGAGGCGCGCATGGAGGCGAACATCGGCGGGCTGGCTAATGGAGAAGTCGCGGATGCGGGCGGGGCCGACGGCGGCTGGGCCGTAGGTGGAACTGGTGATGGTGGCTTCGCTGGGATTGCGGGCGCTGGTGGGGGAGGTTGAGCGGCGGGCGCGCGGGCCGGCGCGACTTCGTCGCGTTTTTCGGGGCTTGCGGCTTCAGCTACTGGAGTGGCGGAAGTCGCGAGGCGGGCGCGGAGATCCTTTACGGCTTGCTCTAAGGCGTAGATGCGGCCGATTAGGGATTGAACGTCGGTGGTTTTTGCGGAATCGCGGGCGAGGCGTGTGGTGCGTTTCCAGGTGAGGATGGGAAAAATGAAGACGAAAAAGATGAGCGCTAGGACGATCAGGAACGCGAATGGAATCCAGAAGGAGTCGTCCAAGCTGGGTGACCTCGAGAGTGGGCGGAGTATAGCAGATTCGGAGTGGAGTGGGGATTAGAGGGCAATTTCGTTGAGTGGAGGAACGTCGCGGTCATTTTTGAATTTGAGGACATCGCGATGGCGACATAGAGGTCCGCCGACGAGTTTGAGTTGTTGCGGCCGATGTGGATCGTAAGATGCCGGCGGGGACGCCGGCGCTACCAACCGCGAGACATCTAGTGATCTTCTTGCGGCTCTATGCCTAGGGTTTCGTCGGGGTCGGCGCCGGGGCGGCCTTTTACTCGGTCGTAGACGCTGTAGTGGCAGGTGGAGCCTAGGGCTTCGTTGTAGTAGGTGGGAACGCCGAGGACTGTGCGCAGTTCTTCATTGAATTTGCGGAGATTGGCGAGTTGCTCGCGATGAGCTGGGAATTTGTGCTCGTCGTGCGTGACTAGGAATTTTTGGTAGCCGGCGTCCCAGAGGAGCGTGAATTGGCCGTTGAGCATGATGGTGGGCAGTTCGGTCATTTTGTAGGTGCCTTCGCCGGTGCGGCGGAGTTCGGCGCCGCAGCCGTATTTTTCTACGCGGGCTACGCCGCGGGTGTTGCTGACGGCGAAGCCGGCGGGTGGGAGTTTTGCGAGATCTTCATCGGTGAAGATTTTTTCGACGTACCACATGACTACAGGATAGGGATTTCGCGGGCGCGATGTAAAGCGCTAAGTAGCGCCGGCGTCCCCGCCGGCATCTGACGAGCGCGAATGTCATTAAGGATCGAAATTGTGCGCGGCTCGGTGTAAATAAATTCGGCCGATTCTGACTTATCTTCCGCGGACGAATGATGGCTATGGCGGATTTTCTGCTCGTCGGAGGCCGGCGGGGACGCCAGCGGTACCATGCGAACTGTCTGAGCTTGGCATCTCTGTTACACTTTCATCAGAGTTTGAAGCGCGGGACTTTCCGACGCATCCAATCTGAGAGAGGCGCATCAGTTAGATACTGGCTTTGGGCGGTAGCCTAGCTGCGCCAGAGCAATTCCGAGGGAATTTTGGGCGCGATCAAAAATGCAGTGGCGAGCGATTTGCCGGGCGTGTTGCAGCGCGACGCGCGGGAGAATCTGCTCGATTGTGTGGGGAATACGCCGCTGCTGCGGCTGGAGCGCATCGGGCGAGAATTTCCGCTGGTGGAATTTTGCGGCAAGGCGGAGTGGTTCAATCCGGGCGGATCGGTGAAGGATCGCGCGGCGCTGCGGATGATTCAGGAGGGCGAGCGCAAAGGCGAGTTGAAGCCGGGGAAGACGATTCTCGATGCGACTAGCGGGAATACGGGGATCGCTTACGCGATGATTGGGGCGGCGCGCGGGTATCGGGTGAAATTGTGTTTGCCGGCCAGCGCTTCGGAGGAACGGAAGAAGATTTTGCGGGCTTATGGTGCCGAGTTGGTGATTACGTCCGGAGAAGAAGGATCGGACGGGGCGATCCGGCGCGTGCGGGAGATTTTCGCCGGCGAGCGAGAGAAATATTTTTATCCCGATCAGTATAGCAATCCGGCGAATGTTGAGGCCCACATGGCTACTACGGCGCCGGAGATTTGGGAGCAGACGCGGGGGCGCGTGACGCATTTTGTGGCGGGATTGGGGACGAGCGGAACGTTTGTGGGGACGGCGCGGAGATTGAAACATTTGAATCCGGAGATTCGGGCGATTTCGGTGCAGCCGGATTCGGCGTTTCATGGGCTTGAGGGGATGAAGCATATGGCTTCGGCGATTGTGCCCGCGATCTACGACCCCTCGATTGCGAATGAGGATTTGATGGTGCGCACTGAAGATGCTTACGCGATGGTGAAGAGGCTGGCGCGGGAGGAAGGGTTGCTGGTGGGGATTAGCTCGGGAGCGGCTGTTTGCGGATGCGTTGCGGTAGCGCGACGATTGAGGACGAACGAGCGGGCTGTGATTGTTACTGTGTTTCCGGATTCTGGGGACAAGTATTTGTCGGAGCGATTTTGGGAAGAGGCTTAGAGACACTGATGCTGAGGATTCGCGAGGAACTTTCGGAGAGAATCCGGCAGCATGGGGCGAAGACTTATCCGCATGAATGTTGCGGTGCGCTGCTGGGATCGGATCGCGACGGCGGGCGGGAAGTTGTTGAGGTCGTGTCGCTCGAGAATCAGAGGAGCGATTCGCCGCGGAATCGCTTTTCGATCACGCCGGATGACGCGCGCGAGGCAGAAGTGGCGGCGCGCCGGGCGGGGCTCGATCTGATTGGTTGGTATCACTCGCATCCGGATGCGCCGGCGCGGCCGAGCGAGTACGATCGCGAGCATGCGTGGCCGTGGTACAGCTACATCATCGTGAGCGTGCAGGAGCGCGTGGCGCGGGAAATGAATTCGTGGCGGCTGGCGGACGATCGCAGCCATTACGACGCGGAAGAAATCGTGATTGACACGCGCGCGAGCAGCGCGACATCGAGCGCGTGAAGGGATTTCAAGGGGGAAGCGAAGATGGCAATCAAGGTGATGATTCCGACGCCGTTGCGGGCCTATACGGGGAAGAAGGACAGCGTCGAGTTGCAGGCGGGAACGGTGGGCGAGGCGCTTGCGGCGCTGACGGCGCAGTTTGCGGAATTGCGCAAGCATCTTTATGCCGAGGATGGGCGATTGCGGAGCTTCGTGAACGTTTATTTGAATGATGAAGACATTCGGTATTTGCAGAAGGACAAGACGGCATTGAGCGACGGAGACACGATTAGCATTGTGCCTTCGATTGCCGGCGGGGCACATAGCTGAACAGCTTGAGGTGTAAGTCAGAGAATTGTCATTCCGAACTAGCAAAGAGAGATCCTTCACTTCGTTCAGGATGACATCGAAGAGTTTTTTGGCGCAGACAGTCGGCGCGTTGGGACGAACCTGGGGAGAAATGGAAATGGCAACGAAGACAGGGTTTGCGGCGGGAGTGGGAGGGATGCAAGCGCCCACGACGCTATCGAACGATGAGATTCTGCGCTATAGCCGCCATCTGATCATGCCCGAGATTGGAATGGAGGGGCAGCTCAAGCTGAAGCGCGCGAAAGTGCTGCTCGTTGGAACGGGAGGCTTAGGCGCGCCGCTGGGGCTTTATCTGGCGGCGGCCGGGGTGGGGCGCATCGGCGTGGTGGATTTCGACAAGGTGGATTTCACGAATCTGCAGCGGCAGATCATGTTCGGAACGAGCGACGTGGGACGGCCGAAAATTGAAGCGGCCGGCGAGCGCCTCGGCAATTTGAATCCGGAAATTCGGCTGGACCGGTATGAAACAGCGCTGACGAGCGAAAACGCGCTGGAGATTATTCGCGATTACGACATCGTCGCGGACGGCAGCGACAATTTTCCCACGCGCTATCTGGTGAACGATGCGTGCGTGCTGCTCGGCAAGCCGAACATTTACGGCTCGATCTTCCGTTTTGAGGGGCAAGCTAGCATTTTCGGTGCGCCGGGCGGGCCTTGCTACCGTTGCCTCTATCCCGAGCCGCCTCCGCCGGGGCTGGTGCCTTCGTGCGCCGAGGGCGGCGTGTTGGGCGTGCTGCCGGGAATTATTGGTTCCATCCAGGCGATGGAAACGCTGAAGCTGATTCTCGGCAAGGGCGAGCCGTTGATCGGGCGGTTGCTGCTTTTCGATGCGCTGGGGATGAAATTTCGCGAATTGAAATTGCGGAAAAATGCGCATTGTCCGATTTGCGGCGAGCATCCTACGATTACGAAGCTGCTGGATTACGCTGAATTCTGCGGCATTCGCGGCGAGGAGGCTCCGGCGGCCCATTCGACTGTGCCGGAAATGACGCCGCGGGAGTTGAAGGCGCGGCTCGATGGCGGCGATGACTTGTACGTGCTTGATGTGCGCGAGCCGCACGAATATCAGATTTGCAATATCGGCGGGCACCTGATTCCGCTCGGCGATCTTCCGCAGCGCGTGAATGAACTGGACAGCTCGCGGGAAATCGTTGCACACTGCCGCAGCGGCAAGCGCTCCGCGGAAGCCGCGGAATTTTTGCGCAAGGCGGGATTCAAGAAGCTGTGGAATCTGCGAGGCGGGATTTTGGGCTGGTCGGATGAAGTGGATCCCACCGTGCCGAAATATTGATTAAGCGCGGGGGCGTCGTTGAGCCGGGCTAGCGTGGCATTTTGAGACGAAGGCGGCCCGGCTGAAGCCGGGCCCTACGGAAGAGAGGAATCTCGATGGCGGATGTGAAGATTACTGTGCGGCGGAACGGTCCCTTCCGGGTTGAGGCGCCCGAAGGCGCGGTGGAACTGGTGGACGCGGATGGGAACAAGTACGACTTGACGGGGAAGACCGCCTTCTCCCTGTGTCGCTGCGGGGGCAGCGTCTCAAAGCCTTTTTGTGACGGGACGCACAGCAAGATCGGCTTTCAGGCCGCGGAGGCGGCCGTTCGCCAGGCGGATACGAAAGATCCTGCCTCTTAGGCCGCGCGTCAGCACTCTCTGGAGCGCCGAAATCGTGCCGGAGAGGCCCAAAATGGGCTTCCACAGGCATGTGGAAAACAGCGGTAAGCGTGTAACTTTTCTATACGATATGGGTAGCCGGAAACCCCGCTCCAAGTCGTCAATAGCCACCTGAAAACATAAAGCCAGTCGGGAGTTGACTTTAGGTAGTACTATACGTACTATAGCCTTGGCAGGCTGCGTGCTCTACATTGTCAATGGGGGCAGCCTTCGAGGGGTTTTTTGGTGGCACGTCCGGGCACATTTTGGGGTGGGTTGCACAAGTTCCGGGTGGTGATCATCTGGACGATTTGTGCTGCAGCGTTCTTGTCCCTCGTCTGGACCCTGCGATTCTCCAATTACACGACCGATCCGCTGTTTGACACCTACCTGCAGATGGCTGGCGGGTTGGTGGCCTTCACTTTTGCCGCGAATGCCCTGGTTCGGTTCCGAGGGACCCACGATCGCGTCTGCCTGATTCTGGCGTTCGGCTTTGTGCTGGCAGCGCTGGTGGAGGCGGGCACGGCGATGACGGCGTACCACGCCGCGGCGCGGTCCGATGCCGGGCCGCAACATGTTTCGCTCGCGTGGATGGCCGGCCGGACGATTCTGGGAGTGCTTCTGCTGGCCGCGCTGGGAGTGGAGCGGAGGCGGCCAATCGCGCGCGATCCGGGACGAGATATCGCCACCGCGACATTGCTTGTGGGTGGCGTGGCTTATCTGACCAGCGTGATTTATTTCAGCGTACCGCCGATGCGGATTCACTCAGCGTCTATTATTCCGCGGCCGTGGGATCTGATGCTCGCGGCGCTCTTTCTATTTTCGGCGATCGGGTTCGGATGGCGGCTGCGGCGCATGGAATCGGCGTTCGATCGGTCGCTCTATATCGCGGCGATTTTCAACGTTGGCTGCCATCTGGCAGCGGCGGAATCGGCGCGCGCGTTGGATGCGCCGTACATTCTTTCGCATTTCCTGATGGTGGCGAGCTATACGATCGTGCTGGGCGGGACGCTGCTCGACAATGCGCATCTTTTCGATGAAGTGAGCCGGCTGGCGAAGAGCGATTCGCTGACGGGCCTGGCGAACCATCGCCGCTTGATCGAAGCGCTGGAATCGGAGCTGCAGCGCTCGGGCCGCACGGGGCGGCGATTCTCCGTGCTGCTGCTCGATCTGGACGGCCTGAAAAAAATCAACGACCGGCTCGGGCATCTGGTGGGCAGCCGCGCGATTCAGCGCGTTGGGCAAGTTTTGAAGAACAATTGCCGGTCGTCGGACACTGCGGCGCGCTATGGCGGCGATGAATTTGCGCTGGTGCTGCCGGAGGCGGGCGAGGACGAGGCGCTGCAGGCTGCGGCGCGCATTTGCGATCGCGTCTCGGATGACGGGGAGCGGCCTGTGCTGTCGGTCAGCGTGGGAGTGGCGGTGTATCCGCAGGATGGCACGACGATTGAACGATTGCTCTCGACCGCAGACAAGAATTTGTACGAGATGAAGGCGCGCGAGCACCGAAGTGTGCGTCAGATGCGTATCGTCGCGGGACACTACAGCACCTAACCCAGCCCGCGAGGAGAGACGGTCATGCCACTGGGGATCGGGGGGAAGAAGGGCTTCAGCTATCCGCGCGCGGAGCGGCGGATTCCGATGGAAGTTGGCGTGCAGATTTCCGGACATTCCGATCTTCCTGGCGTGGAGACGACGTTTACAGAGAATGTGAGCTCGCGAGGCGCGCGTGTTCTCACCACCCGCCGCTGGCAATTGAACGATCAGCTCACGATCGCGACGCTCACGGGCGCGTTTCGGGCGCTAGCGCGCGTTGCTTATTGCCAATCGATTCCGAGCGCGGGATTTGTGGTGGGGCTGGAATTTGTGCAGCCTGAAGGGCGCTGGGTGGTCGGCGAGGCTTTTTGAGCCGCGGCGAGAATTTCGAAGGGCATTCGGTTTCTTAGTAAGCTGCTATTGAACGAATCCTACCGTGGTTGGCGGAGTGGGTCCCGGATTTTCGCGAATGGGGCCGAACTGCGCTTCGTAGCCCTTGATGTTTTCATTCAGCGCGTTGACCAGGCGCTTGAGGTGTCCGGGGCTGAGAATTAGGCTGGCGACGAGTTTGCCCTGAGGCACGCTTGGGAAGACGTAGACGAAGTTTAGGGTGAATTCCTCGGCGTTGTGATGAACCATCACGAGGTTGGAATACTGGCCTAGAAGTTCTTTTTCGTCGGCTTTGATTTGCACTTGCTGTTGTTTTGGATCTTCCGCCATTCCGTCCTCCCGGATTTCCGAGCGCTAAATATAGCAGAGCGAAGCGCGGGCTGCAGAAAAGAGTCATCGATTCGCGGCGGCGAGCGGGAAGCGCGTTGACAGGCAGAGATGTTAAGTGTAGTTTATATGGGAAGTTTAGCGTAGTTAACACGATGGCTGCGTCTCGTCCAACTGAAGCAATGCCAGGCGCTCTCCCGGGCGTCGGCGCGGTGCACGCTGCCGATGCGGCAAAGAGCACGCGACCGCGCGAGGCCTGGTGGTTTCTCGGCCCGGCGTTCGTCGCGTCGGTGGCATACATGGATCCGGGCAACTTCGCGACGAACATTGAGGGCGGGGCACGCTTCGGGTACCAACTTCTGTGGGTGTTGCTGTGGTCTAACGCCATGGCGATTCTTGTGCAGTATCTTGCGGCGAAACTGGGAATCGCGACCGGAAAGACGCTGCCGGAGAATTGCCGCGAGATTTATTCGCGACCGGTGACGGTGATGCTTTGGATCGCGGCCGAAATTGCTGCAATGGCTACCGACCTTGCGGAATTTCTCGGAGCGGCGCTGGGCTTTTATTTGCTGTTCGGGATGCCGATGCTTCCGGCGGCTTTGGTGACTGGCGTCGTGGTGATGCTGATCCTGATGATCGAGCAGGCTGGGTTCCAGTGGCTCGAGCGCGTGATCATGGCGTTTGTCGCGGTGATCGGTATCGCGTATGCGTGGGAAGTGTTCATCAGCAAGCCGCAGTGGGGCCCGATCGCGCGCAATGTGATCGTGCCGCATGCGACGTCTTCGTCGATCTACATCGCGGTGTCGATGCTTGGCGCTACGGTGATGCCGCACGTAATTTATTTGCATTCGGCGCTGGTGCTGCCGCGGCGGGAGGAGAACGACCGTCACGAGCATCATCATCGCAAGATGGAATTATTTGATGTGCTGCTGGCGATGAATGGGGCCTGGCTGATCAATTCTGCGATGCTGATCATGGCTGCGGCGGTGTTTTTCGGGCATGGCCTGGCGGTATATTCGATCCAGGCGGCGCATGAAACGCTGGGACCGCTGCTGGGGAGATTTGCCGGCGGAGCATTCGCGGTGGCGCTGCTGGCGTCGGGAATTTCGTCGTCGAGCGTGGGAACGATGGCCGGGCAGGTGATTTTGCAGGGATTTCTGCAGGTGCGCATCAGCATCTTTACGCGGCGCATCTTGACTATGATTCCGGCGATACTCGTGATTGCGTGGGGGCTTGATCCTCTGAGGACGCTCGTTCTTAGCCAGGCGGTGTTGAGTTTCTGCCTGCCATTCGCGATGATTCCTTTGCTGCTGATGACGCGGCGGCGAGACTTGATGGGCAGCCACGTGAATCGCCCGTTGACGACGGCGCTTGCGGTGGTGACGACCGCGGTCGTGCTCGGGTTGAATGGCTGGCTGCTGTTCGCGCTGGTCGGCGGGAAAGCCTGAGTTGGCAAACCGAACTGGCTCGACGATAGGGTTGTTTGTGGTTCTCTCGGTGATCGCCATCGCGGCGATCATGTTTGCGGTTACCTCATCAAACTGGACACCGCCACCGGAAGCGATTGCGCAGAAGAATCCATTCCCGCGGACTGAAGCTTCCATTGCTGCTGGAAAAACGATCTATACCGACCGCTGCGCGAGTTGCCACGGCGATCGCGGGGACGGGAAGGGAAGCGAAGCTGCGAGGTACGCGACGAAACCGGCGGATTTTACTGACGCGAAGATTATGCAGCCGATGAGTGATGGCGAGATGTTTTGGAAGATTACCGTTGGGCATCGTCCGATGCCCAGTTTCAAGCATCGGTTGACGGAAGAGCAGCGGTGGCAGGTGATTGATTACATTCGCACATTTTCTGAGCCACAGCTTTGGTCGCCGGTGCCGATGTCGGCGCCTCCGCCGGCGACACGGTAACGCGGCAGAGCTAACGGCAACTGCAGATCCCTCACTTTGTTCGGGATGACAGCGAGGAATTTCTTGCGTCATCAAGAAAGCGGCCGACCTGCTGGCGTTCGAGGACAAAGCCGGGCGGAGCAAGCCCCGCCCCTGATATGGAACGACCAGTCAACTACGAGCGCTGGTTTTTCTTTCTTTCGGTACCGGAGGCGGCGTGGGTAGCGATCGAGGAAGCTATCTCGACGATTGATCAGTCTGATATTCGCGGGTCGAGCCGCATAATCGTGATCCGTCGGGAGCTGCCTCGGACTACGGACGCGGGTTGGGTCTTTGGACCTACCGCATAGGGGCATCGAGGATTCTCCTTCGTGTGCCCCTCGACCGCTGTCCACGCTGCCTCCTGTACCCTTGGACGAACAACCAAAAGCAAAACTTCTTACGCCACCCGGGAGAGCGATTCTTGGTGCTCTGCTTCTGCCTGGATTCCAATGGCCCAGAGAAAACCGAGTAATTCGCGTGCTACGGCGGTGATCACCACACCCTTGTTCTTACCTTGGAGCAGCAATTTCATGTACCGCGCATGCAGCCGCTGCTGCGCCTTCCAGGAGATCTCTTTCACTTTTTCGCTGACCGCTTCTTGCCGCTTGCGCAAGGTGGCTCCGATGCTCGGCCTGTGGCGATAGGCCCAGGCGGCTTCCACCGCCACGCGGCGCAAGTGCGCATTCCCGGTTTTGGTGATGTTCCCTCGCCGGACTCTTTCTCCGCTGGAATCTTCGCTGGCCACGATTCCTCCGTAAGCCATCAACTGCCGCGCCCCGGTGAAGCGCGTTACGTTGCCCAGTTCCGCCACCACGGTGACCGCCGAAATTTTGGCGATGCCGCGCAACGCTTGCAGCGCTTCGATGACCGCACGCATCGGCGGGGGCACCGACTGCGCCGCTTCGTCAATGGCCTGATCCAGCCGCTCGATGCGCGCCACGGCATGCTGCACTTCGTGCAGGTAATCGAGCAGCGTGACTTCTTGCGCGCGCTCCGCGAAATGCACCTCCCGTTGCACCCATTCCAGATATTTCACCGTCCAGGAATGAATCCCCACGGGCGGCCGCCGGCCATGCCGCAGAAGAAATTTACTCAAGCGATGCCGCGCGCGCAGTTGATCCTTCTTGGCCGCTTCTCGTGCGCGCACCAGATCGCGCAGCGCTTCGTGAGCCGCATCCGGCACCCACACCGGCGTTAGTTCCTGGGCGCGGTAATTGCGCGCCAGCTTCAAGGCATCCCGGCGATCCGTCTTCACGCGATCCCCGGCCTTCACCGGAACCAACGTGGGCGCCACCACTGCGCACTGCGCTCCCATCTGCGTCAACTGCCAGTACAGCGCGTAGCCCGTGGGACCAGCCTCATAACAGAACCGCAGTTGCTCCATCGGCCCCAGCTTGCGCAGCAGTTTGCGAACCGACTCCTCGCGATTCGGGATGATCCCCAGCGAGCGGGCTTCTCCCTCTTGTTCTGCTACCGCTACGGCGATGGTATCCGCATGGACATCCAAGCCCACAAATTTTATCCTCAGCATAGACCGGCTCCTTTCGCATGTGGCTCTGCGTTGCGATCTTCCGATTCACAGCGTAACCCACGGCTTGCGAATCGGGGCCGGTCGTTCCATTGTGACTACGAAAGAAAAGGCAACGTCAACTTCAACTGCAGATCCCTCACTCCGTTCGGGATGACAGCGATGAGATTTTTGCTCGGACTGGTTAGTTGACGGTCGAAAGAGCTTGCGCGACTTCGTTCATGTCCGGGACGGTGGGGATGTCGTATTGCTTGAACCAGGCGACTTTGCCGTCCTTGTTGATGATGGCGATGGCGCGGCCGGTGATGCCTTTGTCGGCCAGGTAGACGCCGAATTTATCGGCGGCGGCGCCGCGCGGTTGAAAATCGGCGAGCAGCGGATAGGTGATGCCCATTTTCTCGGCGAAGGCTTTGTGGGACCAGGGACTATCGACGGAAATTCCCAAGATTTGCGCGTCAAGCTGCGCGAAGCGCTTCATGTCGTTCACTACGCAGGCATGTTCATTGGTGCAGACGGGGCTCCAGTCGAGCGGATAAAAAACGATTACAACTTTCTTGCCGCGATAATCGGCGAGCTTGACCTCTTTTTGATTTTGGTCCTTCAGCGCGAAATCCGGCGCCGCCGCTCCCACTTGGATTGCCATGATGCCTCCTCAGTCCTCGCACGCAGCGATTCATAAATGTTTGTTTGATGCGCTGCCAATTCTAGCCGATGCGGCTGGAGGTGACAAACGCGCGAGCGGCCGACCCTTCCCTCAGTTTCTGAAAAGCGCGCCTTTATTCGACCAGCGGGGTACTTCCCGGCACGCCCGAATACAAGATACAGTTCACATCCTAATCGGCTAAAGTTGGCTCTAACATCCAGATGCCGCCCTCTTGAGGCGACAGACTAGGCGGGAATAGAATCCTGGCGCTGTTGGAGCTACGAACTGAGCGGGAGTGGAGGAAATCGTGATTTCCGACGAAGCGGGCCGACTAAAGGCGCTGCACAAATACCGCATCCTGGACACAAAACCGGAGCAGGCATTCGATGACTTGACGCTGCTTGCCTCGCAGATCTGTGGCACACCCATCGCGCTGATTAGCCTGGTCGACGAGGACCGCCAGTGGTTTAAGTCGCGGGTCGGTCTGCAAGTGAAGGAGACCTCGCGGAGCGTGTCCTTCTGCTCCCATGCTATTCAGCAGCAGGGTATTTTTCTGGTTCCCGACGCGTTGGATGATGCGCGCTTCCGCGATAATCCGTTCGTGCGCGGCGATCCGCATTTCCGCTTCTATGCAGGAAAGCCGCTCATGACTCCCGAGGGCGACGCGCTCGGCACGCTCTGTGTGATCGATTATCTTCCCCGCACACTCACGCAGGCGCAGAAAGACGGGCTTGAGGCGCTGCAACGCCAGGTGGAAGCGCAACTCGAACTGCGGCGCAACCTCGAGGAACTGCGCGTGGCGCTCGAGGGCATCGAGACACTCAGCGCACTCATTCCATATTGTTCTACGTGCGCGCTCAACATCGTTATTCCCGCGGATGTTGCGGCTATCGGGAAGGTGAGCGCCGGCGTGAAGGAGCTGCTCACGAGCAAGGGATGGACCGGCGATAAGATTATGGAAGTGCAAGTCGCGGTGCAGGAAGCGCTGGCGAACGCGATCCGCCACGGGTGCAACAACGATGCGAGCAAACAAGTGCAATGCTGCATCACGTTTGACGGCAACGGGGAACTCGTGATCGTCGTGCGCGATCCCGGGCCGGGCTTCGACGTGAAGGCTGTGCCCAATCCGCTCGACGAAAGTAACCTGCTAAAGGTGAGCGGGCGCGGCGTGTTCCTGATCAACCAACTAATGGACACCGTGGAATTTAGCGAGGAAGGGCGTCAGGTGCTGATGCGCAAGCGGCTAGACGCGAAGGCGGAGCCGGGCACGGGTGCTTGATGCCGTTCTGCTACACTACCGCGGGTTGGGGAGCCGGTGATTTTCGATGCGACTCCGCGAGATGGTGGAGAAATATTTGCAGCTTGGCGGGGGGTATGGGCGCCCCGTTGCGCTGGCCGCGTTTGGACTGACGCGGGCGGAGGCGGAGAAACTTTTTGGCGACCTAGACGAGGATTACCATATCAGCCGGTTCTTTCATTTTTCGCGCGAGGCCGGCGAGATTTTCAGCATCAATGGATTTCCTCAGACGCATGTGGCTATAGACCCTGAAATTCGAGAAATACTCTGAGCGAAGTTTGGGGTGGAGCGATCGAGAAGCGGGCGCATCACTCCGCGCCCCTACCGGGAAATACCTGATTGCCCGAGTTGATGCTGCCCGCTTTACTCTCCTAAATCCCGATGCTTCGTCTAAGAACTTCAGGAGGATAGGTTGATGAAAGGATTTATTCGAGCTTTGTGCGTGTTGACTCTGCTGGCTTTCGCGGGAAGCGCGCGGGCGCAGATTTGGAAGCCTCCGACGTCGATGAAGAAGCTGCCGAATGGATTGACGGTAGTTGTGTCGGAAGATCATTCGGCGCCAACTTTTGGATTGTGCATCAGCTACGGGATCGGATTTCGGCTGGAGCCCGAAGGCCGCACAGGCTTCGCGCATCTTTTCGAGCACATGATGTTCGAAGGCACGCCGGTGGCGCCGAAAGGGGTTTTTGACCGCGTGATTGAAGGCGGCGGTGGATTCAACAATGGGGATACTCGCTATGATTTTACGGAATATATTGAATCGGGACCGCTCTCTACGCTCGAGCCTGTGCTGTGGCTCGAAGCCGACCGCATGAGGACGCTCGATTTCTCGGTCAAGAATCTTGATAACCAGCGCAACGTGGTCGAAGAAGAAGTTCGGGTGAATGTGTTGAACCAGCCGTATGGATCGTTTGAATGGCTCGACTTGCCCGAGAAGGCTTTCGACAAATATCCGAACTCGCACAATTTCTACGGAGATTTCAAGGATCTCGATGCGGCGCGCATCGAAGACGTGCAGAAATTCTACGAGCAATACTATTCGCCGAATAACGCCGTGCTGGTGATCGTCGGGGACGTGAAGCCCGACGAGATCTTCGCCAAGGTCGAAAAGTATTTCGCCGATGTTCACTCGCGGCCCACGCCGCCACGTCCTGATGTCGCTGAAACGCCGCAAACGGCCGAGCGACGGGGCGAAGAGACCGACAAGCTAGCCAGAATTCCCGCGATCGCCGTGGGCTATCGCATGCCGCCGCGAACTTCGCCGGACGCCGTCGTGGCTGCAGTTGCGGCCGAGCTATTGCACAACGGCGAGGCATCGATTCTCTACCAGACGCTGGTGAAAGATAAGCAGGTCGCGGTCTCGGTCTATGGCGGCGACAATTGGCCGCTGGGAAACGCGTTCGAATACAACGGCCCGACGCTGATGACTTCGTTCATTTTGTATCCGCCGAACGTGACGGAAGAGCAGGTGGTGGCGGCCTACGATGCGGCGATCGCCGATCTGGCAAAGAAGGGGCCTTCGCAGGAGGACGTGGAGCGCGTGGCCGCGAAGATGCGCTCGGATTGGTACGCGCAGCTCGAAATTCCGATCTCTCGTGCTTCAGCTCTTTCTCATGCTGTGCTGATCGAGGGCAGCTTCGATAGCGTGTACGAGACGCCGGATCGCGTTGCGAAGGTGACGCCCGAGCAAATTCGCAACTTTGCGGCGAAATATCTCGTGACTACAAATCGCACGCTGATCAATCGCGTTCCCGCGCCGCCTGAGAAGGCCGCCGCTCCTTCCGGAGGTGCGCAATGAAATCGCTACTGGCTGCAATTTGCGTGTTGTTTTTCGCCGCGAGCGTTCATGCGCAGAAGGAACAACCTTTACCGAAGGAAGTGCCTCCCTACGGGCCACAAAATCCGTTGGAGGCGCCGGATGTGAAGACCGTGCAACTTGATAACGGGCTAACGGTCTGGCTGGTATCGAAGCCTGGATTTCCGAAGGTGGCATTCTCCATTTCGGTGGAAGGCGGCCTCGCGGCTGACCCGAGTGATCGGCCGGGCTTGTCCGAATTGCTCGCAAAGGCGCTCACCCAGGGCACGGCGACGCGCAGCGCCAAGCAGATTGCCGAGGATATCGAAGCTGCCGGGGGCGATCTAAACGCGTTTTCGACGCGTGACACAACCTCCGTAGCGACGAACGTGCTTTCGTTGAAGACCGAAGCGGCGCTCGGCATCCTTGCTGACGTTCTTGAAAATGCAACGTTCCCGGATAGTGAAGTGGGGGTGGCCAAGAAGAACGCGAGCGATGAACTGCGCCAGAACGAAGCCCAGCCTAGCTTCCAGGCGAGTCGCGCGCTTGCCAAGATACTGTTTCCCGGCAATCCATACGGCGTCGTTTCGCCAACGCAGGAGTCGCTCGCGCAGATGACGCCGGCGGAACTTCGGGCCGAGTACGCGCGAAGATTCCGGCCCGATCACGCCATCCTGGTTGCGGTGGGAGACTTTGAAACGGCGAAGATGACGGCGCTGATTAAAGCGAAGCTCGGTGGATGGAAATCGCCCGCTACTCCGGCGGTTGCGGCCACGCCGAAGCCCTCCGCGGCGCCGCCTCACGCGATATATTTCATTGCGCGGCCGAACTCGGTTCAGACCACGCTGGTGTTCGCGGCGTTCGGCCCGCTGCGCGGCGACGCGGACTATGAGGCCGCGGAAGTAGCCAACGCGATTTACGGTGGGATATTCAGTTCGCGCCTCGTCGTCAACATACGTGAAGACAAGGGCTACACCTACAGCCCGTTTGCGTTCCTCCAAACCTTGCGGTCGGCAGGCCTGGTGCGCACGCAAGCGGATGTGCGTAACGCCGTTACGGGCGCAAGCTTTAATGAAATTAATTACGAGATGAACCGGATGGCGACAACCGATCCGACGGATGAGGAGTTGAGCAAGGCGAAGCGCTTCCTTTTGGGCGTCGAGGCAATCCAATTGCAATCGCGGGGAGCCGTCGCCAGGGAACTCGCCAATTTGTGGACCAACGGGCTGCCGCCGGATGAAATCGGAAATTATGGGAAGAAGATCGAGAAGACCTCGGCGGCGGATGTTGATGCCGCCGCGCAGAAGTATTATCCGGCGTCGCGGATGAGTGTTGTGGCGGTGGGCGAGGAGAAGGTGATTCGCGATTCGCTCGCGCCATTTGGCATACCGATTCAGCCCGCGCCGTAGGCTCGAGCGCGGCATCGCAAGGCTGCGCTGTGGTAGCGCCGGCGTCCCTGCCGGCTTCCGGCGAGCACGAGATCACCATGGGCAGCAATGACGCCCGGACCGCGCACCTCAATCCTCGAGACCTATTCACTTCTGGGCGCCACGCACAACGGGTGTCCTCGCCCACGTTTATCGTCGTAAGATGCCGGCAGGGACGCCGGCGCTACCAACCCCGGCCGTAGCTAAACCTCGACTTACGAAATCCTTACAACTCGCTTATCCCTTTCTAATGTCGTCGCAATATCGTGCTAGTGAAGAGCGCTGCGCCCCTACGAGTGCGGGCGGACACTGCGCGCCTTGCAGGCGCTAAGGAGCCAATTCCCGTGCGATATGTGATTGCAATCCCGGCGTTTCTCGCATGCGGCTTTTATATCTACGTTCTGATTCAGCTCCGGCGAGATGAAAAGCGCCATAAGTCGCCGGCGGCTCCGAACCAGGGATCCGCTGATAGCCCGCAGCAGCTCGGTTCTTTCACTGCGGTCAGAAAGCCGGGGCAGTCATTTGCAGAGTGGTCGCGGCTGACCGGTCAACGCACCGCGCCGGAAGCGGGTCGTACCACTTCCAGGCTGTCGAAGCGCGACCCATCCGCGCCCAAGTCACATGGAATTGCATACGTAGAGTTAGCCCTTCCACTGTCATCCGGAGTCGCACCAGTCACGGAGAACCGCGAGCGGGGTTACGTCGGCATTCTCCCGAAAAAGATAGCGTAACCCGGTATTCACGAGGTGATGAGATGAACTCGACCTTGATAACTAGAATTGCGGCCTTGAAGGCAAAACGGGCCGACTCCCAGGGCCTGCGTCTGCGCAAATATTGGCTTGCATTGCTTGCGCTGGTGCTACTCGTGTCGCCGAAGCCGTCCTTCGGGCAGAGCACAAGCCAGGTGGCCAGCGGAGATGATGGCGGCGCGGCCCAGCCGACGCCGGCCGAGATTACGAAGGAACTCGAGGCCATGAAGGCGCGGATCGAGCAACTGGAGGCCGAGCTCAAGACTTTGAAGACGCAGGCCAATTCGTCGCCTGCCGTTGTACAAGCTTCGCCGGCGCCGTCCGGAGGAATCAGTGCGACGTATGCATCAGGAAGCCCGGGCGCTCCGGCCGCGGCTGCCGATTTCAAGAGGGTGCCGGGATCTGAATTTCCGCAAGCCGAGTCGGCGAAGCCCGCCAATGTAGAGCCGTTTTCCGATTACGACTGGACCTGGCTGAACGGCAACCCCCGAACGAAGGATATCTTTTGGGATTCGAAATTCTTCACGCCCGAGATCCGGGCCGATGTCAACTTCGTGCACGACTTCAACCATCCGACGGATCACTCGATGGGCGGCTCGAGCGAGCTCTTTCGGACCGAGGAAATCCAGCTCGAACAACTTGGAGTGGGCGGCGACTTCCACTTTGACAATGTTCGCGCGCGCTTGATGACGCAGCTCGGCATGTACTCAGCCACGACTCCGCGCAATGATCCCAGTCCCGGACACGGCCAATGGGATCTTGTAACTGCCTATCGCTACCTTACTGAGGCGTACGGTGGATATCACATCGATGCTCTGCACGGCGTCAACGTGGACGCGGGAATCTTCTTGTCCTACATCGGCCTGTTCAGCTACTACAATTTCGATAATTGGGCGTACCAGCCTTCTTACGTCTCCTCGAACACGCCGTGGTTTTTCGAAGGCCTGCGCGTGCAGATTTTCCCCACGGCACATTTGAAGATCGAACCGTGGTTCATCAATGGCTGGCAATCGTACGCCTCGGCTAACCACAGGCCCGGAATCGGAGGCCAAATTAAGTGGACTCCGAAACCCTATATCAACATCATTTCCAACAACTACGGACTAGGGCAGGATGACCTGTTCATACCCGGCCGGAAGCGGATTCACACCGACGACAGTATCGAAATCAAGTACTTCGATCGCCCGGAGAACACGCTCGATAAGATGGCATTCAGCTTCACCGGCGATCTGGGTTGTGAGTACGGCGGCGGTGTAAGTTGCTACGGCACCAAAAACGGCCACCCGAAGCAGAGCTTCGTCGGCTATATGTTTTACAACCGTTTCTGGTTCCACCACGACCTGTTTGGAATGACGCTGGGCGGCGGGCAGATCAACAATCCGGGACGCTATCTCGTCCTCGTTCCCCCGATAAATGGAGCAAGCGCGATTACCGCGGCGACGAGTGCGCCATACTTTACGGGGAATCCAGGCGATCCGTTCAAAGCGTGGGATACTTCGTTTACGTTCGACTATATGCCCAAGCAATACATTACGTTCCGTTGGGAATATGACTATCGCCACGCGAGCGTGCCGTATTGGACAGGCCGCGGCGGAATTACGCCTCCCGGTGGAAACAACGGCTCGCCAGGATTCTTTGCTTGCAGCAGCGGAATCTCGTCCGGGCAAACGAGTCTCGCGGCAGCGGAAACAGCCTGCGGCGGCGGAATCAGCAGCGTGTGGTTCCCCGATCTTCGCAGGGATGAATCGTTCATCGATCTGTCGATCTTGGTTAAATTCTAGGCCGCGCGATCCCGTGCGCCTCAACGATTCTCGAGGTCGAGCAGCCGTCTGAGCAGACTGACCCTTTTCGGATTGTTTTCAGTGACCGCGATGATGGTGTGCTACGCGTTAGAACGCCGCCATCGGGCTTTTGTCCTAGCTTTTTCCGGCGCATGCATCTTGGGCTCGGTGTACGGATTCTTGCAGGGGGCATGGCCGTTCGGAGCCGTGGAGCTGGTTTGGGCTGCCGTCGCATTCGTCCGCTGGAAAAACGCGAAGTAAATCATTAGCCGGCAGCGACGTGGGCGCCAATTCTCGCGATGCTATACTCTCCGCGCATGTACGCGCGGAAACTCCACGTCGAGATCATCGAAGATGGCAAAGCGCGTCCGTGCCCTCTCGAATGGCTCGATAGCTTCGCTATGCGCAATTTCACCGGCTCGGCCGAATTCGACGATACGCTTCCGACGGCGGACGGAGAGATCCAGGCCGGGCTGCGGGTTGACCCGTTGCGGCTGGCGCAGGCGCTCGAGGAGTTCCTCAATAAACGGGGGAAGCGAAACGGGAAAGACTTACAGGTCAAGATCCGCGAAGCCTAACTCTGGATTTGGCGCTCACACTCGCGAGGCACAAATTTAATCTCTCAAGCTCATTGCATCTTAAGCCTGGAAGGAGTATGAGAAACAGTAGAGAAGGGGGGATCCGAACCGATAAGGCTGATGACTGGGGCGTAGCAGCGGTCATCGCCCTGGGAGTTCGATTCCCCCTTCCTTTTGACGCGCGGCCAGGCACAGCGGTTAGCAAGCAAGATTATCTGCAGGCGTACGATTCTTCTGAAACGGCTTCTTCCTGCCTAGGAATTAGATCAGCGGGTCTCTTCTTCCGGTGAGTGAACATGGCGCGGCGCTGTGCGCCTATCAATTACAGCCTTAATGCTTGGCAAAGCCGCTCGCGCGGCCGAGGCGCCTGCGGCGACCAGGCGCGGCGTCAGCGCAAATCCATCCCAGAGAACATCGTGTACGTTGGGTTCGATCACTACGTCAGCGATATTTCGCCACGGCTGCTCGTAGGTGCCCTGGATGATCGAAAATGAACGACCGATCACTTCGATCGTATTCCGCGGCTTTTCCTTCAGCTCGCCGGGCTCGAGATATACCGCGATAATCACCGAAGAGCCCAATCTCCTTGCGGCCTCGGTCGGAACCGCTTCTGTGAGGAATCCGTCCACGAGAATTCGCCCACGATATTCGACGGGCAGAAATAGCCCCGGATAGGCGCAGGAAGCGCGAAGCGCGGGGCCGATCTCGCCCTCGGTGAAATAGACCGACTCGCCCTTGATCAGGTCGGTCGCCACGATGCTCAGTGGAATCTTCAGCTCTTCGAAAAAGCGCGCCGTGGTGAATTTATGAAGAAAATTCTCGAGCCGCTCGTTCGAGGCCATGCCCATGCGCGAAAGCGTCCAACGTCCGAAATCGCGAAAATGCGTGCCAGAGCCCTGGGTCTCCATTTGGTCAAGCGTGGCGCCGCTGGCGTAGCCCGCGGCGATCAGCGCGCCCACACTAGTGCCCGCGATGTAATCGATGGGAATGCCTTCCTCTTCGAGCACGCGTAGCACGCCAATATGCGAGATTCCGCGCGCGAATCCGCCGCCGAGGGCGAGGCCCACGCGCGGGCGTCCGTCGCCCGGTCCATACGCGAAAGATCGCAGGCCGCGGACGGCGCTGCCGATCCATTTCATGGTGTTTCCCATCTTCCCAAGCGTCTCTATTTGACAGAGTACCTTAAAGCGGCGATGCTTGGTGCGCGGCGTTCACCTGCCAGTACAGGACTTGTAACGTCCTGCCGTTTTCGGAGCACACAAAGTGACACGACGAATCGAAAAAGCAGCAGTTCTCGGCGCGGGCACCATGGGCTCGCGCATTGCGGCGCATTTCGCCAACGCGGGCATTCCTTGTTTCTTGCTGGATATCGCGCCGCGCGAATTGAATGCCGAAGAAAAGGCCAAGGGCTTGACGCTCGAGCGTCCCGTGGTGAGGAATCGCATCGTTCGCGGCGGATTGGAAGGCGCGAAGAAATCGCGGCCCGCGGCGTTTTTCACCGCTGAGACGCCGCAGCTCATTACCATCGGCAACTTTGAAGACAATCTCGGCTGGTGCGGCGAAGTGGATTGGATTATCGAAGCCGTCGCCGAGAATCTTGAGATCAAACGCGGGCTCTTGGCGCGCGTCGAGCAGCATCGCAAGCCGGGCACAATCGTCACCACGAATACTTCCGGGCTGCCGATTCATCTTGTTTCCGAAGGGCGTTCGGCGGATTTCGAAGAGCATTGGGCCGGGACGCATTTTTTCAATCCGCCGCGCTACATGAAGCTCGTTGAGCTGATTCCCGGGCCGAAGACGCGTCCGGACGTCATCGCGGCGCTCGATGACATCTGCGACCGCCGGCTCGGCAAAGGCGTGGTGGTGGCGAAGGACACGCCGAATTTCATCGCCAATCGCATCGGCACCTACTCGATGCTCAATGTGCTGCGGCTGATGACCGAGCTTGGCCTGACCATCGAAGAAGTGGACGCCTGCACCGGCCCGGCAGTTGGCTGGCCGAAATCGGCGACGTTCCGCACGGCGGACATCGTCGGCCTCGACATCTTGGTCAACGTCGTACGCAACATTTACGAGAACGCGACGAACGACGAATCGCGTGAAGCTTACAAAGTTCCGCCACTCGTCGAAGATTTGATGATGCGCGGCTGGATCGGCGAGAAGACCGGCTCGGGTTTCTATCGCCAGGTGCGTAAAGGCGGCGGCAAGGAAATTGAGACGCTCGACTGGCAAAAGATGGAATACCGGCCGCGCCAGAAGGCTCGCTTCGCCTCGATCGAGGGCGGCAAGCAGATTGAGGGTACGCGCCAGCGCTTGCAGGCGCTCATCGGCCCGATTCTGGAAGGCAAGAGCGGGGATAAGGGCGCGCAATTTCTCTGGGGCAGCTTGAGCGAGATGTGTTCTTACGCGGCGCGGCGCGTACCGGAAATTGCCGATCGCGTTGTGGACGTGGATCGTGCCATGCGCTGGGGATTCGCCTGGGAGCTTGGCCCGTTCGAAATTTGGGATGCCGTCGGCGTCGAGCTCATGGCCAAGGCGCTCGAGCGTGAGAAGAGGCCCGTTCCGTTGCTCGTGGATCGCCTGCTTTCATCGGGCAAGAAATCGTTCTACGAATACGCGCAGGGCGAGCTGCGTTACTTCGATCTCTCGACCGCCGCCATGCAGCCCGCGCCAGAGCCGCCGGGCGTGATCATCTTGAAGTCGCTGAAGGATCGCTCGAAGACGGTGCAGACGAACTCCGGCGCGAGCCTGATTGATCTCGGCGACGGCGTCCTATGCTGCGAATTTCACGCCAAGATGAACGCCATCGGCGGTGACATCGTCTCGATGCTCTACGCCGGGCTGAAGCGCCTCGAGAACGATTTCGAAGCGATGGTCATCGCCAACCAGGCCACGAATTTTTCCGTCGGCGCGAATGTCATGTTGCTGCTGGTGAGCGCGCAGGAAGAAGAGTGGGACGATTTGCATCTGGCCGTGCGCCAATTCCAGCGCTGCAACATGGCCATCAAATATTCGCCGCGGCCGGTCGTTGTGGCGCCGCAGGGAATGTCTCTTGGTGGCGGCTGCGAAATTCCGATGCACGGCGCGAGGATTCACGCCGCGGCCGAGTCGTACATCGGGCTCGTTGAAACGGGCGTCGGGTTGATTCCCGGCGGCGGCGGAACGAAAGAGATGCTGATTCGCGCCAATGAAAATGCCGCCGGTGGCGAATCGCTCGATCTGATGCACGCGCTAAAGCCGGTCTTCGAAGCCATCGCCATGGCGAAAGTTTCGACCAGCGCCGAAGAAGCGCGCAACTATGGCTTCCTGCGCCGCTCCGATTTGATCGCCATGAATCGCGATCGCCTCGTCGCTGACGCCAAGGAGACGGCGCTCGCGCTCGTTCGCGCCGAGTACCATCCTCCCGCACCGGCGCAAATTCGCGTGCTCGGCGAGCAATTTATCGCCGGCGCAAAGCTCGCGCTGCACATGATGCTCCGCGGCGAATTCATCAGCGAATACGACGCGCACGTCGCCCGCAAGCTCGCCAACGTGCTCGCCGGCGGCCCACTCTCTTCGCCGCAGACCGTCTCCGAGCAATACATTCTGGATCTAGAGCGCGAAGCGTTCGTGAGCCTCTGCGGCGAGCGCAAAACCCAAGAGCGCATAGCCCACACGCTGAAAACAGGCAAGCCGCTACGCAACTAGCGCCGTCTTCGGCGCCTTCGTAGGGCCCGCGCTTTAGCCGGGCCTCTTCGTACGCGGTGCAGCCATCGGCAAACGTCGAGCCCAACTCTGCTCACGATTCTTCGCAGTTCAAGTCTATTTCCGCGAATCATCAGCGAGGCTGCTTGACAGTCTTGGAGCCTCCTTCTAGCATCGCGGGGCTCTCGATTCTTTTCGAGTTGGCGGCGAAAGCTCGATCTGACGAATCCTTAATAGAGGTGCGGAATGAAATTGAAATTGTCCGGCGCGGCCTCGTACACACTCATCGCAATTTTCGCGTTCGCTGCGCTGCTACTCTCCCATGCATCGCGCCTGCAAGCGGAGGGCGGCGAGCCGCGTTACTTCGCGATCACTAACGCGCGCATCGTTCCCGTCTCGGGCCCCGTGCTGGAAAACGGCACGATCGTGATTTCGAATGGCCTGATTCAAGCAGTGGGAACGAGTGTCGCGATCCCGGCAGAAGCCTGGGTGATCGACGGCAAAGGCCTGACGGTTTATCCCGGCCTGATCGATTCAGGCGACGATCTCGGCATGCCCAAGCCGGAGCCCGCGCCGGTCGCAGCGCGCGGCCGTGGACGCCGTGGCGCAGCTCCTATCCCCGAACACATTTCCATGGGACCTGAAGATCGCCCGGGCACATCCCCGTGGCGAGTCGCAGCGGACGATTTCAATCCCGAAGACAAGCGCATCGAATCCTGGCGCGACGCCGGATTCACCACCGCCCTCGTTCTTCCCGAAGAAGCCATCATTGCCGGCCAAGGATCGCTGATCGATCTCAGCAGCGAGCGCCCAAGCCAAATGGTGGTCCGCTCGCACGCCGCGCTGCGAATTGGCCTGCACCCCACAACGTTCGGCTTCCCGGACTCGCTCATGGGAGTGATTTCCTATTTGCGCCAAGTGACGGACGACACGGCATGGTACGACGCAGCCGCGCCAACTTACGCCGCGCATCCAAACGGAATTGAGCGCCCAAACATCGACCGCACTGAAGAAATCATGAGCCTGATCCTTCATCGCCAGGAAATAGCCCTTCTCCCGGCGAACGACATCGTCGAAATTCCGCGCGCCATGCGCCTCGCGCAAGAGTGGAATCTGCACGCGGCGCTTTACGGCGGGCAGCAGGGCTACGCGCTCGCCGACCGGATTGCCGTGAAGAAGTACCAAGTGATCGTGAATTTGAAATGGCCGGAAGCTGCAAAGGACCCCGACCCGGAGAACATCCCGTCATTGCGCGAACTGCGTTTTCGCGATCGCGCTCCCAGATCGCCCGCCGCATTGGCGAAGGCCGGAGTGAAATTCGCATTTTCATCGGGGGGCATTGCCGAACCGAAAGACATTTTCAAAAATGTCCGCAAGGCAACTGCCGCGGGACTTTCTTCGGATGCCGCGCTGCGCGCCTTCACGCTGGACGCCGCCGAAATTCTCGGTGTCGCGGATCGTCTCGGCAGCATCGAGCCGGGCAAGATCGCAAATCTCGTCGTCGCCGATGGAGACCTGTTCGGCGAGAAGGCAAAAGTGAAACATGTCTTCGTAGATGGCCGCCATTTCGAGGTTCACGAGATCGCGAAGCCCCACAAACCGGGCGACGCCGGCGGCGAGAAGCCTGACCAAGCAGCGCCACAAGTTTCGGAAGCCGATGGCGAGGTGGGCCGATGATGAGGAGAATTATCGCGCTCGCAGCGTTCCTCATCTTCCTCGCTTCCGGAGTCGCGCGCGGCGCCGGCGCAGATTCGAATGTCACTCTGATCAAAAACGCGACAATCCTCACCATCACGCACGGCAACATCGAGCACGGCTCCATCCTGATTCGCGACGGCAAAATCGCCGAAGTCGGCACGGACATCAAGGCACCAGACGGCGCAACCGTGATTGATGCCAGCGGCGAGTTCGTGCTGCCGGGCATCATCGATTGCCACTCGCACATCGCCGTCAGCGAAAGCGTGAACGAAGGCAGCGTTTCGGTAAGTTCGATGGTGAACATTGCCGACGTTTTGAACTCCGAGGATCCCACGATTTACTACGACCTCGCCGGCGGCGTCACGGTAGCGAATGTCCTTCACGGCAGCGCTAATCCTATCGGCGGCCAGACGATCGTAATCAAGCTCCGTTGGGGCAAGCCCTCGAGCGAACTTCCCTTCGAGGGGGCGTTACCGGGAATCAAATTTGCTCTCGGCGAAAATCCCAAGTGGTCGAATTACCGGCCGCCGCCCGGAGTTCCGCAGCGTTATCCCGCGACGCGCATGGGCGTCGAAGAAACAATTCGCCAGGCGTTCACCGAGGCGAAGGAATACAAAAAGCAGTGGGACGAATACAACCGCCGCAAAGCCGCGGGCGAGCCCAATCTGATTCCTCCGCGGCGCGATCTCAAACTCGATCCGCTCGTAGAAGTGCTCGAAGGCAAGCGCTACGTGCACTGTCATTCTTACCGCGCCGATGAAATTCTGATGCTGATGCGCGTCTCCAAAGAATTCGGCTTCAAGGTGCGCACGTTCCAGCATGTTCTCGAGGGATACAAAGTAGCCGACGAACTCGCGGCCTACGGCGTCGGCGCTTCGACGTTCTCCGATTGGTGGGCGTACAAGATGGAGGCCTACGACGCGATCCCTTACAACTCGGCGCTGATGACGGAACGCGGCGTCATCGTCTCCGTGAATTCGGACGACGGCGAAGAGGCACGGCATTTGAATCAGGAAGCGGCGAAAGCCATCAAGTACGGCGGGCTTTCCGATAATGATGCGCTGAAGCTCGTCACGCTCAATCCCGCAATTCAGCTTGGAATTGACAATCGCGTAGGCTCAATTGATGTCGGGAAAGACGCCGATCTGGTCATCTTCAATCACAATCCGCTAAGCGTCTACGCCGTGGCGCAAAAGACTCTGATTGACGGTACGGTGTACTTCGATCGCGATCGTGACATAGCGGGACGCCCCGCGCTCGAGACCGAGAAGAAAGCGTTGCTCGAAAAAGAAAAGAAGGCGCGCGAGGAAGAAAAGAAAAAAGCAGAGGAAGAGAAGAAAGAAAAGGAAAAAGAGAAGAAACCACCCAAAGTCGCAAGCGAGGATGCGGGAGGTGAGCGATGAACCGGCGCGATCCGCATCAAGTAGGGGATGGTCTTTTTACCCTGAGCCGCGAAGGGCAGACCCTCTCGCCTTTCGGCCCTGTTTCCGTGCCGAAGCGCCGCGGCATCGCCACATCGCAGCTCGCACGCGTCACTGCAGGCATTCTCGCGGCGATGTTATGGAGCATCGCAGCGGTGGCCTTCGCGCAGAAATCGTCGCCGAACGAGAACAGCGGCGCCAAGGCGGACACCGAGCCAAGCGTTTACGCAATCGAGGGCGCAAAGATTTTCACGCTCGCGGGCGCGCCGATTGAAAATGGCACAGTCCTGATCCGCGATGGAAAAATTGCGGCGGTCGGGGCAAACGTCAGCGTACCAGCGGATGCGAGAGTGATCGATGCGAAAGGACTCGAGGTCTATCCCGGCTTCTTCGATCCCGTCACGCAGCTCGGCTTGAGCGAGATCAGCGCCGTACGCGCAACGAATGACGTATCGGAGCTGGGCGAATTCAATCCCGAACTCGTGGCCATGACCGCCGTGAATCCCGCGAGCGCGCACATTGGCGTCACGCGCGCCAGCGGCATCACCGAAGTGCTCGTCACGCCCGGCGTTCGCGGCTTCGATTTGTTCGGAGACAATTCGGTGATCGCGGGGCAGGCCTCCGCGCTGAATCTCGCGGGCTGGACGAATGAGCAGATGGCGCTGCGAGCGTCAGCGGCAATGGTCCTCAACTGGCCGTCGGTCGAGAGCAGCACTTTCGATTTCGAAACTTTCACAGTCGTCGAGCGTCCCTTTTCCGAAATCAAAGCGGAATACGAAAAGAAGATCTACGCCCTCAGCGACCTTCTAGATCGCGCCCGCCATTATGCGCAAGCCGTCGAGAAAGGCTCAGCGCAGAATTTCGAGCGCGATCTCAAGCTCGAAGCGCTAATCCCCGTGGTGAAAGGAAAGCTGCCGGTCCTGGTGGTCGCGGAATCGGCGCGCGACATTCGCAATTCCGTCGAATTCTGCACCAAGCAAGATTTGAAAATGATCCTCGCGGGCGGCACAGAAGCCTGGCGGGAAAAGGATCTTCTCAAGCAGAAAAATATTCCGGTGATTCTCGGTCCGACGATGCGGCTTCCGAATGAAGAGGACTATCCCTACGACAAGCCCATGACGCAACCTTCGGAACTCGCTGCCGCCGGGATTCCGATCGCTTTCGCCAGCTTCGATACCTCGTTTTCGCGCCGCCTCTCGCAGCAAGCGGGTAACGCCGTGGCCTACGGCTTACCGCACGACGAAGCCCTGCGCGCGGTCACGCTCAACGCCGCGAAAATGCTCGGCCTCGACGATCAGCTAGGCAGCATCGAGCCCGGCAAGCTCGCCAACATCTTCGTTACCGATGGCGATCCGTTAGAAATCCGCACGCAGGTGCGCTACCTCTTCATCCAAGGCCGGCTAACAAGTCTCGACAACCGCCACCTGGAGCTCTACGAGCAATACCGCAAGCGGCCGTGAAGCGACGTTAGAGAATTCTTCCGCCCGCTCGCCCGATTCGCTATACTTTTGCCAAGTTCTTGGGGCAGGAACTCGAATCCAAATCCTCGTGAGGGCATCTTAATCGTGATTCCTGAAAAGGCTGAAGTGCATCTTTGCACCGAGTGGGCAAGACGAGCGCTAGATAGATCGCCCGCGGCGCGTTCTCGATTCCGCGCCGCGGCCGGCGTGGCTGTGTGCGTGTTCGCGCTGCTGGCAGCGAGCTGTGGAACGCGGCCGGCCAAAGAGGTCACGGCGCAGCCTGCTGCCGAGCATCCGACAATTGTGTTCATGACCGATTTCGGCACGGCAAATGACGCGGTGGCGATCTGTAAGGCCGTCATCATTCAAATCGTTCCGGATGCGCGCATCATGGATATCACCCACCAGGTGACGCCTTTTTCGATCGAAGAGGGCGCGCGATTTCTGGCCGGAGTGACGCCATATTATCCGCCGAATACGGTTTTCCTAGTCGTCGTCGATCCAGGTGTGGGCACTTCGCGAAAAGCGGTGATCGTGAAATCCAAGAAGAAGCAATATTTTGTGCTGCCGGACAATGGATTGATCACGCCCGTGATCGAGCGCGACGGCATCATCGGCGCGCGCGAAATCACCAATCGCTCCTGGATGATCGGCGAAGGAATTTCTTCCACGTTTCATGGCCGCGATATTTTTTCACCCGCCGCGGCGCATCTCGCAGCGGGTGACGACTGGAAGCTGGCCGGGCCCGACGTTGCGGAGCTCGTGCGGCTGAAGCTCGTCCAGGCGACAGTCACCGACAATGGCATCTCCGGCGATGTCATCGGACTTGACGATCCCTTCGGCAGCCTGATCACCGATGTTCGCGGCGAGGACTTCAAGCAGCTGGGCTACGAGATGGGTGACAAAGTCACCGTAAAAATCGCCGGCAAGCCTTTCACGATGCCCTATGTGAAGACTTTCATGGACGTGCCGGTCGGGCAGCCCCTGCTCTATGTGGATTCGCGCGGGCGTATCGGATTCGCGATCAATGAACGGAATTTTTCGAAGGTCTACGACATCGATCCGCCCGTGGCGGTGATCATTCCGCGAAAGGGAAAATAAGGGAGCCAGGTATGAGAACGCGCAAGTTCCAATTCACGATGGCTACACGAATCCTTCTCAAGCTGTTGTCGGCGCTGTTCGTTCTTGCCGTCTGCGCCGCTGGCGCTGGCGCGCAGACCTATCGCGGCTCGATTCACGGCGTGGTGACTGATCCCACCGGCGCGGTGATCGTCGACGCGACCGTAACAGTGCGAAATTCCGCCAACGGCGACTCCAGAACAGTGACGACAACGAACGACGGCGGATATGTAATTCCCGAACTTCTTGCCGGCGAATACGCTGTTGAAGCTAACTCGACAGGATTCATGACTTATCACCGAAATGCCGTTGTTGAAGTTGGGCTGGATACGGCCGTTGATATCAGACTCGAAGTCGCAGGCTTTGAGGGAACGAGAACTGTAGTAACAGCAGCGGCGCCGCTTGTGGATACCGAGCGCGATGTTCTCGGCGAAGTCGTCGACAACCGCATGGTCGAAGAGTTGCCGTTGAACGGCCGGGATTTCGGGAAGCTTGTGGCGCTCGTGCCCGGCGTGACGGTGGAAGGCTCGGGCGTGGCCGGAACTGAGAAGGGCTTTGGCCAATTCAACATCAACGGCAATCGCGACCGCTCGAACAATTACACGCTCGACGGTACTGACAACAACGATCCCTGGTTCAACAATTCGGCTTTAAATCAAGTGGGCATCAGCGGCGCACCCGCGACGCTGCTTCCAATTGACGCCATTCAAGAATTCAACGTACAGGCACAATTCCCGGCCGAATACGGCCGCAACAGCGGTTCGGTGGTCAATATCCTCACGAAGTCCGGAACGAATCAGTTCCACGGTACAGCCTACGAATACAATCGCGATTCCTATTTCGATGCGCGAAACTTTTTCAACGTGACTCCCGATCCTCAGACGCTGTTCATCAACAACCAATTCGGCGGCTCGATCGGCGGCCCCATCATCAAGGACCGCACATTCTTCTTCGGCGCATACGAAGGCCAGCGCGAGCGCGTCGGCTCGGATTTTGTTTTCCAGGTGCCCACGCAGACGGAAATCGCCTCCGCGCGCAGTGCCGCGCTCCTAATCGATCCCGCGATTAACACCGCGCCTCTCGACGCCATCCTCAATCTTTTCCCGCAGAGCACCACGAACGAATTGCCAGGCGTAGTGAACGACCTCAACAACAACGACAACATGATCGTCAAGCTGGACCACAAGTTCACGAACAACGAAAGTTTCGCGGCGCGCTACGCCTTTGGTAACGACAATCAAACATTTCCGTTCGGCTCGCTCGGCGGACAAGGCAGCGGCTCGCGCCTGGCCCCCTTCGCGCAAATTTCTCCCACACGCGTGAATGTGTTCTCAGCGAGCTTGCTTTCCACTCTGGGACCGTCGCATCTCAACGAGCTACGATTCGGCTACAGCCGGTTCTCGAATTCCTTCACCTCGGCAGACGCCAAGGCGAACATAACGATTCCTGGTCTCGATTTCGGCACCAATCACGCCGGGCTGCCGGAAATCGATTTCGACGGCGCCATTGAAAATATTGGCGCTACGGCCTTCAGCGTCCCGCGCGCCAGAACCAGCCAGAGTTACCAGATCCTCGACAACTTCACCTGGATTCACGGCGTGCACACTTTCAAATTTGGCGGCGAATACCGGCGCGTTTCCGTGGAGGCATTCAACGACAATCTCGAGCGCGGCCTGATTGGATTCTCGACCAGTAACGACGATTCCACGCTCGACGAGACGATCATCGACGTGCTCACCAACTATTATCTCGGAAATGCAGAATGCGATTTCTGCTTCACCACCGCCAATACCGGCAACACGCAACGAACGACTTACAACAACGGCGTCGCCTTCTTCGCGCAAGATGATTATCGCGTGCGTCCCAATCTCACCCTGAATCTCGGCCTGCGCTGGGAATATTTCGGCCCGATCAGCGAGGGCCACGGCCTGCTCTACAATTTCGGCCCGAACCCTTCCGCCGATTCACTTCTCGAGCACGTAGGCTCAGGAGGCCTCGCGCATCCCTATCCGCGCGACCTAAATAATTTCGGCCCGCGCATCGGCGTGGCCTGGAGCCCGCTGCAGCACACCACAGTTCGTGCGGGCTATGGCCTCTACTACGATTACATCCCGCAGCACTTGATGATTGCGAATTTCACTGATGTAGCCGGTATTGCCACGAATCCGATCGGCCCAACCCCGGTTTTTCCGATGGAGTTCAATCAAAGCGCGTTCACCGGCGAAGCGGCCGGGCCAGTCTTCTCAGTTGCGCCGCCGCCCTACGAAATATTCGTCGTGGACCCAAATCTACGCACGCCCTACGTGAGCAGTTGGAATCTGAACATCGAGCAGCAGGCGGGCGAGCACACATCCTTTCAAATCGGCTACGTCGGCAGCAAAGGAACTCGCCTGACGCGGCTCCACGACATTAATCAGGATTTCACCAATCCGAATTACGAGACCATCGATGAGTTCAGCACCAGCGCCAGTTCCAGTTATCACGCGCTGCAACTCAATGGCAGGCTCCGCAATTTCCACGGTTTTTCGGGTTTCTACGGCTACGTTTTCTCAAAGTCGCTCGATGACGCTTCGGATGGCATCGACTTCAATTTCGCCACCGCAGCTTTCCCGCAGAATTCCGATGACCTCCGCGCGGAGAAGGGTCCTTCAACATACGACACAAAACATCGCTTCACCGGCGCGCTGAATTATTCCGTGCCCGTTTGGGGCAGCCTGCCGAAGCGGCTCGCCGAAGGCTGGGCGCTCAATACGATTGTCACCATTCAATCCGGCCGGCCGATTCCCATCATCGACGACGAGTTCGGAATCAACGGCCACTTGCGGCCCGACTCCGTTCCGGGCGTGAATCCGATTCTGCCGCACTGGAATCCAGCCACGGGTTATCTCAATCCCGCCGCCTTCGCCGAGCCCGCAGGCGAATTCGGCACTCTCGGGCGCAATCAGATTTACGGCCCGGGCTTCTGGGACGCGGATTTCTCGGTAACAAAGGACACGAAAATTACCGAGACGTTCGGCGTGCAGTTCCGCGCCGAATTCTTCAACATCTTCAATCACCCGAATTTCGCGTTACCGGACAATTTCGTCACGCCCGGCGTCGGCCCCGATGGTGTAATCTCAGCCACCCCGGACGTGGCTCAAGGCAACCCAGGCCTAGGCGGCGGTGGTCCCCGCGTAATTCAATTCGCCGTGCGCCTGACCTTCTAATCGGCGCACAACTCGCGCACGAAGTTTCCTCCGTAGGGGCGGGGCTTGCTCCGCCCGCTTTTGAGTTGTGCGCAAATGTCCGCCAATAAGCCCGCTGTTGCTTTTTCACTCGATACAGCATCCAATACAACCAGCAACATCCACCCGGAAGGTGAACCATGCGTGAAGCAGTTATCGTAAGTTCCGTCCGCACAGCGGTCGGCAAAGCCCCCAAGGGCACTCTCCGCGCCACGCGCCCCGACGATCTCGCCGCCGCGGCAATCAAAGAAGCCATCGCCCGCGCCAAAGGCCTCGACGTCAAAGAAATCGAAGACGTAATCCTCGGCTGCGCCATCCCGGAAGCCGAGCAGGGAATGAACGTAGCGCGAATCGCCTCGCTGCGCGCCGGACTGCCCGTCGAAACTTCCGCCATGACCATCAATCGCTTCTGCTCCTCAGGCCTGCAAGCCATCGCGCTCGCGGCCGAACGGATCATGGCGGGTCACGCAAACGTAATCGTTGCGGGTGGCGCCGAATCCATGAGCATGGTGCCCATGGGTGGCAATAAAATCGCGCCCAATCCCTGGCTGATGGATCATTATCCCGACGCCTATCTCGGTATGGGACTCACTGCCGAAAATGTGGCCAAGAAATACGGCATCACGCGCGAGCAGGCCGACGAATTTTCGCTGCGCAGCCACAAGAACGCGATCGCCGCCATCGCCGCAGGAAAATTCAAAGACGAAATCGTTCCAGTCGAAGTGAGTTACACGGAGATCCCGCCGAACAACGGCAATAAATCGAAAACCACGAAGTTGGTTTTCGACACGGACGAGGGCCCGCGCGCCGATACTTCGATGGAAGCGCTCGCGAAGCTGAAGCCCGCATTTCATGCGCGCGGCACCGTGACGGCAGGGAACAGCTCGCAAACAAGCGACGGCGCAGCCGCGGCCGTAATAATGAGCGCCGAACGCGCCCGCGAGCTGAAGATCGAGCCGCTCGCGCGCTTCCTCGCCTTCGCCACAGCCGGCTGTCCGCCCGAAGAGATGGGCGTAGGCCCCGCCTACGCAATCCCGAAAGCGCTGAAGCTCGCCGGCCTGCGCATCGAGGACATCGACGTGATCGAACTGAACGAAGCCTTCGCAGCCCAGGCTCTCTCGGTGATCAAGCTCGCAGGACTCGACCCCAATCGCGTGAATCCAAACGGCGGCGCGATCGCTCTAGGCCATCCGCTCGGCTGTACCGGCGCAAAACTCACAGCGTCGATTCTCCGCGAACTCGAGCGCCGCAACGAACGCTACGGCCTGGTCACCATGTGCGTAGGCGGCGGCATGGGCGCAGCAGGAATTCTCGAGCGCGTAGCATAGGGTTTGCAGTGTGTAGCGCCGGCCTTTCAGGCCGGCATACGTCCGTACAACCTCGCAAGCGAGTAAGCTAATTTACTTTCCCTGTCGTGTTTTCTGGTCCTTGTTCAACCAAAACCTTGAGCCTGCCAAGGTCGCGCTGCACCTTTTTCCTCGCAGCCCGCGTAATCATCGGTTCAAATGCCCGTGGCAATCTCCCGTAATAATCCGTCTGAATCTCGAAGGTGAGCTCGGTTCCGCCCGGCACCGGCGAAAGACGATACTCCGCATTTTCGACGAATCCCTCGGCCTGCCCTCCGAGAGAACGAATTTGAAACCCAAGCTTTTCACTCGGCACGTATTCCGTCACAGTCATCTCCATCTCGGTTCGCGCATTTTCCTCCCTGTCCAATTCAGTCATGTGAAACCGCTTCCCGATCTCGCCGCTCTCGCCCGCAGACGATATCGGCGTAATCTCGCTCAAGCCTCCGACCCATTGCTTGATCAAATCTTCGTGTGAGATCCAGCGGAACACTTGCGACGCCGGCCGATTGATCTCGACCTCCGCGCGGATATGCCCGCGCCCAGGACGAAATCGCGCAAGCATGAGCAGACCGATGGCCAGCGAGGGAACTCCAACAGTGATCATGCCGATGCGGATGATCCACTTCACGCGTCGAATTCTAGCGTGAAATGCCGGCCCGGATTACTGCTTCTTCGCTCGCGTAGTGAACATGAGCGCCGAAGGCGCGTCGCCCGACCCGACATAAACTTCGATCACGATCGAGTCCGGCCGCGCCTCCGTATAGACGAAGCGCATCCGCACGGTCTTGCCCCCGGGGTTCATTTCCCGCGTGAACACGAGTTGATCCTTCTCCCAGTTGCCCGTGCGCGTGAAGCACCCCGGCCCGTCCGAGGCGAATTGCAAGGCCCAAAATCTGCGGAGCTAATTCAGCTCGAACGCCAGTTCTAACCGAAACAAGGGTTCAATTAAAATTTCTGTAAGTCATTGAAAACAATCGGCGAATTTATTTCTAACCGAAACATCGGCGAGAGGGCCCGATTTCGCCTTTTCTCTCTTTTTGTGAACGCGCGCGCACGGGACTCGATGTTGGAGCTTGGAAACGCGACACGCGCGGGAATCGCCAACCTCCGGAAAAGGCCGCGACACCCACCGAGCGGTTCATCTGCAGTTACCCCGGGGTGTGTCCCGATTGTTTGGGGGGCCCGTGCTTTATTTTCAACGACTTAGGCCCGGCAACAATATTTGAGTGTCCCGATTGTTTGTACGCTGGCTCCTTTCGTCGCGGGGCACTTGATGGTGCGCGGGCCGGCCGCGTGCGGGGGCGGCGCGGGAGTTTCTGATGAAGCGTTTTGTTGCTGCTGCGCTGCGGGCCGCGCAGTTATTGTGAGGGTGGGTTGAAGCATAGGCAATGGTACGCTTGGGCTAGAACTAGATGCGAAAGTTGGGATACGTGCTCAGGAATCCGGTGAAGCGTGGGTTCGTGAGTTCGCCGCGGGAGTGGACGTGGAGTTTGTATTTATTTTATGAAGGGAGCGACGATGGATTGGTAAGGATCGAGACGGTGTGACGCGGATGAGCGGGGAATGAGTGCGGAAAGAAAGAAAAATCAAAGACGGGGCCGAAAAGATGGCCGAAGCCCCCACCCTTCCCATACGGCAACACCGGTAAGGATGGGCACCCAAGACCGTAAATCTTCGGAAAAGGCTGCGCCACCCGTCCCAAGTGGCAACACGACCCCGCCAACAACGGCCGCGCCACGACGATCTTCTAACTAGCTGCTAGCTAGCGCTGCGCGCGGCCCCACGCTGGACTGACGCAGTTTTTATCGGCGCAGCCGCCCACCGTTACGCCGCTGGCGATGCGCTGCAGACTAGAGCCGTCCGCGTTCATGGTGAATATGTCGAGGCTGCCATCGGAGGCCAGACGATCACTGGCGAAGACTATCTTTCGCTTGCTCGGTGAGAAATTGGGGAGAACGTCGTGCGAGTCTCCTACTGGCTGGGTGAGCGGCTCTGTGTTGCTTCCATCCAGCTTCGCGCTGTAGATCTGATTTGGAAGAACCAGTGACGTGTTCTGATTGCTCATGAAAACGACTGTATCGTTGGAAGGCGCGCTCGGCCAGCCGGCTTTGAGCGGCGCTTGCGTCAATCGCTGCTGATGCGAGCCGTCGGCGTTCATGATCCAGAGCACAGACTCAAATCCGGCTTGCTGAGTTTCCCAAACGATCTGGCGGCCATCGGGAGTGTAGCCGGAGCGAAGGACGCTCCATAGATCGGTCGTCAGTTCCTTGATGTTCGAGCCGTCGGCGCGCATCGTGGAAACGACCAAGCGCCCGGTGCGCGTGGAGGTGCGGCCGAAGATGATGTTCGCGCCGTCCGGCGACCAGCGCGGCGCGCAGTCGAACAGGCCATCGTTCGTAAGCTGAACGACGTTGGTGCCATCGGCGTTGACGACGTAAATCTCCACGGTGCCATTACCGTTGGCATCAAGTGCGCCGTAGCAGAAGGTGATGCGCTTTCCATCGGGCGAGAAATCAGGAAGCCATGTTTCGAAAGTTGTGGCGGCGAGATTGGTGATCTGCACCATATGGCTGCCGTCGGGATCCATGGCGTAAAGCTGGAAATTTCCACTCTGGTTGCCGACGAACGCGATGCGGCCGTTCTCGTCCGGGTCGGCGGCTTGAGCGCGGCCGCGAACCAGAAACACGAGCACGATAATCAGGAAAACGGAAGCCACAGCCACGCTCTTCATCATTCGAATGTTGCGCATGATGTCTCCTTCCCAAGTGCGAGTGCAGGGATCGAACGAATTTGAACCACGTTCATTTATTGCGGCGCGACTCCCCAGCGCGGCGTGAAGCCGTTCGCTGCGAGAAGAGTCTTGCGGCGCTGAGCGCTGCGATTTGCTTTGGTGCGCGCGGCGGCCGCAGGGCGCGGATTGCGACGCACGCTTCTGATCATTTTCGCTTCGGCGCCGCCTCCGTTTAGCGTCAGGATGAATAGTTGTGACGTCGTGAATGTTGGATCGTCCTGCTCGAAGACAATGGCGTTGCCCTGCGGCGCCCAGGATGGATTGAGATCGAAGAAATTAGGGTCACGAGTGAGCCGGCGGAGACCTTCTCCATTTGCGCCGATTTCCCAGATTTCGGAGTTCGGGAAAAAACAGCCGTCGCAGCCCGGATCATTGGTGTGGAACGCGATTTGTTCGCCGTTCGGTGACCAGTCCGGCAGCGAGCCGCCGATTCCAGGGGGAGTGAGCTGTTGAATTTGAGAGCCGTCCGCGTCCGCCAGATAGACGGCATCGAGGACACCGCCGAGGCTCAAAGTCCCGAAGGCGATGTGCGCGCCGTCCGGCGAATAGGCAGGGAACTCTTCAATCACGTCCGGGTTCGGATCAAAATTAGTAATTGCGGTGAGGCCGGAGCCATCGCTGCGGATGCGATAGATGGCGCAGCCCACCGCGCACCTCGCGAAAGCAACGAACTGGCCATCGGGCGAGAATGTGGCGTCAAAATCGGTGACCCCGGGATCAGCAAAGATCTCGCGCTGGTTGGAGCCGTCGGCATTCATCATCCAAATCTGCCCCGATGGATCGCCCGAGGTGGAACCCACCGCGAAAACGAGCGCCCGACCGTCCGGAGACCACGAGGCGTTGAACGCGCTGTTATTTGGTCCAAGGGAAGTGAGTTGCCGCTCGTCACTGCCGTCCGGATTAATGGTGTACACATTGTTGACGTCCGTCGCCACGCGAAACGCGATCCGCCCATTTTCCCCGGGAAAAGTCGCGCGCGCGGGGATGACCAGCGCGGCGGCTAGCGCGACAGCTGCGATTGCGATCGCAGGAGCTACGATTGCTTTGCTGGGCTTCATGACTTCCTCCAGTGGAGCTACGCCGCGCCATGTGACGGAGCGAATCTTCAGAGGCGGCGTTAGCGACTTAGGCGAGAGGGTCGCCGCGTAAGCTCGTTCCGTCAACCGGACTGAGGCCGAACTCCCGGTGGCCCCGGAAGTGGCGTGCTGCGAGCGAGTTGGGGGCGTTTCTGAACTGCGAGGCGAGGGTGCGTATAAATGTGGTAAACTCCCGGGCACATTCGGCAGGAGTGTTGTGCCTTGGAATCCCCTTCCATCGGACGCCAGCGCCTAAGTTTCGGGGTGTTTGAGGCCGAGCTGCGCTCAGGTGATCTCTACAAGCGCGGCCGCCGGGTGCATCTGCAGGATCAGCCCTTCCGCGTTCTTTCCTTGCTGCTGGCGCGGCCCGGAGAACTCGTCACCCGCGAGGAATTGCGGAAAGAGCTCTGGCCGGACGGCACCTACGTCGATTTCGACGAGGGAATCGACACCGCGCTCAAGAAGCTGCGCCAGGCGTTGGGCGATTCGGCCAACAATCCAGTCTTCATCGAAACTGTGCCACGGCGTGGCTACCGGTTCATTGCGCCAATCACTGGCAATGGTTTTGGACCCGAAGCGCCGCCCGTCGCCGGAATACCTGCTCCCGGAAACGGTGCGAGCGATGCGGCGTCGCTCGCCTCGCGCGAGCTTTCACCCGCAATCGCGGCCACCCGAACCTCGCGCGTCGCGAACTATCTGCTCTACCCGGCTTGCGCCGCGGCAATCCTCGCCGTTCTTAGCGCGGCGGCTTTCCTTCTGCGTTCGCGGCCGACATCGCCGGCGCGGCCTGCGGTCAATTTGCGCCAGCTCACCGTCAACTCCATCGAGAATCCTGTGACTAGCGGCGCGATCTCCCCCGACGGGAAATATTTGGCGTTCGTGGACGCCAAGGGCATTCACATCCAGCTCGTTGATACCGGCGAAGCGCTTACGGTCCCGCAGCCCGAATCGCTCAACGGCAAGAATGTCCAGTGGGAGATTCTCGCCAGCGCCTGGTTTCCCGACAGCGCGAGATTCTTGGTCAATGCCCACCCCGCGGCGCTCGATCCCGGCCGCTGGACCTCAGACACCAGCAGCATTTGGGAAGTCTCCGTGCTGGGCGGAACTCCGCGAAAACTTCGCGACAATGCCATCGCCGATGCGGTTTCGCCCGATGGCGCGTTCATCGCCTTCGGCGCCGGCAAGGGCCGCTTCGGCGATCGCGAAATCTGGCGGATGGGCTCGAGCGGCGAACAGGCGCAAAAGCTCTTTGACACCGATGAAAACAGCGCCATCGGCGGCCTGCAATGGTTGGCGGGCGGACAGCGAGTCGCTTACGTCAGATCCGATGCCTCAGGCAACGCGCTCGTCAGCCGCGATCTGAACGGCGGATCCTCCGCGACGCTGCTTTCCGTTACTGAGATGAAGGGCATCGACAATCTTTCGTGGCAACCGGATGGCCGCTTGATCTATTCGAGAAACGAAGCTCAAGCGGCGGGCGAATCCTGCAACTATTGGGTAACGAGAATCGATGCGCAAACAGGTCAAACCATCGAGAAACCCAAACGGCTGACGGACTGGGCTGGATTTTGCATGGCCTACACGGCAGCGACGGCGGATGGCACGCGACTCGCCTTCCGAAAAGCTTCGGTCCACAGCGCCGCGTAGGTGGCCGATCTCGAGGCCGGGGGCACGCTCATCCGCAACGCGAGGCACTTCACTCCCGATGAAGGCAACGACGCGGTTGCCGATTGGACCGCCGACAGCAAGACGCTCATCCTGGTTTTGAATCGCGGCGATGATTACGGGCTTTACCGCCAGGCGTTGAACGATGGGGCGCCGGAACCGATCGTGAGCTCGGTCCCAGGCCAATGGTTAGAGAGCGCTCAGGTCAGCCCCGACGATAAATGGGTGATCCTGCAAATCTATTCCATCGCTGGAGGTCCGTCGGCGCCAACGCCGCTGATGCGCGTGCCGATCGCCGGAGGCTCGCCCGAATTGATTTTTTCGCTGCCTCCCGGGAGCGGATTTTCCTGCGCCAGAGCGCCGTCTGGTTTGTGCGTGCTCGCGGAGCCGAGCGCGGACCGCAAGCAAATGATCGTCACGGAATTCGATCCGCTCGAGGAACGCCGCGGCGCTGAACTCGCGCGGTTCGTTCGCGGCGCCAAGCTGAAGGAAAACCCCTGGCCGCCGCTCGAGATTTCCCCCGATGGAACGAAGCTCGCCGCAGTCGAAGGCGAGGCCAGCCTGATCCAAATCATTTCGCTGCGCGGGCAGCCGCCGCGCAGCGTCCGCGTGAACGGCTTGAGTATCCGCCTATTGGCTTGGGCCGCGGATGGCAATGGGTTGTTTCTGATCACTGGAACCACGAACGGCACGGCCCTCGTGCACACCGATCTGCGCGGCGCCTCCCAAACTCTGTGGACATGCGGCGGAGGCCAGCAGTGCGATGTAACGCCGTCTCCCGACGGCCGCCATCTCGCGATTCTCGACCGCCAACTAAGCGCGAACATGTGGCTGATGGACCATTTCTGACGCAGCGCCGGCGCCGCAAACCGGCGGTAAGACTTCTCCTCCTCTCGCGGCGCATGCACCACTTCGTGATCTTCCGTTTCCCCGGCCTCCGTATCCAGGCGGCAAGCCTGTTGCTAACTGGGATGGAAATCGCAGCCAATAATCATCATCGAGGGCTCCTTTCTTCCCAGTTTCTTTGTTCTCCAAACCAAGAATACTGGATTCGAAGGGAGCCTTCGCTCTTATCCAATGAAGCCTTCACGGTTTTGCCGTATGGGAAGGGTGCGGATTTCGGCCATATTTTCGGCCTTGTTCTTGCGTCCGTGAGGTTGCTTGGATTCAGGCGACTGTTACGGACACAGGAGTGCCTGTGCTACTTGAGGCCAGTGTCGAAGCAGAGTGTGACGCGGGAGATGAGGACAACAGACATCGGGAAAAGCCAAAACCCCCACCCGCAAATACGGCGGATGGGGCACCCCTCGCTCCGCCGCAGTTCTGGCAGCGGCGCTGCTACGATTTCAATGTCTGGAGCCGCAAGAAGCGCATCGAGAAGCTGGGTTACATGCACATGAATCCGGTGAAGCGCGGGTTGGTCAGCTCGCCGAGGAATTGGCTATGGAGTTCGTATGCGTGGTATGAGGGAAAGGACGATGGATTGATTCGCATTGATCCGGTGTGAACGAAGAAACCAGGAGGAAGAAAAAGCGGGGCCGGACTGCGGGGCCGAAAAGCCACGTCTTGACTGTCGCCGGGCTGAATCATCAGCCCGGACCCGGCAAACCGCGAAGGATGGGCCACCCCTAAAGGCTACCCCATCGGAAGGCGTGGGCCACCCGCGCCTTCGGCCGGTTCTCCGCCACTCGCAGAGCTGGCCTCACGGCCGATTGCTCACAACCGCGCTTCGCTGTAGAATTGCTCAGCCGCAACTGGTGAATCCCCAGTGCGGATCCCGGAACATCTAGAGGAGCAACAACGATGGCCACTTCTACTGTGTCTCAAAATCTTCTGCGCGGCGGCAGCTTTCTCATCACTTCGTGCCAGCCCGAAGACGTGTTCACTCCCGCCGATTTGACCGACGACCAGAAACTCATCGGCCAGACCGCCGAAGAATTCGTCACCAAGGAAGTGATGCCCGTCGTTCCTGAACTCGAGCTGCACAAAGACAACCTGATGGCCGAGGTACTGAAGAAGGCCGGAGAACTCGGCCTCCTCGGCGGCGCAATTCCTGAATCCTATGGCGGCGCGGGCCTCGACAAAATTTCGGCCACAGTCCTCGCCGAAAAAGTATCCGGCTACGCCTCCTTCGCCGTCTCCCATGGCGGCCACGCGGGCATTGGCACCATTCCCATCGTCTATTTCGGCACCGAAGAGCAGAAGAAAAAGTACCTCCCGAAAATCGCCACCGGCGAACTGCTCTCCTGCTATTGCCTCTCCGAGCCGCAAGCCGGCTCAGACGCTCTCGCCGCCCGCACTCGCGCGGTTCTCTCGCCCGACGGCAAGAACTACATTCTGAACGGCCAGAAGATGTGGATCACCAACGGCGGATTCGCCGACGTCTTCATCGTCTTCGCGAAAATTGACGGCGAGAAATTCTCCTGCTTCATCGTCGAGAAAGGCTACCCGGGCTTCTCCGTCGGCGCCGAAGAGAAGAAGATGGGCATCAAGGGCAGCTCGACCGTGCCGATCTTTTTCGAAAATTGTCCCGTGCCGAAAGAAAATCTTTTGCTCGAAGCTGGCCGCGGCCACATCGTCGCTTTCAATACGCTCAACGCCGGCCGCTTTTCCCTTGGCGCTCATTGCGTCGGAGGGGCGAAGAAAGTTCTCGAGGCCAGCTCGAAATATTCCAAGGAACGCACCGCCTTCGGCAAGCAACTGCGCGAGTTCGGCCTCATTCGCGGCAAGCTGGCCGAGATGGCCATCCGCATTTTCGCCGTCGAATCCATGATTTACCGCTCCGCGGGAATGATCGAACAAGCCGTCGCCGCGCAAGCCGCCGGCGCCGACAAATCGCAGCAGGCCATGCAAGTCCTCGAGGAATACGCCATCGAAAGCTCCATCAGCAAGGTTTATGGCAGCGAGATGGTCGATTTCTGCGTGGATGAAGGCGTGCAAATTTTCGGCGGCTACGGTTTCCACGAAGATTATCCGGTTGCCCGCGCCTATCGCGATAGCCGCGTTAATCGCATCTTCGAAGGCACCAACGAAATCAATCGCATGCTCATCATCCAGATGCTCATGAAACGCGCCATGGGCGGCGCGCTGCCGTTGATTCCCGCGGCCATGAAGCTCGCCGATGAAGTTCTCGCCGGACCATCGCTCGAAGAAGGGCCGACCGGCGCCTTCGCCGATGAAGAGCGCGCTCTCGCACAGGCGAAGAAGACGTTTTTGCTCGCCGCTGGCACGGCGGTGCAGAAGTTCCGCGAGAAGCTAGCCGAGGAGCAGGAAATCGTCGCATCGCTTTCGAACGTCGTCATGGAGATTTACGGCATGGAGTCGGTGCTGCGCCGTACGCAGAAGGCCACAGCCGCTCGCGGCGAAGCAGCGACAGCCGTGATGGCCGATGCCGCTCGCGCTTTCATTTACGGCGCCGGTGATCGCGTCGAAAAGGAAGCGCGCACCGCGCTCGTCGCCACGCTCGAAGGCGATATGCTGCGCACGCAACTCGCCGTACTCAAACGCTTCTCCAAGCGCGAGCCCGTGGACGTAATCGCGATGCGCCGCCGCGTCGCCGACGCCGTGCTGGCCCAGGATCGCTATCCCTTCGAAGGCCGCTGAAATTCGCGCGCCGCGGTTCCACTCCGAAACAATCGCACGCGGAGCGTTCCCAAACGCTCCGCTCTGTTTCATAAGCGTAGTCCTACAACTTTCGTACTAAAACTCATTCGCGGCACCTGGGTATCCCGCCTCGGAAATCCTTTTCATTGAACTCCTCCAATATCCAATAGACCGCCACAAAGCGGGCCTGTATTTGCAATAACTTGCACATGCTACTTTTGGGCCTGTGCGTGCATCTATTCAAGTGAGGATAGAAAAGGAACTATGAGCCTGATTTCGGGGATGTTTCAGATTGAACCGGCCAGGAAGCAAAATCTAAAGCGCGCCATGTGGTGGGCGCTGGGCATTATCTTCGTTTTACAGTTGTATTTCGTGCGGGAACTGCTGGCGGCAGAACTCCTGTTCGGAATGTTGTTCGCAGTGCTGTTCACCATCGGCTTCGTTGTTTATATGATCGGGCGAGCCGGTGAGCGTGGATTCAGTTGGGCGGAATCTGGCACTCGCGCGCTGGCACAATCAACCCGGCGGGGGTTGAGCGCGGTGCAAGAGATCAGTAGAAGGACATTCCGCCATCTACGTTCAGAATCTGCCCAGTAATCGCACTCGACTCTTCGCTTACGAGAAAAACGGCCGCAGCGGCGATCTCTCCCGCCGTCTGCGGCCGTCCTTGTAATATCCCCTCGAGCATCTGCTTGAACATCGCATCGCGGTCCGCGTGGAATCGTTCCGCCAGCGCCTGTCCCAGCTCCTGCGACAATTTCGTCTCCGGCACCGGCCCCGGGCTGATGCCGTTCACACGCACGCCTTTGCGCGCCGCCTCCGCCGCAAGAGTACGCGTCAATCCATTCAATCCCGCCTTCGACGCGGCGTACGGCGCATTCAGCCCGAACGCCGCCTTGCCCGCCACGCTGGAAATATTCAAAATCGCTCCCGAACCGCGCGCATACATCTCCGGCAACACCAGCCGCGACATCAGAAACGCCGAGCGCAGATTCGCGGCTACAGCTTCATCCCATTCGGCAGGTGAAATCTCCTCCAGCGCTTTCACCGGCCCATAAATCCCCGCATTGTTCACAAGAATCTGCACGCTTCCCAATTTGTCGCGCGCCTCGCGCGCAATCGCTTCGCATCCACGCTCGGTAGAAACATCCGCGGCCACGTGCGCGACCTTTCCGCCGGCCCGCGAAATCTCATCCGCAACAGCACAAATCTCAGATTCCGTCCGCGCCGTAACCAGAACCGAAGCCCCCTCCTTAGCAAATCGCAGCGCAACAGCCCGCCCAATCCCGCGCCCACTCCCTGTCACAATTGCCACTCGCCCAGCCAATCGCATCGTTCTCTCCTATCCAGGCCCACGCGACCACGAAGAATAGCATCGAATGACAATTGGGCGGCCTTGACCCGGAAAACGCGGTGGCGATAATCGCCATCATCAGTTAAGATATTGGATTCAGGGGGTTAGGCTTGGGCCTGACGCAAATTCATGGCACCACCAATGGCGCCAAGACGCTGGTACGGGTACGCCCGCGCGGCTTCTGCGCCGGCGTCGTCCGCGCCGTGGACATCGTTGAACTCGCTCTCGAAGCTTATGGCGCCCCGGTCTACGTCCATCACGAAATCGTTCACAATCGCTACGTAGTCGACCAGCTCCGCTGCCGCGGCGCAATCTTCGTCGAGTCCATCGAAGAAGTGCCGGTCGGCGCAGTGCTGGTTTTCAGCGCCCACGGCGTCCCGCCGCGCGTTCGCGAAGAAGCCAAAGAGCGCCAGCTCCGCGTGATTGACGCCACCTGCCCGCTGGTCACTAAAGTTCATCTCGAAGCACTGAAATTTGCCCGCGAAGGCCGCACTTTGATCTTGATCGGTCACAAAGATCACCAGGAAATTGTCGGCACTTCGGGCGAAGCCCCCGAGCAAACTCTCGTAGTGGGCAGCGTGGAAGAAGTAGATATTCTCCAAGTCCCCGATCCTGACCGGCTGGCATTTCTCACGCAAACCACGCTTTCACTCTATGACACGCAAGAAATCGTCGCCCGCCTGCGCGAGCGCTTCCCGACAATCGCCGGGCCCGCCTCCGACGACATCTGCTACGCCACGCAGAATCGCCAGGAAGCCGTAGAAGCCCTCACGCGCGAAGTCGGCCTGATTCTCGTAGTTGGCTCGGCCAACAGCTCGAATTCAAATCGCCTCGTAGAAGTTGCCAAGCGCGCCGGCGTCGCCGCGCGCTTAATCGAAGACGCGAATGATATCCAGCCTGAATGGCTCGATGGTGTCACCGACCTGGGTCTCACTGCAGGCGCCTCCGCTCCCGAAGTTCTGGTAGAGCAAGTAAGCCAGCGCCTGGCAAGTCTCGGCTACACCAATCAGCGCGATCTCGATCTGATTCGCGAAGATGTTCGCTTTACCCTGCCTCCGGAGCTGACAGCGCGGCAGGGAACGGCCCGCTAAGTCGCGCGGGAAGGCGCCAACGAAGTAACGCGCGCGGCCGGACACACGGTCCCATAGGAGCCTCCACGTGGCCGTCAAGGTCACTCGCCAGCCGGACAAGATTGCCCTACTCGGGGCGCCGACCAGCGCCGCCGGGTTGTGGCCCGGAAACGAGCGCGCACCCGCAGCTCTTCGCGCCGCAGGCCTCAGCGATCAACTCCGCGCCGCCGGATTCGAAGTCATCGATCACGGCGATGATCCCGTTCAACTTTCCCAGCCCGATGAAGAAAGCCCGCGCGCCAGAAATCTTCCGCGCGTGGTGAAATCGCTCGAAGCCCTGCGTCCGCGCGTCGAAATCGCCGTGAAATCCGGCGCGCTCCCGCTAATTCTCACAGGCGATTGCACCATCGCTTTGGCAGCAGTCGCCGGCGTGCGCCGCTACTTTCACAATGTCAGCATGATTTATATGGATCGCGATGCGGATCTGAATGTTCCGGCCACCACGCCCTCCGGCTGCGTGGACGGCATGGTCGTTGCGCATCTCACCGGCCGGGGCGCCGCTGAACTCATTCGATTCTGGACCGAGCCGCCTCTCGTTCGCGATCCCGATATCGCCCTGTTCGGCGTGGATCGCCTCGATCCTCCCGAAGAAGAATTCCTGCGCCGCGCGCCGATTCGCGTCTTCTCCGCCACAGACATTCGCCGCCAGGGGGCAGCCGCCGCGGCTCGCACCGCGCTCGATCGCGTCCACGCCAATCGCAATGAATTCATCCTGCACTTCGACGTGGATGTGATCGAAAATTTCCAGGCCACGAATTATCCCGGCTCGGGCGGCCTAACTTTCGAAGATGTTCGAGCGGCCCTCGAAGTTTTCATCGTCGAGCCGCGCCTCGTGGCCATCACCGTCGCCGCCTACAATCCCGAGAAAGATCCGGATTCGAGCGGCGCCAAGCAAATCATCGAACTTCTGGCGTCCGTGCTCGCGCTTCGCCGCCAAGCTCTCGCCAAGCCTGCCAGCGAACCCGTAGCCGCCGCAGCAGCAGTTGGCGTCGCCTCGCCGCGCGAACACGAGCCCGAACAAGAGCCCGCCGCTCCCGTTCCCGATGTGCGCGGCGTAGCCGCATCCTTCGCCCCAGGCGAAGCCTGGACCTCCGATTCTCTGGAATCCGAAGCCGAAACTCCCGAAGCGCACACCGCTGAGGAAGCCCGCGAAGCCGAGTCCACCGACGATAACGAAGCGCTCGAAGATGTTGCTCCGTCCGAAGGCGCGTCCAACGGCACCGAGGAATCGCATTCCTAAAGCACTCGGTAGCGCCGGCGTCCCCGCCGGCATCTTACGACCTCAAATTTTCGCAAAGGGCGCGATCGTGCGCGGAACGTGATGCAGAATAAATTGGGTGTGTTCGACTGCGTGGTCCGCCCGTGACCGTAGCCCGTGGCGGGAGTCGCAATCGTCGGATGCCGGCGGGGACGCCGGCGCTACCAACCATCATCATCTTCGACGTCGACGGCGTCCTCGTGGACGTCCGCGGCTCCTTTCATCGCACGCTTATCGAAACGCTCCGCCATTTCACCGGCAAGCGCGTAACCTCCGCCGAAGTACACGCGTGGAAAAATCGCGGCGGCTTCAATGACGATTGGAAACTCTCCCACGCCTGGATCCAGTCGCTCGGCTTCCAAAATTCCTATGACGAAGTGAAGCAAAAATTTCAGGAGATCTACTGGGGCGACGGCCGCTCCGGCAACGTCAAGCATGAGCGCTGGCTGCTACCAAAGCCGACACTCAAGCGCCTCGCAAAGAATTCGGAACTCGCCATCTTCACTGGCCGAGTCCGGCAGGAACTCGATTACACGCTCGATCGCAACGCGCTCCGCTCATTTTTCAAAACCATTGTCACGGTCGAAAACGTCCAGCACTGGAAACCCGATCCCGACGGCCTGCACATCATCCTCGACGGCCGCGATCCCGCAAGCGCGATCTATCTCGGCGATAACATAGACGACGCTCGTGCCTCTCAAGCCGCCCGCGTTCCCTTCATCGGCGTTCTCCCCTATCGCAGCGAAGCTCGCCGCCACCGCGCGGCAAGCCTCCAGGAACTCGGCGCGCGAACTATCCTAGGCAGCGTCCGCCAACTCGAGTCCTGGATAGCGAAAAGCACCCGCCATTCCTAAATCTCAAATTGTTTACAAGCCGCGCGCGTGCGGACTTTTCCAGCCTTGTGTAGCGCTGGCCTTTTAGGCCAGCATCTTGCTCGATCCTATGTCGCAGAAGCCTTTTAGCCCAGAATCCTCCCCAAACCCGTAAGTTGCCTACTTTGAGCACGTAAGTACGACCGTACCATTGTCACTTTAGTGCGTTCCCGCCAAACTTCACTTCATAGCAGGACGACTCAAGCTCAGAATAGGTTTTTTGGGATAGTTCTATGCCTACGAGCACACGATCAACGGCCGCTCGCGCCTTCGTGCGCAGTCTCAATATTCTGCTCAAGTTCTCGCGCATGTACGATTTCAGCCATCCGCGAACGAAAGCGCAGTACGCGACCGCCTGGACCGAGCTGAAAACCGCTCTCGGCCATGACGACGAAGCAGGTCTGCTGCTCTCCGTTTCCGGCGATCAATTGCTCCTCGACGGCGTCGCCCTGGAATCCGCTGCCGCGGAAAAAAGCTTCGCGCGCCTCCTCTCCGCCGCAGGCATCGCCAGCATTCATTTTTCGCCCAAGGTGACGCAGGCCTCTCTCGCCCGCATGGTGAAAGCCTTCCCCACCGGCGTCGGCGCGAAGCCCACAGCCCTCGCCGAGCAATTGAAAGCCGCGCTCGAAGGCGACACCTCGATCACAATCAATGAAATCTGCTACGTCCCGGCCGACTCGGCAGTCGCCAAGGGCACTGTTGCCGCGACACTCGCCGCGCATACTCTCGGCATGGAAGCAGGGAAGTACAACGAGCTTTTCAACGACCCGCAAAAGCTCCTGCAACTGATCACCGCGGCAGAAGGCTCACGCGGCCCAAGCGGTTCCGGTTCCGGCGGCTCCGGTTCCGGTGGCTCGGGCTCCGGCGGTTCTGGCTCCGGTGGCTCCAGCTACGGTGGAGAGGACAGCGGCGGCGGCTCCGGCTTTGGATCCGGCGGCGGTGGCTTTGGCGATGGCAGTGGATCCGGCGTCGGAGGCAACGGCGTTGTGGTTCCCGGCGCGCCCAGCTTCGGCCTTTCGTGGCTCGAATCGGGTGGAGCGAGTTCCTCGGGTTCGGGTGGCCACGGCGGCGGAGGCTTCGCAGGTGGTTTCCCAGGCCAGGCAGGCGGCGCGGGATCATCCGGTGAAGATTCGGGCTGGATCGGCCCAATCGGTTCGGGAGGCGGCTCTGGAAGCGGATCGGGCGGCGGGTCAGGACCGGGTCTCGGTCCCGGCCTCGGTCCCGGCTTAGGGCCTGGCCCTGGCAGAGGCGGCGGGCGCGGCGCTCGCGGCGGCTCGGGCACAGTGCTCGTCGAATCCGGCCTCGTCGGCCTTCAGGAAGACGAGTTGCGTGGCATCCTGAAGATGCTCTCGCAAATCGCCTCCATCGGCGGAGAAACCGATGCAGACACGGCCTCGACGGCATTTCAATCGCGCATTTCCACTCTGCCGCGACGCGCGCGTTTCAGCCTGACTCAAGCTCTCGCCGCGATCGCCCAGCAAGTTCCGGCCGAGGGCGCCGATCAATCCACGCTTCTCCGCTTGGCCGAGCACATCGCCATTCGCTTCGCCATGGAAAGCTACGAGCGCGGTGACACGCATGTCGACTCCGTGCGCCAAATGCTCGACAGCATGGGCCGCGAAATCGACGGTCTGCGCAAAGTGCTATCCAAGCACGAGGACAAACTCCTGCGCGCCGGCGTCAATTTCGAGACGCATACCGAAGTTCTCACGCGCCAGTTCTGGTCCGAGGTTCCCCAAGATCGGCGCATGAAAGTGCTGCTTTCCCCCGAAGCCTGGTGCATTCCCGTCGCCAACGTGAGCCAGTCGGTGGAAGAGCTGATCAGCAAAGGCGAAAAGGCTCAAGCGCAGGATATTCTCGAGAACTATGCCAAGTGCATTCGCAACGAGAAACCGGAAGCCCGCCGCGCCATCGCCATGGGCATCGTGGAACTCGCCGGTCACTACGGCGATTGCGAAGAGCGCGTTTTCCTCGGCGTCATTCGCGAAGTGGGCCTGCAGCTCAGCGAAGAGAAGAATCCCGAGTTGCAAAGCCTCGTCGGCGCCGCTTTCGTGCGTCTCGCGCAGGAGGCCGGTCAGCGCCGTTCCTATACCGCCATGCAGCGCGCCGTCGAGATGGTCGATTACATCGAAGGCGAGCGCAAATCCGTCGGCAAGAATATTCGTCCACGCATCGAAGTGGAAAATCGCCTGGCCGAATTCGTGGATGAAGCTGTCAAGACCGGCAATGTACCCAGTGGACTCACGGCTTTCATGCGCCGCATTCCCGGCGAAGCCGCTGAAGTTCTCGCCGGACGATTCAGCCGCAGCGGTTTCCGCGAAGATTCCGAGCTACTCCTCGGCGCCCTGAAAACTCTCGGCCCCGAAGCCGTAAATCATCTCCGCGAGACGCTGCACAACGCTCCCGCGGCGCAAGCTGTGGACACCGTCGCCGCGCTCGCGCGCCTCGATCTCGCCGCGCTCGAGATCATGCTGCCGAGCCGCATGAAGGAATGGAAGCGCTCGACGCACGATCGCGTGATTCGCCAGCTCGCCGCCAGCGGCGCACCGGAACGCGGCCGCCTCATGCTCAGCACTCTCGATTCGCTCGATCCGCTCGTGCAGCCGCTGGCCATCGACGAGATCGGTCTGTCCGGCGAGCACGAAGCCGAATCGCGTCTCCTGCGCATCGCCGAGGGCGATCTGCCGCCGGGCACCACTGCCTACTTACAGCTCAAAGCCATCGAAGCTCTCGGCCGCCTGCGCACTTCCTCCGCGCAGAAAACTCTTCGCCGCATCGTCGAAGGGAAGCAAGTTTGGCGCTGGCAGTTTCCCGCCGAACTGCGCATCGTCGCCGCGCAAGCCCTCGAAAAAATCGATCCCGATTGGGCCAAGGACTACTTGCCCAAGAGCGGCCTAAGTGTCGCCGAACTCGCCATCCAGCCTCTGGACATCGACGCCAGCTCGAATTGCATTCGCCAGCGCCGCTACCCGCGCATGAAGCTCGATCATTCGCTGGCCGGCGAAACGATGAATCTCAAGGAGAATTGCGAAATTCAGATCCCGGAGATGAATCTCGGCGGCGGTGTCACTCTCAGCGAGCAGAGCCTGCATCCCGGCACCATCGTCGCTCTGCGACTCAATCCCGCGAATCAGAAGCCGGTAAAGGCGCAGGCCATCGTGCGCGACGCCAATACCCAGGCGCGCGCCTTCGAAGTCGTGGACATGGACCTCGAAGATCGCGCCAAGCTGCGCCGCCTGCTCGTTCAGATCGGCAAGATTTTGACCGCCGCTTCGCCCGAAAAACGCAGCCGCAAGCGCGGCCGTACCATCGTGACGTCGTCGTGAGCTTCGCACTTGGACTTGCTCGTGCAATGGCCTCCGGCCAGTCACTTTTTGAGTAACGGAATGCCCGGCGATCTTGCTTGGGATACCAAGAATCGCTAGGATGATTTAGGCAGATAACAGGACACTTATGCCTTCCGACCCATTCAATCAGCCCGCTGAGACGCAGGCCCCTGCCGCTAGCGGCCGCGAACGCCGCCGCGATCCGCGGTATACGCTGATCGCCGAAGCTCGCGTGACTGATATCGGCTCTGGTTCTGAGTTCAACGTGCGCATCTCCGAACTCAGCATCAGCGGCTGCTACCTGGATTTCTTGAATCCCATCCCCGACGGTACCGACATCACCGTCAAGATTTCCCGCGACAACGGCGTCTTCGAAACCACTGCCAAGGTCGTCTACAATCATCCCGGCATGGGCCTGGGCATCCGCTTCGTGGACACCAAGCCCACGCAGCAAGCCATCCTCAACCGCTGGATCGCCGAAATCGCCGCCGCCTCCGAAGCCTGAGTGGCGCCGGGTCCCTGCCGGCATCTTACGACCTTCCAAATCGCCAAAAGTGGAGAATGCTGCGCGGACCATTTCTCCTACGACTTCTCGATCAGCCCGCCCATAACGCACCCTCGCAAGTCTCGCCGCCAATCCCCTCCTGTCCCTTTCGCCTATTGCACCCATCCCGCTCTAACGCTAATCTCACCAAAAAGCCCGGGTGGCGGAATGGCATACGCGGGGGACTTAAAATCCCCTGTCCTTCACAGGACGTGTGGGTTCGACCCCCACCCCGGGCACCAAATCCGCTCTCCTGTTTTTTCGTTGTTGACTCTCTCCTCGCCGCCGCGCGCTTCAATGCTGCTTTGCTCGTCTAATCGGTTATATTCGCGCGCTTGAATCCGCTCTTCCGATCATCAAGTAATCATTTCGACCCAGTCGCATCGCCTCTATAAGCTGTCAATAGTTTCGCAAACCTAAGCTGCCGGGCCGACCCTTCCTTGAAACATCTTGACAACTTACAGGGGCTACATTATAAGCCTGTCGAATTAGAATAACCGGTTAGACGATTTTGAAATTATCCTTCGGCGAATCAAAGTGGACGGCAATGCCGCGAACTGAAATCGCGTTGCGTGGCAGCAGAACTCTCGTACGAGCCGCTGAAAATTTCGGAGGGGTCGGAATGCAAATCACAAAACTCGGCAAGTATTGGGGCCTTTTGTTTCTTGCACTCGCGCTGTTCACGGGCCGGCAGTTATTGGCCGGCGTGACCGCCAGTATTTCCGGCACGGTAACCGATGCCAGCGGTGCGGTCATCACGGGTGCATCAGTATCCGCGACCAACGTGGACACTGCGATCGTCACGTCGCAGACCACCAATGCGCAGGGGTTCTATTCATTCCAATCCCTTCCTCTAGGCAAGTACACCATTGCCGTCCAGCAGGCTGGATTCAAGACTTACACGCAGACCGGACTCGTGCTGGACGTGAACTCAGCGCTCGTCGTGGATGTGAGACTGCAAGTCGGCGCTTCGACAGAAAAGATTGAGGTTTCCAGCGCGGCGCTGCACGTCGACACGGAAGCTACTCAGATGGGAGAAGTGATTACCGGCAAGGAAATGACCGACGTACCTTTGGAGACCCGCAGCTACACCGACCTCCTGGCTTTGCAGCCTGGCGTTACTGCGACGGCTTCCGGGATGACTGGAGCGTTCGCGGGATCGTTTCAGTCTGCAGGATTTCCTGCACCGCTGGTTTCGGGCAGCTTGAATGCCGGCGCGCAGTCTGTGAATGGCATGCGCGAGGCGGCCAATGGTTTTATATTGAATGGGGTCTTAGTACAGGAAAGCGGATTCTCGGGGTCAGGGTTGATTCCCAATCTCGATTCGCTCGCGGAGTTCCGCATTCTGACCAACAATTTCGATGCGGAATATGGAAACTACGCCGGCGGGCAGATCAACGTTGTAACGAAATCCGGAACCAACCAGTTCCACGGCAATGCATTTGAGTTTTTGCGTAACACGGATTTGGATGCTGCGAATTTTTACGCCGCCGGCTCACGGGGCGTTTATCACCAGAATCAATTTGGCGGGACCTTCGGCGGTCCCATCGTTCGCGACAAGATCTTTTTCTTCGCAGACTACCAAGGCAACCGGTTCACTCAAGCGGTGACGGAAATCATCAACGGAGCGCCCAGCGCGGCGACCGAAGGAGGGGATTTTTCGGCGCTAGCGTCGCAATTCGTCGACAACAAAGGTAACCCCACGACTGTGAATGGCACGGCATGGGCCGCGCAGCTGAGCTCTCAGCTCGGGCAGAGTGTTGTCGCGGGCGAGAATTACTACATGCCTGGGTGTACGAGCGCAAGCGCCTGCGTCTTCCCGAACGCGCAATTGCCGACGACCAGCTTCAATCCAATCTCGCAAAAGCTGCTGCAATACATTTTGCCGGCGGCACCGGGGACCATCGGCTCTCTGGGAACCGGCACATACACGAACAGCCAGGAAGCGACGAACTTGACGGACAACAAATTCAGCGGACGCGTTGACGGTAACTCCAGGTTCGGGTTGCTCACGGCCTATTATTACTTTGACAAATACAACCGTGTCGACCCCTATTGGCTCGGAAACGAGCCGCTGTACCCCGGATTCACGGTAAAGAGTTTCGGCCATACGGACAACATCACTCTAGGCGACACCAAGACGTTCAGCTCGTCGGCTGTGAACGAATTTCGTCTCGGTTATTTCCGGCTCTACACCAGATTCAACCAGCCGGAAGGCGGAACGAACGTGAAACTCTCGGATCTCGGATTTGCCTCTGGCGCCAGCGGCGCACCGGGGATCTTTCCGGTGGCGCCGCAACTTGAGGGAGTTCCGGAGATCGATTTCAACAATTTCGTGATCGGGGTGCCGAGCCGTCCGAATGGGCTTACGGAAAACATCTACCAGGTGGTGGACAACTACAGCAAAATCATCGGGACGCATAGCATCAAGTTCGGCGGCCAATTTCATTACAACCAATTGGAAGAGGATTTGATCGATAACGTTTCGAACGGCAACTTTTTCTTTGGGACGAACATCAACGGCGGAAACAGCGAAACCGGCGTCGATTTCGTGGATTTCCTGTTGGGAGCGCCAAGCTCCTATGTCCAGGGGCAGTCGTATCCGTCCTACGGCATCAACTTCTACTTGGGCTTGTTCGCGCAAGATAGCTGGCGGGTGAAATCGCGTCTGACTTTCAACTACGGATTGCGGTATGACGTCAACGCGCCCTGGAAACAAAAGTACAATCAGTTTCAAACTTTGATTCCTGGCGAGCAGTCCTTAGTTTTCCCGGGCTCGCCACTCGGTTGGCTATTCCCCACCGATCCGCACGTTCCCAGGACGCTGGCGCCTACGAAGTGGAACAATTTCTCGCCAAGACTAGGACTGGCGTATTCGTTTGGCGATCATGACGGCGTGCTTGGCAAAATCCTCGGGCCGAGCGGAAGCACCAGCATTCGGGTAGGCTATGGGATTTTCTATACGGGATTCGAGGGCGCTACGGACTTCAATGAAATCGGCGATGCGCCGTTCGGAAACTACACCGGGCAGTTCGGTTCTACGTTCGCCGCTCCGTTCATTACTCGATCCAATGGTCAAGTTAACTCCCAACTTTTTCCGGCGCCCCAACCGCCTCCCCACCCAACTGCTTCTCATCCTGCTTCAGGGCCGCCTTATGACACTCTGACTGAGTTCTATAATGCGTTCGGCACGATCGGCAGCTCGCCGGCTTTCTATTACAAAAACCGGCTGCCTTACGCCGAGGAATATGAACTTTCGATCGAGCACCAAGTTACGCGCAATGATTTGGTGACTCTGAGCTATGTGGGAACGCAAGGGCACCGGTTGCTTTCTTCTGAATCGGCGAACCCTGGGAGTCCGCAGCTTTGCCAGCAACTGATAGCCGAGGGCGCGGCGGTCCTAGGCACCCAAGGCACCTCCAACCCCGTACCCTGCGGTCCCGGCGGAGAAAACAACGTCTATGTGTTGCCGAGCGGAGCGCTGCAAGTTGGAACGCGGCTCACGTTCCCTGGAGTGATTCTGCCGGGCGGTACGCCGGCCATCACGATTGGCAACGATTCCTATTTCATCACCGCCGGAGCGTCATCCTACAACTCGCTGCAACTCAACTACCGTCATACCAGCGGGCGCTTGCAAACCCTGCTTGGATACACTTATAGCAAATCGCTGGATGACTCGTCCGGGTACGGCGAGCAGTTCAATCCCATCAACCCAAGGCTGAGTCGCGGACTCTCGGCCTTTGACTCGACGAATAACTTTGTCATTAGCTATTCGTACTTACTTCCCTTCGATTTGCTGGGAGGACCAAAGCGGCTTACCAACGGATGGACCATCAGCGGAATTACGCGCTTCTCGACTGGCCTGCCGGTCACGCTTGTAGAAGGGGATGATCAATCGCTGCTGGGCACCTCGTTCGGAGGCCCCATTCCTCTATCGGTCGATACGCCGGAAATAGTTGGGCCGCTCGACAAGACCAACCCTCGAAAATCGACGAATGGCACGCAGTTTTTTAGTCCGGCGGCTTTTGGGCCGTCGGCGCTAGGCCAGGAAGGCGATTCCGCTCGGCGGTGGTTTCACGGGCCGGGGCTTAACAACTGGGACATGGCGCTGCTGAAGGACACCGCGATTACGGAACGCGTGGGTCTGCAATTCCGGGCGGAGTTCTTTAACATTTTCAATCACGCGCAATTCTTGACTCCCGGCGGAGTCACCAGCTTCTCGAATGGTTTGGCGACTTCGAGTGCTTTTGGTCAGGTATTGGGCGCGCGCGATCCGCGTATCGGCCAGCTCTCTTTGAAATTGAACTTCTAGTAGGGACAGCGGTAGAAGCTCGAAGCGTGTGAAAGAATGAGCCTGCCGGGGACGGCGATCGCACGCCGGCACCGCTGGGATTTTTCTCGAAGAGCAGAGTTGGCGCGATCGAAGCGCAGTTCTACGATGGGTACACATCCATGCCGGCCCCAGGAGTTCTTGCCGCAACTTTGGTCAGACCCGGAGAGTACGAGATTCGCGAATATCCTCTGCCCGAACCGGCCCACGGCTGCGTTCTGGTGCGCATGGAGCTGTCCGGCATCTGCGGCACGGACAAGCACACCTATCAGGGTTACACCACGCAATATGGCGGCCGCAAACTCGAGTTTCCGATCATCCAGGGACACGAAAACGTCGGCACCATCGCCGCCATCGGAGGAAATGGCAAGTTCACGGATTTCGAGGGAGAAGCGCTCGCAGTGGGCGACCGCGTCGTCGTCGGCGCCAACGTTTCGTGCGGCCGCTGCTATTACTGCACCCACGATTTTCCCTACTATTGCTGCGAGAACACCACCGATTATGGCAATAACTTGAGCGCCAAAAATCCGCCGCATCTTTTCGGCGGATGGTCTCAATACATTTACGTCGTTCCGGGAAGTTTTCTGGTAAAGGTGCCCGATGATCTACCGTCGGAAGTGGCCGTGCTCGCCGAAATTTTCGCGGTCACGGTTGGACTCGATCGCGCGAAACACATGTCCGTTTTTCCCAGCGAGTCATTTCGCTTCGATGACACAGTCGTCGTTCTCGGCGTGGGTCCTCTCGGCATGTGCTTTCTCATGAAGGCGCGCATGATGGGCGCCGGTACAATCATCGCCATTGATAAGTCGGAGTATCGCTTGAATTTTGCTAAGCGGCTCGGCGCCGACTGCACCATCAATCCCGGAACTACGTCGCAGGCCGAGCGTCTGCAATTAATAAAGGACATGACACACGGCCGCGGCGCAGACGTGGCCATCGAGTGCGCCGGAGTGCCGCAAGCGGTCCCCGAAGCTCTCGAGATGTTGCGCATCGGCGGACTTCTGGTGGAGGCCGGCAATTTTTCGGATTTGGGCGAAATTTCGCTCAGCCCGCACCGACATATTTGCGCCAAGAACGCACGCATCCTCGGCGTAGGCGGCGAAGAACCCGCAGCCTACGGCCCGGGCATGCGCCAGATGGCGCGGTACATGAACAACTACCCGCTGCGTGAATTCGTCACTCATCGTTTCGGATTGCGCGACGTGGACGCCGCCATGCGCAAATCCATGGAATCGGAATCCATGAAAGTTGTGCTGGAACCCTGGCAATAGCCGCGACAAGCATTGCAGGGAACTTCCATTTTGAGGAGAGACTTGAGAATGAGTGCAAACGGCCAGAGATTTCTGTTCGCTTCCGCACCCGATAGCTGGGGCGTTCTCGATTATCCAGGGCCCTCATGGGAGCAATCCTACGAAACGATGTTGGACGAAATGGTCGAAGCCGGATATCAGGGATCGGAACTGGGGCCCTACGGTTTTTTCCCCACCGATCCAAAAATTCTTCAGCCGCAGCTCGAAAAACGAAATCTGAAATTACTCGCTTCCTTCGTGCCCGTGAGGATGACCGATCCCGCCGCGGAGCGGGCGGTTATAGAAAGAATTCGCAAGGTCGGGAATCTTCTAGCAACTTTGAAAGCGCCGTTCCTGGTCATGGCGGATGATCAATCCCCCGAGCGAAACGCGTTTTCGGGTCGCACCTATGACAAAGATTGCCCCACGCTCAATGCCCAGCAGTGGAAGCACGTCGGGAAAATCGTCGCCGAAGCGGAAAAGGTAGCCAATGAATTCGGTCTGGACCTGGTCTTTCATCCGCACGTAGCCACCTACGTCGAAACGCCCGAAGAATGTGAGCGCTTCTACGACGCGACTTCACACACCAACGTCGGCTTGTGTCTCGATACAGGACACTGCGTCTACGGCCACGGCGACTCCGTGAAAGAGGCGGAGAAATATAAAAGCAAGCTGCGCTACGTGCACATCAAGGATTGCGACTCCAAAGTTCTGGATCAGGCTCGGCGCAACAAGTGGACTTTTGACGAAGCCATCGAACACAAAGTCTTCACCGTAATCGGGCAGGGCAACATCGATTTCCCAGCTTTCTTTCGCACCCTGGTGAAGAATGGCTACTCAGGCTGGTCGGTGGTCGAGCAGGACGTGAAATTTGGCGCGACGCCGATCCCTCCGGCCCAAAGCATCGCCGCGAGCCTGAACTACCTGCGCGGAGTGGTGAAAGATCTCGATCGCGCCGCAGGTGCGGATTAAAAGCGCGGCCGGCAAATTGCTCTTCTGGCCGTGCGTTGCTGTAGAGCGGTTCAAATTCCTAAGGGGATGGCATGAGTAAGCTCGGGATTGGCGTGCTCGGTGTCGGAGAGATGGGCAAGCGCCACGCGGAGAACCTCCGCCGGCTGGTTCCGGAGGCCCGCCTGGTCGGCATCGCTGATTTTTCACTCGAACGCGCCCGTCACGTCGCTGACGAACTCGAAATCGAGAATTGCTACGCAAATCTGGACGCGATGCTCGAGCGCAAGGATCTCGACGCGGTTTTGATCGCCACTCCGGATAAGTTTCACGCCCAGAATGTAATCACCGCTGCGAACGCCGGCAAAGACATTCTCTGCGAGAAACCTCTGGCGCTCAATCTTGCCGATGCACGCACCGCCCTCGCCGCCGTTGCCAAATCCGGCCGCCGTTTGCAGGTTGGGTTCATGCGCCGCTACGATCCTGCTTACGCCGCGGCCATGAAACGCATCGAGGCCGGTGAAATTGGAGTTCCCGTAATTTTCAAATCGGTGGGACGCGATCAGTTCGGGCCGCCCCTCGCCGCCTATCAAGCCAACCTGAACGGAATGTTGTTCTACGCCAGCACCGTTCACGATTTCGACCTGGCGCGTTGGATGATGCAAGACGAAGTCGCTCGAGTCAGCACTTTCGCCACCACCGCGATCCGTCCCGAAGTCGCGCAGTATGGAGACGTCGTCGCGGGCGTCGTCAACTTGCAGTTTCAGCGCGGCGCCATCGGCAACCTTGAATCCTACGCTCAGGCCGTTTACGGATACGACGTGCGCACGGAAGTCGCCGGATCGCTCGGCAGCATTTTGATCGGAAGCCTGCAGCAGCACTCCGCGGTGTTTCTCACCGGCAAGGGCGGGGAACGCGCCCTCAGCGATCATTTCCTGACTCGCTTCGCCGATGCGTACCTCGCCGAAGTGCGCGATTTCGTTCACAACATTTTGCACGATCGCCCGCTAAAGGTAACCGGCGAGGATGGACTAAAAGCCCTGGCCATCACCGTAGCGGCCGAGGAATCCTATCTGCAATCGAAATCGATCGAGGTTGCTCTGGCCGGTGCAAAGGCGGCCAACTGAAACGGCGTTAGAGTTTTGTCAGGGCGCGGCTTTACAGTGTGCGAAAAAAGTCAAAAGGCCGTCATCCTGAGCGAAGCTAAGGATCTAAACGTCTAATGTTCGCTACACACGCCAACAAAGCACGTCGATGCACGTCGGCTGATCGCCGAATTGGCCATTTTTCCCGATACGGTTTAGCCGCACCGCGTGCGGCGCAAAATTAACGCGGCTTTAGCCGCTGAGGTCGAGCATCCATGGCTCAAGCAATCAGCACGACATTCAAAAGCCCTCTGCACAAAATGACTCAAACAACGCCGACGTGCCTCTGGAACGACTCCGCCTCCCTCGACGAATTGTCCTATTCCATCGAGCACGGTGCCGTCGGCGCCACCTGCAATCCCGTGATTGTCCACGCCGTCCTGAAAAAAGAAATGAGTTTCTGGAAAGCCCGCATTCAGAAATTGATCGAAGAGCTTCCCACTGCCACCGAAGACCAAATTGCCTGGCAACTCGTTCGCGAAGTCTCCATCCGCGCCGCCAAATTGCTCGAGCCGGTTTTCCATGCGCGGCACGATAAAAACGGCAGGCTTTCGATTCAGACCGACCCGCGATTCTTCCGCGATACTCAAGCGATTCTCGAACAGGCCGTGGAGTTCAGCCGCCTGGCGCCAAACATGATCGTGAAAATCCCCGTTACTCACGCCGGGATTTCGGCGATCGAAGAGGCCACCTATCGCGGCGTCAGCATTAACGCTACGGTCTCCTTCTCCTTGCCGCAGTGCCTCGCTGTCGCCGAAGCAGTCGAGCGCGGCCTTCGGCGGCGCGAAAAGGAAGGCAAAGAAATCGCCACCATGGGGCCGGTCTGCACGCTCATGGTCGGGCGTCTCGACGATTGGCTCAAAGTGGTGACGGAAAAAGAAAATATCGCCATCGATCCGGGATATCTGGAATGGGCCGGCGTGGCAGTTTTGAAAAAAGCGTATCGAATTTTCCAGGAAAAAGGCTATCGCATCCGCCTGCTTTCCGCAGCCTTCCGCAACCACATGCATTGGAGCGAATTCATCGGCGGCGACATGGTCATTTCGCCACCGCACTCATGGCAAGTTCGCTTCAATGCCAGCGACATCGAAGTGCGTTCACGCATTGACGAGCCGGTTCGCGCGGAAATTGTCGATGAACTCTTCAGGAAATTCGCGGACTTCCGCCGCGCGTATGCGGAAAACGGCCTCTCCATCGAGGAATTCGATTCGTTCGCGCCAACCCGGCGCACTCTGCGCCAGTTCATCACTGCCTGCCACGATCTGGATGCAGTCGTCCGCGACATTCTGATTCCTAATCCGGACGTGGCCTGAAACACCATCCAACTTTGTCTTAGGAGGCTTGCGCTTGGGAAAACTGGCGATTACGGGTGGCGAACCCGTTCGAAAAACACCCTTCACACCGTGGCCCATCTTGACCAAGGAGGAATCCCGAAACATCGAGGACGTCCTGACCAGTTTGAAATGGGGCGGCCAGCCATTTCCCGGCAAGTACGCCGATTCCTTCGCCAAAAAATTTGCTGCATTCCAAACCGCGAAATACGGCCAGTGCGTCAGCACCGGCACCGTAGCCATCGAAGCATGCCTGAAAGCGATTGAGATCAAGCCCGGCGATGAAGTGATCGTTCCCGCCTACACCTGGGAAGGAACCGTCGGCCCAGTGCTTCTTCTCAATGCCGTTCCGGTTTTCGTGGACGTCGACCCTGAAACCTACTGTCTCGATGCCAAACTGATCGAGCAGGCCATCACTCCGAAGACTAAAGCGATCCTCCCGGTTCATCTCGGCATGCGCTTCTCGGACATGGACGAAATCTTGCGCATCGCCAAAAAGCACAACTTGAAAGTGATTGAAGACTGCGCCCACGCCCACGGCGCGATGTGGAAGGGCCACGGCGCCGGTTCGATGGGCGATCTCGGCGCCTTCAGCTTTCAGTCGAGCAAGCTAATCACGTCCGGCGAAGGCGGAGCCGTCATAACCAATACGCTCGAATGTATGGAGCTGGTCCAAAGCTACATCAACGCGGGCCGCGCCAGCCTCACGGACCAGTATCACCATCGCATCATCGGCTACAATCATCGCCTCAGCGAACTTCAAGCCGCCGTCCTCGAACCGCAACTCGACCGGCTTCCGCAGCAAGCCGCGCTCCGCGAGAAAAACGTGAAGCATTTCGAAACGCGAATGCAAACCACGCCGGCGATCCGCCTGCTGAAACCCGATCCACGCATCACGCGCCTTGCGCCCTACGGTTACGTCTTCAAATATCTCGAGAAGGAAGCCAAAGACATCCCGCGCGCCGCATTCGTCGCCGCGCTGCAACTCGAAGGGATCCCCTGCGACGGACTGTTTTACGAGCCGGTGTACAAGAGTTCCTTATTTCCGCTCGATCCGAATGATTTTCCGGCTTTGAGCTGGGGCCGCGAAAAGCCCCTCGATCTTCGCAATATGTATTCGTGTCCCGAGTCCGAACGCGCTGCCTATCACGAAGCCGTTTGGTTCCCTCACTATCTTTTCCTCGGAAGCGCAGCGGACGCGGACAGCATCGCCGACGCCATACTCAAAGTCCTCGCGTCCGGCGAAGAACTGCGCGGCCTCGATCATAAGGCCATCCGCAATCAGAGGCTCGGCCGCGCCGACCGCGAAAGCTAAGTACATGCGCGCGCAGAAAAAGGTCGGGTTTGCCGTAGTAGGTCTCGGCGCAATCGCGCGCGGAGCCGTCCTGCCGGCCTTCGCACGATCAAAAAAAGCGAAACTGGTCGCAGTCGTCAGCCGCGATAAGAATGAGGCCGCCAACGTAGCCCGAAAGTTCCGCGCTCCCTCTTACTACACCACCGAAGATTATTCAAAATGTCTCGCGAATCCTGATATTTCCGCCGTCTATATCGCCACTCCGCCCGGCGCGCATGCCTCTTATGCGGTGCAAGCAGCGTCGGCGGGCAAACACGTTTTGTCCGAGAAACCTCTCGCGGCCAATGTCGAACAGGCCGCGCGGATAGTCGACGCTTGCGATCGCAACGGCGTCCTGTTAATGACCGCATATCGGAAGTACTTCGAGCCCAGCTGTCTTTACTTGAAGCAATTAATTCAGAATGGAGATCTGGGCCGCATTGACGTGATCCATACCGCATTCAGCGAACTCTACACGCCGGGCCGCTCATTGGCCTGGCTCGTCGATCCAACGCTCGCGGGCGGCGGACCGCTCATGGATTTGGGCGTCTACTGCGTGAACACCACACGCTGGCTCGTCAACGAAGATCCGGCTGAAGTCAGCGCCCAAACCTGGACCCGCGACACAACGACGTTCCGCGATGTGGAGCAAAGCATCTCCTTCCGCTTGCAGTTCCCCAGCGGCCTGATCCTACAGGGCAGCACATCCTACGGTGCAGCTCTGTCGTCAGTCGTATTCGTTCAGGGCACCAAAGGATGGGTTTCGCTGGCGCCCGCCTTTGACTTCAGCGAAGAGCGGCGCTTGGTAGCAAAGATCGGTAAGCGCTGGATTGAGCGAAAGTTCCCCGTTCAAGACGAATTTGCCCCGGAACTGGACGCATTTGCCGCCGCAATCCAAAAGAATGTCCCAGTCGAATGTGACGGTGCGCAAGGTCTCCGTGATTTGATGATTCTCGAAGCAATTTACAACGCTGCGAGTAAAGGGCGAAGTCTTGTCATAGACTACAGTGCGGCAACACGCGCACTAAATTGACCTGCTGCGGGAACAATCGCGGGCCGCTTTCGGGCGCGTAAACGGCGGATATCCTCTGTGAAGAAACTGGCCTCCAAAAAGTCGGTCAAATCCGCAAGCATCTACGACGTTGCTCGCGAAGCACGCGTGTCCGTATTCACCGTCTCCGCCGTGGTCAATCACAAAAGCCACGTAAGAGAAAAGCTGCGCAAGCGCGTCGAGTCCGCGATTCGCGCGCTGAACTATCGGCCCAACCTCATTGCCCGCAGCCTCGCCAACCAGCGCACTCACACCATCGGCATGATCGTGCCGGATATCGCCAACCCATTTTTCCCGATGGTGGTACGCGGCGCGGAAGATGCCGCTCAGCGCCACGGCTACAACCTGTTGCTCTGCAACAGCGACGACAGCCTCGACAAAGAAGAAACCGCGGTGGAGTTGCTTCTCGCCAAACGTGTGGACGGAATCTTGCTCACCAAGGCCGGTGGAGATTTCCGGCCCGGCCTCCGGCAGATGATCAAACAAGTGAACATTCCTTTTGTTCTGGTAATGCGCACCTATCCGAAGCTGACCAAAGATGCCGTCATCACCGACGATTACCGCGGCGCATACGAAGCCGTGTGTCACCTCGCTCGTTCAGGCAGGCAACGCATCGGTTTGATTGGTGGTCCGCGAAAAGTGAGCAACGCCCTCGCGCGCTGGCGTGGTTTCCACGATGCGCTAAAGGCCTCGGGTCTTCCTCTCGATCCCGAATTAGTCGTGGAAGGTGACTACCGCATCGATTCCGGTTATCGCGCAGGACATGCCTTGCTCTCGCACCAACCCGATGGCATCTACGTGGCGAATCATTTGATGACCGTCGGATTGCTGAAAGCCGCGGAAGAAATGGGATTGAAGTGCCCCGATGATTTCGGATTGATCAGTTTTGACGATTATCCCTGGCTGGGAGTTTTCCGTCCGAAGTTGACGACAGTGGAATTGCCCAAACGCGAACTCGGCATCGAGGCCGCCGAACTTCTCATCCGCCGCATCTCCGGCGACACCACCAAGGCCAAGGTGACAAAGCTGCAACCCGAACTTCGCATTCGCGAATCTTGCGGATTCGCCCGCCGCACATCGCGCGCAAACAGCCAGGTCACCGGCCCCGCCAACACCGGAAACCAAATTCAGGATCTGCAATAACCTCTTCGGCTTATTCCCGGAAGAAACTCTGAGTTCAACAGGCCGTTGCCTTTTCTTCCGTAGGGGCGCCGCTTGCCGCGCCCTCCGACGACCTAACTGCGAAATCAAATCGTCGTCCGACCGCGGACTCCTCAGAGTTGCAACATTGCGATGTTCTCAGCGCGCCACATAGCGGCGGAGCAGCAACTGCGCCGGTTCGCGCACAAGCATCTCAAGGCCCGTTAAAATCGATCAATTGCGGCCGCCGCGTGAACCCCCGCGTCTTATAAGCGTTGTACAAAAATCCCGCAGTCAGCCAAGCCAACCCGGCATATTTCGTCCACGTTTGCAGACTAATCAACAAGAGCGCGCAAAACACAAACCCAAACCCCGGCACAAAGGCATCCACGAAGAAGTTCCTATGCCCCACCGCCTCCCGCGAAAACCAGAAATGCCGCAGCGCCGAAATATTCACGCCCATAAACGCCAGCAACGCCCCGAACGTAACGATTTCCGCAGCATGTTCCCACGGTATCGTCAGCACTCCCACGTACGCCAGCCCGCCCACGATCCATATGTTGTAATTCGGATTGCCTTTCTTGACGCTCAGATGCCCGAAAATTTTCTTGGGAAGCACATCGTCGCGGCCCATGCTGTAAAGCAATCGCGCCGCCCCGACGTGCCCCGCAAGTCCGCAAGCGATGCTCGAGATCAGCAGCATCACTCCATACGCGGTAAACAGCAGTTGTCCACTCGCCACTTTCGCCACGTCCATGAACGCCGTCTCCGGATTCTGCAGCGTCAAGTAATCCGGCAACACCCGCTGCGCCAAATAAACTTGCAGCCCGCTGAACAAGCCGGTAAAAATCACCACCAGCACCGTCGCCAGCAGCACATTTCGCTTCGGGTTCTCCACTTCCTCCGCCAGTATCGACACGCCGTCAAACCCGATGAACACCAGCGCCGCCAGCCCCGTCCCCGCCGCCACCGCGCGAATGCTCCACGTTTCCGGGTTGTACACCGGCCGCATAGAAAAAAGCCCCGACAAATGATCGTGCAAAATAATGTAGCGGAACGCCTCCACCAAAAATATGGCCGTCACCAGCACCATGAACCCGAGCAGCGCCTCGTCCGTCCGCGCCGTGAACTTGATGCCTTGCACCGTGACTATGGTGATCAGGCCGATAGCGATTGCCGCCAGCGCAGGGAAGGGAACCCGCGGCATCAATCGCTGCACGGTCAGCACCGCATAAAGCGCATTCTGGATCGGCTGAAACAGATACTCGAGAAACATCGCCCAACCCACGATGAATCCCAAGTTCGGATTCAATCCGCGGCTGATGTAGGTGTAGACCGAACCTGCCGAGGGATAAACGGACGCCATGCGCCCGAAGCTCACTGCCGTCACCGACATCGCCACCATCGCCAAAAGCAGCGTCGTCACCGCGTGCCCGTGCGACAGCACTTGCGCTTCGCCGAACAGCGGCACCGCAGCAATCGGCGATGTCAGAATAATTCCGTAGTAGATCAGATCCCAGAGACTAAGGACCCGCTTAAGATGACCTTGTGAAGGCGCCCCCGACGATCCACTCGCAGCGGTCGTTTCCACCGAACCTCTTTCTTGACGCCCTCGTGCACAATTTCAAATTCGCCGCGCATTAATCTCGCGTCTGTCCAAGCTAGAAAAACAATCGTTCCTTCTTCCGCGCCTGTTCGTACTCCTTCCGCGCGGCCTTCACCGCTTCCCGCTCCGACGTTTCCGCGATAGCCACGTCCCACCACGATTCGTACCCGGGAACTCGTTCGTCGTACGATGTCTCCACAACCACAACGGATGTTCGCGCCTGTTTCTGCCCCACATCAAGCGCCGCCGCAAGCTCCTCTATCGTGTTAGCCCGCACCGTCCACGCGCCCAAACTCGCCGCGTTGGCCACAAAATCCACCGGCAAATTCTCGCCGTCGTACTTTTCTCCGCGGCGGTATCGGTAATTCGTACCCATCCCTTCGTTCCCGCAGGCCCGGCTCAGTCCGCCAATGCTCGAAAATCCATGGTTGTCCAGCAACACGATGTTGAGCTTGATCCCTTCCTGAATTGACGTCACGATTTCCTGCGCCATCATCAAGTAAGATCCATCGCCGATAAGCACGTACACGTCTCGCTCAGGCCGCGCCATTTTCACGCCCAGACCACCCGCAATCTCGTATCCCATGCACGAATACCCGTATTCCAAGTGATACCCGCCGGCCTGCCTGGTCCGCCAAAGTTTGTGCAAGTCTCCCGGCAAGCTGCCCGCCGCGCACACCACAATCGCCGAAGCCTCTGCAAAATTATTCACGGCTCCGATGACTTCTCCCTGCGTGATCGGCCGCTTCCCGCGACGCGCATAAATGCGGTCCACTTCCTTTTCCCAACGCTCGCGGAAATCCCGAATCTCGCTGCGGTAGCTTTCTGCGACTTGGTAGCCCTCCACCGCGCTTCGCAATTCCGCGATTGTCGTCCGTGCATCGCCCATCAACGGCAGCGCCGCCTGCTTGTACGCGTCGAATTCCGCCACATTTATATTGACGAATCGCACAGACGGATTCTGAAACGCAGTTTTCGACGCGCTGGTGAAATCGCTGTAGCGCGTCCCGATTCCCAGAATTAAATCCGCTCCCCGCGCCGCGATGTTCGCTCCGGGCGTACCCGTCACTCCCACCGCGCCCAGTTGCTGCGGATGATCGAAAGGCAGCGAACCCTTGCCAGCCTGCGTCTCGCACACCGGAATTCCCGTCGCTTCTGCAAATTTCGCGAGCTCCTCCGACGCCTCCGAGTACAACACGCCTCCGCCGACCACAATCAACGGTCTCTTCGCGCCGCGAACCCATTCGGCAGCGCGTTTTATCAGATCCCGGTCACACCGATTCCGCGCAATCACCCATACTTTCTTCGCGAAAAATTCCTCAGGGAACTCAAAAGCCTCCGCCTGCACATCTTGAGGAAACGCGATCGTGACCGCTCCTGTCTCCGCCGGCGAAGTCAGCACGCGCATCGCTTCGGGAAGCGACGTCAGCAATTGCTCTGCGCGTCCGATCCGATCCCAGTATCGCGAAACTGGCTTGAAGCAATCATTTACAGAAATGTCCTGGGTCGCCGCGGATTCCAGCTGTTGCAACACCGGTGCAACATTGCGTCGCGCAAAAATATCGCCGGGAAGCAACAGCACCGGCAATCGATTAATGGTCGCCGTCGCCGCCCCGGTAACCATGTTCGTCGCTCCAGGCCCGATAGAAGACGTGCAGATCATGGCCCGTAACCGAAAGCTCGCTTTCGCAAACGCCGTGGCCGCATGCACCATCGCTTGTTCGTTGCGAACCAGGTAGTACCGCAATCCAGGATCTTGCTCGAGCGCCTGTCCGATGCCCGCAACATTTCCATGCCCGAAAATTCCGAAGCATCCTGCGAAGAACTGGTATTGTTTTCCGTCCCGCTCGGTGAATTGATTCTTCAGGTAGGCGATGGTGGCTTGAGCCGCGGTCAGACGCACGGTCATAAGGCGGTATCCCCTGTAAATCGCGTGATCCCGCTGACCTGTTTATTACAGGATTGACCTCTATGCACTAAAAAAACGTTTCCCCAACGCATGGCGGGCTTTGCAGGGCCCCCATCATCGTAGAAGGCATTCGTCCGCGTTCCCGCCAGCCCACGCTGCTCTCGAAGTTGCCCCGCGGCCGGCAAGACTCGATTCAAGGCTCCAATATCTAAGCGTTTATAATCGACATCGCATCGGAAGGGTCCGCTGATAAACGCGCTCTGCCCCGGAATCTCTGCGATTCGTTTTTCCGCCCAAGCATCGCACCGGCCGCGCGGCATCTTCATGGGCCATCCCTTTCCGGCGCGACTATTCCCTCACCAGCGGCAGCCGAGGGTCCGTCTCTTTCCACGTCGATCGAATCCACACATGCTCGCGATCTTCCGTCACCGCGAGCGCTCTCGCCGATCCCGCCAGAAAATTCAGATAGTACACGTCGTATCCCGGCCCCGCCACCACCGGGTGGTATCCACTACGCACCAACACGCAATCTCCGTCCCGCGCCTTCACCGTCTGCTCCGCCGCGTTCTGTCCGGCATACAAATGCTGCAGCGCAAATCCCTCGCGCTGGCGGATTCGGTAGTAATAAATCTCATCAAGATCAACTTCCCCGGGAGGATTGTGCACGTCGTGCTTGTGCGGCGGGTAACTCGACCAATTACCCCCGGGCGTATAAACTTCAATGACCATAAGCCTATCCGCTGGGAACGCCGGCGTAATCACGTCCACAATCTGCCGCGACGCGTTTCCTCCGCCCCGCAGACTGCTGACCGTCTCGCTCGGTGTGATTAATTTGGGCGCCAAACGCGCATCCGACGGCGCCCGGCACTCCGCAATTTCACAAGTCGTCTCCGCCGTAAAGACCGCGCCATTTCCCGCAGGCAAATACAGCGCATACGGAAATCCATCAAACACATTCTTCCGCTTTCCAATCTTCTTGGCACCGCTGCCCCAATCGGCCTGGCAAATTCCGCCCAGAAGTACAAACGCCGCTTCCTCGTGGTCGGTCCGCGTGCGCAAGACCTCGCCCGGCTGCAAACGGTGAACAAAGAAACTCATCCATTCCCATCCCGCCCGCTGGCGCGGCAGGGACAGCAGTGCCCCTCCTTTCTGCTCTGCCAGATCCACGGAGTGAACGAGAACGTTAGTGTCGCTCAAGTATATTCCACCGGGTAAGATCCAATCAGCGGCCGCAACTCCCAAATTCCTCTAACCGCTTTGAGACTATCGCAAAGGACCCTTCGATTGTCAATTACAGCAAAGTTTCGGTCCTCCTATCAGCGAAAAGCGGCGCCACTTCCGGTCCGTTGATCTCTAGTCCTGATTACACACAAGAGTGAAAGTTAATATGACCCTGCAGGATTTTGCGGAATGGCGGAGCGGTAGAGTTTGTGTGAAACCTGAGACGCTTTGTCAGGGCACGGCTTCAGCCGTGCCGCAAGTGCCGCAAAATCGACACGGCTTTAGCCGCTGAGGTTCGTCTTACCGCACTGTCACGCAAACTCTTCAAACCTTCTTCCACGTAAACAACCCATACACGATCAATCCCAATCCGCTCAAAAAAAGCATCGGTGACAAATAAACCGTCACCACAGGATTAATCGGAAACGGAAGATTCATCGCGCTGTACCCGCCGGCGAAGTAATGGATCACTCCCGCCAGCAGCATGTAAAGCAATCCCCGCCGAATCTCGCTGCGCTTTTCCCCCTGAGGCTGCTGTTGCGCCGCGCGCACCTCCGGCAGCACCTCCCGGCAATTGGGGCACTGCGCGCGATCCGAAGGCACCTGCCTGCCGCAATGCACGCACTGCCGCAGCGCCGCTCGTTCAAGCCCCACCGATGTTCCCGTAGACATTCCCACGCCCTCTGCATCGAGCGTAACTTCCGGTCGCGACCCCGTCAATCCAGCCCGCGATGCAGCGTTATCAGAAGACAACTCCGCCAAAGTACCACCGGTTTACCCTGAGCCTCGAAGGGCGTCCCCGCCGGCATCCGGCGACCTCCGCGTGAACAACAACGCAAATCATCCGCGGAAGAAGCCGTGCCTTTTGTAGCGCCGCCCTTTCAGGCCGGCATCTTGCGACCACAGAACGAGCCAAAGCCGACAATCGCCCGCGGACCCTATCCTCACCCTTCTGCCGACGTCCGTGACGCTCGCCACAACGACCTGTGACCCCCGCCACAGCTTTCGACCGTTATTCCGCGTTACAACTAGCCCGGTTGAAGGATCCAGGCGGTGATCGAAGTAGTTCCGAAGCTCATCGGGATCGCAAGATTAGATGAGTCACCCACCTTGGGACCTGAATGATGTTTCGGAAGGATTCAGGGTCTGGACACGATAAGCTACGGGTCCTTCGGCATGAGCCAGCGGCGGCGCTCGAAGCCTGAAACAAGCGCCACAATGTTTCGACGCACCGGCCCGACCGGGTCGGAATCACTTCGAAGCCCGCCACTGGCTCTAAATTTTTTGAGCGGCCCCGCCGCCTCCGAACGTAGGGCCCGCGCTTCAGCCGGGCCTCTTCATGCACCATCGCGCCACAATTCAATTCGCCCAAACTCCGATCAAGCCGTTTCCGCCGCCCCTCCAACAACTCCTGTCGAACGCCTCGCAACGCCCCCACCCTCCGGCCCCGCCATCCAACTCTGCAATTCCCCCATATCCCGCGTCACCGTCCCCGCCGCCGCAAACAGCACCACCGCCACCCCCAACACGCACAAAGGTACGATATACATCGCAGAGTGCAACCCCGTAGCCCGTGCCGCAGCATTCACTGCACCGCCCCCAGCCGTCGCCATCGCCCGCAGCGCAAAGTGATCGCTCAATTTCCCCGTCAGCACCGGCCCGAAGGCGCCGCCCAGCAAATACATCGCGCAAAAATAAATCGCCATCGCCGTAGCCCGCAAACTCGGCTGCACGACATCCTGAATCGCCGCATACACCGCTCCATAGTAAAAATAAGCCAGCAGACATCCCGTCCCCATCAGCAATCCGAAGCTCAAAATCCTTCGAGCCGGAACGTCCAGCGCCAGCCACATGCACGGCGCCGCACACACCATCGCAATCCCCGCCGTCAGCAGCCTCCCATTCGCCCTCCGCCTGCCCACATGATCCGCCACCCAACCGCCGATCAACATTCCCGGAATTCCCACCAATCCAAACACAATCGAAGTCACCCCATTTGCGTCCTTCAAATTCAACCCGTGATACCGTTGCAAGAGCCCCGGCAAAAAAACGCCGATCGTGTACATCATAAAGTTGTGCAGCGCCCCCGAAGCAATCAACCACCACATCGTAGGTATCCTCAATACGCACCAAAACGCCGATCCTTCATGTGCCCGCCCGGCATGCCTCGAGGTCTCCGCTCCGCCCCGCGCAGGCTCTGCAATCAGCAACGCCAGCAGCGCCAACAGCAATCCCGGCAAGCACGCAATGTAGCAAGCCATCCGCCAGCCGTACGCCGCCGCCACATGACCGCCGAAATACGACGATAGAAAATTCCCCAGCGGCAATCCCAGCATAAAAATCGCCAGCACCCGCGCCCGCTTGATCGCCGGATAATAATCTCCAATCAACGAATTCGATGCCGGTGCGCAACTCGCCTCTCCAATCCCCACGCCCAACCGCGCGGCAAACAGCGCCGCATAACTCCAGGCAATTCCCGACGCGGCCGTGAACAGACTCCAAACCGTCACGCCAATCGCAAGTATCCGCGGCCGCTTCCCCCGGTCCGAAAGCCTGCCCAACGGCAATCCCGCCAACGCATAAAGCACGATAAATGCGAAAGCCAACCATCCCACTCGCGCGTCGCTAAGCGACCATTCCTTCTTTATCGGCTCAGCAAGCGCCCCAAACAAATTCCGGTCAAAAAAATTCAAAAGATTAATCGCAAACAAAATCGCCAACGCCACCCCAGCATGATTTCGCTCACGTTCCACCCGACCCTCCACCAAACCGCCGCCAAGTCTACCCGAACCCTCATCCGCTCAATAGCGATTCACCAGCCGCGAGCGGTCAACCGCCTCTCGACGCTACGGCCCTTTCGTAGGGGCGTCGCTTGCCGCGCCCTCCGACGGCCACGCTGCCAAATCAAATCTCCGAACACCTGCGGAAGAACAAGTTGCCCAACGCCTTCTTCTCTTCCATCTGAAATTTCAAATCTGAAATTTGAAATTTCCTTCTCCGCGATCTTCGTCTCCTCCCCCTCCGCGCCCTCAGCGTCTCTGCGGTAATCCTCTGCCCGTTCCCGATTCCACAGCACCCACCCCTTGAATTCCCCAGCGATCGTGCTAGCGTTAAAAGAGCACTATGAACGCGCAACCAAAAACTCGAACGAAACTCAACGCCGCCCAGTCGCGCCAAGGGCCCGATCGCGACCAAGGAGTCGGCCCCCCGGCGGCTAGGATCGAAACAACGACCTTTCAAAAAGTGTTTCGGTTAGAACGTATCGCTACCCTTTGTTTTCAACAACTTAGAGGAGTTTTTAATTGAACCCTTGTTTCGGTTAGAATTTGAGAATTCGTGACTCAAATACGACGTTATTAATCGCCAGCCGCACCCGCGGCTCAGCATCCCCACCACGGAGGACTCGCTCAATCCATGCGACTCGTAACCTTTGAACCCACCCCGAATCGCAAACGCATAGGCGCCTACGGCTCAGGCCTGCGCATCGTGGATCTAAATCTCGCCTACGCCCTCTACCTCCGCGATGTAGAAAACGAACCCGCCTACTATCGCCTCGCCGACGCCCGCGTCCCCGCCGACATGCGCGCCCTCTTCGAAGGTGGCGACAAAAGCCTCGACGCCGCCCGCGCCGCCGTCAAGCACGTCACCGATCGCGGCCCCGAAACCAAAGGTCCCTCCGGCGAAAAAATAATCTACGAACCGTCCGACATAAAAATCAAAGCCCCCATCGCTCCCAAAAAATTCTTCCACACCGCCGGCAATTTCCGCGAGCATCACGAAGAAGCCGTCAAAGCCGGCTTCTCGCATCCGGTGATGCCCTGGATCGTCTTCTTCCAAAACGTGGACGCCATCATCGGCCACGAAGAGCCGATCATCTATCCCGAGCATCTCACCCAGGAACTCGATTACGAACTCGAGCTAGCCGTCGTCATTAAAAAATCCGGCCGCCATTTCTCCACCGAAGACGCTGCCAAGTACATCGGCGGCTACGTAATCTTCAACGACGTCACCGCCCGCGACATCCAGCGCAACGAAATGAAATCCGGCGTCTTCAGCTTCTGCAAAGCCATCGATTCCTTCTGCCCGCTGGGCCCGTGGATCGTCACCGCCGACGAAATTCCCGATCCCCACAATCTCGCCATGGAGCTGCGCGTCAACGGCAAAATCCGCCAGCAATCGCACTCCAAAAAAATGTCGGTCAAAATTCCAGAAATCATCGCCCACTATTCCGCCATGGGCTACAGCGCCGGCGACGTCCTCTCCACCGGCACAGTCTCAGGCGTAGCCGCCTTCAGCGACGATCCCAAATCGCTCTACCTTAAGCCCGGCGACACCATCGAATGCGAAATCGAAAAAATCGGCGTCCTCCGCAATCCGGTAGTTTCCTGGGAGCAGTATTACGGCAAAAAAGCAGCAAAAGCGGGCTGAGCGAGATGAGCACCGACAACGGCCATCAATTCTGGGTGAGCAAGCTGAACGCGCCGGCGAAAATCGGCCCGAGCGCCGCGCGCAAAGGTCCCGTGCGTTTCTACGACACGACGCTGCGCGACGGCGAGCAAACCGTCGGCGTCGCTCTCGATCCGCAGCAAAAACTCGAAATCGCGCGCCTCCTCGATTCCCTCGGCATCAGTCGCATCGAAGCCGGCTTCCCGCGCGTCTCCGCCGATGACGCCGAAGCCTTCGGCCTCGTCTGCAAAGCAGGCCTGCGCGCCGAAATCTGGGGTTTCGCCCGCGCCGTGCAAGAAGATCTCGACGCGGTGATTCGCCTGGGCGCCCGCGCCTCAGTGATCGAAATTCCGTCGAGCGAAATCAAGCTCCGCGCCTACGGCATCACCGCCGAAGAATCCATCCGCCGCGCCGTAGGAGCCGTGAAGCACGCAAAGCAGCACGGCCTGAAAGTCGCCTTCTTCCCGGTCGACGGCACGCGCGCCGAACTCCCGCACCTAGAAAAACTCTATCGCGCAGCAATCGATGCAGGCGCCGACGAAGCAGTAGTAGTCGATACGATCGGCGCATGCGGCCCCGAAGCCGTCGAATTTCTGGTAGCCAAAGTCCGCGCGTGGCTAGGCGATTCGATCCCAGTTCACTTTCACGGTCACAATGATTTCGGCCTGGCTACAGCCTGCGCCGTAGCCGCGGTCCGCGCAGGAGCAAGCTGGATTCAAGGCACAATCAACGGCATGGGCGAGCGCGCCGGCAACGCCGATATCGGCGAAGTTGCGATGGCGCTCGAAGGCGTCTACGGCGTGCCCACCGAGCTGAAGCTCGACAAAATCCGCGACGTCTCGCGCCATGTCCGTCGCGCTAGCGGCTACGAACTCGAACCGTGGAAGCCGGTGGTAGGCGAAAATCTTTTCATGCGCGAAAGTGGCGCCGTAGCCAGCCAATTCCACATCCCCGAGGCCATCGAGCCGTTCAGCGCGGAAATAGTGCAAGCCCGCCGCGAAATAGTCCTCGGCAAGAAAAGCGGCCTGGACAGCATAGCCATCAAGAGCCGCGAACTAGGCCTGGATGTCTCCGAATCCCAGCGCCCCAAAGTCCTGGCGGCAGTAAAACAAAAAGGAATCGAAAAGCGGGGCCTGCTAACCGACGAAGAATTCCGCGAACTGGTGAAAGAAATCTGCGGATAGCGCCGGCGTCCCCGCCGGCATCTTACGATTAAACACCGCGCCACATTTCAAAAACCAGCGCGGCGCAAAGTCGAACAAAAGATCTCGACTTTTCGCAAGCGTGAGGCCGCGCACTGTTTCCGCCGTCGGCGGCTTTCGTAGTCGTCGGATGCCGGCAGGGACGCCGGCGCTACCAACCCCCAAAATTATTACCGATGAAAATGCGGAATCACAGCATCGCCGAAAAGCTTCGCTTGCTCGAGCCTGTCGTCGCCCCAAACTTCGAGCAGGATGTGCGTGCACCCGGCCTCGCGGTACTGCTCGATGCGGTGAATACACTCATCCGGCGTTCCGGCGATCGGGCAGACTTTTTCGAGCACTGCGTCAGTCACCGCTTTCGCGGCGGCTTTGCGGCCGCCGGATTCCATGGCGTCCGCGATGGGCCGAATTTCGTCGAATGTGAGGCCCGCCCTTTGCAGCAGCACATCAGCCGAGCCGCGAATGTTTTGCACTTTGTTGGCCAGATACATCGCGGCCATTTCGCGCGCGCCTTCTTTCGCCCGCTTGGGATCCTTGCCGATGCTTCCGACGATCACGCCGCCGAGATCGTTGTTGGCCGGATCTTTTCCGGCTTTGCGGCAGCCTTCCTCCATCATCGCGCGCGAGTAGCGGATGAAATCGGGCGTGGTGATGCTGGCGGTGAGCAATCCCTCCGCGATGCTGCCGCCCATGCGCTGCAGCACCGGCCCGGTCGCGCCGATGTAAATCGGCGGAATGCCGCGGGGCGAGTGCGCGTCAGATTTGAGCGGCGGGACATGGGCATCGAAAACCTGGCCCTCGTAGTCGAATTGCTGGCCGCCGAGGACGCCGCGGACGATATCGATGGATTCCTTCATCACCGTCGCCGGGCCGGCGCTCTTCTCGCCCTTCTCACCTTCGCCGACTTCTTTCATGAAAATCTTCGACGCGCCGAGGCCGAGAAAAAATCGCCCGGGGCTGGCGACATCCTGCAGCACGCGCGCTTCCATTGCGATTTGCACGGGATTGCGGGTGTAGGGAGAAATGATGCCCCAGCCGATGGGAATCTTTTTCGTTTCGTGCGCGACGATGGCGGTGATCGCCGTCGAAGATCGCGCCTCGTAAGAATGTTTGCGCCACCACGGGTACGCTTCGGCGAGCCAGAACGCGTCAAAGCCGGCGCGCTCGCAGGCTTGCGCCATCGCCACGGTCTCGGCCACAGGCTCCATGCTCAACTGCAAAACGCCAATGCGGAACGGAACGGCCATTTGGTTGATCCTTTTTGGTGATGAAATTGAATGCCCGAAAACAAGACCTCAGCGGCTAAAGCCGTGTTGCTTTTGCGGTGCTTTCGGCACGGCTGAAGCCGTGCCCTGACAGAGCCCTCGATTACGGATTCGTCCAGGAATGTTCGAGACCTTTGATCAGCGCCCACATCGCTTTGTTGAGCGGCGTCGGCACGTTTACTTGCTCGCCCCACTTCACGATCGCGCCATTCATGAAATCCACTTCGGTGATGCGCTTGGCAAGAACGTCCTGCAACATGCTGGCATTGTGCTTGCCGGGTGCGTTCGCGCCTTTTTGCACCAACGCGCGCGGATCGCCGTGTAGGGTAATGCGCATGGCTTTCGCGACGGCTTCGCCTTCGGCGATCAAGTCGTTGAAAAGCTGGCCGGTGGCGGGAAGACGCGTTGCCGCGCCATGATGCAGAAGCGTCAGCGCGCCGACAGGATTCGTCGAAGCGTTGAAAATCAGCTTGGTCCATTGCGCGCCGCGCGCGTCTTCGAGCGGGATCACGTTCAAGCCTGACTTGTTCAGCGCTGCGGCGAGCTCGTTCACGCGCGCCATCGGCGTCTTCGTCGGCTCGAACGGGCCAATCCACGTATCGCCTTTGATGTCGAATCCGACCACTCCCGGCTCGATGATGTGGCCGGCGGGAAACGTGGTGCCGCGAATGACGAGCTTCACTTGCTCGGCGATGATTTCTTCATTGCCGACGCCGTTCTGCACCGAGCAGACCGCGCCATTTTGCGCGAAAACGTGCGCCGTTTGCGTGATCGCCGGCCGCGTGTGCGTGCTTTTTGTGGCCACGATGCCGTAGTCGCACGGCGGAATTTGCTTCGCGTCAGTCGTAGCGTGCAAGCGAGCCGTGAATTCCGCGGCGCCAGAAATGCGCAGGCCGTTGCGATTGATGGCGTCCACGTGGCCTTGCGAGACGTCGTATGCATGAACTTCGACGCCTTCCACGCGGGCTAGATGCGCGCCGAAAATGCTTCCGATTGCGCCGCAGCCGACGATGCAGATCTTCATCGCGTCCTCATCGCGGCTTTTCCGCGCCGGAATAGAATTTCCAATCCACGTTGGCGAGATTCTCGCCTTCTTTTTTGCCGACGCGATAGGTGTCCTGTGTGTAGAGGCAGACTTTGCCATCCTGATCCACAACCTGCGGATGGAACGAGAAAATCATGTTCTCGCGCAACAGAGTTTCGGAATTCGCGCCGATGGCAGGGTGCTCGATCATGGTCATGCCGATGGAATGGCCGGAGAGATGGCCGAGCGCGAAGCCTTGCTTGGCGAAAATATCGGCGGAGGCCTTGTGGACATTCTTGATGGGCTCCCCCTCGCGCATCAGCACTCGCGACGCTTCCAGCGCTTCGGGATAAACATCGGCCATCTTCTTCGTAGTGGCGCTGATGTTTCCCTGAATCAGCGGGCGCGAAAATTCCACCCAGTAGCCTTCGGGGCCGGCGATTTCTAGGGAATAGAGGAGCAGATCGTCGGCGTTGACTTTGCGATCGCGCGGAACTTTGAACATGGCCTCGGCCGAGCCGTTGGTGCCGGAGAGAACGATATTCATCATCTGGAGGCCCGCGCCTCCGGCGAAGAATTTATCTACGGCGGGGGCCATGACTTCCGCTTCCGTTTTCCCCGGAGCGTATTTCGCAAGCATGGCCCAGAAGCCGTCTTCGATAATTTTCATGCTGTGGCGGATGCCGGCGAGTTCTTCTTCGCTCTTGATGGCGCGGGCCATGTCGAAAGCGCGATCGAAATTAATGATTTCATACGCGCCCTTGGTGAGTTCGCGATAATCGCGGACGGCCATTACCGCGTCGAGGCCATAGACGCCCACGCGCTTCCATTTTTTTGATGCGGCGTGCTCGTTGATCCATTTGCCGGGGATGTCGGCCCAAATGTGCTGGCGGACCCACGGCTTGCTTTTGTCACCGATCCAGCGGGCTTCGGCAGGGAACACGAGAGTGAGATCGCCTTCGATCGGAATCACGGCGTAGACGTAGCGGTGCACGATTTCGAAGCCGGAGACGTAGCGGATGGCGCCTTCGAAGCCGGTGTATTCATTGCCGCAGACGATCAGCGCGTCGAGGTTTTCTTTGGACATGGCCTCGCGCGTGTTTTTGTAGCGGCGAGCGATTTCGGATTGGGTGACCAATGATGCTCCTTGGAGTGGTGCATGGATCGATGTTGATGCTTTGACGGTTAGATCCTGAGGCCAAAAACCGGCCTCAGGATGACAGCCTTTCGCAAAGCGCTAGTCACGAACGGACGCCGCAGATTTCTGCTATTGCCAGCGCGTAAATCTTGGTGATGTTCACGAATGTTGCTACGGCTACTTTTTCGCCTTCGGTGTCGCGCGGGCCGCTGGAGGGGCCATAGTTCACCGTCTCTATGCCGAAGCGCGTCATTACCGATGCGTCGCTGCACCATAAGACGGTGTCGCGCTTTGGCGCTGTGCCCATGATTTTCGTGTGGGCGGCGTCGATTGTTTTTACCAGCTCGTGATTGGCGTCGATTTGCGCGCCGGGAACCGATATGTAAGTTTCGAAATCCAGGCCATAGGCCGGAAACTTTTTCTGCAAATCGAGATAGAGCTGCTTCGCGGCGCGGCGGGCTGTGGCTAGCGGCATATTCGGCGGAACGCGGAGATCGAGGAAGACATCTGTGCGATCGGGAGTGCGGCTGGCGCGCCAGGGATAGCCGCCGCGGATGCAGCCGATGTTGACTATGCCCGGCTTGCCCTCATACGTCGCTTGCGATTCGAAAGTCGGAATCCATTTGTAGATTTCATCGAGAACTTCGTGCATGCGGCGGATGGAGCTTTCCTTCTGCTTGCCGACGGCGAAGGCGGTGTGCACGTAATTGCCGCGCACGCCGATGCGCACCCAGACCGAGCCGTAATGCGCGAGAATAATTTGCATGTCGGTAGGCTCGCCGAGGATGCACATATCGGGCAGTACGCCGTGATTCACCATGTAGTGCGTGCCTGCGCCATAGCCGCGATATTCCTTGCCGACGAATTCATCGCTCCACTGCGTTTTTTCGATTTCGCCCACGACTGCGGCGATAAGCACGTCGCCATCGAGCTTGACTCCGGCGCGCTGCAAAGCTTTCACCGCTTGCGTGTAACAGACCAGCGCGCCTTTCATGTTGTAAATGCCGAGGCCGTAGATCATGCCGTTTCTCAGGATGGCATGCGGCTTGTAGCCTGCGCCGGTGAGATAAGTTTCGCGGCCTGTGTTGGAAGTGTCCATGTGGCCGTTGAACATTAGATTTTTGCCGGTGCCCGCGCCTTCGAGGCGGCCGATGACGTTGGCGCGACCTTCTTCGACTTCCTGCCAGGTGACTTGCAGGCCCGCTTCTTCGAGGGCGCGGCGCATGTACTGGCCCATCGCGAGTTCCTCGCCTGTTGGACTCGGGATGTTCACGACGTCCGTGGCCATCGCGACGATTTCTTCTTCGCGGACTTGCGCGGTGATTTTTTGAGCGAGGGCGGGATCAATCGGCAAAGCGGCCTCCGAATCTTGCGGTGACGCTTAGATCCTTAGGCCAAAGGCGGGCCTCAGGATGACAGCAATTGCTTGTTGCGGTGGTTCGTAGGGTAAAGCCGCGCGAAAGTAAGAGGGCGGAGCAAGCCCCGCCCCTACGAACAGCTCTTGCTGATTGACGCGCCAGTTTGAGTCTTGGCATCGAGTTAAATTCTGAAATCGTCGGGATCGGTGCAGAGCTTTTCGCTGCCGTCCGCTGTTACCAGAAAATTGTCTTCCAGGCGCAGGCCGCCTCCGCCTTCCCAATAAATTCCCGGCTCGATGGCTAGCACCATATTTTGTTTCATCATGCCCGGAGCTGCTTTGTGCGAGTACGGCGGCTCGTGCGCGCGGGCGCCTACGCCGTGTGCGACCGGATGCGACGGCTGTCCTTTGTAGCCGGCTTCGTCGATGCGGGCGCGAATGATGCGATCGATTTCACCGAGCGGGGCGCCATCGCGCACTATGCCTATAGCCTCGCCAAAAATCTTGAGCAGCAAATCGAGCAGACGATTGTATTCGGGAGTGAGCGTTCCGGGGCAAATATTCTTGGTCAGGTCGGTCCAGTAGCCGTCGGCGCAAACCCAGATTTCTACCAGCGTGGGTTCATGCTCTTGAACGGGGCGATCGCTCGTCGCGGTGAAAGTGGCGATGCCTTTGCCGGACCAGACGAGAGTGAAAGCGCGTGCCATGGCGATTTTGCCTTGATAGCCGACGCCGACGGAGTGAATGTGGCCTTCAATCATCGCGGCCACTTCACTTTCTTTCATGCCGGGGCGGATATTTTTGCGGGCGTAGGCCATGCCGATGGCAGCCAGGTCGTTGGCGATGCGCATGCGCTCGATTTCTTGCGGAGTCTTGATCATGCGCAGTTCGGCGAGGAGCGGGGCGGCGTCGGTGACTTCTTTCGCTGCTTTGCGGAAGGCGTCGAAATAGCCCTGCGTGTAAACCGTGGGCTCGCCCACCATGCGATCGCAGATTTGCGAGCCTTGATTCAGCTCGACGGCGATTCGGCCGGTGAGTTTTTTCTCGCGCAGGACTTCTAGCGCTGCGTCAAGGGAACGCGCGGTGGGCGGGCGCGGATCGGAGGGGTGATAGAAATTGAACGAGCGGACGTCTTTGTTCCAGGCGGTGCGCTGGGCTTCGCGGAATTGCGGCTCGAGGACGACGAGCGTGGGCTCGCCTTCGCACGGAAAGATTGCGATTTCGTAGCCTTTCATCGTCCAGTAGTTGGTGAGGTAGAGAATGTTGTCGGGGGCGCGGACGATTACGGCGTCGAGATCTTTTTCGGACATGGCGCGGCGGAGGCGCGTCCATTTTTCGTGATCGAGTGGGTAGGACATAGTTCGGCGCGTTACGTCGCCACGTGCCCTTTCGGATTGAATGTCCAGGAATCTTCTTTGCCGCGGATAAGGCGGTAGAGAGCGGTGTGCAGCGGAGCCGGATGATTGATGCGCGCGGCTTCGCGGGCTATAGCGCCGCCGAGAAAATCGATTTCGGTGCGCAGATGATGGCGAATATCGTAGAGCATCGAGGGCGGATGATCGGTGCGCGCGCCGATTTTGTTCATCTCCCAGGGATCTTCGTGGAGCGTGATGCCGAGGGCCTTGGCTACGTCTTTGCCTTCGTTGATCAGCGCGTGGAGCAAGTGGCCCAGGTCGGCGAATTTGTCTTCCTGCGCGAAATGTGCGGAGTGAGGCAACTCGGTAAGCGCGGATACGGAATTGACCGAGGAGTTGAAAATTAGCTTCGACCATTGCGCAGGCCTGGCGTCTTGGAGGGCAACCGCTTTCAGACCGGACGCGATGATCCAGTCGGCGGCTGTCTTCACGATCGAGAAGGGCGTGTTGGTCGGCTCGAAGGGGCCCATCCACGTTTCGGTGTCGAGTTCGTATTGCACGTGAGTGTCGCTGTGGCGCGTGCCGCTCATGAACGTAGTGCCGCGAATGACTTTGCTCTTGGTGAGATCGGCGATGATTTCTTCGCAGCCCAGGCCATTTTGCGCGGAGAGAACTGCGCCGCTGCGAAATTTGCTGGCCACCGGCGCCAGAGCTTCCTCGGTCTGGGTGGCTTTGCAGCTCACGATGCCCAGATCGCAGTCCGGAAATTCCGCCGGATTTGTGGTGGCGTGAATCCTGGCTTCGAAAGTGTGCGTGCCGGTAACGCGCAGGCTGTGTTCATTGAGCGCGCGCGCATGTTCGGGGCGGCGGACGAACGCGTGCACCTCCGCGACGCGCGCCAAATGCGCGGCGTAGAGACTTCCGATTGAGCCGCATCCGATGATTCCGATTCGAGGTGGCATGTGTGGGGAATTATTCCGAGGAGCACGGCCGCCGATTCTCTTCGTGGCGCGTTGATTGCACGAAGAGGGCGGGTCGATTGCACTTGCAATCGCACAGCGATTGGCCCCCGCCCCTACGACCGAATTCCCGCTCGCGTATAACGCGCGCGATCATTTTGCGGCCGCCCGCGTCTCAACTTCGACGGGGGTGCTGGCCTGGTGCTCGTGCAGCGCCTGGAAAATAGTTTCCGCGTTATTGTGCGAATCTGAAATGATGATGCCCGTGCCCTCGAGCGCATCCTGCAACGCGGCGCTGACGGTGTGCACAGGCGCGGCGCCGCCTTCGCCCATGCCCTTCGCGCCGTTGTAGCTGAAGGGCGACGGCGATTCGATATGGCCGTAGAGCAGATCGGGCATGTTCATCACGGTGATCGGCGTGTAGTCGCTGTAAGTGCTGGTGAGCATCGTGCCTTCCGCGTCGTAAACGCAATTTTCCATGAGCGCAGCGCCGATGCCGTGAGCTGCCGCGCCGTGGACTTGGCCTTCGACGATCATCGGATTGATGGCGCGGCCACAATCATCTACAGCCGCGTAGGCGAGAATTTTTGGCTGGAATGTCTCGCGATCGATTTCGATTACGGCGATGTGCAGCTGCGCGGCGTAGGTGAGCGTTAGATTGCCATATTTACGCTTGATGTCGGGAAGTTTGAACGGAGCGCGATAGACGTAGCGGCAGTTCAGAGTGACGTCAGCCATCTCCATCGGTAGGGATGCGTTGTTGACGAAGACTAGATTGGCTAATCCCCAGTAATTGATCGATTTCTTCGTGCCGCGAACGCGGACTTCCGGGCCTTGTTCGCCGACGCCGAATTCCAGGTTCTTCTCTTTGGTTTTCAGCGCGAACGCGGCCACGCGGGCCATTTCGGATTTCAGTTGTTCGACGGCACCGTGAATCGCCGAGGCGCCGGTGACCGCAAATTGGCTGGCGTAGGTGCCGGTGTGGCCGGTGTAAACATTTTGCTCGCTATCGAAGCCGGGGCGAACTTTCACCATCTCGGGCGGAATATTCAAAGATTCCGCGACGATCTGCGAAGCGATAGTCTCATGGCCCTGCCCCTGCGGAACCGAGCCGAGGCTTACGACCACTTCGCCGTAAATATCGAGCTTGGCGAGCGCGGCTTTCGATTGGCCGGAGAATGGCGCGTAGGGATTTATGATTTGCACCTGGCCGAAATTGTTTGTGCCGGAATCGAGCGTGGTGCCGATGCCAACGCCCAGATAGCGGCCTTCCTTGCGGGCTTTTTCGCGCTCCTTGACCCACTTGTCCCAGCCGATTAGTTTTTTCGCGACATCTAGCATACGGGCGTAGTCGCCGGAATCGTAAATGCAGCCGTTTGGCGTGGTGTACGGGAATTCATTTTTACGGATGTAATTGCGCGTGCGGAATTCGTCGGCGGGCAAGCCGAGCTTGTGGGCGCAAATGTCGACGACGCGCTCTAGAAACCAGAGATGCTGCATGCGCGAATAACCGCGATTGGGGCCGACGGGGCATTTGTTGGAGACAATTTGCGAGAAATCGAAGCGGGCATTCTTGAAGCGATACGCACCGGGTAGAACCTGCGCCCAAATCACGCAGCCGGCCGGCTCGTAGCGCGGGAAAGCGCCGCAATCGTCGACGTGGCGGGAATCGATGGCGGTGATGACGCCATTCTTGTCGAGAGCTACGCGCGTGTCGAAAAATGTGCGTTCGTTGCCATGGGCACTGGCTAGCATGTGCTCGGAGCGCGTCTCGGTCCATTTCACGGGACGCCCGCCGATTTTGCGCGAGGCCAGGGCGCAGAGAGCCATGTAGGGATAGTTGGTGATTTTAATGCCGAAGCCGCCGCCGATGTCGATGCTCTGCATGTGAATCTGGTCGATGCCCACGCCGAGCGCGGAGGAAAGAAATTGCGCGGCGAAAGCGGGGAAGGAATTGTTCGACCAATAGCTGATGCGATTTTCCTTGGGGTCCCACGTGCCGATGATGGCGTTGTTCTCGAGCGGAGTGCTGGAGAAGCGATGGAAATGCATGCGGCCGATTTTCACTACGTGGGCGGCCTGCTTGAAGGCTTTCTCGATGTCGCCAAATTCGAAGACATCGTGGTAGATGACATTCGTGCCGGCTTTTTCGTGAAGGATGGATTCGTTGGCGAGGCCATCTTCGGCGGTGAGGACGGGCGGAAGAATGTCGTAGTCCACCTCGACGAGATCGGCGGCATCTTCGGCAGCGAAACGCGTTTCGGCGATTACGGCGGCGACCGGCTCGCCCTGGAAGCGAACCTTGTCGCTGGGCATGGCGTAATCTTCGATGGTCTGGCCAACGCCAGGGGCGATTTCGATGAACGGCTTCGTGAGTGAAGCGACTTCTTTTCCCGTCAGTGTGCAGAGAACGCCTTCGGCAGCTTCGGCGCGCGAGACATCGAAGCGCGTGATGCGCGCGTGCGCGTAGGGCGAACGCACCATTTTCATGTAGACCATGCCAAGGAATTTCTTGTCGTCGACGAAGCTGCCCTTGCCTTGAACCAGCCGGGTTTCTTCGCGGCGCTTGATCGGCTGGTTCACATATTTGCCGGGCGGCATGTGGCCGTTCTTGCCGGCCTTTGTGGCGGGGCTGCGCGGAGGTCGCGTCTCTTGGGCCTTTTTCTTCACTCGCATCTACCTCTTCCTGAGTCCCTCATCCCAGTGCGTTACGACAGCGCCTTTTGCAGCGCGTCAATCATTTTCTGAATATTCTTCTTGGCCAGCGGCTGGAGCAATCCGCCGGCGAGCGAGGGGAGCCGCCCGGCAATCTGCGATTCGCCTTTCCAAATCACTTTGGTGCCGGAGCCGTTTGGTTCGAGTTGAAATCCGGCGACCAATGTCGCTGTTCCGCTGGGGACATCGCCCTTGCCTTCATAGCGGGCGTGGCTAATGGGATTTTCTTCCGCGAGCGTCATTTTCACCACGGCGTTTCCGCGGATGTGCGAAATGCCCACGCGCAGATTCACGCTGAAATTTTTGGCGTCGTGCTTGGTCATGCTTTGATAGTCGGGCAGCAGCAAGCAAAAGCGTTCGGGATCGACGAGGAAGTCGTACACCTCGTCCTGCGTGCGCGGGACGATGAAATCTCCTCCGAATTCAATCTTCATGGCACCTCACTTCGGGGCACTGGAGCCTGCAGTCGCATTAGCGGCCGCGCGAATCGCCTTCAGAATGTTCTGGTAGCCGGTGCAGCGGCATGTGTTTCCGGCAATGGCTTTGCGGATTTCCTTTTCAGTCGGGTGCGGCTTGCGCGAGAGCAATTGCACCGTGGACATCAAAAAGCCGGGAGTGCAATAGCCGCATTGCAGGCCGTGATTTTCGGCGAAGGCTTTTTGTATAGGATGAAGCTCATCCCCGTGGGCGAGGCCTTCGACGGTGGAAATCTCGGCGTTGTGCGCTTGAAACGCGAACATGGTGCAGGATTTCACCGCCGCGCCGTTCAGCAGGACGGTGCAAGCGCCACAGTAAGTAGTGTCGCAGCCGACGTGCGTGCCGCAGAGGTCCAGCTCTTCGCGGAGCAACTCGACCAGCAGCATGCGCGGCTCGACGGTGCGCTCGTAGAGCTTGCCGTTCACGCGCACTTCAATGGGAACGCGATTAAATCCTTCCCGCATATTCGTGACTGGCCTCCACGTGTTCTCCGCGGGCGCGCCGCGCGGCGATATCAATGGCGCGTTTTACGAGCGCGCGCACGAGAATTCGTTTGTATCCGGCCGAGCCGCGCATGTCGGCTTGAGGATCGGCGGCGGCCATGGCCGCGTCGGCAGCGGCTTCGATGGATTTGGGCGTGAGCTTCTGGCCGCGCAGCGCGGCTTCGGCTTCGGCGGCGCGAATTGATGTGAGGCCGACGCATCCGAGAATGATGCGTGCATCTTTGCAAGTGTCGCGATCGCCGAGAGTGATGCCGGCGGCGGCGCTGGCCGAGGCATAGACCGGCGCACAGCGCTTGAAGGCGACGAAAGCGCCGCCGCTGCTTTTCGGCGGTGCTTTCACTGTGATTTCCTTCACGAGTTCGCCGGGGGCGAGAACGGAGGTGTAAGCGTCGGTGATAAAATCGGGCAGCGCGATCGTGCGCGCGCCATTCGGTCCGACGGTGTGAACTTCGGTGTCGAGGGTAAGAAGAACCGCGCCCCAGTCGCCGCTCGGGTCGGCTTCTGCGACGGAGCCGCCGATCGTGCCGCGATTCCTTACTTGCACGTCGGCGATTCCCGCGGCGCAATCGTGCAAGATGGGAATTTTGCTGGCGGCGGCGGAATTCTCGATATCGGCATGGCGCGCCATGGCGCCGAGATGCAGCGAGCCGTTACGCCGCTCGATGTACGCGAGGCCGGGGATGAAGTTCAAATCCACGAGCGATGACGGCGCGGAAAGACGCAGCTTCATCAGCGGAATCAGGCTCTGGCCTCCGGCCAGCGCTTTGGCGTCTTCGCCGAGTTCCGCCAGGATTGAGGAGGCTTCTTCGAGTGTTGCGGGCCGATAGTAACGAAATGCGTTTGGGTACACGGTTTTTCTGTTTTCCTGCTTCCGTGTCGGGCGAGCTACTGCGGAAGCTAATCCTTGTTTAGCGGTGCCGATTCTAAATCGTCTGAGGCGGCGGAGCAACTGGCATTAAGGAATTTCGAGTTTGAAATTCAGATTTCCAGATCGGAGACATCCTTTTGCTTTCGCCACGAATTCTGAAATTGCTTTGCCGCGCGCGCGACGCTGCCTTATAGTCCGTTGGCCTGTTCATGACGCGAACTCGAATTTTCCCCATCATACTTGCCGGCGGCGACTCGAGCCATCTTGGATTTCCGAAACCATTGGCGCAATTCGACGGCCGGACTGCGCTGGAACTCGCCGTGGAAAGCTGCGCGGGGCTCGAGAGGCCGATTGTTGTGCTCGGGCACAGGGCGGCGGCCATTCGGCCGCATGTCCCGCGCCACGCACGGGTGGTAGTCAATCGCGCTTGGCGCAAGGGGCAGGTTAGTTCGCTTTTGACCGGCTTGCGGCTTGTGCCGCGTGACGCCTCGTTTCTGCTGTATCCCGTCGACCAGCCGCTGCTCACGGCGGCGCTGGTTTCGCGGCTGGCTCGCGCGTTCCTGAAGCGCTCACGCGGGCAGCAAATCGTGATGCCGCGAAAAGGGAAGCGCGCGGGCCATCCGATACTTTGCGCCGGCGAGCTGCGCGGCGAACTGCGGAAGGCGCGAACCGCGCGGGAAGTCGTTTATCGCGATGATCGGCGGATTTGCTACGTGCCGGTTCGCGATGTGGCCATTTGGACGGACTTCGATTCGCCGCCGACCTACCGGAAGTGCTTGCGGATGTTCCGGCGGCAGATGCGCCGGCCTTCTAGGTAGTTCCCCGATCCGTAATCTGGTGTCCGCCGTTTTCTGCTGCTAGCCTAAGCCGGGAAATTGCCAATGACGCCTCCGGTCACGCAAAGGAAAATGCCAAGGTTAACTACCCAAAACCCCAGATTTCAGGTCGAGACACGAACACACGCACAAATCGCCGTAACCTATTGAAAATAAACCACGGAGGTCATTTCAGGCCGATACAAAATGGCACCCTCGCAAACGTCTCTTCGGCCTCTCGCAAGTGGCTTGCGGAGGCTTATTTTGCGGGCCGTCAGGTCGAGGGTTGATTCTTGCCGAATCCGAGAGCAATTCCGGCGAGTGACGCGATCACCAGGGCCGAACCGAGTATCGCCACGCCCTTTGGGATCGCGCCTGCATTTGCCGTCTCGAGCAGCACGCCGAGGGGAAACAGAATTGCGCCGGCGAATAACGCGGCGGCCAAGCGCATTCGAGTCGCTTCGGAGAAGCCGACGCGGGTGAATGCTATGCCGAGGACGATCAGCAGCAGGCCGAGGCCGATCCAGTGGCCGTGCGCGTCTACTTGCCGCACATAGTTGTAATTCGCGCCGGCATAGGCGTGCATCGCGGCTTGCGACGCCTGCGGGGCTTGTTCGGCGGCGTGCACAAATGCGTTGGTGAGCGAGCCGCCGATGGTGTCAAGCGTTTGGTGCTCGACGAAGACGGCGTAGTAGAGGCCGTAAGTCATGCCCCATACGGCGAGGAGCAGCCCGCCGATGACGAGGAAGCGACCGGAGCGCGTCATCTGTCAGCTCCCAGGGGCGCGCCTGCCGCCGGAGCGTCGAGCGTGCCGGTGTAGCGCACCACTCCGGCGAGCATGCCGGTGAGCGCGACGATGACGAGCAGGCCGCCGATATCGGCGATGCCGCCCGCCAGCAAGCCGAGCCGCAGCTCGAGAAGCACGAACACCGGCAGAATTACCGAGCCGGCGAGAAGCGTCGCGACCCAGATTTTTTTCCAGCGCTCGCTGAGAAAGACATAGGGCTGAAAGAAGGCCATGAGAATTGCCAGCATGCCGAACTCGATGATGTGCGAGTGCGCGGCGACATTTACGGCCTTCTGGCCTTGCAGCAGGGCGTAGTCCTGCACGGCGCGCGGGCCGACGTCGCGCGAGCCGCTGGTCATTTGCGTTAGCAGCGCGACGTCGCTGGCCTCGTTCGCGAAAAGCTGCGTGCCGGCATAGTAGGAGCCATGAAAGAAGCCGACGAGAACTAGCAAGGTTCCCCAGGTTAGCAGCATGCGCGAGGCCCAGCTTCGATCGGCCAGCAGCGCGTCGGCGATTTTGGCGTCGGCCGAGAGTTGACGGTATTTCCAGAGGCCGAGTAGCTCGATGGCGGCGACGAGTAGAACGAAGAAGCCGCCGAGATCGGCGAAAATGCTGGCCCAGCCGATGGATTCGAGCGGGCTGTAAATCAGGCCGACGTAGTGAATCAGGAAGACGCCTACGGGCAGCAGCGCGGCGCCAAAGAGCAGAAGCGCGGCAAGCTTGCGTTTCGCGGATTCGCCGAACGCGACGAACGGTTGCACCAGCGCAAGGAGCAGCGCCAGGTAGCCGAAGTCAATCATGTGGACGTGAGCGTCCACTTTGGTGCCGCGATTCTCGAGAAAGCCGCCGATGGCCATGAAATGCGGCGGGACGCTTGCAGGATCGTGAACGGCGACGGCGTTGGTTGCGGCGAGCAGGTCTGCATTGATGCGCGAGGCGTTCTGATGGAGAACGAACACGGCGAAGATGTCGCCCCAGAGCATGCCGACGAGGATTAGCGCGACGCCGCCGATGACGAGCAGGCGGCGCGCGCTCAGCGCGGGGAAGGATGCGGCGATCTCTCGGGCGGGAGCGGCGTTAAGTGCGTCTGAGTGCGATGACATGGCGACGGTCTTGGGTTCGACTTGTGTAGCGCCGGCCTTTCAGGCTGGCATCTTGAATGCGACGGTACGCTCGCTCGGCGCCACAATTGGCCCCGGTTCGCATGCCGCGAAAGGCTGCCGCTCTAAAAGGGCGGCGCTACATACGGCGGAACTTCGGAATCACGTGCTTGGCGAAGAGCTCTTGCGTCTTGATGCTTTTCCAGTGCTCCAGGCCCCCGAAATTCGAGACGATGGCCAGTTCGCCGATTCCGCCTTTGGCCTCGAGAGCACGCACTTGCGAAATTACTTTTTCCGGCGTGCCGATGAAGCCGATTTCCTGATCCACGATTTCGTCGTAGGTCAGCTTCGTCAGGGATTCTAGTGCGCCGCTGGCATAGAAGCCATAGCCTTTCGCGCGCAGCTCGGCTTGCTTCGCGGGATCCTTCAGCGAATCGACGGGCGAGGCGTTGAAGGCGAGAAAATTGTAGAGAGCTTGCTCGACTTCCTTGCGAATTTGTTTTTCGTCTTCGTCGATGTAAACGGGACGAATATACACGATGTTCGGCTGGTGTCCGCTCGAGGCGCACGCGGCTTTATAGATATTCAGCGGCGGTTCGAGAATTTTCCACGGCAGGAGTGGCGGCACGAAGATGCCCCAGCCGCGCTCGCCGGCCATTTTGTAGGTGATGTCGCTGGTGCCGCCGGTGAAGAGCGGCGGATACGGCTTTTGCACCGGCTTCGGGACCACCGAGACATCCTTGAACTTGAAGCATTTGCCGTCGAAGGAGAATTTGTCCTCGGTCCAGGCGCGGATCAGGATTTCGATTCCTTCGTCGTAGCGCGGGCGGCTATCTTCGAGAGCCACATTGGACATGGAATAGAGCCAGGCGTGGCCACGGCCGAGACCACATTCGAGACGGCCGTTCGTCAGGATGTCGGCTTCGGCGATTTCTCCGGCGAGGCGCAGCGGATCTTCGAGCGGAATCGTGTGCAGCGCGGTGCGGAAACGGATGCGCTTGGTGCGTTGCGCGGCGGCGGCAAACATCGCCAGCGGATTCGCGGAGATCGAAAACTTCTGGAAGAAATGGTGATCGATCGTCGAGTAGACGTCGAAGCCCACTTCATCGGCGTGCTCGATCTGCCGCATGATCTCCCAGGTCATGTCGTAAAACGGCTTGCCGGCAGGAGTTTGAATCTCGCAGTAAATTCCGAAGCGCATATTTGGGTGTCGCAGCTACGAACGGCGCGACGGCCGAAATGCGGGAGGGTCTGAAGACCCTCCCCTACATACTCTGAAGATTAGAACGTGAACCGGCCTGCGAACTGCAATTGACGCGGATTGAAAACCGCGCGCGGCGTGCCAAAAAGGTTGTTCGGCGAGCCGTCGATGAACGATGGGCCGCCGCAGCCGGAATTCGGCCCGCCTTCGGGACAGAAGTCCGCAGCGCCGTAAGCGGTGTTGAAGAACCGCACGTTCACGGTGTTGAACAAGTTGAAGGCCTCGACCATCAATTCGAGATTCATCTTCTCGTTGAAGGGAATCTTGCGGGAGATGCGCGCGTCCACGGTCTGCAGGGTGTCGCCCTTGAACGTGTTGCGTCCCTCGAGTCCCACGCGGTCGTTGTTGCCGAAGACGTCGCCGTTCGAGTCGAAGCCGGAGAAGATGGTGAAGTGCTGCGGGGATTGCAGCGTCACGATGGTGCCGAATTCCCAATCGCGCCAGAGGAGGAAGCCTTGCTTGGGCGATTGAAGGGTGAGATTGCCGACGAAGCGGTTGCGGACATCATCCGCGGAGAGTGCGCGCTCCTGCTTCAAGTTCAGGCTGTCCTGCGGAATGAGGACAAAGCTGGGATTCGGGCCGTCGTCAATCGTCTTCGACAAGGTGTAGCTGAGTCCGAAAGCGAAATGGTGGCTGACACGCTTGTTTACGGTAACGAACATGCCATCGAATTGCGAATCCCAGCGCGAAGTGGCCTCGAAGAAGATCGCGTAATTGGGATCGCGCACGCCAGGATTGAACGCGCCCGATAGCACGCCGGCCGGAGGCGCCGCGCAGGTGCCCGCGTTTCCGGCAGGCAGGCCGACGAAGTAGACGTTCTTGCAGCCGGTGGTGCCGCCGGTGGAGCTGTGCTCGATGAACTGGCCGCTCGGATCGGGCTGGTTCACGTTGTAAAAGCTGCCCAGGTGAATTCCGCGCGTGTGCATGCCGCTGATGTTGATGTCGAGATCCTTCATGGGCTGGAACTCGACGCTGGCTGTGGCCTGCGCGCCGTACGGATTCTTGTGGCCCGCATCGAAGCGCACGACCGTCGACGGCTCAAAGAAGGCGCACTGCGACAGCACGGTCTCGCCGGGGAAGCAGACGTTCGGGAAGGGTACCGCGTCAGGGTATGTACCGGTCGAGAGGAGACTCTCAAGACCAACGTTGGTGATGGCGGGCGCGCTGGCGAAGGCGAATAGCTCGGTGTTGGAGTTCTGCGCGTCTTCGTTGGGCCGCCCTGGATATGTTGCCTGGCCGCCGCAGGAAGGAATTTGGCAGCCGAGCAGCGGAGACGGGATGATTCCGTGGAAGAGGCCGGCGCCGGCGCGCAGGACGACGTGCATCGGTCCGCCAAGGTTGTAAGCGACGCCAAGCCTTGGATCCACGCCGCCCCAGTAGGTATTCAGCAAGGCCTTCGGCCAGGTCTCAAACTCGTAGCGAACTCCAGCGGTGATGGCGAGCTTGTCCGTCGCGCGCCACTTGTCTTGCAGGAAAAAACCTTCGTAGGTGTGGTCTATGAGGCCGGTTGCCTGCTTGTCGATCGCTGCCGGAATTCGTTGGCCCTGATAGATCGCTGGATCGAGGGAGGGCTCGGCGAAGCCTGAGGCCGCGTCAAATCGCTCGAAGAAAATTACGAACGGATGCGGGCAGACGGGCGCGGTCGCGCAGCCGGTCACGACTCCGTCGTTTCCCAGATAGGCGCCGAGATTGGCGAAATCGGCCTCGAAGGGATAAAAGAGCGGGAACGTTTCCTGGCTGCGCACGAAATTGAAATCGCCGCCGAAGCTGATGGCGTGCTTGTTGAGGTTGATCGTGAAATTGTCAGTGACTTCGAAGCGCTGCTCGCGATAGAAATCCGGATTGCCGCGGTTCACACCGGAGGTGAATGTGTTGGAGACTTCCAGGTGCGGCTGCGTCGTGTCGGTCGGGAAGTTGAAGGAGCGGCGCGCGAACTGCATCAGAAGCTCGTTCGTTTTGTTGGTGCCAATCATCGATGTCAGGTGGCCGGCGATGGACTGGTCGCGGAAGAAATTGTCTTTGAACGCCGAGGGAAGATCGAAGCCGTCATTTAGCGGCGATTGGTTCGTCAAGCGCGCATCGGTGATGAAGTAGCGCGCGAAAAGATAATTGTGCTCGCTGAGATTTTCGTCCAGGCGCAGAAAGCCGTTGTCGAGATTGCTGGTCCGCAGGACATTCAAACCCGCGGGCTCCGGCGGAAGGCCGAGGGCAATCTTCGCGGCGTTAATTGCACCAATGTTGTCGAGAACCGCGGAATTGTAGTGCGGGGACTCATCGCGGCGCTGGCCTTCATAGTTCGCGAAGATGAATGTTTTGTCCTTCGAAATGGGGCCGCCGACGGCCGCGCCAAACTGGTTCTGATGCAGATCGTTCAAGCCGGGCGCGGAGAGAATGCTCTTCGCGTCCACGCCATCGTTCTGGTAATACTCGTAAATCGAGCCGTGGAAATCGTTGGTGCCGCCCTTCGTGATGATATTCACGATGCCGCCGACGGCGCGGCCGTAATCCGAAGTGTAATCGTTGTTGATCACACGGAATTCGCGCACGGAATCCTGCGGCGGGGTGCCGCGCTGAATACCGGAGACCGTGGAAATATCATCGGCGCCGTCCACGGCGATAAAGTTGAAGTGAATATTCTGGCCCGCGAAAGAAAGCTTGGTTACCGGCTCGACGATTACGTCGGTGCTGCCTGAAGTGGTATCGCCAATCTGAACGCCCGGGGCGAGAAGCGCGAAGTCAATAAACTCGCGGCCATTCACGGGCAAGTCTTCAATCTGGCTCTCGGTGACGACGGTGCTCACCTGCGTGCGCGTCGGCTCTATTACTTCCGCCTGGGCTGAGACGACTACCTTCGATTCGGTCGAGCCCACGGACAGCGTAAAGTCCAGCACGGCTGCCTGGCCGATTTGTAGCGTCAGCGCCTTTTCCGATTTGCCGAAGCCTGAGTGATCCACGGCGACGCGGTATTCGCCGACGGGAAGCGAGGCGAAGTAATAGTGGCCTCCGTCCGAAGTCTGCACGGTGCGGGAGAGACCCGTGGCGGTGTTCACGGCGGTTACGGTCGCTTTCGCGATCACTCCGCCCGAGGTATCGGTCACTTGGCCGGACAATTCGGCGGTCACGGTCTGCGCTCTCAGGCCGGTACTCAGCCCCAGGCAACACAGCGCAAGGATCAACGCGACACAGCACACGCGCGCGGCTTTCATGGACATGGTTCCCCCTTCGATTTTGGCTCGATCCTGCAGCCCCACACCGGAATGAGTCGCCCCCACCTTGTGGCGTTTATAATACGGCAGAAAATTTTGTCAAGCCCTTTTGATTCCGATGATTACGGGGATGTCGAATCTGCCTACGGGTCCGCCATTTGCCACGATCACGGCGAGATTGGGAAACGATCCTCGATACTCAAGGTTGGAAAGTAATCCTAATCTTGAAGTTCAGAAAAAGCCGAGAAGCTTCGCGGCGCCCGCGGCCACCAACAAAATCGCGATTCCGATCAAGACGATCCATGTTGTGTGGAGCCCTGTCTTCTCCGCGCCGATGAGAACCTCATTCACCTCTTCGAAGTCGAGCACGGCCCCGTGCGCACCTTCGTGCCCGCGGTAGGGATACAATTTGGCGAGTTTGACGCGGAACTTGCGTCCCTCGGCCAGTTTGTCGGCGACGTCGGTGTGAAGGGTCACAAATCCGAGCTGTTCGCCGGATTTCCTAAGGATCCTGAGGGGTTCAGCGCCATCGCGATTGTTGCGGCTGACCTCGAGTTTCAGTTCTTCGCCAACGGTGCAGGCCCGAAGGATTTTCTGGCGGTGGACGCCGTCGGCGTTTTGCTCGGTCACGCCGCGAAGTTCAACGGAATGATGCCGACCCAGGCCGACCACGCGGGTGCGGGCCTCTAGCAATTCAGCTCTTGCTTGCTCGGTTTGACGTGTCACGACGCACGCTCGTTGCGATCACGCGGACGGCGACATTCGTGTATGGGCGCAACAATATCTGCCGGCGCGGTCGGCGGATTCCGAATAGCGCGCCTTAAGGCCGAGCCGGCTCAAATATCTTGGCATCCAGGCCGGTGCTGCTCCTGGAGCGGTGATAATTAAACTACTCCCGTCGGAGTTCGCGCGTCAACTCCGGTCTTGCCGATCTGCAGTACTAGAAGTACGCGAACGCAGCAACGTTCCGCGATCCTGCGACGGTGGCTCAGCTCCGGTAGCCGGGGTTACTCGGTTTGCGGTTCGGCTCTGTTGACAACTGAAGAGGGGCGGCCCACGATTCGAGAGGGTTGGTCTGCCATGGCGCAAACAGCAAAAGCGGTGCAGCTGAAGCCTCAAACTGTCGAGGCGTTTGACAAGTACATTCGGGAGGCCGAAGCAGGGATGGAGCAGACGCTGGATGGGAACGGCTCGTTCCTGTGGTCGGACGCCGATTCAGCGCGGGCTCAATTGGTCCGCGGAGGAAAAGTTGTGGCGCAATTCTGGTCCGGTAAAGGGCCAGTGAAAGTGGCCAACGGTTTGATCCATGACTGGATAGCCGCCGCATTCATTCCTGCCACGAGCATCAAAAAGACACTGGCGCTGATCCAGGACTACGATAATCACGAGGCCATCTACAAGCCCGAAGTGATCGGCTCGAGGTTGATAAGCCGTCAGGGTAATGACTTCCGAATCTACTTACGACTTCTCAAGAAGAAAATCATGACGGTGGTCCTCGATACGGATCATGAGGTTCATTATCGCGCGGTGGACCCAAAACGCTGGATTTGCCGCTCGTACACGACACGGATTGCGGAAGTGGAGAACGCGGGAAGTCCAAAGGAAAAAGTGCTGCCGCCCGATTCAGGCTACGGATTCCTGTGGCGCCTGTACTCCTACTGGAGATTCGAGGAGCGTGATGGGGGTGTGTACATGGAGTGTCGAGCTATCTCGCTGACTCGAGACGTGCCCTTGGGACTGGGATGGGTCGTTGCACCGATCATCCAGAACCTCCCCAAGGAATCGCTAGTTAGCACTCTTGAAGCAACGCGACAAGCGCTGCAAACCGGCGCGAAATAATACTGGTCGCGGAGGCTTCTGACGCAGGGGCCGTTGGGCGGCCACCCGCATGCGACATGCGTCACTTGCGACGGTGACGGCGCGCACATTTTGCCGCCTGAAGTGATTCTATTGTGGTTTTTGAGTTGTGATTGCGCCAGGTCAGGCGTCGCGCCAGAGTTGAGGGAGCTTATGAACCTATTTGAAGTTACACTGCACGGCACGGAGAGCATCTACCTGCTCGCATCGACTAAATACCGCGCCTTAGAGCTGGTCGGGGACTACTTTACCGACGCGGGTGAGCCAGACATGCTACAGAAAGGCAAGCCCGTAGTGCGCCAGCTCGATTTGAACGAAGAACAAATACTCCGCCCTGAAAGATGCCGGGCTTGCCCTTTGAATGAATAGACGTTTAGTTGGTTCGGCCTCGGCGCAAGGCGGAGAAGTGGAATCGCCCGCGACTGGACAATTGCACGCCAGATGTCCGGTAATCCGAGTCGCGGGACTCGGCTGAGATGGCACGTGCGGATTAGACGGGCTCGGCGCCCGAGCGACGGAATGCTGAAAACTCAAACATCTGAATACCTGGCGCAGAAGTTCCGCGCGTTGCGACGGCTAACGGGCAACACCCCTTTGTTGGGAATCCAGTATCGCTACCGCGGAACGACGCGCTCGATATACGCCAAGTCCGAACAATTGAACATGACCGGTAGCATCAAGGACCGCATGGCCCTGCACATCCTGAGGAAGGCGTACGAGGCGGAGAAGATCCATCCGGGCGATATCATCGCGGAAGCCACGAGCGGCAACACCGGGATGTCCTTTGCGGCTATCGGGGCCGTACTGGGTCATCCGGTGTCGATCTTCATGCCCGACTGGATGAGCCATGAGCGCAAGGACCTGATTCGAAGCTATGGCGCCAACATCGTTTCCGTCAGCAAGGAACAAGGCGGATTTCTTGGCAGCATCCGCATGGCGGAGGAATTCGCCGCGAGCCACCCTGACGTTTTCCTGCCGCGCCAATTTTCGAATGACGCCAACGTAGAAGCGCATGAGACGACCACCGGTCCCGAGATTTACGCGCAACTGGAGAGTGCGGGCCGTCGGCCCGATGCATTCGTGGCTGGAGTTGGCACCGGGGGAACGGTGATGGGGGTTGGGCGATTCCTTCGCAGCAAAAATCCGAGAATCAAGATTCACCCCGTGGAGCCGGCGGAATCCCCAACGCTTTCCACGGGACACAAAGTCGGGACGCATCGCATCCAAGGCATCTCCGACGAATTCATACCGGCAATCGTGGATCTTTCGGCGCTGGATGAAGTCATCGCTGTTTCGGATGGTGACTCGATTTTGATGGCGCAGAAGTTGGCTGCGAAACTGGGCCTTGCTGTTGGTGTTTCCTCGGGGTGTAACTTCTTAGCGGCTGTGAAGGTGCAGGAGCAGCTCGGGCTTGGCGCGGTGGTGGTTACTGTTTTTCCGGATGACAACAAGAAGTATTTGAGTACGGACCTCCTACGCGATGAACCTCTGAAAGCAGCCTATCTGGCTCCGGGGGTCGAGCTGCTTGGTCTCGAGGCTTTTCAGCGCGACTGCGCCTTCTGCAAGGACATCGACTGATCCACCGCTGGAGTTGCTCCCGACTCGACAATCGCATACCAAATCTCCGCTAATCCGCTTGCCAGGACCTATCGTCGCTTCTGACATATCGGTGATACAACATCACCTGAAGCGGCCGGTCCTGGAGGCTATGAACTGATGGAGCGGATTTCAGAAGCGTCGCCGGGGCCCAGGGCCAGGATTACCGGTGTCGTTTATTTGCTTTACTTTCTGACGGCAGTATCCGCCGAAGTCGTCGTCGGCAAGGGCCGGCTTGTTGCTTTTGACGCGGTCAACCTCATCGCGTATGCGTTCTACGTCGCTGTGACGCTGCTGTTCTATTTCATGTTCAAGCCGGTGAGCAAGAGCCTCTCTTTGCTCGCGGCGTTCTTCAGCCTCGCGGGATGCGCCAATGATGTCCTTGGTCTCTTTAATCTCGCTCCCTATAAGATCAACTCCCTGGTATTTTTCGGGCCCTATTGCCTCCTGCTCGGCTACCTCATTTTCAGGTCGACCTTCCTGTCTCGAATAATGGGCGTGCTGATGGCGGCTGCCGGTTTGGGCTGGCTGATCTTTCTGTCACCGCTCGGAAATCATCTCTCCACCTTCCTTCAGGTCCTCGGCTTCGTGGCGGAAGCATCACTGATGCTATGGCTCATCGTGAAGGGGGTGAACATTCAACGATGGAAGGAGCAGGCCGGCGCAGCGGACGAGGGACAAACAACTTGAAGTAGTCCACAAGCCTGGTAAACGCGGAAACTGGGGCAGCGCCCGACGACATTCCGATTCGCTCGATTTCGCGGGTCGCGATAGAATTCCCGGCGCTGGCTTGGGAGGGTCCTGATGAAGTTTGGGCGATGGTGCGTTTCGGGTGTGGTCGCGGGCGTTCTCTTGTGCGTTTTGGGGGCGGCGAGTATCGCAGCGCAGACGCTCAAGGACGAGACGCTGAAGGGGATGAAGTGGCGGCTCATCGGCCCTTTCCGCGGCGGACGCGTGCTGGCTGTGACGGGCGTCGCGAATCAGCCGAATATCTATTATTTCGGCGCAGTGGCGGGCGGCGTTTGGAAGACTGCGGACGGCGGGCTCACTTGGTCGCCGATCTTCGATCAGCAGCCGATTGCCTCAATCGGAGCGATCGCTATTGCGCCATCCGATCCGAATATCATCTACGTCGGAACGGGCGAGGCTTGCGTTCGTGGCGATATTTCCTTCGGAAATGGAGTCTATAAATCGCTGGATGCGGGCAAGAGCTGGACACACATCGGACTCGATGATACGCGCCACATCGGCGCGCTGATCGTCGATCCGCACAATCCCGATATCGTTTTCGTCGCTGCGCTGGGACATGCATTCGGGCCGAACAAAGACCGCGGCGTATATCGCTCCGCGGATGGCGGAAAAACCTGGCAGAACGTCCTTTTCAAGGACGACAAAACCGGCGCGATCGACATCACCTTCGATCCCAACAATTCGCACGTACTCTATGCGTCGCTTTGGCAAGCTCTGCGCACGCCGTGGAGTTTCGAGAGCGGCGGCACCGGCAGCGGACTTTACAAATCAAGTGACGCCGGCCTGACGTGGCAGCGTCTCGAAGGCCACGGCTTGCCCGAAGGCGTTCTCGGCCGAATCGGCATCGCAGTCTCTCCCGCCGATTCGAGCCGCATCTATGCACTCATCGAAGCCGAAAAAGGCGGCCTCTATCGCTCGGACGATGCCGGCGCAACCTGGGCGCTCATTAACGATGATCACCGATTCCGACAGCGCGCCTGGTATTTCACGCACATCTACGCCGATCCGAGGAATGCGGATACGGTGTACGTGCTCAATACCGGCATGTTCCGCTCGACCGATGCGGGCAAATCCTTCCAGATTCTTCCCGCGCCGCATCGCGACCGCCACGATCTCTGGATCGATCCCACGAACGCGAATCGCATGATCGAAGGAGACGATGGCGGCGCGACGATCTCGACCGATGGCGGCAAGACGTGGAGCGCCCAGAGCAATCAGCCCACCGCGCAGTTCTATCACGTCGCTACGGACTCGCGGTTTCCGTACTACATCTATGGCGCGCAGCAGGACAACTCGACAGTGGCGATCGCCAGCCGCAGCGATAACGGCGCGATCGGCCAAAGAGACTGGTACGACGTGGGGGGCGGCGAAAGCGGATACATCGTTCCCGATCCGCGCAATGCCAACATCGTTTACGCGGGCTCCTACGACGGCCTGATCACGCGATTCGACAAATCGACCGGCCAAACGCAGATTGTTTCCCCCTGGCCGCTAAATCCCATGGGCTCCGGTGCTGCAGAGTTGAAGCACCGTTTTCAATGGACCGCGCCGATTGCGGTCTCGCCCCACGATCCGAACACGCTCTATTTCGGCGGTGAAGTTCTGTTTCAAAGTAGCGACGGTGCCGCGACCTGGAACATCATTAGCCCTGATCTGACGCGCAACGACAAGGCGAAGCAGCAAGCCACGGGCGGGCCAATCACGAAAGACAACACCAGCGTCGAGTATTTCGACACGATTTTCGCGATCGCTGAATCGCCCGTAGAGAAGGGCGTGATTTGGGTTGGCTCCGATGACGGCTTAATTCACGTAACGCGCGATGCCGGACAGAACTGGAGCAATGTCACGCCGAAAGATCTGCCCGAATGGGGCACGGTCAGCATCATCGATCCATCTGGCGCGGATGCCGGGACCGCCTACGTGGCCGTCGATCGCCATCGACTCGATGATTTTCAGCCGTATATTTACGCGACGACGAATTACGGCAAATCGTGGACGCGTATCACGAACGGATTGCCGGCGACGAGCTACGTTCACGCCGTGCGCGAAGATGCGAAGCATCCCGGGCTTCTTTTCGCCGGAACGGAAACCGGCATCTTTGTTTCCTTTAATGCGGGCGCGCGCTGGCAGCCGCTGCAGCTGAATTTGCCCGTCGCGCCGGTGCACGATCTCGCGATTCACGGCGATGATTTGATCGTTGCGACGCACGGCCGCGCCTTCTGGATTTTGGACGACATCGCGCCGCTCCGAGAAATCACCGACGCGATTCAATCCGAGGATGTTCATCTCTACGCGTCTGCCGCCGCCGTGCGGTTCCTTGGCGGCTCGGATCACATTCCGCCGAACTGGCCGCTTGGCGCGAATCCTCCCGACGGCGCAATCATCGACTACTCCTTGAAGTCCAAGCCGAAGGACGCAATCGAGTTAGAAATTCTCGACAGCGACGGCAATCTAATCCGAAAATATTCCAGCAAGAAAAAAGAAGAAGAGAAATTGCCCGGTGAAGAAGTCGAGCCGGAGGAGTCCAAAGATTTGCTGCCGCTTGAGGCCGGCCTCAACCGGTTCGCCTGGGATCTGCGCTACGAAGAAGCCAGCAAAGTGCCGGGAACGGTAGCCTGGGGCGGGGGAACCGACGGCCCGCGCGTGCTGCCCGGAACTTATCAGGTCAAGCTCACCATCGCGGGCAAGAGTTACACCTCGTCGGTTGAGGTCAAGGTCGATCCGCGCGTCACAACTTCGACGGAGGATTTGAAGAAGCAGCTGGAACTCGCGCTGAAGATTCGCGATCGAGTGACTGCGGCCCACGACGCGGTGAATGAGATTCGCGATGTCCGCGCGCAGCTCGAATCGCTGCGCAAGCGCCTGGCAGGCGACGCATCGCACGCCGAAATCGCCAAAGCCGCCGAGGATCTCGCGCAGAAGCTAACCCCGGTAGAAGAGGCCATCATCCAGCCAAAATCAAAATCCTCAGAAGATCCCTTAAATTTTCCGATTCAAGTCGCCGATCAACTGATGGCCCTGGCCAGCACAGTCAACAGCGCCGACGCCGCTCCCACGCAAGCTTCCTATGATGTGTTCGACGAGCTGAATCACCGCCTCGACGAACAGCTCGCCAGATGGAAAGGCCTGAAGGAGAAAGATCTCTGGTCCTTCAACGATCAGGTGCAGAAAGCAAATATTCCGGTCGTCATGGTCGCGCCGCTGAAGAAAGACTAGTGTCGCGGCCTCAAGCGAGCTTGAGCACTGGGCGAGCGTGTCATATCATTTCAAATCGAAAATGACCGACGAATCAAATGCATCGCGGAAAGAGACGAGCCGCCCGGCCACTTATTGGATCGGCGAAGGCGGCGGCTGGCTTCTGAAGCACGTAGTCGACGGACTCGCTGCCACCGGCATTACTCCCAACATGTTCACCTTTCTCGCGCTGGCGGTGAATAGCTGGGCGGCAGTGCTGTTTGCCATGGGCCGGTTCCGCCAGGCCGCCGCGGTTCTCTTTCTCGCCGGCTTCCTCGATATGGCCGATGGCCAAGTAGCGCGCCGCGTAGGCCGCGTCACTGCATTTGGCGCGTTTCTCGATTCCACGCTCGATCGCTATTCCGATCTCGCGCTGTACATGGGACTCGTCGTTTATTACACGCTCATCGGCCGCCCGTTCTACATGGCTCTCGCCGCTGTGGCGATGGCGAGCTCCTTTATGGTCAGCTATTCCCGCGCCCGCGCCGAATCGCTAATTCCCACTTGCAAAGTAGGCTTCATGGAGCGACCCGAGCGCCTGGTTCTGCTGATTTTAGGCGGCATCTTCCAACGCATGGCCCCAGTCCTCTGGGTAATCGCGTCAATTTCTACGCTGACGGTAATTCACCGCGTCGTATACACCTGGCAAGAACTGCGCGCCGGCCGCACGCTTCCCGAAGCCGGGACTTCCCCGCTGTCCTAATTTTCCCTCGCGCCATCCATTTCAGATCGTGTGCGCATAAATTCCTCCACCGGGGCAGAAACAATCTCCTGCACGCGGTCGCGCAATGCATCCACTTCATCCCGTCCGATCTGCGTCGTATCAATGGTGTCGTGCAGGGTGACGGTGATTTTGCCGGGATAAAGCATCCAATTGCCGGTCTTAAAGAATTCGAACGATCCGACGATGCTCATCGGCACAATTGGCGTCCCGAATTTCTGCGCGATGTTGAATATCCCTTTTTTGAACGGCCCGACGTGCCCGTCGCGCGTGCGCGAGCCTTCGGCAAATGCAATCAGACTCACTCCGGAATCGAGCGCCACCTTGGCCCGCCGCGTCATTTCCTCAAGCCCCGCACGGCTGGGCGCTTCCGGCACGGGAATGTTTCCGAATCTCCCCATCATCCAGCCGTACACCGGAATCTTGAAATGCGATTCCAGCTCGAATCCACGCACGAATTGCGGGATCGCCGAATAAATCACAAACGGATCGAAGATGTTGACGTGATTGCAAATCAAAATGCTGGTCTGCTGCGGATCGAATCCCGGCGAGCGCTGCACTTCGAATCTCACGCCGGCAATGCGCAAAATGTTGCGAAAGAAAACGCGCTGCGGCCAATCGTTCTTGCGCGGATCGATGAACACCGCGACCAGAACGAGCAAACTGCAAGCAATGAAGAAGTGCAGGCCGCTCAACACCCAAAGAACGATCGAACGCACTGTGAGCCAGGCCTTCCTCATGCGTAAACGTCCAGCGCGCTGGCAAGCACTTCAATGCTGCGGAGCTGCAGCTCCAGGCTTTCTCCATCCACCATCACGGTGACCGGCCGGTCGAGATCGAAATCGACGCGCTGCACCGCCGCGCGTGACGCCAGCGGATGCTCGATGTGCGTGCCATCAAAAAGCGTCGGCAGATTTCGCAGCAGACCGAGGCGCCCGATCGGGCCCCAGCGCACATATTCAAGCAGGCCATCATCGGTCGCCGCGTTTGGGGCGATCATCATCTTGCCGCCGGTGAAGCGGCTATTGTTGAACGCGAGAAAAAGGCAGCGGCGGCGGTCGTGCTCTTCGTTCGCTCCGACGCGATGCGGAAACGGCCGCCGATCCAGCCGCGCCAGGCACGTGAGCACGCCAAGAATGTAGCCCGCCTCGCCGAAGGTTTTGAACCGGCGATTCGTGATCGCCGCGACATCCGCCGCAAATCCCAGCGTAAGAAGATTGATGTAAAAAAGTTCGCCGCCGTTATACGCCAGCCGCATCACGTCGCAGCGGCGCTTGCGTCCGGCAACGATGGCCTCTGCTGCGCCGGCCGCGCCGTTCTGCATGAAATCTTTCAGGAAAGAATTGCCGGTGCCCAGCGGCAAAAATCCGAGCGCAGGACGCTCGCCGCCCAGGGATTCGGGAAAAAGTCCGTTGACCACTTCGTAGGATGTGCCATCACCGCCGACGGCGATGAATTTCCGCCAGCCTTCACGATAAGCGTCGCGCGCGATGGGCGTGGCCTCGCCCGCGCCGTGCGTCTCGCGAGTCTGCAAATCGACGCCTTTCGCTCGCAATTCCGCGAGCGCCTTCGCCGCGAGCTTTCCGGAGCGTCCGCCGCCCGCGGCCGGATTGACGATGGCGAGGAAGCGTTCGTTCATAGCGGCTGGACGGCGCTGCGATCGAGCCCCGCGCGAATCTGGTCGGCGAGGTCGCCGCGCTTGATCTTCATCGATGCGGTGCGCGGAAAATCCTGTGTCCACAGCACGATTCCGCTGATGCGCTTGTAATTCAGCAGTCGACGGTTGCGCTCTGCGATCTCTGCGCGCAATGGCTCATCGATCGCGTGGCCCTCTTCAGGATGAATCACGATGACTAGCTGCTCGCCCACCATCGTTCGCTGCGGCCAAAGATAATTCGCCGCGTAGACGCTGTATTCCTTCACCGGCAAGCCTTCGAAGACGTTTTCAATGTCCTCGGGATAAATATTCTTGCCTTCTTCGGTGACGATCATGTTTTTCTTGCGTCCGAAGAGCTGCAAGTGGCCCATCGCGTCAAGCCGGCCGAGATCGCCGGTCATCAGCCATCCATCCACCAGGACTTCCGCGGTCATTTCCGGATCGTCGAGGTAGTGCGACATCACATTCTTGCCGCGCACCGCGACTTCGCCGATGCCATCGGCGTCGGGCTGCAGGATTTTCACTTCCACGCCGGGCAGCGGCTTCCCCACAGTGTCCGCGCGGAATGGCTTGAAGTCATTCAGCGTGTTGACCGTGCCCGCTTCCGTGCAGCCGTAGCCATTGCCGACGAGAATGCCGAGGTCATAGAAAAATTGCAGCGTCGCCGGCTCCGTGAACGCGCCGCCGACGAAGAGAGCCCGCAACTCGCCGCCAAACGCTTTGTGAACCTCGCCCAGAAGCGCCCGGCTCAATCGCGTATTCGGGCGGCGGCGCGTGAACGCCCGATTCACGCCGATCAACGCGTTCAAGGCTCGGTGCTTGCCGCGCGGCAGGGAGTCGAACCGCTGGCGCATCCCGCGCTCGAGATTCTTCAGCACCATCGGAACGAGCGTCATGTAAGTGATCTTATAGCGCGTAAATGCTTCGCGGATGTACTCGGGCCGCAGCGTGCGCAGATGGACGACGGCCGCGCCGCAAGTAAACGGCCCGACAAATCCCACCATGAAATCAATCGCGTGATTCGTCGGCAAGATGCTCAGGTAACGCACGCCCGGCCAGAAGGGATAAAGCGCCGTGAGCGACATGCATTGCTCGAGGTAATTCTCGTGCGTCAAAACGCAACCCTTCGGACGGCCTCCGGTCCCGGATGAGTAGACGATGCACGCCGGATCGTTGCGCTGGCGCATTTCAAAGCGCGGCTCGCCGGTGGCCCTCGCCTCCTCCCATCGGCGCGCGCCGAACAGCTCAGCGTTCGGCGGCGCTTCTGTAACGAGAATTATCTTCGCGCGCAGCTTCGCAAAATCGGGCGAGTTCGCGATGGCGCGCCAGAGATGATATTCGACCACCAACACCTCGGCGTGCGAATGGGCCAGAAGCTGCAGCTGCTCGCCGGGCGTCAGCTTGTAATCGAGCGGCACAAGCACGCCGCCGCAATAAAAGATCGCGTAAGCCGAAATCAGCCATTTCGACTGATTGGTCATGATGATCGCGGCGCGGCCGCCCGGCGCGATTCCCGAATCTTGCAGCCAACGCGCCAGAGGAAGCGCCGCCTCTTTGAATTGCCTGTACGTCAGCCGGCAATTCTCGCGCTCGCGATCGGCTTCAATCAGGCAGATTTCTTCCGGCCAGCGCTCCAGCGCATCTCGAAGCGCTTCACCGAGACAGGAATAACGGCTGAGGTCCAGCATCAGAGGCGGGCTTGAATTCGCTCGGCCAGCGTGCGGAAATCCGTAACGCCCTGCAATTCGTAATCCGGCAGCTCGATGTGAAAATGATTCTCGACGCGCGTCAAAAGATCGAGCGCCTGCAGGCTATTGATGCCCAGCGTCTTGAAGAAATCGTCATCGGCCTTAAGTTGTGCCCGCGGCACAGAAAAATGTTGCGCCGCAAGAACCAGAATCTGCTCTGTCGTGTCTTGTAGATTTGCCATCGCTATGTGAATTTCAGCTATCCGCCTAGGGCAAATAAGGCAGCGCGTCCTCCGATTCCAAAAACTTGCGCAACCCCGCCTCCACCGCCGGATGCGTAAACAAATCGCAGAAAATCTCAATCTCCTGCCGCAACTCTTCCTCCGGAATCGGCTTGATAAATCGCTTGGCGGCGATAGCCGTAGCGCGATCGAACTTCGCAAGCTGCACGGCCGTAGCCCGCGCCACGCGCAGCACCTCGCCTTCGGCAACAACCTGGCTCACCATTCCAACGCCGTGCGCCTTAGTGGCGTTGAAGCTGCGTCCTGTCAGCAGCAGATCGCGAACCACAGCATTACCGACATCTCGCTTCAAGCGCGGAATCCCGCCAAATCCCGGAATCAAGCCGAGCCGCAGCTCGGGAAAACAGAATCGCGCCATCTTGTCGGCGATGATGAGGTCGCAAGCCAGGGCCAGCTCGAACCCCCCGCCGAAAGCAACGCCGTGAACGGCCGCGATCGTCGTCAGCGGCGCCGCGTCGATCCGATTGAACACGCGATGAATCCGCTGCAGGAATTCGCGAAGCTCAGTCAGCCGCGCGTCCGGAGCCACTTCTTGCGAGCGGCGAAACAGTTCGCGTAAATCGGCGCCCGCGCAGAATCCCGATTTCAGCTCGCTGTGAATGATCAGCGCATGCGCCGAGCCGAAAACCGTCTCGAGCTCAGCGATAAACCGTTCGAATTCCACCAGCGATTCGGAGCCGATCTCATTGCACGGCGCCCGATGCAATCTCAGCTCGACGCAGCCGTCGCGCAGGCCCCACGACATCGTATTGGCGCGAAAATCCTTCATGGCGTTTTCTTTCGGTAAAGTTCCTCGATCGCTTCGCGAAGCCGCTCGGTGATGACGTCCCGCTTCAGTTTACCATTGGCAGTGAGCAATCCGTTCTCGATCGAAAATGGCACCGTCGAAACGAAAAACGCGCGAATCTGGCGATAATGCGGTAGCGATTGATTCACGCGATCGAGCGCCTGCTGCGCCTGAGTGGCGTACAAACCGTTTGCGGAGCCGGCGCCCGATGCGAAAATCGCCGCGAGATAGCTGCGATCATTGCCGACCAGCACCACGTGCTCGGCCGCGGGTACGAGCTTTTTCAACTCTTCCTCAATCGGCTCGGGCGCGATGTTGTGCCCCGAATTCAGGATGATGAGATTCTTCACTCGGCCGATGATCCGCCAGTTACCTTCGGCATTCACTTCGCCCTGATCGCCCGTATGAAACCACCCGTTTTCGAGCGCTTTGGCGGTGGCTTCGGGACGCTGCCAATAGCCCGGAAAAATATTCGGCCCGCGCACTAGGATTTCACTGTTCTCGCCAACGCGCATCTCAATCCCCGGAATCGCCGGGCCTACAAATCCCGGCGTGTAATGCTGCGGATCGTCGAGCGTGCAAATGCCGGTTGTTTCCGTCAACCCGTACGCCTGCAACACGGGAATGCCAAGCATCATGAAAAAGCGCTGCGTTTCGATAGCGAGTGGTGCTGAACCGCAAATCAGCGCTTTCAGATTCGGTCCGATCGCACGCCGAATCGTGCGGAAGAGAATCGCGTTGCCGAGCGCAAGCCACAATCCGTCGCCCAGTTTCGGTGCGCCACTCTGCTTGAGCGCGAACGCTGCCTTCGCGCGATTGAATAGCCCGGAAATCGCGCGGCCGCGCTCAGCGATCTGCCCCTCGATTCGCGCGCGAATGCGCTCGAGAAGTGTCGGCACATTCAAGAAGTAGTCCGGCTGCGCGATTTTGATTTCGTCGGCTAGCCGGTTCAAATCCGTCGATAGCGAAAACACGGAATTGCGCGAGAGCGCGCTCAGCATGGTGAGCCAGGACGCCGCGAAATTGAGCGGCAAATAATGAAAGATTTGCTCGCGACGGGCTAATTTCGCATGCATTTCCATCAGGCGGTCGAGCCGCGCCGTCGTGCAGCTCATCATGTGATCCAGATTGCCGACGTTCAGCACCACTCCCTTCGCCTCGCCGGATGTGCCGGACGTGTAGATAATCGTGATTGGGTCGCCTTGGTTGACCAACTCAGCGCAGCTTTTCTCCGCCTGGCCTGCGCTCGCAGAGCTTGCGGCGCGGTTCCCCGCGGACGCGAAAATATCGTCGAAGAGTGAAGTCGGCGGACCGCCGGGCCAAGCCGCAGCGACGGATTCGCGGAGCTCCGGCGTCGCGCAAAGCAAGCGGGAAGGCGCGCAGTCTTTCATCATGGTCACGAGTTCGCCGGCGGCCTGACGCGCATAGAGCGGCACGACGATCACGCCCTCGGCCATCAGCGCTAAATCCGCGGCGACCCAGCGAATGCTGTTCGCGGCGAGCAGCGCGCAGCGATCGCCTTTCTTCAATCCCACACCGGCGATGAAGTATTGAGCTCGCTCTACGAGCGCAAGGAGTTCGTTCCCCGAAAGTCTCTCGACACGCTCTGGATGTATTTCCTGAAGCACGAGCTCATCGCCGGCCGAACTAAGTCGCTCGAAAATGTTTTCGAGGAAATGCATTTAGCAATGTGCTTCGGCTAGGTGCTCAAGGTTTGGACTGAGCGGGGGCAGATACTCTTCCCAACTGCGCCGGCCGCCGCGAATCGGGAATTCGGGATACTGGCGCGCCAAATGCGCTTCGAGATAGGTGCCCATGCGCGCCATCAATTGCAGATTCTTAATTACGGTCTGCGCGATCGCGTCGCGGATTGAATCGGCTTCGCGGTCGAGCGCGTGCATTACGGCGACGAGCTTGTCTTCGAGTTCGGGATCGTCCACACGCACAGTGAGTTGATCGTGGCCGCGCTCGTGCATCAGATTGCCGATGCGCTCGTCCATGGAGACGCCCGCGGAAACGATCCCAGCGGGCATCGAGGTGACAATCGCGTGATAGCGCGACGAAACCAGGCGATCGCAGCAGCGCAGGATGCTCACAAGCTCGTACATATTGAGCCGGTTTGAAGAGAAAATCGGCGCGCCGCCGATTTTCGGCGCAAGCCGTTCGCAGGCGCGGCGATCGAGCGCTTCCATGCCGACCAGAATTGTGAACATCGGCCGGTCCCGGCGGTAGCGCACAACCGCTTGCCCCAGCGCAGTTAGATATTTCTCAAATGCCGCGTCCACTTCCGCGCCGGAACGATGAAAGTAGATTGTTCGGTAGTAGCTCTCCTTGTAAGCGCCCGCCGTGAGATGTGCGACGCGCTTGGCCATCGATGCCGTCACCGGCCACCAGAACGGATGAATCGGGCAGACGGCAAGAATCGGCGACGCTCCGTCCCAGCCGGCTTCCCGCAGCATCTTGCGGCCGTGTTCGGGCGGATGGGGTTCGAAGGTCCACGCCGTGTCAGTGCCGAGCTCTGTCGAAACCCCGAGTTTTCCGAGCACCTCTTGCGATTCGGGATTGCGGGTGATGATGAACGAGTCGCGGCAATAGCGCCGGCACATGCTCTGTACGAAGGGATCCATGTCGCCCGCTTCGGCGCCGTAGCCGACGCTCAACTTGTTCTGCGCCGCGGCGATGCCCAGCGAGCCGATAATCATGATCGTGAGCGCATTGGCGAACTTGCTTTTGAACATCGAGCCTTCGCAGGCGATCACGCCGTCATTGCGCGGCACCTCGCGCGCAAGAAACGGCGGATAGACGTCGGGAAGATGCACCTGGCGCGCGTCGCCGAAATAGCCGCGTGTGGAATCGAAATTCTGGGTCATCACGGAGAGCGATAGATTCTCCGGCCCGAGGATGCGGCGGACTTGGCGCAGGATTTCTTCGACCCGGACATCGGAGCCGGTGTTGCGCGTGCCGTTGTAGCCCGCGAAGAGCAGCTTGAGTTTATCGCCGGGGCGCCAAGCTTCTCCAGAACCCAGCATCCAGGCAAACTTTTTCGCCTCGATGATGCTGCTGACCCACGCGGCTAGGGCTACATCACTCATGCGCGCGAATTCCTTGCTGATCCGCTGGCTGCGGGAGCGGCGGCTGCCGAAGACGCCGCCGCTCCGGGCCAACCCTGGTAGCGGTACTGGAAATTATTGTCGCGGCTGAAGCGCAGCAGGCCAAAGCAATATTTCGAAAACGGCTCGGGCTTGCGGCCAAGCTCGGCGACAATGCGCGAGTTATCGAACACCGTATTCCAGACGAGATAGGGCAAGAACACCTTGAGCAGCGTGGCGATGCCACCGACTTTTCCGGATCGCCGAGCGAGCGAATTCACCATGCGAGTCGAGGGGCCTTCCAGGCCCGGCACGAAGACCGGGCCGCGCTTGCCTTGCGCTTGCGCGAGCGCGTCGGTGAGCTGCTGAAATGTCTCGGAGCCGGTGCCCGACGCGAGATGATAAATCTCATGCTCGGGGTGCTCTTTCATGTGCAGCGTGGCGATTCCATCGGCGACGTAATCCACCGGCACGATATCGAGCTGGTCATTCGGGCGGAAAGGAAGCATCGGCAACCCAGCCAAGAAGACGAACGCGCGCACCATGTCGAATTGCGTGGTTTCGGGACGGCGGCTATCGCCGAGCACGATGCTTGGGCGCAGGAACAACTTCGAAACGTTGGGAAGTAGCTCGCGGCCCATGTGTTCGCAGAATTTCTTTGTGCGCGCGTAGGGATCGTAGTCCGAGCGGTCCCAGTCGATCGCCGAGTCTTCCTGCACCACTTCGTTGCTCCGCATGCCCGCAACGGCGACCGTGCTCACATGGCTGAATCGCCGCAAGCCGTGATCCGCCTCCGCGCGCGACGCCACCTGAATCACTTGCAGCGTCCCTCGCAGATTGACGTTCAGGCAGGCCTTTTCGGATTTGCGATTGAGCGAAGCGGCGCAGTGTATGACGGAATCGGTCGAGCGAACCAATTCGTGGTACTTGTCATCGCTCAGTCCAAATCGCGAAGCAGTCAAATCGCCGCGGAAGAAGCTGATGCGCGAATCGAGATAATCGCTGAATCGGAGAAAATCGAGATGAATCTGTACGGAGCGCCAAAGCCGCTGCCGCGCTTCACCCACATCGCGAGCGCGCACAAGGAGATTGAATTTCTCGCCCGAGCGTTCCAGCAAATTCGCCAGAACGTGGGCGCCGATGTATCCCGTCGAGCCAGTCAGAAAAATGGCCACAGTGGTTGGGTGTTCAGGACGCGGCCGGGGCCGCCCGCCGCGCGCCATCCCCATCCGAATCGGGCGCGAGAGGCACGGAACGCCGTGGCGGCGCCTCCGGAGCGTGTCCTTCGATGAGAGGATAGCACCACTTGCGCAGCGCCGGAATGTGCACGTTGATCCAGTAGTCCCACCAGTCGAGCGTGCGGACATCGTAGCTGAAATCGGGGCGCTCTTCAGGCGCGAGAGAAGCCGAAAGCCGCTCGATGTTGGCGGCTTCGAAGATATGGTCGTTGTGCAGGATGAACGGCTCGAAAAGCGCGATGAGCTTTACGACTTTGTCGAGTTCGCGCTCGCGGCGGGCGAGTGTCGGCATCTGAAAGCCGAACGGTTCGACGCCGCGCTGGATAGCTTGCACGATGGCTTTCTGCGCGGGAGCCGAAAGCGTCTCGTAGCGCGCTTTCGACACCGGGATAGCGTCGAATTTCAGCTTCATGCGCTGGCCGAATCCATTCTGCGCGCGATAGTGGCGGCGATGGCCGAGACCCGTCAGCTCGATTGAGCGGCGCATGTTGCAGGGATTGGTCACCGAGGACGCGATCTGATAGACCGGGGCGTTGCAACGCGCCATCAGCGCCGCGGAAATCAAAGTCATCCCGCGGCAAACTAAATCCACCGGCACGATGTCGAGGCATTTGCGTTCGTTGGTCGGCAATTGGCGGAAATAGGTGCCGAGCAAGTATGAGAGCGAGGCTGATGTGTTGATACCTTCGTTCCAGCCGAGGAAGGGCTGCCCGACTGAAGATTCGACGATCGCCGGGCGCACGATGGCCACGGGAGTTTGCGGCGATTGCTTCGTGAAATTTACGATCAGCGATTCGGCGAGGCTCTTTGTGAGCGTGTAAGTATTCGGCCAACCCAGTTCGTTCGCGCGACGCGTTCCTGCTTCCGTGAGAGTTTGCCGAATCCACCGCAGGCGATTTTTGCGAACCTGATTCTCGAGCGCGACGCCACCAAGATCCTTCGCCGCATGTTCTTTGGCCAGTGCCTGTTTGCGTAACTCGGCGGCGACCTCAGGGCTTTCCGAGCGGAGTTCGGTTACGCGGATGAAATTCTCGAGCGAGTGCCATTCCTTCTCTGCGTCGAAGCCGGCAACTCCGGCGGGGTTGTAGTTCGGCGCCGCGGTTTCGTGGATGCGGCCGTCGCGCTGGCCCGCGACGTAGCACGTCGAAAGGTGGAGCAGCGCCGCATGGCGGCACTCGCGGAGGAATTCGAGCACGTGAGCGACGGCATTCACGTTCGAAGACAGCGCGTCGCGCAGGTCAGGATTGAAATCGGTCAGGCCGGAGCTATTGACAATGAGATCGAGCGATGCGGCGAGTTCAGCGCGCGCCTCGGGGGCCATTCCGAGGTCCGGCTTGGTGACGTCGCCTTCCACGATTTGCACGCGCTCGCGGAGAAAGGTAGCGAAGCGGGCTCCGTGACTCTTGGCGAGAGGGCCATAGACCGGCGAAGTCTCAACCATCTTCTGGAAACGCTCGAGCGAGGTCGTCGAACGGTTTCGCCGCACCAAGACTGAAATCTTGCCGATATCCGGCAGATCGGTGAGCAGATTCGCCAGCCAGACTTTGCCGATGAAGCCAGTGCCGCCGATCAGCAGGATTTTCTTCCCCGCCAGCGAACCGCGCACGGAAAGCAGCTCGTCTGAGCTGCACTGCGGGAATTCGACCACCGGAACGGTCACGCGCGGCGTGGTTCGCGCGGCCGGCCGTATCGCGTCGTTCAGAATCGACGGATTCCTGATGAACCCGAGATCGCGCGCCAGCTCTTCGCGGGAGATGCGGCCGTCCGGGCGATGGCTGGCCAACTTGGCCAGCGCGCCGCGAGGCCGGATAACCGGCTCGAGCAGCCGGCCTGTGGCTATGCCATCCCGGAACTCGAGGCGGTTGGCGATGAGGTTCTCGATCCCCAGGTGCTTTGCCAGCGGGCCCATGATGTGGTCGAGCCCCTGGCTGACCAGCACGATGCGCTCGCCTCCGGCGAGGGCTTCCCGCAGTTTCGCGACGCCCGCCGGCTTCAGATGCAGCTTAAAGACATATTCGAAGTACTCCTCGCCCAACAGGTCGAGGCGGTCTTTGCTTACCCCGCGCAGGACGGTATGCAGCAGCCGCGTAGCGACCACCCGATGAGTCACATACAGGAACGGCCGGGCCGCCGCCAGCACCCCCATGCCGCCGCGGCGCGCCCAGCGCTCCAGAAAGCTCTGGGCATTCCAGGCAAAGAAGCCCACCGGACGCACAGCGGTGAGGTTCAGCAGGCTACCCTCGACTCGCCAGAACGTAACTGGCCGCTGGGGCACACCCATAGCCCCGGCGCCGTTCGCGCGATTGTGATTAGGGGTCACAGCCTGTGATGGTTCCATGTATAAACGGGGCCTCCTACCGACGGTCCCGTATGCCTATGGATTCGCTGAAATTAGCATTGTAGCAGGCGGGAAGCAAGCGAGGCTAATGCGGACGCCTAGCAGCGCGCGGATTCTGGCTCCGCAGCCAACAGATAGGACGGGTTCATGATGCCCGTCGGCGGATAGAGCTCTTCGTGCGTGAAGCGGAAGCCGAGCTTTTCGAGCACGCGCTTCGATGCGGCGTTCGCGGGATGATGACCGGCGAAGAGTGCCACCGCGCCGAGTTCCACGAACGCGAGCTTGATTATCGCTTGGCTGGCTTCAAACGCGAGCCCTTTGCCCCAGTACGCAGGTCGAAGATGGAAGCCAAGTTCGAGGATGCGAGCTTCGGGCTTGTAGGGACGCACGCCGGCGCAGCCCACAAAATCGCCGTCGGCGATCCAGAATATCGGCCAGTATTGAATGCCGGAGCGCGCCCTCGAATCTAGCTCTCGCGCCAGCCTGTCTCTCACCTGTTCCTCTGAGAACGGGCCACCGAGGAGGCTAGTGACTTTCGGGTCGCCCCACAGAGCCATGGCCAGAGGAAAGTCGTCGAGAGTCCAGTGCGCGAATCCCAGACGTTCAGTTCTCAAGAAGTACGAGCGTTGGGGAATCATGTCGTCCCGCTCGCGGCCGCCAGACTCTAATGCGGATACTGGAATTGATAGAGCGAGCCGGCCGGGCCGCTGACTGGGCGCGTGTTGTATTCGAGCAGGTAACGCAGATGCTCGGCATCCAGTGGGTAGCCGATTCCGGCGGGATATGGATAGGGCACGAGCGTGTGGAAGGGCAGCGGGGCTACCGTGTCGCCGTGGGCGGCGTAGAAATCCATGTCCTTGGCGAAGCCGTCGGCGTAGAAGAAATAATCGCGCGTCCAGCCGGCTTGCGGCGGAGCGACGCGCGAGGCGTCGAACTCTACGGCGACTTCATCGCCTGAGCCAAAGACAACATATTCATTGTCGGTTTTCTCGACGAGCGGCGTGACATCGCCATAGCGCGTGTAATTTCCCACTTGGCGCGTGTACGGGCCTGTGCGGCTCACATTTTCGTAAACGTAGCGGATATCGTTCGTCGGCGTGCCTTCGACCACCTGCGGATACCCGCGGAAGCCGAGCTGCGCCTCCGCGAGCGGAACTTCGCTCAGCCGGTAGGCAATATTCGTCGGCGAATTATCCACGCGGATGCGATCCCAATAAATCTTGAGATTCGTGACGATGCGAATCCGTCGCGAGCCCGGCGGCAGCTTGCCGCTAAGATCAGCGATCATCGTCCGCGCTAGGCCCGCGGGAAAGCCCATATCGTCAATCACCCGCACCCATTTGCCTGATGCGTCCTGCGCTTCAACGTATGGCGCAATCGGCTGGATTCCCGCCTGCCATGCCGCGTACATCGAATTCGCCGTGAAGTAATCGGTGAAGCCATCCATCAGCAAACGCAACGGACGCGACGCATCCCATTCGCCGAGATCGAGAGTGAGCGTGTGAATCGCCGCGAAGCCCTGATACGGAGCCGCGGCAAAGTCCATCACATATTTGCGGTCGCGCGCAGTAAGCTGCGGCAGCACATCGTCGCCGCGATCTCCCCAAGCCGCATCGGGCAAATGCGCGCCGCGGCTGGCGATCACTTTGAATGTAGGGAACGGAGGATTGCTGGCGAAGTATTCGTTCGGATACACCTCGACGTCGGCGGGATGATCAACGGCAAGCAGCCGGACACGATCGAGATAATCAAGCTCTTCCATAGGCTCGAGCATGCGGAAGCTGATGCGCCCATCGCGCACAGCCACCTGCGAGCCGCTCACCTTGAGATATTCATCGGGATCAGGAACATCGCGCTGCCCCGGCGCGATCCAATGCCCGACAATGCCGGGCCCAATCATGTCCGCAAGAAATTCATAGCGCGTGCCATTCCACACGAAAACAATGGGGCAGGAGCTGCCGCGCCGGTCGATCTCGTGAATCTCCTTGCGCGCATTCGCCGCGATTTTCACTTCATCCTGCAGCACGCCGGTCGGCCACAGCATGCGCACCACATCCGCTTCCGTTTCCGCGCCCAGCCCGACGTGAAGCTCAAGCGGCCCTTGGCTTAAATATCCCGACGCGCCGCTAATCTCAAACTTCTGCCGCATAGCACCAGCGAACACTTCAACTTTCGACCCGATCGCCGACTTATTGTCGTTGGTTCCCTTCAAGGCCAATTCCAGCCAATGATTCTTATTCCCGCCCACGTTGCGCAGCAGCACAGGCGGTGCGCCGAGCTGCGTAATGAGCAGCCCCATCGCGCCATCGCCGTCGAAATCAAACGGAATGACGGATCGCGGACTTGCCAGCACGATCTTGTCGAGCCCCACTTCCTTCGTGACATCACGAAATCCCGCCGGGCCCTCATTGCGCAGCAGCGCAATCCTTCCGCCGAATGCATCCGCACCGACCGCGACAAGATCCACCCAGCCGTCATTGTCGTAATCGATCGCCGCGACGCCCCAGCCGCGCGTCCAGCCCAGTTCCGGCAGTTTCACGCGCACGAATGCCTTTCCGACGTCGTTGCGCCAGAGTGAAATTCCCGGTTTGCCTTCGTGCGTCAGCGCCACATCCATCCAGCCGTCTTTATCGAAATCGAGCACCGCGATGCCGCGCGTTCCAGTTGGCATATCGCCCGGCCACATCTCGCGCTTCTCAAAGGGCCCTTCGCGCCGATTGAAAAATGCCTCCGGCGGCCCGCTCGGATTCCCCGTCACAATGAAATCGATCGCGTGATCGTTGTTGATATCCGAAGCAATCGCGTCCATCGCCTCGGGCCGCGCTGCAAGCCCCGTCTCCGCCGTGACGTCAGTAAACGTGCCGTTCCCATTGTTCCGCCAGAGCAGATTCGAAACTTCGCCAGAACTCCGGAAATCCGCCGCCCACCTTTGTTGCGTCACGTAAAGATCGAGATCTCCATCATGATCGTAGTCCACGAAAGTCATCCCCATCGCCATGCCAGGAGCCTTAATTCCCGCCGCCGCCGTCACGTCGCGAAATGTGCCGTCGCCCTGATTGCGGAAAAGCGCGACGCGTCCGATGAAACCCACCGCCAGATCTGGCCACCCGTCGTTATCGTAATCTCCGACAGCGCAGCCGATCCCGAATCCGTGAAGATCAATCCCAGATGCCGCTGCGACATCCACAAATGCGCCGCCGCCGGCATTTCGATATAGCATTGCGCGGCCGTCACCCATCGCATTGACAAGAAAAATATCCGGCCGCCCGTCGCCATCAAAATCGAAGACACACGCACCGCGCTCAAAGGGAATTAACGGGCCCCCAACCATTATCCCCTTCACCGGTGGCACGATAAGTGGCAGGCCCGAGTTGGCCGTCACATCCACAAAGTGCACTGGAATCGCCGGTTGCACGGGCGCGAGCGCCGCCGAAATCTGCTCGGCCATCGAATATTTCCCCTGCTCGCCATAAACGAGGCTCATCGGCGCGCCCAATTTCGCCGCGTTCAGTTGCTGAAAGCGCTCGAGGTGCATTTTCGCGTTCGCGGGGTCGCCGCTGCGCTGATAGGCTTGCGCCAATCCGAATTCCGCCGAGACGTGATAGGGATTGATCTTCAGCGCCGCGTTGAATTCCTCGATGGCCTTCGCGTACTGGTGCAATTCCGAATGAATTGTCGCCAGGAAATAATGCGTGTCGGCATCACCCGGATCAATCGCCAGCGCCCGCGAAAATGCCGCCTCTGCCGCTTCCGAATTTCCCGCGGATTTTTCGAGCAGGCCGAGGTTGTACCAGCCGTGCGCATCCTCCGGATGCGATTGCGTAATCTCCGCCAAAATCTTTCGCGCCTCATCGACTCGCTGCATGTTCAGCAGAGCAATCGCCGAATTCAATTGCGGAATATAATTCGCGGAATCGGCGATGACCGCGCGTTGGAATTCATTCAGCGCATCCTCAGGACGCTGCTGATCCATGTAAGCCACGCCGAGATTGTTGGCGCGCAGCACTTCAGCCGCCTTGGCGGCGGCCTTCTCTTCAGCCTTCGATTGCGCTTGCTCGCCAGCCCGTCCGCCGATGAGAACCGGCGCGACACACAAGCAGATCAGGCCAGCTGCAATCGCCAGCGAATTAACCCGCGATCGTCTCAATGTTTTCAGAGTTTCCGCCGTCTGATGATTCGTCAGGGCACGAGTTTAGTCGTGCCGAAAGCGGCGCAATGTGCAAACGGCTTTAGGCGCTGAGGTTCGTCTATTTTTTATTCAGCGCCTGCGCGCCGGCCAACCCCGCGCCTTCCTTCAGCGTGATGATCTGATCGGCGCGAACATTCTTCAAATTATCCGTCTGCCCGCTCGGCCAGCGCACTTCAATCCCATCCGCCTGCGCCGCCGCGCCGAGGCCAAAGGTTAGCACAAGCTCGCTCGAGGATTCATAGCTGCCGCCGCTGCGCAGCATCTGATCCTGCGTTCCGCCGCCGGCCGTCACGCGCACCACCGCACCAATTCCATCGCGGTTCGATTTCGTTCCGACGAGCTTTACGCGCAGGCGATGATTCGCATTCCCCGAATTGCGGAACAGCACCGCCGGCCCGCCATTCGCCGTCACCGCGACATCCAGAGCGCCGTCATTGTCAATATCGCCGTAAGCCGCGCCGCGCGCTACGCGCCGTGCCGCGAATGCCGCGCCCGCCGACGCCGTCGTCTCCTCGAATTTCCCATCGCCAAGATTCCGGAACAAATGCGGCGGCTCGGCATACCTCACGCGATTTTGAATTTTCTCGATGCCATTCTCGATGTGTCCGTTGGCAATGAAAATATCTGGCCAGCCATCCAGATCGTAATCGAAGAAAAAGCAACCGAACCCAAGCGTCAGCAAACTCGCCCGCCCAATCCCCGTCGGCGCCGCTTCATCCACAAACAGCCCGTTCTTCTCGTTGTGATAAAGTGCCGCCATCTGATTCGAAAAATTCGTAATCAGCAGGCTCGGGTACCCGCTGCGATCGTAGTCCGCGGCATCCACGCCCATGCCCGCCCGCGCAATCCCGTCTTCGCTGAATGCGATTCCCGAGGCCACACCCTTTTCGGTAAATGTCCCGTTGCCATTGTTGATGTAGAGTTTGTTCGGCTGCGTGTCGTTGCTGAACGCAATATCCGGCCAGCCATCCTGATTGGCATCCAGAATCACCACGCCGAGCGTCTTCGAAGTGGTATCGAAAAGCCCGGCCTTCTGCGTGGCGTCCTCAAATGTTCCGTCGCCGCGATTGTGCCACAGCCGCACCGACGCGCCGCGATACGATTCCGGCGTGCAATACGATTTCGTCTTCCCGTCGAGCGTGCAGTAAATATCCGTCTGCGGCGTCCACTGCACGTAATTTCCCACGACGAGATCGAGATGCCCGTCGCGGTCGTAATCCACCCACGCGGCGCTGGTACTGAATTCATTTGGCCCCGCAAGCCCGGCCTGCTTAGTCACGTCCGTAAACGTGCCATTGCCGTTGTTGCGAAAAAGATGATTCTGCCCGAGCGCGGTGATGAAAATATCGTCGAAGCCGTCGTTGTTGTAATCGCCGATGGCCACGCCCATTCCATACATCTCGATCGCGAGGCCCGCTTTCGCCGTCACGTCCGTGAAAGTGCCGTCGTGATTATTGTGATAGAGCGCCGGATGCGACGCGGTCCGATGATGCTCGGGCCAGTCCGCGCCATTCACGAAAAACAGATCCTGCCAGCCGTCATTGTCGTAATCGATGAACGCAACCCCGGCGCCCATGGCCTCCGGCAAATATTCTTTTCCGAACGCGCCATTGTTCTGCGTGAAATGAATGCCGGCCGTCCGCGTGATGTCTTCGAATTGGATCGACGCCTGCGGTGGAGTAGAGAATCCGGATGCGGGCGCGAGCCACGATGCGGCGAGAACAATGCCAACGCCGAGAACGCAGCGAAGCAGCGAGCGGCGAGGCGTGACGCGCAGAGATTTCTTCACACTCAATCTGTCCCTCCGTGCGCAGCAGTTGCCGATGGAGGCTTCGCCCCGCGCAGTTTCTCCGCCGCCACGGACTCATGCTCGTGAATCGGCTGCCGTTCCACATTGTCCTCCGCATGTGTGCGCAAATAAGGTCCCGTCAACGTCTGCGCCGATTCATCGGCCTTGAATCGCAGATAGCGCTTTTGAAAATCCGCCGCGCGATCGCTTTGTCCCAGCCCTGTGTAGCAGAGCATCAAATTGTAGTTCGCCTCGAGATCTTCCGGATCGATTCCGAGCGTGGCATCGAATTCCGCGATCGCATCTCTGTACCGCCGCTGCAAGAATAAAATCCGTCCCAGCTCATCGTGTACCACGCGGTCGCGTGGATATTGGTCGAGCACTTTGCGCAGATGGAGCGCCGCGTCGTCATAACGGCCCTGATTGCGCAGTACTTTGGCATAAAAAAAATGGGCCCGCGCGAGCGACGGCGAAAGTTCGAGCGCCTTCTCGAGCACCGTTTTCGCCGCCGCGAGATTTCCTTCCTGAAATCGTGCGCGTCCGATATTCACCCAGCCGTCGGGATTCTCCGGCGCGATTTGTGTGATTTTTTCAAATGCCGCCGCCGCTTCCTTCAAATCGCCTTGCAACAACAATCCGATTCCGTAATCGTTCCATCGCGTCCAATCCGCGGGATCGAGCTTTAATTGGGGCGCAGACTCAGCCGCATTCGCGGGCAGAACATTTAGCTGGACGTTGTCCTCAGCGAGCACCACGATCGGCAGCGCCGGTATCGTTTTGACCTGCCCTGAAACTCCCGAAGTATCGCCCGTGAAAATCCAGTGCCCATCGTCGAAATCCGATGTCACTTGCGGATGCGGCTCATTCGGATCGCGCACACCGCCGAATGCAAACTGCGTATTCCACCACATGAATTTGCGATAGTTCAATTTCGCGTGCAGCGAAATCCGTGAGCCCGCATCCGAAGGGATCTTCAACCGGAAATGCACCGTGTCCGCCGCGCCCGGGGGAATTAGATGCACGTAAACCGTTGCGCGCGCCGCCCAGGCATTGCGCTTGTTGATATGATTTCCGTGCGCATCAATCAAAACCGAGTGGTAGAAATGCGCGCCGGGCTCAACGGGCCCACGGCCATCGTCCTCCGCCATCCCGCTCCAAAAAATCACGCGGCCATTTTCCTCTGTCGCGGAAAGCTCGAGCCAGCAATCGAAGGCGTCCACCGTTCCACCGGGAAAAAAATGCCCAACCTTGCGCGTCCGCACGACGACGTCTACGCGCGCGGTATCGCCTCGCCGCACAGATGCCGCGACGCGATTGAGCGGCCCGGTGACGGGCGGAGGCGGCGCCGACGATTCCCCGGCCGCCGCGCCAGCCGCCGCAGGCCCAGGCGCTTCGGCTTCTTCACCGACGGCGAATGTGGTCTCAAACTCAGGCGCTGCCGCAAGCTTCGTCGCGGCCGCGGCCGTCTCCTGATTGGTCTCCGGAGTGATCGCGAAAATATCGACGCTCACTTGTTTGTCCTGCAGAAATTTCTCCGTCGCATCGAGCTGTGCTTCATCGCGATTCGCAAACGGCACTGCTGTGTTCGCGGCAAGAAACCGGTGCGAGTGCACGATCTTTGGACCGGCAGCCGTATCTTGCAGCGGCGCGAGCGGCATGTGGCAATCCGCGCACGTCGAAGGCTTCGGCGGATAATAAAATGACCGCGCGCCGTAGCCCGAAACCGCGCTGGCCTGCCAATTGTCGTAATCGTTGAATCCGCGCGCCCAGCGAAAGTGATTCACCGGAATATCGAGATGCACCTTGTGGCAGGAGGAACAAAAATCCGCCGTTTGCGTGCGCATGAACGGCTTCAAGAAAGTCCGCCGGTGCGGCTCCGGATTCAATTCCACCAGAAAATCGTGGAAGCGCCGCACCAAAGGATTCTCGCTCATGGCCATGTCGTGCAGCGCCGGCACTTCGAGGCGGTAATCGCCCTGGCCCATCGTGCTCTTCACGCCGGTGATCGAATGGCACATCATGCAGCCGAGTCCCGCTTGCCCCGCCGGCGTGTTCTCCACTTCGCGAATCGGCTTGTCGAATTCACCGCTGAAAAGCAGCGAGGGATCGTGGCACCCCGCGCACCATCGCGAGGGCTTGATGCCGATCGTGTCCTGCATGTATTCGATGCTCTTGCGGTACCACTGATTGTTGAACGATGAGAAATGATGCATCGAGCTTTGCCACTGCTTGTAAATATCCGAGTGGCAGCGCTCGCACGATTGCGACTCCATGAAATATTCTTTGGCGATGAGCATCTGCTCGGGCGTCTGCGCGGAACTCGGGAAGAATGGCCCCTGCGGCCCGTCGCCTTCGGAGTCCATGCTCGCGGGCGCAATTCGCGGATTCTCGATGCGGTACGCGCGGTCGAAAGGCACGGTGCGCAACCACCACGCTCCCGCAGTCGCTCCCGCTGCCAGCGCGAAGCCGAGCGCGTAACGCAACGCGGCGCGCATCGGTGAACTCGCGAGCCATCCGCGTCGCCCCGCCCATGCCGCGGCGAGAACTACGCCGCCCGCGAGACACGCTCCGATGTGCGCGTAAAGCAAAGGAAAGCGGCTGCGCGGCGTGCCGGTGAAAACGAGCGCGATTCCTATCGCGCCACCCGCCGCAATCAAGAGCCATGCCGCTCGTTCGGACGAATTTCCCGAAGTTATCTTCCGCCAAAAAAAGGGAAGTCCTATCAGCAGAAAAGCGGCGCCCGCCAGCAGATGCAGCAAGACAGTGCCTTCATAAACGACGGTCGCGTACGGCCACGCGAAAAGATAAGCGGCACTGAGGAAAAGAAAATAGAGAAGGAATGATCGGAACCGGTTCATCTCAAGGCCGGCAGCAATCGTAATTCAATTCGCGCGATTGGGACACCACAGCGCCAAGGAATCTGAAAAACCGCGGCAGTCTGTAGCAAGGTCCGCGAACGGTCAATAATATGAAACCACTAGCGCGCTATCCTGCGTTATGCGCCCGCGCCACCAGTAGAATCGCCAAGAAATAAAATAAAAACATCATCGCCAGATAGGCCCGCGCTTGCTTGTTCGCTCCCGCAAATTCTTTCCACACCAGGACGCCCCACAGCGCCGCCACCATCGGCGCCGATTGCCCAATGGCATACGAAATCGCCAGTCCGATGGAATTTCCCGCCACGAGATTGAACACCGTCCCGATTCCCCAAATAAAGCCGCCTAGCAACCCAAGCATGTGCCCGCTGAATGGCGCTTTGAAAAATCCGCCAAATGCTACCGGTTCTCCCACCAGCGGATGCTTCATAAAATAAATATTCCAGATGAAGCAGGAGAGCAGCGCGCCGAAGGTGAAGAAAACTGAAAGGCTGTACGGGCCGAGCGCATTTCCCTCTCTCATCGCATGGGCCGAAAGCGGCGCCCACAAGCCCATCAGCACGCCCGATACGATGCAGGTAATGATGCTCTTGCGCGACACGGCGCGATTTCCGGTGGGCAGTTGTCCGTACGCCTTTCCATCGAGCAGCACGGCCACAATCGCGCAGAGCACTCCCGCGCCCAGCATCACCGCGTTGCCCTTGGGTTCGCGCAAATAGGTGAGTACAACACCGACCACCAGCGCGATGCCGATCGAAACTGGGAACGCGATCGCCAGCCCGGCCATATCGATCCCGGCCACGAGCAGCAGATTGGCAAGATTGAAAATCGCGCCCGCCAGCATCGCAAACCAAAAATTCGAGGTATCCGCCGAGTGGACATTATTCAAAAAACTCGAAGCGTCGTTCCCGCTGCTGCCCATCGTCAGCGCGAGAATCAGGGAGACGGTAAAAATTCCCAGCGCGTAATCCCAGTAGAAAAGCTCGAAGCGGTAATTCTTCACTCCCTTGTACGTGTTCGCCCAAGAGCCCCAGCAAATCGCCGAGGCGACCATCATCACCATGGCGATCGTAAAAGTCGGTGGCGTGAACATGAATTAGTCCTCTCCGTTGCGCCTATGTAGCGCCGGCCTTTCAGGCCGGCATTTTGGATCTCAATCGCTAAAACGAAGCAGCCGCCGAAGCATTCTTTGAGCGAATGAACGCGACGACCTCATCATGCTTTGCCATTGCCCGCGCTCCCACTTTTGTGCAACAAAGCGCCGCGCAGGCGTTGGCGAACATTCCAACTTTCTCGTGATCCCATCCTTGCAGCACGCCGTAGGAAAGGCCGCCCATGAACGCGTCGCCCGCGCCGGTCGTATCGACAACGTTTACTTTGAACGCCGGCACATGAACGGTCTTCTCTTTGGTGGCGATTAAGCAGCCATCCGCGCCCATTGTCACCGCTACCAGCTTGGGCCCGATCTTCAGCAGCTCCGCCGCGATCCGATCGAAGTCGGTTTCTCCCGTAAGCTCGCGCGCCGCGGCCTTGCAAGGCTTCAAGACATCAACCATTTGCAGCGCTGCCGCCAAATCCTGTTCCGAGCCAAGATTCGCCTGCGCGAAAAAGCTCGGCGACACATCGAGATCAAAAATCACGCGCACGCCCGCGGTGCGCGCGATTTTCATCCCCTCGCGCACGGGGACGAGCGGCAATTGCGACGCCTCGGTATGAAAGTGCTTTGCTTTCTGAATGTGCGGCGCGAAACGATTGCAAACTTGGAATGGCGAAATTTTTCCTGTCACGTTCGGGAACATATAAATGCAGCGCTCGCCCGCTGCATCCACGGGAATCCACGTCAGCGACGAAAGCTCATGTTTCACGACCTCGATTCCGCTGCAATCCATTCCATCCGCTTCGAAGGCCTTGGTGATGATCCGGCCGTTGTCGTCATCACCGATCAAGCCGAGCCAGCCCGTCTTTGCTCCCAGCCGGGCCACTTGCGTGAGATTATTCGCGGTTACGCCGCCGGCATGAATTTCCAGCCGCTCGGCATTGATTTTTTCTTCCGGCCCGAGCAAGCGCGGCACGATTGCAAAATAATCGACGGTGCAGCTCCCAATCCCGACTACGTCAACATTTCCAGCCATAAGACCCCCGGTGTTTGTAGCGCCGGTCCCGCAGGCGGGACCGGCATCTTCGTTCGCGCTCGACGAGCCTATTTCCGCGCGGCTGAGAGCGATCCAGACCACGGTGGCGATTCGACGCCGCCCTCATGGCCCGGTTTCGTCGTAAAAAGCGTGCGCTGCTTATAAATCTTGCGACGAGCCGCGTCAAGCGCGTCTTTTTCGGGGGAGCTTGTTGGCTGCTGAGGTGTAGTTTCGCCGCAGTTTCGCCGGTGACACCGAAATTTGGCTGTTTTTGAATTTGTAAAACCGCGTTTTTGTCCCGATTAGAATTGATCTCCTTCGTTTGTTTTGTAGGAGTTGCGGGCGTTTCTAATAATTTGTGTCCCGATTAGATTTTTCTTCGCCTTTTTGGGGGCTCGAGCCTGGAGACTTGAGGCAGGAAACGGCAAGAGATACCGCAGAGACGCAGAGGGCGCTGAGTTTTGGAAGGGGAGCATGGGTTGTCCTTGGAGTTGGGGGCCGGGCTGGACTTTGGCTTCTTTGGAGCGGTGAAGCGTGGGTTTATGGCGCGGCTTTCTGGGGGTCCTTTCTGGCGCGGATTTGCGGCGCCACATTTTGTCCGGGCTCAACGGCAGAGCCGGATAAAGGCTAGCATTGGTTGGCGTATATGTCAACAGTAAAGTATTGTTACCTTAAGGGGATAATTGGGGAGGATTTGTAACCGATTGGGTAGCGGCTTGGTAGTGTCCTAAATTCGAGACGGGGTTTGAAAGTTTGAGTTCGAGTATGGAGCGGCTTGATTGGCTAGCTCCGAAGTGCCCAGCGCTAAAGCGCATCGTTAATGGCGCGGTTTTTTCCGGAGCGCTTAAGCGCTCCTCCCCCGCATAAATGCGGGGGCTGACGGGATGGGCCGGCCTTGTTTCGCGTGTCGTCCAACTCTCTCTTTGGCCCTGACGCCGGTTTATTCGGCGAGCAGCGCAAAAGTGCCGTGGGTGCGCGATGCTATACTTTCGGCCATGCTTTTGGGCCTCCTCCTTCTTCTTCACCTGGCGGGACCGATGCAGTCGCCGTCGCGTCCTAAGCCGGTTACGGCTGGCGAACTCGAAAAGCTGGGGCAGGAATCCGCGGCGGAAAAGGATTGGGAGACCGCCGCCGACGAATTCCGGCGGGCTATCGAGCTCGATCCGCGCAGCGTGCGGCTGCGCATCGAACTCGCCGACAGCCTCGCCGCTGGGGAAGATTTCCCCGGCGCTATCGCCGCCTATAGCGACGCCCTGCGTCTCGATCCGCGGAACGAAGCCGGGGAGCTCGGCCTGGCTGAAGCCTACCGGCGCGTCTCCAATTACGACGAGGCGCGGCGGCAGCTCGGGCGCGCCACGCACGATCATCCCGCAAGCTCCGCGCCGCGCCGGGCGCTAGAGCGCCTTGAAATCGAACGGCAGCAACACGAGCGCGCGGCCGACGACAACTCGGCGACAGCGGATCGCCAGCTCCAAGAGGCCGGGGAGCTTGCGAAAAAGAACCAGTTCGCGCAGGCCATCGAGCTACTCCATCAAGTCCTCAAAAATGATCCCGCAAGTCCCGCCGGTAACGCGCTATTCGCAAAAGCTCTCTATTCCATAGGTGAATTCGCGAAGGCCGGCGAAGCCATCCAAAAATCCCTGGCCGCACACCCGTACAACCCCGGCTATCTCTTTATCCATGGAAAAATTCTCGAGAAGGAAAACCGCGCGGAAGAAGCGCTTCAGACCTTCAAAAAAATCACTCTGGTAAATCCGAGAGAATCCGAGGCCTGGTTCGAAATCGGAACGATCCACCAGCAACTAGGCGACCGCAAGCAAGCACAGCAAGCCTACAGGAAAGCCGTCGAGCTCTCGCCCGACGATCCCGCTTATCGCAAGGCGCTCGAATCGGTCTCCGGAAGCGGCTCTGGAGAATCGCCATGACCGGTTCGCGCGGGCGCGCGCCGCGGCGAAGGCCGGTCCGCGGTCATTAGCGAGACAAATAATTTGTAGAACTTCGCCAAGTCCAAATCGTCCTGTACTTCGACTAAATCCTCGCCCAACCCCGGTTGCTGCCCTTCGGTCCAGACCAACGTGTCGCCGTACGTCGCGCCGTGATCCACGGACACATCCATATACATCTTCGAAGTCTTGGTGATGATCGAAGGATCGAGCCACGCGGCCGCGGCCAATTCGTCCCACAGGTATCCTTCCTGCGCGTACTTGGCCACGTACTTCGCCGAAGGCGATTTCCCCGCGGCGATTTCCGCGATCAGCTCTTTGGTCATGTGCGTCTTGATGGAAATATCCACGGTCGTGACCACCACGCGCGGCCACGGCGCATGAAATGCGCGCCGCGCCGCTTCCGGATCGATCCAGAAATTGAATTCCCGGCGCGGCGTGTCTTTGAATTCCGGGTCGTCGGTGAGCGGCGCGATGCTTCCGCCCATGACGACCAATTCTTTCGTCAGGCCGGCAAATTCTGGATCGATGGCAATCGCCAGCGCCAGATTGGTGAACGGCCCGCCCTCGTAAATTGTCACCTGATGCGGATAGCGGTGCACCATGCGAATCAAGAAATGCGCCGCATCTTCGGTAGAGGCCTTGATCTTCGGCACGCCCTCCACCATCGGAGGAATCACGAATGCCTCATGCACCGGCGTTCCGTAATTCCATGCGCCCTGATAAATCACTTTCCCGTATTTCGCCTCCCACTGCTTTACGTCCGCCTTGGTATTCACCAACGGAAACGCCGCGCCGGGCAGCACCGGAATTTCTGTGCGGCCGATAATTTCGAGCAGCCGCAGAGTATGCTGCACTTCTTCATCGCGCCAAGCATCGCCGGTCACGATGGTGATTCCCAGCACGTCCGTCTGCGGCGAATTCACTAGCGCCAGAATCGCCTGCATGTCGGTGCCGCCCGGCCCCGCAGCGTCCTGATCAATGATGACTTTGCGGCGCGCCTGCGCACGCAGGGGCGCCGCGAGAATCACCAGTAGAAGCGTGCACAGAAGCATTTTGAAAATTCGGTTCACGGGCATATTTACAAAAAGTCCGCACGGGCGCGGCTCGCTGCGCCCGCCCACCTCGAAGGATCGAAAACGCTCACCGCGACTCAACACCGTGCCCTTTCGAAGTTGAATTTCTCTTTAGGGGGTCAGGGCTTCAGAGCGTGTGTGTGAGCCGGAGAAACAAAACCTCAGCGGCTAAAGCCGCATTGATATTGCGGCGTTCGCGGCACGGCTGAAGCCATGCCCTGACAAATCCCGGGGTTCCCACATAGACTCTTCAGCCCTGACATTCAGTCAGCAAAAGGGCTTGGGATTTGGCCCCTGAAGCCACGCTTCCTCTACTCCCTATCCCAAACTCTCTAGTACATAATAGTGCGCGTTAGATGATGCGGCCAAAACGTCGTGTGATACGGTAGCCACAATCGCGCATCAATCTGTGGGATGATTACCTGCATATCCGGCGGACGAATTTTGTTTACCTCTTCGCGCAATAGCGCCGTGGCATAGAGCATGTGTGCGCGAATTTCGATTTCCTGGGTGCTGTCGCGCTCGATCATCTGATAGGTATTGATGGCGTTCTCGAGCGCCGGTGAATACTTCATGATGCCCAGAATCCGGCAAGCCGCCGGGACAATATAATCCGCAAAGGCGGTCATCTTCTCGGCATCATCCAGCTTGAACCATCCGCGCCGGTGCAGATTCGCATAGAGCATCCAGATTCCCAACTGCGGCAGCTTGTAAAACTTGATTTCGTGACCGTCGTACTGGCTCACATCATTGAATCGCGGAAATTCCTTCACCAGCCGGTCCACGATCCCATTTCCATTGTCATAAAGCCGCGGTGAGCAATCATCGATGAAATTGTGGAAATGCCCGTCGTATTTTTTCGCCAGCACTGCGCCCACTTCATGGAGCACCGCGAGCTTTTCATCGAGCATGGGCATTTCGATATTGCCGCTAAAAATCTCCGCCAACTGCTTGCGCGTAGCCTCCGCCATCCACTTGCCGTCAAGAATGGGAATCTTGTTGTCCATGGCGCGCTTGAGGCAGGCAAACTCGGCATCGGAGTCCGACCAATTCTGTCCCTTGAACTCGGTCTGAAATTTTACGTGGGTCTTGAAATCGGTGAAGGCGGTATCAATCGAATCCGAGACCATGATGAAATCCACAGCCTCGCGGCGGTCCTCGTTGCCGATTCCATACGGCAGCGCGTATTCGGGCATGGGCAGCGCTTCGTAGGCCATGAATTTTGCGACTTCGATGATGCGCTCGACGTCTGTGGAAACATCGCGCGAATGTTCGATCACCGGATGCAGGCTATCGAGGACGGGACTGCCAATCGCTTTCGGCCATCGCATCGCCGTTCCTTGCGTCACGCCGCTTCCTCCAAAAAAAGAAGCCGCCAGGAGCTTATCGCTCCCGGCGGCCGACAACATTATCGAACTTCCGAGTCCCTGAAGAAACCGCCTGCGCCCCGTGGGTCCTAAGCTCATTAGAAAATGAACTTGACCCCTGCCTGGAACGCGAACGGCGTGCTCCCCGGGGCCACCTGCGAAATCGCCCGGTACGTCGAGCCCGCCGGCGAGAGCGCTTGCAGTGACGACAGAGAGATCGATGTCAGCGGCGAGCAGCTCGACCCCCTCGCTGTTGTGGCCATTGGGAATAACGTGGTCCACGGAGTGCAATTTGCTCCGTACTGGATGGTGCCGTTCGTATCGGGGTTCGAGTACACATTATGCCGATTGGTCACGTTGTAGAAATCGCCCGACAGTTCCACCGTGAACCGCTCGCCGAGCTTGAAATCCTTCGCCAGCCGCGAGTCCCACTCAATGAAGTCCGGCTGATTGAAGGGATATCGTTGCAGAAGGAAGGGTTTGCCGCCTCCGATTTGGACGCTCGGGCGATCGTTATTGTGAGAGTAGCCGGAGTTCGCCGCGCCGTCTCCGTTGACATCCACATCGATATAGAGAGGGAAAGGCACTCCGGAGTGGGCGATCACCGACGAGCTGAATAAGAAGCCCCATGGAAGATCGACCACGCCTCCCATCTTGAACTGCTGGCGGATATCCAGGCTGTTGCGTCCGTAATCGAGGTTGATGTTGAAGGGATCCTGTTGCCCGAAATAAGTATCGGTGTCACGTTCGCTGGCGCCATTGTCCTTGTTCTGCGACCACAGATAGTTCGCGAACAACTGGAAGCGGTTTGAAAACCGCTTGGTGAGGTTTATCACCACCGATTCGTAATTCCCGTGGGCGTAACTTCCCGTTGTGTTTGTGAAGGATGCGAGCGTGGGGTCGAGTACCCCGCACAGAATCGATCGGCCGAACTGGTCGGTGGCCGGCGGTTGGTTTGCTCCGCCGCACTGGACGAAGTTCCGATACCACGCTTCTTCCGTTCCGTAACCCCCCGTCCGCAAGTGCTGTGAATTGACCCACGCGAAAGTGCCAGTCACCACCCAACTCTTTGCGAACGTGTGCTCGATGCCTGCAGTCAGGCTCGATACTTTGGGATTGCGGAAATCCGGCTCAACGATATTGGGTCCTGGGCATCCAATATCCGAAACGTTGCAAATATCGTTGATCCCGCTCGACACCGCGCTCGGCAGGAGGTACGGAAAGCCGGGGGTCGGGAAGCAGGTCGGACTAAAGCAGAAAATTCCGGCGGTCTTGCCGCCGCCGCCCGCGGGCATAAATATGGTTGGACTTATGGCGTAGTAGAGACCCCACGCCGCTCGAACTACGGTGGGCGACTGCGCGGATCCTACGTTCCACGCCAGCCCTACGCGGGGACCCCACTGCTTGAAGTCATCCGGGATGCGCTGCGGAACTGGAATCAGTTTGGAGCCAGAACCCGATCCGGCATACGTCTCGGCTCCGGGAGTCGCTGTCTGCGGCTGCGGATACCAGGTTCCATCCCAGCGCAGACCGTAGGTCAAAGTAATGCGCGGCGTAATTTGCCATTTGTCCTGCCAGTACAGCCCCACTCCCGTCAAATAATTCGGAAAAAGCGTGCCGGCGTTGAATAGCGGGACGTTGTTTAATCCCACGTCCTGAATCAGGCCGAAGGGAGCAAAATTCTGAACGTTCGGAGAGTTGAAATCGGAGATGCTTCCGAATTCGAATTCGCCTGAGGACCATCCGACGAAGGTATCCTTGCGGTCCTCGAATGTGTCCGAGTCTCCTCCGAACTTCATGTCGTGCTTGCCGAAGGAGTAGGAAAAGTTGTCTGCGACTTGCAGCTTGTCGTTTTGACCGTTGATCGGCAGGTAGTAGCGATTTCCAAACATGAGGTTGTCTTCCTCGATGAGCATCGTAGGCGTGCCCGGACCGTTCGAATGCCGGATGCGGTTTTCAGCTTCGACGCTGACGCGCAGTTCGTTCACCTTGCGGCCCAAAACGGTATTCAGAGCAAACACGGTGCTGATGCCCTCGTTGAGGAAGTTCTCGGTAGTGTCAAACGGCACAGCCGTTTCGTTCTGCCCCAAACCGCCAGTAAAGCCGCTGGTATGGTTCCGCGTCCCGTAGGCTCGCACGCTGAAGTGATTCGCCGGGGAGAACTGATAATCGTAATGGCCAAGGATGGTGAACAGGTCCTGGAACTGGGTGTGCGGACCGTTGAAATCCGCCAGGCTATTGACCCCGAAACAGGCGTTTAGGAAGGATTGTCCCGCGGTGGGGGTGCCGCAAGAGCCCGGTAGAGCGAAGCCCGCGGTGGCTGCCCCTGGGAGAGGAATCAGACCGGCGGCGCAGGTACCCGGCAGGCAGTTCGCAAACGTTGGCCCGACTGCGCCGGCCAACGTAGTGTTGCAGTCTGCCACTGTTCCCACACCGCAGAGGTTCGAAAGCAGCGGGCCGTTCTGCTTCTGGGTGTCGGTAGCAAGAAACAGGAACTGGCGGTCCTTGTGAATCGGGAAGCCAATCGAACCGCCGAACTGATTCTGCGAGGCGATGTTGGGGGGCTCGCCGACCGCGTCATTGGCGGTGAGACCGCTGCCGCGATAGTATTCGTGCGCCTCGCCGTGCACTTCATTCGTGCCTGATTTCGTGACGACGTTCACGAGCCCGCCCGTGGCGCGGCCAAATTCAGGAGCGAAGCCGTTGGTGACCACCTGGAATTCCTGCACCGCGTCGAGTGGAATCGTGAAGTTCTTGGTCTCGAGCGATCCGAAGATTTCGCCGAAGAATGGGTTGAAGCTATCCTGGCCGTCAATGACCATTCCCAGGTAATCGCTCTGCTGTCCGCCGAGGCGAATACCGCCGCGCAGTCCCGGAACGATTTGCGCCGAGGAGCTCAACTGCGCGAGGTCGCGATAATCGCGGCCGGAGAGAGGCAGGTCGTCGATATCTTTGGTGTTGATGACCTGATTGATGCCCGCCGTAGTCGTATCCACGGGCCCAATCGCCGCCGCGCTCACTTCCACGGTGGTCGTCTGGCCCTTCACCGGCAACGTAATGTCCATTTGCAGGCTCGCGCCGATCTGCACGGTAATGTCTGTCACTTCGGTCGCCGCCAAGCCTTCCGCCTCGGCTCGGATCTTGTAGACGCCGGGGAGCAATTGCGCGAAGGAATACGACCCCGACTCGTCAGTGGTCAGCTCGCGCTTGTAACCCGTCGAGGGGTTGGAGATCGTCACCTTGGCTTTCGGTACGATCGAATGCGTCGAGTCGTAGACGGTGCCGCGGATTTCGCCGCGTTCCAGCGACTGCGCGTTCACGCCGACGGCCGTCACGAGCAATCCCAGCAGCGCCATCGTCACCAACATGATCTTTCCAATCTTCATCGTGGCTCTCCCGTTCGATCTGAGCTTGCGAATGGAGTTCTTCTCAGGCGAAATCTCTAAGTTGTCCAGAATGTGCGGGCAGTCTGCGGCCGGAGACTCGCAATGATTCGGCACGATTCGTTGTTCAACGCGCTGGAACAGGACGACGACCCCCCGCTTCGAATGGGGCGTAGCCTATCCATCGGGCTGCACCCTGTCAAGCCCTAGTTGTTTTATATTAGGAGAGCGAGAGTTGAATTCTTCCGAGAGGCCGCGCGCGCGATGCTAAACTTTCGCCTCGCGATGCGCAAACGGCTTAATCCTCAACCAAATCAGCGGTGTACTGGCACAATGCTCGGCGCGTTCCTTCTGGTGTGCACGCTCGGCTTCGCCCAGGCGCATCAGCAATCTCATCGCCCCGCTCCTCTGTCGGCACAAGCCAATCCGTTCCACATCCAATTCACCGACGTCACCGCCGCCGCGGGCATTCATTTCCATCACGAGCGCGCGCAATCCCCGAAGCGCATGTACCCCGAAACTATGGGATCCGGCGCAGCCTGGCTCGACTACAATCAAGACGGCTACCTGGACGCCTTCTTCGTCAACAGCGGCTTCACTCCGCTCTTTCATCCCGCGCAAGCGCCACAGCCCGCGCTCTACCGCAACGATGGCGACGGCACCTTCACCGATGTCACCGAAAAAAGCGGCATCCATTCCGACGGCACCTTCTTCTTCGGCGTAGCCGTAGGCGATTACGACAATGACGGCTACCCCGACATTTACATGACCGGCTATCGCCACAGCGTGCTCTACCACAACAATGGCGACGGCACTTTCACCGACGTCACCGCCAAAGCCGGCGTAGGCAACGACGGCAATTGGGGGACTGCGGCAGGCTGGTTCGATTTCGATCGCGACGGCAAGCTGGATTTATTGGTAGCCAACTACGTGCAATACGACGTGGATCATCCAACAGTCTGCGGCGATTTTCGACCTGGCTATCAAGATATCCCGCAAGTCAGCAGCTATTGCCATCCGGACAATTTCGACGGCACTTCGCCGCGCCTCTTTCACAACAACGGCGACGGCACTTTCACCGACGTCACTGAAAAGGCCGGGCTGACCAATAAAGATGGCAAGAGTCTCGCCGTAGTCCTCGCCGATCTGAATGGTGATGGCTGGCCCGACATTTTCATCGCGAACGACACACAAAGAAATTTCCTCTACCTCAACAATGGCGACGGCACCTTTCGCGACGTCAGCTACACTTCCGGCGCCGGCTTCAGTGAAGACGGTCGCCCCGAAGCCGGCATGAGCGCCGATGCCGCCGATCTACGCAACAATGGTCGCATGGACCTCTTCGTAAGCCATCTCGACTTCGAACTGAATCGCCTCTATTACTCGAACGGCGACGGCACCTACACTGACGCCACAATCACGTCCGGCATCGCCCAGTCCAACATCCTCAACAGCAGCTTCGGCGCGCGTTTCTTCGATTTCGATAATGACGGCTGGCGCGATCTCCTGGTCATCAATGGCCACATCCTCGACAACATAGCCCGCTACCATCCTGACGTTAACTACGCCGAATCGAAGAAGCTCTACCGCAACACCGGCAACGGCCATCTCGTCGACGCCAGCCAAACGCAGCCGACCGGATTCCTCGCGCCGAAGGTCGGCAGAGGCCTCGCCGTAGGCGACTATGCCAACGACGGCTGGCAAAGCTTCCTGGTCAACAACAACGGCGAAGAAGCCCAGCTCTTCCGCAACACCGGCGCGAGTTCACCGGCAGCAAAAACGAATCACTGGCTGGGAATCCACCTGGTAGGCGTGAAAAGCAATCGCGATGGCACCGGCGCCCGTCTAAAAATCACAGCCGGCGACTTCATCAGCTACGACCAAGCCAAAGGCGGCATGAGCTACTGCTCCGCGCAAGACCCCAGGATCTATTTCGGCCTGGGCAATCACACCAAAATAGATCGCCTGGAAATCAATTGGCCCAGCGGCACAAAGCAAGTCCTAACGAACATCGCCTCCGATCAAATCATCACCGTAAACGAAGAGCAGGGAATCACCCCCTACAAATTCCCCCCACTCCGCCATAAATAAATCAATCGGCGCCGCCGCAACTGACAAGCAAACTGTCGCAATTCATCTCGCACAGGTGTAGCATCTGCCGTTCTCAGCGAGCGATGAGCGCGCGCGAAATGTTGTCATCCTGCGGCCCCGCGCCTTTGGGGCCTAAGGATCTAAGCGACCCAAGGAGGCAAACACCACCATGACTCACGAAACAAAAAATTCATCGCAATCCCGCCGCGAATTCCTCAACACCACCGCCGGCATGGCCCTAGCTGCCGGGCTTGCGGGCCTGACCCCGCGCCCCACCGAAGCCGCGTCCTCAACTCCGCCACCGCGCCCCACCCCCGCCAAGCCGCGTCGCATCATCATTGACACCGATCCCGGCGTGGACGATGCCATGGCTATTTTCCTCGCCCTGCGCTCGCCGGAGCTGAAAGTCGAGGCCATCACGCCCGTATCCGGAAACGTTCCTTTGGCGCTGACACTTCCGAACGCGCTGCGCTTGATCGAAATTGCGGGCCACCCGGAAATTCCCGTGGCCGCGGGCGCCAGCGTGCCGTTGGTGCGCCATCTCGTGACAGCCGCCTACGTCCACGGCAACAACGGCCTCGGCGGCGTCGAATTCCCCGAGCCAAAAATCAAGCCGGTGAAAGAAACCGCCTCGGAAATCATCCGCCGCATCGTGCGCGAAAATCCCGGCGAAATCACGCTCGTCCCAATCGGCCCGGTCACTAACATCGCCACGGCTCTGCGCAGCGATCCCGAAATTGCAAAAATGATCCCCGCCATCGTGATGATGGGCGGCTCAATCTCCGCCGGCAACATCACGCCCGCCGCGGAATTCAATCTCTACGTCGATCCAGAGGCCGCGCGCGCCGTCTTTGACTCCGGCATTCCCATCACGATGGTCGGCCTCGACGTCACGCGCAAAGTCCTGCTCATGGATGAGCACGTCGCAAAACTCGCCGCCGCCCAGAATCCCGTCAGCCAGGCCGCTGCAAAAATCATGCGCAACGCCATCGACACCGTGCGCAAAATCGGTATCGGCAATGGCTCGATGATGCACGACCCGCTAGCCGTCGCCAGCATGATCGATCCCGAAATCCTCACCCTTCGCGACTACCACATCGACATCGAAACCGAAGGCGAATTCACCGCCGGCATGACCGTAGCCTGGGCAAAAGGCCCCGTGCGCGTCTCTCCGCCGATGGCCGAAGCTGGAACGCTCCCGGCCGAACGCGACACAACGTTCCGCCCCAACTGCAAAGTCGCGGTGGAAGTGGATCCGGAGCGCTTTTTCAATCTATTGATCCCGCGGCTGACGCAATCCAGCTAGAATTTCTCGGGAAGTTACCAGGTCTATCGTTTCGCAAAGGTCTGCGTGCATCGCCCGACGCCACTCCACACCATCCGCGCCGCCATTTTCGACTTCGATTTCACGTTGGCCGATTCCTCCAACGGCATCTTCGATTGCGCAAACACAGCTCTGGCCGCCATGGGCATCGCACCGGCAAATCGTGAAGCAGTCAACGGCACCATCGGCCTCTCCCTGCGCGAATCCTTCACGCGCCTCACCGGCGACACTACTCCCGAGCGCCGCGAAGATTTCGTCCGCCACTTCCACTCCCGCGCTGACAAAGTAATGGTCAGCTCGGCGGTAATTTATGATTTCGTCCCGGAAGCCCTACGCGAGCTCCGCGCACGAGGAATCACGCTCGCAGTCGCCTCCACAAAGCGCCGCATCCACATCGAATCCATCCTGGAGCGCGAAAAAATAGCCGACGCCTTCGCCGCCATAATCGGCGGCAGCGACGTGCAGAATCAAAAGCCGCATCCGGAATCGTTGCTCGCCGCGATGAGTCAGCTGAAGGCATTGGCGGAGGAGTGCGTCTACATCGGTGATAGCGTCGTAGACGCTGAAGCCGCCCAGCGCGCCGGCATCAAGTTCATAGCCGTGCTAACCGGCGTAACTTCCCGCGCAGATTTCAGTTCGTTCCCGCAGTTAGCAACGTTAAACCACGCCGGCGAACTCCCACCATGGCTCGAATCAAGCAGTGGCGGCGCCGCATTCCGACGTAATTCGTAGGGGCGGGGCTTGCTCCGCCCGGCACCCTAGCTCAGGGCACGGTATCCAAACCCTACAACACCGACCGTCGCTCTCTTCAGTTTTAATTTCAAATTTATCTGAAATTTGAAATTTATTCCGGACGCCCGTTACTTTCCTCCGGCCGCCTTCGTTCCGGGCGTTGCCCTCGCCATCAACTCAACAAACATCTTCTCGAATTTCGCGCGATCCAATTCCACAGGCAAATGGACCAACTGCTCGCCCAACCCAGGATGCGCGTCTTTCGTAAAAACCCGCACATTCCCGTAACTAGCGCCATGATCAATATCAATGTCCATGTAAAGCTGCTCTTCCTTGGCAATCACGCTGGGATCCAGCCACCCCGCCGCAGCCAATTCATCCCACATGTATTCCTCATCCGCATATTTCGCCAAATACTGCGACGCCGCGCTGGGCGACTTCGCGATCTCCGCAATCAAAGCCTTAGTCATGTGCGTCTTCACCGAAATGTCCACGGTAGTGATGGTGATCTTGTGCCACGGCGAAGTCAGCGTGATATGCACCGCCTCGGGATCCCACCAAAAATTAAATTCCCGCCGGTTCTCCGTCTGCCAATCCAGCGGCACTACCGGTGCAATCGATCCACCCATCACCACAAGTTCCTGCGCCAAGTCCGGGACCGAAGGATCCAGGCTGATAGCCTGCGCAATATTCGTCAAAGGCCCGCCGGCATAAATCGTCACTTCGTGCGGATACTTGTGCACCATGCGAATAATGAAATGCGCCGCATCTTCCTCAGCCGCCTTGGTCTTTGGATCTCCCTCCACGATATGCGGCGTATCAAACGGCAAATGCCAGCCACCGCGCTGCCCATCTCCCATATTCATCCCCGGCCGGTGCCCATTCCACGCCCCCTGGTAATGCACCACGCCGTAGAGCTTCTCCCATCGCTCAATAAAATCCATGCTGTTAATCAGCGGATAGATCGCACCGGGATAAACCGGAATGTCGGGCCTCCCGACAATCTCGAGCATGCGCAAAGTGTGCGCAATCTCCTCGTCGCGCCACATGTCGCCGCTGACGACGGTAATCCCCAGCGTCTCGACCTCAGGCGACTGGATAAACATCAACATGGATTGCTGGTCCGTCGTAGCCGGCCCGCGCGCATCCTGATCCAAAATTACCTTCTTCTTCTGCTGCGCCCCAGCCACAGACGCAACAATCATTCCAACTAGAATCATGGAGATTAGTTTGAGTTTCACCGAAGCCTACCCCCTATGGATTTGCGATCCCCGTGAGCCGGTGTTCGTTCCGAATTGAAACAGCATGAAAATTCCAATCGCTGATCCTCTTCAAACGTTTTCAAGCCGCCGCAGCTTATAGTTCCGCGCGCGCCGCGAGTCAAGCAAAACCCAGCGCGCTGAATGAATCGTCCCTCGCGTAAAATCCCCAAGAACCTCGAATGTTATAATCCGCAAATGCCCCACGCGGTTCACGCGCGACATGCCCCGAAGCGGCACAATTTAGCGATCCCGCCCACTCGCAAATCGCATTGTCTAGCCGCGCTCTCGCTGTTTCTGGTCTTGGCACCCGCAAGCCGCGCACAAACACCCGCACAAGATCCGCGAGCGTTAATCGAGCAAGCCAAAGATCAATATCGCAACGGCCATTTCGCCGACGCCATCGCCGGCTACCTAGCAGCCCTGAAAATCGCGCCGCGCAACATCACCGCCGAAGTGCAACTCGCTGAGGCCTATCGTGCGGTCCACAACGAAAAGGAAGCCCGCGGTTTGCTGGAGCAGTCCGCCCGCGAACACCCCAAAAGCGCAGCCCCGCTGGCCGTCCTGGGCGATCTCGAAATCGAGTTGCAAACCTACGATGCCGCCATAAAGCATCTAAGCGCAGCCGTGGCGCTCGATCCTGCCAACAACGAATCCCGCGACCGGCTGGCCGCGGCCTACAAATCCGAAGGCGACGCCGGCGCCGCCCTGGCGCAACTCACAAAATCCCTAGCCCGCGATCCCAACGACGCACTCGCCCATTTCCTGCGCGCCCAAATCTACGACGACCGCAACGACGATGCCCACGCGCTACCCGAAGCCGAGAAAGTCCTCACGCTACAGCCGCAAAATCCCAGAGGCCACACGATACTCGCAAAGATTCTTATCCGTATGTCCGAGACTCAGGACGCCGCAACTGCAACAGCCGCCTGCGCGCGCGCCGCCGAGCTCGTACAACCCATCACCGAATCCCAATCAGCCGATTCCGAAACGCTCTTCCTCCTCTCCCGCGCCTACCACTGCGCCGGCGAGCCGGAAGAAGAAAAGCAAGCCCTGGCCAAATTCGAAGCCGCCTCAAAGACGCTGCGCAGCTCAAGAGAAAACGAAAACCAGGCGCTGCACCTCGTCCAACAAGCAAACGATCGCGCGCTCCACAACGATCTGCCTGGCGCGCTCGACCTAATTCACCAAGCCCTGGAAAAAAATCCCAATTACGGCGCCGCCTATTCCCAACTGGCCAAGCTCTACTACTCCACAGGCGAAATCGATAAAGCCGCCGAAGCAATCGCCCGCGCGTTGCAGCTCACTCCCAATCAGCCGGATTTTCTATATGTGCAGGGAAAAATTGATGAAAAACAAGGGAAGCTAGATGAAGCACTCGCATCTTTCCAACAAGCCGCGCTGATCAATCCCAACGAATCCGATGCCTATTTCGAAATGGGCGTAATCTATCAGCAAAAAAACGACGCGGCACGAGCTAAAGCCGCTTACGATCAAGCCATCCAACTATCACCGGACGACGAAGACTATCGCCGAGCCAGAGCCGCTCTAAAGTAGCGCCGGTTTACCCTGAGTTGCGAAGGGCGTCTCTGCCGGCATCCGACGAGCAAGCAGTTGCAATGAAACGCAATCACGCGCGGATCGCGCCGCCAAATCCGCGTGCGATCCATCACTAAAACTGAAACCGCACCCCAAACTGCGCCGCAAACGCCGTGGCGCCCGGCGCCAATTCGTCCAACGTCCGATACTTGGTCCCGCCATTCGACAACGAAACCTCCCCAGGTGCAGGCAACGAAGCGCAAGCATTCTGCAGAACACTCAGCGCCGGGTTGCAAGCAAAGGTATCAATAAAAGCGCTGTGATCGGGATTCGAATACAAATTGCTGGCATTCGTAACATTGAACAAATCCGCCGACAACCGCACCTGATACCGTTCCCCAAAATTAAAATCCTTGGCAATGCGCATATCCCAGTTAAAAAACCACGGCTGCCGCCCAGGATAATCCGGCAGCAGGTAAGGCGTGCCACTCGAAGCCTGCACCACCGGGCGATCGTTAGTCCCAAATCCCTGGTTGGTCACTCCATCACCATTCAAGTCCGTGGTGATGTAAGCCGGATAAGCCAATCCGCTATGCGCGATAAAATTCGAGCTCCAGGTAAATCCCAGCGGAAGCGACACCACGCCCCCAGCCTTGAACTGATGCTCCAGATCTAGTCCCGATCGTCCGTAATCCAGATTCGGATTAAGCGGATCCTGCGGCCCAAAAAACGAATCCGTATCGCGCTCGCTGGAAGCGTCCGTGTAATTGCGCGACCAGGTGTAATTCCCAAACAACTGAAATCTGTCTGCAAATTTCTTATTCACGGCCACAATCACTTCGTGGTAGTTAGCCCGCCCAAAGCTCGAAAGATCGTTATTCGAGAATTGCGTCGGATCAAGCGGCCCGGTAATGATCGCGCGCCCCAGCGCGTCAGTGGCGTTCGTCATGAAGTTGCGGTTCCAAATCGTAGTGCTGAACCCGCCGATTCGCAGGTTGTCCGAATGCACGAACGCGTAATTCGCAGAAAACGTCCAAGTCCGCGCCAAAGTATGTTCCACCCCCAAAGTCAAATTCTGCACTTTGGGATTCCGAAACTGCGGTTCGACATAAGTCGGCGACGGGCATCCTTCCGCGGATCCACAAAGCCCGCTAACCCCGAACGATAAAGCCGAAGGAAACAGGTAAGGGAATCCTCCCATGCTCTGAGCGGTGCCAATGTTCGTATCCTGAGGCGGCGTGCAGGGCGCATTCACCGGGAAGAAAGAAGGACTGCAGAACAACGTTGCCGCCGTAGTGCTCCCCAATATCGCGGAAGAAAAGAAAATCGTGGGCGTTTGCGCAAAATAAACGCCATAAGCCACGCGAAACACCGTCGGATGCTCGGTCCCAAACGCGTTCCATGCAAGCCCCACGCGCGGGCCCCACTGCTTCCAGTCATTCGGCACTCTCTGCGGCACCGGACTCGTACGTACGTTCGTAACTTGCCCAACCAACACCGTGCTTCCCCAAATCGGGTTCTGCACTTGCGGATTGTGCGTCCCATCCCAGCGCAGCCCGTACGTCAAGGTAACGTGCGGCGTCACTTGCCATTTGTCCTGCGCGTAAGCCCCCAATCCCACCTGGTAATCCGGCCTCAAAGTATTCGCCGGAAAAACATTCACGCCGTTCAACCCAAATCCCTGATCGAACGAACTCGGATTCGGCCCGGTCGGTATCGGCGTAGGATGATTCGCGCAAATCGCCGGATCGCCGCTATTGGGATCGAAATCACAGAGCGAATTGAATACGTATTCGCCCGCGCTCCAGCCCGCGAAAATATCCTTGCGGTCCACAAACGCGTCCACGTCGCCGCCAAACTTCATATCGTGTTTGCCGAAATTGTAGGCAAAGTTGTCCTGAGCCTGTAGTTTCCCGTTGTCATTGTTAGCCGGCAGATAGAATCGCTGCCCGAAATTACCGATTCCGACGATTTGAATCTCCGGCGCTCCGTCTTGAATGGGATGACGCTTCCGAGTCTCGCCTTCAATCCCCACATGAGCTTCATTTACTTTCCGCCCCATCACCGTAGTCAGCGAAAAGACGCCGCTGATGCCTTGATTGACAAAATTTTCCGCATTCCCAATCGCGTCGATCGTTTCCGTTTGCCCCTGGCCGCCGGTAAAACCGTTCGTATGATTCCGCGTTCCAAGCCCGCGCACGCTGAAATGATTCGCCGCATTGATCTGGTAATCGTAGTGACCCAGGAGCGTAAAGAAATTCTGATACTGCGTATGCGCGCCCTCAAAATCATGCAGGCTGGTCTTCAACCCGTAGCACGCGCTCAGCACCGGCTGCCCCACTGCCCCCGCGCAATTTGCCGGCAGCTGCTCGTTCGACGCCACACAATTTCCCACTCCCGGCACGCAAGGCGACTGGATGATCGGCCCCAATCCCACTGCAGCCAACTCAGATTCGCATTCCGCACCCGCGCTTCCCGGCGGACAAAACTCCGTCGTCAATGGCCCGTTCTCCCGCTGAATATCTGTGGACAAAAATAAAAACTGCCGGTCCTTATGAATCGGCAATCCCACCGACCCGCCGAACTGGTTTTGCCGGTTGATGTTCGAGGGCGTGTTCAACGCATCGTTCGCCGTCAGCCCGCCTCCGCGGTAATATTCGTGCGCCTCGCCGTGCAATTCATTTGTCCCCGACTTGGTCACCACGTTCAGCAACCCGCCGGTCGCGCGCCCGAATTCGGGCGCAAATCCATTCGTCACCACCTGAAATTCCTGCACCGCCTCGAGCGGAATCGTCAGATTCTTGGTTTCAAGCGACCCAAAATTCTCACCGAAGAAATTGTTCGTCGTGTCCATTCCATCCACGACCAGGCCGCTGTAATCGCTTTGCTGCCCGCCGAGGCGTAATCCGCCGCGCAATCCAGGCACCACCTGCGCCGTGGGGCTCAACGTCGCCAGGTCGCGGTAATCGCGTCCCGGAAAAGGCAAATTCTCGACGCTCGTCGAATTCAGCAACTGCGTTATTCCCGCCGTCGACGTATCTACCACTTCACCATTGGCCGCCGAAACCTCCACGGTCGTCGCCTGCGTTTTCAGCGGCATTTCGATATCGATCGTGACTGACGATCCAATGTTCAGCTCAATCCCTTTCACCGACGTCACCGCAAATCCGCTCGACTCCGCCGTCAGCCTATACTCCCCCGGCGGCAGCGCCGCAAAATCGAAATCACCCGACGGTCCCGCTGTTAGCGCGCGCCGAATCCCCGTAGATGGATTCCTCAGCGTCACGTTAGCCCCAGGCACCACCGCGTGCGTCTTGTCCGTAATCGTTCCGTGAATCACACCGGTTTCCAACGTTTGGGCATTCACGCCCATCGCCGCAATCATCACCGAAGCGATCGCCGCACAACGAAGAACGAGAGCGCCAATTCTCCTCTTCTCAACGTTCATCCTTTTATCCTCTCCCCTTTCAACATACGCCCGACACTCACAAACGGATGGAATCAATCGAGCGCAAGAATATCCGCAAATGCGTCCGCACGCCGGCCGCGTTGAATCATCACAGCGTGACAGTTTATATCAGGACACCCGTCCCACCGGCGTTAGATGCGCGAGCTGAAGGGAAAGTGGAAGAAAAACCTGGGAGTTTGCTTCGGTAGAAAATCACGCGGCTAACGACGATTTCCTAGACCACGCTTTCAACCGCGTTCGCCTTACTTGCCCCGGATTCTCGAAATAAAAAGCGCCGCGAATTTTTCCGCGTTCGAACCCACCGCCACCTCGGCGTTGGGCTTCACCGGTTGCAGCGATTCTATCCACAGCCGGTCCTCGTGCGGCACATCGAGCTCGATAGCGTTCCGGCGATTCGCCACCGTCTCCCCGCGCGTAAACTCTCCGCGCGTTTCCACGTCCACGTGCATCGGCTGAGTTTGAATCACCGAACGGTCAATCGCCGCGCCGACCGCGAGCGGATCGTACATCGCCGTCCCATCCACGCCGAATTTCTGCGACAGCGCCACCAGATACTTCAGCACCGCCACAGCAAAATCATTCTCCGGCCCGTGCGTTTTGCTCAGCTCCTCGACTTGTTTGGTGCCGAAGAGCGTCCTCTCGCCGACGTCCGATCCGACCATTGTCAACGGCCAGCCTGCCTGAAACACAATCTGCGCCGCTTCCGGATCGCCGTAGATATTCGCTTCCGCCGAGGCATTCACATTGCCGCCGGTGATCGACCCGCCCATGATCACCACTTCCTTCACCAGCGGCACGATCGAAGGATCCTTCTCTACGGCCAGCGCGATGTTCGTCAACGGTCCCACGGGCACCAGCGTAATCTCATGCGGCGCGGCGTGAATCGTCTCGATGATCAAGTCCGGCGCCCAACGCGTATCCGCTTTGCACTTGCTCGCCGGCAATTCTACGTTCGCCAGCCCGTTCGCTCCGTGCCAGAACTCCGCGGTGATCAATTTCTGAAACAGCGGATGCTGCGCCCCGCCCGCCACCGGAATATCGCAACGCCCGGCCAGCGAAACGATCTTCAGCGCGTTCTCCAGCCCCTGCTTCGCAGTAACATTGCCCGGAACAACGGTAAGCGCGCGGACATCCAACTCCGGCGAATTCAGCGCCAGCAAAATCGCCAGCGCGTCATCCGTTCCCGGGTCGGTATCAATAATCACGCGCCGCGGCGCACTCAATCCCGCCCCAGACGCCTTCGCGAACGGAGTTCCACCGAGCGCTGAAATCGTCAGACAGGCAATTAGGGCATGAAACAGCCAGTGTTTCGAAAGGTTTTTCAGGACGTGATCCCCTACCGTGAGAATGCCGGGTAGCCTAGCCGCCGGAATTTGCACTGTCAAGCGCAAACTCCCAACGGCTTAGAGCATTTCTCGAACAGTTGTAAAAAATGTCGATGGCCGCGCACAGTGCTCAGTCTCCTCTTCTCTCTGCGCCCTAAGCGCCTCGAAGGTAGCAGCCGACCAAATAGTCACAATCAATGAAAGCTCCCGGTAGGGGAGGGTCTTTAGACCCTCCCGCCGTTCGGCCCTTAGAAGCGCTGCGCTCGAAGCCTCGAACATGAATCTAAAAGGCAAGAGGTCTGGACAGCTATCGGTTCTCGATCGTCGGCGACTTTCGCGATTCAGCGGTACGAACATAAGTCAAAAAGGCAAGAGAGCCGAAAGGCGGGAGGGTCTAAAGACCCTCCCCTACTAAACCCATGTTAGTCTTTCCTCCATATCTGCAATTCGTTAGGAGGCATCTCATGTTTCGCGCATCCATTCTTCTTCTCGCATTACTCCTCACTCCATCGGCCTCTCCGGCCCAAACGCCTACCGACTCGCAAACTCTGCAATCACTTCTCTCCGAAGTCCGCCAACTCCGCCACGATCTCCACTCCACCACGGTCTCGCTGCAAAGATCTCAAATCCTTCTCCACCGCCTCGAAATTCAGGAAACCGCCGTGAATCGCGCCACGCAGCGCCGCAACGAAGCTCAGTCCAAAGTCACCGAGATCGAGGACAATCGCAAAGAGCTCGCCTCGTACATTAAACTATCCGAGGAGCAACCCGACAGCGCTGATAAAAGCAACGACGACGCCAACGCGCGCCAGTCGCTCCTGCTGGCCGTTCCGCAAATGAAAGCCAAGCTCCAATCCCTCGACGACGACGAGCAACAAGCTCAGGCCAAGCTCATCGAAGCCGAGGAACAACTGCGCATCGAGCAAGCCAAGCTCGCCGATCTCGAAGCCCAGCTCGATCGCCTGGATAAATCGCTGGAAGACGCCGCGCAGCAGTAGTCACAAATCGCGCGCTCGCAAGATCGGCAAAGGATCAATTCTCGAATCCGGTTGAGGAGCATCGGAAACTAAAGATGGCCACCAACAACTCACAGCAACCCGGCGAGTCCAACCAACTGATCGCCAGCCCCTGGCACACTCTTTTCGTCGTCGTCGCCGCAGCGCTCTACGCTTACCGCTCCACAATGACCGCCGCAGGCGTGCGCGCCGGTCTTGTCAACCGCCCGAATTTGTATCTGCGCACGATGCTGTTCGAAATACTTTTCCTCGCCATCGTAATTTTCGGCGTGCGCCTCCGCGGCGTCTCGCTTGAAACCATCTTCGGCCGGCGCTGGCGTTCGTTCGGCGCGGTCCTTCGCGACCTCGGCCTGGGAATCGTGCTCATCGTGGTCTCAACGATCGTAGTCTCCACCGTCGGCGCACTGCTGCACGACACCTCCAATCAATCCATTCAATTCTTGCTTCCGCAATCCTCGCTCGAAATGGTTCTTTGGGTCGCCCTCTCGACCATCGCCGGCATCTGCGAAGAAGCCGTCTACCGCGGCTACTTTCAGCGCCAGTTCGCCGCGCTCACCCACAGCCTTCCTGTCGGAATTCTCCTGTCGGCCGCGGCCTTCGGCGCCGCCCACCTCTATCAAGGCTGGCGCCGCGCGGTCCCCATCGCCGTGATGGGAGCGCTGTTCGGCATCGTCGCGCAATGGCGCGGCACGGTTCGCCCCGGGATGTTCGCCCACGTCATTCAAGATTCGGTCGCCCCGCTGCTCGTCAAACTAATTCACCACTGAGACGTCGCTTTCCGCCAGATTGACTTGCCTTCAGCCGCGGCCTAACATGCCTCGCCAATGTCGGCATCGCGGCAATGATCGGCCAAACCATCTCGCACTACCGCATCCTCGAAAAACTCGGAGGCGGCGGCATGGGTGTGGTCTATAAAGCCGAGGACACGCGCCTCGATCGCCACGTCGCTCTGAAATTTCTTCCCGATGATTTGGCGCGCGACCCGCAATCCCTCGAACGCTTCAAGCGCGAAGCCAAAGCCGCTTCCTCGCTGAATCACCCCAACATCTGCACCGTCTACGATATTGGCGAAGATGCGGGGCGCACCTTCATCGCCATGGAATATCTCGAAGGAACGACGCTGAAACATTCCATCGGCGGGCGCCCCATGGAGATCGAAACCGTACTCGATCTGGGCATCCAGATTGCCGATGGGCTCGATGCGGCCCACTCAAAAGGAATCGTCCATCGCGACATCAAGCCCGCGAATATTTTTGTGAGCGCGCGCGGCCACGTCAAAATTCTGGATTTCGGACTGGCCAAAGTGCCCCAGAAAAAAGACGGATCGCGCGATGATCCCACTCTGGCCACCGCCGCCCCGGGAAGCGTCAATGAGATCGATCTGACCAGTCCCGGCACTACGGTGGGTACCATCGCCTACATGTCTCCCGAACAATTGGGCGCCAAAGAACTCGACGCGCGCACCGATTTGTTTTCCTTCGGCGCGGTGCTTTACGAAATGGCCACCGGCACATTGCCGTTTCGCGGCGATAGTTCCGCGCTCATTTCCGACGCGATTCTGCATCGCGCACCCGCCGCGCCCGTGCGCCTCAACCCTGACATTCCGCCGAAGCTCGAAGACGTGATCAACAAAGCGCTCGAGAAAAATCGCAATCTACGCTATCAGCACGCCGCGGATGTGCGCACCGATCTGCAAAGGCTGAAACGGGATTCCGATTCGGGACGCAGCGCGGCGACATCGTTGCCGCCGCTCGACATGCCGGATGCATCGCCAGCGCCGCAGGAATCCGCGGGCCGGGAGTCTTCCGCGAAACTGCGTAGTTCTGCCGGCGCGACCGCGATGGCTCCCGAGCTAATTTCTCCGCCTCCCGCGACTCAATTTCTCCGCAGCCGCACCGGACTGGCCGTCGCGGCGGCAGCAATTCTGCTCGTCGTAGTTGCGGGCTATTTTTCATTGCGCGGCCGCAACGCTCGTCCCGCGGGCAGCTCGCAACACAGAGCCGTCGCTGTGCTTTACTTCAACAATCTCACGCAGGATCAGTCCCTCAACTGGCTCGACTCCGGCCTCACCGACATGCTCACCACCAATCTCGCGCAAGTGAAGGGCCTCGACGTTCTCTCCACTGAGCGCGTGATGGGCGCGGTGCAAAGCGCGACGAAAGACGGCAAAGCCCTCGATCCCGCCCAGGCCCAAAAAGTCGCGCGCGATGCCGGCGCCGACGCCTACATCACCGGCGCCCTGCTGAAAGTCGGGCCCACGCAATTGCGCCTCGACGTTCGCGTCCAGGACACCGCCTCCGGCCAAATCCTTTATTCCGACAAGCTCGAAGGCCAGGACGTGCAAAGCATCTTCGGCATGGTGGATCGCCTGACCGCGAACATCGCCGGCAATTTCCTGCCGGCTTCGGCGTTGCCGGCGAAAGGGCCGGCGATCGAGGAGGCTTCGACATCGAATGTCGAGGCTTACCGGCACTACGAATTGGGAATGGATTACGCGCGGCGATTTCTGGACACCGACGCCATCCGCGAATTCAATGAAGCGGTGCGCCTCGATCCGCAGTTTGCGCTGGCTTATCTGCGGCTGGCCGATCAGTATTTTCTGAATGGCGATGGGCGGCAAATCGAAGCGATGACGAAGAAAGCGGAGCAATTGCAGGCGCGGCTTCCGCGTTACGAGCGACTTGAGTTGCAGGTGGCGACTGTCGGGCGCTCCCGCGATTTGGAAGCGCTGATAGAGGCATATAAGGCGGTGGTCGCGGAATATCCCCGCTCGAGCAGCGACATGGCGAATTTGGCTTCCACTCTTTCGGCGATTGGTCGGCCGGAGGAAGGCGCGGCGGTATGCCGACAGGGGTTGGCGCTCGATCCGAAGAATGAGGATCTACTGAATACCTTGGCGTACAACCTGGCCGAGTCGGGTGACTTCAGCGGCGGGCTCGCCGAAAACGACGCGTACACGGCCGTGATTCCAGGGGAGCTAAATCCGCTCGACTCGCGGGGCGATATTCTCTATGACGCGGGACGCGACGACGAGGCGGTGGCATCGTACCGGAAAGCGCTGGAACTGAAACCTGATTTCAATGATTACGAAGAGTATCTCAAGGTGGCCGTCGTTTACGCCGACCAGCGCAAGCTGGATATGGCGGATGCCATGTTCCGACAGTTTTCGCAACACGCTGTGGCCGTGCAGCAGCCATATGTGCCGGGGCTTGAAGCGCATCTGCAGCAGATGCGCGGCGATTTTGAAGGTGCGCTGGTTAGCTACCGGAAAGCCGTGCAGCAGTTGGGGCGCGCCGGACAGAATGGAGGTGCGGCAAGCTTCCTGCATCAGTTCGCGCTCTTGTCCATGATGCTTGGCGAGAGTTCCTCGGCGCTTTCCTTCGCGCAGCAGCAGAAGATCGGAGATGAGGAACTGCCTACTGTCGCGTTATTGCAGATCGTGGCGGGGAATACGCCGGCGGCAGAACAAGCTATGGCGAAATTCGTCTCCAGCCATCCCTTAGTGGCAACACGCGCTGTGGACAACCAAAAGAAATCTCAGAGAACGTATGCGGCGTTGCAGCGTAATGATGGTCAGGCGGCGCTAGCCGAGACTGCGGGCCTGTTGGATTTCGCCGAGGAGCGCTATTTGAAGGGGCGGGCGCAACTTTTATTGAAAGATGATGCCTCGGCGGAGACCGAATTCCGCAAAAGCCTGTTGTACGGGCGGCGCATGGACAACTTCGTGGACATGCGAGCGGTGTTCCCAGCGCAGGCGATTCTGACGCATTATTTTCTCGCGCAGATGTACGAGCGCGACGGCAAGCGCGATCAAGCCATCAACGAATATCAGGAATTTCTCTCCCACTTCGAGAATTCCCACACCAAACTCCCGCAAGTAGCGGAAGCTAGAGCAACTCTAAAAAAACTAATGCAATAAGCCTTTCGTAGGGGAGGGTCTTCAGACCCTCCCGCAGTTCGGCCCCGTCTTTCGCCTCCCGCTCCAATACCGCGGAATAAGCATGTTAAAATGGCTGCCATGATGACAACCTCCAAAAAGTACCGACTTTCTCAAATCCTCTGGTCATTAGTCTGGGCATCAGCCCTGATCGCCGCCGCTTTTCTATTCAAAGGCAACCCAGCCATTTATTGGATCGAATCCGCCGTCGTCGTCGGAGCAATCTTCTGCCTGATGTGGAATTACGAGCGATCGGTCTCTCGCCGCTAACTAGATCTCGTTACGTCAATGTCTCGGCACCTCGCCGCACAAAGCTAGCCATTCATGTTTCGCCGCCAATTGACGGGATACGAGATAGGAGCGGTCGAAACCGCCCTCTCGGTCGAAATATGATGTGTCACTGACTCAGTCGACCAAAAACCGATTACTTCGACGTCGCCCATGGAGCCGCGCAAATCTCACCACGATATCCTTGGCAAAGTGCTCGTGCACGGAATTGGGACCTAGTCAGAATTTACGGCTTCGCAGATTTTGCGTACTGCATTTACAACCGAATCTGGACGTTCCAGAGGAATCATATGGCCGCTATCCGGCACAATGATTCGTTCGCCTCTGCTCGAAAGGCGTGCTTCGCGCATTTGTAAATCATCGACCCAGATTTTGTAATATTCGTCAAAATCACGCTTCGAATATTGGCTGGGTACGCGCTCTTTCCCGGCGGTAAGGACAATCAATGGCTTATTCGCGAGAGTTCCGGCTGCTCTCACTTCTCTGCCGTTCTCCTCGAAACTGTTAAGTTCGCTTTTCATTGACTCAATAAATTTGGGCTGCAAATCCAAGACAGTTTCCTCATCCCGACGATTGGATGTTATTCGTGAGAGGCCAAACCGAATAAGCAGAATTTTAAAGTTTGTATTTCGGTTGAATTTCTTCACCTCTTCGTCGGACACTTTTCTCATATTTGGCGGCATTATATTCAGTTGATCCTCTTCCGTCGCATCAACTAAGACCATCCCAACAACGTCATTTGGAAACTGGCCATTGTAGACGCGCACGTCCAATCCGCCCGCCGAATGACCCACGAGTACGTAGGGTTGCTTCTCGCCGGCGTTCTGCATCAGCGTATGCAGTTCGTTGGCGATTTGCTTACTCGTTCTCGGCATCGGGCCAGCATCACTCCAACCATAGCCCGCTCGATCGTAAGAACATACTCTCGTAAACTTTGCGATTTCGGGTTGAACCAATTGCCATTCAATCGCAAGAACTCCTAACCCGCTTTCAAGAATCACAGTAGGACTTCCCCGTCCAGTGCAGTTCAGATTGAGTTTAAATCCTCCTACGTCAACAAGTTTTCCTCTCGGGGGAAATCGTCGAGCATCTTCCAGCGTCTCAACAGCTTGGTAACTCACTCCCAAAATTGCTAGTAGGACTATCAACCCCGCTGTCGTAAACGCGATCCGACGCAACCAGATGAAGACGCTTTGTCGGCCCGGAACAGATTTTGAGTTGTTCATCTCAACGTCTCAACAAACAAGCATCGCAGCCACCAATCCTACATGGCTGATATCGGTTAAACTGACCCAATAAAATCGACGCGCTAACCATACACTTGCGATACCAAAAAGGGCAGTTTCGATCGCTCCTATCTCCTATCCCCGCCGCCAATTGACTTGCGCTCGCCCGCGTCCTAACATGCGTCGCCGATGACGGAACCGCACCAATGATCGGCCAAACCATCTCGCACTACCGTATCGTCGAAAAACTCGGCGGTGGCGGCATGGGCGTCGTTTACAAAGCCGAGGACACGCGCCTCGAACGCGCCGTCGCGCTGAAATTCCTTCCCGAGGATCTCGCCCACGACGTGCAAGCCCTCGAGCGCTTCAAGCGCGAAGCCAAAGCCTCCTCGGCGCTCAATCATCCCAACATCTGTACCATCCACGACATCGGCGAAGAAAACGGCAAAGCCTTCCTCGTGATGGAATATCTCGAAGGCCAGACGCTCAAGCACCGCATCGGCGGCCGGCCCGTGGATACCGACACGCTGCTCGATCTTTCCATCGAAATCGCCGACGCGCTCGACGCCGCGCACGCCAAAGGCATCGTGCATCGCGACATCAAGCCCGCAAATATTTTCGTTACCGAGCGCGGCCACGCCAAGATTCTCGATTTCGGACTGGCCAAAGTGCCGCAGAAGAAAGACGCGCGCGACGATGCCACGTTGGCAACTGCTGCTCTGGCAGGCGTGAACGAAGTCGACCTCACCAGTCCCGGAACGACGGTTGGCACGATCGCTTACATGTCCCCCGAACAGCTGGGCGCGAAGGAATTGGACGCGCGCACCGATCTATTTTCATTTGGCGCCGTGCTCTACGAAATGGCCACCGGCACATTGCCCTTTCGCGGCGATAGTTCCGCGCTCGTCACCGACGCGATCCTGCATCGCGCTCCCGCCGCCGCGGTGCGTCTCAATCCCGACATTCCGCCGAAGCTCGAAGACATCATCAACCGCGCACTGGAAAAAGATCGCACTCTGCGTTATCAGAATGCCGCCGACATGCGCGCCGAGCTCCGCCGCCTGAAGCGCGACACGAGTTCCACTTCCGGCGTTCCCAGCGGCTCGCAGGCCGTGCCCGCGGCCTCAGCCACAATGCAGTCCTCGGCCGCGGTCCCGGCAGCGGCGAGTGGTTCCGGAATAGCCGCGTCGTCCGTAACGCAGTCATCGGCGGTCCATTCCTCCGGCAGCTCGGTCGTCGTGGTGGCGAAGCAACACAAGCTGGGTCTTTCGGCGGGACTGGTGGTTACGCTCGTGGTGCTGGCGGCCGCTGCTTACGGCATCTACGCGCTATTCGCCGGCAAGACCGTCCCGCCGTTTCAAAATTTTTCGATTTCGCAAATCACCAACAACGGCAAGTCCGCTCTCGCCGCCATTTCGCCCGACGGGAAATACATTCTCAGCGAGTTGAAAGACGCCGGAAAATCCAGCCTAGTGCTGCGCCACGTACCGACCAACAGCGACACGCAAGTCATCGCACCCTCCGACGCCATCTATACCGATCTCGATTTTTCTCCCGATGGAAACTACATCTACTTCATCAAGGCCGAGAGCGCCGTGGCATCCTATCGCGATCTCTACCGCGCACCGGTTCTCGGCGGCGCTCCGCAACTCATCACTCACGACATTGACTCCAACGCTTCTTTTTCGTCCGATGGCAAGCGCTTCGCTTTCATGCGCGACAACGATCCCGACGTCGGAAAATTTCAGCTGCGCACCGCCAACGCCGACGGCTCCGACGAGAAGATGATTGCCACCGGGCCGCAGACCGAAGCATCGCGTTTCATCGCCTGGCAAGCGAATGGCACCGGCGTCGCCAAGGTGCAATATCAAACGGGCGATCTGCTCACTGTCGTCAAGCTCTTCGATACCGGCTCGGGCCAGCCCAAACAATTTGCTTCGTTCAAGGACAAGTATGTCGAAAGAATAGTGTGGCTTCCCGACGGGAAGAACTTGCTGGCTCTCTATCAGGATCCTTCCACGGGCTATGTGCGTGATCAAATCGGTGTGATTTCCTATCCGAGCGGCCAGTTCCATCCGGTCACCAAAGACACCAACGGCTACGGCACATTGACGGTTTCGGCCGACGCAAAGACCTTGGCCACCGTGCAACACAGAACTATGCGGAGCTTTTACACATTCCCTGCGACGGGCACCGGGCCGATCATTCCGAGTCCCTCGCTGACTCAGGAAAAGGATTTGTTCCATTTTGCCTGGGCCGGAACTGCGGGCTTCTACCTGACCGGCCCGGATGACGTCGTGCGCGTTTCCGCGGACGGAAGCAACAAGACCGTTCTCCTGAGCAATACGGGAAGCGACGGAATCGCTGCCTGCGCGGATGGCCATTTGTTACTCGCGTGGACCGGCCCGGTCGTCGGAAACGTCCTCAACATCTGGCGTCTGGATGCGAACGGCGGCGACCCCAAGCAACTTTCCTTTGGCGGGTATGACGCTGCTCCCGTCTGCTCCCCAGATTCCAAGTGGGCGTATTACGGCGATCAAAACACCGGGCTGGCCATGCGCGTTCCTCTCGATGGCGCGAGCAAGCCGGAGGTCGTCCCGGGCACCGAAATTCCTCATGCCATCATCTCGTCACGGCAATTCGGGATCTCACCGGACAGTAAGTATTTCGCCGGTCTGATTACCATCCCGCCAGCGTCGGGCTCAGGCTCGAGCGTGCAGAAGATAGATTTAGTTCCTCTCGACGCTGGACCTCATCCGCAAACGCGCTTGATCGATCCCGATCCGCGCATCAAAGGCCATCTGAGTTTCACGCCGGATGGCAAAGCTCTGGTCTATTCCATCCGCGCCAACGGCGTAGAAAATCTCTGGCTCCAGCCGCTCGATGGCTCGCCAAGCCGGCAAATCACAAATTTCCCAGCGGAGCTGATCACCGCCTTTCACTGGTCGCCGGACGGCAAGTCCATCGCCATGATCCGCGAGCACACCGATTCCGACGTAGTCCTCCTGCACGACACAGGCGCCAACTCCCAGTAGTGGAGGGTCTTCAGCCCTCCCGCCTTTCGGCCCCGCATCACGTCGCCGTGACTAGATTGACTTGCCGAAAAGCGCGGCCTAACATGCCTCGCGCTCGACGGCATATCGAATGATTCCCACCTTTCCCGCTGACGAACTCATCGTCGTATTTCCGATGGCGCGTGCGCGCTGGAGTGGCCATCGAAGATGACGTTTGCTAACAACGAAACGCAAAATGAACAGGGTTTGTCCATTTTGCCCTTCCGCCTACCAAGCCTTGGCGCCAAGCCCGAATCAGAGAGGACGATCTTCCTGATCGTGATTGCGCTGGCCATCTATTCCGTGGTCCGGAATCTGATGCAAGCAGCCGTGAGGCCGCTTTGGTTCGACGAAATCCTGACGCAAGTAGTCTCGCGCCAGCCAAATTTCACCGCCATCTGGAATGCATTGAAGAGCGGAGTAGACGGCAATCCTCCTCTGTTCTATTTAATTGAACGCGTCGCCTCGCATCTCAGCTCCAACGAGATGCTCGCGTTTCGATTAGTCTCCGCGCTGGCGTTTGCTTGCACGTTCATTTGCCTTTACATCTTCGTGCAGAGGCGATGCGGCGCGCGCGTCGCGTTTATTTGTGCGGTCCTCATTTTTGTCACGCCGCTGAACAACAAGTACTCGCTCGAAGCCAGGCCATACAGTCTGCTTGTCGCTTGTTTGGCGTTTGCTCTGGTGTGCTATCAGCGTTTGCCCACGGCGCGATGGACGGTGGGACTGCTCCTGAGTTTGAGTCTTGCGGAAAGCCTGCACTATTACGCGGTGCTCGCCTGTTTCCCCTTCTTCCTGGCCGAGATTGTTCAGGTAATCGCGACATCGCAAGTCCGATATTGGGTGTGGCTCAGCCTGTTCGTCAGCCTTATTCCGGCAGCTCTCTCCGCGCCGTTGCTTGTCAATCTCCGGCACTCTTACGCGGAGCATATCTGGGCGCGGCCTGAGTTCATGCTGATCCCCATGAGTTATGGCGGCTACTTCCGCCTCAATGCCCTGTGGGGCCTGGCGATCGCGTCCATTTCGTTTCTCGTGGTCATCGCGGCCTGGGCGCGCGGCCTCAGGCAACTCGAACCGACCGGCGGAATCGAAATCGCACCGGCATCCGAACATGCGTTGGTTTTGGGATTCCTCGCGCTGCCGGTCGTCGGCGTGGTCGCAGCGAGGGTCGCGCATGGAGGCGCAGCGGACCGCTACTATCTGCCGGCGATCTTGGGCGTCGCCATCGCGTTCAGCTATGTTCTGAGCAAAGTCACTCCCGCCGGATTTCAACTGGTTGCTGCCCTCATTCTGATTGCGGTGGCGTTTCAAGAGGCGGATGTTATGCGCACAGTTCTGCGGAATCCGCATGGAACAGATAGCCGCGCTCCGGTTCTGTCGCTCCTGTCCGACGCCATCGCGCGTAATGACCTGCCATTGGTGATGTCCAATGCCGGAGGATATGTCGAACTCTCGCATGTCGCGCAGCAAAGCCTGAACCAGCGGATGGTGACGTTGGTAGATCCGCCGAACGCGGTTGTTTACGCCGGGACTGACACCGTTGACCGACTGGTGATCGAGTTGAAGTCCTACGTTCCGATGCAAGTGTACGATTTCAAGCCGTTTGCTGCGGCGCATCCCGTTTTTCTGCTCTATTCGGATGGCACTCCGTTCGACTGGTGGCCGAGCCGGCTAATTCACGATGGCGCCCAAGTCGAATTGGTGGCAAAGCAAGGCGCAGGAACTTTGTACCGGGTAGCGCTCAACCGAGAAGCCGCGGCGATTCAGAGAGAGAATACATTGGCTCGGTGAGTGAGCGGGAAGCAATCTCCTTTCCTCGCAGGCTGCGATTTGATTTCCGAGGCCGTTTGGGGCTTCGCTAAAGCTTCGCTCTAATCGAAACGACTGTACGAATAGAAACGTGTCTAAGTCATAGAAAACAAAGCATGGGGGTCGTTTCTACTCGAGACACTTTGACGAACCTCCGCAGGCCGGTTTTGGGGAATTTTGAGGCGATTTTTCGGGGCGATTTGCGGCGTCGTGGCCCGGCGGGCGACGCGGCGGATGTCGAGTTCCGGGCGGTCGAAGTTGAGATTCTTCTAGGCAGACATGACGGTTACATGGATAGCACGTTGCGGGGGAGAGCACAAAGGTACGAGATGTGGAATTACGGATAGCAGGATGGCGAACGGAGATTTCAAATTTCAGATGGCTTTGTTGACATGATCGTCCGCACCAAACGAAAACCAAATCGAGGTGTCCTACGAGATCCCCTCGGAAGACTCGGGGCAGGCTCTTCGGGCCGCGCCAAAGCGCCCGATTTTCGCGCGAGTCTGTGGTAAATGGGCGCGGAAATCGGGCTGCGCGGCCCTCAGGATGACAGTGCTTCGTCTGCGCGATGGTCTCAACAGAGCCACTTCAAATTTGAAATTTCCGCCGCACGTCGCCGATGCCAGCTTTGCGCGCTGTCCACCGCTACTTGGAGACTAGATCGTGCTTTTCGAGTTTGGAGCGCATGGACATGATCGCTTTCACTACGGCGGTGGAAGCGGCCGAAAATTCACTATGGCCGCCGAGCGCGGTCTCTCCCGAAACGTTCGCCCCTGAGTCCGCTTTGTGAACGACATCCGCGGCGGCCTTGTGAAAACGGGCGTGCTCGGAGCGCAGTTGCTGGAATTCCGGTGATTTTGCGTGCTTTGCGCCGTCCCCGTGGATCCACTTTCCCAGCTCGCATTTGTCATCCTTCGCCACTTCCATGGCGGACAGGCTGCGGTCGGGTTTCTTCAGGTAATCGCTGAGCTTATCTTTCCAATGACGGTGTGCCAAGATGGCTTGTTCGAAATCCATGTTGTCCTCCGAGTCGCGCAGCGGATCCGTGCAGACGATCGCCCTTGCCCGCTGCCTGTCGGTTCTTATCGGCAAAAGGAAGCAGGACATTCGCGGAAAACTCATCAGAGGCTGTTCGACGGCGCGGTCGGGTTTCACTCCGGCACAGCTCGCGGCGAGAAGAAATCTTGACAAGGTTTGAGGCTTGGTGCGACCCTTGCCGCCTCTCTGTTGAACAAAGGAGTGCACATGGCAGCCAAGAAGAAGTCCAAAGCGAAGAAGAAGACCTCGAACGTGGAGCGCCTGGAAAGCGCGGGCGTGCTCGTCTCGGAACAATATACGGACGAGGACAAGAAGACCGTCGAGAAGCTCACAGCTACCGAGATTTCGGTGCTGATCAAAATGCGAAAGAAGAGGGGAGCAGCGCCCGAAGGGCAACACCATCTTCGGCCGAACGTATTCGTTTAGCCCGGCGGATTTTGCCGGAAGCGGTTCCGCTCTCAAGGCCCTTGAAATCTCTCAGCCATAGCAAACGGCTGCGCGCAAAAATGCGGCTGGCCGAGCCCTGCCTGCTGGAGGTCTCGGACCGATTCTGGACGCACGCGCAGCTGGCGCAGATGTTCCCCGAATTCCTGTTCATGACGCATTCCATCATTCGCAGCAGCGTTTCGCTGCTCGATGCTGCGGCGAAATCGGCGCGGAGCCGCGCCGATTCGGATCCGGTGTGCCTCAAGCTCGCTGGTTATTACAGGACACATGCAATCGAGGAGACGCACCACGACGAATGGCTGCTGGACGATCTGGTCGCTATTGGCAACGAGCGCTCGGAAGTCCTCGCGCGGTTACCATCGCCGGCGGTCGCGTCGCTTGTGGGCGCGCAATATTATTGGGCGCTGCATGTTCATCCGGTGGCGCTGTTCGGGTATCTGGCGGTGCTTGAGGGAAACCCGACATCGCTGGAAGAGCTTGACGGCATCCGCAAGAAGCATGGACTGCCGGAAGTGGGCTTGCGCACTATGATCAAGCACGCGCGCCTTGATCCGCATCATCGCGATGAAATTTACGCGCAGCTGGATGATTTGCCGCTGACGGAAAATCAGACGGAGCTTGTGGCGCTTAGCGCCTTCCACGCCGTTGAGCACATCAGCGAAGCGCTGCAAGAAATCCTCGATTCGCAGCGAAATGGAATACAGAGAGCTTCGTAGCGCTGGCGTCCCCGCCGGCATCTTACGACCGTGATCGTCGGCTGGGGCCGCAATGTTGCGCGGAGCTGGAGATTAAATTAAATGTATTGGGAATCGTAGTCCGCGCGTTTTTGCCGGCCTTGGCGGGATTAGTGGTCGTCGGATGCCGGCGGGGACGCCGGCGCTACTTTACTGCGCCTTCCAACGCTTCGAGTAGGCGGTCGCCTAGCGGCGAGCCTAGGCCTGTACAGGCGTTCCAGCCGGGACCGGCGTGATAGGCGCCGTTTTCGCCGTGAGTGATCGGGCGGAATGTGCCGCCTTCGCTGGGCCGGGCGGCTAGTTTGTAGAGCAGGGAATTGAGATAGCCGGAATGTGCGCCGATCGCGTGATTGAGACGGGCGACAAGCGCCGCCCATAAAGGCGCGACTGCGCTGGTGCCCGCTGAGACTCCATCGACTCCACCGACAACGATGCGGCATCCCGTGTGAGGATCAGCTACCGCGGCAACATCGGGCACTCCGCGGCCGCCGTCTTTCGAGCTTGAATGTGGGACCGCGAAATCCTGTTGCCAATACGGCCGTGGAAACATGCGGCTGACTCCGCCGCCTGTGGCGCCGTGCATGCCATCGAAGACGCAATTCCACACTGTTTCGGCTTCGATCTTGCTTCCTGAGACTTTCAGCGTGGTTCCACCACAACCCAGCGCGTAGGGGCTGCTCGCCGGGAAATTGACGGATGGTTTGCCCGGCGTTCCGTTGTGCGCGCCGGAGTCGCCGGAAGAAACGCACACTGTCACGCCGACGTTGGCCAGGTTCTTCAGCACTTCGTTGATCAACGTGGCGTACTTCGGCGATACGTTTGGCTCCGGCTCGCCCCAACTCAGCGAGAGAACCGAGGGGCGATGTTTTTTGTCGGCGAGAGCGGTGGTGAGCGCGTGATAAATCCCCTGCTCGGTGTTCGGCGCGAAATAGACAACGATGTGGGCGCCGGGAGCGAAGGCGGCCACAAGTTCGATATCCATCGTCGTCTCGGTCGTGGACATCGCCAGGTCCATTGTGCGGCGCGATTCGGAATTCCCGTTTTTTGCGAAATTCTTTCCGCTGGTCAATGCGGTCATGAATTTTGTCAGGCTGGCGCGATCGGCCGGGGCGTTCTTGGCGCCATCGACGGACACGTCGGTGATTCTGGGCACCGGCAATTTCAACGCGGAGAAAAAGCTCTCGAGATCGCTTTTGTAATAACCGCCGCCGAGCTCGATCACTCCGATACACTGCCCTTTCCCGTCGGCGTGGCGCGGGAAGCGGTAGAGTTCCGCGATGTCGTTGGGGGAAAACGCCGCGCGCCGCGCCCTCTTCACGCCCGTCGCGGGCATGTGGCGCCGCGCGCACGGGCGGTCGTGCAAGCCGAGCACGCTTTCGACGCTGCCGGCGATGGAACGCGGAAGGTGAATTGGGCCGGCGAACGCGCGATGCGGGCCGCGTTCGTGTTGGTACTGATTAAGCTGCACACGAAAGGATTTGCCGAAATCGCCGGCGCTGCCTTGCAACATCACGCTGTGTCGCGGGGCGGAGGTTTCGAGAACCTCAAAGCCGTTGTCGCGGGCGAAGCGCTCGACGCGTGCGAGATCGCCGGCATGCGCGCCGTGGTGGGTCTCAAATTCTTCGCGCGAGAGATAGTGGCGGAAGCGCGGCAGCGTGGCGGCGAACTCGCGATCATCATGCAGTGGCGCGGCCGGGCGGCGGTTGCGCAGCACTAGAGTGACTTTGATGGACTCGTGCGGATCCGTGGGAGCCACGCGGATCGCGTCGATATCGGGCGGATCGCTGCCGAGGATGGGGATATGCGAACTGCGAGAAGCCATGCCGCCTCCTTCTCGCCGGGGCTGGGGCGGGCTTTATGGTATCACGAGGTCTGGCAGGTCATCCGCACCTTGGAACACGCCGGCTAGTTGCCCGGCGTTACGAGCGGAACGACGGCGAGCGTACTGGACGCCTTAGCGACCATCACAGGGCCCTTCTCATTCTCGCTCGATACCACCGCTTCCACGAAGACGAGGTTCTTGCCTGAGCGCAAGACTTCTGCGCGGCAAGTCAGGCTTGAGCCCGAAGCAGGGCGCAAAAACGAGACTTTGGTTTCCACGGTGAGTACGTCTCGGCCTTCCGGCACCGTGGTTGCCGCGGCGCCACCGCAGGTGTGGTCCGCGAGGGTCATCACGACGCCGGCGTGGAGAAATCCGTGCTGTTGTCGAAGAAGATCCGACGCTTCGACTCGCGTCTCACACCAACCCTCGCCGCAAGACGTCAGTTCAATTCCCAAGGAGCGAATAAAGTTTGCTTTGTAAAAGATTTGCTGCACCAGGGCGAGATTCGCGCTGTTCATCTCGAGATCACTTTCCGCTGCGTGTTTGCGGCGATGGGTTTGGTCATGGCCGAGCCTGCGCAGCGCCGCCGGGCGCGACATCCAACGCTCGCGCGCGCAGATCAGCGGGAATAGCGCGCGCTCTCCTCAGCGTCGTGTCCATGTGAACTCCCACGATGACGCAGACGGCGGAGAGCTCGCCGGTTTCGTCGTTGGTCATTTCGTGGTGGAACTTGACGGTCTTCTCTTTGATTTCCAGCACTTTTGAGCGAACGGTCACGACATCGCCGGCGCGCAGCTCGCGCTTGTAGGTGATGGTCTGCTCGACGGCGGCCATTCCAGTTCCACTCTGCCGAAAATGCGCCGGCGTGAAACCAATCCTGAAGAATAATTGCCAGGTGGCTTCGTCGAATTTTCCCGTGTACCACATGACATTCATGTGGCCAAGCTGGTCGCAATGCCACGGATAAACCGTGCCGCGATAGGTGACGTCGAAATCGGTCATGTAAGATGCTCACTTTCGAGATTCGTGATCGCGTTGCAGGTCCATTTTTAGATGCCATCGCGGGGGTTGGGATTCGCTTTCTTAGGCGGCTCCAATTTTGCTTCGCATGCCGGAACTACTCTCGCGCGGTTGCGTTGACTTGGTGCGGCGCGAGACCTAAGATTCGCCGGTGCAAGATTCCCGCCCCATTTCCGGCGAAACTATATCCCACTATCGCGTGCTCGAGCTTATCGGTGGTGGGGGTATGGGTGTGGTCTATAAGGCGGAAGACACGCGCCTGCACCGGCCTGTGGCGCTGAAATTCCTTCCTGATGAAGTAGCGCGAAATCTGGGGGCGCTCGAGAGATTCCGCCGCGAAGCAGAGGCCGCTTCGGCGCTGAATCATCCCAACATTTGCACGATTTACGACATTGGCGAGGAAAACGGGCGCGCCTTCATCGCCATGGAATTCCTCGAGGGCAAGACTCTCAAACATTTGATTGAGGGGCGGCCGCTGGAGCTCGAAACTCTTCTCGATCTGGCCACGGAAATTACCGATGCGCTCGAAGCCGCGCACTCGAAGGGCATCATCCATCGGGACATCAAGCCTGCCAATATTTTCGTTACCTCACGCGGTCATGCCAAGCTGCTCGATTTTGGCTTGGCGAAACAAATGTCGCGCCCTGCGGACCTGGGAAATACTGCCGCGAAGCATGAAGACCCCAATATGGCGCCGGAGCAGTTGACAGAATCTGGCATCGCCATCGGCACGCTGCCTTACATGTCTCCGGAGCAGGCTCTTGGCAAGGAACTCGACTCGCGCACTGACCTTTTTTCGTTCGGCGTGGCGCTCTATGAGATGGCGACCGGCAAGCGCCCCTTCCACGGCGACACCACCGCGGCGATGCTTGATTCGATTCTTCACAGAGTTCCGGTCGCGCCGGTGCGGCTGAATTCCGACGTGCCCGCGAAGCTCGAAGAAGTGATCAACAAGGCCATGGAGAAAGATCCGCGGCTGCGTTACCAGCACGCCGCGGACATGCGCTCCGATCTGCAGCGACTCAAGCGCGACACCGTGGCCATGAGCATTTCGGCGTCCACCCGAGCCGCCGAAGATCACCCGGCAACTGCGCGCACTGCCCGCGTATATGCCGGGGCGCGGCCGAAGTGGATTCTCCCCACGGCAATCGGACTTGCGGTCGTGGTTGTCGCGGCCATCGGATTTTATGTGCTCCGCGGGCGGGGCAGCGGGATCGATTCGCTGGCCATCATGCCGTTCGAGAATGCCGGCGGGAACAAGGACGCGGATTATCTTAGCGACGGCATCACCGAGAGCCTGATTAACAGCGCCTCGGAGCTGCCGCATCTCAAAGTCATCGCGCACAGTTCCGTTTTTCGCTATAAAGGCCGCGAGATCGATCCGCACTCCGTGAGCCGCGAATTGAATGCGCGCGCGATTCTTACTGGGCGCGTGCTGGAGCGCGGCGACACTTTATCCATCAGCGCTGAGTTGATGGACGCGACGAATGACCGCCACATCTGGGGAGCGCAGTACAACGAGAAGATGGACAATCTCCTCGACATCCAGGAAAGCATTTCGCGGGAAATCATGGCCAATCTTCGCTCGCATCTCGAAGGCGAAGAAGAGAAGCGCGTTTCGAAGCATTACACGGAAAATGTGGAAGCCTATCAGTTGTATCTGAAGGGACGGTACAACACCGAGCAGTTCACGCAGGAAAGCGTCAACAAGGGAATCGATTATTTCGAGCAGGCGATTGCCAAGGATCCGAATTACGCTCTGGCCTACGCAGGAATCGCGGAGGCGCATTTCGAAGTTTCCAGCCAATATGTGGCGCCGCGCGAGGCCATGCCCAAATTAAAAGGCGCGGCGTCGAAGGCGCTGAGCCTCGATGATTCGCTGGCCGAGGCTCACACGTTGATGGGAATGGCCGACGCCGTTTACGACCACGATTATTCGTCCGCCGAGCGGGAATTCAAGCGCGGCACCGAATTCAATCCCGGCTCGCCTTTCGTACATCAGTGGTACGGCTATATTTTGACCGGCATGGGCCGCGAGGATGAAGCGCTGGCGGAATTGAAGCGCGCCCAGGAGCTCGATCCGCTCTCCGATACCGTGGATCTGATTTACAGCTTGAATTTTTGTTTCTCGGACCAGTTCGATCGCGCCATCGAGCGCTCGCGGAAAATGATTCAAGCGGACCCCAATTTCTGGTTCGGACATTTCTTCCTGGGCTGGGCGCTGGCGCGCGAAGGCAAATACGACGAGGCGATCAAATCGCTGAATGAAGCTATTCGCCTGGGCGCCAGCCCGTATGCGCAAGGCTATCTGGGATACGCTTACGCGCTATCGGGACAAACCGCCAAAGCGCGCGAGGTGGCGCAGCAGATGGAGCAAGCCTCGAAGCAATCCTATGTACCGGTCTATCAGATTGCGATTGTGTATGTTGGATTGGGCGACAAAGACAAAGCTCTCGAATTGCTGCAGAAGTCCTACGACGACCGCGAAGAAATCATGACCTTTCTAAAAGTCGATTCAACGTGGGCAAGCCTGCACTCCGACCCGCGCTTTCAAGCGCTGCTGCATCGCGCTGCGCTGCAGTAATTGTCTCGAAGTGATCCAGAAAAGGAAGCGTTCAAGCCGCTTCGTCAGCCAATTTTGTGACGTCGAAGCTGAGAGTGCACCTGCCTCAAATGCAAGATCCCAGCGATTCCGCACTCGCTTGAAAATCGGAATTTCCGGGCAAGTCCTTATGCGCATTTGACTTGCCCATGCCATTAGAGCTCCCGGTCTGCATTTCCGATGCACTGTGATGTGAGTCACACGGGACGGTGACGCCAGTCGCGGCACACAATTCTGCAAGCGTCCATCATGTGGGTGTCGCGGGAGATAGCAAAGCGAGACTCGCGACGAGACCCGTAGCGAAGTTCCAGGCAGCTTTCCCGCACCGCTCGCGGGGCCAGGCGCTTCGCCGGAAAGCAGGAGGTAACGCCCATGGTCAGCCAACCCTTCTCGATACCGGCCTTAATTGATCCGAATCGCTACCGCGGGAAGAAAATTGCGCCGGAGGCGCTACGGCACGCCGGCGACAAAGATCTATTTGTCGATGCGTTGCTGGAACTGCCGACGGCGCATCAGCGGCGCCGCAATCCGCTCGATTGGGCGGTGTCGCTGATCGTGCATATAACGCTGGTCGCGGCTTTGCTGGCGGTTCCTTTGTACTTCAACGAAACGCTCGATTTGAAGGCATTCTCGCTGACTATGCTGGTGGCCGTGCCGCCGCCACCGCCGCCCCCTCCTCCGTCAGCTACGGTAAGACAGATCGTGCGGCCGAAGATGGCGGATTTGGTCTCTCACGGATTGATGTCGCCAACATTCATTCCGCGGCAGATTGCGATGATCAAGGAAGATGTGCCGCCGCCTTCTCCTGATGAGGGCGTTATGGGCGGCGTACCCGGTGGAGTTCCGGGCGGAATTCCGGGCGGCGTGATTGGCGGGGTGCTCGGCGGCGTGCTCGGCTCGGTTGGTTCAGGAATGACGGGGCCACCTCCGCCGAAGGCGGTGAAGAAGATCGTGCGCGTTGGCGGAAACGTGAAGCCGCCGCGCTTGATCAGCAGCCCAGCTCCGGAATATCCGCAGTTGGCAAAGGCCGCGAAGATTTCGGGTACGGTGATAATCGACGCGGTGATCGATGAGAAGGGCAACGTAGTTGAAGCGCACGTCATCAGCGGCCCGGGTTTGCTAATTCCCGCGGCGCTGAAAGCGATTACGTCGTGGAAATACGAACCTACGTACCTCGATGGCGAGCCGATTGAAGTGCGCATGCACGTGGACGTGAATTTCCTCCTGCAGTAAATGGGCGGCGAGTGGCGCCGGATGTTTCGGCGCCACTCGTTAACCTCACTTCTCATTCCTGATGCAACAAACCCGCAGCGCAATGAAGCCAGGCCGCTAGCACAGGCACACTCCTGCCTGTGACTGCGTATCGCCGTTGCGAAGAGCGGAAGAACGCAGCCAAGAGTGGCTGCGCTACTTGGCATCCAGCGGGACGCGGATTGTGAATGTGGCGCCGCCGCTTGCGGGACTTTCCGCGGTTAGCGAGCCGCCATGGGATTCGGCGATCCAGCGGCCGATGGAGAGACCAAGGCCGGCGCCGCCGGTTTCGCTCGAGCGAGCTTTATCGGCGCGATAAAAGCGATCAAAGATGTGCGGCAGATCGGCGGCGGCAATTCCGGGGCCGGTATCGCGGACGGCGATCTGCGCCGTGCCATTGCTCGCCGTGAGCGCCAGTTCAATTTTTCCTTCGCGCGGCGTGTATTTCACCGCGTTATCTAGAAGGATGAGCAGCAATCGCTCGAGCACGCGCGCGTCGGCTCGCACCCATACTGGCTCCGGCGGCACGCGCGCGGCAAATTGAATCGACTGCGGCGCGGCGAGAGTTTCGGCCTGGCGACTGACACTCCGGACGCAATCGGCGAGATCGGTTCGCGCCAGGTCGAGCGCTCCCGCTGCAAGGCCGGAAGCGGCCGCGTCGGCGCGCGCAAGAGTGAGCAGATTGTCGATCAGTGACGACGTCCGCTCGGCGGCTTCCAGAATCTGCGCCAGGGCTTCGCGATACTCCTCGTCGGTGCGCGGCTTGCGCAACGCCAGTTCCGCGCTCGTGCGCATCAGCGCCACGGGAGTTCGGAGTTCGTGCGACGCGTCTGCGGTGAATTGCCGGATCTTCTGAAACGCCGCGTCAATGCGCGCCAGCATTTCATTCAGCGTCTCGGTAAGCCGCCGCAGCTCGTCGTGCGCTGCGGGAACGGCCAGGCGGCGCGAAAGATTGTCAGCCCCGATGCTGCGCGCCGTGCCGATGATCTCGTCCACGGGCCGCAGCGCGCGCCGGCTCATCCAGTAGCCGCCAAACGAAGCGAGAATCAGAAGCGCGGGAGAAGTAAGAAGCAAGATCCACCGGAAGCGATCAATCGCTCGATCGAACGATTCGGTCGGGGTGGCCACTTCGATCGTAAACGTCCGCCCCGCGGCTTCGACTTGCTCGCGCGCCGCGCGGAATTGCCGGCCGTTGATGTGCACGGTGGAGAATTCGCGCGCTCCTGAATCGAACTGCCAATCGGCCGTCCGGTCACGTGGGGGAGATGCTTCCTTCACGGCGGGGCCTTCGTAGGTGTAGCTGTGGTCTGCGGCTGTAACTACGAGGATCAGGCCCGAGGCCTGCGTCCCGTTCAGTTCTTCGAGTTCATCGTTGAGCGCGGGAGCGCCTTCGGGAAGCTCCGTGGCAATCACGCCTCGGATTCCGGCGGCATCCTTGCGCAGCGCATCGTTAAGAGTCGTTTCGATGCTGTGGCGCATGGCGAAATCAGCCGCGGCGCCGAAAGCCGCGAAAGACGCGGCGAGCACCGCGAAATACCACAGCGTCAGCCGCAGGCGCAGCGGAAGATTCATTCGCCAGACTCCGCCTTCACGTAGTAGCCGAAGCCCCGCGCGGTATGAATCAATTTGCGGGCGTGGCCTTCGTCCACTTTGCGGCGCAACAGCCGCACGAATGCGTCGAGCGTATTTTCTTCGATATCTTCCTCGAGTCCCCAGACGGCTTCGATGATGGCCTGGCGCGAGGCAACGCGGCCGTTGCGCCGCATCAGAAATTCGAGGAGCCGGAATTCGGTGGGCGTGAGGCGAAGCTCTTCGCCCGCCCGCGTGACTCGACTGGCAATCGTGTCGAGTTCGAGGTCGGCAACCTGCAGCGCGTTCGCCTTCACTTCGGGCGCGCGGCGGCTGAGCGCGCGGATGCGCGCCACCAGCTCGGCGAATGAGAACGGCTTGGTGAGGTAATCGTCCGCCCCGGCGTTTAGCCCGTTGACGATGTCGGGAACAGCGTCACGCGCGGTGAGCATCAGGATCGGCGTCTTCTTTTTATGGCTGCGGAGCCGCCGCGCGACTTCGAGGCCATCAAGCCCCGGCAGCATCACGTCGAGAAGAATGAGATCGAATTCGTATCCTTCAGCGAGCTCGAGCGCCGTGCGTCCGTCAGTGGCAACGCTGACAGAGTGGTGCTCCTCTTCCAGGCCGCGTTTCAGCAGATTGGCCATGGCCCGCTCGTCTTCCACGACAAGGATTCTCATGCGTCTCCGCGCATCGATTCAGCTTCGCTCCCGAAGCTGAAGGATAGCTGAAAAAACGGCGCACAGCGCGTGAGTCGCGTACTCCACCGCAAGCAATCGACCGGCGGAGTTTCGGTGAGGGGTTCAGTGTCGCGGAAGCCCGTGAGCCAGCAAACCGAACATCGCGCCCAGCAGGACGAGCCAGGCGGAATTGAGTCGGAATCGTAGCAGGAGGATAAGCGAGCTTACGGCCAGCGCCGCCGTTAGCAAGTCTATGATTGATGCGCGAGCGAGCTGCCACGCAACCACGGCGGTCAGCGCGAGTGAGGAGACGATCACGCCGTCCAGAAACGCTCCAGCGATTCGCGACTTGCGGATACGCGGTATGAGCGGCCCGCTGGCTGCAACGAGCACGAAGGCCGGAAGAAAAACGCCGACCGTTGCGATCGCCGCTCCGGACGCGCCGTGAAGGAGATAGCCGATAAACGTGGCAGTTGTGAAAACCGGTCCGGGGGTTACCTGACCGATGGCGATGGCGTCCAGCAACTGCGAATCCGTTAGCCAACCTCGATGGACTACCAAGTCAGCCCTCAGGAAAGCCAGCAGCACGTATCCGCTCCCGAAGACGACCGCTCCAATTTTTAGAAAAACTAAAAAGAGCGATCCCAAGCTGATAGGGACTGCGGTCGCGATTGCGCCAGTTGTCGTAGCGGCGAGCGATGGCGTCGCGTGCGCTAGCGGACGCAAGGCTGCGATGGGCCCAATTGCTTGCATGCGGCCGCCTCGGACGAGACGTTTGATCTGCTCGAAGAGCACCACCAATATGCCGGCTATCACGAGTAGCAGAATCGGCTGGAGACCAAAAAGGCTAAGGAACGCAGAAACTATTCCCACGACCGCGAGAAGCGTCGTCTTTATGGCCGTTCGACTTAATCCCCACAGTGCCTGAACGATTATTGCAATCACCACGGGTTTGATCCCGTAGAGGATTCCGGCAAGAGCCGGCAACTTGCCGAATTGCACGTAGGCCCACGCGAGCGCTCCGACCATACACGCTGCCGGAATGATAAAGCAGATTCCCGCCACGATCAGGCCGGGCCAACCGCCGTGGAGATAACCGATATGGATTGCCAATTCGCTCGAGCTCGGTCCTGGAATGAGATTGCTCGCGCCAAGCAGATCGAGGAATTTCTCGCGCGAGAGCCACCTGCGCCGACGCACGAATTCGTCTTCCATCATGGCAATGTGGCCGGCGGGGCCTCCAAATGCGGTCGTGCCGAGGCGAAGAAATGAGCCGGCAATTTCAATCAGTGAAGTTCTGCTGGTCGGCGATCGAGAACCCGCGGTTTTCTCCAATTTGCTAGACATAATCGAACAGCGTCATGAAACCGAAATCCATGTGCAATTGCTGGTGGCAATGGAACAAAGTCAGCCCGGGATTATCCGCGACGAAATCGACTTCCGCTTCCTGGTAGCCTCCCACCATCACCACATCCTTGAATATTCCAGCCGTTGGCTTTCCAGCCAAGCTGGTGAGTTCGAAACTGTGCCGGTGAAGATGAATCGGATGAATGTCATCAGTGGCGTTGCGCATGCGGATGCGATAGCGCTTGCCCTGCTGGAGATGAAATGACGAGGGAACCATTTCGCCGGTGATCGGAAATGAAGCTCCATTGATGCTCCAGCGATTGAATCCATCTTCGGCTGCATTGTCCTTCGCAAACACCATGTCGATGGTTTCGTCCGGTCCCGGCGAAGTCGCGCCGCCATTTGCGAAACGCGCGTAGTTCCACTTGAAAGGCGGCGGCGCGATCCATTGCGGCTTGCCCGGGCGCCCCGCGTACTCGACGACAATCCCCATGCCGTGCCGACGATCGTCGTTGTCGAGATCGCCGAGGATCCAAACGCCGGGATGATTCATTTCGACAATGGCAGAGATGCGTTCCGCTGTGCCCAGCCAAAGTACGGGAACCGACGCCGGATTCGGCACAGGATTACCATCGAGCGCGACAACCTGAAATGAATGACCCGGCAAAGCCAGGCTGCGAATTTCTGTAGCACTACCATTCAAAATGTGGAATAGGACGCGCTCGCCCTGCTTTACGCGGATGGGCTCACCGTGTCCAAGCATGCGTCCATTGATCGTGAAGGATTCATAGCCCACTTCATATCCGTGCGGCATCCCTTTGGCGAGCGAAGCTTTCATTGCCGATTCGCCTGTCCGTTCGAGGGACTTATCGCGCGTAGCCGGCGACAGAAAGTCCTGAGCCATATCGCCGCCGCGGCTGAACGTGGGCTCGAACTCCTTCAGCACGAGAAACACTTCGCGATCGTAGCTGCCCGGATCGTGTTTCGGCTCGATGTACACGGGCCCCACTTCGCCGCTGAATTGCCCCGCGGCAAGATTCGCGCCAGCCCGGTTGTGTGTGTGATAGAAGCGAAAGCCTGCTGGACCGGGCGAAAATGAGATTCTTCGCGTCCCGCGCGCCGGGATGAACGGTGTGCCTTCTTCTGCGGCTCCATCCACGTCGGTCGAAACTTTCTGGCCGTGCCAGTGCAATTGCTCCGGCGCATCCGTTTCATTGTGAATCTCTATAGTGACCTGCTGCCCTTCCTTGAAACGGAGCAACGGCCCAGGGAATCGGCCGTTGTAAGTCGTCGCAGAGATGATCCGGTTGGGCGCAATCTCTACCGGAGACGTTTGAATGTGCAGCGTGAAGTCCGCGGAATCTGACTCGTTTGGCAATGGCGAGGTTTTGTTCTGCAGCGTCGCAAATGCCGCTTGGGCCAAACGATTCTCAGGGAAGAGCATCAACGCTCCAGCTCCAGCGCCCAAAGTCCTAAGAAACTTCCGCCTCGAGTCAGCCCGGTTCGTCATTGCCTCCCCCTCGAAGTATTTTCGCGGCCAAGATGCACATCTAGCGACCACGCACCACCGCCCGCCAATATTAGAAAAAGAAGCGAGCAGAGCATCGCGAAATCCGTCCGCGCGTCGCTCACCATGTACCAAAAACCCTGATTAACACGAAGCAGCTCAGGCAGCTTGGTCGTAGCAATCGCGGTCATGATCACAACCAGAAGCGGAATGGCAGCCACCTTCGTCCATAATCCCAGCAATACCAGCAGGCCACATGCGATCTCAAAAGACCCCACAAAGTGAGCGGTGAAATATGGATGCATAAACCCGATTCTCGTAAAGCGAGCGACGCCCATGTTCGGATCGATAAATTTAAGAATCCCCTGTGTGAAGAAGATCAGGCCAACGGCAAGGCGAACAAGCAAAATGCTCGCAGCACCACGCGTCGGTTTAAAGAAGAAGCGGAAGATAGGATTCACAAGCCTTGCCCAATCCTCCGCGGAAGATTTAGCCTGCTGATCCAAGCAGAGAGCATTAACACGAGCTCCCCGCTTATATTAGACAACGATCTCCGTCGAAGGGAGTCCGAGCACTTCGCGCGTCATCACAACCGCGATCGGTTGCGTAGTGGTCTAAATCCGTGGCCTGCGGTCGAGCTGGATCCAACGACAGAGAACCAACCAGATGAATCGAAGCTCAAATTTCTTAGTTTCGGCGAGCGACTCCCGCGGAAGTGCTTATTTTCACCATGACCGCGCATCGAGGATGGCATCGCCGAATGCGCTGAAAATCAGCGCAAGTTCGCGTGAAATTCCGCGCCACATTCTTGCCGGCTGCGGCCGGATTCTTGCTGCGGCGAATGGCCGCTATTTTTCCTGCAGCGATTTGAGGTAGTTCGTCAGATTCGTGATGCGCATGTTCACGATGGCGTCATCCTTCGAGCTGACGGACGTAAACAGCGGTCCCCATGTCGGCATATCCGAAGTTCCGTGCGCGGGCGCCTTCACGCCGTTGCGCAGCACGCTGGCAACGTGATCGGCGGGGAACTTGCCATCGTTTTTCTTGGCGAGCGCGCTGAGATCGGCCGGCGCCGTCTTCAGATCGAGCGCCGCGGGGCCGTCTCCCTTTCCCGTTTTTCCGTGGCAGACGGCGCAGTACTGCTTGTACATCTCTGCTCCGGAGGAGGGATTGGACGCCTTAATCGGTTCCTTCTTGACCTGCTTATCCTGGGCGCTTGACACGCCGGCGATCAGCAACATCGCAACGCACAGGGTCCCGAAACGGCACATTGCCCGAAGGGTCATGACGATCCTCCCATCCAGAGCGTTGAATTGAAATTTAACGTAAGCGATTGGCATCCGGTAAAGAACAGCAACTTTGTACTCTGGCGAGCGAGAGATGTCAACGCACGAACGAAGCAGCCGCGTAGGAGAACTCCGGCCAGTGCGCGATAAGCGCACACTCCTGAATTTGCATTAGTAGGGGAGGGTCTTCAGACCCTCCAGCTTTTCGGGCTCAGGTTAGCGGATTCTTGCGCTCGCTCGCGGAGGTAGAGGAAAAGCGGCAAAGCAAACGACACGCCGACAAGGCACAACCCGGCAATCGCAAATCCGCGGTGAGCAACTTTCAATCTCCGCGATTCCTGCCCCATAAACACCACCAACACGGCCGCCGACACAAGTACGTCAGCCACGAAAAAGCTGCTGATGCGATTGGCAAGCATTTGCGCCACGAACAGCCGCCCATCAAGTCCGTTGTGCATCAACCACGGCACGAATTGCGAGTAGGGAATGGCGAAGCCAATGACGCAAAGAAACAAGTAAAGATTCTTGCCGCTCATGCGCAACTCTCCTCGCGCCCGATTCGAGGTCCTCGTTCGAAATCGAATTTCTGTCTACAAATACGGGGACGACCGAGAAAAGGTTTTGCGAACGGTACCGCCGGCGTCCCCGCCGTTCTCTTGCGACCAAGAGCGCATGCAAGGGCACCGACAGGCCGCGGACCCGTCGCGCCGATCAAGAGTGATTTATTTTCTGGTCGACTCTGGTGTAATCGCTGGAAAGAAACTTACTGCTCGGCCAAGTGAGCGGCCTGAAGGCGAGTCTGCAACGCACGGAGGATGGTATCGCGCGCAATCATTCCCACGATGTGTCCGCCATCCAGCACCGGCATCTGGTTGATATCTTCCCGCTGCATGCGTTCGAGCACATTCAGCACCGGCTCGGCAGGCTGCGCCCAGTGAATTTTATCGAGCGGCATCATGGCGGCTTGGATCGAAGTGTTCGCCCATTCGTCGCGATGGACATGGCGCGCGGAGTCGAGAGTGATCAGCCCCACGGGAACATCGCCATTGGTGACCACATGGCAGCGCCGTCCGGTGCGCAGCACTTCGTGCACGTAATCTTCAATCGAATTTTCGCGGCCGATTGAGGAAATGTCGTGGGTCATCACGTCCCCGGCGTGAATCCCCGCGAGCGCCGAGCGAATGGTCACTTGCGCATAGCTTTCCTGCGCGGCCTGCAGCAGGAACCAGCCGATGAAGGCCATCCACAGGCCGCCGATTTTGTTGCCGCTGACGAATTGCGCGATGCCACCGAAGATCATCAGATAAGCGATCACCTGCCCGCTGCGGGCCGCGTAGCGCGTGGCCTTGGCGAAATCTTTCGTGGCGCCCCAAACGAGCGCGCGGAACACGCGCCCGCCATCCAGCGGAAACCCGGGAACCAGATTGAACGCGGCGAGCGTGAAATTGATTTGCCATAACCACGTCGCCGTCGCGACGACCATTTCGCTCGCGCCGTGAATCCGCGTGATCAGATAGAAGACGCCGGCAAGCAGAAAGCTGGTGAACGGCCCGGCGATCGCGATGTTGAATTCCTGACGAGCGCTCGAGGGTTCGCGGTCAATGCGCGCCAGCCCGCCGAATACGAAAAGCGTGATGGATTGGACCGGCATTTTATAGCGGATGGCGATCACGCTGTGCCCGAGTTCGTGCGTCACTACGGAAGCGAAGAAGAGAATCGAGGTGATGATGCCCAGCGCCCAATGCTGCGACGGACTCCAGCTAGGATGTTGCTCTTTGAACTGCGTGCCGACCAAAAAGGTGATGAGCGCGAAGATGATGTACCAACTTGGGTGCAGATAAATGGGGATGTTGAGGATGCGGCCGATGCGGATGCCGGACGGTTGGTCCATTTCTCCCTCGGCGGCATTATAGCCAACCCGAGCCGCCGCGTCTGAGATTCCACGGCGTGTGCCCCCCGCCACGGCCGTCCCTGGCCGGTCATGTCGCAAGTGCCGCGAAATCAACAATTCATGATTGGCGCATGGCTTGCCGATAGAGGCAGTGCCGATGCTGAGGCAGCGGCGATGCCCGGTAGAGAAGCGATGTGGAATCTCTCTTTTGCTGGCGTTTTATCCATGAGAGCTCCCGGGCAGTAACAACAGAACGTGGCGCGGTTTCCGAGCCGCACGGAAGGGAAGACGAACATGCAAGACACCATGGGACTAGCAGTTGTGGGATTGGCCGTGCTCGGCTCGATATCGGTAGCGGTCGTCGTCGAGTGGATGGCTTTGTGGGGATTGATGCAGATGATGCCGATGCCGGATCCGGTGGTGGCCACGCCGGGCGCGGTCAGCTCGATTGAGAGCGCGGACGAGATGCAGAGCGAATTGCCCGCGGCGGCGCGCGCCAAGGCGCGTGCCGCGGCGCATGGTTCGGTGCGATGACTCGTGGGTGACGCAGATGCTGTTCTTGAAGCTCATGCTCGTGGTTGGCGCTTGCGGGGTCTTGCTGACGCTGGTTGGCGTGGTGCACGACATTCGCGAATCGTTCGAGCTCGTGAGATTGACGCACCGCGACGATGAGCGAATCAACGCGCAGCACTCGCGGCGAACGAGGCGCGATGGCCCGCGCGGCGCTGCGCGTGAGGATTGACGAGATTGAGGATTCCGAGTCCCAGCGGCGATGAGGTCGCGCGGACCTGGAAGGAACCGCTGGCAAAAACCCTTGCGGGGTGGCTTCGATTCCGCCGCAACGAAGCCACCCTGCCGGCGGTTTTCATTCTTTGCGGTATTTTTTTTCGTTGTCATCCTGAACGAAGCGAAGGATCTGCATTTCTGCCCACCGCCGATCGTGAGCCTGGGAGGGTCGCGCGCCAAGCGTGTGCTATGATGGCCCGTCACGTTCGCCTGGCGCACAAAGATGCGGGCCGCCCGCCGATTGCCTTCAGTTGCACTGCTTCTAATCGTTGCCTCGCTCTTCGCAGCCGCGGCTTCCGATGGACAACAGAAGAATTCCTGGGATAGCGCCATCGATTCGCTCGCGACGAAGATCGCCGCGATCGCCGGCGCGCACGCGTCCTTACGGCTGAACGTGAAGAATATCTCTTCGCTGGACGCAGGGCGCGTGGCCGATTTCAGTTCGGCACTGGAAGCGCAATTGCACCAGCGCGGACTGAAGACGGAGAGCGCCGAAACGGCTGGCGAGATGTTCGATGTCACGATTTCGGAAAATCTGCGCGAAATTATTTTTGTGGCCGTGACGAAGAGCGGAAACTCGCAGGGAATAGCGCTCGAGACTTTGGATCGCGCCAAAGCGGAACAGAGAGACGAACCGCCGGCGCACGTGCGATTGCAGCGCGAGGTGATTTGGTCGCAGCGCGAGCCGCTTTTGGATTTCTTGGTGATACCCGCGGCCTCGGCGGACGCTGCGCGCCGGCTTTTTGTGCTCGAACCGCGCCGGTTGGTGGTTTACCGCGCTGCGGCCGAAGGTTGGCAGGTCGCCGAGTCGCATCCGCTGCTCGATTATCGTGTGCCGCGCGATGCGCGCGGGTTTTTCGCGCCACCGCGAGCCGATTCGACGGAGCCGTTCCGACTGTATGTTCCGGACGAGCGGTGCGATTTATCAATGAGCGGCGCGATTACCTTGAATTGCGGATACGATGCGAGCCCAGTTGTGAGCATGCAGCGCGATTTCGCGGCGATTGGCGGGGCCTGCGGCGGCAGCAATCGCGGCCTTGCGAGCGGGCGCGGCGATTGGACGGAGCCCGACACCTTGAGCGTGGTTGAGAGCGATGGGCCGTATCAGAAGGCTGGCGATGAAGAGATTGCGTTTCCGGGGCCGATTCTCGCGTTGCGGTCCGGCGAGACGGAAAACACGGCAAGAGTGGTCTGGCGGGATTTGAGAACGGGGGAATATGAGGCTGGGATTGTTACGGCTTCTTGCGGGGATTAGCGCGGGCGTCGTGGCTTGCGCGGCAGCGAGCGGCGGCATCTCGCGCGGAGAAGAGGGCGCAGCAAGCAGCGCCCCTACAAAGCCGTTGCCGATGCGCGGCGGATTGCTGGCTTCCGAGCGGCCTATCTACGGCGGGACGCTGCGGATGGAGCTTGGTGCGCTTGCGGAGCCGCGCGGACCAGGGTTTATGTCGCCGCTCGACGAATCCGCGATGGTGCTAATGCAGCTTGTGTATGAATCGTTGGTGCGGATCGACAGGCGCGGTGAGGTGCAGCCGCTGCTTGCAGAGTCGTGGGAACGCGATGCGTCTATGCGCCGATGGAAATTTCATTTGCGCTCGGGCGTGAAGTTTCAAGATGGAACGCCGCTTGCTCCGCAAAGCGCCGTGGACGCGTTGAGGTCTCCGGATGAAGACTGGCGCGTGACGCCGACGAGCGACGGAATGCAGATCGAAACACCGTCGGCGTCGCCGGATTTGCCCGCCACTCTGGCGAACTTCAGGTATTCCTTGATCCGAGTCGCGAGGGGCGAGGAGCCGCGCGGGACCGGGCCTTTCAAGATCGAATCGTGGGAGGCGAGGAAACGCGTTGTACTTTCGGCGAATGTGGATTATTGGGGCGGTCGCCCATTTTTGGATGTGTTGAATGTGCAGTTGGACCGAGCCGCGCGCGATAGGATGATTGATCTCGAAGTAGGGAAGGCGGACTTGATCGAATTACCGGCGGAAATGGCGCGGCGCGCCGGCGACGAAAAGATTCGCTTGGAAACGACGCCGCCGGTGGAATTGCTGGCCGTGGTTTTTACGCCCGGGCGCGCGGCTGCAGATGATGCGCGAGTGCGCGAGGCGGTGTCGCGATCCATCGATCGCGCCGCGATTGTGAACCTTGTGTTGCAAAAGCAGGGCGAAGCGGCGGACGGTTTGCTGCCGCAATGGATCAGCGGAACGGAGTTTCTGTTTTCGAGCGTGGCGGACGCAGCCGCGGTGCGTTCGCTGGTGAAGGAGATCGCGCCGCCTCCCTCGCTAGTCTTGGGATATGATTCGGACGATGCATTGGAACAGGGTGTAGCGGAGCGCATTGCGGTGAACGCGAAAGAAGCAGGGATTGCGGTATCGGCCTCGGCGATTCCCGTCGCGTCTGCGGGGGCGCGGCCTGTGTCGACGAAATTCGACGCGCGCATCGTGCGTGTGAGCTTGACCTCGCCGCTACCACGACCTGCGTTCGCGGGATTACTCGGTGGGTTCGCGGAGGTGCTCGGCAAGGAGGATTCCGGATTGTCGGAAACGGCCAGCGCGGCGGAAATTTACGCGCGGGAGAAAGCGGTGATTGAGACTTACCGCGTGGTGCCGATTGCGCATTTGCCGCGCGTGTATGGCTTAGGGGCGCGCGTGAGGAACTGGGCGATTCCGGCTGGTGCGGCTATGAATGGATTGCCGCTGGCGGATGTTTGGTTGGAGAGGGAAGCGCAGTGACCTTTCGATCGCGATTATTTTGGCTGTTCACGTTCTTCGTGCTGCTGGCCGTGGGCATTGTGGCCGCGGGCGTGACGCTGGTTACGCGCAACGCGTTCGACGAACTGGACGCGCGGCGGACCGATGCGCTGGTGGCGCAATTCCGCGAGGAATTCAAGCAGCGCGGGCAGGAAGCAGCGCTGCAAGTGAAGGGCATCGCCGACGCCGAAGCGACCACGCGCATGGCCATTGAATTAATGCGCCCGAACGCGGATGCATCCACGTATTACTGGGACGCGCGAAATATAGCTTCGGCGCATCAACTCGACATCCTGGATTTCGTGGCCACCGACGGCACGATCATTTCCTCGGCGGAGTGGCCCGCGCGCGCCGGCTACAAATTGAATTGGGTAACCAACTCGCAAGATTGGGCCTCCGCCGGAGCTTTTCTCGCGCGCATGGAAACGCAGGACGGGCCAACGCTCGGATTAATGGCCGTGGCAAGCGCAGTGCCGGTGGCGGACAAGCGCGTCTATGTGGTGGGCGGGAAGAAACTCGGCAAGGATTTTCTTTCGACGCTCGCGCTTTCGGAAGGCATGCGCGCGCTGGTTTATCTGAATCTCGATAAAGATTTCTCGAGCGACGCCTTGCTCGATGCAAATGGCCCGGTACAGGAAGCGGAACGATTCGCGCCGCTGGTTGAGCAAGTGCGGCAAGCGCCGAACGAGCAGACCGCCGGAATCACATGGAGTTCCGATCCAGCGAGCGCGGAATCATTTCATCTTTTGCCGCTTCAGGGCCGCACTACCGAGCTGCTGGGAGTCTTGCTGATCGGTGCGTCGCAGCGCGAGCGCGTCGTGGTCGGGCATCGGATTATTTTGCTGGCAGTCGGAGTCGCGGGGATCGGCTTGCTGCTGGGCGCCATTTTGAGCTGGTGGGGCGCGGCGCGAATTACGCAGCCAGTGACGAAGCTGGTGTACGGCGCGAAACAAGTGGCCGCAGGGAATTGGAACGCGCGCGTCGATGTGCGCTCGAAGGATGATATCGGGCAATTGGCGGCGGCTTTCAATAAAATGACTGAAGAGCTCGTCGAGCAGCGCGATCGGCTCGTTCAATCCGAGCGCGTCGCAGCCTGGCGCGAACTGGCGCGGCGGCTCGCCCATGAATTGAAGAATCCGTTGTTCCCGCTGCAGATTACCGTCGAAAATCTGCGCCGCGCACGCGCAAAAGACGCCGAAGAATTCGACGAAGTATTCGATGAATCCACCGAAACGCTGCTGGCAGAGATCGAGAACCTGAAGGGAATCATCGGCCGGTTCAGCGATTTCGCGCGCATGCCGAAGCCGGAATTGCGGCCGGTGGACGTGAATGAAGTCGTGCGCACCGTTGTGCGTCTGTTCGAGGCGCAATTCAGCGCCGTGGGCCGCCCGCCGATTACGCCGGAACTGCATCTCGAGGCCAACTTGCCGGCGATCCAGGCCGATCCGCTGCTGCTGCACCGCGCGATCGAGAATCTGGTGTTGAACGCGATGGATGCCATGCCTTCGGGCGGCGTGCTGGCGCTGGCGACTTCAAGCCACGATGGGAATGTGCTGATCGAAATCGTGGATACGGGCTCGGGCCTCACTCCCGAAGAATGCGAGAGATTGTTCACGCCTTACTACACGACGAAGCAGCACGGCACGGGATTGGGGCTCGCGGTAGTGCAATCGGTGATCAGCGATCACGGCGGCACGATTTCGGTCGAGAGCGAGGCGGGCGTCGGCACCACATTTAGGATCGAGTTGCCGATCAAGCCTGCGGTCGAGCCGCACAAAACTACAAAGGCCGCTGCGCCTGCTCCACCACCGCCGGCTGCGCCCCCGCAGCGCGTGCACGATGCGCCGCGTGCTGCGGGAAATGACGCGCACGCTGACGCGCCGAGTGACGCGTCGCCGAATTCGGCGGAGACGATGGCGACTTCGGAGCCGGAGGCTTAGGCGCGCGTGGCTGCGAAGGCGCACGTCCTCGTAGTGGACGACGACCCGAATACGCTCGCTTCGTTGGCGCGCGCATTCCGATTGGCGGGACACGAAGCCACGGTCTGCGACAACGCCACGCGGGCGCTCGAAATCGCCAAGAGCGAGCGCATCGATCTAATTCTCTCCGATGTGGTGATGCCGGGAAAAGACGGCATCGCCTTCCTCGAAGACCTGAAAGCCGCGGGAATTACGATCCCAACCGTGATGATGTCCGGGCAAGCGAATATCGAGATGGCTGTACGCGCCACGCGGCTCGGCGCCGTGGATTTTCTCGAGAAGCCGATTTCGACCGATAAATTGTTGCTGACCATCGAGAATTGCCTGCGCATCGCGCGGCTCGAAAATGAGAACCGCGATCTGAAGAAGCGCCTGGGCAAGCACGAAATTCTCTGGGCCAGCGCGGCGATGAAAGCGTTGATGGAGCAATTGGAACGCGTGGCGGCAAGCGAGACGCGCGTTTGCATTCGCGGCGAAACAGGAACGGGCAAGGAACTGGTGGCGCGAACGCTGCATGAGAAAAGCGCCCGGCGGAATGGGCCGTTTGTCACTCTGAATTGCGCGGCCATTCCCGCGGAATTGATGGAATCGGAATTATTCGGCCATGAGAAGGGATCGTTCACCGGAGCTTCGGCGCGCCACGTGGGAAAATTCGAGCAAGCCCATCGCGGCACTTTCTTCCTGGACGAAATTGGAGATATGCCGCTGGGAATGCAGGCGAAGCTTTTGCGCGTACTGGAGGAAGGGGAAATCGAGCGCGTCGGCGGGGACAAGCCAATCGCAGTGGATGTGCGCGTGGTGGTGGCCACGCATCGCGATCTCGAGGCGCAGGTGAAAGCGGGAACGTTTCGGCAGGATTTGTATCACCGCATTTACGTGTTTCCGATTTTGTTGCCGCCATTGCGCGAGCGGCGCGAGGATATCGCGTTGTTGGCGCGGCATTTTGCGCGGCAGGTGGCAGCGCAAAACGGGTGGAAGGAGAAGGCCTTCGCGGATTCGGCGATTGCGGAATTGGAAAAATATGCGTGGCCCGGGAATGTGCGGGAACTGAGGAATGTAGTCGAGCGAGTGCTTCTGTTGTCGGTTCGAGATGAAATTGACGCGGAGACCGTAAGGTTGGCCTTGCCCGCGGGCGCAGCAAGCAGCGCCCCTGCGACCGCCGCGAGTGGCGCGGAGGCTGGGGCCGGCGCGGGCGATGGGAGTTTGGCGGCGCGGACTGAGGGATTTGAGCGCGAAACGATTTTGGCGGAATTGAAAAAGCATGGGCATCACATGACCAATACGGCCAAGGCGTTGGGCCTCGAGAGAAGTCACCTCTACAAAAAGTGCCAGCAGTTAGGGATCGATCTTCGCGCGGTTCGAAAATCCGACTAGCAATTTTGCAAGCGATCTTCGCAGGGGCGCTGCTTGCTGCGCCCGCCGGTTTACCATTCCGGCGTGAGGTGCGCCAACTTGGAATTCTAAGTTCAAGAGTTTGCTCTGTCGCAAGTGAGGACGCAACGATCTGACGCAGCTCGATCGCGGTTCTTCGTGAAGAGGGCCGAACGGCGGGAGAGTCTAAAGACTCTCCCCTACTAGCGGAACCGCGGCGGCGCCGGGAAAATGCGCGAGAGAACTGCCTGCGTGGGGATGTAGATCACGATGGTCATGCCCGCGAGCATCGCGAACACGTGCACCGGAGCCGGACCCCACTGGCGATGCAGGATGGGATCAACGTGCGCGAAGTTTATGTTTCGCCCAGCGTCGGCAAAACGCGAGGCGATCATGGCTACCGCTGCGATCACGAATTGCAGTCGCAACGCGCGGCGATCGTAGCCCGTGCGACGCACGGCGTAGATCAGGACAAACGGCATCGCGACGTGAAACAGGCTGAACAGCCGCACCCACAGAGGATAGTTTGGATCAAAGAAATAATCGGTCCCGCCGATTAGATGGCGATTGAAGATGAGCTTCGTGGCGATGTCGAGCATCCATGCGGTGTCTATCACCAGCGAGCTCACGGCTTGGCTCGAGAGAAGCAGCGCATTTCCGGTGAAAAGGCCGAGGCAAGTGAGAATTACGGCGATGTCGCAGAGGAAGAGAAACGTGGTCGGGCCCCAAAATTTCAAGTAGATCGTCAGCCAGATGCCCAGCCAGATCAGCGCGGCCCAGCGCACCCACGCCGGGAACGGATTTGCGGAATCTTTAGACGACACCATGCGGATATTGGAGCGCGCGTATCGTAGCAGAAAGTTCGCGTTACGGAGCGGCGGTGTGCGTGCGAGAATCGGGCAGATGGAAGCGTGGCAAAGTGCGGCGATTTGGGCGGGAGCAGCTCTCAGCGTCCCGGGCGTGGCCGCCTGGGGCGCGATGGCGCCTTCGTCGCAGCTTTTCGGCCCAACCATTCGGCATACGCAGGATCCCGGCGCGATCGCGCTCACATTCGATGACGGGCCGAATCCCGCGGTCACGCCCGCGCTGCTCGAGGTGCTCGAGCAGAATTCGGTGCGCGCCACGTTTTTCGTGATTGGCAAGCACGTGCGCGCGTTTCCGGAATTGGCCGTGGAGATTGTGGCGCGCGGCCACACCATCGCGAATCACACGGAAACCCATCCGCGGCTGATGTTTCATCGCGCCGCGGAAGTGCGGAAAGAATTGCTGCATTGCCGCGAGGCGATTTCGGTGGCTACGTCGAAAGAAATCTTGTGGATGCGTCCGCCATTTGGATTTCGCGGGCCGAATCTGGATGCGGTCGTGCGTGGCCTCGGATTCGCGGGCGTGGTGATGTGGTCGCGATGGGCGTGGGATTGGAAGCCGCAGCCCGCGGGGCCGGTGATCCAGCGCTTGCGGCGCGTGCGCGGAGGCGATATCGTCCTGTTGCACGATGGCGATTTCGCCCGGCTCGAAGGAGATCGCCGGCATACCGTCGCCGCGATGGAGTATTGGTTGCCGCGTTGGCGCGATGCGGGATTGCGATTTGTTACCATGGACGATTGGAAGCGGAGTTCCTGACGGGGTGAATGTTATGGACGAGAGAATGTTCTACGACGAGAAGGAAGAGACCAAGCAGATTCCTTTGACCTGCCCTCATTGCCGGACCGAGAGCACTTTTCCGATTCGATGGAAGACGCGGACTAAGAAGTCGCAATTGCCGCGCGGCGCGAACGACCAGGACCGCGCGCATTTTGAGAAGGCGCGATCGTACATGGTGCGCGTGGATGACATGGTGGCCTGCAGAAACATCAAATGCAGAAAGAGATTCGATTTGACGGGCCAGACCGTGGTCTTGATTTAGAGCCGCGTGGAACGGGATCACATGGTCGCTCGGTTTTGCGCGCGGCTACACAAATTGCGGGCAAAATCTTATCGGTGTCATCCTGAACGAAGTGAAGGATCTGCATTGTCTTGATTTCGAGGAATAATGCAGATTCTACATCGCCTCGACCGCGTCGGGCCTCTCAGATTTCAGGGTAAAGCTCAAAAAAGGCATCCAAGGATTGGCGCATTGTAGCTTCAATTTCTTTGTGCGTGCCTTCGATCAGATGCATGGTGATTCGAGCGGTTTTGCCGTTCTTCAGGGTGATCGTCGCTTCGTTTACAGCGTCCAATTCGTCGAGTGGAAATAATCTCATACCGTAAACCAACGCCAGTTTCGCCATTTGGATTCACTCCAGATTTGCGAAGCCTATCATAAAGCCGAGGCAGAAATTTCGCCACCACACCCGGCGCGAGGCAGCGTCCTAATCTGAAGTCGCCTGAAACTAGTTAGGACCCCGCATTTATCGCTCTTGGAAATCCGAACGCCGATGCGTGTCCCCGCAAGTTGGTCAGAGTCTTCGAAGTTTGGTGGCAGCCCCCGCATTTATGCGGGGGAGGAGCGCTTCAGCGCTCCGAAAAAGCTTTGCGTTTATCGATGCGCTTTAGCGCTGGCTCCCTGAAGCAGCCGCGCCCCTACGGAGGAAAAGGCAACGGCAACGGAAAATGCAGATCCCTCTCCCGCACGCGGGATCGGGATGACAGTGAGACATGTGGCTTAGGAATTGTTGCGCGTTAGCGTGGAATATTCGTTTACTTCGGACGCGTCGAGGACTTCGCGGATTTTGCTCGATAGAGCGCGCATCGTGAACGGCTTCTGCAGAAAAGCCACGTCGCCGTCGATCACCCCGTGGCGCACAATCGAGTCGTCGGTGTAGCCGGAGATGAACAGCACTTTCAGCGTGGGCATGCGCTTGCGCAGATTGTTCCAGAGCTCGCGCCCGCTCATCTTGGGCATCACCACGTCGCTGATGAGTAGATCGATTTGATTGTTGTGCGCCGCAGCCAGGCGAATGGCTTCTTCTCCCTCCGTGGCTTCAAGGACGGTGTGGCCGGTGGTCTTCAGGAATTCAGCGACGAGCGAGCGGACGCTTTCTTCGTCTTCCACGAGAAGTATCGTTTCCGAGCCGCGAGCAGGCACGGGCGCGGCTGCCTGAGTTTTCGGCGGCTCAACTACGTCGGCAGCGAGCGGCAAATAAATTTTAAACGTCGTGCCCTGGCCCGGCTCGCTATAGACCCAGATGTAGCCGTCACTTTGCTTCACCACGCCATAAACCGTCGCCAAGCCCAGACCCGTGCCTTTGCCCGGTTCCTTCGTGGTGAAAAATGGCTCGAAGATTCTGGCCTGCGTGGCGGGATCCATGCCGCAGCCTGTATCGCTGACAGCGAGCATTACGTAAGCGCCCGGCTTCACCACGGAGTGGAGCTGCGCATAAGAATCGTCGAGCTCGATGTTCTGGGTTTCGATGGTGAGCTGGCCGCCGTTGGGCATGGCGTCGCGCGCGTTGACCACCAGATTGAGAAGAATCTGCTCGAGCTGCCCGGCATCGGCTTTTACGCGGCCGAGAATCCCGCCGGGGCGGAAGACCAGCTCGATGTGCTCGCCGATGATGCGCGAGAGCATTTGAATCATGCCGGAGACGATGCCATTGAGATCGAGCACCTGCGGCTGAAGAACTTGCAGGCGGCTGAAAGCCAGCAACTGCCGCGTGAGAGAGCTGGCGCGATTCGCGGCTTTCTGAACCTGATCGAGCCGCGGGAATAGCGGATCGGTTGACGGCATGGTATTGAGAATGAGTTCGATGTGGCCTTTGACCACCATGAGCAAATTATTGAAATCATGAGCCACGCCGCCGGCTAGCTGGCCGATGGCCTGCATTTTTTGCGATTGGCGCAGCTGCAGTTCAAGTTGGCGGCGCTCCGAGACATCTTCGGCGATCACTTCGAAATAGGCGATCTGCTCGCGCGCGTCGCGAACGGCGCGGCCGCCGAGACGCACGATGATGGATTTGCCGCCGCGCTGCTTCCAGAGAGTCTCTACGCCCTCGGCGCTGCCCTGTGCTTGGAGCTGCTCAATGAAATTGGAATGATCGCGCAGGTTTTCGAAGACGTCGGTGCCGATATTGAGTCCCAGAAGATCGCTCTCAGATTCGCAAGCCAGCATGCGCACGAGGGCGCGATTGACCAGCGTGAAGCTGCCACCGACGGTGCAGCGGCAAATGCCGTAAGGGGCTTCCTCGATGATCGAGCGGTAGCTGGTTTCGGATTCGCGCAGCGCCTCCTCGACCAGGACGCGGTCGGTGCTGTCGAGAGCGATTCCGATAACGCCTGTGATGGCGTTATTGGCGTCGCGAAGAGGCTCAGTGTGGCTCTCAAACGTGCGGTTCATCCAACTCGTGACGTAGGTCGTGGTTTCTCCGCGCAATGCGCGAAGGTGAGCCGCAATCGGCGCGAAGTTGGGATCGCGCGTGCCGAAATAATCGTACAGACTCTGGCCGGAGACTTCGTTGGTCTTATGGTGGAGAGCTTCGAGGCCCGCGCCCATCGAAGTTACGAACCTGAGATCAGCGTCAGTGGTCCAGAGAACGGCGGGCATGCGTTCGACCACGATGCGCAGCCGGGCGCTTTGCTCGGCGGCTTCCTTCTGCGATTTTTCGAGCGCGGCGAGCATCTGGTTGATCGAACCACTCAAATCCGCCAACTCGTCGTTGCCGCTCATGTCCACGCGGGCGGCAAGGTCGCCGCGGTCACCGACGGCGGCGACATTCTTGCTCAGATTGGCGACGCGCGAGAGGACCAGGCGCTCGATCACGAACAGCGTCAAGGCAGTGAACGCCGCAGCCGAGGCGAGTAGCAGCACGAAGAATTGCAGCAGGCTGACGCGCCCTTGCTGATAGATCGTGCGAGGAGTCTGTATGCGCACCACCGCAGCCGGGTTTCCGTCAATGTCGCTGAGCAGGCGGTAGGCCACGATGGATTGCGCGCTGACTGGCTTGATCATCCGCGGAAATGTGGTGCTCAAACGGTGCACGGCGGCATCATCTTCCGCGGACAGCCCCTCCGAATGTAGAGGGAGGAGTTGCAGGTTGAGATGAGTCGTGGCGCCGATGCTTTCCATCTCTTGCGCATCGAGCCAGCGGCCGCTCACGAATGCGCCCACAATTGGCCCGCGGTTGTCGCTGGTCAGTATCGGCTGCGAGACAACCAGAGCAGTTCCGTTCGCGAGCGAGATCAGGCCCGTCGCTCTGCCCTTCGCGTCGCTGAAATGACTGATGGAAGAAATGGTTTCCAGCCGCTTTGCCAGATCGGCGGGGAAAGAAGTCTCGTGCTGAGTTTGCAGGTCGTAGCCCTTCGCAAAGACCAGATGATTCGAGGAATCCACGATGGCGACGAAGTTCAGATCGAGGCTCGCCAGTATCTCATTCGGGAACTCGGATTTCGTGAAGGTGGGATTGCCCTGGCGGACGAAATTGTAAGTCTGGTCCCACGCCGAATAACCCGACGCGACGCGCGACAGGCCGTCCACGCTGGCATCCAGGGCGTCCACAGCGCGGTCCAGATTCTTATGCGCTTCTGCGCGCTCCAGCTTTTCGAAGCTATTCAGAATGACGGCGCAGGCGACGCCGAAAATTCCCGCCACAAGCAGGACGACAGTCACCAGAATTGAAAAAAGCGTCGTCCGGCGGAGCGAGCGCCGCAACAGGGCCGGTTTTAGCCGGTCGGAATTGGGAGAGAGGGATCCCATTGGTAAAATTATAGCCGCTCGGGAAACCGACTACTTGAAGCGGCGTTCGGTTCGATGTTTAACTGATATACAGGATTGACGCGGGATGGGCTCTGGCTCCAGGCCCGGACTGACTGTGGCATCCGGCGGCGTTGGACGCGCATCGGAGTTAGGCAGCGGGAGGTTGGCATTATGCGAAATTCCTGGCGCAAGTTCAGATGGATGTTACCGGCGGCAGCTTTGGCGCTGGCAGGAGCGGCGCGAGCGCAAGACGTGACGCCGCCTCCGCCTCAACCGCCTGCGGCCGCAGCGCCGGAGCCTGCCGCTGCAACAACGCCTGCTCCGCCCGCTGCCCCAGCACCCGAGGCGACCGCCGCGAAGCCGGACGCGGTAGCTGTAGGGAAAATCGAATTGCCAGTAGGGACGCGCCTGCCGCTCGTGCTGCACAACGGCATCTCCACTCGCACCGCCCAGATCGGCGATCCCGTCTATTTCGAAACGCTTTTCCCAGTGATGAAAGATGGCCGCGTGATCATTCCGGCGGGATCGTACGTCAGCGGCGAAGTAACGGAATCGAAGCGGCCGGGACGCGTGAAGGGGCGCGGCGAAATCGCCATTCGGCTCATGACCTTAATCCTCCCCAATGCCTACATGGTGAGCTTCGCGGGCGCTCCGTCGAATGCCTCCACGGGCGGCAATGAATCGATGGATAGCGAAGGCCGCATCAAGGGAGACACCGACAAGGGCACGGATATCGGCACGGTCGCGAAAACCACCGGCGCCGGCGCCGGGATCGGCGCAATCGCAGGACGCAGCGCAACCGGCGCTGGCATCGGCGCCGGAGTGGGCGCGGCCGTTGGGCTGGCCGCAATTTTACTCACGCGCGGGCCCGAGGCGGAATTGCCGCGCGGCACGACGCTCGATGCAGTGCTGGATCGCCCGATGTATCTGGACGCCGACAAAGTGCAATTCACGAGCCCAGGACAAGCCTCGTCACTGGCTGGCCCGGCAAACCGCGAGCCGCAGCGCGTGCGCGTCCCGTATTTTTGATCCGCGTGTCGAGACGCGCGGACTGGAATGGCCTGCCTGGACGCCCAAATCGACGGACCTCCGCGGCCGAAGGGACTGCGGAAAAAGTCAAAACGCTGTCATCCTGAGCGAAGCGAAGGATCTCAGCGTCCACTATGTGCAACTAGTTGCGCGAACAAGACACGTCGGAGACTGCCGATTGACTGTCGAACTGGCCATTTTTCCGCAACCTCTGAAGTCATGCCCTGGCGGGGCTTGACTTGAGTCACGACTCCTCAGCAGTTAGCCCGCGGCGGTGGAGTTTTCCGTTGTGAAGCGCAGCGGTGAGTAGGCCCCAACGTTGAAGCCCGGTTTTCCTCGCACGATCCAATCCCCCAAAATTTGAGCGGTGGCCGGAGCCAGCAGGATTCCGTTGCGATAGTGGCCCGTAGCCAGCCACAGGCCTTCGATTTCGGTCGGCCCAATCAGCGGCAAATGATCCGGCGTGTCAGGGCGAAGTCCCGACCAGGTTTCTTCGATGGCGGCGCCGGCAAGTTCGGGGATTAGCTCGATCGCCGCAGAAAGAATTCCCGCGATTCCAGCGGCAGTGACGCCCTTCTCAAATCCGGCATCCTCGATCGTGCTGCCCGCAACAAGCAGACCAGCGCCACGTGGCACAACATAGCCGCTGTGCGAGCGGACGACGTGATTCGGAATTGGACGCGCAGCCCGCAGCGAGACCATCTGCCCGCGGACCGGGCGCGTCGGCGCGACGCGTGCCGCGCTGCCGATCGCGGATGAGAAGCAGCCGGCGGCGACAACAACGTGCTTCGCCGTGAATTTCTCCGATTGCGACTCAACGCCGTCGCAGCGCGAGCCTTCGATCAGCAACCTCCGCACTTCCACATTCGCCCGAATCTCTGCGCCGCATTTCTTCGCCGCTTGCAGTACGGCAGAAGTAAGAGCGCGCGGTTCCACGGAACATTCGTGGGGCAGCCACGCGGCGGCGAAGGCGGTATCGCAGAGCGACGGTTCGATGGCGCGCGCTTCATCCGCCGAGATGGCTTGCGTGCCGAGCTCGTCCGCGCGATGTGCGCCGACGGTTCGATTGCGCTCCGCCTCTGCCGTCGCGCCGAAGAAAATTTCAAGCGTTCCGTCGCGTCGAAAATTTGTGCCTGCGCCGCACGATTCCTCAATTGCATTTACAAATTCGGGATAAAGCCCCAGGCTCTTTTTAGCGAGCGGAACGAGCGCGACGTCATCCGGCGACTCAGGTCCAGGGCAAAGCATCCCGGCGGCCGCCCAGGATGCTTCCAGGCCCGGCTGCTGCCGATCGAGAACGACAACGCGCAGATTCTCGCACGCAAGCCGGTGCGCCAGCGAAAGCCCGATGATTCCGCCGCCAATGATAATAATGTCGGATGAATCCACGTCGATATCTTAGCAGGAATCCTGCAGCAACAACGCCAACCGGCGCGAGTAGCGCGATGGCGCCGACGAATAGATTTTAAATTTGGCTGGTCGCGGCGCGGATTAAAACGAATTCACCAGCTCAGCAGACAGCACTTGCGCCTTCTGCGCCAGATTCTGCGCCCGCGTCCAATCAGAGGCCAGCATGGCGTCCTGAGCCTGCTCTACGAATAATTTAATTTTCTCAGCCATATCCTGCTGCGAGGAATTAAGCGAATGTGATTTGGCCTGCTGCAGATTACGTTCCGCTGTATCGATGTTCTCCTTGATGCGGTGCTCGTAGGCAGCCTGCTCCCCCGCGGAAATTTGCGGAGAGATTACCGGCACCGCGGGATGCGCAACCGGCGAAGAATCAGCAGCGGGCTTCCGCGGCGGACTCGCATGCGTGCGCTCGGGCGGCGGCGCAGGAAGCGATTCCGGAATCATCGCCAGCGTCGTGTCGGCAGGCTCTTCGCCAAGAATGTAGGGCGGAATCGGAGGCTCAACCACCGCGGGCACAGGCGGAATAATCTTAGGCATCTTGGCGTGAACTTTCTCGCGCGGACATCCCGTCACTCCGATAGATAGCAGGCAAGCAACAACCAATAAGAGCCTCGCGCGCAGTCGCAGCGACGCGGCGAGAGTATGGCGCGATTGGAGCTGGGGTTCCATTCACACCTTTCCTTGCGCAAACGGGAGTCCGAAATCACGCGCGTTCGAAACCGGCGTTTCAACTGTGCGGCCTAACGGCAGCTCAATCGTGAAAGTCGTGCCCCGGCCGACCTCCGATTCAAATTCTATCGAACCATTGTGCAGTTGGACAAATCGAAATGTGTTGGCCAGTCCGATTCCAGTACCTCCCGGCCGCGTGGTGAAAAAAAGCTGAAAGATCTTGTTGCGATTTTCAGGGCTGATTCCTTTTCCCGTGTCGGAGACCACAATCTGCGCATTGTCGGCGTCCTGCGCGAGCTTCACAGTAAGCTGCCCGCCCGGCCCCATCGCCTCGCACGCATTCAGCACCAGATTCAGAACCGCCTGATGAATCAGCCGGCGATCCATGCGCACCTGCGGAAAGCGCTCGGGAATTTGCGTGGCCAACACCACGCCGGCCTTGGCAATCGCCGGGCGCGCATTTTCCAGAATCTCGTTGAGCAGCCCCGGCAAATCCGATTCCGAGAGATCGATTTCCACCGGATGCGTGAAATCGAGGAAAGTTTTCACCGCGCGATCCAGCCGGTCGATTTCGCTATCGAGCATTTTCACGGCTTGCTGCCCTTCGAGATCACCGGGAATATTTCCCTTCAGCACTTCCAGCCACACGCGCATGGAATTCAGCGGATTCTTCACTTCGTGCGCAACGCCTGCAGTAACGCGGCCAATCGCCGCCAGCCTCTCGGAGACCTGCAGTTGCGACCCGAGACGCTCGTAAGATTCGAGGTCACGCAGCGTCAGAAGCGTTCCCATGGGCTCGCCTTTTTCGCTGATGACCTGACATATAAGAGAGATGCGCCGCGGCCCCTCGGGGCTGTCCAATTGCACTTCGGCATCTTCCACAGGTTGCATGCGATCGCCATTCAGGTGCAGCACATCGCGGATTAAATGCCCCTGCGGAAAAATTTCACCCGCGCGCCGCCCTAGAATTGTGGCCGGCAGAACCCCGAGAAATTTTTCAATCGAAGGGCTGATGAGCACGGCACGCCCATCAGCATTGAAGAGCATCAAGCCATCTTCCAGCCCCGCCATCACATGATTCAAATTTTCGCGCAATGTGCTGAACACTTCGCGCACATCACGAAGCTGCTTGCCGATGTTGCTGATCTTTGTGCTCACCTGCCCGAGTTCGTCGGCTTGCGCAACTGGCTCGACATCGAACTGCCCCGCCGAGATGCGATCGAGTTGATCGGATATGCGCGCGAGAGGCGCGAGCGCGATGCGGCTGAGCACCGCAGCCAAAAGCGTGGCGAAAAGCACAGCGCCGAGCGCGATTTGCCCCGCGCCCACCAGCCCGTGCGAAATCTGATCTCGCAAAAGTGCCGTGGACATATCCACGCGAATCTCGCCGAACGGCACGCCGCTCACGTCGAACGGCAGCGTCACCTGATAAACCTTGGGCGGACCATACAAGGTGCGAATTTGCTCCAGCAGGCTCGCATGATCAAGCAGGGAAGCATTGGGCTTCACCGGAATCTGCCGCCCGCGCAACGCGGCGTCGCTGGACACCAGCGCTTTCGCGCTCTGGTCGGTGATGGTGATTTCGTAGATCGTCGGCGCGTAGCCGATCGCGGATTCAAGAAGCGAGTTCAGCGCGCTGCTGTTGTCGAGTGAATGTTGAACGTACTCACGCAGGTCGGCGGCGCTATCGGAATTGAGTGTCTCGCCGTGCTCCGCGGATTCGGCCAGCGCCTGCGCGCTGGCCACCAGCGCTTGATGCGCCACGAAGCTCGCGCGATCGTTCGCGTCGTGTATCACCTGGCGCGTCAAGCTCGCGACAAACAGCCACGAAACCAGCGCGACGACAAACAGCACCACCAGCGACGTCGTGAGCGTGAATTTCGTTTTAAGGCTGAGCCGCATGCTTGCGAGTCGTTTCGTACTCCCTCAACTTGTTGTGCAAGGTTTTTAGACTGATGCCGAGGAGTTCGGCGGCGCGCGTCTTGTTCTGATTGGTGGCCTCGAGCGTCTGCAGGATCAGCTCGCGCTCGGCGGCTTCGACTGTCGTGCCGACAGGGAAGCGCAGGCCGGAAAGTTCGAGATTATCGCCCACCGGCGCATGGCCGAAATCGGTCGGCAGATGCTGCCGGCCGATCGCTCCGCGATCCGCGGCGATCGCGGCGCGCTCGAGAATATTGCGCAGCTCCCGAATGTTCCCGGGCCACGGATACGACTTGAAGAGTTCGAGCACTTCCGTGCCCACGCCCGTGACCTGGCGGCTGTGCTTTTGATTGATGTCTTTGAGCAAACTTTCGACCAGCGCGGGCAAGTCGTCTTTGTGTTCCCGCAATGGAGGAAGATGAATATGAAAAACATTGAGTCGAAAAAACAGATCCTGCCGCAACTGCCCTTTCGAGACAGCTTGCTGCGGATCTTTGTTGGTGGCGGCAATCACGCGTACATCCACCGGTGTTTCGGTTTTGCTGCCGAGGCGTCGCACTTTGTGATCTTCGAGCACGCGAAGCAGCTTGGCCTGCGTGGGCGCGGGCATCTCGCCGATTTCATCGAGCAGCAGCGAGCCGCCGTCGGCCAACTCAAAGCAGCCGATACGCCGCTCCGCAGCCCCGGTGAAAGCACCGCGCTCGTGTCCGAAAATTTCACTCTCCATCAGCGATTCCGGAATCGCCGAGCAATTGATGGCCACAAATGGCCGCTCCGCCCGCGGCGAAAGCTTGTGCAACGTGCGCGCCACGATTTCTTTCCCAGAGCCAGTTTCGCCGGTGATCAGCACCGAGGCGGTCGAAGGCGCGGCCATTTCGATCTGGTGCATCACTTCCTGCATCGGCTTCGATATGCCGATCAGCGAGCCCATCTTGCCGGTATCGCGCAATTCGCGCGTAAGCGAAGCGACCGCCCGCTGATCCCGCAGCTTGCCGACGACGCGGTCCAGCAGCGCCTTCAAAATCGGCGCCTTCAGCGGCTTTTCGATGTACCAGAAGGCCCCAGCTTCGATAGCTTGAATCACGCGCTCATCGCTGCCGCGCCCGGTGATAATAATCACAGGAATGCGCTGAATCTCTTCGCCCAGCCGCTGCAGAAGCTCAAGCCCATTGATCCCAGGCAATTCCACATCGGCAAGAATCACGCCAGGCTGAAACTCAGGAAATTTCTCCAGCGCATCTTCGCCAGTCCCCACGCCCAGAACATCGTAATTCCACCGCCGCAAAAGCGCCTCATACCCCTTTCGCGCGTTCTCCTCATCCTCAACAATAAGGATCCGCAAAGAATTGTTGTTCTCAACCATCGCTAATCAGCGAATGTATCAGCAGCCGCAACGAAAGCCAAGTGAGGATGGCTGGTGATCGCGCCCAATTGGAAGTCGTCGAAGGTGCTGGCAGCCGTACGTTTTGGCGCGAGCCCCGCATGTCAGTGTGAGCCCCGCATTTTGGTGGGAGCCCCCGCATTCATGCGGGGGAAGGAGCGCTTCAGCGCTCCGGAAAACGCACGCCATTAAAAAATGCGCTTTAGCGCTGGGCTTCTGTCCGCAAAGCCGCAGACCCCGCACTCATTCCGCGCAAGCCTCCCCCCTTCCTCTGATCCTCGGCTTTTCGAGGCAGCCTAGCCCTTCCAAAGGCAGCCCCGCATTCATGCGGGGGAGGAGCGCCTCAGCGCTCCGAAAAAGCCTCGCCACAAAAGAATGCGCTGTAGAGGGGAATCTCTTTGGCTCCTTGAGCGATCCGAAATGTTGACCGACTAGGCTAGTTCCCTCCAGATTGACTTAGTCATAAGCTCGGCCTAACATGCCCGTCCAAAGTAGGACGCCTCCACATGATTGGCCGTAACATTTCGCACTATCGAATCCACGAGCCCGTGGGCAGCGGCGGCATGGGAATCGTGTATCGTGCCGAGGACACGCGGCTAAAGCGTGTAGTCGCGCTGAAATTCCTCTCTCCCGAATGTGCACACGACTCGCGCGCCGTCGAACGCTTCCAGCGCGAGGCGCAGTCCGCTTCGGCGCTCAATCATCCAAATATCTGCACCATTTACGACATTGGCGAAGAAAACGGCGAGCACTTTATCGCCATGGAATTCCTCGAAGGCGAAACCCTCAAAAACTATATGCACAACAAAGCAATGCCCGTGAGGCAAGTGCTCGAATTCGCCATCGAAATCGCGGACGGTCTGGACGCCGCGCACAGCGCCGGAATCATCCACCGCGACCTAAAGCCCACAAACATTTTTGTCACCAAGAGGGGCCACGCCAAGATTCTTGACTTTGGGCTAGCAAAACTATTGCCTGTATGCAACGCCGATCGCACTGAGGATGGGTCGTCGACCACGCCACTGCTTTTGACTAGCGTCGGCGTCATTGTGGGAACGATGGCGTATATGTCTCCGGAGCAAATCCGGGGCGATTCGCTTGACGCACGTACGGACCTATTTTCCTTCGGCGCTGTTCTGTACGAGATGTCGAAAGGCCGGATGGCATTTCTCAAGAGAGCTACCAGCGCGATTCTGGCAGCCGACCTGACCTCAATGCCTGGCGCGGTTGATATCGCAGAAGAGGATCTCCCGCTCGAGTTTGAGCGCATCATCGGCAAGGCGCTGGAGAGAGAGCGAGAACTTCGCTATCAGAGTGCAGCAGAAATCCGCTTCGATTTGGAGAGGCTGAAGAGCGAACTCGAGTGGAACCGCAAACAGTCCGACATGGCGCGCCCCTCTTCGCAAGCCGCGGCAACTCCCAACAGTCCACCCCTTCTTCAGGATCACCTGCTCTTCTCAGATGGGGCGCCCCCTCCCTCGCTCGTTCTGCCCACGACTAACCCCGCCAACCACCGCCCGGAACTTCAAGATTACCTGCTCTCCGGAGCGGGTGCTCTACCCCTTCTAATTGGCAAACTACGAACTGAGCGCGAACGAACTGGACCCAACGCCGGGATTTCATCGGAGCGCGCGCAGTCGGCCAACCCTACACCGAAGGCGCAGAGAGCGCCCGATCAGGGCGTCTCGCTGCAAATCAAGGTTGGAGGCAAGAAAGGAGTCTGGTTCTACGTGAAGGTTACTATGGGCGTTTTGCTCGTGGCGGTGGTTGGAGCCAGTCTGCTGACGGTGTACCGGGTGCGTACGGAGTCTTTCCGGCCCATGAGAGATAATCCACCGGACGCGCGTCCAGCGTTGCCGCAACCAGCTCCGACGCTACGGTTGTCGAATCCGGAGGTCGATTCCGCAGCGGGCGTGGTTGTTCTCACCGGCGTCGTACCGGCAAGTCTCAGAGGTCCGCTCGTTTTCGAATGGGGAGATGGCAGCTCGACAAAAGGATTTTTCCCTCAATCGAAAACATATCGAGATACAAAGCGTTCTTATAACATTCGCGTTATTGCGGCACATGTGGATGGCTCGACCGAATCCGTCGGCACCGTGGTGTACTTTAGCAATGAGGCCGCGACTTCCAGCGGCGACAAAACCGCGGCTCCTGCAGCAGGGACAACAGCGGTCGTATTGCCGGGCGGGCAGCCCTGGACCGACACGGGACTGGATTTGACTCAAGGACAGACGATAAGAGTAAGCGCCTCAGGCACTATCGTGTTCTCTCGCAGCGACCCAAGGCCGGAGGGACCAAACGGGAGTGGCGTGGCGTGCTATCAGAACGGAAACACCTATGCCGTCCCGTTCATTGCGGGAGATTTGCCGTGCCACTCCCTTCTCGGCAGAATCGGGACATCGGGGAGAATCTTCGAGATTGGTGCGGAGCGGCAATTCCGCGCTGGAGGGTCTGGCCGTTTGTATCTCGGAATTAACGACAATTTCTTTCCCGATAATTCGGGGAACTGGACAGCGGAAGTCGTAATTGACGCTGGGTTGCCCACAGTGAGGTCCGAACAAGATTGCATTTCTAGCGGAAATTCGCAAATTGCAAACGGAACACACGGCACGGTCAAAATCTTGTCGGGGACAGGTTCTTTTGCGAACGTTGGAAAGACCAACAAGATTTTGCGGGTTGCGGGCGGCAGCGTCCTGAGCGGTTCCGTCACGCTTCAGGTATTAAACGGTGGGCCCGGTTTTGCTGTCGCTCCTCTGATCCAGACGCCTTCATGGGGGCAGCACCAAACGTCATGGAGGCTGGTCGAAAATCTTCGCACGGGCAATTCCACCGTCGTTGCGAAGGTTAGCGATCAAGTGCCGTCGCAGCCCGGAATCTACTACATCCTGTTTGCATACGAGCTGGAGACAAACGGGGGCAGTGTTGCATCAGGAACAAATTGGGCGCTCGGACCGAATCAGTGGAACTCAGGCCACGACCTTGCGGATTTCAACGCATCACAGGTACTGCAAGCTCAACGGTTCGGTTGCGCGGTGGGGAATTGGACCGCCGAAAAGGGGCCGGAATTGGTTTACGTGCCGGTCGACGTGATAACTCTAGAAGTCGGTGTCCCGTAAGTTGCGAGCGAGCGGCCCATTCTCCTCTAGTGGATTGCATTTGGGGGCTCATCCTCGGGGTGTGAGGGTGGGGATTTTCGGCCCCGCCTTTGACTTTGCCGGTTGTGAGGTCGCAAGCTCCTAGAATTCCGGCCGGCTTGACATTCTCCGTTGCAGCCCTAGCCACAAGCATCGAGATTGCAGAATCTAATCGATACAGAGTACTAGTGAAGTACTATTGACCTACTGTTATCTTTGCGATATACAAGATATGGTTGTCGGCGGTCCGGGCTTGGGTCTGGGCTCGGGTCCGGGCTGATGATTCAGCCCGGCAATGATCAAAGACTCAGCCCAGGAAGGGCAGATGATTCAGCCAGGCGAATAACGATGTCTCTGCGCCGAATAATTGAATCCATATAGCTCATCCGCCCAGGCGGATCAGGCACTTAGGTGTTGAATTGGCACTTCAGATCAAATTCGAAGGTGACGGCGTCAGGTCGAATAACCTGAGCTACATCCCCGCCCCCCGCCGGCCCCGTCAGCCCCCAATTTCTAATCGGTACACGAAATTATTAGAAACAAGCGTAACTCGAAGAAAACAAAAGACAGCACCCAGTTCTAATCGATACAAATCACGCCTTTTTTACAACGCGATTTGGCACCCCGGCGGATCGCAACCGCAGCTCCGAGACGCCGGCGGCCACCAATTTCTAATCGGAAACCAAATTATTAGACACGGAGGTAACCCACAGAAAACAAAAGACGCCACCCACCTCTAATCGGGAAAAAACACGTAGTTTGCAGAACGCGATTTAGCCGCGCCACCCTGCTCGGCTCAGCCGATCAGCCCCGCGATCGATGTTCTCGGCGGCAAAGCCAAACAATAGAGGCCTGTCCTTCGGCCCCGATAAAGGGTCCCAGGAGAAACAGACCCTCACGGTATAAGCCCGGCTAGCGGCGCGCCAGGTATAACGGTCGCTGCAGCTCCAGCTCGAGCTTGGTGCCTTTGGCTAGCTCCAGTTCCTGGCCCAGCCCCGAGGAAACTAGGAACGCGGTCAGCGCGCCCGTCGCGGCGCCGATGGCTGCGGCTTTGCCGTTCTTGGCGGCGGCGCCGGCTGCTGCTCCCAGAGCTGCGCCCGCGGCGGCGGCTTGCAGATCGCGGTCGCTGGCGCTGGTACGCGCCTGGATTTCGCCTTCTTTGATCTCGCCGGATTTCACCGCGTGCTCGCCGGGTACTTCAGTCACGTCGGCGACCAGCGGCTTCCAGCCCGCGCGGGTTTCGATTTCATCGAAGCTGAGCCAGATGCGCGCGCGGCCCGTCGAGCTGCCGGGCTCGACGCGGCTCACGTGCCCGCGAATTACGGTTCCCGCAGGAATCGAGTGGCCGTCCGGCGTGTCCAGCGATTCGAGCGTTTTGACCGTGAACTGCTGATGCGGCTTCGCGGTTTTGGTGTTGAGGTCGTCGAGGAGGCCGACCAGAAACCGCGTTCCGGCCGGCACTTGCGGCGATTGCCAGTCGGATTGCGGCTCCGGCGATGATTGCGTGCTGCTCGGCGCAGAATTGTCGTTCTGCTGTGATTGCTGTGCTGGAAGAAGTGCTGGCAGGCTGGCTGCGGCGCAGAAAAGTACAAGCAGCCAGCAAGCTGTTTTGAATCTCATGGGATCCTCCCAATAGATTTCAGCTTGGCTGTCTGCCGGATTCCACGCCGGTGAAAAGCCGACGGACAAATAGATGCTACTACAGATTGCGGGGTGGTATCGGACAAAGAAAGCTTTTCGCGATGTCCGGGAGAGACGCATATAATGCCGGATTCACATTTGGCGGGCGCCACGGATTGGTTTCCTCGAATCCTGAGCCGCCCGTTGCGAATCGCTCGATTCTTCACTACCCTAGTCAGCCCTTGACGCGGGTAGAGGTGCCTGTGATGGGTTTGCGGGTTGGACGGAGGCTGGTATGAAGGCGTGGGTCCGCTGGGCGGTGGTATTGATGATCTTTGGCGCGTCGAGTGCGCGAGTTGCGTGGGCTGCCAGCGTAGACGATAAGACAGCGACTACGACTCCTGCCACGACTGCCGCTGCCGGCGTCGCGACGGGCGCTGATGCCAGCTCCAAGGACTCGACGGCGGCGGGGAACGCTGATGCCGCGACAGCGCCGCAGCCTGCGCCCGCTGCTGCATCCGCCGCGCCCGATCCGGCGCCCGCGAAATCGACTTCCGCGGATATCCATGCAGAGTGGGCGCCGATGCCCGCATGGAGCGGGAATCCTGGAATGTTTACGGTGGAGACCGGCGAGACGCTGCCGCGCGGCGGTTTTGCGTTTACGGCTGGGGCCAACAAGTTCTCGCGCGACCCCGGAAATATCACGGTAATCAATTACGGTTGGTCGTTTTCGGCGGGAATCACGAATCACATTTCAGCGTTCGTGAATTTTGATGCTTACAATTACGTGCATGTCGGGCGACCCGACCTGCTGAGCCTTTCTGCGAACACGCTGGGCAATCCGCAGTTCGGGAACACGATTTACCGGACGATTGTGCCGTTGCCCGGAGCCGCGCCGGCTTACGTGGAGGATTATCCCTTTGCAGCGCAGAGCGGCGGCGGCGTGGGCGAAGTGGATCTGGGATTCAAGATCAATCTCGTGTCCGAGAAGCGCGGCGGACCGTTCAGCTTTTCGATCAAGAACGATTTCTACCTTCCGACGCAGACATCGCTCGGCGATTTGCTGAGCAACGGCAGCCAGAACGGCAGATTCAATTACGGCGTCGGCGCGGAATTGAGCAAGTCGATTTTTCACGGCGGAATTGTGGCGGCGTTGAACGGGGAGTATCGCTTGACGCTCGATCCGTCGTTTACGGTTGCGGCCGCGAGCCAAAACGTCCAGCTTGCGGATCAAGTGCAGCTTGGCGCGGGGTTCCTGTTCTTTCCGCAGAAACGATTTCAGGTGATTTCGGAATACAACGCGACTCTCTACGTCGGCACGCATACGCCGAACACCACATTCGGGCCGCGCGATCCGGTGGATCAAGTGAGCGGCGTTCGCGTGTATTTCTGGCGGAATTTCGCGATTGATATCGCCTATCGCTACATGGTGGATTTGACGAATCACAAAGACCGCAACGGATTCGTGCTGAAATTCGATTCGGCGCGCTGGCCGGGCGCGGAAGCGGCGCCGCGATCTTCGAGCGATGTGATTACAGCGACGTGCTCGGTGGATCGGACGTCGTTGCGAGCCGGCTCGGGCGATCGCGCCATCGCGTCGGTGATGGCCAAGGATTCGCTGAATCTTCCGCTGAATTATTCGTGGACGGCGACGGGCGGAAAGCTCGAGCAATCCGGTCCCTCAGCGCGCTGGGACGCGACAGGCCTTGCGGCGGGCACGTACACGCTGACGGCGCGAGTGGATGCCGGGCCGCGCGGAATCCCGGCGACGTGCATGGCGAACGTCGCGGTGCAATAGCCGCGGCAGTTCCGAAAACCTCGCAATCGGTGGTGATCTGACGTTCCTCAGTTTTGAACGCGGATGTTCGGCCTCGTTTACTCAACTGAGAAATAAGCACTTACGTCCTCTCCGTATTAATGCGGATTGCGGTGAATTCCAATCCGGGAATAGATTCACTCCGTGGGAATCGCTGCCGATAGGGATGAAGTCATCGGGCGCTCTATAGATCAAACGACATTCCTAAAATGGCTCTGAGCTTGCAATCGTATTGGAAACTGCGAATCCCTGATTTCCCAGGATTGGAGGGTTTGCGAAGTGTCATCGAAACCTGAGCCTGCCCGCATTCTTGAACGCCCCGCGGCCGTTTCGGTGCTCGTCGTTGACGACGAGCAAACGGCGCGCGATTTGTGCTGCGACGTCGCGACGGACAGCGGAATTCGGGCGCGAGGCGCCTCGACCACGGAAGAGGCACTCGAAATCCTGGATCAATTTCCCGTGGACATCTTGATAACGGATTTGCGCGTGCCGCAGCTTGGAGGACTCGAGCTGCTGCGACGCGTGCGCGAGCACTATCCGCAGACGGCGGTGGTGATGCTGACGCAATTCGGAACGATCGACAGCGCAGTCGAGGCGACACGATTGGGCGCGGCGGATTACGTGACCAAGCCGTTCCGCGTGGCAGAACTGCGAACGAAGCTGGGACGGCTCGTGCATTCGCTGGAAACGGATCAGGAGAATCGCGTGCTGCGCGAGCAATTGCGGACGCGGCCCGGATTCGGGGAATTGATCGGGACTTCGCAAAAGATGAATCGCGTGTACCGGCTGGTCGAGAAAGTGAGTCATCACAGTTATCCGGTGCTGGTGCTCGGCGAAAGCGGAACGGGAAAAGAATTGGTGGCGCGCTCGATTCATTATCTGGGCGAGCGAAGGAATAAGCCGTTCGTGCCGGTGGATTGCTCGGCGCTGGTTCCCACGCTGATTGAATCGGAGCTGTTCGGCTATGTGAAGGGCGCGTTTACGGGAGCGGTTCACAGCAAGCAGGGTCTGCTCGAGTCGGCGGGCGGGGGCACGCTTTTTCTTGATGAGATCGGTGATCTGCCGATTGATTTGCAGGCCAAACTGCTGCGGGCTTTGCAGGAGCACGAAGTGAAGCCCGTGGGCTCGACGGAACGCGTGTCGATCTCCGCGCGCATCATCGCGGCGACGCACCGCGATCTTGAATCGTCGGTACGGGCGGGAACATTCCGGCAGGATTTGTTTTTCCGGTTGAATGTGGTGCAGATCAAGCTGCCGCCTCTGCGCGAGCGGAAGAATGATATTCCTCTGCTGGTGAATGCATTCCTCGAGAAATTCAGTGATGGGCAAGAACGGGCGCGAACGATTGCTGAGGATGCGGTCGCGCGATTGTTGGCGTATGACTGGCCGGGAAATGTGCGCGAGCTGGAAAATGCTGTCGAGCGCGCGGTAGCGTTGGGATCCGGGCCGATTCTGCACGTGGGCGATTTGCCTTCCAATCTGCAGTACGGGACGCAGGAGCGCTTGCCGGACAAAGATGAATTCTTGCCACTCGAGGAATTGGAGAGGCGCGCGATTTTGCGGGCGCTGCGTGAGGCTGGAGGCGACAAGCTCGCCGCGGCGCGGCTTCTTGGGATCGGTAAGACTACGCTCTATCGCAAGCTGAAACAGTACGATGCCCAGTCAGCTGTAGCGAACTAGCTCGAGCGCGAACTCTGTTGCAGCGGGTCGCGATTCCTAGACGGGGAACGGCGCCGCATCGTAATGGGAAATTCTTAATTCTCATCTACTAAGTCAACTCACTGATTCAAATCCACTTAAGTTATCCACAGGCTTGGTTCTTCTTGTGCTGTGTCTCTTGCGAGGAGAAGACACAGTGACACGCCAGAACGCACGGAAGGCCGCCCGATTCGCCCGAGTCACAATCGAATATGCCATCACCATTTGGATTGGGGTGCTGTGTGCATTGGGAATTGTGTACGGGCGGTAGCAGCCGCAGGCATGAAGAAATCGATGGGGATGAAGCGCGAGACTTCTGAAGCTCTGCTGTTTGAGTTGCGGGGCGCGGAGTCGCCGGACTCTTCGCCGGCGGCGAGAGCCTCTTGCGCAGTGCCCGCGACGGCGCGAAGGAACAGGATGGCAACGAGTGCAGTGAAAGATGAAGTGATGCGCGGCGCGGACGACGCTGTCCTGGAAGCGGAGCTACGCACCGTGCTGGATGCAGTTCCGGCGGGGGTGTTGCTGATCAGTCCGGCCGGGCGAATCCGCTTCACGAATGAGAAGTTCGCGCAGCTTTTTGGTCTCGATTTCGGAGGCATCAGCGCGATCAAGGAATACAAATTATTGGCCGGAATCGTCGAGAGCCGCTTCCGGGATGCCAAGGCATTTTCGTATCGCTGGCGAGCGAGCCTGGACGGTTCGACGGACGCCACCTGCGACGAGCTTGAAATCAGCCAGCCGGCGCGGCGAGTGCTGGAGCGCTATTCGCGGCCGGTGGTGGATCTCGAGGGCCGATCGGTTGGATGGCTGGAGACGTATCAAGACATCACCAGCCAGCGGCATTTTCAATCGAAGCTGCTGCAGACCGAGAAAATGGCGGCGGTGGGGCAGCTCGTCTCCGGCATCGCGCACGAGCTGAATAATCCGCTGACCGCAATCATGGGTTATGCGCAGCTTCTGCTGGGTCGCGGCCTCAGTCCGGGGCCGCTCACGGAGGCCGAGCACATCTACAGGGAGGCCGAGCGTGCGCGGCGGATTGTGAAAAACCTCTTATTTTTTGCGCGCGAGAGCAAGCCGGAGCGCTCAGAGACGAATTTCAACGAGATTGTCGAACGCACGCTGGCGCTGCGCGGCTATGAACTCAAAATCGAAAACATCTCGGTGGATTGTTCACTGGCTGAGAATTTGCCGCCGACGCTAGCCGATCCGTACCAACTCCAGCAGGTTTTTCTGAATCTGCTGGTGAACGCCGAGCAGGCCCTGCTGCATAACCGAGGCGGCGGGCGAGTGTCCATTCGCACGTACCAGCCATCGTCGCAGCGCGTGGCGTTTGAGGTTGCGGATGATGGCCCCGGCGTCTCGCCTGAGATCGCCTCGCGCATCTTCGATCCCTTTTTCTCGACCAAGTCGCCGGGAGAGGGGACTGGATTGGGCCTTTCGATTGTGTACGGCATCGTGAAGCAGCACGGCGGAGACGTCTACTTCGAGAACCAAACCGGCGGAGGAGCGCGATTCGTCGTGGATCTCCCGCTGGTCTCCGTAGCCGAGGCGGAATCGCGGGAAGAAATATCGCCAAACGCGGTGCAGACGACCGCGGTGGGGGCCAGCCGGATATTGGTGGTGGAAGATGAGGCTTCGGTGGCCAACCTGATTTCGGATGTGCTGAAAGAGGAAGGGCACCACGTCCAAGTGACGCTGGACGGCCAGGAAGGTCTGGCGAGACTATCGCGCGGGCATTATGACGCGATCCTGTGCGATCTGCGGATGCCGCGGCTCGACGGCCAGGCATTTTACGATGCGCTGGTGCAAGCCGGCAGTGCGATGAAGGATCGCATTCTCTTCATTACCGGAGACACGCTTGCGCCGCGAACGCGGGATTTTCTTGAGCCGCGCGGGCTGCCTCATCTCGACAAGCCGTTTCTGGTGGAAGAGTTGAAGCTTTCGGTTCACGCCATCCTGGAGCGCGATCGCCGATTCAGCGCGAACGCATCCGCCGCGGCGAGCCGAAGCGGCGGTAGCGAGCAATTCGAAGCTGCGAGGAGATCGTGAGCGCAATTGCCAGCGTCGCGCGAGTAACCGAGCACGTGGTGCTATTGGGCACAACGGACGACGCGATCAGTCATCGGATTGCCATCGCGATCCTGAAGTCGGGGCAGGCTTGCCGCTTCGTCCCGGCCGCTACCCTTGGCGGAATGCACGAGGCAATGCGGCGCGGCCTGCCGTGCGTCGTGCTGGTGGACGACCGTATGCTCGGCGGCGTGTCGCTGGAGGAAACGCTGCTGCGTCTAACCGAGTTCGCACCGGTTGCACTTGTCGCCGGGCCGGAGAGAGGCGGGGAAGTTAGCCGCTGGGTGGCGCGCGGCGATGTCGAATTCATTTCGCGCGTTGGAGACTTTGCGCCGCTGGCGGCCGCAGTGGTAGTGCGACGAATTCGCTGGGCGGAGCAGGCGGAATCCGCCGCGGGTGTACCGTGGAAGGAGTTACCTGCGGATTTCGCGGGGATTCTGCGTCATGAGATCAACAATCCGCTGACCGGGATTTTGGGGAATGCGGAGCTTTTGCTGGCACACAATCGCGACAGATTGCCGGTAGCCGCGGTGCAACGCGTGGAGACAATTGTGGACCTGGCGGTGCGCTTGCGGGAAGCCACGCGGCGTCTCAGCAATTCCATTGACGCGGAGCGCCAGGAAGTGCGCTCGGCGTAAGTTTGCGGCGACGCAGTGGGCGGCGGCAGCGCGATGGCGACAATTAACTCTGGCTGCGAAACACGGCTAAGCTGTGATCGTTGACGTGCAGAACGCGCAGCGGCGCGCTCCGATGGGGATCTCGCTCAGGCACTCCGGGCACTTCCGCGTGGTCGGGTCGGCGGGCGGCTCGCGGCGCGCGCGGGAGATCAGCGCGTTGATGGGCACGACCACGAAGAAATAAACTGCAGCGGCGATAATCACGAACGAAAGCAGGGCATTGAGGAAATCGCCGTAGAGAAACTTCGCGCTGTTCAGCTCGAAGGCGAAGCCCGAGAAATCCGGCTGCTTCACGACGGCGGCGATCAGCGGCGTCAGCAAATCTTTCACCAGCGCGGTGACCACGGAGCCGAACGCGGCGCCGATGACCACGCCGACGGCCAAATCCACGACATTTCCGCGCAGTAAAAACTGCTTGAATCCCTTCAACATGGCTTCTCTCCAATTGTCCGGAAACGCCGGACGTTTCTGTGTTTTTCTGAGCTATGGGGGTAAGACGCCGCGCGCCGATCCGAACGGTGGCGCCGTGCAATTTTGCGCCTTCAGCCCCCATGATTCATAGGGCGACGCTGAGGCACCTTACCCGACTCCTTCGCCGTAGGCAAGGGTCGTGTCCGCGGCGGGCATTGAACGAGCCGATGAGGCGAGGTTATGCTTGGCGCGTTGCGCTGAGATGTCGCGTGATCGCAGGAGATGTCAAGTTGCGCCGGTTCTTTCGCCGACTTCGCTATACATGGTTGCTAGTGATGTGCGGGCTGGCTTTCTGCGCAGCGGGTGCCGCGCTTCGTTCGTCAGCAGGCCAGAAAAAAACATTTTCGGTGACGGTGGCGGCGAGCCAGGTCTGGACGGATACGAAGATCGATCTGAAGGCTGGCGAGAAAATTCGAATCATGGCGACGGGGACGATTCAGTATCCGGGCGCTGCGGCGAGCGGACCGGAGGGATTGCCGCGAGGCTGGAAGGATTTGCTGCGCGTGCCGCCGGTGAAGGATGCGGGGCGCGGCGCGTTGATCGGGCGGGTCGGGGATTTTGACGCGGCGCTGGCGTTCTCTGTTGGGGCACGGCTTGAATACGTCGTGCCGATTGCGGGGCGGCTTTTTCTTGGCGTGAATCAGCAATCGAGCGACACGGCTGAGGGAAGTTTCGACGTGCAGATTCAAATTCTCGACGTAGGAAGGGTCGCGGAAATTGCGGCGGGCGGGACTGCTAACGGCGCCGGGAAATCCGGCAGCGACACAACTTATGTCATGCCGCCGGAGCGGTCCGTGGCCGCGCTCACACGCGACATTCTCAATAGAATTCCGCGCCGGATTTCCGACAAGGACGGGCATCCCGGCGACATGGTGAACTTCGTGATTGTGGGATCGGAGGAGCGGCTCAAGCGGGCTTTCGAAAATGGCGGCTGGGTGCTTGTGGATCGCACGAAGGCTGACGCGGTCGTTCATACCCTGATTTCGACGCTCTCGAAAGAAGAGTACGTGGAGATGCCGATGAGCGAGCTTTATCTCTTCGGGCGTCCGCAGGATTTCGGATTCGCGCACGCCGATCCGTATGCGGTAGTCGCAACGCGGCATCATTTGCGCGTTTGGAAGTCAGCGAGCGAAGTGGGAGGCGAGACGCTCTGGGTGGGCGCGGCGACGCACGACATTGGATTCGAGAAGGACCAGCGGAATGGCAGCGTCACGCACAAGATCGATCCGGACATCGATTTGGAGCGCGAATACCTGGCGCGCACGCTGGTGGCATCAGGAGTGGTGACGCAGTGGGCGCACGTCACGCCCGAGGACGCGCTTACCGAGGCAAAGACAGCAACAGGCGGCAGCTTTCGTTCCGATGGGAGAATTCTCGTGGTGGTGGTTGGAGAGGGCAGCTCCAGCGGCGCGACCTCGAAATAGCAGAACGATGCACATCGAGCGCCGGGCAAGCGGCATCCCATCGCGGCATCCCATCGGGGCCACACTTTACATCGCAAGCATCTTTCCCTACCATGAGCGGTGACTTTGACCCTGCGGATGCGCATTTTGCGCATCTATTGGGGCGGAGCATTTTCGAATGTCACGAGCTCCTCGAATTGCGCTGATCGAGCCCGGCGGAGTGCGCCGCGAGGTGCCTATTGCGTCGACGCCATTCCGCATCGGGCGGCAGGCGGGCAATGAGCTGACCTTGCGCGACAGCCGCATCAGCCGGCAGCAGGCGCAGATCATCACCTCGGAAGGCGTTTACGTTCTTGAGGATATGGGCAGCCGTCACGGCACGTACGTGAACGGCCAGAAAGTTTTGCGCCACGAGCTGCGACCGAAGGACAGCGTCGATTTCGGGATGACCGATTCCTACCGGTTCATCTATCTGGGCGATACCGCGTCAATCGAAGAGCTTCTCGAGAAAGTGGAAATTCCGGCGCCGACAGCTACGGGCGCGCGCGAGTTGTATCACCTCGGCGTGCTGCTGGAAGTGGCGCGGACGCTGGGCACGGGGCTTTCGCTGGAGGACGTGCTGACGACGGTGGTGGACGCTTCCATCGCGCTGACGCGCACGCAGCGCGGCGTGTTATTGCTGGTGAATCAGCAGGGCGAATTGCAGACGAGCGTTGCTCGGGATGACAAGCGGAGCGCGATCGATCACAAAGCGGTGCAGATTTCTTCGGGCGTTTTGAAACGGGTGATGACCACTAGGCGCGAATTGATCGTGAGCGACACGGGCGAGGACTCGGCGGTCGGGGCGCAGGAGAGCGTCGCGCGGCTTGAATTGCATACCGTGGTGGCGATTCCGATCGAGAAATTGCCTATGATTGAGGCGCTGGACGCTACCGTGTCCACGCGGCAGGGCGAACTACTTGGGGTGCTTTATCTCGACAGCCACAATCCATCGAGCGCGTTCTCCGAACTGGACCGCGAAGTGCTGCGGACGCTGGCGCGCGAAGCGGCGAACGTAATCGAGAACGCGCGGCTGTTTGCGGCTTCGCGCGAGAAGGCTCGGCTCGATCATGAAATCGAAATCGCCAGCGAGATTCAAAGGCAGATCCAGCCGAAAAGTTTTCCGCGGCTGCCCGAGTTGCAAGTTGCTGGCTTCACTCTGGCGTGCCATTCCGTCGGGGGCGACTGCTTCGACGTGATCGATCTTGGCGACGGGCGGCACGGGTTATTCGTCGGCGACATTTCGGGGAAGGGAATTTCCGCGTCGCTAATGGCGACGCTTTTGCAGGGCGTGATCTTCACGACCGCGACGCTGGACCGGCCGCCGGCTGAAATTGTTTCGCGCGTGAATCAATTTCTTTGCGAGCGCAGCATTGAAGAGCGCTACGCGACCATGTTTTATGGCGTGCTGACGCGGTCCGGAGCGATCGAATATATCAACGCGGGGCATGTTCCGGCGATTCTGCGGCGGAAAGGGGGAGAGCTCGAGGCGCTCGAGTCCTCGAATTTTCCCGTGGGGCTTTTTCCGGACGCCGAGTTTATGAATGGAAACACGCAGCTCGAGAAAGACGATTTTCTGGTCATCTATACGGATGGAGTCTCCGAGGCGACGAATCTAAGAGGCGAACTCCTGGGCGATGCGGGGCTTCGCAAACTGATTCAGGATTTCTCCGGCGACAACGTGGACGAGCTCGCGGAACTGATCCGCCATGGAGTTCAGGCGTTTACCGGCGGCGCGCCGCAATCCGACGACATCACTCTGGTCGTGCTGCAGTATCGCGGAGAGGGGAAATGAACGCGTCGAGCGCGAGCGGAAAGGAAAATGCTTCGTCGCTGGAGCGGCTGGACGCGGCTTTGCGATCGATTCAAACCGAAGCAGCTCCCGCGGAACTCGCTGCGCAGATCGCTGCATTGGTTGCCGGTGAGGACGGCATAAAGGGAGCGCGAATTTGGCGTGACGTGTCGGAGCAGGCGGCGGTGTCAGCCGAGCACGGGCAAGTGCCGGCCGCGGATGCGGCACGGCTGCGCGCGCTTCGCGACGAGCCTGCGGGCGAAGTTGTGAATGGCAGCTATGCGGCGTGGGTGCTCGGGACGGATGGAGAATGCCGCGGGGCGCTCGAAGTATTCGGTGCGGCGGCGCTGGATGAAGGGAAACTTGACTGGTTGCGGCTGGTGCGGCGTTATGCGGACGTGGTGCTGGTCAGCAGCGAGCGGCGCAGCGCGGTTTCGGGGCTCTCGATCGTTCTCGAAGCGACGCAGCGGCTGAATTCGACGCTCGATCTTGCTGAGTTGATCGACATTATTCTTCATCTTGCGACTCGCTATACCGGCGCGGATCGCGGAACGGTTTTTCTGTTGGACCGGGAGCGCGATGAAATTTGGTCGCTTGTGGGGCTGGGCTTGGAGAAGGAAGAGATTCGGCTGCCGGCTTCGCGCGGAATTGCGGGTTGGGTGGCGCATCACGGCGAGGTTGTGAATCTTGCTGACGCTTATCAAGACCCGCGATTCGAGCCGGAAGTGGATCGCCGCCTGAATTACCGCACGCGGACGCTGCTGTGCTTGCCGATTCGCAACAAGAATGGGCAGACGAACGGAGTGCTGCAGCTTTTGAATAAAAAAGGCGGTCCGTTTCAGGATGCGGACGTCTCACTGCTGAGTTCGCTTTCCGTGCATGTGGCGCTGGCGCTCGAGAATGCGCAGCTTCACCGCGATGTGTTAGCGAAACAGCGCATGGAGAGGGATCTGGCGCTGGCTCGCAGCATTCAGTTGGGGTTGCTGCCGGAACGCTCGCCGCAGATTGTGGGATTTGAACTCGAGGCGTCGCACCAGACTTCGCTCGAAGTCGGCGGAGATTATTACGATTTTATTCCGCTCGGGCCGCAGACGATGCTGAACGTGGTGGCCGACGTCGAAGGCAAAGGCGTGGGCTCGGCTATGGTGATGGCGAATTTGCAGGCGACGCTGCATGCGTTGATCGCGCATGTGCATTCGCTGGAGCGGCTGGTCTCGGCGTTGAATGAACGGATGTTGGCCGATACGCGCGGGCAGAAGTACATGACTATGTATCTGAGCATCCTCGATCAGCGGAACAAGACGCTGCATTACGTGAACGCCGGGCACGTGCCGCCGATTTTGTTGCGGGCTGACGGGAGCGTGGAATACTTGCGGGAAGGCGGAATGGTTGTCGGGTTATTTCCGAACGTGCCGTTCGAGCGCGGCAACGTGAAGCTGAATTCCGGCGATATTCTTGCGGGCTATACCGATGGGATCACTGAGGCGAGCAATCCGGAGGACGAGGAGTTTGGCTACGACCGGCTAGTGGAGTTGCTGAAGAAGCATCGCAACTCTTCGGCGCGAGAGATCGTGGATTTGACGCTGGCCGAGGTGGAGCGTTTTTCTCGCGGCGGGACACATGAGGACGACCGCGTGATGCTGGTGATGAAGATTCTCTAGTTTGCTGCGTTTGCTGAATCGGACCCGGCCGGCTGCGCTGAATTCCTGCCGTCGCCTCGCCGGCGCTCTCGAAAAATCCAAGGACGCGCTTTTCGAATTCCTCGTGGGCGACACCGTAGGCCATCGTGTGGCCAGCGTCATTCACAACCCATAGTTCCTTTGGCCCGGTGGCACGGCGATAAATTCTGCGGGCGTGGCGGCAGGGAATTTTGTAATCGTCGGTGCCGCAGATAAGAAGGACGGGAAATGCGCGCGTGGCTACGGCTTCCTCCGGTGATACATCCGTTGCCTTGAATCTGCCTTCCTTTTCGGCTTGTGAGAGAGCCATGATTGCCGCGGGCCGAAAGAGAGTTTTGCCGAGCAGCGGGCTGAATTGGAGGCCGGCGTAATCGTAAGTTACTTCGCGAAGATTGCTGAAGGGATCTTCGGCGACGACACCGGCGATGCGGACATCTGCTGCAGCCGATTGCAAAGCAATGGCGCCGCCCATGGATTCACCGAAGTAGAAGAGATGGCGCACCGGCTCGGCGGCCAGAATTGCATCGTCGATCAGGCGCGCATCGTTTCGTTCCATCCAGCCGTAAGTCGCCATCGCGCCATCGCTCTCGCCCTGGGCGCGCGAGTCCATCATGACAACGCTGTAGCCGCTTGCGAGCATGAATCTCGCGTAGCCCGTCTGGCTGCAGCGATTGTCCCCGACGCCATGCAAGATAACCACCCAGTCGCCATTCGGCTTTTCCGCGCGCACTTTCCATCCGCGAAGTTTCGCGCCGTCGGACGATGAGACTTCGAAATCGGCGCGCGTAGCGTGAATCTCGGCGAATGCGCGATCGGCTGTGGCAATGTCGTCTGCCGTCACGGGCTTACGGAATGGGTGGAGAATACCGCTGCCGAGCGCGGCGCCAACGGCAGCTGAGCCGGCCAGCACAAAGGCGATCGCGGCGAAGAAGAGAACGAGGCGCTTAGCTATGGTGTTCATTACTATCAATGCTACGCGCGCGCCGGATGAGATGTTTCATCGGCAAACGAGTGTGCGCGGAAGCAAAACCTTCTACGAGCCGGTCGACGTGTAGCGGCGGGAGCCGAAATTCCAGGCGAGGATCGCGATTGTGAGACATGCGGCGGCGACAAGAGGAGCGAGCGGCGTATAACGCGCGAATTGCGCGCGGCGCAGCATCCACGCCGTGGGATAAAACGACGCGAAGCCGAATGGGATGATCCAGCTCAGCAGAAATTGAATGAAGCCGCTGTAAATCGAGAGGGGATACCGGCCGAAGGCGATCAGATTCCAGAATGGCGGGTGGATGCCGATGCGGTCTTCGAACCAGAATGAGAATGTGCTGAGGAACAGAAAAACTGAAACGTAAATTACGCCGCCCGAGAGCGCCCAGATCAACAACATCATGAGATCGAACGCCGTCCACTGGATCTGGAGATGCCGAGCTGCATACCATACCACCACCGAACCGGTAACAATTTCCTGCAGAGACTCGATGCGAAAAACTTCGAAAAGAACCTGAAAGAGCGAGGAAATCGGGCGGAGAAGAACGCGGTCGAACTTGCCTTCCATGATGTAGTTGTTGCCGAAGTCGTAGAGGTTGAGGCTTAGGACGTTGAAAAGTCCATACGGAATCAGCGAGAAGCCGTAGAGAAACAGGACTTCCTCGAATCGCCAGCCTTTCAGCAGCGGCGCCTTCTCGAAAAGAATGACGACGAAGCCGAGCGAAAAGAGCGTCGCGGCAAAACTGGTGGCGAGGCTGATAAAGAAATCGCCGCGATAGCTGACGCGGACTTTGGCGTATTGCGAGAAATAGGCGGAGAGAAGCGCGACGTGCCGGTGAATTTCGCGGAAGACTCCGCTGCGAGCGGCCGGCGGCGCCATGCTTTGTGCACTCATATCATCCGCCTTGAATCGTGATCTTTTTCACCGCGCGGTTCCACCACACATCGGCCAGCTTGAACAGCACGACGATCCAAATCCACTGCTTCGCAAGAGCAAATGCCGCGGCGTGCGCGTCGAGCTTGCCGAGATAGATTTGCAACGGCGTATAGGCGATGTGCTCAAACGGCAGCCAGTCAAGGATGATTTGCAAGCGATGAGGGAAGAACGAGATCGGAATGAGAAGCCCGGAGAGCAATTCGATCAGCCAGTATTTGGCGCGAATCAGCGCGAGAATCGATTTCAGCGGGATGGCGCACGTGCCAATCATGAAATTGATCGCGGCCATCAGCGCGAAGCTCCCGAGAGCGCCAATGAAAAACAGCGCGAAATTGAGCGTAGAGGCGGGACCCTGCACCGGGAAAACGAGCGCGACGACGATGGCTGTCGGCAGCGTCAGTAATCCAAGACGGAACGCGGATTCACCCATCGCTCGGCTGAACCACATCCAGAGGACCGAGACCGGCTTAATCAGATCCATCGCGATCTTGCCTTCGATCACTTCGTAGGCCATTTCCTGATCGATCGTGTTCCAGTAAAACGAACGCAAAATCCAGCCCACGCTTACGTAGGTCACCATCTGTCCAAGGTTGTAGCCGACGATCTGTTCGCTATTGGCGAAGACCGCGCGCCAGATGAAGTAGTAGACGCTGACGTTGATGAGGTAGGTGATGATTCCGGTGTAGTAGCGCAGGCGGAACGCGAGAATATTCACGAAGCCGACGCGAGCGAATTCGAGATATGCCGCGAGCGCGTTCATCGGCGACCGAGCTCGCTTTCTTCGACGGCCGGAGCCGCAGTGGCGGGCAAAAGCGACGCCTCGCCGGAATAAATGCGCTTGATAATTTCCTCGATGGATTCGTCTTCGATGACGATGTCCCGGAGATCGACCGTCGCCAGGAGTTCCCGAATGAGATCGGAAGCCGAGACCTGCAAGCGGTCGAAGCGAATGCGAAATGTCATTTCGTCCACCGGCTCGAGGCTGACGCCATTGCCGGCGAACCGCGCGAGGCCGGCAGCCTGCGCGCGATCCTTCAGCACAAACTTGATTTGCTTGGTGCGCAGCAAGCGTTGCTTCAGGAGCTGGAGATCGCCGTCGAAGAGGACCGTGCCGTGATCGATGATGACGATGCGCCGGCAGAGTTCCTCGATGTCGTCGAGATCGTGCGTGGTGAGCAGCACGGTGGTTTGAAACTGGCGATTGATGGCGCGCAGGAATTCGCGGATGTGATGCTTGGCGACGACGTCCAGACCGATGGTGGGCTCGTCGAGGAACAGCAGCGGCGGATTATGCAGCAGCGCCGCGGCCAGATCGCAGCGCATGCGTTCACCGAGTGAAAGTTTTCGCACCGGCGTGTAGAGGTAATCCTTGAGCCCGAGGATTTGATCGAACATCTCCATGCGCGCGTCGAAATCTTTCTGCGAAACGTCATAGATGCGCCGCAGCAGCTTGAACGATTCGATCACCGCGATATCCCACCAGAGCTGCGTACGCTGGCCGAACACCACGCCGATGGTGCGAACGTATTGTCGCCGCTGGCGGTAGGGAAGGAAGCCGTTCACGATGGCTTCGCCGGACGTCGGGACCAGAATGCCGGTGAGCATCTTGATGCTGGTGGATTTTCCGGCGCCGTTGGGGCCGATGTAGCCGACCATTTCGCCGCGGTCGATAGAGAGATTGACGCGGTCCACCGCCTTGATGGTCCTGTATTCACGGACGAAAAGATTCTGCAGGCCGCCCCAAATGCCTTCGCGGCGATGGAATGTGCGGAAATGCTTGGAGAGATCGCGAACTTGGATCAGCGGCTGAGGCATCGATTGTCAGCGACTATTCTACATTGCGGAAGGCTGCGAAAGCGCGGGGCGCCTCGACGCCGCAGAAGTCGACTACTAGTTAGACGCCGGAACTGCCGTGTGGTTAGGAACGGAACAACACCGATTCGCGATTGAACATCGTCACGGCCGCGCCGATGGCAATCGAAGCGTAAATGCACGACGATGCAAAGATCAGCGCGATGAAGCCCCACGGATGATTGCCGGCCATCAATTCCTTTCCGACCAGCGTGGTGCTCAGGATCGGCACCAGGGCCGTGCGCGTGTTCAGCTCGACGCCCGGGAGTAGCGCGACGATCGCGGGCATGATCACCACGAATGTCAGCGGCGAGATGTATGTTTGCGCCTCGCGGAAACTCTTGGCAAATAGCGATACGGCCAGCATGGCCGCAGAGAAGAGCACAGAGAGCGGCAAGATCATCACGAATACGGCGAGAACGCCGCGCGGGTCGAGAGCGAAATGAAATCCAGGTTCGCCCTTCGCCAAAGCCTTGTCGATGGTGCTCTTGGCCAGCATGAAGGAAATGCCCATGGAAGTGAGAGCGAAGATAGCGGTCGCCAGTGAGGCCGAGACGACGGTAAAGAATTTTCCGAGCACCAGATCAGTGCGCGAGACCGGACTGGTCAAGATCGTCTCCATCGTTCCGCGCTCTTTTTCGCCGGCAGTAAGATCCATCGCCGGATACATGGCGCCAGTGAAGGCCAGAATGATAACGAAGTATGGAACCATGCCGCCGACACCGCTGCCGCCGACTTTCTCAGGCGGCGCGACGTTGTTTTTGCTGACCTCAAACGGCCGCATCAGGCCTTTGGGCACGTTGCGGGCGCTCAAGAGGGACCGGGCCAATTCACCGCGGTAGTCACCGAGAAACTCGCGAACCGTATCTTGCGTAAGCTCAGATTTGATATCGCCTTCGTAGTAGTCCACCAAAACCTTGCCGGCTTCGCCTTGATTCGCAGCCGCATCGAAGCCGGGTGGGATTACAACGGCCACACGAATCTTCCGGTCGGTAATCTGAGTTTCGAAGTCGGGCGACTCGGGGACGATCTGAAACTTATCGCTCTTCTTGAGGGCCTCGACGATTCGCGGCGAATCCTGACCGCCGACGATCATGACGCGGGGAATTTCCTCTTTGGCTTTATTCATCATGCTTGCGCCGAGCAAGCCCAGGCCCACGCTCAGGGCGGGGAAGAGCAGAATCGGGATCACGAACATCGAGATCACCGTGCGGCGATCCCGCAGCGAGTCCACCAACTCCTTGCGATAGACGACTCCAATGTTACGCAAGCTCATTGTTCATCTCCCACTACTTTGACGAAGATGTCTTCCAAATCCTGCGTGGCGTGCCGCGCGCGCAGTTCCTCGAGCGTGCCTTCTTCGAGAATGTTTCCGCCGTGGATGATACCAATCCTGTCGCATAGCTTTGTCGCTTCGGACATTACGTGCGTGGAAAAAATCACGGTTTTGCCGCGCTCGCGGCACTGGCGGATGAATCGCGCGATGGCGCGCGCGGCCATGACGTCGAGGCCCACCGTCGGCTCGTCGAAAATCATGACCGGGGGATCGTGAACGAGCGTCCGGGCGATGGAGACTTTCTGCTTCATGCCGGTCGAGAGTTTCTCGCAGCGCCGGTCGCGGAATCCGTTCATATCGAGCGCGGCGAAGAGAGTCTCCACGGATTTGTGGAGTGCATCGCCATCCATGCCGTGAAGGCGCCCGAAATATTCCACCAGCTCCCGCGCGGTCAGGCGGTCGTAGAGCGCGGTGGAGGTGGAGAGAAAGCCGACATTTTCGCGAACTTTCTCAGGCTCCTCGACGATGTCATATCCTGCAACTTTGGCTGTCCCCGATGTCGGTTCGAGAATTGTGGCGAGAATACGCAGCGTAGTGGTTTTGCCCGCGCCGTTGGCGCCGAGAAGGCCGTAAATCTGCCCCGGCTTGCATTCGAAGCTGATGGCATTGACCGCGCGCACTTCTTTTGTCTTCTTTGTGGCCGGGAAGACTTTGCTTAGTTTTTGCGCTTGGATCATGTGCAGACTCTATTCTTCGCGCTGTAGTGGATTGAGAGAAGCGCAAAAGTGGTACGGGCAATCAATACTACGCACAGGCCGCAATCGGAATTTCGTGGTGGGTTCGAAATTCAGATGCCGACTGCTCTATTCCCCCATCACCTTGATTGTGATTCGCTTCGGGCGCTGGCCATCCAATTCCGCAAACAATACGAATTGCCATGGCCCAAGATCAAGCCGCCCTTCCGAAAAAGACACGATAACTTGATGATGCAGGAGCAGGCTCTGGAGATGGATTCCCGTGTTGCTCTCGAAGCGCCCGCGATGCTTGTAGTCCTCGCGCTCCGGCGCGACCTGATCGAGCCAGGATTGTAAGTCTTCGAGCAGGCCGGCCTCGTCGTCGTTCACGATGATCGCCGCGTTGGAATGTAGAACGGAAACCAGGATGATGCCGTCCCGGAAGCTGCTTTTCTCCATCGCGGCTTTTACTTGCGGCGTGATGTTCACAAACTCGCGCTTGCCCTTCGTCTGAAGCGTGAGCTGCTCGTTGTAAATCTTCATGCGGGCCGATTAGCCTTTGTGGCAGACGGGGCAATGCTTGGCTTCGTAGTTGTCGAGCGTGACCTCGAACATATTGTTGCAGCCAATGCAGACGCGGTGAATCTTGGGCTTCGGCTTGGCGTCCGGCTTGGTATCGACGGATTCCGGGGAGGCGTGTGCTTCGCTCATGCGCGCATTTTACCACGGAGGCCGCAAAGTCGGCGCTGCTCGCACGCCAGCGCCGCAGGCACCGCGCAAGTGGCTGATTTAATTGGCATCTCGGCCGAGGTGGTGGGCATCTTGTTAATAGGGGTACGTTTAGCTCCATTGTGGCGAGCTTCGTAGTCAATTCGCGATGTGCGATGCTACAATTCGATGACATCGCAAGAAGCACCCTGGAATGAACAATCGAAACGGTAATTCGGAGCCTGGGAAGGGCCGTGGCTGGGTCTGGGGCGGCGGCGCACTGGTGTTGGCCGTCGTGTTGTTCATCGGGTTGGCCGGCCGGGGCGGAACACCGGAAGTGCAGGTTGTGCAGGTATCGCGCGATAAGTTGAACGCGGCGATCGCCAGCAACGGGAAAGTCGAGCCCGTCAACGCGTATGTCGTGCGCGCGCAGATCGCCTCGTTTGTCTCCAGCGTCGATGCCAGCGAAGGCCAGCCGGTTCGCAAAGGCCAGCGAATTCTCACGCTCGATTCGAGCGACGCGCAGGCGCAGCTTGCTTCCGCACGCGCGGACTTGCTCTCGGCCCAGTCGGATTTGCGCAATGCGCGAGCGGGCGGCCCGCCGAGCGAAGTGGCGCAGATAGACGGCGACATCCAAAAGACCCAAGCGCAAGTGGCGAATCTCGAGCAGACCCGGCAGGCGTTGCAGCAACTTTTCGCCAAGCAGGCGGCCACGCAGGCTGAGATTGACAAGAACGCGCTCGAGCTGGCGACAGCGCGCGCAACGCTTCAAACTCTGCAGCAGAAGAAAAATGATTTGTCGCATCGCGCGTCACTCGATGTCGATCGGCTCACCCTACGAGTGGACCAGGACGAGGCGCTCGCTCGCGCGCTCGATGAGAAGGTGCGCTCCGCGACAATCACGTCTCCCGTGGACGGCACGCTCTATTCGCTTTCCGTCCGTAAGGGCGATTACGTCACGATCGGACAGGAAATCGCGGACATGGCGGATCTGCACAAAGTCCAGGTTCGCGCATTCGTGGATGAGCCCGACCTTGGGTGGCTCGCACCAGATCAAGTGGTGCATATCACCTGGGATGCGATGCCGAACCGCGAGTGGACTGGACAGACGTTGCAGATTCCGAAGCAAGTGGTGGCACACGGAAATCGCAGCGTCGGCGAAGTGCTCTGTTCGGTGGATAACGACAAGCTCGAACTGCTGCCGAACGTAAACGTCGAAGTGCGCATCCTGGTGCGCGAGCGGTCGAACGTGCTCGCGGTCTCGCGCGCCGCGGTCCGAGCCGATGGCACCGAGCGATATGTCTTCCGGCTCGAGGAAGGGCGTCTGCGCCGCCGTGACATCTCTGTTGGAATTGCAAGTGCTTCAAAATACGAGGTCCTCTCCGGCCTCTCGGAAGGCGACCGCGTCGCCATTCCGGGAGAAACCGACCTCAAGGATGGGATGGTCGTCCGAGCCGCGGACGCAAAATGAGAGGGCCTCAATGACCCGCTACTCGTTCTTCAGTCCTGTGTCTATGTGGACCGTATGCGTGTGTGCCGTGTCGCTCGCAATTACGGTTCCCAATCGCGTTATTGCCGACTCGAACCCGGATGTGACGCAAGCCCGCCACCAGATCGAACTGGGCAACTATTCAGCCGCGGTGAATACACTGGGTAACGCCGTGGCGCGGAATCCCAACGATGGGGAAGCGCAGTTCTGGATGGCGCGGGCCTATTACGAAATGAAGGATTTCAATAATGCCGCCACCCACGCCGAGCGCGCCACGCAGATAGACCCAAAGAATTCGCTCTACCATCAATGGCTGGCGAGGGCTTATGGGGAGCAGGCCGACCGCGAACACAGTTTCTCGTTGGCGCGGAAGGTGAAGAAAGAATTTGAAGAGGCGGTGCGGCTGAATCCTTCAAATCTCCAGGCCCGACGCGCGCTTGAGGAATTCAATATCGAAGCGCCTTGGATTGTGGGTGGCAATAAAGATGCCGCGCGCGAGCAGGCCGATGCAATTGCCGCCGTCGATCTGGTGGAAGGGCACCTCGCCCACGCGGCGTTTTATCGTGGCGTGCTGAAGAAGAATGAGTTGGCCGAGAATGAATACCGGCTGGTTCTGGAATCGAAGGTCGAACGCGTCGAGCCGTATTTCGAGGTCGCCGATTATTACCTGGAACTCGGGCGCGGCGCGGAGATGGAGGCTGCGATTCAGGCGGCCGAGAAGGTGAAGCCCGGAGACCCGCGCATCGGGTACTATCGCGCCATCGAGCACATCCTCACCGGCACGCAGGCGAGTACTGCTGAGCCGCTGTTGAAAGCTTATCTCGCGAACACGCCGGATCGCAGCGATCGGCCATCGCATGCCTCAGCGCGAGATTGGCTGGGGCGTCTCTACGAGCAGGAAGGGAAACGGCAGCAGGCCGCCGAGCAATATCGCGCCGCGCTGGAACTTGAACCGGGGAACAAAGAAGCGAAAGCAAAGCTGCAGAAGCTGGAACACACCTCGCAGTAATTACAAAGTTGGCTTGATTCGCGAATCGTACCGCTTATAGTCCGGTGACGTTGGCGTGCGACGGCACAGTCACGGTCGCGGGCTGCTCGAGCTGAAAATCGAGGACCGTTTCCGCAGGCACTTTTACCTGTTCGCCTTTGGTGCTGGCTTGATAGACGCCGCCGCCGGCGCCGCCCACCGTGGCACCGATCGCCGCGCCTTTACCGCCGCCTGCAATTGCCCCAATGATTCCGCCGATCACCGCGCCGGCTCCCACCGCCGTTGCCGTTTTCTTGCCGCGTGAACTCCCTACCACACTCGATGTGCTGCTGACCAGTGCGTACGATCGGCCCGCGTAGTCGAGCTTCACCAATTCAAGATGCAGTTCGCTCCGGCCGCTCATGTGTCCGGCCGTGCTCGCGCGCGTGAGGCGAATGTACACATCCGCGCCCTTCGGCACCACAGTTTCGTTATTGACGACGATGGGCTCTTCGAGCGAGGCGTGAAAAACTTCCCCCGTGTGATTCACCGCGGAATTCACGGGATCAATCATGCGCACACGAATTGTTGTTCCAGAGGCGATCTCTACATCCTTGGGCTCAGGAGGGGCTGGAGCCGGAGCGGCCGTTACAGCCGGAGTTGGATTTGCTGGCTGCGTCGCGTCAGAGGGAGCTGGTGATGGCGCCGCAGGCGCTGGCGGAGCGGGCTGAGCCGCTGAATCTGGAGGAGCCGCGGCGTCCGGCGCCTGCGGGCTTGCATCCGAATACCCGGCCATCGTCGCGCGCCGCTTCGATTTGCGATCGGCCTTGCGCGGTTTGGCGTTTGGTATCGGGGTCGCTACCGGCGGGGGCGGCGGAATCAGTGTCGCCTGAGGCGGCGCAACTGACATTTGATCGTCGACCTTTTTGATGCCCGGCGTCCCCGCAGCGAGTTTGTAAGCCTCCAGCCGAGCCGAGTCATCCGACACGTCGCCCGAGAGAGTGGCCACGCCCTTCTGGACCGTGACATTCAGACTCGAGTTCTTGAGCTGCTGGTCCGAGAACATTTGCGCCTTGATGCTCTCCGCCAGTGCCGCGTCACTGGGCGCCCTCGTGCAGCCAAATCCGATTGAAAGAAATGCCAACGTGAGCGCCAGGACGTACCTTCGCTGCATCAGATTCCCCTCCGATTCATCTCAGCCGCCAGCCGTCAAACTCCGCCGAAGCTGGCGGTCGCGTCTCAGTCTACTATGATGCTGTGAAACATTGGATAGCTGCCCTTTTTCGTCTGGTACGAAAGCTGTCGCCCCACGCCAGAATCTACGACCCCGCGAGCACCGTATGAATTTCTATCGCGCGTGAAACTTTTTTCGCACGCGGGTGTTTGATTCCGGAGAGGGAAACGGGGCTACCTAGAGCACCGCCCTCAGCCATCATCCATAGATTTGAAGGAGACCTGATATGAAATGGTCGAAGTGTGTCCAGAGCTTTCTCTCGATTCTGCCGTTGCTTTTAATCTCAGCATGCAGCGGCGGCGGTTCCATGAATTCGACGACGCCTCCGCCTCAACAATCCGGCTCGATTTTTACGGTAGCCACTGACGCGCCCCTACCTAGCATCGTGTCCTGCCAGGTAAACGTGACCGGCGTGACGGTCAACAATGGTTCCACCGACGTGAGCGTTCTCTCGCAGGCGGAACTCGTTGATTTCGCGCAGTTGAGCGGATTGCATCAACTCGTGGATTTGACTTCGGTCCCCACGGGCACCTACGTTAGCGCCACTGTGACCATCGCGAATCCCGTCATCGGTTTCATTGACACGACGCACACCCCGCCGGCGATCAACACAATGAATGGCACGCTTTCCACGAACATGATTACGGTGACCTTCGCGAATCCGTTCACGGTCAGCAACGGAGATCTCGTGGGCCTGCGCGTGGAATTCGACCTGCGCAAGTCGCTCGCCGTTGACAACAACGGACAAGTCACCGGCACGATTAATCCCATGTTCCACATGAAGCTACTCGACGCGACCGATTCCCAAGTCTCGATTGACGATTTTGCCGCGGGAGTTGTGGGCGTTACCGGCAACAATTCATTCAAAGTTCAAGGTCCGCACGGCCGTCAGTGGGACGTCTCGACGGACGACAACACCGTCTTCGACGATCCGAACGAGCCCATCAGCGGATTCACTACGAATACGATTGTGTTGCTGACCGGCCAGCTTGATCCGGTCACGCACGCGATCGACGCCTCCGAAGTCGATGTCGTCTCCGACGATGACTTTTACTTTAGCGGCCTGCTCACCAGCGTCAATCCGCCCTCGGGCCCCGCAACTGAGGCTGATCTCTACGTGCGCGATGAGCTGCCTGCAGTGAACGGCATCTCCCCGGGCGACATCACTCCCTTTACTTTGGACGGCACCGAGAAGTACCGCATCGGCCACATCAAGCTTCCGCTGACCACGCTGTTGTTCAACAACTCAGCGATGGCGGCAGGGCAGCGTGTCTCGATCGGTGGCGATCTCACTACCAGCGATGGCACGACTACTCTGACTCCGCATCGCGTCGTTCTGCGGCGCCAAGGCCAGGCCGGTACGCTTGCCGGAAACGTCGTCATCCAGAACGGCAATAACGGCAGCTTCCAATTGAACGATGACTGGACGGCCGGGATTCTTCTGCCGCAGCCGCTCACGGTGATGACCACGGACGCAACGAACTTCATCAACCTCAGCGGGCTTTCCGCGCTGCAAGGGCAGTCCGGCATCTCGCTGCGGGTTGTCGGCTTCGTGCTCATCAATCCCGCAACGAGCCAGCCGGTGCTTGTTGCTGGCGCAGTCGAGGAGCTCAGCGACTAATCATCTCGGCACCTCGCGAAGCCGCGATCAAGTGCCAGCCCGCTGTCCTGCGGACTCTGAACCGCAGGGCAGCGGTTTTTTTTAGCGTAGTAGTGGAGCCCAGCAAAATCGGTTTGGAAATTATTGCGCCGCTTGCAGCAGAGATATTTCAGCGAACTGATTTTCCTGCAGAATCTTCCGTCAGACTATTCCATTCGAACAGCGACGATTTTGCTTCCTTCGACGCGTACTTCGATCGCCATCGGCGGCCGCAATCCCGAGCCCTGAACCATCTCGCCCCGTACGAGACCGTCAATGCCCGGCCCATACTTCGTCAAATCGAAAACGCTCCGATTGCACGGGTCGCCGACCATCGGATGTTTAGCCTCGAATCCGTAGTACGTCGCCAGCCGCTTCATGTCCGTCACATATTCGAGACGGCATTGGCCGAAGGGCTCGATCAGCGAAAATCCCCAATAAGAGCCGCCCGGCAGGCGCACCACCGTCGCTGGAACGCTCTCTTTCGTCACAGGATTCAGCATGACAAATTGCTTGGATGACCAGGCCGACGGGAATTCTCCAGTCGAGCCAATTTCTCCCGGTCCATGCGGCACTTTCTCGACGGGCGCAACCGCAGCAACAGGACTCGCCGCAGGCGGCGTAACTTCCGCAGTGGCGGGTTCTGCACGCTTCGATGCCAGCGAGAACCACCAGAAGAACGACGCTCCAAGCATCAGGACGGCTCCGATGGCGATGGTCAGCCACACGGCGACGGGAAGTGATTTGGCGCTCGACGGCCCCGACGCAATTTTTCTGGCGACAGGGACGCCGGGAATCTGCGGCTCAACGACTTTGAACTTGTCCGCGCTGGGATCTTGTTCGGTCATAAAAGTCTCGAGATACGAGACTTCCAGCTTGGAGCCAGACGCGCAGAATTTCAAGATTGGAGAGACGGAAGGGTATTAACGCTTTCGCATGTGAATTTCGGTGCCGCCGCGCTCGAACTTCACCTCGTCCATGAGCTGGTTGATGAGGAAAATTCCCCGGCCATGATCGGAGAAGAGATTCTGTCCGACCACCGGCTCTTTGATCTGCGAGGGATCGAAGCCTTCTCCCTGATCGCGGACGACGATCAGCAAGCCACGGTCATTGTCGATAGCCACGCAGAACTCGACTTTCTTGCTCGGGTCGCGCTTTGAACCGTGAACCATGGCGTTCGCCAGCGCTTCGCGCAGGGCAATCTCGACTTCCCATTCTTTGCCCGCCGCGCAGCCCATTTCTTTCACGAAATCCATCACCCAGGAAACGACCGGCGTTATGGTGGCCACGTCGGCGGGGCCGGAGAATCGGAGCCTGACGGCCAGCTTGTCGGACTCGAATTCGCACTGTGGCAGAGAATCTGGAGCCATATATCCCTATATTAGTGGCGTATTTGTTCAGCGCAAAGCAGAGATTTGGGCGCAAGACATCCGCTTCCGCTCCCGTCCATGCACCCGCAATCTACAGTCAAATTGGATGCGATGGCTGCACCGAGTGATGCGCGACGTATTCGTTCAAGTTCGCGACGCAAAGCAGTAGCTCCAAAATCTTGCTCTGCTGGGCCAGATCGCGCTTCTTGGCAAGTTCCGAAACCGCATTCAACGTAAGTTGAACGTCCGAAAAAAGCCAGTCGAGCGTCGCCGCATCGGGCGATTCGCCTCGCTTGCAATTCTGCAGCGCTTTATCGGCTCGCGCGAACGCTTCATCGAGAAAGTGATCGAGACACAGTCCGCCAGCCGCCAGCGCGGGAGGTACTTCCTCATCGCATCCTTCGAATCGGCAGTGCGGGGAGGCAGCCGCCGCCATGACACACCCTTCGGCTTCGGCGCGAATGGGACGCGAAGCCGCGCATAAAATATCACATCTCGGAGCGCGGCATACATGGGGCGCCGCCCGGCCCGGCTCGGGGAACGCCCCAGGAAGAGGAGCCTGCTAGTCGATGCGAATCGAGCCGGAGCTGGTATTCAAGTCCACCAGAACTCCGCCATTACCGACCTTGCCGCGTAGCTCGTGCGGATTGATGTTTCCCGACACCATGATCTGACGCTTGCTGTCGATCGATCCGCTGCTGGTGTGCGCCGCCAATTCGAACGACGCGCTTTCCGGCAGTTTCACCGAGACGTCGCCCGAGCCGGTGTGCAGCTTCCACGGTCCCGCGGGCTCGCCATCGGCGGTGATGTTGCCGCTTCCGGTTGTGGCGCGGACGGCGCCCTTCACGTGATTCAGCTCGATTTCTCCGGATCCGGAGGTTGCCTCGATATCGCCTGCGGCCGTTTGTTCCAGCTTGATGTCGCCGCTGCCGGTCGAAACCGTAAGTGCCCCGGCGATGCCGGTGGCGCGAATCGTTCCGCTGCCCGAGCTGATGTGCGCCTTGCCCTGCGCGTTTTGAATTTCAACGTCGCCCGAGCCCGTACTCGCGCGAACCTCGGCGCCGATATCGTGAAGTTTGAGGCTCCCCGATCCGCTCGCCGCCTCGACCGGCCCGGCAATTCCTTCGATATCCTCGTCGCCCGATCCGGACTTCGCGTGCAAATGGGTTTCTTTGGGCGTCTTGATCTCGTAGCTGATCGAAATGTTCTTGAAGAGTTCGCGGTCGTCGCTTCGGCCGATGTGGATTGTATTGCCTTCTTGCTGAATCGGAGGGTTGTCTTCGATCTGCTTGATGCGCGCCTCAGCGTCGCCGCCAAGATGCCAGCCGCTTGCTTTAATTCGCGCATGAATTTCGACGCGGCTTAAATCCCCGGGTTGAACCGTAATATTGCCTGAGCCGGTTTGAACGTCCAGATCGACGGGCCCGCTCACAGTCAGCGTCCGGTCAAAGTGGCCCTCGCTATCAGCAAGAGCCGGTTGCGCGGATACAGCCGCCAGCGTCAGCATCGCGGCGGCCACGAGAATGCTCAATCCCCAGCGCGAACGAATTCGCATCGTTGACTCCTTATTCGTAGATAGAGTTCCGCCCCGCGGTAGATACGCACTCGGCACCCAGAATGTTCAGACGAAGATTACGAAGGAGGGTTAGCGCGCGTCGGGGCGCTACAAAAACCGCGGCTACGCGTTAGCCCCATGGCACTTCTTGTATTTCTTCCCGGAGCCGCAAGGGCAGGGATCGTTCCGGCCGACCTTGGCGCCTGCACGGACCGGTTTCGGTGCCTCAGCCTGCGCAGGGCCAGCCTGAAACTGAAGATCCTTCTGCTGCCGTTGCTGGCGGCGCTCGAGTTGTTGCTGAATTCCAAATTGCTTCGGCCGCGCGGGCTCCTGCCCGCCCGCAGCTTGCTGCGGCGCCTGCTCGCCTTCCGCCGGGCGCACCAGAAACAAGAACCGGACCGATTCCGTATCAATCCGGTCCATCATTTCCTCGAAAAGCGTGAAAGCCTCGCGCTTGAATTCGACCAGCGGATCTTTCTGCCCATAGCCGCGCAGCCCGATGCCTTCCTTCAAATGATCGAGAGTCAGCAGGTGGTCTTTCCATTGTGTATCTACGATGTCGAGCAAAATGCGCCGCTCGAGCCATCGCAGCACCGGTGCCCCGAATAGCTTTTCCTTATCTTCGTAACGGCCGTGCACCTTCTCCAGCAGCGTGTTCACCACGTCATCGTGATTGACGCGCTGAAAATCGATTCCCACGGCCTTGGCATCAAGCCCGAACTGATTCAGGACCTCGTTTGAGAATTGCGTGTGATTCCACTGTCCGGGATTGATCTCGCGCGGGCAGTATTTTTCGGCGATATCCAGCGCGATACTGTCAGCGCGCTCCAGGATGTACTCCTTCTGATCCGCGCCTTCGAGGACGCCGCGGCGCAGCGAATAGACCGTCTCGCGCTGCTTGTTCATCACGTCGTCGTATTCGAGCAGGTGCTTGCGGGCCTCGAAGTTCTGCGCTTCGACGCCCTTCTGCGCGTTTTCGATCTGCTTGCTGATCATCTTCGATTCGATGGGGACGCCCTCGGTCATGCCCAAGCGATACATCAGCGCCTTGATGCGCTCGCCGCCGAATATGCGCAGCAAATCATCTTCCAGCGACAGGAAGAAACGCGACGCGCCGGGATCGCCCTGTCGGCCGGCGCGTCCGCGAAGCTGATTATCAATGCGCCGGGCCTCGTGCCGCTCGGTGCCGAGAATGTGCAGGCCGCCCATGGCGATCACTTCATCGTGTTCCCCGCGGCATTGCTCCGCGAACTGGTCGTACACCGGTTTCCATTGATCCGCCGGAACCTGGAAAATTCTGCCTTCCTGTTGGAAGAGCACCATCGGGACAGTGGCTGCAGGAACCGCGAGCGTCGCAGCCGCGGAAGACGTAGCGCCACCGCCAGATTGCGCGGCGATCGCCCCTGCAGCCGGTGCGCCGCCTTCGGCCTCAGCCGGAGTTTCGCTGCCCGCGCCATTCCCGCCGATCACGGCGCCCGCCGGCGCATAAGGAATCGCCAGCTTGTTCTTCAGAAAATGCTCGCGGGTCATCGCTTCGGGATTGCCGCCGAGCAAGATGTCGGTTCCGCGGCCGGCCATGTTGGTCGAAACTGTAACCGCGCCTTTGCGCCCCGCTTGCGCGATGATTTTTGCTTCGCGCTCGTGCTGCTTCGCGTTCAGGATCTGATGCGGAATCCCCGACTTCCTCAGCCATTCCGCAATTTTTTCTGATTTCTCGATCGAGATACTGCCAACGAGCACCGGCTGCCCCGATTCGAAATATTGCCGGATGCCGCCCGACTTCGTTCCATCTTCCTGAATGATTCCATTCACTGCCGCTTCGAATTTTTCGGCCTCCGTGCGGTAAACCACGTCGGGATATTCGTGTCGGATCAGCACCTTGTTCGTCGGGATGGCGACGACATCGAGCTTATAAATCTTTTCGAATTCCGCCGCCTCGGTTTCGGCCGTGCCGGTCATGCCCGCGAGCTTTTTGTACATGCGGAAATAATTCTGAAAGGTGATGGTGGCGAGCGTCTGGTTCTCGCGCTCGATTTTCACGCCTTCCTTGGCTTCCACGGCCTGATGCAATCCATCCGACCAGCGGCGTCCGGGCATCTGCCGGCCCGTGAATTCATCCACGATAATGACTTCGCCTTCTTTTACGACGTAGTCCACGTCCTTCTGATAGAGCGTGTGCGCGCGCAGGGCCTGATAGACGTGGTGGATCGTCTCCATGTTGGCCGGATCGTAGAGATTGCCTAGGCCCAGGAGACGCTCGCACTTCGACACGCCCTCCTCGGTGAGCGTCGCGGTGCGATGCTTTTCGTCGAGTGTGTAATCGATCTCCAGAATCAGCTTCGGAATGATTTTGTCGATGCGATAGTACTTGTCGGTGGATTCTTCCGCGGGCCCGGAAATAATCAGCGGCGTGCGCGCTTCGTCAATCAGGATCGAGTCCACTTCGTCCACGATGCAGAACTGGTGGCCGCGCTGCACGCAATCCTTCAGGTCGTACTTCATGTTGTCGCGCAGATAATCGAAGCCGAATTCGTTGTTTGTGCCGTAGGTGATGTCGGCGCCGTAAGCCGCGCGGCGCTGCACGTCATCGAGATCGTGCACGATAACGCCCACCGACAGGCCCAGCAGCCGGTAGATCGGGCTCATCCATTCCGCGTCGCGTCGCGCCAGGTAATCATTCACGGTAACGATGTGTACGCCCCGGCTGGCCAGCGAATTCAAAAACGCCGGCAGCGTGGCGACCAGCGTTTTTCCTTCGCCCGTCTTCATTTCCGAAATCTTGCCCTGATGCAGGACGATTCCGCCGATGAGTTGCACGTCGAAATGCCGCATCGCGAGCTTCCGGCGCCCAGCTTCGCGCGCCAGCGCAAAGGCGGGAACCACGACTTCCTCAAGCGCCTCTTGCAATCTCGCCTTGTACTCGCTGTCGGCTGGCTCCACGCCTTCGAGGCGCGCGGTCACTTTCGCCTTCAGCGCGGCGGCTCGCACGGGGAAATCCGCGTCGCTGAGCGCTTGCATCTCGGGCTCGAGAGCGTTGATCTGCGCCACGATCGGCACGATGCGCTTGATATCTCGCTCGTGCTTCGTGCCAATGAAGCGCGCAATTACTTTGTTGAGTATTCGGTCGAATTCCATTTGGTTGATTAGACGCTGCCGGAGCCGTTCACGCTGCTATGTCTGCGCTGCTCGACCCCGGAAAAACGAAAGCAGCCCTGCCAGGCAGGACTGCTCGTCAAATCCTGCACTCACTATTCTAGCGTGTCGCGAGCACTTCGCGCAAAGCCGCGGACGGAGCACCGCTATCGATCTAAGTTGCCGCCAAAGGCGGAATCTCCGAACGTAGGGCCCGTGCTTCACCCGGGCCTCTTCGGGCACGATCACGCGACAAAGCGCCGTACGCGCATGCGTCGGCTCGTCGGTGCCAGCCGCTCAATCCAAACAAGTTACGCCACTCCCGAAAAGTAAGCTCTAATCGCCAACGAAAACGAACAGAAACTTACCTATCTCATTGAAAACAAACAGCAAGTCAAATTTCTAATCGCCAAAAAACACCGTTTTTCGATGAACTCTCCGTGGCCTCCGATTCAGCTACGAACTCGTGATCTTTCGGGGTAGCCCTCCAACTTGAAGCGTTGGTCACCGGGCGCGAAGCTTGCTGCATCGCCGGGCGCGCTTTATCATGTGACGCGAGGAAACGAATGCCTGACAAAGCCCCGATTCCCGGAGTAAAGAATCTCATCGCCGTCGCCAGCGGCAAAGGCGGAGTAGGGAAGACTACGGTCGCGGTGAATTTGGCCATCGCCCTGAAGCGCATGGGTTCGGCCGTCGGCCTGCTCGACGCGGATGTCTACGGACCGAACGTGCCAGTGATGCTCGGGAGCACCGAGCAACCGCGCGCCGTGGATGAGCGCACCATCATCCCCGTCGAAGCCTATGGCGTGAAAATGATTTCGATGGGCCTTCTGAATCCCGGCGATAAGCCGCTGATCTGGCGCGGGCCGATGCTCCATAGCGTAATCCAGCAATTCCTACGCAGCGTGCAGTGGGGCGAACTCGATTACCTCGTCGTCGATCTGCCTCCCGGGACTGGCGACGTCCAGCTCACCCTGATCCAATCAGTCGCGCTCACCGGCGCCGTCGTCGTCACCACGCCCTCGATTGTGGCTCTTGCGGACGTGCGCAAGGCCATCGAGATGTTTCGCCAGGTGAATGTCGTAATCCTCGGCGTCGTCGAAAACATGAGCTACTTCAATTGCCCGCACTGCAAGGGCCGCATCGATGTTTTCGGCTACGGCGAAGGCCAGAAAATGGCGCAGATGTTCGGCGTGCCATTCCTCGGCGAAATCGAAATCGAGCCGCAAATCCGCATCGGCGGCGATACCGGCAAGCCCGTCGCATCGCTCGGCGAAGACGCCCCCGGCTCGCCCAGCATCTACGCCATGGCCCGCAACGTAGCCGCCCGCGCCGCCGACATCAATCGCGCCTCCGCCGGCCCGGTGGTGCAAATTTTGTAGTGGCTTCGCGTTCTTGTCTCGCTATTCCGCGTATGCTACTTTCGCTGTTCATCTTGACGCAGTTTCGCGCGTTTGTGCGCGTCAGCCTGCGTTCGGAGCGGGAGCCTCGGCTTGATTCGCAGCTATCGCGGGCACACGCCGGAAATCGGCGCAGGCGCCTACATCGACGAATCCGCGGTCATCATCGGCGATGTCTCGATCGGCGAAGATTCGAGCGTCTGGCCGTGCGTGGTGATTCGCGGCGACGTGCACTGGATTCGCATCGGCAAGCGCACCAATGTGCAGGATGGCTCGGTGCTGCACGTGATGCGCGACGTGCATCCGCTCATGCTCGGCGATAACGTGACCATAGGCCACAGCGTCGTCCTGCATGGCTGCTCCATCGAATCGCGCTGCCTGATCGGCATGGGCGCGATCATCCTGAACGGCGCAAAAATCGGCGCGGGGAGCATAGTCGCGGCCGGGACGCTCGTCCCCGAAGGCACAGTCGTCGCCCCGGGCAGCCTCTTCATGGGCCATCCGGGCAAATTTCGCCGTGCGCTAACGGCCGACGATGAAGCATTCATCGACGCCCACGCCGCGCACTACGTCGAGTACAAGGAAACGTACCGGTAGGGTGAGTAGCATTGGCAGCCGAAGGAGGGCGGAGCAAGCCCCGCCCCTACGGGAGTTCTTGAAGCGCGGCGCTCAATCTTGCAGTTCGTAGGGGCGGGGCTTGCTCCGCCCGCGGCGTGATTTCCAATTCGAGGACCGTGTTGAGACTTCAGCTGCAATCGACCGCCCAATGAAATTCCAAGCCATCAAAGGCACGCGCGACATCCTGCCCCCCGATTCCGCTCTCTGGAATCGCGTAGAGCAAACCGCCTGCGAAGTCTTCGCCACATACGGCTTCGGCGAAATCCGTCTACCAATCTTCGAGCAGACCGAACTCTTCGCGCGTTCCATCGGCGCTGATACTGATGTCGTCGCGAAGGAAATGTATACGTTTCAAGACCACGAGTTCTATGAGTTGGAACTCGAGCGAAGGTACCTTATTACGGAGCATTTCTCCGGCAGCCAGCCTGCCAACTACACGCGTTCCGAAATAGGGCTGCGAAGACTCGCGGAGCGAATTGGGGAACTACTATCGAAAGGTCTTGTGCCGAGGACCCCCGAGAACTTGCGGTCTCTTGAGGGAGCCAATCTATCATTCGCGCAATTGCCAGAAGCTCTTGCAAGGTATGCCGAAAGTGAGTCCGAAGCCAATCGCTTAGTAATCGAGACGCTTTTGGACGCAATTAAAATGCGTCTCGACGACATTCGTCTTGGTGAAATACTAACCCTTCGTCCCGAGGCGACCGCCTCCGTCTGCCGCGCCTACATCGAGCACGGGATGCAGACGCTGCCGGGCAACGTGAAACTCTACTACATGGGCCCCATGTTCCGCCGCGAGCGCCCGCAAAAAGGCCGCTATCGCCAGTTCTATCAAATCGGCGCCGAAGTTCTCGGTCAATCCGATGCGCCCGCAATCGACGCCGAAGTCATCGAAATGCTGCTCGCATTCTTCGAAAAAGCAGGCCTCGCAGGCTCAACGCTCTCAGTGAACTCTATCGGCGACAAAAATTGCCGGCCGAAATACATCGAGACACTTCGCGCCGCACTGCTGAAAGTGAAAGATCATCTCGGCCCGGACAGCCAGCGCCGCATCGAGACGAATCCGCTGCGCGTCCTCGATTCGAAATTGCCTGAAGAGCAGCCCATCATCGAAAAGCTGCCGCGCATCGCTGATCATCTCTGCGACGCCTGCCGCGCGCATTTCGCCAAGCTTCAAGACGAACTGAAGCTCCGCGGCATCGCCTACGAAATCAACTGGCGCCTCGTCCGCGGCCTCGACTATTACACGCGCACCACCTTCGAAATCGTCGCTCCCGGCCTCGGCTCCCAGAATGCGGTCTGCGGCGGCGGGCGGTATGATGGTCTGGTGGAATTGCTCGGCGGCCCGCCCACGAAAGGCATCGGCTTCGCCATCGGTACCGACCGCCTGATTCTCTCGCTGCAAGAAACGAGCAAAGCCACTGCGGCAAGAAGCCTCGACGTGTACGTAGCTTGGATGGGCGAAAAGGCCTACGCGCCCTCCGTAAAACTGGCGCGCAAGCTGCGCGACGCAGGCTTCGCCGTTGAATTGCCGCCCGAGGAAATGAAATTCAAGAAATCGCTCAGCCTCGCCGACAAATTAGGCGCGCGTTTCGCGCTAATCATCGGTGAAGACGAAGTCGCCTCCGGCCAGCTCACGCTGAAGCGCCTGGCCGATGGCGAGCAATCAAAATATTCGGAAGCCGCGTTGCTCGATCATTTGAGAGCGGCGCGCTAACCCAAGAGGAAACCGCAGACCTCCATGCTCGATTCACTCGGCAATCTGAAACGCACACACTATTGCGGCGCCCTGCGCTCCTCCGACGCCGACACCGAAGTCGTCCTGATGGGCTGGGTCCATCGCCGCCGCGATCTCGGCCAGCTCATTTTCATCGATCTGCGCGACCGCGCCGGCATCGCGCAAATCGTCTTCAATAAGGAACAGCATCCGCACATCCACGCCAAGGCCGAACAACTCCGCGGCGAATTTGTCGTGGCCGTGAAAGGCCGCGTGGTGCAGCGCCAGAAATCAAATCCGGAAATCGCCACAGGTGAAGTCGAAGTCATCGCGACCGAGCTGTTGATTCTCAACACCGCGAAGACTCCGCCCTTCCAAATCGAAGACGAAATCACCGCAAGCGAAGAGACGCGTCTGCGCTACCGTTATCTCGATCTGCGCCGGCCGCGGCCGCATAACAATCTCGCGCTGCGCCATCGCATCGTTCTCGAAATTCGCAAAGCCCTCGACGAGCTTGGCTTCTACGAAGTCGAGACGCCGATGCTCACGCGCTCGACGCCCGAAGGCGCGCGCGATTATCTCGTCCCGAGCCGCGTCCATCACGGCCAGTTCTACGCACTTCCGCAATCGCCGCAAATCTTCAAGCAGATCCTAATGGTCTCCGGCCTCGACCGCTATTTTCAGATCGTGAAGTGCTTTCGCGATGAAGATCTGCGCGCTGATCGGCAGCCGGAATTCACGCAACTCGATCTCGAGATGTCCTTTCCGCGCCAGCAAGACGTTTTCGAGACGATCGAGCACGTGATGCACCGCGCCTGCGCCGTTATCGGTGTGCAGGCGAAGGGTCCGTTTCGCCACATGGACTATCACGAGGCGTTGCGGCGCTACGGCTCAGACAAGCCCGACTTGCGCTTCGGGATGGAATTGCACAATGTGACGCAGTTCTTCGAGCCGGCCCGCGCCACGTTCGGGTTCGAGGGCAACGTGCAAGCCGTCGTCGCGCCCGGTGCCGCGTCGTTCTCGCGCAAGCAACTCGACGAATTGGCCGAATTCGCGAAATCAGCGGGCGCGAAAGGCGTCTACACGATCAAAGTCGCGGCAGACGCGATCACATCATCGCTCGAGAAGAATCTCGGCGCAGAAAAGCTGAAAGAGATGGCCGCCGCGCTCGGCGCGAAGACCGGCGATCTGATCGTCGCCGTCACCGCCAAGCAGCAAATCCCGCACCACGACACGTCTCTAAATGTCGCCGGCCAATTGCGCCTGCATCTCGGCGACAAACTAAATCTCATCGACCGCTCGCGCTGGGAATTTTTGTGGATCACCGGCTTCGCACTCTTCGAATGGAGCGAGGCCGACAATCGCTGGGTGAGCGCACAGCATCCCTTCACCGGCATCGTCGAGGAAGATATCGAGAAGCTCGAGACCGCCCCGTGGGAATGCCGCTCGAAAGGCTACGATCTCGTGCTCAACGGTGTCGAGCTAGGCTCCGGCAGCATCCGGATTCACCGGCAGGATATTCAAGAGCGCATGTTCAAAGCGCTCGGTCTAACGCCGGAGCAGCAACGCCAGCGTTTCGGCTTCTTCCTCGACGCGCTCACGTACGGAACGCCGCCGCACGGCGGAATCGCGCTCGGCATCGATCGCATCGCCATGCTGCTGGCAGGCGAGAAGTCCATCCGCGAAGTGATCGCCTTCGCGAAGACCACCGCCGCGCAAGATATCATGGCCGATTCGCCGTCAACGGTCGATCCAGCGCAGTTAGACGATCTGGGCTTGGCGATCAAGACCACCAAGAAGGAGTAATGGCATTCGTGCGCCCACAAATGGCAATTCTCGCGGCGATAGCGTTCGCGGGCGCGGTTGCGATTGTGATTTGGCGGATGCGCCGGCTCAACCTTCGCGCGCAATTTCTTGTTCTGCTGGCGCTGGGCGTCTCGATCGGATTCGTGCTCATGACTGTCGTTCAGGTGCCCGATTTCCCGCGATGGCTGGCCGCGGCGCTGGTTCTCGTGGTATTCATCGCAGCGCCGTTCGCGACGCGCACCTTCATGCGCAGCCTGAAACAAGACGAGCAGGAACAAGCCCGCGAGCCAAATGAAAATGTGCGCTGAGCCTAAGAGCTCAAGCGAATTTGCAGCCGCTCGAGGAATCTAATCTAGCAATGTCGAACATTCGCATCCTGCCGGAAAACGTCGCGAACAAAATCGCCGCGGGCGAAGTTGTCGAGCGGCCCGCGTCGGTCGTCAAAGAGCTGCTCGAAAACGCGCTCGATGCCGGGGCGCGCTCGATTCGCGTCGAAGTCGAATCGGGCGGCAAGCGGCTAATTCGCGTCACCGATGACGGCTCCGGCATGAATCGCGACGACGCTCTGCTGGCCTTCGAGCGCCACGCCACTTCAAAATTACGCACTGCCGACGATCTCCTCTCCATCGCCACTCTCGGTTTTCGCGGAGAAGCGCTGCCGTCCATCGCCGCGGTTTCGCGCCTCGTTCTCGAAACATGCGCCGGCGAGGGCCAGGAGGGAACTCGCGTCGAATTCGCCGGCGGAAAATTGATCAGCGTGAAGCCCGCAGGCCTGCCGCCGGGAACATGCATCAGCGTCGGCGATCTCTTCTATTCCGTTCCGGCGCGCCGCAAATTCCTCAAATCCGAGACCACTGAGCTCGGTCACATCGCCTCGCTCGTCACGCACTACGCTCTGGCGCATCCCGAAACGCATTTCGTCCTGAAGACTCCATCTCAGGAGATCCTGAATGCGACTCCGGTCGAGCGCCTCGCCGAGCGCACCTACCAAATCTTTGGCCGTTCAGCACTCGATGAGCTGGTCGAAATTCCCGTCGCCGAAGGACCGATCCGCGCCGCGATCACGGAGCCGTCGCTTGAAGCGGGCGAGGAGTCCGCGAAAATTCGCGTCACTGGATTCGTCTCCCGCCCGGAAGTGCAACGAAGCAATCGCAACGGAATCTATGTGTTTGTCAATCGCCGCCTCATCCGTGACCGTCTCATCCTTCACGCCATCAGCGACGCGTATCGCAATATCGTGCCGCCTGGCGTTTTTCCGGTCGTGCTGCTGTTTCTCGAATTGCCCTACGAGGAAGTGGACGTCAACGTTCACCCGTCGAAAATCGAAGTCCGCTTTCGCCATCCGCAATTCGTGCACGATTTCACGCGCGATGCCGTTCGCCACTCGCTCTCGAACGCGCGGCCGATTCCCGGCTTTCCCGGATCTCGCGGCCAAGGCTCCGGAGCCGCGAACGTGGTTCCATTTCATGATGGCTTTCCGGCAACAGCCAGCGCATCGTCCGAAATGGCAGCCGCCACAGACGCCGCACTTGGTCCGCCGCGCGCCATAATCCCACCTCTCGCGATGCCAGCTACGCCCGGAGCAGGCTCCGCTTATGGCGACGAGTTCGAGCTGTCGAGCGATCCGCTCCAGCCGCTTGCGCAGCGCCTGCAATTTGGCTCTGAGAATGCCCTCGAATTTCCAGTAGCCGCGCGCGCAGCCGCCGCGGCATCGGTATCGGGTTCTGCCAGCGCAGCCGCCGTTGTCTCGGCCCCGGCGCAAGCTCCCGCAACACTGCCGCGCGCTGAAGAAATCGCCGACCTCAAGCCGCTAGGCCAAGTGAACAACAGCTTTATCGTCGCGGTGAATTCCGAAGGGCTGTGGATCATCGATCAGCACGTGGCCCACGAGCGCGTGCTCTTCGAGCAGCATCTTCGCGCACGTCGCGAGGGCGCGCTCGGCGGCCAGCGGATGCTCGTACCTCTCGTCGTCGAGCTGGCGCCGCGGCAACTCGCCATCTTCGAGCAAATCGCCGAAGAGTTGCGCGCTAACGGCTTCGAAGCCGATTTGATGGGCGCGCGCTCCATCGCCATTCACGCCGCGCCCGCCGGCATCGCCGCGGGCGATGCCGAAAAACTGCTCGCCGAAATCCTCGACGGCATCGTCCGCGAGAATCAGGCCATCTCCATCGATTCGCTGCAGGCGAAAATCGCCGCATCCACTTCCTGCCACGCGGCGATCAAAGTCAACACGCCGCTCGAGCGCGCAAAAATGGAATGGCTGCTGGGCGAACTTTCGAAGACCGAATATCCGATGAGCTGCCCGCACGGCCGGCCCGTCGTCCTGCGCTACTCGACGCGCGACATCGAGCGCGCCTTCAAGAGAATTTAGACTCCCTCACCGATGCGCAAGCTCATCATCGCGATTGACGGCCCGGTCGGCTCAGGCAAAAGCACCGTCGCGCGCCGCGTGGCCGAGCTTCTCGGCTACGTGTACGTGGATACAGGCGCGATGTACCGCGCTCTCGCGCTCAAGGCGCAGCGCCTCAATCTTCCGCTGGACGCCGAAGAGCGCCTGGCGCAAATGGCAGGTGAAACGCACATCGATCTGCACATCGACGGCGGCGCACAGAAAATTCTCCTCGACGGCGAAGACGTCACATCCGCCATTCGCAGTCCAGAAGTCGCGCAAGCCTCTTCCAAAATTGCCGTCATTCCCGGCGTGCGCCGAGTCCTCGTAGCCGAGCAACGCCGCGCCGGGCAGCTCGGCGGCGTAGTGATGGAAGGCCGCGACATCGGTACCATCGTCTTCCCCGACGCCGATTTGAAGATTTATCTCACCGCGTCAGTCGAAGTTCGCGCCCAGCGTCGCTGGCGCGAGCATCAGCAAAAAGGCGAGTCGGTGAATCTCGAGCGCACCATTGAAGAAGTCCGCGAGCGCGATCGCCGCGACGTCGAGCGCGAACATTCCCCGCTCAAGCGCGCGCCCGACGCCGTCTTAGTCGACAGCACCGCCATGGAAGCCGACGAAGTCGCGCGCCTGATCGTCCTCCTGGCTAAAGAAAAAACGAATCCGGGAACTTCTGTCAGCTCTTCTGGCGTCTAACCCCTAGACGAGCGCCGCTCCACGCCCCGTCTCTGTGCGCATTTCATTTGATTCCGAGGAATCGAGCATGCAACGCCTTCTTCGCCAGGCCGAAATATTCCTCACGGACGCACGCTACGCAATGCGCACGTTTGCCCGCGAGCGCGGCTTTGCGATGACGGCCGTGCTCGCCCTAGCTCTCGGCATCGGCTCGAGCACGGCCGTCTTCAGCTTCGTCGACCGCATCTTGTTCCGCGATTTGCCCTATCCCGCCAGCGATCGGCTGGTCACCGTCGGAATGCTCGCGCCGATCGAACAGCGCGAGTTCATGCTTGGCTCGGATTACGTCGTTTGGCGCACGCGACAAACGCCGTTCGCAGCAATGACATCATTCGACGCCTCAGGCGTCAGCGATTGCGATCTCACCGCGCCGAATCCGGCACGCCTGCGCTGCGCCTACGTCGAATCCACGTTCCTCCCGACGCTCGGCGTCGATCCACTCCTCGGCCGAAATTTCACCGCCGATGAAGATCGCCCCAATGGCCCCAGCGCCGCATTGATCTCCTACGGCCTCTGGAAGAGCCGCTTCGGCGGCAATCCAAACATCATCAGTTCGACGTTTCCCCTCGACAAGCATCCAACAACCATCGTCGGCATCCTCGGCAAGAATTTCGAATTTCCCACTCTCGCCCAAGTGGATGTTCTGGTTCCGCAGCAACTCGATCTCGCCGCGCAGCAGCGCCCGAAAACCGGCGCCGTTCTTCGCGTCTACGCGCGCATGAAGCCCGGCGTGACCGTAGCGCAAGCACACGCCGCGCTCACTCCTCTCTTCCAAGATTCGCTCCAATTCGTCCCCGCCCAGTTCCGTCACGACGTCACGCTCAGCGTCCGTTCGCTTCGCGATCTTCAAATCCACGATGTCAGAACCGCCTCCTGGATATTGCTGAGCGCCGTCGCCGCCGTGCTCCTGCTCGCCTGCGCCAACGTCGCGAATCTGCTTCTCGCCCGCGGCACAGCCCGGCGCCGCGAAATCGCCATTCGCGCCGTCCTGGGCGCAGGACGCGCGCGCCTCATCCGTCAAAATCTCACCGAAAGCCTCGTCTTAGGTGCAGCCGGAGGCGCGGCCGGAATATTCGTAGCCTCGTGGCTGCTGATGATTTTCGTGGCCATCGCCCCTGCCGGCGTCCCGCGCCTCGAGCAAACCGCGCTCGACGCGCGCGTCCTTGTCTTCAGCGTAGCAGTCTCGATACTGTCAGCGCTCTTCTTCGGCCTGGCCCCCGCGTTGCGAACTCGTCACGCCGAGGCGCTCAGCGGCTCGCGCGCCACGCCAGTCTCGCGTGGATTTCTGAGCCAGGCTCTCGCCGCCGCTCAGATCGCCATCTCGCTTACTCTTATCACCGCCGCAGGCCTGCTCCTGCAAAGCTTTCGCAATGTCCAAGCGGTGCCGCTCGGGATGTCCACCAGCGGCCTCCTCGCCGCCACCGTCTCTCTCGGCGAGGCCGGCTACCCCGATGCAGTGCGGCAACAGGCCTTCTTCGAGCAGCTCGAAGCGCGCCTTCGCCGCATCCCGGGAATCGATTCGGTGGCAGTGACGGACTCCTTACCGCCGAGCGGCAGCATGCACGCGAAGCCCTTCAACGCTCTTGAAATTGAAGGAGAGGCGCGCCATACCGAATCCGCCGGTGGAATGGTCGGCTGGCGCGCGGTGACTCCGGATTATTTCCCCGTGATGCGAATTCCCATCGTGCGCGGCCGTGGATTCCATGATGAAGATCGCGATTCGAAGGAAGATCTCATCGTCCTGAGCCAGACGCTTGCCAAACGATTGTTCGGCGATGCCGAACCCCTCGGCCGGAACATACGCCTCGATCCCACAAGCCCATGGCACAAAGTGATCGGCGTGGCGGAAAATGTGAAGAACGGCGGAATCCTCGCTCCCGATGATCCCGAATATTATCTCGTGCGCAAGCACCCCGCAGCTTGCGCCTCGGCCGGCCCCGATTCCTGCCAGTTCTCGAGAGCGGCGAGCTTTTTGATACGCACTTCACTGACTTCCGCGTCAATGGCGAATTGGATCCGCAGCGATGTAGCTGCGCTCGACCCGGCGCTGCCCGTGACCATCGAAACGATGAACGAGCGCGTCGGCAAGCTCACCGCGCAACCGCGCTTCAATGCCTCGCTGCTCAGCTTGTTCGCCGCTGTCAGCGTCCTGCTCGCGGCCATTGGCCTCTATGGCGTCGTTTCGTTTCTAGTAGCTCAACGCACGCAGGAATTCGGCGTGCGCATCGCGCTCGGCGCCACCCCCGCAAATATCATGCGCCTCGTCCTGGTTCGCTCAGCCCGCTGGACGGCCGCCGGCTTAGCGCTCGGCGTGGTTGCTTCCATCGCCGCGCGCGCAGCCATGCGCGGCTTGTTGTTTGGAGTTTCCGGAAATGCTGCGAGCAGCCTCGCCATCCCGGTTCTTCTATTGATCGCGATCGCGCTCGCCGCCGCTTGGATCCCCTCTCATCGCGCCGCGCGGATCGATCCCGTCGAGGCGCTGCGCCGCGATTGACTTCCGCGCTACAGCCGCCTCCCGCAAAAACGAAGCGGCGCCGGATTTCGCCGCGCCTTCCCATCCGTTACCCGGCCACGGGCGCAGGAGTTCCTACTACAATCTCCTTGCCCCAATCGAGCGCCGACATGTACAAATCCGGCACCTTCTCCTCGTTGATCTTCAACTGCGCGGCAAACCGCGACACTTCTTCCCACATTCCAGCCTCGTAATTCATCACGATCTCGTACACCGAGCGGAATCGGCCCGGCCTCCCGAGCAGCGACTCCTTGATTTCGCTTTTCAAGGGAACTTCCGCAAGCACTTTCGCAAGCGGCATATCCAGGATCGCATCCATGGCCGAGAGCAGCCCCATCAGGAACAAATCGTTCTCGTGCTGGCGCATGCCTGCGAGCGGCGCAAGCAACTCGCAGAATCGCGCCCGCACCAGCGGCAGCATCACCAGTTCGCTGGGCTTGTCATCGCCCATCGCCGCAACGGTGACCAGCGAGACCCACTTGCGCACTCCGCTTTCGCCCAGCAGCGAGAGTGCGTGCGGGATTGAATGCACCTCGGTTCGCAGCGCGAACGCCGGCGAATTCAGATACCGCAGCAAGCGGTACGCCAGCGAAGCCTCCCGCTTGATCACTTGCCCGACTTCCTTCAGGTCCAGTTCCGTTCGGTTTACCTCCTGCAGGATTCTCACGTAGTTCATTTTGTGCGCCGGCACGTCGCGCCGCTCCACCATTTGCGGCCGGCAGAAAAAGTAGCCCTGGAAATAGACGTAGCCGAGCCGCACGCCTTGCTTGAACATCTCGTGCGTTTCAACGCGTTCGGCGATCAGGTCGATCTTTCGCGGCGCAAACTCCCGCGCCAGCCTCTCGATTTCCGGCGGACTCGTCGTCTGGAAGTCCACTTTGATGAAATCCGCCAGCTCCACGAACGGCCGCGCGTCGGGCGTATCCACGAAGTCGTCGAGGGCCAGGCGATACCCGGCGCTCTTTAGACGCCGGCACGCATCGAGACACTCCGCATCGGGCTGCACGCTCTCCAGAATTTCCGCAACCACCAGATCGCGCGGCAGGAGCGTCAGATAGTCGCGAACCAAAAACTCCCGCGTGCAATTGATGAACGCAAGTCTCCCCTGCGTCAGTTGATTGAGACCGAACAGAAAGACGTCGTCCACCGCGGCGATTGACGCCTGCGGATCGTTGCTGGCGGTAAAGAAATTTTCCGGGCCTGAACGGCAGAGCAATTCGTAACCGAGGATGGATTTGTGCTGCGTGAAGATGGGCTGGCGCGCGATAAACGCTTTCATAATCCCCCGTCAGTTCCGGCCACACGTGGCCGTATGGTTTGCGCCGGAAAAGAAGGGGATTTACAGCCGGCAGTCTAATTCTGGCTCAGGTCGGGCTCGACATGGAAGAAAGAAATTCGGCGTTGTTCTTGGATTTAGACAACCGCCCGAGAAGCAGTTCCATGGCCTCCACCGTTGAAAGCGGGCTCAGCACTTTGCGCAGGACCCACACGCGATTGAGCTCATCCGCGGGCAGCAGCAGCTCGTCCTTTCGGGTTCCGGAGCGGTTGATGTCGATCGTCGGGAAGACGCGCTTGTCCACCAGCCGCCGGTCGAGGTTGATTTCCATGTTGCCGGTGCCCTTGAACTCTTCGAAAATTACGTCGTCCATGCGGCTGCCCGTATCGATCAGCGCGGTGGCGATGATCGTCAGCGAGCCGCCCTCTTCGATATTTCGCGCGGCGGCAAAAAATCGCCGCGGGCGCTGCAAAGCGTTCGCGTCAATACCGCCCGAGAGCACCTTGCCCGATGGCGGCGTCACTGCGTTGTACGCGCGCCCCAGACGCGTCAGCGAGTCGAGCAAAATCACCACGTCGCGTTTGTGCTCCACCAGCCGCTTGGCCTTTTCCAGAACCATTTCCGCCACTTGAATGTGCCGCTGCGGCGGTTCGTCGAACGTCGAGCTGATCACTTCGCCCTTCACCGTCCGCTGCATGTCCGTCACTTCTTCCGGCCGCTCGTCAATCAGAAGCACGATCAGCGCGACTTCCGGATGATTCGTGGTCACCGAGTTCGCCACCGATTGCAGCATCATCGTCTTTCCGGTGCGCGGCGGCGCCACGATCAATCCGCGCTGGCCTTTGCCGATGGGGCAAAGCATATCCAGCACGCGCCCGGTCAAATTTTCTTTCGTCGTTTCCAGGCGAATGCGCTCTTGCGGATAGAGCGGCGTCAAGTTGTCGAAGAAAATCTTGTTCCGCGTGACCTCGGGGTCCTCGAAATTGACCGCTTCCACCTTGATCAGCGCGAAGTAGCGCTCGCCGTCTTTCGGCGGCCGCACTTGCCCTGAAACGGTGTCGCCGGTGCGCAAATCGAATTTGCGGATCTGCGACGGCGAAACATAGATGTCATCCGGCCCGGGCAAGTAGTTGTATTCCGGCGCGCGAAGAAATCCGAAACCATCGGGCAGGCATTCCAAAACGCCTTCCGAAAAGATCAGTCCGTTCATTTCCGTTTGTGCGCGGAGGATCTGGAAGATCAGCTCCTGCTTCCTCATCCCGCTCGAGCCGGGAATATTCAATTCCTTGGCGATTTTCGCCAGGTCGGTAATGTTCTTATCCTTCAGTTCTGCAAGACTTACACTCATTGAGTTTTTTCCTTCTTTGGTTTTAGCCATTCGGCAAATGTGTTCCGGTTGGACTCCGGGCAGGTGAACAACTACTCCAGCGGCTGCGTCCAGATTCCTTTACGGGTTCCCTTACGAATTATGACGATAGCCTCGCCGCTCCCGGGCCACAGAAGCGCCGGAAACGCGAGGAACGCCGGGGAAATTCAATTGGTCAACTTGCTATCCTGCGCCACATCCGCGCTCAGTTCAGGCTCTACTTCCGCCACCGGCGGGTGGCCGACGATGGGCAGGGGCCTCTCGAGCGCGATTGCCAAAACTTCGTCCATCATTTCCACGAACCGGATGGACATCTCAGCCTGGATTTCGACGGGAATTTCCTCGAGATCTTTTTCGTTGTCTTTAGGAAGTATAACAGTTCGCAGGCCCAGGCGGTGCGCGGCCAGCAATTTTTCTTTTACGCCGCCGATGGGCAGCACTTTGCCGCGCAGCGTGATTTCGCCGGTCATGCACACGTCGCAGCGCACCGGAATGTGCGTCAGCGCGCTCACAATCGCCGTGCAGATGGTGATGCCGGCCGAGGGACCGTCCTTCGGGATCGCGCCCTCGGGCACGTGCATGTGAATATCCAGATGCCGGTAGAAATCCTTGGGCAGGCCGAAGAACTGGCTACGCGACCTTACGAAGCTCATCGCCGCCTGCGCCGATTCCTGCATTACGTCGCCCAGCTTGCCGGTCAGCGTCAGCCGGCCTTTGCCCTGCATCAACTGCGCTTCGGTCGAGAGCACCTGGCCGCCAACTTCCGTCCAGGCCAGGCCCACCGCGAGGCCCACTTCGTTCTTCTTCTCGGCCCAGAAGTCGCGGTACTTCAGGACGCCCAGGAATTCATTGGCGTTTGTCGGCGTGATCTCGACGTGGAATTCTTTTCCGTCGGCTACCACCTTGCGCGCCACCTTGCGGCAGATATTCGCGATTTCGCGATCCAGATTGCGGACGCCCGCTTCGTGCGTGTAGTGCCGGATGATGTGCGTCACGCCCTCATTCGTGAACTGCACGTTCGATTCGGTTAGTCCGGTGGCTTCGCGCTGCTTGGCAATCAGGAAGCGCTTGGCGATTTCGTGCTTTTCCTGCTCGGTGTAGCCGGGCAGCCGCAGGACTTCCATGCGGTCCTGCAGCGGCTGCGGAATCGTATGCAGCACATTGGCGGTGCAGATGAACATCACTTTCGAGAGATCGTATTCGACGTCGAGATAGTGATCCGTGAATGCGTGATTCAGTTCCGGATCGAGCACTTCCATCAGCGCCGCCGACGGATCGCCGCGGAAATCCATGGACATCTTGTCCACTTCGTCGAGAACGAAGACCGGATTGATCGTCCCCGCCTTGCGCATCATCTGGATGATCTGGCCGGGCAGCGCGCCGATGTAGGTGCGCCGATGGCCGCGAATTTCAGCCTCATCGCGCACGCCGCCAAGAGAAACGCGGACGAATTTGCGTCCCGTGGCGCGGCCGATGGACATCGCCAGCGATGTCTTGCCCACTCCCGGAGGCCCGAGGAAGCAGAGAATTGAGCCTTTCGGATTCTTCACCAGCTGCCGCACTGCCAAAAATTCCAGGATGCGGTCCTTGATCTTTTCGAGCCCGTAATGGTCTTCCGAAAGGATGACCTCGGCCGCTTTGATGTCGCGCAGCTCGCGCGACCTTTTCTTCCACGGTACGGCGAGCATCCAATCGAGGTAGTTGCGCGAAACGGTGGATTCGGCCGACATCGGCGGCATCATTTCCAGCCGCTTCAGTTCCTGCAGCGCCTTTTCCTGCACTTCCGTCGGCATGCCCGACGTTTCGATCTTTTTCTTGAGCTGGTCGATTTCGCTGGCTTCGCCGCGGCCCAGTTCCTTCTGGATGGCTTTCAGCTTCTCGTTGAGGTAGTACTCTTTTTGCGCGCGCTCCATCTGCCGCTTCACGCGCGTATTGATCGTGCGATCTACGTTCAGCTTTTCAATTTCGACTTCGAGAATGTCGGCGATGCGGTTCAGCCGTTCGAGTGGATCGAAGAGTTCCAGCAACTCCTGTTTTTCTTCGACCGGAATCTGCAGATTCGCCGCAATCGCATCCGAGAGCTTGTTCGCATCTTCGACGCGTACGGCCGCAATCATCGTGTCGTAATTCAGGCTCTGCGAAAGCTTTACATACTGCTCGAAAAGTCCGGTGACTCGCGTTTGCGCTTGTTCGAGCTGCGGAGTCGGCTCGCTCTTCACCGGCATCAGACGCACGGTGGCGCGGAAGAAGCCTTCATCGCTCGTCACTTGCACGATCTTCGCGCGCTCAGACCCTTCCACCAGCACTTTGATATTGCCGTCGGGCAGCTTTACGCTCTGTACGATGTTGGCAAGCGTTCCGACCTGATAGATTTCCTCCGGCTTCGGATCGTCCACCGAAGCGTCATGCTGCGTCGCGAGGAAAATCTTCTTCTCTCCCGCCAGCGCCTCTTCGAGCGCACGCACGGAAGCCTCGCGCCCCACGATGAACGGCGTCATCATCTGCGGGAAGATCACCATCTCCCGCACCGGCATCATCGGCACGCGCTTTACTTCGAGTTTTTCCCGGTTGAACATTCGGTCCCTGGTTTCTTATCCTGCCTTTTCCAACAGGCTCCAATTGATTTCGCGGCTCTTCACCATCTCCGCGTTCACCACAAAATCCTTCAGTTTCCGCTGCGCCGGCAGGTGGTACATCATCTCCAGCATCAAATCTTCGAGAATCATGCGCAAGCCGCGCGCGCCCACTTTGCGTTGCAGCGCCAGCTCGGCCACGGTTTCGAGCGCGTCGTCGGTGAATCGCAGCCGCACATTCTCAAATTCGAACAGCCGCTGATACTGCCGGACCAGCGCGTTCTTCGGCTCGGTCAAAATCCGCACGAGAGCCGACTTGTCGAGATCGCTCAACACGCCGACAACCGGCAACCGGCCGCAGAATTCCGGAATCAGCCCGTAGCGGATCAAGTCGGTCGGCTGCACCTGCTCGAGCATCTCGATATTGCGCCGCGACGGTGTCGAAGGCGCCGCATCGGCATTGAACCCGAGCGACTTCTGCCCCGTGCGCCGCTCGATGATGCGCTCGAGACCCACAAAAGCTCCGCCGCATATGAACAGGATGTTCGTCGTGTCCACGGGCGTAAATTCCTGGTGCGGATGCTTGCGTCCGCCCTGCGGCGGCACGTTGGCCACCGTGCCTTCCAGAATCTTCAGCAGCGCCTGCTGCACGCCTTCGCCCGAAACATCCCGCGTGATCGACGGGTTCTCGTCCTTCTTCGAAATCTTGTCGATCTCATCGATATAGATGATTCCCTGCTGCGCGCGTTGCACGTCGCCATCGGCGGCCTGCAACAATTTCAAAATAATGTTTTCGACGTCTTCGCCGACGTAGCCCGCTTCGGTCAGCGTCGTAGCGTCCACGATCGCAAACGGCACTTCCAGCATGCGCGAGAGCGTCTGCGCTAGAAGTGTCTTGCCCGTGCCCGTCGGACCAATCAGCAGGATATTCGATTTCGTCAACTCGACTTCGCCCGGCTGCCGGTTCAGGAAAATCCGCTTGTAGTGGTTGTAAACCGCAACGGCCAGCTTCTTCTTCGTTTTCTCCTGCCCGATCACGTAGCTATCAAGAAAAGTTTTGATCTCGGGCGGACGCGGCAATCGCCGGTTCGCTGGCGAAGCCTGCTCGCGCTTCTCATCTTCGAGAATCTGCTGGCAGACGCCCACGCACTCGTTGCAAATGTACGAGCGCGGATACTCGGATGGCGAGCTGATCAGCTTCTCGACCTGCTCTTGAGACTTGTGACAGAACGAGCAGCGCAACGGCTCTTCTGGCGTGAATCTCTTCACGAAATTTCCCGCCTCCCCCTGGAATCACCACCGGACACAAATCTTGGGATCATTCTACGGCTTGAGAGGGCGGGAGGGGGGATTTTCATCAGTGTCGCTGCTAACCCTTTGGAACGGCGTCAGCGGTGCTTCGAGATGATTTCATCGACGAGTCCGTACTCCTTGGCCTGCTGCGCCGTCATGATGAAGTCCCGTTCGACGTCTTTTTCGATCTTGTCGACCGACTGTCCCGTGTGGTGGGCGAGAAGCTTGTTCAGCGATGCGCGCGTGCGAATAATTTCCTTCGCGTGAATATCAATGTCGGTGGCCTGGCCGGAAAGTCCGGACATCCAGGGCTGGTGAATCAGCACGCGCGAATTCGGCAGCGCGTAGCGCTTCTTCGGCGTACCGGCGGCCAGCAGCACGGCAGCGATCGAAGCAGCCTGGCCGACGCAATAAGTCACCACATCGGGCCGCACGAACTGCATCGTGTCGTAAATCGCCATTCCCGCGGAAATCGAGCCGCCCGGGGAATTGATGTACACCGAAATATCTTTCTCCGGGTCTTCGGAGGCGAGGAAGAGCAGCTGCGCGGTCACCAGGTTCGCCACGTGGTCGTCAATCGGCGTCCCGAGGAAAATAATATGATCTTTCAGCAGGCGCGAATAAATATCGTAGGCGCGTTCGCCCCGGTTGGTCTGTTCGACCACCATCGGGACAAGCGTTGTTGCTCGCGGGTTCGCGTCGTCCATATTTCTCATCGGGAAAATCCTGCTGCGTTGGAGAGCCCGGACCAGAATTACTTTTCACCCCTGGCTGTCGTCTGAATCCGGGACTGTTGGTAGAGCCAATCGATCGTTTTGTCGCTACGCAACTTCGATTTCATCCTATCGAGCGCACCTTGCTTTGTCAAGCGAGCACGAAGAGCTGTTGCCGATTCGCCACTCGCTGCGGACATGGCTTCGAGCTGTTTCTCCACTTCTTCTTCGGTGGCGTCAATATTTTCGGCGGTGGCCACGCGGTCGAGGAGGATTTCTGCTTTCACGTCGTCGGTGGCGCGCTGGCGCTGGCGGCTGCGCAGCGAAACCCAGTCAACGTTCACGGCGCGCGGGTCCACCCCTTGCGTGGCCAGCGAGCGCACCACGCGCTCGAGGCGCGCGTCCATCTGCCCTTCGATCAGCGATTCGGGAACGGGGAAGTCGTGCTTCTTGATCAGCACTTCCAGAATCTTTTCGCGCGCTTGCTCGCCCTGCTTGGCCTCGCGGGCGGCATCGAGTTCCTCACGAACTTTCTTGCGCATCTCTTCGAGCGTGGTGAACTCGGCTTTTTCTCCGGCGACGTCCTTGGCGAATTCGTCGTTCAGTTCCGGCATCTTCTTTTCTTTGATTCCCAGAACCTCGACCGTGTAGTTATAAGTTTTTCCCCCGAGCTTGGGATCGGGATAATCATCGGGGTACTTCGCCGCGAAATTTTTGGTTTCGCCGGCTTTGGCGCCGCGCAGATTCTCGTTGAAGCTTTCGAGCGTTTCTTCCGAGCCGATGTGGCAGAGGACGCTTTCGGCGCGCACCGGCTCGCCGCCGCCTTCGGGCGTGCCGATCAATTTCAATTGCGCAAAGTCTCCATCTTGAATCGCGCGGCCTTCCACCGGCGCGAAGGTTGCGGCGCGCTCGCGGATTTCTTCAATCGCTTTGTTCACTTCCGCGTCGCCGATTTCGAGCTTGTCCACTTCGATCTCCAGGCCTTTGTAATCGCTCAGCTCGAATTCCGGAAGAACTTCGAAAGTGGCGCGAAATTTTACCGGGCCGTTCTCGGTGAAGTTCACCTGGTCAACTTGCGGCTGATTCACCGGGATCATTTTCTTTTCCTGTAGCGATTGCGAGAGGACGTCGGGGAGAAGGGAATCGAGAACTTCGCCTTTGATCTCGTCGGCGAAGCGCCGCTGGATCAGCGTGACCGGCGCTTTGCCGGGGCGGAACCCGGGAATGCGCGCGACGCGTGCCAGGTCGCGCGAAATTTTCTCGGTGGCCTTCTTCACATTTTCAGCGGGGATCTCGAGTTCGAGTTCGCGCTTGCAGGTCGCTTCGGTCATAAGTTTATTCGCACGCTAGGTTTTGCGGTTGGGTTCTGCCATTCGCCGGTGCCATGTTGCGTTGCAGGAAGGCCGGAAGCCGCGCCGCGGCCATTTCCTTTCGGAAAAACGAGTATAGAGGGAGCATCGTGTGGCGTCAAATCGCGCGAAAAGCCAGCCCTTCGGGAAATTCTAACCGAAACAAGGGTTCGATTAAAATCACCCCTAAGTTATAGAAAACAAAGGATGGGGGTCGATTCTAACCGAAACAAAAATCAAACGCCCTATTTCGCTTTTTCTTCAATCGCTTTTCCAGGACGCCTGCTAGCGAATCATCTCCTTTCGAGCGAATGAAATTGCAGTCTTCAAAATTTGCCATCCAGTGCCGTCCAACATTCTCGGGACCGCACTTTTACCTTAGCATGGAACTCAGAGGCTTGAAAAGGTGGGCATGCTGTGGAACTCGGTGCGGATGGCGCGATCGAGCGCGAAGAGGCCCGCCAAAACGCTGGCGGGCAGGCCCGGCTGAAGACTGGGCCCTACGGTTCGGAGCAGAGACTGCGAGCTCGTCACGGAGTGAATTGCGGGGAATCGGCTGGCGATTCCCCGCTTGGGTGGAAGAGCGGCGGAGCGAGACAGCTACTCTTTCGGCCCGTTCTGCTTGTCCTTTTCCGCTTTTTCCTTGGCCTTCTTCATGGCTTCGACCGTCCACGGCGGAGTGATCCCTACCTGGCGAGCGTAGGCAATGGACTGGCCGAGATGTTCGTGCGCGTGGGTGACGAGAATATAGATGTCATCGCCGAAATTTGCGTCCGGGCCGAACTCTTTCAGAGGCTTGGCAAAATCAGCGTTGGTCATCTTCTGGATCGACGCCTTCGCAAAATCGAAGGATTGATTGAGCTGCTCGATGATCTTGGCCTTGTCCGTGGTGGACTTTTCGAAATCCTTCGTCTCGAAGGTGATCGGGGGATTCGCGCCGATGAACTTCATGAAGCCGTAACTGGCCTGCGAAACGTGCAAGTAGACTTCGCCGATCGAGCGAACGCCTTCGGCCGGGCGCCAGCTGAATTTCTCGGCCGGAATGGCTTCGGCCAGGCTGACGAACTTTTTGTGAAGCTGATCGATATCCACCAGCGCCTGACCTTTCATGTCGTACGAGGGAGGCGATTTGTCCTCATCCGCGCCGGGCCGCGGTGCTGCTTTTACGAAACTAGCGCTTGCCAACAGAGCTACAGCGAATGCCGATAACAAAGCCTTTCTCATTCCCCACTCTCCTTTTATGGTGCCCGCGCTACACCTGTTAATTTGTCGAAACTTGCTTGATTCTGATTCGCCGGTGCGTTCGAAGCGGACCGGGTGCGATTCCATGCTGAGCTTAGACGCGCATGGGGGGAAATACTCTTTTTTGGAGATGGGGTTGAGGACGGCGGGCTGGCACGTTCGCGAGATGCCGGTCTGAAAGGCCGGCGCTACATAAGGCTAAGAGGGCCGAAAGGCGAAGAGGGCCGAAAACCGGGCGGGACTAAAAGGCAGGCACGCCCCTACGACGGTCTTACGGCATTAGGGCGAAGGCTGGGCCTTGGGAATGGGATGTCTTTGCGTCGCGATGGAGCGGCCAGGGGGCTTCGGCGTAGCCTATGGCGTATTGGCCGACGTGGTTGCGGCCTACGAACCACATTCGGACTGTGCCATTTTCCAGCAGGACGCTTGGGGCTATGTCGCCGATTTCGTCGAAGCTGCCGGAACTGGGAGTGAGGATGGCGTTGGGATTTACTTCCCACGTGCTTGTGGGCGAGGCGGCGCGGGCTACGCCGATTACGCGCTCGTTGTCTTTCACGCCAGTGAAGAAGAGATAGAGATCGCCGTCGGGGCCCATTAAGAGCGCGGGTTCGGCTACGCCGTCGCGCATCCAATCGGGCGGTGAGGTGGGAGCGAGAAGCGGTTGCGGGAGCTTGCTCCAATTGATGCCGTCGGAGGACGTGGCACCGAGGATGCGTACGCCCGGCGCGCCGGGGCAATCTTTGTAGCAGTGCCCGGCATAGACCATCAGATAGCCGGACTGGTAGGGAATGATGTCGGGGCTATAGATGGCGTCGGCGTCGAAGCTTCCAGGAGTCGGCATGAGAACCGGGTCGGACTGGGCGCGCGTGAAGGTCAGGCCATCGCGCGATGTGGCCAGGCCGAGCGATGCCGGAAAGCCTTTGCCGAGGCCGGCGGGCGAAGTGGCATCGCGATAGCCGGAATAGTAGAGCATGTAGCCCGAAAGAGTCTTCATGAGGAGCGGAGTTTCGAGATTTTCATCCCACATGCCGGGGCGGCCGCGAAGAACGTCACCGTTTGCGGTTGCGGTGCTGACGGTGAGGTTTGAGAGAGCGGACCAGGTCATCGAATCGGGCGAAGTCGCCAGAGCAATGCTGGAGTGCGGGCCCATGGGATTCGAGAGGTCGACGCCGGTGTAAGCGAGGCGGAAGACGGATTCATCGGCGATTACGGATGGGTCGGAGGCGACGTGCGTGGGCGCGGAGTAGACCGCCGCGGTGTTCTTGTGCCATTGCGCCCAGCCGGTGGCCGGGTTGAAGGCGTTGTTCGGTGCCTGCGAACTGCCACAAGCAGACAGCAAACACGCGGCGAATAGGATGGCGATGCCGTTCTTCATGAGCCGTTATAAAGGACAAACCCAAAAAAATCAGCGGCCGGGCCGCTCCGCCGCTGCGTCAACTATCCTGAGCTACGTTGGACGCGACGGCAAGGATAAAGTTACGGCGATTCCCGGACCGATAGGCATTGGACGCGCGGTGGAGGCGCAAAGATGCCTGTTGCGCGGAGGATTTGTCGTTTCGGTTCATGGCGTTACGACGGGGGAGTTCTAGGCGATAGAGTACGAGGATGGTGCGGAAGAAGGGAGTTGAACCCCTACGGCCTTTCGGCCACAAGATCCTAAGTCTTGCGCGTCTGCCAGTTCCGCCACTTCCGCTTGGGGGAAGTATAACATTGTGATGCGTTGTGGTTCGAGGGTTGCCGCGTGCGGCTAAGCCCGCACGGACCTGCTATAGTTCGGTCGGTCTGTCACAGCACGAGTTCCAGGAATAATTTCCGATCCATGGCGACGAATAGATTAAACATCTTTAGAGGTATCGCAGTTGCGGTGTTTGCGGTGACGATCGCGGCGCCGGGGGTGCGCGGGCAATCTAACAATAGTTCGTTGTCGCCGGATTGGTGCCGGGAATTGCCGCGGCCGGCTTACCAGAAGCTGGAGCGCGTGGCTTCGGCTGATCCTTGGTTTGAGATTTATCGCGTGGCGCCGGGAGTGTTTGCGATTTATGAGCCGCATCAATTTGAGGAAGTGATTTCGTTTTTGATCGTGGGCGAAAAGCGGGCGGCGTTGTTTGATACGGGGTTGGGAATTGGCGATATCAAGCGAGTCGTTACGGCGCTGACGTCCTTGCCGGTTGTCGTGCTGAATTCGCATACGCACAACGACCATGTTGGCGACGATTGGGAATTTGGCGAAATCTATGGAATGGATACCGAGTTCACGCGAATCAATGCGAAGGGATCGAGCGTTGATGCGCAGGCGGAGCTGACGCCGGATTCGATTTGCGGGCAGTTGCCTGCGGGATTTGACGCGAAGGGCTATGCTACGCGGCCGTTTCACATCACTCGGTGGCTTCGCGATGGCGATACCGTGGATCTTGGCGGGCGAGTGCTGCAGGTGATTTCGACTCCCGGGCATACGCCGGATGCGATTTGTCTGCTGGACCGCAAGAATGAGCTGCTGTTTACGGGGGATACTTATTATCCGGCGCCGATTTGGCTTTACCGGCCGGAGACGGATCTTGATGCTTACGTGCATTCCGTGGAGCGAATTGCTGCGCTTGCGCCTCGGATTCATTTGCTGCTTACATCGCACAACGTTCCTGTGGCTGAGCCCGCGGAGTTGCCGAAGCTGGAAGCTGCGATCAAGAAGGTCCGGGCTGGAAAAGTGCAGCCGGTTCCCGTGGGTGAGGGGAAAGTTCATTACAACGTGGATGGATTTGTATTTTTGATGCGCGCGCCGAGATAACGGGCGGCTGACAATTTGCACGCGACAAGTCGGAGTCAGACCGATGGCAGGTCCCAGCTGCTGTCAGTGTTGCGGAAATCTCGGGCAAGTTGGACGCTGAGATCCTTCGCTTCGCTCAGGATGACGACGCACAGCGCTCCAGAAATCTCGAATCCGTGCCTCCACCAATTGGCTGAATATTTTAGTGGGAGCTTTCTTTGGATTTTGGCTCGATCAGGCGCTTGGTCATGATCACTAGGCCGAAGATTTGGGTCCACTCGGAGACTATGTTGCCTACTACGGAGCCCCATTTGGCGTTGGGATCCATTTTGATGAAGGCGATGAGCCAGGCTATGCCGGTGATGAGTAGGAAGATGCTGAGACCGTGATCGCGGAAGAAGGCGCGGGTGGGCGAGCATTCGTAGTTCGGAGGGCGGCGGCTTTCGGCGGAATGTTTCTCGTAGAGATATTTCGTAGCTACGACCGTGACGACTACACCGGACCAATCGGCGATGGCGTTGCCGAAGAAGGAGCCCAGGTGCGTGTTGGGGTCGGACTTGATGTAGAAGACGATCCAACAAAGCAGGATGGCGCAGGCCGCGATGCTCAGCGAGTGGCGATGCAGGAAGTTTTTTTTATGATGATTCGCGGCCTTTTGGGATGAAGGTTTCTCTGCGCCAGCGGTTTTCGAGGGAGTGCCCAATGTTTGCCTCCGGGCGCGCTAGAGAGGCGCGCGATCGAGCGAAACTATGAATTGAATGCCGTCTATGATTTTGCCCGAGAGGCGCGCGTCATTCGTGATGAAAAGATCGACGCGCGCGCTGGCGGCGCAGGCGAGTTGGATGGCGTCGGGAGATTTTATGGAGCGATCCGCGCGTAATTTTGCGTAGATTTTTGCGGCGTCCTCGTCAAATGGGATGAGTTGAGAGAATGCCGGAATTTTATCAGCGTACTTACGATAGAGCTCATCGTCACCCTTCTCCAGTGGCTTCACGAGAACTTCACCGAGCGTCAGAGTCGACGTGACCAATTGATCGCCGCGCGTGATCATGCTCTCGTGCAGTCTGGCGACGAGTTCGGAAAGCGGACCGTAATCTTCCAGAAGGTAAATGTAGATATTTGTGTCCCAGAAAATGCTGCTCAATCCCAATCCTCTCGGAGACGCCGGACATATTCGTCGGCGTGTTCATCGGCCCACAGCTCTTTGCCCGTGCCGCGAAGCGCGAGGATGGAATCTGCGGGATCGAACGCGGGGAGCCGCTTGGTATAGTCCGAGGCATACCAATCCAATAGCGCGTGATAACGGGCGGGGATCGCGGCGCGCTCGGGAATGAAGGTCGAGCCGCGACGCGCGTCGTTGTAGGCGTCGCCTTGGCGGAATAGGCGGCGCGTGTGTTTGCCTGTTGCGAAGAGGACGCGATAGCGGGCTGGATTCGGCGGATAGTTCGCGACGCAATGGAGGAGAACGTAGACGCGGAGTCCTGGCCGCAGTTCGCTGGTGATCGATTCCTGGCGGGCGCGCTCGATGATCTCGTCGGTTGTGAAGTCGGGGCGGTCCGGGATTTCGCGATGGAGCAGGGCAGTGGCGATCCAGACTTCGTCGGCGATTTTCATGGCAGCGCCGCGACTTGCTGGGGTTCGGGCGGTGCTGCGGAGCTTGCGTCGAGGAATTGGAGCGGGTTTCATTCTGGTGTCATTTTACGGGGAGCGTGGCTTATTGTCAATGACAAGATGTCCGCACATATTGTCATTGACACAGTGTATTGTCATTATGTCATTGACAGAACGCGTTGCGGACGTGTTCCAATTCGGCTTGCTGGGCTGCGGGGCTTCTGCTACGCTACGCGGCCATTGGCGGTATTTCCCGGCGGAGGTGTCCATGGCATTTTGTGCGAAGTGTGGCGCGGAAGTGGCGGGAGGAGCGGCATTCTGTCCGAAGTGCGGAGCGCCGAGCGCGGCAGTAGCTCCGGCATCAGGAGGCACACCGGTGAGCACGGCAAGCGGCGGGACAGGCTTGGCAGAGAACGTGGCTGGATTGTTGTGCTACATCGCGGGGTGGGTGACCGGCCTTATTTTCTTTTTGATCGACAAGCGGCCGTTTGTGCGCTTCCACGCGATGCAGTCGCTGGTCCTATTCGGCGGGATCATCGTTGCGTACATTATCTTGGGAATGCTGGCCGCGGGCTCGATCTTTGCCGGATGGATTGTTGGGCTGATCAGCTTCTTGATCTATGGAGTGCTGGGGCTGGGCAGCTTCATTTTGTGGATTCTCTGCATGATAAAAGCTTACCAGGGACAACGATTCAAGCTGCCCCTTGTGGGCGATATCGCTGAGAAGTTCGCGGGCAACGCGTAAGGATTTGACCCGGTTGGTGGGGCGCGAACTGGCCGCATCGGCGCCCCTCAGCATACTTCGGTACTATCTCCAGACTACGCCGACAGGCAGGTTCGAAGCTTCGCTGCATTCCTAATCTTCTTGACAAGCTAATCGTGTGCGTCCATTCTTTTTGGTTTTCCGCCTTGGCATGAGCTTCTCTGTGTTCGTGTGATTCTACGGAGAGAGAGTGAACGTAAAAGTCTTCTTCCACGATAAGTGCTTCGACGGGGCTTCGTCGGCGGCGATTTTTTCGCGTTTTTACCGCGAGAGGATCAATCCTGAGGCGGAGTTTCGCTATGCGGGGATGACGCATAAGGCTTCGAAGCCGTTCGAGGATGACGTTTTCGACGGCGATGAGAATGCCATCGTGGATTTCAAGTATTCGAGCTCGCCGAAATTGACCTGGTGGTTTGATCATCACCAGAGCGCGTTTCTCACGCCCGCGGATGCGGCGAATTTTCGCCAGGATCATTCGGGAAAAAAATTCTACGATCCAACATATAAATCGTGCACGAAATTTCTGGCTACGATCGCTTCAGAGAAATTTGGATTCGATGCGAAGCCGCTGGCCGAGCTGATTCATTGGGGCGACATCATCGACGGTGCGCAATTCGAATCGCCGGAAGCGGCGGTGGGGCTTGCAGAACCGGCGATGCAGCTGGCGTTGGTAATCGAAGCGGCGCCGGATATGGATCTGGTGCCGAAGCTGATTCCGTATCTGGCGACGATTCCGCTGGCGGAAATGGTGCGTTTGCCGATCGTGGCGAAATATCTTGGGCCGCTGCTCGAGCGGCACAAGCAGTCGATCGAAATCATGCGCGAGAGGGCGGAATCGCGCGGCGGCGTGATTTATTTCGACGTGAGCGATCTGGATCTCGAGGGCTACAACAAATTCGTGCCCTATTTTTTGCATCCTGAAGCGCTGTACTCGGTGGGTGTGAGCGCGTCGCCGACTCGATCGAAGATTTCGATTGGCACGAATCCGTGGCGCGAGGCGGATGCGGATGTAAATCTCGCGACGATTGCGGAGAAATATGGTGGCGGGGGGCATGCGCGCGTTGCCGCTATTAGTTTGAATCCCGAGGATCTCGTGCGCGCTCGCAAGATTGCTGAAGAGATTGCTGCATCATTACGCAGGTAAGACGCTTCAGACGTCAGCGAAAACTGGATAGGCCGTTTCCGCAACTCCCAAAAGCTGAAGAGGACCGAAAGGCGGGAGGGTCTGAAGACCCTCCCCTACGCTTAATTCTTGGTTTACCCCTAGCGCATCTTGGTGCAGCGCTGCGTTGACCCTTATGCTGGTGGTGTCTAGCATCGATTTGCGATGGCACATGTTGATGTCACTACGGAAGTTGAATCCGCCCAGGCTGCGAGTGTTGCTGCGGTACCCGCGGCGCCGGCGCCCAGTGGATCGCCGTGGGTTTACCGGCCGTGGATCGATCTGCTCATTGGTTGCGGCGGGTGGTCGGCGCCACTCTTGCTCACGGCCTGGGTTGCGGCTTCGCGGGCGCGCGAGTGGGCCTTCGCGTTTTATTTTCTCGCGCTGATTTTCAACTATCCGCATTTCATGGCCACGATCTACCGCGCCTACCGCACGCGCGAAGAATTCCAGAAATATCGCATTTTCACACTGCACATCACCGCGTTGCTGGCGCTCACCGCAATTCTGGCGCATGCGGATTTCCGGCTGGTGCCGTGGGTGTTCACGCTCTATATCGATTGGAGCCCGTGGCATTACAGCGGCCAGAATTACGGCTTGCTGATGATGTTCGCGCGGCGCGGCGGAACTTCGGTGACGCAGGGCGAACGGTGGCTACTGTATTGGGCGTTCATCGCGTCGTACGTGATGCTGCTGGTGAGCTTTCATACCGGCGTATCAAACGATCCGTTCGTGCTGTCGCTGAATCTGCCGGCGAAGATTTCGATTCCGGCGCGCGTTGCCGGCGGCGTGCTCTACGTTTTCTTTTCGGGCTGGGTGATCGCGGCGTGGGTGAAGCGCGGCGGCTGGAAGGGAATGGCGGCGCCGCTGACTTTGCTTGTGACGCAAGCGCTGTGGTTCGTGCTGCCGACGGCGCTCGGGCTCGTTGCCGGTGCTGCGATTCCTCAGACGCGATACAGCAGCGGGATCTTGGCGGTTCTACATTCGGCGCAATATTTGTGGATCACCAGCTACTACGCGCGGCGCGAGGCGCGCGCGGCAGGGAATTCATCGTGGCGGATGAGCGCTTACTTTGTTACTTTGATTGCCGGCGGGATCGCGCTCTGCATTCCGGGCCCGTGGCTGGTGAGCTATGCGTTTCATTACGATTTCGCGGTGAGCTTTCTGATATTCACCGCGCTGGTGAATATTCATCATTTCATTTTGGATGGAGCGATCTGGAAGCTGCGCGATTCGCGAATCGCATCGGTGCTCGTGGGCCGCGGCGAGCGGCGCGAAGCTGAGGCGGGAGCGAAAGCTACAAGCTGGCTCGGCGGCCGATCGGCGGGAGCGCACGCCTTTCGAGTGGCGGTGGCTTCCATTCTTTTTTTGCTCGGCGGCATGGACCAGATTCGCTATTTCACAGGCACCGATGAAGGAAATCTGCCGCATCTGCTGGGCGCGGCGAGCCTGAATCCTTACGACAGTTCGCTCGAGATGCGCATCGCGCGCGCCGAATCGCAAGCCGGGCAAACGGAGAATGCGCTTGCGGCGTTCACTCGCGCCGTGGAGGTCAATCCGGCGAATCCTGTGCCGCAGGAGGCACGAGCGCGCGCGCTTCTGGTGGCTGGGCGATTTGACGAAGCGTACGAACACTATCGAAAGATGCTGATTCGATTTCCGCGCAACACTGACGCACGTGTGAATTATGGATTGCTGGCCATGCGGCTTGGCCATTCGGATGAAGCCATCGAAAGCTGGGAGAAAGCGATCGATTTGGATCCGGCACAAGCCAACGCGCAGCTCTATCTTGCTGAGGCGCTCGATCACAACGGCGAGCATGCCGCGGCCGCGCGGCATTATCAGGCGTATTTGGATCTGGCATCGAGGCATACGGCGGGAGTATCCGCGCCGGTGATTCAGCGCGCAGCCGTGACGCTCGAGTTGGCCGACGCTTTGGCTCATAGCCATCAAGCGAACTCGGCCATTCCAATGTATCGGGAAGCTGTGCGGCTCGCGCAGCAAGCCGGCAATTTGCGCGAGGAGAGCCTGGCGGAATCACATCTAGCCGATGCGTTCGACGCGGCAAAGTTGCCGGCAGATGCCGCGTCGGCATATCAACAGGCCATCGCGCTCGATCAGCGTTCCGGCGATACGAACGCTGAGGCAGTGGACTGGTTCAACTACGGGCAGGTTCTATCAAAGACGAAATTGCCGGTGCGATTCGCCTACGCGTGCTTCATCCGCGCGGAGCAATTGCTCTCGGCATCGCCCGGGCCGCAGCTTGAGACCGTGACGAAGACGCGGCGAGTAGCTGAGACGCGTCTTGGTGGTGAAGCGGCCAGTGTTCGCAGGAATCTAGAGGCCACGTTGGCACAGGCGAAATCGCTCCCTGAATCGGCGATCTCGGCGCGCTGAGGCAATCTTTCGGCACAGCGCGTCAAACGTCCGCGATGAGAATCCTCTAATCCGTTAATTCCCTCTCGATGTTGAGAATCAAGCCTTGAAACACATCTCCGGATTATTCCCGTTACGAGGACAGTTCAAGGGTTCGGTGTGACCACGCTATCGAGCGGCCCTCAGCGGCTAAAGAGGTTGCGGAAAAAATCGGTTCTGCGGGCGATTCCGTCCTCAGAGTTCTTGTTTTTCGATCTGCGCGGGCGCCCTTTTTGTTCTTCCGCCCCCTGTTTCGGTGCTTTTGTTCTCCTGCAACGACACCACTTCCTCGGCCTACACTGCCGGAATCAGCTTGGCCATGCGTATCAGGTTGCCGGCCGTGGCCACCAACCGAAATAGCCAGTCCACCTTTTTCTTCCCGCGCACTTTCACTTGCCGCACAATGCTGTCCAGCTTGGCCCACCCAAACACTTTCTCCACCAACTTGCGTTTGCGTTGACTGATGGCCATGCCCGCGTTCTGCCGCTCCTTCTTGGTCAACCAATTCGGCCAATGGGCATTGGCCTCGTACTCGGCCACGTGAGGAATCACTTTGCGCCGTCGCAGCGCGGCGATGAACTTTTTCTCTTGATACAACTTATCGGCTCCCAGAGTGATGGCCGGCAGGCGTTTCTTCTTTACCTCGCCGGGGGTTCGGCCACGTTGCTGCAACATCGCCAGCGCCGCTTCCCGCTCCGCCTTGGTGCTCGACTGCGTCGCGCAGGCCGCCACCACCAGTCCGTTGCGGTTCTCGATCATCACGTGCCCCAAATAGCTCGGCCGCGATTCCGCACCGGCGCTTTTCTTGAATAGTCGCGCCTCCGGATCGCTCCTCGATTCGTGCGTGTCGCGCAACAACTTCTTCCCGCCCGCGCCACTCCCTTTCTCCGGCGGCTTCTCCTTGGGCACGAAACTCTTGCGGCTGGCCCACGCCTGGATCATCGTCCCGTCCACGGTGAAGTGTTCTTCGCTCAGCAGGTTCTTTTCCTGGGCTTGCCGCAGCACGGCCTCCAGCAGCCGCTGCGACACCTCGCCCTCCATCAGCCGCTGGCGATTTTTTGTGAACACCGTCACGTCCCACACTTCATCGCTGGCACTCAAGCCCACAAACCAGCGGTACAGCAGGTTGTAATCCAGCTGTTCCATCAATTGCGTCTCGCTGCGCAGCGAGTACAGCGCCTGCAACAGCAGCGCGCGCAGCAGCCGCTCGGGCGGTATCGACGGCCGCCCGCGTCGCGCGTACAGCGCTGCGAAGTGCGCCCCCATGTCTTTCAACCCGACGTCCACCATCTGCCGAATCCGTCGCAGCGGATGATCCCGGGGAATCCGCTGTTCCAATGGAATGTAACTAAAAACTTCACCTTGTTCTTCGTCGTGTCCGCGCATACCGCTTACATAGCAGAACTGCACAACAAATGCTGCACTCATTTCCCACGCAAACTCGATTTTTTCCGCGGCCTGTAAAGCCGTGGTTATCTGGAGCCACTGGCGGCCCGACTAAAGTCGTGCCCTGACAAAACGCATCAACCGCGCGCGCGTAAAGTCCCGCATCGCTGAGCCGATTAATCTGGTAGAGAACTCGTGTGCCAACTCGGCCTCGAGTCATCAAGAAAGGCCTCAGCAGTGGACGACGCGGAAATCGTCAGGGAGTTTCTCGTCGAGAGCGGTGAGAATCTCGACCGCCTGGACCGGGAACTGGTCATCCTCGAGCAATCTCCGGGCGATGGCGAAATACTGGCCAGCATCTTCCGCACAATCCATACGCTAAAAGGGACCTCGGGGTTCTTGCAATTCACGGCGCTCGAGTCGCTGGCGCACGTGGGCGAAAACTTGCTCAGCCGGCTGCGCGACGGTCAGCTTTCTCTCAACCCAGAGATCACCAACGAACTGCTGGCGATGGTGGATGCGATTCGCGAGATCCTGGCGAGCATTGAGACTAGCGGTGCTGAAGGAACGCGGGACGATCGCGAGCTGATTGCCCGCCTGATGCGCCTCTACACCACGCCGACCCCGGCGCCAGCGGGATCACTCGCCGCTGCGAATCCATCGCCGATTGAGGAGGACGAAGACGAAGCCCCGAGTCCGCCTCCGCGCCTCGGTGATCTCTTAATCCAGAAGGGAATGGCGCGGCCGAACCAGATTGCGGACGCGCTGGAGAAGCAGGAGCAAGGCGATCCACGGCATCTCGGCGAAATCCTGATTGAGCAGAATGTCGTCAAGCCGCACGAGATTCTTGAAGTGCTGCAAGTCCAGCAAACTGCAAAGACGCCCGGTGCGAGCGACGCGACCATTCGCGTGGACGTTCACATTCTCGACAAGCTGATGAATCTCGTGGGCGAACTCGTGCTCACGCGAAATCAAATTTTGCAGCGCTTCGAAGCGATCGAAAGCTGCGGCTTACTGCCCGCCGCGCAACGACTGAATCTTCTCACCGGTGAATTGCAAGAAGGAGTGATGAAGACGCGGATGCAGCCCATCGGCAACATTTGGAGCAAATTTCCGCGAACGGCGCGGGACGTGGCGGTGAATTGCGGAAAGCAAGTGCGTATCGAGATGGAAGGGAAAGAAACCGAACTGGACAAGACGATTCTCGAGGCCATCAAGGATCCGCTCACGCACCTGCTGCGCAACGCCGTCGATCACGGCATCGAGACTCCCGAAGCGCGCCAGGCTGCGGGGAAGAATCCGGAAGGGCGGATCTATCTCCACGCGTTCCACGAGGGGGGACAGGTGAACATCGAGATATCCGATGATGGGGGCGGATTAAACGTGGAGAAACTCCGCCAAAAGGCCGTCCAGAAGGGAGTTGTCACTGCCGAGCGGGGCGCACTGCTCAGTGAGCGTGAGATTTTCAATCTGATATTTCTTCCCGGTTTTTCGACGGCGGAGAAAGTCACCAACGTTTCGGGCCGCGGCGTGGGGATGGACGTGGTGAAAACGAACGTCGAAAAGATCGGCGGCACGGTGGACATCCAGTCCCGGCCGGGCGCCGGAACGACGGTTCGAATGAAAATACCGCTGACGTTGGCGATTGTTCCCGCGCTCATCGTGACCTGTGCGGGCGATCGATATGCGATTCCGCAAGTCAACCTGCTCGAGCTTGTAAGGATTGAGCCGGAGCAGGTGAAGGTCGCGATCGAAAACGTTCACGGCGCGCCTGTTTACCGGCTGCGCGGGAATTTGTTGCCGCTGGTGTATCTGGACAAAGAACTGGAGGTTGACTCGCCGCGGAATGGCGCATCTGGAAGCGCGGCGGAGAGCGCCGCCACGGAGACTTCCGCGGGCGTGTGCATCGTTGTATTGCGAGCCGAAGAGCAGCAGTTCGGCCTCGTGGTGGACGAGGTAAATGACGCGGAAGAAATTGTAGTCAAGCCCTTGAGCCGCAACCTAAAGAGCGTCTCTGCATATTCCGGGGCGACGATTATGGGCGACGGGCGTGTGGCGCTGATCCTCGACGTGCTTGGGCTGGCGCACAGATCGCGCGTGCTCTCGAAATCTCACGATCGAATCATGAAAGACGCGACGGAAGAAACGGACAAGCAGCCGGTGCAAACCGAGACGCTGCTTTTGTTCGCCGATGAAAGCGCTTCTCGTATGGCGATACCGCTCGCCCGCGCATCGCGCCTTGAGGAATTCCCGCGTGCCGCGGTCGAAGAAGTCGGCGGCAAGGAAGTGGTGCAATACCGCGGCGAGATCATGCCGCTCATTCATATACGCGATGTGATTCAGGACCGGAGAAAGAACCCGCGCGGCGTTGACGATGCGCCGATCACACAGCGGGATTTCGTGCAGGTTGTAGTCTTCGCATCGGATGGCCGGAATTTGGGTCTCGTGATCGGCAAGGTGCTGGATATCGTCATGCAAGACGTGAGTGCGTTGAGCGCGGCCAGCCGCGAGGGCGTGCGCGGCTGCGCGGTAATTCAGTCGAAGGTCACCGAGCTGATTGATTTGGAGTTCATAGCGCAGCACGGAATGAGTGACGTCGCTGGTTCGCGCCTGCCGGTAAACGCCACGAGCGAAGTGTGAACTGCGATGAGTCGATGGGAGGTCGAGCGTATGCGGTCACGAATGGAAACTGGCCCGGGTAAGGAGTCCAGGACCTGGTGGGGCGTGCGGGACAAGATCCGGGCCAGCTTCGGTTTCATCTTGTTGATCCTCGTGGCGCTGGGCTTGGTCAGCTTCACGCAAGTGCGCACCATCCGAAAAGCGGCGGATGAAACCGCCAGTGCAGTTGAAACGCGCCGGCTCTCGAACGTCCTGCGAACCGATACGTACCAGCGGGTGGCCGCGCTGCGAGGATATTTGCTGCAGGGCAACGCCGACATGCTGAAAGAGTATCAAGACGCGACGCAGGATTCGGCGGACCACATGGTGCAGCTCGAGCAGATTGTGGACACCGAAGATGAGCGCGCGACTCTGAGCAAGGTCAAAGAACATCTCGCCGAATATACGAACATCGTCGAACGGGAAATCGAGCTTCGGAAGGCGGGGAAGAAACAGGAAGCCGAAACGCTGGCCTTCAGCCAGGAGGGCGCCGATTCGAGAGACGCCGTACTGCAGTGGCTCGGCGAACTCATTGAACACGAGCAACACATTGCGGGAGCGAGCGTCGCCGAGGAAAAGGACTTATTCGCGCGGGTGCAATTGCTGGTCGGCGTTCTCGTGCTTGGCGGAATCATTTCTGGCATCGTGACCGCCGTTCTGATCACTCGCGCGACTTTAAGGCCGCTCCAGGACATGCTGGAATTGATCGAGCACGTCGCGAACAACGATTTAACGGTGAACGATCTCAAAATCAGCAGCCGGGATGAAATCGGCCAGGCAGTCGAAGCTCTGAACAAGATGAAGAACAGCCTGGAAAACACGATTCAGACTGTGGCGGCCAATACTCACGGCGTGGCGCGATCGAGCGATGCGCTTTCCGCCGTGAGCCATCAGATGAGCGCCAACGCGGAAGAAACCTCGGCGCAAGCCAACCTCGTCTCTGCAGCCGTCGCGCGTGTGACCGGAAGCCTGCGCACGGTGGCATCGGGAACGGAGCAGATGAGCATTTCGATTCGCGATATCGCCAAGAGCGCCACGGAAGCCGCGAAAGTCGCCACCGAGGCAGTGAGCGTCGCCGAGACGACCAACGTTACGATCACGCAGCTCGGCGTCTCAAGTGCGGAGATCGGCGAGGTCGTGAAAGTCATCACCACTATTGCGCAGCAGACAAATCTTCTCGCGCTGAATGCCACCATCGAAGCGGCTCGCGCTGGAGAGGCGGGGAAGGGTTTCGCTGTCGTGGCGAACGAGGTCAAAGAGCTTGCCAAGGCGACTGCAAAGGCCACCGAAGACATCAGCGGAAAAATCGAGGCGATCCAGGGCGATACGACGCGCGCGGTTGACGCCATCGCGCGAGTGAGCGCGATCATCAATCAGATTCAGGGCATCTCCAGCACCATCGCCACTGCGGTTGAAGAGCAGCACGCCACGACCAATGAGATTACGCGCAACATTGGAGATGCGGCGCAGCTTTCGGATGAAATTTCGACCAATATCGAGGGCGTGGCCCAAGCGGCGCAGAGCACTTCGACCGGAGCGTTCGAATCGAAGCGTGCTGCCGAGCAATTGGCGAAGATGTCGAGCGACCTGCGGGAGATCGTCGAACGCTTCAAGTGCAATGACGGCGTCGCAGTGCGGGAGAGTGCCGGCCCGCGAGGACCGAGGCCTGCGGAAGCGCAGCATGCTGCGGAAGAGCTCGAATCGGTCGCCGTGCACGTGTGAGGCGCTGTTGATTACGTCGTGCCCGCGGCGCTTGCGCGAGACGCTTCGAGCGCTTCGCCGAGCATCGCGAAGATTCGCGGCACCCAGTCCCGGTGCTCCGGCTTCATAAGCACGGAACGCAGGCAGGTGATTCCCTCGGTGTTCCACTCCACGTTCGGTGCGGAATCGGAGAAGAATTTCGACGGTAGTTCCGCGAGCGCGAGATGCAAGCCGCGCCCCGCAGCTTCTTTGAATATCTTCTGAGATAGCTGAGAAATGCTGCGGGCGTCCGCGGCGCGCGGCGCGTAGATGACTATGTCTAGCTCCGGTTCGAATGCCACAATCCAGCGCGGATCATTTTTCAGTGCGCGATATAGCGCGAGAGCGGCATCGCGGCTTTGCGCCAGCCCCTGCGCGAATTCTCCGCCTCGGACGAGCGGTAACAGCTTTTGAGTCGCCCACAGCGCTACGGCCGCGGCGCCGGGCCTCGAACATTCCAGGCTGATTTCGCCGAGATGGAGATCGCCGGAGCTGAAGTAGGTGTAAGGCGAATCGTGCTTGTAATACTGGCCGGCGGCCGGATCGCGGAAGATCACGCAGCCGCACCCGTAGGGCTGCAAGCCGTGCTTGTGCGGATCCACTACGATGGAATCCACCTCATGCAACCGGTCGTACGCGTTGCGTGCCGACGCGCTCAGATTTTCCACCAATGTAAAGTAGCCGCCGTAGGCCGCGTCCGCGTGTACTCGAAAGCCGTGCTTTTCGCGCATCGCGAGAATTTCCGGAAGCGGATCAATCGAGCCGGTCGCAGTGGTTCCGATTGAAGCGACAACCGTGCCAATATCGCCGCGTTGAACTCTCTGTTCGAGCGCGTCGAGATCCATTCGGCCGTGACGATCGCTCGGAATCGCCTCGAATTCAAGTTGCAGCACGCCGCTGATTCGCGCGTGCGTGTAGTGTCCCTGCTCGGACGCCACGATCTTCTTGCCCGGATGTACGCGGCCCGCGACCCAAAGCGCTTCGAGATTCGCGACCGTGCCCCCACTGCAGAGATGCCCGAGATGATTCTTCCATCCGAACATTGCCGCCAATTCGCCGACGGCCTCTTTCTCCATCGCCGAGCTGGCGCGGCCTCCATCGAGCGCGTGATTATTCGGATTGATCCACATCGCCAGCGCATACGCGAGCCGCGCCACCGGATGCGGAGGTTTCAGCATCTGCCCGGCGTAGAGAGGATGAAAATAAGGATAGTTATCGTGCAGCCTCGCGGCGGCCTGCGAAAGAACTTCGGCGATACGCTCGCGGCCCGGAATGGCTTGCTGGAATTCGGGGAGATTCGCGAAGCCGGCATCGAGCCGCTCGACCGCGGCGAGAAATTCTTTCAGCGTATCCTTTTCGAGCATGATTCCGCTGCCTCCCGCGCCGAAACAGATTTGACGCACACGCCGCGCAAAGCGAGTCTATGATATAACGCGCGCCGCCGCGGAGCGCGAGCCGATGCGGCCATCGGCGAGTCGCGCGCGCAGCGAGAGCAAGTGTTGAGGATCGAGATGCGCGTGACGAAAATTCTGTGGATGGGAATGATATTCGCGGGATTGACGGGCCTGGCCGCACAGGCTCAGCCGCAAAGCGAGGTGCCCGTGAAATCCAGCGTCGAGAAGAGCACGTTCGGCAAGCTCGATGACGGCACGGTCATCGACATGTACACGCTGAAGAACGCGACCGGCGCCACGGCGAAGATCATCACTTACGGCGCAATTGTGACCGAGCTTTGGGTGCCCGACCGCAGCGGCAATGTCGGCGACGTCGTTCTGGGGTTCGACGCTCTAAAGGGTTATCTCGGGCCGCATCCATACTTCGGCGGCGTCGTCGGGCGCGTGGTCAATCGCATCTCAAATGCAAAATTCACTCTCGATGGGAACACTTACGCGCTTCCGGCCAACAGCGGGACTCTCACTTTGCACGGTGGCAAGGTGGGTTTCGATCGGCGCGTTTGGAAAGCCGAGGCGCTCAGCGAAGCGCACGCCGCATCTGTGCGGCTCACGTATCTCAGCCCCGACGGCGAAGAAGGATTCCCGGGAAATCTCGCGGTCACCGTCACCTACTCGCTCATCGATGGCAACGCCTTGAAGATCGAGTATCGCGCCACGACCGACAAGCCCACGATCGTCAACTTGACGAACCACACCTATTTCAATTTCGCGGGCAGCGGAACGATTCTGAACGACGTCCTTACCATCAACGCCGATTCTTTCACGCCGACGGATTCGACGCTCATTCCCACCGGCGAGATCAAGCCGGTGAAAGATACTCCGCTCGATTTCACGCATCCCGCGGTCATCGGCGCGCGCATTGATGCGCTCAAGCCCGATCCCGGCGGCTACGATCACAATTACGTGCTGAACGGCAACCCCGGCGAGCTGCATTTTGCCGCGCGCGTCAGCGATCCATCGAATGGGCGGCAGATGGAAGTCTGGACCACCGAGCCGGCGATGCAATTTTATTCCGCGATTCATCTCGATGGCTCGATCGTCGGCAAGCGCGGCGTGGCGTATCCGGCATTCGGCGCGCTGTGCCTCGAGACGCAGCGTTATCCCGACGCGATCAATCACCCGAATTTCCCCTCGACGGTGCTGCGGCCCGGCGCGGAATTCCATAGCGAGACCATTTACAAATTCTCGGCGAAGTGACGGCGTCTAAAACTGCGCCGCGGCCTCACGCGCTTGGCGCGGCACTTGATTCGCCACGGAGGATGGATGCGATACAGAAAATTCGGGCGCACGTGCTTCGACGTCAGCGAAATCGGATACGGACTCTGGGGCGTCAGCGGGTGGTCCGGCTCCGATGATGCGGAATCGCTTCAAGCCATGCAGCTCGCCGTCGATGCGGGCTGCAATTTTTTTGATACCGCCTGGGCCTACGGCGAGGGCAAAAGCGACGCGATGCTCGGCCGAATCCTGGCTCAGAATCGCGGCAAGCGGCTTTTCGCGGCCTCGAAAATTCCGCCGAAGAATAATAAATGGCCGGGGTCGGCGCGCGATTCCTACCAGGATGCGTTTCCCGCGGCGCATGTCTTCAAGTATGCGAACTTGATTCGCCAAAACCTGGGCGTCGATGCGATCGATCTGCTGCAATATCACGTCTGGGACGATAGCTGGACCGACGATCCTGAATTTCCGGCAACAATTGCCAAACTCAAATCCGACGGGCTGATTCGCTTCTTCGGCCTGAGCGTGAATCGCTGGGAGCCCAACAACGGAATCCGCGCGCTGAAGACTGGCCTCGTGGATGCCGTCCAGGTGATCTACAACATTTTCGATCAGGCGCCGGAAGACAAACTATTTCCCGTTTGCCGCGAACTGAACATCGGCGTGATCGCGCGCGTGCCGCTCGATGAGGGCAGCCTCGGCGGCAAGCTGACTGCGGAAACAAAATTTCCTCCGGGCGATTGGCGCGGTGGCTACTTTGGCCCAGAGAATCTGTCGAACACGGTCACTCGCGTCGAGAAATTAAAGAAGGTCGTCCCGGCAGCGATGAGCTTGCCGGAAACGGCATTCCGCTTCATTCTGTCGAATCCCGACGTCAGCACAACCATTCCCGGCATGCGCCGCCCTCAGCACGTCCGCGATAATATCGCCACCAGCGATGCCGGCCCGCTCGACGCTCAGTTGCTCGCCGCGCTGAAGGCGCATCGCTGGGACCGCACACCAAAGCGCTGGTCCGATTAAGCCGAATTTCGGGTATCGTTAGTAGAGCGGGTGACTGCCACGATGAAGTTGAACCCAGGAATCGTGATTCTCTTATTGCTCGTTCTGGCGATGCCGGCGTTTCCCTACGAGTATCCACTCACGCCGGAGGCGATCCGCGACGCTTACATGCTCGCCACGAGTCCTGGTGCCACTAGTCCCAAGTTTCTGTCCGAATACCGGCATATGATTCCGGAACTAAAGGTCGGGACATACACCTCAATCGTGTGGATCGAGACGCCGTTCACCCGCGTCGTCGATCACTCCCGGCTTCAGCTAAATTACAGCGCACAGGACGCAGTAAAAGATTTTCTGCACAAGCCGGCTAGGTTTCACCTCTACCTCGACATATGCTACTGGCCGGTGAAGCCTGAACCTTTGAAAGTTCGAGTCACGCAGAATGATACGGCAGTTTTGCCGGAGACCGACGAGCGCGAGGGCTATTATGCGGTGGTGTCAGACGAGTTTACTCCGGTTCAGAGCATTGGCGAGCATATCCACCTCGCATTCAAGCCCGGCAAGATCACTTCCTCGGATCTTCTCATCGAAATTGAGACGGCCAACGGCCAGCACGCGCAGACACGATTCGACCTCAGGACGCTGAAGTGAGCCGCTGAGATTTATCGATGGCGGACTACATCGGCGCAATGGATCAGGGCACCACGAGCACGCGCTTCATCGTCTTCGATCGCATGGGCCGCACCGTCGCGCTTGCGCAGAAAGAGCATCAGCAGATTTTCCCGCAGCCGGGTTGGGTAGAGCACGATCCCGAAGAAATCTGGCGCAACACTCAGGAAGTGATCGCCGCCGCGATAGCGCAGAAGTCGCTGCGTCCCGCCGATCTCGCCGCCATCGGCATCACCAATCAGCGCGAAACATCGTTGCTCTGGAATCGCCGCACCGGCGTGTCGCTCGGCAACGCCGTCGTCTGGCAGGACACCCGCGTCGCCGATGCCGTTGCCGAATTCAGCCACGATGGCGGCCAGGATCGTTTCCGCGCTAAAACCGGCTTGCCGCTCTCAACTTACTTCAGCAGCCTGAAAATTCGATGGCTGCTTGAGAACGTCCCGGGCGCGCGAGCCCAGGCCGAGTCCGGCGATTTGCTTTTCGGCACGATCGACACTTTTCTCGTGTGGAACCTCTCCGGAGGCGCACGCGGCGGAATTCACGTCACCGACGTGACGAACGCCAGCCGCACGCAATTGATGAATCTCGAGACGCTCGATTGGGATCCGGAACTCCTCGCCGCGTTCGGGATTCCGCGCCAGATTCTCCCGGAGATTCGTTCGAGCAGCGAGCATTTTGCGGAAGCCACCGAACCGGCGATCCAAGGCGTCGCGATCGCGGGGATTCTGGGCGATCAACAAGCCGCGCTCGTCGGCCAAGCCTGCTTCGCCCCCGGCGAGGCGAAGAACACCTACGGCACCGGCTGCTTTCTGCTGCTGAACACCGGCGAGCGCCCGGTTCCATCGCAACACGGTCTGCTCACCACAGTCGCCTGCAAATTCGGCGCCAAGCCCGCCTGCTACGCTCTCGAAGGCAGCGTGGCCATCACCGGAGCGCTGGTGCAATGGCTGCGCGACAATCTCGGCCTCATCGAAAATAGCGCCGCCATCGAATTTCTCGCGCGCACCGTCGAGGATAACGGCGGCGTCTATTTCGTTCCCGCATTCTCCGGCCTCTACGCGCCGTATTGGAAGGCCAGCGCTCGCGGCGTCATCGCCGGCCTCACGCGTTACGCGAACAAAGGTCATCTCGCCCGCGCCGTTCTAGAAGCCAGCGCGTTCCAAACGCGCGATGTCCTCGACGCCATGGAGCAGGACTCGCGCATCCGCCTCGAAGCCCTGCGCGTCGATGGCGGCATGGTCGAAAACGATCTCCTAATGCAATTCCAAGCGGACATCCTGAATCGCCCCGTAGTTCGCCCAGCCAACAAAGAAACGACCGCGCTAGGCGCAGCCTACGCCGCAGGCCTAGCCACCGGCTACTTCAGCAATCTGGAAGAGCTGCGGACGAATTGGAAGATCGGGCGCGAGTGGCGGCCAACGATGAACGAAGCCCGGCGTGAAGAGCTCTATCGCCTCTGGCGCCGCGCCGTGAGCAAGTCATTCGACTGGACAGATTGATCCGCTCGCGCCTGCGTCAGAGATAATTTTGCGTCCGAGGTCTTGAGAAAAAATCGGGCGGACGGCAGCTCGCAACTCTGAGCCACCGTCCGCCCTTGGATCCTATTGCTGCCCGATCAGAACCCCTGTGCCAATGATTGCTGAGCCTCCGGTATCCACGTCCACCACCACGATCTGCGAGTTCGAAGCCTGATAGTAGACGAGATTAACCGTTCCAAACGTTCCGAGCGTCAACGATCCCGTAAAACGGCCCGCATTGCTGCCGTCTGCCGAAAACATCCCGGTAAGCGTCTGAGCAGGCAACAAGGTTCCGTCTTCGTTCACGTCAGCCGTGCCCGTCAAACTGGACGAGCCGCTAGCGATCGTCTGGCCCGTCATGTCCAGTTCGTCCAGGCTCGTATCGAACACCTGGAGACCCTCACCGTAATTGCCGTTGAAGCTGGATGAGCCCGCCTGAGGAATAATCGCGCCGGTTCCGGTCTCATTGACATCGTTATCCAGCAGCAGTGCCCCTCCTCCTCCGGTGGATTGGTTCGGATCGAGGATGTTCACGCCGGGATCGACCAGATAGACCTCGAACGTAGTGACATCCGACGAAACACCTCCGCTAAGCGTGAAAGTCCCGCGCGCTCCGACGCTCGTGAGTGCACTCCCGGATATCGACCCGTTGGAGGCCGAACCATCGTCGTTCACATCCATGAATCCGGCGGAGACGTTTCCGCTGCTGTCCGCCGTGAATTCGCCGCCGACACCGGCTGCACCCATCGGACTCTGGTCAGCCACAGTGAAGACCGAATTTCCGGCAAGATTGGCCACGGAGAGCGAACCACTTCCCTCGGTATACGCGCTGCCCAACGACTGGAAGAACTCATCCAATTCGATGACCCGTAGAGCCTTGGCGTTCACGATGTAATAGGCGAACAGAAGCGAGCCATCGCTCACCGTGACCCGGCCAAAGGAATCCGGCCCTGATTGCACGAGAAACGTATCGCTAACGGTGCTGAGCACGCCCGCGTCGTTTTCGTCCAGGGTTACATTGTTGAAGCCGCCGGAGCCGTCTCCGGTCATCGTCGCGCCAAAGGCATTTTGCACTCCCATAGTAAGATCGAGTCCGTTGAGGGTCATGGAATACCCACCTGAAATTATCGACACGTTGAGCGGGGCAGGGATTTGCAGATCGAGAGTTCCGCTCGCGGTAGCGAATGTGTCGAACTCGATGATCAACGCGTGAGAGGACGATGTCACCACAAGTTCGAGCGTCTGCGGCCCAATGGTTGAGCTTGTAATATCGAGGCTTCCGCGGCCGTCAGACCCCGTCGAAAAATTTCCCGAGAGCAACCCAACCAGGCACGTCTGGTTAGCGAGATCGCAGAAGTCCTCTTCGCCGCCAGTGATGTTGCCATTGCCGTCGGCCACGATGGTTCCCGCCGCGACGTAGCTCCCGGACGAGTCAATACCGGTAATTGCGAATACGTACTGGCCATTTAGCGCCGTCCCGGTTGAACCGCTCGTAATCGTAGTCGTTCCCATCACCGACGCCGAGCTGTCCGCGGCCGCCGTCGCCGTGATCGTCACGGTGTTCCCGCTTGGGACTGTGGCTGGTGCCGTGTAGGTGGTGCTCGCGCCGCTGGTTGGGTTAAACGAACCGCAATCCGCGCTGCCGCAACTCACCGTCCAGTTCACGCCCGTATTCGTTGAGTTAAAAACAGTCGCGGCCAGCGGCACTGTTCCGCTGGTCTGCAAATCAGCGGGCGGCGACTGGTTGAAAGAAATCTCAACTGGGTTAGAAGAGCTACCCCCGCCGCAAGCCGCAAGCGAAGCTACGGTAATGCTCACGAGTATCACGAATAGGAGTCTGCGGTTCATCGGAGGCTCCCTCCCGCCGGTGTCGTTGAAGACCCGCGCGGCCGCGTCGAAGAAACTAAAAATCCAGTTTCGCTCCGAATTGTGTACGTGTGGCCACCGATCTCCGCAGTTCGCACCAAGAAGATTTGATTGTGATTGACGGTCGCCATAACTCCGACAAGCTTCACCGCGTCGCCGGCCTTCACTGCGACGGCGTTTGTCCCTTGCAGCGCGCGGCCGACGTGCGCGTCCACGTTTCCTTGCGCTGTGGCAACCAGCAGGTGGCCGCCGGCGATCATCCCGGCGCCCGGCTTCGTTACCACGCTGTTCACCGTGCCTTGCAGCGTTGTTTCCTTGCTCGCGTCGTACAACGGCGCGGTCCGCGCAGCCTTAGCCGACTCTGCTGTCTGAGCGCCGGCCGGGACTGCCAGCCACCCGAAGAATAAAAAAATTGCGAATGGAAACACTACGAGACCTCTCTTCACTTTACCCTCCAGATTGACAATTATAAATTTACGCCGAAGATTCATCACGCAAAACAACTGAATTGCCCGGGCTATCCGCGAGTTTGCTTCCATCTTTCGATGAGCATACGCGGCCTGAAGCATTCCTGCGGATCTACGACCCCGAGTAATTAGAACACCAGTCGCTACAAAGAGTTTCATTTCATTCGCGATTCGGTTCCATTTTCTCACCTCTCCGGACGCTCATAGCTATACGATTCTTCATAGAGACACAAACGAGCGGGCAAACCGTCCGCGTCATGCAGTCGCTCAGCAATGGAATTCTTCCGACGTACCGCCAGCCCCCGGCAGAATCCAATTCAGGCCCGCGCGCGGATGTCTTTCAAATTACACGTACTTGTTTGTGAACAACGCTTGCGCTACACGCTTGCCGGGTACCCGTGACACGGTAGATTGGGATGGGGAGCCATCGGGTACCACCAGTGCAGGGGGCAGTTCATGGCATGTTTGAGGCTCAATCGCGCCGAGTTCTGGAAGAGGCATTTGCCGACCGGCCTGCGCGCCGCCATCGCGGCTGCCGGCCTCGCCGTACTCCTTTGCTGCGCACCCGCCGCTTCGGCGCAGGAAAGCCACATCGGAAAATGGACAGGTAACGCTCGAGCCGGCAAAGACCTCTTCCGCCGATTCTGCATCGGATGCCACGGCAAGGACGGCGACGGCAACGGCGAGAACGCTCCTTACGTCGATCCCAAGCCTCGCGATTTCACGCTGGGAATCTTCAAATGCCGCTCGACGCCCACCGGCAGCATTCCGCTCGATGAGGATCTCTTCCACACCATCGGCAGGGGAGTGGACACGACGGCGATGCCTTCCTGGCAGCCGTTGACCGATCAACAGCGCGCCGATCTCGTCGCCTACATCAAGACTTTTTCGCCGCGTTTCCGCGAGGAAAAACCGGACCCGCCGGTCAAGATGACGCCCGAAACTCCCGATACTTCCGAGAGCCGCCGGCGCGGCGAAGTGCTCTACCAGACCACTCTCAAGTGCGTGCAATGCCACGGCGAATCGGGTAAGGGCAACGGGCCCGCGGCCTCAACTCTTCGCGACGACAAAGACAATCCGATTACCCCGTACAATTTCACCGCGCTGAATCGCTTCAAGTGCGGTGACTCGAACGCAGACCTCTACCGCATCTTCATGACCGGACTCGACGGCACTCCCATGCCGTCCTTCGCCGATTACGTCACTCCGGATCAAGCCTGGGATCTCGTGCACTATCTGCGGACGCTGCAAGTGCATCATGCGGGCAAGGCTTCGGCCCCGGCAGCGAAAACAACTGCGAACGCTTCTTTGGACAAATAGGATGGCGCGCCGGAGATTTGCGATTCGAGCGGACGCAGCTGAAACAAATGGAACCGCCACCCCCACACGGCGCAAGACGATAGGAAAACGCATGAGGGCGTACAAGTTTTCCGCCGCGGCCGCAATTCTTGCCGTGGCGCTATCCGCGTCTCCCGCCGCGCGGGCGCAGTCAGCCTATCAAGTCGTCGAGGTGTCCGATGGAGGCACGATCGCAGGGATCGTCAAATGGACCGGCGAAAAGCCAAAGCCGCTTACGCTCCCGATCACCAAGGACCCCAGCGTCTGCGATCCCGACAAAACCGGAACGCGCGATCTCGAACGGATCGAAGTTAGCCCGGAAGGCGGCGTGGCGAACACCGTCGTCTATCTCCGCGGCGTCACGAAAGGGAAAGCTTGGGATCTCCCCGATTCGCGTCGCTCGCTCGATCAGGAACATTGCCGCTACGTCCCGCATATATCGCTCGTTCAGGCCGGCGGCGATTTCGGAATGAAGAGCAGCGATCCGATCTTGCATACGGTGCACATGGCCGGCGCCGTGGATTACAACCTTCCGTTTCCCATGACCAACGTGTTGCTGACGCGGCCCATGCGCAAAAGCGGCACCGTGGATCTGAAATGCAACGCGGGGCATATCTGGATGAACGGCGTCATCTTCGTCGTGAATCATCCCTACTACGCGATCACCGATGAACACGGGATGTTTCATCTGACGAACGTACCGCCCGGCGAATACGAAATCGTCGCCTGGCATGAAGGCTGGCGCGTAGCCCGCGAGGAACCCGTCCTCGACGTCGGCACGCAGACCAAGACCAAGCGCCTTTTCTTCACCGAGCCGCTCACCTGGGAAAAAAAGGTAACAGTCGCCCCCAACGGTCGCTCCACCGTCGACTTCACAATCTCCGAACGCTAAGCGTAGCGCCGAACCAGCTGAATCAGTCGAGCGACACCTCGTTATTCCACGGTAGCGAAAAGCTTGAGGATGAGTTCTTCAGCGAGGTTTTTAAATGGAGCGAAAGATCGATAGAAAGGCGGCAGTTCCCAGCGTGTGCAACTAAACTTGCGAAATTTAGGGTGTGGCATAGCCGGCGTACCGGCTATGCCACACCCATGTGTTGGGAGGTTCCTTTATTGGCCTTCTAAGACACCTGAAGCGATCAACGCTGGATCGATTTCCACGAACACGACCTCACCGTTAGTGGCTTGATAGGCGACGATAGACAGGCCGGTGTAAGCGGTTCCAAAGCTGGCCGTCACTGTTGATCGTCCTGGATTGGCCGCATCGGGTGCAAACGTGGCGGTAACAGTCTGTGTGTTCTGGCCTGTGAAGAACAGGTCATTCAGCGACCCGCTACCAGTCACGTTCGACACTCCGTCCGAGAAGACCTGTCCGGTCAAGTCGCTTAGGTCCGGTGCCTGATAGTCAACGGCATAGTTCCCGAAGATCTCCGCAGTAGTATCCTGCGCTGTAAGGAACCCGGTCGCGAACGCGTCGCCGTCAAGATCGACGACGAGTGCGCCTCCAAGTCCGGATCCCGTGTTGTTCGGGTCCGCCAGGTTGAGATTGGGATCAGTGGCATAAACTCCGAGCGAGGTGATATCGGGTGTATTCGTGAACGTCAGCGCCGCACTTCCGTATCCATCTCCGCTGACGTCGAACGAGTAAGTCCCCGTGATCCCACCATTCGTCGGCGTGCCGTTACCTTCATTTGCGTCACCGAATCCCGCACTGAAATTGCCAGCTCCGTCCGCAGTGAGCTGACCAGCCGTGGACAAGAATCCAAAGCTGCCGCTACCCGATTCGGTGAACACGTTCGCGCCGGTGACAGAAGCCACGGTTATAGTTCCCGCGCTGCTACCCTGGCCGTAGAATGATCCCGCCGTAGTAACGGCGGCGTCGATGTCTACGATCCGTAGACATTCTGAGTTGACGATGTAGTAGACGAAATTCAGCGCCCCGACGTTAAAAGTTCCGCGCCCATTTGCATCGGGAGCTGAGTACGCGCCGGCGACTGAATCGCCGATGAACAAGTTCCCTGCGACGTTCTCATCGAGTGTCATCGGGGTGAAATTACCTGCGCCATCGGCCGTCGCAACTCCGCCGGCCACGTACAGGCCTTCGCCCGGATTCACGTCCACACCGTTGTATTCGAGTGCGTATCCACCAGTGATCTGCGTCTGGTCTCCAGCCGTAAACGTCTGGAAATCCAGGCTTCCGCTGGATGTTGCGGTGTCGTCGAATTGGATGACTCGCGCGTGATTGAAATTGACGAAGGTTACGGCGAGAGTCTGCACCCCCGCAACGCCGACAGTCACGTCACTCAAGTCCAGCGTGATCGTGCCCTGTCCGTCCTGACCCACCGTGTAGCTTCCGCCAGTTACTGTGATGGCCGTCGAGGTAATGCCGGCCGCGTTGTTGTAGTCCTCCTCGCCCGCAGCCACATTCCCGGCGCCATCGAGTGTGATCGATCCCGCTGCGGAATAGATGTTGTCGGAGGCGTCGCTGCCGCTCACTACGAATGCGTACGATCCCGAGATTAGTGTAGTATCGGCGATCGGGACGATGATCACTGGCGACGTCGCGAATACCGTGCTGTCAGTGACCGACGTGGCTGTGACTAGCACGGTCATGCCGCCCGCAGCAACATCCCCCTCCGGGATGGTCGTCGGCGCGGTGTACACAATGTTGGCCCCGCTCGCTGACGTTGCCGAACTCAGCGATCCGCAATCCGCTCCCGTGTCGCATGCCAAAGTCCAATTCGCTCCGGCGTTAGCCGCATCGTTCGTTATCGTCGCCGCGAGTGGAACCGGAATTTTGATTTCCATCGCGCCCGGAGGTGGTGTAGTCATCGCTAGGATGATCCGTTGTTTCGGTTTCGAGCTGCCGCACGCCGCCACGAATGACGTCAGTCCCACTGCCAGAAGGACAAATAAGATTGATTTGCGGTTCATCGCTGCCCTCCCTTTGTAGGATCTGTCGTCGGCGCGTCCCCTGGCTTCATGCCGGGGTAAGTCAACGCTCCCTTTTCATTTCGAATCGAATACTTGTGATCTCCTGCTTGAATCGTACGGGCCAAGAAATAATGATTGTTGTGCACGGTCGTCATCACGCCAACCAGTTCAACTGATTCCCCCGGCGTCAACGATACCGGATCTTTTCCCTTGGTCGCGAACCGGCCGAGATGAGCATCCACGGTGCCGGTTGATGTCGCCAGAAACAGATGCGCACCCACCGGTGTGCCGCGTGCGGCCGTCTTCGTCATGTGGTCTACGGTACCCTTCAAGGTTACTTCTTGCCGCACGTCGTATCGCTGCGCCGCTGGCGCTCTTTTCACCGGCTTCGCTGTCTGCGCCATTACCGGCACAGTCAGCGCAGAGGCGGCTAAAAGGGCTACCAGCCCAAAGCCTCCTAACACTTTTCTCATTTCTCTCCCTCCCCTTTTGAACTCTCGTCCTTAACCGAAACGCGAGGAAGCAGCAAAACGGTACCAGGGGGACAGCCTGCTGCCCCGAGCCCGCGATCGATGGACGAAACTCTTACGGATGGACGAATGTCCAGGAAACACCCCGCAAGAGATTATCACGCCCGTCAATACTGAAAAGCGTTTTTTGAGGCTTGTGCGCCATTTCATACGTGTCCGCCCCCGGCAACCGGGCGCGAAAGTCCTGCGCCACTGGCTACCTCTCACCGGGCCGTGACTCCAATCCCGCCCCTCTCTCATCCAATATTCGACAGTGCCGCGAGCACTAAAGGAGGAATCCCGCATGAACGCTGCTCAGATCGCCCGCCGCGTAGTAGGAATCTTGATTGGCATCGTGGTATTCGGTGCAGTTGCGTTCGCGCGGCCTCGAGCCGTCACTCGGCCCGCGATTCGCGCCGTCGCGCAGCAATCCCACGCGCGCAGCGACGCCCATTTCGAAGATTGGCTGAAAAACGAGGTCCGCCACCAGCTCGTCCTCTTGCCCTACTATTCGATCTTCGACAATCTCGAATACAGCATTGACGGCGCCACGGTCACTCTCCAGGGCCAGGTCGTCCACGCCACGATCAAGGATGACGCCGAATCCGCGGTGAAGAAAATCGAGGGCGTCGAGAAGGTCGTCAACAATATCGAAATCCTCCCTCCGTCGCCGGACGATGACCAGATCCGCCGCGCCGAGTACCGCGCCATCTACGGCTTCGGTCCTCTCGAGAAATATGCGCTCTCCTCTGTAGCTTCCATCCACATCATCGTCAAGGGAGGCCATGTGACTCTCGAGGGCGTGGTGGATAATCAGTCCGACAAAGACGCAGCCAACGTCCGCGCCAACGGCGTCGCCAACGTCTTCTCCGTCACGAACAATCTCAAGGTAGTCAAGTAAGCAACACATTCCCGGGCGATTTGCCTCGCCGGATTCGGGAGGGCGTCTGCTATTATTCAGGGAGGCCGCCCTCTCGAAGGTACTTTGTGCGCCCGGCGTATCGGCGGTTCGCGGCGCTGTGAACTTAGATTGCCGGTACGAACGTGCTGTCTGGCACTGATGGCATCCCCGCCCAACCAGCGCCAGGCCAAAGGCTTGCGCTCGCGCGCTAGTTAAGCGCGGTGCGCTCGCAGCTGGATTGACATTCAAACTATGGCCGAACAAGAATCCAATTCCCTGATGCGTCTCAGCATGAGACTCGTCGCGCCGCTGGTCCTCAGCGTCGCCGTCGTCTCGCTGATTTTCGCGGCCTATCAAGTGCGCACGCAGGATCGCAACCTCCGCCGCGAACTCCAGCACCGCGCTGAAGTGCTCGGCCAAAGCCTGCAGGATGACTTCGAGCTCGATATCTCGACTCATTCCGACGCCGCATTGCACCGCACCATCGAGCGCCTCGGCCATCGCGACCATATTCTCGGCATCGCCGTTTTCGACACCAAAGCCAATCCGCTCGGCTCCAGCGCGGGCCTCGATTTCGGCATTCTCAATCGCGCCGCGCAATTTGCGGGCTCTTGCGAGAACGATGCCGGCTGCCACGAGTTCTTTAATTCTAGCCAGGACGCCCAGATCCACATTTACGCTCTGCCCATCCGATCCAACGACACTCTAGTCGGCTCGCTCGCACTGGTCAGCGATGCCAGCTTCATTCAGCAAGCCACGCGACTTATGTGGCGGGACAATCTGGTACACGCGGCGTTTCAGACGCTTTTCATCGCGCTCCTGGCCCTGGTGATGATGCGCTGGGTTTTCCGCGAATCCATCACGCGCGTCGCCGGATGGATGCGCTCGTTGCGCCTCGGCAAGGCTTCCGCACAGCCGCTCGATCGTTCGGGCATCCTGGCGCCGCTCACGCACGAAGCTGCGCAGATGGCGCAAAGCCTCGACGCCGCGCGCGCCGCGGCTGATGAAGAAGCGCGCCTCCGCGAAGCCGGCGAATCCATGTGGACCGCCGAGCGCCTGCGCGTCAGCGTCCTCGGCAAATTGCACAACGCCGCGCTCTTCGTCGTTTCCAACCGCGAACCCTATCTCCACGTGCGCGATCAGGACAATTCCATCCGCACCATCGTTCCCGCCAGCGGCGTGGTCACCGCTCTTGAGCCCGTCGTTCTGGCCTGCGACGGCACATGGATCGCCCATGGCTCCGGCAATGCCGATCGGGATGTGGTCGACAAGGAAGACCACATCCGCGTTCCGCCTGACGATCCGCGCTACACTCTGCGCCGCGTCTGGCTCACTAAAGAAGAAGAAGACGGCTACTACTACGGCTTTTCCAACGAAGGCCTCTGGCCTCTCTGCCACATCGCCCACACGCGCCCTCTTTTCCGCCCCGACGATTGGTTCCAATATCAGCGCGTGAATGAAAAATTCGCCAGAGTCGTTCTGGAAGAATTGCGCGGCACCGAATCACCGGTAGTTTTGGTGCAGGACTATCACTTCGCTCTTCTCCCGCGCCTGATCAAAGAGCAGCGCCCCGACGCCCGCATCGCCATCTTCTGGCACATTCCCTGGCCCAATCCAGAGGCCTTTCGCATCTGTCCCTGGCAACGCGAACTCCTGAACGGTCTTCTCGGCGCCGATCTCATCGGCTTTCACGTTCAAGCGCATTGCAATAATTTCCTCGAGACCGTGGAGCGCGCCCTGGAGGCCAACACCGACTGGGATCGCTTTGCCGTTAGCCGCCAGGGTCATCAGACTCTCGTTCGCCCGTTTCCCATCAGCGTCGCCTATGCCGATTCCAAGCACAAAGGCGATATCCACGGCGAGCGGGCCATGATGCGCCGCAAAGTTCTCGACGAGCTCGGAATTGACGTCCGCTTCCTCGGCGTCGGCGTCGATCGCGTGGATTACACCAAGGGCATCCTCGAGCGCTTCTGGGCCATCGAGCGCATGCTCGACGAGCATCCCTATTACCAGGGGGAATTCAGCTTCATCCAGGTCGGCGCCCCCAGCCGCACCAATATCAAGCGCTATAGCGATCTTCTGGTCGAGGTACGCGAAGAAGCACTGCGCATCAATAACAAATACAAGTCCGCCAAATCCAAGCCCATAATTCTTCTCGAGCGCCATCACGATCACCATGAAATCGAGCGCTACTATCGCGCCGCAGATTTATGTCTGGTCACCTCGCTGCACGATGGCATGAATCTGGTGGCCAAGGAATTCGTCGCCGCGCGCGATGATGAGCGCGGTGTTTTGATACTCAGCGCCTTTACCGGCGCGGCTCGCGAACTGGGCGACGCTCTCGTCGTCAATCCCTACGACGTCGAGCAGCTCGCCACGGCCATCTACACAGCCCTCAACATGGGCTCCGATGAGCAGGAAAAGCGCATGGCGGCCATGCGCCGCATCGTCCGCGAAAACAATATCTACCGTTGGGCCGGGAACCTGGTAACCGCGCTATCGGAAATCCGCATCGAAAAACCGGAGAAGGTCGAGGCATGAGCATTCTGGAAACACAGCATGGTAAGGTTGTCGAACTCTCGAACGCCAAGAGTCGCGACCGCTCTCGCCGCCACAAAATCGTCTCCATCGCCGCCGCGCCGCAATTCGGTTCGCCGCGGAATCTTTTCTCGGCTTGGGACGAAATCGCCGACGACATCCGCGAGGCTCGCTCCGTCGCCGTTCTTTCGGACTTCGATGGCAGCCTGGTAAAAATTCAGCGCCATCCAGGCTCCGTACGTCTCGGCAAGCCCACGCGCGACGCCCTCGCCGACCTTGTCCGTCACGACATTCTCGTCGGTATCGTCAGCGGCCGCAGTCTCGCGGACGTCCGCAAGCGCGTCGGCCTGCCGGGCATTTGCTACGTCGGCTGCCAGGGCTATTCCATTCAGGATGCCCGCGGACATCGCATCACTCTCGCCAATCGCGATGAGCGCCGCCTGCTCGCTCACGCCACCGGGCAACTCAAAGAGAAGCTCGCCGGCCTCGATGGCGTCCGCCTCGAAGTCAAAGAAGCCACTCTCGCCGTGCATTACCGTGAAGCCAGCCGCGCCATCGCTGCGCGCACCAAGTTCATCGTTACCGAGACCATCGCGGAAAATCGCGGCCTGCGTCTCAGCGGCGGCAAAAAAGTGTGGGAAATCTTTCCCGGCTCGGGCGTGGATAAATGGACGGCCATCCGCTTTCTACTTTCGCGGGAAGGCCATATGGAATCGCTTCTGATTTACGCCGGCGACGATGTTGGCGACGAGCCGGTGTTCGCCCGCATGTCGGGTATCTCCATCCTCGTCGGCAGGCGCCGCGCCACCGCCGCGCGCTATTCCCTCGAATCGCCCGTCGAGCTCCGCCGCTTCCTCGAGCGAGTCGCCGAGGCCCGCCGATGATGCGCTCGAAAGAGCCGTTCCAATTTGTCGTCGCTTCGTATCTCGTGCGCATCTGTCCGGAGCGCGCCAACAATCTCGCCGAACTCGCGGCCGAGCTTCGCACCGTCTCCGACAACTCGATTTTCTATCACACGTTCCAGAGCCTGGAAGAGCACCACTACACGCCGTTCTCCAGCGAGTTCGCCCAATGGGTCGTGGCTTCCTGCAATCAATATTCGCTCGCCGAGCAAATGGCCGCTCTCGATGTCGGCCGCTTCGTCTCCATCGACGAACTCCGCCACGAGCTCGTCACCGTCATCGAAGATTATATCGCGCAATTTCCGCAGGCCCGCGAAGCCCGCGGCTTCGAACCCTTCTATTTTTGCGAAGAAATCGAATTCACCCTGCCCCTCGACATGCGCGCCAACACTCTTGCCGAGCTCGCCGAAGGCATTCGCAATCTGAGCCCCCAATCGCTCCACCATCATTTCATCAACTCACGCCTCCGCCTGCGCCTCCAGACCAATGATTTCTCGCACTGGATCGACAAGAATTTTGAGCTGACGGAACTCGCCTTTCGTTTGAATCAAGTCGATTTTCACACCAACACTCTCGACAGTCTCCGCGACGAACTCGTCGCCACCATCGAACCCTGGGTCAACCAATGAGCGCCACGACCGCCGAGAACGCTGTCCGCCACGTCCGGCTCGATGATCATGCTGCCATCGTCGGCCAGCCCGAAATCAATGAAATCCGCGCCATCGCCAAACATCTTTCCGGCCGGCGCATCAAGATGGTCAATTCCACGGCGGTCGGCGGCGGTGTCGCGGAAATTCTCAATCGCCTCGTGCCTCTCATCGAGGAACTCGGCCTGGACATCAAATGGGAAGTGCTGAAAGGCGGCGAAGCCTTCTTCGCCGTCACAAAGGCATTTCACAACGCCCTGCACGGCGAGCCTTACGACGGCCCGCCCGAATGGTTCGAAACTTTTCTCGCCACCAACGAAGAAAATCGCCGCCAAATGTCGCTCGACGACGATTTCGTCGTCATTCACGATCCCCAGCCTGTCGCCTTGGTGCGCGCCCGCGAATCTCTGGATCGGCACACGCACTGGATCTGGCGCTGCCACATCGATCTTTCGCGCCCCAACAAAGACGTCTGGAATTTTCTGCGCCCCTTCGTTGAAAAATACGATGTCTCGCTTTTCTCTTCTGCGTCCTTCACGCAGAAGCTTTCCATTCCGCAATATCTTTTCGCGCCCACAATCGATCCACTCGCCGACAAGAACCGCCCGCTCGATTCAGAATATGTTCGCAGCGTAGTCGAGCGCTTCAATATCGATCCCTCGCGCCCGATCATCACCCAGGTCTCGCGCTTCGATCGCCTGAAAGATCCCGTCGGCGTCATCCAGGCCTATCGCATCGTCAAACGCCACACCGATTGCCAGCTCGTCCTCGCCGGCGGCGGCGCCAGCGACGATCCCGAAGGCGAAGCCGTGCTGACGGAAGCCCGCGAAGCCGCCGACAACGATCCCGATGTCTTTCTTTTGAATCTTCCGCCCTGGAGCCACACCGAAATCAACGCCCTCCAGCGCGCCTCCACCATCGTCGTCCAGAAATCCCTGCGCGAAGGATTCGGCCTAACGGTCACCGAAGCCCTCTGGAAGAAAAAGCCGGTAGTAGCCTCAGCCGTAGGCGGAATCGTCCGCCAGGTCCTGCACAAGCTGACGGGAATGCTGGTCCACTCGGTAGAAGGCTGCGCCTACCAAATCCGCTACTTGCTGGCCAATCCGGAAATCGCGCAAAAGCTAGGCGAGAACGGCCACGAACACGTAAAGGAAAATTTCCTGGTCTCAGGAAACCTCAAGCGCTACCTACTAGTCTTCTCCATCCTCCAACAACGCGGCGCATAGTCGTACCGCCGGCTTGCCCCCGCTTTGGTACCGCTGGCGTCCCGCCGGCCTCTTACGACTGCAGCGTCACGCAACAGGCACAACGTACCGCGGAAGACGCCGTAACCGATGCACCGGCTCATGTAGCGCCGACCTTTAAGGTCGGCATCTTACGACCACAGGCGTAGGCCCGCACCGCAATCCCGCGCGGACCTCTCATTCGCTTTTCGTCTCGAATCACTTCGCCCCCACCGCCTCAATCTTCTCAATCACAATCGCGTGCGAGCCACCCCGCACGTAAACTTTCCCCGTAGCCGTCACCTTCTGCCCCGCGTAAGCCAACAGCTTCGCATTCTGTCCCACCGCCGGCGTCGTCTCCCCAATCGGCCAATAAATCACTCCGCCCTCCGCCAAAATCACCAACGGCGATCCGCCATTCGCGCACTTCGTAGCACACTCCGCGCTAATGGGCTTCTCCAAAGATTTCGTAAATGCGCAAGCCGAATCCAGCACGTAACCCTTCACCGTCTCAGTCTTCTCAGCCGCCCCGCAAAGCGCTGCCGCCAAGACAACCGCCGCTGCCGCAATCACCAATCTCATCCGCATGTTCATCGATCCTCCGCATAAATTTAGCCGCCATTCCGCAATGCAAAATCGCGCGCCATCTTCAATCTTCACCAGGCCAAACGCACACACCCCGGCCCTGTTCGGTTGCCGGGGAGTTCGTTTTCTATCTAGATCGTCGTAGCTAGGGGTACGGAATTGCCGCCAATCTATTCGCCTCTGCCCAACAGCGCAATACTGTAAAACTACTAGCCCCCGGTTTTCGTACCGCTGGCGTCCCGCCGGCATCCGACGACCACAATCTCACCAGGGCAACAATCATGCGCGGACCACGACGTCAAATGCGTCGCGTTGCGTTGGCGCGCTGAGTCCGCGCCACATCGCTGGCGTTGTTCTAGCTCGCGGTCGCCAGAAGCCGACAGGGCACCCCGCAAGAGCATCCAGGGCAAGCCAGCGCTACCAACTCACGGCACATTCACCAATCCATTCCGAATCGCATAAACCACCAATTCCGCCGTCTTATGAATCCCCAACGCATCCATAATATTCGCCCGGTGCACCGACACCGTATTCGCGCTCAATCCCAACTCCGCCGCAATCTCCTTGTTCGATTTCCCATCCACAATCTTCTGCAAAATCTCCAACTCCCGCGGCGTAAGCCCCGAATTCCTCTCGCCCTTCAACGACTCGCTCTTCTCCAGTTGCGGCGCCAGCACTTTTTCCCCGGCGGCCACGCGCCGGATCGCCGCCGGCAATTCCAAATCAATCGCGCTCTTCAAAATGTACCCGCGCGCCCCGGCCGCCAGCGCCTGCCGCACCAACGTATCCTCCGAATGCATGCTCAGCATCAAAACCGCCGTCTCCGGCAACGCCTCCAGAATCCGCTTGGTAGCCGCGATCCCGCTGCCTCCCGGCAACGCGCAATCCATCACCACCACGCGCGCCTTCAATTGCAACGCCTGCCGCACCGCCTCCTCCGCATCTCCCGCCTCGCCCACCACCTCCAAATCCGCTTCATCTTCAATAATCCGCCGGAAGCCCATCCTCACCAGGCTGTGATCGTCCACCAGCAGCACGGAAATTTTTTTAGCCATGCGCCTCCGCCTTCTCGCGCGGCACTCGCAAACGCACCAGCGTCCCGCCGCCCGCCGGCGCCGCAAATTCAAGCGTCCCGCCCAGCAATTCCGCCCTCTCGCGCATGGCCACCAATCCAATCCCGCGATTCACCACTTGCCCCGCGAATCCCTTTCCGTGATCTTCCACTTCCAATTCCAATCCCTCGCCGCCAAATCGCAATCGCACCCAGGCCTCGTTCGCTCCCGAATGTCGCGCCGCATTATTCACCGCCTCTTGCAGCACGCGGTAAATATGAATCGCCGCTCCGCCATCCACCGCAAACGCATCCCCGATTTTCTCGTACGCAATCTTCAATCCCGTCTGCTTCTCCACGTTCGCCACGTACCAACTCACCGTAGCCTCAAGCCCGGCCTCCTCCAGCATCACCGGATGCAGCGCCTGCGAAAGCATCCTCACTTTTTCGAGCGTCTCCTGCGCGATTCCCGAAACCTCGCGCAATTCCGTCCGCAGCGGCGAATCCGCCGGCGCATGACGCTCCGCCCGCCCCAGCATCGCTCCCACCGCCGTCAAAATTTGCCCGAACTCATCATGCAACTCGCGCGAAATATGCCGCAGCGTAGATTCCTGCGTGGCAATCAACTTCTGCGCCAATTCGCTGCGCTGCTCCGAAAGCGCCGCCAGCTGCGCAAAAAGCCTGCGGTTCGCCGAAATCACGTACAAGCTGGTCAAAAGAATCGCCGCCAGCGTCGCGGTCAGGAACAAATACACCTGCCGCTGCACGCGATCGTAAATCTCATTCGCCCGCGCCGCCGCTTCCTTCTGATTCTCGTTATTTTCCACCAGCAGCCGGTCCACGTCCGTGCTCAGCGCCGCCACCTGCGTCAACAGCGAATCGCGAATCTCGCGCCGCGCCTCCTCCGTCTTCAATTCCGCCGCCAGCGCAAACATCCTCCCAATCTCATCCCAGAATTGCCCCAGCGCCGCCGTCAGATACTCGCGCTGCCCCGGATTCCGCGGCGCTACCGCCAGCTCTTCTTCCTTCCGCAGCGCGTCATCGAGATCGGTATGAATCCGCTGAAATTGTCCCGGCCAAGCCGTCAGCGGATAAGTCGCGCTCTCGTCCAAAATGTCGCGCATCGAAAGCGCCAGCGAATTCAAATCATTCTGAATCCGCAAAAGCTGCAAGGAATCCCGCCGGTTCCGCTCGGCAATATTATTCTGCAGTCCGCGCAACCCGGAAATCTGCCGCGTGATATAACCCGAGTAAGCCACCACCGCAGCAATCGTAATCACCAACCCCAGCATCAACCCAGGCGTAGGCGACCGCACAGGCAAGCGCAACATGGCCCGAGAATATACAACCCCAGCCGCAATTGCCATTCCGCCCGCCACGGCGGGTTCGATTTTTATTCGCTTTGGCGAAACGCTTAACCGAAACAAGGGTTCAATTAAAACCACCCGCAAATCATAGAAAACAAAGGATCGGGGTGGTTTCTAACCGAAACACTTTGCGAAGGTCGATTGATGCGTTTCTTTACCGGCGGCGGACATTTTTCGGGGCGCGTGCGATGGGGAAAAGTGCTCCCGCGGAGCGACGCGCGGCGTCGAGGCCAATGCGGCGGCTGGCGGCTGGGCCGGGAATTTGTGAAAGCCTCCTATATATTTGATTTGCTCGGCACGGCTAACGGCCGGCTCGAGAAAGCCAACCCCGTGCTCAAGGACTGCGGACTACAGGAATAGGTTCATACGACAGTTATCAAATGTCAATAGTCCCTTCGGTCTAAAGTACGAGGACCCGGCACCCAGGCGAGCAAATTCGCCGGAAAAGGCTGGCCCGCCGTCGGCAAATTGTTTTCGCCTGTTATTCGTCTGCTATTTCTTGTTTGAGTGGAGAAAAATCGGCCGGCGACATCTGCGGGGGATGGGGAAGTGTCCCGATTGTTTTTGCGCCGCTGGCTTGTTTTCAAGGACTTACAGCGTCAACAATATTTGAGTGTCCCGATTGTTTGGCTTCGCTTTTTCTTCGCAAAGCTGTGGGACGAAACACGGTTGGCCACCTGCCCCGCTCTCGAGGGCTCATCGCTCCAAGCCCCCATCGGAGCCAAAGTGTAAAGGATGTCCCGATAACGCTCTGTAAAGGATGTCATCAGACTGAACACACTCGTGCCTGTGTCCGTAACAGTCCCATTGATCCAACCAACCACACCGAGGCAAGAAGAGGGCCGAAATCCCGCACCCTTCCCACAAACCGGGAAGGATGCGGCACCCACAAGAGCAAACCCGTCGGAAAAGGCTGGCCACCCGCCGCTCTGCGGCCATGCGCGTTCTTCGATCCTCGTAAGTTTTTCAACGCCGATGGCAGAGCCCAAGTCCAGTCGGGACGATGATTCGTTTCGATTACTGAAACTGCCGATGTATTCGCTTGGCCTGGTCGACTAGAGCGCGCCCAAGATCCATTTCGCAGATGTGTTTGCGGCCAGGGCGACGAACCTCAAGTTTGACGTTCCGGAGCGAATCCGATTGAATTTGTCCCGGCGCAAACCCAAAGGTATACGTCTCTTGCACCCGTATCGTGTAAATTTGGCCGCCGCTCCAACCAGTCTCGCAAGGAGTCATTTCGGCGCTATCGAGCAGTGATGTAAGAGGCTGAAATTCGTGCGTCCCCAGCTTCAAAACGACCGTCGCTCGCTCATCATCGCGGCGAGAGAAAAAGACTAGTTGAAACAAAAGAGTCCCGTTGGCATGGAGGATTTCGTCGTCGGTGGGCATCTGTAGCGAATGTAGCCGTGCGGTCTCGCCTTCCATCGCGGCAAGAAGCAACGGCCCTGCGACTCTTATCTCACGGGGCCAGGATGCGCAAGCGTAATAGGCTCTGTCACGGTCAGTAAGCTGGTACGCGAGGTCCATCCTCCACTGCCTCTCCGATTGATAGCCGAGTTTCGCAGCGTGAAGGATGTCGCTGGCCGGAGGAAATAACACTCGCTCGGAATCCAGATTTATGTCTTGTGCGAAGACAGTGGCGGCGGTGAGAAGTGCGAAGCTAAGTAGGCTAGGTCGCATTTGTCCTTCCGATCTACCGACGACGTGGGAGAGACAGCCCTTGAGGTAGTTTACCGTAAATTGCCTCCAAGACAAATACACCCAGGTATACTTCAAAGGGGATTGAATCGACGAGTAACTCATCAAATTCGGGAAGACCGCACCGTATATGTGCACACCAAAAGCGAGCCTCGGGGACGCCGGGGGCCTCCGCCTAGGCGGACGCCGTCGTTGCGCGTGGGTCCTGGGGGCTCCGGTCCCTCTCTCGCGCCTGTCATTCCGAATCCGCCTAGGCGGAGAGGAATCTGCATTTTCTTTTCGTCGGCGTGAGCGAAATTGCCCCTCGGTCCGCTCGATTCTTGTTCTAATCGAAACACGTGTGCTTTCAAAACTTCCGCAATTTGCAAATCTGCAGCCCGCAGGGTTTGCGGGAAATCGGAGGGAATTCATCGGGAAACAAGGCGCGAAAAAGTCAAAGAAGGGGCCGAAACCCCGACCCTCCCCACAAACTGGGAGGAATCGGACACCCACGGCAACCCTCCGGAAAAGGCTCGCCCACCCGCCGCTCGCCGAGGCGTTGGCAGCCAAACGGCTGCCACTACATACGCCCACCCAAGATGCGATCGATCTGCCGAAGATGGTTCAAGTCGTGTGCCGCTTCCAAGCGGACGAACTCCTCGACCGTTTGCCGTCCGCGTACCTCGTGGACCCCATAGCACTCCACCCACCGTGCGCGCGGGACCGACTCCAACAGCCGCAGGTTGCTCTCGCGCAGCGCCCGAAAGACCCCTGCCGAAAGGCTCGCATCTTGCTGCGCGTAACCCAAGCGCTCCGCCCATACGGCCTGATCCCACCACGTTAAGGCCACGCCCGGATTCGCCAGCATGTTTCGCAATCGCCACCCCATCGCCAGCTCCGCGTCCGCCAAGTGCGCTACGATCTCGGCGATTGACCACTTTTCAGGTGCAGGACGCCGGATCAACTGCTCGGGCGCGACATCGCGCAGACGCCGATCGAGTTGCGATGGGGTGGCTTGTTGTACACCGATGGGCTCCTCATCGCCAAGATAGCTTAGGACTCGAGTTCGGTATGCTTCGAACGTTTCTGCCATTGGTCCCCCCGGTAGACTGCATATGCGGGCGCGTGGGCCACCTTTTCTCCTTCTCCGTATTTTCCGGTTGAAGGATTTATCCTGGCTCGCGGCATGATAACACCGCTGATGTTGACGGTGCAGTATCGGTTTTTCTCGGGTTGGGGTGTGCGTGTACCTCGAAAAGGAGTAGCGACGTCCCGCGGCTAAAGCCTGTGTTAAGGGCGGGGCTTTTCTCGCTGGACTGAAGTCCAGCTCCCCCTGCTGAAGAGTCTGTGTGGCAACTTAGGCTGGCCAGAGGGGTTATAGTGGCGCAGGAGGCTGCGCGATGCCGAATTTTTACGAGTACAACCCAGAGCAAGGGTACCTGTTGCCGCCGAATGTGCGGCAGGTGCTAGGAGAAGAGCATCTTTGTTTTTTGGTGCATCGGGCGGTCGAGAGGCTGGACTTGCGGAAGTTCGAGCAAGCCTATAGCGAGGAAGGGCATCCGGGATATCATCCGGCGCTGTTGCTGAAGGTGTGGTTGTATGCCTACGCGCTGGGGGTGACCAGTTCGCGGCGGCTGGAGCAGCGTGTGCGGGAGGATTTGGCGTTCCGGTATTTGGCGGGAGGAGCGCAGCCGGATTTTTGGGCGTTGAATGAGTTTCGCAAGCGGCACGGGCGCGCGATCAACGATGTGTTCACGCAAGTGGTGGAACTGGCGCGGTCGCTGGGGATGGGGAAGCTGGGGCATGTAGCGATAGACTCGACGCGCATCGCGGCGAACGCGGCGCCGGATTCAACCGACACGATGGAGAAGCTGCGCAGGGCCCGGGCCAAGATTCGGCAGCGCATCCGTCGCTGGCAGCAGCAATGCGCAGCGCCAGATCCGAACGAGGGGGCGGGGACCGAGATGACACGCGCGGTACTCGGGAAGCTGGAGCAGCAGTTGGCAGAGCTCCCGGCGCGCATGGAGCGGCTGAAGAAATCGGGAGTGCAGCGGTTGTCGCGCACCGATGAAGACAGCCGGTTTCTGCGGGACCGGAGAGGATTCACGCTGGGCTACACGGCGACGGCGGCGGTGAGCGCGGATCATTTGATCGTGGCGCAGCAGGTGAGTCAAGAGCCCGCGGACAATGAGCTGCTGGTACCGCTGGTCGACGCGGTGGAACGAGAGTGCGGGGCGCGGCCGCAACAGGTGAGTGCGGACAGTGGTTTTTTCTCGCAGGAAAACTTGCACGCGATGGAGGAGCGGAAGATCGACGCCTACGTTCCGGACTACAACATGGCGCGGGTGTTGAATCGCGGCGGCCGATTGACAAATCGTACCTGCGATCCGGCCCATCAGCGCATGCGGCGGAAACTGCGTTCTGCGGCAGGGCGCGCGGTGTATGCACGGAGAAAAGAGTTGGCCGAGCCGGTGATGGGAGTGCTGAAAGAGCAGCGCGGGATGCGGCGGTTTCGGCGGCGCGGATTGGCGAAGGTAGCGGTGGAATTCGCGCTAGCGGCCACAGCGTTGAATCTCACGCGCCTGTGGCACGCCGCTCCGCAACTGCGTTGCGCAATGTAAGGGTCGGTACGAGAACTACGAACAACATGCCGCAACGTCGGAAGCTAAGCTCCCTTTGATTTTGTGGGTCGTTAGCGCGCGACCGAGGCCGCTCCCTGACGAAAAACACATGTTGCCACACAGACTCTGAAGCAGGGGGCTCACTCCAAGTAGCTCCGTTCTCGGGAGAACCGCAATTGAGACGCCGAGCGATAGCATTTTGGAGTGAGCCCCCGCATTCATGCGGGGGAAGGAGCGCTTGAGCGCTCCGGAAAAAGCCTCGTCTTCGACGATGCGCTTCAGCGCTGGCGGCTGGCGCAATTTTTCCGAAGCAGTACGATTTTGGGCGCCCGATCACTCCCGGTTCTTGGAAAGGGTCGGGGTTTCGGCCCTCTTTTCGGCCCCGCCTTTGACCGTTCCTTCCTCCCAGTTTTGTTTTTCTCTCTTCTCCCTTCACACCGTATCGATCCTCACCAATCCATCGTCGCTCCCTTCACAAAATAAATACGAACTCCACGTCCACTCCCTCGGCGAACTCACCAGCCCGCGCTTCACCGGATTCCTGAGCATGTATCCCAATCTTCGCATTTAGTTCTAGCCCAGCCGTACCATTGCCTATGCTTCAACCCACCCTCACAATAACTGCGCGGCCCGCAGCGCAGCAGCAACGAAACGCTTCATCAGAAACTCCCGCGCCGCCCCCGCACGCGGACGGCCCGCGCACCATCAAGCGCCCCGCGAACAAAGGAGCCAGCGCACAAACAATCGGGACACTCAAATATTGTTGCCGGGCCTAAGTCGTTGAAAATAAAGCACGGGCCCCCCAAACAATCGGGACACACCCCGGGTACCTGAAGTTGAACCGGCGGTTGGGCCAGCCGTTTCTAATCGTCCGAAAACGGCCCGTTTTTAGCGCGCCCACGCCGGCCGAAAGCCACCCAGTTGCTGACGGAAACCACCCGCCCCGGTGCTGATAAATCTCTAATCGATTGAGTCACGATTAGAAACTCAGCCATGGAAAAGTGAAAGACGCCGGCAAGCTGCCCGTCGAAGCTCAGGACGAGCCGGGGCTAGGAAGACGCGCGCACAACGTCGGCGCATGGGGCTCGCGGTTCGCATTGCGTCTATAATCTAAAGGAGTCATCAGCGAGGGATTCGGAATGAGGTTGCGGAGCCGGAATGTAGGATTGTCGGTAGCACTCGGCGCGCTCGTCTTGATCATGGGCCGCTGCGGCGGCTCGACGCCCTCCGTGACCACTCCGCCCGTGGCGCCGAGCATCACTACGCAGCCGGCGAGCGTGACGGTAACGGCTGGCCAGACCGCCAGCTTCTCCGTCACCGCCGCGGGGACTTCGCCTCTGAGCTATCAGTGGCAGAAGAACGGCGCAAACATCAGCGGCGCGACATCTTCGAGCTACACAACTCCAGTGACCAAGGCGTCTGACAACGGCGCGACCTTTGTGGTCAGCGTCTCCAATCCGGCGGGGAGCATTTCCAGCAGCGCAGCAACCCTAACCGTCGACGCCGACACCACTCCGCCGACGGTTTCCATCACTTCTCCGACATCCGGTTCGACGGTAGGCGGCACGATCACCGTGACGGCGACCGCGTCGGACAACATCGCGGTGGCCAGCGTGCAATTGCAGGTCGATGGAGCGAACTCCGGCCCGGCGGATACCGCGGCGCCCTACAATTTCTCGCTCGATACCACGACGCTGACTAATGCGAATCACACTCTGACAGCCGTTGCCACGGACACCTCCGGCAACAAGACCACGTCCACCGGCGTTTCCATTACGGTTGCGAATCAAAGTGGCGGCGCCACACCGGGCTACGCCGGCAATGGCGCGGGCTGCCCGCTATCGAATGACCAGAACCAGACCCGCGATCAAGTTACGCAGTACCACTGCCCACTGCCGAATTCCACCATCTCAGGCAATCTGCTAGTCCTGCTGCTGCGCTATAACACGCCCGCGCAATCGCCGTCGTTCACCGACAACGTGGGCGGAAACAACTACCAGCTCGGCGTCTCCTGCACCGATAATTCGAATGGCGTGGTCTCGGCCATCTACTACGTGCAGGGCGTGCGAGCCGGCGTCACTGATATCGACGTTCATCTCTCGAGCACGCAATTCGTGCAGATGCAGCCGTACGAATTCTTCAATGCCGGTGCCCTCGATCAAGCCACGTGCCAGTCTGGCAGCGGCTCGACGGTATCGGCGACCGCTCTCAACGCTCTCACCACTTCAGGTGACCTCGTATTCCAGCAGGCGGTGGTGGACAGCGTCCAGCAGATTTCAGGCTGCACGAAAGGCTCGCAGAGCAACATCAGTTGGACGCTGCGAAGCGCGATGATTGCCGATAGGTATCCTTCCTGCGTGCAATACGGCGTTTACAATTCCACGGCCTCATTCGCGCCAACATTCGCGTTGGGCACTTCGGCGAACTTCATTACGGCGGCCACGGCGTTCAAGCCCGCAGCCACCGGCTCGGCTCCGCCCTCGGGCATCCGCGTGGTTTACGTACAGCACGATGACACGGACAACGAGCAAGCCGGTTCCGTTCCGCTGGAAATGCCCATCACCGGCAACACGTTCGCCATCCTCTTTGGCTCCGGCTGCGAAGACCCCAGCACGACGGACTGCGCGTACCCAACCTCGGTCTCTGACGGAGTAAATAGCTATTTGCAGGTCGGTGGAAACATCGTCAGTCCCGCCACCGATGGTGGCGCTTCTGTCGGCTCGGTGTGGTACGCCAAGGGCGTCTCGCCGGGCACGTACTTCCCCAATTGGACGATGCACCCGCGGTCAACCGCTGCCAACGGCAGCACGATGTTCCTCTATGACATCTCGGGCGCGTCGAGCGATCCACTCGACACTTCGTTTGGATCGAACGGGCTTGCCAACAACACCGGAGACCAATCCACCAGTGGTTCCGGCGGAAATCTCACGTCTCTTACCGCTATTCCTTCACAAACCAATGAAGTCATCCTCGTGACTGTGGGCGCCGGCTGGAACACGTTTACCGGAATTACCAGCCCCTCCGGCGGTCGATTTCTATCGAGTCACTATGCGGTCGAGACGAACTCAAGCCACGACGATCTCAACGGCGGGTGGATGTTGTATTACAACGGGTCGTCTACGGCCGGCGTCACCATCACCTGGACGCAGGATGCGTCGAGTTTTCCAGGCGTCGGCGACTGGATGTCCGTCGGCGTGGCGTTCCACTGAGGCATCAGAGACGTGGCCGAAGGCAATTCCTGAGGGTTAGCGGAAGTCAGTGCAATCACTTGGATGGGTGCGGAGACGCTGGCGAGCGTGCAGCCGAGTGGGTACGGATTGTTGCCGAACTTGCTTAAGAGCGCTTGCGATTGAAGCGGCACTGCGCCTGGGTGGCGCGGACCTTACCGCAGGCGAGCGCCATGGTCTCGAAGACGCGTTCGTGGCGGACCTCGGGCTTCGTGTAAGGCCGCTTGCCGCGCACTTTTTCGGCGCCGGGTTCCTGCGTGTCGCTTTGCCGTGGTCCACGTGTTGTCATGTCAGCTCAATCCAGATTGTCAAGTCTTAACGGCCCGCCCTTCGCCGCCGCGCAAATCCAAATCAATTCAAATTCGCCTGCGTCAACTTGACCGCGCAGCCGCCATTGGGAGGCGAGCCGATGCCACACGCCTGATTCGCGAGCGTTATGTAGTAGATGCTGGACGCCTGCCCCGTGGTTCCGCTCGGAACGGTGTTGTCGATCACAATTCCGCTGGTCCCACCCGTTGCGGGCGCTGCGACGGCTATTCCTGATGGAAAGCCGGAAGTGACGTTGAACGACATAACGCAACCGCCCCCGCCGCAAGCTGCTGGAGCACCATTGTTCTGGACGCTGAAGAACATCAGGTCGGTCGAGTTATTTGAGTTGAAGATCTCCGTGCCCGGAGAGCACGTCGGATTCGTGAGGTTGGCCGATAGATCCAAGGCGTTCCCGTCGGTCGAGTTTTTCATGGTTCCAGCATTGTTGAATCCGATGCGATAGAGCACGGCGCCGTTTGCAGTACCCGAGCTGTTTCCTACGCCACAGACGTAGAGGAACCCGAGACTCGGATTCGCTCCTTCGAGATAGTTGTTATCGAACGTGCCGGAATAAAGAGGATTGTGGGCTGTAGGTCCAACGAACGCCTCGATTTCACTAGCTAGGGTCGTGGGTGCCTGAAAAACGCCGGCGCGGGGGATTGCATCTCCGTTCGTGCCTACGAATACGAAAACTGTGTTATTCGTCGAATCCACAATCGGTCCGTCGTTGATCGGGACAGTGCTGCTGCCGGTGTTGATGAGCTTGGCCCCGACACACGGTGGCACCCCGGAAACGCAAGTACCGACCGTGCTGCCGGTTTCTCGCACGAACCTCAGGCGGCCGTTGGAACCACCCGCGTAGATGTTATTCGACGAAGAGTCGTACACCGGACTCGTCATGGCGACGCCGGCCGCGAATAGGGCAATGGGCCATCCGGCCGAAGTCACTTCTGCGGGCGTTCCCTGGAAGACGCCGGTAAACTTGTGCATACGTCCGGTGTTGTCTCCCACGTACAGAGTATCCGTATCGTAGTCCACGAACGGTGCGGAGCCGGTATCTTCACGGGAGCCATTGAATGTCAAACTGAGCAAGCAGGAGCCCGCCCCGGCCTTGCACGTGGCGTACGCCGCACCGGTTACCGCCGCCGTGCCCACCGCCGCTGGGGCTGCGATGGTGCCTTGCCCCGCGACCGGCCGCAAAATATGCAGCGCGGCGGTTCCACCGCCGCCCTCGATATAGGCGATCTGCGTGCCGTCGAAGGAAAGGACCGGCGACGTCGAAGTCGTGCCGCCATTCGTGCGCGTGTGATATGCGAACATGGTGGTCGGGCCGATGCATGCGCCGCCCGTCCCGGCGTAAAGATTGTTAAAGCCCACGATACTCAGCGCCGCCGCGCCGGCTAGCTTGGTGGTGTACACGACGTAGTCCGAGGCACAACTAGCGGTGCTTACATCGAACGAGAACTTTGCGGGAAAGGCATTGGCGTTCATCGTAGCGCCCGCTCCGAGAGAGACGCTCCAATCGCCGTGGAATGCATTCGCGCCCTTGACGGCGCCACTCCCTCCGCCAAATGCGTCGCGCGCGAGCGTCACGCGCCCGGCCCCCGTCGCACCGTTCGCAGACGCTGTGGCCGGCAACGATGGATGCACATGCCGCCGCACCCATTGCTGCACATAGCGCGGATCACGCTGCACGCGGAGGGCTTGCTCGAAGGTTTGCGGCGTAGAAAAGATGACGTGCCGGTGGGTCCAGTCGGTCACCAGGGAAATTCTGACGTGATCCGACGCGCGCCCTGAAAGTCCGGCGGCCACTGCCAGAATCGCCAAAATCGGTACAGCAAACCGCCCAAGCTTCGCCTGTCTCTTATTCATGTCGCAAGCTCCCAAGCCGCGCGATACGCGCGCCTTACCCCCCCAAGCATAGTCCCTAAAGTTGCCGTGCCTGCGTGCTCCGATGCTGCCCGGCGCCGAAGCAATTGGTGTGAACTAGCGTCTTTTGCTTGGTATCCCAAGCAGAACGCCGGGAGATAATCCTGCCCGCCGAACTCTGAACGCAGCTGGCGAGTTGCTCCGCGCTTGTTGCGTTGCTTGCCGCCAGCGTCGCATCGTACGGCGGTTGGCGAAGCCTCGCCGAGAGTTTGCGGATTCGGGCGCCCCAGAATCCACCGAGTCACGGGAGCTGCGCCGCCGGCGATGGTAGTACTGTCACGCCTAATTGCGCAATCAGTATTTCAATCGGAACGAGCGAGGCGGGGAAGCAGGTGCACCGATGGCGCCCTGCAACCGGAACTGGATAGCGTCCGAGAAACGGCGTTGCGTGAACTCACGAGAGAATCATGGCAGCGGCGAGCAGAATTCCGAATAAGACGCCCTGCCGCATCTCCGACCAGCCTAGATTCTTGAGCTGCAATGGCTTCTGTCCAGCAAAAAACCAATAAAACCCGCGAACCAACCCCGGAATGAAAGCGATTATTACCAGCGCCGGCGTCAATCTCCAGTATGCCGCTGCAGCCAGAATCGGGAGCAGTAGGATCTGTCCGAGAAGAAACAGTCGTCCGCGGCGGAGCTTCTCGCCGAGAGTTGCGGCGCGGGCCGCATGGATGCGCAACTGCACGAAATGAATCTGGTCGCCCGCAAAGATCCAGTTGGCGGACCACAACACCCAGGCACGAGCATCGAGGCGTCCGGTCGCGACGTAGTAGGCTGCCGCGGCGGTGCAAGTGAGCCCGATTGCTCCGAGCATTTGCGCCATCATGCGCAGGTTGCGGCTTAGTTTTACAAGCAGAGTCTGGGCCACGAAGGCGAGCACTGCGACGCCGCCAAGAAGCAGCAGGTCCCGGTTGCGTCCATGCCATAACAATGCTGTCAAACAACCAGCAGAGATTGCGCCCAGTCCGATGGACACCAGGAGCGAAGTGCGACGCTCTGCAGGTGTGTGTGCGCTGACGGGAGTTGTGCCCAGCAGACTTTCGACTGGAGTGCGCAGCCAGAATAAGGCTAGCGCGGCGATCGTAAATAGAATGAGGGGCCAGGCGTGCTCGGTCGACGCCACTCCGACTGCGGCGCCGGAGAATAGCGGGATAAGCAGCAAACCCCAGGCGCCATGCTCGCGTGGGACCACCAGGGCTCGAATGCGCGGCTGCTGGAGAGAACGGACGTTCAAGGACGTATCCGCGATGGCATGCGATCTCATCCCATCAGCATAGTATCACCGCCGAATCGCGCTACGGGATGCCGGAAAAACCGAAGGCAAAACCGGGCCGGTGGAGAACCGCGGCCCCTACCACGAAACCCCACCCGCAGATCCGGCGCATAAGGCACCCACACCGCAAAAGTTCGGAAAATGTGGGCCATCAGCGTACACGTGACGTCATCGCGCTTGATGCTCATTGAGCCTATCCTCGCCGAGGAGATCGGCGAGAATCCATGCTGCTCCGGCAATCGCGAAGGTCTCGGCGATTTCGCTCCAATTCGTATGACTGTGGAGATCCGAAAGAACCAGCGGCACCCACACGACTAGCCCAAAGATCACGAGCATCAATGTCAGTAGGCGGGTCGCGAGAAGTGCCATTCGATTCGACAGAAGAGCCACCGCCGCGAGTGCGAAGAAAACAGTCGTGGTTACCGCCCAAAACATCTGATTCGGCGGAAGCCACTTGGGGACAAACTGGGCGGTAGCCTGAAGATAAAATGCCTGTTCCAGGGCAAAGGAAGCCGTACAGAGGCCCAGAAAAATGCGGCCGATCCGATACCCCGTTTCCCGTGACCACGCCGATGACAAGCGCGCAAAAACGATTACCGCTCCGGTTAAGAGAGAGAACTGCTCGAAGAAATTGCCCCAGCTATTGTAGATCTGGGGTGAGCTGATGATTTCCGGCACGCACAGTGACGCGAAGAAAAGATAAACTGCACCAAGGACGAGTGCGCCCGTTTTCGCGGTGCGATGGAATTGAAGCGCAGCGCCGCCGAAAATCTGGGCGGCCGAGGCGGCGTAGACAATGTGACGCAGTTGATGAAAGTCGTTGTAGTCGTGCCAGACGAGCGTGATGAGGCCAGAGGCCAAAGCCGCCACTCCGAACACATGACGGCCGAGGTTTGAGCGAGGCGTTGATACGGTCATTTGTATTCAAACTCGCTCACGCAGGTGTGTCACGATGCGGCAGAGCCGATCGCCGCTAACGTTCAATTGCGCAACCGGGGAAGCGCGACGGTTGCACCGGGCTTTATACAACGTGATGGATCGAGTGTATATCGCCACAGCGCTGGAGCGTGAAGCAGTCACTCGATCTTGAAGCGTCGCGGAAGCCTCGTCCTTGATTGTTCGCGTAGCCCCCTGATCAGCCCAAGAATTTAGTCCAGGGTCAGTGAGAGAGGTTTATAACTGGCCGCCGGCCGGCGCGTTGACGCCCGTAATCATCTCGTCTTCTTAGTTGCCTTCGCAGCCAAACCTCCGTCATTCAAGGTTTCGACTATCCACCACCCGCCCATGATCCGGTGCGATCAAAGCTCAGTGCGCATCCGCGGAATCACTCGTCCCGTCCGACCACTTGGCCACCGGAACCATGAATATGGTCAGCCGGTCCTGAGCGTCTTCAGATGCCAGAATCGGGGAGCTTGGCAGATTTGCGCCCCACGTTGCAGCGTCAGTTTGCGGAACGAAAAACATCAAGTGCGGACGCCAGTGCCCATTCCCATCGCCCAAGCTCCCATCCTTCGACAGCATGCAGGACATCGCGCCGGGTTCCAGCGTAGGCAATTCCTTCTTATCGAAAGCGGCTTTGACACTGTCAAACATTTGAGTTTTGGATTGTCCCGCTAGCACCAACTCGGTTTTCTTGATTGTGAGTGGAAGGTAGGTTCGTGCCGCTGGCGCGTTGAGGCAGATCGGACCCCGCAGCTTGGGATTCCAGAAATCAGGACTGTCGATTCCGGAGGCCCACCCGCGTTCCACGAGACATACGAAACTGTTCTTGCCTTTGACGGCGGTTTCGTACCCGTGCTTTCCGAGCACCATAACCTCGGCATCGCGCGAGATGGATTCCGGGGCGGCGCTGCGCGCCAGCGCGATCTCGGCATCCCGATTCATCAGGTATTGCTCGATCGGCGCCATGCTCGGATACGGTGTTTTAGCGTCCTGTGCGTGCGCCGGCCTCGAGGCGCTCAGCACGACGGCCAACACGATGACTGGTAATGCGATTGTCCTGACTATCGCTCGCCTCATTGATTTCTTCCGGGACATCGGATTCTCCTTGTGGTGCGAACCGGTGCGGCAAGCTATCTTCTCGATTGCCGCTTGGCAAGATACGTTGATATCAATATAATCTAGCTGTGTCAACACTTAGAAAGCCTTCTTGGCTTTGTTAAAATTGTGGCAACTGACGAGGATGATGAAGCGCGGAGACAAATGGCCAACGTTTTCGCCGGGGTTACGCCCGCGGGCGGAGCAAGCCCCGCCCCTACGAGGACGAAAAGCCATTCGTCGGGGAGGAAGTCAACGGAGCCAGCCTCCTTTTGAGACCACCCTTCTGGTCCGCGACTCTTGCCTCTGTCTTCATGTCCAGCGAGCTGCAAGGGCGCTGGCACGGCGCTTTGATGATGTTCTGCGCCCGCTCGGCCTGACCAATGGGCAATTCTCGCTAATGATGTCCCTGAATCGCCCGGAACCACCAGGAATGGCGGCAGTTGCGTCCCTACTGGCAATGGACCGGACCACATTGACAGCCGCTCTCAAACCGTTGCAGCGCCGGGGTCTGGTCAAGGTCGCAGCAGACGCGACGGACCGCCGCAGCCGCCTGACGACTCTAACGGCGAAAGGGCGGAGCTTGCTGGTCCGCGCCGTTCCCATCTGGCAGCGTACACACCTCGAAATTGAAGCGCTCCTTCCTGACGGCAATCCCGAGCGCCTCCGGAAGAATCTGCGCGCACTCTCCTAAGTCTCTTAGCGGGCCGCGATTCATCGTTTGTTCGATCTGCTTCAAACTGATTCGCTACTTGGAAGTAATGGCCCCAATCCTGATTAACCTGTCCAAATCATGTGGTTCGCTCATGGTTGTGCCGGAATTCTCGTTGACCTGATGCACAATCTCGTTGGTACTTCGCCGTATGTTCGCTTGCCAGGGGCTGATCTCGAATTACGCACTCGCGATGGACAACGATGAGCGGCGAAGAATTTCAATGCCCAACCAGCAACCCCAAAACTCCAGCATCCATAGCAGCACAGCGCTGACTCGAAAGCCGGCGGTCAAATCACCCGGCGCCATGCGGAAGACATTGTCCGAACCAGCACTCAGAAAATGGGAATATCCGCCGATCACGAGCGGCACGGCCAGAAACAGAAGGAGCCAACCACCGAGTCTGGGAAACCGCGCCCACAACGAAATCAGAGCAACCAGCGGAATGATATTCGCGAGAACAGCGAGAAGAGGAACTTGATCCACTTTAAGTGCCGTATTCAGCCTGGCAAGTAGTTCGAGGTGCCAAAGGACGACCGCGGCATGGGTTAGCACCGCCAGCGTCGCGCACCAATATAATCTCCTCATAGGATGGCCTCCTTCCTCCGACTCTCGATGGCTATCGCCTATCCTACCCGGATTCTAGCGGGACGGCTTTCGTTCCGGGTGCGGAAGACGTCCGATAATGCGACCTATTAGGAGCTGACACCGCGGCGAATCATTCCTCGCGCAGGGCGCGCATCGGATCCGTTCGGGTGGCGCGCCAGGCCGGCAAAAAACAGGCGACCAGCGTCGCGAGCAGCATCACTACAAACGCGGAGGCAAACGCGAGTTGGTCACGCGGGCTCACGCCGTACAAAAAGTTGACTAGCAGACGCGTCAATGCGAGGGCCGCTGTTGCGCCCAGCATGGTGCCGACTAGGGTCAACGCGAGTCCTCGAGAGAGCACCAGTCGCACAAGATCGGAGGCGCGGGCGCCGAGGGCCATGCGCAGACCCAATTCGCGGGTGCTCTGCGAGACGGCATACGACATCACGCCGTAAAGTCCAATCGCCGCGAGCAGCAAGGCCAGGCCGCCGAGCACGCCGAGGAGCGTGACTGCGGCTTTTTGCGACGCCGTCGAACGGTCGAGTTGCTCTTGCAGAGTGATGACTTCGTAGAGCGCCAAGTTGGCATCGAGCGAGTGAATCTCGCGGCCCAGCGCGATGGCCATCTCTTCCGGAGTAAGCGGCGTGCGGATATTCAAGCTCGCGGGAATGCCGAAATTCTGCCGCCGCGGAACATAGAAGAACGGTTTGGGAAGCTCGCGCATGCTCTCATATTTTGAGTCTTTGGCCACGGCGACGACGGTCATCCAGCGTCCTTTCACTTGCAGGCGCTCGCCAATCGGGTTGTTGCCCTTCCAGAACTGCGCGGCCATGGTTTTGTTCACGATGGCGACGAGAGTGGCGGATTCGTCGTCGGCGCGCGTGAATTCCCGCCCGGAAAGGAGTGGAATTCCCATGGTCGCAAAATAGCCGGGGCCCACTTCGTTGTACTCCACACTTGGTTGATCTTCCGGAGGGACGTTGTAGCCGTCAACGGCAATGGGGCTGGAGGAATAACTGCCATAGCTTAGCGGCGCCAGGCGCGCGAAGGCGGCGGACTCAACTCCCGGAAGCGCCAGAACGCGATCGAGCAGTGCATCTTGAAATGTTTTGGCTTGCTGAACGTCATAGCCGGCCGAGACTAGATCCACGGCGGTGGTCAACACCCGATGCGTGGTGAATCCCGGACTTGTGCTGCGGATTTTGTCGAGACTTTTTATCACCAGGCCCGTCCCCACCAGGAGAACGAAACTCAGGGATACTTGCACAACGACCAGGCTGGAGCGCGCCCATGATTTTCCATGGCCGCCAACTACGCCACCCATTTCTGTTTTGAGGGCTGCGGCCAGATCCAGCTTGCTGGTTTGAATTGCCGGAATTACGCCGAGCAACAGCGTCGCAAGCAGGCAGACGGCTGAGGTGAGGGCCAACACGCGCCAATCGAGATCTCCCGGCAAGTACATCGAAACACCGCCGCGCGCCGGAAAAAGCAGCACGAGCGCGTGGCGGCACCAATGCGCGACCATCAGCCCGCCGCACGCACCGAGCAGAGACAAGAGCAGACCTTCGGTGAGCAATTGTTTCAGCAATCGCGCGCGACCGGCTCCGAGAGCGGCGCGGACGCTCATTTCGTGACGCCTGGCGAAGGAACGAACGAGTAAAAGGTTGCCGACGTTCGCGCACGCGATCAGCAGCACGCACGCCACAACGGCCAGCATGATTCCCAGAGTCGGCAGCAACGTGCCGGCGTTGTTGAACGGGGTTTCCCATAGCGGCCAGAGCTGCACGCTGCGTCCGCGGTTCGTCAGCGGATAATCACGCTCAAGCCGGCCAGCTACCGCGGAAATTTCTTGTCGCGCCTGCTGCGAAGTGACTCCCGGCTTCAAACGCGCGTACGATTCGATCCAGCGCGCGTTGCGATCCTCGAGTTTGTATCCGCCGCTTTCGAAGATTTCTTCCATGGAGGCGGGCACCCAAAACTGCATGGCCCAGCCGACGAACGTTCCGTAAAATCCCTGCGGGGCGACGCCGACGATGATGTGTGTTACGCCGTTAAGCCGCTGCGTTTTGCCGATGATTTGCGGATCACCTTTGAAGCGGCCCTGCCAAAGCTGGTAGCTGATCACTGTTACGGGATGCGCGCTGCTGCCTACGTCTTCGCCGGGTAAAAATCCGCGGCCGAGGATGGGGTGCACGCCGATGGCGTCAAAATAATTCGCGGAAACAATGCTTCCGAGGGTTCGTTCTGCGCGCTCTCCGATGCTGAGGGTAGTGCCGGTGATTTTGCTGACAAAAAACGCGTCGAACAGCGTGCTGTTCCTTTGTAGATCGAGATAGTCGGGCCAGGAGAGCAGCGTGATTCCAGATTCTCCGCGCGAGATTCCCGAGAGCGCCATCAAGCGCTCTTGATGAGCGACCGCCGGGTACGGGCGGAAGACGATGCCTTCGACCCAGCTAAATACCGCGGCATTGGCGCCGATGCCGAGCGTGAGACAGAGAATGGCGAGGACAGAAAAACCCGGGCTGCGCCAAAGCATGCGCAAGCCGACGCGCAGGTCCATGAGCAAATGTTCGAGCCATTGAAATTGCCACGCCTCGCGCGAATCTTCGCGCGCCAGTTGGACGGAGCCGAATTCGGCGCGAGCGCGGCGCAGCGCTTCGTCTTTGGAAACGCCGCGTTCTGCGAGTTCGGCAGCGCGCGCTTCGATGTGGAACTGGAGTTCATCCTGCAGCTCGCGATTGAACCGGGCGCGACGACGGAAGAATTGCAGGCGATTCAGGAATTCGCGGAATGTGGACATCGCGCGGTCCTCAAACTGTGCGCATCACGAGCTGAATACTCTTCACCAGCTTCTCGAAATCCCTGGCCTCGGCGTGCAGTTGTTTGCGCCCGTCGGACGTCAGCCGGTAAAAGCGCGCCCTGCGGTTGTTTTCCGATGTGCCCCATTCCGCTTGCACCCAGCCTTTGACGAGCAAGCGGTTCAAGGCGGGATAGAGCGAGCCATCTTCGATATCGAGGCCGTTGTCCGAGGCATTTTTGATGTGCTTGGCGATGGCGTAGCCGTGGAGACGTCCGCGCGCGAGCGACTTGAGGATGAGCAGGAAGAGCGTGCCGGGCAAAAGCTGCGTGTCGTTTTTGGGCATCCGTTTTTCCGCCGCGCAGCCAGCTCCGCCAAGCGGCCCCGTCCCTTGTCGAGACTAGGGATAGCAACGAAAGGGGAGTGTGTCAAGAAAATCCTCGTCCGGCGCGGCTGCCGGGCGATTGCGATTGTCATGTCAGGCCTTTGTGAGGCACTTAAAGAGAGTTTGCAGAACCAGTAGTCCAACTATTCGTGCCGTGGGCGATTCTGAATATGAGATTGCTATCCGACGCAAATTTGCGCTTCAAATACGAATCACTTCGGGATCATTCCGATCGTCCCCAGCCACGTCTCCACTAGTTGAGGCCATCCCGTGATTGGAAGCTCTGTGCGCCGCAGTCCGAACGCATGTCCGCCATGGGCATACAAATGTATCTCCACGGGAACACCAGCCTTCTTCAGCGCAACGTAGTAAGCGAGCGAGTCGTTTACATTGTCCACGTGGTCATCCTCAGCCTGCAGCAAAAACGTAGGCGGCGTCTGGCTGGTGACAGGAATTTCGGGATTCAACCCAAGATCTTTGTCGGCATTCGCCGGATGACGGACCGCAAACTTTCTGGCGCCTTGCTTGGCATCCCATTCCGCCGCGGAAAGCGACAGATGTCCGGGATAAATAGCCACCGCAAAATCCGGGCGGCAGCTTTCTTTGTCGGCGGCATCTACAGCCGGATACAAACGCTTCTCAAAATGCGTGCTCATCGCGGCTGACAAATGGCCGCCTGCCGAAAACCCGAGCACTCCAATTTTGTGCGGATCGATATGCCACTCCGCGGCGTGAAAGCGCACAAGCCCGACGGTCCTCTGCGCATCCTCCAACGCCATGGGGGATTCTGGATAGGGCCCCGATTTCGGATATGGCGCCGATTTCGGATACCCTCCGTCACCCGGCACGCGGTACTTCAATAGCACACACGTGATTCCCTTGGACGTCAGCCAGTCGCAGACCTCCGTGCCCTCCAAATCGATGGCCAGGATCTGATAGCCTCCGCCAGGAAACACGACCACCGCAGCGCCGGTATTCTTCTCGATTGGCGAATAGACCGTCATCGTAGGCCGCGAGACGCCTCTCACGAAAACCCATTGCCGTCCGGCGACCAGCGAGTTCGTTGCCGTTGACGTCTCGTCTTCCGGCCCCGCGACAGGCTGGGCGTTGGGCGCCACGCCGGGCCATATCGGCACTTGAGTATGTCCCGGCGATGGCTGCCAGGCCGGAGTCTGCGCGCGCAGACCGCCAAGCGCAATTACAAGACAGAGAGCAAAGAGCAAAGTCTTCATCACAATCCCCAGAGCGTAATATAAGCCGTAACTGAGGCAAGCCGCCGATCGGAAATTGTGACGCGTAGTCGAAAATCTAAGTCCCGATAGACGCGGCTGTCCGAAGATCATCCTTCAGATCCTTGAGGCAATCGTCGTGACAATTGCTGGCAGATAGCTATACTCGCGCGCATGGAACGCGAACAAGAGGCAATCAATCGCTGGACCGGGTCTGCTCCGTTCTGGGAGAAGCACCGCGAAATCATCCGGCATATGTTTGCGCCGGTCACGGAAGCTCTAGTCGAGGAAGCACAGATTGGCAGTGGGAACGTGGTTCTGGATATTGCTACTGGTCCCGGAGAGCCTGCGTTGACCATGGCATCGTTGGTCGGCCCGCAGGGCAAAATCTTCGGAATTGATCCGATTCAGGGGATGGTCGATGGGGCACGTCGAGAGGCAAGCCGGCTTGCGCTGAAAAATGTACAGTTTGACGTCGCGTTTGCAGACCATCTGCCGTTTCCGGCCGCTACATTCGATGCCGTGGTCAGCCGATTCGGCGTGATGTTCTTTCCGTCTCCACTCGACGCGGTGCGCGAGATGTTGCGAGTGCTCAAGAGGGGACGAAAGATGGTGATGGCGGTCTGGCATTTCGCCGCGAGAAATCCATTCCACTATTCGCTGTCGCGAGTCGTCGACCAGTATGTCGACACGCCGCCACTTGAGCCGGATGCGCTGGATCCCTTCCGGTATGCCGCTCCGGGCAGGCTGCTAGAGATTCTGAAGGAAGCGGGCGTAACAGCGCCGAACGAGCGCTTGGTGCAATTCACAATAGACGCGCCCATGTCAGTGGAAGACTTTTGGGCCTTGCGCCTGGAGATGTCTGAGAAGCTTCGTGAAAAGATCAACGTGCTTTCACCGGAGCGGATGACGGAACTCAAGCGCCAGACGCTCGAATCGATTCGCGAGTACTCCACAGGGCGTGGGATTAGTTTTCCCGCTGAGGTTCTCCTCGTGAGCGGAGCGAAAGGTACTTTCTCGGAGCCATTGGCTGATTAGCGCGACAAACGGACACGAAGTCATCCGGCCTGGGCCATCCATTCAAGGCTCGTTGTTCGTTCCATGCGATTGGTTAACTAGTGCGTGGCGATTCGGGCGTGGCGCTTGACTTGGCTGATGGCTGAGTCAAACTGGAATCCCTTCCAAATTGCTCCTCGGGTCAACGACTGTCCACTTGTCTGTGGATAGGCGCCCGAAGAGCAGCCGCATCGAACCCGGACAGCTGAAGAGAGTTCTGGGCTCCCGTTACTACAGAAAGGCCGAGCTATGATTTCATCTGGTCTCGCAATGGACGGCTCCTACGATTACCGCCTTGTCGCCTTGTCGGTGCTCATCGCCGTGCTGGCTGCCTACGCTGCGCTCGACCTCGCCGGAAGAGTGACTTCAGCGCGAGGCACCGCGCGCACTGTGTGGCTCAGCGGCGGCGCCATCGCGATGGGAATCGGCATTTGGGCTATGCACTACGTCGGGATGCTCGCCTTTCGCCTGCCGGTACCCGTGGAATACGACTGGCCGACGGTGCTGCTCTCGCTGCTGGCTGCGGTTTTCGCGTCGGCGATTGCGCTGTTTGTGGTCAGCCGGGAAAAGATGGGCCTCGTCCGAGCGTTGGCCGGCAGCGTCTTTATGGGCGGTGGTATCGCGGGCATGCACTATATCGGCATGGCGGCGATGCGCCTGCCGGCCATGTGCGACTACTCTCGCGAGATCGTGTCTATTTCAATCGTTCTGGCAGTGGTGATTTCTCTCGCTGCCATCTGGCTGACGTTTCATTCCCGCGAAGAAACGAAATTGGGCAGTCGGCGAAAGTCTCTGAGCGCCATCGCGATGGGCGCAGCCATTCCCATCATGCACTACACGGGCATGGCAGCAGCTCATTTCACGCCTTCCGCGTCCGCCAATGAGGACCTCTCGCACGCCCTGAGCATCTCGGCGGTGGGCGTGGCGGGGATCATTATTGTTACCTTCATGGTTCTCGGACTTACGATCTTGACGGCGCTGATTGATCGCCGCTTCACCGCGCAAACTCTGGCGCTCGAATTCAGCAAGCGCGCGGAGCTCAAGTTCAAGGGTCTCCTGGAGTCCGCGCCGGACGCCGTCATTATCGTCAACCGCGAAGGAGAAATCGTTCTCGTAAACTCGCAGGCCGAGAGATTGTTCGGCTATGCGCGAGAGGAATTGATTCACCGCACCATCGAGGCTTTGCTGCCGGAACGCTTTCGGGGAAAGCACCAGAATCACCAAAGCAATTATTTCGCGGCGCCCAAAAACCGTCCGATGGGCTCAGGCTTCCAATTCTATGGCTTGCGCAAAGATGGGAGCGAATTTCCGGCGGAAATCACCTTGAGCCCGCTGGAGACCGAGGAAGGCCTGCTGGTATCCAGCGCCATTCGCGACATCAGCGAACGCAAACTATCCGAGAAGCGGCTGCAAGACAGCGAGAGCAAGCATCGCGCGCTGTTCGAGGAATCGGCGGATGCAAATTTGCTGATGGACGAAAATGGATTCCTGGAGTGCAACGCAGCCGCGCTGCAGATGTTCGGATTCTCAACTCAGGGTGAGCTTGTCGCGCGACATCCGTCCGATTTCTCGCCCCCGAATCAGCTCGATGGCACACCATCGCGGCTGGCCGCCGACCTTAAGATTGCCGCCACGCTGCGCACCGGCAAGCAACGCTTTGAATGGATGCACCAGCGCAAGAACGGCGAGGTATTTCCCGCTGAAGTGTGGCTCAAGGCGCTGACACTGAGCGGCAAGCCGAAGCTGCTGGCAGCGGTCCGCGACATGACCGAGTATAAACGCGCGGAAGAAACCGTACGGGATACTGCGGCGCGCTTAAACTTGGCGGCGCAAGCTGCCCGGCTCGGCGTCTGGGAATACAACCTGGAGACGCAAACGCTGAGCTGGGATAACTACATGTGCCAACTGCATGGCATCCGGCCCGAAGATTTTCGCGGAATTTCCGAGGATTGGGAGCGAAGCGTTCATCCGGAGGACTTCCCGGCGGCGCTCGCCGATTTCGAGGCCGCGATCGGCGCGAAAGGGGAATTCAGCAGCGAGTTTCGTGTGGTATGGCCCTCGGGCGAGATTCGCTTCATCGAGGCGCACGGCGCAGCGTTCCGTGCTCCCAGCGGCGAGGTCCAGCGCGTTATCGGCGTCAATAGTGACATCACCGAACGAAAGCTGGCCGAAGCGGAAATGATAAAGGCGAAGGAAGCGGCCGAAGCCGCCAATCGCGCCAAGAGCGAATTCCTGGCCACCATGAGCCACGAGATTCGCACGCCCATGAACGGCATTCTGGGTATGACCGAGTTGGTTCTAGATACGGAGCTTACTCCCGAGCAGCGCGATAGTCTGGGCCTCGTACGCCTGTCAGGCGAGTCTTTGCTCACGATCATCAACGACGTTTTGGATTTCTCCCGGATTGAAGCGGGAAGACTCGAGCTCGAGCACATCCCCTTTGACCTGCGCGAAAGCCTGGGCGAAACCATGAAGGCGCTCGGCGTTCGCGCTTGCCAGAAGGGTTTGGAATTGATCTACGACGTTCAATCGGACGTTCCGGAAGCCTTCGCCGGCGATCCCGGCCGCATCCGCCAAATTGTCATCAATTTGGTCGGCAATGCCATCAAGTTCACAGAGCACGGCGAGGTCTTCGTTACTGTCCAGCAGGAATCGCTCGACGCCTCCATCGCTTGTTTGCATTTTGTGGTGAAGGACTCCGGCGTCGGCGTTCCCGCCGACAAGCAACAAATAATCTTCGGACCATTCTCGCAAGCCGATGGTTCGATGGCCCGCAAGTACGGCGGCACGGGATTGGGGCTGACGATTTGCTCGAGACTCGTGAAGTCCATGGGCGGAGCGATCTGGGTGGAGAGTCAGACGGGCCACGGCAGCACTTTTCATTTCACGCTAAGGCTGGCCGTGCAGGAAGCTCCTCCTCTGCGTTCTGCGCTGCGCGCGGACAAGCAATCTGTTCACCCCGAACAGTTGCGCGATCTGCACGCGCTCATTGTGGACGACAACCTCACGAACCGCACTGTGCTAACCGGCATGCTAAATCGTTGGGGCCTGAAACCCACAGCGGTCGAGGGTGGCCGAGCCGCGTTGCAGGCGCTCGAAATCGCAAAAAGCACCGGCCGTCCGTTTCCCTTGATCCTGTTGGATGGACAGATGCCGGAGATGGACGGCTTCACGCTCGCGGAACTCATCAAAAAGGATCCAGACTTGGTCGGCGCCACGATTATGATGCTCACCTCCGCCGGGCATTTGGGCGACGCCGCGCGCTGCCGGGAACTAGGAATTTCCGCCTACCTTGTGAAGCCGATTCGTCAGGGTGAGCTGCTGCAAGCAATTTGCCTCGTGTTGGAATTGGTCGCCAAGAAAGAACCATTGGTCACGCGGCATTCTTTGCGCGAGGCGCGGAACCGTTCGCGCATCCTCCTGGCGGAAGACAACGCCGTAAATCAAACGCTGGCGCTGCGTCTGCTCGAAAAACGCGGCTACGTTGTTTCGGTTGCTGGCGATGGCCGGCAAGCACTCGAAGCGTTCGAGAAAGAGGACTTCGATTTGGTGCTGATGGATATCCAGATGCCAGTGATGGGAGGTCTCGAGGCTACCGCCGCAATTCGCGAGGTCGAACGCCCTTCCGGCCGGCACACTCCAATCATCGCCATGACCGCACACGCTCTTGCCGGCGATGAAGCCCGCTACCTTTCGGCAGGCATGGATGCGTACATTGCGAAACCGATTCGCACCAGTGAGATGTTCGCAACGATTGAGAGATTCTTGAGCAGAGACGATGAGGATTTCGCGCCCGGCGAAGTCGAGACTCCGGAGAAACTCACTCATCCGGGCTAGCCGTGCTGATTGCGGATTCGAAGCGAGGGAGAGTGAACGAACTGCCTGGCCAATTCGTCCGGTTGAATTCCGAGGCGCAGCTAGCGTAGACCCAAGGCCGGGCGGGCAGCCCTTCAGGCTCAGGCGTCCACGCGATTCGAACTACTTGCCGAACAAGAACTTGAAGAACGGGTGCGTCTTGGCTGCCACCACGTGATGCGCAGCGTTCTCGGCAGCTTCCTGGCTCTTAATCTCGGTCGAAGCCATCTGATCTTGAGTTTCGGCGTCAATCTGAGTCGCAAACACCTGAGTTTGATTCTTCGACGAAGTCTCACGATCATCGTTATGTCGCGCATTGGCGCTCGCCACCGCTGGAATTGCCACCACTCCCAAAATCGCGACGATGATTGCTTTCTTCACGTTCATCCTAGATCTCCTTGTGTGAGGCCGATTGCCTCGGGGTGCGCAGAAGATTGCAACATAGAGTCCAAAAGGGTACACTCTTGAAAAATCTAGGAACTCGCTTTGTTTCAGTGGGTTACAGGATTTAGGTGGGTCCAGTGTATCAATTTGTGACCGGAGAGTATCCCAACAACTTCCCTCCGCAGGAGAAAATCAATTCCCAAGCAAATCGTCAGTCGCAGCGGCGGCGCTTGCAGGAGCTCGCGCCCTTCGGCCCCGCTTTTCAGCCCTCCTCCCGCTGGCAAAATAATCGACGCTGTGATACAGACACCGCCTCATCCCGAGAATCCAAAGGACAGCGATGGGCAAGCAACGTCTCGAAGCTTTCACCGATGGAGTCATCGCCATAATCATCACCATCATGGTGCTGGAGATAAAAGTTCCGTCGGGCCCGGGTCTCGCAGCGTTGGCCGCCAGCGCACCGATCCTTCTCACTTACGCGCTCAGCTTCGCCAACGTGGGCATCTTCTGGAACAACCATCACCACATGCTGCACGCCACCGAACGCATCAACGGCACGGTGCTGTGGGCCAATCTCTTTCTTTTATTCTGGATGTCGCTAATTCCGTTCGTGATCCGCTGGATCGACGAAACCCATTTCGCCTCCACGCCCACGGCGGCTTACGGAGTAGTGCTGGCCATGTCCGCAATTGCCTACGTCTGGCTGCAGCGCTCTATCATCGCCGTCAACGGTGCACACTCCAAACTGGCCCGCGCCATAGGCCGCGATCTGAAAGGAAAAATCTCGCTGCTACTCTATTTCGTGGGCATCGCCCTGGCCTTCGTCCGTCCGTGGCTGGCCATCGCCGTCTACGTACTCATCGCCCTAATCTGGTTCATCCCCGATCGCCGCATCGAATCCATCGCGTAATCGCAAGTGATTGGCTCGCCGCTGGAATCAGCCACCTGCCGCGCAGCAGTCATCAACCTGAATACTATTCCTTGAGGTACAATCCGCGAGCGAAGCAGGGGGCGCGATCGTGAGCAAACACCGAAGCACATCCAGACTTACGCGCAGATCGATCTGGCCGAGCGCGATCCTAGGATTGGCGGCGTCAGCGTTGCTAACACTAGCCGGCGGAACGCGCGCGCAGGACACTTACCAAAAGCCACCGGAAGCGATTCTCAAAGTCTTGAACGCTCCGCTGACTCCCCGAGCGAGCGTCGGCCGCGCTCGTGACATCGTTTTGCTCTACTCGCCGGTCTTCTACCCGCCGATCGCCACTCTCGCGCAGCCTTTTGCAAGACTCGCCGGCCTGCGCATCGACATCGCAACAAATGGGCCGCACAACGCGCCGCGATTCAACAACCTGATTTTGAAAAACGTCAAAGACGGGAATGAAGTGAAGATTGATGTGCCTGCGGATTTCTACGTCTCGCATCCGTCCTGGTCCCCCGACGGTCACAGAATCGCTTTCACCCACGCCACGGATTCCGGCGTCGAGCTTTGGCTCGCCGATGCCAGGACCAGTAAAGCAGCCGCCATTCCCGGCATCAAGCTGAACGCGGCGCTCACTCCAGCGGATCCATCGGAAGAGAACTTGCCCTGCCATTGGATGCCGGAAGGCAAATCACTGCTGTGCCAGATCATTCCGCGCGGGCGCGGCGCAGCTCCGCAACCGCCTTTAGTTCCCGCCGGTCCGAGGGTGCAAGAAAGTTTCGGCAAAGCAGCCCCGGTCCCGACGTTTGAAGATCTTCTCGAAAATGAATTCGACGCCAAGTTATTCGACTACTACGCCACATCGCAACTCGTGGTAATTGACAGCCAGTCCGGCAAAATCACAAATGTTGGCGCGCCCGCAATTTTCCTCACCGCTGACCCCGCGCCCGACGGAATTCACGTCCTGGTCGCGCGCATTCATCGCCCGTACTCGTACATCGTTCCCGCCGAGCTCTTTCCGCGCGACGTCGAAGTCTGGGACCTCTCCGGCAGCGTCGTTTACAAAGTGGCCAGCCTCCCTGTACAAGAAAACGTTCCCATCGGCGGAGTTCCCACCGGCCCGCGCGATGTCGATTGGCATCCGAACCAGCCCGCGACGCTCGTTTGGGCCGAGGCCCTCGACGACGGCGATCCCAAGAAACAAGTGAAAGAGCGCGACAAGGTGATGTGGATTCACGAGCCGTTCACCGGCGGCCCAATCGAACTAGCTCGTGTCGAGAAGCGCTTCGCAGGTATTTCATTCGGAGAAAGCGGCGACCTCGCCATCTTGCGCGACTATGACCGCGATACTCTCCGCTGGCGCGCATGGTTTTTCAACCCCCAACCCACGCCCGATCGATACTGGATTTTCCATGCCGACAAGCCCGACGAAAAAACGCTGGTGTGGGATCTCAGCACACAGGACCGATACCACGATCCCGGTGAGCCGGTGTTGTGGCCGCTCACGAACGGCCACAGCGCCGTGATGCGGCAGAGCAGTTACATTTTCTTGATGGGCGAGGGAGCTTCCGCCGACGGAAATCGCCCGTTCCTCGATCGCCTGGACCTCAACACGATGGAAGTGAAGCGCATCTTTCAGGGTGAGGCGAAAGAGTACGAGGAAATCGTGGCCATGTTATCCACGGGCGGCACGAAACTGCTCACTCGGCGCGAGTCTCCTCAGGACACGCCCAATTTCTTCATCCGCGATTCCGTGCAGTTTAACGGCAATTTCGCCGACCCGGGTTCGCTCACTCAAGTCACCGCCGTCACTCATTTCACCGATCCAGCTCCCGAGCTGCGCGCCATCAAAAAGCAACTAGTCACATTCAAACGCGCGGACGGCGTGGACCTCTCGATGACCGTCTATTTGCCTCCCGGCTATAAACAGGGGGAGCGCCGCCCCGCAGTCGTTTGGGCCTATCCCCTGGAATTCACAGATCCCACGGTCGCCGGGCAGGTCAGCGGTTCTCCTTACCATTTCACAACCATCCTGGGCCCATCGCCGCTATTTTTCCTGCTGGATGGCTACGTCGTGCTGGACAGCGTCTCCATGCCGGTGGTCGGCAATCCAGAGACCGTCAACAATACTTACATTGAGCAAATCACCTCGAGCGCCAAAGCAGCAATCGACAAAGCGGCAGAAATGGGCGTGATTGATCCGAATCGCGTCGGCGTTGGAGGGCACAGCTACGGCGCGTTCATGACCGCGAATTTGCTGGCGCACTCCGATTTGTTCCGCGCCGGAATCGCCCGCAGCGGCGCGTATAACCGCACTCTCACTCCCTTTGGATTTCAGAGCGAACGCCGGACTCTTTGGCAGGCCCCGGACATGTACGTCAAAGTTTCGCCGTTCATGTTCGCGGACAAAATCAAAGCGCCGCTTCTGCTGATCCACGGCGAAGCAGACAACAATTCCGGCACGTTTCCGATGCAATCCGATCGCATGTACCGCGCGATCAAAGGGAACGGAGGTTCGGTGCGCTATGTCACACTGCCGGACGAAGCGCACGGCTACTCCGCCCGCGAATCAATCGAGGACGTACTCTGGGAAATGCTCACGTGGTTCGATAAATTCGTGAAAAATGCGCCACCGGCGGCCAGCCCTGCCAAATGATCTCAATCTTGCCCGAACGCTGAATCATTTCGTAGCGAACGTCCGAGGTCGGTTCATCCCCGATCGAGGCATCGCAGCGATCACCCATCTGGAGCAGAAAGCTTCATCGCTCCGCTAGCCTGGCTCACGCAACAAGCGGGCATGCCCGCAGCACCGAGTCGAGGCTTTTCTGCGGCCAGTGCTATACTCCCGCGCAATCATGAACTGCCCCGCCTGCGGAAGCGAGGTTCCCGGCGCAGCGCGCTTTTGCCCTTCCTGCGGCAGCGCGGTGGATTTCGGTTCTACGCCCACGCTGAGCCTTGATGCGGCTCAGCCTATCTTCGGCACGCCGCTGGTACCTTCGCCCAAGCGCGAATCCTCTTCCAGCGGCAGGAGTTCCTCTTTCTCCGGCTACGAAGCGCGTTACGTTCCCGGAACCACCCTCGCCGAGCGTTACCGCATCGTCTCGCCGCTGGGCAAAGGCGGCATGGGCGAAGTCTATCGCGCCGAAGACTTGAAGCTCGGCCAAACGGTGGCGCTGAAATTTCTACCGCGCTCGCTGGCACAGACCGAAGAAGCGCGCGAGCGCTTTACGCGCGAAGTTCGTCTGGCGCGCCAGGTTTCGCACCCGAACGTCTGCCGCGTCTTCGATATCGGCGAAATCAGCGAGACCGCTGACGCCGGCAAAACCATCACCCACACGTTCCTCACCATGGAATTCGTGGACGGCGAAGATCTCGCTTCGTTGATGCGCCGCATCGGCCGGTTGCCGCCCGACAAGGCTGTCGAAATCGCGCGGCAAATGTGTGCCGGCCTCGCGGCCGCCCACGAACACGGCATCATTCACCGTGATCTGAAGCCCGCGAACATCATGCTCGATGGACGCGGCCGCGTGCGCATCACCGATTTCGGTCTCGCCGGGCTGGCCGCCGATATCGAAGGTGCCGACGCGCGCGCCGGCACTCCCGCCTACATGTCGCCCGAACAATTCGCGGGCGGCGACGTTACGCCCAAAAGCGATCTGTACTCGCTCGGTCTCGTGCTCTACGAAATATTCACCGGCAAGCGCCCTTTCGACGCATCCTCCTTCGGAGAGATGGCTCGCCTGCGCGATAAGAGCGCGCCGACCCATCCCTCGCAGATCGTCAAGGATATTGACCCGCTGGTCGAACGAGTCATCCTGCGCTGCCTGGAAAAAGATCCTGCCAAGCGTCCCGCTTCGGCGCTGCAAGTTGCAGCCGCATTGCCGGGCGGCGATCCGCTCGCCGCAGCGCTGGCCGCAGGTGAAACGCCGTCGCCTGAAATGGTCGCGGCATCCGGGGAAACCGAAGGCCTGCGTCCAGTGGTCGCCTGGCTTTTGCTGGCGGGAGTGATCGTGTCAGTCGCCGCGTCGATTCTGTTAAGCGCGCAGGCCAAGCTCTACCGCCGCGTGCCGCTCGAAAAACCGCCCGAAGCTCTTGCCGAGCGCGCCCGGGATATTCTGCAGAGCGTTGGCTACTCCGAGCGGCCGGCAGACACCGCGATGGGATTCTACGAGGGGATAGGGTTTCTGCGTTATATCGACGCTCACGACAAGGCGAAGACGCGCTGGAACAACCTCGTAACCGGCGCGTTCGTCTTTTGGTATCGCGGCAGCCCGCGGCCGCTCGAGTCGTATGGCTCGAGCCCGGACGCACCTATGTTCCAGACCGTATGGACAAACGACCCGCCGCTGGATATCTCCGGGATGACGTTGGTCAAGCTCAATCCACTCGGCCGTCTTACAGAATTCATCGCAGTTCCTCCGCAGGTTGAGGAGCCGGGAAGCGCTTCGCAGTCACCGGACTGGGCGCCGCTGTTCTCTGCCGCGGGGCTCGACCCGTCCAAGTGGCCGTCTGCGCAATCCTCGTGGACGCCTCCTGTTTATGGTGACGTGCGCGCGGCGTGGACAGGCTCGCTGGCCGAGCGTCCTGACATCCCCATGCGCATTGAGGCTGCGGCCTACCGCGGCAGGCCCGTTTACTTCGAGTTGATTGGCCCCTGGACGCGCCCCGAACGCATGCAGCCAAACCAACCGGGCTCCGCCGAACTAGCAACTTCGGTGTTTTTCGTCGTTCTGTCGCTTTCGCTCCTGGCCACCGGCCTGATGCTCGTGCGACGGAACCTTCGACTGGGCCGGGGTGATCGCCGTGCCGCTTTTCGTCTGGCAGTTGTTGTTTTTGCGGCCTGGGGGGTGGCGTGGCTTTGCGGGGCGCATCACGTCCCGACTCTCTACGAATTCGTGCTCTTCATCCAGTTCTTGAGCTTTGGTCTTCTGTTCTCCTGTCTCTGCTGGGTTTTCTACGTTGCCGTCGAGCCCTATGTGCGCCGCCGCTGGCCCGCTACGCTGGTCTCTTGGAGCCGCTTAATGGCAGGAGGATTTCGGGATCCACTGGTGGGGCGCGATGTTCTGGCCGGATGTCTTTTGGGATCTTTCTCGATCGTTCTCGTACGACTTGGGTGGTTTGTTCCCTCCTGGTTCGGCCATCCTCCCCCACAGCCATATTCGGGTCCTCACTGGCAGTTTCTGGGCGCGCATACCATCATCGCTTCGATATCGACCAGAGTGATCCTGGAGCTTTTTATCTCGCTTCTGTTCCTGTTTTTTCTGTTCCTACTCAGGGCCTTGCTGCGCAAGCAGTGGGCGGCAGCGATCGTATACGTTGTTGTGACCGCAATGTTCTATACGATGGGGAATCAAGCTGATTATGCTCCCGTTGTCTTGGTGTCCGGGCTGATCACCAACGCCCTGACTGTGTTTCTATTGATCCGCTTCGGCTTGCTGGCTGTGGTGGCCGCGGGCGTCTTCAACGATATCCTGGGGAGCTTTCCACTAACCACCCAAATGTCCTCCTGGTACGCAGGCATGAGCCTGGCCGGGATTCTGCTCATGGCCGCGATAGCGATCTATGCCTTCTACACCTCCCTGGGCGGCCGGCCGGTCTTCGGCGGCGCCGTGCTTCAGGAGTGAGCCCTTACCCTTCATGGGTGGCCCAAGGAGGGTGGGGAATTCGGCCCCCGCCGTTGCCTTCCCGGTGGTAGGGGCGCCGCTTGTTTACCCTGAGCTTCGAAGGGCTGCGCCCGGCCTCGGCCTCCGTATGGCCACGAATTGCGTCTTGCGCCGCCACTTCGCGTAATCGGTTCTGTTGTGTACCCGCGCCAAAAGCCGCGTGGCGCGTCATTCACCGTAAGAACCGCTTACTCGGGTGCCCGCATTTGACTCTTCCGCGGCTCAAATCCCTCGGAGTCCCCTCCCGTGGCTCAAAATTAGTACGGAAGTACTCTTGACTCACTATTACTTCCACGCTATACCGGATCTGGTTGTCAGCAGTCCTTAAGCGCGGGGCTGGCTCACCTGAGCTCGCCAGACGTGTGCGCGGACTAGCCAAATAATGTAGCTCACCTCATTTTATCCTGAGGCCCCTCGCCGGGGCCGAAGGATAGAGGTGAGGCACTTTGGTGTGAATTGGAAATTGGATTCGAATTCGAAGGCAACGGCCTCAGGTCCAAAGACCTGAGCTAGATTGCAGCCTAAGCCGTCGTCGATTTCTAATCGGGAAGGAAATTATTAGACACGGGCGTAACTCAAAGAAAACAAACGATGCGGTACCGTTCTAATCGGGAAAAAACACACATTTTTTTGAGCTGATTTCGGCTCGCGGGGGATCGCGCAGCATCCTCGCCGCCCCGGTAATACCCGGCCTATCGGACAGTTACTGCTGAGCGCACGGTCCATTGCCCGCTGCGGTCCCGGATGTTTTCCTTGGAAGATCGCGCGTGTTGTTGAGAAAGGCGCCGGAAGCCGATTGCCGATGCGGTGGCTAAAGACGAGATTCGAGTGGCGTAAGAAGCGGGCTCACGGGCTCGCTGCGCTTCTCGCATGCGTGTGGGTCGCCGCATTCGCGCCGCTAGCGGCGCAATCGGCGGCATTTTCGGAGGATCCGGTAGCCGGATCGCGCCTGCTGAGCGAGAAACAGGGGCGCGCGATCGTCAAAACCGCATGGAAGCTGCAACAGGCAGCCGGCGCGCACGACTGCTCGCACTTGATTCATCAGATCTATCAGAGCGCCGGGTTTGATTATCCGTACCAGAGCTCGTTCGACCTTTATGCCGGGGCCGAGAGATTTGCGCGCGTGAAATCGCCGCATGCCGGCGATTTGATTGTTTGGCCGGGGCACGTGGGCATTGTCGTCAACGCATCGCAGCACAGTTTTTACAGCATGGTGAGAAGCGGGCTCGAAGAGCAGGATTACGAAGGCCCGTACTGGCGCTCGCGGGGAACGCCGCGCTTTTACCGCTACCGGATCGATTCGGGCGGCGTCGTGGAGGTAGCGGCTGCGCATGCAGCGGCAACAGAGCCAGAGGAACCTGCCGCGACGTACGCGGGGCAACCGGCAGCCGAATCACGCGGCGAATCGGCGGCGCTGGCCTTCCCGTCGAGCATCGTCGTTGCGGCAGTGAAAAAGGCGCCTACGCGCGAGGAAGTGAACTCGAGCATTTCACAATTGGCGGTTGCATCGGCAAATGCCTTAAGTGCTGATGACGCGCTGAAGATTCCGCTGCCGATCGTGATCGTCACGCAGCTGAACGTAAGCCGGCTGGAAATCAAGCGCGACCACGGCTGGGCTTATTTGCAAGTATCGTCTGTGGGGTCGATTTCGGGCGGGACATTCCGACTTGAGCGGCACGACGAGGAAGTTCGCTGGCCCTTGAAGCGCAACAAGTCGCAATGGGAGGCGATTGCGCCGACCGATCGAGTTTACGTGCAGCAGGACGTGGCGATTCGGAATTTGGCGGCGCAGCTCGCGCGACTCACTGCGGGCGATGCTGCTTCTCGCGATCGCGGAGTGGTGCAGCGGGAGAGCGAGCTTGCGAATTTGGTAGCAGCGTTGTTGGCTAGCGAGTGAGGGCGATGGGATGACGGGCTTGGAATTGGGATTTCGCCAGTCGGTCGGCCATCTCCTTCGGTAGCGCGCGCAGCAGGCATAGGAAAACGCCGTTGGTCCAACCGAAGCCGACGACGTTCTCCTTGTATCCGGCGCTTACTGCTGCTTCCGATGACTTCGTGACTGCGTTATATTTTTCGCGAATTGTGCCATCGCGGCGGAAATTCTCCGCCACGGTAGAAAGGAACTCATACGAAATGCGATCGGCGTCGTCATTGAATCCGTAGCGCCGCAAGCCTTCGACGGCGATCAACACCGTCGGCGCCCACTCGTAGGGATAATCCCACTGCACACCGCTCTCGTTGCGGCTCATCGCCAAGCCGCCCGGCTGCTCGAACAGCTTCAAATTTGCGTCCACAGCCCGCGCTTGCTCCGGCGTCGCGACGCCGGCCCAGAGCGGATAGAAAGTCGTGAGGTATTCGTAAGACGAGCGCGTCTTGGTCGTGAAGTTATAATCGAAAAACATTCCGCGCTGCGCGTCCCACAAATATTTCTGAATCCGCTTCTTCCGCTCCGCCGCAGCGTGACGAAGTCCGGCCGCAGCGTCCTTGCGCCCCAGAGTTTCGTTGATTTGCGCAGCATCGATTTCCTCCGCGTAAATCAAGCTGTTCAAGCATACGGGCGCAAAGTGATCCGTCTCTGCGCCGTAAGGCCCGAAGCGGAAGGAAATATCAAATCCCGATTCGCGCATGGCGCGGTCGGCTTTGTAATACTCCGCTGCCAAACGAACGTGCCCCGAAGGATCGCAGCCCCGCCGCTCCTTGTCGGCCGGGTCGCATGTCGGAACGTCATACGCCGGCCCGATTTCGTGATTCGCCCGCTGCTCCGCCGTGGACCGCACGACAAAGCCATGATCAAGCTCCGGATGCGACAGAAAGAATCCCGCAACTTTCGCGTAATAGCCCGATTCATCCTGAATGCTTTCCGGCGCGGGGCCTTCGCCAAAATCGTAATAGCGCGAAAGCCCGGTGTCGCCGGCCAAATGTTCGCCGCGCGACCACAGCTGATCGTTACGCCTTTCGTCCGCCATGGCTCTGAAGAGCCATTCGCGATCTCCGTGCCCGGCCTTCCTTTGGGCGCCATTCACCGCCAGGATCATGGCAGCCAGAAACGGCGGCTGCGATCGCGTCAAATAATAAGTTCGGTTCGCGTTCAGCACGCTTCCGTAGTACGCCACTTCAAACAGAAAGTTATCAACCATTCCGCGCGCGAGATCGATGCGCCCATCCTCGATCAGGCCGCGAATGATGAAGTAGCTGTCCCAGCCATACATCTCGTTGAATCGCCCGCCTGGCACAACGTACTTGTTCGGCAGATAGAGCAACCCGGGCGGATTGATCCGCGCTGAATCGACCTCGCCGGGCCCGTGAATCACTCGCGGCAAATGCGCGACTTGCACGCCGCACTTCACGGGGAGCTGTTTCACCGCGGCAGTCTCGGGATAATCGAAAGGAAGATAGAGCGTCGGGTGCCCGGCGAGTTTTGGATCAGCAAATGTCTCGCAATTGTCGAGTGAGCGCGTGAGATGGTCCGAGCCGGTCGCGATATAGTGGCGGATCGGCTCGAGCCCATTGCCGGCAACTTGTGGTTGAGGAAAGGACGCGCCAGCCGCAGCCAGCGCGAGCGAAAGGAGAGCAAGAATAGCGAGTCGCGTGCTTCGCTTCGAAATCATCGAACTCAGCGCGCATCGAATCCGTTCGATCATGGCAGGAATCGTTTGAATTTTAGCACCATGACAGAATCACGCAGTGAGCATGTTCAAGCGCCAGAAGCGCTGACCCAATAAAAAAGCCCCGAGGCGGGCGCCTCGGGGCTTGGTCGATCGTTGCCCGGCTCGTTCGCTCTGCTGTGCGCGGAGAGAGCGAGCCGATTGCGATTTAGTGGCAGAGGAACGCGATGCGGCACGAGCCGGTGAGCGCGTCGAACGGACGCGGGTACGGCCCGGAGATAAACGGAATGAACTCGGGCGCAACCGGGACGATGCCGGCCGAAGTCTCGAAGATGTTGAAGTCCGGACCGAGAGAGGCAGCTTCCGAATTGAGAACTCTGGGAATGATCGGCTCCCATGTCCCGCTCTCGAGACGATTTAGTAGCGTGCCGACCGCCGTGATGGTTTCCGCGGGCGTGAAGGCGCAATGACCCGCGCGGTTGACGAAGGTTTGGCGCAGCAGCTTCGAGTTATGCGCTTCGGCGACAACCTTCGCGTAGGCGGTTTCGTTCTCGTTGATCACGAGGCCGTCGCCGACGGTGTGCATGGTCAGTACCGGAATGCCGATCTGGCCGTTGAAGATGATGTTCTGGGAGAGGTACTGCACAGCCGCGGGATCGGCGGAGATGCGCTGCGTGGCGTTGAGAGTGTTCAAGTCGGCGTTCAAATCGAGCCCGGCCGCCTGATAAAGCGCGAGCACTTCGAGGAAATTCGGCGAGAGCAGCAACTGGATGCGGTAATCCACGCCGGTGTTCCAGGAAGGATTCCCGCCGGCGCGGGCTTCGAGTTCGGCGCGGAAGGCGAAGACGAACGGAAAATCAACTTCGCCGTCCCATTCGATCTGGTTTGCCAGTTGGTCGGCGAAATCGAGACGGCCTGGTTTCGGAGATGTGGGAGTGAACCAGCCAGGCGTGTCGCCCATCGCGGCAGCGAGCGCTATTCGCGCTTGGCCCTGCGGAGTAGCGGCCGCGGCAGCGAGCGCTTCTTCTGCAATCGTTAGATTCCCTTGCGGATCGGTGATGTTCACTAGCTGCAGCCCTTGGCCGGGCGCGACCAGCGTCGAAAACACGAATTCGGCGTCTAGCGCGGCGTTCCAGGTGGCTACGCCGCCGGCGAGCACGCCGCACATCGGCAGCGCGGCGTCGAAGCGGTCGGGATAATTCTGGATGAGGCCGGCGGTGATGATGCCGCCGAGCGAGTGTCCCCAGGCGATGGTCTTGGCGGGCGTGCCGAATTGCTGCGCGAAGGCATCGAGAACGGCGATTTGATCGGGCAGCGCTTCGTGAATGGCCCAGCCAGTGGTCGCGTAAGATGAACCGGCGAGAGCGAAGCCGCTGGCGAGCATGAACGCGCCGGTGGCGGGATCGCCGACGTCCTGCGCGGGATTCGCGCTGCCCGGAACCACGTAACCGTGGCTATAGAGAAACAGAATGCCGTTCCAGTTCGCGGGAACATCGATCTGGTAGGTCGCGCCGTCGTTCAGAGTGCCGGTGACAGTGGTGGTCTGGGCAGAGGCGCTGCCGGAAAACGTAAGAACCAAAATCGCTGCGGCGACAAAAGAAAAAATCGCGTGTTTGCCAATGCGATGCATTTCAAATTCCTCCTCAATCAAAACTCGATCGTGTCGATGCGGGCCTCAATAGTCCGGTGGACTCAGCGTCATGAAGTTGTGGACGAACCGATTCATCGCACGGTACGTGGAGCGGGGTGGAATTACGGGCCTCAGCGACCGAGCGGCGGGGACTATACACCAGTGCGGCCGAAAATGCTTCCGGGGAATTTGTGAAAATAATGGCGCGGGAGTGACGGGGACTAGTCCTACTAGACCTGAGCTGTACGAAGCGCGCGGCCGGTGCGCAGATGGCTATGCTCTGGTCGAATGAATGCTTCGAATTCCAGGAAAACCGTCGGGAGGGTCTGTGATGTTACCAATTGTCCGTGAGAACGCGATAAGACGAACCTCAGCGGCTAAAGCCGTATTGATTTTGTGGCACTAGCGGCACGGCTGAAGCCATGCCCTTACAAAGCTTCGCTGCGAGGAGTAGTCATTCATTTGCTGTGGGCGCGGTAGAGGATTACGCGGACCTTTTCTAGGGTGACGAGGCCGCCGCCGATCATCTCATCGAGGCTTGGGAGAATGCGCTCGACGCGTTCGGTGTCTTCGACCACTTCGACTACGATGGGCAGATCCTGGGACAAGCGTAGAATCTTGTCCGAGTGGATGCGGCTTGTGGAGCCGTAGCCGCCCACGCCGCGCAGGACCGTGGCGCCGCTCAATCCTTCCTTGCGGAAAAATTCCACGAGTATTTCGTAGAGCGGCCGGCCGTGCCATTTGTCGGATTCGCCGATGTGGATGCGCATCAGCGTTCGCTCGCCTTCGAATCGCTCGTGTTCCATGGGAATCTCCTAAAGAGCGTTGCCGAGCCGCATGCCGGCGATCATGCAGATGATGCCGCCGAGGACGCTTGCACCCACATAAACAATCGCTTTCAGCCACTCGCCGTCATTCAACATGCGCACGGTGTCCCAGCCGAATGTGGAGAAAGTGGTGAAGCCGCCCATCAGTCCGATGGTGAGCCCAATGCGCCAATCGGGGGGAACGGAAATGTGATTTAGGCTGAACTCGCCGATGACGCCGAGAAGGAGACAGCCGAGCAGATTGATCGCCAGCGTTCCAGCAGGGAAGCGCGCGCCCACGCGATACTGAATCCAGCCGTCGAGGCCGTAGCGCGCCAGCGTTCCCGTGGCGCCAAATGCAATCAGAAGCACGATACGCACAGTTGCTCCACTTTCCCGGCCGCGTGCGCTGCAACAAAAAACTCCTGAGCGCCTGGCGGCACGCAGGAGTCATCAGTCCTTGTGGGACGGTTCAGGCGAACTCCATCGCCTTTTGTGATCGCGGAAATTTTATCGTGATGGCGAAGCAACGGCAAGGGACGCTTCGCCGTGGTGGCGTTAGCTCTCCCTCAGCGGCTAAAGCCGTATTCGCTTGGCGGCCTTTGCGGCACGACTGAAGTCGCGCCCTGACAAAGCGTTCGCGTTGCCAGAAAGGCGCCGAACGCGCGCGTCATTCGGTGGCGGCGAAGGCAGTGAGTCTGTGCTCGCGCATACCGGTCAGATCGGCCTCATCGACTTCCAGGGCTGCTTCCTCTTCGGCCCATTCGTGAGCTTCGCTGTGCTTCATTTTCTTCAGAAGCTCGGCGGCGCACTCGAAGCAGCAGAAGCCTTCGGTTGCCTGGCGGCCGCTCTCTTCGGTATGAGTTAGCCACTCATAGTAGAAGATCGGCGCGTTCGACCAGCAAACGTTGCAGCGCTCCGGAACTTCGTGCAGCGGATCGTATGTTGAAACATGTAGGCTTGCGCCCATTTGCCACCTCCCCCTTCTTTGAACTCGAACTTCTGTTTCTTCAAACTCAGCGGCTTTGTGGAGGAACCAGCCCTGCCACTAGCCGTTCATCAAATACTCATGAATCGATTGCGCGGCGCGCCTGCCTGCACCCATCGCGAGAATCACGGTGGCGCTTCCGGTCACGATATCGCCGCCGGCGAATACGCCTTTGCGCGACGTGCGCTGCGTTTCCGGGTCGGCTTGGATGTAACCGCGCTTATCCGTGGCTAAGCCCGGCGAACTTCTTTGGATCACGGGATTGGCGCTGGTGCCGACGGAGATGATTGCGACTGATACCGGCAGATCGAACTCTGATCCTGCGATGGGGACCGGGCGCCTTCGTCCCGAGGCATCGGGTTCACCAAGCTCCATGCGCACGCAGCGCATGCCGCCGAGCCAGCCGTTGCCATCCGAGAGAAACTCGATGGGATTGGTGAGCAGTTGGAAGTCGATGCCTTCCTGGCGGGCATGGCGGACTTCTTCGGCGCGCGCGGGCATTTCCGCTTTGCTGCGCCGGTAGATGACGTAGGCTTTGCGTGCGCCGAGGCGGAGCGCGGTGCGGATGGCGTCGAGAGCGGTGTTGCCGCCGCCGATTACCGCGACGTCCTTGCCGCGCACCGAGACGATGGGCTCATCGTAGTCGGGAAACTTGTAGGCCTTCATCAAATTTACGCGGGTCAGGAATTCGTTGGCGGAATAGACGCCATTCAGATGTTCGCCGGGAATATTCATGAAAAGAGGAGCGCCGGCGCCAGTGCCGATGAAAACGGCATCGTAGCCTTCTTCTTGCATCAGCTCGTCGATGGTGACGGTCTTACCGACGACTACGTTGGTTTCGAATTCGACGCCGGTGGCGCGCAGATAATCGATCTGCTGCTTGATGATGTTTTTGGGAAGACGGAATTCGGGAATGCCATAAGTCAAAACACCACCGAGTTCGTGCAGCGCCTCGAATACGCGGACAGCGTGTCCCCTCTGGACTAGATCGCCTGCAACCGTGAGACCGGCTGGCCCGCTGCCCACGACGGCCACTCGTTTGCCCGTAGGCGGGACGGTGGGCATGTGGACGATTCCCGTGCTCTGCTCGTAGTCGGCGACGAAGCGTTCGAGGTAGCCGATGCCGAGCGATTCGCCCTTCTTCGTTAGGACGCAAGCACCCTCGCAGTGATCTTCCTGCGGGCAGACGCGGCCGGTGATGGCGGGGAGCACATTATCTTCGCGGATTTTCGCTGCAGCCGCAGCGAAATCGCCGGCGATGATCAAATCTACGAATTCCTGGACTTTGACGCCGACGGGGCAATGCGTCATGCAAGTGGGCTTCTGGCAGTAGAGGCAGCGTTGTGCTTCGCGCGACGCGAGCTCCGTGGTGTAGCCGAGATTGACTTCTTTGAAATTGGCGGCGCGTTCGAGGGCGGGCTGCTCGAGCATGTGCTGCCGCGGAATCTTCATGCGCTCGCGAAGAGGCAATGTGGCGTGCTTGGTTGGAGCGATTTCAGGCATGAGATTCAGTCTCCCGCTGGCAACGCTCCATGGATTCGCGCTCCGCATCGCGATACATCGCATTGCGTTGAACCAGAGTGGAGAAGTCCACGAGATGTGCGTCGAATTCAGGGCCATCGACGCATGCGAATTGGCTCTTGCCATCCACCAGAACGCGGCAACCGCCGCACATCCCCGTGCCGTCGAGCATGATGGGATTCAGGCTTACGATTGTGCGGATGGCGCTGGGCCGCGTGACTTCCGCGACCGCTTTCATCATGGGGATGGGGCCGATGGCCAGCACGCGGTCGATGTGCGTGCCGCGGTCAATCATCTCGCGGAGCTTATCGGTGACCAGACCCTTGGCGCCGTAGCTGCCATCATCGGTAGTGATGAGCAGGACGTCGCTGACGAGGCGCAGCTCGCGTTCGAGAATCACTCTTTCTTTGTCGCGGGCGCCGACGATGCAGACGACGAAGTTGCCCGCCTTCTTGAGCGCGGCTGCGGTGGGATACGCCATGGCCGTGCCGACACCACCGCCCATCACCACAACCGTACCGAACTTTTCGATTTCGGAGGCCTGGCCGAGCGGGCCGACTACGTCGAGCAGAGTGTCGCCGGCCTCGAGGCGATTCAGAAGGCGCGTGGTCTTGCCGACCTCTTGGACGACGATGCTGATTGTGCCGCGCTGCGGATCGGACTTTTCGATCGTGAGAGGAATGCGTTCGCCCTCTTCGTAAACGCGGACGATTACGAACTGGCCGGGCTGCTGCTTTCGGGCGATCCGCGGGGCTTCGATCTCAAGCCGTTTTACCCCAGGGGCCAGAGATTCAGCGCGTGTGACCTTGAACATTTTTTCCTCGTGCAGCTGGGTCGAACCACTGCCCTTTCAGAGCCTTGGGCGACTTCAAGACACACCTAGAATGCGCCGAGAAAGGGCTCGCTCTCCGTGCCAAGGGTCACTTTGAAATGTGACCGACGTCACACGAAGGAAAAGACTCGGATGTTTTGCCGGACCTTCTAGAGCTATTGGAGACTGAGAATAGCGTGGACGATCTTAGTGGCCGGAGGTGGCCTGCTCTGCGCCGAGTCCGGTATTGGAGCGGACCAGGAGCTCGTTGAATTTGTGGCGCGAGGATGGCTCGTGGCTAAGCAGCGTGCCTAGGATTGCGGCCAGGAAACCGACTGGGATGCTCACGATGCCGGGATTTTCTAGTGGGAACCAGGCTTTGGCTTGAATCAGGTGGCGCGCGCTGCCGGTGACTGTCGGCGGATCGATGGCCATCAGGCTGGGACTTACTAGAATCAGTCCGATGGAAGCCACGAGACCTACGGCCATGCCGGCTACTGCTCCGGAGGTATTGAATCGCGGCCAGAAAATGGAGAACAGGATCGCCGGCAGATTGGCGGAGGCCGCGACGCAGATGGCTAAGGAGGTTAGGAAAGCTGCGTTCACGGTGGGTCCTAACAGGATGGCGATGACCATGCTGATGGCGCCGAGTACGAACGCGGAAATGCGCGCGACACGCACTTCCTCGCCGGGTTTGCGTTCGACGCCGCGGTGAATCACGTTAGTCCAAAAATCGTGGGCGAAGGACGTGGTGGCGCTGATGGTGAGACCGGCGACGACAGCGAGAATTGTGGCGAATGCGATGGCGCAGATGAACGCGAAGAAAATGTCGCCGGCAAGCGCTTGGGCGAGAAGAGGGGCGCTCATGTTGTTGCCGCCGTGGGTGGCGATGAAGTCGCGGCCTACGATGGTGGCGGCGCCGAAGCCGAGGAAGGTGGTCATGATGTAGAAGCTGCCGATGAGCGCCATGGCCCAGATGATGCTGTGGCGGGCGGTCTTGGCGTCGGGGACGGTGTAGAAGCGGACCAGGATGTGCGGGAGTCCTGCGGTGCCGAGAATCAGCGCGAGACTCAGGGAAATGAGATCGAGCGGGCCGTACGGGGGCTTGTAGCGCAGGCCGGGTTGCAGGAAATCTTTCACGACTTCGCGGCCTTGATCGTGATAGGTGACGTGGCCGATGGCGTCGAAGAAGGCATACAGGCTGAAGTGGAAGTGGGACATTACGAGGAAACTGAGAAGAATCGCTCCGATGGTGAGTAGGATGGCTTTGACGATTTGCACCCACGTGGTGGCTAACATCCCGCCGAAGACGACGTAAACGATCATCAGAACGCCGACTCCGATCACTGCGGTGCCGAAGGAAATGCCGGAACCTTTGAGCAGCAGAGCTACTAGCGCGCCGGCGCCGACCATCTGCGCGACCATGTAGAAAGTGCAAATGGTAATCGTGCTGAGCGCGGCCATGGCGCGCACGGGACGCGGCTGCAAGCGGTAGGCGAGAACGTCGGCCATGGTGTACTTGCCGGCGTTACGCAGCGGTTCGGCGACTACCAGCAGCAAGGTGAGATAGGCGACCAGCCAGCCTACGGAGAACATGAAGCCGTCGTAACCCTGGAAGGCGATGATGCCGGCGATGCCGAGAAAAGAAGCGGCGCTCATGTAGTCCCCGGCTACGGCTACTCCGTTCTGCCAGCTTTTGATCTGGCGGCCCGCGGCGAAAAAGGCAGTGGCGCCCGCCGAACGTCGCGAAGCCCAATAAGTGATGCCCAGAGTGATGGCGATGAAGACCAGGAACATTACGAGCGGGGCGGACATGATTTATTGGCCGCCTTTTTCGTCGTCGTTTTTCTGCGCGGATTCGATGATGTCGCGGGAGAGGGCGTCGAAGCGATCGGCCGCGCGAACGTAGAGTGCCGCGATGATCCAGGCCATGAAGAATTGCGAGAGCGCGAACAGATAGGCGAGATTTACGTCGCCCCAGACTTTGATGGTCATGAGACGCGGGGCGTAACCGACCAGGACGGGAAGCAGGAAATAGAAAACCATGAAGAAGATGAAGGCTGGCACGATGAAGATCTTCTTTGTGGCCATGAGGTCCCGGAACTCACGGCTTGCCGCTACACGATCCCAGACAGACTGGTCGTCTTGGCCAAGCTTCGTTTCGTCTGGCATCGATATCCCCTGTGTCGACAGTTGCGCCTGGTTCAGTGCTCGCCGGCCGGGCGCGTGAGTTGAGCGGCGCGAATCCTACAACGATTGCCGCGGGGCTGTATATAACCTCGGACCTGGGCAGTCGGCGCTCACGATTGCTGCCGACGGCTAGTCGAATTTGAGATTCCAGATGGTGGCGACGGCGAGTTCGAGGGAATTGCCGTCAGGATCGCGGAAATAGATTGAGGGAGGATTGTTCCCGAAAGCGAATTCCTTCTCGATGGGGACGCCGTGCTCTTGCAGGCGCTGGCGCCAGGCGGGCAGCTCATCGGGCTCGACGCGGAAGGCGGCGTGGCCGGCGCCGGTGGTGCCGTGCGGAGGTAATGCGCCGGGCAGTTGGGTCACGTCAGCGCGAAAGATCAGCAGGACGCTAGGCCCGCTGCCGACTTGAAATGCAGCGCCGCGGTCTTCGGGGAAGACGGCATCGTTGATGAGGCGAAGACCGAGCACATCGCAGTAGAACGCGACCGACCGCATCAGATCGGTTATGCACAGCGAGGTCTCGAGAATCGCGTGGAGGCGCAACATAGTTGGCTGCATTTTAGCCGAGGTTTCGCCGGTGAACCACTCGATGCGCCTTGCTGCACGATGTCGAGACTGAATTTGAAAGGAGACCGCCTGCGGCTAATTCCAGTGATGGTAATGCCACCAAACTTTCTGCAAGTCGAACGTCGCGCCACGGCAGAGATAGATGGGAGTATTCTCTTCGGCCATGCCGAAGCGCTCATTGTGGTCGAAGGCCTGCCACGAAGTGCAATTGTCCTGAACATCCTCGCGGCTGAACTGCAGAAAAATCAAGTTCTCGTAATGCTCCGTTGGCGGGCCCCAATACCAGTAGTTTTGGTGTCGCGAGTAGGCGCGCGGAAGGCCCAACCTGGGACCAAACAGATTGATGGCGCCGGCCTCGCCATAATTGCCGGTTAAGATGCCGGTCCTGGCGCGCTCATCGGGTGGCAGCGAGTTGTAGATGTCTGTCACCTGTCGAGTCATCTCCGACCAGCCAAATTGGTCGCCGAGTGGCTGCGGCAGAAGTCCCTGATGGTTCACTTCGTCCTTGGCCGGTTTGAACCCGATGGCTTGCGCGTAGGCCAGGAAATTTTCGGGCGAAAGCATCCAAGTGTCGAGCGGAAGCATGGGTAAGGTGCCGAGAAGAACGACCACGATCGTGACGGCTCTGAGCCAGCTCGCGCGTGACGCGAGCCATCGCTCGATGGCTACCGCGCCGGCGGCTAGGACCATGGGATAAATGGGGAATAGGTAGTATTCCTTGGCGTGCGCGAGCTCCATGGTCGCGAAGAAAATGATAAAGGTCAGGCCGAGCATCCGCCAGCGCTTTTCCCTTAAGAGCCAGCCAAACCCGAGCAGCGCCACCAGAAACAGCACCGGATCGATGGTGAGAATCTGCTGCTTGATGAACGCCAGCGGTCCGAGGATAACGTTTTTTCCCTCGCGGCGAACGTTCTCGAGATCTTCCAGCGTCGGAAAGTGATGGCGAACCTGCCAAATTAAATTCGGCAGCAACAGAGTTGCCGCAATGGCTAGCGCCAGCCAGATCCACGGCTTCAGCAACTCCTGTCGATGGCGCGACAATAGCAGCGCAGCGGCCACCGAGAACCCGAAGAATAGCGTGGAGTGCTTGTTCTCGAGTCCAAGTCCAGCTAGCAGGCCGAACCATAGCCACAGCCGCGAATCGCCGGTGCGCAAAATCCGGGCGACCACGAAGATGCAGCCCATCCAGAACAGCGGCTCGAAGGCGTTCATGGTCATCAGACTGTCCGACCAGAGCATGGCTGGGCAGAGCAGGACGCAAAGCCCGGCGAGGAACTGGGCGTAACGCCCGCCGCCCAACTCGCGGGCGATTAAGATAGCGATCGCCACCAAACCCGCACCCGCCAGCGCTGGCAGAATACGCAGCGCCGCCATTGAACCCCCCATCCACAGCGCCATCTTCGCGTACACGGCGACGAGCGGCGCGCTATCTACGTAACCCCAGTCGAGATGGCGGGCCATATCCAGGTAATAAAGCTCGTCGCGAAAGTAGCCGTAGTGCCGCACACTGGTGAAAATGTGCAGCAGCAGCTTGGCAGCGCAGAGGCCGATCAAAATCCCACCTGCGAGAGGCGGAAGCGCCGGACTGCGTAGCTCTTGGCGCAGCTGCTCTGGTACGGGTTGAGAAGTATCCGAGAAAGCCATAGCCAGATTTAGGTTCCTCACCAGAGGCGCTTCTAGCGAGACGTTAGAACTCAATAGGAGCGTCGCATCAACTTCCAACTAACTCTGAGTTTTGAGCCGGAATCTCGATTTCGCATTCCTGGCTGTCGCAAAACGTACACGCGATCCTGGCAGTATGCAATGTTCCCGGCAGGTGCCAATGAATGACAGGGACCGGGTGACAGCGCTCCTAGATGCAATGGATTTGTCTGCTTTAACCGGAAACTGATCGAACACCGCAGAGGGCATCCCCTTGACGCGCTGTGGAATCGTAAACTATTGTCAAGAATAGGCGTGGACAGAGAATTGAGAATCGGGACTTCCCAAGCGACTGCGCGCGAGCGATCGCGGACGAGCGGTGTGGCGGAGCAGCCACAGATCAAGCTGCACGGATTCGTCGTGTTGGCTGCAACGGCCGCGCTGCTGTTTGGCGTTTTCTGGCTCTCGACCGCATCACGCAGCGGCTTGGGATTTGAGGCGGGTTCTCACCTTCGTTCACTGGCGCGGGCTCACCGGGTAGCCGAGAGCGATGGTCGGGCGATTCAAGTTGCACATTCTGCTGTTCGTCTAGTTTCCGTTCTGCCTGAACCACTTGAGTTCGGGCACCTCCTTCCGATTGAAAGCGGTGCGCGCAAGGCCGTCACTACGTTGGCCGGCTCCCCGATTTCGCGTGCTCCTCCCGCGCAAGCATCCCGAAACTAACAGCCGCCTCTCGCCAAAATTACTGGAATGAATCGCGGCTCGAGCGATCGCGCTCGGGCAGGCCCCCATTGAATCGATCACCGAATGCTGCGAGGCGGCAATTCGTATGAACGCGGATTCGTGCAATGACAGAGCGCACTTCTAGAGGTGTGAACATGAATGATGGTTCTCGTAGGATCGGGCGAGCGAGCGCGACGCTTTTTGCAGGCGTGGTGCTGGCCGGCGCAGCCGTGATCTGCGGCTGCGGAAAAACGGAGCATGCGGCCAACGCGGATGCCGTGGCCGTCGCCGTTGTGCCGGTGGTGCGCGGCGACATGAACGCGGATTTCGATCGCGCGGGAGTTTTCCGGCCGTACCAGGAGATCAATCTGTACGCGAGAGTTTCCGGATACGTGAAACGAATCAACGTAGATATCGGCGATCGCGTGAAGAAGGGGCAGGTCATGGCCGTGCTGGAGGTGCCGGAGCTGGTGGCGGAGATGGAGCACTCGAAGGCCGCCGTGTCGCGAAGCGAGGAGGAATTGAAGCGGGCACGAGGAGATCTCGAGCGGGCGAAATCGGCGCACGACGTGGTGCATCTGGCCTACGCACGCCTCGCGGAGGTTTCGAAGACGCAGCCGGGGATCGTGGCGCAACAGGAATTGGATGCGGCGCTGGGGCAGGACCGCGAGGCGGAGGCGAGTGTCGCGGCCTCAGAGGCGGCGGTGGCAGCGGCAGAACAGCAGCTTGTGGTGGACAAGGCGGAACTGCAGAAGGACCAATCCATGCTGGATTACGCGCAGATCATTGCGCCGTTCGATGGCGTGGTGACGCAACGGTTTGCGGATACGGGCGCGATGGTGGCAGCGGGGACCTCGTCCGAGAAGCAGGCGCTGCCGGTGCTGGAGCTGGCGCAGAACGATGTGCTGCGGCTCGACATACCCGTGCCGGAATCCGTGGTGCCGAGTATCCGCGAAGGAGATTCGGTGCAGGTGCATGTGGGGGCGCTGAACAGCGACTTCGAAGGAAAGGTGGTGCGCTTTTCGCGGCAACTGGATGCATCGACGCGCACGATGATAACGGAAATCGATGTGCCGAATCCGAAGCTGACGCTCGTGCCAGGTATGTATGCGGACGTGAAGATTCGATTGCAGCATCAGCAGAGCGTCTTGTGCATTCCGATCGTATCGATTGTGCGCGGCGATGGAAAACCGTTCGTGCTGGCTGTGGACGCAACGAATCACGTGGAGAGGCGCGAGATCGTGTTGGGCATCGAAGGAGCGCAGCGGGCGGAAGTCTTGTCCGGGCTGCGTGAAGGGGAATTTGTAGTGGCGGCGAACCAGGCGGAGTTGAGGCCGGGGCAGCTGGTGAAGCCAAAGCAGGCTGTGCTCGCGGATGGCGGCCCGAACCCGGGAGGCGAGAACTAATGCCCACGTTCGCCATCAAGCATCCATTCTTCATTTTGGCACTGTGTCTGATGATCGCGGTGGTCGGCGTCGTGACGGTATATCGCATGCCCGTGGATTTGTTCCCGGCGATCAATATTCCCGTGGTGGTTGTGGCGACATTCTATGCGGGGATGCCGCCGCAGCAGATCGAGTCGGACATCACCGACAGTTACGAGCGGTTTTTCACGCTCGGGAGCGGAATCGATCACATCGAATCGAGATCGCTGCCGGGCGTGAGCTTGATCAAAATTTATTTTGCGCCTGGGACCGATCCCAACGCTGCCGTCAGCAACATCTCGAATCTTGCGATGGCGAACTTGCGGCGCTTGCCGCCGGGGACGCTGCCGCCGGTGGTGCTGACGTTCGACGCATCGAGCCTGCCGGTGTGCCTGGTGACGCTGAAGGGCGAAGGATTGAACGAAACGCACTTGAAGGATCTGGCGCAATTCACGGTGCGGAATCAAATCGCCAATGTGCCGGGTGCATCGGTGCCCCAGCCGTTTGGAGGCCGCTACCGGCAGATCATGGTCTACGTGGACCCGGCGAGGCTCGAGGCGCACCAGCTCAGTTTGATGGACGTGGTGCACGCCATCAATGAATCGAATCTGATTCTACCGGCCGGCGACGTGCGCATTGGGCCAAAAGATTTCAATATTTACGCCAACAGCCAGGTGCCCGCGGTGGACGAGATCAACAGCATTCCGCTGAAGACGGTAGGGAGCGCTTCGATTCTCGTCGGTGACATCGGGCATGCCGAGGATGCGGGGCAGCTGCAGACGAATATCGTGCGCGTGGACGGGCAACATTCGGTCTATATCCCGGTGTTGAAGCAGGGCGGCGGGAGCAACACAATTGCGATCGTCAGCGGCGTGAGAAAGGCCATCGGGAATCTGCTGGATATCCCGAAGACGCTCGTGACCGATGTCGTGTTCGACCAATCCGTGTTCGTGCGCATCGCGGTGAAGAATCTGGTCAATGAGGGGACGATTGGGTTGGTTCTCACGGCGGTGATGATCCTGTTGTTTCTTGGAAATGTGCGCGGGACCGTTGCCGTCCTGATTTCGATTCCGCTTTCGTCGCTGGCGGCGTTCATGGCGCTGAGTCTTGGCGGTGGCACGATCAATACCATGGTGCTGGGAGGATTGGCGCTCGCATTCTCCCGGCTCATCGACAATTCGGTGGTGGTTCTCGAGAACATTTTCCGGCATCTCGAATTGGGCCAGCAGCCGACATTGGCCGCGGAAGATGGCGGCAGGGAAGTGCAGCTTGCGGTGCTGGCCGGCACGATCTGCATCTGCGTGGTGTTTTTCCCCGTCGTGTTTTTGTACGGCGTGAGCAAGTACCTTTTCACGGCGCTGGCGCTGGCCGTGGTTCTCGCGTTGTTTGCATCGTTCTTCGTGGCCATGACGGTGGTGCCGCTTTTTTGCTCGCGCTTTATCGGCCGCGGCGGGGAACATGATCGCGGCGGCGAGGTCAACGAGCAGGGCGAGTGGCAAGTGGAATCGCACAAGGCGCGGCCGAACTTTTTTGAACGCGTGATTCTCGGATTCAATGCCTACTACGGACGGCTGCAGCGGAAATACGACAAGTCGCTCGACGCGTGTCTGCGGCGGCCAGGGCTTGTGGTGATTGGGTTCGCCGCATTCGTCGTGCTCAGCTTGGCGGCCTATCCGTTTGTGGGCGTGGCGTTCTTTCCGCGAACCGATCCCGGGCAGTTTGTGATCCGCCTGAAAACGCCGGCGGGGACGCGCATTGAATTGACGGACCAATATCTGGCGAGGATTGAGCAGGACATTGAGGAAGTGGTGCCGGCACGAGATCGCGAAATGATTGTTTCGAATATTGGAATCACCCCGGACCTTTCCGCGATTTATACCAGCAACTCGGGCATGCATACCGCGTTCGTGCAGGTGAGTCTCAAGGAAAATCACAAGCTCGGCTCGTACGAATATATGGAACGAGTGCGGCGAAAGCTCGGCGACGATTTGCCGCAAGTGGCGACTTATTTTACGGCGGGCGGGCTGGTGGATTCGGTGGTGAATCAGGGATTGCCCGCGCCGATTGACATTCAGGTGAGCACGAACGACTTGCAGAGGGGCTACAACGTGGCACGCGAAATCGCCGCACAGTTGCGAGGCGTTCGCGGCGTGAGTGACGTCTTGATTCCACAGGATCTCGACTATCCGGGGCTTGAGCTGGACATCAATCGCGAGCGGGCCAGCATGGCGGGCCTGACGCCGAAACAGGTGGTGGACAATGTGATCACCGCGCTGACTTCGAACGGCATGATTGCTCCGAGCTATTGGATCGATCCGAAGTCAGGGAACAACTACATGCTGACGGTGCAGTACCCGGAGAAGGAGATTCAAACGATCGGCGATTTCGAGCGGATTCCGCTGCATTCGTCGACGGCCATCGGCACGACGCCGCTCGATTCCGTGGCGGATATTCGCCCGATCAACACGCCGACGGAAGTGGATCATTACCAGCTTCGGCCGGTGATTGATGTCTACGTGATGCCGTCGAGCGAAGATCTCGGGCGCGTGAGCAGCAAGGTGGACCAGCTATTGGCGGGCTTGAAAAAGCCCGAGGGGATTCTGGTTACAGTGCGTGGAACCGTGGTGGACATGCACGAGTCGTTCAGGAGTTTCGGGATCGGGCTCTTGCTGGCGGTGATCCTAGTTTATTTGATTTTGATGGCGCAGCTTGCGTCGTTCAAGGACCCCTTCATCATTTTGCTGGCGGTGCCGCCTGGAATTTCGGGCGTGTTGATTTTTCTTTTGGTGACGAATACGTCGCTGAACATCATGTCGCTGATGGGAATCATCATGGCCACGGGAATTGTGGTGTCGAATAGCATCTTGATCGTGGATTTTGCACAGGCGCTGCGAAAGCAAGGGAAAGCGGTGAAGGAAGCGATTGCGGAGGCTTCGCGGATTCGGTTGCGCCCGATTTTGATGACGACGCTGGCCACCGTGCTCGGGTTGATTCCGATGGCGCTGGCGCTGGAGGCCGGGAGCGAGGCGTATGCGCCGCTGGCGCGGGCGATTCTGGGCGGGTTGACGGTCTCGGGAGTTGTGACCGTGTATCTGGTGCCGGCGGCGTTCTTGCTGATGTACGGCAAAGAGAAAAGCGCGGCTGCGCCCGGCTGGAGCGAGACGTCCGAGGTGCAGAAATGACGCGAAGATTGATCATCAGCGCTGCTTTCTTTTTCTTGGGCTGCGCATCGCTGCCCGCGCAATCAATTGTGTCGCCGGTAGGAGCAAATCCGGCAGCGGGCCAGATGCAGCAGCCGGAACCAGCAGCGCCCGCCGCCACGCCGCAGAACGCGAAGCCGTTGACCCTGGCAGAAGCGGAAGCCATTGCGCTGAAGAACAATCCGCAGATCAGCGTGGCGCGGCTCGAGGCGCTGGTGGCGCATCAGAACGTGCGCGTGGTGCGATCGGCATTTTTTCCGACGGCTACGCTAAACATTACCGGAGTGGGAGCGGATCAGGGCAGCCGCATCTCCGCCGGAGCGTTGAACAATCCGGTGATTTACGATCGCGCTGCTGCCGGCGTGAACGTCGGCGCGATACTCACCGACTTTGGCCGGACGGCAAACTTGACCGGCAGCGCCGAGGAGCAAGCGAAGGCCGAGGACGAAAATTCGGCGGCCACACGTGCCCAGATACTTCTCGCGGTGGATCAGGCGTTTTATGGAAGTCTCGAATCTCAGGCGCTCTTGCGCGTCGCGCGAGAGACGGTGGACTCGCGCGCTCTGGTAGCCAAGAAAGTGGGAGCGCTGACGGACGCGAAATTGAAGTCGGATCTCGATCTCAGCTTCGCGAATGTGGATCTCGCGAAAGCGCGGCTGCAATTGCTGGAGGCGCAGAATAACTTGCAGGATTCGCTCGCGACGCTCTCCGCGATTCTGGGCTATCCCGACCTTCAGAATTTTGATCTCGTGGAAGAACAGGCGCCAATGACCGCGCCGCCGGCCGAAGCGGCTCCGCTCATCGCCGAAGGATTGCAGCAACGGCCGGAAGTTGCAGCGCTGCGGCATGAGCTGACCGCATCGCAGAAATTCAGCCACGCGGAGCACGATCTTTCGCGGCCGACGGTGAGTGCATTGGGAGCAGTAGGTCTCGCTCCGGTGCGCGCCAATCAGCTCACGAATTGGTATGGAGCGGCGGGCGTGAATGTCAGCATTCCCATCTTTGATGGATTTCAATTCGACGCGCGGGCCAAGGCCGCGGATTTGCAGGCGGACGCTTCGCGCCAGCGGCTGATGAATCTGCAAAATAACGTGGCGCGGGATGTGCGTACGAGCTGGCAGGCCTCCAGAAATGCCTACGACCGGCTGGATGTGACTAAGCAGCTCTCGGACGAGGCAAATCTGGCGCTGCGCCTGGCCCAGGCGCGTTACAACCTGGGCCTCAGCTCGATCATAGAATTCAGCCAGGCGGAGCTGGACAAGACCGAAGCTGATATCACGGATACCGACGCGCGATATCAATACCGCTTGAGCCAGATCGTTCTGGCCTTCACTCTCGGCCGCAAATTCTGATCGCGCTTCGCCGCCGGCCGGGTAAACCATTCTCGCAGTGGACGAATCAAAGAGTAGGTCTGCTCGTTTAGACACCGGCTAGCTCATTCTGCGAAGTCGCCCAGCCCTCCCGGGAGATGATTAATTCTGATGACGATGAACTCTTCGAGAATAGGGCCATGCGAGAAAGCATTGGGCCAGCTTGCCCGATGGGCGTTGCCTGGTCCTCGGAGATTGGTCTGGCTGAGCCTCAGTGTTCTGCTTTGCGTCCTACCCGCGTTTGCTCAGTCTCAGCAGCCCCCAAACGATCCTGGAGCAGGAAGTAGCCGTCCAGACGCCCCGGCAACGGCGACATCGGTCGACGTGGACTTGCCTGGCCGGCAATTGCCCGGAAGCATGAGCGGAATAATTGTTGATGAAACCGGGGCCGCTATCGTCGGCTCCCAGGTCAGGCTCACGCGTGGAGATCAATCCAAGTTCCAGGAGGTCGTCTCCGGTGACGACGGCCAATTCTCATTTGAAAATATCGCTCCCGGACCGTTCCAGCTCACGGTGGTATCGACGGGATTCACGACGCAGTCATTCTCGGGAACGCTTCATTCGGGCGAGATTTTCGTTGTCCCGCAGATCAAGCTGCCGATTGCGCCAAATGTCACGGTCGTGCGCGTGGGACTCACAAAGACCGAAGTGGCGGAAGTGCAGATCAAAGCGGAAGAGAAGCAGCGCGTGCTTGGATTCATGCCGAATTTCTACGTCAACTATGACCCCGACCCCGTTCCGCTGAACTCGAAACAAAAATTCGAGCTGGCGTGGAAGACGACGGTGAATCCCGCCAGCTTCGGTATCGTCGGAGCCATTGCGGGAGTTCAGCAGGCAGACAACAGTTTCAGCGGTTATGGGCAAGGCGCGCAGGGCTACGCCAAGCGCTACGGCGCTGCCTATGCCGACTTCGTCAGCGGAACTTTTATTGGAGCAGCGATCTTTCCTTCGCTGCTGAAGCAAGATCCACGTTACTTCTATAAGGGAACTGGCAGTAAGCCATCGCGGATTTTGTATGCAATGGCCAACGCGGTGATCTGTAAAGGGGATAACGGACACTGGCAGGCAAATTACTCGAATATCCTCGGAAGTCTCGCCTCCGGTGGAATCTCAAACCTGTACTACCCTTCGACGGATCGCGGAGCAGAGCTAACGTTCGAAAACGCAGGAATTGGAATTGGAGCAACCGCCGTCGCCAATGTCCTTCAAGAATTTATTGTCCGGAAGTTGACGCCCCATCTTGCCGAGCGCGATCCGACCAACCCCTGAAGCACAATCAAAGGATGTTGCTGGCACGCCCGCTTCACGCGGTGCAACCAGTCCAAGGTGTTGTGAGTCTAATGTTTGGAGGGCGCTGCGGGGTTCGTACACGCCATCATCTGTAGTTTCTAATTTCTAGTTCCCGCGGCTGGCCGGAAGTACAGGTAGAAGTTACATCACCCCAGCCCGTAAGTCCGGTCGCGCAGTCGACGATCGGGCGCTACGCTGACCACTCAGCCCTCAGTGTGAAGCCGGAAGGAGCGGAATTCCATTGCGAGGATTGGACGCGGCGCCGAAGTGTATCGGGGCGGCCCAAGGGACGAGCGGACGCGCGGCCGGGCAAGCGCTGGCCGTGATTTCGCGGTGGTGTGCCCTGGCGCTGCTGCTGGCGTGCGTCAATGTGCCGCGGGCGTATGGCGATGCGGGCGTGATTCTGAACGAGTCGCTCGATACCAGCGTCGCAAGAATCACCGGCTCGGGGCACAGCGCTATTTATCTCTCGCGCGTTTGCCCGGCCAATTCGCCGGTGAAACTGCGGCTCTGCCGCCCCGGCGAGCAGGGCTCGGTGATCAGCAATTACACCACGCTCGGCGAGGACCAGCCCTTCGAATGGAACATTGTGCCGTTGAGCGTGTTTCTCTACGGCGTCGAGGACCCGGACAACCGGCCGATGATCGGCTCGCAGAAAATCAAGCATCTCCTCGAGGAGCGCTACCGCGAGAAATTTCTCGGCGGCTTTTGCGACAGCGAATCCTGCCGGACGAGCGGCAAGGCCGAGTGGAGAGAGATGGTCGGAGCGACGATCTCCCGCAGCCTCTACATTTTCGTGGTGAAGACGTCGGTGGAGCAGGATGAAGCGCTCATCGCCGAGTTCAATTCCGCGCCGAACGTAAATCACTTCAATGGCGTCACGCGAAATTGCGCGGATTTCACCAAGCACGTGATGGATTTCTATTTTCCGGGCGCGGCGAAATCGGATTACGTGAATGATTTCGGCATGACCAGTCCGAAGGCCATCGCGCGCTCGTTCACGCACTTTTCTCTCAAGCATCCGGAAATGGAGCTGAGCATTCTTCACTTCGCGCAAATCCCGGGGACTTACAAGCGCAGCAGCGAGGCGCGCTCCGGCACCGAGCAGTTGTATCACTCGAAGAAGCTGGTGGTGCCGATGGCGATTTTTGCGCCGTATGAATTGGGCGTGGCTGCGGGCTCATACATGCTGACGGGGCGGTTTAATCCGTTGAAGGAATCGGAGAAGCATCCGACAACCGAGGTGGCAGAGACCAGCCATCAGATTGCGCTGGCGAAAGCGGCGGGCGACGCGGCGCACGTCAAGCAGCTCAATGCAGCAGAGCGCCGGGAGCGACAGCGAGTCGCCGGCACTTCGGAAGAGTGGATGGACTTTCGCGACAATTTCGATTCGATTGTCGCGGAAGCTGTCCGCGAAGAAGCCCTGGCGAATCGCGGAGACTTGAAGCGGCTGCTCAAGCGTATCGAGGAAAAGGGCGCGCTACGCATCGACGATAACGGAGCGCTCTGGGTGGCCATGTACGAGGCGGATGGCGGCGCCGAAGCGGGATTGAGCGCCAGCAATATTCTGGAATCGGACTCCGACTCGCAGCTTGCCTACCGCGTGATGCTGGCCCGCACGGCGCACAGCTTGAGCGCCCCAAAGCACAGCCGCGAGAACATGCCCGAATTCAAGCAAAACTGGGCCGTGCTTCAAGACGCCCGTTCGAAGAACGCTGTTTCGAGCGCTCGAGGCGATCCGGCCGCTAGTACTACGGACAGTGCTAGCCTGACCGCCGCCGGGGAAAATTGAGAATCGATTGACCGATTTTTTACCAGCGGCCTGCATAGCGGAGCGTGTGCAGCGGAAGTTTTCCCGCCGACTCTAGCTTTTAAGCCGATATCTTCTCCTGCCGGCGAACCTTCTTTTGATATGATGGTCGCAATCGTCATGCTGCAAATGCGGATTGCTGCCGGCGCTCTCTCAATCTTGTTACTGGGGAGTGTTGTCTGGTGTCAGCAAGCTGCGGTGCGCCCCGTTTCCACGAACGCGCCTTCGAGTGGCCCTCAGAATATCGTGATCGGTTTCGTCGGCGGATTCATCAGCCATGACAATGCGGTGCACGGTGGCGTGAAGCTGGCGGCACGGCTGCGCGAGGATTATCCCTCGGGCGCGTACGTGAAGGTCTTCGAGAATCACCGCGGAGATGCGGCGCATCGAGAAATTCTCCGGCTTCTGGACACCGACCTCGACGGTACGCTTTCCAGCGAAGAAAAACAGCGCGCGCGGATCGTTATCTACGGCCACAGTTGGGGCGGCTCGGAAACCGTAGCGCTCGCTCGCCAACTGGAAAAAGACGGCGTTCCCGTGCTGCTGACGGTTCAGGTCGATAGCGTGGGCAAAATCGGCGAGAACGACGAAGTGATTCCGCCGAACGTGGCGCAGGCCGTAAATTTCTACCAGTCGAATGGAATGTTGCACGGACGCGCGAAGATTCGCGCGGCGGATTCTTCGCGCACACAAATTATCGGGAATTTTCAGTATGACTATGCGAAGAATCCGGTGAGCTGCCGGAATTATCCCTGGCTCGCGCGTCTTCTCGAAAATCCGCACATCGAAATCGAATGTGATCCCGGCCTGCTGGACCACATTGAAGCTCTCATCCGCTCGAAATTGCCTCCGCCAACCCGGGACAGCACGCCCCAGCCGGCAAGCCAGTAACCCGTTATAGTCTCAAGGCTGCCTAAACGAGTACTATCTTCGACGCGTCGGCCTGAGTGTCACGCGATTGCGTGACGTAGGTCATACAAGAAGCGTGTAAATTGGCGCAAACTGGCATGTGAAAGAAAGGGTCGAAAGAGGGGGCACTATGAAAGTCCTTCTTGCAATCGATGCTTCGGAGGCTTCGCAGAAAGTTATTGATGAAGTGCTGACGAGGCCATGGCCAAAAGAGACCAGCTTCTGCGTTTTGCATGTCGTGGATCTGAGCGGCACGTATCGCGTGCCAGCGATGATTGAATTGGATAAGCGCGCAGGCGGGGAGCTTGTGCGAAAGGCGGCGGAGAGAATTGGGCGGACGGGGCATGAGACGAGCTCAGACGTACTGCTGGGACCGCCGCGGCGCACCATCGCGGAATATGCCAAGGAATGGAAGGCGAACTTCATCCTGGTCGGCTCGCACGGGCAGGGAATGCTCTCGCGGTTGCTTCTCGGCAGTGTGGCGCAGGGCGTGGTGCGGGCAGCTCATTGCTCGGTGGAAATTGTGCGGCCTAGCCGGTATCACGGCGCAGAAGCCGCGCCGGCGATGAAGATATTGCTGGCGACAGACGGATCGGCTTCCGCGTCGGTGGCCGCTGAATCCGTGGCGAAGCGCTCCTGGCCGGCCGGAACGGAAGTCAGAGTGATCAGCGTCGTCCAGCTTCTGACGCCTGAGAATCAATTGACCATCGGTTCGCCATCGTCGGTTTATCCCGCGAGTTTGCTCGAAGAAGTGCTGACCGAATCCAATGTCCACTCGCAAGACGCGGTGACGAAAGCCCAAAAGATGATCGGCGCAGCGGGGCTGAAACTGGCCGATGGGGAAGCGACGCCGCTTGGCGATCCGCGCGTAGTGATCGTCGAGCAGGCGAAAAAATGGGGCTCGGACTTAATCGTTCTCGGTTCTCATGGATGGCGCGGCGTCGATCGCGTGCTCATGGGCAGCGTCTCCGAATATGTAGCGATTCATGCGCCGTGCTCTGTCGAAATAATTCGCGCGTAGCTCACGTTGCCGAAGCTTGGATTTAGTGCGCAGCGGCGACACTGTGCTTATCAGCCGAAAGCACGCCCCGCTTGTTCTTGATGGCTGTGTCAGAGTTAAGAGAAATCGAGTCGGTTCCTTGCCCGGCTAAGCGTCCAGCGACTTGAGGGAAATTCGAACGCGACGCGCCAGCGATTCCGATGGTTTCCCCAGCGGCGCGTCCGGCCCCAGTTCGCGCCTGCAGGATGAACAGCCCGCCGGTAATGCCATCCTTCGCCCATTCGATTTCCATCGGCTGATCATGCCCGGCCAGTGCCGCGAAATGCTTTTCAATCTTGCAAGCCCACGTGGCGAGTTGATGTACGTCTGAATCCCCAAGGCAGAAGCGCGCACGATCCCCAGGAGGCGTGGCTTCACTGCGAATCGATCGCGTGTCTGCATCATAGGCCAGCCGCACTTCCTTTGAGCCGAGGCGCCGGTCAACGATGGATTCGAAATCTTTGCCCAACGCGGGCTTAGAGACGCGCCATTCATCGGGAATTACCGCGCCTTGTGCGAGAAACTCGCCGCGGCCATAAGACGCGGAAACCTTCACGACATCGCGCGCTCCGGATTCGGTGTCGCCCGTGACGATGATGCCCGAGCACGCCAGGTCAGAACTCACCATGGGCATTACGCCGACGGACAGCGCTACTTTGAGCTGCGGATATCCGTAAAGCGCGCGATAGCTGACGGCGCTATCGGTAAAGAGAGAAGCGAAGCATTGATGGACGGCACGAAGCAGGCCGTCTTCGCCGCGGACATTGAGAAACGTCTCGGCAGACGCGCCGAGGGACACTTCGTTAAGATCCTCGGCGCTGGCCGAGGAACGCACAGCCATCTCGGGCTCGTGCTTTAGCCGCGTCACCAGCTCGTGATACGCGTCGAGGATGTCCTCGCACATATCGTCGGGAAGCTGCGTTTGTAAGATATGGGTTCGCGCGGCATATCCGGCCTCGGCAAGCTGCTCGAGATTATTGGAATCGAGATTTGACAAAACGTCCTCGAGTTTCCCGCGCAGATTTTGCTCTTCCAGATGGCGCCAGTAGGCCTCCGTGGTGATGGCAAATCCATCCAGAACGCCGACACCTTCGGGCTTCAGAGCGACGAATAGTTCGCCCAGCGACGCGTTCTTTCCGCCAACGCGCGTCACGTCGCTTATCCCAATCTCGGAGAAGCCCAGAATGTACGCCGATTTCATATATGTCCCTTCCATTGAGGCACTAAGCTAACGAACCACGCCGCTACAACCCAACTCAGATTAGGCCGTTCTAGCGTTTACGGATGCGATTTCGGTCACGTCGGGCGGTGATGAGGGTCACAGCCCGCGCGCCGCGATGGAGATTTAATGGGGGAGCGAGAGGTGGGCTATGAAAGCGACGCATGCCTTGACGCCAGTCGATCTGAAAAACATCCTGATTTGCACCGATTTCTCGCAGGCCTCCGCAGACGCGTTCCCTTATGCCGCGGAATTGGCAAAGCATTTCGACGCGAAACTCGAGGTATTGCACGTCAGGCCATCGGATCTCTACTCGCGCGTGCCTCCAGAGGGATGGGCCGCGCTTGCCGAGGCCGCCCGCGAACAGGCGCGCCAGAATGCGTGGACGCAATTGCGGCCTTACCCGGGAATTGCGCACGAAGTCGTTGTTGCCGACGGCGAGATTTGGACTGAATTGCAATCGGAGATCGAGAAGAAAAACATCGATCTCATCGTCATAGGAACGCGCGGCCGGACCGGGCTCGCGAAGCTGGTGCTTGGCTCAACCGCCGAAGAAATTTTCCGGCAGGCGCCATGCGCGGTCTTGACGGTTGGTCCGTTCACGCCGCGTGAGCCGCAGCGAGAAGGCGAAATTTCGGACATACTTTTCGCCACCGATTTCAGCCCGGAGTCCATGGCCGCGGCTCCATTCGCATTTTGGCTCGCGCAGGAATATCAGGCGCGGCTGACGCTTCTGCATGTGATTGACGATCAAAAGGCCGGTGAGTTCGTCGCGCCGACGGATCTCGTGTCGGCTTCGGAACGACTCCTTCGCAATTTGGTTCCAGCGGACACGGAGCTATGGAGCGAGCCGAAATGTATCGTGGAGCGAGGAAATTCCGCGGACAAAATCCTGGCCGTTGCCGGGCGCACGAGAGCAGACCTCATCGTACTGGGTGTGCGGAAGCCGGGAGGGGTGGCTGGTGCGGCAACGCATCTTCCCATCGCGACGGCGCATAAGATCGTATCTCATGCGCGGTGCCCGGTGCTGACGGTCCGTGGCTGAGGATTCGGACATTCAAATTTGATTGGTTGCTGTCAGGGGCCTGTGGTCTGAGAGTCGTAGAGGTTCAGTGTAGTTTCTGTCTTCTGACCAAAAAAAGATCGGCCGGGCTGGGCGCCGGCCGATCTTTTGTTTCAGCCATGAAATAGTCGAGCTGTTTCAGGCCGCAGCCATCGCTTCCAGCGCCGGACGATTTCGAATCACAACGCTCGGGCCGTTCGTGGTGATAAGCATCTTGTTGCGCATTTCCGTCAAAGCGCGCGTCACCGTCTCGCGGGAGATGCCGATGATTTGCGCGATTTCTTCATGGGTCAGGCTCAGATTGAATCGCACGCCCAGCTTGGTTTCCTGTCCCTTGCTCGCCGATTCGAGCAGGAAGCGCGCCAGCTTTTCCGTGGCCGAATGAGTGAGGGCCAGATATCGAATCTGCTGGCAGGCGCCGCGATAGAAATTGCTGAGCTGGCTCATGGCATTGACGCAGGCCTCTTGGTTGTTGCGCATCAATTTCGCAAAATCTTCGCGCCGCACAAAGTTTACCTGGCAAGGCTCCAGCGTCTCCGCGGTGACTTCGAACGGATCGCCGGAGAGCGCGGAGTGCAGGCCGAGCAGTTCGCCGGCCGCGGCGATGCGCACGATCACGGTCTTGCCTTCCAGCGAAGTCATGGTCAGTTTCACGCGGCCCTTGCAGATCATGTACACGCCGCGCGGCGCTTGTCCTTCGACGAATAGCACGGCGCCGGTTGGATAGGAACTCGTGAACTTGACGCTTTCAAACGCCTTCATCGGCGTGGGCGAGAGGTGGCAGAAGAAACTGTCCTTGCGCAGCGAGCAGTTCTGGCAATCTTCGTGGAGCTGCATTCCGTAGGGTGCGTTCATTTCCTTCCTCCTGTCAGTTCTCGAACTTCAGTCCCGTCCCAGCCGTGCCTTCCAGCATCTTGCTCAGAAACATCGAACTGCCCACCAACTTCGCGCCCTGATTCCGCATCTCCAGCAAAAGCTTGCGACCGCGCCAATCGGCAAAACTGACGCCGCTCAGATCAACGACCACCGCTCCGTTGCTTTTCAGCTTCAGCGCCGCCTGCCACGCCTTCTCGAGCTCACCCACCCAGGGTCCCTTCACGCGCCCTTCGAGGATCAGAGAGGAGCCGTCGTCGCTTTGCCGTGTTGTCACTCGAAGCACCTTATTTGTTCCTGCTGTGTATCGGCAAGCGGAGCGCCAATCAGGAGGGGGGAATTCCATATCTCGTAAACTATTGAAAAACAGTGTGATGGAGTCCAAAACGACGAGGAGGTCGAAGCCAAGTCAGGCCGAACTGACGACCGGTGACGAGACGAAATATCGCCACTTGGCGACAGCTCGTCACTGCGCCCCCGAAAGTCAGCTATGCCGCGGTTTCTGCATCCGGCACTTTCGAGTGATCCAGCAGCGCCCGCACATCGTCATCAGAGAGCTGCGGGAAGTCTTCGTAGAATTGGCCCACCGCGCGAAAATCGCGAGGCGTCAGCAGCGCGACGAATTCGTCCGCCTCCGCAGAGAGCAGCATCGAGGTCGACAGCGGCGCGACGCCCGTGGCCACGATGACGCGCGCCGGGCCGAGTTGCCTCAGCGCCGCGATGGCCACGCGCATGGTCGATCCCGTGGCGATCCCGTCGTCAACCAGAATCACCACACGCCCTCGCACATCGATGGCAGGCCGCTCGCCTCGATACGCCTTCTCCCTGCGCGCCATCTCTCTCCGCTCGTCCTGGACGACTCTTTCGATCACCTCATCACGAATGTGGAACGCCTCGACGACATTCGCCTCGATGAATCTTGCGCCGTGCATCGCGATCGCTCCCATGGCGAGTTCTTCGAAGCCCGGAACTCCCAGTTTGCGCACCACGAAAATATCCAGCGGGGCATTCAGACACTTCGCGATTTCATGAGCAACCGGCACGCCGCCGCGCGGCAGAGCCAGAACAACGACATCTCGCCGGCCCGCATATGAGCTTAGCCGTTCAGCAAGAAGCCGGCCCGCTTGTTCTCTGTCGCGAAGCTGTTCCATCTCTCGCCCATCCCAACTTTCAACAGTGGTCGAATGAGTTGTTTGACTTTGGCGTACCCGAGCCGTCGCACCTTGTGCCGCTGGCGCGTTTCTGACGAGCGAGTCAGGCGCCGATTTCGGGGTGCGGCTCAAGCAGATAATTCGTCATCTGCGCGCTCAAATTCTCGCGATTCCGCGGCAATTTCTTGCGGCGCCGTGCCGTCTTCTTGCCGTGACTCGCCGCAATCTTCTTTTTGCCGGACTTCGACTTATTTCTCATATTCGTTTACCTCAATTCGGCGGCGCCTGGCTTCCTCCTGGACTCGAATGCATGTACCTGGCCACCACTTCTTCCGGCAAAGCCGAAAGGGCGTCCACGCGATTGAGCAGGATTTCCTCGTACGCCGTGTGGCCGCGCATGCGGTTAACAAGTTCTTTTCCCCAGAGACTTAACGTCGTGGTGTGGTCCGCCGTGGAGAATCTCAGCTCGTCGCGAAATCTGTCCACGAGCCGCACGATCTCCTTGTGCTCCAGATTGATGCGCTGGCGCTCCTCATCCTGGAGATAGCGATCGTAGAGTGATTCCACCGCGCGGTCCTCGGAATGGCAGTGCTCGATTAACGCGCCCATGTGGTGATCGAAGGCGCGCAGTTCGCTGAGTCCCTGCGCGCGCCGATTGAATTCCTGGCTGGACGTCAACACGAGGAATTCCTCCAGAGTGTCCATGAGCCGGGCAATTTCCTCGTGTTCCCTGCGCAGATATTGAATTCGCTCGTGAAGCGCCATAACGTCCTCCGGTGCTCGACCCGCTGCCTCTTCGCTTGCCCGCTCGCAAATTTTGCAGCGCAGGATCGAGCGGAACTTGAGCGTGAGCCCGACTCCCCAAAGCAACATCAGCTAGCCCGCTCCTGCGCTGCAATTACAAGGTTACACAGCGACCAAAGACGAACAGTGACGCGGGTCACTGTCTCGTGTGACCTCCGGGGAACGCTCACGGCAGGTCCCCTGGCGGCTCAGAACTGCTTGCGGGAGATGCCCAGCTTCTGCATGCGAGAGTTGAGTGTGGTTCGGTTCATTCCCAGCCGCTCGGCAGCTCCGCCGGGGCCCCCTATCTTGCCGTTGGTTTCGCGCAGGACGCGAATGATGTGCTCGCGCTCGATCTCTTCGAGCGACGACGAAGATGTCGCCGGGCCCTCCGCGGCCTGCGCAAGTTCGACCTGAGGAACATTCAAGACCGAGCCGCGCGACAGAATTACCGCCCGCTCGATCAGATGCTCGAGTTCTCGGATATTTCCCGGCCAGGAATAGCGGGTCAGCGCCTGCATTGTTTCCGGCGGCACGCTCTCGATGTTCCTGTTCATGCGTTTCGCAAACTTGGCAATGAAATAGTGCACCAGGAGCGAAATATCTTCGCGGCGCTCGCGCAACGGCGGCACCACGATCGGGAACACACTTAAACGATAGAAGAGATCGCTGCGAAACTGGCCTGCGGCGACCATTTTTCCGAGGTCACGATTCGTAGCCGCAACGATCCTGACATCGGTAGTGATTGTGCGGCTGGTGCCAAGCCGCTCGAACTGCTTTTCCTGCAAGACGCGCAAAAGCTTGGGCTGCAACTCGAGCGGAATGTCGCCCACCTCATCGAGAAAAATCGTGCCTTGATGCGCCAGTTCCAGCCGCCCGATGCGCTGCGCGATCGCCCCTGTAAACGCGCCTTTCTCGTGGCCGAAGAGTTCGCTTTCAAGCAAGCCGGTTGGAATCGAGGCGCAATTCACGCGCACGAAATTGTGCGCGCGGCGCCCGCTGAGATCGTGGACCGCCCGGGCAATCAGTTCCTTCCCAGTGCCCGTTTCTCCCAGGATCAAAACAGTCGAATCGGTCGGCGCCACAGTCTCGATCTGATTCAGCACCCGCATCAACGGCTTGCTCTCGCCCACAATCTCTTCGAAATTGAATTCGGTCCGCAGTTCGTCTTCGAGGTATCGCTTTTCTTCCGCGAGCTTTTCGGTGAGTTCGGAGACGCGCCGAAACGCCAGCGCATTCCCCAGAGCGATGGCGATCTGGCCGGCCATCTGCGTGAGTATTCCGAGATCGTCGTCGCTAAATGTGCCGGCGCGCCGGCTGAATAGATTCAACGTCCCGAACACGCCGTCCTGGCCGATTAACGGAATCCAGCAAGCCGACTTCACCGATTGGTCCGCAAGCTGGGAGCGAACATCGAACGGCAGATTTTCATTCGGGATTCCGCGAAGCAGCAAAGGCCGTCGAGCCGTGTAGGCCCACCCAGCCGGCGAACCACCAAGAGGAATCAGCGCCTCGGGGGTCGGCGCCGCCGTGCTCGAAGGCGCTTCGATCGCCTGGATGCGCAACATCTTCGATTGCCCGTCATAAAGCGCAAGCGTCGCCTCGTCGAACTGCTTCACCTGCCGCAGGCACGCCGCAATCGCCGTCAGAAGCTGGCGGATATCGAGATGCGCCGCGAGTGTGTTCGACATCTCCAGCAGAAACGCCTCGCGCGCACGCTTCCCTTCAGTAATGTCCCGCGCGACTTTCGTGAATCCGAGGGGCTTGCCGCCTTTATCGTGCAGCGCGGTGATCACCACGCTGGCCCAGAATCGCGAGCCGTCCTTACGAATCCGCCAGCCTTCATCTTCGACACGTCCTTCGGCCGCGGCGCGCCTCAGTTCTTCCTCCGGCTTCCCGGCTTCGATATCTTCCGCAGGGTAGAAGCACGAGAAATGCTGGCCGATCACTTCGTCGGCCTTGTAGCCTTTGATTTTTTCCGCGCCAGAATTCCAGCTCGCGACGCGACCTTGCGTATCAAGCATGAAGATCGCGTAGTCCTTTACCTCTTCAACCAGGCGTCGAAAGCGTTCCTCGCTCAGCCGCAAGGCTTCGTCCGCGCGTTTGCGGTCGGTGACGTCGCGAATCGCCGCGGTGAATAGAGCGTCTTCGCCCTCATCCAAGGGGCTCAGGCTGATCTCCACCGGGAAGACCGTTCCGTCCTTGCGACGCCCGGAAAGTTCCAGTCCGGTACCCATAGGTCGCGCCCGCGGCGACACGGCATAGTCTCCGCGGTGGTGCACATGCTGTTGGCGGTATTGCTCGGGAATCAGGATTTCGACGGGTTGGCCCAGAAGTTCTTCCCGTGAATAGCCGAATATCTCTTTAGTCCGGGAATTGGCCAGGACGATGCGCCCTGACTTGTCCACGATCACCATCGCGTCCGGCGCAGCTTCGAGCAAGCGGCCAAACTTCGATTCTTCCTGCGGCGCCGCGCCCGGCCTGGGATTGGTATCGGAATCGTTCACGTCTGCGACGTTAGCATTTTGTACCAATTCGGGACAAGATAGACTCATGGAGTTGCGAGAACGCTATGATGATTGAAGCAGGTCACACGAATTTAGCGCGCACCTTGGGGAGTAGCGGGACTATGACCGATAATCGCAACGCGCGAATCGCCTATTTTTCCATGGAGATCGCCGTTGATCAGCGCATTCCGAGCTACGCAGGCGGGCTCGGTGTTTTATCCGGGGATATGCTGCGTTCCAACGCCGACCTCGGCATCCCCATGGTCGGCGTGACTCTAGTCCACCGCCACGGCTATTTTCACCAGCACCTCGACGCCAAGGGACAGCAGACTGAGACGCCCGAGGAATGGCGTCCCGAATCGTACCTGGAGGCCCTCGAACCGATCGTCTCGCTGGCGATCAACGGGAAGAACGTAAAAGTTCGCGCCTGGCGCTTCTGGATCGATGGCCTCATGGGCCACAAGGTTCCCGTCTATTTTCTGGACACCGATCTCCCTGAAAATCCTGAATGGGAACGCACGCTGACAAACAATCTCTACGGCGGCGATCCCTATTACCGCGTCTGCCAGGAAGCGATTCTCGGCATCGGTGGCGTTCTAATGCTGCGCGCGTTGGGGCACGAGCGCATCAATCGCTTCCACATGAACGAATGCCATTCCTCTTTGCTGATTCTCGCGCTGCTCGAGGAGAGAGTCGGGAAGCAAAATCTGGCCGCTGTCAACGAGGAAGACATCGAAGCCGTACGTCAAAAATGCATCTTCACCACGCACACGCCGGTCGCCGCCGCCTTTGACGAGTTTCCGCTGGAACTGACCACCAAAATCCTCGGCGAGGATCGTGTCGCCGCTCTCAAACTCACGCACTGCTGTCCCCGCGGCGCGATGAACCTGGTTTCATTAGCGCTCGACTGCTCGCACTACACCAACGGCGTCGCCATGCAGCACGGCAAAGTCTCCCAGCAAATGTTTCCGAAGTATCCCATCCACGCGATTACCAACGGAGTGCACGCGACCACCTGGACCTCGCTGCCATTCCAAGAGCTCTTCGACACGCACATCCCCGAATGGCGCCGCGATAATCTCTATCTGCGTCATGCCATCGGCATCGACGTGGATGAGATTCAGGAGACGCATCTAGCCGCCAAGCGCCAGATGATCGAGGGGATCGCGCAGGCCACCGGCGTCGAGCTCAACGAAAGCATTCTCACTCTCGGATTTGCACGCCGCGCGACGGCCTACAAACGCGCCGATTTGCTTTTCTCAGACCTCGATCGCCTGCGCGCCATTCGCCAGCGCTACGGTCCATTCCAAGTGGTCTATGGCGGCAAAGCCCATCCCAGCGACCATGAAGGCAAAGCGCTGATTCGCAAAATTTTCGAAGCAGCCGCCGCGCTGCAGCGCACCATCCCGGTGATTTATCTCGAAAACTACGACATGCGCTGGGCGAAATTGCTCACCAGTGGCGTGGATATTTGGCTGAATACTCCCCACCGTCCCTACGAAGCTTCAGGAACCAGCGGCATGAAGGCGGCGCTGAATGGCGTGCCCAGCCTCAGCGTGCTCGATGGTTGGTGGGTCGAAGGGCATTTCGAAGGAGTCACCGGCTGGGCCGTCGGCACAGATAAAGATTCCGCGCCCGAGGACGAAGTCCTATCGCTTTACGACAAACTCGAGCGCGTCATCCTGCCGACTTACTACGCCCGGCCGCGCGCGTTTGCAGAAGTCATGCGCTCCGCGATTGCGGTAAATGGGTCGTTCTTCAACACACAGCGAACGGTATCGCAATACGTGATGAATGCTTATTTCCCGGAATACGGGAGCGAGCCGCAACACTCATCAGCCCCCGCAGTAGCGCAGGAAGAATTAGCGTCTCGCCCGACCTAGCACCCGCCCGGCTTATGCCGCGGTCGCGGATGACTGCTTCTGCGTTTCGGGTCCGACAATGTACGATTCTGCGGCGGTTCCCTTGGACTCCAAATTCCGAATCTGTGTGGCCAGCCACACTGCGAGTTCATCCTCGAGTTCTTCGCGAGTCCCCCAATGATAGAAGTCGGCGATGGTGTTGCCTTGATCGTTCAGAGGAATCTCCCGGCACGGGACCCTATTCTTACGGCTCTCTGCGGGTACGAACGGCATGAGCACACATTCGGAGCACGGCTTCGGATCTTTCGGATTGTCGCGGTTCATGCATGTCGGTGAATCCTGGAAGACGAACTGTGGACGCCAGGATGGTTTGCGGTAGCCGCTACTATTCAGAAATTCAAGTTCGCGTTTCAGGACGTCCAAAAGTCTGCTCTGCGCGTTGGTCATGGCCCACCTCCGCTATCTTTACATTTCATTTGGCGCCTGAAGTGTCTTGCTGGCTGTGACTCGGGTCACTTCTCGTCGTGACTATGCTCACGCGCAGCTCCCCGCAGCGGCTCGCTCCCGCTTGTCACCACTTCCAGTGACCCGCATCACCGAACACTCCGTGTTCAAGTCTCACAATGTCACTGTTGAATCAGAAGTGTGCAAGCTTCGCAGCTAGCGAGTTGAATCCGGAGCCGATGCGAACGAGTAACACTTGGAGGTGACTATGGCCAACGCTTCAGTTCTCCATGCCGTTTCAGAATTGCAAGATCCGCTGCATTCCCGTCACACCGATGCGCCGCACTGCGTCGTAGCCGTCGATCGCACGCGCGCGCGATTCTTCCGATATGAATTTGGCGGCCTCACTCAGATCGAAATGCGCAAATTCGCAATCGACCAATCGCAATGGAAGATGAAGGATCATGCCCACATGGCGCGCCGCGACACGAAGATGCCGCACGGCGCCGAGCGCGACGTCTTCAAGAAGCGCATGGACGCGCAATATCAGCACCTCTGCTCTGAGACCGCGTCGGAAATTCGCGCGGTCTGCGCGAAATACAAACTGGCCGGCATAATTCTAGTCGGCTCCGCGCGGCTAATCGACCCAATCGCAGACGCGCTCCCGACGGAACTGAAGCCTAATGTGATGATGATTCCCAAGGACCTCGCGCGCTTTTCGATAAGCGAATTGAAAGATCACATCGCCCCCGCCATCGCGCAGTGGGAACAAACGCAGCAGGAAATCGTCGTCGCCGATCTGCTCGGCGCCGAAAGCGGCGCCGTGATCGGCATCGACGAAAGCCTCGCGCAACTCCAGGACGGCAGCGTCCGCAAGCTCATAGTGGCTGAGAATCTGAATGCCCGGCTGAATCAATGCGTCAAATGCAGCCTGGCAAGCCGCTCCGCCGACCCGCTCTGCGCCGCCTGCGCAAGCCCGCGCAAGCATGTTCAACTCCTCGATGTCCTTCCCGAATTGGCGAGCGCCCAGAAAACAGAAATCGAGCAAGTCAGCGGCGCCGCCGCAGAAAAACTCATAGCCGCGGGCGGCATGGCAGGCTGGCTCCGCAAACGCAGATAGCAGAGCGTGCGTGAGAACTGGGGTGATTTGTCAGCGCACGGCTTCAGCCGTGCCGCAAATGCTGCAAAATCAATGCGGCTTTAGCCGCTGAGGTGCGTCTTGTCGAGTTCTCACACAGACTCGGCAGCCCCAGCACCGGGTGCCCCACGCGCCGTTTTTGCGCGTGGGGGTTTTGACTCTAGTCTTCGCGGAATTCTCTGTGAATTCCGCAGCGCCAGACCGATCCGACAACAAAGCAAGCATCGCCGCACAAAAAAAGGGCCGCGAAAATCCGCGGCCCATTCACACGTCACAATTTCCCCAGCTATTGCTTGTCGTAGACCGAGGTGCTGCTCATCTTCTTCCCCATCGCGTCCATTGCGTTGATGGCCACAGTGCGGCTCTTGCCGTCCGCCGCGACGGTGATAGTGCCGGTCATCGTGACTTTGCCGTCCTTCTTGATCGTCATTGCCAGCTTGTGATCGTTGACCCGCTTGTACGCGCGCGTGTCCGACGCCGGATCACCCGTCACCGGATAATCCTTGCCGTCGAACTTGCCCGTCCATTCGTTATGCGTGGCCTTGCCCGCGGCGTCAACGCCGTCTACCGTCACTTTCACGCTGTCGCCCGCGGCCGAATACACCACCATATTATTTTTCGCCACTCCCGCGGCGATCTTGGATTTAGCCTCGTTCAATTTCCAGGTCCCCATGTTCACGTCGTCAGCGGCGAAGCTCACCACTGCTGCAGCCAGCATCGCCACCACCGCCAACAATATCGTTCTCTTCCTCATGTGATCTCCTTTCACGAACTCCCTGCTCGAGCTGCAAACCGCCGCGCATCATACACCTGTTTCGCTTTCGCGGGTTGCTCATCCAATCCTCCGTCCCAGCCGCATACATTCCTAACACGTGCCTTTTTCGACCTCGCCGTCATCAGCGGCTCCCGCCTCGGCCCCTGACCGACTAGACTTGTTTTTTGCATGACACGTTGATACAGCGGCCCTAAACTCCGGGATTGCCGCAAACGGATTGTGATGGACGTCCTCAAAAAACTTTTCGAACACCATTTTCACTTACCGGTCGAGCGCGTGCAGCCCGTCCAGGGCGAGCTCGGCGCTTCAGGCCGCAAAATTATCCGTCTGGCCGGCGGCAAATTCAGCGCCATCGGCGTTCTCTATGATGTGCGCGAAGAGAATGTCGCCTTCCTCGCATTCTCTCGGCATTTTCGCAAGCATGGCCTGCCGGTGCCCGAAATCTATGGCGAGGATTTGAGCCAGGGCGCTTATCTCCAGGAAGATTTGGGAGACACGACGCTCTTCGAATTTCTTTCAAAAAATCGCGCCGGCGAAAACATCAAGCCCCAGGCCGTCGAAGCCTATCGCAAAGTGGTGGCCGTCTTGCCGCGCTTTCAGATCGAAGCGGGCCGCGATCTGAATTATGACGTTTGCTATCCGCGCGGCGCCTTCGATGGCCAGTCCATCGCCTGGGATTTGAATTATTTCAAATATTATTTTCTACGTCTCGCCGGCATCACCTTCAACGAACAATCGCTCGAAGACGATTTCAGCCGCCTGACCACCTTTCTCCTGACCGCGGATCTCGATTACTTCCTCTATCGCGATTTTCAATCGCGCAACGTCATGCTGCGCGACGGCAATCCATTTTTTCTCGACTATCAAGGCGGCCGCAAAGGCGCTCTGCAATACGACATCGCCTCGCTGTTGTTCGACGCCAAGGCCGATCTGCCGCCCGCGTTGCGCCAACAATTGCTCGATCTCTATATCGCTCGTCTCGGCGAGTTCATCCCGCTCACGCGCGAAGCATTCCTCTACCACTACTATGGCTACGTCTACCTGCGCATCATGCAGGCCCTCGGCGCTTACGGCTTTCGCGGCTTCTATGAGCGCAAATCCCATTTCCTGCAAAGCGTGCCCTACGCTCTCAGCAATGTGCGCTGGCTGCTGAAGAACGTCGAATTGCCTCTCGCTTTGCCCACGCTGATGGACGCTTTCACGCGCATGGCCGCTTCAGAAAAGCTGCAGCGCCTCGCGCCCTCGGGTGCCACGCAGCCCGCGGCTGCCAAGCAGGAAAATCTGATCGTGCGAATTTTCAGTTTTTCTTATCGCCAGGGCATTCCGAAAGACGAAACCGGCCACGGCGGCGGATTCGTCTTCGACGCCCGCTGCGTCCCGAATCCCGGACGCGAAGAAAAATTTAAGCCGCTCACGGGCAAAGATCCCGCGGTGATCGACTACCTCAATCAACATGAAAGCGTGCATCAATTTCTCGCCAGCGTAATTTCGCTCGTGGATGCCAGCGTCAACGAATACCAGCGCCGCGGCTTTACCAGCTTGACGGTCTCATTCGGCTGCACCGGCGGCCAGCATCGCTCCGTCTATTTCGCCGAGCAATTGGCCAAGCATTTGCGCGGCAGGAAGGGCGTCGAGGTAGTGCTGCGGCATCTCCAGCAGGAGAGCAAGACCGCATGAAAGCGATGATCCTGGCAGCGGGCCTCGGCACCCGCCTTCGTCCGCTCACCGACAATCGCCCCAAAGCGCTGGTGGAAGTCGCGGGCCGCACCATGCTGGACATCACTCTCTCGCGCCTGCGCTCTTTCGATATCCGCGAAGTGATCATCAATGTGCATCACTTCGCAGATCAAATTCTCGACTACCTGAAAGCCAACAATAATTTCGGCATGCGCATTGAAGTCTCTCGCGAAGAAGTCTTGCTCGATACCGGCGGCGGCCTCAAAAAAGCCGCCTGGTTTTTTCTCGGGGGTCCCAACGCGGCAGAAGCTCCTCTCGTCTTGCACAATGTGGACGTCATCAGCACCATCGATCTTCGACGCATGGCTCAAACGCACGCGCAAAATCGCGCTCTAGCCACTCTGGCAGTCCAAGATCGCAATTCATCTCGATATCTTCTCTTTGACGAGCAACAGCAGCTCTGCGGCCGCCGCTTCGTGAAAAATCACAAAGACGAAATAGCGCGCCCCTCGCAGCAGCTCCAACCGCTGGCATTTTCCGGCATCCACATAATCTCCCAGCGTCTCCTAGGAATGATCACCGAAGAGGGCGCCTTTTCCATAATCACCCCGTATCTCCGCCTCGCCGCCCAGGGCGAAAAGATCGAAGCCTTCCGCGCCGACGAATACTATTGGCGCGATCTGGGCAGCCCGGAAAATCTGCTTCAAGCCGCTCAGGACATGAAGCAGAAAGAGCTGAGCTAACTATGAAAACCGGTTTCGTTGGTATTGGCAGCATGGGAAGCATGCTCGTTCGCGCGTTGCTGCGCTCCCGCGCACTAGCAGCCGAGAACGTTTGGGCGGCAAATCGCTCCGAGGGCAAGCTGAAAACTCTGGCCGCCGAATTCTCCGGCATTCACGTTGTCGGCAACCGCGAGCTTGCCGCCAATTGCGATCTGATTTTTCTCTGCCTCAAAGTCGAAGACGCGGCCAGCGTTGTGGCCCAAATGGACCCGGAGCTAACGCCCGGAAAGTTGCTGGTCACGACGGCCAGCCAGATTCCGCTCGCAGCTCTTGAGGATCGCGTGCCCTGCCGCGTCGCCAAGCTCATCCCCTCCCTCACGCAGGAGATCGGCGCAGGCGTCGCATTGCTGATGTGCGGCTCTCGCGCCACTGCCGATGACCGCAAGCTGCTCGAGGATCTGCTCGGGCGCATCAGCCATCCCATCGTGATCCCAGAGTCACAGTCGAGGCCGGCTATCGGCCTCGCCTCCGGTGGCCCGGCATTTGTGGCTTACGTGCTGGAATCGATGGCCAAGGAAGCCGCACTCAGCAATCCTGAATTTCCACCCGGACTGGCGATGAGCCTGGTGCAGGAAACAGCGACCGCCACATTGCGCCTTATGGCTGAAGCCAAAATGAGCCCAGAGGAGGTAATCCGGCGAGTCGCCCTTCCGGGCGGCAGGACCGCACTAGGTATCGACGCGCTGTCGCACTACGTCCCGCAAGCCTGGCAAGCAGTCTTCAGGCGAAGCGCCGAAAAAGAGGACATCGCCGGAGAAACGCCGGCGCCCTGACGTGCAAGTTGAAACCCTGCAGCCCCGGACGGACCAGCGCCCACGGAGTCGAAGGCGGCTTGCATTTTCGGCGATATTATGATACAAGTAACAATGTAGTCAGTCGAAGCAGCAGCCGTGAGGGCCGGCTCTCCTGAGTCAGCCGCCGGCCACCGGCCGCGCCGGGTCACGAACAGGAGTGAGCGGCGGGAAAATTCTAATCGATACAATTCCAAAATTAGAATCTCCCGCAACTCCAACAAAACAAACGACGGAGGCAATTTCTAATCGATACAAAATGGCACCCCTCGAATTCGCGTTGAATTTTTAAACGCGCCGCTTTTTTGTGCCGCTCAATCCTCGATTTTGATCACAGCCGCCCCGCGAATGGCATCTTCCTTCAGCTTTCGCAGCGCTTGATTGGTATCTCGGAGACGGAAGATTTCCGTTTGCGTGTGGATGGGAATTTCGGCGGCGACGCGGAGAAAATCTTCGCCGTCGCGGCGCGTGTTATTCGCCACACTGCGAATCACGCGCTCCTGGTAGAGGAGATCGTAGTCGAGGGAGGGAATCGGGCTCATGTGAATGCCGCCGAGGACGAGCGTTCCGCCCTTGCGCAGCGCCTTGAGCGCAGCGGGAACGATTTCGCCGGCGGGCGCGAAGACAATCGCGGCATCGAGCTTCTCGGGCGGCGCGTCGAAAGTGCCGCCGGCCCATGCTGCGCCCAACTCGAGCGCTAGCCTCTGGTGCCGTTCATCACGGGTCGAAGCGTAAACGGTAACGCCCCAGTGCCGCGCCACCTGAATCGCCACGTGCGCGGCCGCGCCAAATCCGTAGAAGCCGAGGCGGCCGCCTTTCTCGATGCCGGAAAGACGCAGGCAACGGAAGCCGATAATTCCGGCGCAAAGCAACGGGGCCGCGTGCTCATCGGCAAATCCATCGGGAATCGCGTAGATGAAATGTTCGGGCGCGACGATGTATTCGGCGTAACCGCCATCGACGGTGTAGCCGGTGAATTCCGGATGGTCGCAGAGATTTTCTGCGCCCGAGTGGCAGTAGCTGCAAACGCCGTCGGTGCGATGCAGCCAGGCGATTCCGACGCGGGTGCCGAGAGGGAAGCGGCGAGCTCCGGCGCCGAGCTTCTCGATCACGCCGACAACTTGGTGCCCCGGAATCACGGGCGATTTGCGCGGCGGCAATTCGCCTTCGATGACGTGCAAATCAGTGCGGCAAACGCCGCAATAGCGGACGCGCACGAGGACTTGGCTATCCGCAGGCTGCGGAACAGGGACGTCGGTAAACTGCAGCGGTGAGGAGGCAATCGGCGCGGGAGCGTGAAGCAAGCAGGCTTTCATGGGATGGCGAGGACCGGCCGACAGGTAGAACTGCCCGCGTGATAACGATACGTGGTGAGCCGGGGAGGACTCGAACCTCCAACCCGCTGATTAAGAGTCAGCTGCTCTACCATTGAGCTACCGGCCCACGAAGCGAAAAATGATAACACGAACGGAGCGAAATCCTGAGCGCGGTTCAGACTGGGGTGGTCTCGAATTCTCGGAACGCGGCATGATCTCCAGAGCACCCCCCAGCGCTAAAGCGCAGTGTTTACGGCGACGCATTTCCCGGAGTGCTGAAGCACTCCTTCCCCCGCATAAATGCGGGGGCTGCCACCGAAATGCAAGAACTTCCGCCGAGCGGGAGGTTGAAACAAATTGCATCCGAAGCTATCTAATTAGATGCCGCTTGGCGCGCAACTGGGGGCGCCGGCGGATTGCTGGGTTGCTTGGTGTAGGATTGCGCGGGCGAACCGAACATGGAGGATTGCTAGATGACAGAGAAGATTAAAAAGTCGGAGGCGGAGTGGAAGAAGCAGTTGGGGCCGAATGAATATTTTGTGACGCGGCAGAAGGGGACTGAGCCGCCATTTACCGGCGAATACGAGGAGACGGAGACGGCGGGGACTTATGTGTGCGTGTGCTGCGGGCAGCCGCTATTCGAGTCGGACGCGAAGTTCCATTCGGGCTCGGGGTGGCCGAGTTTTTACAAGCCGGTAGACGAAAACAATGTGGAAGTGGAACGCGACACGAGCCATGGCATGCTTCGCGAAGAAGTGCTGTGCAGCCGATGTGATGCGCATCTCGGGCATGTGTTCAATGACGGGCCGAAGCCTACGGGGCAGCGCTTTTGCATTAATTCTGCGGCGCTGCGATTGGAAGAGAAGGACGATAAGAAGTAACGCCGGGGATTTTGGTTATCGCCGGATGATTCGAAGAGGAAAGAGGCCCGGCTGAAGCCGGGCCCTACGAAAGCCTTTTTTGGGTCGCTGCAGAGTGGCTTAGTAGTCGAACAGGAATAGTTCGGGATGGGCGTCCGACGAATCTATCGAGATTAGGCGCATGTCCGTCGGCGAAGAGATGTAGAGGGCCAGGCTTGCGGGCAGGCCGGCGCCGCTCGCGGGCGTTACGACGCCGCGGCCATTCGACGCCACCGTGTAAGTTGCCGTTAGCGCTTGACCATTTCCCTGCGTGCCCCCGCCGTCAACCGAATCGATCGTTCCAGTGATATTTCCAGCGCCGTCCGCCGAGGCCACGCCGCTGAGCGTGGTCGTTTTGGCATCCGTGAGGGATGGACCGCCGAGCGTAAATTGGCCCTGCACGGAGGCCAGGCTGAATGACGCGCCGGTCTGCAGCTCAATTCGCCCGGAACTGGCGGCGGCGTCAGCGCCGATGAAAAATGCCTCGCTCGGACTCACGAGATAGCCGACAGCAAGGCGATTGGTGGTGTCGTTGAGCGCGACTCTGCCGTTAGACTGCACCGTGAATTCTCCGACCGGCGGGATGGCCGCAGAAACCGAGCCGCCATCGTTTTGATCGAAAGTGTGCGCGGTGATGGTGCCCGCGCTGGTGTTGCTGGGAGTGAAGAGCATCAAGCTGCCGAAGACGCTGGAGTTGCCGCCGGCATCAAGCCCCGTCCCCGTGACGACGTAGTTGCCGTTGAGCGATGCGTTGGCAAAAGGCCCGCCGGATTCGTGCCGCGCGATGCCGCCGAAGGGAGGAAGATTTACGGTCGTGACGGTTCCGTTGGGCGCTGTCGTGGACACTTGCGAGGAGAGGAAAAAAACTTCGTTGGGAGAGATCAGGTAGAAGACGAAACTTTCGTTATCGGCCGCGAATTGTAGATTGACCTGGCCGCGCCCATTGGCGGAAAGATTCGTGAAGACGCCGGTGACGGCCGGGAAGTTTGTGGTCATACCTGCATCGTTGACGTCTGCGCTCGAATTGGTGATCAACGAGGAGCCGTCGGATTTGAAGCGACCGACCACGACGCTGCGTTTGTTTGACGCGTCGTACCCGGGGAATACGAAAGTGTAATCGCCGCTGAAGACGCCAGCCGTAAACGAAGTGGAAGATTGCCGGCGGATGACGCCCGCGCCGCGATTGCCGGTGCTGTCCAGTTCGGTGAACGTCAGATTTCCCTCCGCGTCGAGCGCCAATTGAAACGTCAGCGTCAGCGTGGTGTTGCCGCTCTCCGGAATACTCCAGGTCATGCTTCCGCGGCCGTCAGATCCCATCGAATAGTCGCCTGTAAATGATTGATTGGGCTTTACGCTGTTGGAATGAACATCGAGAACGCCGGCGCTAATCGTTCCTTTCCCGTCGGCCGTCAAGACGCCGGCAAGTATTTCCGGAAACTCCGGCGCGCCTGCGGCCTTGCCAAAACCGCGGAAGAAAAATGCGTAAGGACCGCTGAGCAGAAAGTTGTCTTGAATTAGATTTCCGTTCGCGGCCACTGGAAGCGTGTAGGTCATTGTGGCCGTCTGCGGCGTGGATTCGGAATCGGTGACTTGCACGGTGAAAGCCGAGGAGCCTTCGCGGCTGGGAATTCCGGAGAGTGTGCCGGTAGATGGAGTGAGCGATAGGCCGGGAGGCAGAAGTCCGGCAATCACGCTCCAGCTCAACGGAGCAACGCCGCCGGTGGCCTGAATGGCTTCGCTGTAAGGGACAGCGGTAGTGCCTCCCGGCAGCGAAGGAGTTGTGATCGTGAGAGGCGAGGGGGCGTTGATGGTGAGGCTCAGAGCCTGCGTCGCAGTTTGCTGCGGGATGGCGGAGTCCTGCACTTCGACGGTGAAATTCGAGGTTCCTTGAGTTGTCGGGGTCCCGGAGATTTGACCGATAGTGGTGGTCATCGGCGGAGTGCCTGAGGTTGTCGTGATCGTGGTTAACGTCAATCCTTGCGGAAGCGTGCCCGACAGAAGGCTCCACGTTAGCGGCGGAATGCCGCCGTTGGCGCTGATGGAGGCGTTGTAGAGAACACCGACGAGTCCCTGGGGCAACGTGGTGGTGACGATAGAAATCGGCTGCGCAGGCGCGATGGTGATGCTGAAAGATTGCGACAGCGTGGCCGGCGGAGTGGCGCCGTCGGCAACTTGCACGGTGAATTGGGAAGTCCCCGAGCCGCTGGGAGTGCCGGCGATCTCGCCGGTCGTACCCAGGCTCAGGCCCGCCGGAAGAGCGCCCGAAGCGAGAGTGAATTTCAGCGGGGCGACGCCGCCCGTGACCGCAAGCTTTTCGCTGTAGGGCACGCCGTTCTCACCGCCGGGAAGCGTGGTGGTTGTGAACATCATGCCGACGACGATGTTGATGGTCACATTGACGATGATCGAAGTGTCGGCGGCGGACGTGGCTCGGAGCATTACAGTTTGTTGCGCGGCGATGTTGCCCGGCGCGGTGTAAGTTACGGTGAAAGGCGTGGAAGCCGAGAGCGAGCCGCAATCCGGGAGCGTGCAAGTCGGAGGATTGGTGGTGGTGTCGTTGAAGATTAGCCAGGTTACGCCGGCATTGGTCGTGTCGTTTGAGACCGTGGCGGTGAACGGAACTACCTGCTGCGCATCCACGGAAATCGTGCCTGTGGGAACGAGTTTGATGGAAATGGCGCCAGCGCCGGCGCCGCCGCCGTGGCAGCCGGCAATCAGAAAAATCGCCGCAAGTACGGGAACGAAGCGGCCAATAAAATTCGGGAGGCGGAACTTGGCACCCGCAATACTGTGGCTGCAAGCCATCATGTAATGTTCAGCCGCGCGAGTGCGGGGCAATTCTCCTTCTCGAAGGCACTGCTAGGGCTTTGCAGGTGCGCATTCTGAAGCCAGCGGGGATTCAGACCCGAGTCCCACAAAAAAGGCGAACAAGGTGAATAGCAAAAGGAATTGAGAGTGTCAACGCGCTTTTCCGAGAGCGCGGGTTTCGGATGGCTGGCCAAGAGGTGGCGCTGCGAGCGTATGAGTCGAAGAGCTGGCCGAGGCACGGGATAATGGAGGAATGCAGGCGCAGTCGAAGCTACGGATCGCGTCGACACGTCTAAACTCATCTGGGATAATCCCCCCGATTGCGTCAGGAGGCTGGATGCGCAGGGTTGCTCGTTCGTTGCCTGCGATGGGAATCATCGCCGCATTGCTGGCGCTCGCCGGCGGGCTACCTGAGCGGCTTCCGGCGCAGAATCCGCGCGGAGCGATTCGCGGGACCGTTGAGGACAGCAGCGGCGCGGTTATTCCGTCGGCTCGGGTGGTGATTCGGGCGCAGGCGACGTCGGTCGAGCGCGAGGATTCGAGCGACGCGCGCGGGGAATTTCGGGTCGAAGATCTTCTGCCGGGCGCGTACCGGATGATGGTGAGCGCGAAGGGATTTGCGGACGCGCAGGCGGACGTCACGATCGTCGTTGGGGTGATTCGCGAAATCGGCGTGACGCTGCAGGCGGAGACGGTGCGCGAGTCGGTGAGTGTGCACGCGCAGGCGTCTTCGATTACGAGCGAGACGATCGACACGGCGAGCGTGGTGCAGCAGGGCACTGTTTCCGCGGGCGATCTGGAATCGATTCCGCTCGCGCATCGCAGCTTTGCGAACATCGCCTACATTGCGCCGGGCACGGAACCTGTGGAGCCTTCTGATCCGACCAAGGCGCGAATCACTGCGGTTTCGTTCGGGGGAAGTTCGGGGCTGAACGTCGAGCTTTCGGTGGATGGCGGAGACAATTCGGACAATTACATCGGAGGATTCCTGCAGAACTATTCGCCCGACGCGATCGAGGAATTCGCGGTGAGGACGGCGCAAGAATCGGCGGAGACGGGGCGCACGACGGGTGGCTCGGTGCTGCTGACCACGAAGCAAGGCTCGGATGAATGGCACGGCGGCGCGGCATTCTACGAGCGCGACGCGGCGATGAACGCGCGGCTGCCGATCGACAATCCGGCGCCCGAGCCGAAACAGCCATTCTCGCGGCAGAATTATATCGGCACGCTGGGCGGCCCGATCGAAAAAGGCAGACTGTGGTTTTTCTCTTCGCTCGAATATGTGCATGAAGATGCGAGCATTTCCTACAGCCCTTCGAGCCTCGACGAATTTCAGGCGCTCGCATCGTTGGCTTCGGCGGGATTCATTACCGGCGTGAATTCGATTCCGGTGCCGAATCATGTGCCGGTGCCTTTCAATGATTTCCTCGGGACGGTGCGGGTGGATTGGGCGCAGTCGGCGAAGGCGCAATGGTTTCTGCGCGGGGCGCTGGATACTTACACGACGAAGAACGATCTGGTGCAGCAGGCCACGCTGGAATCCACGGGCGCGACTTCGCACTCGAATTACATGAATCTTTTGCTCGACCAGCATTACGCGTTCAGCCCGACTTGGCTCGGCGCGTTCGTATTCGAAGCCAGCGGATTGCATCATACCGAAGCGCGCAATTCTGATTTCGGATTCGCGCTGGCGTTTCCGTTCAGCTTGACTTCCAGCTCGATCTCGGGTTTCGAGACTTTTGGCGACAATCAGTTTGTTACGCCGATCACGGCATTTCCGGTGCTGCGCAATCAGGAGAAGTATCAGTTCCGCTACGACGTGACACATGCTTTGGGCAGCCACGCGCCACGATTCGGAGTGAACTTCATTCATGAGCCGGTGTTGAGCGGAGCGCTGGCGGGGACTGCGGAAACGCTGCTGATTTATCCCAACGATCCAAGCTTTTATGCCGCCGATCCGTCGCAATTTTTCTTCAGTAATGGATGCGCGACGCAGCCGTCCGCGGCCTCCGGCATCACTTGCCAGTTCACTCCGGCGGGGAACGGCGTGTTCACGCAAAATGTGCAGCGGCTTGGATTGTACGCCGAGGATTCCTGGCGCATCACGCCGCGGCTCACGCTGAACTACGGCGTACGCTACGACACGACGTTCGGTCTCTTCACCGCTGAGGGCCACTCGCAGCTCGAGAATCCTGCGCTGCTCACATTGCAGGCGCTGCAGATTCCGCTCGTTGGCGGCGCGCCGCATGATTACCGCAAGGCTTTCGCGCCGCGGCTGGGCATCGCTTACTCGCCGGGACAATCGGGGAACACCGTCTTTCGGGCGGGATTCGGATTGTTCTTCAACGATCTGGCGCAGAACGGCTGGGTGACTGCGCTGCAAGCCGTGAACTCGCCGTTGGCGGGTCCGTGCGCGGCGCCGGGCGATTCAGGATGCGTTCCGGGTGGCGGCGACGGTGCACTCATTGATCCGCATTACAAGACGCCGTATGCGATTCACGTGACTGCGGGCGTGGCGCACGCGTTCAACAAAAAATGGACGCTGAGCGCGGACTACACGCACGAGCAGGGCGTTCACGGCTTCGCACGCTATCAATACGTCGCCGGTTCCACGCTTTTTACGCCGCTTGCGGGCGACCAGGCGGATGTCCCCAATGTAGCGGTGTTCCGCAGCGATAATCGCTCGAGCTACAACGCGATGATGGTGCACCTGCAGGGGAACGTTTCGCGGCGCTTCAATTTGGTGGCGAATTATACGCTTTCGAGAGCGAACACATGGGGCTGCGTTCTCGGCGAGCTTTTTGATTATGTGGATGGCGTTTGCAATCCGCTGCATGCTTTCGGGCCCGGCGACTACGGCCCGTCGGGTGAGAACGTGACGCACCGATTCGTTTTGGCCGGCACGTTTTATGCGCCGTTCGGGTTTGAGGTGTCCACGCTGGCGCAGGCGGAAAGCGCGCGGCCTTTCACTATGACTACGCCTGCGGACGTGAACGGCACGGGCGACAAGACCGACGATCGCGCGGTGGTGAATGGAGTGCAGACTTCGCTCGATCAGTTTCGCGGGACGCCGTATATACAGATGGATTTGCGGGTGAGCCGGCCATTTCATTTTGCGGAGAGATTCAGCGTGATGCCGTTCGTGGAGTTGTTCAACGTGTTCAACCGCAATAATCCGGGGGCGAACTTTGTGACGGATATCTCGGCGCTGCCTACGCCGGTGAACAGCCTTACGAATGCTACTGCGTTTTGCTTGAATGCGGCTTGCACGCAAACGCAGCCGATCACCAGCGCGAATCAATTGCGCGTGCCTTCCGGGGCGCTGGGGGATTTTTTTGGGCCGGGGACGACGGTGGGGATTCCGTTTGCGGCGCAGGTGGGGGTGCGGTTGGCGTTTTGAGGGTTGGTACCGCCGGCGTCCCTGCCGGCATCGGAGTAGTGTAAATTCTGCCAGAGGCAACTAGCACGCGCGGACCGACCAGCCGCTCTTATTTGCATGCCGGTCCGCGCACGATTGCGGACTTTGCCGACATTTGAGGTCGTAAGATGCCGGCGGGGACGCCGGCGCTACTTGCTTGCGCGCGAATCTGATTTGGCGGGTGTAACATTTGCGGAATCCGGGCATCCGAGAGAATGCTGGAGTGCGTACTTTGAAGGAATAAGTGAAGCTGGTCGAAAGGCTGAAATTGGCGGACGCGATTAACGAGAGGCGAGCTAAGCAGATTCGGCGGCGGGAGATTCTGAAGCTTTCGCCGGTGGTGTTGCTGGGGGCGTTTGCTGTGCCGTCGGTGCAGGAGGCGCTGCTTAAGGGCGGGCTTGCATTTCACGATTGGGCCAGCGCGAAACTTTTCCGGCGCGGGCATCTTGCTCCTACATTTTCGGACGCTGAGTTGGCGGCCTTCGAGCGCTTTCCTCTGAATACTTATGACGTGGACGATCCGGGGGTGGATCTCGATGCTTGGAAGCTGAAAGTCACAGGGGATGTTGAGCGGCCCGGCGAATACTCGTTGGCGCAGATTCAGGCGCTTCCCCGGCAGCGGCAGAACACGCGGCATATTTGCGTCGAGGGCTGGGACGTGATCGGGCGGTTTGGCGGAGCGCGGCTGGCGGATTTTTTGGATCTTGTCGTCGCAAATCCGCGGGCGCGATTTCTGTACATCGAATGCGCGGACGATTATTACTCCTCGCTTGATATGGAGACGGCGCGGCATCCGCAATCGCTGCTTTGTTACGAGATGTATGACAAGCCTTTGACACGCGAGCATGGGGCACCGGTGCGGATGAGCATCCCGACGAAGATTGGCTATAAGAACGCGAAGTATTTGACGCGGATTCACGTTACCGACGTGCTTTCGAAGCAGGGGTATTGGGAAGATCAGGGTTACAGCAGTTACTACGGACTTTAGCGTTTGCATGAGAACCGAGACACGAAGATCAAAACCCGAGCGTACACCGAGGGCGTGTAAACCCGCCCCCCTACGGACTCTTGCGGAGGCGCAATGAGCGCGGCCGTGCCGAAGAAAACCATGACTTGGGAGGCGCGAAAGAGCGGGGTGGAAGTGCGCGCGGCTTACGAGCATCCTTTCCTTGTGCGGTTGTGCCATTGGATCAATTCGGTGGCGCTGCTGGTGCTCATTGCCAGCGGCTTGCGCATCTTTCGGGCGTTTCCGAGTTTCGGACCGAAGATTCCGCAAAAGGATTTCATCAATATCCCGCAGCAGCTCACGCTAGGGGGGTGGCTCGGCGGGGCGCTGCAGTGGCATTTCACTTTCTTGTGGATTTACATCGGGACAGGCCTCCTCTATGTCGCCTACGAGATTTTCAGCGGGAATTACCGCCAGGTGCTGTTTATGCCGCGCGATATTCGCGGTGTGTGGCCGATGGCGCGGCATTATTTTTTCTTTGGACCTAAGCCGGAGCTGAATGAGCCTTACAATCCGCTGCAAAAGCTGGCTTACACTTCTGCAATTCTCCTTGGCGTGCTGTCGGTGCTCACCGGCATGGTGCTTTATCGTCCCGTGCAATTCTCGTGGCTGGGCTGGCTGATGGGCGGATTTCACTACGCGCGCGTGTGGCATTTTTTCGTGATGCTAGGTTTTCTATTTTTTATCGGCGGGCATTTGGTGATGGTGTTGTTGCATGGGTGGAATAATTTTGTCTCAATGCTGAGCGGCTGGAAGAAAGATCCGGAGTATTTGCGCTAGCGCAGCGAGCTGAGGCGACGAGGCGCTCGAGCTACTGAGATGGCATTCCAGGCGAAAGCCCGAAGCGAGGGTGGAGGAGCGCCGTCCGGCGAGATTGCGTCGCTGGCTTACGAGCGCGCGCTTATCGAGAGAATCCGGCGGGGCGAGCGGGAACTTTTTGCGGAGTTGGTCCGGCCGTACGAGAGGCGCGTGTATGTGACGGCGTTCGCGATCCTGCAGAACGAGGCCGACGCGCAGGAAGTGGCGCAGGAGGCCATTTTGAAGGCTTTCGCGCATCTCGGGCAATTCCGGGGCGAATCGCGATTCGGGACGTGGCTCACGCGGGTGACGATCAACGAGGCGCGCATGCGGCGGCGAAAAGAGCACCGCGAGATCATGAGGCCGTTTCAGGAACTCGAAAAAGAAGACGAAGAGGGGCAGTTCGTGCCGCAGGATTTCGCGGACTGGCGCGAAATTCCGTCTGAAGAGCTCGAACGTAAGGAAGTGCGCGATCAGTTGGTGAAAGCGCTGAGGCTGCTTGCGGAAAAGTATCGCGAGGTTTTTGTGTTGCGCGATATCCAGCATTTGAGCATTGAAGAAACCGCGGAAGCGATCGGCATCACTCCCGGGACGGTGAAAACGCGGCTGCTGCGGGCTCGATTGATGCTGCGGGAAATTCTTGCTCCGGGGCTGGGCGGCATTTGGAATCGCCCGCTGGCGTTTGAGAAGGGAACTAAGCCATGGACTTGAAATGCGAAGAAGTTTGGCGCGAGATTTCGAACTACGTGGATGATCAGCTGGACGCCGGGTTGCGCGGCGATATCGAGCGGCACGTGGCGGGTTGCCGGCGGTGTTCGGCGGTGCTTGCGGGGACGAAGAATGTGGTGGAGATTTACGGCGATGCGCGCATGTTCAACATCCCGGCGGAATTCGGGGCGTCGCTGCATCGGCGGCTTGCGCTGCAGGCACGGCCGGAACGCGGCGCGGCGGCTACGTGGATCGTTTCGCTGGCGGGCGCGGGACTTGTGGCGGCGGCGATGGTCATGTTCAGCTTGCCGCGATTTGCTGCGCCATCAATGCGCGCGCCGATGAGCGAACCTGCGCTGCGCCCGCCGTCGGCCAACATGGTGGTGGTAACTGATGAAGGGAAGACTTTCCACCGGCCTGGCTGCACGTTCATTCATGGCAAATCGACAATGATGCCGGTGGAGGAGGCTATGAAGGAGGGATATAGCCCTTGCATCCGCTGCGAGGCGGATTTGATTCGTCGGACGGAGGCGAGTCGGCCGCTGTCGGTGATTCGAGATTCGCGTGCTACCAGATCCAGCTTTGGAGACTAGATATTCGGTGCTGTCTCGGGCTTGAAACATTCTTTTAGATTGGGAATCCAACGTATATGACAATCTTCCGTGTGAAATGCGCCGGATTGTTCGCGGCGATTCTGCTGGTTTTATTATTGGGCGCGGCGGTGCCCGTTCGAGCCGGCGAAAATCTGAAGTTGAATGCGCATCTTGATTATTCGAGCGACAGCAATGATGGGCCGCTCATCACCGGCGATCGCATGGAGGATGGCGTCGCGGCAGCGAAACCGAACTACATCATTTTTTATGGCGAGGCTTGCTATAACTCGAAGCGGCAGGCGCGGCGGACGGTGAGCCTTTACGAGAAGTATCGCGGGCGCGTGAATTTCGTCATCATTGACCTTGATCTGAAACATACGCAGCAGCAGGATGAATTGATCTCCGAGCATTATCGCGGCTCGATTCCGCATGTGACTATTCTCGATCGCTCGGGAAGAGCGGTGTATGACAAAGCCGGCGAAGTGGAAGAGTCGGATATCTCGAATATTTTGGATGGATTTTTGAAATAGAAGACGCGATTGCGCAAATGTTCAGGTGAAATGCTTCGAAGAGCCAGCGCTAAAGCGCATCGATAAGGACGAGGCTCTTCCCGGAGCGCTGAAGCGCTCCTTCCCCCACATGAATGTGGGGGCTCCCTCCAAACACCCAGCGGGCAGGCCCACCTACGCCGAGGCTACGATGGACATGCCCGCCGAACTGCGGCGGCTCCCACCAAGCGGTTTTCAATTGTGGTAACTTTTTTGGTATAAAGGAGTGTTTGCGAGCGTGCCGAAACGCTGCTCTTGCCCAGTGTTCAATCCTCGCATCTAAATCGGGAGCGGCGAGTGCTGCCCGCTTGGGAGGCCGGCATTGATAGAAGTGCAGGACTTAACGAAATCGTTTGGCGATAAGACCGCGGTTGACCACGTCTCGTTCAAAGTAAATAAAGGCGAAATTCTCGGCTTTCTCGGCCCGAACGGGGCGGGGAAGACGACGACGATGCGCATTTTGACGGGCTTCATGCCCGCGACGAGCGGAACGGCGCTGATCGGCGGATTTGATGTTTCCACGGATTCGATGGAGGTGCGGCGGCGCATCGGGTACCTGCCCGAAAATCCGCCGCTTTATACGGACATGAGCGTGCACGCCTATCTCGATTTCGTGGCGCGCATCAAAATTGTGCCGGCGGAAAAGCGCGAGAGCCTGATTGCGGATGCGATCAAGAAGACCAGCCTGGAAGATAAACGCGACGAGCTGATCAAGAGGCTGTCGCGCGGTTATAAGCAGCGCGTGGGAATCGCGCAGGCGCTGGTGCACGATCCGGACGTGATTATTCTTGACGAGCCGACTGTGGGGCTTGATCCGAAGCAGATTATCGAAGTGCGGCACCTGATCAAGGGACTGGCGGGGAATCACACCATCATACTTTCCACGCACATTTTGCCGGAAGTGAGCATGACTTGCGATCGCGTGGTGATCATCAACAAGGGCAAGATTGCCGCTGTGGATACGCCGGCGAATCTTACTTCGCAGCTTAAAGGCGGGCAGCGCGTGCATATCGAGGTGCAGGCGGATGAAAAATCCGCGCGTGCGGCGCTGCAGGAAATTCCGGGCATCCGCAGCGTGAGCGTGGAGAGCGCCGGAGGGAGCGGGCGGATTGCGCTGACGGTGGAATCGGCGCAAGGGCAGGACGTGCGCAGCGAGATCGCTGCCAAGTTGGTGGGAAAAGGCTGGCCGCTTTTCGAACTGCGCGGGATGCATCTGAGCCTCGAAGACATTTTCCTGGAACTGACCACGGACGATTCGGCGCATGCCGAATCAAGCGCCAACTGAGGAGCGGAAGACGAAATGAAAGGCCTCTACGCGGTGTATCGCAAGGAAATGAGCCACTACTTCGTCTCGCCGATCGCCTACATCATTGGCGGCGTGTTCCTTTTTATTACGGGATTCTTTTTTACGCGAGTTTTAGAAGCGGTGATGCAGCAAGCATTGGCGCAAGGGATGCAGAACATGCAGTTCGGGGGCGGCGCGAATTTCGATGTGCCGTCGACGGTCGTCCGCTATTTCTTCGGCATACTTTCGTCGATCCTGCTGTTCCTGACGCCGATGCTGACCATGGGGGTATACGCGGAGGAGAGAAAGCGCGGGACCATCGAGCTGCTGATGACCTCGCCAATCACCGATATCGAGATTGTGCTGGGCAAATTCCTCGCATCGCTGACGCTGTTGATCATCATGCTGGCGCCGACGGTGGCGTACTCGGTTTTCATGTTCTTCCACAGCGAGCCTGCGCCGCCGTGGAAGATTTTGCTGTGCGCGTATCTGGGGGCGCTGCTGCTCGGCGGCGCACTGTTGGCACTGGGGGCGTTCTTTTCTTCGCTTACGGAGAATCAAATTATCGCGGCGGTGCTGACGTTCGGCGTATTTCTGATTTTGTGGGTGATTGACTTCGGCTCGCGGTCGGCCGCGAGCGGAATCGGCGCGGTGGTTCACTATCTTTCCGTAGTGCAGCATTACGATGATTTCACGCGCGGCGTTCTGGACACGGGCAACGTCGTTTATTACGCGAGCCTGATCGTGCTGGCCATTTTTCTGACGATTCGCAGCCTGGATTCGATGCGGTGGCGCAGAGCTTAATGAGACGCCGGCAAGCGGTTTAGCGTCTTCGAGGAGGAGCAGGACCGATGAATTGGGACCGCCAGGAATGGCTCCGCAACATCGCGACGGTGGGCGTCGCGATGGCCATCGCGGGCGTTATTCGCTACGAATTACAAGGCGAACTGCTTTTGTTGAGCAAGATTTTGCTCATTGGCGGCGCTGTGCTGCTGCTCGCCACGTTGGTGCTCGGCTATCAGTCCATTTTTCATTTCTTCACGCGGCGATCCTCGCGTCTCGGGACGAATGCGGCGACACTGATCGTTTCAGTGCTGGCCATCCTCGGCTTTCTGAACTTCCTTAGCTACCGCCACCACAAACGCTTCGATCTGACGACGGAGAAGCTCTTCTCGCTCTCGGACCAGACCAAGCGCATTGTCGGCGGCCTGAACCAGAATGTGGACGTCTACTGGTTCGACAAAGCTCCGAACACTACGCTTCACGATCAGATTGCGGAGTACACCATCGTGAACCCGCGCCTGCGCTACAAGGAAGTCGATCCTCAGGTGCATCCGGAAACCGCGCAGGAGTTCGGAGTATCGCATTTGGGGCAGGGAGTTGTGGCCGCGGGATCGAAGCATCAGTTGCTGGAAGCCACCGGCGAACAGGACATCACCAATGCGATCGTGAAAGTCACGCGTACTACGGTTAAGACAGTCTGCTTCGTCGAAGGGCACGGCGAGAAGGTGTTGACCGGAAACGATGCGGAAGGCTACGCCGGAATTAACAACGCATTGACGCAAGAGAGCTACCAGACGAAAGGCATAAACCTGGTGACGGATTCAGGTGTTCCCCCGGAATGCAGCGTGGTCGTGGTCGCGGGACCCAAGCAGGCATATCTACCGGTGGAATCGCAAATCCTGGCGAAGTATCTCGACGACGGCGGCAAGGTATTCATTCTGGTCGATCCCGAGACGGATCCGAAGCTCGACAGTATTTTCTCGGCCTGGAATATCAAAGTTGGCGACAACGTGGTGGTCGATGCCAGCCCGCTGAACCAGGCGGTTCAGATGGGGCCTTTCGTCCCAGCCGTCGTTACCTATGGCTCCAGTCCGATCACCAAGACATTCGGCGCCAACTCCATGACGCTCTACCCGCTCGCGCGCACCGTATCGATAGCGGACAAGACGAAGACACAAGAAGGAACGACCGAACTGATGAAGAGTTCGACGCGCAGTTTTACCATCCCGAAACTCGATCCGAAGGTGAAAGAGATCAAGTATGAGCCCTCGAAGGACACGCTTGGTCCGCTTTCTCTCGGTGTGGCCTCGGAGCGCAGGAGCGGGCCTGAGCCCGACGCCAAGAACGGACGGCTGGTAGTGATCGGCAATTCGCAATTCGCGGCGAATCAATTCGCGGGACTGCTCCGCAACGCCGACCTCTTCATGAATACCGTCAACTGGCTCGCGGAAGACGAAAATCTCATCTCCATTCGGCCCAAGAGCGCAACAAACCGGCAAGTGAATTTCACAGAAGCGCAGAGCCGCGAGCTGACGTGGTTCAGCTTGCTGTTGCTGCCGGGCATCGTGATTATCTCGGGCGCGTATATTTGGTGGAAGCGGCGCTAGCAGATCATGAAAAAGAGCACGGGGATCGTTTTTCTGCTGGCCGCGGCGATCGCGGCCTATGTGTATTTTTATGATTTGAAGCACACGAAGCCGAGCGACGCTTCGGGCGATTCCGATAGTAGTGTTCCCACGGGCGATGCGTCGACGAATTCGAAGCCGGTCTATTCACTTACCGCGCCCGACATTACGAATCTTACGATTGAGCGCGGCGCGTTCACCGCAAGCTTTGAACAGCGCGCGGACGGCTGGTGCATGACGCAGCCGGTGGCGACGCGCGCGGAGCAGTCGGTGCTTGGCGCGATTGCCGGCCAACTCGGAAGCGTTCGCGTGGACCGTACGCTGACAGTGGCACAGGATCGCATGGCCGCTTACGGACTGACGAATCCGGCGGTGACTCTCGAATTCAAATTAAAGAATGGAACGCAGCACAAGCTGCAGCTCGGCGCCAAAGATTTCTCGGGCCTCAGCGTTTATGCCGATGTGGATGGATCGAAGGACGTCTCGCTGCTATCGGACACGATTCTCACCAGCAGCGACAAGCCGGTGGATGATTTTCGCGATCAGTCGGTGCTTGAGCTCGACAGTAACAGCGTCACTTCGTTTGAAATCAAGAATGAATCCGGCACCATCGCCGCCAAGAATAGCGATGGCGCGTGGAAGATTGAAAAGCCGCGCGCGGTCGGCGCCGATGCCGGTTCGATTTCCTCGGTTCTGGGTTCGATCGGGACGGCGCGCATTGTTTCGTTTGCCAGCAATACCTCGGACGATCTTGCGAAGTATGATCTCGCGCACCCGGCGATTACCTTTCACGCGCAGCTCGACAGCGGCAAATTCGCCGATCTGCAACTGGGCAAGAAGGACGGCAGTGCGTATTTCGCGCGCGATCCCTCGCGGCCGTTCATTTTTCGCGTGCAAGATTCCGTGCACACCAGCCTGAGCTCGAAGTTCTTCGAATTGCGCGACAAGAATCTCATACGCGCAGAAGAAAGTGACATGGTGCGCGCCGAGATCCATAACGCCAAAGGCGCCACAACCTGCGTGAAAGGCGGGGATGGCAGTTGGGTGATCGAGCAACCGGCCGGGCAGAAGACGCCGCCGCCGGCGTGCCCGAGTTTCTGGTCGTCGCTAAGCAATGCGCGGGCCGATGAGATTCTCGACACGCCGCCCGCGTCGGTTACCTCGCAACTGGCCAAGCCGCCGGTGCAGGTGACTTTGACAGACAAATCCGGAAAGAAAACCGAGATTCGCATTTCGGCCGCAACGGGGAGCTCGGTTTACGTGCGAACGAGCGCCGGCCCGGAGGTTTTCAAACTGGGGAAGTCAATTCTCGATGACCTGAATTTCTCTCCGACTGGAATTCACGACTGATCGAGGTCTTCGGCATTTTCAATTACTCCCGTTGACGGGGTGACATAGATGGCGATTTTCAACGGGCAACTGCCAACGCCGATGTTTCAATAGAGCCGGCCAATTATCGATCCGGAGACTGGATCCCTGAAATTGAGTATCGCTCAGTCCGTACTCGGGCCTTCAGAATTATTCGAACTAAAGAAAGGAGAATCGAGTATGCGCGTCGGGAGCGCGTTGGCACTCTTGGTCCTCCTGTGGGCATCATCAGGTGCGATGTTGGCACAGAGCACGCAGAAGGGCGCACATTCGTCAATCGCCATCGCCATCAGCACGCCTCAGACTGAGGTGAGCGCCGGCTCGGACATCACATTAAGCGTCGTACTTACAAACATATCCGGCCAAGATCTTGGCATCACCTTTGACAATGGGGCGCGTGGAGAATTCGATTACACGATAAGCGTCTTAGATGGCAAAGGACGTGAGCCATCCGAAACGAAATACTACCGGGCAGCAACGGGAAAGAATGCCAGCGATCCGGGCGAAGCGACAACACTGGTGGTCGCTCCCAGTTCCGGACTGCGTCTCTTAAAGCCTGGAGGCACGTTCAAGAGCTCGATAATTCTCCGTAAGCTATATGACTTGCAGATTGGCAAGTATACCATCCAAGTGGAGCGCATCGACGCGAAGAGTCAGACCATGGTTAAATCCAACATGATTACGGTAGTTGTCAGTCGTTAAGAAGCCGCCCTCGATGAGTTTAACAGCAGGCGCGCGCTGCGAGCTCTGAGTGCTCCGGGCGATCTTCGCGAACCCAGGTAGCGAGCAGTTCGACGGTGCCGTCCGCGGGTGAAATGTAGAGATAAAAGACGTGCGTGTCGCCTTCCAGCTCGTAGAAATGCGAGCGCTTGGGGTCAGGACGCACGTCGGCGCCGCCGGCCAGAAGGCCGCGCAGGGATGCCAGCGTCTCCGGCGAGTGATGTCTCAGGTCTTTGATGTCCATATTCATGAATTCATTTATAGCGTGATTTTCGGGCGCTGCGGCATCGCATCTCATGTTCGTTTCCTCACTCACTGACTAATACGCTTGACCTTGCCGATATGTTCCACGCTTGAGACTACTCTTTCTCGGTGCCGTTTATCAGTTGGATTGGATGCACGGAAGCGCCTCCGAGGCTCGGAAAAATCGTCGAATTTTGCGGTCTGCGTTCGTTGGTGGCAGTATTAGAGCGTTAACCCCCAACTAGTTACTTGCGCAGCCCGGGTGAAACTGCGATAGTGCATCACAGTTTGTTTGCGTAACAACAATCCCGACATCCCGAGGAATCGAATCGTGAAGAAAAACAGCCCCAAGAAAGCGAAAAGCAAAACAGCCGCACGCAGGCCCTCTGGAAAGTCCACGCGATTCCATCGCGACAAGCGGCGCAAGCACCGCCACTGGCAAGTGACGGTCTTCTATCGCGACGGCGAGCGATTTGCGCGCGTTTATATCGACCGCGACAGAGCCGAGCGATTCGCCGCGCGGCAAAAGAAATCGCCGGTAGTGCGATCGGCGCGCATTCTCGAAGTGGATTAGCGCCGAGGGCCGCATATATCCGGAGCGTATCGGCATTTTCGCGTTCGACCTGAGTTTGGAGATTGGATTCCCGTTCAGGGGCGGGTCTTGTCCCGCGTGGACGGGCATGCTATAAAATAAAAGCAGTCGCGAAATGCACCGGTAGGCGGGATTCGTATAGTGGTAGTACGCGACCTTGCCAAGGTCGAGGCGAGGGTTCGATTCCCTTATCCCGCTCCATTCTTTCCTGAATTTAGTCATTAGATTATTTTCCACAGGCCGTAGGCGCGCTTGTTCCGTTGCGGGGCGCGTTCGTTGCGACGCTTGCCGCGGCGTGCTAGAGTCTCCCGCGCCGAGCCCTCATGTTGGCGTACCTCTGCGGTCCGATTGAATTTGCGAATGGCGGCGGAAAACTCTGGCGCCGCAAACTCGCGCCATTTTTGCGCGAACAGCTCGGCCATCGCCTCTACGATCCCGCCGAGGACGAGAAGAAGAATCTGACCGACGACGAAGTGGCGCATTTCCGGGAATGGAAGGCGACGGAGCCGGAGCGGTTCCGGCGCGCGGTGCGCAAAATCATTCATTTCGATCTCGATTTGATCGAGAACAAAGCTGACTACCTGATTTGCTATTGGGACGATCCTTCGAGCCCGAGCGGCGGCACGCCGGCCGAATTGACCGCAGCGTTTCGAAAGGGAATCCCGGTTTATTTGGTCTCTCCGCTTCCTCTGGCGCAAGTGAGCGGCTGGATGCTCGGTTGCGCGGATCAAATATTTCCGAGCGTCGAGGATTTGAAGGAATTTTTGCTGCGCCGCTACGGCCGGGAGAAACAGACGCAATTCTGGAAGGAATGAATTTTCGAGGGGCCGTGATCACAGCCGCACGGAGCTAATGCTGAAATTGACGATCGCTGTTGGCAGCACGCGACGCCCGAAGCTTGACGGGGTGAGGGACGCGCTTCTCGAATTGGGGCCGCGGCTAAATCAGGAAGCTGAGTTCGAAGTTGTGGGGATCGCGGCGCCCAGCGGCGTGCGCGATACTCCGTTGTCTCGCGCGGAAATGATGGCCGGAGCGCGAAATCGCGCCGAGTACTTACGTGGGCTTGCGCTCGATGGACGCCAGTCGTGGGATTTTTTGGTCGGTGTAGAGGGCGGACTTGAAATCGTTGAGGAGAACGGAGCGCGCTGGGTGTTTCTGGAGAATTGGGCTTACGTGCTCGATCGAGAGGGGCGCGGCTCGTTCGGGCAATCGGGCGCCGTAGCAGTTCCTGAGCCGCTGGCAGGCCGAGTCGCGGATCAGGGCGCGGAACTTGCGGATGCGGTGGATGCGTTTGCAGGCAGCCATGGAATTCGAGATGCGCAGGGTGCTTGGGGAGTATTGACGCGCGATCTGGTCACTCGGCGCGATGCTTTTCGGCTGGCCGTGATTAATGCCTTTGCGCCGTTCTACAACGGCGAAGCGTATCGCGAAGATTCTGTTCGTAGGGCTCAGGCGAAATGAATCGCGACGGATTCGCGCGCAGTCCTGACCTCGTCATGCGCATCGTCGATATGCTAGCTTAGGGTTGAAGTCGCTCGGCAGTTGATCGCCGCGGGAGGAATTCGAGCGTGGACATCGTCAAGGGCAACATGGGTTGGATCGAAGTGGTCGTCGGACCGATGTTTTCGGGAAAGAGCGAAGAATTGATACGGCGTTTGCGCCGCGCGGAAATAGCGCGCCAGCGCGTGCAGATCTTCAAGCCCGTGATTGATCAGCGCTACTCGACGAGCGGGATCGTGTCGCATTCAGGGCTGGAGCTCGCTTCGGATCTGGTGCGAACGGCCGAAGACATACTCGAACAAGTGCTGCCGCGCACGGAAGTTGTGGGAATTGACGAAGGGCAATTTCTAGGCGAGGGTCTTCTGTCGGTGTGCACGAAGCTCGCTGATTCCGGCAAGCGCGTAATCGTCACCGGTTTGGACACGGATTTCATGGGGCGGCCTTTCGAGCCAATGCCGCGGTTGCTGGCCATCGCCGAAGAAATTACGAAGCTGCTGGCAATTTGTGTGCGTTGCGGAAATCCGGCTGTGCATACGCAGCGGTTGGTGGCCTCGGAGGAATTGATTGTAGTCGGCGCCGGCGGGATGTACGAAGCGCGCTGCCGGCGATGCTTTGAGCCTCAACTGGCCACGCAAAAGATAGAAGAAGGGAAGCAAGCGGCTGCACGATCGCAAGCCGCGGCGAGTTGAGTCGCCCCGAAAGGGCGCGAGCCTCAGGACTTATCCTGAATCCTACGCTGGTTCTTCCGCAGCAACCTGAGGCGTTTCTCGTTTTCGTTTGATGCGCGCGCGCAGCTCGCGGGCCAGTGCATGATGCTCGCCGCAGCCGACCACGTCCAGGCCTGTTCGCTTCGCCGGTGTCTTCGAGCGCCCCCCGAGCAGCTTTTCGATTCGCACTTGGCTCGCTTTCCAGGCGGCAGCATTGAAGTGGCCCTTTTCATAGGCCCGCGCCGTGGCGGCGAGCGCCGGTAGCACCAAAGCCCAATCGTGGCACAGCATGGCGATGTCGCATCCCGCGCGAAAACACTCTACGGCAGCGGCGCCAGATGGATATTGCCTGGTAATTGCGCCCATCCCGAGATCGTCCGCTAGCACGACGCGCTTGAAATTCAATTCCTGCCTGAGCAGATTATCTATAACGCGCTTCGAAAGAGTTGCAGGCCTTCCGGGATCAATCCAGGGCAGCAAAATATGGGCGGTCATCACGGTGGGGATGCCCGCTTTGATGACTTCGGCAAACGGAATCAATTCCATTTCGCGGAGCCGCTCAAGCGTGCCCTCGAAAATCGGCAGTTCGAGATGCGGATCGGCTTCGGCGTCTCCGTGGCCGGGGAAATGTTTCGCGCAGCCGAGAATTCCCTCCGCCGCGAGGCCGCGCGCAAACGCCGCGCCAAGTTCGCCCACGCGCTCGGGATCGGAGCCGAAGCTGCGATCCGACGTGACCGGGCTGCCCGGGCGCAGATGCAGATCGAGCATCGGCGCGAAAACAAGATTGCAGCCCACGGCCAGCAGCTCGCGAGCGATGGCCCGCGCCACAGATTCGACCGCTTCGGGATCATTCAGCTCACCGAGTTCCGCTGCGGAGGGCCATTGCGTGAATGGCTCGGGCAACGCGAACTTGATGCCGCCTTCCTGATCGATGCCAATCAGCACCGGCCCGTCGGCAGCATCGCGGATCTCGTACGTGAGCCGCAGCAATTCGTTGGGATCTTTGAAATTGCAGCGGAAGATGGTGACTCCGGCAAGGCCGCCGCCCAGTAGATCGAGCAATTCGCGCGGCAGCGTGGTGCCGGGGAAGCCGAGCAGGAATTTCTTCAGCACCGCGGCGGGAATATTCGAGCTATTGTCCATTTGCTATCACGCGTCCGCACTCGGCATCGCGCGCCGGGCGAGCCGGGTTATGCTGCTTTGCTTCAGAAGGCAAAGCCTAACCGCGTAGGAGCTTCCGGGCAAGATGAGAATCGAATCCCGCGCACCCACCCGCATAGATTTGGCCGGCGGGACGCTCGATATCTGGCCGCTCTACCTCTATCACGAGGGCGCGGTGACGGTGAATTGCGCCATCTCGCGCTATGCATCTTGCACACTCGAAGTGCACCCGCGGCGCAAGAGCATCGAGCTGGCCTCGCGCGACACAAAGCGGGCGCAGAACTTTGCCTCGTTTGGCGCTCTCGAACGCACCAGCAACTATCGCCTGCCGCTTCTTGCATATCTCGTGCGTCACTTCCGGCCGCGCGTGGGATTTTCGCTCTCGACCAATTCCGAAGCGCCTGCCGGTGCGGGAATCGGCGGCTCGAGCGCCATGGCCGTCGCTTTGTGCGCTGCGCTCGATCGTTTGACACATGCGGGGCATGACCGCGTCGATTGGATTGAAATCAGCCGCGACATCGAAGCCATCGTCATCAAAGTTCCGACAGGCACGCAGGATCATTTTCCGCCCGCATTTGGCGGCGCAGCGGCGATTCATCTCGAGCCCGGACATGCACGCCGGGAAGCGCTGCGCGTCGATCTCGATGAACTCGAACGCCGCGTCGTGGTTTGCTATACGGGCGAGCCGCGGCAATCGGGTATCAATAATTGGAAAGTGTATCGAGCGCACGTGGATGGCGATCGTCGCGTGTTCCGCAATCTTGAAGTTATCTCGCAAGTGGCGCAAGCCATGCGCGTCGCGCTCGAACGCGGGCAGTGGCGCGAAGTCGGGCGCCTGATGAACGAGGAGTGGAGTTATCGACGCCGGAATCTGCCGACGATCACGACGCCCGTCATTGATCGCATTATCTCGGGCTCGCGCCGCGCCGGAGCGATCGCAGGAAAAGTGAATGGCGCGGGTGGCGGTGGCTGCGTCACGCTACTAATCGAGCCAGACGCGCGCGCAGCCGTCGAGCGCGCAGTCGTCGCAGGCGGAGGCCAAGTTCTGCCAGTGCGTCTCGACAGGCGCGGCGTGACCGTTCGCGTCTCGCGCTGACTTGTTTCTTCAGTTCGAATCAATCGCATTCGTTGACCCGCCGGAAACGCCGTTTCCCCATTCCGCATCCAATGGCTCAAAGGCCACTTGCCGCCCAGAATTCGTCTAGAACCCAGCGGTGGGCCTTTGACGTACCCCCAAGGTGGAATAAAATGGGGGCCGAGGGCGAAGCATGCCGCGCTGGTCCAATCTAGCTCTGCTTGGGGTCATTGGCGCCACAACTTTGTTTGCAGCCTCGCCCGATGTACCGAAGAAGTTCGATTTGCGTCCAGCCCCGCTGCTCGCGCCTCTGCCTGTATCGAACGACACTCTGGATGCGCAAGCGCCGCTTCCGAGCGTGCTCGTCGAAGTGGCGCAAGACGCCACGCAGCACGCCAAGAAGAAGCATCAGCCGCTGCAAGCCAGTTCGCGTCTCGAGTTGATCCGCTACGTCTCTGGGGAATTTGCGAAGGCCGTAACGCCGCTTCCCAGTGCGCGAAAGGGATTCCGGATCGATGTCGGGAAAGCCCTCGACGATCATGAGCTTCACCAGTTGCTCGCCAACACAGGCACCGCCGTCAATCCCGGCGACACGGTACAAATCACGCGCCTCGAATTTCACGAAAAAGAAATCGTCGTGGATCTGAACGGCGGCTCGGGCCATCACTTTCGATTGAAAGATCATCTGCAAGTGGCCGTCGGGGGCGCGCCTACAGCGACGACCGTTTCGGCTCCGACCGAGACCGGACAGTCGATCGGCGTTACGCTTGTGCTCGACTACGGCAAGCCGCTCCCGGATATGGGCCCGGATGATCTCAAACACGATCTCTCGCAGGTGCTGGACTTCAAGGATGAAAAATCCGCGGCCGTAAATTGGGTGGACACGTTGCCGCCCGAATACAAAAAGGCTATCCAGGAAAATCGCGCGCTCGTAGGGATGGATCATGACATGGTGATCGCGGCGCTCGGCAGGCCCGACCACAAAGTTCGCGAGCGCACCGAGCAGGGCGAAGAGACCGAAGATTGGATCTACGGCGATCCGCCGTCCAAGACGGTCTTCGTCACTTTCCTCGGCGACAAAGTAATTCGCGTAAAGGAATTCAACTGACCTGCCGATAAGTATGTAGCTCACCTCAGCAGAGGTGAGGTTGTCGGTTTGACTTTTGCCCGGCCTCAACCTAGCATCGATTGTTCGGGTTTGCTCCACGCCCGGCCCGCATTCCCGGGCCGCATTCGCAAAAGCCCATCCGGAGGAAACATGCCAACTAAAATAGGTATCAATGGGTTCGGACGGATCGGCCGAAACATCTACCGCGCGGCGCTCGGCGACCCAGCGATCGAAATCGTCGCGGTGAATGACATCACCGACTCGAAGACGCTCGCGCACTTGCTGAAATACGATTCGATTCTCGGAAACCTTACCAACAGCGTCACGCACACCGACAACACCATCTCGGTGGACGGGAAATCTTTCCGGGTGTTCAAGGTGAAGGATCCCGCGGAGCTGGATTGGCCGTCGGTCGGCGCCGAAATCGTCGTCGAGTCCACTGGGCTCTTCACCAAAGGCGCAGACGCGAAAAAGCACATCCGCGGACCGGTGAAAAAAGTCATTATTTCCGCGCCGGCGACGGACCCCGATTTTACGATCGTGCTCGGCGTGAACGACAAAGCCTACGATTCCGGCAAGCATCACGTGATCTCCAATGCTTCGTGCACCACGAATTGCCTCGCGCCCGTCGCCAAAGTGATTCAGGACACGTTTGGCATCACCGTCGGCACCATGACCACGATACACTCCTACACCAACGATCAGAAGCTCCTCGATCTGCCGCACAAGGATTTGCGTCGCGCGCGCGCCGCGGCACTTTCCATGATTCCGACTTCGACCGGCGCGGCGAAGGCACTGCAGCTCGTGATCCCCGAACTGAAGGGCAAGCTCGACGGGTACGCCATGCGCGTTCCGACGCCGAATGTGAGCGTCGTTGACCTGACCGTCATCACCGATAAGCCCGTCACTCCGGAAGCTGCCAATGCGGCGCTGAAGCGCGCTGCCGATGGCCCGATGAAGGGAATTCTCGCGTATACCGATGAAGAGCTCGTTTCCATAGACTTCCGCGGCAATGCAAATTCCTCGATCGTGGATACCGGCTATACGCGCGTCGTAGGCACGAATTGCCTTCAGGTGCTCTCGTGGTATGACAACGAGTGGGGCTATAGCTGCCGCTGCCGCGACCTGATTAAATTCCTGGCAGCGAAGCTGTAGCTTTTGTACTTGTAGGGGAGGGTCTTTAGACCCTCCCGGTGTTCGGCCCGTGAAGCGCCTCGGCCGGGAAATTATTCGAGCCACCCAATGAACAAACTCTCCATCCGTGACCTCGAGATGAGCGGCAAGCGCGTCTTCATCCGCGTCGATTTCAACGTCCCACTCGAAGGCGGCAAAGTCGCCGAGGACACGCGCATCCGCGAAACGATTCCAACTTTGAAGTTCGCAATGGAACGCGGCGCCCGGCTCGTCCTCGCGTCGCATCTGGGCCGCCCCAAAGGTAAGCCCGACCCCAAATACACTCTGAAGCCCGTCGCCGCGCGCCTGGCGGAACTTATTGGCAAGCCGGTCGACTTCGCCTCGGATTGTATTGGGCCTGATGCCGAAGCCAAGAGCCGCGCGCTGAAAGATGGCGATGTCCTGCTCCTCGAAAATGTTCGCTACCATCCCGAGGAAGAAGCCAACGACGAGAATTTCTCGCGCCAGCTCGCCGCGCTCTGCGATCAACTCTTTGTCTGCGACGCCTTCGGCTCGGCGCATCGCGCCCACGCCTCGGTGGTCGGCATCACGAAATTCGTCAAGCAAGCCGCCGCCGGCCTCCTCATGGAGAAAGAGCTGGCCTATCTCGGCAAAGCCGTCTCCAATCCCGAGCGGCCGTTCATCGCCGTCTTGGGCGGCGCAAAAGTCTCGGACAAAATCGAAGTGGTGCAAAATCTGATGAAGCTCGCCGACGGAATGTTGATCGGCGGCGCGATGGCCTACACGTTTTTGAAGTCGCAAGGCCTGCCGGTAGGGAAGTCGCTCGTCGAAGACGACAAACTTGATCTCGCGAAAAGCCTTCTCGATCAAGCGCGCACCAAGAACTTCCGCCTGCGCCTGCCTGTAGATCACGTCCTGGCGCAATCCCCCGATTCCACCGAGACGCAAACGACAGACATCGAACAGACTCCCGAAGGCTGGATGGGTCTCGATATCGGTCCGAAAACCATCAAGGAATTCAGCCAGGCTCTGGCCTCCGCCCGAATGATCGTATGGAACGGCCCGCTGGGCATGTTCGAGAAGCCGGCCTTCGCTGCGGGCACTCTGGCAATCGCGCGCGCCGTGGCCGAAGCCACCGAAGCCGGTGCGACATCGATCGTAGGCGGCGGCGATTCAGTCGCAGCCGTCGAAGAAGCTGGCGTGGCAGACAAAATCTCGCACATTTCCACCGGCGGCGGCGCCTCGCTCGAATTCCTAGCTGGCCGCAAACTCCCCGGCGTCGAAGCCTTAACCGACAAAGCGTAAGAGCTGGTCTTGGAAAGCGCGGTGTCCTGCCAACTCCTACCCCCGGTGTGTCCCGATTGTTTAAGGGTGCCGGTCTTTGTTTTCAATGACTTACGGGCACAAACAATATTTGAGTGTCCCGATTGTTGTACCGATTAGCCTTTCCTCCTCCTGTGCCTCCGGGATCCGGCCTGGGGCCAGCTCCTTTGAGCATAATTAACCTGAAAGTAACTGAGGTCAATAGTACGGCGGTATCAATTTTCGGACGGGAGAAGTGAAAAGCGAAGAGGGCCGAAAGGCGGGCGGGTCTGAAGACCCGCCCCTACGCAGACACGGAAAAAACCCGCCGGGTACGTTACACCCGGTATATCCTGTCACCCCCAATTTGAATCGCAATCGAAGGAGCCCTCATGCGCCGCCCGGTCATTGCCGGCAACTGGAAGATGTTCAAAACGCAAGCGGAAACCCGTGCCTTCATCGAAAAACTGCGCCCGCTGGTGGCCAACTCCCAGCACTGCGACATCGTCGTAGCGCCGCCATTCACCTCTCTGGCCGCCGCCGTCGAAGCAGCCCGTGGTTCAGCCATTTCGATCGCGGCGCAGAATGCGCATTCGGAGAAAGAAGGTGCATTCACGGGCGAAGTTTCGATGCCCATGCTCGTAGAAGCGGGCTGCAGCGGCGTAATCATCGGCCATTCCGAAAGGCGCCACATCTTCCACGAAACCAACGAGACCGTGGCGAAGAAGACGCGCGCCGCACTCGATTTCAAGCTCCGGCCGATCGTCTGCGTCGGCGAAACGCTCGCCGAACGCGAGGGCAATCTCACTCACGCCGTCCTTGAAACGCAATTCGAGGGCGCCTTCGCCGCGTTGACCGGCGATGACTTCTCGCGTATTCTTTTAGCTTACGAGCCGGTCTGGGCCATAGGCACGGGGCGCACGGCGACGCCGGAAATCGCCTGCGAAGCTCACCGGTACCTGAGGGAACTCGCGCAGAAGCGCTTCTCCACCGAACGAGCCTCCGCTCTTCGCATCCTTTATGGCGGCAGCGTCAAGCCCGACAACATCCGGGGATTGATGGCGCAGGTGGAGATTGACGGCGCGCTGGTAGGCGGCGCGAGCCTGGAAGCGCAATCGTTCGCGTCAATTGTGAATTTCTAGCGGCGAATCGAGCCGTAACATAATGGCCAGCCGCGCAGGAGCAGCGAATGCCAACGGAAGTTAAATGGGGGATTTCATTCTTGGTGGCCGCGGGGCTGCTCTATATCGGCTGGAAGTACACGCCCATCCTGGTCACGCTGCACGTGCTGGTCTGCTTCGTCCTGGTGCTGGTGATCATGCTGCAGAGCGGCAACGCCGCTGATCTCGCCGGCGCGTTCGGCGGAGCCGGCAGCCAGACCGCCTTCGGCCCGCGCGGCGCCGCGACGTTTCTCTCGAAGGCCACCACGTGGTGCGCCATCGTGTTCATGCTCACGTCGCTGACGCTCTCGATCAAGCGCACGCCGACCGGGGTCACTGCCGGCGCGAGTTCGGTGCTCGAGGAAACGACAAAGACCGCCCCGGCAAAACCGGCGGCGCCTCCGGCCAGCTCAACGCCGCAGCCGTCATCGCAAACGCCCGCTCCGGCGCCTTCGCCCGCGCCCAGCAAGCCGCCCGCTCAGACGCCTCCCCCGAAATAGCCGCGTCTGATACAATTCGGTCCTCACCTCTCCATGCGGAAGTGGCGGAACTGGCAGACGCACCATCTTGAGGGGGTGGCGCCGCAAGGCGTGTGGGTTCGAATCCCACCTTCCGCACCAACATCGCGGCAAGCCGCGATGTTGTCCCGAGCAAGGTCGCCTCAGGCGAACAAGCCGAGGGAAGGTAACAACGGCCGCAGTAGTTGGCCCGATCGTATAACCCGAGGCGCAATGCCCCAGGCCTCCTCCCGCGAATTCGCTCCAGTCTGGCAAACCTATCTGCTGCTCTGTGCCGACGGCAGCTACTACTGTGGGATCACATCAGACTTACAATCGCGAATCCGCGATCACGCGGCGGGCCGTGGCGGCCAATATACCGAGTCCGTCCCCGTAGTCGCACTCGTCTGGCACGAAATCCATGCGGACCGACATTCAGCAGCCAGGCGAGAGGCCCAAATAAAGCGATGGGGCCACGAAAAGAAAGCGTACCTGGCGCAATCCAAGCCACCACTCCACACAATGGGAGAGGCCGTGTGGGTTCCCCTCGGTAAGACTCGGGGCTAGCTCATCCCACCTTCCGCACCAAAGTAGCGCCGGCGTAACTGCCGGCATCTTACGATCGCAGCTTTTCGCCACGAGCAAAGATGGCCGCGGAGTTGGATCCTCACTGCTCCGGATTCACTGCGGCAGTGCGAATCGACTCGATCTTCTTCTCAATCTCGGCCGCCTTGTCAGCGCGTCCGAGGGTCCTCAGGGCTTTTGCGTCGCTAGTCAGCGTGGACAGCAGTACCGGACTATTCGCACCATACTGCTTCTCGAGAATCTCGAGCAAGTGACTATCGCAGGCCTCGGACTTCTCAGCTTTCCCCCAATCATCGTAAAGCCCGCAAAGCGCCGATAACGGCATGAGCAACTGCGGATTGTCACGCCCCATGAAGGATTCATCGGTCTTCACCGCTCGCACGAGATAAAGCTCGGCCTTGTCGTATTGCTTTTGAACCAGATATACGCGCGCCAGAATTCTCTGGCTCTCGGCGAATTGTTGACTCACCTCCCCGAAAGTCTTTTCGTTCACATCCGCTGCCTGAGAATAGTATTTGAAAGCGATATCGTACTTTTTTTGCAGCAGCGCGCTGGTGCCAAGCGACTGCAGCGGTGGCGCGAGATTTGGAGATTGCGGCCCGTAGAGTTCTTCAACGACTTTCAACTCGCGCGCGTAGGCAGAATCTGCCGCGGCCCAGTCCTGGCCCATATAGCAATTTCCAAGGTGATCGAGCGCCATCACCAATTGCTGAGTGTGCGGATGAAGCTGTTCTGCGAGTTTAACGGCTTCTTTGTACTGCCGGATTGCTTCATCGAAGCGCCTTTCCGAGTTCGCCTTGTCTCCGGCTAGTAACGCTGCGTCCAGCTGTTCTGAAATCTTAGGCGAGGAATTTGCGGCTGCAATTTTCGCTTCCAAATCCGCGGCCTCGGATGCCTTGCCTGCAGCCTTCAATGCGGCAACATGCTGTTTGAAGCGCCTCTGCGCAGCTTCATAGTCCTTCTGAGGATCGCTGCTGGAGACCGGGCGCGGAGTCGGATCGCGGCGATCGACGTGCGCTTCTGCGAGAGACCTCTGCCGCCACTGTTCCAGCGCCCCGGGCCAGTCTCCTTTCTTTTCCAACACCAGTGCCAGCTCCGCCCGCACGCCGGGCTGATTTGGATCGAGCAGCAGCGATTCGTTGAACTCGGCGATTGCCCCGTCAAAGTTCCCGGAGTTCATCAGCCCTTGTGCGTAAGCTTCATGGCTGTAGGCATCGCTGGGCGCCAAAATCGTCGCCTCTTTGAGCTCCTCCAGCGCCTGCGGATAATCCTTCTTTTCCATTAAAGTCCGGCCGATGGCCCGGTGCGCGAATGGGGAATTCGGATTCAAATGCTCTGCGCGGCGGTACTCTTCCAGCGCGTCATCGTATTTGTTCCGGTATTCAAACACGTTCCCGAGGCCCAGATGCGGCTCGGGGTCCGATGGTCCAAGCTTGGCCGCGATTCTGAACTCTTTTTCTGCTGCGTCCATATCGCCCGTCTCATACAGCCCATGACCGAGGCACTGGTGGCAAACCTGAAAACCCGGGGCTATGGCCTCGAGCTCACGCAGCTCCTTGACAGCCTCTGCGAACATCTTGCGATCCATGAGCGCCGATCCCAGGTTCTGCCGCGCATAAAGGCTCGAGGGATCAAGGCGCTTGGCCTCGCGAGCCTCGCGAATGGCCGCATCCGCATCGCCCGCGTCGAGGTACACGGCGCTCAGATTGACGTGCGCGTCCACATTCGTCGGGTCGAGGGCCAGCGATTTTTTGTACTCCGCGATCGCGCCGGCCTTGTCGCCCTTGTCGCGCAGTAAAATTCCCCAGTCATAGTGCACGGAGGCGAAATCAGGCTTGATCCGCAGCGCTTCGGAATACTCGTGTTCCGCGGCGTCGTACTTTTGCATGCTCTCCAGCGCGAGTCCCGCGTTCTTATGCGCTTCGGCGTTGCCTGGATTGCGCGAGAGCGCCTCCTTCGCCTCGCTCAGTGAATCTTCTTCGTCGCCCAATCGGTACAGAACGAAGCTCGCCTTCGTGTGTGCTTCAGGAAAATCGGGATCTTGGCGCAAGATTTCCCCGTATACCTTGGCTGCTTCGGGCCATTCCTCCATTTGGATCAGGACTTCCCCCATCACGAACCCACACTCGGGGCGTGCAAAACCCGCCGCAAGCGCGTCATTCAATTCGCCGGCTGCTTCCTTGTACTGTTTTGCCTTCAACGAACGCGCGGCGCTTTCCATATGCAACAGCACTTTCTTTTCCGACTCGGACTGTGCCGCCGAGGGCGCGACAACCTTGGCGGCCTTCATCGCCGACAGAATGCTCGCGTCAGCACCTGCATCCGTGAGCTGAGATCGATAGGCGTCATCCGGCTGAAAGCTGAGCCCTCGATTGTCGATCTCGCGGACCACACTCGGAGGCCATGCGCCGCCTGCCACCAGAGCGAAAAGCTCAGTCTTGGAAACCGGTGCGGTGGAAGATCGCGCCGAGGTGCACGAGATAATTGAAATCATCGCGATGAGGGCTATTCCTGCAAACATTCGCGCCGACGCTTGAATCATGGAGACTCCTTCGGATGGGCCGGATTGTTTACTTAGATGAAACTATCATCGCGGTCGTCCATCGTCAGTACCAACTCATGAATCATGACCCCAAAAAGGAAACTGTCCTTCGGTACAACGCCGCCGCACAATCCGCAGGAACTCGTGCGACAGCGGCTTTCATCCGTAGTCATTTTTGCGTCGCGTTTCCTCTGTTTGACATCGCGCGGCGCCGGTCTTACATTCCTCGCGACGCGAGCGTCGCGGTCGATGCTCGCGCGGCATAAACATCTGTCGAATTACGGGACTCCGAATGATCCTCCGTCGCTCGCACGCCGCTGCACTCGTCCCAATATTCTCCTTGGCGTTGATTTCCGCCGCGGCCTTTCCGGACGAATGGAAGCCGCGCCACGCGCTTGTCCCGCCGACGGGGGTGATGAATCTTCCCTCGGTGGCCGGACCGCAGGATGTGCTCCTTGCCGGGCCGGATGATCCCGGCGGCGCGGCTGCATGGCTTGCGGGCATGAAGGCTTGGCGCGAGGAGCGGCTTAAGCGCCTGCGCTTCGATAATTCCGAATACACGCGCCCCGAGCTCGCGTGGACGCAGCGCGTCTTCTCGCAAGTGCAGGTGCTTATCTGGGATCGCACTTTCTACGATCCCGACAAGCGCGAATATACGGTGGACCGTTTTCTCGCCGATATCGAAGGGCGTCTCGGTCCGATTGACGCCGTACTCATCTGGCCGGTCTACCCAAATCTAGGAGTCGATGATCGCAATCAATTCGATCTGCTCCGTGACATGCCGGGAGGCATCCCCGGCGTCCGCCGCATGCTGGATGATTTTCATCGGCGCGGCGTGAAAGTGTTCTTCCCAACGCTCGCCTGGGATTCCGGAACGCGCGATGAGGGTGCGCCGCCGTGGCAGGCGCTCGCCGCGCTGATGAAAGAAACCGGGGCGGACGGCATCAATTTCGACACGCTCGAAAGCGTGCCGGCAAATTTCCACAGTGCGGCGAACGACGCCGGGCACCCCCTCGCGCTCGAGCCGCAATTCGCCATCCGCGATGAATCTCTCGCCTGGAGCACGCTCAGTTGGAACGATTGGGTCACTTGGGAGGACACACCGTACCCCTTCGTGCCCATGGTGAATCAGGCGAAGTGGCTTGAGCCGCGGCACATGATCAATGTCACCGATCGCTTCACGCGCGACAAAACCAACAGCCTGCAGCACGCCTTCTTTAACGGCGTCGGCTACGCCACGATGGAGAATCTCTGGGGCTTTTGGTACGGCATGGAGCCACGCGACGCCGAAACCGTGCTGCGAATCACGCGCATCGAGCGCGGCTTCGCGGAAAATCTAGTGAGCGCGAATTGGGAGCCGCATACGCCGACGCTGCAAGCCGGCGTTTTTGCCAGCAAGTTCCCCGCGGGCACGCAAACGCTTTGGACCATCGTCAATCGCAACGAATACGACTTGAGCGGGGAGCAGCTTCGCATCGCACACCGCGATGGCGCGCACTACTACGATTTGTGGCGCGGCGTGGAAATTCGGCCGGCCGTGCTGGGAAGCGAAGCCACGCTGAAATTCGATATCGAAGGGCTGGGCTTCGGTGCCATTCTCGCCACGCAGGAGAATCCGCCAAACGCCGCGCTGCAAGATTTGCTCACTTTTATGAAGGAGCGCTCTTCGCGTCCTTTGAGCGCATACACTCGCGAATGGAAATTTTCGCGGCAGACGATGGTCGATGTCCCGTCCACCAAGCCTGCGGCAAGTGCGCCGCCTGGAATGATTCGCATCCCGGAAGCCGACTACGAATTCGAAGTGCGCGGCATCGAGATCGAGGGTGGCAACGATCCCGGAGTGGATGTCCGATATCCCTGGGAGGATGCTCCGCGACGATTCCACCGCCAGCGCTTGCGCATAAAATCTTTCTACATTGATCGCACGTCGGTGACGAACGCCGAATTCAAGAAATTTCTCGACGCCACAAATTACCATCCCGGCGACGATCACAATTTTCTGCGCAACTGGTCGAACGGCACGTATCCCGAAGGCTGGGCCAACAAGCCGGTGACGTGGGTCTCCATCGAAGACGCCCGCGCTTACGCGCAATGGGCCGGCAAGCGCCTTCCGCACGATTGGGAATGGCAATACGCGGCGCAGGGCAGCGAGCGCCACCGCTATCCCTGGGGCGACGACTGGGACGCGAATGCTCTGCCGCCTCCCGATCACGGCCGCACTATGCGGGCACCCACGGACGCTGATGCATTCGCGAAAGGCGCCAGCGCTTTCGGCGTTCTCGATATGGAAGGCAACATCTCGCAATGGACCGACGAATTCCGCGATGACCACACGCGCGCCGCTATCATTCGCGGCGGGGCCTATTACCAACCGCGCGGCTCGATATGGTATTTCCCGCAAACGTATCGCCTCGACGAGCACCAGAAATTCCTGCTCATGTCTCCAGGCCGCGATCGCTCCGGCACAATCGGCTTCCGTTGTGTTGCCGACGTCCAGTAGCGCCGGCGGGGACGCCGGCGTTACTCGCCGCTTGAATTTCATGCACGGTTGGATATGATACGCAGTCTTGCGCGCATGACAGTCTCGCTCAATCGGGCTAGAATCATGCGACTTCGCGCGGAAATGGGAGCGAATCTGATGCACAGAGATTTGCGCAGCAAAGGCTCGGCTGTCACGCCGGCCATCCTCGCTCTTCTGATAGCAATGATGGTAGGCATCACGGTCTACGTCTTCGCGGCGAATCTCTATCCCGCTCCGCCGCCGATTACCGCCATCGGCGAAATGATCGACCACCAATACGACATGACGCTCTACGTCACGGGCTTGGTTTTCATCCTCTCGCAGCTCGGCCTGGCTTACGCCATTTTCCGCTTTCGCGATCGCGGCCAGAAAGCGTCTTTCACACGCGGCAATAACACCCTCGAAGTTCTCTGGACCTCCGCCACAATAATTCTCTTCGTCGGCCTGGGTCTCCTCGGCCGCAAAGCCTGGGCAGAGACGCGCTTTGTCCCCGCCGAAGCGGATGCCATCCACGTGGAAGTCACAACGAACCAGTTCGCTTTCAATTTCCGCTATCCGGGCCCCGATGGGAAACTTGGCCGCATCGACACCAAACAAATCAGCGCCTCCTCCGGCAATCCTCTCGGGATCGATTCCAACGATCCGGCTGGAAAAGACGACATCGTCGTCCCGACGCTGACCGTGCCCGTCAATCGCCAAGTCGAGTTAGTGCTGCACTCGCAGGACGTCATCCACAATTTCTACGTTCGCGAACTGCGCTTGCAGCAAGACGCCGTTCCCGGCCTCGCCATTCCGATTCACTTCACCGCCACGAAGATCGGCCAATACGAAATCGTCTGCACGCAACTTTGCGGGCTGGGGCATTACCACATGCGCAGCCTGCTCAACGTCGTATCGGAAGCCGACTATGAAAGCTTCCTCAAGGCATCAGCGCAGTGAGCCCCGTGAAAGAAAGCAAGTTCCGGCAATCAGGAGGCCATGAATGAATTCGCACGCCCATTCCGCGCCGCATGCCATGCCCGCGCCGACCGGGTTCATCAGCAAATACATCTTTAGCCTCGATCACAAGGTCATCGGCATTCAGTATTTTCTGCTCGCGCTGCTGGCCGTCTGCATCGGCATTGTTCTCTCGGTGCTCATGCGCTTCCATCTGGTATGGCCGGGCGCGCATTTGCCGTTCATCAGCGGTGGCATCATGACGCCGGAGCAATACCTCGCGCTCGTCACCATGCACGGCACCATCATGGTGTTCTTCGTGCTCACCACCGCGCCGCAGAGCGGCTTCGGCAATTACTTCCTGCCGATTCAGATCGGCGCCGCCGACATGGCTTTCCCGCGCCTCAACATGCTTTCGTTCTGGACCACGTTCCTCGCTTTCGTCGCGCTCATAGCTGCATTCTTCGTTCCCGGCGGCTCGCCCATCAGCGGCTGGACGGCTTATCCGCCGCTCAGCGGCCTCGGCCAAGTGACCGGTCCCGGCGAAGGCTGGGGCCAGACGATGTGGATCGTCAGCATCGCGCTGTTCTGCGGCGCGTCGCTGATGGGCGCGCTGAACTTCATCGCGACCATCATTGATTTGCGCGCTCCGGGCATGACGTTGATGCGCATGCCGCTCACTTGCTGGGGCTGGTTCGTCACGGCGATTCTCGGCTTGCTCGCGTTCGGCGTGCTTCTTGCGGCGGGAGTTCTGCTGCTGCTCGATCGATCGGCAGGCACAAGCTTTTTTGTGCCGGCCTCAGAAGTCGTCACCGACACGCTGCTGAACCACAAAGGCGGCTCGCCCATCCTCTGGCAGCACTTATTCTGGTTCTTCGGCCATCCTGAGGTTTACATCGCCATCCTACCCGGCATGGGCGTTGCGTCGCATCTTCTCTCCACGTTTTCGCGCAAGCCGATTTACGGATATCGCGCCATGGCCTACGCCATCTGCGGCATCGGCTTCTTAGGCTTCATGGTCTGGGGCCATCACATGTTCGTCAGCGGCATGAGCCCCTATTCCGGTTTCGCGTTTTCCGTCCTGACCATGGCGATCGGCGTACCCTCGGCCATCAAGACTTTCAATTGGCTCGGCACGCTCTGGAACGGCAAGATTCAATTCAAGTCGCCGATGATGTTTGCCCTCGGCTTCGTTTCGCTGTTCGTCAGCGGCGGCCTCTCCGGCCTTTTCCTCGCGCAGCCCGCGGTGGACAACCGGCTGCACGCCACTTACTACGTCGTCGCACACTTCCACCTGGTCATGGGCGTCGCCGCGATTTTCGGCATCTTCGGAGCTACCTATTTCTGGTTCCCGAAGATGTTCGGCCGCATGATGAGCGAGCCGCTCGGAAAGCTCCATTTCTGGATCACCTTCGCCGGCGCTTACTGCATCTTCATGCCCATGCATTTCATCGGCATTGCAGGATCGATCCGCCGCTATGCGGACTACACCGGCGTGCAATATCTCGCCCAGTTCCAGCCGGTCCACAGATTCATGAGCATCGCCGCATTTATCACCGCGGCCGGCCAGCTCATTTTCCTTTTCAATTTCTTCTGGAGCCTCAAGCACGGCGAGAAAGCCTCGGATAATCCCTGGCACGCCACCACCCTCGAATGGACCACCGCGACCCCGCCGCCGCACGACAATTTCGGTGGCCACTATCCGAGCGTGTATCGCGGTCCCTATGAATTCAGCGTGCCCGGCGCGACCGAGGATTACATCCCGCAGCATCTCGCGCCGCAGGAAGTCAGCCGGAGCAAATGAGGCCGTCGCATGCCCATCGTCACCGTAACCGAAGACATCGAGATCATCGCAACCAAACGCCGAGGCCCTCGCGGCCCTGGCCAGCCGCCCGGCGGAAATGGCGGCGATGGCGGCGGAGGTTCCGGCAGCGGTTCTCCCGCAAGGCAGCGAGCCTACGTCACCGGAATGACGGTCGCGCTCGGCGGAATTCTGATGTTCTTCATGGCGCTGACCAGCGCTTACATCGTCCGCAAAGGAGCGTCCACCGACTGGCAGGCTTTCCCCATCCCGCGCATCCTGTGGCTGAACACCGCGATTCTTATCCTCAGCAGCTTCACGCTTAGTCGTTCGCGCCGCGATTTTCTGCGCGACGACCTGGGCAATTTCCGACACTGGTGGTACGTCACCACCGCGCTTGGTTTTCTCTTTCTTATCGGCCAGCTCATCGCCTGGCGACAGCTCGCCGCCGCCGGCGTTTTTCTGGCCACGAATCCCAGCAGCAGCTTTTTCTATGTGTTCACAGCGGCGCACGGCCTGCACATTCTCGGCGGCCTCGGCGCGCTCCTTGGCGTCACGTTCCATAAGGGACGCAGTCTCACGCTCGCCACTTCCACGAACATCGTCGCAATGTACTGGCATTTCATGGACGGCCTGTGGGTGTTTCTCTTGCTACTCCTAACTCTGGGACGGTGAAAATGAGCCATACGGAAACCGAAGGCATCATCGAATCCTCGTGGTCGGGTGGCCGGGCGCCCTTCGCGATCAATTCGAACAAGCTCGGCATGTGGCTGTTCATCGTTTCGGATTCGCTGACCTTCTCGGCGCTGCTCGTGGCCTACGCCTACGTGCGCCTTGCGAATCCCGATTGGCCGCGCCCCTTCGAGATTTGGCCGGCCATCGCGAAGTCCACGCTGATGACCCTTATTCTTCTGAGCAGCAGCTTGACGATGGTCCTCGGAGTAGGCGCCGCGCACCGCGGCGATCGCAAGAAGACCGTAAAGTACTTGATCTGGACTATGATTTTCGGCCTTGCATTCGTGGTCATCCACGCTACCGAGTGGTACACGCTGATGACCCAAGAGCATGTCACACCATGGTCGAACCCCTGGGGCGTGCCTCTCTTCGGCGGCACTTTCTTCGGCCTCACCGGCTTGCACATGCTTCACGTCACGATTGGCGTCGTCTATCTCGCCGTCGTGGCCTGGGGTTTCAAGCGCGACAAATACGATGCCACCGACGTCGAAGTCAGCGGCCTTTACTGGCACTTCGTCGACCTGGTCTGGATGTTTATTTTCCCGCTGGTCTACTTGATGTCGGTCAATCTGAAGGGCTAGGAGCCTGCGAATGAGCGCACACGACGCCGCGATCGGAAATCACGAAGTAGGCAGCACAAAACTCTTCGCCACCGTCTGGTTCTGGCTGCTGCTGCTGACCGGAATCGAGGTCTTCCTGGCCTATCTGCGCCTGGCTCCGCCGCTGATGCTCACGATTCTAGTCGGCCTCTCGCTGATCAAGGCCGCGCTAATTGTCTCCTACTTCATGCACTTGCGCTTCGAGCGTCTAGGTCTATTCCTGTTACTAATCCCAGCCATGGTCTTCTGCATCTGCATGATGCTGATAATGTTCTTCCCAGACAGCCTACGCGTAGTAGGTCTGGGCGCGCACTGAGCTGTCGGCAACTTCAGAATCTATGTGAACGAGCGGAAAACAACACCTCAGCGGCTAAAGAGGTTGCGGAAAAAATCGGTTCTGCGGGCGATTCCGTCCTCAGAGTTCTTGTTTTTCGATCTGCGCGGGCGCCCTTTTTGTTCTTCCGCCCCCTGTTTCGGTGCTTTTGTTCTCCTGCAACGACACCACTTCCTCGGCCTACACTGCCGGAATCAGCTTGGCCATGCGTATCAGGTTGCCGGCCGTGGCCACCAACCGAAATAGCCAGTCCACCTTTTTCTTCCCGCGCACTTTCACTTGCCGCACAATGCTGTCCAGCTTGGCCCACCCAAACACTTTCTCCACCAACTTGCGTTTGCGTTGACTGATGGCCATGCCCGCGTTCTGCCGCTCCTTCTTGGTCAACCAATTCGGCCAATGGGCATTGGCCTCGTACTCGGCCACGTGAGGAATCACTTTGCGCCGTCGCAGCGCGGCGATGAACTTTTTCTCTTGATACAACTTATCGGCTCCCAGAGTGATGGCCGGCAGGCGTTTCTTCTTTACCTCGCCGGGGGTTCGGCCACGTTGCTGCAACATCGCCAGCGCCGCTTCCCGCTCCGCCTTGGTGCTCGACTGCGTCGCGCAGGCCGCCACCACCAGTCCGTTGCGGTTCTCGATCATCACGTGCCCCAAATAGCTCGGCCGCGATTCCGCACCGGCGCTTTTCTTGAATAGTCGCGCCTCCGGATCGCTCCTCGATTCGTGCGTGTCGCGCAACAACTTCTTCCCGCCCGCGCCACTCCCTTTCTCCGGCGGCTTCTCCTTGGGCACGAAACTCTTGCGGCTGGCCCACGCCTGGATCATCGTCCCGTCCACGGTGAAGTGTTCTTCGCTCAGCAGGTTCTTTTCCTGGGCTTGCCGCAGCACGGCCTCCAGCAGCCGCTGCGACACCTCGCCCTCCATCAGCCGCTGGCGATTTTTTGTGAACACCGTCACGTCCCACACTTCATCGCTGGCACTCAAGCCCACAAACCAGCGGTACAGCAGGTTGTAATCCAGCTGTTCCATCAATTGCGTCTCGCTGCGCAGCGAGTACAGCGCCTGCAACAGCAGCGCGCGCAGCAGCCGCTCGGGCGGTATCGACGGCCGCCCGCGTCGCGCGTACAGCGCTGCGAAGTGCGCCCCCATGTCTTTCAACCCGACGTCCACCATCTGCCGAATCCGTCGCAGCGGATGATCCCGGGGAATCCGCTGTTCCAATGGAATGTAACTAAAAACTTCACCTTGTTCTTCGTCGTGTCCGCGCATACCGCTTACATAGCAGAACTGCACAACAAATGCTGCACTCATTTCCCACGCAAACTCGATTTTTTCCGCGGCCTGTAAAGCCGCGTTCGTTTTACGGTGCGTACGGCACGACTGAAGAGTTTGTGTCGCAACTCAGCGTTTTGAAATTGTAAAACGCGGTGAGATGGTGCAAAAAGAGGGCGGAGGTGAGCCTCGATGCCCTTTCAAGATTACAGTCCGGAGCAAGCAGCGCTGCTGCCCGCGCATGTGCGGGACGTGCTGAGTGAGAAGCATCTGGTATTTCTGATCAGCGCGATGGTCGAGAGGCAGGATCTGCGGGAATGGGAGTCGGTTTACAGCGACGAGGGACAGCGTCCCTACCATCCGGCGATGCTGCTGAAGGTGCTGCTCTATGGATTTGCCTTGGGAGTGCGCTCGTCGCGCAAGCTGGAACAGCGCAGCAAGGAAGACTTGGGATTTCGCTATTTGGCCGGGGGAGCGGAGCCGGATCACAAGACCCTCTGCGAGTTCCTGCGGCGGCACGGGCGGCGAGTGAATGATCTGTTCACGGCGGTGTTGGAGCAACTGCAGGCGGCGGGGCTGGGGAAATTGGGAGTGGTGGCGACGGATTCGACGCGGGTGAAAGCGAACGCCTCGCGGGATCGCGTGCTCAGCGCAGCGGGGCTACGGGCGGAGCGGGCGCGCAAGCGGCGGCAGGTACGCCAGTGGGAACGGGCCTTGGCGGCGATGGAGGGCGACGAAAATCCGGGCGGCGTGGTGGTGGAGATGGAGCGCGTGCAACAGCGGCTGGCGGAAATTCCCGGGGAGTTGCAGAAGTTGCGCAAGAGCGGGCAGAAGAAGATATCGCGCACCGATGCGGACAGCCGCTTTCTGCACAGCCGCGATGGGTTCGTGCTGGGTTACACGGCCGAGGCCATGGTGAGTGAAGACGGGCTGATTGTGGCCGCGCGGGTGACGCAGGCGGCGCATGATTACGCCAGTCTGGTGCCGCTGGTAGAGGAAGCCGAGCAACGCTGCGGGCGGCGTCCACAGAAAGTGCTGGCCGACGCAGGATTTTATTCCAACGAGAATGTGGAAACGATGGAAGCGCGAGGAGTGGAGTTGTACGTTCCGGACTCGGTGTTGGCACGGGAGATGAAACAAGGCCGGCGGGTAGCAGGAGCGGCGCGCATCTGTCATGCGGGACTGAAACGCGTGTGGCGGCGGTTGCGCTCCCCGGCCGGGCGGCGGCTCTACGAACGGCGCAAAGGGATGATCGAGCCGGTCTTCGGAACACTGAAAGAACATCGCGGGATGCGCAGATTTTATCGTCGCGGGCTTCCGGGAGTGAACGTGGAGTTCTTGTTGATGGCTCTGGCCTACAACTTGACCCGGCTGCACGCTTTGCAACGCAGCTAAGCACGCCGGATCGGGCGGTGCAGCGAAACCGAAACGCTCAAAGCACAGAGGCTCTCGATTCTCGGCATCGAGATCCAGTTGCGACACAAACTCTGAAGTCGTGCCCTGACAAAAACTTTACAATCTGGCGTGGGCTCTTCAGACCCTCCCGCCTTTTGGCCCTGCAGCAAATCCTCACAGCCCCGTTAACATTCACGCCCCCTGCGTCCCCGCAATCTTCGCCCGCTCCGCAATCAACCGCCCGATCACCAACCCGCCCTCATACTCCGGAATCACGACTTCATCCGCGCCCGAACTGCGCATAGCCTGCGCATAGCGTTCCTGCCCGGCCCGCGTAATCACGCGCAAATTCGAATTCAGGGTTTTCGCCGTAATGGTGATGTAAAGATTATCCGCATCGTTGTCGATCAAAGCGCAGATCCCCCGCGCCCGCTTGATCCCTGCGCTCTCGAGCACGCTATGCCTCTTCGCATCGCCGTGAATCACCAGCATCCCTTCGCTCAAAAGTTGCCGGTAAAGCCCCTCGTTCGATTCGATCAGGATGAACGGAATCTGCGACTTCCGCAGTTGCTCCACGACGGTGCGCCCCACCTGCCCGTACCCGCAAAGAATGTAATGATTGCGCGTATTCTGTATCGCCACCTCAATCATCATCGACCTCCAAATTCCGCCGCCCTCCGGATGAAACAGCGAAACCAGCACGCGTTCCGCAATCCAAACTTGAAAAAAGAAGACTCCGGCATACACCGCAATGCTGAATATCTTCGTTGCCTTATGCACGCGCCCCGGATCAATCGCGTGTGGGTTAAAGATCCAGAAAAAAGCATCCACCCAACTTATTCGCGCCAGCCACACATAGCCGCCCGCGCACACCACGAGGAATCCCGCCAGCGATAGCAGCGGCAACCAGAGGCGCTTCACCAACAAGCGCACAACATCGAAGATTGATATCCGGAGTGCCATGTCCAAAAGTCAGAAGGGCGGGCCGACGGGCCCGCCCTTGAGATCTCACATGCTAGAGACTACTACGATCCGTGCTTTTTGTGCAGATCGGTACAAACCGAAACGGCCGAGTTGGGATCGACCGCACTATCTCCCTGTTGCACGTGCTGAATCTTTCCGTCCTTATCCACCACGATCGTCGTCCGCTCGGCCCACTCGAACTTGTCGCCCTCCACGTCGTACGGCCGCAGAATTCCGTACGCGGTGAGGACCTTCTTGTTCATATCGCTCAGGAGCGGGAAACTAACGCCGATCTGTTTCGCGAATGCTGCGTTTGCGGCGGGACTGTCGATGCTGATTCCGAGGACTACGGTATCGCTGGCTTCGAGCTTGGCCATATCAGCCTGATAGGCCTGCAATTCCTTCGTTCAACCACCGGTAAATGCCAGAACGTAGAAGGCCAGAATCACATTCTTCTTTCCGCGATAGTCGCTCAACTTCACCTGCTTCCAATTATTGGCCAGCAAAGTGAAATCCGGCGCGACATCACCGGCCTTCAGCGTAGTCTTGGCGATGACCGGCTCTTCCTGCGCGACCGCGCTGCTCTGCACGGCCAGGCCGAGCAGAAACGCTAGTCCGCAGATGGCCGTAACCCATCGCTTCATTCGTTTTCTCCTAGGAGGGATTTCGAGGCTCCCCGCCTCGATCGCATCAATTATAGAATTACTAAGCGCGGAATGACAGACGAGAGTGGCACGTAATTGAAGGAAGGGAAGTGCGTCTGAGGCTTAACGAAGTCTCCCGGGTGGGTCCGCAGGTTCCGGCACCGCAGCAACCGTGGCAGGCGTCTCCCCGATCGCCAATTTCGAAGGCGGAGGCTGCGCGATCCCCAAGCCCTTATTCATCTCCAAATGATCCTTGCCGCAAGCGGGGCAATAGCCCTTTCCCGTCTCTTCATCCCGCAAACTCGCCAGCTCGTAACATCCATGGATGCAATCGCAATATCCGGTTCCAGTGGACGTCTTGATGGGCACCAGGGCCATTCGTCAAACCTCCGCAGCGAATATTATCCGCGATCCCCGGAAGGTGCAAGGCTGGATGGAATTACTGGAAATGAAGCGGCCCGCCGTAGCTAAACGCGCTCGAGCTGCGCCAATTTGAATGATTCGACCGCTTCCCGGTGCAGTTTCAGCCACAAGCTGTCGGGCATGGAGAGAAATACTTCCACTACCTTCGGGTCAAACTGCGTCCCGGCATTTCGTTGAATCTCATCCCGCGCCGCGGTAATCGGCAGCGCCTTTCGATACGGTCTGTCGGAAATCATCGCGTCCAGCGTATCCGCCACCGCAAATATCCGCGACCCGACGGGGATGTTTTCGCCCTTCAAACCCTGCGGATAACCCGAGCCGTCGTAGCACTCCTGATGCGTCAGCACGATTTCCGCCGCATCTTTCAGAAACGGGATGCGCTCCAGCACCGCAAATCCGATTTCACAGTGCTTGCGCATCACTTCGCGTTCCTCCGCGGTCAACGGGCCGGGCTTCCGCAGAATCGAGTCCGGAATTCCCATCTTGCCGATATCGTGCAGAAATGCCCCGCGCGCAATCTGCTTCAGCGTAGCCTTATCCACGCCCATGGCCTTCGCGATGGTGATCGTAAACGCCGTCACGCGCTGGCAATGGCCTTCCGTTTCCGCATCCTTCGCGTCCAGCGCTCCGCCCAAGGCCCCGAGCGTGTAGTCGTACGACTGCTCGAGATCTCGAAGCGTCTGGGAAAGCTGCTTCGTCCGCTCCGCGACAAGCTGCTCCAGATCGCTCTGGTAGGTCTTGTTCTCCATCACCAAACGGCGATGCTCCAGCGCACGCCGCACGCTCAAATACAGCTGATCCTTCTCGAAGGGCTTCAGAATGTAGTCGTAAGCCCCCTTGCGCATCGCTTCCAACGCAATCTGAATATCGTGCATGGCCGTGACCATGATCACCGGAACTTCCGGATCATGCTCCCGCAATTGGGACAATAATTTTATCCCGTCCATTTCCGGCATCAGGATGTCGCTCAGAACCAGCGAATAGGATTGCTGGCGGAAAAAGTCGAGAGCCGCCTGGCCATTGGGCGCGATCTGGCACTCGTAGCCCTTCGCTTCGAGCAGCGTCGAAATGACTTCGCGGATCGCCTCTTCGTCATCGGCGATCAGGATACGATCTCTAGACACAGGTTAGCCCCTGGCGCAGTCTGCGTACGCCTCCCATTATCTCAGCGCAGTACTTCTGGATACCCAGCCGTTTCCTGAGGATGTGCTGCCTTTTGCACTGGCCCTACGGCCTACGAGTACTACGAGGGGAGCAGGTACCGCCGGCGTCCCTGTTTACCCCGAACCGTGAGGGGCCGGCATTTTACGACCACGAAGGTCAGCAAGAGACTAAATTGCGGCCGGCGCACTGAGTTCGCGTGTGTGCGAAGGTTGGTAGCGCTGGCGTCCCCGCCGGCATCTTACGACTACAAACGTCAGCAAGAGCCTAAATCGCGGCCGACGCGCTGAGGTCGCGTGCGATGGTTGGTAGCGCTGGCGTCCCTGTTTACCCCGAACCGTGAGGGGCCGGCATCTTACGACCACGAACGTCAACGAGACCCTAAATCGCGGCCGGCCTGCAAAGTTAATTTGCGCGCAATGGGTGGTAGCGTATATCGCGCAGACTTCACGACGATTCCACCGTCCGCTGCCAGGCCGAGAGCGTCTCCACCTGCCGGGAAAGTCCAGCAACCACGTCGGCGAGATGCCCCAGCGTCGGCACTCCCACGCCAACGCCCAGCAACACGCGAATCCTGGCCACCCGGAACAAAATGCGGAATCGAAGCTCCAGCTTCAGCCGTTCCAATTCCTCGCGTCGCTCCACCTTGGGCGAGAGCGATGCCAGTATTCTTGCCATCCGGTCCAGCCGCGCAAAGTCCTCCCCGATGGCGTCCAGATACTTCTGCAGCGCCCGCTGGCGCTCCCGCCGCAGCCGCGAGGCGTCCTTCTTCGGCAGCCGCCGCCGGATGAAATCAAAATCCTCGGTCGCCAGCGCCTGCCGCATCTGCGCGAAATGAGTGCAATGCCGCGCCACCAGCGTTTCGATCTTCGTGGAGGGATCAGGCCCCAAATCCGACTCCGCTCGCAGCGGCCGCAACACAATCCACACTGCGACCGCTAGCAGCATGGCCGACAGCGCAACGAAGAATAGCGGTAACAGCGTCACCGTAAGATCTCCGAAAGGCGCGCATTTAATTCCCGAAGCCGCGCATTCACTTCAGGCACAGACACGCCAAATGCATCCAGGTCGCGGGATTCCGGCAAAACTGCCGCCGGCACGGGCTTCCAAACTGCCGCGAGCCATATTATTGACGCGATGCCAAATGAAATCATCGTGAGAGCGGCATAAATCTGGTAATAGGAATTCTGAAACGTGCTCATCAGCTGGCTATTCCCGATCTGCAGCGCGGAGTAAAAGATCAAGCCGCCAACGATGAGCATCATGAACCGCTCGATCTTCACGTCGTAGTATTTCGCAAAGAGCAGCGCGAATGCCAGCGTACCTATGATCGCCACCTCGAGTCCACGCTGCAAGACAGTGATGAAAATGGTCGCGGAATGCTTCTGCCCAGCTGCCGAATACGCCGCGCTAACGAGCAAAAACAGCGCCACTCCCGCCAACACCAGCCGGCACAGCCGCCAGATTCCGCGATACGGGCTTAAAATTCGGAAACAGATATCGCCGACTGCGGCAGCTCGCGTCCCCATCATGATCGTTTGCAAACTCCAATATTCGTAAAACACGGGCGCAGAGCTAGGCCGGAGAAATGCCTGGAAAGGCGTCGCTATGACGTCGCATGCGACGATAACCATCAAGTACGCGGTGAAGACCGGAAGCCGCTTGAACAACCCACTCCGAACTGCGACAATTGCGACGAGAATATCCAGAGAATTGCCGACAGCCCATCGGATTATTCCTGCGTTGAAGTGCATGGCCCCTGGGACGCATCATACCATGCAAGTACCCTTTCCGTAATCGTAATAATGCGTCCCAGTGGCTTAAATCCCGGCTTATGATGGCTTGCCGTCAGGACACCGTCGCTGATCCCGAGCGGTTCGGGAATGGCGGAGGCGGCTGACCATTGCCGTCGAACGCGAAGTTCGGGAACGGCGGAGGCGGCTGGCCATTGCCGTCGAAGGCGACGTTTGGGAATGGCGGAGGCGGCTGACCATTGCCGTCGAAGCCCAGATTCGGGAATGGCGGAGGTGGCTGGCCGTTGCCGTCGAAGGCGAAGTTCGGGAATGGCGGAGGTGGCTGGCCGTTGCCGTCGAAGGCGACGTTCGGGAACGGCGGAGGTGGCTGGCCGTTGCCGTCGAAGGCGACGTTCGGGAACGGCGGAGGTGGCTGGCCGTTGCCGTCGAAGGCGACGTTCGGGAACGGCGGAGGTGGCTGACCATTGCCGTCGAACGATGCGCTCGTTAGCGCAAGCGTCGATCCGCCCGCCACCACAAATTGTTGACTGTTTACCGAATGAATGTTGACTTCGGCGGATACGGGGAGTAGCATCGCAACGGCAACTGCAAGACTCAGGACAACGAACAGGTGACTTCGATTCATAGGGTGACTTCCTCCTTGAGCCACGCAGCTTTGGCCGTGGAGGAGGAGCCATGAATCGGAGGTCTGAAATGTTCAGAAATCGGAACAGGCAGGAATATGGAATCGCTTGAACGCTTCCACCAATATCAACGCATCATCGACGACTTCACTTCGAATACTCTGGTCGCAATCCCTAGCGACTTCGGGCGCTTAGTTCACATCGCCACCCTTCGCGATCTAATCTCGGGGCAATACAAACACGAAGGCCTCGAAGCCCTCTATTCGGCCCCGGCCGTCCACGAGGCGCTCCTCTACTGTCACGAAGAGATCTTTCAGAAGATTTTGGAAACACCCCTAGAGCGGCAGGAAGTCCTTTTGCGCGGATGGTTTGCGGGACTGGAGGGAGAATCTTCGGAAATTGCCGGCCGCTGGCTGGAACTCGAGGTTTACCGCATGCTGGTCCCGCTCGGGACCCCCGAATATCTACGCGATCTCTTCTTCTCCAATTTCCATCTCCTTCTCAATCTGCTTTCGATCCAGGCTACCGCCGTTCCGGCAGCCGCATAGCAACCCCCACCACGCGCCCCACAACTTCGATCTCATCAGGCCACTGGTAGAACTGCGGTGCTCGCGCGGATAGCCCGTAGGGGTGCAGCACCAAGCGATCCCCGTCCCGCGTGCACCACGAACACCGGTACCCGCTCCGGATATCCACGAAATAGATTGGCCGCTCGAATTCATTTCGAAACGGGCCGGCTTCAATCGCCCGTTGCGATGGATCCACAAGCACCAGTGACCCCGGCCGCACCAGCGGATCCATCCAGCAATCCTCCGTGCCGACGAATCCGTACCGGTGTTTCGGTCCATCTACGATCGCGCCTTCAAACTCGCGCCACGATTCCACCATGCGCGTGAGACTGGTGGTGCGCCGCGGATCGCACGCGGGATCGAACTTCAATGGCAGACGTAAACGATACGGCGCCGCCCCGAGATGAGTTTTCTTCGCGCCCCACGCAAAGCCATCCCGCAAATGTTCATCGAGCGGAATCTGATACCACTGGCAAACCTCGAATACATCGAGCTGGTACAACGCGCACAGCGTGTACAGCTTGTGCAGCGTCGGCGTCACGCCGCCGTTCTCGATGTCTGCCAGACGGCTTATGCGGATCACGAATTCCGAGCGTCCGTGCTTGCTGGCCAGTTCAAAGCTGGATTGTTCCACATCGCGATACGTGAGCCCCAGCCGCTCGCGCACCTGTCTCAGACAAGTTCCGGGCTGCATGAAATAACCCCCAAGAGCATCCCGTTTGGGCGGGTTGGCCGGATTATAGCAGAGGCACAATAGCCTGTTCCGCAAACAGAACACGGCTACGCGCGCCCCTGTGCATCGTCCTGCTACTCTCCGCAATACTACGTAGAGCCGCGCAACTCCTTCATCGGAGGAGCTTTCCTCTAAAACCTGCTATTCTGTTGGGACGAACTTAGGTCAACCGGGGCGCCCATCACTATGAATCTCAATCCCTTTAGGCTCGGCACCATCTCCGTTGCTCTCGCCATTTTTCTGGCCTCTTCGCCCGTCCTTCGCGCGCAGCAGGCGGCCCCTCCTCCGTCCGGCTCAGGATCACCTCCGGCCACTGACTCCAAGCCTGAATTCCTAAAGGCCGCCGATGAAGTTCTGCACCAGATGAGTGACCTCCTCGATCTCCCCATCAAGGCCCCTCTCAAGAAGAGCCTTCGCTCCAAAGCCGAAATTCGCGAGTACCTGATTCGCGAGGACGAAGAGGACAAAAAACCGGGCCAGAAGTACGCCGATCAAAAAGCTCTCGAAGCTTTCGGGCTGATCCCCAAGGATTTTCCGCTGGATAAATTCCTTCTCGACGTGCTGACCGATCAGGTCGCCGGCCTCTACGACGCCAAGGGCAAAGAGTTCTACATCGCCGACTGGATTCCCGCCGAAGAACAGAAAACCGTAATGGCCCACGAACTCACTCACGCTCTCGTGGACCAATCCTTCGGTCTCGATGAATGGATCAAAGCTGCACGCCCGAACGACGACGCCGAGTTGGCTCGCGATTCCGTCAGCGAAGGCTCCGCTCTCGTCGCTATGCTCGACTATTCCTTCCTCGATGCCAAAATCAGCGTCCGCGGACTTCCCGACGTCACAAGTTACATTCGCGCCAGCGCCGTCAGCGAGATGGAAAAAGATCCGCTGCTATCCAAAGCCCCTCTTATCATTCGCGACGAGCTGCTTTTCCCCTATCTCGAGGGCACTAACTTCACCCAGCAATTCCTCAAGGCCAACACCGGCTGGAAAGATCTCCGCAAAGTCTTCGAAAATCCTCCGGTCTCGACGCAACAGATCATCCATCCGGATCTCTATCTCAAGGGCATCAAGCCCGCAGTCGTTTCGCTTCCGAAATGGGCGGGCCTCACCCCGGGTGGCTGGAAGCTTCTCGAAGAAAATATCCTCGGCGAATTTGGTCTGCACGAAGTCTTGAAACAATTTGAAGGCGAGGAGCAAGCGGAAAAAACGGCTCCCTACTGGGATGGCGACCGTTACGCGGTCTTCGAAGACGGAAAAACCAAGCAGCTCACCCTGATTCTTCGCCTGCATCTCGATTCCGTCGACGATGCTGCGCTTTTCTTCGGCCGCTATTCCGAGTTGCTGATGGACAAATACAAGAAGACCACGCAGCTAATGCGCCGCCCGAATTTCTTTCAATTCCGCACCGAAGACAGCAAGGCTTTCCTGCGCTGCGAGGCAAGCGATTGCCTGATAGTCGAAGGCGCGGATCGCGACTTCTTCGACAAGCTCAATCACGCCATAGGCTGGTCCGCCGCCCCCGCAGAAACCGAGCCCGCAACAAAAATCACAGTCACGCAAATGCAAACTGTTGTCAGCTCCAACGGCACCGCGTCGTCGTACTCCCCGTAGGGGCGTCCGCCCAGGCGGACTGCGCCCGCCGGAGCAAGCCCTGCTACAACCGTTTGCCACGGGCAACGCGAAAACCAATACCGTTCGCGCCTCAATCGCGCCGCTCTCACGCCTCCCGCCGCACCACCATCAAAGTCAAATCATCCGTCAACGGCCGCCCATCCGAAAACACCCGCAAATCCTCCAGAAACGCCGCCGATAGCTTCTCCGGCGCTAATTGATGCTGCGCCGCCAAAAACTCCCCGACGCGCGCCCCGCCGTATTCATTCCCACCCGCATCCCGCGCCTCAGAAAGTCCATCGGTATACACAATCACCGTCTCTCCCGCCCCGGCCCGGAATTTCTGCGTCGTAAAAGTGGAGTTGCAGAATAGCCCCAGCGGCAACCCTGTAGCCGAGATCGACCTCAATCCAGCCGTGCATCCAACCCACACCGGCAAATGGCCGGCGCTCGCAATTTCAACTTCGCCATCCGCCCCGCTCCGCCCGCAAACCAGCGTCGCATATTGCCCGGCCGTAGCCGTCTCGCACAGCAACCGGTTCGCCGCGCCGAGCAATTGCTCGAGCGGCAGCCCCACCGAAATCAAGCTCCGGAACATCGCATGAAGTTGCGTCATCAACAGGCAAGCCGCCACGCCCTTCCCCGCCACGTCACCCACCAAAAAGAACACCCCCCGATCTTTCCCATTCGGCAAAATCACGTCGCAATAATCGCCGCTGACAGGCCCCGCCGGCCGGTAGTTGTAATGCACATGCCACCCCGCCGCATGATTATCGCGTGCCGGCAGCAATGCCCGCTGCACCGTAGCCGCCTGCTCCAAATCCGCCTCCAGCGCCCGCCTCTCCGCCGCACTCAAATGATCCAGGCAAAATCGCACCAGGGGATCAGCCATCAACCGGTCCTGCTCGACGGATTCATGGCACTCGTCGCAAAGCCCATAACTTCCGTCCGCCAATCGCCCCAGCGCCGCGTCTACTTCAGTCAATAGATACGTGAGCCGTTCATCCGGCGGAGCCGCCGCCATCGCATTCACAAGCCGCCGCTTCCGATCCTCCAGCGCCCCCTGAAAATAATTGTTAGCAACAGTAGCCATGGGCCCCTCCACCAACGATTCTGAATCAGCACTCATCTCCCCGCCATCCGCTTCCCGCAATCAAACTCCCGTAGCGCCGGCTGCCAGCCGGCGTCTGTGCGCGGCCAATCAATCTCCAGCTCACTCTGCCGTACACGACCCAACAATCCCTCCTATTTCGATTCCGCAGCCAACCCTAGCGATTCATCACCGGACTTTTCAAGCAGCGGTGTACCGGCGGCGCCTCCCAACTTCCCCCGCAATCGCGACAACCGGTGCCCAAATCTCTCCCGCGCCTTCGCATACTGCCCCGCATTCAAAAATCGCGCCCCACGCGCCCGCCGCAATTCCGCGAGCGCCTCCCCAATCAATTCCGCCGCCCTCCGTGGCTCCCCCGCCCGATGCTCGTAATATTTCGCCAATTCCTCATAAGCCAAAATTCCATCCGGCAAAGCCCCCCGCAATTCCAGCCAAAGCGAAGTAGCCAACCCAAAATCCCCCTCGCGTTTCGCCAATCGTGCGAGCGCCAATCGCGCCGCACGATCCGCCGGCCGCGGCAATTCGCCAGCAATCGCCTGCGCGTAAAGCCCGCGCGCCCGCGATGCCTCCCCGCGCCTCTCGCAAATCCGCGACACGCCATAAAATTCAAACGCATCCGCCCCAGCCGATTCCGGCGCCTCCAGCAACGAAAACATCCGCTCCGAAAGCGCCGCCAGTCCCACCAAGTCCATCTGGTTATGCAAAAACACCGGCACCAACGGATCCGGCGCACCGCCGCTCAAATAATCAAAATAAATCTGCGGGATCAATTCCGAAATCACGTCCGACGCGCGCCGCTTCCCCAAAACGTGCCACTCCAATTCCGCCAAGCGCACCGATCCCAGCCGCAACCGCCAAAGATGCCGCGCCGGATGAAGCAAATCCAAATGCGCCTCGAGCCCCCGCGGCGATATCGCCCGAGTCATCCGAAAACGCGTCTCCAGAAGCGGCCAATCGAATGCCTTCCCATTGAACGTCACCAAAACCGGCCGCTCGGCCAACCGCTCCGTCAAAGCCAAAAGCACCGAGTGCTCTTCGCTATGATCCCGCATAAAAAACTGCTCCACTTGCAACCCGCCGCCGTCCCACCAGGCCAACCCCACAAGAAACGGATAAGTCCCCGTCCCGCCGGCCAACCCGGTAGTCTCCGTATCCAGAAAAAGCCAATTCCGCAAATCCGCAGCGATCTCAGGCGCCCCAGGCGCGATCAATCGCAAAACCGAAAGCGAAGCCGCAAACGCCTCAGGCGCGTCGTGCCACCGCCGCACAACAAGATGCTCCCCAAATTTATTCGTCCCAGTCGCAGCCCCAAGCAAAGCAGCGAGCCGTTCCCACCCGCCAGGCAATTCGGTCGTATACCCACGCGCAGCCGCAGCTGCGGCACCGGCAACTCCGCGAGCCGGCCGCAAGGCCGCCACCCTCTCAAATTTATTTCCTGCCGGACTCATCTGAACTACCTCACTCTACGCGATCGAGCCTTTTCTTCGTAGGGGCGCCGCTTGCTGCGCCCGCCCAAGTAACATTCAAGGATCACGCCAACCACGTGCGAGATGTGGCGCCGTCGCTCTACCATCTCAAATCTGAAATTTGAAATTTCTTCCTTCTTCTTTATCCCCTACTCCCCAATCTCCATCCTCCTCAAAATCTCCAACGCCACCGCCTTATCCCCCGCAGGCCCCACGCACGAAGGACACCCGCTCTCGCACCCGCACCCCGCAATCAATTCCCGCGTCCGCCGCAACAAAATCTCATGCGCCCGAAACAAAGGCTCGCTAAATCCAATCCCGCCCGGATAAGCGTCGTACAAATAAAGATTCGGCTCAAAATAATCCCGCAGCAAATTCGGATTCCCCAAACTCTCCTCCACCACCGCCGCGTCCTCCACCAAATCCGCCCCCACATTCGCAGTAGGCGGCCTCTCTCCAATCGCCGTCCCCAAATCCCGCAGATCACACATCAAAAGCAGCGTAGCCATCGACTCGAGCGCATAAAGCAATCCAAACATCCCAGCCTGCCGCTCCGAAATCGAAAACGCGAGCGAAGACACCAACCGCCGGTCCAAAGTGATCCAGAACGAAGTCGTATGCATCTCGTTCTCAGGCAATTCCAATTTCCCAGCCCCCACATTCTCATTCGTAAAAAATTTGATCTTCTTGAATCCCACCACCTGCGATCTCACCAGCACATCCCCATGCGCCCGCATCGCCGGGCCCGCCATCAATTCCTCTTCCGCAATCTCCAAAATCCGCACCTGCGTATAACGAATCGCGTCCGTGAAATAATCCACGTTCACGCGCTTCACATAAGCCTTGCGCTCCTCGAAATCGAGCCGCTCGACGTGATACTGCTGCCCTTGATGGATGTAAATCGCCTTCGGATGCACCATAGTCAGCGCGCTCGAAAAATCCACCTCGCCGATCACCTCCGGCGCGCCCGATGGCCCATCCTCGCTCGATTCGCTCCCGGTAATATCGATAATCACGAAATTATCCGAAGTCACCGACCGCAAGCTCACCGTATCCGCCGGATAAGCCTGCTGCACCCAATGCCAATTCCCCCCGCTATTGTGCAAGTAACCTGCGTCTGACAATTTCTCGCAAAGCCCCGGCAAATCCACCCCGCCGAATTTCTCTTCCGGCCCCAGTGGCAATTCAAACGCCGCGCATTTCAGATGATTCACCAGAATCTCCAGATTATCCGGCTGCACGTAAGCATGTTCCGGCGACCGCCCGAAAAAATAATCCGGATGCTGCACCATAAATTGGTCCAGCGGCGCCGAAGAAGCCACAAACACCGCGCAAGCCGTTCCGCTGCGCCGTCCGGCCCGCCCAGCCCGCTGCCACGTAGAAGCAATCGATCCCGGATACCCTGCCATCACCGCCGCATCAAGCGATCCAATATCAATCCCCAATTCCAGCGCATTCGTCGCCACCACTCCGCGAATTTTCCCCTCGCGCAACCCGCGCTCGATTTCCCGCCGCTCTCCGGGCAAATATCCGCCGCGATACCCGCGAATCGGCTCGCCACCGCCCGGCGCAGCCGGATACGCCTGCCGCAAATAAGTCAGCATCACTTCCGTATGCAACCGGCTATTGGCGAACACAATCGTCTGCAACGAACGCCCCAAAAGTTCCTTCGCCACGCGCGTAGTCTCATTCAAATAACTCCGCCGAATTCCCAAATTCTTGTTCACCACCGGCGGATTGTAAAAAACAAAAATCTTCTCCGAAGCAGGCGCCCCATTCTCATCCAGCACCTCAACATCCGCCTCGATCAACTGCTTCGCCAGCTCGCCAGGATTCGCAATCGTCGCCGAAGAACAAATAAATTGCGGCTCCGATCCATAAAATTTCGCCACGCGCCGCAATCGCCGCAGCACGTTCGTCAAATGGCTCCCAAACACTCCGCGATACGTGTGCAATTCATCCAGCACGATGTACCGCAAATTCTCAAACAATCTCATCCATCGCGTATGGTGCGGCAAAATCCCCGTATGCAGCATGTCCGGATTCGTCAAAATCACATGCCCGCGCTCGCGTATCGCCCGCCGCGCGTCCGCCGGCGTATCCCCGTCGTAAGTAAACACCCCAAACGCATCCCCCAACCGCGTAGCCAAATCATGCAATTCCGCAAGCTGATCCTGCGCCAGCGCCTTGGTAGGGAATAGATAAAGCGCCCGCGTATCCGCATTCTCCAAAATCGAATTCAAAACCGCCAGGTTGTAGCAAAGCGTCTTCCCCGAAGCCGTAGGCGTAACCACAACCAAATTCTTCCCAGCCCGCACTAGTTCAGCCGCCGCAGCCTGATGCGTATAAAGCCTCTCCACCCCCTTAGCCCGGTAAGCCGCAACAAGCTCCTCCCGCACCCAAGCAGGCATCTCCGCAAACGCCGCCTCCCGAGCAGGGAAGTGCTTGATAGCGGTCAAAACCTCGCCGCTACGGTCGCGCTCAGCCAGCGCCCCAAGCGCCTCCCGCACAGCCTCAATCGAAGTTCGCCCCCGCACAGCCAAAGTTTGCGCCACCGCTCCTCCTGATGAATCTTCGCCTTTTGTTCGCTGAAGCTAACACGTCGCCAAACCTGACGCAACACCGAATTCGCTCCCGTACCGCTGGCGTCCCCGCCGGCATCCGACGACCACAAATGCGACCAAGAGCCGTCCTCATCCGCGGATCAAAACAACAGCAATCCCTCCTCGCCGTTATCTGAATCCAAAATCTGAAATTTGAACTGGCTCTGTTGACCTCCACTCGCACAGGTTAAGAACTGTCATCCTGAGGGCCGCGCAGCCCGATTTCCGCGCCCATTAACTCCGGGCTTGCGTGGAAATCGGGCGGTTTGGCGCGGCCCGAAGGATCTCGGCGCCGGGACGGCGGAAACCTCGATCCGCTTTTGACTTTTCGGCGCTCAATGTCAACAGAGCCATTTGAAATTTCCTCACTCCCACTTCCAAACCCCCATCTCCCTCCCCCACCTTGACACCACCACTCCCCACCCGCTATAGAATATTCATGTCCCAAGCCATCCTAATCTTCGATTTCGCCGGCAACGAAGAATCCGCCCAACAAGCCTGGCATCGCGCCGAAGCCTGGAAAAAAGGCTTCCGCCTCGGCAACAAACTCGCACTGAAATTCGAGCGCACCCTGGAAGAATCCTTCCCCGATGACTCCAAGGAAAAATCCAAAAAGAAATCCGAAGACGAAGGACAAAGCCGCATCCGCCTGCTAGTCCGCCTGGCCTTCTCCGACCACGAAAAACTCTCCTACACCCGCTGGCTAGACCGCATTCCCACCGAAGAACCCTTCAAAGGCACCAAACAAGAAATCCATCACCAAAACGACCCCGGCTACGACAAAGCAGTAGAGCTCTTCGACTCCCTCGACTAATCCCTCCGAAAAAATATCGCCCCCGCTGTCGAAATCGCTGCCATCGTCTGCGACACGCCCCGAAAAGCCGATCTTCTCGTCGTAGGGGCGCCGGTCAATCGCTGTGCGATTGCGATGCAATCGACGCGCCCGCCGAGGTAAGCCCTGCCAAAACTCCCGCCACAATCTCGGTGTAAATCGACCCGACTCTCCAAGCAGCCGCAGCCATCGCAGACACATCCAACGCGCACAAATCCGCCACTCGTCTCGCCGCCCCAAATTCCGCATCCGGTACCATATGATTCCGCAAATTACAGTGCTACGTTCGAACTGCACGCCGCGATTTTAGATTCTGCGTGAGAGCCTTAAGCTTTGTCAGGGCATGACTTCAGTCATGCCGCAAGCGCCGCAATAGGAGTCCGGCTTCACAGGCCGCGGAAAAAATCGAGTTTGCGTGGGAAATGAGTGCAGCATTTGTTGTGCAGTTCTGCTATGTAAGCGGTATGCGCGGACACGACGAAGAACAAGGTGAAGTTTTTAGTTACATTCCATTGGAACAGCGGATTCCCCGGGATCATCCGCTGCGACGGATTCGGCAGATGGTGGACGTCGGGTTGAAAGACATGGGGGCGCACTTCGCAGCGCTGTACGCGCGACGCGGGCGGCCGTCGATACCGCCCGAGCGGCTGCTGCGCGCGCTGCTGTTGCAGGCGCTGTACTCGCTGCGCAGCGAGACGCAATTGATGGAACAGCTGGATTACAACCTGCTGTACCGCTGGTTTGTGGGCTTGAGTGCCAGCGATGAAGTGTGGGACGTGACGGTGTTCACAAAAAATCGCCAGCGGCTGATGGAGGGCGAGGTGTCGCAGCGGCTGCTGGAGGCCGTGCTGCGGCAAGCCCAGGAAAAGAACCTGCTGAGCGAAGAACACTTCACCGTGGACGGGACGATGATCCAGGCGTGGGCCAGCCGCAAGAGTTTCGTGCCCAAGGAGAAGCCGCCGGAGAAAGGGAGTGGCGCGGGCGGGAAGAAGTTGTTGCGCGACACGCACGAATCGAGGAGCGATCCGGAGGCGCGACTATTCAAGAAAAGCGCCGGTGCGGAATCGCGGCCGAGCTATTTGGGGCACGTGATGATCGAGAACCGCAACGGACTGGTGGTGGCGGCCTGCGCGACGCAGTCGAGCACCAAGGCGGAGCGGGAAGCGGCGCTGGCGATGTTGCAGCAACGTGGCCGAACCCCCGGCGAGGTAAAGAAGAAACGCCTGCCGGCCATCACTCTGGGAGCCGATAAGTTGTATCAAGAGAAAAAGTTCATCGCCGCGCTGCGACGGCGCAAAGTGATTCCTCACGTGGCCGAGTACGAGGCCAATGCCCATTGGCCGAATTGGTTGACCAAGAAGGAGCGGCAGAACGCGGGCATGGCCATCAGTCAACGCAAACGCAAGTTGGTGGAGAAAGTGTTTGGGTGGGCCAAGCTGGACAGCATTGTGCGGCAAGTGAAAGTGCGCGGGAAGAAAAAGGTGGACTGGCTATTTCGGTTGGTGGCCACGGCCGGCAACCTGATACGCATGGCCAAGCTGATTCCGGCAGTGTAGGCCGAGGAAGTGGTGTCGTTGCAGGAGAACAAAAGCACCGAAACAGGGGGCGGAAGAACAAAAAGGGCGCCCGCGCAGATCGAAAAACAAGAACTCTGAGGACGGAATCGCCCGCAGAACCGATTTTTTCCGCAACCTCTTCAGCCGCTGAGGTGATGAATTTGACTTTTTCGTGCCAGCAACTCCATCCGCCGGAAGACGCGCAATGTATGGCGAGTTCACCCGCCGGAATGCCCTCATCTACGCCAAACCCGCCCTCTCGCCCCTCAATTTTTATGCAAAATGCCCGTTTTATGATCGATACACGACTACGAACAGAAAATCCCGCAAACCATTGAAAACAAAGGATCCGCCTATTTTCTGCCCGATACAAAACCGACCCTTCAAAATCCCCGCACTGCATAAATATTCATGATCATCTCCCAACCCCAAAAGCCCACGATCCGCCACGAGCCACCCCATGCCCCCCACCGCACCCCCCAAAGCCTTTCTAGCCCCACCTACCCCAACTTTGGCTATAATGGGCCGCAATCGTTCGACACTCCTTTTGGGGCGAAGCCAAGCGATGCCGTCGCAAACCCGCACCAAGATTTCGAGGTTTGACGCCTCGAAATACCAGGGCCTCGACCGCGAAGCGTTAATCCGCATTTACCGCACCATGTTTCTCTCGCGGCGCCTCGACGACAAAGAAATCCTCCTCAAGCGCCAGAACAAAATTTTCTTCCAGATTAGCGGCGCGGGCCACGAAGCTATCGGCGCCGCTGCGGGGTTACTTCTCAAACCCGGCTACGACTGGTTCCACGCCTACTATCGCGATCGCGCGCTGGCCCTGATGCTCGGCATGACGCCGCTTGAGATGCTCCTCGAAGCGGTGGGCGCGAAAGAAGGCCCCAGCTCCGCCGGCCGCCAGATGCCCTCGCACTGGGGCCACAAAAAAATTCATCTCATCACCCGTTCCTCTCCCACCGGCACGCAGTGGGTGCAGGCCCTCGGCGTAGCCGAAGCCGCGGGTTACTACGACGAATTTCCGAAAGCGCTCGAGCAAGCGAAGCAAGCCCCACTCGGCGACGGCGTCACTCACGAGCCCGACGAAATCACTTATGCCTCCGGAGGCGAAGGTTCCACCAGCCAGGGCGAATTTTTCGAAGCCCTGAACATCGCGTCGAACCGCAAATTGCCGATTCTCTTCGTCGTCGAAGACAACGCCTACGCCATCTCCGTCCCCGTAGAAGTGCAAACCGCCGGCGGCAGCATTTCGAAGCTAGTCTCCAATTATCCGGGCCTGAGAGTCGAAGACTGCGACGGCACCGAGCCGCTCGAGATGTATGCCGTTTTCTCTCGCGCCGTAGCGCATTGCCGCGAGCGCCGCGGCCCGGCTCTCGTTCACGCACACGTCATTCGCCCTTACTCGCACTCGCTCTCCGACGACGAAAAGCTCTACAAAACCGAAGCCGAGCGCGAAGAAGAAGCTCATCGCGATCCGCTACCCAAATTCGCACTATTCCTCGTGCGGGAAGGAATTCTCGAAGAGGCGGAAATCGAAGCCCTCGAAGCCGAAGTCGATCGCGAAGTGCAAGACGCCACCGACCGCGCTCTCGACGCTGAATTGCCCGCCTGCGAAACGATCTACAACGGTGTGTATTCACCCGACATCGATCCCACCTCGAGCGCCTTCGAATCCGAGCCCATTCTGAACGGCGCGCCGAAGACCATGGTCGAAATGATTTCGAACACGCTGGTGGACGAAATGGCGCGCGACGAGCGCATTCTCGTCTTCGGCGAAGATGTCGCCGATGCCAGCCGCGCCGAATCTCTCGCGAAGGTCAAAGGCAAGGGCGGCGTCTTTAAGACAACCTCCGGCCTCCAGCGCCGCTATGGCTCGACGCGCGTCTTCAACACGCCGCTAGCCGAAGCCAGTATCGTCGGCCGCGCCATCGGACTCGCGACGCGCGGGCTCAAACCCGTCCCCGAAATCCAATTCTTCGATTACATCTGGCCGGCGATGATGCAAATCCGCAATGAACTCGCGACGATCCGCTGGCGCTCGGCGGGCGCGTTCAAATGCCCGGTCGTAATTCGCGTGCCCATCGGCGGCTATCTCACCGGCGGCGCCATTTATCACAGCCAGTGCGGCGAAGTAACGTTCACGCATATTCCGGGCCTGCGCGTAGTAATGCCCTCAACCGCGCTCGATGCCTGCGGACTTCTGCGCACCGCCATCCGCTCCGATGATCCCGTGCTTTTCCTCGAGCACAAACATCTCTATCGCCAGCCTTACAATCGCTCGCCCTATCCCGGCGCCGATTTCACGATTCCATTCGGCCGCGCTCGCATCGTCCGCGAAGGCACCGACGTCAGCATCATCACTTACGGCGCGGTCGTGCATCGCGCCGAAGTTGCCGCTGCCGAGCTCGCCCGCGAAGGCGCCTCGGTTGAAATCGTCGATCTGCGTTCGCTCAGTCCCTACGATTGGGAAGCCGTCGCCGCCAGCGTGCGCAAAACGAACCGCGTAATCGTCGCCTACGAAGACACGCGCTCCTGGGGCTACGGCGCAGAAATCGCCGCGCGCATAGCCGATGAATTATTCGAATATCTCGATGCCCCAGTCCGCCGCATCGCCGCCACGGACATCTTCTGCGCCTATCAACCGAAGCTAGAAGACGCAATCCTCCCGCAAACCGCAGACATCGTGAAGTCAATCCGCGACATCTTAAAATTCTGATTTCGACGCCGTTCGTAGGGCCCGCGCTTTAGCCGGGCCTCTTCGTGCACGATCGCGCCACGAAGAATTGTTCAGCGCAAACTCGGTGCACGCGACTCGGGTGGCTGCCGTAGGCCGCGCCTAAAACCGGTCCGGCTAAAGCGCGGACCCTACGAAGAGCCGAAGCGGCGCGCGCCGCCAACAAAGGAAACTTTTTATGGCCAGATATCGTATATTTCTATAGAAGATCGTGGAGGAGGTTCGCCCATGAACTGCTGCAATTGCCGCCGCGACATCGCGGATTACTCGAACTTCTGCTACTTCTGCGGAGTGCGCCAAGCCGCTCCGATTCCGCAAGGCTCCGCGCCATGGCAGGGCAAGCGCCTGATGCGCTCGTCCACCGACGTGAAGGTCGCAGGAGTGTGCGCTGGTTTCGCCGAATATATGGACTTGGACGTGACGCTGGTCCGCCTGCTATGGGCCATTCTGACGATCATGCCCGTGCCGGTCCTGGGCGTCGTCGCATACATTGTGAGCTGGATCGTCATGCCGATTGCCCCGCTGCCCGTGCCGCATGTCGCGCCGGAAGCGCCGCCGCACCCGGTGACGACTACATAGCTGGGAAGCGACGCGATTTCGGCCGCGCCACGTTCTCTTCGACGCGGGTTTTGATCTTGGAAGATGCCGGCCTGAAAGGCCGGCGCTACAAAATTCTACTTTGCTTTTCCGCCGCGGCGTGGCGCGCCGCCTCCGCCGTAGATTAGGTGGTCGAGCGAGATGCTTCCCGCGCCGATCGCGGCCAGCGTAAACGCTGCGACGGCGAGCACGAGCGGCAATTGGTAATTCTGGACATCGAGGAAAGTGCCCTGCGGCAAATGCACGCGCCAAATCGCGATCACCATTTCAATGGAGATTAGCAACCCGGCAATCCGCGTAAACAACCCCGCAACCAGCAGCAATCCGCCAAAGAACTCGATCACGCCGGAAATGTAAGCGAAGTAGCGGGGAAATCCCATATGCTGGAAGTTGTCGAGCCACTCCTTCGGATGCGAAAATAATTTCGGATAACCGTGATAAATAAAAACAGCCGCAAGCCCAAGCCGCAGCAGTAGCAGCGCCACCGGCTTCAATTTCTCAAGAAACTGCATCAAGTCACCTCGAAAATATGGAAACAACGCACCACTGGCGACCAAATTGTAGCAGACTTGCATCGCGGCTCCGTGTCTGTGTCGCCGCCACGGTTTGACTTCACTTCCGTCTGTTGCGGTCTGCAGTTGACTTAGCTGGGCGAAGGCTTAACATCCCGGAGACCAAGGATGCAGTTATCTAATCAAGTTATTCTATTGCTTCTGATTCTGCCGCTGGCTATAACTGTTTCCTAAATATGCTGCTTCGCGTAACGACGGCGATAGGTTGATCCCGCCGGAGCTGTCGCGATGCGAACCCTAAAAGGAAAGTTCATGGAGCCCCGTCATCCTGCCCGGCGAGCCTCCGCCGGCAGTAGCTATCGTTTCTCTACAACTAAGCACCGAGCTGGCCTCCGCTGCACGCGCTTGGTTTTCATCTACGCGTCTGTCCTCGGACTTGTGCTGCTCGCGACTGCGGTACGACTGCGCGCAGACACCATTTCCGGCACCGTCAAGGATCCGTCGGGCGCGGTCGTCCCCGGAGCGCGAATCGAAATCAGCGGCGGCGGTTTAGCGCAGCCGCTCGTTCTTACGTCCGACGATTCCGGAAAGTTCACAGCGCCGAATCTGAGCCCGGGAAAATATACCGTGCGCGTCACCAAGGAGAAATTCGACGAACTCGTCGTTCCGGTCGATTTGAAAGGCACCGCCGATCTGCCGCTCAATCTCACCATCGCCGCGCAGCAGGCGGCGGTGACCGTCACCGGGAAAAACATGGCCTTCGCGAACTCCGATTCGGTCTACCGGCAGCTCCGCGATCTGGGACTGGGTCAAACCTATCGCTGTGAAAATCACACGATTCTCCTCGACGTTGGAGCGTTTCAATTCAAATCCGGAACGATGACGATTGTGGCGCCGGTAAACAGATTCGTGACCGGCGTGATTTTTGTCGGCGAAGGGCACTTCATCTTGAAGCCCGTCGACGCGATGAACGCGCGTGAATTGCTGCGCCGGACCGGCAGTCCGACGGTCGAGGAGGATTTCAGCGAGGCGGTTTTTCGTTTCACAGGGAGTCAGTATCCCGAGTTTGCAGGCACTCTGGGCGAAAAAGTCGAGACTCCCGAGGCGGCGGTCAGCGCTTATCAGCACTGGAAGGAGAAGGTGCGTCGCCGGCACGAAATTCCAGAAAGTTTCACCCAGGCAATCCTGGAAGGCGAGACCATCGATAACGTCGACGCCGACGTTCTCGCGTCCGTTTACAATCCACGGCATCCCGCTTTCATCAACGCCTACATTCATGGCGCGAAGCACAAAGATCTGCGCTTTTTCGTCCGCACCCGCGTGGGCGCCATCCCGCAGCTCGATTCGCCCGAGGAAGTGGCGCTGATTAATCTCAGCGAAGGCATGGACGACGGAGTGTGGTACTCGCAGCATTTGCTCTCCGAGTTGAAGGCGGGCAAGGCCGATTCGCGCGAGGATCGCCGCTTGTTCGCCACGAAACGGTACGTGATTGAAACGGTCGTTGGAAAAAACAGCCATCTGCACAGCGCGGCAACAATTACATTCGAGCCGTTAATCGCCGGGGAGCGCTTGTTGAAATTTGGTTTGCTGCCCAATCTGCGTGTCACGCGCGTGACGGATCAGAACGGGCAGGACATCCACTTCGTGCAGGAGAGCCGCAAGGAAGACGGCTCATTCTACGTCATTCTCGACGAAGCACCGCCTCTCCAGAAGGAACACTCGATCGCCGTGGAATATGAGGGCGACAAGGTGCTGACCGATGCGGGCGATGGAAGTTTTTACGTGAGCGCACGCTCGTCGTGGTATCCGAATCTGAACGGCTTCGGCGAAAAAGCACTCTACGACTTGACCTTCAAGGTTCCCAAAGGCGAAGTCGTCATCAGCGTGGGAAAGCAGCAGGGAGAGAGCACCGAAGCGGGCTTCGCCGTCTCTCATTGGGTTACGCCCGTGCCCGTCGCGGTGGCGGGATTCAATTACGGCCGTTATCTGAAGATCGATATGCCGGACACGATCACGCACTACGAGATCTCCGGATTTTATCTCGAGGATTTGCCGGACAGCCTGAGGCCGTATGCCGAGCGCGCATTCTTGGATTCGATGGCTCCCAAGGGAATGACGAGATACGCGCTTGAACAGACGCGCGCGCAGATGCAGGTGTGCACGCGATATTTCGGCAAGTCTCCCTACGACAATGTTTACATCACGGAGCAGCCCAACTTCGCTTTCGGGCAATCGTGGCCCAATCTCGTTTACTTGCCGATCTCCGCTTACATCGATTCGACGCAACGCTGGTTGCTCTTCGGACGCATCGATGACAATTTCACCGGATTCGTCCGGGAAGTGACGCCGCATGAAGTGGCGCATCAATGGTTCGGGCATGCCGTTGGCTGGGCCTCGTATCACGATCAATGGCTTTCGGAGGGTTTCGCGGAATTTGCCGCGGGATTGTTCCTGCAGCAAGCGATCGGCAAGAACTGGCAGAAGGACTATATCGATTTTTGGGAGCGGCAGAAGAAACGCGTTCTCGAGAAGAATAATTTTGGAGTTTCACCCAACGATGCGGGCCCGGTCTGGCTCGGCCTGCGGCTCATTTCTCCCAAAACGGCGCAAGGCTACCAAAGCGTGACCTACGCGAAAGGCGCGTACATCTTAAGTATGTTGCGGTCGATCATGCATGACGATCGCGCCGCGCCCGATGATCGCGAGAAGCCGTTCATCGACATGATGCACGATTTTGTCGAAAGCCACCGCGATTCGCCGGCGTCCACGGAATCGTTCAAGGCCATCGTCGAAAAGCACATGACCAAGCAGATGGACCTGCAGCAGAATCAGCGCCTCGATTGGTTCTTCGACGAATGGGTTTATGGCACGCAGGTGCCGCGATACAGCTTCAGTTATGAAACGCTGCCAGCCGACCAGGGAAAAGTCAGGGTGCGCGTCGCAGTCACCCAGAGCGAGGTAGATGATCACTTCGCGATGTTTGTTCCCGTGTACGCGGATTTTGGGAGCGGGATGGTGAGGATTGGCCAGGTTGCGGTTGTAGGGAATTCTGCGCGCAAAGTGGATTTTGTTATGGATCAGCGGCCGAAGAATGTCGCGATCAATTCTTACAAAGAAATTCTGGAACGGTAGATTGCCGCGTGGACCGCGACGGGCACAGTGCGGCGCAAAGCCAAACGCCAGCTCTTCTACTTTCTAGGAAGCGGAGGTTGCGGTGCCACCGACGAGCTTCTGGAATTCCGGGTCATCGTGCAGGCAATCGAGATCGGCATCTTTGGCCGCCCAACTTGGGTTGCCGTATCCGGCCGCGAAGGCCTTCTTGAGCGTCTCGAGCGCTTCCTGTTTTCTGCCGAGGATTCCGTAGGTGCAGGCGGCGTTGTAGAGCGTGTTCGGATCGCCGGGGCGAAGCGCGACGGCGGTTTGCAAGTGACGCATGCTTTCGTCCGCGTCTTGTTTCAAGTATGCGAGCTGTCCGGCGAGCAAGACGCGCGCGCGAACATCTTCCGGCACAAGCTCGAGTTGCTGGCGGAGGACCTTGATCATGCGATCGCGCATTTCCTCCGCTTCTTTTTTGCGGCCCAGCCGCTCGAGCGCGTTCAGATAGGGAACGTAAGTATTGTAATCGTCGCCGTTCGCTTCGATGGCGCGATCGACGATCGCTGCGGCCTTCTCGGGATGGCCGGAGGCAAAATACGCGCGGCCGAGGATGTTCCAGGAGCCTTCGCAGTCGGGTTTGCGCTCGATGGCGCGTTGGGCGAGCAGCGCGGACTCGTCGTATTTCTTCTGCGCGTAGGCGAGGCGCGCGCGTGCGACGAGGACTTCCGGCAGATCGGGGGCAAGCGCAGTCGCTCGATCGCAGGCTGCCATTCCGCGCTCGATCCATTTCGGGCTTTGGTCGCGAAGCTCGTAGATCAGCCCGCAGAGATTCGCAATCCCGGCGTGGGCGAGTGCGAAATTCGGGTCGAGCTGAATGGCCTGTTCGAACATCTGCAGGCCGTAGTCCATATTTTCGCGGTGCGCATAGCTTCTTCCGCGCAGGTAAAAATCATAGGCCTGCGAGTTTTCCGTCGGCTTGCGCGCGATGGTTTTCTCTTCTTGTGGCGTGAGCGTGATGCGCAAGGCCTGGGCGATGCTGCGGGCGATTTCTTCCTGGATGGCGAAGACGTCCTCGAGTTGCCGGTCGTAACGCTCGGCCCAGACGGAGTGTCTGGTAGAAGCTTCGACAAGCTGCGCGGTGATGCGCACGCGGCTGCCGGCGCGGCGGATGGAGCCTTCGAGCACGTAAGCAGCGCCAAGTTGCTGGCCGACCTGTTGCGCGGTAACCGGCTTGTCGCGGAAGGCGATCATTTCTGAGCGAGGGAAAATTTCGAGTTGGGCGATCTTCGAAAGTTCGGTGACGATGTCTTCGGTGATGCCGTCGCGGAAGTATTCGTCCTCTTTCGCGCCGCTCTGATTTTCGAAGTAGAGCACGGCGACTGATTTCTGTTTCACGGCGGCATCGTGCGGGCCGGAGCCCGGAGCGGCGGCTTTCTCAGCAGGAGCAGGGCGACGGCTCGATTCGATGTCGCGCTTGAGGCGCTTCAAGTCGGCGCGAAGTTCAGCAGCCGTTTGGCAGCGCATGTCCGGGTCCTTCTCGAGCGTCTTGGCGAGAATGGCTTCGATCGCCACGGGCAGCCGCGCATTCAGCTCCTTCGCCGGAGTGGGCGCGGAGTGAAGGATGCCGTCGAAGACCAGAGCCGTGGTGGTGCCGGAGAAGGGAACTGCGCCGGTGGCCATTTCGTAGAGCACGACGCCGAGCGAGAAGAGATCCGAGCGCGCGTCGAGTTCTTCGCCACGCGCTTGTTCCGGAGACATGTACGCGACCGTGCCCATCGCGCTGCCCGGGCTAGTCAATTGGTCTGTGCTCGGTAGACGCGTCTGCGTTTGCATGAATGCGGCGCCCACGGATTCGGCGGTCGGGCGTAGCGCGGAAGCCAGCTTGGCCAAGCCAAAATCGAGAATTTTCGATTGGCCGCGCTCGACGAGAAAAATATTCGCTGGCTTGATGTCGCGGTGAACGATTCCTTTGGAGTGCGCCGCGTCGAGCCCGTTGGCGATCTGAATGCCGATTTCGAGAAGCTCGGAAATATCGATGGGCTTGCCGGCGATGCGGTGCTTGAGAGTCTGGCCCTCGAGCAGCTCCATGGCGATGAACGGGCGGCCTTCGAAGTCGCCGATATCGTAAATCGTGCAGATGTTGGCGTGATTCAGCGACGATGCGGCGCGCGCTTCGCGCCGGAACCGCTCGACGGATTGAGCGTCCTGAGAAATATCGTCGGGAAGAAATTTCAGCGCGACGTTGCGGCCGAGGCGAGTATCTTTGGCCTTGTAAACGACGCCCATGCCACCGCCGCCCACTTTTTCGAGCACTTCGTAGTGCGAAATGGTGCGTCCGACGATGGAAGAAGCATCCGGCATAGCCGAAGCATATTACGCTAGTGCGTGAGTGGGCGTCAAAGACCAGCGCGTGTGGTCATTTTTGCATTCCGGGCGCGGTGTTCGGCGGAATCGAGGAATGAGCCGTTAGCTCGGTGCCCGTAATGATTGCATTTCGAATCTGGCTGAATAGGTCAGTGAGCGTGTTGGGCGTGTGAGGAATCAAAATTGTGTTGCTGTGATCGTTTGCGGCGATGTCCTTCAGAGTGTCGAAGTATTGTGTCATGAGGACTAGCTGCATGACGTCCTGCGGAGTCGAGCCGGGAACAGTTTTCGCGAAGTCTTCGACTGAGTCTTTCAGGCCGGTGATGATCGCCTTCCTTTGATTGGCGATGCCTTCTCCTTGCAGGCGCTTCGATTCAGCCTCGGCTTCCGCTTGCTTCACGAGCAGCATCTTGTTGGTCTCCGCGCGGGAGACGGTGGCTTCGCGTTCGCGCTGAGCGGCGTTGATATCGTTCATCGCGGCTTTGACTTTCTGGTCGGGAACGATGTCGGAGATCAGCACTCGAACGATGGAGTAGCCGTACTCTTTCATCGATGCGTCCAAGTTATCGCGCAAGTCGCTGGCAATGTCTGCCTGGTTTAAGAAAGCATCGTCGAGCTTCATTTTCGGGACGTGGCCGAGGACGACGTTGTAAACCATGGACTCGATCTGTTTCACCGGGTCGGAGAGCTTGTAATACGCGGATTCAACGGCCTCGGGGATGATCTTGTACTGGATCGAGACGGGGATTTGAACGAAGACGTTGTCCTGGGTTTTCGTCTCGACCTGAACGTCGAACTGCTGGACCTTCATGCTGAGGCGGCGCACGACCATCTCGAGATACGGCGTCTTCCAGTTGAGGCCCGGACCGGCTACGCGCGCAAACTTTCCGAGCCGCTGCACGATAGCGACCTGCGAAGTCTCGACCGTGAAGAACGAACCCAGCACGATACTCAAGACAAAGAATGCAATGATGGCGACGAAAATTAGAAAAACATAGCCGAGGTCCATGGTCGCCCTCCTGTTTGATTTCCGCGCCAGCCAAATTGCATTTGCGGAACGATCCGGACGATGGCGGCATTCTACCTTAATCGGGCTTGGTTCAAAGGTGCGGAAAACTGTTGAGACGAGCGAAGGCTGTGTACGGCATTTGAATGCGGCGGGCCGCGCGTGAGAGTAGCCCTCGCCGACTCTTGCGCTCGTCAGATGCCGGCAGGGACGCCGGCGCTACCGAATGATGCGGGCCGCGCGGGATTTAGGCCCTTGCCGACTCTTGTGCTCGTAAGATGCCGGCGGGGACGCCAGCGGTACTGAATGCGTTACACTATTGAGGCATTGATTCTGGGCGAGCGGGTGAGAATTGAATGGCTAACGTCAATACGAAGAAGGGGTGCATCGGCATTCTTACCGGAGGCGGCGACGTGCCCGGATTGAATCCGGCGATTCGCGCGGTTACGTTCCGGGCGCTGCGCGAGGGCTACGACGTGATTGGAATCCGGCGTGGTTGGGCCGGGTTGGTGGATATGATCCGCGACGAAAAATACGATAACAGCGACAACTTCCAACACCTTACCGAAGAAGTCGTGAATCGAGCGGGGCGGACCGGCGGGACGTTTCTACACTCTTCGCGAACCAATCCTGCGCGCGTGCGCAAGAGCGAAGTTCCGGCGCACCTGAAAGATTCGTACTCTGCGGAGAAGAACGATCTCACGCCCGAAGTTTTGAAGAATCTGGAATGGCTGGGGATGGAATACCTCGTGCCCATCGGCGGCGACGACACGCTGAGCTTTGCCGTGCGGCTTTATCAGGAGGGCATGAAAGTCGTCGGCATTCCGAAGACGATGGACAATGACGTTCCGGGGACCGATTACTGCATCGGGTTCAGCACTTGCGTTAGCCGCACGATTCAGATGTCGAACAATTTGCGAACGTCGGCGGGGTCGCATGAACGCTTCCTGGTCCTCGAAGTGTTCGGGCGTTACGCGGGTTTCACGGCCGTGGTGCCGACGATGGCGGGCGCGGCCAATCGCTGCGTGATTCCGGAATACAAATTCAATATCGAGAGGCTCACGGAGCTGCTGGTGGCGGACCGGCGGAAGAATCCGAGCCATTACGCGACCGTGCTGGTATCCGAAGGCGCGATGTTCGAAGGCGGCGAGATGGTGTTCGAGCGCGATGCCGCGGATGCCTTCGGTCACAAGAAGCTCGGCGGCATCGGCGATCTGGTCTCCGAGCAGGTGAAGGAACTCTCGGCAAAGTTTAACAACGGCAAGAGGATTGATGTGATCAACCAGAAGCTTGGGTATCTGGTGCGTTGCGGCGAGCCGGACGCGATTGATTCCATCGTGCCGATGGCTTACGGCAATCTGGCGCTCGATTTGATTCTCAATCGAATCCACGGGCGGCTGGTGGTGCTGAAGAATGGCCGTTACGACAACACGCCGATTGATACCGTGACGGCGTCGAAGAAAATTGTCAGTATTAAAGAGAATTACAACACCGAGCGGCTGCGGCCGCAGTACGAGAGCTTCGAAATGAAGCCGCTATTCCTCGTTACTAGCGACCTCGGCTGAACGATTCGCATAGCAGCGTCCGCCTACCCCTCCGCGGCGTTTTGATTCCAACATTCGCAGCCATTTGTGCGACTGGCTAAAGATAATGTGTGTGTTTTTGTGCACCGCTGATTTCAGGCGGGGTTCGAAGGAACGATTTTGTCCCGGCGCGATGGTGTAAGATATTTAATCCCGATGAGGAGAACGTGATGGCCACTGCCCAGCGAACTATCGGAGTGTGCAACGGTGGAGGAGACTGTCCCGGCTTGAATGCGGTGATTCGCGCCGTGGTGCGCACGGCGATTTTTGAATACGGCTGGACCGTGGTCGGAGTGAAGAATGGCTTCAACGGCCTGATCTGGCCGGAGCAATCCGAGGAGCTTACGCTTGAATCGATTCGCGGAATTTTGCCGCGCGGCGGGACAATTCTTGGCACCACGAATCGCGGCAATCCCTTCAATTTCGTGCTGGAGGAAAACGGCGAGTCGATCACGAAAGACTTCTCGAAGCAATGCATCGAGAACATGAGCCGCATGGGAATCGACGCGATGGTGGTAATCGGCGGCGACGGCACGCTGCACATTGCCAACGAATTCTCGAAGCTGGGCATGAACATCGTCGGCGTGCCGAAGACAATTGACAACGATCTGCAAGCGACCGAGATCACATTCGGATTCGATACGGCGCTGCATGTAGCCACCGACGCCATCGACCGCTTGCACACGACAGGGGAGAGCCATCATCGCGTGATGCTCGTGGAAGTGATGGGCCGCGAGGCGGGATGGATCGCGCTGCATTCGGGCATCGCTGGCGGCGCTGACGTCATCCTAATTCCCGAAATTCCGTTCACCATCGAGACCATCTGCGAATCGATCAAGAAGCGCGAAGCTGCGGGCCGCGATTTCTGCCTCGTCGTAGTTGCGGAAGGCGCCAACCTGCCCGCGAAAGACGCGCTGGGAAAGCCGATGCCCGTGGCGCGGCCCGGCCAGGTGGCCAATACGATCGGCTATGCCATTCGTGAAGCGATGAACAAGGAAGTGCGCGTGACCGTGCTCGGGCACGTGCAGCGCGGCGGATCGCCGAGCCCGTTTGACCGCATCCTCGGGACGCGCTTCGGCGTTCACGCGGCGGATCTCGTGGCGCAAAAGGATTATGGGAAGATGGTGTGCCTGCGCGCCGGGAAAATCGAATCGGTGCCGATCGAAACGGCTGTGGGGGCGTGCAAGCTGGTCAGTCCTTCGAGCGATCACGTGCACGCGGCGCGCGCCATCGGCATCACTTTTGGAGATCGCGCGGAATGAAGCGACTCGTACTCGGCATCGCTCTGCTCGCTATTGTCGGGGGCATCGCTTATTGGCGCGCGCATCGCAATCCCGCGCCGCTCGAGGAGGTGTTTGCCGGGTCGCGCAAGGTGACGGTGTGGAGCAGCAACGCGCAGGTGCGCGAGCCTCTCGTTTACGCGAGTTTCGGCGATCGCTTCGAGGTTCTCGATCACTCCGGCAATTCTCTGCAGGTGCGCACGGCGAAGGGCGTTGAAGGATGGGTCGCGTTGAGCGACGTGCTTCCCGCTGACCTGTGGCAGAAAGCTCAGGCGCTTACCGCTGATGCGCGCAAAATGCCGGTGCAAGCCGTGGCGCATACGAAGGTGCTGACGAATTTGCGGCTCGATCCCGGCCGCGACGGCGCACGCATCTTTCAGCTTGGGCGCGACACTCCGGTCTCGCTGCTGGAGCGCCGCGTGGTGGATATACAAGCGACACCAACATCGAATCAAGCCGACGATGATGCGAGCGCGGGCGAGCCGGCCACGACGAAGAAGGAAGATTGGCTGCTGGTGCTCGCGCACACGAAGGAGCAAGGCGATTTCGCGGGCTGGGTTGTCGGGCGATTCGTGGCTATGGATTTGCCGCAGCCATTGCCCGATTACACTAGCTCTGCCGGCATGCGTGTGACCGGCTGGATGGAACTGAATCGCGTCACCGCGCAAGGCCAGCCGCGCCCGCAATATCTTGTATTTGGTACGCGCGGGCCGGAAGGTGATATCTGCGATTTCTCGACGCTGCGCGTTTACACCTGGGGCGCGAAGCGCGAGCGCTACGAGACGGCATTCGTGGATAGCGGCTTCTGCGCGCAGATGCCCGTCGAGGTAACGCCCGGGGCACAACTGGGCGGCGACTCCAGTTTTCACTTTATGACCGTCGGCGAGTCAGGTAAACAAGAACGCGCGTATCGCATGCATCAGACCATGGTGCGCCGCACGGACGAGAATCGCGGGAAGCGGCGCGCGACCGCGAAGCCGAAAGCGAAGCCGGCCGCTAAGACCCACTGAGGTGGATGGCAAGGCTCGTTCCAGTCCATGAGCTTGGGGAAAAAATTTATTCGAGATTCGAAGTTCTGCGGCAATGATGTTGTGCCGCTCGTCGCCACGTGTCTCCTGGCCGCTTTCGCGATTGCCTGCGCCGGGACGCCATCGCCCGCTCAGGAAGTTCCTCCCGCGCCGCCTCTGGCGTTCATCTCCGAATGGGGAGCGAGCGGCGGCGGCGCTGGGCAGCTATCGAAGCCCGAGTGGATGGCCACCGACTTCGCCGGGAACGTCTTCATCGCTGATTACGGTAGCGGCTTCATTCACAAATTCAATTTCGAAGGGCATCCACTGCTGTCGTTTGATGCCGGCGTTCCGCGCAATCCTTACCGGGTGGCGGTGGATTCGGGGAACGGGATTTACGCCATCGGTGAGGATTCCAATGTTTTGTACATTTGCTCGCCGCAGGGCGAGCATTTCCGGCATTTCGCGCTGGCGCCGCAACGTCCGCATCAGGTGGCGGAGGCGGCTTCGGTGGATGATGCGGGGGATATTTTCGTGATTGTCGGCGGTGAGTCGCAAGGTAAGGGCGATTCGGCGAAGCGCGAGATCCGGGAATACAACGCGCGCGGGAGGCTGCTGAAGAAGCTGGATATGCCGGAAGGCTCTTCGGCCGCGCCATTTGTCCCTGCGTCGCTCGCGGCGGCATCGGATGGATATCTTTACGTTGTGGATGCGACGAGCACGCAGGTGGCGAAGTTCACGCTTTCGGGCGATTACGTGACTGCGTGGGGAAGTCCGCCGGCGCCGGGAACGCCAGGCAGCGCGGATTCGCCGGGGCGGGGAATTGCGGTGACTTCGAAGTATGTATTCGTGGCGGAGCCTGAGAATCGCGGTGTGCGGGCATGGACCGTTGATGGCCACGAGAAAATTGTGGACGACCTCGGCGGGCGGCTGAAGGGTGCGAATGGGACGTATCAGGTGGCCACGAGCCGACGCGGGGAATTGTTGGTGCTCGATTTCACGGCGGCAAAGGTGCTGCGCTTCAAGATCAATTTTTAGCGCGCTACCGTGAGGTGAATTGATGGCACTTTATTTGAGCGAAGCGGATGTGCGCGACATCCTCACGATGGACGTTGCGCTTAAGGCCGTCGAAGATTCGTTTCTGCGGCTTGCCGATGGCTCGGCGATGATGCACTCGCGCCAGCGATTGAATCCTGCGGCGCATTCTTACCTTCATTACATGGCTGCGGCGGATTCGCGCGACCGCTACATGGGCTTGAAGATTTATACGAGCTCGCCGCAAGGGCTGCGATTTCTTGTGCCGTTGTTCCACACCGAAACGGGCGATTTGCTTGCGCTGATCGAAGCGGATTATCTCGGTCAGATGCGCACCGGCGCGGCGAGCGGATTTGCGACGAAGTTGATGGCGCGGGCCGATGCGCGAACGCTGGGGATTATCGGCACAGGCTTGCAGGCGCGGACGCAATTGGAGGCGATTGCACGGGTGCGAAAAATTGAGCACGTCTACGCCTTCGGGAGAAATGTGGAGCGACGTTCGCAATTCGGCCAAGAGATGACCGAACGCCTGAAGATTCCTGTTGCCGCCGTGGATTCGCCCGAGGCCGCTGTGCGCACTGCGGATATTTTGGTGACCTCGACGAATGCCACGAAGCCGGTCGTCGAGGGCCGCTGGTTGAGTCCCGGGATGCACATCAACGCCATCGGCGCAAATTTCCCGCAGAAGCGCGAGCTTGACTCGGTCGCGGTCTTTCGCGCAGGCATCATCGCGGCGGATTCGCGCGAGCAATCGAAGCTCGAGGCCGGCGATTTGATTCAGGCGTTTGCAGGCGACGAATTGAAATGGTCGCAAGTAATCGAGCTGGCCGAGATTGCTGCAGGGCGCGCGCCGGGCCGCCGGAACGCAGACGAGATCACGCTCTTCAAATCAAACGGCGTTGCGATTGAAGACATCGTGACAGCGGGGCGCATTTACGAGATTGCCGTGGAGAAAAAGCGAGGTATCAATCTTCCGTTCTGGAGCAAAAAGAGCGCGGCCGATGCCTGAGATTCCCGAGATCTATGCTCGCCGCTGCTGCAGCTTTTCGCGCAGCGCGGTGTGCAACCGGCTGCGCGTGTCTTCCGGCAAAGGCACTGGCTCCGAATTGCAGTAGATATCGATCGTCTTCTTGCACGTATCCACTACGATCCGGCACTTCTTGCATTTGGCGAGGTGCTCTTCAAGCTCCGCACGAAGGGCTGGGCTAAGGGCGCCATCAAGGTAGCCGGAGAGTTCTTCAATCAGGTTCGTGCACTTCACTGTGTCTCACTCCGCCGAAAATATCGGTTCAGCTTCTGGCGCAACTTCAAGCGCGCGCGAAGCAGCCGCGACTTCACCGCGGGCACCGAAAGATGCAGCACGTCCGCGGTCTCTTCGGTGGACATTTCTTCGATGTCCCGAAGCTGGAAAACGATTCTAAAAGATGGATCGAGTTCTGAAATTGCTTCGTTGAGAATGTCGTGGAGCTGCGTCTGCTCGTAGCGCTCGGCCGGCGACGGGCCCCAGTCTTCCACGTCGCGGAAGAAAGAGTCGTCGCCCGTTTCGATTTCCTCGTCGAGAGAGACCTGGTTGGGGCGGCGCTTGCGCAACTTCATGAGCGCTTGGTTCACGGCGATGCGCACCAGCCAGGTGTAGAACCGCGAATTGCCTTCAAATTCCGGCAGGTGCTGGTAGGCCTTCAGAAAGGCCTCTTGCATCACGTCCTCGGCGTCTTCGCGGCTGCCGGTGATGTTCATGCCCAGGCGGAAAATCTTGCGTTCGTAACGGTTTACCAGAGTTTCGAAGGCCGAGACGTCGCCAGCGCGCGCCGCGGTGACGACCTGCAACTCGTCATCTACGGGAGCCGGGACGCTACCACGCGGAGGCGCACCGGCAGGTGCGGGCGTGACATTCACCGGATTTGCTTTGGGTGCGCTCATCTGTCTTCAGCCCAGCCGCGCGCTGCCAGCGAGCTTCCATTAGGGTAGCATAGACGCCCATTCTTGCCGAATCGGGCGCCTCCCGCCTGCGGAGAGGCGCCCGGCACTGTGGACTGAATCGCGGCAGTGGTATTATCGCCTCTGGTAATTTGACTCTTCGGGGGATTTGGTGATGGCGGTCACAACGGCGACCGAGCACAAGACTCTGGTGCACTATCGCGTCGAGGGCGGGATTGCGATCTTCGAGCTGGACGATCCGCCGGCGAACACCTACAGCTACGAGATGATGCAGCAGCTTGATGCTGCCATTCTGAAGGCGCGCATGGACGATAGCGTTCACGTGATCGTCCTGCGCGGCAAGGGCGAGAAATTCTTCTGCGCCGGGGCGAGCATCGCCATGCTCACCGAGGCGACGCCAGAATTCAAATATTACTTCTGCTTGCATGCCAATGAGACTCTTTCGCGCCTTGAGCAGACGCCGAAGCTGGTGATCGCAGCTCTGAACGGGCACACGGTCGGCGGTGGCCTGGAAGTTGCGCTTGCATGCGACATTCGCGTCGCGCGGAAGGACGCCGGGAAAATTGGCCTGCCCGAAGTGAATCTCGGCGTGCTTCCCGGCACTGGCGGGACGCAGCGGCTTTCGCGTGTGGTCGGCCGTGCACGAGCTCTTGAATTGATGGTCACCGGCAAGACCTTCGCATTCGAGGAAGCGCTGCAGTTCGGGCTGATTCATCACATTTTTGTTGCGGGCTCGTTTTGGGACGATGTCCTTGCGTACGCCCGGCAGTTCTGCCCGCCGAACAAAGCGGCGCGAGCGGTGGGGCACATCAAGCGGGCGGTGGTCACCGGCTCTGAGCTGCCTTTTGCGGAAGCGCTGGGCCTCGAACGCGAGCTGCAGCAATTGCTTTTCGCTAGCGAGGACGCGAAGGAAGGCCTGACGGCCTACACGGAGAAACGTCCGCCGCAATTCAAAGGCCGGTGATGATTGCGGCCGAGGTGCGCGTATCACAATGCTATGATTGAATCGGATCAACGAAGGCGCTCGGATTTGGGCGGACGCGGAGGAAGGCTCGCGAATGCGCACGCTGCCTGATTATCTTCGCAAGGGGATGAAGCTGGTTCTCGTCGGCTGCAATCCCGGCGAACGCTCCGCGCGCGTCGGACACTACTACGCGGGCCGCGGCAATCAATTTTGGCCGCTGATGTATGAATCCGGCGTGATCCCCGAACTTCTTAGTTACAACGACGATAAGCGCCTCGTCGAGTTCGGCATCGGCCTAACAGATTTGGTGAAGCGCCCGACGAAGAGCATGGAAGAAATCGAGCGCCAGGAATTCGCGGAAGGCAGAGTCCTGCTGGCGCAAAAACTCGAAGAGATCAAGCCGCGCGTCGTCGCTTTTAATGGAAAGCTAGTGTACGAGCGCTTTGCAGGAGGCACCTGCAAGCTGGGTTTGCAGAAAGACATGTTGTATGGGGCGCACGTATTCGTCCTGCCTTCCACGAGCGGCACGAATGCGGGCACTGAGCGCGGCGTCAAGATGCGCTACTTCAAAAAGCTTGCTGCATTGCTGAAGAGTTTGAAGAGCTAGCCTGATTTTTCTCCTTGGGAGGAATCGTGTCGGAAGCTGCGCGTCCGGCGAGTGCAAATGTGATTCTCGAAGAGCGCGACGGCGCCGTTTTGACTATCACGCTCAACCGCCCGGATCGTTTGAATGCCCTGAATGTGGAGCTTGGCACGGCGCTGGCCGCTGCGCTGCGGCGCGCGAGCGATGATGCTTCCGTGCGCGCGGTCGTGCTCACCGGTGCTGGCCGGGCATTTTGTGGAGGCGGGGATGTTGGCCTGCTGCGCGATGCGCGGATGCGCACTGCGCCTGGCGAATTGGTATCTCTCGTCAGCGCCGGAAAAGAAATCGTTCTGCTTCTCGCCGCCATGCCGAAGCCTGTTCTCGCCTCGGTGAATGGCCCTGCGGCCGGCGGTGGTGCGAATCTCGCGCTCGCTTGCGATATTCGCATCGCCTCGGAGCAGGCCAACTTTGGCCAGAGCTTTGCCAAGCTCGGGCTCTATCCCGATTTCGGCGGTACATTTCTCTTGCCGCGGCTCGTGGGTCCCGCGCGCGCTGCGGAATTGTTTTATTCCGGCGAGATGATTCCCGCAGCGGAATGTCTGCGTCTCGGAATATACAATCGCGTTGTGCCGCTGGATCAACTCGCCGCCGAAACAAAATCGGCTGCGGCAGCGCTTGCCGCCGGTCCGCCGATCGCCGCGCGCTTCGTGAAGCAGCTGCTCTTCGGGTCGAGCCGCGCGGAGCTTGAAAACGCTCTCGATGATGAAATCCGCCGCCAGGTCGAGTGCTTCAATTCCGAAGATTTCGCGGAGGGATTGACGGCATTCTTCGAGAAGCGGCGCCCGAACTTTCGCGGGAAATAACGACAGGGAACCGAACGGCATCTCAAATAAATCCGACAGCGATGGAGCGTAATTCGCAGCGAGAGCTGCACGATCGAGAAACTGTGGCCACGACGAACAGCGAAGCTCAAATGGCCGCGCGCGGCTACACCGCCGGCGAAATCATGGTTGCGACGGCGGCGCGTGAAATCGCCGATGGCGAGCTTGTGTTCGTCGGGATGCGACTGCCGATGCTGGCGTTCCTTGTCGCCAAGTGCACCCATGCGCCGAGCGCAGTCGGACTCTACGAGAATGGCCTCATTCGCGAAACGCCTTCGCCTCAATTGCTCTACACCATGGCCGATCCGCCAAATCTTCGCGGGGCCACGCAGTGCGGCCAGATGATCGACGTGATGGCATTCCTGCAGCAAGGGCGCGTGCAACTCGGGTTTCTCGGCGCGGCGGAGGTGGATCGTTTCGGCAATTTGAATTCGACGTGGGGCGACCGGCACGGCGAGACGCAGCGATTGCCGGGCTCCGGCGGTGCGTGCGATATCGCGTGCCTGGCGCAACGCACCGTGGTGCTGCTGGCGCATGAGCGCACGCGATTCCGCGAGCGCGTCGGGTACATCACATCGCCGGGAAATGGACGCGGAAATGGATGGCGGACGGAGCAAGGCCTCCCGGTACGATCCGGCCCTTCAGCGCTGATTACGACGCTAGGAGTGTTGCGATTCGGCAGCGACGGCGAAGCATTTCTCGCTTCGGTACATCCAGGCGTGGGAGTCGAAGAAGTGCTCGCGAATACCGGCTGGAATTTGTACGTCGCGGACACCCTTGAAGAAACGCCGCCGCCGACCGTGGATGAGCTCGCGGCAATGCGCGCGCTCGATCCAAATCATTTCTGGACGAAATGATGGAGCAGTACTGAATGCCGCGACTACGACAGCCGGCGGATAATTCGAGTCATGACTACAGCTTCCAAATTGATGACGATGCGTGAAGCGGTTGCGCAGCACATCCCGTCGGGCGCTACCGTGCTCCTCGGCGCCCAAATGGAACAGATGATTCCGTTCGCAGCCGGGCATGAATTAATCCGCCAGGGTCGCCGGGATCTCACGCTCGTCGGTCCGATTTCGGACATTCTCTTCGATCAAATCATTGGAGCGGGCTGCGCTGCGAAAATAATGGCGGCGTGGATTGGAAATGTTTCCGCGGGTGTCGCGTATTGTTTGCGTCGGGCCGTAGAGCAGGGAATTCCGCTCCGCGTGGATGTCACGGATTATTCCAATTTCACGATGGCGCTGGCACTTCACGCTGGCGCGCTGGGCGTTCCCTTCCTGCCAACGTATTCGACGTTTGGTAGCGATCTGCTCAAGGAGAACGACAATCTTCGCGAATTCATCTCGCCGGTGAACGAGGATAAACTTGTCGCTGTTCGCGCGTTGCGGCCGGACGTGGCAGTGTTGCACGTGCAGCGCGCCGATGAATACGGCAACGCGCACATTTGGGCCAGCCTGGGAGTCGCGGTGGATGGAGCGCGAGCCGCGCAGAAGGTGATCATCGTCGCGGAGGAGATCGTCGCGCCGGAAGCGATCGCGTCCGATCCGAATCGCACGCTTGTTCCGGGATTTCTCGTTGCGGCGGTGGTGCATGAACCCGGCGGCGCGCATCCTTCGCCGGTGCAGGGTTACTACGGCCGCGATCACGCGTTCTTCGCCGAATATCATGAGCAGAGCCGCAAGCTCGAAGATTTCGATAGATGGCTCGAGCGCTGGGTGGTGAAGGTGGCCGATCGGCAGGAATATCTGAAGCAACTCGGTGCGGCGCGATTCAACGCTCTCGGCGTACGAGAACACGCGTTTTCGGCGCCTGCGGATTTTGGGTACTGAGGGAACAAATATGGCTCCGGATCTTCTCGCAAATATTGAGATAACGCCCCGTGAAGTGAAAGAGCGTCTCGACCACGGCGAGAAGTTCCTGTTTGTCGACGTGCGCGAACCGTGGGAGCATCAGACCGCGCACATAGAGGGCGCGAAGCTGATTCCGCTGGGCCGGATTCCGGCGAGCCTCGCCGAAATCGAAGCGGCCGACGACGTGGTGGTTTTCTGCCATCACGGGATGCGCAGCCTGGATGCGGCGGCATGGCTGCGCTCGCAGGGTGTTGAGGGCGCGCGCTCGATGACCGGCGGAATCGAGCGCTGGGCAGTGGAAATTGATACCAAGGTTCCGCATTATTGATCGGTGGAGGCACGAAAATGGCCAAAAAGAAATCCGTCAAGTTTCTGCACAAGCCGACTTGAACGAGCTGCCGTAAAGCGCGGGCGGCGCTTGAGAAGCACGGAGTGGAATTGCATTTCCGGAATCTCGACAAGGAACGGCTGAGTTCCGCGGAGCTCGAGAAATTGATCGGCGATCGCGATCATACGGAGTTCTTGAATCCGCGGAACGCGTTGTTTCGCGAGAAGAAGATGAAGGACAATCCGCCATCGCGCTCGGAAGCGATACGCATGATGGCGGACGATCCGAACTTGATTCGAAGGCCGGTGGTCGTCGCGGGCGGGCGCGTCGTGCTTGGTTTTGATCCCGACGAATACAAATCTTTCTGAGGGCCTTTCTCGATCGTGAATCCGATCATTGATATCCACATCCATATCCAGCCTCTGAACATGTTCAAGCCGCACGCCCTGAAATTGATTGAGCATGGGCGCAAAGACTATTCCGAAGTGGAGAAATACACAGCGAGCGCGACTGAATTCCTGAAGTTTATGGATGCGGCGGGGATCGAGCGCGCCGGACTGATCAATTACGTCAGTCCCGAAGTGATCGGCTTCGGGCCGGAAGTAAATGACTGGATTGCGAAATATTGCGCCGCCGACCGGAAGCGGCTGATCGCTTTCGGCTCGGTGCATCCGAAATTTGTGCCGGATGCGGGGGCGGAAGTCGAGCGGCTGCACTCGATCGGAATTCGCGGGCTAAAGGTGCATCCGTCGCATCAGCTATTTGCGCCGAATGCTTACCGCGACGGATTTGGGCCGCTGGCGGCGATGTATGAGCGCGCGCAATCGCTGCAGTTGCCGATCATGATTCATACGGGCACTTCAATTTTTCCCGGCGCGCGAAATCTCTACGCGCATCCGATGCTGGCCGATGACATCGGCGTGGATTATCCCGATCTGGTGGTGATTCTGGCGCATGGCGGGCGACCGCTGTGGATGAACGAGGCATTTTTTCTCGTGCGGCGGCACAAGAACATGTACATGGATATTTCCGGAATTCCGCCGCAGAGATTGATGGAGTATTTCCCGCGAATCGAAGAGATCGCCGACAAAGTTTTGTTCGGTACCGATTGGCCGGGCCCGGGCGTTCCCGGCGTGATCGGCAACATCGAGAAATTCCGCGCCCTTCCGATTTCGCCCGCAAGCCAGCAGAAAATTCTGTACGATAATGCCGCGCGACTTTTTCCCGTTCGCGCGTAGAGTAACTTCCGATGCAAATCAAGAGCATCGCAGTGATCGGCGCAGGGCCGCTGGGCCGCGAAATCGCCCTTCTGGCGGCCCGAGCAGGCTATTCCACGGTACTGGAGGACGTGAACGCCGAGACGATCGAGCGGGCCCAAGCGGCGATTCGGGAGCGGATCGACACCGCAATTCGCGCAGGTGAATTGTCTGCCGGCGATCGCGATGCAGCGATTTCCCGCATATCGACCTCACGCTCGATAGAAGACGCGATGCGCGCCGCCGAACTCATTATCGACACGACTCTCGATGAATTGGAGACTAAGCTGGAAGTGTTCACGATCTTCGACAAGTTCGCGCGGCCCGGTGCGGTTCTGGCCAGCTGCACGGCTTCGCTTTCGGTTGCGGATATTGCTACGATCACCTTTCGCGCCGAGCACTGCATCGGGATGCGATTCCCGGCTCCCGATTCGCAATTGAAGCGGGTCGAGATCGTGCGAAGCTCTCAAACGGCCGAAGACGTCATCGCTGAGTGCGCTGAAGCTGGATGCAGCATGGGCCTGGAAGTTGTCATTTCCAACGAACCGGTAGAGTCGAAACGAGAACTGGAGACCCGATGAATGCGCCACGCCGCAAGAAAGAGTCGCAATCGCCGCACCACCTGGCCGATCGAATCATCATTCAGCAGGGTGATCTCACCGAGATGGATACGGACGCAATCGTGAACGCGGCGAACAATGATTTGCAGCTTGGCGGCGGCGTCGCAGGAGCGATTCGGCGGAAGGGCGGCGACGCGATTCAGCGCGAATGCAATGAGATCGGCTCGATTCCTGTCGGCAGCGCGGCAATCACGGGCGGCGGCGATCTAAACGCGCGGCACGTGATTCATGCCGCCAGCATGCAGCTTGGCGGCGCTACATCGGCCAAGGATTTGCGAAGTTCGACGGCCATCGCGCTGAAGATTGCCTCGGAGAAAGAGCTTAAGACGATCGCGTTTCCCGCGGTGGGAACGGGAATCGCAGGCTTCCCTGTCCGCGAGTGCGCGGAAATCATGCTTGAGGAAGCCGCGAAGCATCTGGGCGGTGAGACTTCACTCGAAAAGATCTATTTCGTGCTGTTCGATGAAGAGACGTGCAAGATTTTTGATGGCGTCGCGCGAAAGGGCTTGCAGGCCGGAGCGAAAGACGAGTGACCCGCGTTGAAGAGGCGCCCGGGGATGCTTTGGAGAAAGTTCGCCGGGAATTGGCGCGCTACGAGCATCCGTTGTTTGCGTTCGAGGCACGGCCGGCCGGTGAGGACGTAGAGATCGACATCCGCTGCCGGCTCGACGGGGCCGGCGTTCACGTTTACGTCATGCAGCTTCGCCCGCGCGAGATCGATCATCCGCAGTTTTCCTGGTCATTCCAAAAGCAGCTTTACGATAGCCTGCACGATTACGTCGTCGAGATGTTCACGCGCAATCCGCAACAGCAGGATTGATGCCGGCTGCTGCGCCGAGTTCGCCGCTTCAAAGCCGATTGATTGAACGAATCCGCGCCAGTGGACCCATCACATTCGCGGCGTACATGGAAGCCTGCCTCTACGATCCGGAGTTCGGCTATTACAGCGGGGTCATCGATCGACGGCGCGCGGACTATTACACGAGCGTAGACATCTCACCGGTTTTCGGTCGGCTTCTCGCGCGGCAATTGGAAGAGATGTGGAGAATCGCCGAGCGGCCGGCGGCGTTCACGATCGCTGAGGCGGGCGCGGCTTCGGGGAGACTGGCGAAGCACATTCTCGATTTCGCGGAAGAGAGCCTCCGCGAATTTTACGGGGCATTGCATTACGTCGCTGTTGAAATCTCGCCGTCGCGACGCGAGCTTCTTCAAACTGCACTAGCGCGACACATCGCGACTGGCAAGGCCTCGAACCGACGCGAACTTCCCTCGGATGTGCCGTGCGGTTGCATATTTTCGAATGAGCTTCTGGATGCTCTGCCGGTCCATCGCGTGGTGATGGCGACAGAAGGGTTGCGGGAGATATTCGTGGATTCGGACTGCGAGCGTTTGATCGAAAGGGAACTGCCGCCTTCATCGCTGGAGATTCCGGAATTCTTCGAGCGGCAGAATATTGCACTGCGAGCAGGCCAGCAGGCTGAGGTGGGTTTGGCGGCGTGCCGGTGGATTGAGGATGTGGGCCGCAGGCTGGGGCGCGGCTTTGTGCTGACCGTGGATTATGGGCACGAGGCGCGAAAGCTCTATGACGAACGGCATATGAACGGGACGTTGCTAGCTTATTCGGAGCATCGTACGAGTGAGGAATTCTACCGGGCGCCGGGCGAGCAGGATCTTACGGCGCATTTGAATTTCACGGCGCTGTGTCTCTGCGGGCAGCGCGTGGGGTTGAAGCTGGCAGGGCTGACTTCGCAGACGAATTTTTTGTTGGGTCTTGCGCGCAAGAACAATTTTGTGGATTTGGATTCCGACGAGTGGAGTGAAATGGAAAAGACCCGGGCACGATTGAGTTTTCAGAACCTGGTGAATCCCGAGGGGATGGGAGAAACCTTCCGAGTGATGATACAGCACAAGGAAATCGAGGCGCCTCGGCTCACAGGTCTCCGGCAGCCGTGATTGATCGTCGAATTAACGAGATCGGGTGCCAGTTTCAGGATTTTGTGCCGGGGGCGTCGCCGCCTTCGCTATAGGGCTTCTTCAAATAGCGTTCGGCCTCGGCTTGGGCGCCGCCGGTGTCGTCCTTCAGATGTTGGGCTTTGCCGTACTCATTCACGGCGCGCTCGCGCTGGCCCGTCAGGTCGTAAATCTTGCCGATGTAGATGTGGCTCCAGACTTCCACCCATTTGTAATTGGCATCCAGATCGCCGTCGAGCGCGCTGCGAAACGCGTTTGCAGCGGCCTGATAGTTCTTCTGATAGAACATCGCCTCGCCGAGGCGGAAGTGCGCCAGCGAATTATTCGATTGCAGATCGAGAGCGTGCTGATATTCCTGGATAGCGTCATAGAACTTGCCCTGCGCCACCAATCCTTCGCCGCGCGCGATGGCCGCGCGGACGCGCAGCTTCGGGCTGGCCTTCAGAAGATTATTATTCGGGTCGAGCGCAATCCCATTGGGCTTCGGGCGGCCAAACGTCTCGATGATGAAAGGCGAGACGGTGCCGGTCACGCTGATCGTCTTATATTCTGGATTTCCTTCCGTATCCACTTTTACTTCTACGGGCATGCGAAAAGTATCGAGCTCCTGCGACACCTTGCCGACAACCTTGAACCCCTTTTTCGTGCGGTAGACGATGTACTCGAGCTTGAATTCGGGAATGCCTGTGGAGTTCAGCCATTGCGCAAAGAAGGCGACGAGATTGAGTTTCGGCTGGTTGGCTGGCGGGGGAGCGGCCGCATATTTTGCTGCGGCAAGCTTCTCGAATTCGGCGAGGTCCACATTTTTCCCGGCGTGCGCGGTATAGAAATTGTGCAGCAACGCGCGAAACGGAGCATCGCCCAATTCGCTGTGCAGCATGTGAAAAACGAGCGCGCCCTTGTCCTGCACAACTGAGCGATACGAATCAGAGAACGGTTGCAGCCGCTGCGCCTGCGAAATCGGCGCCGCGTCTTCATACATCAGCGTGCCGATGGCAAAGTCCTCGAGCGCTTTCCTCAATCCGGATTCGCCGTCAATTTCCTCGGCGAAGAGCGCTCCGGAATAGCGCGAAAGCCCGTCGGAGAGCCACGCATCTGATGGCGTCGCCGGAAGCACCGAATCATTCCACCACTGTCCCGCCGCGGCTTCCGCGACGATTCTCTGATTGGGCTTCTCCGTCCATTGCCGCGCGCTGATCAGCACCAGGCCGGGCGCCGAGTAAAAGGGAAGCGAGCCATCGGGCAATTGGGCGATGGCGATGTTTCGATCGGCGACGCCGCCGAAGAGATCCGAAAAATAAGTTACGGCATGAGAGAGTGCAGCGCCGTAGTTGCTTGCCGTGCCGGTCTGCGACGGCGGCGTGTAAACGAGAACCTGATTCCCTTCGACTTTCACGGGCGTGAGCTGCAACGCTCCGGCCACGAATGTTCCGCCCGGCGAAGGACGCTCGGAGTTAAACACATAGGTCGTCTGCCCGCCTGAGCCCGACTGCATTTCCGATTTGCCGGTGCCGATCACCGCGAATGTATCCGGCACGGTGATTTTGAAATTCGAGGTGTAGCGGTTCGACGGATAATTCGTCAGTGGAAACCAGCGCGCAGGAAGAAGCAAGTAGGCGCTGTCTTTGTCCACGGAACCGAGCCGGATTCCCTTTGTCGGGCTGTCATCTTCGAGAGAGAGAGGCCCGGCGTACTCAAACGTTAAAGTCGCCATTTTTCCCGCAACGAGCGCTTCCGGCAAATTCACGCGCAGATCGAGCGGATTATTGCGGTCGCGGTCGAATTCCAGCGGCTTGCCGTTTGCGCCGAGCACCGAGATTACTTTCAAATCCTGATGCAGTTCGACCAGCAGCGTCCGCGCTGGCGCATCGGCGAGGAATTCCACTTTCGCTTTCGCCGAAATCGTCTGGTCGGCGGGATGCAGCGTTACGTCCACGTCGTAGTGCGTGGCGTGCGCGGGAAAGCGGGAAGGCGCCTGGGCGCTCGCGCCGGTGGCGAAAGAAAGGGAAATGAGGGTGAGAATCGCCGCTGCAGGTGTCAGGGCGAAGGTCGAAAATCGTCGTTTGGTGTTGGACACAGATTTTCCTTTCGCTTCTTTAAGATACCAAATGCGCCCGTCCAGTTGCTTTCAGGATTTTGCCGGAAGCATGGCGGCGAGCGCGTCGGCGGCGCGATCGATGGCGCCGCCCGAGCCCAGGCGCCGGCGGACTTCCGCTAATTCGCGCTTCATTTCTTCCCGGTCGACAGCGGATCCGAGCAAGCGGCGAACTTCGGCTTCGACGCGCGGGCCAGTGAAGTCGTCCTGGACCAGTTCCGGCACCACGCGCTTCCCTGCGATTAGATTCACCATGGCGAGAAATGGAGCGCGAATCATGCGGCGAAGGATAAACGCGCTGGTCTGCGACACGCGATATACCACCACCATCGGCGTACCGAGCAGGGCGGCTTCGACGGTCGCGGTGCCGCTCGAGACGATAGCGCAGTCGGCGCTGGCCAGCACATCGTAGGGCGCGCCGGCGACTCGCTTCAGCGCAAGCCCGGGACGCAAGTAGCGCTGGAAGAAGCCTTCTTCGAGCCCCGGCGCTGCCGCCATTGTGAACTGCGGGCGCAAATCGCGCGCGAGGCCCTCGCAGGCATCGAGCATCGCCGGCAAATTCAGTGAGATCTCCGTCGGCCGGCTCCCAGGGAGCAGCGCTACGACAGGTTTTGATGGATCGAGCCCCTGTGCGGCGAGGAATTCGGCGCGGGTCGCGTTAGGCTTCACGACATCCACGAGCGGATGGCCGATGAAATCCACGGGGATCCCTGCCTTGCTATAGATTTCTTCTTCAAACGGAAAAATCACAAGGACGCGGCTGAGATTTTTCTTCATGGCGTGAATGCGCCACGGCCGCCACGCCCAGACTTGCGGCGCGATGAAATAGACCACGGGAATATTGAGGCGATGGAGTTTCTTGGCCAGCGGCAAATTTGTGCCGGGGGAATCGACGAGAATCGCGATGGCTGGTTTGCGGATTGCGGCTTCTTTGCGCAGGCGACGCAGAATTCTTAGGACCGTCGGCACTTTGTGAATGACTTCGGTGATGCCCAGAACAGCGATTTCTTTGGCGTCGGCGATGATTTCGACACCGGCTTCGCGCATGCGCGGGCCGCCCATGCCGAAAATGTGAGCTCCCGTGCGCGCTAGCAGCGCCTTGGCGAGACGCGCGGCGTGCATGTCTCCGGAAGCCTCGCCTGCCGAAATCAGGATTTGCGGAGCGGAGTTCGAAGGCACGGCTCAGTCGTCAGCGGGGAGCGGCCCGGCGGGGCCTGCTAGCGCCGCGCCGGGAATCGAGACTTGAAGCTCTTGATCCTTGTACTGAAGTTGATAAAGCCGATAGTAAATTCCGCGGCGCGCCAGCAATTCCTGATGCGAACCTTCTTCGCGCAGCCTGCCTTTGTGGAACACAAGGATGCGATCGGCGTGCTGAATGGTGCTGAGCCGATGCGCGATTACCAACGCGGTGCGGCCTTCAAGCAGGCGATCGAGGGCTTCGCGAATCATCAACTCGGTCTTTGTGTCCACGCTCGAGGTAGCTTCGTCGAGAATCAGGAAAGTAGGATTGTGCGCAAGAGCGCGAGCGAAGCTGATGAGCTGGCGCTGGCCGACGGAAAGCGTGGCGCCGCGCTCCGTAACGTCGGAAGCGACGCCGGATGGCAGCGAGCGGACGAAATCGCCGAGGCCGACTTCCTGAATGGATCGCTCGACGGTGGCGCGATCGATTTCGCTGCCGAGACGCACGTTTGATTCAATCGTGCCGGTGAAAAGAAATGGATCCTGCAGCACAATTCCGAATTGACGGCGCAGATCATCGACCTTTAGGTCTCGAATATCAATGCCGTCGAGAAGAATCTCGCCGCGCTGAATCTCATACATGCGCAGAAGAAGTTGAATCAGCGTGGTCTTGCCCGCGCCGGTATGGCCGACGACCGCGACCGTCTGGCCGGGCAGAATGCGGAACGAAATGTCGCGGAGCACCCAATCATCGTCTTTCGGAGTGGCGCCGCCGCGGTACGCGAACCAGACATTGCGGAATTCGATCTCACCGCGCGGCGAATGAATGGTGCGCGGCGCTGCGGCTTCGATCGTCGTGAGCGGCTCATCGAGGAGCTTGAAGATACGCTCAGATGCCGCCATAGCCGTTTGCAGAATATTGAATTTGTCGCTCAAGTCCTGAATCGGGCGGAAGAATCGCTGCGCCCACATCATGAACGCGACGAGCAGGCCTGCGTCAAGCGTGCCTTTGATCACGCGCACGCCGCCGTACCAGAAAACGAGCGCAATCGCCGCGATGCTCAGGAATTCAACAGCCGGGTAGAAATAGGCGAAGGCGTTGATCGCGTCCTTGTAGGCGTCCATGTGCACGCGATTCAGCTTCTCAAATTCACGCCGCGATTTTCGCTCGCGATTGAAAAGCTGCACCACGGACATTCCCGTGATGTGCTCCTGCAAGAACGCGTTGATGCGCGCGATGGCCGTGCGGATGCGCCGGTTGGCATCGCGCACCTGCGTGCGGAAAATGAGCGTGGTGATCAACATGAGCGGCAACGGAGAAAGAGTGGCGAGCGCCAGCTTCACGTCATAATGGAGCAGCACGCCGACGAGAAACAGCAGCACGAAGAAATCATTGAGAATGGCAACCACGCCGGAAGCGAAAAGGTCGTTTAGCGCATCCACGTCGGTCGTGACGCGCGTGACCAGCCGCCCGACGGGGCTACGATCGTAGAAGCTCAATGGCAGGCGCTGCAAATGCACGAAGATTTCGCGCCGCAGGTCGTACATGATGTCCTGGCCGACGCGCTGCATCACGCGCATCTGCAGATACTGCAAAGCAAAGCTGAGAATGAGCGCTCCGAGAAAGCCGAACGTGATCCATTCAAGCGAACGCAGAGCCACGCTGAAAGCAAGCTGGTGCTGAAGGACCGGCGTAATGTCGTTGTCGATGGCGATCTTAAAGAAGTAAGGCCCGACGATTTCCATCGGCGCGACAGCCAGCGCCAGCGCCAAAGCGAAGAACACCCACCACTTGTACGGGCGCAGGTATTGCAGCAAGCGCCGCGTCAGGTGCGAGTCGTATATTTTTCCTAACGCTTCTTCTTCGCGGATGTCGCTCATGCGCGCGCGAGTTCCTCTTCCAGAAGTTGCTTCTGATAAAGATCGGCGTAGTATCCGCCGATGCCCAGCAATTCCGAGTGTGTGCCGCGCTCGACGATGCGGCCGTCCACCAGCACCACAATTTGATCGGCATCGCGCACCGTCGAGCAGCGATGCGAGACGATGATCGTAGTGCGCTCATTCATCACGTCGCGGAGATGATTCAGAATGCGCTCTTCGGTTTCCGTGTCCACGCTCGAAAGCGCGTCATCGAGCACCAGAATCTTCGGATCGCGAATCAGTGCGCGAGCCAGCGCGGTGCGCTGCTTTTGCCCGCCAGAAAGAGTGATGCCTCGCTCGCCCACCATGGTCTCGAATTTCGCGGGGAATTCGGTAATCTCGTTGTAAATGCTCGCGCTGCGCGCGGCGTCTTCGATCTCTGGCTCACTCGCGTTGTCAACGCCGAAGGCGATGTTCTCAGACAGCTTCTCACTGAATAGAAACGTATCCTGCGGGACATATCCGAGAGCCCGGCGCAGCGCGCCGAGCGGCCACTCGCGAATCGAGCGCCCGTCGAGCGCCAGCGTTCCTGGTGGTGCTTCCCAAAGTCTGGCGACGAGCGCTGCCACCGTAGATTTCCCGCTACCGGTCGGGCCCACAATAGCGAGCGTCGAGCCGGCCGGTATGTTTAGGTTGATATCCTTCAACACCGGTTTGGCCTCTTTGCCGTTTCCGCCAGTAGGATACGCAAAAGTCAAATTCCGGAATTCAATCTCTCCACGAATCTCGCCTGCTTCCCGCACTAACGCCGAATCCTCCGTTGCCACGCCGCTAAATCCCACCGCCGCATCGTCGATCGACGGCTTCGCCTCGAGCACATAGTTCATACGTCCCATCGACGCCGCGCCGCGCTGAAAAATATTCGTCACCCAGCCGAGCGCCACCATCGGCCAGATCAATTGGCCGAGAAACATGTTGAAGGCGATCCATTCGCCGAGCGAGATGCGGCTCTGCATCACCAACTTGCCGCCCTGCCACAGCACGATTAGGAACGTCACGCCGATCAGGGCCGTCAGCGCGGGCATGAACATGCTCCAGGCGAGAATCAACTTCATATTCTTCGAAACGTATTCGCGATTCACGCTATCGAATTGCCGCGCTTCGGCCTGCTCCTGGCGGTAAGCGCGAATCACGCGCACACCGGCAAGATTCTCCTGCGCTCGAGCGGACAAGACCGCAAGCGAAGCCTGAATCTTCTCGAACAAATTGTGAATGATCTCGCCGAAGTAACGCACCGCGAACGCGACCACGGGGACGGGAATCAGCACATACAACGTCAACATGGGCGAGATCAGCAGCATCACAGCCACAGCTAGAATAAAGGAGACAATCGTCGTCCCGCTGTACATGATTCCCGGCCCCAGCACCATGCGCACGTTGTTCAAATCGTTCGTGCAGCGCGACATCAGCTCTCCAGTGCGATTGCGCACGTAAAACTCAGGCTCGAGCTGCATCAAACGCACCAGTAAGTCGTTGCGCAGGTCGTACTCGATTTCCCGCGAGACGCCGATCAGAATCCAGCGCGTCAGGAATGAGAAAATTCCCTTCAGGGCAATGGCGACAATCAGCGCCAGGCAGAAGAATCCCAGGGCATGGCGATTGAGCGGCACGTAATAGCGCGCTGCCAGATTCGTCAGCCAGCCCATGCGGCCCGCCAGTTTGCTCAGCGGGCTCGCTTCACCGTGCAGGCAATCGAAGATGATTCCCATGAGCAACGGGACGAGATTTCCAACGATGCCCATGGCCACAAGCGTGACGAGCCCGATGGTCATCCCGCCCTTGTAGCGGCCCAGATACGGCAATAGCCGCATGAGTTGCTTCCAGCCGGGCACACGGGCCTCCGCGGCTTTGGTCTGAGGAATAGTTTGTGCGGCGGCGCTCACTTGGGACTCACGTCTGGGATTTCCAATTCCGGCGCTTCCCCGAGAAACTGATCGAAATTGCGGTCCAGCGATTGGTAGCGCTTCACCTTCGGGTTCCAGCGTATCCCGATCGTCTGCTGGTATCCACCCGCGGGTTTATCGAGCGGCGTGAAATACATCACCAGGCCCTTATCCTCGTGCTGCTCGAACTGCAGGCGCCATGACGGCACAGGAGCAAGCGGAGTGGCGCCGAGAAAGCCCTTCGTATTTTTCAAATGCTCGTCGCAAAGAAAAACCTGTTTCCAAGTCCCGCCGTCGTCCTCGACAATGGCCGCGCGCGTCAAGATCGTTCCCGGCGCTTTGTTATCCGGCGTCTTCTTCAGGCGGTTGATCACCAGAATCTGCTGTTTGCCGGTCAATGCCAAGTCCCCGAAGACGAGCACTTCGGCTTCCGAGCCCAGCGCGTTCTCCGCCACCTGCTGGATATCCGGCGGAACCGCCGGGGCCGCGGGCTTTGCAGGCTCCGCTGGCTGCGAGGGCATCTCCGTCTTCGGATTAGACGCGCCAGAGCCTCCACAGGCACATAAAAAAAACGCGAGAATCGCCGCGGTGAGAATAAAGCCCGGTTTCTTCAATCCGTCCCCCCGGGGAGCTCGCTGAAGTGAACTCTATTGTATCTGGCTAGGCGCGCGGTGAAAAGCGGCTCGACGGCCCCGGTTTCATCGCGCCGCAAGGATTTCTTCGATGCGCGCTTCGAAGTTCTCTTCGCCTTCGGACCAAAGACGCGAGTTCTGCACCGGCATGGCTCGCTCGATCCGCCGCATCCAATCGAACAGCTTGCGGATATTCTCCTTCGTCTTGTCCCGGTATTCCTCCAGCTTCGCCGGTTGCGACATCAGTTCGAAGAATCGCGCTTCATCCGGATGCTCAGGCTGCGCAGGCTGCCCGTTCCGAAAGCCCAGCAGCCGCCCGTGGCCCGTGAATTGGTGCTCCAAGCCGAGATCCACTTGAAAATGGCCGAGCTCCTTCCACACGCCATCGTCATATTCTTCGCCCTGGCAGAAAATCTCGAGCAGCTCAGGCCGCGATACAAATTTCTCCGACGCTGCGTCGAATATCCACACATCCCAATACGCCTGCACTTCGTATGCACAATCCGCGTTCTGGAACTCGCGCGCCACTTCGACAATGGCCGCCGCATCCACAGGATTCGCGCGCAAGTCAGGCTCGATTAAGGGCGTTTCCGCGGGGCTGATCGCACGGATCACGAGCCCCGTGAATCCGACCCGCGTCGCAGAGAAGGGAACCGTCGAGAGAAATTGCCCAAGCCGCTCGAGCTGCACTTCGGCCCCGAATTCGGGGCACCAGACGCTAGAGTAAGCATGATTCGCCATCGCCCCATTATAGCGAGTTCACGCAAAGGAGCCGAATCGTCCTGAGTTGAATCGGAATTGCAGCCGATAGGGCTACTTGTTCTCGTCTTCGGTCTTTGAGCTTTCGCTGGGTCCGAAATCGGTGGAGATGCCCATCAGGCGCTGGCGCAGGCTGTCGCCCATATTGGCGAGCACATCGGAGAAGGTCTCGCGCAGGCGCTTTTCGGCGGCCGTCGCCAACGCTTCGATCACGGCCTGCGAATGTTGCCCAAGCGTCGTCGCCGATGCCAAGAGCCACGAATTCGACGCGTTCTCGAGCCGCGTCTTATATTGCTCGATGGCATCGTCGCTCGCGCGATTGAGCTGTCCAAGCCACGCGCGCTCCTGCTGCTCGCGCTGCGCATGCCACTGCTCCATCAACGGCTTGAGCTGCGATTCCAAACTGATCCGCGCCTGCGAAACTCCCTGCGCCACGTTCTTGATCAATTCCTCGCGGAATTCGCCGAGAGAATTATTCTGCGTCGCCTGCAAGTCGGCGCGGGTCCGTTCGGCTGCGTCCTGAGCAGCTTGGTCGAATTCGCTCAACGTATTGCTGGCCACGCGATGCGTGTCATCAGCAAAAGTAGCTGCAGTTGTCTCGGCAGCCTCCTTCAGCCTCTCACGATTCCGCTCCAACAGCTCATTGGCCGATTCCGCCATCTGGTTCTTGGCATGGTCCGCAAAGCTGCGGCTGTAATGATCGAGCTCCGAAGCCATCTTGCGCGAAGCCTCGGCGGCGCGCTCATGCAGCAGACTCGTCGAATGTTCGACAGCCTTTTCGAGCGAAGCCTGCATGCTCGTCTGCGCCTTCTTCGAGTACCAGTCGGAAGCCTTCAGCAGCGATTCGAAAGTCGTGTGCGTAGATTCGGTGGTCTTGGTCTCGAGTTCTTCCTCGGCCCGCTTCAACATCGCGCGAATCGATTCCTCGAATTGCACGGGGAATTGCGATGTCTGTTCCTTCAGCCGCTCGAGCGATTTCTGCAGCTCGGCTTCCGCGGCCATGCTGATCGTGGATTGCACCGATTGTTGCGCCGCTTCGGCCTGCGCCCGCGCCGCCGCCAATTCCTCCGCGGCCTTATGCGCCGCTTCCACTCCGGGCACAAGCTGCTGTTCGATCTGGCTTGATACGCGGTCGAAAATCTCTTGCGCCGAGGCGTCCAGCGCCGGTCCGAGTTGCCCCGTCCGCTCGGCAACAAGGCTGTCAGCGCGCCGCTGCAGCTCCGCTTCCTGCTGCGCCAAAAATTCCTGCAGGCCGCGGCGCACTTCTTCCAGAGTGTGATTCGCGGCGCCCTGAATCAGGTTTTTCGTTTCCTCGGCGCGCGCCTGCCCCTCGGCAAGAACGCCTCCCAGGTTGCGCCGCGCATTTTCGAGCGCCTCGTTCGCCGCTCCGTGAATTTGATTCTTTGCCTCTTCGGAGCGCGAGTGGCCTTCGGCAAGAACGCCTTCCAGATTGCGCCGCGCATTCTCAACTGCCTCATGCGCCGCGCCATGAATCTGGTTCTTCGCTTCCTCAGAACGCGCCTGCCCTTCGGCAACGCCTGCATTCACGGCCTCAATCTGGCTGCGTGCCTGCGCCGACGCTTCATCGAGCGAGCCGCGGATGCTGGCTGCCCGCGCAGCGATATCTTGCTCGGCCTGCGAGAGCAGATTTTGCGTGACGTCGTTGATTTGCTGATTCAGCTTGTCGGAGACGCCCGAAAGCGTGGATTGCAGCTCCTGCTGCCAGCGATTTTTAGCCTCGGCAGCTTCGTTGTGAATCTGCGCGATGCTTTCTTCGCGCAATCGCGCGGCAGCCTGTTCCACATCCCGCCGCAGCTCTTCACTGCGTCCACGAGCCGCTTCATCGCTCGCGAAGTAAGCCGCGTCCGTCTCCGGCCGGCTCGCCAGCGCCTTCGAGATTTCCTGCTGCACTGCCTCTTGAAGCGCCTGCGATGTCGCGTTCTGATTGGCCTCGCGCACGGCTTGCTCGGCCGCCCGCGAAGTTGCAGTCTCGACCGCCGCCTGGAGCGATTGCCGCAACTGTGCTTCCAGTTCCCCGACTGTCTGCTGCGTGGCCTTGCGCGCATCCTCGACGACAGATGATGCCCGCGCCGCCGCCTGATTCATCACCGCGTCCAGCGCCTGCGCCGAAACGCGCGTCATCGAAGTTTGCACGGCCTGCTCGACCGCTTCGCGCAATTGCAAATCCACTTTTGCCCGCGTCGATTCGAGTTCTTCCGCAATCGCGCTGCGCGATTCATGGCGCGCTACCTGGTGCAAGCTCTGCCGCGCCTCGGCCACCAGCTTCTCCATTTGTTTCGCGATATCGGGGGTCGGAGAAGGTGGCGCGGGCGCCATCGCCATCGGCGCCTCTTTCGGCGGAGCCGCGGCTTGGGCCGCGACCTGTGGCGGCTGCACCGGCTGCGGCGGCGCAGCGGCCGGCCGCTTTTCCTCGTGAGTTGCCACGGCGACCGATTCCGGCCGCATTTCCGGTCGCTCCGCAGCGGCTGGCTGCGTCGCCTGGGGCGGCACAATCTCAAGCTTCTTCTCCGCAGGCGGCGCCTGCGCCGGCGGTGGCACGAATTTAGGAATTCCAAGGATGCTGGTGGATTGCACCACGCTCGCGGTTACCGCGGCGGGCGCCGCCACCGGAGCGACCTTTGCCGCCTCCTCGGTCGCAGCAGCCCAATCGTCGGGCGGAAATGCGATGCCCCAAACGTTTCCAGCCTGCTCGAATTCAATCCCGATCTGGAAGAGCTCGCGCACCGTCCTCGGCCGCTGCACCCAGATCACCTGCCCCTTCACGGTCCGCGGCGGCAGCGAAGCCTCCGTACGCGGGATTTCCAGCTCCACGACAGAATGTTTCGGGACGTAGTGCTTCGAATGGTACTTGCAACCGTGGCAGCTCACCATCACGGTCGAAGTGCGCTCTTTGAACGGCTGCCCTAGCGCGTCGGCGCCGGCGACGGTAATCGGCACGGCCTGCACGATGCGCGTGCTGCGCCGTTTGCCCAAGCTGGGGTCGTTCGATGCGTCTGGTTCAGCCACGTGAGTCCTTCCAAAGCCCTCCGAGGGGGTTTTATCAGCCTAACACTGGTACGCGCCCGTAGCGCAGCCTCGGTGAGACCTGTTCGAATCAGTTACTTACGGATTGGAATCGCGCCAGCCCACCGCACTCGCTGCTACCTGAGTACTACTCCGGCCTGGAACCTCCGTTTTAGCGGATGAAACCTCTGCTTCATTGTGACTTCCCGAAGCGGCTCCTATTCTCGTGGAAAGTTCAATCTATCGGAGAAGCGAGGTAGCCGATGAAGTCTAGAGTCCTGGCGTGGCTGCTGATTATTGGCGTAGCGGGCACCGTTTCGTTCGGAAACCCCAAGCCCCGCAAGACCCACTACCACTGCATGTGCTACGAGATCTGCAAGAAAGCAGCGGCGACCGAGCAATGCGGCTTGATGATGTGCAACGGGCAGGATCCGAACTACAGAGCAGACTAGCATCGAGCTTGGTAACTTTGGCTCCCTGGCGGGCAAGCTCGATGAGTTGTCGTAGCGCCTTACCGCATAGTAGTTGAGCGGTGACCTCGTCCCAGCAACGCATCCTTCAATTCTTTAGCAATCCAGATCGGCCCCACCAGCAGGTAAATCAAGCCTTGAAAGAACGCCGGTTTATTGCCCTCAATCCGGTGCCCGGCAAACAGCAGGATCCAGCCGCCCAGAAACAGCGCCAGCCCCAGCTTCCAATGCATCAACCCGGCGAGCACAATCCCCGCGAGGATCGCCGGAATGCCGATTCCGTGCATTACCTTGTTCCACGGATTGTGGTGCTCGTGATCGTACTGCGTCATGTACCGCTCAATTCCGGCCATCACCCACCTCCGCCGCGGTTCCGAACGCCGTCATTCCGAAGGACCCAACCCAGTAGGGGCCTGAGGAATTCCTATTCTTTTTTTGGCCGGGCCCTACAAATCCCTCCGCCCCTCCATCGCCTTGTACATCGTCACTTCATCTGCATACTCCAAATCCGACCCGACCGGAATGCCCATGGCAATCCGCGTCACGCGCACTCCGAGAGGTTTCACCAGCTTCGATAGATACATCGCCGTGGCCTCGCCCTCAGCCGTAGGATTCGTCGCCAAAATGATTTCCTCGACCGTGTTGCCCTTCAGCCGCTCGATCAAACTCTTAATCTTCAACTGCTCCGGCCCGATGCCCTGCAACGGCGAGAGCGACCCGCCCAGCACGTGATAAAGCCCGTCGAACTGCCGCGTTTTCTCGATGGCCAGAATATTCGGCGCGTCTTCCACCACGCAAATCATCTTCCGGTTCCGCGCCGGGCTCGTACAGTAATTGCACGGGTCGGTATCCGTAATGTTGTTGCAGATCGAACATTCGCGCACATTCTCTTTCGCGTCGCGAATGGCATCGGCCAGCGCCAGCGCCTGCTCGCGATCCACGCGCAACAGATGAAACGCCAACCGCTGCGCCGTCTTCTGCCCGATGCCCGGCAAATGCTTCAATTCATCAATCAGACGGCTGATAGTAGGCGCGTAGTCGGGCATGTGGCTCCTGAAGAAGACCGCACAGAAGCATAGTATAACCGACGCGAAAAGCGAACTACGCCGGAGTCGCGGCGAAAGAGTCTGGTACCGTCAACGCGTTAACAGAACCGCCAAGGCCAACGACATATAGAGCATGACACTTACAGGCTGGCGACAAAGAATGCTCAAATTGCGATCATCACATGGGGGACGCGGGGCAACGAAGGTTTGGCGCCGTGCGACCCTCGCTTGCCTCGTCGCATCCGTCGGGTTCTCTCTGCTTCCTCAACCGCACGCGCAAGGACCCCAGCCCACCGTCTTACCCGCCACTATCGAACCGATCTATTCGAAGGACCCAAACGACGCGTGGAACCGAATCTTCTACTACTTGTTCTCCCGCCGCTTCAAAGCTCGTCTGTCCGGCGAATTTCCGGAGGGCAAGCCCTTCGAGGAATTCGAAAGGGATCTCAAAATGCGCGTCAGCGTGGGTCTCGTCGAACGAACGGAAACCGGCGATCGCTCCATCGAACCGCTGTATTACCCTTACCCCAGCACAGCGGAAGGCCGTCGCCAGCTTCTAGTCGAGCCCACCTATTCCGGCTTGGTAGCGGCGTTGCAAAAAGCGCTCAACGACACCACGCAACGTCCGGCCATCGCCCGCGCCATGATGCAAAGCGATCTCTGGGCTGCCTATGACATTCTCCTCGAGCCGCTGTTTCCGGAAGACCGCAGCATCGAACTCGATAACCGCCATCAGGTGGTGCTCGACCTTCTAGGCAAAATGGTCGCGAAGCTCGCTCTAACGCGCGCCGAAATCAATTCGCTCCCGGATAACTACGACGCGGCCGGGACCAAATATTCGCTTCCCGATCTCTTCAGCAAGAACAGCGCCTGGATTGAAATCGAGTGGTTCCCAGGCCGAACTCACGACGCCGTTGCGAATTACCGCCGCTTCACGCGCGTGTTCATCAAGCCCGCTCATCCGCCGCAAGACAAGCAGAAATTCCTCGATTCTCTTCGCGATCCTCAACAGGATATGTCCGCAAAGCTGGACGGTGTCGCCCTCGTCATGCAGTCGATCCTTGTCGACTCACAGGGCAAGCTGGCGCCCACGCGGCTTACGACCGACGTTCAACTTCGCCTCTTCAAGAAATCGGATCAGGGAGTCTTCCAGGGTCCGGAAATCCGCGTATGCGAGCTGAGCCGTAAGCTGATGCTGACCGAGCCGGAAACCGGAGGGCTCGCCTCCGAGGACCAAAACTTCGCCACGTACCGTGGCGGATACGGTTTCGCTCCGCCGACCTATCGCAACGGACCGAGTGACCAGCCCGCTCCGCCGATTGTCGTCAAACTCAAAACGCGCTGCCAACAATGCCATGGCGAAAATGCGACGTCGCTGATGACTTTCATGATCGCGCTCCCTCCGCATTCCAAGCCTCCAAAGGTCAGGGAACTCGATCCAGCAGCCAGCGAAGCCGCCGAAACTGCCCTTTCGCGAAAGAACGCGAGCTACGACTTCAAATTGCTCCGCGCCTACTTCTGAGGACGGCCGCCACGCGATTCGTTGAACGTCCCGATGCTCTGTGAAGTTCAGCGCAAATCGCTCACAGCGTCGCGTCGAATGACAGCTTTTCGATCATCTCGTCGAGCTCAGCCTGCGCTTGCTCCTGCTTCTTCTCGAAATCGGCAATCTCCTTCTGGATCGACTCCAGCCGCGTCTCCTGATCATTCAATCGCTGCAAGTAGCGCTGCGTGAGCGCCCGTTCCTCGGCGCTGCCCTTCAGCGATTTCAGATTCTCGCGCAGCCGCTGCTGATCGTCGTAGATCGCGGTCATTTCGGTGTTCCGCTTCTCCACTTCGGCTTCCAGCGCCGCAACGCGATCTTTCTGTTCGATAATTTTCCGCAGCGCCTGCTCGATTTCCGCGCTGATCGACTTCTGCTGCAGCAAGAGCTTCGTCTGGTCCGCATCCAGCGTATTGATTTCGATGGTCCGCGAAAGGGGCATCGATTCCGCCACTGCAAGCGTCGCCGTGCTCTTCGGGTCGACGACCATCCGGAAGCGGTAATAATCCGGCGACGTTTCCTCGGGCTTCGGCGTCCCGGCACCCAGCGTCCATCCCGGCCTCACCGGATGCTCGATGATCAAAATGCGCGGCGCGGTATCTTCGTTGCGCACCGTGTAAGTTTTCTGCTCCCGCGCGTCGTTGGTGAGGATCATCGTCCCGTGAACGATGCTCACCCGCCGCACAAGATCCTGATAGCTGCCCACGTTCGTAGTCACGCGCAAGCCGAGATCGGCCGCGTAGGAAAGCAGCCGCTTCTCCCCGGCTTTCAGCGGGTCCATCAGCCCTTCGCCCGCAAATGTCTCATCCTCGAGGACGCTGAAGCTGCCGCCATCAAGCGTCAAAGGGCTGGAGTTCGTGAGCCACAAAGCGCGCAGCGGCCGCGCCGATTCGAGCGACGCATTCCACAGCGACACTTTTTCCGCCTCCATATTCGTCTGAATGATGGGCACAAGCGCCGATTGGTTCTTGTGAATAGTCACTGGCCCCTTGACGTGATACTCAAATAAGTCGCCCAAGTCCCGCCCAAGCGCCGCAGCCTCAAGCTGCTGCCGCGCCTCACCGGGGCTCATCGCTACCGGTTTCGCTTCCACCGGCGTCCCAGAGCCAAATCCGCCGAGCGTTCCTCCCGCAACTCCAGCCCCGTGACCTCCGCCCAGCGATCCTCCGGATCCCAGGTTTCGGCCGCTTATCGTCGACGCAGTGGTATTCAGAGGGGAGGAGGCTTGCGCCGTAACTTCGACGACTGAGGTCGTTGTGCCCAATTGCAGTGAGACATCCTGAACGGTCTGCATTCCATTCCGGACGGCGACCCCATTCACTTTTTCTTTCTTAAATCCGCCGCTGTCAAACTCGAGCTGAAACGTCCCGCCCGGCAGATCAGCAAATTGATATCGGCCTTCCGAATCGGTTCGAGTGGTCGCGACGATCTGCCCGGCTTCGTTCATGAGGGAGACTTGCGCTCTGGGGATGACGGCTCCTTGTGGGTCCAGGACTGTACCGGCAATTCCCGAATAGCCCGCGCGCATGGTCGCCTCGTGGGTTTGGGGCACGATCTGCACGCTCTCCGGAAGCGACACCGACGGCCGCGTCGCGTAATACGGCTTCGAGAGGTCCATGATGAACGATTGCGGCGCGCCGGCCACCAGCGACAATTGCACATCATTCCAATCTTCACCGACCGTGTTATCCACAATCGCCCAACCCTGCAACAGCGGCTTGCTCGCCGCCTTCGGTGAAAGCACAATCCGATACGTCGTTTTCCAAACCGGCACCTCGCTGATATAGCTCACATAGATCTGTCTCTCGCCCTTGCCCTCAGTCGAAATAGCCATGCGTCGCAAATCCTGATCGCGCTCCGAAGCCAGCAGCGTCAAGTATTTTCCGACCTCCTGATTCAACGTGGCGTCCATCAGCCGCACACTAGTAGCCGGTGTCAATTCCACCTCGCGCACCTCGCCCGCATCGGTCACCAGCGAGATCACCTCGACTTCCAGCGTCGTGCCTCCACTCACCCGCGTCTTGCGCTCGACGCTCAGCAATCTTCCAGAAATCGGCGGCGTCCCGCGCACTTCCAGCCGTGCCCCCCGTAGCGCATCCAGAAATTCCGCCACGCTAGTCTTCTCGCCAAGCGGCAGCCGCAGCGCACCGAGCAACTGGCTCATCGGTGCCTCCGAGTTGTAATCCACTCCGCCGATTCGCCCGCCGCTCAAATCCAGAATCGTCAACGATTTCAGCACATCATTCAGTTGCCCGCTGGTGAAGTCGATGCGCACGCTCTCGTCGCCGACCACCTTTCCCAAATGCTCGAAATATCCGACCCCGTTCTTGTAAAGCACCACTCGATGCACCGGCAATCCAGGCAACGCCCGGCCGGCAACCGGTGTCTCAGAATTCGGCGGTTTCGCCGGCGCGGCCGCAGTTGAAGTGGTCTTGCCCGCCGCGCGCTTCGACCCGTCATTCGGTCGCGCGGCCCGGCTCGGCCCCGGCGCCTGTGCCCCAGCCTGAGAGATAAAAAGAAGGAGTCCCACGCAAATCCAAGTCGCGGTTGGCTTCATGATGTCACCCCTCGTGCTCTTTGAACGCGCACAGGCTAGAATCTTGCGTAGGTTTTATCGCGGAAGCTCACGCCGGCCCGAGCAGGTCCGGCATCGGCGGCCGATCGAACCGCTCTTTCGGGAGTCGCTAATGCGGCGAACGACGCGCATAGCCAATTGGATCGCTCTCATCGCCGCGCTTTTAACGCTGGCGATTCCAGTCACTGCCCAAAAAGACCGCTGGGAACAACTGAACTCCCAGGCCATTCAACTTCAAAAGCAGGGCAAAAACACCGAGGCACTGCCAGTAGCGCAAGAAGCTGCGAAAGTCGCTGAAGCCACCTTTGGAGCAGAAAACTTCTCCACCGCCGTAGCTCTAAATCGTCTCGGCACGATTTATTCCAACTTGGGGAAATACTCCGACGCCGAACCCATTCTGAGGCGCGCTCTGGCGATCGGCGAAAAAGTCCTCAGCCCCGACGACAAAGGCGTCGCCGCGATGCTGAACAACTTGGCAGCGGTGTACGACAAGCAGGGTCGCTACGGCGATGCCGAGCCTCTTTACAAGCGTTCTCTCGCCATCACCGAAAAAATCGCCGGGCCGAACGATGCCGGCGTGGCCACAAATCTGAATAACCTCGGTTTGCTCTATGCCAATCAGGCTCGCTACGCCGAAGCCGAGCCGCTCTTCAAGCGCGCCATCGCCATTGACGAAAAGGCCCTCGGGCCCGCCAGCCCGGGCCTCGCCATGGATTACCAAAATCTGGCGAGTCTTTACGCCTCGATCGCCCGCTTCACCGATTCCGCCAACCTTTACAGGCGCGCCATGGATATCGATCTGAAAGCGCTTGGTCCCTATAGCCCGACCGTTGGCACGAACCTCGAAGGCGTCGCTCACCTCGACGAGATTCAAGGACTCTACGCCCCGGCAGAGCCAATCCTTAAGGGCGCTCTGGCGATCTATCAAAAAGCTTATGGACCGGAACACCCCGTCGTCGCCACTGTCCTCTACGACCTCGGCCTGCTCTACGAATATCAGGGACGCCATGCCGAAGCTGAGCCCATGATGAAACGGGCTTTGGAGATCGATGTAAAAGCTCTGGGCCCCGATAAGCAGGAAGTAGCCACGACTCTCGCCGGACTCGCCATCGTCTACCGCGCTGAAGGTCGCTACAAAGATGCCGAGCCGCTTCTGAAGCGGGCCGCAGAGGTCGATGAAAAGGTTCTAGGGCCCGAGCATCCGCAAGTCGGCGCTGTCCTCAATCTCCTTGGAGCGCTTTATGAGGCCGAAGGCCGCTATGCCGAAGCCGAGCCGCTGTACGCTCGATTCCTGGGCATCATAGTCAAAGCTCTCGGTCCCGAAAACCCAGGCGTTGCTTCTGGTCTGAACAATCTCGCATCTGTTCTCACGAAGCTGGGCCTCTTCGCTCAAGCCGAGCCGAGTTTCAAGCGCGCCATCGCCATCGAAGAAAAAACTCTCGGCCCGGATCATCCCGATCTCGCCAGCAGCCTCGTGAATCTCGCCATGCTTTACGTTGCGCAAGGCCGCTACTCCGACGCAGCGCCCCTTTTCCAGCGCGCTCTCGACATTGTTCACCGCCGCATCCAGTACGGCTTCGCTTACATGAGCGAAAAAGATCGCCTCCAGTTTCTCGCCACGGTGCAGGCCATTTTCCCATCCTATTTCAGTTTTTCGTGCGCGCAGCGCGACCACGATCCATCCGTCGCTGCTCGAATTTACGACGTGATTTTGTGGGAGAAGGGCGCGATCGCCACAAGCGTCGCCGCGCTCCGCGCGCAAGTCGCCGCCACCGGTGATCCCGAAGCCGTAAAGCTTCTCGACGATCTCACCGCGAAGAAAAGCGAGGCTTCGCAATTAGCCGCGGCGCGTCCGCCGGGCTGGCAAGAGACGCAAACTCAAGTCAATGCCGATGCCAATGCCATCGAACAGAAATTGGCCCGGCGCGTCAGCTCGCTCGGCGAAAAAGACACTCTAGCGCGCGCCACTTGGAAGGATGTTCAGAAAGCGCTGCAACCAGACGAAGCCGCCGTCGAATACATTCGCTTCCAATTCCACGACGGTAAGGCTTTCACCAAGAATTTCGATTACATCGCGCTGGTCGTGACTCCCAATTCCGCGCTGCCGGCTCTCGTCTTCCTCGGCGACGCCGGCAAATTGGAATCCACACCGATGGCAAATTATCGCGCCGCCGTCGGACGCACGCGCGGCGTCTCCCCCAAAGCGCCAGCTCCGCAACAGGGCGCGGTGAATGCCGACAGCAGCGCCGCCTACGACGCGTTCTGGAAGCCGCTCGAGCCCGCGCTCTCCGGCTCCAAGCGCGTCTACGTTTCGACCGACGGCGTCCTCAATCAAATCCCCATGGGCCTCTTCGCCGACTCCGCCGGAAAACTCCTTCTCGAAAAATGCGATCTCCGCCTCGTCAACAGCACCAAGGATCTTCTGAGGACGCCGCACCCGGCCGCATCGAAGACCGCGGTCATTCTCGGCAATCCAAAATTCGATCTGAGTGAGGCGGACGCACGAGCCGCTCTGGCAAAACTCAACGCCGGCGATTCGCAGCAACCTCAATTCGCCACCGCCGCGCCGCCAACCCATCCCGAATCCTCCACGCGCTCGCGCGTAGCAAACGGAGGCCCGCTCCCGCCTCTCCCCGCCACGCAAATCGAAATCGACGCGGTAGGCAAACTTCTCGGTGCCGCGGGTTGGCACGTCGCGCCTTTCACTGGCGACACCGCCCTCGAAGAAGTCCTCGATCGCCAGCGCAGCCCGCGTCTCGTCCACGTAGCCACCCACGGCTTCTTTCTTTCCGATCAGGATCTCGCCCGTGAGAAAAAAGAGTCCGGAGATCAATCCGTCGGAGCGGAAGACCCCATGTTGCGTTCCGGCCTGTTCTTCGCCGGCGCCGATCGCGCCGAATCCGGCGCAGCTCCGGCCACCGGCCTCGAAGACGGCGTCCTCACCGCCTACGAAGCCACGCAGCTAGATTTTCAAGGCACCGAGCTCGTCGTGCTTAGCGCCTGCGAAACCGGCCTCGGCGAGCAGCACAACGGCGAAGGCGTCTTCGGTCTCCGCCGCGGCCTGCAGGAAGCCGGCGCCGAATCCATTCTAATGAGCATGTGGTCCGTCCCCGACCGCGAGACGCAAGAACTAATGGCGCTCTTCTATCAAAATTGGCTAGCCGGTCAGGACAAACACGAAGCCCTCCGCCAAGCCCAGCTCAAAGAGCGCGAGGTAGTGCGCCAGCGTTACACCAAAGGTCTCCCCTTCTACTGGGGCGCCTTCGTCCTCGTCGGCCGCTAGCACGTAGGTACCGCCGGCGTCCCCGCCGGCCTCTTACGACTCAAAACCGCACTACATCTCAAGATCTGGCGCGGCGCAATCCTGCTCCCGATCAGGAATTAATAAATCCAACACAATCGCCCGGAGTCCCATTGACCAAGGCGATCTTGTAACTCAACGTCAAATAGGGCAGCAAATTTCCACTCAGGGCTGGGGATGGCGATTATCGAACCAAAGTCAGAGCCTGTACGCCAAGCTTGCCTCGCCGCAGTCCATCGTGAGGCAAAAGCGTGTGCGAGCCGCAGCGCCAAGTCTCTATCTCGACACTTCCTAATATTCAGATGCGCGCTGCTACTGACGGCGCTACTAGCGTCCGCGCAATTCCAACCCTCGCTCCACGCCCAATCACAATCTCAACCAACGCAAGACGCCGATCAAACCGACAACGACAAGCCCGTTCCCATCTTCACCGGCAGCGCCGGCTACATCACTGACTTCACCGGCGGCTCTCCGGATCTCCATCCCATCGCCTCCGCCATACTTTTGATTCCCATCGGAGATCGCTGGCTGATCGAATCCCGCGATTCCTTCGAAGTCGATATGGTGCAAGAGCCCGGCCGCTCCGGCTTTCACGGCCCGCTCCAGAAAGAAGTCGATTACGCCCAGGTCGATTTCATTGCCAATCCCTATCTCACGGTAACCGTTGGGCGCTTCCTCACGCCCTTTGGCATCTACAACGAGCGTCTCTATCCCGTCTGGATTCGCAATCTGCAATCCGATCCGCTGATCTTGCCAATTGGTATCGGCCCCAGCAATGCCAGCACCGGCGCGATGTTTCGCGGCGGATTCAGCGCCAGCCGATCGGTCACCATCAATTACGCAGTCTATTTCTCAGCTCTCTCTTATGTCACGCCTGTGGATTCCGAGCGCACTGCAGGCGGCCGCGCCGGATTGTTCTTCCCCAAGCTTCGGCTCGAAGTCGGCGGCTCTTTCCAGCATCGTCTTCAAGACGAGCGTTCCAATCTCTTCGGCGCTCACGTAATCTGGCAACCGAACGCTTTCCCGCTCGACATCCGCGCGGAAGTAGCCCGCTCTCGCGAAGGCAGCGGCTATTGGATCGAACCAGCGTACCGCCTAAGCCAACTGCCATTCCTGCGCGACGAAATGCGCCGCACGCAAATCGTGGCCCGCGTCCAGCAATTCTGGGTCGGTCCTCTAGCGAATGACGCCTTGCCGCCGGTCAACACGCAAGTATTCGAAGCCGGCGTGAACTACTACTTCATGGATGGCCTGAAAGGCAGCTTCAATTACGGCCGCCAATTCAGTCCCCAAGGCAATGTGAATGTCTGGACGATGGCCGCGACCTACCGCTTCGTCCTGCCCTTCGAACGAGGCGGAAATCAATAATGAACAAGCGTCGAATTCTCGTAGCTCTGTGCACCCTTTCGCTGGGCTCGGCCGTTTTCGCCGGGGCGCAGGAAACTAAAGAGCCTCTGAAAACTGTCGCCGTCGCCCAACTGCAGCAACCGACAGCCGTAGCCAACGCGCCCGAGCCGGAAACAACGTCGCAGCCTCCGGCCGCCAACGCCAAGCCCTCCGAGCGCAGCATCGAAGCCGCCGAGCGCATCGAAGGCGAGAAACGCTTTCACACCAACTGCGGCCGCTGCCACCAAGCTCCGCACAAATTTCCGCCGCGCACCATGGCCACCGTCATCCGCCACATGCGCGTCCGCGCCATGATCACCGATGAAGACCAGCGTTTGATCTTGCGCTACATGACTCAATGACGGGAAAAAATAGCAGGCTCAAGCTGCTATGCTCGATTGCAGCCGCGCTCACGCTGTGGTGTTTTTCTCCTGGGCTCAGCGGCCAATCGCAACATCGCGTAATCGAAATTCTGGCCGATCACGATAGCCGTTACAAAATCGCCGGCCAGAAAAACCCGGAAATCATCGCCAAGCCCGGCGAAGAATTGACGCTACGCATAACCGCGCGCAAAGCGCAGACCCACAATCGCGACGGCTCGATTCACGGTTTCTCGCTCCTGCGCGCCAAAGATCGCAAGCCCGTTGACGGCTGGGACCTGCTTCTCAAGCCCGGCACGCAAGAATTCACGCTCACAGCCCCGGTCGATCCCGGCGAATACGTGATCGTCTGCACCGTAATCTGCAGTCCCGATCACGAGCAAATGAACATGCGTTTCGTAGTCGCGCCGTAAATCGAATGCATCCGGCTCGCAAACGATCGAGGGTAGCAACGATTTGTCAGGGCACGACTTTAGTCGTGCCGCAAACGCCGGAAAACGAATTCGGCTTTAGAGCCTGTGTGAGAACTGGGATGATTTGTCAGGGCACGGCTTCAGCCGTGCCGCAAACGCCGCAAAATCGACACGGCTTTAGCCGCTGAGGTATGTCGTTTTGCGGATCGTCGGATTTCCTGCGAACGCGTTTTGGAAATAATTGTGTTCAATTCTTGAAAGGCATGGAGTAATTAGAAATGAAAATCACCAAGCGATTTATGCTATTCGCCATCCTTATATCCTGCCTGGCGCTGCTCAGCGCACCGATCCGCGGCGAAGGCGAAAAAACCTTCATCGGCGAAATCGCCGACTCGCAGTGTGCCCTCAACGTCCACTCTCTAGACCGCTCCCACAAAACCATGATCAAAATGGGAAACGCAGGCAAAACCCCAGCCGACTGCGCCCGTTACTGCGTCTCACAGCGCGGCGGCAAATTCGTCCTGCAAACCAAAACCGACGTCTACAAAATTGACAACCAAGCCGTAGCCGAAAAAAGCGCCGGCCTAAAAGTAAAAATCACCGGCATCCTCGACCCCAAGACCAATACCATCCAGCTCCGCACAATCGATCCAATCCCGCAGAAGTAATTCCGATCACAGTGTTGAGTATTTTCGTTTTTGTAGGGGCGCGGCTTGCTGCGCCCGCCCGAGTAACCCACATCGACACCGTCTCCACGTCAGCCCGTGAATTCTTTCACCACACGTTTCCTGGCACCGCAATAAATCGATCCACTTTCCCGAGCCCTCCCCGTCCAGCTAAACTGTCCCCGTGCGTCTCGCAATTCTATTGCTCCTCCTCACCGTTAACCCAGCCCAAGCACAAATCACTCACTACAAAGTGAAGCTGACGCCCGATCTCGACCACCAACTCCTCCGCGCCCAAGAAACCATCGAATTCCATCACGAAGCAGGCAACGTCGAGCTGCACAAACAGACAGGCTTACAACTCCTCAAAACGGAATCTCCGGACGCCGACGTCACGCTAGCGGATGAATCAGTCACCATCCGTCTGCGCCGCAGCGGCAAACATCTCCTCCACCTCGAATACACGGCAGCCCCGCATCGCGGCATCAAATGGTTCGCAGACCAACCCGGCTTCGACACCGCCTTCTACTGCGACGCCTGGATGATCTGCGACAATTCCCCAGCCCAAAGAGCCACACTGACTCTAGAAATCATCCTTCCCGCGTCAAGCGGCATGGCCGCCGTAGGTCCCGGTCGCCTAAAGAAGCAGTGGCGCGACAAAAAGGATGAACATTTCTTATTCGAGCAGGACAATCCAGTTCAGACCTATCTTTTCAGTTTCGGCGTAGCCAAACTGATTCGCTCCACGACTCAAAATTTTGTTATTTATGCTCTCGATGCGGCCATCCACAAAGCGGCATTTTCGAAAACCGCAGAAGCCCAAGCCTTCCTTCGCAGCAAGGCGGGCGTTGATCTAGCCGGCGCCCAATACACGCAAGCCTTTCTGCCAGGCCCTATCGAGCAGGAAGCAGCCGGCCTGGCCCTGCTCCCCGCGAACTATCTAGCCAATCTCGAAAACGATCAGGTCTCCGACATGACCCACGAACTAGCCCATCAATGGTGGGGCGTCCTCGTCGGCATCCGCTCGTGGTCGGATTTCTGGCTCAACGAAGGCATGGCCGATTTCATGACCGCCGCCTACCTCGAGCAACACAACGGCAAAGCCGCCTACGACGAGCAAATCGCCGCAGCCCAAAAGCAAATGGACAAGCTGCGCGCCGATGGCCGCGATCGCCCGCTCCACTGGGAAGCCTGGAAAGACGCCCACGAAGCCCTAGGCCGAATTCCCTACGTAAAGGGCGCGCTATTCCTCGATCGCCTCCGCAAAGAACTAGGTGAAGAAAAATTCTGGCAGGGCATCCAGCTCTACACCACGCGCAACGCCAACCACCTGGTAGACTCCCAAGATTTCCAGCAAGCCATGGAAGAAGCCAGCAACCGCGATCTAAAATCCCTATTCAACGAAGCCGTCTACCACTGAGCGTAGCGCCGGCTGCCAGCCGGCGTTTTTGACTTTGTCTGGCTCGGTTGACTTTCTCTCGCGCAGAGTGAACACGTGTCATCCTGAGCGCAGCTAAGGATCTAAGCGTCTAATGCTCGCGACCAACCACGCCAACTCAACGAGTCGAGCAGTCCTGGTAGCCGTGATCCTAACCGCATCCGCCATATCCGCTCACGCCCAACAACCCAACGACGGCTTCCTCCCCCTCTCCTTCACCGATTCCAAGGGCGCAAAAATGCCCTACCGCCTCTTCATCCCGCCCACCTATGACGCCACGCATTCCTACCCTCTAATCGTCTATCTCCACGGCGGCGCCGGCAACGGCACTGACAACGTAAGCCAAATCTCCGGCGGCAATACCGACGGCACGCACGTCTGGACGACAAAGGAAGTTGCGGTCGTAGGGGCGCCGCTTGCTGCGCCCGCCGCGGACCAATCCATCGCTACGTTCGCCACGTGCCTCTACTCCAGGCGTGCGTCCGCCAATCTCTGCAATTTCTCATCGATTATCTAAAATGATTTGAACCGCGCGAGGAAGGTCTAAAACAATCCGGGGATTTTCAATCCGCCCATTCCAGGAATTCCGCCGGCAAGGTCCTTCACCTGCTTCGATAGCTCTTCATCCACTCTGCGCGTCGCATCATTCACCGCCGCGCGCAGCAAGTCCTGCAGCATCTCCCCATCTTTGCTCGCGAAAACTTCCGGCTCGATCTTCACTTCCGTGAGCTGCTTCTGCCCGTTCATCTTCACCGTGACCATCCCGCCGCCCGCCGTCGCTTCCACATGGATTTCCTGTATCTGTTTTTCGAGCTTCTCCTGCGCCATCCGGAACTGCGCGAGCATTTGCTGCAGGGCTTTGACTTCCATGGCCTAGTCCTCGTTCCGCCGTTTCACTTCCGAAATTCGCCCGCCAAATCTCTCCAGCATTGCCCGCACGATCGGATCCTGCTCGAAACGCGCCTTCAATTCCGCGCCGCGCGCCATTCCGCTGCGAGCTGAATCGAGTTTAACACACACTCGCAACGGCTGTCCGATCGCCGCGCTCATCACTGTGCGCAATCGTTCCATCGGGTCGCGCGCTTGCAACATCTCCGCCAGCGAGCGCCTCTCCGAGGGAAAATACAAGCGCATCTCGCCGCCTTCGAGTTCCCACTTGCTCACGTGTTCCACCATCGCCCAAAGAAACTTCTGATCCTGGAGCGCAGACTTTATCGCTTCGAACTGTGCCGCTGCAAGCCCTGATGTCGTAGCCTCCAGCGAATTCGCCACTACGCGCGGCGCCGAAGCCGGCGCCGGCCGAGCGCCTTGTGTAGCGCTTTGTGTAGCGCCGACCTTCAGGTCGGCATCTTCACTAACCCCCACCGCCCGCTCAACAATCGGCGCACACACAGCCGCAGCAACAGCTCCGCCGCTCGACGCCATCGCATCATAACGCGACCGTGGCGCGTCGCCGTAAGAAGAGCCCTGTGTAGTGCCGGCTTGCCCTGAACTTTGAAGGGGCTTCAGCCCGGCATCCCCAGTCGCTCCCATCGCACTATTCAATGAAACATTCGCCGCCGAAGTGCCACCCGCGGTCGTAGCAGAAGCCGCAAACGATTTCGCAGCTGGCTTCGGCCGCGCATTCGCCTCCCCGCGCATCTCCGCAATCACTTCTTCCAGCGGCGCCATCCGTCGCGCCGTAACCAATTTCAAAATTCCCAATTCCATGTGCAAACGGGTATCGGGCTTCCGCCGCAAATCATCATCTGTCGCGAGCAAAATCTGAAAAAATCGCGTCAAATCCTCTTCGCTGAAACGCGCCGCCTGTTCCTTCAATCGCGGCCGCTCATCCGCCGGCGCCGAAATCAAATCCGAATCCGCCCCGCAAACCTGCGCCACCAGCAGATTCCGCATGTGCCGGATCGCCTCGCGGCAAAAATGCTGCAGGTTGTGCCCGTCGGAAATCAACCGGTGCACCAGCGTCAGCCCCTGCTCCGTCGATTGATTTCCAATCGCGTTCATCAATTCATCGAGAACGCTCTCCGCCACAACACCCAGCAACTCGCGCACCTGCGCGTCCGTAATCTTATCGCCGCAATAAGCGATCGCCTGCTCCAGCAGCGAAAGCGAATCGCGCAAACTCCCTTCCGCAGCGCGCGCCAGCACCGCAATCGCTCCCGGCTCGATCTTCAGCTTCTCCGCTTTCACAATCCGCTCGAGCGCCGCGCTGATCTCCGCAAACGTCAGCGAACGAAACTGAAAAAGCTGTGCCCGCGACTTGATCGTGTCCTCAAGATCCTCCGGCTGCGTAGTCGCCAAAATAAAAATCACTTTGTCCGGCGGCTCCTCGAGCGTCTTCAGCAGCGCATTCGAAGCTTCATCAGTCAACTGATGCGCTTCATCCAGAATCACAATCTTGTAGTGCCCGCCCGTCGCCGCATAGCGCACCATTTCGCGCAATTCGCGAATCTGATCGATCCCGCGATTCGACGCCGCATCGATCTCCAGCACATCGAGCGAACTCCCCGCAGTAATCTCCCGGCAAGAATCGCATTCGTTGCAAGGAGTCGCCGTCGGTCCCTTCACGCAATTCATCGCCTTCGCCAGAATCCGCGCCGTCGTAGTCTTCCCAACGCCGCGCACGCCCGAAAAAATGTAAGCATGCGCCACGCGTTTCGAGTTGATTGCATTCTCCAGCGTCTGCGTCACGTGCCGCTGCCCTACGACATCAGCAAATGTCTGTGGACGCCATTTCCGCGCGATAACTTGGTATGCCATGAGGATTTTTCAGCCCCGCCCCGTAGCCCCGAAAATATCAGAGGAACTTCGGGTGTTCCGCGGCACACGAAGCTGACCCGCTACCGTTGCTCCCTTCCGGGCCTGGCGGGGTTTGCGGGGAATCGTTGCACAGAGCCCGAAGTTCCACCGATCGGCAGGAATTTTTTCCCGCAAGCGAAGTCTAGCACACGCCGGAACCCGTAGGGGCGGGTTCTTCAGACCCGCCCGCTTTTCGGCCCTCTTCGATTGATGTACGAAAATACTCGCGTCTGTCAGCTCGCACAGATGAAGCCAAATTTTTCGCGGCCGCGCGCATTGTCGCGATCATACATAAAGGGTTTCGCATTTCGGCGGCAGCGCGGCGCACTACCTTGATCCACTGTTAGGGGTTTTGCATTTTGGTGGGAGCCCGGCGCACCGCCGTGATCTACTGTTAAGGTTTTGCGTTTCGGTGGCAGCACCCGCATTCATGCGGGGGAGGAGCGCTTCAGCGCTCCGAAAAGAGCATCGCCAACAACGATGCGCTTTAGCGCTGGGATTTCCAGCAAGCAGCCAAGCAGACGGCTTCGAATATCGCCGAGTAATAAATCCTTTGTCGAAGGGCAGGCGTTGAGAGCGTAAGGAATAGATGCAGACGGTTTGTCAGGGCACGGCTTCAGCCGTGCCGTAAGCGCCGCAAATTTATCCGGCTTTAGCCGCTGAGGTCTTGTTTCTGCGGATCAACCGCCGTTGAAATCACAAAGCGACGCCCAAAGTAACGCCATACCAATTTCCGACTTTATTCCTGCGGCGTATTCGCCTGCGTAGAAGCAGGATTATTCTTCTTCAGCGCCTCGCGCACCGCCTGCGCCACAGCCGCCGTCTCCACGCGCTCATCGTTGATCGCCGCCAACGTCGCCAGCGTCTTCGCACTCTCCGCCGCCCGCCCAGCCTTGCTCTGCGTATCAGCCAGCAATTGCAGCGAAAGCGGATCGCGCGGATCTTCCTGCAATTCCGAAACCGCCTCGGCAAATTTTCCGTCGAGCAGCAGCACCGCCCCGTTCGCCGAATGATACGCCGCTTGAATCACGTTGCTGCGGCTCTTCTCCGCAAATGGCGTGAGCTGCTCGAGCGCCTGCGCCGCCACATCAGCCATTCCAGCACGCGCGGCGATGAAAGCACGCGTCTGCAAAATCGTAGCAAGTTCCGCTTCGCGTTCCGCGCGCGGCAATTCGTGTTTCTGCGACAGCACCGCCTGCGCCGCGTCAAGATCCTTCAGCGCCGCCGCAGCGTCCGGATTGAAGAGCGCCATCGCCCGGTGGCACTCAGCCTCATCAACCGCAAGATCTTCCTTGTGCGCAAGTGTCGCGAGCTCGCCATAAGCCTTGCGCGCCTCGTCCTGCTGGTTCGCGCGGAAGTAGGTCATGGCCCACAGCATGCGATATTGCAGCTTCGTCGTACGTTCCTTCGTCATCGCGATCGCGCGCAAATATTCCACCCGCGCGCGCTCCTCATCGCCCAAGAAAGCATAATTCGAAGCGATGCCGAGCTGCGACGTAGTGAAATTCGGCGAGATGAACAGCGCCGCGCGGTAATGCTCGATCGAATCCTTGAAATCCCCCGCCATGCGCAGCAGCTCGCCGTAAGAATCCTGCGGATTCGGCTGTCCCGGCAATTGCGCCACGTACTGTTCCATCAACTTCGGCGTCTTGCTGTAATCCCCGCTCAACGAGTAGCAGTACGCAAGATTGTTCAGCGCCGGATAGTAATTCGGATCCACTTTCAGCACTTGCTGCAGCACGTCTTCCGCCCGCTCGTAATTGAGCTGCACGGCCAGCAGCCATTCGCCGTACATGTTGCCGAGCCGCGCATCTCGCGGATACGACGCCATCAAATCGTTCACCGCGGAAATCGCCGGAATCAAATCGCCGTCCTTCGTCCCGATCATCCAGCGAATCAAAAGTTTTTCATCCGCGGCGGCGTGCGCGAGAGTTTGTTTCGCAAGAAGGATTTCGTGTTTCTCCTCGCGCGGATCGTCGCTGAAAAAAGCGATCGTCGCGTGCGCCAGCGCAAAATTCGGATCGGCTTTCGCCGCCCGGCGGAAATCGTTCAGCCCTTCCTCATCGAAGAGCAAGTCCTCGCGGTGCAGCATCCCGAGTTCGTAATCGTGCCGCGCCTCTTTCGATGAAGTGGTCACCGGCACCTTGTCCGGCTTCGCTTCGTTGTGCACCGTCTTCGCCGGCTTCGCGGTGGCGTTCGCGCCCGCATTTTTGCCCGTCTTCGAGGCCGGCGCCTGCTGCGCGCCCGGCGCCGCGGCCGCAACCAACACCAGACCCGCCGCCAGCAGTCCGATTCTCAAGATGCGCTTCAATGAAATGTTTCTCATTGTTCCTCGCCAGTGGAAATTATTGCGCGCGTCCCTTCAGCACGTAGCCCGGATCAAACGGCTGCTTGTCATCAATTTTGATCACCTTCACGCCGCTGGTGATGTTGTACACATCAATGATGCCGATGGCATTCGCGCTGGCCTCCACGGTCTTCACCACATCCTCATCGGTTGACACAAAAACAATCGATGCGCCCGACTTGTTGCGCCCCGCGTCGGTCAACGCCGCTTTACCTTCGTCCACCGATACGCCCATCACTTTTTCGATGATGAATTTCATCGGCGGCGAACTCGGGTCGCGCAGGACGAGGGTGATCCCGCGGCCATTGGGCCACGCTGCCGTTTTGCCGCGAAAAATTTTGCCGAGATCGGCCAACGGCATCGTCTTGGTCGCATTCCCGGGGTGCACGATCACAGCGAAGTCGGTGGCGTACACGGCCGTAGCCGCAGCCGCCAGCGCAGCCAGGAGACATATCACCATCAAACGCTTTCGCATGACGCTGCTACTCGTTGAGCGATTCGGAGAATGGCGGCGCCTCTGAGATGCCGCCTAAAAACGGGTACGGGCTGTCAGGTGCTATGCGCCTGCAAGTACAAACGATTCAGCCCGGCGTATTTAAGGTTAGCACCAGCGAACCGCCAGCTTAAGCGCGACGCAAGCACCGTTGTCCACCTAGTACCCTCAATCCCGCAGTAGCACAGCCACTCCTGGCAGTGTCTTAGGTAAGTCCTCGACCACCACCAGCAAGCCAAATCGGAAGCACATCCACAGGCAGCAGTGCCCGTGCTACCAACACCCAACCCGTCCCCGCCCTGAACCCCCACCCTCGAATCCCGTGAGCGCCCTTCCGCCGCGCTCACGACGTGCGGACCACCCCGAAAAGTAAACCGGCCTAGAAATTTCAACACCGACGAGCGCCGCACACGTCCGGATTTTTTCCGCCGCAGCCCGCTGGGGCCCACGCAGAGGAATTCTCTGAACCCAACCGCATCCTATCGTATATTGCTGAATTGCAATTCGAGCGATGCGTCTCGATTTCCACACGGCTTCGAAAGTAAGCTCTGGACTGAATCCATTGTGCCGTATCGAGCATCGCATGCGACGGGTTTCGATCACTCGCACCGAAAGACGTATAGAAATCTCATTTGAGAGGAGCAACTATGAGAAGGATCGCTTTTTTTCTGGTTTCAGTCGCGATGATGATTGGCGTTGCGGCCTCGATGGCCCCTGCATCTGGAAATGCCGGTGAAGAGGCCGCGCCGTGGGTCACAGAAAAGCCCGCTGGATATCGTGACTGGAAGTGGATCTCCTCGGCCCATGAAGCGGGCAACCTCAACAGTTTGGGGGCTGTGCTGGGCAACGACGTAGCGATCAAGGCTTACCGCGCAGGGACGCTCCCCTTTCCTGACGGCACAATCATTGCCGCTTTGCACTACAGTCACGTTCCGTCGGAGGAGAACAACAAGATCTTTGGCCAAGAGCAATCTTTCGTTCCCGGTCCTCCCACAAACGTTCAGTTTATGGTCAAGGACTCGAAAAAGTACGCCGCCACGGGAGGCTGGGGGTTCGGCCATTTCAACGCAAATGGCAAACCTGTGGATGCCGCGTTCATGAAACCCTGCTTTCCCTGCCACGCGCAGAATAAAACCCACGACCTCGTTTTCACGCTCTACGCACCCTGATAGATCATTCTTGGCTGCGAGACTTGTGAGTGGACGGTAAGTCGCCTTACCGGCCATATGCCGTACCAAGACTTCACATGTCCGGTTTACGCGTTAATCAGGCATGTCGATCACTTCGAGTGGTTCGTCACTCGACCGCTGCACTGGTCTGCTCCTTCCATCGTTGAACGTTTACGCCCGTTGCGAGGAGCCACAAGAACATCGATGCTTCCCCGAGGAGGCCGCAGGCCAGATTGTAGGGAGACAGATAGTTTACGAGCGGCGGTGACAGAAAGGTCAGCCAACCCAAACCGGCAAACGCCATCAGCACGCCCAGAATTCGAGGCAGAAAGGCCGACCTGATGACGAGGTACCCGATCAAAAGGCAATAGAATCCGGCAAATACTATGGCGATGTTCACGCCGTGAGGCTGCCATCGAAGAGCCTCAAAGGTAAGTCCCACGAGGCTGAAGAACGCCGCGAGCAAAGAGAGGTCCCTGTTCACCGGCCTAAAGAAGTCATACAGGAGCAGCGTCACAACGACCATGATCGAGACCGCGATGAGGCCCCCTGCGACATTCAACCTGCCATGAACGAAGAGCTCAGTGAATGCTGCCGTCAGTACGCTGAGCAAATAAAGGGCACCGGCAATTCTGGCCTTGAAACTTGGTGACGCTTCTGCAATCCGCTTCATCATTGCCGGTACGCTCATACTCTTTCCTCCCCGTACGAGTTATCGAATCAAGGGCATGCGAATCATATCCGTTCGCGACGGCTGCGCAGCCGCACCCCTGCGGTGATAGAGGGCCGCCTTCATACTGCGCTAGCCTGCTCCTTCCATCGTTGGACGTTCACGCCCTTCACGATGAGCCATAGCTCCAGTGGTATTTCCCCAAGGGCGGAGGCGGCAGCAATGAACGGGTACACATGGTGTGCGAGCGGCGGTGACAGATACGTTACCCAACCCAATCCACTGATCGCCAGCAGCACTCCCAGAACTCGAGGCAGAAAGGTCGACCTGAAAATGAGGTAGCCGGTCAGGACGCACCAGAGTCCGAAGAACACCAGGTAGATGTCGAAGGCGTAGTCATTCAATCTGAGAAACACGAGCGCCAGTGCCTGCAACTGTTCCGCCGTAAATGCGCTGACGGAGCTCCCGCCTTGCAAAACGAGCAAGGGGGCGAGGTAAAAGAGGCTGGTAAGAGCCTGAATTGCGCAGCCCACGAGAATGACGAACGCTGCGAGTAGAGAGACGCTCTTGTTCACAGGTTTAAGCAACTCATAGAGGAGAAGCGCCCAAGCGATATGGAACGCAACCCCGATGAGCGAAGATGCGAACCCCAACCAAAATAACCGCTCGTGTCCCAGGATATTGGCCGCTGTGGCCGCGGCGTTGCCAGCGACAACAAGCCTGCCGAGAACGATCACCTCGCCGAATCCTGCCGTCAGGGCTTCGAGCAGTTGACAGACACCGGCCATCCTGGCCTTGAAACGCGGCGACGTTTCTGCAATCCGCTCTATCATTTTATAGCCTCCAGGACGGACCGCTTCAGATTATGTTGTAGCACCGATACGTCGGAGACGCCGCTAATCCCTCCTATGTCGAGTTACGGGAGATTTGAAGTAGCGCTTCACTTCTCCGCTAAGCGCGTTCTATAAAGGGGAGAGTCAAGAGAAAAAACATCTCCCGCGACTGGAAGGAGCGAAGTTGTTCGCTGCGCTCTCCAGCCCATGTCATGTTGAGAGGCTCTGTATTTGCTCTTCGTAGATCCATTCTGTTTTCGTGACGGCGTTTTCGGATTCTGAAGCAAGACAAGCTGCGTGGTTGAACGTGGTCAACCATGGTTCTATCTGAGGCTCGAGGCCTATAGCTTTTTCTGGTTATCCGAGGGGGCATATAGTTAATCAAGAGACTCGCGGTGCTCGAAGCACACTCTCCGCCTAACGCGCTTATGGATACTCACCCTCGAACCAAAGCGTCAGAAGAACCGAAAAGCCATCACCAGAAATAAATCCAGCAAAGGACGGTCCTCAACCCAACGCTTAAGCTGCTTGTTGTTTCAGATGTTGTGCGTCGAAACGAACTCCTTTCTTCCAAACGAGCAAAGTGGTGGCCGCGATCTTGCGCGCCAAGGTGAGCCGCGCCAAATGCGGCTTCACGCCCCGGGCGACGCAGGCTTGGTAAAAGTCTTGGAAAGGTCCCACGGTCGAGGCGGCTCGCGTCGCGGCACCCTTGAAGATATTTTTCAGGTCGTGGTTGTGGTTGATGTTCAGTCCGCGGATGGCCAAGACCTTCTTGGAGCGCTTCAGTTGGCCACCGACGAAGCGGTATTCCCCACTGGTGTACGTCCTCAATGCCAATCCACAGTAGGCCCACAGCTGCCGCTTGGTCCGGAAGCGATTCGGCGTCTGCATCAGAGCAATCAACAGAGCGGCGCGGATGGGGCCGATCGAGGGAATCTGCCGCAGTAGTCTCATGGCCGGATGTTTCCGGGCTTCCGCTAATAGTTCTCGTCGTGCCTGCTGGCGCAATGCCGCTAAGGCGTCGAACTGCTGGTAGAAGAGTTCGGCACGACGGCGTACGCCGGCTTCCGAGATTTTCGCAAGCCACTCTGCACGGTAGCGCGGTGCGTACACCTGCTTGCCGGCGCAAGGAATAGCCCAACTTCGGTAAATGGCCTTCAGCCGACTCATCACCCGCGTCAAATCGCGGGTCATCGCTATGTAGCTGCGCGCCAGCTCCTTCAAAGTGCGGATGCCCGGCTCGCCGTGATACACCGGGCTGAGCTTGTTCAGATACAACAGCTCGGACAGCTTGCGGGCATCGATGCGGTCGTTCTTGTTCCCGACTTTCAACAGGGCATTCTTGCGCGGATCGCAGACCAGCACTCGGGTGACGTGAGGCTGGAGCAGATCGTGCAACCAGGCGGCCCAGGTTCCTTCTTCAAAGGTCATGCACAAACTGCCGCGCAGGCCACGAATAAACTGAAGAATCGTCTCCGCTTTCGTTTCGAGAATAGCCTCCATCACCAAATTCCCGCGCGAATCCCGAACGGCGGCAGAGATCGTTGCCTGATGCACATCCATCCCAATATACTTGGCGTCATTCATGAGGGCGCTCCTTGTAGGTGTTGATGCGAACGATCAAAACCTACTCTAGAGGGGCGCCCTTTTATAATGCGTTTACCAGGACTTGGGCCCTGCTTGAGGCGTATTATTTGGCCAAGGCCAGCCTAATTCTGATCAAAACGACAAGCAGACTCGCGGGCACTACTGTGGGTTCTCACAGCATACAATTGCGGGCAAACGACTTCAGTTAGAACTTAGGGCCTCCAGAGTGCCCATACTCTGTTACCAATAGCGGTAGTTTGATGTTAGAAATGACTCTGGAAACATGCACACATCCGCCCGGCTATTGGAGATTTCGATGAAGATGTTTGCCATGGCTTTTTGCGTCCTCGGCGGGGGAATGCTTTTCTCAACAGCAGCTCAGGGAACATCGACCACCCCAGAACGACCTAAATTCAAAATCGAGATTCGTGCAACCGGTGAAAAAGGACAAGGACCAAGTTTCGCCGTCACGAATCTCACTGCCAAGACCGTAACCGCATGCGTCTTCCAACAATCCTATGCGTCGCAAGGCGCAAGGAAAACAACGACAGTCCGGGATGCGCTGATGCAAGGTAACATTCCCATCGAACCGGGTCAGACGGTCTTACGTCCTCTCATGCCCGTCATTTGAAAAGCTCTACCTAACAAAGTGGAAGTAATCGCAGGTATCTGGGCTGACGGCGAATCTTTTGGCCCACCCAAATGGGCAAGCGATATCTTCAACTACCGCACTCTGCGCGCCTCCGAGGATGAAGATGCTGCCGCGATATTACAGCGGGGACTGGACCGGAATTGGAACCGCGACCAGTATCAGCAGGCGTTCAGTGACAAGCCCGACTCTGGCCCGGTCTATACCGTTCGCACCGCGCTGACTGCGACCCAGCAAACTGGTCAAACGCAGCAAGAATTCACCCATACCATGCAATTCTTGTTGCAGTCTTTCAAACAACAAGCTGACAAACTACGTAAATCGATTCCACACTAAGTCCCGCAACTCCTTCCATGAGAAGGCCGGTGCGAGTCAAGACTGTTTTTACTTACGTCGGTTCTTTGCCTTCGAGCCAAGCCGCCTCTGTCGCCATCCTTCCATCCGCACTCGTTCGTGGAGCGATTGTCGCTCGGTGCCAGTTGGGCGTACCCGTTTCAGCAGGTGCTGCTACCTGATAATCGACCTCGGCTCCCATCGGTTCGATGGGGAGTTGGGCCAGGAGTTAGTCGCAGTCACCTGAACTCGGCGGTTGAGCTCGGCTGTTAAAATCCCCCTCACTCCTACGCGACTGCGGCCATCACTTTGTGGTTGTTCCGCAGTGGTTCATAGACCTCTCCGCTTACCCACAGCTTGTGAAGCAGTACGGCCAACTTCCGTGCTACGGCAACGACCGCTCGCTTTTTGGCATTCTTCCCTCCGCGTTCAGCAAGTCTCAGTCCCCAGCGCCGCAGATCACAGTCCTGTCCAAACGGTCCGAGAATGTAGTGCGCGCCCTGCACCAGCATCGTTCGCAGGTAAACATCTCCCTCTTTGCTGATGTGCAGCTGTGGCTGACTCATACCCGAGTTTCTGCGACCAGGGCGTAACCCCACAAAGCACCCCGCATCCCGGCTGCGGCGAAATCGGTGTGGGTCGTCCAGAGTCAGAACGTAGGTCAAGGCAATGAGTGTTCCTACTCCCTTCACTTGTTTGAGCCGTGCCACCTGGGGATAGACTTCCTTGGCGATTTGCTCGATCCGCCCGTCGTATTCCGCGATCCGCTCGTTTAACGATTCGATTTCTCCGAACAGCGGATCCAAGGCGTCCCTCAACTCCTGGCTCAGTCCTTGGGCCATTTCCCGATTCATTTTCTGGGTGCCACATTTCTGCAGCCGCTCGCCATAGGATTTCGTCAACCCGCGTGCGGTGTTCACCAACGCCGTGCGCGCACTCACCAGTCCCGCTCGAGCGCGGAGCACGGTGAGATGGATTTGCGCCTGGGCGCTGCGATGTTGCACCGGACCCAACAAGCCAGGGTCGATTCTGGCTAGCCGCGCCAGGGTCCGGGCATCGACTTGATCATCTTTTCGGCTACTGTCCCCGATCAGTCGCACATTGCGCGCGTGAGCTACGATCACTTCGTGCCCCAAGCGGGCCAACTGCCGGCTGACCCAAGGCGAATGGGTTCCGGTTTCTAGCGCGACCCGACTGCGCGGGATCCTGCGAAAGACTTCGTCGATTCCTTTCGGCGTCGTTGGTAGGTTGTGCTCCCCAATCAAGTCGCCCGATTCATTCAAAATGCAGTAATGGCTGAATCGGTCTCCCAGATCCAATCCGATGGTTAGCTTGTGACCTTTGAAATTCTCGATTCCGTCTAGCACGACAGTGCTAATCTTCCTCATAGCCGGTCTCCTTTATCTTGCGCCTCGAGCGCGTCGATCATTGGGAGCGTATCGCATCCCGCTGGAGACCGGCCTTCTCATCCCATCTGATAAGTCGGATTACCGGAGATTTGAAGTAGTACTTCACTTCTCCGGTTTGCGCGTTTATCAGGACTTGGCCCGTGACTGCGACTGGGACACACGTCCAGAATCGTCAGAGCCGGGTCAAACCACTTTACTCGCGTACCTGCCGTGCTCGCGTTCCTGCAAAGAGTCGGGTAAGCAACCAGATGCCCACAAGCAGGCAAAAGGGGGCAGTGATGAGGCCGGGGAAATATCTGCGGTGTATTGCACTCAACACCAGATGGGAAGTGCCGTTCCCCACACCTCCGATCAGTGCGAGAAAAAGAACAATGAGGTAAGCCAACGGTATTCGCCGGTAGACACCCAGCCCAGCCAGTACGAAAGCAGCGAGCCACAACATATTGAACACCACAAAACGCGGATCGCTCCAATCATCTACGAACATTCTTGGGAACTGATGCTGAAAGCCAGTTACGTATTCCTCGGTGAAATGCAGGCACTGCACGGCGATGGCGAGCAAGTAGATGGGAAGAACTGCCGCGGCATCGTTCTTCCAGCTAGCTGCTACCCACACGCCATAAGCCAAGACCAAACCGCCACTGAGAAGAATTATGGCGGGGCCCATCCAGTGGGTTTGTGCAGCGAGGACGATCAACATTAGGACAGCACCCACCACGCGGTCACGCCAGGACAGCGCATTTGCCCGGCCCTGCGCAGCGCCGCTTTCCCGCTCGGAGCCGCGAGACGCAATTTCGTCGGTCATTTCTGTCTTGACCTCCCGTGTAGATGCCTCGTCCGAAGCTTCGATCTAGCTCTCCCGGCTACGAGTCAATATACCTCCAGACGCCCTTCCGACCGCGTGCATTGCTTCCGACGCATCGCCGCCCTCGCATTGCACGAACGCCGATTTTAAGAGAATCACGCAGGGTGGTTTTGGCGGATGCCCCGAGTCCGCTTCAGTACCAACTTTTCTAGCTCCCGAATGACGCTAGTGCTTAATCGGACGCGCGTTTTCGCGAAAGGGTTGGGGCAGGCAGGGTGTTCTTCGCGCGTTCGATTAAGCCGTTAGAAGGAAGCCGCCCGTGGTTGCGGCGGACGCGGGCCCTATGGAGATTGAATGGGTGGAGACAAGGGTGTTGAAGGTTGCCAAGGTCGTGCGGCAGAGCACGGCAGAAGACTTCGGGAGCGGACTAACGAGAGAGAGTATGGCGGAGACAACGCTGAGGAGATTGGAAAAAGAGATTTGTTGCGAGGCAAGACGCAAGGGTACGGAGCACGGCGAAGCGTGCGAGGAATCCCGAGCTTGGGAGAGCCGTGTCATGCTGCAGCGGTGACCGGTGGCGGAGCACGAAGTTGGATTTCTGCGGTCGTGAGCCTTGCGACGACCGCCATCGGTCCACCACACATAGGGCAGCGCCAGAGATCGTTCGGGGGAGAGGCGTGTTGATTGGCATGTGGTTGCTGTGCTGCACCGAGTGAGTGAAAACAAAGCGGCAGGAGCACGGCGCGACTGCGGTTGGCGAGGAAACCGAAGTTGCGGATACGGACGAAGCCTTTGGGAAGCAGGTGCAACAGGAAGCGTCGCAGGAACTCGTCGATCGGTAAAGTCATGAGCTTCTGTTCGTTGTTGTGAGCAGAGTCCCGCCAGCGGAAGGTGACTTTCCCGTCAGTAAACGAGACCAGGCGATGGTTGGAGATGGCCACGCGATGAGTGTATCGGCCCAGATATTGCAGCACGTATTCGGGACCGCCGAAGGGGCGTTTGGCGTAGACCACCCAGTCCTTGCGGAACAGCAATCGCAGCCACGCAGCGAAAGGTTTCGGCTGGGCGAGTGGAGCGAGATTTCCATGGAAGTTCAGTCGGCCATTTTGGAGCGCCTGCTTGAGACCAGCGACGAACTTGCCGCGAAAGACTCTCGAGAGCACCTTGAGGGGAAGAAAGAACCGGTTTTGTGATTTCACCCAATGGGTGTGATCGGGACTCAACCCACCGGCGGGAATGACGCAATGCACATGGGGATGCAGGGTGAGCTTCTGACTCCAGGTGTGCAGCACGCTGAAGAAACCGATTTCTGCACCGAGATGTTTGGGATCGCGCGCGACTTCGAGAAGAGTTTCCGCACTGGCGCGAAGCAGCAGGCCATAGATGAGTTTCTTATTCTGCAGCACCAAGGGCGCTAGCTGCGCCGGAAGCGTGAAGACCACGTGAACGTAGCGCGTCGGCAGAAGTTCCTTTTGACGCGCGGCGATCCAACGGTCGCGGGCCGCGGTCTGACACTTCGGGCAGTGGCGGTTTCGGCAAGAGTTGTAAGAGATGGCGCGATGCCCGCAGCGAGTGCACTGATCGAGATGCCCACCGAGTGCGGCGGTACGACAGCGCGCAATGGCCAGCAGCACTTTGACGTGCTTCCAGCGGAGCCACTGGCGATTTCGCTCGAGAAATGCAGTTCCCGCGCTGCGGATAAGATCGGCCACCTCGAAGGGCGGCCGATTCATCTACTCTTCCCGCGGTAACTCGCTTTTCAGTTGGAGCGAGTCCAGAGGACTCGCCGTCGCTTTCAAGTGACGTTCGGAGACATGCAGGTAGACGGTAGTTTCTTTCAGATCGTGATGGCCTAACAGGATCTGAATGGTGTAGAGATCGGCGCCGGCCTCGAGTAGATGAGTGGCGAAGCAATGGCGCAGCGTATGTGGATGGACGGCTTTTTTCAGGCCCGCGCGCTTAGCGGCTTGCTGGCAAGCGTGACGCGGCGTTTTCGTATCGATGGGGTGATCACCGGTATGCCACCGGTTGCCTGGGAAGAGCCAAGCACTGGGTTTTCGCCGCAAGCGGTGCCAGTGTTTGCGCAGTTCCTCGAGTAGCTTGGGGCTGAGCATCACATCCCGATCTTTGCCCCACTTGCCGCCTCGGACGTGAATCACCATGCGCTGGCTGTCAATATCGCTGACCTTCAGGCGCGTCAGCTCTGCGCACCGCAAGCCGGTCGCGTAGAGTGCTATCAGCAGAGTTCGATGAAAAGCAGTGCCGGCGGCATCGATCAGTCGTGCGACTTCCTCCTGACTGAGGATCGTTGGGATGCGACGTTGCTTTTTGGGATAGGGAGTTTCCGCGACGCTCCAGGCTTTTTTGAGAGTCTTGGTGTAGAAGAACCGCAAAGCCGAGAGGCGGTTGATCACTGTACCCGGTGACAACTTTCGCTTTTGAAACAGCTCGGCCTGGTATTCGCGAATGTGCCGAGGACCCAAACGGTCCGGCGGGCAGTTGAATCGCCGAGCAAAATCTTCGACTGTGCGGATGTAGTGGCGTGTGGTATCTTGCGAGTAATTACGGCGCTGGAGTTCTTCCAGCATCATTTTGCGAAGTCTGGTCATAAGGACCTCCTTATGACCCGACAACTTACTTCAGCCGTTAGCCATAAACTGCTCCGTTCACCTCACGCGCAGCGTCTGCCGCCGGGCGGCTTCGTTCTCACGGGCAACTCGGAGAGCGCCGGGATAAACCGGCATGTTGTAGGGGATGAAAGAGCCCTACGGGAAAGGAGACAGCGAATCCATCCTGGCCTCGAGTCTTGCAGGCGATATCGCGAGGTACCGCTTGAAGCGTAGACAGAGGTATCGGTGGGCCGGGCTATTGAGCTTCGAAAAGCCGATGGAACAGGACGCCGACTCCATTCCGAGTGGAGGAAGGCAACACGACAACCACACTAAACGCGAGTGGATTGCCAGGTCCTGCGTAGTCTTAGAACCCGCGCACGCTGAGAAACAACATGCACGAGAACCGGGAGATCTCCTGCACGTCTTGGTCAGCCGATCAAGACCGGTCCGCGAAGGCCATAAACCGAAATGCGGACGCGAACGTGCCGGAGAAGTCGGACTGTGCCGTAGTACCAGTGAACCAGCCGAACAACGAAGGGCAACCTTCCGCGGAGGCCGGGGAGGGAAGGGCACAGACTCAGGAGAACATCGTTCAATCTCACATACGCCCGACACAGAGCGGGAAACGCATGTCCCAGGGATTGCGCGGTGTGCGGCAAGCAGTAAAAGAAAGGAAGCAGGAACGGTTCACCGCCCTGCTCCACCATCTAAGCGTCGGATTACTCCGCGACAGCTTCTACGCGCTTCAGCGACAAGCTTCGCCCGGAGTCGATGGCGTGACGTGGCAGGAGTATGAAGCCGGATTGGAGGATCGACTCATCGATCTGCACAGTCGGGTGCACCGTGGAGTGTATCGGGCACAACCCTCACGACGAGTCTATATACCGAAGGCTGACGGGCGGCAACGTCCGTTAGGCATCGCGGCGCTGGAGGACAAGATCGTTCAACAGGCTGTGGTGACGATCCTCAACCAGATCTATGAGGTCGACTTCAAAGGCTTTTCATACGGGTTTCGGCCCGGTCGCGGCCCGCATCAAGCGTTGGACGCGCTGACGGCGGGCATCCAATGGAAGCGAGTGAACTGGGTGCTCGATGCGGACATTCGAGGTTTCTTCGACAACATGAACCACGAATGGACGATGAAGTTTGTCGAGCATCGCGTGGCCGATCGCCGAGTACTTCGCCTGATCCAGAAATGGTTGAAGGCTGGAGTCTCGGAAGATGGCCAGTGGTCGGAGACGAAACTAGGTACGCCACAGGGAGCCGTTGCTTCACCGCTGCTCGCCAACGTGTACCTACATTACGTTTTCGATCTATGGGTGGAGGTCTGGCGCAAGAAAGTCGCGAAGGGCGATGTGATTGTCGTCCGCTACGCCGATGATCTTGTGGTGGGCTTTCAACACCGGACGGACGCCGAGCGGTTCCTAAGGGAATTTCGGGAGCGGCTGGCTAAGTTTGGTTTGGAATTACATGCGGACAAGACACGGCTGATCGAATTCGGGCGGTTCGCCGCTCGAGATCGGAAGCGGCGGGGCGAGGGAAAACCCGAGACCTTCACATTCCTGGGTTTCACCCACTACTGTGGGCAGCTCACGACCGGAGCTTTCATCGTCTGGCGGATTACTGCGAAGAAGCGAATGGTCGCGAAGCTCAAGGCCATTAAGGCTGAGCTTCAACGCCGGAAGCATGATCGCACGACCGCGGTCGGTACATGGCTTCGGAAGGTTGTGCTGGGCTACTACCAATACCATGCCGTTCCGGGCAACTCGACTCAGCTGCGCATTTTCTGTCGTCGCGTTTGTCGGTTGTGGCGGAGCATCCTCGTCCGTCGCAGTCAACGCGCGCGAGTGCGCTGGGAGCGTCTCTCCCCACTCTTGATCCGGTGGATTCCGCAACCCCGCATTCTGCATCCCTATCCTGATGCGCGCTTCGCCGCTACTCATCCAGGGTAAGAGCCGTATGCGTAAACGCGCTTGTACGGATCTGTGCGGGGGGCGATCCGCGATGGTCGTCCCTACCGCGACAGTGATTGGCGGGCGGCGCAGCCATTCTCCGATGTTTGGTTTCGCGTGCCCGACCCTTCCCGGTTTGTGGGAAGGGTCGGGATTTCGGCCATCCTTTCGGCCCCGTCTTTGATTTTTCTTTCTTTCCGGACTCGTTCTCCGCTCGTCTCCTTCACACCGCATCGATCCTCTCTAATCCATCGTCAATTCCCTCATAAAATAAATACGAACTCCACGTCCACTCCCTCGGCGAACTCACCGACCCTCGCTTCACCGGATTCCTGAGCATGTAGCCCGATCTTCGCATTTAGTTCTAGCCCAACCGTACCATTGCCTACGCTTCAACCTACCCTCACAATAACTGCGCGGCCCGCTGCGCAGGAGCAACAAATCGCTTCACCAGAAATTCCTGCGTCGCCGCCGCACGCGGCCGGCCCACGCACCATCAAGCGCCCCGCGAAGAAAGGAGCCAGCGTACAAACAATCGGGACACACTCCGGGTAGCGCAGGCACTCTTGCCTGCGGCTTTTGACTGGCGGGCGGCGCAGCCTCTTCCGGAGGATGGCGATTCCCACGCGTCTCGCGCTTCCAAGCTCCAACATCGAATCTCAGGCGTGCCCGCTCACAAAAAGAGAGAAAAGGCGATATCGGGCCCTCTCGCCGATGTTTCGGTTAGAAATAATTTCGCCGATTGCTTTCAACAACTTACAGAAATTTTAATTGAACCCTTGTTTCGGTTAGAAATATCCCGAAACGAAAGAAAGGCGAAGGACCGCGGCTGGCTGAACAGGCTTCGGAAGAAGTCAGAACGCTGTCATCCTGAGCGAAGCTAAGGATCTAAGCGTCCAACCTTCAGTCGAACGTCAGAAAGGAGGATCGTCCGACAACTGAATCTTTTTGAGAATTTGCTTGGATTATCGACAGCGTGGTGTATCTTACTCGCGGGTGCATCCTCCGCACCTGCTCCGCGGCGCCAGCGGCAAACCCCACGAAACGGGGAACGGAGGAACGATGAAACGATTGGTATTGCTAGGCGCTGTGGTGTCCATCCTGCTGTTGGTAACCCCCGTAACTCAAGCGCAGTCCACTACGCTCGTTCAAGGCACGCAACTCAAACTCAATTTGCTCGGCGGGTTGAGCACCAGCGTGGCGCGCAACGGCGATGTGTTCACGGCCGAAGTGGCCGAGCCCGTTTATTACAACTCGATGCTGGTCCTGCCGGCGGGCGCGAAGATTCACGGCACCGTGGGAACGGTGATCCGCCCCGAACACTTCGCGATATTCCGCGGGCAGGCGCAGATGAACTTGATGTTCAAATCCATCGAGATTGATGGGCGCATTTACCCGGCGCAGATGAGCATCATCACCATCTCGAACGGCGGAGCGGATGGCACCAAGCCGCGCAAGGACTTGAAGACGGACGAAGGCGCGGCGGTGAAAGAAAAGCGCGACATCAAGGGCACGGTGATGGACGCGGCCATCGGTACCGGCGGCGGCACCGTGGTCGGCGTCGTTTTCAGTCACGTGATTCGCGGCACGGTGCTCGGCTTCATCGGCGGCACCGCTTACGTGATCCAGCGCAAGGGCAAGGAAGTGGAATTGCCGGCGCAGACGCAGTTCCTGGTGCGCATGGATAACAACGTTTCGTTGCCGATGGTTTCGGCCAACGGAACGGTCAGCAACGGAGCGCAGTAGAGCGCACAGCTGACGAGAGCGGATGGCGCGCCGGCCCGCGAGTCCGCATGCTGGCCGGTGTGTCTGCGCGTGTTTGCGGCGCAGTGTCGAGAAGCGCGGTTTGTTTGTCATTCTGAGCGCAGCGAAGAATCTCTCTTTCGCGGATGCCGAAGAGGAAGAGGGATTCCTCTCCCGCATGTGGGATCGGAATGACGGCAGCGTAGTTGTTCGGCAACCTGTTAACTTAGGGCTTCACGAAAATATGAAGCATGTTTAGCAGGACTGCTTTCATAGCGGCCATTGTAATGCTTTGTGGGGTGGCTGCGTCGCCGCGTGAGCGCGGCGGCGCAGCCATCTTCTTGCAGAGTGCTGCCGCGCCGTCAGCGAAGGCGGCGGCTTCGCCGTCTTTGCCCGCCGATTTCGGTTTGCCGGATGCGATGAAGGCGCTTTACGGAAATTACGACGCGGCGAAAAAGTCTTCGACCTTCCGGTTGACGAAGAAATTTCCCAACACATTTTTCGACAAGCCGGGAAAAGTGGAAGTGCATGAATTCTTGGCGGCCGGAGCGATGGACTCGGGCGCGATGAAAGTTTTCGTGCTGACTTACGCGGTGCCCGCGGCGGCCCCGGAATTTAGCTGCCACGCGTGTGCACCGGTGATCGGCGCGGCGATTTTTGTGAAGAAGGGCGACGCGTGGGCGGTCGAAAGCGCGGAGAAAGCTTACGACGTGCTCGGAAATTGGGGCGGGCCGCCGCAAGCGTCGGTGGTGCGCGCGGGACCGGATCGCGGTGCGTTCGAATTGACGCCGGGGAACACGAATCAGGGCGAGACCGAAGCGTCAACGGTGATTCTGCTGCCGTGGAAGGGCGAAATTCGCGAGGCGTTCAGCGTCGAGACCGAGGCGACGGGGCAGAGCGATTGCGGCGATGGGAATGAATGTGCGGACAAGACGGGCGAGGTGGAGTTTGCGCGCGGAGCGAACCCGGATTATGACGATATTGTTTTGACGCTTTCGGGGACGGAGACGAGCGCGAAGACGGGCAAGGACGTCAAAGTTCAACGCGTGCAGAAGTGGAAATTTGCCGACGGGAAATATGTGCGAGTGGCGCACTAGCGCGCGGCTAGGCTTTCGGGGCTTGCGTTTCGCTGGTTGCGGGTAACGCCAGATACCAATTGGCTTCGCCGTGGAGGCGGGCTGCGCCGATCGTGGCGCCTTTTGTCAGGCGTTCGAGCCAGGCGATTTGGTAGAGAGCGGGCCGCGACGGGGCGTCGGAGTTCTGATCGAGCGTCTGGATGGCGAGTAGTGAATCGACGGGAACTTCGCGATTCAGACGGAAGCAGCAGCCATTGTCGCTGACGTTGATGGTGGCGGTGTGCTCGGTGAAGAAATGGCCGGCGGAATCGAAGCCGCACACGACAATGAATATGGTGGCGGGATCGCGCTCATCGCGCCGGATCCGCGGCGGGGCGGGGAATGTGCTGCGGCTGGATTTGCTAGACATGCTTCGAGAGCGCCTCAACAGTTAGAAAAATCCGCACAGGAGCAGCGATCGTACGCCGGGCGGCGATGATTTACGCGCTGGCGCGCGCGGCTTTTTTGTTGGCACGTTTCAGGTGGCGATAAAGGCTGGTGCGGCCGATGCCGAGCATTTGCGCGGCGCGGACACGATTGCCTTTGCAGGATTCGAGAACGCGCTCGATGTGCATGCGGCGGACTTCATCGAGAGGAAGCGGGCGCCAGGGCTCGTCGTGAAAAGATGCGTGGCCATCGCGCCGTTGGAGATGTTCGGGCAGATCGGCGACGTCGATGAAGTCGCTCGAGGCGGTGATGGCGGCGCTGGAGAGAACATTTTCGAGCTCGCGGACGTTGCCGGGCCAGTTGTGCTGGAGAAGGACGACTTGAGCGCGGCGGGTGAGGCCGAGGAGTGGCTTGCCGTAGGCTTCGCTGTATTTTTTGAGGAAGTGCTGCACGAGGAGTGGAACGTCTTCGGGGCGCTCGGCGAGGCCCGGAACGCGCAGCTCGATGGAGCTGAGGCGGTAGAAAAGATCTTCGCGGAAGCGTCCGGCGAGAACTTCGGCGCGGAGATCGCGATTCGTCGCGGCGATCATGCGAACATCGACGGTGCGGACTTCGGGCGAGCCGACGCGTTGGATCTCGCGATTTTGAATTACGCGGAGCAGCTTGGCTTGCATCGGAAGCGAAGTTTCGCCGACTTCGTCGAGGAAGACGGTGCCGCCGTTGGCGAATTCGAAGAGGCCGGGGCGAGTGTCGGTGGCGCCGGTGAAAGCGCCGCGAACGTGGCCGAAGAGCTGGCTTTCGAGCAGCGTGTCGACCATAGCGGAACAATTGCAGACGGCGAAGCGGGCTTTGGAGACGGGACTCATCTCGTGGAGCGCGTGAGCGATTAGTTCCTTGCCTGCGCCAGTTGGTCCGGTGATGAGAACGTTGGTGTAATGGCGCGCGACTTTGCGAGCTAGGTCGAACATTTCAAACATGGCCGGGCTTTTGCCGACGATGCCGTGAAAATCGAGATTGGTGAGGAGTTTCTTTTCGAGATCGCGAACCTCCGTGCGTTGCGCGAAGACGTCGGCGAGTTCGTCGAGAGTTTTGTAGAGGCGCGTGACGTCTATGGGCTTGCAAAGATAATCGCAGGCGCCGCGCTTGATGGCTTCGATGGCTGAGTCAACGGTGTAATGGCCGGTGACGAGAATGACGTAAACGCCGGGATCGACCTGCAGAGATTTCTCGAGGAATTTCATGCCGTCCATGCCGGGCATGTGGATGTCGGCGACGACGGCGCGGCAACCGCCGCGATGGACGATATCGAGCGCTTGGTCTGGATCCGTGGAACCGATGGCCGGGAATCCGGCCTTTTCGAGGCGCAGAGTGAGCTGCTCGACGTGATCGGATTCGTCATCCAGGACGCAAATGGGAAGATTTCCGCGGTGCGTTGCTGCGAGCGATTTTTCGAGAGTCGCCATGGGAAAACGTAATAGGCACGGCGTGTACCAACTTGCGCCCTTGGTTTCTCAGAATCGGAGCAATTTTTAGGATTTTTTTTCGGCTGCGCCTGAAAGCGTCAAAGGCATCAGAAGAGGAAGCTTAGCGGCCGCGCATAGTGGCGGATGATTGGAATTTCGGCTCGAATGGCGAAACTGCATCGAAGAGAGCAGTGCGAGGATTAGTTCCAGCACGGAAATGAAGTTTCAAAAAGGAATTTTTCAGCTGAAGGACGAACCTCAGCGGCTAAAGAGGTTGCGGAAAAAATCGGTTCTGCGGGCGATTCCGTCCTCAGAGTTCTTGTTTTTCGATCTGCGCGGGCGCCCTTTTTGTTCTTCCGCCCCCTGTTTCGGTGCTTTTGTTCTCCTGCAACGACACCACTTCCTCGGCCTACACTGCCGGAATCAGCTTGGCCATGCGTATCAGGTTGCCGGCCGTGGCCACCAACCGAAATAGCCAGTCCACCTTTTTCTTCCCGCGCACTTTCACTTGCCGCACAATGCTGTCCAGCTTGGCCCACCCAAACACTTTCTCCACCAACTTGCGTTTGCGTTGACTGATGGCCATGCCCGCGTTCTGCCGCTCCTTCTTGGTCAACCAATTCGGCCAATGGGCATTGGCCTCGTACTCGGCCACGTGAGGAATCACTTTGCGCCGTCGCAGCGCGGCGATGAACTTTTTCTCTTGATACAACTTATCGGCTCCCAGAGTGATGGCCGGCAGGCGTTTCTTCTTTACCTCGCCGGGGGTTCGGCCACGTTGCTGCAACATCGCCAGCGCCGCTTCCCGCTCCGCCTTGGTGCTCGACTGCGTCGCGCAGGCCGCCACCACCAGTCCGTTGCGGTTCTCGATCATCACGTGCCCCAAATAGCTCGGCCGCGATTCCGCACCGGCGCTTTTCTTGAATAGTCGCGCCTCCGGATCGCTCCTCGATTCGTGCGTGTCGCGCAACAACTTCTTCCCGCCCGCGCCACTCCCTTTCTCCGGCGGCTTCTCCTTGGGCACGAAACTCTTGCGGCTGGCCCACGCCTGGATCATCGTCCCGTCCACGGTGAAGTGTTCTTCGCTCAGCAGGTTCTTTTCCTGGGCTTGCCGCAGCACGGCCTCCAGCAGCCGCTGCGACACCTCGCCCTCCATCAGCCGCTGGCGATTTTTTGTGAACACCGTCACGTCCCACACTTCATCGCTGGCACTCAAGCCCACAAACCAGCGGTACAGCAGGTTGTAATCCAGCTGTTCCATCAATTGCGTCTCGCTGCGCAGCGAGTACAGCGCCTGCAACAGCAGCGCGCGCAGCAGCCGCTCGGGCGGTATCGACGGCCGCCCGCGTCGCGCGTACAGCGCTGCGAAGTGCGCCCCCATGTCTTTCAACCCGACGTCCACCATCTGCCGAATCCGTCGCAGCGGATGATCCCGGGGAATCCGCTGTTCCAATGGAATGTAACTAAAAACTTCACCTTGTTCTTCGTCGTGTCCGCGCATACCGCTTACATAGCAGAACTGCACAACAAATGCTGCACTCATTTCCCACGCAAACTCGATTTTTTCCGCGGCCTGTAAAGCCGTATCTATTTGGCTGCGCAATCGGCATGACTACCCTTCGACTTCGCTCAGGGCAAGAAGTCATGCCCTGACAAAACGAAATAGATGCTGACAAATCGCGAATTGGGGCTCATCGATGTGATTCGCTTCGTGTTCGCTGTCCGAGAGAAATGATGATCATGCGCGGCGGCGAATTATCTTGCCGAGGACATTTCTTGGAGCACGAAGGGCTCGCGTGGTTCTCGGGGATGCATTTGCTCCAGCCAGACGCGAGCGCGGCCGTCGTGGTCGCGGGAACTTAGCTCTTTGGTTTGATACGCGATCGGAAATTGATTAGAGGCCGGCCCGTGCTGCAGAAGGCGGAGAAAGACGATCGTGCCGGCGCGAAGATCGGTCTTCAAGCGGACGGATTTCAAGCCGTCGGGCGTCCATTCGAGCGATGTTTTCTCGACGAAGAAATTCTCCGCTGAGTTCCAGCCCGAGACTTCCACGCCGTAATGCTGATCCTGGCCGGGAATGCCGTTCATGAAAAAACCTCCGGGCGGGATGGAGCAGGAATGGGGCCACTTTGCCATGGCGGCCGGGGCCTGAATCGCAATGGTTTAGCTGGGTTGATTCGAATACGGCGTTGGATTTAACGCGTGCAGTTTGGAACATGTGTTCGGGATTGAACCAGTGGGTAAGACGGACATAGCCGATTGCATTGCCTCGTTGGAAATGCCGGCCTGAAAGGCCGGCGCTACATAAACCGAACCGCCCATTTTGCATCTGGGACTGGTTGGGAATTAGCCGTAGCTGGCGCCGGGGTAGAGAAGATTTAGGGCTAGAGTGAAGATGCGGCCGAAGATTTTGCCGAAGAAGTACCAGGCGACGACGAGCCCGATTAAGCCGAAACCCTGCCTGGTCCAGCCGAGAAAGCGCAGCGCCATCTCGTCGCTCATGAGGAGAGTGATGGCGTTGTGTCCGTCGAGAGGCGGGACCGGCAGCAGATTGAAGATGCCCAGAACAAGATTGAGGATAAAGAGAATGCTGAGAAAGGTGGCGGCCAGGCCGGCGCCGCCCGCGGCTTCGGTAACGTGAGTAAAATCGGCGGTCATGGGCGGGCGGAAGACGCCGTACTGAACGCCGATTTTGATGGCAATGGCGGCAATAATCATCAGCGAGAAATTCGCCGCAGGTCCGGCCAACGCCATCCATGCGGCGCGGCGCGGATATCGTTGCTGCCAGTTCGGATCGTAGGGAGCGCTGGCCCAGCCGATCATCCAGGGGTTCGGCAGCGACAGGATATAGGAAAGGATCGGGATTACGACAGTGCCAAACGGAGAGCGGCGAATGTGCGGCCAGGGATTCAGCGACACTTGGCCGCCGTGAAACGCGGTGGGATCGCCGCCGAGCTTGGCCACCAGCGCGTGGGCGCCTTCGTGGCAGGCGGTGGAGAACAGAAAAACGATATACCAGATGACGCCGAGAACCAGGATCTGACCGGGATCGGAGCTCATGGTGGCGCCCAGAATATTGCGAATGCGAGCGGGGCGCAAGGCGGGGAAGGGTCTCGGCGCGAATTTTTCCACATGACTGTGGAAATCCGCCACGGCCAACAAAAGGTGACACTTCCAGTTTTCCGCGGAAGTTGTTAGTGGGTCTTGAGATTGCGCAAATGGGTGACACGTTTGCGAACTAGAATCTCTCTTGACAGTCGCGCTAATTGAGCATAGTCTCCCGGCCACTGATCGCCCTTTTTTGGAGCGATTCCGAACCCTCGGCTTGGAGGAACCCATGCCCCCTCGTCAGAAGCCGGCGCGTCGTGTGTCCTCGCGCCCTCAGGCCCGCAAGTCCGGAGTGCTGCAACGCGAATTCGAACACTTGCTCGAACGCGCGGAAAAATATTTGGCGGCGCTGCGGAGACCACTCGTGCGGACCGCGCATCACGGACGAAAGTCGCATCGAACGGCAGCGTAGGAATTCTGGCCGGACGGGAAGAAAACTGGCTCCGGGGCCTGGACTCGAACCAGGATTCTAGGCTCCAAAGGCCCATGTGCTACCAATTGCACCACCCCGGAGTGGTGGAAAAAGTGTAGCAGAGTTTTGAGAAATCTCCGCGGTGGTTCTGCCTTTCCTCGGATCGACTTCCTCGCTTAAAGTCAAAAGCCAAGAGAATTACCGCAGAGACGCTGAGGGCGCAGGGAAATGCGTTATGCGCTGCGCGCGGCGTTTGCTGGTGATGCTGGCTTCTGCTAGGCTTTTGAAGAATCATTTTTGAAAACGGAGAGGTGTCCGAGCGGTTTAAGGAGCACGCTTGGAAAGCGTGTGTTGAGGAAACTCAACCGTGGGTTCGAATCCCACCCTCTCCGCCAGAATAAACACCTTGTGATTGTCTGAGCGTTCTTCCCTGCACGCCTCACTCCGCGATTCACCGTGTCGATCTCGTTTCCCGGCGAAAATTTCTGGACTCTACTGGGCCGAGGGTGGAGTGCTGAATGGGGGCTTGGGAAGTTCGCCTGTGGGCTTGGTGAGAGTTAGATCATCGAAGAGTAGCGACGGGACTACGTACGTTGAAATGGGCATCGAGAAATTGCCTTCTGCGAAGGTGGAGATCATGCCGATGTTGAAGTGAGGGGCAGTCGTGGAAGTGTAGACGGTTTCTGAGTTCGACGCTGCGACGATGTCCTTGAACGATCCCGCATTCAGCCCGCTGATGCGAGCGCCGCGGATCGGCTCTTCGCGTCCATCGGGATACACTTTGAAGGCGACAAGGACGCTGCGGCCGCTCTCTCGTTGACCCGTCATGGCCGAGACCATGGCCATGGCTTGTTCTTCCATCGTGGCGCCCGAGCCGCCGATTTCGCGCACAATGATTCCATATTCCAGGCTGCGCTTCTTCACGAGATCGAGGAGTTTCTCTTTGAGCTGCGCGCCGGTGAGTCCATTTTCAGACTTGAGGATCAGATTGCTAGGCGAGCCGGAACCGCCGCGGCTATTGCCGGTGCTGTGCGCCACGCCTTCGACGGGCGTGCGCGTGGTCAGAAACGTTTTCAAAATGCCGTTCTCGATGAGATGAGTTTCGCGCGCGGGAACACCCTCTTCATCGACTTTGTAGCCGCCGAGAAGCGGCTGGCCATCGAATTCGGAAATGGTTGGATTATCCACGAGGCTTAGAAACTCCGGCAGAACACGCGCGCCGAGCTTATTGGTGAACGAAACGCCGCCGTGTTCGGCGAAACGCTCGAAGACGGCTGCCATTTCCGGGCTGCCGGAAATCGATTGGCGCTGGCCGACGAGAGCGCCAGCGAACTCTTCGCTGAAAACTTCTGCCGCCGCGCGGCCTTCGAAGAGGACGGGGCCGTTGTAGCGATCGAGGAGCGCGGCTTTGCGCGCGACTTCGAGACCCGCGCCCAATTCCACGATGTGCGCCACGAGTTGCTCGCGAGCAGGGAAGGAGCTGAGTGAGCGCCAGTAGAGCGTCATAGAATTGCCGAGCGGCATGCCGTCGGCGGCTTGCGTCGAAGCGCTGGCTGAGAGAGTGATGAGCGCGGGCGAGACTACATAGAAGGTGCCTTCGCTATTGAGATAAACCGTATTGAAATTGGTGATGTTCATGCTTACCGACGAAGCGTAGAGGTCCGGCATGTCGCTCAAGACTTTGGAGAGATTGCGGACGATTGCTTCCGCATCGGAGCGGCGCAGGATCACCGGCGGTGGGATATCGACCGTTTTGGTGGGATCCTCTTTGCTGAAGTCGGGCAGGTTGTCGGTGCGCGTCTTGTTTTGGAGCGCGGCGCGCTTGCCGGCCAGGCTTTCGAGCGCCTGCTTGTAGGCGGCGTCGGTGGCGAGCCAGACCTGGCGGCGAATTTCGGTGTAGTTATCGTCGAGAGGCAGCTCGTTGAATTCGCCGAAGTGGCGGTTCATGAGAAAGCCGAAGCCTTCGGCGCCGGGAACGAAGTTGGTGTTGTCGAAGGCATAGTCGCCCACGCGCAAATCGACGCCTAGATTGCGACTGAGTGATCTGCCGCTGGTGAGAAGGCTGCCGCGGCTGGCGGAGACGCCGACGGACTGAGTGTTGCGGACGCGATAGGCGATGAAGTAGGGCTGCTCGAGCTGCGCGAGGCGGAGATCTTTCATCGAGCGTGCCATTTCGGCGCGCAGGGCGCGCACGGTGATGTCGCCTTCGAAGCCGGCCTGAGCTGCGCCATCGAACTTGGGTTGCGGCGGAGCGGCATGCTGATCCTCGGCGGGCGCTGCCGGCTTCTGTGACGCTTGGCTGCGCGCGTCACGAGGGGCGAACGCTGCGGAGATGCAGACCAGGGTGATTGCAAGAGGCGCCACGCGGGCTATGAGCGAGTTTTTCATGGCTTGGCTGCTCCCGCGTGGTTCTCGCTGGGCGCGGGTAAAATGGGCGCGCGCTCCTGCGATTTTTCCTTCTTCTGGACTTCGATTTGCGAGATCAGAATATCGGGCGAAGATGCGGAGACGGGAACCCAGCCGGATTCAGCGCCGCAGACGCCGTTGAAGACGCGGACGTCATCGTCGGCGGCGACGACTTTGCTGAAAACGATTAGCGGCGTGCCGATTAAATCCACGCCGCGGACGAGTTCTTCGCGGCCGTCAGGATAGACGCGATAGACCATGACGGGGATTACATTGAAGGCGTTGGGAATGAAGCGCTGGGTGATGGTGAAGCCGCCCTCGATGTCGTCGAAGAGCAGGCCGAAGGGCTTGTTCTGCTGCTTGATTTGATCGATGAGCATCTTTTTCAGGGCGTCGCGAGAGACGGGCTGGGAAGTGCTAACGACAAGATTGGACTGGCGAGCGACGGCGGCGAGTCCCGGCTCGTTGCGGCCGTGGCCATTGGAGTGCTCGAAGCCGGCGATGGGCGAGCGCGACATCAGGAAATTCTCGAACACGCCATTCTTCACCACGTCTACGCGGCGGGCTTTCACGCCCTGATTGTCATAGAGGTAGTAGCCGGCGAGTTCCGTCTCGCCGATGCGGCGCTGCGTGGGGTCGAAATAGACGGAGAAGGAATCGGGAAGAATTTTCTCGCCGACTTTTTTCTTGAAGGTTTGCGCTTCGTCTTCGTCCTTTTGGCGATGGCCCTCGATGCGGTGGCCGAAAACTTCATGGAAGAAAACGCCGCTGGCGCGGCCGGAAAGAATGGCCGGGCCGGTGAAGGGATCGACGATCGGCGCTTTCCGCAGGGCGGCGAGGTCCGCAATCATTTTGTCCACGGATTTCATGACCGTGGCGTCATCGGGCAGGCCTTCGGGCGTGAACGCGAGGAAGGATTCGTATCGCGGGAGCTCCATACCGTCATCGGCCTTCGTATAGGCGGTGATCAAGAGGCGATAGTAGGCGGAAGATGTTTGCAACTCGGAGCCGTCGCTATTGACGTACCAGCGCGTCTCGCTTTCGAGGCTAAGGCTGGCTTCGCCTTCGTACATTCCCTGTGCGGCGGCGAATGGCGCGGTGTAGCTGCGGATTTTCTCTTCCCAGTTGCTGCGATCCGCAGTGGCCTCTCGCGTCGGCTCCGAGTATTTCTCCGGCGGCTCTTTCGAGAAATCGCCCGAGGCATCTTCGGGCGCGACCTTCACTTCGGAGTTTGCTTTCGCGCGCGTGTAGTGCTCGAGCGCTTGCTTGTACTTCTTGTCGGTCTCGTACCACAGGATTTGGCGGATGGGATCGGGAGCGTCTTCGAGCGGGATTTGCGTGTAGGAGAAGCGATCGCTGAAATCGAAGCTCGGCATTCCGCCGCGAATGGGGTGGGTGTTGTCGAAGGCGGGATCGCCAACGCGTAGATCGACGTCGAGGAGGCGGCTGCGATCCTCGGTGCTGGCGGTCAGCGCGCCGAACGCGCTTTGCACGGAGACCGAATGCTTTTCGGTGATCTCGTAGCTGAGGAAGTACGGCGCCATGGGCTGCGACTTCAAGTTCGTCATGGAGCGCTGCAACTCCGCCCGCATCGCAGCGAGAACGGGAGACGGCGGCGCGGTTTGATCCGAGGTTGCGCGCGCGGAGAAGGCGCCGGAGAGCAGTAAAAGCAGAAGGGCCAAAGCGGGTTTGCGAATGTGCATAGGGCTTCCTTTGATAGCGCGCCGCCGGGCGTGCTTCAGGACCGGCGAGCTGAAAGGGAGTATACAAAGCTTTAATTAGAGAGGGAAGTACCGGCCTGTGCGAGACGCGGCGTCTTTTAGGAATTTACCTCTCTTGGACGAGCGCAGGGATGTCTCGAGCGGCGTGAAGAATCGCGACGACTTGCAGCGGCGCCGTCGCATCACGATAGACAATCAGGTAGGACCCGATCGGCCAAAACCGTACTTGACGATTTGTAAGGTCGCGACGGAAGTGGCCCTTCCTCGGCCATCGCGCGAGCTTCTCGAATGCCGAAAAGAGCTCGTCGATTTGCCGGTCCGCTGCAGCTTGACTGTCAGCGGCGATGAAGTCCCAGATGCTTTGGAGGTCGCTCAAGGCTTCCGGAGCGAGCAGGTACGCAGCCATCGGGCTACTTACTGCGCGTGCGACGCAATTGCGCGCGTGCCTGATCCCCCGGAATTCCTTCGCCGCGCTCCAATTGGCCGAGCCCGCGGTCAATTTTAAGCTCAAGTGCAGAGAGCTGCTTCTGCCGGAGGCGGTCTTGCTCTTCCAAAAGGCGAAGAGCCTCACGCACGACCTCGGACGCCGAGGTGTAACGGCCGGTCTTCACTTTTCGGGAGATCAGCCGCTCGAGTTGAGGGGTTAGGGATACATTCATAAGGCGTGGCCTCAGCCTCAGAATCCTACGTATAACGAAAAATGTCAATTCTTGTTATCACGTGAAGCGTCATCAGAATCAGAGCTTGTAGCCGAATTTGCGGACTAGGGCGTGGCGGGAGTTGGCGTCTTCGGGGGTTTCGACGCCTTTGGGCGGGGCGCCGTCGATAACGCCTAGGACGCCGCGGCCGTGGGCGGTCTGGCCTACGATGGCGGCGACTGGATTGGCTGTGGCGCAGAAGATGTTGCAGACTTCGAAGCAGTCGCGGATGCGGCCGAGGACGTTGATGGGGAAGGCCTGACGGATGAGCAGGACGAAGATGTGGCCGGCGGCGATGGATTCGGCGTTTGAGATGGCGGCGCGGCGAAGTTCGTCGTCGTTGGATTCGACGCGGATGAGGCAGGGGCCTGAGGCTTCGCAGAAGGCCACGGCAAATTTTGCGCCGGGGACGGTGTTCATCATCACTTCGTAGAGATCTTCGGCGGTTTTGATGAAGTGGGCCTGGCCGAGGATCAGATTCGCGCCTTCGGGGATTTGAAGAGGAATTTCCTGTAGTTCCATCTTGTCCTCACCTGTGTAGAAAGTTCCCAATCTAGAAATGCGGCGAGCGCGGCGGAGAAGTGCGCGCGAGCGAATTCCATTATCAGCAGTCACTAAGGAGGAGGCAAGTGCGGGAGCTCGTGGCCACGAACGTGCTTTCGAAATCGCGCGGTGGAGTGCGGCGGGGTTGCGCGAGAGATTCATGTATCGAATGATTTTTGTCGATACCTATGGCGCGAGGCGGCGCAGAGAAAATCATGATCTTCCGGACCATGCAACAGGCGAGACGATTTGCGCGAATTTCGTTTGGATTCGCGCTGCTGGTGTTGGGCATCGTGGCGATTCCGACGCCGATGCCTGGATTTCTGATGGTCGCGCTGGGATTGGGAACACTGGCGACGGATTTTGATTGGGCGCGGCAGTCGTTGAAATACGTGAAGGAATTGACGCAGTGGATGCGGGAAGCGTTTGTGGCGCGAAAGGCTTTGTTTCAGGCGCGAGGGATCAGGCTGTAGCATTCATTCCGACAGAATAATCCGAAGTTTCCCCCTTGGTTCAATTTAAGACAGAAGTTCGTAGCGCCGGCAGCTTGCCGGCGATTTTGTGCGAACGGAGCGTCGTCCATGGCCGGCGGATCTGAAGATTGGTGGCGGGAACCGCTTTGGTTGAAGTTCAGCTCGCTTTAATCGACTCCCCCCGAACCCCTGCCCTTGGCGTCGCGCCGGAGACCGCCACACAAAAACGCCGGCTGGCAGCCGGCGATACTTGACGAATCCGTTGCGGCGACTGTTCATTTCTTTGTGGCTGTGATTTGATTGGGCCTCAGATTTGGAGGCCTTTGATGAGCGAGAGATGGCGGGGGAAATGGGCGGTTGTTACCGGAGCTAGCGCGGGGATTGGGACGGCGCTGGCGCGATTGCTGGCGGCGGGCGGGACGAATTTGATTTTGACGGCGCGGCGGCGCGAGAGGCTCGAGAAGCTTGCGACGGAATTGACGGCTGCGAATAAGATTCAGGTCGAGATTGTGGCGGCTGATTTGGAGCGGCCCTCGGCGCCGGGGGAGATTTTTGCGTTCACTGCGGGCAAGAGGATCGACGTCGATTTGCTGATCAACAATGCGGGATTCGGGCACTACGGCGCGTTTAGCAGCGAGCCGCTCGAGCCGCAGCTTGGCATGGTGCAGGTGAACTGTGCCGCGGTGGTGCAGTTGACGCATCTTTATTTGCCGGCGATGGTGCAGCGGCGCCGTGGGGACATTCTGATTCTCGCTTCGACGGCTTCGTTTCAGGCGGTGCCTTACATTTCGGTGTACGCGGCTTCGAAGGCGTTCGATTTGTTGTTTGCCGAGGGGCTGGCTGAAGAGGTGCGACAGTACGGCGTCCGCGTTTGCGCGCTTTGCCCCGGCTCGACTACTACGGAATTCCATCAAGTTGCTGGCCAGCCGGATCATTTGAAGAGGAAGCAGGAGACGGCGGAAAAGGTGGCGCGCGTGGGGCTGGAGGCCTTGGCGGCGGGGAAGAGTTACGTGATTTCTGGATTTGCGAATTATGCGAGTGCTCATGCGGAGCGTCTCGTGCCGCGGAGATTTGTGACGCGCACGGCGGCGAAAATGTTTGCGCCGAAATAGGAAAGTGCACTACCGCAGAGACGCAGAGTGCGCAGAGAAAAGCTACTCTTCGTCGTGGCCTTTGGCTTTGGCTAGTTTTTCGATTACTGATAGATCCTCTAGTGTCGTGGTGTCTCCTGAGATCCCGCCTTTTTGGGCTAGCTCGCGCAATAGGCGGCGCATGATTTTGCCGCTGCGCGTTTTGGGGAGGAGATCGGCGAAGCGGACTTCTGCGGGGCGGGCGATTGTGCCGATCGTTACGGCAACGTGCTCGATGAGGGCGATTTGTAGCTCGCGCGACGGGATCTGGCCGGCGCGGAGCGTTACGAAGGTGACGATGGCTTCGCCTTTGATGTCATCGGGGCGCGCGACTACTGCTGCTTCGGCTACTGCGGGATGGCTTACCAGAGCGCTTTCGATTTCCATGGAGCTGAGGCGATGGCCGGCGACTTTGATTACATCGTCCACGCGGCCTAGGACCCAGATGTAGCCGTCTTTGTCGCACTGAGCGGCGTCGCCGGTGAAGTAGACGTTCGGGATGCGGCTCCAGTAATCGCGGCGGAAGCGTTCGTCGTCGCCGTAGATGGTGCGCAGCATCGAAGGCCACGGGCGCTCGATGATGAGATAGCCGGTTTCGCCGGCCTTCACGGGTTTGCCTTGCATGGTGACCACGCGGGCGGCGACGCCGGGCAGGGGACACGTGGCGCAGCCGGGTTTTGTCGGCGTCGCGCCCGGCAGCGGCGAAATCAGAATCGAGCCGGTTTCCGTTTGCCACCAGGTATCAACGATCGGGCAGCGATCCTTGCCGATTGCCGAGGAATACCATTTCCATGCAGCGGGATTGATTGGCTCGCCGACTGTGCCGAGCAGGCGCAGTGAGCTGAGGTCGTGCTGGTCGAGCCATTCCATTCCCCAGGCCATGAAAGCGCGGACGGCGGTGGCGGAGCTGTAGAAAATCGAGACTTTGTAGCGCTCGATGATGTCCCAGAAGCGATCGCGGCGCGGAAAATCCGGCGCCCCTTCATACATCACGATGCTCGCGGCATTTGCGAGCGGGCCGTAGACGATGTAGCTGTGGCCGGTGACCCAGCCGATGTCGGCGGTGCACCAATAGACGTCGTCATCGCGAAGATCGAAGACCAGGCGCGTGCTCCATTGCGTTTGCAGCAAGTAGCCGGCGGAAGTATGCAGGACGCCCTTCGGTTTGCCGGTCGTACCGGAGGTGTAGAGGATATAGAGCGGATGCTCGGAATCGAAGGCCGGGGCGGGGCATTCGCTGGGTATTTTTTCAACGAGATCGTGCCACCAGAGATCGCGGCCCTCTTTCCAGCCGACTTTTTCGCCGGTGCGGCGGACGACTATGGATTTCTCAATCGTTGAGCATTTTTCGAGCGCGACGTCGGCAGTCTCTTTGAGCGGAACAACTTTTCCGCGGCGATAGCCACCGTCGGCAGTGATGAGTATTTTCGATTTGGCGTCGGCAATACGATCGGCGAGAGCGACGGCGCTGAATCCGCCGAACACGACCGAATGCACCGCGCCAACGCGAGCGCAGGCGAGCATGGCGATCGGCAATTCCGGAATCATGGGCATGTAGATCGCGACGCAATCTGTGGGCTTTACTCCCAGCGAGAGCAGCACGTTGGCGAATTTGCAGACGCGCTCGTGTAGCTCGGCGTACGTCAATTGCAGCGTGGCGCCGTCTTCGGCTTCCCAAAGAAGGGCGGGCTTGTTGCCGTTTTTTTCGAGATGGCGATCGAGGCAGTTATGCGCGACGTTCAGCTTGCCGCCGACGAACCACTTCGCGTGCGGCATTTCCCATTCGAGAGTTTTCGTCGGCGGCTCGAACCAGTCGAGATTCTTGGCCTCTTCGCCCCAGAAAGCCTCGGGATTTTCCGCGGCCTTGGCGCACATCTCTTCGTATTCTTCCATCGAGCGCACGCGCGCCTTCTTCGAGAATTCTGCGGGCGGCGGGATGGGCTTTTCGTCGAGAACGTGCGGATCGAACTCTTGCATCGTTGTCTCCTCTGCGGCGAGGAATCGAGGACGTTTACACGGTTGTAATAGTCCGCTCCAATTGCGCGGAGCTTGCTTCGGCTCTAAATTACGAGACACCCGCGAGCGGGTCAAGCCCGGCCGCGACAACCAGCGACTGAATATGATTTGATATCGGCATGGATGAGAAAAAATTAACCGAGCAGCTACGCGCGGACGGATTTGGGAATACGTTTGTGTGGCAGGATGGGCCGGAGGCGTTTTATCCGGACCATACACATGCTAGCGAGACGGCGCATTTTATCTTGGCGGGTGAGATGACCTTGACGATGGACGGCAGGAGCAAGAATTATCGGGCTGGCGAGCGGTGTGATGTACCGGCCGGGACGGTACATTCGGCGCGGATGGGGTTGCGGGGTTGCCGGTATTTGATTGGGGAGAAGTGAACGCGCGGGGGCGAAAGGCGGGGCCGACCCTTCGGCTTCGCTCAGGGCAAGAAAGCGGGAGGGTCTGCCCTTCGGCTCCGGTAAGGGGCCTGAGGGTAAAAAGACCCTCCGCTACTCTTCGTGCAGAGCGGTCATTGTCTCTACCTTCGTGGCGCGAATTGCGGGAATGACACTCGCGAGAAACGCAACCGTCGCCAGGAGGAGTGCTACCGCTGCTAACGTTGCAGGATCCGTGGGACTCACACCATAAATTAACCTTGCTACGACTCGGTTGAGGGCCAGCGCGCCCGCAATTCCGATAGCTACGCCGAGTAGCGTGGGCTTCATGCCGTCGGCGACTACTAGCTGTAGCACGTCGCGGACTTGCGCGCCGAGGGCCATGCGAATGCCGATTTCGCGCGTGCGGCGGCGGACCGCGTAGGAAAGCACGCTGTAAATTCCAACAGCTGCGAGAAGCAACGCCAGTCCCGCGAAAGAAGCGAGCATGAGCATATTAAATTTCTGCGGCGTGAGCGAAGTGGCGATCAGTTGATCCATGGTGGCGATTTCTTGGACGGATTGTTCGGGACTAAATTCATGGACGGCGTTGATTACGGCGGAAGTCGAATCCGCGGGAGGCACGTCTGTGCGCAGCGCGAAGGCGAGGGAGAAAGCATGCCAGGTGACGCCCTTTGGAGTGGTCAGCTGGCTCAGCGGGAGATAGAGGGTTGCGACTGGATCAATAGTGTCCAGGCCGTCCTGCTTTACATCGCCGACGACGCCGATGATTTCGCGCGGGCCGTCGGGAGAAAACGTTGGCGTGAGCCGCTTCCCGATGGCGCTCTCATTCGGCCAGAATTGCCGCGCCATTGCCTGGCTGACGAGCACGACGCCTAGCCCGCCGGGCGTGTCCGAATCATTGAATTCGCGGCCGGCAATCAGCGGGATGCGCATAGTGTGAATAAATCCTGAGCTGATCAAGCGCACGGCGACTTCCGGCTGATCCGCCATTTGCACGACGGGCCGGCCTTCGATCTGCACGGGTTGAATGGAGCCGCCTTCGCCGGAGAGCGGCATGTTGTCTATGGCCGCGGCAGATTCTACGCCGGGGAGAGCGCGCAGGCGCGCCAGCACATCTTCGAAAAATTCAGCTTGCGCCGCGGGAGTCGGCAATCGTTTTGTCGTGACGGGCAGGGACATGGTGAGCACGTTGTGGGGATCGAGACCTGGATTCACGCGTCGCAAATTCCACAAGCTGCGAATCAGCAATCCGGCCCCGGCGAGAAGAATCAAGGAGAGCGCGACCTCGGAGACAACCAGAATGGCGCGCGCGCGGTTTCCGCTGGTGTCGGCGTCGGTGCGGCCCAGGCCCGACTTCAGTGCTTCGTTCAAGTTCGTCTTCGTCAACCGCCAGGCTGGGAGGAGGCCGGCGACGATACCCGTGGCGACGGAGACCAGGATTGTGAAGGCAAGCACCCAAAAGTCCGGTGAGATGTTCATGTTCTGCGGCAGATTTTCGCCGAAGAAGGCGGCGATGGCCGAAACGCCAAAATGCGCGACGACGAAGCCTAGAACGCCGCCGGCGATGGCGAGGAGAATCGTTTCCACCAAAATCTGTCGCACGATCCGGCGGCCGCTGGCGCCGAGCACCGCGCGGATGGCGGCTTCCTTTTGGCGTACAAGAGTTTTTGCGAGGAGCAGATTCGCGACGTTGGCGCAGGCGATGAGCAGTACGAACCCGACGGCGCCGAGGAGAATCAGCAGCGCGGGGCGAACATCGCCGACCATGTCGGCATGCAGCGGAATCACGATCGCGCCCCAGCCTTTATCGTCGGCGGGGTATTGATCGGCGAGACGCCCCGAAATCGCGCTCATCTCAGCCTGCGCTTGCTTCAGCGCCACGCCGCGCTTCAGCCGCGCGACGACCACTGAGTGATGTTCGCCGCGAACCGCCTTTTCTTGATCCGTCCAAGCCATTGGCTCCCACATTTGCGCCCATTCCGGATAGCGAAAGTTTGCGGGAGCGACGCCGACGATGGAGTAAGTCTCGCCGTCGAAATTGACCGTGCGACCGATGACGTTTTGATCCCCGCCGAACTGTGCCTTCCAGAATGGATAGCTGAGGATCACCGCTCGCCCGCGTCCAGCTCGATCTTCGTCCACCGTGAAGATTCTCCCGACGAGCGGCTGCATGCCGAAGACAGCGAAGAAACCGTCGGTGACGCGCGCGAGGCGAACTACGTCGGGCTTGCCACCGCCGGTCATGTCCGCATGATTGAAACTGTACATCGCCATTCCATCGAAGGATTTGCTTTGCGCTTTCCAATCGACGAAATTTGCGGCTGATACGGAGAAGCGCTCTATTCCGGGAAAATTCTGCGGCGGCGGAGTGTGCCAGATGCGTACGAGGCGTTCGGGCTCGGGGTAGGGAAGCGGGCGCAGAAGCACGCCATTTACGACGCTGAAGATTGCGGTGTTGGCTCCAATGCCGAGGGCGAGAACGAGGATTGCGATCGCGGCGAAGCCCGGTGATTTTCGAATCATTCGAACGCCATAACGAAAGTCTTGAGGCAGAGAGGTCATTTACTGTCCTCCAGTTCGATTGGCGGCGAATCGATTAGACTTCGCGGCAGTCCGCGGCACTAGATACGCACGGGCTTAACCAAACGTTCGGCTCTGGTAAACTGAAGAAACGAATGGAGATAGCTGGCTGAGAGCCGAACTTTAGGAGCTTACCTATGTTCAAATGTGCCAAGCGCTGTTCGGTGGCGGACATGAAGCAGAGAAGTTTAGGTCGCTCCCGAGCAGCAAAGCTCGATGATTGTGGAACCTTCAGAACTCGCTGGGTTAATACGTAACGAGAAGCGGCAGGGTTCGTCCTAATCAGGTAGATGCTGCGGGAACCCGAATACTCAGATGACGACCTGCTGCGGCGAATCATCGCCGGTGAAGACGATGCGTTTGTGTGCTTCTACCGGCGGTGGCAAGGCCGCATTTACCGCTTCGCGCTGCACATGAGCGGGAGCGCATCGGTGGCGGAAGACGTGACGCAAGAATCGTTCATGAGTGTGATTCGGGATGCCAGCCGGTTCGATCCGGCGCTGGGAACTGCGTCCGCTTATCTCTTCGGCATCGCGCGCAATCAGGTGTTGCGAAGGCTGGAGAAGGACCGCGTGCTGGTGCCGTTTCCTGAGCCGGGTGATGCTTCGCGCGATTTGCAAGCGAAGGCTGCGGGCAACGGCCACCATGCCATTTCCGTTCCGCCTGTTGATCTTGCGCGGAAACAAACGATTGAGCATGTGCGCGAGGCGGTGCTGAGCCTGCCGGGGCATTACCGCGAAGTTGTGGTGCTTTGTGACCTGCAAGAGATGAGCTACGAGGAAGCGGCGGCCGCGCTGGGATGCGCGATCGGAACGGTTCGTTCGCGGCTGCATCGCGCGCGAACGCTGCTGGCCGCGAAGCTTTTCGAACTGCGGCAAGCGACGCCGACGGCGGCTGCTCGCGGCCGCGGGAACAATTGAAGGATCGTTTATGACCTGCGCGGAATTCAGCGAACTTGCTTCCGACCTGGCCCGAAACGAAGGGCTGGACGAGGCCACGCGGCAGAAGGCGTTGGCTCATGCGGATGCTTGCCTGCACTGCGATGAAGAACTGGTGATGGCGCGCGAGTTGAGTGCGGCGCTGCGTTTGCTGGCTTCGAATGCGGCGGGCGCGGATGCGCCGGCGCGCGTGGAGGAATTCCTGCGCCGCGAGATGCGGCAACGGCATGCGGCCGTTGCAATGCGCTCGCCGCGCGCGACGCGCTGGGCTATCGGCGGAATCGCGGGATTGGCGGCTGCGGCTTTGCTCTCGATCGCGCTTCTCAAGCCTGAAATTTTGCAATGGAAGCGGGCCAATTCGCCGGGCGGTACGCCTTCCAGTGCGGGCGCGCCCGCGCAAAGCCCGCAAGCGGCGGCGCAGGTTGCGTCGGCGGCAACGAACGCGGACACTTCGGCGGATACGAGCGCTGCAACGCAGGATGCGGACGCGGAATACGCGACATCGTATGTGTCGCTGCCCTCCGCGGACGGCGCGGCCGTTTCCGAGGATCAGACTATCGTGCGCGTATCTTTGCCGCTCTCGGCGCTGGCGAGTTTCGGATTGCCGGTCAGCTCCGACGGCCGCGATGCGAATGTTCTTGCGGATTTCGTTTTGGGCGAAGACGGGATGCCGCGGGCCGTCCGCCTGGTCCGAGCGCAGTAGCGATTTTAGTTGGTTTGGAAAACATCACCGGAAGGAAAGTAGGAGGATCAAAGATGAATCGGAAAATGTCAGCACTTCTAGCGGGAAGCATCGGCGCATTCTTGTTCGGCGCGGTGCTTCTGGTCCACGCGCAAGACGCGCCGCCACCGCCGCCTCCGCCCGAGGCCGAGATTCTCGGCGTGGAGATGGGAGGCGGGATGCATCAGGTGGTGAAGGGCGCGCCGTTCTCCGCTCAGTCGAGCGTTGAAACGACGCAGACTCTGGCCGACGGAACGCACATCGACCGCAAGTCGCCGGGCACGATCTCCCGCGATAGCCAGGGACGCACGCGGTACGAGCAGACGCTCTCCGGCATCGGGCCCGTGGCCGTGGCGCACAAGTCCGGCCAATTCGTGATGATTCACGATCCGGTGGCGGGAACGCATTTCGTTCTCGATCCTTCCACCAAGACGGCGCGGCAGATGCCGGCGCACATGCACGGCGGCGCGGGCTCGCCCGATGCGACGGGTGAAAAGCGCACGCACGGCGATTCGGCGAACGTGACCAAGGAATCGCTTGGAACGCAGACCATCGAAGGCGTGTCTGCTACTGGTACGCGCACCACGCGGACCATTCCGGCCGGCCAGATCGGCAACGACAAGCCGCTGCAAATTGTGACCGAGCGCTGGTATTCGGCTGATCTGCAGACCGTGGTGATGTCGAAGCACAGCGATCCGCGCTGGGGAACTTCGACATTTACATTGACCAACATCAGCCGGACGGAACCCGCGTCATCGCTGTTCCAAGTTCCGGCCGACTACACGGTAAAGCAGGGCGGAGGACATCATCGAGGCTGGGGCGGACCGCCGCCGGCTGGTGCTCCTGCGCCGCCGTCTGAGTAGCGACGAAATTCTGTACTGCGGTGTTGTACGTAGGTGCCCGACCCCCGAAGCGGGCGGCGCGTGGAGGCGTCGCCCGCTTTCTTTTTTCCGTCCTAAATCTGACTGAGCTGAATGTTAGGAAGTGTGTGCCAGCGCGGCCTGCGCAATTTTTCTCGTTGCGCTGGATACCGGCACGCGGGCGATGTCGGCCAGCGGAAGGCGGCGCGAGCGCTGGAGAATCGGCAGTGTTGCGACGCGAGCGCAGAATGGCACTAGCGTGATATTTCGAAATGTCACGCCGTGCTTCGCGTGCGGCAGCTCCGTCAGCGGCGGCGGATCGATGCGCAATTCTGCGCGCAAATGATCCGATAGCGCGGCCGCCGGATTCTTTGCGAATTGCACGGCAGGGAATTGCCACATGCGCGAGAAGAGTACGCCGTCGTGCGCGCCGGGGTCGCGGACGAGAAGCGTTCGCCCGCGCGAATCGAGAAGCACGGCGGCGGCGATGCGCTGTCTGACACTCGGCGGCTTCTTCCGCGGCGCAGGAATCGCGTTGACGAGGCCGCGCTTGCGCGCTTCGCACCAGCGCGCGACCGGGCACGCGCCGCATTGCGGCGACTTCGGCGTACAGATCGTCTCGCCCAGTTCCATCATCGCCTGATTCCAATCGCCTGCAGCTTTCGGAGCGAGGAGCGTTTGCGCCGCGGCTTCGAAGTTCTTCCAGCGCTGCGGCGCGCGCAGGTCGCCGCGAATGGCGTTGAGGCGTGCCAGGACGCGCGCTACGTTGCCATCGAGCACCGCGTGAGGCGCATCGAACGCGATGCTGATCACGGCTGCTGCGGTGTAGCGGCCAATTCCAGGCAAGGCGATCGCGGCGGCGAAATCGTCCGGAAACTTGCCGCTGTGCTTCGCCACGATTTCTCGCGCGGCTCGCTGCAGATTTCTCGCGCGGCTGTAATAGCCGAGTCCGGCCCAGAGGCGCAGCACTTCCTGCTCGGGCGCTAGCGCGATCGATCCAACGGTCGGAAACCGCGACAGAAACTTCTCATAGTAGGGAATTGCCGCCGCGATGCGGGTCTGTTGCAGCATCACTTCAGCCAGCCACACGCGGTAAGGATCGCGATCCCGGCGCCAGGGATGCACGCGCCGGTTCGCGCGGAACCACGCGAGCAGCCTGTTTCGAAACGCGCGAATGGACTTCGGTGTGAGCGACATGAGCGTCGCGCGCCATTGTCGCACAGTGTTGGTACCGCCGGCGTCCCTGCTGGCATCCGGCGAGCGAGCCTGCGGTTAGAAAGGCGATCGTCTGTGGAGCGAGCTGTCGCTAATGTGGTCGGTCCGCGCTGGAGTGGAGTTCTGGCGTGCACTTGAGCTCGTAAGATGCCGGCAGGGACGCCGACGCTACTTAAATCGAATCGAAGAAGATGAAATACGAGGACGACCACAACTGCGATGGAATCGAGCGCTGCTCGCGGCGCGTTAGCACAATCTTGAAAACCTCTGTCTCGGCTGACAATTCATCCAAGAAGTTTCCGCCGCTCTCTGACGCATCCGGTTGGATGAACGCCAGTTCGCGCAAAATTTCGTAAATGATCTCTCCGGCTGGCGCCATCGGCGTCACCATTCGGTCGGTCCGAAATTGCATCACGGCATTAATCTCCTGAAAATGCCACGCGATGCTCGCAGCCAGCGACACTGCGCGCTCGAAGTGTTCCGAATGTTCGGCCTCGCCGAGCTTTCCGAGATTCGCGCGCGGCGGCCCGACCAGCGGATCGAGCACGAGCATCAGCCGGCGCTCGTCCTCGCGGGAATATTCACGCACCTTCAGTGAGCCTGTCTTCGCCGAAATTTTCCAATCCACAAAGCGCGCGCTATCCTGCGGCTGGTATTGGCGGATCGAGTGAAGATCGTGGCCGCGCCCGCGATAAAAGCTGGCCATTTCTCCGCTGATCAGCGGCAAAATCTCGTACGTCTGTTCGGCCGGCTCGATATGCGGATAGACCACCACCTCGACTGGAGAATCCACGCGACGGCCTTTTTCAAACAACCCGAAAGGAAATTTCGTGCGAATGGAAAAAGCATCCTGGCGGTAGACTCCGCGCCGCGGAAAGACAAGCTGCACTTTCTGGCGCGCCGAGCTGCGCCGTGCGATATACGGGAAATAAACCGGCTGGACGAGAATTTCAGCGGCGCGCTTGTCCTTGCCTTCGCCTTCCACTCGCAGCGAAAGCGACGGCCAGATTTCCTTTTCGTTGCGGATCTCGATCGTTGCCAGCACGGGCTGCTCGGCGAACAGCCGCTCGGGAAGTTCGAGCCGCAGCTCGATTCCCGTCAACACTGCGCGCGAAAGCACGCCGGAAATCAGAATTCCCGCGAGCAGGCAACCGAGGACCAGAAACAGCAAGTTATTGCCGGTATTCACCGCGGCGAGCACGAGAACCAAAATCACGGCGAGATAGACGATGCCTTCGCGCGTCAGCTTGTAATCGATTTGATAGACGAGCCAGCGCAAGCTGGTGCGCCGCGCGAGCGCCGGCACGAAGGAAACGGCCACCCAACCGGCCAGCGCGAGTGCAGCGAACGCTGTGCCTGTAGCCAGTTTTATGCGTCCCTCTTGCGCGACGGCTGCGGAAAAAAGCGCCAGTACCATGGCCACAGCCAGCGTAGCCATGGACACGCCGAACAAGCGCCAGCCGGGGCGATCGCGCTCGCGCCAGATGCGTGCGACGAATGAATCGGACATCAGAGTGGGACGCGCGTGGTTTCGAGAATTTCTTCGAGGATGGCTTCGGCCTGCGCGGATTTTCGCTGCGTCGAGACATAGCGCGAACTGACCACCACGCGATGCGAGAAGACCGGGAGGATGAGCCGCTTGAAATCATCGGGCAGGCAATAATCGCGGCCTTCGAGAAACGCACGTGCCTGAGCGGCGCGATGCAGCATCACGGCGCCGCGCGGGCTGACGCCGAGGCTCAATTGCTCGGAATTGCGCGTGCGCTCGACAATTTCGAGCGCGTAATCGAGCAGGCTCTCTTCCACTTTAATTTGCTTCACGGATTCCTGCATCGCCAGCACGTCCGCGGCGTCCATCGCGGCGGTGATCGATTCCGCCGGAGAGGAGCTGCTGCCGTTGCGGATGATTTCTTTCTCGCTGGCGCGCGAGGGGTAGCCCATGCGGATGCGCATCAGAAAGCGATCGAGCTGCGATTCGGGCAGGGGATAGGTGCCATGATGCTCGATGGGATTTTGCGTTGCGACGACGAGAAAAGGATCGGGCAAAGGATGCGTGTGATTGTCCACCGTGACTTGCGACTCGCTCATAGCTTCGAGCAGCGCCGATTGCGTTTTCGGCGTCGTGCGATTGATTTCATCGGCGAGCACCACGTTTGCGAAAATTGGCCCCGGCTTGAATTCGAAATTCTGCCGCACCGGATCGAAGACGCTCACGCCGATCACGTCGCTTGGCAGCATGTCCGAAGTGAATTGCAAGCGTTGAAAGGTGCAGTGGAACGAACGTGCCAGAGCCTGCGCCAGCGTGGTTTTGCCCACGCCGGGGACGTCCTCAATCAGCAAATGGCCGCGCGCGAGCAGCGTCGTCAGCGCGAGCTGAATCACTTCCTCTTTGCCCTTGACGACGTGCGAAATTGATTTCTTCAGCTCCGCGAGCTGGCTGCCGGCGTTGCTGGTCTTGGTTTGCAATTGGTCCGGCCTTTTGCTACAAAATTAATGTCGCTTCCGGGGCGATTAGCTCAGTTGGTTAGAGCGCTCCCCTCACACGGGAGAGGTCCAAGGTTCAAGTCCTTGATCGCCCACCATGCCCCGAATTATTTTGCCACTGTTCCTGCGACTACCTGACACAATGATTGGTTGGATGTGTTCAAGAAGTGGTCAGAGACGGGAAACATGACCTCGACTCTACGATTTATTGAAATCTTCGCGCTAGGCACTTGGGTTGGCAGCATCATCTTCCTTAGCTTCGTCGTGGCGCCAGGGGCGTTTGGCGTGCTCGGGAGCCGCGATCAGGCCGGCACGATGGTCGGGTTCGCGCTCGGACGGCTGCATTGGATCGGGATCATCGCCGGGCTAGTTTATCTGGTGGCGCTGGTAGTGGAACGGCGATCTGTGGCGGTGATCGCCCGCCCCGCGGCAATCGCGGTGGTGCTGATGATCGCGCTGACTTATTACTCGCAAGCGTTTGTTACCAGCCGGCTGGCGGGCTTGCGGCGCGAGATGGTTTCGGTGGATGCGACGCCGCGCGACAATCCGCAGCGCGTGGAATTCGATCGGTTGCACCAAATGTCGGTGCGGATTGAAGGCGCGGTGTTGTTGCTCGGGCTAGCCGGGTTATTTTTGACCGTGCGCAATTTTTCGCCTCGTTGAGCCTCCCGAGAGTTCGAGCCAGCTTTTTCTTCCGCGGACGAGCGTTCTTTTTGGTCTAGTCGGCGGTCGTCGGATGCCGGCGGGGACGCCAGCGCTACCGAGCTTTCGGGTTGACCTTCTTCGTGCGATGGAGATGGACGGCCTGCCAGAGATACCAGCTTGCTACGCTGCGATAGGGCTTCCAGCGCTCGCCGAACGCTAGCAGCTCCTTTGGTTTCGGCAACTTGCGCTTGCGATATGCGAGCTTGAATCCCTGCTGCACGCCGTAATCGAGCGTCGGCAGGACATCGGGCCGGCCGAGGCGGAAGATTAGCATCATGTGCACGGTCCAGACGCCGACGCCGCGCACGGCCGTGAGCCGCGTGACGATCTCCTCGTCCGGTAGAAGCTCGACTTCTGCCAGGCTGGGCACGGTGCCGTCCGCGGTTTTTTGCGCGAGATCGCGAATCGCGGCGAGTTTCTGGCGCGAAAGTCCAGCGCCGCGCAGCGTGGCATCGGACGCGGCGAGAATTTGCGCGGGTGTGGGAATATTTCCGCCGCCAACGCGATCCTTCACGCGCCCGAAGATCGTCGCGGCGGCTTTGCCATTCAGTTGCTGGTACACAATCGCTTCCATCAACGCTTCATACGGGCTCGGATGCGTGTCCATTTCCATCCGGAATCGGCCGACGCGCGAGATCAGATCTTCGAATTTTTCATCGCAGTGCCGCAAATGCCGAACAGCGGCGAGATGATTGAACGGATAGGGCTTCGGTTTTTTCTTTGCGAGCGCGGTCGCGACTGACGCGGTCATACGGGGAACCTCCGGTGCGTGTGCTAGTATCACACGTTTATGCAGACAGGAATTATAGGATTACCGCAGGTCGGCAAGACAAGTTTGTTCCGGATTCTGACGCACGCGCGCGTGGACGCGCGCATGAAGCCCGGCGAAGCGCACGTGGGCATCGCGCGAGTGCCGGATGCGCGCGTCGCCAAGCTCTCCGAGATCTTTAAGCCGAAGAAAATCACTTACGCCACGATCGAATACGTGGACGTAGGCGGAATGCAACAGGATCGCGAGAAGAATGCCCAGTCTCTGGTGCCGCTGCGCGAAGCCGACGCGCTCGCCCACGTCGTGCGGCTCTTCGATGATCCGACCGTGCCGCATCCCGCCGGCAGCATTAACGCCATGCGCGACATCGACAACGTCGAAATCGAATTGATGTTCAACGATCTCGAACAAGCCACCAAGCGGCTCGAGCGCCTCGAGAAGGATTTGAAGCGAAAGAAAGAGCCGCATCTCGAGCTCGAACATCGCCTGCTCACTGCCTGCAAGCAGGCGCTCGAATCCGAAAAGCCGCTGCGCGAACTTGAATTCAAGCCCGAAGAAATGAAGGCGCTCACTGGCTTCACGTTTCTCACCATCAAGCCGATGCTTTACGTTCTGAATCTGGGCGACGAAGAAGCTACAGAAGCCGATCGCGCGATCGAAAAACACAAACTCGAAAAACTCGCCACGAAGGCGCAGACCGCCGTGGTGCCTTTCTGCGGAAAGATCGAAGCCGAACTCGCCGATCTCGACGACGCCGAAGCCGCGGAGATGATGAAGGCGTATGGGCTGGCTGAATCCGGCCGCGACCGGCTGATTCAGGCGACGTATCGCCTTCTCGGCCTGATTTCGTTCCTCACCTGCGGTGAGCCGGAATGCCGCGCGTGGACCATCGAGCGTGGCCTCAATGCGCAAAAAGCCGCGGGCGCGATTCACAGTGACATCGAAAAGAATTTCATCAAGGCCGAAGTCGTGCGCTGGGAAGATCTGCTCGCCGCGGGCAGTTTCGCCGCCGCGAAAGAACGCGGACAACTGCGCCTCGAAGGCAAAGAGTACATCGTGCAGGACGGCGACGTGATTCTCTTCCGCCACGCCGGCTGATCACGCCATGACGCACATCGCCGCATCTCGCATTCTGCTGGCGCTGCTCCTCGGCGCGATTGCCGCCGCGGCGAACGTGATCGGAGGCCTGGCAATCGTTCGCGGGCAGTGGTCGCGAGCCTACCTAAAATATTTCATCGCTCTCGGAGCGGGCTTCATGCTCGCCACCGCTTTTCTCGAGATGATTCCCGAATCGCTAAAGCTTGCCAGCCGGACCGACGAAGTTTTCTTTCTGGTGCTCGGTGGCTATCTGCTGATTCATTTCTTCGAGCACACCGTCGCGCCGCATTTTCACTTCGGTGAAGAAACGCATAGCGAAGAGCTCGCTCCCGCACATGCCGGAATCGCCGCAGTGCTCGGCCTGGTGATTCACACATTTTTCGATGGCGTCGCGATCGCGTCTGGCGTACTGGTCTCGACGTGGCTCGGCGGCATAATTTTTCTTGCTGTTTTCCTTCACAAATTGCCCGAAGGATCGACGGTGGCGTCTCTAACTCTCGCCAGTGGCCAAAGCCGCCGGGTAGCCCTACTCTCGTCGGTTGTACTGGGCGGTGCCACGATCGCCGGCGTCGGCCTGATGTACGTCCTCCGCGGCGCCGTGAGCATAGCGCTACCGTTCTCGGCCGGCGTCACGATCTACGTAGCCGCGTCGGATCTCATGCCCGAGGTTAACCGCGAACCGGCGGTCGGGTTACCCGTGCTCGTGTTCCTCGGAGTCCTCGCAATGCTGGTCTTGAAGCTCGCCTTCCACCTCTAGATTCGGGCCCTGACGCTATTGACCGTTACGCCCGGCTGGAATCGCCCCTCTCTGGCGACACAAAAACGCCGGCAAGCTGCCGGCGCTACGACCGACTCGCACTTAAAGCATTGAATTTACAAGGCTTAGCGTTATATTTGCGGCTGTCTGCCTCGCTTAGACGGGCCGATGCAAATCGGTCCGTGGTGAGCGCAAGATCGGCAATAAGCACGAACCCGAGGAACGCAACTTTATGGCTGCCAACGTGTTAGATATGATGTGGCTGTTATGGCCAGGTCCGATGTCCAGCTGATGCTGGAAGCCAAAGCGGGGAACGATGCGTCCTTCGAGCATCTGCTCCAGCGCTATCGCACCCCTCTGGTCAATTTCCTCTACCGCATGGTGCGGGATTCGGCCACGGCCGAAGACTTGGCTCAGGAAGTTTTTCTGCGCCTCTATCGCGCGCGTCACGGCTACGAAGCAAGCGCCAAGTTCACCACGTGGCTCTTTCGCATCGCGACGAATCTGGCGCTTAATCGCATTCGAGATACGCGGTACCGGCAGATGGAAATTTCGCTCGATGTGCGGGCCGAAGACGACCAGCCCGTGATGGAGCTTCCGGCACGCGAGTTGCGCGTGGATCAGATTCTGATCGAGCGCGCTCGGACCGTCATTATCCGCCGGGCCGTCGAGGCGTTGCCGGAGAAGCAACGCATCGCCGTGTTGCTGCATAAATACGAAGAAATGGACTATTGTGAAATCGCCAAAGTTCTCGAGTGTTCGGAAGCGGCGCTTAAATCGCTGCTCTTTCGCGCATACGAGACGCTCCGGGTTCAATTGGCGCCGCTTGTAGGTTTAGCGGCGTCTCCCGCGCCGGCCGCCCCAGCCGAAGCCGGGAAGGGAAGGCTGCAATGAAATACGAAACGAATTGCGAACGCATCGCGGAATCGCTGATTCCCTATCTCGACGGGCGCGCCAGCAGCGCGGAACAGCGTCAAGTGGAAGCTCATGCGGCCGTATGTCCGGCCTGCAAGACGCGCATCGCGGAATTCCGCCGCCTCTCCGTTGTGCTCGACGAGCTTCCCGGGTTGGAGCCTTCCGGCGCATTTGACGCGCATGTGCGCCAGCGCATTGCCGGTGAGCCGCGCGCGAGCTGGTTTGGTTGGATCGTTCCCGCGCCGCGGCTGGCGTTTTCTCTGGCGTTCCTGCTGGCACTGTCGGTGTGGACCGCGCGGTTCGAGCCGGGAATTCCCGAGGCCACGACGGGCGCGGCGCAAAGCGAACAGGACTTCCGCGTCATCAAGGATCTCGATGTTCTCGAGAATTACGACGTGGTCAAGAATTTCGACGCGCTCTCGGAACTGCCTGTTGCGCAACAGACCCAAACGCAACCGGATCAGCAGCAGGATAAGAGTCACGACGGACATATCTAAATGATTTGCCGCACATTCAAATTCTGGCTGCTGTGTCTGGTGGCGATGCTTGCGCTACCTACGCTACCGGCCCATGCGCAGGGGTACCGCGCGCAAGCATTGCGGGCTGCTGCCGCCCAGCGCAGGGCCGATCGCCAGGCGCGTCGTGCCGCCGCGGAGGACGCAAAGTCGAAAGACGCCAAGCCCGGGGCGCAGAAGGGCCAGCCCAATGTCCGCAGTATGGAGGGTCTACCTCCTAAATGGGTCGAGCAGCTCCGCGATCGCTCGCCGGAAGAACAGCAGCGCTTCATGGAGAATAACGAGCGATTCAAGAGCTTGCCGCCGGAGCGCCAGGCGCAAATCCGCAAGAACCTCGAGCAATGGAACCGGCTGACGCCGGAACAGAAGAACGCCATCATCGACCGCGAGAAATTTTTTGAGAGCCTCTCGCCGCAGCAACGGCAATATATTCGCAACAACCTGCTTCCTCGCTGGCAGGCCATGCCCGTCGAGCGGCGGCAGCTTCTCTTGGGGCGCCTCCGTGTGCTTCGCGACCTGACGCCGGATGCACGAGCGGCGAAACTGAATGATCCGGCTTTCATGCAGGGGCTTTCGCCCGATGAGCAGCAGACGCTTCGCGATTTGAATCAGCTCCGCAATCCGCTCCCGCCCCAGTAGACCCGGAATCCAAAATAGGGAACCGATGGGAAGGGCCTGGTCTGCGCGTTAATTCCGTTCAAGCAGCTCGTCTGCAAAAATTCTGTTAACTCTTTCGGTACAAAATCGAATTTCGGCGCGTATTCAACTACGAATCGTCTAGCCTCAGCGCCGACGCACCATATCTAGTGGTCTGCATCCCGGGCGCGCGGCTGCGGTAATCACCTACGCAAAAAATCTTTTGAATTCTTTCGGATTCCGCTTGACAAGCCGCTGAGTCTGGCTATTATCAGTGGCCAAAAGTGGTACAGAGTGGTTAGCAGTGGCCAACACAAAGCATGTTTAGGGCTGATCTCAGGCGCTTTGAGCTTATCAACAAATGCTTCGGGGGAACCATCCCGCAACTGTGGACGCGAAGGGACGGCTGAAAATCCCGCGGGCATTTCTGCGCGAGTTACGGGAAATGGGCGAGAAGTTTTACGTAACCAGCGAAGGGGGCCACAACGCGTGGATCTTCCCGATGAAAGTCTGGGAAGAGAAAGAAGCGCTACTGGCGCGAGCCTCCTCGCACAACCGGTCGAAGCAGAGATTCCTCGATCGCGTGAATTATTACGGCCAGGAAGTTGAGATAGATAGCCAGGGCAGACTCCTGGTTCCCGCGCTTCTCCGCGAAGAAGCGCAAATCAGCGGCGAGGTGAATGTCCTCGGCGATCTCGACCACCTGACCATCTGGAACCAGGCGCGGTTCCAGGATCGGCTGAAGAACAACCCGATTACCACGGAAGACGAAAAGGCTCTCGACGACTTGGGCATCTAGTTTTGAGCGTGCTGCATACGCCGGCAATGCTCAGGGAAGTTCTGGAGTGGCTGTGTATCCGGCCCGAGGGGAATTATCTCGACGCCACCACCGGAACCGGCGGCCATCTTGTTGAAATTGCAAGGCGGCTGACCACGGGGCGCGTGTACGGAATTGACCGCGACCCGCAGGCCCTGGCGATCACCAAAGAACGGCTCAAAGAAATTGGAAAGAAGGCAACTCTGGTGAAGGCGAGTTTTTCCGAGATCGGCGAAGTGGCAAGACAGCAGCAAATGCCGCCGCTCGATGGCGTGCTGGCCGATCTGGGAGTTTCAAGCCTGGAACTCGATACACCGGAGCGCGGATTTTCATTCCGCTATGCGGCGCCGCTCGATATGCGCATGGATCCCGAGCAGGCATTGACCGCCGACGAAATTGTGAATCACTGGCCGGAAAGGGAATTGGCCGATCTCCTCTACCAGAAAGCCGAGGAGAGAGATTCACGAAGAATCGCCAGGGTGATAACGCGCGCGCGGCCCATCCGCGACACCGCGCACCTGGCAACGGTTGTGGCAGGGGCTCGAAAAGCAAGGGGAAGGCAGAGACTGCATCCCGCGACAAAAACGTTTCTGGCGCTGCGGATTGCGGTGAATCGAGAAGAGGAGGAACTCGAGCAGTTTCTTTCGCGGGCCCCTGCCACTATATCTCCGGGCGGCCGCTGGGTGATTCTCAGCTATCACTCGCTGGAAGACCGCCAAGTGAAGCATGCCTTTCAGCGCCTCGCGCGCGAAGGCCAATTTCAAGTCCTGACGAAGAAGATCATCGAGCCCACCCTCGATGAGATTCGTGATAATCCGCGCGCGCGCAGCGCCAAGATGCGCGTGGCGCAAAAGTTGGAAGCCGCGGCTGCATAGCTGCGGGGCGGACAGCCATGATCGAATACTACACATTGAAGCGTATTGATAATTCCCGCTTGGTGCGAACTGCCGCGCCGCAACGCTGGCGCGAACTGGGGCGAAAAATGCTCGGAGGCGCGGCGCTCGGCGTTTGCCTGCTGACTTACGCCTGGCAGCACTTCGAATGTATCCAGCTCCGCTATTCGCTCGAGCAGTTGCAGGCCGCAAAGACGCAGGCGACCGAATTGAATCAGCAATTGCGCCTTGAAGTTGCTTCGCTGGCTTCGCCGATGCGCATTGACGCCATTGCGCGGCAGCAACTCGGGCTCTCCGTGCCCGTGCCCGGCCAGGTGGCCCCGGCACAGGGCAGCGTCGAAGGCGTGGTCGCGCAAGTTCGTACGCCGTCTGCTGCAACGCGGCCGTAGTTCGATTTCCATGACACGCCCTGCGGCCCGTTCCGAAACGCCGAAGTTTGGCGGGCCGAGGCACAATCTTGCAGCGCCGGAGCCCCGGAAAAAAATGGATCCGCGCAATCCCCGCGTCCGATGGCTGGTCGTTTTTATACTGGCCGTTGTATGGATGGGCGCAGTCGTAGCGCGGCTTGGATACCTGCAGCTTTTCCGCTATAGCGAATATCTTTCCAAGGCGCAACGCCAGCAACTCCGCGTTCGCGAGACTACTCCGAAGCGCGGCTCGATTTTCGACCGCAATGGCCACGAGCTCGCCCTCAGCCTGCCTGTGGATTATTGCTTTGCCGACAGCTCGGAAATCAACGATCCCGACATGGTGGCGAATCTACTTTCGCGCGTTCTGAATTTGCCGCCTGAAGAGATCGGCGCGAAGCTCACAGAGCCGCATCCGTTTCCCGTGTTGGCGAGAAAGCTCACTCCCGAAGTTGCCGAGCGGATCGAAGCGCTGAATTTGCGAGGCATCTACGTGCAGAAGGAGCCTGAGCGCGTTTATCCGCAACGTTCGCTCGCCTCTCAAGTCATCGGTTACGTGAACATGGATCAGCAAGGACAGGGCGGCATCGAATACGCGCTCGATAAGTTGATTCGTGGCAAGCCGGGACGGGCGCTCGTGACGAAAGACGCGCGCCGCCGCGGCGTGGATCGCAGTGAGGTGGCGGCCCAGCCGGGAGCAAACGTCACGCTCACTCTCGATGAAAATATCCAGTACATCGCCGAAAAGGAACTCGCCGAGGCCATTAGCGATACGCAGGCGAAGTCCGGCTCGATCGTGATCGAAGATCCGAATTCGGGCGAACTTCTCGCGCTCGCCAATTGGCCCACGTTTGACTCCAACGATCCCTCGAATTTCCCAGACGACGTGCGCATGAATCGCGCCGTGGCTGCGGCCTATGAGCCGGGCTCGACGTTTAAGGTCATTACCCTTTCGAGCGCCTTCGAGAATGGTGTGGCGAATCCATCGGATCTCGTCGATTGCCAGAACGGCTCGATCGTCGTCGCCGGCCGCCTCATACACGATTGGCACCCGTTCGGCACGCTCACCGTCGCGAATGTTCTCGCACACTCAAGCGACGTTGGTTCGATCAAAATTGCGCTCAGAGACGGCGCGTCGAATCTCTACCAAACCGCGCGCAAATTCGGCATCGGCGAGCTTACGGGAATCGATCTCCCGGGCGAGAATCGCGGCCTTTTCCGGCCGCTCGAGCGCTGGACGGCGAGTTCGATCGGATCGATCGCCATCGGTCAGGAAGTCAGCGTCACGCCGGTGCAAACCACTACGGTCATCTCGGCGATTGCCAACGGTGGATTGCTCTATCGGCCGCACGTGCTGAAATCCGTCGGCAGCGGCCCGGCGACTGGCATTGAAAGAGCGTCGGACTCGGAGCCTGCGCCTCGGCGCGTCCTCGATTCGAGAATCGCCGCGACCATGCGCGAGTTGATGGCCGGCGTGATTCTGGAAGGCACCGGCAAGCCTGCCGCTTTGAATGGCTGGACCGATGCCGGGAAATCTGGCACGGCACAGAAGATTGATCCCACCACGGGACGCTACTCACCAGATAAATATGTGACTTCGTTCGTCGGATTCGCTCCGGTGAGCGACCCGGCCGTGACCATCCTGGTGGTTCTTGATTCGCCCATAGGCGCCCATCACGGCGGCGAAGTTGCGGGCCCGATCTTCCGCCGCGTTGCCGAGCAGGTGCTGCAGTACATGAATACGCCACACGATATTCCCGTCGTTCCGGCCGTCGAAATGGCCGCGCGGCGCCGCGACGCCTCGAATCCCGATGCCAGCGAGGACGGCGATCAACTGCAGGCGGCCAGCGATCACCGCCATCAGAAGGGTTCCCCTGCTGCACCGGTGCCGGTTGCCGAAGCCCAATCAGAGGCACCCAGCGCAGCACCAACAGTTGAATTCGGCGGTGGACCTGCGATCACAGTTCCGAGCCTTTCAGGCCAAAGCGTCCGAGGCGTAACCGAAGCCTGTTCCAAATTGGGCCTCACCCCGGTCCTCGTTGGAACCGGGTTTGCATTAGATCAGTCCCCGCAGGCTGGCGCACGCGTCAATCGCGGTACTCGCGTTGTAGTGAGGTTCGGCCGCCCGGGCAAGTACGTCCCCGCGGATTCGCAAGGGGGCGGAGATTGAGAGCGATGGCCAAAGATCAGCATGACCTGAGCGGCGCCCCGGCGAAACCCGGAAAGCGAACGCCTACGATGAAGCTCAGGGAAATTCTCGATAGTGTCGGGACGGTCGCGATAGCAGGCTCGCTTGATTCCGAAATTTGTGCCGTAGTCTGCGACAGCCGGAAAGCGCAGCCCGGTGCGCTGTTCTTCGCTTTGCATGGATCGAAGGCGGATGGGAATCGCTTCATCTCGGATGCGATCGAGCGCGGCGCCACTGCTGTTGCGAGTGAAGATGTCCGCCCCAACGATGCGCCGCGCAGCACTATCTGGGTGCAATTGAAAAAAGATTCGGCGCGACGCGGCCTGGCCTCCGCCGCCGCGAATTTCTTCCATCATCCGGCAAGTGCGCTCAAGCTGGTCGGCGTTACCGGTACGAATGGCAAGACGACTGTATCGTTTCTAATCGATTCCATCCTGCGAGCCGCGGGCCACACGACTGGCCTTATCGGCACGACTGGCTACACGACGCCACGTGGACCGCGCAAGGCCGTGAACACCACGCCTGAATCGGTGGACTTGCAGGAAATGTTTGCGGAAGTGCGCGATGCGGGCGGCTCGGCGGTCGTGCTCGAAACGAGTTCACACGCGCTGGCGATGGATCGCCTATGGGGACTGCGTTTTGCCGCAGCCGTCTTTACCAATCTCACGCACGATCACCTGAATTTTCACAAGACCATGGACGCCTATTTCGCCGCCAAGCAGCGTCTATTTGAAGGCACTGGCGAGGGCGCGCCGCTCAATTCCGTCATCAATATCGACGACGCTTATGGGAAATGCCTGCATGAGGACCTCAGCAAGAAAGAGCAGCGCACGCTGACCTACGGGCTCAGCGATCCGGCGCAGATCACCGCGAAGAAATTCTCTCTCGGCTTCGACGGACTCGATTTCATCGTGCAAACTCCGGCCGGTCCGGTGCAAGTACGTTCGACGCTCGTCGGCCGCGTAAACGTTTACAACATCCTCGCGGCAATCGGCGCGGCCCTCGCCCTCGAGGTCCCTATTCCGCGTATCGAAGCAGGCATCCGCGAACTGAAAGCCGTCCCGGGCCGCTTCGAGCAAATTGACGAGGGGCAGCCTTTTCACGTCGCCGTGGATTACGCGCACGCCGACGATGCCATCCGCAACCTGCTGCAAGCGGCGCGCGAACTCACGCCGAATGGCCGCGTGCTGATTCTATTCGGGGCGGGCGGCGAACGCGACCGCTCGACGCGCCCGCTGATGGGCGAGGCCGCAGGTTCTCTCAGCGACCTGGTCGTCCTGACCAGCGACAACCCGCGAAGTGAAGACCCGTTGCGCATTATCAACGACGTGGTGGTGGGATTGCAGAAAGTCAATGCGCAGTACCGAATTGAACCGGACCGGGAACGCGCGTTTGACCTGATTTTCGACGAAGCTAAGCCGGGGGACTTGGTTCTCCTGGCGGGAAAAGGCCATGAAAACTATCAGATCCTCAGTGACCGGACGTTCGAATTCGACGATCGGCAAATGGCGCGGAAAGTCTTGCAGGCTCGCGGCTACCGCAAGGCTGCGAAGTAACGGCCAAGAGCCTCAATCTGCGCCGCTTAGGGCGGCCGGAGGGCGATATTCCTCCGGGCAGCGGCGCGGACGCTAATTCGCCGGCTTACCGGTCACTTTTCGGACGGGCTGTTCGCTCGAGCGGTATAAGTCATTTCTCCTCAGGAGAATGACGATAGGCCTATTGGAGACGCGATGCGGTGGACGATGGAACAAGTGGCTGGCGCTCTGGGTGTCGCGCTGCCTCCCGCGCTCGACCCCGTGGCCCGGCTGGCCGGTGTCTCGATTGATTCTCGCACGGTACGTGCCGGGGAACTGTTCTTCGCCATACGCGGACCGCGTCACGATGGACACGATTTTGTCGGTGAAGTTCTGGGGCGTGGCGTTCCGGGGGCGGTCGTGGAGGGGGTTCGCCGGGAGGATTATCCCGAAGATATTCGCGGGCGGCTCTATCCGGTCGAAGACACTCTGCAAGCGCTCGGGCAATTGGCCGCCGGCGTATTGCGCGAATGGCGCGCGGCGAAGCCCGAACGCAGAGTGGCAGCCGTCGCCGGGTCGGTGGGAAAAACGACCACCAAGGAAATTCTGGCGGCGCTGTTGGGCGCGCGGTTCCGCGTTCTGAAATCCACCGGCAATTTGAATAACGAGTACGGCTTGCCGCTGACGCTGTTTCAGCTTGAGGACGAGCACGAGGCGGTAGTTGTTGAGCTGGGAATGTCACGGCGAGGGGAACTGGCGCGGCTTACGCGCATTGTTGCGCCGGATTTGGGTCTGGTCACCCGCGTGGCAGTGGAGCACCTGGAATTTTTCGCTTCGCTCGATGAGATTGCGCTGGCCGAGCGTGAGCTGATTGAGAATCTGCCGCGGCGCGGTGCACGTGTTTCGCAGGATGGGCCTGGCTCCGGGACTGACGCTGCTGTTTCAGTGCTCAACGCCGACGACGTGCGCGTAGCGCACTTCGGAGAAATTGCTCCGGGGCGCGTGATTACGTTCGGCAGCAGCGCGAAGGCGCAGTTTCGCGCCGAGAATATCGACGACCGCGGAATTGATGGCACGACATTCGATTTCATCGCGCCCGAGGGTAGCGCGCAGCTCAAGCTGCCTCTGATCGGCCGCCACAACGTGATGAACGCCGTCGCGGCGCTGGCGGCTGCGAGCGTCTGGGGAATCGGCGCTGCGGAAGCTGAGCAAGTGTTTCCGAAGCTGCAGCCGGCCGACAAGCGCGGCGAAGTCGTGCGCTTCAAGCAGGGATTCGTGATTATCAACGATACTTACAATTCGAGTCCCACGGCGCTCGACGCTCTCGTCGATCTCCTCGCCAATTCAACAAAATATCAGCGCCGGATCCTCGCGACCGGCGAAATGCTCGAGCTTGGCGCGACTTCTGCCGATTTGCATCGCGCCTGCGGCCGCCACGCCGCCGAAGCGCAGATCGACGGGACGCCCGCGATTGATTGGATCATCGGCGTGCAAGGCGAAGCGGCTGAGTTGGTCGAAGCAGCGATCGAAGCCGGCCATCTGCGCGAGCAAACGAAATTCTTCCCCACATCTGAAGACGCCGGAAAATTCCTCGCCGCATTTATCACCCGCGGCGATCTGCTGCTGCTCAAAGGCTCGCGCGGCGTGAAGATGGAGAAAATCCTCGAAGCTCTCCGCGCCCGCTATTCCGATTCCGGCGCGCCGCCGCAGCATCCGCCAAAATCCAAAGTCCCGCAGCCCGCCGGCGGGTCCCGCAAGGGCCGGCGCTGAGATGCTCTACTATCTTTTCTTCTTCGTCCTGCGCCCGTATTTCAGCCCGTTCAATGTGTTCCGCTACATCACCGTGCGCACCGCCGTCGCCAGCATCACGGCGATGATTCTCTCGCTGGTACTCGAACCGTGGGTGGTCAAACGCCTCCGCGCCATGCAAATCAAGCAATTCATTCGCGCCGAAGGCCCGCAGCGGCATCAAGTGAAGGCTGGAACTCCGACCATGGGCGGCGTGCTGATCGTCGCGGCCATTGCCGTGCCCACGCTCCTGTGGGCCGACCTGCGCAATCCCTACGCGATGCTGGCTCTCGGCGCCACGATCGCTTTCGGCGTCATCGGCTTCATCGACGATTACAACAAAGTCGTACGCCGCCGCAATCTCGGCCTCACGCCGAAATCAAAATTCACCTATCAAGTCCTCACCTGCATCGCCGTCGGCGCGATTCTCCTCGCCTTACAACAACGCGGCGCCTATTCCACGCAATTGAGCGTCCCGTTCTTCAAGCGCCTGCATCCGGATTTGGTGATTCGTCCGCTGCTCACCTATCACGTGATCTGGCTCGTCGCTTTCATTCCCTTTGTTCTTTTTTTGATTCTCGTAATCGTAGGCTGCTCGAACGCCGTGAATCTCACCGACGGCCTCGATGGCCTCGCGATCGGCTGCACGCTGGTCGCCGCGGGCGCTCTGACGGTGATCACCTACCTCTCAAGCCACGCGCGTTTCGCCGAGTATCTCGAGATCCAGCACATTCCCGATGCGGGAGAGCTCACGATTTTTTGCGGTTCGCTGCTCGGCGCCTCGCTCGGTTTCCTCTGGTACAACGCGCATCCCGCCGAGCTTTTCATGGGCGATGTCGGCTCGCTCGCCATCGGCGGCGCAATCGGCACGGTCGCCGTAATCATCAAGCAGGAAATCCTCCTGCTTTCGATCGGCGGTGTTTTCGTTCTCGAAGCGCTGTCGGTGATTTTGCAAGTGGCGTCGTTCAAGCTAACCGGTAAACGCATCTTTCGCATGGCTCCGCTGCATCATCATTTCGAGCTGCTCGGCTGGAGCGAATCGAAAATTATTGTGCGGTTCTGGATCGTGGCATTCGTGTTTGCGCTATTTTCGCTGACAACTTTGAAACTGAGGTAACGACTTGCGCCCTGGAATCGATCTATTGGAAAAGCGAGTTCTAATCATAGGCCTGGCACGCACGGGCATCGCCTCTGCGCTCTTCTGCGTCGAGCGCGGCGCTCAAGTCACCGTCACGGACGAGCAGCCGGAATCGAAGCTCGCCGAGGCGGCCGCGAAACTCCGCGCCGAGGGCGTCACCCTCGAGCTCGGCGCTCATCGCCTCGAATCATTTGAAGCGCAGGATCTCATCATCCTCAGCCCCGGCGTCCCTGCCGATCTCCCGGCGTTAAACGCGGCGCGCGGAAAGGGAATCCCCGTCTGGAGCGAAATCGAGCTGGCCTGGCGCTTTCTGCACGGCCGCCTCGTCGCCGTCACAGGCTCAAACGGCAAAACCACAACGACCTCGCTCATCGCCCACATTCTCAAATCCGCCGGAATCTCGACGGTAGTCGGCGGCAACATCGGCACACCGCTGATTTCCCTTATCGAATCAACGGACGATTCAACTGTCAGCGTCGCCGAAGTCAGCAGCTTCCAGCTCGAAGCCATAGAAGCCTTCCGCCCCGACATCGGCTTGCTTCTCAATCTCACACCCGATCATCTCGATCGCCACCGTTCCTTCGAGGAGTACGCCCGCGCCAAGCTGCGCCTGTTCGAAAATCAGCGCGAGCGCGACGCCGCCATCCTCAACGCCGATGATCCCGATGTCGCGCAACGCGTCCCGGCGAAGCCTAACATTTATTGGTTCAGCCGCCAGAAGCACGTCACTGCAGGCGCCTACGTCCGCGACGCGCAAATCATCGTTCGCGATCATGGCGACGAAGAAATCATTCTGCGCCGCGACGAAATTCCTCTTCTTGGCGAACACAACGTTGAAAACGTCCTCGCCGCCTCGATTGCCACGTGGCTGGCCGGAGCCGAGCCAGATGCCATAGCCGATGGCATTCGCACGTTCCCCGGCGTCGAACATCGCATCGAATTCGTCGCCGAAGTCCGCGGCGTAAAGTTCTACAACGACTCCAAAGCCACCAACGTAGACGCCACGCTCAAAGCCATAGCCGCATTCAATTCGCCGCTGCTGATCATCCTGGGCGGCAAGGACAAAGGCAGCCCGTACACGCCGCTGCGCGAGCCGCTTCAAGCCCACACTCGCGCCGCGTTTCTAATCGGTGCCGCCGCCGAAAAAATCGCCGCCGAACTCGAAGGCTCAGTCCCGCTCGTCCGCACCGAAACGCTCGATCGCGCCGTCCGCATGGCTTTCGAGCAAGCCGATCCGGGCGACACTATTCTTCTCGCCCCCGCGTGCTCAAGCTTCGATCAATTCGAAAATTACGAGCATCGCGGCCGCACATTCAAGCAGCTCGTCGCCGAACTAAGACAGCAGCACAACGGCCAAGCCGCCGCCGGCGCATCATCCCAGGCCCGTTAGCGAGGAAACACAGACCAAATGCCCCGAATCCTCCAACCCGATCGCAAGCTCTTCGGAGCCACTCTAGCTCTCTGCCTGTTCGGCTCCGTGATGGTCTTCAGCGCCTCCGCGGTAGTCACGCGCGAACTCGGCGGCAGCGGCTATTCCTTCTTCTTGCGCCAGATGATCTGCATGGTCCTCGGCATCGGCGGCATGTTCGCGCTGATGAATTTCGATTACCGCAAACTGCGCCAACCTCGCGTGATTTTCATCGGCCTCGGCGTAGTGCTGCTCCTCCTGATCGGCGTGCTGTTCCTCGATCGTTCGCACGCCACGCACCGCTGGGTGCGCTTCGGCCCCGCCAGCATTCAGCCGTCGGAATTCGCGAAGCTCGCGGTGATTCTCTATCTCGCCTGGTTCCTCGAGCTGCGCAAACCGTGGCGACCGCGCAGCCAATCCTTCGATATCAACGATCCCATGCACTCGCTCCTACCCGCCCTCGCGCCGGTTCTAGTGATGGCAGTCCTGATTCTCCTTGAGCCCGACATGGGCACAGCCTGCATGCTCCTGCTCATCGCGCTGACCATGCTATTCGTCTCCGGCCTCTCGCTGCGCTACCTGGGCGGCGCAGTTCTCGCCGCCGTGCCGATCATTTATCTCCTCATCGTCCGCGTCCCCTATCGCTATCACCGCCTGATGGCCTTCCGCCATCCCGAAGCCGATTCGCAAGGCTATGGCTTTCAACTTCTCCAATCCCTCATCGCTGTAGGCTCGGGCGGCCTCACCGGCGTCGGCCTCATGGAGAGCAAGCAGAAGCTTTTCTATTTGCCCGAGCCCAGCACCGATTTCATTTACGCCGTCGTCGCCGAAGAACTCGGTTTCATCGGCGCCATAGCCGTTCTCGCGCTCTTCGCCTTCTGGGGCTGGCGTGCCTTCCGCGCTGCCATCCAGGCGCCCGACGATTTCGGCCGCTATCTCGGCCTGGGAATCACCACCATGGTCGTCGGCCAGGCGCTGATCAATTTGAGCGTCGTGCTCGGTCTGATGCCCACGAAAGGCATCCCGCTCCCATTCATCAGCTACGGCGGCTCAAGCTTGCTGGTGATGCTCTTGGCTACAGGCGTGCTCCTCAATATCAGCCAGCACGCGCAGCCCGACGAGTGAACCGCGCGCCCCGGCCGCGCGACGCAAGGAGCGGGCCACGATCAAAGACTCGATGAAGTTGCTCATCGCCGGAGGCGGCACAGGCGGCCACGTGTTCCCAGCCATAGCCGTGGCGCGCGAATGGCTGCGCCGCAGCGATCCCGGCGCGCCGCCCACAGCGGCAGTCGAATTGAAAAAGAGGGAAGTGGTGATCGTCGGAACACAGCACGGTTTGGAATCGAGGCTGGTGCCGGATGCCGGGTTGCCGTTCGCCACGATCCGCGTCGCGGGACTCAAAGGCATCGGCGGCCTGAAGCTGCTGAAGAACGCCGCCATGCTTCCCGGCAGCGCCTGGGATTCCGAACGCCTGCTGCGCAAATATCGCTTCGCCGCAGCCTTCGGCGTCGGCGGCTATGCTTCGGGCCCGATGATGCTGATGGCCGCGCTGCACGGTATTCCGACCGTCGTGTTCGAGCCCAATATCGAGCCCGGCTTCACCAATCGCGTCCTCGTCCGCATCTCCACGCGCGTCGCCACTGGATTTGAAGAGACCGCCCGCCGCTGGGGCAAAAAAGCCGTAGTCACCGGCGTCCCTGTCCGCCGCGAATTCTTCGCCGCGCCCCGCCGCGAGCACAAGCCGCCTCTGCGCATCCTCATCACCGGAGGCAGCCGTGGCGCTTTGCCCATCAATCGCTGCGTCGTCGATTCGCTCGATCGTCTGGCCGCCCGAAAAAACCAGCTTTTCATCGTGCATCAGACCGGCGAACGTGACTATAATGCGGTTCGCGTTGCTTATGCGCGCCGGGAACTCATCGCGGAGGTCAGCCCCTTCATCGAGAATATGGCGGAGCAGTTTGCCCAGGCAGACGTAATCGTCTGCCGCGCGGGCGCAATCACCGTCGCGGAAATCACTGCCGCTGGACGCGCCGCCATCTTCATCCCTTTTGCCGCTGCCACAGACGCTCACCAATTGCGCAATGCGCGGGCCATGGAAGCGGCCGGCGCGGCGCGGGTGCTCCCGCAGGATGAATTGACGCCGGAGCGCCTGACAAACGAAATTTTCTCTCTCCTGGACCAGCCCTCCAGAATCAGCGAAATCGAGCAGTCTGCGCGCAAGCTTGCGCGTCCTCGCGCCGTTGAGGACATCGTGGACCTGCTCGAAGGGGTGGCTCGGCCATGATGGTCACGTTCCGGAATTTTCAGCGCATACATCTCGTCGGGATTGGCGGCAGCGGCATGAGCGGTATTGCGGAAGTGTTGCTCTCGAGCGGGTACGCGGTTTCCGGTTCGGACACCAAGCCGTCGCAAATTACGGTTCGCCTGCAGAATCTTGGCGCCAATATTTTTGAGGGACATAGCGCCGCAAATGTTCATGGCGCGCACGTAGTCGTGATTTCTTCGGCGGTGAAGCCGGATAACGTCGAAATTGTCGAAGCACATCGAATGAAAATTCCGGTGATCCCGCGCGCGGAGATGCTCGCGGAGTTGATGCGGCTGAAATACGGCATTGCTGTCGCCGGAGCGCACGGAAAAACAACTACGACTTCGATGACAGCTTCAGTCCTCGCCGCTGCCGGGCTTGACCCCACATTCGTTGTCGGTGGCCGCGTGAATCATGCTGGCTCGAATGCGCGCGTTGGCCAGGGTGAATACATCGTCGTCGAAGCCGATGAAAGCGATCGCTCGTTCTTGCTTCTCGCGCCGGTCATCGCTGTCGTCACCACCATCGATCGCGAGCATCTCGATCACTACGCCTCGCTCGACGAGATCCAGCAAACCTTTCTTCAATTCGTCAATCGCGTCCCGTTCTACGGCGCCGTCGTGCTCTGCCTCGATGAGCCGAACGTCCAGGCGATCTTGCCCGATGTGAAGCGGCCCATCATTACTTACGGCACTTCGGGCCAGGCCGATCTGGTCATCAGCGACGTGAAGCTCGAAGGCTTCGGCAGCCGCTTCAAACTTGCGTATCACGGCGAAGATCTCGGCGAATTCCAACTGCACTCGCCGCCCGGCATTCACAATGTGCGCAATGCCGCGGCCGCAGCCGCAGTCGCGCTGGCTCTGAATGTGCCCGCGGAATTGATCCGCCAGGGTCTCGAGAAATTCAGCGGTGTGGGCCGCCGCTTCGAAGTCAAAGGCGTCCACAGCGGCGTCACGCTGATCGACGACTACGGCCATCATCCCGCGGAAATTCGCGCCACTCTCGAAGCGGCGCGCGGCTGCGCTTTCAAACGCCTCCTCGTCATTTTTCAGCCGCATCGCTATTCGCGCACCCAGCATCTCTGGGACGAATTCCGCCAGGCGTTCAATCAGGCGGATATTTTGATCGTCACGGATATTTATGCGGCCGGCGAAGCGCCCATCGAGAATATCAACGGCGAAAACCTCGCCATGGCCATCAGCTCAGCCGGACACAAAAACGTCATCTTCGCAGGCAACATGCAGATGGGCATCGAATTTCTGCTGCGCGAGGCCAAGCCCGGCGATGCCGTACTCGCGATCGGCGCGGGCAGCGTGGGCCGCGCCCTCGATCAACTCGCGGTGTTGATCGAGGCGCAATTGCCGGAGCCGGAGCATCATGCGAATTAGCGACAAACCGGTAGCCGCGCGCCTCGCCGATCTCGGCGTCGAGTTGCGCGCCGGTGTGTCGCTGCAGGAATTGACGTCGCTGGGCATCGGCGGCACCACCGATCTGTTGCTCATTCGCCGCTACGACGCATTGCCCGAAGTCATTCGCGAGCTGAAGAATGAAGGCATCCCGTACAAATTTCTCGGCGGCGGCACCAACGTCCTCGTCGCTGATGGCGAATTGCCCTGGGTCATGCTGCATCTTCCCGCTGCCAAGCCCGGCGTGCGCATCGAAGGCAATGCGGCGTTCGTGGATGCTGCGGCCGATCTCGGCGGCACGGTCACTTTTTGCGCGAAAAATAATCTGGGCGGCATGGAAGGCCTCATCGGCGTCCCCGGCAGCATCGGCGGCGCGCTGCGCATGAATGCCGGAGCTTATGGGACGCAAATCGGCAGCTATGTCCGCGAAGTCGAGCTCTATCGCGCTGCGATCGCCCGCAATGAAATCGTGCGCGGCGAAGAAATTCGCTTCGACTATCGCCACACTTCCTTCAGCCCCGATGACGTCATGCTGCGCGTGAAACTCGAATTGCCCTCGAAGCCCTACGCAGACATTGTCGCCGGCATTCGCGTCTGCAACGAAAAGCGCCGCTCGAGCCAGCCGCTCAATCAGAAAAGCGCCGGCTGCATTTTCAAAAATCCGCCGGGCGCATCGGCCGGCCGCATGATCGACGAGCTTGGCCTCAAATCTTTCCGCGTCGGCGATGCCATGGTCAGCGATCGCCACGCCAATTTTTTCGTCAATGCAGGCCGAGCCTCGTGCGACGACATGCTCAGCCTGATCGATCAGGTGCGCGGGCGCGTGAACAAAAGTTTCGGCGTGGATCTCGAGAACGAGGTGATCCTCTGGAGAAACTGAAGTCCATGGAAGCGGAAGCTTTCCCCCAGGAAGTCCTCTCCGAGGACGAGCCGCGCTATCTCCGCCGGCAGAAGCCGGTGGAAATTCGCCGCCGCAAATTCGGGAAGAAAGCCTGGAAAAGCTATCTACGCATCACGGTGGCCTTCGGCGCCACGCTGGCCGTGACCACTGCCGTGTATGCTCTCGCCGCTTTTCTACTCGCCTCGCCGCAGATGTCTCTGCTGCATCCCGATCAGGTTTCGCTCGCAGGCAATCACTATGTGAGCCGCGCCAACATTCTCGAAATCTTCGCGCCCGATCGCGGCCGCAGCGTTCTGCGCATCCCGCTCAACGCCCGCCGCAAGCAAATCGAATCGCTCGCCTGGGTCGAAAGCGCCGTGGTCCGCCGCGCCCTGCCGAATCGCGTGCAAGTCGAAATCGTCGAGCGCACTCCCATCGCTTTTCTCCGCGATGCGGGCGATCTCGCCCTGATCGACGTCCACGGCGTCATTCTCGATCGCCCGGTCGAAGGCAATTTTCATTTTCCCGTCGTTACCGGCATCCAGCCCGGCTTGCCCGCCGACGAGCGCGAGCGCCGCATGCAACTCTTCAGCGGCTTCTTGCAGCAAATCAACGCCGCCCGCTCCGGCGCGAGCGACGCTGTAAGCGAAGTCGATCTTTCCGACGCGAAAGATATTCGCGCCACACTCGAATCGTTGCCCAGCAACGGCGGCCCGGTCCTCTGGCCCGCAAGCGCCGGCCCGCTAGTGGTAGATTTCGGCGATCACGATTTCGAGAGCCGCTTCCAGACTTTGCTGAAGAGCATAATCCAGTGGCGCATCAGCGCAGGACGCATCGAATCGATCGACCTGCGCTTCGACGGCGAAGCCGTAGTAAATCCCGGCCTAAGTGCCACAGCCAAGCCACCGCAACCAACGCCGCCGGCTCACCTAACCCCAGCCGCCGCGGCAAAAACAAAAGTTTCGCCTCCGCTCGCCGCCCAAAAGCCACCCAAGCGAGCCAAGGGCAACGCAAAGGCCAAGGCCCATTGATGAAAGCGCGAAGCGCAGGTTTTGTAGGGGAGGGTCTTCAGACCCTCCCGCTTTTCGGCCCCGCACTCCATCGCGTGCCGCAATGCACGCCAAGAAGAGTTTTCGTAGGGGCGCGGCTTGCTGCGCCCTTTTCGCCCGCCCCGGCCGAAACCGCAAAGATTATTTCGAATTTTGGGGAGCCTCACGTTGAATAAGAAAGACCGCCAAATCGTAGCCCTAGACATCGGCAGCACAAAAACCTGCGCCCTGGTAGCCGAACAAGTAGAAGACTCGAGCGCCGTAAAATTCCTCGCCCTCGGCTGCGCCGAATCCAAAGGCTGGCGCAAAGGCCAGATCGTAAATCTCGATCTAGCCGTCAGCTCCATCCGCCACGCCGTAGAAGAAGCCGAAGGCCTCGTAGGCATGCCTCTCGAATCCGCCGTAGTAGGCGTAGCAGGCGGCCACGTCCGCGGCGTAAATTCCCGCGGCGGCATCACTCTCGGCCAGCGCTCCCGCGACGTCCAAAAAGACGACGTCCGCCGCGCCGTGGAAGCCGCCCGCAATATCAGTCTCCCCGAAGATCGCGAAGTCCTCCACGTCCTCCCGCAGGAATTCGTTCTCGATCGCCAGGACAGCATCCGCGACGCCATCGGCATGGTCGGCCAGCGCCTCGAATCGAACGTCCACATCGTCACCGCCTCCGCCACCGCCACTCAAAATATCGTCACCGCCGTCAATCGCGCCGGCGTCGTCGTCAGCGACACGGTCCTCGAACCGCTAGCCTCCGCCGAAGCCTGCCTCACCCAGGACGAGCGCGAACTCGGTGCCTGCCTCCTCGATATCGGCGGCGGCACCACCGATATAATTTCTTACAGCGCCGGAGTCGTCCGGCACACGTCGGTAATCCCCATCGGCGGCGATCATTTCACCAACGATCTGGCCGTCGGCCTGCGCACTCCCATTCCCGAAGCCGAAAAAATCAAGCGCGACTACGCCGTAGCCATGCGCGAAATCCTCACCGAAGACCGCCCCATCGAAATCGCCAGCGTCGGCGATCGCCCGCCGCGCACCGTCTTCGCACGCATGCTCGCCGAAATCACCGAAGCACGCGCCCAGGAATTGTTCTCGCTCATTCAGGACGAACTCCGCCGCGCCGGCCTCGATTCGCAAATTCCCGCCGGCCTCGTTTTCACCGGTGGCGGCGCGCGTTTGCGCGGCTTGTCCGAGCTCGCCGAAAAAATGTTCGCGATGCCCATCCGCGTCTCCCTGCCGCGCGGTCTTTCCGGCATCAGTGAAGAAGTTTCTCAGCCCGAATACTCCACCGCTGTCGGCCTGGTCCTCTACGGCGCGCGCACCCGGCGCATCGCAGGCGCCAAGCCTTCCGGCTGGACGGGAAAGTTGAAAGCGCTTTTTGCAGGTCAGGCTAGCTAGGCCATCCGGGGGGTCGGATGGGAACGAACACTCTGGGAGGAAGCATGACGCCGAAAGAAATGGGACTGCGTGTTTCATTCAGTGAAGAGCCGACAAACGGCGCGAAAATAAAAGTCATCGGAGTAGGCGGCGGCGGCACCAACGCCGTCAACCGCATGATCCGCGCCAAGCTCGAAGGCGTCGAATTCATCGCCGCCAATACCGATATGCAGGCGCTCAAGCTTTCGCAAGCGCCCGTCAAATTGCAAATGGGCTCGAAGCTCACCAAGGGCCTCGGCGCCGGCGCCAATCCCGAGATTGGCCGCAAAGCCGCGCTCGAGGATACTGACAAAATTCTCGAAGCTCTCGACGGCGCCGACATGGTTTTCGTCACCGCCGGTCTCGGCGGAGGCACCGGCAGCGGCGCCGCGCCCGTAGTCGCCAATCTCGCAAGCGAGCTAGGCGCGCTCACCGTCGCCGTCGTCACCAAGCCCTTCGCCTTCGAAGGCAAGCGCCGCCTGCAGCAGGCCGAGCAGTCTCTCTGCGAGCTAGTCGGCAGCGTAGACACAGTCATCGTCATTCCCAACGAGCGCCTCATGGAGTGCGTCGAGCACGGCACCAGCTTCTTCGAAGCCTTCCGCATCGCCGACGACATCCTTCGCCAGGCCGTGCAGGGCATCTCCGACATCATCACCATTCCCGGCATCATCAATCGCGATTTCGCCGACGTGAAAACCATCATGTCCGGCCAGGGCTACGCCGTGATGGGCACGGCTATCGCATCGGGTGCCAATCGCGCCGTCGATGCCGCCAATCGCGCCATCAATAGCCCGCTGCTGGAAGACAATTGCATCCAGGGCGCCCAAGGCATCCTCATCAATGTCACCGGCTCCTCCACGCTCAGCCTCCACGAAGTTCACGAGGCTTCCTCGATCATCCAGAAAGCCGCTCACGAAAACGCCAACATCATCTTCGGCGCCGTCCAGGACGACGCCATGAAGGAATCGGTAAAAATCACGGTAATCGCCGCAGGCTTCCGCGAGGTAGCCCAGCGCAAGACACACACGCGCCCCTCGTATCTCCCGAAAACCTGGAAGTCAGCCCGCGAACACCAGGACGTCCCAGCCCAGGTAGCCAGAAACGTAAGCGAGGTAATTCACGAAGTCCCGATAGACGACCTGGACGTCCCAACATTCCTACGCCGCCAAGCCCAAAAAGCCGGCTAGGCGCGCATGCCGCTTCCGTCGCCGTTTCCGTCGTAGGGGAGGGTCTTCAGACCCTCCCGCCTTCTTGCCCTGAGCGAAGCCGAAGGGTCGGCCCGTCTTTCGATCGACGACGGAATGTCGCCGCCACCAATTTCGTCCGCCTCCTAATCGATTTGTCGTCGTAGGGGCGCGGCTTGCTGCGCCCGTACCCGTGTCATCGCTCCACAATCCTCGCCATTACCTTCCACGTCCCGCCCCCGTACCGCCGGTTCACCCTGAGCCGAGCCGAAGGGCGTCCCCGCCGGCTCTTCTCCGCCTCCATATCTCTCTCGAGCCACAAGGCGTTACACTAAAATCGTGCCGTCCTCAATCCGCATCCCCACCGAAATCCTAGCCGCTCTCCTAACTCACGCCCGCTCGAATTCCCCCAATGAATCCTGCGGCCTTCTAGCCGGCCGCAATTCCACAATCACCAATTTCTACCCAGCCGAAAACGCCTCCCCCAGCCCCACCACAAACTACGAAATCCCCCCGCAAGATCTCTTCCGCATAATGCGCGAAATCCGCAAGACCAATCTCGACTTCCTGGCCATCTACCACTCGCACCCCGCATCAGAAAACGCCCCGTCCCCCACAGACATAGCCCATGCCTACTATCCCGAAACTCCCTACATCATCGTCTCGCCCCACGCCGGCGCACCAAATCCCATCCGCGCCTTCCAAATCCGCGAAGCCCAAGTCACCGAACTCGCCATCGAATCCCCGTAGCGCCGGCTCGTCCCGAGTATTGTCGAGGGGCTGCCAGCCGGCGTTTTTGTGCGGCGCTCGCCGCGTGCGCGCGTACGAGCTGGCCGCAGCCAAGGCCCAGGCCGTTTAAACTCGATCATCTTCCGTAAAGCACGCGAGGCCGGAGAAAATTGCTCCGGCCTCGACGCTCTCAGCCAAATCGCTTGACGCTCTCGCCCCTTCGCGCGAACATCCCGCCGTCGAATCATTCCGAGGAGGCCTGCATGCCCGCGTGGCCCGCAACTCGTCAACTCTTCGCAGCCGCATGTACGGCAATCCTGCTATTCACTCCGGGATCGGTACGCAGCACGCAGGAGGTTTTCATGAATCCAGAACAAAATGCTGCCATGAACTCGCCGCAGCGAGCGGTGTCGGCGGAGCAGGAGACCCGCACGGCCATCGAGCGCTTCAACCAGGCGTTCAATGCCCACGATGCCGATGCGCTCTCGGCGCTAATGACCGACGACACCGTCTTTGAAGACACCTCTCCAGCACCAGATGGCCGGCGCATTGAAGGAAAGTCCGCCGTGGTCGATTACTGGCGCGCGTGGTTCGCCCGCAATACCGACGCGCAATTCGACGCCGAGGAGATGTTCGTGAGCGGCAATCGCGCGGTAGTCCGCTGGGTCTATCGCAAGATGCGCAACGGCCAGCCCTGGCGCCTGCGCGGCGTGGACGTCTTCACCCTGCGCGACGGCAAAGTCGCCGCGAAGCTCGCCTACGTAAAAGGCTGAATTGTAGCGCCACCCTTTTAGCGTGGCATCCGCTCGCCGTTCCGGGCAACGACAACAATAATTCGAATCCTTCACGTGCTGCGCAGGACCCGCCGCACCCCCGTAGCGCCGGTTCACCCTGAGTGGAGCCGAAGGGCTGCCAGCCGGCATTTTTGACTTTCTGCGGCAATTTTTGACCGTCGCGTCATGCAGCTAGCTCGCCCCCCGCGCTCCGAATATCGAATCGCAACTTCAATTTTTCTATTGACTAGTTAGCAAACTTGTGCTACAAAAGTATCGGTCGTAAGCGGAAGTACCGGCGCTAGGTCAGGCTCACATGAGCCAGCCGCAGCCCGCGCCAAACAATTTGACTTCAGGAGCGTCGCCATAAATGTCTGGCCCAACCGCCAGCCTGTCACCATCTTTCCTCAGCGCCCTCAGCGTCTCTGCGGTGCTCCGTGCCGCGTTTCTAACCGAAACAAGGGTGCAATTAAAACGCCCCGTAACTCCAACAAAACAAACCACGGAGATCCTCTCTAACCGAAACAAAAATCAAACGGGCCCGCACGATCGTGACACCCAAAATCACTGCATTGCCCGCAGCCTGCACGGCCGCCAAGACGCCGCCTCCCCAGCTACCAGCAACCAAATTCTAATCGGGAAGCAAATTATTAGAACCCACTCTAACTGATTGAAAAGAAAGGAGATCGATACCGTCTAATCGGGAAAAAACAGCTAGTTTTAAATCGCGTGATTAGCGGCCAGCGTGCGCGGCCTGCATCGCCGCTTCGGCATCCTCAAGACGTCGCACGTACAGCGGAAACTTTGCCGCCAGCTCGGCCACTTCGCCGCGGATGCGCTGCTCGACTCCGGCATCGCCCAAATTCGAGAGCATCTCGGCGATCCATCCGGCGATGAGATCCATCTCCGGCTCGCGCATCCCGCGCGTCGTCACCGCGGGGGTGCCTACGCGAATTCCCCCCGCCTTCATCGGCGGCAGGGGATCGAACGGAATCGAATTCTTGTTGATGGTGATGCCCGCGCGATCGAAAGCGGGCTGCGCCGCGCTCCCGGTCAATCCGCGCGCGTTAACGTCGATCAGGAAGAGATGATTATCGGTCCCGCCGCTGACCACACGGAGGCCGCGCTTCATCACTCCTGCCGCCAAGGCTTTGGCGTTTGCAACGATCTGCTTGCCGTACTCGCGGAATTCCGGCTGCGCCGCTTCCCGCAGGCAAATGGCTTTCGCCGCGATGATATGCATCAGCGGCCCGCCTTGAATTCCTGGAAAGGTGATGCGATCGAGGTCCTTCGCATACTTTTCCCGGCAGAGAACCAGGCCTCCGCGCGGCCCGCGCAAAGTTTTATGAGTGGTAGTTGAAACAAAGTCGGCGTGCGGCACGGGGCTAGGATGCACGCCCGCCGCGACGAGCCCGGCGATGTGCGCCATATCCACAAAAAGCAGCGCACTCACCGACTGCGCGATCTTCGCCATGCGCGGAAAATCGATGATGCGCGAATACGCGCTCGCGCCGACGACCACCATCTTCGGCTTGTGTTCCTGCGCCAGCCGATCGAGTTCGTCGTAATCAATCGTCTCGGTCTCTTTGGTCACGCCGTAGGCGATGAATTTGTAAGTCTTGCCGGAAAAATTCAGCGGATGCCCGTGAGTCAGATGTCCACCGTGAGCCAGATTCATCCCCAGCACGGTGTCGCCGGGCTGCAGCGCAGTCATATAAACGGCGATGTTAGCCTGCGTGCCGGAATGAGCCTGGACATTCGCATGCTCCGCGGCGAAAAGCGCCTTCGCGCGGTCGATCGCCAGTTGCTCGGCCACGTCCACGAATTCGCAGCCGCCGTAGTAGCGCTTGCCGGGATAGCCTTCGGCATATTTGTTCGTCAGCACCGAGCCCATTGCTTCCATCACCGCTTCGGAGACGCAATTCTCCGAGGGAATCAGCTCGATGCTGGTGGACTGGCGGCGAATTTCTTCGCGCAGTACCGCTGCGATTTCCGGATCGGCTTCCGCCAGCGACAAACTCATGCGGCGGGATTCGGGCGTTTCATTTCTTGATGGGCTCATGGTCTGCTCGCGTTCAGGATTTGGCGGCGTTCTTAAAGGTGACGCCGTGACTGTAGGACTGATCCATTTCCGAAATTTTATCGATGCGGCGCTGGTGACGCCCGCCGATAAATTGCGACGAAAGGAAAATCTGGACGACCTCGATGGCCCGCGCGTCTTCGAGAATGCGCGCGCCGAGCGCCAGAACGTTCGCGTCGTTATGCTCGCGCGCCAGCCGCGCGGTCGTCTCATCGAAAGCGTTCGCGGCCCGCACGCCGGGAACTTTATCCGCGGCGATGGCCATGCCGATTCCCGTGCCGCAAGTGAGAATGCCAAGCTCGTCCTGGCCCGTCGAGACGCGTTCGGCCACGGCTCGCGCGAAATCCGGATAATCCACCGATTCCTCTGATGACGTGCCCATGTCGTCGCACACGTATCCCGCTTCGCTGAGGTATTTTTTCACGATTTCTTTCAGATGAAAGCCGGCGTGGTCGGCTCCGAGGGCAATGCGCGGCTTGGTGGCAGCCTCAGGCACCGCATTGCATTTTATCGGAGCGGTAACGGCAATGCAAACCAATGCGCAGAGTGGCTGGCAGGATGCGATTGGTCTGCGGGAACCAATTAACGAGGTCGTAAGACAGTTGTCGTGTTAACTTGTCGGTACGAGAAGGAGCGGCCCTTTTATGCCGAAGCGAAACCTTCCCAGATACCTGTCGGTCGTGATAGCGCTTGTTTTGCTAGGTGGCGCGGTTCGTTTGAATTCGCGCAATCAAGCGCCAAAGGTTTCCGCACTGCGGGACGAACTCATCCGGTTGCAAAAAGAGAGCGGGCTCTCGCTGGTGGTGATCCAAGACAATAGAATCCGGGCAGTGTCATTTGCGGATCGGGCGCTGAAAGAGGTGCGGGAGATCCTCAAGTCGGGAACTGCGCTGGAGGGCACCATTTCGCCTGACGGCGCGGAGTTGGCATTCGACTTTTGTTCGGAGCCTGGATTACAGCACCCCCTCCCAAACGTCACGATGTGCGGAGGCAGGGAGAATTTGGCCGTTGTAGCGACAGACGGAACCGGCTTTCGCGAATTCCCGAACTTGAGGTATGGCCTTCAACCCTGCTGGTCATATGACGATGCGAAGGCAGCGGACGGCTGGCAGAATCGAAGCCAGACTCCCGGCTGGGGCGGGGGTTTGAAGATCGTGGATTTGAAATCGGGACACATCGAGTCGGTTGATGGCCTGGATGCGTTCGTGACTAGCCAGTGCTGGTCGCCAGACGGCAAGCGGATTGTCTATACGTTGAACCAAGAGCGCGGGATTCAGACTGTGCGTCTATACGACACGACGGAGAAAAAGTCGCGCGGCCTAGCCGATGGGGGAAATGCGACTTGGTCCCCCGACGGGAACTGGATCGCGTATTTGCATTGCCCGCCGGACCTGCATAACTGCGAGTATGACGAGATTCGCCCGGACGGGAGTGAGCGCCAGCGTCTTTTTGCGGTCGAGGTCGCGAGCGGCGGGCTGTTTTGGTCGCCCGATTCAAAGATGGTCGCGTATATCGGAGAGAACACCAGCCCAGATGAACATCCGGGCATGGAGCAAGGCCCAAACGAACTACGCGTGAGATTGCTAGATAGCCAATCGGAAGATTGGGTTGCGCATTTTTCCGAATCGGACTCGCCGTTTTTTCAATGGGCGAAGATTAGTGAGATGGCGCACTGACTGCTTTAAGGATGGCGATGCAGCAGGTGCGTGGAAATGTCCGGCCAAAATTCGCGAAAAACTTTCGTGAGCGCGTCCCGGCCGATCGCACAGGCGTAGTTCGTCGCCGACGGCCTCGCGCTTGCTCTCGTCGTTTGAACTTACGCTGGACGGAGCTCTGGGTGCGATTGGAGGAACCGGTTTCGCGCCCAGAGAGTTACGAGCACCGTCGCAAGCGCTCCGAGGATAAAGCCCGGAATGACGAACATCATCATTTCGATGAGGCCGTAGGTTTCAAGATCTATTATCGCCATCGCGAACCAGTCCCCGAGGTCAACTGATGGCGCAACCGCGCGTGTCTCCCACATCATTTTTGCGGCTCCGGCTATGTAACTACCCTGCAGGGCCATGACGGTTGACGTTGCGCCTAGAAGGCCGCCGACTAATGTTGCCCGAATCAACGCCTCGAAGCGTGTCATTCGAGGCTCCATTGCCTCGGCGACGGCCCATCGCAGCAAGAGTGCGTAGAAGAATCCGCCCAAGACTATCAGGGCGATGTTCAGGACTAGAACCAGCGATGTCGTGTGTGGGTCCGCAGGATTTCGGTGGAACATGCGTAGCGGAATCAAGGCTGCGTGAAGAGCTGCGCCGAGGCCGAAGAGGAAAACGCTCAACTTCGGTGCGGTCACGCTAAGGCCTGACATTCAGATATCCTCGGTAATCTGAGGATAACAAATTGGGAAACGGCATAGAGAAAGATTAGAGATTCGGGCTTAGAGGCGCATCCGAAAAGCCCTAGGCGCAGGTTCGGCGCACGGACGCTCTGCGTTGCAGGGAGATTCGCGCGCGGGACGGGTTGTCTATTGTGATGAATTCGAATTTAAAGGAGACAGAACCAAACGCCTCGGGTCTGAAGACCTGAGCTACATCAGAAAGAGAATCAGAATTTTGCGCTGATAAATTCGCGGGCGATGTTCGTTGCTACGTGATAGAGAAAGCCGTAATTGCCGAATCGAAATGCATCCTTTGCGCCGAAGCGCGACGGATACCAGGCGAGCTCGGTCATTCCGCCGATGTACGGCGCGACAATCGGCGCGGGCGAAATAATGCGATGCCCGTCGTCGCCCGTGCGCGCGGTGAACGATGAATAGACGGCGTGCCCGAGACGATGCCCGAATCCGGTGCACTCGCACTTGTAATACAACGTGTCCTGGCGCAGTGCAGCAGCGATGGCGTAACGCGAGGCGGCTTCCGAGAGAAATCGCCCGTACTCCGATCCGAGCCGGTCGCCGAATCCCGCGGAGTCCTGTCCCCAATCCGGCGGCGCATTCTTGGCCTGCTGCACTCCGGCGACCGCCGCCGTTTTAATGAGCGTGTAGGGGCCGATCGCCTCGTGCACTAAATGGTCCCATTTCTCCCCGGCGGTCGGGCGCGAGTAAGCTGCAGCGACGGGAAGATTGCTCGAAGCGGAAGGCTGAGGCTGACTGGTGGAACGGGCAGGCGGCGTCTCGCCCGGGGGCTGTTGCGCCTGCGCGGCCGAGGCGCCGGAGAAGAGCGCGACGATTCCCAACGACAGAGCATAACGTGTGGAGTGCATAGCAGGAGATCCTTTGAACAGCTCTGCCGTGAAAATTTAGACGCGAACCGCAAACTTAGACCACATTCGCGGTGTTCGACCAAATACGATCCACTCGGACCTAGGGATGCCGATGCAACACGTGCTCGGCGATATCCGGCCAGAATTCGCGGAACACGTTCGTCAACGCGTCGCGCCCAATCGCGAATCCGTACTTTGTGGCCAGCGCGCCGGGCGTCCGGGATTTGCTTGGGTAATACGCTACGGAAATTCCCTGTGCGATGCCTCTGCCCAGCAGTTCCGAAATGTTAAAGCTGTTGTGACCGTGATAATCGGGCGTGACGAAGACGCGCGTGGCGGAATAGAAGCCGCGCTTCCAGAAGCCGCCTTCGCCCATGGCGTAATAGCGTTCGTCCTGATGGAACACTGTGGGCAGAGCAAAGATGACGAGGTAATTGCCGTCCGTTTTGTCGACAAATCCTCGCCAATAATATCGTCCGTATCCGGCGACACCTTTGCCGAGTTGCGAATGCGCATTGGTTCCCTCGGCCATGAGTGAAGTGATGCCCACAAAGACAAATGCCGAGTAGTCGAAACTGTTCTGCGTGGCGATCAGGAAAGACTGTTTCGCGGTAGGGGGCGGGGGATGGGCGCCGGCACTGACCGCGCGGAAATTGGGCATCACGCCGAGGATGCGCTTCGGTTGCTGCTTTTCAGCCGGAGTTTGCGGGTTCGCAGGCTGCGTGCTCTGGCCCGGATTCTTCGCATCGGATTGTTCCTTCGTGCCGTTGGGGCTCGACGTTCCAGGCCGCTCTGGCGAGGAGTTCTGTTGTTGGCTGTTCGTGTCGGGGGATGGAGCCTGGGCAGACTCTGTAGAGGGGGTAAACGCGATAGGAAAACCGTGCCCTCGTGCCCATAAACTCGGCACGAAGACGGAAAGTATGAATGGCAGAAATAGTGTGAGCGCTACCCGCCGCCACCTACGATAGGAATTAACGCTGGAATTTTCGATCTGCGCCTCTGAGATGCGCGTTATTAGATTTTTATGGTTCGACAAAGCGCATCGTTTCGCGGCTGGCTCCGCATAAATAGAGATGATGTTCGGCAGCGAAAGGTTCGCCGGGCGGATCTCAAATTACGGGTCTGGCTAGAATGACTCGTTGACAGCTGTGGCCACCTTTTTCGCGAGATCGTAGGTGGCGCGCAGGTTTTCTCCGTAGAAGCGGACTTTTCCTTCGAGATCTTTTTCGAGGAGGACCTTGCCGTCTTTGGAAGTGAACTGAACTTTCATCTTGATGGAGGTGGCTCCGGCAACGGTGGTGACTTCGCGCTCCTTCTGGCTGCCTGCCGTGTAAGCCTCAGGGACCAAATGCAGGATGACGAGATCGGAAGCGCCGGCGGCGTCTTTGTCTCCGCTGCGATAGACGTGCTGAAACTTCTTGGTCTTGGTCACTTCGCGGATTACGTTTTCGTAGGTCGCGATGCGAAAGTCTTCCGGGACGACCAGGTCCTGCGGCGGATCGATGCGCTCTACTTGAATGGCGGAGGCGCTCAACTTCTGCGCCGCTGCAGGTTTGGCGTCCGATTGCGGCTGTGCCGGCAGCGAAGCGGCCAGCAGAAGTCCGCCGGCGAGAGCGAGCGAGAGAATGGAGAGCGATGCGATTCGGCTGAACGGCTTCATGGTTTCTGCTCCTTCGGCGCGGTGTCTTCCTTCGGCGCGGGCACTTCGACGTGAACGGACGTCTTCGCGCCCTGGGCCACGAGTTGGTTTTTCACTTCGGTGGCCTTGCCCTTGCCAAGAACGAAAATGGCGCCGTGCAGGCCGCCGTTCGCGTCTGTGTATTCGATAGTGAGAACTTCGACGCGGTGGGAGAACAGGCTGAGCACGCGGCCGCCGCCGTAAGGGACGGCTGCCTTCACGCCGGTGCCGACCATGCCGCTGATGTCCTGGCGGCTCTCGGCGCCGGTGAAGATATCGGTGATGGAAGCGGTGGTGATGTCGGCCTTTTGCTTCTCGGTGGTGAATTGAATCCCGGTGGGCAACTGGGCGAGCGTACCGACGGCGCCGGGCTTGATGTTGTCAATTCCGAGAACGCATTTGACTTCGGCGGTCATGTTGCTCGGAAGAGTATTTTGAGGCGCGGGCGGCCGGCTGAAGACCGGCGCGGCTGGCGCGGCGAACAGGATCGCGGCCACACCCAGAGTTAGAGCGTAATTTGCGATTCGCATGGACGGCTGGGCCTTTCGGACCCCACGGTGCCGCAGGGTCAAGGTGCACGACTATACTCTGAATCGGGGTGGGAAGCTTGCGAAATTTCGGCAGCCGGCCGTTTCGAGAGATCTACACTCTCGCAGCGAGTGGCCTGTAACGAACCATGTGATACTTGCCCGGTTTATGCTGCCGGTTCAACCGGTCGATGCAACACCATCTAGTCCGTTGATCTGACAATACTTCCCCTTGAGAATCGGTCTGTACGGCAAGAATCAATCAGAACCTAAGCAGGGCAGCGTTCTTTGTGAATCAACGGCCGCGAACGAAACTAGCCTCGTAGACTCCTAAAAGGAGACTTCGAGCAAGTGTTGCGTCGACCCATTGAGACCGCCGCGTTAACCAGGCGCTGAGAACATCTCTACTATGCCGCGGCTCTCAATTTCCCGCGCTCAGGTGGCGCTGGCCCACAAGCAGAACGTGTTCGTCGACGGGATAGCGGATACAGACGCGAAAAAGGGACCACCCCGTGGCCTCACTCAACGTCGAAGAAAGCCACTCGCACTGGTGAAGTTCCTCCGCCTGTTTCCCCCGACTGCACATCCAGCCGGTACGATCCCGGCGGCACATCTTTGAACGGAAGCCTCAACCTGATCGGCACGATCAAATTCCCGTTCCGTCGAAACATACCCGCGTCCATCGGGCCGGTACTAAAGACATTCTTACCGGTCTTCATGTCCACCACTCGGTAGCCGGCAATAATGTCGGGAGGATTCGTGTCGTAGGCGTGCGGGTCATAAATTTGCGCGTACAGGATCACGTTGTCGGTGCGCTTGAAGCGATTGCTGGATGACGGCACAACTTCCAACCCCTCCACGATCAGCGGCATGCGACCGCCCAGCAAAGCCGACTCGACGTCGGCTGCCGAGTCGCTGGCACGTATCAGCGTGTTGCTCAGCACCACGGCGCTCATCGTGAATGTCTCTTGATCGTAAGCATCAATCGAAAGCGGCCTCTCGTATTTCCCGAATCCCTGCCCGCCCGCGGAGACCACGATCGTCAAGCGATACTTCCCCGGCGCAATTTCAAATTGATTCTGATAGCGCATCGGTGCTTCGAGAAACTGCTTCAGTTGGTCCTTATCCAGATCGAGCGTCACCGTATCGCTAAACCGCGCCGCAACGCTGTTGTCCGCGCTGTAAGCAATTCCCAGGAAATTCACGTCCGCGTGCGATTTCCCCTTCACCTTCGCGAATGAAATCGAACCCGAAGGAATCTCCATCGACAGGTTCACCTGCGCCGTGTCCGCCGACGTATAGAAATAGGGCGCTTCCACTGTCCCGGCAATTGTTCCCGAGTTCGTTCCCGTCGCTCGCGCCTCCAGATCCTTCTCGATGGACTTGCCGGCGAGGAAATCCGTCGGCTTCACGTTGCAATATCCGCTGCGCGCGCGCACCTGCGTCCCCCCACGATCCACGGTGACCTTCAATACGTGGCAACTTCCTTCTGGCGACTCCACTGGCGCATAGCCCAGCAGATAGTATTCATCCTGTTCGCGCCCAATCTTCTGCAGCCCCGCAAGCAAATCATTCGAATTGACGATCGGAAATCCGCCGGTTCCCGAAGCGAGTGCCCACAGGACCTGCTGATTGTCCATCGTCGATGGTGGAAAAGAGGCACGATCGCGTCAGGGTGGTTAAATGGCAAATTGCCGTATGGAATCCTGCCGCCGCCACTACCACCTCCACCGCCTCCACCACCGCGGCCGCCGCCACCGTGGCCGCCACCACCGTGGCCGCCACCACCGCCTCCGCCGCCTCCACCACCGCCGCCACCGTGGCCGCCACCACCGCCTCCGCCGCCCCCGCCTCCATGTTGCACCATCGCGAAGGGCGAGCCGCTAGCCGGATGAAATGACGCCAGCTGAATTCCCGCCCCTCGGTACGCTTCGTTTCCGCCAACAGCCGCAGCCCCGACCGATTGCCCTCCTTGCCACGCCCCAGGCATATCGCGCGATTGCAAATCGAGAAAAGCGACCAACCCACTCACGTCCAGCGGATAAATCGCGACGTTTGCTTTGTTGCAAGCGTCGATGGTCGCCGGCAGTTCTTCTTCCACGTCGTCCGTCAATGGAAACCCAGTGGTAAGCAAAACCAAGGTCTTCCGTCCCGGAATCGGCCCCAAGCGTTTCGCCAAATCCCGAATCGCCAGCAGCAACGAGCGCGCCGCAAATTGCGGCTCCGAATTGCCCGGTCCGAAAACCAACGCTCTTGCCGCCACTACATCCGACGGGGGCGTATCCGGATTCGGCGAAATCCCGCCGCCCTTTACGCCCTGCACCGCCCTCTTCAACCGGTCGGCATCCACCGTGAAGTTCTGCACCACGCGGATCGTCCCGCCGAAATCCATCACCGCGATGGCGCGATCGGGGCCGGCGTTCGCGTCGATAAATTTCACCGCCGCTTTCCGCCCGATTATCTGCGACGAAAAATCTAACGTTGAGTCGTCAAACAGCAACACCATGTAGTTCCGCTGCGATCCCACGAGCGCAGCCGGATCGCTCCCGAAAGAAAAGCTGCTCACTTGCTGCTGTTTATTGTCTTCGTAGACCTTAAAATCCTCGGCCTTCAAATCCTTTACGTACTCACCCTTTTTCGTCGTCACGATCGCATCCACGCGTACAAGGCGCGCTTCCGACCGAATCACCGGCCCCCCGGGCGCGGGCGCCTGCTGAGCAGGGGCTGGCGCCGCACTCGCCGGCGGTTGCTGGGCGGGCGGCGCCTCCGATTGCTGCGCGCCAGCCACCTCCACCGGCCGCATCTCGATCCACGCGAACAACAGTACCGCCACAATCAGCATCCACGCGATCCTCAAACCGCCGAGCTTTCGCAGTCCCATGAGCTCACCTCTGCACTAGGGAATCTCTACCATGCCATTCGCCGCCGTCACCAACGCGGCCTCGGAATCGCGCGCCACCCGGTGTGGATTCGACCGCACGTGTCGATGTTCGACTCTGGGTACGCCTGGCTGGCCCACTGTTCCTCCTCCTCCCCCTCCGTGCCCTTGCGCAAGAGCCGCTAACGCCCTGCCGCTCGAATCAGTCAAGAGCGTCGCCTTAAAACGGGATCTCGACCGAGCCGTTACGCGCTGCCATTTGCGCTCCCTCGCTATCGCGCAGCACCAAGCGAATAAGGTAGGATCCCGGCTTGATATCGAAATTTAATTTAACTGATAACCCTGAGCGGTTGAGCCGCTCGAGCGTTGCGTCGGTCAACCTCATTGCAATTACCTTCTTTCCGCCGGTCACGAATCTACCGTTTTGATCGAAGACGGCGGTTTCAATGGTGAGGTCGTCGAGATGCCGGTCGTCCTCTTTGCGGAAGTGCATAGTTTGGGTGTTGACGTGGGCCAGCACGGATAGATTCGCATCGGTTGGATCCTTCATGAAGAATTGAGTGTGGAATTCGACGGGAAATTCGTTTATCTCGTCCTGCGAAGTGAGAGCTCGCAGGATTTCTTCGTCGGCTTGCTTCGCGGGATCTTCTGACGACTTCGGAGCATAGTAGCCGCGACGGGCTTCGATCGACAGCTTCTTGGCGTTCTCAACGGTGACTTTAAGATAGTGATAGCGGCCGTCGAGCTTGAGGTCTTGCGGGTAGAATCCGAGGACATAAGAAACGGGAGGCGCCGCGACCGCCTGACGGATTCCGCGATCGAGATCATTCCGATTGTGAAACCAGGTTCCTCCGGTCGCGTCCGCGAGTTCGCCGAGAGAGATCCCAACGAAGAACTGCTCCTGCGCTCGAAAGCGCATCGCAATAACCGATGCAGGGAGCTGTACTCCGCCACCTGGCTTCGCGGGTTCGGCCAATTGAAAATCAAATACATCGGAGCCCGTCGACGCCAAACCGCGGGCATCAACGGTATCAACGACGATGTTCGCGCGCACCGCTCGATCAATGATTTCAGCGAGTTTTTCCGAGGCAGTCTCTGAATAAAGTCCTGGCGAGACAAAGGCTATGATTCGCTGTCCCGGCGTCATGGCAAGCCTTTTCACGACTTCCAACATCCGCCGGAATGCCAAGTCCGTTTCGTCTCTACCTCGGAACTCAGCTTCGCGCGCCGATTGAAAAATGAGACCTTGGCCATCGCATGAAGCCGCATCAATGCGGGCCAGGGCAGTCGCGTCCGGGTCAGCGAATTGCAGCATCTGGACCGCCTGGTAATACGAGACGTAAGGACAGACGTGATTTGCGCCGCCTCGCGTCGGCCGCGGGGACACTCGCGACAAAGCGGTTCGCAATAGGTTTTTATCCGTAGTGAAGTCCTGGTTGATCTCGCCGGAAGTAGAAGCTACCGCTACGCGATCGGAGGGCGCCAGGCTATCTAAAATGTCGGCTGCCGCCTTGCGAGCGAAAACGGCATCGCTCATTTCGAGATGGATATCGTCAAAGACGAGAGCAACGAAGCGTTCCGGTAGGACCACCGGCGGAGCAGGAGGATTGGCGGATTTCGCGTCTCCGTCGGAACGCGCATCCATTGCCGCTGGCACCTTACCCGAAGCCGGGCGTTCCACGTCGAACGTGGCGATCGCCTGCGGAGTCTTATTGTCGAAAAGCCGGAAGTCTCCCTTGTTCAAGTTTTCGACGACGTTTCCTTTTTGGTCGCGGACCACCACGCGAACGAGCACCGCGTTAGTCCTGACCTTGATGACTGCCGGGGACTCAGTTGTGGTGAATTCCGGCGCCGGTGTGGGAGATTTTTGTGCGGGCTGCGAGCCGGATTTGGAACTGGTGTCTGGAGCTGGGTGCTCGGTTTGCTGATCTTGTGCTGCGGATTGAGTTGCGATCAGCGCCACGAGGAGGATTGGCTTCAAGGTGCGCGCGAATAGTCGGCCGTGTTGCATCTCTCCCAGCCCGCGCAATTTACCGATTCGGTTATCTATTGTCCCAACAATAGGACGTGCTGCTAGCTCCTCGCGTTACAGCGCGCTATACGTGGAGTCTCAGTCCGTGCCCAACACATTTCGGACGAGAGGCCGGACTCTTGGGAGGTATCGTGAGCATGTAGCCTATGCAGCCACACGGGAGGCCAGTTGGACGATTACTCGCCTTATCGGAGAAGTGGATTTGAGCTGGGCCGCTGCATTACTTGGCGCGGCGCTTCCGCAGGACTATGACGAGCAATGTGGATGGAATAGCCCCGGATAGAAACCAAGTCCCAACACCGATGAGCGCCCAAGCACCGCATTGAGATGGGTCAGAACCCAGCCAAACTGGTAACCAATACAGGGAATACGCGAGAAAAGAAGGGCACGACGACTACTCGAAGCCATCGCAGACCGCTTGGCAGGACGGAGCATAGTAGGCAAACGACGCCCACCGAAAGAACGGCTACCAGAAGTGCTCCAGAGCCAACGGACAATGATTCGATGAATGTCTTCATCCGTGGCACAAACATACACCAATAGAAACTGGCCCACTACTGACCTCCCCGACTCTCGATAAGGCGGATTATCGGGCAACTAATTCATCGACATCTGGGCAGGAGATTGGCGCCCCTACGAAGAGAGTGCGTCAGGCGGCTTGATTTTCGTTTCCTTGACCCGATGGATTTGTGATACATCACGTCGGGATTTTGAGAGCAATGATTATGAATCCTTTGCGGATCTTTTTGGCTGGGTTGGGCGGCTTCGTGGCTTACTTTGTGATTGGGGGATTGTCGTTCGCGGTGTTGCCGTTTCTGAAGACTGAATTCATGAAATATCCGGCGGTGTACCGGTCGCAAGAGGGAATCAAGAGCGTGATGCCCGCGGGGATGGCGGCGATGTTGGTCGCGATCCTGTCGTTGGCGGTGCTTTACGCGATGATGTACCGCGGAGGTTCCGGGTGGTTGGAAGGGGTGCGATTCGGGGCTTTGATTGGAGTGTTCGCGATTGGCTCGTTCGTGATTCACAATTACGTGAACTTGAACATCGGATTGAAACTTACCGTGGAACAGTCGGTGGCTTACTTTGTGGAATGGGTTGTGGTGGGGATTGTGATTGGACTGATTTACCGGCCGGGGCGCTGACCAAATGCGGCCCTCCGGTTGACTTCACTTGTGGCGTTCCCTAACCTTACTTCTTTCGTCTTGTACTGACTCTGCTTCAGGATAAGGACTACCTTTCTACATGTCGGACTTGAAGTTGCCATCGCGTTCGGAGGATTTTTCGGAGTGGTACAACCAGCTCGTGTTGCGCGCGGAGCTGGCGGATTATGCGCCGGTGCGCGGGTGCATGATTGTGCGGCCGTACGGCTGGGCGCTGTGGGAAAACATTACGGCTGCGCTGGACCGGCGCTTCAAGGCTACCGGACATGTTAACGCGGCGTTTCCTTTGCTGATTCCCAAGAGTTTTATCGAGCGCGAGAAATCGCATGTCGAAGGGTTCGCGCCCGAGCTTGCTGTGGTCACGATTGGCGGCGGAGAAAAGCTCGAAGAGCCCCTGGTTATCCGACCGACTTCGGAAACGATTATCGGGCATGCTTACGCGAAATGGATTCAGTCGTATCGCGATTTGCCGGTGTTGATCAATCAATGGAACAGCGTGGTGCGCTGGGAACTGCGCACGAAACTTTTCCTGCGCACGCTGGAATTTTTCTGGCAGGAAGGGCACACGGCGCACGCGACGGCGGAAGAAGGTGAAGCCGAAACGCGCCAGATGCTGGATATTTACGCCGATATGGCTGTCCGCGACGCGGCGATTCCGGTAATTCCCGGGCGTAAATCTGATTCCGAGAAATTTGCCGGAGCGGACATCACCTACGCGATCGAAGCGATGATGGGTGACGGCAAGGCGTTACAGGCGGGGACGTCGCACAATCTTGGGCAGAATTTCGCGAAGGCCTTCGAGATTCGCTATCTCGATAAGAACGGGCAGCTGCAATTCTGCTGGACGACTTCGTGGGGGCTTTCGACGCGATTTATTGGCGCGATCATCATGGTTCATGGCGACGATCAAGGGTTGATCATGCCACCGCGGCTGGCGCCGTTTCAGGTGGTGCTTGTACCCATATTTAAGAACGACGAAGAGAAGGCGCCGGTGATGGAAGCGGCACGGAAGATTCGCGCGGAGCTTGTGGCCGCGGATATTCGCGTGAAGATGGACGAGCGCGAAGGATTCAGCCCCGGCTTTAAATTCAACGACTGGGAAATGCGCGGGGTGCCGCTGCGGATTGAGCTGGGACCCAAGGATGTGGCGAAGGGCAGCGCCGTGCTTGCGCGCCGAGACCGGCCCGGCAAGGAAGGGAAGTCGTTCGTGCCGCAGGCTGGAATCGCCGACGCGGTTTCGAAGCTGCTCGTCGAAATTCAGCAGGCGCTTTATGACCGCGCTTTGAAGACGCGCGAGACGAACACCTTCGAACCGAAGGACTATGGCGAATTCAAGACCGCTGTCGAGCGTGGCTTCGCGCGGTCGTATTGGTGCGGCAGCGCGGATTGCGAAGCGAAGATCAAGGCAGAGACAAAGGCTACTATGCGGTGTATCCCTCTGGAACAGTCCGGCGGCGACGGGAAGTGCATCTTTTGCGGCAACGACGCGAAAGATAAGGCCATATTCGCACGGGCGTATTGACGCGCTCGTGCGTTTCGCCGCACAGAAACGCCGGCTGGCAGCCCTTCGAGGCTCAGAACGAGCCGGCGCTACGGGAGCTTGGCGGCGCCGTGCCACTTGTTAGCTCGGCTCTTGCTTGTTGCATACCTCGAACACCTGCCGGCTGTAACGCTCGACACTACGGAAATTGGGCTGCTAGCATTAGTCTCTGACGGGTGTAGACCGTCTGATCGCATCTGGAACGGAGAAGGGAAGATGATGCCGGTAGAGCGGAATCCTGAACGGGGCGCCGGGAAGATCGCCGGATTCCTGTTCTTTGTATTCATAGCCGCCGCCGTGTACGTGGGATTTAAGGTTGTGCCGGTGTACGTCAATAATTACGAATTTCAGGATGCCTTAGAGTCCGAAGCGCGGTTCGCGATCACCAACCGCAAGGCGCCGGACGACATCCGCAACGACGTATGGAAGAAAGTGGTGGAACTGCAGATTCCGGTGGACAAGAAAGACATCCAGATCAAGTTTCCCGGAGGCGGGGCCGGGCCGATGGCCATGGTTGATATTGATGTGCCGTATGAGGTCAACGTCGAGTTTCCGGGCTATACGCTGCAATTGAATTTTCATCCCCACGGCGACAATCACACCATCTAAGATAGGTAGTGCACCTGCGAGGCGCTTGGCAGCCCGAATGCTATTGCGTGCGTCCAATTGCTTATCGGAGTGTTGAGGTGTGTTCTACGTGAAGTTGAGTTTTGCGCCGCGGTTGCGATTGCCTCGAGTTGGGCTTTGAGGTCGTAAGATGCCGGCCCCTCCCGGCTCGGGGTAAACAGTGACGCCCCTCGCTTTTACTCGGGGTAAACCGGCGGTACCGGAGAATGCTTGCGCATTAAATTAGGGCAAGGATTTTGGACTTCACGCTTGGGCCTGAGCCTGCTGGGCCTGGCTTTCGTACTCTTCTGCACTGGTGTCGGCATCTTCTCGTATTATTACATCACCTTCGGGCGAATGATTGACGCGCGGCTCTCCGGCCAAATCTTCCAGAACACTTCGCGCGTGTATGCAGCGCCGGAGAGGGTATTCACTGGCGAATCCATGAAGCAGGAGGAAGTGCAGAGCTATCTCCTGCGCGCAGGATATTCGGAGAGCGAGATCGAGGGATCGCCCGGGCAATTTCACGCCAGCAAGAAATCGATTGAGGTGCATCCGTCGGCGGCGTCGTACTTCAAAGGCGGGAATGCGATCCGTATTGATTTCGAGGCGAATTCGATCGCGCGGATCACCGCGCTGAGCGACCAAGCTTCGCTGAGCAGCGCGGAACTCGAGCCGCAGTTGCTGACCAATCTTTTTGATACGACGCGGGAGAAGCGGCGGCTGGAACGCTTCGATGATTTGCCGAAGATTTTGGTCGAGGCTGTGCTTTCGGCCGAGGACAAGCGCTTTTTCGAGCACGGTGGCTTCGATACGGTGCGAATTCTAGGAGCGGCATGGGCCGACGTGCGCCGCGGGCAACGGGCGCAGGGCGCGAGCACGATTGACATGCAAGTGGCGCGCAGCTTTTTCTTCACCACCAAGCGCGTTTGGAGCCGGAAGCTGAAGGAAACGCTGGTAGCGCTGGAGCTGGACCAACGATTCACGAAACAGCAAATCTTCGAGCTGTACGCCAACGAAGTCTATCTCGGCAATCGCGGCAGTTTTTCGATTCACGGATTCGGCGAGGCGGCGGAGGCTTATTTCGGCAAGGATGTTCGAAATTTGTCGGTGGGCGAATGCGCGTTTCTAGCGGCGATTATTCGGTCGCCGAGCCGTTATGCGGCGGCGGAACGGCATCCGGATAAGTCGATCGAAGCGCGCGATCGCGTGCTGGCGCAAATGGTGGAAAACGGATACGTGACGGCGGCGGATGAGGAGAAGGCGAAGAAGGAGCCGCTGCATTTCGTCGGCGCCGGCGTGGCGGCGAGCGACGGTCCTTATTTTGTGGACATGGTGAAGGATCACTTGCTGGAGCAGATCTCGGAGACGGATCTGGCTTCGGAGAGCTATCGCATCTATACGACGCTCGATCCTGACCTTGAACGCGCCGCGGCAGTGGCCGTGGATATGGGCGCGGCGAATGTGGATAAGCTGCTGGCGAAGAAATACGCGCTGTGGAAGAAGAAGGGCGAGGCGGTGCCGCCGGTGCAAATTGCGCTTGTGGCAATGGACCCGCGCACGGGAGAAATTCGCGCGCTCGTCGGCGGAAGGAATTACGGCGAGAGCCAGCTCAATCACGCGCTGGCGCGGCGGCAGCCAGGATCGGCGTTCAAGCCGTTCGTCTATGCGGCGGCTTTCGATAACGCGGCCGAGGGATTGCAGCCGGTGATCACGCCGCTGACGACCGTGGTGGATGAGCCGACGACGTTTAATTTTGATGGCAACGATTACACGCCGAATAATTTTGGCGAGAAATTTTATGGCACGGTGACGGCGCGCGAGGCGCTGATTCACTCGCTGAATGTGGCCACGGTGAAAGTTGCGGAGATGGTGGGCTACGACCGCGTGGTTACGGTGGCGCGGCAGATGGGGCTGAGCCAAAACATTCAGGCGACGCCGGCGGTGGCGCTGGGCGCTTACGAGATGACACCGATTGATGTTGCCGCGGGCTACACGGCTTTTGCCACGAACGGAACACGCGCTGAGCCTCTTTACATCCGCAGCGTGGTCGGCACGGACGGCGCCGTGGTCGAGAAAGACGATCCGAAGACGCGGCCGGCGCTCGATCCGCGCGTGGCGTATCTGGTGACCACGCTGATGGAAGACGTGATGAGCCAGGGAACGGGCGCGGTGGTGAGGTCGCTCGGATTCGACGCGCCCGCGGCTGGGAAGACGGGAACCTCGCGCGACGGCTGGTTTGCCGGATTTACGTCGAATCTGATTTGCGTAATTTGGGTGGGATTTGACGACAACCGCGATCTGGGACTTTCGGGAACCGCAGCGGCGGCGCCGATTTGGGCGGAATTCATGAAGCGGGCCGTGGCGCTGCCGGCATATAGGAACGTCGAGCCATTCGCGCCGCCAGCAGGAGTTACGGAAGTCACCGTCGATCCGCAGTCGGAACAGCTTGCCACGCCGACTTGCCCGACGACCAAGGAGGAAGTGTTCATCGCCGGGACCGAGCCGACGCAATACTGCTTCCTACACGGTGGTCGGGCCGTATCGCAAGCGCCGCCGGTTTCATGGCTCTCGCACTTGTTTGGCAAGTCGGGGAGTTCGGAACCCGCGCCGCCGGGCGGGGCTGCGGCTCCGAAGCCGGGCAACGGCGCACCCGGCGAGGCGACCGGCAAGGAAGGCGAGAACCCGGACCAGGAAGGCGAAAAGAAAAAAGGCCTGCTGCAGAAGATATTTGGTATCTTTGGAGGCAGCAAGAAGCCTGCGGACAAGCCGGAAGAGCAGCAGCCTCCGCCGAAACCTCATCCGTAGGCCTCGGAGCGCATCTAGAAGGAGAACGGCGATGAAGCGCCTTCTTCTGCTGTCCCTGTCGTTGGCAGTCCTTTGCGTCTCATCCCTGCAAGCTCAGGAGCACGCGCCGGCTACGCCGCCCGCGGCATCCCCCGCACCGATTCCCTCGCAATCGACTAACGTCGTGCAGATGACGGAGCGCCAGGTGCAGGAGATGCGCGCCGATATTCTGATGGCGCGCAAGATGTACGCCGAAGCGATCAAGGATTATGAACTCTTGCTGGCGCAGTCGCCGAAGGACGCGGAGCTGTTGAACAAGATCGGGGTCGCCTATCAACAAGCCGGGAACACGCAAGCGGCGGCGCGGTATTACAGGCGCGCGATGAAGGCGAACAAGACTTACGTGAGCGCCATAAACAATCTGGGGACGGTGGAATACGAGAAGAAGCATTACGGTAAGGCGATCCGGCTGTACAAACAGGCGCTGACGCTGAAGTCCACCGACGACATTGCCACGATCTACAGCAACCTGGGATATGGCTATTTCGGAATCAAGGAATATCCCGAGGCGATGAAGGCGTTCGAGGAAGCTTTGGCGCGCGACCCGGATATTTTTTCGCATCACGGAAACTATGGCACCACCGTGCAGCAGCGCGGAACGACTGAGCCAGGGCTGTTTTATTTCCTCGTAGCCAAGACTTATGCGCGCACCGGGGACGCGGAGCACTGCGCGCATTATTTGAAGATGGCGCGCGATGACGGTTACAAGGATTTGTCCGGCGTTCAGAAGGATCCGGAATTTTCCAAGGTGGTGAAGGATCCGCGCGTGCAGGAAGTGATTGTCGTCCCGCCGTCGTATGCCGGCGAGCCGAAGAAGAGCGATACGCCGCAGTAGCTAGAGCAAAGAAAAACCGCTCGCAGCTTGAGATCCCGCCTTTTGTGTTTCCACTGCGCCCGTTTGATCGAAAAACTCCGGCTGGCAGCCGGCGCTACGATGCCTTGGCGTTAATTCTTGCTATAATGCCCGCGAGATGTTACTGCGCAATGTTCGCGGCTTGGTGCTGATCGCTTCCGCCGCGGCGATACTGCTGGCGGCTTCGGGCGCTCCGCTGTTCTTCGCTCATCCCGTGGCTGCGGCTCCTTCTCCCTCAAAAATTGTGCGCTTGCAGATTGACGGCGAAATCGAGCCGATCCTTGCAGACTATATCGTCCATGGGATTGATAGCGCGGCGAAGCAGCACGCCAGCCTGGTGCTGATCACCATGGATACGCCCGGCGGGCTCGATACGGCCATGCGCACCATTATCCAGAAAATATTGACGTCCCCGGTGCCGGTGGTGGTTTATGTATCGCCGACGGGCACGCGCGCGGCTTCCGCGGGCTTTTTTATCTTGCTCTCGGCGGATGTCGCGGCGATGTCGCCGGGTACGGATACGGGGGCGGCGTCGCCGATTCTTGTGCTGGGCGGCTGGTCCATGCAGGTGGACGAAACTTTGCGGCACAAGATTGTGAATGAGGCTACGGCTTACTTGCGAAGCTACACGACGCAGCGCGGGAGGAATCCGGACCTCGCGGAGCTCGCGGTTACGGAAGCGAAGGCGTTCAGCGAGAAGGAAGCGCTGGATGGGAAGTTGATTGATCTGGTTGCGCCGTCGCAGGAGGCGCTGCTGGCCGAGTTGAATGGCCGGTCAATCAAGCGGTTTGACGGCACGACCGTGAAGCTGGAGCTCGATTCGCCCGCGGTGAGTGATTATCAGATGGCGTTGCGGGAGAGATTTCTTTCACGCATCGTGCAGCCGGATGTGTTTTTCATTTTGCTGATTGTGGGCGTGCTGGGGCTTTACGCGGAGTTCACGCATCCCGGATTATTTGCGCCGGGCGTGATTGGCGGCATCGCGTTGATTCTGGCGCTATATGCGATGCACTTGTTGCCGGTGAATTTGACCGGAGTAGTTCTCATCATTGCGGCGCTCACCTTTTTCATATTAGAAGCGAAGTTTCCGACGCACGGGATCTTGGGCGTCGGCGGCGTGATCTCCATGGTGCTCGGAGCGCTGATGCTGGTGCGCTCGCCGCTGACGGGCATGGGCGTGAGCCTCGGCGCGGCGCTGGGCGTGGCGATTCCGTGCGCATTGATCATGATTATTTTGATGCGGCTGGTGATGAAGTCGCGCAAATGGAAGCTCTCGACCGGCCGCGAGCAGCTCATTGGTGAAATCGGAGAAGTGACGGAAGCCGTCGGAGCGGGCGCGGCGCCGGGGATGATTTTCGTTCATGGCGAGAGATGGCGCGCCGCGGCCGAAACGGCGATTCCGCGCGGGGCGCATGCGCGCGTGCGCAAAGTAGAGGGATTGACGCTGTACGTCGAGCCGGTGGACGCGGGCCAGCGCCCGACCGGGGTCTAGAAATCAAGGAGGATGCGATGGGGTTCATTCAGATTTTGCTTGGGGTGTGCGTATTTTTCTTTCTGATTTGGCTGTTTAATTCCGTTTACGTGATCAAGGAATGGGAGCGCGGCGTGGTGTTGCGTCTCGGGAAGATGCGGCCGGATCCGAAGCCGGCGGGATTGCAGCTCGTGTTCTGGCCGATCGACGTGCTGACGCGGATGTCGTTGCGCGTCGAGACTCTGGATGTGCCGCCGCAGGACGTAATTACCAAAGACAACGTCTCGGCGAAGGTGAACGCGGTCTGCTATTTCCGCGTGGTGGATGCGAACCTGGCGCTTTCGCAGGTGCAAAACTATCTCTACGCCACTTCACAGCTCGCGCAGACCAATTTACGCAGCGTGCTCGGGCAATTCGAGCTGGACGAGATTCTGTCGGATCGCGAAAAGGTAAACGCCAAGTTGCAAGTAATCCTTGACCAGGATACGGAGCCTTGGGGTATCAAGGTATCTAAAGTTGAGGTCAAGCAAGTCGATATTCCGGAGTCGATGCAGCGCGCCATCGCCAAGCAAGCGGAGGCGGAGCGCGAGCGCCGCGCGAAAATTATTCACGCGGCCGGCGAATACGAAGCATCTACGAAGCTGGCGCAGGCTGCCAAAGTGCTCGAGACCGAGCCGGCATCGATCCAGCTTCGCTACTTGCAGACTTTGACCGAAATCGGCGTGGAGAAGAACACCACTGTGATTTTCCCGCTGCCGATTGATGTGATCTCGCAGTGGGCGAAAAGCTTCGGAGGGCTCAAGTAGATCGTGGCTGGGGGAAACGGAAAGCGCGGGGGCGGGGAACGCGTCCTGGAGAGCCGGCATCTTGTCGGCTTGTTTCTGGGCGTGGTGTTGCTCTGCGGCGTGTTCTTCACGCTGGGCTACGTGATGGGGCGGACGCAATCGGGCATGCCCATGCCGCTGCATGCTTCCGCGGATTCGAACCGGTCTCTGATTGCGCCTGCAGGTGGCAGCGCCAAGGCGGAGAATCCCGACGCCGGCGAAAAAAGCGCGAATAGCGAGTGGGACTTTTATTCGAAGGGCAAGGATCCGAATAAGCTCGAGCCGCGGCCGAATTCGGCGGCGAGCACACCCGCTAATGCTCCGGCGACTTCGGGCCGCGTGACTTCGACGCACCGGCCCGCGGATTCACCGCCGGTGGCAGCACCCCAGCCTGTTATCGCAAGTTCGAGTGACCTGCGAAGATTTCAGGCCCCACGGATCCCGCGAGGTTCGGTGGTGATGCAGCTCGCCGCGCTTACGAAAGAAGCCGACGCATTGGCGCTCGCCGACGCCGCGCAGCAGAAACATTTTCCATCGTTTGTTGTGACGCCCACGTCCGACCGCCTTTATCGCGTGCAAGTCGGCCCTTATCCTGACGGGGCCGCTGCGGAAAAAGCCAAGGCGGCACTCGCCCAGGCCGGATTTAATCCTATTATCAAGCGCTGAATGAAACTTTCGCGGCCTCTGAGATTGCTGCTCGGCCTCGCTTCCGGGGTTGCGCTTGCCCTAAGCTTTCCCAACTACAATTTGCCGCTGCTCGCGTGGGTCGCCGTGGCGATGCTGATTCTGGCGTCGCTGGGCGCGAGCGTGCGCGATGCCATGGCGGCCGGATTTCTGCACGGGTTCGTCTTCTATCCGCTTTGCCTTACCTGGATCTACGTCGTGATGCGCCAGTACGGAAATGTGCCGGTGCTGCCGGCGCTCGCGATCATGGCGGGGATCGGGCTTCTTGGCGGGCTGCACATGATGATTTTTACCTCGTGTGTCCGCTTCGTGAGCCGGCGAAATGTGGACGCGGCGTTTGTGATTGCGCCGTTTCTTTGGCTGACGTTGGAACTAATTCGCACGCATCTGCCGATCATTGCGTTTCCGTGGAATTTGAGCGGCTATGCGGCGAGCGGAAGTCTGGCGCTCGTGCAGTTCACTGTGCTTACGGGAATTTACGGGCTGTCGTTGTTGATCGGCGCTTACAACGCGGTACTGGCCTGGGCGATTTGGCGTCGCGACCGCCGGGCGCTGATTACGCTAACTAGCGTGACTGCGGCGCTGATTCTTGTGGCGATCGCCGGGCCTCATTTCGTGCCGTCGCAGGCGCCGCGCTACGTGGCGCATCTTGTGCAGACGAACTTTCCGCAATCGGAAAGCTATCCATCGGATTGGCTCGATGTCCACGCGGGAGAGCTCGACGAACTCGAGAAGATCAGCGTCGATGCCGCGCGGCGCCAGCCGGGGCTGGTCGTCTGGCCGGAGGTGCCGGCGCCGTTCAGTTTTACGGAAACGAAATTTGCCGAGCGTGCGCAGCGAATCGCGCGCGAGTCGGCGAGCGAATTTCTGGTCGGAGTGGTGGATTGGAAGAAAGGCCCGGACAAGCAATGGCAGGCGACCAATAGCGCGACGCTGCTGAATCCGCTGGGCCAGCGAATTTTCACCTACGACAAGCTGCATCTCGTGCCTTTCGGCGAATATGTTCCGCTGCGCGAATATCTGACGTTCGCAGGCCGACTGACCGCGGACATTTCGGATTTCACGCCGGGGACGGAATATCGCGTGGGCGAATTGCCCGGCGGAAAATTTGGCGTGTACATCTGCTACGAAGCGATTTTTCCGAATGAGGTGCGGCATTTCGCGGGGAACGGCGCCGAGATGCTGATCAATCTTTCGAATGATGGCTGGTTCGGCCGATCAGCAGCCCCCACGCAGCATCTGATGATGGCCCGCGTGCGCGCAGTGGAGAATCGCCGCTGGATGCTGCGCGACACGAACAATGGCTACACAGTCGCCCTCGATCCGTACGGCCGCACGGTAGCAGCCCTGCAAACGGATATCCGCGGCCAATTGGACGCGCCCTACGATTTCCGCAGCGACAAGACGCTCTATGTCCGCTGGGGCGATTGGATCGCGTGGCTCTGTCTGTTCGCGTCGATTGCGCTGATGTTGTGGGCGGGGATGATGAAGCGCATCGATCGCGAAGATGAGGATGCTGAACCTGCGGAAACCGCACGGCGGAAGTAGAATCGCAATAAGAAGTAGCGCGGCCGACGCCACCTATCAACTCCACGCGTTTGACGGTAAACTGTTGTTTGAGGAATCTTCTTGGCTGAACATATTGAAGATCTGCAGCAGCGCTTCGCCGAGCTCGTGACTCGTATTGAGCTGGTGCGGCGCTATCTTTGACGTCCCCGCCAATCGCTCGCGTTTAGCAATTCTCGAAGAAAAAGCCAATAAGCCCGATTTCTGGTCGAACCAGGAACAGGCGCAGGCCGTCCTGCAGGAACGCAAGCAGGTGGAAGAACGCCTCGGCGCGGAAGAAAAGCTAGCGCGCATGCTAAGCGACATCGAGACGTATTTTAATTTGGCGAAAGAAGAATCCAACGCCGAACAACGCGATTCGCTGCTCAATGATGTCGCGGCGGAGTTGAAGACTGCCGACACCTACGTCGCCGAGGTCGAAACGAAAACGCTGCTCTCCGGCGAGACCGATGCGATGAACGCCATCATGACCATCAAGCCCGGCGCCGGCGGCACGGAATCGCAGGATTGGGCCGAGATGCTGATGCGCATGTATATGCGCTGGGCGGAAGCGCACAAAGTGGGCGTGACGCTGATGGATTCGACGCCGGGCGAAGAAGCAGGCATCAAGTCGGCTACGCTGCGCTTCGAGGGCGAGAACGCGTTCGGTTTGCTCTCGGGCGAGACCGGCGTTCACCGGCTGATTCGCATCTCGCCGTTCGATCAGGCGGCCCGGCGGCATACCTCGTTCGCGTCGGTCTTCGTGATTCCGGAAATTGATGATCGCATCGAGGTAGTCATCAAGCCCGAAGATCTGCGCATCGACACATTTCGCGCCGGCGGCCATGGCGGCCAGAATGTCAACAAAGTCGAAACTGCGGTGCGCTTCACGCACTTGCCCACGGGAACCGTGGTGCAATGCCAGAACGAACGCAGCCAGCACAAGAATCGCGAGCTGGCCATGAAGTTCCTGCGCTCGAAGCTGTATGAGCTCGAACTCGAGAAGCGGCGTGGAGAAGCGAGGAAGCTGGAAGACACAAAGACCGATATCAGCTTCGGGAGCCAGGTGCGCACCTACACGCTGCAGCCCTATCAAATCATCAAAGATCACCGCACGAAAGTTGAGCGCGGGGACGTGGAGAAGGTCCTAAACGGCGATATTGATGATTTTATTCGAGCGTTCTTGCTCTATCGAAGGACCGGCGGGAATGGCGCCAGTGCCGCGGCGGACGAGTAAGGGTTCAGGAGTCGCGATTACCTAGGTGCTGATGCCACCCTGAAATGGTGGCGCCACGAATTCGCACTTCGGCGGCAGAAATTGCCGTTCACGCGGCCAATAACCCGTTTCGGCGCAAAGCGTTGACACTCCATAGGGCGCATGCTAATTTGAATTTTCGATATTCCCACTGCGGAAAGCAGCATAGGCCTGAATTTCGCATCCAAGTCCCCGGGAGGACAGTCTTTTGACAGCTTCTCACGAACGCTATTTGTTTACCTCGGAGTCCGTGACCGAAGGTCACCCCGACAAAATCGCCGACCAGATTTCTGACGCCATTCTCGATGAAGTGCTGAAGCAGGACCCGAAAGGCCGCGTGGCCTGCGAAACGCTGGTCACCACGGGCCTGGTAGTCATCGCCGGCGAGATCACCACCACCGGCTACGTGGACTTTGGCGACGTGGCGCGTGACGTGATTCGCGAAGTCGGCTACACCCGCGCCAAATACGGCTTCGATGCTGATACCTGCGGCGTGATTTCCTCGATCAAGAAGCAATCGCCCGACATCGCGCAGGGCGTCGACACCGGCGGCGCGGGCGATCAGGGCCTGATGTTCGGCTTTGCCTGCGATGAAACTCCCGAGTTGATGCCCATGCCCATCCAACTCGCGCATCAACTGGCCCGCCGCCTCGCCGAAGCCCGCAAGAAAGATCTGGTTCGCTGCCTCCGCCCGGATGGAAAAACTCAAGTCACCGTCGAATACGTGAAAGGCCGGCCCAAGCGCGTGGATTGCGTGGTGGTCTCGACGCAGCACGGCGAAGATATTTCCAATGAAGAATTGCATCGCACAATCGTCGAACACGTGATCAAGCCAATCGTGCCGCGCGAGATGCTCGATGCCCAGACGAAGATTCACATCAATCCGACCGGCCGCTTCGTGGTCGGTGGGCCGATGGGCGATGCGGGGCTGACGGGCCGCAAAATTATCGTCGACACCTACGGCGGCTACAGCCGTCACGGCGGCGGCGCTCTGTCGGGCAAAGATCCAACCAAAGTAGATCGCTCGGCCTGCTACATGGCGCGTTACGTGGCGAAGAATCTGGTGGCTGCCGGCGTCGCGACCAAGCTCGAAGTGCAAATCGCTTACGCCATTGGCGTGGCCGAGCCGGTCTCTGTCATGGTGGACACGTTCGGCACCGGCGTAATTCCCGATCCCCAAGTCACTGAGCTGATCCGCACCAATTTCACGCTCACACCGGCCGGGATCATAGAAACGCTCGATCTGCGGCGCCCCATCTATCGCCAAACGGCGACCTATGGGCATTTTGGACGCAACGAGCCCGGTTTTACTTGGGAGCGCACCGACAAGGCTGCGAAAATCCAGAGCCAGGTCGGCTCGCAGGGCGCAGTCACGGCGTCACGCAGCTAACCCCTTCGCGAACACAACCTAGGAGACTATTTCGTGGAAACAGCACCCAGACTGTCCGGTGACGTGAAGGACCTCGCATTCGCCGACCGCGGGAAGCGCAGGATCGAGTGGGCCAATCAGCACATGCCTGTGCTGCAGATCATCCGCAAGCATTTCATCAAAGATCAGCCGCTGAAGGGCATTCGTATGTCGGCGTGCCTGCACGTGACTAGCGAGACCGCCAATCTGGCGATCACTCTGCGCGACGGCGGCGCCGATGTCGTTCTTTGCGCTTCGAATCCGCTTTCGACGCAAGACGACGTGGCCGCCTCGCTGGTGAAGGATTACGGCATCCCCACGTTTGCGATCAAGGGCGAGGACAACGCCACCTATTACGCGCACATCAGCGCAGCCCTCGATCATCAGCCGCAGATTACTCTCGATGACGGCGCCGATCTCGTTACCCAACTTCTCACCAAGCGCACCGACCTCGTGAAGCATGTGATCGGCGGCACCGAAGAAACCACCACCGGCGTGATTCGACTGCGCGCCATGGCCAAAGATGGCACGCTGCAATACCCGATCATCGCGGTGAACGACGCGCTCACGAAGCACCTCTTCGATAACCGCTACGGAACGGGGCAGTCCACTCTCGACGGAATCATTCGCGCCACGAATCTTCTGGTCGCGGGCCTCCGCGTCGTTGTGGCCGGCTACGGTTGGTGCGGCCGCGGCGTGGCAATGCGCGCCAAGGGGCTCGGCGCCGACGTGATCGTCACCGAAATCAATCCCACGCGCGCCATCGAAGCGGTGATGGATGGATTCCGCGTGATGCCCATGGCCGAAGCCGCGAAAATTGGCGACATCTTCGTCACCGTCACCGGCAATAAATCCGTGCTCGCTGCCGAGCATTTCGAGCAGATGAAAGATGGCGCGGTGATGTGCAACTCCGGCCACTTCAACGTCGAGATTGATATCGCGGCGCTCGAAAAGCTCTCGAGCGCAAAGAAGCAAGCCCGGCCGATGGTGGATGAATACGTGATGAAGGACGGCCGCAAAATTTATCTCCTCGGCGACGGCCGTCTGATCAATCTCGCCGCCGCGGAAGGGCATCCGGCAGCCGTGATGGATATGAGCTTCGCGAACCAGGCGCTTTCGGTGGATCACCTGATCAAGCACGCCAGCGAATTGAAGAAGCAGGTGTATCCGGTCCCCGAGGCGCTCGACCGCCAGATCGCCAAGCTGAAGCTCGAATCCATGGGCTTCCTGCTCGATAAGCTCACCGCCGAGCAGGAGCACTACCTCGCGTCGTGGGACGAGGGCACTTAGGAAACAGCGGCCACCCAGCCCGCCTTCCGCGCCAAACATGAACGATTGGGCTCAAATCGCAGTTGGAACCGCGCTCGTGCGCGGCGCGACGTACGCCGATGCGCGGGTGATGGACATCCGCCAGCGCGATATTTCCACAAAAAATGGAGCCATTGGCACGGTCGCTGAGAGCGAATCACTCGGCATCGGCGTGCGTGTAATCGCCAGCGGCGCCTGGGGATTTGCTGCCACCGACCGGCTGACGCGCGAAGGCGTGCAGGCTTGCGCTGCTGAAGCGGTGTCCATCGCGAAGGCGTCAGCCCTCGCAAAGACGCACAACGTCGTCCTCGCTCCCGAACAGGCCTACGAAGATACGTGGCAAAGCCCGTTTGTCAAAGACCCGTTCCGCATTCCCGTCGAGCGCCAGATTGATTTGCTTCTCGCCGCGGACAAGGAAATGCGCAAAGTGAAAGGCGTAACGCTGGCCGAAGGCTCGATGTCCTTCCGACGCATCGAGCAGTTCTTCGCTTCGAGCATCGGCTCGGCGATTCATCAAGTGAAGATGCTCTCTGGCGCGGGAATTGTGGCCACGAGCTTCGCCGAGAAAGAGATTCAGAAGCGCTCCTATCCGAATAGCTTCGGCGGGCAGCACATGGAGAGCGGCTACGAATTGGTTGAATCGCTCGATCTTGCCGGGAATGCGGGGCGCGTGGGCGAGGAGAGCGTCGCGCTTCATTCTGCGGCGCAATGTCCCGAAGGTTCGAGCACCATCATCCTCGAAAGCGCGCAGCTTGGCCTGCAAATTCACGAGTCGGTCGGACATCCGATCGAGTTGGACCGCGTGCTCGGCCAGGAAGCAAATTTCGCGGGCATGAGCTTTCTCACCATCGATAAGCTGCGAAAACTTCGCTACGGCTCGGAGATCGTCAATGTCGTCGCAGACGCGCGCCTCGAACACGGCCCCGCCCTCGGCACTTTCGGCTACGACGATGAAGGCGTCCCCGCGCAGTGCACGCCGATTATTTCAAACGGCCTTTTCACCGGCTATCTCAGCAACCGCGAAAGCGCCGCGGCCATCGGCGAAAAGCGCTCGGGTGGCACGATGCGCACGGAAAGCTGGAACCGCCTGCCGATCATTCGTATGACCAACGTAAGCCTCCTTCCCGGCACCTGGAAATACGACGACCTCATCGCCGACACCGACGACGCGATCCTGATGGAAACCAACCGCTCCTGGTCCATCGACGATCGCCGCTACCACTTTCAGTTCTCCACCGAAATTGGCTGGGAGATCAAAGGCGGCAAAAAAGGCCGCATGATCAAAAATCCCAGCTACAGCGGCATCACCACCGAATTCTGGAACAGTTGCGACGCCATTTGCTCGCGCGATTACTGGACGCTCTGGGGCACGCCGAACTGCGGCAAGGGTCAGCCCATGCAGACGATGGGCACGGGCCACGGCGCGTCGCCTTCGCGCTTCCGTAACATTAAAATTGGAGTCGCCTTCGCGAAATAAATGTCCCCCGCGCGCAAATCGAAGAAGCCGCGTCGTGCCGCGAAGTCCGTGTATCATTCCCACGCTTCCGAGGACTTTCGCGTCGGATTGCCTGATCTGCGCGAAATCGCCGCTCGCGTTTTGAAGCTGAGCGATGCCGATGAGACCGAAGTCGATGTCGGTGCCGTCAGCGATGCACTCACGCGCTTCGCCAACAACACCATCCATCAGCACGTCGCCGAGCAAAATCTCGCGCTCTCCGTTCGCGTAGTTTTCGACGGCCGCACCGCTCGCGCCTCAACGAACAAGACCGACGAAGAATCGCTGCGCCGCGTCGTGAACGCGGCATCGAGCCTCGCGCGCGTGCAGCAGAAGAATCCCGACCTGCTGCCCATGCCCAAGCAGCAGAAATATCAAAAAGTCCGCCGCTTTTATCCCATTACCGCCGCCGCCAGCGCCGCAGATCGCGCCCGCGCTGTCGCCCGAGTTTGCGCCACCGCCGAGAAGACCAAGCAGACTGCGGCGGGGATATTCACCACCGGCTTGACCGAATCGATTCTCGCCAATTCGCGCGGCCTTTTCGCGCATTACGAGCAGACCCGCGCCGAATTTTCGATCACCATTCTCGAGAAGGATTCCTCCGGCTGGGCCAAGTCGAATTCGCCGAATCTCGTTGACATCGATCCCGAGGCGCTCGCCGAATCCGCCAGCGAAAAGGCCGTCGCATCGCGCGCGCCTCGCGAAATCGAGCCGGGACATTACACCGTGATTCTCGAACCGCCCGCGGTGCTCGATCTCGTCGGCTTCCTCTTCTACGATTTTGCGGGCACCGCCGTCCTCGACCAGCGCTCGCTCTTCACCGGTCGGATGGGCAAGAAGCTTTTCGGAGAGAACATTTCCATCTGGGATGATGTCTATCATCCGTTGCAGCTCGGCGCGCCTTACGATGGCGAGGGCATCGCGCGGGAGAAAGTCCATCTCGTCGATCGCGGCGTGCCGCGAAATCTCGTCTACGCCCGCGCCACCGCCAAGAAAATGAAAGCCAAGCCGACCGGCCACGGCTTCTCGCTGCCGAATGAATATGGCGAAGCGCCGATGAATCTCGTTTTCGCAGGCGGCACCGCGAGCGTTGACGAAATGGTCCGCTCCACCGAGCGCGGCGTTCTTGTCACGCGCCTCTGGTACATTCGCGAAGTCGATCCCTACGAAAAGATTCTTACCGGCATGACCCGCGACGGCACGTTCTTAATTGAAAAAGGCCGCATCGCCGGCGGCATTCGAAATTTCCGCTTCAATCAGAGCATGATCAAAATGCTATCGAACGTGGAGATGCTCGGCGTCCCGGTGCGCGCCGCAGGCGAAGAATCGTTCGAAATGGTCGTGCCCGCAATGAAGGTTCGCGATTTCCATTTCTCCGAAGTAACAAAATTCTAGAGGCTGAAAATGCCAAGCAGCGCAAATGAGAAAGTGGACCTGCTGCGTCACACCGTCGCAACGTTGGCCTACCGCGGCGGCAAAGCTCTGCGCGGCGCTCCGGCTAGCTTCTCAGCATTTCAGGCCGCCCCCGGCGTGCGTACCCCCGGTCAAATCCTCGCGCACTTAGGCGATCTAATCGATTGGACGCTCTCGCTCGCCAAGGGCAACCAGGAATGGCACAATTCGCCTCCGCGCACCTGGGATGAAGACTCCGCCCGATTCTTCGCCGCGCTCAAATCCTTCGACGATTATCTCGCCTCAGGCGCGCCGCTCGCGACTCCGCCTGAGAAACTGTTTCAGGGCGCGATCGCGGACTCACTGACGCACGTCGGTCAGATCAATATCCTTCGCCGCATCGCAGGCGCTCCGATTCGCGGCGAGAATTATTACCGCGCCGATATCGCGGCGGGACGCGTAGGCGCGGAACAATCCGCCCCCAAGCGCGAATTCGACTGAAAAATTACGCGAGTAGGCGTTTCGCGGTCATTCCGAATCCTCCTAGGCGGATGAGGAATCCCTCTGCGTTTGGGCTTACTTCGTAAATTGCAGGCTGGTGATCGCGCGGTGAATCACATTTTCCTGAATCTGCACGAGGTCTGATCCCGCATAAGTCATTCCAAAGATCGTAAAGAGCTGCTTCCCGCGTTGCACAAGCACCACGGTCCCCGACCAATCCTTGCCATCCACGACGCCGCGGAATCGCCTCTCAATCGCCGACAGTCCTGCAACCGTCGTTTTCTTGTCGCCAAGCGGGCGATAGTTCTCCACCATTTCTCTTAGCTTCACATCCGAAGCTTTCAAATCCGCATCGAGCGACCCAGCCGAAGGGCTCGCGCCAACCAGCAGGTAGGTGGTTTGATCGTTGGTGCCAAGCGCAGCAATTGCGCCGGGCAACGTCGTGCGCGCGTCCTCGATAATCTCCCACCCCGGTGGGCGGAACATCTGGAATCCGTAGGTATCATTCCTGTAAAGATTGCCGCTAATCGATTCGCGAATGGGCTCCGGCGGCACAGGCTTGGGAATCGGCGGCGCCGCGGAAGCCGGAACCACGGCCGGCGCGGGTGCGGTCGCAGCGATGACCGGAGGTTTGGTTGCTGCGCCGTTTGGCGCCGGCGTTTTCTTGGTCGGCGGCGTCATCATCGCTTTCGTTGGCGTGATGGCAGCCGGAGGAGGCGTGGTTGTCGCAGGCGTGGTGCTCGGTGGTGCCGGCGTCCTGAGATTCGGCGGATTAATTGTGGCCGCAGCAGCATCTCCCGCGGAACGCGGGCGCGCAGCCGGTGGCGTTGCCACGGGGACGGGCTGCTTACTCGCCGGCGCCGCCGCGGGCGCTGCATTCGCCGACGGGAAGTTCGATCCCGCGGGCGCCGCAGTTGCAGGAGCGCCGGGCTTCGCGTTCGGATCCGGCTTCTTCAGCGCGCCGGAATCCGTATCCGTCACGTCGATGGAAACCACCTGGTCGCGGCGCACCATCGCGTAACCGTAATTTGTTTTTACTTTGAACGAACTTTCATCAAAGCCGATGATGGTGCCGTTGATGACACTGCCGTCTTTCAGATGCAATTGATCGGCGCACACACCGCCAGCAATGACGGCGCAGGCCGCGAGGACGATCCATGCCCGCTTCATCGCCAACAGTATGGCAAGCGTTGCGTTTTCCGGCAAGATGCCGCTGCGTCGAAGTTATCCGTAGGACTACGCACCACCGCAGCGCCGCGCGATATTTCAGAGGGAAGCTAGCGAATCAAAGCAGGGAAGCGAATCTTCTAACTTCTAAGTGGAGAGAGCGAGGCCAATCCAAAGCCCTACGGTCAGCACTCCGGCGATCACCATCAACGTGCGCAGTCTCTTGCGCCGCGTCGCAGCCACAACAATTCCCATGGCGCACAGCGCAAATCCCATCTCAAACCAAAACCAAGCCCCGATGCCTCGGCTACGCAGTCCCAGCGAATCTTGATACCACATGGACGCAAACGACGCAGTCGCGGTAAGCGGAGTCGCCACCAGCGCCGCCAAGCCCAACCCGCTCGCCCATTCAGGTACGTGCCAGCCACGGCGCGCATCGCGCCATTCGATCCACGTTTGGCTGACCACCACCCCGACGATCAGTAGAACCAACAGTGCCACGTCCCCTCCCAAGTAGGGTCGTAGGCCCGCAACAAGTGCGATTTGCGACTCCCCCGGGACACCACGGGGCGAATCGTAGTGGTGTGGGTTTGGCAATTGACCAGCCAAAGGCCGATTCACGGGCTGTCCGCGACCACGAATATAAGTTCTTAATAATCAGTGGATTGGGGCAGTCTCCAGGAGGCTTTGCCGACGCCCGGCAGCAGCCCGTCAGGCCGCCTCCGGACTGCATGTCAAATGACAGTAGCGGCTTATCTTTAATGCGAAACGATTTGCCAGGTATCTCGGCCTCGCGCGCCGCCCGGTAATCGCCGAACTCGCCCGGTTGCGATGCTAGAAGCGCAGCATGACCCGCAGCCATTGCGAGGTGCGCGTGGGGAACACCTACCGCCGCGAGGCAGAATTTCCTGGCGCGCGATTCTGTTAGGATAGGCGGACATGCGTCAACCTTGGGTCATCGCGCATCGCGGCGCATCAGGCCATGCGCCCGAAAATACGATGGTGGCATTCCGCCGCGCCGCGGAATTGGGCGCGCGCTTCATCGAAACCGATCTGCAAATGACGCGCGACGCCCGCTTCGTCGCCATGCACGATTCCACCGTCGAACGCACCACCAATGGCCGCGGCGCAGTCCGCGATCTCACTCTCGCGCAAATCGCCGAACTCGATGCCGGGAAATGGTTCGATCGCAGCTTCATGGGCGAGCGCGTTCCCACGCTCGAACAAATTCTAGCTTTCGCCCGCGAGACCGACATCGTTCTCTATCTCGAAATCAAATATGAAGTCGCCTACGGCCTGCACCACTCGCTAGCAGCCGAACTAACCAGCAAAGGCGACGCCGCCCGCGTCGTCCTCCTCTCCTTCGATCCCACCACTCTCGACGGCATCCGCCAATTCGATCGCACGCTAATGACCGGCCTCCTGGTCGATGATCTACATCCCGATTCCGTCAAGCTCGCCGTCGGAGTGGGCGCCCGCCAATTCTGCCCCCGCGCCAACGTAGTGACTCCCGAACTAGTCGGAGAAGCCCATCAAGCCGATCTGCAAGTAGCCACCTGGACCGCCAACAAGCCCGATCAAATGCGCCGCCTAATCAACGCCGGCGTAGACGGCGTAATGACCGATTTCCCCGATCGCCTGCAAGCCGTTCTCGAGCATCTCGAGCCCGAAGACTAGAACCACTCTTTCTCGCGTGATTGCGCGCGGTATGAGCCTCATCTATCTCCCCCCAATCTCTTGCTCCGCGCGTATAACCCAACCATTGCGTGGCGGGCCAATTTCCATGAATTCCGCCTATCGGGAATTAGTCGACGTCACCGACATTCTTTAGGCGATACTGGAGTCAGGTAGTAGGAGCGGAACCGTGAAAGACGAGCGGCTACATAACGCACTTATTGGCAGCATGAAGCTTTCGGCATCGGGGAAACAAAAAGAGGCCTTCCGGCTTATGGACGAAGTAATTTTTGAAGCCATGGAGGAGCGCGACGAATTGACCGCGCTTCTACTGATAGATCATGCCGCTCTCCTAAACGGCAGCGGACGCGATCGTTCTCTCGCGAAACATTATTATGAGCAGTTTCTGAGGCGCAGTCCCGACAATCCCAGAGTGCTGTACCAATTGGCTGACGTTGCGATGGAAGAAGGTCAAACTGAGGTCGCAAAGCAGTATGCGAAACGATGCCATCAAGCAATCTTGCAGAGTAACAACGAGAAAATAAAACAGGATTTGCTCGACTTGGTCCTTCAGCGATGGCCTGAACGAGCTGAGTAGGCCCGGATAAACGAGATTTTCTGAAACTGGCAGACTTCCAATTACTGTCATTCCAAATCCCTCCCATGCAAATAATCCGCCCAATGTTCTGCCGAACCGCTCTGGCCCAAAAGCCCGCCCAATTTCATCCCGAATCGTTCCCGGGCAGATAATAATTCGCTGTCATCCCGAATCCCTCCCGCTTTAGCGGGAGGGTGAGGGATCTGCATTTTGATTTTGCTCTCGTAGTCACAATGGAACGACCGGCCCCGATTCGCAAGCCGTGGGTTACGCTGTGAATCGGAAGATCGCAACGCAGAGCCACATGCGAAAGGAGCCGGTCTATGCTGAGGATAAAATTTGTGGGCTTGGATGTCCATGCGGATACCATCGCCGTAGCGGTAGCAGAACAAGAGGGAGAAGCCCGCTCGCTGGGGATCATCCCGAATCGCGAGGAGTCGGTTCGCAAACTGCTGCGCAAGCTGGGGCCGATGGAGCAACTGCGGTTCTGTTATGAGGCTGGTCCCACGGGCTACGCGCTGTACTGGCAGTTGACGCAGATGGGAGCGCAGTGCGCAGTGGTGGCGCCCACGTTGGTTCCGGTGAAGGCCGGGGATCGCGTGAAGACGGATCGCCGGGATGCCTTGAAGCTGGCGCGCAATTACCGCGCCCAGGAACTAACGCCGGTGTGGGTGCCGGATGCGGCTCACGAAGCGCTGCGCGATCTGGTGCGCGCACGAGAAGCGGCCAAGAAGGATCAACTGCGCGCGCGGCATCGCTTGAGTAAATTTCTTCTGCGGCATGGCCGGCGGCCGCCCGTGGGGATTCATTCCTGGACGGTGAAATATCTGGAATGGGTGCAACGGGAGGTGCATTTCGCGGAGCGCGCGCAAGAAGTCACGCTGCTCGATTACCTGCACGAAGTGCAGCATGCCGTGGCGCGCATCGAGCGGCTGGATCAGGCCATTGACGAAGCGGCGCAGTCGGTGCCCCCGCCGATGCGTGCGGTCATCGAAGCGCTGCAAGCGTTGCGCGGCATCGCCAAAATTTCGGCGGTCACCGTGGTGGCGGAACTGGGCAACGTAACGCGCTTCACCGGGGCGCGGCAGTTGATGGCTTACGGAGGAATCGTGGCCAGCGAAGATTCCAGCGGAGAAAGAGTCCGGCGAGGGAACATCACCAAAACCGGGAATGCGCACTTGCGCCGCGTGGCGGTGGAAGCCGCCTGGGCCTATCGCCACAGGCCGAGCATCGGAGCCACCTTGCGCAAGCGGCAAGAAGCGGTCAGCGAAAAAGTGAAAGAGATCTCCTGGAAGGCGCAGCAGCGGCTGCATGCGCGGTACATGAAATTGCTGCTCCAAGGTAAGAACAAGGGTGTGGTGATCACCGCCGTAGCACGCGAATTACTCGGTTTTCTCTGGGCCATTGGAATCCAGGCAGAAGCAGAGCACCAAGAATCGCTCTCCCGGGTGGCGTAAGAAGTTTTGCTTTTGGTTGTTCGTCCAAGGGTACAGGAGGCAGCGTGGACAGCGGTCGAGGGGCACACGAAGGAGAATCCTCGATGCCCCTATGCGGTAGGTCCAAAGACCCAACCCGCGTCCGTAGTCCGAGGCAGCTCCCGACGGATCACGATTATGCGGCTCGACCCGCGAATATCAGACTGATCAATCGTCGAGATAGCTTCCTCGATCGCTACCCACGCCGCCTCCGGTACCGAAAGAAAGAAAAACCAGCGCTCGTAGTTGACTGGTCGTTCCATATCAGGGGCGCCGGCTTGCTGCGCCCTCCGACGACCTCACCGCAAATTCAAAGCTTCGCGCCACAGCGGACTCCGCTCCGTGAAAACATTTTCGCCTTTTTCCAGCAAACTCGTTACCCGCTAAGGTTTGTCTTTTCGGAATTGCAAACGCCTATCACCTCATACATCTCCGCAAATTGCCCCAACGTCAATTCCTCCGCCCGCGCACTCCCCGCAATCTTGCACTTCTCCAATGCCGCCCCAACGCGCTCTCCATCCGCAACCCCCCGCAAATTATTCCGCAACGTCTTCCTCTTCTGCCCAAAGCAAGTCTGCACAAATTCAAGAAACCGCCCCTCATCCGCAATCCCCAACCCCGCCCGTTCCCCCGGCAACTCCATCCTCACCAAAGCCGAAGTAACCTTCGGCGGCGGCCGAAACGCCCCAGCCGGAATCCGCAACTCAATCTCCGGCCGCGCATAAAACCGGCACAAAGCCGAAAGATATCCGTAAGCCCGCCTCCCAGGCCGCGCCACAATCCTCTCCGCAACTTCCAACTGAATCACAATGTGAATCGAAGCAATGCGATCGGCCACGGCAAACAAATGCCGCAAAATCGGCGAAGTAATGTAGTAAGGCAAATTCCCATAAACGCGAACCCCATCTCCAATCAACGCCGCCAAATCCACCTGCAACACATCCCCGGCAACAATTTCCACCCGCCCCCAATCCCCAGCCTTCTCCCGCAACCCCTCCGCCAGCCGCTCATCCGTCTCGATCGCCACAACCCGCGCCCCAGCTCGCGCCAGCAATTCCGTCATCTCGCCATGCCCAGGCCCAATTTCAAGCCAGCTCTCGCCCGCCGCAACGCCAAGTGTCTGCGCAATCTTCTTCCGCCAGCCCAAATCACCAAGAAAATGTTGTCCCAACTTTTGTCGCGCCATGGCGCTGCCGAGTTTAGCAATTTCGCCGGAATGAAACTGCAGGGTTCTTCTTGACGAACCTCCATCGCTCCGGTAGCTTCTCCGTTCCGGTGCGAACCCGATGAAAATTCTCTTCGTAGCATCCGAAGGCGTGCCGTACTCCAAGACCGGCGGTCTCGCCGACGTCTCCGGTGCGCTGAGCGTCGCGTTGGTCGAAGCGGGGCATGAAGTCGCCGTTCTACTCCCCAAATATCGCGGCACCAAAACGCATACCGTCACGATTCCCAGCCTCACCATTCCTGTCGGCGACGAGCTACGCTTCCCGGCCATCGCCGAGGGCGCAAGCATCAGCGGCGTCCGCTTCTTCTTCGTCGATGATCCGAGCTATTTCGATCGCGCCCAACTCTACGGCGAAAAGGGCAGCGACTATCACGACAACGCCGAGCGCTTCACCGAGTTCAGCCGCGCCGCCATCGAGTTCACCAAGCACGTCTGGATGCCCGACGTGATTCATTGCCATGACTGGCAAACGGCGATGGTCCCCGTTCTCCTGCGCACCATCTACGCTGGCGATCCCGCTCTCAAGGGACTCCCCGTCGTCTTTACGATCCACAACCTCGGCTACCAGGGTCTTTTTCTTCACAGCACGCTGCAACGCATCGGCCTGCCCGAAACGCTCTTCACCGTGGACGCCCTGGAATTTTTCGGCAAGGTCAATTTCCTGAAGGGCGGGTTGATTTACTCCGACGAACTCACCACCGTAAGCAAGAAATACGCAGCCGAGATTCAAACCAAGGAATACGGCCACGGCCTGGAAGGCGTGATCCGCACGCGCGCCGGCCGGCTCACCGGCATCCTCAATGGCGTCGATTATTCCGCATGGAGTCCTGAAGCCGACAAGTTGATCGCCGCGAATTATTCCGCCCACAATCTCGACGGCAAGCGCATCTGCAAGAAGGACCTCCTCGATACGTTCAAGCTGCCCGCGGAGAACATGACGCGGCCGTTGATCGGCATCGTCTCGCGCTTCGTCGATCAAAAGGGCTTCGATATCTTCGCGGAAGTCGCCGCCGAGCTGATGCAGGAAAATCTGGCCATCATCGCGCTCGGCACCGGCGATCCGCAGTACGAAAAACTATTCCTCGCCCTGGCCCAGAAATTCCCGGCCAAAGTCGGCGTCAAAATCGCCTACGACAACACCATCGCTCATAAAATCGAAGCCGGCGCCGATATGTTTCTCATGCCCTCGCAATACGAGCCCTGCGGCTTGAACCAAATCTATAGCCTGCGCTACGGAACAGTACCCGTCGTTCGCGCAACTGGCGGCCTCGACGACACGATTGTGCAGTACAATCCCAAGACAGGGGGCGGTACGGGTTTCAAGTTCGACGCCTACACGGGCCGCGCGCTTCTCGAATGTGTGCGCAACGCGATTCGCGTTTTTCGCGACGCCGCCGCGTGGCACGCGATTCAAACCATCGGCATGGCCAAGGATTTTTCCTGGAAGCCCTCGGCTGCCGCTTATGTCAACGTATACGAACATGCACGGCGCGCCCGAATCCCGGCCGCGTCTGTAACATCTAATTAACTCGGGGCAAGTCGGCTGCTTGGCGTAACCCCCAGAATATCAAGAGGATACCAATGGCAGATAATGTTCAAGCGGTGAATGACGCAAGTTTTCAGGCTGAAGTGATTGATGCCAGCAAGACTCAGCCGGTGATGGTGGATTTCTGGGCGGAATGGTGTCGCCCGTGCCACATGCTCTCGCCGACCGTCGAGGAAATTGCCCGCGAAAACGCCGGCAAGCTGAAAGTAGTGAAGATGAACGTGGACGAAAACATGGGCGCACCGCCGCGCTACAACATCCGCGGAATTCCCACTCTACTCGTCTTCAAAGGCGGCCAGGTAGCCGATCAAATCGTCGGCGCGCTACCAAAAGATCAAATCGTAAAGATCCTAGCCCGCCACATAGGCTAGTCCGCGTACCGCCGGCGATTCCGGCGGCTCCCCGTAGGGCCCGGCTTTATGCCGGGCCTCTTCGCGCAAGGACTCGCCACTCAGCGAATCGCCCAAAACGAGTATCCGATCGTTTCCCTTACGCCGAAGCCGCCACAGGCGCCGGCGCGCTCGCTCGATTCAACAACTCAATCGCATCGCGATCCAGATTCAACTCCGCCGCCGCAATCAAATCCTTCAACTGATCGAGATTCGTAGCGCTGGCAATTGGCGCGGTGATGCTCGGCCGCGCCATCAGCCAAGCGATCGCCACGCTCGCCGGCGTCGAACCCAGCCGCGCCGAAACCTCATCCAGCGCCGCAAGTATCCGCAACCCGCGTTCATCGAGATATTTCTTCACTCGCACGCCACGCGCGCTTTTCGAAAGATCGCTCTCCGATCGATACTTCCCAGTCAAAAATCCGCTGGCCAGCCCAAAGTAGGGAATCACGCCGATTCCGTTCTCCACGCACACCGGCTCCAGATTCGCCTCATAATCCGCCCGCTCGACAAGGTTGTAATGCGGCTGCAAACTCACATAACTCGGATAGCCGCGCTGCTTGCTCGCCGCCAGCGATTGCGTCAATCGCTCAGCCGTAAAATTCGAAGCGCCGATCGCCCGAACTTTTCCGGCGCGCACAAGCTCGGCATACGTCTCGAGCGTTTCCTCCACCGGCGTCGCCGGATCATCCACATGCGATTGGTAGAGATCGATCGAATCGGTCTGCAACCGCCGCAGCGAATCCTCCACGGCCCGCAAAATGTAAGCCTTCGATAGCCCTTTCTTCTCCGGGCCCATCACGTTGCCGACCTTCGTCGCAATCACCACGTCCTTGCGCCGCCCCGACCGCTTCAACCAATTCCCAATCACCGTCTCGGATTCGCCGCCCTGATGTCCCGGCACCCACACCGAATAAACATTGGCCGTATCAATCAAATTGAAGCCCGCATCAACAAACGCATCAAGCAAGCGAAACGAAGTCGCCTCATCCGCCGTCCAGCCAAAAACATTTCCGCCAAGAGCCAGCGGCGCCACTTCAATCCCCGAATTCCCCAGTGTCCGTTTCTTCATCGCATTCCTTTCACTCAAGATGGTTCGTCCGCGCACAACTTCGCCGTTTGCCGATCAAGAAGCGGTCCCGTAGGGGCGGGGCTTGCTCCGCCCGCCGGCCGAAGCCCAACCACAACTTTCACCACATCCATCGCTCAAAGTTGCGCTCTGGAAGGGCTGTTCCGCCGCTGGGGCAAGCATGATCTTCACTCAAACTCAATCAACACAATCTCCGGATACGTCCCCACGCGCAAAGGCGGTCCCCAAGTCCCCGCGCCGTAGGAAGTGTAAACCAGCATCTGCCCAAAGCGCTGCAGCCCGTGCACGAATCGTCCAAAAATCCGCGAGGCGAACCACTTCCACGGAACAAATTGTCCGCCGTGCGTATGTCCCGAAACTTGCAAAGAGATTCCTTCCTGTTCCGCCACCGCCAGATGCCGCGGCTCGTGAGAGATGAGAATGCTCGCGCTCATGCGGTCGATCCCTGCGCCCTGCAGAATCTCCCGCAATCGCGGCTCCCAAGTTGAATCGTGGTAATAGACGCCGACGATCTGCAAACCGTCCACGATAATTTTCTCGCTCTTCAACACGCGCACCCCCGCGCGCGTCATCGCTTCCACATACTTGCCCGGATCCCTGAATTCCTCGTGATTGCCGGTCACAAAATACGTTCCGTGAGGCGCCGATATTTCGCCCAACGGCTTCGCAAGCGCCGCGGCGTTCACCGCCGTGCCGTCATATAAATCTCCCGCGAGAAAAACAATGTCCGGCTTCAACTTCTGCAACCGCGCCACGATCCGCCGCACGAATCCAATGCCGCGGACGTGTCCGAGATGCGTATCGCTCACCAGCGCCGCCACTCGCCCGCGCCACGATTCCGGCAGATTCGGTAAGCTCACTCGCACGCGCTTCACCCGGAGCCACGCCGCGTTCACCAAAGCCCAAGCCCCCGCCAGCAGTCCCACACCAAAACAAGCCTCAGCTAACGCGATCGGATTAATCGTCCAGCGCGTCAGCCGCACCGCAATCCAAATCACCCACACCGCGCACGCCGAAAAAAAGAAAAAGCTCACCAACCCGAGCCACACCGCCGCCAAGCGATAAACGATCCGCAGCACCAAGTTGTTGTACCGCCAAGCCAGCAGCGAAGCGCTCACAAAACTGATCGAAAGCACCGCCATCGTCCACTCCGCTGCCCCGCCGCCGGACGAATCCGCAGCCAAATCAAAATCCGTAAACCCCCACCACGTGTAGTAGATGAACCAGTGCGCCGCGAACAAGATGGATTGAACGATGGCGACAAAAATGGCGATGCGCTTTCGCACTAAGAAAGGTCCCTCAATTGGCTATCTTCCATTGTCTCAGCAATTTGATGCTGCGCTCATCGCTCAAGCTCCAACAATCGTTTTCCGAGAGGTTCCTTCGAGTCCGCTTGGCCCGAAATTTTTTCCGGCGCGCTCTCCACGGTTGGCATAATTGAATCGTGCGATTTGCCCTGCCCGATGACCGCTGGCTGCCGAAGTCCGTCCTTTGCCTCCGCGATTACAACACCAGCAAATTCCTGCGCGATTTGCTCGCCGGAATCACCGTCGGCCTGGTTGCGTTGCCGCTGGCCATGGCGTTTGCCATCGCGTCGGGACTGACGCCGCAAGCCGGCATTTACTGCGCGATTGTCACCGGTTTTCTGATCTCGCTTCTCGGCGGCTCGAAGACGCAAATCGGCGGCCCGACCGGCGCATTCGTCGTCGTCGTAGCCGGCATCGTTGCCGTGCACGGCGTCGAGGGTCTGTTCCTCTGCACCATGATGGCAGGCGTCCTCCTCGTCGTCATGGGCCTCACCGGGCTCGGTTCGGCGATCAAATTTATTCCACGGCCCATCGTGATCGGCTTCACGAACGGCATCGCTATTTTAATTGCCAGCACGCAGGTGAAGGATTTCTTCGGCCTGCAACTGGCGAAGGTGCCGGATATATTTTCGATGCGGCTGCGCGCGCTGGCCGCGAATTTTCACACATTCTCCTTCACCGCGGCGGCACTCGCCATCGGCACCATCGTCATAATTCTCCTTTGCCGCAGCATTTCGGATCGCATTCCCGGCTCGATCGTCGCGCTGCTTGTCGGAACCGCGGCGGTCGTAATTTTCAGGCTGCCGGTCGAAACGATCGGCAGCCGCTTCGGCGGAATTCCCAGCGGCCTACCGCATCTGGCCATTCCAAGATTCCGGCCCGACCTGATTCACGGCCTGCTCGGCCCAGCTTTCACCGTGGCCATGCTCGGCGCGATCGAATCGCTCATGTCCGCGGTTGTTTCCGATCGCATGAGCAACGACCGGCACAATCCGAACGTCGAGCTGATGGGCCAGGGCGTGGCCAACATCGTCTCGCCGATGTTCGGCGGCCTGCCGGCCACCGGCGCCATCGCGCGCACCGCCACCAACATCCGCTCCGGCGCGCAATCGCCGATTGCCGGAATGATTCACTCGCTCACGCTGCTCTGCGTGCTGCTTTTCGCCGCGCCGCTCGTCAGCTACGTGCCCATGTCCGTTCTCGCCGGCATCCTGATGGTCGTGGCCTACAACATGGGCGAATGGCGCGAAATTCCGCAGCTGCTCAAGCTCACCAAGACCGACATCAGCGTCTGGCTGGTCACTTTTGCGCTGACGGTCTTCGCCGATCTCACCGTCGCGGTGGAAGCCGGAATGATTCTCGCCGCGCTGCTGTTCATCAGCCGCGTCGCCGCCACCACCACCGTCTCGCAAGTCACCGACGACTATGTCGAAGACGGCCGCGTGCACATCCTGCAGGACAAGGACATTCCGTATTACGCCACCATCTTCCGCATTCACGGGCCATTCCTCTTCGGCGCGACCGACAAGATTTTCGTGGTCACCGAGAACATCCACGAGCTGCCGCCGATCGTGATTTTGCGCCTGCGCAATATGACCGCGCTCGACGCCACCGGCCTCTTCGCCATCGAAGAGATCGCCAAGCAATTGCACGCCAGCAAGCGCACGCTCCTGCTTTGCGGCGCCCGCGAGCAACCGGCGCAGCTCATGCATCAGGCCGAATTCGAGGAAATCGTCGGCCCGGAAAACATCTGCGAAAATGTGCAGGAAGCCCTGCGCCGCGCTGAGGAAGTTTACGAGCACCTCGAAGCGCAGCACGTGGCAGTCAGAAACTGACTTCCGGCCCTAAACACTGAGCGTGAACAAGTGCATTTTTGTCCCGATTAGAAAGTGTGCGTGCTCAATGTTTTCTAGCACTTACGGGCGTTTCTAATCGTAGGGTGTCCCGATTAGAAATCGCCGTCCTCCGCGTCCTTGTAGCTCAGGTCTTTTTATCCAGAGGCCCCTTGCCGAGGCCGCAGGACAGACCTGAGGCCGTTGGTTTTGGGTTAGACTCAGCTCGGAATAGCGAACCAAAAGCCAAACCCGAACGCCAAACCTAAAAACCAAATCCACAAGCCAAACCGAAAGGCCTCACCTCTGAAGAGGTGAGCTACATTTACGGCATCAGAGAATTCTCCTTTTCCGGAGTTTGTATCGATTAGAAATGGTGTCCATCGTTTGTTTTGTTTGAGTTGCGGGAGATTCTAATTTTGGAATTGTATCGATTAGAATTCTCTCTCACTGCCCTCCTGTTTACTCAGTTTTTTGGCGCGACCCTTCGGCTTCGCTCAGGGCAAGCCTGCTGCGGGCCCACGAGGGCTGGCCCCGTGCATGGCGGCTGCCGACTGCCATGCCCTGTATATCGCAGAAGTAATAGTAAGTCAATGGTACTAAAGTTTGTGTTTGGGGATTGGGGGTCCGCTCTTGTGAGTTGCCCTTGGGAACTTTATTGCTCGTCAGATGCCGGCGGGGACGCCGGCGCTACTTGGGGATGGGGTCCGCGCTTGAGAGTTGCCCTTGGCGAAATTGCCGGTCGTAAGATGCCGGCGGGGACGCCGGCGGTACCGGGTTGGCGTAACTCGCGGGGGTAAACGCGATACGAAGAATCGGTGAGACTTAACGTCGTATCCGCCGGCCGTTGCCTGGCGATGAATCGTCCGCGCCGTTGTTAAATTGAAAGACCTCGATCTGCTTTTCCATGTCCAGAGCGAGCTCGGCTAGCCTTTCGCAGGCTTGCGTGGATTGCTGGCCGCCGATCGCGGTTTGCTTGGCGAGGCTGTTGATCAGGTCGACGCTCGATTGAATGTCGGCACTGGCGGTGGATTGCTGGGCCGAGGCGGAGGCAATTTGCTTGATCATGTCGCCCACGGCCTGGGCCAGGCGAATGATTTCCGAGAGCGAATCACCGGCTTGGGCCGCTGTTTTGACGCCGCTCTCGGCCTCGCGCGTGCCCAGTTGCATCGCCTCGACCGCAGCGGCGGTTTCGGTTTGGATGGCGGCGATCATTCCGGCGATTTCTTTGGTGGATTTCGTGGTGCGCTCGGCGAGTTTGCGCACTTCATCGGCGACTACAGCGAAGCCGCGTCCCTGCTCGCCGGCGCGGGCCGCCTCGATGGCCGCGTTAAGAGCCAAGAGATTGGTTTGATCGGCGATGTCGTCGATTACGCCAACGATTTGGCCGATCTGATGGGAGCGCGCGCCGAGTTGCTTGAGGCGCTTCGAGGTATCGTCCACCGATTGTGCGATCGCCTGCATGCGGGTGACCGTCTCTTTAACGATGGCTCCGCCCTTGCGTGCAGTTTCGGCCGCCCGCAGCGATTCGTCGGCTGCTCCGGCGGCTTGCTGGGAAACTTCAGCGACCGTGGCGGTCATCTCGTGCATCGCCGTGGTCATTTGCGCCACCTGCTGCTCCTCTTTGCCGGCGCTCTCCGATTCTTCCTGGGCCGCGTGCGACAATTCCTCCGTGGCGCTGGCCAATTGCACCGAAGTGCCGGAGATGTGCTGCAGAGTGTCGTGGATGCGCTGCACAAACTGGCTAAAGGTTTGCTGCAGCGCCCCGACTTCGTCCTCGTGCCACGTTTCGTCTTTGGAGCTGAGGTCGGAGTGTTCCATGCGTTCGACCATTTGAGCAGCCAAGTTTTGAATGGGCCGCAGGACCAGGCGCGTCACGAGCAGGTACTCCGCGCACAAGACGAACAGGCAAATAATCAGGCCGCAGAAAAAAACCATTAGCTGCACGCTGCGGATCTTTGCGCTGATGTCCGACTCGGGATAGGCGGCCAGCAGGACATAGCCCCACTTTTGAAAGGGCACGTCTAGAACAGTCCAGTCAGCGTTGCTCCCGTGTTCTTTGCGGCGGGCGAGCTCCTCATCGGTTACCGACGCCGGCTTAAAGACAATCTTTCCGCTCTCTTTGAGCAGCGCGACGTAACCGTGGTCCAGAATTTTCGCTTCGCCGATGTGTTTGCCGAGATCGGCGAGAGCAGCCAGCGGAGTGGCGACCAGCCAGATGCCAACGACCTGGCCTGCAGAATCGCGCATGGGTTCGTAAGCGGTCATGTACGGAGTGCCGAGAATTTCCGTCACGCCGTAAAAGGGCTGGCTTTGCTGGATGGCTCGATAGGCTTCTCCGTTGGGATCGAGCTTCGTTCCCGTGGCGCGCGAACCGTCGGATTTCTTTATGTTCGTCGAGACGCGCACCATGTCGCTGCCTTGCTTTACGAAGAGCGTCGCGACAGTTCCCATCAGATCTTTGATCCGGTCAACCAGAACAAAATTGCCGACTACCGGCGTATTTCCGAGGCGCAATTGCGGCACGGTCTGCCCATCGAGAGTGGTTGTGCCCGCTATGCTCGGCGCGCCAGCCGATTGCCCTTCGCGCAAGAGCAGCTTCATGGCGGCGCGCACGTGCTCGGAGCTGAGCTGATCGACGGTTTGCAGGTCCTCTACTACGCGGTCGGCCTGTTCCTTCGCTTGCGCGTCGGCGTTTTCTCGCACTTCGCCGGCGAAGACTCGTGCGGCCACCCATCCGAAGAGCGCCATGATCAGCACCACGATTACGATCGTGGGCAGCATGAAACGAAACGTGAGTCTTTTGCGCATTTGTCGGCTTTTCCAGTAAGCGTGCGCCGTGGCGCGGGAGCAGACGCGGGAACAGCGTGGCGCGGTCCACACGCAGGTGTGCGCCCTCGTAAAGGAAATCGGCCAAATGTGCATTCGCTTTATTCGCGAACGGTGCTCATGGGCTTGCCTATTCGGTAAGTCTCTTGAATCCGCCCAACCGACGGATGTAAAATAAAAGTTCAGATGAGGACGCGAATCGATTCACGATTTGCAACGGCCCATGAAACTGCGCATGTTTTGGGCGTGCCGGCATCACGCGTGAAACAGCTAGTCGGGCTGAAGAAATCAGGAAATAGGTCTCGCCTCCTCGGTGTCCTCCGTAGAAGGAACAACACTAGCTCCCAACTCCTCGACACCCTCAGTGAGCAGAACGGCAAGGTTTCGGAGGACAGCTACTGGAAGCTTACGAACCTAGTTTTAGAATCTGCCAAGGCAAGAAAGAAAACGGGCCCCGAGAAGCGTAAGGCCACCAAGCGGGCTCGCGCTGCGAGCCAAAGGCCTGCCCGTGGCAAAGTCTCAAAAACCCGCCGGTAAAGTTTTTCTAAATATCCCCTACGACGAGAAGTTTGAAAGGCTGTTTCTCGCTTATGTTTGCGGAGTTACTGCGTTTGGGCTCATTCCTCGAGCGGCGCTGGAGATTCCAAGCAGTACCCGACGATTGGATCGAATTCTCGATCTGCTGAAGACGTGCCGGTACTCGATCCATGATCTATCCAGGGTCGAGTTGGACCTCCACCGACCTCCTACTCCGCGCTTCAACATGCCGTTTGAACTTGGTCTTGCAGTGGCTCACGCGGGGATTCTGACGGGCCTCAAGCACGAATGGCATGTATGCGAGGCCGTAGGCCGCAGGCTATCGAAATCCTTGAGCGATCTGGATGGAACGGACCCGCAAATACATGGCGGCATGGTGGACGGCGTCTTCAAGGCATTGACTAATATCTTTGTACGACAGAACAGGCAGCCATCGGTTCCACAGATGAGAACGGTGTACCGGGAAGTGCTCAAGCAGTTGCCGATACTCACGCTCCATGCGGGAGCTCAATCCCTCTACAGTGCTCGGATGTTTCGGGATCTCAGAGTGATAGCCAGCGATTTCGCAGACCAAACTGTGACATAGGCCGCACTTTCGGGTGCGCTTTGTCGGCCGCCGAAGTGCGCGCGCCTCGGCTACTGATTGGAGATGGTGGCTGTGGTGCCGTCAAACTTTGTGAGATGGACTGTGAATTTTTCGTTGTAGGTCTGGGCGCGATCGTGGAGGACGCTTAGGGCTACGGCTTCGCCTAGTTGCAGAGAGACGTCGGTGTCGGTGCGCCAGTGAATGCCGGCGTGGACGCCGTGGCCGAAGCTTACGTTGTGGCCTAGTTTGTTTAGCTCGCCATTTACCGTTAGCTCGCCCGCGTCTGCGCCGGTGTACGGATTCAGAGAGAAGCCATCATCTGAGGGAACTACTGGATTCGGGATCACGAAATTGCCGTCGTAGAAGAACTTCAGGACCGTGATGCACGCGCCGCCTACCGTTCCGTGGCCTGTTGGATACGACGGATGAGCGGGCGAGCCTTCGGGGAAGGCTTGCGAAAGCAGCCAGGTGCCGTACTGATTGAAGCTTTGCTGCAGCCCCTGCGAGTTCAGGATTACGTTGCTCAGCTTGCCGTCGGTTTGGGCCGCCTGGCCGGTCTTGATCAAGTGCGCGATTGCGCCGGTGACTTCCGGGCGCGCGCGGAGATGCACCTGCCACTTCTGAAACCAGACGGCCTTCAGCGCGCGCGTGGCGACTTCTGCGAGTGTGGCGGCGAAATCCGGGCCGCCGAAAGTGCCGAAGCCGTTTTCGGTCTTCGATCCGATATACGGATTGCCGGGATTCAGCGGCGCTTTGATGGTGTTGAGAACCAGGTACGCGACGAAATACGCTTGATAGAGCACGTCGCTGTGCGTCCATGCCGCGAGACCGCGGCCGTCATGCAGGAAGCGCGGCTGGGAGTCGGATACATTTTGCTGGCCGGTGCTCACGCCATTCTGGACTGATAGCCAGGAGCCGAAGTCGGTCATGTAATCGATATTCGGCACGTAGGTGATTTGCTGCTGGCTGATGGGCTGCTGGCCGAGAGATGTTGGCGTAACGTAAAACTGCGACATGTACGGGCCGAGAGTTTCGCCGGGAAAGATGCCGCGGAAGAGAAGATCGGGAGTGACTTGGCCGCCGGTGTTGCGCGGGCCCTGGTAGACCGAGATTGCGGAAGTTTCCGCGGCCGCGGCGTTGGCGATGGAATTCGAGGCATATTGGGTGAAGGGAACGTCGCGGAGCAGGGAAGCCCAATAGTGCTCGAGAAGTTCGGCGGCTTGCAGATCGCTCGCGAGCGTGGGTGCGGGCGGAACTAACGGCGAGCCGAACTGATAGGCGTCCGTGCCCTCGAGGTCGAACGCGAAGCCTCCTTGCGGGCCGTTCAGGGTTCGCGCGCCGCCCATGATTATTTTTTCGAAGTCGCTGGGGTCGCCGGAGTTGAGCGCGGTGAGCATGGTGGCGAATGCGTTTAGATCCACGCGGCCGAAGGTGTCGTGCGGAAGACATTTGGTGTAAGTGTTGGCCTGATCGGCGTAGCGCGTGATGTCGTGGTTCGTCGGGTGACTGGGGAGGTTGATGGCGCGCTCGCGCAGCGCCGCCTTGACGCGGATTTCCGCGGACTCATTCGCGCGCGCCGCGCCGGATAGGCCGTTGCCTTGTTGCGCGCTGGCGATGGAATGTTGGCCGCCCAGAAGCGGCTCGAGGCCGATGGCGCTGGCGGTGGCGGCGGCCATTGCTGCTCCACGGACATTGCGGAGAAAAGTGCGACGGCTTCGGCTTGAGCTGTCTGGATTCATGGAGACCCCTGTTTGGACACACTGCTTGATTGGAAAGAGAATATAGAGAAGCGGAGCAACATAGAACTGAACTCGGGTCTAGTTAAAGTGCAGGTACTATGAGGGGGGTTACCGCAGTGACGCTGAGGTCATGGAGAAGAACAACGCCGCGGCCGGGCGTTTCTCTGCGGCCTGTGCAGTGGGTTTGGGCGGCGAGTTTGGACGGCGAAAACAGCCCTTGCGTACTATGGCGAAGAAAAAGCGAAACATGATATGCTCCCGACATGCCCGTACGCTCGTGCCGCGTCACCATCACCGATATGGACGGTGTGGCGCACACCGTCGAGGTCACGGCTGCGACGTTGTATGAGGCCGTGGCGCTGGGGCTGGCGGCCATCCGCACGGACGACTGGGTTGTGGGAATCCCGCAGGGAATGAATAGCGTGAGAGTTCGCGTTACGGATGTCCCCGTCGAGCACCACGTCAAGCTCCAGGATTTTATGAAGTGGATCGAGCGCAATGGAGGCAGCCCGCGCGAGAAGACGGACCGGTTGCGCATCCGCGAGATCATCGGGTTGCCGCGAGAGGCGCGATGAACGGAGAGTAACGCTCCGCGATTGGCGTGCTTTGCTTGCCTTATGCTTCCTGGCAGCGTAGGATGAGTTTTCGGCTTTTCCTGCCTGTTTCTTCACTTTGGACGTTGCGTGAGGGGAAACGTGCGGGTTGTGGCTTTCGGGGATGCCGCCCCGAGAGGGCGGCGCTACACACGGCCCGGAAGATTAGCGGATCGACGATTTTTGTGAGGGAATATTTTGGGAAAGAAAGCGATCGCGGTTGTTGGGGCGCAGTGGGGCGATGAAGGCAAGGGGAAGGTCGTGGATTACCTTGCTGGGGCTTTCGATTACATTGCGCGTTCGCAGGGCGGGCATAACGCCGGGCATACCGTCATCGTCGGCAATCAGCGATTTGTGCTGCAATTGATTCCTTCGGGGATTTTGCGGGCTGGGAAGAAGGCTGTGATCGGGCCTGGGACTGTGGTGGATCCTGCGGCGCTTGTGGCGGAGGTCGAAAATCTGAAGAAGGCGGGGATTGAATGCCGCGGGCGATTGTTCCTCAGCGATCGGGCGCACCTGATTTTTCCTTACCACCGCGACATGGACAAGGCTGCGGAATCGGCGCGCGGCGCGGCGAAGATTGGGACGACCTCGCGGGGGATTGGGCCTGCTTACGAAGATAAAATGGCGCGGCGGGGAATTCGCGTCGGGGATTTGCGCGATCCGGAGAGATTCCGCGAGAAGCTCGAGCGCGTGATCGTCGAGAAAGACGCCATCAGCCGGGCTACTTACGGGCAGCCATTGCAGACAGAAGGACTGCTTGAGACTTACCTCGAGTTGGCGGCGCACATCAGCGGATTCATTACCGATACGGCGGTGCTGTTGAATCGCGCGATTGATATGGGAGCTTCGGTGCTGTTCGAAGGTGCGCAGGGAACGATGCTCGACATCGATCATGGCACCTATCCTTATGTCACTTCGTCTAGCGCGACTTCGGGCGGCTGCTCGACTGGGCTTGGCGTGCCGCCTACGCGCATTACCGGCGTCGTTGGCGTGACCAAGGCTTACACCACGCGCGTTGGTAGCGGGCCATTTCCTACCGAGATGCCGGACATCGAGGCCGGCGACATTCGCAATCGCGGCAATGAATTTGGGGCTGTTACTGGGCGCCCGCGGCGCTGCGGCTGGCTTGATCTCGAGGTGCTGCGTTACGCGAAGATGGTGAATGGGATTGACTCTCTGGTGGTGACGAAGCTGGACGTCTTCGATATGCAGAAAGAGATTCAAGTCTGCATCGGGTATCGCTATAAGGGCCAGCTCATCGAGGAGATGCCTGCGGAAGTGGAAGAGTTCGCGGCGGTGAAACCCGAGTATAAGACGCTGCCCGGTTGGATGACGCCCACGCCGGCGATTCGCGACGAACGGGATCTGCCGCTGGCCGCGCGCGAATATTTGAAATATATTTCCGACTCGCTAGAAGTTGAAATTGGGATGATCTCTACTGGTCCTGAGCGCGACGCTACCATTGTTCCTTCCGGTACCAAGATGGCTACCTGGCTTTAGTCTCCGATGCTGTCCTTCGAAGCTGCTCGCGAAAAAGTGATCGAGATCGCGCGGGGGCGCCGTGAGTTGGGGCTGGCGCGGCGGGCTCACGATTCGATCGACATTGCGCGCGAGCCGGCTGCGGCTCTCGGCCGCGTGCTGGCGCAGGAAGTTGCCGCCGACCGCGACTATCCTCCGTTCAATCGATCGATTCGCGATGGCTTCGCCGTGCGCGCGGCCGAGGTCGCGCACGTTCCGGCGCGATTGAAATTGATTGGCGAGAGCAAGGCCGGCACGGCGTTCGATGGCGAAGTGGGCGCGCGCGAATGTGTGCAGATCATGACTGGCGCGCCTGTGCCGCGCGGGGCCGACGCGGTGGTGATGATCGAGTACACGAAGCCGGATGGCGAGGCGATCGTCATCGAGCGGGCCGCGCGCGCCGGCGATTACATTGTGCCGTCGGGCAGCGAAGCGCGGCGCGGCGAATTGGTGCTGCTGCGCGGGACTCGGCTTGGCTATGCCGAAATGGCCATGGCCGCGCAGGTCGGAGCTGTGCGTTTGCAGGTCCATGCCCGGCCGCGCGTGGCAATTCTTTCGACTGGCGATGAGGTCATCAACGCTGCGGACACGCCGGGTCCCTACGAAATTCGCAACAGCAACAGCGTTTCGCTCAGCGCCCAGGTTGCGCTTTCCGGCGCCGAGCCCGTGCCTCTTGGCAATGCGCCCGACCGCAAGCCCGAGCTGCGCGCGCTGATCGAGCGCGGCATGAATGAGGATGTGCTGGTGCTCAGCGGCGGCGTTTCGGCAGGGAAGTACGATCTGGTGGAAGAAGTGCTTGGCGAGCTCAAGGCGGAATTTTATTTTGAGGCTGTCGCGATTCGGCCGGGGCGGCCTGCGGTGTTTGGGGTTTGCGGCGATAAACTGGTGTTCGGGCTTCCCGGCAATCCCGTTTCGACGATGGTTACGTTTGAAATTTTCGCCGCGCCTGCGCTCGATGTGCTCGGTGGCGGCGCACCGCGACCGCTGCCGCTGTTCAAAGCGCGGCTCAAATACGAAATTACCGAGAAGCCCGGGCTGGCGCATTTTCTTCCCGCGCGCGTGGCGTTTCCGACCTCCAAGCAATCCGATCGCGCGCCGGGGGATTCTGCTACGGATGCTACAGTTGAGACCATTCACTGGCAGGGATCCGGCGATGTAGTCGCGCTCGTGAACGCGAATTGCTATCTGCTGGTCCGCGAGCAGCAAGAGAAGATTCCCGCCGGATCGTGGGTGGATGTTTTGCCGCGCCGCGGATTTTTCTAATGTAGCTCACCTCTTCAGAGGTGAGGCTTTTCGCTTTTGGTCGACGTGGGAGCAGAACAGAACCAACAGATAATCACAAGCCAAACCAAAAAGCCTCGGGTCTGGAGACCCGAGCTACATCAGCCAAGCTGCATTTCGCGCTCATCTTATTTTGCTCACGTAGACTTCATACCAGTCCGCCACAATTTCTTTTTGTGCGTCGGCCAACGTCATCGCGCCGCCGCAAACCTGCTCGTGCAAATAGTTCTCCACCTTGTCCTTGTCCCGGGCGCCGCCGTCGGGAATTGAAGCGCTATACGGCTCCGGCCACAAATTTGTGGGATCCGTAGGGCTGCCGCCGATTTCGAGCGAGATTAGATGGTCCTCTTCGTAGTCTTTCATCTCGCGATCCGTGTAGCCGTATTCGTCGAATCCTTCGCGCTTCAGTTTATTTGTGTAGCTCGTAGGCGGACGCTCCGATTTTGTGCTCCAGTTGGGATTGCAAATCGTCTCGCCGATATTCTCCTGCGTAATCTCGAGATTAATCGCGCCGGGCGTGATGGAAAGATTGGGGTAAATATCGGCGGGGCCGCGGCGCGCAGTGTTGGCGGCCGGGGCCGGCGCGGTGGAAGTTCTCGTTCGCGCGGCGTAATAGATCACTATGAACGCTGCAACCGCCAGGGCCGCGACCGCCAGAGTGTGTTTCGGATTTTTCGCCATCCCGTCGCTAACTTCTCCCCCAGCGCATGTTGAAGCCCGCCAGTATATCGTCGTTTCAACGGGAGCAACCGGCACCGCCTGGATTTTCGCAAACTCCGAAATCGTGCTAGCGTAACTTCACGATGCCCTCTCGACGCGCCAAACCGGCCGCCCTCTCGCACTACGATTCCGCAGGCCGAGTCCGCATGGTCGACGTCAGCGCGAAGCCCGCCACAGCCCGCGTGGCCGCCGCACATGCCTTTGTGCGCATGAAACCCGCCACAGTACGCGCGATTCGCCGCCTCAAGAATCCCAAGGGCAATCCTCTCGAAGTTGCCCGCATCGCCGGAATTGCCGCCGCAAAGCGCACTTCGGAGCTGATTCCGCTTTGTCACCCCCTCTCGTTGACGCACGTAGATGTGGCCTCCAAGCTGTGCCAGAATGGAATTGAGATTACCTCGCGCGTCGCGACTACCGGGCCTACCGGCGTGGAGATGGAGGCGCTGGTGGCGGCGGGCGTGGCCTCGCTCACGATCTACGACATGTGCAAGGCCCTCGAAAAGGGGATGGAGATCACCGAGCTGTACTTGGTGGAAAAGACGGGCGGCAAGAGCGGTGAGTATCGGCGGGCGCGCGCAGCTAAAGCAGCGCCAACGCGCCGCAAGCCCGCAAAGAAACAGCGATGAAAGAAGTCAAACTCTTAGTCGTTGACGACAACGCGTTGATTCTCGACCTGCTGATGAAGAATCTCGCGCCGCTCTGCGATTTGCGCGCGGCCGCCGACGGCGCCGATGCGCTGCTGAAAATCGTCGACGATCCCCCCGATCTCGTCCTCTGCGATTACAAAATGCCGGGGCTCGATGGCCGCCAGCTTTACGAAAAGCTGCGCGTGCGCGAGCAGACTCGCCACATTCCATTTATCTTCCTCGCCAGCCGCACCGACATCGAAGAAAAATTGCGCCCGCTGGTGGAAGGCGTCGAGGAATTCATTCCCAAGCCGTTTTTCGTGAAGGATCTGGTTCGCAGCGCGAAAAAAGTTGTAGATCGATTGCAGCTCGAGAAGCTGCAGAACCGCGCCGTGCGGCCGGGCGTGATTCAAGGACGTCTGGAAGAAATGGGCATGATGGATTTGATGCAATCGCTGGAAATGGGACAGAAATCCTGCCGCCTGACGATTCGCCACGGCGGCGAGACTTGCGAAATGTTTTTCGGCGCGGGTCAATGTAAGGATGCGCGGCTCGGACAACTCGAGGGCGAGCCCGCCGTCTTCGGCACGCTGCGCTGGACCGACGGCGAATTCGAAATCGATTTCAACGTGGCGCCCAGCCGCGAGACTATTAGCCGCTCGACTACCGGCCTGCTGATGGAAGGCATGCAATATCTTGACGAAACCGCTCGCGATGCCGCCGATGCCGCTGTGGACAGCGGAACCGAACCCGTGGCGCATTGATCGCGCGTTTCGCGATCCACATTCCATGCGCGTAGCCATCATCACCATCAGCGATACGGCCGCGCGCGGCGAGCGCGAAGACAAATCCGGACCCGCTGTTGAAAAACGCTGCCGCGAACTCGGTTGGAATCCCGTAGCCAGGAAGATCGTCGCCGACGATCTGAACGCCATCCGCGATCTATTGATTCAATTGGCGGATTCCGCGACGGCTGATCTGATCCTCACCACAGGTGGCACTGGCATCGGCCCGCGCGACAACACTCCTGAAGCGACCAGCGCCGCCGCCGAAAAACTTCTTCCCGGATTTGGCGAAAGAATGCGCGCTGTCACCGGCCAAAATTTCTCGCGCGCCTATCTCTCTCGCGCGATAGCCGCAATACGGGGCCGCACGATAATCCTGAATTTGCCCGGAAGCCCCAAAGGCGCAGTAGAGTGCCTCGAAGCAGTAGCCGATCTATTGCCCCACGCCTCAGAAGTCCTAAAAGGCGCAAGACACGATTGAGCCGGACCGTTCTGCGCCGGTTCACCGATTATATTTTCTGATTTTTACTGCTGGACGCGATTTGCCCACCAACTACGCCAGGCAGCCGAATCGGCGCCAATGGTTTCGCCCGTAATCGCGCCTAGGGCTTGGAATGCCCACTCTTTCGTTGTCGGACCTGCGGAATCATCTTGCGTCATGGCGATCAATCCCGGCGCTGCATTCATTCGCTGCTCGTGCGTCAACATCCCGGATTCAGCTAGACTGCACGCGGCACGCTCGCGCACTTGCTTTGCGGGATCGTTGCGGAATTCGTCGAGAAGCGCAGCAATCGTGCCGTCGCTGCCCAGATGCGCCAGTCCTTCAATCGTCCAATAACGCGTCTGCTCGTCGGAATCGTGAACGTGCGCTAGCAGCGTCGTCAGGGCAGCGTCGCGCTCGATGCCGCGATTTCCCAGCGCTCCCAGCATCCACAGCGCCCAGCCGCGGCTTTTCGGATCGCTTTGCGCCACTTCACGCAAATGCGCGGCGCTGCGCGGAGTTTTCGCCACGTTGTAAACCGCCAGATAAACTTCCAGTGCGGCGGCGCGTGCGCGCAGATCATGTTCGTTCAAAGCCGTCTGTAGCGTGCCAGTTAGTTCCGGCGTGAGCTTTAATCGGCCGCGCCAGTGCTGCGCGCGTTCGGTGACCAGCAGCGCGGCGCGGGCGTCGCGATTGATCGCCGCGTCCATCAAAAGCTCCGCTTGCTGCTGGCCGGTCAATCCGGAAAGCCCCGCGGCGGGAAGATCGAAGCTCGCCGACGGCGCCTCTGGCACGGGCTCCTCGCCCACGCTGATGAATCCCGCCAGCCGCGCCCAAGCCGCGCGCACCGACCCCGGCGCGAACGCAATCAGCAGGAGCAAAGCTCCGCACGTGGCGAAAAATACTTTGTGAGATTTCCTGCGACGTAGATTCCGCGGCTCTGCGGGCTCAGCCCGTACCGCCGCCCCGTGACATGTTTCGTCGAGCGCCATTCCTTCCCCCAGTGTCGAATAACTAGGTTAAGGAACGCCGCCCGACCCCGCAATGGTCCAAAAGGCCAGTAGTACCCGATCAACAACGCAACCGACGCCACCTGTACCATCGGCCACCGTAACGTCGGCTCGTCCTGAGCGTCGAAGGGCTGCCAGCCGGCGCTACGCCGGCTTCACCGTCAATTTCTCCGACCAGCGGACGGTAGCCGTCATTTGCATGACGATGAACAGCGTCAGAATCGCGCCGATGGTGATGGCCAGGCCCGTGAACCCTTCGAAGAAGAACGCGTAGGAGAAGAGCACCAGGTAAATGAGCTGTATCAGCCCCGCCACGCGCACTGCAAATCGCGGATTCACCACGCGGCGCAGATAGCTAACCAGCAGAAAGATCGAAACAGCCGAACAAATCACGAACGCCACGTGAATCGAAATGTGATCTGCGAGATAAGCCAGCAGCACGTGAAACGAGAAGAACGTGCAAGCCAGGAAGAAATAATGCATGGGATGCAAATCAATCCCGCGCACCGTGCAGAGGATGAAAAGCAGAAAGAAGAAAAAGAAAAGCGACACTGGCGCGAAGAAACTGATCCTCTCGGCGATCGGCCCCGGCTGCAGCTTCTGCGGCATGACCAGCGCGATTGGATAGCCCGAGACGAGATCCTTGTACTGCCACGTGAGATCGGCCCCTCCGCGATGCTTCTGCTCGTTGGTGGGTGAAAGACTATTGCTCGCGAAATCGTAATCCTGGAAGTTGGTGCTGACGTCCAATCGGAAATTGCGCACTTGATTCACGGAATCGCCGAAACTGTACGTCCAGCGATCCAGCCCTTGCGATAAATAGTGGACGCTCAGTTCGCCCTGGCCGCCGGCGGGAAGCGTCGCCATGGCGCTCACGAAATTCTTGTTGTGGGAGAGCTCCAGCGGCTGTCCGTTGAGCGTGAAATTCAGGTCGTCATACTGCGCCTTCTCCGCCGGCAGTGGAAACGCGAAAACGACGTTCTGCTCGCGCTCGGTCGGATTGCGGAAATTGAACTTTCCGTCAAACGTCACATGATAAGTGCTGTACCACAGAAGCCCCTTCTGCCGCGGATCGTAGCGAAACGCGGCATTCACGCTGCTGCTCTCGAGCGGAATATCGACGGGGCGGTCGCGGAGCTTCGTGGTTTCCACGGTTTCGCCGTTCACAGTCTTCGTCACCGTAACCGGCTCGGAAACCGAGTAATGCGCGGACGGCGGCGACTGGCTCTGCGCCGTGCCCCACGTTGAGGCCACGCGGGAATGTAGCTCTTCGTCGGCGTTGTAAGTGCGATAAGAAATCGTGGCGCCCAGAATCATCCACGCGACGGAGGTGCAAAAGAAAATAAAGATCAGTGCGGCGATGCGCTTAGTCATGTCGTCAGTCTCCTAGAATGAATTCTCCAACCCTCCGCCGCAGGGAAGAGAATGCCATACTAGCTCCTAGTTGTCAAGTACTTTGCAATGCAAAGTATAAAATGACTCCATATGCCTCCATTGACCTCACCCGCGTTTGCAGTTAGGAGGGAGCCTCCGCATTCATGCGGGGGAGGAGCGCTTCAGCGCTCCGAAAAGAAGCGCCGCCATTAACGAAGCGCTTTAGCGCTGGGCACTTCGGAGCCAGCCCTTCAAGCAGCTCCCTACGGAAGTTTGCTCTTTCTCAATCGGCAGGAAAAACCACTCTACGTGGAAGCGCAACCGAGGAACTACCCCTTCGCCTTCTGCGGCACATACCCTTCCGGCAATTTCGCCCCTTCCCCAAAGAAAAACTGCTCCATCTGCTCTTCCATCACCTTCTGCGAATTCGGATCGAGCGGATTCAAGCGAAACTCATTCATGATCATCTTCGAATGTTCAATCCACAATTTCCACGCTTCTTTCGAAACATTCTCGTAAACGCGTTTCCCTAATTCGCCCTTCCATGGAACGCGGTCAAGCCCCGGCATCTCCTTCCCAAACTTCACGCATTTCACCATGCGCGTCCCAGCCGCAACCGGCTGCGCCGGCGCCGCCGGCTTTCCATCACCGCAACTCTCGTTAGCCATGCCAACCTCCAAAATCTCTCGTCAGCAATCTCCACGATACTTCATCCCCACGACGAATTCCACCGCGCCGCAACCAGCATCCAATTCCACAGACCCGCCCACATGAAATTCCAACGAAACCATGCTACGGTCATTATTGGAGTCAAAGGACATGCAGCACATACACCACGAATCGCGAAGAGCCCCGGTAGGGGAGGGTCTTCAGACCTTCCCGCCGTTCGGCCCTCTTCGCGCGCGGGTAATCCATCGCCGCCCACTCGACGCTCTCCGCGCAGTCCAAAAATCCGCGCGCGCTCTGACCTCGATCACCATCGCCCGGATGAACTCCCGTAGGGGCGCTGGTCAATCGCTTCGCGATTGCACAGCAATCGACGCGCCCGCGGGCGTAACGGCGTCCAAGCGTGTGCCACATATGACGTGCTGCGTTTCTCGCGCATCGAACACGCCCAACAAATCCCAGCCTCCCAGTATCCAAGGAGGCCATAGATCACATTTCGGGACCTTCGAAAAGTGTTTCGGTTAGAAATGATCCCCGTCCTTTGTTTTGTTGACGTTACGGGCAGGTTTAATTGAACCCTTGTTTCGGTTAGAAATTGCTTTCGATGAGGTCAGATTTGCCGCTCGCCGCGAGCTTGCAGGAATATCCAAAGTTTAATAAAACTATAGCCGCGTTCGACCGCCCGCGAACGAGCCTCGAGGAGAGGGCCCATGTCGTCGCAATCGCGCAGCGTTGACCTAGCCGAAGGACTTCCCGCGGACGCGTATTATTGCGAACGCCCGACGCAGCCTTGCGCCATCGTTCTCTTCGGCGCCTCGGGCGATCTCGCGCGCCGCAAAATTTTCCCCGCGCTGTTCGATCTCGCGTCGCACAATTGCCTCGCCCCAAGTTTCCGCCTCCTCGGTTTCGCGCGCTCGGCGATGACCGATGACGCGTTCCGTGAATCCAGCAGCGAATTTCTTCCGAGGCCCGGCGCGGATTCCGCCGCAAGCGATTCCTTCCGCAACGAATTCGTTCAGCGCCTTCACTACCTCACCGGCCAGTACGACGATCCAGCGTCCTACCAAAATCTCGCCGCTCGCCTCGAAGAACTCGACCGCGAAGGCCAACTCGGCGGAAATCGCCTGTTCTATCTTTCCGTCCCGCCGGAAATTTACGCGCCGGTGATCGAGCAGCTCGGCAAGGCCAATCTCGCCAAGCCGCGTGATGAAAAATCCTGGACGCGCATCATCATCGAGAAACCTTTTGGCCGCGACGCGAAATCAGCCCGCGAGCTGAACCAGCGCGTTCGCAATGTCTTCGAAGAATCGCAGATTTACCGCATCGATCATTATCTCGGCAAAGAAACGGTCCAAAACGTCCTGGCCTTCCGCTTCAGCAACGGAATCTTCGAGCCCATCTGGAATCGCAATTACGTCGATCACATTCAAATCACCGCCGCGGAAACTTTGGGCGTCGAGCGCCGCGCGGCTTTCTACGAAACAGCCGGCGCGCTGCGCGACATGGTGCAAAGCCACGTCCTGCAACTCACCTCGCTCGTATCACTCGAGCCGCCATCGGCCTTCGAAGCCACTGCTGTTCGCAACGAGAAGATCAAAGTTTTGCAATCCATTCGTCCCTTCACCCGCGACACCATCTGGCGCGACGTGGTCCGCGGCCAATACGGTCCCGGCACCATCGACGGCAAAGCTGTTCCCGGCTACCGCCAGGAACCCGGCGTAAAGCCCGACTCGCGCACGGAGACTTACGTCGCTATGAAACTCAGCGTGGACAATTGGCGCTGGCACGGCGTGCCGTTCTACTTGCGCACCGGAAAGCGCCTCTCGCGATCGCTCACGGAAATTGCCATTCAATTCCGCCAAGCCCCGCATCTCGTCTTTCAGGGTGAACAATTGCACGCCAATCTTCTAGTGATAAATATTCAGCCGGACGAAGGCATTTCGCTCTCCTTCGGCGCGAAATCGCCCGGCGCGCAAATGCACATCCGTCCGGTCACGATGGATTTCAGCTATCGAACAACATTCGGCGGCAAGCCAGGCAGCGCCTACGCAACGCTGATCAACGACTGCATCCGCGGTGATGCCACGCTCTTCGATCGCGCCGACAGCGTCGAAGCCGCCTGGGATCTCGTCGATCCGATTTTGCAAGCATGGTCCACGTCCGCTCCTCCGCCATTTCCGAATTACGCGTCAGGCAGCTCAGGGCCGCGCGCAGCCGGCGAACTCACCACGGCCGAAGATCACCGCTGGCGGAACTTGTGACCATCACGAGGAAAACAATTCAACACGCGCCACGTAAACTGCGAAACGGAATTCGACTGGAGCGTTCATGATCCTAGCCGGCGATCTCGGCGGCACGAAGTCGAACCTCGGTACGTTCGAGCCGCGCAACGGCAAGCTCGTGCCCGTCGCCGAAGAGCATCTCGACAGCCAGAAATACTCGAGCGTGGAAGAGCTCGTCCAGGATTTCGTCCGGCAAACCAAGGCGAGCTTCACCGCCGCATGCTTCGGCGTCGCGGGTCCGGTGGTTGACAACGCGGTTCGCGCCTCGAACCTGCCGTGGATGATTCAAGGCGATTCACTCGCCAGGCTGCTCAAAGTTCCGAGCGTGCGTCTCCTGAACGATCTCGAAGCCACCTGCTACGGCCTCGATGTTCTCGCCCCTAACGAGCTGGTTTGCATCCACGAAGGCACCAAAGATGAGCGCGCCAACAAAGTGATCATCGCCGCCGGCACGGGCCTCGGCGAAGGCGTGATTTTCTGGGACGGCCAGCGCCATTTCCCGAGCCCAACCGAAGGCGGTCACGCCGACTGGGCGCCGCACACGGAGCAGCAAGCCGACCTGTGGCGATTCCTCAAGGCGCGCAACGACATCGTCAGCAGTGAAATCATTCTTTCCGGCCGCGGCTTCATAAGCCTCCACGACTTCATCAATCCAATCGACCGCCATCCCGAATTCAACGATCCAAATGTTGATCCCGCGCCGATCATCACGCACGCCGCGCTCGAAAAGACCTGCCCCACCTGCGTCGCAACTCTCGATCTCTGGGTGGATATCTACGGCTCCGAGGCGGGCAATCTCGCCATTCGCAATGTCGCCCGCGGCGGAATCTTTATCGCCGGAGGGATCGCCGTCAAAATCCTGCCGAAATTGAAGGATGGCCGCTTCGCCAAAGCCGTAGCAGACAAAGAAAAGCTAGGCTACTTACTCTCGCAAATCCCCATCTACGTAGTGATGAACGAAAAAGCCCCGTTACTGGGCGCCGCCCACGTAGCCTCGCAGAATGGAAGGTAGCGCCGGCGTCCCTGCCGGCATCCGACGAGCACAAGAGTCCGCAAACGGAACAGTCGTGCGCGGACCGCAAGTTCAAATACATTGCAAAAGTTGGGCCGTGTAGTCCGCGCGTGATGTTTGCCCGTGGCGGAATCGCGCTCGTCGGATGCCGGCGGCGACGCCGGCGCTACTTTGGCTCTTTGCGCGCCGCAAGAAATTCCGCGAGCGTCTGCATTCCGGCGCGCACCGGCTGGTTTACGAAGATGTATTTTCCGCCGCTCTCGGCAAGCAGATAGCTTGCGTCCGGCGGCATGCGTTGAAGCGCATCCTCGCGCGCCTCCTCCGGCACGTAAAGAAAAACTCGATTCGGCTGGCGCCAGAATGAAGGGAACGATGCATCATCGAGAAAAATTTGCGCCGCGTCGGGATATCTCGATCCGTAATCGAGATTCGTTCCCCAGCGTCCGTTGTAAATCCACACGCGGCGATGCGTGTAGTAAGGAATGCTCGAGCCCCAATTGAAGTCGCCGTACTGCACGATCGAATCCTGCGGCCGCAAGTAGGGAAGTATGGCGTCGGCGAGCGGCCGCGAAGAAAGTTTCGGAGTAAACACGCCGTAAGCCGAATTCGCCGCGAAATAAAATCCGCACATTGCAATCGCAAGCGTCAGCGTCGCAGCGAGATGCTTCCGCCGCAGCCGCAAGATCCACGCGCCGCCGAAACCCAGCGCGAAAACAATCATCGCCCCGGCAGCCTGCCAGCGCAGATCGGCAAACGCCGCCGGAGTCAGGTCCAGAAAATGCGCCATCGAGAGCCGGTAAGCATCGAGCGATTGCGTTTCCAGATGCTGCGAGATATCGCCAGTGCTGCGAGTTCCCAGCGACGCCCAAATGAAAGCTCCGAGCGCGCACGCTGCGCCGAGCCCGATGAGCGCGAGCGAACCTTGCAGCCACTTCAACCATCGCGAGCCTGCTTCTTCCGCGTGCGCCAGTCCGAGGCCAAGCAGCACCGCCACTGCAGGCCACGCGCCGAATGCGTAATACTCCATCCGCGAGCCATGCTCGAGCGAGAAGAATACGAAAACCACTCCGACCCAGACGAACAGCATCAACCGCGCCTGCGCTTCGGGCGACATGTTTCGTCCCCAAGTTCGCGGATGCGGGAATTCAGGAACGATGTACGGCAGAAAAACGCTCCACGGCGCGAACCAAATGAGATGCGCGAGCCACCAAATTCCGAGCGGCACCGAATCGTAATCCGGCGGATATCTTGTTCCGAGCGCCCGCTTGAAATGCTCGTTGATGATGTAAGACCAAAGAAATCCGGGCGAGCGATGCTCGGCGAGCAAATGCCACGGCAACGCAATCGCCAGAAAAATCAGAATGCTGGAAAAGATTCGAAGCTCGCGCCAGCGATTCCAACCGCGCGTAAGGATCAAAAACGCAACCAGAATCCCGACCGGAAAAACGACGCCGACCAGGCCAAGTGTAAGAACAGCGAGGCCAATCATCGCCGCGCAGCCCCAATAACCGAGTCGCGGATCAATCTGCTTCGTCCAAGCAAGCAAGAACAAATAAAAGCCAATAGCCAACTCGAGCGCAAAGATAGCTTCCGGAATCATGATGCGCGTGAACAGGAAAAATCCGATGCCAGTCGCAGCGACGAGGCCGGAATAAAATCCGGCGCGCGTCCCAAAAAATCTGCGGCCAAAGGAATTGAGCACCAGAACAAGCGCGATCATCGCCAGAGCCAGCGAAATTCGCGTAGTAAAAGCGTTTTGCCCAGCGATCAGGTAAGTCGCGGCAACCAGCCAATAATGCACCGGCGCCTTCTCGAGATAGCGTATGCCGTTCATGTAGAGAACGGCCCAATCGTGCCGCTCCAGCATCTCTCTCGCGACCAGCGCATGTGACGCGTCGGCATCATCCAGCAGCGGCGGCTGCGCCGCATTGCCGATGTAAATCATCGCCGCCAGCGCCACGAGCACAAGGATGCAGGCAGTCCGCGTCAGCGGAAACCGCGCGTCGCCAGTCAAATTGTGCGTTTGGATTCCCAAGAATGACTGCGTCGGCCGAAGAAGCGCCGCAGCAAACAAGCATAATAGCATGTCGCCGCCAGCCGCGATTTCACTCTCCGCGTCCTCTGCGTCTCTGCGGTGCTACTTTCTTTTTCCTCCTCCGAATCTCACGCCCCGCGTTGACTTGCATCCGGCCGCATCCTAATATGCCTGCGCAAACTCCATGATTGGCCAGACGATTTCTCACTACCGCATCCTCGAAAAACTCGGCGGCGGCGGCATGGGCGTGGTCTACAAAGCCGAAGACACGCGGCTGCACCGCCCCGTCGCGCTGAAATTCCTGCCCGAAGAAATGACCAAGGATCGCCAGGCACTCGAGCGTTTCCGCCGCGAAGCGCAGGCCGCCTCCGCCCTCGACCATCCGAATATCTGCGCCATCTACGACATCGGCGAAGAAGGCGGCCGCGCCTTCATCGTCATGCAGTATCTCGATGGCGAGACGCTGAAGCGCCGCATCGGCGGCAAGCCGATGTTGCTCGAAGAAGTTCTCGAGCTGGGCATCCAGATTTCGGACGCGCTCGAAGCCGCCCACGCGAAGGGCATCGTCCACCGCGATATCAAGCCCGCGAATATTTTCGTCACCGCCCGCGGCGACGCGAAAATTCTCGATTTCGGCCTGGCGAAACAGATCCACACCGGTCTCGCGTCCGGCTCCGCCGCCGAATCGCAATTGACCGATGCGACCGCCGGAGTGGGCGCCGAATTCATGACCAGCCCCGGCACCGCCGTCGGCACGGTCGCGTACATGTCGCCCGAGCAAGTGCGCGGCAAGGATCTCGATGCGCGCACGGATTTGTTCAGCTTCGGCGTGGTGCTGTATGAAATGTCCACCGGCACGCTGCCTTTTCGAGGCGACACCTCCGGCGTCATCACCGACGGAATCTTGAATCGCACTCCGGTGGCACCCGTGCGCCTGAATCCCGATTTGCCTGGCGAACTCGAACGCATCATCAATAAGGCGCTGGAGAAAGACCGCAAGCTGCGCTGTCAATCGGCCTCCGAGATGCGCGCTGATTTGCAACGGTTGAAGCGCGATACGGATTCTAGCCGGGCTTCGCGGCCTAGCGCTGTTGTGGAAGCAGAATCGCGCGAAGAGGCGGATTTCGTCAGCTCGCGGAATCCCAGCGCGAGTGCGCGGGCTGTCTCCACTCCGTCAGCAACGGTTTCCGGCGCGAGCATGGGTGTGGGTGCGGGATCGTCTTCGCGAAAAGTTGCGGCTATTGATGTGGATCGCCCTTCCGCGGCCGAACAGCGGGAGGGCGTGAAGACCCTCCCCTACAAAACCATCGCTGTTGCTGCCGCGGTAGTTATTTTCGTTGGGCTCGCTATCGGCGGCTACTTCCTGTTTCATCCTAAGCCGGCGCTTACCGAGAAAGACACCATCGTCCTCGCGGATTTTGCGAACACCACCGGCGACAACGTGTTCGACGATAGCTTGCGCCAGGCGCTGGCGGCGCAGCTCGGCCAATCGCCGTTCCTTAACATTCTTTCCGACGGCAAAGTCCGCGGCACTTTGCAGCTCATGGGCAAGCCTCCCGATGAGCACTTGACGCAGAGCGTGGCGCAGGAAATCTGCGAGCGCGCCGGCGGCAAAGCGGTGCTGGCCGGTTCGATCGCGCAAGTGGGCAGCCGCTACAATTTGATTTTGAATGCCATCAATTGCGTCACCGGCGACACCTTCGCGACGGCCGATGCTGCCGCCGACACCAAAGATCACGTGCTCGACTCGCTGGGCAAAGTTGGCTCGGAAATTCGCGGCAAACTGGGCGAATCGCTCGGCTCGATTCAGAAATTCAATACGCCCATCGAGGCGGCCACCACTCCTTCGCTCGAAGCCCTCAAGGCCTATAGTCTCGGGGTTGAAACGGACTACGGCCAAGGCGACGCGCAATCCATATCGTTCTTCAAACGAGCTATCGCTCTCGATCCCAATTTCGCCGTGGCCTACGCAAAGCTGGGTGCCATCTACAGCAATTTGGGCCAGCCGAACCTCGCCTTCGAGAACATCGAAAAAGCCTACGACCTGCGCGACCGCACCAGTGAGCGCGAGAAGCTCTACATCACGGCGCACCATTTCGATACCGTGACCGGCGAACTCGACAAAGCCCAGGTGAACTACGAACTCTGGGAACGCGAGTACCCGAATGACTTTATTCCGTATCTCAATGGCGCGCTGATCTATTCAGAGCTCGGGCAGCACGAAAAGGCAGCCGAACAGAACCGCCGAGCACTGGACCTCGAGCCGGACGACGTTCTCTGCTATACAAACTTGGCCGCAGAATACTTGGCCCTGAATCGCCTGGACGAAGCCAAAAAAGTACTGGATCAATCTTTGGCCCGCAAGCTTGATGATCCCTCGCTTCGCGCGAACATATATTCCCTGTTGTTTCTGCAGGGAGACACGGCCGGCGTGGAAAAGCAAATGAACTGGGCGATGGGCAAGCCCGGCGTCGAAGACCAATTTTTTTCGAACCAGGGCGACACAGAAGCTTATTTCGGGCGGCTCAACAAGGCCAGAGAGCTTTCACGGCGCGCCGTGGAGTCGGCGCGGCACAATGACGCTAAGGAAACAGCCGCTCTCTGGCAAAGTAACGCTGCGTTGCGCGAAGCCGAGTTCGGCAATGCAGCAGCAGCGCGGCAACAGGCGGATGCGGCGCTCGCACTGGCCTCGAGCAGAGACATCGAAACGCTCTCAGCGCTGGCGTATGCACGTAGCGGCGACGCTTCACGAGCGCAGGCAGTTGCCGACAAGCTCAATAAGGATTACCCGGCCAACACGCTGACCCAGAGCTACTATCTGCCTGCAGTTCACGCGCTGCTGGAAATCAGCCGCAACAGCCCCGACAAGGCCATTGATGACCTACGTAGTGCCGCCCCGTACGACCTGGGCGGAGGCGTGCCCATCGGATCGTTGTACACGGCTTACGTCCGCGGTCAGGCGTACTTAGAAGCCCATAAAGGCACGGAAGCCGCGGCGGAATTTCAGAAATTGATCGATCATCGCACCTTTGTGGGTAATTTCCCGGTCGGCGCGCTGGCGCATCTCGGCCTCGGCCGCGCCTATGCGCTGCAAGGCGACACCGCCCGCGCGCGCGCCGCCTATCAAGATTTCTTTGGAATTTGGAAAGACGCCGACGCGGACATCCCGATTCTGGTGGCCGCCAAGGCCGAGTACGCCAAGCTAAAGTAGCCCCGCTGTGCATTGACTTGGATGCACTGTCGGTCTTAACATGCCTTCGCCATGGGCGCGATGCCTACCATGAACGGCCAAACCATTTCGCACTATAGGATTCTGGAGAAGCTCGGCGGCGGAGGCATGGGCGTCGTCTATAAGGCCGAGGATACGCGTCTCGGCCGGCAAGTGGCGCTGAAATTCCTTCCCGATGAACTTTCGCGCGACCAAAAGGCGCTCGAACGCTTTCAGCGCGAGGCGCGCGCTGCTTCTGCGCTGAATCATCCCAACATTTGCACTATCCATGATATCGATGAGCAGAACGGGCGCTGCTTCATCGTGATGGAGCTGCTCGAAGGGCAGACGCTGCGGCATGTTATCGAGGGCCGTCCGATGGCCACGGAAGATCTGCTTGATTACGCCGTGCAGATTGCCGACGCGCTCGATGCGGCGCATTCTAAGGGCATCGTTCACCGCGACATCAAGCCGGCGAATATTTTCATCACGCAGGGACGGCCGAAGATTCTGGATTTTGGCCTCGCGAAGCCCGCGGCTTGGGAACCGGGAATGGGCGAGACCATGAATGCGTCCTCCGCGCCCACTGCCTCGATTTCGAATGAAGCCCTGACCAGTCCCGGGACGACCATGGGAACCGTCAGTTACATGGCGCCGGAGCAAGCGCGCGGAGAAGAATTGGACGCGCGCAGCGATCTTTTCTCATTCGGCGTGGTGCTCTACGAGATGGCCACGGGGCGTCCGGCGTTCACCGGAAATACTCCCGCGGTAATTTTCGAAGCCATTCTGAATCGCACGCCGATCGCGCCGATACGATTGAATCCATCGATATCGCCGGAGCTCGACCGGATTATCACGCGCGCGCTCGATAAAGACCGCCGCATGCGCTATCAAAAAGCCGCGGAGATGCGCACCGAGCTGCAGCGGCTGAAGCGCGAGACGGAATCGGGCCGCGCGATTACCAGTTCCGGCGCGGTCCCCATAGCGCGCGCGGAAAAATCGCTGGCCGTGCTGTATTTCGAGAATCTCAGCGGCCAGAAGGACGACGAATATTTCCGCGATGGCATGTCCGAAGACATCATCACCGAATTACTGAAGATCAAGGGCCTGCACGTTTTTCCGCGCGCGACGGTGCTGCCGTTCCGTGATTCGCCGCTGACCGCGCCGGAAATCGGAGCGCGCATGGGCGCGAGCTTTATTCTCCGCGGCAGCTTGCGGCGCGCCGGCAATCGCCTGCGCATCAACGCGCAGCTTGTGGATGCCAGCCGCGATTATCCCGTTTGGGCCGAGCGCTACGACCGCGAACTCAAGGACGTCTTCGAGGTGCAGGAAGAGATCGCGCGCAATATCACCCAGGCTCTGCGCATCACGCTGACGCCGCAGGAAGAAAACGTCATCACGCGCAAGCCTACCGAGAATGCGGAAGCCTATGATTATTTCCTGCGCGGCCGCAATTACAAGCGCATGGGAAATCTCGATTTCGCCATGCAGATGTATCAGAACGCGATTCGCCTGGATCCGGATTTCGCGCAGGCCTACGCGGGAATTGCGAATGTTTGCGGACTGCTGATCGAGTCCCGCGGAAACGATCCCACCTGGAGCGAGGCCGGGCTGCGCGCCGCCGAGCGCGCCTTCAAGCTTCAACCGGATTTGCCGGATGCCATTTCAGCGCGTTCGCGCATGTTCTACGCGCAGAAGCAGTACGACGAAGCCATCCGCTGGGGCCGCAAGGCCATCGAACTCAAGCCCGACTGCGAAGGCGCCTACGGCGCGCTGGGCCGCGCGCTCTACGAATCAGACCGTTTCAAAGAGGCTGCCGAGCTGGTGGACAAAGCTGTCGCCGGCAACGGGGACGATTACAACGTCTATATCCCTTTCCAACTCGCGCTGCAGCGGCTGGGCGACAAAGACAGGGCTGCGAGACTGCAAGAAAAATTCGTTGCCGTCCTCGAGCACCAACTCGAGTCAGTCCCGGAAGACGCGCGAGCTCATGCTTTGCTGGGGACTTCCTACGCAGCGATGGGGCGCGCCCGCGAAGCCGTTGCGGAAACCGAAAAAGCCGTGGCCATGCGCGCCAACGACGCGCTCACGCTGTATAACGCCGCTTGCACCTACGGCAATCTGAATATGAAGGCCGAAGCGCTGGCGACGCTCAAGAAAGCGGTCGACGCCGGCTACAACAATCCCGAATGGGCCGCCCGCGATAACGATTTGGCCTGCATCCATGACGACCCCGAATTCCAACGCATCATCAACACGCCCCCGCCAAAGACCTGATCTAAGTCTCGTACCGCTGGCGTCCCCGCCGGCATCTTACGACCACAAATGTACGCCAAGGCAGCAATTTCGGCCGGTGCGAATAGCTAATTCACCTGCATTGGTTGTGTGTGGAGTCCGCGCGTGAATATTGCCACTGGCGAAATTGTAATCGTAGGATGCCGGCAGGGACGCCGGCGCTACCCGAGCGCGATCGGTGCACTCTAGCGGTGGAAGCGGATAGTTACGACCATGTCCACGGCGACTGGCTTCTCGTCGAGAATCGACGGCGCGTATCGCCACTGCCGCAGCGCGTCCATGGCAGCGCGCTGAAGCAGCGCCGGTCCGGAGACAACTTTCATCTTGGTGACGTGGCCCGTTTCATCAATCGTGGCCTGAATCTTGACGTCGCCTTGAACATTGGCCTGCATGGCAGCTTGCGGATAGACCGGCGTCACCGACGAAATCAATCGCGGCTCTCTCACGCGGCCACCGACGGTAGCTGGCGCGCTCGCGACGGCCGGCGCAGGGACATTCGCGGGAGAGCTGCCGACGATTCCGGGGAAATTACCGGCGCGGCCTTTCGCGGCTTCCGCGGGAGAAAGATCCGGCGGCGGCTCGGCGCTAACGCCAGCGTTGGCGTTGCCCGAAGAAGTCGGCGCGGCCAGCGTCACCGCAGGCAGAGATGCACGGCTGTTCGCGGCTTGCGGCTGCGGCTTCGCCGTCGTCGCCGATGGCTTCGCCGAAATCCGTGGAACGGGAATCACTTCTCGAATACCGCTGTCGGGCTCGGGCTTCGATTCCACCGGAGCCGGAGCCGCCGAAGTGGCCGGCTGCGATTCGGTCGCGGCGGGACGCCCAGCCGTAGAATCGAGCGTTGCCGCGTCAGCCGGAGATTGCGAGGGCCACTGCGACGGAGAATTCGTCGGCGAGGGCGCCGATGCGGCTGGGACCGTGTTGTTCGACGGCGTAGAGCCGCGCAGCGGATAAAACCACCAGCCAACGATGAGCGCCAGGATTACCACCAGCGACGCGAGGACGAGTCCCGATTTCGATTTTCTGGCCTTGAGCGGCGCGAGCGATTGATGCGCCTCGGACGATCTGGGAACAACGCTATCAGCCGGGCCGCTGAAAACCTGTTGCGCGGCCGTGCGCGGTTCGGGGTCGCGCAGGAAATTTCCGAAATCGGATTCAGCGCCGGAATCGGGGCTGTGATCGGCGAGCGACTGCGTCTTGTGCGGATTGATTCCGTCCACAACTCCCGCGAGAGGATCGGCGCTGGGAGGCGCCGCCGTGAACGAATGCAGCGGACTTTGCGACGTCCCGCCGACTGGCGGCGCGCCGGTGAAGGAGTGCAGCGGGCTCGGCTCCGGCTCGTTGCTTGAGATTCCGGCAGTGAACGAGCGCAGAGGGCTTGGCCTCGGCGAGCGGTGCGCGTCTTTCGATTTTCCGCTCTGGGATGGCGGAGCGCTGGTCTTCGCCGCTTTCGATTGCGTGCGCGTCTTGCCGGAAGGCGAAGCATCGCTCGCAGCGTGGCTTTCCGATTCGCCGGCTACCGAAGGCCCGGGCCGCTTCTCAGCCACATGCTCGAGGGCCAGCTTTTCCAATTCCTTCAGCACCGATGGAGAAATAGGCTCAGCCTTGTTGAGATCGAATGTGGCAGGTTCTCCCGAGTCGCTGCCCGGTTGCTGGGACGCTTCGTGAACGTCGTCTTCTTGTGCAGGAGCGAGACTCTCCTCGACATCGCTGCGCGTGGAGGCCAGTTCCTTTGCGCTGAGCTGCTGCTGCTGCGGCTCCATCACCAGCAGCTCGGCCCACGCTTGCGACGATGGGACTTCGTCCGGAACTTTATTCTCCGGAGCCGCACTCGAGATCTCCGGCGCTTTCGCCGCTGGAACAGCCGGCGCGACTTCCTTCGCCGGAGGCGGCGCACTGATGCTTTCGGCCGTCGATGCCTGCGGAGCGGCGCTCGGCGCTTTAATTTGTGGAACGGGCGTATAAGCCTCGACGGGACGTACGCGGTCCTGAACCTCCGAGCGAGGCGCGGGTGAAGCGGATTGCGCGCTCGCGCTTGAGCCCCAAAAATCATCGGGCTTGGTCGAGCCCGGCTGCGCGTTGCTCGCCGCCGGCATGTGTCCCTGCGCGGCGCTCTCCTCTTCGAAGTCGATCGACCAGAATCCCGGATCGACTTTCGTGAACTCAACCTCGACGTAACTCTTGAGATTCGGATACGAGCGCACGTGCGTCACGCGCGAGAGCATTCCGGCCTGCGTATTTTGATTTGTAAGCGCGAGCATCTGCCCGACGTTGACCGCAGTGGACAGCCGCATCACGCAGCCGTGCGGGAAAACTATGACTGTTCGCGTTTCTTCGTGGAACGGAGTGACGGTGTGATATTGCGTGCCCGCCTTTTGCGAGCCGTGAACTTCGAGAGGAATTTCGCAGCTTGCGGCTACGCCGCGTGATGCTTGTGATGCGCCGGACGACTCGGCGGCAGTCGACTGAACGACCTGACCGCCCGCTTCCTCAACTCGATTTTCCGTGTCTTTCGCGCTCGACGGCATACTTTCCCCAGGCGGGAGGTGCAGATCCCCGGAATCTGCGGACGCGTCGCCAGATGGCTCCGCGCCGTGTCTCAATTTTCAGGCCGTCGGGCTATGGGAATCTATGGTACGGAGGTACTACGGTGGAAACAGCGCCCCGAAGGAAGACACCTGTACCTCGGGGCTGGAGGTTCTGTGCGGGAATCTCGAGATTTGTCAGGGCACGGCTTCAGCCGTGCCGCAAATGCCCCAATTTGAATGCGGCTTTAGCCGCTGAGGTCTTGTTTCTCCGGTTCTCAGACGCACTCTCGAACCCAATTCAAGGGGCGATCTTCGCGCCGGGCGAGGTTTATTTCTTCGCTGGAGTTGAAAGATAGGACTTGGACTGTTGTCCTACGATGTCGAGCAAATTGCCCATCGCCAGGTTCACGTCGATCAGATGCAGCCCCCACTCGCCTAAAACCTGCCCGTTAACCACCACATCTCCCACGATGTCGCTGGCGCGAGGGCCCGCAGGATCGCCGTGTACGCTGACGGCTAGATAGGAACCGCTGTCGTTCGAGACGCACTCGGCGGTAAGCAATCCCGGCAGGCTCACGAACGGCGTGTTGATTGGCTGCGCGGGTTTCACCCAGGGTCCCGGCACGGCCTCCGCGTCGGCTACGATGCCGCTGCCATGCGTTCCCAAATAAGCGTGCAGCTCGCCGCTGCCTCCTCCCAGCGCCGCCGGATTCGTGCAAGCGGAAATCATGTTTTCGCCCGCCGCTTTGCCGAAGCGCGTGCTGGCCGGCGGCGGAGAAGTCGCGCGAAACGAGGCATAAGTGATCACGCATCTCATTTGCGTGGCTGCGTGGCAGAGGGGCATTTTTTGAAAAACTCCGCCTACATCTTTGCCCTTGGGCACGGACACGCTCGTTCCGAGCAGCAGTGCGGAAATGATTCGCGCTTGCACCGGCTTGCCGTCGATCTCGTCCCTGATGAGTTGCGTGAGCACGCTAGCGCCTTGCGAGTGCCCGATAAGCACAACTCCACGGCCGTGGTTGTCATGCTCGAGGTAGTAATTCCACGCATCGAGGACGTCGTTGTACGGCAGCGCGCGATCCACAGGGATTGGCGCGCCGCTCAAAAGGGCGGCCAGCGCCGTGAGAGTGACCTGACGATACATGGGCGCAAACGGCCGGCACTTGGACGCGAACCGCGCGAACTGCGCGCGCACCACCGCTTTTTCTTCCGGACCGGGAATCATGTCGCTATTGCCGCCGGGATCGGTCGAGACCGTGGGATAAACATAGAAGCAATCGATCGCTGCGTTGGGATCGGCGGACCAGGACTCGGGCGTCAGTTTGCCGCTGGCGGAGATCACCGTCGTGGATAGGTCGATGGCGCAGGCATCTTGCCGGCCGGGGCGGCAGAGCCAGTTCTCGCCCTTGCCGTAATCATTCTTTGCGGGAGGCGCGGGCTTGGCTCCTTCCTGCGCTGCGGGCACGGCGGTGGATTGCGCGAAGCTCGCGCCGCCGCACAGGCACAGCAGAGCCACGAGAGTAAGCAGGCGTCGCATCAAAGGTCTCCGCCTTGCAGAATTCCGCTTTTTGGCTTTGAAAACGGCGACCAGTGTACATCCATCTCTTGCTTTCAAGGCCAAATCCGCGCGAGGCGCAACCGCGCCTTCTAGGCCAGCATCTTGATTTGTGAACGGCGCGATCTGCCCCAGCCATCGCCGTCCTTGTCAGCACTAGATATTTCGCTTGCTACGTTTGTGCGGAAGTTCTTATATAGGAGGCGCAAATGCTCTGCACGGCAGAGCCCTTCAAGTGCGCCCGGAGGCGCACGCTCATGATCACACGCTCAAAGCTGACGCACATTCTCACAGCAATTCTTGCCATTGCATTTCTTTTCGCCTGCCTGCCAGGCAGCGCCGCTGCGGATGACGATCCTCCGGCTCGCGTCGGACGATTGGCTTACCTGCGCGGCTCCGTTTCCTTTCAACCTGCCGGATCAGATGATTGGGGCGCGGCCGAAATCAACCGGCCGATCACCCTCGGCGACAAACTCTGGTCCGATCAGGATTCTCTCGCGGAGATAGGTCTCGGCGCCGCCGTGATCCGCCTGAGCAGCAACACCGCTTTCACCATTCTGAATCTCGATGACAACGTCACGCAGATCAGCGTGAACGAAGGCACGATAAGCGTTCATCTTCGACGCCTCGATCAAGACGATTCCTTCGAAGTGGACACCCCCAACATCGCGTTCTCGCTGCTGCGCCCGGGCGATTACCGCATCGAAGTCAACGAAAATGGCGACGCAACCTACGTCACCGTTCGCGCCGGCGAAGGCGAAGTGACCGGCGGCGGCCAGGCTTTTGCCGTTCGCTCCGGACAAACCGCCACGATGACCGGCACGGATCGGTTGGACTCCGAAGTGGACGACGCCTATCCGAACGATGATTTCGACAACTGGTGCAGCGATCGCGACCGCCGCGAAGACAACGTGCCGCGTTACGTTTCGCCGGACATGACGGGCTACGAAGACTTGGACGCATATGGTGGGTGGCGCGACGTGCCGGAGTACGGCGCGATGTGGGTCCCCACCGGCGTCGTCGCGGATTGGGCGCCTTACCGCTACGGCCATTGGGTCTGGATTTCGCCGTGGGGCTGGACCTGGGTGGACGACTCGCCCTGGGGATTCGCGCCTTTCCATTACGGTCGCTGGGTAGTTTATGGCGGCGTGTGGGGCTGGCTACCGGGACCCGTTGTAGCCGTGCGCCCGGTTTACGCGCCGGCGCTCGTAGCTTGGGTCGGCGGGCCGGGTGGCGGCGCCGGAGTGGCATGGTTCCCGCTGGGGCCGCGCGAGGTGTTCGTGCCGCCGTATGCGGTGAGCCCGCGCTACGTGACCAACATCAACGTGACGAATACCAACGTCACCAACGTCTACGTCACGAACGTCTACAACGATTACCAGACCAATCGCAACGTGACGAATGTGACTTACGTGAATCGCACTTCTGTGACCGTGACTTCGCGTGATGCTTTCGTCTCTGCGCGGCCCGTCGGTCAAAATATCCAAAAAGTTGATGCACGACAATTTGAAAAAGCGCCGGTAGGCACGGCAGTCGGCGCCGGGGTCGCTCCGCAACGCACGAGCTTGGTCGCTGGCGCCGGTGTCGCAAAAGCGCCTACGCCGCCCGCGAGATTTGTGGCACGGCCGGTAGTAGCGAAGCGCGCGCCGCCGCCGGCGCCCGTCTCTTTTGCGGCGCAGCAATCCGCGCTCGCGAAAAACAACGGCAAGCCGCTGGCCGCTTCGGAGCTGAGCTCGATCCGGCCAAAAGCCCAGCCGAATGCGGCGCCGCCGGTTCCCGTGAAGATCGCGCCGACGGTTCGCACCATGGGCGCGCCCACTCGCGTGGGCAAGCCCGGTCAGCCGCCACCGGCCGCAGCAGGAAGGCCGGCGCCGGGTAACGCTCCGAGGCCCGCGACTCCTCCACCGGCCGCGAATCCTAACGCCAGGCCGGGCGGCGCGGACAATCGCCAGCCCAATGAACAGCCAAAGCCGGCAAATCCGCCCACAGCCAATCCCAACGCGCGGCCGGATCGTGTGCCTCCGCAACCCGCTCCGCAATCGAAGCCCGCGCCTCCGCCAAAGCCGGCCGAGACGCAACCGCCGAATCGCCCTCCGCCGCCGGCGGAAAAGCCAGAGCCAACTCGGCCAGCTCCTCAGCCGGAAGAGAAACCAGCACCGGCTCGTCCGCAACCACCTCCGCCTGCGGCGAAACCCCCGGCGGAGAACAAGCCAAACAAGCCAGCCCCCGAACAAAAGTCGAAGGACGAAAAACAGAAGAAGGAGAAGCCCAAGGACGACAAGGACAAACCGTAGCGCAGCGCCGAGAGTTCCGCGGTCGAAGCCAACTTGGTGAAAGCTTTCCCGGTCGTAGGGGCGCCGCTTGTTTACCCTGAGCTTCGAAGGGCCGCGCCCTCCTACGACTGCGGGGCTCTGCGACAACCGCCATCGCCCACGGACTCCCGGCTCCAGATAGATCCCTCTTCGCAGTCCTCTGAAATCTCGAATCTGAAATCTGAAATCTCCCCTCCCCCTCCCATCCGTAATTCCACTGACCGTACCTTTGTGCACGTCCCCGCGCCGTGCTATCCATGTAAACGCCATGATCGCCGCAGACACGCACAACTCCCACCTCCCGCAACTCGCCAAGTGTCGCGACGGCGGCCGCACAAGGACCCCGCAGATCGCGCCAAAAAGTCATCGCGAAATCAGCCAAAACGCTCTCCCGGAGGTTCATCAAAATGTCCCGATTAGAACGGACCCCTATCTTTTGTTTTGTTGTAGTTACGCCCGTTTCTATTCGTACAGTTGTCCCGATTAGAGCGAAGACTTAGCGAAGCCCTCAAACGGCCTCCAAGAGGAGCCCAAACGGCAAAAGGTGGAAGCAATCTCGGCGTGTTTTCTCTTCGTCGCAGAAAAACTTCGGCTGACCGCGGCGCACTCCTCGCGATAGTATGCTGTCGGAATTGTCCCGTTGCGCGCGGCGGCCTTCGACGGCGGCCAACGGAATCATCTTGCGGAGAATCGCGTGACTTCGAGAATCCTGGTCGTGGGCAGCTTGAACATGGATCTTGTGGCGTTTGCCCCGCGCATTCCCGTGGCGGGCGAGACGCTCACCGGCCACACGTTCCTCTCGGTGCCGGGTGGCAAGGGTGCGAATCAGGCCTACGCGGCGGCGCGGCTCGGGGCGCACGTGGCAATGCTCGGGCGCGTGGGCGGCGATGACCTTGGGCGCCAGTTGCGCGAGAATCTTACGAGCGCCGGTTGCGACGTGAGCGGAGTGCTTGTGACCGCCGATTCCACCACAGGAATCGCGCTGATCTTTGTGGCGGACTCGGGACAAAATTCGATCGTCATCGTGGCCGGAGCGAATGGAAAACTCTCGCCGGAAGATGTTGCGGAGGCGGCGAGCCGATTTGACGGCGCGGCCTACGTGCTTCTGCAGCTCGAGAGTCCGCTCGCGACGGTGGTGGCCGCCGCGCGCACCGCTCGACGCGCTGGAGCGCGCGTGATTCTCGATCCCGCGCCTGCGCCGTCATCTCCGCTGCCCGCGGAGCTGCTGGCAGACGTGGACATACTCACTCCCAATGAAACCGAAGCGGCTATCCTTGCCGGAGTTTCGCCGCGGCGCCTGAATCCTCAAGAGGCGTTCGATGTGGCCTGGCGATTGCGCGCGACGGGGCCACCGGCAGTGATCGTGAAGCTCGGCGAGCAAGGCGTGGCGCTCGTTACGGCGGACGGGTCGCAAGTCCTTCCAGCTCCGAAGGTGAACGCGGTGGATACGACCGCCGCAGGCGATGTCTTCAATGCCGCGTTGGCGGTCGCGTTGTCCGAAGGAGCCGATATCGCCGCCGCGTGCCAATTCGCAAACCGCGCCGCCGCTCTTTCAGTCACACGGCGCGGCGCGCAGTCCGCCGCACCGAATCGCGCCGAACTAGATGCCTTCGCCCGCTAGCCGCGCCTCCGCTCGGGACTGCAGCATCTCAGCCGATCACGACACGGTTTGGCCTGCGAGACTTCGCGCACAGGCAAGAGATACAGAGCGATAGCCGGATGTCGTTCGGTCTATGATACGTTCGCGAACTCGTTCGTATCAGAGCCCGATTTCCGTGGTATGAAAGCGCCGAGAGAGGAAAGTAGATTTCATGTCGACCGCTTGGACATCCCGTTACGCACTGCGCACCAAGGGCATGAAGAGCTCCGCCATTCGCGAGCTCTTGAAGCTGACGCAAAATCCCGAAGTAATCTCCTTCGCCGGCGGCCTTCCTGCCAGTGACTTTTTTCCAATCGAGCGATTCGAAGAGGCTTGCCGGAAGGTGCTGGAAAAAAATGCGGCAGCGGCACTCCAGTACGGCGAAACGGAAGGTTACGGGCCTCTGCGCGACATGATCGCGCGCCACACCTCGCGTTACGGCATCAAAGCGCAAACCGAAAATGTGCTGATCACCACAGGCTCGCAGCAGGCGCTCGATCTCATCGGCAAGTTGTTGATCAATTTAGGCGATCGCATCCTCGTCGAAGCGCCGACGTACCTCGGGGCATTGCAAGCCTTCAGCGCGTACGGAGCGGAGTATCTGAGCGTTCCTTGCGATGAGGACGGACTGCGCATCGATCTGCTGGAAGCGCCTCTTCGCGCCGGGCCGAAATTCATGTACGTGCTGCCGAATTTTCAAAATCCTGGCGGGACCACGCTCGCCGAGGACCGCCGCCGCACGCTCGTTCTGCTAGCAGATCGCTACGGCATCCCGATCGTCGAAGACGATCCCTATGGCCAACTGCGCTATGAAGGCGAGCATCTTCCGTCGCTCGTCGTGCTCGATCGCGAAAACGTGCCGCGCGATAGCGGCTACACGCTCGGCAACGTAATTTATCTGAGCACCTTTTCCAAAACGCTGGCTCCCGGGCTGCGGCTCGGCTGGATCGTGGCCCCGCCCGAAGTCATTGCCAAGTTGACGCAGCTAAAGCAAGGCACGGACTTGCACACCTCCACGTTTGCCCAGGTCGTTGCGTACGAAGTTGCCCGCGATAACTTTCTCGATGAACATGTGAAGCGGCTACGCGTGGTCTACCGCGAGCGTCGAGACGTCATGCTTGAAGCGCTCGCGCAAACTTTCCCGGCCGAGGTCACCTGGACGCGTCCCAAAGGTGGCCTATTCCTCTGGGTAACTCTGGCGAAGGGAATGGACGCGAACGAGCTTTTCAAAGAAGCGTTGAAGCAGAACGTCGCCTTCGTTCCGGGCGATTCCTTCTTTGCTCCGGATGGCTTGGGCCAAGAGAGCAACCGGCATCTTCGGCTGAACTTCTCGCACGCGCGGCCCGAGGAGATCCGCGAAGGAATCCGCCGCCTGAGCGTCGCAGTGAAGACCCAGCTGGAGAAAACGCCGGCCGTCCGCCGCGCCTGAGAACGACGAGTCGGATTTGCAGCGAATCCTCGGCGCTGATGTCGCCGGTGATTAGATCCAGTTTGCCGCAGTGCAATGGATGGTTCGACCAATAAAGCCTGATCATGTAAACTTGGGGCAGAGCGCCCGTAGCTCAGTTGGATAGAGCGTCTGCCTTCTAAGCAGAGGGTCGGGAGTTCGAATCTCCCCGGGCGCGCCACTTCTCGATTTCTGATTTTCCTCGCGGTTATTGTTCATAGGTCTGACGAAGATAATCTGCGGTTTGCCGGTCGACATCGGCGTAGCCGATCTGCAGGGCTTCTCGGAGCGCTTCCTCGGTGGATGATGCTGTGCTGAGATTTGTCAGCAGGCGATTGATTGTCATCGGCCCCGATCGCGCCATCACGGATTCCACCGCGGCGAGCGACCACGCGTAGGCAATCGCTGCGACCGGGGCGGGGAATTGCGTCCACGAGCCGTCGAGACGCTTCAGCGGAATGACCACGCCGCGATCGAATGCAGCAACCAGGGCTTGCGCGCTCGCCGTGCTTCTGCGGCCCTCTTCCCATTGCGCGAGTCCCTCGTTCAGCCATGTCGGGCAGCGGCCCAGCGTCATTTGGCGGACGAAACTATGCGTGAGTTCGTGCTGGAGTACGCGCGAAAGCTCTGCGGTGACGCAATCGAGGCCCTGCACGGGAACGCGGATGCGGCCATCGTTGATTGCTCCGGCCCAGCTCGGCGCGCGGGTGATATCGCGGAATGTCTGCTGCGTATAGAGAATCACGCCAATCGGTTCCGGCGGGGTGAAGTGCAAATCGGATTGCAGGCTGCGGAATTGCTCTTCAAGCATGCGAAGAATTTCGTTGGCGAGCTGCGGCGTGGCGCCGCCTTGATAGTGCAGCGCGAAGTGAGTCGAGCCGCTTTCGCGCGCGCCCGCTTCGATGGCCTTATCCCGCTCGGCTTTTTCCAGCAACTCCGCTATGGAGGGATTCGGCTGCGCGCGCTGAGCTGCCTTCCATTCGCGAATGGCATCGTCGAGGCGGCTCAATCCGTAGTATGCCCAACCCGAAAGCTGCATCACTCCGATGGAACCCGGCGAACTTTCTCTGGCTTGCGCGAGGTATTCGAGCGCGCTCGAGTATTCGCTGCGGACCAGGTGCACGTGCGCGAGACTTACGAGAATAGCGAAGGAAACATCCGGCTGCTTCGAAGCGAAGGGCAGTGCGGCGCGCAATTGATCGAGCGCGTCGTCGCTATCGTTATGCGCAAGCTCGAACTGTGCTCCGGCGTAGTGCGCGAACGCTGCGCGCGCCGATGCTTGCGCGCCACCGTTGCGGGCGGCTTGCTCGAACTCCGCGATCTTGGCGCCGTCGAGCAAGCCCTCATGCACCACAGCAGCGGCAACTCGGTCGTATCCGCTTGACGACACGGCCGCGGAGCGCGCGAGGGGTAGGCGAACAGACGATCGCGGCGAGGCTGGCGTCCCACCGAGCATTTCAGGCGACGCTGGCGCCGCGTTTGCGGGCATGGCGATGTCGCCCGCGCGGCGGTCCATGCGCTCGAGAGCATCGCAGGTCACGTATCCGAGCCTGCCTTGTCCCGGGAAGCCGACACTGCACCATTTCTCGGTCCCGATCTTCAACTCGAGTCCGAGCACGAGAGCGTCGCCTTTCTTCAAGGTCTGCACCACGTCGCTCGCTTCGCGCGCTTCGGAATGAACCGCGAGGGTGTCGGCTTTCACTGTGGTGTTTGCAGGCGCGGGCGGCGACTGCGCGCGGCACAAACCCACGGCAGCAACGAAGCCAAATCCGATCCAGATGCTGGCCTTGGCGTATTGGGAGACTTGTGTCACCTGGCTCGTCTGCGGCGTTGGACTGCTAGCGAGAGAATTAACCGAATCGTCCGCTGCACCGTCACTCGCCGGTATGCCTGGCATGTTACCGCACGCGGAGACTGAGGTGAGTATTCTATCCGTCAACTAAGGAGCATTCACTCGCTGCGCAAGGAGATCATGGGATCGATACGCGCGGCGCGGCGGGCGGGGATGTAGCTGGTGAGCAGTGCGATGAGAGTCAGGAGCAGCGGGATTGCCGCGAAGGTTAGAGCGTCAGTGGTCTTCACGTTGAACAAGAGGCTCTGCATCAATCGCGTCAATGCAAATGCGCCGGCCAGGCCGATGGCTACTCCGGCTAGCGCCAGGGCCATGCCTTGGCGCACTACCAGCGCGAGAATGTTTCGCTGCGACGCGCCTAGCGCGATGCGGATTCCCAGTTCGCGCATGCCCTGATTTACGAGGTACGCCATCACGCCGTACACACCGATTGTTGCGAGCGCCAGGGCCAGGCCGGCAAAGCCGGTTAGCAACACCATCGAGAATTTGCGACGGGCGAGCGATTCTTCGAGACGCTGCTGCATCGTTCGCACGTTATACATGGGCAGATCGGAATCGAGCTCGCGAAGTTCTTTTTTCACTCCTGACGTCAGAGCGGACGGATCGGTGCGGCTGCGCAGGACGACATTCATGGCGCGCGACGGGTATTGCGTCTGCGGCAGATAGAACGCGATGCGCGAATCGGAATCGAGCGTGTACTGCTTGATGCGCCCGACGACGCCGACGATGGTGATCCATTTACCGTCGGCGTCGAGCCCGCCGAAGGCGATGCGCTTGCCGAGCGGATCTTCGTGCGGCCAATATTCCTGCGCCATATATTCGTCGATGATCGCGGCGCGGGGATTCTCTTGCGTATCCTGATCATTGAACAATCGCCCGCTACGCAGCGGAATTTCCATGGCCTCGAAATAATGCCCGCCTACAATGCGCTGGTCGGCATTGATGAACTGCTCGCCGGGCGGCGGTGTGCGGCCTTCGATGACGATCGGGCCCCACGCGTACATTTCGCTCAACGGAAGCGAGGTGATCGCGCCCGCCGCGGTCACTCCTGGCAGCGATTCGAGACGCCCCCAGAGCTGGTGATACGTTGCGAGGATGGCCTGCGCGTCCTTGTATTTTGGGCCGCTCATGGTGAGTTCGGTCGTCAGCACATTATCGGGGTTGAATCCCGGTGAAACTTGCAGCAGTCGCGCGAAGCTGCGAATCAGCAGCCCCGCGCCGATCAACAGCACCACGGAGAGCGCCATCTCCGAGATCACCAGCATGCGGCGCAAATTATTGCCGCGTCCCCAGACGCTGCCCGCGCCGGCCGAGCCACGGCCCGCGTCTTTCAGCGTGCCGTGAAGATCGATTTGCGTGGCGCGCCACGCAGGCGCGAGGCCAAATAAAATTCCCGAGAAGACGCACAGTCCGACCGTGAACAGAAGCGCTTCGCCGTCCACGCCAATCGAGGCGAGTCGTGGCACGCTTTTCGGTCCGAGCACATGGACCCAATGTACGCACACGAACGAAAACAGGATGCCGAGTGCTCCGCCGCCGAGCGCGAGCAACACGCTTTCCGTGAATAATTGGCGCAGGATGCGGGCGCGGCCGGCGCCCAGCGCCGCGCGTACGGCGATTTCCTTCTGCCTCGCGACGGCACGTGAAAGCTGCAGATTCGCCACGTTGGCGCAGGCGATCAGCAGCACGAACCCTACAGCCCCGAGCAGCACGATCAGCGAGTAGCGCGCATCACCGACCACCTGCTCGAGCAGCGGCAGGACGCCGAACGTCAACCCGCCATTTGGCGGATAGACATCGGGATAATCGCGGCGGAGGCGTGCGGTGATCGTATCCATCTCCGCTTGCGCCGCGCGAACCGACACGCCCGGCTTGAGCTTGCCGATGATGTTGTAATCTTCGTGGCTGCGAATGCGCGTCGCGTCGGGAGCGAGCGGGAGCGGAAGCAAGATATCGGCCTGTTCGGCGCCGTCGAGAGTGGGCAGCACTTCGCGCGGCAACGAAAACGATTTCGGCAGCACGCCAACAACTTCGCGCGAGATGCCATTCACCTGGACCGATTTGCCGATGATTTGCGGCTCGCTGCCGTAGCGCCGCACCCACATTCCATAGCTCAGCACCACTGTCGGCGCGGCACCCTTCACATCCTCTTCGGCGATGAAGAGCCGCCCCATGGCCGCCTTCTCGCCGAGCAGCGGCAACAGATTCGACGAAACATGAATTGCCCCGACGCGCTCCGGATCGCCATTGCCGGTGAGATTTTCATTCCCGCCGATGGCGATGGCCACTTCTTCCAGCCCGTGATGGCCGGTCTTGATGTCGAAATATTGAGCCGTCGAAAACCAATCCTGCATGATATTCAATCCCGGCGAGCGATTCCACAGAATCACCAGGCGGTCTGCGTCCTTATAAGGCAGCGGCCGGATCAATAGCGCATTCGCGATGCTGAAAAGGGAAGTGCAAGCGCCGATCCCGATGGCAAGCGAGAGCGCGACAACGGCAATGAAACCAGGGCTCTTCCTGAATGTGCGGAGTGCGAAGCGGAGGTCGCTGAGCAGCGTATTCATGGAAAGTTCGCCGGAATCCTAGCACGCGCTGTGAATTAATGCAGGCGTGTCGCGAGATTCCCCGGCGAATAGGCTATTAGACGCGGCCGAATTAAAGATGTCGCGTGCGAATTGGCGGTACCAATCGGGAAGCGAGTTGCGCGAGTCTTCTACTTGGAATTGTACTTCCGCCATTCGGCGGCTTTTTGCTTGGCCTCGTCCTCGAGCGTGATGAAATGGCTGACGACCTTTTCCACCGGCTCCCATTCCTGGATCAATCGGGTGCGTTGTTCCTGGAGTTGCGCGATATCGCGGGGGCTGTACTGTGACTGGGCGAGCAGGGCCACGTCCTGGCTGCGCACTGTCCGCAATTTTTGCGCGAAGTCGTCAATCGCTTTCCAAATATCCGTCCAGGTATCGAACGCTCTGCGGTTCCAATCATCCCGGCCGTGAAAAGGTACGTCATCGTCCCGCAGATACAACTTCGCAGTGGATTCAATGGACTGGACGCGATTGTGGGCCGCTTGAGCATCGGCATACTGCTGTAGAGACGCCAACTGCTTCGCCGTCATCGGGTCCTTTGGCAGATAGTAGGCCGCCATATTGCTCGCGTGAATGCTGCCCGCGGGCAGATCGTCGGTGGAAGGAGAGCCGAAATCATCGTCGGTGTAAACATGCTTCGCGTGCTTCTTTTCGGGCGCTGGCGCGGCCGATTGCGAAGTGCCGGGAGGCGTCACCGCCCCAGTTGCTGGTGCAGGATTTGCGGGCGGACTTTGCGAACCAGCACTCTGGGCGCGAGCGGGCGGCGATACCAAACACGCGGCGAGCAGCCCAAGGCCCACAAATTCTTTGAGACTCATATGATTCTCCTGAGGCTCGCCCGAGACCGGACGAACAGCGCTACTGTTACCCTACCGCTGCCCACGACTTCCCTGATGAAAATTGTCCGCGGAGGTTTCGAATGCGAAAACTGCCTCGATTCTGCCGTAAAAGTTACTGAAAGGACATGCTCCCCAGCTCAATTCGCATGATCAGACTCAGTGGTGGCCTTAGAATTGATGCATGAAGAAGGCGCCGATCGTCTTGGGAATCGTACTGGCAGGGCTGTGTTCGATCACCGCGTGCTCGGGCGGCTCACCCGCAACCGTGGCCGCGCCATCGCCCACAAAGAAATGGGATTTCACCGTAGAACATCTCACGGCAGCTCCGCGCGACGGATACTATGCCGATCAAATTCCCGCCATCGGCGATGACGGCACCATTTACGCCGGCGGCAGCCTGGGCCTCTTCGCGATCCGTCCCGACGGCACGGAAAAGTGGCATTACGATTCGCCCGGGCAACCAGCAAACGCTCCGGTGCACTTCGTATTGATCGATGACATCGGAAACATCTGGTTCGACGTGACCAGCAACGATTCCGGCGGCGCCGCCCGCGTCGGGCCCGATGGCAAGGGCGGCGAGGTCGGATCGATCGCGCCCGTCACGCAACTCGGCTCCGCCTTCGATGGCACGGTATTCATGGCCACGTCTGCCTCGGTGCTGCAACTCAGCACTTCGCGCGACAACCCGGCCGTTATGTGGCGCGGCTATGCTACCGGCATGGCGTTCACTTCGGACGGTGGAATGGTTTTCACGAGAGCGGGGGATACGCTGAGCTATGCGGACCGGGCGCACAGCGTGATGTGGAATCACAAGGTTTATGACGGCGGTTGCGGCGCACCGGTCGTCGCCGCCGATGGCACTATTTATCTTCCGCGCAAAGGCGGCATGGACGCTTACAATCACGATGGAAAGCGCCTCTGGGCGTTCGATTTATCCGATCGCGCGACTCCCCCTTCAATCGGCGATGATGGCACGCTCTATTTCGGCAGCGATGACGGCGAGCTTTACGCTCTCTCTTCCGACGGCCATCTCAAATGGAAGTTTGCGGCCGGCACCCCGATCCGCACTTCTCCGGCGGTGACGAGCAATGGTGAAGTGATTTTCGGCGGCGTCGATCACAATCTTTACGCGGTCGATTCACTCGGCAATCTGAAGTGGAGATTCACGGCCGGAGGCCAGGTCTTCTCGCCCAGCGTTGCCACCGACGGAACAATCTACTTCCAGAGCTCCGACGGCAAGCTCTACGCCATCCAAGACACGGCTGAGAACGGCGGCCTCTTAGGCCAATGGCCGAAGTATGGGGCCGGCGTGCGCAACACCGCTCGCGCCGCTCACTGATCAGCTTGCGGAATTCCTAAGCGCGCTGGTGAGAACTCCGGTAGCGCCGTCTCAGCGCACGAATCGGCCGCGGAAAATAAAGTTCTGAATTCGGCCCTTCCGCTTTCACCGCAGGAAGCCGCTCGGAGGAAAATCCATAACGCAAATCCGCATAGCAGTGATACCAGGGCAGCAGCGCATCCACGCCGAGCAGCGATTTTCGCCCATCACGCCAGTCGTTCCACATCATCGCGCGCGCCCAGCGAAAATTGTGCAGCAGTTTCAGCGGGATGTTGTTATATCCGCCGTTGAAATAGTGCATGTAGAATTCCCAGCGCCAGGATGTGCGCAGGAGGCTGCGCGCCGTGTCCTGGCGGAGATGATGCGCCACGGCTTGAGGCTCAAAGACCAATTTATGCCCCGCCTGCAGCAAGCGGATGCAGAGGTCCACATCCTCGTAGTTCGTGCGATATTTCTCGTCATAGCCGCCCGCCGCTAATACCACGCTCTTGCGATAGAGAGTGCCGAAGCCGCCGAGCCTCTTCGGCGATGGCCACTCGATATCGATCCGCGTCTCGCCCAGATCCTGCGACATGTACGCCGCGCGCCATGCGTTCGCAGCGCCTTCGCGATACTTTTCGAGAAGTCGCCCGCCCGAACCAACAACTCGCGGATCATTGAAAGCTTCGAGCAAGCTCTCGAGCCAATGCTTCTCCGCGACAGCATCCGAATCCATCGCCGCCACCAGTTCGTGCTGCGCGTTCGCCAACGCAGTATTTCGTCCGGCGGCGAGCCCTTTGTTCTTTTTGTGGCGGATGATTCGCACCGGATACTTCGCGGCGATATCCAGCGTGCCATCCGTACAGCCGTCGTCGATGATGAGAAATTCGTCCGACGGCCGCGTCTGCGCCAGCATGGCCTCGATCGTCGGGCCGATATACCGCTCCACGTTGTAGCAGGGAATGTACGCCGAGATTTTCATGTTCGCCGGCAAGCGCGGAGTCGCGCGGCTGCGGCGCGATCTAAGGCGAGAATAGCTATCGCTACTCACATTTGCAACGCTTGGGCGCGAGCGAAGATTCCGCAAATAGCGCGAATTCGTGTTTCTGGTATTCTTGAGCGGCGCCGGTGGAAAACCCTCAGGGAGAGAATTGATTGCGCGTCGCTCGATTCAAGTCGATTAGCCGAACACTCGTCTTGCGCGGGCGCATCAGAGCAGAGGGCTTCCGGATTTGAGCTCCGGCCACATCCAAAAAATTGAGAGATTCAAATCGCGCCTCCTGCGTACCGAGCGCGACCTGATCGTTTATCTCCCGCCCGGCTATGACCAGCAGCCGCAACGCCGCTTTCCCGTCCTCTATCTTCAGGACGGCCAGAATCTCTTCGATGGCGCGACGTCGTTCATCCCCGGAAAATATTGGCGCGTCGGAGAAACGGCCGATCATCTCATCGGCACGGGCGCGATCCAGCCGCTTATCATCGTGGGCATCTACAATTCCGGCAAGCGCCGAATCGGCGAGTACACTCCGACGCGTTCCGGACGTCTCGGAGGCGGCAAAGCCGAGCGTTACGTGCGCATGATCATCGAAGAATTGCGTCCCTTCATCGAGTCGAACTATCGCGTGCTGCTGGGAGCCTGGCATACGGGATTCGGCGGCTCATCTCTCGGCGGCTTGCTCACTCTCTACGCCGGGCTCCGCTATCCGCATGTTTTCGGGCAACTGGCGGCGCTTTCGCCATCCGTCTGGTGGGACCGCGGATGGATACACCGATTCGCCGCGCACGCCGAAGTTCATCCGCGCCCCCGGATCTGGCTTGATATCGGCACGCGCGAAGGACCGCGTATGGTTCCGCGCGTGGAACAATTTCGCGACGTGCTTTGCGGCAAGGGCTGGTCGCTCGGCCGCGATCTGCAGTTCGAAATCATCGAAGGCGGCGAGCACAACGAAGAAGCCTGGGCCGCGCGCGTCGGGCCATTCCTGCAATTCCTGTTCCCAGCGTCCGAGACCCCTGTATAATTCGCGCCAATCGACGCCGGAAGTCATGCGGCGCGCGAATCGCGGAATCTCTAATGTCAGCCTCCAAGCCGCTCACCATCCTTTGCCTCACCTCCTACGAAAAGGGGCAGGAATTCATGCGCGCGTGCAAGGAAGAGGGCTGCCGCGTTCTGCTGGTTACCGTCGAGAAGTTGCGCGATGCGGACTGGCCGCGCGAAGCCATCGAAGAGATTTTCGTCACTCCCGCTGAAATCCCTCTGCAGGATCTGATCTACGCAGTCAGCTACATCGCGCGCAGCCGCCCCGTCGATCGCATCGTGGCCCTCGATGAATTCGACATGGAAAACGCCGCGGCCCTGCGCGAACACCTGCGCGTTCCAGGTATGGGCCTCACCACCATGCGCTACTTCCGCGACAAGCTGGCCATGCGCGGCCGCGCCAAAGAAGCCGGCATCCCTGTGCCCGATTTCATCCACGTGCTCAATTACGACGCGCTGCGCGATTACATGGAGCGAGTCCCGCCGCCCTGGCTGCTGAAGCCGCGCTCGCAAGCCTCCGGAATCGGCATGAAAAAAATTGAAGAAGCGTCGCAGCTCTGGCCCTGGCTCGATCAGCTCGGCGACCAGCAATCGTTCTACCTGCTCGAGCAATTCGTTCCCGGCGACGTGTATCACGTGGACAGTATCGTCGCGGAACGCAAAGTCGTTTTCGCCGAAGCCCACGCCTACGGCAAGCCGCCGTTCGAGGTCGCGCATCACGGCGGAGTTTTCACCACGCGGACGCTGCCGCGCACGGGTGCCGAAGCCAAGAGCCTCCTGAAACTGAATCGCGAGCTGATCGCCGCGCTGGGCCTGGTCCGCGGCGTCACTCACGCGGAATTTCTGCGCGCTCATGAGGGCGGTAAATTCTATTTCATCGAAATCGCCGCGCGCGTCGGCGGCGCCTACATCTCGGACGTCGTCGAGACCGCTACGGGCGTAAATCTCTGGCGCGAATGGGCGCGCATCGAAGTCGGGGGCGGCAAGCGGTCGTACACATTGCCAAAAACCCGGCGCGAATATTCCGGCGTGATCCTGTCTCTTGCCCGGCAAGAACAGCCAGACACCTCGGCCTACACCGATCCCGAAATCGTCATGCGCGTGAAGAAATACCACCACGCCGGCTTCGTCCTGAAATCTGCCAAAGCCGATCGAGTTAAGGAACTCCTCGATTCCTACATGCTCCGCTTCAAAGAGGATTTCATGGCAAGCCAACCGGTGCCCGACAAGCCGACTACATAGCCCGCGGCTGCCGCAGCGCATTGACACCGCGTGAACGCGCACGTACAGTGCTTGGTTAGTTCCTCAGGCCGCACGTATTCAAGCCGCGCGGGCGGATACGTGGCAAGCCCAGGAGTGCCCATGTTTCGACAGGGAGTGGTGCGCATTCTGGCCCCGCGCGAAGCTTTGCTTTTCTTCTCGCTTTTCGCCTTTCCTTCAATTCTCGCTCCGGCTGCAGCCGCTCAAGCGCCGCCGAGCGAAACGAACCAGCAAGCCGCGCCCGCTCCAGCAAAGCCGTCCGAACAGAGTCCACCAGTTGCTGCGCCCCAATCGGCGCCAGAGATGAGCACCCACGAGTCCTCGCCGCCGTTGCGTGTGCCGGTGAATCTGGTGTTAGTCCGAGTCGTCGTGCGCGATTCTCACGGTCAGCCCGTCGGAAACCTGAAGAAGGACGATTTTCAAATCCTCGACGCTAAAAAGCCGGTGCCCATCACGCACTTTTCCGCGGATACACCGCAGTCGCTGGAAGCGCGCGTGGTGCGGCCCGAGCCGATTCCTGGGGAACCAGCATCTACCACGACTACAAACCTGGTGCCGGCTTCGCGCTTCGTAGCATTTCTGTTCGACGACACACGGCTGAAGTTCGATGAACTAGTCCAGGGCCGCAACGCGGCAGACCACTACGTGAAATCGGCCGACTCGCCGTCGGACCGCTTCGCCATCGTCACCATTTCGGGCCAGAACCAGCTCGACTTCACCGACGATCGCGACAAGATCCATGAGGCGCTGATGCGGCTTCAGCCTCGCGCGGTCGGCGCCGTTGACACCACAGGCATGAATGCCTGCCCGCCCGTCGATTTCTATCAGGCCTATCTTGCACAGGTGCAAAACGACGCGGATGCGATAAACGTCGCGGTCTCCGATGCTCTCGCGTGTGCCTACAGCAACAACACTCAATTCATCGCCGCCGCCCAGGCTCTCGCGCAAGACGCTCTCGTCACCGTGTTCAACGCCGGAGACTCTGAGACCATGTACGCGCTCCGGCGCCTCGATGAGATGGTGCGCCGGCTCACGGCTACCCCCGGCCAGCGCAGCATCATTTTCGTCTCGGGAGGATTTTTATATCCCACGCGGGAGGAAGAATTTGGCGAGCTTCTCGACCGCGCGGCACGCGCCAACGTGGAGATCAGCACTCTCGACGCTCGCGGACTTTATGTCGTCATGCCCGGCGGAGATATCAGCAACACGACCGTGGGAACGAGTGCTACGATGAGTTTTCACACCAACTTCGAGCTCTCCAAACAATCCGAGCAATCGGATGTGCTCGCCGAGCTGGCCGACGGCACGGGCGGCGTCTACTTTCACAACAACAATGACCTCGAGGGGGGCTTCCGGCGTCTCGCGAGCGCCCCGGCCTATTCCTATCTCCTTGGGTTTTCGCCGCTCAAGTCCACCTATGACGGGAAATACCACAACTTGAAGGTGACGCTGAACAACGGGCAAAAATATGAGATTCAGGCTCGACGCGGGTACTTTATGCCCAAACACGGCACGGATCCTGCTGAAGCTGCCAAGCAGGAAGTGGAAGAAGAGCTTTTTTCGCAGGAAGAGATTCACGACCTGCCCATCGAGCTGCATACTCAGTTTTACAAGCTCAATGCCACCGATGCGAAGCTCGCGGTGATGACGCACGTTGATGTTGGGCGGCTTCGATTCCGAAAAGCCGACGGCCGGAATCTGAACGACCTCACGGTGGTGGCTGCGCTCTTCGACCGCAATGGGAATTACATCACCGGCACGACCAAGACCGTGGAAATGAAACTCCGCGATGAGACCCTCGCCAAACTCGAGCGCACCGGCGTGAACATCCGTACGAATTTCGACGTCAAGCCGGGGACGTACGTCGTAAGGCTGGTCGCGCGGGATTCCGAGGCCGCGTTGCTGACCGCGGCGAATGGCATGGTCGAAATTCCGTAGTAAATAGGTGCCCGAAAGGAAGAGGCGCCCGTGGTTGAGAGGTTAAAGATGAGAGCCCGGCGAATATACTCCTCGCGCGTCATTTGGATCCTGCTCATGCTGATTTGTGTTCTAGGTTGGTGGGGTACGCGCTCATCGGCTGTGGCCCGCGCGCAACAGCCTTCTCCGCCACCCTCCGCGCCACAACAGCCTGCGGCCCAGCAGCCCGCGCAGCAGACGCCCGCGGCTGGAGGCGCCGTTCTCAAGTCCGAAGCTCGACTGGTCCGCGTGGACGTCGTCGTTACGGATAAAAAAGGAAATTACGTCTCGGATTTGAGCGCCAAAGATTTTCAGGTGTTTGAGGACAATAAGGCTCAGCCCGTCTCCATGTTTTCCTTCGGCACCGAACCCTCCGCGCCTCCGGGGACGCAGAAACACTACATGATTCTCTTCTTCGATGATTCCACCATGGATGGAGGGCAGCAGATTCAGGCGCGAGACGCAGCAACGAAATTCATCGACGCGAACGCCGGGCCGGATCGCGTTATAGCCGTCGTTGACTTCGGAGGAACGCTGCATATCGTTCAAAATTTCACTTCGGATGCTGCGCGGCTGAAGAAGGCCGTCGCCGGGGTGAAAGGATCTGCCGTGGCTCCAAACGGGGAGCCTGCGGGGCCACAGACCGACACAATTTCTTCGCCCGGACTGACGGCGCTGACGAATTCGGAGGCGGATTTCGGCGCCCGCAGCGCGATGCTGGCGATTCGCAGCCTGGCCAGGAATCTCGCGCCGATTCCGGGAAGAAAGAGCCTGATTCTTCTTACCACGGGATTTCCCCTCACCGACGAAGTCGAAGCGGAGCTTCCGGCGACGATCGACGCATGTAATAAGGCCAATGTGGCAATTTATCCGCTCGATGTTCGCGGCTTGGTTGCGCCAAACATGGGTTTCAATCGCATCCAGCCGAATGATAAGCGGTCCGGGGAGGCTTCGCGGTTCGCGTTCAGCCGCAACACTCGAGCTCACGAAAGTGAGCGTCCCGGAATTCGGCTGGCCTCATTTACTCCGGGGCTTCTTTCTGCCTATGTCCAACACGGCGGCGGTGGAGGTGGCGGCGGTGGCGGTGGCCACGGCGGTGGAGGAGGTACAGGTGGAGGCGGCGGCCGTGGCGGTGGCGGGGGAACCGGCACGGGTGGAGGTAAGGGTGGCGGCGGCACCGGTAGCGGAGGCCACGGCGGGCCCGGCTCTATGCCTCCGGGTGTGCCTTTTGGCGGCAACATCACTCAGCCACGCTCGATCGTTCCGCCGTTCCCTGAGTCCGCGACTACAAATCAGCAGGTCATGTACGCCCTGGCCTCTGGAACAGGTGGATTTCCAATTTTCAACTCGAACGATCTACTTGGCGGGCTGCAGAAGATCGGGAAGGAACAGGACGAGTACTATCTTCTCGGCTACGCGCCGTCGGAGTCTCCCGAAGGGAGTTGCCACACGCTAAAGGTAAAGGTTGAACGCGGCGGCACGAGCGTCCGTGCGCGCAGCGGGTATTGCAACGTCAGGCCGACCGATGTCCTCGCCGGCAAACCCGTCGAGAAGGATCTCGAGGCTCGCGCCGCGGGCACGGCTCCCGGCACGATTGCCGGAACGCTCGAAGCGCCGTTTTTCTATTCCTCACCAAATTCCGCAGAGATCAACCTATCGATGGAAATCCCTTCGTCTTCGATCGAGTTCTCTAAGGTCAAAGGGAAGTCCCACGCGGATGTAAATTTCCTCGGAATTGCCTATCGGTCTGACGGAACAGTGGCGGCGCGCTTCAGCGATACCGTCACTCTCGATCTGGAGAAAGACGAATTGAAGCAATTCCTGGGTTCGCCGATGCGCTACCAGAATCAATTCGAGATTGGCCCCGGAAAGTATCGCTTGGCCGTGGTTGTCTCGGGAGGTGGGCAGAATTTCGGGAAGTACGAAACTCCGCTCGCCGTTGACACTTATGATGGAAAGACGTTCACCATGAGCGGCGTAGTGTTGAGTAACACACTTCTCCGCGCCGGAGATCCATCCTCGACGCTGGATTCAGTCCTGCTCGGCGATCGCACTCCGCTGATTGTCAAAGGGCTCGAAGTCGTCCCCTCTTCTAGCAATCGCTTCAAGCGCACAGACTCGGTCATCATGTACGCGCAGGTTTACGATACGCACGCCGCCGACGCGAGCCCTCCGGACATCGCTGTCGGTTATCGCGTCGTGGATACCAAGACGGGCAAGGATGCACTCGGCGCAGGCCCGATGAGCGCAGCCAGCTATCGCGAGAAAGGGAATCCGATTGTCGCGGTGGGTTTCAAGGTTCCGCTGAAGGACGTTCCGCCGGGATCCTACCGGCTTGATGCACAGGCGGCTGAGACGGGCGGCAACCTTTCGCCCGTTCGTTCCGTCCTGTTCGACGTGGAATGATCTCTGCGGTCCTGCTTGAAGCCGATTATTCAGCGGCAAGATACGCGTAGCGCAATAAGAATAGCGCGGTCAGAACCCAGATCAGCGGGCTGATCTCGCGGTGCTTTCCCGCTCCCACTTTCACCAGCGTGTAGGAAATCAGGCCGAGGCTCAGGCCGGTCGCGACGCTGAACGTCAGCGGCGTCGCGACGATGGTCAGGAACGCCGGGAATGCCTCGCTGAAATCATTCCATTGCACGTTGGCGACGGATTCGCACATCAGAGCGCCTACTAAAATCAACGCCGGCGCCGTTGCGTAGCCCGGAATGGCGGCCACCAGCGGAGCGCAGAACATCGCCAGAAGGAATAGTCCGGCGATCACCAGATTTCCAAGTCCCGTGCGGGCGCCGGCTGCGACTCCCGCAGCGCTTTCGATGTAACTCGTTACCGTAGACGTTCCGGTGAGCGCGCCGAACATCGTGCCCGTTGCATCGGCGAGGAGCGCGCGGCTGGCGCGCGGCAGCTTGCCTTCGCGCATGAAGCCGCCTTGTTCGCAAACGCCTACTAGAGTTCCCACGTTGTCGAAAAGATCCACGAAGAAGAAGACGAAGATCAGGTCCAGCAATCCGAGCTTGGCTGCGCCTGCAAAATCGAGCTTCAGCAGTGTTCCTCCCGGATGCGGTAGCGAAAAAATATGCGCCGGCCATTGGTTTAGCCCGCGGAAGACTCCGGCAATCGTCGCGACGACGATTCCGATCAGAATTGCGCCGCCGATTTTCCGCGCCATGAGAATCGCGGTGAGGATCAATCCAAGTGTGGCGATCTGCACTTGTGCATCGGAGAAATTGCCGAGCCCGACAAACGTTGCAGGATTAGCGACGATAATCTTTGCGTTTCGTAGTCCGACGAATGCGATAAACAGCCCGATCCCCGCCGCTGTGCCAAACTTCAGGCAATCGGGAATTCCATTCACGATCTGCTCGCGCACTTGGGTCAGAGTCAGCAACAAAAAAAGCAGGCCCGAGAAAAAAACGACGGCAAGCGCCGTCTGCCACGGCACACCGCGCCCCAGTACGATCGAATACGTGAAGTACGCGTTCAGCGACATGCCGGGAGCGAGCGCGATCGGATAATTCCCCCACAAGCCCATCACCAATGTCGCGACCGCCGCCGAAACGCAGGTCGCAAAGAGCACGCCCTCGATAGGCATGCCCGCTTCCGAAAGCATGCGCGGATTCACGGCGATGATGTACGCCATGGTCATGAAAGTGGTGAGCCCGCCCAGCAATTCGCGCCGGACGGTGGTATGATTTTCCGCGAGTTTGAAGAACCGCTCGAGCACAGCGCCCCCTGAAACACGGGTCGAAAGCGAGCCAATGTATCACAGCGGCGCGGAATTCGAATCCGCCGCGGTAACCGGATGGGCTCGTTGCCCGTCGTTTTGATTGAACCAACATGAGTGTGAGATTCTAATCGCCTATGAATCGCCACGAGTTTGCTGCCCGGAGGTCTGGTCGCAGCGCGACGTCGTCTGCGCAACGGTCGGAGGCCCGATCTCACCGCGAATGACGGCCACATTCAACAACGCCACGGCCGCGCGCAGCGGCTTCGCCATTGAGACCGAAGCGCTCACACGAGTCTTCGGCGACCTCTTGGCCGTAGATCATCTCGATTGCCGCGTGCCGTACGGGCAAATCTTCGGCCTGCTCGGCCCCAACGGCGCCGGCAAGAGCACCACGATCAAGATGCTCACCACGCTGCTCGATCCGACATCGGGCAGCGCAAAAGTCGCGGGCTTCGACATCGTCGCCGCGCCCGCGCAAGTGAGACGCAGCATCGGGTACGTCCCCCAAATGCTCTCGGCCGACGGCGGCCTCACCGGCGAAGAAAATCTGCTGCTCTCGGCGAAGCTCTATGCCATCCCGCGCAGCGAGCGAAAGCCGCGCATCGCCGACGCGCTCGAATTCATGGGACTGACGGAATCCGGGCGCCGCTTGGTGAAGACTTACTCCGGCGGCATGATTCGGCGTCTCGAGTTGGCGCAAGCCATGCTGCATCGTCCCACGGTTCTCTTTCTCGACGAGCCGACCATCGGGCTCGATCCCGTCGCGCGGCACACAGTCTGGGACCGCCTGCGCGATCTTCGCCAAAATTACGGCATGACGATTTTGATCACCACGCACGACATGGATGAAGCCGACGAACTCTGCGACGAGCTCGCTCTGCTACACCGCGGCCAGGTCGCCGCCATGGGCAAGCCGGCGGAACTCAAAGCCCGGCTGGGGCCCGAAGCGACGCTCGACGACGTCTTCGCGCATTTCAGCGGCGGCTCGATCCAGGAAGGAGGCAGCTACCGTGACATCCGCCAGACTCGCAGCACCGCCAGCCGCCTGGGCTGATTCGTCCGCCGTGGTTGAGGTTTGGCGCGAGACGATGGCCATTGCCGACGTCGAGTTGCGCAAGCTGTTCCGCGATCCCACTGAACTTTTCACGCGCGCCGTGCAGCCGGTTCTTTGGCTGGTCGTCTTCGGCCAGGTTTTCAGCCGCGTGCGCGGAATTCCTACCGGCAACGTTTCCTATCTCGCGTTTATGACGCCGGGAATTCTGGCGCAGAGCGTTCTCTTTGCCGCGATTTTCTACGGAATCGCCGTAATCTGGGAGCGCGATCTGGGCATCGTGCACAAGCTGCTGGTCAGCCCGGCAAAGCGCGTCTCGCTGGTTCTCGGCAAAGCGGTATCGGCGGGCTTTCGCGGCGTGGTGCAAGCGATCATCATTTATCTGATCGCGATCGCGCTGCATATCGGGATTCAGTGGCAACCGCTCCATATTCTCGCCGTGCTCACCGGGGTGGCGCTCGGCTCGGCCATCTTCTCGACGTTTTCGCTGATCATCGCCTGCATCGTAAAGTCGCGCGAGCGGTTCATGGGCATCGGGCAAGTGCTCACCATGCCGCTGTTCTTCGCCAGCAACGCGATTTATCCCATCGCCATCATGCCCGGGTGGCTGAAGGTGGTTGCGCTGGTGAATCCGCTCACGTATCTGGTGGATGCGCTGCGCGGCCAAATGATTGTCGGCGGCGAAAGCATCCACGGATTCGCGAACGATTTCGGAATCATGATCGTAATCTTCGTCGTGTTGTCGGCGATTGCCGCGCGGCTGTACCCAACTCTGTTGCGGTAGGCGCGCTGCGCTAAGTTGTTTACGTGACGATCATCCCTGGTCTTTCCGATGAACCCGAGGTCATTGCAGGCGGCTCAGGAGGCCTTTTAGGGGTGCAATTTTGTCTCGGTTAGAAATGACCTCCGTCGTTTATTTTCAGTAACTTACGGCGATTTCTGTTCGTTTCCGTGTCTCGATTAGAAAATTGTGCTTTGGCCTGCCGGCAGAGGTATTTTTTTCTTGTGCTGTGGCCGCGAGCATGTGCAATTTCCCAGCGCAGGCTAGCAGAGATTTGCGGCTGAACCTATGGAACTGGCCGCGGAACTTCGTACGAGATAAAACCGCGAGAATTGCTCTCCAAGTGGTTTGAAACACCGCGCTTTATCCCGGAGTTACGCCCCGGAAACATACAGGATTTACCTGAGGGTTTTCACGTTTTGACGTGGCCATTCTATGCAATACTGATTTTGCCCCCAGCCGGAGGAGGAATGGATGTCCAACGCGATACGCTCGTGTTTCGCGGCCCTTGCTGTCGCTGTTTTCATTGCCCTGCTCACGATTCCGTCGCGCGCCCAGCAAAATAATGTCCTCGGCGAAGTGCGCTTCGAGGGCGCGTCGAAGATCGACAAGACTTCCGGCGTGTGGGTCGACGGCCAGTATCTCGGCTTCGTGTCCGAGCTGAAAGACGACAAGAAAGTTCTGCTGATGCCCGGGGATCATCAGATTTCCGTGCGCCAGTCCGGCTACGAAAATTCCGATCAGAAAGTCAGGATCGAGCCCGGACAGATTTACACCGTGCACGTCAAGATGCTGCGTGATCCGCGCGTGCAATACTCGCCGACGACTTCTGAAATCAAGCTCGCCGTTACGCCCGAACGCGCTGCCGTTTTTGTGGACGATGTATTCGTCGGGCACGTGAGCGAATTCGGCGGGACGGGGCGCGCCATGCTCGTCAGTCCCGGCGCGCACAAGATCAAGATCACACTGCCCGGTTACCAAACATTTGAAACCGACGTGAAGCTGCTGGCCAAGCAGAAGTTCGAGGTCAAGACCGACCTAGTGAAGGGCAGCATCGCCGACGCCGGACCCGACATCAAAGAGCGCTAGGAGTTTGAAGAGAGTCGTCACAGAGTCGGTGAGAGCCCGAAAAGACGAACCCCAGCGGCTGAAGCCGGGTTGAGTTCACGGCTCTTGCGGCACGGCTGAAGCCGTGCCCTGACAAGACGTGCTGGTTCCCACACATACTCTTTGGCCGTCCCGGGTTTCGGACTTGCGATTGTGTTGAGCGGACGCAATCTGCGCTATAGTTTCGCGCGGAGATTGCGCTCGCACCTGCCTTCATCGGCATCCTGGGCGCGATCAGCGAAAAATGTCGTTGACCACCGATCACGCCGAACTTGCCGGCGCACGCGCCAATCCATTTGAAGACGAGCTTGGCCGAATCCGCGCGGCGTACGCGCGACGCAAACGCACAGTTTCTCCGCATCGCTATTCCGAAACGAATCCGCGCGCGCTTATTTTCCAGCGCGAACTCGAGAGCCGCATTCTCGAGTTGTTGAGCGCGAAGAGCATCGGGCCGTTGGCCGCGGCTCGCGTGCTCGATGTGGGCTGCGGAGAGGGCCGCTGGCTGCGCCGTTTCGTGCAATGGGGCGCATCGCCCGAAAACCTCGCGGGCGTTGACCTGCTGCCTGAGCGAATCGCCGCGGCGCGCGAAGCGTGTCCCTGCGCCGTGCGCTTGGTGTGTATCAATGCCGGCGAACTGCCGTTCGCCGATCAGAGTTTCGATGTCGTCGCATCCATGACCGTCTTCAGTTCGATTCTTGCGTCTGGCCTGAGAGACGCGGTTGCCGCCGAAATGCTGCGCGTTCTGCGTCCGGGCGGCGTCGTGCTCTGGTACGACTTCTTCGTGAACAATCCTGCAAATCCGGACGTCCGCGGAGTAGGGAAGGCCGAAATCAGGCGCTTGTTCTCCGGTTGCGATGTTGAACTCGCGCGGATCACTGTCGCGACACCGGTCGGCCGCGCGGTCGCGCCGGTGCCATTCGTCTACTCTGCGCTTGCGCAATGCCGGATTTTTTGCACGCACTATCTCGGATGGATTCGCAAACGATGAAGAACCAAGAGAACGGCGGAGCGATTCCGTTTCATAGAGCCTCGCTTGGCGAAGAGGAAATCCGCGCGGTCGCGGAAGTGATTCGCGGCGGTTGGCTGACGACGGGACCGCGAACCGCCGCGTTTGAGCATGCCTTCGCTGACTACGTGGGCGCGCGGCACGCCATCGCCGTCTGTTCCGGCACCGCGGCGCTGCATCTTGCGCTCATCGCCGCCGGAATTCGCGCGGGAGACGAGGTGGTGGTTCCGGCAAACACGTTTACCGCGACGGCCGAAGCCGTGGGCTACACGGGTGCTCGTCCGGTTCTTGCCGATATTGATCCAGCTACGATGAATCTCGATCCCGAAGATTTCGCGCGGCGGATCACGCCGAAGACGCGTGCGGTGATCCCCGTGCATCTCGGTGGCTTGCCTTGCGACATGGACGCGATCCGGGCGATCGTTTGCCGCCACAGCTTGCACGTAATCGAAGACGCCGCTCACGCGCTGCCCTCGACCTATAAGTCGCGGCGCATCGGCGCGGTGAGCGAGTTCACTTGCTTCAGCTTTTACGCGACGAAGACGCTCGCCACCGGCGAAGGCGGAATGATCACCACCAACAATGGCATCGCCGCGAAACGCATGCGCACTTTGCGATTGCATGGAATCAGCCGCGAAGCCTGGAGCCGCGAGCAATCCGGCGAATCCTCGGCTTATGACGTGGTGGACGCGGGCTTCAAATACAATTTGACGGATTTGCAGGCGGCGATTGGAATCGTGCAGCTCGGGAAATCCGATGCCATGCGCGACGCGCGGCGGAGAATTGCTGGGCGCTATTCGGATGGGTTCCGATCCGAAACTGCGCTTGAGATTCCCGTCGAGCCGGCGGAGTGCCGCAGTTCGTGGCATCTTTACATTCTGCGATTGCGGCTTGATCGGCTCGACGTTGACAGAGACAACTTCATGGAGCGATTGCGGGGGAAGGGAATCGGCTGCACCGTGCATTTCATCCCGCTGCATTTTCATTCGCACTATCAGCGCCGCTACGGTTACAAGCCTGGAGATTTTCCGCGCGCGGAAGGCGAGTACCGCCGGTGCATTTCGCTGCCGATCTATCCTGATCTAACGAACCAGGAAGCGGACCGCGTCATCTCGGCGGTACTCGAAACCGCGCGCGAATGCCGGCGAGCGAAAGCCAGGGCAGCCCATGCATCGGCATGAGACTGCGGTGTCCGCGGACGAGTACCGCGCGGGCACACGCGAGCCTGTTCAGTGGGAAATCAAAAAGGGCCTTTACGCACGAGGCGGCAAGCGAGTTCTCGATTTCGTTCTGGCGATCTTTGGGCTGATTTTGTTCGCACCAATTCTGATTCTGATCGCGTTTGCTGTGAAGCTTACGTCGCGCGGGCCTGTGCTTTTCCACCAGATGCGAGTCGGAAGGGGCGGCGTTCCATTCAAGATTGTGAAGTTCCGGACAATGTCGGCCGGAGCGGAGGTGCACGGCCCCGGAATTACCGCTGGCGGCGACGCGCGTATCACTACGCTCGGCCGCTTCCTGCGGCGCTTCAAACTCGACGAATTGCCGCAACTCTTGAATGTTCTCGCCGGGGAAATGAGTTTCGTGGGCCCGCGCCCTGAACTGCCGGTGTACGTCGCGCGCTACTCGCCACTGCAGCGCGGCATCCTCGCTCTCCGCCCCGGCATTACGGGAGCTGATGCCATCGCATACCGCGACGAAGAAAAGATTCTGGGTGAGGCTGCCGAGCCCGCCAGGTTTTACGAAGACGTGATCCTGCCAGACAAGGTCGCCCTCAGCCTGGAATACCTCGAAAGCATCACGCTTCGCGGGGATCTGAGAATCATTATCTCGACTTTGAAATCAGTGATGCGGTCTGCGAACGCTGGCTGCCGCTCGGAGAATATGTTCTGCACGGAGCATTCTGCGGAATTGCTTGGACGCGAGCCGGTGGAGATTGATCTGGAAGATGCACGGCGCCTCATTGACGGCCGATCGGTTCTCGTCACGGGCGCCGCGGGCTCGATCGGTTCGGAGCTGTGCAGGCAGATTGCGCCGTTGAGTCCCAAAAAGCTCGTGTGTCTTGATCACGACGCTGACGGAATCGATCGGCTGCAACGAATGATGGTGGGGACGTTGCGCTCCGGCTGCACGTCCTTCGTAGTCGCTGACGTGGGGGATCGGCGCGCGATGCGGGACTGCCTGGCTGAGAACAAGATCGAATTTATATTTCATGCTGCCGCGCACAAGCACTTGCCGGCTTTGGAATCGCGGGTGGCCGAGGCGGTGCGCAATAATGTCTTTGCGCTCGACGCGCTGCTGCAAACCGCGGAAGAGGGAGGATGCCGCGCGTTCGTTTTGATTTCATCCGACAAGGCCGTCAATCCAAGCAGCGTGATGGGTGCAACGAAGCGGATCGGTGAGCTGATGCTTGCATCGCGTCCTGAGCGCGGGATGCGATGTGTGTCCGTGCGATTCGGAAACGTGCTGGGATCGAGCGGAAGCGTGGTGCCCATTCTGCAGGAACAGCTTCGACGTGGATTGCCTTTGACTATCACGCATCCTGAGAGCAAGCGATTCTTTATGACTAGCGGCGAGGCGGTTTCGCTGGCGCTCGAGGCATTTGCGATCGGCGCGCACGGCGAGATTTTGGTGCTGGAGATGGGCGCGCCCGTGAAGATCGTTGATCTAGCCAGGAAAATGATTCGCCTGGGGAGTCGTGGCTCGGAGGCCAGAACGATTCGCTTTACCGGGCTTCGTCCTGGAGAAAAGCTAGAAGAAGAACTGTTCTATGCGCGAGAGGCGGTGGGGAAGACTGCGTGCGAGAAAATCTTTAGCGCGACTGGTGAGAAGACAAACTGGACAAAACTGCGCCAGGGTCTCGAGACACTACGCGACAATCTCAACGGGGGCGATGCTTCGCGCCTGCGTGCCGCACTCAGAGAAATCGTCCCGGAATACGCCGCCCCGCTGCTTCCGAGCGTCGAGCCTTCAAGGCATGACGAAGCGGTCCCAGTGCTTCATGCGGTTCACGATGAGGCGAGCTGAGCTTTTGTCGAAGCTCGGCATCTCGAGTTTCATTGGGCTTTGTGTGGTCGTCGCCGCTGCGTCGTTCCCATCGTCGAGTGAGCCTCAACAGGCGCAGAAGCGTGGAGTCGCCGCGCCGCACGAAGCGCTGACAGTTAAAGACGTAACGTTTCGCAGTGCGTCCCTCAACCGCGACATGCCTTATCGAATCTATTTGCCGCAAAAATACGCCCAGCCAACGAGTCGTTTCCCGGTGCTTTATTTGTTGCATGGGTTCTACGGCAATTTCAGGGATTGGGACACGCAATCGCATTTGCGGCAGTACGCGCAGAATCTCGATCTCATTATCGTGATGCCGGACGAGGGGAATAATTGGTATGTGAATTCGGCGACGGTGCCGCAAAACCGATACGAGGATTACATCGTCAAAGATTTGATCGCGGAAGTCGATGGCCGCTTTCGCTCGATCGCGTCGCGGGACGCCCGAGCGATTGCCGGGCTTTCGATGGGTGGGTACGGATCGTTGAATTTGGCTCTAAAGCATCCTGAGCTATTTACATTCGCAGGAAGCTTGAGCGGTGCGCTCAACGCGCCAAGCGACCTCGGCCCGCGTCAGCCCGAGTTCCAAACTAGTCTGCTAGATGCCTTCGGAGCGCTGGGAAGCACGGCTCGAAATGAAAACGATGTGTTTCTTCGATTGAAGCAGGCGGACGTGTCGCGTCTGCCGTACATTTATCTCGCTTGCGGCGAGGGCGACGCGTTCATCGAGCTGAACCGCCAGTTCGCGGCGCAACTGCTTGCCGAGCATGCGCGCTACGAAGCGCATGACGCGCCGGGAGAACACGATTGGAAGTTCTGGGATAAATCCATCAAAGAAATGCTGCCGGTACTGATGCGCTCGCTCAATCGCTCGCAGCGCTGAGGCCGGCAGTGCCCGACGCGCCGCGCGTCAAAACTGGGTCAACTTACTTGACCAACTTATAGCAACAATTTCTGTCACTTGGCCGTGCATGAGCCTACACCGAACACAAATAAAAGCGGCAGGCGCCGGTCGCTAGACCGGCGTCTGCCACTTTCTCGGGGAATCATCCTTCGATTAGGATTTGCGCTCGGGCGAAGCCTTTTGCAACGTGGAGATCAATGCGGTTGCCGCATCGGGCGCGTGCATGCGCGATTCGGACACGATCTTCTCCGCGTTCACTCGCTCGCCGTATAGATTGCGGTTGCCGTCGTTGTCCGGACGAAGCGTCGAGCCTTCCAGCGAAACTCCGGCAAACACGCCACGCGCGCGCGAGTACGTCAAGATCTCCGCGCGCATGTAAGCGTCCGTATCTGCTTCACTTGTTCGTCCGACGGGGCCCGCGGCGACCGAGGCATCGCCGCCCAGTTTGACCTTGCTGTGAAGCAGGCTGTCGGCTCCGCGGTTATCCATTACCAGAAATACGAAGTCGGTCGCTTCGCCGCCGATCTGTAGGCCGATGCTGCCTCCCTCGAGCGCCATCATCGAGGGCGCGCCCCACGATCCGCGATAGTCCTTACCGGTGCGGCAGACCATCGCGCCGCGGCCATAGCTCCCGCCGACCACAAACGCAGCCTTCAGCACTGAAGGCATCACGATCACGCAGCGCGCCTTGTCGAGGAGGTCCTGGGGAATATCATCGGGAACATTCAGAATTTCGTGCATCACTTTGCCCGAATTTTGCAGCCGATTTTCTTCATCCTTCGGATTATCGCCGTTTTTAGCAAACGCCGGCGTCGCTAGAGCGACCAATGCGGCCAACGTAATGATCCAGGTCTTCATTCTTCACCTCCGTAAATTTGCTCAACTTCTCGCACCATGGTTCTCAATGCGCTCGGCCCTAAGTTGTGCGTCGATCAGCTGCGAGAACGACAACGCCTCCCGCGAACGCCAGGATGCCTACGATCGGAGGCAGCGGGATGGTCTTGTCTTCTTTCTTCGTGGCTTCGATCGGCCCGATGTCCACGACTTTCTTGTGAGTCGTATAGGTGATTCCCTGATAGCCGAGCGCGAGAATCCCGATGACGATCAGGACTATGCCGATGATTGTTTTTGCGTTCATGCACGCTCCTTAGGAGTTCGCTGCGGTCAGGCCCGGCGCACGAGGCCGCCGACCAGCGCGACCAAGAACAGGATCACAAACAGGAAGAACAGGATTTTGGCAATTCCGGCTGCGGCTATGGCGATGCCGCCGAAACCGAAGATTGCCGCCACAATCGCGATCAGGAAGAACCCCAAAGCCCATCGGAGCATGTCGTCTCCTCCATAAAAGACATCGTTCGGTAAAGCTCGTTTCCGATCGAATCTGAAGCGCGTCGCGAATCGAGTTCCGCACTTCATCTTTCACGTTGTACGCGGATTGCTAAAATGAGGCCATACCAGGAAGTCCCTACGCGGGCGTGCAACATCGTGTAAGAGTTTCCGGCGAGGGCGTGCTTTTCGCCCGGCTCTGGAAACTGATTCTTGCCACTAAGGTTTGTGGCGTGAGTTGAATGCGGGCGCCAACGCAGCCTAGGTGCGGTAGCTGGCGTTGATGCGGACGTAATCGCCGGTGAAATCGCAGGTCCAGATTCGCGCTGCAGCGCGGCCGACGCGAAGATCGACGCGAATGGGAACGAACTTTGCGAGCATGCGGCGGTGCGCGGCGCGTTCATCGAACGGCACTTCGATTCCGCGCCGGCAGAGCGCCATGCCCGCAATGTGAATATCCACTTTCGCGGGATCGAATCGCACGCCCGCGCGCCCCGCTGCGGCCAGGATGCGGCCCCAGTTGGGATCACCGCCGGCCAGCGCGGTTTTCACCAGCGGGGAATTCGCGATGGTCCGGGCGATAATCTCCGCGCTCGATTCCGATTTTGCGCCGCGAACCTCGATTTCGATCACTCGCTTCGCACCTTCGCCGTCGGCGACGATGTCGAGCGCCAGCTTGGCGCAAATCGTTTCCAGCGCGCCGCCGAAACGGCGAAAGTCTGCTCCGGCTCGCCGCAATTTGGTCGCGCCCGACGCCCCGTTGGCGAACACCGCCAACGTATCATTTGTCGAAGTGTCGCCGTCTACTGTGATTGCGTTGAAGGTGTGACCGGCGACGCGCTGCAATGCCTGTGCAAGCAGAGATGGCTCGATGGCGGCATCTGTCACTACGAACGCGAGCATCGTGGCCATGTTCGGTTGAATCATTCCGGCGCCCTTGGCGCAGCCGAGCAGGCGGACCTCTTTGCCCTGAATGCGAATTCTCTCCGCGGCCCACTTCGGGCGCGTATCCGTGGTCATGATAGCGCGCGTGAGAGAATCGAAGGAATTCGCCGCGTGTTTTCGCGCAGTTACCAAGCGCGGTAGAGCGCGCACTATCTTCTCGACGCGCAGCGGCACTCCGATTACGCCCGTCGAGCACACAAAGATTTCCTCCGGCGTGCAGCCGATGGCGCGCGCAGCCGCGGCGGCTGTCGCTCGAGCTGCCGCAAACCCGGCCTCTCCCGTGGCGCAGTTCGCGTTGCCCGAATTCACGACGAGCGCGCGCATGCGCCCACGGGTCTTTCGAATATTAGTACGCGATAGCACAACGGGCGCCGCTCGAACGAGATTTTGGGTGAACACTGCCGCAGTTGCGGCCGGCGGATCGCTCACGATGATGGCGAGATCGAGGCCCGAGCGTTTGAGACCGCAAGCCGCGGCGGAAAACGAAAATCCCTTGGGAATGTCGCGTAGCGAAAGGTGGGATTTCATTCGACCGGAACTGGCTCGGAAGTCTCGTCGAGGATATTGAATACCGCGCTCGACGACCCAAGATCTGCGACGACCGCCGAGAGCCGGCAGGTCCGAGCCTTCTCGCAATGGATGCAGTCACGGTCGATCTTCTCGTGCAATGAGTGGCGCGTCGAACGCTCAAATCCCTGCCGCAAGAAAAATTCCGGCGAACTGGTAAGCGCGAAAACGCGCGAAATGCGGCGGCGGTCAGCGAGATCGAGCGCCGATTTCACCAATCGCGCTCCAAGCCCACGGCCCACCCTTGTAGGTTGCACAGCCAGCGAGCGTATCTCGGCTAGCGCCGGATGATAGATTTCGAGCGAGACGCAGCCCACGACTCGATCCCCTTCAGCGAGGACCAGGAAGCCCGCTAGATGTTTCTGAATGTCGCTTACGTCTCGTGGGAGCAAAATGCCTGATTCCACATAGTGAGAGATCAGGGCGTGGATTTCCGCGACGTCAGCAGGGCGCGCCCGGCGAATTCTCATCGCGCTGCCACCCGCAGGCCCAGACGCGCCTGCAATTTCTCGAGCGCCTCGCGAACGGCATCAAGGGAAGTTCCGCCGGGAACGCTCTTTCTCCGAATGGCCGCATCGAGAGTTACCGCCGAAAAGAAGTCTGCGTCGAATACCTTCGAATGTTGCTGTAAGACTTCGAGCGGCAATTCGGTGATTGGCTTCGCGCGCTTCTCGGCTTCGCGAATCACGCGGCCCACAATCTCGTGTGCCTCGCGGAACGGAACTCCGTGCTCCACAAGATAGTCAGCAGCTTCGGTTGCCAGTAGCGCCGGGTTGGCGGCCGCAGCGCGCAGCTTCGCTTCGTTGAATTTCGTCGCGCGAAGCGCGGCGGCTGCGACGCGCACCATGGCGAGCGCCTCGTCGTGTGCCGAGAACAGCGGCTCCTTATCCTCTTGCAAGTCGCGCTGATAACTCGATGGCAATCCCTTGATGGTCACCAGCAGCGAGACCAGCGCGCCCACGATCCTTCCGGTCTTCCCGCGAATTAATTCCCATGCGTCGGGATTCTTTTTTTGCGGCATCAGGCTGCTGCCAGTTGAGAATTCGTCGGCAAGAATCGCGTAGCCAAATTCGGCGGAGGCAAAGAGGATTAAGTCTTCGCTGAGCCGCGAGAGGTGCGTAGCGACGACGGACAGCGCGAAAAGATACTCGAGGGCAAATTCGCGGTCGCTCACGGCATCGAGACTATTTGCAGTGATCGCCGCGAATCCCAGCTCACGCGCCAGCGCATTTCGATCGATCGGAAACGCGCTGCCCGCGAGCGCTCCTGAGCCGAGCGGGCAAACATCCGCGCGCGCCGCGGCAAGCTGTAACCGCTCGGTGTCGCGCAAGAATCCTTCGGAGTGGGCTAGCAGCCAATGCGAAAGCAAAATCGGCTGCGCATGTTGCAGGTGAGTCATTCCGGGTATTGGACAGTTCAGGTAGCTCTCCGCCTGAATCGCAAGCGACTCGATCAGCGTAACCAGCGCTTCACACATCGATCGCGCCGCATCCTTCACGAACATGCGGAATTCCGTCGCTACCATTTCGTTGCGGCTGCGCCCGGTGTGCAGCTTCGCACCGACGGGCCCAATAGCGGCGATCAATGCGACTTCAACAAAATGATGCACGTCCTCGACGTTCGAGCTATCCAGCCAGGTCTGATCCTTCCGAGCACGATCTTCAATCGCGTCAAGCGCCGTCAAAATCTGCGCGCACTCCTCCGTCGTCAGAAGGCGCGCCGCCTCCAGGCCCCGCGCCCACGCGCGATCGAGGGCAATCTCATAGGGCAGCAAGCGGCGGTCAAAGCGCCAGGAGCGCTCGAACTCGTAGAAGCTCGCGTCCGGCCCGCGCTCGAAGCGGCCTCCCCACATTTTGTCGTTCTTCGGCTCGCTCAACGCCGCTTTACTCCTGCTTCCTGTCGCGCCGATTCCTGCGGCACCGTGATGGGCAGCGCAAAAAGATTGATGAAGCCCTCGGCATCCTTCGGGTTGTAGCCGCTCATGCTGAAGCTGGCGAGATTCGTGCGGTATAGCGAATTCGGTGACTTACGGCTCGTTACGCTGACATTTCCCTTGTAAAGCTCCAAGCCGATAGAGCCGCTAACGCGCCGCTGTGCGCTTTCGAAGAACGCATCGAGGGCTTCGCGCAGGGGAGTGAACCACATTCCGTAGTAAACCATCTCCGCATAGCGCAGCGAGAGAATCTGCTGATAATGCGCGGTCTCGCGATCGAGGCACAATGTTTCGAGTTCGCGATGCGCGGCGACAAGTAGAGTTCCTCCGGGCGTTTCGTATGCGCCGCGCGATTTGATTCCGACTAGCCGGTTCTCCACAATGTCGGCGCGGCCGACTCCATGCGCGGCCGCCAGTTCATTCAATTCTTCCAGCAGCGCGATCGGCTTCAACTTGCGCCCGTCCACTGAGACCGGCAGCCCTTCCTCAAATCCGATCTCGACGCGCGCCGGTTTGTCGGGAGCCGCAGAGGGCGCGATCACCCATTGCCACATCGCTTCATCCGGGGAATATGCCGGATCTTCGAGGCGGCCGCCCTCGTGGCTCAGGTGCCAGATGTTGCGGTCGCGGCTGTAGATATTTTCCTTCGTATGCTCCACCGGGATGTGATGCGCTTTGGCATAGGCAATGGCATCTTCGCGCGACGATATTGTCCACTCGCGCCAGGGAGCGATGATTTGTAACTCGGGTGCCAGAGCCTTGCATGCCAGCTCGAAGCGCACCTGATCATTGCCTTTCCCTGTGCAGCCATGCGCTACTGCGTCCGCGCCTGTTTTGCGCGCTAATTCCACCTGGCGCTGCGCCAGCAATGGCCTGGCGAACGACGTGCCCAGCAAATATTTGTGCTCGTAAACTGCTCCGGCCCGCAGCGTCGGCCAAATGAAGTCGGTGATGAATTCCTGGCGCAGGTCCTCGACGTGCGCCGCGCTCGCGCCCGTCGCCAAAGCCTTGCGCCGCGCTGCATCGAGATCCTCGCGCTGTCCGAGATCGCCGACCATGGCGATTACTTCGCAGCCGTACGTTTCTTTCAGCCAGGTAACGATGATCGAAGTGTCGAGCCCTCCGGAATACGCCAGCACGACTTTCTTCGGATTCGGCCGGGAGTCAGCCGTGATTCCGGGCCGCGCGGCGGGCACTGACTTCATGTTGTGGGCGAGTTGGTCGTTCGTTGATTGGCCTCGTTGATGGCCATTCTTTGAAGCGGCTCTTGGCTTTGTTCTTTCGATCGTCGATTTCGTGGGCATTAAATTCCTTTGTTAGCTGAGCAGCGTCAGCAGAATGGCCTTCTGCACGTGGAGGCGATTTTCCGCCTGATCGAACACGATGGATCGCGGCGATTCCATGATCGCTTCCGTCACTTCCATTCCGCGATGAGCCGGAAGGCAGTGGAGGAACACGGCATCGGGGCCGGCCAGCGAGAACATTTCCTCGTTCACTTGATAGCCGGCGAATGTCTCAGCTCTTTTCAACGCTTCGGCTTCCTGGCCCATGCTGGTCCAAACATCGGTGTAAATCGCTTGCGCGCCCGCAACTGCTTCGCTTGGTGATTCGAAGATCTCGACTTTTCCGCGCGTATCGCGAGCTGCGCGGCGGGCGTCGCTCACTACCGCCGCGTCGGGCTCGTATCCTGCGGGCGACGCTACACGGATATGTGCTCCGAGTCGCGCGCCGGTGCTCAAAAGTGAATGGCAGACATTATTGCCGTCGCCGACGTAGGCCACTTTTAATCCGCGCAGGCCGCCGAAATGTTCTTCGAGCGTGAAAAAATCCGCGAATGCCTGGCACGGATGATAACGATCGGTTAGCGCATTGATTACCGGAATTCGCGCATATTGCGCCAGTTCATCGAGCACGGCCTGATGAAAGAGCCGCGCGACGATGCCGTGGGTCCAGCGTTCGAGGCTGCGCGCGACATCGGCGACCGATTCGCGATCGCCGAGATGCGAAAACGTGTGATCGAGGAACGTGGCCGAGCCGCCGAGGCTGGCGATGCCCACTTCGAAGGTCACGCGCGTGCGCAGCGACGGCTTCTCGAAAATTAGCGCGAGAAAACGGCCCGCCAGCGCGCCGCGATAGCGATCGGGCCGCGCCTTTACATCGGCCGCCAGATGCAGAAGTTCGCGTACTTGATGGGCGTTCCATTCCATCCCCGTCAGGAGATCATTCTGCAGCGGAATCGTAGTTGCTGTAGCGGTTGCCATGGATTCCTCTCCTACCTTGCCTCGAGTGGAAGATCTGCTTGCAGCGGCGTCGCTATCGCAGTCGACGATCGCGATGCGTTTGCCGCAGCCGAGTTGGTTTTCAAGTTTTCTGTCAGCTCAACCGATTTCGGCCGAGGCGTTTTTGCAAACACGGCCTTGAGTTTCGCTAGAAATTCCTTAATCTGAGCGGGACGCACGATGAAGGGAGGCAGAAAACGCAGGATATGTTCGTGCGTGCAGTTGATCACGAGCCCACGCTTGAGCGCCGCTTCGACGAACGGGGCGCCCTCGACAGTGAGATCGAGGCCGATGATGAGGCCTTCTCCGCGCACTTCGCGGATGAAATCGAACTCGCGCGCCAACTTTTCGAGGCCCGCCTTTAGTTCCGCGCCGCGGTCGCGCGCGTTCTGCATCAACTTCTCATCTTCGATGATTTGCAGCGCCTCGAGCGCCGTCGCGCAGACCAGCGGGCCGCCGCCGAACGTCGTGCCGTGTAGCCCGGGAGATAGCGCTCCTGCGAATTCCTCGTTGGCGATCACCGCGCCCAAAGGCAAACCGGCCGCGAGAGGTTTCGCGACTGCAACGATGTCCGGCAGAGTCGCAAATTTCTGGTAGGCGAACGCGCGTCCCGCGCGGCCGAGGCCGCACTGAATTTCATCTGCGACCAATGCGGCATGATTCGCCGTGGCCAACTCGCGCGCGCGATTCCAGAAAGCTTCGCTTACCGGGAAGATGCCGCCCTCGCCCTGAATTGTCTCCAGCACGATCGCGCAGACTCCCGAATCAAATTTCGCTTCGAGGTCGCCGACATCGTTGAAGCGCACAAAATCGGCGCCGGGCATGAGCGGTGCAAATGGCTCGCGGTATTTCGCGGGATAGGTTATAGCGAGGGCGCCGAACGTGCGCCCATGAAACGAATTCGTCAAGGCCAACACGCGCGTTGGCGTTGCACGTCCATTTGTCGTCCGCGCCTTCGCGTAGGCCCGCGCGATCTTCAACGCTCCTTCAATCGCTTCGGTGCCGCTGTTGGTGAAAAATACGCGATCGAGTCCCGACCATTCCGCCAGCTTGCGCGCCAGTGGACCTTGATAAGGATTGTGAAAGAGATTCGAGAGATGAATCGCCTGAGCGGCCTCGCGGCGGATCGTCTTCACAATTCGCGGATGCGAATAGCCGAGCGCATTGACGGCGATGCCTCCGAGAAAATCGAGATATTCGCGGCCGCGCTGATCGTAGAGATAGCAGCCTTTGCCGCGGACGAAGACGACGGGCGGGCGGCGGTAAGTATTCATCAAGTGGCGCGATTCGTCGCGGCGCGCCTGCGCTGCATTTGTTCGCGCTGTCCTGCGCGTCACAGCGATGCCACCTTGATGTCGTCTGCGTCGAACATCGGAGTGACTCGCGTCCCCGGGCCCTTGGCGCCATTCGCCGCGGAAAGAAGCGCGCCTGCCCTCGTCCCGCCAACGATGCGCACTTCGCGGACTCCGCCCGCCAGAGCCCGCTTCGATGCCTCTAGCTTCAGAATCATGCCGCCGGAAACTTTGTTCTGCCGGATCAACTCTTCGACGTCCGCACCGCTTACCGCCTTCAACACTTTGCCGTCATCAAGGACGCCGGCGACGTCGGTGAGAAAAATCAGCCGGTCGGCATGGCAATATTCTGCGCAAGCCGCCGCCATGTGATCCGCATTGATGTTGTAAAGCTCGCCATCGGAGCCAAGCCCCAAACAGGAAGCGACGGGGACAAGATTCGCGCGCCAAAGCGATTCCAGAAACTCCACATCCACGCCGGTCAAATACCCGACGAATCCCAATGCGCCCGCGATTTCGTTATGGCTCATCGCCTCAGCCTGGAAACACGCGCCATCGGCCGCCGAAATTCCGATTGCGGGCTGGCCTGCCCGCGAAATTGCCGCCGATAGTTTTTTATTCAGCAATCCGCCGAACACCATCGCCGCCACGTCGCGCGTTTCGCGATCCGTCACGCGCAGTCCGCCCACGAACTGGCTCTCGATTCCCATGCGCTTTAACGTGGCCGTGAAAATCTTTCCGCCGCCGTGAATCACCAGCAGCTCGTGGCCGGCCTGTGCCAGCGTGACCACTTGCTGCGCAATCCGCTGCACCGTCTCGTCGCTCTCCAGCAGCGCGCCCGCAATCTTTACGACCAATCTCATATCAGCCCGGTCTCCTCGGCCCATCCCATCATGCCGTTCAAGTTCTGCACGGCTTGTCCGGCCGCGCCTTTGCCCAAATTGTCGAGACAGGATACGATCACCAGCCGCTTGCCCGATTCATCGAGCGCGAAGCCGATATCGCAGAAATTCGTGCGCGCGACGTGCTGCAAGTCCGGGAGTGTCTTCGCCCGCGAAATCCGCACCATCGGCCGGCCCGCATAAAATCGTCTGTAAACCGCCTCGATGTCCTCAATCGTTCGGGGCTCATCGAGCCAGACGTATATCGTCGAAAGAATTCCGCGTTCCACGGGTAGCAAGTGCGTCGTAAAAATCACATCCTTCGCCGCCAGGCCCGTGTGCTCTGTGACTTCCGGCGTGTGCCGGTGCGTGAAAAGTCCATAGGCGCGAAAATTTCCGTTCACCTCGACAAAGTGCGTCTCGCGCTTCGGCTCTTTTCCCGCGCCGCTCGCTCCCGACTTGCAATCGCAAACAACTCCGCGCGATGAGTCAATCCAGCCCGCGTCCACGAGGGGCCGCAGGCCAAGAATTACCGATGTCGGATAGCAACCAGGATTTGCAACCAGCCTGGCGCTCGCCAATTTGCCGGCGTACAGCTCCGGCAAGCCGTAGACCGCCTGCGCGAGCGCCGCGCTCGCCGGCGCCGGCAACTTGTACCATCGCGAAAATGTCTCCGCATCCGCGAAGCGAAATGCGCCGCTCAAATCCACGACGCGCAGTCCCGCGTCGAGCAATTCCGGGACAAGCTCAAGCGAAGCCTCGTGCGGCGTCGCTAGAAACGCCGTATGCGCGCCGCTCTTTCGGATGGCTTCCACCGAAAATGGCTTGCATGGCGCCTCGCCCCATCCGCGCAATTGCGGAAACAACTCGGTCAGGCAATGAACAGTTGAATGTGCATCGCGGAGATAGAAGGTCGGCTTGTCCAGCTTGGGGTGCCGCAGAAGAATCCGGGCCAGCTCGAATCCGGCGTAGCCCGTTGCTCCGACGACGGCGACCCGTAAAGGGCCGGTCATCGCAGCATCTCCTTGAGACGCTTCTCGAGAGCAGCGCGCGCCGCACGTGTGGGGCAAATCACCAGAATGGTGTCGTCGCCCGCCAGCGTGCCGGCGACTTCCTTCCATCGTTGGGCGTCAAGCGCCGCGGCTAGGGGTTGGGCTCCGCTGGGTGGAGTTTTCAGAACAAGCATGTTCTGTGCCGGGCGGATATCGAGAAGAAATTCGCCCACGGCCCTAGCCAGCGAGGGCAGGGCACTCGGCGTTGCGTCTTCCGGCGCAGCCGTCAGTGACCGGTAGCCTTCCACGGTCTTCACCAGCTTCAATTCGCGCAGGTCGCGCGAGAGCGTCGCCTGCGTCACGCGCACGCCCCGATGCACGAGCTGCCGGCGCAGCGCGTCCTGATTCGCCACTTTCATCTGCGCCAGCAGATTCAGGATCTGTCCTTGCCGGAATCGTTTGTGCGTGTTCATCTCAACGTCTGACTAATTATGCAGACATCTGTATATTCATGCGCTTAGACACCGGTGTCAAGGAAAAATTACACAGAATTAGAGCGCTGGATTCCGCCGCGAGGACGTTCCGGCACTCGATTGTCGGTGGGAACTCGCTCTGCTATTCTCGCCGGTAGGAGATTCGCTTGGCGCAGTCGATTTCACGCAGCGTTTCGTTCGATCTAGCCGCGGAACGCACGGCGTCCGTCCCGTGGTTCGTGTGGAGCGGCATCCTCGCCGTCTCGTCCATCGCGTTCGGACTCTACTGGGACATTTCCTGGCACGAAACCATAGGCCGCGACACTTTCTGGACGCCTGCTCATCTCGCCATTCATTTCGGCGGCATCCTCGCCGCTTTCACTTGCGCGTACCTGATCTTCTCGACCACGTTTTCGCGCGATCCGGCCGCAAAGTCCGCCGGCGTCCGCGTGTGGGGATTCCGCGGCCCAGTCGGCGCGTTTCTCACGGCCTGGGGCGGCGTGACCATGGTCACCTCCGCACCGTTCGACAACTGGTGGCACAATTCTTTCGGCCTCGACGTCGAAATCCTGAGCCCGCCGCACGTCATCCTCGGACTCGGAATACTGGGCGTGGGCACGGGCGTTTTGCTACTCCTCGTCTCGGTCATGAATCGCGCTGAAGGCGATTCCAAGCTGAAGCTCAATCGTCTCTTCCTTTACCTCTGCGGCGTGCTGATGTTCCTCCATCTGATTCTCGTGAGCGAATACGGCGACCCGACCATGATGCACAGCGCCATTTTCTATCGCGTCGCAGCGCTGGGCACGCCCACGATGCTCGTCGCCTACGCCCGCGCTTCCGGCCGGCGCTATGGCGCCACCATCATCGCCTCGATCTACATGCTTCTGACCGCCGCCGGGCTTTGGATTCTTCCGCTCTTTCCCGCGCATCCGCGCCTCGGGCCCGTTTACACCAACGTCACGCACATGGTTCCCATGGCGTTTCCGATTCTTCTGGCCCCGGCGGCATGCGGTCTCGATCTGGTCCTCAATCGCTTCTCAAAGAGCAGCCGCTGGCTGCAGTCCGTGCTCGCTGCCACCGCGTATCTCGCGTTTCTCGTCATCGTGAGCTGGCCGTGGGGCAGCTTTATGATGACCCCGTCCGCGCGGAACTGGTTTTTCGGCCAAAATTATTTCCCGTATCAAGTCCCGCCATCTGAATACCATTTCGCATGGCAATTCCAGCTTTACGAATCCACGCGCGCGCAATTTGCTATGGGATTTGTTTACGCTTGGATTGCCGGCGTCGTATCGGTTTTTGTCGGAATTGTTTTTGGCGACTGGCTCTCGCGTCTGCGCAGATAACGCCCTGTGAAAAACTTTGCTCCAGTAATTCTTATCTTCGTGCTGGCTTTCGCGCCGGTCTGCGCCGCGCACGTTGGCAGCCCTGACGTGTATTTTCAGGGGGACGCGGGTCCCTACCATCTCGTCGTGATGGTCCGCACGCCGCAGATGATTCCCGGCGTGGCGGAAATCGAAATCCGCAGCGACACGCCCGGCATTCGCGAAGTGAAGATTGTGCCGCTCTATATCGTCGGCGAAGGCTCAAAGTATCCGCCACCGCCCGACGTGGTAAACCCGGTCGCCGGCGATCCGCAATTTTTTGCCGGCAAACTTTGGCTCATGGCCTCCGGCTCGTGGCAAGTGCGCATCGAGGCGGATGGCGACAAAGGCTCGGGCACGGTGGCCGTCCCCGTTCCGGCGTTTGCCCGCAACACGCTCGCGATGCAGCGAAGCCTCGGCATTCTCCTCTTCGGTCTCATGCTCTTGTTGGTTATCGCCATCGTTTCGATCGTCGGCGCCGCCAAGCGCGAAGGCGCGCTAAAAGCGGGCGAGCAGCCCACTCCGCGGCAAAAGCTCGCGGCCCGCTTGGTTATGGGGGCGACGCTGGTGATCGTCGTCGGAATTCTGGCGCTGGGGAATATGTGGTGGAACGTCTCGGCGGCCAGTCGAGCCAATCAGATGATTTACGTCGCGCCGAAGCTCGGCCTGAAGCTCGATCCCACCGGCCGCATGAGCCTTGAAATCGGCGAATCAAAATGGCATTCGCGGCGAACCGAGGTCGTCGGCACTGCTCTGATTCCCGATCACGGCCATCTCATGCATCTTTTCCTGGTGCGCGCGCCTGCGATGGACCGTTTCTACCATCTCCATCCGGACCGCACCGGCACGATGACTTTCGATGAAGATCTGCCGCCGATGGCCAGCGGTCATTACAAGATCTTTGCCGATATCGTCCGTGCTTCCGGTTTTCCTGACACGCTCGTCGCTGAAGTTGATTTACCCGAAATCACCGGTAAGCCGCTAGCGGGCGACGACGCGGAAGCAAGCGCGCCCGTGCTCGCTGGCGCCGCGCAATCAAGCACTGTGGCGCCACTCTCAAACGGGGCGCGCATGATCTGGGAACGCGATTCGGCCCCGCTCATTTCCGATCGCTTGTTGTGGTTTAGATTTCTCGTCAAAGATGCAAACGGTAAGCCGTTGACTGACCTCGAGCCCTATATGGGCATGGCAGGCCACGCCGAATTCATTCGCTCCGATTTCAGCGTGTTTGCTCACGTCCATCCCGATGGCTCTATCCCGATGGCGGCTTTCAATCTAGCGGAAGCTACTCTCGGCTCGGCAACATCTCCCAATCAGTCGGCCGCACCAGAAATGCCGGGGATGGCAATGGCAGGAATGTCTGGGAGCCATGCTTCTTCGGAAGTCTCGTTCCCTTACGGCTTCCCGAAGCCGGGTGTGTATCGAATCTTCGTCCAAGTGAAGCGTGCTGGAAAAGTCGAAACCGGCGCTTTCGATGCAAACGTAAACTAACCCTCAGACTCCCGGCACTCCCGATTCGCTGCGGTCGGCGTCCAGCCGACTCGTGTGCCGGTGGTCCTGGCGGCAGAATCCTGCGCTATTTTTCGCAAGCTCTCTTCGCGGCTGCGCGACAGCCGGTCAAACCATCCAAGTCCGGGCAGCTTTGCGATGGTCTGGTCGATCCGCGCGGCGATCAACGCACCCATCGGGTCGCCCAGGATGAAACTCAAAATCCAATCCACTTCCGCATCCGGCTTGACGCCGCCGCCGACTGGCAGCCAAAAATGCTTGATGATAAACGTCGTCAATCGCTGCGCGTTACGGTGCTGCAACTGAATACGCGCCTTGTTGTAGTAAAACGAAAAATGCCGCCGCTCGTCTTTGGCCAACCGGCGCATGATCTCCGCGAGAATCGGATTCTCCGTGCGCCGCGCCATTACGCCGTAGCCTTCGAGTGTCGAAAGCTCTGAGATCGCGCCGTACGTCAGATAGGCCGCATGGAAGTGGCGCGAGAACTGGCATACCAGCGACGCTCCCATATCTTTCAGCCACTCCTTGTACGACGTGGTTTTCTGAACTTCCGCGAGGCGGTCGCGCGAATGTTCGATCCCGCACGCCGCCAGGAATTGCCCAATTGTCCGGCCGTGAAAATGCTCCTCGTAAGCCCAGCAGCTCAAGAACGCAGTCGTATCCGGATCCTCAATCGCACAGGTCGAAAGAATGCTGCGCAAATACACGATCGTGTGCGACTCGATATCCATCATGTACGTGAGGCTGCGAATCTCCTCCGCGCTCAAGGGATATTTCGCTGCCTGCGACAAATCGATATCGCTGATGTCCACCTTCTTGGAATTTCGAACGTAGCGCTCCAGATCGAAATTCCCGACCATCACGGATTTGGCTTCTGCGCTCACGGCACCCTCGCTCGAACATGAAATAAACGCCGAATGGAGTACGCAGTAGCCGGCAAATTGGATTTTCAAGGGAGGGATTAAACCGAGGAGGCGCCGTAGGGGAGGGTCTTCAGACCCTCCCGCTTTTCGGCCCTTTTGCCGAACCACACGCTAGGGTTCGAGTTGTGGCGCCAGCCTCAAAGGCCGCGCCAGATGCATCCACGAAAGAATCTTCACCACAGCCCACGAAGGATCAAACTCTCCGCTACGGATGCTGAACTTCGCCGAAGTCGGATAAGCATGATGATTGTTGTGAAGCCCTTCGCCGGCCGTAATCCATGCAACAAACCGCAAATTCGTCGCCGTATTGTCGAAGTTGCGGCTACCCAGCGCGTGATTTGCGCCGTTCACCACGGCGCTGAAGAAGATATAGGTTGCGGCTTGCAGAAGGAATGCGATTAGGCCCCACACGGGCCCCAGAAGCCACATGCAGAGCGCGATCCCGCAGAAAACTCCCAGCATCCCGTAGCGGAAAAAGTGCCGGTCGAACCAGCCGTTTCCGATATCCGGAGCAAAAGTCTTAACCGTGTCTTCGTTGTGGGCCTCGCGCGCGTAGTAATACACGTTGCCCAGGAGAATCTGCCACAAGCCCTCGATCACCGGGCTGTGCGGGTCGCCTTCCACATCCGTATGGCGATGATGCTTGCGATGGACGGCCACCCATTCCTTCGCGTTGATTCCCGTGGCGAGCCACAACTGCAGCCGCATCGGAAAGGCCACGACCGGATTTAAGTACAGGCCGCGGTGAGCTAATGACCTGTGAAGGTAAATGCTGGTCGCAAAACAGGAAAGTTGCACACTGACAGCAATGAGCACAACCGCATAGAAAAGATGAAGCACTTGAACCGACTCCGTTTCCGCACAATGTTTCCGACGCGCGTTAAGAGTAACGCGCATTCTGAGCACGCGTCAATCACGCCATCTGCGCGACGAAATCATCTAGTTACGCCGCTCGATCCAATGCGTACGCGACTCCAGAACCCAACACGCCGGCTAGGAAATCGGCGGCCGCTTCGTGTGCCAGTCGGAATGTTCCTGATACAGCTTCGCCGCCGCGACTGCTTTCGCATCGTCGCGCACGCGCGCCGCGAACTCGATTCCGATCGGCAGCTTCGCCGAAGTAAATCCGCAGGGCACGCTTATCGCCGGAAATCCGCAGAGATTGCCCATTCCGCCTAACGGATCGGGGAAGTTGAGATCCTTCTCCAAATTCGCATCGAGAGCGCTTGCGGCCACCGGCAAAGTCGGCGCGGCCAGCACGTCGTATTTCTGGAATAACCCAGCTATTTTTTGTTGGCAGATGCCGCGCACTTGCAACGCGCGCATGTAATCGTCGGCTGCAATCTGTTCGTTGATATAGCCGCTGATACGGCCGAGTGGATCGTTCAACTCTGCGACTTTTCCAGATTCGATCAGATCACGAAATGCCGCGGCGCCCTCGACGTTGATGATCACTCCGGCGGCCGCTTCGAACGGACCGTCCGGAAGCTGCGCATCCTCCACCACTGCGCCTTGCTTCTCTAGCACCGCCATCGCCCCGTGCGTCGCGGTATCGATATCCGGATCAATTTTCTTCCATGCGTTCGTCAGCCAGCCAATCTTCAGCTTTGCGGGCAGCGGCGCGCCATATTCAAATGCCGCTTCAGCCGGGGGCAGGGAACTGCGGTCCTTCGAGTCGTGCCCGGCTATCGCCGCAAGAATCAGAGCGCAATCATCTGCCGTGCGCGCCATCGGTCCGATTTTGTCCAGCGAGTAAGCCAGCGCCATTGCGCCATAGCGGCTCACGCGTCCAAACGTCGGCCGCAAGCCCGAAATTCCGCAGAATCCCGAGGGGCAAATGATGGAGCCCCAGGTTTCGGTTCCGATCGCAAATGCAGCCAAAGCCGCGGCAACAATCGCGCCCGATCCGCTCGACGATCCGCAAGTCCAGCAGCCTTCGTTCCACGGATTTTTTGCCGGGCCGGTGAGCGACGCCGATGCGAAGCGATAGCCCATTCCGCCGGCCAACTCGATCATCGCGGCTTTGCCGATCAATACGGCGCCGGCTTTGTTCAGTTTCTCGATCACTGTGGCGTCGTAGTCGAATGTCTGATCGGCGAACGGGCGCGCGCCCCAGGTTGTCGGATATCCCTGCACCGCGAGTAGATCTTTCGCGGCATAGGGAATTCCGTGAAGCGGTCCTCGATAATGCCCCGCTGCGATTTCCTTTTCGGCTGCGTGGGCTTGCTCGAGCGCGAGGTCGCGCGTCAACGTCGCGTAGGCATTGAACTGCGAATTCAGCCGTTCGCTGCGCGCGAGGTAGCCTTCGGCCAGTGAGACCGGAGAAATTTGCCGCGCGCGAATCCGCCGTCCCAATTCGCGCACGGAGAGATACAGAACATCCTCGCCGGGCAGCGCGTGCTTCTTCTCAACGGCGGGGAGCACGGCTCACCTCCGTAGCGTCGGGCACGAGTCTAAGAACTGTTGCAGGCTGGTCGGCATTGCCGAGCGGATAGGCGCGCAGCTTATCGAGGCCTTTCTGTAATTCTCCCGCGAGCCGCCGGACTTCCGTCTTCTGCTCGGCGGAAAGCCGGTCGCCGTAACGTCGGAAGACGTCTGCCACGCGCGCATCGATCTCCGCCTGTCGCGCGGACGCGGCATCATCGCCACCCGCACGGTTCGAATCGCCGGCAAGCACGGTGGGCGTGCCCAGCCGCGCCCCGGCATCAATTCCCGGCGCAATCGCTGCCGTTGCAGCAGCGATAGCCGCCGTGCGCGCAAACGCGCGGCGCGTCAATTTCTTCACATCCTTCGTAGATTCACCACGCATCAGTCGTACCCTCTGTTCTTGAAATCGCCCCGGCCGAAAATCCGGCGGCTCAGACTAATGGACAGCCACAGCCGCGTCAACTCGACTCCGCCTTCGATCACTACAAGCCATTGCACGCTTGATTCTTTGTGGACATCCCTCGAATCCCACGCTTTGAGGAACCACGAGGCGATATAAACTCTCCGCGTCACGGAATCCTGGCGCTCCCGGCGCTGTCTGCCGCCAGCAACTTTCTCATGCCGGCCGGGTTTCATTTCTGGATTCCGCAATCACTCACGGCCGTCCGAGCCGTAAATCGGACTAGGAGGATTCATTCATGAAGACGAGAATCGTAGGTTTCTTCGCGGCGCTGGCGCTCCTGTTCGCGCTCACCTTTCCGGCCGGAGCTCCCGCCGCGCCCCCTGCCGCGAAGGGCTCGGTCGCGACGGCTCAGCCTGCTGCGCCCGAGCGCCATCCCGAAATTCGCGCGGCCATTGAATCACTCGAACACGCGCGCGCGCATTTGAAAGAAGCGCGGCACGATTTCGGCGGCCATCGCGAAGAGGCCCTCCGGGCCACGGATGAAGCCATTCGTCAGCTCAAGGTTTGCTTGGAATTCGACAAGTAATCGCGCATTCGAAAGCGTTTTGCCGGCAGCGTCCTTCGGCCATCGCAGCTGAAGGACGCTGCTTCTTTTTTTGGGATGAGCGAAGGAGGGTTATTACTCCGAAGTTGTTGCTGGCGCTGAGGCTGGTGCGGCAGGCTTGGATTCCTTGCCCGAAATCTGTGCCACGATCTTTGCCGCAAGCCCGCGGCTCGTTTGACAAGCTGTATCATTGATGCGGCACTGCGCTAGCGTCAGCTTGCAGCCGCAAGTGCAGGAATCCGTATTCATCCGCTTGAGCGCCGCCTGCTTCTGCTCCGCACTTAGCCCGGTGAAATCAACGTCCGGCAGATCGGTCGCGTGCTCCGCGTTCTTCAAGAAAATCTGCCCGAGATCTTCGAACGTCTCGATCTTTTCACTGACCTGCATCCCCAACAGCGCGCGAATCTCGTGGTCATACACGACTATCGGGAAGAGGCCTACGTGCTTCTGCACTACGCCGCCGTCTTTGCTCACCAGGAACGATGTCGGCAGCGCGGGTATGCCTCCGAATTCTTTCTCCAACTCGCGGCTGACAATCACGATGGGATAGTTGACGTGCATGCCGCGCGCGAAACTTCGCACCGCCTCGGGCGGGACATCCTCGTCTTCCGAAATTCCGATGATTTGTAATTGATCTTTGTAAGTGTCCTGGAGCTTCACCAACTCGGGAATTTCCTCACGGCAGGGTGGGCACCACGTGGCCCAGAAATTGACGAGCACTACTTTGCCTTTCAACGCTGCGGTTGAAACGATGCCTCCATCCAGATCGCGCGCTAGAAATGGCGGCAGCGGCTCCGGATTCTTCACGAAGCGAATCACCGCATCGTCGTCATCGCCGTCCTTCTTCTCCGCGGCGTCCGGCGAGTGCGGCGCCGCGGTTTTCACGGCGGCATACGACGACATCTCGGCCGCCTGCTTGGGAGAGGCAGTCTTGTGGCTCGCGCGCACGCCCGCAAACGTAGCCGCGAGCAAAGCAAGCACGCCGCAAATAGCAGCCAGGAATACTCCGAGTCGCGTCATCTCAGCACCGAATGATCATCCACAATTATGAGCCACACTCCTGCAATCTCCAAGCGGCCAGCGGCGCGCGATTCAGCAAACGAACACCGTTGGCGCTACTCCAGGTAGGATGCCCGGCGCGAGAAATTGTTCCGCCCGAAATTCGTAGTCTTTCTCTTGGACATGCGCCGCCAAGGTATCTTGTGGGGCACTTGAAGTCCGGTTACGCAGTCCATTTGGAGCTTTTTCCTCGTTGGGACGGCGATTCCCGGATCGGCACGCCACCCGCGCGCGCGGCGCTCTGCCCGGTCGGCTAACTCCCGTAAACTCAATGAAATTCAGCTCCGGCAGCAGCGCGCGCTTTGGGCCTTTCGTTTGCATTGACAAGGGTCGCGGGTTGCGTTCCACACGATCCGCAAGGTCGAGTGAGTGAGGAGGAAGGGGCTTGCTCACAAGGCCACGTGGGTCGTTCCCACCTGCCTCTGAGAGGGAAGCTAGGATGGATGACCCCATGACTCGGTCACGCCTAGGCCGGGTCACCGGAACGCGACCTATTGGGGCTCCCGATCCCAAGCGGGAGCCCCTTCTATTTTTAGGCCCTTCTTCGCTCCGCGGTTCTCGATGATCGATTCTCATTGTGCCGTGTCTGTGTCCCGATTGTTTGAGGCGCCGCTCCTTTAAAATCAGTCATTTACGTTCAGCAACAATATTTGCGTGTCCCGATTGTTTGCTAGCTTCTCCTTCTCCCTAGAGGGCATTGCTAGCACTCGCTTCGCGAGTCGGCTTGCAACTCTGGCGACGTCCCGTTGCTTCAACTGCCGCAGCCACCGGCGCTCTCCTTATATGTCATGTGTCCCGATTGTTTAATGTGCCTGTCCTTTAAAATCAGTGATTTACGCCGGGCAACAATATTTTGGTGTCCCGATTGTTTGCTGACTGCTCCTTTTTCCTTCGGAGCTTTGCTCGCGCTCGCTTCGCGAGTGGGCTTGCGACTCCTGCGACGTCTTCTCGCTCCTGCCGTCGCAGTTACCGGCGCTCCCCATAGGTGTCATGTGTCCCGATTGTTTGATGTGCCTGTCCTTTAAAATCAGTCATTTACGTCCCGCAACAATATTTGCGTGTCCCGATTGTTTGTTAACCGGGGTCCTATCTTTTGAGGCTTTGATCATTCTCGCCTCGCGAGTGTGCTTGCGACTCCTGCGACGTCTTATCTCCCCTGCTGTCGCAGCCATCGGCGCTCCCGTTATGTGTCATGTGTCCCGATTGTTTGTTGTGCCGTTCCTTTAAAATGAGTGATTTACGCCGGGCAACAATATTTTGGTGTCCCGATTGTTTGTTGACTGCGCTCCTTTTTTCCCGAGGGCGTAATCGTGCTGGCGCCTCGCCGCGAATCTGGCTAGGCGCGAACCTCAGTCGGTGCGCTTCTGTTGCCGCGCTGCACGGCCGCGCGTTTATTGTGAGGATATATTGACGTATTGGCGATGGTACGAATGGGCTGGAACTAAATCTGGAGGTACGGATGTGCTGGTTCAGCCGGAAATCGAGAGAGGGCGCTTTCCGTTAGTGAGTAATTCGCCCTTTCGGGCAAGGTCATCGTAGCCCCACACGTCTATTGGCCTCAACTCCCGGATTGCCCGTCAGAACGAAGCCGCCCGGCGGCAGACGCTGCGCGTGAGGTGAACGGAGCAGTTTATGGCTAACGGCTGAAGTAAGTTGTCGGGTCATAAGGAGGTCCTTATGACCAGACTTCGCAAAATGATGCTGGAAGAACTCCAGCGCCGTAATTACTCGCAAGATACCACACGCCACTACATCCGCACAGTCGAAGATTTTGCTCGGCGATTCAACTGCCCGCCGGACCGTTTGGGTCCTCGGCACATTCGCGAATACCAGGCCGAGCTGTTTCAAAAGCGAAAGTTGTCACCGGGTACAGTGATCAACCGCCTCTCGGCTTTGCGGTTCTTCTACACCAAGACTCTCAAAAAAGCCTGGAGCGTCGCGGAAACTCCCTATCCCAAAAAGCAACGTCGCATCCCAACGATCCTCAGTCAGGAGGAAGTCGCACGACTGATCGATGCCGCCGGCACTGCTTTTCATCGAACTCTGCTGATAGCACTCTACGCGACCGGCTTGCGGTGCGCAGAGCTGACGCGCCTGAAGGTCAGCGATATTGACAGCCAGCGCATGGTGATTCACGTCCGAGGCGGCAAGTGGGGCAAAGATCGGGATGTGATGCTCAGCCCCAAGCTACTCGAGGAACTGCGCAAACACTGGCACCGCTTGCGGCGAAAACCCAGTGCTTGGCTCTTCCCAGGCAACCGGTGGCATACCGGTGATCACCCCATCGATACGAAAACGCCGCGTCACGCTTGCCAGCAAGCCGCTAAGCGCGCGGGCCTGAAAAAAGCCGTCCATCCACATACGCTGCGCCATTGCTTCGCCACTCATCTACTCGAGGCCGGCGCCGATCTCTACACCATTCAGATCCTGTTAGGCCATCACGATCTGAAAGAAACTACCGTCTACCTGCATGTCTCCGAACGTCACTTGAAAGCGACGGCGAGTCCTCTGGACTCGCTCCAACTGAAAAGCGAGTTACCGCGGGAAGAGTAGATGAATCGGCCGCCCTTCGAGGTGGCCGATCTTATCCGCAGCGCGGGAACTGCATTTCTCGAGCGAAATCGCCAGTGGCTCCGCTGGAAGCACGTCAAAGTGCTGCTGGCCATTGCGCGCTGTCGTACCGCCGCACTCGGTGGGCATCTCGATCAGTGCACTCGCTGCGGGCATCGCGCCATCTCTTACAACTCTTGCCGAAACCGCCACTGCCCGAAGTGTCAGACCGCGGCCCGCGACCGTTGGATCGCCGCGCGTCAAAAGGAACTTCTGCCGACGCGCTACGTTCACGTGGTCTTCACGCTTCCGGCGCAGCTAGCGCCCTTGGTGCTGCAGAATAAGAAACTCATCTATGGCCTGCTGCTTCGCGCCAGTGCGGAAACTCTTCTCGAAGTCGCGCGCGATCCCAAACATCTCGGTGCAGAAATCGGTTTCTTCAGCGTGCTGCACACCTGGAGTCAGAAGCTCACCCTGCATCCCCATGTGCATTGCGTCATTCCCGCCGGTGGGTTGAGTCCCGATCACACCCATTGGGTGAAATCACAAAACCGGTTCTTTCTTCCCCTCAAGGTGCTCTCGAGAGTCTTTCGCGGCAAGTTCGTCGCTGGTCTCAAGCAGGCGCTCCAAAATGGCCGACTGAACTTCCATGGAAATCTCGCTCCACTCGCCCAGCCGAAACCTTTCGCTGCGTGGCTGCGATTGCTGTTCCGCAAGGACTGGGTGGTCTACGCCAAACGCCCCTTCGGCGGTCCCGAATACGTGCTGCAATATCTGGGCCGATACACTCATCGCGTGGCCATCTCCAACCATCGCCTGGTCTCGTTTACTGACGGGAAAGTCACCTTCCGCTGGCGGGACTCTGCTCACAACAACGAACAGAAGCTCATGACTTTACCGATCGACGAGTTCCTGCGACGCTTCCTGTTGCACCTGCTTCCCAAAGGCTTCGTCCGTATCCGCAACTTCGGTTTCCTCGCCAACCGCAGTCGCGCCGTGCTCCTGCCGCTTTGTTTTCACTCACTCGGTGCAGCACAGCAACCACATGCCAATCAACACGCCTCTCCCCCGAACGATCTCTGGCGCTGCCCTATGTGTGGTGGACCGATGGCGGTCGTCGCAAGGCTCACGACCGCAGAAATCCAACTTCGTGCTCCGCCACCGGTCACCGCTGCAGCATGACACGGCTCTCCCAAGCTCGGGATTCCTCGCACGCTTCGCCGTGCTCCGTACCCTTGCGTCTTGCCTCGCAACAAATCTCTTTTTCCAATCTCCTCAGCGTTGTCTCCGCCATACTCTCTCTCGTTAGTCCGCTCCCGAAGTCTTCTGCCGTGCTCTGCCGCACGACCTTGGCAACCTTCAACACCCTTGTCTCCACCCATTCAATCTCCATAGGGCCCGCGTCCGCCGCAACCACGGGCGGCTTCCTTCTAACGGCTTAATCGAACGCGCGAAGAACACCCTGCCTGCCCCAACCCTTTCGCGAAAACGCGCGTCCGATTAAGCACTAGCGTGATACTTCCGCAGTGGGCAACGGCAAACAGAGAAAGGCAAGAAGCGCTGACAGAGAGCCGCACGACTATTGCGGGAGACGCGTTTCATAGAGAATGGCTTCGTGGCGCGGGCCAGGGCTGTACAGGTCGTATACTGGAGCGCCTTTAGATCGATAACCGTTTGCCTTTAACAGTGGAATTATTTCATCAGCTTGCCTTTTTCATTCTGAGCTGCAAGCCCATATCGTATTGCCGCTTCAAGCGTATCGATGTTTATATCCTTTAGAGCTTTAAACCGCATGCAATATCCGGTCACGCTCGCCTTGCCTAGTTTCTTTCCATACGTCTTGGCTAAGTACTTCTTATCTTTTAGACCAAGAATATAGACAGAGATTCCGGTTTTGTTTCCGCTCACACCAATTTGAAAAAACTCTCTACTTTTTCCATCGGCATATTTTATTGTGTGAAATCCATATCCAATCGTAGGGTTGGAAACAGTATGATTTTCGCTGTCTTTACCATCGAAGAACCATAATTTGCATTCTGGTGACACTTGAAGTGTGAGCCGATGCAACTCTCGCATGTCACTGCGTTTTGGCTCCGGTTGGCTGGTAATATACTTCTTGATTTGTTCTTGTACGTTCATATGTTCTGCTCTCCAATTGCGCGCACGAGATTATACGGCGTTTAATCCTTTTGAACCGCTCCCATTCTCTGTCACACCGGATACTAGAGGTATTGGGTCACTCGACCGCGAGGGCGCCTCGCAAGCCGTTGTTGCGTGGGGGCTTTTCAGTACTCCCAAAGGCTTGAAATGTGTGGAGCGCCGGGAAGCGGGCAGAGGGGCTGGAGTACATGCACCCCAAGCCGAGTTCACATTCCGGACGTATTGCCGGCAAGCCGGAAGTAATCCGTTTCGTCCGTCACGCGGCCTGCTGGCGACGAATCTGCCGCTGTTTCCGCGCCGCCTCCAGCTTCCGATCCCGCTCGGTCTGAATCTCCTGCTGATGCCCGGCGAGCATGTCCTTCGGCGTGATGTATCCGATGGCGCTGTTCAAACGCACGTTGTTGTAATCCTCCACGTAACCCTCCACCAAACGGCGCGCATCTTCGAGCGAAAGCGGCGTGCCGGGGCGGATGCATTCCCTTTTGAGTGACTTATGCCGACGTTCGATTTTGCTGTTCGATTGCGGGTAAAGGACAAGTCGCCCAGCGCTGATCTCGGTCTTCTAATTAAATTTTGCGAGACACGGTTCCGGCGGGTGACGCCAGTGGCGCACCGACGGAGGGAGGGCGCAGCCCTTCGAAGCTCAGGGTAAACAAGCGAGCGCCCCTACGGCCGGCGAAGTGCGCCGCAGATTGCGAGCGATTCGGAATTCTTGATGCTAGCTGGCAGTGGGTGGCGGGACGCGGCGAAGAACCGGGATGCGCGCGCGGCGCAGGACATCTTCGACTACAAGCTCTTTCAGGCGCGACGCATCGTAATCGAAATGCAGTAAATTCTTGTCTTCCTCGAGGCGGAAGCGTTGCAGGCCGTAGGTATTTGCGAATTGGCCGAGGGCGCGGAATTGTTCGGACTTCAGTGCACGTTGCAGTTCGTAGGTCACGGTCATGTAAGTCATGGGTGCAATTATAGCAAGTGCGAGAGCTCGGCGCTGCGCCGGCTCGCGCGTAGGTAGTGTCCTAATTTCGAGATGGGATTTTGAAGGCCAAGCTTCCGTGTGGAACTTCCTGACGGGCTTGCTCCGAACTGCCCAGCGCTAAAGCGCATCGCTAAAAAAGGGCGCCTCTTTTCGGAGCGCTGAAGCGCTCCTCCCCCGCATGAATGCGGGGGCTTCCTCCTACGCCAAGGTTACGGAGGACAGGCCCACCGAAAGACAGAGGCGAAGCTTCTTCGGAGCGCTTCGCGATACAAACCATCGGGACGCAAAAGGCGCTGAAGCGCTCCTCCCCCGAATGAATGCGGGGGCTCCCACCTCGTGCAGAGTCCCAAGCGATCTCGAATTAGGACTCTACGCACGCGTGAGCGCACGGACGAGTACGCTCAGGGCCCGCGCTTCAGCCGGGCCGAGCACTAGTGTTGTTCATGGCTATATGGCAGCACGCCGCGTCGTGTCATTAGCGAGAGTGGTCGAATCGGCAGTTGCGAGCCTTTTGCCTCGTCTGTGCACGAAGAGGCCCGGCTGAAGCACGGGCCCTACGATAAGACCGCAATATCCTTGTTGTCAGACGGACTTGGCAGTCCCTGAAATTGGGGCGCTTTACAAATCAACGTGCCGCAGGCGCAGGGCGTTGGCGATTACAGAGACGGAGCTGAAGGTCATCGCCGCGCTTGCGATGATCGGGCTGAGCAGAAGTCCGAAGAACGGATAGAGAGCGCCCGCCGCGATCGGCACGCCCAAAATGTTGTAAACGAACGCGAAGAATAAGTTCTGGCGGATATTGCGCATCGTTGCGCGGCTCAAATTCCGCGCGCGGACGATTCCGCGCAAATCGCCCTTCACCAGAGTAATCCCCGCACTCTCAATCGCAACGTCTGAGCCCGTGCCCATCGCAATCCCCACGTCGGCCGCCGCGAGCGCCGGCGCGTCGTTGATTCCGTCGCCCGCCATCGCTACGGAATGTCCTTCACTCTTGAGCCTGCTGACGATCTCCGCCTTTTGCGCCGGCAAAATCTCCGAAAATACTTGATCGATGTTCAACCGCTTCGCGACGGCATCCGCCGTCGTCCCGCTGTCACCCGTCAGCATTACGATGCGTATCCCTTCGCGATGCAGCGACTCAATGGCCTCGGGCGTCGAGGCCTTGATTGGATCCGCCACCGAGATGATTCCGGCCAGCGAGCGGTCCGCGACTACGAACATCACCGTGCTGCCTTCGCGGCGAAGCGCCTCTGCCTTCTCGCTCCACTCCGGAGACGCGATTCCGAGATCTACAAGCAGTGCTGCATTTCCCAGAGCCAAAGGTTTGCCCTCGATGATGCCGGTCACACCTTTGCCCGCGATCGCGCGAAAATCGTGGACGTCTGGCAATGCGATCTTTCGACCCGTCGCCGCGTCCAGAATCGCAGCCGCCAGCGGGTGTTCGCTCCCGCGCTCGAGTGATGCCGCCAACCGCAGGACGCCGTCCTCGGTCATGCCGGCAGCCGGCATGACCTTTGTGACGCGCGGCCGTCCTTCCGTCAGCGTTCCGGTCTTATCCACGACTAGCGTGTCCACTTTTTCGAGGGTCTCGAGCGCCTCCGCATTCTTGATCAACACGCCCGCAGTCGCGCCGCGGCCAGTGCCGACCATGATGGCCATCGGCGTGGCGAGGCCCAGTGCGCATGGACACGCGATGATCAGCACCGCGACGGCATTCACCAGTCCATGCGCGAATCGCGGCGACGGGCCCCACACCGCCCACGCAACGAAAGATAGCGCTGCCACAGCGACTACCGCAGGAACAAAATACGACGCTACGACATCAGCCAGGCGCTGAATGGGCGCGCGGCTTCGTTGCGCCTCGCTCACCATGCGTACGATCTGAGCGAGCACCGTCTCGGCCCCGACGCGCTCCGCACGCATCAGAAAGCTGCCTGTGCCGTTCACCGTTCCGCCTGTTACGCGGCTGCCTGCGGATTTCTCCGCTGGGATTGGCTCGCCGGTGATCATCGCTTCATCTACGGAACTCGATCCCTCGGAGATGACTCCGTCCACGGGGATTCTTTCGCCCGGCCGAACGCGCAGCGTTTCGCCCACCGTGACGTTCTCTATCGGAATGTCTTCTTCGATTCCGCCGGCGCGCACGATCCGCGCCGTCTTGGGCGCGAGCCGCAACAACGCTCGAATCGCGCTCGAAGTGCGGCTTCGCGCGCGCAGCTCCAGAACTTGCCCCAGAAGCACCAATGCAGTAATCACCGCCGCGGCTTCGAAATAAGTCGGCACGTCCCCGCCGCTCGTTCGAAACGAATCTGGAAAAATGCCGGGGAAGAGAAGCGCGGCCACGCTGTAGAGAAACGCAGTGCCGGTGCCGAGCGCGATCAGCGTGAACATATTCGGGCTGCGATTTACCAGCGAATCCCAGGCGCGTTCGAAGAATGGCCAGCCGCCCCAAAGCACCACGGGAGCGGCGAGCACGAATTCGATCCAGGATATGGCGCGCATCGAGAGCAAATGCTGGATGGGTTGGCCCGGGAGAAGATCCGACATTCCCAGCAGGAAGACGGGCAGACCCAACGCGGCCGAAACCCAGAAACGCCGCGACATCGACGCCAACTCGGGATTTTCCTCTTCTTCGGCCGTCGCTGTGCGCGGCTCGAGCGCCATGCCGCAGATCGGGCACGAGCCCGGACCCGGCCGCACGATCTGCGGATGCATCGGGCAGGTATATGAATTCGACGAACTCAGGCTATCGGGCGAGTGAGCCGGCGTTCGTGCCGCTGTGCTTGCGGGATCGTTGCCGGGTACGGCCTCGAAGCCCAAGTATTTCTGCGGTGCCGCATCGAACTTCTTCGCGCAGCCCTGTGCGCAGAAGTAGTACGTCTTGCCGGTGTATTCGCGATAGGCAGCCGCGCGATTCGGTTGTACGCTCATTCCGCACACTGGATCTGTTTCGGCCTTCGCGACAACTTTGCCGCTATCCATCATGGAGTCCATTCTTTAGCTTCAAATCTGCGGAACAAAATCATTTCTTGCAGTCTGGCTCGTCAACATCATCGGGCGTGCGTGTAGATCAATTGCAGCAACTCGTCGTACTTGGCTTCCGCTTCGACTTTTGTACCTTTCCGTACCGCCTGCGCGACGCAATGGCTGAGGTGATTCCGCATCAGACCCTGACCCACGGCGCGAAGAGCTTCCTGGACAGAGGAAAGCTGGACGAGAATGTCGGGGCAATAGCGGTCTTCCTCGACCATGCGCTGCAAGCCGCGGATCTGGCCTTCAATGCGCCGCAGCCGGTGAAGATTCGCCCGTTTGATTTCGGGATCAACGCCGGCAGCCTTCTTTGGTCGCAACTGCGCTTCGCAACCGCACGCCGCTACCATACCTTGTTTCATCCCAGATACCCCCTAGGGGTATAATACATCGATCCAAGAATGCTAGCAAGTGGACAGCCCGTGAGCCTGTGGGGGCTCGCCATGCCGGTTGTCCGAGCCTCACGTGACCTGAAGGGGAGCCTGCGCGATTATTTCAGCTTGGCGAGATCGAATGCAGCGTGGACTGTCTTGCCATCCGGTGCGGTGACATCAATTGAGACAGGAGTGGCGGAAAATTGCGCAGCATCGAACTCAAGGTCAATGCCCCACGCTTCGGTGATTTCATCCGCTCCGAAAAGCATCAGATTCGAGCTAGTCAGCTTCTTCGCTTCGAGCCTTTTATCCTGGGCGACCTTAAAGTGAAAGCCGTACCAGGAATCGGGGAATTCTCCAGCCGCTTGGTTTTCAGTGCCCGTAGGGCGGTTGGTAATCCGGACGCCGGGGATGGGGCCAGCGACTTGTGTCGCGATAGGGGTGACCCAAACGACGACGTGCACGAGGACGAGACCGGGATGCGCTGAGTAGTCCCGTTGGGCGTCCTGAGCGCTGTAATTGAAGTTGCGTTCCATCGTGCGTTGCACCACTAAATCGTAGGGCGTCCGGAACTCGATCGATTGGACGGACGGTCCCGTGAGCGGAATCGGAAATATGCGTACGTAGCTGCTCAAGAACGCATCCAGCTTGCTCGTGCTCATCGAGCGGCCGAGAAAATAGGCCTCACGTACATGCTCGGACTGCATTGGAAACAGGAAAAGTCTTCCGCTGGCTCCCAACTGCGTTAGACACACGGCGAACAACACTGACACTGAAAGGATTAGAGTGCGGGCGCGTCTGCTGGGCATCAATGTCGTGACCTCGTGGCCTGCTGAGGAACAATCTGTTCGCAGGGACGCTCAGCATATTTGACGGCGCGTCCCAGAGAGGCGTTTCAGTGGCGCCCTAAGAAAGCCGGAGTGTGGAGCGCGGCGGATTTACGTTGAGAGCGGACCGGAAGCATCCCGCGGCTGGTCGAGGGGAGGCGTGGGGGAGCTCAGATCAGGTAGAAGAGGATTCTCGCTTGCGTCGCGGGGGATTGCTGATATATTCCGCGCATTGTTTGGGGCGGATGACGTTTGGCCGCGGCGGGTTGAATTGAATCCAATCGTTCACAGCAGGCGACGAATTCTATGAGTTTGTTTGCGGTAAAGACGATCGACTTACTGATGAAAGAGTCGGAGCGCGAGAATCAGCTTCGGCGGTCGCTCGGCCCATTTTCTCTCATCGCCCTGGGCGTCGGCGCGGTGATCGGCGCGGGGATCTTCACGCTGACCGGAGTTGCCGCTGCGACCGCGGCGGGCCCGGCCATCGTAATTTCATTCGTTTTCGCTGCCATCGGCTGCGTTTTTGCGGGGCTGTGCTACAGCGAATTCTCAACGATGATTCCCATCGCGGGTAGCGCCTACACCTACGCCTACGCCACGATGGGCGAGTTGATTGCCTGGATGATCGGCTGGGACTTAGTGCTCGAGTACTGCGTGGGCGCCGCGACAGTTTCGATCGGCTGGTCGCAAACTCTGATCGCGCTGCTGCACAATTTCGGTATTGATTTCCCGGCAAAATTCATCGCGTCGCCGTTTCAGCCGATCACGCTGACGGACGGAACGGTGGTACACGGCATCATCAACGTGCCGGCCGTCTTGGTTGTGGTGATTGTGTCGGTGATTCTGATCTTGGGAATTCGCGAATCGGCCGGCGTCAATACCCTGATCGTGTTCCTGAAAGTATCGGTTGTGGTGGTGTTCATTGCTCTCGGCTGGAAATTCATCAACCCCGCGAACCACACTCCCTTCATTCCGCCGAACACGGGGCTGTTCGGGGAATTCGGCTGGAGCGGGATTGTAAGCGGCGCCGGCGTGATTTTTTTCGCATATATCGGATTTGACGCCGTCTCGACTGCGGCGCAGGAAGCCAAGCGGCCGCAACGGGACATGCCTGTCGGAATCATTGGTTCGTTGCTCGTTTGCACGGTGCTTTTCGTTCTGTACTCGTACGTTTTGACCGGCGTGGTGAACTACAAAGAGCTTAATGTTGCCGCGCCGCTTTCGATTGCGCTCACGCGCATTCCGATCCCGTGGCTGAGCACGGCGATGAACTTGGCGGTGCTTGCGGGGTTGACTTCCGTCATGCTGGTTATGCTGCTGGGGCAGTCGCGTGTGTTTTATACGATGTCGCGCGACGGTCTGCTGCCGCCGCTATTCAGCAGCGTGCATCCGAAGTTCCGGACGCCGTGGCGCTGCAATCTGGTGTTGATGCTGTTCGTGGGATTGTTCGCGGCGTTCGCGCCGATTTCGGTGGTTGGAAAGATGACTAGCATTGGGACGCTCTTCGCCTTCGTGATCGTGTGCGGCGGAATCTTGATTATGCGGCGGACACAGCCGTTTGTGCCGCGGCCATTCAAGACGCCGCTGGTGCCGCTGGTTCCGGTCCTCGGAATTCTCACCAATCTGTTCCTCATGTCCGGCCTGGGCTGGTCGAATTGGGCGCGGCTAGTCGTCTGGCTGGTGATCGGCCTGGCAATCTATTTCGGCTACAGCCGCAAGCACAGCGTCGTTCAGCACAGCGCCGGCAGGTAGATAGGATTCGCTAATGCGGTTTTGTTACGGCGGAGTTATTTCTGGATCAGCAGGCTTTGCACATACAACAGAATATCGCCCTCATCCCACGCTTGCGGCCCGATGATCTTGCGCGCGAATTTGCCATGCCGATCGATCAGGTAAGTTTCGGGATACATGTGCGTCCCGTAGCTAGCGGCAATTTTCTTCGTCGCGTCGCGATAGGTGGGAAAAGAGACGTGATTGTCGGTGAGGAATCTTTCGTAAGCTGAGGCGTCTTCGTCAACGCTGACGCCGAGGACCACTCCGCCTTGCGACGCGATTTGCGCCTGCAGCGTGTTGAGCGATGCCGTCTCTTCGACGCACGGTGGGCACCAAGTGGCCCAGAAATTCAGCACCACGACCTTCCCGCGCAGGTCGGAGAGGTGCGTCATTTTGCCGTCGAGAATGAATTCGAAGTCGTGCGCGGTGCGGCCGGCGAGGCTCGATTCGCCCTGGCGGTATTCCGGCGTGGCAAAGGACATGACCAGTCCCAGGATGAAGACCAGGACCACGACCGTCAGGATATTCCGCTTCAGAGTACTCGCCACGGACACTATAATACCTGTGATTGTGAATAACTGGCGAATCCTTTCCTGACCCGCCGCGAGAAAATTACGCATGATTTCGGCAATCATTCCGGCTCGCAACGAAGAGTTGAACATTGCGCGGGCTGTCGAGTCGCTCGATGGGCAGGCGGAAGTGAGCGAAATTATCGTGGTGAACGACGGCTCGACGGATCGCACGGGGGAGGTTTTGGCCGAGCTTCAGGGACGCGTTCCGAAATTGCGCGTAATGGACATTCGCGAGTTGCCGGCTGGCTGGGTGGGGAAGAACTACGCGGCGGCTGTCGGAGCGCGTGCCGCGACTTGCGAGTGGCTGCTGTTCGTTGATGCCGATACCGAATTGTATCTTGGAGCGGCGTGGCAGGCGCTTGCGGACGCGGAAGAGCACGCGTCAAGCTTGGTCTCTTACTCGCCGGAGCAAGTGCTGGATACGCTGGGAGAAGAAATTTTGATTCCGTTCGTTTATTCGCGGCTGGCCGAGCGATATTCCTTTGAGCGCGTGAATAATCCGGGACTGCAGGATGCGGCTGCGAACGGGCAATTTCTGCTGATCCGCCGCGATGCTTACGATGCGATCGGCGGGCATGAAGCGGTGCGCGCGCGCGTGCTGGAAGACGTGGCGCTGGCGCGGCTGGTGAAGTCGAGCGGGCGAAATATTTTCTTCGGACCGGGGCAGGGAATTGTGCGCACGCGGATGTATCGCACGTTTGGCGCGATGTGGCAGGGCTGGACAAAGAACCTCTTCGAGCTGATGGGAGGCACGGCGGGCTCATTCGTGCGCGAGATTCTCGAGACGTTTCCAGGGCTGGAAATTGCGCTGTTCGTTTGCGGATTGGCTGCGACGGGCAGTGCGCGTTGGGTTTTGATTGCCGCGCCGCTGATCGTGTCTGCTTCCGGACATTTGCGCTATGGGCGCTGGCTGAGACAGAATCGATATCCGCTCTCGCTCATCCAATTCTATGTGCCCGCCAGTCTCCTCTATGCGGTTGTTTTGGCTGCGTCATATTGGAAACATGTGCGCGGCACGGTGGGCTGGAAGGGACGACGCTACCCGGCGGGAACGCGATGATCCGGATTACGCGCAAGATCGAATTCTCGGCGGCGCATTTGTACAACAATCCAAAGCTCTCGCCGGAGGAGAACCAGCGAATCTTCGGCAAATGCAATAATCCGCATGGCCACGGGCACAACTACGTTCTCGAAGTCACGGTGGCCGGCGAACCGGATCCGGTCACAGGTATGGTGCTCGATTTGAAGGAGCTGAAGGAGATTCTGCAGCGCGAGATTATCGAGCGCATGGATCACCGCTTCCTCAATTACGAGGTTCCGGAGCTGGCCGGACAGATTCCGACATGCGAAAACATTGCGCGCCTGATCTGGAACTTGCTCGAGCCGAAAATCACACGCGGCCAGCTCGATCGTGTGCGGCTCTACGAATCGCCGGACTTGTTCGTCGATTGCACCCGGAACGGCACAGCATGAAGCTGACACTTCATCGCACGTATGCCTTTGCGGCGTCGCACCGGCTGCACAGCCCGCAGCTCAGCGAGGATGAAAATTGGCGGGCCTACGGCAAGTGCAACAATCCCTACGGCCACGGGCACAACTATATTGTCGAGGTGGCCGTGAGCGGCCCTGTCGATCCGGAAACAGGGATGATCGCGAATCTCGCAGACCTCGATTCGTTCGTGAAGCGCGAAGTGCTCGACGCTTTCGACCATACGTATCTCAACGAGCAGGTTCCGGCGTTTCAGAAAATCGTGCCGACCACCGAGAATGTCTGCCGCGAGATTTTTCGCCGCCTCGAGAATTTTCCAGCAGCGCGGCTCGAACGCATCCGCATTCAGGAAACCAGCTTGAACAGCTTTGAATACGATCGTGAAACTTCAGGAGGCCCTCTCCCGTGAAAGAACCTATCGAGACCATCATTTCCGTGCAGCAATCGACCGAGACGATTCCCGATCTAGTTCGCAAAATCCTGGTCCAGCTCGGCGAAGACCCCGACCGCGAGGGCTTGCGCCACACTCCGGAGCGCTTCGCGAAGGCGCTACAGTTTCTAACCAGCGGCTACCGCCAGGATCCGGAGAAATTGTTCAACGGCGCGGTCTTCAGTGTGTGCTACGACCAGATGGTCGTGGTAAAGGACATCGAAGTTTTCAGCATGTGCGAACATCACCTGCTGCCGTTCTTCGGGAGATGCCACGTGGCCTACATTCCGTCAAAAAAAGTGATCGGCCTGAGCAAAATTGCGCGCCTGGTGAACATGTATGCGCGTCGGCTGCAGATTCAGGAGCGCCTCACGAGCCAAATCGCCAAAGCCATCCAGGAAAAACTCAGTCCCGAAGGCGTCGGCGTGATCATCGAGGCGCGCCATCTCTGCATGGTGATGCGCGGCGTCGAAAAACAGAACTCCTCAGCGATGACCAGCGCCATGCTCGGCGCTTTCCGCGAGAACAAACAGACGCGCGATGAATTCCTATCGCTGGTGAGCACGCCGAAGTCGTAAATCGGCGCGCGCAGCCGAACCCGAGTAAAAATTTCCGCTCCCGTTTTCAAAAAAATGTTGCTTGGCGCGCGCAAAGTGTGTGTGCTACGCTGAAATGGTAGACGAAGAGACGAACAGCGCACAGGGGTAGCGACGTCCTAGAAAGGGGAATGCGTTTGAGCGAGGCCAAAGTTGAAGTGATGGAGCAGTTCCGCCAGCACACCAAAGATACAGGCTCTCCGGAAGTGCAGATCGCCCTGCTGAGTGAACGTATCAACTATTTGACCACGCACCTTCGCTCCCACGTCAAGGATCACGCATCGCGCCGCGGGTTGATAATGATGGTCAACAAGCGCCGGCGGTTGCTGGATTACTTGAATCGTCGCGACCCGGATCGGTATCGCGAGATTGTTGAACGGCTTAGTTTGCGCAAATAGCGCGGCTCACCTGAGCGGCTTCGACCGCAACTGCCTCTCGAATCGCATCGCAGTCGTGTCCGGCATGCATCCGCACGAGGCGCAGGTGTATTTGCAGAGCGCCCTGAGCTAGACGCATTCCGCACCGCTTCTCGGCTTCGCACTCTTCCTACACTGACGGAAGAATTTCCTTCAGATTCGAAATGCGCCCGGACGGTTCCTGGCGCGGAGGATCGCAAAGAATATGTTTCATCAAGTGAGCGTGGAAATCGGCGGAAGAATTCTGACGTTTGAGACTGGCAAAATTGCAAAGCAAGCGCATGGCGCTGTGGTGGCCCGCTACGGAGATACGGTGCTCCTGGCCACCGCGTGCATGGACAACAAAGCGACGGAAAAAGACTTTCTGCCGTTGACCGTGGATTATCGCGAGTACACCTATTCCGCTGGAAAAATACCCGGTGGATTCTTCAAAAGAGAAGGGCGCCCCTCGGAGCGCGAAATCCTGACTTCGCGGCTGATTGACCGGCCGCTGCGCCCGCTCTTCCCGGAAGGATGGTCCACGGAAACACAAGTCGTGGCCATGGTGCTTTCGGCCGATAGCGAGAACGATCCCGATGTCATCGGCGTCACGGCATCTGCCGCGGCGTTGTTTATCTCCAATATTCCTTTCGACAAGCCGATCGCCGCAGTGCGCGTGGGTCTGCTCGATGGCAAACTGGTTTGCAATCCGACGGTGGCCGATCAGAAGACAAGTTTGCTGAACATTGTGGTTGCCGGATCGGATGAAGCGATCGTGATGGTCGAAGCCGGAGCTCTCGAAGTTTCGGAAGAGACGGTCGTGGACGCTCTGGCATTCGGCCATGAGCAGATCAAGAAGATCGTAGCCGCGATTCGCGAACTGCATGCGCAGGTAAAGCCAACGAAGCTGAGCGTCACGCCCCCCGCGTTTGACGAGGATCTCGCCCGCGAAATCGAGAAGATTTTCGGCGAGCGGCTGCACGACGCTCTCGACACCGCGAAGCATCCGAAGCTCGAGAGCTACGGCCGAATTGACGCCATCAAGAAGGAAATCAAGGCCAGCATCCCCGAGGACGATGAAGAAAAGCTAAAGCTCGCCATGCGCGCGTTCGAGCGTCTGCGCGAGAAGTTTTTCCGCGACGATATGCTGGTTCGCCGGCGGCGTCCCGATGCACGCCCATTCGATCAGATCCGCAAGATCACCTGCGAGATCAGCTTGCTGCCGCGCGTGCACGGCTCGGCGCTCTTCACTCGGGGTGAGACCCAGGCGCTCGCAACGGTCACCCTAGGCACGAAAGAAGACAAGCAGCGGCTCGATCTCCTCTTCGAAGAGGAATCCTTCAAGCGCTTTATGCTGCATTACAACTTCCCGCCCTTCTCCGTGGGCGAGGTGAAATTCCTGCGCGGACCGGGCCGGCGCGAAATTGGTCACGGCGCGTTGGCCGAACGATCGCTCTTGAATCTGCTCCCGTCGGAAGAAGATTTTCCGTACGCGATGCGGGTCGTCTCAGACATTCTCGAATCGAACGGTTCGTCTTCAATGGCAACGGTTTGCGGCGGCTCGCTCGCGCTAATGGATGCCGGCGTGCCGTTGAAATCGCCCTGCGCGGGAATCGCCATGGGCCTGGTCGTCGAAGGCTCGAACTACGCGATCCTCACCGACATCGCCGGCGCAGAAGACCACTACGGCGACATGGATTTCAAAGTAGCCGGTACGCGCACGGGAATCACGGCTCTCCAGATGGATATCAAAGTCTTCGGCGTCAGCATCCACATGATGCGTGAAGCTCTCGCGCAGGCCCAAAAAGCCCGCTTCGAGATCCTCGACATCATGGAAGCCACGATCAAGACCGCGAAGACGGAAATTTCGCCGTACGCCCCGCATCTCTTCATGCTCTCCATTCCAACGGACAAAATCCGCGACCTGATCGGTCCGGGCGGCAAGAAGATCCGCGCTATCACCGAGGCCACGGGCGTGAAGATCGACGTCATGGACGACGGCAAGGTCCACGTCTTTGCCAATGACGGCAAAGCCGCCGAGCAGGCGTTGAAAATGATCCGCGAAGTGACGGCAACGGCGGAAATCGGCAAGACCTACCTCGGCACCGTTGTGCGCATCGCCGAGTTCGGGGCCTTCGTCGAAATTTTTCCCGGCACGGACGGTCTGCTGCACATCAGCGAAATCGCCGAGCAGCGCATCCGCACAGTGCGCGACGCCCTGCGCGAAGGCGATCAAGTGATGGTGAAAGTTCTGGCGATCGAAGGAAATAAAATCCGCCTGAGCCGCAAAGCCCTCATCAAGGAACAGCGCGAAAAGCAGCAAAAAGAGACTGGTACCCAGACCGCCCAGGAATGATTTAGCTCTAGGCCGTGAGACGGCCTCGCATTGCGCGAGGCCGTTTTCACGTTCGCGTCGTTAGCACTGAATTAGAGTCGGGTATTGCCTGCGTAGGTGCTGCGCGGCTTGAAAAGATGCCGGCGCGAATATCTCCGTTCTGATCGCGGCCAAATCGGAGTACGCGAAACTGAAGTAGCCCGCCTGAAATTTCAAATCCGCTCGATGCTGGCGCCTAGTTGCTGCAGTTTCTCTTCGATTCGTTCGTAGCCGCGATCGAGATGATAAATACGGTCGATGTAGGTGGTGTTCGAGGCGATAAGCCCGGCAAGCACCAGCGAGGCGCTGGCGCGCAGATCCGAAGCGATCACCGTAGCTCCGCTGAGTGGCGTCGGTCCCTGAACGGTGGCTTGGTGGCCGTCGATAGTGATGTCGGCGCCCATGCGAATCATTTCGAGCGCGTGCAGGAACCGATTCTCGAAAATCGTTTCGGTGATCACGGATTTTCCCGTGGCTTGCGTGGCCAGGGTCATGAATTGCGCCTGCATGTCCGTTGCGAAGCCCGGATATTCCGCGGTGGTCACGTCCGCAGCTCGCAGGGCCTTCGGCCCGCGAATGCGCAGGCAAGATAACCCTTCCTTCTTAACCTCGACGCCGCACGCCGCGAGTTTTTCAATCACCGCCGCAAGATGCTGCGGCGCACAATGCGTGAGTTTGACGTCGCCGCCGGTGATCGCAGCGGCGATGAGAAATGTGCCGGCTTCGATGCGGTCGGGAATCACTGCATGCGTCGCGCCGTGCAGCTTTTCCACTCCCTGCACGCGAATCGTGGATGTACCGCCGCCTTCAATCTTCGCTCCCATCTTCGTGAGCAGATCGATCAGGTCCGTCACTTCCGGCTCGCGCGCGGCGTTGGTGAGCAGGGTCTCGCCATCAGCCAGCACGGCGGCGGTCAGAATATTTTCCGTGCCGGTAACGGTGACCTTGTCGAAATGAATCTGCGTGCCGCGCAGCCGGTCGCAGCGCGCCTCGACGTAGCCGTGATCAATGGTGGTCTTCGCGCCCATCTTTTCGAGCGCGTGTATATGCAAGTCGATCGGCCGCGCACCGATAGCGCAGCCGCCGGGCAGCGAAACGCGCGCATAGCCAAAACGCGCAACCAGCGGCCCCAGCGTCAAAATGGACGCCCGCATCGTCTTCACCAGTTCGTAAGGCGCCTCGGCGTGTGAAATCTTCTCAGCAGCGATCGTGAATTCGCTTGGCGGCAAATCGGGGCTTTCGACGTGCGCCCGCATGTGCGCCAGCAACTTCGCCATCGTCATGATGTCGCGCACCGCCGGAATATTCTGCAGGCAGACAGGCTCGCTGGTGAGCAACGCCGCGGCCATCGCAGGCAGCGACGCGTTCTTCGAGCCGCTGATGCGCACCGTGCCTTCGAGCCGCCGCCCGCCCTCGATTTTGAAGCGATCCATGTCCGTCCCTGACTCTAGTGCCTACATTCAGCGCACTTGAGTCAAATCCTTGCCCCGAGGCAATCGCAATCCCGTCGCTATCGCCTTCCGCAAATCACCCTTGCTCGCTGCGAGCAACCACTTTGCCTGCTGCGCGTCCACTCCCGCCTTCAATATCACCAGCGCCGCCCGCAAATCGTGTCCCGCCTGACGCAACGCGTGTTCCACTGACGACGCCCGGCGTCCACTCGCGTCCACCAGAATTCGCACCGCGCGCTGCTTCAACTTCACATTCGTCATGAGAACGTTGATCATCAGATTATCGTAAACATGGCCCGCGCGAACCATCGCTACAGTTGAGAGCATGTTCAGTACCAATTTCTGCGCAGTACCCGCTTTCATGCGCGTCGAACCAGTAATCGCCTCGGCGCCGGTGGCCGGAGCGATCACGATCTGCGCGAGACGCGCGATGGGCGCGCGCCGGTTCGCCGTAAGTGCCACAGTCGTAGCGCCGCGACGCCTCGATTCCCGCAAAGCGCCGAGCACAAATGGCGTCGTACCGGTCGCTGCGACGCCCACGACCACGTCGTTCGGCCCGACGCGCCGCGCCGCAATTTGTCTCGCGCCATCCCGCGGCGAGTCTTCCGCGCCTTCAATGGCGTGAGTCATCGCGCGCAACCCGCCCGCGAGAATCGCCTGCACCTGTGTCGGCGGAACGCCAAAAGTCGGCGGACATTCGGCCGCATCGAGCAGCCCCATGCGGCCGCTCGATCCGGCGCCGGCATAAATCAACCTGCCGCCCTTCCGAAAAGCGAGCACGATCTTATCCACCGCCATCGCAATCGCCGGCAATTCCCGCGCGACGGCTCGCGGCACACTCGCATCCTCGCGATTGAGAATCCTCAAGACCTGAATCGTCGTCTTGCGGTCCAGGCCCGACGAACGAGGATTCCGCCGTTCCGTCTCCGGCAATCTGGCGGTGCGGGATTTCACCATCGGAATTATAGCGTTTGAGTCGGCGCGCCCGGCGTAGAACGAGCGCGCGACGTGGAATTTGTGACCTGCCAGTTATCGCCCGGCGGCGCGGCCGGAAACGAGTCCCAATCCCTCGATGATGGCATCGTGCAATCGTGGACTAATTTCGCGAATCTTTATATTGTCCGCCGAAGGATAAACTCGATTCGTGAGCAGGACTACGAAGAGATCCTTTTCTGGATCGATCCACAAAGAAGTGCCTGTAAAGCCCTTGTGTCCATAGCTGTGCGCCGAGAAAAATTGCCCGGTGGACGATGGCGCAACGGGCACGTCCCATCCCAGCGCGCGCGCGGAATCGCCGATTTTGACGCGCGCCGTGAATTCTTCGATCGTCTCTCTCGCCAGCAGCCGGTGATGCGCGTAGATGCCGCCGTTCAGCATCATCTGCGCGAAGGCCGCCACATCGCCGGCCGTGGAGAAGAGGCCGGCGTGCCCTGAGACACCGTCCATCGCTGAGGCATTTGCATCATCCACCTCGCCTTGCAATTGCCTCTCGCGGTAGTCCTTGTCGTTCTCCGTCGGGGCGATTCGAGAGCGCAAATTCTTCGGCGGCGAAAACATGGTGTTCGCCAACCCGAGCGGCTCGCAAATCAAATCTTTCGCGACGGCATCGAGATCAAGTCCGGTGAGTCGCTCGACAATCTCGCCCAGCAAAATGAATCCGAGATCCGAGTATTCGAGGTGCATGCCCGGCTCGCTCACGAGCGGCTCGGCGATCACGCGCTTTAGAACGGCACTCTTGCCGTCAACTTCCTTGTAAAAATGGCGATGCGCCGGCAAGCCGGAAATATGCAGCAGCAGATCGCGGACCGTAGCCTTCGCGCGCCACGAAGGATTCGGATCGGTCGCAGCCGCCTGCGTCCATTCCGGCAGATAGCGCGAAATCGGCAGGCTGATATCGATGCGGTGCTCCTGCGAAAGCATCATGATCGCCGTCGTCGTCACGATTGGCTTCGTCAAGGATGCCACATCGTAGATTGTCTCCGTCGTCACTGCGGGCGAACCCTTGTCGTAAGTCAGCCGGCCAAACGGATGCATGGCCAGCCGGTCGCGATATCCGACCGCCAGCACGCCGCCGGGGAAGGCGCGATCGGCCACACCCCGATCAAGAATCTCGAAAGCATTTCTCAGCCGCGAGGACATATCGGCGGGCGCTGCCTCGAGTGTCATCGGCGCGCGATCGAGCGGGATACCATCGCCGCGCTTGACTACGCCCGGGACCGTGACGGGAATCTTTCCGGAAATCGCGTTCTGCCCGAAAATCGCCCGCGCCACAGCCCGCTGCGAAACATCCTGCGTGCTGAATTCGGCGACCCAAGTTTTCGCGGCGGGAAATCGCTCGATAACGTAGGGGCTTCCAAATCCGGCAACAATCACGGGCTTGGGCGACGCGAGAATTTGATTTACAAACGCCGCCTGTTCGTCCGGCAGCCCGACGCTGCCTTTGCGGTCCGCAACACGCACCCAGATGCCGACGACCGCCGCGTCGTAGCTTTCCGGCGGCGGCAGTTTCAAAGACTGTACGTTCGCGAACTGCGTATCGGCGCGCAAGACAGTCACCGAATCGACGTGATTGCGGATTTCATCTTCAAAGTCAGCGCCCGGAAATGCGTCGGGATCGCCCGAGAGCGCGACGACTAGCAGCCGCAGCGGTTTCGTCGCGTCAAGCGGCAACGCGTGCGCCTCATTACGCAACAGCGTGACGGCACGGTCCGCAATATCCTGCGCCGCCGCTTCGAATTCTGGCTTGCCGAATTTCGCGTTGAGCGCGTCGACATCCACGAAGCGGTTCTTTGCCAGCCCCAGCCGTTCTTTCGCGCGCAAGATTCGCCGCACCGATTCGTCGATTCGCGCGGCCGGAAGACGCCCACTTTTCGCCGCCTCTTCCAGACCCTCGAGCGCCGCATCCACCGTCGGCGACAGTAGCAGCACGTCCACCCCTGCCAGCATCGCGCGCACCGCCGCTTCACCCGGCGGATAACGGGTCGTGACGCCGCCCATATCCAGCGCGTCGGTGACGATCAATCCGTCGAATCCAAGCTCGTTGCGAAGCAAATCCGTGAGCACGTGCGGCGACATCGTCGCAGGCAACTCGGGATCCGGCTCAAAAGCCGGAGTAGCAAGGTGCCCGGTCATGATGCTGCCAACTCCCGCAGCGATTGCCGCGCGGAAGGGAACCAGCTCGACGCTTTCGAGCCGCTTGCGATCTCCCGGAACTGTTGCGAGCGCGATGTGCGAATCCACACTCACATCGCCGTGTCCGGGAAAATGTTTCGCCGTCGCCAGCCCGCCATTTTCCTGCACGCCGCGCACGAAAGCCGAAACGTATCGCGCCACGCTCACTGGGTCTTCGCCAAACGAGCGCACATTAATGATTGGATTGTCGGGATTGTCGTTCACGTCGGCGTCCGGGGCGAACACCCATTGAATTCCCGCCGCGCGAGCTTCGAGCGCCGTGACTTTGCCTATGGTGTAGGCGTCCTGAGGATTGCCCGCAGCCGCGACAGCCATCGCGTACGGAAAGCCCGTTCCTTCATCGAGCCGCATCGCCGTCCCGCGCTCGAAGTCCGCCGAAACGATCAACGGCACCTTGGCCCGCTTCTGCATTTGATTCGCCAGCACCGCCGCAACGTACACTCCGCCGCGCTCGATTCCCAGCGGCTGCCGCTTCGTCCCCAGAATAAATCCGCCGACGTGATTCTCCGTCACCTGCCGGACAAGATCTTTGTATTCGCCGCTCTCAGTCGAAGTGAATTCGCCGAAGTAATACACCACCAGCAGTTGCCCCAGCTTCTCGCGCAGCGACATGCTTTTTAGTGTTTTTTCGACCCAGGGAGAGTCCGCTGCGGAGCGTTTCGGTCTAGCGGTGGCGGATTTCGACGCGCGGCCGGCGAGTGTCATTGCGAAAATTAAGCATAGCAGGAAACGCCAGTGGCCGCGCATTCACTCGCGCCCGGGTTCCTGAATTGAAGCCTGAATTGATGATTGAATTGTTGCACGATTCGACGCTTGCATTGACGCATTCATCGCCTCGCTGTATATAGCACACGGTTCCATGCGAGACAACGCAGGCTTCCCAGCGACGATTCTTCGATTTCTAATCGCGTCCATCATCGTCGCAGCGTTGACCGCAGCGTCGTCTCGCGGGCAGTCAAACTCTGGCGCTCTTGATCTTTCGGCCCTCGATTCCATTCTGCAATCCGCCGTCGAACACGATGAAATTCCCGGCGCCGTACTTCTCGTCGAGCATCGCGGCAAAGTCGTGTACGAGAAGGCGGTCGGGATGCGCGCCGTGATCCCGTCTCGCGAAGCGATGACTACCGATACGATTTTCGATATTGCCTCGCTAACTAAAGTCATCGCCACGGCACCGTCGGTGATGAAGCTCGTCGAGGAAGGGAAGTTGCGCCTCGACGATCCCGTCTCGGGCTACCTGCCGGAGTTCACGTCAAACGGCAAAGATCAAATCACCATCCGCATGTTGCTGACCCATACCGGCGGTCTCGCTCCAGACCCGCCACTCGACGCAGCCCGCTCCGGAGAATCTGCAATCTACGCCGAAATCAATCAGGAGGAGTTGGAAGCTCCTCCGGGAATGCGCTTCACTTACAGCGATACCGGCTTCATTGTCCTGGGCCAGCTCGTCGAGAAAACCGCCGGCATTTCACTCGATGAGTACGCCCGACGAAATATCTTCGAGCCGCTGCACATGCAGGAATCTCGATTTCGGCCGCCAGCCGATTGGATTTCCCGCATCGCTCCCACCGAAGAAATCGATCTGCCTGCGGGCGAAAAGCCGGGCTCGGGAAATGGGCATCTGCTGCGCGGCACGGTTCACGATCAAACGGCGCGCGCGATGGGCGGCGTCGCAGGCAACGCGGGTCTTTTCTCCACGGCTTCGGACCTCGGAAAATTCTGCACGATGGTTCTGAGCGGCGGAAGTCTGCTCGGAACAAATGGGCAGCGGATTCTCTCTCCAGCTTCCATTCAGAAAATGACGTCGTCGCAATCGCCACCGTGGATTCCGGCCGCTCGCGGCTTGGGTTGGGACATCGACTCGCAGTACTCGTCGCCGCGCGGAGAATTTTTTCCCCTTGGCTCATTCGGCCATACCGGCTTCACCGGCACATCCATCTGGATCGATCCCACGAGTGAGACGTTCGTCATTCTACTCACGAATTCCGTTCATCCCTACCGGCGTCCGGCGATTTCCAGCTTACGCAGCAAAGTGTCAACCGCGGTCGCCGCCGCGCTGCAGATTGGCGGCAGGGAGGTAGAATCGTCGCAACTCGATCGCAGCGCTCACGCCGCCCGGCCCTATGACCTCGCCGGCATTTTCGCGGCGAGCGATCACACGAATACAGGCATCGAAGTGCTCGAAGACGAGCAATTTGCCCCGCTTCGCGGAAAGCGCATCGGCCTGATTACCAATCAAACGGGCGTCGATGCCGCCAGCCGGCGCACGATCGATGTGCTCGCGCACGCGGAGGGCGTGCAGCTCGCCGCCATCTTCAGCCCCGAGCACGGCCTCGCCGGCCAGGCTGACGAGCGCGTCGGATCGGCAACCGACGCCGCAACAGACTTGCCCGTTTTCAGTCTCTACGGCGAGACGCGCCGGCCGAGAGACGAAATGCTGAAGGGCCTCGACGCACTCGTGTTCGATATTCAAGATGCCGGCGTGCGCTTCTACACTTACACCACCACGATGGCCTATGCGATGGAGGAAGCAGCCAAGCACCACATCTCGTTCTTCGTTCTCGATCGACCCGATCCGCTCGATGGCGTCAGCGTCGAAGGGCCCGTTCTCGATGGCGACAAATTATCTTTCACCGGTTATTTTCCAATGCCCGTGCGATACGGCATGACTCCCGGCGAGCTGGCGCAAATGTTCAACGCCGAAAATAAAATCGGTGCGGACCTTCACGTGATCGCGATGAAAGACTGGCACCGGGCAGACCGCTTCGAAGCAACGGGCCTAACGTGGATTCCTCCATCGCCGAATTTGCGCAGCCTGAATGCTGCGCTGCTCTATCCGGGCATCGAAATCCTGCAAGCGGCCGGCGTCTCTGTGGGTCGGGGCACGGACGCGCCGTTCGAGGCTTTCGGCGCGCCGTGGATCGAGCCCGTGGCGATGGCCGACGCGCTCAATCGCCGCTTCATCCCCGGCGTGCGATTCGTTCCCACGCGATTCACTCCCACGTCGGGCCTCTATGCTGGGCAACCGTGCGGCGGAATCTCGCTCGTAATCACCGATCGCGCCAGCCTGAATTCGATGCTCATGGGCCTCGAGATCGCTGCGATGCTTCACAAAATGTATCCCGGCAATTTTCAGCTCGAGAAGATTGATGAACTTCTCGGCTCGGGCGCCACGATCGAGCGTCTCAAGCGCGGCGATGCTCCGGCGCGAATTGTTCTCGACGGGGAGCTGGAACTCGACGCGTTTCGGAAAATGCGCGAGAACTATCTGCTGTACCACTAAAATCGCGCGGCGCCCGAAGTGCGAATACTTTCGCTGCCGCTATTGCTTCCTCGAATCACGACTCGCGGCCGCCCTCGTGCTTCGTCGTTCGATTCCAATAGCGATAAAAAAACAGGCCCGAGAGAATCATCGCGAGACCGATGGATGACCGCAGCGGCCGGTCAATCCACAAATTCAATGTGAGCGCTGCTGCGCCCACTAAGAACAGGGCTGGAACAACCGGATAGCCCCAGGTTCGGAACGGCCGGGGCATGTCCGGCGCGATGCGCCGCAGCCGGAACATCGCTACAACCGACAGCGCATAAAAAATCCACGCTGCGAAAACGAAAAGCGACGTCAGCTCTTCGAACGTGCCCGTCAGCGCCATCAGGCCGGCCAAGATTCCTTGAAATATCAGCGCGCCCGCAGGCGTCCTGAATTTGGGATGAACGCTGCTGGTGACGCGGAAGAAAACTCCATCGCGGGCCATAGCGTAGGGCACGCGCGCGCCGCTCAAGAGCGATGAGTTCAACGTGCCGAGCGCCGAAACAATCATCACCAACGTAAACCAGCGCGCCGCGCTGCTTCCGCCGAAGCTGGCTACAACATCCGATCCAACATGCTGCGAGCCAGCCACGTTGCCGAACGGCAGCACGTAGAAACAGACCGCGCTGAATACCAGATAGATTCCGGCGACCAGAATCGTCCCGCCCGCCATGGCGATCGGAAAATTCCGTTGCGGATTTTGGACTTCCGAACCGACGCGATTCAAATCCTCCCAGCCGTCATAAGCCCAGAGCGCCGCGGCGAGGGCTGCGAGAAAACTGGAGAACGTCGCGATGCCGGATTTGGTGGGCCAGAAGGGATGAAAATTCGCAGAGCTGCCATGGCCAAATGCAAACGCGGCCGCGACGATTGCAAGAATTGAAGCTACTTTGATCGCCGTCAGCGCGACTTGCACGCGGCCGCCAACGCGAACGCCGAGATAATTGATGACCGTGAAGATCGCCAGCGCGACTACCGCGACCGGCTGCGCCCAGGTGAATGCGAACTCGTACGGCTTGCCGGAGAAGGGAACCGTGAAATGCAGCGTGAAAATCGGCGCCGCGATTACCGGTACAAACACCCTCAAGAATCGCGCAAATCCGGCTGCAATCGAAGCGGCGGAGCTCGATTCTCCCACCGTCGAATGCATCCAGCCGAAAAGAAATCCCCACACCGGCCCGAGCCCGCGGCTCAAGTAGGCATACTGCCCGCCAGCCTCGGGAATCGCCGCGCCCAGCTCAGCAAACGAGAGCGCGCCAAACAGCGATAGCAATCCACCCACGATCCAAGCCGCATAGACCACGCTGACCGAGCCGCCCTCAGTCGCCATCTGGCTCGGCTTCAAAAATATTCCCGTGCCGACCATCGTGCCGACGACGATCGCCGACGCCGCCCACACGCCAAGGCCGCGAACAAGTTCGAGGCGCTTGGTTCCGGAACTCGCGCTCATTCGTTCACGCCTCCGACTTCAAGTCATCACCTGAAATCGCGCTGACAATCGATCCGGCGGCAAATGTCACCACCGTCCCCACAAGCACGTACCAAGTCCAAGCCAGTGTCGTGAAGCGATGCACCGCCAGCATGGCGCCAAGCCCGAAGAGCATCCCGACAATCGCCCCGGTCGCGTTCGCGCGCCGATTCCAAATTCCCAGCAAGAAAACCCCCAGCATCGCGCCATAAGTGATCGAAGTAATCGTCAATCCAGCCACAAGTACCGGCCCCCAGTGCACCAGCCCCAAACTCCCGAGCACAATTCCCCAGATCAGCGTCATCCACCGTGAGCGCTTCAGCAAGTCACCGGGCGATCGCTGCACGCCGCCCCGCGCGCCCGCGCCGAAATCCATGATGCTCGATGAAGCCAGCGAGTTCAACGATCCGCTGGCATTCGACATGGCCACAGCCAAAATCGCCGCCAGCACCAGGCCCGCAATCCCCGGCGGCATTTCGCTCACAATAAACGTAGGAAAGATCTGATCGTGGTCCAAAGGCACGACGCCCGGCGCGGCATGCAGATAAAACACGAACAGCATCACGCCGATCACCAAAAACAGTGCGAATTGGATGAACACAATCACGCCGCTGCCGAGCAACGCCACCTTGCCATCGCGTTCATTCCGCGCCGCCAGCACTCTCTGCACCAAAGTCTGATCCGTCCCATGGCTCGCCATAGTCAGAAACGTTCCGCCGATCACGCCGGACCAAAATGTGTAGCTTTGCGTCAGGCTGAATGAAAAATCGAAGACGCGCAGCTTCCCTCCGGCAGCCGCCGCCACTTGAGTAACCTCGCTCCACCCGCCGGGTATCTTGTGCAGCAGCAGCCAGAACGCCACCGCCGAGCCAGTTAGATAGATCGCCAGCTGCATCACATCCGTCCAAATCACGGCCTTCAATCCGCCCTCAAACGTGTAGAAAAGTGTGAGCACGGTCACAATCAAGATCGCCGTCCGGCTCCCAGTCCCAAACGCAACGCTTACAACCTTCCCCACGGCCGCGATCCGCACCCCCTCCGCAAGTGCCCTGGTAACCAAAAAGACCCCTGCCCCCGCCGACTTGACTAGCACCCCGAATCTCTTCTCTAATAGCTGGTACGCCGTGTAAAATTCACCCTGGAAATACCGGGGAACGAACACGACGCACAAAATCACCCGGGCCACCAGGTAGCCAATCACAAGCTGGAGAAACCCGAGATTGCCGCCGAAAGCGATGGCCGGAGTTCCGATGATGGTCAGCGTGGAGGTTTCGGTGGCCACAATCGAGCAGGCAAGCGCCCAGGCCGGCGCCGATTTACCGCCCAGGAAGTAGTCGCGGACATCTTTCTGCCCGCGTCGAAACCACGCACCCAGCAGCGTGACGCCGGCGAGGTAAAGAATCAGGATTCCGAGATCGGCGGGATGAATTCGCATCCGGTGGCGTCAAGAAGAGCGGCGCGATGCTAACCGCACGCTCTGCGAAGTGTCAAGGAAACGCCAGCGCGGCGCTGTGAAGCGCGATAAAAACAAGGAGTTCTCCTCCATGTCGTATTTCTTGGGAATTGACGGCGGCGGCAGCAAGACGGACTGCGTACTTCTCGATGCGGCCGGTCAGGTGCTTCGGCGTGCTCAAGGTGGCCCATCCAACCCCCTCCGCGGAGGTTATCCGCAGGCGTGGTTTTCGGTGAGCGGCACGGCGGATATGGTGCTCGCGCGGCAATCGCTGAAGGCCACCGACATCCGCGGAATTTGCGGTGGCTTCGGCGGCGCAGCGCGCCCCGCTGTTGCCAAACGCATGAGCATTTTCCTTGAGCGCTCCTTTCCCAAAGCCGAAGTAAGGGTTACGACCGACATTGAGATCGCGCTCGAAGCCGCGGTTGAAAAAGGCGTCGGCGTGGTGCTGATCGCCGGCACCGGCTCGGTGGCCTATGGCCGGAACGCGGAAGGGAAGACCGTCCGCGCGGGCGGCTGGGGCCCGTGGCTGGGCGACGAAGGCAGCGCGTTCGATGTCGGCCGCCGCGCGCTCACCGCCGTCCGCCGCCACGAGGACGGCATGGGGCCCGCCACAAGCCTCTCCGACCGCATTTTCAAATCGCTGGACGCCCGCAACTGGGGCACGCTGGTCGAGCATATCGCCAAGAATCCCGACGAGGTTTTTCCGCGTGTCTATCCGCTCGTGGCCCGCGCCGCCGAGCAGGGCGATGAAGTCTCGCGCAAGATTCTGGACTCGGCTGCCGATGCCCTCGTGGAGCTGGCCGATCACGTCATCCGCAAGCTCAACCTAACGGGCGAAAAGTTCCCCTTGGTTCGCGCCGGCGGCGTATTCGGCCATAGCGCCTACCTCGATTCCCTCGTGGATGCACGCCTCGCGGCGATTGCGGACCGCGCCACCATTGGCCCGTTGCGAACCTCCCCGGCGGAAGCCGCTGCGCACATGGCTCGGACGGCGGCCGTCCGCGCCGCCGATGCCAACTGACCCCATCGACGACATCGCCATCGCGCGAGAAGCCTCCGCGCAAGACATCGCGATGCTGGTGCACGAAAAAGACGAAGCTATCCTCCTCGCGCTGATCGAAAATCCGCATCTTGATGAAACCCACGTTCGCATCCTTCTCGAGCGCCTCGACGTTTCGGAAAGGCTGATCGGTGCCATAGCTCTGCAGAAAAAGTGGCTGGCTTCGGAAGCAGTGCGTTTCGCTCTGGCGGCGCATCCGCATTCGCCTCGGCAAGTCGCATTGACAATGGTCCGTCAACTTTTCGTATTCGACCTTGTGCGTCTCGCGCTCGCCACCGCTGCCCAGCCTGAAGTGCGGCGGCTCGCTGAAGAAGCGCTGATTTCGAAAATTCCACAGCTTCCGATTGGCCAGAAACTTACGCTTGCCAAGCGCGGACCGTCTCGCGCGGTGGGAGCGATTCTCACCGAAGGCCAAGCTCAGGCGGTCGCCGCCGCGCTGACCAATCCTCTGCTAACAGAGAGCCAGGTGCTGAAATCGCTTTCGCGCGCCGAGACGCCGGAGCGAGTGGTCTCGGCCATCGCGCGCCACCCGAGATGGTCGTCCAGTTACAACGTGCGCCTCGCGCTACTGCGGAACCGGCACACGCCGCTCAACATCGTGCTCGCCTTCCTGCCGAATTTGACCATGCGCGATCTCCGCGATATCTCCATGCTAGAAAGTCTTTCGCCCAATTTGAAAATGTACATTCGGCGAGAGGTCGCGCGCCGCGCCAACGCGAAGGATCCTGCATCGCGGCGCGCTTGACGGCGCCGGTCCAGTAGCGCAGGCACTCTTGCCTGCGTTAGTCTGTGCCTGACATCCGCCGTTGCTTGTAGTCGACAAAGAGAACAGCCAGGAGTGGCCCTGCCACTGGGGCAGAACACGTTCTCGCTGGTAGAATGAACGCAGCTGCCGAGAGGCGAACAGCCGGGGAGATTGATGGCGATTAGCCGGAATCAATTGCGATGGCTGATGGTGGCCGGGGCCGTTGTGCTGATTGGGGTGCTCATTTCTTCGACGCTGCACCAGACGCACCTCAAGTACGAAGTGTGTATGACGTTTCATGGCGGCAACCACTGCGCGACCGCCACGGGCGCCACAGCCGACGAAGCCATACGCAGCGCGCGCGATATCGATTGCCAACTGCTCTCCAATGGCCGCGATGAGAATGTGGTTTGCGGGAACACCGAGCCTGCCAGCGTTCGCCAGATTCAATAGCCGCCCGCGGCTCAGTTTATCGCTCGGCCAATTCACTCCTGCCTGGTGCGCGACCCCGCGTCATTCCCGAACCCGTACCAACTCCGGCATCCATCCCATTTGCATGCATTGACTTGGCTCAAATCCATGCTTAGCATCGGAATTAGAGTCGGGGTCAGACGCCAACTCTCACTAGGCGCACGATGAGCGAACGTATGCCCGTCCGCGGGCTTCGACATGCATTCCGAACCGAGGTTGAAATCGGCTGGGGGGCCGAGGTTCTGAAGTGTGTCACGCGCGATATCGGCGACATGGGAATGTTCATCGAGACCGAGCATCCGCTGTGGTTGCGCGCTGAATTCACCGCGCGCCTGAAACTGGGCGAAGTCCTTGAAATCGATTGCATCGTGCGGCGCGTTGAGCCGGGGCGGGGCATGGCCGTGGAATTCAAGGATTTGCCCGAAGCCGAGCGCGAGCAGATTGATCTTTTCCTCGGGAAGCTGAGCCGGAAGTGACGCGTTGTCTGAACTGCGGCGCTGAGCGCGCTGCGGATATCTGTGCATCCTGCGGTCTTTCTTCGACACTGGCCGAATTGGCCCTGCGCCGGCGTCTTCTCAATCGCACTGCCTTTCTGCTTCTTGGCGCGCTGGCGTTTGTCGTGGCCAGCAGCCAATTTCCGCCGCTTGAAGTGGACGGCATTTTGATTTTTGTCGGGCTGCTGTTTTTCCTGACGCTGGGACTCGGCATGTGGGTCGAGCGGCGCGCACTGCAGCACGCCGAATTGGAAGCGCTCAAGCGCATTTACTATGGACTGATTCCGGTGCCATGGCTGCTGGGCGCGCTGCTCATCGCCAACGGCTGGCTCGATCGTGCTCCGCGCGAAAGTTGGCACACCGAAGTGATCGGCCGCGTGCGGATGTTTGGCCCGCTGCCGAGCAATCGGCTGGTAGTGCGCTCCTGGCGCGATGGCCACAATGTTGAGCGCGTCCCGGTGAGCCGCGCCGATTTCGATCGATTTCATCCCAAGGACATGGTTGTGGTAAAAACCGGCGAAGGCTTGGTAGGCATCTCCTGGGTAGCAGGCGTGGATCGAGAGTAGGGGGTCTTCAGACCCTCCCGCCGTTCGGCCCCTGACGTTAACGGCTGCTACGCCCCCGAATACTGCCGCCGCTTGATGAACTCTCCCGATCCAGCGCGCCCCTTGAACTCGCCGTTCTCAACCAACACGCGCCCGCGCGACAGAACTATCTTCGCCACACCCTTCACGCGTATGCCCTCAAACATCGAATAATCCACGCGCATGTGATGCGTCTTTGCGCTGATCACCACTTCCTCGTTCGGGTCGAACACCACGATATCTGCATCCGAGCCGACCGCGATGGTCCCCTTGCGCGGATACAGGCCGAACAATTTCGCCGGCGCTGTCGAAACGAGCTGCACGAACCGGTTCGGCGAGAAGCGCCCGCCGTTCACGCCGCCCGAAAAAACAAGGCTCATGCGGTTCTCAATCCCCGGCCCGCCATTCGGAATCTTGGTGAAATCGTCCTTGCCGAGCTCCTTTTGCTCCTTGAAGCAGAACGGGCAGTGGTCGGTCGAGACAACTTGCAGCGTATCTTTCGCTAAGCCCTGCCAGAGCTTCTCCTGATGCCATTTCTCACGCAGCGGCGGGGTGAAAACATACTTCGCACCTTCGAAGCCTGGCGCGTCCATATTCTCGAGCGACAGATAGAGATACTGCGGGCAAGTCTCGGCATAAGCCGGCAAACCACGATCGCGTGCTTCGCGCACTTTCTCGAGCGCCTCGTTGCAGGAGAGATGCACGATATAAACGGGTGCTCCGGCCATTTCCGCGAGAGCGATGGCGCGCGATGTCGCCTCGGCCTCCGCCGTGGTCGGCCGCGTCAGCGCATGATATTTCGGCGCTTTTTTCCCTTCGGCCAGCGCACGCTTGACGATGACGTCGATCGCTCCGCCATTTTCGGCGTGCATGCAAATCATCCCGCCATACTTCGCCGCAGCCCCCATGGCGCGGAATATCGACGCGTCATCCAACATGAATACGCCGGGATAGGCCATGAAAAGCTTGAATGTCGGCACGCCTTCGCGCACCAGCGCCCCCATCTCGTCGAGCTGCGCGTCGCCCAATTCGGTGATTATGCAGTGGAACGCATAATCAATCGCGGCTTTGCGGTCAGCCTTACCCATCCATGTATCAAAAGCATGCCGCAGCGTCTGGCCTTTGTACTGAATCGCGAAATCAATCAGCGTGGTCGTCCCACCGTGCGCCGCCGCGATCGTGCCGGATTCAAAATCATCCGCGCTGGTGGTGCCGCCAAACGGCATATCGAGGTGCGTATGCACGTCAATCCCGCCGGGCATCACGTAACGCCCCGCCGCATCGATCACGCGCGTGGCATTCTCGGGATTCAATTCTTGAGCGATGGCGACAATCTTGTCGCCGCTGATTCCGACGTCGCTCTTATACGTGTCGGAAGCCGTTACGATTGTGCCGCCACGAATGATGGTATCGAGTCGCATATGATTTCCTCGAACTGCGCGAATCACGCAGCGTAGCACAAAAAGTAGCGCCGGCGTCCCCGCCGGCATCTTTCGACCGGCACCGTCAGCGAGAACCGCGATCGTCCGCGGAGCGCCAACTCCTATAGTGGCGTTCGTTGTGCTGCGAACTATGCGGCTGGTCAACGCTGTTGTTGTAGTCGCAATCGCTGGATGTCGTCAGGGACGCCGGCGCTGCGCCAGTGCTAGAATCTGCACTCGGCATTCGACACTTGGCGCGCGATTCCGTTTGTAGTTGTTCGTCGCGCTCTCTTGGGGGAAGTGCAGCGAATGGCTCTTCGCGAAGCAGCACCGAAATTGCCACCTGAGCAATACGAGGCGAATTTCGCGGACATCTCCCCGCGCATGACGCCGAGGCAGGCTGCCATCGAAGCCGCGCGCTGCCTCTACTGCTTCGATGCGCCCTGCACCATCGCTTGCCCGACGCACATCGATGTGCCCGCCTTCATCAAGAAAATCGCGTCAGGCAATCTGCGCGGATCAGCGCGCGTCATCCTCGGCGCAAATATTCTCGGCGAAAGCTGCGGGCGCGTCTGCCCCACCGAATCGCTCTGCGAAGGCGCTTGCGTAATGACTGAGAAAGGCGAGCGCCCGATTGAGATTGGCCGCCTGCAGCGCTACTCGGTAGATCACGTCCTCGATCGCAATATCGATCTTTTCACCGCGGGCGCGCCGAACGGCAAAAGCGTGGCCTGCATCGGCTCCGGCCCCGCGTCTCTCGCCTGCGCCGCCGAACTTGCTAAGTGGGGCTACGCGGTCTCGATCTTCGACAAGAACGAGCTGCCCGGCGGTCTCAACACTTACGGCATTGCGGCCTACAAGACGCGCGCCAAAGATTCCCTTCGCGAAGTCGAGATGGTGAAGCGCCTCGGCGTGAAAATCGAGCAGCACCGAGAAGTCGGGCGCGATGCGCCGTTTCCGATGCTCGAAGCGCAATTCGACGCCATCTTCATCGGCGTAGGTCTCGGCGAAACCTGGAGTCTCGATCTGCCCGGCTCCGAACTTCACGGCGTTTACGGCGCGCTGGAATTCATTGAACTCACCAAGACGCGGTCTTTCGCGGACGTCGAAATCGGCCGCCGCGTTGCGTGTATCGGCGCCGGCAACACCGCCATCGACGTGGTCACCGCCGCCCGCCGCCTCGGCGCCGAATCCGTTCATCTCATCTATCGCCGCGCCGAATCGCAGATTCCGGCTTTCCAGTACGAGTATGAGCTCGCGCAGCGCGACACCGTGAATTTTCACTGGCACACGCTGCCGGTTCGTGTCATCGGCGAATCCGGCGCAGTGACCGGGCTCGAATGCGTGATGACACGTCCCGCGCCCGGCGCCGCCAGGAATTCCGCACCTGAGCCGATTCCCGGCTCGAATTTCGAGCTACCCGTGGACATGGTCGTGCGCGCGATCGGCCAAAAGCCCGTCACGGAGTTCCTGCGTCCGGTGAAAAACATCGAGCTGAGAAAAAACGGCACAATAGCCGTGACTGAAAATCATCAGACCGGCAATCCAAAATATTTCGCCGGCGGCGATTGCGTGAACGGCGGAAAAGAAGTAGTGGATGCCGTCGCCGAGGGCATGGCCGCTGCGCGTGGCCTGGATGTGTGGCTCGGCCGTCCTCGCGCTGCGAATTAGACGCTGATGCGCCTGCCCGAGTCATGGACCGAACGACTGCCAGTTCTTGAAACTTTCGAGGACGATTGGTCGCGCGTCCCGCGTTACGCGCTGATCGGCTGGCTGCTTTTCTATGCGCTTTTCCTCTATCAGGCTGCGCGCGGCCGCGGCCTTCTTCTGATGATCGATGTCGTATTCGTCCCCATCCACGAGGGCGGCCATCTCCTTTTCAGCTACTTTGGGCAATTTCTGCACGTCGCCGGAGGGACGCTGCTGCAACTTCTCGTTCCGTTCACACTGGCCGCTTATTTCGCATTCCAACGCCAATTGCAAGGCGCCGCTTTTTGCACTTTCTTCTGCTTCGAGCAATTGCTGCCGATCGCCACTTACATGGCCGACGCACGCGCCCAAGATCTCCCGCTCCTAACCGTCGGCGATCCGGAATTTGTCATTCACGATTGGAACTATCTTTTCAACGCGCTCGGCGTGCTGAATCACGATACGCAAATCGCCGCGTTTGTCCGCGGCATCGGCTGGCTCGGCATGATCGGCACTACGGCCTGGTTCGCGTGGAGAAGTTGGTCCACCGAAACATCACCTGCGGCTAGGAGATAAGCGATGGCAGATTTACGCGTGAAATTCTGCGGCATCGAATCCCCAAATCCTTTTTGGCTGGCATCGGGTCCGCCCGCAAACACCGCCGGGCAAGTGATGCGCGCGTTCGACGCCGGGTGGGGCGGCGCGGTCTGGAAGACGATCGGCGAGCCGATTCGGAATACCAGCTCGCGTTACGGCGCTATCGATTACAACGGCGTGCGCGTGATGGGCTTCAACAATATCGAGCTGATCAGCGACCGCCCCATCGAAGTGAATCTGCGCGAAATCTCGGAAGTGAAGAAGCGCTATCCGAAGCACTTGGTAATTGCGTCGCTGATGGTCGAATCGAAGCGCGAAGTCTGGCACGACATCGTCCGCCGCGCCGAAGATGCCGGCTCCGACGCGCTCGAGCTGAATTTCGGCTGCCCGCACGGCATGAGCGAGCGCGGCATGGGCGCTGCCGTGGGCCAGGTCCCCGATTACACGGAGATGATTACGAGTTGGGCGAAGGAAGCAGCACACACGCCGGTGATCTCGAAGCTCACGCCAAACGTCACGGACATCACGCACATCGCGCTAGCAGCGGAGCGCGGCGGCGCCGACGCCGTCAGCCTGATCAACACCATCAACTCACTCATGGGCGTGGATCTGGAAAGTTTTTCGCCCCGCCCAATCGTCGGCGGCAAATCTTCTCACGGCGGCTATTGCGGCCCGGCGGTGAAGCCCATCGCGCTGCATCTGGTCTGCAGCGTGGCCAAGAAAGTGAAAATTCCAATCGTGGGAATCGGCGGCATCGGCAATTGGATCGACGCGGCTGAACACATCTCACTCGGCGCCTCGATCGTGCAGGTCTGCACCGCGGTGATGCATTACGGTTTCCGCATCGTCGAAGATATGGCCGACGGCCTCTCGGCGTACATGGACGATCACGGCTATCGCACCATCGAGGATTTTCGCGGTCGCGCAGTACCGAATGTGATGGACTGGGGCGATCTCGATCTCAATTACAAAGTCATCGCGGACATCAATCACGAACTATGTATCGGCTGCCAGCTTTGCTACGTAGCCTGCGAAGACGGCGCGCATCAATGCATCGAGCGCGCCGCAGTAGCCGTAGGCGCCGGCAAGAACAACGGCAAGCAGAACGCTCACGGCATGGAAGTGCACGTCCCGCGCATAATCGAAGAAGAGTGCGTAGGCTGCAACTTATGCGCCCTGGTCTGCCCGGTAGACAATTGCATCACCATGCGGCAAATCGACACAGGCCAGCCGCCAATGTCCTGGAACCAAAAAGTCCGAGCCAATATGTAGTTGAGCGGGATGCCACGCGCCGTAAGCCTTGTGTAGCGCCGGCCTTTTATGCCGGCATCTCAGCTCACTATCCAGCATCCAATATTATAGAGCCACGATGAAGCGCACCGTAATCCTCGGCGCAGGCTTCGGCGGCCTGCAAGCCACCGTAGATCTCGAGCATCTCCTCCATTCCCAGCACGATCACGAAATCCTGCTCGTAAACGATCAAAACTATTTCATGTTCACGCCGCTCTTGCCGCAGATCGTCTCGAGCTATATCGACCCGCGCCACATCGTCCAACCGGTGCGCGACATCCGCGGTCACCGCCACTACCGCTTCCAGCGTGACACGGTAACTTCGATCGACGTCGCGCGGCGGCAAGTCGAAACGTCCTCCGGCCCTATCTCTTACGACTATCTGATTGTCTCGGTCGGCAGCCAGACCGAATATTTCAAAATCCCCGGCGCGCGCGAAAACTCTATCGATTTCAAATCGCTGGAAGATGGCGTGGTCCTCCGCGATCGCATCCTGGACATCTGCGAGCACGCCGATCACACCACTGATCCATCCGAGCGCAAGCGTTTCCTTACCTTCGCGGTGGTAGGCGGCGGCTACACCGGCGTCGAGCTGATCACCGAGATGCGTGATTTTCTCTTTCGCTACGTTGCCGGCCGCTACCGCGGCATCCCGCGTGAAGAACTGCGCCTGGTCCTGGTCGAAGCTTCGCCGAATGTTCTCGGCGGCATTGATCCGCTGCTTCGCCCGCACGCGCTCAAGCGCCTCCATCAAGAAGGCGTCGAGGTACGCACCAACACTCGCGTAACGCGCGTCTTCGATGGTGCGCTCGAATTGAATGGCAGCGAAATTCTCGAAGCCGCCACAATCATCTGGGCTGCCGGAGTCCGCGCACATCCGTTGGTCGAAGCGCTGCCCGGCCCGCACGACCGCATCGGCCGCGCCCGCGTCAATGAGTATCTCCAGCTCGAATCGCACCCCGAAGTCTTCGTGATCGGCGATTCTGCGTCGTCAGCCCTTGCCTCCGACGCTCCGCGCGTCGCGCCAGTGGCCATCGGCCAGGGCACAATCGCCGCGCGCAACGTCGCCCACCTCGAACGCAATCAGCCGCTCGAAAGCTACCGATACGTTTCGCAGGGAATGTTGGTCTCGCTGGGCATGAACGACGCCGTAGTCAGCGTTCTTGGCCTGCGCCTGCACGGATTCTTCGCCTGGCTATTTTGGAACGCAGTGCATCTCTACAAATTAGTGGGATTCAAAAAGCAAATCCAGGTAGCCCTCGACTGGTCGCTCGGCACGCTCTTCCCCCGCGACGCCGCCATAATCCGCGCGCCCCGCAATTGCAAATTCTGCGAGAACAGTAGGGGAGGATCTTCAGACCCTCCCGCCGTTCGGCCCTCCTCGCGCGCTGCCACTCCAACGCACCAATAAGGCGTCCTACAACGGCTTGATGATCGAAGCGATCCACTCGCGAATCCAAGGAAAGCGAAATTCTTTTCTTTTCGTCGCCGCCATCATCAATTGATGCGCTTCGAGCGGTTCCACGTCCAGGAAATAACCATTCGCGCGAAGCATGACGTCCGTCATGACAAAGGCCACTCGCTTGTTCCCGTCAACAAAGGCCTGATTATTCGTCAATGATTCCATCAGCGCAGCCGCCTCTTCGATGATGTCGCCGTAATAGCCGCTCCGAGGGCGAAATACGGCGGACTCTAATAATCCAAGATCGCGAATACCGTCGAGGCCGCCGAATTCCTCGAGAAGCAAGCGGTGAACTTCGATCACTTCGGATACCGTGGGATAAATGCGAAACGGCATTTACGTAGTTGCGCTTTTCGCAACTCGCTCTTACTTCGCCAAAAGCTGCAGCAATTTGCGGTTTTTCTCCACAGACCGGCGAACGTGGGTCATGATCTCCGGGCGCACGGCACTCTCTTTGGGAGCGACAAACTGAATGTAGTGTTCCACCGCTCTTTCCAAAATGAATGTGGCCGTCTGACCGTTGTCCTTTGCCAGCTTGGTCAGGTCGTTGTAGAGAGCGGCGCGCATGTTCAGACCGACCTGCTTTCGAGCCTCCGTCGCCATGGGTGCGTCCTCCAAGGTCGATTATGCGAAAAGAGTGTACCCGCGTCAATATATATCTAGATCGGCCTAGATTAACGCCCGGAGTTAACGCGCCGAGAGCAGATCTCTTAATAAATCCCCCGCCGCAAATCGATCAGATGCGGAAGCTCCAGCTCAATCTTCGCGCCGTAATCCCCCAACGTAATCAAAATCCGCTCCGCCGGCCCGACATCCCGTTCGGTCCAATCCGTAACCGGAATCTTCTTCCCAATCGTTTCCGGCTCATCGCTCTCAAAATCCTTGCCTCTCGCAGTCAAGTCCTTTGGGTCGATCTCCCAGACCGATTTCGTCTTTGTATCCATCGCCAGATACCGCCGTCCCAGAAGAATTAACACCAGATTTTTCCTCTTCTCGATCGTGTAGACGTTCCACGCAATCGGCACGTGCCCCTCGATCTTCAATTGCGCGCGCTCTTCCAATTTCCAGGTGAGTTTTCCAGCCGCGGGAAGGGAACTAGCGAGAATTAGAACCAGCAGTGACGTTCGCTGCAGAATTGCAATCATCGAGCGCGCCGCTTTCATTTTTCGCGGCCCGCTAATCCCACGAAACTCGCACTTGCCGTCCGCCGACCACCACATATCCCTTGGCCCGTCCAAACTCTACCAAATCGCGCAGCAGCGCCACATCCATCTGGCAATACTGCACCACTTGTTCCTTCTTGCCCTCGCGCCACCACGCCACTGCATCGATGCCGGTCCCGCTCTTCGCGCTGCCGAGCGTATCTTTCGCCAGCGAATCCAGCTTCACGCGATGTCCGAGCTGCTTGTGCAGCACTTCATGCACATCGAACGAAAGCCGGCGTATCGCATCGACGCCCGCATAGCCGCGCAGCACCTCGAAATCAAAACGATTGCCATTGAAAGTAACGATGCGCGTGAACGCCGCCAGCTCTTCGACTAATTTCTTGACGTCATCCTCGAACCAGCTTCGAAACTGGTGGTCCTTATCCCAAGTGACCGCCACGGCGACGCCAAAATGGCGAATGCTGTTCCATCCGCCTTCGACTTCATCCGAAAGCCTCAGCGTTTCAATGTCGAGATAAATTTCCCGCGTGAAGAGGTCCACTAATAGATGCTCGATTCGCGTTTGCTTCCGGTGTAGTCGATGTACACGATCTTGGTGTCGGTGTAGAACTCGATCGCCGCGTGACCCACTTCGCGCGGGCCCACGCTCGAATCTTTCGCGCCGCCGAACGGAACATGCGCCTCGCCGCCCACCGTCGGCGAATTTACGTGCGTCATGCCCGTCTCGATTTTATCCACAAACTCGAAAATCTTGTTCGAGTCCGTCGAATAAATCGAGCTGGAAAGCCCGAAGCGCACGGAATTCGCCACTTGCAGCGCTTCGTCAAAATCTTTCACGCGTACGATGCTGAGCACCGGCCCGAAGATTTCTTCCTGCGCCACTGCGCTCTGCGGGTGCACCTCATCGAAAATCGTCGGCGAGACGAACCACCCCTTGTCGTACTTCGCTCCCGTCAAGCGCTCGCCGCCACACAGCAACTTCGCCTCTTTCTTCCCAATCTCGATGTATTTCAAGACCGTGTTCATCTGCGATTCATCCACCGAAGGCCCCATGTCCACGCCAGACTCAAGCCCGTTGCCGACGGAATATTTCTTCGCCTTTTCAACAAGCTTCTCGAGAAACACGTCCGCGACGCCCTCTTCAATCACCACCCGGCTCGTAGCCGTGCAGCGCTGCCCGGTCGAAGCAAAAGCCCCGGCGAGCGTCGATTCCAGCGCCAGCCCCAAATCCGCATCCGCCAAAATCACCACCGGATTCTTGCCGCCCATTTCGCACTGAATCTTTTTCAGTTTCTGAGCACCGCAGGCATAAAGCTGCGTCCCGATTTCATTCGATCCTGTAAATGACAGCCCATGCACGGAGGGGCTCTGCACCAATTCGTCGCCCGCATCCCGGCCCGAGCCCATCACCAGATTCAGAACGCCCGCAGGCAATCCGGCCTGCTCGAAAATCTCGACAATCTTTATCGCCGTCAAAGGCGTAATCGTAGCCGGCTTGAATACCACGGTATTCCCGCAAACCAGCGCAGGCGCAATCTTCCACACCGGAATGGCCACGGGGAAATTCCACGGCGTAATCGCGCCCACAACACCCAGCGGCTGACGGATCGTATAAGCAAAATTCTTCGGCAACTCGCTGGTCAAAGTCTCGCCATTCAATCGCCGCGCCTCGCCGGCCATGAACTCAGTGATGTTAATGGCCCGCTGCACCTCGCCGAGCGAATCCTTGAGCGTCTTGCCTTCTTCGCGGGTCAGCAGCCGCGCCAATTCCTCCTTCCGCTCCTCCATGATCCGCGTAGCCGTGAAAAGTATCTTGCCGCGCTGAGGCGCAGGCGTAGCGCGCCAAGCCGGAAAGGCAGCTTTCGCGGCCGCGATTGCCTCTTTCATCTCCTCGCGAGTAGAAAGCGGCACCGCAGCGACAATCTCATCCGTATTCGCCGGATTCCGCCGCTCTGCAATTTTCGTAGACGAAGATTCCACCCACCTGCCATCAACAAAATTCCGGCAAAGCTGGGCCGTACTCGCTGCAGTCGCCATATTCCCGACCTTTCCAATTCCGTTCCTAGGGGCGTCCGCCTAGCCGGACTGCGCCCGCCAATGTAACCCGCACCGCAACAGCCGCCATGAACTGCGCTGGTCGGCTAAGACTTCTTTCTTCCGCCTCAATCCGCCGCTTCGGGCTTTCGTCCGGCGGAGGCAGCCACTGTCCGCGTAATCTCGCCGTAGGATTCCGGCCGCCGATCGCGGAAAAATTGCCAGGTCTGCCGCACCTGGTCAATCTCATCCAAATTCAATTCTGCCACCACAACTTCTTCCTTATCGCGGCTGGCCTGCGCGACAATCTTCCCCCGAGGATTGCAAAAATAACTCTTCCCGTAAAATTCCCCCATCTTCCACGGCAATTCTTGCCCCACGCGGTTGATCGCCCCCACAAAATATCCATTCGCCACAGCATGCGCCGGCTGTTCGAGTTCCCACAAATACTCGCTCAACCCGGCCACAGTAGCCGAAGGATTAAAAACAATCTCGGCTCCATTCAATCCCAGAATCCGCGCGCCCTCTGGAAAATGCCGGTCATAGCAAATATAAACGCCCACCCGCGCATGACGCGTCTCAAACACCGGATACCCGGTATTCCCCGGCGTGAAATAAAATTTCTCCCAAAATCCCGGGTGGCAATGCGGAATATGATGCTTACGGTATTTCCCCAGATACTTTCCGTCGCTATCAAGCACCGCCGCAGTGTTATAAAAAACGCCGCTCATCTCCCGCTCGTAAACCGGAATCACCATCGCCATCTCATACTGCCGCGCCAATTTCTGCATGCGCTCGACGGTCGGCCCGCCCGGCACCGCCTCGGTCAATTCGTACCACTTGGGATCCTGCTCGGCGCAAAAGTAAGGCCCGTAAAACAGCTCCTGCAGGCAGAGGATCTGGGTCTTCTTCTTGGCCGCTTCACCGATGAATTTTTCGTGTTTTACGATCATCCGCTCGCGAATGTCCGCCAGCGAATATTTCTCCGGCGACCATTCGCAGCGAGCCTGAATCAACGCGCAACGCACATTCCGCGGCATAATTCTCCTCCCAAGCTACTGCGACGTCACGACAATCCCGAAAAGCAGATACGCCGATTCGTGGATCCAGGCTGAATCATCAGCCCGTACCCGTGGTCCGGAACGACCACCGAAGGACTTTTCGCCGCGAAAAGTTTACTCCGCGCACACCCTACCGGCAACTCCGAAAGAGCAAGCCTCCGCCCCGCGAAACCTTTATAATCCCGCACACGTCATGGGACATGTGGTCGAAAACCTTCGCCAATCTTTCCTCCGTGTGTTTCCGGAGTGCGTCGTCCTGGGCCAGGCCGTGGCCTTCAACATGTTCCTCGCCTTTTTTCCCATGCTGCTCTTCGCTCTGGGAATCATGAGCAGCCTCACCCTCTTCCAGGACGTCGTCCGCGATCTCCCCGCGCAAATTCAAAGCATGGTTCCCCCGGGCAGCGATCGCGTAGTTCTCGATTATTTCGTTCGCCGCAGCGCGCATCCCTGGCAATGGATTTGGCTCGGCCTCGGCGGCACGCTCATCGCCGGCTCGCAAGTTTTCATGGGCCTGATCCAGGGCTTCCGCCAAATCGACAGGATGCCCGCGCCGACATCCTACGTCCGCGTGCAAATCCGCGCCCTCGGCATCCTCTGCCTCACGATCATTCCATTCCTGGCCTTCGAACTAGTTACCATCTTCGGCCGGCCCGTGCGCGGCTGGATGCTCGCTAATCACACTCTCGCGCCCTGGGTGCGTATCCTCGCCGCCGCCGCGTACCACGGCCTGGCCATGATCTTCGCGCTCGGCATAGTCTTCGTAATCTATCGCCTCGGCCAACCCGACATCGTCACCTGGCACGATGTCTTCCCAGGCGCCGCCGTAGCCACAATCCTCTGGTGGATCGTGGATATCGCCTTCGGCTTCTACGTCAGAGTCGTCCCGTACGGCACAGTCTATCGAGGCCTCGCCGCCGTAATCGGTCTCCTTCTCTGGATGTATCTAACCGCGATGGTAATTTTCATGGGCGCCGCGTATAACGCGGTAACCCGCGAAGGCCCCTTCAGCGACTCCCGCGACCTAAAATTCACCTAGTCGTTCTCCGCGTCCTCTGCGTCTCTGCGGTATCTTTGTCTTTCTCTTTCTTTCTCACTCTCCGACTCCAGCCGCTCACCAAATTGCTATAATCGATCGTCCGGCCAGGAGCCGCCACCATGAACGACATTCATGTGAGCTGCTACTCAGGTTATCGCGCCGATGAACGCCCGCAGCGCTTCACCCTCCGCGGCCGCGAATTCGAAGTCAACGAAGTGGACGGCCAGTGGTATTCCCCCGACGCCATTTATTTTCGCGTCCGCGCCAACGACGGCAACTATTACGTCCTGCGCCACGACGAAGGCCAGGATTCCTGGACGCTAGACGCCTTCCGCGCCTCTCGCCAATGAGCTTTCAAAACGTAGAAGATCGCCGCAAACATAAGCGCATTCTCCTACCTGAACATCAATTCCTAGTCTGCAAAGGCCTCGATCCGAAATTTGAAGGCAAAGTCTCGGTAATCGGCACAGGCGGCCTATTCGTCCGCACGCGCCACGCGCTAACCATGGGCCAGACTCTCCGCCTGCGAGTAGAAGATCCCTCGCTGACCTTCGAAGTCCAATGCACAGTCCGCGACGTAAACGAAAAAGGCGCCGGCGTAGAATTCGCCGAATTAGATCAACCCCAACAACGCATCCTCCAAGAATTCCTCCGCACTCTTCGCCCATAATTCCGCGCTGTGTGTAGCGCCGGCCTTTCAGGCCGGCATCCGACGGCCAAGGCATCCGCCACAATCAACACTCCAGCGCGGACGCACAAGTTCGCGTCTGCGGCGGCCTTTGCAGGGGAGGGTCGGATTAGCCCTCCCTTCTTTTCCTTGCCAAATTACACGCACCGTTACCGCGCAAGCCCCGGCCGCTGCCAAACAGCAACTTTCTCCTTCCGCCGGGGTTAAACTAAAGTCACCAGCCGCGAACCGGTGCAACCAGGCAGGCCTCGTGAAAAGAATCGCGCCAATCGTCACAACCAAACTAACCGCGCTGATGATCTCGGCTGCTCTAATTCTCTCAATTCCACCTGCACAAGCAGTCCCCGAGCCGACCGCAGCGACGAAATCCTTCAAAGGCAAACTCCCCATCACCGAACTCACCGAAGACCAAGCCATCCTCCACGCCCTGAATCGCCTGGCTTACGGCCCGCAACCCGGCGAAATCGACCAAGTCCGCAAAATAGGCCTCGAAAAATGGATCGATCAGCAACTAAATCCCAATTCCATAGATGACGCCGCGCTAGAAGCGCGCCTGGATCGCTATCCCACGCTGCGCATGTCCTCCGACAAGCTGGTAGAAAAATTCCCACAACCAAATGAAGCTGCCAAGAAGCAAGGCCTGAGCAAAGAGGAATACCAGGAACAGCAGCGCGAAAAGGCGCGAGCAGCCGTAGAGCGAATCGATCCCTCAAATCCCAACGCCGCCGCCGAGCAACAACTCGCCAAAATCGTTGGCCCGCAGCGCATTGTCGTTGAACTCAGCATGGCCAAGCTCGATCGCGCCATCTACAGCAATCGCCAGCTTGAAGCCGTGATGGAAGATTTCTGGTTCAATCATTTCAATGTCTTCGCCGGAAAAAATCAGGATCGCTGGCTCCTCACCGCCTACGCGCGCGACACCATCCGCCCGCACACCATGGGCAAATTTCAGGATCTCCTGCTCGCCACGGCGAAAAGCCCGGCAATGCTCGTCTATCTAGACAATTGGCTCAGCGCCGATCCTATCGCCGCCAAACGCATGCAAGAAGAACTAGCCATGCGCCGCCGCCGTTTCGAAGGCGTCTTCGGCCCGCCAATGCCGCGCCAGCCGGGCAGCGCAGCGCAAGCCGGCGCCAAAAAGCAAGAGCGCGGCCTCAACGAAAATTACGGCCGCGAAGTGATGGAACTCCACACGCTAGGCGTTGACGGCGGCTACACCCAGCAAGATGTAATCGAAATGGCCAAATGCCTCACCGGCTGGACCGTCCACGCGCCACGCAAGGATCCCGATTTCTTCTTCGACGATCGCATCCATACCACCGGCAAAAAAGTAGTCCTAGGCCGCACCTTCAATTACGGCGGCATGAAAGACGGCGAAGAAGCCCTAAAGATGCTCGCGAACAATCCCAGCACCGCAAAATTCATCTCCACAAAACTAGCCCGCCACTTCGTCTCCGATAATCCGCCGCCCGCGTTGGTTGATCGCATGGCGGAAACATATCGCACCACCAACGGCGACATCCGCGCCGTTCTGAAAACGATGATTTATTCCCCGGAATTCTGGTCCAAAGAAGCCTATCGCGCGAAAGTAAAGCAGCCGTTCGAACTAGCCGCCAGCACCGCCCGCGCCCTAGGCGCCGAAGTAGACGTCACGCTTCCGCTAGCCCAATGGGTAGGCCGCATGGGCGAGCCTCTCTTCCAAGCTCAGCCGCCCACAGGCTACAGCGACAAATCCGAAACCTGGGTCAACACCGGCGCGTTACTGAATCGCCTGAATTTCGCCCTAGCCCTCTCCTCGAACAAAGTTTCCGGCACGAAATCCGATCTCCAATCGCTGCTAGGCCCAGACGCCGACACCGACCCTCACAAAGCGCTCTCGCGCGCATTAGCGGCGTTCCTAGACGATCAGGTAGCCCAGCAAACCCAGTCCACTCTGGAAGCCCGTCTCGAGGATCCGCAAATCCTGCAAGCCAAACTCGACGATCCAATCAAGCACGTAAACCAATCCCTAATCGCCGGCCTGGTCCTAGGCGCCCCAGAATTCCAACGAAGATGATCATCAATCACAAATCGCCGAATCGTAGGGGCGCCGCTTGCCGCGCCCGTCCGCTCGCCGGCCTACTCCGACGTGCCAATTCATCCAGCAGAATTCCAATGCCGATGACCATCAATTACAAATTTCCGAATCGTAGGGGCGGGGCTCGCTCCGCCCGTCCGCTCACGGGCCTACTCCCGCTCACCAATTTATCCTCCGGTTTTTCTCCATCTCAAATTTCAAATCTGAAATTTGAAATCGCTTTCCGCCGCATCACCATAATCCCAATCGGAGCCTCCCCATGCCTGTAACCCGTCGCGTCTTCCTAAAAAATGGCGGCATAGCCATGCTCGGCCTCTCCGCCATGCCGTCCTTCCTTCAGCGAGCCATCGCCTCGTCACCGTCAGAAGGCAAAAAGAAAATGGCAGTCCTCTTCCAGCGCGGCGCCATGGACGGCCTCAACGTAGTCGTCCCCTTCGGCGAGCGCAGCTACTACCAAATGCGCCCGACCATTGCCATTCCCGAACCCAAGCGCGGCGGCCAAGAAGCGGCAATCGACCTAGACGGCTTCTTCGGCCTCCACCCAAGCCTGCAACCGCTCGAGCCTCTCTTCCACAACGGCCAACTAGCAATCGTCCAAGCGGTAGGCTCCCCCGATCCCACGCGCAGCCACTTCGACGCCCAGGATTTCATGGAATCCGGCACCCCCGGCCTAAAAAGCACCGATGACGGCTGGCTGAATCGCACGCTGCAATCGAATCCAGTAGAAAAGCCGTCCCCATTTCGAGCCGTAGCCTTCGGCCCGTATCTCCCGCGCACGCTCCAAGGCGCAGCCCCAGCCGTAGCCATCCCCGATCTAAAGCAATTCAAAATGTTCGGCCCGCAACAGAGCACCGAAGGCGGCTTCGAAGCCATGTACGCGCAAACGGTAGATCAAGCTCTGCACGGTGTAGGCCAGGAAACTTTCGAGGCGATAGATCAACTAAAAAAAATCCATCCCGAAAGCTATCAACCGGAAAATGGCGCGCAATATCCCAAAAACCGCTACGGCCAAAGCCTGCAAGAAATCGCCGAGCTATTCAAAGCCGACGTCGGTCTCGAAGTAGCGTTCCTAGATAGCGGCGGCTGGGATCACCACGTAAACGAAGGCGGCGTCCAAGGCCAGCTAAGCAATCTCCTGCGCGATCTAGGCCAAGGCCTGGCCGCATTCCAAGCCGACATGGGCGATCGCATGCAAGACGTAGTCTTCGTAAGCATGTCCGAATTCGGCCGCACCGCCCGCGAAAACGGCAATCGCGGCACCGATCACGGCCACGCCAACTGCATGTTCGTAATGGGCGGCAACGTAAAGGGCGGCAAGGTCTACACAAAATGGCCAGGCCTAACAGAAGCCCATCTCTACGAAGGCCGCGACCTAGCGGTCACGACGGATTACCGCACAGTCCTAAGCGAAATCCTAACCAAGCACGTAGGCAACAAAGATCTGTCCAGTGTATTCCCAGGGTTCGCGCAAAATCCGCGCACATACTTGAATTTGATCCGCACCTAGTAGCGCCGGCGTCCCCGCCGGCATCCGGCGATCCAGCTCTCGCCAAGCGCAATCAACACGCGCGGACCAACGCAACCCAATCTCTTCCGCCTTCTTTTAAATCCGAAATTTCAATTTTGAAATCTCCGCCAAGGTTTGCCAGTGGGTTTTCTCGGCCGTAGGGGCGCCGGGTCAATCGCTGTGCGATTGCAAAGCAATCGACGCGCCCGCCCGCGTACCCCGCGCCGAAACGCCGCCCATTCACGTCTGCCCCGACCCATCGCACTTGCACTCCGCAACCCAACTGCTGCAAAATCGCGCCCGAATCCACCGCCATGCGCGAACTCCCAAACACAATCCCCGCAATCCTGCGTTGGACGCGCCGCGTCTGGACCTTCCTCGTACTCTCGCAACTGTTCTACCTCGCGGTTGCCTGGCGCCTCATCCAACGCTCCCAGCCGCCCACCGGCTCCGCCGCAAACGCCATGGCTCGCCTCGCTCTCGCGATTCTAATCGTCTCCCTCATGACTCTGGCCGCGGCCCTCTTCTTCCACATAAGATTGGTCCGCCGCGCCAGCCATTTCCTTCACGCCAATCCCGCCGACCCCGTCGCGCTAGTAAAATGGCGCAAAGGCCTGCAGCTAACCCTGGCTCTAGCCGAATTAGTCAGCCTTACGGGCTTCGCGCTACTAGTAACCGGCGCCCCCCTAAATCAAGCCGCCCCCATCTACGCCGCCGGCACAATTGCCATACTCGCCTTCTACCCGAAGAATCCAGCAAACATCTAAACGCAGTGCCTCTTCGCACTTGTAGGGGAGGGCCGGTTTCGCCCTCCCGCGACGGCCTCAAGGCCGTCGCCTCTCCGATGTCATTGCCGCAGCCGTTGTAGGGGAGGGTGTTCAGCCCTCCCACTTTTCGCCCCCGATTCCATACTCCGCGTGATTTCCCAAATCTGGCCCCACCCCATCCAAAGGTGATAATCTAACGCAATCGTAAAACTCATCCGATGATCCCCAAACGTCGAATTCAAGTCACACACATCCTCTGCCTCTGCGCCCTCACAACACCGCGCTCTTTCGCACAATCCTCGCCATCCGCGCCGTCCTCGGCTCCGCAAAAACCATCTCTCGCCGTTCAACCACCCTTCGATCGCCTCGAGCTTCTCGCCTTCCTCGCTGCGCCCTGGGACAGCCGCTACGAACTGCAGCAAGTCCGCGAACGCGGCCTCGATTTCACGCCTGACAGCAGTTTTCTCGAGGCGCTCGCTCACCTGCATCTCTCAGTGGATTCGATCGAGACGATCAAAAGTATCAAGCCGAAGCCCGCCGCCCAGCGCTCGCCGGATAGAGAGCAGGCATATCGCCTCGTTCTAAGCGCTGTGCCAAATCTCACCACCGGCCAGCACGTTGATGCGGCCGACAAATACGAGCAAGCGTTGCTCCTCGCGCCTGGCTCCGCGACTCTTCATTTAGCCTTTGCGAGACATTTAATGCTCATGCAGCGCAATCACGACGCCGAGCTTCACGCGCGCCGATCGCTCGAACTCTGGCCAGACGACGCAGAAGCCCATGTCACGCTCTCCGCCGCGCTCGTCGCAGAGTTGCGCGAAGGCGAGGCAGTTTCCGAAGCGCGCGAGGCGCTTCGAATCTACCCGAAGCACAAGGCTGCTTTGGTGATGCTTTCCCTGGCGCTGACGCGCGACGGGCAGTATAAGGAAGCGATTCCCGTACTGCGCGAAGCTATCTCGCGCACTCCCGAAGTTCCGATTCTTCACGCAGCGCTCGGCAATTGTCTCATGCACACCGGCGAACTTTCGGAAGCCGCGCAAGAACTTACCGCTTACCTTGCGAGAAATTCTGATGATGGAGAAGCGCACTACTGTCTAGGCGTAGTTTTGCGCGCCCAGGGTCGTCACGATGAGGCTATGCTGCAGTTCCAGGAAGCCCTTCGACTCGCGCCAGACAATCCGCTCGCTGCGGCTGCCGCGACTGATGACGCCCCTGATTCTGACTCAAAGCCGACTTCGGGCCCCCATCCAGAAGACGGTTTGGTTTCGGGAAATTCTTATACCAGCCGTTTCTTCGGATTCACCTTCGATTTCCCCCAAGGATGGATTGTCCTGGACAAGGAGCAATCGCGGGGCGTGATGTCCTTTGGCGCTGCGTTGCTCCAAACAGGCGATCCGATCGCTCCCGACGTGATCGCGGCCTCCCGCAAGAAAACCATCCCTATTCTTTTTGTGATGCGCGGAGCATCGGGCGGGCAGGCTTTAAGGACTGAGCTCTTGGAAGTCATCGCAACGGATGCGAGAAACCTGTCGGATTCTCTATCGGGGATGGATCTGGCAAGCGCCGTCGGTTCCGCGTCCAGGACTCTCGGATCTCCCATGAACCCGGTCGGCGTCCCGATAAAGCTCTAGATTGCCGGGCGAGAGTTTGTAAAGTTCGCTTCAATACTCCGGGTGAATGATAGCGAAATTCACATCACGCATTACGCCACTAGGACGAACGGCTTCATTCTCACCTTTCAAATGTTAAGCGCAGATCCGAATGAACTGCAAAAGCTTGAGTCTGCGATGCAATCCCTCCACTTCGCGGATTCGGTCAAGTAGGGGCCGGGGTTCACACCGGCCCGGTTTGGCATTGGGTTCTCTCCGACGCGTTCGTCCGGATTTTGGTTTTCAGGTGGGAGCCCCACATTTATGTGAGGGAGGAGCGCTTCAGCGCTCCGAAAAAGGCCTCCCATCATCTGCGCGCTTTAGCGCTGGCCGGTTCCCCCGGGCCCGGTTTGTCCTTCGGTTTTGATTTTCCTTTCGATTTTTCCGAAAACTAAAATCTCACCGCCGGCCGCAGTATCCACAGCACGGTACCATTTGATTCGGCGAAATTCTTTGCTAGCCTGAAAATGCACGCTGGCAGTACACAATTCGAAATTAGAAAGGAAAATCGGGAAGCCGGGACCGTACTACCCGCCAAAAATCCTAATCGATACAATTCCAAAATTAGAATCCTCTGTAGGCCGCTGAAAACAAAGCAAAGAGGTCAGTTCTAATCGATACAAAATCAAGCTAGCGGAAAAAAGTACTACTCGGCTCGGAAAAACAAAATCAGCCGCGAAAGCGCCTCAGAAAAAGCGCTCTCGGGCGTAAGGAGGCTCACAACTAAATAGCCATCGTGACGAAAATCGAAGAAATGTCCGGGGTGAACGTACACGTCGCGCGATTCAAGCAGCGCGACGGCCAGCTCCTCATCTGAGCGCATTGCCGGAACGCGAATCACCGCGTACCAGCCGCCCTCGAATTCGAGCCGCGAGCAAGACGATTGCGCTGCAAGCTGCCGGTCGAGTTCAGCAAGATTCGCCCGCAGCCGCGCTATCAACCGCCGCTGGAAATCATGACGCAGCTCGAGGAACGACGGCAGCGCTAGCTGCACCGGAGCGTTCATCGAAAGAAAAGTATCGGCGATCACTTCGAGGCGTGCGTTCGCCTCGGACTTCAAATCGGCCGGACCGGAAACTGCGAGCCACGCCGCTTTCATCTGCGGCAGGCCGCAAATCTTCGAGATGCCGCTCAGAGTGAACGTGAGCGACGCCGAATTCGCCGCGACGCTCGCCGCTCGCTCGCCGCTCAGCGCGAAATCGAGGAACACTTCGTCGGCGATGATTGCGAGTGATCGCGGCGAACAGATTTCATTGAGCCGCGCGATTTCCGGCGGCTTGCAGAATTGCCCGGTCGGATTGTTCGGATTGACGACGATCACTCCGCGCGTCCGTTCGGTGATAGCCCACTCGAACTCGCGGAAATCAATCTGCCAGCCGTGGTCGTAGACGAGCGGATAGTGAATGAGCTTCACGTCGTGCAGCCCGGCGAGATATTCGAAGAGCGGATAGCTCGGTGCAGGAATCAAGATTTCGTCGCCGGGATTGCAGAGCAGGCGGAACGCGAACGAGTAGGCTTCGCTGGTGCTGGTGGTCAGAAAAATATCGCCGGCCGCGACAGCGTCGCCGCGCGCAGAGTAGTAGCTCGAAACCGCGCGCCGCGCCGATTCGAGGCCGTGCGGATCGGGCGAGTAAGTCAGCGCTTCGGAATTTACGAGCGCAGAAAGAATCGAAGGAGGATACGCGAAACCACATTCCGTCGGATTCGACGCAGTGAGATCGAGCAGCGGCTTGCCAGAAGCGCGATGCCGCGCCAGCGCCTCGCTCAAGCGGTTCGCCGCCAGATTCCATTTTGTGCGATCCGAGAACATGGTTTGTGTAGCGCCGGACTTTTAGGCCGGCATTGGCGGCAACGATCGGGCAAGCACGCCGATCAACTCCGCTCGACGCGCCACGGCTCAAGCCAATAGTCGAACGAAAGCCACAAGCTGTAAGCCGGACGCGAGAGCACGACGCTCAAGACGAACGCCGAGACCGCCCAAACGGCAATCCGGGCGTTATCGGAAAGCGATTTGATGTCGGGAAAAAGCGAAAGAATCAGATAGGCGGCGATCAACACGAGGGCCGTCAGCCCGTAAGTGAAAATCATGCCGCCGACGTAATAACCTGATTCGCGAAAATACGAGAGGCCGCAGACAGAGCACTTCGGCAACATTTTGTTCGGCCAGCGGACGAAGATGCGGCCCTCATGGCAATGCGGGCAGCGGCAGCGCAGGGCATCGCGCAAAGTAAGCGAGAAAGGAGGACGCGGGATCGGGCGCGAACGCGAAGACGTCATGCGGCCATTGTAGCGTGGAATCGCAATTGGCCATCGGATTCAGGTCCGCCTTCGTAGGGGCGTCCGCTCCGGCGGACTGCGCCCTCTTCGCGCGTTGCAGCAAAGCCCGGATTCCTGATAGCTTCGAGGCGCGCGGCCACTCGATGTCGAAAGGCGCATCGCGACGTCGCGGATCCGAATCGGAGCCGCGACCGAGAAGGGGCTAGCAATGAAGCGCTTTGACCAACTCAGCGAGCAGGAGATTTTGGCGCTGGCCATCTCGCTTGAAGAAGACGACGAGCGAATCTACGCCGATTATGTCGAGGGATTGCGCGACGAATTTCCCGCTTCGGCGGCGGTGTTCGACGGAATGCGCGTCGAAGAATCCGGCCATCGCCGGCGGCTGATCGAGCTCTATCGCTCGAAATTCGGCGAGCATATTCCGCTGATACGGCGCACGGATGTTCAGGGCTTCGTTCACCGCAGCCCCATCTGGCTGGCGAAGCCGCTGCGCCTCGAAGCCATTCGCGCGCAGGCCAGCGCGATGGAAGAGGAAACGCGCCGCTTCTACGAGAAATCAGCCAAGCGCGCGCAGGATGCCAGCATCCGTCAACTGCTCGATGATCTTGCGCAGGAAGAACGCACGCACGAGAACAAAGCGGAGGAACTCGAAAAAGACAAGCTGCAGCCGGACACGAAGCGCAGCGAGGAAGAATCGCGGCGGCGTCTCTACGTTCTGCAAATCGTTCAGCCCGGCCTGGCGGGCTTGATTGATGGCTCGGTCTCGACGCTCGCGCCCGTCTTTGCCGCTGCTTTTGCCACGCGCAACCCTTGGGATGCCTTCGTCGTCGGCCTTGCGGCATCGGTCGGGGCGGGAATCAGCATGGGTTTTACCGAAGCTCTTTCCGACGACGGCAGCTTGACGGGGCGAGGGACGCCGTGGCTGCGCGGCCTCGTCTGCGGCGCCATGACGGCGCTCGGCGGCATCGGCCATACGCTGCCATTCCTAATTCCGCGCTTCACGCTGGCGATGGGAATTGCGATTTGCGTCGTGGTCATAGAGTTGGGAGTGATTACGTGGATCCGACGCCGCTACATGGATACGCCAATGTTTTCAGCCGCCATTCAGGTGGCTGTCGGCGGCGCGCTCGTTTTCGCCACCGGTGCGCTCATTGGAAGCTGGTGAGATCAAGTCTGCATAAAATTGAACGCTAATCGAAGACCATTGAGAAAGGAAAATCGACCATGGCCAAGAAGAAAGCTGCGAAGAAGAAAGTGAAGAAGGTGAAGAAAGCGAAGATCAGCGCAAAGAAGCGCGTGCTCAAGAAGAAGGCAACTCCGAAGAGAAAAACTCCGCGGCGCCACAAGAAGGCCCGGGGCAAAACGTATTCGTTCGAGCAGGCCGAATATACTCCGGTGCAGACCAGACGGTCGGGCAAGGCCGGGCAGTCCGGCGATCTGCAAGGCTTATCCGATGTCGAAGAGGCTGACTCCGAAAGCGTCGATGAACTTTTGGAGGAAGGCCAGAGCCTCGAGGCGGAAGTCGTCGAAGGCGTCGAGAATGCTCCGGATGCCGATCGTGGGCCCGTGCGGACACATGAAGTTCCCGAAGACGATGTGCCTGAGGAATATCGCGAAGAGGATTGAGGCGATGTAGCTCGCCTATTCAGAGTTGAGGATTTTTAGTTTTGTTGTGCGTCGGCGTACAACGAACCCAAGAGCAAACCAAAAAACCAAACCGTAAAGCCTCGGGTCTGAAGACCCGAGCTACATGGTCAATTCGCGCCGGAGCTGGTGCGGATGCGCATGCTGTAGAAGGAGCGGTAGACGAAGACGAATGAAACGGCAAAGAACGCGGCGGCTAGGAGGTGCGCCAGCGCCGTTCCTTTCTCAGCGGTTAGGCTCACGGCCAGCGAGACGGCTAGGAGGCCGAATAGCGTGGTGAACTTGATGATCGGATTCAGCGCGACGGAGGAAGTGTCCTTGAACGGATCGCCGACCGTGTCGCCGATGACGGTGGCGTCGTGCAGCGGCGTGCCTTTTTGTTTCAGTTCAACTTCTACGATTTTCTTGGCGTTGTCCCAGGCGGCGCCGGCGTTGGCCATGAAGATGGCTTGATAGAGGCCGAAGATGGCGATGGAGATGAGATAGCCGATGAAGTAGAACGGCTCGACGAACGCGAAGGCTAGCGTCGCGAAAAAGACGGCGATAAAAATATTGAACATGCCCTTCTGCGCATACTTGGTGCAGATCTCGACAACTTTCTTGCTGTCCTCAACCGAAGCTTTGTCGACGCCTTCGAGCTTGATATTGGCTTTGATGAATTCGACGGCGCGATAGGCGCCGGTGGTGACCGCTTGCGTCGATGCGCCGGTGAACCAGTAGATCATGGCGCCGCCGGTGATCAGGCCGAGAACAAATGGCGCGTGGAGGAGCGAGAGCTTATCCACGTTTTCGGAGAGGCCGTGGGTGAGCGACATGATGATGGAGAAAATCATCGTCGTCGCGCCGACTACGGCGGTTCCGATTAGCACGGGCTTTGCGGTGGCCTTGAAGGTGTTGCCGGCGCCGTCGTTCTCTTCGAGGAGGTGTTTGGCGCGCTCGAAATCGACGTCCATGTTGAAATCGCGCTTGAGTTCGGACTTGATGTTGGGAATTTGCTCGATGAGCGAGAGTTCGAAGACGGATTGCGCGTTGTCGGTGACCGGGCCGTAGGAATCGACGGCGATAGTGACCGGGCCCATGCCTAGAAAGCCGAAAGCTACGAGGCCGAAGGCGAAAACCGGCGCGGCGATCATCAGGCTGCCGAGACCGTAGGTGCTGACGATGTAGCCGGTGGACATCAGCAGGACCATCGAGAGGCCGAGATAGTAGCCGGAGAAATTTCCAGCGACGAAGCCGGAGAGAATGCCGAGCGATGCGCCGCCTTCCTGCGCCGAAGTGACGACTTCGCGGACGTGGCGCGATTCGGTGGAAGTGAATACTTTCACCAACTCTGGAATGACGGCGCCGGCGAGAGTGCCGCAGGAAATGATCGTGGCGAGCTTCCACCATTGCGTTGGGTCGCCGCCAAGGTCCGGAATAATCAGCGAGGAGACGAAGTACGTGAACGCGATGGACACGAACGACGTGATCCACACCAGAGATGTGAGCGGCGATTCGAAATTCATGCGGTCAGCGTGGCCGAAACGCGCGCGGGCGATGGCGCCGTTGATGAAATAGGCGGCGGCGCTGGCGATGAGCATGACGATGCGCATCACGAAAATCCAGACGAGAAGTTGGACCTGAACCGTCTGGCTCTTGACGCCGAGAAGAATGAAAGTGATCAGCGCGACGCCGGTGACGCCGTAAGTCTCGAAGCCGTCGGCGCTGGGGCCGACGGAATCGCCAGCGTTGTCGCCGGTGCAATCGGCGATTACGCCGGGGTTGCGCGCGTCGTCTTCCTTGATTTTGAAGACGATTTTCATCAGGTCGGAACCGATGTCGGCGATCTTGGTGAAGATGCCGCCGGCAATGCGCAGAGCGGCGGCGCCGAGCGATTCACCAATTGCAAATCCGATGAAACAGGGTCCCGCATAATCGCCGGGAATGAAGAGCAAAATGAAAAGCATCATCAGCAGCTCGACGCTGATGAGCATCATGCCGATGCTCATCCCGGCTTCGAGCGGGATGTGATAAATCGGATAGGGTTTGCCGCGCAGGCCGGCGAAGGCGGTGCGAGAGTTCGCAAAGGTGTTCACGCGGATGCCGAACCAGGCGACGCCGTAGCTGCCAGCGATGCCGACGAGGCTGAAGAGCAAGATGATCGGCAGCGTGGTGCTGATTGGCTTGTCCGGAACCGGAGCCAGAACGCCGAAGTAGAGAACGATTACGACGGCGATGAATAGCCACAGGAGCAGGAGAAATTTGCCCTGGGTGATGAGATAGGTTTTGCAAGTCTCGTAGATCAGCTCGGAGATTTCGCGCATGGAGCGATGGACGGGCAGATTTTTCAGGCGCGTGTAAATGAACAGGCCGAAGCCGAGACCGAAGACGCAGAAGAGAATGCCCCAGAGAAGCAGGCGATGGCCATCCACACCCATGAATTGAACGCTGGAGAGATCGGGCAGCTTCAGGGCGGCTTCGCCGCCCGGTGCGGGTGCGGTGCGCGCAAAGGCGGAGAGCGCGGTCAGCGCGAATAGGCCGGCGGCAGCGAGACATCGCGCAGTTGCGCGGCGCGCCACAGCGATTGCGTTTGTTGAGACATTCCTCATTCAGGATTCTCCATGGCTGACCTGCGGCCACAATTCGCCGCAACAAATGCAGGTCAGAGGGTTAAAGCTTTCGTGGGAGTGCGATGCGAACCCATGTTTTATAGCATGACAGCGAGGGTCGGTCAAACGGTGCGAGGCGGAGGGAGTGTCTTAATTTAGAGATGGGAATTGAAAGTCCGACGTCGAGTATGGAGCGGCTTGACGGGCTAGCTCGGAAGTGCCCAGCGCTAAAGCGCTTCGTTAGCGGCAACGCTTTTTCGGAGCGCTGAAGCGCTCCTCCCCCGCCATGAATCCGGGGGCTCCCTCCGACTGCAAAGGAAGTACAACTGTACTTCAATACTCTTGACACAGCATGAGCCTATATATAGGATTCCTATAGTTGGTGCGATGATGATCGTCTCGAAGATAAAACGCGGTAGCGCGGAATTCGCGATCCTCTCGGTGCTGGCCGAGGAACGCCTCTATGGCTACCAGATCGCGCGAACCATCGCCGAGCGCACCGGCGGCGAACTGCGTTTCACACTCGCGTCGCTCTATCCCATGCTCTACGCGCTCGAAAAGCGCTGGTGGATTGCGGGCGCGTGGGAAACGACCGGCGGGGGCCGCAAACGCCGCTATTATCGCCTCACGCTTGCGGGCCGCAGGCAACTCGCGCCCATGCGCCGCCAGTGGGCCGGTTTTTTCCGCGCGATCCAGAGGCTCTCCGGTGCCGCCGATGCGTGATTGGCAGAAACTCGTCCACGAACGACTCACCCAGCGGCGCTCCGGCGAGGAGACGGAGCCGGAAGTGACCGAGGAAGTCGCGCACTACCTCGAAGATTTCTACGAGGCCGGCTTAGACAACGGACTAATGGAACACGAAGCGGCCGAACGCGCGCTCGGCGAAGTCCGCAATTGGCCGCGCCTGGCTCGCGACATTAAATTCGCAAGAGGGGGAGCGGAAATGTTGAGACAACGCATACAAATGCTGTGGATGCCTGGAGTGGTAGCGGCCACCTTAACCGTGGGCGTCTCGATCGTGGCCGGTCGCGTTGCTTCGACTTTTCATGCGGGACCGCACGCGGCGATGTTTGTATATGGTGGCTGGCTTTTGATTCTTACGGGCATCGGTGCGTTCGCTGCCTACTGGTCTCGGCGCGCGGGCGGCTCGATTGCGAACCGCGCGGCGGCAGCACTGTTTCCCGCGGCAACGATTGTCGCGGCGCTTGGCTCGCTGGTGACAAATCCGGAATTAAAGATGGGTTTGATCGCGTCCGTGTTTACTCCCGCTGAGGTGCCGATGCTGCGAATTCTCCCTGTAATCGCCAATAGCGTATTGGGCGGAATTTTACTTCCGGCTATCGCGCTTTTGGCTGGGGCGTTGCCTTTCTTGAATGAAAAAGCGGTGGGAAATGGTCCGCGTGGTGGGACGGCGTAAGTCGCGGTTCCCGGTAATTAGAACGAGGCGCGTTTCTTTCTCCGCATGAATGCGGGGGCTGCCACGGAAATGCAATAACGCGGATCGAATTGCGGGAGTCGCGGCGGAGAGTCGGCGTTCGGGGATTCGGTGGGGAAGCCCAGCGCTAAAGCGCATCGTTGAAAGAAACGCTCTTTTCGGAGCGCTGACGCGCTCCTCCCCCGCATGAATGCGGGGGCTTCCACCTGACTGCAAAGACTTCCGGGCATGAATGCTTGGGCTCACTCCTAACTGCAACGGCTTCAGAGTAGGACACTGCCTTCGAGTTGCGGTGTCGCTGCAGTCCTTCTGTGTGCAATTGCCTCGCCGTCGCGTGTGGGCCATGCTCCCGAAGAGGCCGGGCCACGGACGTACGAACGGGCTTGACAATGGTTGGGCGGTGGAGCAAGTATCCCTCTACTTGCAGGGCGTAGAAGAGACGGCCAGATTAGCGGAGGTTCTCTGACGGGTGTCCGATATTTCTTCCAGAAAACCGGTCGAGCCGTGACCTGCTTGAAATAGACGCGTGTTTCAAGGGAGGAACCCATGGAGACTGCAATCGGAGTATTTAGTTCACGTGAGCGCGCCGAAGAGGCGCTCAAGGAATTGCTGAATCACAAGGTGCCGCAGGAGTCGATTGCGTTTCTGACTCTTTCGGAAAAAGAAGCGGTGTCGGTGGCCAAAGAAATCGGTTCGTACGCCGGGGGCTTTCTCGGCGGAGCCGCGGGCATGACGGCGGGAGTGGTGGCGACGACGATTTTCCTGATTCCCGGATTGGGCCAGGCATTTGCGCTGGGATTGGGCGCGACGGCACTGTTCGGACTTGCAGGCGCACGCGCAGGCTCAGCGATGGGAAAGGCCGTCTCGGACGATTCGGCCCCAATAGCGCTACCGGATAATGAAGACGCGGCGCTCTTCCGGAAGGTTCTGAAAGAGGGGCGTTCGGTCATTGTCGTTCGCACGGAATGGAAGGAAGTCGCGAGCGCGGCATGCGGGATTCTCGACCGGCTGGGAATTGGCACGCAGGAAGCGTCGACGACTCGAATGCAAGCCGCGGCGCGGCAAATTGGCGGCGTGAGCGTCGTGGACGTGAAGGGAAGGATCACGCTGGGCGAGGGCAACGTGATTATTCGCGAACTGATTGCCGATTTGACCGCGAAGGGAAACAAGCAGATCGTGCTGAATCTCCTGGAAGTGGATCACATCGACAGCGCGGGAATTGGGGAGTTGGTCAGGACGCACTCGACGCTTCGGCGGCAGGGCGGGCAATTGAAACTTGCCAGCCTCAGCGGGAAAGTGAAGGACGTGCTGAAGATGACCAGCTTGAACTCGGTGTTCGACATTCACGAAAACGAGGCCAGCGCTGTCAAATCGTTCGGGGCTTCGGCGGCCACGGCGTAATTCGCGGTTCGGAGCCGCCTCGCGCTGAATTGAATTTTGAATTGAGAAAAGCCCGCCCTCCCGGGGATTTCGGGATGCGGCGGGCTTTCTTTTTTTTGGATGCAGGTGCGCGCTGATCTGGGGGACGAGCGGCTGAGGCGCGGGTTGAGTCTGATAGAATCGCGAGCTTCGTTATTGTGGCGGTGAGCTTTGATGTGGCAGGGGCCGAAAATTAAATTGCCTGGGTGGTTGGCGCATCTGGTGGCGACACTGGGTGGATTGGGGTTGTTTGTTGTGGCGTTTTTGGATTCATCGGTGCTTTCGTTTCCGATTGTGACCGATCTTTTGGTGATTGAGGAATCGATTCAGAATCCGGCGCGGATGCCTTATTACGCGGCCATGGCTACGATCGGGTCGCTCGCGGGATGTATCTGGCTTTATTTGTTGGCCAAGAAGGGCGGGGAAGTATTTTTTCATTCGAAAGCCGGGAAACATGCGGTGCGGGCGCGGCGATGGGTGGATGCGAATGCGTTTTTGAGCGTGTTTGTTCCGGCGATTTTGCCGCCGCCTTTGCCGTTTAAGGTTTTTATTTTGGCGGAGGGAGTGTTCCAGGTTCCTTTGCGGACGTTTGTGTTGGCGCTCTTGCTTGGGCGGGGGTTGCGATATTTCGGGGAGGGGATTTTGGCGGTGCGGTATGGGGATTCCGCGACGGTGTTTTTGTTGGCGCATGGGAGGTCGGCGGCTTTGATTGCGGTGGGGGTGATTTTGGCGTTGTATGCGGTGGTGCATTTGATGGGGCGGCATGGAGATGTCACGAGCGGCGGCGGAGAGACGGATTCGAAGGATTGATCGGACGGAGATTTTGAATTCACGCGCGAGGTACGAGTTTGACGGTGGCATTTGCGCGTGGGTCGAGCGGAAGACGGGCGCAGTCCGCCCAGGCGGACGCCCCTACGACCGAAAAGAGAGATCGCAGATTTGATTGAAGTTCGAGGTCCGCGTGCGACGGGGCCGTTTGGGCAAGCGTCGAGTAGAAGAGGGCGCGCCCCCTCGAGGCTCACGGTAAACACGCCACGCCATTAACTTGGAGGCACGATTTGCGGCCATTGTTCCGATCCAGGCAGGAAGTCGTCATCAACGCGCCTTTGGAAGCGGTGTGGTCGTTCACCATGGATCTCACGAAAATCCCGGAGTTTCATCCTCGCGTCGTCAAGGTTGATCTGCTTTCTGGCAAGACCCTCCGCGAACCTGGCGCGTCATACCAATGTCATCTTTCGGGCGGGAAACACACGTGCATCGAAAAGGACATCGAGATTATCCCGCTGCAGAAGATTGTCACGGTGATGTCGGCGGACACATTCGGTATCAGCAAGATTCTCAGCGATTACAGAGTGGAAACGACCTTTCAAATGGTCGACCATCGGACAACCAAAGTGGCAATTAGCCACTATTATTCGACGACATCCCTGAAAGCCAAGCTCCTCAGCTTATTTGCAAAAGGCAAGATCGCCCGCGAGACCCAGGCAACATTGAATGCTGCCAAAGCCAGGATCGAGGCTGCTTGCCGTGCGGGATAGGCGTTTATCAGACCAGTTCTAATGCGCGAAGCGGATTTCTTCGGTTTGGATTTGCATGGCTGCGCTAATGTCTACGGCTGCTGTTAGGTTTTCCCAGCTTGTGTTGCTGGCTGGGATGCGGAGATCGCGGAGTTCTACGTGCCACGCGCCGGAGTCGGTTTGTTGGACGCTGGCAATGGGGAAGCGGGCGTACTGGACGAAGGCGCGGACTGCTGATGATTTTTCGGCTGCGGCTAGGATTTGCGGTTGGGCGGGTTTGTAGTGGGTGATGGCGCGGTCGGGATCGAATTTTTCGCCGCTTTCGAGATGAATTTCGATTTCTTGAAGGGTGTTGTCTGTGGCTGCGATGCCGCGCCAGTCGAATGGGGAAATGGAATCGGGGTAGGCGCCGGCTGAGAGCGGGACTTCGCCGCGATAGATCGCTGATTGCAGCAGATCGATGGCTTGCGAATGCAGTGTGGCGCGGGCGCCCAGATAGAGGGCGATTAGTGTGAGTGCCGCGATGGCCCAGCGGCGTGGGACGTGCGGGTGCTTCTTTCGTTCGCCGATTTCTTCGCTTACCAGTTTGAATAACGCCGGCAACGCTATCGCTGCGATTAGGATTATCAGAATGATGGGATCCAGATTCGGGGTTAGATACCAGCCTTGCCAGGTGGGGCGGAAGGGCCAGAGTAGGCGCAGGCCTTCGGCGTCGCTTAGATCGAGTAACAGATGAAGAGCAATGCCGGAGAAGCTCACCGCAGAGACGCAGAGGAAAGAGGAGAAGGCTGAAGAGGTGCGGCGGCGGAGTATGACCGTTGCGATTGCGGCTACGGCTAGGGCTAGCGCGATTCCGCCTGGGAGTGAATGGAATAGGGTGCGATGCAGGTGCAGATAGGTGGACGCGCCGCCTCCTGCGCTCAGTTGATCTAGATCGGGGGCTAATACGGCGGCGATTGCGATGGGAGTGGCGTGGGGCGTTAGCCGGTTTAGGCCGGCGCGGGAGAGGGCGATGGCGGCTAGGGCTTGAGTGGCGGGTTCCATGCGAATGCAGGACGTCCTTCTAATTGCAATGCTAGTCCGCGGGCGGCTTTGCTGTTTGTGGCATTTGCGCTCGTCGGATGCCCTTCGTAGCTCAGGGCAAGCCGGCGGGACGCCAGCGGTACCGGGTCCGCGGGAACTTTACACTTTGGCGCTTGTTGGGACAACTAACGTTAGAGCGTCGGGGACTACGCGGAAGTGTAACGGGAGAGTGCCTACTGGCTCGCCGTCTACCTGGGCGTAGACGGTTTCGCTACCGGCGGGAAGACAGGTGACCTCGCTGGTTTTCCAGGCGAAGATGCCGTGGATTTTGCGGAGTTGGCCTAGCCAGAGAACTGGTAACGCGGCTAGATATTTCAGGCGGCTGCGCGTGGCGTAGGCGACGATTTCGAATTGGTCTTCGAAGAGGCTGGCGCCCGTGGTGATTTTGAATGGGCCGCCGTAATGGGCGGTGCGGCCGACTACGATTAGCGTGGCGTTCAGGTGGGAATTCATCCAGTTGATCGTCATTTCGGGGAAGCGGTACTTGATCAGTTGGCGGATGCCTTCGGCCCAATAGGCGATGATTCCGGTGCGATCTTTGAGCGCGGGATCGATGGCGTGAACCATGGCGCCATCGGGGCCGGCGCCTGCTACGCAGAGAAAATAGCGGCAGCCTTGCGAGGGGTCGACGTGGCCATGGGCTGTGGCGTTCATGACTGAGCCCAGGGCGATGCGGCGCAGATTGCTTGCGGGAATCAGGCGGGCGGCGGCGGGGATGTCCCAGGGGATGCGTAGTTCTTTGGCTAGGATGTTGGCGGTGCCTGCTGGGAGTAATGCCATGGGGAGTTGGCTGCCGGCCAGGCCGTTGATTACTTCGTTGATGGTGCCATCGCCGCCGCAGGTGATGACCAGATCGCGATTTTGGGCGACGGCGTGGCGGGCGATGCCTGTGGCCGTGCCGCGGCCGGTGGTGGGAGCTAGTTCGGTGCGGATGCCGGCGGCGTTGAGGATGCGGGCGGCTTCTTCGATTTCTGCGAAGCGGCGATGACGTCGGCGGCCGCTGGCTAGATTGTAGATTAGAAGCGCGTTTTGGATGTTTTCGAGCATGAGTTCAATTTAAATGTATTTACAACACAAAACCTCAGCGGCTAAAGCCGTCGGAATGCTGCGCGGTTGCGGCACGGCTGAAGCCGTGCCCTGACAAGGCGTTCAAGCAAGAAAAATGCAGATCCCTCATCCGCCTAGGCGGATTCGGGATGACAACAGGGCTTTCTAACGATTGGTTCGTCTCGTTCACGCGATTTACGCCCTGCGATGAGAGAGGCCGCTTGGGCGAACGCGCATTGTATAATGGCGCGCTGCTATTACTGGTTGCGTTCCTTTGAGGCGTGATGCCTAAACACAAAGAGGCGGCTGGGACTAAGACTGCTGCAATCTCGACCCCGACAATTGTCGCAAAAGCAGGGGCCGAAAAGCGGGAGGGTCCGAAGACCCTCCCCTACGGGGCGGCGGCGAAGAAGATTGATGGCTTGCGGGAGGAGATTCGCAAGAACGATTACCTTTACTACGTTTTGGATAGTCCGAAGATTTCTGACGCCTCCTACGACAAATTGATGGTGGCGTTGAAGGGGCTCGAGGCGGAGCATCCGGAATTGATTACGCCGGATTCGCCTACGCAGCGCGTCGGCGGGAAGCCGCGGGCGGGATTTGAGACTTACCGGCATAAGGTGCCGATGGTGAGTCTCGATAATGCGTTTTCGTTCGAGGAGTTGGCGGATTTTGACCGGCGGGTGCGGGAACTTTCGGGGCGCGAGAAGGTGGATTACGTTGCGGAGCATAAATTTGATGGGTTGAGCATGGCTTTGATTTATGAAGATGGCTTGCTGGTGCGCGGGGTGACGCGCGGCGATGGGACTACCGGCGAGGATGTTACGGCGAACGTGAAGACCATTCGCTCGATTCCTTTGCGGCTGGATGCGGCGGCTTTGAAGAAGGCGGGATTGCGCGGGGATTTGGAAGTGCGCGGCGAAGCGATTATGACGCGCAAGGCGTTTGAGCTTTTGAACGAGCAGCAGGAGGAGGCGGGCGGGAAGCGCTTTGCGAATCCGCGGAATGCGGCGGCTGGGGCGGTGCGCGTGCTGGATCCGGCGATTACGGCTTCGCGGCGGCTGGATTTTTATGCTTATTACTTGCTGATGGATGGGCGGCCGGCTTTGAAGCGGCATTCTTTGAATTTGGAAGCGTTGAGCACGATGCATTTCAAGAGTTCTTATCATGATGCGAAGATTTGCCACGGGATTGAGGAAGTGGAGCGCTACATTTCGGGGTGGGAGACGAAGCGCGAGAAGATTGCTTACGAGATTGACGGGATCGTGATCAAGGTGAATGAGATTTCGCTGCAGAACGAATTGGGATTTACTTCGCGGGCGCCGCGTTGGGCGATTGCTTTCAAGTTTGCGGCGCGGCAGGAGACGACCGTCGTCAAGGACATCATTGTGAATGTGGGGCGGACCGGTGTGCTGACTCCCACGGCGATTCTCGAGCCGGTGCAGATTGGCGGCGTGACGGTGAGCCGCTCGACCTTGCACAACATGGATGAAGTGGAGCGGTTGGGAGTGGAGATTGGCGATACGGTGCTGGTGGAGCGGGCTGGGGACGTGATTCCGCACGTGCTGAAGGTGGTGAAGCGCGGGGCAGGGCGGCGGGCGTTCAAGATGCCGTCGAAGTGCCCGGATTGCGGCAGCGCGGTGCATCGGGCTGAGGGCGAAGTGGCTTATCGCTGCGTGAATGCAGTCTGCCCGGGGCGATTGAAGGAATCGCTGCAGCATTATGCCGGGCGGCACGCGATGAATATTGATGGGCTGGGGGAGAAGATCGTCGAGCAGTTGGTGGATAAGAAGATCGTGAAGGATTTCGCGGATTTGTATTCGCTGAAGCTCGGGACTGTGGCGGAGCTCGAGAGGATGGCCGAGAAATCGGCGCAGAATTTGCTGGATGAGATTGCGGCGAGCAAGAAGAATTCGCTCGACCGGTTGATCAATGGGTTGGGGCTGCACATGGTGGGGGAGCGGACAGCGGAATTGCTGACGGAGCATTTTGGATCGATTGAGAAGATTGCGGAGGCGAGTCTTGAGGAATTGAGCGAGGTGCCGGAAGTTGGGCCGAAGGTTGGGGCGAGCATCCGGGAATTTTTCGATGAGCCGGCGAATTTGAAGATGCTGAAGCGCCTGCGCGAAGCCGGCGTGAATCCCAAGGTTGAGCGCAAGGCGCCGAAGAGCAACAAGCTGGCAGGACAAACGTTCGTCTTCACCGGAGGCCTAGCCCACCGCACCCGCGAAGAAGCCGGCGAACTGGTGGTAGCCCACGGCGGCAAAGTGATTTCTTCAGTAAGCAAGAAGACCAGCTACGTAATAGTAGGCACCGACCCCGGCTCAAAATTCGACAAGGCCAAAGAACTGGGCGTCCCAATCCTCGACGAAGCCGCCTTCGAGAAGCTGATAGGCGCCAAGTAAGCGGCCCGTTTAGCAAACCTGACATTAAATTTCTATGAAACTAGGACACCTCTAGGCATAATCCCGACATCTAGGGGAGTGTCCATTGCGACGCCTAGCCGCATTTCTACGTTCAGTCCTTCCCGGAGATCGTGCACAGCTTCTTCTCTTGTGCGGATCAGTCTTCTTGTACGTCTCATCGCAACTTCGATTCTGGCCCGTAGCATGGAATCATACTGTCCCGCGCAGCGCGCTCTTCGATTTCTGGAGCCTCTATTCGCCGGCCCAGAATTTGGTTCTCGGCTGGATTCGAATCTCGTGGGTTTGTCGGATCTTGCTGGAGATTGCCGGAAGCGCAGGGCTGTTTTTATGTTTGTGGCCGGGACGGCGCCCATTCCGCAACCTACTTCTGTTCGTTTGCACCCCAGGACTTTGGGCCGTAGGAGTGATTTGCGTCCGCTTCCTGCTGCTCGCCAGGAACCCGATGGTTCCGGTGACGCAGGAGTTGTACACCGGTTCCCGCTCCCTCGACCACGCTATTTCGTGCTTGTGGCAGTTGGGTCCCGGTCCACGGTTCGCAATGCTCGGTCTTGTGTTGATCGGGATCTTTGTGCATCGCCTGAAAAATGGGCGGGTCGCACTTCCCGTGGAGCTACCCCCAGAATCAATTCTCTGTCACGGTGACGATGCCTCGTGGCGGCGCATTTGGGTTTTTATTTGGTTCTCCTGCACCTTCGTGTTCGCTCTTTTTATGCTGATCGAAGTCCCTGTTGTCATTTTTTATGCAGCCCCCTTGAATGCTTCGACCGCCCAGCGGTGGATTTGGTTGAGTTATCTCGTTTCCTGGGTTGGTGCTGCGGCGTTCGCTTATGTGGCTGCGCGGGCTGCCGGACCTCAGCGCTGGACCGAGTTTCGCCAGTTCGTAGCTCTACCGGAGCCGCGCTTCGTGGGCCTTGCCGTCTTGATCGCCGTCGCGACTTGGCTAGTCATTCCGCTCGTCACCTATTCGTTCGACAGAATTAGTTGGATAAACCACGGCTTGGTGCTCGAGCTGTCACCACATCTCAATTCCTATTACCTGACGCCACGATGGGGGGCCTTCGCGGAGTATGCGGTTCCGGCCTTTTTCGAGGAAGTCATCTATCGAGGGTATCTGCAGCCACGATTTATTAATCGATATGGCTTGTATCGCGGCATTGTCCTTATTGGAATATTTTGGGGCGCACTCCACTTTCATGGAGATCTTTCGGCTTCGAGAACTGATGCATGGATCGCATGGGGGCTAGTTTGGCGTCCGGTCATGTGCACGGCGCAAGGGTTTGTACTTGGGTGGCTGTCTCTGCGCTCCGGTTCCGTCATTCCTGCAGCGGTTGCGCACGCTCTCTACAATATCGGGGTTGACGCAGAGGTTTATAGGCGGCCTCCCCTTGGAACGATAGTAGCCATCTTATCGTGGGGTTCCGTCGCTTATCTCATGTTCCGCCGTTGGCCGCCGAATGTTCTCGGAGAGTCGAGGTCTTCCCCAGTTTCCGCGGCGGAAGCTGCGCCCTAGTGGCGAGAGTTTTATGACATCGAAGAGATCCGGGTATAATTGAAATGGCGGATGAGCTGGGCGATCGCTGGCGCTGTTCTCGCAAGATTACGGCGCGGGAGGAAAGTCCGGACTCCGGAATCGCGGGCCGAGAGGCGAGCGATTCATGGGTAACGCGCCTGGTAACGCCAGGGGGCCGCTCTCGACATGCGGGCGAAAGCTTTCATGTTGGGAATCCGGCTACGGAAAGTGCCACAGAAAATAAACCGCCGGTGCGAAACGCGCCTCTGCGGCGGCTCAAAGGGAAACCTTGCCAGCCGCCTCAATCGGCCGTACGTCCGGTAAGGGTGAAAAGGTGGGGTAAAAGCCCACCGCGCGGATGGCAACATTCGCGGCACGGAAAACCCCGCGTGGAGCAAGGCCAAATAGGAGGGGAGGGCTGGCCCGGCCCGTTATGACCCTCGGGTAGGCTGCTGGAGTCCCGGAGCGATCCGGGACCTAGAGGAATGATCGCTGGGGCGCGCAAGCGCTCAACAGAATCCGGCTTACAGGCTCATCCGCCAATTTTATTTCTCGCGCGAAGATCTTCCCGGAAATTCCCGCACGTGGCCGCACAGGCCTCGTCTGGGCAGAGAATACCGCCGCCGCACGAATCCATCGCCAATTGTTTTGCATCAAAATTTCTGATGTAATGCGGCTCGCTTCACCCACGCAATTGGGTCCAGGCACAAACAAAGCAAATCCTCTGCCGAAAAGAAGAGTCGGATAGCTCCGAGAGATTACTCGAAAGGAGAAGCAAATGAGTCAAACAGGCGCCAGCATGACCCCTGAAAGGAACGCCCAGCCCGCGACAGTCGACATGAAGCTCGAGGTTGTGGTCATCCCCGTCTCGGACGTGGAACGCGCGAAAGCGTTCTACCAGCGACTCGGGTGGCGGCTGGACGCTACACCGCCCGGCGTGGTTCAGTTCACGCCGCCCGGCTCCGGATGCTCGGTGCAATTCGGTGCGAATCGCACCACGGCAGCCCCAGGCTCGGCGCAAGGGCTCTGGCTAATCGTCAGCGATTTACAGGCGGCTTTGGACAAGATGGCCGACGCCGGAATCAAAGTGGATGAGGTGTTTCACTTCGGCGCGAACGGCAAGGCCAGCGGTCTGGATCCCGAGCGCAACACCTATCGCTCGTTTGCTTCGTTCCAGGATCCCGACGGCAACCACTGGCTGCTGCAGGAGATCACGACGAGGCTTCCGGGGCGCATTGATCCCGCCACCACTTCGTTCGGCTCCGCGAGCGACCTGGCGAGTGCACTTCAGCGCGCGGAGGCTGCACATGGAGAGCACGAAAAGCGCACCGGAGCGCGCGACGAGAACTGGCCCAAATGGTACGCCGAATATATGGTGGCGGAGCAGTCCGGGGCGAAGTTGCCGACGTAAGCGGCACATCTGCGATCCGCGAAAAAGATCCGTAGACTCCTGATTGGAGGAATCCATGAGCACGGCAACCCTGTCTCCGCTCCGGCGCGAACCGCAATTTGCCGGACAAACAGTTGTTGTGATCGGTGGCAGCGCCGGCATCGGGCTCGAGACCGCCCGGCTGGCGAATGCCGAGGGAGCGAAGCTTGTGCTCGCCGCGCGGAATCCCGAGCGGCTTCAGCACGTAGCGAGCGAGCTCAGCGCGACGACCACAGTAGCCTTCGATGCCACCGACTTCGAGCGACTCGCGCAGTTCTTCGACGAGCTGCCCGCGCCGATCGATCACTTGCTGCTAACTGGCCCCGGACCGTACTACGCGCCGCTCGCTGAATTCGATTTTGAAAAGGCGCGCCGCGACATCGAGGCCCACTTGCTGCTCCCGCTGCAAATCGCACGTCGCGCCGCAAACAAAGTTCGCCCCGGAGGCACCCTGCTCTTCATGAGCGGCACCGGGGGCCGGGGCACGGCGAAGGGCCTCGCTCTCATCTCGGCGCTTACGGCCGCGATGCCGGCCATGACGAGGAATCTGGCGCTGGAACTCGCGCCCGTTCGCGTCAACCTCATCGCCGCCGGCTTTGTGGACACACCGTTGTCGGCGTCGCTCCTCGGCAATCAGCTGGACGCGCGTCGCGAGCAACTGCGCAACACTCTGCCGATCCGCCGGGTGGTCGGCCCAGCCGACGTGGCCGCGCTGGCCGTGCACATCATGACCAACACGGCCCTCACAGGCGCCACGTTCGACATTGACGGCGGCCAGCAACTGGTTGAGGGCTAACGACAGCGATCGGCGATGAGTCCGGCTTACAGGCTGATCCGCCAACTTCTTTACGGCCTCGATGAATCAAGTTTGCCCGCCGAGCGCCGCAAACAGCGCGCGCTTCCACCTGGGGATATCCAAAGTCCAGCACACGTGAATCTTTCGCGGTTGCGCTTCGATGGTCTGTGCCCAAACGTCGCTATTTCGCGAATCGCCGGCGACATTGAGGCGATCCACGACCGTCGCGCCGCGTGTTAGATCGCTGGACGTTGCGATTTCAACAAAGTGTTCGCTGGCTGAAGTGCACAGGGAAGGATCCACGGCGATGCCCATCGCCACCGGATCGGGAAGGGAAATGCCTCGTTCTCCAGTTTGCTTGAAGTAAGCCTCTGCGGCGGTGCTGTTGCATCGGATGGCGAAATCGGCGAGCGGGCTTTTCAGGGCGAGAAGTTCGCCGATTTCTTGCTGGTTGAGCGCCGCCCGGCCGCGACAGAGATGCCAACCAACCATTTCGATGCGCATGCCGGAATGAAACACGATGCGAGCTGCTTCCGGATCGACCCAGATGTTGAACTCCGCGGCGGGCGTTACGTTACCTTCGCAGCAGGGCGCGCCGCCCATGACGATGCAGCGCTTGACGGAATTGGCGAGCCGTGGCTCGCGCGATAAGGCTAGCGCGACATTCGTGAGCGGTCCGAGAGTGACGATCTCGATGCCGGGATTCGCGCGCACCACCTCGAGCAGGGCGTCAACGGCATGCCTTCGCTCCGCGCGGCGCTGCTTGGGCACATACCCGTGATCGCCTAGGCCGTCCGCTCCGTGAAACCAATCCGCGCAGACCAGCTTGCGTAGCAGCGGCTTTTCCGCGCCGGAGTAAATGGGCACATCGGAAGCGCAGAGTTCGGCGGTGTAGAGCGCGTTGCTGGTGGCCTGCTGGACGGGAATGTTTCCGGCGACGACGGTAATCGCTGCCACGCGGACTTCTCGCGAGCGCAGGGCCATGATCAGAGCTACGGCGTCGTCCGAAGCGGTGTCCGTGTCGATCAGCAGCGTTCGGGGCATGGCGTGCTACGCCTCGCAGTGGGGTGAGAAAATTGCGCCGCTTAGTTTAGCCGCTTTGAATCGGGCTGGAGCGAAAATATATTAGCGCACGCGTTTTGAGGGGCGTGCGTTTCTCGCCGGTTCCGGTGACGGCGAGCGGAGTGATATCCTCGGCGTGTGAGTGGGATATACCGATTCAGATCTGCCCTGCGCGTGCTTCTGGCAGTGTGCGCGATTGGCACGGCGGGGCAGTTGCGGGCCTACCGCGCATCACTTGCGTCCCCAGTGACGCCGCCTTCGCCGCTTGCGGGACAATTTTCTGGATGTTTGCCGTTCGCCCAATTTCTCGAGCGCGTCGCGGCGGCCCCGGATCCTGCGGCGAAAGCAAAGATAATGGATGAATTTATAGCTTGCGTGCAGACGCAAGGCACGCCGCTGGTGGAAAAGGGAACGAAGGACCGCATCGGGCGGGCGATCTTTTTGTATCGCGGCCCTGCAACGCTGGTCGCGCTCGCGGGCGACATGAATGGCTGGACGCCGAATGAAGCGTTCACGCAGGTGAGCGGAACAAACCTTTTTTATCGCGCGGACGAATTCGAGATGGATGCGCGCCTTGACTACAAGTTTGTCCTGAACGACAAACAGTGGATCTTCGATCCCTGGAATCCGCGGAGAATCACCGGCGGCTTTGGGCCGAATTCCTACTTTGCCATGCCTGATTACGCCCCGCCGCCGGAGCTCGAGCCGGGGCCGAGCCTGCGGCACGGGACGATTGAGGAATTCTCGTTCGCCAGCCGGATCTTGGATAACGAGCGCGCCGCGAAGGTTTATCTCCCGCCGGGATACGCGGGGTCGCGGGAGCGTTACAAGACGCTGTACGTGCAGGACGGCATTGATTATCTGAATCTCGGGAAGATCAACGAGATCGTGGACGCAATGATTCAGCGCAACGAGATTCCGCCGATCCTGATGGTGATGGTACCGCCGCTGGACCGCAATAAAGAGTACTGGGCCAATGCGGACTTCGCGCGGGCATTTGCCGCAGAGCTGGTGCCGGCGATTGACGCGAAATACCGGACGAAGCCGGATGCGACATCGCGAGCGGTGCTCGGCTCATCGCTGGGAGGGCTGATCTCGATTTTTCTGAGCGGGCAGTACCCGCAAGTATTCGCGAATTGTGCGGCGCAATCGAGCGCGGTGTTCGCCGATAGCGACCTCGAGAAGCTGATTACCGCGACGAAATCAGATTTGCGCTTTCACCTAGATGTGGGAACGTATGAGGCGAACGTTTCACAACATGATCTGCTGACGGGGAACCGGCGGCTTCGTGATTTTTTGCAATCGCGCGGATATGCGGTGGAATATCACGAGGTGCACGAAGGCCACAGTTGGGGAAACTGGCCGGCACGAATACCGGAAGCGCTACGATATTTCTGGGCTTTGCCGCGGAAAGGGAAGTAGCTATTGGCAACCGGCGGCGTCGAGGGCGCTGAGTTTCCTGATGGCTTCCGAATCGCCGTGCTTGATGGCGGCGGCGAGCAGCACGCGGGCTTGCGAGCAACTCTTAATTACGCCGTCGCCACGAGCGAATAGGTCGGCGAGTAAGATTTCAGCCGCAGGGTTTCCCTTTTCAACTGACATCCACAGCCACTTGGCGGCTTCCTTGGTATTCGGAGTGCCGGACTCGAGGAATTGGCGCGCGGTATCAAGCTCCGGTTGACCGAAGTCGTCGCCCGGCGCAGTTTTCGCGGAGAGATTCTGGAATCCGGCTGTTGATGCGGATGCGGGCGGACGCCGCGTGGTGGTCGTTGCTCGCGGCGATGGCTTCGGCGCAGGAGGCAGACTGGATTGCGGCTGTTGCGCATCAACGCTGGGCTGCTGCGCGTCTTGGGGAACTGCGGCGGCAGGTTTCGCAGCCGCTGCCGTATCTGCCGGCGCAGGCAATGGTTGCTGCGCAGCGGCGGCCGTCGCGTCCTGCGGAATCGGTTCGGGGGCGACGTCTGCGAGTGGAGATTCACCGGTCAGTTTGGCACCGAGGTGAACGAGGGATTGGCCAATTTCGCGGTGATATCCAAAGCCGAGCGCTACTAAAGTCAGAACTACGGCGAGAACCGTCAGGCCCGTCGTCGCGCCTTTCACCATTTCGGGGGAGACCACAGCGCGCGGCGGTTCGGACAAAACAGGAGCCGACCAGTGCTTCGGCGTGGCCATCACGCGGAGAGGCTCGTGACGCGGTGCTGGCGGCGGGATCGGCGCTGGCGGAGCGTCCGCCACGGCAACGGACTGATTCAGAATTGGAGAACTCGTAAGTGGAACGGTGGTAGGAATCGATTTGCGCGGCGGCGGCGAGAAACGCAGCGGGTCGCGCGGCGCGGGTCGCGCAGGACGCTCCGCTTCAAGCGGCGCATCGGCGCGTTCCATCCATTCGCGAATCTGATCCAGCGCTTCCTTGGAGATTTGCGTGAAGCGCAGGCCGCCGACTTTTCTAGATTCGTCGGTCCACGCCAATTGACCGGTAGCTTGAATGCGATCGGCGGCGTCCAGGGTGAACCAGAAGCGCAGAGGTCCTTCGTGCTCGATTGCGGCGATGGTCTGAAACCCGAGGCCACCCTCACCGAGGTCGGCGATGAGTCCGCCGTTGTCCGCACCTATGCGGATATAGGCGAGCTGATCCAGGCGCCGTCTGGGAGCGTGTCTACGGTCGGTTTCCATCACTTTTCCAGGGTACCTTGGTGCAATCCGAATTCCAAGCCGCCCAGTCCTACTAGTTTAACCCCCTTCAGAAATAAATTATCGCGCGGGGCGGGTGGCGCGCGCGAAATGACTCGGGGTCGTCGGGATAGCCGAAAGACAGAAGGCCCGCGGCGAGGCGGGCCTTCGAGGGGAGAAAAGCTCCTCGGCCAATGCGCGGATGGCCGCCGAACTCTTTCCTCAGCCGCAGTCTAGAAGAGGGGGAATATGAAAGTCAAGAAAGAATGCTACAAATGCAGTTTTTTGTAAGTCATTGTGGGGAATAGGCTTAAAGTGGCGATCGGGGCTACCGCGTCCGACTGGCCGGAGATGTGCACTCCGGCAGACATTTTCTGGCTATCGGAACGGCCGGATTCCTAACTCTCGCGCGACGCCGGCAGGGGCGAAGGCGCCTTTGCCATTCCGTAAAAATCATCGGAATTGATGGGTTTACTGGCGAGGCCCAATTGCAGGACATTCATCGCCGATCCGCGGTCGAACACCCGACCCGGTAGAATCCGCTTTACTACTAGGCGTACTCCCCCGAAAGCTAGCCCGGCAACTAGAGTAAACATGCAAAGAATTCCCGTTCCGACAATAATGCTGGCAATCACCGCGTTGATATTGGAATCGGAGAGGGAGAAGCCTGGCTCGTTCCAAGTCAGCTCTTCGCCGGAATCGAGGTGGCTGAGCAAGGCCTTCGCTTCGGTTGCGCTGAATGCTCCTGATACGACGCCGACAATCGTCAGCTTTCGTGACGCGTAGATTGTCGGTTTCTTGCTGTCCGCATCCTGCGCGTCGAGATTGAATTTGCCTTCCCATTCCTTCAGCATTTTCGAGGCGACTTGTGGCGTGGGATAGTCAATCACGATCAACGTGGCAGTGTGATTCTCGCCGCTGAAGCGATATTGGCCGATCTCCGCTTCCGCGCCGTTGGCAAAGCCGGCCCAGTCGCCTTCGGCAATCGGAACCGAAGACTGCAGGGCCGCGGGGCCGAGAATGTAGCGGTCAGTTCCTTCTTGAAAGCCGCGCAATGGGAGACGCTTGAAGAGGTCTGGATAAGGGCTATCGGCGGCTGCCGGCCCGAGAGCGTCAACGAGCGATTTGAAATCTGGTTTGATTTTCAACAAGTCCAAGCCCGAACCCGTTATTTCCACGACTGTAACCCCATCGAGAATTAGGGCGCGGGAATCGGAAATGCAGGAGTGATCCGTGATATCGGCGCGTGCCATGCCGGGTGAGCGCAAAAACGAATAGAGACCGTACGCGCCTGAGGAGTCCTTCATGCGGTAGAACGCGACGGAGATGGTTTTGTCATTCTTGGTGTACTGCTGCAGGTTTCCCGAGACGAATCCGTATTCCTGAAACACCGGCCATAATGCCGGCCAGCGCGTGTCGGACGCTGGGGCAATCGTTTGGGCCGAGCCGCTCCGGCTCCAGCCTGCGAACGATGCCGGAGCGACTGGAGGATTGGCGGCCCGAGCCGTCGCGCTCCACGTGAGCGCGAGAGCGCAAGCAAGTGATACAAGTAGAGGAATCTTTTGAAAGCGGCGCATGGGTCTCAACTATTAGATGCCGAATTCTACTGGGAGTTCCCGTTAGATTCCAGTGCGGATGCGGCGTGGGGCGCGGGGCGCTGCTCGTTATAGGAGAGGCTGTTGAGGCTCTCGAGATAATCGCTCATGCCGTGGAACAGGCCTTCGGCGATGCGCTGGCGCTGCTCGGGCTTCTTCAGCATTTTCTCGTCCGAGGGATTGCTGAGAAACGAGATTTCGGAAAGCACCGAGGGCATGTTCGCGCCGATGAGCACGACGAAGGGGGCACGCTTGACGCCGCGGTCGCGCTCGTTGCGGCTGATCTGCTGCATGCGCTTGGAGAGCGAGCCTTGAATGTCGTCGGCGAGTTCCTTGGATTCCTCGACTTTTTCATTCCGTGCGATTTTTTTGATCATGTCCTGCAAGTCGTGCAGGCCGGTCTGGGAGAGAGCGTTCTCGCGGGCTGCGACATCGAGCGCCTCCTGCGACGAGGCGAAATTGAGGTAATAGGTTTCCACACCACGCGCGTCCGAATCATGGCTCGAGTTCGCATGAATAGAGATGAACAGATCGGCCTTCACTTGATTGGCGATGACGGTGCGTTCCTCGAGCGGGATGAAAGTATCGTCGCTGCGCGTGTAAACGACTTCGGCGCCGGGAAGTTTCTCCTGGATGAGTTTGCCGAGGCGCAGCGCGACATCGAGGCAGAGATCTTTCTCCATTAGGCCGTGCGGTCCAATTGTGCCGGTGTCGTGCCCGCCGTGGCCTGCGTCGATGACCACGCGGCTGATTTTCAATCCCAGCGCGCGTGTAAGTGAGCGCTGACCATCATGAGTCGGCTTCGACGCAGGCGGAGGCGTAAGCGACGCTACAGCGCGGCCGCGCCCCGCGGGTTGGTGAACCGGGAGGACATCCACGGGATCGGGCAAGGAAGTCGCAGTGGTTGCGGATTTGCCCGGTGGTGAAGCGAGGGGCGGCGCGGGGCCGTACTTGGCGCTCTTGCCCACGGGAACCGTCGCAGCTGGCGGTGCTGGATCCGCTGGCGCGGGTTTGGATTTCGGATCGGCGGCGGCCACCGTGCGCGTTGCCGAGGCCTGGCGATCGTACGCATCGCCGTGTACGTCAATCACGAGGCGCGAGGGATTCTTGAGCAAATAAGCGGAATACTCGCGCGCGCCGTCCACATCCAGCACGATGCGCACTACTCCCGATTTATTCTGCGCGAGCCGCACGGATTTCAGAAATCCGCTCTTCACGTCGAAGGATTTGTTCTGGAGTGCAGGGCCGATCTTGGCTTGATAGAGATCGAAGAATATGCGGTCGGGATTGGCGATGCGCGCCGCTTCATATTTCACGGAATCGCCGAGGTCTACGACGATACGCGTGTAATTCTCAGCGTTCCATGTACGCACAGAAGTGACTTGAGCGACGCCCGCTTCTTTTCCGCCGGATTTCGGATTGATGGGTCCGGCCGGAGCATTCAAAGGAGCAGCAGGATCATCGTCGCCTGTAGCGGCCGCAGCCACGCGGCGGGCTTCATCTTCGCGGAGTTGCGCGATTTGCTTCAGCGCAGCGGTTGCGTCACTCGCTTTCGGTGATTTCGGATAGCGCTGCAACACATTTTTGAATGTCGTTTCTGCAGCATCCGGATTCTTCAAATCGTCCTGCTGAATTTTGCCGATGGCGAAGAGCGACGAAGACGCGTAGCGGCTGTGCGGATACTGTTTGAGCAGGAAATTGTAGCCGTCAATCGAGGACTTGAAATAATCGCCGTCGTACTGGCGGCCCATCTCCGCATAAAGTTCGGCAACAGCAACGAGCGACGGCGTAACTTCCTCGGCCTGCGGCCCGAGCGAATAAACTTTTCGGAAGGAAAGAATCGCCTGCTTGTAGGCATCAACGGTACGGTCGGAGGGAGCGCAGGTCTCCAGCGCAGTGCGCATCTGCACGGCTCGTTCAAACTGCTCGCGCGCTTTGGAGGGTTTTTGCTGGGCTCGCGCAGGGGTGCCGGCGCACACGGCGAGTGCGAGTACTCCTAGTGCTACTGAAAGTGTGCGCATGGCTGCGCCTAGCGACTTCCCCCCAGCGTCATTCGTTCGTGAAAACTACCCGGCCGTTGTCGTCCACGTCCTGGCGGATACGCGTGCGTCGCGGACCCGCAAAAGAGGGATCGCGGCCGGAATCAGGCCGGAAATAAGTCTCCGTGACTTTTTGGACGTAAGAACGCGTCTCGGGGATATTGGGGATGCCCCCGCTGCGCTCCACGGCCCCCGGTCCAGCATTATACGCGGCTAAGGTCAATTCCAGGTCACCGTGATAGCGATCGAGGAGCGACCGCAAGTAGCTCGTCCCGCCCTCGACATTCTGCGCGGGATCGAACGCGTTGCCCACTCCAAACCGTCCTGCCGTTGTCGGGATCAGTTGCATCAATCCCAAAGCCCCTTTGCGCGATACCGCCGCCGGATTCCAATTGGACTCGACCCCGATTACCGCTTTGACCAGGGCCGGATCCAAATTGTGCCGGGCGGAAGCGTCTCGCACGATCCGCTCGAGCCGGTCCGGCGGAATTACTTCCGCAGTCGTTCCCGCCTCCGAATTGCTGGCGAACTCACTCGACTTCGCCGAGTGAAAGCCCGGAGGCGCCGAGCGGTGCGGCGAATGGCCCGCCGGCTCGGAATTCACGAAGACGAGCTTCCCGGATTCATCCACTTGAGACGCAATCTGCGCGCGGGCCGGCACGGACGCACTGAGCCCGATGCCGAGCGCGAGCAGAGTCACCGAGATGGTTCGCTTCATCATCTACGCAAGGGAAAGGCAGAGCACTTCATCCGAACGATTGACACACCCATCGCGAGGAGGGAGGACCTCCCGGCGACGAACTGGCGCTAACTCCTAATTATAGCATTCGTTCTAGGAGCGCGTAGGCGCCGGAGATAGTACTTTCTAGGGCAGATGTGTCTTTTCCGCCAGCCTCAGCCAAATCGGGGCGGCCGCCGCCTGAGCCCCCTACCTGGCGGGCTAATTCCTGGACCAGCTTGCCGGCATGGATGCGAGACGTGAGGTCTTTCGTAACTCCTGTGATTAGAGCGACTTTGCCGTCTTCGGCGGTGCCCAGGATCACCACCCCAGAGCCCATTTTCTGCCGGAGCGTATCCACGAGCTGGCGGAGGGCTTCGCGGTCCACACCTGGGACTGTGGACGCTAGGACAGTGACGCCCTTGATTTGGCGGGCGGACTCGAGCAGGGAATCGACACCGGAGACTGCCGACTTCCTCTTGGCGTCGGCTAACTGCTTTTCTAGCTGGCGGACGGTCTGGGCTTGGCGCTCGACCGCGGCGAGAACTTCGTCTTCACCGGCATTGAGGAGCGAGGCGATCTTCCGCAGCGTCGCCAATGACTTCTGATACTCGGCAAGCGCGGCGTCGCCGGTGATGGCGTCGATGCGGCGAACGCCTGCGGCGGAAGATTGCTCGGCGATGATTTTGAAAACGCCGATTTCGCCGCTGCGAGTGACGTGCGTGCCGCCGCAGAGTTCTTTGCTATAGAAGCCGCGCGCATATTCGGCGTCGGGAATTGTGACCACGCGCACGTTGTGCTCGGGATACTTGTCGCCGAAGAAGGCCAGCGCGCCGGAGGCCAGCGCCGCGTCGATATTCATCAGGTCGGTCTGAATTTCGGCGTTGCGGACGATCTCCTCGTTCACTTGCTGCTCGATCTCGGCGATCTCCGAGGGATCGACGGCCGCGTAGTGTGAGAAATCGAAGCGCAGATGATCCGGCGCGACGAGCGAGCCGGCCTGCTTTACGTGCGTGCCAAGAATATTTCGCAGCGCGGCGTGCATCAGGTGCGTGCCGGTATGGTTCCGCATGTCGCGGATGCGGCGCACGGGATCGGCAACGGTGGTGAGGCGGTCTCCCACGCGCAGCGTTTCCTTCGCGCTGACACGGTGGGCGATCAGTCCCGAGACGGGATAGAACGCACCCTTGACTGACGCGAGCTCCAGCGCTTGGTCCTTGTCGAAAAATGAGCCGGTATCGGCGACTTGCCCGCCGGACTCCGCGTAGATCGTCGTGCGATCGAGAACGACTTCGCCTTCGGCGCCCGCGGGCAGTTCATTCACCAAGCCATCCTTGGTGACGATGGCCTCGATGCGGCAATCGCGAGTGACGGTGCCGAAATAAAAATCGGGCTCGGTCTTGAATGTTTCAGCGAGCTTGGCGTACGCCGGCGAGGCAGATTCCTTGCTACCACCTTTCCACGAAGCTCTCGCGCGGGTTCTTTGTTCCGCCATCGCCGCGTTGAATTCTTCTTCGCGGAAGGCGATGCCCTGATCGTGAAGAATGTCGGTAATGAAATCGAGAGGCAAGCCGTAGGTGTCGTAGAGGCGGAATGCTTTCGCACCGGGAAATGATGCGGCGCCGCCCTTTGATTTCTCCGCCAGAAGCGGCGCGAGGTCTTCGTCGAGTTTTTTCAGGCCGATGTTCAAAGTGTGCGCGAAGCGATCCTCTTCCGCGTGCAGAACTCGGGCCGCTCGATCGACGGACTCGTTCAGTTCCGGATAAGCAGGGACCATCAGATCGCGAACGGCGTAAGCAAGGTCCGCGAAAAACGGCACTGGCAGATTCAGCAATTTGCCGTGGCGCAGCGCGCGGCGAATGATCTTGCGCAGCACGTAGCCGCGGCCTTCATTCGAGGGAACGACTCCATCGGAAATCAGAAAAGTCGATGCGCGCACGTGGTCCGCAATGATGCGCAGCGATGGCAGCGATTCCGGATCGTGAATGTCAATTTTCCCGAGCTTTGCCGCGGCCTGCATCAGCGGCACGAATAGATCCGTATCAAAAATGCTGATCTTGCCCTGCAGCACAGAAGTGAGGCGGTCGAGACCAGCGCCGGTGTCGACCGAAGGCTTGGGCAGCGGGTTCAGGGCGCCGCTCGCGTCGCGGTTGAATTGCATGAACACAAGATTCCAGATTTCGACGTATCGCCCGCAATCGCAGTCGAGTTGGCAATCGGTATGTCCGGCATCGGACGCAGCCGGTCCCATGTCGTGAAAAATTTCGCTGCACGGTCCGCAAGGGCCGGTATCGCCCATGGCCCAAAAGTTGTCCTTCACGCCGAATTCGTAGATGCGCTCTTTGGCGACGCCTTGGTCGAGCCAGAGATCGTGCGCCTCGGCGTCGCGCGCGATGCCTTGCTCGCCTTTGAAGATCGAGACGTAGAGCTTGTCCTTTGGAATCGCGAACCATTTTGGCGAAGTGACCAGCTCCCAGGCGAACGCGACGGCTTCCTTCTTGAAATAATCCCCAAAGGAAAAATTGCCGAGCATTTCGAAAAAAGTGAGATGGCGATTGGTGAAGCCGACATTTTCCAGGTCATTGTGCTTGCCGCCGGCGCGGACGCATTTCTGGCATGTAGTGGCGCGGCGGTACTCGCGCTGTTCGAGGCCGAGAAATACATCCTTGAACTGATTCATCCCGGCATTGGTGAAAAGCAGCGTCGGATCGTTGGCCGGAACGAGCGAGGAGCTGCGCACACGGCGGTGGCCGTTCTCCTCAAAGAATTTCAAAAATGTTTCGCGAATCTCGTTGCCGGTCAAAGGAACCTCAAGAATTGCCGAACGGAAAGCATTATTGCAGATGCCTCCAGAGGCCGCAACGAAGCTAAGTAGCGCCGGCGTCCCCGCCGGCATCCGACGAGCGAGAACGCGTTGAGGGCAGCCGACTCGCGCGGAAGATGGATCAGAACCATTGCCGGTTGCTAACGCGTTGCTCCACGCATGAATGCGGACGTTGCCGACGATCGTGGTCGTAAGATGCCGGCGGGGACGCTGGCGCTACCTCAGAAAGATGGAGCAAATTGGCTGGCACATGCGTATCTATATGTGGCAGTCTGTGGGGGCTACGATGGCTAAATTTCTACTCTGGTGCATCCTGCTGTTTCTCTGTTGGCCGCTGGCTTTGCTGGCGCTGATTCTCTATCCCATCGTGTGGATATTGCTGCTGCCCTTCCGGCTAATCGGGATTACCGTCGACGGGGTGTTTGAACTGATCAAGGCGATCATTCTACTTCCGGCGCGAATTCTGCGCGGGCCATCGCACGCGTGAGGCCGAAAACAAGACCTCAGCGGCTGAAGCCGCGATGATTTTGCGGCGCTTGCGGCACGACTGAAGTCGTGCCCTGACAAGTCCCCGTCAACACTAAGAGAGATCTTCCTCGGAATTGGCTTCCAGCTCGGTGAGCTCGGCCGCCGCCTCGATGCGTGCGGCGCGAAGCTCGGCGCGAATTACTTCTCCTGAAAATCCGGCGCGCAATAGTCCGCTGTAGAGCGAGGCGGCTTTGCGTTGATCGATCGGACCGCGGATTTGCGCGAGCTTGCGTTTAATGCGCGCGCGGACGAGTGCGGCCTCGTCCGTTTCTGCGAAGACGGCGTCGAGCGCGGCTTCGATGTGCGCGTCGGCGACGCCGCGGTCGCGGAGTTCGCGGGCGATTCGGAAACGGCCCTGGCGGCGATGCTTGGCTCGGTGGCGGGCGAATTCCTGGGCATAGCGCGCGTCGTCGAGATAGCGGTTCTCGCGCAGCCGGGCGAGAACGGTCTTAACGTCCGCTTTATCTTCGGCGCGCTCTTCCAGATACTTGCGCATCTCGAAGACCGAATGTGCGCGGCGCATCAGCGCGCGGACTGCTGAGGCGTAGATCTGGCTCTCCGTCGCCAGCTTCTTTTTCGTTCTGGAGAACACCATCGAACGATAGAGGCACGCGGGAAGGGAAGCAAGCGGAGCTTTGAGCGTTCACGCCATGCCATCTCCGGGAGACTTCGTGGCCCCTCGAAACCTCACGAGGAAAATGCCCCCGCCTTGACCTACGTACTTTCACAGCTCGCAAATTTGGTGCTCCGCGCGAATTCCTGCTAGCCTATCGCGGGAAATCGCAAATGTGTGCGCTCTTTACGCAAGATAAAAAGCTCCCGGCAAGCAGCTCAACCACGCGATTTCTGATCGATACACGGAAACGCACAGAAATCGCCGTAACTCACTGAAAATAAAGCGCGGAGGCGATTTCTGTCCGTGACAAAATCGCACCCCCCGGAGCCTCCCACGTCGCGCGTGGGTAAGCGCAAAGCGGCGCCCTGCGGACGCAACACTATTCCATGCATAGGCTGTAAGTAGACGGGTGTATTGAATGAGCGCTTGTTAACGCGGGCTGCGATCGAATTCGCTGATGGCGCGTTCCATTTCTTCGCGGGCGGCGTCGGCGGTGCTGCGAACGCCTTGAATGCGGAGGCGGAACTCGTCGGGATTCGATGCGCGCATGAGCGCTTCTTCAAGGGTGATCAAGCCGCGGGAATAGAGATCGTAGATGGACTGATCGAAAGTCTGCATGCCGTATTGGCTGGTTCCCGCGGCGATGGCGTCGCGGATATTGCGGGTCTTATCGGGATTCATGATGCAATCGCGAATGAAGCCGGTGGTGATCATCACCTCGACAGCAGGGACGCGGCCGGCGCCATCTCCGCGGCGAACCAGGCGCTGGCTGATGACCGCGCGCAGCGTGCTGGCAAGCTGCAGACGAATCTGCTTCTGCTCGGGCGGCGGAAAGACGGCGATGATGCGCTGGATGGTTTCCGTGGCATCTAGAGTGTGCAAAGTGGAGAGAACCAGGTGGCCTGTTTCGGCGGCCAGCAGCGCGGTCTGAATCGTCTCGACGTCGCGCATTTCACCGACCAGAATCACGTCCGGGTCCTGACGAAGAGCGGCGCGCAGGGCGGTCGAGAAACTCGAAGTATCAACTTCGACTTCGCGCTGATTGATGAACCCCTTCTTATCGCGATGCAGATATTCGATGGGGTCTTCGATGGTGATGATGTGCTCCTGGCGGATGGAATTGATGCGATCGATAACGGCCGCGAGCGTGGTTGACTTACCGGATCCGGTGGTGCCCGTCACCAAAATCATGCCGCGCTGCTCTTCGCAGATCTTTTGCAGGACGCGCGGGAGCTCGAGCTCTTCGATGGTCTTGATTTTCGTGGGAATGACGCGCAAAACCATGCCGACATTGCCGCGCTGCTGGAATACGTTGACGCGGAAACGGCCGAGACCCGCGACGCCGTAAGCCATGTCGAGTTCCGCGGTCTCTTTGAATTTCTGCTTCTGCCGGTTGGTCATCATGCTGAAGGCCATCGAAAGCATCTCTTCAGGAGTAACGCGCGGGACGTCGCTGACAGGATTGAGGATGCCGTCAACGCGCAGATAGGGATGGTTCCCGACCTTGAGGTGAAGGTCCGACGCCTTGCTTTCAACTGCGCGGCGCAGGAGCTCGTCGATACCTGTAGCCATGACTGGGTGACCCCTTCGGCAGATTCACCCAGAAACGTAGCATGCGAAATAGGGGCGTACAATCACCCGCGGCCACGGGATTTCCAAGTCGGCAACCCCGCCGGCTCAGGATTCTTTGAGGAGAAAACTATTGTAGAGCCAGCCGGCCACCACGCCGCCGATCAGCGGACCAACCCAATAGACGCCGTGATTGGTCCAGTGATGCGCGATCAGCGCCGGGCCGAAAGCGCGCGCCGGATTCATGGCGGCGCCGGTCAGAGGCCCGGAGGCGAGAATATCCATGGTGATGGTGAGGCCGATGGCGAAGCCGGCGATTTTGTTGAACGCGCCTTTGGGATCGGCGGCCGTGGCGAAGACGACAAACACGAGGAGGAAGGTGGTGATGGATTCGAGCACGATGCCGTGAAAGCGCGTGAAGTCTGTCGCGAGGTCCGGCGTGCCGAGACCGACGGCGCGCCAGATCGATTCCGGCATGACAACGGTCAATAGATAGGCCGCGAGCGTGGCTCCGGCGAGCTGCGAAACCCAGTACGCGAGAGCATTGAGAGTGCTGATTTTTTTCGTGACCCAGAAACCGATGGTAACGGCGGGATTGAGATGGCCCCCGGAAATATGGCCGATCGCGGTGACCATGATGCCGATGGCCAGGCCGTGCGCCGCGGCGATCGCCAGCAGGCCGATTCCTGATCCGCCCGAGACGTGGACATATTGATCGACGCAGATTGATCCCGCGCCGATGAAAATGAGAGTGAAGGTGCCGATGAATTCGGCAAGCAATTTTTGCGATAGGTTGTACACGTCATGCCTCCCAAGCAAGAGTTGCGCATCCTAGCGCAGGCGAGTTCCAGGTGTGAAGCGGCGGCGATTCTACTGAATCAATGCGCAGGAGTCAAAATATCGGAGGTTGCGATAGGTCTAACGCTCTAAGAAGCGGGGAGTCAGCGGACAGTGGCGCCTTCGGGAACACGAACGGGCGACAGCCAGCCGTGACGATCGTTCTTCTTGCCGCTCGTTAGGGCGAAGAACTCTTCCTGGAGGCGATGAGTCACTGGGCCGCGCGTGCCGCTGCCGATCTTGATTCGATCCACACTGCGGACTGGAGTGATTTCCACGGCGGTGCCGCAGAAGAACAGCTCGTCGGAAATGTACAGAAGTTCGCGCGGGACGACTTGCTCGGAGACGGGAATGTTGAGGTCGCGGCAGAGCGTGATGATCGTGTTCCGCGTGATGCCGGGAAGCGCTCCGGCCGAGATCGGCGGAGTGATGAGCGCACCGTCTTTGACGAGAAAGAGATTTTCGCCGGAGCCTTCGCTGACTTGGCCGGAAACATCGAGAGCGATGCCCTCAGCATAGCCGTTGACCATGGCTTCCATGCGGATCAGCGCGGAATTCATGTAGTTGCCGGCGGCCTTGGCCATCTGCGGCAGAGTATTCGGAGCGGGACGCTGCCACGAACTCACGCCCACGTCCACGCCCTCGCGTACCGCTTCATCGCCGAGATAACGGCCCCAATCCCAACAGGCCATATAGACTTCGATGGGGCAGTTGAACGGATTCACGCCCGCGTCGCCATAGCCGCGCAGGACGATCGGACGGATGTAACAAGAATCGAGCTTATTCACGCGCACGAGCTCGATCACGGCGTTACAGATTTCATCGTGAGTGTAAGGAAGCTCCATGCGATAGATATAAGCGGAATTGATGAGGCGCTGCATGTGTTCGCGGAGACGGAAGACCGCCGGACCCTGAGTGGTTTGATAGCAACGGATCCCTTCGAAAACCGACGAGGCATAGCTGACCACGTGGGAGACAACGTGAATCTTGGCGTCATCCCAATTGATCATCTTGCCGTTGTGCCAAATTTTCTGGGTCTTCGTCAGGGCCATCCGATTTCTCCAGGCGATGCAGAGCGCTCCAAATCTCTAATTGCTCTCGAAGTATAGCATACGCGTTTTGGGCAGCTTACGGAGGCCGCAGCGTTAGACGGTTATCCAAAACACAAAATGGACGGACGATACGATCGCTTAACGGCCGCGGGCTTGGTCTCCGCGCAGCGTCATGCAGGTGGAGGTAGCATATGCCACGCGCTCGCCTTTTGAGTTCGTGACGACGCACTCGGCGAGGCCCACGGTGCGGCCTTTTTGTACGATGCGTCCCACGGCCGTAAGGCGATCCTTCCAGACGGGTTTCAGGAAATTGATCTTGAGCTCGAGCGTTGTAAAGGACTCGCCTTCTTCCAGGGCCGCGGCGTAGGCGCAGCCCATCGCTGCGTCCGCGATGTCACAGAGCACGCCGCCGTGCAACGTGCCCATTGGATTCGCGTGATGGTCGGCGGTGTCAATGTTGAAGATGGCTTCGCCCGGGCGGACTTCCATGAGACTGAATCCGATGAGTTTTCCGATCGGAGCGGGAGGAACTTCACCTCGCACCATGCGCTCCATATGTTCCAGCATCTTCGCCATGTGTCTCCTCGAGAGGGTCTACAAGTGTTCGTCAATGCGCGCGCCGATGTCGTCCTCGTGCCCGGCGCCGGAAATTCGCCCCCACGCGCTGGTGCTCCAGCTATCGACCACCTTCTGGGAGTGAATCCAGGGCGGCAGGTTGATGGCGAGGAATTCGGCTAGGGCATTTACGTACGGCTCGTACATCGCGCGCAGATCTTTAAGCTGGCGGTCTTCGCCGTCGCCCGCACGAAGCTTGAGCGAACCATCTTGCAGCGACTGGCGGAGCCGGGCGAGTTCGGCGGGCGGCAAGCGATCCTGATGCGGAGGACGAGGCGTCGCATGGAAAATCTGGGCGAGATCGACGACGGCATGGCGCGTGATCGCGAAAGTGAGCTGCGCCTGCTTCACACATGCACCTTCGACGCCGACGATCGTCAGGGCACAGGCATCGAGAATCGCGGTCAGCGCGCCGAGCCAGGATTGATTGTCGTGCTGCGAGCGGAAATAGCAGAGGACGGGATAGGAAAGATGGCTCTCGAGCAATTCGGCGGACCAGCGTTCCCATTCGAAATAGAGCCGCTCGAGAGCGTCGAAGCCTCCGCGATAGGCGTGGCGGCGAAGGAGCTCGGCTGCAGTCGGAGGCGATCCTGCGCGCGCATCGAGGAGCACGACGCTTACTTCGCGTTTGGAAAAGCTCTGAAAGATTACGGGCAGATAGCCGATCACCAGCGCCAAAAAGCCGAGGCCTACGCCTGCTTCGGTGACCGTGAGAAATCGAGTGGAGGCTGTCCTTGGGACTACTTCGTCCAGTCCCAGTGTGAAAAAGTTCGTGCCGCTCATATACAGCGCATCGACGAAATGAATGGGGATTTTGTAAGATTCAGCCGGCGGGCCGGCGGCGAGAATCAAGAATGCAAAGCCGACGACGAGGCCGCTGGCCCAGACGACCAGCAAAAACAGCAACGACATTGGACCGAAATAGCTGAAGAAAGACTCGCGCGTCTTCAACGAATGCATCTGCCGGCCGAGGGCGCGCCAGGGAATCCACGTCAGGCGATAGAAAAGACGTGTGAGGCGAAACCGGCGCGTGACGCGCCGGGGCAAAATGATTGATTCGAACGCCTCCAGAAGAACCGCGAAGAGAATCGCGGTTCCCAGGACGACTAGAAAGATGTTCATTCGCTTTCGAGCTTCGCCGACATTGTAATGTCCGCTTTGAGGACGCGCGAGACCGGGCAATTGGCCTTCGCCGAAGCGGCCGCTCCGGCAAATGCCTCGGCGGAGGCACCCGGGACGCGGGCGGTGACGTCGAGATGAATTTTCGTGATCGTCCATCCGGGCTCGAGCTTTTCGAATGTCAGCGTGGCAGAGGTCGCGATCTTATCGGGAGTCAGGCGCAGAGTCATGAGCTGGGCTGAGAGAGCCATGGTGAAGCAGCCCGCATGAGCCGCGGCGATCAACTCCTCTGGATTCGTGCCGGGAGAATTCTCGAAGCGCGTGGTGAAGGAATACGGCGTATCGCGGAGAACTCCACTTTGCGTGGAGACACTGCCCGCGCCCTCGCGCAAATTGCCTTTCCAAACGGCTGACGCTTTGCGTTCCATGGAAGCCTCCGAAATCAGTCGGGGAGATGCTCGTGCCGTAACATCGTTTGATTCGCGATAGCCCGAGCTCGATTCAGAAGATTCCGTTCAATTTCGCGCTGGAGCTTGCGTCGAAGCGTCGCCGCCGAAGACACTGCTGAAGCCCTGGCGAATGTTAGAAAGCCGGTTGCCATAAACATTTTCATAGATGCCGAAAGCAAGAAAAGGAATCATGGCCGCGACTACCCACAGCTTCGCGCGGCCTGAGGCCTTCGCTTCGGGTTCCCAGCGGAAAAGCTGTCGGGAGATCTCAAACGACACGACGAGCCCGAGCGCCAGCGCGATGACGTCGATGAATATTTCGTGCGGTGTCGCCAAGTTCGTCATCGCGGCTTGCAGGCCCGTGGCCATGTAGGTGGCCGGTGAGAAGAGGCAGACGCGTTGAATCCAGCCGGGCAAACCGGCGAGCGGAATCGTGGCACCGGAGAGAACCAAGAAACCCGACCAGATCAAATTATTGATGACTTGAGTCTCCTGCATAGTGTTCGTAACGCTGGCGACGATGAGGCCGAAGGAAGAGAAGGTGCCAGCTCCGATCGTCACGAGCACAAAAACGAACCAAAGATTGCCCCATGTGGTCATGTGAAAGACGAGGCGGCAAATCAGGATTTCGATAGCGACGGGCGGGAGGATTAAGACGTAGTTCGACAGGATGCTCGAGGCTAAAAGCGCACCGGCTCCCACAGGCGCTAGCCGGAAGCGGCGAAGAATTCCTTGCTCGCGGAACATGACGAGCTGCACGCTTAGGCCCCAAAAGCTGCCCATCACGGTAATCGTCAAAATCGATCCCAAAATGTACGCGACTCGCTCGCTCTGGCCCCTGCCGAATACAAACACAAAGAAAAAGAGAAAGGCGAGCGGGATGACGACGCCGAAAAACATGAACGTCTTGTTGCGCAGCGAGAGGAGAATGCGAATCTTCGTCAGCGCCCAGGTGTGCCTCACGAATCGATTCCTCGCGGTGTCATTCTCTGAGCCTCCGGCCGGTCAATTCAATGAAAACGTCTTCCAGGGACGGCGAAAACATTTCGAGGCTTTGCAGTTCGCTGCCGTCGGCCTCGAGTTGCTTGACCAGGGACACGATGGTCTGCGGCGGGCGCGAGGAGTGCAGGACGTAGGTGCCGTCGAACTCGCGGGCGTCGGCAACGCCGTCGAGCGTTTTGAGAACGCCCGGCTGCAGAGGCCGCGAGAGGCGCACTTCGATGCGCGTGGTGTTTCCTGAGCGCTGCTTCAGATCGCGCGGCGTTCCCTCGGCGATAATTTTGCCGCGATCGACAATGGCCACGCGATCGCAGAGTTTTTCGGCCTCTTCGATGTAGTGCGTGGTCAGTAGAATGGTTTTTTTGTCGCTCTTTAGTTCTTCGATGATGTCGTAAATTTCGCGGCGCACTTGCGGATCGAGGCCCGCTGTAGGCTCATCGAGGAAAAGAACGGTCGGATCGTTCACCAGCGCCATGGCGAGAGCGAGGCGCTGCTTTTGCCCGCCGGAGAGTTGGTTGTAAAACGCGTTGCGCTTTTCGTCCAATTGAAATCGCTTCAGGAGCACTTCGGTATCGTTTCTGCGGCGGTAGAAGTGAGCGAAGAGCGAGAGGGCTTCGGCGACGCGCAGTTTGTCCGGCAAGGCGGTGGATTGCAGCACCGCGCCCACCTCTTGCTTGAAGCCAGCGCCAGCGGTCTGCGGATCGAGTCCGGCGACGCTCACCTTTCCGCGATCTTGCGTGCGAAGACCTTCCAGAATTTCGATCGTCGAGGTTTTGCCCGCGCCGTTTGGTCCGAGTAGGCCGAATACTTCGCCGGCATGGACTTCGAAGCTGACGCCGCGGAGAGCCTCGACGTCGCCGTAGCTCTTATAGAGATCCTCGACTCGAATGACGGATTCGCTCATCGCAGGTTGGTCCGGTTCCTTGCCGGAAGTGAGTCAGTCAACGATCGGAGATATGCGCTCGTAGGCGCAAAAATTATGCACGTGCGCGAACAATCTTCTATACCACAGACGCGGTGCTCGTGGCGCGATTGTGCACGAAGAGGCCCGTCCCGCCAGCGCGGGAGCGGGCCCTACGGGTTCCGACGCTTTGCGAGCTTGGGCCGCCAACCGTATTGCTTGTAATTTACGCGTGTTCCAGGAATCTCAACGCCTTCGCTTAGGAGCAGCTTTCGTTGGAGCGAGCCGTAGGGCTCGCGGATTATTAGTTTTCCGCCGGCGCCGACTACGCGGTGCCATGGGATGCCGCGGCCGCGCGGGGTCGCGGCCATGGCGTAGCCGACGACACGGGCGCCGCCGCGGATTTTAGTGGCGCGCGCGATCTCGCCGTAAGTTGTGACGCGACCGCGCGGGATTTGTTTCACCACGCGATATACGACATCCCAAGTCATGAGCCAATCCCATCCATTTCGCGCCGGCCGGCATCCCATCACTAGCGTAGAGGCTCGGCTTCTCGCGGGCTGAACGCTGCCGCCCTTGAAAGTTCTCGCCGGAATTCCTCCAAAAGTGCAATGACCGATTCGACGCAACTATTTTACGCGCGCAGCATCCTATCATTGACGGCGTAGTGGACGGACCATACACTACGCCACAGACGGCCCAAAGGAGAACGTTGTGGCATTCATACGACGGAGAGGCAATTCATACTTTCTGGTGCATAACGTGCGCCGCCGTGGAAAAGTCCAGCAGCTTCATTTGGCGCATCTGGGCGAGCGGCCGCGCATTACGCATGAAGTGGTGCGGAGGGTGTCGCGCGATCACCCCTTTCTTGCGCTCAATTGGTCACTGTTGCGTGAAAGGATAAATGGTCGCGTTGAACTCTTTGACATCCGTTCACCGTACGTCCAGACTTTGGTTCAGTCTCTCCGAATAATGAATTTGGACCTGGCGGATTTGTCGCCGCCGTTACTTGCGACCGGGGGAGACGCTTCGAGCCGTGAGCTGATGACGCAGTTGCGATTGCTTCGCTCGACGCTCGACGTCAAGCTCGATCAGTTTGAAAGGTCGCAGGCGAGAGCTTTTGGGCCGAATCGGAGAGGCCGGTGATCGATCATGACCGTAGCGACGCGCACAAAACATCTTGATCCGACACAACGCAGCCCGGAATCGCGGGATTTCGAGTCGGGGCTGCGACGGAAGATTGTCGGGCAGGACGAAGCGGTGCAGGCGGTGGTGGATCTCTATCAGGTGTTCCGGGCGGGATTGAACTCGCCGGGACGGCCTGTGGGGAATTTGCTGTTCCTTGGCCCGACCGGAGCGGGGAAGACGCGCGTGGTGGAGGCTACGGCTGAAATTTTGTTTGGCGATCCGCGGGCGGTGATCAAGGTGGATTGCGCGGAGTTCCAGCATTCTCATGAAATCGCAAAATTGATTGGCTCACCTCCGGGCTATCTCGGCCATCGCGAGACGCATCCGCTGATTACGCAGGAAGCTTTGGCGCAATACCACACTGAGAAGCTGAAATTGTCATTTTTGCTTTTCGATGAAATCGAGAAGGCGTCGGACTCGCTGTGGCAACTTTTGCTGGGGATTCTCGACAAGGCGACGTTGACGCTGGGCGACAACCGGCGCGTGGATCTCTCGCAAACGATGATTTTCATGACGTCGAATCTGGGCGGCGGCGAAATCACCGAGCTGATGAACGGAGGGTTGGGCTTTGCGCCGCAGCAGCGGCCGGAGAACCAGGTGGGACTAGACCAGAAAGTGGAGCGGACGGCGTCGGAAGCGGCGAAGAGGAAATTCGCGCCGGAGTTCATGAACCGCATCGACAAAGTGGTGGTGTTTCATCCGCTGCGGCCGGAGCAGCTCGAATCGATTTTGGAAATTGAGCTGGGAATGGTGCAACAGCGCGTGCTCGAGACCGCGCGGGGCAGATTTTTGTTCCGCGTAACGCCGGCGGCGCGGGAATTCTTGCTGAAGGAAGGGACGGATTTGAAGTATGGCGCGCGGCATTTGAAGCGCGCCATCGAGCGGCATCTGGTTTATCCGCTGGCGAGTTTGCTGGCCACCGAACAGGTGAATCTCGGCGACGTGCTATCGGTGGATTGGGATGTGGACGGGCAGCGGCTGGTGTTCTTGAAGGAAGCAGAAGGGGCGCTGATTCCGATGCCTTCTCCTGTCGCGGGACTGGCGGCGGATGCGGCGCGCGCGAGCTCGGACGGGCGCAGCGTGGCGATTCCCGCGGCTACCGTGTCGGCAGAGGCTGGGCCGGGGGTGAATGCTTCGGCCTCGCGGAGTCATGCTAACGAAAAGTCGGAATCGGATAGTAGGAAGAAGTAGGCGCAGAATTCTCTTCAGGAAAAATCAAAGAGCGCTGTTGGGTTACTCGCGGGAGCTTCAAAATCCCCACGCGCAAGTACGGCGCATGGGGCACCCCTTGCAGTGCTCTCTTCGATTCTGCTTAGGGCTTCCAGCGCAACACTGGTTTTCGAGCCGCGGCTACTTCATCTAGACGACCGACGCGCGTGGAATGTGGCGCGGTCTTCACTAATTCTGGATTCTTCTCCGCTTCATCGGCGATGGCACGCATCGCTTCTACGAACAGGTCACACTCCTCGCGGGATTCCGATTCCGTCGGCTCGATCATTAATGCGCCCGGAACGATTAGAGGAAATGCGGTGGTGTAGGGATGGAAGCCATAGTCGATCAGACGCTTGGCGATATCCATCGTGTTGACGCCGTGTTTTTTCTGGCGCGCATCGCTGAAGACGACCTCGTGCAGTGACGGCAGATTGTAGGGAAGATCGAAGACGTCCTCGAGCTTCTTGCGGAGATAGTTCGCATTGACCACGGCGTCTTCGGTTGCCTGGCGGATGCCCGGACCGTACGCGAGCGTGTAGGCCAGCGCGCGGAGCAAGACTCCGAAATTCCCGCAGTAGGCGCGAACGCGGCCGATGGATTTTGGCCGATTGAGATCGAGGGTGAATTTTCCTGGTTCCTTTTCGATCACAACCGGCACGGGAAGATACGGCTCGAGAAACTTCTTTGCGACTACCGGTCCGGCTCCCGGGCCGCCGCCTCCGTGCGGCGTTGAAAAAGTCTTATGAAGATTCAAATGCATTACGTCGACACCCAGATCGCCGGGGCGTGTGATGCCGGCTAGGGCATTCATGTTTGCGCCGTCCATGTAAAGCAGAGCGCCACGTTCGTGCAGGATGTTTGCAATCTCGGCGATGCGTTCCTCGTAGACGCCGAGCGTGCTCGGATTCGTGAGCATCAGCGCGGCAACATCGTCGGTGACGAATTCGCGGAGGTTGTCGGTGTCGATCTGGCCGCGGGCGTTCGACTTGATGTTCCGAACTTCGTAACCGGCGATGACCACCGAGGCGGGATTCGTTCCGTGCGCCGAATCTGGGATGAGCACGATCTTGCGGGCATTGCCGCGGGCTTCGAGGCACGCGCGGATCATCAGCAGGCCGGTGAGTTCGCCTTGTGCACCGGCGACAGGTTCGAGCGTTGCGGCTTCCATGCCGGTGATTTCCAGAAGGCATTTTTGCAAGTCGCTTAGAATTCGCAGGCAGCCTTGCGATAGCTCGATGGGCTGGTAGGGATGTTCGGAGGCGAGACCGTCGAGCCGCGCGACGAATTCGTTTACGCGCGGGTTGTACTTCATCGTGCAGGATCCGAGCGGGTACATTCCGAGATCAATGGCGTAATTCCAGGTGGAGAGGCGGGTGAAGTGGCGAATGACCTCGATTTCGCTGACTTCGGGGAAGCCTTCGACTTCAGCGCGCACGTATTCCTTTCCCAGTTCACGAGCCGCGTCGACGGCGGGAACATCCAGCGGGGGAAGTTCGATGCCGCGCTTGCCCGGGGCGGACTTCTCGAAGATCAGCCCTTCGTTCTGGCTGACGTGGCGGCGCGCCTTCTTGATTTTGTCAGCTTCCAGCGCGCTGATCTCCTGTTCGGTTTTCAGACTTTCGCTCAACTTACTTGGTCTCCCTAAACCGGAGTCTCCAGGATGCGTTTGATGCATGACGCCAGGCGCTCGATCTCGGCGCGCGGCATGGTTTCGGTGACGCAGAAGAGGCCGCGCTTAGTTTGATCGGTGTAGGCGGTGCCGATCGCCAGCGGGCCGATGATTTTGTCGCGAAGCAGCGCGGCATTGATCATTTTTACGGAGCGCGGAAATTCGAGAACGAATTCGTTAAACGTCGGACCCGAGAACGCACGGCGCACGCCAGGAATCTTTTCGAGTTCGGCGCGCGCGAACCGGGCTTTGGCCAGATTCTGCTCGGCCACTTCGCGCAAGCCTTGCTTGCCGAGAAGAGTCATGTGAATTGTGGCGGCCAGTGCGAAGAGCGCTTCGTTGGTGCAAATGTTCGAGGTGGCCTTCTCGCGGCGTATGTGTTGCTCGCGGGTTGCAAGAGTAAGGACGAATCCGCGGCGGCCTTCGGCGTCGAAGGCTTGACCTGCGAGGCGACCCGGAAGCTGGCGAACGAATTTCTCGCGTGTGGCAATGACTCCGACATGCGGCCCGCCATAACTCGGCGCGACGCCGAAGCTTTGACATTCCATCGCTACGATATCGGCTTCCACAGGAGGCTTCACTATGCCAAGAGAGACGGCTTCTGTGATTCCGTCCACGAGCAGCGCGCCGCCCGCATGGGCGAGTTCGGCGAGTCGGGAGATTTCCTCGATCACACCGAAAAAATTCGGCGACTGAACGACCACGGCGGCGACGTCGGCAAGCGGCTCGTGCGCGAGCGCCGCGCGATCGATTTGGCCCGTCGCGGCAAATCCGACTTCGCGGATGGTGATGCCGAGATGCCGGGCGTAGGTCTGCAGCACCTGGCGATATTCCGGATGCACGGTGCGCGCGACGAGCACCGTATGCCGGCCCGTGAGCCGCTCGGCCATGAGCACGGCTTCAGTGAGGGCTGTCGAGCCGTCGTACATCGAAGCGTTTGCGACTTCCTGGTCGGTGAGCTGGCAGATGAGAGTCTGAAACTCGAAGATGGCTTCGAGCGTGCCTTGCGATATCTCCGCCTGATAGGGCGTGTAGGAAGTGAGGAATTCGCCGCGCTGAATCAGGGCGTCCGTTACCACCGAGCGAAGATGGTTGTAAACGCCGGCACCGAGGAAGGAAGTGTAGCCGTTCGAATTCTCCGCGGCGCGCGCCTTGAAATAATCGATGATCTCGGGTTCGGAGAGCGGCCCGGGAAGATTCAGCGGGCCGCGGAGGCGAAATTTCTCGGGAATGGTCTGAAAAAGTTCATCGACAGTCGCCACGCCGATGGCATCCAGCATCTCGCGGCGTTCGGATGGACTCTTCGGAAGATAGCGCATCAGGCCGAGTGTTCCTTGGATTTCTCGGCCACGTAGGCCGTGTACGCCGCGGAATCCATTAGCGCGGACGCCTCGGTGGGATTGGAGAGCTTCAACTTGATCAGCCAGCCGCCGGCGTGCGGCTCTTGGTTGATTTTCTCGGGCGCGTTCGCCAATGCGTCGTTCACCGCGGTCACTTCTCCCGAAACCGGGCTATAGACTTCGCTCACGGCTTTCACGGATTCAATCGTCCCGATCGTTTGCCCGGCTTTTAGCTGTGTGCCGACTTTCGGCACTTCGACGAAGACGACGTCGCCGAGTTCGCTCTGGGCATAGTCGGTGATCCCGATCGTGCCGATGCCGGCTTCGATCTTGACCCACTCATGATCCTTCGAGTAGCGAAAGTCCGCTGGATACATGCGTGCTCCTTAGATAGTGTTCCGCGAGCCGCAGCGCGTCACTTAGGCCTCTTGTAGAAAGGCATCGCGATGATGCGCGCTGCCGTGGGCTGGCCGCGGACGATGATTTCGATCCCGGTTCCGATCGCGGAATGAGCGACGGGAAGGTAAGCCATGCCGATATTCTTTTTCAAGAATGGCGCGGGGCCGCCGCTGGTGACGCGTCCGAGTTCACGCCCGCTGATGGCGACGGGATATCCATCGCGGCCGATGCGCTTCTCGAGCATCTCAAAACCTATGAGCTTTCGCTCGATCCCGCGCTGCTTTTGGTCCACCAGAGTCTGCCGGCCGAGAAATTCGCCCTTCTCGGGCTTGCAGATCCACGCAAGGCCTGCTTCCCACGGCGTGGTTGTGTCGTCAATCTCATGGCCATAGAGACACATGCTGGCTTCTATCCGCAAAGTATTGCGCGCGCCCAGGCCGCACGGAAGGACGCCCTCTGCCGAGCCCGCATCCAGCAAATCGGTCCAAAGCTTCTCCGAGTGCTCGGGCGCAAAATAGATTTCGAAGCCATCTTCGCCGGTGTACCCGGTGCGAGCAATCATGCAATGGATGCCGTCCACATCTCCGAACGCAAAGTGATAGTAGCGGATCGTCTCGAGCGCAATCTTCGTGAATCGCTGCAGCAGTCCAGCCGCTTTCGGGCCTTGAATCGCCAGAAGCGAATAGCGGGCGCCAGTGTTCTCCACCTGCGCGCCGAAGCGATTGTTGTTGCGAATGTGCCCGAAATCGCCGTCCTGATTTCCGGCGTTCACGCAAAGAAAATAATGGCGATCGGAGATACGGTGAACGAGAAAATCATCGACAAATGTTCCGGCCGGCGTCATCAGGCCGGTATATTGAATCTGGCCGTCCACGAGTTTCGCGGCATCGTTGCAAGTTACATGCTGTACGAGATCCAAAGCACGCTCGCCCCGAATCTCGATCTCACCCATGTGACTTACGTCAAAAATTCCGGCCCGCGTGCGCACCGCTTCATGCTCGGAAAGAATTCCCGAGTACTCGACGGGCATGTCCCAGCCGCCGAAGTTGACCATTTTGGCCCCGAGCCGGCGATGGACAGCATTAAGAGCGGTTTTGCGGATTTCAGCGGTAGCGGGCGTGCTCACAAATGGAATCTCAAAATTATGACCGACATTCACCGTAGCATGCGAGTTTTCGAGTGTCAAGAAACGTACCGGCAGCACGTGAGTCTAATTACGTGTAGTAATTGACGCGCGCGATGCGTCTTGTCCGGCTGGAAAGGTTAGCCTATAGTTGCCAAAGAGACTGGAAGCCCTAGGATTCGCCAGGAAGGCGAATGAGCGGACCAATTCTTTGCATGCAGTGCGAGAAGACGGAAGAGAAATGCACGTGCGAGAAGTATTGTTGTTTCTGCCAGTCGCAGCAGGGTATTCGCATGTGCATCGACGGGTTGTACTATTGTCCCGATTGCCGCGAAGCGGTTGATGTCCGCGTGGTGGACGCGCGTGGGGAGTAGTCAAACGCGAACCGAAATCGAAGCCGACAATGATCCGCGGCTGGCGGCGGCGCTGGGAGCAATTCTCGAGCAGTATGCGTGCCGCCTGGAAATGAGCGCTGAGACTCTCCGGAAACTGCAGATTGCCGCTCAAGAGGCTTGGCAGAGCGTTTGGCGGAGCTTCAACGGGTCAAGCGCGAAACTGCATGTGGATTGCGAGGAATTTTCCGACCGCATCGAAATGACGTTTCGATGTTCGGGAGGACGCGACGCGGAGATCGAAGCTTTCGCCGCCGGGTTCAAGACGAAAGTGGATCAGGTGAGTGTCGAAAAACATTCAGGCAAGACCGAGTTGAAGCTGATCAAGTACGCCGCCCGCAACTAAAATCTCCAGATTCACCCCGCGTATATCTCCGCCGTTACATCTGAAGGACGAAGGAATGGCTCTTGATCAGACCATTGAGTTGATCCTCGGTGATCGGAATTTCAACTCTTAGACGGTCTCCCGCCGGGGCGATGCTGACGGAATCGAGCGCCTTTGCGACTTCGGGGTGAGACTGAGCTTCCTGATATCGGCGGTACATGATTCCGGCCTGCGCCGCCGCGGCCAGAACATTCGCATCGTCCACTGAATTGCAGACGGCCTGGAAATGGGCATCCACGCCGCGATCCGCCTGAACGTAGATCTCCATGGCTTTCAGCCGGTCGATGATCGCCGAGGCTTGCGGGAACTGGCTTGCTTGCGGCAGAAGTTGCTGCATGGCGAGATGCGTGTAGTGCTCGTCGAGCGCCGCCCAAATCGTTCCCTTTCCATTGGCTTCTTTGATCAGCGGAAACATCTGTTCATTGCGCAAAAGGCTCTCGGACCCGCCGAAATGGACGTCGATCAGCTTTTCAAGCGCCGAGCGATTGCCGAACGCTGCCGTATTGGAATCGAGGAAGAAAAAGAGAATGTCGCTCGAGCCGGCGCCCGAACCGAACGCGTACAGGTGATAACCGTGAACCTCTACCGCGGGGACTTTCTGCGCCTTCAGTTTCTCTTCGGTCGCAGACGGCGAAAAGCCGCCGAGCGCGACACCGAGGATTTGTTCGCCGCCATCTTTCGACGCAGGAATGATGGCCCAGGCCATTTCATCCACCTGGGTATTCGGATCGATTCCGGCGGAGGTCAGGAACTGTTCGAACTGACGGAAATTTCCGGGCAATAGTTGATCGCGGAGCTGAGAAAACCAGGGGCGCGAGCGAGCTGCCTTCATGTCGGCGTAGGCGAACTCGCCCACTTCTTTCGGGAACATACCGATCACGTCGGTGCTCAGTGTTCCCGCAAGCGCGCGAAGTGTCCAGCCTCCTGGTACAGCGGCGACTATCGCGAGCACTAGGGCGGAGGCCAAAATCAATCTTACGTATGGGCGCTTCATTGGTCTGGTTTTCCTCAGTTCGTTCACCTTAGAGCTTCTCGAGCTCACAAATTTCGGCCGGCGCCGACGGCGTTCTCAGCCACGCGCGCTTCGAGCGACGCGGCTTCGGCGCGCGCCTTCCCGGCAAACTCTGCATCCGTGATGGATTCCAGATTGATGGCTACGTTTTCCAGCGCGCCTCTTGCGGCAGCGGCTGCCATCAATCGCCCGACGCGAATGTCTGAAGACATAGAAGCGCTTGCTATCGCTTCCAGTTGCCCGAGGCGTTCGTAAATCGCAACAGCCTTGCGCGCCACCTCGAGCGGAACTTCGGCCGCGCCGCGAAGCGCTCCCTGGATTGCGGCTTCGCGCGACTTTTGCTCTTCGGATGATGTTTGCGGCAACTTGTAGGCTGCCATTACGGCATCGAAGGACGCTGCGTCGCGATCGATGGCCTGGCTCAATTCCGCTGCGGCGCGATGGAACTCGGCGGCGGCGTCACTCAAGTCGTCGAAGTAGGCCGCCTGCGATTTCTTCTTGCGCGAAAGCCCAGCAACCATGTGGCCGAGGCTCGCGGCGAGCGCTCCAGAGAGCGCGGCGACGGAGCCGCCGCCGGGCGTCGCGGTCGGCTGCGCCACGGCATCCAGGAAGGGCTGCGCGAGGGCAGCTAGCTTGCCGCCTGGCTCGAGCGCCGCGCCGCTGAGCGATGCAGCCAGACGATTCTCCAGGACTTGCGCGGGGGAGAAGCTCTCGAGTTGCAGATAAAAGTCGGCGGTCATCTCGATGGCGCGCTTGGGAATCAGGCCGACGATTTCGCTTCCGACGATCGTCACGCCGTGACGCTCCGCCTCGCGCTTTACCATTTCAAAGACGCGGTGCAGCGGCGTTTGCTCGAAGTCGGTCATGTTGATCGAAACTTGCGCGAGATGACGGGCGCGCAGATCGACGCCCATGGCCTTCACATACCGCAGGCCGCCGTTCGAATAGCGGATGTTCTTGGCAATCTTTTTGGCGATCTCGATATCGGAAGTGTTCAGGTTGATGTTGTAGGCGACTAGAAACTTTCGCGCTCCGACGACCACGGCTCCGGCCGTAGGATGCAAGCGAGGCTCGCCGATGTCCGGCGCGCGATCGGGATTTCGCGGAACTTCCTCCAGCAATCCTTCGAACTGTCCCTTGCGGATATTCTCGAGATTGGCGCGCTCGGGACGCTGTGCCGCTGACTCGTAGAAATAGACTGGAATGCGGTAGCGCTCCCAAATTTCGCGGCCCGTGCGCTTGGCGAGCGCGACGCAATCCTCGATGGTGACGCCTTCGATGGGGATAAACGGAACTACGTCGGTGGCGCCGAGGCGCGGATGCGCGCCGGAGTGTTTTGTCAGATCAATCAGCTCGAGCGCCTTGCCGACTCCTCGGAGCGCCGCTTCAGCAACGGCCTCCGGCTCGCCGGCTAGAGTGATCACCGAGCGGTTGTGATCGGCGTCGCTTTCGCGATCGAGCAGATAGACGCCATCCACCGCACGCATGGCAGCGACGATGGCATCCACTTTGGCAATGTCGCGCCCTTCAGAGAAGTTGGGCACGCACTCAATCAGTCTTTTCATCTCGATGGCATGGACAAAAACGCGCTCTTCATCATATTGGAATTTGCGCCGGGCGGCCACTACCGATCCTGCTCAAGCCGGCACTTGTTGTAACACCGATTGCAACTGCGGGTTGCTTCTAACGAGCGGATGTTTGTGAAAGAGGCAACGCACCGGATTTTGGCATGTGCCGCAAGTCCGGGCGTGGCGATACTGGAATCACATTCGTACATCTTTACGATCCAGGTTGGAGGAATTCGCGTGCCGAAGAGCGTTTTGGTTGTCGGATCGCTATTGATCGCGGCCGTTGTCGTCGCGTTCTTCTTTCGCCCCGGCGCTTCGAGCACTGGTTCGCCCGGCGCTGCTGCCACAAAGATCGAGCCGAAATGGACTTACGATACGCACGAACAGATTGCCGGGGCGCTGGCGTTATCGAATAACGGAACCATCTACGCCGCCGGCCAGATCGGGAACGTCTACGCGCTCAATCCGGATGGAACGCTTCTGTGGAAATTCAGAAGCGGCCCCGTCCAGGATTCGCCGGTGATCGGACCGGATGGCGCCATTTACGTGACCACTACGACTGGAAGCGTCTTTGCCATCAATTCCAACGGCACGCAGCGGTGGCAGGGGAGCATCGACACGGTTGTAAGTTACAACCAATCCGGGGGCGCGATTGACCGAACCTCGTATTACACACCCGGCCGCCACGGCCTCAGCGCTGTTTCAATCGACTCGGGCGAGAAACGATGGGAGACAGTAATCCCGTTCGGCCAGTACGGTTCGCCTGCAATTCTGCAAAACGGCTTAATCCTCTATCCCGGACACGGACGGCTGAACACCATTGACACTGCCGGCGACCCGCAATGGTCGTATCCAAATCTCACTGCGGAAGCCATTGAACGTAATGGTGGCTGGCCACCTCCTGGGGATGGATCGTTCGATTCGGGGATTGCGCTCGGACCGGACGGAACCATTTACGGTGCGGCCGGAAACGCGCGATTCGTGGCCGTCGGGCAGGATCAAAAATTGAAGTGGGAATTCAAGACGCATTGGGGTAACAAAGCCGCGCCTGTGGTCGCTGTGGACGGAACAGTTTATTGCGGAGGCGGCGACGGAATTTTGTATGCCTTCGACCCGATGGGCAATAAGAAATGGGAGCTGACGATGCAGGGTGCGCTCGACGCTTCGCCGGTCCTGGCCGAAGACGGCACCATCTATGCGGTGGCCACGGAATTCGCTGCCATCTCGCCCGATGGCAAGAAGCTCTGGTCGTTTCGGACGAACAACGCTGTTACGTCGTCGCCGACGATTGCGCCGGACGGCACCGTTTATTTCGCGACGCATCCAGGCGTGATCATGGCTGTGCCGGGAACTGGCGGCGGCTTGATGCCCAGCTCTTGGCCGAAATTCCAGCACGATGCGCACAATTCAGGTTCTGCTCGGTAACGACGGCGCGCCTGGTAATCTTGATTAGACGGCTTGCCGCGAGTGTACGATCTCGCCGCGCTTGAAGGTCATCCAGCAAGTATTCACGCCGAAGTAGTACGGAATCTCGCGATAATCCGCTAAATCGAACACCGCGATATCGGCGATCTTTCCGGGCTCGAGCGATCCGGTGCGCTGATGGCGGCGCAGTGAGTAAGCGGGATTGATCGTTGCGGCCACAATAGTTTCAGCCGGGGTCATTCGCAATTGCGTGCACGCCAAAGAGAGCACCATTTGCATATTCATCGTGGGGCTTGTGCCTGGGTTGAAGTCGGTGGCTAGCGCGACAATTGCGCCGGCATCGACCAACTCGCGCGCGGGCGCGTGCTGGGATTGTCCGAGATGAAACGAACAGCCTGGAAGAAGCGTGCAAACGACATCCGAAGCGGCGAGGGCGCTGATGTCGCCCGGATTGATATGTTCAAGATGATCGGCGCTGGCGGCGCGCACTTTCACTGCCAGGCGAGCGGCGCCCATGCGCGAAAGCTGGTCGGCATGAATGCGGGGCGTCAGACCGCAGACAAGTCCCGCGCCAAGGATGTGTTCGGCTTGCAGGAGCGTGAAAGCTCCGCGATCGCAGAAAACATCATTAAATTGTGCCAGACCCGATTGCGCCACGTATGGGATCCAGATTCTGGCGACGAGGTCGGCATAGTCTTTGGGATGTTTGCGGTATTCGGGCGCGACCACATGCGCGCCCAAAAAAGTTGTCGCGATGTCGAGCGGCTGTTCGAGCCGCAGTTCGCGCATGACTTCGAGCGTCTTGATTTCGTTCGCGAAATCGAGGCCGTAGCCGGTTTTGGCCTCGAGCGTCGTGGTGCCATGCGCGGCGAAGTATCGTAGGCGCGCGTGTGCGCGCGCTTTCAGGTCGGCTGCGGGGGCAGCTCTCAATTTTCGAACGCTGGAAAGGATGCCGCCGCCCGATTTCGCGATTTGCTGGTAGGTCGCGCCCGCGATGCGCTGTTCGTACTCGGCCGCGCGGCTCTCGGCAAACACCAGATGAGTATGCGAGTCGACGAAGCCCGGCATCACGACCCGGCCGCCGACATCGATTTTCTTCGCACGCCGCGCTTCGCGCCGCCGTTCAATCACGCGCCGCGGTCCCGCCGCCAGAATCATTCCGTCCTGCAGTAACAGAGCGCCGTCGCGAATGATGCCGAGGTCACTCAGCGCGCGACCGCGGCGCGGGCCAGGCCCGCGAAGGGTCAGAAGTTGCGAACAGCCGGTTATCAGAGTCTCGCTCATGAGTTGTGGGATGAGTGTAGCTTTTCCCAGCGACTATAACCACCGCTTCGAGCTATATCTTGGAGCGCAAAAAAATCTGGCCTATGATGCCAGCGGTTGGATTCCAGGTCGCAGAGTCGAGGCACGGAAATCGAGGGGCGAAAATGACCGGAAGAACCATCAAGATTGCGCTGGTAGTCGTCGTGCTCGCGGCGTTCATGGCTGCACGCGGCTGTCGTGCGCGGGCGAGCGCCGCCGCAGAGCAGCCGTTCGACGTTGTGATTCGTAATGCTCACATCCTCGACGGGACCGGATCGCCCTAGTACGCCGGCGACATCGCTATTCGGGGCGGACGCATCGCCGCAATTGGCCGCCTCAGCAAAGTCCCCGCGAAAAGCACGATCGACGCGCACGGCCGGATCGTTGCGCCTGGCTTCATCGACATGCTGGGCCAGTCCGAGCTGACAATTCTCGTCGAACCGCGCCTCCCGTCGAAAATCTATCAAGGCATCACCACTGAAATTACCGGAGAAGGCAGCTCCATCGCTCCGCAGACGGAAGCACTCCTGCGAGCCGATCACCTCACCTACGAGCACTATCAGATCACGCCCGATTGGCGGACGTTGCAGGATTATTTCGCGCGGCTCGAAAAGCAGGGCATGGGTATTAATCTCGCGAGCTACGTTGGCGCAACCCAAGTCCGCCGCGTCGTAATCGGTGACGCTGACCGCGACCCGACTGGCGAGGAGTTGGAACAAATGAAGGCGCAGGTGCGTCAAGCGATGCGCGAAGGGGCGATGGGCGTCTCAACTTCTCTGCAGTACCCACCGGCGCCCTATGCGAAGACAGATGAGTTGATCGCGCTCGCATCGGAGGCTTCGAGATATGGCGGCATTTACGCCACGCATATGCGCAGCGAAGGCGACGCCATCATCGATGCGCTCGAAGAAACCGCGCGAATCGCCCGCGAGGCAAAGATTCCCGCCGAGATTTGGCATCTGAAAGTAGCCGGCAAATCCAATTGGGGCCGCATGCCCGAAGTGATTTCCTTCATCGAAAAATCTCGCGCTTCGGGCCTAGACATCACCGCCAACACATACGCTTACACCGCGTGGAACAATTCGCTCTCTGCCTTTGTCCCGCCGTGGGCCCACGACGGCGGCAATGCCAAATTAATCGAGCGGCTTCGCGATCCGAAAGCTCGTGAGCGCATCAGGAAGGAAATGGACACGCCGGCAACCGACTGGGACAACGAGTGGAATGAGATTCCGGGCGCCGAGTCAATCCTGGTCAGTGAGGTTCAGAACAAGGCGCTGCTTCCGATCCAGGGCAAGACGATCGCCGAGATTGCGAAGACGTGGAACGAAGATCCGAAAGACGCAATCTTCGATCTGTTAATTCAAGACAACGCCTACACCTACGTCTCCGTTTTCGGCATGCAGCAATCCGACGTTTCTCTCGCGTTGAAGCTGCCCTGGGTATCGATCGACAATGATTCGGAAGGCACATCTATCGAGGGCATTCTCGGCCAGGCGCATCCGCACCCGCGCGCGTACGGCACGTTTCCGCGCATTTTGCGCAAGTACGTCCACGATGAAAAGCTGCTCACGCTGCCGGATGCAATTCGAAAATTCTCGTCCTTGCCGGCGCAGCGAATGGGACTCACCGATCGCGGCGTCCTGAAGCTGGGGATGTGGGCCGATATCGTTATCTTCGACCCGGAGAAAGTGCACGATCTTGCGACGTTCGAGAATCCGAACCAATTGTCGGTGGGGATGGACTACGTGCTCGTAAATGGAGTCCTAGTGATCCAGGACGGCAAGATGACCAACGCGCTTCCGGGAAAGGTTCTGCGAGGCCCGGGCTTCGACAAGGAATAGCCGCGCCTCAAGCGCCCGCGGCCTTGCCCTGATACATCGGCGCAAATACTTCCGTGGCAAACGTCTCGATCGAAGTCGGCGTCGTGTTTTCCGCCGAGCGCGGTTCGAGCGCCTTCATCCAGCCGTTGTTCAAGGAATCGATCATCTCGACCATCAATTTCACCGCGTTGGTGGACATGCCCATCTGCTTCATCGCCATCTCCACGGCGAAGCCCGGAAACTGCGAGTACCCCAGGGTCGGTTTGCCGATGGCATTGCCGAACGCAGTCGCTGTTTCTTTCATGCTGATGTTGCGCTGTCCGAGCAATTCACGAGTGGTCTTGCCGGTGAACTTGAGCTGCAGCAACGCATCGGCGGCGTAAGCGCCGATGTCGCGCGTCGCGATTTGCGGCAGCGCCAGATCGCTCTTCAGCAATCCGCCCATCGTTCCCATGGTTTGAATGATTTTCACCTGCATCAAATTGTTTTCCATGAAGTAGGTAGGCCGCAGAATCAGCGCGTTGAGATTCGCGATCCGTTGAACCTTTTCCTCAAATGAATGGAGGCCGTTCACCGGCCCGACTCGTTCCGGCTTGTCCGCGCCGATGCTGCTCAGGCAGACCGCGTGCGAAACGCCGGTTTTCTCAATCGCGGCAGCCAGTGAATCCGTGACGCGTTCCTGATCACCGCGAAAATCTTCGACGCGATAATCCGACGACAGCATCGCGTAAACAGCACGCGCTCCATCAAAGGCCTTCGTCAGCGCAGCGGTATCTTTGACATCTGCGACGAACGCTTCCGCGCCCTTAGCCGCAAACCGATCGAGCCGCTCCTTGGTGCGCGCAATGACGCGAACCTTCTCGCCTTTCGCGAGCAGCGTATCCGCAATCACGCTTCCCGTATGCCCCGTCGCTCCAGTGATAACGTACATGTGATCCTCCCGCTTGCCCGGCCTGCCGTCTCGATCGGATGCGTGCGCCGCGGCGCACGTTTTACAACATCGGAATCTTTACACCTGTCTTGCGCGCGAATTCGATTGCCTCAGGATATCCGGCATCCACATGCCGCGCCACGCCAATGCCGGGATCATTCGTCAGCACCCGCTCGATGCGCGCCGCCATTTCTTTCGTTCCGTCGGCAACGGTGACTTGACCCGCATGCAGCGAGTATCCGATCCCCACGCCGCCGCCATTGTGAACCGAAACCCAACTCGCCCCGCTGGCCGTATTCAGCATGGCATTGAGCAATGGCCAATCGGCGACCGCATCCGAGCCATCTTTCATGGATTCCGTCTCGCGGTACGGCGAAGCTACCGAGCCGCAATCCAGATGATCGCGGCCGATCACAATCGGCGCCTTCAATTCGCTGCGCGCCACGAGATCATTCAGCGCCAACCCGAATTTGTCGCGCTCGCCATAGCCGAGCCAGCAGATGCGCGCCGGGTATCCCTGGAACCGCACTCGTTTCTGTGCCAACTTGATCCAGCGCGTGAGCACTTCATCGTGCGGGAACATCTCCAACACCAACTGATCGGTGCGATGGATGTCGGAAGGCTCGCCGGAAAGCGCCGCCCAGCGGAACGGCCCGCGACCTTCGCAGAAAAGCGGGCGAATATATGCAGGCACGAAACCAGGGAAATCGTACGCGTTTTTCACGCCCTGCTGAAATGCGAACGTGCGGATATTGTTGCCGTAATCAAAAGTCACGGAGCCAAGTTTCTGCAGCGCCAGCATGCCTTCCACATGCATGGCAATGGACTCAAGTGAGCGTTTCTTGTAGCCCTCCGGATCACTCTTGCGCAATTCAATTGCTTCTTCGACGCTCACACCGCGGGGCACGTAGCCACAAAGCGGATCGTGCGCGCTTGTCTGGTCGGTGAGCAAATCAGGGACAACGCCCCGCCGCGCCAGTTCGGGTATAACATCCGCGCAATTGCCCACCAGACCAACGGAAGTCGCTTCGCGCTTGCGAATCGCGTTCTTCAGAATGCGCAGCGCCTCATCGAGATCGTTCACCATCACGTCGCAATAGCCGGTCTTGACGCGGCGCTTGATGCGCTCCGGATCGACGTCGATCCCAAGAAAGGACGCGCCATTCAAAGTCGCCGCAAGCGGTTGCGCGCCGCCCATGCCACCCATCCCGCCGCTGGCAATCAGCTTGCCGGCCAGATCGCCGCCAAAGTGTTTGCGCCCCGCAGCGGCAAACGTCTCGTAGGTGCCCTGCAAAATCCCCTGCGTCCCGATATAGATCCAGCTTCCCGCGGTCATTTGGCCGTACATCATCAAGCCCGCGCGATCCAGCTCGTCAAACTGCTCCCAGTTGCTCCAATGCCCGACCAGATTCGAATTGGCGATTAGAACTCGCGGAGCATAATCGTGGGTGCGAAAAATCCCCACGGGCTTGCCGGATTGCACGAGCAAAGTCTCGTCGGCGCTCAGCGTCTTCAGCGATTTCACAATGGCGTGATAACAATCCCAATTCCGCGCCGCTTTCCCGCGCCCGCCATAAATAATGAGCTCATCCGGCTTCTCGGCCACTTCGGGGTCGAGGTTGTTCATCAACATGCGCATCGCGGCTTCCTGCTGCCAGCCGCGGCAGGAGCGCGTAGTTCCGCGCGGCCCGCGCACCATCGGCGCAGCCGCCCGATCCGCGTCCGCGATTTTTTCCATTGCGCAGCCTCCGCAAGCCATCTTAGCGCAGGCTAAGCGCGATGTCACAGCGCCGCAGGACGAGCCGGGCCGGAGAATCGCATAGAGAAAGAGCGTCCGGAGGAGAGCAAGCGACTCGACAGCGCCGCACTCGCGAACTGCATCGTATGGCGCGAATTTGCGCGCGTTGCGTGCGACGCGCGGAGTGGGTAACATTGAATTGAAAGCGATGGCTTACCCCTCCGTCACAAAGTGTTTTCTTGACGCCGTCGATCGCTACGCGTGCCCCCGCGCGCAAATGTTCAAAGCCGACGGCGCTTGGACATCGATAACGGCGGGCGAAATGCTGCGCCGCGTGGCGGGCCTTGCGAAGGCCTTGACCATGTTGGGAGTGAAGCCCGGCGACCGCGTGGCCTTGGTATCACCGAATCGGCCCGAGTGGCACATCGCGGACTTCGCCATTCAGGGAATCGGCGCGGTTCATGTACCGCTGTATTTCAATGAATCGCCCGAACGCATGATTTACATCATCAACGACTCGGGCTCAAAAATCGCCATCGCCGCGGGAGCAGAGCAGGCGCGCCGTTTGGTCGCCTGCCGCGACCGTTTCACGACAGTTGAGCAAATCATCGCGGTTTCGCCGCCGCCCGGGCTCAGCGGCGAAATTTTGCATTATGACGCGCTGATCGCCACCGCCGGCGACTCCGAAATCTCCGAGTATCGCCGCACGGCAGAGAAAGTTACTTCCGATCAACTCGCTTCCATCATCTACACCTCCGGCACCACCGGCGAACCGAAGGGCGTGATGCTTACGCACGCAAATCTCGCCTCGAATGCGCTCGACGGTCTCGGGGAGGCCGAAATTGGTCCCGGCGATGTCGGTCTTTCGTTTTTGCCGCTCTCGCACGTCTACGAGCGCGCCATCGACTACGGCTACATCTTTCGCGGAGTTCCCGTCGCCTACGTCGAGCGCATGGAAGACGTCTCGCAGGCGCTCCTCGAAGTCCACCCGACCATCGTCGCGGCTGTCCCGCGCTTCTTCGAAAAGGTGTACTCGAACATTTTTGAAAAAGCGCGTCGCGAAACTGGTATCAAGCGGCGCATTTTTGAATGGGCCACGCGCGTGGCGAGAGCCGCAACGCCATGGCGCGCCTACGGACGCTCCATATCTCCCTGGACAAAACTGCAATGGGAAGTCGCCAATACTCTGGTGTACTCCAAGATTCGCGCAGGGCTCGGGGGCCGCGTGAAGATGTTCTCTTCCGGAGGATCGCCGCTCGCTGTGGATTTGGCCGAGTTTTTCGCGGCCATCGACGTGCCCATCCTTCAGGGCTACGGGCTTACCGAGACTTCGCCGGTCGTATCTGCGAATGTCGCCAAGGCCAACAAAGTTGGCACCGTCGGCCGGCCGATTCCCAACGTAGAGGTGCGGATTGCCGACGACGGCGAAATTCTCGTTCGTGGCGCCTGCGTCATGCAGGGCTATTATCGCAAACCTGATCAGACGCGCGAGACGTTCACGGCCGATGGCTGGTTGCGCACCGGTGATATTGGCCACCTGGACGCCGACGGATACCTGGTCGTCACCGATCGCAAAAAGGAGCTGCTGAAAACGGCCGCGGGAAAATTCGTCGCGCCGCAGCCGATCGAGAATCGTCTGAAGAGCAGCCCTTACGTCACGAACGCAATGGCGGTTGGCGAGCGCCACAAATTCGTGAGCGTTCTTCTCGTTCCCAATTTCGAAGCGGTAGCGGCAAAGGCGCACGAAGCGGGCCACGAGCTGCCGCCACGGGAGGAATTCGCCGCGGATCCGTGGGTCCATCAACTGTTTTCAAGCGAGCTCGATCGCCTGACCAAAGATCTGGCGCAATATGAACGGCCCAAGCGATTTGCGCTGATTCCCGAGGATTTCACAATAGCGAGCGGTGAGTTGACATTTACTTTAAAACTAAAACGCCGCGTCATTGAACAGCGTTACCGCGACATCATCGAAGGAATCTACGCCGACGTCGAAGAGCCGCGCCCTCAGCAACTTTCCTGAAGTTTGCCGCGCGTCGCGCTAAACTGTCGGCAGGAGAAAGCTCATGTCCGATCAACTCGTCATTGCCGGCCGCGCATTTCATTCGCGGCTTATCGTCGGAACCGGAAAATATCGCAGCTTTCAGGAAATGGCGCGCGCGCACGAGGCCTCCGGCGCAGACATGGTCACTGTCGCCGTGCGTCGCGTGAATTTGACCGATCGCTCGAAGGAATCGCTCCTCGATTACATCGATCGCCAGAAGCTCTTCATTCTTCCGAACACGGCGGGCTGCTACTCCGCCGACGAAGCGATTCGCACGGCGCGACTCGGTCGCGAAGTTGGTCTTTCGGAATGGGTCAAGCTCGAAGTGATCGGCGACGAGCAAACTCTATTTCCCGAAACTGAAGAACTCGTCCGCGCCACGAAGATTCTCGTAAAGGAAGGATTCATCGTTCTGCCCTACACCAGCGACGACCTGATTGTCGCGCGCAAGCTCATTGACGCAGGCGCCGCTGCCGTCATGCCTCTCGGAGCTCCGATCGGCTCCGGTATGGGGATTCAAAATGTCGCCAATCTCCGCATTCTCCGCGAGCGCATCACCGAAGTTCCCCTCATCGTGGACGCTGGCGTGGGCACCGCCTCCGACGCAACGGTTGCGATGGAGCTAGGCGCTGATGGCGTGCTCATGAACACTGCCATCGCCGGCGCACAAGAACCAGTATTGATGGCCGAAGCCATGCGCGAAGCCGTAAGCGCCGGCCGCAAGGCCTACCTGGCCGGCCGCATTCCGAAAAAACTCTACGCCACAGCCTCAAGCCCGCTAACAGGCGTAGTTCGGTAATCCGACCGTAGGGCTCGCTCTTCAGCAGGGCCTCTTCATGCAAGATCGCGCCACAACTATCCTCTCGCGCATTTCCGCCGTGCCGCACTCTCAATGCATCGGCCTCCTCATCGGAACAGCACGTGCCAAAGCACATCCAAACACCCATGCACAATCGCGCCCGGAACAAGCGAGCCAGTCTTCATCCAAGCCAACCCATAGAAAATCCCCGCAATCGTAGCCAGAATCACGTACTTCCAATTCGGAAATGGCGCATGCAAAATATGCGAGAATCCGAAAATCACAGCAGCAACGGCCAGTCCCGCCCACTGATTACGAAGCGATCTCGCAAGCAAATTCTGCAGTAGTCCGCGAAATAGAAATTCTTCGGGCCATGCAGTAAAGAACAAAATCCCTACGGCCATAAGCGGCAGCGAGCGCAGGCGCGCCAGCGATGGCTCCCAGTGAATGAACCCAACCGCTTCGCCGAGTGGAATCGCGATCACGGTGAAGAGCAGAAGGTTTACGCCCACAGCCTTCGCGAATCCGCTGCGCCACTCAATCGCATAACCAATTCCGGGAAGCCGCCGAGCGAAGAGGAACGCGGCCAGTCCCGCGTTCACCGCCAGAAGAATCGTCAACGTGTGCGTCAGCGGCGGCGGAAATGGAAACAGCCGGTACATCCATCGGAATATCACCGGCAGCCCGATGACAAGCACGGCAGCGTAGTCGAGCAGCGAACTCCGATTGCCCGCCGGGGCCATCACCAGCAACAGAGTGGGAATCAGCACATACGCCGCACCAAGCAGCGCGGTTTTCCAATCTCCGGCAACGCTTAGCGAGTAGACCAGAAATGCGCCGAGCGGTATCAACACCGCCAGCGCGCAGCCACGTGTTCCCAACCACGAGAGCAGACGCTCCCGCGTCCTTGGCGCAGCGGCGAGTAAGTAGCCCGCCAGCAGAATCCCACACAGCGTGATCGCGAGAGCAAATCGCCAACCGCCGAATCCCATTCGTACGCCCAGAAGCACGCCAGTTGCCAGCAGCGCGGCCCAGACCGCGAGCGCGGCTCCAAGATTCAGTTCATGCGTTCGAGTCGATTCCAGCATCGGTCGAGATTTTACTTTACGTCCGCACTTTCATTCGCGGAACTTGATTTGCGCGCGAGCCTCCGCCATTCTGGTCGCACTTGCCGGCGATGGGTGACGCGAAAACCAACAGGCTTTCCTACATCGATTGGATGCGCGGCCTCGCCTGCGTCCTGATGTTCCAGACGCATTGCTACGATTCCTGGCTGGGCGGCTCGGCCCGCGATACGAAATTCTTCCAGTTATCGCAGCTCGGCGGCACTCTTCCCGCGCCCTTATTCCTGTTTCTCGCCGGCATTTCCTTCGCTCTCGTCACCGATCGCCTGCGCCAGAAGAATCTCTCATCGAACGAAATCGCCAAAACCACCATCCTCCGCGGCGCGGAAATCTTCGGCCTCGGCTTGCTCTTCCGCGTGCAGGAATTCGTGCTCGGCCAACCATGGTCGCCGTGGACAGACCTGCTGCGCGTCGATGTGCTCAACATCATTGGCCTCTCGATGATCCTAATGGGCGCCGTCTGCCGCCTCGCGCGCAAGCGCCTCACCAATATCTGGCTCGCGGTTGTAACTGCCGCCGCAATTGCCATGGCCACGCCCCTCCTCTGGACGACGTGGCGTCCGCACTGGCTGCCGTGGTATCTCGAGTCCTACATCAACGGCGTCCACACATTCGATAAGCCGCAACCCTGGCTCTTCTCTCTATTCCCGTGGGCCGCATTCTCATTCGCTGGACTCGCCATCGGCTTCGTTATCTTTAGCAATTGGACGCGCAAGAATGAAGCTCTCGCGTTCGGCCTCTTCGGCGGCACGGGCCTGCTGCTCTACAGGTTGTCGCTCTGGCTCGACGCTCGCCCCACACAGCTCTATTCGACCTACGATTACTGGCATACCAGCCCCGATTTCTTCCTCGCGCGCGTCGGCGTTCTGCTAATGATTCTTTTTGGCACGCACGCCTGGTGCCGCTGGGGGCTCGGGCACTGGGGATTCAGCCCGATCATTCAACTCGGGCAGACCTCGCTGCTCGTCTATTGGGTGCACATTGAGTTTGTCTATGGCCGTTTCTCAATTCTCGCAAAGCGCGCGCAAACCATCACAACCGCGTCCATCGGTTTGCTTATCATATTTCTCGCCATGGTCGGCCTGTCAATTATGCGCACACGCATGAAGGGCAAGGGCGCCGAAATCCTCGGGTACTTTCGACGCCGGCCGCTGGCGTCAACTCAGCCATGACACCTAAGCCCCATCGCGGCCACCCCACCCGCGGCGGAGTGAAAGTTGCCGCGCGCATTGCTGCATTAGTCCTAGCTGTAGCAGTCGCGCACGCAGCATTTGCGCGGCCGCAATCCTCGCAAAAGCCCGCCGCGAAGGAATCCGTCACTGTTCAGAGCGTCCTCGCAGAGTCCATCAAGCGCGCGCAGGACATCGCCGATCCGCCGCAAAAATCCGCCGCCCTCGCCAAAATCATCGAAGTTCAAATCAAGCTGGGCCGTCTGGCGGACGCTCACCAAACCATCTGGCTGGTCCCCAGCAGCGAAGATCGCGCCCGCGCCTTCTCTCAGGTAGCGTTCGCCGAAGCGGAATCCGGCAAACTCGACGCCGCCTTCGCCACCGCCGATCTCGCCACGCGCGGTGAAGCCACCGGCCTGAAAGTCCCACTCAGCGAGCAGCAACAGCGCGATTACAAAAATATGGTCTTGCGCGGAATTGCCGCCGCACGCGCCGCCGCGGGAGACGTCGAAGGAGTCCGCCGCGCCGAGTCCGCTGCAATCCTCTCCGGCGATATCGCCAACAAGTTCCTCCATGAAATTGCCCGCGCCCAGGTAAAATCCGGCGACATCTCCGCGGCGGAAAAATCTTTCGCCGAATACATCCGCTCGATGCCTGATTCCGGTGCGTCCACCGACGCGGCCAGCCAAGCCGCTGCCTCGGTCGCCGCTGCGCAACTCGAATTCGGCGATCTCGCGGGCGTTCTCTCCTACGCAGCGCGCGTGCGCGACGGCGCCGCGCAAGCCACCATTCTTGCCGGCGCCGCCAAGGCGCAGGCCGAACACGGCGATCGCGCCGCCGCAACTGCAACCATCGCCAAGGCTCTGGCCGCAGCCCAGGCCTATCGCGATCTCTACGGCTACGACAAAAGCCGCGCATTTCTAGAAATTGCCAGAGCGCAGTCGGCTCTAGGCGATTTTCACGGCGCGCAAGAAACGGCTCGGCAAATTTCCGACGGATTCACCAAGAATCAAGCATTCACGGCCATCGCCATCGCGCAAGCCCGAGCGGGCGATGTCTCCGGCGCCCTACAGACCAGCAATTCCATCGTGAACGACGCCGCAGCCACAAATCGCGAAGACGCCGTCAAAGAAATCGCCGTCGCACAGGCCGACGCGGGAAACATCGCGGGCGCACGCGCGACATTGACGCAACTTCCTACCGGCTACGATACCAACACAGTCACCGCCGCCATCGCCGTCGCACAAGCCCGCGCGGGAGATTACAAGGCAGCCCTGGCAACGTCGGACCAATTGCCGGAGAGCGACCGCCGCGCCTGGGCGCTCAGAATTTTCGCCGTCCGCGGAATCGCGCGCGTGCAGAGCGAAGCAGGCGACGCCGCAGGCGCCAAAGATTGGATCGCCATTCTCAACGCGCCCGCGCTCGAGACCAGCGCCCTTCTTGGAGTGGCCGAAGGCCTGTCGCAGGGAAAATAAACTTCAACGCGAGTGGATTACGGTTGCTCCGCGGGCGGACTCTTCTTGGCGTTTGAATCCTCTGCGGCAGACGCGTCCGGCGTTTTGGCCGGTAGCTTGAAAATTAATTCGCCCGGCCGAGCCAATCCCATTTCCTGCCGTGCAATTTCCTCGATGGCTTGCGGATCGGATTTCAAATCCTTCACGCGATCTTGCAACTGGCGGTTCTCGTCGTTGAGCTTGGAAATTTCCTTGCGAATCTCGGCAGCTTCCCGCTGCGACCGGCGCATCGCCAGCACTCCATGCGTTCCGAAAATATCCTGCACCACGAGCAGAGCAAGCCCGGTCCACAGGAACGCCGCCGCATTCTCGCGGAAAAATTTGCGAAGCTGGATGCCGAATGTCATCACGCGCTGATCCACTGCTGAGCCTCCTCCGCCATCCGGTGCGCTGCTTTCTCCGAAGTCGATTCCGAATAAATCCGCACCAGCGGTTCCGTCCCCGAAGGCCGCATCAAGACCCAATCGCCGCCCTCAAAAATCAGCTTGAGCCCGTCGAGGCGGTTCATTCCCACCACGCGACGCCCGCCTAGCTCCTTCGGTTCGGCCGCTAATTTATCGCGGAGTCGCCGCTGCACGTCCTCCTGAAGATGAATGTTGACGCGAATCGGCCAATACTCCCTCCCAACTTCGCGGAAGAGCTTCGCGCGCTGCTCCGCAAGCGATGTGCCGCGCGCCGCGATCATTTCCGCCACCAGCAGGCAAGCCAGGATTCCATCCTTCTCCGGCACATGCCCGCGAATCGTCAACCCAGCGCTTTCCTCGCCGCCGATGGCGATTTTATCCTCCGCGATAAATTCCCCGACGTACTTGAACCCAACCGGCGTCTCATAAAATGGCACGCCATGCTTTTTCGCCACCGCATCTACCAGGTTCGTCGTAGCCACGCTCCGTGAAGCGCCAAGCTTCCAGCCGCGCGACTCGATCAGATAATCAAAAAGCAGCGCCAGAATGTGATTTGGCGAAACGAACGTTCCGTCGCGATCGAGAATTCCGTACCGATCCGCGTCGCCATCGGTCGCCAAACCGGCCAGCGCTTTTTTATCGTGAACGGCCTTTCGCAGTGGCCCGAGATTCTCCTCGGAAGGGTCCGGCCCCGTTCCCTCGAACAAAACATCGCGCTCGCACCGAATCTCCGTGACGGCAATGCCATGATTCGCGAGCGCGCGATCGAGCCATCCCGCCCCGCAGCCATGCACCGCGTCGCAAACAAATCCCGCCTTGGCCTTGCGCAGCGTGTCGAACCGTACCAGCTCCGCGAGCCTCGCAAGATAAGCATCGCGAATCTGCACGCGTTCGAATGAATCGCTCGACCCCGCATCCGGCTCCGCAAATTCCTCCGGCCCGAACCGCGCCGCCCGCGCCTCGATATCGTGTGTGATCTCTGGCAGCGCCGGCCCGCCATTCGGCCCCGAAAATTTCAGCCCGTTATAATCCGCGGGATTGTGGCTGGCGGTGATATTCACCGCACCGTCGATCTTGCGCCGTACCATCTCGTAAGCAATCGCTGGAGTCGGCGCCGAAGCGTCGCATAGAAGCACAGCACAACCGCGCGCCTTCAAGACGCGCGCCGCAGCCAATGCAAAGGCATCCGAGAAGAAGCGCGTGTCGTACCCAACCAAAATTTGCGGTGATTTGTTCTTGCTGCGAACATGATCGGCAATCGCCGCAGCAGCCCGCCGCACGCCGGCAAAAGTAAAATCATCGGCCATGATGCCGCGCCAACCGGAAGTGCCGAAATGGATCGCGTTGCCCATCATCCGCCGCTATTGTATCGTGCAGCGCAACCGTAGGGGAGGGTCTTCAGACCCTCCCGCCTTTCGGCCCTGATAAGGGCTACGCGTCGCCCCACCGAAGAGGACGGTTCATGACGCGATTTGTGATTGTCCTTGCGACGTGCGGATCAAGAAGAGAAGCGAAATTGATTGCCCGCTCGCTAGTCGACCGCCGCCTGGCAGCGTGCGTCAATATCCTCACAGCCCGCGTAGAATCAATTTATCGTTGGAAGGGCCGCACCGAGTCCGCGAAGGAATTTCTGCTGCTGATCAAAACTTCGCGATACCGCTTCGCAGCGTTGCGCCGCGAAATCGAACGCCATCACAGCTACGAAGTCCCCGAAATCATCGCGCTGCCAATTTCTGCAGGCTCGCCGAAGTATCTCCGCTGGCTCGGAGCATCCGTCGGGAGAAAGCCCCGCGCTTAAACGCCTTCGAGGGCATGCCCCAAATCAGCGATTAAGTCTTCGACGTCCTCAATGCCCACCGAAATCCGGATCAAGCCGTCCGTGATGCCGATTTCCTGCCGCCGCTCCGCAGGAATCGAAGCGTGGGTCATCAGCGCCGGATGCGAAATCAATGTCTCGACTCCGCCGAGACTCTCCGCCAGCGAACACAATTTGACGCGATTCAACAAACTGCGCGCCGCCTCCAGACTTCCCACATCGAACGAAATCATGGCGCCAAATCCGCGCTGCTGCCGCTTTGCAATTTCATGCTGCGGGTGCGACGCTAGTCCCGGATACACCACGCGTTTCACCTTGCGATGTCCCTCGAGATACTTCGCGATCGCCATTCCATTCGCGTTGTGCCGCTCCATGCGCACCGCCAGGGTCTTCACTCCTCGCGACACGAGGAAGCAATCCATCGGCGCCAACCCCGCACCGGCCGACCGCTGAATGAAATAAATTTTCTCCGCATCCTCCGCGCGGGTCAGCACCACGGCTCCGCCGGTGCAATCGCTATGCCCGTTCAGATATTTGGTCATCGAATGCACCACGATGTGCGCGCCAAACGAAATCGGCTGCTGCAAATACGGGCTCAGAAACGTATTGTCCACCACCAGCGTCAGCCCGCGATCTTTCGCCAGCCGTCCAGCCGCTGCCAAATCCGTAACAATCATCGTCGGATTCGTCGGCGTCTCCACGTACAGCATCTTGGTATTCGGCCGCAGCGCCCGCGTCACCTTCTCCATCGACGACGTGTCCACATAGCTGAATTCCATTCCAAACTGCACCAAGAGCTGCGTCGTCAATCGAAACACGCCGCCATAGACCGATTCCGAAAGCACGCAATGATCCCCCGGCCGCAGCAATCGAAATACGGAATCAATCCCCGCCATTCCGGACGAAAAAACATACGCCGCCGAGCCGCCTTCCAATTTCGCAATGCAGCGCTCGAGCGCCTTGCGGTTCGGATGATTCGTGCGCGCGTAGTCGTAACCCTTGTTCTGTCCCAGCGCGTCCTGCACGTAGGTGGACGTCTGATAGATCGGCGCAACGATGGACCCGGTTGTCGGGTCCGGCTCCTGCCCCACGTGAATTGCGTCAGTCGAAAATCCCATCGAGCTTTCTCCTTACTCTTCCAGTCGAGTCATGCACCGCCGGACGCCGGCAAATGGCCGCCTTAAATTCGCTCCGCCGTTCAGTGCCACACTTCACCGCTTGCGAAACGCTCTCAAATTGCGCAAACTTGTCGGGTAACCGTGCGGGTCATGCGCCGTGGCGCGCAGCAGCAAGCGCGTCGAAAATAGCGCACACGCAGAGGGCAGTCAAACTACTCGCCCGGTCCCTGTCGAGCATGTCCGATACCCCAACCCGCGTCCCCCTTCATCCGATGCGAACAAGCATCTCAAGATTCTTAAGGCTTTCGTGTTCTGCCTTCCTGGTGTTTGCCGTTTTCGCCATTAGCGCGCCGGCGGTGATGCATCCGGCTCAATCGCAGTCGTCACAACCAAGCCAGTCTCAAGACCAAAAGGCGGATCAGGATCAGACTCCCGCGGCCCAGAGTGGCAAGAACGTTCCGGACAAGCCTCCTGTTGATCCCAAATCAAAGAAGGACAAGAAATCCGACGAGCCACCCGAGTCCAAACTGCATATCACCGTCGTCTCGGCCGAGAACAACAAGCCTGTCGGCAGCGCCAGCGTCTACATCCGCTATCCCGAAGGCAAAACCTTCTTTACGCGCAAGGAAAAGGACGCCGAAGAGAATTTCAAGACCAATCAAGATGGCAGCGTAAAAGTTCCCAGCGTCCCGCGCGGCAAAATCCTGATTCAGGTGATCGCACCCGGCTGGCACACGTACGGCAAGTGGTACGACATCGACAAAGACGAAGTCGAGATTCAGATCAAACTCGAGAAGCCTCCGCACTGGTACTAAGCCTGCTCTTAATTCCGCCCTGCCAGTTTTTTCTGCTTCGGCTCGAAGCACTCGCGCCCGCCATCCTCGGGATTTCGTGCTTCGGCCGCGCAGAGACGCTTTGATCTCAAGTAATGTCTGAATTTTTTCCGTCCGGCGGCCGAAAAATATACGGCGCGCGAGCGCGATGCACAATCATAGTGCAAAATGCATTTCACACTGAATTTGCGGCCCGTTTTTGCCGCGCGAAGTTCGATTTCCACAAACTTTTCAACAAAACTGTTGAAAACTTTCGCACACCCTACAAGGAGCAAACTTCATCCTGGGTCGATTCGGCAATTGAATTGCCTTCCTTCGAACCTAATTGTCATTTTCGGCGCGCCGGCACGTCGGTCACGACATCGAAAGGCACCGGTTCCATACATTGAAACTACAGCAGCGTGCCGATTTCGGTGGCCGTGATATGATTTATTTGCGTCCTGCAACTTATAGGCCCCAATGAAAACTTTGATCGTCAATGCGGATGACTTCGGATTTACCCCTGGTGTAAACGCCGGCATCATGCGCGCGTTCCGCGAAGGAATTCTGACCAGCACGACCATCATGGCCAATGGGCCGGCCTTCGATGATGCCGTAGCTCACACTCGCGACTGCCCGGAAATCGATGTCGGCTGCCATCTGGTCCTCGTGGGCGGCAAATCGGTCGCCCCTCCCGAGGAAATCCCTTCGCTCGCGAAGCGCGACGGCGATCTACCCAAGTCGCTCTTTGAGCTCACCTGCCGCCTTTGGAGCGGCATGGTTCAGGAAGCCGACATCGAGCGCGAATTTCGCGCTCAGGTCGAGCGCGTCATCGCCGCCGGGATAACGCCCTCGCATCTGGACACTCACAAGCACACGCACGCGCATCCCTCGGTAATGAATGCCCTTTTCCGCATCGCCAAGGAATTCAAGATCCTGCGAGTGCGCATGCCCTTCGAACGCGGCACCCTGCGCGGTACGCCCGCGTCTCCGCCGGGCGGCAGCTCAATCACCCAGCGCATGCTCGCTTCGGCCGCCGGAATGTCCGCGCCTGCATTTCGTCGCGGGCTGCGGGAATACAATCTGCGTTCGCCGCAGCACTTCTTCGGCGTGGCATTGACGGGACATTTGAAAAGCGCTGCGTTGAAGCATCTGATCGAGACCTTGCCCGAAGGCATCAGCGAAATCGTCTGCCACCCCGGGGTCTGCGACGCTGACCTCGAGCGCTCCGACACGCGCCTGAAAAAGCAGCGCGAAGTCGAGCTCGAGGCCCTGACCGATCCTGCCATTCTCGGCGCAGTTCGAGAGCAACAGGTGCACCTAGCTCCGTACAGGGAGCTAAACTAATGACCGACGGTCGCGCCCTTACGCCTAAATACTCCGTCGTGGTGCCGCTGCACAACGAGGAAGCTAGCATCCGCGAGCTTTATACTCGTCTGAACGATGTAATGACCGGCCGCTTCGAACCAGTGGAATTCATTTTCGTCGACGACCACAGCACCGATCGCACGCCCGAAATTCTCTCCGAGCTCGCCAGCTTCGACCGTCGCGTCACGGCGCTGCGTCTCAAGCGCAATTACGGCCAGACCACCGCTCTCGCCGCCGGCTTCGATAACGCTTCCGGCGAGATCATTCTCTCCATGGACGGCGATCTGCAGCACGATCCCGCCGACATTCCGCGGATGCTCGAAGCTTTCGAAAGCACCGACGCCGACATCGTCAGCGGCTGGCGCGAAAAGCGCGTAGATAATTTCCTCCTGCGCCGCCTGCCGTCGCGCATCGCAAACTGGATGATGGCCAAGCTCTCCGGCGTGGACATCCACGATTTCGGCACCACCTTCAAGGTCTATCGCCGCGAAACCATCAAAGACATTCGCCTCTATGGCGAGCTGCACCGCTTCATCCCCGCGCTGGCCGCGTGGAATGGCGCCAAGGTCGTCGAGGTACCCATACGCAATATCGTCCGCCCCGGCGGTCATTCGCATTACGGTCTCTCGCGCACTGTCCGCGTGTTTTTCGACCTCCTGACCATCCGCTTCCTGCTGCGCTACATGACGCGCCCTCTGCACTTTTTTGGTCCGCCGGGCTTCCTCGCCAGCGCTGCCGGTGGCGGGATTCTCTTGTTCCTGCTCATTGACAAAGCGGCGTACAACGTCCAGATTTTCCAGCAGCACGGGCCGCTGCTGGTTCTCGGCATGATTCTGTTCTTGTTCGGCCTGCAAGTTTTGGCGGTGGGTCTGGTGGGCGAGCTTCTAACTCGCACGCACTTCGAAGGCCACGACAAACCCATCTATCGCATCGAACGAATTGTAGGGTCCAATAGAGTGGCCGCCGCCCGCCATTCGTGATCCGGGATTCGCTGCGCGCGGCATATGCCGGCGACTGAGCAGTGAACTCGGGAAGGAGAGCGATTTATGCGCAAAACATTTCTGATCGTGATCGGCTGCTTCGCCCTCGCCGCCGCCGTTTGGGCTTCGAACGATCCGTGGAAGGACAAGCCCTATCAGCAATGGGATTCGAAGGATCTCCAGAGAATCTTCCAGGACTCGCCCTGGGCCCACATTGTCCATGTAGAAGCGCCGTGGATGGGCGGCGGAGGAGGCGACGATTCCACCGTACCCTCGGGTAGCGGTGCTGCCGGCGGACGCAGCATGGGAGGCACTTCGGCCGGCGGCGGCGGGAATGCAGGCACCGACATGGGTGGAGGCGGCGGAGGAACGGCCTCTTTCCTCGTCCGGTGGATATCTTCGCGCACGTTTCGAGAGGCGATGATCCGCGATCGCGTTTTGCGCTCCCAGTTGACCGAGGCCGATGCCCAGGCCGAACTGGCCAAGCCTGTGGAGGGCTATGAAGTTGTCGTCACTGGGCCGGACATGCGTCCTTTTCAGAGCTTGGATGAGGATACGCTCAAGAAGGCCGCGGTTCTCACTCCCAAGCACTCCAAGACCAAACTCACGCCGACCGCGGTTCGCATTCAAAAGACTCAGGACGGCAGCAAAGTGGCCGGCGTCCTATACATTTTTCCGGTGAAATCGGACAACGGCGAAACCACCATCGGCACCGACGAGAAGACTGTGGAATTTTCCTGCACCGCCGGAAAATTTACGCTGAAGTGGAGTTTCGACGTTTCGAAGATGGCCGACAGCCAGGGCCGCGACCTGTAAGATGAAATGCCGCGGAGCGCGAGCCGAGTCGCTCGTGCAGCGCGCGGTCGATGTTTGGGCGCGCTCAACTCAAAGGAGCATCGAATGAAGATACTCGCACGGTTTGTTCTGGCGGCTCTCGCGGTTGCGGCAATCACTCCGGGGCTCGTCGCACAGCGCGGCATGTTTCAAGCGCCGGATTTCCAGGGGATGTGGAACCCGATCGCGGGCTCGGGCGGCACGTACGAAACGCAATCCAAGTCGGGAGAAAAATCGCAGATGGATATTTTTCTCCTCGGGAAGGAATCTGCCGGCGGCAAGGACGCGTACTGGCTCGAGATCGTGACCAGCGATCGAAAGAATCCCAGCACTCCTTTCATTATCAAATCGCTTTACTCCTTTGACGGCGGCACGATGGAGATCTCGAAGACTATCATCCAGATGGGCGGTCGGCCTCCGATGGAGGTTCCCATGCAGATGAGCGGCTCGAAGAAGATCACCGTGGACATTCGCAAGAAGGGAACCAATCTCGGCACGGAAACGATTACTACTCCAGCCGGCGAATTCGCTTGCGAGCACTGGCGCTCCGAGGACGGGAACGACATGTGGCTTTCGGCGCAGGTCCCGCCTTACGGCCTGGTGAAAAACAACTCCAAGGACGGCGGGTCGATGGTCCTGGTTCACGTGATCACCGGCGCGAAAGACAAAATCGTCGGAACGCCGCAGCCGATGATGGCAAGGTAGAACGCCTCCCGGCTATTCGAGATCCACGGGATTTCTCTCGCGCTCGCGTTTTCTGACAACCTCTAGGGCGGCATCGGCCTCTCGCAGCCGACGCGCGCAAAATCGATTGCAGCTATCGAATATTCCGATGCACCCCCTCGCCATACGCGCGTGATATTCTCGGCGTTCCCGGAGAAAATCGCGATTGGCGCTGTCCGAAGACAAGTTTTATCGTGCGCGTGTCATCGAACGCCAGGACTTCGCCTCCGATCTCTGGAAAATCCGCATCGCGCCGGAAGCGCCGTTTCGATTTGCCGCCGGGCAATACGCCACGCTGGGAGTGCATTCGGGCGATAAGCTGGTCGAGCGCGCCTACTCGATCGTGTCGTCTCCTTACGAAGAATGCGTCGAATTTTTCATTGAACTGGTGCCCGAAGGCGATCTCACGCCGCTCCTTTTCCGGTTGAATCCCGGCGACGATCTGAAAATGCGCAAGATCGCCAAGGGCCGCTTCACCATCGATTTTCAGAGCGGCCACACCAAGCATCTGCTTCTTTGCACCGTCACGGGCATCGCGCCGTTTGTCAGCTACGTCCGCACGCTCAAACGCGATTGGGACGATAAGAAATTCTCCGGCGAGCACCAGTTTTATATTCTGAACGCCGCCAGCCGCTCCTGGGAATTCGGCTACAGCGAGGAGCTGGAAAAAATCGCCGGGGAAGTGCCGTGGCTCAAGTACATCTCCTCGGTCAGCCGCCCGTGGGAAGATGCGGAGTGGCGCGGGGAAGTGGGCCGCGTCGAAGATTTAATCCGCAAGTACGCGGACCAATGGGGGATTACTCCCGAGAACGCCACGGGCTATCTTTGCGGCCACCCGCAGATGATCGAGCACGGCATGGGAATTTTGAGGCGGCGCGGATTCCCAATAGCCTCGCTGCGGCAGGAAGTGTACTGGGTTCCGGCGAAGTGAACCTACGGGACGCGCGCCACGCCGGGCCGTGGGTTCCGGTTGTGCGAGGCAAGACGGCGTACCCGGCTCGAAGCGGCTTGAACGTGCCCCGTAAAAACTAGTGTTTCTTCCCGATTAGAGGTGACCGCCCTCCTTTCTTTTCAATGATTTAGATTCAGTTCCAATAATTTGCTTCCCGGTTAGAAATGAGGGGAGGTATGTAGCTCAGGTCTTCAGACCTGAGGCCTTTTGAATTTGGTCCCCGGCCGTGTGTAGTTCGTAGCTGCTGAATCAGCGCAAAATTCAACCCAGCCACCAAAACCAAATTCAAAAAGCGACTGCCTCGCCTCTGAAGAGGCGAGCTACATTATTTGCCTCTTCGGCGCACACTCGCAGCAGGCTCGAGAGAGCCAGCCCCGCGCTTAGGGACTGCGCACTACTCGAACTCTTGTATCACAAGAGTACCAACTTGTTAACAGTTTTGCGAGGGGTACTGATGGGAATTGATCCGGCATAAGGCAGATCGGGAAAGTAGCGGGGAACCAAACGGCGGAAAAAGTCAAAGGGGGGCCGAAAGCCCGACCCTTCCCAAAAACCAACACCGGAAAGGACGGGTGAGCCGAAATCGCAAGCCTTCGGAAAAGGCTGCGCCACCCATCTGGTTCAGATGGCCAGATTTAGATGGGGCTCAGCGCCCCGCCTGAGGACTAATCACGTTTACGGTGATGGCGTCAGCTGGAAGGTAGATCGGCACATAACCCTCCACTCCCAGTGCCGCTGTAACGATGCACCCGGATTGCTGGGCGTACTGAATTTCAGAGGAGTCCATTTGGGCCAGGTCATTGCCATCATTCCAGACATCGCGGCCCCGCGCCCAATTCGTCAAAGACGCAACGTTTCCACCATCCATTTCCATGTTGAATGCAAACAAGATGTGATACACGCCGGCCTGCGAAGGTAAGCGCTCGCGAATCTGTGCCGTAAGTGTCTGTTGTCCCGGACTGACATTCGAGATTAGCCTCCAGGCGGATTGCGGGTCGCCCCAGGAGGGCGTTTGAATCAAAGGCGTCGAGGCGAATGCCGGTCCGAGGTCGATCGCTCGAAGAGTGACAGTGCCGTCAAGAAGCGATCCCGCGTTGACACGAAGAGTCTTGTTTTTCGAAGTCAGATCAGCGAAGGCACCCGCTCCTGACTGGATCCGGAGAGTACCCAGGGACGCCGGGTCGGAGATCGAGCGCGAGCCGCCGCCCAGACATTGATTTTCTCTTGTAACGCCAGGATTGCCATCCGGCCTCTGCGCGGAGGCAGTTTCATCAGCCCTTGCCTGCGCGGACCCGAAGACGAACGCCCCTAGGAGGTCAACCATGTCCTGGTTCGGCTGACCCAGGGAAGCAGAGCTGCTTTCAGTAACCATGTACGCGCCAGCCGGAAGGTACACGTGTCCAATTATCATGGCCTCAGTTCCGTCGCCGCTGCTCCACGCATCGGTCGAGAATGCCGGCAAGCCCTGAATGCTGATGTATTGCTGTCCCGAAGCGACGCCGATAATTACTACAAGCGAGTCAGAGGGGAGGGTGAAGCTCACCGCAGCGAAGTGCGCAGCCCACTCTTGATTTGAGCCTGAATAGGCATCGAAGCTTTGCCACGAGCCAGAAATCGAAACGCCGCCGATCACATGTGTTTTTGTGTGCGTGCCGAAGCCGTTTTTTGAAGCCGGACCGTAGGCAAGCGCTGCGCTGAGCCGGCCCGCTCGATCGATCGCACTGGCGTACTGCCCGTTTACAAATGGCGTCGTGGGGTCGACACCGTCGGTCGCCAGAGCGTAGAGGTATACCCTTTCTCCGGAGGGGAGTTGAAGTGAACTTTGGTCTTTGCGGACGACCGCTTGGACCACCGAGGCTCGAGACATCGACTCAGGCGGCCGGGGCCCCTTGCCGCCGGAGTCGGAATCACCGGGAGGCGGCCAGACGACCTTGACTGGATTTTTGGCCTTGTTATAGGCCAGAAAGAGGCGCGCCACCAGAAATGCCAGGAGAACGCACGAAACAGCCGCGCCAATAACTCTGAGGATCCGGCGAACTTTGCGCAACGTTGGCGGCCTAGCCGTGGGAGAGATGGTCGGGGTTGCCGTGGGCCGTGTCGAGGAGGGCTCGCCTATTTGTGCGTCGAATTGCTGTGGCTGCGGAGACGGGCCGGAGTTCCCATTCCCTGAGCGGCCGGATGTCTTTAACCAGGCATCAATCTCCGACGCATAGGCATAAACGCAAGCGCGGCCGCCCCCTGGGACGCGATGAACGGGGAGGTCGCGTTCCTTTTCCCATCGGCGGACGGTGCGGAGGTCGCGGTCAAGATAGGAAGCGATCTCCTTCCATGAGCCGAAACGAGTATCTTCCGCGCGGGACACACGATCCTCCCGTGAAGTCGCCCCTCCCTCGACCTTTGCCTATTATCGCCCTGCAATGACCGCTAGCGCCTGTCGACAGTAATCAGAGCATAGCGCAGAGTCACCCAGCCCAGCAACTACCGGATTGTTAAATTCCGGCTGCTGCCGCGAAGTTCAAACGAGGACTGTGAGGAGACACCGAACATGAGAGTCAATAGCCTTCTAGCAATTCTAGTACTTGTACTCTTAGCTCCGCTTCCTGGAGCCGCCCAGAGTAAGCCAGCGTCGTGCTATAGCTCGCTGCTTTCCGGATCGCCGCCCACGCTTTCCGCCAATGTCGAGAGTGTGAACGGCAATGGAACGGTCGAGGTGAATGGAGTCGACACCGCCCAGCCTACGACGCCATTCGAATTCGCTTGGGGCGACGGCGAGACGACATCGGGGTTCTTTCCGCAGCAACATGTTTATGCAAACGCCGCCGAAAACTACGTCGTCGCTATAACTGCGACGGAGAACAATGGCACAACTCAGAAATACTCGGTGCCCGTGTTCTTCATAAGTCCCAACGTCACAAAGAAGCTTTTCCCAGGAATCTCCTTTCAAATTCCATCCAGCCCAGTGCAATTTCAGTCGCACTGGACCGGCGCCACGCCGCCGACGGATGTAACCGAGTTCCCGAGTAGTTCATTCCCACTCTACTCGCGGGCCGCGATGACGAATATCCTGCAGGGAGTGTCATCAATCGACTACACGTTCGCGAATCGAAACAGCTTTCTGGTAAATGGACAATTTTCTATCGACATGCTGGAGGTCACGGACTTCGGCGGTGGCGTATCGTTTTGGTATACGACGCCGATGTCGGTCGGCTACGGATCATCCATCCTGAACGCACCGATCGCTTGGTACATCCTTCTGAATGAAATCGGAAAGGATACGACGCTCAATACGCCCACGAGATTGACTTACGGTGGGAACACCGACGGTGCCGCGAGCGAGATCTATTCCGAGACCATGGGAGACATATTCAGTTACGCGTCCGGGTGCCAACTCGTCAGCAACCCCTCGACTTACGGACTCGATCCACTCGTGGCCGTGGATATTGGAAATAACATGCTTGGCGGAGCAGCTGCGCTGCAGCAGGCGTACAACAACTACGTCGCCGCCGGCGCGCCGTTCAGTTCTTGGAATCCTGGAGGAGCAGGGCCGGACCCGACGCTTGGCACTATTTCGGCGCTCGCATGGAAGTTCATTCAGCATGCGGAACAGCAGGGACAGGGTTATCAAGTCCCGGCACAGCGCATGATGAACCTGCTGCAACTATTCAATTCCTCTATGCTCGCCAGTTACGATCCCTCGGAAAACACGGAGTCGGCAAGCACTTTCCGATCCACGCTGATGGTTACGGCGCTTTCGTACGCGTTCTCGAAGGATCTGCGGAGCGAGTTCCAAGACCTGAATTTCCCAATCGACAACCAAGCCTTCGAGCAGCTTTACGAGATGGCGACAGGCGGAGGCGCCAAGGTGTCTCCGGCGACGGAGGCGTTTGGCATCGTGTCCGTAGGGTCCACCAGCGCCGGAAGGACGATCACACTGACGAACTACTTGCTGACACCGCTGACCGTCTCGGCGTCGTTCAGCGGCGCCAATCCGAAGGATTTTCCGGTGCAATCGTCTAGCACATGCCCGCACCCGGGAGGCACGCTTGCGGCGAATTCGAGCTGCTCATACGTGATCGCGTTCAAGCCGTCGGTACGAGTCGCGGAAAGCGCGACATTCACAGTGGCGGAAACGGCGCAGGATATTTCGGAAGCTTTGCCCAATTCGCCGCAGGCCGTGCATCTGAGCGGCACCGGGAGAAAGTAAGCCGGAAGGGTGGGCCAGTCTTTTCCGACTGATTTGAGTGTCCGGGTGGCCCACCCTTTCCGGGTTTGGTGTTTGGAAGTGATGGGGATTTTGGCGCGGGCGCGATGCTGCGTCGGTAGCACAGGCACTCCGGGCCTGTGTCTGGGTTTACGATTTGCCTTGCTGGTCGGGCGGTGGTAGTCGAGAACTTATGGAAGACACAGCCGGGAGTGGTTGTGCTACCCGATTCGCGATAGGTGGGCTCCGAAAGCCGTAGCCGCCCTGCAATTCCGAGCCTGGTTCTAGGCCGAACGTACCATTGACTTACTATTACTCTCGCGTTATTCAGGGAGCGGTCGCCCGCACACCGCAAGCGGGTCTGGGCTCGGGTCTGGGCTCGGGTCCGGGCTCGGGTCCGGGCTGATGATTCAGCCCGGCGAAGATATTCGTCAGCCCAGGGAGGAAACGCCTCAGCCCGGCGAACGACGAGGTCCGGGCTGTGGGGTGCCCTGCGCCTGCAAGTGCAGGCGGCTCAGCCAGGCGACAAAGATGAGCAGCAGAAAATGATGGGCTCAAACGCCAAAATCAGTCGGTGTCGCCGCTTCGAGCCTCCAGTTTCAAGCCCCAAGCCCCCAGATTCTAATCGGTACACGAAACGATTAGAAATCGCCGGAACCGTAACAAAACAAAGGAGGGAGAGCAGTTCTAATCGATACAAATAACGCCTTTTTTTCGCGCGCGAAATCAGTAGGGGGGCGGGTTCAGCTTCCCCCTGCTGAAGTAGGGGGTGCCACCCACGGCGGAGACAAATCTAAGGGCGAGGCCGAAATGGTGGCCGAAACCCCGACCCTTCCCACAAACCGGGAAGGATCGGGGACCTGAAACCAAAAACCTTCGGAAAAGGCTGTGCCACCCGCCGGCTACTCCGGAGAAGGTTTGGGAAGGCTTTGTGTCGCGGGAGTCGAACCGCATCATCTTCGGGGGCGCTGAGTTTGAGGCGGAGTTGAAGCCTGGCGGTTCGATCGCATGGGTGGGCGCGGGACCCGATGGCAAGCCCGTGAGCTACGTCCGCGGGAAGGTGCTGCGGTGTGAGCCGCCGAAAGTGTTTCAGTACACCTTCGCGATGGGCCAGAATGAGAAGGCGTCGCGCGCGACAATCGAATTGGTGCCGGAGACGGAAGCCACCAAAGTAACGGTGACGCACGACGAGTGGGCCGACGATGATCCTACTTACGCTGCTTGTGCGGACGGATGGCCACGGATTCTTTCGCGCCTGAAGACGCTGCTTGAGACTGGGAGGACTTTCAAGCCGCATTGACGAATCGGCTGAACTGACATCTTTTCGAACCCGCGCTATAATTGGGTCACTCGACTACTTGTCGACATCGGCGCATTTGCCGAGAAGGAGGTGATCCAGTGAGGTACGGTTTACGTTGATGCTTTAGAAGAGGCGCTTGTGAGGTTACCGAGCGCCTCTTTTCATTTGTCCCGCCTGTGCGAATTCCTTGTGATTTGATGAAGTAAACTCGACGTCCCGTTAGATTGCTGCAGTCCGTTCCCTCAGCGCATCGGCCAAAACGAATATTGCTCCGCAGAAAAGCAGCGTGTCGAAGAAATAGTTCAACGATTCAAGGCTAGTGGGAGTCGCCACCAGCAACGGGAGATAAACAAACAAAACGAGAAGCAGAATCATTATGCCTAGATAGGTTGCCGCCATTTGGGCATTTTTGTTGATGATCAGGGCTATCCCCGCCACGACGAGCGCCACGCCTGCTAGATACGCCCACTCCAGGCGTCCGGGAATCCAGAGCGGAATGATTTTTTCGAGCGGAACTCCGGGAGCATTCGCGGGATGCAGAAAATGTTCGACGCCGTAGAACACCGCGGCGATGGCGATGAAAAATCTTGCGACGGTCACAAGCCAGGGGACGCCGCGTCTGCCGCCGCTGCGCCAATGAGCTCCCGCATAGGCAAGACCGCCGGCGCTGAAGGCCGTCTCTCGCAGCGCGAGCGTCCAAGAAATTCGATTGCCGGGTTCCGAAATAATGCCGGGGATGTCCATCAAGAGCACGAATGAAAAGAACATGGCACCCAAAAGCGTTGCCGCCAATGGCGACTGGATCTCGACGGTGATGCTCAGGGCCGCGGCGATCAGACAGGTTCCTACTAGATAAGTCCAGAACAGGTGTCCCGGAATCCAGCGCGGAACGAGTTCGGCGATGTCTGCGGTATTGGTGAAATGCTCGGTTCCGAAGACGGCCAGTGGAAGCGTGAAAAATAATCGCCCGAACGGCAGGATTTTGTCGAGGCCGTGCGCTTGCGGCAGCTCGCTTCTGAGGATTTTTACCAGGCCGACGATTAGCAGTATCGATGGAGAGAAATACAGCGAGAAGATTCCGCCCGGTAACCCGAGAACCGCAAGCGCAGCCGCAAGACACGCGTTAGCTAAATCCACGTATCCGAAGAGCATTGCGTTCACCCCCGTTTCTGACTCTGAACCACCTCGCTGAGGAAGAGTTGCCTACTATAGGCTGAGATTCCGTCGAGGGACTCGGGACAAGCTCTTCTCCCGCATGCGGGATCAGGATGACAGCGTTTTGACTTTTTCCGTGGCTTGTCAGTGGGAAACGTCCTGAGACGGAAATCAGCGCTAGTTGACCATAGGTGTTCGGCTTTTGACAGGTTGCTGGCACTCCCAATCTCAAAAAGTCTTCAGGTCACAAGGACAGGTGATACCCATCACATACGCCGGGTGCAGGCCAGATTAACGTGGGGGCGGTGAATGGGCGGACTTAAGGAGTTCAGGATGGACGCCCGGTCCGGATTTGTGATTTCGTGCGGCCCGAGTGGAGCGCATTCCAGCGATTTTCGCGCTGCGCGACCAAGAAATTATTCCTCCCCTCTGATTTGCGGCGCGCGTAACTACTGCGAACCAATACAAAACAAACCGGATCCGAGCAGACATGCCCAGGCCAGCGATGGTTCCGCACAAAGCGAAAGGAAGGCCGGCAATGATCGCGAGTGAAGCAGAACAGAAGACGATCCAGATCCCGCTCGTCGTAGAGAGCCTCACTGCGGAACGAATTGCCTACCTTGAAAGACTGGTCGATCAGGCGAGGACCGCTGCGGCGGTGTTTAGCCAATTCACTCAAGAAGACGTCGACCGCATTGTCAAACCGATGGTTCTGGCTGGATTGCAACAGGCGCAATATCTGGCGCGGCTGGCGATCGAGGAAACCAAGCTGGGGGTGTTGGAAGACAAAGTCATTAAGAACATGGTGGCCACGGAGTTCACGTACGACTACGTGAAGGACAAACGCACCGTCGGCGTCATTCGCGAGTTTCCCGATCGCAATCTGGTGGAAATGGCCGAGCCGATCGGAGTCATCTTGTCGCTCACACCTATTACGAACCCCACTTCCACGGTGCTGTTCAAATGCATCATGGCCATCAAGACGCGGAACGCGGTGATTTTCAGCCCCCACCCAAGCGCCTGGCGGTGTTGCTCCGAGGCTGTAAGGGTTATGAATGAGACAGCCGTGAAGCACGGCGCACCCGAAGGGGTCTTTTCCTGCCTTGAAGCGCACACGCTCCAGGACAACGCGTACTTGATGCACCACAAAGACGTGCGCCTGATTGATGTCACCGGCGGGCAGGGCGCGGTCAGAGCCGCGTACAGTTCCGGCAAGCCCGCGCTGGGCGTCGGGGCGGGGAATACGGCAGTGTACCTGGAAAAGACGGCGGACCTTAACACGGCGGTGGTGGATATCATCGTTTCCAAGACCTTCGATAATGGGACGATCTGCGCCTCCGAACAGACGATTGTGATTGACGATGAGATCTATGATCTGGCTCTCCGGAAGTTTTCGGAATTGGGCGCACACATATGCAATGAGGAAGAAACCAAGCTGCTTGAGCGCACGGTGATGGATCCGCAGACCGGATTTATGCAGCCCATGGCTGTCGGCCAGAAGGCCACGGATATCGCGCGATTTGTGGGTCTTTCCGTAGAACCAAACACCAAACTCCTGATTGCTCCGATTCACGGCGTCGGCCGCGAACATCCGCTATCGCTCGAGAAGTTGTTCCCAGTGCTGGCAGTGTATCGCGCGAGATCCGTCGATGAGGCGCTCAAGGTATGCGTGGACGTGAATCATGCAGGAGGGCTAGGACATACGGCGGTCATTTTCTCGCGCAACGACGAGATCATCGAAAAGTTCAGTGAGGTGATGAACGCCGGACGCATCATTGTGAATTCGCCGGGCTCCATCGGAGCTCTGGGCGCTGTTTACAACGATCTGGTGCCGACCTTTTCATTCGGATGCGGAACCAGCGGAGGCAACAGCACGACCGATAACGTAAATGTGTTTCACTACCTCAATATCAAGCGCGTTGCCCGGAGGACGCAGGCGCATATGTGGTTCCGCGTTCCCAATCAGATTTACTTCAACATGAACGCGGTAGAAAATGTGCGGCAGTTCCCATCGCAGTCAACCGTCATCGTTACCAGTCCGCCGATGGAGCACATCGGTCATGTGGACATCGTCCGGCGTCATATTTCGCCGCAGACATACGTTCATGTCTTGGTGATTCCCGATGCCGAGCCGGAGATGAAGGTCGTGATGCACGGAGTGGAGACTCTCGCTTTCTACAAAGCGGACCAGATAATCGCGCTGGGTGGCGGGTCGGTGATCGATGCGGCCAAGATCATGAAACTCAAGTACGAGTCGCCGGAGGCGGATCTGGAAGAGCTGGCCGCGCCGTTTCTGGATCTGCGCAAGCGCGTGGTGCAATACCCCACGGATAAGATCAACCGGGCGCGGCTGATTGCCATCTCCACCACCAGCGGAACCGGGAGCGAGGTCACGCCGTTCGCTGTCTTGACGGATAAAGAGCGCGGGCGCAAGGTGACATTGGCCGATTACTCGCTGAGTCCGGACGTGGCGATTGTGGACCCGCAGTTTGTCCTGTCCATGCCAAAGGTCCTTACGGTCGACACGGGCATCGATTGCCTGACCCACGCGCTGGAGGCCGGCGTTTCGAATTACGCTTCGCCGTACACGGACTCCAACGCGATGCAAGCGATTCGGCTGGTGTTTAAGTACCTGCCAATCGCTTATGAGCATCCCCGGAATGAAGAGGCGCGATGCATGATGCACAATGCTGCCTGCATTGCGGCGCTGGCATTTTCCAACGCATCGGTGGGCGTGAATCACGCGCTCGCACATGCCTTCGGCGCACGTTTCCGCGTCGCACATGGCCGAGCCAACGCGTTCATGCTGCCACACGTGATGGCGTATAACGCCGCTGTACCCACGAAGTTCATGCCGTCACCGTACCAGCAGGGATATCTTGCACACAAAAAGTACGCTGCGATCGCGGACTTGCTGGGTCTGGGTGGCCATACAGTGGAAGAAAAGGTCAAGAGATTGATAGCGTCGACGGAAAATTTGCTCGATCAACTGGGAGTACCGCGGTCGATCGCGGAGTTAGGAATCTCCAGGCAGGAATTTGCGGAGGCGGTGCCCGAAATGACCAAGAATGCCTTTGATGATCCTTCCTGGCGGTCGAATCCGCGCATGCCGTTGATGAGCGAACTGGCCGAACTGTTTTGGAAGGCTTATGAGGGGCGGGGTCAGGCAAAGGCGGCAGGTGCAGCGAAGTAAGAGATTGAATTGTGGATGGCGGTGTTTATGGAAACGATTCCCGTGTGGCTCAGTGTTGACGATAAGCGCCTCGTCCCGGACCTGCAAGAGGCTCGGGAGAAGCTCGATACCTCTCAGGGCGAGACGGTTTTGGATTTCTCTTCCGTGCGCCGGATTGATGCGAGTGCGCTGCGGGCGATGGAAGATCTTGTGGGCGAAGCGGACCGCAAAGGTGTCAAGGTGGTGTTGTGCGGGGTGAGCGTTGCTGTCTACAAAGTGCTTAAGCTGGCGAAGCTGGCATCGCGATTTTCTTTCACCAACTGAGTGGCGGACGACGCTCACGACCAGATTTAGTTATATATGTACGTCCGGGTAGCAGCCCACCGGACTCCTTCCAAATACAAACCGAGTGGTTTGTCCCTGCCGATGTTAGTACACCTACCTGATAAACGCGCATATCGGAGAACTGAAGTCCGGGTGATCCAAATGTCCGATAAGGCGGGCGGTCTCAATGGGTCGACGCAACACTTGCTCGAAGTCTCCTTTTAGGAGTCTACGAGGCTAGTTTCGTTCGCGGCCGTTGATTCACAAAGAACGCTGCCCTGCTTAGGTTCTGATTGATTCTTGCCGTACAGACCGATTCTCAAGGGCAAGTATTGTCAGATCAACGGACTAGATGGTGTTGCATCGACCGGTTGAACCGGCACGACTTATCGTCCACTGACAGCCTGAGAGGGGCTACTCAAGCATTCTGTTTTAGGATTCCTCGGAACTACTGCAGCTTCGCGTATTCCGCCTTGGCTTCTTTCAGAATGGGGATGTCGGGGTCGGCGTCTTTCGAGAGGGTGAAGAAATCCTGATAGGCGGCTTTGGCTTTGGCGGTGTCGCCTTGCACGGCATAGGCGCGAGCCAGACCTAGATGCGCGAGCGCGCCTAGCGGATAGTTCAAGGTCACGCCGCGATGGTCGAGAAACTTTTGAAACTCTGTGGCTGCTGCGGCGCCATTGTGTGCTGCTAGCTGGGCTTGGCCTCGAATGTACACGGGATACATGGTTGCCACTTGCAATTGTGGAGGAGCGCCGATCTCATACGGCAGCGCAGCCTCCAGCGACATCACGGCTTGCGTGGCATTGTTGGCGTTCAGTTCCATGGCCGCTTTAATGGTTGGCAGCCAGTAATCTTTCATCAGTGTATTTGAGGGGTAAGCCTTTTCCATTTCGTCCACGACGGCCTTCGCGCCAGCGGTTTCACCAATGCGCGCCATGCCCAATCCGGCGAATAGCTTGACATCCCGGCCCGGAGCCAGCGCCAGTGCTGCAGCGATCTGCTGCTTGGCGACCGCTGTATTGCCAAATTCCGCTTCTCGTAGCGCGGCATTCACCTGCCACAGCGCCGCGGTTTCTTTGGAGTCGTTGCGGACGGCCGAATCCACGGCACGGCGAGAGAAATCTTGTGCTTTGGCGAGGCGTCCGTAGTAAGCCTCGGTATCGGATTGGAAGGAGAGCAGGACGTCTTCGTTCCCAGCTTTCCCAGCGGCCCAATTTACTTGCTTCTCCATCCCCGGCGCATCGCCTTGGTAGAAGGCTAGCAGATACATCGTCCAATGCAGCTCTTCATCGTCGAGCTTGCGCTGCTGGGCTTGCTCAAGCGCTTTCTTCGCATCGTCGGTCCGGTTGAGTTGAAGATAATTTTCTGTGAGGTTCACATAACTGCTTACAGAATTCGGTTCCAATCGCATGGCCTCTTGGGTCTCAGCCAAAGACTTATCGTATTGCCCAAGCTCGCTATAAATAGCCCCCAAGTTGCGAGGAGCGACAGAATCCTGGGGATAGCTCTTGGCCCACATTTCGTAAACTTGGATGGCCTGCTCTTCCTCGCCGGTGACGGAATCGTAGTACAAGCCGGCGATGCGATATTTTTCATGCTCACTGACGTGGTCGCGCAGCGCATAGGCCTTCTTGATATAGTCCGCGGACAGACTGGCTTGGCCGAGATTGCCGTACTCGACTCCGAGGCCGGCGTACGCTGCGGCGAAATTGGGGTCGAGTTCGAGTGCGCGTTTTAAGAACGGAATCGCCGCGGAGGCTCCTTTTGTGCGGCTGGTTGTTATACCCATGCTGTAGGCTTTCAGCGCCTCCAGCGACGGCGTCGTAGCCTCCACGGGAACATCGAACTTCTGGATGGAGGCCAGCGATTCGCCGAGGTGACTGCGCAGGCTGGCTGCTGCCTTGCTCAGGGCTTTCAGTACATCTGGCTTTGTCGCAGCCTCTTCTTGTTCTGTGGCTAGCGTGTCGCTGCTGGAGCAGCCGACGGCATTGATGCCAACGACGTACTGACCGCCTAAGTTCGAAATCGAGCCTAGGAGGATGGCCTTGCTGCCTGTGCGCACGCAGAGTTCTCTGGCCACGTCGCGGGTGATGCGGTCAGTCGCTGGACGGCCCATTAGCCGCAGCGTTTCCTCCACCTTGCGCTCGGAGAGAATATTGAGAAAGGGAGATTGAGCGAGCTGCACGGTAAGGGCTTGCTTCAAAGCGTCATCGAAGACGGGGTCGCCGGTGGTGTTGTCGAAATCGGCGAGGACGATAGTGTCCTTCTCGGTCAGAGGCGCAGCGGGTCGCGGACGCAGGTACAAAATTCCTGCGACGACAGCGGCGACTACAACCACGGCGGCGGGAATCAAAATCTTCCAGAGCTTTTTCCCTGCGGCGATCGGAACTTCAGCCACTTTGACCGAGGCCGATGAACCACGAGCGGAAATGGAACCTGAGGATGGCATGGGCTGCTGGACGGCCGACTGAGCGCTGGTATCCTGTGCTGCCAGCACCGGCCCGGAGCTCGCTGCGGCCACTCGGCTGGTATCCGTGTCTCGCTTCAGGCGCTGCAGCTCGGCCCGCATTTCGTTCGCGTGCTGATAACGCAGATTGCGATCTTTCTCCAAGGCGCGGTTGATCACATCTTCAAGCTTCGCCGGAATATCCGGGTTCAACCGGACAGCGGCGACCGGGGCGCTGTGCAGAATCGCATCGGTGGTCACTCCCGAGGTGTCTCCGCGAAAGGGCAGGGTGCCGGTGGCCATCTCGTCGAGCACCACGCCAAACGAAAACAGGTCGGTGCGGGCATCCAATTCCTTGCCCAGCACCTGTTCCGGCGACATATAGGCCACGGTGCCGACAGCGGTACCTGGACTGGTAAGTTGCTCTGCGTTGGCGCGAATCGCGTCGGCGGTCTGCGTGGCTTCCTGGGCGGTTGACTCGCTTTTCGGAGTCAGCTTCGCCAATCCGAAATCGAGAATCTTCGCGTGGCCTCGCTTGGTGACGAAAATATTGGCCGGCTTGATGTCGCGATGAACGATGCCTTCGGAGTGGGCTGCGTCGAGTGCGTCCGCAATTTCGATGGCGAGGTTGAGAAGAGTCTCTGTGTCCACGGGACGGCCGCTGATTCGATGCTTCAGCGTCACGCCATCGAGATACTCCATGACGATGTAGGCTTTGCCGTTCTCGTCGCCGATTTCGTAAATGGTGCAGATATTGGGGTGATTAAGGGCCGAAGCAGCCTTGGCTTCGCGCTGGAAGCGGCTCAACGCTTGCGCATCTTTGGCTACATCATCAGGCAGGAATTTCAGGGCCACAAAGCGATCAAGCTTGATGTCCTGGGCCTTGAAAACCACACCCATGCCGCCGCCGCCGAGTTTTTCAAGGATGCGGTAGTGGGAAATCGTTCGCCCAGAGAGTGGAGAGGATTCGGGCATGGACGCCAATGCTATGCTGCGCCAGCAGACAAGTCAACGCGCGCCGGATTGACGCGCGCCAGCAGAGATGACAACAGGAGTTCCAACCGGATACGAGCCTCTATGCCTGGTTAGCGTGCGCAAATCTGAAACTGAGTGACGACCGCGGGGAACAGTTTCGGTTGAATTTGCAGGGGACGGCAACCAAACTTACGCGGGCCTCATATGCTAGCTGAAAGCCTGCCCGCGCCTACTTAGCGCCCGCAGAGACGAGTGAGGTTTTCGCTTGGGCTAGCTCGGATCGATCGGAGCGGATCCCTTCGCAATTCTTCAGCAATTGGGAGTAATAGGTATTCGCTTTCTCTTTTTGCTGGGCCTGAGTGGCGGCTTGCGCTGCGCCGTAGAGGCCGTTGAAACGATTGGGGTCGGTGCGCAGCGAAATCTCATATTCGGTCAGCGCTTCTTGGGGACGCTGCAGCTCGAGCAGCATGTCAGCCAGCATTTCGCGTGCGGGCAGATCGGTTTCGCCTTTGCCGGCTTTGTCCTGATCGTCGGCGACCGCGCGGAGCAGGCGAAGCGCATCCTCGGAATTGCCCGCGGCATAGGCGGCCCAGGCTTGCACCAGTTGGTGCTCGTCCTTCAGGCCTTCGACGATGTAGGACCGAGGCCCTTTGCGCGTGGCTTCGAGCAATTCGTCGTAATGTTTCACAGCGTCTTGCGCAGCGGCTGCGTCGTGAAGGTGGCCGGCGGCAACGGCGCGCTCCCAGTAGGTCACCATCTGAACGTCAGGCGGCGCGCCAGCAATGGGTTGGAGACCGAGCGCCTCTTTCCACTGGCGGCGCTCGAGAGCGTACTTCGCCGGCCCTTCCGCCTGGCGCACCAGCAAATAATTCTGAAATTCGGGATCCATTTGTTCAGGACGAATCACGGCAATCTGGTCGATCATTGCCTTGGCGCTCGCGTCGTCGCCAATTTGCATGTACGCATATTCGAGGAAGTCCATGGAATGCACTTTGTGATGCATCACGTAATGATCCGCAGCCATGCTATCCGCAACGCGAATGGCGGCGAGGTTCGAGTCAATGTCGTCCTGCCACAGTCCGAGGCGCGCGAAGATGTGCGAAGGCATATGCACGGCGTGCGGCGAAGACGGCGCGATGCTCGCGTATTTGCGCGCCGCGGGAAGCGCCAGACTGGCCATCGCCGGATTGTCGCAACTGTGGATGATGTAGTGCGCGATGCCCGGATGATTGGGTTCCTCATCGTAGAGCTTATTAAGGATGGCAACGGCGGCTTTGGCGTTGGTGAGATTGGGGTCGCGCTCGGGACCTGAGGCGAGAAGCGAGAGCGCGTAAAAGATGGCTGCTTCGTGGTCTTCGGGATTGCGTTCGTGGACGCCTTGCATCGCTTTGGCGTAAGCGTCGGCGCGCTGATTGTGGTCGAGTTTATCGGCGTCAGAGTAAAAAACGGAGAGCGCCAGGACGTAGTCGCGTTCGCGCGCGGTCGGCGGCTTGAGGGAACGAGCTTTGGCGAGGAGTTCGGCGCCCTGGGCGAGATCTGCTTTGCTGGGGCGATTCCAGAGTTCGTGGTAGAGGGTCATGGATTGTCCCCAGTAAGCCATAGCGCAGCGCGGGTCTTTTTTGGCGACTTCCTCGAATTGCGCGTCGGCTACTTCGTACTCGAAGGAATGCAGAAGGGCGACGCCGCGCTCGAATTGGGATTGGACTGCGGGAGCGCAGGAAGTAGGAAACGAGACGGTGCCGAGGTTTTCATCGGCGTCGTGATGGTGCTGCGGCTCCTGAGCGGAGAGCAAATCTGGTGCGAGCGACAGAGCGCAGATGAAAGTGAGAAGGGCGAATTTTGGGGCCTTCATGATGACTCCGACGTGAGGCAGGAAAGCGTAGCCACGGCGAGACGGGATGTCAATGCGCAGCCCTCGTTGGCGATGGGCCGGCCGCGGAATTCTTGTTACTCGAGCAATGCACCAATGGAGTCAACACCTACACCCGCGGAAATGGCAGCGGGACGAGCAGGAAGAACGATACTGTCGGTATCTCTGGGTTTCGAAGATCGTCCCAAGTCAGGCAGCGCCGGCCAGATGTACAGGTGCGCTGAACCTGCCTGGTAAACGCGCAAACCGGACATGTGGGTTTCATTGTCCGGTAAGTCGTGCCGGTTCAACCGGTGGATGCAACACCATCTGGTATAAATCTGCTTTCCAAGGTGGTGTTCATGACTCAAGGGAAACGGTTTGGGCTTTCCGCCGTGCAGAAGAGCGACATGTGGAGCCGTTGGAAGGCGGGACAGTCGTTGCATGAGATCGGGCGCGCGTTCGGCAAGAGTCATTCGTCCATTCGCTGTCTGGTGTCCCATCACGGTGGGTTTGTTCCGGCGGTCCGGAGGCGCTCGCTCCTCGCGCTCACGCTGCGTGAGCGCGAGGAGATCTCTCGGGGGATGGCTTCCGGCTCGTCGATACGTGAGATTGCCAAAATCCTGAACCGAACGGTGTCGACCGTGAGCCGGGAAGTCGCACGTCATGGTGGCCGTTCTGTGTATCGAGCCAACGAAGCCGACGGCGAGGCCTGGGAGTCGGCCTTGCGGCCCAAGCGGTGCCTTCTTGCCATCCATGTGAAGTTGCAGAAGCTGGTTACGAGTAAACTGATTCTGGACTGGTCGCCGGAACAGATTTCCGGATGGCTGAAAATCCAGTATCCCGATGACGAGAGTCTGCGCGTGTCCCACGAGACCATTTACCGCAGCTTATTCATTCAAGCGCGAGGAGTGCTGAAGAAAGAGCTACTGGGGCACCTGCGATCCAAGCGCCGCATACGCCGCTCGCAGCACTCTCATATCTTTACAGACGCACGCGGTCAAATCGTCGACGCCATCTCCATCCGGGAAAGACCCGCAGAAATCCAAGACCGCGCCATTCCAGGTCATTGGGAGGGGGATCTCATCGCCGGCTCAAAGAATAGTCACGTGGTGACCTTGGTGGAGCGACATTCGCGTTTTACCGCACTCATCAAGGTGCCCAGCAAAGATACGTCGGTGGTCGTCGCCGCGCTCACCCGGCATGTTCGTAAGCTTCCCGCGGCGCTGCGACGCTCGTTGACGTGGAATCGCGGGCTAGAGATGGCCAAACACAAGACCTTCACGGTAGCTACCAATGTGAAAGTCTACTTCTGTGATCCGCAAAGCCCTTGGCAGCGCGGCTCGAACGAAAACACGAATGGGCTATTACGACAATACTTCCAGAAGAGAACAGACCTGTCCGGCTACACCCAGTCGGAACTGGACAAAGTGGCTCTGCGCTTAAATCAACGCCCGAGAAAAACCTTAGGCTTTCAGACTCCTGCGAGTAGACTTCGAGCAAGTGTTGCGTCGACCCATTGAATCCACCCGACTTATCAGGAGCTGAGAATTACAGGACAGGAGGACTCGGAGGCTCTTATCGTATGCGGACGCAAAGTCCCTTAATCAGTCCAGCCGAGTATCGACAGCAAAATATTTGGCGTGGGTGACTGTGGTGGATTCGGAGGAGGCACCGAGAACAGTTCCTTTTCAACGCCCGAATTGAGGTCCCTGACCCATAGGTGAGGCTCGCTTCGAAAGTCCGGCGTTTGGCGCGATTCAAGATAGGCACAATATTTCCCGGAGGGGGAGAGGTAAATCGTGCCAATGGGGAAACGCAACGGGAACTGTTTCACAGATTTCGGGTCGGATCCGGCGATGACTAGAAAAGGGTCATTTTTTGCGGCCGAGTTAGGTTGCTTCACGCCGTAATCCAAGAACAGGTACCTTCCGTCCGGCAATTGGCCGAGAAGATGGCGGTCAGCCGACGCGTGAACGTATCCAGGATATTGAAACGCGCCGAGTCCGGGCGGAATGGCGCCCTGATCAACTCCATTGGCAGAGAAAATGTACGCACCCGGATGGTGGGCAGTACCGGCGTCATCCTCATCCTCATCGCCCAGGGCAAGTTCGACGAATAGACGGCTGCCGTCCGCGAGCCATCCGAAAGAGGTCGTGACGCACGTCGGGCAATGAGTTTGAACGAGCTTGGCGACATTTAGAGTGGAGAGGACTTTCCAATCCTGCACCGAGTAAATGAGGATCGATTGCGCATCCGCACTTTGTACCGCCGCTTGCGTTGCTTGCGGATTCAGAACGGGGGCAGCACGGCTTAGCGCAGTTCCGATCTTGCGGAAATGATTCGAGCTGTCGAGACTCAGTTCGTAAATACCGTCGTCGGAATAGAAGCCTGGCGACGGAGTCATACGGCGCTCAAGCCAAACACCTACGGCATAGGCTTTTGCACCTCGCGACACCGTACCGCCAGCATTTATCTCCAGGTGGGTCCCGTCATCGGAAAACAACAGAGAGCGTTTTCCGTCTGCGATGGATATCGAATAAATCTCGTTCTTCCTGGTGCTGCGCATCATCGCAATGTTTTGGTCGTCGGATCGCGCACCCGGCATCGGGGGCACGTTAGCGAAAAAGGCTCGCCGGCTGGAGGCCGTGTCAACGTAGGAGAACGAGTACACCAGCGTCTGTGCTCGGGCTGGCCGCTGAACGCTTACGACGCCGCAGCAGAGAAGCAGTAGGCAGAGGGTTGATCTCATAGAATTAATTGTTATGAGCAAATTTAACGTGAGTCAACGAGAAGGAACAAGACGAACACAAACGAGGAGGCACGTAGTGCTAAACACCACATGTAATGCCCTCCCCGAATGTCCAGGCATCGTATCGGGCAAGGTTACCGCGTTCTTGCGGGTCCTGCTTAGCTCCCGATAAGGCGGCTAACCGTCGATGTGAGCATAGCCACGTCCCGATTAACGCACAAACCAGACATGTGGATTCCTGGTACGGTAATTATCCGATAAGGCAGCTTATGGGGACTTAGGATAACTTCCCAGTAGCCGACGATGCGTCCTGATGAAAATCGGGTCGTTGCGCTGTGAGCGCTATCGCGATTTATCGTCGGGAACGAGGGTGAACGTGACAATATTTGACTTTATGGCCTGGAACTTCGGGTTCCTCTCCCTCAGTTGGATCGTGTATTTGCCAGGCTTCCGCAGGTCATACTCCTCGTTCACCACCAGCTCCTCCTCGATTTTGTCGCCAGGATGCGCGGCTGTCGAAAAGATGCTGCCGGACCACGGACGCGGACCCTTGCCGTGCAACGTGAGGCCGCGGGGCGTTTCAGATACCGGCTTACCCTCGCTATCGCACACATCTAAAGCAAAAACGGGTCCGCCTCTTCCTGGCCCCCCGGCAGCGTATCGAATATCCTTATCAGTGTTGTTGGTGAGAACAACTTTTAGTTTTACACCGGTGCCGAGTGTTACGACTGACCTGGGCGTGCTGATGGTGACCGTGAACCACGGCTCGGCTGGCTGCACACCCTGCGCACCACTCGACTGCCGGGCCATGAAAAACGCCGAAATCAGCAGGAATCTGGCCAGAACTCTCATGCGCCCTTTCGCCCTTCCTTGGAGAGAAAGCCAGCAAACAACCGTCTTTGTCCCTGAGATCTTATCAGAATGTAACTATCGACAACAGGTGATATGGCTCAAATATACAGCGGGCCCGGATTCTTGTCGGCTGACGGGCAACCCGGAGAGCGCCGGGATAAACCGGCATGTTGTAGGGGATGAAAGAGCCCTACGGGAAAGGAGACAGCGAATCCATCCTGGCCTCGAGTCTTGCAGGCGATATCGCGAGGTACCGCTTGAAGCGTAGACAGAGGTATCGGTGGGCCGGGCTATTGAGCTTCGAAAAGCCGATGGAACAGGACGCCGACTCCATTCCGAGTGGAGGAAGGCAACACGACAACCACACTAAACGCGAGTGGATTGCCAGGTCCTGCGTAGTCTTAGAACCCGCGCACGCTGAGAAACAACATGCACGAGAACCGGGAGATCTCCTGCACGTCTTGGTCAGCCGATCAAGACCGGTCCGCGAAGGCCATAAACCGAAATGCGGACGCGAACGTGCCGGAGAAGTCGGACTGTGCCGTAGTACCAGTGAACCAGCCGAACAACGAAGGGCAACCTTCCGCGGAGGCCGGGGAGGGAAGGGCACAGACTCAGGAGAACATCGTTCAATCTCACATACGCCCGACACAGAGCGGGAAACGCATGTCCCAGGGATTGCGCGGTGTGCGGCAAGCAGTAAAAGAAAGGAAGCAGGAACGGTTCACCGCCCTGCTCCACCATCTAAGCGTCGGATTACTCCGCGACAGCTTCTACGCGCTTCAGCGACAAGCTTCGCCCGGAGTCGATGGCGTGACGTGGCAGGAGTATGAAGCCGGATTGGAGGATCGACTCATCGATCTGCACAGTCGGGTGCACCGTGGAGTGTATCGGGCACAACCCTCACGACGAGTCTATATACCGAAGGCTGACGGGCGGCAACGTCCGTTAGGCATCGCGGCGCTGGAGGACAAGATCGTTCAACAGGCTGTGGTGACGATCCTCAACCAGATCTATGAGGTCGACTTCAAAGGCTTTTCATACGGGTTTCGGCCCGGTCGCGGCCCGCATCAAGCGTTGGACGCGCTGACGGCGGGCATCCAATGGAAGCGAGTGAACTGGGTGCTCGATGCGGACATTCGAGGTTTCTTCGACAACATGAACCACGAATGGACGATGAAGTTTGTCGAGCATCGCGTGGCCGATCGCCGAGTACTTCGCCTGATCCAGAAATGGTTGAAGGCTGGAGTCTCGGAAGATGGCCAGTGGTCGGAGACGAAACTAGGTACGCCACAGGGAGCCGTTGCTTCACCGCTGCTCGCCAACGTGTACCTACATTACGTTTTCGATCTATGGGTGGAGGTCTGGCGCAAGAAAGTCGCGAAGGGCGATGTGATTGTCGTCCGCTACGCCGATGATCTTGTGGTGGGCTTTCAACACCGGACGGACGCCGAGCGGTTCCTAAGGGAATTTCGGGAGCGGCTGGCTAAGTTTGGTTTGGAATTACATGCGGACAAGACACGGCTGATCGAATTCGGGCGGTTCGCCGCTCGAGATCGGAAGCGGCGGGGCGAGGGAAAACCCGAGACCTTCACATTCCTGGGTTTCACCCACTACTGTGGGCAGCTCACGACCGGAGCTTTCATCGTCTGGCGGATTACTGCGAAGAAGCGAATGGTCGCGAAGCTCAAGGCCATTAAGGCTGAGCTTCAACGCCGGAAGCATGATCGCACGACCGCGGTCGGTACATGGCTTCGGAAGGTTGTGCTGGGCTACTACCAATACCATGCCGTTCCGGGCAACTCGACTCAGCTGCGCATTTTCTGTCGTCGCGTTTGTCGGTTGTGGCGGAGCATCCTCGTCCGTCGCAGTCAACGCGCGCGAGTGCGCTGGGAGCGTCTCTCCCCACTCTTGATCCGGTGGATTCCGCAACCCCGCATTCTGCATCCCTATCCTGATGCGCGCTTCGCCGCTACTCATCCAGGGTAAGAGCCGTATGCGTAAACGCGCTTGTACGGATCTGTGCGGGGGGCGATCCGCGATGGTCGTCCCTACCGCGACAGTATCCTTAAGTCCTGGTTAACGCATTGACCGGACAAGTGGTTTTTCAGAGGGAAATTGTTCACGAAGCCGCGCGATATTCCGAAAAGATTTTCGGGCCGGATCAACGCATTCGGGAAGCTTCAAAGCGAAGCTGAGATAGCCGCGGGATAGATCGCCATTCAATACAGGCCAGTTGTTTGCCGCCCCAGGGGCGTGTTTCAATTTTTCCTGAAGATCTCGTAAAAATAAGCGAAATCGGCTTGACGTTGGCCTGCCTTGAACGCTTGTTCAAAGAGGCCCATTTGTGCATCCGCGATGCGGCGGTCCATTCGGCGATCCTTCGACCAGTCAATCAATTCTTTGGGGCCGATGCTCCAGGCTTCGAGAGATGCCTCATTTCCGACATAGTTCTTAGTTTGAATTCTCGCAGAAATCGCTTCAAGAATCGGTCCCATGATTGGGAGCAAGCCTTTGACGGATCCCACGAATGCTTCCGGGGGAAGGCCTTCGGCCTCGCTTACGATGTAGCCCTGGACGAAACCAAACATCGCGCCCAATACGAATGTCAAACAGGAAATATCAAGCGCTGAGGCATTGCCGATTGCGGTCCCCACGAACAGGGTATTTCCTCCCATCGCCAGCAGGACTGGCTTGACGCGGTTGAATAATTCTTCCGGACCCGAATATAAGATCGTGCATTCGGGCGCGCCGATTCCGCTTGGATAGCTCATGATGGCGCCATCCAGATAGGAAATCTCATGTTGCTTGGCCCAGGATTCCATGTGTCTGGCCTCTTGGGGCGTGCCGCTGCTCAGTTGGACCAGAATCTTTCCGGCCAGAACAGTGGTGACACCGGGATCCTGGAGCATCTGTTGAGCGGTGCTGTAGTCGCTGACGTTGACGATGATTACATCGGATGCCAGCGCGGCCGCTTTGAGGCTCTCGGCAACACGAAGTCCCAGCTGAGCCAGAGCCACAGTCTTCGAGGAAGTGCGGTTCCAAACCGTGGTCGAGAGTCCCTTGTTGTGGAGGGCATTCGCAAGAGCGGACCCCATGCGACCTGTTCCGATGACGCTGACGTTATGATTCATAATCACAGGTGAGCTTCATAAAGCCGGGATTTCTATTTTGATTCCGCGGGCCGGCCGATAATCTACACGCGACGCCGTCAGTCTGCAATGCGTCAAACATGTTTTTCTTGAGTCCAGAGCCTTTCCGGCGGCCGCGGCACTATCCCAAAACCAAAGCCTGCACTGGGCCTCCTCCAAAGGCTTCGCACACGGAAATACACAATTCCTGGCTTAGTGCGCGATAAACGCACTTGTCGGGCGAGTGAAGCGCTACTTCACATCTCTGGTAGTCCGAATTATCAGGACCTACCAGAGTCCGGAGCGGTTTTCGACACCTCGGGATACGCCCGTCACTTCGCCCAGAACTTCAGCAACAGCCGCACGCCCGTCCACGTATCGCTTCTTTGCCTTCCCACAAGATAAGGGGTGTGATCGCTAACGCAGCAACTGGGTCGGCCCAGGTCACATGCCAAACCGCGTCTACCGCGAGTCCCAACAGAGCAATTAGCGAAAGATAGGCACACAAACCAGACTGAGCCGCATCTGCTCGGAGCGCAGCGCTACCAGTGGAGGCTGACAACTTCCGTTTTTCCTTGGCAAGCCACGGCATGATTGTGGCTGCGGCAATCAGGATCGCGACACCCAGGTAGCTTGGTCTGGGCACGTTTTGCCCGAATAGACTCATTGCGGAAACTACGATCACATATGCGGCCAATGCAAAGAGCATTCCACCGGCTATACGCGATGCATTTCTTTCGGCGCGACTATGGGCAAGATGGGCGCGAAACCGCCATAGGACGACCGCTGCTGAAAGAAGTTCAATGGCACTGTCACCGCCAAACGCTAGCAAGGCAGGACTGCGTGCGGCCCACGCCGCCGATAGAGAGACGACTGCCTCGACGCTCATCCAGACAATTGTAATTGTTTGAATTTGCTGAATACGGCGGAGTGTATTTTGATCCGCGGGCTGGGAAATGGAAACCATTCCAGCATTATAAGATCGGAGAAATGAGCGCCAAAGCAAATAACCGCTGGCAATAAGCATAAGCGCGGTTTAACCGGCAGTTGCCTGATTAATGCGCTTACCGAAGAACTGAACGGCTGCTTCCAATCTCCGATAATCGGACTCATTGTCCAGTGATCTCTGTGGGGCCTGTGGTGGCGGCGAGTTCCTTGTGTCGAGGGCCGGAGAAGCATTACGATGAACAACCTAAAGGTCTAGACTCGGGGTTCCGGTTGATTCGGGCTGGGAACCACACCGGGTAAAAGGAGCAACGGTATGGCCTTGTCACAGCCTCAAAATCGGGTCGCTGCATCTGCGGCCAAGCTTCTAGTCAAATCGATGATCGCTGTGATCTTTTGCGCCGGCTCATTGACCGCCGCACAGGTGAACTACGCTCACCCGAGCAAACCCAAAGAACCTTCGACCGCGACCACGCAAACTTCCATAGCCAACACCGATCCGTCGCGGACGATCGAGAGCCACGCCACGTCCGGCGACCGGAGTGTGGATGAACAGAGGGTGGAGGTGCTTGGGCCGAATGGCGGTTACCTGCCCGACCACGAAACCGAAAAAGAAACCGTGCGGGTGAATGCCACCACGACCCGCACAGTGGAGCGCACCTACCGGTGGGATGTGAACGGACAAAGGACTCTGGTGCAGGCAACGGAAGAAGAGGCACGAAACGCAGGAAGCGGCGAGGCACACGTGGTACGCACGATCTCGAGTTCTGATTTGAACGGAAATGTTCAGGTTACGCAACGTGAGGTCGCGGACACACGAAAGACGAGCCCAAACGAGCAAGAGACGAAAACCACGTTTTACATTCTGGACGGCAACGGCGGCTTGACTCCGTCCCTGCAGACGCAGGAGATTCAAAAGCACAGCTCGGACAACACGGTCGAGGTGAAGAAGACAATGCAGTGGCAGGATTCCGGCGGGCACTGGAAAGTGGGTGAAGTAAAAGAAAGCACAGTTAAGGAAGACGGCAAGAATCGAACCAGCGAAGAGCGTATTTCGCGCGCCGATTCAGAGGGCCGGCTTTCAGAAGTTTCACGCACCGTTGGCAAGGAGACAGAAAACGCCGCCGGAGAAAAAATAAATACCGTCGAGACATATTCTACGTATGTTCCTGGACTAGCTCCCGACGGCAGCCTGCATCTGAACCGGCGCGTGATGACCGTTCAGAATTTTGATTCGAGCGGAAAAGCGACCGAGCAGCAGGTCGAGATGCCCAAACCGGGTGACCCTATCGGGGGTCTACAAGTAACGGCAAGAACTAAATATATCGTGCAGTACGGAGGATCGGTTGCGCAGCAGACAAAAGCCAGTCAACAGCGTGACGTCAATGGCATCTTCAACACGGTCGAGGTCGAGACGCAGAAATCGGACCGGGTTCCTGCCGCGCAGGCACAAGCTGCACCTTCAGACAAACCCAAATAGCGATGCTTTTGATGCGGCGACCGCGATTGATCGCTTCTTATCAAGATGGGCCAACAAAAAGGGAAACGTACCGTCAAGAACAAGATTCCTGCACATTCTCCGTGTCCGGTAATCCGACAATGTGTCCAAGCGACCGCCGGCATCTGCGCGTAGGCCACAAGACATTGGCATAGTTTCCGAATATGCGGACAGTGCTGCGCTACTCTTCGAGCAAGATGGGGTCGCCGGTGCGCACTTCACCGCGCGCGAGGACCGTGGCGTAGATTCCCGCGCACTTCGCGTGGTTCTGGACGACGCTTTTCAGAATTTCCGGACTGGACTCGCTGCTGGTTGGGTCGAGAGTGATCATCACGCAGCGCTGATCCACTTGCGTGATCGCGATTTTCGCTGTGTCCCCCAGGCGAAGAATCCGGCCCACCCAGTTCATTTCGTCGAAAGCCTCGCCTTCGATCAAATCGACGAGCAGATTCGGACGAAACCGCCAGGGATCTTCCTTCGTTCCACTCTCTTTCGCGATACGCGCGACCGTCTGCTGGCTGATGAGCGAAACGGGCGCAACATCATACGATCCACGGTGGTCGCGCAGCAGAAAGAGCGGCCTGCCCGAGCGAGCCTCGAGCGTCTTGCGGAGTTCGTCGCTGGCAATGGGCCAATTTTCGCCGCGAGGCATCGTCACCGTCACGAGCGCGTCTGGCGAACCCTCCTTTTCGACCGACGTTCGGTAGAAGAGCAGTTCCGGCAGCTCGCGCGCGGTGAGCCATGGAAAGGAGCTGCGCGAGGCCGCTTGAACGAATGCATAGCGCCGGTCCTCCTCGAATCCCTGAAGAGTCAGACTGGCGGAACTCAGCGCCTCACCCTGCATGGATTTGACGGGATAGCGCGCCAGTTGGCGAATCACCGCTACAGTTTGCACGCAATTTCTCCTAGATTCTCCCGGAAGAGATCAGTGCATGTCCGCTACGAAAAAATGATCGAGCCGCAGTCCGATCCCGCAACAAGGCCCGCGCCTACATTATTACCAAAAAAAGTTGCCTTGATCGCAAGAGTTGTCACCGACGAATCGCCGAATGCCTGGCAAACAGGCTGATCGAACAAACGACCTGCCGGGACGAAATCGAACCGTTTTGGACTTCTCGCGGCCGGTAAGATATTCTCCCGGAACTGGGAGGGAATCTCTCATGAAATTCAGCTATGTGATTAAATTTGTCGCTGATATGAACCGCGCCGTGAGATTTTATCGCGACGTGATGGGCTTACAATTAAAGTTTGAGTCTCCCGGCTGGAGCGAATTTGTCACCGGGGAAACAACGCTCGCCTTACATCCAGCTTCTGAAAAGAATCCCGCCGGAGCTGTTGAATTGGGGTTCACGGTTCCCGACATCCAGAAATTCTACCTGGAGATGAAAGCAAAGGGAGTGAACTTCAGTATGCCACCGACAAAACAGGATTTCGGCGGCTTACTCGCGCAGTTCGTGGACTCCGAAGGCGGGCACTGTAGCGTCGGCAGTCAGTAACGGCAAGGGGAACGGCGGGCGAGTGAAGAACCCCACGCGCAACTGCTGCGCGTGGGGCACCCGACGCTGGGCTGCGTTTTGCGGGAGTTGTGTCTGCGCTACAGAGCCGGAACGCGTGAACATCGCCGAGGAAGGCCGATCCACTCGGGCGCCCTGAGGCGCCCGGTGGACAGGAACGCGCCGCGCGGTGGGGCTAAATCGTTGGGCCCGCGGCTGCGATTTCGTGCACTACGCGATCGATTTCGCTCAGAGGCAACGATACGTGGACTTCGTCGTCGGCATCCGTGACGTCGACGACAATCGATCCACCGTGGGTCGCTACTTTCACATGCTCGTCGGGGCCGGTCACTTCGACTAGATCCACGTCATCCGACTTCTTCAATTCCTTCACTGCGGCATCAATCACCGGCAGCCACGGCCGCACCTGCTCGGCCGCTTCTTTCAGATGCTCCCGCGGCACGAAATGTAGCCCGGCGTTCATCAGCAAAACGGGCGCGATGATGTGCAGGTGTACGCCGTCCGGCTTATTCTCGTGCACCCGCACATTTACGAATCCTTCGCTTGAAACCACCGCGCCCATGGCCACCACGGTTCCGGCGGCTCCCAGAAGTATCTTCCCAAGTAGCAGCATAATTTCCTCGCTCTCGTTCCGAACTTTCGGGACAAGTTATTCGTGGGTGCTCGGTTCGTTCGATCCGCTTTCGGCGTCCACCCAGACCTTTACGTCATCGTCGTCGCTGTGCACTGTGACGATGAGCTTTTCGCCCGACTCGGTCAGCGCGTGAATCGCCGCCACCAGGTCGATTTCATGCTTGTCTGTGGGCACCAGCGCATTCACGACCGCCATCGGTATGATCACGTCCACTTTTTCGTTCTTCTTTTCGCCGTTCTTCTGCTTGTCGCCGGACTTGTCCGTAACATGCACCACTAGATTGCCCTTGGACTTCGCTACGCGGACGTCCTGGTCTTTTCCCTGGATGGTCACAAATTCGCCGTCCGGCGAATTCTTGACAGCTTCCAAGATCGCGCGGACATCGATTCCGTTCATGTCGGCATTGTCGATCGTGACTTTGCCCTGATTGAGTTTTCCGTGGTTAATCGCGGGAATCACTTTCTCGGCCAGGGAGAGCGGCACATTCACGCTCACCACTTCCTTGTCCGAATTGCTCGTTACCCGCACATGCAAGTATTTTTCCGGCGCCGCGCCAAATGCCGCCGTCGCCAGAAGACACACCACTGCCCCGGCTTGGAGAACTCTCTTCATATCTTTGGACTCCTTCCTATTGAACCGCTGCCTTCATGTACGCAGAGCCTTGTAGAAAAGTTCCACTTGTCGCAAGTTTTTGATGGAAGAGTTGGTAGCGTTCTAAATTCGAGATGGGATTCGAAAGCCTAAGCTCGCGTATAGAACGGCTTGAGGGACTAGCTCCGAAGTGCCCAGCGCTAAAGCGCATCGTTAAAGATGACGCTATTCCGGAGCGCTGAAGCGCTCCTTCCCCCACATGAATGCGGGGGCTGCCACCGAAATGCAAAGTCTCCCACTCAAATTCGGGGGCTCCAACCGAAATGCGGGGGCTGCCGCCGCGCAGAAAACTCCAGTCGAGCTCAAATTAGGACACTACCGACAAGTTGGCTGTGCAGACATCGTGGCTATTCCGGGGGTCGGTCGAGCCTCAGTCCGTGGACCTTTCGCCGCTATCGAGCTTGAAGTAGACGGCGCCTAGCGGCGGCAGCTTTACGTTCAGGGAGAACGGCTGGTTGTTCCAGCCGAGCGGGTCGGAATGAAGGCCACCTAGATTGCCGGCGTCGCTGCCTTCGTAATAGGCGGAGTCGGTGTTCAGGATTTCGCGGTAAAAGCCGCGTACGGGGACGCCGACGCGATAGTCTTCGCGGACCACCGGCGTGAAATTGCAGACCACGACTATGAAATCGTCGTGATTGGCCGCGTGGCGGATAAATGAAATCACACTTGTATCCACATCATGGACTTCGAGCCATCCGAAGCCCTGCCAGTCGAAATCCACCTGGTGGAGAGCAGGCTCGGTGGCATAGACACGGTTCAGGTCGCCGACGAGGCGCTGAACGCCTCTATGCGGCGGCGATTGCTCGAGCGTCCATTCGAGGCTTCGCGTCTCGGACCACTCGTGCCGCTCGGCCAACTCGCCGCCCATGAACAGAAGTTTCTTGCCCGGGTGAGCCATGAAGTAGCCGAAGAGCAGGCGCAGATTGGCGAATTTCTGCCAATCGTCGCCCGGCATTTTCGAGAGCAGCGAATGCTTGCCGTGCACGACTTCATCGTGCGAAAGCGGCAGAACGAAATTCTCGGTGAAGGCGTACATCATCGAAAAAGTGAGCTGGTTGTGGTGATACTTGCGATAGACGGGATCTTGCGCGAAATATTTCAGCGTGTCGTTCATCCAGCCCATGTTCCACTTCAAATCGAATCCGAGACCACCGACGTACGTGGGCCGCGAAACTGCCGGCCAAGCGGTAGATTCTTCGGCGATGGTCAGCGCGCCTGGATGCCGCTCGTGAACTACTTCGTTCATGCGCTTGATGAAGGCGATGGCTTCGAGATTTTCGCGGCCGCCGTACTGGTTCGGCAGCCACTCGCCCGGTTTGCGCGAATAATCGAGGTAGAGCATCGAAGCGACGGCATCCACGCGTAAACCGTCGATGTGATATTTGTCGAACCAGAAGAGCGCATTCGAAACGAGAAAATTCTGCACCTCGTTTCGGCCGTAATTGAAGACGAGAGTGCCCCAATCGGGATGCGAGCCTTTGCGCGGATCGGCGTGCTCGTAAAGATGCGTGCCGTCGAAGTAGGCGAGTCCGTGGGCGTCGCGAGGAAAGTGGGCGGGCGTCCAGTCCAGAATCACGCCGAGTCCTGCGGCGTGGCAGCGATCCACGAAGTACATGAACTCGTCGGGCTTGCCGTAACGGCTGGTGGGCGCGAAGTAGCCGACGGTTTGGTAGCCCCATGAGCCATCGAAGGGATGCTCCATCACGGGCATCAGCTCGAGATGCGTGAAGCCCAGCGATTTGGCGTAGGGAATCAGCTTTTCGGCCAGTTCGCGATACGAAAGCCATTGCTTTCCATCGGACCCAGCGCGCCGCCACGAGCCGAGATGCACTTCGTAAGCGGCGATCGGCGCGCGCAGCCAATCGCGCTTTGCTCGCTGCGACAGCCATTCCGCGTCTTGCCACGTGTAGCGATCGATGTCGTACACCACAGATCCGGATTTTGGACGGACCTCCGCGCAAAATCCGTAGGGATCGGCTTTAGGCTCGAGGCGCGCCCCGCTTCGCGGGATAATCTCGAATTTGTAGAGCTCGCCTTCGCCAAGCCCCGGGAGGAAAATTTCCCACACGCCCGACGATCCGCAATTCCGCATCGGATTTATGCGTCCATCCCAATGATTGAAATCGCCAACGACGCTGACGCGCCGCGCGTTTGGCGCCCAGACCGCGAAGTGCACGCCGCGCACGCCATCAATCTCGCGCACGTGCGCGCCGAGCTTTTCGTATTTTAGATAATGCGTGCCCTCGCCCATCAAGTGCAGATCGAATTCGGTGAGAACCGGCGGGAAGGCGTAGGGATCGTAGGTTTCAGTGCTGCGCCCGTCGGGAAACGTAATGCGTAACTTGTAAGCCGTTGCGGCTAGCGCGTGCTGCTCGCTATGCGCGGCAGACCCGCCGGGCGCCTGAGGAATTGTTGCCACGAACAAGCCGTCAGGATGAACACGAATCGCGGGATACACAGCGCGCTCGCCGATCCACAAAACGCTGATCGAAGCAGCGTCGGGGCGGAAGACGCGCACGATGATGAAATGTTTTCCAGTGGCTGCTTCGCGGTGCGGGCCGAGAATGTGAAACGGATCCGAATGCTCGCCGCGAACAATCGCGTGCATCTCGGCCGCCGACGACTGCGGGGCGATTGCGCGTGGGCCAACTGCCAATTCGATCTTGGGCTCGTCGGACAAAAGAGTAGGCTCCTTGGCGACGCCGGTCTCGGCGCGCGAGGCCGCCCGGCGAAAGACGACATCATTTTAGCGAAGCGCGGCGCAGCCTCCAACCTTGCCGGTGAAGGAAGTATAAGGATGCGGCGCGGTACGGATAAGTGCCGCGCGGGGAAGGTTGGTTAAAACTCCCGTATATCGTGCTCAATCGGCCCAGGCGAGATAGCCGGGCACGATGATATTAACGACAGGCACGATCATCAGAATGCCCCACCAATTTGGCTTGCCGCGCGCTTCTGCGATGGCCATCCAAACCAGAATCGCCACAACGATGTTCGCGATCGGGATCAGAAACAGGATGATCCACCAGATCGGTTTTCGGGCGATGTTCAGCATCAAAATGATGTTGGCGATGGGAATCCAGGCCAGCCATGCGTTCTCCGTGTTGGTCTTCTGAGCGATCGTTTGCAGCGCCAGCGAGATGTAGATGTATCCCACCGCCGCGCACAGCAGGAAGAACATAAGAAACGCACCACCTGCAAACAGACCTCGGTCGTCCATCCGCGCTCCTCCTCTCGCACCCGGCCAAATTTAGCGGGCCGGATACGATCCTCTTTGGAATCGTAACTGGACGGGCGGCTCGTTATGAACGCCGCCTTCCGTATTCAGGTTGCACAGCAACAGGCAGGAACGGGGCTACGCTACATCCAGCAGCAAAGAGCTGTCCAGCGAAAACATCGGGTAGTTGTATGATTGGAAAGCGTATGGCTGAAGGATCGACGGGAATGAGAAAAGTATTTGTCTGCGTGTTCCAGTTTCGTTGCCCGAAATGCTGGAGCACGAATCTGATCCGGAGAATCCTGCGCGCGGAAACCACGGATGAGGCGAGAAACCGCGTGCACGACGGCAGCGTGCGGTGCGGTTATTGCAGGCTGCCGCTGCCAGGTGACGCCGAGGTTGCTTCTGAGATCAGCGAGCCGACTGCGGAGGAGATTGAGGTCTCCGTTATCGAGCCGGACCCTCCTGAAAAGGCGTAGCACGCACGCTTCGCGATTGATGCAATCACATTCCATTTTGGCTCGCTGAAAATCTTTCAGCCGCTGGACTTGCACGGCGGAGATGGATAGTCTTGTGCGCGCCCGGGGGCATGCAGCGGGGCAGAGGAGGCTCACATGAAGAATCGCTTGTTGACGATGGTAGCAATTTCGACGCTGGCTGTGCTGCTGGGAGCGTCCGCGGCGCGGGCGCAAGAAGCAAGCTCGGCGCAGAAGAAGCCGAAGACGCCGTCGGAAGCTGTGCTCGAGAGTTGGAACGATATCGGCGGCCGGATTATCACCATGGCCGAGGACTGGTCAGAAGACAAATACAACTACCGCCCGAACGCGCAGGTGAGAACTTTTGCCGACGTCCTGCGGCATATTGCCGGGTCCAACTACGATCTTCTCAATCACGTCACGGGCAAGAAAGTCGGGGATGGAGCCAATGACCCGTCGCCCGATACTTACAAGACCAAAGCGCAGATTGTCGCGTTCGTGAAGAAGTCCGTGGAAGACGGGGCGGCTACTATCAAGGAGCAAGGCGACGCGGGTATTTTGAAGGCGCTGGACTACTGGATCGGTTACACCGAGCACATGGGCGAGCATTACGGCCAGCTTGTTCAGTATTACCGGAATAATGGCATCGTTCCACCAGAGTCGCGCCCGAAGAAATAACGACGCTGCAAAAGTCTTTTCGCTATCATCCTGAACGAAGCGAAGGATCTGCGGTCTATCAATTTCGAGCAAGATTGCAGATCCATCGCCGTGCGGGCTGCTCTGGCGTTTGGCATGAGCGTTCGGATTTGAAGGGACGATTCGTGTGCCCATCCGCATCCTGCTTATTCTCGCACTGGGGTGTCTGAGCGTGGGAGACGCGCGCGCGCAAGATCGAACGCAAGGGCGCTCGGTGGTGATGAGCCGCGGCGGAATCGTCGCTGCCGAGAGCCCGTTGGCGGCGCAGGCGGGCGCTGCGATTCTCGCGCGCGGCGGCAACGCGGTGGACGCGGCGGTGGCTACTAACGCGGTGATGGGCGTCGTCGCGCCGATGATGAACGGAATGGGTGGCGATCTGTTCGCCATCGTTTACGACGCGAAAACCGGGAAGCTCTACGGTCTGAATGCCAGCGGATGGGCGCCCGCTTCCCTAACTATCGAAGTTTTGAAATCACGCGGCATCGAAATGATGCCCGGGGGCGGCATTCACAGCGTCACCGTGCCGGGAGCGGTGGACGGCTGGAGCAAGCTGCTCGACCGGTTCGGGCGGAAGAAATTCTCGGATGTTCTCGCGCCTGCGATTCATTATGCGGCCGATGGCTTTCCGGTATCCGAGCGCACCGCGGTCGATTGGGACGAAGCTGCGGCGACAGTTCGGAGCGATTCGAACGCCGCCAAGACATATTTTCCCAATGGACGCGCGCCCGGCGCAGGCAACATCTTCCGCAACCGCGATCTTGCAATTTCACTGGAGAAAGTCGCGGCGGGCGGACGCGACGCCTACTACAAAGGCGAGATCGCGCGCGCGATCATCGAAACGTCTAAGCGGCTCGGCGGTACGATGACGCTCGACGATCTTGCCGAGTACTCGAGCGAGTGGGTCGAGCCAATTTCAACCACGTATCGCGATTGGACCGTGTACGAAATTCCTCCCAACGGGCAGGGAATTGCCGCGCTCGAGATGTTGGATCTGATGGAGCGATTTCCGCTGGCGGATGCCGCGCCAGGTTCGGCGGATTCGCTGCACATCATGATCGAAGCAAAGAAGCTGGCTTATGCGGATCTATTGCGTTATATCGGCGATCCGAAGTTCAGCCGGATTCCCGTAGCCGAGCTGCTATCGAAGCGCTATGCCGGAATTCGCGTTTCCGAAATCGATTCTGCACATGCCAATTGCGACGCAAAGGCCGGAATTCCCCAGCCCGCTGGCGGAGACACGACGTATCTCTCCGTAGTGGACGCTGAAGGCAACATGGTTTCGCTGATCCAGAGTAACTACTCTCTCTTCGGTTCAGGCATCGTGGCAGACGGCACCGGCTTTGTTCTACAGAATCGCGGCGCTCTCTTCTCGCTCGATCCAGCCTCGCCGAACGCGCTCGCAGGGCATAAGCGTCCGCTGCACACGATCATTCCCGGCTTCATGGCGCGCGGCGATGAGCGCATCGCCTTCGGCATCATGGGCGGATTCAATCAGGCCCAGGCGCACGCGCAATTCGTGGCCAATATTGCCGATTATAAGATGAACATTCAGGCCGCGCTCGAAGCTCCGCGCTTCACGAAGTACACTTTCGATGGCTGTGACGTTGCGATGGAAGACCGTATCGCCGAAAGCGCTCGAAAAGATCTCGAATCCCGCGGCCACAAGATCGAAGTGAGGCACGGCTATTCCTCAGTTTTCGGCGGCGGACAAGCGGTGCGCCGCGATTTCAAAACCGGCGTCAATTCCGGGGCCTCCGACCCGCGCAAAGACGGCGAAGCGGTGCCGGAACCGCCGCCACTGCACTAGAAAATCTGCGCAATCTGCGGATAACGATTTCACGATTCCTGCCACTCCAGCGAAAATTCCCTCCGACTGTGGGGTGTTGATAAACCCTGTGTTTTCTGTCCCTTTTAGTACGAAGGTACCATTGCGCCGACGTGTGCCATAACGGAGCATTGGTCTCGGGGTTCGTCCGTCTCCATTAGCGCCGGGCTGACGAACACATTCCATCTCATGCCGAAAACGACCGACGTTATTTCTGGACGAAATCGCGCGCGGCAAGAGAGCGGCACTGCGAGCCTCGAAGGCAACAGCCTGAGCACAGTGGTTCGTTCGCCTGAGAATGCGGGCGCGTCGGCGCTGAACCTTGAAACGCACGACGCAATTCTGAAAGCTCTGCTCGAAAATAATCCCCTCGCCATCGTAGTCCTCGGCTCCGACGATCGCGTGCAGATGTGCAATCCCGCTTTTGAGCAATTGTTCCGGTATACGCGGGCCGAATTGGTGGGGAGAGGACTCGATCGGCTTGTCGCAGTCGAAGGCAGCGAAGGGGAAGCAATTGAGATCAGCCGGCGTGTCGCGCGAGGCGAGGTTGTGCGCTACACGACAAAGCGCCGCCGCTGCGACGGAAGCCATGTCGAAGTCGAAATCCTCGGTGTTCCGCTGGTTGTCAACGGACGGCGAATCGGCAGCTTCGGCATGTACCAGGACATCTCGAGCCGCACGAGTCTCGAGAAAGCCCAGCGCTCGGCGGAAGAGCGGCTGCGGTCACTGTTCGAGAATGCTATCGAAGGAATTTTCCAGACAACAGCGGAAGGCCGTTATCTCAGCGCGAATCCGGCGCTGGCGCGAATTTTTGGCTATGACTCGCCTGCAAAAATGATGGAAACGGTGAGCGACATCGGCGCGCAGCTCTATGCCGAACCCAGGCGGCGCGACGAGTTCAAGCGCTTGATGGAGACCACCGACGTCGTTGAAGGGTTCGAATACGAGCTCATTCGCAAGGACGGCGCCCGCGTTTGGATCAACGAGAATGCCCACGCTGTCCGCGATGAGAACGGTAAGCTGCTCTACTATGAAGGTACGGTCGAAGACATCACCGTACGGAAGCGCGCTGAAGCTGAGCGGCAGGCGACGCTTGAAATCACGCACGCCGTCAACGTCACTGAAAATCTCGACGACCTACTGCGCTTGATCCACTCAGCCTTGAAGAAAGTGCTGTACGCGGAGAATTGCTTCGTCGCGCTGTTCGAGCCCTCCAGCGGCATGTTCCACTTTCCGTTCTTCGCCGACCAATATGACTCCGCCCCGCCGCCGCAAAAAGTGGGGCGAAGCTGCACGGCGCATGTATTCAAGACGGGCCGCGCCGCATCGATTCCGCAGTCGGCGTTCGAGCGGCTCGTCGCTGCAGACCACGTCGAACTCGTCGGCACGTCTTCGCCGTCGTGGCTGGGCGTGCCACTGCGGAATGCTTCGGCCACCATCGGCGTACTCGTCGTCCAGCACTACTCCGACTCGAATGCTTACAGCGATCGCGATCTCGAGTTTCTGGAGTCCGTCGGCGGTCAAATCGCGCTGGCGATCGAACGCAAGAGATCGGAAAGCGCGCTCCGCGATAGTGAGGCCCGCCTGCGCGTCCTCGTCGAACAGTTGCCCGCGATCCTGTGGACCGTTGATTCGAGCCTGCGCTTCACTTCCGCCCTCGGCGCGGGATTGACGCGCGTCGGCGTCCGGCCTGAAGACGTCATCGGAAAGACGATGGACGAGTTCTTTGAGACGTCCGACCTGGGTTTCCTGCCCATCGCGGAGCATCGCCGGGCCGTGGCCGGCGAACCCGGCACTTTCCATATGGAATGGCGCGGCGGATCCTACGCCTGCCACGTGGAAGCGATGCGCGCGCCCAACGGCCAGCCCTATGGCGCGATTTGCATGGCGCTCGACGTTTCGGATCGCAAGAAGCTTGAAGCACAACTTCGCCAGGCACAGAAGATGGAGGCCGTCGGCCGGCTGGCGGGCGGCATCGCGCACGATTTCAATAATCTCCTCATGGTAATTCAGGGCTACGCGGAATTGCTCATCGACCGCTCCAAGCCCGGCGATGCTTTCCGCCGCAACGCGGAACAGATTCAGGAAGCATCGCAGCGCGCCGCTTCTTTGACGCGGCAACTGCTAGCCTTCAGCCGGAAGCAAATGCTCGCACCAAGCGTCCTGAATATTCAGGGCGTCGTCGCCGACATGGAGAAAATCTTGCGGCGGCTGATCGGCGAGGATATCGAGCTGGTCTCCGTGAATGCCGCGGACCTCTGGCGCATCAAAGCCGACCGCAGCCAGATCGAACAGGTAATTTTGAATCTGGCGGTGAACGCTCGCGACGCGATGCCTCGTGGCGGAAAGCTGACCATCGAAACCGAGAACGTGGAGTTCGACAACAGCCAGGCGCGCTTGCCCGTAGTGCTTACTCCGGGACGTTACGTCATGCTGGCCGTCACCGATAACGGCTGCGGCATGGACTCGGAAACGCAAGCCCACATTTTCGAGCCGTTTTTCACCACGAAGGAAAAAGGAAAGGGAACTGGACTCGGGCTCGCGACGGTCTATGGAATCGTAAAGCAGAGCGGCGGCTACATCTGGGTCTATAGCGAGCCGGGGCAGGGAACGACGTTCAAAGTTTATCTTCCGCGCGTCGAAGAAGGTCTCACGCCGCAAGAAGTTCGCGAAGTATCGCAGAATATTCCCCGCGGCACAGAGACGATTCTGCTCGTCGAAGACGAGCAGGGCGTACGCGATCTTGCGCGCGAGTACCTCGAAATCAGCGGCTATAAAGTTCTCGTCGCCGAGAACGGCGCCGCGGCCGTGCAGGCGGCGTCGGAACACAAGGGCGCGATTGATCTCGTCATGACCGACGTGGTGATGCCGGGTTTGAGCGGCAGCGAGCTCACCAAGCGTATCGAAGCCCTCCGGCCGGGCATCCGCATCATGTACATGTCGGGATACACCGACCAAGCCATTGTCCATCATGGCATTTTAGGGCCCGATATCGTGCTACTGCAGAAGCCATTCACGCTCAACGCCCTCGCTCATAAACTGCGCGAGGCATTGGCCAAGAAATTCGCTCCGTAACACCGCCGCAAATATCTTCAGTAGTAGTCCGATCGACGTGAAACAATTTCACGCACGCGCCGCTTGTCGCTGTTGCCTTCATTCGGTACGGTTGTTTGACATTGGCGCATAGTCCCGAATCGGGAACGCCGCCGAGTTGATCCATGTGCCCGCGGCTGGTGCGCCCAATCCCATGACGTGGAAGCACTTAGAAGTTCCCCCGAGAAACAATCATAAACAATGCTCCGCGGCGTGCCGCGTGCAATCTCTCAGTCAGAGTGCGCAGCAAGATGTAAGCTGGCGCCAACTGGGGGAAGAGTGGAAATCACCGAGAAACTCGAGCTAGCGGCTGTACCGAACGGATTTGACGAGCTGGACGACGACCAACCGGAACGTCACGATTACGATCCCGAGCGTCGCCTGTGGGTCGCAGTGCTGCTTCAAGCCGTGCTGGACTTTCAATCGAACAATGCCCGTGCGCAACGCGAGGCCGAGAAGTTTCTGCTGCAAAGCCCGGCGGATCTTGAAGCCGTCTGTCATCGGGCGGGACTGAACCCGGGCGTCTTCCAATCGAAGCTGAGCCGCATCCGCCGTGCGAAACCGATCGCCGGTATCCCGCGGATGGTCTTGGCTGCCTGAGCGCATCGCGCCGCAGATTTGTAGTTGCAGGGCGGCCCGATGGTCTAAGATTCACAGAGGTGCCCTCTCAGGCCGGCGGTAACTGAGATTTGAAAAATCGGCCGCGTCGAATCGCGGCGCCGGCGGTCTGCGGGGCGGAAATGACCAGACCACGCGCAGAAGAAATTCGGCCGGAGATGCAGCTTCTACTGTGCTGCGCGCGGACGCGTCTCGGCGCCTCGCACATCGAGCGCATTCGGGTACTCGTCCGGCCCGATTTGAATTGGGCGGTCTTCATGGCGCTGGCGGACCAGAACGCGCTGATTCCTCTCGTTCATCTGCATCTCAGCAAGTTCTCGACGCGCGTGCCGAGCTTATGGCTCGAACGCATGGAAAAGGCGGCGCGCTCGAACGCCATTCGCGCTCTCTTTCTCGGCAACGAACTCGCTCGCATTCTCGACGTATTTCAATCCCGCAAAATCACTGCGATTCCGTATAAAGGCCCGGTGCTTGCGGCTCAGGCATATTTAGATACTTCATTGCGCCAATTCGACGATCTGGACATCATCGTGCGGCAAAGCGATCTCGCCGCGGCGCACGAAGCGATGCTGGCCCTCGAATACCGCGCGAGGTTTCCGTGGAAGCGCGGTGCGGAGACTGCGACATCGCGGATTCCGGGCGAATATACCTACCGCGGTTCGGGGCAATCTCTCGTCGAGCTGCACACCGAATTTACGATGCGGCATTTTCCCGTGCGACTGAACATCGCCCATTTTGCGAATCGGCTCGCGCAGGTGTCTGTGGATGGCCGCAACGTGGCGACGTTCCGCGCCGAAGATGCGTTGCCGGTACTGTGCGTCCACGGCGCGAAAGATTTCTGGGAGCGGCTTTCATGGCTGGTCGATCTTGGAGCGCTGCTGGAAACTTCTCTGCGGCTCGATTGGGATACGGTGTTCGAGACCGCCGATTCGCTCGGAGCGCGGCGCATGCTGCTTCTCGGACTTTCAATCGCGCAAGAGCTGACGGAAGTCTCGCTGCCGAATTCCATCAGAGAAAAGATCGAGGCCGATGCCGCGGTGGCTGCATTGGCCACGCTGATCCAGCGCAAGATGGTCGTCGAGAAGCAAACCTGGAGCGCGGCGAGCCGGCTGCGCTTTCGATTTGCGCTGGTGGAAAATCGCAGGGAGGCGGCGCGCTACGTCTGGCGGCTGGCAACCGCTCCGGCCGAAGATGAGTGGCCGGGTGAGGACACCAGCGCCCTTGCGTCGCGATTGCAAGCGATGCTGCGCCCTTTTCGCCTTGCACGTAAGCACAGCGCCGCAGCGCCTCACTCGGAGCAGAATCCCTTCTGATCGCGTCGCCCAAGCTGTCGGCGGCCTTCCCGTTTATTAAAACTTACCGGATTTCTGCCGTTGCTCTCCCCGTTTTTCGCGGCTACAATGGCGCGCCCGCGTTTAATAAATGGCCACGAACTCCAGCCCGAACCTGACCCGCGGCTTCGGCCTGCTGCACGCCACCGCTCTGAACATGTCGAACATGGTCGGCGTGGGCCCCTTCATCACGATCCCTCTGCTCATGGCCACGATGGGGGGGCCGCAGGCGATGCTGGGCTGGGCCACCGGCGCGCTGATCGTGATATCTGACGGATTGATTTGGAGCGAGCTCGGCGCGGCGCTTCCGGGCTCGGGCGGAAGCTATCACTTTCTCCGCGAGGCTTACGGGCACGAGACCTGGGGCCGGCTCATGGCCTTCCTCTTCATCTGGCAATTCGTACTCAGCGGTCCGCTTGAGATTGCTTCCGGCATGATCGGCTTCGGAAACTACGCGGCGTATCTGTTTCCCGGACTGACGATGCGCGGCCAGCAACTTGTCGCCGCGGGCATCGGCGTCGTCGCGGTTGTGCTTTTAAGCCGACGAATCCAATTTCTCGGGAAGGTGACAGTCACGCTGTGGATAGGCACGCTGCTAACGATGGCGGCGGTGTTGATCGCGGGCTTCCCGCATTTCAATCCGCGGCTGGCGTTCGATTTTCCACCCGGAGCGTTTGCATTTCAGCGCGGATTTTTCTTAGGGCTGGGTAGCGCAACGTTAATTGCCGTGTACAACTACCTCGGCTACTACGACGTGTGCTACATCGGCGACGAGGTGAAAGATCCCGCGCGCGTGGTGCCTCGCTCGATTTTGTGGTCCATCGCGATTTGCGCGTTGGGGTATTGCGCGATTCACCTGGCGCTCATCGGGGTAGTTCCGTGGCGCGAGGGAATCAATTCCTCGTTCATCGTTTCGGACTTCATGGAGCGGCTCTACGGCCGCGGCGCGGCAATGGTAATCACGTTAATGATTCTGTGGACCGCGTTCGGATCGGTTTTCGCGCTTCTGCTTGGGTACTCGCGGATCCCCTATGCTGCGGCGAAAGATGGTTATTTCTTCCGGGCGTTCGCCAAGGTTCATCCGACAAAACATTATCCGCATGTGTCGCTGTTCGTGCTGGGCGGGGTATCGATCGTTGCCGCATTTTTCCCGCTGGCCTGGGTGGTGAGTGGGCTGATCACCACGCGCATTCTGGTGCAGTTCATCGGCCAGGTGTTCGCCATTCCTCTCTTGCGGAGGAAGTTCCCGGATTCGGCGCGGCCTTACAAGATGTGGTTCTATCCGATTCCGGCGATAATCGCTTTCTTCGGATGGCTGTACATCTTCTTTACGTCGGGCTGGTCGTATGTGGCTGTAGGCACGGCGACGCTTGCTGCCGGCGTGGCGATTTTCTTGATTCGGGCGAAGTACACGCAAGCTTGGCCATTTCGCGTTTCCGACCCAGCCGCGCGGCCCGGTTAGCGCGGCGTCGCCGAGGAAACGTTCCAGCCGCTGACTTCCACGTCCGGGGTCGCGTGTCCCAGATCGGACGTGCGGAATCTTGCCGTGATATCGCGAGATTCGCCGGGCAGCAGCTCGAAATAATTATCGTCCCACAGGATCGGCAGCACTTCTTCACCACCCCCGCCGCGCGTCAGCCGCAGATGGATGAGAAACGCTAGCCGATCCGTTGGATTCGAGACGGTAATCCGTTCGACGCCTTCATCCTGCCCCGGCTCGAAGTCGCTCTTGTAAGAAAGAGTGACTTTCGCGAGGCGGCCTAGCTCACGGAAATCGGCGAAGGTTTTTTCCGGAGTGTAGTACCAGGTGTGGCCATCCATGGCGAGCACGTCGGGCTTCGTCGAAAGCCAGTAAAAATTCGAGCTTAGCTTCGCGCCGCTGGCGTCGTGCAGGGTCAGCCGAAGAAAATAGGCGGCGGAGGCGACATTCGGCGCGGGCAATTTGAACGCGCGGGCAGCGCTCAAAGCGGGCGCCGCGATCGTCGCGTCATTCGAATATTTTTCCTTCGCGTCGAGATCGTAAATCTTCGCCGTGACTTTCAGGTCCGCGGCGTCTTGCATCGTGTCGTTCACCACCACGATCGATTGATCGTCGTAGGAATATTGCACGTGGAGCGGTTCGCAGGCTTTCCTGGTGCCGAAATATCCTCCCGCCGGACGCATGTAAAAATCATAGAGATGCCAGATGATCGAAGGCCAAGCATTGTTCAGCATCCATTGGATGACACCCGTGGAAGTGCCGCGATTGCGCGCGAAGGCCTCGAACATGGCGCGCTCGCCTTCATACGCCATAGCCTGTGACTTCCATTCGAAATCGGCGAGGCTGTTCGGGGCGCCGTATCGCTTGTCAAGAGCGTCGATGTAGAGCTTGATGTCGCGGAAAGTGCCGCCGCCTGAGTGATAATCCCAGAGATTGTTGATTGGCCAGAGCGCTTTTTCCGGCAGCATCGCTTTCAGGCTGTCGATGGGCGGAACTGCTGCGCCGGGACTTGTTTCGGTGTTGAAGCCGAACGCGCCGCCGTGCTGCATATCGAGCAGCCAATAATTTGGCGGCACGTAATCGTACGGGCCGGTCATCTTCACGCCGGAAGGGCCAGTGACGCTCGTTTTTGTGCCAGAGGCGGAGGAGACAACCGGCTTGGGCCAGTGGACTTCTTTCAGAACGCCGAGATAGGCGGTCTCGACATCCGCCGGCGGCGGATTATCACTTCCGTTCAGCCAGACCAAGACGCTCGGATGATTTCTCATGCGCCGCACTTGGTCGCGCAAAGAATTTGTCGCTACTTCCCGCTCATTCGATTTCCAAGATTTCCATTTTTCCCAGTGATCGCAGCAGCACCATCCGGCCATCACCAAAATGCCGTAGCGGTCGGCCAGATCGAAAAACTGGTCGTCCATAAGCTTGCCTTCGAGCCGCACGGTGTTCAAGTTCATGCCGCGAACGTAGCGAAGATCATCTTCCCAGCGCTTCGGATCCTGATGCAGGAACATGTCGGGAGTCCAGCCGCCGCCGCGAATCAAAACTTTTTTTCCGTTCACTACGAATTGCAGATGGCCTTTTGGAGTCATTTCCGAACTGATCTGGTCGATTCCGAATTTAATGCCGGCCTTGTCCGAGGGCTCGCCCCCGATATCAAATTCGAGATGGAGATCATACAAATCCTGCGCTCCCATCGAATACGGCCACCAGATGCGAGGATGGACGAAATTGAGCTGGCCGAACTGTTCGGGCGCGAACGTCACCTCTTTGGTTTCGCCTGCCGCGAGCGTCACGTGTTGCGAAATTTCGGAGGAGCCGACCAAGCCGCGGAGCTCTCCCTCGACAGGCGAGGCGGCAGAATTGTGGAGTTGCGCGCGAACGGTGAGATGCGCGACGTCAAGGCCGGGCAGATCGAGTTTTGTCTCCACTTGCGGATGGCGCACGGATACGGCTCCGCTGGCGCGCAGAAAAACGCCGCCCCACAGGCCCATATCTTTGTCCGGCGGAAGCGGATTCCAATCGACGAAGGTGATTGCCAGATCGTGCGGCGTCGGCGGAAATACTTCGACAGCGAGGGCATTGGTCTTTCCTGCTGAGACGAGCCGCCCAATTTCAAATTCGTAGCGGCGGAATGCGCCCGCAACTTCCTCGGCCTTGGCGATCTGCTGGCCGTTCACCCATATATTGGCGCGATAGTTGATGCCGAGAAAATTCAGCCAGACGCTTCTGCCAGCCCACGCGGTCGGAACGAAGAATTCTGTGCGATACCACCAGGAAACGCGGAACGGGCTGTCCTTCGCCATGTCCTCGTTCGAGAAATTTTCACCGATTTTGTAGCTCATGCCCGGGTAATGCCGCAGATTGTCGCTGAAATACGGATCGGGATAGGCCCGGAAATCAACCAGCGCGCCGACCACCGTGGTGGGAACCGAAGTTGTGTACCAGCCGGGCGCGCCAGAACCGGGCTGCGAGAAGGACGCGCCGTTGCCGGTGACTTTTGCCGACGATTGCAGTGACCAGCCGGTCTTCAGTTCGAGAATCGACCCAGAAGAATCTTGCGCGGCCGCCGCTGGCGAGAACGCAAAGAGACAGAGCAGGGAACAGACCAACAGGAAACTCGGATGAAAGCTATGAGCGACTTGATCCCCGCGACGTGCTGAACTGGAATTTTGGATCTCGAGCGGCCGCGCCGGCAGGTTCATGCCACCTCCTGAATGGGCTGCGCAAATTGTGAGCGCGTATCTTAGCACTGGCAAGAACTACTTCCAGTGTTTATTAAACGCGAGACAGAGCGGGCCCGGCAGCTAGGCGCAATTCGCATAGGGCAAGCCGTGGGGCTGAGCTTACATTTCCGGAGGCGTGTGTGTGATTTGCTTCGGAGGAAACAGGCGCTCCTGAATACCTTTGAGCATCACGTAGAGCACCGGGATGAACAGGAGATTGAGAGTAGTGGCGGCAATCATCCCACCAAAAACCGTGGTGCCCACGGACTGGCGGCTGATGCGGCCCGCGCCTCGCGCCAGCACCAACGGAAGAACCCCAAGAATGAATGCCAGTGAAGTCATCAAGATCGGCCGGAGACGAATCCGCGCGGCCTCGATGGCTGCGTCCACAATCGAGAATCCGCGCTCGCGCAATTGCTCGGCGAATTCCACAATCAAAATTGCATTCTTGCTCGAAAGGCCGATGAGCATCACTAGCCCGATCTGGCAGTAAACGTCGTCCTGCAGGCCGCGAAGTGAGACCGCTCCGAGCGCGCCCAGCAGCGCCATCGGCACCGCAAGAAGAACGATGAACGGCAGCGAGAAACTCTCGTATTGCGCCGCAAGCGTCAGATACACCACAAGAATGCCAAGTCCGAAGAGCAATACCGCTGTGCTGCCCGACTCGAGCTCCTCTTTCGAGATGCCACTCCACTCGTAGCCGAAGCCTTTGGGCAGAAACCGCTTGGCAATCTCATCCATAGATGCAATCGCGTCGCCGGAACTTCGTCCTCCCATGGCAGCTCCGTCGATTTCCGCCGACCTAAGAATGTTGAAGTGGCTGATCACCTGCGGTGACGCGACTTGTTCGACGCGGATCACGCTTTCGAGGGGAATCATCGCGCCGGTGGACGCGCGAACGTAATACTTCTGGAGATCGCTCGGCGACGCGCGGAACTGACGATCGGCCTGGATGTAAACGCGGTAGGCGCGGTTGTTGAAATCGAAATCGTTGACGTACACCGAACCCATATAGACTTGCAGTGCGTCGGTAATCTGATTGAGCGGGACTTGCAGCGCTTTGGCCTTATCACGGTCAAAAGTCACGACGTACTGCGGATCGTTGGCCGTGTAGGACGTGAATAATCCCGTGACGTCCTTGCTCGAATTCCCAGCGCGGACCACCGCCTGGCTCGCTTGCGACAACGCTTGTAAAGTATTTCCGCCAAGATCTTCGACGATGAACTGAAATCCGCCGAAGTTGCCCAGGCCCTGCACCGCAGGAGGCGAGAAGGGCACAATCACGGCGCCGGTAATCTGACTTAGCGGTCCTCTCATGCGTTCCACGATAGCCGCCGCGGAGTGCGCTTCGCCCGGGCGCTGCTCGAACGGCGCGAGCGATGCAAACATCATGGCGCTATTCGGCGCGCTGCCGGCAAAGCTGAATCCGACAGCGCTGAAGGCGCCGTCGATCTCTGGAATCTTGGCCAGCACCGCCTCCGCTTGACCGGTCACATTCGTCGTATACCCCAGCGACGCTCCCTGAGGCGCTTGAATCGCGAGGATCAAGTAACCAGCATCCTCTTCCGGAATGAATCCGCGAGGAACGTGGTGATAAAGCCAGTAAGTCAAGCCAAGCCCGGCGAAGAACAGGATGACCGCTGGAATCGCGAAGCGCATGGCGACCGCGAGTGTCTCGCGATACGTCCGCGTCAGCCAAGTTATTCCGCGATTGAATACCCCGAGAATGCCTCGTGCGCCTCGCCGCTCGTGGCCCAGAAGAACGGCGGAGAGCGCCGGCGTCAGGGTCAGCGCATTGAAGGCGGAAATCGAGACAGAAAACGCGATGGTCAGCGCGAATTGGCGGAATAGAATCCCGGTCGTGCCCGGAAAGAAAGCCACCGGAACGAACACCGCCACGAGCACGAGAGAGGTCGCCACGACAGCGCCCGCAACCTCGCCCATGGCCACGGCCGCGGCACGATGAGGCTCCTTGATCCCCTCCACGATATGGCGCTCGACATTTTCGATAACCACGATGGCGTCATCCACCACGAGGCCCGTCGCGAGCGTGATTCCGAATAGCGTCAGCGTGTTAATCGAAAAGCCCAGCAGCTTGACGAACGCGAACGTCCCGACCAGCGAAACCGGGATCGTCACCGCGGGAATAATCGTGCTGCGCCATTCCTGGAGAAAGATGTAAATCACGAGGACGACAAGGGCGATCGCCTGAAGCAGCGTGATCAGCACGTCGCGAATCGACTCGCCGATCACGGTGGTGGTGTCGAACGCGATCGCATACTTCATCCCCGGCGGAAATCGCTTTGAAAGCTCTGCCAGCGCGGCCTTGGCGTCGCGATCTACATCGAGCGCATTCGCTCCCGGAAGCTGGGTAACTCCGAAGCCGATCGCGTCGTGGCCGTTGAAGCGCAAATTTGCGTTGTAGGCCTCCGCGCCCAATTCAGCTCGTCCGACGTCTTTCAAGCGCACCAGCGTTCCATCCGCCCCGGATTTCAGGATGATATTTTCGAATTCCGCAGGCTCGGTCAGGCGCCCAACGGCGCGCACGCTGATCTGATACATCTGCCCTGGCTGCGCGGGCGGCTGGCCGACTTCTCCCGCGGCAACTTGCACGTTCTGCTCGCTCAGCGCGCTGACGACGTCGGTGGCAGTGATGCCGCGGCTCGCCAGTCGAGTCGGGTCAAGCCACAGGCGCATGGAATACTTGCGCGGCGCGAAATTGAAAACATCGGCGACGCCTTTGACGCGCTTCAACGTATCGGCGACGTAGAGATCGATGTAATTGCTGAGGAAGAGGCTGTCGTACTCGCCGTGCTCGGAATAAACGCCGGCGCCGAACACAAATCCCGTAGCCTGTTTTGCAATCGTGATGCCTGTGGTCTTCACCTCGTTCGGCATGCGGCCGAGCGCGGAATTGACGCGATTTTGCACGTCCACCGCGGCGAGGTCCACGTCCCGGCTGATATCGAATACGACCGTGATATTGCTCGATCCATCGTTTCCACTCGAAGAGGTCATGTACTTCATGCCCTGTACGCCGTTGATGGCCTGCTCGAGAGGAATCGTGACGCCGGTCTCGACCGTTTGCGCATTCGCGCCGTTATAGATAGCCGTGACCGTCACCTGCGGCGGCGCCAGGTCGGGAAATTGCGCCACGGGCAGCGTCGGAATGGAGACGGCGCCCGCAAGAATGATCAGCAGTGCGCAGACCGTCGAGAAAATTGGCCGGTTGATGAAGAAATTTACGAACATGCGTCAGCCTCGCGCGCGAATTGTTCCGTTGGTGCCCGCGAAGTCAATTTCCGCTGCCGTCCGCACGAGGTCAGGATGCCGGAGCTCCTGGAGAAGCATCAGCCGGGGACTCGGACACGGGCACGCCATCGATCAGGAATTGAGTGCCTTCGACGATCACGTGATCGCCGGGCTTGATGCCGTCGAGCACCGCGTAACTATTGCCGATCAATTCCCCCAGGTGCAGCAGCCGCTGCTTCGCGACAGTAGAAGCTCCGCTCTTTTCCGCGACGAAAGCGAAGTATTGTCCGTTGATCCTCGTAGCGGCGAGGATCGGAATAGTGGTGCCTTCGTGCGTTCCCCAGACGATGCGCGCGCGAGCGAATTGCAGCGTGCGCAGATCGTCTCTCGGATTGCTGACCGTGGCTTTCACCAGAATCGACTGCGTACTCGCGTCCGCTTGCGAAGAAATGAAATCAATGCGCGTCTCGCCCATCTCTTTGCCCGTGGGATCAAGCAAATGCACAGGCAGTCCCATCTTCAGATTCCGTCCGGTTTCGACCGGCACGGAGATGTAGGCCTCGAGGTTGCCCGGCTGGTCGACGGTGGTTAGCAGCGTCGTGGTGGTCACTCGATCGCCGACGCGCACCGGTATATCTCCGATGATTCCGTCGGTGGGAGCGTCAACGCTGTAGTAATGCAGCTCCACCTGTTGCTCCTGCAATTGCGCGCCGAGTGATTCGAGCTGCTTTTCCGCGGCATCGTAATTGGATTGAGCCTGGTCGAGATCTTGCTTAGGCACGATGCCCGCTTCGAACAGCTTCTGCGAGCGGTCGAGCTGCTGCTTCGCGTAGGCGACGTTCGCGACCTGCGCCGCGCGCGCCGCTGCCTGGCTCCCCACCGTCGCTTCCTGCTTCAGCGGATCGATCTGGATCAGAGGCTTTCCGGCGGGCACCCGATCGCCTGACTTCACAAAGATCTTCGTGATCTGACCTTCAACTTGGGGGTTGATGGTCGTCGAATGTCGCGATTTGAGCGTGGCGAGATACTCGGTTGTCTCCGGAATGGAGACATTCTGCGCGACGCTCGTCTTGACCGCAACAGCGGCCGGAGGCTGATTCGCTGACGGATTCTTCGCTGCGCACGCCCCGAGAAGCAGCATCGTCGCGGCGAGCGACACCCCTGCGGCAAGTCTTGCCAGTCGGCCTTCCCGTTGATAATTGCGCACACGCACTGCTTCGGTGCCCCCAGCCGGATTCATGGACCCTGCGGTCTCCTGAGGTGAGTCCCACATATTATGACAGGAATGAGCGAACTCCAAGCGTGCGGGTACCACTTCTTTGACGCTTGGAGCGGCTAATCGTGAGCCAGCGGCAAGTCTGTGATCGCGGCGATCGAGAGCATCGCCGATTTGAAGATATTTCGGGCGTTGGCTGCAGTTTCGGGAAGGCGGCAAAGTTCGTCAAGCCGCAGCGACGGGAACTGTCACATTCTGAGATAAAACCCCTTCGAGCACACCGGACCTGAGACGAAGGGCGTAGCGTCATGCACCGATGTCTCTAAGAAAGGCGCCCGTAAAAGCCCTAGTTGCAGGGCGTTACCCGGATTCTGCCGAACCTCCGCGGGTGGTATCCGATCGTGGCACCCGCCGTGCTCCTTTATCGTGGGGTATTAGTCTAATGGTCCGCGCAGGGAGCAGGGCATGAAAACTCGCGCATTGCTTTCGTTTTTCGCGCTGGTTGCACTTCTGGCATCTGGTTCGGCCGCGTCAGCTCAAAGCGCTAGTCCGGACCAGAGCGCAAAACGTCAAGTAAAGTCCAAGGTTGATCCAGCCTATCCCGCGCTAGCGCGCGAAATGCACGTCAACGGCAAAGTCAAGATCGAACTCAACGTCGCCGCCGACGGTTCGGTCCGCAGTACGAAAGTCCTCGGGGGCAGTCCACTTCTGGTCCGCGCGGCGATCGACGCGGTAAAAGGCTGGAAGTACGAGCCCACCCCGCGCGAAACAACCGAGACCGTCGAATTCGTTTTCGATAATTTCTAACGCTGCTCCCGTTGAAGGGCCGGCCCAAAGTCTTTTCCCCCAGCGCCCTCGGCGTCTCTGAGGTAATCCTGCGACGGAATTGCCGTTTACCGGTTGCTACCTCGCCTGTAGGACGCGCAGAGCTAGCCGCCGGCAATGGCTCCAATGATGAAAAATGGTTCGGCTCCGGACGCGACCTTGTCGGGCAGCGGCGCATCCGGCGATTCGTGCGAAAAATCCTCTTCACAGGCGAAAAACCTCAAAAAAGGCCGGCGCTCTTGCGTGGTCTGGTCGCGGATGGTCCCGCGCAACATTGGATAGCGCGACTCGAGCGCATCGAGAATCGAGCGCTGCGTGACGCGGCCCTCGACGGCAAGCTCGACGTCACCGCTCACTTTCGCGAGCGTGCGCAGATGTGGCGGCAGGACCACTCGAATCATGGCAGCGTCTGCACCTCGACCGAGAGCACTCCGGGAAGATCGCGCACGATCGGCGTCCATGAATCTCCGGCATCAGCCGATGCGTACACCTGTCCGCCGGTGGTCCCGAAATAGATGCCGCATTTATCCAGCGAGTCCACGGCCATGGCGTCGCGCAGCACGTTGACGTAGCAATCGTTCTGCGGCAAGCCTTTGGTCAGTGCTTCCCATTCGTTTCCGCCGGTCCGGCTGCGATAGACGCGCAGCTTGCCTTCGGGCGGAAAATGCTCCGAATCGCTTTTGATGGGAACGACGTAAACGGTCTCCGGCTCGTGCGAGTGCACATCAATCACAAATCCGAAATCCGTCGGCAAATTTCCGCTGATTTCGTGCCATGAATCGCCGCCATCATCGCTGCGCATCACATCCCAATGCTTTTGCATAAAAAGCGTATTCGGATGCGCGCTGTGCATCGCCACGTGGTGAACGCAGTGGCCCACCTCGGCAGTCGGCTCGGGAATATATTGCGAATAAAGCCCTTTGTTGATGGGCCGCCAAGTTTTACCCGCATCATCGGTGCGGAATGCGCCCGCGGCCGAGATGGCGATATAAATTCGATTCGCATTGCTCGGATCCTGAATAATCGTGTGCAGGCACATCCCGCCGGCGCCGGGCTGCCACTTGGGTCCGGTGCCGTGGCCGCGCAGTCCGGGAAGTTCCTGCCACGTCTGACCGGCATCCGTCGTACGAAAAATCGCGGCGTCCTCCACTCCGGCATAGACGGTGTCGGGATCGGTGAGTGAAGGCTCGAAATGCCACACGCGCTTAAACTCCCAGGGGTGCGCTGTGCCGTCATACCACTGATGCGTGCCGGGAACTCCGTCGTAAACGAACTTATTGCCCACAGGCTCCCAGGTCTTTCCGCCGTCGTTTGAACGCTGGACCAGTTGCCCGAACCAGCCGCTCGATTGCGACGCATACAACCGGTTCGGATCCGCGGGAGATCCTTTAACGTGATACATCTCCCAGCCTGCAAAGTGCGGTCCGCCGACTTCCCAGCGTTCTCGCTTTCCGTCCGACGTAAGAACGAAAGCCCCCTTGCGCGTACCCACCAGTACTCGAACTATGCTCATTTCCTGCTCCTCTGATAATCAGCTTTCCGGTCGCCCCCGGCCAGCGGTTATTTTCTCACGGGAATCAGCGTACGCAGCCGTTCATCACGCAAAAACAGCCCGTCCCAGACCAGCACGCCGACGCCAACGGGAAACGCGAACATTGGGTTGGACATCCGCATCACGGTCGCGGTTGCTCCACCAAGATATCCCGTAAGCAAGATGGCGCCAAGAATGGAAGTCTGCGGAATCACATACACGGCGAGGCACGCGAACAAAACCACTCCAATCGGGAGAACCAAGCCCGCCGGATACCTGGCCTGTACCGCCCCCTCCACCGCGACAGGCAGTCCGAGCGCCTTAATCGCGCCGTCGAACACCAGGAGCAAAACTACAAGACCGCTAATAATTCGTCCGGCCCAAATGCTCGTCTTTGAGATCGAAGCACCTTGCAATAGCCCTGGTACAATTCATTTCCTCCGCGCGTCTTCGAATTCTACTACAACGCCTCCGCTCATCTAGATCGCCGGCACGCCGGGATCTTCATCGGGCCTCGAAACCGCCGCGACCGCGCCGTTCCATTCGCATCTTGAGTTCTCACTGGTGCACATCTGCGAGCCGCGCGCGCACCGTTTGAATTGTCTCCGCGTCACCGGCAGCTTCTGCCATTCCCATCATCCTGCGCCAAATCGGTAGCGCCTCCTCCGGCTTTCCGGCCCGGTCAAGAGCCTTGGCGAGCTGGAGCGTCGCCCCGTAATGATCCGGATTTCGAGCTAGCACCTCTCTGAACCGCGCGGATGCCTCACTCGGATTCGCTTGTTTGTAGAGCGCATCCAGCCCCTCTTGCATCAGCGTCTGAATTTCCTTCGCTGCAATCAGTGCTCTAAAATGCCGCGCCAGAACCGAACCGGCGCCCGGACTCGACATGATGTCTTCAAAGTTCGGCACCAGCTCCTCCACCTGAAAGCCATCAGCACCGAGGTCTTTGTATCCGCGCAGGTAGGCATCTGGAAACCCGAGGACGTGTCCGAACTCATGCGCCAGCGTGCGCGGCGCAACGTCGTGCGGCCCAAGCACAATCGCCCGCACCGCGGTCACTTGCAGCGATTCCGCGCCCGTCGTAAGCACAGCCCCATCAGCGGGAAATCGCGCCGCATGCGCGACTAGGTTAATGTGCTCGCCCTTGGCCGGCGGCGCGCAAGCCGAGGCCGGCGCCTTCCCATCCTCAGTCGGTTCGCAGTACAGGCGCTCCGGTGGAATAGTGCGGATCGTCAGGAGGACGCGGAACTCGTCCTGGCCATCGTACACGTGCCAATACGTTTCGATTGCGCGCCGGAACGACTCGACCACAGCGCTGTCCTGGATGTCCGTGTAGATCGGCACCGTGACGATCCGCAATCGACCGACGGAAGCATCAACGCGCACAAAGTCGGGAGGACTGCAGTCAATCGCAGGCGCCTCGGGCTCTCCCGCGGGCGACGGGGGCCGCTGCTCTTTTTCGACCTCGGCGTTCAAGCGCGCGGTCAGGAGATCGAAGAGCGGCCGGGCATTCGCAATTTGCCGCTGCCACAACCAATTGTAGTCGATGTCCGCGTCGATCACTCGACGGCTATCCACTGCTTTTTTGTAGTGCGCGACGATTGCTTCGTACGCCGCGTGCCTGCTCTCCGCCGGCTTTTGGGAAGCCGCCGCGAGGTCCGACTCGAGTCGCTCGAGGTTCGTCATTTCGCGCGAAATCAGCGTATCGCTCCACGGCCAACTGAAACTCACAACGTGGGGCTTGCCGAGCGTTCCGACCGGCGCGTCCGAAATGATCCGCGGTAGAATCTGATAGCCGTACGCAATCGGCGGCGGCGGTTCGAGCGCGGGAAGCAAATCCGGCGCGTCTCGCTGCAACTGGATGGAGGCCTTGGCGTGGAAGCGGCCGAGCCGTTCTTTGAGCGCGTGCTGGTGGACTTCCGCCAGGTGCCCGCGCGCGACATAGGCGAGTTCCGGCGCAGGAGTCTGTGAGCGAACTGCGACCGTGGCGCCCATTAGTAAAATGCCCAATGACAGCGCGGCGGCCCGTCGCACAGAGAAATTATAGCGCGTGACAGGCAATCCGCCACGCGACGGCCCCGGGCTCTAGGTTCTCCGAGCCGGAAGCTAATCGCGATGAAGGAGCTGAGGGGTTACGCGACAAAACTCGACGCAAATCAAGCGGGAAGGGAAGCGGCTGCTTCGCAAGTCATTGATTTAGTTGGCGGGGCCGACGGGGTTCGAACCCGCGACCTCCTGCGTGACAGGCAGGCGTTCTAACCAAGCTGAACTACGGCCCCGCTGTGTTGTGCTGCTTATGCGCTGATGGTGGGCGGTCAGCGATTTGAACGCTGGACCTTCCCGGTGTAAGCGGGATGCTCTAACCGCTGAGCTAACCGCCCCCACAACTCCACAATCTTATAGGATGCATCAGGAAGCGTCAACGCGCGTTGGCACAGGCTCGAAAATAAACTTCGCGCTCGAAATGCCTCGGTTGCGTGATATTTCGTACGTGTTAACAGTTCGTTCGTCTATCGCGTCTGCATAGCCGTAGAAGCGAACCTGGCCGATACCGGCCAAATATGGGAAGCCGAGTTGACATTCGCGCGGGAATCGTGGGATCACCGGCTATGACCGATTGGCCCGCCTGGGAAGCCGCGCCGGTATCGGACGACACGAGCCTGGTGGAAGCCGCGCGCGGCGGAGATCGCGCCGCGTATGGCCGTCTGTACGACCGTCATGCGCGGATGATCCACGGCATTCTCCTCGCGCGCGTGCCGCCCGGCGAGGTGGACGATCTCGTCCAGGATGTTTTTCTTCAGGCGCTGCCGCGGCTCGGTTCGTTGCGCGATGCCGCGCGATTCGGCGCGTGGCTCGCGGCCATCGCTCGCAATCGCGCCAACGATTATTACCGCCGCTCGCGGCCCACGACGGAGCTGGCCGAAATGCTTCCTGCCGATCAGATCGAAGATCGCGCGGCGACCAGCGCGGAAATGGCGCAGGCGGCGGCGGTTCTCGCCGCCATTCGCGAACTGCCAGATGCTTATCGCGAGACTTTGATCCTGCGCCTCGTCGAAGGCATGACCGGCCCCGAGATTGCTGCGCGCACCGGACTGACCCCCGGCTCGGTGCGCGTAAATCTTCACCGCGGAATGCAGCAGCTCCGCGAAAAACTCGGAGCGAGTTCGGTGAAAAGCTCAACGCTGTGACTGGCGTGAGGGATGATGTGGAACGCTTGGCTGTGTCGAGCTGGGGCCAGAAGGACGAATTATGAATGACAATTACTTGTGGGACGGCTCAGGCGAGCCTAATCCCGAGATTCAAAGATTGGAGAACGCGCTGGGTCGCTTCCGGCACAACCGTCCGGCGCCCGATTTTCGCACGCTCACGCAAGCGACGCTGACGCTCCCCGCGCCGCGGCGCGTGCGCATCAGCTTCTTCGCCGCATTTGCCGGAATGGCCGCCGCGGCGCTGTTGGCAGTCGGCGTCGTAAAATACGAGAATTCTCTGCACCGGCCGTCAATCAGCCATTCAGCTTGGAATGTCGCTACGAAGGAGGGCGCCCCGCGAATCGGCACAAAGATGATCGGCATTAACGGGCAGTCAGCAGCTCTGCAAGCGGGCGAAACGCTCGAGACCGACGAGAACTCTCGCGCAACAATCTCTGACAACGCCACCGGTGAAGTCGACGTCGATCCGGACACGCGCCTGCGCGCCGTCGAATCGCGTTCCGGTACGAAGCGTCTCGCCCTCGATCGCGGCACAATTCACGCCCAGATTTGGGCGCCCGCGGGCCGCTTCGTCGTGGATACGCCTTCAGCCGTTGCCGTGGATCTCGGCTGCGTCTATACGCTCCACGTGGACGATTCGGGCGCGGGACTTTTGCAAACTTCATTCGGCTGGGTTGGCTTCAAGCTCGACGGCCATGAATCCTTCATCCCGACAGGCGCGGCCTGCGCGACGCATCCAATTTCAGGTCCCGGCACGCCCTATTTCGAAGACGCTTCAGCAAAACTGCGTGAAGCTCTCGCACAATTCGATTCCGGAAGCGCAACGCCCGCGGAGCGCAGCGCCGCACTCGGAATCGTTCTCACTGAAGCTCGCAAACGCGATGCACTCACACTCTGGCATCTACTCTCGCGCGCGGATGAATCGGATCGATCGCGCGTCTTTGACCGGCTCGCATCGCTCGTTCCCGCTCCAGCCGGCGTGACGCGCGAGGGTATTCTTCGCCTCGATCGCACCATGCTCGATAGCTGGTGGAATCAATTGGGTCTCGGCGACGTCCGTCTCTGGCGCAATTGGGAGCGCAATTGGCCGGACTCAGAACGCGTCGCGAAATAATTTCAGCCACCATCGCCGCGAGTTAACGGCGGCCTTCTTTCGAGCGTCTTGTCATTCGTAACACACGATCGCTCGAAAGGAGATAGCAAACACAATGGAAATCACACAAAACTTCACGGTCCGTTGGGCAGCCGGCGCTTGCGCTGCTCTGTTCCTCCTCGTATCCGCAGCGTATGCAGGCCCGCCTTTGATCTGCCACCAAATCGAAATCGGCAACGCCAAATCGCTGCCCTGGGTCAGCCACGACTGGAATCTGAGCGGCGGCGAAAAGTACGACACCAGGAATCTGGTTCGCGACACTCTCGCGATACTGGATTCCGACGCGCCGGTCCTAGTGCGCATGGAGACGCTTCGCCGCGCCACTCTCTACGCGCGCAAAGATTCGCAGGCCGCGAAGGAACTGCTGACGAAACTCTATACCCGCGCAACCGCCGCAGAATTTGCCGGCCGCGCCGACGCGTTGGCATGGTTCGACGCCGGCTATCTCGCCGAATCCTACAAACAGTGGATCGGCAAGGAAGAGAACAATCCCGCGACCGGCCTCGACGGCTATGCCTGGGTGAAAAAGGCCATCGCCATCCGCGGCGACGACGCGCAACTGGAATTTGCCGCCGCGCTAATCACGCTCTCGGGGCCGCAGGATGAACATCGCACGCACGTGCAGAAAGCGATTGCGGGAGCAAAGTCCGATTTGCTGCTCGCTCAGAATCTTTCTACGCGCTACATGGGTAGCCAAACCCCGACAATGGCCGAGCTTTTGTCGAGTGGACCCTCCGCAAAGAAATCAAATTGACTAGGATTCCTTGGAGCTTGCCGCGCCGGTCCGTGGCCGGCAGGCTCCAAGGATCAGCGCTCCATCCCGCATCCTCTCGCGATTTTCTGCATGCTCTGCCCAAAGGCGGCTTTCCGCACATCCTTGACCTCCGGCGAAGCAGACAGTAGACTCAAATTGATTCATCGAGAATCCCGGAGACGCTGGAAATGCTGCTGCAGCGCGATTTCGTCGGTTACATGGCCAAGGAAGTGGTGAAGCGCCTGGTCGCCGCCGAAATGATCGAGACGAAAGCCGCGGACATGGTGGCGCAGCGCGTCCGCCAGGCCATGGCCGAGGAATTGGGCATCGAAGACCGCCTGAACGAGGAAGTGCGCGAAATCCTGAACCAGCATTCGGACGAAATGCGCCGCACCGGCGTCAGCTACCAGGACATGTACAAGAAGGTCAAAGGGGAATTGGCGCGCCAGCGCAAATTGATCCTGCGCTAGCGCAGCGTTGCTCGGCGCCTCGAGCGCCATACGATGAGACTCAGTCGCGAAAAAACTGTGCGCGTCTCGCACAAAATCATCGATGTGCTGGTCTCGCTCGACGAAGTGGATTTCGTCGAGGATCGCGACACCATTCGCCTCGAGGTAGTAAATATCCTCACCGCCCTATTGAAACTCGAAGAGCAGGTCGACACCGAAGTCCGCACCAAAATCACTTCGCAGAAGCGCGAGATACTAGAAGGCAGCGAAGAGTGGGACGTCCTCTACCGCAAATATTACGCCGAAGGCCTAAAGCGCATGGGCGTAGCCGAAGTAGTCGAGCGTTCGTAGTTCTGCGGTTTTCCTCGGTGTTCTCTGCGTCTCTGCGGTGAAACTGCACTTCACATATAAAAAGGGCGTCCCGGTTGCGCCGGAACGCCCTCAATTAATTCAATTGTTCGTCTCTTAATCCGGGCGGCGCTTCAACACCGGCCGGTCGTCGTCGGGATTCTGATCTCCGGTGTTATCGGTCCCGGTCGTGGTCGTCGGCGTCTCCGTCTTCTTCCGCAGTGTGGGCTTGTCTTTGGCGCTCTTCTTGTCAGTAACTTTCTGTCCCGCTTCGATCGCCGCCAGGCGCTTCTTCACCACGTCGAATTCCGACGTCGTAACGATGTAATCTTCGCGCGACGGCAGCAGAACCGCGATTTCTTTCTGCGTCGCTTCGATGCGGTCCGGCGTCGGCGGGTGCGTCGAGAAAACTTTCGGAATCGTGCCCGGGTGCTTCTTTTCGTCCGCTTCCACCTTTTCGAAGAAGGTCACGAATGAATTCGGATCGTATCCGGCCTTGTACATGTACTGCAGGCCCAGATAGTCGGCCTCGCGTTCCGCATCGCGATTGAATTTCAAATACGTCACCGGAATCAGGAAATTCAGGCCTTCGTAAATTCCGTATCCGGTCCAGCCGCCCGGCCCGAGAAGAATCAGCGGAATCGTGGCCATCTGCATGATGTTGGCCTTCGTCGCGTTGCGCGTGCCATGACGCGCGCAAACGTGCGCGATCTCATGGGCCATAACTCCCGCCAGCTCCGATTCCTCATCGGCGCGCAACACCACGCCGCTATTCACATAAAAGAATCCGCCGGGGAGCGCAAAGGCATTCACCACATCGGAATCGATCACCTTGATCGTGAAGGGCACCTGCGCGTCCGAGTTGCGCACCAGGTTCTGCCCCACGCGGTTCACATATTCCGTCACCACCGGGTCGGTGATGAACTTCGATACGCGGTCCACTTCCTGCGCCAGTTGCTTGCCCAGCGCAATCTCATGCTCCATCGAATACATGTCCAGCCCGTGCCCGACCTTGCGGTTGCCGATGGCGTTGACGTCCGCTTCGCTGCCGCTTTTCACGCCCGGCTTGGTTCCAGGCTCATCCGCGGGCACGTCAGCTTGTTGTGTAGGCTGCGTATCGGGAGCGGCTTGTGCGGGCTGCTGCTGTTGAGACTGCTGCTGCGGTTGCTGTGGTGGCGGTTGCGACGGTTGCTGGGCGAATGCAACCGGATAAGCCAGTGCCGCCGTCAGTAGAATGGCCCCGATTTGCCTGACCCATGGATTCATTCACCACCTCCGGCGAGCCTTGACAGCATTATACACCCGACAACCTGCATGCCCTGGATACTTCGATGTCGCCTCGGGCAAAAGAGTTTCTTTGCCTCGTGCGATTCCTCGGAAGCTTATTGACGCCCCGCGCGATTCTGTCTAAATTCGTCTGTGGTGATTATGTCGGTGCACAAGATTCAAGTCGGGCAGGTCTGGAAACAGGACGCCAGCGGCGAAACCTACCTGATTACAAAGGTTTACAACGAAGCGCTGACCACGTTTGCCGTGCTGCGCAAGGCCGGCGCCGAGTCGGAAGCTCCGCTGCGCGTTCGCGTCGAGCGCAATACGAAGGGCCAGCAACTCCCAGGCTTCACCTACGCGCAGGGTGCGGAAGACTTCTAGCTCCCAGCGCAGTCACTTCCTTCAAACCGAGCGCACCGGCATCTTCACGATATCGTCCACCGCCAGGATTTCCCGAGTCAGGAACGGCTCCGCATACTTCACACCGATCATCCGCCCGTAATAGCTCGACATCACGCTCATGCGCGATTCGAGCTCGTCGAGCGGAATATGCACCTTCGAGCGCTTGTCTTTCGCCGAGGGCGCGAACTGCGACTTGTAGGCCAGGATCGCGCGCCGCCGTCGATCGAATTCCCGGGTAATATCCACGGCAAAGTTTGGCCTCACATTTTCCTCGTAGGCCGTTGAATAGATGATCTTGAACGGTCGAAATGCCTCGCCGCCGATCGGCAAGCGCTTCAATCCCGCGAGAAAGCAGCCCTCGTAGCTGAGCCGCCCTGCATAGTAGTGATCGGGATGGCGTCCTTCCCAGTAAGGAAGAATCACAATGTGCGGCTGGAGTTCGCGGATCATGCGCGCCAGCTCGAGCTTGTATTCTTCGTTCACCTCGAGCCGCGAATCCGGCAGCCCCAGGTTCTCGCGCACTTTCACGCCCATGATCTTCGCCGCCGCCGCAGCTTCCCGCGCGCGAATTTCCGGAGTGCCGCGCGAGCCCATCTCGCCGCGCGTCAAATCGAGAATGCCGGTGCGGTAGCCGCGCGCCGCCATCTTGATCAGCGTCCCGCCGCAAGTCAGCTCCACATCATCCGGGTGCGCCGCAATCGCCAGCAAATCGAGCTTCATGAATCCTCCGCGAACCGAAGGATTGTACTGCATTTCTCAGCGCCCTCTGCGTCTCTGCGGTGATCCGCCTTCTGCGCAGCCGCGGTTGACACGAAAGCGCGCAATGTTAAGGTGATGACTCGATTCCATTCCGAAAGCGAAGGAGCACCAAATGCCCGATTCACCCCTCACAGGCCAAGTAGCTCTGATAACCGGCGCCGCAAAACGTATAGGCCGAAGCATCGCGCTGCGTCTGGCCTCCGAAGGCGCGGATATCGTAGTCAATTACGAGAACTCAAAATCGGACGCTGAGGACGTGGTAGCGAAAATCACGGCCTCAGGCCGCCGCGCAATCGCCATCCAGGGCGACGTCTCCAAGAAACGCGACGTTTTCGATATGTTTGCACGCGTCAGCAAACAATTCTCGCGCCTCGATATTCTCGTGAATAACGCCGGAACATTCTTCGCCGCCGATTTCGAGACGCTGACCGAAGAACAATGGGACCGCATCATGAACACGAATCTAAGAGCGCAATTCCTCTGCGCCCAGGCCGCAATCCCTCTTCTTCGCCGAAGCCCAAGCCCGCAAGCCCACATTGTGAATATCTCGTCGCTAGGCGGCATTCTCGCCTGGCCGGCCTTCACGCACTATTGCGTCTCGAAAGCCGGCGTAATCCATCTGACAAAGTGCTTGGCTCGCGGTCTCGCGCCGAAGATTCTGGTGAACAGCGTCGCGCCCGGCACAATTCAATTCCCAGGCGAAGCGCCTGATGAGGATTACATCAAGCGCACGCCTGTCCATCGCACAGGCACAGGCGAAGACATAGCCGACGCGGTCGCCTTCTTCGTAAAATCGAATTTCGTCACCGGGCAAATTCTCGCGGTCGATGGCGGCCGCATGGTGGCACAGTAGGTAGCGCCGGCGTCCCTGCCGGCATCTGACGAGCAAAAGCGCCGGCAAAATCCGTAATCGTGCGCGGTGCGAGACTTGCGATGGATTGCGACCCTTGGGCTTTCTAGTCCGCGCGTGATTTTTGCCCGTGGCGGAATTTGTGGTCGTAAGATGCCGGCGGGGACGCCGGCGCTACTAATACGCTGCGAGTTTCTCCATGCCTGCCAAAATCTTCTCGGTGTTTACCTGCCAGGCTTTTTCTAGCGGCGGGCTGAACGGCATCGCGGGAATATCCGGGCCTGTAACGCGCATGATGGGGCCATCGAGATCGTCGAATGCTTCTTCGCCGACTATGGCGGCTAGCTCTGCGCCGATTCCCATGGTGCGCTTGTCTTCGTGGACGATTAAACACTTGCTCGTCTTCCGCACGCTGGAAAGAATCGTATCTTTGTCCAGCGGCGCCAGCGTTCGCAGATCCACCACTTCCATCTCTACGCCCTTCTTGGCCATCTGCTCCGCCGCATCCATTGAAAGATGCAGCATCGAGCCGTACGTCAAAATCGTCATATCGCGGCCTTCGCGACGCACCGCCGCCTTGCCCAATGGCACGATGTAGTCATCGTCGGGCACATCGCCCTTGACCGAGCGGTATAGTTTCTTGTGCTCGAAGTAGAGCACGGGATTCGGGTCGCGAATCGCGGCCAGCAGCAGACCTTTCGCATCGTAAGCGGTCGCCGGCATCACTACCTTCAATCCCGGCTCGTGCGTAAACCACGCGGCATTCTCTTGCGAGTGATAGAGGCCGCTGCCTGAGCTTCCGCCGCAGCAAATGCGCACCGTAATCGGAACCTTGAACGCACCGTTGCTGCGATAGTGAATCTTGGCCGCCTGCTGGATGATCGTATCCATCGCCGGCGTAATGAAATCCGCAAACTGAATCTCCGGCACAGGCCGCAAACCCACCATCGCCGCCCCGAGCGCCGAGGCGATGATGTTATTTTCCGCCAACGGCGTATCCAGCACGCGATCTTCGCCGTATTTCTCCCACAACCCCGCAGTGGCTTTGAAAACGCCGCCCGATGGCCCGATATCTTCGCCCATGATGAAGACGCGATCGTCGCGCTCCATTTCCTGATCGAGCGCTTCGGTGATGGCGTCAATATATGTGATCGTTCGTGACATTCTGTCTCGGTTTCCTTCCGCTAATCGGCCCAGACGAAATTCGTGATTTCCGATGCGTCTGGATAAGGGCTTTTCTCGGCAAACTCGACGGCTTCATCAATCTCGCGGGTGATCGCATCCGCGATCTGCTTCTTCTTCGCCTCGGTCAGAACTTTTTTCTCGATCAGAGATTTCTCGAAGGTCGCGACAGGGTCCTTCTTCTTCCACGACTCGACTTCTTCCTTGGTCCGGTATTTCGCGGGATCGATTTCCGAGTGGCCGTACCAGCGGTAAGTCTTGCACTCGATCATCGTCGCGCCTTCGCCCGCGCGCGCCCGCGCAATGGCCTTGGTCGCCGCGTCGTAAACCGCCAGCACATCGTTCCCATCGACGCTTACGCCGGGGAAGCCGTATGCCTTGGCCCGGTCCGAAAGGTCCTTCAGCGCTGTCTGCAAGCGCAACGGCACCGATTCGGCCCAGAGGTTGTTCTGGCAGACGTATATGATCGGTAGCTTATGCACGCCGGCAAAATTGAGCGCCTCGTGGAAGCCGCCGATGCTCGTCGCGCCATCACCAAAGAACGAGACGACGACGGAATCCTTGCCGAGCCGCTTCAGCCCGAACGCCACGCCCGTCCCGACAGCCAATTGCCCGGCAATGCTGCTCGCCGGGGTAATCACATTCAGTTCGGGGTAGCCCATGTGCGCCGGGGAGGAACGCCCGCGGTCCGTGCTGGTCGCCTTAGCAAAAAGCTGGGCAAAGCAGAACTTCAACGGCGCGCCTTTGATGATGTTGGAGGTCCAGTCGCGGTGCGAGGGAGCGATCCAGTCGTCTTTGCGGAGGGTATAGGCGGCGCCGACCTCGGTAGCTTCCTGGCCCACTCCGGAATAGAAGTTTCCGCCGAACTTGCTCTGGCGAAAGAGGATACGCGCCTTTTCATCGCACATCCGGCACTTTAGTACCGCGGTATAGAGGCCAATCAGCAGTTCGTTCGAATAGGCGGGTTTCTCGGTGTCGGGCTCCATGACCGCCCGGCTAACTTTCGATGCCATCTTTGCTCCTGTCAGCGTGCGGGCTGACCGAAAATCATCGCAAAGAATATATCACGAATGCGAATCGCGGTGGAAATCGGCAGTGAAAGGGCGTATCGAAGATGCGCCATCCGAAGGTCGCAATCCGAGCCGGTACAGCACTTGCGGTCAAAAGCGGAGGCCAAAGGGTGCCATTTTGTGTCGGATAGAAATGGCCTCGCTCCTTTTGTTTCAGTGAGTTACGGCGATTTCTGTGCGTTTTCGAGTATCGATCAGAAAGTGGCCCCCGGGGCCGGCTTGAACGGCCGGAAGAGGCGAACCGAAGCTCGAATTCGGCGGAAGATTCCATCGCGAATTTTTCCGGCCGCACTCTAGCTCAATCAGTGGCACATTCATATGGTACGGAGCGTGGAATTACCGCCTGAGCAAAGCCTACGTTCGTCGCGCAGCCCGACTCGCAACCTTTGCCACGAATTCGCGATCCGCGGGCAGGAAATCAAGCTCCGCCAAATCTTCCGGGCGGACCCAGCGCATCTCCTCGAAAGCGAGATTACGCATTAGCTTTTCGTTGGCGCGAGCTGTGAAGAAAATTAATTCGATCTCGCGAGCCATCTCCGCATAGCGATGGCGAGTGCGATAGACCTCTTCAACGATTGTGGCTTCGACGCCCAGCTCTTCTTTCAGCTCGCGGGCGAGGGCTTGCGCGGGCTGTTCACCGGGCTGAACCTTGCCGCCGGGGAATTCCCATTTGAGCCCGAACGCATCCTTCTTACGGCGCTGGCAGGCGAGAATTCGCCCCTGCGATTCGATCACGGCGGCAACCACGACCAGTCGTTCTCGAGGGCTGGAGCGTGGCTGCTTCTTCGGGCGCCGAGGCTTCATTGCGTAAGCTCGGGATGAATGGCACGCAGAAGAGCGCGAGCGCCGGCGATGAGCGGCGGACCCGGCGTATTCAGCAGCTCGTCGCGAATGACGACGACGCGCCGGTTTTTGGTCGCGGGTACGGCTCGCCAGCGCGGATTTTCGAGGGTCCGTCGCAGATCGGCGCGCTGGCCCGTCGCCGTCCACGCGAGAATAATTACGGCCGGCGCGGCCTTTGCGACTTGCGCGTCACTTACGCGTTCGCCAGCCGGCACGATCATTTTTCCGCCCGCGAGATTCACAAGCTCCGCCACCCAGGGCGGGGAACTGATGCGCGGATTCGGCCAGGCTTCGGCATAGACTCGCGGCCGCGTTTTCGTGCGCGACGCGAGCCGGCGGATCGCCGCAAAATGCTTCTTCATTCGCGAGATCACTTTTTCGGCGACGGCGCGCCGATTCACCAGTCCGCCGAGCCGCCGGACATCCGCGTAAATATCTTTCAGACTCCGAGGATTGAGCGCGACGAACGCTGCGGGCAGCTTCAACAACTCCGCGACGACTTCCGGCCGGAAGGGAACGGAGCCCACGACTAAGGTAGGCCGCAGAGCCGCGACTTCGCGAATATCCAGCTTCCAGCAATCTCCGACCCGCGCCAATCGCCCCACAGGCGCAACTTCGCCGCACCATTTGCTGACGCCCACCACGCTGCGCCGCGCGCCGATCGCGAATAAGATGGAAGTCGCGTTCGGCGCTAGCGACACAATGCGTTCCTCGAATTTGCCGGCACCGCGCGTCATGACCCCCAAGATTCTACCCGGCAGCACTCGAAATACACACGAGCGCTTTTGACGTACGCGACCATCTTCCGCGTCCCGGCCTTAGCAACGTACCAGGGGCCGAACCCCGGGAGAGTCTAAAGACTCTCCCCTACTAGGTGCTGCCATCTGATCGGGTTCATTGAAGGTCTTAACGGTCGGGAACGATGGTCGAGAAGCAGAGGGTGTCTCAGACCGCGCGACGACTCACAGCGGATGGTGGTTGCGAATCTCGGGTAGCGGGCCGAGATCCATGAAGCGTACATCGCGGGCCTCGTCGCGGACCGAACTGAGGGCTACGAAGACCTCGCGGATGTAATAGTAGGTTCCGGCGAGCAAGGAGATCATGGCGAGAACAAAAACTATTGCGGCAGAGATCGCGGCATGCTCCCAGTAAAGACCAAAGCCCAGCAACAGGCAGGATGAGATCGTTCCGGCGAGAGAGATGAGTACCAGAAGGAAGCAGCGTTGAATCATGGCGGCGCGCTTTTCGATCGCGGTGATTTGTGCTGTGTAGGCTTCGGCTTCCTGTAAGCGGTCATTCTTGGCGGCGTCGTGCTTGGCGTGAATGAATTGCCGCAGGCGGCTGACGATGCCCATCAGCCGGACGTTGATCGAGAGGATGAGCAGGGAAGTGGCGGATACGAAGAGAGCGGGAGCGAGGAAGGCTTGAAACAGGCGAGTGATGTCAGTCATGGCGGCGCCTTTCCGAAGTGTGGATTCGTTCGCGCGTTCGGAATTGTAGGGCCTGTGCGGCAAGTAGGCCAGAGCGTGCGCACTCGACAAATGTATTGGCGCAAGTCGATGCCGACTTTGGACGCTTAGATCCTTAGCTTCGCTCAGGATGACGACTTTTCGACTTTGTTGCGTGAGCGGCAAAGTCGTGGCCGGAAATAAACTCCGATACGTAGTTGAATTCTAGATGTGGAGTTTTGGGCCGGCCTTTTTGATCTCGGTCGAGGCGTCGCTGGCATTTTCTGTGAAATTGTTCACGAACATTACCGCCAGTTCGCGGGCCTTGCGGTCATAGGCGGTCTTGTCCTTCCAGGCGTCGCGCGCGTTCATAATTTCATCCGGCACGCCCGGGCACGATCCCGGCACGGCAAATCCAAAAGTCGGATCGAGGTTTGTAGCCGCATCCTTGAGCGCGCCGGATAGAACCGCCTTCACCATCGCGCGGGTGAATTCGAGTTTGATTCTTTGGCCCTGTCCGTAAGCGCCACCGCTCCAGCCGGTATTCACCAGCCAGACATCCACATTGTGCTTGGCGAGTTTTTCGCCGAGCAATTTGGCATAAACCGTCGGGGGCAGCGCCATGAAGGGCGCGCCAAAACACGTGCTGAAAGTCGCCTGCGGCTCTTTGATTCCCGACTCAGTGCCCGCAATTTTCGCGGTGTACCCGGAAATAAAATGATACATCGCCTGTGCGGAGGTGAGACGCGACAACGGCGGAAGAACGCCAAAAGCATCGCAGGTGAGCATGATGATGTGTTTGGGATGTCCGGCCTTGCCGGTGCGGGTCATGTTGGGAATGTGTGTGATGGGATAAGCGGCGCGGGTGTTTTCGGTGAGCGAGGCGTCGTTCAGATCGACGTGCCGCGTGCGCGTGTCCATGGTTACATTTTCAAGGACGGTGCCGAAGCGCCGCGTGCTTTCGTAAATCTCGGGCTCGCCTGCGGGCGATAGGCGGATGACTTTGGCATAGCATCCGCCTTCGAAATTGAAGGCACCGTTTTCGCTCCAGCCATGTTCGTCGTCGCCGATCAATGTGCGATCGGGATCGGCGGAGAGAGTCGTTTTGCCCGTGCCGGACAAGCCGAAGAAAATGGCCACGTCGTTTTCATCGCTGCCGTAGTTCGCCGAACAGTGCATGGCCATCACGCCTTTTTGCGGAAGCAGGTAATTCATCACCGCGAAAATGGATTTCTTGATTTCGCCGGCATAGGCGGTGCCGCCGATCAGAATCAGCTTCTTTCCGAAGTGCAGCAGCACGAATGCTTCCGAGTGCGTGCCGTCAACGGCCGGGTCCGCGTGAAAATCCGGGGCGTGCAGGACGGTAAATTCTGGAACGTGTTGCGCCAGCTTTTCCTCGTCCAACTCCCGGATAAACATGGTGCGGGCGAACAGGGCGGCCCAGGCCCGCTCGCTGACCACGCGAATGGGAATGCGATATTGTTCGTCCGCCCCCGCGTAGCAGTTCTGAATGAAGATGTCCTTTCCCTGAAGATAGGCGCAGAGGCGGTGCTTGAGGGCGTCAAATTTCGCGGCATCGAGCGGGCGATTGACTTGACCCCACGAGATGTTGTGTTCGCTGGAAGGCTCGCGCACGAAGAATCGATCTTGCGGCAAACGCCCGGTGTATTGGCCCGTGCGCACAACCAGCGGGCCGAGATGACACAGCGTTCCTTCATAGCGGCGAATGGCCTCTTCGTAGAGAGCGGCCGTGGGCAAATCCCAATAGACACGCCCGAGATTATCGAGGCCGAGATCTCTGAGACTTTGCTCCTGCGGCGTGGTTTTCGAAGATTTAGTTTTCGCGGGTTCAGTGCCACGAGGAGCGGTTAGCACGGACATGATGACGTCCCCCTTTTGGGAAGTAACGCTGCAATTTTCGATGGTGCAATTGGATTCCGGGAGATTCTGTTCCGACTGGGCACACTTGGCGCAATCTCCCTTCCGCTTTATCGGCTGGTGGAGATGGGGAGTTTAGGGAAAGGCCGGACGATTGGGCCCGCGTTGACTTGAACGGTGTCGCGACCTAATATGACGCCGAGTTCCGGGGCGAATGATCAACGAATCCATCTCGCACTATCGCATCCTCGAAAAACTTGGCGGCGGCGGAATGGGCGTGGTGTACAAGGCGGAAGACACGCGACTGGGCCGCATGGTGGCGCTGAAATTCCTGCCGGATGAAACGGCGCGCGATCCGATCGCTCTGGATCGCTTTCGCCGCGAGGCCCGCGCCGCTTCGGCGCTGAATCACGCGAACATTTGCACGATTTACGATATCGGCGAAGCCGAGGGCAAGCCGTTCCTGTGCATGGAGCTGCTCGAAGGCTCGACGCTCAAGCACGTGATCCTCGGGCGGCCGATGGAAATCGAGCGCTTGCTGGACATCGCGCTGGAAGTGACGGATGCGCTGGAGGCCGCGCACGAACGAGGGATCGTCCACCGCGACATCAAGCCCGCAAATATTTTCATCACCAAGCGCGGGCACGCCAAGATTCTCGATTTCGGGCTCGCGAAGAATGTCGGCGTCAAAGCAATACCCGCTGTGGGCGGTGACGCCACGCAAGATCAGCTTTCGCCTCCAACGAAGGAAGAAAACCTCACCAGCCCCGGCAGCGCCGTCGGCACGATTGCGTACATGTCGCCCGAGCAAGTGCGCGCCAAGGAAGTGGATGCGCGAACCGATCTCTTCAGCTTCGGCGTGGTGCTCTATGAAATGTCCACCGGTGTGTCACCGTTCCGCGGTGAATCGACCGGAGTGATCTTCGACGCCATTCTGAATCGTCCCGTCGCTGCGCCGGTACGGCTGAATCCGGAAATTCCCGCGGAGCTCGAGCGCATTATCGGCAAGGCGCTCGAGAAAGATCGCGATACGCGCTATCAGCACGCTTCCGACATGCGCGCCGATCTGAAGCGGCTGAAGCGCGAATTGGATACCACGCGATCCGCAAAGAACGTGGCGGTCGCGAACGAACCGGCGGAGCAACTCAGTTCAGCGACGCAACCTGCGGCGAGCGTTGCCCGCGATTCGTCAATGTCCGTAGCGGCGAAGAGCGACAGCGCCGCGCGCGCGGCGCATGCGTCGGGCAGTTCGGTGGTCGCGGAAGCCGCCGGGCAGCACAAAGGAGCGCTTGCGGGCATCGCTGTGGTAGTTCTGATTTTGATCGCCGGCGCGGGCTATGGGGTTTATTCACTGCTGCGCGCGAAGCCCGCAGCCATGCCGTTTCAAAATTTCACCATCTCGCAAATCACCAACAACGGAAAATCGGCCCAGGCGGCGATTTCACCGGATGGGAAATATATCCTGAGCGAATTGGTGGATGCCGGCAAAGCCAGCCTCTGGCTGCGCAACGTGCCCACCAACAGTGATACGCAGGTGATCGCACCGACGGACGCGATTTATAGAAATCTGGAATTCTCGCCAGATGGAAACTACATCTACTTCCAGAAGGCGGAGACGGCGGTTGAAGACACCTTCAATTTGTTTCGCGCGCCCGTGCTCGGCGGCGCGCCGCAGATGATTGTCCATGACATCGATTCCGACATCTCCTTTTCTCCCGACGGCAAGCGCTTGACCTATATGCGCGCGAACAATCCCGACGTCGGCAAGTACCAACTGCTCACCGCCAACGCCGATGGCTCGGACGAAAAAATGTTCGTCACCGCGCCGGGTCCCTTGTATGCGCGGGATCCGGTGTGGTCGCCGGACGGAAAGCAGGTCGCCGCTGTCATAGCGCAAAACGGCGAAGATCTCAGCACGATCCGCCTCTGGGACGTTGCGTCCGGCAAGGCGGAGGCCTCCATCGGCTTCAAGGATAAGCTGCTTCGCAAGCAGGTTTGGCTTCCCAGCGGGGGAGCTTTGCTGGGCCTTTATCAGGGCCCATCGACTGAATTTACGCGCTTCCAGATCGGCGCGACCTCGATTCCCGGCGGACAGTTCCAGCAAATCACCAAGGACACCAACAACTACGCGACAGTGACGCTATCGGCCGATGCTAAAATTCTGGCGACCGTCCAGCAAAAAACACCGCGAAGCTTCTATTTGCTTCCCGCTGCCGGCACCGGCGCGAATCCGCCCAGCCCCGCGCTCCCGCAGGAGAAAGATATTTCCGATTTCTCGTGGTCTGATAACGGCTTCTATCTATTTGAAAACGGCAGCCTGGTGCGAACTACTGCCGACGGCGGCGGCAAGACCGTCCTGATCAGCGGGTTGGGAATTTCCGGAGTGGACGCTTGTGCGGATGGACGCGCCTTGGTTCTGGGCTGGATCGGCCACGGTGGCGGAAATCAAATCAGCGTCTGGCGCACCGATGCAAACGGGGCAAACCCGAAACAACTGTCCAGTGGAAAGCTCGATCTGCAGCCAGTGTGCTCGCCCGATTCGAAGTGGGTCTACTATACGGAGCTCAATGGCAACATCCGGCGCGTGCCCATCGATGGCTCTAGCGCGCCCGAGATTGTGCCGGGGAGTGTTATTCCACGTTCAATCGTGGCCGCGCGCCGCGTTGCGGTTTCTCCGGATGGAAAACGGCTGGCATTCATAGCTGCGATGTTCGCTCCCGACGACCCCGCACGCAATCTACTGAAACTGGTTCTCGTTCCGCTCGATGCTGGAGCGGATCCGCACACTCAGCTTATCGATCCTGATCCCCGCATCGGCCGGAATGTGGCTTTCTCGCCGGATGGAAAGGCGCTGGTTTATTTGATCCGCGCGAACGGAGTTGAAAATCTTTGGCTGCAACCGCTCGACGGCTCGCGCGGACGCCAGATCACTAATTTCCCCGCGGAAGTCATCGAGGCATTTCACTTCTCGCGCGACGGCAAGAGCCTCGGCATGGTTCGCTCGCACACTGAATCGGATGTAGTGCTCCTGCGCGACACGCAGTAGCGTGGCCCCCGTACCGCCGGCGTCCCTGCCGGCATCTTACGAGCGCGACATTCCCCGAGGGCGACGGTCGTGCGCGGACTCGCTTCGAGAAACCCGCGCGGGTTATGTAGCGCCGCCCTTTCAGGCCGGCATCCGACGATCGCTAGTCCGCCATGTTCGCCATTCACGCGCGGATTTCCTGCGTGACGAGCAGCGCCGTGTCCCTTACGCAGCGTGCCGCGCGGGATGCATCCCTCGCCTACGTTCGCGCTCGTAAGATGCCGGCCTGAAAGGCCGGCGCTACACAAACCGGTGGCCGAGCGAGCGCTCTTGACTCCGCTCGCGCCTTCTGAGACTCTCCGCGCAGGATTACCCAGCCCGCTTAAGGAGGACGCGCATGTCAATTTATCTGACCCAGGTCGCTTACAACACAGAGTCGTGGAACAAGCTGGTGGCGAATCCGCAGAACCGTTTTGATGCGATTCGCACGCCGATTGAAAATCTTGGAGGGAAATTGCTGAACGGATGGTTTTCGTTCGGCGATTACGACGCGGTTTGCATCATCGATATGCCCAGCAACGTGGAAGTCGCGGCGATCGCCATTGCTTTCGCTGCTGGCGGAGCTTGCAAGGGCGTGAAGACTACGCCGTTGCTCACGGCAGCGGAAGGAATCGAAGCGCTCAAGAAGGCGGCGAAGTGCGGCTACAAGGCGCCGGCTGCCAAGGCGGCTTCGGCGCGGTAGCGGTTCATTCTCGAAATTTTACGTTAAATCTTCGTGCCCCGGATTTTTCGGGGCCCGATTTGTCTGCGCCGTGGTAGCGCCGGCGTCTCTGCCGGCATCCGACGAAGACAGATTTCGATTTAGGCTGCGGGCGCGGGCGGACCACGTAACTTCGCGAGCGCCCTTAAACTTCCGCTTCGCTCCGCGCATGATTACGGCCGCCGCTGACTTCCGCGGTCGTAAGATGCCGGCAGGGACGCCGGCGCTACCAAAAAAAAGCGCCGGTCCCAAGTGCGGGACCGGCGCTCCAACTTCGTTTTGAATCTGATCCTGTTACTGTTCCTTCTCCACCTTCTTGATATTCGGCTTCGCTAGCTGCCAGAGGATGTCCACATCGGAAGCATCGTTCGGGTAATACTGCGCCGACTTCTGTCCTGACGGCAGCAGCACCACATCCGCGCGGCGATTGTAAGCGAGCCAGGTGGTCCGCTTGTTGGAGTGCTTCTTGGCGGCCTTGGCCGGATTCGCTTCCTCGAGTCCCTTCACTTCATCCTTGGTCAGATTGCGTTCCTCGCCGTAAGCGGCGGTCTCGACCTTATCCGAGGCCACGCCCTGATCCACGAGGTATTGCTTGATGCGCTCGACGCGGCGTTCGCTCAGTTCCTGGTTGTGCTTCTTGCTGCCGCGCTGATCCGCATAAGCGGTGATCGAAAGCTTCGCGCCTTCATCGTATTCGAGATACTTCTTGAATCCGGCGGCAAGCTCGGTCAAGTGCGTGGACTGGCTCTTGAGCAATCCAGTCGTCGGGTGCTTCGCATCGGGATAATCCGTCGGATAGAAAATGCTGTAGAGCACCACGGTCGGCACCGGCTCGATCGAGCCGACGATGTGCACCGAAGCCGTCTGCGTCGAAGAGCCGCCGCAAACGTTCGTGGCATTCAGCGAGTAAGTGTTGGTCTCATCCACCGGTCCAAGGTCGGTCTTCTTCGGCTCGGCCTTGATCGACTGGCTGCCGTTTAGATCCACTTTGCCGAGCGGGTTGATGTTGACGTTGTCCGCGTTCGATGTGGTCCAGGTCAGCGTCGTCGAGTCCTGCACTTTCACCTTCTCGCCGATCTTGCGATAGTGCAGCTCGGCCGGATTCGCGGCCAGGCTGGCCACTACCACGGTATTCACATTCACCGTGGACGATGAAGTCGCCACGCCGCCGGGTCCCGTCTCGGTCAAAGTGTAGGTCGTCGTTGCGTGCGGCGTAACGGACTGGCTGCCCGTCGTGGCCACGTCGCCGACGTTGCTGATGTTGCCCTTTACGGCGTCATTGGCGCTCCAGTTGAGAGTCGAAGACTGGCCGCAATTGATCTGTGTCGTTGAAGCCGTGAATCCGCCGATCGTTACCGGCGCAACCACCACGGTCGCGCTGGCGATCCCCGCCTTGAACCGCGGCAACGGGCTCTTCTTCATCAACGCCTCGCCGCGCGGCCACGGTTTGTTCTGCGTCGCGCCGTTCTTGGAAAGATCGATGATCACTTTCTGATTCGCCGCAACATTCACTGTGCCGGACCACACTTCCGTCCCATTGCGCGTCACGGTGATGTTGTGCGACCCAGGCGGGACCAGCAGTTCCTGTTTCCAAATCCAATCCCAGTTAAATTCGTCCACGTGCCCTACGAAATAGTCGGGTGTCTTGCCCTCGAGCAGCACCGCCGAGCGATCCGATCCGTGGAACTGAATGCGGCCCCACGGCCCGCCCACGTTTCCGCCGTAGGCTTCGAGCTTCACGTCGAGCGGAGTCGTCTTGCCCGCATCGACATTCACGTCCTGCGTCGAAATCTTGTATCCATAATTAACGACGGCGACCGTATGCTTCCCCGCAGGCAGCGAGATCGTCTGGTTGCCGTCCTTGATGGCCTTGCCATCCACAAATACGTACGCCTGTTTCGGCGTCACATGAATCTTCAGCTTGCCGTCTTGCGCGTATGCTGATCCCGCGCACAGCATGTACGCCGCGGCAACGAGCGCGATCCACACGCGGAGATGTCGTGTAAACATTCGATGGCCCTCCTCAGGGCTACTGCGCAAACTTTTTACTTGGTCCCAAGAACCGAGGTCAGCTGGACGCATCAAAATACCTTCCAACTGTACGCCTGTCAATGATTTATAGAAAAAATCCCGGTTTCAAAAATCTTGCACACTTCTATCGCCGTGGGCCCCATTCATCGTACAATCGGGAATCGTTTCCATGTTTAGTCCTGCTGTCCTCGACCATTTCAAGAATCCCCGTAACTCTGGTGGCCTATTGGATGCAACGGCGGTTGCCGAGGTGACAAATCCCGTCTGCGGAGACATCCTGCGCCTGGCGGTGAAAATCGAGAATGGCAAGGTGATCGCTGCCAGATTCAAGACGCAAGGCTGCGTAACGGCGATCGCTTGCAGCTCTTACGTAGCAGAATGGGCCGAAGGAAAGACTCTGGAGGAACTCCGTAAAACTACGTACGAACAAATCTCAGAAGGACTAGGCGGCCTGCCTCCAGCCACAATGCACGGCGCACAATTAGCTCACGATGGTCTACTCGCCGTCGCAGCAAAACTCCGCTAGCCTCAGCGCCCGGTAATCTTGACTGTCATCCTGAGGCCGCTGTATGGCCGAAGGGTCTCACCGTTCAACCGACCGCCGGATTTGTTTGCATGTCATCCTGAGGCCGGTGTTTGGCCTAAGCATCTAAACGTTCGATCAACCGCCGGATTGCACGCTGTGAATTAGGTCGACTTCGACTAGGACTCATCGAAGTCTCTGCAAAGCCCCGGGATCATTCAAATTCAGCACAACGCCTTCTTCTTCCGTCGCGACCGGCTCGATCTCGTCAGGATGCGCACGCACCACAGCCCGCGCTCCAACATCCATCGGCGCGCTCATCAATTCCGCAAACAAGCGCTTAGCAAATAGCACCGGATGCCCGCGCCGCCCCAAATAAGTAGGCAACACAATCGCTTTCCCGGATCGATCGAACGCGCCAATAATCGCTCCAACAAGCCGCAAAGTAACCAGCGGATGATCCACGGGGCAAATCAAAGCCGCCTCGATATCATTGTCTGGCAAGCTGCGGAGTCCCGCCTGAATGGACGAAAGCGGCCCGCGCTCCCAGTCCTCGTTCACCACAATCTGCGAATCCTTCAGCGGCAACTTCGCGCGAATTTCGTCCGCCCCAGCCCCAAGCACCACGCGCGTAACTCCAATCCGCGGATGCCGCGAAGCCGCAAGCAAATGCTCAACAAACGTCAAACCATGGTAGGGAATCAGTGCCTTGGGGCTACCCATCCTGCGCGATTCACCAGCCGCAAGAATCAGCGCCGCAATCATGAAGGTTCCACGCAGGATTTGAATTTGCGCCGACTACGGCCACGGATCGATGGGCGGGACTGCATAGACTTTATAACAGACTCGGTTGTGCCGGTGTACGGGTTCCACGGTTTGTCAGGGCACGGCTTCAGCCGTGCCGAAAAGTCGCCAAATCGAACCGGCTTCAGCCGCTGAGGTTTTGTGTTCGGCTCTGCTCGTACGCGCGTGACCCGCCTCGCGTGTCCCGGATCGATTCAATCGCGCTCAGAGTGAGCCAGAGCCTTCAGCCCCGCGGATTTGTGCGTAAGGTTCTCAGCCTTCCGCCGCACAGCAATCAATTCCGCCGTGATGCTCACGGCGATCTCTTCTGGCGTCAGCGCCCCAATCTCGAGTCCCACCGGCGCAAACACGCCCTCAAATTTCTCCGCCGGAATCCCGGACTTCTCGAGCGCCTTATAAACCGCCAGCACCTTGCGCTTGCTCCCAATCATCCCGACATAACGCGCCTCGGTCTCCACCGCCCATTCCAGCACTCGCATATCGTCTTTATGCCCGCGCGTGACGATCACCAGATAAGTCGAAGCATTCGGCCGGATTTTCGCAAACGCATCCTCATAACTCGTGTAAATCTCCCCGGCCATTGGAAATCGCTCCGCGTTCGCAAAGCTCTCGCGGTCATCCACAATCCCAATCCAAAATCCGGCCAGCGAAGCCACCCGCGCGACGGCGGTAGAAACATGCCCGCCGCCAAAAAGAAAAAGCCGCGGCTGCGGCAAAATCGGCTCGACGAAAATCTCCAAAGTCCCTCCGCAAATCAATCCCGAATCGTAAGCCGCCTCATTATTCAAATTAAATGTCATCTTCCGCGGCAATTCCGCCTTCATCACGTCCTTAGCCGCAGCCCAAACCTCCGCCTCCACGCACCCGCCGCCAATCGTCCCGGCAATCGATCCATCCTCGCGCACCAACATCCGCGAACTCTCAAACGAAGGAATCGACCCATTCGTATGCACAATGGTAGCCAAGGCCCCGCGCCGGCCCTCGCGCCTCATCCTCACGATCTCTTCAAACAGGTCCATAAATGTGGTCGGTGCTGCGCCGTCGTAGGGGCGGGCCTTTAGTCCCGCCCGGTTTTCGGCCCTTTTGCAAGGTTAGAACTCGCGCCACCCGCTGTCAATTCTTAGCCGTCGATTTCAATACACTTGGGCGCGGGCCGCTTCGCCGATTCTGTCGCACCTAGCGGAGTTCGGTGCTAGGATGCGATTTAGTATTAGCTCGTCTTGAGTAAGCGGCTTTGGAGCACCGGAATGCAACCCGCCAAATGGCCGTCCCTCCTGTTCCGATCGTTCGGTGCCGCCAATGTTCTTTTCGCGGGCTCCGGTGCGCTTTTTACGGTCTTCGACGCGATTACCGTCGGGATGAGCGAACTGAAGGGCTTTTCGGAGGCTCCTTATTTCTTTCCGGCTTTCTGGACGATGATCGCAATGAATCTCGTGTTTGAAATCGCACTGGCCATTGCCGGTATTCGACTCTGGCAGCTGAGAAAGCAAGGTTTGACAATTTGCAACGCCTTATTTCCTGCTGAGATTCTCTACTTCCTCGCGCTTTCGATGCCGCAGTTTCCGGGGGTCTCCGAGGGATTAAGATTGAGCATCACGTTTGCCGGATATATAGCGAATACGGGCTCGGTGCTTCAGTGGATCACTGGGTTTCCTCTAATCGCTCTCGTCGCGCTCAACCTCGTCCGCCGACGCCTTGATTTCCCGTGCGTTGCAGCTCCGCCCCTTGTCGCGCAGGGTTAAAACTCGCCATCCCCTCTGTCAAGTTTCTCGCTGCCGCCGCTCGACAATTGCATCGGCCACGCGACAAGCATAGAATTAAACCCACTCGAGAAATGCGAGAACTATCAACATCCGAGAAGGTACTTCTGTTCGTCGGAAGCCTGGCATCCGTAGGGGGCGTGTGTTGGCTTCTCTACGACCGGCACAAACCGGTTGGCATTCTCGAGGCTAGGGGTCAGTTCTGTGCCTCCATGAGCGTGCTGGGCCTTTTCGTTTTCTGCACCGCGATCAGCTACGCGGATAAAGCGCGCAAAGCGAACTGGTCGCCGCAGAGGTGCCAATGGTTGCCGGCTTGTCTGTTTTTCCAGTTAATCGCACTCTTCGGAGCTAAGTCTTCAATCTGGGCGGCTGTTCCCGTGTTGATCGCGACGGGAATCGTGACAGGCCTTCTCTGCAGAAGGTTGGCATATCCAGACCTGCGCGCCGAAGAAGCCTACCGGGCCAAACAAGAGCTTCACATCTTCTCGAAGTAGCTTCTCCACACACGCGGACCCGAACTGATCAGCGCATCGAGGTTATGCTTGGCGGTTCTCCGGCGGCGTTCTAAGCGTCGTCTTTCGCCGGACTAATTCTCCTACTTTGAACACTAGGAAGAAGAAGCCAGTGCAAAATGCCATGTTCAGAAGGCACCCGGCAAGTACAAGAGCGATGAAATTAACTGGGCCGCTGTCAGATGTCGCGATAACTGACCCGAAGAGCCAGTCAGTCAACGATAGAGCCGGAGACATCAGCATGAAGGCAAAATCCGCGAGTCTTCCAGTCGCGAAGAGAGCCGCAGCCCCCACCAGAAGCGCGACAGCAACCCCGAGCGCCCAGCATCGCAACAGCAACCGCATCTTCGCATCTTGCGCGTGCCTAACAAACTGCGCAAGGATTTACATCGTCAGGTTGCGGTGCTACTTTTTCGTCGCACAATGAAAGCCATCATCTTCTCTGAACACGGCGGCCCGGAAGTCCTGCGCTACACCGATGTCCCCGAACCCGCCATCGGCGCGAACGATGTCCTCGTGCGCGTACGCGCCTGCGCGCTCAATCATCTCGATCTCTGGGTCCGCAAAGGCATCCCCGGCCGCAAAATTCCGCTGCCGCACATCCCCGGCAGCGACATCTCCGGCGAAGTCGCCAAAATCGGCGCCAACGTCACGCGCGTGAAGCCCGGCGACAAAGTAATCCTCAATCCCGGCATCTCCTGTGGCCAATGCGCGCAGTGCCTATCCGGCAACGACAATCTCTGCCGCCAATACGGCCTCTTCGGCGAACCGCATCCCGGCGGCTGCGCCGAATTCGTCCGTTCGCCTGAAGTGAATGTAGTCCCGATGCCCGCGCGCCTGAGCTTCGAAGAAGCCGCCGCGATCCCGCTCGTCTTTCTCACCGCGTGGCACATGCTAATCACGCGCGCTCGCCTCATCGTTGGCGAAACGGTGGTGGTTCTCGCAGCGGGCAGCGGCGTAGGCAGCGCCGCCATTCAAATCGCGAAAGCGATGAGCGCCCGCGTAATCGCCACCGCTGGCAGCGAAGAAAAGCTGCAACTGGCCAAAAAACTCGGCGCCGACGAAACCATCAATCACTCCACGCACAAAATCCACGAAGAAGTCAGACACCTAACCAATCGCCGCGGCGCCGACGTAGTCTTCGAACACGTAGGCGCAGCCACCTGGGACCAAAGCGTAGCCTCGCTAACTCCCGGCGGCCGCTTGGTCACCTGCGGCAATACCACCGGCTACGATGTCCACCTGGATCTGCGCTTCCTATTCAGCCGCCAATTGAGCCTGCTTGGCAGCTTCATGGGCAGCAAAGCCGAACTCTATTCCGTCCTGGAGTTGGTAAACCGAGGCATCCTGAATCCAGTAATCGACAAAATCTATCCGCTAGAAAAAGCCGCCGAAGCCCACGCCCGCCTGGAAAATCGCGAGCAATTCGGAAAAATAGTTCTAAAGGTTTCGTAGGGGAGGGTCTTCAGACCCTCCCGCAGTTCGGCCCATAGTGCCGTCATTCCACTTCTCGTGGAAATCTGCGCCGAAGCGTTGCAACAAAGGCCTTATCAGCGCGCGCCGAAACCATCTCGAGTGGCGAATATCCCCTCGACCATGCGAGGTAAAAAGTCATCAAAAGAAGGCAAATCGTAATCGCAAAATTCGGCCAGGCATTCAGAGCCCATTGCCCGCTCCAAGTCAGCCCGCCGCCGTGCGAGAAGGGCCAAAGATAGGGAATTGGCCACTGATCGCCATCCGGCCCGCGCGCCCCGATCAAATCTTCGAATAAGTGCAGGTGAAAACTTAACAGCACCAACAGCCCCGTTTTCCATTTCTGCTTCGCCAAGCCGAACGCCACTGCCGTCACTAGCAATCCAAACGCGAGATTGTGCAGCTGATGGTGGTAGTCCGAAAACCACAGCAGCGGATGCTCCGAATGTCGCGTCAGCAATTCCGGAATGATCCCCAGGCCGTCAATATCTGGAATTACGCCGGCAAGCGTGATCATGCAGCGTTCCTTCGTATTCAACGAAGGCGCGCTATTCGCCACCACCCAACCGGTGAAAAAATGCGTGACTGGATTCACGTAAGGTCTGAACGTAGGGCCCGCGCTTTAGCCGGGCCGGGCACGGCGAACATTCACGGCAGAATTGTCGCGTGCCGGAGAAACACTTTAATGAGAAGGATTGGTGCGCGCAATATCGAGGCTTCGTCGGCGATCAAGCACGAAGAGGCCCGGCGTAAAGCCTGGCCCTACGGTGGGACCACGCTTGCGCGTGCGTCTCGATTACGATTACATCAACGCGTACACATTCCCATCCGCACTCCCAAAATAAATCACTCCACCCTGCACCACTGGCGATGAAAGCACCGTCCCCAAAGCCATCATCTTCTGCACGCCCGAAACCATATCGTCATAGAAGAAGTCCACAAACGCCGCCTCATAATTCGGTGACCCATCGGCCTTCGTAAACACATCCCCAGTCTTCTTCGCTCCATCGGTCTCAAACGTCCAAGCAATCTTCCGCCCTTTCAAATCAATCGCATAAAGCCGCCCCTGATTCGATCCGAAGAACGCAAAATCTCCCACCAACGCCGGCGAAGAAAACATCGGCCAATGCTTGAAATCGAGCGAAAACACCGCGGCCCCCGACTTCGCATCCAGTTCATAAAACATCCCCGAATCCGAAGTCGCGAAGAAAACCTTCCCGTCGCGCACCGCCGCCGATCCAATCACCCACGATCCATGATTCGAAAAAGCCCAGCGCTGCTTTCCGGTAGCCGCATCCACGGCATAAAAATTTGAATCCCGGCAGCCGAAATAAACCACGCCATCCATCACCGCCGCCGAAGCTTGTATCCCTTGCTGGTTTGCGATGTCATGATCTTCGCCGGTCTTGAATCGCCACTTTTCCGCTCCGGTCGCCGCATCCAGCGCATAAAAATAACTGTCCCAGCTCCCCACGTACAAAACTCCATCCGCAATCGCCGGCGAAGCATGCACCACATCCCCAGTCTTGAATTTCCATTTCAATTTTCCCGTCGCCAGATCCAAAGCGTAAATATTCGTATCCCCGCTGCCAAAATAAACCGCCCCGCCGGAAATCACCGGCGACGACAAGTAAAAATCAAACGGGTCCGGCATCAATTCGCTCGCCGGCAATGAGCCGTGCAGATGCTTGCCCGCAAAGCGCCGCTCGCCCTCGGTCTGAAAGCGCCATTTCAATTTCCCGCTCGCCGCGTCCAGCGCATAAAAATTGCCGTCATAGCTGCCGAACAAAACGAGCCCCGCCGAAACCGCCGGCGAAGAAGTAATGCGGCTCTCCGCCTTGAATTTCCATTTAAAGACGCCGCTCCCCGCATCCAGCGCATAAAGAAAATGATCGCTGCTGCCCACAAAAAGCACTCCGCCCGCAATCACCGGCGAAGAAATCACCGGACCGTCGGTGTGAAACTGCCACTTGATCTTCGTGAATTGCGTCACGCCGGGCCCGTCATAAACGCCCGTATGCGTCGCATTTCCGCGAAACATCGCCTCCTGCGCAAACGCGGGCGAACACGCCGCGAGCAATAAAATAATCAGCCACCGCCTCATGCGCACCCCCTTGTGCTCCCCTGATAGACGCCCCGCCGCACGAAACGTTTTCAACGCCTCCGGCTGTTCCACGTGATCCTGGTGCGCAAGATGAGAAGTTTTGTCAGGGCATGACTTCAGAGTTTGTGTCGCAACTCAGCGTTTTGAAATTGTAAAACGCGGTGAGATGGTGCAAAAAGAGGGCGGAGGTGAGCCTCGATGCCCTTTCAAGATTACAGTCCGGAGCAAGCAGCGCTGCTGCCCGCGCATGTGCGGGACGTGCTGAGTGAGAAGCATCTGGTATTTCTGATCAGCGCGATGGTCGAGAGGCAGGATCTGCGGGAATGGGAGTCGGTTTACAGCGACGAGGGACAGCGTCCCTACCATCCGGCGATGCTGCTGAAGGTGCTGCTCTATGGATTTGCCTTGGGAGTGCGCTCGTCGCGCAAGCTGGAACAGCGCAGCAAGGAAGACTTGGGATTTCGCTATTTGGCCGGGGGAGCGGAGCCGGATCACAAGACCCTCTGCGAGTTCCTGCGGCGGCACGGGCGGCGAGTGAATGATCTGTTCACGGCGGTGTTGGAGCAACTGCAGGCGGCGGGGCTGGGGAAATTGGGAGTGGTGGCGACGGATTCGACGCGGGTGAAAGCGAACGCCTCGCGGGATCGCGTGCTCAGCGCAGCGGGGCTACGGGCGGAGCGGGCGCGCAAGCGGCGGCAGGTACGCCAGTGGGAACGGGCCTTGGCGGCGATGGAGGGCGACGAAAATCCGGGCGGCGTGGTGGTGGAGATGGAGCGCGTGCAACAGCGGCTGGCGGAAATTCCCGGGGAGTTGCAGAAGTTGCGCAAGAGCGGGCAGAAGAAGATATCGCGCACCGATGCGGACAGCCGCTTTCTGCACAGCCGCGATGGGTTCGTGCTGGGTTACACGGCCGAGGCCATGGTGAGTGAAGACGGGCTGATTGTGGCCGCGCGGGTGACGCAGGCGGCGCATGATTACGCCAGTCTGGTGCCGCTGGTAGAGGAAGCCGAGCAACGCTGCGGGCGGCGTCCACAGAAAGTGCTGGCCGACGCAGGATTTTATTCCAACGAGAATGTGGAAACGATGGAAGCGCGAGGAGTGGAGTTGTACGTTCCGGACTCGGTGTTGGCACGGGAGATGAAACAAGGCCGGCGGGTAGCAGGAGCGGCGCGCATCTGTCATGCGGGACTGAAACGCGTGCGGCGGCGGTTGCGCTCCCCGGCCGGGCGGCGGCTCTACGAACGGCGCAAAGGGATGATCGAGCCGGTCTTCGGAACACTGAAAGAACATCGCGGGATGCGCAGATTTTATCGTCGCGGGCTTCCGGGAGTGAACGTGGAGTTCTTGTTGATGGCTCTGGCCTACAACTTGACCCGGCTGCACGCTTTGCAACGCAGCTAAGCACGCCGGATCGGGCGGTGCAGCGAAACCGAAACGCTCAAAGCACAGAGGCTCTCGATTCTCGGCATCGAGATCCAGTTGCGACACAAACTCTTTAGTCATGCCGCAAAAGCCGCCAAAACTAGACGGCTTCAGCCGCTGAGGTTCGTCTTAGCGCGTTCTCACTCACTCTTGAGCCCCTGAAGCAACTCGATTCAGCCGCGCGAAACATCTTTGGGTTGAGTTCTTGTCCTCGGCGCGCCACGCCGCGTGCCCGAAGCGCCAATACTCCCGCGTAACTCACTCTCCCATCAGCACCTAACCCTGCTTCGTTTCCAAAGCAGCCCTCCGCTCCCGCCCTGCCCGCCACCGTATCTAGTACAGCATGGACGCATGCACGCGCGCCCCGCGCGCCGGGCTACTGAATTATCCTTATAGATACAAGCGATTGGAGCGACACCGGGCGTACAAGAATGGTCAAGCCCGCAGCCGCTTCGCAAAGGCATCCAGTGATTTCGACCAAACGCACTCCGGAGAACTCAGCCCCCAGCATCCCGGCCGCCTCGGGCCGCATCGAGCGCCGCCAGTGGTGGCTCTCCTCCTCGAGCATCATCGTCACGCTCCTGCTCACCGCCGGAATCGTGCTCATCGCGCTGCCGATGATGATTCCCGGCGTATCGAATTTTTATTCCATCAGCACCAGCATCGGCATTCGCGGCCTGATCGGCGTCGTGCTGCTTTTCGATCTCTACGTCCTCTTCCAACAGCTAACGATTCACCGCTTCCGCAAGCGTCTGGCCGAACGCGAAGAGCTCTTTCGCCTGATCAGCGAAAATGCCGCCGACATGATCGCGCTAGTAGACGTCAGCGGCCGCCGCATCTACAACAGCCCTTCCTACGTCACCATCCTCGGCTATTCGCAGGAAGAGCTTGCAGATACCTCCTCCTTCGAGCAAATCCATCCCGACGATCACAGAAAAGTAATGGAAGCCGCGCTCGAAACCCGCCGCACAGGCGAGGGCCGTCGCATCGAATACCGCATCCGTCATAAAGATGGCCGCTGGCTCACTCTCGAGTCCACCGCCAGCGCCGTCAAAAATGACGCCGGCGATGTCGAAAAGCTCGTGGTCGTCAATCGCGACATCACCGAGCGCAAGCTGCTCGAAGAGCAGCTCTCCCTTTCGCAAAAACTCGAAGCCGTAGGCCGCCTCTCGGGAGGCATCGCGCACGATTTCAATAATCTCCTGGGCGTAATCATCGGCTATGCCGAAGCCATTCAGCAGCGCATGTCTCCGACCGATCCCATGCGCGAAGCCGTGGACGAAATTCAAACCGCCGGCAATCGCGCCGCCGCCCTCACTCAGCAGCTTCTCGCCTTCAGCCGCAAGCAGGTTCTCGAGCCCAAGGTCCTCGATGCCAACGCCGTCCTCAGCGACGTCGAGAAAATGCTCCGCCGCCTCATCGGCGAAGATATCGAACTCCAGATTTCGCTCTCGCGCCATCTCGGCCGCGTCAAAGCCGATCGCAGCCAGCTCGAGCAAGTCATTCTCAATCTCGCCGTCAATGCCCGCGACGCCATGCAGCAGGGCGGCAAGCTGCGCATCGAGACCAGGAACGCTCAGCTCACGGAAGCCGACCGCACTCGTTTCCGGTATGTAGTTCCCGGCCAGTACATTTTAATTAAAGTAACCGACACCGGCTGCGGCATGGACGCCGACCTGCAATCCCACATCTTCGAGCCCTTCTTCACCACCAAGGAAAAAGGCAAGGGCACCGGCCTCGGCCTCGCCACCGTCTACGGCGTCATCAAGCAAAGCGGCGGCTACATTTGGGTGGACAGCGAAGTCGGGAAGGGAACTGAATTCAAAATTTATCTACCGTTAGCCGAAGACGTCGCCGAAGAATCTTCCGAATCGCCAGAGCCGTCCGCCGCAGCCGCGCACAGCGCCGCCACAATCTTGCTCGTCGAAGACGAAGAATCTCTCCGCAAACTCACGCGCACCACTCTGAAGAGCCAGGGCTACACCGTCCTCGAAGCCCGCGACGCTCAGACCGCTCTTGCCGTCGCCGCCAAATCCGAAGCCCCGATCGATCTGCTCTTGACCGACGTGGTCATGCCCGGCATGAGCGGCCGCGCTCTCGCCGAAAAATTGGGCGCCCTCCGTCCGGACATGAAAATCCTCTACATGTCCGGCTATCCCGACGGCGCCATCGTCACTCACGGCGTCCTGAATCCCGGCATGTTCATACTGCGCAAGCCCTTCACGCGTGACGTCCTTCTCCGCCGCGTCGAAGAATCCCTGGCGCAAAAATTCGCCAATGCCGATCGCCGCTCGTGATCATCAACCCTGCTTCCGATCGCGCGCGTTGTAGCGCCGTATGTGGCGCCGTATGTAGCGCCTGGCCGCGCGCCAGGAAAGCGATGCGCTTTGTCAGGGCACGACTTCAGTCGTGCCGAAAGGCTCGCAAAAGCAGTACGGCTTTAGCCGCTGAGGCTAGTGATTCGCGTTCTGACAATCGTTCTCTAGCCCGGCATTTTGCATTGTTGTTTGGCTGTCATCCTGAGTCCGCCTAGGCGGACTAAGGATCTAAGCGCCGCACTACTCGGCCGCTACCCACGGAAAGGAGCCATGATGCCGCGCCTGCTGATCATCGACGACGATGAATCCGTCCGCAAAGTCATGCGCTTCCGCCTGCAAGACACCTACGACATCGTCGACACCGGCGTCCCCGAAGAAGCCCTGGCCCTCGCGCTCAGCCACAAGCCCGACGCCATCCTCCTCGATCTCATGATGCCCAAATTTTCCGGCTTCGAAATCTGCCAGACTCTCTCCTCCCTCAGCTTCACGCAACTCATCCCCATCTTCATCGTCAGCGGCGAATCCGCCGCCCGCTACAAAGACTTCTGCGAAAATCTCGGTGCCAAAGCCTATTTCCAAAAGCCGGTAAATTTCGAATCCCTGCAAGCCTGCCTAGCCAAAGCCACCGGCGTAGATCGTCCCGATCGCCGCTGCGAACCGCGCATCCGCCTGCGCATCTCCCTAAAACTCCGCGGCATCGATTCCAAAGGCCGCCCCTTCGAGTGCGTCACAATCACCGAAAACGTCAGCGCCCACGGCTTCTGCTGCCCCTGCAGCGAAAATCTAGCCATGAACTCGACCATCGACGTCTTTCACATCTCGCAACGCCAGCAATTCACAGGCAAAGCCATGACCGTCCGCATCGACTGGCCCAACACCCCAGGCCAACTCTACGGCTTCCAATTCATAGGCCCCCCCACCGACTGGATTTTGAAATAGATGTAGCTCAGGTCTTCAGACCTGAGGCCTTTCGGTTCTGCATTGGCGCTCTCGGCCCCGCTTTTGAGGTTGTCTATTCGCCGTGGGTGGGTGGCCCACGCTTTTCGTGGCTTTTGCCTTTAGGGGTGGCCCATCCTTCGCGGTGTCTGCGAAGGGTGGGGCTTTTCGGCCCCGCAGTTCGGCCCCGCTTTGTATCTCGGCTCGTCCATAGCCGGTGCCCGACGCCTTCCGATGGTGTTGCCTTTCGGGGTGGCCCATCCTTCGCGGTGTTTGCGAAGGGTGGGGCTTTTCGGCCCCGCAGTCCGGCCCCGCTTTTTCTTCCTCCTTGTTCCTCCGTTCACACCGGATCAATGCGAATTAATCCATCGTCCCTTCCCTCGTACCACGCATACGAACTCCACAGCCAATTCCCCGGCGAGCCGACCAACCCGCGCTTCACCGGATTCATGTGCATGTAACCCAGCTTCTCGATGCGCTTCTTGCGGCTCCAGACATTGAAATCATAGAAGCGCCGCTGCCAGAACTGCGGCAGCGCATCCTCGTAGCCAAATCGAAACTGCAATTGCCCCGCGGCGCGCCTCCGCCGGCGCAGAATACGCGCGACTCTCTGCTTGAGCACTTGCAGCACCGTCGAAGGTGTGCCTTTGGCCGGCTCGCCGATCAACAAGTGGACGTGTTCGGGCATCACCACAAATCCCACCAAGGCAAAGCCGTAAGCATCGCGGACTTGTCCGAGAACTTTGACAAACAAATTGCGCGCGCGCACCGATCGCAGCAGCGCCGCGCGGCGGTAGCAAGTGAAAGTAATGTAGTGCAGATCGTGCTGGCCATAATAGCGCTTGAGTCCCAGAGGCATAAGGCGGGGCCGCAACCCGAAACCGGAGCCGAAAAGCCCCACCCTTCGCATACCCCGCGAAGGATGGGCCACCCCTAAAACCGGTACCGTGCGGTTACCTCACAGAGTGGTAGAATGCCTCTCGGCACGCATGAGCGCCACTCCGGAAAATACGGAGACCCGGAAAGGGTGGGCCACCCGCCGGCCCGGGAACAGTTGGTGCTCCAAAGCCGATACCAGACCACTAGGAACTACAAAAAATGAACGAGCGCGTCAATCCCTTCAAAATCGGCGACAAAGTGGTCTTCAGTCCGGATGATCGGACGATTGGGTGGACCTACTCGAGTTTCGACCGCCTGCGGATCCATCCCGGTGATGTAGGCGTCATAACAAAGATCGTGGACGACGCCATTTTCATAGACGATGACCGAGGTGGGTTTTCTTGGGAGTGCTTTAAACGTGCCAGCTGAGATGAACTTACGCGCGGATTGGATGACTGACGGGTCGTGCAGCCTTTTCCGAAGGTATGCGATTTCGGATGGGTGGCCCTCGATAAGAACGAAGGCGTTGTCAAGCAACACTCGTCCTTCGCGGTGTTTTTCGCACCGCGCGGTTGCCAGAGAGTTGGAGGACAAAGAACTCTGGAAATCTCACGGTGAATCACTTCCCGGCGAAACCGTTCCACCAACCATCCCGCGTCGCGGGACCATGCTTCTTCTATCGGAAGCCCGCCCCGTCCCCGAACGACCGCTCCATATCATTCCGTCGGTCTCCCCGTAGGGGGGCGGATTCACACGCCCCCGGTGTGGCCGTAGGTTTTCGTCTCCTCAAAAATGTAGGGCGGGCGGGTTCACCCCCCCCCCGGTGTAGCCGTGCGTTTGCGTCTTCTCAAAAATGTAGTTCTGGAACTAAAGTACCATTGACTTAAGATAACTATAATGCTATCAATAAGCGGGAAGTTCGCAGTCCCTAAGCGCGGGGCTGGCCCGGGTCCGGGCTGATGATTCAGCCCGGCAATGTAAATGCCCGCTGCAGGTTTGTCCGTGGCGAGGTTGAACGATCCGCGCAAAAATCGAATAGATAGGAGCAATTGCAAAATGCGCGGCGCATTCGCCGGCACGGCTTCCGCTTTACTCCGCGCCCTCAGCGCCTCTGCGGTGAGTACCCGCCGTAGCCTCCAACCTCAACCCGATGGTCCAGAAAATCCTAATCGATACAATTCCAAAATTAGACTTCGCCCTAACCGACAGAAAACAAACGACGGAGGTCATTTCTAATCGATACAAACTCGACCCAAACCGAATTTCGGAGTCGCAAGCGCAGCGGCAAAGAAACGCGCAAAAAATCCGCGACTTCGATTCTCCAACCTCTAACCTCCAACTTCCAATCTGTGCGACAATGGATGTAGCCGCGACGCACACGACGCGCGGCTGGAGCGAAAGGGCCCATGGCCGTTGAACTGGCAAAAGGCGTAACGCTCGAGCGTCCCGGCGAGGACGATAGCTTCCTCAAGGAAGAGGGCATCCTCTTCGCCTCGCTCGACAAGGTGGTCAACTGGGCGCGCCGCAGCTCCATCTGGCCGATGTCTTTCGGCCTGGCCTGCTGCGCCATCGAGATGATGTCCATGGCCGCCTCGCGCTTCGACGTGGCGCGCTTCGGCGCCGAAGTTTTTCGCGGCTCCCCGCGCCAGTCCGATCTGATGATCATCGCCGGGCGCGTCTCGGTGAAAATGGCCCCGGTGATCAAGCAGCTCTACGATCAGATGCCCGAACCGAAATGGGTGATTTCGATGGGCGCCTGCGCCACTAGCGGCGGCGTCTTCAATAATTACGCGGTAGTGCAAGGCGTCAACCAGGTGATTCCCGTGGACGTCTACGTCCCCGGCTGCCCGCCGCGCCCCGAAGCGTTACTCTACGCCATCATGCAGCTGCAGAAAAAAATCGACGCCGAACGCGGCAGCTTCCGCCGCTCCCTGAATTTCATCAAGCAGTAAGCCCCGCAGGGCCAGCAGCAATCCTGCGAGGCTAGCAGAAAAAATGTTCACGGGCCGAGCCGCAAAATCCGCTGGCGCGGCCGACGCCGTTACGTTATGTTTCCGTGTCGTGCCACACTGGCTAAGACCCAGCCTCCTGGTGGCGCTCGCCGCAGCGCTCTCGCCTTGCTGCGCCAGCGCGCAGGAAAATCCCAAGCCGCAAATCGTGAAAGTTGTGCCCGAGAGCGGCGCGCAAAAACCTGACCACAAGCCCACGCTCGCGGATTATCCGCAAGAGCCGCTCGTTTACGAATCGGTGCGCGGAGTGATGCGCTATGAAAACGATGGCACGGGCTCTTTGGACGTTACCGCGCGAGTGCGCGTGCAATCGCTCGCGGGCCTAGAGCGCGTGGGACAGCTTATTTTCAGTTACAACTCCGCGAATGAACGCGATGAAGTGCTGCTCGTCCGAGTGACCAAGCCCGACGGCCGCGAAATCAAAGCCGGCCCCGAGGCCATGCAGGATCTGAGCGCCCCAGTCGCGCAGGAAGCGCCGATGTACAGCGACTTGCGGCAAATTCACATCACGGTTCCCGGACTGACGGTTGGCGACACGCTGGAGTACCACCAACGAAAAACCGTTACCGAACCTCTCACGCCGAGCGAATTCTGGAACATTTGGAGTTTCGTGAGCGACGCGATCTGCCTCGATGAGCAAGTGGAATTGAATGTGCCCGCCGAGCGGAAAATTAAGATCGCCACTTCCCCCGAAGACATCAAGCCTACAACGCGTGTCGAAGCGGATCGAAGAATTTATCACTGGCAAACAAACCATCTGAGGCACGAGGAGTTGAACATCCTCCCGTCGAAGGATTGGGAAGTCATTCCGCCTCGCATTCTGTTCTCCACGTTTCAGGACTGGGAGTCTGTCGGAAGGTGGTGGACGAAGCTGGAAGCGCCGCGGCGAGAAGTCACACCGGAAATTCGAGCCAAGGCGGATGAAGTCACGCGCGATGCGAAAACAGATCTCGAGAAAGTCGAGACCATCTACGAGTGGGTGCAGCGCAACATCCGCTACGTCAGCCTCTCCTTCGGCATCGGGCGTTACCAGCCGCACGCCGCGCCGGAAGTGCTGGCCAACGCGTATGGCGATTGCAAAGACAAGACCACGCTGATCGACGCGCTCCTTGACGCGGAAAATCTGCGGGGCGCGGCTGTGCTCACGACGACGGCCAAAGAGTTCGACGATAGCGTTCCGATGCCGCTGCAGTTCAATCACGCCATCAACACAATTTGGATCGGCGGAAAGCAATACTGGTTCGATTCGACTGCAGCAGTCGCACCGTTTGGCTATTTGGTGGAGCAAGTACGCGACAAGAAAAGCCTGGTCGCTTACACCGAACGGACTCCCGAGTTGGCGTCCACGCCAAAGGACTTGCCGTGGCCCACGAAATACGAAATCGAAGTAGACGGAAAAGCTACGGAACAGACCTTTGACGGAACGATTACGGCGCACTTGCGCGGGGACATCGAAGTTCTTTTCCGCGCGCTACTTCTGCAGATAACGCCCGATAAGCTCGATGAGTTCTTCCGGAACGCTCTAGCGTCACAGGCAAAGACCGGTGGCGGCAGTATGGAAATAACCGAAGTCAAGCCGAGCGATCCACTAGCCACGCGTGAGCCGTTGCGGATCACAGGGAAATTGAAAATGAATGACACGGCCGCGAAACAGAGCGGGCGCGGCATGTTCGAGTTCAGCGATCTCATCATGGCGGTGCTTCCCGAGGTGCCTTTGCACGGCGGCGGTCCAGCGATCCCGATCAAACTCGACGGGCCGATGGAAGCCCAGTTTCAAGCGACATTTACGCTTTCCAAGCCGCTCGACAAGCCGTTTGCCGGACCGGCGAAAATTAACCGGGATTTTGCAGAGTTCGAGTGGAATTCAAATGTTACAGACAGCACTGCGATAATTTCTTGGCGAATCAATCTCCGCGAGCGCGAAATCTCAGCAACAAAGATCGATGACTACGCAGCATTTCGGCGGGAAGTTTTGCACAGCTTGAACAGTACGCCGGGCGGCGCCGGTGCCGGAGAACCGGGCACCGCGGCCCACAAACCCTCGCCGGATGCGCTTGATGCCTTCAATCGAGCGCAGGCGGACATCAAGAGCGGCGAGTTGGGGGATGCGATCGACGAGTTGCAGTCGGCGGTTGAATTCGATCGCCAGTTCGCCGACGCATGGGAATCGCTTGGCGAGACCGCGGTGCACATTCACGACTATCCGCGCGCCGAGAACGCGTTTCGCAAGGCCTTCGATCTCGCGCCGAACAACGAGGGCGCAGTCCTCGGCCTGACGCAAGTTCTGCTGACACAGAACAAAGCAGTCGAGGCGGCCGACTTCCTGCGCGAGCGCGTTAAGGCGGCGCCCGGCGACGGGCAAGCTCATTTCCGTCTCGGCACGATCTATCTCAACGAGTCGCGGAATGATGATGCTGTGGGGGAGCTCGAGCAAGCCGCCACGCACTTGCCGAAAGATGGAAGCGTGCAGCTCGCGCTCGGAAACGCTTACTTTCGCAAAAATGATTCGGTGAAAGGCTCCGCGGCGTTCGAGCGCGCCGCCGGACTCGATGGCACGCCGCAAACTTTGAACACGGTGGCCTATGCATTCGCCGAGCACAAAGTTCATCTGGATCACGCCACCGGCTACGCCGAATACGCCGTTCGCGCGGCCGAGGAAAAGCTGAGCGCGGCCACGCTTGATACGCCGCGAGCGGATCGCGCGTTGCGCGTGATTACCGCCGCGGCCTATTGGGACACGCTCGGTTGGGTCAAGTACCAACTTCGCGATTTGAAGGCGGCGGAAAAGTACCTTCGAGCCGCGTCCGACGTCACCGACGACGCGACGATTACTTATCATTTGGGCCGCACACTGGAAGATCAGGGCAGGAAACAGGACGCCATTGCCGCGTACATTCGCTCGACCGCGTATCTTCCGCCCGTTGTCACCAGTTTCAGGGGACCCGGCGACGCTCCGCAGCGACGCGAGGCCGTGCCGCTGGCGGTGGAGGATCAAAGCGCGGCGATGCGGAGATTGATTGCGCTGGTGGGCAGCGCCGATCAAGCCGATGACCTCACGACGAAGGCGCGTGGCGCAAAGGTTGGCGCTCTGGCCGAAATCCCGAACGAGACCCACGCGCTCGGATCTTTGACGTTCGAGTTAATCCTGGCGCCGGGCCCAATTGTTGAAGACATCTCGGCAGGTGATCCATCGAGCGATCTGGCCGCGTTGGCCGGAAAGATTCGCTCCGCGAAATTGACGCAGACATTTCCGGATGAGGGGACCAAGCGGATTCCGCTGACTGGATTGTTAACGTGCGAAAAAGATGAGGCGTGCCATTTCCGCTTGACGCCGGCGGTTTTTGTCTTCCCGCAAGCTGCTGGTGCCACTCCTTAGGTCGAAATCGATTCGACCGGCTCAGCGCGCGAGAGGCAGCGTGATGACGCGGGCGGGGCCGCCGGGATATTCGAGGGTCGTGCCGGGGGCGGAGGCTTCGCGGCGGAGGTAGGCCATGGCGATGGCGTGGCCTGCGGTGGGGGAGAAGGCGGCGCGGGTTACTTGGCCGACTTCTTTGCCGGCGGCGCTGAGCTTTGTGCCGCGCTCGGGAAGCGCGCTCGGCTCTGAAATGGCGCTGAATTCGACTCCGGCGCGGACGCGGTTTACGTGGCCTCGGGAGCGGACTCGCTCTACGATTTCCTGGCCGGTGTAGCAGCCCTTGGAATAATTGATGTGGGAATTTTCCAGGCCGGCTTCGTGGGGGATTGCCGTTTCGTCGAAATCGTAGCCGAACCAGGGGACGCCGGCTTCGAGGCGTAGCGTGCTGAGTGTGGCGTAGCCGATGGGGCCGCCGCCGTGGGCGCGGACGGCGGCGAGCAGCGCATCCCAGAGCGCTTCGACTAGCTCGCGGGCTACGATACATTCGAAGCCGGAAACGCCCGGCGAGCGGCGGATTATGCGAACGGAAATCGCGCCGGGCTCGCCCTCGCTTTTCGCGGCCGGGACGTTGGCTTCGACGTGGCCTAATTCGGCTAGGCTGTCGAATTCGATGCCCGCGACGGCGCGCAGAATTTCGGGGCTGCGCGGACCTTCGACGCCTAACACGGCGAGCGACGGCGTCGCGTCTTCGAGCGTGACGTCGTCCATGATGATGTATTTGTCGAGCGCTTCGATGAGCCGCTCGCGAATCATTTGATAGCTGACGATGAGATGGCGATCGCCGATGGCGTAGACGTCGAGCTCGGCGATGATGTGGCCTTGCGGATTCAGCAGCAGGGAAGGGACGCCGCGGCCGGTTGCCGTCTCGCGAATGTCGTTGGTGAGCACGGCGTTGAGGTAGCGCAGGCGATCGGGGCCGGAAGCATAGATGAACGCGCGATAGTTTTTGTCCACGAGCGCGGCAGTCTCGCGCGCGAAGCGGTATTCAGTTTCGAGCGGCGCGAAGCGGTCCGGCATGGTGCAGCCGAACCACGTGGCGAATTCGGCGCCAAGTTTCTCTTCTCGCGCGCGCAGCGGCGTTTCGATCGCGGATTGTGCGGTGGCGTCCATTAACGGCCGTAAGAAACATCTTACCGCAGAGACGCAGGCGTCGCGGGGTCAGATGTTGTGGCATCATAATGCGCAGCTTTGCTTTCGGAGGAGAATGTCATGGAAATACGAAAGGCAGTCGGGCTCGCTGCGGTTTGCGCTCTGATACTACTGCCAGGGGCATCGGCTGCGGGCGGAAAGTTCGACGGCAATTGGACCACGCACCTCGCCTGCGAAGCTCATGGGCAGACAGAAGCTTACAAATGGGAATTCCCGAGCGAAATCAAGGACAATAATTTTCATGGAGTGCATGGCGAACCCGGCGGGCCGGGTTACCTGGTGATCGAAGGCAAGATCAACGACGACGGCAGCGCCAAGCTGTCTGCCAAAGGCACGGTCAGCCATAACAATGCCCACGGCGTCTTCGCCATGAAAGGCAACAACTATAGCTACAATATCAAAGCGCAATTCAGCGATGCAAAAGGCGCAGGAACCCGGGACGAAGGCGCCGGTATCTTGGGCCGCCCATGCACCTTCGAGTTTGTGAAACAGACGGATACGAAACCGCAGGACACGAATCCGAGCCCAAACGCGAGCCCAAGCCCGTCGGGGGGAAACTAACCCGCAATCGCGATGCGCGTGCTGGTGCGTTCTTGGTCGCTGCATGTCACGACTTAAGCACCGCGTGGAATTGACGCACCGGCCACGCTTGATGGCGCGCTGAACGGAGCCGCCGCATCGGATATACTCACACACATGGCGCACGGATTAATTCACGAAGTGCTGCCCGTTGGGATGCTGCAGTGCAACTGCTCGATCCTGGGGGATCCGGAGACGCGCGAGGCGATCGTCGTCGATCCGGGAGATGAAGTCGAGCGCATCGTCGAGATTCTCGAGCGGCACAAGCTGAAGGTGATGGCGATCGTTAGCACGCATACGCACATTGACCACGTCGGCGGGCTTGCGGCGCTGCATCACATTACTGGCGCGCCCGTTTTCATGCACGAGAGCGATCTCGAGCTTTATCAAAAGCTCGATATGCAGGCGAAATGGCTGCGCATGCCAACGCCGGAAGTGACCGATGTGGATCAATTCCTGCGCGAAGGCGACGCGGTGCGCTGGGGCGGGTACGAGGCGCGCGTGATGCATACGCCGGGGCATACGCCCGGCAGTCTTTGCCTCTACATTCCGGCGCGCGAAGTGGTGGCGCCGAGAGATGCGGCGGGGCGCGCTGGATCTTCTGGCGCTGCAGCCGGAAACGGCGGCGAAGATTCGCGTTTGATTGCGGGCGACACGCTCTTTGCCGGCAGCATCGGCCGCACCGATCTCTGGGGCGGCTCGTTTCCAGAGATCATGAAATCGCTGCACACGAAATTGATGGCGCTGCCGGATGAAACGTTGGTTTTGCCGGGGCACGGCGAAGCGACCACGATCGGCGAAGAGCGCCAGAGCAATCCGTTCCTCCGAAAGTAGCGCCGGCGTCTCTGCCGGCATCTTCCGAGCAAGAAAACTGCTAGAGGCAACAGTTGCGCGCGGTTGCGTGTCGCGGCGGTGTGGCGTTTCTGTCGGCGCAGGCTTTGTGGTTTCGTTCGTCGCGCCGCGCTCGCTTCGGAAAGCTGGCGAGTTCGGTGGTCGTAAGATGCCGGCGGGGACGCCAGCGCTACGTAAGAGCGGATTTTTCGCGTTCTTCGCGGATGGATTCCATTACGCTTTGGATTAGGGATTTGGCGTCGCGGATTTCCTGGGTGATTTGGCGGATGTCCATTACCGGCTTTTCGGGATCGCGGGCGGAGTGGCAGTAGACGCCGTGTTGGCCTACGAGGACGAGGGCGTTGGTGAGGCGGTCGAGGGAGACGGCGAGGCGGCCCCGGCGTTGGCCCATCATGGTTTCGTAGTGCTCGAGTTCTTCTTTGTGGTCTTCGAAAACGCTCATTGAGTTTGGCTCCCCGGCGGAACGCGTCCGGCTCTCTTCATCTTCTCATGAGTTTTGATTGCGGCGTGGGGGTACGTAGCACAGCCACCCTTGGCTTTGTGGTTCTGCGAATGGCGAGCACGGAGATAACGAAGACGGACACAGGCACAGGAGTGCCTGTGCTACTGGAGTGGCGCTCGCTCAACGCTCGCGTCGGGCGTATACTCCTCGCACAATCATCCTCAACGCTAACTGACTTCTGGAGGGTGGCCATGAACGTAAAGATCGCTGTTGCGGTATCGGCGCTGGCGATGCTGCTTTGCAGCGGCGGTGCGCTGCGCGCGCAGGATGCGCCTAGCGCGCCTCCGCCGCCACCGGACGCGCCAGAAGCTCCGCCGGCGACGAAGCCTTCTACGACGCAGCGGGTGCGCGTTGGCGGAAACGTGCAGGCGGCGAAGATGATCCACCAGGTTCAGCCGATTTACCCGCAGATCGCGCTGACCGCGCACGTGCAGGGAACAGTGATTCTCCAGGCGATTGTGGCAAAAGACGGGACCATTCTCGAGGTGCATTATGTTTCCGGACCGGCGTTGGTGATGCGCTCGGCGATGGATGCGGTTCGGCAGTGGCGCTACGCGCCCACGCTTTTGAATGGCGAGCCCGTGGAAGTGGATACGACGGTATCGGTTGTATTCGCGCTGGGTGACAGCAAAGCGGCCCCGTCTGGCGAGCAGGATTCTGGGCCCACGGAGATCGATCCGCAGTTCAGGGCCGACGTGATGGAATTGCTTGGGGTGATGAATTTCCAGGAGTTGTTTGCCAACTCGGTGAAGGAGGCAGCGAAGTCGGTGCGCGAGCAAATGGTGAAGGCCATGCCGGCGACGCCGAATCGCGACAAGATCATCGACGAATATTTCGAGAAGCTTGGCGGATTAATTAAAAGACCGGACGCTGTGGAAGGCCTGGTGCGGATTTACGCCAAGTATTTGACCGACGACCAAATCAAGGCCGCGACGACGTTTTACCAAACGCCCGCGGGCAAGCACCTTCTCGAGGTCTTGCCAAAAATCCAGGGAGAGGCGATGCAGTGGGGCGAGCAACTGGCCGCGAGGAATGCCAAGGATATTTTGGTGGAGTTGTGTCATGAATATCCTGAGCTGAAAGGGCAGGCGGATTTTTGCCCTGCTGACAGCGAGAAGAGTTCACATTTGCGGGATCGCGAACGTTTGGATTGGAGTGCACTGCCGCATGCGGCTGGGACCGACTGACGGGCTTAAATTCGGCGGCGAGTGGCACGGCGCAGATTTGCGGCGGCGGCCGACGGCGAGTAGTTCTAGAACCACGTATTGCGCGGTGTGAAACAGTTTTGCGCGGGTTGCTTTACTTTCTTGCGGTGCCGCCTTGATAATCCCGGATGGCTTACGAGTCCGTTCTCGAGAAATTCGAGGCGCTTGGGCAGGATGGGACGGCGCGGGCGGTGGCCTTCAAGAAGGCCGGCGTGCTCGCCTCGGGTGACCAGCCGGAGCTATACTTCTTCGACGTGGATGCGCGGGCGGTTATCGTCGGCGTGCCCGGGGAAGCGCTGGCGGGCTGGCAGCGCGAAAACCGCTACTTGAGCCGCGAAGAGAAGATCGATGTGGCGGGTCTTTTCCTGAAACGAAAGATCGAGGCGGGAACGGAACTGGTGCCGGAAGATCTCCGGATCGGGCGGAGCGAACTCGAATCGCTCGTGCGCGAACTTGGAATTCATAAGTGAGGGGAATATGAGGCGCTCGGATTTGGTGCGGAATCCATCGAAGAACAAGGCGCCGCGGACGAGCCAGATCGTCTTCGGCGAGCGGCAGCATTTGTTGCGGGTGCTGGATTCGGTGGAGAGAAGCGCGCTGCCGGCGAGCCGCCTGGATCAGGAACGGCGCGTGATCGAGCAGTTGATTCACGCGCGGACACAGGAATTGAACCGCATCAATGCGGGCTGGGATGAGAAGGTCGGGACGGTGTTGAGCGCGGAAGTGAAGCCGGAGGTGCTGGACTCGCTTTCGCGGCAGGCTCCCAAGGAAGATTTTTATTTGCTGCGGTTGATCAGCGAGCATCCGAAAGTTTCGGCGAAGACTTTGGCGCGGCTTTCGCATCATACTTATTCGGCGATTCGCGAGAATATCGCGCGGCATCCGAATTCGGATGCGGCTACGCTTTCGCGTTTGAGCCGGGATCGCTCGCAGCCCTTGTGGTATCTGGTGGCGTTCAATCCGAATGCGCCGGCGAATCTGCGGCGGAAATTGCAAGAACGCATGCGGCGATTGGGAGAGAAGACCGCCACGGCGTAAAAATGCGGCGGGGAAGGGCGCGCCGCGAGTAGTCCCCATCGGGAAATTCAATCCCGCTTCAAAATTGCCAAGGAATTAGTGTGCCCGCTCGCGCGCCTGGCGTAGGGTGGCGGGTTTACCACGTCCCCGGGAGTGGCACTGGGTTTTGCATCGGTATGAAATGCCGACGTTACGAACGGACCGAAAACCCACTGCCAAACCGGGCCGGTGTGAACCCCGGCCAATACGAACGGCGGCGCGCCGCGCGAAAAGACAAATTGGCTCTTTTCACGCTATAATGGGCATGTATATTGGCCTGCAGAGAAGAGACAATGCTGCCACTTCAAATTCAACCTGAAAGCCATATTCCACTGTATGTGCAGCTTCGCGATCAGTTGCGGGCGTTGGTGCATTCGGGAGAATTGCGCGCGGGGGACCGCATTCCGGCGAGCCGCGAATTGGCGGTGCAGCTCGGCGTGCACCGGACTACCGTGGCGAACGCTTATGCTGAGTTGGAATCCGAGGGATTGATTCAGGGGCACGTGGGGCGCGGAACTTTTATTTGCGCGACGCAAGCGGCCGGGCGGCAGTTTACGCCGCTTCCGCGGTCGAATGGGAATGGCGGCGGAGTGCGTTGGGAGGCGCTGTTTGCCGACGAGCGGGCTGAGGAAGTGATGAGCCGGCTTTTGCCCGAAGCTCCGGGGGATTCGATTGCGTTTGTGAATGCCCGGCCTTCGGATGAATTCTTCCCCGTGGAAGAATTCCGGCGCTGCTGCAATGCGGTGCTGACAAGCGATGGACGAAAAATTCTACAGCTAGGTTCTAGCGATGGATATCCGCCGCTGAAGAAAATAATTCTGGAGATGCTGCGCGAAGAGGGAATTGCGGCGCGCAACGAGCAGCTTCTGGTGACGGACGGCTGCCAGCAATCGCTCGATTTGCTTTGCAAGGCGTTCTTGCGGCCGGGCGATACGGTGCTGATGGAGAATCCGGCGTATCCCGGAGCGATTGCGATTTTTGCGGGCGCGCGGGTGCGGTGCATCGGCGTGCCGGTGGAGACGACGGCTGAAAAACTAGGCTACGCGGGCCTGGACGTCGGAGCGGTGGAAGCGCTGCTGGCGCAGAATCGCGTGAAGCTGGTGCTGCTCACGCCCGATTTCCAGAATCCGACGGGAACGACGATTCCGGTGGCCGAGCGGCGCAAGCTGCTGGAGATTATCGCGCGCTATCAAATTCCGGTGGTCGAAGACCGCATCTACGCGCGGCTGCGTGTGCGCGGGAATGCGGTGCCGTCGCTGAAGGCGCTTGACCGCCATGGCGTGGTGATTCAGATCGACAGCTTTTCGAAAGTGGCGTTCCCGGGATTGCGCGTGGGTTGGTGCGTGGGGCCGGAAAACGTGATCGAGCGGTTGCGCATCGTCAAGCAGACTACCGACTTGCATACCGACCAACTCGCACAGGCGACGCTGGCGGAATTTGTGCGCCGCGGGCATTTCGACCGTCATCTGGCGAAGATGCGCAAGGTGTATCGCGCGCGGCTCGAGGCGTTGGAGAACGCGCTGGAGCGCTACATGCCGGAGGAGACTTCGTGGACGCGCGTGGACGGCGGGATGTCGCTGTGGGTGACTTTGCCGCCGGGATTTGATGCCGGCGAGCTTTTGATTCACGTGCGGGAGAAGGGCGTGCTTTTTGTGCCGGGGCGATATTTCTATTTTCAAAATCCGCAATTGAATACGATGCGGCTGGGATTTGCGTCGCTCGATGAGCGGCAGATCGCGCGCGGGATTCAGACGCTGGGAGCGCTGCTGGAAAGCCAACTGGAAAAGAAGCAGCGCGGGGCGCGGCGATTTGAGTCGGGGCGAGTGGCACTGGTATGAGCGCGATCAAGCGGCTCGAGCCGCGCGAGGACAATGTTTGTTTCGGCTGCGGGGCGGGGAATGCGCGCGGAATGCAATTGCTTTTTGTGGCCGATGACGAGACGCGGCGGATTCGCGGGGAATTCAAGCTGGGGCCAGAATATCAGGGCGGACCGAAATTCTTGCACGGGGGAATTATTGCACTGGTGATTGATGAGGCGATGGGTAAAGTGTCGCGGTTCCGGCAGGCGCGCGCGGTGACGGCGGAGATGACGATCGAATATTTGAAACCCATCGTGGTGAACCAGGAAATTGTGGTGGAGGCGTTTGAGTCGGAGGAGCCGAAGGGGCGGAATTTGTATCACGCGTGCGAGATTCGAGGTCGCGATGGGACGATGTTGGCGCGCGGGAACGGGCGGTTTGTGATTGTGGGCGAAGAATTTATAGCTGAGGTCGCGCGAGGATTGCAGCGGGCTGACTGAATCGGCTTAGCTAGGCGTTTGGGTCCGCGCGAGTCCGACGTATTTGGTGGAAATTGCGGACGTAGGAGCCGGCGGGACGCCAGCGGTACGGGGGACGTCGCCCGCTTGGGCGGATGGCGCGGAACAGCGGGATTTCGATACGGGTTTGCAAACTACTTTTGGGGAGACAACGAAGATGGAATTCAATGGCGATAAATTGTGGCGCGTGAAAGTGGGATTGGCGGAGATGTTGAAGGGCGGCGTGATTATGGACGTGACCAACGCCGAGCAGGCCAAGATTGCCGAGGATGCGGGGGCGTGCGCGGTGATGGCGCTCGAGCGCGTGCCGGCGGACATTCGCAAGGAGGGCGGAGTGGCGCGCATGGCTTCGCCGCGGATTATTCGCGAGATTATGGATATCGTCTCGATTCCTGTGATGGCCAAGGCGCGCATCGGGCATTTCGCTGAAGCGCAGGTGCTGGAGGCGCTTGAGGTGGATTTTATTGATGAGAGCGAAGTGCTGACTCCGGCCGATGAGGCGCACCACATTTGGAAACATGGGTTCAAGGTGCCGTTCGTTTGCGGTGCGCGGAATCTGGGCGAGGCGCTGCGGCGGATTGCCGAGGGCGCGGCGATGATCCGCACGAAGGGCGAGGCGGGCTCGGGGAATATTGTGGAGGCGGTGCGGCACATGCGCGCGATTGTGGGGCACATGAAGAAGCTCACGATGCTGGGCGAAGAAGAATTGGTGCATGAGGCGAAGGAGTTGGGTGCGCCGTTCGAGTTGGTGCAGTGGGTGGCGAAGCATGGGAAGTTGCCGGTGCCGAATTTTTCGGCGGGCGGCATCGCGACGCCGGCGGATGCGGCGCTGGTGGTGCAGCTCGGGGCCGAGGCAGTTTTCGTGGGCTCGGGGATTTTCAAATCGAGCGATCCGGCTACGCGGGCGCGGGCGATTGTGAAGGCTACGACACATGCGCGCGATCCGAAGATTGTGCTGGAAGCGTCGGAGGAGTTGGGCGAGGCGATGAAGGGATTGGACATTCGGCAAATGGAAGAGAAGGATTTGTTGCAGACGCGCGGGTGGTAGGGCGCGTTCGACGGTTTGTGTAGGGCTGGCCTTTGAGGCCAGCATCTTTGTGGCGGCGCACCATAGCATTATGGTGCGATCGTGCGCTTGGCGCGATGGGTTGCCGGCCTCAAAGGCCGGCGCTACAAAAGGCTGGGACTCTGGCAATGAGAATTGGCGTGCTGGCAATTCAGGGAGATTACGAGGCGCACGGACGGATGCTCGAGCGGCTGGGCGTCGAGCCGGTGTTTGTGCGCACGCCGGCCGATCTCGAGGGCTTGCGCGGGTTGATTCTTCCGGGCGGCGAGAGCAGTACGCATATGAAAGTGATGGCGGAAGAAGGGCTGCTTGAGGCGATCCGTAAGTTTGCAGCGGATGGCGGCGCATTTTTCGGAACCTGCGCGGGGACGATTTTGCTCGCGCGCGAAGTTCACAATCCGGATCAGGCGTCGCTCGGGCTGCTCGATGCTTCGGTGCTGCGAAATGGATACGGCCGGCAGCTTGCCAGTGACGTGCATTTCGGCACGTGGAAGATCAAGGAAGAACCGCTAGAGATGGTTTTTATTCGCGCGCCGATCATTGAATCGGTCGGCGATGGCGTGCGGGTTTTGGCTGAGTATGAGGGGCATCCGGTGCTTGTGGAGCAGGGGCGCGTGTTGGCGGCTACGTTTCATCCGGAATTGACCGACGATACGTCGATTCACGAGCGATTTCTGAAGATGGCGAAGAACGGGCATTAGGCGGAGAGAGGCGCGGCTCACGGGTCTGGGTGAGGACAGAATGCGACAGACCTCAGCGGCTAAAGAGGTTGCGGAAAAAATCGGTTCTGCGGGCGATTCCGTCCTCAGAGTTCTTGTTTTTCGATCTGCGCGGGCGCCCTTTTTGTTCTTCCGCCCCCTGTTTCGGTGCTTTTGTTCTCCTGCAACGACACCACTTCCTCGGCCTACACTGCCGGAATCAGCTTGGCCATGCGTATCAGGTTGCCGGCCGTGGCCACCAACCGAAATAGCCAGTCCACCTTTTTCTTCCCGCGCACTTTCACTTGCCGCACAATGCTGTCCAGCTTGGCCCACCCAAACACTTTCTCCACCAACTTGCGTTTGCGTTGACTGATGGCCATGCCCGCGTTCTGCCGCTCCTTCTTGGTCAACCAATTCGGCCAATGGGCATTGGCCTCGTACTCGGCCACGTGAGGAATCACTTTGCGCCGTCGCAGCGCGGCGATGAACTTTTTCTCTTGATACAACTTATCGGCTCCCAGAGTGATGGCCGGCAGGCGTTTCTTCTTTACCTCGCCGGGGGTTCGGCCACGTTGCTGCAACATCGCCAGCGCCGCTTCCCGCTCCGCCTTGGTGCTCGACTGCGTCGCGCAGGCCGCCACCACCAGTCCGTTGCGGTTCTCGATCATCACGTGCCCCAAATAGCTCGGCCGCGATTCCGCACCGGCGCTTTTCTTGAATAGTCGCGCCTCCGGATCGCTCCTCGATTCGTGCGTGTCGCGCAACAACTTCTTCCCGCCCGCGCCACTCCCTTTCTCCGGCGGCTTCTCCTTGGGCACGAAACTCTTGCGGCTGGCCCACGCCTGGATCATCGTCCCGTCCACGGTGAAGTGTTCTTCGCTCAGCAGGTTCTTTTCCTGGGCTTGCCGCAGCACGGCCTCCAGCAGCCGCTGCGACACCTCGCCCTCCATCAGCCGCTGGCGATTTTTTGTGAACACCGTCACGTCCCACACTTCATCGCTGGCACTCAAGCCCACAAACCAGCGGTACAGCAGGTTGTAATCCAGCTGTTCCATCAATTGCGTCTCGCTGCGCAGCGAGTACAGCGCCTGCAACAGCAGCGCGCGCAGCAGCCGCTCGGGCGGTATCGACGGCCGCCCGCGTCGCGCGTACAGCGCTGCGAAGTGCGCCCCCATGTCTTTCAACCCGACGTCCACCATCTGCCGAATCCGTCGCAGCGGATGATCCCGGGGAATCCGCTGTTCCAATGGAATGTAACTAAAAACTTCACCTTGTTCTTCGTCGTGTCCGCGCATACCGCTTACATAGCAGAACTGCACAACAAATGCTGCACTCATTTCCCACGCAAACTCGATTTTTTCCGCGGCCTGTAAAGCCGCGGTAGTTTTGCGGCCTGTTCGGCACGACTGAAGTCGTGCCCTGACAAGGCTTCAAGATTCTTGTGCTCTCGATGGTGGCCGAGGCACTGGGCCATCCGGCGGCGCAATTGTCTTTCTGTTGTGTCATCCTATCCGTATGAATGAACTGGCTCAGGCTCGCGCGCGGCGGACGCGTGTGCTCTTTATCTGCGTGGGAAATTCGTGCCGCAGCCCGATGGCGGAGGCGCTGGCGCGGCATCATGCTGGGGATGTGATCGATCCGCAGAGCGCGGGAATTTCGCCGCTGGGGCGCGTGGCGGAGTCGACGCGGCGGGCGCTGCTTGATCACGGCGTTCCAGCGGACGGGCTGAGCTCGAAGGGAATTGCATCGGCGACTTTGATCGCCGTCGATCTGATCATCAATATGAGCGGGATGCCGGGCGGCTCGCTGTTTCCGAATAGTTTGGTAGAAGATTGGGACGTCGAGGATCCTTACGGCGAGGATATGGAAACCTACCAGCGCATCTGCGAAGATATCGAGGCGCGCGTGCTGTCGCTGGCCGAGCGGCTGAGGGAATCGGGTGGCGCTTAGATCGGGCGCGGCTCGGCGCGAACAGCGACTTGAGGAATCGTGAGGCGAGAGAAAACCAGCGTTTCCCAGGAAGATTATTTGAAAGCCATCTGGGAGACGGTCCAGGAAGAGCAGGCGCCGATCAGCGCGCGGCTGGCCGAAGAGCTGGGCGTGACGCCGCCGGCGGTGACTGCCGCGCTGAAACGCATGACGCGAGGCGGCTACGTGCGCGTGGGGCGCGATGGCCGCATCGAGCTTTCAGCGAAAGGGCGTGCAATCGCGCAGCATCTTGTTCTGCGGCACCGGCTGGCGGAGATGCTGCTGACCCAAGTGATCGGCCTCGAATGGACGCGCGCGCATGAAGAGGCCGAAAAGCTCGAGCACGGCATTTCGCCGGAAGTCGCGGCGCTGTTGCTGAAGCGCTTCGGGCGCGAAAGCCGCTGCCCGCATGGCGTGCCGCTCTTTGGCGGGATGGCCAAGCTGCGCAAGAAGATTGGCGCAGTGCGGCTCTCGGAAGGCGCTCCGGGTCACACGTATGAAATCCTGCGCGTTTATGAGAAAGATCCGAAGTTCCTCGAATTTGTCGCCGGCCTGGAATTGAAGCCCGGCGTGAAACTCCGCCTGATGAACCGCGAGTACGATCAGACGATGACTTTCGCGATCGCCGGCGGCCACGCGCGAAAGATTTATCTCGGCAAGCCCGCCACCGAGCACATCTGGGTTCGCCAGATTTAAACGGCTCTGGGGTGGTCATGCCTGGCGCAGGCGGAAGATACCGGTGGGAGTTCGTGGGCAAAGAGCCGGTGAGTTTCCTGGTTGTTGCTGCGCTTCTGGCTCTAAATACCGTTTTGCTCCTCGGCCTAGGTTTTATCGCTAAACATTTAATTCCAAAAGCGATCGTCAATTGCCAGGATTGTCCCGCATTGACAGACTCCGGCATTCGATACTGCGTTCCAGAGTTCGTCTGTTGGTATGCGAATTGGAGTTTGGCAATTCAGTTCGTGCTACTTGGGCTGGGGGCGCTGATCATGGTGATCGATCGAAAAGACGTCCGCCGAGCTGGGTAGTGACGGCGGCGCATCTGCGCAGCCGCGAGCTATAACTGAAATCCTGAACCTCAGCCACACTGAGAATGGTATTCTCGTGCCAGTGCGCCTCCGCCACTTCTTCACCGCCGTCCGCTATTACTGGATCACCGCGAAAGGCCATCGTCTGCGTCCCTGGACCAGCCCTTACATTCGCTGGCGCTTGGAGACGTTTTACGGCGCAGAAGCGGCAGAGATGAACAGCCGGAAATTTTTCCGCATCCTCTGGCGCGACCGGAAGCGCATGCGACGATTTATGGCCTGGGTGGGGGAGCGGAGGCGCGAGCAGCGCTTGCGAGGCGTATAATAGTCATAGGGACCGTGAGCACGGTTCAGCGCCATGCAAGACCTTAAGATTCTCCAAAAAACCGAGACGCTGCACGAAGCGCGCTGGTGGGAAGTCGATGCGGAAGGGCGCGCGCACTGTTATCTCTGCCCGCGGCACTGCCACATCGGCGACGGCCAATCGGGCTTCTGCTTCATCCGCGTAAATCAGGGCGGCAAACTCTATAGCCTCGGCTACGGCTCGCCCGCCGCGTTGCAGGTCGATCCCATCGAAAAAAAGCCGCTCAATCATTTTCTGCCCGGCACGCGCGTTTTTTCCATGGGCACGGCAGGCTGCAACATGGGCTGCTTCTTCTGCCAGAATTGGGACATCTCGAAATCGCGCTCCGACCAGGTGAATTCGACGAATCTCTCTCCCGAAGACGTGGTGCTGCTGGCGATTCATTATGGTTGCCCATCGATCGCTTTCACCTACAACGAGCCGACGATCTGGGGCGAGTATGTGATCGATATTTGCGCGGTAGCGAAGGAATACGGCCTCAATACCGTGATGGTCTCAAACGGCTACATCACGCGCGAAGCCTTTCACGATATTTACGACCACATCGATGCGGCGAACATCGATCTGAAGGCTTTCACCGAGCAATTTTATGGGCGCATTACGCTGACGCACCTGCAACCGGTGCTCGATGCTCTGATGTGGTTGAAGAATGAGACGAACGTGTGGTTCGAGATCACCAATCTCATCATCCCCACGCTGAACGACAGTCCTGAGGAATCCCGCAAGCTCGCCGAATGGGCGCTCGAGAATCTCGGGCCCGATGTGCCGCTGCATTTCACGGCGTTTCATCCCGATTTTAAGCTGCGCGATAAGCCGAAGACGCCTCCGGAGACGTTGCACACGGCGCGAGCCGTGGCGCGCGAGGTGGGGCTGCATTACGTTTACGAAGGAAATATCTACAGCGATGGGGCGCATACCTATTGCCCGTCGTGCGGAATCCTGCTGCTGCGGCGCTCGTGGCATGATGTGCAGGAGAATCGCCTGAAGGATGGCCATTGCTCGAAATGCGGCTACGCAATTGCTGGCCGCTGGGCAAATCCTCACCGTGAAGTTTCCGCAAAAACGATGGAGCGCGCACGACGCTTTGCCGAGCGCCGCTTCAACGCCGTGAACTTGTAGCGCCGGCGTCCCTGCCAGCTCTTACGACCGCGAACGATTGCGAGGGCCGCAATTCTGCGCGGAGCTAAACGTCAAATACTTCGCTTTAATTACTCTGACAAATCCGCCCGTGACCGCTGCCCTTGGCGGAATTTGTAATCGTAGGATGCCGGCGGGGACGCCAGCGCTACCGAATCAACCGCGAAAATATCCCGGGCCTACGCGCAGGTGATGGTGCCACGCGAGAGGAAATGCCCACCAAGCGAGCGTACCCAGCAGAGCCTGCATGATGGCCAGCGGGATGATGTTTCGCTCGCTGGCAAAGAGCCAAGCCATCACCGTACCGCCGATAAATGTGAGCGGCACGAGCACCGGGTTCGGCCAATGGCAGGCCGCAAAAATCACCCCGGTCAGCGCGGCCGCCAGCCAGCGCCTCGAGATCAGGAACGACATCCGGTTCATCAGCAGGGAATTGAGCGCCACCTGCTGCAGCACGCAAAACGCGAAATAACTCCACAGCCGGTTGAGTTTGATCAAATGCTCCGGTACTTGCCACGGCGCGCGGAGCACGACGCCGGTGACGATTAACGCCGAGGCGAGAATCGCGAACGCCGCGGCCGCGCGTCTCGTCGCGGGCCACAGATTGTCCGCGCGCCAGCCGAGTGTCTTCGGCGTGTCGCGGTGAATCGCGAAGCTCGCCAGCATCCAGACGACAAATCCGACCCAGACCCAATTGGTCGTGAACTGCAGCCGCCAGATGAACGCGAGAATGAAGATGGGAAGCCCGGCGACATCAACCAGCGCAAGAGCAGACTTTACGCGGGCCGTCATTTGGATTTGGCCGCGCGATTCAGCGGAGGCAATGTGGGCTCCGGCTCGGCTGCGCGTTCGTGCCGCAACCAGCCGAGCGCGGTCTCGAGCGAGACTCCGGCAGGCGCGAAACATTCTTCGATCTCAGTGTCGGGAAAACCGATGCGCGTGAGCCGCACCGCCAACTCAACCCGAATCGCTTCGGGCTCGGCGCGCCAACCGGCGAGCGCTTCAAAAACGACGCGGTGATCTTCTGATTTCCAGGAGTGGCGGCAAAGCAGCGACTCAAGCTCGGCGCGAAGCGGTTCGGCGAGACCAGACTGGCAAAGCAGGGCGAGATAAATTCGCTCGCGGCTAGCGGATGTGGCGCGATCTGCATTCATGATGCGGGTAGATCCATGATCCGCCCGGCATGATTCTATCGCGACACAACTCTTCGTGCGCGGTTCGCTTAAGCTGCTCGCTCTTCCGGCGGGACGAAATCGAAGCGATGAATCGACGCCGCGATTCCAAATAAGCGTCCCTGTTCGCCGGGCACGCGATCAACCCGCAAAGCCCTGCCGCTTCCGCGGACCAGCACCGGCCGCGAACGCCCGCGCTCCGGCGGCAACGCGAAGGTGATTTCCAAGTGAGTTCCGGGCGCGATCGAATTGTCCCCGATGAAATATAGACCGCGCGTTGAAATATCGCGAAGATGCGCCGTGCGCGTCTCCGGAAAATGCGGCGACCCGGCATTGACCTGCAGTGGTATGAAAAGCTCGTAACGGTGAGCGTGTCTGCGTTCTGTCATCGAATCCTCCCGTGCTCAACCGGTGGGTGCACGATCGTTGCCACCACCTTCAGGTGGATTCACATTGCCCTGATTGGAGTTGTCTCAGTGCGGGCAGGAATCGTCTGGTACTTCGCAGTTTCGGGACGGTACTTGCTTCCTGATATGGGAATCGCGCCGCGGGTCAATCCGTGAAACTCCGGCGCTGGCGCAGGTAAATGTTAGAGAACGGGCTCGTACAGCACGGCCGAACCTTCCGCCTCAGTCAGCATCCCCTTGCCGACCAGCAGGTGAACCATGCGGACGATCATGGCTTTCTCGTTGGCGTTTGAAGGCGCGCGGGGCGAAATGTTCCGCGCGGTGCGCAGGATTTCGAATGTGGCTTCGCGCTCGGCGGTAACTTCCTTCAGCCAGTCGCGCAAAGCGGTAGCTTGATCCGCGACCAGGTCGCTGAAGGCCAGGCCCATGCCCAGGCCGGTCTGCGAATAGACCACATAGCCGTCGGTCTCGAAGGTGTTCTGGCCTTTCGATAGCGAGATGTGAACCACCGTTCCCTCGGGGAAGGGTACCAGCGTATCCACGAAGCACCCGCCGGGGCCGAGATCGGTAGTGCGCGTCGAGAAACGCGCGCCGGTCAGGCGGTCCACCACCTGCGCGCTGGCGGTGAATTGAAACCGCACGCTCTGGCGGCGCTCGACCACCTGCGTGCCTCCGGCATACTTGGTACTCTTCGATCGCTCGCTCGCAACTTTCTCGTGCTTCGACTCTCGCATGATAACTCCCCCCAACGTCTCCGGCAGCTCCGGAATCCATCTCCTCGCGAGACATCGACACACAGCTCACAAAGCGCCTTCGCGACGATAAGAAATTGTCCCCCGCGACCGGTCGCCGTACAAGTCCAACCAATTTGGGTTTGTTCAAAAGAGAAATTGCACGTAAGACACGAGGGATTCGAGAGCGATCGTAAGAATGGTGCCGGGGGGCAGAGTTGAACTGCCTACGCCGGCCTTTTCAGGGCCGCGCTCTACCGGTGAGCTACCCCGGCACCGGGAGAAACCTTCATTCTAGACAAAAGCCGCAGAGCCGCAAAGCGAAATGCGCGGCAATTAAAAAAGCCGCAGGCCATCATTAGACCGGCCTCCGCCCACCCGCCCCGATCGGCGCCGAATTGCTCTCTTTATTCGCCCCGATTCGTCCAATCAGGCTAAGGTAGGATGTGATAATCTGGTCACAGCGCCCGTGCGCTGAACAATCACGTAGTGTCTCGCGTATCCTTCGAGTGAAGCCGGTTGGGCACGAACAAATTCTGGAGGGTTGGGAATGAAGCGATTCTTGCTTGTGGTGATTTGCGGTCTGGCGGTAAGCGGCATAGCCGCCGCGCAGCGGTTGCCGGACAGCGTCGTGCCGGAGAGCTACGACCTGACGTTCTCGCCAGACCTCGGCAAGGCTGCATTCACGGGCGAAGAAACGATTCACGTCACGCTGCGGCGCCCCACGTCCTCAATCGTCCTCAATTCCGGCGAGATCGATTTTCAAGAAACGACCGTCACCGCCAGCGGGACCCAGCAGACCGCCAGCGTTTCCAAGAACGAAAACCTCGAGCAGGCGACCATCACCATTCCCAAAGAAGTCCCCGCCGGACCCGCCGAGATTCACATTCATTTCGCCGGCATCCTGAATGACAAGCTGCGCGGTTTTTATCTCAGCGAGACTCCGCGCCGCCGCTACGCCGTCACGCAATTTGAATCCACCGACGCGCGCCGAGCCTTTCCTTCCTTCGACGAGCCTGCCTTCAAAGCCGTCTTCCGCGTAACGCTGATCGTCGACGAAGGCGACACCGGCATCTCCAACGGCCATATCGTTTCCGACACTCCCGGTCCGGGAGAAGGGAAACACACGCTGAAGTTCTCGCCGTCGCCGAAGATGTCGTCGTACCTCGTGGCCATGATGGTCGGCGACTTTCAGTGCCTCGAAGGCGGCGCCGACGGAATTCCGATCCGCGTCTGCGCCGTGCCCGAGAAGAAAGAGCTGGGCGCGTTCGCGCTGACCGCCGCTGAAAATATCCTCATGTATTACGACCGCTATTACTACACGAAGTGGCCTTTCAAAAAACTCGACATGATCGCCTTCCCGGATTTTTCCGCCGGCGCCATGGAGAACACCGCCGCGATCACGTACCGCGAGACCGCGCTCCTGCTGGATGACAAGACCGCCTCGCTCGACGCCCGCGAGAATGTCGCCGGAGTCATCGCCCACGAGATGGCCCATCAATGGTTCGGTGATCTCGTCACCATGAAGTGGTGGGACGATATTTGGCTGAACGAAGGATTCGCTACGTGGATGACTTGGAAGCCGCTCGAGGCCTGGCATCCGGAATGGCGCAACCAGCTCGACGAAATTCAGGAAACCAGCAGCTCGCTCTCCACCGATGCCATCGCTTCGATCCGCCCCATCCGCCAGAAGGCCGAAACGCCCGCGGACATCGCAGCGCTCTTTGACGGCATCGCCTACGGCAAGGCCGCTTCGGTGCTGCGTGCCGTCGAAGCTTATGTCGGCCCGGATGTCTTCCAGAAAGGCGTGAACGCTTATCTCGAAAAGCACGCCTACGGAAACGCCACTGCGGAGGACTTCTGGAATCAGATCGCCGCAACCTCGGGCAAACCGGTGGACAAGATCATGGCCAGCTTTATCGATCAGCCCGGCGCCCCGCTGGTCAGCGTGAAGTCCGCATGCTCGGGCGATCGCACCAAGGTGACGCTCTCCCAGCACCGCTACTTTGCGGACGCCGCCCGGCTGAACGCCGCGTCGCCGGAACTCTGGCAAGTGCCCGTCGCGCTACGCGGTTCAGGCGCAAAGGAAGCAACACACGTTCTTCTGACTTCTCCGGAGCAGACTTTTGAAGTCAATGGCTGCAGTGATTGGGTCTACGCCAATGCCGGCGCTCGCGGCTATTTCCGCTCGAGCTACGAGCCCCAAGCCTTCGATAAAATGTCCGCCGCGCTCGAGACTTCCTTCTCGCCCGAGGAGCGCATCCGCTTCCTCGGCGACGCCTGGGCCATGGTCCGCGTCGGCCGTCTCGATATCTCCCAATACCTCGCGACGCTCGAGAATCTGCACGGCGAGCGCAACCGCGCCGTGGTCGGTACCATGCTCGGGCGCATCGGCGAGCTTCACGACACTCTGGTCGCCGACGATGAGCGAGCCGCGTTTGAATCCTGGGTGCGGAATTTTGTGCGGCCTATCGCCACGGATCTCGGCAGCCAACCCATGCCCGGCGAATCACCGGAACGCACCGCGCTGCGCTCGGACGTCTTCGGCACGCTGGCGCTCTACGGCCGCGATCCGGAACTCGTGGCCAAATCGCGCGCCATCGCCGACGCGTACATGCGCGATCCGCAATCGGTGGACGAGGCGCTGGCGGGCAATGCCTTGGCCGTCGCCGCCGCCAATGGCGATGCGGCTCTGTACGACCAATTCATGGAACATCTGAAGAGCGCGAAGACTCCCGAAGAGTATTACTCCTATTTCGGAGCGCTGGGACTATTCCCGGATCCAGCTCTCACCAAGCGCACCTTCGAATTCATGCTCAGCCCGGCAGTGAAAAATCAGGATCTCTTCTATATGGGCGTCCTTTTCCAGAACTATCGGACGCAGGACGCCGCATGGGATCTCTTCAAGGCCGATTTCAAGGAAATCATGGAGAAAGTGGACGCTTCGCTCGGAAGCGGTCTGGTCGAGGTCGGCGGAGTCTTCTGCGACGCGAAGCTGCGCGATGATTCGCAGCAATTTCTATCCGCACAGCATCTGCCGGGCACCGAGCGCCTGCTGCAAAACGCGAAAGATCAGGTCAACGCCTGCATCGAGCTGAAATCGCTGCAGCAATCGAATCTAACGGCGTTTCTGCAGAAGCAAAGCGGCGGCCAAGGAAAAGCAGCCGCATCACCAGCCAGCGTGAATTAAAGTAGCGCCGGCGTCCCCGCCGGCATCTTACGACTTAAATCGACGGCCAAGGCCGCGAGACAGCGCGGACCACCGCGTCAAATAAAGAGTGTTCTTCGGCTTGCATGCGCGGCCCGCGCGCGATGGGTGCAAATGGTGGGATCTGCGCTCGTCAGATGCCGGCAGGGACGCCGGCGCTACCCTTAGTGCAGAGATTCATCAAACTCCCGCATCCACTCCTTCTTCTTCAACACCTCGCGCGGCTTCGATCCATCTGGCGGCCCAACGATCCCATCCTTCTCCATGATGTCAATCAGCCGCGCCGCGCGCCCGTACCCGATCCGCAGCCGCCGCTGTAGCGTGGAAGTCGAAGCGCGCCCCATCTCGCACACCACGCGCACTGCATCGTGATAAAGCGCGTCGTCCACTTCCTCTTCGCCGTCAGCCGCATCGCCGCCGACTCCACCGCCACCGCCGCCCACTGATGCGTCATCCTTCGGCGGCTTGAGCAACTCCTCGTTGTAAACCGCCTTCGCCTGCTCCCGCCAGAACGAGCAAACCTCCGATATCTCATCCTCCGTCACGTAAGGTCCATGAATGCGGTGCAAGCGCGAAGAGCCCGCCGGCAGATACAGCATGTCGCCGCGCCCCAACAACGATTCCGATCCATTCGTATCCAAAATCGTCCGCGAGTCCACCTTGCTCGCCACGCGAAACGAAATACGCGCCGGGAAATTGGCTTTGATCAGACCGGTGATCACATCCACGGAAGGCCGCTGCGTCGCAAGTATCAAATGAATGCCCACCGCCCGCGCCATTTGTGCCAGCCGCGTGATCGATTCCTCCACGTTGTTGGTATCCACCATCATCAAGTCAGCCAATTCGTCGATCACGATCACCAAATACGGCAGCGGCTTGTGCTCTTCCTCTTCCACCGCGTCAAAAAGTGAAAGCGACTGCGTCTTCTGGAATGTCCGGTTGTACTGCTCGATATTCCGCACGCCGCGCTGCGCCAGCAATTTCAAACGCCGCTCCATCTCCCGTGTAGCATTGCGCAGCACGTTCGAAGCGATTTTCGCATCGGTCACAACCGGCGTGTACAGATGCGGAATATCCTCATAAAGCCCCAGCTCCAGCCGCTTCGGGTCCACCAGCACCAGCTTCAATTCCTCAGGCGTGGCTTTGTAGAGCATGCCCATCAGCAGGGAATTGATGAACACGCTCTTGCCCGTCCCCGTCGCCCCCGCAATCAGCAAGTGCGGCATCTGCGTCAAATCCGCCGCGCGAATCCGCCCGATCAAATCCTTTCCGAGCGGCAAAGTAAGCTTCGAAGCCGAATGTACAAATTCCGGCGACTCGATAATTTCGCGCAGGCGAATCGTCTCGCGATGCGGATTCGGCACTTCGATTCCGACTGTTGATTTCCCCGGAATCCTCTCGATCAATAGCGATTCCGCCTTCAGCGCCAAACACAAATCGTCCGCCAGCCCGGTAATCCGGCTGTACTTAATCCCCGCCTCGGGTTTGAATTCGAAAGTCGTTACCACAGGCCCGGGATTGATCTGCGTGATATGTCCCTTCACGTCGAACTCTTCCGATTTCTGCTCTATCGCCCGCGCGCAATCCTTCAGCTCGTCCTCGTCCATCTTCTCGCTGCGCTCGGGATTCTGCAGCAGCGTGGGCGAAGGCAACCGGTAACTCGCGTGCCCCTTGGCAATCTTCGGCTCCGGCCCCGTTTTCTTGCTCGGCGCGGCAATTTCGTTCTGATGAAACTTGATCACCGCGGTCTCGCGCGAGGTATCGCCGCGCTCTTCCTCTTCGGCATCAGCTTCAGTCTCGTCCACCATCACGTCCTTAGACGAAACTGCCTGCTGTAGCACCGGCCGGCGGCCGGCAATCTTGATTTCCTCCATGCGCTTCCGCATGCGCAGCGATTCGCGCTCCTCGCGCCAATCTTTGAATCGCGCCGTCATCCGCCCGATGTATCCCTCCGAAGCAATCGGTTTGCGCATCCAAGCCGCCGCCGCCGAAAACGAGAACCGCGTCGTCAGAAACAGCGCCGTCAGAACGCACGCCAATCCCACCAAATTCGCGCCCACAGGATTCAAAGCCGCCCGCAATCCGCCCGCAAGGATTGTCCCCATCAATCCGCCCGCCGGAATCGCGCCGCGAACAAGAGGGAAGTGCAACAGGGTAATTTCCGCAGGCAGAAACACGAACATCAGCAGCGCCCCCGACAATTTCGCCCACGGCGCGTCGATCGCATGGCTGCGGAACCAGCGCATCCCCACAACAAAGAGCGCCACAGGCAGCAAGAAAGCCGTATAGCCGCAAAGCTGAAAAATCAAATCCGCCAGATGCGCCCCAAAAGTCCCAATCCAATTCCGCGCAGGCCCCGCAGCAGGCGACGCGGCCGCCACATTGAAGGATGGATCGGCAGGCGAATAGGAAAGCAGGCTCAGCGCCAGCAGCACAGCCGCAACAATGCCGGCAAACCCGATCAACTCATTGAAACGCTTATTTTCAGTCGGGCTAAGGATGCGCACTTAAATCTCCCTTGGGCAGGGGAAGGCCTTTCAATGCAGGTCGCGTGGGCGCTAGCGCGCGGCCCCAATTGGGAGGAACCAGAGTGCGAGAATGACTATACCAAAGACGATTCGGTAGTAAACGAAGATTTTCAATGTGCGTGTCCGCAAATACTGTAGGAAAAATGCGATCACGATATACCCGACGAAGGCTGACACGGCCACCGCCACGAGCAGCGTCGAGAGCGGCAATTCGATCTGTCCCGCGTGATGCAGCTTGATCAGCTTCGGCAAATCGTGCGCCGCGGCACCGGCGATGATCGGCGCGGAAAGAAGGAATGAAAATCGCGCCGCTGCTTCGCGCGTCAATCCGCGAAATAGCCCTTCCGTAATCGTGATCCCCGAGCGCGACACGCCGGGGAAAAGCGCGATAGCCTGCGCCGTTCCAATCACCATGGCATCGCCGAATCCGACACGATCCATTCCACGATCCAGCCGCCCGACATACTCGCCATACATCATCAGCAACCCCACGCCGATCATCGCTCCGGCGATATACACCGGCTGCCGTAGGTGGTCCTCAATCTTGTGCTCGAACAAAAATCCCACGATGCCGCCGGGAATTGTCCCAGCCATCAGATACCAGAACATTTTGCGATTGTGTTGTATCGCCGAAGGTCCGCCGCGCCCGCCGTAATTGAACCCCAGTCCGGCGAGCGTCAATTCCACCCAATCACGGAAAAAGTAAATCAGAACAGCGAGGAGCGTCCCGGCGTGCAGCGCCACGTCGAATTCCTGGCCCGGGTCGGGCCAATGAAACAGCCAGGGAAACAAAATGAGATGCGCCGTGCTGCTAACGGGAAGAAACTCGGTCAATCCCTGCACGATTGCGAGAATGATGGCTTGAATCAGCGACATGCGCTCACCGCATCCCCAAGTGTGCAGGTGTCATCCGTCAAGACGCTTCATCATCGCATAGGCCGCCAAACCGCCCGGATAATAATTCTTCAGAATGCCGCGCGTCAGATAACCGTTCTTCTTCCAGAATTCGATGGCGGCAGCGTTGTCGATCGCCGTCTCGAGTTCGATTTCCGTGGCGCCGCGTCGCGCGAGACTTTCCTCGGCAGCCCGCAGCAATGCCGTACCGACGCGTGCGCGCCGGAATTCCGCGAGCACGTCGATCGTGATGATATGGCCCGTCCGCTCAAAGCAGGCCGTCAGAATGAATCCCGCGATCGCGCCTCGATTTTCCGCGACGATGCCTTCAGCACCCGGCAATCGCAAATACCAGCGAAATTCGCGCCGCGAGTAAGCAATCTCTCGCGGATAGCATTTCTGATCGATTTCATGCGCGGATTCGAAATCCGCGTCGGTCAGCAGCCGCAGCGTCACACTCTGCGCAGCGTCAAGCTCACGCGCGATCTTCGATTCTCGTGAGGATTCGGTAGGCGCGTCCAATCCGCGCTTCGTGGCAGGTCTGGCCATCAGATTTCTAGAATGACAGGCAAGATCAGCGGGCGTTTCGCCGTTTGCTTGTTGAGGAAGCGCTTCAAATCCGCGCGAATCTTTTCTTTCATCACGCTCCAGTCCGTTTTTTCCTCAGAGGTGGACTGCTCAAGCGTCTTCAGTATCACCTCGCGTGCCTTGTTCATCACTTCCTGCCCGTCATCGGAAGGAAGGAATCCGCGCGATACAATTTCCGGGGATCCCTCGAGCCGCCCGGTGTGCTTGTCGATGGCAATGATCGTCACCACCACTCCGTCTTCCGCCAAATGCCGCCGGTCGCGAACTACCACCTCTTCGATTTCCTCGAGCGAGCCGGAATCCACCAGCACGCGCCCCGCGGTCACCGGCTCGCGCCGGAACGCCCCGTTCGGCGTGAATTCCAGCGGATGCCCGCTCTCCAGCAAAATTACTTCGCCGGACACGACGCCCAATTGCGTCGCCAGCGCCGCGTGCTGGAAAAGTTGCCGGTATTCGCCGTGCAGCGGAATGAAATACTTCGGGCGCACCAGGCTCAGCAGCAATTTCTGCTCTTCCTGGCTGCCGTGCCCCGATACGTGAATCGGCGAAGAGCGTCCGCCTTCGTAATAAACCAGCACTTGCCGCCGGAACAGATGATCGATCATCCGGAAAATTGCCTTCTCGTTTCCTGGGATGATGCGCGCCGATAAAATTACCGTGTCGCTCTGCTCGATCGTGAGCAAGCGGTGATTGTCCACCGCGATCCGCGAAAGCGCGGACATCGGTTCGGCCTGCGTCCCGCTCGCCAGCACAACCAATTTCTTCGGATCGAAGGTGCGAATATCCTGTGGCCGAACCATGCTGCCGTCGGGAATCCGCAGCATGTTCAGGCTGTGCGCTATTTCGACGTTGTCCACCATGCTCCGGCCGACGATGCCCACCTTGCGGCCATTCTCGAGCGCGATATCGATCACTTGCTGGATGCGATGCACCGAGCTGGAAAAGCACGAGACCACGATTTTCTTCGGCGCTGCCCGGAACAATTCCTCGAATCGCGGCACAACCGCGCGTTCCGAGGGCGTGTAGCCGGGCCGCTCGACATTCGTGCTGTCGCTAAAGAGCGCCAGCACTCCTTCGCGTCCATATTTCGCAAATGCATCAAGATCAAAGGATTTCCCGTCCACCGGCGTGTGATCGATCTTGAAATCGCCCGTATGGATGATCGCTCCCATCGGCGTTCGCACTGCCAGCGCCACGCACTGAATCGTGCTGTGCGTCACGTGCAGAAATTCGATCTTGAAAGGCCCGATGGAAACCGTTTGCCCCGGCGCGATCTCGCGCAGATCGGCGTTCTCCAGGAGTCCGTGCTCTTCGAGCTTCTTCTTTACCAACGCCAGCGTAAATTTCGTTCCATACACCGGCACGTCCAAATCGCCGAGAACGTAAGGCACCGCGCCAATGTGATCCTCATGCGCGTGCGTCAGCAGAATCGCTTTCACTTGCTGCTTGCGCTGCTTTAGGTAGGTGATGTCGGGGATAACGATGTCCACGCCGAGAAGCTCAGCCTCAGGAAACATCAGCCCGGAATCGATGACGATGATTTCATCGCCGCAGCGCAGGGCCATCATGTTCATCCCGAACTCGCCGAGCCCGCCGAGCGGGATAGCCCAAACCGAAGAATTACTCAATTCGCTCCCAACCTTTCGTGAACGAAGTATCGTACCACGCAGCGCGCACGACGCCTTCTCTTTAGGGGACCAAACCTCAGAATTTGTGTGAGGGCAACGAAGATTCGTCAGAGATCGACTTCGTCGGAAAGAATTTCTTTGGTCGCAGGGGCGGGGCTTGCTCCGCCCGCTTCGCTCGGGCAAGCGCAAGACAATTATGCAAGCGCGACTATCGCCTCAATCCCGCTCGCCACTCCCACTGAACAATCTCGCAATCGCCACCAACACTACGGCCCCCAGTACGGCTGCCGCAAGGCTGCCAAAAAATCCAAACGCCACAATATTGAGCTTCGTGAAAATCCACCCGCCGATCACCGCGCCCACAAGTCCAAGCGCAATATTCGCCAGACATCCAAACCCCCGCCCACGCGAAATCGTCCCGGCAATCCAACCCGCCAGCAGCCCTATTAAAATCCACCAGATCAATCCGTGCGAAAAAACCAAAACGTAATCTCGTTGCTGCGCCATAATCTCAAGCGACATTGCCATCACTCTCCGTTCTCAATCGTAAGATTCAAAGCCAGCTCGACAGGTTTCGGAATCTTGGCACTCTTTATCAACGAAGAAGACATGTTGTCATCCAATCCGCCTAGGCGGATGAGGGATCTGCATTCTCTTTCATTCCATCGCGCTTCATCACCAAAATAAAATCTCCAGCGCTCTTGCACTTTCCTGTTTTCTATTTCTCTCGTTTGTACTATCAATAGGGCGCACAAACGCACGCAACGCATCGAGATCTCCGTGCGCCGCCAAAAAATTCACACGCGCGCATACATTATCCGCAAGGGGAGTGAATGGCAAAGAAAAAGGGTGCGACGGGAAGAGTCCTCCACGATCCAATCGCCGATCATCTCACGCCGATCTACCCGCTCGATCTCGCGAAAGCCCGCACCGTTGACGCTCTCGTCCGCGCCATGGGACAGACCGCTTTCACCGGCCGCCAGGTCGGCGACGCCGCCGACGTTCTCGAAGCCATGGCCCGCGACAAAGACTGCTTCATCGTCATGACGCTCGCCGGCGCCATGACCGTAGCGAAAATGGGCCTCATCTTTTGCGATTTGATCGAGTCCGGCATCGTCAAAGCCATCGTTTCCACCGGCGCGCTTATGGCTCACGGCTTGGTCGAAGCAACGGGCCGCTCGCATTTCCGCTACGATCCGAAAATGGACGATCGCGAGCTCTTCTTCGCCGGCTACAACCGTGTCTACGATTCGCTCGAGCCGGAAATCAATCTCGATCACGTCGAAGAAGTTGTCGACCACGTTTTCTTAAAATGGGATCCCGAGGAAACCGTCTGCAGTTGGAAACTTCATCGCCGCATCGGCGAATATCTGCAAAAACACGCCAAGGGCCGCGGCATTCTGAAAAGCGCCGCCGAACACAACGTCCCGATTTTCGTCCCCGCCTTCAGCGATTCCGAGCTCGGCATAGATTTCGCACTCTATAATCGCCTGCGCAAACGAGAAGGGAAGCCCGCGCTGCGATTCGATCCTTTCGAAGATTTCGAACATTACGCCACGACGATGCTCGCCACCAAAAAAATGGGCCTCCTAACCATCGGCGGCGGTGTTCCGCGCAACTGGGCCCAGCAATTCGGCGTCTACGCCGAACTCCTGGCCCGCCGCGGCTACGAAAAAATCCCGCTCAAGCGTTACAACTACGGCGTCCGCATCTGCCCCGAGCCAGTCCACTGGGGCGGCCTCTCAGGCAGCACTTACACCGAAGCCGTAAGCTGGGGAAAATTCGTGCCGCCCGAGGAGGGTGGCAAACTAGCAGAAGTCTTCGACGACGCCACAGTCGCATTGCCCCTAATCGCCGGCGCAGTCCTAGAAAGAATCGGCTACTTCGACCGCCCTAAATCAAAATCCGCAGCAAAATAAAAATCGATCATCGCCCCGAACCACGGTACCGCTGGCGTCCCCGCCGGCTCCCTCGGGAATGCGCCAAGCGCAGCGTGCAAATTTCTACCGAAAAGTCCGTCCGTAGGGGCGCCGCTTGCCGCGCCCGGTTCTGATGCGGCGTTCTACACATCCAAATTTTCAGACTGGCGGAAAATCAAACAGGCAGGAACCGCAACAACTAATCATCATCCCCCAACAAAATCGCCGCAGAAAGCACGGTAGTCCACAACCCGCGCTTGTCGCCAACCGCCGACTGCGTAATATTCATCGTCCGCACAATCTTATTCGAAATCCGATAGACTTCTTTTTTCTCATCCCAAGACAAATCCGGATCAAACTCCACATTCAAAGTAGTAGCCAACATCTCCGCAGCCAATTCCTCGCAATATTCCCCGGCCAATTCTTCCGTCTCGCCGAAAGAATGATGCTCCGACAAATATCCAAACATGGATTTATCGCCGGGCAGCGCCAATCCCACTCCAGCAGCGATCAAGCGGTGCGGCTCGCGCGTCTGATTTTCGCTAATCACGCAAAATGCCACCTGCCCCGGCTTCAAGTGCTTCAATCCCTCGCTGCGTGAAATTAATTTGCAATAAGGCGGGAAAATCGAGGACACGCGAACAATGTTGCAAGCCGCGACGCCCGCATTTCGCAGCGCCAGCTCGAAGCTCGACAACCGCTCGCGATGTTTTCCGACTCCCTTGGTGAGGAAAATTTTCTTAGCGACAAATGCCATGGATCGTGCCGGCTGCTGGCGCCTCCGCGTCCGAGAGTCGGAAAAATTTTTCTGTCGTGAAAATTAGCAAGAACGATAGGGGGTGTCAACGCATTTTGAAGGTTTTTCGCAGCTGCGTCCCATCGCGCAGCGCACGAAGTGCGAGCCGTATGTAGCGCCGCCCTTTAAGGGCGGCACTTTCGCCACATCTCGCGCCGCTGTCGAAACATTAACGCCATGTTACAAACAAGCCTGCGTAAAATCATCGCGTCCGGTCCACAATTTCCGCCTGCGCCTGTTTTTCCATCGCCGCCACAGCTTCCGCAGGCACAATTTTCCAATTCCCATCCGCCTCCGAAGGAATTTTCCCCACGCGCGTCAAATAATCGATCAACAAATCGCGAATCTCCACTCCCGGCGACTCCAAAATCGGCAATCCCTTGTAAACCGAATACCCCCCGCCACCTGTATAACGATAATTGTTAATCGCCACGCGCAATTTCCGCTCCGGATCCAGCGCCGCACCGCGAAAACTCAAATTCAGCACGCGCGCCCCCACAGGTTTGGTCAAATCAATCTCATAAGTCACTCCCTCCGCCGAATCCGCGTTATAACCAGGCAATTTCAGCGGCGAACCTGCCTCCGCCGGCCACCCCGGATAAAATCCCGCCGCATGTTCCAGCGCATCCTTCAATTGCGCCCCAGTCATCTCCACCGTATAAAGCGAATTATCGTAAACATAGAGAGCCGCCGCCTGCCGCACCGTCACCGGCCCCTTCGGAATCTGCACCCCGGTATAAAACATCGTAGCCATCGAAACATCCGCATGCCCCGCATCAAGCTGCACGCGGTGAATGAAATCCACTAACGGGTCATCTTCATAACGCCCCCGCTCGCCATCCATCGCCTTCTCCGAACTAGCAATCGGCGTATCCAAATATTTCTCAGTAGCCGCCTCGTAAGGCGCCGCCAATTTCAAAATCGCCGGATCAGCCGCCACGCTATCGGTACTCTTAATCACGCGCGAATGTTTCGAAGCCACGCGCCAAGCCCCCGCGGCATCGCGTTCCATCACAACATCCGCCCGCGCCAGCGACCCTCCCCAATTCTTCGCCTGCGCCATTAGCACTCCGTTCACCGTCAATTCCGCCATCTCCGAATGTGTATGCCCGTAAAAAATCAAATCAATCCCCGGCACCTGTTCGGCCAATTCCCAAGCCGCATTCTCCCCGCGAATATCCTGCCCCTCGAAAATCTTCCCGCTGACCGGATCGCGATCGAGCCCCGAATGCATAATCACCACCAGCAAATCCACCTGCTTGCGCACCAACGGAATCACGCGCTTCGCCGCGTTCACGATCGGCTCGAATTCATATCCGCGATAATGCTCAGGAATCTCCCAACGCGGCACTCCCGGCGTAACAAATCCCACAATCCCAACGCGCACGCCGCCAACATTCTTAATGATGTAAGGCCGGATCAATCCATCGCCAGCCGTATAAATCTCCTTCAAATTCGCCGCCAACCAGGGAAAATTCGATTCCCGTTTCGCCTTCCACATTTCCGCCAACCCGAAATTGAATTCATGATTCCCCACAGCCATAGCGTCGTAATGCATCTCATTGAAAGCCACAATCGTAGGATTCTTCGGCTTCAAATCCTTCACCGCAAAGTAATAAGCCAAAGGTGTCCCCTGCGTAGTGTCGCCGCAGTCGAGCAACAAAGCCTTCGGCGCCTCCGCCCGTTGCTCCTTCACCAAAGTAGCAATCTTCGCCAAAGAAAAATTCGAAGCCTTATCCGAATAGTAGTCAATCGGCTCAATATGCCCGTGGATATCAGTGGTAGAAAGCAAGGTGATCGTCTGCCGCGAAGCCCGCGCAGTCGCCGCCGGCTTAGAAACTTCCTGCGCGCGAACGAAGTACGAGCAAGCAAGCAAAACGCAAGCCAGGACCGCAGTCTCCAAAATCCGAGTACGAACTATTCGAATTCTCATGCCGCCGCTGCTCCCAGGGTGAAGGTTTCGTAGGGCCCGGTCTTTAGCCGGGCCTCTTCGTTTTAGCTCGCGCCACACTTTAACACGCCGCGCATTTTGTCCTTCCGCCGTGTTCGCCAATCCTTGCAAACAAATCTCCGCCTGCCTATACTGAATTCGTATTTCCTCCGCGCCCAGCGCGGATTCCGGGATCGCCTGAATCAACCCCCGGACCAATGGAGGAATTTTCGGAGTGAGTACTCCAGCCGCCATAGCGGACTCACGTCAAAGCTACGTCCTCGATAAACTCCACTCCCTTTCCGGCATTATTCCCATCGGCGCATTCCTCGCCGAACATTTCTGGTCCAACAGCTACGCCCTGGTCAGCGTAGCCAAATACAACGAAGCCTCCACCGATCTTCAAACCATTCCCTGGCGCCTCCTGGTCGAAGCCCTGGGCATCTGGCTCCCCATCCTGTTCCACGGCTTCTACGGCCTCTATATCTGGTGGCAAGGCAAATCCAACGCCCTCGGCCACCCCTGGATGTCCAACTGGCTCTACGTCCTGCAGCGTTGGAGCGGCATCATCGCCTTTTTCTTCATCGGCTGGCACGTCTGGATCGAGCGCTTCGCCACCGGCGGCATGTCCACCTACGCCGATGTCTCCGATGCCATGAAGAATCCCTACTATCTCGCATTCTACGTGATCGGAATCATCTCGGCGTCTTTCCATCTCGGCAACGGCCTCTGGAATTTCGCCTGCAAGTGGGGCATCGCCGTCAGCGTGCGCTCGCAACGCGCCTTCGGCTGGTTCGGCGCCGCCGTAGGCTTTGTTTTCACTGTCGCGGGCCTGCTCATCATCGCCGGCTTCTACTACAACTGGCATCCTCTCGGCGCCTACATCACAAAATGAGAGATCCTCGAATCATAATCGTTGGCGGCGGTCTGGCCGGACTAATGGCCGCGATTCGAGTTGCCGAATCCGGCGTCCCGGTCGATCTATTCTCCATCGTCCCGGTCAAGCGTTCGCATTCCGTCTGCGCCCAGGGCGGCATCAACGCCGCCAAGAATCTCAAAGGCGAAGGCGATTCCACCTGGAAGCATTTCGACGACACTATCTACGGCGGCGATTTCCTCGCCAATCAACCGCTAGTAAAAGGCATGTGCGAAGCCGCCCCAGCCATCATCGATCTTCTCGATCGCATGGGCGTGATGTTCAATCGCACGCCCGAAGGCCTGCTCGATTTCCGGCGCTTCGGCGGCACGCTCTATAACCGCACCGCCTTCGCCGGCGCCACTACCGGCCAGCAATTGCTTTACGCACTCGACGAGCAAGTCCGCCGCCACGAAAGCGAAGGCAAAGTAACAAAGTACGAAGGCTGGACTTTTCTCTCCGCCGTAATCGATAGCGGCGGCGTCTGCCGCGGCATCTGCGCCATGAATCTCCACACCATGGAGGTCCGCACCTTCCGCGCCGACGCCTCTATCTTTTGCACCGGCGGAATCGGCGCCATCTTCGGCCGCTCCACAAATTCCGTAGTCTGCACCGGCTCAGCCCAATCCGCTCTCTTCCAACAAGGCGTCTATTACGCCAACGGCGAATTCATCCAGGTCCATCCCACCGCCATTCCCGGCGAAGACAAGCTTCGCCTGATGAGCGAATCCGCCCGAGGCGAAGGCGGCCGCGTCTGGGTTCCGAAGCTGGCCGGCGACAACCGCCCCGCGAAATCCATTCCCGAAACTGAGCGCTTCTATTTCCTCGAAGAGTGGTACCCGAAATACGCGAATCTGGTTCCGCGCGACGTTGCCACCCGCGCCATTCACAAAATTGTCTTCGAAGAAAAGCTAGGCATCGCCGGTGAAGCCGCCGTCTATCTCGACGTCACGCACATTCCCCGCGAAGTCCTCGATCGCAAGCTCGAAGGCATCCTCGAAATCTACGAAAAATTCGTCGGCAGCGATCCCCGCGAAGAGCCGATGAAGGTTTTCCCCGCCATGCATTACACCATGGGCGGCCTCTGGGTAAACAACGAGGATCAAGCCACGAACGTCCCCGGCATCTACGCCGCGGGCGAATGTGACTATCAATATCACGGCGCAAATCGCCTCGGCGCAAACTCGCTGGTCTCCTGCATTTATGCAGGTATGCTCGCAGGCCCCGCCGCCGTTCGCTATTCCTGCGGCCTCGAGAAGGGCGCCGAAGCCACCGGCGAAAGCGTCTTCGAAGGCGAACGCACCCGCCAGCGCGAAGCCAACGACAAGCTCTTGCATCAACAGGGCAGCGAAAATCCCATCACCATCTGGAAAGAAATGGGCCAGACCATGACCGAAAACGTAACGGTCATCCGCTACAACAAAGCCATGGAAGCAACGCTTGCGAAGCTAGACGAACTCGACGCCCGCTACAAAAAAATCAATCTCTCCGATCGCACGCAATGGGCAAATCAAACCCTGCAATTCGCCCGCGAACTAGAAAACATGCTAATCCTAGCGAGAGTAATCACCCTAGGCGCAATCGCCAGAAACGAAACCCGCGGCGCCCACTACAAGCCAGATTATCCAGAGCGCGACGACAAAAATTGGCTAAAGACAACAAAAGCCAGCTACAACAACGGGAGAATCCAGCTAGATTACGAGCCAGTAGACATCAGCCTGATTCCCCCACGCGAGCGCAAGTACACAGCCGCCAAGTAAGGCGGCTGTAGGGGCCGGGGTTTACACCGGTCCGGTTTGGCTTAACGGTTTTCGCCGTTGCCTTTTCTTTCGTAGGGGCGGGCCTTGCCTTTCAGTCCCGCCCGGTTTTCGGCCCAGGATTTTGCATTTGCCGTTGCCTTTCGGTGGCAGCCCCTGCATTTATGCGGGGGAGGAGCGCTTCAGCGCTCCGAAAACAGCGGCCCATTAAAAAAGCGCTTTAGCGCTGGGCCGTCGTAGGCGCCGGGCCCCACCACCGGCCAGGTTTGCGTTCACGGGTTTTTGTTTAGAATTCGTACGGGCGCCGCTTGCCGCGCCCGATTTTGGTTAGCAATGACTCGAGGCGAATTAAAATGCCCGACAAGACATTCACCGTCCGCGTAAGACGCCAGCAACAAAAAGACGAATCCCCCCGCTGGGAAGAATTCGAGCTACGCTATCGCCCGCACCTAAACATAATCACCTGCCTCCTGGACATAGCCGAACACCCAATAACCAAAGACGGCCGCGAAGTCACCCCGGTCAGCTACGAAGCCAATTGCCTAGAAGAAGTCTGCGGCGCCTGCGCCATGCTAATCAATGGCCAACCGCGCCAAGCCTGCTCCGCCCTGGTAGATAATCTGGAAAAGCCCATCCGCCTGGAGCCGCTCGAAAAATTCCCGTTAGTCCGCGATCTAGTCGTCGATCGCTCGGTAATGTTCGAGAGCCTGAAACGCACCCGCTGCTGGATCCCCATCGACGGCACCTACCCTCTGGGTGAAGGTCCGCGCATGTCCCCCTCCGTCCAGGAAGAAGGCTACCCCCTCTCCCGCTGCATCTCCTGCGGCAATTGCCTCGAAATCTGCCCCAAAGTAAACGAGCACTCCAATTTCATAGGCGCCGCAATCATCAGCCAGGTCCGCCTATTCAACATGCACCCCACGGGCGCCATGAACGCCCACGAGCGTCTCGAAGCCCTAATGGGCCCGGGCGGCATCGAAGACTGCGACAACGCCCAAAATTGCGTAAAGGTATGCCCGAAAAATATTCCGCTAACAGAATCCATAGCCGCCGTAAACGGCCAGGTAATCCGTCACGCAGTAAAGAGCTGGTTCACCGGCCGCCCATAATGTTTTCGCCGTTACAAGTAGGGGCCGGGGTTCACCACCGGCCCGGTTCTGCCTTGGGTTTTCGCACGTGAATTTGCATTTGTAGGGGAGGGTCTTCAGACCCTCCCGCTTTTCGGCCCCGCTTCAGCTTTTGCATTTCGGTGGGAGCCCCCGCATTTATGCGGGGGAGGAGCGCTTCAGCGCTCCGAAAAGAGCGGCTCTTTGGGAAAGCGCTTTAGCGCTGGGCCGGTGCGCGGCGGTGTTCACCACCGGCCCGGTGTGGACTTGGGTTTTTTCATTTGCATTTGAATTCGTAGGGGCGCCGCTTGCCGCGCCCGCTATCGGCCTTGGCAACCTGTAACCACGCGCCGCGTTCGCGCCGAATGAAATGTTCTGGCAACACCTATAATTTGATCTCGCAAACACACGCAAGACCGGAGCCATACTAAATGCGCCCACTAATCCTGGGAATCATCGCACTACTGATAGGAGCACTCCCCTTCGTGTCGAACCCATCCGACGAAATCTCCCCCCGCGCCAAAAAACTCCACTCCTCCGCACTCATCATCGACGCTCACGACGACACCACCCAACGCCTCCTAACCCCCGGCTTCGACATCGGCATCCGCCACACCGACGGCAGCATCGACATCCCCCGCATGCGCGAGGGCAACCTCGGCGCAATCTTCTTCTCCATCTGGATGTCCGGCACCGTAACCGGCCCCGAAGCCGTCAAGCGCTCGCTCGATCAAATCGACGTCGTCCGCGAAATGGTCCGCACGCACTCGAAAGACCTCGCCCTCTGCACCACCGCCGCCGAAATCCGCCGCGCCCACTCCGAAGGCAAAATCGCCGTCCTGATGGGCGTAGAAGGCGGCCACATGATCGCCAGCGACCTAAGCGTCCTGCGCAGCTACGCCGCCCTCGGCGTGCGTTACATGACTCTCACCCACTACCTCAACGACGAATGGGCCGATTCCTCCACCGACAAGCCCGCCCACAACGGCCTAACCGATTTCGGCAAAGATGTAGTCCGCGAAATGAATCGCCAGGGCATGATCGTGGACGTCTCCCACGTAGCCGACAAAACTTTCTACGACGCCCTCGCCGTTAGCCAGGCTCCCATGATCGCCTCGCATTCCTCCTGCCGCGCCCTCTGCGATCATCCGCGCAACATGACCGACGATATGATCAAAGCCCTGGCCTCCAAAGGCGGCGTAATCCAGATCAATTACCACATCGGCTTCCTCAGCCAGGAATACCGCGACGCCACGAAGGCCAATCCCGATCTCGACAAACAGATGCAAGCCGAAATCGACAAGCGCTGCGGCAAAGATGAAGATTGCCAGCTCCGCGAAGGCGATAACCTGGTCCGCGAAGCCGTAAATGCCGGAAAGCTCCCGCGCGTAGGCTGGGAGAAAATCATCGATCACATCGATCACGCCGTGAAATTGGTAGGCGCCGATCACGTAGGCCTGGGCAGCGATTTCGACGGCGCCAACATGCCTTACGGGATGGAATCCGCCGCCGACCTCCCGAAAATCACCGACGCCCTGCTAAAAAAAGGCTATTCTGAGGCAGACATTCGCAAGATTCTCGGCGAGAATACCCTACGCGTAATGGAACAGGTAGAATCCACCGCGAAATCACTCGCATCATCGAAATGATCGAACGATTTCAATCAACAAAGGAGACACACGCCGTGAAACCATCGCATCACCACTATGGGCTGCTCATCGCCGCTCTAGGTCTCATATTCTTCGCCTCCAACGCCGCGGGCCAAACCGCACCAGCCGGCCAAGCCCCCGCGAAAAAAGCCGCGCCAGCCGCCACGAAAACGGCCCACGCGAGCTTCGACCCGGCCTTGCTCCACCCATCCACTTTGAAAGCCCAGGCCCCGGAAACTTTCCAAGTGAAATTTGAGACCACCGCCGGCGACTTCACGGTAAACGTCACACGCGCCTGGTCGCCGCTCGGTGCCGACCGCTTCTACAATCTCTGCAAGCATCACTTCTTCAACGGCGCTCCCTTCTTCCGCGTTCATCCCGGATTCATGGTGCAGTTTGGCATCAGCTCGAATCCCGCTGTTTCCAAGGCCTGGGACAGCGCAGTCATCAAAGACGATGCGCATAAGGAATCCAATCGCACCGGCACAATCACCTTCGCCACCGCCGGGCCCAATACGCGCACGACGCAGCTCTTCATCAACTACGCCGACAACACTTTCCTCGATTCGCAGGGATTTACTCCCTTCGGTGCGGTCAGTGAAGGAATGGACGTAGTCACGAAGATTTATTCAGGATACGGCGAGATGCCTGCGATGGGCGGCCAGGGCCCCGCGCCGGAAAAGATCGAAAGCGAAGGCACTCCGTATCTAGAGAAGAATTTTCCGAAGATTGACAGCATCAAGACCACCACAATCATCGGCGAGCCAGCCGCGGCCCCAGCTCACAAAGCCCCGGCCGCGAAACCGGCTCCGAAACCAGCTACCAAGCCGCAATCGTAAAGTCGCGCCGGCTCGTCCTGAGTACCGAAGGGCTGCCAGCCGGCGTTTTTGTGCGGCGTAATCGCCGTGTAATTTCGCGCGCCAGCCCGCGCCCAAAGGACAACAAATGAGCTTTGATCAAGCACTGCTCCATCCGGGCAATCTGAAGGATCAAGCCCCGGAAACATTCCAGGTGAAGTTCGAAACCACCGCCGGTGATTTCACCATCAAAATCACCCGCGCCTGGGCTCCGCTGGGCGCCGATCGCTTCTACAATCTCTGCAAGCACAACTTCTTCGACAGCGCCGCCTTCTTCCGCGTCGTTCCCGGCTTCATCGTGCAATTCGGCATCGGCGCATATCCCGCGGTAAATTCCGTATGGCAGAGCGCCAACATCAAGGACGATCCCGTCAAGGAATCGAATCGCCCTGGCACGCTGACCTTCGCCACCGCCGGCCCGAATACGCGCACCACGCAGCTCTTCATCAACTTCGCCAACAATGCAGGACTCGATCGCCAGGGCTTCGCACCGTTCGGCGCAGTGACCGAAGGAATGGACGTGGTGAAGAAAATCTACGCCGGCTACGGCGAACAGCCGCAGCAGCACCTGATCACCTCGCAAGGGAAGGCCTATCTAGATAAGAATTTCCCGAAGATGGATTCGATCAAGACTACAACGATCACAGAGTAGCGGGGAAGCCAGCTCCTAAATCGGCGCGTGCTTCGGAAAGCGCGCAGCCTTCTCTAGCTGTGTGAGATTAATTCCTGTGGCCAGCAGCTTCCGCGCCACATCCGAAGTCGTGTTCTTCACCATGCACAGCAGCACGCAATCGCTCGACACGATCGGAATCGTGCGCGTCCCCACGCGATCCGAATACGGCGCAATCTTATCCGCCGCGCGCAGCGCCAGCTTCAACTGCTCCGATAGCTCAAAATCCTTGCCGAAGAAAAGCCCCACGTCTTTTCCCGCGCGGCGCATCGGCGGAATGGGCACGCCGAACCATTTTTTGCGCGGCTGGTCGTCGCGCGTCTCGCTGTAGGTTTTGATCCAGTAATTCCAGCGCGACGGACTGAACTCGCACATCTTCCGCAGCGTCTTCTCGATCGCGCTGGTGTCTGCCCAATAGCGCCTCAGATGGTCCCAATTGTCGATGTACATCGCTCCAAGCAGATCGGCGACCTCAATGGTCTCCGACGCGCGGCTATGCGCCAGCATCACGGCCAGCTCGAACGCGCGCAGCAAATCGCGCGTCAACCGCCGCGGCGTCTCCACTTCGGGCGCGGCCTCTCCATTGTCAGCTGAATTTTTGCGAAACCCCATGCGATCGACGCAACTCGCTCCGTCGAAACAGCTTAGCGGAAATATCTAGCAGTTGTTACCACAGAGTATCGCCTGATGCCCTGAATGTAATGCGACTTTCGTACAGGTTCAATCAAGCCGTTTCTACGCCGGCCATTTCTACTCCGAACGTAGGGCCCGTGCTTCAGCCGGGCCTCCTTGTGCACGATCACGCCATTGGCTCAGCTCGCGCCCAACCAAAGCCTGGATCGAAATTCGACACGATCGCGTCAATTGCCTCTAGCGCGCCGAAAACCGGCCCGGCTGAAGCGCGGGCCCTACGAGGACAAATCACAACCCCAACACGCTCACCAATTCGCGCACCGAAGCCGCCGATTTATCCAATGCAGCTTTTTCCTCTGGCAGTAACTTAATCTCGATAATCTGCTCGATCCCGCGCGCGCCAAGCTTTGCTGGGACGCCCACAAAAAGCCCCTTGATCCCGTATTCGCCGTCCAAATAAGCAGCGCAAGGCAGGATTTTCTTCTTATCCAACAAAATCGCCTTCACCATCTCCACTACCGCCGCCGATGGCGCGTAGTAGGCCGATCCGGTTTTCAGTAAATTCACAATCTCCGCGCCGCCCTTGCGCGTGCGCGTAACAATAGCGTCGATTTTTTCCTTCGGCAGCAAATCGGGCAGCGGAATCCCCGCCACGGTCGAATAACGCGGCAAGGGCACCATATCGTCGCCATGCCCGCCGAGCACGAACGAATGCACATTCTCCACCGACACTCCCAACTCCATAGCCACGAAAGTGCTCATCCGCGCCGAATCCAAAACTCCAGCCATGCCAATCACGCGATTCTTCGAAAAGCCGCTGATCTTGTAAGCCGCCTGCGCCATGGCATCCAGCGGATTCGTCACTAAAATCAAAATCGCATTCGGCGAAAACTTCACGATGCTCTCGATCACCGCCTTCACCACGTCATAATTCGCCTTCAACAAATCGTCGCGGCTCATCCCCGGCTTGCGCGGAAATCCCGCGGTCACGATGACGATGTCGCTATTCGCGGTCTCGCGATAATCATTCGTAGCCGTAGAAATGCCCACAGCGTGCGCGTCGCTTCCCTGAATCGGCGCCGATTCGAGCATGTCCAGCGCCTTGCCCGTCGGCACGCCCTCTAAAATGTCGGTCAGCACAACGTCTGCCAACCCGCCATCAAGAATCCGCTGCGCCGTGGTAGAGCCAACAAATCCGCCGCCAACCACAGTAACTTTCTTCCTCATGCGAAAAATCCTCCTGAAATCTCCGGCCTTTGTAGTGGCGGGCCTTGTCTTTAAGTCCCGCGCGCCGTTCGGCCCTCTTATCTTTTGACTTTCTGTCGGCCCTCATCAGCCACGGCGCCAAACACATGGCCGAAAACCGGGCGGGACTAAAGGCCCGCCCCTACGAAAACCTCAATCTGCCGCGGTTGCCGCCTGCATATTCTCGATGATTGCCGAGGCGAATTCCGATGTTTTCACCTTTGTGGCGCCGGGCATCAGGCGCTCCAAATCATAGGTCACGCGCTTTTGCAGAATCGTCCGCCCAATGCCTTCCTCGATCAATCGCGCTGCTTCGCCCCAGCCAATAAAATCAAACATCATCGCGCCCGAAAGCATCACCGAACTCGGGTTGATAACATCCTTATCGGCATATTTCGGCGCGGTTCCATGCGTCGCTTCGAAAACGCCATAGCCATCGCCGATATTCGCTCCCGGCGCCATCCCCAATCCGCCCACCTGCGCCGCGCAAGCATCCGAAAGATAATCGCCATTCAAATTCGGCGTGGCAAACACCTGATACTCATTCGCGCGCAGCAGCACCTGCTGAAACACGGAATCGGCGATGCGGTCATTCACCAAAATCTTGGTTTTCCACTTGCCGCCGCCGTGCGTGGAATATATCGCATCGAGCGTGTGTTTCACTTCGTTGCAAATCGCGTTGTGAACTTCCTCGGTCATCTGCTCGAGCCCCGGCTCGATCATTGCCGCATTCTTCTCAATGGAAAGATTCGCGTCGCGGTCCTTGTTATCCAGAATCCAGCTCTCCCGCTCGGTCACAATCTCCGCGCGAAATTCCGCCACGGCCACCTCGTAGCCCCAATCGCGGAACGCTCCTTCGGTATATTTCTGAATGTTGCCCTTGTGCACCAGCGTCACAGTTCGTCTCTTGAATTCCACCGCGTGAGCTATGGCCCGGCGCACCAGGCGCTTCGTCGCCATGGGCGACATGGGCTTGATGCCCACGCCGGAATCCTCGCGAATGCGCTTCTTGTCGTTCTTCAGCATCACGTTATTCAGGAAATCGATCAATATCTTCGCCGCCGGCGTCCCCGATCTCCATTCGATCCCGGCGTAAACGTCTTCGGTATTCTCGCGGAAGATCACCACATTCATGCGCTCGGGATTTTTCACCGGCGAAGGCACGCCCGCAAAATAGCGCACCGGCCGCACGCAGGCATAAAGCTCCAGGATCTGCCGCAAAGCCACATTCAAGGAACGAATCCCGCCGCCCACCGGCGTAGTCAGAGGCCCCTTGATCGCCACGCGGCAATCGCGAATCGCATCCACAGTATCGGCCGGCAACCAATCCTGAAACTGATTGAACGCCTTCTCCCCGGCAAAAACCTCAAGCCAGGCCACCCGCCGCTTGGCCCCATACGCTCGCTGCACCGCGGCATCAAACACCCGCCGCGAAGCCTTCCAGATATCCCGCCCAGTCCCGTCGCCTTCGATAAAGGGAATTATCGGCGTATCCGGCACCGAGAATTTCCCGCCCGAATATTCAATGGCCTTCCCGTCAGGCGGCACCGCAACTCCGTTGTAACTAGCTTTCATAATGGCTGGACTCCCTGCGACCCCGAAGAAGACCGCATCGTAGACTCGCAACGATACCACAATCGGCTCGCGCCAATCCGCACTTGACGCCAACTTGTGCTGTCGTGCCCGGCTTCGTGCGCTGAGTGTGGCCAGGCAGCGGCAGAAAACTTTCCAGGTTCTCCCATCGTCAAAGGCGCCAAATTCGCTTAGGCACTCCTTTTTGGAGCAGCCCCAAACATCATTCGGGATGTGATACTCCAAGCATTAATGCGATATATTTACCAGCACGACCGTGAATTACACACGATTCTGGGCGTTTCTTTCGGCGTCAGCATTAATCGCGGCGACAGCTCTGCTGTCGGCCAAGCCTCGCTCCGATTCGCCGGCTCGCGCGCCCAGCGCGTCAGCGCTACAGAACGCGAGTGCCTCAGAAGCCCCGGTGACCGTTTGGCTCACGGTGCATAGCCTCGAAGACAAGTTTGTCGCGGACCTTACAAAGGCTGACATCAGCGTCTTCGAGGACGGCCAGGAGCAATCGATCCTCTCATTTTCCCGTGACGAGACGGAACCGCTTGCTGTGGGCTTGCTGATGCAAGTAAGTGGCGAGCGCCACGACACGCTGCCGCACGCCGAAATTGAACCCGCGATTTTGTTTTTCCGCGCGCTCCTAACAAATCACAACGTGGGTTTCGCTGTTAATTTTTCCGAAAAGGCTGTGCTCGTACGCGACTTCACCAGCGAGCCCGCTGAAATGGAGCGAGGACTGCGCAAGGCAGCCAGCTCGGAACTTGTTGGCTGTTCCGACCTGTTCGACGCCGTCGCCGCGGTCAGCGCCAAACTTTCATCGGCTGCGCCCCAACGCCGGGCAATCATCGTGGTCGCAGATGGGCACGATAATTGCAGTCGCCAAGGAGTTTCGGCGGCTGTCGAGGCGGCGCTGCGCGCCGGCATAAAAATTTACTTCGTGAATCTCGCCTACGCCGATCCCGCTTACAAACGCGGCACCGCCTTGGCATCTACTTTTCGCAGCGTTGTGAACACCTCAAAGCAGTTGGCTGAGTCCACAGGAGGCAACATTGCGTTTGTCCGTAAGCGGGAAGACCTGCCCCCTGCATTCGAAGCGATAGCCAGCAACGTGCGCAATCAATACAAATTAACCTACAACTCCTCAAACGCAGTCCGCGGTGGGGAATTCCGTAAGCTCAGAGTCGCTTCGGCGCGTCGGGACGTACAGATCGTTGCGGCCCAAGGTTATTACGCGCCGAAGGACTAATCTTGTGCGCACCTCCCTCGGTGGGGTTCTTACGATGGCGCAACCTTCGCCGGTATCTGCTCCAGGGCTCCAGCGCTAAAGCGCACGTTCAAATGCGCGGTGCATCCCGGAGCGCTGAAGCGCTCCTTTCCCCGCATCAATGCGGGGGCTTCCACCAAATTGCGCGACCTCCCACCTGAGCCGAGGCTATGGCGGGCAGTCCCACCGGACTGCGGAGCTGCCAGCAAACCATAAGTCGCCGACAGGGCGACGCATCGCGCCGTTACACGACGAGCGCGTGCGGAAATGGCACTAAGAGGGCTCTGTAGAGGGGTCGATTTTGTCACGGACAAAATCGACGCCGGTCGTTTGTTTTGTTGGAGTTGGGGGGATTTCTGTGCGTTTCGGTGTATCGATCAGGATTTCCCTGTGCAGGACGTCCGGCGACTCGCCATCCCGGAGAGCGAAGTTTAAGGGCCCCCGCGAGACGACAACCCGCTGCACCGGTTCGGACCAACGGCCATCCTCGCTCACGCGACTCTGAGCACGAATGGCGCGGATTATGCAGTCGCCGGAGACGGTGGCGGAATCCGCATTTTCGATCAGGCGATCCAAAGCGGAGCGAAGATTTCGCCGACGATATTCATAGAGACCGGTGGCGTGCACGTGGCGGTAGAGAGTCATGCGGCTCCGCACTCTGAATTGCTCCACGATGTAGCCGGGGCTGATCCAGTGGAGGAACAAATTTTCGATTTCCTGCCGGTCCTCCGATTGGCAGATGGCGCACTTGCTCGCATGACGAGTGAGATCTATCGGGGCCGGGGGCCGAGACGAGAGAGATTGGAACTGCGATTGGTGGTCATAATGATCTAGGAAATAGCACGAAGAACGGGCGATGGGTAGCGTACCGATTGCGGAGATTGGGGCGAAAGAAAATCGCAATTGGTTGAGCGATGGCAGGGTGACATTTTGTGTCAGTTGCCGGTTGAAGACAGGATCGAGGCGCGAAACATTGGACGCTGAGATCCTTCGCTTCGCTCAGGATGACAACATTCTGACTTTTTACGGGGCCTGTAAAGCAGGGCCCTGCGGGCATTGCTGAGTACTTACTTCGTCAGGAGTTTGAAAGCGTGCGTCCACTGATTCTTGGTGAAGCCGGGGATGCACCAGAGCATGCAGAGGGGCTCGAGGGCGCGGGCGGCGTTGATGCCGCCTACGTCGTAGGGCTCCCAGCCGAATTGGCGAATGATGTCGCTGGCTTGGGACTTGGCGGCGGGGTCGTTGCCGCAGAAGAACATGGTCGGTGGGCCTTGCTCGTAATGCGGATTGATCATGCGGCCGGCGCCTACGCTGTTGAAGGCTTTCACGACGCGGGCTTGCGGCAATTGCGCCTGAATTTTCTCACCCAGCGATTCGTTGGGGCCGGTGAAGAACTGCAGGACGCCGTTTACCGGCGGGGCTTCGGCGATGGGATTGGTGGCATCGAGAAGAGTTTTGCCGGAGAGATTCTCTTTGCCGGCGAGGTTGATGACGCTCTCGACGATGGTGCCTTTGACTGCGAGCACGATTACCTCGCCAAACTTTGCGGCCTCAGCGAAAGTTCCGGCGGTCGCGCCGGGCGTGGCGGCGAGCCATTTCTTTATTTCGCCGGAGTCTGGCGAGCGTGTGCCGAGTTTCACCTGATGACCGTGCTTGAGGAAGCCTGCGCCGAGCGTTTGGCCGACCGTTCCGGAGCCGAGAATGCCGATTTTCATGGGAGTCCTTTCAAGAACGAATCATCCAACACTGTTCGGATGCTGAATGCGGCAGAAAGTCGCAAAGTAGCGCCGGCGTTCCTGCCGGCATCTTACGACCACATACGTCGGCGAGAGCTGGAATTTTGCGCGGCCCGAAGCGTTAATCAAATTGCTCTGATTGGCTTGGCTGCTCCGCACGGGATTCGTGCCGTTGGCGAAAGCTGTGCTCGTCGGATGCCGGCGGGGACGCCGGCGCTACTGTGGGCCTGTGCTCGCCGGATGCCGGTAGGGACGCCGGCGGTACCTACGCGTCAACTAAATGTCGTAATACAGATGAAATTCGTATGGATGCGGGCGCATGCGCATCGGATTGATCTCTTTTTCGGTCTTGTAATCGATCCAGAGCTCGATGAAATCCTTCGTGAACACGTCGCCCTTGGTGAGAAACGCGTGATCCTTCTGCAGCGCGGCCAGCGCCTCATCGAGCGATCCGGGAAGCGATGGAACATGCTTCAACTCATCCTTCGAAAGCTCGTAAATATCTTTATCGAGCGGCTCGCCGGGATCGATTTTGTGCTCGATGCCGTCAAGCCCGGCCATCAGCATCGCCGAGTAAGCGAGATAGGGATTGCACGAAGGATCGGGCGGGCGAAATTCCGCGCGCCTGGATTTCGGGCTGGTCGAGTACATCGGAATGCGCACCGCTGCCGAGCGATTGCGCCGCGAATAGGCAAGATTCACCGGCGCTTCGAAGCCGGGAACCAGCCGCTTGTAAGAATTTGTGGTGGGCGCGGCGAAGGCCACGAGCGCCGGCGCGTGCTTCAGCAGCCCGCCGATATACCAGAGCGCAAGCTGGCTCAGGCCCGCGTAACCATCACCGGCAAAGAGCGGCTTGCCTTTCCGCCACAGCGATTGGTGCACGTGCATGCCCGAGCCGTTGTCCTGGAAAATGGGCTTGGGCATGAAGGTGACCGTTTTTCCGTACTGGTAAGCCACATTCCGGGCCACATATTTGTAAATCATCATGTGATCGGCGGAACGAACCAGCGTGCCGAATTTGAAATCAATTTCGGTCTGACCGGCCGTCGCCACTTCGTGATGGTGACATTCGACCTCGATGCCGCAGGCTTCCATCTGCAGCACCATGTCGGTGCGCAAGTCCTGATAGTGATCGGTGGGCGGAACGGGGAAGTAGCCTTCTTTGTGACGCGGGCGATAACCGAGATTGTGTTCGGCGCGCGCGGAATTCCAGCGGCCTTCTTCGGCGTCAATGTAGTAGAAGCCGTGCTGCTCCTTCTGCTCCCAGCGGACATTATCGAGAATGAAAAATTCCGCTTCGGCGCCGAAGAACGCTTGGTCGGCGATGCCGGATTGCGCGAGATATGTTTCGGCGCGGCGGGCTACATGGCGCGTGTCGCGTTCGTAGGGCTTGCGCGTGAGCGGATCGACGGCGTTGGCGATCATCACGAGAGTGGGCGTGTCGCGGAAGGGATCCAGGAAGTGCGTGTCCGGGTCGGGGATCAGCAGCATGTCCGATTCGTGAATCGAGGCCCAGCCGCGGATGGAGCTCGCGTCCATGCCGAAGCCATCTTCGAACGACGAAGGCGTCAATTCATGAATCGGGAAGCTGATGTGCTGCCAGATGCCGGGCACATCGATAAAGCGCAGATCGAGAATTTTGACGTTGTGTCTGGCGGCAACATCGAGAACGGCCTTCGCATCCATTGCGGCTCCTCGGAACCTTTAGCGGCACAACGACGGCGCGACAATAGAACACACAAGAAGTGCCGTCAAGAACCGCGTGGAACGCGTCGCTATCTGAATTCTTGCGACACGGCATCCAGATTTTCGATTGGACGCACTTTGCCGCGACGCTATAATTGTGCATGCTGAACCGCTGGTGCTATCCTCAAGGCTGCTCGATTTGATCCGGCCCGGTTCATCCCAACTCATTGAGAGGCAAGGAGATTAATGTCGAACGAACTGCGAAATTTTTTGGCACTTTCCTATGACGAGCTGGAGGAGCTGAACCTCAAAGCCAAAGACCAGCGCCGCAAGCGCGTCGCCGCGCACAAAGTTCAGGAGGAGCGCATCAAGTACCTCGCCGACGAGAAACGCCTCAAGGCCGTCACCGTGCTTTTCAGCGACCTCGAAGGCCGCTTGCACATGCTCGATTACGACAAGAAATTCTTGATCAACAGTTGGGACAACCTGACCTTCGACGGCTCTTCCATTCGCGGATTCACCGCGCAGCGCGAAAGCGATCTGCGGCTGGCTATGGATTGGACTTCGTTCTACTGGGCCCCGGCGGACGTTTTTGGCTCGGGCAAGGTGTTGGTGTTCGGCGAAGTGATCGACAAGGACGGCTCGCCCTATAGCGCCGACATCCGCGGCGTGCTGAAAGGATTTGCCGAGAAACTTTACAAGGACGAAGGCTACACGCTGAACGCCGCAAACGAAATCGAAGGATTTCTTTTTAACGGCCCCGATGCGGAGCGTCGCTATCACGAGACCGCCAAATTCGATTACGTGAATACCGGCGGCTACTATCATTCGCTGCCCGGCGATCCGTTGCGCACTTTCATTGATACGACCGCGGAAGTGCAGCGCGCGATGGGATTCCAGAACGAGAAGGACCATCCGGAAGTGGCGCCGTCGCAATTCGAAATCAATTATGGCTATGGCGAAGTGGTCGCCGCGGCGGACCGGATTCAGCTTTACAAGCTGATTTGCCGACAAGTGGCCAACAACATGGGATTCACCGCGTGTTTTTTGCCGAAGCCTGTCGTCGGCGTGAACGGCAACGGCATGCACACGAACGTCTCGGTCAGCGGGGACGGAAAGAATCTTTTTTGGGATCCCAAAGGCGAAGAAAAGCTCAGCAAGAAAGGCTGGGCTTTTATCGATCGCATTCTTACCCACGCGAACGATATTTGTTTGCTGCTGAACGCGAGCGTGAATGCTTACCGGCGGCTCGATCCGCACTTTGAGGCGCCCAATCAGATTAAGGCTTCGCCGGTGGATCGCGGCTCGATGATTCGCGTGCCGATCGGGAATGAACGCAGCATGCGCGTGGAAGTGCGGTCGGTCGCGCCGGATGCGAATCCTTACATGGTGATGTATTCGATTTTCAAGACGGGGCTTGAGGGCGATACGGCGAAGATCAAGAATTTGCGGCAGGCTTCGCGCTATTTGCCGGACAACATCTACGATGCGATTGCAAATTTCAAATCGGCGGCGTGGACCACGAAGCTTTTGGGCGAAGACGTGAAGGGACGTTATGCGGAATTGAAGCAGTCTTCGGCGGATCGTTGCCCGCGGCAATTGGGGACATTCGTCAAGGCGCCCGAGGTGCAGTATCACCACGAGGTTTACAACCAGTTTTTGTGGAATTTGTTTTAGGAAGTTTTCGCCGCAGCGCGATTTGTTGCGGCGGAAACGACTAAGATGCCGGCCTGAAAGGCCGGCGCTACACAAACCTTGGCCCCGGTTCCGTTCGCGGAACCGGGGCTTTTTTTTATTGGGAGCTTCTGGCGCGATCGCCTACCTGGACTGCGCCTGTGCCGGAGAAAGTTGCGGTGGAGAAATTGTCGGCTACTTGGGTGACCGTGGCGATGCCGAGGTGGTCGGCTACCGAGGTGAGGACTTTTCCGGTGGCGGGATCGGTGATGGCGCGAACGTCGCGGCTGATTTCAAGTTTGTCGCCGAGTTTTACGCCGCCGGTTTTGCCGACATTGATGATGAGCGTGCTGCCGGAGACATCGGCTACGAGGCCGTCAACCACGATTTTGAGGATAGGGATTTGTGCGGCGACGGACTCGAGCTGCGCGGCCATATCGTTGACGGCATTGCGCGTGGCTTCGCCGAGAAGCGAATTGGTGAAATCCGAACTGACCATGTCGAAGCCGCTCATTCCGCGTCCGGCGAAGTGCGTGATGTCGCCGGCCTTGGCCGATTCGCCGGTGCCGGTGAAGGCGGTGATGATTTCGCCGGTGCTGACGTTGACGACGCGCGAGGAAATGCCGACGACGGCTTTGGATTTTACGGTCTTCACTCCGCCGCGGCCGAACATGCCTCCGCTGCCGCCGCTGGTGCTGTGCTTGTCGTCGGGACCGAAGCGCGTGACGGTGCCGAGAATGATGGCATCGACGCCCAGTAGGCGGCCGATTTTTGCGGCGGTGGTGGCGTCGGCGCGATCGCTGTTGTCAAAATTTTGCTCGCTAAGGATTTTGTCGAGCTCGGCGCGCTCGATCACCGTGTACTTGCCGTCCTGGACGAGTTTCACGATGAGCATGGCGGAGATGCCGCGGCCGACGTCTTGATCGGAGCTGGCGCCGAAGATGGCGGCGTAGGGATTGATGCCGCCCTGCGGCGTGCCATTGTCGAAATTGAGGATGGCGATGCGCTTTTTGGTGGCGGCGTCTTGGGCGGCGGCGGAAGAGCAGATGAGGGCGATTAGCGCGCAGAACAGCAACGCCGTCGAAGCCGAGCGGGCGATTCGCAATTGTCGAAGGCGGTTCATGTGGGCGCGAGCGTTGCGCTCCTGAGTGATGCGTATCTTAGATTAGGCGGAGATGTGGGGGCAAGAGTTGATGGATTTACGTGGAGATCGGATGCCGGCCTTAAAGGCCGGCGCTACAAAATGCGGAGACGCCCCGGATTTTCGCCGGGGCGTCGTCTCCGTTCGAGTTTGCTATTTGCTGGCCATTGTTGGAATGCGCCAGAGGGCGTCCATGTGGCCCGCGGGATTCACGTTGGCTTCGAAGCCGGCGAAGCCTGCTGGATCGGCCTTGGCCATGCTGTCGACCATGTCGCTGTATTTGTCTAGGCCTTCGGGGCCGTTGCAGAAGATCACGATGAGAAATGTATTCACGTCCATCGTGTGGATGTATTCGTGCTGGATGGTGTAACCGTGCAGCGAACCGTCGGCGACCAGGCCATCGAGAGCTTTACCGAGCGTGGCGCGGGTTACTTCGTTGGCCTGCGCGCCGGATTCCCTGTATTTGAAAACGCCGACGCGCAGATAGGCGTTGGTGAAAGTGCCGGAGTGGACGTTGTAATCGCGGCTCTCGTATATGTCGTCCCAGTGTTTGGAATTGGCGTAAACGGGCGCATCCACCATGCCTTTGAAGGATTCCTCCGCGTGCATGAGATTGGCGAGGGAAGTGACAGTGAACCAACTGCCGTGCGTGGGTTCGCCTTCCTGATGGGCGGAGCGGATGAAGGAGCCGTAACCGACGATCGCGCCGCTATCCATGAGTTTCTTGTAGTTGCCTTCGGAGGCGGCTTCGGCCTTGTCGTACTCGCCCCATTGCGCGCGGGGGACGGCCCAGAGCGAAACGTAGGTGTACTGCCGCGGCTTTTCCATCGAGCTGGTTTGCGCGGAGACGGTGGAAGTGGGAGTGGCGACGAGCGTGGCCAGAATCATTGCGAGCAGAACTGCGAGGCAGCGTCTATGCATTCAGATTCTCCTTGAGACAGAGTTGCGCCGGATTCGGCCGGCGTCGAGATTTTAGATTTGCCCAAACAGAGGGGGAAAACCGTGCGCAACGCTACGCTGCAGGGCTGTGCAAGTCAAGTGACAACCTGCATCCAAACTTCTCAGGCTGGCGATACAGGAGCGCGTGCCCGCCGAGCAAGGCTGAGTATAAACAGCACGATGCTCGTGATTCCCGCAAAGACGACGAGCTTGAAGGGGCGGAGCGAAAATGAAGCAGGGTCAAGTTGACTGTCGAAGTACCGCGTCCATTCTTGGATCCCCGCGACGTGGCCCACGACGGCGAGCAAAAAAGTGATGAGATGCCCTATCGCGAATACCGGACTTGGCGCTAACTGAGTTCTGTTTTCTACTTCAAAATAGATCAATGCAAAGCTCGCCGAGATCAAGCCGACCGCAATGGGGATCGTCCGTGGGAAAAACAACCAGAACAGTGGGTCCATCAACGAAAAGGTGGGAACACGGTCGAAATTCAGTGCCGCGCCGACGACGAATGACAATATCGCTACAAGCGAGAAAAGTTTTGCCGGTAAATAGCGCGGGTATATGCGCATAGGGTAATAATCCTAGCCCACATCTAACCACACTCCGGTTTATCTGCGCCATTGTTTCGTTCTGAAGGTGGCTGGGAATTGATGGATGCTGGCGCCGAAAGGCGGGAGGGTCTGAAGACCCTCCCCTACGACCGACGGCTCGAGTCCGCGCATCAGAAGTTGCTTGTGGCGGAAAATTTTGGTCGTCGGATGCCGGCAGGGACGCCGGCGCTACGACGGAGGTTTGAGTCCGCGCAGCGGCAGTGCACGTGAAGAAACTTATTGGTCGTCGGATGCCGGCGGGGACGCCCTTCGCGTCCGCTCAGGGTAAACCAGCGGTACGTTAGTCGTAGTATTCGGCGCCTAGGTGCGTGATTAGGTCTTCGCCCATCATCCAGCGTAACGTGTTCTTCAACTTCATTAGTTGGATGAAGAGATCGTGTTCGGGATAGAGCTCTGGGGCGCACATTGGGCTCTTGAAATAGAAGCTTAGCCATTCCTGGATGCCGCGCAGGCCGGCGCGTTGGGCTAGATCTAGGAAAAGGACTAGATCCAGAACGATTGGGGCCGCTAGGATGGAATCGCGGCAGAGAAAATCGACCTTGATCTGCATTGGGTAGCCTAGCCAGCCGAAGATGTCGATATTGTCCCAGCCTTCTTTGTTGTCGCCGCGCGGCGGATAGTAATTGATGCGGACCTTGTGGTGAATCTTGCCGTAAAGCTCGGGGTAGAGCTGCGGCTGGAGAATGTATTCGAGGACGCTCAGTTTCGATTCTTCCTTGGTTTTAAATGAGCCGGGATCGTCGAGAACTTCGCCGTCGCGATTGCCCAGGATATTTGTGGAGAACCAGCCGTTTAGGCCGATCATGCGGGCTTTGAAGCCGGGGGCGAGAATCGTTTTCATCAGCGTTTGGCCGGTTTTGAAATCCTTGCCGCAGACGGGAATGCTGCGGTCGCGGGCGAGTTCGTGCATCGCGGGAATATCAACGGTGAGATTGGGGGCGCCGTTGGCGAAGGGAACGCCTTCCTGCATCGCGGCGTAGGCATAGAGCATCGAAGGCGCGATGGCGTCGTGGCTTTCTTTCATGGCGCGCTCGAAATCTTTCAGCGATTTGTGGACGGCGTGCTGCTCGAGAAAGACCTCGGTTGATCCGCACCAAACCATTACCAGGCGGCTGGCGCCGGATTTCTTTTTGAAGCTGCGGATGTCGTCGCGGATTTGTTCCGCTAGATCGAATTTGTTCTTGCCCTTCTTGATGTGCGTTCCGGCGAGATTTTTGACGTATTCGCGATCGAAGGCGGCCTTCATCGGGCGGATGCCTTTGAGGAACTTCTCGACTTTGGCGAGATGCTGTTGCTCGAGAACGCCGCATTTGTGCGCGGCTTGAGAGGCATCGTCGGGAAAAACATCCCAGCCGCCGAAAACCAGATCGCTGGTCTGCGCCAGGGGAACGAATTCGTTGATGTGCGGGGCGCGATTTTCGGTGCGCTTGCCAAGGCGGACGGTGCCCATCTGCGTGAGCGAGCCGACCGGCGGAGCGATGCCGCGGCGGATGAGCTCGACGCCGGCCATGAAGGTGGTGCTCACCGCGCCCATTCCCGGCGTGAGGACGCCCAGCTTGCCTTTCGGCGGCGCGATGCTGACGGGCCTGCGCATTCATTTCCCCCTGATTGCGATTGTGGATCGCGTCGGCGCCAACGGCGCGGAGTGTGCGAGACGAAATATGATGCGCGAAGGCGTTTCGATTTGCAAATCGAAAGGGAATTGGAGAGCGGGAGAATTTGCGAAGGGACGCGATGGCGCGAGGCTTGCGCGGCAGGAGGGTGGCGTTTGCGGCTTTGCGGACAAAGGCCCAGCGCTAAAGCGCATCGTTAAGGACGGAGCTTTTTTCGGAGCGCTGAAGCGCTCCTCCCCCGCATGAATGCGGGGGCTCACTCCCAAAAGCAAGAGCTCCTGCCGAAATGCAAGAGTTCCCACCGAAATGCAAAAGCCCTCAATAGGCGGGAGCGCTCCAAGTGGAAGAGCACGACACTGCCGGGCCTTGCGCCACAAGAGTGATGGTATTGTGGCGGGATTGCGGACAGCTCTGCGTGCTGCCTGGAAGAGGGACGCGGGAGAATAGAGCATCGTGAGTTGGCGCGAAATTGTGGGCGCTTTTTGGCCTTTGGCGTTGGTGCCGATTGTTTTGATCGGATTGACGCTGTGGATGCGGCGGTACGTGTTGCGGAGTGCGGCGGCTGATGCTGATGCGGCGTGGTTCAGTTATGCGCGGTTTATGAAATTTAGCGCGCAGGCGGGTTGGCTCATCTGGTTGGGATTGCTGTCGCTGCCTGCTGTGGGGAGATGGGTTGCGTTTGTTGCCGTGGATCCGGGGACGCGGGGAACGTTTGGAGCGCAGGCATTGATTTGGACGGCGATTGGGCTGTTGCCGATGGCGCTGACGACGATCGTGTGCCGCGTGCTTTCGTTTCCGGTGTTTGCACAGGTGCACGGATCGCAATGGACGCGCGGAGAGATTTTCCGGCAGGCGTTCTGGACGCAAGCGACGTTCGTGGTGCCGATCCTGTGCTTCGTCGGAGGAATCACGAAGACTGGCGAGGAAAACTGGCGCGGTGTCGTGTTCTTTATGCTCCTCGGATTTGCCATTTTGATCTTCGGAATTCGGCAGATTGCGGTGGAGTCGGGACGGACGTCGGAATCGCTGAGCACCGGCGAACTGCGCAACCGCGTGTTCGCGCTGGCGGCGAACTCGGGGGTGCGGCTGAAGAGCTTGTATGTGATTTCGTCGGCGAAAAGCCGGATGGCGAATGCATTTGCGGCGCAGGGAAACACGGTGATGCTGACGGACTACCTGCTGACGCATCTGACGCGGCGGGAAGTGGATGCCGTGGTGGCGCACGAACTGACGCATTTGAAAAAGCAACACGTCGCGCTGCGAATGATTATTTTTGTGGCGGTGGCGTTTACCTCGGTGGCGATCATGCAGGACTGGATGCGCGCGGGACTGATTCCATTGCTGGCGGCGATCCTGCTGCTGATTTTCTACCTGACGAGACGGGTGAACGAACGCACAGCGGATGCGGGGGCGGTAAAGATTCTGGGCGATCCCGAGGCCATGATTACGGGGCTAGCCAAGATAACACGGCTGAATAAATTTCCGCTGCGATGGAGCAAATGGAGCGAGTGGCTGATGACGCATCCTTCGACGATGCGCAGAGCCGAAGCGATTGCGCGCAAGACGGGAATCGCGCCTGAGAGGCTGGCGCAAATCTTGGAGGCGGGGACCACGGGCGACAGTTACTACACTTTGCCGGCGGCGATTGCCGGCGGAGCGAAAGTGTACTCGACGAAATACAAAAAGAGCCAGGCGGCGAAGCGTTCATGGACGTTTGTGGCGATTATGACCGTTGGGCCCGCGGCCATCCTGGGGATTGCGAAGGCGGCGGGGTTCGAGGGCGCGGCGACACTCGGGGCTTGGATTTTCAGCATAGCCGCCACGTTCGGCTTGTATCTGGCGGCCATGAACTATTTCTCGCTCTCCGGGAACGAACAGCTCGAGAAGCGGCTGCGAGCGCGACTGAAGAGCGAGAATAAGATCGCGCGCGAGGACGGCGGAATGTTCGTGGGTTTCGCCCCGGACGCGGCGCCGCGCTTGTACGACGGGGGTTTCTCCTGGGACATGGGGCTGCTTTTCTTTGGCGCGGAGCAAGTTGTGTACTTTGGCGAAGAGACGCGGTTTGGATTGCGGCGGGGCGAGATATTGGATGCGCGGGATGTGCGCGGATCTCCGGCGTGGATTCGGACGGGGGCGGTGTTGATTCAGTGGCGGGACGCGGCGAAGGATCTCGGTGGAGCGTTTTTAATTCGGCCGCAGCGAGCGCGCTCGTTGGCAGAACAGCGGGAAGTTGCAGAAGAATTGACGACACGGTTGGAGGAATGGATTGATGGCCGGCAGCAAGGGAGCGACGAACTGCCGCTGGGCGATTTTGAAACGCCGGAGGTGGGTGCGGTCACGAGCGTTTCCCCGGGGCAGACGGGGCGCGGGAAGAGTGCTACGCGGTCCGTGATGATACTTGGTTATATTTCTGCGGCAGCGGCGGTGCTTTGCAATCTTTCGTTCATCGGGCCATTTGATGGATGGTATGCGGTAAGCGCGACGATAATTTTGGGGATTGTGCAGTTCATTCCTTATTGGAGAGATCGCCAGGAGGGAAGCGCGGCGCGCGTGGTGTAATTGGCCCGGACGCAAGGCGCACTCACGGGGAGATCGCCGGAGCGGGCGGAGCAAGCCCCGCCCCTACGGGATCCATTTGCCGCAGCGAGCGGCAAATGGCGGAGTTAGAGCTTTTGGATGTGGATGCTGCCGTCGCCGGAATTGATTTCTAGGGTGCCGCCGCCGCCGTTCATTTTGCCGCGGACTCTGGATTCGCTGAGCGAACCGGAGACGCTTACTGGGAAATCGAGATTGATGTGGCCGTCGCCGGTGTGAGCGTCTAGGTCGGCGGCGAAATTCTCGGGGATGCGCAGGGTGATGCTGCCGTCGCCGGAGCGGAGATTCCAGGGATTGGCAATCTTCGAGCCCGCGGTGGCGGAAGCTTGGATGCTGCCGTCGCCGGTTTTGAGATAGAGGCTATCGAAGCGGCCGCTGATGGTGATGTGGCCGTCGCCGGTGTCTACGTCTAGCTTGCCGTCGAAATCGGCGCCTTCGATATGGCCATCGCCGGAATGGAGATGGATATCGCCGCGGAGGCCTTGGGCGGTGATGTGGCCGTCGCCGGTATCAATTTTGATGTTGCCGGAGACGGCTTGCGAGGTGACGTCGCCGTCGCCGCTGTGAATATCGAGATCGGATTCGGCGGGGACTTGGATTTGAATTTTGATGGAATGATGCGAGGCGAAGAAACTCCAGCCGCCGTGGGGAGCTTTTACAACCAAGCTGACGTTGTTGCCGTTCTGGCTTTCATTGAAGCGAAGGTCGCTGATCTTGTAGCCGGTGGTGGAGACGTGGACCTTAATTTCTGCGCCGCCGCCGGTGGAGATTTCGATATCGCCGTCGTCGGTTTGGACGGAGAGTTGCGGCTTGCCGGTGATGGAGTATTTCAGGTCTTTGTCATCGGCACGGGCCGGGGATGGGGCGGCTAGGGTGATGCCTGCCAGGGCTAGAGCAATTAGTAGCGGCTTGAACATTGGGTGCCTCCGTGGCTTCTGAATGGAGATACGCAGGTGCGGGGGGAAAAGTTCAATCGGGTTTCGTGGAAGTAGTTCCGACGTTACCTTGATCATGCGGAGCGCCGCTTGGCTTGCGACTTCGCGTGGGGCTTTTGGCGGAGCGCGGATAGGAAGGCTTCTAGAGGGAGCGTGTTGATTACGTCCTTTTTTTCTACCCAGCCGCGGCGGGCTGTGCCTACGCCGTACTTCATTAAGGCTAGATGGCTAGTGGCGTGAGAGTCAGTGTCGATGATTAGTTTTACTCCGGCGTCGCGGGCGGCGCGGAGATGGACGTCTTTGAGATCGAGGCGGTCGGGATGGGAGTTGCATTCCATTACTACGCCGTGGCGTTTTGCGGCTTCGAAGATTTTTTGCATGTCGTAATCGAAGGGATCGCGGCGGAGAACCAGGCGGCCGGTGGGATGGGCGATTATTTGGGTGTAGGGATTTTCAATGGCGGCCAGGATGCGATCGGTCATCGCGGATTTTTCGAGATTCATGTAGGAGTGGACCGACGTGATGACGATGTCGAGTTGGGCCAGGACTTCATCGTCGATATCGAGGCGGCCGTCTTTGAGGATATCCACTTCCATGCCAGTTAGCAGGCGGATGCCGGAGATTTTCTTTTGCGCGGCATGGATTTTGGCGATTTGCTCGACGGCGCGCTTCTCATCGAGGCCATTGGCCACCGTTACGGCTTTGGAGTGGTCGGTTAGCGCGATGTATTCGTAGCCGCGGTCTTTTGCGGCGGCGGCCATTTCTTCGATGGTGTTGCGGCCGTCGGAGGCGACGGTGTGCATGTGCAGGTCGCCGCGGATATCTTTGAGTTCGATTAGATGCGGGAGCTTGCCGGCTTCGGCGGCTTCGATTTCGCCGGTGTTTTCGCGCAATTCGGGCGGGATGTATTTGAGCTTGAGTTTGGAGTAGATGTCTTCTTCGGTTTTGCTGGCGATTACTTTGCCGCCTTTGATTTCGGTTAGAGCGTATTCGTTGAGCGTCCAGCCTTCGTCGTTCGCGCGGCCGCGGAGGGCTACGTTGTGATCCTTCGAGCCGGTGAAATAGAGTAATGCAGCGCCGAAGCTTTTCTTGTCGAGAAGGCGGACATCTACCTGGAGATTATTCGCGAGCAGGAAGCTGACTTTATTTTCGCCGTGAGCCAGCGTTTGTTCGATGCCCGGAAATTTCAGTATGTGCTGGGCTACGGCTTCGACGTTCTTGGGTTTGTCGTGGCCTGGGCGCATGGTGACCAGCAGATCGAGATCGCCGATGGTTTCTTTGAAGCGGCGGAGCGAGCCGGCGGGGGTGACTTCTTCGACGGATTCGCCGGCGGCTAGGATGTGCTCGCGGAGTTTTTCGGCGACCGTGTCACCGGTGCTGATTAGGAAGCGGCCGGAGGCGCGTTTGTGGGTCTCGACGGCTTTCAGGATGTTCTGTTCGCTTTTTTCGCCGAAGCCTTCGAGATCGCGGAGTTTGTGTTCCTGGGCCAGCTTTTCGATATCGGCTACCGTGCCGGCTTTGAATTTCTTCCAGAGCAGGGCGACTTTTTTCGGGCCCAGCGATTGCAGCTCGAGGAGATCGAGGATTGTCGCGGGATATTTTTTGAGGAGCTTTTGGCGCAGGCTGTAGTCGCCGTTTTTGAGGACTTCGTCGATGTGCTCGGCCATGCCTTCGCCGATGCCGGGAAGGGCGGTGAGTTTCTTGCGATCTTTGGCGAGGTCTTCGATGCGCTCGGGGATGCTGTCGATCAGGTCGGCGGCGCGTTCGTAGCTGCGATAGCGGCCGATGATGGCGCCATCGATTTCGAGGAGATGGGCGGTGTCGCGGAAGATTTTGGCGATTTCGCGATTTTCCATGCGGGGATTATATGAAAGTTGGAGAGGGAATCACAGAGGCGGGCTCGGGTCGGATTAAAGATAGGAATAGGCCGCCGGAGGACCGAACCCCGGGGGGGGTCTGAAGACCCTCCCCTACGAGAGCAAAGACAAATTCATCGGTCGTAGTGGAGATGGTAGAGGAGGGCGGCAACGGATTTGGCGTCGTGGAGTTTGCTGGCGCGGATCAGGCGCTCTAGTTCTGAGCGGGTGAAGCGGCGGGCGGTGATTTTTTCGTCGTCTTCTGGATTGGGAGCGCCAGCGATTAGGCCTTCGGCGGCGTAGAGATCCAGGAATTCGCTTAGGAAGCCTGGGGTGGGGAAGAGATGGAGGAGTTTGCGGAAACGGCGTGCGCGGTAGCCAGTTTCTTCGCGGAGTTCGCGTTTGGCGGCGAAGAGGGAGGATTCGCCGGGGTCGATGCGGCCGGCGACTAATTCCCAGAGATAGGTGCCTACCGAGTGGCGGTATTGGCGGATTAGGAGGACGTCACCGTTTGGGAAGATCGGCATTACCACAACGGAGCCGCTGTGAGTTACGACGTCGCGAGTGGTTTCTACGCCGCCGGGTTCGAGTACGCGATCTCGGCGGACGTCGAAGACCGGGCCAGTGAAGAGGATTTTGCTGTCGAGGACTTTTGCGTTGGCTCGTGGCAATTTGGACATGAAAGGCATTGTAAGACAGAGAGCAGGGAATAGGGCGTACGGAATTGGAGCCCGAATGGATGGCTGAAATTGAGATCCTTCGCTGCGCTCAGGATGACAGCGTTTCCTTCGTGCGCGGAATGTTGGCGCGTTTGCGCGAGTGTGCACGAAGAGGCCCTCCACACCGCTGGCGGACCGGCCCGGCTGAAGCGCGGGCCCTACGGGGTGCTTCGCGGCTTGCTTGGGGTTGGAATTGGCTTCTATACTGGCGGCCGAGATGACCTTGAATACATTGATTGTCGATGACGAGCGGCCGGCGCGGGACGAGCTTAGCTATTTGCTGAAGGGCTTTCCGGAGATCAATGTTGTCGGGCAGGGGAAGAATGGGTTGGAGGCTGTTTCGCTGATCAAGGAGCACAATCCGGATCTCGTGTTTCTCGACGTGCAGATGCCTGGGTTGGATGGATTCGGAGTGATCAAGAAGCTGGTGGCGGGCAAGGTGCGCGTGCCGCAGATTGTGTTTGCTACGGCTTACGATAATTACGCGGTGCAGGCTTTCGAAGTGAATGCGGTGGATTACGTGCTGAAGCCGTTCGACAAAGGGCGCATCGCGAAGGCCATTCAGCGGGCGAAGAAGGCGGTGGAGTCGAATGCTTCGGCTGTGGAGCGGCTGGAATCGCTTGTCGACAAGCTTGGGTTGGAGAAGACGCCGCAGCCGGTGAAGCTATTGGTGAAGTCGCAATCGCGATTGATGCTCGTGGACGCCGAGGATATGGTGTTTGCATCGATTGAGGATGGGACGATCACGATTTTTACGCGCGAGTTTGAGGGAGTGTCGAATTACCGCACGATTGAAGAATTAGCGGGGGCGCTCGAGGCGGAATCGTTTTGGCGGGCGCACCGCTCCTATCTTGTGAATATCCATCACATCAAGGAAGTCATGCCGTGGTTCAAATCGAGCTACATGTTGAAGATGAATGACCGCAAGCAGACGGAAGTGCCGGTGAGCCGTGCGCAGACGAAGAGGTTGCGGGATTTGATTAAGTTGTAGCCACTCTCATTCGAAACGCGGACTCAGAAACTGCAGATCCTTCGCTTCGCTCAGGATGACAGCGCTTTTACTCTACGCTTGGGTGGCGGACTCGGGCGGCTTTGCGTGTTATAGTTTGGCGAAATGGGGTTCTTCGTCCGGCTTTTCTATCCTTACGGAATCATTCTCCAGGTTTTGGCGATTGTGCATTTTATTCGCCGGCGGCCGGCGTATTACTGGCTTTGGATTGTGCTGATTGGCGGGCCGCTGGGGGCGCTTGTGTATATCGTTGCTGAGGTGCTGCCGGATTTGGGGTTGCTGCAGGGCGTCTTGCAGGGATTTCCTCGACGTAGCAGGATTCGGGAGCTTGAGGCGATTGTGTTGGACAATCCTTCGCCCGGGAATTTTGAGGAATTGGGGGCGCTGCATCTGGAGGAAAAGAATTACGCTAGGGCGCGGGAGTGTTTTGATAAATCGATTGCCGCGCGGCGCGATCATCCCGATCCGTTTTACCGGCGGGCGATGGCGGAGATGGGATTGGCGGATTTTGCTGCGGCGACTTCCGATCTCGAGCAGGTGATGGCGGTGGATCCTAAGTACGATCATCTGCAGGCGAAGGGGCTTTTGGCGCAGTGTTATGCGATGACGGGGCGGGGTGCGGAGGCGGAGGGCTTGTTTCGTGAAGTCTTGGCGCTGCGGAATGAATCGGAGACGCAATACAATTTTGCGGCGCTGTTGGTGGGCGAAGGGCGGCCTGGCGAGGCAGAGGAATGGGTGGATAAGATTTTGAGGAAGAAGGCTACCTTGCCGCGATATTTGAAGCGGCGGGAGCGGCCTTGGTTTGGGAAGGCTGGTGCTTTGCAGAAGAGGATTCGCGAGATGGAGAAGATGGCAGCAGCGAAGGCCGGCCCCGGAGCGCAGCCTAAATAACGCAGACGAGTCCGCCGTACCGCCGCTCCGGCATCGGTGAAAATGTGATCACAACCAAGAGAATCATCCCCATGATTCGCGAGGCATGCCCGCCTCTCGACCAAGTGTTTGACGCCATGCAAATCGCAAGCTGCACGAATGATATCGGCATTTATATGGATCTCGACACGGTCGCGGAGTATGTCTTATCGTGCTGTTTTGAGAAGAAAGATACGTCGTCTATCGCAATCATCTTCGAGATTGTCGAGCGGTGCATAATTGAAGGCGATCAACAGACCCGCGATGCAGCGATTGTTGGCTTCATCGAGACACTATGGCTGAGAGCAATCCGGAAGCCGGCTGGCATGGACGTTATTCTTCCGTGGCTCGGCCCAATGTCGCAGCGCGGCCTGGCGGAGGCACAAGCCGCGTGGAAAGGGAAGTCTAGCCTAGCAGATGTGATCCGTGACGAGAGGCGAGCGGCGGGACCCTCGGGGCGAAAGCATCGGGACACGAAATAATTTCACGCGGCGGAAGCGAATATCACCCGCATTTTGTCACCTACGGCACGGCGTGCTAGCATCGAATGACCTCGGGCATGGATTTCTCTCTTAGCAGCGATCAACTTTTGATTCGCGATACCGTCCGCCAATTCATGGAAGCGGAGATGCGCCCGATTTTGCGCGAGTATGACCGCGATGAGAAATTCCCGGCGGAGCAGATTCGGAAACTGGGGGAGCTCGGCTGTTGCGGGATGCTGGTGCCGGAGGAATGGGGCGGGGCTGGGACGGATACGGTCAGTTATGCGGTGATGCTGGAGGAAGTGGCGCGGGTTTGCGCTTCCACCGCCGTGGTGATCAGCGTGACGAGTTCTGTGGGCGGGTTGCCGCTTTGGAAGCATGGGACTGAGGCGCAGAAGAAGAAGTATTTGCCGGCGCTTTCGCGCGGAGAGATATTGGGCGCGTTTTGCCTGACGGAGCCGGGAGCTGGATCGGATGCTGCGGCGATTCAGGCGCGGGCGGTGCGTTCCGGCGGCGAGTATGTGCTGAACGGCACGAAGAGTTGGGTGACGAACGGCGGCGTGTCAGGCGTTTACACGGTGTTTGCGAAGACGGACCCGTCGGCAGGCGCGCGCGGCGTGACTGCATTTCTCGTCGAGCCAGGCTATCCCGGATTTCGCATCAGCCGCTATGAAGATAAGATGGGGATTCGGCTGTCGCGCTCGGCGGAAATTGTTTTTGAGGATTGCCGCGTGCCGGTGGAGAACCGCTTGGGTGAGGAAGGGCAGGGATTGAAGATCGCGCTTGAAGGGCTCGATGGCGGGCGCGTGGGAATTGCGGCGCAGGCGGTGGGATTGGCGCAGGGGGCGTTTGAGGCGGCGGTGAAGTATGCGAAGCAGCGCGCGGCTTTTGGGAAAAAGATCGGGGAGTTTCAGGGGATTCAGTGGATGTTGGCGGATATGCAGATGGAAATTGAGGCGGCGCGGGCGTTGATGATGAATGCGGCGTGGATGCGCGATCGCGGAACGGGCCGGCGAGGAGCGGCGGCTGCGAAGGCGAAATTGTATGCGAGCGAGATGGCCAATCGCGTGTGCTACAAGGCGGTGCAGATTCATGGGAGCGTCGGTTATTCGCGGGAGACGGATGTGGAGAGGTATTACCGCGACGCGCGTGTTTTGACGATTTATGAGGGGACGAGTGAGATTCAGAGGATGGTGATTGCAAGGGATTTGTTGGGGAAGTAGCGGCAGGTCGTGGCGAGCGTAGCGGTAGGCGTTAATTGGGCGGGCGCAGCAAGCCGCGCCCCTACGAAGAACCGACGTCATAGCGGGGAGCTGATCGAGTTGGTAAAGCAGAAAAGAGTTTTGAGTGGGATGCGGCCTACTGGACGGTTGCATCTGGGGCATTATTTCGGGGCGCTGCAGAATTGGTTGAAGCTGCAGGAGGAGTTCGACTGCTTTTATTTTGTCGCGGATTGGCACGCGCTCACGACGCACTATGAGGATACGTCATCGATTGGCGAGAATACGCTGCAGATTGCACTGGATTGGCTTTCGGTGGGGCTTGATCCGGAGAAATCCACGATTTTCATTCAGTCGAGCGTGCTCGAACATGCCGAGCTGCATGTGATTTTGTCGATGATCACGCCGCTGAGTTGGCTCGAGCGCGTGCCGACGTATAAAGAGCAAATTGAAAATTTGAAGGACAGGGATCTTGGCACCTACGGATTCTTGGGATATCCGCTGCTGCAAACGGCGGATATTCTTCCTTACGGCGAGCCGAGGCAGGAACTGCTCGTGCCCGTGGGCGAGGACCAGGTGCCGCATGTGGAGCTTTCGCGAGAAATCGCCCGGCGCTTTAATGTGCAATTCGGAGTCGCGATCGATTCAAATCTTTATTCGGATGCGAATGCGGCAGCTTTGAAACATCTCGTTTACCACGTCGTGCCGAAACTGAAGGGCGAGGCGGGAGAATCATTCGAGGGGGCGTACGACCGGACCTTCAAGGAATACATCGGGGAGATAGGATTTGAGAACTTCTTGGAGAAGGCGGGGCCGGCGAAATCGTTTTTCAAGCATCGCCGAGTGCTGGAAGAGCCGAGCGCCATGCTGACGGAAACGCCGCGGTTGCCGGGGACTGATGGGCGGCGAATGGCTAAGAGCTATGGGAACTTTATTTCGCTGAGCGAGCCGATCGATTCGCTGCGGAATAAGGTGCGGAACATGATGACCGATCCGGCGCGGGTGCGGCGGACCGATCCGGGGAATCCGGATGTTTGTCCGGTATTTTCGTATCACAAATTATTTTCGCAACAGCCTACGATCGAGCGCGTGAATCGCGAATGCCGTACGGCGGAGATTGGCTGCGTCGATTGCAAAAAGCTGATGGCGGACAACTTGGTGACCTGGATCGAGCCGATACAGGCGAAAAGGCGCGAATTTGAGTCGCAGCCGAAGAAGGTTTGGGATATTCTCGATGACGGCTCGCAGCGCGCGCAGAAGGCGGCGCGCAAGACGATGAAGCGTGTGCGCGAGGCGATTTTCGGCTGGGAGGAAGCGCGCAAGGCGGCGGGCCCGGCGCCTGCTCCCAACGCGCAGAAAGTGGCAGGCGGAGACTGATTTGGCGACACCGTACAAAATCCAGCTTCCGATCTACGAAGGCCCTCTCGATCTTCTTCTCGATTTGATTCGCAAGCAGGAAATCGATATTCACAATATTCCGATCGCCAAAATCACGCAGCAGTATCTCGATTATCTGCACCAGCTCGAAACGCTCGATATCGATGTCTCGTCGGATTTTCTGTACATGGCGGCGTCGCTGATTTACATCAAATCGAAGATGCTGCTGCCGGTAGACCCGCTCGCCGGGCCCGAAGAGCAGATGGACCCCCGCGAGGAATTGGTGCACCGGCTGCTGGAGCACGAGAAGTACAAGAACGCAGCGCAACTGCTCTATCAGAAGCAGCAGATTGAGGCGAACGTTTGGTCGAATCCCGACCGCACGCTTTATCAGGGCGAAGAAGTGGATGGCGAGTTGGTGGTTTCGCTGGTGGATTTGATCAAAGTGTTCCAGCAGGTGCTCGAGCGGCGCAAGGAAGTTCCGAAATTCGAGTTGCAGCATGAAACCGTGACAATCGCGGAGATGATGAACCGGTTGCGAAAGCAATTGAATTCGAGCGAGGAAGCCGTGTCGCTGGCGGAGTTTTTCGAATCGTGCGCCACGCGACGGGCGATGATCGTGGCGTTTTTGGCGCTGCTCGAAATGGTGCGGATGCAGGCGGTGATTTTGGTGCAGTCGGAGCTGTTCTCGGATATCCGGCTGCGGAAGCACAAGATGTTCGATGTCGTATTCTCAGGCGATGAGGCCATCGCGAAGATCGAAGAACAATATCTATGACCCCACAGGAAATGCAGTCGGCCCTTGAGGCCATTATTTACGCGGCGGATGAGCCGGCGACCATTGGGCAGCTCGCTGAAGCGGTCGGCGGCGAGAAGACGGAAGTGCGCGCGGCTCTCGATCTTCTGGTTGCCGCTTACCAGACCGACGACCACGGAATAGAAATTCGCAAAGTGGCGGGCGGCTGGAAGCTTTATACGAAGCCGCAGCACCACGACGTGGTGCGGAAATTCATCAAGAGTTTGCGTCCGCCGGTGCGCTTGACGATGCCGGCGCTTGAGACGCTGTCGGTGGTGGCTTACAAGCAGCCGGTGACGGCGCCGGAGATCAACGAGATTCGCGGGGTGAATTGCGGCGGGGTGTTGAAGACGCTGCTTGAAAAGCGATTGATCACTACCGCGGGGCGCAAGGCTGTGATCGGGCGACCGATTTTGTATCGCACGTCGAAGGATTTCTTGATGCGATTTGGGCTTTCGGATTTGGAGGAGCTGCCGAGCTTGAAGGAATTCGAGCAATTGGCGCAGGCGGCTTTGGGCGCGGATGAGGGGATCGCGCCGATCGAGCCGGAATCGAACGAAGCGCAGGGCGACGGCGGCGGATCGAATGGATCTGTTCCGATGGCGCTCGAGGGCGAATCTCCGGCGGACGCTGACGCATTCGAACAACCAAAAACAGCGGCAGCTGCGGCGGGAAGTTCCGTGAGCGGTGCATCGAGCGAGGCCGACGCGGAAGAGCCGGCTACGGATTCACGCGGCGATTGAGCGGGCTTTTGGTGTATGTGTGACGAGGCGGAACACAAGACCTCAGCGGCTAAAGCCGGGAAGACTCTCGGGCACTTGCGGCACGACTGAAGTCGTGCCCTGTAAAAGATTCTAAGTTCTCTCCATGGAAGAACGACTCCAGAAAATTATCGCGCGGGCGGGCGTCGCATCGCGGCGGCGCGCGGAGCAGCTCATCGTTTCCGGTCACGTAACGGTGAACGGGAAAGTTGTGACGGAGCTGGGCACGCGGGCGGACGCGGCGCGCGATCACATCAAAGTCTCCGGGAAGCTGCTGCAGGGCGCGGAAGAGCACGTTTACATCGCGCTGCACAAGCCGGCTGAAGTTGTCGCCACGTTGAGCGATCCCGAAGGGCGGCGATCGCTCGGCGATTTGCTCAGTGCCGTGCCGGTGCGCGTCTATCCGGTCGGGCGGCTCGAGTATCACGCTTCGGGGCTGCTATTTCTTACCAATGACGGCGAACTGGCGAACAAACTGATTCGCACCCACGGGCTGCGCCAGACTTATCTGCTGAAGGTGAAGGGCAATCTCAGCGATTCTGAAATGGCGAAAGCGTCGGCGGTGTCGAGGGCGCGCATCGAGCGCGGGCAGCGCGGCGAGAATCCCTGGTACGAAGTGACCATGGCGGACGCGAGCCGCGATCCCTTGCGCGAGCAGCTGGCGCTGATGGGGCATCCGGTCGAGAAAATGAAGCGCATAAAAATCGCGAGCCTGGAGATTGGCGATTTGGCGCCGGGGCGATTCCGGAGTTTGACGCTGAAGGAAGTGACCGGGCTCGAGGCGGCGGTGAAGAAGGCCGCGACGCATCCGCAAAGTGCGGCGAGCCCGCCGCCGCGGCCCGCGCGGCCGCCGCGACGGAATGCCAGCCGGGGCCGAAATCGCGGATGAAGCCGCTGCCCGCCGACGTGGTGCCGGAGTGGATTCGCAGCGTCCAACCTTATCTAGCCGGCCGGCCGGTGCGAGAACTGGAGCGCGAGCTGGGGCAGAGCATTATTCAGCTTGCGTCCAATGAAAATCCTCTGGGGCCTTCGCCGAAGGCGATGGCGGCCGCGCGAGAGGCGCTTGCGGACGGGCATCGCTACTCGAACGGCGGCGACCAATATTTGCGAGAAGCGCTGGCTGCGCGCCACGGCGTCTGCGTCGACAACATTATCCTCGGCGCGGGCTCGAGCGAAATCATTGGCTTGGCCGCGCGGGCGCTACTTGGGCCGGGTGACGCGGGCGTCACTTCGCGCAGCACTTTTCCGCTTTATCCCATCAACATCCGCATCACAGGCGCGGGCTTGATTGAAGCGCCCTTGCGCGACTACGCGATTGATCTCGAAGCGATAGCGGCGGCGCTGCCGGCGCGCACGAAAATTATTTTTCTTGCCAATCCGAATAATCCGACTGGGACGATGTTCACGGCCGGTGAATTCGAGGCGTTTCTCGCGCGCGTGCCGCAGAACGTGCTGGTAGTGATCGACGAAGCGTATTGCGATTATGTGGCGAGGAATGATTACCCGCGCTCGATTGAGATGCTGCGCGAGCGGCGAAATATTCTTATCTTGCGCACGTTTTCGAAAGTGTTCGGGCTGGCGGGCTACAGAATCGGATACGGCATCGGCGATTCCGCGTTGATTCGCGAATTCGACAAAATACGCGCGCCTTACAATACTTCTCTGGTGGCCGAAGCGGCCGCGCTCGCGGCGCTTGAAGATCGCGGCCATGTGCAACAGTCGGTGGACTGCAATCGCGAGGGCCTCTCGCAGCTGGCGCGCGGCCTTGAAGTAATTGGCGCCAGCTATGTGCCGTCATTCGCCAATTTCATGCTGGTGAATTTGCAGCGCGACGCGCAAGAAATCGCGGCACAACTTCAGAAAAGTGCGGTGCTGGCGCGTTCCATGGGTTTCATGGGCTTGCCGGAATCCATTAGAGTGAGCGTGGGCACCAACATCCAAATGACGAAATTTCTGTTCGCGCTTGCGCAAATTCAACGCGAGGCGCAAACAGCGCGCGCAAAAACCAGGGAGGATCGATGAGCAGTTCGACGCCGGAGGATGCAGGGCAGAGCGCCGCCGGGCCAAACGCGAAGACCGGCCCGAGCGACCCAATCTCCGAGCTTTTGAAGTCGAGCCGGACGATCGCGGTGGTCGGGCTCTCGTCGCGGAAGTTCCGGCCGAGCTTTGGCGTGGCGCAATATATGCAGTCGGCGGGCTACCGGATTATTCCGGTGAATCCGGCAGAAAAGGATGTTCTCGGCGAGAAGAGCTACGCGACACTGGATGAAATTCCAGAAAAAGTGGACATCGTGGATATTTTTCGACGCCCGGAGTTTGTTCCCGAGGTTGTGGAGAGTGCGATTCGAATCGGAGCGAAAGCGATCTGGATGCAGGAAGGCGTGATCCATGCTGAAGCGGCGGAGACAGCGCGGCGGGCGGGACTGTTCGTGGTGATGGATTTGTGCATTTTGAAGGAACATGCCAAGAGATTCCGGATTCGGGCGGATTAGGATGTGGATCGAGCGAGCAGTTTTAGCGAGTGGAAAGATTTCGGATGGGTGGCACAAAAACGCCGGCTGGCAGCCGGCGCTACGGGGAGAAAGACGACGACGGGTAGATGGCCAGGTTGCGCGTCACTCGCAGCAGGCCGATGAAGCGGCCATCGGGCGAATAGTGGAAATCGCGATAGACCAGGTCGTTCATTGCTGTGGTGAAGTTGCCATCGGGGATTCCGACCCACATCAAATTGCCGGAACGCGATTCCGGGCCGCGCTTGAGCAGGATGTGCCGTTCATCCGGCGCCCACTCGTATTTCCCCAAGCCGACTCTCACGTGAATGAACTTCGAAGGCGCGGCGAGATCGCGCACCTCGAGCACGTCGCCATCGTAAAAAAATGCCACGCGCTTTCCGGACGGGGAAATGGTGAGCTCGCCCTGAGCGCTTTCGAGATCGGCGATTTCCTTGCGTGTGTCATGCAGCAGATCGAGCGAAACGAGTTTGGCGGGGCCGCTCATGCCTTTGTCGCGTTCGATGGCGATGGCCTGGTTGTGCGCCGCATCCCACACCACCGATATAAACTGATGAGGATCGAAGAGCTTCTTCGATTCGCCCGTGGTGACGTTCACTCTGTGGATTTCGACGAGCTCGCGCGGCTTGACCACCTCGGTCAAAAACGCGACCGTCGAGCCATCGGCGAGCCAACTGGCCTGGTAGCCGCCGACCAACGGATTTTCCTTCACTCCCTGGATTGTGATCTCGCGCCCTGCCGCATCGAGCAGTTCGGTTAGATCGCCTGAGGTGAGCGTGTCTTTATCGCCGGCGAGGTGCTCGGTGGTTTTGAAGATGGCGAGCTTTTGGCTGTCGGGCGACCAGGTGATGTCATTGATTTTGAAGCTTTGCGGCTTGTCGACTTTGACGAGTTTCGCGCCCTCGATGATTCGAGTGCGCTTGCCATCGGGAGAGGCGATCCAGAGATCGTCGCCTTCGAGCGTATATTTTTTGTGATTGTAAACGCGATAGACGCCAATGGCGATGCGATTGTCCGGGGCGAAAGCAAACGTGGAGCAGTATTCCTCCATTACAAACGCGGGCTTGTCCTCGGCCGCGGGGAATAGGGGGAAGGGAAACGCGGCGAGCAGCATAATCGCGCCGGCGAGCAGCGCAAGGATCGGAACGGCCACAATTCTGCGGGAATTCGCGGCCCGCGCCGCGCGGATGCTAGGACTCACGGTTGCTGGTCCTTCTTGCCGTGTGGCCCGCTGGCCGATTGATCTTCTGGGATGCCGCTTCCGCCGGGGTGATCGCTTGGGTCATGCTGGTTAGATGCGGCTGGCTTCTTTTGCAGCTTACGAAGTTGCGCCAAACGCTCCTGAATTTTGGCCTCGAAGCCCTCGCGCGTCGGACGGTAGTAAGTGCGTCCGGCGAGACTCTCGGGGAGACATTGCATGTCCGTGACTTTGTCGTCGGTGTCGTGCGCGTATTGGTAGCCCTCGCCATAGCCAATATGACGCATCAAACCGGTCACCGCGTTGCGTAGCTGTAACGGGACAGGTTCAGCTATGGTGCGCTCGAGGTCCTGTTTGACCGCGCCGTAGGCGGTGTAGAGGGCGTTCGATTTGGGCGCGAGGGCCAGATAGACGGCCGCTTCGCCGAGTGCGAGATAGCCTTCGGGCGGACCGATGAATTCGAAGGCATCCTTAGCGGCAAGAGTCACGCGCAGGGCGTTTGGATCGGCCAGGCCGACGTCTTCGCTGGCCATGCGCACCATGCGGCGCGCGAGATACAGCGGATCTTCTCCCGATTCGATCATGCGGGCTAGCCAGTAGAGCGACGCGTCAGGGTCGGAGTTGCGGACGGACTTGTGCAGCGCGGAGATGAGATTGAAATGTTCCTCGCCGGATTTGTCATAGGGCAAGAGCTTCTTTTGCAGGACGGATTCGAGCAGGGCGTCAGTCAGAACGCGGCGCTCTGCTGATTCGCCGGACGCGTCTGGCGTTGCGCTACGCACCAGCGCTTCTAGAATGTTGTAGGCAGCGCGAGCATCGCCGTTCGCGACGATGGCGATGCGCTCGAGCAGCGCATCGTTCGCTTCGATATTGTCGTTGCCAAGGCCGCGCTCGCGATCCGCCAGCGCTCGCTTCAGCAGTGAAACCACCTGTTGCGGATTGAGCGCGTGGAGAACGTAGACCTTCATGCGCGAGAGCAGCGGCGAGATCACTTCGAAGGAAGGATTTTCGGTGGTTGCGCCAATCAGCAGAATATTTCCGGCTTCGACGTGCGGGAGAAATGCGTCCTGCTGGGCTTTATTGAAGCGATGCATTTCATCTACGAAGACGATGGTGCGGCGTCCGTATTGCCGCGCGCCTTGGGCCGTAGTCATCACTTGCTTGATTTCTTTGATGCCTGAGAGCACGGCGCTGAAGGGAATGAAATCGGAGCGGGTGCGATTGGCGATGACGCGTGCGAGCGTGGTCTTACCGCAGCCGGGAGGGCCCCAGAAGAGCATCGAGCCGATGTCGTCGCGCTCGATTTGGACGCGCAGCGGCTTGCCGGGGCCGAGAAGATCTTCCTGGCCGATACATTCATCGAGATTCTGAGGGCGCATGCGATCGGCGAGCGGGCGCGGTCCGGCGCTTTCCTCTTGCGGCTCGATGGCGCGGAAGAGGCTCACGTTTGCGCTATCTCGGCGCGGCGGCGCGCCGCTTCGTAGAGGATCACCGACGCAGCGACGCCCGCGTTCAATGATTCCACTCCGGCGGCCATGGGAACAGCAATCTGCGCATCTGCGGAGCGCAGGATCTCGGGCGGGAGGCCGGCGCCTTCGCTGCCGATGAAAATGGCGCACGCGGATTGAAGTTGCTCAGCCGACGCGAGCGGAATGGCGTTCGCATCGCGCGCGGGCTTGGACGTTGCGGCCAGAATCGCGAGTCCCGCGACGCGAAGTTGTGCGAGCAGCACGGCCGGTGCCATTCCGCGCAGCAGCGGCAGGCGCAACGCTGAACCGGCCGAAGCGCGCAGCGCTTTCGACGACCACGGGTCGGCCGTGCCGCGCGTGGCCGCACAGCCGGTCGCGCCGAAGGCTTCGGCCGAGCGCACGACTGTTCCGACATTGCCGGGATCTTGCACGCCCGCGAGAACGACGACCAATGGAATATCTCCACGTACGAGATCGTCGAATGTAGATTCGCGCGGGCGCACAAGCGCGGCAATTCCTTGCGGGTGTTCGGTGGCGGCGACGCCGTCGAAGAGACGATCCGTTGTGCGCAAAACTCGGGCACCGGCGAAACACGCGGATGGCAACGCTGCAAAATGCTTTTCGCCCGCAGGGCTCACCAGACACACATCGAACGGCAGGCCGGAGCGCAACGCCTCTCCGATCAGGTGTGGACCTTCGATTCCGATTAGATTTTCGTTTGCGAGAAATCCTTCGCGCAGGGCTTCGCGAAAAAGTTTCAGCCAGCGATTGTCTCGGCTGGTGATCGGTTCGGGCTGCTGTGCACTTGAAGAGCCAGCGGATGGGCGCGTTGGGGCTTTCTTCATGGCGGAAATGGCTTCGCGTGGCATCTCTAGCGAGACTAGCAAACGTGTGGAATGGCGTAAAGCGGGACGGGCTTTTGCAGGCGACGTGGAATTTTTCGTCCCGGCGCACGGGGAGAAAAGATGCCGGCCTGAAAGGCCGGCGCTACAAAAAACTGGATCGCTGGCAGGCAGCTTTTTCGTGTTGCCATTTTGTCTTGCGGAAATGGCTTTGTTTCCGTTGCTTGCGTGCGCTTGACGGCCTATGATAGCTTGCCCTAGCAGTACGGCGCAGCCCGCCAAGAGCCGACACTTTGCCCGTGGAAGTCCTGAAAATTTCAGCGGACGCACCCGAACGCAGCGCGGTCGAATATGCCGCGGGCTTCATTCAGCGCGGCGAAGTTGTGGGTGTGCCAACCGATACCTTTTACGGCCTCTCGGCCGATCCCTTCAATCTTGCCGCGATTGGGCGCGTTTACGAGATCAAGGGCCGGCCGGAATCGAAAGCGCTGCCGATTCTGGTGAATTCGATCGAGCAGGCGGTGTCGCTGGTACGCGACGTGCCAGATAATTTTCTGGTGCTGGCGTCGAAATTCTGGCCTGGGGCGCTGACGATTGTTCTCGAGGCTACGCATCGCATTCCTTTGAAGGTGACTGGAAATACCGGGCGCGTGGCGCTGCGCTGGGCTCATTCCAAAGTTACGACTGAAATCATTGATGCGGTGGGCGGGCCCATTACTGGAACGAGCGCGAATCTTTCCGGATCGCCGGCTTGCACGAACGCGCCGCAGCTGGTGAAGCAACTCGGCGAGCGGCTGCACCTGATTCTCGATGCTGGGGATACGCGCGCGGTGGTGGCTTCGACGATAGTGCGCGTTGAAGGCGATGAATGGATGATTGTTCGCGAAGGGGCTGTTTCCGAGCATCAGATCCGCACGGCTTTGTCTTCGTAGCGCCGGCGTCCCCGCCGCCATCCGGCGATCCAAGTTCCGCCATTGGCAACAATCACGCGCGAGCCTCGTAGTCCAATCAACACAATTAATTTGACGCTGCGCGCCGCGCACGATTGCGGCATCAAGCGACTCGACCAGTCGTCAGATGCCGGCGGGGACGCCGGCGCTACTTGAGCTCGCTCGCAATCGCCCGACGGAACTCCAGATTGTTCAGAAACGTGTAGTCGCCGGATGGGGCGATGGAGTCGATCTTCACTGTGTCGCGATGCACGCAGATGTTGTCTGGGTACCAGAGATTTATGTAGGGGAGATCGTTGGCCACGATTTGCTGGATCTCCGCCAAAATGGCGCGGCGCTTTACTTGGTCGGATTCGGCGTGGGATTGGTCTAGCAGGGCGTCTAGTTGCGGATTTTTGTAGTGGCCGCGATTGGCGCCGTCGGGCGGGAATTTCTTGGAGCTGAAAACGAATTCGTAGATGTCGGGGTCGTTGTTGCCGCCGACCCAGCGCTGCGTGTAAATCTGGAAGCTGCCGTGGGTGATGTCGGAATAGAAGGTGGCGTATTCCTGCGGGCGGAGTTCTAGCGCGATTCCCACTTTTTGCCATTGAGCTTGCAGGACTTCGCTGTAGAGGCGCGTGGATTCATCCGTGGAGGTTTTCAGGGTGAGGTGACAACGCACGCCGTCTTTGGCGCGCGGGAGTCCTGCGGCGTCGAGGAGTTTTTCGGCGCGGACGGGATCGTAATCATAGGTGGCGACATCGCCGTCATAGGCCCAGTGATTGGGCGGAAGAAGGCTTGAGGCTGGGCGGGCCTGGCCGCGCAGAAGATGTTCGATGATGGTGGCGCGATCGGTCGAGTAGGCGAGGGCTTGGCGCACTTCGCGCTTCGAGAGAATTGGATCATCGAAATTGAAGGCCAGGTAGGCGAGGGAAGTGCCGGGGCCCTGCGTCACCTCGATCCCTTTGTAGTGCGAGAGTGCTACGACCATGTCGGGCGTGAGGGAAGAGGGCGAGGCGAGGTCGGCGCTGCCTTTGCGCAATTCGAGGGCGCGGACGGTGGCATCGGGGACTAGGCGGAAGCGCACGCGTTCGATTTTCGGGATTTCGCCGAAATAGCGGGGATTTTTTTCCAGGACGATTTCATCATCGGGCGCCAGGCTGACGAATTTGAACGGTCCTGTGCCGATGGGATACTGGGCGAAATCCGCGCCGGAGCCGCGCGGGACGATTCCTACGCCCGGGCGCGACAGATTCCAGAGAAATGAGGCGTATGCCTCGTGCAGATGAAAAATTAGGGTGAAGTCATCGGGGGCCTCGACTGAGGTGACCATGCGGAAGGAGCCGCGTTTTGCGGTCTTGAGATCGCCGCCGAGGATGGAATCGAACGTGAATTTTGCATCGGCGGAGGTGAACGGCGCGCCGTTGTGGAAATGCACGCCGCGGCGCAGATGAAAAACGTATGTGAGCGGGTCGGGCGTATCCCAGCTGGTGGCCAGGTCGGGAGTGAAATTCATCTGCGCATCGCGGCCGACGAGGCTGCTGAAAATCAAATCGTGCATGTGCTGCGAGAAGGCGTCGGTGCCGATGCGTGGATCGAGATTAGTGGGCATCGTTTCGATGAGGAAATTCAGCGTGCCGGAATCGTGCTGCAGATTGGCGTGCGAGCATCCGAGCAAAATCAAGGCGAAAGCGAGGACTGCGATCGCCGCGGCCCGATCGGTGCGGGAATTAGCGAGGGCGCGCATAGCAGATTTTGCCGAGGACGGCGGGGCGGCGGGCGCCGGTTGCTGAGGGAAGATTGTTCGCGCGGTGATGGAACGCTTCGTAGGCCAGGATGGCGAAGGCGAAGGCTTCTTTGGCCTGGCTCGGTATGCCGAATTCATCCGAGGTCCGGATTATGATGCCGGGAAGCGACGCGGCGAGCTGCGCCATCATCAGGGGATTGCGCGCGCCGCCGCCGGAGACGATCAGCTCGTGCACTGTGGTGCGCGGTAGAACGAAGCGGCGCAGGGCTTCCGCGATTGAAAGCGGCGTGAAGAGCGTCGCGGTGCGAATCAGATCGTCGGGGCGAGCGCGATGCGAGTGTCCCCATCTGACGATTTCGTGGGCAAAGGCTTCGCCGAATTGCTCGCGGCCAGCGGTCTTGGGCGGCTTGAGACGCAGGTAGGGATGCATGAGCAGCATTTCGAGAAGGCGCGATTGCGTCTTGCCTCGAAGGGCGAGTTTCGCATCGCGATCGAACGCGGCGCGGCCGTGCGAAAAGTGGCGCACGAGTGAATCGACGAGCATATTTCCGGGGCCGGTGTCGAAGGCGACGACTTGCTCCGGTGCGGCGTTGGCGGGGATTACGGTCAGGTTTGCGATGCCGCCGATATTTAGGGCTACGCGACCTATCTTCGCGTCGCGGTAGATGATGTAATCAACGAAGGGGACGAGCGGGGCGCCCTGGCCTCCGGCGGCGATATCGGCGGGGCGGAAGTCGCCGATCGTTGTGATTCCTGTGCGTGCAGCGATCATCGCGGGCTCGCCAATTTGGAAAGTTGAGGAGACGCGTGCGGCGCCGAGGAAGTTTGATGCGGCGCCTTGATGATAGATCGTTTGACCGTGGGAGCCGATAAGTGAAATTTTCGCCGGAGCGACGCGGAATTTTTTGAGCGCTGCTTGGACGGCGCGGGCGTAGAGCTCGCCGAGTAGAAAACTTAGCTGGCTGATTTCGGCTGAGGTTGTGGGGCCGACATTGGCGACCCGCAGGATTGTTTCCCGCACTTTGGCCGGATAGGCCGTCGAATAAATTCCCTCGAGATTTGCTGAGAGTCGTGCTTGCTGGTTTCGCGATGCGCGCCGCGGCTGGTTCGCGACTTGCTCTTTTATCCGCACTAGCGCTACGTCGATTCCATCGGCTGAGGTGCCGGACATTATGCCGACTGCGAGTGCGGATTTGGGTGAGCCGTGGCGATGGGTCATGAAAGCTGCTTCTTGAGCCGGGCGAGGAGATTGAGCGCGTCGAGGGGCTTGAGCTGGTCGAGATCGGCTTCGCGAATCGCGTTCACTACGTTCTGGTCAATCGGCGTGAAGATTGGCGGTTGCGCGGGATGAACGGCGCCGGGGGTTAGTTCTTCGCTGAGTTTATGTTCGCTGCGCTCGTGTTCGCGGAGAATCTCGCGTGCGCGGTCGACTACTGCCGGCGGGAGGCCTGCGAGGCGGGCGACTTCGATGCCATAGCTTTTGTCGGCGCTGCCGGATTCTACCCGGCGCAGAAAAATGATTTCGTTTCCGGCTTCGTGGACTGTGACGTGGACGTTGCGGACGCCGGGGACGAGGCGCTCGAGTTCTGTGAGTTCGTGATAGTGCGTGGCGAAGAGCGTGCGCGGTCTTGCGCCGGATTGCAGGGCTTCGACTACGGCCCAGGCTAGAGACAGGCCATCGAATGTGGCTGTGCCGCGGCCGACTTCATCTAGAAGGACCAAGCTGGCTGACGTTGCCGTATTCAGAATCACCGCTACTTCGCTCATTTCCACCAGAAAAGTGGAACGGCCACGGGCGAGATTGTCGGAGGCGCCGATGCGCGTGAAGATGCGATCGACGATGGGCAGCTTCGCCTGCGTGGCGGGGACGAAGGAGCCCATTTGCGCGAGGATTACGATGAGCGCGGTTTGGCGGAGATAGGTGGATTTCCCGCCCATGTTTGGGCCGGTGATGAGAAGCAGCGACTGCGTTTTGTCGTCGAGATAGAGATCGTTGGGGACGAAGCGCTCGCCGTGTGAGGAGAGCAGCCGCTCGATTACCGGATGGCGGCCGCCTGCAATGAGCAGCTCGCCGCGCTCGCCGGGTTGCTCTTCGGTGAAGATGGGGCGCGTGTAATTTCCTGCGGCGGCGAGGCGCGCGAAATTTACGAGCACGTCGAGCTGGGCGATGGCGGCGGCGGTGCGGCGCAGGCGCGGGGCTTCGCGGGCAATTTGCTCGCGCAGCTGGGCGTATAGGCGGCGCTCGATTTCGAGGATGCGTTCGTCGGCGTCGAGAACCTTGCGCTCGTATTCTTTCAGCTCGGGCGAGGTGTAGCGCTCGGCGCCGACCAGCGTTTGCTTGCGGTCGTAGTCTGCGGGGGCGCGATCGCGATTGGCGTTGGAGATTTCGATGTAATAGCCAAAAACCTGATTGAAGCGGATTTTGAGCGAGGCGATTCCGGTGCGCTTGCGCTCGCGCTCTTCCATGGCGGCGATGGTCTGCTTGCTGCTGCGGCTCAGATTGCGCAGCTCATCGAGCGAAGGGTCGAATCCGGGGCGAATGATGCCGGGGTCGGTCGGTAATGCCGGAGGATCGTCGGCAATGGCGCGGGCGATGGCGTCGCGGACGTCGGTTAGCTCGTCTAGCGCGTCATAAAGTTCGGCGATTCGCGCAGAAGCGGCGCGGGCATCGTTTGGCAGGAAACCGCGGAGCACCGGGACTTGTTCGAGCGATTTGCGCAGGGCGAGCAGATCGCGCGGCGTCGCCGTGCCCATCGTCACGCGGCTGGTGAGGCGTTCGAGATCGAAGATGCTGCCTAGCGTGCGGAAGAGTTCGTCGCGCTCGACGGTGCGGGACTTGAATTGCTCGACGGCGTCGAGGCGAGCTTCGATTTCGGCGAGCGCGATTTCGGGGCGGAGAATCCAGCTTCGCAGGAGGCGGGCGCCCATGCCAGTGGCGGTTTCATCGAGAGCGGAGACGAGAGTTGCGGAGGAGTCGCCGCCGCCGATGGGTTCGATCAGCTCGAGATTTCGGACCGTGACCTGATCGAGGGCGAGGGCTTCTTGCTGCTCGTAATAGTGGAGAGTGTCGAGATGCTCGAGGCCGGCTGCGGGAATCGACCTGCCGTTGCCGGCGGCACGGGCGCTTGCCGTTGCTTTGCTTGACGCGCCATTTTCATTGCGGGCGCTGATGGCTGAAGTTTCGCGCAGGTAATGAACGATGGCGCCCGCGGCGCTTACGGCTTGCAGATGGCGGGTGAGGCCGAATCCTTCGAGAGTGGCTACGCGGAATTGCTCTTCGAGCAGGCGGGTGGCGAATTCGTGGTGGAAGATCCAGTCGTCGAGTTTAGTTTCGACGGCGCCGAGGCCGTTCAGCTCTGGGGCTCCGGCGGCGGGGAAGAGCGTCGCGGGCCGGGGGAGCAGGACTTCGCGGGCGCGCAGGATGCCCAGTTCGTCGCGCAGGCGAGTCTCGGCGCCTGAGCCGGAAAATTCTGTGGCGCGAAAGTCGCCGGTTGACAAGTCTACATAGGCCAGACCGACGGTTGTGCCCGTGGCATCGCGCGAGACGGCTGCTAGGAAATTATTCTCTTTGGGATCGAGGAAGCCGGATTCAGTTGCCGTTCCCGGCGTGACTACGCGGACGACTTCGCGGCGGACGAGCTTTTTGCCGGGGCCGGCTTCTTCCATCTGGTCGCAGACGGCCACGCGATGTCCGGCGCGGATGAGGCGGGCGATATAGCCTTCGGCGGCGTGATAGGGAACGCCGCACATCGGGACGGGTTGGCCCTTTTCGCGATTGCGGGCAGTAAGAGTGATTTGCAGGAGGCGCGAGGCGACTTGCGCGTCATCGTAGAAAAGCTCGTAGAAATCGCCGAGGCGGAAGAGCAGCAGAGCTTGGGGATGCTGCTTCTTGATGGCGTGATATTGCCGCAGCAGCGGAGTGGCGGGTGGCGTCATGAATGCGGACCTGGCACAGGAAAGGCGATTATGTCGGGAGGGGGCGGGTTTGGCAACTGTCTACGCTCAAGCTGCTTGAGGGTGAAGAGGCCCGGCTGAAGACCGGGCCCTACGAGTTTGGGGACGCTCGGTGGGTCAAAAGCCCCACGCGCAACATCGGCGCATGGGGCACCCTGTGCTTCGCTGTTTTGCGGCATTCGTGATTATACTGAGTTTGCGAAGATGGCATCCGGCGGCCGAGAGATCGAGATTAAATTGCGGGTGCGCGATATTGCGGAGCTGCGCGGCAAGTTGTGCCGGTTGCGGGCCGTAGCTGGGACTCGCACGTTCGAGCGCAACATTCTCTATGACACGCCAGGCGAGGAGTTGCGCTCCTCCGGGCGGCTGTTGAGGATACGCATCGAATCGTCGGCGCCAGTGCTCAAAGCTGCCGCGGCGCGTGGCCCCCGATCCGCGCGAGGATTGCAAGTGGCTGCGCGCGGCGTCTTGACCTACAAGGCGCCGATTTTGGGTTTGGCGGATTCGTCGGAACCGCGCCGCTATAAGGAGCGGCAGGAGCTTGAAATCGAATTTCGTCCGGCGGAGGGGCTTGAGGCTATTTTGCGAGCGCTGGGGTTTCGCGCGGGATTCCGCTATGAGAAATTTCGGACCGAGTATCGACTAACTAAGCTGAAAGACCTGTCTTTCGACCTAGATGAAACGCCGATTGGGGATTACCTGGAACTGGAAGGTTCGCCGGCGGCTATCGATCGGGCTGCCAAGCTGCTTGGATTTAGGGCTGCCGATTACATCACGGCGACGTATTGGGATTTGTATGTCGCGGATTGCCGCGGTCGCGGGATTACTCCCAACGATCTGGTCTTTCATCGCCGAAAAAAGTGACCGTAAGTAGCACTCTTTGCTTGACAAAGATTGCATCTCCCCTTAACAAGGTCGCTGAGGACACGCGCACGAAATGGAGTGTTCTGCCAATCTGGATTCAGGAAGTCCTCGACGGCCCGTGCCGGAAACTGCGGCGCGGGTGCTGGGTCGGGCGCCCCTATTTTCACCGACGGCTAGGCGCGGTGAAGACGGGATGAGCGCGGAGGCGAGAGCCGTCCGGGAGTAACGAGAAGCTATTATTCTTGCTACCCGCGGTCGGATTGCCCCGGCCGCGGGTATTTTTTTGCGCGCGGGGCTAGTCGCGGAACTCGCTGATTCAAAGGGATTTCAGGGTCAAAGCGGTGGCTCTGCGAGGGGTAATCCGGCCGTACAACCGCGGAGCGGTAGCTTCGCAGGAGAGACAATCATGTTACACGCTACGGAAGTTCTCGGAGCTGAGGCTTACGACGTCGCCGGCAATTTCGTCGGCCGCGTCAAAGAGCTATTCATCGAACCGGCGGATCAGCCCAACCGCGTCGCGCGCGTGCTGCTGGGCCGCGGCCAATATCGTCCGCTGATTGCCAAGTACGATCAAATCGCCTCCGTCGCGCCCGGCAAAATGAATCTGACCACGGATGAATCGGCGCTCGAGCTTTACCATCCGAATGAGGCGTGGCTGGCGGTGCGCAAAGACCTGCTCGATCAGCAAATCATCGATACCAGCGGGCGAAAAGTGGTGCGCGTCAACGACATCGATTTCAACGAGCAGCGCACGAACGGCAACGTGGAAATGCGCGTGACTCACGTGGATGTGGGCCTGCCCGGTGCCGTGCGGCGGCTTTTGCAGGGAATTATGCCGCCGGAAGCGATCCGGAAAATCCAGGAAAAGCTGCCGACGCGCACGATTCGCTGGGAATTCGTGAACCTGATTGAGTCCGATCCGCTGCGGCGCGTGAAATTGCGCATGACCAGCCAGAAACTGGCGTCCATGCATCCTGCTGACCTGGCCGACATCATGGAAGAGCTGTCGCCGGCGGAGCGGCAATCGATCGTTGATTCGCTCGATGAAGAGACGGCCGCGGATGCGATCGCTGAACTCGATAAGCGGCTACAGACGCAGGTGGTCGAAAAGCTTGACCCCGAAAAGGCCGCGGACATCATCGAAGAGATGCGGCCGGACGAAGCGGCGGACCTGCTGGCGCGGCTTTCGCCCGAGGCTTCGAATGAAATCATGGACGAAATGCCGACGCGTGAGGCGGCGGAAGTTAAAGAGCTGCTGCGCTTCGAAGCGGATACCGCGGGCGGCATGATGAATACCGAGCTGGTGGTGGTGGCCGAGGATGCCACGCGCGGGGAAGTGGTGGACTACATTCGCTTCCACGAAGTGCCGCTCGATCAGCTCGACAACGTGGCGTTGGTGAATCGCGACGCCGTGCTCACCGGCACGGTGCGGCTGGCTCGGCTGCTGCTGGCCGATTCCGAGCAGCGAGTATCGGAGCTGACGGCGGAATCGCTGCTATTCGTGCATCCGGACGCCAAGGACCACGAGGTGTTTGAGCTATTCGATAAGTACAACTTGCGGAGCCTGACGGTGGTGGACGTTTCGACGCGGCCGATTGGGATGATTACGGTTGATGACGTTGTGAGCCATATGCGCGCGAGGCTATGACTTACGTCGAACTGGTGACGACGTTCGGGAAGTGGAGAGAGCGCTGGAGTGCGTTTGCGCGGCGCACGCGGGCGTTGCGACGGCGGCTGGCGGTCATTCTCGCCGTTGTTGGGCCCGGCATCATTACATCGAATGTGGATAACGACGCGGGCGGCATCACGACTTACACGCTCGCGGGCGCGCAATTTGGCTACAGGCTGCTCTGGGTCCTGATCCCTCTGACCATCGCGCTGTACGTCAGCGAGGAAATGTGCGCGCGGATGGGCGTCGTGACCGGCAAGGGGTTGTCCGATCTCATCCGCGAGGAATTCGGGTTTCGCTCGACTTTTTTCGTGATGGCTGCGGCGCTGCTCGTGGATCTTGGCAACACCGTGGCGGAATTTGCCGGCGTCGCGGCATCCATGGAGATATTCGGAGTAACCAAATATATTTCCGTGCCGCTGGCCGCCATCGTCGTCTGGTTCCTGGTTGTGCGCGGGAGCTACCGGTCGGTGGAAAAGATCTTTTTGGTCGCGTGTGCGTTTTATCTTTCGTATGTCGTGTCCGCATTCTTTGCCAAGCCCGATTGGCTGGTGGCGGCGAAAGAGACGGTGATCCCGAACTTCAGCCTGCAAAAGGATTACCTGCTGATGTTTATTGGGCTGGTAGGAACGACGATTGCTCCGTGGCAGTTTTTCTATTTGCAGGCGGGCTTCGTCGAGAAGCGCGTGGCGGCCAAGCAGTACAAGCACGCGCGGCTCGACGTGCTGGTGGGCAGCATCAGTTGCATGGCCATCGTGTTTTTCGTGATCGTCTGCACCGCCGCGACGCTGCACGCCCACGGAATGACGAACATCTCGTCCGCGAAGGAAGCCGCTTTAGCCCTGGCGCCGCTTGCAGGAAAATGGGCGTCGTACTTGTTCGCGTTCGGGCTGCTTAATGCGTCGCTATTCGCCGCATCGATTCTGCCGCTCTCGACCGCGCACGTAATCTGCGAGGGGCTGGGCTTTGAGGCCGGCATCGACCGGAAAATTCCTGAGGCGCCGATTTTTTATGGGCTTTATGGGGGATTAATCGTCGCGGGCGGGGCTATCATTCTGATCCCGCACGCGCCGTTGTTCAAAATTCTGCTTCTTTCGCAGGTGGCCAACGGCGTGTGGCTGCCGATCGTGCTGATCTTCATTTTGCTGCTGGTGAACCGGCGCGACTTGATGGGCGAGTACGTCAATTCGCTCAGCTTCAACATCGTGGCGTGGTTCATCAGCATCGCCATGATCGTGATTACGCTGTTATCGGTGTTCGCTCCGACAGGTGCCGGCTAGCGGCTCAGGTAGCGCCGGCGCTACGGACATCCGTTGCGCGGCCTCATTGCCTATGCTAGTTTGACGCGACACTTCCGCAGAGCGTGAACGAGTGAAAGCCACCGAGCTTCTGATACCCGCCAATAAAGAAGAGACCGCGCTCCTGGAAAAGCTTGATCCCAGGCGTTTTCCGCAGCATCTGGCGGTGATCATGGATGGCAATGGCCGTTGGGCGGAGCGGCGCCATCTGCCGCGCGTGGCCGGGCATCGTGCCGGCGTAAAAGCGGCGCGGGAAATCATTGAAACATCGGCGCGGCTCAAGCTGTCGATGCTGACGCTTTATGCTTTTTCGCTCGAAAACTGGCGCCGGCCGCAGGCGGAAATCGATTTTCTTATGCGCTTGCTGCGCGAGTATCTAAAGAGGGAGCTGCCCACGATTCACCGCAATAACATCCGGCTGCTGGTCATCGGCCGTTCGGAGCAATTACCCGACGCGGTCCGCCGCGACATCGACGAAGCCATGCGCTTCACGGCGCAAAATACGGGCATGAAACTCGTGGTGGCGCTTAATTACGGTGGCCGCGCCGAACTTGTGGACGCGTTTAACGCCATTCTCGATCGCGTCCGCCGCGACGGCCTCTCCGGCTTCCGCGCCGACGAGCAGACGATTTCGCAGCATCTCTACACCGCAGGGCTGCCCGATCCCGATCTGCTGATTCGCACCAGCGGCGAAATGCGCGTCAGTAATTTTCTGCTCTGGCAGATTGCCTACGCCGAAATTTACGTGACGGAGACGCTGTGGCCCGATTTCAGCCGCGCCCGCCTCTTCGAAGCACTGCTCAACTATCAGAAGCGCGAACGCCGCTACGGCGGGCTCGGGTCATCCGGAGCGAGTGGCTCCGGCCAGCGCGCCGCGGCGCGGCACGCCTGACGTCCAATGCTGCGCCGCATACTCACCGCCGCCGTCCTGATCCCGATAGTGGTCGCGCCCATCTGGTGGGGTCCTCCGCTGGCGGTGGCCGCCGCAGGAACCATCGTTTTACTTCTGGCGATCCACGAATTTTTCGCGCTGGGCGACCGAATGGGCCTGCGCGCTTACCGCCGCTGGACGATGCTTTGCACCGTCGGCCTGGTCTACGCGCAATGGATGAAAGGCATGGAAGTTCATCATGTTGTCAGTTCCGAGGCGGAATTAATCGGACACGCATCGAATGCACTTTCTTCAATCGAATTTGTGGCCATTGTTTTCGTGTTTGGCGCGGCGATGATCGGCGTTTTCAGTCACCAGGGAGTGGCCGAAATCCTGCCCTCGCTGGCGATGAGTTCGGCCGCGCTCGCGTTCATCGCTCTGCCGTTTAGCTATCTCATCCGCATTTTGGAGACGCCGGAAACGGGCCGATTATTCTTGCTGTTCACGCTCGTGCTCGTTTGGGCCGGCGACATGCTGGCGTACTTCATCGGACGAACTTTCGGGCACTCGCGCATGGCTCCGGCGCTGAGTCCAAAGAAAACGTGGGAAGGCGCAGCGGCGAATGTCGCGGCGTCGCTCGTCGTGGCGACATTTTTCGCGCGCTGGGTGCACGCCGATGGGCTGACGATGCTTATCATTGCCGGCCTGGCGAATATCGCGGGCCAACTGGGAGACCTGCTAGAATCAGCTTATAAGCGCGGCGCGGGCATGAAAGACTCGAGCGGCCTGCTTCCCGGCCATGGCGGCATGCTCGACCGCATTGACAGTCTAATCCTCGCCGCGCCGGTAGTTTGGTGGGGCATCGTGTGGATGCAAAGCGGCTTTCGGTTTTAGGATTCGTAGCGCCGGCGTCCCTGCCGGCATCTTACGACCGAAAGTGTCCATGAGATCGCCAATCGTCTGCGGAGCTCAGACTTGGATAAGCCGCGCGCGATCCGCTCTTTAGTCCGTGCGTGATTGTTGCCCATGTATTGGATCGTGCTCGTCGGATGCCGGCGGGGACGCCAGCGGTACCAAATGACTCGAAAAATCGCCATCCTCGGATCCACCGGCTCCATAGGCCGCCAATGTTTCAGCGTGGTGGAATCACTAGCCGGGGACTTCGTGGTGGTGTCGATGGCTGCGGGCGGGAATGTCGAGTTGGCCGCTGCGCAAGCCGCGAAGCACCGGCCGAAGCTCGTTTCTGTCGCGACTCAATCCGGCGCCAAGGAGCTTTCCGATCGGCTGCGGGCTGCGAAGGTCTCGCCGCTGCCCGAGATTGTCTACGGCCCTGAGGGCATCGAGCGAGTCGCGACGCATCCCGACGCCGAAATTGTCGTCTCCGCGGCCGTCGGCGTTGTAGGTCTCCCGGCTACATATAAGGCCGTTCTCGCCGGGAAGACACTCGCACTCGCCAACAAGGAAGTCCTTGTAGCCGCCGGCGAGTTGGTGATGTCCGCCGCGAAAAGGAACAACGTCGCGGTCCTACCAGTCGATAGCGAGCACAACGCCATTCACCAATGTCTGCGCGCCGGTGAGCGCGGAGAAGTGAAGCGACTCGTTCTCACGGCCTCGGGCGGGCCATTCCGCGAGGCCTCGCTCGCGCAGCTCAAGAACGTGACGCCCAAGCAAGCACTGGCGCATCCAAATTGGAAGATGGGTCAACGAATCACAATTGATTCGGCCACCATGATGAACAAAGGCTTCGAGGTAATTGAGGCGCGCTGGCTTTTCGGGCTGGATATCGAGCGGATCGAGGTGATCATTCACCCGCAGTCCACCATTCACTCCATGGTCGAATATGTGGACGGTTCGATTCTGGCACAGCTTGGCCCAACTGACATGCGCATGCCTATCCAATATGCGCTAACCTATCCCTTACGGGTCGCATCCAATGGGTGCGCGCTCGATTGGTCGCAATTGAAGAAGCTCGAATTCGAGCCGGTTCCTTATAAGAAATTCCCGTGTCTGCAGTTGGCCAGGGAAGCAGCGCGAAACGGCGGGCCAGCGCCATGCGCGCTGAATGCCGCCGATGAAGAAGCCGTGGCCGCGTTTCTCGAGCGCAAGCTGAACTTCACTGGCATTGCAGCCGTAATAGAAAAAGTGCTGGATAAAATGACGGGCCGCGCGTTGCATAGCATCGAGGATGTCCTCGAGGCCGACTCGGAAGCCCGGCGCTTGGCGCAACAGGAAATCGCACGAAGGAAAAATTAAAGCTCATGAACAGTTTGCTCCTCTCTCTTGCAGCGGTCGCGGTAGTGCTCGGCGTAGTCGTGCTGGTCCACGAATGGGGCCATTTCGTGGCCGCCAAAATATTCGGCGTTGGCGTAGTGGTGTTCTCGCTGGGATACGGCACGCGACTCTGGGGCTGGAAGCGCAACGGGACGGATTACCGGATTAGCGCGTTGCCACTGGGCGGTTACGTACGCCTCGCCGGAGACAATCCCGTTGAAGATCGCACTGGCGCGCCTGACGAATTTCTCTCGCGGCCGCGCTGGCAGCGCGTGCTGATTTACTGTGCTGGGCCGTTCATGAATTTCGTATTAGCGCTGGTCGTGGCCACCGGTATTTTCTTGATCCTGGGCGTTCCGATCCCGGTTTTCATGACGCAGCCCGTAACCATCGCTGCCGTTCCCGCGCAATCCAATGCCGAGACGGCGGGCCTGAAGCCTGACGACAAAATCATCAAGCTCGCCACGATCCAGAATCCGACGTGGGAGCAGGCTTATACGTATCTATCTCAAGCTCCCGCAGGTTCGGCTGTGGATTTGGAAGTGGAACGCGGCGGGCAGCACCTCCCGTTGTCGGTGAAGATCGCGAACGGGCCCGACGTAGAGAAAACTCTTGGCGATCCGCTGTTGCAGCCGGTGATCAGTGAAGTTGCGGCAGGCATGCCTGCAGACCGCGCTGGGATACGCGCGGACGATCGCGTTGTTTCGATCGACGGGCAGAAGATCGTGACGTGGCCGCAGCTCCAGGCGTTGGTGCAAGCCTCGCATGGCGCCGCAGTGCACGTAGTCGTTCAGCGCAACGGCGAGGAGAAGCAGTTCGACGTGCCAACTGTTCGCGGTCAGCCCGAACTGGGCCAGCCGGACTATATGATCGGCGCTTCACGCACCGATCCGGTGGTGTACCGGCCGATCGGGACACTGAAAGCAATCCGGGCCGGCGGCACTGCAACTCTTTCCATGATGGTGGAAGTGGTAAACGTCGTAAAAGAGCTGATCACCGGCCGAGTTTCGATCAAGCAGTTGCAGAGCGTCGTGGGAATCACGCACGAGTCAGGTCAGGCGGCGCGGCGCGGGCCGGTCGATTTCGTCACGTGGCTGGCCATTATCAGCGTGAATCTCGGAGTGCTCAATCTGCTGCCAATCCCGATTCTCGACGGAGGCCATATTCTCCTTCTGGGGATCGAAGGCGCTCTGCGACGCGATCTAAGCCTGGCGGTGAAAGAGCGGATCGTTCAGGTGGGCGTCGTCTTCCTCTTGGTTATCTTCGCCATCGTTATGTACAATGACGTAGCGCGATTCGTCCCGCACCACTGATCGCTCGCTCAGCATCGAGCGGCGAAAGCGCGCACGTGAAAGACAGCGATGAGCGCATCAGCACACCGCGTTTCCACCGGAGAACGAATCAACGCTAATGAGCCGCCTGGCCATCTGACGCGGCAGCTAGCGGCGCGCCGCATTCGCCTGACGCGCCAGCGGCGCGTTCTTGTGCAGGTGATGGAAACCGCCCGCCGCCATCTGGATGCAGGTGAAATACTGGACCGCGCTCAGAAAATCGATCCGAATATTACGCGCGTCACTGTCTATCGCACGATTGACCTGCTCAAGCGCCACGGCCTGATCGACGAACTCGATCTGCTGCATCTCCGCGGCGATCGCCATTTCTACGAAAGCCACGGCCCGCGCGATCACATTCACGTAGCCTGCCTGCGCTGCGGTAAAGTCCGCGAGGTAGAGAGCGAGCTATACGAGGATTTGAAGCGCCAAATTTCGAAAGATACGGGAATCGAGATCACCGTCTCGCGCACAGAAATAGGCGGCTACTGCGCCGACTGCAGAAGGTAGGGGAGGGTCTTCAGACCCTCCCGGTTTTCGGCCCGTTTTTTCGATCTGAGCCGCGCTTCACGCCGACTGCCGCTTCAAGCCGCTCCGATCGAGCAAACGAAAAAATCGCCTAGCCCGCCCAGCATCAATCTCGATCTGCGCGCGCAAAGCATCGGGCCCGGAAAACTTCATCTCATCCCGCAATCGCGCCCAGAATCTGACTTCCAGCGGCCCCGAAACAATCAGCTCGTCGAAATCAAACAGAAAACTCTCGACGGTCAAGCCCTTCCCGTCAAATGTGGGTCTCATACCGACGTTTGTTACCGCACGATAATTGCGATTCTTCACCGAAACTTCAGTAGCGTAGACTCCCGTCTTCGGCAACAGTTCCTGGGTCGTCCCCAAGTTGAGAGTCGGCACTACGAATCGCCGTCCCTGCCCGGTCCCGGACTGAATCTCTCCCGTCAGCGAATACGGCCGGCCCATGAAACGCCCCGCGTCGATCAATCTGCCTTCGCTGACGGCGCGCCGGATAGCCGTACTCGATACCACTTCTCCGCGGCACACCACCGGGTCGATGCACTCGACCTCGAAGCCAAACTCCTCGCCAAATTGCCGGAGGCGCACGACATCACCGGCTCCACGATGCCCGAATCGGAAATTGTTGCCGACAAGAACCGCCCTCGCCCGCAACGCCCCTACGACGATTTGCTCGATGAATTCACGCGGGCTCAAACGCGCGAGCGCCGCATCAAAGCGCAGCACTAGAGCCGCATCAAGTCCGCAGCTATCGATCATGGCCAGGCGCTGATCGAGAGTCGCTAACAAAGCCGGAGCATCATTCGGGCGTAAAATCCGCAACGGATGTGGGTCGAACGTCACCACCGTTGCTCGCAAGTTCTCCCTTCGCGCTCGTTCCACCACGCGGCGCAGAATCTCCCGGTGCCCCAAATGCACGCCGTCGAAATTCCCAATGGTGACGGCTGAAGCGCGCTCGTCGGCGCCGAAGCGCGCCTTCCATTCCGCCGACGAATGCAGCACCGCAAGCGTCATGGGATTTTCGACTCCAGTACCAATCCGTCGTAGGAAAGCCGCACGTTTGCGGGCAACTTCGCGTTCGTCTCCTCATGCGCCAAATCGTGGCAGATATGCGTAAACCACGCCTGCCGCGGCTTCAATTCCTCAACCAACTTCAGCGATTGCTCCACATTCGAATGCATCGGATGCGGCGTATAACGGAGCGCGTCGAGCACTAGATGGTCCAGCCCCGCCAGCAATTTCTTCGACGAGTCCGGAACCGTACTGAAGTCTGTCAGGTAAGCGGCATCGCCGATCCGGAATCCGAGCACCGGATTCGGCCCGTGCCGCGCCGGAATCGGAAGTATCTTCGCGCCGAAGAGCGAGAATTCGCCGGTAATGCCATGTAGCTCGACGCCCGGCAGCGTGCTTTCAGTAGCCACATCGTCAAAGATGTAAGCAAACACGCGCTTCAATACCGCCAAAGTCTCCGCCGAAGCATAAATCGGCACCGCGCCGCCCTGCTTCAGATTGAATGGGCGGATATCGTCGAGCCCCATGATGTGATCCGCGTGGCCGTGGGTGAACAGCACGGCATCAAGCCGCGTGAGGCCTGCGCGCAACGCCTGGAATCGAAAATCCGGAGTCGTGTCGATCACAATGCTGTGCCCGCCGAATTGCGCCAGCAGGGAAGGGCGCGTGCGTTTATCGCGAGGATCGCTCGAATGGCATACGGCGCAGGGGCAGGCGAGCGTCGGCACTCCCATCGAAGTTCCCGAACCGAGGACAGTCAATCGCAGTGGAGGCAGTGGAAAACTCCGAAGGAAAAAACCAGCTAATCCTTAATTCTGATCGCAGGCCGCAAATCGCGAATGACCTGTAGGGCCCGCGCTTCAGCCGGGCCACTTTTCGCATCCATCCCGAACGTAAAACTACTTCGCCTTGCCGCGAGCCTTTTCCGCCATCGCGGCCGCCGCGGCTTTCGAAATCTCCATGAACGAAAGCTTTAGGCTGCCGATCACCTCAAGCAACAACTGATCATCTTCGGCAGCTAAATTCCCGCGGGTCTTCTCGCGCAACACGTCGAGCATATCGATCATCTCGCGCGCGCCTTCAATATCCAAAAATGGCTGCCCAGTTCGCGGATCACTCATCCCGCCAAGCATCGCCGCCGCATTGCGTGCCAGAAAATCAATCAACATCTGAAAGCTGCGCGAAGATGCCGGCAGCTCGGCATTCTCTGCCGGCGCCGCAACCGATGCATCGTCCGCCCCCGCCCCCGACGCAATTTGCCGCGCGGCATCCGACTTCGCCGCCGCATCTTTCGAAGCCGCAATCTTTTCCGCGACTTCCGTCTCGCGCCGCTCTTCGGCTTCGACGACGTCCTTGCGCAACTCGCCCTCAGCCGTAAACGGCCGCCGGTCTATGACCTTGAATGTCTCTTCATGTTTGGAATCAGCCAAGATGGTTCTCCAGGAGTCCGCCGCAATCTCGATGATTCGTCTCGAAAAAGTGTAGCACCCAGCGAAGCAAGCGGACAAGCACAGCCACGCGTGTCAGCAGGCCGGATTTCGATCGCCGCGTTTGGGTGGCAAATCCGTTGTGTTCTGAGCGAGAGGAAGCGTAGGATGCCTAACCCAGAGGCCGAATTCAGAAATTTCAGATATCGAACTGCTTCAAGGGCCCAACATGAGAGAGCGCAACCTCCGCCGCCGATCGAAAGTCGCACGTCTTCTTGAATGCACTGGCCCCTTCACTCTGTTGCTCACGATCATCTTGGTCCTCTCGAACGTCCGAACCGCCGGCGCGCAAGAGACCAAGAACCCGCTGGCCGGAAATGCGAAAGCAGCACAGGAAGGCGCCTCTCAATTTCGAATTAACTGCGCGCTGTGTCATGGCCTGCATGCACAGGGAGGCAGCCGCGGGCCCGATTTGACTCGTGGGGTCTGGAATCACGGCGGCAGCGACGCCGAACTCTTCCGAACGATCACGCAGGGTGTTTCAGGAACCCTGATGCCCGCGAATGATATCTCGGACGCCGAAACCTGGGAAATTATCGCGTATTTGCGCAGCCTCGCTCCCGCGAAGCTCAAGAAAGCTCCCGGCGATCCAAAAGCGGGCGAGAAGCTTTTCTATGGCGATGCCAACTGCGCGCTTTGCCACATGGTTCGCGGCAACGGCGGACGGCTCGGGCCGGATCTATCCCGCGTCGGCAGCGCGCGCTCTCCCGAATACCTCGCCGTCAAAATCCGCGACCCCAATCGAGCCCTGGCTCCCGGCCTGATGCAGCCGGGCATGGAATGGCCGCTCGACTATCAGACGGTCACAGTAGTCACGCGTGACGGCCAATCGTTCACCGGCGTGCTTCGCAACGAAGATTCATTTTCGATTCAATTCATGGATCAGGCGGAGAACTTGCGGCTGTATCTAAAGAACGACTTACAAAACGTCACCTACGAACAGAAGACGCTGATGCCTGCATTCGGCGAGGACATTCTGGATAATGCTCAAATGCGAGATCTGGTGGCTTATCTCGACGGGCTGCGAGGGGAGGTGGCGCAGAAATGAACAAGCGTTCTCTTCTCTTCGCGCTGATCTTAATGTGCGCGTTCGCGCGCACTTCCCGCGCGCAAGTTTCGAGCGAGCAACTCGAGCACGCGGCGCATTCTCCGCAGAACTGGCTCACATACTCCGGCGATTATTCCGGAAAGCGTTACAGCGAGCTGCAGCAGATCAATACCGCCAACGTATCGCGGCTGGCGCCGGCCTGGGTGTTTCAATCCGGAGTCGCAGGAAAGTTCGAAGCGACGCCTCTCGTCATAGACGGAGTGATGTACCTCACCTCTCCCGACAATCATGGCTATGCCGTGGACGCCCGCACGGGCCGCGTGATCTGGCGTTACGACCGCGCCCTTCCGTCCCGGGTGATCGCCTGCTGCGGCAGAGTCAATCGCGGATTCGCCGCGCTCGGCGACAAATTGTTTCTCGCGACTCTCGATGCCCACGTGGTTGCTCTCGACGCCAAAACCGGCAGCGTGATTTGGGACGTGGAAGCCGCAGACTACCGGCTCGGGCACTCGTTCACGCTCGCGCCCCTGGTGGTCAAGGACAAAGTGATCGTCGGAATCTCCGGCGGCGAATACGGCATCCGCGGCTTCGTTGACGCCTACGACGCGAACTCCGGGAAGCGCGCGTGGCGCTTCTACACCGTGCCGGGCACGGGCGAGCCGGGGAATGAAACCTGGGCTGGAGACTCCTGGAAGAGAGGCGGCTCTCCTGCGTGGATCACCGGCAGCTACGATCCGGAGCTCAATCTGATTTACTGGACCACTGGAAATCCCTCTCCCTCGGACGATCCTTCTGTGCGCAAAGGCGACAATCTATACAGCAATTGCGTGGTCGCTCTCGACGCGGATACCGGCAAACTCCGCTGGCATTTTCAGTTCACTCCTGCAGATGCGCACGATTGGGATGCCACCGAAGTGCCCGTGCTTCTGGATCTCAATATTGATGGAAAGCCTCGAAAGCTACTCGCGCATGCCAACCGCAACGGTTTCTTCTACCTGCTTGATCGTACCGACGGGAAATTTCTACTGGCAAAGCCGTTTGCGCACATCAATTGGGCCAGCGAAGTCGGGCCGGATGGACGCCCGCGTCTCTTGCCTGCGGCAACCCCATCGAAAGAGGGCACGGTGGTGTGCCCCGCAGCGGCAGGCGCCACCAATTGGATGTCACCAACTTTTAGCCCTCAGACGGGACTTCTCTACGTTGTGACTCGCGAACAGTGCGATATTTTCACCGCGTTGCCGCAGCCGTTCCATCCCGGCCATCCCTATCTCGGCAGCGTTTATTACAAACCGGTTGAAAATAAGCCATGGGGGGCATTGCGCGCTCTGGACCCGGCGACCGGTGAGATCAAGTGGGAATTCAAGTATGTTTCGGCGCCGTGGTCCGGTGCGCTCTCAACGGCGGGCGGCTTGGTCTTCGCAGGAGATATGGAGGGCTACCTCATTGCGTTTGACGCTCGCACCGGCAAAGATCTTTGGCATTTTCAGACCGGCGCGCCGATCATCGCGGGGCCGATGAGCTTTTCGCTGGATCAAAAGCAGTATGTGGTTATCGCGTCGGGCGATGCGCTGGTGGCGTTTAAATTGCCCGACTAAGTCGCCGACGCAGACAGTCTTCCTCAATTCTTGTCATTTTTCACCGCGTGCCGTAAATTGTCCGTTCACCCAGGAGCGCCGCAACTCACCTTGTCTTCTCCAAAGCCACGTCGCAGATCCGAAAAGAAGCCATCGGCGAGGATCAATTCCCGCCGTCGCGCGTCCAGTAAACGGCGCGCCCCCGGCGCTCTTTTCGAAGATCTCCTCGCTCTGCAACTCCGCCTCCGTGCCCCCGGCGGTTGCCCCTGGGATCGCGAGCAGACCCACGCCTCTCTCCGCACTTTCCTGCTCGAGGAGACGCACGAAGTTCTCGATGCCATGGATTCTGGCGATCCGCGCAAGTTCGCCTCTGAACTCGGCGATCTCCTCCTCCAAATTATTTTTCACGCCCTGATCGCCTCCGAATCCGGCCAATTCGATATCCGCGACGTCATCGAAGCCATTCACACGAAAATGGTTCGCCGTCATCCGCATGTTTTCGGAGACGTGAAAGCCAAAACCTCCGCGCAAGTACTCAAAAATTGGGAGAAACTGAAGGCCGAAGAGCGCCGCAGCGAATCCGGGGAAGGGAAGCACGCGCCCAAGCAGGAATCAATTCTCGGCAGCGTCCCGCGCGCGCTTCCCGCGCTGATGGAGGCCCATCAGCTTACGCGCCGCGCCGCCAATATCGGCTTCGATTGGACGCGCATTGACGAATTGCTCGAGAAGCTGGGCGAGGAAACGGAAGAGCTTCGAGCCGCGCTCACCGCCAGCCTCAAGAGCGCGAATGGCCGCGCCATCACATCACCAAGCGACGCCGTGAACGAAGAGATCGGCGATTTGCTCTTTACCGCCGCGAATCTCGCGCGCTTCGCCGGCCTCGATCCCGAGATCACGCTCAAAAAAGCGAATCGAAAATTCACCGCGCGCTTCCAATGGATGGAACAGGAAGCCCAACGCCGCGGCGCGCCGCTCGCCGATACGCCGCGCGAAACAATGGAAGAGCTATGGAACGCAGCGAAGGCGCAGCGCTAGCCGCCGTGGACATTGAAGTCCGCCATTGCCGCTCGCTCGCCGAATACGAAGAGTGCTTGCGCCTCGAGCAAATCACCTGGGGCACCGGCATCCTCGTCCCCACGGCGATCTTCGTCGTAGCCCAGGAAACCGGAGGCCAAATTCTAGGTGCTTTTGCCGGCCGCGAAATGGTCGGCTTCACGCTAGCGCTTGCAGGAATTCATGAAGGCCGGCCATCACTCCATTCGCACATGACAGCAGTCCTGGAGCCGTACCGCGATCGCGGCGTAGGCCGCGCCCTAAAACTTTTCCAGCGCCAGGACGCCCTAGCGCGCAACATCCATCTAGTCGAATGGACTTTCGATCCGCTCGAGCTGAAGAACGCCCGCTTCAATCTGATGCGCCTGGGCGCAATCATCCGGCGCCTGATCCCCAATTGCTACGGCGTCACCGATAGCCCGCTTCACATGGGCATGCCCACGGATCGTTTGGTGGCGGAATGGTGGCTCGATTCCCCGCACGTGAATCGCATTGTCGGCGGCGCACCCGCGTCTCAAAAGGAAAATGCATACCGGGAAGCCGCGCGCATTTCGATTCCGTCCAACATCGCGGAGCTACGCACAAGCAATCGCGCCGCAGCCGAGCGAATTCAATCCACGGTCCGAGAGCAATTCGAATCCTTATTCGCGAAAGGCTACGTGGCCACCGCCATAGAGTCGGTGAAAACATCAACCGACTACATCCTTCAGCCGCAATCTGTGATCTCCTCCGAAATCTTCCCGCCAGCGGAGCAACATAAATAATGGAGCGCATTCGCCCGAAGCGACCCGTGGCGCCGGCTGCCAGCCGGCGTTTTTGTACGGCGTTTGTCGTGTGCACCCAATGGCTCGACACCGTGCCCGCTCCGATCGTCGGTCCGCTCAGCAAATATCCGACCGCATTGCCACGCGCACACAAAATCGCCGGCTGGCAGCCGGCGCTACGAATGCTTATATGCGCCTAACCAAACTCACTCTCCGCGAAATCCATCTCCCGCTCATAGCGCCATTCCAAACCAGTTTCGGCATCTCCGATCTGCGCCGCATCCTGCTTGTCGAAGCGGAATCCGAAAGCGCCATCGGCTGGGGCGAATGTGTCGCCGGCGAAGATCCCTTTTATTCCTACGAAACAGTCGAAACTGCCTGGCACATCCTCGTCGAACATATCTGGCCCAATGTGCGCGAGCACAATTTCACTTCCGCCGCGGACATTTACGATTTTCTTGCGCCGATTCGCGGTCACAACATGGCCAAGGCCGCAGTCGAGTCAGCCGCCTGGGACGCGGAAGCCAAATCGCGGAAAATTCCTCTCTGGCGGCTTCTCGATGGCACACGCGAAGAAATTCCCTGCGGCGTCTCCATCGGGATCCAGCCCAATATCGAAACGCTTCTCGCCAAAGTCGAGACGGAACTGGCCGCCGGCTATCAGCGCATCAAAATTAAGATTCAGCCCGGATGGGATATCGAGCCCGTCGCTGCGTTGCGCGAGAAATGGCCGCGCATCCGCCTGATGGTGGACGCAAATTCGGCCTATACCTTGCGCGATGCCGCGCATCTAAAGCAGCTCGACCGTTTCTATCTGATCATGATCGAACAACCGTTAGGCTGGGACGACATCTACGATCACGCGCAGCTGCAGAAGCAGTTGGAAACGCCGATCTGCCTCGATGAGAGCATTCATTCCTATCATGACGCGCGCACCGCTATTTCGCTCGGCGCCTGCCGCATCATCAATATCAAAATGGGCCGCGTGGGCGGCCACACTTCCGCGAAGCGCATCCACGATCTGTGCCTTGAAAATCGAATTCCGGTGTGGTGCGGCGGCATGCTCGAATCCGGCGTCGGCCGCGCGCAAAATATCGCGCTTTCCACGCTCTCGAATTTCGTCTTGCCCGGCGACGTATCCGCCAGCCGCCGCTACTGGGCCGAAGACATAATCACGCCGGAGGTAGAAGTAACGCCCCACGGCACAATCAAAGTTCTCGAAGCCCCGGGCATAGGCTACCAGCCGCGCCTCGATCGCATCGAGTCGCTGACAAAACGCAAGGAAGTCCTGAAGTGATGCAGGAATCCCCCGGAGGGCCTGATCTTCAGCCGGGCCTCTTCGAGCGAGATCCAACCAACGGCAATGATTGACGCCAACCGCCCCCGCCCAACCGTCCTCTTCTCCCTAGTTTCACTGATGCTCTTCATCTGGACGATCAATTTCATAGTAGGCAAAATCGCTCTCCGCCACTTCCCAGTCCTGACTCTAGTCAGTTTCCGCCTGGTCCTCGCATCAATCGTAATGACGCTGATCTACGTCAGCACCCCGCGCAAAACGCCCTTCGATCGCAGTGATGGGCCGCTCTTTATCATCCTCGGCATCATCGGCGTAGTCATGAATCAAGGGGGCTTCACCTACGGCTTGAATTTCACCACGGCGGGTCATTCCTCCATCATCATCGCCATCGCCCCGGTGATCGTGCTAATCCTGGCGCGGCTCGTCGGCCTGGAAACGATCTCCCGCCGCAAGGCAATCGGCATCTCGCTCTGCTTCGTAGGCGCCGTTGTCCTGGCCGCCGAAAATGGCTTCACCGCCGTAGGCTCGCAAACTCTAAAAGGCGATCTAATCACGCTGCAAAGCGTCCTCGGCTATTCCATCTTCGTAATCATGGCCAAGCGCGTAGAACACAAATACGACACCGTGACGCTAAACTTCTTCAATTTCCTCGTAGCGGGAATTGTCCTGCTGCCGCTGGCGGTCCGCGAAGGCCTGCGCCTCGATTGGCACAGCGTAGGCTGGGCCGGCTGGCTAGGCCTCTGCTTCATGTCCATCTGCAGTTCGGTGATCTCCTACCTGATCTACTACTGGGCCCTTCGCCACATGGAAGCCTCGCGCCTAGCCGCCACCACATACGTAGAGCCAGTCTTCGTCCCCATCCTAAGCGTCCTCCTGCTAGGCGAGCACTTCACAACGCATCTCCTGATCGGCGGCGCGTTGGTGTTGACGGGCGTGTACGTAACCGAGCGAGCCCTCGGCGAGCAAGCCGTCCCGCCCGAACCAGTCTGAGTTCGCGGTCCGACGCGTCCCGCGCAGCAGTTGTTAGCAGGGACGCCGCCTGCTGCGCCCGCTTACGGGGTGTACATTTAGACGGGCGCCCGGCGCGCTAGAAACCGAGGTCCAATGGCACGAATCATCGCAACAAAATCATTCCACTCCCTCTACAATCGCGAAAAATGTATCGAGGTCGGCTCTCTTTCCCCAGAACTCCGCGTGCAACTTTCCCTGAAGCAATAGGCACGATGCAGAAGCCCGCTCGGGCTCCCTGAGATACGAGGACCGCATGCAAATAGTCTCTCGACCACCGCTACCGGATCGATCGGGGCCGGAGACAATCGCTTGATCGAAGGCGGAATTCCAATACATCTTCTCCCAACTTTCATATGACTGTTCCAGGGTCTCGTCGCGCCGCGGGGACATTCTCCCAACAGAAACATACGAATAATCATCATGCATCTGCAGCAGGGTGGACGGCAGCCGCATCAATAGGACGCTCATGTCCACGCTTTGAGAGGCGGTCCACCCAAATGGCACGGGCACTTTTTCCCCGCTCGATTCGATAGCGTTCCCGTGAATTGCGTGCCAGCCAAGCATTGCCAGCCCCGGAGAAACAACCGCGACGCAGAATGCAATCGCAAGTACCACCCAAATTGCTCTAGCGAGTCGTGGTGGAACCTTGGAGGTGAATAGGGGACGCGTCAGCCAGGAAGCATTCACCCCCACAGTATATGGTCACTTACTAAATTCTGATTCCACTGGGCGAACGACTGTGAGACGGTCACCGGACCCGTCTAGAGTTTGCCCGTGATTTTGGTATTTGCTCTCGGCGAATTTGAAGTTCGTAGGGGCGCCGCTTGCTGCGACCGCCGCCGGCCACCTCGCATTTGCAACACCCCACCCCGCTTGTGCTAACGTGACTCGATTTTTATGACCTCCGACTCCCCATCCAAACGCATCGCGGTAATCCCCGGCGACGGCATCGGCCCGGACGTGATCGCCGAAGCCATCAAAGTCCTCAACGCCGCCGTCTCCAAATCGGGCAAAAAACTAGCCCTCACCAATTTCGATTGGGGCGCTGATCGCTATCTCCGTGACGGCACCACGCTCCCCGCCGACGCACCCGAAATGTTCCGCCGCAATTTCGATGCAATCCTGTTCGGCGCGCTGGGCGATCCGCGCGTCCCCAGCAATCAACACGCCGCCGACATTCTCCTCGGCCTGCGCTTTAAACTTGATCTCTACGTCAACGCCCGCCCCTGCTATCTCCTCGACAACCGCCTCACTCCGTTACGCGATCGCACCGAAAAGGACATCCGCTTCATCGTCTTCCGCGAAAACACCGAAGGACTCTACGCCGGCATAGGCGGCATCTTCAAAAAAAACACCCCCGACGAAATCGCCGTCCAGGAAGACGTCAACACCTACAAAGGCGTCGAGCGCATCCTCCGCCACGCCTTCGAATACGCTCGCCGCAACGGCCTAACCCGCCTCTGCATGAGCGACAAATCCAACGCCCTCACCTACGGCCACGACATCTGGCAGCGCCTCTTCAAAAAAATGCGCGGCGAATATCCCGAAATCAATTCCACCCACCAATACATCGACAATCTGCTGATGCAAATTATCCGCGACCCCACGCAATTCGAAGTCATCGTCACCTGCAATCTCTTCGGCGATATCGCCAGCGACGTAGGCGCTGGCGCAATCGGCGGCCTGGGCGTAGCGCCGTCGGGAAATATTCACCCAGGCCAAGTCTCGCTCTTCGAGCCAGTCCACGGCTCAGCCCCAACAATCGCCGGACAAAATATCGCCAATCCCATGGGCGCAATCCTAAGCGCCGCCATGATGCTCGATCACATAGATTGGCCCTCCGAAGCCCGCGCAATCGAACACGCAGTCCAAGCAGCAATCAAAGAAGGAATAACAACGCCAGACCTAGGCGGCAAAATGGGAACAAAACAAGTAGGCGACTGGCTGGCACAAAAGGTTTCGTAGGGGAGGGTCTTCAGCCCTCCCGCTTTTCGGCCCGGTTTTTACGTAGGCGAATCGAAGCGGCAGCTCTCACCCCTCCGCATAATAATAGTTCGGTCTCCGCGGCCTCTTCGGCAAAGCCAGCAAAATCCCCAGCAAAAATCCCCCAATATGCGCCCACCAAGCGACGCCCCCAGCCGCAGCCGCCGCAGACCCCAACGAATTCACTCCACTCAAAAATTGCACCACAAACCACAATGCAATAAAAACCCAAGCCGGCAATCGCGCCGTGAACCAAATAATAAAAAGCGGCACCAAAGTCAAAATCCGGCTCGACGGAAAAAATAAAATGTAAGCCCCCAAAACTCCCGAAATCGCCCCGCTAGCCCCAATCGCCGGCAAGCGCGATCCCCAACTGAACGCCGCCTGCGCCGCTCCCGATCCAATCCCGCAAATCAAATAAAATCCCAGATACCAAAAATGCCCCAACTGCTCCTCCACATCGGGCCCAAAAATCCAAAGGAACCACATGTTCCCGATAATATGCAGCCACCCTCCATGCAGAAACATGGAAGTAAAAAACGGCAGCAAAGCATCGCTCAGCGCCACTCTCCCACCGCCCAACGCTAGCTGCAAACTCCGCGGCACCTCGCCGTAAGTCATAATGAACTGCTCGGCCGCATGCGGCCCCAAAGTAAGCTGATACAAAAACACCAGCACATTCGCGCCAATCAGAAAAAACGTGACCAGCGGCACAGTCGTCCGCGTATTCAAATTCTTCAGCGGAATCATTTAATTCTCATGCAAAGGGTTATGTAGCGCCGGCCTTTCAGGCCGGCATGTTCAAGCCTCGATCCTCATCCAACGCGCGCAGCCCGCGACAACTCCCGCTCCTCGTACACCGCCGCATGTTTCGCCCCCGTCTTCATCAGATGCTCAATCGTCGCAAGAGGCGCAATCCCCGCCCGTGCCCCAATCGCCGTGCAAGCCAACCCCGCCGCCGCGCAACTGAATTCCAACAACCTCTCGCACGGCCAGCCCTTCACCACTCCATATACGAACGCCGCATGAAAAATATCACCGGCCCCGGTCGTATCAATCGCCCGCACATCAAATGCTCGCGCATAAAGAAATTGCGCACCGTCCCAGGCGATCACGCCATCTTTCCCAAGCGTAGCCCCCGTCAAGCGGCACTTGAACTCCTCATGAATCATGGGCAAGGACTTCAAGAGATCCTTCTCTCCCGTCAATCGGGCAGGGAAGTCGCGCGACCCAATCACAAAATCCATGTGTTCAAGTAACACTTGAACTCCAGAATAGCGATTGTCCACATCAACAATCACTGGAATCCCAGCCTCGCGCGCCCACTGCGCCGCCTGCGTCGCTGCCGCCGTATCGTGCGCATCCACCAGAAGCGCCGAAGCCGAAGTAATCCAGTCCCGCTGCAACTCCTCAGGTCGAATCTCCAGGCGCGCATCTCTCTTCCACAAGATCGTCCGTTCCCCCGAAGCCTCGTCCACCAAAATGTAGGCCCGCTGGCTCTCGCACTCGGCCACGGGGAACAAATGGCTCTCCACGTCGTCGCTCTCCAACTCGCGCCGCTGAAATTCTCCAGCCCAATCCTCGCCGATCTTTCCAATGTACCGCGCGCTCAATCCCCAACGCCGGCAAGCCACCATAGCCGAAGCCACCTGCCCGCCGGCCCGCACATCATGCGAAATCAATTCCATCTTCGAATCAAATTCCGGGAATCGCGGCAACCGAATAATCGTATCGGTAGCGTTCAATCCAACCCCGACAACATCCACCCGCTCCGTCATCTCTTCTCCCGCTCCAATCAGCCGCGACTTATGTAGCGCCGGCCTTTCAGGCCGGCATCCTGAACTTCTGTCATCCTGAGGGCCCGCAGGCCCGAAGGATCTCGGCGTCAGATACTCGCACACCCGCCAGCCATCTCTACTTGTTTTTTCCTCAATGACCGCGCGCGGCAACCAACCGACGTTTCCTTCACCGCTCGATTATCATTTGCGCGGCGACCACACGTGTGATAAAAATTTTTGTTCCAAGTTTGCGCGTCATCGCGCGCATCGCAACTGTAAAGTATCGCGTGAGCTTTTCGCGCCCGTCGAAAACAGAATGCCGGTCGGCGCGCCGACAGCTAATGCCACTCCACGAATCCGAGGCCATCATTCTTCAAAGCTATGCACTCGGCGAAGCCGACCGCATCGTGAGTTTCTTCAGCCGCGGCGCGGGCCGCCTGCGCGGCGTTGCCAAAGGCGCCCGCCGCCCCAAGAGCCGCTTCGGCTCGACTCTCGAACGCCTCAGCCACATTCGCATCTGGTATTTCGAACGCGAAACGCGCGACCTCGTTCGCATCAATCAAAGCGAACTCATCGAATCTTTCATGGATGCCTTTCGCGATTACGATGCCGGAGTAGCCTTCGCGCTCTTCAGCGAAATCTCAGAAATGGTTTTACCCGAGCGCGAGCCTCTCGACGCCCCGTTCCGTCTGCTCCTCCTCGTCTCCAAAGCCATCAAGCAATCCATCAAGCCCGCAGTACCTCTAGCATATTTCTGCCTCTGGACGCTAAAGCTCGCCGGCTGGCTACCGTCTCTCGATACTTGCGGCATCTGCGGCCGCAGCATGGTAGAGGAAGCGGGCTACGTCGCTCCATCGCTCGATGGAATCGCCTGTGCAAAATGCAAGCCCGCAGGCGCGCGCATGATGCCGAAGGAGACGATTGCCCTCGCGCGCCGAATGTTGAACGAAAAGCTCGATCAATTGATGAAAGAAAAGCTACCGGGCCTCGCCGTTCACGAACTCACGTCGCATCTCCTCGATTGGATCGAGTGGCACGGTGAAAAGCGCCTCAAAGCGCGCGAACTCTGGGAGCCGAAGAATTGACCGCAAAGATCGCCAAGCCGGCGCACAAGGCGGCCGCAGCAAAGCCGCAAGGCCTCACCTTCCAGGATCTCGTCTTCAAGCTCGAAAAATTCTGGACGGATAAAGGCTGCATCCTCCAGCAACCCTACGACGTTGAAGTCGGCGCCGGAACGATGCATCCGGAAACGTTTCTTCGCGTCCTCGGCCCGGAGCCCTATCGCGTAGTTTACGTCCAACCCAGCCGCCGCCCCGCCGACGGCCGCTACGGCGAGAATCCCAACCGCCTCTTCAAGCACCATCAGCTTCAAGTGATACTTAAACCCACGCCCACCGATATTCAAGACGTCTACCTTCAAAGTCTGCAAGCCGTCGGTATCAATCTCAAGGAACACGACGTTCGCTTCGAAGAAGACAACTGGGAATCTCCCACCCTCGGCGCCTGGGGAATCGGATGGCAAGTATTACTTGATGGTTTGGAAATCACCCAATTCACTTACTTCCAGCAAACCGGCGGCTTCGATTTGCGGCCAGTTTCCGTAGAGCTCACCTACGGCCTCGATCGCATCGCCGCGTATCTGCAAGGAGTAGACAACGTCTTCGATGTGCGCTGGTCGCGCGATCTGAGTTATCGCCAGGTGCGCTTCCCGGAAGAGCAGCAATTCAGCGCCTACAATTTCGAATGGGCCGATCCCGTCGCCACGCGCAAGATGTTCGATCTCTCCGAAGCCGAAGTGCAGCGTCTCGTGAAATCTTATGCCGCGCTCAAGTCCGAAAGCGACAAACGCCGCTTTCCCATCCTCGCCGCATACGATCTCTGCCTAAAGTGCTCGCACCTCTTTAATGTTCTCGATGCTCGCGGCGCCATATCCACCACAGAGCGCGCCGCGCTGATCGGCCGCGTCCGCCAGTTGACGTGCCGCGTAGCTGCGGGCTGGCTCGAGCAGCGCCATCTCGAAGCCGCCGCACAATCCGGAGCCGCGCAATGAGCGGCCGCGCCGAATTTCTGCTCGAAATCGGCTGCGAAGAAATTCCCGCAGGCATGATCGCCAAGGCCGCGCACGACCTTAAACAAATACTTGAGACGCAATTCGCTTCCCATCGCATTGCGCAGAAGGAAAGCGTAGAAACTTTCGGCGCCCCGCGCCGCCTCGTCGCAATCGCGCGCGGAATAATTCTGAAGCAGGACGACATCGCTCAAGAAATTCTCGGCCCACCGAAATCCGTCGCCTACGACGCTGTCGGCCAGCCGACCCGCGCCGCGCAAAGTTTCGCCGAGAAGCAGGGAATACCTCTAGATAAGGTTTCAATCGTCGCCACACCCAAAGGCGATTATCTCGCCGTCAAAAAAGTGATCGCCGGGCGCTTCGCCAAAGATCTTCTCGCCGAAATTATTCCTCAAGCGATACGTGAGCTTTCCTTCCCGCGCTCGATGTGCTGGACCAGCGCCAACGAGCTCCGCTTCATTCGCCCCATCCGCTGGATCGTCGCCCTCCTCGACGGCAAGGTCGTGCCCTTCACACTCGCCGGAGTCGAATCCAACAACTCGACCTCCGGCCACCGCTTCCTCGGCAAGTCGAATATCACGGTCACTGACTCTCACAACTTCGTCGATCGCCTCCGCCGCAATTTCGTTCTCGCACAACCCGAAGAGCGCCACAAAAAGATCGAGAAAGAAATTCAAGTAATACTTTCGAAGAAGGGAATTCGCCTTCACGCCGACGCCGAGCTCACGGAATTGGTCACATATCTCAACGAATATCCGACCGCCATTCTCGGCGACTACGATCCGTCCTTTCTGAGCTTGCCCGAGGAAATCCTCCTCACCGTGATGCGCGATCATCAGAAATATTTCGGCGTCACGGACAAGCACGGCGCTCTAGCACCTCACTTCATAGCCATCATCAACCTCGATAAAGACCGCAAAGGCCTGGTCCGCGCCGGCCACGAGCGCGTCCTTCGCGCGCGTTTCTCCGACGCCCGCTTCTTCTGGGAAATGGATCAGAAGCAAAAGCTCGGCGAACACCTTCCGAAACTCAAGCAAGTCACCTACGAATCCCGCCTGGGTAGCTACTTCGACAAAGTTGAACGAATGCGCGCTCTGGCGCGCTGGCTGGCCAACACCTGGAGCCAGGGCGGCGTTCTCGGCGCCCACGCGGACGATGCCGATCGCGCCGCGGAACTTGCCAAATGCGATCTAGTCACAGACATGGTCCGCGAATTCACAGAACTGCAAGGCATCGTAGGCGGCCTCTACGCCCGCGCACAGGGCGAGCCGGAAGATGTCGCAGAGGCGATCTACGATCACTATCGCCCCGTGGGCCTTGACGATCCGATTCCACGCAATCTCACCGGCTGCGCCGTTGCGCTCGCCGATAAACTTGATTCCATCGTCGGCTGCTTTGCCGTAGGCGCTATTCCGTCGGGCTCAAGTGATCCCTTCGCCCTGCGTCGCGCTGCGCTGGGCATCGTAAAAATCCTGCTCGAACGCAAACTTCCGCTTTCACTTTCCTCGGCGATCTCGACAGCCGCGAATTCTCTGCGCCAGACAGCTCCGAAGATCGATGTAAAGCCCGAAGCCGAAGCTCAAGTCCTCGAATTCATGCTCGAGCGCGCTCGTTACATCCTGCGCGAGCGCTACGGCTACGCCTACGACGAAGTAAACGCAGCTCTGGCCGCCGGAGGCGATGATCTGGTGGACGCCATCGCACGCGTCGCCGCCATCAAAGCCATCCGCAAAGCGAAAGATTTCGTTCCACTGGCCGCCGCCTTCAAGCGCATCCGCAACATCCTCGAAAAATCCGCTGGCGGCGCCGCCAAAGCAGGCGCACGAAATTCTGCGGTGCAACCTGAACTTTTCCGCGAGAACGCCGAAAGGGAATTGCATGAGGCCGCGCAACGCATCGGTGAAAAAGCGCACGCGCTAAAGAGCCACGCGAAGTATCGAGAAGCACTTGAAGTCATCGCCGGCCTTCGACCAGCGGTCGACAAATTCTTCGACCAGGTTCTAGTGATGGCTCCCGAAGAAGACGTGAAGAGAAATCGCCTGGCTCTTCTCTCGAGCTTGTTAAAGGAATTCTCGACAATCGCAGATTTTTCCGAGATCGTCGTCGAGGAGCAGAATTGAAAGTGAGACCTGAAGTCGCTCGACGCGACGGTACAATGAAGCAAGTCGGGAAATTTAGACCTCGCCCTCCACTCAAGCTTTGGTTGAAGTCTGCCGACGAAGAATTTGTCGGAATGCCGACAACTACAGCGTTACTTGATAATCGTAGCGCCGGCTGCCAGCCGGCGTTTTTGGTATCGCAAACCTCGATGTCCGCAATCTTAAAGTATGTCCTTCAATCGGGAGGTGCAGTTTGAAATACGTCTATCACTTCGGCGACGGCCGGGCCGAAGGCCACGGCGAAATGAAAGATCTCCTCGGAGGCAAAGGCGCAGGCCTCGCCGAGATGACCCGCATCGGTCTGCCCGTTCCTGCCGGCTTCACCATCACCACCGAAGCTTGCGACTATTTCTACAAGCACGACAAGAAGTATCCCGAGAGTCTTCGCTCCGAAGTTTCACACCATCTCTCTACTCTCGAAGAACAAGTCGGCAAAAAGCTAGGCGACCCTAAAGATCCACTTCTAGTCAGCGTTCGCTCTGGCTCGGCCCGCTCCATGCCCGGAATGATGGAAACAATCCTCAACCTCGGCTTGAACTCCAAATCCGTCGAAGCCCTGGCCCGAAAAACTTCCAACGAACGCTTCGCCTTTGATGCCTATCGCCGTTTCGTGCAAATGTACTCCACGGTCGTGATTGGGCTGCCGAAAGAAGAACTCGAAGACCGCCTTCGCGCGCTGAAGAACTATTTGAAAGTAAAAGACGATACGCAAATCACCGCCGACGGTTGGCGCCAGCTGGTCAACGAATATAAAGCCCATTTCAAACAAAAGACCGGCCACGATTTCCCCGAAGATCCGCATGAACAGCTCTGGGGCGCCATCGGCGCCGTGTTCGGGTCGTGGATGGCTGACAAAGCGGTTACCTATCGCCGCGTCGAAAGAATCACCGGTTTGCTCGGCACTGCCGTCAACGTTGTGCAGATGGTCTTCGGCAATCGCGGAGAAAATTCCGGCACCGGCGTCTGCTTCACGCGCGATCCCTCCACCGGTGAGAAAACTTTCTTCGGAGAATTCCTGATCAACGCGCAGGGCGAAGACGTCGTCGCCGGAATCCGCACGCCCATGCCTCTCACCGACATGGCCGAGCGCATGCCCAAGGTCTATCGCCAGCTCGAAGAAGTTCGAGTGAAACTTGAACAACACTATCGCGACATGCAGGACATGGAATTCACCGTCGAAGATGGCAAGCTCTACATGCTGCAAACGCGCACCGGCAAACGCTCGCCCGGCGCAACTTTCGTGATGGCCGTGGACTACGCCAACGAAGAACTCATCACTCGCGGCGAAGCCATCGGCCGCATCAAGTCCGAAGATATCGAGCGGCTCTTCTATCCCGTCCTCGATCCCACGGTAACAAAATCCGATCTCTCCTCGCGCAAGCTGGCCAACGGCATCAACGCCGTCCCAGGCGCCGCTGTCGGCAAAGCCGTCTTCACCGCCGAAGAAGCGGAAGACTGGGCCAGCCGCGGCGAAAAAGTCATTCTGGTGCGCCGCGAAACCAGCCCCGAAGATGTCGGCGGCATGTTCGTGGCGCAGGGAATTCTCACCGCCACAGGCGGCAAGACCAGCCACGCCGCAGTGGTCGCGCGCGGCTGGGGCAAGTGCTGCGTCGTGGGCGCCGAATCGCTCGACATCGACGCCGCGGCAAAACGCATGCGCGCCAACGGCCGCGTGATCAACAAAGGCGATTGGCTAACTCTCGACGGCAATGAAGGCGCCGTCTACGCCGGAGAAACGCGCCTAGTCCGTCCCGATCCGCCGAAAGCTTTCTCCATGCTGATGGATTGGGCCGATGAAATCCGCCATCTGCGTGTACGCACCAACGCCGATACGCCTCACGATGCTCGCAAAGCGCGCTCCATGGGCGCCGAAGGCATCGGCCTCTGCCGCACCGAGCACATGTTCTTCAAAGATTTCGAGCAGCCCGAACGCAGCGCCGATCGCCAGCTCGCGATTCAAGAAATGATTCTGGCCGACACGCGCGAAGCGCGCATGAAAGCGCTCGCGAAGCTGCTTCCATTCCAGCGCCGCGATTTCATCGGCATCTTCGAAGCCATGGAAAGTCTCCCGGTCACCATCCGCCTGGTCGATCCGCCGCTGCACGAGTTCCTTCCGCACGAACGCAAGAAGCAGGAAGAGCTCGCCAAGAAAATTGGAGTAGAGGTTGAAGTTGTGATTCGCCGCGTCGAGCAGTTGCACGAAGCGAATCCGATGCTGGGCCATCGCGGTTGCCGCCTGGCGATCACCTATCCAGAAATACTTGAGATGCAGGTGCGCGCCATCATCGAGGCGGCCATCGATTGCAAGCGCCGCGGCGTTAAAGTTCTTCCTGAGATCATGATTCCGCTGGTCCTCGACAAGAAAGAACTTCAAATCCTCGACACCGCCACGCGCCGCGTTGCCGATGAGATCATCGCCGCATCGAAAGTAAAACTTGAGTATCTCGTCGGCACGATGATCGAACTTCCTCGCGCCGCACTGCTCGCCGATCAGATTGCCGAAGTCGCCGAGTTCTTCTCCTTCGGCACGAACGACCTCACGCAGACCACGATGGGCCTTTCGCGCGACGACGCCGGCCGCTTCCTCCCCGATTACGTCGACGAGAAAAAAGCCGGCATCTTCCACGACGACCCGTTCCAAACTCTCGACCAAGCCGGCGTCGGGATGCTCATGAAGTGGGCCATCGAGCGCGGCCGCGCCACGCGCCCGAAGTTGCACATCGGCATCTGCGGCGAGCACGGCGGCGACGCCGAGAGCGTCAAATTCTGCCACCGGCTCAAGATGGACTACGTCAGCGCTTCGCCGTTCCGCGTTCCCATCGCGCGCCTGGCAGCAGCTCAAGCAGTGCTCGAAGGTAAAGCATCACACAAGAAGTCGGCGCGCCCACGTAAACCGCGCGCAAAAGCGGCGACTGGAACGGCCTCGGCCTGAGGCTCAATGCCGACAAAGCCTCTCATCATCGGCATATGCGGCGGCACCGGCGCCGGCAAAACCACCATCACCCGCCGCATCATCGAAGCCCTATCCGAATCGAACGTCTCCGTCCTTGAGCAGGACCACTACTACAAGGACACGCCGCATCTCCCGCTCGCCGAGCGCGTGAAGCAGAACTTCGATCATCCCGATTCGATGGACACGCCGCTGCTCATCGAACACATTAAGTTGCTGCGTGCCGGGCAGGCGATCGATCGTCCTACATACGATTTCACCGATTACCGCCGCGTGCCGCAGGTCGTGCGTCTCGATCCGCGCCCTGCGACAATAATCGAAGGCATCTTGATTTTCGATAGCAAACCGCTGCGCGAATTGATGGACATCAAAATCTTCGTGGATACCGACGCCGATCTACGCTTCATTCGCCGCCTGGTCCGCGATATTGAGGAGCGCGGCCGCACGGTCGAATCGGTGATTCAGCAATACCGGACTACGGTGCGGCCGATGCACATGGAGTTCGTCGAGCCCAGCAAACGCTATGCCGACATCATCATTCCTGAAGGCGGGCAGAATGAAGTAGGGATCGATCTGGTGATTCAGAAAGTCCGGTCGCTGATTCCGCGGTAATCTCCTTTAGATGGCCTCCTTTTGCCCCTCGCGACGGCTAAGAATTTGGGCTGTTTTTCTCCCTATTTAATCGAAACAAGGGTTCAATTAAAACCGGGTGTAAGTTAAAGAAAATAAAGGACGGGGCCTCGTTCTAATCGAAACACTTTTCAAAGTGCCCGGATCGATTCTTTGGGCTCGAGTTTTGACGGTGGAACGTTTTGGCGCGGCCTGAATCACTTGGCTGATGGCTTGGAAATCCGCCGAATTCGTGCTTTGAAAAGGTGCGTTTTTGTATCGATTAGACTGGGGCTCCAGTGATTGTTTTCTTGGAGTTGCGGGCGTTCCTAATAATTTCGTGTATCGATTAGGAATTCGTGGGCTGCGGGCTGGGAGGATGCGTCTAGAGGCCGGGTTCGATTGGGGCCGAACGGCGGGAGGGTCTGAAGACCCTCCCCTACAACGGCAAATGCAATGGCCGACGCTTGAGGTCACTTTTTAAAGCTCCAGTTTAGATTTTTTGGCGTGGACTGCGGGGTTCTGGTGAGCCGCCCTCACGCTTGGACTGCCCGCGACTGCTAGATTACTTATAGCTTAGCAATTCGTATATGTCAAGTGATTCTTTAACTCGAAAAAAGTGACCTGATGGAGTTTTTGTACCACAGCGAGTGAGAGAGTTTGTAGCACTGACGCATGACAGTGGCCCGTCCCTTGGGCAGGTATTGCAATACATTTCTCGCAACCCCTTTTGACGCACACACCGGAAACTTGCTTTCCAATGTCCCGCCAAAATATTCTCTCCTTGACCAACTAGGAGAGCGCTGTTAAGGTCTCTCCTAGACGCACAAGGAGAGATCGTGGGCAAAGCAATTGATTTGCTGCAAGGCACTCTGGACATGCTCATCCTCAAAGCTGTCTCGCTTGGCCCGCTGCACGGCTACGGGGTTTTGCTGCGCATTCAGCAGATCTCTGGCGAACAACTGGAGATCCAGCAGGGCTCGTTATATCCAGCGCTCTATCGTCTGGAACATCAGGGTTGGATCGCCAGCGAGTGGGGGGAATCGGACAACAAACGCAAGGCGAAGTTCTACAGCCTGACTACAGCCGGGCGCCGCCAACTCCATTCGGAAACCGAAAAGTGGAACCGAATGGCGTCGTTGATCACGAGTATTCTGCGAACTACTCCGGAGAAGATATGAATCTCACGCGCTTCCGCTCCTGGTTGAAGTGGATGGTCAAGGGACAGCGGCTTGAAAGTGAAATGGAAACGGAAGTGCGTTTCCACATTGAGAGCCGCGCAGCGGACCTGGTTCGCAAAGGCCTTTCCCAGCAGGAAGCGATGCGACAGGCGAGGATTGAGTTCGGCGGAATCGAGTCTCACAAAGATGCCGTGCGGGCATCCGTGGGCGTGCGCTGGTGGCGTGAACTAGGTTCGGACATGCGTCATGGATCGAGATTGTTGCGCAAGAATCCAGGTTTCACCGCGGTTGCGATCTTGACTCTGGCTCTCGGCGTGGGAGCCAACACGGCAATTTTCAGCATCGTGAATGCCGTGTTGCTGCATTCTCTGCCCTACCGCGATCCCGATCGTTTGGTACGAATCTTCTTTAACGAGCCCGGCGTAGGATTGCGGGATGTTGAGTTTTCCAAGCCCGAACTGGATGACCTGAAGACGCGCGCGGGTGTATTTGAAGATGTGACCCCGATCTTCGAGGGTAGCGAGAATTTGACGGGCACCAAACAGCCCGAGCGCGTCGAGGGGGTCAATACCAGTTTTAGCTATTTTTCCATGCTGGGTGTGATCCCGCAAATTGGACGGTTGTATGGTCCGCAGGACTTCACGCCTGGTTTCGCTGCAGAGGCCGTGATCAGCGATGGCCTGTGGCGCCGTGCCTATGGCGCCGATCCGAATGTTCTCGGCCGTACCATCCGGATCGACGGTGATCCCCTTACAATTATTGGGGTTCTGCCACGCGGATTTCGCCATCCTGGACCGACGACTTCCGGCGACGCGGAAGTGTTTGGCGCCGGCGGATTCAGCGGGGATCCCTTTCCCCCGCCAATACGTGGTAACCGGGTTTTAATAAATGGAATCGGACGACTCAAGCCTGGCGTGACACGGGAGCAAGCTCATGCGCGGCTCACTGCCATGGCTGCCCAATTACGCCACGACTTTCCCACCGATTATCCGCCGCGGGCGCAATGGACAATTGAGATTCAACCATTGCAAGAAACTTTGGTAGGCAATGTTCGGCCCATGCTGCTGGTGTTACTGGGTGCGGTAATCCTGATCGTTTTCATCGTATCGTTGAACATTGCCAATCTCCTCTTGGCGCGCGCTTCGGGGCGACAACAAGAGATGGCGGTGCGGTTAGCGCTGGGGGCGACCCGCGGCCGCATAGTGCGCCAGATGCTGACCGAGTCCACGCTGCTGTCGCTCATCGGCGGTGCCGCGGGAATCGCAACCGCGGTTGGTACTTTAGGGTTCATTCTGCGCTTTGTGCCATCGAACGTTCCGCGGCTCAACGAAGTACGAATCGACTGGGTGGTGCTGGCGTTCGCTCTGCTGATTTCCATTCTTACCGGCTTACTGTTTGGACTTGCGCCAGCGCTTCATTCGGCAAAAGGCGCTCTCTCCTCGGCCATTCGTGAAGGCGGCCGCGGTTCCGGCTACAGCATTACGACCGGTCGATTGCGGGATGTTCTAATCGTCTCGGAACTGGCATTTGCCGTCATACTGATGGTCGGAGCCGGCTTGCTGCTGCGCACGCTGCGGGATCTGTTGCAGGAAAATCCAGGCTTTAATCCAACTCAAGTTGTCACGGCAAACACGTGGCTAGGAGTTCCCAACGATCCGAAGACGGATCCGTATCTCGGTGTTCCTGGTAAGGCCGCCTTTGATCGTGAGTTGCTGCGGCGCATGAAGGCAATTCCGGGAGTAGCACTCGCCGCAATCACCTCATCCCTACCGACCACCAATAGCAACCCCAACGCGGTCGGTGGCTTAGCGACTGAAGGCTTCGCGATTGAAGATAGAACGGTCGAGTCCTCGCAGGATCTGCTCGCCGAGAGAATTCGGATAAGCCCCGATTATTTTAAGGTGATGCAGGCGACGCTCCTACGCGGCCGCTCATTCACCGAGGGCGATGAAGACGGCAAACAGCCGGTGGCCATCATTGATGAAAGCACCGCTCGTAAGTATTGGCCAACCCGCGATCCGCTGGGCCGCCGAGTGCGATTCGGAAAAGATCCTACGGAGCCATGGACGACCGTCGTGGGTATCGTTAAGGATATCAAGAGTGACGGTCTCGACATCGATGGCGTTCCCCACATCTTCGTTTCGACCTATCAAGACCCCAGCAAGCAAGTGAGCGTGGTGTTGCGGACGTCTCTGCCCGCGACCCTGCTCGAACCACAGATTCGGCATGAAATCCAGAGCATTGATCCCGGCTTACCCGTATTCAATGTTGTCTCTATGAATGACATCCTTGATCGGTCACTGGCTTTACGCCGTTTTTCTGCCGACCTGGTGGGCGGATTCGCCGGACTGGCGGTGCTTCTGGCCTCCATCGGAATTTATGGCTTACTGGCCTACATGGTCAGCCAAAGATCGCGCGAGATCGGTATTCGCATGGCCTTGGGGGCCGGGCGAGGCGGCGTCGTGAAGCTGTTCTTGCAGAAGGGTATAGTGCTGGCGGCCCTCGGAATTGTGGCCGGCATGGTCGTTTCTGCATCCACTGCGTCGTTGATGGGCAGTTTGCTTTACGGCGTGCGCCCTCATGATCCGGCTGTGTTTGTGATCGTTCCTCTGCTTTTGTTTGCCGTTGCCGTTCTAGCCAGCTATCTTCCAGCGCGGCGCGCAACCAAGGTGGACCCAATGATTGCCCTGCGCGAGGCTTGAACTTGCCGGTTTACGGCCCGTTCATAAGGACAGTCCTAGCCTCGCGTGGGTGAGTTTTCGCAGTTCATTGCTAATCCAAAGGAGAAATTTATGATGAAACGGTCCTCGCTTGCGCTAGTTGCGGTCACTTTGCTTGCCGTCGTCGGAACGAGTCTTTACAGTCAGGGCCAACCGCAGAATCAAGCGCCGAGTCCTGCGCGTTCCCGAGCCGACGAGACGCTGGCAATGTGGAACTCCATCGGGAACAAGCTCATCGCCATGGCCCAGGATTTTCCCGAAGACAAATACGATTTCAAGGTGCAGAAAGACCAGCGCACCTTTGCGCAAACTCTTCTACACGTCGCTGGAGTCGATTACCTCATGATGCGCACGGTTTCCGGATCAAACATCGGGCCGGACCTCGGCAAGGACTTGGTAAACCCGTCGCGAGACGTTTACAAGACGAAAGCCGACGTGGTGAAGCTGCTTCAGCAGGCCGTCGCGGACGGAGCGAACCTGATTCAACAGCAGGGCGACGCGGGGCTGGACAAAACGACGAAATTCCCGTTCGGCAACAGGCTGGTCCACAATTCCTACAACTGGATGTTCAACATCGAGGACAGCGGCGAGCACTACGGCCAGCTCGTGGTGTACTATCGCGCCAACAACATGGTGCCGCCGGCATCGCGGCCGCGATAAGGCCCTTGAAAGTTCTCGACTGAAATTCCCAACTCCCGAATTGTCGGCAAACCGGAGAGCGCCGGGATAAACCGGCATGTTGTAGGGGATGAAAGAGCCCTACGGGAAAGGAGACAGCGAATCCATCCTGGCCTCGAGTCTTGCAGGCGATATCGCGAGGTACCGCTTGAAGCGTAGACAGAGGTATCGGTGGGCCGGGCTATTGAGCTTCGAAAAGCCGATGGAACAGGACGCCGACTCCATTCCGAGTGGAGGAAGGCAACACGACAACCACACTAAACGCGAGTGGATTGCCAGGTCCTGCGTAGTCTTAGAACCCGCGCACGCTGAGAAACAACATGCACGAGAACCGGGAGATCTCCTGCACGTCTTGGTCAGCCGATCAAGACCGGTCCGCGAAGGCCATAAACCGAAATGCGGACGCGAACGTGCCGGAGAAGTCGGACTGTGCCGTAGTACCAGTGAACCAGCCGAACAACGAAGGGCAACCTTCCGCGGAGGCCGGGGAGGGAAGGGCACAGACTCAGGAGAACATCGTTCAATCTCACATACGCCCGACACAGAGCGGGAAACGCATGTCCCAGGGATTGCGCGGTGTGCGGCAAGCAGTAAAAGAAAGGAAGCAGGAACGGTTCACCGCCCTGCTCCACCATCTAAGCGTCGGATTACTCCGCGACAGCTTCTACGCGCTTCAGCGACAAGCTTCGCCCGGAGTCGATGGCGTGACGTGGCAGGAGTATGAAGCCGGATTGGAGGATCGACTCATCGATCTGCACAGTCGGGTGCACCGTGGAGTGTATCGGGCACAACCCTCACGACGAGTCTATATACCGAAGGCTGACGGGCGGCAACGTCCGTTAGGCATCGCGGCGCTGGAGGACAAGATCGTTCAACAGGCTGTGGTGACGATCCTCAACCAGATCTATGAGGTCGACTTCAAAGGCTTTTCATACGGGTTTCGGCCCGGTCGCGGCCCGCATCAAGCGTTGGACGCGCTGACGGCGGGCATCCAATGGAAGCGAGTGAACTGGGTGCTCGATGCGGACATTCGAGGTTTCTTCGACAACATGAACCACGAATGGACGATGAAGTTTGTCGAGCATCGCGTGGCCGATCGCCGAGTACTTCGCCTGATCCAGAAATGGTTGAAGGCTGGAGTCTCGGAAGATGGCCAGTGGTCGGAGACGAAACTAGGTACGCCACAGGGAGCCGTTGCTTCACCGCTGCTCGCCAACGTGTACCTACATTACGTTTTCGATCTATGGGTGGAGGTCTGGCGCAAGAAAGTCGCGAAGGGCGATGTGATTGTCGTCCGCTACGCCGATGATCTTGTGGTGGGCTTTCAACACCGGACGGACGCCGAGCGGTTCCTAAGGGAATTTCGGGAGCGGCTGGCTAAGTTTGGTTTGGAATTACATGCGGACAAGACACGGCTGATCGAATTCGGGCGGTTCGCCGCTCGAGATCGGAAGCGGCGGGGCGAGGGAAAACCCGAGACCTTCACATTCCTGGGTTTCACCCACTACTGTGGGCAGCTCACGACCGGAGCTTTCATCGTCTGGCGGATTACTGCGAAGAAGCGAATGGTCGCGAAGCTCAAGGCCATTAAGGCTGAGCTTCAACGCCGGAAGCATGATCGCACGACCGCGGTCGGTACATGGCTTCGGAAGGTTGTGCTGGGCTACTACCAATACCATGCCGTTCCGGGCAACTCGACTCAGCTGCGCATTTTCTGTCGTCGCGTTTGTCGGTTGTGGCGGAGCATCCTCGTCCGTCGCAGTCAACGCGCGCGAGTGCGCTGGGAGCGTCTCTCCCCACTCTTGATCCGGTGGATTCCGCAACCCCGCATTCTGCATCCCTATCCTGATGCGCGCTTCGCCGCTACTCATCCAGGGTAAGAGCCGTATGCGTAAACGCGCTTGTACGGATCTGTGCGGGGGGCGATCCGCGATGGTCGTCCCTACCGCGACAGTTATCCAGGTCGGGCCGATCAGTAACGATAAGTCGGCTAGCGTTTACTGACAATCTTACCGAGGCGAGTTTCCTCGGTATCGTGGTCAAGTCCTGGTAAACGCTAGTGCTTAATCGGACGCGCGTTTTCGCGAAAGGGTTGGGGCAGGCAGGGTGTTCTTCGCGCGTTCGATTAAGCCGTTAGAAGGAAGCCGCCCGTGGTTGCGGCGGACGCGGGCCCTATGGAGATTGAATGGGTGGAGACAAGGGTGTTGAAGGTTGCCAAGGTCGTGCGGCAGAGCACGGCAGAAGACTTCGGGAGCGGACTAACGAGAGAGAGTATGGCGGAGACAACGCTGAGGAGATTGGAAAAAGAGATTTGTTGCGAGGCAAGACGCAAGGGTACGGAGCACGGCGAAGCGTGCGAGGAATCCCGAGCTTGGGAGAGCCGTGTCATGCTGCAGCGGTGACCGGTGGCGGAGCACGAAGTTGGATTTCTGCGGTCGTGAGCCTTGCGACGACCGCCATCGGTCCACCACACATAGGGCAGCGCCAGAGATCGTTCGGGGGAGAGGCGTGTTGATTGGCATGTGGTTGCTGTGCTGCACCGAGTGAGTGAAAACAAAGCGGCAGGAGCACGGCGCGACTGCGGTTGGCGAGGAAACCGAAGTTGCGGATACGGACGAAGCCTTTGGGAAGCAGGTGCAACAGGAAGCGTCGCAGGAACTCGTCGATCGGTAAAGTCATGAGCTTCTGTTCGTTGTTGTGAGCAGAGTCCCGCCAGCGGAAGGTGACTTTCCCGTCAGTAAACGAGACCAGGCGATGGTTGGAGATGGCCACGCGATGAGTGTATCGGCCCAGATATTGCAGCACGTATTCGGGACCGCCGAAGGGGCGTTTGGCGTAGACCACCCAGTCCTTGCGGAACAGCAATCGCAGCCACGCAGCGAAAGGTTTCGGCTGGGCGAGTGGAGCGAGATTTCCATGGAAGTTCAGTCGGCCATTTTGGAGCGCCTGCTTGAGACCAGCGACGAACTTGCCGCGAAAGACTCTCGAGAGCACCTTGAGGGGAAGAAAGAACCGGTTTTGTGATTTCACCCAATGGGTGTGATCGGGACTCAACCCACCGGCGGGAATGACGCAATGCACATGGGGATGCAGGGTGAGCTTCTGACTCCAGGTGTGCAGCACGCTGAAGAAACCGATTTCTGCACCGAGATGTTTGGGATCGCGCGCGACTTCGAGAAGAGTTTCCGCACTGGCGCGAAGCAGCAGGCCATAGATGAGTTTCTTATTCTGCAGCACCAAGGGCGCTAGCTGCGCCGGAAGCGTGAAGACCACGTGAACGTAGCGCGTCGGCAGAAGTTCCTTTTGACGCGCGGCGATCCAACGGTCGCGGGCCGCGGTCTGACACTTCGGGCAGTGGCGGTTTCGGCAAGAGTTGTAAGAGATGGCGCGATGCCCGCAGCGAGTGCACTGATCGAGATGCCCACCGAGTGCGGCGGTACGACAGCGCGCAATGGCCAGCAGCACTTTGACGTGCTTCCAGCGGAGCCACTGGCGATTTCGCTCGAGAAATGCAGTTCCCGCGCTGCGGATAAGATCGGCCACCTCGAAGGGCGGCCGATTCATCTACTCTTCCCGCGGTAACTCGCTTTTCAGTTGGAGCGAGTCCAGAGGACTCGCCGTCGCTTTCAAGTGACGTTCGGAGACATGCAGGTAGACGGTAGTTTCTTTCAGATCGTGATGGCCTAACAGGATCTGAATGGTGTAGAGATCGGCGCCGGCCTCGAGTAGATGAGTGGCGAAGCAATGGCGCAGCGTATGTGGATGGACGGCTTTTTTCAGGCCCGCGCGCTTAGCGGCTTGCTGGCAAGCGTGACGCGGCGTTTTCGTATCGATGGGGTGATCACCGGTATGCCACCGGTTGCCTGGGAAGAGCCAAGCACTGGGTTTTCGCCGCAAGCGGTGCCAGTGTTTGCGCAGTTCCTCGAGTAGCTTGGGGCTGAGCATCACATCCCGATCTTTGCCCCACTTGCCGCCTCGGACGTGAATCACCATGCGCTGGCTGTCAATATCGCTGACCTTCAGGCGCGTCAGCTCTGCGCACCGCAAGCCGGTCGCGTAGAGTGCTATCAGCAGAGTTCGATGAAAAGCAGTGCCGGCGGCATCGATCAGTCGTGCGACTTCCTCCTGACTGAGGATCGTTGGGATGCGACGTTGCTTTTTGGGATAGGGAGTTTCCGCGACGCTCCAGGCTTTTTTGAGAGTCTTGGTGTAGAAGAACCGCAAAGCCGAGAGGCGGTTGATCACTGTACCCGGTGACAACTTTCGCTTTTGAAACAGCTCGGCCTGGTATTCGCGAATGTGCCGAGGACCCAAACGGTCCGGCGGGCAGTTGAATCGCCGAGCAAAATCTTCGACTGTGCGGATGTAGTGGCGTGTGGTATCTTGCGAGTAATTACGGCGCTGGAGTTCTTCCAGCATCATTTTGCGAAGTCTGGTCATAAGGACCTCCTTATGACCCGACAACTTACTTCAGCCGTTAGCCATAAACTGCTCCGTTCACCTCACGCGCAGCGTCTGCCGCCGGGCGGCTTCGTTCTGACGCGCAAATCGGAAACTGAGTCACTACCTGAAGTTGAGACGGATGGATGAGTGGAGCTGCAATAATTTTGCCGGGCGAAACGGAAGCGGTCGCTGCGGGGACGCGACTGTCCTAGAGGGATAGCCTGGTGCGCGTATCGATGCCTTGAAAATCCCCGGCCGAGGGGCGGAACACTCACTCACGGAAAGCGCCCTCGCTCCATTTAGGCTTAACCAACACGTAAAGACCTGAGCTGCATTTGGCCCGTTATCGTGAACTTCAGTTTGCGAATGGCATCCTGGATTTGCGATGCGTTGGCGCCGCCGTAGCCTAGGATCAGGCCGCCTCTGATTGGTGGCTTCGTGTAGCAACTGGATAGGGGTTGCGCGGAGATGCCTTGCTTCGCGGCGCTTCTTGCTACCGCCTCATCGTTCGTGCCTGGGGGTAGAAGGGCTACCAGGTGCATGCCTGCTTCGGCGCCGATTACTTCCAGCAGATCCTTCATTTCGGTGCGGATGGCTCTTACGAGAGTGGTGCGCCTTTCCATATAGAGCATGCGCATGCGGCGGATGTGGCGGGCGAAATGGCCTTCCTGGATGAAGTCGGTCATTACGGCTTGATAGAGCGTGGAGGAGAAGACGTCGGCGGCGTCGCGGACGGCGGCGAAGGCTGGCAGCAGGTCCTTGGGGACGACTACGTAGCCCAGGCGCAGAGCCGGGAACATGACTTTGCTGAATGTTCCGATGTAGATCACGCGCGCATCGGTGTCCTGACCTTGCAGCGAAGCGATGGGGCGGCTGGCGAAGCGGTATTCGCTGTCGTAATCGTCTTCGATGATCCAGGCGCCGGTGCGCACGGCCCAATTGAGGAGCAACATGCGGCGAGTGGCGCTCATGGTCATGCCCATCGGGTATTGGTGCGATGGGGTGATATAGACGGCGCGGGCGGTGCGGGCACGACGCATGATTGTAGCTACGTTCACGCCCTCGTCATCAACTGGAATTGGGATAACGCGAGCGCCGGCTGAGAGGAACGCGTGGCGCGCGCCATGATAGCCGGGCTCTTCCATGCACACCGCGTCGTTCGGATCGAGCAAAACTAGCGCAGAAAGTTGCAGGCCCTGCTGTGAGCCGGTGGTGATTAGGATTTGCGAGGGATCGCAGCGCACGCCGCGGGCTGCGCCCAAATACTTGGCGATGGCTTCGCGCAGCGGCGGATGCCCCATGGCGTCGTGATAGGCCATGATGCCGCGCGCGGGCTTTCGAGAGTGACGAGCTACCAGCTTTGACCAGATGCCGATGGGGAAGTGGTCGAGGGCGGGAAGGCTGACGCGAAAGGCGCCGAGGTTGTTCAGCCAGGATTGCTCGGGGAGGCGAGTGAAAGCGGCGGCGAGGCGCGACATTCGGCGCGGGCCGGAGCGCTGGACTTTTCTTTGCTGCCCTGGGCGCAATTTGGAGGCTGGCGGCCTTACGGCTTCATCCGGGATCGATCTTGCGATGCAGGTGCCGGCGCCGACGAAAGTCTCGAAGTAGCCTTCCGCATGCAATTGCTCGAAGGCGTTGAGGACGGGAATGCGCGAGATCTTGAGTTCCGCCGCTAGATTTCTGGTGGAGGGGACGCGCTGGGCGGGGCGCAAGCGGCCGTCGAGGATGGCCTGACGGAACCAGTCATATAGCTGGCGGTAGAGCGGGATTTTGCCGGCGGATTGCAGCGAAATCGGCGGGAGGAAACTGGCAGACACTCGTCTCATTCGGGATGCTCCAAAGTGGTTATACCGTATCACACGAAAGTGGCTATTGCGAGAGACCACTGGGCGCATTAGTTTGTCCTGCGTGCGGCTCTTCGCCGCAGGGAGGATGACTTATGAAGCGACTGGGGACATTTTCGATTTGCTGCTTGTTGGGTGCTGCGGGTTTTGCCATCTACTCGGGGCAGAGGATCGCGCGCGCGGATTCGAATGAAGCGCGCAAACTTGAGCTGGCCCGAAATGCCAACGCGCCAGAGACGAAACCGGCGGACGGGCAGACGGCTGCCGCCGCGGCACGGGATGGGCAGCACGATTTTGATTTCGAGCTGGGTACCTGGAAAATTCATTTGAAGCGCCTTGAGCATCCTTTGACCGGATCCACTTCCTGGGTCGAATTTGACGGGACTTCCGTGACGCGAAAGGTTTGGGATGGGCGGGCGCAGATCGAGGAATTTGAGACGGATGGCACGGCGGGACACATCGAAGGTCTGACCTTGCGTTTATACAATCCCGAATCGCACCAGTGGAGCCTGAATTGGGCCAACAGCAGGACTGGCGTTTTGGGCCAGCCGACGATCGGGGAATTCAAGAATGGGCGCGGCGAGTTTTACGACCAGGAGGCGATTAATGGGCGGACGATCCTGGTGCGGTTCATTTGGTCGGAGATTACGCCGAATTCGGCGCACTTTGAGCAATCGTTCTCGGATGACGGCGGGAAGACCTGGGAAGCGAACTGGATTACGGACCAGACGCGGGTGAAAGATGAAGCGGATAAGACGCGCTGAGCGCGGCCGGACGCGCGGCTGGGACGCGTTCAAACCGATTCGAGCTTACGTCTTCGCTTGTGGATTGTTTGCCGTCCTGCTGCCTCTTTGCGGAACGAGAGCGCATCAAGCTGCGGCGCAACGCGATGGGTCGCACAATTTTGATTTTGAGATTGGAACGTGGAAGACGCATCTTTCGCGGCTCGTGCATCCGCTGAGTGGGTCCACGACTTGGGCCACGTATGAGGGGAGTTCGGTGGTGCGAAAGATTTGGGATGGGCGGGCGAATTTGGTGGAACTCGAGGCTGATGGGGCTGCGGGGCACATCGAAGGGCTTTCGTTGCGACTTTACAATCCTGAGTCGCGCCAGTGGAGTCTTAATTATGCGAACAGCAAGGGCGGTAGTTTGAGCGTGCCGACGATTGGTGAGTTTAAGAATGGGCGCGGGGAGTTTTACGATCAGGAGGAATTCAACGGAAGAATGATATTGGTGCGGAATGTGTGGTCGGAGATTACCGCGGAGTCGTGCCGGTTTGAGCAGGCGTTTTCGGATGATGGGGGGAAGGATTGGGAAGTGAATTGGATTGCTGTTGATACGAGGATGAAGGGTGAGGGGGCTCCCTCCTCAATGCGGGGTTCTGAGATACGGCCTCGCGGCGAATGAATGCGTAGACCCCAGCGCTGAAGCGCATTTTTTAATAGCGAGGGCTTTCCGGAGCGCTTCCCGATACAAATCATCGGGACGCAAAAGGCGCGGAAGCGCTCCTCCCCCGCATGAATGCGGGGGCTGCCACCGGGTATAAACCGGGGACATGGCTGACAGATTGGACCGGGCACATTCCTGACACTGCGGACGATAGGGCGTGTAGAACGGTGGCATGCCCTGGAAAGCGAGCAGTGTCGTGGACGAGCGAGTGCGGTTTGTGTTCGAACAGCAACGTGGATGGCATACGATGACGGAGTTGTGTGCGATCTACGAGATCACGCGGGAGACCGGTTACTACTGGCTGCGGCGGTACCAGCAGGGAGGGCTGGAAGCGCTGTCAGATCGTCACCGGGCTCCGCGACAACATCCCAACCAGACGCCGGAGGAAATCGCGGCAGCGGTGCTGGAGCTGCGGCGCGCGCATATGAGTTGGGGGCCGCGCAAGTTGAAGCGCGTGCTGGAGAGAGAAGAACCACAGCGGCCGTGGCCGGCGGCGAGCACCATCGGCACGCTGGTGGCGCGGGAAGGATTGGTGGTGGCGCGGCGCAAGCGGCGGCGCGTGGCGGCTTACACGCAGCCGTTTGCGTCGGCGGATGCGCCGAATCGCGTGTGGTGCGCGGACTTCAAAGGATGGTTTCGCACCGCGGACGGCGAGCGCATCGATCCGCTGACGATCACCGACGCTTGCAGCCGCTATCTGTTGCGCTGCCAGCGTGTGGAGAAGATGGATTACGAACGAGTGCGGGCGATCTTCGAGGCGGCCTTTCGCGAATGCGGGCTGCCCGGGGCCATGCGCACCGATAACGGGGCGCCGTTTGCATCGCGAGCGGTGGCGGGACTTTCACGTCTGGCGGTGTGGTGGATGAAACTGGGGATCGTGCCGGAGCGCATCGCGGCGGGACATCCGGAACAAAACGGACGGCACGAGCGCATGCATCGCACGCTGAAGCAGGAGACGGCATCGCCGCCGGCAGCGCATGGCCGGGCACAGCAGCGGGCCTTCGATCGTTTTCGGCGGGAGTACAACGAGCAGCGACCGCACGAAGCGCTGGGGATGGAAACACCCCGTGCGGTGTATACGCGATCGGCGCGAGCGTATCCGGCGCGCGTGGCGGAACCGGAATACGGCAGCGCGCTGCAGGTGCGGCGTGTACAGCACCGCGGCTGGTTTCGCTGGAAGAGCCAGGAAGTGTTCCTGAGCGAAACTTTGAGGGGGGAAAATATTGGCTTGCTGCCGATCGACGAGCGGTTCTATACCGTCTACTTCGCGGCGTTTCCGATCGCGCGCTTCGACGGTCACCAGCTGAGGATCGTGCCGCAGGCCAAAGGGAGTAATTTCAGCGCGGGTGCAGGGGAAGGGGAAGCTTCCCCTTCCCCTGCACCCCATCCCCTCCAGGCAACGGAGGAAAAAGTGTCAGGAATGTGCCCGGTCTAAAATGAACCCATCTCATAAATACCTCAGGAGGATTTTTAGGCAGCCGAGATGAATCATGGCCAGGTAATTTTCGGCGCGACGTTCCCAGCGCGTGACCAGGCGGCGGAAGTTTTGCAACCAGGCAAAGAGCCGTTCCACGCGCCATCGTCGGCGGGCTCGACGCAAGCAGCGGCCATCTTGCGTGGCTTTGCGGCAGCGGTTGTCCCGGTGCGGAGCGATCAGTTGTGTGTGGTAGTGCGCGCGCAAGCGGCTGGCCAGCGCTGCGCTGTCATAGGCCTTGTCGCCGATCAGTCGCGCGGGCGGCGTGGAGAGGAAGCGCTGTTGGAGCGTGGCTTCGACGAGCCCGCTCGCATGCGCTCCAGCGCCGGCCACGTGCACGGCGAGAGGAAGACCATGGCGGTCTGCGATCGCCATGATGTAGCAGCCTTTTCCGCGGCGATCATAGCGCACAGCAGAGCCCCTTTTTTGGCCTTGCTGAAGCTGCCGTCGATGAACGCTTCCGACAGATCCAGCTTGCCGCGGTCGCGTAAGTCTTCGGCCACCTTTTGCAGCATGCGCTTGAGTTGGCCGTTGCGTTGCCACTGTTGGAAGCGGCGATGGCAGGTTTGATAGGGAGGATAGCGGTCGGGCAGATCCGACCAAGCGGCTCCGGTGCGCAGAATCCACAACACACCGTTGAGCACTTGGCGCGCATCGCGCCACGGCCGTCCTCGCCCATCGGCCCGCCGCTTCGGCCGGAAGAAGGGACCGAGCAGCGCCCATTGGGCGTCGGTGAGATCCATACTGCTGATGTGCGCCGATTCCCATAACTCGCAACAAATCAGTCACCTAAAAGTGTTTATGAGATAACTTCATGTCAGGTATGATCCCGGCCATTCCACCGAAATGCAACGGCTGCCACCGAAATGCGACGGCTGCTCCGAAATTCGATAGCTCCCAACCCTTCGCTGTGTCGCATGTGGTTGACATATGAGCAATTTAGCGTTACGGTGTACTCAATTACGTCCCACTTGAGAGAGTTGGTCTCGCCCGTACGCCGGGTCGGAAATCGTTAACAATCGAATGCTGGCGCGGGAGGAGGCCCACCACGGGATTGGTGTAGCTCTCACACCCGACACTATCTACTCGAACGCTTGGGCCTGATGGAATTTCGGAATTTGGGGAAATCGGGCCATGGAAAAAGTACAACTGCTTGTGGATTTGCAGCTGGTCGTGACCGTGTTTTTGGTTACGCTGCTGTGGTCCTTTTCTGCGCGGCTCCGCAAACAAGAATTCTTTAGATTGTGGGCGTGGGCGTGGACGTCATTCGCCGCCTACCTCGGATTGGGCGCGATTTCGTTCCGCGTGGCGGCGCAGCGGCACTTGGTGAAGGAAGTCGCGACGCTGGTGACCGTGGAAGCAGGATTCCTGCAAGTTTCGCTGCTTATCCTCGGAGTTTTGAGCCTGCAAACGGGGGAGAGGCCTGCGCCGCGGCAGTTGAGGATGGGGCTGGGATTGGGGCTCGCAGCAGGTGCATTGAGCTTTGCGGTCTCGCGGATGCTGACGAATGTGCCGCTCACCAGCTTCTCTCTGCGCAACGCGGCGCGAACGGTGGCGCTCGGCGCGGCGCTCTTGTTTTGCGCGCGGGTTTTTCTCAAGAATTGGCGTACACAACGGTCGTGGGCGGAACTTGTGACGGCGATTTTCTGCGCTTTGTACGCCATCGATCAAGGTCTGTATAGCGTTGCGGCCATCAGATACTTGATCGTCGGCTCGCGAGCTGGGTCCGCTGGAATGTTTGACCTCAGCCTGCTGATACGTCCCTTGTGGCTCATTCTGGATTCCATTTATACGTTTGGCATCGGCATCGGCGTGGTGATGATGCTGCTTGAAAAGCACGAGCGCATCCAGCGCGCGCTGTTCGAAGGGGATGTCTATACCAAAAACGTTTCCGACCGGAACGCCGACTTACAGGCGGAAATATTCAGGCGTGAGCGCGCGGAAAGGGAACTGCGCAATTTGAGCATCCGGCTGATGCAGGCGCAGGAGGAGGAACGGAGCAGCATCGCTCGCGAGCTGCAAGACGAAATCGGGACGGAACTCCTGCTGATCAAACTCAAGCTTTCGGAGCTGAAGCGAGAATGCGCGGAGAAACGGATGCCCGTGGGGGGGGGCGATAGATGCGGCTCTGGCGGAGCTGCGAGCAGCCGGTGAGCGCGTTCGAGTTTTGTCGCACCAGGTGTATTCCTCTTCGCTTGAATTGCTGGGGCTGGTTCCGGCACTGACCGAGTTCTGCAAGGAGTTTGGTGAGCGAAGCCGATTGCGGATTGAATTTGTTCATGCGGATGTGCCGACTACGCTTCCGCGCGAAATCGTGGTGTGCCTCTATCGCATTGCGCAGGAGGCTTTGCGCAATATAGAAGAGCACAGCGGTTCGTGCTGTGCGCGCGTGGAGCTGACGGTGCAGTCGAGCCGGCTGCAGTTGTGTATTTCGGATAAAGGCAAAGGATTCGATCCTGCGGTAGTGAGTGGCGGGCAGGGCTTGGGGCTTGCCAGCATGGCGGAACGCGTGCGGAATTTGGGTGGGCAGTTTTCAGTGCAGTCGAAGCCCGGAGAGGGGACTGCGATCACGGCTTCTTTCGAGATTGCGGAGCGGGCTGTGACCGTTATTCCGAGAGAGGGCTGAAGCAGGTGTCGAGATTGGAGATCAGAGGTTGGCGGTTGGAAGAGACGGAGTCGGCACTTAAGCAAGGAAGCGCAAAGTCAAAACCCCCACGTGCAACACCGGCGCACGGAGCACCCGACGCCCGGCGAACGTCAACTTCAAAGACGCCGGCTGGCAGCCCTTCGAGGCTCAGGACAAGCCGGCGCTACGCAGGATAATGCGGGCGGGATTCGTGTATGCTGCGTGGCGCTTATGGGGCGAAATTTTACTTTTGGCGTTGTTGGCGGCTATGGGGCTACTGGCCGTGCGGTGGCGGCGGAGCTGCGGAAATCTTGCGGCGGGACGATTCTTGTGGGCGGGCGGGATTTGGCGTGGGCTACGGGGGCCGCGGCGGAACTTGATGGCCGGGGGACGGCGGCGCGGTTGGATGTGCTTGATGCGGGATCGCTGAAGGAATTTTGCGGGAGATGCGTGATCATCGTGAATTGCGCGGGACCGGTGATGACGCTGCAGGACCGCGTGGCGCAGGCGGCTTTTCGGGCGCGGTGCCATTACGTGGATGCGGCGGGGATGTCGGTGGTGAAGGAACGCATGGCTGCACATCGTGGCGAGATTGAAAGCGCGGGATTGTCGTTTGTGATTTCGGCGGGGTGGATGCCGGGGATCAGCGAGGTGGTGCCAGCTTACGCGGCGGAGCGGGCGCGGGGGGAGATGGAGACGATCGAGTCGGTGGCAGTTTATTTCGCGGACTCGGGCGAATGGTCGGTGAATGCTTTGCGGGATGCGGTGGGGTTTATCCGACAGACGGGATTGCGCCGAGCCGGCTATTTTCGCAAGGGCGATTGGACGCGGGCAAAACTGTCGGAGAGTTCGCGGCGCGTGGATTTGGGGGCGACGGTCGGGGCGGGGCGGTTCGCGTTGTTTGTTACGCCGGAGCTTGAAGAGGTGGGGCGCGGGTTCAAGGAATGTGATTTTCTCTCATACAGCTATCTTTCGGGATTGCGGACGGTGGCGGCTTCGATTTTGATGGCTGCTGTGCCGATGCCCGAGGGGCTTGGCGTGCGCTTGATGCGCGGAGTGTTTCGCCGGAACCGATTGCCTGTGGATGGGTTTGCTGCGGCTGAGGTGCTGGGGAGTTTGCAGGGGCGGAAGCAATCGCTGAGGGTACAGATTTTTTACCGGCAGCGGCGGGATTATTGGATTCACGGCGTGGCGCTGGCCGCTGCGGCGCGGCTGATTGCGGCAGGCAAGGGCGTGCGGAGCGGCGTTCGTTTTTTGGCAGAGGCGGTCGAGCCGATTGCGTTTATGGCGGAACTGAGGCGGGCTGGAGTTGAGGTGATTGAGAGGATTGAGGTGCGGGAGTGAGGCTGGCGGCGGGGAGTGGGCGCGTGGAGGGATTTTGGGGTTATGATGGGTGCAACCGGGATTTGGAACCGTGCATCTTGATTAGCAGGGCGGGACCTTCTGCATGATGAAAGCGATTAAATTCGGGTTGATGGCTTCGGCTTGCGCTGGATTGCTGCTTGCTATCGCCGGTCCCGGTTGGGGGCAAGCGCGGGGACGAGGCGGCGGGCACGTCGGCGGTGTCGCGCGCGCGCCGATGGCTCGGGTTGCGCCTTCGCGAGCGCCGGTCGCTCGAGTTGCGCCGCGAGTGGCTCGGCCTGTGAGTGCGAGATTCGTGGGGCCTGCTCGCGTGAACGGGGCGAACGTCGGCCGCGCACGGGTGACCTCATTCCGCACGGTGCGCGATCGATTTGGGAGGATGCACCGGGTTAGGGTGGTCACTTTCGTCGGGGCAGGGTATCCGGGATTTTATCCCGGCTTTTATTCGGACTATTACCCGTATGACTACGGATCTGATGAAGGTTCGTATGATACGACGCAGCCGGCTGCGCCGGCGCCTAGCGAGCAGTATGCGCCTGCGGGCGGCGAGTCCGTTGCGGCGAACACGGATGCCACTTTGCCGGATAGCGCTTCGCTCATTCTTGTGCGCAAGGATGGGCAGATCGTGACGCCGAGTGCGTTCACGATTTCGGGGGATCGGCTGGTGTACATCACGGCGCAAGGTGCGCGGCTTTCGTTTCCTGTGGCGGAGCTTGATAGAGAGACTACGCGGCAGATGAATGAGGCGAATGGGAACGTTGTGGCTATTCCTGATTGAACGCGGTCGAACGGCTGCGTTCGACTTTTGACTGAATTCCACTGATTACCTGAATACTTCTCTGCAGATTTGCTGAACTTGCCGCCGCTTTGACCGAGGGCTTTGCGTGGGGGTTTGCTTGTCGGCAGTCGTGGATGGGAGAGACGGAGGCAAAAGCAACGGCAAAGACAAAGACAAAGACAAAGGCCTCAGGTCTGAAGACCTGAGCTACATTGAGGCCGAGTGGAAAACCTTGAAGCGTGGCGCCATCTAAAGTCAAGGACGCGGGCTGGCAGCCGGCGCTACGGAAACGGGCGTGGCGGTCAGCGCGTTATGCCTTTCCAGATTGGGAAGATCGCGGCGCCTACTTGTGCTAGGACCTCCGCTGCTTTTGGGCCGGGGTCGCCGTAGACTTCGAAATTCGTTACTGTGGCGATTTCGCGTAGCTTCGGCACTAGCTGCTGCACGACTGGCCCGTTGATGTGGGCTTGGACTGCTTCGCCGTTGGCGTAGGTTTCGATCAGCTTGCAGGTTTTGCGGTCCTTGCTGAGGCACCAGTCGTAACCGCGGGCTCCGGATTCGGTTTGCGTGCCGGCGACCATTTGCTGGACGAGGGCTTCGAATTTGGCGAAGTTTTCTTCGGGGATGGAAAGGCTGACGGTGAAGCGGATTTCGGGATTGGGCATGGGTGCTCCTATCTGATTGCGGGCGCATCGTACGCTGGTCGTGGACTGGGTGCAATGGGGTTGTGTGGGATCGATGGCCGAAACCATTTTGACGGTGGGCCTACTCACGAGGTCGGCGGGACGCGAGACAGTGGCTCGTTTTCAGCGGAGGCAATCGGAAGCGTTGCGCTGGGATTTACCTGGAGCGGGCGCAGCAAGCCGCGCCCCTACGGGTGCGCGATTCCTCACTGCGGAGAAGCTCAGCGGTACCGGGGAAATGCGGCGGGCGGCGTGGTGTTGCCGCCCGCCTTTTTTGTTTAGTTGTCGTCGTTTTGGAATAGGAATGGCAGGACCTTGATTTGCTCCTTTCTCACGGCTTGGAGTTCGCTCGGGTCCATGCCCAGGAACTTCAGGATTGTTGGGGCTACTTGTTGATTGGATGTCGGGGTCTTCACGGTTTGCTGGCTGAATGTGGGGAACGAGACGAGGAGAGCGGTGTGGACGTCGTCCTCGTTCAGGCCGCCGTGTTCGGCTATTTTTGAGCCGCCGGTGAAGATTACGCCGGTGTTGACTTTGAGGATGATGTCCGGCGTGCGCGGATCGTTCAGCGGGCTGTTGAATTTATTTTCGAGCGATTGGCCGGCAAAAATTTCCTGGATGCCGAGGGTTTGCTGGCTTTGCCGATTGCTGAGGAGCGAGACCACGCTTGACGTCAGCGACGGGCTGGTTAGCCAGATCAGCGAACCATCATCGGAGATGTCGAAGGCTTCGGACGCGCCGATGAGGGTGGCTGGCTGGCCGCCGCTGATGGGCTGGAGCTTCTGAACATCAATCGGCGATTGGCCGTGCTTGGCGGAGATGATGATCAGCGTGGAGTCGTAGTGACCGGTCTTCTTTAGCTCGCTCACTATTTGTCCCAGCGATTGGTCCACGAAATCGAGTTCGCCGGCCAGGCCTTGCGACGGCGTGCCTAGAACGTCGGTGTAACCGCTGCCACCGAGCTTTTCGCCCACGCTGACGGCCTGGAAATTCATGCCGAAGAGCGTCGGGATACCGACCTTCTTCGAGCCGTCATGCGTGAATCCGTCGATCTGATTCAGGATGGCGGCGACGTGGAGCGAGTCGTAGCACTTAATGTTGTTGAGATCGGTGGTCCAGCCGTCATCGAATCCGGGATCCGGGGAGGGAACTGGATTGCAGCCGGCGAATTGCGGCAGAGGCACGGGAATGGAGTTGATTTCCGGGCCGTAGAAATCCTGCACGCCTATTCCGCTCGGGCCGTTGGTCCATTCGTAGGACGGGTGCTTGTCAACCCAGGCAGTGCGGCCGCCGTTGGCCCGCACGACCTCGAAGATAGTGTTCACGCGCAGATATTGGTGCGGAAAGATCGGCCTGCAGGTGCTGGGGTCGCGCGGGAGGAAATTAGAATTGATGCCACCGCCGCCGTCCAGAGCGGTGAGATCGAAATCGATGGATTCATCCATGGCCACCGGAGTGCCGATGACGCTGGGGCAGAGATTCAACCCGCCGGTGATGGGGAGGGGGGTTGACTGGGCCGGCGGGGAGAGGGCGCGGTTGTAAGTGACGTCGTACCAGAAGCCGGTGGTGGTCGGGGAGCCGCCCGTCACGAGTGACGCCAGGCCGGGGAAGGAGTCGGAGGGCGATGAGGTCGAGTTGTTGGTGTAGGTGACGCCGTGGCCGGACAGGAAAGCCAGGGTGGAATTTGGATGGGCGTTGACGTAATTGCTGAGATCTAGAGCGTGCATGCCATCGACGCTGATGAGCAGAACGCGCTTGATCTTGCGATCGCCATCATCGTTGGCCCTGGCGTAGCCGGCGGGGGCCATGAGCAGGCATGTTGCGAGCAGAGCGGTTAATGCTTTGCGAAAAGCGTTCATGCAGAGTCCTCCTGCGGATTTTGGTGCGCGGCGAACTGTAGCGGAGGGGGCGCGGGCGGAGGTGAATGAGACATGACGTGGAGGTTAAAAGAATGAAACGGCTCTCGCTTTCCCACAAGGCTTGCCGGTCTGTATATACATTGTTGACACAGAATGGATTTTGCGGCATTTTGTAGATAGCAGATCGATGTGCGGAGGCGGATCTTGAGGGCAACGGTGAGGAAGTGGGGCAATAGCGCGGCGGTGCGGATTCCGGCTTCCGTGATGGAAGCGACACAGTTGGAAGTGGATGAGGCCGTTGAGGTGCGCGAGGAGGCCGGGCGGATCGTCATCGAGCCGGTGCGCCAAAAATCCTACGATGTGAGGAAGCTGATCGCTGCAATCAATCCTCGGAACCGGCATGAGCCAATTGATTTCGGGCGCGGTGAGGGCGAAGAGGTTTGGTAATGGCGCACCGCTACATTCCGGACGCCGGAGATATTGTCTGGCTGAATTTCACTCCGAATGTAGGGCACGAGCAGGCCGGGCATCGTCCTGCGCTGGTGCTGAGTCCGGCGGCCTACAACGGCAAGACGGATTTGATGATCTGCTGTCCGATGACTACGCAGATCAAGGGCTATCCGTTCGAGGTTGTCATCGCCGGACCGACGCCGAGCGCGGTGCTGGCCGATCAGGTGAAGAGCCTGGATTGGCGGCGCCGTAAGGCGAGGAAAAAAGGAGTGGTGTCTTCTGAGGAGTTGGCGGAGGTACGCGGCAAGATTATGGCTTTGATCGGATAGGTCAGAACGGGCCGCAAAACCCCACCCGCTACGGCAGCGCACGGGCACGCAACGCGATGGGGGCTTTGGCGATCACCCATATTCCTGTACCTAACCCGTCTCGCGAGATTAGGATCGGCTACTTCGCATAACCGTCGGGAGGGATCTATGAGGGTGTTCGCGATGCTTGTTGCCTTGCTCGCTGCAGGGGCGTTTGCGCAAGCTCCGAAGCAGAAGGCGCCGGCGGGTCCAGGGATCGAAAATCCTTCACACGCGGCGGCGCTCCCGCCGGACTAGACGGGCCAACTCGCGACGCGCCATGAGGCAATTTCCACGGAGAAGACGAGAATTCACGTCCTGCGCTTGCGGCCCGGGGATGATTTGCTGGGAGCCATCCGCGCGTACGTGCAGGCCAAGCATATTCAGGCCGCGGTGGTGCTGAGTGCGGTCGGCAGCCTCACACAGGCGTCGATTCGCTATGCCAATCAGCCGGATGCGAATGTTCGCACCGGACACTTTGAAATCGTTTCGATCACCGGGACAGTCGAAGAGGGAGGCGAGCACGTGCATCTCGCGGTCTCGACAGAACAAGGCGAGACCATTGGAGGGCACCTCGAGAGCGGGTGCAGAATTTACACCACCGCAGAGGTAACACTCGAGGAGCTAGAAGGCGTGCGCTTTGCGCGCGAACTCGACAAAGAAGGCAGCGGCTGGGAGGAGTTGAAAGTATATCCGGTGAATCAGTAGACGCGCGGTGCGACGCCAAGAGCTACGTGGGCATTTTTAGGAAGAAGTAGACGGCCAGGAAGAAAAAGATGGCATCCGGGGACCAGCCTGCCAAGAGCGGCGGCAATTGGCCTGCGGCGCCCATGGCTTCGAATAGGGCTGCTATGGCCCAGTAGACTATCGTTATCCCTACCGCTAACGCTATGCCGCCTACGGCGCCTCTGGTGCCTACCAGGAAAGCGAATGGGGCGCTCAGGAAAATTACTATGGCGGCGATTACTGGGAACGCGAATTTTTTGTGCCATTGGACGGTGAGCCGCGAGGTGTCGAAGCCGGCTTGTTGCAGGCCGCGGATGTATTCGGCTAGCTGGCGCCAGTTCATCTGATAGGACTGGCGGACTTCGCGCTTGAAATAGCTGGGCGGCTCGACCAGCTCTGGCAGGGACGTGGCTTTGAAGGGGACGTAGCTTTTTACGCGGCCGCCGTCGAAATCGCGGATCCAGCCCGCTTCGAGGACCCAGGCGTTGAGCGGGGGTTCCCAGCGGGCGCGCGTCGCGAAGATACGGCGGCGGAGTTGGAAAGTGGCGGGGTCGAGTTCAAAGACGCTCAGGCCGCCGAAGAGATCGTGGTCCGCGTCGAAAACCTCGTAGTTAAAGACCTTGGTGTTCTCGCCGAATATCCATTCATGGGCCGGGTGGAAGTAGGTCTGCGCGGGGCGTCCTTTGATTTGATTCCGTAGAGCATCCTGGCGTTGATTGGCGTAAGGGAGATAGGTGTCGTCGAGGACGAACATGCCGGCGGCCAAGATGACTCCTGCCATCACGAGCGGCAGGCAGAGGCGATAGAGGCTTACGCCGCTGGCTTTGAAGGCGGTGACTTCGTTATTTTTCGCCAGCATGCCGAGAGTTACCAGCGTGGCCACGAGGGCAGCTAGCGGGGCGAGTTGATAGACCATCAGGGGAACGAGAAAGCGGAAATAATTTACGACCAACGAGATGGGCGCGTGATTGCGGGCGATGTCGCCGAGGAGATCGAAGAGGGTGAAAGCATCGAAGATAACCAGGAAGCCGCCTAGCAGCAGGACGAAATAGTAGAAAAAGGTGCGGAGGATGTAGATGTCGAAAAGCAGCGGGAATGCGGCTTGGGCGCCTCCGGCCACCGAGGCGTGCTTCGCTACCAGGCCGTTTCTGATGCTGACAGGGCCGTTGGAGGTGGCCACGGCGGCGACGCGGTGAGCGGGTTGGCGCTTTTGGCGCATGGCGCTCCAAGCGTCCCAGGCCTGGCTGAAGACGGTTTGGCCGCGGGCTTGCTCGATGCCGCGAAAGAGATAGAGAGCGAGAATGGTGGCAAGGATATTGGCGGTCCACACGCCGATGATGGGCGAGACTTTGCCGATTTGAGCGTAGTGGGCGCCGGCTACGAAGACGAAGTAGTAGCCGGAGATGAGGACGAGGGTGAGGACGAAGCCTGCGGCGCGTCCTCCGCGGCGCGGACGGACGCCGACCGTCACCCCGAGTAGCGCGAAGACCAAGCATGCGGCAGGAAAAGCCATGCGGCGCTGGAATTCGGTGCGCGCTGTGAGAGAGGGCGTGGCGGAGGAAGTGAGGAGAGAGCGTGTGGGCTGTTCGGCGTCGCTGAGATTGGTGCGTGTGCGCGACGCGGCCGAGGAAACCTGTACGGGCAGGTCGCTGGAGCCAAAAGTGGTGACGTTGTAATGCACCGGCTCGTGCGGATCGAATTGGTGCGTGGTGCCGGGGCCGAGATGCAGCTCGAAGTTGCTGCGATCACTGCCGGCAATTACAATGGCGTCCTCGGCAAGAGTGAGATGGGAGCCAGCCTCCGCATCAGATTCCGCCAGGAAGACGCCGCGCCAGCGCGCGGCGGTCGCTTCCACATCCTGCACGTATAGAACGAGGTGGGGAAAACGTTCGTCGAAGACGCGCGGCTGAACGGCGAAAGGAGCTTGGGCGGAAAGCATATCGGCTTCAAGCGAATGGAAGGTGCGCAGGGAGAGCGGGCCGAGCCAGAGCGTGACCAGAAGCGTAAGCACGCCGAATCCGGTGGCGACTACACCGACGGGAACGAGCAGGCGGCGAAGGCCGATGCCGGAAGCATTGAGCGCGGTGATTTCGCTATCGGCGGAGAGACGCCCGAGGCCGATGAGAACGCCGACCAACGTGGCCATCGGAAGCGTGAAAGCCAGGACGGGCGTTAGTGAGCACAGGAATAGCAGGGCGATGCTGCTTGCATCGCTCGAATGGCGGACAATGAGTTCCATGAGCCGGACGAGCTGCGGCACGAAGAAAACGAATGTGAAAATGGCCAGGCCCAGTAGCGAATGGGAGAAGACTTCGCGGCAGATGTATTTGTCGAGGATGCGCATATCAGCGCGGGGTCATTCTAGCATGATGCAGGAGGCAGGCTTGCGGGATGTGTGGCGGTGAGAACCGTTCACGTCGTTTTAATCTGGCATATGCATCAGCCGCAGTACCGCGACCCGGCGACGGGAAGCTACGTGCTGCCATGGACGCGCTTGCACGCGTTGAAGGACTACTGGGGAATGGTGAAGATCATGGAGGAATTCCCCAGCGTGCACGCGACGTTCAACGTGGTGCCGTCGCTTGCGGCGCAGATTGAGGACTATGCCAGCGGGCGATTCAAGGAGCCGTGGTTTGACGCGGCATTTGCGGCGGCGGAGACGCTGACGGCGGAGCAGAAGACGGAAATACTCGAGCGCGCGTTCCAATTGAATCATGACAATTTGATGGCGCGTTGGCCCCGGTATGTCGAATTATTCCGGCAGGTGCAGACTTCCGGCGCGCAAACGGCGACGGCGCATTTCAGCGCCGGGGACTGGCGGGATTTGCAGGTACTGTCGCAACTGGCGTGGATGGACGAGGAATACTTCTCGCGGGATCCGATCGTTTCGGCGCTTTCCACGAAAGGCAAACATTTCACCGAGAAACAAAAGGCTTCGCTGCGGATCAAGCAAATGGAATTGCTGGCCGCCGTTTTGCCGGAGTATCGCATCGCAGCGGAGCGCGGGCAGATCGAGATATCCACGACGCCGTTTTATCATCCGATCCTGCCACTGATTTGCGATTCGGATATCGCGCGAGTGGCCAATGCGAGTACGCCCTTGCCGCAGCCGGCGTTTCGTTATCCGGAAGATGCGCGAGAGCAGCTTTCGCGGTCGCGCAGCTTCCACGAGCAGAGATTCGGGAAGCCGCCGCTCGGGCTGTGGCCTTCGGAGGGATCGGTATCGGATCAGACGCTTGAAATCGCGGCGGAGATGGGCTTCCGCTGGTTTGCGACGGACGAGGGAGTGCTGGGGCGGACTCGGAGCATCGGTTTCTGGCGCGACGCGCATGGTTATCCGGAAAATGCGGACCATCTTTATTCGCCCTGGCGCTGGCGGCGCGGTGGGCGGGAAATTGTGGGATTTTTCCGCGACCACTACCTATCGGATCTGCTCGGCTTTGTTTACAGCCGCATGGATGCCGAAGCGGCTGCCGCTGATTTGCACCGACGCATCCGGCTGATTGGCGAGCGGTGGACAGCGGCGCGGCCGCCGACGTTGAGCTTGATCCTCGATGGAGAAAATGCATGGGAGTATTACCACGGGAATGGCCGAGATTTCCTGCGCCGGTTTTATGCGCGCATGCAGGCCGATCCGGATATCAAGCCGCTGACGGCTAGCGAAGCGATCGAAGCGGCGGGCGAAATTCCGGTGACCGAGGGGATTTTTCCCGGCTCGTGGATCAACGCGAACTTCGATGTGTGGATCGGCGATCCGGAGGATGTGCGCGCGTGGGAGATGCTGACGCGGGCGCGCGAGGTTTATGCCAAGGCGCTGGGAGACGTGTCGCGCGACGGCGGAAAGCAGCGGTCGCCGGTTGACTTGGCGCATGCGTTCGAATCGATTCTGGCGGCGGAGGGCAGCGATTGGTGCTGGTGGTACGGGCCGGAGCACGGCTCGGCGAACGATGCGGAGTTCGATGCGCTATATCGCAAACATTTGACGGAGGTGTACGCGTCGCTCGGCGAGGAAGTGCCCGACGAGCTGACGCATCCGATCAAGCGGCGCGCGGAGATTGCGCGGCGCGAGGAACCTTCGGAATATCTGCACGTGAAGGTGGATGGCCGCGAGACGACCTATTTCGAATGGCTGGGGGCCGGTTACTATGCGAGCGACCGGCAGACCAGCGCGATGCACGGACGCATGTTCGTCATCGGCGGATTCATGTGGGGATTTGATGAGCAGCATCTGTTCCTGCGCCTCGACCTGATTCCGGAAATGGCCAAGGAGTTCAAGGATTATGAAATTCGCGTGACCGCTTGGGATGCGCGGGAAATGCGCCTGACACTAAATTTCCGCGAGCAAAAGCTGGCGGGAATTACGCTCGAGCAGGGAGGCATTTGCTTCCTGCATCCGGAAGAAATGGTGGCCGCGGCGGCGGGGAAAATTATCGAGCTGTCGCTGGAGCGGCGGCTGTTTGAGGTGAAGGGACGGAAGTCGCTGCTGCTGCGCGCGGCAGTGTGGGAGAGCGGCTTGCCGGTGGACGTGGTGCCGGCAGAGGGATATTTGGAGATTCCGCTGGGCGAAGCCGCGTGTTCGTGGAAGACCGAGTAGCGCCGATCCGGCGCTACGGAATTGCACCGCAGATTTACCTACGTAATCATGCATGCCTCGATGTGATTGACTTTCCTTCCGCGCAGCGCGACATTCCTCGGGCTCCCTCTCGTTCTTCACTGCGAGGGAAGTACAAATATTTTTGAGGCTTGCCACCGGGGGAGCCTCGCCCATTCCGCCGGCGTGCGTTGCCGGTCGGGGGCCTCATGCAGCGCCGGACTTCACTCTATTTCTGTTTCGCCGTCCTTGGGGCGAGCCTTGTGTTGCCGCTCGCAACCGGCGTGGCTCGCTCGGAGAAGCGGCCGGTGGCGAGCGGCGCCGACCTTGCGACGACTGCGCTTGGATTGCGTGCGGCGCACCTGCGTGCGGGGGCACGCGGAATTCCGCTGGCCTTCGAAGTGAATCGCGGGCAGGCCGATCCGGCCGTGGAATACCGCGCGCGCGGCGAGGGATTCGAGCTTTTGCTCGAGCGTGATGGAATTCACTTCGCCACTCGACCTGCGACCGCTTCCACATCGCAGATTTTGAGCGCTGATTCCATCTCATTGCGGTTCGAGGGCGTTGCGCCTGAAATCGTTTGGCGAGGACGGGATGAGCTTCCGGGCAGCGCCAACTATTTTTACGGGAACGACCCGAGCCGCTGGCAGAAGGATGTGCCGCTGTTTTTGGGCGCAGGGGCGCTCAGGATGGGGCCGGGCGTGGATTGCCTGGTCTATGCAGGGGAGCGCGGGCCGGAAATGGATTTTGACGTTGCGCGTGGCGCGGACTTGAGGCGAGTGCGGCTGGAGGTGAATGGTGCGCGAAACTTGCGGCTGAACCCGGAGGGAGATCTGCTGATCGAGGGCCGCGCGGCCGTCATCCGTTTGCGGAGTCCGGCGATTTATCAGATTAGCGATGGGCGGCGCGCGAGCGTCGAAGGACGCTATGTGCTTCTTTCGAAGCATGAGATCGGATTCCGGATTGGCGCGTACGACCGCAACCTGCCGTTGGTAATCGATCCCTCGGTCGCGGTGACTTACACGACGTTTCTCGGCGGGGCAGGTGCGGATTCGGCAAATAGCGTCGCGCTCGATTCCTCCGGGGAAGTGTATATCACCGGGACGACCGCCGGCGCCTCGTCTTTTGCGGAAAGCGTGACGAAGAAATTTGGGCCCGGCGGCGGAAGCAATGATTTCTTTGTTGCCAAGATCGATCCGACTCAGACCGGCGCGGCTTCGCTCGTCTATCTCACCTTCGTCGGCGGCAGTGGGGATGAAGAGGGCGGAAAGTTGGCGGTGATGCCGAGCAGCGGGGTCGTCGCACTTGTGGGCACCACCACGTCCGCGGACTATCCGGTTTCGGATTCGACGAAGCTGGTGAAGGGTACCAGCGACCTGGCGTTGACGCTGCTAGGCCCCGGAGGAGACTCAATTGTCTTCTCGACGCTGCTCGATGGCACCGGTGCGTTCGGAACTGAAGCCTCGCCCGCAGTGGCGTTTGATCCGAGCGGAAATGTGCTTGTCGCGGCGGACACGACCGCGGCTGATTTGCCCGTGACGGCGGGCGCTTACTGCACGGTGTTTGGTGGCGGGACCACGGATGGAATTCTGTCGGTGTATAGCGCGGCGGGTACGTTGAGCTATCTCAGCTACTTTGGGATCAACGGGTACACGGATATCAACGGCGTGGCGCAGACCGTTACGGTAGGCGTGAGCGGGTTGGCGGTAGATCTTTTGGGGCATGCGTATGTGGCAGGCTTTACTTCGCAGCCGGGAACCGGGTTTCCGGTCACGAATGGGTTTCAGACCACGTACGGCGGCGGGGCGTTCGATGGGTTCGTCATTTCGCTCAACCCGAAAGGTCTTGGCTCGGAAGATTTGATCTACTCGACTTTTCTTGGTGGGACGGGGGCGGATCAGGCTTTTGCCGTCGCCGTGGATCAAGCGATTCCTGCCAATGCTTATGTAGTCGGGACGACGACGTCGTCGGATGCGCTTACTGCGCCGGCGGTGACTGGATATCAATCCGCGCTTCATGGAACGGCAAATGCGTTCTTGGCGGCGGTGGGTCAATCGCAGGCGGGCGTGGCATCGTTGACCTATGCGACGCAATATAAAAGGGCGCCCCTTTTGGAGTAGGTTTTGAGTGTTCGGCTCAATCCCTACAGAAAGGAACGCCCTCAATGGATAGCAAAAAGTATATCGGCATGGACGTGCATAAGGAAAGTATTTCAATTGCAGTGATGAATGGTGCAGGAAAGATCGTGATGGAATCCCTCATCGAGACAAAAGCCAGCATGATTCTGCAGTTTATCGATGGGCTGCGCGGAGACGTGCAGGTCACGTTTGAAGAAGGAACCTCGGCGGCCTGGTTGTACGACTTGTTGAAGCCACACGTGACGAAATTGGTGGTGTGCGATCCGCGAAAGAATGCCTCCATGCGGGAAGGCCACCAGAGTGACAAGATCGACGCCCGCCAGTTGGCCGAGCTGCTGCGCCTCAATCATCTCCACCCGGTCTATCACGGTGAACACGGCCTACGAAGCTTGAAGGAACTGGTGCGCAGTTATCTGACCATCACCAAAGATCTCGGACGGGTCATGACGCGGGTGAAGGCCATCTATCGAAGTTGGGCCATTCCTTGTACCGGCAAGCGGGTCTATGCACCGCGGCATCGAGCGGAGTGGCTCGGGAAGATCACGGAACCGGGAGTGCGCCGGCGGGCGGAGTTTTACTACCAGCAACTCGATGCGCTGCGGACGGTGCGTCAGGAAGTGCGGCGGGAGCTACTCGCGGAGAGCAAGAAACACCAAGCGTGGAAATTGCTCTGCCAGATCCCCTCGATCGGCCCGATCCGGGCCGCCGTGTTGCTTGGCATTCTGCAGACTCCGTATCGGTTCCGCACCAAGCGGCAGCTATGGGCCTATGGTGGTGTCGGCATTGAGGCCAGCAGCAGCGCTGATTACCAGGTTAGGAAAGGACAGCTCGAACGGAAGAAGAAGCCGGTCGAGATTCGCGGGCTAAACAGAAATTACAATCACGAACTGAAAAATCTGTTTAAGGGTGCGGCGATTGTGGCCGCGAGCAAACCGGGTCCGTTTCAGGAGTTCTACACCGCTTTGCTGACCAAGGGCATGCGTCCGGAAATGGCGCGGCTGACCCTGGCCAGGAAAATTGCCACCATCGTGTTGCTGGTGTGGAAGAGAGGAGTGTGCTTCGACGCCCAACATCTGAAACCACAAACAGCTTGAGTGTCTCTGAGCGCTTCCGCTCCATCGCGGAGATCTTCTCTGGCGGTGGCCGTCTGGTTCTCGAGACACTCTGGTTCGAGAGCGAGTCTCAGCTGGTTAGTTAGGCGCTGCGTGCTTCGGGCACCCAGTCTCTCATGCGACCCTAGGCCCTCTCGGATAACCAGAAAAAGCGATGGGCCACGAGTCCCAGATAGAACTATGGTCGCCACTTGACCGAGGTTCTGCTTTGCTGGTTTCGGAACAGACCGGCTTCGTTGCGAACAGGCGATGAAAACCGCTAGGAGAAGAACCTCAAATCACTGGACCACAGTGTCCAGCAACCGAGCACCTGGTGCGGGCGGTCAGAACAGATCCTGCTCCATTACGTGGGCTGAGAAGTAAGAAAAACTCCGGCCGAGGGAGGAGTGTTTTTTCTTGACTTCTCCCTTTATAGAACTTACCTGGGCGGCAGCGCGAACGATTCGGCCCTGGGCGTCGTGTCGCTCGGCACGGATGCGGTTTATGTGGCGGGGCATGCCGGCTCATTCGATTTCCCTACGCTGAATACGCTGCAATCCTTCAGCGGAACCGGCGATGCATTTTTGGCGAAGTTGGATACCACGGCGGCAGGCGCCGCGTCGTTGCTCTATGCGACGTTGCTCGGAGGGGGCAGCGATTCGCAAGGGAATGGCGTCGCGGCGCTGCCGACCGGGGAGATCATCGTAGCGGGCAGCACCACGTCGAACGATTTTCCGCTGGCTGGGAACTCGCAGACAGGGGTGCAGCCGATCTGCGCGAGTTGCCAGGCGAGTCCGGCAGAGCCGGATGCCTTCGTCGTGGCATTCGCGGAGAGCGCGGCGACCGGGCCGATTGCATCGTTTAACGCGCCGCAACTCGATTTCGGGAACCAGCTTGTTGGATCGCCGAATCCTCCGCAGATTGGAATTCTAACCAACGCCGGTACCGCAGCGCTCACGGTTTCCGGAATCGCAATTACAGGAGCAAATGCTTCTGATTTCTCGCAGTCAAATGATTGTCCGCTGAGTCCGGCCACGCTGGCGCCACAGGCGACTTGCCAAATTACGGTGAATTTTGCGCCGTCCATTCCGGGCGCAGAGAGCGCAGCAATCAGCTTCACGGATGATGCAGTGGGCAGTCCACAGAGCATCAACTTGACCGGCGCCGGGCAGGAGCCTCTAGCCACTCTCTCTGCCGCTTCAATTAATTTCGGCAATCAGCCCGCCGGGACCGTCAGCAATTCACAGACGCTATCGGTGACGAATGGCGGGAATCTGGCGCTGAATATTTCCGTGGTGAACATGACTGGGCCTGACGTCGCGCAGTTTCGATTTACCGGGAGCAATACGTGCACGAATCCGCCGATCGTGCAAGCGGGCGCCAGTTGCATCATGAATGTTGCATTCGCGCCGCAAACAATGGGGCCATTCAGCGCGGCGATTGCGTTCACTGATAATTCCGGGAATGTGGCCACGGCGTCTCAGTTGGTGTCGCTTACTGGTACCGGGACAGCAGCGGCGCCTACTGCCAACATCGCGCCCGTTACTCTCGATTTCGGCTCAGAAAGCGTAGGAGCTTCGAGTGCGCCAGAGGCGGTTGGGCTAAGTAACACGGGCAGCTTGCCGTTAAAAGTCAGCTCGATTGCGATTAACGGCACGAATGCGTCGGAGTTCAAGATCGCGTCGGGCACAACTTGCCCGGTCGGCGGAGGCAGCGTGGGGGTGTCTGCGTCCTGCAGCGTCAATGTTGTTTTTGCCCCGACGTCGACGGGCGCGAAATCCGCTACTCTTTCGTTCTCGGACAATGCTTCGGGCTCGCCACAGAGCGTGGCGTTGAGCGGGACCGGCATTAGTTCGCCTTCGCTCGTGGTAGCCCCGACGAATTTGGGGTTTCAGGCACAGACGCTGAAGATGTCGAGCGCTGCCTCGACTGTGACGCTCTCAAATCCTGGTGCGACACCGGTGCAAATTTCAGCCGTGTCGGTCATTGGTCCCAACAATGGCGATTTTCTGCAGACAAATAACTGCCCAGCGACGCTGAATCCGGCCGCAGGCTGTCAGGTAAGTGTGGTTTTTCAGCCGGTCGCTGGGGGAGCTCGGACAGCTTCTCTTTCGTTCGCCGATTCGGCCGCAGGAAGCCCGCAGATCGTGACGCTCTCGGGAACCGGGCTGGTGCCGGCGGTTACTCTCTCTCCGGGGAGTCTGAATTTTCCATTGCAGCTTGCGGGCACCAGCAGCGCGGCGGCATCGTCGACACTGCTGAACGCGGGAAACGGCGGATTGGCGATTTCGAGTCTGGGTCTTGTCGGGGCGAACGCGACGGAATTCTTAGCGACGCAGAATTGCGGAGCGATGCTGGCGCCGGGGGCATCGTGCAACGTGAGCGTTGTGTTTCAGCCGCAGCCGGGTCAGGCGGGGGCTGCGGCCGCGACGCTTAGTATCAACGACAATGCGCTGGACAGCCCAGAGACCATCGCTTTGGCTGGTTCGGTGGATGATTTTTCGCTGACCGCGAGTACGAGTGGAAACGTCACGGCCGCCGTAAGCGCGGGTGCGACGGCGAATTATGGTTTGCAAGTTAATTCGCTCAATGGATTCGCGGGAAGTGTGGCGATGTCGTGCTCGGGCGCGCCTGCGCAAGCCTCGTGCAGCGTCTCGCCTTCGCCGGTGGCGGTTTCCGGAACCGGTGCGGTGCCGTTTAGCGTGAGTGTCTCGACGCAACAGGCTGTTGCCGCTGTGCCGGGCGCGCCGGTGTTCACTGAATGGGTTCATTGGCCACTCAGCGTGGCGTTGGGCGAGTCGATAAACCTGGAGATCGTCGTATTCGTGCTGGTGGTGCTCTGCGCCGCGGCATTCAGGCGCCGGCGGCCCTGGGCGCATCTGGCGGTTGCGTCGGTCTACATCTTCGTGCTGCTTGCAGCGGTGGCGCTTACTTCGTGCGGAAGCGTTAGTTCAGGAACGCAGACTTCACCGCAGCTCGGCACGCCCCAGGGAACCTACACGCTCACGGTGACGGGCACCTTCACGCCCGGCGGGGCGGCGCAGGGCGTCAGCCGCAGTGTTCAACTCACGCTCGCTGTACAATAGCCCGCAAGACGCTAACCGGTTCGTATGGTCATCGGCGCCGCCCAAAGACTGTAAGCGAGATCATCCCTAGCCGCTCCCCCTCTACGTAGTTCCGCGACTCGTAGGATGGTGTTCGACGTAAATCGCTGCTAGCCTGCAGTGGGAAATTGCAAATGATCGCGCTTACCGCACAAAGAAAAATTCGCGCCAGCAGCCAGCCCCACCCCCGCTTTTCTGGTCGATACACGGAAACGAGCATAAATCGCCGTAACTCATTGAAAATAAGCCTCCGAGCTCGTTTCTGGTCGATACAAAATGGCACCCCCCAGAAGCCTCGTTAGCGCCTCTCAAGGGCCCTGGAGTCTTGGAAAGAACCTCGAAAGGATTCTACTCAGAACTCTTTGATGGCGATGTCGCGCGGATGTGCGCCTACCGGAATCAGCGTGATGAGGCCGCCGGTGGCGGTGCGCACGATGGCGAGGTCGTTGGACAGCGTATCGGCGACGAGCAGCATATCGCCGCCGGGGGTGAAGGCGAGCGGGCCGGGCTGTTGGCCGACCTGGATGGGACGCGCGACTTTGCGCTGGTCAATCGCGACGGGCACGACGTGGCCCGCGGCGGCATCGGAAACGAAGAGCAGGGAATCGTCGGCGGTGAGCGCGGCCTGCGTCGGAGCCATGCCGAGGAGGAGAAATTCTACGGCTTCGTTGGTCTCGGTGTTCACAATCACGAGGCCGTGCGACGCGGCGGAGGTGACGTAAAGCTCGCCGCCGTCGTTCTTGAGATCGAGGTCGTCGGGGACGCCGCCGATATCGAGATTGGCGAGCAGCACTCGTCGGCGCAAATCTACTACCGAGACCTGGCTCGAGCCGCCGGAGGTGATGAAGGCTTTGGAGCTGTCGGGCACGATGGCGATTTGTTCGGGGCGCGGCGCGACTTCGACGATGCCGAGGACGGCCAGCGACTTCGCGTCGAGGAGCGACAAAGTGCTGTCATCGTGGTTCGAGACCAGCAGAGTTTTGCCATCGGGAGTGAGGCGCGCGATCCACGGGCGCTGTCCGGCGTGGCCGCGAGCGACGATTTGCCGCGAGGCACAATCGATGGCCAAAATTTCGTTCGAGCCGGAGGAGGCCACGTAAGCGCGGCGTCCATCGGGCGAAAAATCGAGAGCGAAGGGCTGCGCGCCGGTGAGAATTTGCGCCACGATGGAATTCGTGCGCGTGTCGAGGACCCAAGCCAGGCCCGCAGCGGAGCTGACTCCCCAGATTTCGGGGCGAGTGGGATGCGCGCGCAGGCCGCTGGGTTCGGAGCCCACGGAAATCGTGGCGATCGGCGCGAGTCTTACGAGATCGATGGCCGAGATTGTCCCGTCGGCGGTGTTGGCAACGTAGGCGTTCAGATGCAGGCCGGGGCGCAGGTAGGCGGGCAGCTTTTCGACCCAGATCAGTTGGAGGCCGATGGCGGCGAGAATTGCGATGAGGACAACGACGCGATAGTTCAGGCGAAGCTTCTTCATGAGGAGGCGCGCGGGCTGCGGCTAATCAGCGCGTTGCGCTCAATTTAGCGAACGATGCAGCACGCCCGCAATCTGATTTACTTCGGCCATGAGTTGCACAAATTCTGACGGCACGATGGATTGCATGCCGTCGGAGAGCGCGCGATCGGGATCGTTGTGCACTTCGACGAGCAGTCCATCGGCGCCGGCGGCGACCGCGGCGCGCGAAAGCGGGAGCACTTTATTGCGGCGGCCGGTGCCGTGGCTCGGATCGACGACGATCGGCAAATGGCTGCGGAGCTGCACGGCCGGAATCATGCTCAGGTCGAGCGTGTTGCGCGTGTGATCGCTGAACGTGCGCACGCCGCGCTCGCAGAGGATGATGTTGTAGTTGCCTTCGGCCATGATGTATTCGGCGGCCATCAGGAATTCATCGAGCGTGGCCGACATTCCGCGTTTCAGAAGAATCGGTTTCTTGGCGCGGCCGGCGCGTTTGAGGAGCGAGAAATTCTGCATGTTGCGGGCGCCGATTTGAATGACGTCGGCGTAGCGCTCGACGAGATCGAGGCTTTCGTTGTCGATGGCTTCGGTGACGATGCCGAGGCCGAATTTATCGCGTACGGATGCGAGAATTTTCAAGCCGGGTTCGCCGAGGCCCTGGAAACTGTATGGCGAAGTGCGCGGCTTGTAAGCGCCGCCGCGGAAAAGGCGCGCACCGGCTTTCTTCACGGCTTCGGCGACGGCGAAGGTTTGCTCGCAAGTTTCAATGGCGCACGGACCAGCAACGATCCCGACGGCAGGGCCGCCGAAGGTAACTTCTCCCAGCGGCGTGGGAATGCGGACAACCGAATTTTCTTGCTTGATATCGCGGCTGACGAGCTTATACGGCTTGCTGACCGGAATACATTCAACGACGCCGGACATGGCTTCGAGCGAGCCGATGTCCACGGCGCCGGTATTACCGGTGATGCCGATAGCCGTGCGGATCGAGCCAGGAATCGGATGCGCCTTGAAACCGAGCGATTCGATGCGCTCGCAAACCGCCCGCACCTGTTCTTCGGAAGCGTGAGATTGCATCACAACAAGCATCGAAGGAATTTTCCTCGGTTTCGCCGTTGTAGGGAAGGGTCTTTTTACCCTGAGGCCCTTACCGGGGCCGAAGGGCAGCCCTCCCGCCGTTCGGCCCCTTCGCCTGGTGCCACTGCGCGCGAAAGTGCCGCCCAGCGAAACGCAAAGTTTACTTCATCGTTCGAAGCGCTGCAAATTGGACGGCAGAACTCAGGGCGCGGTCGGTAGCTTTTGTGATTGAGTGGAATTCGGAAAATGCAGATCGCTCATCCGCCTCGGCGGATTCGGGATGACGGCGTAGACTGGTTTTCCAGGGACTTGAGAGAAGATGTGGGCTGCGATTGCTGCAAGGTCTTCTCGGCCTCGGCGAGGGCCGCGTCGCGTTTTTGCTGAAGGTCGGCGATTGTCGGGGTGACGATTTTGTCGGGGATTATGCCCACGCCTTCGAGCTTGCGGCCTTTGGGCGTCATCCACATGGATTCGCTGATTTCGAGGACGCTGCCGCCTTTCATTTCTCGCGGCTTGGTGATGCCGAGGACGCAGCCGCAGGTTTGAGTGCCAATCACTTTGACGCGGCCGATCTCCTGCATGCCGCCGGAGAAAATTTCCGAGGCGCTGGCGGTTCGCGGACCGACGAGCAGCGTCACGGGGCCGCTATAGATCGCTGCACCGCGCTGCCCGGCCTCGACGTCGAGCTTCAGCTTGACGAGGCCGCCGAGCCAGGCGATGGGCTTGCCCGTGCGCGTCGTATACTTCGCGATCAAAGTTTTGTCATTCAGAAAGTAGCCGGCGATCGCGATGACCGAATCGAGCTCTCCGCCGCCGTTGCCGCGCAGATCCACGATAACTCCGGGCGCGTTTCGAAACTTTTCCAGCGCGGCTTTGAATTCCTTCGCCGTTTTGTGATTGAAGCCGTCGAATTCGATATAGGCCTCGCCGGAAGGCAGGAGCCGCGATTCGACGCTTGGGACATTCGGATAAATTTGCGCCGTCACGGTCGCTTCGAATGCAGAGCCGTCAAAGCGCACGAGGCCGAGTTTGACGGCTGAACCGATCGGCGCCGAAAAAACGTCGCGATAGACGAACAATTGATCGGCGCGCTCCGAGGAGGACGACTCCCGCTTTGCGGCGGCTTCGGCGAGGCGCTCGGCGACGGGCCTGCCATCCACGCTCAGGACGATCATTCCCGGCTGGACGCCGGCGCGTTGCGCGTCGGAATCCGGTTCGACGGCGGTGACCACCGTCTTGCCTTCGACTTCCGCGGCGGTGAATCCGAGACCGGCGTGTTCGTGCAGCTTGATGCGCTTCCACTGATCGGGAGAATAAAAGCGCGTGTGGGCGTCGTGGAGTTCGCCGGTCATGCGCCGGACGATCGCGTAGAAGGCCTCGTCGTCTTTTGCGGCGCGAACTTCGGGGAGATATTGCTCGTGGATGTGATCCCAATTCACGCCGTGGAACGCCGGATCGTAGTAGAAGTCTCGGATATCGCGCCAGACTGTCTCGAAAATGTCGAGGCGGGCTTGTTGGGAAAGAGGTGATTGCTCGCGCGCGGGAATCGCGCGGGTGACTGAGCCCGCAACGAGCGCCAGCATCAGCAGCAGAGCTAGAGAGCCGGCAACTTTGCGGAGACGCCGGACCGGTGCGATCATTTCGTGGCCTCTCTTCTGCGCGCGCGCCAAAAATGAATCTGAGAGGTTTACCGCAAATCCGGGAAAGTAGGAATCGTAATTTTGGGGAGAAGTTGTATTTGGGATGGCAATCGCGATTTGGGTCGATGGCGGATCGCGGCCGAGGATGCCGGGCTAAAAGCCCGGCGCTACACACACCTTCCGATTTTGGGCTTTGAGGCGCGTTTGCGGGGTTTCGCGAATTCCGTTACACTATTTTGTGCTGCAGGTCGATGCGGCGCTCACCGTTTGCTTTCCGGGAAATTCTGAGGGAATGGCCGAAGAACCACAGAGGATAATACCCGCCTACGAAGACGAGGACGAATACCGCCCGGAACCGACTCTGCCACCTGCACCGCCTGCGTGGAAGGATGGCAGCACGCGTGTTGGAATTCACACTTCGATCGCCGGTGATATAGCCGGAGCGCTGGATATCGCGCACGGCCTGGGCGCGAATGCGCTGCAGATTTTTTCTTCCAGCCCGCGGCTGTGGTCGCGCGATCGTGATAGCTCGCGCATTCAGGCGGCCGATGCGGCACGATTTCGCGAGCGGCGTGCGGCTTTAGATCTCGGCCCGCTGGTCATCCACGACAATTATTTGATCAACTTGGCGTCGCCGGATCGTGTGCTGCGAGCGCGATCGGTGCAGGCATTTCATGGCGAACTCGTGCGGGCGCTGGCGCTGGGGGCGGATTTTCTAGTGGCGCATCCGGGAGCTTGCTGCGGATCGACAGTGCCGGAGGCAATTTCAGCGATCGCGGATGGATTGCGGCAAGCGGCGCGCGGGCTGAAGCTCGAGGGGCTGCGGATTTTGCTCGAGAATACGGCGGGGCAGGGCAGCTCTGTGGGTTCGCGGTTTGAAGAGCTGCGCGCGATTCTCGATCTTTGCGGCGATTTGCCGATGGGCGTCTGCGTGGACACGGCGCATATTTTTGCGGCAGGGCATGACATTCGCACCGCGGAAGGCCTCGAGCGAGCGCTGCAGCATGTGGAGACGACGATCGGGCTTGCAAACGTTCACGTGATTCACACGAACGATTCGAAGACGCCGCTGGCTTCGCGCGTGGACCGCCACGATCACATCGGCAAAGGGCATATCGGCCTGGAAGCGTTCGGGCGAATTGTGAGTCATCCGCTGCTTGCGGGGCGCGCGTTCATCCTTGAGACGCCGATCGATAAGCCAGGGGATGACCGGCGCAATGTCGCCGCGTTGTTGAAATTGCTAGGCAGAGAAGTGCCGAAGCGCCGCGGCCGCGACGGCTTTCGAATTCGCGCCAAAGCAAGAGCTAGCGGGCGCAGAGTGGAACGCGCGCACCCGAGCGAGCGTCCGCGAAAAGCGGCTCGCGCGAAGGCCGCCGCGCGCCGCGCAGCACTGAAATCACGGAGACGAGGAAACTGAACTTGGGCCAGTACGATCCACGCGCGATTGAAGAGAAGTGGCAGAAGGTTTGGGACGAGCAGCATGCCTTCTACGCCGACGTCGATCCTTCGCGCCCGAAATATTACATGCTGGAAATGCTGCCGTATCCCTCGGGCACGATGCACATGGGCCACATGCGGAATTACACCATCGGCGACGCCGTGGCGCGGTTCCGTTGGATGCGCGGCTGTAACGTGTTGCACCCCATGGGCTGGGACGCCTTTGGTTTGCCCGCTGAAAATGCTGCGATTCAGCGCGGGATCGATCCGCGCGAGTGGACGAAACAGAATGTCGCTGAATTCAAGCGCGTATTGAAGCGCTTCGGCTTTAGCTACGACTGGCGTAAGGAAATCTCCACCTGCGAGCCGGAATATTATCGCTGGAACCAGTGGTTCTTCCTGCGGATGCTCGAGCGCGGAATTGCGTATCGCCGGAAAAGCCGTGTGAACTGGTGCCCGAAATGCCAGACGGTGCTGGCGAACGAGCAAGTCGTGAATGGCTGCTGCTGGCGGCATGAAGATACGCTGGTCGAGGCCCGCGAGATCGAGCAGTGGTTCCTGAAGATTACGCAATATGCGGAACAGCTGCTCGAAGACATGAAGGAGATTGAGGAGGGGTGGCCCGAGCGCGTTCTGACGATGCAGCGGAACTGGATTGGGAAGTCGAAGGGCGCGCGGGTGCGATTTGGCGTCGAAGGAATCGACGGGACGATTGAAGTGTTTACCACGCGCATCGATACGATCTACGGCGCTACGGCGGTGATTCTATCGCCGGAACATTCGCTGGTGCCGAAGTTGCTTGACGGAGTTGCTGTACCGAAGGGCGCGCACGAGGAATGGGATCGCTTGCGCAAACGCGTGCTGAAGACCGAAGAAATCGCGACTGCGGAGAAGGAAGGATTTTTTACTGGACGGTATGCGCTCAATCCCTTCTCGGGCGAGAAAATTCCCATCTGGGTCGCCAATTTCGTGCTCGCGGAATACGGCACGGGAGCGGTGATGTGCGTGCCGGCACACGACGAGCGCGATTTCGAGTTTTGCCGGAAATATAGATTGCCGGTGCGCATCGTCGTGCAGCCGCTGCATTCTGCGCCGCTCGACGGGGAAACAATGGCTGCTCCGTTCGTCGGGCACGATCAGGGTACGCTCGTCGCTTCGGGGCCGTATTCCGGACTTGCGCCGGAACAAGCCATCGAGAAGATGACCGCCGACGCCGAGGCGCGCGGCTTCGGTAATGCGCAGACGACGTACCGGCTGAAAGACTGGGGCATTTCGCGGCAGCGCTATTGGGGCACGCCGATTCCCGTCATTTACTGCCCGAAGTGCGGCATGGTGCCTGTGCCCGACGATCAGTTGCCGGTGAAGCTGCCCGAGAAGGTAACTCTTGTCGAGACGGGAAAATCGCCACTGGCGACCGCGCCGGAATTCGTGAACGTGAAGTGCCCGAAATGCGACGAGCCGGCGCGGCGCGAGACGGACACGATGGATACGTTCGTCGATTCATCCTGGTATTTCTACCGCTACACCGATCCGCATAACGACAAAGCACCCTTCGACAAAGAAATCGTGCGGCACTGGTTTCCTATCGACCAGTACGTCGGCGGTATCACGCATGCGATTTTGCATCTGCTTTATTCGCGATTCTTCACCAAGGTGATGCGCGATATCGGACTAGTGCGCATCAATGAGCCCGTGACGCGGCTTTTCACGCAGGGGATGGTGCAAAAGGGCGGCGTGGCAATGTCGAAGTCGCGCGGAAACGTGGTCGGCGCGATCGAGATGGCCGAGCAGTACGGCTGCGACACCGGACGTCTCTATACGCTCTTCGCAGCGCCCCCGGAGAAAGATCTCGAATGGAGCGAGCAGGCGATTGAAGGCTGCTCGCGCTTCTTGCAGCGCGTTTACCGGCTCGTGGACGCGCACGCGGAGCGTTTGCGCGGCGTGAAGGCGCTTTCCTACGACGGTTTCGATATCGCGGGCGCCACGGAGAAGGAAAAGGCGCTGCTGCGCAAGGCGCATCAAACACTGAAGAGGATCACACGCGATTTCGAGCAGCGCTGGCATTTCAACGCTTCCGTGGCGCTGATCATGGAGTTGTTCAACGAACTGCACGCGCAGGAGCCTTTGGCTGAAGGCGCGAATCCGGCAGTTGTCAAAAAGGTCTTCGAGATGATGGTGTTAATGCTTGCGCCCATCACTCCACACATCGCCGAGGAACTCTGGGAGCTGCTCGGGAACTCGGGCGGAATCATGAAACGGGGTTGGCCCGACTATCGCGAGGATCTGGCCGCCGAAGAAGAGTACGAAATCGTGGTGCAGATCAATGGCAAGGTGCGCGCCAAGCTGTTGGTCGCCGACGATGTCGGTGAAGAGGAATTGCGCGCACGCGTGATGGCAGATGCGCACGTGGCGGCGCTGTTGGCCGGAAAATCGACCGCAAAGGTGATTGTGGTGCCGAAGCGGCTCGTCAATATCGTGTTGAAGTGAAAGGAGCGCAGTGAGCGTCAAGAAAGGAATCGTCGTCCTCGATTTCGGCGGGCAATATACGCAACTCATTGCGCGCCGCATCCGCGAGCAGGAAGTGTTCTCGGCGATCCTGCCGTGCAACGCGAAGCTCGATGAAATTCGGCGCTACGAGCCGGCGGGCATCATTCTTTCAGGCGGGCCGAGCTCGGTTTACGATCGGGACGCGCCGGTTTGCGATCCGGAAGTTCTGCGGCTCGGCGTTCCTGTGCTGGGCATCTGTTACGGGATGCAATGGATGGCCCACGCTCTGGGCGGCGATGTGCAGAAAGCCGACCGCCGCGAATATGGTCGCGCTCAGCTCGAGCGCGAGGGCGAGTCCAAGCTGTTCAGCGGCGTTCCTCGCAGCCTGAAGATTTGGAACAGTCATGGCGACCACGTTGTCGGGCTTCCGCGGGGATTCGTTGTCACGGGGCGGACGTCGAACGCCGTGGCGGCCATCGAGAACCCGGCCGCGAAGCTTTGCGCCGTCGAATTTCATCCCGAGGTGCTGCATACGGATTGCGGCACGGAAATTCTGCGAAATTTCACCTTCGAGATTTGCGGCGCGGCGAAGAATTGGAGCCGGACCGGTTTTATCGATGAGACCGTGGCGGCGATCCGGCGCCAAGTCGGGGACGCCCGCGCGCTGTGCGCTCTCAGCGGCGGCGTTGATTCGGCGGTCGCGGCCGCGCTGGTGCATCGCGCCATTGGCGATCGCCTGACGAACGTATTCGTCGATACCGGCCTCCTGCGCAAGAACGAGTATCACGAAACGCTCGACCTTCTGCGTAATCGCGTCGGCCTGAACGTGGATGGAGTGGATGCCTCGCAGAGATTTCTCTCGGGGCTCGCTGGCGTCACCGATCCGGAGACAAAGCGAAAGATTATCGGCGCCGATTTCATCGCCGTCTTCGCTGAAGAAGCCCGCAAGCTGGCCGAGCGCTCGGTCAATGGCGCCGGCAAAATCCGCTTCCTGGTACAAGGGACGCTGTACCCGGACGTGATCGAATCCGTTTCGGTGAAAGGCCCGTCGGCAACGATCAAATCGCATCACAACGTCGGCGGCCTGCCCGCCGATATGCCATTCGAATTGATCGAGCCGCTGCGGGACTTATTCAAGGACGAAGTGCGGCGCATCGGCAGGGAACTCGGCTTGCCTGAAGAGATCCTGGTGAAACACCCGTTCCCCGGCCCGGGACTCGCCGTGCGCCTGCTCGGCGAGATCACGCCGGAGCGCCTGGACACACTTCGAGCCGCGGACGCAGTAGTAGTGGAAGAGATTCGCCGCGCGGGACTTTACGAGAAAGTCTGGCAGGCGTTCGCCGTGCTTCTTCCCATTCGCAGCGTCGGCGTCATGGGTGACGGCCGGACGTACGGCGACACCGTCGTCGTGCGCGTCGTTGATTCGCAAGACGCGATGACAGCCGATTGGTCGCGATTACCCCGGGAAGTGCTGGAGCGAATTTCAACACGAGTAGTGAACGAAGTCGCGGGAATTAACCGCGTCGTTTACGACATCAGTTCGAAACCGCCGAGCACTATCGAGTGGGAATGAAAGGGCCGAGCACCAGCTGACTCAGAAGTCGTACGCCCTAACGGTTCGCCATTTTCTGGGCCATGTACAACAGCAACCGCCGGTCCGGCTCTTCGAGCCGTCCCAGCAGACGCCGCATGCGCCCCAGGAAACGCGCCTCTTTCCCCTTGCTTCCCCAGGCGATATCATCTGCCGACTTCCGCTTGGGAAGGTTCGGCAGCTCAGGAGGCTCCTCGCCATCGTAGAACAGTTGATAGAGAGGGATCTCCATCGCGCGCGCCAGCTTTTCGAGCGTCTCGATCGCCGGAACGGTGTGACCGTTCTCGACGCGCGAGATGTAGCAACGAAGCAAGCCGGTGCGCTTTTCGATGTCGCCCTGTGATAGTTTCTTGGTTTCGCGTAATAGACGTAGCCGATCGCCGATAATCATGCGTGTAGTGTTAACATAGCCATTAGCTGGCTGCAAGTACAAAGTGCGACTTTTGAGCGATTTTTCGCGTCCAATCCGGGTGTAACCGGAACCTCATGCCCAACGTCCCAAAAGATGTGGCTGCTTCTGCCCAAGCGATTCCCGCTCTCGGGGTTCTGACCGCTGGTCAGAAAGATGAGAGGGAACTGGTCCGGCTGGCCCAAAATGGCACAGTCGAAGCCTTTGAGGAGTTGGTCCGCCGGCACCAGCAACGCGTTTTTGCGGTGGTAGCGCGTATCTTGCACCGGCGGGAGGACGTGGAAGAGATTGCCCAGCAAGTATTCCTGAAGGCCTACGTCTCCATTCGCCGGTTTGACATGCGTTCGGCGTTTTCCACATGGCTGTACAAGATCGCAGTGAACGAGTGCTGGGACTCCCTGAGGAAGAAGAAAGTACGTCCCCTGGTCTACGAATCAGACCTTTCGGAAGAACAGGTCCAGCGCCTCGATTCCTATGCGACGGTCGGCCGGAGCCCAGCCGGTCCGGATGAGCAGGCCCAGGCACGGGAGCTGGTCGAGTTGCTGCTAGCGAGCCTGTCGGAGGAAGATAAGCGGATTTTGTTGCTGAAGGAAGTGGAAGGGCTCTCGGTTCAGGAAATTGCCGAGATCTTTGGATTGAACGTAAATACAGTCAAGGTCCGGATGTTTCGCGCCCGGGCGGCCATGATGGATGCTTACCGCCGCCGATTTGGCGCAGACGGCCGGGTGCAGTCGAAAGAAAGGAGGGGATGAGCCAAATGGACGAGCGAACGCAGTATCAAGCCTGTCCGGAGTTCGAGGCCGTCCTCGAGGACTATGTGTCGGACGAATTGAGCGGCGCGGAGAAGGATCACGTCGCGACTCACTTGCGCGTTTGTGCACGTTGTGCCGCGGCGGTGGATGCAACGTTGCACGGCCGTTCGATCTTGCGGTTGGCTGGAGACGCGGTCGGGGACCCGGGGCCATTTTTCACGCGCCGGGTGATGTCGCGGATCCGGGCACTGGACCAGCGCTCCGCGTCGGAGAAGAGCTTCTGGAAGCCGCTCGAGATCCTTGCGCTGCGCGCCGTGTGGGCCTCGGCAGCCGCGATCACCTTGCTGGTGGCTTACGGGAGCCTGTCCGGTGTGCCGCAGAAACCGACGGTTGCTGAGGTTCGCTCCGCGGATCAAGGTGGATTGTTCGCCGATCCTATGACCGTGCCGTCGAGCCAAGATGAGATGTTTCTGAAAATTACGGACACACGCCATGGAGAATAACGGCATTCAGCGAAAAGCCGGCTTGCTCGTGGCGGTGGTGTTTCTGCTCGGCGCAGTTCTCGGCGGCGTCGGCACCCATTACTGGGAAGCCGGGGCGTACGGCGGGCATAGCCTGACCGGATATCCGAAACATGCCGAGGTGATCAAGCAGCTTACACTGCAGGTTGGATTGACGCCCGATCAGGAAAAGCAAGTCACTGCGGTCATCGACGACGTTCGCGCACGCATGCACGAGCTCTCGCAGCAGCAGAAGCCTCAAGCCGATGCGATCCGCGCTGAAGGACGCCAGCGGATTCGCGCTCTCCTCACTCCCGAGCAGCAGCCCAAGTACGAAAAGTTCCTGCAGCAACTCGACGCCGATCGCGCTCAAGCCGAAAGCCAGCGCTAAGCCTCGCCGCGCGTCATCGATGCCGGCGTCACGCTATTTGTGTTTGTAGGGGAGGGTCTTCAGACTCTCCAGGGGTTCGGCTCTGGTTTTCTTGTGACGATAATTCGCGACGTGGGATAAGCAGAGGACTTCAACCGCTGGCCGAAATCCGGGAGGGTCTGAAGACCCTCCCCTACGACAGAGAAACCTAGAACGGAATATCTTCGTCTGAAATCTCCGGGCCGGCTTGCGGCATTGAATCATCCGGTCCAGGCGCATCCATGTCATCGCGCGAGGCGCCGCCCATCCCTGAACCCGCTCCGGCGCCCGCTCCCGCGGACATGCTCTCCGCGCGGGACGTAAGCATTTTCATCACATTCGCGACAATCTCGAACGACGTTCGCTTTTGCCCATCGCGCTTGTCTTCCCACTGCCGCGATTGAATCCGGCCCTCGATATACACGAGGTGTCCCTTCTTCAGATACTGCTGCGCGATCTCGGCGAGCTTTGACCACATGACGATGCGATGCCACTCGGTGCGCTTCTGCCGTTGGCCTGACCGGTCGTTGTACGTCTCATCGGTAGCCATCGAGAAATTGCACACGGCCTGGCCTGTACCCGTGAAGCGCGTTTCCGGATCTTTGCCTAATCGGCCGACGAGAATCACTTTGTTGACGGACATAAAAACACCTGCCTGTTTAGAGACTGCGGAAGTTTCCGCTGAGGCGAGTATAACCGAAGTGGGCCGCGGAGCGCTGGGAAACGGATTTAGTGCGGGGTGGTAGCCGCAGGCGCGCGCGGCGACAATTCGCGAACGTGCGCTTCGGCGCGGCGCGCTTCATCCGTGCCGGGGAATTTGCTGACGACAGTGCGAAACTGCCGCAGCGCGCTGGCCTTTTGGCCTGTGGCCAACATCGCTTCGCCCTTTTTCAGTGATGCCGCGGCGATCTTGAAACTCTTGGGATAATTCACCAGCACCAGATCGTAGGCCGCCATGGCGTTCGGGTAATCGCCCTGCGCGTAGCTGATCTCGCCGAGGTAGAACTGTGCGTTCCCGGCGAGATCGGAGCTTGGGAAATTTTTGAGGAAATCGCCAAATTCCTGCCGCGCAAGATCGTTCCGCCCGCTGCTGAAATCGCGCAGCGCATTTTGATAGAGCGTGTCCGAGGAAATCGGAGACGGAACGGAAGGCGGCTGCGCCATCGAAGTTGGCGGCGCGGATCCTGCGCCGGCACCACCGCCGCCGGCTGTCGATCCGCCGGGAAGCTTGGCGTCAATGCTCTGCAGCAGATTCTGTATGTCGGTGAGCTGCTGCGAAAGTTTGCCGACACGCGCTTGCATGTCTTGCATATTGTCGGAGAGTCCCTGCGATTGCGTGGCCAGCGTATCCACGCGCGCGCCCGTGTTCGCTTGCGCGTCCTGGAATGTCTTCTGCAGCGCGCCCATCTGATTGTTGACGCGATTTTCCGAATCGAGCGATTGGTTCACGAGTGTTCGAAGCTCGGCCAAGCGCTGGTCCATCGCGCTGCGCATGTCCTGCTGCCCTTGCAGAAGCTGGGCCACGGACTGCTGCAGCTCGATGATTTCACGCGCGACCGCCGATGCAGGCTGCGGCGCGATCAATTGTCCCGCAAACGCCCCAAGAAATACCGCCGCGACAACCAGTGCAACCGTTCCCTTGCGCGACATCCGTCCTCCTTGCCGTCGCGCGGGCGTCGTGGAGCTTCGTGCTCATCGACGCCCGGCGAACCGTTTCGTCCGTCCCAGCTTACTGCGACCGCACGAAGTGCGCACGCCGATTCTGCTGCCAGCAGGTTTCCGTATGCTCGCTGCAGAATGGCTTCTCCTTGCCGTAACTCACCGTGGTCATGCGGTCGGTGGGGATTCCGAGCTGAATCAAAAAATCCCGTGCCGCCTGTGCGCGCCGCTCACCGAGACCCAAATTGTATTCGGTCGAGCCGCGTTCGTCGCAATGACCTTCGATACTCACCTTGATCTGCGGATAGGAGCGTAGGAATTCCGCTGTGCGCGTCAGCGCCGAACGCGCGTCAGCCCGCAAGTCCGACTTGTTGAAATCGAAATACGCGTCTTGCACGTTCTGCCGGAAAAGCTCGTCCATCCCCGGCTGAGCTGCAGGAGGCGCTTCCGCAGCGGCCGCCGCTACAGTGATGCGCACGCTGGCCGTCGCCGAGCCGCCCGGCCCATTCGCCGTAATCTGATAGGTCGTCGATTCCGCAGGCGTCACGGTGGTTGTGCCCGATGGCGCCACGCGGCCCACTCCGGGAGAAAGATTCAAGTCCGTCGCATCCGTTGACGACCAGGTCAACGTCACCGCTTCGCCCGGATTGACGGACGTGGTCGAAGCGTTGATCGTCACGGTCGGCTGAGCCGGCGCTGGCGCCGGCGCAGCAGCCGGTGGCGCGGCACCGACTTGCTTCTTACATCCGCCCACGAGCAAAGCGAAACCCGCCAGGCAGCACACCATTGCAACTTGTCGCAGAGAATAGTCCTTCATCAAAAGTCCTCCTTCGGCGCTACCACTATCATCGGCGATGGCTGGAACCCGCGCCGGAAATTTGTACTACGATTGGGCCCATGAAATTCGTTGACGCCGCGGCTTGTTTCCGTATCTGCAAGCGCTAAGCGGCGAGTTGGACAGCGTATTTGTCACTTTGGAGACCAATTCGGCGATTCATTCTGGCCGGAGAACGTGAGCTGCTTCGGCTCGCTTCCGTCGGCGAGCATCGTCCAAATTTGGCGCGTCCCGGTTCGCGTGGATTCAAAAACGAGATGCCGGCCGTCGGGCGCCCAGCTCGGCCTTTCGTTGCGCCCGGCGTCGCGCGTCAATTCCACCAGCGCGCGGCTCACGATGTCCATAATGTAGAGATCGAAATTTCCCGATGGCCGCCGCCAGGCAAACGCCAGAAGCTGGCCATTCGGCGACCAGGCTGGATCGACGACATATCCCATGTCCGGCATCGCGATCTTCTCGATGTTCGAGCCATCCGCGTTCATCTGGTAGAGCACCGGCTCACCGCCGCGGTCGCTCACAAATATGATTTGCTGGCCGGTCTTCGGGTTCCACACCGGCGATGTGCTGACTGCTTTCATCAACGTGAGGCGGTGCATGTGCCCGCCGTCTCCGTCCGTCACTACGATTCCCTGATCTCCCATGGCGCTCGACATAAATGCCAGCTTCGAGCCGTCCGGAGACCACGCCGGTGCGCTGTTCGTGCCCTTGAATCTTGGAAAGCTGATGAGCCGGTTCGATTCGGCAGAGTACAGGCAGATTTGCGGTGAAATGAGTTTTTGGTACGGCGCGAAGCAGGTGAATGCAATGCGCGTGGCATCGGGAGACCACCTCGGCGTCAGCGCGATGGTGCCGAGGTGTGTGATCTGATGCTGGTTCGCGCCGTCGTAATCCATCATCCAGATTTCCTTGTTTCCGCTGCGGCCGCTTACAAACGCGATTTGCGTGCTGGCGATGCCCGGGAGTCCGCCGCTTAGGCGCGCAATAATGTCATCGGCAAATTGGTGCGCGAGCTTGCGGGCGTCTCCATCGGTCGCGGCGCCGCGATAGATCTTTTGCAGCACGGCTTGCCCAGTCGCCGAGCGTACGTCGAACAAATTTCCAGTGGCGGCGAGGCTCGATCCTTCGGCGTCCAGGCTGCCGAATGCCAACATAAATGCATTCGCGGGAGCTGCGCTCCAGTCGGTAGGCCGCAATTGCCCCGGCTGCGTGGGCACGCTCGGCGGATAAAAGCTCGGGCTGACCAACTCGACGATCCCGCTGTACTCGAGGTCGTTCCAGAGCACATCGTGAAACGTTTTTTCAAGTGGCTGCGCAGGCGCCGCGGCCGCGCCGAAATCCGCGACGGCCAACCGCGCCTTGGCGACGCCGATGCCGGTGCCGGTCTTGAACCAATCCTGCGCCGCTGCGGGCCTCGCCAGGCAAAACATGGCAACGAGCGCGGCGAGCAACGCCACGCCACGAATCCCGAATCGAATTACCGCCCGCGATTCCTTTTTCACTCCCGCTCTCCTATTCACCATCAACCCCACAGCCATCTCGCTCCCCGCGAATGCGCGCACTGGCGACGGGCCTACTATCGTCGAAAGTCGAACCAGTACGTCACATTCACAGAACTGCCGTTGTAGTCTCCAGGCAACGGCTGCAACGGGTCCGAAGCGCGAAGCGCGCGGATGCCGGAAGTATCCACTGACGCGTTTCCGCTGGATTGCGTCACTTGAATATTTGTAATCGAGCCGCTGCGGGTGATCGTGAAACTGATTTCCGCTCGCGGTGCCGCGCGTATCCCCGGATCGATGGTTGCTTGTAACCAATTGCCGCTCACGCGCCGCTGCACGGCTTCGACATACCACGAGTACTTCTGCCCGAAATTTCCGCCGCCCGCTCCATTAAAACCCATGCCGGCCTGCGTCGTTCCAGTGCCCATCGTGAATGTGGTCGCTGCAGAGTAGGGAACTGCCGGCGTTCCGCCTCCGCCGTAAGGCACCGCGTTGGTTGGAGGCGGCGTTTTGTTCTCGAGCAACTTCGACGGCTTCGATACATATTTCGGCGGCTTGTTCTTCTCAAATTTCGGAATTGGCGTCGCATCTTCTACTTTGGGCTTCGGCTCGGGCTCCGATTTGTAAAGCCCTTTGGTCTCGTCCACCACGCGGCTTTCCGTCACCGTATCCGGCTGCGGCAGGGGCACCGCGGGAACCGCTGCGGGCACGCTGCCCACGATCCCTACCGAGATCGAACCTCCAGGCCCTCCCCAGTCGCCCTCGTGCGGCGTCGCTTTCATCAGAAAAACCATGCCGGCAAAGAGTGCCACATGAAAAATCGCGGAGAGCCTGAGCGCTCCTTTGAGACTTTCGACCGGAGGTTCGTAGTAGGCGTCCATGTCACTGCGATTGAGCCCGCTCGGTAAGCGGCTTGGTCACGATTTGAACGTTGAGCACGCCCGCCTGCTGCAGCGCATCGAGCACCGTGGTCACGCTCCCGAACGGCACGGTTTCATCGCTGCGCAGAAAAACGGGCTGATGAGCTGGGTCAGTCGTTTTTGCACGAACCTGGTTTCCCAGGTCATGAATATTGATGGGCGTATCGCCGAGATAGACGCGCTGCGAGCGATCGATGGTGACCACCAGCCGCGCCTCCGAGATTTCCTTCACCGTCTTGGTTTTCGGGAGATCCACTTCAATGCCCGATTGCAGAATCGGCGCCGTGATCATGAAGATCAGCAGCAGCACCAGCACTACGTCCACGAACGGAACGATATTGATGTCCGAAAGCGTCGAGCCGGTTTCGCGCGAAGTTTGCGGCATAGCGTCAGCTATAAAGCGTCTCGATGCGCGAGACGAATTCCATGGCGAAGTTATCCATCCGTGCTGCTTCGGATCGCACGCGTTGGAGATAGTGGTTGTAAGCAATGACCGCGGGAATCGCCGCGAAAAGTCCCGCCGCCGTAGTGACCAGCGCCTCGGCAATGCCCGGCGCCACGACACGAAGGCTCGCCGCCCCCGCAGTGCCCAGCCCTTCGAACGCGTCCATCACGCCCAACACGGTTCCGAAAAGCCCGATGAACGGCGAGACCGATCCAATCGTCGCCAGCGCGGGCATCCACTTCTCGAGCGCGCGCACTTCTTCCGCCGAACTTAGCTTCATCTCCACGCCGATGGCGTTCACGTTCTTCGGCTTGCCACCCGAGGGATTTGTGCCGACTACCTGGCTCTGCAATTCGCGAAAGCCCGCCTCATAGAGATTCGCCAGTGGGGAACCGCCCGCCGCAGCGCGCAGCGTTCGCGGATCAGCCAGCCCGCGCCCGGACCGAAATACTTGCAGAAATTTTTTCGTTTGCGGTTCAATGCGGCTAAACAGCCGCGATTTCGCGAGGATGATGGCCCAGGAATACAGAGAAAGGAAGAGCAGGATTGCCAGGACGATTCGCGCTATCCAGCCTGTTTGCTCGACTAGAGCTTGAATTCTTCCTTGATAGAAAAGCGCAGCGATTCCGAAAATTGTGTCCCCCCAGAAATTGTATCGTAATCCGACCGAATTTTACGTTAGCACATGCGAATAGCGCGGTCAAAGCTGTCACCCGCAATCGCGTTTCGCGGTGCCGTCTTACGCGTCACAGTCTACTCTGTCTGCCGCGCGCGAATCGCTGTGCTAAGATGAGAGTTTCCATGAGCGAGAGTTTCCACATTTCCCTCGAATCGCTGGTTTCGCGCGCTGCGGCGGAGGTCAATTTGCCCAGCGCGGCTGCGCAAACCTCCGCTGCTCAATATGATGCCGCTTCGCCCGCCTCGGTGACGCCGGGGTCCGGAAAAAGTTTCTATATCGAAACATTTGGCTGCCAGATGAACGTCCACGATTCCGAGAAAGTTGTGGGCGTGCTCGCCGGTCGTGGATACCGGCAGGTCGAAAAGCTTACCGACGCAGACCTGATTTTTTACAACACCTGCAGCATTCGCGAAAAAGCCGCGCAGAAAGTTTTCTCGCGCCTGGGCGAGTTTCGCGGCACCGCTGGCGAAAACAAGATCATCGGCGTGCTCGGCTGCCTCGCGCAACAGGAAGGCGAGGATATTTTCGAGCGCGCACCGTGGGTCAGCCTCGTTTGCGGCTCGGCCAGCTATCGCAGGCTCCCCGAATTTCTAGCGCAACTGGAATCCGGCGGCCGGCGCGTGATGGGCCTCGATCTCGATACCGACGAGACCTTCGAGACGGAACTGACGCGCCGCGACAATCCCATTCGCGCCTATCTCACTATCATCGAAGGCTGCGACTATGCCTGTGCCTACTGCGTTGTGCCGCACACCCGCGGCCCGGAACGCAGCCGCCGCAGCGATGCGATTCTCTCCGAAGCGCGCCGCTTAGCCGATTTGGGCTACAGCGAAATTCAGCTTCTCGGCCAGACAGTAAATTCTTACCGCGACTCGAGTCCGCGCAAGCTGAATTTCGTCGAACTGCTTCGCGAAGTCGCTGCGGTCACTGGCATCCGCCGCGTGCGCTTCACCACTTCTCATCCCAACGATTTCACGCGCGATATCGTCTGCGCCATCGATGAAACTCCCGCTCTCTGCAATCACATTCATCTCCCAGTCCAATCCGGCTCGACGCCCATCCTGAAATCCATGTTGCGCACCTACACGCGTGACGAGTATCTCGAGAAGATCGATTGGATTCGCGCCGCGCGCCGCCCGATTAGCATCACTTCCGACATCATCATTGGCTTCCCCGGCGAAACCGATTCCGATTTCGAGGCAACTCTCTCGCTCCTCGACCGCGTCCAGTATGATGGCGTGTATTCTTTCAAATATTCTCCGCGGCCCAACACTCCGGCCCAATCGATGGCCGACGCCATCCCTGAAGAAGAGAAGAGCCGGCGCCTGGCGGTACTCATGGAGCGCCAGCGCCAAATTCAAATCGCGCTTAACGAAAAGCTCGTCGGCGAGTCGTTCGAAGTCCTCGCCGACTCGCACCATTCCGCCCGCAATCAGTGGGGCGGACGCACCTCTTGCAATCGAGTTGTAAATTTCACTTCGCAGCGCGAAAATCTTCTGGGAGAATACCTGCAAGTAAAGGTCACGCGCTCGGGACCCAACAGCCTGGTCGGCGAGCACTTGGTCTGAGTCTCCGGGAGGTACCATGGAACTCGAGGTCAAGATTCGCGGTCTGATGATGGATCCTGTGACCAACATGCCTGTAGTCGTCCTCAAGGAAACGCAAGGCAGCGGCGTGCTACCCATCTGGGTGGGTATCTACGAAGCCAACGCCATCGCGCTCGAAATCGAAAAAGTGCAGACGCCGCGCCCGATGACCCACGATCTCCTGAAGAATGTCCTGACGGGCCTCAATGTTCACGTGCACCGCGTGGTCGTCTGCGATCTGCGCGACGATACTTTCTACGCTCTCATCTGGATGGAACGCGACGGCCAGATGATGTCTATGGACGCACGCCCAAGCGACGCCCTGGCGCTCGCGTTGCGCCTTGATTGCCCCATCTTCGTCGAAGAAGACGTCATCAAGACCTCGAAAGTCTCCACCGCAGCCGCCGAACGCGGCACCAACGAAGAACTCCGCAAATGGCTAGAGAACCTCAGCGACGAAGATCTTGGCCGCTACAAGATGTAGTCGAGGCGCCTTACCGTACCGCCGGCGTCCCCGCCGGCATTCGACGACCTTGATCGTGCCAGGAGCGTAGAACACGCGCGGACTACCGGCGTCAAATACGTCCAGTCTTTTACCTCTCGCGCCGCCCATGATTGCGCCGTTTGCCGACATCTACGTCGTAAGAGCCGGCGGGGACGCCAGCGGTACAACACCCGGCTCCGGGCCGTTTGAGCCTCAATGGCATTGGCCGTCCAGAGGCAATTTTTTCGCTTGAACTCTGGCCTTTGGCTCTGTACAGTGAGGCCCACCGGGTAGTACTGAATCTTCAGGCCTCTCCCATATATAGGCCTGCGGTTGCCGGGGAAGGGAACGGTGTTCGGCTTGGCCTGCGTCCTCGCGGTTGCCAATCAAAAAGGCGGCGTCGGTAAGACCACCACCGCCATCAATCTCGCCGCTGCCATCGCTCTTCGCAAGAAGAAAACGCTGCTCATCGATCTGGATCCGCAAGCCAACGCAACCATCGCTTTTTTCGATCCCGCGGAACTCCAGGCTTCCATGTTCGACATCTTCAGCGATCATCCCGTGGCGCTTGCGAGTGTTATCCGCCCGACGAAAGATCCGAATCTCTTCGTGGCGCCGTCGCGTCTCGCGCTGGCAAAGCTCGAGCAGCAGCTCGCCGGCCAATTCGACGCGCCCTTCAAATTGAAAGACGCGCTCACGCCGATATTGCACGAATATGATTACATCGTGATGGATACGCCGCCGGCTCTCGGCATACTCACGGTCAATGCTCTCGTCTCCGCAACGCATCTCCTGGTCCCCATTCAAGCGGCCTATTTCGCCATCGAAGGAACCGATGACTTGCTCGAAACTTTCGGCCGCATCCGTTCGCGCCCGAATCCTGAGCTGAAAATTCTCGGCGTGGTCATCACGCTCTTCGACAAACGCACCAACATCTCGCGCGATACGCACGAACAAATTCGCGCGACGTTTGGCAGCGCATTATTCAAAACGCGCATCAGCAAGAATGTGCGCCTCGAAGAAAGCCCGGCTTACAAGGAAACGATTTTCAGTTTTGCGCCGAAATCTTCCGGCGCCGAAGAGTATCGCAAGCTCGCCCTGGAGGTATTGCAACGTGTCGAGGAAGATAGGGTTACCCGTCACTCTCAAGATGCGGCATGACGCGCACTACGTCGAGACGCTAGCCAGTTACAGCGGCGCGTCCATCGGCCGCATGATCCCGATCGAGAAGGTGCGCCCGAATCCGGATCAGCCGCGCAAGACCATCGGCGACATTCGCGAACTCGCCGACTCGATCCGCGAAAAGGGCGTTCTCGAGCCATTGCTCGTGCGCTTTGTTCCGCGCGAAGACACCTATTACATTATCTCCGGCGAGCGCCGATATCACGCTTCGCGCGCCGCAGGCCTGCACGAAGTGCCGTGCATTGAAAAAATTGCCGACGACGCCGAAACTCTCGAACTCGCGCTGATTGAGAACTTGCAGCGCAAAGACCTCACCGCTTTCGAAGAAGCCGACGGTCTCTCGCGCCTCGCCGAGCATTTCGACTACACGCACGACGATATCGCCCGCAAAATCGGCAAGGCGAGATCGTCCGTCACGGAGACGCTTTCTATTCGCGTGATTCCCGAGCCGATCCGCAACGCCTGCATCGAGAAGGGCATCACCACCAAGTCGCTGCTGCTTCAGGTGGCACGCCAGCCGAATGAAAAGAAAATGCGCGAAATGGTCGAGCGCATCGCGGCCGGCGGCCTCTCCCGCGACGAAGCTCGCCGCGCCCGCCAGGAAGAAAATGTACCGGCACCGCGTCCACAACCATTTCTTTTCGATTTTCAGCCGGAAGACAATTCGTTCCGCCTGCGAATTCTCTTTCGCAAGAGCAACGTAAGCCGCGACGAGCTAGCCGCCACGCTGCGCGCCATCTTGCGCGATATCGAGGCCGGCGACATCTCCAGCTCCGCCGCGTAGTTGTAGGGGAGGGTCTTCAGACCCTCCCGCCTTTCGGCCCCGTCTTTCGCCCCCTCTCTCTATTTGCGCTTACGCAGCCATCTCTCACATTCCCCTCGAATTTGCTCCGTGCCATTGCTACAGTTTAATCATGGGTGGTCCAGCAAAGCCGCCAGCCCGTCCCGAACTCCGGCGCCGCAGCCGGCGCGTGAAGGCGCACATCCAGGTCGTCGTTCACCGGCATCAAGGCGGCGGAAGTTCTGAAGTCGCCGGCACGTTGGTCGTCAACGCGCACGGCGCACTGATTCTCCTGGCTATGCCTGTAGTTCCCGGCGAGCTAATCAGCCTCAGAAATCCCGCAACGGACGACGAGATACTCGCGCGCGTAACGTCTATGGGCACGCGCCTGCTCGGCAAGACGCAAGTCGGCGTCGAGTTCATCAAGCCCGAGCCCGATTTTTGGAAGGTCGAGGACCGCCCCGAAAACTGGGCGCGCAAGTCGCCGCGGCGCGCCGAGGAAGTCGCGGCCAAGCCCCGCAGCTAGGCACGAGCTGTCGCACGCTCGCTTCGCTTGAAACTCGGAAAGTACCGCTTTGACGTTCACCGAATGGTGAAATCCGGTAGTTTAAGGCGAGCGGTTACGAAACGACCCAAATCAACCCACGCGTTACCCACGGGAGATCTGGCGTTGCACGCGCGACGGTGATTGCTTCCAGCGTGCGGTGGGTCCGTCGAGGAGCTGAGAGTGCGTTAAAAAACCCCCGTTTTCACGCGATTAGAAATGAAGTCGGTCGTTTGTTTTCTGCAAGTTACAACGATTTCTAATAATTTTGCACGCGATTAGAATTTCGCGATTTCCGGGCCTCCGTGAGGTTCGTATTTGAGGCGGAGAGAGAGCGATTAGCCAAGTTCGGAGCACCTCCGCGTACACGTGAAGCAATTCGGTCTCCTTAGCGTTCGTGCGTGCGGGTTCTCGATCCGATGGTCTGAGCGGTGGGAGAGGTTGCGGAAAAAAGGCGAAATGTTGCCATTCCGAGGAGACCGCGGTTGTGCGGCGCGTCGATTTTACGGCAAGGTCGTCGGAGGGCGCGTCGATTGCTTCGCAATCGCACAGCGATTGACCCGGCGCCCCGGCGGCGGAGAAAGTCAGCCACGGCGGAGCAAGTCAACAGAGCCAAATGATTTCCAGATGTTACCCCGCGCGCGTGCCATCCGGCACCCGCTCCTCTGGCACCGCCAGGACCGGCCGGATGCCATCCGCGTAGCCAATATCAAATAACATTCCCTCGGACACGACGCCGCGCATCTTCCGCGGCTCGAGATTCACCACAAATAGCGCCTGCCGCCCCTCAATCTCCCGCGGATTCGCGCGCTCCTGCTTCATTCCGGCGACGATCGTCCGCGTGAACTCCCCAAAATTCACGCGCATCTTCACGAGTTTGTCCGAGCCTTCGACATCCTCCACCGTCTCAATCGTCCCGACACGTATATCCACCTGATTTAGAATATCTATCGAAATCGTAGCTCTCACCGGTGTATTGCTCATGCGTCTATCCTACTATCGGATTCGCGAAAGGGCAGCACGGGCGACGCGCGAGCGTCGTCGCAACGTAGGGCCCGGTCTTTAGCCGGGCCTCTTCTGGCGCAAGGTAACTTCATGGAGAACTCGCGTAGCCCCGCAACAGCACGTGAATGAGACAGGTTTGTACGCGCGCGAGGCCGAGCGATCTTGCGCAATCGTGCACGAAGAGGCCCGGCTAAAGACCGGGCCCTACGGGTGCTCGATCCGAACCTCAGATAGCTCGGAAGCAAATTGACTTGGAGGATTCACGAAATGCGCTTTCGATTGAACATATCTCGCCGGCTGCCGGTCGCCGGACTCGTATTGCTCTCGCTTTTCACAGGATCTACCGCAGCCGCCCCCCAATCCATCGAGAAGCACGATCGCGACTTCTGGCACAGCATCCAGAATAATCACTACGCCGTCCCCGAAGGCGAATCGGCCGTCGCACTTGCGCACGAAGTAAGCGGCTACCTCGGCTCGCCCGATCCCGAGCTGCGCGACGATATCGCGTATTCGATTCTCGACGTATGGGTCGTTCGCCGGCCGCAACTCTCAAAGCAAGAACTCATCCCGTTCCTCGACGAATGGACTGCGAATCTGAAAGTTGGCTTAGGCGAGTCCGGCACAGACTCGGTTCTCAAGCGCTCCTTCTCCGCGCTCGTCCTGTCCTCGCTAGCCGAGCGCGAACTCAAAACCCCGTTCCTCGGCCCCGCGCGCTTTCATGCGTTACTCCACGACGCCATTTCGTTCCTAACCAACGAGCGCGATCTCCGCGGCTACGATGCCACCAAAGGCTGGATTCACGCCACAGCCCACACCGCCGATCTCCTGGCCGCGTTAGCCAAAAACGATCTCCTGACCCAGGACGATCAACACGCCATCCTAGCCACGATCGCCGAACGCCTATCCACCGCGCCCACAGTCTACTCGTACGGCGAGCAAGACCGTCTGGCCCAAACCGTCAGCGCCATAATGACGCGCCGGGATTTCGACAGCGGCTATTTCGAACAATGGCTAGCCCGCCTCGACGAAGCCGACAGCAAAGTCTGGACTGCCAAGCCTCTCACTCCAGCAATCCTCGCCACCTACCAAAATCGCACCTACATGCTAGAAGCCCTAATCGCCAGAATGTCCACGGAATCTCAAAGCCCGACAGTGAGCGCAGCCCAAGCCAAAGTAGTGGCCATCATCGCGCGGCGCTGACTGTCGCGTCTACGCGAATCGCGACATGGAGAGCATTCGTGGCGGCGAGCTTCAGCCCAGCATCTTAGGGATCGCGATATGCTTCGGCGTTAAATCACAGAGGAAGGATGCCGCGAGTTGCGTTCAATGCGTCGCGAGCAATCGAGTGTGCGTGAGACGAATAAAAACAAGCCCTCAGCGGCTAAAGCCGTGCGAATCTTGGGCCGATTACGGCACGACTAAAGTCGTGCCCTGACGAACCGGAGCAATTTCAACGCAACTACTTGATCTTCGCGTATTCCGCCTTGGCCTGCTGCAGGACGGGCACATCCGCGTCCGCATCTTTCCACAATGCCAGGAAATCCTGATAAGCCGTCCGCGCTTTAGACGCATCACCTTCCAAGGCATAAGCCCGCCCAAGCCCGAGATGCGCCAGAGCCGCCAAAGGAAAATTCCCAATCAAATAACCATGGTCAACGATCCTCTGAAACTCAGCCGCGGCCTCGGCCCCTTTCCCCATCTGCAGGTAAGCCTGGCCTCGCACATAAATGGTCAGCAATTCTCCGCCAACGCTGATCGCAGGAGACTCAGAACCATACTCGTACGGCGCCGTAGGCTTCAAAATCTCAATCGCCTTGGCCCCATTCTTGCGATCGACGGCCGCCGCAGCCTGTGCAACAGGCATCCAGTAAAAGTTCACCAGCGTGTCCTCAGGGAAACGCTTCTCCAAATCTGCGGCGATCTTTTCGGCCTGGTCCGGCTCTCCGGCGATGCTATCGACGACAGCAGCGAGTATCTGCGTATCGTGATCTGTAGCCAGCGACAATGCCGCTCCCGCCTCTTCTCGCGCTTGACTCGCATTCCCGAGCACAGCCTCGTGCAATGCCGCCGCCATCTGCCACAGCGCCGCAGCTTCCTTCTGATCGCTGCGCTTGTCAAACTCCACAGCCCGTTTCGACAACTCGCGCCCCTTCGCCAAGCGGCCGTGATACACCGCTGTATCCGATTGAATCGCGTCGAGAAAATCCTCTCCGCCTTGCTTCCCGTTGGCCCACGCGGCTTGGCGGTCCATCTCCGCGCTATCGCCTTGCAGGAACGCCAGCCAATACGCATTGGCGTGCAGCACGGGAAGGTCCGCAAATTTACCCACCGCATCCTGATACGCGCTCTTGGCCTCATCGAGCCGGTTCAGAGAAACATAAAATCCCACAGAGTTCCCATAAGCAATGGCGCTGTCCGGGGCCAACCGCATAGATTGCAGCGTGTGGTTGAGCGCCGATTCATAATCACCGTAAGACGCTTCGGCAACCCCCAAATCCACCGGCGGCCGATCATCACGCGGATAGGCCTGCATCCACTGAACGTAAACCTGCTTCGATTTCTCCAGATTGCCGGTACAGAACTGGTAATAGTCCGCAGAGATTTGAAATTTCTCCCGCTCGCTGACGCGGTCACGAAGTTCGTACGCCTTGGCAATGTAGTCGTTCGACAGCCCGTTCTCCCCGAGATTGGAATACGAAATCCCCAGAAACACGTAAGCGGTCGCAAAATTCGGATCGAGTTCGATGGCCTTTTTGAGATAGGGAATCGCAGCAGCATCGCTGGACGTCGTTCGCGCACGCACGCCTTCCGAATAAGCCTTCAAGGCTTCCAGCGAGGAAGTGGTCGCTTCCGCCAGCGGCTTGTCGAATTTCTGAATCGTGGTCAGCGATTCGCCCAGCTTTTCGCGCATCGACGTCGCCACTTTGCCCAGCGCATCAAGTACGTGATTTTTGTCGGCGGCCTCCGCCTCCACGCTGGCCAACGAATCGCCCGTCGAGCAGTTCACGGCCTTCAGCACGAGCGAATAGCGGTCGCCAACTTGCGCGATGGTCCCCGAAAGCATCGCCGTGCTCGACGTCCGCTGGCAAATTTCCCGCGCCACCTCTTTGCTGAGACGATCGCCCGGCGGCCGGCCCATCATATGCAGCGTGTCGCTCACCTTCTCATCGGAAAGAATGTTCAGGAACGGCGACTGTGCCAGTTGCACGGAAAGTGCCTGCTTGAGGGTATCGTCGAACGCCGTGTCGCCGGTGCTGTTGCCGAAATCGGCGATCACGATGGTGTCTTTCTCCGTCAGCTTGGGCGCTCGGTGGAAAAGGAAATAGCCGGCGATCGCCAGAAGTAACACGGCGACTCCCGCCGCGGCCGGCATCACCCACTTCGGCCGTGCTGACACGGAAGGAGCGATCGCAGCAGCAGCAGGCGCCGCCGCAATTCGTGCCGACGATCCGCGGGCACTTTCTTTCGCAGGTTCTGATTCCGCAACGCTGCCTTGCGCAGCAGAAACTCGACTGGTGCTCGCAGCCTCTTCCGCCCCCGGAGCCGCCACAAAGCCCGAGGCAGACCGCCCGCTCTCCGTGTCGCGCTTCAATCGCTGCAAGTCAGCGCGTATTTCCGCCGCGCCCTGATACCGCAGCTTGCGATCCTTCTCCAGCGCCTTCTCTATGATCCGCTCGAACTCCGCCGGCAAATCCGGATTCAATCGCACCGCCGCAACCGGCGCGCGATTCAAAATCGCTTCCGTAATCACGCCTGCACTTTCGCCGCGGAAAGGTAGTGCGCCAGTCGCCATCTCGTAGAGCACCACGCCGTACGAAAACAGATCCGACCGCGCATCCAGATCCTTCGCCCGCACCTGCTCGGGCGACATATACGCCACGGTCCCGAGCGTGCTGCCGGGACTTGTCAAATGTTCAGGCGACACCGCGTCAGCCGTTTCCTGGCCCGCCGGCCCAGTAGGCGCCGAAAGCGTCTTTGCCAATCCAAAATCCAGAATCTTCGCGTGTCCCCGCGCCGTCACGAAAATATTCGCGGGCTTGATATCGCGGTGCACGATGCCCCGTGCATGTGCCGCATCCAGCGCATCCGCAATCTCGATCCCCAACTCCAGACATTCATCGAGCGGCATCGCCTTGCCGGAAATCCGCCGCTTCAGCGTCTCGCCATCGAGAAACTGCATGGCGATGAACGGACGTCCATTCGCTTCGCCAATCTCATAGATTGTGCAGATGTTCGGGTGATCGAGGGCCGAAGCCGCCTGCGCCTCGCGCTGAAATCGTTCCAGGGCCTGGCGATCTCGGACAAGTTCATCAGGAAGGAATTTCAAAGCCACAAAGCGGTGCAGCGTAGTGTCCTCAGCTTTGAACACCACGCCCATTCCGCCGCCACCGAGTTTTTCCAGCACCCGGTAGTGCGAAATCATCCGCCCAGAAAGTGAGGAGGAATCAGCCACCGCGTGCATCTTATGCAGCAAGTCGCGTCAAGTCAACGCGGAGTAGCGCTGCGCAGCGCAGCAACTCCTGGCTGCGCCAACGACCAATTACAAGCCCGCAAGAACCGCTCCCGCGCCGAAACCTGGCCGCAGGAGGTGCCATGCGACTCCGATTTGCGTCCCGTGCTAACCTGAATCTGGCATCGGTCGCGCTTCATCAAATACCACCGGCGATTTCGTGGTTACGAGCGCAGCTGCGGTCGCTCGCATTCGGGCAATTTGCTGGCTTCTAATCTATACAGATATGTTTGGAAAATGACGCAGCTCATTGAAGCAAGAGAACGGCGCCTCGTTCTAATCGAACAAAAACGAAGCCCGTTTCCAAACCTCGAAGGAAGTCGATGAATTCACTCCTAGCACCAACTTTCGACCTGCTCGCCATCGGCGCCGGCCCGACCGGCCTCGCCTGTGCCATCGAAGCCAAGCGCGCCGGCATGCGCCCGCTGGTAATCGACAAAGGCTGCCTCTGCAACTCGATTTACCACTACCCGACAAACATGGTCTTCTTCACCACCGCCGAGCGCCTGGAGATTGGCGATCTCCCGCTTACCTCTGCCGAGACCAAGCCCACCCGTGTCGAAGCGCTCAAGTACTATCGCCGCACCGCCGACCACTACGGTCTCGAACTCCGCCTCTACGAAACCGTCGAGGGCATTCGCGGCCACGATGGCGCCTTCGAAGTCTCCACGCGCGACGCCAATGGCCAGCGCCATGCATATAGGGCCCGCAAGATCGTCCTCGCCACGGGTTATTACGATCGCCCCAATCTGATGAATGTGCCGGGTGAAGATCTCCCGCACGTCTCGCACTATTTCACCGATCCACACCCGTACTGGCAGCAAGATGTCGTGGTAGTCGGCGCAAAAAACTCCGCCGCCGAAGCGGCCCTGGAACTTTTTCGAGCCGGCGCCCGCGTCGCACTCGTCCATCGCGGCCCCACTCTCGGCGCAACTCTCAAATACTGGGTCAAGCCAGACATCGAAAATCGCATCCGTGCAGGCGAGATTCGCGCGCACTTCAACACAAAAGTCCTGCGCTTCGAACCGGCACAAGTTTTAGTGAGCAACGGCGCGGGCGAGCAGGGAATTGCCGCGACGCAAGTCTTCGCCCTCACCGGCTACCACCCCGATTTCGCCTTCCTAGAGGAAATGGGCATCGCTCTCGATCCCGAAACGCGCAAGCCGGTCTGCAATCCAACCACACTCGAAAGCAACGTCCCAGGAATCTACGTAGCGGGAGTAATCCTCGGCGGAAAATACACAGGCGAAATCTTCATCGAAAATGGCCGTTTCCACGGCAAACAAATCATCTCCGCTCTCACAGGCAAGCCCGGCAATCTAGGCCCGCCTCCTGTCTCGCCCCCCGGTGAGTAAGCTCAAGGGCGGAGTGAATATCCAACTGGTTTGTCAGGGCACGACTTCAGCCGTGCCGCAGTCCGCGTAGGGTCATTACGGCTTTACGGGCCGCGTACAAAGTCAAAAACATCGTCCTCCTGAGCGAAGCTAAGCATCTAAGCGTCCAATGTCTGCAACCGCTCGCGCCAAGAAGACATGTCGGAACCTGCCGTTTTATCGAAAGCGTGCCCATTTTTTCGCAACGCGTTTGGCCGCTGAGGTTTTCTTTCTTCGTTCCTCGCATTCTGCCTTTAGCTTTCGAGACGATTCTCTTAAAGGCCGATGCCAGGCAGAGCTCCCTTCATTTCTAAGACTGTCACCTCCGCGCTCAATTTGCCGCCGACCACCAACTTTGCTAAAGTGACATCGAATGAGCTCGCTACTCACAGAAGTTGGCGCAACATTCGCTACCCTGGTGAAAGGCTTCAGCGTCACGTTGCGCACCATGTTCCGTAAGCCCACCACTGAACTCTTTCCCATTGGCCCCACGCAGTTCGAAGCCCGCTACCGCGGCATCCACGTTCTCCACCGCGACGAGAACGGCCTAGAAAAGTGCGTGGGCTGTTTCCTCTGCGCAGCAGCCTGCCCCGCCAATTGCATCTACATTGAAGCGGCCGAAAACACCGATGCCAATCGCATTTCCGCGGGCGAACGCTACGCGAAGGTCTACAACATCGATTACTCCCGCTGTATCTTCTGCGGATACTGCGTAGAAGCCTGTCCGACCGATGCCATCACCCACGGCCACGGCTTCGAACTAGCCCCGTACAACATCAACGCCCTGATCTACCGCAAAGAGCAACTCCTAGAAATCGGCACCCCAAAAGACTTCCGCACGACCCGCATCTCGCCCGAGGTCTGAGCGATCTAAAACGCCAGCTCCCAGAAATCGCTGAAAACCCCACTAAAAGCGCGTTGTAAACGCGCCCCGAAAGCAGCCGACCGTTCGAACCCTCACGCCTGCTCTAGGCCACCGCGACCATCAGATAATCGAGTAGCACCCTAGCGACATAATAGCTCCAACTCCCCAAAGCACGTCGGCCACCCCAAGCCACCCCGACAATGCCACCCCGTCTCGCGACCAGCCCCCCGATCGATCAACTCAACTACGCGGAATAGTTAGTTATGTTGGACGCGGGACCGGGGTTGATGGGTAGGAGGGAGAGACTAATTGCTGGTAATGGGGCGTTGTTGGCGAGCTGTTCATTTTGTGGGTCAGGCTGCGCAAGGGGGTTCGGTGCTAGCGGGGAGAGAGCTTGGGATTTCGGCGATCACCGGTCGGACAAAGCAATTGGGCAGTTGGCGATGTACGTAGCGACCTCAGCGGCGTGCTCGTGTGAAGCTGGCGATGCTCTAAGAGGAGAGCGGATCATCCTGCGTGTTGTCGGCGACGGTGACGGATGATTGCGAGGATGAAGCAGGTTTCGATACGGCAGAGTGGCGAGTCGTGCGGGGAACTGCGCTGCGTTGAGGGCGCGGGCAATGAGGAGCAATCAAGTTGAGTGCGGATACGGCGCGAGACAATCGGCTGCGGGAAGTCCGCAAATCGACAGCGGTGCTGCGCGCCGAGAGCGGGATGAATGAGTCATCCGCGAAGATGTTGGTGGCCGTCGAAAAATCGGACCGCTTAACGGAGACAAATTTCTTGCTGCGGCCAGCCGCGAGCCTCCGAGCTCTGTGCGGTGTTGAGCTAATGAGATTCGAACTCCCGGCGGACGTAGCGCACGGCGGCAAAAGCATCGGGGCGCGGATCGCGCTTTTCTCGGGGCGCAGCCGCGAGTGCCGGACGCGAGGGCGCGCGGGGAGAGCGGGCGCGCGTCGATATAGGAACTGGAGTGGGAAGTTCCGTCGCGAGCGTAGGCCGCTTCGGGTTGGTGATGCGGGGCGCAGAGGGGAGGGCGCGGGGCCGCCTCTCCAGCTCGTCTTCGTGCTTGCGGAATTTTGCAGTTCTCGCGACGGAGCGACCCCGGTTCTCGCGCACCCATCGCGCCAACTGCGCCTCGACTTCCGCTTCGACCCATTCTTCGGCGATGTCTCGAAGCTGCTTTCGCAAGCTCGCGGCGCGATCGAGGCGAGCGAGTTCGAAATCTTCGAGCGACATCTGGGAGCATTCCAGCAGGTAGTGAAACGGCGTCGTCTTGTCACGCATGTGGTACGTGCCTCCGATCGAGCGGCACCGGTTCAGGGTCACCGTGCCGGCCTGAGGCGCGAAGGATAGCGGAATCTAAACGTAGCACAAGCGTACCCGCCGTAAAGGTTCGGGCGGAGATAAGGCGAACAGGTGTGTCTTCGGTCGGTACTGTAGGAGTAGCTCGGCCGGAGCGGGAGGCGGGCGATGGCGGCATCGGCGAGCGGGATGGGAAGATACGCGCTGCGGTGGCTAGGGAGCGCGGAGGAAAAGTCGCCTGCGCTCTTCGCGAAATTGGATCGGCAGAAGGCATGTAAACGCGCGTACATGCGGCGCTGGCGGGCGGTGGCGAAAAACCGTGCGCGAGAGCGAGAAGCGGCGCGCAAAAGCCGAGCCGCGCGGAGAAGTCGAATGACCTTGATAAGGCTCGATCCCGGTACCGCGGTTGCTGCGAAGCCGGGGTGCTCGTACTGCGGGGGGCCTACGGTGAAAATAATGAAGCGCCTCGTGGCTGTTGAGCGCGGCTACCGGCCGATTCGCGTGGCGTATTGCGGGATCTGTTGAATGCCGCGGACACTGAAACGGATGTGATGCAATGAATTTGACTTTGGAAAGCGGCCACTCGGTTTCTGAGCAAAAGCAGTTCCGTGGTGTGGGCTCTGGCGGAATCAGTTCCCTATTCGATGCTTGGAGGCGCAAGCGACATGGAATCAGCTGAAAGAAAAAACATTGTAGCGGAAATTGCGAGTTTGGATCGGGTTGCGCGGCGCCAAACGGCGTCACGAAAAGGGAACATCGGCGATCCCGCCTCCGGAAGAGATCCCCGGAAGAGACGATTCCTTGTCGGCCGCGAGATTACCTGGGGAGCGCGCATACCGCGAGGCTGGAGCATGGCATGGTACGAACCTCGGCGGCGCGTGGCTGTGTACTTTCCGGTTCCGCTGCACTGGATGGCGCGCCTCGCGCGAGAGCTGGGTTGGCGGTTACAGGTTGCGTGGAATGCCTTGCCACAAGAGCGGCACGAAAGCTGCGAGATGCAGCGCGTATTTTGCGAGCACCAGCGCCTGGCCGAAGAATATGCACGCGGCTACCTCGATGGCTGGGAGGAGTGTTTCGATGCGTGGACACGGGCGATGAATTGCGATCCCGACGATTGGAACGGCCGCGAGAATTAACGTGAAGCCACGAGAAATCTTCGACGTCTGCCTGACGCGGTACCGCTCGCTGGGGAAGGGAATCGGCCGCAAGATGCCTGCGATCGACCTCGAGCGTCCCTCGAGCGGCTATGTCTGGCGGCCGGAGACTGCGCGGGCCTCCGAATACGTGGCCGATTTCGAGTCCGCGGGAGCGCGCGCCTTGCGCCGCCGCGAATGGAAAGGTCGGCGGAAACTCTTCGTTATCTATTTTCTCCGCGCGGTGGAATACAAGCGCGCTATGGTGCTCGTCGGCGTCAGCGAAAACACGTTCCTGTACTGGATAAACCAGGTGAAGAATGCAGTCGGACGCGAATGTGCCCGCGTGGGATTGTTTCCGCCACAGAGATATTTCCGTGTACGGGGAATGAGTGCAGACTCGCAGAGAGGACCTGAAGGCGTTCCTCCCAAAAGTAGTCCGCTAAGCGAAAAATAGCGTGCAGATCCAGCGGAACAGAATCATGAGCACAGTAAGGACCGGATTCGTGACGGCACTTGCGGCGGCATTGACGCGGTTCACTTCATTCTGTGTGTCGTTCATCTCTTCGGCCACTACCTTGCCGAAATAAACACCCTGCAATTGCGCGAAATCGGCGCCGCACTGGTCGCACGTTCCGCCGTGATTCTGTTCGTGCCAGCATTTCGGGCATTTGAAGACCAGCGTGGCGTGACATTGCGTGCAGAAGGCGACGCCGTCGGGATTTGCGTGGCCGCATTGCGGACATTGCATGGTTAAATTTTATCGCTCGGAGAAAAAGAGACGGCTGGCGGGATCTTCTTGAGCACGAATCGAATAACTGTACCAATGGACGATGCGCGGATGCGGGAAAAGAGCGTTTGAAGAAAATGTATCTAGATGCTCCCAATTTTCGATCGTGGCGGTCGACCAAATATAGGCTATTGTGAGGCAGGGGCGATTGGCAAAAAGGGCAGGACGGCCGAACCAAGGGAGGGTCTAAAGACCCTCCCCTACTAGACGCTGTCCTGATTAGCGCTTGAAGAGCGATGCTGCTTTGTTACGGAATGCCGCGAAGCCGCCCTTCGACTCGCTCTTTCCATCCTTCGACGAGGCCACACTTACGTTCTGATCCGTGTCGCTCACGTCGTACCGATCGCCGTCGCGCACACGCTTCTCTTGCACCGCGGCGTCGCACAGCTTCCGGAACTCATGCTGGTCCGCGGCAGGTGCCGGTGTCGGCACCGCCGGCTTGGTATAGCCGTTAGAGGAAAGCGTCGAGACCATCGGCCTCTTCGCCGCCCCGTTCGTATTGCCGATCGCGTTCGAGGTCTGCTCGCCATTCGTGCGTGCCGCTGACTTATCCGCGGCCAACCGTTTCGGCGGCGCCAGCAGCTTCACCATCTGCCCCAGCTTTTCCTGCTTGAATGGCTTGGCCATGCAAATCGTTGCGCCCACAGCGTGCGCGTTGGCGTAATCGCTCGGATAAGCGGAGCTGGTCACGAGAATCACGTGCACGTGGCGCAGGCGCTCGTCGCTCTTGATGAATGCGCAGATATCGAAGCCTGCCATGCTGTCGCCTTCGACGTCCGCGATCACGACGGCCGGAACATTGGTTGCCAGCATCTCGCGGGCCTTCGAACCCGTAGCGGCAGTGAGGGGGGAGTAACCTTCGCTGCCGAGATAACTGCTCATGGATTCGCGAGCGCGCGAATCGGCTTCCAGAATCAGCACCTTGACTTCTTTCTGTTCCGCGACAACGTCGAGCCCAGGGATGCCCGGCGCGCGAAGCACGTGGGGCTGAAGCTGGCGCCCGCCGGAATCGATTAACGCTTCGTCGGTCACTACGGCCGGCTTTTCGAAAGAGACCGCAATGCCGCGGCGCCCATCTTCATACTCCACGACTCGCACGATGTGGCCCATCTGCTCCGCGTGCACATCGCCCGGAATCCCGCTGAACGGGAAGACCACCGCGACTTCCATGTGCTTTTCGTAGTTGGTCAATTCGCTGACGAAGAAGATGCCGCCGCGCGAGACGTCAATCGTCGTCGTGACCTCGCTTGGGCCTTCTTCGGTGATATTCAATGAACGCACGCGCACCGGCGCGGAAATCAGCGCGCGGCGCCGCCGGCGGCGCTCCTGGCCGTGCTCGCGGCCGCCGCTTCCGTGGCCGCTGTGCCCGTGGCCGCCGTGGTGCCCGCCATGATCGCCGCCATTGTGGCCGTTCCCGTTGCCGCCGTTCGAGCTGTGCCCGTTGCCATTTGATTTGCCCGAATGGAACGCAGCATTTTGCGCCTCGGGCGCGCTCGCGGATGCCACGACGGAACTCACGACCGGCGACTCGATCGGCGCTTCGAGCGTCGCTACTGCGGAGCTCGAATCCGCGCGATAAGCTCCCGCCTTGCGATCCGCCTCGGACATGAACGCGCTCGAGAGATCTTGCGAATCGAGATGTTCGGCTTCGACGGTTCCTGAGTAGCCCCCGGTATTTCCTTGCGCTTTGCCTGCATTCTGTCGCTTCTTCATGATTCCCCATCCTCAGTCGTTACGAGCTCGGCTCGATGACTTCGCGTCGGGTGATTAGGACACCTGCGGAGGCGTCCCGCGCGATGGTTTAAGTTACCAACTGGAACGCCCGGAACCTCTAGCGGAGTAGTCACATTTTGGCGGTACCAGAGTACTACCCCGTTTCTGTGCCTTCGCCGTTGCCGTTCTACGAAACGGCCGAGTTCGCTCTCTGCAGCGAACTTAAAGCACGCCCATCATCATCCAGCATAATTCGTCGTTCTCCGCTAGCCTTGAAGGATGGTTTAAGGCCAGGCGCTCCTGAACGAATGGCCACCTGTACTTCAGGCGCTACGAACCCTACGCTCATGGTTGCTTTCCGGCGTATGATGCCGACGAGCATGGCCCCCTACGCAACGCCACGCAGGCTGCTTTCTCGCTCTGGCGCGATCACGGCAATCCTCCGGATAACACTGGTCGCCGGCACGCTCGACATCAGCGAAAACATCATCTTCAACGCCTTCCGCCACGTCACGCCGTACATGATTTTCCAATACATCGCCAGCGGACTAGTCGGGATGAAATCCTTCGATGCTGGTATGGCGTCGGTAGTTCTGGGCGTCGCGATCCACTATGCGATTGCGCTCGCGTGGACCGTTATTTTCTTCGCGGCCAGCCGCAAGCTCGAAATTCTCGTCCGTCGGCCAGTAATCTGCGGCCTGCTGTACGGCGGCGTAGTCTACATGATCATGAATTTCATGGTGCTCCCGCTAACCCGCGTGCCCCGCGCTGAAAAAGCCATGACGCTCGCCTCGCGCATCAACGGGGTCGCGGCGCTACTGTTCTGCATCGGTCTGACCATCGCGTTGCTGGTTCGCCGCTACACAGGGCGAATCACCTAGCGTACGTAGCCTTAGCGAACGGGGTCTCCGGACCCTTAATTTTGGCGCTGTTTTTCGGCCTCGTGGTGCGCGCCGCTAGTAAGCAACTACGAATGCGAATGGCGAGGGGGCCGCACAACCGGAAAGACGGGAGACCCTCCTCTCGCGGAACATCTCCTGCTCTTTCGTACAGGTACCGCCGCCACACCGCTGCCCCTCGTGCCAATTACGCGCCTTCCGCGCCGGTGCTAGATTTGAATCTGCGAGGTGCGCGTGTCTCAAGTCATCTGTCCCAATTGCGGCAATCAGCAGGAAGGCGGCGATCGCTGCGCTCGCTGTAACTCTCTCTTTGCCTATTACGCCGACCAATCCAATCCCGAGAGCGCCTGGCGTCCGGCGGAGGGTGTACGGCAAGCTACTCGCCCGGGCCGTACCGAGGCGCACGACGTGGTACGCGACCCATCCGTCTTCGACAAAGCGCGCAAGTACTATCGCGTGGCACAGTGGGTCACGCTCGGCGTAATCGTATTCGTCGTCGTGCTGATCCTGCGGAAGGGAACTCCGCCGCCGGTGGTGACCGATCCCTCCGCCGCCGTACGCGCGGAGGAGAAGATTCGCGATTCGCAGGTCGCCCAGTCCATGGGGACGCCACATAAGCTGGAGCTCGATAGCACAGAGCTCAATTCCTATCTCAACGCCAATCTGGCAACGTCCAATAATGTCGCCGCGCAGGCCGCTGGGAATGCAGTTCCTGCATCGCAAACGGCACCGGCCGCGCCGGTGGCTCCAGTACCCGGCGCTGCTTCCGCTGCGACCGAGCAAACGCCTACGCTCGAGGAGGTTCAGTCCTCGGTGCGCGACGTGAAAGTTGACATGGTCGGCGACGTGGTGAAGGCCTACGTAGTCTTCAATTTCCATGGCCAGGACTTATCGATGGAGCTGGATGGCCACATCCGCGCAGAAGGCGGCTACTTGAAGTTCGAGCCGATCAGCGGAGCCATCGGCTCAATGCCGCTTCCCGCATCAACCCTACAGTCCGTCGCCGACCACATTCTCGATTCTCCCGAGAATCGCGACAAAATGAAGCTTCCCGCTGGAGTAAACGACATCCGAGTCGTCGACGGGCAGGTCGTCGTCAACTATAAGTAGAGGGAATGAGTGCTCTGCAATCCTGAGCGTGATAAGGGCGATCCCGAGGCGAGATTCGCGCTCTGGGATAGATTGGCGGATGTTCACGATGTTCACGACGTTCACTCCCGCGAATTCGTGAGCGGTTTCAAATTGGTTTGGCCGAATGAGTTCGGGCGCGCGAATGCGCGGAGCGGGGACCTCTGCGACTGTGATGACTGTCGCGCTGATTGATCTTTTGCGATTCCCGGCCGGCTGGGCTGGATTTGTTTGGGAGGAGCTGTGTGGAGGCTCTTCGTTGCGGGGTTCATTGCAAAACTCGCAACTATTGCGCGACCCCGACTGGATCCCTTCATACCCAATACCGTGTTCTGTTGCGAGGCGGTGGAGGTATTCCCGAAGCGCCCGATCCATGCACATGGCCCAGCCCTGGTTCGTGCGCTTCCGATTTGCGATGCCAAGAGACGTCAAAACTGCTCCGACTTCGCGCTCGTTCATCCGAAGCTTTTCGCCGGCAAATTTAAGCGACAGATTTGCCGCCTGTGTGAAAGATTTCATCAAGAAAAGTTGGCGCTCCGTTGCCCGATCGTGAGCGCAAGCAAGCGATGTCCGAAGTACGGCCGCTTGGCGAGGCGACAAAGGCTCCCGGCTCAACTGCTGCTGCTCCTCAAGGAAAAAAACGAGTGGGTCTAGGAGCCTGGGTTCCTCGCTGACCGGTAGCCCCAACGCCTGAAATATGTCTCTCGATCTCGAATAAATTTGCCGCCCGTCGGGGATCTGCGGTGCCGTCAACGCGTGGTATTTTTCGAGTCGGAATTGCAGTGCCGCTCGCTGCAAAATATCTGTGAACTTTAGGATCCAAGGATCGGTTGGCCTCAGCAAGTTGTTGCGACGACTCTCCCTCGTTGGGATGATAATGCACCGGCCGTTCAAAGCAGCGTCATTCGGCAATTCAATCCAAGCTACGGCCTTGGCGCCAAAGCATCGAAACGAATCACCACGCCGCAGCGCAACGAATCCGGGAGTTGATCCAGTCCGCAAAAGATGGAAAAGCTTCTGCTTGTCGCCCGCCGTGGCCGTTTCGTCGATAAGCAGAGTCGGCGTGAAGCGGTCACATGCGCGATAGAATGCTGCCGAGCTCACATCGTTCGTCAGCAAGCTCCGCCGGCAAACCAAACTCAAGACACGGAGTATCGTGGTTTTCCCGGATTGCGGAGGCCCAAGCAAGGCGAGGTAAGGAGCGACGGGAAGGCGATCGATGAACCACGTGCTGAGGGCGAGGTAACTGAGCGAGCAGAGGTGCACGTGGTCGAGATCAACACATTTATGAAACGTTCGGAATATTCCAGCAAATAATTCCATCACGTCTATGTACGGCTGGGCCCCACGCGCCAGACGGATGTGCCTCAAGACATCGTCATGTCGTTGAAACGGGACGATCGTCCGGCCGCCGACTTCGAGCTGACTTTCGTATCGAGTGATCCCACCGTGACACACCGCAAATAGTGTCTGCGTCGCGTCGTCGGGATCTTCGATCAACTCCGCAACCGAGCCATCCGCGAGGGTGGTAAAGTCTGTCATGGTGATTTTAGAGTTCAGTGTATTCTGATTGGCTTTCATCGGAATCCTCCGCGTTAATTTTGTTCTGTTGCCTACGCACCTCCATCCCGATCCTCATCGTCCAGATCCATCGTCGTCAGAGCCCTTAACTCATTCGGCCATTCTGGTACGCACCAATATCAGTTCTCTTCGCCCAAAAAAAAGCGCCGGGCGAAAACTGCTTCAGTTCGCACCGGCGTTCGATTCTTTTCGACAAACCCAGAAGCAATAGCTTACCTTATCACCCACGAGCAATCAAATTTCTGCATTGGTCCATCTGCAGTTCCTCAGTGGACTGCGGTGCCGGAAGCTCCGAAAACGTGGCTGCGCGTTCTCGCGGTTTGCCCTATTGTGTCTGGCGATGTAGGTGTCTGGCTCGATGACAGCCCGCGCACAGCGTAATGAGATTCTCTTCGGCATCATTTCCGAGCTGGCTGCGCGAGCGGAGGTGATGAACCTGAAGATTTTGTGCTGTGCCGCAGTCTTGGCAGCGCCATCCGTCGCGTGCGAGCACCTCATGGGTGAGCTGGCGGTAAGCCTCGGGCTCAAGCCGTAATCGAGGCCGTTTCCGCGTGAACCAGTTCAAGGCCGTTCCTCACCATGTCCAGCAACTGAAGTCTCTGCGCCATGGGAAGAGCGCTGATCAGCCGAGCGAGAGCCAAAAACAACGTGCTCTCCGCGCCAGCTTCCAGGCTCGCTCCAGCCAGAAAATCCGCGGCGATCATCTCCAAGCAATACCCACGTGATTTGTCCGTCCCGAGCATCAACGCGGCAGTCTCGAGTGCCTGCTCGATCACCGCCAACTGGCTCTTGTACACCTTGAAGTAGAGGATCTCCCACGGCTCCGTCTCTTTCCCCGTGAGGTGCTTTTCCACCTCGTGCTTGAACTCTTCTTTGGGCAATTGCTGAGCTCTGTGCAACCACGTTGCACAATCGAACTGCTGCCCATCCCGCCGCGCCACCTTCACCAGTTCCGTCGCCTTCGACCAGCCCACCTGTTTCAGATGTAGTTTCGGGATCCGCGGCAGTTGTTCGTGGATGGTCATCAGGTAGTAGGCCTTGCGCCGTGAGCCCGGGAAGCGCTTCTCGAGGAACTCATCGAAGGACTTGAGATTGTCGAGCCTCCAGTATTGCCCGGAACGGACTTCGCACAGGTAGCGGCCGAGTTCCACAAACCGCGTATCTCGCTCCCGATCGATGGCCCTCTCCCAGCCCAAGATTTCATCGATCTTGGCCAACACGAAGAGAGCCCTGCGGCGGTTGAGCTTCGGAGCCACCAGCGGTCTCCCATTACTCGTCAAGGTCGTTAAGCCAATCAAGGTCGCTGGCTCCTGGCCGGCGGATCAGATTCGCGTCGATCAACGGCTGGTTGTTGAGACACAGCCCCAGATGCGGACAGCTCACGCAGCCGTTCTGAGGGAAGCGGATGCCGCTATGCGAAACGAACTGGCCAGCTTCGATCTGAGAAACTGTCGTTTCAACCAGCCGGTCGTACTCCCGCCGTTGCTCTTCGGAAATCGTGGCCCGGAGGTATTGAATCTCAGGCTGGTTCTTGCGCACGAACACGACCACTGCGACTTCGGAAATCCCGCTGATCGAGGAGTAGCAAATCAACTGAGGGTCGAGTGAGAGCAATCCCTCGGGTTCTTCGGGATAACGGCTGGTGGTGGTCTTCCAGTCGATGACGCAGGGTGTGCCATCGAGTTCCCCGAGGGCATCAATGTAGGAAACGAATTCGTTGTCTCCTGGAACCGACCGGATCAGCTTCACTTGCAGATTCTTCTGTGGCCGGGGAATATGAACCCGATCATCCTGGGCGAACTTTTGGAGCAGATGGACTCCCTGGTGGACCAGGCGATCCCAGGAGTCGCCTTTCTTGTATTCAAACGGAGCATCCCGATACGCACCCCATTCCTTGTAGAGCACGGCAGTCGGATCCTCCCCGCAGAAGTAGGCTCCGAGGGCTTTTTCAAACGAGCGGCCGAAGACCATGGCGGCACGGGTTTCTTTTTCCTGCCAGCCATCGAGATAGCGGTAGCGATAGCTGCGTGGACAGCGAACGAACTGGCTAATCTGTGTGTGGCTGTAGATCATTGTCATTCCTCCCCTGGATTGCGGCGCACGAGAGCTCTTCCCACTCGCCGGCAGGGGCAAAAGCTTCAAGGCTTTGGTAGGAGCGCCCGTTGAAGGTGGCGAGAGAGGTTCGTATGACTCCTCGAAGGTTGAGGAGCGCTTTCTCATCCACTTGATCTTGCCCGAGCAGTTCGGGGTCATAGCCAAAGTCGCGCAGAAACCAATTGAGCTTCCAGAGCGCTCGTCGGCTGCAGTACAACCGCCCGGAGAAGGAATTAGTGGCGAAGGATTCGGGCTCAAGGACTACAAAGCGGAGAACGAGGAATGGTTTCTGCGGATGCCAGCGGTAGGAAGCGGCATCCACACGCACCAGGAAGAAGCCCTCGAGACGGCGATCAATCGCTTGGCGCACTGAGTGAAGGCCCGGGATATGGCGTTTCATGGCTGCACCTCCACAGATTGGGCGTAGGAGTTGAGTTTGCAGATCAAAGCATCCCTGTCGTTTCTTGCAGAAGCCGCGAGATGGGAGATGAAGGATTCGACCAAAACCCGACTGGCTTCCTTGAGAGTTGCGGTGCCGCAGAAGTCCGCGGCGTAGGCCTTCACGAGACTGGAGTCGAGGTTGAATTGCCGGATCAGAAGGCAGAGTTGGTCCCGCAGTCGGGGTTGGCCGTGACTCGAACCATTCCCATTGCCAGAAACAGGCGTGGCTTGCTTGGGATAGGAGGCTGGCATGGGCGGAGAGAAGGATCCGAGCTCTTCGACCGAGCACAGGCCGATCCCATAAGCCTTGCGGAGGGCGCGACTGACGGCGCGCGTCTCAGCCACGCGCATCTCGGCCCCGCGGACGAGGGGAGACAAGTTGGAGGGATCGGCGTCGCCGTAGCCGACGAAGCCCTTGCAGTTGCGGCTCTTGTAGACGGTGGCCTTGAACGCCCACCGGTTGGCTTGCGGATCGCAGAACTCTTGAACCGGCTCCACTCGGATACCAGCACAGCGACTCCGCCGTGCCACGCGCAGAAGACCAGGATGCGTGACGTACCATTTGCCATCCAGATAAAAGAGATCGCCTGAGGCGACCGATAGGGAATAGTTGCTCGTGAGTTCCTCTAGCCCTCTTAGTGCGATCTGCGGAAGTTTGCCCCAGGTTTTCTGGGCGAATTTCGCGTTAATCCTGATTGCTTTTGATTGCTGAGTCATCGGAGTGGCCTCCATGCTTGCACGAGTAAGGATATGCTTGCTCGGGCATGGATGTCAAGTAGCCAGTTGCATTTTTTTCCTCCTTCAGGCATAAGAGCCGCAGGTTCTATGGCGAAGGAAAAGAACCCCCACGCAGTCGCTCTATCGAAACTGGGAGCCAAAAAAGGCGGCAACGCACGCGCGGCAGCCCTTTCTGCTGAGAAGCGACGCGAGATTGCCCGGAAAGCCAGCCTCGCGCGTTGGGCTAAGGAGAAAAAGAAAACCGAAGCTCCCTAACACCGGAACGTGGTTTGCTCGGTGAAAGGAAGTCGAATCAGGCTCACCGAAGGCTACCAGCCAGAAGGATTGTTCAGATTGACGCGCCAGAGTCCGCCGAAGAAAACCAGCCTCGATGGTTGGCGATGGAGCTCGTGTGCCGTCTACGGCATGCTGATGGTTCCTAATGGAAGTAGCTGCGAGTTTCTGGCGTTCACAGATGCGCTCGGCGGCGCGCTCGACGATGTGAGGCCTAAGTTTGACCTGCTCATGCCTGCCGGCCTTCGCGAAAAGCGCTGCTCTTGCGTCGATATGTACCGTGAATGATCGGCAGTTCTTCTGATGAGGTAGTCACGTAAAGCCGCAGATTGGTGTCGCGGTGGTAGTCGGGTTGCCTGACCGGCAAGGACAACTCGGACTTCGATCGCGAAACCGACAATTGAATATGGCCCGAGCGACGCGGCCCCTCGATCGAAAAGGAGCACGTGACTACAACGGCGGCCCTGAATTTGTTCAAACTCCCTAGCACCTACGACAAGGACTTTTGGAAAAACGAGCTCAAGTAATTCACACAAAACAGGCATCTAAGCATTCTAAGTGGTCCTCAAATTGATGAGGTTTTGCATGCTCTTGGGGCGAGCAGAAGCCCTGAAGTCGGTTTGATTTACTGCCCGACCGCGGTCTCTCTACAAGAGCTGACGGTGACGGACCCAAGGTTGGGTGTGTTCCCAGGAGACGCCCTCAATGGGCCTTGAGCTGGCGCAATGCCAAAATGCAATACGAACTCGGCTATCTTCCTGAAGAATGATTGAGTTACATTCTTGACTGGTGAGAAATCGAACCGTTTTTTACGAGTTCTCGGTTAGTTCGAAGCTCGAGCTTCTCGTTTTGGAAGCGCAGATCGTCGGATCAGATATTCGGTTCTGGAAACGGACTGGCTCGAGCGGCGGATATAGCGGCCGGTTGAGGGCGTAGGTCCCGATGCTCGACGCCGGCGGAACACGGAACTGTTACCCGTAAGAGTATCCTGGCAACGGGATAGTACGCAAGGTTCTGGGATAGTTGCTATCTCAGTCCGCCGCAGTGCGTTATCAATGCGTGACGCGGCCGGACCTAAAGAATCCCCCTCGAGCGTCAGACGCGGCGCTAACCGGGAATCGTCAAATTGCTTTGCGTGGGCATTAGCAATAGGGAAGTCGGCTCGCCGGTGGGCATCAGCGCGCGCACGGTTGAATCGCACCGCAACAACATCATGCACAAGCTGCAAATCGGCGCCTTCAGCGATCTAGTGCGCTACGCCATTCACCACAAGGTAATGCCGGCGTAGCCATTACGCGTTTCCGGCGGCGTCGTAGGTGAAGGTCTTCAGACCCTCCCGCCTCTCAGCTCTACGGTCTTTGGAGGTGATGCCCGGCGCATCATCAAGCATGTCCAAGGACGAGAATCCCTGAGCTGGGGCCCGTAGAGTCGACCATGCGCTAGATAGCCAGGCGACGCAAAAAAAAACGCCCCGGGATCATTCGATCCCGGGGCGTTCTTTAGGTCAGCTTGTCCGGCTGGACTAGAAGCTATACACTAGCCAGAACTTGATGATTCTTCCACCCGCAATCGTCGCCGCGTTGTCGGCGAAGAGTGGATCGAGCAGGTTCAAGGTCGACGGCAGGCCCTGGCCCTGCGATGGCGTGAACAGGTTCGGATGGTTCAGCACGTTGAACGCTTCGCACCGGAAGGTCAGAGCCTGCTGCTCGAGCTTGCCGAACGGCAGGTCAAACTTCTTCTGAATGCTCGTGTTCCAGAATACCTGTCCCGGTCCGAAGTAAGTGTTGCGGCCAAGAGTCCCGGACGGCGTCCCAAACTGCGGGATGAGCCAGTGGAATGCACTCGCGCTTTCGGGAATGCACGGTCCAGGCCCGAGTCCGAAACACGGCACGACATCAAAGTACGTTCCCGGTGGCGACAAGCCGAACAGCGACCCGTCAAATCCACGCGAAGTAATGGGCTGGGCGAGATTACCGACAACCGGTCGATCGTTGCCGCGGCCATCCCCGTTGCTGTCGAGACCCGTGGAAATTGTCCCCGGAGAACCGCTTTCAACCGTCCCGATACCCGACAACGTGAAGCCCTTCGTCAAGACCTTCGCAAACGTGTTGCCGTGAACATACGGCAGATCCCAAATGTAGGCCATCACGAATCGGTGGCGCCGGTCGTATGCCGAGGGGCCCCAATCGAAATGCTGGTTGGTTGTAATCTCGGCCACCGAACTGCCGCCGGTCGTGGTGAAAACTTCAGAACCGTCATCCAAGTACTTCGAGTATGTGTATGAACCTCGAAGTGTGAAGGAGGTGTGGAACCGTCGTTCCAGTTCGACCTGGCCCGAGTGATACCACGAATCTGCGCCATTGGTTCTCGAGAGCACATCCCCGAGACCCGGATTGACGCGACCATCACCCAACGTCTGCGTTGGAGAGCCGGGATTGAGATCCTGGTTAACGAAGAGATGCGAGCCGCGCGTGCCGACGTACGCTGTCGTCAGAATGAACCGCCCGGGCAACTCGCGTTGGACCTCAAGGTTCCATTGCTGGGTCACCGGATTGCGCAAGTTGTTGTTCACCGTGTCGATCAAATTGAATGGGCTATCCACGGGCGCGATGGCGGAGAGCAAGCCGGAGAGGCCCGCGAGGCATCGGCCGCAGTTACCAAGGCCCACGAGATCACCGCCGAATGCGTTCGGCGCGGTCGCGGCGGTGTTGTCCAAAATGTTCGTGAACAACCCATCGTAGAAGACCCCGTACCCGCCGCGGATGACAGTCTTGTCACGTCCGGTAAACCAACCGCCCCAGTGCGGCGTATAAGCAAACCCGAATCGCGGTCCGAAGTTATTGCGGTCGGGCTTTTCCGGGAACTTGAATGATCCTGGAAACGTGACTGCGCTGCTCAGTGGATTGCCCAGCGCGGCGTCGACGGCAGGGAACTGCAGGGTGTTTTCTACCACGCCCCAGTACTCGTAACGCAAGCCGAATGTGATCGTTAGGTTGTCCTTCACACGCCAGGTGTCTTCTACATACGGCATATACATGGTGACATTCGGCTTGATGACTGGATTTCCGAACTGGATCGAGGCCGACCCGGATAGTCCGGAGAAATCGTCGACAAAATTACCGAGTGACGAGAAGCCACCGCCGGAGTTGTATGTCAGAGCCCCGCGGGAATTGAACGGAATCGCGTCCACCACCGAGAGGAACGTCATGTCGATTCCGCTCTTGATCGTGTGGCGTCCAAACGTGTAGCTGAGCGCTTCCTGCAGTTGCCAGGTCTTGTGTGCACGCCCCTGTGGAAGGGCGCCATTGAACCCCAGCGTCGGGAAGCCCGAGTCCGCTCCTAAGGTGACGTTCGGGAAACCGATGAAGGGATTCGCCGCTGCGGCAGGTGTGAAGCCAAACGTGAATCCGATGTTGGTGTAGGAGAACCGCAGTTCGTTCACGATGTTCGAGCCGACGGTTCGCGTCCAGCCCGATCGGAAGAGTTGCGACGGCCCACCCTGGTCGGAGTCGAAGCCCGGGTACGCGCCAGCGTTGTTGAAGAAATCGGGGGTCAGTACGAAATCATCGCGCACATAGCTGGCATAAAGTGAGTCGTTGCTGGAGACGTGGTAGTCGGCACGCACGTCCCACTGGCGGTCATTCGATATCTCAGCCACGCCGCTCCGCTCGATGATTCCGGTATCCACCAATCCGCGTCCTGCGCCAAGATCCACGGTGGCGGGCGAGTTGGCAGGATTGCCGGTCAGGGTTCCCATTGAGGTGAGCAGGTAATTGACATTGGCCTGCCCGGCGGGGGAAAGCGTCGGCAAAACACCTTGCAGAGTCGCAACGCCCGCGGCCGTCGGCAGACGCAGAGGGTCACCATTCGCCGTTGTGCGGAAGCGATCCCACTGGCCGGTGCCAAATACGAATAGCTTGTCGTGCTTGATCGGCCCGCCAAAGGCGAAGCCAAAAATGTTTTCGATCGAAACCGGCTTCGTACCGCCGGCGAACGCCGTGGCGGCATCGACCGCGTCCACGTCGGAGGTATGTGCAATTTCCCACGCCTTGCCGTGGAACTGGTTCGTTCCGCTGCCGAAGATGTAGTTCGTCACCGACCCGCCGCCGCGCCCAAATTCTGCCGCGTAGGCGTTGGTGAGAATCGTGACTTCCTCCACGGCGCCGTAGTTCGTCGGCTGGAACGCCTGGCCGGAAATCGAGTAGTCGTTGTCGTCCTGACCGTCCACAAGGAAATTGTTGGCGCGCGGTCGGGTGCCGTTGACAGAGAAATCAAAGCCGTTGCTGAAGCCGTAGCCGTTGGCATCCTGAACGCCTGGGAGCGTGAGGGCGAGCTCCGCAGGATTGAGCGAGTTTTGTGGCAGAGTCAAGACCTCGGTCGTGTTCAGGTTCGTGCCAATCTGGCCTGATTGTGTATCAATTTGCTGGCCGGCTTGCGCTTCGACCACCACGGTGTGCTTCACGGCGCTGACGTTCAGCTTGGCGTTCACCGAAACCGTGAGCGACGCCGCGACCATCACATCATTTACCTGGTAGACATCGAAGCCAGAGGCCGTGAACGAAACGCTGTAGGTCCCCGGAGATAACGATTCTAGGCGAAAAGTTCCCGCGGAGTCGCTTGTGGTTTCGCGCGTTACGTTGAGCAGCGTGCTCTCCGCTTTTACCGCCACCTTGGGAACAACGGCACCGCTTTGATCAGTTACCGTGCCCGCGATCGTTCCGTTGCTGGTCTGCGCGAATACCGCGACTGGCAACAGGAACACCACGAGCACGAGCATCGATCGAAGTGCAAACTTGCTCGTATTCATCGACACACCTCTCCCCCTGACAGATTTTTCATCAAAATTTCGAGGTTATAGTGCCAGGTAACCAAGACACGCCCCGTGTCCCGTGTGCAGTTTACCTTCCAGCACTGCCGATTCCGAACAGAATACCTAAGCTTCTGTTTTACAGTAGCTTAGCAACGCCTGTTCAGTCCGCCTAGGCAATGGAAAGTCCTGCCCCACATAGCTTTCCTGTTTTACGTATATAATTCAACATAGCCCAGAACTCAAGCTTTTCGTCGCGCATGTGCGGCTATAACGTAACTCATAGAATCATCCAAGGTTTGGCCTTTGAGTTGGCATCTGTAAGGGAAGGACTTTACGTCCATCCGCTGTTCCGCTGCGAATAGTGAGGGCATGGCTTAGCTCAAATCCATAATCGCGATTGGGGGCAGCGGGAATCTGTGAATTCGGCGTTCGAGGACGAATGGCACACGAACAGGCCTGAAGATCCGCAGATTCTCAGGACGTCTCGCGCGAAGACCCTGCGCCGCTGTTGTCCACATTCGCACGTTGTGCGCTTCCGAATAGTCCATCGTCGAGCATACGCGCGGTATGCAGAATCATATCCAGGGCTGTGTATGAATCCGCAAATCTCCATTATTTTCGCGTCTGACTTCGTATTTTTGAAGCGTCTAACTCACCTATTTTATATCGCTTACGTCTAAATCGCTAATCCTGGCGCACGCTGGTCCGGGAAGTGCAATGGGTGTAGTGATTCGGGATGTGTCTCCGCTCGCGCCCGCGAGGTCGGGAGCGCTACCCGATCGGGGCGTAAGGGAGGAACAGTGGCATGGAGGAATTTCTCATGGGCGGCGCGGCTCGTCTTCTTGGCCCTGATGGGGATAGCAGCGTCGCACTCCGCATTCGCGCAAACCGCAACGATCACCGGCACCGTCGTAGATAGCACTGGCGCGGTCGTAGCCAAAGCCAAAATCACCGTTCACAACATCGACACCAACATTGATCGTACGACGGAGTCATCCGGTGAGGGCAACTTCACCGTTGTGCAAATTCCGGCGGGCACCTATAACATTTCCGTCCAAGCCGGCGGGTTCAAGGTTGCGACATTTGACGCCCTAGTCCTCACCGTGGACCAGGCGCTCACGCTAACGGTGAGGTTGGAAGTCGGCGACGTCACGCAATCGGTTGTTGTCTCCGGCGAGACCGTGGCTCAAATCGACACGACGGATGCGCAGGTCAGCAGCGTGATTGACGACCGTCAGGTTCGAGAACTGCCGTTGATCCTTCGCGATCCCTATCAGCTCATTCTCCTAACGCCCGGTGCCATTGGAACCAATAGCGGATTGGGCGGCTTTTCAGTCAACGGGTCGCGCGAGCAGAACAACAATTTCAAACTCGATGGCGCCGACAATAATGATCCAGGCGTTCCGGCGTCCGGCCTTGTGACTTTGAACCCTGACGACACAGAGGAATTTCGCGTTATCAATTCGGCCTACCTTCCCGAATTCGGACGGAACTCCGGCGCTGTGATCGACATCATCACACGCAGCGGAACCAACAACTACCATGGCGACCTGTATGAGTTTGGCCGCTGGGACGCGCTCGGCGCGCGGGATTTCTTCAATCATGAACCCAACACGCCGAAGAATCCGTATACGCGCAACGATTTTGGCGCATCTTTCGGCGGGCCGATTTTCAAGAACAAGACGTTTTTCTTCGGCAATTTCGAGGGGCAACGATTTGCAACGACGACGACCAGTCAAGCAGTCGTTCCGGATCCCGCTTTCGCGTCCGGCGTTTTCAACGTCGCCGGGCAGGCCTACGATG
>CAWEVU010000005.1:0-115000 GCA_963812645.1 uncultured Acidobacteriota bacterium
CCGGCGTGATGCTCGGCGTGGCGATCGCCATCTTCAGCTATATCGGGGTGGAAGTGGCGGCGGTGGCGGCGGGCGAGGCGAGCGAGCCGCACGTGGCCATCCCGCGCGCGACGCGCTGGACCATCGCGCGGCTGGCGATTTTTTATATCGGCGGGATCGCCGTGCTCGTCGGCGTGATGCCATGGACGCAGGCGGGATTGACGGAGAGCCCGTTCGTGCGCGTGTTTGAGACGGTGAAAATTCCGCACGCGGCGGCGCTGATGAATTTCGTGGTGCTGACGGCGGCACTTTCGAGCATGAATTCGAATCTGTATCTGACGTCGCGGATGATTTTCTCGCTTTCGCGCGGCGGCTATGCGCCGCGATTCATCGGGCGGCTCAATTCACGGGGAGTGCCGCTGGCTGCGTTGCTCGTGTCAAGCATCGGGCTAGTCATCGCGCTGCTGGTGGAGCTGCGCTTCCAGGAAACGGCGTTCGTCTATACGCTCGGCGCGTCATTTTTCGGCGGGCTCTTCGGCTGGTTCATTATTTTCCTCACCCACCTGGCATTCCGGAGAAAACAGGCGCGCGAGGGCCGCGAATTGCCGATGCGCTTCGCGCCGCGCAGCGCTTGGACGTCGATTGCGGGATTGTGCGCGGTGGCCGGCGCGTTCATTTCGACTTGGTGGATTCCGGGAATGAAGATCACTATCTATGCGGGATTGCCTTGGCTCGTGCTGATAACTCTGTGCTATTTTTTGTGGGCGCGCGCTGCGAAGCCCGCGGACGCTGAAGGAAAAGATGCCAAAGGAAAACTCGATGGATGAACTGCTGAAGTGGCGCGAGGAATTTCCGATCCTCGAGCGCACCACTTACATGATCAGCAATTCGCTCGGCGCGATGCCGCGGGCCGTCTATACGCGGATGAATGATTACGCCGACGCCTGGGCGAAGCGCGGCGTACGCGCCTGGGAAGAGGGCTGGTGGGAGATGGCCGTCACCGCCGGCGACAAAGTCGGAAAATTGATCGGTGCGGGGCCGGGCGAGATATCGCTGCATCAGAATGTGACTATTACCGAAGCCATCGTTTCCTCTTGCTTCGATTTTTCCGGGCCGCGCAACAAAGTAGTCATGGTGGACCTCGAGTTTCCTTCGATCATTTATTTCTATCTGGCGCAGCAACGGCACGGCGCGCGCGTCGAAATCCTTAAGAGCGAAGATGGAATTCACGCGCCGCTTGAGAAGTTTCTCGCCGCGATTGACGAAACCACGTTGCTCGTGCCGATTTCGCTGGTGCTCTTCCGCAGCGCGACCATCGTGGATGCGCGCGCCATCGTCGAAAAGGCGCATCGCGTTGGCGCGACGGTGATCCTCGATTGCTTTCAGGCAGCCGGAACGATACCAGTCGACGTGCGCGCGCTAAACGTAGATTTCGCTGTCGGCGGCTGCCTCAAGTGGCTGTGCGGCGGGCCGGGCATCGGCTATCTCTACGTGCGGCCCGATTTGCGCAAGAAACTCTCGCCCACGCTTACCGGCTGGAGCGCGCACCGGCGTCCGTTTGAATTTGAAATCGGCGCGGTGGATCTGCGCGATGATTCTTTCCGCTTCTTGAACGGCACGCCGCACGTTCCGGCGCTTTACGCGTGCCAGCCGGGGCTCGAGATTCTGGCGAAGATCGGGATCGACAAAATCCGCGACAAATCGAAGCGGCAGACGCAACGATTGATGGAGGGCGCGCTGGCGCGCGGCTGGAAAGTGAACTCACCGCGCGATCCCGAAGAGCGCGGCGGCACGATTTCGGTCGAATGTCCGCACGCGAAGGAAGTGAAGAGCGAACTGATTGCGCGCGACGTGCTGGTGGATTATCGCCCGGCGGCGGGCGTCCGCCTCTCGCCGCATTTCTACAATCGCGATGAAGAATTGGATTTTGCTCTGGCGCAGATGGAAGAAATTCTTGCCACGCGCGCATGGGAGCGGCACTTACAGCCCGCCTGACCGCGCGCGAATTTCGCATGAAGCGCCCCCCTCCAAAGCTGTCGATCGTAATTCCCGCATTCAATGAGGCCGCGCGGCTGCCGCGCGCGCTCGAGAAAATCAGCGCCTACCTGCTGGCGCGAGATCTCGACGCCGAAGTAGTTGTGGTGGACGATGGCTCAACCGACGCGACGGCGCAAATTGTTCGAGATGCGGATCTGAGTTGGCCTGACAAATTGCGGGACGTGCGGCTCGTGTCCAATGGCGAAAATCACGGAAAGGGCTACAGCGTGCGTCACGGCATGCTCGAAACGCAGGGGGAGATCGCGCTCTTTACCGACGCCGATCTTTCGGCGCCCATCGAGGAATTCGATAAATTGCTGGCGGCGCTGGCGAATGCGGATGTCGCCATCGGTTCGCGGGCGCTCGATCGCAGGCTCATCACCGTGCATCAGTCGCGACTGCGCGAGATTGCCGGAATTATTTTCAATCGCTTCGTGCGCGTGATCACCGGTTTGCCCTTCGAGGATACGCAGTGCGGCTTCAAGGCCTTCGTGATGCCTCGCGCGCGAATCATTTTCGAGCAGCAACGCATCGAGCGGTTTGGATTCGATCCTGAGATCTTATTTCTCGCCAAGTGGCATGGATTGCGGGCCGTCGAGGTGCCGGTGCTTTGGGCGCACGATCCGGCAACGAAGGTGAACGTTTATAGCGATAGCGTGCGCATGTTTTTCGATCTGCTGGTCGTGCGCTGGAACGCGATGTTAGGCCGCTACCCGAAGCATCCAAAAGTCGACAAAATCTAGAGAGGCCGCGCGAGAATCTGCGAGTTTTGTCAGGGCACGACTTCAGAGTTTGTGTCGCAACTGGATCTCGATGCCGAGAATCGAGAGCCTCTGTGCTTTGAGCGTTTCGGTTTCGCTGCACCGCCCGATCCGGCGTGCTTAGCTGCGTTGCAAAGCGTGCAGCCGGGTCAAGTTGTAGGCCAGAGCCATCAACAAGAACTCCACGTTCACTCCCGGAAGCCCGCGACGATAAAATCTGCGCATCCCGCGATGTTCTTTCAGTGTTCCGAAGACCGGCTCGATCATCCCTTTGCGCCGTTCGTAGAGCCGCCGCCCGGCCGGGGAGCGCAACCGCCGCCACACGCGTTTCAGTCCCGCATGACAGATGCGCGCCGCTCCTGCTACCCGCCGGCCTTGTTTCATCTCCCGTGCCAACACCGAGTCCGGAACGTACAACTCCACTCCTCGCGCTTCCATCGTTTCCACATTCTCGTTGGAATAAAATCCTGCGTCGGCCAGCACTTTCTGTGGACGCCGCCCGCAGCGTTGCTCGGCTTCCTCTACCAGCGGCACCAGACTGGCGTAATCATGCGCCGCCTGCGTCACCCGCGCGGCCACAATCAGCCCGTCTTCACTCACCATGGCCTCGGCCGTGTAACCCAGCACGAACCCATCGCGGCTGTGCAGAAAGCGGCTGTCCGCATCGGTGCGCGATATCTTCTTCTGCCCGCTCTTGCGCAACTTCTGCAACTCCCCGGGAATTTCCGCCAGCCGCTGTTGCACGCGCTCCATCTCCACCACCACGCCGCCCGGATTTTCGTCGCCCTCCATCGCCGCCAAGGCCCGTTCCCACTGGCGTACCTGCCGCCGCTTGCGCGCCCGCTCCGCCCGTAGCCCCGCTGCGCTGAGCACGCGATCCCGCGAGGCGTTCGCTTTCACCCGCGTCGAATCCGTCGCCACCACTCCCAATTTCCCCAGCCCCGCCGCCTGCAGTTGCTCCAACACCGCCGTGAACAGATCATTCACTCGCCGCCCGTGCCGCCGCAGGAACTCGCAGAGGGTCTTGTGATCCGGCTCCGCTCCCCCGGCCAAATAGCGAAATCCCAAGTCTTCCTTGCTGCGCTGTTCCAGCTTGCGCGACGAGCGCACTCCCAAGGCAAATCCATAGAGCAGCACCTTCAGCAGCATCGCCGGATGGTAGGGACGCTGTCCCTCGTCGCTGTAAACCGACTCCCATTCCCGCAGATCCTGCCTCTCGACCATCGCGCTGATCAGAAATACCAGATGCTTCTCACTCAGCACGTCCCGCACATGCGCGGGCAGCAGCGCTGCTTGCTCCGGACTGTAATCTTGAAAGGGCATCGAGGCTCACCTCCGCCCTCTTTTTGCACCATCTCACCGCGTTTTACAATTTCAAAACGCTGAGTTGCGACACAAACTCTTCAGTCGTGCCGCAACCGCTGCAAAATCAACCCGGCTTTAGCCGCTGAGGTCCGTCTTCGGGTCGCGCGACGTCCAATCGTTCGCGAGATCGCCGCTGTCGCGATAGCACGCTTTCTTTCCCGAATTGGGGAATCGCGCCCAGCCACCCGCGTAGTTCCGCATCTCGTTCTCTGGTGCTCGCCCTGAATTCTTGCTAGCGTGACGCTGGAAATTGCCAATGAACCCGGCCACCACACAAAGAAAAATGTCCGCCGCCAATCGCCCTCATCGTCCGTTTTTTGTGCGAGACACGAAAACGCACAAATTTTTTCCTAAGTCATTGACAACAATGCACTTAGAAATTTGCTGTGCGATACAAAAAGGCACCCCTCGCAGGTGCATTCTTGCTTGCTGTCGACGGCCTTCGAGCACTCTTAAAAACCCGAAAGCCCGCCGCATGTTTGCTGAGGATTTTCTACGCCGCTACTTTTTCGCCGTGGGCGGCAACAGGCCGTTCAGGCGCAGGTACATCGACGCCATGGCGTAGTGGTCGGCGAATTCGGCTGAAAGATTCATCATCATGCCGCCGCGGGAAATCGTGCGGCCGCCGAAGAACGGCAGCGAATCGCCGAGCTTCGAATCGTCCACGTTGGCGAGCGCGCTGGTGCAGTAATCGAATGACACCTTCAAAGCAGCGACGAGTTTGTCCTTGCCGTCCGTATCGGCGATCTTCACGTCGGGCTTGGCCTGGCCGGAAATTCCGGAACAAGCGCCATAGTTGAGGCGAGCGGCGTGCACGATCAGGTGCGCGAAGGTCATCTGTTGCGGCGTGGGGCTGAAGGAATATTTGTCGGCCGGCATTTCGTCCGCCGCGGCGACCATGTTCTTCGCATTGTCAGCAACATCTTCACGGAGATGGCTGGCAATGGGGTTCGATTCCGGTTTGGCGGGAGCGGCAGCAGGCTGCTGCGCGAAAGCGGGAGCCGAAAGAAAAAGAGCCGCGAGGCTCAGACGAAGGAATTTTGAGTTCATGGGTGAATCCTCCAGATGAAGATTGGCGCGACGAGGATAACAGAGGGGCGGGAAAGGCGTTATACTTTGCGACACAAAGTACTTGACACCCGGTCGGTTTTGCGCTAGCCTATCTCTATGGAACCACTGCCCTCCGATCGCCCGCTGCGTCCCGCGCCCGTGCAGCTCGATGACCGCGCGCGCGACAACCTGCGCTTCATCCGCGAGACCATGGAGCGCGCGTCTTCGTTCACTGCCGTGCCCGGATGGGGCGGCGTGGCCATGGGCATCACTGCGATGGGCGCCGCAGCCGTGGCCTCGCGGCAGCCGGATTCGACGAGTTGGATGATTACCTGGATTGCCGAGGCGCTGATCGCCGTGGCCATCGCCTCTTTCACCACATTGAGCAAGGCGCGGCGAGCGAACGTGCCGATGCTGGCCGGACCCGGAAGAAAATTTGCGCTGAGCTTTGCGCCGCCGCTGTTCGTGGGCGCGCTTTTGACGGTCATTCTGTTTCGCGCCGCGCTGATCTGGGCGATTCCGGGTGTGTGGCTGCTGCTTTACGGCACCGGCGTAATTACAGGCGGCGCATTTTCGATCCGCGTGGTGCCTTTGATGGGGCTTTGCTTCATGGTATTTGGCACAGTAGCTCTTTTCTCCCCGTCGAACTGGAGCAATATTTTTCTGGCCGCCGGGTTTGGCGGTCTGCATGTGATTTTCGGCGCGGTGATTGCGAGAAATTATGGCGGATAGAACGAACGCGGCACGAGCGGAACGATTGGAGAAGACGGGCGGGCGAAAGGCAACCGTCGGCGCGAAATTGCGCGCCACACCTGCTTCGAGCGAAGTTTCGGCTACTCAGCTCGATCGCCTCATACACGAGCGGACGCGCCTGGCGATTGTGAGCGCGCTGGCGGCGAATTCGTCGCTCACATTTTCGGAGCTGAAGGATTTGCTGCAAGCGAGCGACGGGAATTTGAGCGTGCACGCGCGGAAGCTCGAGGACGCGGGCTACGTCGCATGCACGAAGTCATTTGCGGGGCGCACGCCGCGCACAGAATATCGCCTGACCGCAAGCGGCCGGCGCGCGCTCGAGAAGTATCTCGATCACATGGAAGCGCTCATACGGGCAACGCGGGAAGCCTAGGAAGGAAAAAAATTTACCCATGCACTTTATAGATGAAAGAACTTTGCTAATTGAGAATTTTCCCAGGCTGCACGTGGCCATTCTGATGGACGGCAACGGCCGCTGGGCTGCCGCGCGCGGTCTCCCGCGTTCCGAAGGTCATCGCGCCGGCGTCGAAGCGGTGCGCCGCGTGGTGAAAGCCGCGCCGGCGCTCTGCGTCGGAACGCTCACGCTCTTTGCATTCTCGGGGGACAACTGGCAACGGCCGGCGAGCGAAGTGGTGGCGCTGCTCGATCTGGTTGAAAGCTACCTGCTCGGAGAAGCCGGCAATTGCGCGGCCTCAGGCGTGCGCATTCGCGTGATTGGCCGCCGCGATCGCATTCCACCCTCGCTGAAAGCCGCGATCGAAGCCGCCGAAGCGGCGACGTCGCACGGCCGGACGCTCGAACTGCGCATCGCCGTCGATTATTCGAGCCGCGATGCGATTTTGCGCGCCGCCTGCTGGATGCTCTCGAGCCTCGAAGTTTCGCAGGCGGAATTCGCGCGCAGACTTGGCGACGTAACGCACGCAGGTCGTGCCACCGCCGATGTCGATTTGCTGATCCGCACAGGAGGCGAGCATCGGCTGAGCGATTTTCTGCTCTGGGAATGCGCGTACGCGGAGTTGGTCTTCACTTCGAAAATGTGGCCCGAATTCGAAGCCGCAGATCTGGAGGCAGCGATCGAGGAGTTTGCATCGCGCGAGCGGCGGTTTGGCAAGTTGCCATCGGCCCTCGCGTCGTAGCTCAGTTCGGCTCTTACCGGCGCCGCGGAGAGCGGCCTGAAAGGATATGACACCATGAGAGCGCAGCAAATTAATCGGGTTAGCAGCAAAATCGTAATCGCGCTGTCTCTTATTGCTTTGCTCGCGGTACTCAGCGGGTACGCTCACCCGCTTCTACCCGATGAGGGCTCGGCGGCGCATATCTTTCAGCTGTCAATCGTGGCGCTGCTTCCGATGATTTTACTTTTTCTTGCTACCGCGGATTGGCGGGAGCCTTTGCGAAGCGCGCGGCCATTGGCCATCCCAGGATTCGCGTTAGCACTGGCGTTCGGGGCCCTCTATTACTTCGAGCACTTCCGATAGATCGCGATGCATCTCGAGTGAGGCTTACTCACCGCCGGCACTTATGACCGGCAATTTAATTTTGGCGACGGAGGAACGCCATGGAATCGAAACAACTCTATACAGTTCTAGGAGTGTTATCGCTTCTTGGGACGGGCGCAGCACTTCTCGCCTGCGCAGTGGCATTCGCAGCGATCAAAGCGACGGGCGAGAAACGCTTGGCGGGATGGACCGAGGGCGTTGCCGGCTGGTTCTTCGGCGGAAAAGGCTTGGCGCGCAAAATCCTGATCGTGGCGGTGATTCTGGCGGCCGGTTATTCGGGGGCGCTCTTTGCAGCGTCGCTCGAAAGCCATGAATGGAATCTCGAGCCGGCCGCCGAGAAATATTTTTGCGAGATTGATTGCCATATCGCATATACGATCACCGGAGTCGCGAAGGCGGCGGCGATTGGCGCGGGGAGTGACAGAGCTACTGCGCAGGGGATCTTCTATATCGTGTCGGTGCGGACGCGATTTGATGAAACTACCATCTCGCCGCATCGCGGCGATGCGCCCCTTGAGCCAGGGCCGCGCCGCGTGACGCTCGTGGATGCCGGCGGAAATTCGTACGCGCCGTCAGAGGCGGCGTGGAGAGCGATTGAGACAACGGGCGTGGTTAGCTCGCCGATTACGCAGTCGCTGCGGCCGGGGGAATCTTACATCTCGATCTTCGTTTTCGATCTGCCGGCGGGCGCGCAAAGTCCAAAGTTGTTCATCGAAACGCCGCCGGCGTGGCCCGATCGAATTTTCATCGGCGGAGAGGAGAGCTTGTTTCACAAAAAAGTCTATTTGCGATTGCCGGCGTGGGTCTCGGGAGATCGGAGATCTTTTCGTCCATCGCAGTGCCGGCCTGAAAGGCCGGCGCTACATAACCATGGAAAAAGCTTTGCTGATTACTCTGGTGGCGGCTTCGGTTAGTTTGTAGTTCGAGAGATCCGCTTCGCTGACCCAGGCGGTGTCCGTCACGTCGCTGGCGGCGCTGGCTTCGCCGCTTGCCAATTCGCAGAGATAATCCACGATTACGAAATGATATTGAATCTCGCCGGAAGCATCGCGAAAAATCCGGTCGAAAACTTCGATCAGCTCGAGCACGCGAACCTCGATTCCCGTTTCTTCGAGCAATTCGCGGCGCACGCCATCCTGCAACGATTCGCCGAGTTCGAGAGTTCCTCCCGGAATCGACCATTGTCCTTCGAGCGGCGCGCTGCCGCGTTTAATCAACAGCGCGCGCCCGTCGCGAATCACCACTCCGCCCACTCCTACGACCGGCGCACCGGGATATTCACGTTTCGGCGACACTTCCACACGCTCCATGCGCAAAAGCTTGACACGCGCGGTATATAATACGCCCGCAGTTCTCGGAGCGACGCCATAAGGAGGCCGAGGCCGTGGTCAAGTGTCCCGAATGCGACGCCGAGATGGACCTGGATGAAGACGAAGTAGAAGAAGGCGAGATTCTGAGTTGCCCGGAGTGCGACGTCGAGCTCGAGGTGACGCAGGTGCATCCTGTGCACGTCATTCCTCTCACCGAAGACGACGAGGATGAAGAGGAAGAAGCCGAGAAAGACGACGAAGAAGTTGCCGAGCCGGGCGATCTGATCGAAGACGAAGCCGAGTAACTCCGCGCGGACGGAGTTCGGCATCTTTCCCTCTTCGCCGCTCATCTCATAGGCGAGGTCCATCGGAGGACCCGTGAAATCACATGCTCGCAGCTCAACCGCCGCCGTGTGTCTCGTGCTCCTGCTCGCTCTTGCAACTTTCGCTTCCCCGCAGGACAAAAAGAAAGATGCGCAACTGAAGACCGTCCATGGCAGCGTTCTGGACGGGAAGGAAAATCCGCAGCCGACCAGCGTCGTGTATTTGAAGAACCTAAAGACGCAGGCGATTAAAACCTATATCGCCGACGACTCCGGGAAGTATCGCTTCAGCGGGCTCGATCCGAATGTGGATTACGAGATTCACGCTGAGCACGGCGATCTGATTTCGGGCAACCGCACCATTTCCAGTTTCGATTCGCGCAAGGATCTCGAGATGACCCTCAAGGTCGACAAGAAGAAACCGGGAACGTAGACGCTACCTCGGAACCATTACGCGGATCGCTTTCGGAACAATTGCGAATTCGGCGGGCAGAGCGCCGAGCAGTTCACCATCGCCGTGCACGAGCGCCGGTGAACTGGCGCGCAATGAGAAGCGGCGGCAGCGAAAGCGCTCGATTTCGTGCCAGCGAATATCGCCGGAACGCAGGACAATCGGAATGGCTTCGAGCAGGCGGCCTAGCGGCATTTCGCGAACGATAGTTATGTCGAGCCAGCCATCATCCATCTGCGCCATCGGAGCGATGCGCACGCCCGAGCCGTAACACGGCCCATTGGACACCGCCGCAAACATAGCCCGGCCTCGCCACGAAACGTCATCAATCATCGCCTCGAATTCAACGGCACGGAAATCCCGCCAAGCCCAAAGCGCGCCGGCGATGTAACGAGTGACGCCCGGCCAGCGCTTGAAACGCGTGTTCGCGAGCTGCGCCGCTTCGGCATCGAGTCCGGCGCCACCCGCGCCGACGAATACGGCTTCGCGGAATGCATTCGGCCGCGTGCTTCCCACTTGCGCCGCATTAGCTTCCAAGCTGTGTACGCGAACAACGTCAATCGCCCGAGGCGTTCCGCGAATGAGCACGTGCGCGGCTTCGATGGGATCGCGCGGCAGGCCGAGCCCCGCCGCGATGTCGTTGCCGTTGCCGGCCGGGAGAAAACCGAGAAGCGTTTCCGAGCCGATGGCCGCTTCGACCACGTGGTGGAACGCCCCGTCGCCGCCGAGCGCCACGATACAGCGACAACCTCCGGCGATGACCTCAGAGGCTTTGCGTCGCAAATCTTCCGTGCTCGTCGAAAACACGAAATCGCTGGGCCACTTCTGCTCGCGTAGATAATCAGCGATCGCCGGCTGAATGCGCCGCGCCCGGCCGCCGCCGGCGATCGGATTGACGATAATCAGGGCGCGTGAGGAATTCACCAGGAGTTCCCTGCGCTACCGGCAAGACGCGCCGGAGTCATGCGCGGCGTGCATCGTGAAGGAGACAGCCCAAGCTGTCAACGATGTGGGAATCAAAGCAGGGTGCGGCGAAGTTATTCCGTCAATCGAGAGGGCAACCGCGAAATTGGTGCCGGCGGTGGGACTTGAACCCACGACCTAGGGATTATGAGACCCTCGCTCTACCCCTGAGCTACACCGGCACAATTCAAAAATACCATGCTACGAAGCGCTGAAGAAGTGTGTCAAGAATCCGGGCGCGTTCGCTGAACTCGGAAGAAGGCACGGATACCGCTCCACTTCCAAGCCAAAGCCTCGCAACTGGCTCCGCTCACGACGCTTGGCACCCTGTCCGCCTGGCCAGTTTCCCAGTCCACTACGCTTGTACTTCCGGCAAGTTGCCCGTTTTCGTTATCGCCTCATACTCAGATTAGACGCGGTATGCGCGGCTCGCGGGAGGAACCATGCGCTGCAAGCTCTCCAATGTCGTCATCGTGTTGCTTGCTGTCGCGCCAGCGTACGCGGAGCGCAACTCTTCGGAAGAGACCCGCCGTGAAATCCCAAAGGAGCTAAATTGATGCGCCGCAATCACATCATCGTAGCCATCGCTCTAGCCTTCCTGGCGATGCCCGCCCTCGCAAGAGCGCAGGACAACCCGAAGCATGAACCAGAAGCGCCTGCAGCCACTTCGCTGCACGCCGATGCGACGCATGATTCCGTGCCGGGGGATTCCAAGACCGCCGTGGTCGATACCGTTCCCCCAGCCGATGTACCGATGTCACTCGGCGAAATAGCGCGGCTTGCGCGCGCCAAGAAGGCCGGCCAAGCGAAATCGGTGAAGATCTTCGACGACGACAATATGCCGCGAGCGCCGCTCAGCGCGGGCGAGAAAGCGCCCGGATTTGCACCCGATAGCTCCTCGGGCAGCGGCGGCGGCGGCAAAGTGACATTGCTCGATTTTTGGGCCACCTGGTGCGGTCCGTGCCGCCACGCATTGCCTGGGCTGAAGCAGCTCGCCTCAGTCTACGGCGGCAGCAGCTTCGAAGTGATCAGCGTCAACGAAGATGATGACCAAGGCGCATGGCAACAATTCATCGCGCAGAATGGAATGAACTGGACGCAGCGCTTTGACGCAGGTCACCAGATGATGCGCCAATATGGAGCAGGAGCTCTGCCGACTTACATCCTGATCGGTAAAGACGGAAATGTGGTGCAGCAATACGTCGGCGAAGATCCGGCTTCTCCGGTAATCGAGCGCATCGGACCCGATATCAAGAAGGCCCTCGATCAACGTCTGTAGCCGCCGCTAAGAATCCCAAGCAAGTCTCTCGATTCGCGACCCCGGTCCTAGTAGTACCAACGTACCGTTGACTCGGTCGTTTTCCGTTTCTAACCTGTGCCTGGACAACTGAATAGAGGCACTGGCTCAGCCAGCAAGGGTACGTGTGTACCTTTACGACACACGTGTGTGCGATTTTCCCCTTGACGGCAACCCACTCCTCATAGACTCCACCGCGTAGTTTGTACCTCTCGGAGGAGTCAGATGAGTAAGTGGACAGTGGTTGCGGTGCTTGCCCTGGTGGTTCTTACAGGTGCAATGGGACTCAAGGCGTCGTTTAATACGCCTGGCCCCATGCCCCCATCACCGTGGTTCGCCGTAAACACTCCCGGACCGATGCCACCTTCACCTTGGGTGGTAAATACTCCGGGCCCGATGCCGCCGTCACCCTGGTAACGGGATAGACGCAGGCGGCTAGACGCGGAACAGAGCCAGGCTTCGCATTTGTTGTCGTTGGATGAATGCTTAGCCGGATCGATTACGCGATTTGGATCATAGGCTTCCTTGTGGAAGTCGGCGCGGTAGTGTGTTTTCTCATTCATAGAAATTTCTTCAGGTATATCTTCCTTGGTGTCTATCTCTTAGCCGCATCACTGGTGACTGTCGGCCAGTACATAACCATCCAGAAATTTGGCTGGTCGTCCGTCCAATATTGGTATTACTACTACTATTCCGAGAGCCTGCTCACCATCCTGCTGTTTTTCGTCATTATCCAGTTCTACGATCTTGTCTTCCAGGAGTTGAATGCCAGCCGCTATGTGCGGCGGGGCGCAATCATCCTGGTCGGCGCGACCGCCTTGTTCTCCTATTTGGTGATCCGGGCCAATCAGGACCACATTACGAGCCGCTTCGTGGTCGAGTTGGGGCAGAACCTCTATTTTGTGGGCGTCGTGCTGACCTATCTCCTCTGGGGCGCGATCCTGAAGCTGCGCGAGACCCGCACGCGATTGATCCAGTTGGTGCTGGCTCTGGGCGTCTATTTCAGCGCGACTGCCGCAGCCTACGCCCTGCGTAATCTTTTCCCATCTCTCCAGCCCGCAGTTCTTCGCTGGGTGCCACCGATCGTCGGAATCTGGCTGCCCGCAGCATGGGCTTTCACGATGATGAAGGTCTCGGAAGACGCGCGCCTGATGACCTCTCATCTGTTGGCGAGGGCCCGATGATTATTCCGGTCCTCATCTGCGTCATCTCTTTCGCCCTGTTGCTGCAGTTCTTCGTTTCCTACTGCCGCTCGGTGATCGCCGCCGGAAAGAAATCAGAGCTCTCGCCGCAAGTGCGCGAGATTGCCGGAATCCGCAACGACAAGTTGCACGAAGAAGAATTTTCGCGCCTGGTGCAGCTCCTGAGGCTCTGCCCGGGCAATGGCGCTGACGATGGCGAGATCCGCGCCGTGGGCGTTTATTACTCGATGCTCGCTGCGCTCCGCGGCGCTTTCCGTCCGTTGCTGCCGCGCATCGCGCGCTGGGCGCAAGCAGAACGTGAGAGCTGCTCCTACTTCGCGGCCGTGGTGCTGGATCGCCGCATCACTTACAGCCGCGAGCTTCTAGCACAACATATGTCCGGTCACATCTGATCGAAGACTTGTGCGGCGCGAATTCGAGCGGCCCGGCGTATCACCTGCCGGGCTTTTTTATTTTCGGAGGCTGGTAGCGCCGCGCAGTGTAAAATTGAAGAGATTCCTGCTGCCCCGTCACAAAACCGTGAAATCGAAGCTCCAGCAACGCGTTGCGCAAACGATTCGCGAGCACCGGATGCTCGCGCCCGGCGATCGCGTCGGCGTTTGCGTATCTGGCGGCGCCGATTCCGTCGCACTGTTGCGGCTTTTTGACGAAATGCGCGCCGGACTGGGTGTCTCGCTCTGCGTTGTGCATTTGAATCACGGCTTGAGAGGCGACGCGGCGAATCTGGACGAAGCCTTCGTCGGCGATCTCGCACGAGAAATGAATGTGCCGTTCTTGGTCTCGCGGAAGGACGTCGCTGCGCTCGCGCGCCGCAACCATTGGAATCTCGAAGATGCCGGCCGTCGCGCGCGCTATGGATTCTTCGAGCAACTCGTTCGCGACGGAAAATGCACAAAGGTTGCCGTCGCGCACACGGCGGACGATCAGGCCGAGACACTGCTGGCGCGGATTCTTCGCGGCACGGGATCGCGCGGGCTTGTGGGAATCTATCCGGTACGCGGCGCGGTAATCCGGCCGCTGCTGGATGTGCGCCGCGAAGAGCTGCGCGAATATCTCCGCGCCAAAGGCCAGGAGTGGCGCGAGGACACCAGCAATCTCGACACAACCCGACTGCGCGCGCGGCTCAGACACAATTTGCTGCCGGTGCTCGAGCGCGATTTCGCTCCTGCAATCGTCGAGCGGCTTGGAAGTCTCGCGGGGCTCCTCCGCGACGATGAGGATTTCTGGAACGCGCTCGTCGCCGAGCGCCTGCTGGCGGTATGCAGCGAATCGGGCGGCGCAACTTCGATCAATATCGAGCAGCTTTTGGCCCCGCTCCCGCAAATCGCTCGAGAGCCCAAGGCTTCGCTCGCCCTCTCCAAGCGCCTGATTCTCGCGCTGCTCCGAAAAGCCGCCGCCGGTGAATCCGGATTCGACGCCGAACACGTACATCAAGTGCTGCATCTGGCCCGCGAATCGCAGAGCGGCCGGCGGATCGAACTACCGCACGGCGTAAATGTAATTCGCAGCTTCGATCGGCTGGACTTTGTACCCCGGAAGGCGACGGAGGCAGGCCGCGGCGAGACAATAATTGCAGCCGCCGACCGTCCTTACGAGTATGCCGTCGCTCTACCGGACGATGGAGCCGCAACCATCGAGGTTCCAGAATTAGGGGCACGTTTCTGCCTGAAAGCCATTGACTGGCCTAGTACGGCGAGCGACACTAAACAAGGGACGGAAGCGCTCGACGCCGACCGTCTCACCCCTCCGCTCGTGCTTCGGAATTGGCGCCCGGGGGACGCGTGCCGGCTACCCGGAAAGCGTGCGGCGCAGAAGCTCAAGCGAATGTTTGCCGAGGGGCGGATCGGTCTGGACGAGAGAAAGAGTTGGCCGGTGCTGACCAGCATTGGCCGAGTCGCCTGGGTGCGCGGTTGGCCCCCGGCGGCTGATTTTTCGGCGCGCAAAGATACGCGCCGCGGGATTGTCGTGAGGCTAGAAGAACTCTGAGCCGGATGCGCCTGATTCGCGATGGGTTCCGGCCGGGTACTTATCGGCCGCTTCGGCATCTAATACTCAGGGCCGCTTTTGGCTCCGGAGGCTTTGTACCAGTGGGAAAGGACGAGGTAGGCCTGTGAACTCAACGGTTCGGACCATCTTATTTTGGCTGGTGATGATCGTCTTGGCTGTCGTCCTTTGGCACATGGCATCCTCCGGCGGGCAGACGGCGAAGGAAGACGAGCCCAGCTACACGAACTTCCTCTCGCAAATTCAGTCCGGCAACATCAAGGAAGTAACCATCGCGCTTTCGCAGAACAGCGCGGAAATTTCCGGCGTCTATCGCGAAAGCGGCATGAAATTCCGCAATGTGACTGTCGCCAATTCCTCGATTCCCGATATCACCAAGTCGCTGCAAGACAAGGGCGTGCTGATCAACATCAAGGAAGTGAAGAACAACGACTGGATCGCCTTCGTCGTGAACTTCGCTCCGCTCATACTTATAGTCGGCTTCTGGATTTTTATGATGAAGCAGATGCAGGCGGGCGGGAATAAAGCGCTGAGCTTCGGAAAATCGCGCGCGCGATTGCTGACCGCGCAGCAAAAGAAAGCCACGTTCAAAGACGTCGCGGGAATTGACGAAGCCAAGGAAGAGCTCTACGAAATTATTGATTTCTTGAAGGACCCGCAAAAATTCCAGAAATTGGGCGGCAGAATTCCTAAGGGCGTGCTGCTCGTGGGACCTCCGGGAACTGGCAAGACTTTGCTGGCGCGGGCGATTGCCGGCGAAGCGAATGTTCCTTTCTTCTCGATTTCCGGCTCGGACTTCGTCGAGATGTTCGTCGGCGTGGGCGCGAGCCGCGTCCGCGATTTATTCGAACAGGGCAAGAAGAACGCGCCCTGCATCATCTTCATCGATGAAATCGATGCGGTCGGACGCCATCGCGGCGCCGGTCTCGGCGGCGGGCACGATGAGCGCGAACAAACCCTGAACGCGCTGCTGGTCGAGATGGACGGCTTCGAATCGAACGAAGGCGTAATCCTGATCGCCGCCACAAACCGGCCCGATGTTCTGGATCCGGCGTTGCTGCGCCCAGGCCGCTTCGATCGCCGCGTAGTCGTGCCGCGTCCGGACGTGAAGGGCCGCGAGGAAATCCTCCGCGTGCACACGCGAAAAGTGCCCATCTCCGACGACGTGGATTTGTCCGTAATCGCGCGCGGCACTCCGGGATTCTCCGGCGCCGATCTCGCCAATCTCGTCAACGAATCCGCGCTCTGGGCTGCGCGGCAGAATCGCAAGACCGTCACCATGGCGGACTTTGAGATGTCCAAGGACAAAGTCCTCATGGGCGTCGAGCGCAAGTCCATGATTCTCTCCGAAGAGGAGAAGAGAAATACGGCGTATCACGAGGCGGGCCACGCGCTAGTCGCGGCAATGACCCCCGGCGCCGATCCGCTGCACAAAGTGACCATCATTCCGCGCGGCATGGCGCTGGGCGTCACCATGCAATTGCCCATCGACGACAAGCACACTTACACGAAGGAATTCCTCGAATCGCAACTCGCCGTGCTGATGGGCGGCCGCGCTGCCGAGGAAATGTTCCTGCAGCATCTCACCACCGGCGCCGGAAACGATATCGAACGCGCCACGGACATCGCGCGGCAGATGGTCTGCGAATGGGGCATGAGCACTCTCGGGCCGCTCACCTTCGGCAAGAAGGAAGAAGCTATCTTCCTCGGCCGCGAAATCGCGCAGCATCGCGACTATTCTGAAGACACCGCCATTCGCATCGATAAAGAAGTCCACTCGATCGTCACCAGCGGCTACGAACGCGCTCGCCACATTCTCGATACGAATCGCGGCGCACTCGAGCGCGTCGCGCAGGCGCTGCTCGATCGCGAAGTTCTCGACGCCATCGAATTGAAGCTCTTGATCGAAGACAAACCGCTGCCGGAAAAGCCGCAGGCTTCGCCACCCGCGCCGCCGGTGCCGAGCCGCGAGCCGCAACTTTCGTTGCGGCCCGAGCCGCGGCCAATGCCGGGCCTGGCCAAGGGCGAGAAGCCGGCGCCAGCCTGAGCTTGTTAATTTCATCTCCGCAGGGTCAAAAGGGCAGGCACGAGTGCCTGCCCTTTTGCATTTCGTACCGCTGGCGTCCCCGCCGGCATCCGACGATCGCGATCTCGCTCGAGGCTACACTCACCGGCGGCCTACACGACCCAACCAAGTCCGATAATTTAATGCAGTGCTCCGCTCATCATCACGGCCCTGTTCAACATTTGTGCTCGTCAGATGCCGGCGGGGACGCCAGCGGTACCCACTTCATTCCACAGCATGTGGACTTGCGCCTGCAATTGCCTTTAGGCGTAAAATGTGTAAATGACGAACAAGGCTGACGGTACAATCCGCGTTGAATGTCCCTGCTGCCGCGCGAAGCTGAACGTCGACCCGCAACTCGCCGTCGTTCTCTCGCACGAGCCGCCCGTACGACCACCCTCCATCGATTTCGACGATACGGCTCGCCTCCTGCGCGAACAGGCTGAACGCGTCGAGGAAAAGTTCCGCCTCTCGGTGGAAGCCGAGAAGACGAAAGAAGACGTCCTCGCCCGCAAATTCGCCGAAGGCTTGAAGAAGGCAAAAGACAAGCCCATAGAAAAACCGCTGCGCGACTTTGACCTCGATTGAACTGTGCGCGTTGAGCGTCCTGCGCACGCCCGCGGTAGAGTGCCTCCGCCCAGGCGGACGCCGCACTTGCGCGTGGGGCCTTTGCGCTCCGTACCTGCGCCCGCAATTACTAGTGCTTATCGCCGGCCTAACTATTTCTCTCTGCGCCTCATCGCTTCGAGCTCAGACAAATCAAAAACCAAAGCCGCCGAAGCCATCACAACTCGACGCCGGCATTTCCTTCGAGCGCGACAAAACTTCCGGCGAGCTTCGACTCGTCCAACCGGTCGCGGCACAGCCGGTAAGCCCCACGGATACGCCTCGACCACTGCGCGTACACGTCAATCTCGTCCCCATCAATTGCAATGTATTTTCACCCGACGGCAGTTCCGTCGCGGGCCTCGCGCGCGAAGATTTCCGCCTCTTTCAAGACGGCATCGAGCAGCACATCGCCTACTTCGACGCAGGCAATGATCCCGCAAGCGTCGCGCTGGTGATCGACGCGAGCCCCAGCGTCCTGCCGGACGCCCACGCCGTGCAGGATGCCGCGCGCGGCCTGGCCGGCGCTCTTGCACCGCGCGACGAAGTGGCCATCGTCGAATTCTCGGCGCATTCCTTCGTGCTCGCGCCGTTCTCGCGCGATCGCGCGCAGCTCGAGAGCGCCATCGCGCACGTCAACGTCCGCGCTCTCTTCGGCGATACGGGCGGCTCGAACATCTACGAAACCGTCTATCTCACTGCGCAGAAACTCTTTCGCGGCCGCACCGGCCGGAAAGCGATCCTGCTGCTCACCGACGGCGAAGACAACGGCCTCGGCGTGACGCTTGCGTCTGCAAGCGCTCAAAAGGATTCGGTCGCATTTTCTGCGGCGCTCAAATTTGACGACGTCGTTCGCGGCCTTGCGGCCGAAGGAGTGGAAGTCTATGCCGTCTCGACGCAAAATCGCCCGAAGGTGCTGACCGATGATTGGCTGGCCGCGCATTCCAGCCGTACGCTGCTGACGGAAGAAGCGCGCGAGCGGGGCATTCCGGCTTACACTCTCTTCCTCGCAGAGTTGGTGCGCCGTGCCGGAGGCGGTCTCTATTTTCTGCGCGAGGCCGAAAGCAGCCGCGGCGCTTTCGAGAAAATTGCGGGCAACATCCGCACGCAATACACGCTCGGATTCTATCCGACGGGCGAAAATGCCGCAGCCCCGGGCTGGCACAACCTGAGAGTAGAAGCAGCGGCCAAGAACAAGCTGCGAGTGGTCAATCGCTCTGCCTATTACGTTCCCGGCAAAACGGAAAAGTAGTACCGCCGGCGATCCTGTCTACCCCCATCTGCGAGGGGCCGGCAGCTTACGACGGTAAGCGAAGCAAAATCCATAATTTTGCGCGGCACAAAAAGCCAGGAAATATGATCCTGACGGCCGCGCGGCCCGAAGAGCCCGCCCGAGTCTTTCGAGGGGATCTCGTAGGACACCTCGATCCGGTTTTTTCCTGTTCCGGATCACGATGCCAACGCAGTAGGAGAAACTGGGGAGAGAATTCGTGTCACGCAGAAAACAATTCAAGCTGCAGATTCCCTCGCGAACGCTTGAGCTCGGCGAGCGAACGCTCGTGATGGGCGTGCTGAACCTCACACCGGACAGCTTTTCAGACGGCGGCAAATTCTTCAGTCTGAATCGCGCCGTCGACGCGGCCCTGGCAATGGAAGCCGCCGGCGCGGATATTCTCGACATCGGCGGCGAGTCCACTCGTCCCGGCTCGAACGCAGTCTTGCCACGCGAAGAATTGGCGCGCGTGCTTCCTGTGCTCAATCGCCTATCAGGGCGCTTGAAAATTCCGATCTCGATTGACACGCGGAGATCGGCAATCGCCGACGCGGCCATCGCCGCCGGCGCCCAAATCATAAACGACGTCACCGGCCTGCGCTTCGATCCAGAAATCGCGGGCGTCGCCTGCCGCAATCGCGTTCCGCTCATCCTGATGCACATGCGCGGCGAGCCGCGCACCATGCAAGAGCCGCCGTTCGCGCGCAACGCCGTCCGCGACGTGCTCAGCGGCCTGAAGCGATCGATCGCCATTGCGCGCAAAGCCGGAGTCCCGAAATCACAAATCATCGTCGATCCCGGAATCGGCTTCGGCAAAAGCTTCAGGCAAAATTACGAGCTGATCGCGCGTCTCGGTGAAATTGCAAGCCTCGGCTTCCCGATCTTAATCGGCACATCGCGAAAAACATTCCTCGGCACAACGTTGGACGGCAAGCCGCCCGAAGACCGCATCTGGGGCACGGCGGCAACCGTAGCGGCGAGTATCCTGGCGGGCGCACACATCGTGCGCGTTCACGACGTAGCCGAAATGGTGCAGGTAGCCCGCGTCACCGATAAGGTGCTAGAAGGAATGTCACGCGACTCCAAAATGTAGCGCCGCCCTTTTAGGACGGCATCTTAGTAATCATCGTCGCAGCATAAACCGCCCTAAAAGGGCGGCGCGGCCGAACCGGGCACCGTAGCCGCCGCCTGCAACTTTCGCTTCGAGGAATACCGCCAAGTCTCGATCAGGACAATCACCAACACTGACCCACCGCCGAAAGCAAGAATGCAGAAAATTCCTCCGATGATCAGCACCGCCAAGCGGGCAATATGCGGGTTTCCCACCGCAAATACAGCCTCTTCATGCTGCTCGTTGTCATCGTAGCGCGCGGCAATTTTGTAACTGCCCGGCCTGGCGACGTGAAACTGCAGGACCGCACGTCCCCTGCGGCCGTTGATCTCGTACTTCTCCGACATGCTCGGCCGCTGAACCGCAATCGTCTCGCCGGTTTCGTTGTCGGTCACCGTGAAAGCCAGGCCGGGCACGCGGCTTCCCGTGTCAAATACGCGCCCGTCGAACTCAGAGATATTTTCGTAGTAGATCTCGTACTCTCCCGGTGCGGAAAAGGAAACGGTCACCTCTCCCGGAAAAATAGCCCGCGTGAGGCCGTTCTGCATTGAATGGATGGCGGTAGAAATTGTCCTGTATGCACAAGTAGCCCCGGCCGCGATCATGGCCAGCGCAAGCAAATGGAACCAACGGCTAGGCCCAATTTTCTGCGACGCTGCTTGAAATTCGCTCATGCCGGAAATGGTGACCTCGACATTAATTGCGCCGATTGTACGCTTGTAGGGGCCGGGGTTCACTACCGGCCCGGTTTGGATTTGGGTTTTGGTTTTTCCGGCTGGTTTTTCCGACCGGTTTTTTCACGAACACCGAAAACCCAAAGCCACCCCGGGGGCGTGGTAAACCCGCCCCCCTACTCCGCTATCTGCTGTCAGCCACAGCACCCCTCGCTTATAATTCGCGGCGAGGGACATAGCCGATGCGATTTCCGTCGATGCGCGAATTCTCGATCCTGCTCTGCGCGCTGGGTCTTTGCGCGCTCTCCGCACACGCACAACTTCCGCCGGTGAAGCCGGCGCCGCTGCAGCCGCCGCCCGGCGATCACACCTGCTCGGTCGCGAATACTTGCGCCGACATCGCACCGGGAATGATTCGCAGCGCCGAGGGCCCTTCGCCGCTCGAAGAAAATCTGCGCCATCTGACCGATGAAATCGGCGGGCGCGTCTCCGGCTCACCGGCGGCGGAAAAAGCCGCAGGCTGGGGCGTCGAGGCCTTCCGTCACGCGGGTGTCGATGAAGTCCACACCGAAAAATTCACTATGCCCACCGGCTGGAGCGAAGGCAAAACGCACATCGAAATTCTCTCGCCGGGCGCTTTTCCCGTGCGCGCCGTTTCCGTGGGCTGGTCGCCCGCAACTCCTGACGGCGGCATCACCGCCAATGTCGTTGACGCAGGCGCCGGCGATGAAGCCGGCTTCGCCAAAGCCGGCAGCGCCGCAAAAGGCGCAATCATCCTGGTTCATCAGAACTTTCTCATCACCTGGGACGATCTCTTCGAAGAATACGAGCGCGCCCCGCTCGTCATCGATCGCGCCGTGAACGCGGGCGCTGTAGCCATCTTCTGGATGTCCACGCGCCCCAATCTTCTGCTTTACCGTCACACCAATTCCGCGAACGGCGAAATCGAAAAGCTCCCGCAGGCAACGCTCGCCCGCGAAGACGCCGAACGCATGGCCCGCTTTCTCGCCGCCAACGTGCCGGTGCAAGTCCACTTTGACATGCCCAATAAAATCACCGGCCCCGTCGAATCGGAAAATGTCGTCGCCGAAATTCGCGGGCGCGATAAGCCGGATGAGTTCGTCCTGCTCGGCGCGCATCTCGATTCCTGGGAGCTGGGCACGGGCGCGCTCGACAACGGCTGCAACGCCGCGATGGTAATTGATGCCGCGCGCGTGATTCACGCCACGGGAACGATTCCGCGCCGCTCCATTCGCTTCGTGCTCTTCACCGGCGAAGAACAGGGCATGCTGGGCTCGGCCGCCTACGCCCGCGCGCATCGCAACGAACTTGACCAGATGGATGCCGCGATCATTTTCGATTCCGGCGTTGGACGCGTCACCGGCTATTCGCTCAGCGGCCGCAAGGACGTAGCCGACGCCGTGAAGCAAGCGCTCGAGCCCACGCAATCACTCCATGCCAACGACATCACCTTTGACGCCGAAATCGGCACCGACAATTTCGATTTTCTGCTCGAAGGCGTCCCGACGCTGGTGGCCAATCAGGAGCCGGCCAACTACATGCTCAACTATCACGCCGCCTCCGACACTTTCGACAAAGTGGATATCGCCGAGTTAAAGAAGCACGTCGCGCTGGCAGCCATTGCCGCGTTCGGGATCGCCGATTTCCCCCAACGCCTCGGCAAGCGCCAATCCCGCGCCGAAATCGAAACGTTGATGAAAGAAACCGGCATCGACCAACAAATGAAACAAATGGATTTCACAAAACTCTGGGAAGACGGCACCCGCGGCCGGGCTAAGTAGCGCCGGCGTCACTGTTTACCCCGATCTGCGAGGGGCCGGCATCTTACGACTGCAAGAGCCAACAAGAGCTTCGTGGATGCGCGGACTGCCGCGTTAAATAAACACGTCGGCTTGTGTTGTGCAATCCGCGGATGATTCCGGGTGATGGCGCGGGTTTTGCTCGTCGGATGCCGGCGGGGACGCCGGCGCTACCAAGACCGGCGGTAGCCGCCTGAAAATCGCCGCAGCCCAAATTGCCTGAGTCAGCACTCGCACATCGTGTGGAACCTTGCTCGAATCCCTCCTCGCGTATAATTAAATCGATGGGAACTGCGCTCGACGCCAGAGCTACCAAGAAAGTGCGGGCTGCAAAGTCCGCTGGCCCGCGAATCGCGGCGCTTCCGGGCCGAGTGCTCGGACTTGATTACGGCCGGCGGCGCATCGGGCTCGCAGTTACAGATGAGCTTCGCATCACGGCGCGACCCGCAGGAATCCTTGAGCGCAAAAATCGCCGCGACGTAATTCACCGTCTGCGCGAAATCGCGCGGCAGCATGGCGCGCGGCGGATCGTCGTCGGCTATCCGCTCAATCTCGATGGCACGGCCGGCGAAATGGCTGAAGAAGCCGCCCGCTTCGCCGCGCGCGTAAGAAAAGAACTCGGCATCGAAGTCGATCTTGTGGACGAGCGCCTCACCAGCTGGGCCGCGCACCAGGAACTCGCGGAAACCGCGCGCGCGTCCAAGCGCGACGACCGCGCCACCGCCCCCGAATCCGACGACCTGGCCGCAGCAATTCTGCTTCGCGACTATCTCGCGCGCGAGCCTCTCAAACGCAGCGCATCGCGCCGAGGGGAGAAATAATCTCGCATGCGCCGCCTCGGGCTCCTTCTGCTTCTCTTCATCGCCGCGATCGGCGGCTTCTCCGCATGGCTTGATCATCAAATCAGCCGTCTCTATCGAGGCTATTCCGGAAGCTCGATTTTCGTGGACATTCCGCGCGGCACTTCGCGCTGGCACGTCGCCGAAATCCTTCGCGAAAACGGCGTCATACCCAACGCCGTGGCTTTCGATCTGCTGAGCCGCTGGCATCTCAATCGCTCGCTGCAGGCCGGCGAATATCTTTTCGATCACTCGATGAACGAACGCGAAGTCTTCTGGAAAATCGCCGGAGGCCATATCTACGTCCACTCGGTGCAAATCACTGAAGGCTGGACGATGTTCGAAATCGCCGACGCGCTCGAGCGCGAAGGCCTGGCCAATCGCGAAGACTTCCTGAAGGTCGCTCGCGATCCGACGCCGATTCAGGATCTGGACCCGGGCGCGAAGAGCCTCGAAGGATTTCTGTTCCCTTCGACCTATGAATTCACGCGCCGCGCCACACCGCAGCAAATCGCCGACGCCATGGTGCGCCACTTCCGCACGGTTTGGGCGTCGCTGAATCCCGATCCTGCCAACCCCGCGGCGACAACGCAGCAGATCGTCACCATCGCTTCGCTCGTCGAGCGCGAAACGCCGGTCGCCTCGGAGCGCCCGCTCGTTGCAGGCGTTTTCTACAATCGCCTCAGCAAGAAGTACCCGTTGCAATGCGACCCCACGGTCCAATACGCCCTGGCTCTCGCCGGGCGGCCGACGCAAATCGTTCACCACGCAGACCTGGAGGTCAATTCGCCGTACAATACCTACCGGCATGCAGGGCTCCCGCCGGGGCCCATTGCCAATCCCGGCGAGGCGTCCCTGCGGGCGGCAGTTTCGCCGGCAAAGACGGATTTCATGTATTTTGTAGCCAACGATCAGGGCGGCCATTTCTTTAGCAAGACGCTCGCGGAGCACAATCGCAACGTGACGCGCTACCGCAAGCGCCTCGAGAACGATTCATCCGGCGCCAACGCCGCGCCGGGATGCTCAGGCGGCCCAAACCGGCATCGGAGTCCATCGTGACGCACAAAGAAAAAAATTCGCATCCCCTCAAGGAGACAACCAAGAAGGAATTGATCCTTGAAGCGGCGCGCGGCCTGGCGAAAGAGCGCTATACGCCCGCCGAAATCGAGCAGATCCGGCGGCAGATGATCGTTCTTGCCGGCCCTGAAGCCAGCACATCGCCCGAGTACATCGTCACCGTGCTCGAAGATGCCGGGTTGCGCGTGATTTGGTCCACGCACGTGGATGAAGAAGGCATCTACGAAGAGGAATTCCACGATCTTCTGCATTTCTCGACGCTCGAAGAAGCCGAGATGTGCATCATTCGCCTCGATGAGCTGCTGCGAAAGTTTCAAAGCGATGGCGAGCATGCCGCCGTGGAGCGCGCCCGCGAAGTCGGCCGGCTGGGACGCCGCCGCGCCGAGATGATAGCCCGCAATCACAAAGTGGAAGAAGCCAAGCGCGCCGAAAAAGAAGAAATCGCCCAATGGTTCGCCATCTGGCTGGAAACCCCCGACGCGTTTTTCGATTGGCTGGAAGTGCGCAAGCAATCGGCCGATTTCGAAAAGCGCTTCGGCGGGGCCACAGGTAGCCAAGCCGCCGGCGCGTGATAAATGGTTGCTCCGCGTCCTCTGCGTCTCTGCGGTAAGTCTCGGTGCGACTGAATGAACCTACTCGATGTGGAACCTCTCGATCTTGGCCCTGATGTCAAAGCCATTAGCATTGAACTTGTGGATCCCGGGATCGATCGCGAACCCATCCGCGGCGAGGAGGGCGTTAAAACCTGGAGCCGCATCCTGCCTGCGCTGGCCGGGAAAGATCCCTGGGCGCTCGATTTCTACAGCCACCTGGATCGCGTCCGCGATTTCTGCACTACGCACAGCATCAAATTCCGCGAGGCCGAGACCCGCTGCATCGTGATTCCGGCGCCGGAGCCGGCCCAGTTTGAAGAATTGCTGGCCCGCTTCGAAGCCGAAACTTTCGGCGCACGCGCCGGCGCTCTGGCCGCGGCAGGCGACCCTGCGCTCGAAAAAGAACTTTCGCGCCAGGGCGCCGATGCCTACCACCACGCCTTCGCGAATTACCTCTTCTGCGCCATCTGCGATTTCGAAAATGGGTCCCTGGTGGTCCTCAGCAATCAGCTTTGGGCCAATCAGATCATCCGCCAAGTCCGTGGCGTATTGGATACCACCAAGGTGGAAGTGCGGCTCCCGGCTTGATCCGTTGGGCCGGGGTGCGAAATTGTGAATTAAAAACTAGTGTTTTTTCCCGATTAGAGTGTGTCGCGGCCTATTGTTTTCTATGACTTACGTGCGCTTCTAATCGTGGGCTTCCCGATTAGAATTTGGGGGCTCGAGGCTCGGGAAAGGCCGACGTTCGCGACATTCTTGCCAGGCATTTTGAATCCATCCTCCAAGTTGTTTGGCGCGGATCACGGCTGCTTTGGAGAGCCGGTCTGCGCTTTGAGATTGTGTGCTGCAGGAGGATGTATAACGTTTCGGTAATCGTAGGTCAATGGTACTAATTCTGAAAATCGGAAATTTGGGTAGAGCGCGTGTGAATTTGGGAGAAAATGAAACGGATTGGGTAGAGTGGAGGAGAGGGCGGGACCGAAAGGGTGTTGGCGAGAGCGTGAGAGGACGAACCTCAGCGGCTAAAGCCGTACCCCGACAATACATCGTAGAGCTCACACATGCCCGGAATGCCTTAGACGTAGCTTCAAGGAGCCAGCGCTGAAGCGCATCGTTTGGAGCGAGGATTTTCCGGAGCGCTGAAGCGCTCCTCCCCCGAATGAATTCGGGGGCTCCCTCCCTGGCGCGGCGCTGAAGCGCTTCGTCCCGCGCATGAATGCGGGAGCTGCTCTCCAAAGGCCGGAACGCTGGCGTTCGGCCGCGAACCCAAATCCACACCGGGCCGCTGGTGAACCCCTGCCCCTACGCGGAGCCGACGCTGAAGCGCTCCTCCGCCCACATGAATGTGGGGGCTCCCACCTGCGCCGAGGCTACGGTGGGCAGGGCCACCGAAAAGCGGGAGCGCGGGGGTGGATTGTGGTGCCGGCTTGCCGTGCGATTGATTGACTTGAATTGACGCGAAACATAGAATCGGCGCGAAATGGCGGATTCGGAGAGTTTGATTGGCCGGATTGTCTCGCATTATCGCATCGTCGAGAAGCTTGGTGGCGGCGGTATGGGGGTGGTGTATAAGGCCGAGGATACGAAGCTGCACCGTTTCGCGGCGCTGAAATTCCTGCCGGAAAATCTTTCCAAAGACCATCAGGCACTGGAGCGTTTTCAACGGGAGGCGCAGGCCGCTTCGGCGCTCAACCATCCGAACATCTGCACGATTTACGACATCAGCGAAGAAGACGGCAAGGCGTTCATCGTCATGGAGTATCTGGATGGCGTGACGCTGAAGCATCTTATCGGCGCGCGGCCGATGGAGCTGGAGACGCTGCTCGGCCTGGCCATCCAGATTGCGGATGGGCTAGATGCGGCGCATGCAGAGGGCATCGTTCACCGCGATATCAAGCCCGCAAATGTCTTTGTGACACGGCGCGGGCACGCAAAAATTCTGGACTTTGGCTTGGCTAAAGTAAGCGCTACGAAAAATGCCGCGGCCAGCGCGGACACGCTTGGAACGCAGGAAGTGGCGGCAGATCAGCTCACCAGTCCGGGCAGCACTCTGGGAACGGTTGCGTATATGTCGCCGGAACAGGTGCGAGCGAAGGAGCTGGATGCGCGCACGGATTTGTTTTCGTTTGGCGCGGTGCTTTATGAAATGGCCACCGGGCAATTGCCTTTTCGCGGGGAGAGCACCGGCGTCACATTCAATGCGATTCTGGAACGGGCGCCGACTCCGGCGGTGCGCCTGAATCCGGATCTGCCGGCGAAACTGGATGAAATCATCACCAAGGCGCTGGAGAAGGATCGCAACCTGCGTTACCAGCACGCATCGGAGATGCGTGCGGATTTGCAGAGGCTGAAACGCGATACGGATACGGGGCGCTCCGGCGTGGGTTCTGCGGATTCTTCCGCCGCAGTTCAGGCGGTCCAGTCTTCGTCCGCGGCATCCGCGGCCGTCGCGCAAACGGCGAGCGCGGGCACCAGCTCCGATACACGGATCGCAGTTGGTTTGCTGGCGCGGCACAAGACGGCATTCCTGGCGGGCGTTGCGGCCATCATCGTGATACTGGCGTCGCTTGGCTATGCGGCTTATCGCTGGCTTTCGCCGGGGTCGGGCGCGCGAATTGATACGCTCGCGGTACTTCCTTTTACCAACGTGACCGGAGACCCGAACACGGATTACCTGAGCGACGGGCTGACGGAGAGTTTGATTGGAAGCCTCTCGCGGCTGCCGAATCTGACGGTGCGGCCGCGCAGTTCCGTGATGCGCTACACATCGAAGGATGTGGATCTGCAGAAGGCCGCCACCGAGCTGCAAGTGACCGCGGTGGTCACCGGCCGGGTGACGCAGCATGGCGATTCCTTGCTCATCAGCGCGGAGCTGACGGACACGCGCAACAATCGCAGCCTGTGGAGCGAGCAATACGACAGAAAAGTTTCCGACGCGCTCGCGGTGCAGCGCGAAATCTCCGATGAGATCGCCGCGCGCCTGCGGGAGAAATTAACCGGCGAGCAGAAATCGCAGCTGGCCAAAGGCGGCACCAACGACTCCGAAGCGTATGGCCTCTATCTCAAAGGCCGTTACTACTGGGACAAGCGCACGCAGGAGGGCATCGCGAAATCGAAGGACTACTTCCAGCAAGCCATTGATAAGGATCCGAATTACGCGCAGGCGCACATCGGACTGGCGGAATACTACGACGTCCTGTCCGTGTATACCGCCGTGCCGGCTGCCGAGACCAAGCCCAAAGCCATGGCCGAGGCAAGAAAGGCGCTAGCGATCGACGAGGCGCTCCCCGAAGCGCACGCATTGCTGGGGATCGCGTACGACGACGATTGGAAGTGGGATGACGCCGAGCGCGAATTTGAGCGTGCGCTGCAGCTCGATCCGAACAACTCGCGGGCGCACATCCTTTACGCAATTCATTTCGAATACCTGGGGCGGATGAACGAGGCGATCGAAAATATCAATCGCGCCATCGCCCTCGATCCGGTGAACATGAACGCGCTCGACAATTTGTGCGAGGCCTATCTCTATACCGGGGAGCCCGCGAAGTCCGTCGAAGAGTGCAAAAAGATCGTGGAGATCGATCCCACGTACGCCAACGCGCATAACCACCTCTCCACGGCATACCGCATGTTGGGACAATACGACCTGTGGCTGGACGAGTGGATGAAGCAGGTCGCGGGCAACAATGATGCGGCAGGGATCGCGCTGGTGAAGGCGAATCAAGAGGCGTATGCGAAAGGCGGATATCAGGGAGCGTTGCGGCGGGATGTGGAGCAGATGGTGGAACTGAGTAAGCACGCGTATGTCGATCCGGTGTTCCCGGCGTTGGATTACGCGCTGCTTGAGGAGAAAGATCAGGCATTCGCCTGGCTGGAAAAGGGCTACGCTCAGAAGAGCGGGTTCCTGGCTTACATCAAGGTTCTGCCCGAGTTGAATTCGCTGCGATCGGATAAGAGGTACGCGGATTTGATCAAGCGCATGGGTCTTCCTCAGTAGTCACGTCTTGCGCGGCGCGAAACACGCGCGGCGAGCGTTCGCTGTGTTCTCGCAGGGCAGCGCTTGCTGCGGGTGCCAAATTCTCCTTTGTAGCGCCGGCAGCTTGCCGGCGGTTTTCTCCCAGTTTTGACGTTTTCAGTTTTCATTGAGTTTGGTGATATCGTGCTTGTCCGCGAGGCCGATGAGACGCCGGAATTGCGATACCGATTTGCGAGGAGGTCGTGGCAGACATCCCGGTAGGCATTGCGAAGAGCGGGCGGAGCAAGCCCCGCCCCTAAGGGGAAAATATGGCAGGCAGAAAATCTGCGACGCGTAATTCTAGTTTTACCGAATCCGCGGCCTGGCGGAGCTGAACTTTCCCGACTGGTTCTGAATCTCCACGTTTCGGCCATTACCCTTTCGGCAAAGTCCCATTGCTCTGATCCAGCGCGCCGCACAAACTTAGGAAAGAGGCGCCATGACAATTACCTTCACGCGCGAAATCGCCGACCCTACGCTCGATCCGGCGCTGAGTTCGAATTCGGCGCCCATTCTCGAAAATCATCCCACGCAGAGCGCCACGACCGTCAACGGCTGGGGCGCGGCTTTCTTCGGTCTCCCCTTCCTCGCAGTCGGGGTGGGGATGATTCTGGCCGCCTTGCGCGTCGTCAACGTAGGCAAACACGTTCCCTATGTGGTGGTCGGCATTTTCGGTGCGCTATTTTTTCTTGCCGGCGCATTTTTTCTGACTCATGGCCTGCTGGGAGTCGCGCGGAAGTGGCGTTACATGAGCGCCGCGGCGCAGCGGCCCGGCGAACCGTGGCTGTACGATTTTCACTGGCATCAGGAAGGCGTGGCCTTCTCGGCGTTCGATGCCATGATTGGGCGCCTGGTCGCCGCGCTGCTGTGGTCCGCGTTTCTCGTTCCCTTTTTTTGGATTGGACTGAATGTCCGCGGCGCGATGATTTTTGCGATATTTGCGTCGCTGTTCGCTCTGGCCGGCCTCGCTTTCTGGTACCGCTGGCTGCAGATGCTGGCGGACCTGATTCGCTACGGCAATAGCTTCCTGAGCTACGATTCGTTCCCCTACTCTCTGGGCGGAACTCTGCGCGCGCGGCTGCGTGCGCCGCATCACGTGGAGGATATCGACGCGCTGACGCTCACGCTGCGGTGCGTCCAAGAAAAATACGTAACCACCGGCAGCGGCCAGAATCGTTCCACGCGCGTGGTGTGCTACGAGCTCTACAAGGAAGAGGCCACACTCGATCGCGAGCGCCTCGCGGGGTACGCCGGCGCCGAAATTCCGGTGGAATTTCACGTTCCCGCGGATCAGCCGACCACGAATCTGGCTTCCGCGCCGCCCATTTACTGGGAAATCCAAGCCTGCGGTAACTCCAGCAAAATCAATTACGAGGCGTACTTCTTGGTCCCTGTATACAAGGCTCCCTGACCCCTGGCCGTGCGGACGGTGCGGGCGACTCGCAAATGTATGTTACGCACCGATAGTACGGTCGTACCATTTTCCTCGCCGATAGTCCTAGTACACTATTTCCCATAGGCAGGTGAATTGCACGTAGCCGAAGTGTCCTAGATGCCCAGCGAAACGACCATACCGAACGCACGCGCTTTTGTCCGTAGCCTCAATGTTTTGTTGAAGTTCGCCCGGTTGTATGGATTGGAGCACGTGCGCTCGGCGGCCCAATTTGACTCTGCGCTTGAGGAATTGAGCGAGGCTATATCCGCGGCTGGCCCGACCGGCTTGCTCCTGGGGGCTACCGGATCGCAGCTTTTGCTCGATGGGGTGCCCCTGGAGACTACCCCTGCGGAGCGAAGTTTTGCCAATTTATTGAGTGCTGCCGGGATTGCCAGCATTTGCTTCGGGCGCGGGCTGGAGCGCCACGAATTCGCGTTGTTCATTCGCGCGTTTATGGAGACCGGGTCGAAGGCTTCGGGGTTGGCGGAGAAGCTTAGCGAGTTTTCGGGGAAGAATTCGAGCGGGTCGATCCGAGTGAATGAGATTCGCTTCGTGGCGGAGGATTCCGCCTATTCCGAAGCACGCGTTGCCGCGCAATTGACTGTGCGCACGCTGGGCGGTGATTCCGACCAGATTCAGGAATGGTTCCGCAGCCCGGAGAAAATGATCCAACTGATCGCCGCGGCTGAAGGCGCCGCGCATCCCGGCGGCTCGGGCGCCGGGACAGAATCGTTCGCCGGACCAAGCGGCGGAGGCGCAGCAGGGCCGGGCGGCGGCGCCGGGAAAGGAACCGGCACAGGCGCAGGGAATGGCGCTCCATCCGGCGGCGGCTCATTCGGATTCTTCGGTGGGCTAGCCACAAGCGGCACGGGTAGCGGCAGCGGAGCGGGTGCTGTCTCGCAAGAACCGCTGCCTCTCAGCGAAACGGAGATGCATAGTCTGCTGCGATTGCTGGCGCAGTTCGGCGAAGCGACGCAGGGGCACGGCAATACCCAGAATCTCGACGCTACCGCATGGCAAGCAAAGCTTGCGCATCTGCCGCAGAACGCGCAGGTGACTTTGCGGCAGGCGCTTGCGGGGGTGATGGCTACTGCGCCGAAAGCCAAACTTGACGGCACCACGCTTGTGCGCCTGGCTGAGGATCTGGCGATTCGATTTGCGCTGGAGCGCTATCAGCGCGGCGAAGTGCGCGTGAATGCTGTGCGGCAATTGCTCGACAAAATGGGCCAGGAAGTCGAGACGCTGCGCAAGATGCTGCGCGCGCGCGAAGACAAAATGGCCAAGGCTGGGATCGCCGTCGAGTCGCATGCGGATTTGCTCGACCGGCAATTCTGGGCCAAGGTTCCTGAGTCGGGGAAGAAGCAGGTGCTGCTGTCGACCGAGGCTTGGTGCATTCCGCCGCGGAACGTGCAGCAATTCGTCGAAGAGCTGCTCGGCCGCGGCGAATCCGATGCCGCGGGCGATATTTTGCTGCACTATGCCGCGTGCGTGCGCAATAAGGATTCTGAGGCGCGGCGCAAGGCGGCGATAGGGCTCGGGCAACTTGCTGAACTTTACAGCCGGGCGGCCAGCCAACGCTTGCAGACTGCGCTTGCCGAAATCGGCAAGCAGATGCAGGAAGAGCGCGAACAGGAATTGCAATCGCTGCTGAGCGCGGCGTTTGTGCGGCTGAGCCAGGAGGCGGCGTCGCGGCGTTATTACCGCGCGATGATTCAGGCGCTCGATTCGCTGAATTTGCTCGAGGCTGTGCGGCCGAGCTGGGTGCAGGGGTTGCGCCCGCGTCTGGGGATTGAAAATCGCGTTTCGGAATTCATTGATGACGCGGTGAATTCGGACAAGGTGGACGCGAGCCTTACGGATGTTTTGCGGCGCGTGCCGCAGGCGTCGTCGGAACAATTGGCGATTCGTCTTTCGCGCACCACGCGGCGCAATGAACGCGAGCGCGTTGTGGAACTCGCGAAAGCCATCGGGGAGCCATGCGCGCAACCTCTGCGCGCGGCGCTGCGCTCGGATCCGCTGTCGAAGGCTGCGAGCGTGGTCGGGCTGCTCAGCCGGCTTGATCCTATGGCGCTTGGTGAATATCTTCCCGCGCGATTGAGCGAAGGGCAGCGTTCGTTCCAAGATGCGGTAGTGCGGCAGCTCGCGATCGCTGGCGCTCCAGAGCGGGGACGCGTTCTGGTAAGCGTGCTCGATTTATTCGATTCGTTGGTGATGCCTTTCGCGGTGGATGAGATCGGCATGTGCGGCGATCCGGAGACTTCCGACAAGCTCTTGAAGATTGTGGAAGGCGAAGCGCTGCCGGGAAGTTCTGAATTCCTGCGGGTGAAAGCGATCGAGGCGCTGGGACGGATTCGCGCGCCGGGCACCGCTGAGCGTCTGCGCCATTTCCTGGAAGATCGAAAAACTTTCGGCTGGGCTTATCCTGACGAGATCCGTACCGCTGTCGCGCAGGCATTGGCGAAGATCGACGCGGAATGGTTGCGCGCGTTCATTCCAAAGTCGGGGCTCGACGCGGCTGTGCTCGCGCTCGCGCCGCTCGATCCGCGGCCGGAACGCGATTTTGTGCGGCATCGCCGGTATCGCCGCGTGCGTCTGTCGCACTCGGTGCCTGCGGTGGTCAGCTCGGCGCAGGGCAAGCAATCGCTCTCGATCAATGTGCTGAGTCTCGATGGCGGGATGGTCAGCGGCGATATGCAGCTCGCCGTCGGAACTTCCGCCACCTTCCGCATTCCCGCAGGAATGCGCTCGATCAATGCCCAAGCGGTAGTGCGATTCGTACGCTCGCATCAAGCCGGCTTCGAATGGGTAGGCATGGGCCTCGAAGATCGCGCCAAGCTGCGCCGGTTACTCGTCTCGCTGGGCGAAGGCGAGGCTTCTCACGCCACATTCTCTCGAACGGAATAGCTCCCCGCTCTGTTCTACGCCGTTCCGCGCCACCTGACTCTCCTAGCGGTATTCTCCGGAGACGCGTTTGCTACAGCGAAGGTTCGATGCATCACTCATAACGGATGGCGACAAGAGGATCGATTGCGGCGGCGCAGCGCGCAGGGAAGAAACACGCTGCTAGGCCTACCAATAGAACAATCGCCACGACGACAGAGAGTGCCCATGGGTCAGTGACTGAAACACCCGGAATTTGGCTGACCAGGAAGCCTGTGACCGCGTAGCTCGCTAGAAGTCCAGCTAGAATCCCGGACGCAACCAGGCGGAAACCGTTGAAAAGCACAAGCCGCAGAATATTTGATTGCTGCGCTCCGAGAGCCATGCGAATACCGATCTCGCGGGCTTGAAGCGAGACCATGTAGGCCATCACACTGAAAATGCCGATTACCACGAGGACCAACCCGATCGCGGCGAAACTCGCAAGCGTTACGAACTGAAATTGCGGTCCACGGTAGAATTCTTGCAGTGAAGTCTCCAGCGTGCCGGACGTAGATATTTGAACCCCTGGGTCGAGTTCGCGTACTTCCTGGCCCATATTTCTCAACAGTGAGGTCGGATCAACGGTAGTGCGGGCCATAAAAGTCCGCCAATTAAATCCCGCGAGGCTGTACGGGATAAACGCTTGCGGAAAATCTTGCCATGATGGGTTGTCATAGCCGCGCGTTTTATAGTCGCGAACGATGCCAATGATTTCAAAGTAAGTGTCATGCGGCGCGTCAAGAAATGCGCTATCGAGATATTGCAGTTTGACCTTGTGGCCAAGAGGATCCTCGCCGGAAAAGTACTGGCGAGCAAAAGCTTCGTTTATGACCACCACGTTTCTCACCGCCTCTACATCACTTTCGGAAAAGAATCTGCCGCGAACCAACGACAGCCCAAGCGTGCTGAAGTAACCCGCGCTACACATTTCAAATCTAGTCTGCCAAGGCTCCGCGTGCGGCTTGCCGGGAATAATCGTGTCGCTGCTTTCGTATTTCAGCGGCGGGGGCAACGAAAGCTCAGCAGCAGAAGTCACACCCGGGAGAGCCTGCAATCGTTCGAGTACTCGCCGCGTCAACGCGTTTTTTCTCTGCAACGAACCGGCAATATCCGTGTTGTAAGTCGGAGGGAGATTTAGCTCGAAATAGAGAACATTCTTCGGGTCGAATCCGAGGTCCACGTGGGTGAGAGTCAGGAAGCTCTTCATCAAAAGGGCGGCGCCGACCAGCAAAACGATCGACAGCGCAATTTCGCTGATTACCAGGCCGCCGCGAAGAATTCCCTGTCGAAACCCCAGCGCAACTCCCTTCCCGCTACTGCTGAAATGCGGCTGCAAATCACCTCGAACCACATGGATGGCTGGCGCAAGCCCGCAGAAAATAGCGGTCAGGATGGTCACACCAAGAGCCGCGAGAAGAACCGGCCCGTTCATGCCGATGACCGTTTCGTCCGGCAGAGCGCCAGCGGGAATTAACGCGACAACTACCTTCAGTTCGAAGTATGCCAACGCGCAACCCGCGCCTGCCGCGACCAGGGCCAGCACAAAGCTCTCCACGAGAAGTTGCCGGACAATGCGGCCGCGCGTTGCACCCAATGCGGCACGAATCGCAATTTCCCTTTCTCGGGTAGTGGCACGAGCGAGCAATAAATTTGAAACGTTGCTGCAGGCAATCAAGAGCAGCAGAAAAACGGCAACGAGCAATGCGTACAGTGTTTTGCGAAAGTCTCCGATAAGACTGTCGAGCATTGTCTGCGGTACGATCGCAAACTTCTCCTCGGGAAAAATCCCACCTGGATTTGGCTCATGCAAACGGTGCGCAATGGAATTGAGATTGGCTCCCGCCGCAGCCAAACTGACACCTCGCTTGAGACGTCCAGCTATCTGTAATCTGCCGTAGTCGCGGGTGACGGGAAGCCAAAAATTCGCGTCGAAGGCGTTGAACCGCAAGGGCATGATTCCGATAAGAGTCGTTGGCTTTCCGTTCAGGATAAAAACTGTTCCTACGATTTTCGGATCGCCACCGAACTCCCGCTGCCAGAGCCGATAATTCATCACGAACACGGGCGGGGCATTAGGCCTACCGTCTTCCTCTGAGATCATTCGACCGAGCAATGCCGGGACGCCCAAGTAGTCGAAAGTATTTGCCGTCACTACCGCTCCGAATGAAAAATATCGAACGGACTTGCCGTCGTCGTATGTGGGGCGCATGCGGGCGTAGCCAATGACGTCTTCGAACACGTCATTTTGTTCGCGGAAGGCGCGCACCTCTTCCGCGTTGAAATACCGACGGTCCTTCGAGTTGTTGCCGTCGGTCAAATCATGCAGAACGACTACGACCGACCTGTCAAAGTTTTTATACGGAAGCGAGTGGAAAAATACGTTGTAGACAACGCTGAAGACCACCGTCGAAGCGCCGACGCCGAGGGCCAGAGCAATTATCGCGATAAGCGAAAAACGGCTGTCTTTGCCAAGGCTGCGGAGGGCATAACGGAAGTCGCGAGCGAGACTGTCGAGGTGAGTCTCCATTTGCTCAAACTCTACACCGAAGGGGGTGAAAATTGTAGCGAGCTAGTCAGCGGCGATATGCAGCTGGCCGTTCGAACTTCGGCGACGTTCCGCATTCCCGCGGGAATGCGCTCGATCAATGCGCAGGCAGTGGTGCGCTTTGTGCGCTCGCATCAGGCGGGATTTGAATTGGTGGGCATGGGTCTCGAAGATCGCGCCAAGTTGCGACGGCTGTTAGTCTCCCTCGGCGAAGGCGAAGCTTCTCACGCTACATTCTCTCGAACCGAATAGCGGCGCGGCGCCGTGGCATTTCGCGCCAACTGGCTCTTCAACTCATCTCGCAAAATTGGCTGGCTCGCAGGCCAGAATCCACGACAATGATTCGCCGCCCGCCTGAGACACGCCTGTCAGATTCCGGCGTACCAGGCATAGCCGGCTTCCGGTTCTGCGGAGCCCAGACCTTTGCCGAATTTTTTCAGATTGTCGGTTACCGTCAGGTGGGTGATGAATTTCACGCTTTTGTAGCCGATCTGGCGAGGGAGCCGCAGGCGAAGAGGACCGCCGTTGCCTACCGGGAGCTCATCGCCGTTCATTCCATAGGCGAGAAAAGTTTGCGGATGCAAGGCGTCGGCCATATCGATGCTATCCCACCAGTCGGGATCAATGGAGAAGTACACGACGTATCTGGCTTGCCGGTGGACCTCAACGAGGTTCAGGACATGGGAGAGCGGAACGCCGATCCACTCGGCGATATACGACCAGCCCTCTTCGCAGGCGAGAATGGTGACCTGGCTGCGCGACGGGTAGCTCTTGAGCTGGGCCAGCGAAAGCGAGGCGGGCTTGGCGACCATGCCGTCAATAGTGAGCCGCCAGTCAGCGAAACCTCCGGCTTGGAGGCGCTTGAACGCATCGTTCAGGGGCGGCATTTCATTCGCGAGCGGCGGGTTGGAAATTTTGCTCTTGGGGAACTCACGGGCCAGCGAGTGCCTGGTCAGCAGCCGCTGGGAAGCGTAGGTCAGCGTTTCGCCGAGGCCCCAGATGCCGCCGCTATCGGGCGGCACCAGTCCGTATTTTTGTGCCAGGTGCGCGGCCACGCCCAGGCTCGAGACGCCGGCGGTCGCGGCGAGGCCGGAAATGATCAATTTGCGGCGCGAGAGTTTGCTCATACGCGGTCCTTATTGGCCCCGGCGCGGCCGGTGATCATGGCCCTCATGCGATTCCTGAATCCGGTGACACAAACCATCACCACGTGAACGAGCAGGAAGAGCACGAGAGCCACGGAGACGAAGAAATGCAGCGTGCGCGCGGATTGCTGGCCGCCGAGCAAAGTGACGGTCGCGGGAAACGCGGAAACGAAGGCGAGGGACATTGCCAGGCCCGTCCAGATGACCAACGGGAAGAGGACGAAGATTACGATCAGGTAGGTGAGGCGCTGGAGCACATTGTACGACCAGGCTTCTGACTCACTCGGCCGCTTGAAGCGTAAATGGTTTGCGATGTCGCTCGACAACGCCCGCCACGAAAGATCGGCTCCCGCCGGGAACAGATTTTTCCGGAAGTGCCCTGAAAAGACACCGTAGATTACATAGAGCAAGCCGGTGAGTACCGCGATCCACGCCGCTTGAAAGTGAAGATAGCGGCTCCAGCCGTTTTGGTCCGGCAGCACGTATCCGTAGCCGGTTGGAACTAAATTCCGCGAGGAGGGGATCGGAATTATGAACAGAGGCTTAGTCAACACGTTGCCGGTCTCGCCCCAATAGAAGCGCGGGTGAGAGATCAAAATTTCAATTCCGCTGAGGAGCAGGGCGAGAAAGCACAGGGTAATAATCCAGTGAGTGACGCGAACGAGCGCGGAGTGCCGCGACGTAACCTTCGTAGCTGGGACGACCGAGGGGGAACTCGGGACGTAAGCTTCCAGCGGCACGGATCCCGATCTCGCCAATTCCAATCTCCTACTGGGGCTCCGACGTGAGTCTTTAGAATGGATGTAATCCTACCACGCTACAAGGACTGAAACGGATGAGTCCTGGACTGCGGCGGACTCGGAAGCCAGCCGAATGGCTGACAAACGTCGCAGCCCGATATTGTGTCGCGGCCGGACGTTTAGAGTTTCTCCTGACGCGAATAGCTGCGTGCGCCGTGCCGGGCCTACGACTTACTCTCGCCGATCGCTTCCGGTAGATTCATCGTTCTCGCCAGCGGGGGCCAGCGGGAGCTTTGCCGCAAATCTTTGGCGTGCGGGAGCATCAGCAGAAAGATGACCCAAGGCTCTCGCTGCTCCATTGCCTTCTCGGCCCAGTCAGCGGCCTGTTCGATTTCCGAGCAAATGAGGTGGTAGTAGACGAAACCGAACGGAGCTCCAAATGCCGCGCCGTCTCCTAGTTTCGCTAGCAGTGCCTCCGCACGGCCATCATCGCCAGTGCGCTTGAGCAGTCCGGCAACGTATCCAGCGGTTGCCAGCGCCCAGGGCGCACTGGAATACGCTTTCTCGGCGAAAGCCAGCGCTTCTTCGATCTTGCCTAGCTGTGCGTAAGCAAGGCTGAGACAGAATTGACCGAGGCGATAGTTCGCGTCGAGTTCGAGGACGCGCCGGCACTCGCTGGCTGCGTCCGCAGCCCTGTCAGCGGCCATGAGCGCGAAGGCGAGGAGAGAACGGAGTTGCAAGTTAAGAGGGTCCCCCTGCATCGCAGTCTCGCTCTCCTTTATGGCGGCCTCCGGCCGGCCAATGCAAAAGAGATACTGGCCGTAGCGCATGCGCGCTCCGCCCGGGAGCGGACCACGCGACATTGCCTTTTCGAAGAGGCGTCCGGCCTCTTTCCAGTTGTAGTCGTAGAACATGCAGATCGCGGCCATCCCGACGAGTGCTTCCGGCAACTTCGGATCAATCTCCAACGCCTTCTGGTATTCGGCGCGTGCTAGAGGCATGGCCTCGTGTGCCGGAATCATGCCGTAAACGGAAGGGGAGACGAAAGTGCCGCCCAGCACGCTATGGGGCAGCGCATATTGCGGATCGAGGGTCACAGCCTGTTTCAGACATTCGCGGGCGCGCGTCACCGAATCCGGCGTGACGTTGTTGAGATGGTAGCGAGCGCGCAGGACAGCCTCGTATGCGCCAAGATTGGGCGTGTGTTGGCGGGAGACATCAGATTGCACCGCGAGCTTCGTAGCCAGCGCTGTTGCGATGGCCCCGGCGATCTCATCTTGCAGCGCGAAGACGTCCGCCATTTCCCGGTCGTAGCGTTCGGACCACAGATGCGATCCGTCTTCGGCGGTGATTAACTGCGCGGTGACGCGGATGCGGCTCCCGGCGCGGCGCACGCTGCCTTCGAGAATGGTGCGCACGCCGAGCATTTCGGCGATCTTGCGGATGTCCAGATCTTTGCCGCGGAAGGCGTACGCGGAGGTGCGCGCGATCACTTTCAGGCCGGGAATGCGGGCCAGAACATTGATGATCTCCTCGCCCAGGCCGTCGCTGAAGTAATCATTGTCCTCTTCGCGGCTTATGTTGGCGAACGGCAGCACGGCGATGGAGGGCGCGCGCTCGACTGAGGAGCTTTGCGCAGAGAGGGCCGTTGGCGCGCCGGAAATGACTGCTGCGGGCGAACTCAGGCTGCTGCCGGCGGCCACTAGAGCGTCCTTTACTTCCGTTATGGACTGGAATCGGTCCGCGGGCGATTTGCGCAGGCAGCGCGTGATAATGCTTTGCAATGCCGGCAAGGTATCGAGACTTTCTGGCTCTCTGTGCAGGACGGCGGCCATGATGGCGATGGCGGAATCGCCGGTGAAGGCGCGCCGCCCGCTCAACATTTCGTACAGCACCGCGCCAAACGAGAAAATATCCGAGCGCGCATCGGCGAGCTTGGCTTCGGCCTGCTCGGGAGACATGTACGGGGCCGTGCCCAGTATCGTGCCGGCCTGGGTCATGCTGAGGGCTGCGGTTTCGTCCGCGGGCCGCTCGCCGCTCCCGGCGTCGCGGCTCAAAAGCGCTAGCCCGAAATCGAGCAGCTTGATGCCGGACGCCGTCACCAGGATGTTGGCGGGTTTCAGATCGCGATGAATGATGCCCTTGGCGTGCGCGGCGGCGAGCGCATCACAAATCTGCACGGCGTAGCGCACCGCTTGATCGAGCGGGAGGGGACCGTGGAGGGGGGCCCCCTCGATAAATTCCATTACCAAGTAGGTCGGCCCGACATCGTAGATTTGGCAGATGTGCGGGTGATTCAGCGCGGCGATGGCTTTGGCTTCTCGCTCAAAGCGCTGCGAGAACTGCGCAGCGGAGACTTTGATGGCTACGTCGCGATTCAATCGCGGATCGTGCGCGCGATACACTTCTCCCATCCCGCCAGTGCCGAGCGGCGCGACGATTTCGTATGGCCCGAGTTTCGTGCCGGATGCAAGTGACATGCGCGGCTGAGAGTATAAGCCCGATAAACGCGCCAGCGGCCGTGTGGGTGCGTTAGTGCTCGATTTGACGGTAGACTGTCCGAGAGGGTAGACAATCGTGGCCAGCAGAAATACACCGGCAAATCAATGCAGCAAGCCGACAGGATGGCTGGGCCGATTCACTTTGTGGCGCATGAATGCGAGCCATTCCAAGCTGACGGATTGGGGCTTGAAGCACATCACGATAGAGAACCACTACACGATCCTCGATTTAGGATGCGGTGGTGGCAGGACTGTCGGTAAGTTAGCGGCGATCGCTACGCACGGAAAAGTGTACGGCGTCGACTATTCCGACGAGAGCGTCGCCGCAACAAAAAGAACGAACGCAGGATGGATAGGACACGGCCGCGTCGAAGTCCGGCATGGCTCGGTGTCTCAGTTGCCGTTTCCGGATGGCATGTTCGATCTCATCACGGGCGTGGAAACACACTTCTGGTGGCCCGATTTGCCCGGCGATATGCGCGAAGTCTTCAGAGTCCTGAAGCCCGGAGGAACGCTCATCCTCATCGCGGAAATCTATAAGGGAGCGAACACCGTGGCCGCGAAGCTCGTCGAAAAATACGCCTCGCGAACAGGCATCACGCTTCTGAGTGTTGATGAGCATCGCGAACTCTTCACAAACGCCGGGTACTCGGATATTGAGGTAATCGAGGAACGCGACAAAGGATGGATTTGTAGCGTAGGCAGAAAACCGATAGCCAACTCCTGATGAACGCGGTGACCGAAAACAGAATTACATCGAGCGGGCGTACTGCTCGAATCGTCAAAACGTCAGCCGTAAGCTGGTCAACCTGGTTGACCCAAATTGAGCATCGGTGGGATAGGGCTGCGAAGATAACTATCCAGGAATCTGCACCTTGTAGCGAGAGCAACCAGAAGGTTTTTCTTCAAACTGCGCAGCCGTGATTCGCGTAATATAGCAGCCGTGGGAAAGACGGATACGCGCCGCCGGGTCACCTGCCGTGACTTTCCTATCTTGAAAATCTGAACTTAGCCGATACTAGGTATACGTAGCTTGAACTGACGGGAGGAAGCTTCGTGATTGTCGGTGTGCCTCGCGAGATCTTTCCGGGGGAGCGGCGCGTCTCGATGGTGCCGTCCGTGGTTCCGCTGCTTGCCAAAGTGGGCCTTGAAATGGTCGTCGAGGCGGGTGCAGGCATTGGGGCCGGCTATCCCGACGCCGATTACATTGCCAAGGGCGCAAAAATAATTGCAGAGCGCGCGGAAGTCTTTCGCGTTGCGGACATCATTGTTCAGATCCTTTGCCATGGCTCGAACGACGTGACGGGCGCGGCCGACCTTCCTCTCTTTCATCGCGATCAGGTTTTGATCGGGTTTCTCCGGCCGCTCGGCAACTTGAAGACGGTTCAAGAGATCGCCGCGACGGGCGTGACATCGTTTTCGATCGAGTTTATGCCGCGGACGACGCGGGCGCAGAGTATGGATGCGCTTTCGTCGATGGGAACGATCTGCGGATACAAGGCTGTGCTGATCGCTGCAGATACTTTGCCGAGAATTTTCCCTATGTTGACGACGGCGGCCGGCACGATTACGCCCGGTCGCGTCCTGGTAATTGGCGCGGGCGTCGCTGGGCTGCAAGCCATTGCTACTGCGCGCAGGCTCGGAGCGGTCACGTCTGCGTATGACATGCGGCCCGCCGCGAAAGAGCAGGTGCAGAGCCTCGGCGGGCGATTCGTTGAGTTGCCGATTGAAACGAAGGATGCGGAGGACGCGCAGGGATACGCGAAGGCGCAAGGCGAGGATTTTTACCGGCGCCAGCGCGAGTTGCTCGGGCGCGTGGTGGCCGAAAGCGACGTCGTAATCACTGCGGCGGTAATTCCGGGGCAGAAGTCGCCGGTGCTGGTGACGCGGGACATGGTCGAGCACATGGCGCCGGGCTCGGTGATCGTGGATCTTGCGGCGGAGCGCGGCGGCAATTGCGAGCTGACGAAGAGCGGCGAAACGACTGTCGAGCACGGCGTGACTATCATCGGGCGGTTCAATCTGGCTAGCACTGTGCCGTACCACGCGAGTCAGATGTATTCGCGTAATGTCACGGCGTTTATCCAGTATCTGGTAAAGGATGGGAAGCTGAATCTCGACCTCGAGGACGAAATTGTGCGCAGCACTTTGGTGACGCGCGGTGGAGAAATTGTGAATGCGCGCGTGCGGGAATTTTTCAAATTGCCGGCACTGGCGGCGAAGTAGGACACCGAGAAAGGCCACCGCAGAGACACTGATGGCGCAGAGGGAATATCTATGAAGATGGACTTGATCACTAGTCTTTATGTGTTCATGCTCGCGGGATTCATCGGATTTGAGGTGATCCGCCGGGTATCGCCGCTGCTGCACACGCCGCTGATGTCGCTGACGAACGCGCTGGATGCCATTGCCGTGGTGGGCGCGATTCTCCTGGTGGGCGAGCACAAGAGCAGGCTTTCGACCATCCTTGGCACGATCGCCATCGTCGCGGCCACCAGCAACGTTGTCGGCGGCTTCATGATCACCGACCGCATGCTCAAGATGTTCAAATCCAGCCGCCCGCAGAAACCGTGAGCTGATGCTTCCCAGCGAACATATTCTCGAAATCACCTACCTGATCGCTACCGCTCTGTTCATTCTTTCGCTGAAATGGCTGAGTTCGCCGGCTACGGCGCGCCACGGCGTGTGGGCCGGCGAGTTGGGCATGTTGCTGGCCGTGGCCGGAACGCTGCTCGACCGCGGCATCGTGGATTACAAATGGATCGCCATCGCGCTGGTGCTGGGTACGATCATCGGCGTGCCGCTCGGCCGCGTGCACATGACTGCGGTGCCGCAGCGGACCGCGCTCAGCCACGCTTTCGGCGCGCTGTGCGTCACGCTTGTCGGCACGTCCGAATTTTACTTGCGCTCGCCCGACATTCCACCGTTCATGATGGCGGTGCTGGGCATGGAAGTGATTCTCGGCTCGCTGACGTTTACCGGCAGCTTGATGGCTTCGGGCAAATTGCAGGAAATTCTCCCGCAGCGGCCAATCACTTATAAGGGACAGAACTTCGTCAATCTGGGAGTGCTGGGGATCGCGGTGGCGCTGGCCGTGCTCCTCGTGATGCATCCGGAGCGCACGCATCTCTTCCCGTTCATCATTGGAATTCCGCTGCTCTTTGGCGTGCTGATGATTGTTCCGATCGGCGGGGCGGATATGCCGACCGTGATCTCACTGCTGAATTCCTACGCGGGGCTTTCTGCCGCGGCCATGGGATTCGTGCTCAATAGCAAGCTGCTGATCGTTGCGGGAGCACTCGACGGGGCGTCCGGCTTCATTCTTTCGGTGAACATGTCGAAGGCCATGAATCGGTCGTTCTCAAATGTGCTGTTCGGCGCGTTCGGCCAAGAGCAAGCGGGGCATGCCGGCGCGGCGGAGACGCGCAGCGTGCGCAGCGCCACGGCCGAGGAAGCCGCCTCGATCCTCGCCGCGGCGAATAAAGTGGTGATCGTTCCCGGCTATGGCATGGCCGTAGCGCAAGCACAGCACAAAGTGCGCGAGCTTTATGACGCGCTAACAAAACGCGGCGTGGACGTGAAATTCGGCATTCATCCGGTAGCGGGCCGAATGCCGGGACACATGAACGTGCTGCTGGCCGAAGCCGACATCCCCTACGACAAGCTGCTTGATATGGATGAAGTGAACGGCGATTTTCCGCAAACGGATGTGGCCCTGATCATCGGCGCGAACGACGTGACAAACCCGGCTGCCCGCAGCGACCATTCGAGCCCTATCTTTGGAATGCCGATCCTGGACGTGGACAAAGCCCGCACCGTAATGGTGATCAAGCGCAGCATGAATCCAGGCTTTGCGGGAATCGACAACCCCCTCTATTACCTCGACCGCACGCTAATGCTCTTCGGCGACGCGAAATCCTTCGTAGGCGCAATAGTCCGCGAACTAGCCGGCGGCAACCACAGCTAACACTTCGACCGCGACCGGCTCAATGAAGCTGCCGGTGAGCTAGATTTAAATCTCGCCGCGATGTACGCTGAGCGGTGGGATCTCCTCGCGAGAGGCCCAGATCCGAGCTGAAACTGGATTTTCGATTTGACGGCGCTGGCCGAAGACTTCCAAGAGACAACGAGATAAAGGAGCATAACTATGGCGACCGCAGTTTCCGTACCTTCGATGGATCCAAATGTTTCTGCGTTTGTGACCGCAAAGAGGAAATTATTCATCAACGGCAAGTGGGTCGAAGCCGCTTCCGGCAAAACATTTCCAAGCTATAACCCTGCGACGGGCGAGGTGCTCGCAAACGTCGCGGAAGGAGATCGCGAAGATATCGATCGTGCAGTGAAGGCGGCGCGCGCTGCTTTCGAGACCGGACCGTGGTCAAAAATGCCGCCGGCCGGCCGCGGCAAGTTGATTTGGAAGCTGGCGGATCTGATTGAAAAGCACCAGGAGGAATTCGCGCAGCTTGAATCGCTCGATAACGGCAAGCCGCTGAAGATTTCGCGCATTGCTGACCTGCCGCTGACGATCGAGCACATGCGCTACTACGCGGGCTGGGCGACGAAAATCGAAGGCAACACGATTCCACTTACGCTGGCCGAGCCGTCGAAATTTCTTGCTTACACGGTGCGCGAGCCGGTGGGCGTTGTGGGCCAGATCATTCCGTGGAATTTCCCGTTGCTCATGGCGGCGTGGAAGCTCGGGCCTGCGCTGGCGGCAGGATGTACCATCGTTCTCAAGCCGGCCGAGCAGACTCCGCTGTCGGCGCTTCGTCTCGGAGAGCTGATTCAGGAGGCTGGGTTCCCGGATGGAGTGGTGAACATCGTCCCCGGCTATGGTGAAACGGCGGGAGCGGCGCTGGCAGCACACCCGGATGTAGACAAGATTGCGTTCACCGGTTCTACGGAAGTTGGGAAACTGATACTTCAGGCTGCGGCAGGCAATTTGAAGAAGGTGTCGCTCGAGCTTGGCGGGAAGTCGCCCAACATCGTGATGGCGGATGCGGATCTCGAGACAACGATTCCCGGAGCGGCCAGCGCGATTTTCTTCAACCACGGCCAATGCTGCTGCGCGGGTTCGCGGCTTTTTGTGGAAGAGAAAGTCTTCGACAAAGTTGTGGATGGCGTCGCAAAACTCGCGGAACAGATTCAAGTGAAGCCGGGCTTCGATCCGGATAGCGACATGGGCCCTCTCGTTTCCGAGGAACAACTGAATCGTGTCTGCGGCTATCTCGAATCCGGCGTCCGTGAAGGCGCAAAAGCGGTAACCGGCGGAGCGCGCCACGGAGACCGGGGTTATTTCGTGAAGCCGACGGTGCTTGTGAATACCAACGACAATATGAAAGTTGTGCGCGAGGAGATATTCGGGCCTGTGGTTACGGCGATCCCGTTCCGCAATGCAGACGAGATCGTGGCGCGCGCGAACGATACGGTTTACGGGCTGGCCGCCGGCGTGTGGTCGCGGGACATCAAGAAGGCGCACTCCGTGGCCGCAAAACTTCGTGCCGGAACGGTTTGGATCAACTGCTACAACATCTTCGACCCAGCACTTCCTTTTGGCGGATATAAGCAATCCGGTTGGGGCCGCGAAATGGGGCACGAGGTGCTGGAACACTACACGGAAGTAAAATCCATCTGCGCCGCACTGGATTAAGCGGCTGCAGATTTGTCGGTCAGGGCCGAGGCGCGAGCGCGCTTCGGCCCTGATTTATTTTATGAGCCGGAAAATTAGCTGGGAAGCACGCTGACAACTCATTGCCTCGGATAATGGAAAATGCCGATCTCTCGTCCGCTCGGGCGGACTGGGGATGACAGCTACGTCCTTTGCCGTTACTTTGATTTTTGCTCGGCAATCCATTTGTTCGTGCGGGCATCGAGGAGATCGAGCGGCAGCGTTCCACCGTCCAGCATCTCGTCGTGAAATTTGCGCAGATCGAACTTGGGGCCCAATTCCTTCTGGGCGCGTTCGCGCAGCTCGCGAATTTTGAGCTGGCCTAGCTTGTAAGCAAGAGCTTGCGCGGGCCAGGAGATATAGCGATCGGTCTCGGACTGGATGGTGGGCTCATCGACGGCGCCGGACTTGCGGAAAAAATCGACGACTTGATCGCGAGTCCATCCCTTCGAGTGGATGCCTGTGTCGACGACGAGCCGCACGGCGCGAAATAGTTCGGACGAGAGGCGCCCGTAATCGGAGACGGGATCCTGGTAAAGGCCCACCTCTTTGCCGAGTTGCTCGGCGTAGAGCGCCCAGCCTTCGGTGTACGCGTTGAAGCCGAGGCCATGCAGGCGGAATTTCGGCAGGCCGGTGAGCTGCTGCTGGACGGAAAGCTGCATGTGATGGCCGGGGATGCCTTCGTGGTAAGCGATCGCCTCGTCGTCGATCAAAGAGCGGTCACCGAAATTGGATGTCGCGACAACCACGCGGCCGGCGCGCTTGCCGTCGGGCGTGCCGGTGACGTAGTGAGTAGCGGCGGCCGCCTGAAACGCAGGTATGGCTTCGACCGTCACCGGCGACTTCGGGAGCAGGGTGAACAATTCCGGGAGTTTTAGCTCCATCTGCGCGATGTATCGGCGGAAATCATCTAGGATCTGCTCCGCGGACGTCGGGATGTGTTTCGGATTGGTTTTTAGAGACGCGCGGTAGGACGCAAGATCGTCAAATCCTTCTTTCTTGGCGATCACAAGCATCTCCGCCTGAATGCGGTTGATCTCGCGGAGGCCCAATTGGTGGATCTCATCCGGCGACATGTGCGTAGTCGTGCGGCCATAGATATCGTTTTCGTAGCGCTTCTCGCCGTCCGGCAAAGAGATGATCGCGAGCGTCGTGCGGCCTTTGGGCGCGTATTCTGTGCGAACGAAGGCGGAGAAGATCCGATACGCGCGGATCACATCGGTGTTGACCGCCTCGGTAATCTCCTGCGTTAAGCGCTTTCGATCTTCGGGCGAAATCTCCGCGGGATATTTTTTTGTGGGCAGAAGAAATGGATCGGCGTCGATGATGCCCTGGCACTGAACCGGAATCTTCTCCAGCAGAAACCGCACGGGCATAAGCTTGTCGCTGATCCCGGCGCGAAGAACTTCTGTGCTCTGGCTCAGAGCGCGCGGAATCTGGTGAAGGCGCGCGATGTAGTCTTCATAGTGTTTGACGGAATCGAGCGGCACGGCCAGCGGCAAATCGGCGAGGTTGGTATGGACGCCGTTCTGCTGATTGATCGGCATCTCGTACTCTTTGAGATTGAAATCGGCGATGCGCTGCTGCAGGACGCGAGTGAGCAGGTCGTGCGAAAGTTGATCCTGGTCGGAGAAGCCGTCGCTCGGGATAGCTTGCAGCCGGCTGAGGAACGACTCGTCTGTCCTGTGCCGTTCGTTAATAGCCGCGAGCGAGTAATCGTTGAGCTTATCGTTGTAGCGATAGTCGCCGTAGGAGGTGGCGCGTTCGGGAAAGTTGCGCATATCCGACTCGTATTGCTCGTCGAAAAGCGCGTTCTGAGCCGCAAGGCGGTCGGCGATTGGTTTGGCGTCCTGGGCGACGACGGAACCGGCCAAGACAGCAGCGATTAACGCGGCTAGAAAAATCAGGCTCTGGTGAAGGCGCATAATGCGTGCAGCATACTAAATGGATGGCTGGTTGCGCGAAAAAATGGCGTAACATTTTGGTTGCTGGCCGAAGTTTGCGAGGTGGTTATGGCCGATGATCGCTCGAAGAAGTCCGATCCTCCCGTCGAGTTGCCTGTTCTCGAGAAACTGGAAGAGGAGATCAAGTCGGAGTTTTATGAGCTGCGCAATGGCAAGGTGTGGTTCTCCGAAGAAATCAAGCGCGAGCACAGGAAGCTAAAGACTTCGCTTGCCCGTTACATCGTACATTCGCGATTCTTCGCCATCCTTACCGCTCCGTTTATTTATGCCTGCTTCTTTCCGTTTGTGCTGCTCGATCTCTTCGTTTCCGTATATCAGGCGATTTGTTTTCCGGTATACGGCATTCCGAAAGCGCGGCGCAGGGATTACATGGCCATTGACCGGAATAAATTGCGATATCTGAACGCGCTCGAGGGCTTAAATTGCATGTACTGCTCGTATGCCAATGGGCTGCTGGCCTACGTGGTCGAAATTGCAGGACGAACGGAGCAGCACTGGTGCCCGATCAAACATGCGCGGCGAATCCAGCACGCGCATGACCGTTATTCGCATTTCCTCCCGTATGGCAACGCCACCGCGTATCGCGAGCGCATCGATAAAGTACGCGACGATTTCAAGGATTTGAAAGGCCGAAAATAAATCGGCCCGCCCACGCGGTCGGGACGGACGCCGACTGGCCCACTCGCGCTTTCCCAACAGTTCAACCGTATTGGACATTGTGTCGCAGCATAGTTTCTTGGCGCTCGAGATTCTACTAGTCGTTGCTCTGCTAGGACCGTTCTCTTAGACTTACGTAACGTACTTGGCATCAGTCTAGGCTCAGTGGGCTGAAGGCGGACGACTCTGGCTCCCAGCTCCATTTTTCACCTGTCGAAATGGTATGCCGACTGTGTCGCCCCCAACGGTGACGCCGCGATTCTCTACTACGGAATTGCGAAGTGGCGTGCAATTACAATCCGCTATGCGAGCCTGTTGGAAGCAATTTCCGGCAAACCGACCACAGTCCGGTATTCACTTAAGAAATCGCCGCTGCCCGTCGAAAAGGACGCAACCATCCACTGGCAATCGAATGCGCTGGGAAGTATTGGGACTTGGGAACGCTTGGATCCTCCGTTCGAAACAAAAATCTTCGAATCCACCGAAGGCTCGATCAAATGGCAGTGCTTGCACCCGAGATCTCGTGCCGCCGTCAATCTTGGTAGCGGAAGAGTGGTGCAAGGTCTTGGATATGTGGAGCGTCTGGAAATGACACTCGCTCCCTGGAAGCTACCGATCCAAGAGTTGCGATGGGGAAGATTTCTGAGTGATTCGGATTCGTTGGTGTGGATCGATTGGAAGGGATCTTATTCGTGCCGGATCGTGCTGCAGAACGGCATTCTGGGTCGTGCGACCACCATCGATGAAGACGAAGTGAGACTAAATAGACATGGCGGCTTGCGGCTAGCCCCTGGAGATGTGCTCAGAAAGGGGGGTTTGGGTGAAACCGCGTTATCTGTCATTCCCGGGCTTAGCCGACTATTTCCCCGCAAAATTCTAGAGGCGCGGGAATGTAAATGGCGGAGTCGCGCGGAACTCCGACACGGCGACTCGAGCAGTTCCGGTTGGGCGATTCACGAGGTCGTTACATGGCCGGACTGAATCGCTCATTTACCGCAAAGTTTGCGTACGTCCTCTTGTTCACGATTTTGATCCCTCTGTCGCTCATGGCGTGGGCGAAGTCCACATCTAGCATCGCTCGCTGGCCTCTTGTCCATTCTCTGTCCCTTGGGATCACGATCTGTGCCCTCGGAGCCACGTTTATTCTCACCGGCTGGATTGCATTGTGGATCCACGGCGGCGGATTGCCGATGAATATCTCTCCACCGCCTCGTTACGTCGAGCGCGGGATCTATCGCTGGATGCCACACCCAATTTACACGGGCTTCTCCCTCGTATGCGCGGGTGTGGCGATAGCAGCCGGATCGGGTAGCGGGTTGTGGCTCATTACACCATTCGTAATTCTCGGTTGCGCGGCACTTGTGCTGGGATATGAATCGCCGGACCTCGAGAAGCGATTCGGCGCCGTCGATCGCAGCGAGTGCGGAATTCTTCCACTAAATGCCAATACAGCGCCCGGTCTGAGGGATCAGCTGCGGTGCTACGCGTTTGTTCTTCTACCCTGGCTGGTATTGTACGAGGTCGTTCTAGCCTTAGGTCCACCCGGCGATGCGATCAGCACCTATCTTTCCGTTGAGCGTCACATCCGAGTCAGAGAATGGACTGAAGCATCGTACGCAAGCACGTACATCTGGGTGATCGCAGTTCCGCTCGTTGCCAATTCAAGCCGCAGCCTTCGCAGGTTTAGTATTAGCGCCTGGCTAGCAATGGCTATCGTCTTCCCCATCTTCCTGGCCTTCTCGTTCATCGCGCCTACCAGGCCGTTTGTGCCGCATACATTTCTTGGCAGATTGCTTGCCTGGGAACGCGATTTCGATTCTCCAGCGGGCGCGTTGCCGTCCTTTCACGTCATCTGGGCCATTCTCGCGGCGCGCGTATTCGAGGAGCGCTGGAAGCCTCTGCGATGGCTCTGGCGAGTATGGGCTATCTCGATTGCCATGAGTTGCGTCACGACGGGTATGCACTCAATTGTGGACGTACTGGCGGGAGCAGTTGTGGGTCTGGTTGCGCTGCATCCAGAAACCCTGTGGGAGATACTCCGGCGTGCAACCGAGAGCGTGGCAAACTCCTGGAAGGAGTGGCGCATTGGCCGATTGCGCGTGATCAACCACGGCGTCTATGCGGGCGTGGGGGCGTTTGCGGTCCTTTCTGTCGCAGGGATTCTAATTGGGCCCGGCTATGAATACCCCCTCTTTACGATTGGATTGTGCGCCTTGGTCGGGGCGGCTCTGTGGGCGCAATTCATTGAGGGCTCTTCCCGGCTTCTGCGCCCCTACGGTTTTTATGGCGGCGTGATTGGCGGCGTCGCGGGCGCTATCGTGGTCTCGATCCATCACAGAGATCTTTGGTTGCTGCTGGCAGCGTGCTGTGTCGGAGCACCGTGGGTCCAGGCGATTGGACGATTGCGCTGCCTGGTACAGGGATGTTGCCATGGCCGTGCAGCGTCGCCCCGAATAGGAATTCGATATCTCCATCCGCGGTCGAGGGTTTCTTGTTTAGCTGACCTGCGCGATTCCCCGATTCATCCAACCCCACTTTACTCCATCCTTTGGAACGCGTATGTTGCCCTCGCCATGTGGCGGCTCTGGGTGCTGCACTTTCCCGTTCACTTCATTGGGGGAATCTACCTGCTGCTCAGCGGCCTTGGCAGGTTTGTAGAGGAGGCTTACAGGGGCGAGCCACAGACGCCCGTCTTCGCCGGATTGCGGATCTATCAATGGATTGCGATTTTGACATTCCTCATTGGGGCGCTAATCACGGCTCTCGGCCGATCCGACTCTGCTCCAGAGCCCCAATTTCATTGGCAAGCTCTCGGTATCGCTGCGTTATTTGGGATTGTCTGTTGGTTTGCACTCGGCGTGGATTTTCCGGATTCCAATCGGCGATTTGCTCGTCTCACGTGACATTCGCTGCTGCACTAACCGTGGTGAAAATCCTCTAACCCAGCCGGCTAAATCTATTTTTCGAGAATTGATCTGAACTTGAGAGCGCGCTACGATGGCGCCGCCGCGAAGGAGAATTTATGGCTCCAACCTATGGCAACGGCAAGATCTGCCACATCGAAATTCCCACGACGGACATTGCGCGCTCGGCCGATTTTTACAAACGAGTATTCGGCTGGGGAATCCGGAAACGCGGCGACGGTAGCACGGCGTTCGACGATACGACCGGCGAAGTGAGCGGGAGCTGGGTGCTGGGCCGCGCACCTGCTGGAGCCCCAGGGCTCCTCGTGTACATCATGGTTGACAGCGTGGCTGCGACGATTGAAGTGGTCGTCGCCAACGGCGGCGTGATCGTGCAACCGATCGGCGTGGACGCGCCCGAGATCACCGCGAGATTCCGCGACCCGGCGGGAAATGTGATCGGCCTCTATCAGGAGCCGGCCAAGACGGCCGTGTAGAAGCGCGTTACTTTGAGCGTCGCCCACCACGCTGGCTAGCCGGACTTGCGTTGGGTTTCCCGCCGGATCGAATGTCATTTGGCAGCGGCGAATTGCAGCGGTAGCGTAACGGAAGAAGGGAACGAGGGCTCCCAAATTTCCAGTGCGGCCAGGCCGGGTGTATCGGCCTGGTACTCGACATCGTACGTCTCGCCAACGGTGATTCCCATATCAGCGGTCGTGAATTTCAACTGCGCGGGCGGCAGATCGGCGCCATCTTTCGCGACCACCTTCCACTGCATCGGCGCGTCGTTGCTCGTAAGACGCACGCGCAGGTCCGCGGCGTTGTCGGTGATATTGATCATCCGCAGCCGATACCGGGTTCCAGCATGCAGTTCGATGGGATCCGGCTGGGGATGGCCGTTCACCAGCAGGAGAAATCCGAACGGAGGATATTTGCCCATGCTGAAGACAATTGCGAGGTCGTGCTCGGGGTCATATTTTTGACCAGGCTCGAGAACGATCAGCGGCCCGTAGACGCCATTGAGGATCTGCCTATCATCATGCCAATGCGTGTGATAGATGAAGGTTCCCGCGCGCGGCGGAGTCATGCGCGCGACGAAGGACGTTCCGGGCGCAATGGGCGGAGTCATTTGCTGGGCCGAGCCGGTCCACCCGGCAACGCCGTCGTAGTAGCTCTCGAGCTCCATGCCATGCCAATGAATCGCCGTCGGGCCGCTGGTTTGGTTCTTAATTTCGATTCCCGTGGATTCTCCACGCGTGAGAATGATGGGCGGCCCGAGCAGGCTGGGCGGCTTATCCTTACTTGGCGCGGCCGCTGCCGGTAGTTTTGGATCGTTCAGCTCGAGCGTGTAGAACGGGACCTTCGCCGGATTCTCCGAGATCACCAGTTGCAATTTATGCGCTTCTTTTGCGGCCACTGGACCCGGCGCAGCGCTCGCATCCGGAAGCACAGTGATGCCGAGCACCAGCCCGCCCATGCCCGCGCCGTGCTGGTGCTCAGGCGAGTAAGAAGCAGGCTCGGCTCCTTTCGGATGCAGATACTCTGAGGGCGACATGTGCACCACCATGTGGCAATGGAAAAGCCAGTTGCCGGGGCGGTCCGGCGTCCAGGTCATCTCGAATACATGACCATCATCGACATGCTCGGTCACCGCGAGGAGCCGCTGGTCTTCCGGATAACGCTCGTAGCGCTCGCCGTCACCCACGCCATCCACTTTGAAATAGAAGCCGTGGAGATGCATGGCGTGGTCAAATTCTGTGGTGTTGATCACGCGCCAGTGGACCGGCTCGCCTTGTTTTAGCGTGAGGCGCTCGTCGTAAGGCCAGGCTTTGCCGTTGATCGCCGCAATCTCTTCGAGAACGCCGGACGAGGTTTTCGTCCAAAGTCCAATGACAAAAATGCGGTCGTCTGGCTTCGCCTGCGGCGCGTCCACAACGAACGCTCCCGAAAGCATTTTGTCTCTGGGGTCGCGGTCCGCAAGAGCTTTGTCGGAAGTAGCGGCCGAATATATGTAAGTGCCCGGCTCGCCGGCAAGGAATTGCACTTCGCGCGTCTCGCCCTGCGCGACGTTCAGCGCGTCTTTTGAATCTCCGGGACGCTGATGCAGGCCGTAGATTTTTGCCGCGAGCGGCAGCGTGTTGTGGATGCGGATGTGAATTTGCGTCCCTTGCGGCACGCGGATTAGAGGCCCGGGAATTTGCGGCGCGCGCCCTTCCTCGCCGAAGCCGTAGACATCGACGCGACCACCGGTCTCATCCTCCGGATGCCAGACAGCCGTGCTGATTTCGAGCCGCAGATCGAGAACGCCGTTCTTGAGCTCGCCGGCAGGGGTTCGATTATCGTTCGCCACGATTCGCGTCAGCAATGAGTTCTCAACGCTTTGAGCGAATGTTGCAGGGCAACACAAAACCAAGAATATGGTTAGAGTAAGAAACCGATGCCGCACATCGCCCCCGAGCCGCTGGATGTTCGTTCGATCGCTGAATTGTTGAGTTAGAGGCTACTAGGTCAGCGGATGACGGTCAATGGAGGCTGAAGGCCTGCGTTCTGAGCCGGCAAGCGCTAGCACGCGGCTAATCGGCAGCGCACGCGAGGCGGGTTTGCACGGCGCTTTCCCGCAAACGGACTGTAGCTCCGTCAAAAGGATACGAAGAACGTTTCCAATTCCACGAGCCCTCGTTTCTTGACCGCACCGCGCGCTCTCGCCTAAACTAGTCGTTTCGTTCATGTCCGCTCAAGCGGACCTAGGAGCCCGCGTTGCCGAAACGCACCTTTCAACCCCACGTGCGCGCCCGTCACAAAAAGCACGGCTTCCGCGCGCGCATGAAAAGCAAGGGTGGCAAAAGAGTTCTTGCACGACGCCGCAAAAAAGGACGTCACAGCCTCACGCGCGTCTGATCGCGCGCGCCTCGATTACCCGCGGGCCTGCCGGCTGGTACGGCGCGCCGAATTCGACGCGGTGTACCGCGAGGGGCGGCGCCGCGCGAGCCCGTCATTCGTCGTCTTCCTCCGCCCCAATGGAAGCGAGATCAGCCGCTTCGGCCTGAGCGTGAAACGCGCTCTGGGCGGTGCGGTGAAACGCAATCGGATCCGCCGGCGCGTCCGCGAAATTCTGCGCCTGCATCGCCAGGAGATCGCATCAGGATGGGACATCGTGATTCATCCGCGCCCGCAAGTAGCTATGGCGGAGTTCGCCGCGATAACGGCGGAGCTTCTGAAAACCATCCTGCAAGCTACAACGAAATGAAGAACAATTTCGCCCCGCCTTTTGTAGCGCCGGTCTCGCGTGCGAGGCCGACTTCTTCAACCGCGCCCGAGCAAAAACGCACAATCATGTCGTGGTTTTTGATTTTTAGCATCCATCTGTATCGCGCCTTACTCTCTCCATTCCTCGGCGGCAATTGCAAATTCTATCCATCCTGCTCGCACTACGCCGAGCGAGCCATCGCCATCCACGGACCGCGCCGCGGCACCTGGCTCGCGCTGAAGCGCCTGCTCCGCTGCCGCCCATTCGTGCGCGGCGGATTCGATCCCGTCCCCGATCGCGATGAATTCGATTTCCGCGCCCCGCTGCACGGACAGGAGTCCTCTCGATGAAAGAGCTGTCCGATCAGCAGCGCGTCCTGATCGCCTTCGCGCTGATGCTCCTGATTCTTTTCGTCTGGGGCAAATTCTTCAAACCACCCGTGCCGCCTCCTTCCACGGCGCAAAAGCCGGGACAAACTTCCACCGCGACGCCGACACCGGGAACGAGTGAAGCAGCGCCGGCAACCACCACGCCTGCGATCGAGACTATGGTCCCGCTGCCCGCCGGTGCGATTCAGGCCAGCGAAGAGCAGCCCATCGTAATCGAAAGTTCTCTCTATCGCGTCGAAATGACCAACCGCGGCGGCGTGGTGCGAAGCTGGAAGCTGAAAAAATATCTGAACGACGAGAAGCCACCGAAGCCACTTGAGTTAGTTAATGTGCCCGCCGCCCAGCAAATTGGCGCTTGGCCGCTCTCTTTCTCGCTCGACGATTCCGCCGCGGAGTTAAAGGCCAATACGAGTCTCTATGAAGTTTCAACCTCGTCGCATGCGGGAGACACTCTAAAAGCTCCCGCCGAAGTCACTCTCCACTGGAGCGATGGCCATCTCGATTTCGTCAAGCATCTGAAATTCGACGAAAGCTACATCGTCGATCTCAGCGCAACCGCCAGCGTGGATGGCCACCTTCTCCCAGCCGCCATCGGCTGGCGCGGCGGATTCGGCGACATCGGCGTTGAGAAACAATCGCAAGGCGTCGGCGTTTTCTACAACGAAAATGGAAAACTGAACGTCCTCCAACTGAAAAAACTCGGCACGCCCGATCATCAAGAAATCCGCGCTCAGCAGCCCGGCAGCTTCGCCTATGCCGGAATCGAAGATCAATTCTTCACCGCCGCATTCCTGCCCAACAACGGCATGCTAAATCTCTGGCACTCGGTCCAGCAGCACGATTTCGACGACAACGGCAAGCCCGGCCAGGAGCCCGAAGCGCAAATGGCTGCCGGCTCCGCTATTCCGCAGCCTCTCAGCATGCGCATCTTCGTCGGCCCGAAAGACATTCATATTCTCGCCACCGTAAGGCCGCCACTCGACGATCTCGTTCAACTCGGCTGGTTCGGCATCATCGCCAAGCCGCTGCTCGAAGTCCTGCAATGGACGCACAAATACATCAGCGACTGGGGCTGGGCCATCGTCGTGCTCACCCTGGTGATCAATATGCTGCTCTTCCCGCTCAAGGTGAAAAACTGGCGCTCCATGAAAAACATGCAGCGCGTCGCGCCCGAAGTGAAGACCATCCAGGATCGCTACAAAAAATATTCCTTCAACGATCCGCGCAAGCGAAAAATGAACGAAGAAATCATGGCCATCTACAATCGCGAGGGCATCAATCCGCTGGGCAGTTGCCTCCCGATGCTGGTGCAGATGCCGTTTCTTTTCGCTTTCTATCGCATGCTTTCCGGGACGATCGAGCTGCGCCACGCGCCGTGGGGCGGAACCTGGATTCACGATCTCTCCGCCCACGATCCCTATTACCTTCTCCCCATCGTCATGACCATCACAATGTTCGTCATGCAGAAAATGACGCCCATGCCCGCCACGGATCAAGCGCAGCAGAAAATGATGACCTACATGCCGCTCTTTTTCGGGTTTATCTTTTTCCGCTTGTCCGCCGGGCTGAATCTCTACTATTTCGCGACGAACCTGGTGGGCATCGTGCAGCAATACTATCTGGTGAAGACCGATCCGCTGAGTGCTAAAGCGCCGGCCAATAACAAGAGAAAATGAGCTGTCGCGCTCGAAGCGCGGCGCACACAAATGCCAATGAAATCAGAACTAATTCGCGAAGGAAAACTGGACCGCGAAGGCGCGATGCAAGAGATTCGCCGCTACCTGGATCTATTGCTGCGCGAGACGCAGTTGGATGTGCGCTACGAGATCGCTCTAGCGAAAAATGCCGGCAGCGAATCCGGCGAGCCGCAAATCCAAATCGATTTCCGCGGCCCCGACGAACCGCTGCTAATCGAGCGCCAGGCCGATCTGTTGCTGGCAATCGAGCACATCGCGCTGCGCTGGCTGCATCTCGAACCCGAATATTTCGATCAATTCCGTTTCGATTGCTCGGGCTTCCGCGCACTGCGCCTCGAAGAACTGAAACTTTCCGCCCGAGTAGCCGCGCAAAGAGTCCGCGAAACCGGCGAAGCTTTCCACTTCAATCCCATGCCAGCCCGCGACCGCCGCCTGATTCACCTGGAACTAACAAACGCTCAAGGCGTACGCACCAGCAGCGAGGGCATAGGCGAGCGCCGCCACTTGGTTATCTACTCGACCGCGAAGCCCCCCAAGCGCTAAGCAACTCGCGCGATCGCTTACACCTCCACCACAACTCCCGCCTTCCCCACATTGAAGCTCCGCGTCCGGCCAATCAAATCCTCTCGCCCCGCACACTCATGAATATGCCCGCAAAATAAATACTCCGGCTGCTCCCTCTCTACCCACTCACGCAAAGCCGAACTCCCGGCATGTTTGCCCGCAGCAAATTCATCCAACTGCGAATCCTGCGGCGGCACATGCGCCACAAGATAAAGCGTCTTCAATCCACCAAACGCTGCCAGCGCTTCAGCGATCTGCTCCTCGTTATATTCCCCAGGCGTCTTAAACGGCGTAATGTTGCTGTAACCTAGCCCCGCCCAAGTCGTTGCCCCCAAACGCCTCACCTGGCGGTGAAAATCCACGAATCCAAATCGCCGGCAAAATTCCCGCGACTCCTCATGCGACTCATGATTGCCCGGCAAAACCCACAGCCTCTCTCCCAGCGGCGCGAGAATTTCTCCACAGCGATCAAGCCCGCGCCCGAAAGTGGATAGGTCCCCATCCGCCACATAAATATCCGCCGGCTGCGCCACGATCGTCTCCAGAGCGCGCGTATCCCCGTGAATATCGCTGAACACCAAAACTCTCATTCCGGTTTCGTCTCGGATGCCGGCATGTGCGATTTCTTCATCCGCAATCCAGCCGTCCCCTCCGCCCAATCTTCTTCAATCAATTTTCCATTCGGATCAAATAAAAGCCGGAACCGGAACGGTGCCGGCATCCTCTGCCCGGGTTCCATAAATCGCGAGTCCGCGAATTCCACAACGTGCTGATCTCCCACCGCCCGCGAATGGATCACCGGAAATCGCGCGAACCACAAATAAACCTGCACATCCGAAAGATTCATAGCCTCGGCGGTAAAAGCATCCGGCGGCGAATTCGCTAGAAATTGAAACGAAGCAGGCGGCGCATTCCGCAAATCAAATCGCGCCTGATAAATCCCGCCGGAGGTGCGAATCTTCCCGCTCCAATCGAGCAACGACGGCGGTGAAGGAATAGCAGCCAAGCGAATCACCTCGAGATGGTTCCTCTCCGCATAATTTCGAACGCGCTCGAGCGCAAAATGGTGTGCCACTCCACAAGCCGCAATGTAAACCACGAGCAGATACGTACCCGCTTGGCACCAGCGCGCCCGCGTTATCGCAAACCCGCGTCCGCCGGCCAGCGGCAAAAAGAAAATCGCCGCCAGCACCGCCGCAATAATCAACAAAATCCACACGTGAAATGGAAATCCGAACCACCGCGAGAGCCACCAAACTCCGACGGCCGAAACATTGAACAGCAGCCACATCGATCCAGCCCGTACCGTGGCCTTTTCCCAATCGCGAAACACATACGCTGCAACTTGCGGCACGAGCACGATGCCCGTGAACACAAAATCGACGATAAACACGAAGTCCCACGCGACGCGATCGGTCGAAAACGGATTCCACAGCCGCGTTCCATAAGATGTCGCCGCGTCAAAAAGAATATGGCTGGCGATGCTCACGCCATATATCAGCGTAAGCATCCAGAAGGAAGGTGCCCGCCAGTTTCGCCGCCGGCAATACCACCGCGTCAGCCAGGCCAGCGCCAACGCGAACAGGGGCAAGCCGACGAACGAGTGCGTAAACCCGCGATGCAGTTTGATGGTAGCAAGCCGGTCGTCCGAAAAAATCTCCGCCCAAATGACGGCAACCACATCCACATCAGGAAACACAGACCCAAGAAAAGCTGCGAAGGTAGCCACCTTCCCCTCGCGCTCCGCAAAAAATCCCTTGCCGATCAGCGTCCCGGCAATTCCATGAGTGATCGGATCCATGCGCTACTGGTTTGCGCCTGGTGTTTTTACGCGGTCATCTCGACGGCTTGCGAATAAGGTTTTTACTTTGTCATCGCGAACGAAGTGAGGGATCCGCATTTTCTTCATCTGAGGATTCATCTACACAACTTCAATCAACGGCGAACTCTTCTCAACGACGCCACCAATCACTGAGCCGCGCACGCCATGGCGCCCCAAACCTTGCACGGCCGCATCCACATACTCCTTCTCCACAGCCACCAATAATCCCCCGGAAGTCTGCGGATCGAAAAACAAATTCCGATAATCCTCGCTCACGCCACCAGCAAAATGCACGCACCCCTCCAAAAACGCCTGATTATTCCGCAATCCCCCAGACAAAAATCCCGCCCGCGCCGCCTCAATCGCTCCGGGCAAATATTCCACGCGCCCATGCTCCAACCGCAGCGAAACTCCGCTGCCAATCGCCATCTCCCGCGCATGACCCAGCAATCCAAATCCAGTCACATCAGTGACGGCATGCACCGGCGCAGCGTCAACCCCCGCCGCCGTAATTAATTCGTGCAAAGCTTCCGCCGCCGCGCGATTTAATCGTGTCATCGACTCAGTGGCAGCCCGCACCGGCTCATCGCCAATCTTTCCCTGCTTCAACCCAGTAGCAATCACCCCAGTCCCAATTGCCTTAGTCAAAATCAAAACATCGCCCGGCCGCGCACCGATGTTCTTCCAAATCTTCCGCGGATCAATCAATCCCGTCACCGCGTACCCAAATTTCAATTCGTCATCGCGAATCGAATGTCCGCCCAATACAGAAGCCCCAGCTTCAGTAATCTTGCTCAATCCTCCGCGCATAATCTCTTCCAAAAGATCCGGCGACTCCCCCGGGGGAAACCCCACAATCGATAGCGCCGAAACCGGGCGCCCGCCCATCGCGTACACATCGCTCAAAGCATTCGCCGCCGCCACCTGCCCGAACGCATACGGCTCATCCACAATCGCCGTAAAAAAATCCACCGTCTGCACCATAGCCAATTCCGGCGTGAGCTGATAAACCCCCGCATCATCCGCAGTCTCGAATCCCACCAACACGTTGGGATCGTCCCCGCGCGGCAACCGCTTCAATACCTGCTCCAAAATGCTAGGACTCAATTTCGCCGCGCACCCAGCCGCCTTAGCCGTAGATGTAAGTTTCACCGCCGCTCCCACAAATGACCTCCCAAGCCATCATGATAACTATACGAGCGCCGCAATGAATGGCCACGGCCGCAGTCGATACCGTCGATTTGCCGTGAGCGACTTCGCAGGGCATCACCACGATGCCGTTCAAGAAAATATCGTCTGGTCAAGGAATCCGTCCCCGTAAATGCAGGACGCCCGGCGAGGAACATCTCTCGCTTCCAGCCTCAAGCCTCTAGCCCCCAGCCTCCAGAAACTACTTCGCCACCGGAAAATCCTTCGCAGCATCCGCCGCCGTCGGAAAAATCGGAATCACCTTATTCACCTGCGTCATCTTCAAAACGCGCTCGACCATGCCATGCGCCCCCGCCAGCCGCAGCGTCCCGCCCGCCTTCTTCAGCTTCGAATAGCACTTCACGATTTGCCCCACCGCGGCGCTGTCCACGTGATCGAGCGTCGTGAGATCGAAGATAAAATTCTTTTCGTTGCTCAGGATGTGCGAATCGATTTCGCCGCTCACCGCTTGGCAATCCGAGCCCATCAAGAATCGCCCCGTCATTTCCAGCACCACGATTCCCGGTTCGATCTGCTTCTTCGCATATTTCATGGTGGCGCTCTCCGCGCGCTTGTTATTCCTCGTAGGGAAATTGGCGGATCATCTGCATGCAATCGCCCAGCGCTTCCAGCAGCGAATTGCCCCAGCCGCACGGCAGAACCGCCGCTGTATTTTGGTTGACGTGTTTATCCGCTTCCGCAAAAAAACGCGAGTGCTGCCCGGGCGGCCTCTCGACATACTCCCGCACCGTGATCCGGAATTCGATTTCACGGTCGCCATCCTTCTTTTTCATACAGTAAAACGAGAGTTGAGCCAGCTCCTCGGCGGCATTCTTCTGTGCGTAATGCCAGTCCGCCACGTTACGCCTCCTCGCTCAAACTGAATTTGCCGGATTATACCGCACGCCCGGCCGCGCGCTTCCTTCGAATAAACGCCGCCGCAACTTCTCGCCCGCGTGCCTCTAGCCTCCAGCTTCCAACCTCTAATGCACCTTCGCGTATTCAGCCTTAGCCTGCTGCAAGATCGGAATATCGGAGTCAGCATCTTTCCACAACGTAAAGAAATCATTGTAGGCAGCACGAGCCTTGGCGCCATCGCCCTGCAAGGCGTAAGCGCGCGCAAGCCCAAGATGCGCGAGCGCGCCCAGAGGGTAGTTCAACGTGATTCCCCGATGGTCGAGAAACTTCTGAAACTCCGTGACCGCGGCAGCCCCGTTGTGGGCCGTGAGCTGCGCTTCGCCGCGAACGTACACGGGATACAACGTCCCCAGCTGTAGCTGCGGCGGGTCGCCGAGTTCGTATGGTGCAGCAGCTTCCAGAAACACCACGGCTTGCGCGGAATTGTTGGTATTCAATTCCATCGCTGCCTTAATAGTTGGCACCCAGTAGATCTTCAGCATGGTATTCGACGGGTAGCTCTTTTCCAGCTCGTCTACGATGGCCTTCGCACGAGCGGTTTCACCAATTCGCGCCAGCGTCAGGGCGGCGAACATTTTCACGTCCCGGCCCGGAGCTAGCGCCAGCGCTGCTGCAGTACCTTCCTTTGCGGCTGCAGTGTTGCCGAACTCCGCTTCCCGCAGTGCGGCATTTGCCTGCCACAGCGCCGCTGTTTCCTTTGAGTCGTTTCGCGTTGCCGAATCCACCGCTCGCCGCGAGAAGTCCCGTGCCTTCACCAGCCGCCCGTAGTACGCCTCGGTATCGGATTGGAACGCCAGCAATTGGTCTTCACTTCCAGGCTTTCCGGCGGCCCAATTTACTTGCCGCTCCATCTCTGCTGCGTCGCCTTTGAGAAAGGCTTCTTGATAGATTGTCCAGTGCAAGAAATCGCCATCGAGCTGGCGTCCCTGGGCCTCTTCAATTGCTTTTTTCGCGTCGTCCGGACGATTGAGTGCCAGATAATTTTGTGCGAGGTTGCCGTAACCATTTACTGCATTCGGTTCCAATCGCAACGACTCTTGGGTTTCAACCGCTGCCTTTTCGTACTGCCCAAGCTGGCCGTAAATATTCCCCAAATTGTTGGGCGGCACTAAGTCCTGCGGATAACTCTTAGCCCAAAGTTCGTAAACTTGGCTGGCCTGCTCTAACTCTCCAGTGACTTGGTCGTAGTACAAGGCCGTGATGCGGTATTTTTCATGTTCACTGACCCGGTCGCGCAGCGCGTAAGCCTTCTTGATATTCTCGGCAGCCAGGCTGGCCTGACCGAGGTTGCCGTATTCGAGCCCGAGACTCGCGTAGGCTACGGCGAAATTGGGATCCAGTTCGAGCGCGCGTTTCATGAAAGGAATCGCCGCCGCGTCTCCTTTTGTGCGCGATGTCGTTATGCCCATGCTGAAGGCTTTCAGTGCCTCAAGCGATGTTGTCGTGGCCTCTACGGGAACATCGAACTTCTGAATAGAAGCCAGCGATTCGCCAAGCTTGCTCCGCAAGCTGGACGCTGCCGAACTCAGTGCTTTCAGCACGTCCTGCTTTGTCGCAGCTTCCTCTTGCTCTTTGGCCAACGTGTCGCCGGTGTTGCAGCTAACCGCATCGATCCCGACTACGTACTGGCCGCCCAGATTGGAAATCGAACCGAGGAGAATGGCCTTGCTGCCCGTGCGCACGCAGAGTTCTCCGGCCACATCGCGGGTGATGCGGTCGCCCGGTTGGCGGCCCATGAGGCGCATCGTTTCACCCACTTTGCGATCGGAAAGAATGTTGAGGAAGGGAGATTGTCCGAGCTGCACCGCCAGGGCTTGCTTCAAGGCGCCGTCGAAGACGGGGTCTCCAGTCGTGTTATCGAAATCCGCCAGGACGATCGTGTCCTTCTCGGCCAATGGCGCTGCCGGACGAGGACGCATGTAGAAAACTCCAGCGACCACAGCGGCAATCACAAGCAGAGCAGCGGGGATCAAGATCTTCCAGAGTTTTTTTCCTCCAGCGGCCGGAACTTCTGCGACGCTCACCGCAGCCGATGATCCAGCGCGCGCAACGGAACCCGACGACTGCGCGGGCTGCTGGGCGACGCTCTGAGAAATCGTCTCCTGTGCAGCCGTCACCGGCCCGGAGCTCGCTGCCGCCAATCGCCCCGTGTCTGTATCCCGCTTGACCCGCTGCAGCTCCGCGCGCATATCTGCAGCGTGCTGGTACCGCAGGTTGCGATCTTTCTCCAACGCTCGATTTACGATGTGCTCGAGTTCCGCCGGCAAATCCGGATTCAGCCGCACTGGCGCAACCGGCACGCGATTCATTATCGCTTCGGTGACCACGCCGGAAGTCTCGCCGCGAAATGGCAGCGTCCCCGTGGCCATTTCGTAAATCACCACGCCGAAACTGAAAAGATCCGTGCGCGCATCCAATTCTTTACCGCGCACTTGCTCCGGCGACATGTAAGCAATCGTGCCAACCGCCGTCCCCGGACTCGTCAGTTGCTCCGGGCCTACTCCTCCCGCCGCATCCGCCGCTTGCGTCGCATCCGATTCCGCAACTTCTTGCGGCTTCACCTTCGCCAATCCAAAATCCAGAATCTTCGCGTGTCCGCGTTTGGTCACAAAAATATTGGCAGGCTTGATGTCGCGGTGCACGATCCCTTCCGCATGCGCGGCATCAAGCGCATCCGCAATTTCGATAGCCAACGAGAGCAGCGTGTCCGTTTCCAGCGGCTTGCCTGCAATCCGGTGCTTCAGCGTCACCCCGTCCAGGCACTCCATGACGATGAACGCCTGGCCGTTCTGCTCGTCAATCTCATGAATGGTGCAAATGTTCGGATGATTCAACGCTGAAGCAGCCTTCGCCTCGCGCTGAAACCGGCTCAGAGCCTGCGGGTCTTTGGCAATTTCATCGGGAAGGAACTTCAGCGCCACGAAACGGCCGAGCTTCACATCCTCGGCCTTGTACACCACACCCATTCCGCCACCCCCGAGTTTTTCGAGGATGCGGTAATGCGATACCGTCCGCCCGGAAAGTGAAGAGGAATCAGGCATTGCGGCAAATCTTATGCCGCGCTCCCACGCAAGTCAACGCGCGCTCGGCTACTTCAATTTGGCGTATTCGGATTTGGCTTGCTGCAGGATTGGGATTTCGGGGTCAGCGTCTTTCCAGAGGGCTAGAAAATCTTGATACGCGGTGCGGGCTTTGGAGGTGTCGCCTTGCAGGGCGTAGGCGCGGCCCGACCCTAGATGGGCGAGCGCGCCGAAGATGCGGTTGCGCACGATGCCGCGGTGGTCGAGGATCTTTTGGAATTCGGCGGCGGCTTCGGGGCCCTTATGCTGCTGCAAGTAGGCCTGGCCGCGCACGTAGGGGATGTCAAAGAAGAAAGCGAGATCATAGGGCTGAGCCGGCTGGAGAAGTTCCACTGCTTTGGCGGGATCGTTGCGGTCCGAAGCGATGACGGCGCCGACTTCCGGCAGAACCATTGCATTGATGTCCGTATCCGAAGGAGAGTCCTTGGCCAGCTTGCTCGCCAGCGACTCGGCACGCGCCGTATCGCCCGCCAATGCGAACGCAATGGCCGCGTCGCTATTGACCTCCACCGATTGAGCGATCTCCAGGGCGGCCGCGGCTTCCTTCCGCGCGCCGGCCGTATCGCCAGTTACGGCCAGGATATCCGCGAGAATGAGCAGCGAAGTCGCCGCCGGCTCTTTCCTGCCGAGACCTTTCTGGCTTTCGACGACGCGACGGAATAAATCCCGAGCCTTCTCGAGATGCCCAACGTAGGCTTCGGATTGCGCCTGTTGATTCATTGCGTTGCCGGCGGCCCAAGGCGAATTCTTGGACAGATAATCGATCTCGCGGGCCATCACGGCCGAGTCGTTCTGAATAAATCCCAGTTGATACGAAACTAGGTGAAAAGGGGCGACGTCGATTTTTTTCACCACGGCCTGGTTGATGGTGGCCCGGGCTTCGTCATAGCGATCGAGGTCCACATAGCTGCTAGCGACGGCGAGATTCGAGAGGGAATCCTCCGGATCGAGCCGCTGCGCTTCCAGAGCCTTCGACAGGGCCTTTTCTGGCTGGCCGATAAGCGCGTATCCCACCGCCAAATTGTTGGGGGGAATGGAGTCGCGCGGATAGGTCTGCGACCATTGCTCATATACTTGAATCGCCTTCTGCCGGTCGCCGGTGACGATGTCGTGATAGTGAGACTCGATGTAGAAGCGTTCCAGCTCGCTGGCCCGATCGCGGAGATCGTAGGCTTTCTGCGTGTATTCGGCGCCAAGAACGCGATTGCCGGTATTGAAGTTTACTTGTCCCAACTCGGCATAAGCGATGGCGAAATTTGGATCGAGATTGATGGCCTGCTTGAAGAACGGCTCGGCGATCTCGTCGCCTTTGTCGCGGCGGGCCAACATGCCGCCGCTGTAGGCTTTCAGAGCTTCGAGTGAAGACGTGGTGGCTTTTTCGATCGGCGTATTGAATTTTTGAATCGAGCCGAGAGATTCGCCGAGCTTGCCGCGGATGTCCGCGGCGACTTTGCCCAGCGCGCCGAGGACTTGATTTTTGTCCGAGGCTTCCGCCTGGGCCGTCGCGAGCATTTCTCCGGTCGCGCAATTCACCGCATTGAGAACGAGATTGTAGGTGCTGCCGATTTGCGCGATGGAGCCGTCGAGAACCGCGGCGCTCTGCGTGCGTTGGCAGACTTGGCGCGCCAGATCGTTGGTGAGGCGCGCCGTGGGCGCCTGGCTCATGTAGCGCAACGTCTGCTGAATCTGCTCGTCCGAAAGAATATTCAGGAACGGCGATTGCGCGAGCTGCGAAGCGAGGCCCTGTCGAAGTGTGCCGTCGAAGACTGGATCGCCGGTGGTGTTCGTGAATTCGGCGAGGACGATGGAATCTTTTTCGCTGAGTTTCGGCGCGCGATGCGTGAAATAGAAGACTGCGATCACAGATAGAGCGACGACGCTAAGAATCGCGCCTGCCAGCACGGGCCAGCGGCGCGACGTAGCGGCGGCCGCGGTGGAACCGCTTGCCGGAATGGCCGTGGTGGGACTTGCGGCGGCGCTGATGCCGCTTGCGCTGCCCGGCGTTGGTGACGCCGCAGGAACCGCGGGCGTGCTCCGCGGCGTCGGTTGCGAAACGGCTTCGCGAACCGTGCCGGATTGCCCCGCAGGCGGCGGCACGTCTTCCATCGGAATGGCGCGACTCGAAGAATCGTGGTCGCGTTTCATGCGCAGCAGATCGGTGCGAATCTCCGCGGTGCTCTGATAGCGCATCCGCGGATCTTTTTCGAGCGCCTTGGAGATGATCTCTTCGAGCTTCAGCGGAATTTCGGGATTCAGCCGCACCGGCGGGACCGCGGCGCGATTCAAGATCGCGTCGAAAATTACGGCCGTGGTGTCGCCGCGGAACGGAACGATGCCGGTGGACATTTCGTAGAGCACCGCGCCGAACGAAAATAAATCACTGCGCGCATCCACGTCCTTGCCGCGGGCCTGTTCGGGCGACATGTACGCGACGGTGCCGAGCGCCGTGCCGGGGCTGGTGAGATGTTCCGCCGATATGCCCGCAGCGACTGTCGCCGCCGTCGCCCCGTCAAGAAGTGAGCCGCCGATGGCCGCAGGCCGTAACTTCGCCAAACCGAAATCGAGAATTTTTGCGTGGCCGCGCTTGGTGATGAAAATGTTGGCGGGCTTGATGTCGCGGTGAATGATGCCTTCGGCGTGCGCCGCGTCGAGCCCGTCGGCGATTTGGATGGCCAGCTCGAGGATCGCTTCGATTTCCATCGGTCGGCCGGCGATGCGGTGCTTCAGCGTCTGGCCGTCGAGGAATTCCATGACGATGTAGGCTTGGCCGTTTTCGTCGCCGATTTCGTAAATGGTGCAGATATTGGGATGATTCAGGGCTGACGCGGCTTTCGCTTCGCGCTGGAAGCGGCTCAGGGCTTGCGGATCTTTGGCTACGTCATCGGGCAGGAATTTCAGCGCGACGAAGCGATCGAGCTTGATGTCCTGAGCTTTGAAAACGACGCCCATGCCGCCGCCACCGAGTTTTTCGAGCACACGGTAGTGCGAGATGATGCGTCCCGACGAGGAAGAATCAGGCATTGCCGCAAATCTTATGCTGCGTGTTAAGGCAAGTCAACGCGGGCTGCAGCAAGCGCCGCCAGGAGTGGCCGTGATCCTGCGCTGAGCTTACTTGAGAATGGACACCGCCAGGAGTGGCGGTGCTACTGGGTTCTACTGCCGGTAGGCGGCCCACATATCATCGATGAACGTGTATTGAGGAAATTCGCCTTGCAGCCAATAGCGCGTCTGTCCTTGCCGCTCCCAGTTTGCGCTGTAGTCGAAGCCGGTTTGGGCTTTGATTTCCGCCACCGCTTGCGAATCGTCTTCGGTCATCCAGCGATCCACGTAATCGAAGAACGCCGGATAATTCCAAGTGCTTTCCGCATGCATGATATGCATGGTCAGGGCCTCGCCGACCCACGAGACCGAGGTACAGCACCGGCGATAGGCTTCGCCGAGCTGTTCATCGCCGTTGATGAGCGGCCAATTGGCGGGCTGGAGTTGTTCGTACGGCCCATATAGTCCGGCGCTCACGACGCTGCCGTCCGCGTTCACGCCGTAGTGCCCGCCGTAAATCACCGTCGCGCCCTGCCACGCCTGCTGATACGTACCCGCGGGCGGGAGATTCTTGATGTGCAGCGTCTGCATATCTTCGCCAAACTGATTTGGATGATCGGCGGAAACATTCTTCATCCCGTCGTTGTTCAGCAGAATCCCCGCGAAGATGATCGGCAATTTCCGCCCGCTGCGATGCCCGCCAAACGCCGGCCATCCGTAGCCAGCCTGCACGCAACCATACAGATCGATGCCGTACTGCACGAAATAATTGGTGAGGTTCACTTTTTGGTCCGCCGAAAAATTCAGCATCAGCAGAAGCGAGGCGTAGGAATCGGCGAAGGCGATGTGCTGCCCGTAACTGGGCATGTATTCCGCGGGCGCGTCGAACAGGAACGGATTCGTATCAATCCACGGGCGCCGATAGTAGCCCTCAAACGTCGCCAGCGTCGGCGTGCCGGCATTCTGGTCCGATGGAGTTGGCGGCGCGAGTGAAGGCAGCAGATTCCTCTGCAACGAATTTGCGTGATAGATCGCCTGGCTGCGATCGCAGTACGACGGCCGGAACGCATCCGCCGTTGGCGTCGCGGAAAGCACCGTAAGAACCGAAACGCTGGCCACCGGGCTGGCGCTCATGTCCGACGCGCGCATCACTTCCGGCAGCGAATGAATCTGCGCCACGCTGATGGACGACACTAGCGAATCTCCCGGCTTCAGGCTGATCGGCGGATAGCTGCGGAGCGACGGATCGAACCACCACGATTCGTCTGTCCCATCGTTGAGCCTCGAATCGAAGCCGCTCTTGCTGTTCGCCGTCGGCAGGTTCTTCACCGAGCCGTTCTCGTATGGCGAGGAGGTCGTCGGCGCTGGATCGATCACCGTGATCGTCACCGGACCCACAACGTAGTAATCGCCGTTGACGAACTGCCCCACCGGAACGGCCTGGCTGAACGTCCAGGTGATGCCGTCCTTGCTGATCGAGGTCGCCGTTCCCGGCGGCGGAGGCGCTGCCGTGAGCGTGACTGCGGCCTGCGCCGACTGCGATGTATCCGCCGCGCTGGTGGCCGTCACTTCAAAGCTGCCGGTGTTGCTCCCAGCCGTGTACATCCCCGCCGAGGTAATTGTTCCGCCGGTGGCAGTCCAATTGACTGAGGTATTCGCTGTGCCGACGACGGTCGCTGAAAATTGCTGTTGCGCGCCGACGGCCAGCGAGGCAGAGCCAGGCTGGATCGAAACCTGCACTTGGGAACCCGGCGTCGAGGAGCTAGAACCGGCCCTGCCGGTGCATCCGGCAAGACACACGGCCGCGAACACGATGCACATCACAGCCGACGCAAGATGTAGCGCGCGGCTAGCACGACCCTCCGCGCGAAACGGAACATTCCCTTCAAGACGAGCACAGAATCGACTCAAAGCAAACTGACAGCCCGGAAAGCGCATGAGTGTGCCTCGGTGCGCCTAGGCTATCGACTCCGCCACTCCGCAAGCTACTGGCCTAAAGTATGGTTTTGTACGCCCTGTCCCAGTAGCACAGGCACTCCTGCCTGTGCTGGCGTTCGCGATTAGGTGAGTGCCCCAGCTACCACTCCTTAGAATCTAGAAGATCGAAATGTGGAAACGCCGAAGTCGTGGGAGAAAGTCCCACCTTGCGCTGCGCGAAATATGGGCACCCATAGATGCAGAGCCAGGGGCGCAGGCTGTGTCACCCGCTCATGCACCTTGGAGCAGGCGCTTATACTCCCCAGTTAACGTCCGCAGTGTTATCATCAACTAAAGGGAACACGACGCAGCTCTCCCAGTTCTGTTGAGATCGCGACAATGATTTCGGCGGGCACCATCCTATCGATTCTGTTACCGAATCTGCCCTGGTTTGACATAGCCTGGATCGCATTCGGTCTGGCTTTAGGATTCCTCAAGCCCGTTTGGCGCTGGTTCCAGCGCCAGCGAGCAAGCAGTTGGCCTACTGCGGCTGGAGAAATTCGATCCGCGTCAGTGAGCGAGCACAAGAGATTTTTCCATGCTTCAACACTCGGACGCCGCGCTGAGACCCACACCGCGCAACTAAATTACTCGTACTCTGTGGCGGGAAATATCTACTCCGGGAAGTACAGCCGCGATTTTGGAACCCAGGAGGAGGCCAGGGACTTCGTGCGAGAGCTCGAGGGCAAGCCTGTCTCGATCCAATTCAATCCCAGCAAACCATCGGCCTCAACATTGTCAGAATCCTCCATCGAAACACTCTTACAAACGCGCGCGCCCAAACCTGATGCGGAATTCCAGCCACCGTCGATAGCGGACCGTCGACTCGACCGGCTCCGCCCGTTTCTGTGGCTTTTCGTCGGACTATCGGCCGTAGGTCTGGTCGTCAGTTTGTGGGTGCATTTGGGGGCGGTGATGGGACGACGCGACGCTCCGGCGGCATATTTTTGGCTGCTGCATGTCGGCATCTTCGTCGTTTGGATCCCCGCGATAATCGTCGCGAAACAGCAAGTCGGCAACCTGCAAAGAAGGGATTTTTGGAATCGTGCTCTGAAAAGCTCGCCGGCTTGGATGCGGTACATGGTCTACGGCTTTCTTGGCTACGCTATTGTGAACTTCCTCCTATTCCTTTCGCATGCCCCAACCGGCGGCGGTGACCTAAATCCACCGGCCGTGGTTTGGCGGGGATTTTCGGGCCACTGGATGGCATTTTATTCGGCGGCGTTTGCCATCTTGTATTCGGCCGCGCGAACGAAGGCAGAAACACACCGCTGTTTGAACGGCCACGCGGTCCCCACAAATGCAGATTTTTGCACGCGATGCGGGCAATCCGTCATTCATGTTTGAGGATCGAAGGTGGCGAAGCTGATCGCTTTAGGCGGAGGCACTCGGCTGTGCGCATCGATCGAGGCACTGCGGCAAAAAAGAGCCGGCAGGCTGCCGGCGCTACGGAAGAAAAGTCGACTGCGGGACCGAGCACGTCACTAGTCCTACGCGACGGGCTAAGTCCGCGGGCGATTGCGGTGGTAGCGCACGGCTGTGGTCGTAAGATGCCGGCAGGGACGCCGGCGCTACCTAAGAGACTTCGACGCCCTGCCTCTCGTTTATTCGAGGACGAAGATATTTTTCTTGGCGCACATATCCTTCAGAATCTTCGGCCAGACGCTTACTGTAACCTCGCCTAGGTGCGCCTTCCTCAGGAGAAGCATTAGCGTTCTGGATTGGCCTATGCCACCGCCTATACTCAGCGGGATCTCGTTGTTCAGGATGGCCTGATGGTACGGGAACTTCAGGAAATCCAATTGATGGGACATTTCCAGTTGCTTGCGAAGGCTTTCGGCGTTCACGCGGATGCCCATGGAGCTCAGTTCGTGGCGGCGGCGCGTGACGTGATTCCAGACCAGGATGTCGCCGTTCAGGCCGTGCATGGGTTTTCCGTGGATGGGCCTGGTTTCGGTGACCCAATCGTCGTAATCGGCGGCGCGCATTTCGTGCGGGTAGCCATCCTCGAGAGGATAGCCGATGCCCACGATGAATAGCGCGGGGCAGTCCTGCAGGATGGCGGTTTCGCGCTGCTTGCGCGGCAGCGCGGGATACATGTGCAGCAGCTCTTCGGCGTGCAGGAAGGCCAGCTTCTGCGGAAGATTCGGATACTTTTTGGCTTTCAATTCCGGGAAGAGTTCCTCGGCGTAGAGCTCAGCGTCGACGATCACTTTCCAGATTTTGTTGACGATTTCCTTAAGGAATTCAAGGTTGCGTTCCGCGGGCATGATCACGCGCTCCCAATCCCATTGATCGACGTAGGCGCTGTGATCGTGATCGAGGAAGTAGTCCTTGCGCACGGCGCGCATGTCGGTGCACAGGCCGTGGCCTGCGTGCATGCCGAATTCTTTCAGCGCCATTCTCTTCCACTTCGTGGCCGCCTGAACGATCTGCGCGTCCACGGGATGGACATTGTGGTCATTCGAGATGTGGAATTGGATGGGCGTGCGCGAACCGTCGCGGTCCAGCATGTCGTTCACGCCGGTCTCGGTATCGACCATGAGCGGCACGGTCACCATCATGAGGTTCAGCTCTTTGCATAGATTGTCCTCAATGAAGCGCTTGAGGGCGAAGATGGCCTTTTGCGTTTCGCGCCGGGTCAGCGCACTGCTGTAATCGCTCGGCAGAATGCCTTCTAATTCGGCGTAGTTCCCAATGCCTGGTCCCGCCAGGTCCGCAGCCTTGCTTGCCATGACAGCACCTCCAATAGCGACCAGTCTCCGCTTAGTACCATCGCCAGGCCAGTGCGCACGTCACACTCACTTGTGACGGATGTCACGGAACGCCGAGTGGAAGAGGACTCTAATCGTATTGCGTTCAGGCACTACGCCTTGAAGGCTTAGAACCGAAGAAAAACGATGAGCGAGGGACCGAAATCCGACCTTACAGCTCGTCCGACGAGGAGACTCACATGGGCATAGCTACTCTTACATCTCCAGCGATCATGACCGCAAAGGAGTATGTAAATGAAGTTCTTCATACAGTACGCAGAAAGAACCCCGCGGAAACCGAGTTCCACCAGGCCGTTGAGGAAGTTCTTGTTTCCCTCACCCCGGCGCTGGAGAAACACCCCGAATACCAGAAGGCCAAAATACTAGAGCGGTTCGTGGAGCCCGAGCGCGTGTTGATGTTCCGCGTGCCGTGGTTCGACGATGCGGGCAACATGCAGGTGAATCGCGGTTTCCGCATTGAAATGAACAGCGCGATCGGCCCGTACAAGGGCGGTTTGCGTTTCCATCCCTCCGTGAACCTGGGCATTTTGAAGTTCCTGGCGTTCGAACAAGTGCTGAAGAATTCCCTGACCACGCTGCCGATGGGCGGCGGCAAGGGCGGATCGGATTTCGATCCGAAGGGCAAGAGCGACAATGAAGTGATGCGCTTCTGCCAGAGCTTCATGAGCGAACTCTGGCGGCACATCGGGCACAACACGGACGTCCCGGCCGGCGACATCGGCGTGGGCGGCCGCGAGATCGGATATCTCTTTGGGCAGTTCAAGCGCCTGTCGAACACATTCACGGGCGTGTTGACCGGAAAGGGCATCAACTGGGGCGGCTCGCTGATTCGGCCGGAAGCGACAGGCTACGGCTGCGTCTACTTCGCGCATGAAATGATGAAGAGCCGGAAGGACACGCTCGAAGGCAAGCTGTGCCTGGTTTCCGGAAGCGGCAACGTTTCGCAATACACCGTTGAGAAGCTGCTGGACTTCGGCGCGAAGGTCATTGCCATGTCGGACTCGAATGGCGTGATCTACGATCCCGAAGGCATCAACCGCGAGAAGCTGGCGTGGATCATGGAACTGAAGAACGTCCGGCGCGGGCGCATCAAGGAATACGCAGATAAGTTCAAGACGGCGAAGTACATTCCCGTCGATCCCAAGGCCGATGTGAACCCGATCTGGGAGATCAAGGCTGACTGCGCGTTCCCAAGTGCGACACAGAATGAAATCAATCCGAAGGATGCAGCAAATCTGCTGATGAACGGCTGCAAGCTGGTTGCCGAGGGCGCAAATATGCCGAGCACGCTCGACGCGACGAAGATGTTCTTGCAGGCAGGGATCCTCTACGGGCCGGCGAAGGCCGCGAATGCTGGTGGAGTTGCGACCTCGGGCCTGGAGATGGTGCAGAACAGCACGCGGCTGAATTGGACGCGCGAAGAAGTGGATGATCGTCTGCATAAGATCATGATCGCCATCCACAAGAACGCGTTTGATACAGCGGCGGAATATGGACAGCCGGGCAACTTGGTTTACGGCGCGAACATCGCCGGATTCACCAAGGTTGCGGATGCGATGTTGGATCAGGGGCTCGTCTAAGTTTAAGCCGAGTCGCCACGGCGAATCGCCTGGGCAGGACGCAGGGGCGAGACGCCGAGGCCAATCCCGAGCGGGGCGGAAGGATTCGCCCCGCTCTTTATTTTCCCGGCCTCATTGTTGAACGAACGGGGCGGTCTTCGTTGACGTACACTTGACCGCGCGACCATGAATAACAGCGAACCCGGCCGGTGGGCCCTGTGGCTTAGCTTCCCGCTGGCCGGCCTGCTCGCGATCGCCAGCCTCGCGGGTCTCTTCCTTCCGTCCACGTATTTGGCCGAAACGCGTCTCTATGCCGCCCAAGCCGTCGGAATCGACACAGGGAACTTCGTGGTGATCCTACCCGTCTTGGTGATCGCCGCCGTGCTGGCTCTTCGCGGCTCGCTTGCGGCGCGCATCGTGTGGATGGGAACGCTCGTGTACCTCGTCTACAATTTCCTCGACTTCGCTTTCGAGGTTCATTTCAATTCCATGTTTCTGGCGTACACCGGCGTTCTGGGACTCAGTTTCTACGCGCTTGCGGGAAGTTTCCCGGCGCTGCCGATCTCGGAGATTGCCCGCGGCTTCGGCCCACGCGCTCCGGCGAGGACCACGGCAATCGTTCTCCTGTTGGTGACCCTCGGCACCGCCTTCCATTGGCTGAGTGAGATCATCTCCGCCCAACTCGCAGGCCAGGTGCCGCAAGCCGTCCGCGACTCTGGTCTATTCACCGATCCGGTTGCCGTTCTCGACCTCGCGTTCCTGACGCCCGCGTGCACGATTGCCGCGATCCTGCTGCTGAGGCGCAAACCCCTGGGCTTCGTTCTCGGGCCGATCTTGCTGACGTTTCTCGTCCTCTCCGGACTCGGGCTTGCCTCGATGGGAATGGCGCTCGGCCGACGCGGTTTCCCGACGGGCTTCGCCCTGTTCGCGATCGCCCTGGGGATTGCAGCGGGCAGCGCGGTCCTGCTAGCGCTCTCTTTGCGGGAAGCGAAAGTGGAGTCGAAAGCGGATTAAATTAGGTTAGCCCTTTTTTCGAATTGCTCAAGGAGCCAGACGCATTTTTTGCAAATCGGAAACCCCGAATAAATATTGGAGCAACAGATGTCGCAATCGGGACTAAATCATGCCATTGATGGCGAACCGGCAGGCTCTGGCTGGAAAAGTCTCTACAGAGTCGGCGGAGCCACCGTCCTACTTGCGGCCGTGCTTTCGCTGACCGAAATCGGCATCAGTTTTCTCCCCGCGGCACGCATGCCCTCGCCCGAATCCGTAATCGGCTGGTTCACTTTTTTTCAAAACCATTGGTTCCTCGGACTCCGCGACCTCGGTCTCTTGAATATCATTGGAACAGCCTTATTAGCACCGACGTTTCTCGCCATCTATTCCGCCCTGAGGCGAGAAAACCAGGCCTTCGCCGCGCTTGGGACCATCCTTTTCTTCGTGGGGATGGCGGTCTACCTCGCAAGCAGTAGGGCGTTCCCTATGCTTTCGCTTAGCCGCGAATACGCACGTGCCACTACAGACGCGCAGAGATCTTTACTACTCGCGGCGGGCCAGACGATTCTTGCCGAGGGAGAAGGCCGCGCGGGTATTCCCCTCATCGAATTTGCGGGCCTGGTAATTTCCGTGGTCATGCTGAGAGGCACGGTCTTCAGCAAACTGACCGCTTACGCGGGAATTCTCGGATATGCACTGCTAATCGTCTTCGAATTCATTTTGGCCTCTGCGTGGGGATTGACTGTCGCGGGCCTGGTAATTGCCGGAGTTGGCGGGGTTGCGCTCATCACCTGGGACATCCTGGTCGGCCGAAAGCTTCTCCAGTTGGGGCGACTCTAATCGCAAACTTCCATGGCGGCTCTAACGCATATCGGCGTAGGTCTCGCGGCCAAGCGCATCGCTCCCGAAATACCCGTCGGTTATCTGATCCTCGGCGCATCTGCGCTTGACATTCTGTGGTTTGCTTTTTTTCTCGTGGGAATCGAGCAGTACCCGAAGCCGACCGGCGTGGCCCCGCCGGTGTGGTCGCATAGCCTGCTCATGGCGATGGTCTGGTCGGGAATCGCCGCTCTGATCGCCGCACGCATCGGCCGCAGCACTCGCACTGGCGTTATTTTTGGACTCGTCGTGTTCAGTCACTGGGCAGTGGACTTCATCACGCATCCCATGACCGCGGTGTATCCTCCGGATAAGGGACTGCCGTTGTGGATTCACGGATCGCCGCTGGTCGGACTCGGAATGTATCGCACTATGTTCGGAGTTTACGTCGGTGAGTTCGGAGGGCTCGCGCTAGGAATCATCATTTACATCCTCGCGCGAAGAAGACTCAAGTCGACAAGTGCGCGAGCGGCCCAGGATTGAATACCTCATAAAGCTGAATCGTTTGACGGGCACTACGGTTCCAGCCGAGACGCGTTTCATGCGGCCGTCGAGATAAATTATGGAAAACGTGAGGATGCTCGTAATCGGAGCCGGCGTGAATGGCTCGGTCTGCGCCGCAGCACTCTATAACGCGGGAATAAACGTGACACTTCTCGCGCGCGGGAAGCGCTACGACGAGTTGCGAGACGCAGGAATCATTGTCGAGAACTCGCTAAAGCACAAACGCAGCATCACCAAGGTCCCGGTGATCGCATCGCTCGAGCCGGAAGATGTTTTCGAGTACGTGCTCGTCATCGTTCGTAGAAACCAGGTGCCCGATCTCTTACCGGTATTGGCCCGCAACCGGTCTCCGAACGTCGTCTTCATGGGCAATAATCTCTCGGGGCCCGATGAATATTCAGTGATCGGCAAAGAACGGGTCATGATGGGTTTTGTATTCGCCGGTGGCTGGCAAGAAGAGGGTGTAGTTTATGCGCTAAGCGGAGCCGGTGGCGTTCTGGGCCGTATCTTTGGAAGCGCACCCTTCGGAGAGATCGACGGGAAAACAACTCCGAGGCTGACACGTCTCTTGGATATTTTCAAAAAAGCTGGTTTGAACGCGAGAGCTTTCTCCAGGATTTCGGATTACCTCGCGACGCATGCAGCGCTCGTCACCATCGTAGTGTGCTTTCTCATCAAGCACGACGCCGATAAGCGCGCCCTCGTCCGATCCAAGTCCGACCTCGGGACTCTCGTCAATGCATTGCGCGAGGCGCTCGAAGTCCTCCCCGCCGCCGGCTACCGCATCACACCAACGAACGCTAGCGCCATTAAAATTATCCCGCGTTTCATCTTAGTCGCCGCGTTCCGCAGGTTCATGATTTCCAATCTCGCAGACGCAGTTGGCTTCTGGCACTATTCCGATGCCCCCGACGAAATGCTCCAATTAGCCAAGAAATTCAACACGCTAATCAAAAAATCCGGATTGTCCGTTCCCGCGATCAGGAAAGTACTCGGGCCGGACTGAAGTAGCGGAATCGTCCCACAGGCGGCGAAACCAGATGTCCCCTGACCTGTGCTATTAGTAGCTGCAGATCCATGGCGAAACAATCCCCAGAGAGCCCCAAGCGCCGATGGTCGCGGTCCGTGCTGTACGCACTGGCGGTGGTGTTCGCCGCGGCTACGATTCTATACACCGCACTTTGGATGTTCGCCAAACGCTGGACTCCCGGCGTCGAGCTCGGCTTTGACAATTTGCCGTCTCTTGTGGTGCAACGCGTTTACAAGGACAGCCCGGCCGAGAAGGCGGGCCTGCTGCCTGGCGATCGAATCCTCGCGATAGACGGAATCCCCTTGGGGAGCACAAATTCCCTGTACGGATTGTACAAACCGCATAAGCCAGGCGATACAGTTCACCTGACCATCGCCCGTCCGGCTCAAACCTCCCCTGTCGTCCTCACAGCGGTGTTCCGACGACGTCTGTTTCAGCCCGAAGAGAGAGGCTGGACAGGGTCCTTGGCCGAAGCGCTTCGCAATTCCTATCCTGTGCCCTTCGTGGTAATGAGCCTGGTGATCTTGTTTCTTCGGATCGAAGACCGGGGGGTTTGGCACCTGGCTCTGCTGTTCGCGAGCTTCACGCCGGGGCCTGGCGGGGTTGAATTCGCCGCCGTGCCTCAGAAGGTGCGGATATTTGCGATAACTTACCAACTTATTGCTCAAGGCATGCTTGCTCCGCTCTTCTACTGGTTTTTTGCCGTCTTTCCGACGCGGTCGCCGCTGGATCGGCGTCTTCCCTGGCTGAAATGGGCATCGCTGGTGACATTGCCGATCGGAGTACTTTCCCTGGCACTGCCGGAATTGCGCACGGGCGGATTGCGATTGCCCGCTCCCTTGCCGGCCCTGTTCGGGGACCAGACCCAGATGCAGGCGATCTTTGCGTTTAGCATCCTAGCGTTCGTGGCACTGGGCGTGGTGTCCCTCGCCTCGAACTATTTCCACACCACCGACCCGGAAGCGCTGCGAAAGATTCGCGTGATTTTCTGGGGTACGGCAACCGGCTTTGCACCGTTGCTGGCAGTCGCAGCAAGCCATTTCTTCGTGGAATATCAGGATCCTGACTGGCTGGACACCGCGGTGATCGTCATGGTGTTTCTCTTTCCCTTGTCGTTCGCCTATGCCGTCGTCAAGCACAGAGTGCTGGAAATCCCCGTCCTGCTGAAACGAAGTGCGCGTTACCTGCTCGTGCAGCGCGGATTCACCGTTCTTCTCACTCTTCTCAGCATTGCCGTCACGCTGCTTTTTGCCTCGTCCTTCACGCGCTACCTTCGTCCGCTGATTGAAGTTGCGCTGCCGGCGGGAATTGCTCTTGGCGCACTTTTCGGCACGGTGCTGCTTTGGGGCGGATCGCAGCTCCACAAACGCGTGAGCGCCGAGATCGATCGCGCTTTCTTCCGCAGCGCGTATGACGCCCGCGTGATTCTCGAGGATCTGGCGGAAAAAACGCGGACGGCAACGGACCGTGGCGAACTCGCTCACTTGCTGGAACGCCACCTCAAGGAGGCGCTGCAGCCCAGTTCCCTGATCATTTATTTCCAGCGAAGCGACGATAGCCTCGTGGCCGCGACTGAAATCGTACCGAAGGAACTGAAAACCATTCCCGCAAACTTGCCCATCCTCGCCGAATTAGCCCGGCGTGGCCAGCCGTGGGAATTTCCGCCAGATGACGAAGACGCCGGCGAAACATCCGTGCTGGCGCCGCTTCATCCGGAGTGCCTCGTGCCGGTGATGGGCCGCGGCGGCCGTTTGGTGGGCCTGGTGGTTTTGGGCCCGCGGCTTTCCGAAGGACCGTACTCGGGCGAAGACAAGCGGCTGTTGGCTTCCATTGCTGGCCAGGCTGGAACCGCGCTCGAGAACATCCGTCTGGCCGGAGAGATTGCAGATCGTATCGAAGCCGAGCGGCGCTTCGCTCGCGAAATGGAAATTGCGAGAGAAGTGCAAGCCAGGCTTCTGCCGCAAGAGCCGCCGCGACTGAAGACTTTAGACATCGCGGCGCAGTGCATCGAAGCCCGGTCCGTCGGCGGCGATTATTACGATTTTCTTGATCTTGGCCCGGGCCACGTGGGACTCGTTCTCGCGGACGTTTCCGGAAAAGGCGTTCACGCCGCGCTTTTGATGGCGAATCTGCAGGCCTACTTGCGCAGCCAGAGCGGCATCGCGCCCCTCGATCCCGCGCGCTTGCTCCAGCAGACCAACCGCATGCTTTGGAAGGCTACCGCTTCGGAACACTTCGCCACTCTTTTCTTTGCGATCTACGATGATGCCTCGCGTCAAATGGTCTATGTCAATTGCGGCCACAACGCTCCCATCTTGTTGCGTGCGGATGGAAGCGTGCAGCGCCTGCCTGCCACCGCTACGATCATCGGCATCTTCGAGCAGTGGGCGTGCGAGGTGGAACAGATACGGCTTGCTCCCGGAGACTTGCTGGTCATTTTCAGCGACGGAGTTTCCGAGGCGGATCGCAACGAAGAAGAAGAATACGGCGAGGCTCGCCTGATTCACGAATTGCAAGCCACCCGCGACCTGCCGGTGAATGAAATCGTGCAGGCCATCTTTACCAGCGTGCAGAAGTTCAGCGCCGGCGCCCAGTCCGATGACCTTACGTTGGTAATCGCCAAGGTCTGTCCCTAGGTAGTACTTCTCTCCAGCACGCGCATTACGACGAGTTGTGCGCGGGCCGACCACTGCACCCCGCGTTCACGGAACGCCTCGCCCAATTCATTGGCGGTGCAGATTCTCCTACCGCCCGGCGGCGCGGATTGGGATGGCCACTATTTTGCCGTTGGAGGCTTCTGGCATCATGTGGCAGGTGCCTTCGAAGATTGCGCCTGGCTCGATTAGCAGGCATTTGGAGTGGACTTCTCCCGTTACTACGCCCTTCTCGTGAATTTCTACGCGCTCTGAGGCGCGCACGATTCCTTTGAATTTGCCGCCTACTATTACTATGCGGGCTTCGAGTTGGCCTTCGACCTCGGAGGCGTCGCCGAGGATTAACATGCTGTGGGATTTGAGAGTGCCTTGGACGCGCGAGTTTACGCGCAGAGTGCCGGAGCTTTCGATGTCGCCGACGACTTTGATGCCGCGCTCGAGGAAGCCGGTCCATTCGTCGGAGTCGGTGATTTTGCGTTCTAGCCAGTCCCAGGGCACGTGGTGAGTCTCCTGATACATAGTAGCCGAGTTGGGGATTTCGTGCGGGGCGAAGGTTTGGGGAATGATGCGGCGCGTGGGGAAAGACGGACCTCAGCGGCTGAAGAGGTTGCGCAAAAAAAGGCTAAATGTTGCCATTCCTAGGGGTCCGCGGTTGTGCGGCGCGGTGATTTTACCGAGAGGTCGTCGGAGGGCGCAGTCCGCCTAGGCGGACTCCCCTATGGGAGCGAAGTCAGAAGAGATTACCGCAGAGACGCTGAGGGCGCTGAGGTGGGAGGAGAAAAGAGAACCGGGCGGAACCGCGAAGAAAATGCAGATCCCTCACCCCTAAAGGGACTTCGGGATGACAGCTCAAGGCTACGGCAGAAATAAGAAAATGCAGATCCTTCAAAGCGGGCCCCGACCGGGCCGGGGCCTTCAGGATGACGGCATTAGACTACGTCACGATCATGGTCGATTAGATCCTGAGTCCGCCTAGGCGGACTCAGGATGACAGCCGAAGAGCGACTTCGACTGCAAGAAAAAGCAAGAAAATGCAGATCCTTCAGGGCGGGCCCCGACCGGGTCGGGGCCTTCAGGATGACAGCTAAAGGCCAACCCAAAACCAAGGACATCTAGATCCTTGAGCTGCGCTCAGGATGACGGCCGGTAGCGAGTGTACATACTACTACATTTCTAGTGCTCGATCATTAGTAGATCGTAGAGGGTGGTTAAGTATTCGTTCTCGTAGTAGTGGAAGATTAGGTGGCCGCCTTTGCCGCCTACGAAGGGCTTTAGCGTTACCTTGGTGCCGTACTTTTGCTCCATTAGGCCTAGCATGTGGCGGACGTTTGGGTCATTTACGCTTACTGAGCCGGGTTTGGGCGGCTTGGTGCTTTTTGCGGTCATGCGCTCGATTTGACGGACGGAGATGCGGCCGCGGGCGGCTTTTTTGGCGGCTTCGATTTGGGTGGCTGGATCGGTGATGGTGATCAGGGCGCGGGCGTGGCTGGCGGAGATTAGGCCTTCGCCGATCATCTTTTTTACTTGCGGATCTAGGCGCAGTAGGCGCAGCGAGTTTGAGATTGTGCTGCGATTTTTGCCGGTGCGTTCGGCGATTTGTTCCTGGGTCATGCCGAAATCGTGGGAGAGGCGATCGAAGGCCATGGCTTCTTCCAGCGGATTTAGGTCTTCGCGTTGCAGATTTTCGATTAGCGTCATTTCAACCGCGCGTTCATCGGGGACATTGCGCACTATGGCTGGGACGCTTTTCATTGCGGCGCGCTGGGCGGCGCGCCAGCGGCGTTCGCCGGCGATCAGTTCATAGCGCGTGCCTTTGCGGCGTAGCAGGACTGGTTGAAGGATGCCGCTGGCTGTGATTGATGCGGCCAGCTCTTCCATTGCGGCTTCGCTGAATTTCAGACGGGGTTGATGCGGGCTGGGATCGATGATGTCGATATCAACCTGGATTACGGCCTCGCTGCCCGGGACTAGAGCTGGGGCTGTTGCGGTGGCGGTGCCTTGCGATTGGCCGGGCGGAATGCCTGCCGGCATTCCTGCGCCGGGCACATCTGCGGCTAGCCCCGGTTCGCGGATTAATGCGCTAAGCCCCCGCCCCAAAGCGTTTCGTGCCATAGGCGACAACCTCCTTGGCGAGCTGAAGATAGCTTTCAGCGCCTTTACTATGTATGTCGTAGAACATTACTGGCTTGCCGTGGCTGGGAGCTTCGGCAAGGCGGACGTTGCGTGGGATGACCGTTTCGAAGACTTGCGCGCCGAAGAAACTGCGAAGGTCGGCGGCGACCTGCTTTGAGAGCGTGGTGCGGTCGTCGTACATCGTGAGTAGGATGCCTTCGATCGCTAGCGAGGGATTGATGGTGCGGCGCAGGCGCATTAGGGTGTCGAGTAGCTCGGAGACGCCTTCTAGGGCCAGGTATTCGGTTTGGATTGGGACTAGGACCGAATCGGCGGCAGCTAGGGCGTTCAGGGTGAGAAGATCCAGGGCCGGCGGGCAGTCTAGCAGGACGTAATCGTAATTCTGCTTTAGCTGATCTACTATGGCTTTTAGCTGGTATTCACGGTTTTCCATGTTGACTAGCTCTACCGCGGCGCCTACCAGGTTTTTGTCCGAGGGGATTAGGTCGAGGCCTTCTACCTGGGTCTTGAGCAGGACCTTGTCGATGGATTCATTTAGGATCAGTAAGTTATAGAGGGTGCGGCGGGAGGGATCTTTCTGGAAGCCCAGGGCGGTGGTCATGTTGCCTTGGGAATCGCAGTCGATGACTAGGGCGCGGCGTTCTGTGGCGGCTAGGGAGGCTCCGAGGTTGACAGTGGTGGTGGTCTTACCGACGCCGCCCTTCTGATTGGCAATGGCGATGACTCGCCCCAAATTACCCCCCGAACGATGGGAATTTAGCAGAAGGATTGAGGAGTGTGCAAGGAATTTCGTTACGGGTAGGTAAAAATACGGATAATCGTTCCACGTGGAACATATAAAGTGTTACTTGAGATGTTTCACGTGGAACACTTTCTTGCTCGCTAGCGCGAGCCGATGACGATCAGGCGGTGTTTTGAGCCGGGGATGACGTATGGCGCGTGCCATTTCCAGGATTTCTTGCGCGCTAATTCCGATTTGCCGTCGGGGCCGGTCCAGACCATCACGGTGCCGTTTGGCGCGAGGACGGATTCGGCCCAATCCGCGAACTCTTGGAATTGGCCTAGGGCGCGTGCGGTGACGACGTCGAATGGAGGATCGGGAGTGCGAACGTCTTCGTAGCGGCGCTGGATGATTTCGACGTTTTTTAGCTCGAGGGCGCGGACTACCTCGGCTAGGAAGGCGCATTTCTTGGCGTTTGGCTCGATTAGGGTGAGCTGCAGATTTGGGATGTAGATGCGCAGAGGGAGACCGGGGAAACCTGCGCCGGTGCCAACGTCGGCGAGCCGACCATGGAGTTCGGTGTCGGCTTTTGTCGCCAAAAGGCTCTCGGCGAAGTGCGTTCGGACGATTTCCTCGGGAGATTCGATGGAGGTTAGGGACATTCGGCGGTTCCAGCGGAGAAGTAGATCGATATATGCGCGGATTTGCTCGCAGAGCGGATCTGATGCGGCCAGCTCGAAGGATTGAAGGATGGCGCGAATCTGTCCGGTGCTGAGAGAGCTGGCGGCTGGGGAATTCATGGCGGGCAGGCGCTCATGCGGAGATATGATGCGCCGCTCGTCGTGCCTGATGGATCATGGATTCGAATCTGCGCTGGCTGGGACTTGATCCGCTGGAGGTAACGCGCGGACCGTCAGTAGCTTCGGAGCTAGCAGGCCGACCGAGAGATCTGCTACGAAATGGGCGGCCATTGTGGGGATTAGCGAGCCGGTCCAGGCGCGGACTGCTGAGAAAATCGCGCCCGCGAAAAATGTGACGATTAGGCCGCGGCGGCCCTGATAAAGATGGGCTAGGGCGAAGAAGACGGCGGCGCCGATGATGGCTATGGCGATCGAGCCATTCGAGACATTTAGGAATAATCTTTGGATGAAGCCGCGGTAGATGGTTTCTTCGCAGAGAGCTACCGTGGTGACTAGGGCGAAGAAGGCTAGGCGCTCTGGGGCGGTTTGGGGCATGAGTTTGATGGTTAGGGCGCGCATAAATCCTTGCTTTTCGTTTGGGAGCGAAGCCAGGCGGCGGATACTGGCGGCTTGATTGAAGGTAATTATGGCGGAGAGGGCGACGCCTACAATTACGGTGAGCCATGGGAATGGAAGTGCGAGGCCTAGATCGGAGAGGTGGTAGCCGTGGGCTGTGGCGCGCCAGAGGATAATTGCGGTGGCTAGCCATTGGAATGCGATTGTCGAGGCGTAGAGGGAGATGCGATCTACGCTGGTTAGGGACTCGCGTCGCATTAGCGAGCGGATGCGTACGGCGCCGCGCCAGGGGACTACGATGGCTAGAACGATTAGAATTAGGATGAAATCCCACGGGAGCGTGGATGGAAGCATACTCGAACGATAAGAGCACGAACGGTGTTGGGATTCAAGGGCGATGGCGTACGGAAATGACCCGATCGATTTGCGCTGAGGCAAACGGCCGACGTTTTCGCGGGAGTTACGTTCTCGGGCGGAGCAAGCCCCGCCCCTAGCCGGAGAAATTCAACCACAGCGGAGAAACTCAAGAGAGCCAATTGAAATTTAAGATTTCGGAGACGGAGAAAACGGACTGCGTCTCCGCCGTTCAGATATTCACTAGTGTTGGATATTTCGCGAGTAGGGTTGTTGACAGCAGGGGCTTGTGCGCTTATCTTGCGTTTTCGCGTTGGGTGGATTTAGCGGCGATCGAATGCTGCGCTGGCAGTCGCGTGCGATTGGGCGCGGTGGAGGATGATGAAAATACTTGTGATTGGCGGAGGCGGGCGGGAGCACGCGCTGGTTTGGAAATTGAAGCAGAGCGCGGGAGTGGAGAAGATTTGGTGTGCGCCGGGGAATGGCGGGATCTTGAATGATGCGGAGTGCGTGCCCGTCGATATATCGGTACTTGCCGAGATGGTTAGTCTTGCTGAGAGGCTGCGGCCTAATCTTACGGTGATCGGGCCGGAATTGCCGTTGGTGCTTGGGCTGGCGGATGAGTTGCGGCGGCGGGGGATGGCGGTTGTCGGGCCTGGGCGCGAGGCGGCGCGGCTTGAGGGTAGCAAGGTTTATGCGAAGGAGTTTCTGGCGCGGCACGCGATACCTACGGCGAAAATGTATGGAGTGTTCGATTCTGCGGCTGAGGCCACGGCTACGCTTGGTGGCGTTGAGTGGCCCGTGGTGATCAAGGCGGATGGGCTTTGCGCGGGTAAGGGCGTTTTGGTGACTTATTCGCGGGCGGAAGCTGCGGAATTCATCGATCGGGCGATGGTGCGCGGGGAATTTGGCGAAGAGGGGCGGCGGATTTTGCTCGAGGAGGGATTGCGAGGGCAGGAATTGTCTTACATCGTATTGCTGGACGGGACGCGCGTGATTCCTATGGCCCCGGCGCGGGATTATAAGCGGGCTTATGACGGCGATGAAGGGCCAAATACTGGCGGGATGGGTGCTTATTCGGACGATAGTTTGCTGCCGGCGGAGTTGGAAAAGCGCATAAAACGCGATGTCGTCCAGCCGACAATTTCCGGATTGCGGGTGGATGGGTTGGAGTATCGAGGATTTTTGTACTTTGGGTTGATGATCACCGCGGAAGGGCCGAAAGTTCTCGAGTATAACTGCCGTTTGGGCGATCCGGAGACGCAAGCGATCATGTTGCGGGCGGATTTTGATTTGGCGGAGCTACTTATGCCTGCGGCGAAGGGAAATCTTGGATCGCGCGAGGCTCGGTGGAAGCCTGGTGCTAGCTGCTATGTGGTTCTTGCGGCCAAGGGTTATCCGGAAAAGCCGGAGATGGGGGCGGAGATATTGGGGATTGAACGGATTCCGGCAACAGCAGATCAGGTTGCGTTCCACGCAGGGACGAGGCAGAAAGAGATGCACTACTACGTTAGTGGTGGACGCGTCCTTGGGATCGGTGTGAATGGCGAAAGCGTAGATCAAGCAAGGAGGTCGTGTTACGACATTATTAGTACTATATCTGCGACAGGATGCCGCTACCGTCGCGATATTGGTCTGGCGGGTCCAGTGGCGATGAGTGCCGGAGTCGATTCTAGGCGTGGCTAAGGTAGCGCATGGATTTGGATGTCGTCTGCGTCGATAGCCGATGCGGGACGAAAGAAGAGGCCGGAGACATCGAGTGCGGCATCGCGGAGCTGAATGGCGAGGGTGTCGGCGTGGGTTACGTGGGCGGGCGCAGCAAGCCGGCGCCCCTACGACCGAAAACCTTCCGTTCCCGAAGATGTGGGTGGAGTTGGTTTGGTTCTGAAATTTCAGATGAGACGGAAGATACGGGGCGTCATTGTTTGAGTCGGTCCGCGGGCGTGATATGCCCTAGGATTTTATCGCGGTCGCAAGATGCCGGCATGGAGGTCGGCGGTACATGACTTTAATTGGGATCATCATGGGGTCGGATACGGATTTGCCGGTGATGGCTGAGGCTGGGAAGACGCTTGAGAAGTTTGGCGTGGCGTACGAGATGGAAGTGATTTCGGCGCACCGGGCGCCTGCGCGGACGCATGAGTATGCTTCTACTGCGGCTTCGCGTGGGTTGAAGGCGATCATTGTTGGGGCCGGCGGGGCGGCGCACTTGGCTGGAGTGGTGGCTTCGCTGACTACTTTGCCGGTGATCGGAGTGCCTATGGCTACTACGGCTTTGAATGGAATGGATTCGCTTTTGGCGATTGTGCAGATGCCGGCTGGGATTCCTGTGGCGACCATGGCGATTGATAAGGCTGGGGCTGTGAATGCGGCTATTTTTGCTTTGGAGATTTTGGGGCTTTCGGATGCGCGCGTGGCGGAGAAATTGGCGGAGCATAAGAGGGAGTTGGCGAAGTCGGTGGCGGAGAAGAATGCGCGGTTGCAGGAGGAGTTGGCGAAACGGCGCGGGTAGGTCCTGCCTTTTCGGTGTTTCCGCGGTGGTACATGAGGGCACTGCGGCGGAGATCTCAAATTTCAAATTTGAAATTTTCAGATCAGGGCGAAGAGGGAGGAGTTTGTGTGCGTATGAGTGGATGGCAGGAATGCGAAGAGGGTTTGCTCGAACTTACTGCAGCCTCGGAGTGACAATTACAGTCGGTGGGTTACGTTATGGGTGGAGTTACTCGGAGCGGGCGCAGCAAGCCGCGCCCCTACGAGCGAGGGCTCATCAGGGTGGACGAAGTCAGCAGAGACTTGTGAAATGCAAGATGATGGCGGAGAGGGCCGGTCCTATTGGGTGCTCATGAATTTTTGTGGAGCGTCCTTGGCTGCGGGAGGGTTGTTGTCTTCGTAGATTACGTTGGTGTGGTGGGGGAGTTGGGCTGCGTGGACTACGGCCACGCCTGCTGAGACTGCGCAGCTTGCGTAGAAGCCAAGGACGGCGCCGGCGAAGCCGTCGACGAGCCAGCGGCCGTTGTTGCCGTGCTTGGCGTCGCCGATGGCTCCTGCGCCTACTCCGATTGCGCCGCCTGCTACGGTGCCTATGGCCATCCAGTGCGCCGGATTGGGCAGGTCGGAGGAGCGGCGGAAGCGAACTATGCGTTGGATTTGCTTTCGATCGAGATCGCGCTGCCAGTTGGTTTGCGCGGAATTGTTGTCGGCCGCGTAGATGCGCAGGGCGGAGTCGCTTACCTGGTCTAGCTCGCCATAGACGTGGTCTCCGCTCTTGAGCTGGATTTCCAGAATGGTTCCGGGCTTTATTTTTTTCACGTTGTCCCAATCGTGGTTGGTGCGAGCAGGTAGATCGGGGACCATCAGCAGGGCGACGAGTAGTGCGATGAGAGTGCGGCGCATGGGTTGCTCCTTTTCGATTGGAGTGTAGGGAGGCGAGGAATTTGGCGGTGCGCGGGATGTGACACTTTCTTGGGTGTCACATTGGGGGGGGTTCGGACGCGGGGGAGAAGTTATGCGACTTGGGATCGGCGGGTGAAGCCCGACTTAAGACGCGGCTTTACTACGGGGATGGAAAGTCCGTGATGCGTTTGGAAAAACGAAACCTCAGCGGCTAAAGCCGTGTTAATGGCGCAGCGCTTGCGGCACGGCTGAAGCCGTGCCCTGACAAAACATCCGAGTTCACACTGACACTGTGAAGGCGAGCCCTGACACTTCCATCGAGTGCTTACTCGGTGGCTAGAGGGCTGCGGAGGAATTGCTCGTAGCGGCGTAGCTCCGATAGAGATTCTTCGGAGATTAGCGGGAACGGTAGGACGAACGGCTTTTTCGGCAGATTCTGGGCGGTGACTGCGTCGCAGACTACTGCTGCGGTTTCCTGCAGACCTCGTTGCCAATTTCTTTTGCTTGCGTCGCGAAATATTAGGGCGTCGGGATGAAAACCTGCGGCTACCAGCATGGTGCGGGCTAATTTCAGGAATCCTGGCCAGCGCGAGGCTACACCTAGCAGAACGCCCTTGGGAGCCGGCAGCCAACTGGCTAGCGAAGCCGGCACGGAGCGAGTTTGCAGAATTAGTAGCTCGGCGGTTTCTGGCAGAGCTGGGCGCACTGACTTTTCTCGTCCCACGAGTGCTACTGGGATGGCGCTTTCTAGTTGCTGTGCGAGTTGAGAGTGTTGCGGGTCGCAATTTTTTACCGGGAGAGTTACGGCTTGCTGAATCTCGAGCGTTAGGATGCGGCGCAGTTCTTCGTCTGGCTCGATTAGTAGGAGATGATCGGGAGGTTGGAGGTCGAACCAGTGGCGGAGGCGCGCGCGCACGGTGGCCATGGGGATGCAGCGTGTGCGGGCGGATTGGAGGAGATCAACCACGAGTCGATCGAGAGCACATTCGGGAGAGAGAGCGTCTTGTGGTTTGGTTTGGCGGACGTAGACGCCGCTGCCGCGGCGGAATTCGACCCAGCGATCTTTGGTGAGCTGGCGGTAGCCTGCGCTTACGGTGTTGGGATGGAGGCGGAAGCGGCGGGCTAGTTCTCGGGTGCTTGGAAGGCGTTGGCCTGGGCGGAGATCGTCGCTGAGGATGGCCAGGATGATTTGGGTTACGAGTTGTTCGCGGAGGGTGACGGAGCTCTTGGGGGAGAACCAGAGTTGCATGGCTGCGGGGCATTTTAACCTTGGAGGGGAGGGTTGCGGGAAGAGAGAACACGGAGATTTCAAATTTCAGATTTGAGATTTCGGAGACGGCGAAGAGGGATTTAGGGGCACTTGGGAGTCCGCGGTTGAGCGCGGTTGTTGTTGGCTTTTGTGGTCGTAAGATGCCGGCAGGGACGCCGGCGCTACCCTGGTGGCTTTTCTAGCGTGGGAGCTTCGGGTGGGCATTGAAGCGTTGGGGCGCCTTCTGGGCGGGGCTTTTCTGGGATGCGTTCTTCGGGCGAGGGAGGGATTAGCCATTGGAAATTGTTGGCTTGGGGGATTACGGCTAGTTGGGTGCGATTGCCTGCGGCTATGGCTGCGATCGCGGCTCTCAGGAAAGGCAAGCCTTCGGTTACTAGTTGTTTGTCGGTTTCGGCGTGGAGGATTGCGTCGGCGCCTGCTGCTTGATCGGGGGAGGAATTGCGGATTTTTTCCAGGCGTTCATCATGGGCCAGCAGCAGATCGCGTAGCGGGGTTTGATTGTCATCGGCGGGGTAGTGAATTTCGATTATCGCGTGCGCGTCCTTTTTTTCCGGAGGCCAGAATTGAGTGTAACGCGGGCGCTGCACTCTTGTTTGCCAATAGTCGCCGCGCTCGGGTTCTTGATGGATGGTGTAGGAGAGTTGCCAGATTTCGGGGCCGTAGCCGGGGGCGTAGTCGGCCAGGATTAATTCGGTTAGCGGCTCGGCGTCGCTGAGATTTAGATGGCTGTGAATGTTGCCGGCTGCGTCGTTCAGGAGAACTAAAAAGCCCAGGCCGGTTTGCTCGATGTCGGTGGCGGTTTTTTCTGAGTCGCTGGGCGCGGCCAGGTGCGGTCGATTGGCGCCGACGGCGTTGCTGCGAGCGTGTTGGAGACCTTGGGCCAGATTGGCGATGGTTTGGCGCGAGGAGGGGGAGACCCAGACTGTTGCGCCTAATAGGATGCCGGCTCTTTGGCCGCTGATTGGGACGATTGGGGGGGTGAGCGTGCCGGGCTCGATTTTGTTTTCTATTGTGGCGATTACTATGGCGTCTTTGTAGACGGCTAGGATTACTCGGCCGGAGGATAAGTTGGCGATTACTTCTTCGGTGAGTTGATCGGGGTCTTGGGCGCGGGTTGGAGAGGAGACGAGGAAGAAGAGAGTTGCGAGGATTAGAATGGATTTTGTCGCACTGGGCATTTTGTGTGGAGTACATCATAAATGAAGTTGAGAGATTTCAAATTTCAGATTTGAGATTTCGCGTGAAGGCGAGGAGGGATTGCGAGTTTGTTGAGTGGGTCCGAGGTTGAGTGGAGCGGTTGGCGACGGGGGAAAAGTCAAAAATGCCGGCACGCTGCCCTTCGAAGCTCAGGACGAGCCGGCGCTACGAAAGGGATCGGTGGTTGCGCCGCGGTCGATTGGAGCTCTTGTTGACGTTTGTGGTCGTAAGATGCCGGCCCCTCGCAGATCGGGGTAAACGGGGACGCCCTTCGCAGCTCAGGGTAAACCGGCGCTACTGGGCTTGAATTGCCGTTATCGCTACAACGTTTACTATGTCTTCGGTGGTGCAGCCTCTGGATAGATCGTTGGATGGGCGAGCTAGACCTTGGAGGATTGGGCCTAGGGCTTGGGCGTTGCTGGTGCGTTCGACGAGTTTGTAGGCTATGTTGCCGGAGTTTAGATCGGGGAAAATCAGGACATTTGCGCGGCCGGCTACCGGGGAGCCTGGGGCTTTGCTGGCGGCGATTTCGGGGACCAGGGCGGCGTCGGCCTGGAGTTCCCCGTCGATTGTCAGATCGGGGCGGCGGGCTTTGGCTATGCGCAAGGCTTCGCGGATTTTTTCTAGTTGCGGATGATTGGCTGAGCCTTTTGTGGAGAATGAGAGAAGGGCTACTCGCGGGGCGGCTTCGAGGAAATTGCGGGCGTTTTCGGCGGTGGCAATGGCGATTTCGGCTAGTTCCTGGGCGTCGGGATCGGGGACTACGCCGCAATCGGCGAATAGCATGGCGCCGCTTTCACCTAGGGGTGTGCCGTTGGTTGGCGGCGTGACCATGAGGAAAAAACTCGAGACAAGTTTTGAATCTGGGGCCAAGCCGATCGCATGAAGTGCGGCGCGAACTGTGTCGGCGGTGGAGTTTGCGGCGCCGCCTACGGAGCCATCGGCGTCGCCGGCGGCGACCATCAGATTCGCGAAATAGAGTGCGGTGCGGGCGGCGGCTTGAGATTCTTCTTGCGTGGCGCCTTTGGCGCGACGGCGTTCGTGTAGGATTTGGGAGTAGGATTCCAGGCGCGGGCTGGAATTGGGATCGATGATGGTGATGCCGGAGAGAGAGACAGCTGCTTTTTTTGCGCTGGATTCTATTGCGGCTGGGCGGCCTAGTAGAGTGATGCGGGCGAAGCCTTCAGCGGCGATTATTGCTGCGGCGGCGATTACGCGCGGGTCTTCGCCTTCGGGTAGGACGATGCGCTTGGGGGAGCTGCGGGCGCGATTTTTTAGCGTGTTGAGGAGATTCACGGCGGATTCAAAGTATCATAAATCTGTGGCGCGCGAGATTGGGGTTACGAGCGTGATGTTGCCTGCATCCTGCACGAAGAGGCCCGGCTAAAGCGCGGGCCCTACGTGAAGAGAGTGATGCTCTCGCTCAGGGAGATGGAATGACGGGACTTTTTGGGAGGGGTGGATTGAAATCTTTGAAGAGTTTGCGGCATGGCGGTAAGCGCGTTTCGGAGATTTTGGAGGCGCACGACCGATTTACGCGTGGAGCAGACGGAGGGGTGCGGGCGGATTTGAGCTCCGCGGATTTGCGGCGGGCAGATTTTTCGGGCGCGAATCTGGCGTATGCCAATTTTTCCGGCGCGAATCTGGAGGGAGCGCGATTTTTTGGCGCCAAGGTCACTTTTGCCGATTTGAGCGGCGCGAAATTGCACGGAGCGGATTTGCGGAAGACGGATTTGACCGAAACAAATTTGAGCGGAGCGGATTTGTCCGAGGCGCAGGTTACCGGCGTGGAAATGTTGCGCGCTGATTTGTCGGGAGCGAATCTGCGCGGTGCGAATCTGACCAATGCGAATTTGCGCCTGGTGAATGTGCGCGGCGCGGATTTTGCCGGGGCGAAATTGACCACCACGGTGATGACGGAGACAGATTTGAGTGGGGTGGATTTAACAGGAAATGATCTCTCGACGACGCTTTTACCGCACGGATGGAAGAAGCCGGAATCGAAATAGCGTAGTGAAATATGGCCGAAAGGCGGGAGGGCTGAAGACCCTCACCTACGCCTGCGGAAAATCTGCGCGGGAGCCGGCGGCGGTGGCGCTGCGGCGGCGGGTTTCGATGCCCAGGCGCTTGATTTTTTGATTTAGCGTGCTTAGCGGGATTTGGAAGCGCTCGGCGGCTTCGGTTTGGTTCCAGTTGGTGCGCTCGAGCATGTCTACGATTACTCTGCGCTCTACCTCTTCCATGATTTGGAATAGAGAGTGAGACGGGTTGCCGCTGCGCGTTACGCCGTCGCCGGGAAGATTCGGGAGAAATTCGGCTAGCTGCAGGCGCACGCCCTTGACGATTTCGCGGGTGCGGACGCTTTCCGGAAGCAACTCGACGTCCATGGTTTCCAGATTGGAGAGGACCACGGCGCGCTCGACTACGTTTTCGAGTTCGCGGACGTTGCCGGGCCAATCGTAATCCATCATCAGCTTCATCGCGGAATTGGTGAAGGCACGCGGCGGTTTGGCATTTTCCGTGCGATAGCGCTCGAGGAATTTTTCGACGAGCAGCGGAATATCTTCTTTGCGATCGCGCAGCGGGGGCAGCTTCAGCGAAATTACATTCAAGCGATGAAAAAGATCCTCGCGAAAGCGGCCCTCGCGCACCAGCGTGGTGAGATCTTCGTTGGAGGCGGCGAGGATGCGGACGTCGACTTTGATCGTGTCCGTGCCGCCGAGGCGCATGAATTCGCGCTCCTGGATTACGCGCAGGAGCTTGGCTTGTGTTTCAGGGCTGATGGTGCTGATTTCGTCGAAGAAGATGGTGCCTTGATCGGCTACTTCGAAGAGGCCTTTCTTCGAGGCTACGGCGCTGGTGAAAGCGCCGCGGACGTGGCCGAAGAGCTGCGATTCGAGAAGATCGACCGGGATCGAGCCGGTGTTGACCGGGATGAACGGTTTGTCGGCGCGCGTTGAGGCTGAATGGATGGCCTTGGCGATCAGTTCTTTGCCGGTGCCGCTTTCGCCGTTGATCAGCACAGTGGAGCGCGACGGGGCGACCTGAGTGACCAGGTCGAGCACCGCGAGCATTTTTTCGCTCTTGCCGATGATGCTGGGGAAATTGTAACGCTGCTTGAAGGCGCGCTTGAGTTGGACGTTCTCTTCGCGCAGACGGCGGCCTTCGATGGCCAGGGAGACCTGGGCGATGAGCTCGTCGTTCGACCAGGGCTTGGTAATGTAGTCCTGCGCTCCGCTTTTGAAGGCCTGGCGGGCCATGTCGATGGAGCCGAAGGCTGTAATCAGGATGATGGAAAGATAGGGATCGCGGCGGCGGATCTCGCGCAGGAGATCGAGGCCGTTGCGATCGGGCAGGCTGACGTCCAGGAGCAGAAGATCGAAAGGCTGATCTTCCAGGCGGGCAAGACCCGCGGCGCCGGTGTCGGCTGGGGTTACGTCGAAACCTTCGGAGGATAAGAGAGCTTCGAGACCTTCTCGAATCTCCGCTTCATCGTCGACTACAAGAATCGAACCTTTACGCATGAACAGCCTTCCGCGCGACCGGGAATTCCAAACGGAAAGAGGTTCCCTTGCCCGGGGTCGAGCGTACCTCAACCTTGCCAGCGTGCTCCTTGATAATACCGTAACTTACTGAAAGTCCTAAGCCTGTTCCGCGGCCGGAGCCCTTGGTTGTGAAGAAGGGGTCGAAGATGCGGTTCAGATGCTCGGTGGGGATGCCTGAGCCGGTGTCGGTGACTTCGACTTCGACGGAGCCGTTTTGGGAGAAGGTGCGGACTTCGAGCATGCCGCCGGAGGGCATGGCGTCGCGCGCATTCATGAAAAGATTCAGGAACACCTGCTGTAGGCGCGTGGTGGAACCGAGGACCGCGGGGAGCGTGTCCTGATAGGCGCGGACTACGTTGACCTGAGCGGTGCGGAAGGGGTGCTGGACCAGGGTCAGCGTGTCTTCGAGGACGGTGTTCAGGTCCACTTCCACCAATTGTGCGGCGCCGGTGCGCGAGAAATTCAGGAGGTTGTTAACGATTTCGCTGGCGCGGAAGGTCTGTTTGACGATCTTCTCGATGGTCTTTTGCTTGGGATCGTCGGAGGGCATTTGCTTGGCTAACATTTGGATATAGTTGGAGATGACGGCCAGAGGCGTATTGACTTCGTGAGCCACGCCGGCGGCGAGCAAGCCGAGGGACGTGAGTTTTTCGGTCTGCAGCATTTGTTCTTCGAGGCTCACTCGTTGCGTGATGTCGTCCAGAAGTACTAGACGCCCGATGCGGGTTCCGGTTTTACCTACCAGCGGGGCAATCGAGACATTTATTACGGCGCGGCGGCCGGCTGAAGTGTTCAGGAGGAATTTGTAGATGCCGGTGACGCGATCTTCGCTCGAGCGCGAAGTAAGCTCGGCGACCAGGTCCGCGGGCAGGGCCTCGTTGAGACGACGGCCGACAGCTTCGCTGCGCGAAATTTCGAGCAAGCGGACTAGCTGGGGATTCCAGGACTCGATGCGGTCCTCGAGGTCCACGGTGAGGACGCCGATATTCAGGGATTCGATGATGTTCTCGTTGAAGTCCTTGAGGCGCTCGATCTGCGTGGCTTTTTGCTCGAGGGAGTTGTAGAGGCGCGCGTTCTCAATGGCGATGCCGACGTAGTTGCCGATGGTGAGCAGCAACTCGAGGTCTTCGCTGGTGAGGTAATCGCCGTCCATGGTTTTGCCAAGGCCGAGGATGCCGACAGTGCGGTCGTGGCACCGGCAGGCGAGGAAATAATTCAGATCAAGTTGATCGAGAGTGCGGCGAACGGAATCGGTTTCGGCGATGGCGGCGCGAGCGGATTCGAAGAAGAGGCAGCCGCTCTGGCGGAATTGCGGGCGATTGGCATCGAGGAAAGAGAGATCGAGCGCGCCATCGGGATGAACTCCCATCGACCGTGACATCACGAAGGCCCCGGGCTGGGAGGGGTCTTCGAGAAAGATGGCCAGGCGATCGACGAGAAGAGTTTGCGAGATGCGATCGAGAATGGAGCCGAGCAGGGGCTCGAGACGCACTTCGTTGGTCAGCGTGACGCCGAATTCGATCAGCGTGCGGCGGTAATCGAGACGGTCGCGATAGAAGAAATGATCGAGGAGAATTTGCGTCCAATTGCGGACCGGCTCGAAGAGAAACGCGGCGACGACGATGGCGACGACCACTCCAGCGGGGCCGGTGGCCCAGGCGGTGTGGAAAAATTCGCCGATGAGCGCGACGGTGCCGAAATAGAGGGCGACGATGGCGCCGGTGGCGAATGTGTAGGCGAGGCCGCGCTTGAAGATGATGTCCACATCCATCAGGCGATAGCGAATGATGGCGTAGCCGAAGCAGAGCGGAATCAGCGCGAGCGAGAAGACCGATAGCTTCATCCACGGTTGCGGAACGGCGCCGAAGAAATACGGGACGATGTAGCAGAGGAAAAACGGCACGATGCCGGTGATCGTTCCGGCGGTAACCCATTTCAATTGTTGGCGGAGAATGGCAGTGGCCGAGCGGCGATAGCTGAGAGCGAAAATCAGGGCCGCGGCGAGGAAGTAGATTCCAACGTAGGCCAACTCGACGCGATCGAGAACGATGCGCGAGCCGAGCGGCGAGAAAACATCGATGACGCCCGCGGCGACCGAGATGTGCAGCAGCAATAGACCTGCCGGCAGACTATAAACAGCAAACAGTTTTTGCCACAGGCGCCCGCGGCGTTCGGGGAAGACGAGTGCAAAGTGAACGAGCAGCGCCGGCGCAAGAAACATCGCGACGACGTTGCCCCAGTAAACTTCCCAATCGAATGGGCTTAGCTTTCCGCTGTAGTGGAAGCTGTAGAAGATGAACGATATGAGACAGAAAAGATAGAAATGGATGGCGCGGGGCGCGTTCCAGCGGCGCGCGAAAATGAAAAGACCGATGAAGAGATAAATCAAGCCGGTAATACGAAGGTAATTCTCGAGCGAAGCCGGATTCTCGGCGTGCGCGGTGATGATCTTGGTGTCGAAAGTTGAGGAGCCGCGCTTGATGCCGTAGGTCAGCTCTGTCCACTCGCCCGCGCGGAAAAGCATTTGGGTGACTTGCGTGGCGCGGCGAATAGAAGCGCCGCGGACGGTTTCGACGTAATCGCCTGCTTGAATTCCACTTTTTTCAGCGGGTGAACCGGGAGCAACGTGCCAGGCCTGAACGCCGGCGGGAGTATCCAGCCAGGTGACGCCGTCGTCAGGAACAGGGAAAGTGCGGCGCTGATTAAAATTGTAAGCAGCGAATATTACGGCCGCTACGGTAGCAACGACCGTAATGGTGGCGAGAGCCACCGCTCCGACTCGCTTTGGCATCCCGTCATTCACCGGCAAACCTCGGGCACGCGCGGACCTCGGACACAAATACCCGTAAAGAATTGGTGCACGTAGGCTTCCAGATACGAGCACTACGATAGGTTTGTATGTCGCTGTGAATTAGTGAGTTACAGATGCTTGGCCGGGAGTGCCGCGACTGCATATGGCTTTTGGGAGACACAGTTCCAAATCCGGTACCGGCCCTTTTTTGGGGCCTAAAACTGGAAACTGACGCCGCCGCGGAACGAACGATACGCAGAAACCAGAAACACGCGCCCGTCACGGGTCTCAAGCGGCACATAACCCTCCGCCAGCAAGTTTCCGAAGTCGGCGGTAGCCACGGCGTGGCCCGGGATGAACTTGGGAAGCGGCTGGCGAATGATCACGCTGAGGTACGGATCGACATTGTAGGCGGCCTCGCCGTAGGCGTCCTGGCGCGAGACCACGCTGCCGTCAATCCACTTGTACCCGGCGCACAATTGCGTGCCCAGATGCGGAATGCGTGTGGTGAATTTCGCGGCAATGCTCCGGCGATTGCGGGTTTCGAGCATGTCGCGCAGCGATTCCGTGGTGGAGGACTCGATTCCCGGCACCAGCGCGCCCGCCCAGGAGTAAATCACGGCGCCGCTCAAGTTATCGGAGAGCTTTTGCTCGTAAACCACACGGGCGCCCAAGGAATTGGAGCCACCGGCGTCGTAAGCGAAGGCGTTGGAATAAAAATCTTGCAAAAAGTCGGAACTGGACGTGTTGCCACGGCCTATCACGGCGGTGTTGCTTGAGCGATCATGGAAGATCGCGCCGGTGAGGCTGGCGTTCGAGCTCAGTTTGCGGAGAACGGCGATCTCCTCGTGGAGATTGTCCTCGTAAACCGGGCGATCGTTGTGAAGCAGGACGGTGGGCAGCGAATCGAGACTGGAGATAGCCGATTCGAGCGAACTTGTGGAGGGATCAGAATCCTGCCAGGGATGGCTGGCGATGGTGAAGCTGGCTATCCAGTTTTGCGAGAGCTGGACGGCTACCTGAGCGCGCGGGCGCAGGCTGGTGGTTGTGCCGCCATAAGAAGCGAGGAGCATATCGGCGCCGTAACGTGCGTGAATGCGATCGCCGAGCTCGAGGCTGCTGTCTTCCGAGAGGCGGGCGCCGCGGAAGGCGGGGCCGCCGGGATTCATCTGCGATTCGCGCAGGACGAGCGTGGAAACTGGGCCGGTGTGCGGATTGCCGCTGGGGACCCATTGCGTCACCAGGCCACCGCTGCCGGAGCCGCTTTCGTAATTAAATTGCCCGGCAAAAATCAGATTCCCGCGGACGCCGGCGTCGAGAGTGTAGGCAAAGGCGGTGCCGGGCGAATCGGAGATATTCGAAATGGAGCCGGGATGCATGCTGCCGCTGGCGAGCTCGAAGAGGCTGTGCGCGTGGCGGCTTTGCGGCCTGTCAATTCCTGAAGGGACGGAGGGCTGGCCGCCAGTGAGCAGGACATCGCCTTCATCCCAACGGAGAATCGGGCGAGTCGCGGCGGAAGTGCGCAGAACCCAGGTCCATTCATCGGGCGGCGTATCTTGATTGGGCGGGCGTCGGAATTTTCCGAGCGAGGAAAAAACGGAGCCCAGCTCGATTTGCAGCTTGGTGACGCGCTCATCGAGGACGTGAACGTGTTCGGCGAGGGCCGGGAGATATCCGGCAAGAGTGGCGCGGATGGAGTAGAAGCCGGAATCCAGGCCATCGGTGGAGAAAATGCCGCGGGCGTTGGTGAGAAGCTGGACCGGCGCGAGGTTCGGCGTTTGCTCGGAGACCACATAGACGGTCGCGCCCATCTGCGGCGTGCCTTGCGGATCAACGACTACGCCGGCAATTCTACCCTCACGCGGCGCGGCGTTGAGCGGTGACACCACCAGTCCAGCGAGGAGCAGCAGGCCCAGCGTGCGAATCAGAGTTTCTTTCACGGCGCTTCACCTCCCCCGAATCATGGAGTGGCAGCCTTGACCGTAAAGTCAGCGGTCGGAGTAATGGATTCCTTGGTGACGTTGTCCGTCACCTGCACTTCGAGTTTGTATTTACCGGGAGTGAGAGACTTCAGCGCAAGGGCTTTTTCGAGAGTTAGCTCGTCGCCGCGCTGGCTGATTTGATCGCCGCCCTCGTTGAACTTGAGGATCGACTGCTTATCTTTCATCACCCGGTATTCGACCGTTGCATTGGCCTTGTGCGTTTTGTCGTCCACCTTCAGATTGTAGATCTGGAGGAAGATGCCGAGATTGTCGTTGGTGGCGAAGGTGGAATCCATTTTCGGGCGGACTTTAACGTCGCCGAGAACGAACTGGCCGACGCCAATATCTTTCGCGGAGACGCGCTGGATTTGATCCGCGAGGATCAGCGAGCTGGAAGATAGCTTGTCATCTTCGTAGCGCGGAACGCGAAGATTGGTGTTCACCACGCCCACGTTGCCGCTATTGACGTCCTTCAGAACGATATCCAGGCGATAGAGGCCGGGGCTCAGCGGCACGGCTTTTTGATAAATGGAAAAACCTTTGAGCGATTGCTGAAGCAGCGAGTTCGGGACGTCGTGGCTGATGGTGTCCTCGAACGTCTGAACCTTGCGCCCACTGAGAGTGGTGATACGGGCGAAGAGATTCATGGTGGCGGACTGGATGCCGTCTTTTTGCGTGAAGCTCAATTGCTTGTTGGGAATTTGAATGGAAATGGGAACGAGGATCGTGTCGCTGGTGATACGCAGATAATCCCAGCGATAGTCGAAGGCCACCTGGTTACGAACCAGGCGCGAGGTGACCACCGCCTCGAGATCCTTGAACTTGACGGGCGGAGCTTGCTGAATTTTGGCGTAGAGATCGAGGCGCGAAAATTCGGACATGCTCTCGGGTTGGCCGCCGAGAGGCTGGGCCATGTGCGTGCCGTCGGTGTTGTTGAAGCGCGCGGTCTTATCGGACATGCCCATCGATTCCATCATGGTCAGGCCGGCGCCGGGGACGTAGAGGAGAGCGTCCTTTTCGCTGGGGTCCATAGTGAGATGATATTCGCCGGTCATGGTCGGGTCGACGAACTCGATTTCTACGTTGTTGCCTATGCCCTCGAGATAGCGATAGCGCCAGTCCTCGAATGGGAATGTCGAGGTTTCACCGCCGCCTTCATCCGCCGGGCGTTCGTAGGAACCGCCGGAAGGGTGCGAATCCACTTCGTCAGGCGGGCCCCACATAATGTAAATTCGGCCGCGATCGGTCTTCCAGCCGGGGATGCCCGAGGCGTAGTGCTCGTTGGTATAGGCGATGCGTCGGTAGTGCTCTTCTTTGAAGGTGTTTTCCGGCGAATCCGGGTCCGGATTGCGGCGCAGCCAGAATTGCTCGATGAATTGCTCGCGCTCCTCGTTGGTCTGGAGGCGGAGGAAGGCGCTGCGCTCTTCGGGAGTGATGATGTAGGTGACGTCTTCGTCGAGCCACTTCTTATAGGGCGTGTCCAACTCCTTGTGGAGCTGGGATTCGCGGCGGCGGCGCTCTTTGGCCGTTTCCTGGGGCTTCTTCGTAGGTTGAGCATCCGGCTGCTGTTGATCGCTTTGGCCGGATTGCTTGTTGTCGTCTTGCTGCTGTTCCTGGGCCTGTGCGCGAAGAGGTGCTGGAGGTATAGCTAGGCCTAAGACTACGAAAGGAAAGACAATGAGGCGCAAACCCCTGTGCATGCCGACACCTCTTCAGTATGAGGAAATTCTAACCTGTCCCCCGGTACAGGTCAATTTAATCCCGTGCCGGGATTGATGTATTGAGTGAGAGGCCAGGGGATGCGGGAGGGTTGCCTGGTCTGGAGAGTTGGGGGTGGCCATTGCGCGGCGCGATTCGGGACCCTACAAAGGCGAGAAGGCCGAACACCAGGAGGGTCTGAAGACCCTCCCCTACTCCGGACGCTTCTCAGATGGGACGAAACGGATTACAATGGAGCCGAGCAGTGCCTCCGGACGGAGCGCGATGGGGCGTCGACTGGTATCTGCGATGTGCCCTTCCTTTGAGGTCTGGGTTATCCCGACGAGGTAGCCTGCCGGAAACATTTCCGAGGACCGGGCCGTACTAAGTAAGGCGGAGTAGCGTCTATACACGATGGTATTACTGCGGGGACTTGCGTCATGAGCTTGACGAAGAAACTAGTGATCGGCGGGGTGGCAGTGCTGGTGCTCGTCGGGATTGTTTGGGCGAGCATTTACCAGGCCAATAAAGATGTGGTTACGGTGCAGACGGGGACTGCCAAGCGGCAGGACTTGACCAGCATCGTGACGGCTTCGGGCGAAATTCGGCCGCTGACGTATTCGAACATCCTGGGCGAGGGGATTGGGAAGATTACCCAGATCGTGGTGAAGGAAGGCGACCACGTGCGCAAGGGCGACGTGCTGATGCGCCTGGAGAGCATTCAGCCCGCGGCCGACGTGCAGGCGCAGGAGGCCGGGATCTTGTCGGCTGACTCGTCGGCACAGGCGTCGAACGCCGCACTGAAATCGGCGCAGGCGACGCTGGTGCAGAGGAAGGCGGATCTCGAGAAGGCGAAGTATGACTGGGAGCGAGGACAGAATCTTTATAAGGATCAACTCATTTCGAAGCAGGACTTCGACACTTCGAAGGCGGCGTATGACAGCGCCGTGGCTGCGGTGGATGCCGCGGAAGCGCAGATGGCGCAGGCGAAGGCCATGAGCGAAGGCGCGAAATCGAATCTGGAGCAGAACCGGGCGATCCTACTGCACCAGAAAGACGTGCTCCGGAAGACGACCTATACCGCGCCGATTGACGGGATCGTGACTTACATTGCGGTGCGCGTGGGCGAAAACGTCGTACCCGGGATTCAGAATGCTACGGGCAGTTATTTGATGACCATCTCGGACATGTCGGTGGTCACGTCCGAAGTGAAAGTGGACGAGACCGACATCGTGAATTTGAAGAACGGGCAGGACGTGGATGTGAAGATTGACGCCATGCCAGGGAAGAGTTTTCCCGGGCACGTGACCGAAGTGGGAGATCAGGCGATTTTGCGTTCTTCGGGATTGGCTACCACGCAGACCACTGCGAATACGCAGGAAGCGCGCGATTTCAAGGTAGTGGTGACGCTCGATCATCCGCCGGACAACTTGCGGCCGGGACTTTCCGTGACGGCGACGATCAAGACAGCTTCGAAGAAGAATGTGCTGACAATTCCGATTCAGGCGCTGGCGATGCGCTCGAAGAAGGCGCTCGAGGAAGCCGAGAAAGGTTCGAAAGGCGAGAGCAGCGTGACGCTGGCGGCGGCGAAGACGGATTCGCCCGGCGGAGACAAGTCGGCGGATAAAACCGACGTCCAGGGCGTATTTGTGCTGCGTGCGAAGAAGGCGGAGTTCGTGGCCGTGCAGACGGGCATTAGCGGCGTGACGGATATTGAGGTCACCAGCGGATTGAATGACGGCGATCAAATAGTTACCGGGAGCTACAAGGCGCTGCGCACTTTGAAGCCGGGCGCGGCGGTGAAAGTGGATAATTCTGAGCCGAAGCGCGAAGGGCAAACCACGAGTTGAGCGGCGCGGTCTTCGGAGTGCCCATTTAGTGGAGAGTGTGATTCATGCCGGTTGAAGCGGGGGCGGCGCTGTCGTTCCGCGAAGATCTTGTCGCGGCGGGGATCGTCATTCATACGGACGATTTGTGGAAGACGTATGAAATGGGGACCGAGCAGGTTCACGCGCTGCACGGGATCAACATGGAGATCCATAAGGGCGAGTACGTGGCGATCATGGGGCCTTCGGGCTCAGGAAAATCCACGTTGATGAATTTGATCGGCTGCCTCGATACGCCTTCGAAGGGGCTCTATTATTTGGCCGGGCGGCTGGTGAGCGAGCTTGATGATGATGAGCTGGCGTACATCCGCAACAAGGAAATCGGATTTGTGTTTCAAACGTTCAATCTGCTGCCGCGCGCGACTTCTTTGCACAATGTCGAGTTGCCGCTGATCTACAACGGCACGCCTGCCGAGGAGCGGCTCGAGCGCGCCAACAAGGCGCTCGCGCAAGTGGATTTGGTCAACCGCGCGCATCACCGGCCGAATGAGCTCTCGGGCGGCCAGCGGCAGCGCGTGGCCATCGCGCGGGCACTGGTGAATCAGCCGTCCATTTTGCTGGCCGATGAGCCCACCGGAAATCTTGACTCGCAAACGGGCGAGGAAATCATGAATCTGTTCGCGCGCCTGCACGAACAGGGCAATACCATCATCCTGGTCACCCATGAGCAGGATATCGCCGCGCATGCCCATCGGGTGATCCGTTTGCGCGACGGAAAAGTCGAAAAAGACGAGAAAACGCGGTAGAGTCTCCCCCACCAGAAATCGCAATTCCAACATTCCCTGTGGAGGCACCCATGGCCAAGAAGATTATTCTCGGCGGTCTGGTCGGCGCGGTGATCGTATTCATCGTGAGCTCGCTGTGGCACACGGTTTTGGGGCTGGGCGAAGTCGGGATTAAAAGCTTGCCGAATGAAGATACGGTGCAGGCGGCGCTGCGCGCGTCGATCACCCAGCCGGGATTTTATTTCTTTCCCGCGCCGAATATGACGCCGGGACGCTCGAAAGAGCAGCAGAACGCGGATGCCGCTGCGTATGCCTCGAAATACAGGCAAGGGCCGACGGGGATCTTGATTTATTCGCCCGGAGGAGAGGATTTCAATTTCGGAAAAGCGCTGCTGAATCAGTTTTTATTCAATTTGGTGGCGGCTCTGATTCTCGCGTGGATTTTGTCAGTGGGCGCCGCGGGGACTTCATTCGGAGGCCGGTGGCTGATTGTCTTCCTGGCGAGCATCTTCGCGGGCGTGGTGTTCATATTGCCGTACTGGAATTGGTACAACTTCCCGCTGAACTATGTGCTGGGCGATATGGCCGGCTGGGCCGTCTCCTGGGGCGTCGGCGGCTTGGGAATGGCCAAGATTGTAAAGCCCTGAGAGGCGAAGTTCGGGCCTAGCATCGTCAACTCATCGCGTCGTGATGGAGACGCCGCGCGATCGTGTGAGAGCGCTGCACGCGGCGATGCGTATTCGCTGGCTCTGCGTACACTTGGAGAGTCCTGCCACGTGTGCGTAAAAACCGCAAAGGAATTTAGGCAGTAGCCGGTTGATTCCAGAAACTCCGGCAGTCAAGCACACATTTTCGATTCCCTGCAGAGCGTCTTCCTGGTTGCTGTGACGCTTCCAAAAGTGTCACTGCGCAGAGTTTTTCGCTCGCTCGTTCCACGTAAGCTCCACCCATCAAATTTCGGGAGGTGCAACGTGCGGAAACTTGCGGCGATTTGCTTACTGCTAGTCATATCTCTGCCGGCAGGCGCGGTTGAGGATGAGCAGGTGATGTATGTGGGCGGCACAGTCCCGTCTCTGCAGGCGGGAGTTCTCGGGCGTTTGGACACCACATCGGAATCCACGCTCTCGTTCGAGTATTCAGGAAACAAATTGCTGATCCCCTATGCCAAGATCGATTCATTCGATTACTCCCAGCAGGTTGCGCGGCATCTGGGCGTTCTGCCGGCGATAGCTGTAGGGCTGGTCCGCAAGCGGCAGCGAAGGCATTTCTTCCAGATCAGTTATCGCGACGAGAGCAACGTAAGCCGAGTCGCCGTTTTTGAAGTTTCCAAGCGGATGCCCCAAACTCTGCTGGCGGTGCTTCGGAGCCGGGCTCCGCAAGGCTGCACGCCCGCGCAGATAGCAAGATGGCATTACATGAATTGATGATTAAGCTCTCGGAGTTCTGCTTTCCCAGCGACTCCGGCTACTTGCCTTTCGCAGATTCTTTGTCCTTCGTCGCCAGATCGGCCGGCGGCCCCAAATCCCGCGGCAATCGTCCGGTAAGAGATTCGAGGAACGCCTTGAGATCATCGCGCTCGTCGAACGTAAGAAAATCGAGCGAGTGAATCTGCTTGTCGAGATGTGGATTCGAATTCCCTCCGCCAATATAGTGATCGACCACATCCTTCAAGGTGCTCAGACTGCCATCATGCATATACGGTGCCATTTGCGCGACGTCGCGTAGCGTGGGCGTCTTGAACGCGCCCATGTCGTCCTCGTTCTTTGTTTCACCGCAGCGGCCGATATCCGCGAATTTGCCGGTCATATCGGCGCCGATGCCGATGTTGTGGAATTTGTTGTCGGTGAAGAGCGCATAGTCCTTGCCGATCGTATGGCACGTCGCGCAGTTGCCCTTCTTTGTATCCATGAATATTTTCAAGCCGCGCTGCGCCGAGGGCGACAATGCTTTCTTGTCGTGACCGTAGTAGTAGCGGTCGAACGGCGAATCGCCGCTCAGGACCGTCCGCTCAAACGACGCGATGGACTTCGTAACCAGATCAATCGTGATTTGATCCGTGCCCCACGCCTCGCGAAAGAGCGCCACGTATTTCGGATCTCGTTGCAGCCGATTCACGACGCCGTCGAGCGAGTGCGCCATTTCCACGGGATTGGCGATCGGGCCTTCTGCCTGCTTCTCCAGGCTGGGCGCACGCCCATCCCAGAATTGGAGCGGGTTGTATGCCGAATTGATGACCGTCGGGGCATGGCGGCCACCAAGCTTGCCGCCTACGCCTGCAGAAAACGGCCGATTATCGGCGAACCCAAATTGAGGCGCGTGACATGACGCGCAGGAGACCGTGCCGTCTGACGAAAGGGCAGGGTCATAGTATAGGTGGCGTCCGAGAGCGATCGTCTCGGCTGTCGGCGGATTATCCGGCGGAATTGGAACCGGCGGCAATCCGAGCGGCGCCTTGATCTCGACGCGGCGACCGATTGGCATCGGGGCGCGCACTTGTTCCTGCGCCGCCGCTGCGATGACGATCCCCGCGAGAAGTAACGCTGTAAATGAAAACGCACTAATGGAGACCTTCATTTTCTTACACCTCCCCCGGAGCGACGCTAGCAGAAAAACTTTCCCAGCGGCGTGACGCGAGTCACGCATCGATGTGACGCGGAGTGTTCAGGATCTTCGCGTCCTTTATTTCAACGGAATTGGGCGAGTTGGGGATATCTGACGTCTCGCAGCGATGCGGCGCAAATCAGGCGGACTTGCTCTGCCAGATCACCGGTTCTACCACTCCGACCAGAAGCACCCACGAAATCATGCCCGTCAGCGCAATGACTGTCACGAGTATGAACGCCCAATAGAAATGTCCGGTTCGCTCCAGCACCAATCCGCTGAGCGCCGGGGCGACAACTCCTGCAAGATTGCCCACAAAATTTTGGAAACCGGTCCAGCGTCCCGCGGCCTTAGGCCCCGCCAGCGTCTGTGTGATGGCCCAGAGATTGGAGGAATAGGCGCCGAAAAAGATGACCCCCAAGATGAGCGCGGCGACGCAACAGTTCGGACCGCTGACCACTGCAAGCCCGATGAAAATGCCAGCGAATCCCAGACCACCGCCCGCAAAGGATTTCCGCACCAGCGACGGAGTCGCCCCCGAAGCGATCCAGCGATCGGAAAGCCAGCCAGAGAACGTGGCGAAACATGCCCCCAACAAATATGCGATCCCGCCGGTCTTCGCCATCTTGTCCATAGTGAAGTGCCGCTCGCGGACGAGATAGTAGGGAAGCCAGGTAATCAGGAAATAGCTCAAGTAGTTTCCGCAGAATAGCCCAACGCAAGTTCCCCAGGCCGATCGCAAACGCAGGAATTCCAGAATACTCGGTGCTCCCACCGAATCTGCGCCGGCGGCCCGGTGCTTCTCGGGCATGTATCGAAGCCACGGGACGATCCAAAGCATGCTGGCAAGCCCTAACACGATGAAGAACGGACGCCAGCCAAATCGAGCCATCAACAAGCCGCCGAAAAGCATCCCGAATCCAGGTCCCAGCACGAGTCCTGAGGAGACCGCCGCATTCGCAATCCCCCGGTGCTCTTCGGTAAAGTTCAGCGCAATGATTTTTGAATAGGAGGGATAAGCGACGGATTCGCTCAGGCCAAGGAGAAATCGCAAGCCCAGCAGGACCGCAAATGTATGCGCGAGGCCCGTCATAGCTGTCGCTGCCGACCAAAGAATGAATCCACCGGCGAATACCCAGTTGACGTCTAGACGGTCCACCAGCCAGCCGGAGAAGAGTTGCATACAGGCGTAGGTCCAGAAGAAGGCGGAAAGCAGAATGCCGAGTTTCGCTGCGGAAATTCCCAGTTCATCTTTCAGCATGGGAGCAGCGATGGACAGATTCCCGCGATCCACATAATTAATGAATGCGGAAATTGCCAGCAGTACGAGAATTACGATCAGAGCGCCTGGGATCCTCTGACGCGGTGTTGTGTCGGAGATGTTCATGATGAGCGGCCGCCATCATCAGCGGCAGGCGGATCGTTTGCAACTTCTATTGAAGGGGTTGGGAGGGCATGACACCGGTCGAAAGCTGGTGGCATCGGATGAAGTTGTGGCGTAGAATCCGGGCCTACCCCGCCCTAGCCTAGTTGCCCGGCAGACTTGAAACGTCGAAAACGAGGAGAACAGACATGCCCGGTACTGTCAAAGCCATCCCGGAGGGATTTCATACGCTTACTCCGCTGATTGTGGTGCGCGAGGCGGCGCGCGCGATTGAATTTTACAAGAGTGCCTTTGGTGCGGAATTGCTCACCGTCGCGGCCGATGGGCCTGGCGGAAAGATTACCCATGCCAGCTTGAAGATCGGCGATTCGATTCTGATGCTCACGGATGAATTTCCGGAGTGGCAGTGCCTTGGGCCGCAATCGCTCGGCGGCAGTCCGGTGACGATTCACATCTACACCGAGAAAGTGGATGAGGCGTTCGATCGCGCGGTGAAGGCTGGGGCTGCGGTGACGATGCCGCTGCAGGATCAGTTTTGGGGCGATCGTTACGGGCAGGTCGTGGATCCCTTTGGGCACAAGTGGTCAATCGGCGCCCATGTCGAGGATTTGACGCGCGAAGAGATTGCCATGCGCGCCGAAGCGGTGTTTGGCGAGATGGCCAAGAAAGCGGGCCAGGGCGGGTAGCGCCGGCGTCCCCGCCGGCATCTTACGATCTATCAAGTCAATTCGCCCTCACGCCACGCGCGGCGCAAAAGCGAAAACGACATTGATGGTTTGCATTTTCTTCCGCGGGAGTTTGACCTTGTAAGTGAATCGTTGCTCGCCGGATGCCGGCAGGGACGCCGGCGCTACCGATTACGCGGAAAAGAGATTGCGGAGCAGGAACAAAACATTGGCGGGCCGCTCGGCCAGGCGGCGCATGTACCAGGGAAACCAGTAGGCGCCATAGGCCACCAATACAATCGAGCGATAGCCTTCGGCGGCCAGACGTTGTTGTTCGCCGCGCTGGATTCCGTAAAGCATTTGGAATTCGAGTTCGTTCTTCGGAAATTGGTTGGCGGTGGCAAAGCCGATGATGCGCTGGATCAAAGCGCGATCGTGCGTGGCAATTGCAGCACGAATTCCTTCGAAGCGGGCGTCCTGGCCTAGCAGCGTCTGCGCCAGGCGGTAATAATTCTCATCCACTTCGCTTTTTTTCGGGAAGGCAACATCGGCGGGCTCGTTGTAAGCTCCCTTCACCAGCCGGATAGCTCCTCCCAACGGCAACAAACTCCTTAAATCATCTTCGGTGCGGCGCAGATAGGACTGGATGCAGACGCCGACGTTTGCACCTTTGCGGCGGGCGCGCGTGTAAATCGCCAGCGTGCGATCCACGTATCCGCTCTGCTCCATGTCGATCCAGACGGTCTTGCCGGCTGGCGACTGGGCGATTAATTTTTCGAGATTGGTGAAGCAGAAGGAATTGTCGAGATCCAGGCCGAGATGCGTGAGCTTGACGGAAATTTCGGCGTTGAGATTGCGAGTGGCGATTTCGCGCAAGACGCTGCAATAGTGTTCGGTCTCGGCGCTTGCTTCCTTGCGATCGGTGACGTTTTCGCCTAATGCAGTTAGGACGGCGCCAATACCTTGCGCTGCGAGTTGCTCCACGGCGCGGAAGGCGTCTTCAACCGTTTCGCCGGGCATGAAGCGCGAGACGTTGCGACGAACGAAGGAATAGCGCGGGGCGCGCTCGCGTAGCCAGCGGCTTTGCGAAGCAGCCAGAAGTGCACGGCGCATTATGCTCATCGTGAAGGGGCCATCGTGTAGCGCGAACTAGAAAAAGTCAAAAGCCCCACGCGCAACTACGGCGCATGGGGCACCCCGCGGCGGACACCGCCTCACTTCGAGGAGAAAGCTTTCATCAGGCGGTAATAAAAATCCACGCCTTCATAGAATGACGCGACCGGCAGACGCTCGTCGCGGCCGTGCGAGCGGTCATCATTGATATCGATGAACACGCCGGCCAAGCCGTAGGACGCATATCCGGCGCCGCGCGTCGTGGAATTATCGCTCGCGCCCGAATCCATTACCGGCACAACCGGAACGCCGGGCCACATTTCGGCGCTCACTTTCTCGACCGCGCCAATGACGTCCGGGCGGAGCGTTGCCGGCGGATTAGCCGTGCTGCCTGCACCGTTGGCGACAACGGCGCTGATCGCGATCTCCGGATCGTTGACGATCTTCACCAGCGTCGCGCGAATCTCATCCGACGAGTGGCCGGGAAGAATGCGGCAATTGATGTTGGCGGTCGCCGATTGTGGCAGCGCGTTGTTGGCGTGGCCTCCGCTGAGCATCGTGGCTGTGCACGTGGTGCGCATGCGCGCGTTGTAATAGGGAGTTTTGGCAAGGCGATCGATGGCCGCGGTATCCGCGGGAACTTTGAGAATGGCCTTCATGTCCGCGCCAGTATCGCCGCCGAAAAGATCGGCCATGCGCGTGAAGTAAGCGCGAGTGACGTCATTCAGCTCGAACGGAAATTGATAGTGCTCGAGACGCGTAAGGCCTTCGGCGAGCTGGTAGATGGCGTTGTCGGGAGTGGGCAGCGATCCGTGGCCGCCGCGGTTGGTGACCTTGAACTCGAAATCCTGATAAAGCTTTTCGCTGGCGCCCACACCGACGAGAGACTTCTTGCCGTTCTCCATTTCGAAATTGCCGGCATCCGGATTAACTACGAAATCGGCGTCGATCAGTTCGCGGTGATTCGCGAGCAGCCACACGACGCCGTTGTTGCTGCCGGCTTCTTCATCGGCGGTCAGCGCCAGAATTAGATCGCGATCCGGGCGATAGCCTTCTTTTCTCAGGCGAATAAAATCGGTGACCAAAATTGCGTCGCCGTCTTTGATGTCTTCGGTGCCGCGGCCGTAAAAATAACCGTCCTTCTCGATGAATTGAAAGGGATCCGTGGACCAATCTTCCCGGCGAGCCTCGACAACGTCGAGATGGCAGATGAAGAGCACCGGCGGGCGAACACCCGTCCCGTGAATGCGCACGACGAGATTGCCATGCCGCGAATCGGGGCCGACGATTTGAACATCGCTATCCGCAAAGCCAGCGCCGCGGAACCACGCGGCCATGGCTTCGGCAGCTTTCGTCGTGCTGCCCACGGATTCGGTAGTGTTGATTTCCACGAGTTGCTTGAAGATGCGGCGCGCCAGCTCGCGCGTTTCGTAATCGAGAGCGGCGCGCGCGGCAACAGCAATGCTCGCGGCGAGAGCCAGGGCGATGGTTACAACGGCGAATGTTGTGTTGCGGATGACGCTCAATTTCATCTGCGATCCCGCACCAATAGCACAGGCACTCCTGCCTGTCTCTGCAAATTGAATTCCCGCTGCCGCCAGAGATTATCAGAGCAGCGGCGCAGAGGCGAGGCGGTTGTAGGGGGCGGGTTCACCACGCCCTCGGTGTGGCTTTGGGTTTTGGCCTTCACCTATCCGGGAGAACTAAAACCCAAACCGGGCCGGTGTTGAGCCCCGACCCCTACGATTCCGTCTTGTCTTTTTCTGCAAGCCGTCGGCCCACAATCGGCCGCGGCGGGCATATACTGAAGCGGTGCTTGCGAAGATAGTTTCGACTCCAGCTTGGCGTCAATTCCGATTGGGAGAAGACCCGCATCGATGACAGACAAGGCACTGAGGGACGCGCTGTCCGCAAAACTAGGCGTGACCCGGCAGAGGATCAGCCAGCGCGCACAGGCGCTAAAAGTCTATGTGCCGATGAGCACCGAAGACGCCACCTACTGCCTCGCGCACCACGAGGGATTCGCACTGGACGAGTACCTTCCGGCTCAAACCCTCAAGCGCGTGCGAACCCTGCTGCGCGCTCTCGGAGCGAATCCCGATCTTCCCTCCACGCCGGATCGCTCAAGACCCAAAGGAAAGGCGAAGGCGCGCGAACTGGTTCTGACGGGAGGAGTTCGGTTGCCCGATCCAATTCTGCCGAAACGCATTCTCGACGACGCGAGCAAGATGGCGACCACCTCGTATCTGATGCTCTACGTCTTCGAGAATTCGATTCGCTATGTACTCGCGACTATGATGGCCAACGAATTCGGTGAAGATTGGTGGCTCAAAGCGGTGATTCCGAATTCGCTGAAGAAAAAAGTCGCCAAGTGCGAAGGAGAACATGCCGCGGCTTGGCGCAGCGGCCGAGTGGCCCATCCAATTTACTACGCGGATGTCAACGATCTGATTCAAATTGTGCAACGCAATTGGACGGTGTTCCGCAAGCTCTTTCCGCGGCCGAACTGGTTCGCAAATCATGTAATGTGCGTCGATATGTTGCGTAACACCGTCTCACACATGATCCCTCTTCAGCGGCGCGACACCGAGTGGCTTCGTGACAACTTGAGCCGCTGGTGGGCGCTCCTCCGCGAGAATAACGCTGCATTGAAGTCAACCAAGCGATAACTCCTGATCGGCCGTTTCCCGTTGCGTGCGATCTCAACGCTACGTCACCACAACGGACATCTCGCCGTGATGCTTGCGCCCCGGCGTAACGGTGATTTCCACGTCGTGGCCGAGAGACGTGAGAAATTCGATTAGCCGGCCAACGGAAAAATTGCCGGAACGATTGCGCGCCAGGGCCGAGACGTGGGGTTGTGAGATGCCGAGGATCTTCCCGGCCTCCGTTTGTGTGAGCCCACGGTCCTTGATGATGCGGTAGATTTGAAGCGTCAGACGAGCTTTCATCAACTCCTGCTCCGCACCTGGCAATCCGAGGTCGGCGAAAACATTGCCGCTGCTCGCGGTCACCGCGGCCTTTTTCGCGGTTTTCTTTCTACTCTTCATTTTGGCCCTGCCTTTCTTTGTAATCGCGGCTTGCGTCCGCCAGCCGCCGTTGAACCAATCGAATTTCGCTATTCGGGGTGGCGATGCCCGATTTCGATTTCTTCTGGAAGGCGTGGAGCACATAGATAACGCCTCGAAATCGAACCGTAAACACTGTGCGCCACGTGTTGCCGAAGAAGCGCGCGATGATCTCCATCACGCTTGCTCCGCCAAAACCTTTCATCGGTTTCGCCGTTGGGTCGGTGTCGCCCATCTGCGCTGCGTAGAGTGCCCGGCCGATGTCCCGGCGCACTTCCGGCGGAAACGATCTCAAGTCGTCACGAGACGTCCCGATCCATCGAAGGGGCTTTGGTTCGTTGCGCTCCACTATACTATTATACATATATTCGTATACCCGCGCATCTGTTCTCACCGATGCCGCCGCTCGCTCGGAGCGACGCCTTCAGAACCAGACGGCCAGCGCGGCCGATTCTGGCGGTGCTATATTTGTGGCGAGGAGCTGGGCTATGCGAACTACTGCGATTGAATTAATGGTGAACGGAACGAGCCATTCTGTTGCGTCGGACGGAGAGGCTTCGCTGCTCAGCGTTTTGCGCGATGAGATTGGCTTCACGGGGCCCAAATATGGTTGCGGCGAAGGGCAGTGCGGCGCCTGCACCGTTTTGATTGACGGATTTCCGCAGCGCTCTTGCATCACTAAGGTTTGGAGCGTCGGCGGCAAGGCGGTCACTACCATCGAGGGGATTGAGCGCGATGGGAAGTTGCATCCTCTGCAGGAGGCGTTCCTGGCCGAGGACGCTTTGCAGTGCGGGTATTGCACTTCGGGGATGATTGTTTCGGCGGTGGGGCTTTTGAAGGCTAGCCCGAATCCTTCGGTCGCGGAGATTGTGGAATTTATGCAGGGGAATATCTGCCGCTGCGGGACTTACCCGCGGATTGTGGCAGCTATCCAGAAGGCCGCGGCGGAGATGGGAGGTGGACGCTGATGGCTCAATGGAACGATGGACGCGAAAAAGAGGCCCGGCTGAAGCCGGGCCCTACGGGGGCTTTGGGCGTCGCCGCGGTGGACGTGGAATTTGAACGGTATGAGATGCGCGAAGGCGCTGTCCATCATTTTGAATTGCAACGGCGCGATTTTTTCAAGGCGTTGGGCGGAGGCATTGCCATTCTTGTGGCAGTCCGCGCGCCTCTGGCAACGACTGTCGCGGCGCAGGAATCGGGCGGTCGCGGACGACGTGGGAGCGAAGAGATTCCGGAAACAGTTGGAGCCTGGTTGCACGTTGGCGAGGATGGCGCCGTCAGCGTCTTCACCGGGAAAGTGGAGATTGGGCAGAACATACGCACCTCGCTCGCGCAGGCTGTGGCGGAAGAGTTGCGCGTCCCTCTTGCCTCAATTCGCATGACCATGGGCGACACGGAGAAAGTTCCCTTTGATATGGGCACATTCGGTAGCCGCTCGACGCCTACCATGGGACTGCAGCTTCGCCGCGCGGCGTCTGCAGCAAAAGATGTGTTGATCAATCTCGCCGCGAAAAAATGGGGGGTGCAGCCCGATAAATTGGCGGCGGAAGACGCGCGAGTACACGATCCGCGATCCGGGCGCACAGCGAGTTATGCGGAATTAGCTACCGGACAGCAGTTTTCGCAGACGATCCCGGAGGAAGATCCGCTCATCGCTCCGGCGAAATGGATGATTGCCGGAAAATCGATCGAGAAAGTGATCGGCCGGGATTTTGTTACTGGCCAGCATCGCTATCCCTCAGATGTTGCGTTGCCGGGCATGCTGTTCGGGAAAATTGTGAGGCCCGCGGCGTTCGGGGCCACGCTTCTATCCGTGGATGCGAAAGACGCGAAGGCCATGGACGGCGTGACTTGCGTGACGGACGGCGATTTCATCGGCGTGGCCGCGCCGAGCGAATATCTGGCAGCGCAAGCAGCGAAGAAAATTCATGCGGAATGGAAAAGCTCGCCGCAGCCTTCGAGCGACGGGATTTTCGATTATCTCAAATCGCATCGCGGCAAGGGACAAGACTACGACGAACCAAAGCCGCATATTGCCGGCTCGATGGAGACGGGATTGGCGGCGGCCGAAGTGAAATTGCAGCAGGCTTACACGGTCGCTTACATCGCGCACACGCCGCTCGAGCCGCGCGCGGCGGTAGCCGAATGGAAAGATGGCGCGCTCACAGTATGGACCGGTACGCAGCGCCCGTTTGCCGTGCGCGACGATCTGGCGCAGACCTTTCATCTTTCGCGGGAACGCGTACACGTGCTGATGCCGGACATGGGCTCAGGCTATGGCGGAAAGCACTCAGCGGAGTGCGCGATTGAAGCGGCGCGCCTGGCGCGCGCCGCGGGCAAGCCGGTGAAATTGGTTTGGACGCGCGAGGAGGAATTCACCTGGGCATATTTCCGCCCCGCCGCGCTGATCGAGATTTCGAGCGGCGCAACGCGCGATGGGCGCGTAACAGCTTGGGAATTTCATAATTACAATTCGGGAAGTTCAGGAATCGGGACGCCGTACGACATTGCGAATCAGAAGATTGAATTTCATCCCTCGGATTCGCCTCTGCGGCAAGGCTCCTATCGCGGGCTCGCCGCCACGGCGAATCATTTCGCCCGCGAGTCGCACATGGATGAACTCGCGCGCGAATTGAAGATAGACCCGCTGGAATTCCGCCGGCGAAATTTGAAGGACGCCCGGCTGCTGGCAGCATTTGAGGCCGCAGCGAAAGCGTTCCGATGGGCCGACTGGAAAAAAGAGGAGGGACGCGGAGTCGGGATTGCCGGCGGCGTCGAGAAGGGCGGCTACCTGTCCACCTGCGCCGAGGTCCGCGTGGATCGCTCAAGCGGAGAAGTGAAGGTGGATCGTTTGGTCAGCGCGTTCGAGTGCGGCGCCATCGTGAATCCCGAGCATCTGCGCAATCAGGTAGAAGGCGCCATGGTGATGGGTATGGGCGGCGCGCTTTTCGAGGCCATCGAGTTTGCGGATGGAAAGATCACCAATCCGCATTTCACCCAATATCGCGTCCCAAGATTCGGCGATATGCCGAAGATTGAATCGGTGCTAGTGGATCGCAAAGATCTGCCGTCGGCTGGCGCCGGTGAAACGCCGATCGTAGGCGTCGCACCGGCCATCGGCAATGCAATTTTCGATGCGAGCAGCGTAAGATTGCGCGCAATGCCCCTGGTGCCAAAGAGATTGTAGACAGAAAAGATTTGAGCGGGCGGCGCAGTAAGTGCGCCTAGACATAGAAATGCGCAAAGGGACAGGAGACGGAACTAAAGCGCCCACGTAAAAACCGGACGGCTTGTCAGGGCACGGCTTCAGCCGTGCCGAAACCGTGACTGAACGATGACGGCTTTAGCCGC
>CAWEVU010000005.1:120000-136686 GCA_963812645.1 uncultured Acidobacteriota bacterium
ATAACCGTCTCCGTAGAGACAGTTAATTTCACAACTTCGGTCGTAAGCTTGAGCCCCGTTGGATTGTCGGTGCGTGAACACTTGACCAGTGAGCTGTTACGCTTTCTTTAAAGGATGGCTGCTTCTAAGCCAACCTCCTGGCTGTCTGAGTACTCACACGTCCTTTCCCACTTAGCTTACAGTTGGGGACCTTAGTTGGTGATCTGGGTTCTTTCCCTCTCGACCACGGAGCTTATCCCCCGTAGTCTCACTCCCGCGTTACTGTCCACGGCATTCGGAGTTTGATTGGATTCGGTAACCTGGATGGGTCCCTAGTCCATTCAGTGCTCTACCACCGTGGCAGATCACGCAAGGCTGCCCCTAAAGGCATTTCGGGGAGAACGAGCTATCACGGAATTTGATTAGCCTTTCACCCCTACCCTCAGCTCATCCGAGCGATTTTCAACTCACAACGGTTCGGTCCTCCAGCCGCGGTTAAGCGGCCTTCAACCTGGCCAAGGGTAGATCATCCCGCTTCGCGTCTATTCCCACAGACTGAGCGCCCTATTCGGACTCGCTTTCGCTACGGCTCGCTTTCGCTTAACCTTGCCTGTGAGAATAACTAGCCGGCTCATTAAGCAAGAGGCACGCCGTCAGGCATTGTACCGGCCGAAGCCGATACCATAGCCCTCCGACTGCTTGTAAGCATACGGTTTCAGGTTCTATTTCACTCCCCTCGCAGGGGTGCTTTTCACCTTTCCCTCACGGTACTAGTTCACTATCGGTCGCCAACGAGTATTTAGCCTTGGAGAGTGGTCTCCCCGGATTCCCACGGGATTTCACGTGTCCCGTAGTACTCAGGATACCGCTTCGAGTCCGGTAAGCTTTCGGCTACATGGCTTTCACATTCTGTGGCCCCGCTTTCCAGCAGGTTCACCTAGCCTCCGGATTGGTAACTCTACTCACGCGGTCCTACAACCCCCCGGTGTAAACACCGAGGTTTGGGCTGTTCCGATTTCGCTCGCCGCTACTTTCGGAATCTCGTTTGATTTATTTTCCACCAGGTACTGAGATGGTTCACTTCCCTGGGTTGACTCGCACCCGCCTATGTATTCAGCGGGCCGTTACCGAGGTTCACTCGGTAGGGTTTCCCCATTCGGACATCCCCGGATCAAAGCCTGTTTGCGGCTCCCCGAGGCTTTTCGCAGCTTGCCACGTCCTTCGTCGTCTGTTGGCGCCAAGGCATCCACCGTACGCCCTTAGTAGCTTGACCATAAAACTTACCCAACACGTCTCAATTCCTCGCGGAACCAAGAGCCTTAGTTGCCTACGCCGAACGCTCTTGCAAAGCTTCGTCGTCTGCAGCTCAGTGCTGCGCGTCAAGGCAAGCTCGCCTTTCCACAATACGCTACTCGAGCAAATTATGCGGTTTACTCCCTCCACTCCACGCGGCGAAACGTCCGCCTGCCGAGCAGAAGGTGTAAATTGCCAGCTTCCTTCAGTTGTCAAAGAACCAAGTTGCGGTCAATTGCCCGGAACTTCCCCGCGCCTGGCGGAGCGTAAGACCGGTTTGGAGCCGGTCTCACGGGAAATAAAAAACCCGGCGTCGAGCGCCGGGTGAGTCCGTCCTTTCCCGAGTGCAGCCTACGGGTGACGGATTCGCGCGAAGCTCGACTGTTTTCTACCCGGTATTCGTAACCAACCTCACCTCGATGAAGATAAGGACGATCGCGGGCCGTCGGCAGGGCAATACACCTACGCGGGCCCCCCTGACAATCGAAAAGTATAACACTTTTTTCATAATCGTCAAGCGCGTTGAAGCGATTTTTGGCCGCGCTCACCTGTGGAAAACGTAGGGGAATGAGGAAATCGGAAAGTAGCGCCGGCGTCCCCGCCGGCATCTTACGACCAACGGCTCAGCCGATGGCACCACCGATCCGCGGCCCACTCCACCCGGCTATCACGTCCGTAGTCTATGTAGACGGAGGCACTGCGTCGCAATCGTTCCGAACGACAATCCCACAATCACAGATTCCCGATTCGCAAATTAAAATGCCCAAGCCAGGCGGCCATCGTGGACTATAATCCCACTTCAATGTCACTTCCTTCTGGAACCAAACTCGGCCCCTACGAAATTCAGTCGCTTATCGGCGCCGGCGGTATGGGCGAAGTCTATCGCGCCCGCGATACCCGCCTGCAACGCGACGTGGCCATAAAAATCCTGCCCAGCTCGCTGGCCCCGGACCAAGACCGCTTGCGGCGCTTCGAACTCGAAGCCCGAGCCGTAGCCGCACTGAATCATCCCAATCTTCTTACCGTGTTCGACGTCGGCGCAGCGCAGCTCCCCAACGCCGCCATAAAATCCGGAGCGCCCGACACTGCAGCAGAATCGCCCTACATTGTCTCCGAACTGCTGGAAGGCTCGACGCTTCGCCATGTACTCACCTCCGGCTCACTACGCGAGCGCAAAGCCGTCGATTACGCCATCCAAATCGCCCGCGGTCTGGCAGCAGCCCACGAGCGCGGCATCGTCCACCGCGATCTCAAGCCCGACAACATTTTCATCACCGGCGACGGCCGCGTTAAAATCCTCGATTTCGGCCTGGCCAAACTCAGCGAAGCCGCCACGCTCGACGCCGACGCAACCCTCGATCATCCCGCCACCCAAGCCGGCGTCGTTCTCGGCACCGTCGGCTACATGTCCCCCGAACAAGTCCGCGGCCAACCCGCCGACGCCCGCAGCGACATCTTCAGCTTCGGCGCCGTCCTCTACGAAATGCTCGGAGGCAAGCGCGCCTTTCACGGCCAAAGCGCCGCCGACGTGATGAGCGCGATCCTCAAAGAAGAGCCGCCCGAACTCAGCGCCACCAATCAGGAAATATCGCCGGCCCTCGATCACATCGTCCATCACTGCATGGAGAAAAATCCGCAGCAGCGCTTCGCCTCCGCCGGCGATATCGCCTTTCAACTCGGCGAAATGAGCGGTTTGCGTTCGTCCACCACTCTCGCAGCCGTCGCCGCGCCCGTTCCGCGAGTCTCGCGGCCGTGGATATTTGCAGCAGCCGGAACGGCGGGACTCATTTTGGTAGCTGCTGCGAGCTGGTTCGTGGCCCGCGCGACCGCCCACTCCGAGCCGCCCAATTTCCTTCAAGTGAGCTTTCAGCAAGGCTCCGTTGATTCCGCGCTGTTCTTGCCCGATGGACAAAGCTTCATCAGCGCGTCACGCTGGGGCACCGATATCGATATGTCGCTTTACACCGGGCGTTTCGATAGCCAGGGCTTGCGTCCGCTCGGCGTCAAGGCTGACGCGATTGCTTCGGTATCCGAAAGTGGCGAGCTGCTCATCCTCCAGAACGTGCATCGCATTGGGCCGGGATATGCCCTGGTTGGCACACTGGCCAGAGCGCCGCTCGGCGGCGGCGCGCCGCGTGCGGTGCTCGATAACGTGCAATATGCAGATTGGGCGCCCGGCGGCAAAGATTTCTTGATAGTTCGATTCATTCCTGAGACCCACGTGTATCACCTGGAATATCCAGTCGGAAAAGTGTTGATTGAAACTACCGGGTGGATCAGCAATCCGCGCTTCTCTCGCGACGGCAAAATGATCGCCTTTGCCGACCATCCGATTTTCGGCGACGATCAGGGCTCGGCGGCGGTCGTAGATCTGGAGGGCCACAAAAAAATACTCAGTGGCAGCTACGGCTCGGCGCAAGGCGTGGCCTGGTCGCCCAAGGGCGATGAGATCTGGTTCGCTGCGGCGGCCGTCGGCGTGGCGCGTTCCCTCTACGCCACCACTTTGCGCGGACGCGTGCGGGCTCTTCTGACAGGGCCCGAGGACCTGACCATTCAGGACGTGCTTCCGAATGGCCGCGCGCTCGTTCGCGGCATGAATGAACGCATCATCGTGATGGTAACAACCCCGGAATTTCCGCAGCCACGCGATTTTACCGCTATGGATTGGGCTTACGGTACGCGCTTCTCCTCCGACAGCAGACAGATTCTGATTGGCGATCAGCACAGCGGCCCGTTGTACGGAACATTTCTTCGCAATCTCGATGGCACTCCCGCGGTGCGTCTCGGCGATGGCGACCCTATGGATCTTTCCGCCGACGGAAAATGGGCCATTGCCCGTCTGCCCGTGTCGCCCGATCAAATTCTGCTTTTGCCAACGGGAGCCGGCGAGCCTCGCCAGCTCACCCATACGAACGTCACTCACCTGGACGCCCGCTGGCTTCCCGATGGCCGCATCGCCACCGTCGGCAACGAACCTGGCCACCGCGAGCGCACCTTCTTGGTGGATGTGAAAGGCAATGAATCGCCGCTTACGCCTGAGGGCGTAAGGGGGATAGCGGCATCGCCGGATGGAAAGCAGCTGCTGACGTTCAACGCGGACGCTTCCGACTACGAATTGTTTCCGATGGACGGCGGAGCGGTCCAGAAGATCACGCAGTTCCAGAAGGGTGACGGTCCGTTTGATTTCACTGCCGACGGCGCGGGAGTCTTCGTGCGACGGCGCGGCCCAAATCGCGAGGTCGAAATCTGGCGCGTGGAATTGGCCAACGGCAAACGAACGCTGCTGCGCACGATTACTCCCGGGGAAGTTCCAGCGATAACTGCGGCGCTCGGTGCCATCGTTTCGCCGGATGGCAAGAGCTACGCAATGACCTACGTCCGCGAACTCTCCACCGAATTCGTGGTGGAAGGCCTAAAGTAGCGCTGGCGTCCCCGCCGGCATCCGACGACGGACCATGCGGCGACATCCGCAATCGACGACGGACGCTCGATCTCAAATACTCAAGCGTAGCGCCGGCTGCCAGCCAGCGTGTTTGTCAACGGCAAGCAAGATGGCCCGACAAGCACCTACTTATTGTGCTTGAAGTATTCCACCTGCCGCAGCCGCTTCTGCGCCTCCTCCTTCGTCTTGTAAGGCCCGCCAAGATTTTTCTTCCCGTTCTCCGAAACAACTTTGTAACCGCCTTTTACTTTTATGATCATGCCAAGACTCCTAAGCAACGGTCGAATTTGTGATGATTGAATTTGCGCGCAGGTTTCACAAGTAGTTTGCTCGTGGAATAATTGGTTGAATTAAAAAAAACGGAGGCTTGAATACTGCCTCCGGCTTTTTTGTTTTCGAGTGCGTGTTAGTTGGGGAGTAGAACTGTGTCGATTACTTGGATTACGCCGTTCGATTGATTGACGTTGGCGATCGTCAGATTCGCCACATCGCCCTTTTCATCCTTGATGGTAATGTTGTCCTCGCCGTTCATCATCAGCCACAGCGTCCCGCCGCTGACGGTCTTCAACGTGGCGGTCCCGTGTCCCGCACGAATCTGCTTTTTCAGCGTAGCGGTCGAGAGCCGGCCCGCAACAACATGGTAAGTAAGAATCTTCACCAGCATGTCGTGATTCTCAGGCTTCAGCAACGTGTCAACAGTGCCCGAAGGCAGCTTCGCGAACGCCTCATTCGTCGGCGCAAAGACGGTGAACGGCCCAGCACCTTTCAAAGTGTCCACCAGACCGGCAGCTTTCACAGCCGCAACGAGCGTGGTGTGATCCGCTGAGTTCACAGCATTGTCGATGATGTCTTTCGTAGGATACATAGCCTGACCGCCGACCATCACGGTATTGCCCTGCCCGAATGCAGCCACCGGCGCGACCAGCGAAAAAGCCAGAATCAAATATCCGATTAATCTTTTCATTTTCCCCTCCGTCTCCATGTAGTTGATTTGGGATTTCGTTTCCCGGCATAAGTACGGTGGCTGCGCGGCGGCGGATTGCAGCCGAGAGGAAATTTACTTTGTGAAATTCTTCATCGGTAGAAATCCGAAATTCGCTTTGTCGCGTATAAGGCGAACTCTCTAAAGGCTTGGGACATGTAATTGCTTTCATCGAATCGGGAGGTAATGAAAATTGGGCTACCAGGTTACCTCTTACCACTGGAGCAGGAACCTCCCGGAAAGGCGAACTCAACCGAATTCTAATCGCGTGCGAATTTATTAGAAATCGCCGTAACTTCAACAAAACAAAGCATCGGCGTCATTTCTAATCGTGTCAAAACGGCACCTTTTTAGACCCTCTGTTAGCAAGCAACGCAGGCTGATGGCGCTCTTCAGGGGATCGCAGTCGCGGGTACATGACAAATCTCGTCCGGGTAATCGGCGCATTACTTCGGGTCGTTTCGTTACCGCTCGCCGTGACCTCGCCGTTGGAGGGCCTGCCCGCCGAAGCCTTGGCGTTAGGAGGGATTCCCTGGATTTCGCAGGGAGCCCCCGTCCGCAAATATGGCGGACAGGGGAAGAAGCGCTTCCGCGCCCTCTGCGTCCCGATGGTTTGTATCGGGAAGCGCTCCGGAAAAGTTGCGCCATTAAAGATGCGCTTCAGCGCTGGGTCCCTGACGTGGCCGCTACCAAAGTTCGCCCATCTGCGGTAGCGTTGGGAACTCGATTTCCACGCTGAGGTGCTTTGATGGAGTGCGTTTTAATTACTGGCGGGACTGAGGGATTGGGTAAGGCATTGGCGCTGCTGTTGGCTGCTGAAGGCTATCGCGTCTTTGCCGGCGGACGGAACGCCGCGAAGCGCGCCGCGCTCGACGCCGAGGCGCAGCAGCGGAAATTGCCGCTGCGATCCCTGGAGATGGATGTCACCGACGACGCTTCCGTGGACCGCGCCATTGGAATCATTCACGAGGAAGCCGGGCCGGTGGACATTCTCGTCAACAACGCGGGAATCGCGCTCGCCGCGGTAATTGAAGAAATCACCATCGAGGATTTCCGGAAGCAGTTCGAGACCAATTTCTTCGGCATGGTGCGCGTCACGCAGCGCGTCCTGCCGGAGATGCGCGAGCGGCGCCGCGGCCGCGTCATCAACATGAGTTCGGTGGCCGGCAGGATGTCGTCGCCGGTTCTCGGGCCGTACAGCAGCTCGAAACACGCGGTCGAGGCCATGAGCGATTCCTTGCGCCTCGAATTGCTGCCCTTCGGCGTGCACGTAATTTTGATCGAGCCCGGATACATAAAGAGCGACATGGAGCGCGCCGCCGGAGAGCTTTCATCGAAATATATTTTGGGTGCACAAAAGAGCCCGTATGGCGCGGTCTATAGCGGATTCCAGCGCGGCTGGGGAAATATGACCAAGGATTCGAAGGCCAAGCCCGAAGATTGCGCCCGCATAATTCTAGGCGCCATTCGCGCCAATCCGCCGAAAGCGCGTTACACGGTCACGCGCGAAGCGAAAATGGTGATGGCGATGCGGCGGCTTCTACCGGACGGCGTGCTCGACTGGATGAGAGCAAAGACGTACGGCGTTCCGCGCGCGCAGTCGTAGGGGAGGGTCTTCAGAGTCTGTGTGAGTACTCGGACGCCTTGTCAGGGCACGGCTTGAGCCGTGCCGTAACTGTCGCAAAATCACTACGGCTTCAGCCGCTGAGGTCTTGTTTTCCGCCTTCTCACGCAGATTCGTGAGCACTCTGACAGAAGAACAGCAAGACCGAAAGCGCGTCGCGCGGAGTTGCTTCTTTGTTGACCCGCGCGAACCGAGTTGAGTAGGATGCCCCACCAGAGACCCGTTTTCCGACCCACAGGCATTCGTCGGTTTGAGGAGGTCCCATGTTTTGTTCGAAGTGTGGCGCAACGGTTCCCGAAGGAGTTTCGTTCTGTCCCGCGTGCGGCCAGCCCGCAGGAGGCGCACCAGCGGTAATGCCGCCCGCGCCGTCGCCAGGTGTAGCCGCGGCGTATGCAGCGAGCGCGGACGCGCGACGTCCTGTCTATTATGCGGGCTTCTGGCTGCGCTTCGTGGCCTACTTGATCGACATCGTCATCATCTCGATCGTTTGTATCCCGATCTTTTTTGTGATCAGCGCCGTGTTCGGCCTCTCGATGGCCTCCTTGGCGCGCAATCCGGACGAGATGGCCGCCGGCGGCTCAATGGTGGGCGTCTTTCTACTTGTCGAGGCAGTTGCGGTCGTCGGCGTCTGGCTCTACTACGCGTTCTTGGAAAGCTCAGGCTGGCAGGGCACCATTGGAAAGAAAATCCTCGGGCTGCGTGTGACCGATCTCAACGGCAACCGGATTTCGTTTGGAAGAGCGACTGGACGATTGTTTGCAAAATTCGTATCCAACTTCACTCTAATGATTGGCTACATCATGGCTGGGTTCACGGAGAAGAAGCAGGCGCTGCACGACATGATCGCCGGATGCCTGGTGGTGAAGAGCGTTTAGTCGAGAATACTGCAGCAGCAGTGCGAATTTGTGAGGTGAAAAATGTTTTGCTCAAAATGCGGCGCGACAGTGCCCGAGGCGGCGGCAGCCTGCCCGGCGTGCGGGCAGCCGACCGGCGGCGTAGCAGCTCCGGCCTACGCAGCCGCAGTTCCGCGGGTGGTGTACGCGGGATTCTGGCTGCGCTTCGTAGCGTGGATCCTCGATCGCATCCTGATAGGCGTAGTGACGCGAATCGTCCTGTTCCCCTTCTTCGGTATGTCCACTTTGCGCACGATCTTGCGAGGACATCCTACCCCGGAAGACTTGGCGCCATTGATCGGGATGTTCGGGCGCATGATCCTCGTCGGCCTGGTGCTGGAATGGCTTTACTATTCGCTGATGGAAAGTTCTGCGTGGCAAGGAACCCTGGGCAAAAAGGCGTTGGGATTGCGCGTGACCGATTTGCAGGGGAACCGCGTATCGTTTGGACGCGCCACGGGGCGATTTTTCGCGCGGATCATTTCCAGTTTCACGCTGCTGATCGGTTACATCATGGCGGGCTTCACGGAGAAGAAACAGGCGCTGCACGACATCATTGCGAGCTGCCTGGTGATCCGGCAGGAATAAGGCGAAGGGCGCGCACGGACGCGTGGTAGAGAGGAGAAGCCGATGTTTTGCTCGCGCTGCGGCACGTCGCTCGCTGAGGGAGCTACATTCTGCACCAGTTGCGGGGCGCCAATCGGCAGTTTGGCGCCGCCGGCTGCAGTGATCGCGCCGGTTGGCCCGCCGCCAGCGGCGTATCCGCAGGCCGGAGCGATGATGCCGCCGCCCGGCGCGGTGCCGATGGTGATGGTACCGGCGGTTCCTTACGCGGGATTTTGGCTGCGCTTCGTTGCATATCTGCTCGACGTGATCATCGTGGGAATCGTGGCCGTGCCCATCGTCGTGGTTCTCGCCGTAGCCACCGGAGCGAGTGCGGCGCTTTCGTCGATGTCGAACGACAACCCGCAGCAGGCGCTTGCGGCCGCGGGCTTCGTAATCTTTCTTTGCTCGCTGGTTATTATTCTCCTCGGCGGATTGTGGCTCTACTACGCGCTGCTGGAGAGTTCGAGTTGGCAGGGGACCGTAGGGAAAAAAGCGCTGGGATTGATCGTGACGGATCTGGATGGAAGGCGGGTAAGTTTTGGCCGGGCAACGGCGCGATTTTTTTCGCGCTTGATCACGGGGCTAGTCCCGCTCTTCATCGGCTATATCCTCGCAGGGATTACAGCGAAGAAGCAGGCATTGCACGACATGATCGCGGGAACTTTGGTCCTGCGGAAGACGTAGCCGGCTTCAGGCGTAGTTCTGCGTTGGGACGTTCGCTAGGCCGCGCGGTGAGCGAGAATCCCCACTTCACTCGCCTCGATGGGCACGGGCGCAAGCCCCTCCGGAATACGGATCTGAATAGTCCTTGAGTGGATTTTGATCGGCTCACCATTGATGAATTGCCGCCAATAGGAGTTGGGGGCCTTCGTTTCGAGGTTGTCAAACTGTCCGCTCGCAAGCGCAAATTCGATGTGAGCTTTTACGAGGTCATCAAGTTTGTCGACTGCGAGACTTTGGGATCCGTCAGTAGCGACCACGTCCAGGTCCAGACAGTGCGCCAGATGTCTGCCATTCGCTTCTGAGATGAGATAGTGCACTACTCTCAGCCATGGACACGCGGCAAGAATGTCCTTGATGGTAGCTTCTTCCACGGCATTACTCCACGGAGGCTTTTTTCAAAAACCGCTAAAGAAGTTTCGCGCGGTTAGACGCCCCAGCCGTAGCGTTCGGCGTGCTGGGCGGAATCGGCCATTTCGGCGCGGATGCACTCGGTCATTTTCGTGCAGCCGACGATTTGGCTGCCGGGCTCGGCGATTTCGTTGGTGCGATAGCCTTGCTCGAGGACGCGATCGACGGCGCTATCGATCCAGTCGGCTTCGGCGGTTAGTCCGAACGATTCGCGGAGCATCATCGCGGCGCAGAGGATCGCGCCGAGAGGGCTGGCGACGTCTTTGCCCGCGAGCGATGGAGCCGAGCCATGAATCGGCTCGTAGAGCGCGCCTTTTGGGGTGCGGCTGCGGCTCATCGAGGGAATCAGTCCGATCGAGCCGGCCAGCGCCGCGGCTTCGTCGCTAAGAATATCGCCGAAAAGATTCGCGGTGACGATTACGTCGAATTGCGTTGGATTGAGCACGATTTGCATCGCGGCGTTGTCCACGTAGAGGTGCTCGACCGTGATATTCGGATAATCCTTGGCGATGCGCGTAACCGTCTCGCGCCAGAGGACCGACGTGGCGAGGATGTTGGCCTTGTCCACGCTGGCCAGGCGCCGGCGGCGAGCGGTGGCGCGCTCGAAGCCGTAGCGAACGAGGCGCTCGATTTCGGTTTCGGAGTAGGCGGCGACGTCGCGGGCGCTTTCGATACCATTGTCGCGGCGGCGTTCGTGCGCGCCGAAATAAATGTCTCCGGCCAGTTCGCGCACGATTTCGAAATTGCTGCCGCGGACGCGCTCGGGACGCAGCGGCGAAATTCCGGCGAGAGATTCGCGCACGCGGATCGGGCGCAGATTGATATAAAGCTCGAGTCCGCCGCGCAATCCCAGCAAGCCGCTTTCAGGGCGCTTGGCGAGCGGCAGGCTGTCCCACTTCGGCCCGCCGACCGCGCCGAGCAGAATCGCATCTGCCGCGCGGCAACCGGCCAGCGTCGCGGCGGGCAGCGGCTCGCCGTGGCGATCGATGGCGTTGCCGCCGAAGGGATATTCGATGAGTTCGAAGCTGTGGCCGAAGGCTGCGGCGCAATCGGAGAGAATTTTTGTGGCGGCGCGGGTTACTTCCGGGCCGATGCCGTCGCCTGGGAGGACTGCGATTGTTTTGTGGACTCCGTTCATTTGTGGCTTTCCTGCCAATGTTGACGCCGGAATTGGGGCCGAAAACCGGGAGGGCTAAAGACCCTCCCCTACAACACCTTCGGCCGGATTCGCGATCTAGTTCGGAGCTGCAGCGCCGACGCCGCGATCTTTGGCGTCTGAATTATTTTTGCGGCGCACCTGATGGACGATAGTCAGAAGGTCGCGATCGGTCACTTGCTTTTCCGCATCGGCCAGCGCCATGGCCGCTAGGTAGCAGAGACGCAGCTCTTCGTCACTGGTCATGAAGCCGAGCTCGAGTAAATGCGCGCGCAGAGCGTTGCGGCCAGAATGTTTGCCCAGCACCAGGCGGCGCGCGGGGACGCCGACAGCCTGCGGCGAAATAATTTCGTAGGTCATCGGATTTTTCAGGATGCCGTCCTGGTGAATGCCGGCTTCGTGAGCGAAGGCATTGGCACCGACGACCGCCTTGTTTGGCGCGACGGAGACGCCGGTGATTTCGCTGAGCAGGCGGCTGGTGGCGTAAATATCCTTCAGGCTGATATTCGTGGCGACACAGAAGGCCGCGCGGCGCACTTGCAGAGCGACCGCGATTTCTTCGAGCGAGGCGTTTCCGGCGCGCTCGCCGATGCCATTGATGGTGCATTCGACTTGCCGGGCGCCCGCGGCGATGGCGGCAAGAGAATTCGCCACCGCGAGGCCGAGATCGTTGTGGCAATGCGCGCTGAGAGTGATGCCAGGGAAGCGTGCCACGCGTTTGGCAATCGCGCGGAACATCGCGCCGTATTCTTCGGGAGTGCTGTAGCCGACCGTGTCCGGGATGTTCAGAATTGTCGCGCCCGCTTCGGCGGCGGCTTCGAAGACCTGACCGAGAAAATCGAGATCGCTGCGGCTGGCATCTTCGGCGGAGAATTCCACTTCGTCGGAGCGCGCGCGGCCATAGCGGACCATTTCGCCGATTTGCGCTAGCGCGGCCTCGCGCGTCATGCGCAGCTTATACTTTAGGTGCAGATCCGAAGTAGCCAGGAAGATATGCAAGCGCGGCATCGCGGCCGGCTCAAGTGCGCGCAGCGCGGCGTCAATATCGAGTTGAAAGGCGCGAGCCAGCGCTGCCACGCGGCAGGACTTGAGCTCGGTTGCAACGGCGCGAACGCCTTCGAGATCGCCGTCGGAGGCGATGGGGAATCCGGCTTCGATGATGTCCACGCCGAGAAGCTCGAGTTGGCGGGCGAGGCGCAGCTTCTCGTCGCGATTCATCGAGAAGCCCGGCGATTGCTCGCCGTCGCGAAGCGTGGTGTCGAAGATGTGTACCGTGTCCATACTTCTCCCCCGTTAGTAGTGAACCTTCCCAGGGCAGGGGGGTCAAATTTATAGTTTTTTGCTTGTCTATTAGCAGGGTTTATAGAAGGATTGGGGCGATTTAGACGAAACCTGGGCCGAAAGGCGGGAGGGTCTGAAGACCCTCCCCTACGACGGCGCGGCATTGGTGGAGGCTTACTTGGATCTTGCTGGGTTGCAGGTGTTTCTTACTGTTGCTGAAGAGAAGAGCTTTTCGCGGGCGGCGCAGAAGCTTTACCGCACGCAACCGGCAATTAGCATTGCTGTGCGGAAACTCGAGGATTGGGTCGGGCAGCCGCTTTTTGTGCGCGGGTCGCGGAGCGGGCAGCTTACGGAAGCCGGGCATCTACTGCGCGAGTACGCGGAGCGCATGCTGAACCTGCGCGAGGAGATTCACAAAGGCGTCGAGGATTTGAAGACATTGCGACGGGGGCAGGTCTCGATTGGCGTCAACGAGAGTTCGATTCACGCGCTGCTGCCGGCGCTGGCGATTTACCGCAAGAAATATCCGGACGTGCATGTGCGGATCCACCGCGTGTTTTCGCGCGATGTGCCGACTGAGATTTTGAACTACCGCTTGGATTTCGGAGTGGTGACATTCCGGCCGACTGATCCAAACCTTGCAGCGGTGGAATTTTTGAAAGACGAGCTGGCATTCGTGGTGCCGCGGCATCACCGCCTGGCGAAAAGAAAAAGCGTAAGCGTGAAGGAGCTGGGAGAGGAATCGTTCGTCGCGCATATTGTCGAGTCGCCTTACCGCATCCGCGTGGTGCAGCTATTTGCGCGGCATCGTGTGCCGTTGCACATGGACGTGGAGCTGCCGACCATCGAGAGCATCAAGCGATTTGTGGAGATGAATATGGGCGTGGCCATCGTGCCGCGGATGTGCGCGCGGATGGAATTGGAGCGCGGTACGTTGGTGGAACTTCGTATCCGGCAGCTTCATCTGCCGCGGCATTTGTTTTTTCTGCACCGGCGGGATCGGGCGCTGTCTCATGCGGCGCGGGCTTTTATGCGGCTGTTGAAGGCTTCGTAGGGCCCGCGCTTTAGCCGGGCCTCTTCGTGCACTGCTGTACGCGAAGGCTCGACATTGCGCATGCCATCGAGTCTCGCGAAAGGACTTTCCGCGCCGCTCCGCAATTTAGCCATGAATTTACGCTGTGCCTGGCCCGGCTAAAGCGCGGGCCCTACGGGATGCTTTCACAGCGCGCGCTGCAACGGCGTTATCGTCCTGGGTTGAACTCGTCCAATGCGGCGCCTATGCGCTGCAGGCCTTCCTCTAACGTCGCTGTGTCCATGCCGTAGCCCATGCGGAAGTGATCAGGTGATTCGAAGAAGCGGCCGGGGACTACCGAGGTTTCATATTTGTCGCGAAGAAGCTGGCAGAAAGCGTCGGAGCGGCCGTGAGTGAGCTGCGGGAAAGCGATCGTACCCAATTCAGGGCGGGCGGCCACGATATCTATGCACGATTCGAAAAATTTTCGCAGCCGGGCGCGATTGGATTCGAGGCGCGCTTTGGCTTCCGCGGCGATTTCCGGAAGGCGCTCGAGCGCGATCACGCTGAGCCGCTCGGCAGCGTGCGCGGGAATTACGCCGAAGAGATCGTTGAGCCGCCACATGCGCTCGGCGAGTTGCGGCGCGGCCAGAATCCAGCCGGAGCGCAGGCCGGAAAGGCCGTAGGCTTTCGTGAGGCTGCTGGTGATTACAAAATTCGGGCCGAGATGGAAAGCCGAGCGCACGGCGGAGTCGTAGCAGGCTTCGAGATAAACTTCATCCACTAGAACGACGGCGCGATGGCTGGCGGCAATTTCTCCCACCAGACGCAGAATGGAATCCGGAATTTTCGCGCTGCTCGGATTGTGGAGATTGGTGATGACGATGACGCGCGTGCGCGCGGTAATGGCGCGCTCGACTTCGCGCGGATCGAGTTGAAAGCCGGCGCCGAAGGGACGCTGCACGCGCGTGACGCGCGCGCCCAGATATTCGGCCGTGGTGACGAGCAATTCGTAGGCGGGCTGCTCGATGATTACTTCATCGCCCGGCTCGATCAGCGCGGCCAGGGCGAGATGATTCGCCATCGAAGTGCCCGTGGCGGCTACGACGCACTCCGGCGCTACGCCGCATTTTGCGGCGAGGGCTTGTTGCAGCGGCGCATAGCCGTAACCGCCCGGGCCGGAAATCTCGATGTCATCGAGAGTGACTCCCAATCGCGATAGCGGCAGATTCGGCATGCCGCTGACCGCGAGATTGAACTTTGCGCCGGAGTGCAGCTTGGCCCATTCCATGTAAGGCGATCGGATTTCGCGCCGGTGGGTCACGCAACTCTCACGCCGATTGAATCTTCTTGTTCCGCCGATTCCAGAAAAAATAGACGGGAACACCTGCAGCAAGGATAGCCATTCCGATGAGCGTGTGGCCAGGATATTTCTCGATGGTGTTGGCGGCGACGAGCCAGGACATGGCGATGAAGATGAGGGTCGTGAGCGGATGGCCCGGCATGCGGAAGCCGCTTGCTGCAACGCTCGCGTTTGCCGGCGCTGCGCTGCCGGCATCGCGGCGGCGAAACGCGAAAATGCACGTGGCGGTCAGGCCGAAGAAAATAAAATCCATGGAGACGACGTAATTCAGGATTTGTTCGTATTTTCCGGAGAGCGCGATGACGATGGCGAAGACGGCTTGCAGCAGAATCGCGACGACCGGAGCGCTGTGCCGCGGGTCGAGCCACGCGACGCTGCGGAAAAATAGGCCGTCGCGAGCCATCGCGAAATAGACCCGCGGCGCCGTGAGCACCGACTGGCTGAGGAAGCCCAAGGTGGAAATGGTGATAGCGACGGCGAGGAAACGCGTGCCGGTCTGGCCGAAGGCGCGGCTCATCACTTCGGTAGCGGGCGTGGCGGTTGCGGCGAGGCCTGCGGGGCCGAGCACTCGGACGCAGACGAAATTCACGCCGAGATAGAGAAGAATCACGCCGATCACGCCGTAAATCAGCGCGCGCGGCAAATTGCGACGCGGTTCGTGCACTTCGGCGGCGATGAAATTGGATGTCTGCCAGCCGCCGTAGGCGAAGAAGACCGGGATGAGCGCGGCGCCCATGGCCGCGAGGAGATTGAACGATACTGGCCGATCGAGCACGGGCCGCAAGCTCGTGCCCGTTGGATCGGCGGGAGCGTACCAGAGACCCACGAATACGAGCGCGGCGATGGCTGCGATTTTCATCACCATCAAGATGCTTTGCACCGTGCTGCCCGCGCGCACGCCGAGGCAATTGATGATCGCGAGGCCCGCGAGCACGAGTGCGGCGATCCAGCCATCCGGAATCGCGATCGGCGCCATGGTGTGAAGATATTTTGCGAATGTCACAGCTACCGCAGCCATTCCTCCGGTTTGAATTACCAGCAGCAAAACCCAGCCGTAAAGAAACGCGATCGCTGGATGATAGGCCTCGCGCAGGTACGCATATTGGCCGCCGGCACTGGGCATGCGCGCGGCGAGTTCCGCATAGACAAGAGCACCGAGCAACGCGACTGCGCCGCCGATGGCCCAAGCGCCGAGGATCAACACGGGCGTGTGGACTTGCTGTGCGACGACGTACGGATTGATGAAAATCCCGGAGCCGATGATGCCGCCCATGACGATCATCGTGGCGTCGAAGAGCCCGAGGCGCGCGACGAGTTGGCGGGGAGGAGACATTTTTTCGTTTTAGGTCGTGTTTGCGGAGGGACTTTATCACTCCCGACCAAATTTCAGAGGCTAAAGAGCAGGGTATCGCGCGGCGGGCTCTGCGTTGGGATTACTTATCGGGAGGCAGCGTCGCGCGCGTGCTTGCGAGCGAGGGGCAAGGGGGCTTAACTGATTGCAGAGTACGTCGCGATGCGCGACGGGAGGTCAGTATGAAAAGCTTGGTGGGGCTGCTGGTGGTGGCGCTGATCTGCGTTCTGGGCTACGTGCTGATCTTAAAGAAAACCTCGCCAACGGGCGGCGGGACGCCGCAGCAGACGATCGATGTGACCGGCGTGAAGAATGATTTGATCGCCATTGCGCAGGCCGAGCGCGCTTATCAGGCCGAGCATGGCGCATATGCCTCGCTTCCCGATCTGGTTTCGAGCGGCTCGCTGGTAGTGGCTAAGACTGGGCGCGACGGTTACACGTACGACGTCGAGTCGTCACCCACAGATTTCCGCGTCGTCGCGCACTGCGCCGCGACGCCCGAGCAGCCGTGTACGAGTTACTTCGTGGATTCCTCAATGGAAGTGCAGGTCGCGCCTTAAGGTTTGAGGAAAT
>CAWEVU010000006.1:0-191262 GCA_963812645.1 uncultured Acidobacteriota bacterium
GGCCGCGAGCGATGGTGCTGGTGAAAGCCTGTTGCAGCACGCTAACGGCGTTTTCCCATGGGGAAGTTCCTTGAGCGAAGACCGGAGCTGCGAGGAAAAGTGCGAAACCAATTGTGACGAGCGGTGAACGCAGCCAAGAACTGCGAAGGTATCTGCAAAGAAATCGCTTCATGTTCGTGTTCTCCCTGACTCTTCCGAGTCTCAGAAATGGGCCGTTGAGAGGGAGTCCCCGTTGGCTGCGGCGGCAGGAAGGAAAGCGGATGGCGATTGATGGGACGGCTGTATGCGCCGGTTCCTGGACTTCCACGTCCAGGCACATTTGGAGCGTGTGCTCCGTGTACAGCGTTATCCCACAATCGCGTCCGTCCCCTCTAGCGGGCCGTACGCGACACAGAGCGAAACACCGAAGGAATCGGTTGCGCCCTGTCCGCGGGAGTTAACCGGCGAGAACTCCCCTCATCTATACAGAGGGGAAAAAACGGAAAAACCTCACCGACAAAATGCAACTTTCTTGTTTTTTAGGTAGTGACTCAGTTTCCGGTAATCAGGAGTTACGCCGATGAGGTGCACCATCGCGCCCTCAAACGAGCGTCAGGCTCAGGGTATACTCGGCGTAATGGCGAAACTTCCATTACCCGACAGCCTCGAAACCAGACGACTCCTTCTGCGCCCGTTCCAGGCATCCGACGCGCAGATGGCGTTTGGGTGGTTTGGCGATCCTGTCGTAATGCGATTCACGCCCACCGGACCGGATAAGTCCATCGAAGAAACCGAAGGACGGCTTGCTGAATACCAGAAGCACCAAAACAGGCATGGATTCAGCAAGTGGGTTGTTCTAGATCGCAATTCACGAGTTGCCATCGGCGATTCGGGGCTATTTGTCTTGCAGGAATACGGTTGGGTTGACTTGGGATTTCGCTTCGCACGACAGTACTGGAACAACGGCTTCGCGACAGAAGTCGCTTCCGCATGGGTGATTGCGGCGCTCGAAATTCGTGTAACTGAGTTAGGAGCATTTGTTCACCCCGATAACCTTGCCTCGATTCGAGTCCTGGAAAAGGTTGGGTTCCGAGCAAAACGGTTGCAGACGGTAATGGGTATGAAGTCAATCGTGTTCTCATACGAAGCAACATGAACCTAACAGCGACCTCAAGTTTCCGCCTACCGCGAATTAACTCTTTGCCGGGAAGAAGGAGGTTTCTCAGAACGCAAACAGGAAACTGAGTCACTACCGTTTTTTACACTCTTGGTGGTTTGGAGGATCGGGTTTGCGACCTTCGGTTGGAGTGTTTCGCTTTCATCTGCTGGAGGAAGCCACTGTAGGTCGTGTAACACGGTGAACATAAAGTGATGTGGTCCAAAACTGAGTCTTCGACCTTTGTTGGTTGTTCGGCCAAAAGTCTTAATACATCGTCCTGGGGGCATCCTTGGCGGGTGGGGTTGGGAAAATCGTGGGCGAAATGTCTCCTACCAAGTTCAAGAAAGGCGTTGTCCACGGATGGCTTCCGCTTGTGGCCCTTCGACTTGCGCCTGACAGACGGCAAGGGTGACGCCCTCCTCAACCCTTTCGCCTCCGTATTTTGAACACTTTTCTGGCGTGGTCAAGAGCTTTGCTAAATCGAGCCTCTGCCGCATGGCTTGAAATGTCAAATTGTCTCCCGATCTCTTTCCAGGAGAAACCCTCAAGGCGAAGGACGACAACCTCTCGCGATGCCCTGTCACAGGTTTCCATCACTTCGTTCAGTAGCACGGCGGCTTCCACTTGGGCCTCTTCAGTTAAGGGAATCCGCACTTCGACGGATTCCTTAAGAGATTCCTCAAGAATTTTCTCTTTGTGCTTTGCATCATCGACCATGCGAATGAATGTGCGGAACAAATATGCTGCGACATTCCGTACAGCGGGTGCGCCAGAAACTTTCTTCTCCTCGATTGCGGCAGACACGGAGGCCGCTGCCTCCTCAAAGTAGTTCATAGCCAGGGCGGGATCACCGATCAGGTGTTGGGCGTAGGCGAGGGCGCGCGGGCCAATCTCCATCGAGACAGACATCACCGCCGGAGCGATTTGCCTGCCGAAGCGGTCAACCGAGTTCAACAAGAACGGAGGACCGGGCTTCGTTTCTGGCCTCGGGCGCATGGGGACCCATCTCTTTGTCGGCGCGAGTCTGCTGATTTGGATGTGGCGAGATGGCTTGGGGTTTGTTGCAAGTCCACGTAATTGTTCTAATACCTGTAGTACTTTCGTACCACCTTCGTACTACGAATGGATTCCGAAAAGATAGCGCGCCTTGAATAGAACCCAACACGAGAGCCGATCACGTGACAGATAGTGTACAATCTCGCCATAACCTGACTAGGCTCTATTCTTTGCCAGACCACATGAGGCCAGCGTGACGTTTGACATAACCAAAATAGGCAGTGTGCTTGACCGTGTGAAAACTCCATTGACGCTGGGCGGCCTCGTTGTCATCGTCCTCTACGGCATCTACAGCCAGGTACTAAAATTAAACATCTTCCCTCAGCTTCCCGCCGCCTCTGCATTCATCATCATCCGAGATATCATCGGATACTTGTTCTGGTTGGCAGTCTTAGCAGTCATTCTCGGAGTCGGTAGTTATCTTGCCGTCCACTTCGTAACGCAGTTGAAACCCATTGATGTTGATGGTTCGGTTCCGCTCAAACGTGTACATAAAGAGCGGAAAAAGAAAGGTCAGTTGCCGACACACGGCAGTGAGACATGATTCCGGTATTCGATCTGGATCAAGTACGCGTTGCATGGATTGAAATTCGGAGCGCTGGATTTGTGCTCTATGGATTCATGCTTTATTCCGATCAGGACACAGCTCTCGTGGAGTTTATGCATCGTCAAAGCGGTTTGGCGGAAGTGGACCAACTTTCGGGACCGGAATGCGCTATCTTCGTCATAGAATCGCCATCACGAAAATGGATCGAATACGCGAAGCATCATGATCATCCGTGGTGGCGTCTGTTCGGTCGCCGCACGAGCCAGTTCATGGAAGACGATCCGGTGACCGATGATCGGATAAGCAACAGATTGTCCGAGACTGTTCAGACGCTCGTTCGTCATCAAAATGCCGTCCTGATTTCTGTCGGTGATGACCAACCCGTTTCGCTACGCCATCTTCTGGAACCTGACTACAGCTCCCTCTATGATCGAACTGAGATCTGGAATGTAGTCCGGCACTTCGGACTGAAGCCCCAAGAAATTCCGTGTATCTTGTTCTTCAAAGACCTGGATGAGGGGGATGTAGATCTTTTTTGCCTTCGAGATATCCGTTCGCCTCGGCAGGCTACATTGTCCTTTCGGGATTTCTTTGGCGGAGTTGATTTTGGGCGAATTCTAGATGAGGCGAGGCACCATGCCTGAAGTGTTTCGAAGGCGAGTCGCTGACAGGTCCGTGCGCGAAGCACTGTATCTGGCGCGCGCCGAATTCCTGCCAGAGGAAATGAGAGAAGACAAGAACGCGAGCTGGGTGCTGAGCTTTGACGAGCTCCGAAGAAGAACCGGCGAGGAACGGCGCTTCCGCGACCAACCAAACGACTCAGCACTCTGGGCCTTGGATCTCATCGTAACTTCCACACTTCAACGGCGAATCCCATACTTTTTCGCAGCTCTCTTCCACATCGGACGCCAGTGGAAGGTGTCAGAGAGTGCGCTGCGAAGCTTAGAGAAGGCTTCTGATCAGAAGAACGTGAATGATACGGTTCGCTTAACGCTGGATAGCCTGCGCGAGCTCGCCCGTTCCGACAAACAAGTGGCTGAGCTATATGATCGGGAAGGGCGCGACACAGCCGAAGCATTATCTCTCGTGTTCAAGGCCTCCGGTGAGCAGCACGTTGACCGACTTCGTGAAGCGCAACGGTGGTGGGGCGTGTGGTCAGACGAAGTTAGCGCCATTCGCAGCCAAGTTGAGCGTTTGCAAGAATTCGATTTCCGTGAGCCGGACTATCGCTTATCGCGAGAAGTCGTCACATTCATATCAGAGAGTTACCGCCCTTCCGGCCTCCGTGACACTCTGGAAAGCGCAGGAGTAAAATTCTCAGGTGGGATCGAACGGAACATTTCTTCTTTGTCCGTCGCTTACTCTGAGATATTGACCCCTCTCCTACTCCTCAGTCTCACTTCAAGCAGGAAAGATCCGTTTCTTCACGAAATTATGTTTGAGTGGAGACGTATTTTTCACGACTTGCAGCGAGAGAACGCATACGGAGAATTACGTCGAATCGGTCTTGAACGCCTAAAGCAAAGGTATCGCCACGGAGAAGACCCGTTCGAACCTTATCTTCCGCTTGTCAAACCCGCCACGGAAGCATTGAGAAATCTGGTGATTGAGCACACGCTTCCTGGGAATCAATCCTCTCCATGGCTGGCCGCGTGGCAGCGTTGTGTGGAGTACAATCCGGCGACAGCTTTGGCAGTACCTTTCAAGGAAATTCGTGATCGAAAGGCCGTCAGTGCGTTTGCCCGAGCCGCGGATGCGGCAATCAAACACGAGCTCCCAGACGATTACCTGCCCGGCGAATCCTGGGAGAACCTCGTCCAGCGTCTATTTGAGTCAGCTTGGGTGTCCTCGGTCGCTGACCAGATTGTGAACACTTCTAAAGAAAATCCAGCGAGCAAGTGGAGCTTCGATTCTTTTGTTTCCTTGGTCGAAGCGGTCGTGAAGATTTTGAACGAGATTGGCTATAGCCTCACCGCACCCTCCCCGACCCGTCTCAAAAGGCTCTGGGAGCGCCTCCACAGTGACAAACCTTATTCGACCCATGAATGGTAAGAAGCGACGCCCGTCTACGCAAATAGTACCCTTCACGCCAATTCCGAGATCAACGAAGTGCGTGGTGTATATCGCAGGGAAGGGGCGTTCGTTAGATTACTTGAATTTGGTAGAGCGCTTTCGAAAGGTCTTGATTACGACCAATGACAGCCTTTGATCGGACATCGCCAGTTTGTTCCAACAGGGACACGGGGATGAATCTCATTATCAATTGGATCGTGGCGATGAAAGAGACGACACTCCAAAAGGTAAGCTTGACGGGCGGAGCTTGTTTCATAGATCTCCGAAGTTAGGTCGTAGTCGCCCTGACAAAACGAATTCCGCTCGCGCTCGACAACGTCGTAATCACCACGGCCCACATAGGCCACATGGCCTTTTCGTCTGAAAACGTAAACGCCTGGCGAAGCCACAATAGGACGGAGTATAAACCAAACTGGAAACGAAAACTACATCGGCTTGGGTTTCGTCCATAGCGTGGCGCAGTGTCACGCGGCTTTCGGGCGGAGCCGGTCACGCGCAAGGTCGCAATGGCGACCTACAACGCCAAAGCACATTCCCGGAGGAGCAAACACGAAAGCGAGGCGGGGTGCCGTCTCAATAGATGCGCGCGGCCCTGCATCAGAAAAAAACGAAAGCTACATTGTTGATGCTGCCGCGATATAGGCGGGAGGGGTCTTTACTAAAACGGATTGTCGAGGCCCTTGGCCTGCCATCCCTGGTTGGTGAGCGTCAGAGCCAGGTTCATCTCTGTCCTTCCGGCTCCATCGATTGCCAAAACAATTCCAGGAAAAACTGTCTGAACGTCTGGGCTCTTCGCCCAGTCAGCGAGATTCTCGATCTTGTACGTATAGAAAACTGACACTTCTTTGGAGTCGCCAGCGGCATTTGGCCCCTCCCACTTGACGATTTTGTCCAGTGTTTGCTGTCCAAAACAGAGGTCGCCGTGCTTCCCCTTCGTGCCAACAAAACCTAGAGTCTGTTTTTCTCGGTAAAACTTCTTGCCGTCTTCAGTCAATTCGTACCGAAGAACTCTTGCCTTGACTGGGCGGGTGCTCAGCGGCGGTGTGTATTCGGTTTCCGTCTCGTGAGAGCGCACTAAGCCAGCTTTCTCCAGGGCGGACATTTCCGCTGCCGTACCCATACCGCCCCGGCGCTCGGCTTCATTGAGATCGACCGGCCACGCCGACGGAATGCCCAGGCAAAGCTGGCCCTTCTTGGCGAGGTAAGAATTCAAAGCTTCTGAGAAGTTCTTCTCGTTCGCGTCTTTCTTGCTTGCACAGCCGATCAGTAGCAAAACGCCCACAAGCATCAGCCAGGGGAGGCTCTTTTTCATGGGATTCACCCCCTTGGTTTCTGTAGATGTAGGAAACGGTTAGAGCGTTGCTATCGGCGAAGGGATTGATGGCGGGAAAGTGCGAGCTTAGGGTATTACCCTCTCTATTGCCCCTTCTTAAGGTGCCTACGCGGATCAGAAGGTAGGTCATGTCCGTATGACAGCGGCTCCTTCGGGACGCTTACTGACGGGATGATAGCGACTGTAGTGAATACAGGACGGTTCCGTTACAATCTCAACACTTCCGGTGACAAGAGAAGCGGTCCGCTATTTTTTGATAACTGATGTTCAGCGAGCCCGTTTGATTGAAGGGGTTGAAGCCAGAGAGACCGCTCATGCGAATTGACCAACTTAAGCCTAGCGTAATCGTTCGAGGCCCAATTTTCCCGGAGCCGGTTCAAGTAATTGTTTCGATTCCGATGGGGCAGTGGAGGCTAGGAACATGGTCATTGGCGACCGCTTACGCGCTTTGCGCGAAGAGAAGAAGTTGTCTCAGGGCGACATTGAGAAGCGCACAGGCCTGCTTCGTTGCTACATTTCGCGGGTAGAGAATGGGCATACGGTTCCAGCTATTGAGACTCTGGAGAAGATGGCTCGGGCACTCGAAGTGCCTCTCTACCAGCTCTTCTACGAAGGCGAGGAACCGCCTAAGCTTCCGAATCTCCTCAGACGGAAGACCGCGGACGACATTGTATGGGGCAGTTCGGGCAAGGAGGCGCGGTTTCTTTCGCATTTGCAGAGGCTTCTAGGCCGGGTAGAGGAAGGCGACAGAAAGCTTCTGATGTCGTTGGCTCAGAAAATGGCGGGAAGGCGCAACGGGCGCAAGTCGATGGCTGCCTGAACGCGATTACCCGCTTTAAGCGGGTGGCGCGGAAGCTCGTTCCGCGCCGATAGAGTTGAGAATTTGATTCGCAGTGTGCTGGATGTGTTCCAGGCTTTCCGTGAGGAGCGTCGCGTCACCGTCATAAAGCTGAATGTAATCCTGAGCCGCTGACCCGGTCTCCAGTCCGATTGCCTGACAGACAACGTATGCGACAGCCTCAGCCTCAGTCTCGCGGATGCGCTTTGAGGTGCTGCTCCGGCGCTCGCTGCGATGCATCATTTCGTGCGCTTATGTTGAGCGTAAGCGTCCGAATCTGACCGTCTGTACTCAGTGTGGGTAGATGGGGATGATGGCCTGAAGTGGGCACGTTAGTTCGTGTCCACAAAGGGGGATCGTGGACACTTCGAATGAGATGGTTCGTGTGACGGTGGTCGGCGGGAAGAAGCGGCGACGGAGTGCGGAGGAGCGGCGCAGAATCGTCGAAGAGACCTTGCCGCCTGGCGCGTCGGTAGCGCGAGTGGCGCGGCGGCATGACGTGAACGCGAACCAGGTGTTCCACTGGAGGAAGCTGTATCGCGAAGGGCGGCTGGGAAGCACGGCGGCCACGAAGCTCCTGCCGGTGAAGGTCGGCGAGGAGCGATCCCTGGAAGCCGTGAAGGACGATGGGCTCGCTGGGCGATGGGGAACGATGGAGATCCAGCTTGCGAAAGGAACTCTTCGCATCGCGGGGGCTGTGGATGTGGCAGCACTGCGTGCCGCGATTGAGTGTCTCTTCGCATGATCGGGCCGGCAGCAGGGACGCGCATCTGGATCGTCGCCGGAGTGACGGACATGCGGCGCGGTTTCGTGGGGCTGAGCGGAATGGTGCAGACGGCACTTCAGGAAAATCCATTTTCCGGTCACCTGTTTGTGTTTCGCGGGAAGCGCGGCGATCTGATCAAAGTGCTGTGGTGGGACGGGGACGGGCTGTGCTTGTTCGCGAAGCGGCTCGAGCGCGGGCGCTTCCTCTGGCCGCAAGCCACCAGCGGTACGGTTTCGCTGACGCCAGCGCAGTTGTCGATGTTGCTGGAAGGCATCGATTGGAGGCGGCCAGTGCGCAGTTACGCACCGCAGATGGCGGTGTGAGCAAATTATTTTTGTTTTTCCGTGCCTTTTCATTTTGCTGTAAAGAAAGCCTGCTACATTCGCGGCCATGGCGGCTGCTCATCGCGCTCTTCCCGATCTCACCACGCTTGATCTCCGCGAACTGAAAGCACTGATCCTCTCCCAGCACGAACAGTTGTTGTCGCGCGACAACGAGATCGAGCACTTGAAGCTGCTGATCGCCAAGCTGCGGCGGCTGCAGTTCGGCCGCAAATCGGAGAAGCTGGAACGCCAGATCGAGCAACTGGAGCTGCAGCTGGATGAGTTGGAAGCGGCGCGAGCAGAAAATGCTATGCCTTCGCAGGTGCCTGCGGCCCCCGCAAATACGGCGAAACCCGCGCGGCGGCCCCTGCCGGAGCATCTGCCACGCGAAGTGCGGAAGTATCCGCCGAAACAAAAAGCTTGCCCGGACTGCGGCGGCGAGTTGAAACCTCTTGGCGAAGACGTCTCAGAAATGCTGGAGTACGTGCCGGCGCGCTTCAAAGTGATCCGGCAGGTTCGTCCGAAGCTGGCCTGTGCTTGCTGTGAGCGGATCGTGCAAGCAGAAGCGCCGAGCCGTCCGATCGAGCGCGGCGTTGCCGGGCCCGGGCTGCTGGCGCATGTGCTGGTCTCGAAATACTGCGATCACTTGCCGCTGTATCGTCAATCGGAAATCTATGCGCGCGAAGGTGTGGAGCTGGAACGCTCGACGTTGGCGGACTGGGTGGGCGGCACGAGCGCGTTGCTCGGACCGTTGGTGGAAGCACTGCGGCGCCACATAATGGCCGCGAACAAGCTGCACGCCGATGACACGCCGGTTCCTGTGCTGGCGCCGGGCAACGGCAAAACGAAAACGGGGCGGCTTTGGACTTATGTTCGCGATGATCATCCCGCGGGAGACACGACGCCAGCGGCGGTGTGGTTCGCTTACACGCCGGATCGCAAAGGCGAACATCCCAAAGCACACTTGAGCAGCTTCACCGGAACACTGCAGGCGGATGGCTACGCGGGGTTCGATCAGGTCTACGAAACAGGACGCATTCAGGAAGCCGCCTGCTGGGCGCACGTGCGTAGAAAATTCTACGATCTGGTAGCGGCGCACAAATCCCAAACCGCCGCCGAAGCTCTGGAAAAAATCGGCGCACTGTATGCCGTCGAAAAGGAAATTCGAGGACGCTCGCCGGAAGAGCGGCGCGAGATCCGCAACGAGCGGGCGCGGCCGTTGCTGGAATCGTTGAAGCAATGGCTCGAAGCCACGCTAGGTAAACTGTCCAGAAAATCGGACACCGCGCTGGCGGTGCGCTACGCGTTGGGACGCTGGGAGGCACTCCTGCGCTACGTGAACGATGGGCGGATCGAGATCGACAACAACGCCGCGGAACGAGCCTTGCGCACGGTGGCTCTGGGCCGGAAGAACTACTTGTTCGCAGGATCGGACGCTGGCGGCGAACGCGCCGCAGCCATCTACAGCCTGATCGGCACCGCGAAGCTGAACGGAATTGATCCCGAAGCCTACTTGCGTGATGTACTCTCGCGCATCGCCGATCATCCCATCAACCAAATCGAAGAACTCCTGCCTTGGAATCTCGCTGCAGAGTTGGCTGAACGCTCTCGTCACGCTGCCTAGCCAAAACTCCTCTTTGTCAACACGGCCCGCAGCGTACGCTTACTGTTGAGCACAACATAAGCACACTTATGTGGTGTTATCAGTTATGTGGTGTAGTGGGTTAGGCGCGATGATTGTGAGGGCGCGAGCGTTTGCGGACACCACATAATTCCGGAGGAATCACTCTTTGGAACCGACGCATCAAAGATCTATCTTCACGCCACAGCTTAGAAAACTCCCGCGCCTCTCCTGTACTCGTCACACCATGGAAATAAGGATTCAGCTGCGTCGGCGTTCTCTTTCTGGAAGCGCGTTGAAAGACTCCGTTTCGAGCCTAGTTCTGCCAGTCGCGCAGTTCCTTTAGAACGGGCGGATTCGGCGGCTGCACGTTGTCCTTATGGCCGCATGGTTTGTAGACGTGCACGCTTGTTTGATATTGTTTCGTGTCCACCGCGAGGCAATACGTTGTAGACGACCAGGGACCCGGTTCTCCGTTCTGATCGGTCTTTTTATCATACTGTGTGACTTCGGACCAATCCGGTGACATGGTGAAATCCTGCGATATAAGACTGCTCCCGTCTATCTGGTCACCCAAACCGAGCGCTCCAAAAAGTTTCGCATCCTTTCTGAGGTCGAAAATCTTGAGCTGGGTGTAGGGGCAAGCGCCGCACTGGGCCTGGGATTCCCAGTTGTACACGCGCGGCCCCGTCTTGATCAGCAAGTCGCCGTCCGGAAGGCGCTTCGTCGAGAAACCGACTTTGCTTACCAAATACGGGAAGCTTTCGAACTGGCTGTGATTCCGATAACTGAGAGGCGGCCCACATACCCATTCCTCCGGCCCGACGTTCTTCCAGAAGTAATGGGTCAGACGAATCCCCGGCGAGAGCCCATCCGGTTCGTATCGGGATGAATTGATGTCGTTTATAAGGATAAATATTTCGGACTCATACGGAGATTCTGGATTCGTGCTAGGCATGAACCATGCATCATGGGTTGGATCGTCCTCCGATAACTCCTTCCTCCTGTCCAGCCCCATAAGCGGAAGATCGCAGGGAGTCAAGCGATAATTGGCCGGCGAATCCAAACGCAGCGCAGTAAAAGATTTGGGGTCGCCATAGGCGCGCGCTGGGGAAGAAGTGGAGTATGCCCCTGTTTTCTTGCCCGTAGGTGCTGGACCGAAAACGTCAACCATAAGATACAGTTCGCTGAGCTTCAACGAGGAAAGGGGAGGTAGTGCGGTGAAGGGGACGAATATCTGAAAGGAATACCCAGACCCGTCGTTGGTAATCCATGTCCGAACGTCGCCTTGTGGCTTAAGGAGTCGGGGACCTTCATTGACGTAAACCTCCTGCTCACCACCAAACCGTGTAAGGATTTCGCGGTACGCCGGCGTGGCGAATGACTCGATGGAAACCCCGGGAGCAACGAGCCACTGGCGCACGAAGAGCCGCTTGAGATACCGGCGATAGCGAAGCTGGCGGTCTGCCCAGTCGCGGCAGTTCTTCCGTGTATCGTTCTCTCCTTGTAGCACCGGCTGCCATTCCGCGCACGAGTCCGATCCCTTGGGAAGTGTTGTCTCCCCGAAATAGTTCGCCCATCCAACTTCTGGCATTTCGACTTCGCGAGAAGTGGCGAGCCAGATTTCAACGTGATCTTTCAAGAGGATCTCATTCTTATCCCCTGGAAAATCAGGCGGTCCCCCTTCCATCTTCCCCGCGATCAGCAGACCATCGCCAACGGTGCGGACCCATGCGCGGCCGTGCCGGGCCCCTTTTCCGTGCGGAATTAGGGTGAATTCCGGCGGCGTGCTGGTGAACTCGCCTATCGGCGCTGGCAGCTTTGGGGTTAAGGCCGAATGAACGGGAATCGCTGTGTGCGGTTCCTGCGCTCGGCTCGTCCCGCCGAAAAGAAGAAACATCGCGATGAGAAAGGGTCTCATAGGGCGCAAGGCACTCCTCTCAAGAATCTTACTCCCAGGTCCGAAGGGTTACTCGCACAGCGGAGTCCAATTGCCTTCATATTGATACCAAGGGATTTGCGCGAGCCACCGAATCGAGGAATCGTGGGCATCCAAACACACAGTGGAAATTTCCACCCGTAGCGAAATTACACCCGCGGACGAGCGTTTAGGGAGGTAGGTGGAGCTCCTCGGCGACGCCGCTATCGATGCCACGAAAAATTGGCAATTTTCTCCCGGAACACAATCCGACTCGCCTGTCGAGGCTGTCCTGAAGCTTTCCCTCTGTCCCGACGAGTAGAACTGCGGGTTGTCAGAGAGCATGCAGAAATGCGATCAACGAAGGATCGTCGCGCCAACGCTTGCGGTTTCGAGAGCTCACTTGGAGCGCGTTGCACTGAGCCAGCGCTTGAGTCTTCCGCTCTAAATCGACCTCTGCATAAATGTTCGTAGTATCCAGCGATACATGACCAAGCCACGCACGGATTGTATTGATGTCCACCCCCGAGCGAAGCAAGTGAGCGGCGGTGGTGTGCCGAATCGTGTGAGGGCTAACGCGCTTTCTCAGTAGTGAGGGGCACGAAGCGCCAGCCTTCTTGAGATGCTTCCGTAGTATCGCGTGAATTCCGTACCGCGTGATCGACTGCCCCAGACGGTTCAGAAAGACAGGTTGGTCTTGTGACCGCCCTCCTGTGAGCAGGAGCATCTCTTTAGCAGTGTCAGGCCACAGCGGACACTGGCGCGTCTTGCGTCCCTTTCCCAGGAGTCGGACGTCGCTCATGGCATTGGAACGGAAATTCAGATCTGCAATCTTCAGAGAGGCTGCTTCGGAAACACGAGCACCGGAGTTATAGAGGAACAGCAAGAGCGCACGGTCACGGCGTCCTTGAGGCTTGTTGCAATCAGGAGCAGCTAAGAGGGCATCGATCTCCGATTTATCGAGATACGAGAGCTCAGAACGGGTGAAGCGTTTGAAAGGTATGGCACGAATCTCCCCGCACCACGCAATGTGCTCAGGACTGCGCTCGGAAATGAAGCGCGCCATGGCATGCACTGCGGCGAGCCGCTGATTCCGGGTCCGAATCGAACAGTTCCGCTTGACTTCCAGATGTTCCAAAAACTCCCTTAGGACATCAGCCGATAGATCGTCCACCGCCAGTTGGTCTACAGGCTTTTTTCGCCGCGTACTCGCAAAGGGCAGGAGCAAAGCGAGCGTATCTCGATAGCTCCGTTGGGTGTTCCGTGAAAGGTTGCGTTCTGCAACCAGATGTTCGAGCAGGAAGCGTCTCACCCAAGGGCCTAACAATGTTGCGTCACGCATGCGGCACCTCGGGTCTGGCATAGCGTTCGAAGCAAATACTGGCTTGTTCCAGCAGTTCGGTCGTCATCGTGAGATAGCGCTGGGTCTCCATGATCCTCCAGTGCCCGAGGTAGGTCGTGAGATGAGGGAGAAGGCGCTGAACGTTCTTGCCCTCGCGATACCAGGTGACCAGGCGCATAACGGCAAACGTGTGCCGAAAATCGTGCAGCCGCGGTTGGAAACTCGCTGTCGAAGAGCGACAGACACCAGCTTCCTGTCGCAATCGCTTAAAGACAAGTTCGGCCGTCTGTCGCTTGATCCGCTCGTACTTCTGTGTTCCCAGAAGTGGCGTGGTTCCGGTTCTGCGCTCAACTGGCCATTGCTGGTCGATGTAATCTTGAAGGACGCGGTGCAAATCTGACCCGACGGGAACGAGGCGGCTCTTGAAGAACTTCGTTTCGCGGACGGTGAGCACACCGGTGGTCAGATCAAAGTCAGCGAGGTTGAGCCGCAAGGCCTCCCCGATCCGCAGTCCTGTCCCGTAAAGCAGAAGCAAAAGTGTGCGAACCGTATGAGGTTCGAGAAACCAAACGTATCGGTGCCGGGAATCCGCCGCATCGATGAGCCGCTGCATATCCTGGTTGGTGTAAATGTAGGGCTGAAACTTCTCCGGCTTCTGCGGCAGGTTCATCGGCAGCGGGCACTTGGAAACGTAATGGCGAGCAATCGCCCATCGGAAAAACCCGTTCAGAGTGTAATACTTGCAAAACCAAAAGATCGTGATCGGCCCTGTCCCATCGAGGAACCTGCGAACTTGTTCTGGCCGGACGCGAAAGATGTTCACGTCGCCCACAGCCTTAATAAATGCGTGAAGACGGACGGTTTCACCGTGAAACCCCATCCCGAGCGACCGCTTATGCGCAATATATCTCTCTACTGCCTGTGAAAGTCTCATGCTAGACCTCCCAGACTGATGGCCGCCACAGCACGCAGGGCGGAAATAGTCCCGCGTGGATAGATCGGTGTGGCCGCATGGGCACTCCTCTCGGCGTAATCCGCCAAACCGCGGAGATCGATCTGTCCGACCTCGCGCAAAGCATTCAAATCGACCTTCGTGTACATCTGTGTGGCTACGGGAGAAATATGGCCCAGGTGATCTCCAATTTCTTTCAGTGGGAAGCCCTTGTCCAAGAGATGCGTGGCACATGCGTGCCTAAGAGCGTGTGGTCCGTAGCAAGGAAGGACGAGCCCTAGTCTGTGCAGGCGCTTCCGAACCATCGTCCCAAGACCTGTGCAAGAAAGCCTTCCATAAGGCTGTTTCAAGGTAATGAAGACTTCACGTTCTCGACATCGTGGCCGGACCTTACGGAGATAGCGCAGGATCACTTCATCGACCTCCCGCACCAGTGGATAGCGCTGGCTCTTGCGTTGCTTTGAGCGACGCACATGGATCGTCTCTTTTTCCCAGTCGATATCCTCCAGACGGAGGAGACGGACCTCGCCGCTGCGAAACCCGTACACAACCAGCAGTGACAGGATGGCGTGATCACGGATGTCGGTTGCTGTGTCAGCTCTCGATGCGACCATCAAGCGCTGCACATCGCTCCACTTCGGCCCTCGTGGCACGCGTTCAAGATGGTAGATTCGCGGTGCGTCAATCGTGGCGGCTAGGCTCTTGACGCACCAGTGCATGGAATCAGCAAACCGGAAGAAGTTGCGGAAGGCGTTCACAGCAAGAGAAATCGTTGTTCTCTTCCATCGGCGCTGGACAGCGACTGTAGAAAAGTAGCGTGAGATGTCGTCTTCCCGGGTCCAGAGTAATAGCACTGCTCTCCAAAGGTAGCCACTGTGCGAGTGAATACAGCAAAGAAGGGATGGCCCTCAGTGTGCTTCTTGAGCGGCCTTCTTCGATCAGGAAAGCAACATAGCGCTGGCGTTCCTCTGAATACGGACCAGCGCGATGACGGGCGATGTGAAACCGACGGGAAAGAAGCTGTTCGAACATGGGTGGATCTCCTCTCGTGAGAATTGATCCGCCCAGTATCCGCTTGAAATTATGTGTTGTTCAGAATAGAAATCTCCTACAGAAATGCACTCTTTCGAGTCCTACTCCGCATAATTTCCGCCACCACATAAATGGGCGAGCTCGTGCGCAAGGGTTGCGAACTCTTCAGCCGAAGACTGGCCGGGCAGCAGCGTGATCTTACCGCCTGCGGAAGTGCCACGGGCCGGGGCGATGTCTTGCGAGTATTCCAGAGCGATGCCCTGCTCGGCTATGAGCTTGCCGAGTCGCTCGCGGTATTCGCAGGGATCGCCATTCACGCTGCCGATTTCAGGCAATTCTTGGCCGTCCGTCTGGCTGATGTCGAAGACATAAGCTGCGCGGAAGCCGACAGCCGTTGATGATTCATCGGTTTCGTTTTGTTCGGCGCTTTCGTTCTTCCGCCGAACAACCGGAGCGAGAATCAAGATGCCTTTCTCGCCTTTCTTCACGAATCGCCCTAGTTTGTGCCATGCGTGAAAACCTGCCACGTGCGACGCGGTCGGCTTCTGTGATGCGATGAGCATCACGTTTCGAAGACTGTAGCGGTGGAATCGGCCAATTGCCGCAAGGTATTGGGTCAGCGTTTCACTGCGGCCCTCATTGAGAGCTGCGATGAGTTGCTCGATGGCTTGATTTGTAACTTTCTTGATGTTTTCTGAATTCATTTCTTTGTCCTTTCAGTGAGTTGAGAGTTGGTTCCCTCACACAGGCAGGGGAACCAAATCGCAACGGACTCACTGAAAAGGCAGAGAGCAAAGCGGTTTAGTATTTGTGGCTGGAGCGGATGGCAACGGGCGTGACAGGTGGGTGTTCACCTGGCGCGACCGTGTGCTAGCGCAAGCCGAGGTGAAGTTGGCACTTCCTATTTACCAAGATATTGTAAATAAAAGGCTTAGTGTTGTCTTGACAAAATATAGGCGTTAGTTAGTTTTGTATTGACAATGTCAGGTTCTTCGATGTAGAGTTTTGGCAGGATAACGAATGCCAGACGCAGACAGATTCGAGCGGCTACTCAGAGGCAAAGGCTGGAGGCGCGTCTATCGGTTGGCTTCAGGAAATGCGCCGACGGCTATGGTTGTAGATGCCCTGACCAAGGCTGCTGCGCACGGACTCCGGGAACAAGTCCAATGCCCATCCCTTTCAAGAATATTGGCAGAGCTCTATCACTCATTAAGTGTTCGATCAGACCACAACGGCGTGGAAAGGGCAGACCAAGAAGATGCTTTTGTAGGGATGGTCTCCGCATTGGATGAAATTGAAGCGGACGACTTCGGCTACTTGGGTACTCGACTCGCTAGGAAGTCTGCGGAGAAGGTTTTTGTGGACTTGTCCCGCAGAGAAGGCACGCCAGAATTCGACGAAGTTCGGGATCGTTTTGCTGACGTGTTCATCGCGGACATTGTTGACAATCAGTGCTTAAGCCGAATTCGTCCCGGAGTCGCAGAGCAGAACAACCGAACCACCGAAGAACAGTTCAAGTGGGAACAAGAACTCCGAGAGAGCTTAAAGCCTCAGGCACGCAAGCTCGTTCAGAGTGCAGTGAAAGCGCGAGAAAGTCGTGCGATTCGTGCACCGAAGAGAATTGGGGGCTCTCCTACTCCATTGGAAGTTCGACTTCATGAGCCGCTGGTGCCGCTATCAAGGTGAAATTTCTTATGAAACCGGTATCGATTTCACGGAATGAATTTAGCTTCGATTTCAGTCGACCCCCGAACGTGAGATGGGGGCGTTCTTCCGAACAAGGCAAGGAAGATCCAGTTTCTCATTCGATGGAGTACTACGTTAATGACGGCAAGATTGCTGAAAGGTTCGGTCACATTCTTGATTCACAACTCGCTGACTGGATTGACATCGCACTTGCTTGCTATCTAGCTGATCGGCTCGCAATGCGTTTGACTGGACGTGGCACTGAATCCGGCAATCAATGGGCAAGAGTTTTCAATCTTGTTGTCCCGGTTAGAGAGAGGGCTCGTTGGTCCAATTTAGAGGTAAAGGGACGGCTTGAGCAGTTGCTTCATTTTTTCACGGACGATGTTTGGCACTTCGAGTTCGTTGAGCGAGTTGGCCCACGGAGACCTGCAGAGTTACAGGGGTTTCTCTTTGGCTTCGATTCAAATGTTCCAGTGCGGGTAGCCTTGTATAGCGGAGGGCTTGATTCCTTTGCCGGTGCTGCCCAGACCGTGTGCGATTTCCCCGATTCTGCGTTTGTATTTGTCTCAGGTGTAACGAATGGAAGGCAGCAAGCTGCTCAAAGGAAACAGCTCAATGTATTGAGAAAAGGGGCTAATCATGGGATATGGCAGGTTGGAGTTCCTTATGGGTTGCTGTGGTCCGCCAGTGGAAGTCCACATAAGGAAGAATCTTCACAACGCACTCGCGGCTTTTTGTTTTTGACCTTAGGGGCAGTCTCTGCGATTGCTGCCGGTTCCAGGATACTCTTTCTGTACGAGAATGGTATTGGAGCCATCAATCTTCCTTATGACGGAACGCAGGTGGGTGCCTACAATTCGAGAGCCACTCACCCCGTTGCGCTGCTGAGAATGCAAGATTTCATCGAACGGGTAACCGGCAATAGTTTTTCGATTGAAAATCCATTTGCCTTCTCGACAAAAGCAGAAATGTGCAGACACAGAGCGGTGCAAGAATTGCGTGACTATCTGGATTTGACCTTTTCTTGCGATGGTTTCCCCGTTCGCGCGAAGGACAAGGCACAGTGCGGTTTGTGCACGTCGTGCCTACTTCGGAGGCAATCTATCGAAAACGCCGGATTGTCAGCCTATGACAGCAAGGGCTACCTGAACGACTTTACTAGAGCTGGATTTGCATGTTCGGAGAAGCAATTGCATGCCCTGCTTGCTATGGATTGGCAGGCGCAGAGGATCAAATCTGCGCTTGCCCAAGCGAGTCCTTGGGAGGCACTCGTTCAGGAATTTGTCGAACTTCGGAAGCTTGAATCTGAACTTTGTCGGTCGGGCGGGGTAGAACGACATACTCTTCAGGGCAAACTGATTAGGCTTTACTCACAATATGCTGCCGAGTGGGAATCCTTTTCTGCACGCCGACTCTGCGATCGCGGTAGACGAATCGCGTGAGAATGCGATTCATGTATAGATCGACCTAAGCGAGGGCCACCATGGAAAAGCGAATTCTGCAGCAATTTGATCCTAAGATTTTGGGCGGGCGTCTGCAAGAGGCGAGGAAAGCCTGTGGTTTTACTCAACAGGCCGTTGCAGATCATCTTGAAATGGCTAGAACCACGCTTGTTGCAATTGAGAAGGGTGAGCGTCGCGTAACGCCAGACGAATTGATCAAATTGGCTGCGTTCTATGGTCGCAGTGTTTCTGAATTGGTGAGCCGACAGACTGTGATCGAAGGATTCGTTCCGCAATTTAGGGCAGCGTGGAAAGACCTTTTTGTTGAAGACCCGGAGTTGGAAGCGAGCGCGGTCGAACTCCAACGACTATCGGAAGATTATCTGGAACTGGAAAAATTATGCGACATGCCACTGAGCAAAAGCTATCAGCCTGTATATGAAATATCTGGTGCCTCGGCGGAACAGATCGCCGAAGAGGTTGCAACCGCTGAGAGGAATCGTTTCGGCATCGGAGATGGTCCCCTCAGCAACCTGAGGGAACGACTTGAGAATGATGTTGGTTTGAGAATTTTTTACCTTCCAATGGCCTCTAAGATCGCGGGATTGTTTGCGTACAACGATGAGCTCGGAGGTTGCATCGGCATTAACTCGGGACACCCGCGGGATCGTCGCCACTGGTCTCTAGCTCACGAATACGGCCATTTTCTGACGGGGAGATATCAATCTGAAATTACGTTTCTGAGTGAAAAAAGGCGAGTTTCTGCGAGAGAGCGTTTTGCAGACTGCTTCGCGAGGCATTTTCTAATGCCTGCCAGCGGGCTCAATCGACGGTTCACTGAAATGCATCGCAGCAGTGAGCACGGCATTACCCTTGCCCATGTTTGTGCGCTCGCGGATCTCTATCAAGTTTCTGTCCAGGCGCTGGTTTTGCGCCTGGAGGAGCTGCGACGGCTACCGAGCGGTACTTGGGCGCGGTTGGAAGAGGAGGGGTTCAAAGTTCGGAGTGCGCAACAGCTATTGGGAATAGATGCGAATCCGCCAATTCAGCATCTTCTGCCGAGGAGATATGTCGACTTGGCCGTTCTCGCATATCACCAGGGCAAGCTAAGTGAAGGTCAGCTAGCACGGATGTTGAGAACGGACAGAGTTGCTGCGAGGATAAAGGTTGAAGAGAGCCGCAGTCGATTCAATGCTGAGGAAGATGACACCTATAAGAATCTCGAACTAAATCTCGCCTCACCTCTAGGCGGAAGGTGAAATTAAAACCTTGTCCTCCCGCCCTGTCGCCATCCTTGACGCCTGTGTTCTGATCAATCTGCTAGCGACTGGCAGAGCTCAGGACATTATGTCTGAAAGTGGGTATCAGTTTGGAATTTGCTCGGTCGTCAAGAATGAGAGCATCTATCTGCGAGCGATGGATTCAAGTGCTCCGCCCGAAGAAGTCAAACTTGATTTCTATCTGGAATCCAACCGTCTGACAGCGTATGAACTGTCGGGCGACGCGGAGAAGGAACTTTACGTTGACTACGCGGCAGAGTTAGACGACGGCGAGGCAATGTCACTGGCTTTGGCGTATGCGCGGGGGTTTAGCATGGCGTCTGACGACCGGAAGGCCCGACGATTGTTCACAGAGGAGATCGCGGACTTAAAGCGGCTCTTATCGACCTCTCAGATTCTGAAGGAGTGGTCGGAAAAGACCGGAGTAAATCCAGTCGAGCTCAAACAGGTTTTAACCGAGGTGTCGCGGAGAGGACGATTCTTTCCGAACTCAGGAGACACCTATTTTGCGTGGTGGTCAAAAGCGATGGTCTGACACGGGATTGCGAATCCGAAGGAATTCAGAAAGCAAGTGCGGCAACAGATAGGAATGGTCGAAACGCGTTGAAGCGATGACGAGACCAAGCGGTTACATATGGCTGATGAATTCTCAATTGGTGTACGAAATGTATTAGATACTTTTGAATCCGCACCGGAAACCTTCCTAGAGGTTGCGGTCGCCGATTCTTTGCGCTCGGCGACTGCAAACGTAAAACCTTCCAGCCAAAGTGAACAGGACATTTGGTGGTCAGAATCAGCCGCAATGCGATTCTACAGGCGAGTTGATGGCGCGGCCAGCGTTGGGGGAACGACATATGGCCCCATGATGAGCGGAACAAAAGACGACGGAACTCCCTTTTACAATCCTGATATCAAGGACGGGGATGCGGCGACGTTTGAATATTGGAAGAAGCGCAGCCTAGAGTGCAAACATCCGATTCTTCGGGCGCGCTATTCAGACTTGGTGTGGGATTTCTCTCGCATCGTCGCCAATCAGAAACCGGATGTTTCATTCGCGAAGATCGCTATTGACGCCTACATTGAAGCTGCAGAGTTATCTTACAAACTTGTTGTTCAGCCAATTCATTACATTGAGAGAGCACTGGAGCTCGCCCTCAGTATCGGAGATGAAGAACGAATCCGCAGAGTTGTAGATGCGATGTTCGATCTCCACGACCGCGTGGCACAGCCTGAATTAGCTGGTTCATGGCCATTCCTTTTCGACAACCTCTTGGACAATAAGAAGATCGAGCTAACTGGAGCACAGCGAGAACGAATTATTCGTTCACTGGAAGAGATTCTGCGGAGGTCGGTAGATCGAAGTGCGCCGAAAGAGTTTAATCCCTGGGGCGCACAAGGGGCGGCTGAACGTTTGGCAGGGATCTATCGCAAGTCAGGAGCCAAAGAGGAAGTTCAACGAGTCATCAGAGCGTATGGAATTGCTTTCGAGAAGCTCGCAGAGGAGGCATCACCGACTCTGGCTCTGGGTTGGTTACAGCCAGTATATGAGGCGTATCTAAATGCCGGAATGAGAGATGACGCCCAGCGCGTGCAGCTGGCGTCTGAGAAAAAAGGCAAGCGGGCGCACGAAGATATGAAGGAAATTTCAGCCCGCGTCGAAATATCTGAGGCTGAAGTGGAGGAATTCGTTAAGTCAATCACTGCTGATAGTTTGGATCTGGCATACAAGAGGATCGCTGTCCGATTTCTGACTAGGGCAACTGCGGCACGGAATTTCTTGAAAGAAATGATGCATCAGGCCCCACTGGTATCGATGATTGGGATACAAAAAATTGCCGATGGCCACATCGCAGCTCAGGCTGGGTCTGTCGAGAGTGATCCGGATGGCCGTTTAATCATGCAGTTGGCACAAATGATCGAAATGGAGTCCATGTTCCTGTCCACGGCGCTGGACAAGACCCATGAGCTCTATAAGCCGACGCCAAAGCAAGTCGCTGACATCCTTCGTCAATCTCCTCTCTTTACTCCTGAAGCAGAGAGCTTGTTGACCGAAGGAATTGAGGCTTATCTCAACGGCGACCACGTAAAGGCAATCCATATCTTCATCCCGCAGATTGAAGCGGCATTGCGAGCATTGCTCGGTCTGTTGGGACTCCCGACAAACAAACCGATGCGGTCATCGAAGGGCGTGATGCAGGCGAAGAACCTGAATGATGTGCTCGGCGATCCGAATGTAAAGGAGATATTGGGGGACGATGCAGTTCTTTACCTGCAGACGTTCCTGAATGATCCGCGTGGCCAGAACATACGGAACAGGGTCTCGCACGGTCTGACCGAAAAGCGATACCTGAGCAGACCTCTCGCTGATAGGGTATTTCACGTGCTTCTTGCACTCAGCACGATCAGAAAGAAGGGCAATTCAGACAAGGCCGAGGGAAAATAAATCCATTGAGCGAGTGGGCGTCAGCGATGGAAGAAGCTTGGGTTACAGAAGTATACTACGCATAAAAATGAAGGCCATTTCGATCCGACCTCCATGGGCTTGGGCAATCCTCCATGCCGGCAAGGACATTGAAAACCGGACATGGAGGACTAGGATGCGTGGCACCATCGCGGTGCATGCCTCTCAGACCCTGAGTCGGCCCTACTACGAGGCGGCGCTTGAAGAGATCAAGAAGATTTCGCCGGATGTCCACGTTCCGACCTACGACGCTATGGTGCGGGGTGCCATCGTTGGACTCGTGGAGGTGGTGGGTTGTGAGGAGCACACGAAATCGAAGTGGCGCGTGCGCGACCACTACGGTTTCTTACTTGCGAACCCTCGCGTGCTCAGGAAGCCTATTCCGTGCAATGGCCGGTTGAACTTTTGGGATGTACCGAACGCTCTCGCTCGACTTATTTCGGAGGGGCTAGAGTAGGGCTGATTGTTAAATGGCTGATATGGAACAGGAAGTTGCTCTACATTTTAGGGATCAACTGAGGGCAGCAAGAGCGGCTGCGCTTCGTGACGCCGAGGCTTTCCAAGAAATTGTATTTGTCCTGGAACGACTGGGCGCGTTCCTATCCAATGACAGAGGAAATCTGAGAAAGTATTTGCCAAGAATCAAGGATCAGGCCGCTCGCTCTCCGATGGCGGAGGAAGTACCGAAGGAACTCCCTCATTTTCACCAACAGTTCGAGGTGAAATATGAAATTGTTCGCGAGGCAAGAAACGCGGCACTTCACGAGGGAGCACTAGCTCGCCATCTCACCGCAAATGCTGTAGAGCTCTCGCTTGTGCTGGAGGAAGGGATTATGAGCGAGCTTCATCAGGTAAGCGATTTCATGGTCCGGAATCCTGTCTGTGCCTTCATGTGGCAGCCGCTCAGCTTCATTCGGCAAACGATGTTGGTAAACTCATTTTCATATCTGCCAGTCCCGGTTGAGAAAGATGGCAAGACAGACTGGCGACTGATCTCCGATTTCCGGCTAGCCCAATGCTTGAGAAAGAACGGGAAAGTTGTCAAAGAGGGGCTCATACAACGACTTGAGGGTGCTGTACAATCCGGACAGATCGAATTGCATTCCGCAAAGACTTGCTGTCCGCAGGATAAGATTGAAGCAGTACTGCCGACATCAGACGGACTACCCACGTTGGTCCTTTCCCCTGACAACAACGAGCTTCTCGGTATTTTGACGCCTTTCGACTTACTGTGAGTCCCTCCGCGACACAGGTCTATCCCGAGAGGGTGCAACCTCACGCTGAATGCTCCAATGGAATGCACAATACTACAAATAAGTTGTAGTATTGTGTTATGCGGAAACAAGCCGCCAAGAGCCTCTATGAGAGAGCGGAAGGGCAGCAGGGTTTCTTCACGACTAAGCAGGCTAAAGCTGCGGGGTTCGCGGAGAATACTCACCCGTACCACGTTCAGGCAGGAAACTGGATTCGTGAGCGTCGAGGAATCTATCGGCTGACCAGTTTTCCGCGAGGCGAGCGTCCTGACCTGATGCTTTGGTCGCTCTGGTCCCGGAATCGGGGAGAAGCCGCCCAAGGAGTCTACAGCCTTCAAACTGCTCTGTGCCTCCACGATCTTTCGGACGTAATGCCAGCGAAGCTGCACATGACTGTACCGACAAACTTCCGGCGAAATAGTGAAGTCCCCCGCGTGCTTGTCCTGCATTTCGCTGATCTTTCTCAGAGCGACATCGAAGTTGTTCATGGAGTCCGGACAACAAGGCCTATGCGAACAATTCTTGACGTGCTGGCAGGTGGCGAGGTGCCCCTTGCGACTCTTCAGCAAGCGCTACGTGAGGGGCTGCGGCGAGGGCTCATTCGCAGAAGCGAAATTGCAAAGGCTAGGAAGCATCTCGCTGGTAGCAAGCAAGGGCTGGCCCTTTTCCAGAAAGTGGCCGCCTGATCGTTGCGGGCCCAGGGCAAACGCGAGATCGCTACGTAGTTGCGCATTACTCGGAGTGGGAAAGAACTTCAATTGGTTTCTCTGCTTCATCAGGAAAACAGGCCAATAGAATGGTTACTCCAATTTCTTGCTTGACGCATTTGATCAGTTTCTTAGCGTGTCGGAAGCTATTTTCCTTTTTACCCCTATCATTAAAGAACGATGAGGGAGCCAGCACCGTGCCCCAAGTTTCTGACAGGGACAGATTTCTGAATTGATCACACGGGCTTTCGTTCGATACCTTCGATAGGAAATCTCGAGGATGCCCATGAAGAAGTTTAAGGTGCTGAAGGTTTTCCACGACGGCGTGCCATGCGTGATTGGTCGTCGCACCTTTCATCTCGACTGAGCATGGAATGCTACGATTCGGAAATTTGAGAATCCCGAGCACGTCGATCTCACGTTGCTTCTCATTCGTATTGGCCAGACTAATGGCATTTAAAATGGGAAAGAAGGCGACTTCTTCACGCAAGCCCGTAACCCGCCAAGATAGCTGTGCGAAAAGTGCTATTTCTAGAAGATGTTCCAACTTCGCCCGCTCCTTGTTGCCACGTCTATATCCTTTCGCTTTGATGTAGCCAAAATCCTTTCTCCTCCAGTTCGATGGTAATGGCTTCTTCCACAGGGAAATCACTTCGTGAATTCGCGTCGACACTTGATGCTCGGGAATTCGGCTTCCCTTGAATTCCATATGCTCTTCCCAAGATTCGGACCAGCTACGCCAAGATTCGGCCCTGTCAGGAAGGCTCGTATTCATAGAAGTTCTAAAGTTGGTTGCGTGAGTAGAATGTCTGAGAACAGACTGTCAGTAAGCTGCGTCTCCAATATGGTACTGCTGTGCCAACTGTGCCAGAACGCGCCGGGGAGGGCTCCTGCTTTGGAAGCATCGGCGCTGAGCAGGCGCGTCCCCTGTGCCAAAACTGTGCCAGAATCCGATCTTTTCATGTCATTGGGGTTAGCTTTGAGCGAAAAGCAGATTCCCCAAATTACTGAAAACACAGAGAAGTCAAAGTAGAGAATGGAGCTGTTGGAGTCGGATGGTCCGCGCCCAAGGCAGGTGTGTTCAAAGGTCATGCAAAGGGAGTTGGGACATAATGGTGGTTTGAACTGCTGGTTGGTTATTGATTGCTACTGACGGAGCGCTGCTGTGAATGAGGTCGTAGAAACAATACTGCGAAAGACCCCGTTGTTCGCAAGTCTCACCGATAAGGAAATGGAAGCGTTGGCCGGGCGAGTCAGCAACAGGCGTTTTGAGCGCGGTGCATTATTGTTTAGCGAGGGTGACCCATGCACCGGTCTCTTTCTTGTGGCGACAGGAAAGATTCGCATTTTCAAGCTGTCGTCAGCGGGTCGAGAACAAGTTCTGGCCGTTGAAGGACCGGGGAGTTCTTTCGCAGAGCTTCCGGTGTTTGATGGGGGTAATTATCCTGCCTCGGCATCTGCATTGGAGGACGCCGAAGTAGTCTTCATTTCGCGCAAGGATTTTCAGAATTTCTGCCGCGAACATCCAGAAGTAGCGCTCAAAGTGCTTGCAGTAGTTGGTTCACGGCTGCGACGCCTGGTCGGAATCATCGAAGACTTATCGTTCACGACGGTGAGACAGCGATTGATCGCCCTCATCCTACGACTGGCCCAGGCGAGCGGAACGGCTTCGAAAGAGGGCGTCCGCGTGGAACTCACGAAGACCCATCAAGACCTGGCGGCGGAATTGGGAACAGTGCGAGAACTTATCTCACGCAATCTGAGCCGACTCCAGGCTGAGGGGTTCCTAGAAGTGGACGGTCGCAGAATCATAGTGAAGGACCTCGCGGGCCTAAGGCGCGAACAGGCAATTTCTGAGTAATCGCTCTCTTTTCAGATCCATGCAGCCATAGTGACTTTGGTCACTGCCTCTTTGCGGCTCCCCCTCCAGACTCCGAGTAGTGGTGGAGGCAATTATGAACTTCAATGATGAAACCAAAGTGACGGATATTGCGCTTTCGAATCCAGCGGCCAGGCAAATTCTCGAAGATGCCGGCCTTGACTACTGCTGTGGTGGCGGAAAATCACTGCATGAAGCGTGCCTACATGCAGATGTCCCGGCTGAGGAAATCTTGAGGCGTCTGCATGAAAACAGCAAACACGTAAGTCCCGACGAAACAAACTGGACGTCGGCACCGCTGGGTGATCTGACGCGGCATATCCGTGAGAGGCACCATCGATACGTTCGTGAGGCATTCGCTCGGGTTCAACCTCTGCTGGCAAAGGTAAAAGCAAAGCATGGAGAGAATCACTCCGAAATAGCAGACATCCAGAGACTCTTCACCGAAGTTGGGCGAGAGATGATCATGCATATGCAAAAAGAGGAACAGATTTTGTTTCCGTATATCGACGCACTGGAGAAGGCGACTAGTGCACATGGCTCTGTCGAGCCTCCCTTCTTCCAGACGGTGAGGAACCCGATTCACGCCATGATGAAAGAGCATGATGCAGCGGGAGAATTGGTGAAGCAGATTCGCAAAGCCAGTTCGGAATACTCGGCTCCTGCGGATGCATGCACAAGTTATAAGGCTCTGTACCAGGATTTGAGGGAGTTCGAAGCTGAGCTTCACCAGCATGTGCATCTGGAAAATAACATCCTTTTTCCCCGTGCGGTGGAGATGGAAACTGCGGTCATCTAGGGAGGGAAGGTGCCATGTCGATTTCACTCCAAGCACCAGTAACAACAGCCAAGAGCGAGCGCCATTCCTCGCTCTCTCCAGCCCAGATTATGGACATTGCCCGCGCGCGTGAGGCGTCTCTTTCGCGCCTTCTCATGGCTTACGTCAGCTCTGGACTTGTTTTCATGTTGCTGCCAGGAACATTCCTCGGAGTGTGGAATCTCCTCCAGATCAGCGGACGCGAAAGTGTGGCTTCCGTTTCGCCCGCATGGTTGCAGGCGCACGGACATGCACAGGTGTTCGGCTGGATAGGGAGTTTTATTTTGGGCATTGGTTTCTACTCGATCCCGAAGCTGCGCGGCGCAACGAAGCCAACCTTCGGTGCGGCCTGGGCATGCTGGGCAATGTGGACAATCGGGGTGGCAGTACGCTGGGCAGCAAATGTCTACGCGTGGCAGTGGCGTTTGCTGCTTCCGCTCTCGGGTGTCCTCGAACTGGCAGCATTCTTGATTTTCTTTAGAGCGGTTTCACAACATCGGCCTGAAGATTTTGGCAAGGACCAACTGGAGCCGTGGATTTGGGTGGTGATCAGTGCAAGTACCGGGTTGCTCCTGTCGCTCATCGCAAATCTGGTGGCGTGCTTCTATCTTGCATTGCGCGGCACAACCCCAGCGTTATCGCACAGTCTCGACCAACGCTATCTCGTGTTGGTCGCATGGGGATTCTTGGTGCCATTCGTTTGGGGATTCAGTACCAAGTGGATGACAGTGTTCCTTGGTCTCAGGCCGGTTCGACCCAGCCTGCTCTTAAGCGCCCTCGTGCTGAACTCTGCGGGTGTTGTTTTGACGCTCGTGGGATGGGGGGCTGAAGCAACTGTCTTCTTTGTAGTGAGCACAGCTCTGGCAATTGCGGCGCTAGGAATATTCGAGACCGCGCGACGGGAGCCGAAAACACGCGGTGTGCACCCGAGTTTCCCTTTCTTTGTCCGCATGGCTTACGGTTGGTTGATCGTGGCAGCGTCACTTGGTGTGGGTGCGGCGCTCTGGGATTCGTCCGGAGGGATTTGGGGCGCTTCCCGGCACGGACTGACCGTCGGATTCATCGCCGTGATGGTCTTTTGCGTAGGGCAGCGCATCCTGCCTGCGTTCGCGGGGATGCGGCTATTGTGGAGTACCGGGCTGATGTTTGCTGCGCTCGCACTCCTCACAATTGGATGTACTCTTCGCGTTTCCAGCGAGGTTCTCGCATATCAGGGATATGCCAATTGGGCGTGGTCCGTATTGCCGGTCTCGGCGCTGCTCGAATTGGCGGGGATCACGGCCTTCGCCGTGAATATTTTTGGTACTTTCATTTTAGAGCCGAGTCACGTGCAGAAACAGCCTTTGGTCGTCGGGATAAACTAAGTACTTTCATACTTCTTTGAAGGAGGAGTAAGTCATGAGCGATACTTCGAAACAATCGGCAGCTTCTGCCGCCATTCGTTCGCCGGGACCACTAGCAAGTCCAATCCTTTCGTTTGACCTAAGTGCTGAGATCGAACGATTGCGTGGCGAAAATGCATGGCAGGGTGGACGGAATTCAAAAACACTGGTGAAGCATCCTGATTTTCGCGTGGTACTAACAGTGTTGAAATCGAATGCGCGCCTTCACGAACATAAAGCTGCCGGTCGAATTTCAGTCCAGGCTATCGCGGGCCACATCCGAATGCATGTGCAGGAGAAGGCGATTGATCTGCCTGCCGGACACATGCTGGCGTTGGAACGTGCGCTTCCGCACGATGTGGATGCTCTGGAGGATAGCGCCTTTCTGCTGACTATCGCTTGGCCGGAAGACGCCGAAAAAACCTGACTGTAGTACGTGCCCGTACCCGAGAACCGTGGTCCGAATACAGCAGCACGAGCCCGGCGAAAACTGGCGCTGGAATGAGAGGAACGTTTATGGACATTCTAGAAATTGTCGCAATTGAGATCCCATGTAGCGCTTGCGGGGGGCGGTACGAGGTGACCCTCAAACAGATCGCACTCTCACAACAGATGCTCCATGAGGGATGCCCGGTCCAGGTGGTAGATGAATGCCCGCCTCTCGCTTACTCCGGCCTAGTGAACCAGGAACTAGTCCAGGAGCTTCAAAAAGTCTGGATGCGCCTCGAAGAAAAAGCACGTGGGGCCAGCGGAGAACTGAAGTTGCGGTGCGGATAATGGAGCATGTGCTGATGGAAGCAAGTTGGTAACACGAGATCACGGCGGCGGAGGTGACCAAAGATGAGTTCGCAACAGTCGCAGGGTAAGCGTGAAGTGCCCATCGCGGAAGTCGTCCGCTTGATCGACCTTGTGAATTACCAAGAAGGAGCCGTTGTCAGCCGGACGCTAGTCAACCGCGCGACGGGAACCGTCACGCTGTTTGCCTTTGATGAGGGCCAAGGCTTAAGTGAGCATACAGCTCCGTTCGACGCAATGGCACATCTGCTGGAGGGCGAAGCGGAAATTGCGGTTTCTGGCAAGCCACTACGGACGAAGGCAGGTGAAGCGGTTCTCATGCCCGCAAGTCAACCCCACTCGCTAAAGGCCCTCAGTAGATTCAAGATGCTGTTGACGATGATCCGCTCGTGAGCGACGTTGTACTGACGGTCCTGAAATCGAATGCGCGCCTTCAGGAACATAAGACCGCCGGTAGGATTTCGGTTCAAGGTGTCGCGGGTCACATCCGAATGCATGTGCAGGACGAGGTCTTTGATCTGCCTGCCGGACACATGCTGGCGTTGGAACGCGCGCTTCCGCACGATCTGGAAGCTCTTGAGGATAGCGCATTTCTGCTGACTATCGCTTGGCCGGAAGACGCTATTAAAGTTTTACCAGGCAGTTCGCGGAGGCAACATGATCTCGTTCGATCCGGCACACAGAGCCGTCCACTATCCGCCTGATCGCCGATTTCGTATCTGGATTCGACCTTCCATCCTGATCGGGATCGGTTTCGCGATCCTGTGTGTAATTGCGGCGTCTTGGATCGAAGTCGCCGTGGCTGGGCTGCCTCATGTTCCAGCCGTTCCTCAGATATACCCCAACAACTTTGCAGGACCGCACGGGTTTCCGGTCTGGGTGCGTTACTGCCACTTCTTCAATTTCCTTTTTGTGATGATGCTCATTCGCAGCGGTCTGTCCATCCTGATGGATCATCCGCGTCTGTATTTCAACGATGGCTGCACGCCGGGGAGCGAATGGGTCCGGCTTACACCGTTAAAGGTGCCCCGCGACCGACTCTGGACCGCGAAAGACGACGCCCGTTATATTTCACCGTTAGTCGGGACGCCGGGCTACCGGCACACAATTGGTATTGCGCGGGTTTGGCACTTCATCGACGTTCACGGTTTCATCATCACTGGGATTCTCTTCGTCATCATGCTCTTCGATACAGACCAGTGGCGGCGTATTGTGCCCACTTCTCCGCTCGTCCTCTTGCAGGCATGGAACACGTGGGTGCACTACGCAACGTTTCACCTGCCCCCAGAACCGAACGGGTTTTACGGCTACAACGCATTGCAACAGATAGCGTATTTCATGGTCGTCTTAGTCTTTGGCCCCTTGGCGATTCTTACCGGGATCGCCATGTCGCCCGCCGTGGTTAATCGCTTTCCCTGGTACGCGCGGATCTTTGGTGGCAGGCAATCGGCCAGATCGATCCACTTCCTGACCATGTTCAGCTTCCTTGCATTCCTCGTCGTACACGTCACGTTGATTGTGATGACTGGATTCGAGCGCAATATGAACCACATTGTGCTCGGGACGGATGATCAGAGGCGTCTGGGCATGTATCTGGGGTTTGTGGGCATAGGCGTGGTCGTCTTCTCGTGGATCGTGGCGCACTACATCTCGTGGAACCGCCCGCGCGGATTGCAGCATGCGCTTAAGTCGGTGACCTATCCGATGCAGCTTCTTACGTTGAATCGCCTGAGTCCGCAGCAGAAGTATTCTGAGGAGGAAATCTCGCCGTACTTCTGGCCAAACGGGAAAATCCCGGTCCGGGACGATTGGAAGCGCCTGGCGGAAGCCGACTTCGAGAATTTCCGGCTCAAGGTGGGAGGACTCGTCGAAAGGCCGGTTGAGCTTTCTCTCGCCGACCTTGAGCGGTTGGGTGAGACCGAACACATCACGATGCATCATTGCATCCAGGGATGGAGCGGTGTCGCGAAGTGGGGCGGTATTCCCATGAAGCGCCTCATCGAATTGGTGCAGCCAAGACCGGAAGCGAAAGTCGTCGCCTTTTTCTCCTTTGGCGAAGCCCTCTATGGCGGCCCGTATTACGACACACAAAGCCTAGAGAATGTGCTAAAGCCGCAATGCCTGCTGGCCTCCCGGATGAACGGACAACGGCTCCCGCAGGTGTATGGAGCACCGCTGCGGCTGCGAGTCGAGAACCAGCTTGGCTATAAGATGGTCAAATGGATCGAGCGTATCGAATTCATCGAGTCGGAAAAGGCACTTGGCAAAGGAGAAGGCGGCAAAAACGAGGACGACGAATATTTCGACCTGCTGCCCAATATTTGATGCGGAAGTTCGATTCAATCGCCCAGGAGCGCACAGGACCTGATCACATTCTCTCCTTGCTCCGACGGCTTCGGCTGGATTGGCTGCTGCATCATTTTCCGCCTCGACTCGTGCGATCACTCTACGTGTTTGTGAATGGCTTCGTCACCATTGGTTTGCTGGCGCTATTGGCGCTCCTCAGTCGCAATCCATTTGTGTTTCCATCGCTCGGGCCTACCGCTTATCTTCTGTTCTTCTCGCCGCTAGCAAAAACGTGCAGCCCACGAAACACGATTTTCGGTCACGCCATTGGAATCATCTGCGGCTATGGTGCGTTCGTTGTCACAGGTGCCGGAGCGCTGCCGTTCGGGGTGCACCCAGGTATCTTCTGGCCAAGAATCTTGGCGGCGGCGCTTTCGCTGTCGGCCACAGGAGCATTGATGGTTCTTCTCGGCGTTAGCCACCCGCCCGCTGGCGCTACCACACTGATCATTTCTCTCGGAATTATCTCGAAACCGCGTGAACTGGTCATCATAGAAGTGGCGGTGTTCCTGCTCGTTGCTCAGGCGTTGGTGATCAATCGGCTCGCCGGATTGCCCTACCCCTTGTGGAACGTTGAACCCTCGACAAAACCAGTCAACGAGGGTCCGGACTAGAACCCATCCATGGGTTCGGTACAACTTCGGTATAACTGAGGGCGAGATTTCGGGAGAGACAACCTGTAAGCGACGCTCAGCAAAAGCTTTGTAAGATTTGCCTTCTTTTTTACAAGGCAGCTGCTCTATCCGTCTGAGCTACGGGCGCTCTCTCCTTAATTTCTGATATTACAAACACTTACGCTACAGCTTGCTGCACCTGAACAACTGTTGTTTTCGGTAAGAACCTTTTCAGCGACCCCCAACGTACAATGTGGGTGCTGCAAGATCGGTCTATATGACCGAAAGATTCCTCTTGACTCTGGAACCTATTCCAGACTGTAGGCTGCTCCCGTGAGATCGAACGTCTCCACAGATCGGCCGTTGTACTCGGGCGAACTTGCACGGTTGGCCGGAGTCAGCCCTGACACGCTCCGTCATTACGAGCGTTGTCGTTTGCTGCCGACAGCACCGCGCTCAGCGTCAGGGTACCGGCTGTTTCCCCCGCATGCTTTGAGGCGGGTACGTCTGATACAAGGAGCGCTCTCCATCGGTTTCTCCATTAAGGAACTGGCTACCATTTTCGGTGAACGTGACCGCGGCGGCGCGCCGTGCCATCGCGTCCGCGCGCTCGCCGCAGGCAAACTTGCGGACCTCGAAGCCCGCCTGCGCGAACTCCGGGCCTGGCGCCGCGAGCTTCGCAGGACGCTCGCCGAATGGGACCACATCCTCGGAAAGACCCCGAAGGGGCAGCGCGCCGGCTTGCTCGAGGCCTACGCTGCATCTCACCCGACCCGCCAGTTGCGCAAGCGCGAAGCGCGCGCTCTGGCTCGCGGCTTTCACAGATGGGAGAGGCATCAATGAAAACGTTCCTTGCAGCCGTGTGCTTGTTGGTTCCCTTTTCTCTCGCAAACGCCCAGCAGTCTTCGCCTCAGCAGCCCCCTGCAGAGCAGCCCTCCGCGCAGAAAAACGGCTGCTGCGCAAATTGCCCGATGCACAAATCAATGACGCCCAACGTGCAATCAGGCTCAGCCGCACACCAAATGTGCCCTCAAATGTCCTCGCCGATGTCCATGAATGAGCGCGGCGAAATGGGCATGGGCTTTTCGCAGACTGCCACCACTCACCACTTCTTCCTTGATCCAGACGGCGGCGTGATTCAAGTCGAAGCCAACGATCCGAAGGACACCTCCGACCGCGACAAAATCCGCATGCACCTCGCTCACATCGCGCAAGCCTTCGCCAATGGCGACTTCGACATTCCCATGTTCGTCCACGACACGACGCCTCCAGGCGTGCCCGAAATGAAGCGCCTTCGCGACAAAATCAAATACTCTTACAGCGAAACCCCGAACGGCGGCCGCGTCGTCATCACCACGACTGACTCAGACGCTCTCGCCGCTACTCACAATTTCCTGCGCTTCCAGATCCAGGAGCACAAAACCGGCGACCCAACTGAAATTCGCAAGTAGCGCACGAGCGGCAGCGCGCCCCGCGCGCGCAAGCTAGCGAGATGATTCTCGCGAAAGGAGGCCTATGGCCGGTTTTTGGAGAGATTTCCGTAACGGACTCCGACTCTTGATGCGCGACCCGCTTTACGCCTACTTCGCGCTCGCCGTGCTGGCCTTGGGAATCGGCGCCACAACCGCGATTTTTTCATTGGTGAATGGCATTTTGCTTCAGCCTCTTCCCTATCGCCAGCCTCAGCAGCTCTACCTGATCCGTGAAGTTGTTCCTCGGATGGGCCAGATGGAAGGCTCGTGGCCGGCGAATCTGCGCAATTTCGATGAGTGGCGCAAACACAGCCTGGCCTTCAGCGAAATGGCTGTCGCGGAGCCTATGTCCGCCGACTTCTCGGCCGCGGCCGAAGCGAAGGAGATTTACGGCGCGCACATTTCGGCGAATCTCTTTCACTTTCTCGGAGTTTCTGTGCGCCTTGGCAGAACATTCCTACCCCAGGAGGACGAGCCAGGCCGCGACAACGTCGTCGTCGTCACCAATTCCTTCTGGCGCGATGAGCTTCGTTCGGATCCGGCCATCATCGGAAAATCCATCACACTCAATGGCGTGTCCAATGAAGTGGTCGGCGTCCTCCCCGCCTCATTTCGCTTTTTCAAAAATGACCAGGTCGGCGCACGCGTGCAGTTTGGCTCGCAGATAGAATTTTTCAAGCCTCTCGGCGTGGATCTCAGCACGGTATTCCCGCTGGGCAATTTCCGCTTCGCGGCCATTGCGCGCCTGAAGCCGGGCGTCCATCCCTCGCAGGCCCTCGCCGACCTTAACGTCGTGCAGGCTCAGATCGCCAGCGATCTCGCCAAAAACGGCAGCCGCAAAATGGAGTTGCGCGCCGAGCTCACGCCTCTCGAATCCGAGGTCATTGGCACGTCCCGCCGCGGCCTTCTGCTCCTGCTCGCATCCGTTGCGACAGTGCTCCTGATCGTTTGCGTAAACCTGGCGGGGCTGGCGCTCGCCAGAGCATCTCTCCGCCAGCGCGAAGCTGCCATTCGCGTTTCCCTGGGCGCCAGCCGCGGGCGTCTCATCTTGCAAACGCTTACCGAAGCGCTACCACTCTCCTTGGTTGGTGGGTTTCTGGGAATCGCATTCGCGTATCTCGGACTTAATTGGCTCACTGCCTCCGCGCCCGTGGATCTCCCCCGGCTCGACCAGGTCCATATTGACTTCCGCGTCTTGTCCTTCTGCCTCGCGGTCTCGCTTGCGGCGGGACTTCTCTTCGCCATCCTTCCCGCCTGGCGCAATGCTCGCGTCGATCCCCAGCAAACTCTCAAATCTGGCGGAACAACGATGACGTCCGACCGCGCGAGCCGCACGCTTCGTCAGTCGCTGATCGTGTTCGAGGTCGCTCTCACAGTGCTGCTCGTGATTGTCGCCGGCACTCTTTCCGCAAGCCTCGCTCGTGTCCTTCGCGTGGACAAGGGCTTCGACGCGGACAGCGCCCTCGCCGTGGATGTCGCGCTTCCTCCGCAATCCTATTCTCAGCAGGCCGACCGCCTGCATTTTTACGACTCGGCGCGTCTCGCCGTCGCGAATCTTCCCTTTGTCCGCTCCGACGGATGGATCAGCAAGCTGCCGCTCGAAGGCCAGGCCTTCGTCCTGGTCGTCAATGTTCCGGGAATTGTGCAGGAGGACTATTCGAAGTTCATGGCCAACTTCCGCCTAGGCAGCCCCGATTATTTTCGCGCCATGAGGATCCCGCTGCTTCAGGGCCGCGTCTTCGACGAATCAGATCGGGAAAGGAACGTCGCCGTCATTTCTCAGACCGTGGCGCGGCAGGTTTGGCCTGGCGAAAATCCCATCGGCAAGCAATTTCACCCAGGCCCGAATAATGCCCCGCTCGCTGAAGTGATCGGCGTCGTCGGCGACATCCGCACGGTGCGCCTCGACGAGCCTCCTTTGCCAATGGTCTATCTGCCGTATTGGGATCTGCAAGCTCCCATGACGGCATCTCTCGTCGTGCGAACTCACGACGCCACGCCGTCTTCCGCCGCATCGGAAATTCGCCGCGCCCTTCGCAGCATTGATCCGCAGGTGCCGGTTGTGAACGTCCGCACGATGGATCAGGTCGTCAGCGATTCTGTCGCCACGCGCAGGTTTCAAACGACGCTTGCGCGTTCGTTCGCTTTCTGCGCGCTGTTCCTGGCGGGACTGGGAGTCTTCAGCGTGGTCTCGTACTCCGTGAGCCAGCGCCGGCGCGAACTCGGCATCCGCATGGCCTTGGGCGCAGCGTCGTCAAACGTCCGCCGCCTCATCGTCCGCGACGGCATGAAACCGATTCTTCTCGGGATGCTTGTCGGAATCGCCGCGTCCTTCGTGGTCGGAAAAGCGATCAACAGCCTCTTCTTTGGAGTCCGCATGGGCAATCCGCTCATATTGATGCTGGCCACGGCACTGGTTTTAGTCGTCGGCACGCTCGCCAGCTACGTACCGGCCCTTCTTACGAGTCGAATTAGCCCGATAACGGTTCTGCGGGCAGAGTAATGAAAGGCAGTTTTTTTTCAATCGAATCGGCGGCGCAAGCCAATATATGAGAACTCCATTCTGAGTTTATGGCGTGGAGATTTCGTCCACGCCGATTGCGTTGAGAATATGAGTAGCGGTTTGCTGGATTTGCTCCAAGCTCTGCGTTAGCAACTTGGCATCGCCGCCGTACAGACCGATGTAGTCCTGCGCGGCACTACCCGTGTCGAGACCGATTCGGTGTAATCTTGACCGAGTCAATGTGGAGGGCGCGCCGCATCTCGCAATTTCGTTCGAGGCATTTGTAGACGACGGTCAACCGAGAGAGGAGTGCAGATAAGGATTGCTTGGTTCGCAGGTACGATGCTCCTGGTGTTCGTCTCCCTTTTCAGATTCGCAACAGGGAGCAAAGATCTTCGGTCGTGGGGCTCTAACCGACGCCGGTGAATCGGCACTGTGGCTGATCCGATGCGATTGCAATCACAATCAGAACGTCCAACCCACATTAACAAGGAGGGTCCGAGATGACGAAGGCAGGGAAGGCGTATCGATCCATTGCGTTGCTGATTGTCGCTTTCTCTATAGCACCATGGCCTGTCTTTGCTCAAAGCCTCGATACGCAAGAAAACATCTACGTTCGTGGGCGGAGCGACAGCGTCGAGCAGGCTAGGATTATTCGGACAGGAGCGATGCTACCTGTCGATACCCACGCCAGAACCGCTCCCGACGTTTACCCTTCGCTTGCTGGTTCATATACAAGCTCTGCGCAGCATCCCCGAGTCTTCATAACGCCAACCGACATGAACAACCTGGTTACACGAATCAACTCTTCGGGCTCATTTTCGGCGCAAAGTTTCGCCAGACTCTCTAACAAAGTCAAAGCCGATCTCGCGGCCAACGTCGATTGGGACGCTGTGTATTCGGGTTGTGATCTTGACATCTATCTGCACGCTTTCTCCTATAAACCCACGACCGGGTATGCCAACGAAATTCGTACCGGATCTCAGATGAGTACAGCAATGAACGTGAGGCAGGGAATGTTACCCCCTGCCGGTGCCGCAATCGTAGCATCAAGACTGGCGCTCTATACCGCATTGGTAAAAGGGGGTACAAAGGTGCCGGCAGGCGCGCCACCCGCCGACCAGGCTACAGCACTTGCAAAACGGATTCTTCTGGCCTGGGCTAGTCGCGGCTTTCGCGATCAGAATGGAAATTTTCTAAACAGGGCCGAGCAATTTTGCGACGGTCAACAGCGTTTCAATCGGCTGGAGGAAAATAATGTCGGGCTGCAGATCGCAAGAGGCGTCATCTATTCCGTTCATGGCCAGGATCTGCTGCAGTCGATTACAGCGTTCAACACCGCAGAAACGACCGAACTTAATACGTTTCACGCCGCAATGTTTGACTTGATCCGCGAGGCATCCAATTTCCGCTTTACGCTGCCGGAGCTGAATCGTTCCCCCGATACAAGGTGCGAGCTTTACAGCAATCACGTGGGTGCCCATCTGGCAGGGCTTCTATCGATTGCGCGCCTGCTTGACGACGGCCGAAAATTCAACGCGGTTCTCTATGGCAATGACCCCTCCATTCCTGTGGCGCTTCCCTGGACGGTATGGTTCAATCATGCCCTCTACGGAGAAAATGATAAGCCGATTACGTGTTACAAAAACAAGGGTCCTGATAGGTCCACAAGTCCTGATTCCTTCCAGACCCCGGTTGTTGCGCCTGGAGAAATTGAAGATCGCTATAGAAACCACAACGCAGCCCAAGGGTTTGGCTATACATTGGCTGTCCTAGCGGGGCTCTACAATATGGCGGACGTCATCGAGAACGCCGGGTTCGACGCCTACGGCTATCGCGGAAGCCACGGGCAATCCATCGAGATAGCAACTCAGTATTATAATTGTTATGGTAAATATGCCGGGTTCCAGAAGACCGTCACCGCCGACAATGCCCGTGCCTGCTCTGATTATCAACAATATATCGGCCAGGTCGTAAGTGGCCTGGAAATGGACATCGTGATGGGCGCGTACCGCTTTCCCGCAAACTCTGTGATTACAGAACTGGAACCAGCAGCGAAAGCAGCAGCAGGAGCAGATGTTCTCGACGCAATCCGTTTCGGGCGCTGGCGGGATTGATGGAGCGCTAGTCCTAAAATCCCTGACCGTCACGGAAAACCCTTAGCAGGTTGCGGAAAAACTCGGTTCAGACTGTCGATGTAAACAACCAAGCGCAGTAAGCCGGTGATGTGATTGCGCTGGACGTGGCATCGCGGGCGGGTCTTGAAGATCCAGTGGGACACTCCTAAACTGGAAGTAATCTGGGCCGATTTCTGGGTCTGTGGTCAGGAATGCCGTTATGAGGAACGCGGTTGCCGCTTTGCCGATTTTGTTAGCTCTGCTGGCCCCAGCCCAAGTTAGCCCGCGGGCACATTCACAGGGGCGAATATCGGGGATTCTCGTTTATCCGAATGGAACGCCGGTGCCGAAAGGCAGGGTTGTCGTGACTGGGGCACGCCGCCACGAAAACCCCGATGAAGTGAGCACCGAAACCGATCAAGACGGTAGATTTGAATTCAGGCACCTGAGGTTTACAAGCTACTGGTTCGGTCCTTCGAAAGAAGACGAGGGCTATGGAGATGGCGAAGCCGTTTCCGTCCGAGGGGGAGTCAAACTCGCTGACCCAACCGGAGTCAAACTCACTCCTGCGGCGCCCACTGCACATGTGATACTGAAACTGGGACCCAAGTGGGGGATACTCAGCGGCACGGTCGAAGATCGGACGACTCACAAGCCCGTCGTTGCACTGCTGAGGTTCGCAGAGGAACTAGGCCGAGGCGGGAGCAACGAACCCCACTACCTTCACGGTTTCTTTATGAGAGATGCGCCGGGGGCTTTTACGATACTCATCCCCCCTGCGCTGGATTTGTTTCTGCAAGTGAACGCCCATGGCTACAAGCCCTGGTTCTATCCTGACGGTCTCGGAACAGTCGTCTTTCTTGAAAACCATCGTGTTCAACGGCCTTTGCCCCTGCGCCTAGAATCGGGAGAGCAGAAATCTCTAAAGATTGAACTGGAGGTGGAAACAAAAGACCAGCCTAACGGAGTGCATCCCTAGATCCGGTTGTCTTGCCCCGGCATATCATGCTGCTAGGCTGCTCAAGCAGGAGCCTCTCAAGGGGATCGTCAGCGGATCAACCGCTCAACCGCGTATTTCCTCAGGCGCATACCGTGTAAAGGACATTTCCTGTCAGACTGGGGCCATGCGCTCTACTTTGGCCCGATCGCGACGGTATTTGAAACCACTGCACCTGTCCAGTAGGGCATGAGCGCAATACCTTTGACATCAAGGTTTGCTTCGGCTTGGCTGACGCCCTTTCCCGTAAACTGCGCTTGGACTGTGTAGTGCTTTTTGGGGTCAGGCTCGAAATCTTCGATATGCCCGGATGCGTACCATAAGCACTTGGAAATGTGAACTGGAAGCTTGAGGGATGCACCGCTTGGCAGTGGAACGATGAAGGGGTCAAGCCGACCACTAGTCACCCCAGCAGGTTCGGCTAATTCAGCGTGATGCTCCTTGCCTTCTGCGTCCGTCAACACCAAGGTGATGGCTGTGGAGTACTGCCGCGCACCGTTGGCCAGCATAATGCCTAAGTTAAGTACTGCATCTTTAGGCCCTGCATTCCTGACTTCGAGCATCGCGCCCGGCTCCGCTGACCATGAAAGACAAAGCACAATTCCGGCCACAGGCCTGCCGCATTGTCCGGCTATACGGGAGCCGTGTCCCTGACCAAAGACAGTTGCAGTCAGAATTACAAGGAGTAAGGCGCTGGATCCTACGAAAGATACTAAACATTTCATAGGTTCTTAGACACCGCCGCACTCACGTTCGATCCCGCGCCGCAATTGAGAGTGCCTGAACAAGCGCATTCGTGCTGCATCACTGACGTTAACGGCCTTCTTCAAGGAAACTGACCAGTACCAGAAAACTCTCTTGTTTCCACAGCACAACCTGATAAGAAGAAGGCATGCGCGGAAAAGACGAGCAGCAGTTGGATGTGTTCAGCTACGTCAGTCCCGAGCAGCGCGTTCCGCAAGAACATCCGCTGCGTTCACTGCGTGCCACGACCGATGAGACACTACAACAGTTGAGACCTCGGTTCAACAACTTGTATGCGAAGACTGGACGGCCCTCAATTGCGCCAGAGAAGTTGTTGCGAGCACTCCTGTTGCAAGCGCTGTACTCGGTCCGAAGCGAACGGATGTTGATGGAACAGCTCGACTACAACCTGCTGTTCCGCTGGTTCGTGGGTTTGAACATGGATGACCCGATCTGGGACGTGACCGTGTTCACGAAGAATCGGCAGCGTCTGCTTGCAGGCAATATCGCCGAAGCTTTCTTTGCCGCTGTACTCAAGAAGGCCCGACAGCGAAATCTACTCTCCGATGGGGGAATTGCCCCGGAGCCGGTAGCGGCTGCCGCTTAAACACCGAAACCAAGAAACCCAAGCACAACTTTGGGCGCACAAGTCCGACGTGTGCCTACGACAGAAACCAACAACTTCAAACTCAATAGGAGAAAAAGAAAATGAAAAGCACAGTAACGAATGGGGAATACAGAAATGTTCCCCTCGCCACTCTGACCGAGTCACCCACCAACCCACGCAAGCGGTTTGACGAAAAGGCTCTTGAAGAACTCGCTGCTACGTTCAAGACGCAAGGTGTGTTGGAGCCGCTCTTGGTTCGAGAACTTGAAGAGCAAAACTATCAAGTCGTCATTGGAGCAAGACGGTTGCGCGCTGCCAAAATCGCCGAATTGGAGGCCGTACCGGTTCGAGTTGTGAAGTTGACCGACGCCGAGGCCATCGAGGCGCAGGTCATTGAGTTATCTATAGTTGGCAAGAGTTTTCTCGGATGAAAGGCGGCTCAGCACGTCGTTTACATATGAACGACGTGCTGAGATTTTGGATTTATTATCGATGAGGGCCCAATTCCCGCATTGCCGACTAGCCAGCCGCAACCCGCGGCGGACATTAGTTATGCAGCTTGCCCGACTGGCGTTTTGTTAAGCTCTATTCGTGCAATCGGGAACGCCAAGCTGGACTGCCTTGGCTGCGGCCACTCACCGCGCCGCGCATCAGGTCCTGGAAAAGGGTTGCATCTTCAACGATCCGCTTGTCCTGGCCATCCTGGGTGAAGACGCGGAGACCGTGGCTCGGGAAGCTGGAGGTCAACCCTCCAGACAGAGGATGCGAATCTTCATCGCGGTCAGGACGCGCTTCGCGGAGGACGCCTTAGAGGCTGCAGTCGAACAGGGTGTGCGCCAGGTTGTAGTTCTCGGGGCTGGACTCGACACGTATGCGTATCGTAGCACCCTGCGTGATCATCTCCGTATCTTCGAAGTAGACCATCCGGCCACCCAGGACTGGAAACGCCAACGCCTCGAACATGCCGCTATTCGCATACCGAGTGCGCTAACTTTCGCACCCATCGATTTCGAACGCCAGACTTTAGCTGAGGGCTTAACGCTCGCAGGTTTTGATCCTTCGCGGCAGTCCTTCTTCACGTGGCTTGGCGTTGTTCCTTACCTGACCGAGGAAGCTGTTTGGCGGATCCTAAGCTTCATTGCGAATCTCCCGAATGGTGCGCAAGTAGTTTTCGACTACGGCAATCGTCCGGATTCATTGTCGGGGGAAGCGCGCGTTAGCCACGAGTTGCGCGCGACGCACGTTGCCAGGTTAGGCGAAGCTTGGCTGAACTATTTTGAAGCGGACGAACTCCACGCCAAACTTATGGCCTTAGGGTTTTGTGAGGTCGAAGACTTGGGGCCTTCACAGATAGCCGCCCGCTATTTTCCAAACCGGTCAAATACTCTTCCCGAGAAAGGTGGCCATATCCTACGTGCGACAACGATCTGAAAGTGCACTATTGGTGCGTCATTCTTCCTTCATAAGTCCGCTAACGAAATAGTGCAAAGTACCGTGCCACTTGGCGGCGATTCGGAGCGAATGACGAGAGACAAGCACGATGCATTCTGAGCCTTTCCTGCGCGGTACTGCGGATTCTCTACTGATGGAGCAAACCCAGCTAGATTTTGCGCTGCCATGGCTTTGAGACAGCCGATAGCAGATTCTTCCCCAGTGCAACGGAAGCGCTGATGATGCCCCCATATAGTGCGCCTACCACGCCTAGGCTGGACACATCCTGTCCCGTGAGGTATAGACCGTGAATCGGGGTTCTGGCTCCGAGCCCGCGCATGCCGAAACGTGCTGGCGTGGAGGCAATGCCATAGATCTCCCCGTGGCCGTAGTTCATGAAGTGGCGAGTGGTGACCGGCGTGGACAACTCCGTGTACGCCACGTTGCCGATAACCGAGGGCACCTGCCGCTCCAGTTCGGCGCGGAGACGGGCCGACAGCCGCTGCTTCAGCTCTTCGTACTCGTCTCCGCGCCGCTTCCACCGCGTTTCTCCCCAACGTGCAAATGCCTCATAGGGAACGAACGTGATGACGTCGACCGTGCTCTTACCAGGATAACGGCGCTGAAAGTCGGGGTCCTTGGCCGAAGGAAATGAGATATAGACGCTTGCGAACGGCGAATCAATATCTCGCGTGAACCGTTCGACATTTGCATCGTGATCAAACGATGGGTAGATCCAAAGGTTGGTGCCCTTCAAACCGAGCGCGGCATCGCTCTGCGACAATCCGACATAAAAGGCCACATGGGCGTTTGAAGGAGGGAGTCTCCGCAGTTGGCCGCGCAGCGAATTCAGTGCGGGCAGCTCTGAGAGCAATAGTCGCTCAAAGGTGTTGGCTGCACCCGCATCGCTCAGCACCATCGGTGCGCGAAATTCGCGCCCATCGGTCATGCACACACCTGCAGTTTTCTTGCCTTCCAGAAGGATGCCCGCCACTTCGGCGCTGGTAACCACGCAGCCGCCGTTGTGCTCGATCTGCGGCACTATTGCGGCCGCGATCGTGCTCGCACCCCCCGCAGGATAACTACCCCCAGCGAAATAGTGCTCAGCGATAGTGGCGTGAACGGCAAAACTGCTTTTTGCGGGTGGCAGCCCGTAGTCGCCCCATTGCGCTGTAAGCACGCCCATCAGTTCTCGATTGCTGGTAAGACTCTCCAGCACCTCGCGAGTGGTGCGCTTGGCCCAGCGCATGTACGGAGCACGCATCAGACTACCCGCCAGCGCCGCTACTGGCGCCGGGATCGCTTTCTCGGCGAAGTAAAGGCCGCTGGCGCGGTTGCAAGCCTGAACCACCGCGATATATCGGTCAATGGCTCTGGTTTCCTGGGGGAACGATTGCTTCATCCCTTCCCGGAAGCGGTCCAGTCCGGCGACAAGATCGAAGCGTTGGCCTTCGATGATGTACCGGTCGTATATCTCCGGCATCGTCTGCCACTGCACCTTGCCTGCGGTAACGTGGTCGAATGCGCGTCGCACGCTGGAGCGCAGGTCCTGAACTTGGCCGATGTAATGCAGACCCACGTCCCACTCGTATCCCGGACGATGAAAAGTATGCGTGAAGCCGCCTGCCTCATAGTGCCTCTCTAGAACTAGGACACGCTTCCCCCCATGCACCGCCAGCAACGCCGCTGCTGAAAGTCCGCCGATCCCAGAACCGATCACGATCGCGTCCCATTGCTCCGCAAGCTTTGCCTGCTTGTAAGGAATTCCGGTGGGCATCCATTCCTCCTCGTAACGCAGCGGTTGGGCCGTCAAGGCGTATGTTGACACTGACAACATCGTAGAACGCCGAAGTTGCTGCTGTCAACATCTTCTGGTAAGAATGTAGCTGTGACCGATCTGCAGCCTTACCATCACACCAATCTTCGCAAGACTCTGCTCGATGCCGCCGTGGGTTTGATCGGCGAAGTTGGCCCTCGCGCATTCACGCTGAGGGAGGTTGCTCGCCGGGCGGGTGTCTCACACAATGCGCCGTACCGGCACTTTGCGGGGAAGGACGAACTGCTGGTGGCGGTTGCCGAAGAGGGATTCGACCGGCTCACCGCCGTGATGCAGAAGACGCTGGCGCGTGGCAAGTCACCACGGGAGCGACTGCAGTTGTGCGGTTGCGGCTACGTAAACTTTGCCCTGCGATGGCCCCAGCATTTCCTCGTAATGTTCGACCTGCCTCCAGCTCTGCGCGAGCACTACAAGAAACAGGGTATCGGCGAAAATGGGTTTCGTGTTCTGCTCGACTGCATTGCCGCCGCGCAGCAATCTGGCGATCTGCCGACTGGCGATGTGTTGCCTCTGGCGTGGACAGCTTGGTCACTGGTGCACGGTATCGCCAAGCTGGCCATCAGCGGAAATCTTCCTCTTAACGCCCGTGCCACGATCGAATTCACCCGGCGTGCCTCGCAGGCTATTTTCGGCGAAATGGCGGTGAGACAACGCATTGTTCGAACACGCTGACTGCAACTCATCGCCGCGGCTATTGCTGCCGGTTGCGAGCGAGTGACGGACGACTCGGAAGTTATGCTGAAACGCAGACTTACGTCTGAGCGATCACGCCGTAGGCGCGCTCCAGTAGCTCGGTCAGTTCGCGGTTCCTCTCTTCTAGAGTCTTGATTCGCAGCCGTAGCGTTGCCACGATACTCTGCCTAGACAGGCGCTCGCGATCCTGTGCGGCTGATACGGAGGGGACGGATCTGTGACCCGTGGTCTTCCGTGAGCGCATTATACGAACACGCAACTCCGGCTCACTATACAGCCACGCCGTCGAGACCTTCGCTTCAGCAGCAACTGTTCGAAAGTTGATGTTCCGGTCGGACGCATCCATTCGACGCAACGCTGCTAGCAGGATGCTGAAAAGCGACTCCCAATCCACAGGATGACGTGTTAGTAGTGGCAGCATGCGTGGAGACGATCAGCAGCAAGATGGGATGTTCAGCTATATTTCACCCGACAAACGAGTACCACAGGACCATCCGTTGCGGATGATTCGAAGCCTGGTAGACGGAGTGTTGGAACAACTCTCACCGCGGTTCAATCGGCTCTATGCGAGAGCGGGACGGCCGTCGATCGCACCCGAGAAGCTTCTGCGGGCGTTGTTGCTACAGATGCTGTACTCGGTGCGAAGTGAGCGGCTGCTTCTTTCGGACTGAAGATAAGTCGAGAACCTGCAACGCGAGGACATTCACCCGTTGGAAGAAGCCTTGGGTTTCCGTTCACTCTTGGAACTCAAGGACGGCACCTACACCGTCGCCAGCATCGCGGCTAGAGCGGGAAAGAGTGAAGCCCATGTGTACAGCAGGGTCAAGCCTCAATCCGGGTTCTGAGCGCAAAGTGTTCTCGACAGTTACGGGCATTTCATCGCCCCGAATCGTGGTAGCATCTCGAAATGGTGAAGACAGCACTCGTCTTCGTCGGCCTTTTTCTGCTGGGCGCAGCTTCCGCGCAGCAGAATGACGAACCCCGTCCCAAGGGGGTAATCTACGGAATCGCAATTGGTCAGGACGGACAACTAGCGAAGCAGATCGGTCTAACTGCGGAGCCATTGGGCGTTGGTCTAGGCGCGGTGCTTCCCCACACGAGGACCAATGACGCTGGCGAATATCGGTTTGAGAACGTTCCGTGGTGGGGAAGATATACGGTCTACGGCGAGGATGAAAATGAGGGATACTCCAGCTTTAGCACGGGTCTGGCAGGTGATAGTACCCCCCCGGAAGTTGAGCTGACGCCGGAACACCCGGAAGCGGAATTGAGAGTCTTGCTCCCGCCGAGAGCAGGTTTCATTCAAGTTCATCTGACCAACCAAAGAACGGGTGCTGGAATCTCGGGGATGCGAGTCGAATTGAAGCTACCGGAAAGCCCCGCCTCGCCGTTCTTCACGATGAGTTGCTCCTCAAACCACGTCATTCTGGTACCGCCCGACAAGGACCTTCTGCTGCACATCTCCTCAGATGGATTTCGTGAGTGGAATGAAAGTATTGGTAAGGGGAAGCCCATCCATCTCGCCTCTGGTGCCCGTCTGAAGATAGATGTGCAACTTGAGCCCACGAAGTGACCCAACTCTCCAAGCCCTCTGAACAGTCAGCTCAGCACGGTGACCCCGAGTATGTAATGGCTTCCCAGAGGCGCGAGAACTTGCAACGCGAGGACATTCACCCGCTAGAAGAAGCCTTGGGTTTCCGGTCACTCTTGGAACTCAAGGACGGAACCCAGCCGGGAAGGTGCTCCGCTTGGACGCAATCGTTATGTGGAATTGCAGATCAAGAAGGCAAGGACGAACGGCGAACGCGCCAAGCTGTCGGCGTTCCAAAAGCCCTGCGACAAGATGACCGAGGCCATCGTAACGGACGGAGGCAAGCGCGGACACATCGTCAAAGTTTGTCCCGATCCGGCTTGCCGGGTGCATCGTCCTGACGCGCCGTCTCCCGAACAGGTTGAGCGGGAGCGGGCAGCGGAACGCAAGCGAATTCAGAGGGAGAAGCTTGCGATCACGACTCGCCATCGGATACTAGCGACCGTCTTGCAACGGGTTTCGGCTCCGTTGAAGAAGGCGGACTTGCAAGTCATCGCTCAATACTTGGTTGCTCACCTGTCCTACAACCAAGCCCCGGCACTGGCGAAGCGGCACAAAGTAGAGGTCAAGAAGGACTCCGATTCCGCGCACGAACTGCTGGCAAAGCAGATCAGCACGTATGACGAGGCCGCACTTTGCAAGCTGCTTTTGGAAATCTCCCTGCTGGATTCCGCCTATCAGCGAGCCACATCCAACGGCGACGATGTTCTTATGAGCACCGCCAAGCGCTACCGGGTAGATGCGGAGAAGCTGCAAAAGGCTGTGGCCGAGGAACTCGCTGCCAACCTTGCCAAGAAGGACAAAAGTAGTGACAAGGGCGCAAAATAGCGCCGTTGTCTAAAAAACCAGAAAGGCCGAGCGCAAAGCGCTCCACCTTTTGTTATCTGTGCGGGAAGTGTAAGCTCCTCTTCTGCACCTCAAGGGAACTCCTTGCGATTTCCGGTGTGCGCAGCAGAAGTAGAGTGAAACTCCACCCTCGCCCTTCGAGGAGTTCTTTGATTCTCTAAGGCCAAATCGCAACCCTTTTGTGACCTCAGTCTCCTAGTAAGACCCTCAGAGGAGGGAGACTGCATCTGGCGTGGCTCTTTCAGGGACGCCCGCGGCCATCAATCCGGCGTTTCGGCTTGGGAATCAACGTATCGAGAACTTCCCATTGGTCGTCGCTCAGGTCTCGCACAGAATGACTCATTCGTTCGTTGATGCAATACCGCCGTACACGGCTGGTTTTGACCGAGCACTGCTGCAATAGGGCCAAGGCTTAACCGCGAGATCTTGATAGATCGCGCAAAGCTGCTCCATTTCTATTAAGCGATTCCCAACTTTCTTGCGACCTCGCGTTGGTACCGGCTCATTCTCAGCTCTGTGCCGTTTTCGAGCAGCACTCGATGATGCCCGTGAAACCAGGCTTGGATCTCCTTGATCCTGTGTACGTTTACAATGGTGGAGCGATGAGTTCGCAAGAAATCAAGCGGACTTAGTCTCCGTTCAAGACTCGTAAGCGTCTCGCGAAGCAAGTATTCGCGAATACCAACGTGTAGACGTGCGTAGTTCCCTTCAGCTCCGATCCAATCGATATCTCTCGCCTTCACGAAGTGGACCCGCCCGTTCTCAGTGATTGCGATGCGCTCCCTGGCACGCATGAGGGCGCGTTCGAAGCGTTCTTTTTCAAACGGCTTGAGCAAGTAATCGACCGCGTTTTCATCGAACGCACGAAGTGCGTAGCGGTCGTAGGCGGTTACAAAAATAGTAACTGGCATTCTGTCGGCACCGATCTTCCTCACGACCTCAAAGCCGTCCATCTCGGGCATTTGTACATCGAGAAATACGAGATCAGGCTGCTTCGTCAGAATGGCGGCAACCGCCGACTCTCCATCCCCGCATTCCCCAATCAATTCCACATCGGCATAGGCTTTTAGGAATCGACGAACGCTGCGGCGGGCAAGCGGCTCATCGTCGATTACCATGGCGCGCATCATCACTTCACAACCTCTTCGGTAGTCAAGGGTTCTGAGGACGACAACTTGCGCAATGGAATGGATAGCCTGACGCAAACGCCCTTCGGCTCCAGGTTGCATAGCTGAAGTAAGTGCTCGTCGCCGTAAAGCTGTTCGATTCGCGCCTTCGTATTCGACAGTCCCGTACCGCGCGATAGCAACCGTTCAGGCGCATCAGCGAGCGAGCTAGTCCGATTGCAGACTTCCAGGTAAAGCCGATTCTGCTTTTGGAAGGCTCTGATGGAGACCACGTCGTTCTCTTTATGCTCGCCGATGCCATGTCGGATAGCGTTCTCAACTAGCGGCTGAAGCACAAAACTGGGAACGGCGTAGGCCAGCACGTCGTCATCGATTCGAAGATCAAATCGGAGCCGGTCTCCGAAACGCCGATCCTGAATTCCAATGTACCATCCGAGCAGCTCGATTTCCCGAGAGAGCGGAATCTCCTGCACATTGAGTTCATCCAAAGACACACGGAGCAGTTGGCTCAAACGCAGGAGGATGTCCTCAGCCCCATGGGGATTATCATGAATCAGCATGGTCGCAGCTTGCAGCGTGTTGAATAGAAAGTGAGGTTGGAGTTGCATCCGCAGCATCTCCAAGCGGGGCGACCAGGACTTGTCTTCGCTAGCACGCAGGCACTTCGATGTAGTGGTGGATGTGTGGCCGTACGACCCCACCACAGTCGCATCGGCCGCACAGCTTCTTAAGAACCGGGTCGGGCATTATCTTTATGTCTCTTCTATCGCCGCATACGACTCCAAAGAACTCACCAGAGCTGGCATCAAGGAGGATACGCCGCTGGAACCTTGGAACGGGCCAGCCCGGAAATACAACCGCGGTAAAGCGGAAAGCGAAAGAAGGCTGCATGCAATCCTCGGCGAGAAAATTACGATTGTGCGTCCGGGCCCTATCAAAGGGGATCGTGACACCACTCCGGACCTGCTTACGTGGCTGACGCGGGCGCAAAACGGCGGTCCGCACATCGGTCCCGGGGACGGCAGCGACCCGGTTGAGCTGGTCGATGTGAAAGATGTGGCACGATTCCTCATGCTTGCCATTGACCGCTCCCTCCATGGCACCTTCAATTTGACGGGAAGGCCCATGAGTTTCCGGGAGTTCCTGGATGATTGCAATGCTACAACGCGGTCCGACGCCCAATTTGTATGGATACCCCAGGATTTCCTCTACCAGCATGGACTCGAGACCGATTTTGCCCTGGGGGTGTTTGCCGGTGATTTTCCCTTCTGGCGGCCGGCCGGGGCAATGCCTGGTTTGTGGCAGGTCAGCAGCGAGAAAGCCTTCCGTGCGGGATGGCAAACGCGAGCTTTTCAGGAGACCGCGCTGGATTGTCTCACTTACTTTCATTCTCTGGGCGAGACTTTGGATTGGAATGACTATCTTTCCGCGGATAAGGAGAAGCAAGTTCTCGATGCCTGGGCGCATCCCTCCTCGTGATCACCGAGTCTCTAAGGTCTCGATGGATCGCCGAATCGATCCAACCTCTCTGGCTGGGCTCACGAGGACATTCTCATGAAACACACCATTCGAAATTGTGCTTTGACCGCCTTCAGCGCAGGTAAATCGACCGCGAAGGTCTACGGTCTGCACTCAAGATCCTGGTTAGGTAGAAGCCCGTTTGCACAGGTCGGCAAGTTACAATGGCGCGTTCGAAAAACTTCAGGCGTTTCCCGAACTTTGAGAGGTGTGTAGCTATGAAGACATTCCAGGCAGCGAATCTCGAACGGCGGCTCAGGCTTATCGCCTTTACCACAATCGTCCTATGCCGGATGGAGGTTGTTCCCAGTGCATTGGCTCAGGGTCCTGGCAACATCGTGGGCCATATCGATCGCGTAACTTTTGATGGGACGAATGGCGTAATTACGGGTTGGGCGTGCCAGCAAGGGCGGCCCGAATCCATTGCCGTTCAAATCTTGGCGGATGGAGAGCTTCTGGTCACGGGCAAGGCGGATTTGGGGAATGAGCCTGGCGTCAATCAAGTCTGCCGGGTTCAGGGTGGCAGGCACCGTTTCCAGATAACACTACCGAATAAACCGTTCGCAGACGGCCAGGAGAGAATTCTCAGCGTGCGCGGAATTCGGGCAGCCGGCAACGTTGAAAACGCGCTCATCGCAGGCTCCGGCACAACCCGCTTTCGCCTTCCCACTGAGGTTCCGGGCGTTACCGGCTCCTACACGAGTTCGTCGACTTTTCCCCGAGTTTTCAATACTCCCCCCGAACTCGCGGATCTTGCTGCACGGATTAAAACACCGGGTACCTATTCGTCAGAGCGCTTTAAGCAGCTTTCCGCGCAGGTGGGCCGTGACCTCGACTCGGGTAAAGAATGGGGGGCGGCTTACTCGGGTTGCAATTCAGATGCGTACAACTACGCCTTCTCGTACGAGCCGCAAACTACCGAGCATGAAGATCATTCGATTCGGATCAGAGCGGAAATGAAGCTTCCGCCGAATGCAAAACCTCCCGGCGGCGCGGCCGTGGTAGCCGCGCGGGATGCCATGTATGCGGCGATTATCAAAGCCGGTGCTACCGTACCGGCTGGCGGTCCGGCCCCCGACCGCGCCGCAGCACTTGCCAAACAAATCCTGCTGGGGTGGAGTTCACGCGGCTTTCGCGACAGTCAGGGCCGCTTTCTCAACTCCCCAAAACAGTTTTGTGACGCCGATGGAAAATTCGTGGAAGGCGCTTTTTCTGGCGCTGGGCTGGTAGTCGCACGCGGGGTCTTGTACTCAGTGCAAACGCGCGATTTGCTAACCTATTTAGGCGGCCTCGACGAAGCGGAGTCGAAGCAGGTCAGTGCTTTCCACTCCGCGATGTTCGATCTGATCCTCAATGCGCTCAATTACAACTTTGTCGAACAGCGTGCCTGGGATTGCGATCACTACAGCAATCATGCAGCCAATGTACTGGCGGGTCTATTAGCGTTGGCCCGCGACTTGGACCGCCGAAAGGAGTTCGAAGCCGTCGCCAACGGCAAGGATCCGTCCGTACATGTCAGTTTGTCCTGGGTCATGTTTTTGCAGAGAGCGATCTACGGCGAGCATGATATGCCCAATGCGTGTTATGCCAATACGGGCAAGGACGGCAACAGCAGCAGGCCTTTCTTCCAGACAGCGATAGTAGCGCCTGGTGAGATCGATGATCGCTACCGCAATGCGGACGCAGGTAAGGGCATCGGTTACCCGATGTTCACGCTGGAACGGCTGTATGACGCGGCAGAGGTGATGCGCAATGCTGGCTTCGACGCATATGGGTACCAAGGTGCGCACAGACAGTCGATCGAAATGGCAACCGCGTATTACGCGTGTTACGCCAAGGGCGCCGGATTCTCCGCGCAAATCACCCCCGAGAACTCAGGGTCCTGCCCTGACGCTGAACAGTATTACGGAAAGATCGTGAACGGGGTCGAGCGGATGATAGTAATTGGAGCCCTGCGCTTCCCCGAGAACAGAGCGATAACCAGCGTGGAAGCAGCTGCCAGAAAGGCAGCGTCATCGGGAGTTTTCTCACTGGACTCCATTCTCTTCGGACGGTGGCGAGACTGATGCGCAGGCCTCACTGGGAAGGTCATGACATCGACATTGAGCGGCGATGAGCAATGGGCCGAGGCGTTTAAGGGAATTCGGTACAACTTCGGTACAACTGAGGGTGAGATTTCAGGAGAGAGAATCCGTAAGCGACGCCCAGCAAAGCATTTAGATTTTCTGCCTCCTTTGTTAGAAGGCAGACGCTCTGTGGATTCTGCGGATCGACTGACGCCTGTTCCGTTTGTTCCAGTTGGAGAGTGGCGGTGGCTGCAACGCACAGAGAGCACAAGCCTTGTTTGATCGCCTGTCCTTTCGATCCCCACCGCCCCTACCAGTTTTCTTATTCACTTCACGGGACTTGCGAAAACCGCGAGGCAGCAAAAGGCAGCATTAACAGCAGGGCAGCGTCGGCGAGCGAGAAATGACTCGCGGCACGGATGGCAAGCCGACACAATCACTAAATGGAAGTGGCCCGACTGCGGTGCTAGTGGGTTTGGTTGATGTTCGGCTCTAAGTGTTCCGAAATTGTTCCGAGACCCTTTCACGATTTCTAACCGTAAGAGCCCACATCGCTTGGTTGCGTGCCTTGCCTCCGAGCCGGAAGGGAATGATTTTCGCACTTCCGGACTCGCCCCGCAGCAAATCAACCAGAATCCTGAGGATTGACCGACGACATTGACCGACGCGCGTTGACTTGTCTGACGGTGCAGCATAGCATTGCCGTCCATGCCCGATTCTTCTCCACTCTCCGGGCGAACGATTTCCCATTACCGCATCGTCGAGAAGCTCGGCGGCGGCGGGATGGGTGTGGTGTACAAGGCTGAGGATGTAACCCTGCACCGCTTTGTGGCCTTGAAATTTCTTCCTGATGAAGTAGCCAGAGACACTCAAGCATTGGCCCGCTTCCAGCGAGAGGCTCAAGCGGCTTCTGCCCTGAACCATCCCAATATTTGCACGATCTACGAAATCGGCGACGACAATGGCAAAGCCTACATCGTGATGGAGTATCTCGACGGAGTGACGCTGAAGCATCGTATCAGTGGCCGTCCGATGGAAATAGAAACTGTCCTCGATCTGGCCATCGAAATTGCGGACGCGCTCGACGCGGCGCACGGGGAAGGCATCGTCCACCGCGACATCAAACCGGCCAACATCTTCGTAACAAAACGAGGGCACGCCAAGATTCTCGATTTCGGCCTGGCGAAGCAGACGAGGCCGGAACCCGCGGCGTCAGACGCGACGCTTGCGACGGCCGCGGCAGCCGGGGTGAGCGAAGAGCAACTGACGAGCCCCGGGACAGCCGTTGGAACGATGGCCTACATGTCTCCGGAGCAGTTGCGTGCCAAGGACTTGGACGCTCGCACCGACTTGTTCTCGTTCGGCGTTGTTCTCTATGAGATGTCCACAGGTGCATTGCCCTTTCGCGGCGAAAGCTCGGCTGTCATTACCGACGCCATCCTGAACCGCATTCCGGTTGCGCCAGTGAGATTGAATCCAGATATCGCCGTGAAGTTGGAAGATGTAATCAACAAAGCGCTGGAAAAAGACAAGAAGCTCCGCTACCAATCCGCTGCGGAGATGCGTGCCGATTTCCAGCGGTTGAAGCGCGATGCGGATTCGAGCAAGTCGGCGTCATTCGTGCAGCCGTCTTCCGGCGGCGACCATCCGGGTGACAGTAAACATCTGACCTCCGCTCCGCTATCGCCGTCCACTGGCACCAATATCGGCTCCTCCTCCCAGCAGGCCGCGGTTCGGGCTGAAAGCAGCGCGGGAGTACAGCTCCAGAGCGAAGCGGCGCATGCCTCCGGCAGTTCTGTTGTGGTCGCTGCTGCGAAGCAGCACAAAGGAGCGCTCATCGGCGGTGTTGTCGTCGCGCTTCTGCTGATCGCCGGTGCGGGATACGGTCTCTACTCACTAATCGCTAACCGAACCGTGACGATCCCATTTCAAAGCTTCGACGCCACGCAAGTTACAAACTCGGGTAAGGCTGCTCTCGCGGCAATTTCCCCGGACGGGAAGTACGTCGTAAGCGTGGTTGAGGACAACGGAAAACAAAGCTTGTGGCTTCGCAACGTGCCGACCGGTAGCAATACCCAGGTTCTCGAAGCCGACGCTTTTCCCATTCGGAGTCCCGGCTTTTCTACGGACGGGAATTATATCTTCTACCGCAAGGCAGCGGACGCCACCCAGAGCGTATTTCGCGTGTATCGAATGCCGGTGCTCGGCGGCACGCCGCAACTATTGGTACGCGATGTCGATGCCGGCCCGACCTTTTCACCGGACGGCAAGCGCATTGCCTACGAACGCGAAAACGATCCAGAAGCCGGCAAGTATCGTCTCCTTTCGTCGAACGTGGACGGGAGCGACGAGAAGATTCTCCAGATCGCTCCGCTTCCAGGCCCGGACACTCTCTCTTGGTCGCCTGACGGAAAGCGAATCGCCTTTATTTCGTATTCCCAGGGCAATGCCCAGGCACAGCTCAGCACCTTCGACATCGCGAGTGGCAAGGACGCTCCACTCACGTTGTTTCCGGACAGGGTTTTCACGGACTTGGCGTGGACTCCGGATGGGCGCGGGCTCCTTGTGAACTATCGCAATTCGGGTGCAACGAACCGGCAAATCGGCTTCGTTTCCTATCCCGGCGGCCGGGTTCCAATCGCTTACAAGCGACACACGCGGCTATCGAACGCTGAGACTTTCTGGCGAGGGCAAGGCGATGGTTTCGATTCAGCAGCAAGAAACTGATTCCGTCTCCTTGCAACCCGTTACAAGTAAGGGAGCGCCTGCAGTGGTTCCGGGCCTTCCCAATCAGGCCGTAGTCAATGGCGTGGACTGGGATTCGCACGGAGATTTGCTGGTCACCACGACGACTGCGATCCTGCGGATGTCGCCCGACGGCAGCCGGCAAGCGACTCTCCTGAGCGATCCATCTGAGACGATACAGTCGTCGTCGGTTTGCGGCCGGGGCGGGCCCATTCTGTTCAGCACGTATCTTCGGGAAGGAAAAACATCATACAACATCTGGCGCGTGGACGCGGACGGGTCTCGTCCAAAGCAGCTCACGAACGGCAAGAATGAAGTACGTCCACTCTGCTCGCCGGATGGGGCATCCTTTTACTACGTGGACAGCACTACGTCTCGGATTATGAAGATGCCCATCGACGGTGGATCTCCCGAGCTCATCAAGGCTAGCGTCGTCCCCACCGGATTCATGCAAAGCGGAGTGAACTTTTCGCCTGATGGTAGGTGGATGCCGGAGATCGCGTTGATAGGCGATCCAGCCACGCAAACGTGGACGACCAAGGTTGCGCTCCTTGATGTAAACGCGAACTCCGAAGCGTCCGCGAAATACCTCGATCCCCGCGCTGAAATTGCTGTTCCCATTGCCATCACTCCGGACGGCAAGGCCGTGGCTTACAACATCGTCGAAAACGGTGTCGGGAACGTTTGGGCGCAGCCGCTCGATGGCTCACCAGGCCATCGGTTGACGAACTTCATGTCAGATCAAATTCGCACGTTTCAATTCTCCCCGGACGGCAAATCGCTCACCGTCGCTCGCTATCACGTTGTCTCCGACGTAGTCCTCCTGCGCGACACTCGCACGGAGTCACAATAGCCACGCGGACGGCCCGTAACTCTCGGCCTCGCCCGCCCCTACGCTCTCTCTTGCGGCACCGCCAAACCGAAGACCGCCCACAATGATTGCTTTCCTCTCTGGAAAGACGCCGACCCCGACATCCCCATCCTGCAGCAAACCAAGGCGGAGTACGCAAAGATACAGTGATTGCCTTCATGGGCCGAAATTCGTATTCACCTGAGGGCGATTCGAAAAGATGACGTTTCGGCGCAAGCCCGATGGCGTGTTGCATGCTCGTGGAATCAACGAGTTTCCTCTTCGCTCGACAACACCATTTTGGCCCGCTTCTGACTTGCTAGGAGCGATGAAGAGTGTGCCAGACAGTCTTTGTCTTTCCTTCCGGCGGGAGGGTATTCTACAGCGGCGGAAAAATGTGTGGCTATCTGTCCTCGAACGACATTCGCGAGATGGAAGGCATGAACCCGAGCTGTAAATCGCGCCAGTACAGCCGCGCTCGACACGCCTATTGGCGCCAGAAGGTCAGTGGGACCCCAAAATGACGCTACAAGAACACTTTGTAAAAGCGTAGGTCGCGGGGTGCGTGAGGTTATTTCGCGGCTTGGGACGAGTCCTTTACTTGAATCGATTTGTCTATGAATCTGAAATAGCTCTTGCAAGCCTCCGTGACATTGGCGAGGAAGCCTTCGTTCAGTATGATTTGGTCCCGAGCGTCGACAGACGCCCACGGACTTAGCTTGGCAAGCACTTCCCGGACATTCCTATCGTCAGTGTTCAATCTACCGTCCCGATGAGCGATGGCGTTGCGGACCCCTTGTAACCCTTTTATGCGATTCCATTCTGGAGATTTTTCTTTCTGCAAGTTAAGTCCAGCAACTTTATCAAGGTAGCTAGTTGAGCGGTCAATGCCATCTCGGTTGAGGTCGCGATAAGAGATCTTAAAACCTTTCTCAGATTGAAAGAGCAAGCAGAGCTTGTCCAACTCGTGCTCAAAGTAGCCGAACACCGTCAGAAATGCCGAGCCTCGGTGCAAAGTCGGCAAATATTCTTTAAATATCGTACTTAAATCCCACGTCCCACTTTCGAGGCCGTCATGCGTTTCGACGAGGTCCATATATTCCCCGTCTTCTCCTGCATCATAAACGACCTGTATCGTCCGCTTCTTCTCTTCGTACTCTAAAATAGATTGCGCGACTTGCTTCTCGGTGTTCTCCACGAATTTATCTATTAGTTCAAAACTTACGTGGTCGCGGTACCAATTGACGGTGCCTCCGACTATCATAGGTGCTGGTCAAGGCGGCCCAGGATAGGCCTACCCGTATTAGAGGTGGGGTAAACGGCGCGCTGCTTTTGCGTCAGTGACAAAGTGGCCAATCCGAATTCTACCACCGTGATAGCCATTCTTCGCTTACCGTTGCCCCCACTGGCATGAGGAAAGTTAACTGGCCTGACCACAATTTCCCCATCGCTTCGGTGGAAATTAATAGTGAGGGCTTATCCGCGTGTGCCGAAATGCCGATCGGTTCCGCAACGCTAAGTTGTCGTGTTTCTGGCACCGAAATCAACCTGGAGCCGTGGGCCGAAACCCCATGGTTTCGGCCCAGGAAACCACTTGTCCGATTAATGCGTTTACCAGGACTTGAGTCCGATAACTGGGCCCCCCTCCCGAAAGTCATCACTAAACACTGGCCCACTTATCGGGACCTAGGCAACCAGTGACGACATCGCGGTATCTGACAAGGCACAATGCAATTCAGATTCGCCCAACACCTGCTCGCAGTGGCGCTTTTTGCGTGCCTATTGACTACGCAAAAGTCCCCTGTGGATGGGCCCTCGGATTTGCGAGTCGAGTTACGCTCAACCAGTGGTTCCAATCGCTTCAAGGTAGGCGAACCAATTGAACTGGAGGCAATTTTCTCAAGCAAGGCTCCAGGCAGGTATCTAGAACCTTGCGGGTTGTTTGGCAAGCCCAATATCAAACCAGGTTTTGGGTTTCCACTTTGCCGATTCTTCACGCGGTGGTCTTTCACGATCAAGCCGGACAATGGCTGGACCGACATTCGTTACGGTGGAGCCTATGGTGGGCCTAGCTTTGAGGTTCCCAATCATGACCTCTCGTCGAATCCAGCGTCCTACTCGTATATGCTGACCGACGCATACCGTTTCGATAAGCCTGGCGAATACCACGTCACACTCACAGTTACTGTCGGGCTCGACGACGAGAGTACACAGCGCCCACCGGGCGCTAACCCAGGTGCGAAACCGCATTTCGTCACCCGGACGCCTGAAATCGTACTTCAGATTGTTGCGAGGTCCTGATTGACGTTAGCGCTCTAATCGGAAACTTGGCCTGAGTGTCCGGTTACGCGACTTATCAGGACTTGAACCTGACAAATGAGCGGCCACTGGCTTGTCACTTCTCATCGGACGCTGCCAAGTCGCACGATGCAAATTGCTCTTAGCCAAACCGGAACACGACTCCAGCGCTGAACCTGAAATTGTTCTGGCGGTTATTCAGCCCGTCCGCGATTTTTGTCAGGAAGTACTCGGCCTGTACCGGGCGAACGGAGACGTGCTTGGACACTTTGAAATCAATGCCGCCGCCTGCCGTCATCGCAAAATTGTTTTCGGTCCCCGTTGATTGGGCGATGCCGTCGGTTGTGCGGACCCCTCCGAACAGGATCTGCGCGAACGGCGTAACTTTCCCGCGCCGGAAATTCACTCTAGGCCCAAAGAGATAGGTGAACCCTGCTCCGGCGAATGCTCCGTTCCCGCTGCTGGTCGCCAAAAATCCGCCCAGGTCTCCTACCGCGCCGAGCCAGCGGTTGACGTTGTACTCGATCTGGCCACCCCCACCGTTGCCGTTGTAGCTTGCCGAGGGTGCAATGCCCGGGACATTGGCATTTATATTAAAGCGCGTGTAGTAGTACCCCGCATATGCCTCAAACTCCGAGGGTTGCTCCTGCGCCCAAAGTGGCCCAGCACTGAGGGCCGCAAACAACAACACAACCGCGAGAGAGTTCCTCATTTCAATGCACCTCCTTGTCGTCAAATAATCGACGAACGCTGCTTTGTATCAACCCCGGAATGCGTGGAATAGTCAGTAAGAAGTTGTGTTCGATTAATTCGCTGCCTTTGACGCTCAGCAATACGGCGATAGTCCCTTGGCTCATGCGCTTCATTGTGGCATAACTTCATTCAGGGGATGAGGAACAGTCAGTGCCTGAATAACGCTACCGGCTTAATCGGGACTTTGGGCGGTTAGTCGGTCCGGAGCCGTGTCATCTATCCTAGTGTCCTAATTTGAGGAGCGTTTTATTTCAAACCTAAGGCCGTAGGATGCTTTGGCTGATAAAGACCGACCTCGCCTCCGCCCGGAAGCCGCATCTTCGTAATGGAACCCCAGCGTGCCTCTTGTGCTTCAGAGAACTTAACGCCTTTCTTCGCAAGCGATGCCATCTCGTCTTTCAGATCGTCGCACATGAAATAGAGTTCGTAGGCACCCTCCTCGGAAGGGTGGAATGCGACTTCTGCCGGCGGGAGGGCGAAAATTAGCCAGCCATGACCCGCATCCACGGATTTGAACCCGAGGACGTCGGCAAAAAAAGCGCGGTCCGCTTCGGCGTTCTTGCTATAGACAACTACGTGAGAGCCGAAAAGCATCTGCCCCTCCCAGAAATGCCTGGAACTCATCGCAGGCCGCATGTTCCGCGAAACGTTCACAACTCCATCAAAATCAAATTGGCACAGTTCCCGGCCTTTGCGCCGACCACCCGTAGGCAATGGTCGCTGCAGAATCGCCTGACGTTGGCTTTAAACCTTCACGCTTTCGCAGGCTGATACTGGCCCTCGCCGTTTTCGACGTGGCTCCAGTTGATCCCTGCGAGATAGAGCTGGTTGCCATCCGGGTCCTCGAATCCGACGAACGAGCCGGCCTTGGCTTCGTTGATAACATCACCTTGGAAACGTACACCCTTGGCTTTCAGCGCACTGATGGCGTCGCGGATCGAGCCTTTTAGTTGCAGCCCGATTGCCATGGAGCCTTTTCGGCCGGCCTGATTTTCTGAAGAAGCCGGGTGAAGCCCAATGGTGAGTCCCGTCCCCGCCTCAATCGAGGCCCAGTGGTCGCCGAAGCGATAGGCGAGTTTCAGCCCGAGCGTCTCGGAATAGAAGCGAACGGCGCTGTCCATATTCGAAACATAAACTGTTACATTTCCGCCTGAGAACATCGTTCCCCCTTTTGTTGCCTGCAGGCCTGCCCACCTCTTGCAATTCTCCTTGCAAGAATGGTAGGAGGTAAAGAGCCACTTTCACTGCGAAGGGTACCACTTTGAAGCGCTCAGCGAACTCTCACATACCAGCTCTGACGATCAAGTCGCACTCTGTCCGCCCGTTATACCGCCAGCTCTACGATCAACTGCGGCAAGCGATTCTCGAACAAAGGTTGCCTGCGGGAACACACCTTCCCTCCACGCGCTCCCTGGCACGCACACTCGGAGTCTCACGGAACACGGTCATCAACGCGTATGAGGCTCTTGTTTCGGATTCGCTGCCGGCAGCGCACAAAGGTTCGGGCACACACGTAAGCAGCTCCCCAGATAAACTCCGGTCGCCCGCGACTCCGATGCGGAGGCCTTTCGATTTGTGGGCCGCTCTTCGCGAAGCCCGCTTTCCCGCAACCTCGGCTTGCCTGCGCGATCCCGACGGAAATTCCCTGTACATTCATCGCTGAACAGCTTCGCCAACGCCGAATACCCTAATGCTCTTACCGCGAATAATCGACTCTGGCAGCGGCGGCCCAACCTCCTGGTAAGTCACCTTGCCGGACATCTAGTTTCCTAGTACTCCGATATGCCCGGTAATCAGACAAACGGGCCGAAAAGATTTCCTTTTGAAACTGGTCTCACCACAGCTGCGGTAGTTTGGAGTTTTCAGGCTGAATTGTTTTGCTGAAATCTCCCGGAGTGTTTCCTCCAGGAACGAAAATACACGGTGGTTTAACTCTACAAAATGAAACCGAAAGGAAATAAATCTGTTCGCGATTTATCGTTTTTGGAAAACAAGAAAACGAACAATCCCACGTTATCATACACTAGCAGATGGTCCATTGCGGAAGCTCATTTCGTTCGAAACTTCAACATGTATTAAATTATGACGAAACAAGAAATTCTAGCGATCTTTAACCGTACCGGCGGATTTCTTTCCCCCGATCAAGTGCGAGCAAATCTCCGACCGTCTCCAAATCGGCGCTCCTTCTATTCCTACCTGCTCCGCCTCTCCAGCCAAGGCCTGCTTGAACGGAGGTCGATTGGACGGGGCAGCTTAGCTTACCGGCTGACAAACAGGGGACGAGCGCGGCTGGATTATTTTCGGCGCCGAGGGACAAGTTCCCAGGTAAGTGTCTAGGCCGAATCAAAACCCTGTGGTTGAGTTTTGGCACACCTTCTCATGTTTCGTCTACTGGTTCCCACCAACCTCGCTCTCCTTGGATCTTGAGCTTCCGCAGTAATGGTCCACGTGGGTTTTTTGCGATCTTACGAATCATCTCGCGGGAACTGGATAGTGAAAGATCCCAACGAGCGCCTGCCATGGATCGTGCGACAAACCCTGCCTGCCGACCTGGCCCGGTCAACCATTTCGGGTCCATGCCCGTATCCTTCAACTTCTCCTGGTAGATCAGCAGGTACTCTCGTTGCTCCTCGAATTCCTGCGGTAGCGTTCGCACGAGATTGGTGAGCTCCTCAGCAGCCATCAGGTCACTTTCCTTAATCGAATTCAAAGCTTCCAAGGACAAGAGCGCCTTTTCAAGCCACTCGGCAATATCAATTAGGAAAAACTGCGCCTGGGGCAGGATCTTCTGTCCATTATCCAAGAGTCTCTTCCATTCTTCCGAATCGGGGTTGTAAGACGGTAGGCCACAGATCATTTCGTGCGTGGCCGGAAGTTGATACCAAATCTGATCCCCTGCAAGACGCGGACTCTGCAGTTTCGGGTGCTCCAGTAAGGCCAGGTCACATATCAGGTGGTCGATAAACGGCAGAAACTTGTCGGACGCGCCAATTAGGGTCTGATACCCGCCGCAAGCCTGACAGACGTACTGGACAAAACCGGCCCCATTTCGAATGGCGACTGGTTCAAATTCATTCTGCATGACTTAGCTCCATCCTCTTGAGACCCCGTCTTGGCATTTTCCTTAGGGCAGAGCAGCTTTTATCAATAAAAGGGGAAGACCAGTATGGCAAAGGCACCAAAAGAGGACAAGGATTCCCACGGCGATGCATTTGAACTCATCTTCGGACCCTCAGATAAGGCGAAAAGAAAAGAGAAAGCCCCGGCCGAGCAGAAGCCGAAGCCACCAGATCCCAAGCCTTCACTCCAGACCATCGGTATGACCGATTGCAGCGTGTGCCGGGCCGAAGTCAGCATTGTGCTGACACGCTCGGGTCATCCGTTTACCGCCTGCGGGAAATGCGGAGCGCGAACTTTCTACAACTCTCGGGTAGCCATTGACATTCTGAAGCGGAACTTGAGGGAGCTGGACCATGACTGAAGCCCGCAAGACGGTCGCCCTCTATGCCCGGGTTAGCACGTTGGACCAGAACTGCGAAGTACAGCTTCAGGACCTCCGGCGTTTCGCTGGCCAGCGTTTCTCACCTTACCAAGAATATATAGATGTTGGCGTCAGCGGAGCCCAACGGCATCGTCCTCAACTCGATATCCTTATGAAGGACGCTCGAAAACGCCGGTTTGACGTTGTCCTAGTATGGAAGTTCGACCGCTTCGCACGGTCACTTAAACATCTCATTGAAAGCCTGGATGAGTTCAGCGCGCTGGGGATTGATTTCGTTAGCTACACCGAAGGAGTCGATACTACCACCCCAGCCGGTCAGCTCTTATTTCATATCGTCGGTGCGGTCGCTCAATTTGAGAGGGACCTGATCGCGGAACGGGTTCGAGCCGGTCTAGCCCATGCCCGGGCGATGGGAAAGCACATCGGACGGCCGCGCGCCAAGGTGGACGTGGAGGCAGTCAGAAGTCTTCGTTCGCACGGCAAGTCCCTCCGCGTTATCGCCACGACCTTGAACATTCCCGTATCGCGAGTGCGTCGAGCCCTCCTCCGGGGTGGGCAATGAATCAGGAACTGGATCACTGTCGCAACGCTGAATTCGAGCCTTTGTTGGAGACTAAAGAAGCTGCCAAGTTGCTGGGCAACATTCATGTCAAGACTCTACAGCGCTACGCGCGACAGGGAGAGTTACCGGGCTATCGCGTCGGAGGCCACTGGTATTTTCGTGCATCTGAACTGGACGCATGGCTGCGTTCTCGTATAAATTCGGCGTGCCATCCGTGCCGCAGAACAGAGGAGGCAGAGTGAATGTTCAAGCGGACACGGTATCAGTTCGGATGGTTACGTAGGAAACCCCGCAGGCGAGGTCCCGACGTTTGGGTATGGACCTACAGGTCCAGAACACCGAGCGGTGGGCGAAAGGAAAACTCGGTGATTGTGGGAACCGTACTGAAGTATCCCTCGAAAGCCGAGGCCTGGAAGGCTACGGAAGGGCTACGCCTTTCAGTCAATGATCCAAATCCAGCCGAAGAGACAACTTTTGGAGCGGTGATAGATCGCTATATTCGAGAGGCGATTCCCAAGAGGCGTGTGACTCAGAGCCGGTATCGCTCATGGATCAAGAATCACATTAAGCCTAAGTGGGCAAATGTTACTCTCGCGAAAGTGAGGCCTCTAGCGGTTGAGAAGTGGATCGAAAGCCTCAGCCTCGCCCCGAAAAGCAGAGGGCACGTGCGCAGTATGATGCACGTTCTGTTTAACTGGGCGATGCGCTGGGAGCTGATCCCATTTCAAATCAACCCCATGAACCTCGTTCACATCAAGGGATCGTCCAAGCGAGAGCGCGAACCTCGGACACTTACTATCGAGGAATTTCGCCAATTCATCGAGCACCTGTCCGAGCCTTTTCGGACAATGTGCATCGTGACCGCTTGCCTCGGACTCCGCGTGAGCGAGACCCTGGGGTTGAAGTGGGGCGACTTTGACTGGGACGACCTGCGAGTCAGAATCCAGCGTTCATGGGTTGCTGGAGTCGAAGACGACGTGAAGACTCTCTATTCGAAGAAGTGGATGCCAGTTGATGAGGTCCTTGCCGCGTTGCTCTTGGAACACAAGGCCAAGACGACTTCGCGAGCAAAGGGCACCGATTGGGTCTTTGCAAACCCGGCGACCGGAAAACCGTACTGGCCGGGACGCCTGCAGGAACATCATCTCGTTCCTGCCGGAAAAACGGCTCAGATCGGGCGCGTCGGTTGGCATACGTTTCGTCACACGTATTCGACTCTTCTGCGAGCGTTCGGTGTGGACGTGAAGGTACAGCAAGAATTGCTACGTCACGCCGACATTCGAACGACCATGAACATCTACACGCAGGCAGTTCCACAAGCGATGCGGGAAGCACATGGAAAGGTTGTTGAAATGTTGTTGCCGACGCGGAGGGCAGGAGGATGAAAACGAGGCAGCTTTAGGGCAGCAATAAGCGTTCCCTACACTGCTAAGTCGTTTCTTTATGTTCCGTAGAATGTTTCGCAAGTCCTTGAAAATACTGGTCGAGGTAATTTCGATCCCCACCGCCCCTACCAACGATTTGCAATTCAGCGAATCCCGCATTCCTTGGATACAATAGAGCCGGCACGAGTTCGCCGGATTTGGGCGCCGCGAAAGTTTTGCGTTGCGCGAAGCGTATTACGAATTGTTGGATCAAATAGAAAGGGAACGCCGGCACTAATGGCAACAGGTTCTCAAACTCCGAAGCCTGATCTCGGCTCGCTGCGCATCCACGAAGGCCAGCGCAAAGGCGGACGCACGGGCAAATTCTTCGGAATCTTCGCCGCGATTCTTGGCGTTGTCGTGCTGGTCGCGGGCGGCGTGTTCGCCTTCATGCATCAGAAGCCGGTCGTGGAAGTGGCTGCCGCACAGAAGGCTGGCAGCGATCGCCCGGCGCTGCTCAATGCCAGCGGCTACGTGACGCCGCGGCGCCGCGCCACGGTCGCTTCGAAGATCACCGGCCGCGTTACCGGCGTCTTCTTCGATGAAGGCATGCACGTGCCTCAGGGATTCGTGCTGGCCACGCTTGATGATTCCGATGTTCGCCGCGCGCTTGACTCGGCCAAAGCCGACCGCGACACGGCTCAAGCTTCCATCCTCGATTTTCAAGTGCAATTGAAGTACGCCGAGATCGAGCTCCATCGCGCTCAAGAACTCCAGACCTCCGGCGTCCAGACGCAGGAGCAACTCGACGCCGCGCGCACGGCCGCGGATAGCCTCAAGGCAAAGATCGATCTGGCCAAGCAGCAAGTGATCGGCGCCGTAGCAAGAATCGCCGAAGCGCAGCAGGCCGTGGACAATTGCATCATCCGCGCGCCATTCGACGGCATTATCGTCTCGAAGGACGCGCAGGTAGGCGAAATGGTCTCGCCCATTTCCGCCGGCGGCGGATTTACGCGCACCGGCATCGCCACCATCGTGGACATGAACTCGAACGAGATCGAAGTGGACGTGAACGAGGCCTACATCGCGAGGGTTTTGCCCGACCAACCTGTCACGGCGATTCTCGACGCCTATCCCGACTGGCAGATTCCATCGAAGGTGCGCACCGTCATCCCGACCGCCGACCGCCAGAAGGCTACCGTTAAAGTGCGCATCTCATTCCTGAAACTCGATCCGCGCATTCTCCCGGACATGGGTGTCAAAGTTGCGTTCCTCGGCGATGAGCCGGAGCAGAAGAGCGGCGCAGCGTCGTCGACGGTGATCGTTCCGCAGAGCGCGGTGCGTGACCAAAATGGCTCGAAGACCGTTTTCCTCGTTAAGGAAGATCACGTCGAGCGTCGCGCTGTGAAACTCGGCGTCGTGCAGGGCACCGATCAGCAAGTGCTGGCCGGGTTGATTGCCGGAGATTCGGTGGTTGTGAAAGGCCCGGCCGATCTCCACGATGGCCAGTCCGTCGAAATCAAGAAATAGGAGCCGATCAAATGGTACGAGTCGATGGCAACGGAACCGGCAGCGCATTAATCCAAGTCCGCGGCGTGGACAAAAACTACTCGCGCGCGGGCGAGACAATCCACGTCCTACAATCTCTCAACCTGGACGTCGACAAAGGCGAATTTATCGCCTTCATGGGCCCGAGCGGTTCAGGCAAGACCACGCTGCTCAATCTTCTCGGCGGGCTCGACCTCCCCACGCACGGCAGCATCACCGTGGCGGGCGACGAAATCACGCACATGTCCGCCCACAAGCTCACCGAATGGCGCGCGCGGCACGTCGGCTTTATTTTTCAGATGTACAACTTGATTCCAGTTCTCACCGCGTTTCAAAACGTGGAGCTGCCGCTTCTTCTGACCAAGCTCTCGAGGTCAGAGCGGCGCCAGCACGTCGAAGCGGTACTTTCGATCGTGGGTCTTGGCGATCGAATGAATCACTATCCGCGCCAGCTCTCCGGCGGGCAGGAGCAGCGCGTTGCCATTGCCAGAGCGATAGTCGCCGATCCCACGTTTCTCCTCTGCGACGAGCCCACCGGCGATCTTGACCGCAAAAGTGCCGACGAAATTCTCGATCTACTTACGCGCCTCTCCACCGAATATCACAAGACTATTCTGATGGTTACACACGATCCCGCCGCCGCCGAGCGAGCGCACACGCTGCTTCATCTCAACAAAGGCGTCCTCGTCGAAGGCGCGCATCTGGATTCGGTCGCAGGAGGCGTAGCATGAAATTTCGTGGCCTGCTTTTCGCCAATCTATTCCGCAAGAAGATTCGCCTCATGCTTACCATCGGCTCCTTCGCCGCCGCGCTGTTCCTCTTCACGTTTCTAGCGGTGGTCAAGAGTGCGTTCAGCCGCGGAGTCGAGGTGGCCGGTGCGGACCGGCTCGTAGTCGTCAACCGTACCTCGATCATTCAGCCGTTGCCGCTCGCGTACCGCGACAAGATGCTGACCATCCCAGGTGTCAAGGTCATTACACACAGCAATTGGCTTGGCGGCGTTTATCAGGACGAGAAGAATTTCTTTCCTCAATTCGCCATAGATATCGAGAATCAGCGTGAGGTTTATCCGGAGATCGTCCTTCCGGAAGATCAGTGGAAGACTTTCATCAACGACCGCCAAGGCGCCGTCGCAGGCGCTCGGACCGCCAAACGATTCGGTTGGAAAGTAGGGGATCGCATTCCAATCAAGACCACGCTCTTCGGCGGGACCGACTCGTGGCAGTTCAATCTCGACGGTATCTTCCACAATACGAAACCTGGTGGCGACGAGAGCGCATTTTGGTTCCAGTGGAAATATTTCGACGAAAATATGCCGGCGGACTATAAGGGCATGGTCGGATGGTACACCATTCGCCTCGAACGCCCGGACGACGCCGAGCAAGTGGCAAAGGCCATCGACACGCAATTCACAAATTCCAACTATGAGACCAAGACCGAAACGGAATCTGCTTTTGCCGCGGGCTGGGCAAAACAATTCGGCAATATTGAGTTTCTTATCCTGACGATTGGCAGCGTCGTCTTCTTCACCCTGCTGCTCGTTACCGGCAACACCATGTCCATCGCCGTCCGCGAGCGAACCGCGGAACTCGCGGTCCTGAAGGCTGTTGGCTTCTCCGATCGCGCGGTCCTCGTGATGGTCCTCGCGGAATCCATCCTGGTCGCTATCATCGGCGGCGGCCTCGGCCTGCTGTTTGCGGTGCTCGCTGTCCCGGTGCTTACATCCGCGCTAAATGGATTGCTCCCGGTGCTGATCATTTCTTACCCCACATTGCTGGCCGGCGTTGGCTTTGCAATCGGCGTGGGCGCCCTGAGCGGTTTGATCCCCGCCATCGGCGCGATGCAGTTGCGCGTTGTTGACGCTTTACGGAGGGTCTAAAGATGCCCATTCCGGTTGTTTATAATTTCAGGAGTGTTCGGGCGCGCTGGACATCTGCGATCGTCGCCGTTCTCGGAATCGCCGGTACCGTCGGAGTTTTCATCGCGATGCTCTCGCTGGCCAAGGGCTTCAAAGCGACGCTGGTGGCCTCGGGGACGGCCGACAACGCTCTCGTCATTCGCGCCGGTGCCACCTCCGAAATGATGGGAGCGGTCACGCTCGATGAAGTCAAGATCGTCCAGGACGCGCCGGGCGTCGCCCGCAGTGGCTCTCAGCCGCTCGTCAGCCCTGAAGTTGTGGTCATCGCTCCTTTTCCGTTGCGCTCCACCGGCACGGATGCAAATGTCCAGGTGCGCGGAGTCTCCGCAAACGCGCTTCTTGTTCGGGATAAAATCAAGATCGCGCAGGGCCGCTTCTTCAAGCCTGGCCTCAGCGAGCTTGTGGTCGGCCGCAATGTCCCGGGCACATATGCGGGACTGAATCTAGGCGACACTGTCAGATTTGGTGGAGGGACCTGGACGGTCGTGGGAGTTTTCGACGCCGGAGGTTCTTCGTTCGATTCCGAGGTCTGGTGCGATTCCCGCATTCTCGACCAGGTTTACAAATATCCCGAAAATATTTATCAGTCGGTGACCGCGCACCTCACCTCTCCTGCGGCATTGCAGCAATTCAAGGACTCGATCACCGCCGATCCGCGCATGAACGTGGACGTCAGCAGCGAGATCGACTACTACGCCAAGCAATCCACGCGCATGACCACGCTCATCACCATTCTCGGCGGCGTCGTTGCGGCCATCATGGCCTTCGGCGCCATCTTCGGCGCGTTGAACACCATGTATTCCGCTGTAGCCGAACGCTCCCGCGAAATCGCCACCATGCGCGCCATCGGCTTCGGCGCTCCGAGCGTAGTCGTGTCGTTCTTGATTGAGGCTCTACTGATCTCTTTCGTCGGTGGCCTGCTCGGCTGCGTCGCGGTACTTCCGCTGAACGGGCTCACGACGGGGGCCATGAACTGGCAGACGTTCTCTCACCTCGCCTTTGCATTTCGTATCACGCCCGTTCTCTTGGCGATTGGCGTGGTATTCGCGCTCGTGATGGGTCTCGTCGGCGGCGTTCCCCCGGCCATTCGCGCCGCAAGCCGTCCGGTCGCGCAATCGTTGCGCGAATTGTGAGCTGCGGATGGCAGCGCTAAGATAAGGTCGACCGTCGAGCACGAAGTGCTGGGCAACGAATCGTGCTCCCCGCGAATCCATTCTCCCAAATGGTGCGCGCTTCAGTGCACCGAGGGAGAGAGTGCATGTCATTCTCACGCTCTGCCGCTACCGCTTTCTTTTTCGTACTACTAACGACATTCGCGCGCGCCCAGCAGCCTACTCCTCCCGTCGCCGAGCCGCCTTCAGCGCCATCTCCTGAATCCTCGCCAAAACTGACTCATCGTCCGCCTGCAGCGTCCGCGCCGGCTGAGAACCGAACTTCAATCCCGCTCACAGTGCCAAAAGGGACGGCCATTCAAGTCGCACTCGACAAAGAAGTGCGCGTCCAGAGAGTGGGTCAGGTGGTGCATGGACACGTGGTCGAGCCGGTCTACGCCTTCGACAAGCTGGTCATCCGCGTTGGCGCCGAAGCGACCGGACATATCACTAAAATCGAGACTCTCTCCGCAGGCCGGCGCACCGCCGCCGCGCTCGACACCGATTTCACTCCCACGCGAAAGCTGGACCTGACCTTCGACGAACTCGTTCTCGCAGACGGCAAGCGCATCTCTCTCCATACCAGCGTGACCCCCGGCTCCGGCCAAATCATCCAGTTCGTCACCGCCGATGACAAGTCCTCCAAGAAAACTGCCAAAGATGAAGCCTCCGAGAAAGCCAAGCAAGCCAAGGCGCAAGCCCGCGAAGCATGGAACAACGCCATGAAGCAAGTCGCGCAACCGGGAAAGATGCATCGTATCGAACGCTACGCGATCGCCCGCCTTCCCGTTCATCCGCAATATATCGACGCTGGCACGGTGTATTTTGCCGAGCTCGAAGAGCCGCTCGATTTTGGCAGCGAAGCTCTCACACCGGAGAAGGCTTCGACGCTCGGCGTTTTGCAAAAGGCCAGCTTCGTCCGCGCTCGCCTCGTGACGCCGCTGAGCTCAGCCACCACTCCGAATGGTGCCGAAGTGGACGCCGTTCTCTCTCAGCCGCTCTTCGACGGCGATCACTTAATTCTTCCGCAAGGCAGCCATCTAAAAGGCTCGGTGGTGCAAGCGGCTCCGGCGCGCTATATGAGCCGCAACGGCAAGCTGCGAATCGTCTTCCACGAACTGAATCTTCCCGATGGCGTGCAAGAGAAAGTGGATACGAGTCTTGAAGGAATTCAGGCCGGGAAGGGCCAGGACGTGAAACTCGATTCCGAAGGCGGCGCGGAAGCCACATCTTCGAAATCGCGTTACGCGATGACGGCGATCTCGGTCGGCCTCGCGGCTGCCTCGTTCGGCGGCGATCGCGACGCGCCCGGCGGTAGCAATCCGGCGGGCAACACATCGAATCGCGTGGCCGGTGGTGCAGGTGGATTCAAGCTGATTGGAATCGTTCTCGGGCTGACCGTCCATTCGCGCGTTTTCGGCGCGGCGATGGGAGCATACGGCGCCGGTCTGTCGGTCTACGTGCATTTCATCGCACGCGGTCACGATGTGGTCTTTCCAAAAAACACAGCGATGCAAATCAGTGTCGCAGCGCTCCCAGCCGCTCCGGAGCATAAAGCCGCGCAGGAGCCTGTCCCTTCCACGACCAATCTCGCCGCCGACAATCCTTAGGGGGCGAATTCTTCAAAAGTCGCGAAGATTCTTGAATGGAAGCGCCATGCGCACCGCGTTGAGAACGGCAGCAGTGTCAATAATTTCCTGTGCGATCGCTCCTCCGATGGGATTCAGATAACCGGCAGAGGCCGCCAGCATGCCGATAATGCTCAGAGCCATCCCGCCAATTGCGCTTTGCAGCGCGATCGAGCGCATACGCTGGCCAATGTGAATCAGTTCATCGACTTTCCCCAACGACGATTCCAGAATTACTGCGTCCGCGGCCTCCGCGGTGATCTCGCTATCATGCCCAAACGCGACTGCAACGGACGCTGCTTGCATCGCCGGCGCATCATTGATTCCGTCGCCGACGAACAGCGTCCTCGCGCGCTGCGTCTCCTCGCGGACAATCGCAACCTTCTCCTCAGGGCTCTTGGCGGCGTGAATTTCAGAAATTCCGACTTCCGCGGCCAGGTAGCGCACCTCTTCCATCCGGTCCCCCGACACGAGCAGAATCCGGTTCACCTTGTGCCGCGGCCCGAGATGCTTTACGAACACGTCGGAATCTTGCCGCGGCGCGTCTCGAAAACGAAACAGCGCCGCGTACTGTCCGTCAACAAATAGCACGCACTCCAATCCCGATCGCGCGCTCGGCAATTCGCGCACTTCTTCTCCCAGACGGTCACGGCCTGTCAGCAGCACTTTTCTTCCGCCGATCGTGCCTCGTAATCCGCGGCCGGGCTGTTCCTGAATTTCCGACGCCGATTCCGCCTGCACATTATTTTTCGCCGCGTAGTCGAGAATTGCCTGTGCCAGCGGGTGTTTTGAATAACGCTCCAGGCTGGCGGCAAAACGCACCACATCATTCTCTTGAAACTGAGGCGAACAGTCGACTTCCGTCAGCGTCGGCCGCCCGTAGGTGAGCGTGCCAGTCTTGTCAAAGATGAACGTTCGGCACGTCTCGATCTGCTCGAGCACCGCAGGATTTTTAACGATGATGCCGCGGCGCGCTGCCAACGAAATCGCTCCGATCACCGCCACCGGAATCGCAATCAACAAGGGGCACGGTGTCGCGATGACAACCACCGCCAAAAATCGATGCGGATTTCGCGTGACCACCCAGGCCAGAACGGCAAGCCCCACGGCGATTGGCGTATACCATGCACCGAGTCTATCTCCGAGTCTTCGCAATCGGGGCCGCTGTTGCTGCGTCTCCTCCATCACGCGCATGATCCGCGCGTAGCGCGAATCCACCGGCAGCCTCTCGGCGCGCATGACGATTGCGGCGTCACCGTTCAGGGCTCCTGAAATCAGCTGTGATCCTGGCGCCTTCTGCATTTCAAACGGTTCGCCCGTGAGAAACGCCTCGTTCATCATCCCTTGGCCCTCAACCACCACGCCGTCCGCAGGGCAGATTTCATGTGGGAAAATCTCGAGGATGTCGCCAACGCGCACGTCGTCGAGCGCCACGTCCACAATCTCACCGTCCTGCTTTCGGTGTGCCGTTTGCGGCTGGCGTTTCGCCAACTCGTCAAGCACCGAAGACGCGCGTCGCGACGCCATCTCTTCCAGCGCCGTCCCCCCGGAAAGCATTAAGACGACGATTGTTCCCACCAAATACTCGCCCTGCAGCACGGCCGCGACGATTGATACTCCCGCCAGCAGGTCCGAGCCAAATTCTCGCGCGAATACTTTGCGAATTAAATCGATGATGAGCGGCAAGCCGCCAAAGGCCAGCGCCACAAACAGCAGCAGGTTATAGACGAGCGGAGAAGTCCGGAATCCAAATCGTAAAATCAGATGTACCGCGATTGCCACGAGCGCGAGAATCGCGACGAGCAAACTTCTTCGACTCGTCACGTCCGCCCGGCGGCTCGTCCTGCGGCGGTCGGAACGATTGCTTCCAGGCTGTGCCGGATGCGCTGGCGCACCCTTCGAGGCAGACAACACCTCACTCGTCGCAGGATTCATACGCCTTCCATCGTGAGGACATTCTCAACGCCGGCCATTCGGCCCTCGTCTAACTTCGCCTCAACGCTAGCACGAAGCACCCCGGAATCAAGCAATCGGTAAGGCGCCGCATCGATTCAGCCAAATCACTGGCGCCAAGCGGACGCGAAGATTTAAGATGAAATGCCGTGAGAATGGCGCGCGCAATCGCAGGCTGGACGCTCGCAGTTGTGGCGCTCGCCGCCGGGCTAGCCTACATTTTCGATTCTCTCTATATCCGGCACAAAATGGCGGGCGCGAATTCCTCGGAGGCATTCGGCAACGTGCAGTTCTATCCCGCCACGAAACTCAAAAACGGCAAGCTCGATATCTACCTCGAATCGCCAGAAAACGAAGTATGCATTCACGCGCTCTTCCCGCATTACGGCTACAATCCCTGCTGGTACGCGAAGCGCAACACGGTTCACGTTGTAGCGCAACAGATCGGCGCCGATGGCTTCCGCGAATCGGAGCTTCTTGATATTTCGCGGAATGCCAGAGCTGTGTCAGGGCACGGCTTGAGCCGCTGAGGCTTTTTTCAGACAACTAGAATCCACTAGGAGGAAAACATGAAGAACTACATCGCAATGATCGGCGTCGCGGCAATTGCGCTAGCGGCGTTGGCAACTCCAAGCGTCGCCCAGCAAGACAAATCCAAGCGCCCGAGCCCACCGGCGACCGCCAGTTGCACTCTGGCCGGCAAAGCAATCAAAGTTGATTACTCCAGCCCGCGCGTAAAGGGCCGCAAGATATTCGGCAGCCTGGTCCCCAATGGCCTGGTCTGGAGAGCGGGCGCAAACGAAGCCACGGCGTTTCACACCGACGTGGACCTAACCGCAGGCGGCAAGACAGTGCCCGCCGGCGATTACACCCTCTTCGCCGTTCCGAATCCCGATAAATGGACTCTCATCATCAGCAAGAAAACCGGCGAATGGGGAACTGACTATCCCGGCGAAGCGAATGATCTCGCACGCGTAGATATGAAAGTCACCGCGCTCTCGACGCCTTTGGAGAATTTCACCATCTCCTTCGCGCCGGCCGGAAATACCTGCACCATGAGCATGGAGTGGGAGAACACGCGCGCATCGATCGAATTGACCAAAAAATAGCCGCCTTGTCAGCCGCTACTTCGTGCGATAGAGTAGCCGCCTTCTTGCTCTAAAGGCGGAGAGGAATGACCGACAAGGGACGCAGTCATCTGAAAACGCTGATTCGCCGGTCCACGATTCAGAAGCGCGTGCGCGAAGTTGCGCGCGAAATCACCAAAGATTTCAAAGGCGAACGCCTGCATCTCGTCGGCGTCCTGAAAGGCGCCTGCATTTTTCTTTCCGATCTCGTACGTGAGATCGATCTCGAAGTCTCGCTCGATTTCATCGCCGTCTCGAGCTACGGCAAGAACAAGCAGTCCTCCGGCCAGGTCCGCGTCAACAAAGATCTCGACAGCAGCATCGAAGGCCTGAACGTCATCCTCGTCGAGGACATCCTCGATACCGGCCTGACACTCAGCTATCTCCGCCGCGTTCTGCTCCAGCGCCGCCCGCATATTCTCAAAATCGCGGCGTTACTCGACAAGCCCTCGCGCAGAATCATCAAAGACATCAAAGCCGATTACGTCGGCTTCGAAATCCCGAACGAATTCGTCGTAGGCTACGGCCTCGATTACGCCGAGCGCTACCGCAATCTAAAAGACGTTTGCATCTTGTCTCTCCCGCCGGAGTAATTGTGCCACGTCCTGTCCTAACCGCGCGCGATCTCGATGCCATCGCCTATGGCGGCGAAATCGCCATCGCGCCCGATACCTTGATCACTCCGCTCGCTCGCGACGCCGCCGAGCAGCGCGGCATTCGCATCCGCGTCGAGCAGCCGAAAGCCGAGGCGGCATCTTCGAACTATGCCAAGGTAGTAGCCCTCGGCGCCGATCACGGTGGCTACGCGCTAAAAGAACAACTAAAAACCTACCTACGCGACTGGGGCTACACGCCTCTCGATCTCGGCACCTCCAGCACCGAAGCAGTCGACTATCCCGATTTCGCCGAAGCCGTCGCCAATGCCGTCGCGCGTAGTGACGCCTGGCGCGGCGTAGTCGTCGACAGCGCCGGCATCGGCTCCTCCATCGCCGCCAACAAGGTCCCCGGCGCCCGCGCCGCGCTCTGCTACGATCGAGCCTCAGCTCGCAACAGCCGCGAGCACAACGACGCGAATATCCTCACTCTAGGCGCGCGCATGATTTCCGAAGAAACCGCCCGCGAAATCCTAGCCGTCTGGCTGGAAACGCAATTCGCCGGCGGCCGGCACCAAAATCGCATAAACAAGATTCGAGCCATCGAGTCCAGGCATCTAAAACCAAGGAGCGAGTGATAAACATTGCCGTCAAGCCGTCGTAGGGGAGGGTCTTAAGACCCTCCCGGTATTCGGCCCAGTTTTTCGGCCCTGAACGTCGGTCCGAAGCGGGCTCGATGGACCATGTGGGAGCAGCCCTAGTGAATTCCCAAGAACTCGAAAAACTAATCCAAGCCATCACCGAAGAAATGCTCGCCTACCTAGGCGCGCAACAAGGCAATCTTCGCGGCGTCGAGCTAGCCGAAATCTATTGCGCCGAATGCAACGAGCGCTGTTCCCACCTCTGCGTCCACAAAACGCAAAAAGCCATCGAAGCCGGCGCCGCCCGCATTTCCGCAGGCGGCGAGGTAGCCTCCGTTGACGCGCAGATAGCCCACCTGATCGATCACACGCTTCTCAAGCCCGACGCCACGCGCGATCAAATTCGCAAACTCTGCGAAGAAGCCGTGAAATTCGGCTTCGCCTCCGTCTGCATCAATCCCTGGAACGTCGCCCAAGCCGCCGAGCTCGTCCGCGGCAGCGAAGTAAAAGTCTGCACCGTAGTCGGCTTTCCCCTCGGCGCCACTCTCCCGCAAGTGAAAATCTACGAGACCGACGCCGTAATCAAACTCGGCGCCCAAGAAATCGACATGGTCATCAATATCGGCGCCCTGAAATCCGGCCTCGACGATACCGTCGAAGCCGACATTCGCGGCGTAGTAGAAGCCAGCCACCGCGGTGGCGCGATCTGCAAAGTGATTCTCGAAACCGCGCTGCTCACCATTGAAGAAAAGATCCGCGGCTCGCTAGCCGCGAAAAATGCAGGCGCAGACTTCGTCAAAACTTCCACCGGCTTTTCAACCGGCGGCGCCACAGCCGAAGACGTCAGCCTCATGCGCGCGGTGGTGGGCGGCGAAATCGGCATAAAAGCCGCTGGCGGCGTCCGCAGCTTCGAAGACTTCCAAAAAATGGTCGCAGCCGGCGCCACCCGCGTAGGCGCCAGCGCCAGCGTAAAAATCCTAGAGCAAGCCCGCGGCATGGCCGCCGACTAAATCCCGAAATCTCCCGAAACTCTGCGCCCTCAGCGTCTCTGCGGTGATCCGCTCCAATTTCAAGATTCACAAGCCAATTTGATCTCTCAACGCAAAAAATCCGCGCCCAAACTGGTCAGATCCCGTCCCGAACCCCCAGAGCTGCTGTTATAATTGTGTTTTCTGATATGCATGTGTAATGTGCCCCTGCGGGTGTAACTTCGCCCGCCCGGCGCAAAAAATGGCCATGGATCCAGTCGAAATCAAATCCGCGACCGAGATTTCCGCCGAAACTCTCTCGACCCTCGTCGAGATCGGCCAGGAAATCAACACCTCGCTGAACCTCGATGAGGTTCTGGCGAAAGCGGCGCAGCTCATCAAAAAGCTGATCGACTACGAAATTTTCGCCGTCCTGCTGCCCGAAGAGGGCACCAATCAGCTCCATTTCCGCTTTGGCATCGGCTATCGCCCCGAAGTAATGGAGCACTGGCGCATTCCCTGGGGCGAGGGAATCACCGGCACGGCCGCCGCCACGGGCCGCGCCGTCCGCGTGGGGGACGTTCAAAAAGATCCGCGTTATCTCAACGCCGTCGAAGCCGTGCGCTCGGAACTGGCCGTCCCTTTAATGGTGGGCGGAAAAGCGATCGGCGTTCTCGATATCCAGAGCCACGAGGTCGACTATTTCACCCCCGAGCAGCAATCCATCCTCACGTTGCTTGCCACGCGAATCGCCAGCGCCATCGAAAACGCGCGCCTCTTCGAGCGCGTCCGCAATCAAGCCGACACGCTCCTTCTGCTGAACGAAGTCGGCCGCGAAGCAAGCTCAGTTCTAGAAGTGGAAGAGGTGCTGCGTCGCGCCGCCGAATTGGCCAAGCGCATCATCGATTACCAAATTTTCAGCATCCTGCTCTACGACGATGCCGACAAAGTTTTCCGCCACCGCGTCACGGTGAAGTTCGGCCAGCGCATCCAGGAAAAGCACGCCGTTCCGGCGCACGAGGGATTAGTAGGGGCCGCTGCCACGCTAGGCCGCGCCGTCGTCGTTCCAGACGTTTCGCACGATCCGCGCTACCTCATGGTGAATCCAGAGACGCGCTCGGAATTAGCCGTGCCACTCCTCAGCAAAGGGCGCGTAATCGGCGTGATGGATCTCGAAAGCCCGCAACTTAACTACTTCACGCCGGATCACGTGCAAGCGCTCTCGATTCTGGCGGCGAGCCTCGCCGTCTCGATCGAAAACGCGCGCCTGTATGAACAATTGGCACGCGATGAATCGCGCCTAGAGCGCGATCTGAATGCCGCGCGCAGGCTGCAAGGCGCCCTGCTGCCTCGCATGCCCGGCACCGATTCCGGTCTCGATATCGCCGCCCGCGTCGTCTCCTCGCGCGAGCTCTGCGGCGACATCTACGATTTCCTGCGTTACGGCCCGCAAGAGCTAGCGATGGCCATGGGCGACGTCAGCGGGAAGGGAAGCGCCGCCGCGCTCTACGGCGCCGCCGCCATCGGCATCATGCGCAGCCTTGGCCCCAACAAGCTCGTCCCGGCGCAAATGCTCCATGACATGAATCAATTGATCGTCGAGCGCCGCATCGAAGGCCGCTTCATGACCATGTGCTTCGCCACTTGGCACCGCGGCAAGCGCAAGCTGCGCATCGCCAATGCCGGGCAGGAAGAGCCAATCCTCCTGCACAAGGGCGAGTGCAAGAAGATCCATCTCGAGGGCTTTCCGCTCGGTATGTTCGAGGACGTGACCTACGAAGAAGTGAACATGGTTCTCGATCCCGGCGATGTTCTCGCGTTTTATTCCGACGGCATCAGCGACACTCAGAATTTTGACAAGGAATTCTACGGCACCGACCGTCTGATCGATTTCATCGGGACGCACGCGCACGAGCCGGCCTCCGCCATCGCCGACCGCGTTCTCGAGCAAGTCGAACTTTTCTCAGGCACCGCCCACGCCTTCGACGATCGCACGCTCGTAGTTCTCAAGGTGCTCTAACGCCGCCGATGGCAGCGCGCGGAGTTAGTTCTCGAATTGCGCGGCCACTCGATCCCGCAAGTTTCACGCCGCACTTCGAATGGCGCGCCCGCTCTCTATTCGCTGAGGACGTGCCGCTCGCCGATGTAGCCGCCCGCTTCGGAACTCCAGCCTACGTCTACAGCCGCGCCGCGATCGAAGCCGCCTATCGTCAATACCAGCGCGCTTTCCACAGCATCCCAACAACAATCTGCTACGCGGTAAAAGCCAATTCGAATCTCTCTGTCTTGCGCCTTCTCGCAAAGCTCGGCAGCAATTTCGACATCGTCTCCGGCGGTGAACTCTATCGCCTGAGCCGCGCAGGAATCCCCGCGCGCCGAGCAATATTTTCAGGGGTAGGGAAGACGCGCGAAGAAATCCGCGAAGCCCTGCGCGCCGGAATCTACTGTCTCAATCTCGAGTCCGAGTGCGAACTCGATCTGCTGCTTAGCGAATCAAGCCGCGCCCGCCGCCGCGCCCCTGCCGCCATTCGCGTAAATCCCGATGTCGAAGCCGGGGGCCATCGCCATATCGCCACCGGCCATCATCGCCACAAATTCGGCATGGATTGGCGCGATGCCCGCCGCCTCTATCTTGCGCATCGCGCCACGCGCTGGCTCGAATGGAAGGGAATCAGCGCCCACATCGGCTCCCAGGTTCTCCGCATCGTGCCAATTCACAAAGCCGCAGCCCGCATGGCCGCGTATTTCGCGGATCTGCGAAAGAACGGCGTCGCGCTCGAACATTTCGATCTAGGCGGCGGCCTCGGCATCCGCTACGCCAACGAAAATCCGCTCCACATCGAAGACTACGCGCGCGCAATAATCAAAGCAGTGAAGCCGCTTCGCTGCCTCCTACTCCTCGAACCAGGCCGCAGCATCGTAGGCGCCGCCGGCGTCCTCCTGATGCGCGTCCTCCTCACGAAATCCAATCGCGGAAGAAACTTCATCGTCGTCGATGCCGCCATGAACGATTTCCTTCGCCCCGCCCTCTACGGCGGCGTCCATCCCATCACGCCGGTGAAGCGCTCCGCACCGAGCGCGAAAATAATTCGCGAAGACATCGTCGGCCCAGTCTGTGAAAGCGGCGATTGTTTCCTGAAAGATTGGCCAATCGAGGAAGTGCAGGAAGGCGATGTTCTAGCCCTCTGGGGAGCAGGCGCCTACGGCTTCGCAGAATCCAGCAATTACAACTCGCGTCCAAGGCCAGCCGAAATCCTGGTAGACGGCCACAAGTCGCGACTAATCCGCCGCCGCGAATCCCGCCGTGATCTAATCCGCGGCGAATAACTCGAACCGACAAAATCATTGTCGGCACGCATCCCGAGGCGTCGTCATCCTGAGGGTCCAGCCTTTCCGGACCCTAAGGATCTAAGCGACAGACCCTACTGCGCTCACTTACTGCCGTAGCGTTCCTACCGGTGCGCCCGGTGATGCTCAGGATGCAAGAAATTATCAATCGCCCCAAGATAAAGATTCGTCTGATCCACAAAAGCCATATGCCCGCTCTTAGGCAAAATCAACAATTGCGACCCGGCAATCTTCTCGTGCATCTCTTTCGATAACGATGGATCGCATTCATCATGATCCCCCACCAAAATCAAAGTGGGCACGCGAATATCCGATAGTCTCCCCACATATTCCGCCGACTTCAGATTCCCATCGATCACGTATTCCCCATGCGATCCCCACATCTCGCGATACAAATCCCACGAAGTAACGCCCATAGCAATTGGATCAAAATTAGGATCAGGCCGGTTCTGATACAGATAAGGAAAGTATCCCTCCCCCCAAGCCGCAGTCATGTAGTCATTCGTGTACCGGTTTTTCTCGTAGTCCTTGCCGTGCCCGTACAGCCCGTCCGCTTCCATCTTCTCAATCCGTTCGCGTAACTCCGGCGCCATCTTCGCCTTGATCTGCCCCAGAACGTCGTTCATCTGCTTCGTGCTAGGAAATGTGCTGGCTAAAATCAAATGCGATAAATTCGATTGATATTTGAGCGCATAAGCCTGCGCCAAAACCCCGCCATACGAATGACCCATCAAAGTAATTTTTCCCAGCCCCAAACTTCGCCGCACGCCCTCCACATCCTCCACCATATTCTCGACCGTGTAGCCAGCCGGATCTTCTAACTTCTGCGATTTCCCCGACCCGCGTTCATCAATAAAAACCAACTTGTTCTGCCTCGCCAAGGGCAGCAAATAAGGCAAAAAGTAATCGTGCGATCCCCCAGGCCCGCCATGCACGATCACCAGCGGCTCTCCGCGCCCTACAGTCATGTAGTAAATCAGCATCCCCTCCGCATCCACATAACCCTGCGACGACCCATTCACATCCACAAATCCATCATTGATCGGATAATTCGGCGTATCGGATTTCGGCTCAGCAGCTTTCTTATGCTTCTGCGCAAGCAGCGGCGCCGTACCCAATGCCAGCAAAGCCGCCGCACACACCGCCATCCGCAATCGGAAATTCATCACCAGCTCCTTTTCAATCGCTCAGTAAAGAGGAAATTACCGCTCGCCCCAACCCAACTTGCTGCGCAGCACTTCAAAATAAGATTTTCCCGCCGCACGCACCAACTGCACGCGCGTCTTCGCTCGCTCAATCCTCACGCGGTCGCCCGGCTGCAATTGAAATCCCACCTGCCCGTCGAGCGTCAAATGAACCGGCTCCCCCTGCTGCTCCGGCGCAATCTCGATCCGCGAAGAATCTGGAATCACCAACGGCCGGTTCGTCAGCATGTGCGGGCAAATCGGCGTAATCACAAACGCATGAATTTCCGGCAACACAATCGGCCCGCCAGCCGCCAGCGAATACGCCGTCGAGCCTGTCGGCGTCGCCACAATAATTCCATCCGCGCGATATCGCGCCACGTGATTGCCGTCGATGTGCACGTCAAAATCCATCAACCGCGCCAGTGCCGCCTGATTCACCACCGCATCGTTCAGCGCCCGCGCGCCTTCAGCCGCAGCTCCGTTGCGAACCATTTGCGCCCGCAGCACTCCTCGCTCGCTGATCTCGTGCTTCCCCGCCAGCGTCACCTCGAGCAGCGGATACAGCTCTTCGAGCGTCACGCTCGTCAAAAATCCAAGCGAGCCGAGATTCACGCCCAAAATTGGAATCTCGCGATCACCCAGCAAACGCGCCGCCGCCAGCAAGGTCCCATCGCCGCCCATCACCACGAGCAAATCCGCTTCGCTGGCCAACTTTTCCCGCGCCGATGCTTTGTCAAGAGAACTGCAAGACTCCGCGGCGCTCTGATCCAGCAGCACCTTCAATTTCCGCGCGCGCAGCCACTCCACCAGAGGCGGCAAAACCGAGCAGAGGTCTTCTTTTCGAGGCTTGCAGAGAATCCCGACAGTGCGAATCATTTGTTCCAGGCCGCGATTGTACTCTAGCCCTTGCGCCGCGCGTGGAGAAAAAACTCCCGATTTCCTTCGGCGCCCGCGACGCGGCTCGCGAAAACCCCCAGCGTCTCCATTCCATGTTCCGCAGCAAATGCGCGCACGCGCTCGACAGCCCGCTCATGCAGCGCCGCATCGCGCACAATCCCGCCTTTTCCAACGTCCCGCCGCTCCAACTCAAATTGCGGCTTCACCAAAATCAAAAAATCCGCCCCCGCCCGCGCCACTCGCACCAGCGCCTCAAGAATCTTCGTCACGGAAATGAACGACACATCCGCAGTCACAAAATCAACCGGCTCGGAAATCTGCTCGCCCTTCAAGTAGCGCGCATTGCATTCAATCGCCACCACGCGCGAATCCCGCTGCAGCTTCCAATCCAATTGCGCGATATTTACATCCACAGCGAAGACCTTCCCCGCTCCATGCGCCAGCAAACAATCCGTAAACCCGCCAGTCGAACTCCCCGCATCCAGGCAAATTTTCCCCGCGGGTGAAATCCCAAAATCCTCCAACGCCCCCTCAAGCTTCAATCCGCCGCGGCTAGAATAACGCTGCGAATCCCCGGCAATCGCAATCGCAACATCGTCAGCAACCAACGACCCCGGTTTCCCAGCCCGTTGCCCGCCAACCATCACATCCCCAGCCAGCAGCATCGCCTGCGCCCGCTGCCGCGAAGGCGCCAGCCCTCGCGCCACCAACAGCACATCAAGCCGCTGCTTCGCAACCCGCCCACTCATCAGCGCATCACGATCGCCGTTCGACCAAAAACTCCGCCAACTGCCGCAAATTCCCCCCGCGCGCCCCAAACGGCTCCAATTCCGCAATCGCCTTCGCCGCCAATTCCGAAGCCACCTCCCGCGATTGCGTCAATCCCAGCAACGCCGGATAAGTAGCCTTCTGCTGCGCCTGATCTTTCCCCGCCGTTTTCCCCAGCGCCGCCGACGATTCCTCCACATCCAAAATATCGTCCACCACCTGAAACGCCCAGCCAATGTTCTCCCCAAAATTCCGCAGCCGCTCAACGTCCGCGTTCGCCGCGCCCCCCGCAATCGCTCCCACCACGCAAGCCGCGCGTATCAAAGCCGCAGTCTTCGAACGATGAATGTATTCCAGCGTAGCCAAATCCGCCCGCGTCTTCTCCGCTTCCAAATCCGCCACCTGCCCGCCCACCATTCCGCGCACAGTCCCCGCAGCCCGCGCCACTTCCGCGATCAACCGTACTCCTCGCGAAGCCTCCACGGGCGTCTGCGCCAATGTCTCAAATGCCAGCGTCAGCAATCCATCCCCGGCAAGAATCGCAATCGCCTCGCCATATTTCTTGTGGCACGTAGGCTTCCCGCGCCGCAAATCATCATTATCGAGCGCCGGCAAATCATCATGAATCAGCGAATAAGTGTGAATGAACTCGATCGCGCATCCAGCAGGCACAGCCGCATCCGGCGGATCCGAAAACAGCCGCGCCGCCTCCAAACAAAGCACCGGCCGCAACCGTTTCCCCCCGGCAAAAACCGAATACCGCATAGCTTCATGAATCGAAGCTGGCGCAGTCCGCCCCAGCGGCAACAATTTATTCAGCGCCGCATCAACAGCAGCCCGGTCCAACTCAAAAAATTCAGAGAGACTCATGCGCACAAGGGAATCGAGAATTTAAGCAGTAGCCACAAGGGCAACCGAGACAACAGGCACAACGCAATAGCGAGATCCTGCAAAATTCACGAGGAACGGGATTACTGCGAGGGTCTGGGGTTCTATTTGAAATTTCAAATGTCAAATTGAAATTCTCGCGCGGTCATCAACACTCTGAACTCACTACGCAGACCTAATTCGATTCCTCATCCGCCGCAAACGGCTGCGCCGCAATCTTCCCATCCGCCTTCTTCAACAAAATCTCAATCCGCCCCTCGGCCTCTTCCAGCTGCTTCTGGCACTCCCGTGAAAGCGTCACGCCTTCCTCAAACAATTTCATAGCCTCATCCAAAGAAAGCTCCGCGCTCTCCAATCGCTTAACAACTTCCTCCAGCCGCCCCAAGGATTTCTCAAAATCCCCCTTCTTAGGCGGCTCCACAGGTTTATTAGCAGCAGGGCTCAAGCAATCCTCGCAAACCAAGTATCAAACCAACATTCTATCCCACGACCAATAACTTCTCCAGTCGCGCACTTCATGGGCTCGGTTTCGGTTTGTGTAGCGCCGCCCTTTCAGGGCGGCATCTTCAAGCTTCACCAGTCGCGCAGTTTATCGGCTCGGTTTCGGTTTGTGTAGCGCCGCCCTTTTAGGGCAGCATCTTGAAGCTTAAAATTCTCTACTGCCCATCCCTTTCCACCGCCGGCAAAAGCTGCAATCGATTCACTCTCACTCGTCCCTCCGCCCCCGAACTAAACGGCGCCGGTATCCCCCTCCCGGCAAACCACTCCGGAAACTCATCCCGGTAATGCGCGCTGGCATACTGCCCCGATTCCCCCGCAGGAATTTCCATCAGAGACAGATCCCAATTCGAAAGATCAGCCACAAATCGCATAGCAGGCCCATGCCGGTAACCCATCGCCCGTACCGTATCAATCGTCCCGCCCTGCTCGATCGGCCCAATGCTCAAAATCCTCCGCAAAATTCCCGATCGTCCCAGCGGATGATAAATCTCAAGAGGATGTAGCTCTCCCCAATCCGCGTGCAAAGGGTCGCCCCTGCGCGCCACCTCGGCCAGCCGCGCCACCGCCGCATCCGCCGCCGCAATCAGCAACGAATCGTAATCCGCAATTCCTTTCGGCAACCAAGCCGCTGGACGATCCCGCAGCACATTCGCCAGAAACACCTTATCCCGCCACCAAACGCTGTCGTACTCGCTCTCCGGCTCCCACAATTCGTAATTCTCCATCTGGTCGTCGATGTACGGCTGCAGCAGCATCACCATCAACGCGTGCCGCGAATATTCCAGAAACGAAGTCTGCACCGAATCCGCCGCAGTCTTCCCATCCCAATCCTTCAGCTCGTAAATCAGCGTCTTCGTCCGCGAATCCTTCGGCTGCACTTTCTGGCCGGCCGCATAAAGTTGCTGCGCCAGAAATTTATCCGGCCAGCTCACAATGTCGTTCTGCACGCTGTTCGCATCGCTAGGGCGCAAATCCTTCCGCGCCCCCAGCAGCTCATAAATCCGGTCGGTCCGGTAAGGCCCCGCCCAGCGGTCGCTGATGAAATATTTGTAAGCAGGCCCGACGGTCCGCGCATTCGCCGTAGCGATAATTCCTCCGCGCGGATTAAACGCCTGCGGCAATTTGTCGAAGGGAATGTATCCGCTCCACTCAAAATCATCCGTATCCCCGGCCACGGGCAAATCCCCATTCCCCGACTTGCGAATCGGAATCCGCGCCGCCATCACGTATCCAATATTCCCCTCTACGTCCGCATAAATTCCATTCTGCCCCGGCCCGGCAATCTTGCTCATCACCTGCAAAAACTCATTCCAATTCTGCGTGCTGCCAATCAAAGGATAAGAAAAATCCAATCCTCCCGGCTCCACCGCCGTCCACCGCAACGCATAAGCCCGCCCGCCTTCTTCCGTCGTATCGCGGCGCACAATCGGTCCATGCCGCGTCAACACCACATCGAGCGTCTCATCCGCCGCCCCGCGCACGTGAATCACTTCCTGCCGCGTCTCCGCCTTCATCCATTTCCCATTCACTCTGTACTCCAGCGGATTCGCCGGATTAAAACTCTCGATATAAAGATCCTCCACTTCCGCATTGCTGTTCGTAAATCCCCACGCGATCCGCTCGTTATGCCCAATCACCACCAATGGCGACCCAGGAAAAGTAAATCCCGCCACATTCCAACCCGGCGCCGTCAAATGCACGATGTACCAAATCCCAGGAATGCTGAACGCCAGATGCGTATCGTTAGCCAGAATCGGTTTCCCCGAAGCCGTATGCTCGCCGCTCACAACAAAATTATTGCTCCCAATAATCTCCCGAGTCTGCGATTCAAACTGTGAAAGAAAATCCAAGGCCAGGCTCCAAGGTAGCGCCGGCGTCCCTGCCGGCATCTTACGATCGTGATCTCCGCCCGAGGCAACCGTCAACCGCGGACCACCCCCTAACCCGGCAGTCTCAGTCGTCGAATCATCCGAAGGAGGCCGGCCCAAGCGCCCGCGCCGCTCACCTTTTCCCGCCGCCTCCCCCACAATAAAATGATCCAGTGGCGAATCCTCCACAAAAAGCTCCCGCGCCCTCTCCGGCCCAACCATCGCCGTAATCCGCGCCCGGTTCAATTTCGCCTTCCACGTAGTGGTCAACGTCTTCCACATATAAGCGCTGATCAAAAAAGTATCCGCCGGCGTCCACGGCCGCGGCTTATACCCCAACACGGTAAACTCAATCGGCAATCGTCCAGCCCTTTCGCGTATGTAACGATTCACGCCCGCCGCATAAGCCTCCACTATCTTCCGCGTAGCAGGATCCATCCGCGCCGCCGCGGCCTCAGCGGCAACGCGCAACCCGAGTGTCCGGTTCTCACGATCCACCGGCAACGCAATCGCCCCAAAAATCTCCGAAAGCTCCCCGCCCGCCGCCCGCCGCAAAAGATCCATCTGCCAAAGCCGGTCCTGCGCCACCACGTACCCCTGCGCCGTCTCCAAATCCTCGACAGATGAAGCTTGTATCCACGGCACGCCCCAACCATCCCGATCCACCAAAACCGGCTGCTTCAACCCAGGCAAAGTCAAAGATCCATCAACCTGAGGCAAAGGCCGCCAAATCATCCACCATCCAATCAAAAAGCCCCCGCCAAGAATCAGCAGGAGCCCGGCAGAGCAATACCTAACCCAATGAATTCCGCCACGTGAAGTCATCAAGAAATCCCGCGCGAGTCTAGCGCAGCAAGCACCCCAGCGCAAAGCCAGCCGTAGTACCGCCGGTTTACCCTGTGCTGCGAAGGGCGTCCCGCCGGCATCCGACGAGCACAAAATTCGCACAAGAGACAATCGACCGCGGAGCAACAAAAGAATCGAAATGGCTGGTAGTAGGGGCCGGGATTCACCACCGGCCCGGTTTGGCGTTTCGGTTTTCGCTGTTTCCTTTTCTTCCGTAGGGGCGCCGCTTGCTGCGCCCGCCGCCGACCAACGAGGCACGCACGCATTCAACTTGCTCGTCCGCCTCCCTCCGACGTATCCCGCAAGCGCGCCAATCACCGGAAAATCCCTCTTCCGCCCCCCAACTTGCTAGAATTTTCCTCAGATGCTAGCTCTCCACCTATTCGTAGTCCTCGCCCTCGTCGGCATGAACGCCTTCTTCGCCGCCGCCGAATTCTCTCTCGTTGCGGTACGCATCTCTCGCGTCCGCCAATTAGTCAGCGCCGGCGACCCTCGCGCCCGCATCGTAGAAATTCTCCTCGCCGATCTCAGCCGCGTAATCTCCGGCGTGCAAGTAGGCATCACGCTAGCCAGCCTGGCCCTCGGCTATCTCGGTGAGCTAACTCTCTCCGAAGTCCTCCGCCCGCTAGTAGCCCAAATCCCCAGCCGCTGGGCCGCCGTAGCCGCCCACGGCATCGCCCTAGTCCTCGCTTTCGGCCTACTCACCGTCGTCCAAGTAATCCTCGGCGAGCTCGTTCCCAAAAGCATCAGCCTGGCCCGCGCCGAACGCGTAGCCCTGCTCATCGCCCGCCCGTTTCACTGGTTTCTAAATTCCTTCAGTTGGGCCATCGATTTACTCGACGGCATAGCCGAAAAATTCGTTCGCAGCCTAGGCGTGAAAGAAGCCCAGTCCCACACTCTCGTCCGCTCGCCCGAAGAACTCCAAGTCCTGATCGAGCAGGCCCGCGAACGCGGCGTCCTTCCCGCCACAGAAATGCAAATCGTGCAAGGCGCCATCGGCCTCGCCCAATTGCAAGTCCGCGAAATCATGGTTCCGCGCCCGGATATTCACGCTCTCCCGATGGACGCCAGCCTCGAAGACGCCATGCGCACCTTCGCCACCACGCAACGCTCGCGCATCCCCGTCTACGAAGGCACGCTCGACCACATCAAAGGCTTCGTGCACATCAAAGATTTAATCTGGATTCAACTCGATCGCGCCCGCCGCGCCGAAGAAGGCCTGCCGCCGGCAGATTTTAATTTGCAAAGTTATCTTCGCGAGATTCTGATCGTCCCGGAAACCAAGCTAGCCAGCGAACTCCTCGTCGAACTCCGCTCGCGCCGCACCGAAATCGCCATGGTCGTAGATGAATTCGGCAGCATTCTAGGCGTGGTCACTCTCGAAGACATCCTCGAGCAAATGGTCGGCGAATTTCACGATGAATTCGACGTGGTCGAGCGCCCCATGCGCCTCCCCGATGGCTCGCTGATCTTCGACGCCGCTCTGAAAGTCCGCGACCTCGATTCTCAATACGGCATCACCGTTCCCGAAGATTCCTCCTACGAAACCATCGGCGGCTTCGTCCTAACGCATCTCGGCTTCCTACCCCGCGGCGGCGAAAGCTTTGAAGCCAACGGCTATCTCTTCACCGTAATGGATATGGAGCGCCGCCGCGTCTCTCGCGTGAAAATCAAGCAAGTCGCCGTACCCGCTCCGCCCGCGCCGGAAACAAAATCCGCAACCGAGCCCGCGAAGCCCGCTGAAGAATCCAGCGCCGTCGCAGCCGCCGCATCAGAATCCGCTCCGCCGGAATCGGTAGCTCCGGCCCGCGCCCGCCGCGCCTCGCGCAGAAGCCGCTCGTGAAAATCCTCCGTCACGTAGCCCTTCGCGTTCTCCTCGCGTTACCAGCCGTCTGGCTAATCATCACCATGGTTTTTCTTCTAGCCCACATAGTCCCCGGCGATCCCGTCCAACAAATGCTAGGCGAAGGCGCCCGCGCCGAAGATCTAACTCAACTCCGCCACGCACTAGGCCTAGATCTCTCGCTGCCCGTGCAGTACGAGCGTTACCTAACCGGCGTCCTACGCGGCAATCTCGGCGAATCTTTCCGCTATCAACGCCCAGTCACAAAAGTAATTCTCGAGCACTATCCCGCCACGCTTGAGCTAGCCTTCATCGCGCTGCTAGTCTGCGCCGCCATCGGCATTTCCGCCGGCATCCTGGCCGCCCACAAACGCGGCCAACCCGCTGATCGCGCTGTAAGCGTCCTGACTCTCTTCGGCCTCTCCGTCCCAAATTTCGCGCTAGGCCCAGTCTTAATTTTGGTCTTCTCAGTAATCTTCGGCTGGCTGCCAGTCAGCGGCCGCGGCGGCATCTCTCATCTGATTCTTCCAGCCATAACTTTAGGCGCCGCTCTAGCCGCGATCCTAACGCGCATGGTCCGCAGCTCCATGATCGAAGAACTCTCGAGCGATTACGTCCGCACCGCCCGCGCCAAAGGCCTCTCGGAAAGCGCAGTCCTATTTCGTCACGCCTTTCGCAACGCGCTGATCCCGATCCTCACCATCCTAGGCCTGCAATTCGGCACGCTACTAGCCGGCACCATCGTCACCGAAACAATCTTCTCCTGGCCCGGCATCGGCCGCTTAGCAGTAACAGCCATAGAAGCCCGCGACTATCCGCTACTACAAGGCTGCATCCTCCTAATCGCCATTTCCTACGTAGCAGTAAATCTACTAACCGATTTCGTCTACGTCCTAGTAGATCCCAGGGTGCGCTTCGAATGAACTCCCTCCGCCAATTCTGGCGTCAAAGCCCGCTAGCAAGATGGGGCCTCGTAATCACGCTCCTGCTAGCCCTGAGCGCATTGCTAGCCCCATGGATCGCCCCCTACAGCCCCATCGCGCAAAATCTTCCCGCTCGCCTTTCGTCGCCCGACGCGCATCATTGGATGGGCACCGACGAACTGGGCCGCGACATCCTCTCCCGCATCCTCTTCGGCGCCAGAGTCTCCATGCTAGTAAGCATCTGCGTAGTCCTAGGCAGCGGCATCACCGGCCTGGCCATCGGCGCCATCGCCGGCTATTTCGGCGGCTGGCTCGATCGCGTAGTCAACATCGTCCTAATCAACGCGTTCCTCTCATTTCCCGGCATCCTGCTGGCAATCGCCTTCGCCGCATTCCTGGGCCCAGGCTTAGGCAAAGTAATCCTGGCCCTAACCATCACCGGCTGGGCCGGCTACGCTCGCCTGGCCCGCGCCCAAGTCCTGCAAGCCAAAGAAATGGAATACGTCCTAGCTGCGAAATCCCTGGGCGCCAGCCACGCGAGAATCCTGCTCCGCCACCTGATCCCCAACATCCTGCAACCAATCCTGATCCAAGCCACAATCGCAATGGCAGGCGCAATCCTCGCCGAATCCACGCTAAGCTTCCTCGGCCTGGGCGTGCTAGCCCCCATGCCAAGCTGGGGCGCCATGCTGAACGACGCCCGCGGCCACCTCTTCGACGCTCCTCATCTCGTAATCTTCCCAGCCGCAGCAGTAATGACCGCAGTCCTAGCCTTCAATCTACTAGGCGATGCGTTCCGCGACTGGCTCGACCCGCGCATGCGCAGCCAACTCGCCGTAGCGGATCTCGCGCGCTAAATTTTCAATTGGAAACTAACTGACTACCGGCAGGACCTACCCAACCTCAACCGTAACTTCCGAGCCGCGATTCACGCCGAGCGCCTTCGCCGCGTGCCCCTTATTCACCGAAATCTCGAGCGCTCCATTCGATCCAATCAGCGCGATCGGCTCAGCCCCAGCGCCATCGGCGAAAGTCTGCGACAAATGATTGATCTCTTTATTCCCAATCTTGATCTTCACCTTCGCTTCGTTGGTAATCAGCGCAGGAATTTCGTCCGGCGTCAAATTCGTCAGCAAATTTCCGAACGAATCGACGCGCAAAACCACGCCCTTGGTCACATTCCCATCCGCCTTCGGCTTCGGCACCGACAACCGCACGTAATCTTCCACCTCTTCGCCAAAGCTGGCGCTCTGCCACGCCTTGCAGAACCACGCCGCCACCGGTGCAAACACATCGCGCCCATGAAACGTCCGGCTCAACGGCTGCAGGAAATAATGCTCCGCGGTAATGTGCCGCACCGTCAAAGCATCCTTCTCGCGCTCGTAAATCAACGAAAGCACGCCATTATCCGGCGCAATGTAATACTGCGATCCCGCGGTAACCAGCAGCGGCCGCCGTTCCGTCCCCACGCCCGGATCCACCACCACCACATGAATCGTCCGGCTCGGGAAATATCGCGATGCATCGTTGACGATCAACGCCGCGTCCAAAATATCGTGCGGCGCCACCGCATGCGTGATGTCCACCACCTGCACGTCCGAATTAATCCCCAGTATGACCCCCTTCATGGACCCTACAAGGTGGTCATTCGTGCCGTAGTCGGTAGTCAGTGTGATAATTTGCCGCGACAAGTGCGTCTCCCAGGCGTCGGCGCAAGTTGCCGACGCAAAAAAGCCTGAATTCACGGTAGCGAAGCTCAAGCACAGTTGTCAAGAAATCCGCCACAAAGTGTTCACCGTGCGCACTACCCGTTTTGCCGCTTCAAGTTGTCAGCCTAGAGCCCTCCAATCTCCGGGTCTTCCGTCGTCATGCCACCTGCTTACGCTGTCATTCTGACCGTAGGGAAGAATCCGCATTTCGGCCCGCCGTTCGGCCTGTCTTTGCGGTTCGTAGGCGCGTCCGCCTAGGCGGACGGCGCCCGTGTTCCAGCCTCCAGCTTCAATCTACCTCCATTCTCCAGAACGGATTACAATCGGGCCTGCCCGATGAAAGCCTCCTCACTCCTCCACGGCACCTTCCGCACCGGCATAACGCTGAAAGGCATCGGCGGCCTCATGGAAACCGCCGGAGGCGTCCTTCTCTGGTTCATCAGCCCCGCCGCCCTCAGCGCGATGGTCCGCAACCTCCTCGAGCGCGAAGAGCAGCGCCACCCGTACAACTTCATCGCCTCTCACTTCCTGCATCTAGCCCGCGATATCGGCCACGCCGATCCCATGTTCGCCTCACTCTACCTGCTCTCTCACGGCGTAGTGAAAACCATCCTGGTCATCGCCCTCTGGTTCAACAAATACTGGGCCTACCCGCTGACTATCGCCGTCTTCGGCGGCTTCATGGCCTACCAGGTGTACCGCTACACGCACACGCATTCGTTCGCACTAATGGCCCTAACCATCTTCGACGCCGCCGTTGTCTGGCTAACCTGGCACGAATACCAAGCGCAAAGAAAGAAGCGCGCCAAAGCCGCAAAGCCGCCATCCGCCTGATCCCAGCCCGTATGGGATGGTGAACCCGCCCCCGTACGCGAATGCCTAACCGAAACAAGGGTTCATTTAAATTTCTTGTAACTGCAACAAAACAAAGAGTCGATTTTTTCTAACCGAAACAAAATTCAGAGGTGCCGGTACGCGTCTTGTTCGCCGTGAAGAGCCCCTGATGGGAGGCCGCGAGCGACAATCGCGTCGGTTCGCGGGCGCCGGGAGATAGTGAGAGGGGCTTGTTGAGGGCGAAAAAAAAGGCGTGATTTGTATCGATTAGAGCTAGCCTCCTCCGTTTGTTTTCTAGGAGTTGCATGCGTTTCTAATAAATTCGTGTATCGATTAGAATTGGCTTCTCTAGCGGTCCTCCCTCGAGGCCAATTGCTGTGCGATTGCAAAGCAATGGGCGCGCCCGTCTTCCCGCCTCAAGTATCCAGTTTTGGTCCAGCCTCCAGACGATTGCCCAACGCGGTTTGTGAAGCGAGGTTTACTGCGAAGGTTCGCTGGTGGTTCCTTTTCGGGAACGCAGGGGTTCCCTGTGACAAATTTTGCTGCGGCTCTCTAGTGGAGCCGACAATAAGGTAGCATGGATTGGCGAGTTAGTCAACAGAAAAACATGAAAAACGCAAGAAAAATGGGCCGAAGAGCCGACTCTTCGACGCACCGGGGAGGATCGGGCGCCCGCCCAAGAAGGCCCAGGGGAGAAAGCAAACGCCGCGAAAACCGATGCGCCGCCCGCCCCGCGTAAGCTGTCTTGCGACGGCTCACTAAAGGATATCTTCCACTTTTGCGGGAATTTGCAAGTGGGGAGGCGGTGGAATGGGGGAGGTGGGACGAGATAAAGGCAAGAGCGGAAGGCAATTTCAAATTTGAAATTTCAGATTTGAGAGAGAGAGCGAGAGGCTGCCACGACCCGAATTGTCGAAACAATTTTACATCGAGAAAACAATCAAGAACCTCACTTCTGAACTGCACAGGGATGAAGCAGTGGAACTCAAACCCGGTGGAGTTTCGAGAGGTGAACTCTAACTTGAAAACGTTGCAAAAAGTTGAGACGCCCGCCCAACGAAACGAGAGTAGAAATATCCTGCCAGCAGGAATCAGAACTCTTGTAAAGTGGCAGCTTGGCAATGTAGGTAGCGTACGGAAACGATGCTCGCTACAACCTGACGCGCCTCGCTCGCAATCTATAATAGGGGGAGGCTAGCTATGCCCAGACGTCGTCCAGATCGAATGCGTGGGGATCTTCGAGAGTTCCCTCGTTACAGTATTTCCGAAGCGGCGTTCTATGTCCGTATACCAGCCTCGACTTTGACGGCATGGACGCGCGGTCAAAACTATAGGACCAGTCGTGGAGTGCACCGTACCTTTGAGCCGCTTATCGAACTCGCCGACCCGGGAAACAAGCTGCTTTCGTTTTACAATCTAGTGGAGGCGCACATGCTGCGCTCTACCACCGAACGCGGCGTCCCCCTCAGAAACGTGCGCAGAGCACTGGACTACATTCGAGAAGCTATTCCTGGAGGCCATCCACTTTTGGTGCACGATTTCGAAGTTTCCGGAAAAGAAGTTTTCATCCAACATTTGGGGGATACGGTCAACGCCACTCGGTACGGTCAACTGGCGATGCGAAAAATCCTGGATCGTTACCTTAAACGGGTTGAGCGCGATGCCCGCGGGCTGCCCCTTAGGGTTTTCCCAATCAATTCCAAGAGATTGGTAATCGATCCACAATTTTCATCCGGGAAGCCAATTGTCAAAGACAGAGGCATCGTCGCTTCGGTTCTATGGGGCAGGAACAGGACAGGGGAGACAATTCCAGAGATCGCAAAAGACTACGGACTGACAGCTCTTGAAGTCAAAGAAGCAATCGAAGACTACTACTGGAAAGTTGCAGCCTGACGAACCACCTGTCTTTTTCCTTGACCGTACGTTTGGAAAAACGAAGCTGGTCGAAATGCTGCGACCGGACGGGTTTGTCGTCGTGACTCACTACGAAGAGTATGGTGACGAAGGCCACAAAATCGGGGATCCGGTTATCATCCAGGACTGTGGATTGAAAAATCGCGTGCTATTAACGGGCGACCGGGACCTAATTCACACTTACGCACGCGAAATTAGAGATGCAAGGATTGCTGTATTCATCACAACCGACAATCAAGAAGGCCCGTCGAAGTGGGGGCCACGAATAGTCGCGGCCAAATCCGATATATGGCGTGAACTAGGGCGAAGAAAAAAGCCTTTCACAGCGGTGATCTCGAAAGAGGGCTCAGTAATCCAAGTGAGGGTTTACGAGAACGCGGCCTGGAAAGTGATTCCGATCGGGAAGAAGAATCCTCCGCACGTCAACAAACAGAAACAAAATAACCCTCGCTCCCAATAACTTCGGCATATGGTTTTGCGGCATCTGATCTGCGATTCCGATTTTCTCTGGACGCCAACTGCGCAACACCGATGCGCCGCGGTTGAGGAAACCGTGATCAACGTCCGCCAATCTGTCGGGTGAGAGCCTCGTCTCCGCTTATCCGTGACAGCGTTCGATTCTGATGCTGCAAAATTTTAAGAGAGCGTGAGTTTCAGGCCTACCAAGAGTCCGCTTATGGAAATTACGGCTGCGTGGGTTTTTGCGCGGTTTGCTGCGCGGCTTGTTGTTCGCGGAGCCTGCGGGCGGCGGCGCCTAGCGATTCTTGTTGAGTGGATGGATTTGGGATCACGTTCATTTGAGGTCGGCCCGGTGCGGCCGCCGGTTCTGTAGGTGGGGCGGCGGGTGCGGGTGTTATCGCCGGTGCGGGCGATGCGGGCTTTGGCGCTACGGCGTCGGGCGTGAACTTTGCTGGGTCCAGGGTTACGTCGCCTTGAATGAAGGCGGTTACCTGGGTGCCTTCGGGAATTTTCATGTCTTTGCCGTGCATTAGCAGGAAAAGAGCTGAGCCGCCGAGGGTGAAAATGCTTGTGGCTACCATGGCGCCGATCATGGCGCCTTGATGACCGCCGCCGCTGCCGCCTGCTACGGCGCGGAGGAGGACCTTCTCGCCGTCTGCGAGGCGGACCTTGTCTATGTTCAGATCGAGATGGCCGGCGCGACCGAGACGGCGCTTATGCTGGGCGTCGGTGATGGTGGCCCAAGCGTTCGAGCCGCGCGGGATCACGACTACGTTCTGGACTTTTACGTCCTCGACAGTTTCGAAGGCGACGAGATCGCCGGTGTGGGCGGTGGCGGAGGAAAGATTCTGGCTTAGGACGAGTTTGATGGGTGTGCCATCTTCGAGCGTGAATGCCTGGGCTTGTTCCTGTGCCGTCGCTGCGAAGGGGGCGAATACCAGGGCCGAGATCAAGAGAGCGGATACGACAGGTTTGAGGTGCATGGAATCCTCTCGGCGCGAACATCTGGCGCCTCTATCGAGAGGTTACGGTGTGAAATTACCGATACCTATAGTACTTGAGTGCTACGTTGTGCCTATGTGGGCACTGGCAGGTTGCGTAAAAATGGAGGGGCGGGAGTGCGCGATGGGTTTGAGCAGAGATTGTGGCGAGTGGTGCGGTTGGGTTACCTGGGCGGGCGCGGCAAGCGGCGCCCCTACGACGGAAAAACCAAAGACGAATACGGGCGGGTGGTGAACGCCAGCCCGTACGGGGGAAGGGGCAAAGACGCTTTGTCGGCCCCGCGTTTGAGTTTTCTGCGTTTTGTCGTTCTGCGTTTGGTTCGATCTTGTGGCTTCATCGCGGGGTCCATTGATTTGAAAATTGGGGAAACGACGATGAGGGAGTGGCGGAAAACTGGAGGTTGGAGGTTAGAGGTTTGAGGCGGAGCGGCCGAACGTCACAAGCCCAATGCGCGAGGGCGGCCGGTTTACGTCAGCAGGAAGATCAACGAAAAAATTACGGCAATTATTAGGCCCACAGCAATCAGCAAGTTTCCGGCGCTCCCGATCAACAAGTGCCGACTGAGGAGCGGACCAGCAAATCCGGTCGCGCCTGGCGGACGCTCGTAACGGGCGCTGAGTCTGTAGCCGAGCCAGGCGAGTGCACCGCCGGCGATGATCGAGGCAAGAGCGTAGAGAAGGTGCATGTCGTTCCAGTCCCGGAGCACGGGGATATTGCGAGTGCCGATCTTAAGCCGTTTAATTGTTGCTGTTCGCTTCTAAGCGCGCCACGTCGGCGCATCCGGCCTTATCTCCTTCATCGCATGCTTTGTGAAAGAGTTGTGCGGCGCGAGGCAAATCTATCGTGAGCCCGTCACCCTTTTCGAACTTCACGGCTTCGTTGAAGATGGCTTCTGCCGCCGCAACTCCGCCTTGCGCTTGCAAAGCGGCTTCCTTGTGGTTGCCTATCTGACCCGCGCTCGCAGCCGACAGCGCGAGCGCGATCGAAAGGACTGATCCCGCGACACAAGACACCAATTTTGCGCTCAAAGGCAACCACCTTTCCGATATCGGAGAGAGGCCCAGAGGCGATCCACACGTTTCCTGTTGAAGCTGTTTTTTGCCGACTCGCCTGGGTCGTGGTTCGACCGTAACACGCGTGGTCCGGTGGATGGTTTGAAAATGGGCTGCTCATGCCCGAACAGTACCGAATCCCTACAGCCATAAACCGCCTGAAAACAAACGTAGGCGTGTCAGATTCGATCTTTAGGTTCGTCGCATCGTGCGTCGTTTTCAAATCCGAGAGAACCCGATGAGGGAATGGCGGAGGGGTGACGGGGAGGGGATGGGGGAGGGAGAAAGCCAATTGCAAATTTGAGAGTTCGGAGGAACGGCGACGGCGGGGAAGGGATACCGCAGAGACGCTGAGGGCGCGGAGGATGAGAGAGGGTCCAGGCGCGGAAAATGCAGATCCCTCGGGGCGTCGACGCGGGCTGGGGATGCGCCTGCGTCGCTCGGGATGACAGCGGCACGGCGGGACGGGGCCGAACGGCGGGAAAGGCGACGGAGGGCCGAAACCCGCACCCTTCCCATGCGGCAAAGGCGGCAAAGATGCGGCACCCGCGCTTAGATCCTTAGCTTCGCTCAGGATGACAACGTTAAAGCGGGACGGGAATTGGCCGAACGGCGGGCGCGGCAAGCAGGCGCCCCTACGAATGCAAAATCAAGCCGGAATGAACGTCGGGCGTTTCATTTGCCTTGGAGGCGCTGGATGAAGAATTTGATGAAGCGGTCGGCGTCTATGCCTACTGCTACGTTTACGTTTGGTTGGACTGGGGTCATGCCTACTGTTTCCCAGTGATCGCCGACTTGGACGTTTTTGTCTACCGTGCCGTGGTGATTGGCTATGGTTTGGCCGCGGGCGTAGCGGCCTTCGGTCTCTACGTCTACGTGCAGGTAACGCGTTTGCAGGAACGTGGGATCTATGGCGCCGCCTACGGCTAGGGCGTCGTGGATGGCGCCGCCGGGGAAGCCGGTGCCTTGGTAAAGGCTGATCTGAAATTTCGCGACGGCGGCGGCGAATTTCGCTTCGGGGCCGGCGTTTTTCAGCAGCTCGGTGACGTCGGGATCGTGCAGCAGAGTGATTTCGGTTACGTCGAGGCCGGCCATGGTGATGGGCCAGCCGGCTTTGAAGACGATGCTGGCGGCTTCGGGATCTCCCCAGATATTGAATTCTGCGGCGCCGCTGACGTTGCCGCCGGAAATGGAGCCGCCCATGAGGATGACGCCTTTGACCAGCGGGACGATGGAAGGATCTTTCAGCACGGCGAGGGCGATGTTGGTTTCCGGGCCGACGGGCACGAGCGTGATTTCATGAGGATATTTGTGAACGAGATCGATGATGAGATCGGGGCCGAAGCGGGCGTCGGGCTTGCAGCGTTGCGCGGGGAGCTGCGCGCCGCCGAGGCCGCCGGGGCCGTTCCAGAAAGGCTCGATGACCAGATTGCGGCTGAGTGGCGCGACGGCGCCTTTGGCGACGGGAACGTCGCAGCGGTTGGCGAGCGCGGTGATGCCGAGAGCGTTGTCGAAGCCCATTTCGGCGGTGACGTTGCCGGCGACGACGCTGATGCCCTCGACTTTGACTTCGGGCGAGTTGAGGGCGAGGAGGATGGCGAGGGCGTCGTCGGTGCCGGGATCGGTGTCAATGATGATGCGCTTGGGAGATTGCGCGTGCGCGGGCGGCGCGAACGCGGCGAAATGGAACGCCGCGGCGAGCGCGATGGCGAGCGTGCACCTGCGAATGGTGGTGAGCATAGGAGGGAGATGATACCGCAGAGACGCTGAGAGCGCAGAGAAATACGGGGCTTCTTGACCCTTGGTTCGCGCGGCGGTTATGCTGAATCATGCGCGTTTATTTGGATTACAACGCGACTACGCCTGTGGCGCCGGAGGTTGTGGACGCCATGATGCCCTATTTTTCTGAGCGATTTGCGAATGCTAGCTCGATTCATTCTGAGGGGCAAAGGGCGCGGTATGCGGTGGAGGGCGCGCGGGAATCGGTGGCGGGGCTGATTGGGGCAAAGGCGGGGGAGATTGTTTTTACGAGCGGAGGGACCGAGGCGGATAATTTGGCGATTTTTGGGACGATTGCGGCGGCGGGCGCCACGAACGCAGACGGCAAGCGTCACGTGATCACTAGCGCGATCGAGCATCACGCGGTGTTGAACGCGTGCCAGAAGCTGGAGCGCGATGGAGTTGAGGTTACTTACGTTGGAGTTGGGGCTGATGGGATTGTCGATGCTGAGGAGGTGCAGCGGGCGCTGCGGCCGTCGACGATTTTGATCAGCATCATGCACGCGAACAACGAGCTGGGGACGATTCAGCCGATTGAGGCGATTGGCGAAATTGCGCGCGAGGCGGGCGTTGTGTTTCACACGGACGCGGTGCAGGCGGCGGGGAAGTTGCGGGTGGACGTCGGGCGGCTGGGCGTGAATTTGCTTTCGATTTCGGCGCACAAAATTTATGGGCCGAAGGGAACGGGGGCGCTGTACGTGAAAGCCGGGACGCGGCTGCATCCGATGTTTTACGGCGGGCATCACGAGCGCGACAAGCGGCCGGGGACGGAGAATGTGGCGGGGATCGTCGGGCTGGGTCGCGCGGCGGAATCGGCGGGGGCGCTGCTGAGCGAAAGCGCTGCGCGAATTGCGGCGATGCGCGATCGATTCGAGTCGACGATTTTGGAGATGGTGCCGCAGTGCCGCGTGAACGGGGATCGTTCGCGGCGCGTGGCGAATACGACGAATATTACTTTCGCCGGGGCTGAGGGCGAATCGCTGGTGATTGCTTTGGATTTGCGCGGCGTGGCTTGCTCGTCCGGGTCGGCTTGCTCGTCGGGGGCTGTTGAGCCATCGCATGTGTTGACGGCGATTGGATTGACGCCGGAAGAAGGGCGCTCGAGCGTGCGATTTAGTTTGGGGCGAACGACGGTGGATGCGGAGATTGATTTTGCGGTGAACGCGGTGCGCGAGGCGGTGGGGCATCTGCGGGAGATTTCGCCGACGTATCGGAAAACGGCGGACGTGAGATGAGAGACGAGGCGGGATTGATCGGCGCGGGAGTGGAGTCGAGCGACGCGCACGAGGCACGCGCGTGCGACGCGACGAGTCCGCGCACGATCTGCGCAGAGGGCGGGATTGGAGGTCGTCGGATGCCGGCGGGGACGCCAGCGCTACCAACCCCGGCGCTACCGAACGCGATTGCGGTGGCTATGAGTGGCGGAGTGGATAGTTCGGCTGCTGCGGCGATTTTGCAGGCGCGGGGGTGCTCGATCGTTGGGTTGACTATGCAGCTTTGGAATCATCGGCGATTGCCGCAATTGCAGGGTGCGGGGCCGGTGGCGCATCGTTGTTGCTCGCTTGATGATGTTTACGATGCGCGGCGGGTGGCGGCGCATCTTGGGTTTCCGTTTTATGTGGTGAATTTTGAGCGGCAATTTGAGGAGAGCGTGATTCGGCCGTTTGTGGAAGATTATCTTGGCGGGCGGACGCCGATTCCTTGCACTAGCTGCAACAGCCACGTGAAATTTGATGAGCTGCTTTTGACTGCGCGGCAAATCGGGGCGGAGCGATTGGCTACCGGGCACTACGCGCGCGTGCGGCGGAATGCCGAGACTGGGCGATGGGAACTTTGGCGGGCGGTGGATGAATCGAAGGACCAGTCGTATTTTCTTTTTGCGTTGACGCAGGAGCAGTTGGCGCGAACGGATTTTCCGCTGGGCGGATTGACGAAGGCGGAAGTGCGCGAGATTGCGCGGGGCGCGAATCTTCCTGTGGCGGGGAAGCCTGAGAGCCAGGAAATTTGTTTTGTGCCCTCGGGCAATTACGTGCAATTCATCGAGAGTTATTTGAGCGAGCAGGGGCGGGAGCTGACTGCGGAATCCGGAGAGATTGTCACGACGAACGGGAAATTGATTGGCCGGCATGAGGGATTGCATCGTTACACGATCGGGCAGCGCAAGGGATTGGGATTCGCGGCGGGGCGGCCGATGTATGTGGTGGCGATGGATCGCGGGGCGAATCGATTGATTGTTGGGGAAGATGCGGAATTGCGCTCGGCCACGTGCGACGTGCGCGATGTGAATTGGATTGCGTTGGATGCGCCGCGGAATGCGGTGCGCGCCGAAGTGAAGATTCGCAATCGGCATGAGCCGGCGGCGGCGACAATCACGCCAACCGGCGAAAACTCTGCGCGCGTGGATTTTGATTTGCCGCAGCGAGCGATCACGGCGGGGCAGGCGGCGGTTTTTTATTCCGGCGAGAAAGTTCTTGGCGGTGGTTGGATTCGGTAGGGCGCACGCGATAATTATTGCGGACGTGGCACGCGGTTCGGTTGGGCCGCATCGGGCGGGCGCAGCAAGCCGGCGCCCCTACGAAGAAAAGGCAACAGCGAAAACCGTAGGGCCAAACCGGGCCGGTGGTGAACCCCGGCCCCTACTGGCGGCATGTCGATTGCTTTGCAATCGCGCGGCGAATGAACTGCGCCAGTACGACCGGACAGCGCACTGGCCCGTCGCGAATCTCTAGTAATTTTGAGTAGCGGAATGTGAGCCCTTGGAAGGGGTTGGGCTCAAATAAATAGTTCTTCGTCCTGGGTTGGGGCGTCGGAACGGCGCCGGTGATGTTGTTGGCCGCGGATGAAGTCGAGACCGACTTTGATGCCCTTGAGAACCGCGGTGACCTGAGTTATCGGGCCGGTTACGGTTTTGCGGACTTTGGAGCCGGTGTCTTCCAGCACTTCGAGAGCGCCGGTTAGAAGATGATCGGCGCGGATCACTTGCACGCGCAGGCGGTCGACGGCGTCAGTGAAGACGCGATCCACTTTTTGCGCTTGACCCCGGGCGATGCGAGTGACTTCCGCGGCGTCGCCGACGATGCTCGAAATCCGGTCCTGCGAATCATCGAGAATGCGATTGATGCGCAGAAGAATCGGATTGACGCGGGTTTCGAGATCGGTGGTCACGCGCTTGATGTGCTGGTTCATGTCCCGGAACTGAAGATACATCCCCAACATGATAGCCATCTGCATGACGATGGCCACGGCGGCGATGACGATGAAAGCTTCAGTCCAGCCAGACATATTTAACCTCGCGTCGAGCTACTGCTTGACCTTGTCCCGGTAGGCTTCTTTGCCCGCTTCAACTGCGCCGGAAACCGCGCTGGACATGGCGTCCTTCTGCCGTGACATGATCTCTTTGCTGCGTTCGATCATTTCTTCGGCGCGTTCGCGCAGTTCGCGAGCCTTCTTCTGCGCATACTCTTTGCCCTCGTCGGCTTTGGACGCCAGATATTCGCGCGTCTCTTCGCCGGATTTGGGAGCGAACAGGATGCCCAGCAGAGTGCCTACGCCGAGCCCTACGAGAAAGAAGCTGACTTTGGAACCTACATTGTTGTCACTCATAGTCCACACCTCCACTATGAAGCTAGCACAGGCTTTGCGCGCAGGCAACTTTTCCGCGGGGGGCGGGAGCGTTCTAATTTCGAGATGGGACGCGAGCGGGCTTGGAGATTGCTCCCAAAGCGCGCGCGGAAATTCCCAGCGCTAAAGCGCATTGCGTAAGAGCGATTGCTTTCGGAGCGCTGAAGCGCTCCTCCCCCGCATGAATGCGGGGGCTGCCTCCGAAAGGCTGAGCCGCACGGCGGGAGGGTCTGAAGAGGCTCTGTGAGGCAGAGGAAAACAAAACCTCAGCGGCTGAAGCCGAATTGCTTTAGCGACCTTTGCGGCATGACCAAAGTCATGCCCTGACAAAACATCGTAGTTCACACACACTCTCTGAAGACCGTCTCCTACGGAACCGCTGCGGACGACAATTCTAGTTGTTCGCTAAGCTTGTGAAGAGTTGGCTGTTCCGTCGCTGCCGCGCAGGTGCGCTACCACCTTTTCGGCTTGGCGGCGGGGGATTACTTTGGAGATTTGTTCTGCGCTTAACTTTTTGAGTTGGGCTACGCTGCCGAATTCTCTTAGTAGCTTTTGGGCCGTGCGTTCGCCTATGCCTGGGATATCGGCTAGCTCGGTGCGGATGCGGGTCTTGGTGCGGCGCTGGCGATGGAACGTTACGGCGAAGCGGTGGGTTTCATCGCGAATTTGCTGGATTAGATGCAGGATCGGGGAATGTTTTTCGAGGATGATCGGCTCGTCTTCGCGGCCCAGGACGTAGAGGATTTCTTCTTTTTTGGCGATGCTGGCCATTGGTTGATTGATGATTTCCAGCTTATCCAGGGCTGCGGCGGCGGCGTGGAGTTGGCCGATACCGCCGTCGATCAGGATCAGGCTGGGTAGTGGCTTCTTTTCTTCTTGCAGGCGGCGGTAGCGGCGCTCGAGTGTTTCGCTCATGCTGGCGAAGTCGTCGCGGAGAACTCCGGGGAGATCGGTGCCGCTGGATTGCTCGCCGCGGATTATGAATTTTCTATAGTCCGATTTCTTCACCTTGCCGTTTTCCCAGACGACCATGGACGCTACCGTGTCCGAGCCCTGGATGTGGGAAATATCGAAGCTTTCGATGCGCTTGGGTTCTTCGGGCAGCGTCAGCGCGGATTGCAGGGCTTCGGCGATGGCTTTCGAGCTGGGCTTGAGGACGCGGAAACGCTGGGTGAACGAATGCTTTGCATTCTTCTCTACTAATTCCATGAACGCGTGTTTTTGCCCGCGCTGCGGGGTGAAGATTTCTACGCGATGGCCGGCGGTTTCGGTGAGGACCTCTTCTAGGAGTTCGCGATCCTCGAATTCCATCGGGACGTGGATAAAGCGCGGGAGATAGCGCGAATCTAGATAGATCTGCTTGAGCAGCGAGGAGAGAAATTCTTTCGGGGCGAAATCTTCCTGATCTTCCCAATAAAAATCGCGGCGATCCATTACGCGTCCGCCGCGCAGGTGGAAGAGATTGACCGCTACCTGCGGCGGCTCGGCGTACCAGGCGATTACGTCGGTGTCGTCGCCGGCGGCGGCGGCAATTTTTTGGCGCTCTTCCATTTCGCGGAGAGTGCGCAGGCGATCGCGGTAGCCGGCGGCTTCTTCGTAGCGCTCGGCTTCGGAGGCGCGCTGCATGCGTTCTTCGATATTGCGGGCCAGATCTTTGTGGCGGCCTTCTAGGAAGAGGCGGACGTCGGCGGCGGCTTCGGCGTAACGTTCGTCGGTGGTGAGGCCGGCGGCGCAGGGGCCGATGCAGCGGTGAATATAATATTGCAGGCAGGGGCGCGGATGAGTGCGGGTTAGATCAACCGTGCAGGAGGGGACCAGGAAATGTTTGTGGATGAAGTGGACCATGCGCCAGGCTAAGTTGGCGGGGAAGTAGGGGCCGTAGTAGATCGAGCCATCTTTGATGAGGCGGCGGGTGACGTAGACGCGCGGGTATTTTTCGAAGGCGGTGTAGCGGATATAAGGATACGTTTTGTCGTCGCGGAGTAGGACGTTGAATTTTGGTTTGTTCTGCTTGATGAAATTGTTTTCGAGGGCCAGGGCTTCTTTTTCGTTGTCTACTACGATGTAGTCGATGTCGGCGATTTCGCGGACCAGGGAGCCGGTTTTGGCATCGAGGGAGCTGGCTTCTACGAAATAGTTGCGAACGCGGCTTCTTAGGGAGAGGGCTTTGCCTACGTAGATAATTTGGCCGCCGGCGTCGCGGTAGAGATAGACGCCGGGTTGGGTGGGGAGGGTGGCGGCTTTTTCGCGGAGGTCCATGAAAATCGGCGTGGCCGCGCGCTACAATTGAACGCGCGGGGCGACACAACTTTGATGATAGCAAACGCCATCGAAGTGTATCGAGTGGAGGCGAGGTTGTGAAAGTGGCTGGGTTGAGTTTGAAAATTCTGCTGGCGGCAGTGATTGGTGGCTGCGTCTGCGGTGGTGCGCGGGCGCAGGATACGCCGACTGCGCCTGGTCAATCGCAGGAACAGAAGCCGAGTGGGGCGGATCCTGGGACGAAACCCAAATCTGACCAGCCGGCTAAACCGGCTGGGACTGTTGACGCGGAGGCGCCTTCGCCGCGAGTGGCGACTGATAAGAATGAAGTTTACGATCCGTATCACGCTAACAAGAGCATTGAAGTCGGGAAATATTACATGCGCAAGGGCGATACGGATGCGGCTATCGAACGATTTAAGGATGCCATTCATTACAAATACGATTTCGCGATTCCGAGGATTTTGCTGGGGGAGGCTTACGAGAAAAAGCATGAGGATGGCGAGGCGGTGCGCTATTACAAAGAGTATTTGAAAATCCTGCCGAATGGTCCTGATGCGAAGCACGCCAAAGAGCGCATTGAGAAATTGTCGAAGCGTTTGTCTGCGGAAAAATAGCTGCGAAATTGAGTTAGGAGATCGCCGGTTCTGAACTCTTGAGCTTTGGGATTTGAGGGCTTGGACGGCCGCTTGGGTGGAGTGTGCGGCCCGGGGGGAGTCAACGTCAAAAACGCCGCCCGGCAGCCGGCGCTACGGGGCCTTCAGGAATTTATGGGCTTTGGCGTAATTTTTGTAGCGCTTTTCTTCGGCGCGGAATTTCTTGGAGTGGGATTCCAGGCGGCATCTTGCGAATTTGATGGGGTGTTTTACGTGAAGCATTTCGTGGAATAGGACGTATTCGACTACGTATTGGGGGATGCGGGGGCGATCTAGGTCGCGGCTTAGGACGATTTGATTCAGGGCTGGATCGAAGTGGCCTAGGGTGCTGCGCCAGGGGCGGCGGCTCCAGGCCAGGCGCGGGCGCGGGAGCTGGCCTTCGAAATATTCGCGATTTAATTGATCGAAGAGCGGGGCTAGATCGTGGAAATCGCCGGCGGGGAGTTCGGGGATGCGTCGGGCGCGAGTGCGGCGGAGATTGGTGAGGCGGGCGCGGGTGCGGCGGGAATAGGTGAACTCGCGATAGGTTTCGAGGAAGTCGCGCGGGGTTTTGCGGCGATACATGCGCGAGAGGAGGATTGCGGCGGCGGCTTCGAAGACGGGGAGCGCGGCGTCGCGGAGGATGTCGGAGAGGCGGACGTAGGCGGTGTCTTCGCGGAGGCGAATGGTGTGGGTGAGATCGGCGTAGGGATGGAATTCGACTACGAATTGCGGGGGGCGGCCGTGGCAGCCCAGGCGGGTGAAGATGCGATGGAAGAGTTGGGTGCCTCCGGGGACGTGGCGGGTGGGCGCGCGGGGCGTCATGATTGCGGCCTGCGGACTGGGGGCGGGGCCATTTCTTTTTCGGCTTTTTGGGCGTCTTGGATGGCGTCTTTGGTGCCGTCTATTGCGTCTTCTAGGGTTTCTTTGTAGGACTCGAGGTCCGTTCCTTTCTGCTGAATTTTTTCTAGTGTGGCTAGGTATTCCTTGCCCTTGTTTTGAATTTCCTTGATGCCTGTGCGGATGTCTTGCTGCTTTTCAACTGCCAGGCTGATTACGTCGTCGGCGTCGTCGATGCAGCCGGAATAGGAATTGAGTAGGCCGTTGAGAGTTTCGCCGCGGCGGCTTTGCGGCATGGTGCGATCTAGCTCGTACTGAAATTTCTTTAGGCGGTCGGCGGCGAAGGAGAGATAGAGCTTGACGCGGGCGTTGGGGGAATCGGCGTTGCGGATCTTGTCGGCTTCTTCATCGGAGAGATATTCCTTTTTTTGCGGAACGGGCGGATGCGCGGACGCTGCGCGAGGCAACACGGCGATGGGAAAAATCGATGCGGCGGATAGCGCGAAGATTATGGCGGCGCGCATGTTTAAGCTCCTACGGCTTGGGATTCTGCTTGGCCGCCGCGCCGCCCGGCTGGCGCGGGAAAAGTTCGTGGACCAATTCGTTGTCGAGATTTTCTAGCTGCAAGCGGACTTGCGCGTATTGTTTTTGATCCTCGCCGCCCATGCCGGCGAGAATTTCGCGCAGGCGATGCAGGCTTTCGCGGACGGAAATTTGCAGCTCTTTGAACCCGGCGGATTTTCGTTCGGGATCGGCGACTTTGGCTTTGAGGGCTTGATGTGTGGAGACGCATTCGTCGCGGAAGTTCTCGAGATCCTTCAGGCCGTCGTCGATCTTGCCGGAATCGGCTTCGCTACGAATCTGCTGGAAAAGATAATCGCTGAGCTTGACTAGAATTTTGGCTTTGTGGACGGGATCGGATTCCTTTTCGAACTGCGATTTAAATTGCGCGAGATGATCTTGTTGCCGCGGCGAAAGAAAGAGCAGCGTGATCGCCAGGGTGCAAGTGAAGGCGCGAATCGCGTGGTGTTGCATGGCGGCTACTTCTTTTTCTCCTTCAGGTCGCGCTCGAGGATGCGGACGCGTTCGGCGGAGACGAAATATTCGTCGCTGGTCTTGCCATTATTGAGCTCGAGGAATTTGCGGTACGTGTCGAGCGCCTCCTGTTTTTGCCCTAGTTTATCGTAGCAGCTTGCGCGGATGTAGATGGAGCCGATGGCGAGGGTCTCGCGCTTGCCGGCTTCATCGAGCAGGGCTAGGGCGGCGGTGTAATTGCCGCCTAGATATTCGGCGGCTAGAAGATCGTTCAGAGCGTCGTTCTGCTTGGGGTCGGCGCGGAAGGCGATTACTAATTCTTTTACTGCGCCGGGGTAGTCTCTTTTTCCGAGTAGGACGTGGCCGATGCGGGCGTGGAGGTCGATGTCGTTGGGGGCGGCGGATTCGAGCTTTTGAAGCGCGGCTAGAGAGGCGTCGTAATTTTTCAGGCGGAAATCTATTAGCGAGCGGAGCTTCAGAGTTTCGGGCGATTCGGGGCGGTTGGTGGTGGCGCGATCGAGTTCGGCCAGGGCTTCGTCATTTTTGCCTAGATCGGTGAGGATCGAGGCGCGTTTGATGCGGGCTACGGCGTCTTTCGGCGAGGATTGGAGATAAGTGGCCAGCTCGACAGTGGCTTCTTCGTTCTTTTTTTGCTGCAGGAGACATTCGGCGAGGCCGTAGTGGGCCATGCCGGAATCGGGGCGGAGGGCTAGAGCGGCGCGGAATTCTGTTTCGGCTTCGTCGTAGCGCTGGGCTTGGAGTAACGCGCGGGCTAGTTCTAGCTGGATGTCGATGTTGCTGGAATCCAGATCGCGGCCGGCGCGGAGTTGCTCGAGCGCGGCGGCGGTGTCGCCGCTTTTTTCAAAGGCTACGCCGAGTAGAACTTTGGGACGCGAGGCGTCGGGGGCGAGTGCTACGGCTTGGCGTAGCGGGGCGATGGCTTCGGCTGGTTGTTTATCGAGGAGGGCTAGGCCGAGATTTACGAACGCGGGGAGCATTTTGGGATCGAGTTCGGTGGCGCGGCGATATTCTTTGGCGGCGTTTTCTGGATCGCGGGCGGCGGTGTAGGCGTAGCCGAGTTGGAAGTGGATGCCGGCATCGTCGGGTTTTTGAGCGAGGTAGTCGGAATAACTTTTGATCGCGGCTGGAAAGTCTTTTTTGTCCATTGCTTCTTGGGCTTGCGTCAGGAGTTGCTGGAGGGCGGGATCGACGTCCGGGACGCGGACTTTGGTGTGTGATGCGGCTTGCGCTGCGGCCGGTTGCGGCGCGAGCAGAAATGTTGCCGCGGCGAAAACGGCGGCAGCGGCGATGAACACTGAACGGCGCACGATCATTTTCCTGCGGGGGAATTGCGCGGTGCGGTGTTTGCGGCGGCGTTCGGCGCGGCATGATTCGCGTGATTGAGGCCGTTGTGATTGTTGTTGAGCGCGCGGGCCAGGAATTTGCCGGTGTGCGATTGATTGTTGCGAGCTACCTGCTCGGGCGTGCCCGCGGCGATCACGCGGCCTCCGGCATCGCCGCCTTCGGGGCCTAGATCGATCACCCAGTCGGCGGATTTGATGATGTCGAGATTGTGCTCGATGATGAGCACGCTTGCGCCGCCTTCGACTAATTTGCGAAAGGACGTTAGGAGCTTCTGAATATCGTCGAAGTGCAGGCCTGTGCTCGGCTCGTCGAAGATATAGAGGACTCCCGTGTTCGTCTGGCGAGTGAGATGCGCGGCGAGTTTCAGGCGTTGTGCCTCGCCACCCGAGAGAGTGGTGGCGGACTGGCCGAGGCGCAGATAGCCGAGGCCGACTTCCTCGAGAATTTTCAGGCGCGAGATTACTTTGGGAAATGGCGCGAAAAAGGTCAGGGCTTCGCGGACGGTTAGTTGCAGGACGTCGTGAATATTTTTATCGCGATACTTCACTTCCAGGACGCTCGATTTGTAGCGCGTGCCGCGGCATTCTTCGCAGACTAGTTCGACATCGGCGAGGAAGCGCATCTCTACCGTGACGGTGCCATCGCCTTCGCAGGCTTCGCAGCGGCCGCCGGGGATGTTGAAGGAAAAATGGCCGGGGCCGAAGCCGCGTTTTTTTGCTTCGGGCGTGTGCGCGAAAACTTCTCGGATGGGATCGAACGCTTTCATGTAGGTCGCGGGATTGGAGCGCGGCGTGCGACCGATGGGCGATTGATCGACCATTTCGATTTCGGTGATGGCGGTGTCGCCTTCGATGCGATCGCAGAAATCCTTCCAACTGGCGCCGGTGCGCTTGGCTTGCAGGGCCTTATAGAGGACGTCGTAGACCAGCGTGGATTTGCCGGAGCCGGAGACGCCGGTGATGGCGGTGATCATGTTGAGGGGAATCATGGCGTCGAGATTTTTGAGATTGTGGACGCGGGCGCCGGTGATTTTCAGAAATTTGCCGCGAGGCTTGCGGCGAAGGGCGGGGAGCGGAATGCGGAGATCGTTATTCAAGTAGCGGGCGGTGAGCGAGCGCTTATCGCGGAGAAGGGCATCGAGAGTGCCGGCGAAAACCATTTTGCCGCCGTGTTCGCCGGCGCCGGGGCCGAGATCGAGAACGTAATCGGCGGCCAGGATGGTGTCGGGATCGTGTTCGACGACCAGGAGAGTATTGCCCAGATCGCGGAGGCTTTTTAGGATGTGGATCAGGCGATGTGTGTCGCGCGGATGCAGGCCGATCGAAGGTTCATCGAGGACGTAAAGCGCGCCTACTAGATGCGAACCGAGCGACGTGGCTAGCTGGATGCGCTGGGCTTCGCCGCCGGAGAGAGTGGAGGTCAGGCGATCGAGAGTTAAATAATCGAGGCCGACTTCGACCAGGTAACGAAGGCGCTGCTCGATTTCTTCGAGGATTTTCGCGGCGATTCCGGCTTCGGCCGGCGAAAGTTGAATCGTCTTGAAGAATTCGCGGGCTTCGAGCGCGGTCATTTTGCAAACTTCGGTGACGGATTTTCCGGCTACGCGGACGGCGCGGGCTTCCTGACGCAGGCGGGCGCCATTGCAATCGGGGCAGGTGGCGTAGCCTCGATAGCGGCTTAGGAAAACGCGTACGTGCAGCTTGTATTTTTTGCGCTCGAGGTATTGGAAGAAACCTTTGATGCCGATGAAATCTTCTGCTTTGTCGCCTTCGATGATGGGCTCGAGCTGTTTTTCTGTTAGATCCCGGACCGGTAGATCGAGAGGAATGCCTTTGGCGCGGGCGTAACGCTTGAGATCGATTAGATATTGTCGGTAGCGCGGTTTATTCCAGGGATCGACGGCGCCTTCCGCGAGCGATTTGCTTTTGTCGGGAATGACGCGATCAATATCGAAATCGATGGTGTTGCCGAAGCCCTGGCAGCGGGGGCAGGCGCCGTAGGGGCTATTGAAGGAGAAGAGACGGGGCTCGGGTTCTTGATAGACGATGCCGCAAGTCTTGCACTCGAAGCGCTCGCTGAAAGTTAAGCGCTCGGCCGGTTCTGCAGCGGCATCTTCACCGGCTGGAAATTCCAGGATGGCTTCGCCGCGGCCTTCGCGATAGCAGATTTCGATGGAGTCCATGAGGCGCGAGCGGATTGCCGGATCGAGAGCCAGGCGATCCACGACGACATACCCGGGCTGCGCGAAATCGAGATCGAGGAGCGTTTCGGGCGAGGAAAATTCGTAGGTGCGGCCGGATTGGTAGAGGCGATTGAAGCCGCGCTTTTGGAGGCTGGCGAGAGTTTCTTTGACGATTTCCGGAGAAGGCTTGGCGGATTTTTTGGCGCGCGCGGGCTTTTGCGTCACGGCGGCGGGATCGTCAGCCAGCGCGAGGCGATAGAGAACTAGGAAGCGGCGGCCTGCGGGCATCTTGAGAACGCGATCGGCGATTTCATCGATGGTGTCTTTGCGGACTTCGTTGCCGCAGCGGATGCAAAAGGTGCGACCGGCGCGGGCGAAGAGCAGGCGCAGATAATCGTAGATTTCGGTGGCGGTGGCGACGGTCGAGCGCGGATTGCGCGTGGAATTTTTCTGGCGAATGGCGATGGCCGGAGCGATGCCGGTGATTTCGTCCACGTCGGGCTTCTCGATGCGATCGAGGAATTGGCGGGCGTAGGCGGAAAGGGATTCGATGTAGCGGCGCTGGCCTTCGGCGTAGAGCGTGTCGAAGGCGAGGCTGGACTTGCCCGAGCCGGAGACGCCGGTGACGATGGTCAAGGCGTTGTGTGGGATATCGAAGCTGAGGTTCTTGAGATTGTGGACGCGCGCGCCGCGGACGCGGATGGCGTCGACGGTCTCTGGGAGCGACGCGAAGGGCTGCGGGGCCGAGTGGGTGGACTCTATTGGGTTCGTTGCCATGAGGCTAAACTTAAAATTATACGCTGAGGGGCAAGAGGCGGCAAATTGAGGGTACAGTGTGCCGATGGAGATCCAGAATCTCGGTTTTGCGTGGACCGCGTGATAATTAGAGCAAGGCAATATCTTGCGTTGGCGTTGGTACTCGGTGCGTCCGCGAGTTCCGGTTGTGGCGGCGCCGTGCGACGGGCACAAGCGAAGCGCGAAGCCACTTATCAGGCAGCTGTTCTAACCTATTCCGAGGCGCTCACTCCCGGAATGACGCGAAAGGATGTGGAAAAATATTTTCGAGACAAAGGCATGCAATTCCAGCAGATGTGTTGCGTGGATGAGAAAGCTGGACTGGATGACCTGGTGAAAATAGGAAAAGAGAAGCATCCGTGGTACTGCAGCGAGCACAATGTTTACGTTGCGTTTGAATTCACCGCCGCCAAACCTACGGACGTATTTACCGCCAGCGACGCAGACCGGCTCAGGAAAGTGACCATCTTTCACTGGCTCGAGGGCTGCCTGTAACCGGAACACGCAGCCAGTCCGCCGCTCCAAAAACGATGCCCAGCGCTAAAGCGCACGATTAGAGGTGAGGCTCTTTCCGGAGCGCTGAAGCGCTCCTTCCCCCGCATAAATTGTGGGGGCTCCCACCAAAATGCAGGAAGTGGCGACAGCTCGGAGTTCAAAAGAGCCATAAGTGCGGGGCCCCTAAAAATTACAGGCGACTTCAGATCAGAATACTTTCGCTCAGGCGTGAGAATTGGTCGTTGCGTCAGAATTAGGGCGCCGAGGCTGAATCAGGGGCCGCGAGACTATCTCCGGTGTGATGCTCTGTGATTTGGAAACGGAGGAAGTCGTGGATTGCCGCTACGGCGATTTCGTCTTTCGATGCGATGCGGACGCGGCCGCCGGAGGCGATCTCTTCGTACGCATAGCCGATCTTATCCTTTAGCAGCTTCATCGTTGTGGCGCCTGGAGGGATGCTGTCGTGGACGTGCATGGGCGTCGAGAAGTCTCCGTCGCGGAACATCATTGCGACATGCGATAGATGAGTGCGTATCGCATTTATGTCTGTAGTATCGCCGGGATCGTTGGCGGCCACTTCGATGGCGCCACCATCAGCAACGATGCGGAAGTGATGCGTGGTCTTATCGTGCGGAAAAGCCATGGCCTGGTCGCCGTTCTTCTGCACCATGTCGTCGTGTGAGACTCCCGCGTGCTGGTCGTGCATCGGACATTTCTGACATTTTTCCATGGGGCATTGTTTGTCGTGGTCTTGCGCGTTAGCCATTCCAGTGAGCAGAATGATCGAAGCGGCGAGTAAGGACGTACGGAATACCCTATTCATGTGCTATGTCTCCTTTTCAGTTTGCCAAATGTTCGGCCGCGCAGAGCCGGCTTGCCTGCAAGAGTTTGCAGTAGAAGCGCTTTCTTGCCGCGAGACGTGCGGGAGAGTCTCGAGCGCCAGTCGCGAACCAATCGGCGGAGATAGCGCTCCGTTTTGCCGAGTTGCGTAATTTGTTCGTTGAGTGCGGCGAGTTTCTGTTCCGCGAGCCGGAGGACGCGGCGACACGGTGCGCCGCCGGAGTCGCGAGTTTGAAAGATTTCAGAAAGTTCGGACAGGCTGAATCCGAGTTGCAGAGCACGCTGAACGAGCTGCACGCGATTGACTGCGCTCGCCGCGTACATGCGATAGCCGGATTCCGTTCTCGGCGAGCAGGGAAGAATGCCGAGCTTTTCATAATGCCGGACCGTATCCGGGCTTACATGCGCTAGCCGCGCGAGTTCTCCGGAGCGTAGCGGTTTGGGCGTGGTGGCCATGCAGGAAAAGTATGAACCCTGGAATCGGTTCGAGGGTCAAGTATAAAGTGTAATTGGAGGACTGCCATGACGATTACTGCGGCGCCGCCGGACATTTCCTTGCGGCCGTTCCGGTTGAGTTGTTCGCGAGAGATGAAAGCGACGGCTGACGTTCTTTATCGCGCGTGGACGGAAGAATTCGACCGATGGTTTGCGGCGCCCGGCACGGTGATGATGACGCCGGCGGTGAACTCGGCCTTTTTCTTCGAAACGCATTTCCAGGGAAAGCGGCATCCGCATTACGGGCGGTTTCTGGCGCTCGAACACGATAAATCGGTAGCGTTGACGTGGGTGACGGCCGCGACGGGCGGATTCGAGACGCTCGTGACCGTGGAACTCGCGCCGGCCGGAAATGGGACTTCGCTGAAGTTGACTCATGCTGGTTTTGCGGATGAGGCGGCGATGAAGCGGCATGAGCAGGCTTGGCCGATGGTGCTCGAGCAACTCGATCGGAAGATGACGGACGGAGGATAGGAATTGGAAAGTGGAGATGCCGTCGAAGAATATACTCTCGCGTTTGCGTGGAGGCGACCGGCGATCGATTGGCCGGGCTGATGAAGTGGCGGCTGCTGTTTCTCGGAATCTTCGATTATTTCCTCAGTTGATGGCTGGCTTGTGGTCCGAGGATGCGCTGGTGCGGATACGGGCGGCGGACGCGGCTGAGAAAGTTACGCGGGATCGTCGCGAGCTGCTGCAGCCCTACAAGAAGGAACTTTTCGGCTTGATGGCCGACGCCGAGGAGAAAGAACTGCGCTGGCATCTGGCGGCTATGGTTCCCCGGCTTTCGCTGAGTGCCAAGGAACGGCAACTTGCGGCATCTTTGTTGAATGGCTATCTGGAGGATCGCAGTTCGATCGTCAGGACTTTTGCGATTCAGGGGTTGGCCGATTTGGCGGAGCACGACGCAAGCATGCGTCCCGCGATGATTGAGCTTTTGCGCGAGGCCGCGCGCTGCGGTACACCGGCGATGAGAGCGCGGAGCCGGAAACTATTGATTGCACTGGAGAGCATGTAGCGGCGTATTCGTAGCGGCGTCGGCGATCAACGGCGAACGGCCTCACCTCTGAAGAGGTGAGCTACAGCGGATGGCATGTTGGTGCCAGCCTCGCACCTTGCGCGGTGGCGGCTGTTAGGGATTTTGGAAATGGAGGCGGCGGACTTGGCTGAGAATCGATCGCGATTTGAGCGCGTGATCTGGATTGTGTTGGATAGCGTGGGGATTGGGGAATTGCCGGATGCCGCGGACTATGGCGACGCGGGGCGCGACACGCTGGGGCATATTGCGCGATCGCGGGCTTTGAAGTTGCCGAATCTCGTGCAGCTGGGGCTTGCGAATATCAAGCCGCTGGCGCATCTCGAGCCGCCTGCGCGGGCGGCCGGCTGCTTCGGCAAAGGAGCTACGCATTCGCCGGGGAAGGATACGACTACCGGGCATTGGGAGATGGCGGGAATTTGGCTGGCGCAGGCGTTTCCGGTCTATCCACATGGATTTCCCGCGGAATTGATCGCGGAATTTGAGAAGCAGATTGGGCGGCGGACGATTGGGAACAAGCCGGCTTCGGGAACGGAAATTATCAAGGAGCTTGGCGAGGAGCACGTGCGGACTGGATTTCCGATCGTGTACACGTCGGGCGATAGCGTATTTCAGATTGCGACGCATGAGGACGTGATTCCTGTGCCGGAGCTTTATCGGATGTGCGAGGTCGCGCGGAAACTGCTGGATGGGCCGAGTCGGGTGGGGCGGGTGATTGCGCGGCCGTTTGCTGGCGCGCCGGGAAATTTCCGGCGGACGGAGCGGCGGCATGATTATGCCGTGGAGCCGCCGCGGCCGATGTTGATGGATGTGCTGGTGGAGCGGGGCGTGCCGATTTTCGGCGTGGGGAAAATTCACGATATTTATAACGGTCGCGGCGTGGACGATTATGCGACCACAAAAAATAATGTGGATGGAATGGCGAAGCTCGATGAGGCGCTCGCGATGCGGCCGGCCGGATTGATTTTCGCGAATCTGGTGGATTTCGACATGCTTTATGGACACCGCAAGGATGTGGAGGGATTCGCGAAGTCGCTCGAGGAATTCGATGAGCTGCTGGGGCCGTTTTTGACGAAGCTCGCGCCAACAGATCTGTTAATGATAACGGCCGATCATGGTTGCGATCCCGATCCGGTGAATCCGACGACGGATCACTCGCGCGAGTATGTGCCGATCGTGACGTACGGGCCGGAGGCAGCGAGCGGCGTGAATCTGGGCGTGCGCGCCACCCTCGCCGACATGGGCCAAACCATCGCCGAAAATTTCGGCGCGCGAATTCTGCACGGGAAAAGTTTTCTAACCTCGATCGCGCGATAGTCCCGTACCGTACCGCTGGCGTCCCCGCCGGCTCTTACGAAGATCAAAGCCAGCGAATGCAGCGACTGTGGACGGCGCAAAAAGCAAAATTATGAGCGTGGTTTGGTTTTGTAATCCGCTCGTGATCTGTGCACGTGGCCAGATTGCGGTCGTAGGAGCCGGCGGGGACGCCAGCGGTACGGGAGCTACTGCGCACCGGAGAGGCCTTTGGCGTAATAGCCGGTGCGCGTGCGGACGGAGAGCTTGCCGCGGCCCTTGGCGTTGACTAGGACCTGGACGGAACGGAACGCGCCGTTTTTGGACTCGTTTGTTGGATAGTAGCCGAGCGTGTATTGATTGCGGATGTCGTGAGCGATCATGGTGCAGATGGGCTGCACTTCGTCGAGGCTGTTGGGGAAATAAGCTGCGCCGCCGGTGGACTCGGCGAGCTCGCTCAGAATTTTCTTTGAGTGGCGGACCATGCGCTTGTCGTGCGATTGATCGTAATCGCTGAACACGCCGACGGCGTAAATCAGCGCGTTCGATTGCTGCGCGGCTTTGACCGTGTACTCGAAGGATTTGCGGCTGGCATCGTCGTCGCCGTCGGTGATGACTAGAAGAACGCGCTTGTCCTTGTGCGCTTTCTTGAGATGGTCGAGAGAGCCGACGACGGCGTCGTAAAGCGCCGTGCTGCCGCGGGAATCAATGCGCTCGAGTGCTTCCTGCAATTCTTTCGGATCGTTTGTGAAATCGCGATCGAGATCCAAGTAATAGTCGTCATTGAAATTCACGACGAACACTTCATCCGAGGGGTTGCTGGTTTTGACGAAGGTGAGCGCCGCAGAGTTCACTTGCGCACGCTTTTCGCGCATGCTGCCGCTGTTGTCGATCACCAGGCCCATGGTGACGGGAATATCTTCGCGCGCGAAAACTGAAATGCGCTGCTCCACCTTATCTTCATAAACCTTGAAGTTATCCTGCTTGAGATCGGGGACGAATTGGCCTTTGGTATCCTCGACGGTGGTGTGCAGGACGACGAGGTCCACGTCTCTTTTTATCGTAGCGCCGGGAGGCGGCTGCTGCTTCTGCTGTCCGCCGTCAAACAGCAATGCGGGCGGAGCGCCCGGCGGCGGAGGAGGAGGAACTACCTGCGCGCGTATCGATTGCGCGAATGAACCACCGGCTGCGAGAAAAAGCACAATCACAGCGATGCGCGCGAAAGGAACGACGCGGGCGAACTCAGTGGCCCGGAGCGAAATATCCTGAGCGGGCGAAGACTTCGAGCGGGGGCAATCCGTGCGGAGGCCGCAGGCGCACTTTGATCTTGCGCCATTTGCCGTCCCGCGCGTGATTGCTTGGCCTGTAGCCGAGTACATATTGGTTCCGCAACTCCATGCTGATCTTCGAAGCAATGTCGGGGAGATCGTTCAGGCTGTTGACCTTGAACGTCCGCCCGCCGGTCATTTCTGTTAGCTCACTCAGCAGGCCCGGGCCATTGCGTTCCTCGTCGCTGCGGAACTCCGGCCCCTGGTCATAGATGCCGATGGCGTACATCTGGACGTCCGCTTCCTTCAAATATCGGCGGACATCTGTTTCAGTATAACGACTATGGTTGTCGCCGCCATCAGATATGATGAGCAACGCTTTCTTTGAGTTACGTGCGCCCTTCATCTGGCTTAGTCCGAGATAAATTCCATCGAAGAGCGCGGTCTGGCCGTGCGCGGTGGTGTAGAGCAGGCGATCTTGCAGCTCCTCGACACTCGCGGTGAACGGACTGGCGAGCTGGGCGCGGTCGTTGAAATTCACCAGGCAGAATTCATCCAGGGGGTTCGCGGTCTTGAAGAATTGGACGGCGGCCAGGCGCGATTTCTCGAATTTGTCGGCCATGCTGCCGCTCATGTCGAAAATCACGCCGATCGAAATAGGAACGTCTTCGCCGGAGAAGCGGACGACTTCCTGCTCGGCGTTGTCTTCGAAGACGCGGAAATTTTCCTGCTCGAGGCCGGTGACCAGGCGTCCGTAGGGATCGGTGACCGTGACGTTGACCAGCGTCAGATCGACGGCCAGCTTCATGGTCTTGCCGCCGGGCTTTTTTTCGACTTGGGATTGCTCCGATGAGCCCGGGCCGGAAGATTGCGCGAAGTAGGAAGGAACGGCGAATAACGCGATGAAGCCGATCAGGAGAGCGCACGCCAACCCAGAAGACTTTGCAGCTCCACGCGGTCTGGCGTGATCGCTCAAATTTTCCCCGGTGCTGGGCCGCAGGAGGCGGGTCGGGCGGCGTCCAGGCTCTCTAAATCGGATTCTACCACTCGCGTTTCGCAAAGCAAGCGGACTCGCAATCAAAATTTTCGATGCGCGACTCCGCGCGTTGGTGACGCCGCGGCGGCCCCGGCGGGGCGCGTGCTATGATTTGGGCGCGCGCGAGCAATTAATCGGAGCGCTGCGGCGCAATCTTTAGCAGCATTTTGTAGCGCCGGCCTTTCAGGCCGGCATCTTACGGCCACCGAGGCTGGCGAGGGCCCTGATCGTGCGCGGAGCGGGGGATCGGACAAATGGCTTTGGCGCGGACTGAGTGGTCCGCGCGTGTTTGCAGCCCGCAGCTAGGTTTGTGATCGTAAGATGCCGGCAGGGACGCCGGCGCTACCGAGTACGCTGCCTGCGCATCAGATTTAGAACATGACCGAATCTAAGAACAGTGGCGCAATTGTCGTGATTCCGGCGCGCTACGATTCCTCGCGATTCCCGGGGAAGGCGCTGGCGGAAATTGCCGGACGAGCCATGATCGCGCGCGTTTACGAGCGGGCGAAGAAGGCGCAGCGGATTGGGCGCGTGGTGGTCGCGACAGATGACGAGAGGATTTTGCAGGCCGTGAAGGCATTTGGCGGTGAAGCGGTGATGACGCGCCGCGATCATTCCAGCGGCACCGACCGCGTCGCGGAAGTCGCCGCGCACATTCCGGCTGAATTTTACGTCAATGTACAAGGCGATGAGCCGCTGATCGATCCAGATGCAATTGACGCCATCGTCGCCGCGATGCAGGACGATGAGACGATTCAGATCGCCACGCCTTCGACCACCATCAAGCAGACGTCCGAAATCATGGATCCGAATGTAGTAAAGGTCGTGACCGACTTCGACGGCAACGCACTTTATTTCTCGCGCGCCCCAATCCCGTGGGTCCGTGATCGCGGCGCATCAGTAGCCGCACGCCATGCCAAGCACGTTGGCCTCTACGCCTGCCGCCGCGAAGCGCTCCTCGATTTCGCCACGTTCCCCCCAGGCGAACTGGAGCGCATCGAGCAACTGGAGCAATTGCGCTGGCTCGAAAATGGCTACCGCATCCGCGTGGTCGAAGTCGAGTACGAAGCCGTAAGCGTAGACGTGCCAGCGGATATTGCAAAAGTGGAAATAATCCTGCACGATCGTGGCGAGACATAAAAGTGCCGTTCGGAAGAAATTCGAAAATGAATAAATCGTTTGGGATGTTTCGTCGACGGTAGACAAAACCAGGCTGGCTGGCCGATGAAACCAACCGGATCAGTTCTGAATTCTCTGGCCGCTTCATTGATGATCGCGGCGGCCAGTTGGGTTATAGGGTGGTTTAGTTTCCATGGGCACGCTGGCGGATTCGAACTGGCGATCCTCATCAACCTGGGTCTTACGCTTGTCTGGGCGGTGATGGTTTGCGTCTCTATCGTTCGCTACCGGTGGCGGGGCCTTTCGCTGTTTATCGGAGCACCGCTCGCCTTGTATTACCAGTATGTTTTCGCGGTGATTTCGTGGAGCTGCTCTCATGGCCATGGCTGCCTTTGACGTAAGGCCGCGATGATTCCATCTTTGCGCAACCTGTATTCACGAGCCGCGCGGAGCATTGCCACCGTCTGCTTTGTTGTTCTCTCGCTCGTTAAACAATTTGCGCGCGATCCAAATTAAATTCCAGAGATGCTCAACGATGATTTGACACGCGCCGCGAATCCCCTCATAATGCGTTGTACGCACACCTGACCGGAGGAAATTCCGACACTTGCGGAGCGGCCCGAAGTATATCTTCGTAACGGGCGGCGTAGTTTCCTCTCTCGGCAAAGGCGTAGCAGCGGCTTCCATGGGCTGTCTCCTCGAAAGCCGTGGCCTCAAAGTCACCCTCCAGAAGTGCGATCCCTACCTGAACGTTGATCCCGGCACGATGAGCCCGTATCAGCACGGCGAAGTATTCGTCACCGATGACGGCGCCGAAACCGATCTCGATCTCGGCCACTACGAGCGCTTCACCAACGCCAAGCTGACCCGCGATCACAACTGGACCACCGGCCGCATCTACGAATCCATTCTCACGAAAGAGCGCCGCGGCGATTATCTCGGCAAGACGGTCCAGGTGATTCCGCACGTCACCGATGAAATCAAAGCCGCCTTTCGCAAAGTAGCCGACGAAGTGGACATCGTAATCGTCGAAATCGGCGGCACGGTGGGCGACATCGAATCACTTCCGTTCTTGGAAGCCGTCCGCCAGATGCGCCTCGAACTCGGCCCCGAAAACGCGCTGTTCGTTCATCTCACTCTCGTGCCCTACATCGCCACGGCGGGCGAATTGAAGACCAAGCCCACGCAGCACAGCGTGAAGGAATTGCTCAGCATCGGGATTCAACCGGACATTCTGCTTTGCCGCAGCGATCGCCGCCTCGAACAGGAACTGAAATCGAAGATCGCACTCTTCTGCAACGTAGCAGAATCCTGCGTAATCTCCGCCCCGGACGTAAACAACATCTATGAAGTGCCGATGTCGCTCGCGAGCGAGGGGCTCGACGAGCAGGTGTTGCGGCTGCTGCACATTGAAGCGCCGCCGCGCGACTTGAGCAAATGGATCGCCATGCTCGAGCGCCTCGAACATCCCGAAGGCGAAGTGCGCATCGGAGTCGTCGGCAAATACGTGCAGCTCGAGGATGCGTACAAGAGCCTGCGCGAGGCGCTGATGCACGGCGGCCTCGCCAATCACCAGCGCACAGTGATCGAATGGATCGAAGCCGAAGAGATTGATTCGCCGGAAACGGCGGAGCAGCGCTTGCGCCACGTGGACGGCATTCTCGTCCCCGGCGGATTCGGCAAGCGTGGCATCGCGGGAATGGTTCACGCCATCACGTACGCGCGCGAGAAGAAGGTGCCGTTTTTCGGGATCTGTCTCGGCATGCAATGCGCCACGATCGAGTACGCGCGCCAGGCCTGCCACATGGAACGCGCCGACAGCACCGAGTTCGATCCCTCGACGCCGAATCGCGTAATTTACAAATTGCGCGAACTCCTGGGCGTGGACGAAATGGGCGGAACGATGCGCCTCGGCGCGTGGCCCTGCAAGCTCGAGCCTGGCTCGCACGCCAATCGCGCCTACGGCCAGCTCGAAATTTCCGAGCGCCATCGCCATCGCTACGAATTCAATCGCGAATATGAGCCCACGCTGGTGGCTGCCGGCTTCCGCATCACCGGCAAAACGCCCGACGGCGTATACGTCGAGGTAGTGGAAGTAGCCGATCATCCGTGGTTCGTCGGCGTGCAATTTCATCCCGAATTCAAATCCAAGCCGCTGGCCCCGCATCCGCTTTTCGCCGCCTTCATCAAAGCCAGCCACGAACACAGGCGCAGCCACCACGCAGTAAACGCCGAAGCCCGCGTCCGCACCGCAGAACCCGCCGATTAAGGCGAAGCCGCGCAGTCGTAACGCTGGCGTCCCGCCGGCTCTTACGACCGCGAGTGCAGGCTAAATCCGCGATCGTCGGCGGCCCGCAAAATTGAATTCACGCCTCTGCTTTAGCCATGTAGTCCGCCCATCAGGATTGCCCGCGTGGAAATTGAGGCCGTAAGAGCCGGCGGGACGCCAGCGGTACAAACCCTCGCATCCCGGCATTTCCCCTTGTGCTTCGACAAGAGCAGGAATACAGTTCCTGTCGAAGCACAAGGGGAACGCATGACTGATTCCAAGCTGGAACTCCCGCAGGGCACTCTCGATCTCTTAATTCTCCGCACCCTCGCTCTTGGCCCCGAGCACGGCTGGGCCATCTCCGAGCGCATTCAGCAAATTTCAAAAAAGGTCCTGCAAGTCCAACAAGGCTCGCTCTATCCCGCGCTGCATCGCCTCGAACGCCGCGGCTGGATCAAAGCCCGCTGGAGCACTTCGGAAAATAATCGCCGCGCGAAATATTACGAGCTCACCCGCGCCGGCCGCAAGCAACTCGAAGCCGAAGAAAGCGCCTGGCGCAAACTGGCCGCAGCCGTCGCGCAAGTTTTGGAGACCGCGTAGGAGTCTGCAAATGTTCAGCGATCTTCTCTGTCGTCTCCGCTCGCTGTTCCGCAAGAACCGCGTCGAATCCGAACTCGACGACGAACTCCGCTTCCACTTCGAGCGCCAGGTGGAAGCCAATTTCAAATCCGGCATGACGCGCCAGGAAGCTCTGCGCCAGGCGCGCATCAAATTCGGCGGCCTCGATCAAGTGAAAGAAGAATGTCGCGACGCGCGCGGCGTCAGCTTCATCGAAGTGCTGGTTCAGGATGTGCGTTTCGGCCTGCGCATGTTGGTAAAAAGCCCCGGCTTCACCGCCGTTGCGATTCTGACTTTAGCGCTCGGCATCGGCACCAACACCGCCATCTTCAGTTATATCGATGCCTGGCTGATCAAAGGCCTCCCATATCCGCACAGCGAGCAGCTCGTAATTGCAAATGCGCACGACCGCCAAAAGGGATGGACCGCCAATGGCATCACTCCGGGCGATTATTATTCTCTTTTCGAACAGTCTCCGGCGCTCGCATCGCTCGCGGCCGTCGATAGCGGCGATTTCAATCTCACCGGCGACGGGACGCCTGAACGCATTGCCGGCGCCCGCGTCACGTGGAGCTTCTTCGAAACTCTTGGCATCAAGCCCATTCTCGGCCGCACGTTTTTGCCGCAAGAGGACCGCATCGGCGCAAATCACGTCGTAATTCTCAGCCGCGGACTTTGGGCCAGCCGCTTCGCAGCAGATCCGCAAATTATCGGCCGCGCAATCACGGTCAACGGTGAAGCCTACACGGTGATCGGAGTGGCCCCGGCAAATTTCCAGTTTCCAATGACCGGCGCGGCAAATCTGTGGACGCCGATGGCGTGGACCGATTCGCAACGTGCTGCACGCGAGGGCGCTGGCTACATCTTAGTGGGGCGGTTAAAAGATCGAATCAACCTCCGCGAAGCCAACTCGCAGTTCAGCGCCGTCTCGCGCCGTCTCGAGCAGCAATTTCCGGCGACAAACCAGAATGAGGAATTTTCCCTCAGTTCGCTGCGCCAAGAGATCCTGAGGAACGAAGGCGGCGATCAAATCATGGTCTGCTTCTGGATCGTCGGCCTGGTACTGATGATCGCCTGCGTCAATGTGGCCAACCTGATGCTCGCACGGGCTACCGGCCGCGCGAAGGAATTGGCGGTACGCAGTGCGCTCGGCGCCACGCGCCGCCGCATTGCGCGCCAGCTTCTCACCGAATCGGTCATCTTGTTCTCGCAGGGCGGTCTGGCAGGCTTGCTTTTCGGCACCTTGGGAATGTCGTGGGTCGATTCATTGATTCCCGATCGCGTGCGCGGATACCTGGTCAATTACGGTCATGTCCAACTGGATTGGGTGACGCTTAGCTACACGCTGGGCATCGCGGGTCTCTGCGGAATCATCTTCGGGTTCGTCCCCGCGCTGCAAGCCTCGAAGCTCGATTTGAATCGCATGTTGAAAGAGAGTTCCGGCCAGGCATCGAGCGGGCGGCGCGGATCGCGGACGCGGCGCATATTCGTGATCGCCGAGATTGCCGTCGCTGTCGTCGTCTTGATTTCCACGGGGCTGCTTCTGCAGAACTTCGTTCACATGGTGATGGCCGATCCCGGCTTCCGCCCGGCCAATCTGATCACCGCACAGCTCGAATTGCCGAAAGGCAAGTACTCGAGCGACGCTCAAATCCGCGCCTTCTATGATCAAGCCCTCGAGCGCATGCGCGCTCTGCCGCAGGTCGAGTCCGCCGCCGTGAGCCAGGTGGTGCCTTTCTCGCGGGCGGGAGAATTCGCGAAAGTCTCTCGCGCCGACCGGCCCGCGCCTGCGCCGAACGATACGCTCTACTCTCAGTACGCCGCCGTCACCCCGGAATACTTTTCCACTATGGGCATCTCGCTGCATCAAGGGCGCGCATTCGACGCCACCGACAATTCCGGCGCAACTCCAGTTGCGATCATTAGCGAACGCCTCAAGCAACAATTGTGGCCGGACTCCGATCCGGTCGGCCAACAACTGGCTTATGGCGATGACCGCTTCGTTGTCACCGTCATCGGCGTGGTCGGCAATGTAAAACTATTTCAGATGAGCGAAAAGCCGCGCCGCGAGTTTTACCTTCCGTTTGCGCAGGCGCCCAGTCGTTCGGCTGGCATCGTCGTGCGCTCCTCCGGCACGAACTCCGCACTCCCCACTGCCATGCGCGACGCCATCTGGTCCGTGGACGCGCAGCAACCCGTCTCGCAGGTCGATTACCTCAATACTCTCATCAAGGACGCGGTCGCCCCCAACTTGGTCCTCAGTGAACTCGCCGGCTTCTTCGGTGTGCTCGCTCTTTTCCTCGGCGCCATCGGAATTTACGGCGTGATGGCGCACTCCGTCGCGCAGCGCACGAATGAAATCGGCATCCGCATGGCGCTCGGCGCCAGTCCCCGTCAAGTAGTGAAGCTGGTAGTGGGCGAAGGATTGAAAGTTGCGGCGATAGGTATCGCCGCCGGCGCGCTAGCCGCGCTGGCCGTGACGCGCACCATGGCGTCGATCCTCTATGACGTGAAAACCAGCGATCCCATCATATTCAGCGCCGTAGCGATCCTGTTCGCCGTCATCGCAGCCGCCGCCTGCAGCATCCCAGCCTGGCGCGCCCTGCGCGTAGATCCCGCCGTAGCCCTGCGCTACGAATAACGCGCCCCGCGCCGTAGCTTGTGATCCTGGTTCGCTCGGCAAGAGGAGCTTGCTGCAGAAAAAATCCGCCGGCTGCCCGTTACTTCGTATATACTTCCCCTCCCATTAATCTGCCGTCTGGTTAGTATGACGTCGGCCTATTCCTTCCGGCTGTAGCCGGGAGGATTGTGGATCTGTCAGCACCGCGGCAGTAGGAGTCCAGCCCATGCTGCGATGCGCTACTTTGATACAAGTCCTCGCCGCAAGCACGATCATACCTCTCGCTGCGGCGACAGCTTTGGCTCAAGCGCCAAAGCCTTCGCATCCCCCGCTCACCAACCTCAAGCTCCCCGTTGCATTCGAGCCGAATCAGGGCCAGGCGCCGCAGGTCTCCCGCTTTGTAGCCCGCGCCGCGAACGCCAGCCTCAGCCTTCGGCCATTGGGGATGGACTTCGAGTTCCGCACTTCGCTCCGCGCATCGGAAGGCCTTTCGATCGACTTCGTCAATGCCGACCCAGGGGCCAACATCGAGGCCGTAGATCGCCAGCCCAGCGAATCCAATTACATTCTCGGCCGTGATTCCGGGCGTTGGCACACGCACATCCCAAACTATAGCCGCGTAAAATACGATGGCCTGTATCCCGGAATCGATCTCGTTGTCTACGGGACAGGGCAGGAGTTCGAGCATGATTTCGTCGTAGCCCCGGGAGGAAATCTCCAACGGATCAAAATGCGCCTAGAAGGCGCAAAACAAATCACGATTGCCGCCGACGGAAGCGCAAGAGTAGCCTTAGCCGGTGGCACGCTAATCCTGCGGAGGCCCGACGTCTATCAGCCAGCAGGCTCCGCGCGCTCGCAGCGCCGCGGCCGCTTCGCGCTTCTGGCAAAGAACGAGATCGTCTTCGCGATCGGCCCGTACGACCATTCCCGTCCTCTAATCATCGATCCAGTGTTGAGCTATTCAACCTACGTAGCAGATACTTTCTTGTATTTCGGCGCTGCGACGGCGGACGCCTCCGGAAACACTTACATCGCCGGACAGGTGTTCGGAACCTATCCCGTAACGCCCGGAGCTTTTCAACAGACTTGCGCATCGTGTGCTGCCCAGTTGCCCGACGCGGTCATCACGAAACTTAATCCGGAAGGAACAAGCGCCGTCTACTCAACATACTTGGGCGGCAGCGATTACGACCAGCCGTTTGGAATCGCAGTGGACAGTCAGGGTGACGCCATCGTCACCGGCTATACTGAATCCGCCGATTTTCCCGTCAAGAACCCGGTTTCCTCGGGATTCCCCGGGGTCGGAACGCGCTGGGCCTTTATCACCTCACTCTCGCCTGATGGTTCCTCTCTCAATTACTCGAGTATTATCGGCGGCGGTGCTCAACCCGGCGACTCTTCATCAACCTATGAAAACGGAGTGGCGCTTGACAGCGACGGTAGCGCGTACCTCACCGGCTGGACGGATTCATCTGTATTTCCCGTCACGCCCGGCGCGCTGAATAATGTTGCCCCCGCGTACCCAAAGAATGTCGTTTATGTGACCAAATTCCTGACCGATGGAACCATCGGCTATAGTGCATTCCTCGGCGACGCGGCACCCCAGAACGGAGGCGGGGGATTCATCGGTCCAACCGCAATTGCAGTTGACTCCGAGGGCAGCGCTTATGTCACCGGCGCCGCCGGAACTCTGTGGCCGACATCCAGCGGCGCTTATCAGACGTCTATTCCCGGCACAGCGCCGTATGCGGCGCCATTCGTGGCCAAAATGTCGCCCGATGCTTCCTCGCTTTCCTACTCCACATTCCTCGGCGATCAGGGAGTTTCTTCGGGGATCACCGTGGACGCCGACGGCGACGCTTTTGTAACTGGAAACAACGTTTCCTCCAATTATCCCACCACTCCAAATGCCTTCGAAGGTCCCATACCCGCGGATTCATGTTGTCCGGCCTTCGTGTCTGAGTTGGATGCGGCCGGCGCCCAATTACTGTACTCCAGCTTCTTCTATGGCAGTTTCTCGAATGGGCCCTTCTTTACGACCACCCAGGCAATTACTCTCGACGCTTCCGGAGACATCTGGCTGGCAGGTTTTACGGGCGATCCACAACTTCCGCTGGCGCATCCCTTGCTGACGATCCCTAGCTCGGCTTTCGGTTCCAATCTTCCCAACGGATTCGTGACCGAATTCAATCCCGGCGGGAATACAGTCCTGTTTTCGACCTTTTTTGCCGGACCAATGACTGGGTCTCAAGTCCTTGGAATTGCTCTGGACTCAAGCGGAATTGTGCACTTCGCGGGCCTCACCGGAGACGACCTCTTCACTACACCCGGCGCCTACTTGCCCGCTGTAACGCCGCCGCAGCAGGGAAATGATAATTTTGGCTTCGCGTTCGCGGCGGCGATTGATCCGAACGGCAGCGCGCCGCTCCTCTGCATCTCGTATCCGGCGAACGCGGGTCTGGTCCTGCCCGGAATTGTTGGGACAGGCGCGAGCCAGACGTTGACCATCACCAACTGTGGTACGTTAAGCCTTAACATCAGCTCAATCCAGAGCTCGAATCCTGTCTTCAGTGTTCCGGCCAATTTAAATGGTTGCTCGCAGCCCGTCGCGGCAGGAGCGTCCTGCACGCTCACTGTGTCTTTTGCGCCGACGATGAGTGGAAATGTTTCAGCCCTACTCACGCTTCAATCCAATGCGCCAATTCCCGAGACTATCCTTCCTCTCCTCGGCCTCGGCTTGGCCCCGGAAGTAAGCGTTCAGCCGTCAAGTCTCTCATTCGGCCCCACTCCAGTTGGGCAAACGAGCCCGAATCAAGATGTTCTCGTCGGCAACATTGGAACGCTTGAAATGAACGTTGATCTCGTACATACGACAATCTCGCAGGGCTTCGCGTTTACGCAGATCGGCTGCGACGTGCCAATTCAGCCGTCCCAGGATTGTGAGTTCTCTGTAACCTTCACGCCTTCAACCGCCGGAAATATTTCAGGAATGCTCAAAATCGCTACCGACGATCCCACTACTCCGCGGATTTCCGTCAGCTTATCTGGCGTGGCCGTCAGCACGGACTTCTCTTTCGGCTCGGGCGGCTCCGGCGCCACCAGCCAAACGGTTGCCGCAGGCGCCACCGCCACATACAACCTCTCGCTCACTGCTGCCACCGGCTATTCGGGCACGGTCACGTTCACGTGCTCAAACGTACCGGCCAACGCAAGCTGCACTGTCCAGCCGTCCTCCATTCCGCTCACATCCGGGCAGTCCGCGAACTTCGCCGTGAGCGTCGCGACGCAAACAGCCGCAGCAGCGCCGAATTTAAATTTCCGCCCTGGCTTTCCGATCGGGCTGATTGTTCTCGGGTTGCTGGCGGCAACGGTTCTAGCGTGTCCCCGTCGGCCTGTGATGGTCGCATTCGCGAGAGTGGCACCATTGCCGCTATTGTTGATCGTGGCATTGGGAATTGCCGTCGGCATCTTCGCCTGTGGAGGTGTAAACTCCGGCGGGAATTCCGGATCGACTCAGAAGACTCCCGCTGGGACGTACACGCTGCAGCTGACCGCGACGGACGGCACCCATAGTCACAGCGAGTCGCTCACACTGATCGTGAAGTGAGCCATCCATTCCCTCTGAATCTTCGCTCGCGAGCGAAGCCATGAGCGCCACGCCGAGGCGCGTCTCCGTGCTTCTGAACTTTGTGTCCGATCGATTCATTTTGGCTCGGAATTATTATTGACAGTTAGGTACTCATACAGTAAAATCAGTTTGGTAGTGCGCAGTCCCTAAGCGCGGGGCTGGCTCTTCTGAGCCAGCTAGAAGTGCGCCCCAAGAAGTCCACAATCTGGAGGATCAAGCAGCGATGCAGCGTCTTTGTAGGGGAGGGTCTTCAGCCCTCCCAGTGTTCGGCCCTCTTTTCTTTCCGCCCGTTCGAAACAGCGGAACAGAACCCAAGATCTCGAATCGCCGCACTCTCCGTACCCCCGGCAGCTTGCCGGCGGTTTTCGCCGCGAATCTCCGCACACCAGGCCACGAACTGACATTTCTAATCGCGTGCGAATTTATTAGAAATCGCCGTAACTCCAACAAAACAAACGACGGAGGCCATTTCTAATCGTGTCAAAACCACTGCTCTAATCTCCGCGCACTCTGCGTCTCTGCGGTGTGACCCACTGCCAACCCAACAACAAATCGCCATTTCTAACCGAAACATGTGTTCAATTAAAATCGTCCGTAACTGACTGAAAATAAAAGAAGGAGGCCAGTTCTAACCGAAACAAAAACGCGCACCAGCGGATTTCGAATTCATCGCTCCCCGCAAGCGTTGTGCCCCTGTAGGACATTCCTATAGAATCCACACCGCTTACCATCATGGCACCGCGAACATTCTCGGCAGGCAAGGTCGCGCTGGGCCCGGGCGCTCCACTCTTCGTAATCGCAGGCCCGTGCGTGATCGAAAGCGAGGCGCATGCCTCGATGCTCGCCGAGAGGCTCGGCGCGGCGGCTGGCGAACTTGGCGTGCCGCTGATTTTCAAAGCGTCATTCGACAAGGCGAATCGCACTTCGGTTTCGTCCTACCGCGGGCCGGGCTTAAAGGAGGGCCTGCGGATTCTCGCGGCGATTGCCAAGCGGACCGGGTTGCCGATACTCAGCGACGTGCACGAGGTCTCGCAAGTGGCGCCGGCGGCGGAAGTTTGCGACGTGCTGCAGATTCCGGCGTTTCTTTGCCGGCAAACGGATCTGCTCGTGGCGGCGGGGAAGACCGGGCGAGCGGTGAACATCAAGAAGGGCCAATTCGTTGCGCCCGCGGAAATGGCGAACGCCGCTGAAAAAGTAGCGAGCACTGGCAACGAGAAAATTATTTTGACTGAGCGCGGCGCTTCGTTCGGCTATCAAAATCTCGTCGTGGATATGCGCTCGATTCCCACGATGAAGAAACTCGGCTACCCGGTCGTCTTCGACGCGACGCATTCGGTGCAGCTGCCGGCTGCGGACGGGAAATCGAGCGGTGGGCAGCCGGAATTTATCGAGCCGCTGGCGCGCGCGAGCGTGGCCGCGGGAGTGGATGGAATTTTCGTCGAGGTGCACGACAATCCGGCGAAGGCGCTCTCGGATGGCTCGAATGCTTTGCCGCTCGAGCAATTCACGCCGCTGGTGAAGCGCTTGATGGAAATTTCGAAGCTGGTGCGCGCGTGGGACAAGGCATGAGCCTCGAAACCGCCAAGCGCGTGCTGCGCATCGAAGCCGAAGCGATCGCCGGGCTGATCGAGCGGCTCGACGCGCGATTTGAGCAAGTGGTCGAACTGCTGTATCGCTGTAAGGGCCGCGTCGTCGTCACCGGCATGGGCAAGTCAGGGCTGATCGGCCGGAAGATCGCCGCGACATTCGCGAGCACAGGAACGCCGTCGCTTTTCTTGCACGCGGCCGAAGCGGCGCATGGCGATCTCGGAATGTTGGTCGCCGAAGATGTGGTGGTGGCGATTTCGTCGAGCGGCGAGACCGAACAGCTGCTCGATTTGCTCGAGACGCTAAAGCGCCTCGGCATTCGGCTGGTGACGCTCACCGCCAAGCCGCGCTCGACTCTGGCGCAAGCGAGCGACGTGGTCCTCGATATCGCCGTGAAAGAAGAAGCGTGCTCGCTGAATCTCGCGCCCACGGCTTCGACGGCGGCCGCGCTCGCGATGGGCGACGCGCTGGCAATCTCGCTTCTCGAGCGCCGCGGATTCAAGGAAGAGGATTTCGCCGCTCTACATCCCGGCGGAAAGTTGGGCAAGCGGCTGCGGCGTCTCGAGAGCCTGATGCACGCCGGCGAAAATCTGCCGTGCGTCGCCCCGGGCGCGACGATGCCGGACGTGATTTACGAAATGAGCCGCAAAGGCCTCGGCCTCGCGGCGGTGGTGGACGGCGATCGAAAGTTGCTCGGCATCATCACCGACGGCGACTTGCGCCGCATGATGCAGCAGCGTCCGCAGGACGCGCTGCATCTCACCGCCGCAGAATGTATGAGCAAAAATCCGGTAACGCTCGGCCGCGGCGAATTAGCCGCCAGCGCCCTGCGAGTGATGGAAGAAAAGCGCATCACGTCGGTGCTGGTCGTGGACGCCGACCGCCGCCTAGAAGGCGTCGTGCACATCCACGATCTCTGGACGCTGCAGTTGTTCTGAAGCCGGTCGTAGGGCCCGCGCTTCAGCCGGGCCTCTTTTTGCAAAATCGCGGCACGGCGGCGATCACGAAAACAAATTCGTTCCCGAGCTGCGAAATGCCGCTGGTTCTTCCACCGTGAAGCGCGCGTTGCCCGCGGGATCGAGGGCCACTCCGCCGAAAATCAGAATCAGGCCGATGACCGCAATCCGCGCCGGGGTATTCGCGAAAACGTAAAGAATTACGGCGATGATACCCAGCGCCACGAGCGAGCCGAGACTAAACGCCATCGTGCCCGCCGCGCCCCCGGGCCGAAGTTCCTGCGTAAACGGCAGCCCCGGCGTGAGGAGTAGAAACGCGAGTTCGAGTATAAAAATGCCTACGCCGAGCGCGAGGACGATGGCGGCGCAGGCCGGGAGCGGCCCGGCGAGGAAGAAAAGCGGGATGGAGAAAACGATGAGCGCGGGAAGTTGAAAGGTGAAGAGAATCGCTTTTTTGATACCCACAGCGAGATTGGGAATGGATTCGAAGCCGGTCATCGCGAAGATCCATTCGCCGTGCGATTCGCCCCAATAAGGAAACTGGGTCAGCAAGGGAATGGGAAGAAAGCCGAGAATCGCGGCGGGCGCCAAGAGCATGAAATGCTCGCTGCGCTCGGACTGTAACAGGATGAGCAGCCCGGGAACAAAGGCGTAGGCCAGACTGGGATAAGCGCGCAAGCGGACCTTGTGATCGCGCAGGAAAATTTGCCGGGTGAAATCGAACATCACGCGTTCTTCCGGTGAACGCAAAGCAAACGCCACGGCGCGGCGCCACAGCGCGACGCCACGATTGACGCCGATCGCGGAGGAAGAGGCCTCGCCGGCGGACGCAACTTTCTCGAGATAGTCGAGCGAAAGCGTTCCGAGAAGCGCAGCAAAAAGGCCGAGAGTGGCAACGACGGCGAGGGCGCTCAGCGTGAGCGTGCGTTGTGAAGGTCCGCGCAGAAGAAGCTCGACCGGCGCGGCGAACCAATTCGAAGGCAGGATGTCGGCCCAGGTCCACGCGGCGGCATCTAGCGGATTGAGCGGGTTGCGAGGCCGGTGGTCGTGAACGTGCGGACCGATTTGACCGGCCAAAACGAGAAGCGTCATGAACGCGACTTGAAACGCGTTGAGGGCGGCGCGGAATCGCGCCGGGCTGAACAAGCGGAGGAGCGTCGTGTAGCATGCCGCCACCACGCCGCAGACGAAAACGCCGGCGAACAGCGCGCAGGGCAAGAAGATAAGTGGGAACCAGCGTGAGGAGCCGCGGGCAAACATGCCGGCGATGGCGGGGACTAGGAACAGCGCTAGGTCGAACATGGAGATGAGAATGATGGTGTTCGCCAGCCGCGCTGCGAGATAGGTGCGCGAATTGATCGGACGCCAGCCGACCACGCGTATGTCGTCGGCGACGACGAGCGTGACGCCAAAGTCGACGAGCATGATCATCAACAGAAAGAGCATATTGAAGGCCATGATGGCGCGGACGAATACTTCGACCGGAGCTACGAATACGAGGATCGCAGGAAGCGCGCTGAGAAGCCCGTAGAGAGCCAGCGAGCCTTTCAACGGATTATCGCTCGAGGCGCCTGCCATCACCGCCTGCGCCGAGCCGCGAAAGTCGATCCAGAGGGAAATGCGGAGCAGGACAAGGAATTGTTCGGCATCGATGCCCACGGCGCGGAAGCATCTCGAGACAAGACCATTGCGGGACTCGATCAGCGGAGAATCGGCGGCCATGAATTATTTCATCAGCTCGCGGAATCGCGCCAGTCGCGGCGCCAGGTCTTCTTCGTGAGTCAGCCGCGTGAAAATATCTTCGAGGGTCGAGTTGGCCACCTTGTGGCGCAACTCCTCCATCGTACCGTCGGCGACGATTTTGCCGTGGTCGAGAATGATGACGCGGTCGCAGAGGCGTTCGACGACATCGAGGACGTGCGAGGTGTAGAAGATCGTTTTCCCATCGTGCGCCAACTGGCGGATCAAGTCTTTGAGCAGAAGCGAGGTATTGGCGTCCAGGCCGGTGAGCGGCTCATCGAGAAAAATCAGATCGGGATCATGGAGCAGCGCGGCGCAGACCAGGACGCGCTGGCGCATGCCTTTCGAATACGTGGCGAGGCGTTGGTGCATGGCGCGCTCGAGATCGAAGAGTTGCAGGAACGCGCGGGCCTTGCGCTCGGCGGTGGCCTCGTCGACGTGATAGAGGCGAGCCATCATCTGCAGAAATTCGAAGCCGGTGAGCGTTTCGTAGAAGCCGCCGGTTTCGGGAACGTAGCCGATGCGGCGGCGCAGGGCCACGTCGTCACGGCGGAATTCCTGGCCGTGAAAGAAGACGCTGCCCTCGGAAGGCGAGAGGAGCCCGACGAGCATGTTGATGGTGGTGGATTTACCGGCGCCGTTGGGCCCGAGGTAGCCGAGAATTTGTCCGCGCGGAATGGAGAAGGAGACGCGATCAAGCGCGCGAAAGTTGCCGTAGGATTTGGTCAGTTCGCGCGCTTCGATGGCAGGGGCTTCGGACATTCCGGCGTTCCTTGAGCGGCTCGAAAATATAGCACACGGGCGCGGAAGGTCGTCGAAGGCAGGATGCGATCCTGGGTCAGGTCTGGTGGATTTAGTGGGCTCGTTGAAAAGTCACCGAATTGCCCGAGACAGTGGCGGTCAGCACGTCGCCCGTCAATGTGTAGTGCCACTTCACCGAAGCATTTTTTGAGTCGTCGGACGCGCCGGGTTCCGGCCGGTGCCAGCGTAGCGTTATGTCATCTTTGTCAACGGTATAGGCGCATGGACCGCCAAGCTCATGTCCCTGCAAGTAAAATCGAACGGAACAATCTCCTGACGAGCGGAAATCGACAACGTAGGTTCCATCGGCGTTTTGCCACTTTCCTGCAAGTCCGCTCTGTGGAGTCGTCCGGCAACCCACGAGAATGAAGGCAGTTTGAAAAATGATCGCCAACGGGAGGGCTGAGAAGATCGCTGACTTCATATTTGCACCTCGAGAATCAATTCGCGGACCTGTATTTTCCCCAAAATATAAAATCGTCAGGAAAGCGGGAACCACAAGATTGGTTACAACATACGCGCATCCGTGCAGGCTTGCAATTGGGGCTGCGTTGGGTTTCGTGCGAAGTGGTGTGGCTACGCGAAAGCATTGGGGAGGGAAGTAGCGCGTGTTAACCTTGGCGGCCGGAGGTGCACTTGGCGAAGAATTCCGGGCGCGTGCCGGCCAGCGTGATGAAGAGGGCTCGGCGCATCAAGCTTTTATTGATGGATGTGGACGGGACGTTGACGGACGGAAGCGTGTGCTTGATTTCGAAGATGGTTAGCGGGGATTTGAGTGAGTTGAAGATATTCGATGCGCATGATGGGGCGGGGCTTACGCTCGCGCACATCATGGGAATCAAGACCGGCGTGATTACCGGGCGGAATTCTGCGGCTACGGCGCAGCGGGCGAAAGAGATGAAGCTGGATTTCGTGATGCAGGGGCGCGCGAAGAAGCTCGAGGCGTATGAGGAATGCCAGCGCTTGAGCGAGGCCGGCGATGCTGAGACCGCTTATCTGGGCGACGATTTGCCCGATCTGCCGCTGTTACAGCGCGCGGGGCTGGCGGTGGCTACGGCGAACGCCGTCGAGGAAGTGAAGCGCGCGGCACATTTCGTGACGCGGGCCGGCGGCGGGCACGGCGCGGCGCGCGAAGTAGTCGAACTGATTCTGCGAGCGCAGGGACGATGGGGAGAAGCCGTGCCGAAGGCGCTAGCGTGAGTATGGAGCGGGAGAAGGGAATCGAACCCTCATCTCAAGCTTGGGAAGCTCGCGTTCTGCCACTGAACCACTCCCGCTCGTTCCTTGAGACAAGCGAAGAATAACATTCAGGAGAAATGGCGTGCAAGAGCGCGGAGAAACGTGCGGCGGCGTGCGCGGGAAATTCGATTAGGGCGCTTGGTCTATTTGAAGCCGGTGAAAATTACTACGTCGGTGTCGTTGTAGCGGGCGCGGGTGACGGCGAATTTTTTGCCATCGCGGGACCAGGCATAATCGGAGACCACCGCAGGCTCGGAGTCGAAGTGAGTCAGCTGGATCGGGGCGCCGCCCGCGAGGGGCTGCATGTACACGTTTTGTGTATTGCCCGTGGTATTCTGAACGTAGGTAAGCGCGTGTCCATCCGCGGTCCACTTCAGAGCAAAGTAATTTGCACGAGCTTCGATCTCATTTACGGTGGCGCCGCCTTCTAGCTTCTGCACGACAATCTTCGACTTTAAATTGGCTCCCTGACCGTCAGTCCTGCCATAAGCCAGTAAGGTCCCGTCAGGGGAAACCACCGGGAGATTTACATTTCCGCGGACGATCTCCACCGGCTTGCCTCCGTCAATGGATACTTTAAATATGCGACTGACCCCCTCGAAATTGAGGTAGAAAATCCATTTGCCGTCGGGTGTGCAGGTCGGCTGCGTGTTTCCTCGTCCAAAGGTGATCTGCTTTAATTCGCCGGTCGAACTGTTCAGTCGCCACAGATTGACCGAATTATCTTCCGAAAGCCTGGTCAGGACGATCAGGTCCGCCGGACCACACGGAGTCGGGAAGATGACGGCATCGTCACTCTCGAGCAAACGAACGCGGTTGCTGCCATCGGCGGCGGTGATAAACGGGTGGCTCGCAACGTCGAGCTGCACGAGTTTCCCGGCAGCGGTCCAAGAAAGAAAGTAACCAGTTGCTTGCTCGGAGGAGATGGGTGCGAGCTTCCAGGTGATCTTGTCGTTCAGGACGGTTGGCGAGTCGCCGACGTAAATGGTCGCGGCCTCGCGTTCCTGGGTGGTGACGAGTGACTTTCCGTCCGCGGTGATGCTTAACGAGGCGTATTGATTCAGGTCGTTGCTGATCTTGAATGGCTTACCTTCCGGATATGGCTGAAACCAGATTTGTGCGCGCAGCCCGTTCGATCTCTCGCCGCCAAGGAAGAAAATGCCGGACGAATCAGGCAGCCAAGCAACCGCCGCAACGATCATCGGAAGAGGAAAAGTCTTTACCGGCTTGCCTTGCGGAGTAAGCACCAGGATGGATGTGAGGGAGTTCGTTTCAAGTTTTACGGCACCTATGGCAATTAAGTCGCCCGACGCCGACCACGACGGGTCACCGAGTAAGCTGAACCCGGATTGATTCCGATACATGATTTCCTCGCCGCTGCCGTCCGGGTTTGCGATCAGGAGCTGATCTTCACCTTTGTCGGACAACACGCGGCGGTACACCATGCGTTTGGAGTCGGGTGAAAACGCAACCGCGCTGGCAACATCAGAAACGACTTGCCGCGAAGCTCCGCCCAAGGCTGGAACGGTATAGAGATTCTTGTTGTTGGGGTTCGCAGGATCGTCATGGAAGTAATAGAGATAGTTGCCATCGGGACTGAAAGTTGCGCCCCCGCCAAAGAAACCGGACTGCGCGGGAACGACGGTGACCTCGCTGCCGGTGGTGACTTGCTTTACGCGCAAACTGCGGTCGCCTTCGCGCCGGCCGTAAGCCACCAATCGGCCATCGGGGGAAATGGCGGCAAAGCCGACGGCTTGTCCGTGGTCGGTAAGCGGGCGAATGTTGATGTTGCGAGTGTCGATGGAGGGGGCGTTGCGGCCGAGGAGTTTGTAGAGGCCGAATGCGGCGGCGGCGACGAGCACTACGACCACCGCAACGGCGAGGATTAAAGCAGGCTTGTGCCGACGGGCTTCGGCGATGAGAACGGAACTGGAGGATGCGGTGGCAGAAGCTGGCAGAGCCGCGCTGGACGATGCGGACAGCGAAGTTCCTGACTGGAGTGCGGGGGAGGTGCCAGAGGAGGGAACTGCGCGGCCGGATTCGGTCTCGCGCTTGAGGCGCTTCAGGTCGGCGCGCATTTCGGAGGCGTGCTGATAACGGAGATCGCGATCCTTCTCGAGAGCTTTGTGGATGATGCGCTCGAGATCCGCGGGAACTTGGGGATTCAGGCGCACGGGCGCTGCGGGATTGGCGTGGAGGATGGCGTCAAAGATGTCGCCGGAACTTTCGCCGTGGAACGGCACTGTACTCGTGACCATTTCATAGAGCACGGCGCCGAAGGAGAAGAGATCGGAGCGGGCATCGAGGTCGCGGCCGCGGACTTGCTCGGGGGACATATAAGCAATTGTGCCGAGAGTTGCGCCGGGGCTGGTGAGATGCTCTTCGCTGATGGGCTTGTCTTGAAGTGTGGCGGTAGCGCCTTCGGCGGGGCTTGCGCTGCGGAGCGTCAGCTTGGCTAAGCCGAAGTCCAAAATCTTGGCGTGGCCGCGCTTGGTGACGAAGAGGTTGGCCGGCTTGATGTCGCGGTGGACGATCCCTTGTTCGTGTGCAGCATCGAGCGCGTCGGCGACTTCGATGGCGAGAGAGAGGATGGTGTCGAGATCGAGCGAACGCGCGGCGACGCGATGCTTCAGAGTTTGGCCATCGAGAAATTCCATGGCGATGAAGGCTTGGCCGTGCTGGTCATCAATTTCGTGGATGGTGCAGATGTTGGGATGGTTCAGGGCTGAGGCGGCTTTGGCTTCACGCTCGAAGCGGGCGAGGGCCTGCGGATCTTTGGAGACTTCGTCGGGGAGAAACTTCAGTGCTACGAAGCGGCCGAGTTTTACGTCCTCGGCTTTGTAGACGACGCCCATGCCTCCGCCGCCGAGTTTTTCGACGATGCGGTAGTGCGAGATGGTTTGTCCGAGCATTTGTGGATGATTGGGCGATGAGCGGCAACATATTACGGAGGTGAGATGGGTGAGTCAATGAAAGGGCGGTGGGCGGGAGGGGATTCGAGCGTGCGAGAGTGCGGCGGCACGGCAAGAAGTTTGGTCGTTCGAGAGTTTGTGTGGGTTTGCTTGGTGGGCTTGCTACGAAAGGCCCAGCGCTAAAGCGCGTCCTAACGGCGAAGGTCGTTCCGGAGCGCTGAATCGCTCCTCCCCCGCATAAATGCGGGAGCTGCCACCTAAAAGCGTCCGGAATGAACTCCGGTGGCTGGGCGTGTTAGAGTGTGCGGTTTGTAGAGCGCGCGATCGTTATTGATGGCGGAGGGTTCGTGGCTTATCGGGATTTGCGGGAGTTTATAGCGCGGTTGGAGAAGGCTGGGGAGCTGCGGCGGATAAGTGCGGAAGTTGATCCGGTGCTGGAGATTACTGAGATTACCGACCGCGTTTCGAAGGCTGGCGGGCCGGCGCTGCTTTTCGAGAAGCCCAAGGGCTCGCGGATTCCTTTGCTGATTAATTCTGTGGGTAGCGCGCGGCGGATGAATCTGGCGCTGGAAGTGGAACGTCTTGAGGAGATCGCCGACAGGATTAGTTCGTATTTGAATATGCAATCGCCGCAGGGATTCTTCGACAAATTGAAAATGCTGCCTAAGCTGGCGGAGCTCGGCTCGTTTTTTCCGAAGACCGTAAAGTCGGGGCCTTGCAAGGACGTGATTCGCAAGGATCACTTTTCGCTCAACTACTTTCCGATATTGAAATGTTGGCCGCAGGATGGCGGGCGCTACATTACCTGGCCGATGGTGATTACGAAGAATCCGGAGACGGGGAAGCGGAATGTTGGCTGCTACCGGATGCAAGTCTTTGATGAGCGCACGACCGGAATGCATTGGCAGACTCAGAAACACGGGGCGGAGCATTACCGGAGTGCGAAGGCGCGCAGCGGAAAAGGGAAGCTGGATGTGGCGGTGGCGATCGGGGCTGATCCGGCTACGGCGCTGGCGGGAATTCTGCCTGTGCCGCCGGATATGGATGAATTCATGTTCTCGGGATTCTTGCGGCGCGAGCCGGTGGAGATGGTGGCTTGCGAGACGAATGAGCTGGAAGTTCCGGCGAATGCGGAAATCGTGCTGGAAGGTTACGTGGATTTATCGGAGACGCGAACGGAGGGGCCGTTCGGCGATCATACGGGATTTTATTCGCTCGAGGGCGAATATCCCGTGTTTCACATCACGTGTATCACGCATCGCAAGGATCCGATTTATCTGACGACGATTGTCGGGCCGCCGCCGCAAGAAGATTTCTGGATGGGGCATGCGATTGAGCGCGTGTTTTTTCCGGTGATGAAGATGCAGTATCCGGAAATTGTGGATGTGGCGATGCCGGCGGAGGGAATTTTCCAGAATCTAATGATTGTGGCGATCAAGAAGTCCTATCCGGGGCACGCGCGGAAGATCATGAGCGCGATTTGGTCGCTGGGGCAGGCAATGTTCACGAAAGTGGTGATTGTGGTGGATCATGACGTGGATATTCAGAATTCGAGCGAGGTTGTGTGGAAGGCGTTGTGCGCGATTGACCCGGAGCGGGACGTGCAGTTCGTGATGGGCCCGGTGGATACGCTCGATCATGCGGCGCGGATGCAGGATTACGGTTCCAAGATGGGCATTGATGCTACGCGGAAGTGGGCCAGTGAGGGATACGCCGGGCGATGGCCGGACGAAATAAAAATGGATGCGGCCACGAAGGTTCGGGTCACAGAAATTTGGAAGGAGCTCCACCTGGGCGATTTCAGCGGAACATAGGACACTTTTTGACTGAAAAGGGCCGCAAATCTTGCATCGACACTGGCCATCGGTACAGTTTTGCAACTTCAGCGCTCGTAGATATCTGCCTCGCGTGATTCCAGTTTGCTCTTAACCAACAGCGCACCGCAGCAACACCCTGCTTGACACTCTGAGTCAGGGATGTAATAAACACAAAAAGCACTGCGTACCGGCAGGCATAGTACTCATATACTGTGCGGGCGCAAGCTGGCCAGAATTCATGGCCGCCGTGGGAACCGGGGAATCGTTCTAGAAGACATCCGTAGGAAACGGATTCACCCGATTCGCAACTGGAACAACGGGCCGCGAGGATCGCGGAGCGGGGAGCGAGGGGCCGCGCGATGTTCAATCTTGGAAAGACAAGGTCGCTGATCGGGCTCGATATCGGTTCGAGCTCGGTGAAGGCCGTGGAGCTGAAGAAGTCGAAGGTGGGCTACGAACTCGTCAGCTTTGGAATCGAGTCCCTGGCGCAGGACACGGTGGTGGATGGCGCCATCATGGACGCGCCATCGGTGGCCGAGAAGATCAGCACGATCTTCGACACCCAGAAAACGAAATCGAAGGAAGTGGCGACAGCGGTATCGGGCCACTCGGTGATCGTGAAGCGCGTGCCGATGCCGTTGATGAGCGAAGAAGAGCTTTTCGACCGCGTGCAGATGGAAGCCAGCCAGCACATTCCCTTCGACATCGCGGATGTGAACCTGAGCTATCAGTTGCTGGAGGCTACCGACAACCAGATGGACGTGCTGCTGGTGGCGGTGAAGAAAGACAAGATTCTGAATCACACGAACGTGCTGGCGCAGGCGGGGAAGACGCCCGTGGTGGTGGATATCGACGCGTTTGCGCTGCAAAACTGCTTCGAAATCAACTACGACCCTGATCCGGGACAAGTCGTGGCACTGCTGAATATCGGCGCGAGCGTGATGAACATCAACATCGTGCGCGGCTCGACGCCGCTGTTTACGCGCGACGTCTCCGTGGGCGGCAACCAGTACACCGACGCGCTGCAGAAGGAACTCGACCTGAGCTTCGAAGACGCCGAGAAATTGAAGATGGGCGGGACGCACGCGGGCGTTTCCGAAGAGCAGCGGACGGCGATTCTGCGTTCGGTCTCGGACATTTTGATTTTGGAAATCCAGAAGACGTTCGACTTCTTCCGCGCGACGGCCAGCGGCGAAAACATCCGACGCATCCTGGTGGCTGGCGGAACGGCGCGCGTCCCGGGCCTGCTCGACCTGTTGCGCGAGGAATTCGCGATGCCGGTCGAGGAGCTCTACCCATTTCGAAAGATCGGTGTAACACCGGGTCAATTCGACGAAAGCCAGCTCCGGGATATGGCGCCGCGGCTGGCCATCGCCGTCGGCCTGGCTTTGAGGAGTTTTGACTAGCCATGATTCGGATCAACTTACTCGGCCAGGCGCGCCCCAAGGCCGCCAAACAAGCGGTACCCGTCGAAGCCACAGTACGCGTGCTGATGCTCATCGGAGCGCTGGCGGCAGCGGCTATCGTGCTATTCGTCATCTACGTCGGACAGAATAAAGAACTGACGCAGACGAAACAAAAAATCAGCGAGCTTCAGGCGGAGAAAGCGCGTCTGCAGCAGATCCGGCTGCAGGTGCAGCAGTTCGAAAGCGAGAAACAGATTCTGCAAGAGCGGATCAACGTGATCGAAGAGCTGCAAAAGGGACGCACGGGCGGGCAGGAACTGCTGACCGCGGTAGCGGGCACGGTGGCGCGCACGGACGGTGTGTGGCTGACGTCGCTCTCGAAAGCGGGCAACACGCTGACGTTCGAGGGTGAAGCAAGCTCGGTGAACGCGGTGGCCAACTTCATCACGCAGATGAAGCGCTCCGGGTATTTCGACAAGATTGAGATCAAGGAAGCGAAGGAGAACGATCTGGAGAAATCCGTGCAGACCTTCGCGTTTACGATGAGCGCGGAAATTGCCAGCGCTCAGACGGCCCCGGCAGCCGCCACGCCGCCCGCAGCGGCTGGGGCTCCGGCACCGAAGGGCAGGAGCTAAACCGATGGCAACGCCGTTCCGAGACTGGCCCTGGCCGATCCAGGCGCTCATTTATCTGGGCGTGGCATTTCTAATCGTGTTGCTGGGCCTGTGGGCGCCATTTTCTCCGGTGGCGAAAGTGGGCGCCGATTTGAAAGCTGCCAAAGCGCAGCTAGGGCCGCTGGAAACCGATGTTCAGAATCTGCGGGTCTACCAGCAACGCCGGGTGGAATTGCAGAGTGAGATGGAAGCGCTGCAAAAGCAGCTGGCCACGCTGCAGACCATCGTGCCGGAAGACAAACAGGTGGATCAGTTCATCATCATGCTGCAAACGGCGGCGAGCACCTCCGGCGTGTCGATTCGAAAGATCACCACCAAGCCGATTGTCCCGAAGGATTATCACGACGAGATGCCCTTCGATCTCGAAGTGGACGGCCCGTATTACTCGGTGCTGGACTTTTTCACCAAGCTGAGCCGGCTGTCGCGAATCATAAACGTCGGGGATTTGAAGCTGAGCGGTATCGGGACGACCACGGCGCCGCAGTTCCAGATGACTCCGGGGACGACGGTGACCGGCACGATGACGGTGACGACCTATTTCAGCAAGCCCGCCGACGAGCAGCCGCCGCCGCCCACAGCAACCAAGGCCGCGGCGCCTGCCAAGAGATAGGGACGAGAGATATGAGACTTGCAAAATCAATTGCGAACACGATAGCCATAGCCGCTCTGGCGATATGGCTTGCTCCCGTGCTGTTGGCGCAAGACAGCGCTCCGCAGCAGCCCGCTGCAGCTTCGGCCCCGGTCGCGAAACCGGCCAAGAAGAAAACGGCCAAGGCTGCGGCGACGGCCAAGCCCGCTGCTCCCAAAGTCGCGGCGCAAAAACCGGCGGCGAAGAAACAGGGCGCGGCGCCAAAGGCCAAGACCGGCGAGGCGGCGGCTACCGAGAAGACGGCCGCACCGGCCGCTCCGCGTCGCGATCCGTTCCTTTCGCTGCTGGCCATGCGCAAATCCGGTCCTCCGCTGCCTCCGGGCAAAGCGGGACTGGTGATTGCGCAGATCCGCGTGGACGGGACGGTGAAATCGCAGAACGGCATGATCGCGGTGGTCTCGAATCCGCAGCAGCGAGTTTATTTCGTCCGTGAAGGCGATCGCCTGTACGACGGCGAAGTGGAAAAGATCAGTCTGGACGGTGTCGTGTTCCGCGAATCGACGAAAGATGCTTTCGGGAAACCGGTCGAGCGCGAAGTAACCAAGCGACTCTATTCGAGCGCAGGAGAGCAGCAATGAGGATCATAAGGCAACCGTGGGGACTCGCCCTTCTTCTGGCGGCGAGCCTGATAGCGTCGAGCGGCGTGGCGCGGGCGGAGACCCGGCCGGTGGTGCGGCTCGACAGCGAGGTGAAAGACGGCGTGGTGCGGCTGGTAGCGCAATCCACGGCGCCTTTCCAATACACCACGAGCCGGCCGAACCGGTCGCTCTTCGTGCTGGATCTGAGCGGAGTGTCGGCGCCGCAAGCGAGCTCGGCGAAGATTCTGGATTCGGATCTGGTGAGCGGCTATCGCGTCCTCGCTTATGCGACGGGCGAAAAGTCCGTGGTACGCATCGAAGTGCGCATGAGCGCGGTGGCGGAACCGGTGGTGGAGCGCCAGGGACCGAACGAGTTGACCGTGGTGGTGGCGAATGGGCGCGGAGGAGCGAAGAAGGACGATGCGCCGAAGCCTTCCGCGGATTCCGAAACGCCTGACGCGGCGCCAGTTGCCGCGAATACGAATTCCGATGCGCGTGCGGCGATTGAGCATGTGCGCCTGGAGCAGGCCGGAAACGATACGGCCGTGAACGTTACCGGAGACGGGCCGTTGACTTATCACGTGTTGCGGCTCAGCAATCCCGATCGCATCGTGCTGGATTTTTCGGGCACACACGTAAAGACTTCCGAGCACAATATCGCGAGCAATCTTGATCCAGTACGACAGGTGAGGCTGGCGCAGTTCTCGCCGGATGTGGCGCGAGTGGTGATTGAGCTGCGTGCGCCAGCGCCGTATACGATCAGCGCGAAGGGGAATACGGTTACCGTGGAATTTGTGGCCAAGGGCGCCGGGAAATCGCAGAGCAGCGATGACGCGGAGCCGGTGGTTACGACCACGAACGTGCGCACGCGCAAAGCGCAGAAGCATGAGACCGGCGGAGTAGCGGCGCCTGCGGTGGTCTTGCCGGCGACGCTGACCCAGCCGGGCGCAGCGCTGGCATCTCCTGATCCGGCAAAGATGCCGCTGCCGGCAGCCACCAAGCCGAATTCCGGCGCGGCCGACGATACTAAGCCCGCTGGAGTGACCCGAACGCCGATGGTCAATGGACAGGCGGCTGCGGGACCGGCTTCCGGAAAGTATTCGGGCGAGCCGATTTCGGTGAACCTGAAGGACGTCGATCTGCGCGATTTCTTCCGCCTGATTCACGAAATCAGCGGACTGAATATCGTGGTGGACCCGAACGTAAAGGGCAGCCTGACGATCGTGCTCGATGATGTGCCGTGGGACCAGGCGCTCGATATCGTGCTGAAGAACAACGATCTCGAGAAGCAGCTTGAAGGCAACGTGCTGCGCATCGCGACGCGCGAGACGGTGAGGAAGGAAGCCGAGGAATCACGCGACCTGGCCAAGGCGCAGGCGGAAGCCGCTGATGTGGTGACGACCACGCGCGTGCTGAGCTATGCGAAGGCCGACGATATGGCCAACACTCTGAAAAAATTCCTTTCATCGCGCGGCGACGTGATTTCCGATGCGCGCTCGAATACTTTGATCATTCGCGATATTCCGGCGGTGATGCCGGTGGTGGATAACCTGATCCGTCAGCTTGACCGCAAATCGCAGCAGGTGGAAATTGAAGCGCGCGTGGTGGCTGCAAACCGCAGCTTCTCGCGCGAACTGGGCACGCAACTGGCCTTTTCCGCGGGCACCTCGAGCCGCAACAACGTGGTTGGCGGCAACGGCGAGGTGGGAACGAGCAACATCAATCGCACGCCTCCAATTCCCACGCCGCCTCTCATCGTGACCTCCGGCGGAGGATCATCGAGCACCTCACCGGCCATGCCGTTCGTGACCAACCTCGGAGTAGGCTCGCCGACGAGCGGATTCAGCTACCTTTTCACCTCGCGGAATTTCGCCCTCGACTACATCATCACGGCGGCGGAGAACAAGGGCGTGGGCAAGCTGCTCTCGAAGCCGCGGGTGATCACGCAGAATAACGAGAAGGCGACCGTCAAGCAGGGAACCAAGATTCCCGTGCAGACCATCGTCAACAACACGATTTCCGTGCAGTTTGTGGACGCGGTGCTGCAGCTTGAAGTTACGCCGCAGATCACCGCCGAAGGCACCATCTTCATGGACGTGAAGGTGACCAACGACCAGATCGATCAATCCATCCCGCGCGTTGAAGGCATTCCTGCCATCGACACGCAGGAGGCGGATACGCGCGTGCTGGTTTCCGACGGCGCCACGCTAGTGATCGGCGGAATCATCGTGTCGCAGCAACGGACCTCGATTGACCTGGTGCCGCTGTTGGGGAGCCTGCCGGTAATCGGCAACCTGTTCAAGCACTCGACAGTCAGTTCGACCTCGTCGGAGCTGCTGTTCTTCCTAACTCCACGAATTCTCCCGAACTAACGGGAGAGCCGGGGGGCCGGGCCATTTGACGGAACGCAATCTCGAAAGAAACAGAATCCGGGGGCGCATCGAGCGGCTCCGGATTCGCATTTTAGGGCTCCGCGGCGACGCCATTCTCGTTACGCATATTCCGAATATTGCGTATCTCTCCGGGTTCACGGGTGACAGCGGCGTTCTGCTTGTCGGCGCGGACAGCGCGACACTGGTCACCGATAGCCGCTACGCGATTCAGGCGCCTGAAGAAGTGTCGGGAAACGGCGTGCGCGTGCGCATCGCGAAGCGCGGGCTTGCGGGTGAGGTTGGAGCGATGCTACGGCGCGGCCGGGGGAAGCAGCGGGTGCTTTTTTCGCCCTCCAAGGTGTCCGTGGGCCAGTTCCAGCAGCTGCGTGCGGCTGCGGGCGCGCAGGTGGCGTGGAAAGGGGATGCAAACGCTGTCGAGGATTTGCGGGCTGTCAAGGATGCCCACGAGATTGAGGAGATCAGGCAGGCCGCCAAGCTCATTGCCGAGGTATTTGACGAGGTGGTGGCGCTGGTTCAGCCCGGAATTGCGGAGAGCGAGCTGGCGGCGGAGGCCGAGTACCGGATGCGGAGAAAGGGAGCGGCCGGACCATCGTTCGAGTCGATTGTGGCCGCCGGACCACGCTCGGCGTTGCCGCATGCGCGGCCCACAGGCCGCCAGATCGGCAAAAACGAGTTGGTCGTGCTGGACCTGGGTGCTATACTCCGCGGATATTGCAGTGACATGACGCGGACGGTTTTCGTCGGCAGGGCGCCCCGGAAAATCCGCGGCTGGTACCACGCAGTGCTCGAAGCGCAGTTGGCGGCCATCGATGCTCTAGCGCCCGGTGTAAAGGCAGGAGACGTGGATGCCGCGGCCCGGCGCACCTTGCGCCGTCACGGCCTGGCGCGGGCCTTCACACACAGCACGGGACACGGTCTGGGGCTGGAAGTGCACGAAATGCCGCGACTTGCGCGCGGCGAAGCGTCGCGGCTGACGGCCGGCAACGTGGTGACCATCGAGCCGGGCGTTTACATCGAAGGCGTGGGGGGAATCCGCATTGAGGACGACGTCGTAATCGGCGAGCGTGGCGGCGAGGTTCTGACCCGCGCTCCTAAGGAATTCCTAGAGCTCTAAATGGCCGCATCGAAGAAAGCGAAAGAGGGCGGTGGCGCCCCGGGGGCGTCCGGCGTCGATTTACGGGAACTCGAGCATGTGCTTGAGTTCATGGGCAAGCACGGCCTCGAGGAATTCGAGTACGAGCGCGACAGCTTCCGTATCCGGCTGAAGAAGGCGTCGCATAACTCCGGATCGGTGCTGCGCTCCGCGATCGTGCCCGAAATCGTCATTGCATCGTCATCCGCTGCGCCTGCTGCGGTGTCGGCCGCACCCGCCGCAGCTCGCGAGTCTTCGCCGGCCGAAGCCGGCCGCGCCGAAGATCTGCATATGATCAAGTCGCCCATCGTGGGCACGTTCTACGCCTCCCCCAGCCCTGAAGCCGATCCCTTCGTGCGTCCCGGCGACCGGGTGAAGTCCGGCCAGGTTTTGTGCATCATCGAAGCGATGAAACTGATGAACGAGATCGAGTCGGACGTGGTTGGGGAAGTGATGCGGATTTTCGTTGAGAACGGCCAGCCGGTCGAATACGGCGAGCCGCTTTTCGGCATACATCCGCTGCGGAAGAAGTAGGCGAGCAGAAATGGCCCCGCGCCCAGCGAGATGTTTGGAAAAATTCTGATCGCCAACCGGGGCGAAATCGCCCTGCGAATCCTGGCCGCCTGCAAAGAGCTGGGCGTCCGCACTGTTGCTGTTTATTCCGAAGCCGACCGCAATTCTCTGCACGTGCGCTTTGCCGATGAAGCGGTGTGCATCGGTCCGCCGCGCTCGTCGGAGAGTTACCTCAATATCCCGCAAGTAATCAGCGCCGCGGAAATCACCAACGTGGACGCCATCCATCCGGGCTACGGCTTTCTCTCTGAGAACGCGAACTTCGCGGAGGTGTGCGAAGCGTCGCAGATCACGTTCATTGGCCCGCACCCGGAAGCCATTCGCTTGATGGGGGAAAAAGACAAGGCGCGGCAGGCCATGGCCGATGCCGGAATGCCCGTGATTCCCGGCAGCGAAGGAGTAGTACCGGATGAAGAGGCGGCGCGCAAGACCGCGAAGGAGATCGGCTATCCCTTGATGATCAAGGCGGCTGAGGGCGGCGGCGGGCGCGGCATGCGCATGGTTACCGGAGCGGGAGAATTGATTTCCGCGTTCCAGACGGCGCGGAATGAGGCGGGGCAGGCGTTTGGGTGCCCGGATGTTTACTTTGAGAGATTGATCGAGCGGCCGCGGCACATCGAATTTCAGGTGCTGGGAGACAAATTCGGGGACGTGATCCATTTGGGCGAGCGGGAATGTTCGATTCAGCGGCGGCATCAGAAAGTGCTGGAGGAGTCGCCGTCGCCGGCGATGGACGCGGCAAAGCGCAAGGAGATCGGCGATAAAGTGGTCGCGGCGCTCAAGAAGCTGAAGTATTCGAGCGCGGGCACGGTGGAATTTCTGCGCGATACCTCTGGGAAGCTTTACTTCATCGAGATGAATGCGCGCATCCAGGTGGAGCATCCGGTGACGGAGATGGTCACGGGCGTGGATCTGGTTAAGTCGCAGATTCGCTTGGCGGCAGGAGAAAAGTTGAAGGACGTCGTGGGGCCTTTCGAGTCGCGCGGGCACGCCATCGAGTGCCGCATCAACGCCGAGGATCCCGAAACTTTCACGCCATCGGCGGGCCGGATTACCGCCTTTCGCGTGCCGGGTGGGCCCGGAGTGCGCGTGGATACGGCGGCGTACGCGGACGCGGTGATCCCTCCTTACTACGACTCACTTGTGGCGAAACTGATTACCTATGGCCGCGATCGCACCGAGGCGATTGCGCGGATGCGCCGGGCGCTCGAAGGATTCGTGGTGGAGGGCATCAAGACAACCATCCCGCTGCACCGGAAAATCTTGCTGGACGAGGAGTTCATCGCGGGAAATTTCGATACTCATTTCCTTGACCGGACAGCCGTTATGGCGGCGAAATAAACAAAGAGGGGTCGTGTTTCCACCGTTTTACGCGATCGTGGACGCGGAGTTGTCCGGCGGGCGCGCTTTGGATGTTGCAGACGAGCTTGTAGAGGCGGGTGTTGGGCTGATCCAGTATCGCGATAAGACGGCGACGCCGCGGCGGCTATTTGAGATTTGTTCGGCGCTTGCGTCACGGCTGCTGGGCCGCGCGAAGTTCATCGTCAATGATCGCGCGGATATCGCGGCGCTTTGCGATGCGGGCGGCGTGCATGTGGGCCAGGAAGATTTGGGAGTCGAGGATGCGCGGGCCGTGTGCGGCGACGGCCGGTGGGTGGGAATTTCGACGCACGATCTCGAGCAGCTTCGCGATGCGCTGAGGACTTCGGCGGATTACGTGGCGGTCGGGCCGGTTTTTGCTACTAGCACGAAGAAAAATCCGGACCCGGTGGTAGGTGTGGAATTCGTGGCGCGGGCGCGGGCTCTGACTCGCAAGCCGATTGTGGCGATAGGCGGAATTTCGGTGGACAACGCGGACTCCGTGTATCGTGCTGGGGCGGATTCGGTGGCGGTGATTCGCGATTTGATGGCGACGGGGAAGCCAGGGGAACGCGCGGCGGAATATCTCCGCATCGCGGCGAAAGTCCGGAGCGGGCAAAGTTGAGGAGTGGGATTAATGGCTGAGCGGGTTGTACCGATGGCCGGGGTTGCCGGGGGCCAGCAGACGGAGCTGGTGAAGGGCCTCGGACTGTTCGACTCGACGATGATCGTGTGCGGCTCGATGATCGGGTCGGGCATCTTCATCGTTTCCGCGGATATCGCCGGCCAGGTGCAAAGCCCAGGGCTGCTGCTGACGGTGTGGATCATGTCGGGCGTGATGACGCTGATCGGAGCGCTCAGTTATGGAGAACTGGCGGCGGCGATGCCGCATGCCGGCGGGCAGTACGTTTATTTGCGCGAATCGCTCGGGCCGATGTGGGGATTTTTGTACGGCTGGACGATGCTGCTGGTGATCCAGACGGCGACGATTGCCGCGGTGGCCATCGCGTTTTCGAAATTCACAGGTGTGATGGTTCCGTGGTTCTCGGCTTCCACATGGATCTTTAAGGTCGGCACGATCGGCCCGTGGAAGCTGTGGTTCGGGACGCTCGGGCCGTATAACGTGGGCCTCAACACGCAAAACCTGCTGGCGATTGCGTCGATTGTCTTCCTGACGTGGCTGAATTCGCGCGGGCTGCGCATCGGCTCGATCGTGCAAAATGTTTTTACGGTGACCAAGACCGGAACTCTCGCCGTGCTGGCGGTTCTCGGAGTGCTCTTTTCGACGGCGGCGGCGCGCGAAGTGAACTTCACGCATTTCTGGCGCAACGCCGGTCTTTCGACGATGCACCCCTATCCGCCGGGCGAAGGTACGTGGATGATCGGAACGATCACGCTGGTGGCCGTGGCCATGGTGGGATCGCTGTTCGCGGCGGATGCCTGGAATAACATCACGTTCACCGCGGCCGAGGTGAAGAATCCCAGCCGCAACCTGCCGCTGTCGCTCGCGCTTGGAACTTTCATTGTGATGACGTTGTACATTCTGGCCAACGTCACTTATCTCCGCGTGCTTCCGATTTCCGGCGATCCGGCTGGCCACACCGCGCTGGCGCGTGGAATTCAATATGCGGCGGAAGGCCGCGTCGGCACGGCCGTTCTGGAAGTGATTTTTGGGCCTGTGGGCGCGGTGGTGATGGCCATTGCGATTTTGATTTCCGGATTCGGCTGCAATAACGGCTTGATTCTCGCCGGGGCGCGCATTTATTACGCCATGGCGAAGGACGGGCTGTTTTTCAAGTCGGTCGGCAAGGTGAACAAATTCCATGCGCCGGGCGCGGCGCTTATCGTGCAGTGCATCTGGGCATCCGTGCTGTGCCTTTCGGGAACGTATAGCCAGTTGCTCGACTTTCTGATTTTTGCCGTCTTGATTTTCTACATTCTGACGCTTACGGGCCTATTCGTCTTGCGGCGCACGCGTCCGAATATGGAGCGGCCGTATCGCGCGATTGGCTATCCGGTGTTGCCGGCGCTGTACCTCGTGATGGCGTTTTTTATCGAAATTCAGCTTTTGAGATACAAGCCGCAGTTCACTTGGCCGGGACTCATCATCGTGCTGCTCGGTGTGCCGGTCTATTTGGTCTGGCGGCGATACAGAGACAGCAATCGGACAGCGTAAGTTCGTTGTGAGCGACCGATGTCGGTAGCGGAATACGGAGGCACTTGATGGCCGGATCCATATTTGCGACCAAGCCCATCGACAAGATTTTGAACGAGGCCGCCGAAGAGGGCGAACATTCACTGAAGCGGGCCCTTGGTCCGATCAATCTCGTGTCACTGGGAATCGGCGCCATCATCGGCGCGGGAATATTCGTGCTGACTGGAGCGGCTGCGGCGAGGTACGCCGGGCCGGCGATTGTCCTGTCGTTCATATTGGCGGGATCGGCTTGCGCCTTTGCCGGACTTTGCTACGCGGAATTTGCCTCGCTGATTCCGATTGCCGGATCGGCCTACACGTATGGTTACGCCACGCTCGGTGAAATCTTTGCCTGGATCATCGGCTGGGACTTGATTCTGGAGTACGCGTTCGGGGCTGCGACTGTGGCGTCGGGCTGGAGCGGGTATATGCTCAGCTTTCTGCAGGATTTCGGAATCAGGATTCCGCCGCAATTCACCAGCGCGCATGGCGAGCCTCTGGTTCTCTACAACAATCACTGGGAGCATTTATCGCGAATCAGCGCGACGCTTGCGGCGAAGGGCGTGAATCCCGATTTGCTTCCTCACGCGACCGCGTATTTCGATCTCGTTGCATTTCTGGCCATTTTGCTCGTAACCGTCGTGTTGGTGATCGGCATCAAGGAATCGGCGAACTTGAATTCCGCGATTGTGATGGTCAAAGTCTCCATCGTGTTGGTGTTTATCGGCGTCGTGGGACTCTACGCTTTCCGGAACCCGAGCCATTTCGCGGCCAATTGGCACCCGTTCATACCGCCGAATGACGGAACGTTCGGGCATTACGGCCTGTCGGGAATTGCGCGCGGGGCCGCGGTGATTTTCTTTGCGTATATCGGATTCGACGCGGTATCGACCGCGGCGCAAGAGGCCAAGAACCCGAAGAAAGACATGCCGATCGGCATTTTGGGGTCGCTGGTGATTTGCACGGTTCTCTACATCGTCGTCTCGGGCCTCCTGACCGGAGTCGTTTCGTACACGGCGTTAAACGTATCGGATCCTGTTGCAGTTGGAATCGATGCGGTGCCGGGAGTGCGCTGGGGGAGCTTTCTGGTAAAGCTCGGCGCCATATTCGGGCTCGGGACGGTTATGTTAGTGATGCTCCTCGGGCAATCGCGCGTATTTTTCTCGATGTCGAATGATGGGCTTTTGCCGAAGTGGGCGTCGAAAATTCACCCGAAATTCCGCACGCCTTATCTCTCCAGTATCGTTGTTGGCCTTTTTGTCGCGGTGTTTGCGGCGTTGATTCCGATCGGGATTCTCGGCGAGCTGGTTAGCATCGGGACGTTGCTTGCATTCGTCATCGTGTGCGCCGGCGTTTGGATTTTGCGCGTGCGCCGGCCGGAAATGGCGCGTCCGTTCAAAACCCCCTGGGTGCCCATTGTGCCGATCATGGGTATTCTCATCTCCGCCGGGTTGATGGCTGCGCTGCCGGGAGATACGTGGCTGCGCCTGATCATCTGGCTTGCGGTTGGCATGTTTATTTACTTCGGCTATAGCCGGAAGCATAGCCGCGTGCAGAATCCCCAAATTCGCTGAAAATTAAACCAGCTTGGAGATGCGTCGCGACTCAGCTTAGTCGTTGAGTGCGGACGCCTGTCTGCGTCACAATGGCCGGTCATGCCCGAGCGCATCATTGCGCGAATACGTGTGGTCGCACGGCGCCTAACGGCGGTCGACGCCGGTGCGTTGGGAATCGTTGTGCTGTTTGTGCTGGCGCGAGTCGTGCGAGCGTACGGTTTCGCTTTTCCGCTTCTCGGCCTGCTGGACTATCTATTTGTTTTCGCGCTGATTTATTTTTCGTTCCGTTTGACGCCGTGGGTGCGCGGCCAGCTCCTATGGAGCCTGCGCAACCGGCTGATTGTCGCCTATATATTCATCGCCGTGGTTCCCGTGGTGCTGCTTCTGACCATGGCGGGAATTGCGGCCTACCTGCTCTACATTCAGCTCGGCGCACACGTGCTGCGAGATGGCCTCGCTGACCGCATGCACGAGCTACGCGCGGTGTCCGACACGATCGCACATTCCATCGCGAGAGAGACCGCCAACGACTCCTCAGTCAGCACATCGACGGTGCTGCAACGGCCCAGCGTCGCTGCGGTGGTTGCCTCGGAATCGAGCGAGTACACCGGCCTGATCGTCGATGGCAAGCCTGCCGACATCTTGACGCGGCATAGCGATGGCCGCGAGAGGCGCGAGTTTGTAGGCCTGGTCGATCAGGATGGGCAGCTCTGGATTCAGTGCTTCCGGCACGTGCACGTGGCGCGGGATTCGATTCCACTGCGCGTTTCGCTGCCGGTCACTTCCGATTTCCTCGACAGCTTGTCGGACGAGTTGGGCCCGATTCAATTTACGGTGATGAAGCCGGCGGCTTCCAGTGGCGCGCCGGACGCGCAGCACGCGTCGGATTTCGTTCCGGCGTATGACATCGCGAGCCGTCGCCGGCAACTCGGCCCGCCCGCGCGCTGGATGGATCCGCCGATAAATGGGGCGCTCACGCTCGAGGCCGTGCGGGCCGATCCGGGTAATCCCGAGCCGCAATCTACGCCGATCTATGCCGGATTTAAGGTGCGGCCGTCGCGGCTGAACGGCACGCTTTTTGCCTCGGTTGGAGCCATCGGCCCGCTCGTCAGTCTGGTATTTGTTCTGGCCAGCATTTTATTCATCTTGATGGAAGCAGGGGCGCTTGTTACCGGCTTTATTTTGACGCGCCGCATCACTTCGGCGGTGGCGGATCTCTATGAGGCCACGCGCTACGTGCGGCGCGGCGATTTCTCGCGCCGCGTCCGCGTGCAGCAGAAAGATCAGCTTGGAGTGCTCGCCGAATCATTCAATGAAATGACCAGCTCGATCGGCGGCTTGATCGAAGAACAACGCCAGCGCCAGCGGCTTGAGGGCGAAATCACGATTGCGCGCGAAGTGCAGGCGCAGCTTTTCCCGCGCACGATTCCGCAATTGCCGGGAGTGGAACTGGCGGCGATTTGCCGCGCGGCGCGGACCGTCAGCGGCGATTATTACGATTTCATCCAGCTCAGCCCGGCAAGAGTGGCGATTGTGCTCGCCGACATCAGCGGGAAGGGAATTTCGGCCGCGCTCTTGATGGCCAGTTTGCAGGCGGCGCTCAGAAGCATGGTACTGCTCGACGCCGCCGCAGGTTCGGCTGAAACGGTCGCGCGGCTCAATCTGCATCTATGCCGCAACACGTCGGACGATCGCTATGCGACTCTTTTTTACGCGATTTACGACTCGGATCGCCGGACCCTCGAATACACGAATGCGGGACACTGCATTCCATTCCTTGTTGCCGACGACAGCGTGAAAAAACTCGAGGAAGGCGGGACGGTCGTGGGCCTGTTCGAAGAAGCCTCGTACGATTCGGTCACAGTTCCGGCGCTTTCTGAAAGCGTGTTCGTGATGTTCAGCGACGGATTGACGGAGCCGGAGAACGTTTTTGGCGAGCAATTCGGCTCACGGCGGCTGCTGGAGGAAGTCTTGCGGCATCGCGCCGCTCCTCCCGGAAGGATTGCCGAGGAATTGATCGACGCTGCGGAGCAGTGGGGCGGCACGGACGAGCAGGCCGACGATATGACCGTAGTCGTGGCGCGTCTGAACTCGAACGGAAACAAAGGAAGCGACTAGGGCGGCAAGCGGGTTTCCCTTATACTTGCGGGTTCTGAAGCGAAAGGGGATTGGAAATTGGCTCTTCGGCAGCGGGCAGCGCTGGTTAGCGGCGGAAGCCGCGGTATCGGCAAAGGAATCGCGATGGGATTGGCGCAGGCCGGCGCGCGCGTGGCCATTTCTTACCGCTCGAACAAAGCCGCGGCGCAGAATGCTTTGCGCGAAATGCAGGCTGCCGGAGCGGAGTGCTTTGCGGTCGAAGCGGATGTCACCGACGCGTCGAAGGTGCAGTTTCTTGTGGATACGGTGGTCGAGCGGTTCGGCCGGCTCGATATTCTGGTCAACAACGTCGGGGCATTCAATTGGAAGCCGGTGATTGAGACCACGCACGAGGAATGGCAACGCGTGTTGGCTTCGAATCTACTGAGCGTTTTTTATATGAGCAAGGCGGTGCTGTCCGTGATGCGGCGGCAGCATTGGGGGCGAATCATCAACCTGGGCGCGGTCGGGGCTGAGCGGGCCTTTGGCCAGGCGACCATTTCGGCCTACGCCGCTGCAAAGGCCGCGGTCGTGTCCTTTTCGCGCTCGCTGGCTGTGGAAGAGGCGAAGCACGGCATCACGGTGAACGTCATCAATCCCTCAAACGTGGATGAGCGGGATTTGACAGCCGATGAAGCGCGCAAGATTCGCGATACGCGCTCGCCGATTGGCCGGCCGCCTTCGGCGCAGGATGTCGCCGTCGCCGTCCGCTTCTTCGCCAGCGACGAGGCGGATTTCATCACTGGCCAGGCCTTGAACGTGAGCGGCGGATGGATGTTGTGATTGCGTGAAGCTCGCTGCAGCAGGTTTCGACTTGTTTGAAATTCCCACAAACGATCTGACGCCATGAAGATCCTCACCGCGGCGCAAATGCGGGAAGTGGATCGCCTCTCGACCGAGCGGCACGGAATTCCCAGTGCGCAGCTGATGGAAAATGCCGGCGCGCGAATCGTGGAGATTCTTCTTTCCTGCATCCCCGATATTCAGAAGCAGCGAAGTGCCGTCATTTGCGGCAAGGGAAATAACGGAGGCGACGGCTTCGTAATTGCGCGGCTACTCGGCGAGCTCGGCGCGAAACCCGTCGTTATTATTTGCGGTGATCCGTCGGAAATTCACGGCGACGCTGCCCTGAGCTTGCGGCGCTTGAAGAAAGAAGGCGGAGAAATTATTGCCGCGCGCGATGCGAATGCGTGGGCGGCGGCAAAGGATGCGATCGGTCCAGCCAACATCCTCATTGACGCGTTATTCGGGACAGGGATGCGCGGCGGCGTCGAAGGCTGGCTCGCCGAGGTCATCAATGATCTGAATCGCCTTCGCAATACGGCTCGAATCTTCGCGGTCGATATTCCCTCGGGCTTGTCGGCCGATACCGGTGACATTCCTGGACCCGCGATCCAGGCCGATGTCACCATCACGTTCACGGCCCCGAAAGTTGGCCAGTTGCTCTATCCCGCCTCGGAGAAAGTTGGCCGGCTTGTGGTGGGTTCGATTGGTTCTCCGGCGTCGCTTGTCGAAGAGTGTTCCGATTCCCGCGCGCGGTGGCTCGATTCCTCGGAGTTCGCTGGGATTCGACTGCGACGCACCGCCGGCGCGAACAAAGGGAATTTCGGGCATGTCCTCGTGGTCGCGGGCTCGCTCGGCAAGACTGGTGCGGCAGTGATGGCGGGATCTGCCGCGCTGAAGTGTGGCGCCGGGCTAACGACCGTCGCCGCTCCTGATGTCTGCATCCCCGTCATCAGTTCTTATTTACCCGAACTCATGACTGCGCCGCTGCCTGCGACTCCTGCCGGTACGATCAGCATTCGCTGCCTTGAATATTCCGGTTTCACCGATCTGCTGCGCGGAAAGGACATACTCGCAATGGGGCCCGGCCTCACGACGCAGTCCGAGACGCAGGAATTCGTGCGCGCCGTCGTCGGCGATTCGCCCACGCCGCTCGTGCTGGACGCCGATGGTTTGAACGCGTTCTCTGGACGAAGCGGCGAACTCGGGCAGCATCGCACTGAGAAATGCGTGGTCACGCCGCATCCGGGAGAAATGGCGCGCCTGCTGAACGCTCCGACCCAAGACGTGCAGCGCGATCGTCTGGGCACCGCGGAGAAGGCGGCCGCCGATCTCAAAGCCACGGTCGTGCTCAAGGGCCATCAGACCGTGATCGTCGCTCCGGATGGCCGCACCTGGATCAACTCGACAGGGAATCCGGGAATGGCAAAGGCGGGAAGCGGCGATGTGCTCACTGGGATGGTTGCGGGAGTACTCGCTCAGCACGGAAACGCGGATTGGTCGAAAGCGGCGTGCCTCGCCGTTTTTCTGCATGGCCTCGCCGGGGATATCGCTGCGGAGGAGTCCGGCGAAATCTCGTTGATGGCCACGGATATCATCCGCGCGATTCCCAAAGCGTACGCGAAGCTAATCGCCGAGCTCGACCATGCCGAGCCGTGAGTGGATCACTCATTCCGCGGAGGAGACCATTCGGCTGGGAAAGGATCTTGGCGCGCGGCTGAAGCCACCCGTCTTAATTTTGCTCGCAGGAGAGCTTGGCGCGGGGAAGACGACGCTCACCAAAGGCTTGGTGACCGGCCTGGGCGCCGCGCGTGAAGAGGATGTCACCAGTCCCACATTCACCCTGGTGCATCAGTACCGCAATGGCGCGCGCGTCTATCATATCGATCTTTACCGCATCGCTGATTTTCACGATTTCGAGACTCTCGGCGTCGAGGATCTTTTTGCCGAGCCCGCGATTGTCATCGTCGAATGGCCGGAGAAGATGTCCATTCGGACCGATTGGCCTCTCTTGCGATTCGAATTGGAGCATGTTGACGAAAGTTCCCGGAAACTCCGCGTATTGGATGCCGCCGGAATCCTCTCCATAGCCTGAAGTGCAGACTAGTCGGCAGGCCGAGCTCAATCCCGCCACGCAATTGGCGTTGAGACCAAGCTAACGCAGCCAGCTTCGCAATTCACGCACTACATCTGTCAAGAGCGGCCAAAGCAGCGCGAACAGAAGCAGCACCGCAGCAGCCATGCGCAAGAGGGGAAGCACCGGCCTCGCAGTCCGCTCGGGATCATGCTTTTCGCAAAACCCCCCAATCGCCGCAGGTCGAGAACATCGCTTGCCAGCCGGCCCAAAATGGAGGCATTTGGGAGTCACTTCGTCCGTTTGCATCGCGCCATTAACGGGTTGGGCTCTCACGGTTGCGCCTCGACTTCATTCTGCTACAGTCAAATTTTAGCCGCCAGAGGCGTTGAATGGCCGATTCGCCCATTACAATTTCGCCCACGCACCCGGCCCGCATGAAGCTCGAGCCGTATACCGTCGAGCTGCATCTTCAGAGTATCAACGTCGGCCTCGACAACATCCACTATGACGTTTACCTGAGTCCGAAATTCACCGAGCCCACGCGCAAGTACCTGCTCGACAGCATTCGCGCCATCGCCAGTCTGAATTTTTCTTATAGCCAGGGGCGCAACTCCGCGGCGCCCGATACCTCGGGCTTTCGCAAGCAACTCTTCGAGCTTCTTCAGATTTCTCTGACGCGCGCCAAATACTCGCAAAACATCGAGGTGGATATCCTCAATCGCCTCGCCGTTCTGAAATTCCTGCTGAGCGAGATCACCAGCCAGTTCTCCAGCCTGATCGTCGAGTGCAAAGAGTGGATTCACTCGCGCGGCGTCCATTTCGAGCGCAGCGAGCAGGCTCACGTGATGAGGTCGCGAATCGCGGAGCTACAGGGCGAGCGCCGCGGCATCTATCGCCAGGTGGGAATGTCGATCTATCAAATCATGCGCGAGCTCGATGAAAACGCGCTGTCGAAGTCGCGCCGCGCCCTCTTCGGCGAGGAATTCCCGGAAATCTACGAACTCTTCCGCAACCGGTTTCTGTTTCTCGAAGGCGGAACCGATGAGACGCTTCTCCTCGAGAATTACGTGCTGCTTGGCAATTTCATTCACGATCCCGACCGCTTTGAGGTGTTCGAGGAACTTCTACTCGACTTTGTTCGCGATTTCGTTCACGCCGACGAGAACTCAGAAGAACTCAGCCGCAGCCGCAAATCCTACGAACGCCTGATGGAACAGGCCCGTTCGCTGCGTTCCGAGGTCATGCGCCTGGAAGCAGAGCAGGACGAACTCCGGCGCAAAGCCGGCGGCGGCGAGGATTTGTTCGCCTGGCCGTGGAAGCGCCGGCCGACAGCCCAGGAACCCACGGGCGATGCCGAGGACTTGAGAAAGCGATCCGCGCTGCTCGAACTGAATCTCGAGGAACTCGCTCCCGGAATCGAAGCGGCGAAACAGCGGATGGATTTCCTCACCGAGGAGCAGCGCGCGCGCATCGGCAACTATCTCAACGATCCTGAAAATATTCGCAGACTTTTCGACGCTGGCGGCGCCACTGGCCACGAAGCGCTGCCCGAAACGCGTGAGCGGCTGCTGCGCGAGTGGGTGAACCGGCTCGACGAACGCGACCTGCTCGCTCACGTCTTTGCCGGCTACGAACTTCGCAAGATTTACATGGACTACAATCCGCCGGTCCACTTGCAGCAGCTCAAGAAGGCGCTCGTCGTTCGCGAAGAGACGAAGCGCGTCGAACAGGTTCTCGGTCAATTCCCGGCGCGCAAATTCTCGCTCAAAAAACTAGAAGAAGCGGCCCGCGCCATTCGCCGCATTCCACCAGAAGAGATTCCGGCGATCGCCATGCGATTTGCGGAGGATTTCACCCGCCTGCGGCGCGACCGCCGCAACTATCACCACGTGGTTTCCTGGATGGAGCGGATCAATCTGGTGCGCTCGGAACACTCCCGCGAGCTTTCGCGCGCCAACAATAGTCTCTACGAGCTGGTCTTCACCGATGAAGCCGGTAAGGATAACGATCCCGTGGTTTCGCACGCGGTGATCAAAGCGGACGTGCGTGGCTCAAGTGGAATCACCAAGGACCTGCAAGCGCGCGGGCTGAATCCCGCATCGCACATCAGCCGCAATCTGCATGAGCCGGTCAAACGCCTTCTTGATCGCTACGGCGCTGCGAAAGTCTTCATCGAAGGCGACGCCATCATTCTCGCCATCTACGAAACCGAGTCCACCCGAGCCACACAACGCGCCGTCGCCAAAGCCTGCATTCTGGCGCGCGAAATTCTGGCGGTCACCCAGGCCTATAACGCACGCCCCGAAGCTGCGGATTTGCCGCGTATCGAATTGGGCGTTGGCGTCGCATTTCAGAATTCCGCACCCTCGCTCTGGATGGATGGCGATTCGCGGATCATGATTTCCAAAGCGCTGAATCTGTCCGATCGCCTTTCGAGCTGTTCCAAAGTGGCCCGCCGGCTCTTCGCGCAGAATCCTTCGCCGTTCAACGTCTTTCTTCTTCAGACGCTGATGGAAGATGTGGGCGACGACGAGGGCGAAGAACTGCTCGTCCGCTACAACCTCAATGGAATCGAAATGAATGAAGAGGGATTTGAAAAGCTCTCCGGAGAGATCTCACTCACGCCTCTAGCCGGATCCTTTTCGATGCCTTGGGGCAAAGAGCGAGTGCAGCTCTACATCGGCGAATTACCGCTAGGGAATTCGCTAGAGACGATCGTCGTGCGAAAAGGCGCCGTGCGCGAGCTGCTCCCCGACGCAAAAGTCGGCAATCCAGGCCCGCGCGCCTACTACGAAGTCTGCACTCATCCAAAGCTTCTCGAAATTGCACGCAAAAAGCTCTCCGAAACGCCTGCAAAAAGCTGACCGGGAAGCCTCGCAACATACGCCGATATCAGGGAATCGAACTGACGTGGTCTATTTCGGAGGCGCCTGCCAAAAGAAGTAGAAATCGCTAGCCGGCATATCGAATTGGCACGACCCGAATTCCGGCATATACGGGTTTTTCATATCTCTCATAGACTTCTTCACCCGGCCGGAGACCTCATCCAGGCTTAACATCGTATATTCCGTTCCCGGACCGGCTTCTCCGAGCGCCTTCTCAAATGCCCAGGCGAAAGGCGAGCCTTGCCCCGCGCGCCCGTCTTTCACCGCTCCGTTTCCGCCTGAGGTCATGCACTTGCGAGTCTTCAGTCCGCTCAGCCGCTGCAGCGCCTCGGCCTGATCGTGGACCGTCGGGGCCGTCGCATTCCCGCCGCGATCCTGCACAAAAATCGAGCCGCCCCGGCAGACGTCGAGCACCAGAAGAATGTGTTGCACTTGAATTCTGTCGATCCATTTGGTGAGAAAATCAAAATTGATTTGATTGTTGCGGTACGATCCCGGCCCGGAAGAATCCTTGGCAATCACGTAACCGGTTCCGTCAGCCTCATCGAAATCCCCGTGCCCCGCGAAGAAAATCAGCAGCTCGTCATTAGGTTTGAAGGTCCGCTTCTCGTAATCGAGGACGATGGTGTCCTTGATTGCCTGGGCGCTCTGATTCTCGCGCAGATCGGTCTGAAATCCGTAGAACTTGCGCAGCTCCAGCGCAATCGCTCTTGCGTCGTGGACGGGATTGTTCAGGTGCGGCCAGTCGGACGAATCGTAGTCGTCTGAGGCAAACATCAGCGCATAGTAATTGGGCTTGCTGTCGTCCGCATCTGCAGCCGTCGGCGCGTGGGAGGGAACGACACCGCGCAAATCACCCGTATCGTCGCGGATCACGCGGGAGTCCTTGGGCGCACTATCCGCGACAGATTGAACTTGAGGACCGCTCGCCTGCGAACTATCGCCGCCTCCTACATTCTTTGTCGGGCCGGAAGTCGTTCGCTCTTCGGGTCCGGGTTGCGGCGCTGAATTTGCGCGTTTCTGCGCCGACGCCGCGGGCGCTTTTTCTCCCGCCTTTCGAGAGAGCTTAAATTTGGCCTTGGTGTCGTCCCGCGTGAACGTGCCCTCGATCGTGTTGCCGTTCAATTGCCCGTCCAACTCCACGGAAGAAAACCCCATATCGAGCGTGATATGGACACGGGCTCCGTCGAGACTCACCGACTTCGCGGAGCAAACCGGCGCTGCGGTGTCAGGGAAGAGAACGGTAGCGTGCCAGTCGGAATCCGGGTGATCGAAATCCACCTGGATGGGAATCGCTTTGTTGGGAAGCGAAACGCTGCCTTCCCAGTGTCCGGCGAGATTGCTTTGCGCGCGAACGAGAGCAGGGAAGAGAAGAATCGAGACGAGACTCGCTACACGCACTATCCCGCGTACAACTTGAAGCGAAGAATTCTCGCGCCTCATGCTGGGCTCACGTGATGGCCTGGGAGAACTATCCATACTTCGAAACACCGGCAATCGAACTTCAGACTTACCGGTTGACATTCTCCCGACCCCTTATTATTACTCTCTACGCATTCCTGATGCAACTATGACGGAACTTCAACAGCAACGCACATTCCGCAGGCCTCTGTTAAAGCTTCCATCGCCACGCGCTGCCGCGTTTCTAGCTCGTCGTCCTTTTCGCATGTTGGGCTTCATATTCGATGGCCACGAGCGCCCGCAGTGTTGCTCCGCCTGCGGCGCAGGACGAACCTCGGCTGCTCGCTCCGGGGCAGTCGGTGGAAGACACGCTCAAAGGCGGTGACACGCGCGCCTATCGCGTCTGCGCTGCAAGCCGAAGATTTCCTTCACGTCGTGGCCGACCAGAAAGGCATCGACGTAGTGCTCGCCATCAGCGGCCCCGACGGCAAGGACGTCGGCGCGATGGACAGCCTGAACGGCTCCTTCGGCCCTGAGAATGTTTCCATGATCGCCGCCGGCGCGGGAATGTATCGCATCGAGGTTCGCAGCTTCGACAAGAAAGCGGTGCCGGGCCAATTCGACATCCGCATCACCGAACTGCGCCCTACGAAGCCCGGCGACGACGTTCGCGTGCGCGCCGAGAAAGAGTACGCCCAGGGATTGCAGCTCTATCAAGGCGACGCGGCTGCCGCGAAGTCGGGCATTCCGGTCCTGCAGCAGGCGCTGCAAGATTTTCAATCCATCGGCGATCTTCATGGCCAGGCGGCTGCGCTCTACGGTCTCGCCGCCGTCCATCAGCGCCTGGGAATGAACGACGGCCTCCAGAAGGAATTCGACGACTCGATCAAGCTGTACGAGCAAGACGGTTCGAAGCGGGAAGAGGCGGAGGTCATCGAATCCATGGCCGGCTTTCAGCGCGATCAAGGCTTGACAGCCGATGCCGACGCGTCATTTCGAAGAGCGCTCGACATCTGGGAGAAAGCAAGCGGCAAGTCGGACGTGGAGTACGCGCGAATTGCCGCAGGCCTGGGGCGTTTGCTGCTTCTCGAGCGAAAATATCCCGATGCCGAGCCTCTATTCGAGCAGGCCATCGCCATCCGCGAAAAAATACTGGGGCCCGATTCGCTCGAACTCGCCGACGTGCTGCAAAGTTACGGCGTAACGTTGCACGACGAGAGAAAATACGCTGACGCCGAGAAAATTTACCGGCGCGCGATCGACATTCGCACCAAATCGTCAACGCCCGATGATCGCGTTACGGCCACCGTCGTCAACAACCTCGCCGTGCTGTTCGACGACCAGCACAATTCCGCCGAAGCCATAAAGTACTACCGGGAATCTCTGCGCATCCGCGAGACCGCGCTTCCTCCCGGCGACCCCGACAAGCTCGCCACGATCGACAATCTCGTTCGCCTCTACCGCGACGCGCACAATAACGCCGACGCGGAAGCGCTCGACCGCGAGGCTTTCGAAGACGTCAAGAAAGCCAAGGGCGAGGAATCCAAGGAAGCAGCGAACCGTCTCGACACTCTTTCCTTCTTTTTGGTCGAGGAAGGCAAGTACGACGAGGCGCTGAAGAATTTCGAGCGCACCCTCGAGATTCGAAAGAAGATTCTCGACCCGAAGGATCCCGACATCGCCACGAGCACCAGCAACATCGCCTATGTTTATTTCAAGAAGGGAGACTATCCTCCAGCCATCGAAAAAGAAACGATCGCCATCCGCATCTATGAAGATGATCTCGGCGAAAAGGCGCCGGTGCTCGCGGATCACTTCACATTTCTCGCGACACTTTATTACCGCTCCGGGAAATATGCTGACGCCATCGTTTACCAGGACCGCGTGATTACCAGTGTCCGCAATGCGAAGACTCCGGACACGCGAACCATCGGCGTGGCCACAAATAACTTGGGGCTATTTCTCAAGGCTGATGGGAAATATGATGAGGCCATCGCGAAATTTCAGGCATCGATCGAACTGTTAGTGAAGGCCGGCGACCGCGCCAATGAAGCCACGGCGCGCCACAATCTCGGAAACACCTACGAAGCGAAGGGTGATTTTCCCAACGCGCAGGATTGTTACCGGCAAGCGGTGATCATCGAGCAGGAACTCCACGATAAAACCAACGAAGCCGACACGCTACTTGATCTTGCCGGAGTTCTCGCGCGCCAGCGGCAATCCGGCCCGGCGCTCGATACTTATCGCTCCGCGCTGGCCATCGAGAAAGAGCTCGATGATCGCGGCATGCAAGCGTACGCGCTGAATGGCATCGGCGATCTATACAAGAGCGCGGATCAATACGATCAGGCGACCGAGACTTATCTTCAAGCTATCAACATCCGCGAGGACGTCTATCCGAACAGCAACGGCCTGGCCGAGACCTTCGCCAATCTCGCCGATGTCTACAAGGCGCAGGGTAAGTACGCGGATGCGGAAGGGCCTCTCCGCCGCGTGCTCGAAATTCGTCAGAAAAATGATGGTGAAAACAGCGCAGCAGCCGTTCTGGCCGTCAACAATCTCGCCGCCGTACTCAATTCCGAAGGGAAATTCGCCGAAGCCGAGCCTTTGTTCAAGCAGGCCATCGCCATCCAGGAAAAGCTTTTCGGCGCCGACGATGCGCGTCTCGCCGCTCCGCTTTCAAATCTTGCCGGCCTTTACGCCGATCAGGGTCAGTACGCCGAAGCCGAGCCGCTCTATCGCCGCGCTTTGAAGCTTTTGCCCGAAGCCGCGGCGTCGAATCAGGCTCAGATTCTGGATTTGTTGAACGCGCTTTCGTCGGTCTATCGCGCGCAAGGGAGAAATTTCGAAGCAGCCCGGAGCCTGAGCCAGGCCATTGCCCTCGAGGAGAAGGCTTCGAAAACCGATCCCTCTTCACTCGCCGATTCGTATTCAACCCTTGCGGAGCTCTACAAGGCGCGTCATCAGTATGTCGCCGGTCTCGAAGCGGCCGAAAGAGCGCTGACACTCCTCGAGCAAGACCAGGGAAAGACGACGGCCCTCTACGCGAAAACTCTTGATAGCGTCGCGGATTTCTACGAACTGCAGGGCAAGCACGACGAAGCGGCGGCGCGTTACTCCGACGCTCTCGCTATTCAAACCAAATTTTCCGGCAAGGATTCGCCCGATCTGGCGCAGACCGCAGGACTCTCTCGGCGAAGTTTATCTCGCGCAGTACAAGACGGCGGAAGCCGAGCCGCTTCTTCTCCGCGCGCTGGCCATTCGCGAAAAAGTCTTCGGGCCGAATCATCCGCGCACCAGCGATACCGTCCAGGATCTCGCTCTTCTCTACTACTACGAGGGCAATCGCGACAAAGCGCAGGATTTCTTTCATCGCCGCGAGGACGCTCTGCGCTCCCAGCTCTCTCAATCGCTGCCGTCCATGAGCGACAAGGATCGCCGGGCGTTTCTCGATGCGATACACGAGTTCTTCGCCGAGGCCTACAGCTTCGCCTACGCCAATCGCGAGAGCGATCCCGCTCTGGCCGCCCGCATGTACGATCTCGTTCTGTGGCAGAAGGCGCTGGCTCTCGGGAGCTTCACATTCGCGCGCCATCGCGCCGCGGCGGGTAGCGATCCTGAGGCCACCGCGCTCGTCGAACAGCTCGCTACAAAAAGATCGCAGCTCGCCGCATTCGTGGCGCAAAAGAGCTCCGATTCCGATGAGTGGCGTGCCGCCGAGGAGAAGCTGGCCGACGAATCCGTGCAGATCGAGCGCGAATACAATAAACGCTCGGGATCGCATCCGGCTACGGCAGCAGTCACGCCACCGCCACTTGGAGCGACGTCAAGAAGACAATTGCAGCGAAGGCGATGCGGCCATCGAATACCTCAAGTTCGATTTCGACGATGCCGCAGCTCATGCGCGTAAACCGCTTTACGTAGCCCTCGTTCTCACGCCGGATTCGAACGAGCCGGCGCTGGTTACGCTCGGCGACGCCGCGGCGCTCGAGGCCGAACCGTTGCGCGCTTACCGGAATTCGCTCACGCCGGCCAGTCATCCGGACTCGTCGAAGTTTTACGATGCATTCTGGAAGCCACTAGAGTCCGCTCTCGGCGGCGCGACGCACATCTTCGTATCGCCGGCCGGCGCTTTGGATCAGGTCTCTTTCGGCGTCGTGACCGCAGGCGCTGGAAAGGTTCTGCTCGAGAAGTATGATCTGCATCTTCTTCCGTCCACTCGCGAACTCGTAAGAAACTCTGCGGCGCATTCGGACAACACCGCAGTCCTGCTGGGCAATCCCGATTTTGCCCTGTCTGACAGCAAGTATCGTTTCGCGCTCGCTGCGATCGATGCCGTCGCAAAGGGAATTCCGCCGCCCGCTGTTCCATCCGATCCGGCCCCGGCCGAGCGCAAAAGGCGCGCTGCGCACCGATGCCGGAAAGCGGCGTCGAAGTCGAATCCATCTCGAAGCTATTGCACGAGAAGAGTTGGCAGGTGCAGCTCTACGAAGGTCCGCTCGCTGTCGAAGAAGCCGTCAAAGGCGCGCACAGCCCCCGCGTTCTTCACATCGCTACTCAGGCGTTCTATTTGCCGCTGTCTGAAAGCGATGATGCAAATTCCACGAACGAGCTTCCCGCCGGTCTCGACGATCCTTCGTTTGCGCTCCGGTCTTTATTTTGCCGGTGTCGATGCGGTGTTATCGGGAGCGAGCCGGCGTCCGGACGTTGAGGATGGAATTCTGAGCGCCTACGACGCCACGGGCCTCGATCTGAGCGGCACAGAACTCGTCGTACTGCGGCCGCCTGCCGGAAACGCGAACGCGTCGAAGCGGAAGCGAAGCCGTTTTCGGAATGCCCCGCGCGATACTGCGCGCCGGCGCCGATGCCGTCCTGACTTCGCTCTGGCCCGTTCCCGAGAGAGATGCCGCAGACATGGTCGAGCTCTTCTACAAGCACTGGCTCGACGGCGATGACAAGTGGTCGGCGCTGCGCAAAGCGCAGCTCGAAACCCGCGCGAAGATCATCCAACACACTGGAAAAGACAATCCCGCTGCGTGGGGCCCGTGGGTATTGATCGGCCGCTAGCCTAAGCGGTTCAAGCCATTGAAGGCCGCAGCCTTGTAGCACTCGGCCAGCGTCGGATAGTTGAACACCGTGTTCACAAAATAGTGGATGGTGCCCTTCAAGCTGAACACCGCCTGCCCGATGTGCAGAAGTTCCGATGCGTTCTCGCCGATGATGTGCACGCCGAGAATCTCCTTCGTCTCGCGATGGAATATCAGCTTGAGTCGGCCGGTGACCTCGCCTGAAATTTGGCCGCGCGCAATTTCGCGATAATAGGCGATGCCGACTTCGTACGGAACATCTTCCTCGGTGAGTTGCTCCTCATTTTTTCCAATAAACGAAATCTGCGGAATCGTGTAGATGCCGTAAGGATAGCTCGCGGGATCGGACTGAACCGCCACGCCAAAAGCATGCGCCGCCGCGAGGCGTCCCTGCTCCATCGAGACCGAAGCCAGGCTCGGGAAATCCGATCACGTCGCCGACGGCGTAAATGTGCGGCTTACTCGTCCGGTAGTTTTCATCGACGGTGATGCGGCCGCGATTGTCCGCTTCGAGTCCGGCTTTCGCGAGATCCAATTCCGCGACGTTGCCGTGGCGTCCGACGGCGTAGAGCAGCGCGTCGGCGTAAATCTGTTTCTTGCTCATCAGATTGGCGACCACCCGGCCGTCCGGCGCTTCTTCCACGCTATCGACTTCCTCATTCAGGCGCATCGTGACGCGCCGGTCGCGAAGCTGATACGAAAGCGCCTCGACCATTTCGGCGTCGGCGAACTCCAGCAGCCGCGCGCGCTTTTCGACGAGAATCACGCGCACACCGAGCGTGGCGAACATGCACACATATTCCATCCCGATCACGCCGCCGCCGACGACGATCAGCGTTTTCGGAATCTCTTGCATCGTGAAAACTTGATCGCTATTGAGAATGTTTCGATTGTTGAACGGCACTTTGGGTGATGTCGCAGGCTTCGTGCCCGTGGCGATGATGATCGTTCCGGCGCTCACCTCCAGGGCGCCGCGGCTGTTTTCGACGCGAATGTGGTTCGGGTTGATGAAGCTCGCCGTGCCGTGCAACATCTCGATGCCGTTGCGCTGCAACTGCGCCTGCGTGACGCTGATTTCCGTCTCGATCACGCGCTTCACGCGGAAGATCAGATCTTCCATCGTGATGTCTTTCTTCACGCGGTAATCCACGCCATAAAGATTCTGGTAGTGGAATCCGGAAAGATGCAGCACCGCCTCGCGCAGCGTCTTGCTCGGGATCGTCCCGAAGTTGATGCAGGTGCCGCCAATCGAGCTTTGTTTCTCAATCAGCGCGACGCTCTTCCCGCATTTCGCAGCCTGTATCGCCGCGCGCTGCCCGCCGGGGCCGGAGCCGATCACTATTAGATCGTAATTTTGCATCGCGAAGCCTCACTTCCCCTGCACGCTGCACTCAGCAATTGAATCATCAGGATGCCACGCGCCGTCGGAGCCTTGCTTGGCCGGGTTTAAGCTTCGGTTCTACCGGTAACATGTTAATCGGATATTACAGCGCCAACTCGAAGCGTCAAGGCGCATTCGCTCCGCTCTCGTTAGCGATTCGCGAGTTGGAATTCGGCCCGCAGAATCCATTTGCCCAGTATTCATCTGGCCGTAATCGTTCCTTTACAAACCGCTTGGTAAGGTCCGCGCGATTTTATCTCCTTCGAGGTAACTATGGCCGACATGAACGCGGTTGCCGTCCCCGGCATTTCCCCAGGTCCGTCGCTCCTGGATCAAAAATTGAAAAGATCATCCCCGGGCCGCCTAGGGATGCTGATCTTCGGGCTCGTGCTGGTCGGCGGGATCGTCTTCATCGGCATCCGCATCATGGCCGATCTGTCTGGGGTGCATGTCACCTCTGCCTGGCCATATGTGCTCTTGGGTATCGCGCTCCTGATCGCCCTGGGATTTGAATTTGTGAACGGGTTCCACGACACGGCCAACGCCGTGGCCACGGTGATTTATACGCATTCGCTCGAGCCGCACGTCGCGGTGGTTTGGTCCGGTGTTTGGAATCTGATCGGGGTGCTCCTCTCCTCCGGCGCGGTGGCATTCGCCGTCGTTTCGCTTCTGCCGGTCGAATTGATATTGCAAGTGGGTCGCGGGGCTGGTTTCGCGATGGTATTCGCCCTGCTCGTCTCGGCAATTCTGTGGAACTTGGGAACTTGGTGGCTTGGTCTTCCCGCGTCGAGTTCGCACACGCTGATCGGCTCGATCATCGGCGTCGGCATCGCCAACCAGCTCATGGCCGTCAAGACCGGAACGAGCGGCGTGGATTGGGGACAAGCCGGAACCGTATTTCGCTCGCTTCTCATTTCTCCTCTCGTCGGCTTTGCCTGCGCGGCATTGCTCATTCTCCTCGCCAAGAAGCTCATCCGCGATCCGCAGCTCTATCGCGCGCCGGAAGGAACCGAGCCGCCGCCGTTTTGGATACGCGCGCTGCTGGTTCTTACCTGCACCGGCGTCAGTTTCGCGCACGGCTCGAATGACGGCCAAAAAGGCATGGGCCTTATAATGCTGATCCTCATTGGCACGGTGCCGACTGCGTACGCCCTCAATCACGCCGTCGGCATCAATCAGGTGCAAGATTTCGCCGCGGTTTCCGAACAGGCGATCCAGGCCGTGAATCACTACATCGATCCGAACGCCGTCGTCGGCGACACTCGCGACGAGGTCACCACATACATCCGCACGCGCGAGTTCAAGCCCAGCACCATGCTGGCCATGCAGCAATTGATCGGCGACATCGAGCACGAAGTGGCGCTCTACAAGGCGCTCGCGCAGGTGCCTGCGGATCAACAAGCCAACGTCCGCAACGACATGTACGTGATCAGCGAAGCGCTGCGCTTGATGCAGAAATCCGGCAAGCCGGTTCTCGCCGCAGGCGATACCGCCGCGCTCGCGAATTACAAGAAACACCTCGATCTCGCGACGAAGTTTATTCCCACCTGGGTGAAAGTGGCCGTCGCTCTCGCTCTCGGGTTGGGAACGATGGTGGGATGGAAGCGCATCGTCGTCACCGTCGGCGAAAAGATCGGAAAACAGCATTTGACGTACGCGCAGGGCGCGTCGGCCGAACTGGTGGCGGCGGCCACGATTCTCGCGGCTGACAGATTCGGGCTGCCCGTCAGTACCACGCATGTCTTATCGTCGGGCATCGCCGGAACGATGGCGGCGAACCGCAGTGGCCTGCAGTTCGCGACGGTGCGGAACATCGCGCTCGCCTGGGTGTTCACGCTTCCGGCAGCCGCTTTGCTCGCGGGCAGCTTGTTTTGGCTGTTTGCGAAGTGGAGCTAGAACCGGCCCGGTGAGCAGCAGAGCGCGAAGCGTTGAGATTTCCAGTTTGTTGAACTCCCGGCGGCACGGCGAGTGCTAGCCGGCGACCGGGCGGAGGATCATGCTCCCATTCACGAAAATACTTTCGCCGATTGACTTCAGCGATCCCTCGCATGCGGCCCTCGATATGGCTGCGGAGCTTGCGTCGCGCTTCGAAGCCGAGCTTTGGCTGGTGCACATCGTTCCGGCGATCCCGAAGCTGCCTGCCGCGAGTTACGCGTTCAAGGAACGCGAGTACGAGGAGGAGTTGCACCGGGATGCCGAGCGCCGCCTTGCCGAGATGGCCCAGAAGCTTTCGCAGAAGGGCATCAAGGCGAAGTCCACGGTGGGAACCGCCAACGACGCCGCCATGGAGATCATCCGCATCGGCGAGCACAATGGCGTGGACCTTGATAGTGATCGCCACGCACGGAATGTCGGGCTGGCACAGGCTCGTCTTCGGCTCGGTGACCGAGAAAGTGGTGCGCGTAGCGCAATGTCCGGTGCTGATTTTGCGGACGCACAAAGCTCCCGAATCGCACTGATTGCCGCCTGCGATTCAAAAAACCCGGGAACTGCGCGTCCATGCACGGAACTGCGCTCACCCTCGCCCGCCAGTTGCTTAAGAGCAGCAATCACGATGTGCTACGATGGCGGCCTGCTGCGGCGGAGGCGAAAGGGGTCCGGTGATCCTCCCGGCCTTCAAAGCCGGCGATCCGGCCCTTCGCGGGTCGGGTGGTGGGTTCGACTCCCACACGCTTCCGCCAAGTTCCTTTCCTTCATACAGTTTGGAGCGGAGTTGACTCCATTTCAGAGCCTGACTCCAATTGAGCGATTGCTTTCTCGATTTTCGCCGACAGCCGCTCGGAAGCGACTCTTTCAGAGTCATGCACGCTATGTGCGTAGTGATTCAGGGTCGTTTTCGAGTCGGAGTGTCGCATCAACCGAGTCACAACGTTGATGGGAGTCCCGAGGTCTAGTAGCTCGCTGCTTCCTCCGTGACGGAAGCAGTGAACTCCAACGCGAACTCCTTTCGGGCACGGGATTCCGAGTTTGGTCATCATTCTATGGATATACCGGATTACGTTCTCTGAGCGGTATGGCTTGCCCTTCGAGTTCGTGAAGAGATAGCCCTCCGGATTTGGCTTGTGGCCGTGCTCAAGCCAATCCTTTAGCTCCCGCTCCAGTAAGTCAGGCATCGGAACGGGAGCGGAGCTTTTGTCGCTCTTCGTGGTGATTTCATTTCTCGTTGCGTAATCGAGCGCCGCATCGACGTGGATGATTTTGCGCTTGAAGTCGAGGCTGGAAAGCTTGAGTGCCGTGACCTCTCCGATGCGTAGGTAACAGAGAGCAGCAATAAGAAGCATCAATCGGAACGGACGCACCGCCGCATTGATGATTCGTGCCCCGGTATCCGCATCGAAGAAGAAAGCTGGAGGTTTCGGCTTCTTGTCCACTGGAAACTCAAGGTCTTCCCGCCCGACCCGCGGTATGGCGTAACCCCATTTCCGACCCTTCGCAAGAATCGAACTCAACGTACCGTAGACATTCTCGACCGTTTTCTTGCGGGAAACTCGCAAGCCGACGGCCGTCACGAAAGTCTGATGCGCTCTAACGTTTAAGTCCCGCAAAGGGGTGCTGCCAACCAGCGGAACGATATGCGTGCGTATGTGCGATAAGGCCGCACGCAAACCGGCTGCTTTTCGGTTCGGGGCCACGGTTTGTTTCCATTCTTCGATGAGGTCGGAAACCGTTTTTCCGCCTCGCCGAGGCGATGGAGGTTCAAGGTTAACTTTGTCGAGGTACAACTGAAGTTCCCGGCGTGCGGCTCGTTCTGATGTTACGCCATCGTCGAACGTAACCGTCCGCCGTATCCGTTGTCCGGTTTGTGGATTGACTTCGTTATCGTAGTACATGCCAATCCATTTCTTACCTCGTTTGTAGACTCGCCCTTTCTGAAAGCGCCGTCGTGGCACGGGTCTTACCTCCGTGCTCGGCGACGATGACGTTGCGGCAGGGAGAGTACCCCGTCTTGCGGTCGGCATCAAGCCGGATGGAAATTGCAACAGGATGGGCAACGGCTCAGCGACCGAGGTCAGAGACTCGACTGTGGTTGGACGCAGATGGTCGTTAGCCCGTGCGATGGCAGCCGAGGGTACGGCGGCCGTGAGGACGGCCCCGGCGGTGCCCAGCAGCATCGCCCGGTCGAGAGTCGGAATGTGAAGGACGCCCACGTTGAATAGTACCGTGCTGAGAGAACTTCGAGGTCAGCAAAGTGGTGGAAGCAATGGGGGCGATGGGGGTACGTCGGACTGCTAATTTGTGCCGGAGGAAATCGCGCCGGTCAGTATTATTTCAGTGGGAGCGCGAAGCGTGGCGACGGTCAGCGAGAAACGAGAGGCAGTTCGGCCTGCGGGTGAACGTTCAAGCCCGCGCCCGGATGCAGTCCTGCGGGACGAACAGTTTGGGGATTCGCTCAACCTCCTCTTCGCATCTCTCGTCACAAAAATGACGGGACGCTCCGTGACACGGGAGCGGCGTTTCACGCCGGGCGGTCGTCTGTATTGGGAATTCAAACCAGCGGGGCCGGACGGGGAGATGGTCACAATCCCGACCGCCACGGCCGTGCTGGAGAAGGAATGGCCCCCGGATGGGCGATTCTTCAAGTCGCGCACCGGCCAGTGGCGGAAGCAAACGAAGACCGGTATCGAAGGGTCGATGAACTGGGCGCAGGAGATGCTGGTTCAGGCCGTGGCGCAGAACAATCCCCGGCTGATGCCTACGCCGGAGGCGTGCGAGAGCTTCATGGGATTCCCGGCTGGATGGACAGATTTGACGCACGAAGGAGCCGGTTCACCCGCTGAATCCGAGGTTTCCTTGACGACCTCATGCGCCGATGCGGCAGCGCGGCCGGCGGCAGACAACAAAAGAAGAACCTCGACCGTCACAAGCAGGTCAACGGCAGCTATCTCGAAGTGGACGGTGCACGGTCGTTCGACGCATGTCCAGAACTGCACGAGATTTTAAAGTGAGACAAGTAGCAGTTTAAGAAGGCAACCGATGGCAAAGGCAGAATGGAAGCGGACAACGGAACTGATTGACGCCGCTACGGAGATACTTGAAGAGCAGCAGCCCATGACGATTCGCCAACTGTTCTACAGATTGGTGAGCACCGACCTGATACCTAACGACCGGAAGCACTACCAGTTGGTCAGTCGTGTCATGACTAAGGCTCGGGACGACGGGCGAATTCCGTTCGAGTACATTACCGACCGGAGCAGACCAGAGTACAAGCCGAATGTTTTCGAAGACGCTACTGAGTACGCCTCGGCAGTTCAAAAATCCTACCGGAAGGACTACTGGGCGACCCAGCCCAACCACGTGGAGATTTGGGTCGAGAAAGACGCAATTATTGGCTCTATTGAGGACGTGACCGATGAACTCGGAGTGACCATTCGGGTCGGTCGTGGGTTCCTCAGCACGACACGGGCGCACGAAATCGCCAAGCATTTCGGGAGAATTGAGAAACCCGTGACGGTGTTTTATCTCGGCGACCACGACCCTAGCGGGCAAGCAATCGAAACCGACCTCTTCGACAGAATCCGGGAATATGGCAGCGGTTATTTCGAGTTGAAACGACTCGCCATCTTCAAGTCGGATATCGCCGACTACAACTTGCCGCCGCTGCGTATCAAGCAGACGGACAGCAACGCCGCCGGGTTCGCGGCCAAGTACGGCAATAAGTGCGTCGAATTGGACGCTCTGCCGCCCGACGTTCTTCGCGAACGAATCCGGTGCCACGTCGAGGAACTCATTGACTTCGAGTCTTGGAACCGTGCGAAGTCCACGGAGGAAGCGGAGTTCGCCAGTATTACACGCACGGTCGAGACTTGGCAGAACTTGAAGTTTTCAGAAAACCGTTAACCCGAAACCGCCGCAAGGCGGTCTCAGCCGCGAAAACCGACTGACTAGGGCACCAGCAACGAACGCCAGAGGCGCTGGAGTTCATCAACCGGCACTGCACCGAACATGGTCTCCCGCCCGTGGCGGGAGAGAACGGTGCGCTTCACAAACTAAAACGAGAAACTCGACTTTCGCTTTCTCTCTCTGGAGGACACATCGAAATGAAATACGCATATGAAGCTCAAGCGGACGGAACGAAGGCCGTCCATGTTTTCGCCGACGAATCCAGCCGAGTGGAGTGGATTGCTGCCTGCCCGGCCGCTCGCGGCTTGTTGAGCGGCAATTCCAAGGAAGTAAAGGCGGCTCTTTACCGGGACACGGTGGTTTTCGCTAGTTTGCGAGAAAAAGAAATACAGACCTCGTTCTAGTAAGGCACAGAGATTCGGTCGGGATAGGACATGGCATCCATGAACGCAGCAGCCTCGATGGACAGAACGAAAATCAACTTGGACGAGGTGCGGAAGGCTCACTCCATCTTGCACCGGCCCGGCCAGCAGGTTGAAATTCGCGTCCTGCTCAAGGACGGCGGGGCCATGACCGGGCGCTTCGACGATGAAGCCAAGATGTTTGAGTGGCTCAAGGACGCGAACGAACCCGGTGTGGCCGTCGTGTGGTGGTCCATCCAGCAGCTAATTCCCGAACCTGCCACCAACGATTTGCAGCGCCGCAAGGCCAGCACCAACGACTCCGTCGCTCTTCGGAACTGGCTAATCGTGGACATTGACCCTGAACGTGAAACCGACCCGGCATCGGACTCCGAACTGTATCTCGCTGGTGTGAAGACGAACGAGGTCCTCAATTGGCTAGAAACGAAGAGCGTTGTGCCGCGCCTCGTAATTATGAGCGGCAACGGCTACCACCTGTACTTTGCCACGGACAGCTGGCCGAATGACGAGGAGCACAACAGCGTCGCCAAAGCTTTCATTGGGATGCTTTCCGCGAAGTTCTCGGATGGCGAGGTCAAAATTGACACCGCCACCGCTAACCCGGGACGCCTCGGGAAAGTTCCCGGCTGCATCAGTCGCAAGGGCAAGGAAGAGGAAGACCGCACACACCGCATGGTGGAAATTGACGGCGCCGGGAATGCTCCGGCTCTGACCATAGAAGGCGTCAAGGCTCTTGTCGAGGCGGAAGGTCATTCCATCTGGCCTGCCCGAGCACCTCGCAAGAGCACGGGTCTCGACCCCGACTTCGAAATCGACGATTTCGCGGAGTGGTGCGGCGTGACTGTTGAAGGCGAGTTCGAGAAGAACGGCTGTATCTACTATGCTCTGGACGAATGCCCGATGGCCGGACACCGCCATCGCGGGGCGCTCGGCAAGACCTGCTTTATCGTCGGGGATTCCCTCGGGTTCGAGTGCTTCTCTGACGACTGCTCCGATTACGGAATCGGCGACGTGCTCCGCAAGTTCAATGAGGAGAATGGACGCTACGAAGGTCCGTTGTTCCTTGAGCCTGACTTATCCGGCCTCTTCCCGGTGGACGACATTGACGATGTGGTCGAGCCGGAATCGGAGCCGCAGCCATCAGGAATCCAACAACCACCGGCTGTGGCCATTGAGCTTGTGTCCGGAACCGAGGAAAAAGACGAGCCGGTAACGCCCGCAATCGAAGGCGAAATCTACCTCACCGACCTTGGGAATGCGAAACGATTCGTCAAGCGGTATGGCAACGATATCCGCTACTGCAATCACACCAAGAAGTGGTACGTCTGGACGGGCCGCCGATGGGCGATAGACGACAAGGGCGCGGTCACGAAGAAGGCAAAGCGTGTCGTGCAGTCCATCCTAGCCGAAGCAGCCGAAATAGAGGACGAAGAAACCCGCAAGGCGTACATCCAGCACGAGCGCAGAAGCGAAGCCAAGAACCGCCTCGATGCCATGGTCGGCCTCGCTCAATCCGAGGGCGATGTCCCGGTGCGCCTCGATGAGTTCGACCCCAATCCCATGCTTCTCAACACAGTGGGCGGGACGATAGGGCTTGAAACCGTGAATCTCGACATTCACCGCCGCCGCGACATGGCAACCAAGATTAGCCCCGTCAAATACGACCCTGATGCCAAGTGGCCGACATGGGAGCGGTTCCTTAACCAAGTCACGGCTGGCGACAAGGAGTTGCAGGGCTATCTCCAGCGTTGTGTCGGCTATTCGCTGACCGGGGAGACGAGCGAGCACGCACTTTTCCTTCTCTACGGCAAGGGGGCAAACGGAAAATCCACGTTCCTTGAGGTCGTCCGTCACGTCCTCGGCGACTACGCGCAGACTGCCGATTTCGCATCGTTCATGGTTGCGAAGATTCAAACCATTCGCAACGACATCGCCAAGTTGAACGGCGCTCGCCTCGTCACCGCGACCGAGTCCGAATCGGGCAAGCGGATGAGCGAAGCAGTCGTGAAGCAGCTAACGGGCGGGGACACCGTTTCAGCCCGCTTCCTATACTCTGAGTCCTTCGAGTTCGTGCCCCAGTTCAAGCTCTGGCTCGCCACGAACCACAAGCCGAAAATCGTGGGGGCGGACGATGGCATCTGGCGTCGCATCCGGCTCATTCCGTTTACCGTCCAGATTCCAAAGGAACGGCAGGACAAGGACCTCCCGAAGAAGCTCAAAGCGGAAGCGGCGGGAATCCTGAACTGGGCGCTCGAAGGATTGCGCCAGTGGCAAAAGATGGGGCTGGCGGAGCCTGATGCGGTCATGGACGCAACAAGCGAATACCGTGCCGACCAAGACGTTCTCCAACACTTTATTGATGCCCTGTGTACGATGGGCACGGATAAGCGGACGAAAGGCTCGGCGCTGTACGCGGCCTACAAGCTGTGGGCCGAGACCGCCGGGGAATTCGTCATGAGCGACCGTGATTTCGGCAATGCGATGTCCGACCGTGGATACGCCCGTTATCGCACAAGTAGCGAGCGGGGATGGGAGGGAATCGCCCTAGCGGCAGGTGAAGAGACGGAGGGCGACTTGGCCGAGGAGGCGTTGGACTGAGCCGGTGACAGGTGACACTTGGTGACGCCATTTTTACCTAATTTCTTCCAATACGGCTCGCGTATGAAAAGTTAGGCAAAAATGCTGTCACCTGCTGTCACTCTGTCACCCCTCGGACGGAAGAGGAAGCTCGGGCAAGTGAAAGTAAGCATTCGATGGACTCACGGAGCAAAAAATGAATCGCGTGGAACTCAAACGACTTTGGAAGCGGAGCAAGACTGACCCGAAATTTAGCCGCCTGCTGCATCTGATGCTGGCCACCTTGGTCACGTTGTCGAAAGACGAAGTCGCGGCTTGCGAGCTTGCCCACTTTATCCTCTTGAAGGCGGGACGGGCCGGGCGGGGCGATTTGAGACGCAGATTGACCACGATGGGCCGGGAATTTTAATTTGTTCAGCACGCAATTAACTGGACTCCGCCCGTTCTTTGGGCGAAGCAGTCTCCAAGAGCGGAGCGCAATCACACTGCTATGCTTCAAATCAAAATCAGCGGCGCTCCAGCCAGCCTCATTGCCCGCTCCCGCCCTGATGGAGGGTGGGACTTGCGCTGCCTCGACCCCCTTGTCGTTGAGTTCCGGGGACGCCCTGTACGTCTGGTCTCAGGAATTCGGGAAATGGCTCCCTCCGTCCGCAAGTGCGGACAAAAGGCTGTGGCCAGAGTACACTCGATAAAACGGAAAGGGTGGGTGCCCGTCTGTGCCCGGCACGCGGCGGAGTTCCGCCCCATGTTTCCGCCTTGGTCGGAATACATCAAACTCGACTCGGGGTGCGAGCCTTGACCGCCTGCTTCCAACGCGGGCGCTCTTTGGGGTCATAGGGAAGGTGACGGCTTCGCATGAGCAGTTCCTTAGTCACCTTACCGTTGTTCGACTGCGTGAGGAACTCCCTGTAGGTGAATCCATGTCTTTTGAGGAGCTGCTTGATTTCGGGGACACAATCGTAGGTCATCAGCCAAAATCCCCGCCAGCTTGCGAGTGCTTCAAAGACCTCGGAGGGGTCAACTTTCCATTCCCTGTAAAGAGTCTTTCCCTTTTCAAAGTATGGTGCGTCAACAAACGAGCTTGCGTCGAGGTCATTGGCGTGGTCGCGAAGCAGCTTGACGCCGTCCCCTTCAATGAACTCAATTCGGTCGGATAGCTGCCGTATCCGGCGCAGAGCCTCGGCGTGTACCTTTCCATTCCAATTGTAGGACACATCTTTTGATATGCCGCCGTTTAGCTTTCCGTTGAACGAACAACGATTCGCAACCAGCGTCCAGAACGGCAGGTCCCGGTCAGGGTTGTCGAGCACATGCTCGACATTCTTTCGGGTGCAGCGGAACTTCTCCACGTGGTCAGCAAAATGAGAGTCGCGGAGCGCCGTTTTCCAAAATGCGGCAACGCGGTCATCCTTCTCGACCAAAATAAGTCGCTCGACCACGTTGCTGTTAAGGAGAGTAAGTCCGACGACCGCGCCTCCGGCGAACGGCTCCAGCAGGAATTTTGGTCCTCCGAGACGTACCGTTTCTTCTCTGTCTTCCCCGGGGTAATAAAGATGGAGAGAGCGCACGACGAGATTGAAAAGAAGCCGTAGGTCGGGCGAAATCCGTTTCTTCCCACCCGGGTAGCGAAGAATGCTTAGAAGCCGAAACTCCAGTCGTTCTGATGTAGAGCAAATGTCCATAGCACCATTCGAGCATCTGGGTCCAAGTGCCGTCTATTATCAAGACTGCCGAATTGTTCAAAGGAGAACGGGACGCAGTATAAGAACGGCGGCGATTGATTTCTCACGCCACACACATCATGTTGATACCATTAGCGTCGGGAGCTTTTCGCCCGCACGTCCAAGAATTATTTCATCAAACGCAAAGGCATTCGCAGGCGTTTCGAGACCCACGTAAATTGTGCTTGCGCCCTTATCCTTTGCAATCAGCGGAAAGCTCGCCGCAGGCTGAACGACGCCCGAACTTCCGACAGCCAGCAGGACCGTGCACGCTTCGAGTGCCGGAATCACCTCGTTCATGTGGAACGGTGACTCGTTAAACCAGCAGATGTGAGGTCTCAGTAGTGCACCACATGTCTTGCACTTCGGGATATCCGACCGCTTCTCATAGGTTCGTGTGTCCGCGAACGGCTCGGTCTCGCACATCCGATTCGAGCACCGCGATTGGAATAGCTGTCCGTGCATGTGGAATACGCGTTTGCTTCCCGCAGCTTCATGGAGGTCGTCAACGTTCTGAGTGCATAGCAACATCCGCTCGCCCAGAGTTTCTTCAAGCCGGGCCAGCGCGACATGTCCGGGATTCGGCTGGCAATGAGCAGCATTGGCACGCCGCATCGAATAGAATCGCCATACCAGTTCCGGGTCTCGCGCAAATGCCTGCGGTGTCGCAACGTCCTCTATCCGGTGTCCCTCCCACAGACCGTTTTGCCCACGAAACGTCGGAATCCCACTTTCGGCGCTGATTCCCGCGCCCGTGAGTACAAACAATCGGTCTGACCCGCGAAGCACGATAGGCATTGCCATAGTCTAAGCTGAACACGCGGAATCGTCCTTGCTGCCACGGAGAAGTCTTAGCTTCCGAGCGAGGCGAGCCTCTTCTTCGAGAACGGAACCCCATACGCTGCGGCGGGATTATGCGCGATGGCTGTCGAGGCCTTGCGGTAGAACTCGACAGCCTTAACCTTGTCGCCTAGCTTTTCGTAGGTCTGGCCAATCAGGCATTGGATGAACGGGTCGTTCTGGTTCGCCTTCAGCAGTTCTTCAAGCGCCGTCTTGTAATCTCTCGCATAGAATGCGACATAGCCTTGCAGGTAGGGAAGGAATTGCGCCTGCTCGGGATTTGTTCCCTTGTCGAGGATGGCCTTGGCGGCAGCGACGTGCTTCTGCGCTTCGGCTTGATACCCCATTCGGGCAGCGATGCGGGCCTGCGCGTGCTCCCAACGGAACTCCCAAAGGTCTTGGCGAGCCGGTTGGATGTCGGGTTCCTTCAGTCCGGTGTCGTGGCCTAACTGATACCACTGGTAGGCGGCGTCCAAATCGCCCGAGTCAATCCAAACGCGAGCGACCTCGTCGGCAATCTCGCCCTGCTGAAAAAAGTTCTTTACAGTCCCGTAGTAATCGAAGACCTGCAGTTCGTACTCGACGGTTTTCCCGCCATTCCCCTCGAAAGCGTAAGACATCGCCATCGCCCGCTGTGCCATCGCCCTATGCTCGGGCGTATCCGCACTTACGATTGCGTTCCGGAAATACTTGCGGGCCTCCTCGCCTCTTCCCATCAAATCGAGGACACTTCCTGCGGCGATGTTCGCGGACAGCGAATCCGGGGCCGTTTGGAGAGTCTTACGATACAGCGCCAGCGCGTCATCCAACTTTCCCTCGCGCATCAATTGCTGACCCTGCCGGATGAACTCGGGCTGTTGCGGCTGGCTGCCGGGCGTCTGGGCCAGCAGAGGCGCGAGAGAAACCGAGAGGACCAGAAAGGCTCGGGGAATGACGCCGATGGTCGCTCTCATGGGCGGGATTATCTCACAATGCCGCTGGCCTGACGTTTTCGATGCGGCGTCGGCCCACGGGGGAACTGAATTCAAGAAGCCGATTCTGAGGTCGCAGGAACGCTCGGGCGCGGTGGATGACGTGTGGGCGCTGGATGGTGGTCCCGTGGCTTCCAGACCTTTGTTGACCAGCTTGCCGCGCCATGTGGCGAGCAGGACGAGGCCAGTCGAGAGACGCGAATTGCGGTTTCCGGGCCGAACGGTGTTTGCTACCGGGAAAGGGTCGAGGGCTGGCAAAAAAGTCAGGGGTGCGAACCAGCCGAAGGATGCTATCAAAAGCATAAATCGGACGATTGTGCCGGGGCCGTAAGCTATAATTCGACACGAAGTATGACAAGGAATCGAAGTGCAGGAGGCAAGACATGGCTACAGAATCCAAAGCAACCGTCCCGAAGCGGGGCGACCGTGTCGGTGCTACTGAGCACGAAGGCGTTTTTGAAGTTGTTGGTGTCAACGCGCTCATGCAGGCGGCAAATATCAGATTGGCTGATGGAAGCGGGCAGGTCATACCAAATGTGCCTTGGACTGCCTTGAAAGTTCTCGACAAGAAGTGAGTCTGCGTATTCGTGGATGCGTCGATACCCTTGGCACCGGGGATAGACTTCTAACAGCGAGTCGAGTGCTCCGCCTACGTTGCGATACCCGGCCCAGTCGGGCAGCGCGGAAAACCCACAAAGACGACCATCGTATTCGTTGACCAGTTCAATCACAGGCACAGGGTCAAAACGGTTTTTCGGTCAGCGCAATCCGCCTGAGTTTCGCCGCGTATGCTGCGAGTACGTGACCGAGGAAGACTAATCCGCCGATGAGGAGAACCGCCTTCGCCGCGCGGTCCGATTGAGGGCTAGTTGTACCCGGGACTCGGCATATCTCAATTCGCGATTGCCGTTTCTTGCGGTTCCATCAGCGTGCAGGTCAGAAGCTCCGCATTTTCCCAATCCACGTCGAACACTCGGACCATTCCGAAGGGTTCGACCAACTCGAAGCCCCCAATAAATATGTCAGCGTTCCCAAAATCTATTGGATGTGCCTTTCCAGTCTTCACGTCTCGAAAAAGAACTGAGGGCTTGTCTGCGCGTATCACCGTACCCGTGAATCTTTCCTGCAATTGAGGCGAGGCTGCCCTCACGAACTCTAGGACGATTGACACTTGGTTCGTGTTCCAGCGGTCAACGGCCTTCCAAAACTCGACAGCAGACGAACTCACGTTCTTTTCCCTTGGGCGGGCGTCTCTTAGTAACGATAACGCCGAACCGATGCAACCCGAGAAGCAAATTATCGAGAGCGTAGAGGCGACTCGAAATGCGTTCGAGAATTTACAACGCGCGAGGAACACCGAAACGAGTGAGGCCCGGGACAAAGCTGCAGCCAGACCGTGGACGGACTTCGAACAGTTCTGTTGCGCGTCTCAATGCTCGGTCTATAGAGCCCGTAATCGCCGCCGAATATCTTTCTGAATCTCAGGGGTCGTTCGGCAGTCACACAGCTCGTTGTAGCTGAGCGTCCAACTTCTCGGTTTTCCGTTCACTACCGCTTCCAACGTTGCAGATTGCGTGCTGTGACCCACCTGCCATGAAGCGTGGATTGCCTCGTACGCTGTGTGAAATTCCGATTCAATCCACCGCTTCCCCTGCTCGACTCGTCCGGGTTGCATCAACTCTCCTTCGGTGCAATTCTACCACCGGTGTGTTGTCTCAACTTAGGGAGGTGCAACGTATCTCGACCTACCCGCGAGGAGTTGGCCTTTGATGTAGTGCCGTTTTGGGCGGCCTGTCTTGGCGTTTGGCTGGTCTGGCCGCACAATCCACTTCTACGACAAATGGTTGGCTTCGTTCTCGCTGGGTACGTTTTCTTCTGGGGCTGCCGCTGCATCATCATGCCTGTCACGGCGTTGACACTCAGGAAATCAAGTTAGGCTTTACCCGTCCGTGTAAGCGAGCGGCTGCGCAGCCTATAGAGCCTGCAATCGCCGCCGAATCTCTTTCTGAGTCTCTGGGGTGCTGAGGCAATCGGAAACGTCTTCATAGCTGAACGCCCAACTTTTCTGTTCCTCGTTGATTTTTGCTTCCAGCGTGCAACATTGAGTGTTGAAGTCCAGTCGCCATAAAAGAGGCTCTTCGAGGCTCGCCCCAGTTTCTTGGAGGGCTGAGCGAAGTTCTGATTCAATCCATTTCTTTCCCGGCTCCAGTTGTTCAGCTAACATGAGCATTTCCCCTTGGTGCCCAATTCTACCGCGAGTCCGGTTTCTCATCTGCGTTCGCCGCTAGGTTAAGATGCTCGCGGGAGGGTTAGGAGCAATGCCAGAAAAATTTCCGAACCCCGAGGATTTGCTGCGGTTGACCGAACAGGGGGAATTCCTTCTGCGCTCTTACCAATCAGAGCGTCTGAAAGAGCGAACGAGTCGCGATGTCGAGTTCTGGCGGGGTGAGTTTACCGGGTTTCGGTCTACGCTGGAGATAATCTACGGTCGGGGAGTACACACCGACGTGATGAAGCGACTCCGCGACGCCGGATTCAAGATTCCGCACAGCGGCTTAATGGACTCGGACGGCAATCTTCTTGGAAGTGACTCGGAAGCGGACTGGTAAAATCTCCGCTTCCGGTCACCGAGCAGCCCGGTCGGGAGACGCCGATGAGAATCTTTTCGCAGAACGAGCCACTGACGGACGCGGAGTTCGACGGCCTCGGAGAATTTCTCAAGGGTTGCGCGGGTGGCAAGGCCATGAATGTCGAGGAACTTGACGGGTTCTTCGCCGCGCTGGTCGCCGGTCCCGAAATCGTGATGCCCAGCGAGTACCTTCCGGAGGTGTTCGGCGGCGAGATGTCCGACAGCCATGAGTTCGGCACCCTTGAGGAAGCGAACGACATCTTGGCCCTCCTGATGCGGCACTGGAACGACATCGCCGCGACGCTCTCGAAAGGCGAGGTCTATCTCCCGATTCTGCTGAAGGACGAGAACGGCGTGGAGCACGCGAATGATTGGGCGCGTGGCTTCATGCGGGGCGTGGAGATGCGTCACGATGGATGGGCTGACCTGATGGCGAATGAGGAGCAAGGCGGCTGCATGGTTCCGATGCTAATGCTCTACCACGAGCATGACCCCGACCCGGAGATGCGCCCCGAGCCGATTGGCGCGGAGCAACGCCAAAAGGTCATCGTGCACATGGCGGCTGGGCTTGTGGGAGCATATCGGTATTTCCGGCAGCACGGGCGTTCCGACTTGGGCACCCGTACATCGGAGCCTCGGAGCATCAAGAGCAAGATTGGAAGGAACGACCCGTGTCCGTGCGGCTCCGGCAAGAAGTACAAGCGTTGCTGCGGCGGCCTGACGATAAACTGAACTCCGTCTGATTCCACAAGAAACTCGCCCACCATTGGTTCCCCGGTCGGCTCTGTCGGCTACCGGACACCCCGTGCCGCGACAAATGCGGTCACGCTTACAAGGATTTCGTCGAAGTTGACTGTTGACCAACCTGCGGTGCCATAGGTTTCGGGCCAATGAAGGGCACTTACAGGCTCTACTGGTTGTTGCTGGCCGGGTGACACCTGTACCGGCGGAACCGCGCTGACCTCGCTGGGGCCTGCTCTGGTGGCAAATTCGTCGGGTCCAGAGCAGGGCAAGCGTACAATGTGCGCGAGCCAGAGGTCCACATCGCAAATCCCAGTCAATAGGAGGTCGCCATGAAGTCCGCTGCTCTCGTCGTTTTCGCAAGCCTGATTCTTGTAGCTCCGCCCACCTCCGCCCAGAAGGAGGAAATCCCGAAGAGCCTCTCGGAGAGCATCGGCGGCGCACTTGGCTGGGCGGAGAAAGGTTTCCTCTCCGTCGCGGAAGCCATGCCCGAGACCAAGTATTCCTACATCCCCACTGGGGGAAATTTCGAAGGAGTACGTTCTTTCGGAGAGCAGGTGAAGCACGTCGCCTGCGCCCAGTTTGCCTTCTTCAATGAAATTGAAGGGAAGACTCCGCCGGAACACTGCGAGAAGGGCGGCCCGTCAACGGCCAAGACAAAAGCTGAATTGGTCAAATACCTGCGTGATTCATTCGACTACGGCGACCACGTCCTTGCCACCATCACCGCGCAAAACGCGCTGGACCGCGTCGAGGGTCCCTACGCCGGGCCTAACACGCGCCTCGGCATCGCCGTCGCCGCCGTCTGGCACATCACTGACCATTACGGCCAGCTCGTTGTCTACCTGCGTCTGAACGGCATCGTGCCGCCGGTCACCCAGCAATATCCGCTGAAGGTCCGCTGACACCGGCCGGTTCAACAAGAAACTCGGCCGCCGTTGGCTCCACGGTAGGCCCTGTCGGCTACCGGAAACCGCGTGCCGCGACAAATGCAGCGGCGCTGGCGAGAACTTCGTCGCAATTGACTGTTGACCACCCCGCCGTGCCATCTGGCGAGCGGGCGGAACCAACGAACACTCGCGTAACTGCCCTTTCCGAAGCAGCGGAGGTAAGATGGACTCAGAGGAGCGGGCGCATGGGCAAAAAATCCTTTTTGGCGGGATTGCTGGTTCTTCCCATCGGACTGGTGGAAGTTATGGAATCCGAGCACCCTCAGTGGGTGGCACTGAAGGAGCCATCGCTTGAGTCCGGGGCAGTCTATAGCCTCGGGGGCAATCCTCACATCCACATTGACGTTGAAACTGGACTCTACGCTACCACGGCATCTCCATTTTCCGTCTCTGGTGCTCGACATGAGGAAGAGACATTCCGGCTCCATGTCATTCCTCAACAAACTGGCGGTTTCCGACTTATGGCTTTTTCCGCATTCAATTTGTGGGTGACTTCACCCTCCGAAATTCAAAACATGTACGGCTTTTGCGAAACGGCAGAGGCTCTGACCGAGCTACTTGCCTTACGGCTCGGACTGCCTCAATCGCAACTTGAAGCGATTCGGAAAGCGGCGCTGGCGGGAGAACAGCAGGAAATCGGTGGCTGCACGGCTATGCGAGTCTTTCGCCGCAGCGAACTGGAACGTCTCGGGATGAACTTCCGCCCGCCCGAAGCCTAACTGTGAACATCCTTGCCGGTCTCCGAGATAAACTCCGATTCGTGGAGCGCCACTACGAATCAGCCTCAGAGCCATTTCGTGAGACCAAGAGAAAAATCGAAGTCGGCGAGGCTCCATTTGAACCTCCACCGTTTGACCCTGAGACGGCTACGGACTTTGAGCCTCCATTCTTGGAGGAGTGGCAGGAAGCCGATGAATCCCTAAATTTGGTGGGCCAAGCTGCATTGCAGTTAGTCCAGTGCGCCTTCCGAGACTATTTAAGTTGGTTCGTCAAACTGAGCCGAGTCCAACTCACTGCAACCGGAAGTAACTGGCTAGAGCGGTGTAAGAGGCATTTCGCTGACGCTTACGGCATTGATTGGGAACTTGGGCCTGTCCCGGTCGAAGAGCTTGAAGAGTTGAACCTAGCGCGGAACGATGTTGAGCACAACGGTCAACCATTCGGCATGACACGGCATCAGAGTTGCGAACACCAGCGTCGATTCCCGCAGGGAGTATTCGTACACGAAATCGACAGACAAGTCGCAAAGTCGTCTGGACACGATTGGCTGGGCCGAATTGATGTCACGCGAGAAGGATTGGGGGTAGCCATTCGCCGAGTGGAAGCCTTTTGCGAGTTCCTTGATGCACAGCGAACTTTCTGAGACCGACTCGCCCTATATCAGCTTCAAGATGACGTAGGCATTGCTTCCTCGCCTAGGATTCTAGCATTCTCTTTCGCTCATGAACCGTGCCTTCGAACGCTACATCGGCATCGACTACTCGGGTGCCCAGACGCCCGTGTCGAGTCTCGATGCCCTGCGTGTTTATGCAGCCGACCGCTTGACCGCCCCGCAGGAAGTCGAGCCGCCACCGAGTCCGCGTAAATACTGGACTCGCGGGGGCATTGCCGAGTGGCTGGTCGAAAGGCTCTCCGAAGGTTTGACGACGCTCGTCGGCATCGACCACGGCTTCTTATTCCCGCTTCAATACTTCGAACAGTACGGGCTGCCGCTCGGCCGTCCTTCCACTTCCTTGCGCTGGATTCGACTAATCCGCACATTCCGCCGAGGTTGCGACCGGCACTCCAGTGGGAACGCCGAAGCTGAAGAATTCAAGTACGCCCGGCGCGGAGACAGCATTGTCTGGCCCTTCGCGCCCGGCCGCTGCGGCCACAGCTTTCCTTAGGTTGACACTGAAATTATGCCGCAGGTGCAGGAACGGCACTGGATGCCGCATATTTCATAGGATTTAGACGCCTGCCTTCTCTAGCTTGGCTCCACAATGAATCGAGTCCTTCCTCTTGAATCGCCCGCTTCAAGACTTGCAGAGCCTTCTCGCTATACCTCTGTACCTGTCCCGTCCTACTCACTCGTATGCTTGTGTGGAAATCATCATTTCCTTTTAGCTGGAAGGCTTTGACGAGTCCGAGAACCCTGTATCGTCCAATTCCCAGTTTGTCTGACAACTCCGCAGTCAGATATGGATACTTATCTTCCGGTCTCACGTAGCGAAAAGCGATAGCTGTTGACGCGGAGGGGTCGATACGCACGGGAAAACCATCGCGCTTGGTGACATGCAAGCTGATTGGAATCCCTGTCGAGTCCGGCTGAACAAGCCCCGCAACCATCGGCAGAACAGTCTTCCAGTCCCCTGCCTTTAGGCGACGGACAATTTGCGGGAGTGACGATGGCCCCCTCGGAACGCCGCGTGCCTCCCGGATATTCCTCTCGATGATTTGATAAGGTCGAATTCTCGCCTCTGCCTCGTCTTCGCGGCGTTTTCTGCCTCCAAGCATTGCCCTCGCTGCTGCCATGTCTTCGGCTACGATTGCGCTGATGTCCGTCGGTATCGCAGTTGAAATCGGAAGAATCCTGCGTGGAAGCGCATCAACCAAATCCTGATTGAACGCTTTTTTCAGTATCGTCCCAAAAATCGTCACCGCTGACTGAGCATGTCCGTAAAGTAATCCCTCACTTATTTCGACGATATCGTGCGTCGCGGCATCACGAAACCCATCCAGATTGCGAAGTATGAGGGCTTGGTCTTCATCAATCATCGAAAGCTGCGACTGGCAGATGTTCAAACACTTGTCGAACCCGTAGTTCAACGTTTCCCGCAGGTTTCGAATTCGTCCAGTCTTCTCCAACACCACGGCTTTGAAGAGCATTTCGAATGCGTGGTCCAGACAGAGCAGCACTCCCTCTACGCGCCCACGGTCGGAAGGTCGATTAAAAAGCTCGATAGAGAGAACCAACGAATCGCGACTGCGTTCGAGTAATAGTCGGGTCTTTCTCTTCACAGTCTTGACCTCTACGGGAGGAGGAGTTCTGTGAATGGTACCACTGGGCTGACTTCTGGAGTAGTTATTACAGGGCTAATTGACCGTGGGTGTCTTGCACGAACGCCGCAGGCGGACGGTATGTTGGCCGGGTTTGCCTTTGTTTTATGGAAGAAACCGCCTTCTGAAGGCTGCGTATCTCAGGATTTCCACTGATAGGTTAGCAGCAGTAGCGATTTCTGGCAGACACCGCAGTTGTCTCTTATCGTCAGTTACGAAAATGTCGCAGTATGGTAGGTACAGAGCAGATAACAGGTCTGAACGTTCAGCGCGATAGCTTCCCAAATCCTTGGAGTGACGCACGCTGTAGCCGTACTCGGCCATCACAAGAGACAAGACAAAAGCATGAAACGGTGGGCAAGCGTTGATGAACTTCCTGAGCTTGGCTTCGCCCGGCTTCCGGTTCGCACCATGCTTGTAGAACACGGCGGCAAACTGCCAAAAAGCCCCCTTTGGTACTTGCAGAATGGACAGCAATTCCGCGAACGACGCTGGCCTTTTGATTGTCCCTCTTTTTATAAGCCTCTCTAGTTTTCTGCCAAGTCCATCAAACGTGCTCGCAAACTTCTTCTGGGTGCGCCTCCCAAAGTTCCTCTGTTCCACAGAAAGTGTGTTAACAAGTTCGCGCCTGACAATCAGATTTTCGTAGTCAGGTGACCGTACTGGCAGCGACTGCCAGCGGCACCGTCCGTGCCTTTGGTAGTCCCTGACAAGTCCATCTGAAATCAAATGATGAGGAAAGATGCACTCTCCAACTGAGAGAAAGTTCGCGCACGTATTCAGTAGCGCGTCTCTTCTCTCTATTTTCTTTTTGGGAGTTGCGATTATCTCATCAACGTTTGTGGCGGTCAGACGGACGAAGTAAGCGGTCTTTATCGCAGCAATCAGAACACCCGATTCTTTGTCTTCCGTCAGACGGTTAATCGCGCTGCAATCAAACCCAAGGGTCTTCCTTCCGTCCATGGCAATCCAATCGTAGCCCGTCTTTCTGGTATGTGGAAAGCGCGGCACCCGTGGTATTCGGAACGCTGCATAGCCATTCTGCGCTTCGGTGCAGGACATTCCCAAGTAGCGCACGAACTCCAGACCAGCAGGACGCCTATGCCACGGCCGAATGGCTGCGCCGGAGGCACTGTGACGGCAGCCTCGAAGAGTTCTTCTGCCCCGAGATTGAACCACATGAGCGTAAGAAGGCTGAGATTGAGGGTTGGATTCTCGGAGTTTTGTAGCGGTCTAAGGTGTCCAGAAAGGGTTGCCTAAATCTTCCAGTGACGAGAAGTGAGTGCACACTTTGCCGTTTAGATGTTTCAATCGGTTGCTCGTCAGCACGGTCTGCGAATTGCCGTCATACTCCAGATAGCAGAGTCTGTTGTGATTCTTGTGCCACGGAGTCACCAATTGAACGAAGATTCCGACTGCGAGCGATGCAAGCACGCCGTTGGGCCAAATCACTTGGGGCCTGCTCCCTGCCGCACCGTAGTTAGCCGCTTCGCGTGCGAGTAAATCCTCACGCAAGAAACCCATGCATTTCATGCACAGTTCGCCGGGCATCGAAAGCATCACCTGCCCGCTGATTGCAAACTGGTTCTCCAAAGGGTGTACGTCCATTCCGATGTCGATGTACGGAATCAAGTATCGCCGGGCAGCAGCTTCAATCTGCTGGCGCTCCGAGAAGCCATCTACACAACCGAAAACGACATCGGAGTCTCGAAGACACTCTGCCGATTCTTGCCATTTCTTCGGGATGGAGACGATTGAGGCACTCGGGTTAATTCCTTTTATCAGACGAGCAGCAATGACGGTCTTTGGAGTTTTCGAAGCCACATCGGCTTGCGTGGCTCCGACCAAACGGGTGACGTTCGAATCTTCGACGCGGTCGGCATCAAAGATTCGGAAATTTCCGATTCCGATATGAGCTAGCTGCTGAACAACGTGAGAGCCGCCGCCACCGAGACCGATGATGCAGACGCGGCAGTTCTTGAAAACCTCCTCGCTTCTTGGGCCTAGAAAACTCTGGCGGGCGTAACGCTCGCTCATGACTGGTTCCTTGCAAAAACCATTGGAGACCCAACTACCACAAACTCGCCAATCTCGATTGGCGCTGACATGCCGGGGTACCAGCAAAAACCGTAGAGGCTGTCTTTGCTAGCCACCAATGCCCCGTGCGGCATCTCCGGCCTGACGTTCCAGAAGTCGGGCACGAATTGCGCGGACTCGCGGGCATCTGTCCGGCTGAACCGAGGGCGACCAGCGTGGTCATGAATGTGGACATGAAACATTCCGGCCTTGTTGTTGAGAGCGAACTCCAGTGTTTTCCGTATCGCGGTTGGCCCCATCATTGCTCCCACGGTGGAGTCATCAACATAGTGTTCGTCTTCCACTGGCCTGTAGTCGTGGGCGAGAACCATCACGCCTTCCGGCGCTAGGCCCGCTGCCCTGCATACAAAAAAGCCAACTCGTTCCGCCGCAAATTCGTGGGGGCGAGCGAGGTCGTGACGAACCTGTTCAAGTAGCCGGTCAGCGATTTTGAATACAACCCTCATCGGAAGGCTCTCAGATGCTCCGCAAGACTTGCGCTGGCCGCAGTGCCGAACTGACGTTGTTCCAAGAGCACGCAAACCACGCCTTGTCGAGTATGCGAAACAGTTCCAGTTATTCCCTTTGCCCACGACCTGCTGCGAGACAAAGAACCTTGTCGGATATCCTTCTCGTCCTTGCAACGAGAGCAATCCATCCACTTGCGCTGGATTGCCACCCTCGGGAAGTCTGAGGCCGGGTAAATACACGTATGTCATCCCGGCCTCAGACATCTCCCGAGCATCAGGACAAATGGCCCGCAACTCTTCCATTTGTTCTGGAAGATCGTCTAGGAAGACCCTCCCGTCCTGACATGGCTCACGAACTTCTCACCACCTTTGATGACGATTTCCGAGTTGTCCTCAAGGGGCTTGAGTTGTCCGTGCACCACTTCATCCAGTTCCCTTGCGGGGTCTACTCCGACCAACGCCTTAAACTGCGAGACGAGGTACGTGCCCTTGGGAACTTTCTGCTCCACGCCGTCCACAATCACCGTAACTTCGTGAATGTGACCGGCGTGTGCTGCTTGTGAGACTTGCGCCTCACTGTTTGGTGTTTCCATCTACTGCCTCTCTTGTTTCGAAGCCGCACGCTCGATGATTTGAGCGCCGCTTTCTCGGGACAGCCTTGGAATTTACGTCTGGATGCCCCAATGCCTTCGAATGTAGCGCCAGACATTTGCCGGGTCAAGAAGGAAAACATCATCGCGACTCGTATGTGTGCTACACAAACATACGCGTCGCACGCCGCAATGTTTGCCTGATTGACATCGCCGGTGGTCTGGTGCACGATGTCTCCGTCGGAGGCTGATTGGGGAATCGAGACGAAATCTGCAAACGATTTGGCGAACTTCTAGCTGGACGCCGCTCGGAGTCGGGAATGTCGCAGGAAGCATTCGCCAAGGCCGTGGGCCTCTCACGAACCTCCATCACCAACATCGAGCGTGGTCGTCAGCCTATTAGTCTGCACACGCTTTACTTCATGGCAGACATCCTCGGCGTCGAACCCGCTGACCTGCTCCCTCCGGCACCAACAAATACCATGGCGTTCGCTCTGTCGGGCGAACCAAAGCAAACTCACGGCTCAAGAAAAAGAGCAGCTTGAAAAGTTGAGTGCCAAGGAATCGAATTGGCTCCGCAAGATTACGAAGTCAGCGCCTAAGAAAAAGGGGGTGTAATGCCGTCAATCGAAAAGACCGTAGAAACTTTGCTAAAGAGATGTCGAATAGCGAAACCGCCTGTTCCCGTCGGAAAAGGATGCGGAACATTATCGACTGGACATCCGACTCGCGCCCTATGAAGGAGATTTGTCTGGCGCTCTTGTCCGTACCGACGAAGAGACCTTTATTGGCGTGAATTCGCAGCACCATCCAAATCGTCAGAGATTTACCGTCGCTCACGAATTGGCGCATTTCTTTCTTCATAAAGGTATGCGACTCCACATCGACAAGAATATTTGGGTGAATTGGCGTGACGATGAGTCGTCAAAGGCTGTGCAGTGGCAAGAGATTCAAGCCAATCAGTTCGCTGCGGAATTGCTCATGCCGACGGCCTTCTTGAAGAGAGTCCTGAGTAAATTAAGGCGGATTGACGACAACTTCGTTCAAGTTTTGGCTCGGAAATACAGAGTCAGTTCGCAGGCGATGGACATCAGGCTGAACAACCTCGGGCGTTAGTGCTCACAAACTGCGACGAAAGAGGGTCATGACGGAACTCATTTGGGATGGGAAGTATAAAGATGGCAAGAAGCGGGGCCGGTTCGAATCGCACTACCGTTTCAGACCATTGAGACGGTTAACGAGAGCGCACAGGAGCGGCAGCGGAGTCTCGAACTCTTCTCGGCTGGCCGGGAGTCAGAATGGCGTAATCGCCTGATTTGGGGCGACAAAAAATACGTACTTCCTTCGCTGCTCCCTGAGTTAGCAGGCAAAGTGAAGCTTGTTTATATCGACCCACCATTTGACACTGGCGCTGATTTTTCTTTTAGGGCGACGATTCCAGAGCACTCCGCCGATAATGACAACGAAGCGAGTTCGTTCACAAAAGAACCTTCGATTCTCGAACAGAAGGCGTATCGAGACACTTGGGGGCGGGGACTCGAATCTTATTTGCATTGGTTGTACGAGGCCCTTGTTTTCCTACATGAGTTGCTCTCAGATGACGGCAGCATTTACCTTCATGTTGAACCGGATGTAGGAAATTACGTGCGTCTGATACTCGACGAAGTCTTCGGAGAAGATGGTTTGCGCACCGAAATCGCTTGGAAGCGCACATCGTCCCATGGCAATGTGAGTCGGTCATTCGGCGAGATTTGGGAATCGATTTATTACTACAGCAAGTCTGCGGACGAGTGGGTCTGGAACCAACAATATGTCCCTTTTGATGAAGACTATATAGAAAAACACTTCACAGGCCGCGACTCCAACGGTCGGCGTTGGACAACCTCGGATTTAGTCAATCCCGACCTTCGCCCTAATCTAAGATATGAATACAAGGGATACAAACCTCATCGCAATGGTTGGAAAATCTCTCGTGAGAAGATGGAAGAACTCGATGCTCAGGGACGGCTCTACTTTCCCAAGGAGCAAGGGAAGTCGAATTCGGCTCAAACGGTACTTAGACGAATCGCCGGGGCAGATTGCCAGAACCTCTGGACTGACATTGCGCCAATCAATTCGCAAGCCCACGAGGCTGTTGGCTATGCAACCCAGAAACCCGAAGCCTTGTTGCAGCGCATAATCAAAACGTCATCTAATGAAAATGACCTTGTTCTCGACTGCTTTGCCGGAAGCGGAACGACTGCTGTAGTCGCTGAGAAGCTAGGTCGGCGTTGGATTGCTTGTGACCTAAGCCGATTTGCCATCCACACGACACGAAAGAGGTTGCTCGGCGTATCAAATGTAAGGCCCTTGGTAGTGCAGAATCTCGGAAAGTACGAGCATCACGGCGTTCAGCTGAGTTTCCTTCCAACGGCAAGAACCATGTCGAAGAGCAGTCGACAGCGTGAGATGGCTTATCGGCAATTCATTCTCGACCTCTATCATGCGAAGCCACTCTCGGGCCACTCGTGGCTCCACGGCACCAAGAGTCGTCGGATGGTTCACGTGGGCGCGGTGGATGCCCCGGTCACCCTGGCGGACGTAAAGGCGATTGCGAAGGAAGCGTGGAAGGCATTGGGGACCGGCAAAGATGCACCTACGAAAGCCAGCCGTTGACATCCTTGGATGGGAATTCGCCTTCGAGCTAAACGAACTTGCCAAGCAGGTCGCGGTGGAGTCGCGGGTTGATGTAGCGTTCAAGAAAATCCCCCGAGAGGTTCTTGATAAGAGGGCTGTCGAGCAGGGGATGTGAGGTTTTTCGAACTTGGGGCGCTATCCGTCGATACCAAGCAGAGTGGGTGTGAACTCGGCCTCAAAGCTGAAAGACTTTCTGATTCCGACAGATGACATCCCGGAGGAAGCCCGAAAGGCCATCAAGCACTGGAGCCAGCTGATTGACTATTGGGCTGTGGATTGGGACTACAAGAATGACACCTTTCACAACCAGTGGCAGGCGTACCGCACCAAAAAGGAGCCGAAGATTGAACTAGAAGCAAATTACAAGTATGCGGAGCCGGGGAAG
>CAWEVU010000007.1:0-209730 GCA_963812645.1 uncultured Acidobacteriota bacterium
TGAAGGAGCGGGAGGTCCATAGCGTGATGGGAAATGCGATTGCGCCTGCGGCAAGCGAGAGCACGATATTCTCAACCAGAAGCTGCCGGACCAGTCGAAAACGCCCGGCGCCCAACGACAGCCGGATGCACATCTCCTTCTGCCGGGAAAGGCCTCGCAAAAGCAGGAAGTTTGCAACGTTGGAACACGCGAGTAACAAGACAACCCCGGCAACGCCCATCAGAATTGGCAACAGCGTGGAGAAGAAGCCATTCGCTCCATTCGGCGCGCGCCAAAGCGGATAGAGAGTGATCTGGTTCACGCCGCGGTGCGAATCGGGGAACTGCCCCGCAATCTGTTGCAGAAGGAGTGTCGCTTCCGATTGCGCCTGTTCGCGGCTCTTTCCGGAACCGAGGCGGCCCAGAACATTCAACCAAGCGTCGCCCCGCGCTTCGAGTAATTCCTTCCCGCCTTCCGACAGGTACTGAGCGGACGTCAACGGTACCCAGAGATCAAATCGAAGTCCGCTGGTGCTGCCCTGAAATACGGGCGGGGCGACGCCGACAATCGTAAGTGGGTGGGTATTGAGGTGAATGGTCTGGCCCACGATGCCTGGATCGGCTCCAAATCTCCGCCGCCACAGGCGGTCACTGATCACCGCGACCGGCGCGCCGCTCGGGAGCTTATCTTCGCCCGTAAGGAAGCCGCGTCCGAGGGCGGGCTTCACGCCGAGCACCTCGAAATAGTTGGCGGTTACCATCGTCGCCCAGATCCGCTCCGGCTTATCGTCTCCTGTCAGGCTCGCGGGCGCGAAGGCGAATGCGGTGAGGCCAGCAAAACTGTTGCCGCGGTCCTGCAAATCCAGGAAATCGGGATAGGAAAATGATCCTGCGCGGCCGTTCTGAACGGCGACCATCTCACTCGGCCGCGAGACTCCAGGAATAGGGTTGAGCAACGTAGCATTGATCCAACTGAAGATGGTGGTGTTCGCGGCGATGCCGAGGGCAAGGGTGACCACAGCCACGACTGTGAAGCCGGGATTCTTGCGCAGCATCCGCAGGGCATAGCGTAAATCCAATAGCATAGTTTCCACAAAATACCACCTTCGCTAGGAAACTCTCGATCGTCCGTGAGTGCTGTGTCCCACGTCACAGCCTGTTGTGACGACTCCTGGCCGTACCTCATGGCCTAATTCTTCTATTCAACGGTGTGCAGGGGATCCGGCGATTCCGGACACGTGGTCGGCAACTCGGAAGCTATCTTCGTTTCCAATTCTCCGGCAGTCACATGGCCGTATGGTTGGATTACCAGAAATGTCCGGCTTCCGCGTAAGAACGAAGCCGCCCGGCGGCAGACGCTGCGCGTGAGGTGAACGGAGCAGTTTATGGCTAACGGCTGAAGTAAGTTGTCGGGTCATAAGGAGGTCCTTATGACCAGACTTCGCAAAATGATGCTGGAAGAACTCCAGCGCCGTAATTACTCGCAAGATACCACACGCCACTACATCCGCACAGTCGAAGATTTTGCTCGGCGATTCAACTGCCCGCCGGACCGTTTGGGTCCTCGGCACATTCGCGAATACCAGGCCGAGCTGTTTCAAAAGCGAAAGTTGTCACCGGGTACAGTGATCAACCGCCTCTCGGCTTTGCGGTTCTTCTACACCAAGACTCTCAAAAAAGCCTGGAGCGTCGCGGAAACTCCCTATCCCAAAAAGCAACGTCGCATCCCAACGATCCTCAGTCAGGAGGAAGTCGCACGACTGATCGATGCCGCCGGCACTGCTTTTCATCGAACTCTGCTGATAGCACTCTACGCGACCGGCTTGCGGTGCGCAGAGCTGACGCGCCTGAAGGTCAGCGATATTGACAGCCAGCGCATGGTGATTCACGTCCGAGGCGGCAAGTGGGGCAAAGATCGGGATGTGATGCTCAGCCCCAAGCTACTCGAGGAACTGCGCAAACACTGGCACCGCTTGCGGCGAAAACCCAGTGCTTGGCTCTTCCCAGGCAACCGGTGGCATACCGGTGATCACCCCATCGATACGAAAACGCCGCGTCACGCTTGCCAGCAAGCCGCTAAGCGCGCGGGCCTGAAAAAAGCCGTCCATCCACATACGCTGCGCCATTGCTTCGCCACTCATCTACTCGAGGCCGGCGCCGATCTCTACACCATTCAGATCCTGTTAGGCCATCACGATCTGAAAGAAACTACCGTCTACCTGCATGTCTCCGAACGTCACTTGAAAGCGACGGCGAGTCCTCTGGACTCGCTCCAACTGAAAAGCGAGTTACCGCGGGAAGAGTAGATGAATCGGCCGCCCTTCGAGGTGGCCGATCTTATCCGCAGCGCGGGAACTGCATTTCTCGAGCGAAATCGCCAGTGGCTCCGCTGGAAGCACGTCAAAGTGCTGCTGGCCATTGCGCGCTGTCGTACCGCCGCACTCGGTGGGCATCTCGATCAGTGCACTCGCTGCGGGCATCGCGCCATCTCTTACAACTCTTGCCGAAACCGCCACTGCCCGAAGTGTCAGACCGCGGCCCGCGACCGTTGGATCGCCGCGCGTCAAAAGGAACTTCTGCCGACGCGCTACGTTCACGTGGTCTTCACGCTTCCGGCGCAGCTAGCGCCCTTGGTGCTGCAGAATAAGAAACTCATCTATGGCCTGCTGCTTCGCGCCAGTGCGGAAACTCTTCTCGAAGTCGCGCGCGATCCCAAACATCTCGGTGCAGAAATCGGTTTCTTCAGCGTGCTGCACACCTGGAGTCAGAAGCTCACCCTGCATCCCCATGTGCATTGCGTCATTCCCGCCGGTGGGTTGAGTCCCGATCACACCCATTGGGTGAAATCACAAAACCGGTTCTTTCTTCCCCTCAAGGTGCTCTCGAGAGTCTTTCGCGGCAAGTTCGTCGCTGGTCTCAAGCAGGCGCTCCAAAATGGCCGACTGAACTTCCATGGAAATCTCGCTCCACTCGCCCAGCCGAAACCTTTCGCTGCGTGGCTGCGATTGCTGTTCCGCAAGGACTGGGTGGTCTACGCCAAACGCCCCTTCGGCGGTCCCGAATACGTGCTGCAATATCTGGGCCGATACACTCATCGCGTGGCCATCTCCAACCATCGCCTGGTCTCGTTTACTGACGGGAAAGTCACCTTCCGCTGGCGGGACTCTGCTCACAACAACGAACAGAAGCTCATGACTTTACCGATCGACGAGTTCCTGCGACGCTTCCTGTTGCACCTGCTTCCCAAAGGCTTCGTCCGTATCCGCAACTTCGGTTTCCTCGCCAACCGCAGTCGCGCCGTGCTCCTGCCGCTTTGTTTTCACTCACTCGGTGCAGCACAGCAACCACATGCCAATCAACACGCCTCTCCCCCGAACGATCTCTGGCGCTGCCCTATGTGTGGTGGACCGATGGCGGTCGTCGCAAGGCTCACGACCGCAGAAATCCAACTTCGTGCTCCGCCACCGGTCACCGCTGCAGCATGACACGGCTCTCCCAAGCTCGGGATTCCTCGCACGCTTCGCCGTGCTCCGTACCCTTGCGTCTTGCCTCGCAACAAATCTCTTTTTCCAATCTCCTCAGCGTTGTCTCCGCCATACTCTCTCTCGTTAGTCCGCTCCCGAAGTCTTCTGCCGTGCTCTGCCGCACGACCTTGGCAACCTTCAACACCCTTGTCTCCACCCATTCAATCTCCATAGGGCCCGCGTCCGCCGCAACCACGGGCGGCTTCCTTCTAACGGCTTAATCGAACGCGCGAAGAACACCCTGCCTGCCCCAACCCTTTCGCGAAAACGCGCGTCCGATTAAGCACTAGCGTGATACGGACAATGTGGACTGTTTACGAGTGTTTCTTGAGCCCACAGGTATGAGCAATTCGGCGTTGGAAATTGATAGATTGTCGGTAGGAATCTGCTATGGAAGCCGCCGGCCATCGCGCGACGTGGAAGACTCTGTTGGCTTTCGCGATTATTTATTTCGTCTGGGGATCTACATTTCTCGCCGTCCGCGTTGGCGTGCGCGAAGTCCCGCCGTTTCTTCTGGCGGCGATGCGTTTCTTGATTGCGGGAATCGTTCTGTATGGCTGGATGCTGGCGCACGGCGAGCGCTCGCCGAGCCGACGCCAATGGACCTCCGCCTTCTTACTCGCCAGTGTGATCTTCGTTTTGGATTACGGGCTATTGTTCTGGGCCGAGCAGCGCGTGCCTTCGGGAATTGCCGCGGTGATGATGGCCATCATTCCGGCGTTCATGGCGCTCTCGGAAATTATTATTCTTCGCACGCAGAAGCTCACCCTGCGCTTGTCCGTGGCGCTTTTGATCGGCCTTGGCGGAGTGGCCGTGCTGATGAGCCGCTCTTTGTATCTCGGCGGGGCGCCGATCGATACCGCGGGCGCCGTGGCATTGATCGTTGCATCGATTAGCTGGTCCGTGGCGGCATCGCTCTCGCGGAAGTTGCAGTTGCCTGCGTCGAAAGTCATGAGCTCCGGAGCCCAAATGCTCGCCGGCGGATTGCTACTGACTCTCACGGCGGCCGCTCTGGGCGAATTCCGCAATTTTCATCCGGCGAGCGTCTCACGCACGGCGTGGCTCTGCTTGCTCTACCTGATCGTCGCCGGCTCGATCATGGGCTTCACCGCCTATGTCTGGCTGATTCATCATCACTCGCCGACAAAAGTCGGGACCTACGCGTACGTCAATCCGGTTGTCGCCGTGCTGGTCGGATATTTCCTGGGCGGCGAAGCGCTCGGCCTGCGAACGATGCTGGGAACCTGCTTCATTCTGATCAGCGTGCTCGTGATCACCACGACGCCGGCAAGCAAGCGGGAAGCCGCACTCGCGCGAGAAGATGCGCCGGAAGCCGTGGGAACGTAATCTACAGGCGCAGCGGCCGCTTTCTTCCGCAACCAAGATTTCACGCGAACTACCAAGCTGGAGATATACTCTCCGCGATACGATTCGGATATTTGCCGCGGCTCTTCGTTCGTTATCATGTAGAGGCCCCAAGGGAGAAATCATTCCATGCATGTTTCATCGCGAGCGGCTCTGCGCCTTCTGATCGCGTCGGCATTGGCAGCGGCGGCTTTCCCCTTCGTGCAGCCGGTTTCATTTGCCCAGCAATTTTCCGAGAGCCTGTATTCCGGCCTGCACTGGAGAATGATTGGGCCGTTCCGCGGCGGCCGCTCTAATGCCGTCAGCGGCGTGCCGGGGCAGCCGAACACTTTCTATTTCGGTTCGGTCGGCGGCGGCGTTTGGAAATCCGAGAATTCGGGCCGCACTTGGAATCCGATTTTCGACTCGCAACCCGTGCCATCGATCGGGGCTATCGGCATCGCTACGTCGAATCCGAACGTGCTTTATGTTGGAACGGGCGAGTCCGACATGCGTTCGCAAATCTCGTTCGGCAACGGCATCTACAAATCCACCGACGCAGGCAAGACGTGGACGCACATCGGCCTCGATAACACGCGACAGATTGGCCGCATCCTCGTGGACCCGCGGAATCCTGAACTCGTTTTTGTCGCGGCGCTCGGGCACGCTTACGGCGCGAACGCGGACCGCGGCGTATATCGCTCGAGCGACGGCGGTGCGACCTGGCAGAAAGTTCTCTACAAAGGCGACAACATCGGCGCGATTGACCTCGCCTTCGACCCGCGAAACTCGCGCACGATTTACGCGACGCTCTGGAATTCGCGACGCCCGCCGTGGAGCATCTACTCTCCGTCCTACGGTCCCGGCAGCGGAATTTTCAAATCCACGGACGGCGGCGACAACTGGCAGCAACTCACCGAAGGGCTGCCCACCGAGCGCGTCGGCAGGATCGGGATCGCCGTCGCGCCCACGAATTCGAATTTGGTCTACGCGATCGTTGACGCGAAGCAAGGCGGCATCTACCGCTCCGACGATGCCGGTGCCACGTGGCGCAAAATGTCGGACGAGCATCGGATCTGGGGCCGCGGATGGTATTTCTGCAACGTCGTCGTAGATCCGGAAAATCCGGAAACGGTGTACGTCTCAAACACCTCGCTCTACCGCTCGACGGACGGTGGCAAGATCTGGACCGCCATTAGAGGCGCTCCCGGCGGCGACGATTATCACCAGCTCTGGATTTATCCGAACGATCCGAAGCGCATGATTATCGCCAGCGATCAAGGCACCGTCATCACCGAAGACGGCGCGGCTACGTGGAGCTCTTGGTACAACCAGCCGACGGCGCAGATGTATCACGTCGCACCCGATTATCGTTTTCCGTACTGGGCGACCGGCGCTCAGCAGGACAGCGGCTCCATCGGCGTTCCCGCCCGCAGCAGCCACGCTGAAATTTCGAATCACGATTGGTCCGGAATGTGCGCGGGCGACGAAGCCGGTTACACGGCGCCCGATCCGCTGCACCCCGAAATTCTCTTTGGCGACAATCTGACCAAATGCAATGTGATCACCGGAGAAATGCGAAACGTTTCGCCGGAGCTGAGCCATAAAGGGCCGTTCCGCAGAACGTGGACTCTCCCCGTTGTTTTCTCCGAGGCTGATCCTCATGCTTTGTATTTCAGCGATCAGTTTTTGTTCAAGACTATGGATGGCGGAGATACCTGGGCGGAGATCAGTCCCGATTTAACGCGCGAAGTTCCCGGCGTGCCGCCCAATCTTGACGAAGCAACCGCAGCCGATGCTCCTCCCACCGAACGCCGCGGCGTTATCTACACGATCGCGCCTTCGCCGATTCCTGCGAACGCAGATTTGATCTGGATCGGCACCGACGACGGCTACATCCAGAAAACATTGGACGGCGGAAAAACTTGGCAGAACATCACGCCGCCGGAGCTCACGGCGTGGAGCAAGATCGTGATGATGCAGGCGTCGCACTTCGATGCGAATGAGGCCTACGCCGCGGTGGACCGCCATCGTTTGGAAGACAACGATCCCTACATTTATCGCACTCGCGACGCCGGCAAAACCTGGCAACGCATCACGAATGGCTTGCCTGCAGGCGTCTACATGCAGACCATAAAAGAAGATCCAATCCGCAAAGGTCTGCTGTTTGCAGGCACCGAGCTCGGCGTGTTCGTTTCCTTCAACGATGGCGACGATTGGCAATCGCTGCAACTCAATCTGCCGCCCGCGTCGATGCGCGATCTTGCGATTCACGGCGATGATTTGATTGTCGCGACGCACGGCCGCGGCTTCTGGGTGCTGGACGACATCACGGCACTGCGCCAGATGACTGACAAAGTCGCGCAATCCGGCGCCTATTTGTTCCGCCCCGCCGAAGCCATTCGCATGCACGCCGGCAGCGACTTCGCCTCGCCCATGCCGCGCGATGAAGCGCTCGCCGAAAATCCGCCCACCGGCGCGATGATTGATTACTACTTGAATTCCGCTGCGCCGGGCCCGGTAGTAATCGAAATTCTCGATGCGAATGGTCAACTCGTTCGCCGCTATTCAAGCGAAGATCACGCGCCGCCGGTGAAACCCGAATCGCTCCAGTTTCCCGAGTTCTGGAGGCCCACGCCTCAGCCGCTATCAACGGCCGCCGGAATGCACCGCTGGACTTGGGATTTTCAGTACACCGCCGTCGCCGGCGCCGTTCGGCTCGAAGATGATGAATTCTTCTCTGCAGCACGCGGAGTAACCGCGCTGCCCGGAGCCTATTCGGTGAAATTGACCGTCGCTGGCCAAACCTACTCTCAGCCGCTGACAGTCAAGCTCGACCCGCGCATAAAGATCTCCGGCGCGGAACTGCAAAAGCAATTCGACGCCGCCACCGCAGTCTCGCGCCGGCAATCTGAGATCAGTGAAGCGCAGCACAACGTGCGGCAGCTTCTCTCGCAGGCGCGTCAACTTCGCTCGCAGGCCCAAAATAATGCAGCGCTCGTATCGGCCCTCCACGCACTCATCGAGAAAGCGGAAGACATCGCAGGATCTGCGCCACTTCGTTACGGCGCCGTTCCGTCGAAGCCGCCGAAGGAGCAGCCGGACCTGTCTTCGCTCAGCACCAAATTCGCGCAAATTTTCTCCGCCATAAACAACGGCGACGCCGCCCCAACCGCAGACGCAATGCAAGCGTTCCGCGCAGCCGAGACCGAGCTCCAGTCCGTAATGGCAAAATGGACTACGCTATCCGCCAATGACCTACCCGCAATGAATGCACAACTGAAACAGGCCGGCCTCGCACCAATCGTGATTGGTCCGCAAGGCCCCGCCCCGGGGCCGGATCAACCGAGTAACATGGAAGACGAATGAGCGCGCAGGTTATGACGAACACTTTCGGGAACAATCTCTTCTATTACTCAGGATGTTAGGGCTGCGCTGTAACGATTGGTTCAGTTGGAACATCGCGCGTCGTGTGCGGCGGTTCTGATGCCTCGGCGAAGGACTCCTTCTCAAGAAACGGGCGCAGCACGGTCTTGGTGGCTTCCGTTTTCACGCCAAAACGCGCCTCGAGCGCGGCCCAAAATGCCTCGAGTGGAACGGCTCCTGTAATATTCAGCCAGACAGCCACAGCCGCGGTCGCCGCCAATTTAGGGCCGGCCAGGCGCCGGAACGGGAAGCGCAGCACGCGGCACGGCAATTCGGGTAGAGCAATCTGGTCGTCGCACAACACCAGCGTTGCCTCGCCGGCGCTCGCAAAAACCTGATTGCGTTCCAGCTCGCGCGCGCCGTCGTCAGAGACGATCAGCAACGCATCCGGTTTCTCGATGCCGGTGAAGAGTACTTCATCAGGGCTCAGGATGAGTTCCGAGACGGAGAAGCCAGTTCCCTGCGTCACTGGATTGTCGTTCTTTTGTGTGGCGTGCAAACCCGCGCGCATGCCACTCGACGCCAGCAGCGAAGCAGCCGACTGCACCCGCTCTCCCGCCGTTCCTGCCAGCACAAGTCCCAGCGGTCGCTCGAGCGAGGAAGTAAATTCGCTCGCGACGATCGGCGAGCGCGCGGCGACCGCCTCTCGCCGCTTGTAATTGGCCGCGAAAATCGGCCGCGGCTCTTCGCGCAGGATTCCCAGTTCGTAGCCCGCCGCGTCGGCAACGCGTTTCAGTTGCGCGCCGGTGATCGTGTTCCAGCGCGTCGCGTAGGCGGTGCACAATTCCAGCACTTCAATCACCGCAAACCCCGGATGCGCAATGGCGCGCGCAATCGTTTCAACAAGATCGTGATCCGTGGCCAGCTTGCGCGCCACGAACGGCGCGCGCGCAGCCATCAGCAACCTGGCAAGATCGAGAGGCGGCGTGGCGTTTCCGCCAGGCGTGGTCGAGGTGACGAAACCCGCCGGCGAGAATGCCGAATTTTGCCCGCCGGTCATCCCGAACAGAAAATTATTGTGCACCAGCACCGTCAAATCCGGATTGACCAGCGCCGCATTCACCAAATGATTCAGGCCGATCATCGCGCCGCCGTCACCGATCATCACGATAGGTTTCAAGCGGCCCGCGCCGAGCGTGCCATCGGCCAGAGCGATTCCCGCAGCGAAAGCTGTCGAACGCCCATGCGTGGTATGCACCGTGTGCGGCGTCGCGAATTGCGCATCGGCCAATCCCACGCAGCCGATGTCCGTGACGACCACAACTTCCTGCGGCGGCAATTGCAATCGCCCCAGCGCCTCACCGAGCGCGCGCAAAACTTGCCCGTGACCGCAGCCCTTGCAATAAGGCAGCGCAGCTTTTGGCGTGAGGTAAGTCTCAGGAATCACGCCGCCTCCGCCACTTCGATAATCTCCGTGGGCGTAATCATGTGCCCCAACCCATTCACGCGCACCAGCCGCTCCGGTCCCACGACTGACTCCAGCACCGAGGCGTAAATTCCCTGCGAATTCTCTTCGACCACCGCAACCTTCGCACATCCCTGCGCCGCCCGGCGAATGCGCTCCGTCGCAATGGGGAAAAGCGTCAGCAGCTGCATAAAGGAAACGCGCCGCCCATCGCGATTCATTCGTCGGCACGCTTCGCGCGCAGCCCGTGCCGAGATCCCATAACTCAGCACCAGCATCTCCGCATTCGCGACCGGCTCTTCTTCCACCATAGCCATCTCTTCCGCATGCGCCGCGATCTTGGCCTGCAGATGAAACAGCAGTTCCACCGACTCCGGCACTATTTTTCGCAGTCGCCCTGCTCGATCATGCAGCGATCCAGTAGCCACCACGCGCTCCGCACTCCCGAGCGCCGCAAACGCGGGAGGCTCCTCCAGACATTCGCAACCATAAGTGCGAAATTCACCGTGCCTGCCCGTGAACGCCGCTCGCTCGGCCAACGGCCGCCGCACGAGCGACGAAATATCCACGCTCTCGAGCGTCATGCCCACTTCTTTATCCGAAAGAATCACCACCGGCGTGCGCAATCGTTCCGCCCAGTAAAACGCAGCCTGCGTCAATTCATGGCACTGCCGCGCAGTAGCGGGAGCAAACACCGGCAGCGTATATCCGCCCGAAGTGCACGACTCCACGAGCAGCACGTCGCCCTGCGCCCCTTGCGTCGCCCCGCCGGTCGAAGGCCCCAAGCGTTGCACCAGCGCGATCACCACCGGCGTTTCCGTCATCACCGCGTACTGCACCGTCTCGATCATCAAGCACCAGCCGGGCCCGGACGTCGCGGTCATCGCTTTATACCCGCACATCGACGCGCCCACGCATTGCGCCAGCGCGGTGATTTCGTCCGGCGACGCCAGCGCCAGCCCGTTGTGCGCCGGCAATTCCTTCATCATCGTTTCGTAGATTTCGCTCGAGGGAGTAATCGGGTAACCGCTGAAGAAACGGCAACCGGCATCCAGGGCCCCTTGCGCCACCATGCGATTGCCGGAAATCAATTCGGCGTGCGCGTCTCGCATCATGTCGCCGACCAGGATTCCGGCGCGGCAAACGGCGAAAGCTTCACCACCACCGGATGCACCAGCTCTTGAAAATCCTTGATCGGCAGACGGAAGCATTCGCCCCTCTTGCCGCTGAGCATCTTCGGGCAGAACACCACGGTCGGAAATTGCAGCAAATTTTCGTCCAGATAAACCGCCGTGCCGAAGGGATTCTCGAAAGGCTCCGTGCGCCCGATCTCGGTGATCGGGAAGATCGCGTCCAGTTCCGACTCCAGCATCGGCTCCACGCGCGCCCCCGCCAGCGCGTGAGAAAGCCGCGCCGCGCTCAATTCATAGCCCTCCGGCACAACCGCCGAAGCGGCCATGCCATTCACGCGAAAGAGCAAAATTCGCGCGTGATTGGGATCACCGCAACTGCACTCGGGCTCCCTGTGGACGTCGAGGGGAAAATATTGCTGCAGGTGATTGCGTAGCTCGCGTTGTACATTCATTGGCATGCCTCCCGGGAATTTCCCGGCCAGGCATCGCCGCGAGTCCCTAAAAGCGCCTAGTTTTCAGCGATGCCCGCTCCAATTCACCCCCATCCTGTGCCTACGTCCCGCACGTTTCTGTGACCCAAGTCACCCCCGCCTGTGACGCCGGGCGGTTCACCCGCCGACAGTCCAGACGATCTCGATCCTTCTTTCAACATGCGCAAATTCTCTGTCGCTGGTAGCGAGCGGCGCTTTGCGCTGAACGGCGAGGGCCGCGGCAAAACAGTCGGTATAGGGCAATTTGTGTTCCGCGCGCAATTCCGCCGCGCGGCGAGTCAATTCGACGTCAGCATCCACGATTTGCAGGGGAAGTTGTGCGATATCGTCGATGATCTTGCGCGCGACCCCGGGTCCCTTCGTTCGCCACGTCGAGTAATACACTTCGCCCCAATTCACCACAGACATCAGCAATCGGCGTTTGCCTTCGACGCCCAGCCGGATCAAATCCTCGACCTTGCTAGCCCCGGGCCGATCTTCAAAGAAGGTCATCAGCGCGCTGGCGTCGAAAACGATACTCTTCACAACTTCCGCTCTCGTTTGCGGTCTTCCAGCAGGGCTTTCAGTGCCGACGGTTCGCCTTTGAGCGAGCCGCGCAGGCTGCGGATGAACTCCGCTGTGAGAGGCTGCAGCACCAGGCGGTTCTGCTGCTCGAGAAAAATCACCTGCGTTCCCTGTTTGATCGAATACTTACGCCGCAGCTTGGAAGGAATCACCAGCTGGCCTTTCGTCGTAACGGTAGAGACTTCGGTCTTCATCTGAGCTCCAAAAAGTGGACTTCGAAATAAGTATGGCGTCAGACAGAATGTAAGTCAATCTGTTCTTTGGCTTACATTTCAGCCGCGGTAATACGACTTTGCGTAAAGCGCGACATTAGAGGTTGCTTCCGTGTCAGGCTGTCTTGGGGCCGAGCCGAGCGGCGATCTTTTCGAGCAATCCGGCGCTGGCTTCTCCGGCATGGCTGGTGGAAAACTCGCTGCCCAATTCAATCACCGGCACGCCGCCGCACGCAGCTTGGAACGACGGCATCGAAGCCGCGGACGCCGCCATCTCGGGGCCCAGCAGCAGCAGATCGAGCCGCGTCACGCGCATCAGCATCAGCGCGTCGCCCAGGTGCGTGCTGGTCTGCACATCGTATCCCGCCCGGCGCAGCACTTCGCGCAAAGTCGCCAGCACGTCGGCATCGGAATCCAGGCAGAGAATGCACCGGCCAGTGGCTACCGGCGTTTCAGCCTGCGCCCCGGGCCGGTAAAACGCGGCGATCGCTTTCTCCTCCGACTCGTGCGCCTCGAACAATTTCGTCAGGTTGGTCATCTCCAGAATTTTGCGCACATGCTCCGGCACGTTGCAAAGTTTCAACTCTCCGTGCGCCTTGCGCGTAATGCTCAGCGTGCGCACCATCGTGCCCAGCCCGCTGCTGTCCATGAAGGCAACCTCGCCCAAATGCAGCACGATCGATCGCCGGTCCAGCAACAATTCCGTAACATGCTCGCGCAGAGCCACGCTCTCGCTACCGGCAACAATCCGCCCATTGCAGCGCACAATGGTCACGCGTCCGACCGAGCGGGTCTGAAGCGATAAGTTCAAAGTGCCTCCGATGTAAATGGGGTCAAGCCTGCGAAGTCGCCGCATTATACCCATGAACGCGATGCCGTGGCGCAAAAACGGACATTCTCACTTTGCAGCTACACTTCCTGCCTCCGCATTGACTTGCCTTTGGGCGCGTCCTAACATGTGCGCCCGATGCCAGAGTCGCAATCTTTAGTCGGCCGCACGATTTCGCATTACCGCATCGCCGAAAAGCTCGGCGGCGGCGGAATGGGCGTGGTGTACAAAGCCGAGGACACCCGGCTCGACCGCGCCGTCGCCCTGAAATTCCTTCCCGACGATTTCGCCCACGACGCGCAAGCCCTCGAGCGTTTCCAGCGCGAGGCGCGCACCGCGTCGGCTTTGAATCACCCCAACATTTGCACCATCTACGATATCGGCGAGCAGGACGGCCGCCCGTTCATCGTGATGGAGTTGCTCGAGGGGCATACGCTCAAGCATCTCATCACCGGAAAAGCTCTGAACACCGAGCAAGTCCTCGAATTCGGCATTCAAATCGCCGACGCGCTCGGCGCAGCTCACGGTCGAGGAATCATCCACCGCGACATCAAGCCCGCGAACATCTTTGTCACGCAGCGCGGCCAAGCCAAAATCCTCGATTTCGGCCTGGCCAAATTGACACCTCGCGGCAAGGGCGTGGGTCAAGCCCTCGGCGATTCGGCGCAAGCGACTGCAGCCACTGCCGCAGAGTTAGTCACCAGCCCGGGCTCCGTTCTCGGCACCGTCGCCTACATGTCGCCCGAACAAGCGCTCGGCCAAGAGCTCGACGCGCGCACCGATTTATTTTCCTTCGGCGCGGTTCTCTACGAGATGGCGCTGGGCAAGCTCGCCTTCGAGGGCAATACATCCGCGGCGATTTTCGACGCCATTCTTCACGGCGCGCCGACTTCACCGGTGCAAGTGAATCCGGATTTGCCGCTGGAGCTCGAACGCATCATCAACAAAGCCCTCGAGAAAGACCGCGACCTCCGCTACCAAACCGCCACGGAAACAAAAGCCGACCTGAAGCGCTTGAAGCGCGACCGCGATTCTGCTTCCGGCCGCGCGCGCGATGCGCGAGGCCAGTCGGGCGCATCAGTTGCCGCAGCCGCGCCAGTCGCGGAAAAATCGGTCGCCGTGCTCTACTTCGAAAATCTGAGCGGCAGCAAGGACGACGAGTACTTCCGCGATGGAATGACCGAAGACATCATCACCGAGTTGTCAAAGATCAAGGAGCTGCAAGTTTTTCCGCGCGCCGCGGTGCTGGGCTACCGCGACAAACCGGTCACCGGTCCTCAAGTCGGCCGCGAGCTCAACGCCGCCTGCGTGCTCAGCGGAAGCTTGCGCCGCGCCGGCAACCGCCTGCGCATCACCGCGCAGCTTGTGCAGACTCACACCGGCCATTCCATCTGGGCCGAACGCTACGATCGCGAACTCAAAGATGTTTTCGAAGTCCAGGACGAAATCGCCCGCAGCATCAGCCAGGCGCTGCGCATCAAGCTCTCGCCCCAGGAAGAAAAGGCCATCGCCCGCAAGCCCACCGAAAGCGCCCAGGCCTACGATTACTACTTGCGCGGCCGCCAGTATTTCTATCAATGGCGGCGCAAGAGTTTTGATTTTGCGCGCCAGATGTACGCCCGCGCCATCGTGATTGATCCTGGATACGCCCGCGCCTACGCTGGCGTCGCCGATTGCTGCTCGTTCCTTTACATGTATTGGGACAGCAGCGAGGACAACATCAACGAAGCGGAAGCGGCCACGCGCAAGGCGCTCGAACTCGACCCCGATTTGGCTGAGGCCCACGCTTCGCGCGGCCTGGCTCTGGCGCTGAGCAAAGATTTTGCGGGCGCCCGCACGGAATTCGAGACGGCCATTCGCTTGAATCCCAAACTCTACGAGCCCTATTATTTCTACGCGCGCACCTCCTTTCAGCAAGGCGACCTGGCCAAGGCCGCGCAACTTTACGAGATGGCCTGTCAAGCCAACCCGGACGATTACCAGGCGCCGAGCCTGCTCGCTCCGGTTTACAAATCGCTCGGACGCGATGCCGAAGCCGACGCCAGCCGGCGTCGCGCCCTGCAGCTCGCCGAAAAACATGTCGAGCTGCACCCCGACGATGCCCGCGCGCTCTATCTCGGCGCAGGCATCCTCTGCCAATTGGGCCAGCGATCGCGAGGCCTCGAATGGGCCGAGCGCGCCCTGCTCATGGACCCGGAAGAAACTTCCATCCTCTATAACGTCGGTTGCGTTTACGCTCTCGCCGGCGAAGTGGAAAAATCCATCGACTGCCTAGCAAAAGCCATGGATCGCGGCGACTGGTACAAAGGCTGGGCGCAAAAAGACTCCGACCTCGAATCTCTACGCAACAATCCGCGCTTCCAAGCCCTCCTCAAATAGCGTCCAGGGCGTGCCGCCCGACTTTTGCACTACACACCGTAGACTCATTTAGTATACGCTGTATATATGACTGCCAACTCCACTGCCTCGAAAATCGCCAGTGCCGCACGCCGCTTGCTGACTAAGGATGGAGCGGAGGCGGTAACCATGCGCAAGGTAGCCGCGGCCGTAGGCGTCACTCCCATGGCTATCTATCGCTACTATCCGGACCGCGCGAGCCTTCTCAACGCCTTGGCGGACGAAGGATTCAAGGAATTGGCCGCCCGCCTGGCGGTCAAAAAGTTTTCCGGTGGCGTTGCAGCACGCCTCATGAACATGATGGACATCTACCTCGAGCACGCGCTCCAAAACCCCCGGCTCTTCGAACTCATGTTTCTCAAACCGCGGCAAGGCGCTCGCAGCTACCCACGGGACTTCAAGGCCGGCCGTTCGCCCACTGCCAACTTGTTAGCGGAAGTGGTGCAGCGCGGCATGGACGGCGGGTATTTCCACAAGGGCGATGCGTGGGAGATTGTCTTTGAGATGGGCGCCTTGTCTCACGGGCTCCTCCTACTCTATTTGGGAGGACGCATGGCAGTACCTCCCGCCCACTTTCGCGCATTCTACCGGCGATGTTTCAGGAGATTCATACATGGCATTCGCAAATGAAGATCGGCAACGCGCGGCCGCGCTTTTCGTGGTGTCGAACCAAGCCCGGCGGACGGGGGCAAGACGCATCGCGCGTTTAGTCGCGGCGTGTGCGCTGCTTCTTATCTTCCAAATTCCCGCGGCGCTCGCGCAGGCTCCCGAGGAGGCAAAGCAGCCCGACGCACTCGACTCCGAATATCGCAAGTTCGATGAGATGGTTTCCGTTATACGAGCTCGCAACGCGCAGCAGTATGCCATTTCATCGCCGAAGGGCATCGACGAGGCGCAGTTCGTCAAGATCGGCGGGATCGAACAGTGGATTACCATTCGCGGCTGGGATCGCGATAACCCCGTGCTGCTGTTCCTGCATGGCGGGCCCGGCGATGTCACCAATCCCTGGTCATTCGCGCTATTCGCTCCTTGGGAAAAACAGTTCACCGTCGTGCAGTGGGACCAGCGAGGCGCGGGCCGAACGCTGCGAAAATCCGGACCCGCAGTCGCGCCAACCATCAGCGTGGAACGCATGGTGCAGGATGGCATCGAGCTCTCCGAGTATCTGCGCAAGCATCTCGCCAAGGACAAAATCATCATCGTGGCTCACTCGTTCGGCTCGATTCTCGGCCTGGGAATGGTTCGCGCAAGGCCGGAACTTTTCTACGCCTACGTTGGCACCGGCCAGGTCGCGGACGAAACCAAAAACTATTCGGTGGCGTATGAGGCGTTACTGCGGAAGGCAAAAACGAGCGGAAATCAGCAAGCCTTCGATGAACTGAGCCGTGCCGGCCCGCCGCCTTATGCATCGGGCGCGGGTGACAGGGTGCAGCGGAAATGGGCGAATGCCTTCGAGGGTGCGGACCAGTTTTTATTCGAAACGATTGGCCTCGCGCTCGTCTCGCCCGGCTATTCCGTGCAGGATATCAACGATACCGGTGATGGCGAGATGTTGAGCGCCGAGCGGCTCGTCCCGCAGACGAAATCCAACGGACCGAAGGAACTCGGCCTCGAATTCTCGATTCCGATCTTCTTCATTCAAGGAGCGGAAGATTTTACGAGTCCAACGGCGCTAGCCCGGGATTACCTCGAAGCCATCAAAGCGCCGCGCAAGGCGTTTGTAACCATCGATGGTGGCCACTTTGCCGTGTTCATGCACTCCGATCAGTTCTTGCAGCAGCTAGTCAAGCAAGTTAGCCCGTTGACCGTAAATCACTAAGTAGCATTCCAGGAGGGCTAGAGTTTTCACCGGGCAGCAAGCGCGAGGGGGCCGGAGTTTCAGCTCCGACAGGTGGGAGCCCCCTGCTTCAGAGTCTGTGTGGCAACTTAGGCTGGCCAGAGGGGTTATAGTGGCGCAGGAGGCTGCGCGATGCCGAATTTTTACGAGTACAACCCAGAGCAAGGGTACCTGTTGCCGCCGAATGTGCGGCAGGTGCTAGGAGAAGAGCATCTTTGTTTTTTGGTGCATCGGGCGGTCGAGAGGCTGGACTTGCGGAAGTTCGAGCAAGCCTATAGCGAGGAAGGGCATCCGGGATATCATCCGGCGCTGTTGCTGAAGGTGTGGTTGTATGCCTACGCGCTGGGGGTGACCAGTTCGCGGCGGCTGGAGCAGCGTGTGCGGGAGGATTTGGCGTTCCGGTATTTGGCGGGAGGAGCGCAGCCGGATTTTTGGGCGTTGAATGAGTTTCGCAAGCGGCACGGGCGCGCGATCAACGATGTGTTCACGCAAGTGGTGGAACTGGCGCGGTCGCTGGGGATGGGGAAGCTGGGGCATGTAGCGATAGACTCGACGCGCATCGCGGCGAACGCGGCGCCGGATTCAACCGACACGATGGAGAAGCTGCGCAGGGCCCGGGCCAAGATTCGGCAGCGCATCCGTCGCTGGCAGCAGCAATGCGCAGCGCCAGATCCGAACGAGGGGGCGGGGACCGAGATGACACGCGCGGTACTCGGGAAGCTGGAGCAGCAGTTGGCAGAGCTCCCGGCGCGCATGGAGCGGCTGAAGAAATCGGGAGTGCAGCGGTTGTCGCGCACCGATGAAGACAGCCGGTTTCTGCGGGACCGGAGAGGATTCACGCTGGGCTACACGGCGACGGCGGCGGTGAGCGCGGATCATTTGATCGTGGCGCAGCAGGTGAGTCAAGAGCCCGCGGACAATGAGCTGCTGGTACCGCTGGTCGACGCGGTGGAACGAGAGTGCGGGGCGCGGCCGCAACAGGTGAGTGCGGACAGTGGTTTTTTCTCGCAGAAAAACTTGCACGCGATGGAGGAGCGGAAGATCGACGCCTACGTTCCGGACTACAACATGGCGCGGGTGTTGAATCGCGGCGGCCGATTGACAAATCGTACCTGCGATCCGGCCCATCAGCGCATGCGGCGGAAACTGCGTTCTGCGGCAGGGCGCGCGGTGTATGCACGGAGAAAAGAGTTGGCCGAGCCGGTGATGGGAGTGCTGAAAGAGCAGCGCGGGATGCGGCGGTTTCGGCGGCGCGGATTGGCGAAGGTAGCGGTGGAATTCGCGCTAGCGGCCACAGCGTTGAATCTCACGCGCCTGTGGCACGCCGCTCCGCAACTGCGTTGCGCAATGTAAGGGTCGGTACGAGAACTACGAACAACATGCCGCAACGTCGGAAGCTAAGCTCCCTTTGATTTTGTGGGTCGTTAGCGCGCGACCGAGGCCGCTCCCTGACGAAAAACACATGTTGCCACACAGACTCTGAAGCAGGGGGAAGCTGGACTTCAGTCCAGCGGAAACGAAGCGCTAGCACATGAATGCGGCTTTAGCCGCGAAGGTTTTGATTTGCGGCGTCTCACACCTTGAGCCGCCGACGGATGTTCGACCCTGCGTGCTGCCCATTTATGAGATGGGTTGATGTCCGATTATGCCTTAATCGGCAGTTAGACATATAATCATCGTGCCTCTTCGGAAGAAATTGTGACCAAGAATCAGAGTCTATTGCCAGCGGAGCTGAAGGGAAAATTCCCACCGCTAGAACTAAGTATGGTCGACGGGAGATCTTTTTGGGTCGTGTTTGGAGTCGGAATCTCATTATTTGTGGTAACGATGGCCGCATGGCGTGCTCCTTCCGCGCCTCCCGAGATCATCTGGTTGTCATTCGCGGGAACTATCTTGGGTCCAATGACAGCTACTTTGATCCTCATCTTCATGCCTATTCAGCCGTATCGTGATTCTTGGAAGGCTAAGGCTAGCGGCATGATCAACAAGGACAAGCATGACCCGGCAGCCAAACGCCTCGTCGAAATTCTGGCATCCTCACGCGCTCGGCGTTTCACCTTACAGAGAGGGCTAATGCTCGCCCTTATTTTCTTTGCTGCTGCAACGATCATACTCATGGTTTTTCAGTGGCGAGGGCTTCACGTACGCGGTCCGGGGCTGAAACCGGGTGGCATCTTCTTGGCGTTGTACGTGATGTGCTGGATCGGTTCATTCATAGCGCTCAAGGTCGAAGTAATGGCCTGGGCGTTCAGGAACTGGGACAGCTTTGCTAAGAGCGAAGAGCCGTTTCAGCTGGGAAGATAACGGACACGATGGCCACCAAGCGCCCGAAAAAATCCGCATGGAAGATCGTGATGGTCGTCAGTGGTTGCATGTTCCTGATTGCCTTTCTTTGCGGCCTCGGATTGGAAGGCTACTACCTCAGCACTTCATCGCCGGTCGCTGACCCCTCGACGGGAGCAATCTACCCTTTGGAGTGGCATAGCTCGAGGGTTTATCTGACTTCGCAACAACAGCTTCGAACTCAGATCCCCTTCTGGGTATCGTTGGGATTCCTCACGATTGCGATAGTCGCCAACGTGATAATCGAGCGCAATCGACCTCAAACTTTCGAGGATCTCGTCACCGGCGCGCGTCGGCGCCGGCTCTCATAATTGATGTGGTATTGACATTTGATAAGTACCGTACAAACATAGCCCTGTAGTTCGCAGTTCGTTAGCGCGGGGCTGGCTCTACTGAGCCAACTCATAGCCGCGCCGAGCAACTTAATATATAGGAGGTTTACTCAAATTTCCGGCTCAGCCGCCAAGCGTTGCATTGGCCTCGACATCTCACGTTACTCCGCGGGCGCGCTTCTTCCTATTGGACGGGCGCCGAAAATGTCCGCCGCCGGCAAAGAATCGCATCAAGGGACCTTCGCAAAGTGTTTCGGTTAGAAGCCACCCCGATCCTTTGTTTTCTATGATTTGCGGATGGTTTTAATTGAACCCTTGTTTCGATTAGATGCTTCGGCAAAGCGAATGAAAATCGAACGGACGGAGCAGTAGTCTCGCTCACGGCGGGCAGAGCCACTCGACTGGTATCGCTACCGCGACGGGGCTATAGGTGTTGCAGGCATTCTTTGCCGCATAGGACTGGCGGGCCTTCTAGCAGCGAGCAGTGCTTGATGTCGACGGCCTCGATACCTGCGTAGGAGCAGAAAAAGCCTGCTTCTTTTTGTTCGGCCAGGACTGTGGCTCGTTTCCCCAGTAGCGGGCATTTCACCAGGCGCTTCCGCAGTCCTGGGCCCCACTGCCAGATTGCCAGGCCGGCGAGGGACCACGCCACGAGCACCCCGATAATCGCAAGCACGAGAGTGAATGTCATTGGCCACCTCCAGACAATTCACTATCGGCGCTCCGTCTCGCGGATTGCAGTGACTCGCATCACGGTGGCGCGTGATGGCTTACACATGACGGCCGTTGGAGGGGGCAGGGCCGAACGGCGACACCAAGACCCGCGAGCAAGTACGGCGCGTGGGGCACCCTGCGCGCACCGGCGGGGCGGGCATCCTCGGCGCGTTTCGCGTTAGGAACATTTGAGTGACGAAAAACGGCACCTCTTAGCCATTGTGCTACGCTGCGCTTCTGGGCCTGCCTGGATTGGCTTGGGGGGAAATTCGATGGAGGCTAGTTCGAGTATTTCGGCGACTCCTGCCGCGACGGTGCGGCGGAGCGACCGCGTTTGTTTGACTTTGCTGCTGGAGGCATCGGGGCGCGACGCGGAGGGGCACGAATTCGTCGAGGCGGCGCGGACGATGTTGATCAGCCGGCATGGCGGCGTGATTGTGCTGAACCGGCATCTCGCGGCCGGGCAGGAAGTGACGCTGCGGCGCACGCTCGAGGCCGAAGCGCATCGCAGCGCGACGACGCGGGTGATCCGCAACGTTGGCTCGCAGACCGGCGGATCGCACAGCATCGGGCAGATGTACAGCGTCGAGTGCGTTGACCCGAAGGCGGATCTTTGGGGCGTGGAATTTCCGGAGCTCGAAGGGTCGCAGGAATTTGTGGCGCGCATGCTGGTGGAATGCAGCTTTTGCCGCAGCCGCGAAGTGGTTTATTTGAATGAATTTGAGCTGGGCGGATTCGAGCAGAATCGCGGAATCGCGCGGCATTGCAAAATTTGCGATGTGCCGACGATCTGGCGGCAGGCGCCGCACGAAGTGGCGAAGGTTGACCCGGTGAAATTTGCTGCGAGCGTGCACAGCGCCAGCGACATCGAGCGGCGGCAATCGCTGCGATTGCAGACGCGCTTGACGGCTTGTGTGCGCGTCGCCGGCAGCGACGACGAGTTGGCGGTTTGCGAAGAGATTTCGGCGGAGGGGCTATGCTTCCGCAGCAAGCGGCGCTATGACGAGAATTGCCGGATTGATATTGCCGTGCCGTATGCGGATGCGACCGCGAATATTTTTGTTCCGGCGAGAGTGGTGAGAGTTGAGCCGACGCCGACGGCGGGATTGTTCCGGCATGGAGTGGAGTTCCTCAGGGTGGCTGCGCAGGCGGGGGCGTAGGGCGTCCTGCTGCCGCTGTCATCCCGAATCCGCCGCGGCGGATGAGGGATCTGCTTTTTTCCGCGCGATGAAGTCCTGAAGTGCGGTGGTGAGCAATTGAAAAAAGCGGCTTCGATTCGGATTCTCGCGCCGCGGGCGTTTGTGCACCTGCTGCTACGCTGCGGTCGTCAGATGCCGGCGGGGACGCCGGCGCTACGTTACTGCTACCGTGCGGCGCTCGTTTGAGCGGCGGCGCATGTAGTGCAGCGCGATGTTGATGAAGACGCTGCCGTGTTCTGTGGCGAAGGCCAGGACCATGGCTTCTACCTCGGCGCCTGCGTTCGGAATTTGTTGCTCGGCGTGAATTGTTGGCGGGAAGACTTTGAATTTGAAGCCGCGATCGTTGAGCAGCGTTACAGCGTTGCCGATTACCATGTTGGCCAGTTCGCAGACGGTTTCGCGGACGATTTGCTCGGTCTCGGCGATCTCTTCGCCGGAGATGTTGCTGGCGACGCGGACAGCAGCGCGCGGCTCGACGTCGAGGATGACGCGGCCTTCGATTTCGCCTTTAAAGACGATCATCGCGGCGACGCCCTGCTTGCGGTAGCCCTCTTCTTCCATCACTAAATCGCTGACGGTGACCGGCGATTGCAAAGTTTCCGCCAGGACGGCGTCAACGGCACTGATGAACGGTTGGATCAAATCCATTTTCATGGCGATGTCCTCTTTCTAGATCTTGGCCGCTAGTCTCTCGTCGCTTGGCTCGAGCCGCTAGACACTGGCGGTGACGTTTTCGTCGCTGAGAACGTAGCGAATAATTTCGTAGAGCGCGTCGGGCTTCACCGGCTTTTGGACGAAATGGCGCGCGCCGCGCTGGAGTGCCGCGAGAATATTGTCCTGATAGCCGACAGAGGAGACCATGACGATGCGTGCATCGGGATGCTCGCGGACGATGCGCTCGACGGCCTCGATGCCCTCCATCTGCGGCATGGTGATGTCCATGAGCACGATATCGGGATTGGTCCGCGAGTATTCGGTAATCGCGGTGAGGCCATCGCCCGCTTCGCCGGCGACCGTGCCGCCGAAAGCTTCCACCATTTTGGCGAGGCTTTTGCGGGCGAAGACGGAATCGTCCACGATCAAATAGCGAACGGGCTGATTGTCTTTCTTGCGCGTGAGTGCTTCGAACGTTCTCATGACTATCTCCTTCGAGAAATCCGGTCTGCTTCGGTGAGGCCGGACGACTGGCCGACCGAAGACAATTCTGCTGGTAATTTTTCGTTGGCGCAGTGCGCGAGAATCACGCCCGCGAGCGCCGAGAGTGAAATCACTTTGTCCGCGAAGCCGCGGTCGACGGCGGAGCGCGGCATGCTGTCCACGACGCAGGAATCTGAACTCTGCGCGAGAGTGATGCCGCCCGCGGCTTGAATTTCGCCGAGGCCGGCGACGCCGTCTTCGCCCATGCCGGTCATGATCACGGCGAGAGCGGATTTGCCAAATTCGCGGGCCATCGAGCGGAAGAGAACGTCGACGGACGGGCGATGGCCGTTGACCGGCGGCATTTCGTCGAGAACGACCACGTCGCCGTGCGGCATGTGCTTCACTTTCATGTGGCGATTGCCGGGACAGATGAGCGCGCGGCCGGCGAGGAGCAAATCGCCGGAGCGGGCTTCTTTGACTTCGATGGCGCAACTTTCGTCGAGACGCTTGGCGAACATGTTGGTGAAATTCTCGGGCATGTGCTGGACGACCAGCAGGCAGCCGAGGAAATCATCGGGAATCTGCGCGAACAGATATTGGAGCGCGGCGGGGCCACCGGTGGAAACGCCGAGAGCCACTACGCGCGAGGGGAAACGGCGCTCGAGCACGGCGCGCGCGCCTTTTTTCTTCTCGGTGGTGACGGTGAGAATCATTTTTGGAGCGCCGGTGGTGGCGGCGACTTTTATTTTCATCGCGAGCTCTTCGGCGATAGCTTCGATGCGGCCGGAAGCGGCGTCAACGGGCTTGGCAACGAAATCAAAAGCGCCGAGAGCCAGGGCTTTCAGAGCGGAGCGGGCGCTTTCTTCAGTCTGCGAAGTGAATATGATTACCGGGACGTGATGCTTGCCGGTGATGGCGCGCAGCATTTCGACGCCGTCCATGCGCGGCATATTGAGATCGAGAGTGACGACGTGCGGACGCAGCTCGGCGATTTTCTTGAGGCCGAAAGCGCCGTCCATGGCCGTGCCGATGACTTCAATCTGCGGATCGCGCGAAAGAATTTGCGGAATCATCTTCCGCATGAGCGCGGAATCATCGACGACCAGGACTCGGACGCGCTCGCTCATGCGGTGGCTCCGAGCGGGGCTTTGGCCATCTTGGCGACGACGGTGGCGACGTTGAGGATGAGCACGACGGTGCCATCGCCGAGGATCGAGGCGCCGCTGACGAGATCGGACGCGGCGGTGCGGTCTTCGAGCGCCTTCATTACCAATTCTTCTTCGCCGACGAGACGATCCACGACGAGGCCGAATTTTCGCGGGCCGGTGGAGATGACGATCACGAAAAGCTTTTTGGATTTTGAGTCGACGGCGACCGGGCCGGAGGATTCCAGGCGTACCAGGGCGAGCAATTGATCGCGCAGGCGGAGAACTTCGCGATCTTCGACGCGCGTGATCTCCGAAGTCTGCGTGCGGGCGATTTCGACGACCGCTGAGAGCGGAACGGCATAGAGTTTTCCGGCGGCGTAGAACATCAGCGCCTTGATGCTGGCGAGAGTGAGAGGAAGCATCAAGGAGAATGTGGTGCCTTTGCCGAGCTGCGTCTCGATTTCGACCGAGCCTTTCAGGCGTTCGATCACGGTGTGAACGACGTCCATGCCGACGCCGCGGCCGGAAATGGAAGTCACTTCGTCGGCGGTGGTGAGGCCGGGCTTGAAGATGAGTTGCAGGGCTTCGTGCTCGTTCATTCGGGCGGCTTCTTCGCTGGTGACTAGGCCGCGCTCGACGGCGCGATGCACGATTTTTTCGCGGTCGAGGCCGTGGCCGTCATCGGAAACTTCGATGACGACTTGACTGGCCTTGTGATAGGCGTTCAGGCGAATGGTGCCGCGCGGAGATTTGCCGGCAGCGACGCGCTCGGCGGTGGTTTCGATGCCATGGTCGGCGGCGTTGCGGACGAGATGAACGAGCGGCTCGGCGAGAGCATCGAGAATGCTTTTGTCCAGATCGGTAGTCTGGCCGGCAAGTTCGATAGTGATGTCTTTGCTGCGCTGCTTGGCAACATCGCGGACGACGCGTGGGAAGCGGCGGAAGAGCTGCTCGACGGGGACCATGCGAATCTTCATGACGGATTTTTGAAGATCGCTGAGGACGCGCGTTTGATAGGCGAGAGCGTCGGAAAGTTTGCCGCGCAATGGATCTTTCGCGTACTGCTTCTCGAACTCGATGATGGTGCGGTGCAGCATGGACTTGCCGATGATCAGCTCGCCGACGAGATTCATGACGTCGTCGATGCGCGCGGCGTCCACGCGGAGAGTATTTTCGGCTCCGGCGGGCGCGACGTTGGAGGCGGAATTGGCGAAGGCGCGCGTCTCGGCGTTGGCGAGCGGCGTATCTTCGGCCTCATCGGGTTCCGGTTCTTGAGCGGGAACGCCGGATGCAACTGCAGCGGCCTCGGATTCGATAAGAATCTCGAGCAGATCGCGGTGCGCGGTGGGCGCGGCGCCTGCGGGCAGAACGACTACCTCGGAAATGAGCGAAGGAATGCGGCACTTTTTACGAATCCAGTCCATGGTTTGCGTGCTGGATATGGCCGCCTCGACCTGGCGAACTTCCGTAAGATCGGCGCCCTCCTCAGGCCGCACGGCCAGGATCGTGCCGGAGGCTGCCAAGGCATTTTTGGCCAACTGAACGGCCGCAGCGGGCATGGGAGCGTCGTGAGCGACGTGCGCGGCGACGAAAAAGACATTCTCGCTGCGCTTCATGGCTTCGGAGACCATGAGCTGCTCGTATTCGGTCCAGGCAAATTGAGCAACGAGAGGCTTCTTCTCCGCTTTTTGGTCCTTGGCCTCGCCCGGCTTTTGCAGGACGCCGTCGATTAATTCGCGAAGAGCGCGGCCGTCCGGCGGCTGCATATCGCCGCGATAGGCGGCGAGCATCTCGTCGAAGGTATCGGCGGCGGTGAGCACGACTTCCGGAAGCGCCGACGCGTTGGAAGCGAAAGTTTCCGGCGTGAGCACGTCTTCGAGAAGATGCGCGAGAGCGCTGAGCTCGCGGTAGCCGCAAGAAGCGGAGTCGCCCTTCAGCGTGTGGACGGCGCGGCGAACTTTGCGAATGGTTTCGGGATCGCCGGGACGCTCCTCGAGCTCGAGGCCGCCTTCGTTCATGGCCTGGAGAAGCTCGGCTGCGCTCTCGAAGAAGAGTTCGCGCAGCTCGGCGCCGCGATCATCGCCGAAAAAATTCACTGCGCCTCCTCGACGCGCTGATAAACGGTGGCGTTGTTCTCGTGAATCATGTGAAATTTCTTGGTCAGGCCGAAGAGACTCTCGGCATGGCCTACGAAGAGATAGCCTTCGGGATTAAGGCAGCGATAGAACTTTTCGACCAGGCGCTTCTGCTCGGGCTCGTCGAAATAGATCATGACGTTGCGACAGAAGATGATGTCGTTGCGCTGGGGAAGAAATTCTGTTTTCAGGTTGTGAAAATCAAATTGGATCAAGGATTTGAGCGCGTGCTTGACGGCGTATTTGTCCGCCGTCTTATCGAAATAGCGGAGGCGCGTGGAGTAATCCACCGGCTCCATCTGAATTTCGGTGTAGATGCCCTGACCGGCGGTGAGCAGCGCGGAATAGTTGATGTCGGAGGCGACGATTTCGACTTTCCAGGGCGGTGGAACCAGCGGCTTCGGCACCGGCATCTCGAAAGGAAGCGGATTGCGCAGGTAGTAGTAAGCGAGAGCGTCGCAGACAAGCATCGCCAGCGAGTAAGGCTCCTGCCCGGTGGAGCAGCCGGCGCTCCAGATGCGCACGGTCCAATCGCGGCGTTCCTGCTTTTTGTGGAGCAAAGTTTCGAGAATGCGCTTTTGAAAAAGCTCGAGTTGCGGGCGGACTCGATAGAAACTGGTCTCGTTGACGGTGAGATTTTCGAGCAGTGCGTTCAGTTCGAGCTTGCCTTCGCGGCTGGTGAGCAGGCGGTAATAGCTGTAGAACGAATCGAGCTGGCACGCTTTCAAACGGCGCTGCAGGCGGTCGCGGAGAAAGTGCGTGCGGCGCTCGTCGAAATACATGCCGCATTCCTGATAGATCAGGGTTTGCAGCAGCTTGAGTTCAGCTTCGGTTAGGGGAACTTGAGCGGTTAGTGTGGACATGTGTGCTCGCTGTGCGTCGAGAATGTCTGCGCCGTTACCGTGGCGCGATGACTTCACTTTCCTGCAGGGCCGCGGAAACGGCAACGTCCTCGAGACGCCGCAATTCGGAACGCCGCATGACTTTTTCGAGATCCAATAGAATCACAAGGCGGCCTTTCAATTTGGCGACGCCGGTGACGTAGTCCACTTCGCCATCCTGAAACAAATCATTGGGAGCTTCGATTTCCGATGGCGGAATCTTGAGAACTTCCGACGCGGAATTGACCAGCAGGCCGACGGAGCGGCGGCCGAGCTCGACGACGACGATGCGATTCTTCTTGCTGGGCTGAATGTCTTTCTCGCCGAAGCGCTTGCGCAGATCGATGACGGAAATAATTCTTCCGCGCAGATTGATGACGCCCTCAACGAAATCGGGGGCGTTGGGAACAGGAGTGATTTGCGGGACGCGGACGATTTCGCGAACGAGAGCGATCGGCAAGCCGAAGGTCTCGGTGCCGATGCGAAAGCCGACGATTTGAATGTCTTTTGCCATGTTCGCGTGTTCCCGCGATTACGAATTCACCAGCTCGGCGTAGCGCTCGGCGGAAATGTGCGGAGCGGATTCGCCGTTGTGGCCTCTATGGCCCGAGGAACGCAGCGCGCCGGAGCCATTGTCGAGAACGAAGCGGCCCATGGTGGTGAGCAGTGTCTTGGAGAGGCGCGACATTTGCTCGGCGGTGGCGGCAAGCTGCGTGGAGCTGGACGTGGATTGCTGCACCAGTTCGCGCATTCTTTCCATAGCGCGGACGACGGCTTGCGCGCCGGACGCTTGCTCTTCGACCGAGGAATTGATTTCCTGGGTGATTTCGGTGAGGCGCGTGGTGGCCTTGGCGATTTGCGCGGAGCCGTTGGATTGCTCGGTAGTCGCGGCGCCGATTTCCTGGGCAAATTTGTAAACTTCTGTGACGACGTTGGAGATCTTGCCGAGAGCGGTGCTGAGATCGCTGCCTAGGAGCAACCCTTCCTGCACCATCGAGGTGCTCTTCTCCATATTTTCGACGGCTTCGCGGGCTTCCTTCTGAATGCCCTCGATCAATTCGGAAATTTCCTTGGTGGACTGCGTGGATTTTTCGGCCAACTTGCGAACTTCTTCGGCGACTACCGCGAAGCCTAGACCGTGTTCGCCGGCGCGAGCAGCTTCGATGGCCGCATTGAGAGCGAGCAGATTGGTTTGCTCGGCGAGATCGTCGATGACTTCGATGATCTTGCCGATATCGTCGGCGCGCTGGCCCAGAACGTCAATGATGTGCGAGGAAGCCTGGATGGCCGAATTGGTGCGATTGAGGCCGTCGGTGGCTTTCTCCATGGTGACGATTCCGGTGTGAACTTCCTCGCGCGAGCGATAGCAGATGTCGAGAAGGACTTTGGCGGTATCGGCGACGCGCTGGATGGAAGTGACCATCTGATCGATCGAGGCGGAAGTTTCCGCGACGCTGGACGCCTGCATCTGCGTGTTCTTCACGACGCTCTGCACGTTGACGCTCATTTCGTGCATCGTGGTGGTGACTTCATCGATGGCGGAAGCGGCCTGCAAACTGACCTTGGCCGATTCTTCGGAAGCGCCGGCCATTTGATTGGAGCCGTCGGCGACTTGCGCGGCGCTGTCGCGGACCTGGCGGACGAGATCGTGAAGCCCCTGAATCATTTCGGAGAAAGCGTTGGCCATGGTGTCGCGAGTGGAGCGCGGCGACACGGAGACGGTGAGTTGGCCTTCGGCGATGGAGGCAGAGACGGCGGCCATGCTCTTGATATGCGCAATCATTTTGTTGAAATTGTCCGCGAGGACGCCGACTTCATCGTCGCGATGAATATCGATGGTCTGGTCGATGTCCCCGGTATCGCCGATCTCGCGGGCGACGCTGATCAAGTGATTCAGCGGGAGAGTGATGGAGCGCGAGGTGTAATAGGCGATGCCGAGCGCCAGCATGATGGTGATGAGAATGCCGATGATGCTGAGCGCCGTGCTCCAGGAAGTAGCGCTGGCGGCCGAGGCGTTGGAGCGCTCGAGAGCCGTGCTAATGGTGCGGTTGGCTTCATCGAGGAGGGAGGATGTTTTGTTCATCCACGAGCCGGGATTCTGCTGGAGATAAAAAATTTGGAGATCGGAGACGGTGGCGTCGCCGCCGTCCACTTGATGGCGCTTGGCGATCATGGGCTTGGCGAAATCGTCCATCCAGCCGTGCTCGGCATCTTCGACGCGGAGGAGAGTGCTGCGAAGAGACGGATCGATGGCGTGAGATTCGGCGTCGCGGAGCTCGGTGTTCACGTTGGTGTGGACGGAGGCCAGCTCGCCTTCATCGCGAACGTCGCCGCTGAGCAGGAAATTGCGCAGGACGAGCTCTTCGAGCATGACCTGGAAGCGGATGCTCTCGAGGGTCTGCATGTCGTTCAAAGTGGCGGAGGCGACGGAGCGGGCGGAGTGCTCGCGCGCGATGGTCAGCACGCTCACGACGAAGAGCGCGACCATGATGGCCACGATGGCCCCGAAGCCGGAATATAATTTCTTGCCGATTGTCATTTCGAATTCCCTCCACTTGCGCCGGCGCGGTGCGCGCGGATGCAAGTCCCCCAGCTAGCCGTTCGGATCCTTGAACTCAAACTCGATAATTTCCGTGGTGTCTTTCGGGCCCGGCTCGAATTTCCATTTCTTGACGGCATCAACGGCCGCGCCGACGAGCACGGGACTTCCGCCCACAATTTTCGCGTTGCTGACTTTGCCTTCCGGCGTGATGGTGACTTCCACTTTGACTTTTCCGGTGACGCCCATCTGACGAGCGAGCGCCGGGTACTCGGCGGCAACGCGCGTCTTTACTTTGCGCTTGGCGGCGTCACCGGCGGCCGAGTCTTGCGCGTGAAGCGGAGCGGCCAGGGCGAGGATCGCCGCGAGTGCGATCAGCCGGCCGATTCCGCGAATGACCGAGATCGAAAACGCGTACCTCACACCCGTGCCTCCATAGAACTCCGGCAGAAGAAAATGCACGGGTCGTGCCAGTGAGGGAGGGAATGCAGGGGATGGTTCTGACGCGGCGGCAAAGCTTGTAAAGTGCGTTGGCTTGCGGAGTTAGCGGGAGGGCGGGATTCGCCTCCGTGCGCGCTGGCTGTGGAGATATGTCTCAGGGATTGGTGGTGCAGCGAGGAACGGTCTCAGGTTGCGACGCGAGTCGGTGGCAGCGATTGTTCGATTCGTCACGCGAGCGGGTAGATTCCTTGACTCAAAATGAGATGGGCACGTAACTTCGATATATCACTTTTGAAATCTGGAGAGACGCGCAGGACCCCTTCCTCCATGCGTGCGGCTAAGAAAACTCGCCGAGTACCGGCGCGCTCGCGCGCGGGCATCGACGCGGATTTGGCGCAGCTTTCCGCGGCAACGCGGGAGCTCAAGCCTTCGATCGGGCCGACGGAATTTGTGCGGCGGCTGACTTTGTGCGCGGGGCGGATGTTCGAGGTGAAGTCGGCGGCGCTGGCTTTGGTGCGCGGGGAGGAATGGGAGATTGTATCCGCGCAGGGCGCGGCGGCTGGGCTGACTGGAGAAGAACAGGTGCGGCTGGCGCGGGGGCTGGCGGAGGTGAGTTGGGTGGCTGGAGAAGCTACGCGATTTGCGGCGGCTGGGGAGATTTTGGGGAAGCCGTCGGCCGCGAAGTTGGGAGCGAATCATCTGGCGATGGCGCGGCTGACCGGTAGCGAAGGCGATTTGATGGGGGTGTTGTGCCTCGCGGGGCGGGAGCGGGCGTTTTCGTTGGCGGAGCAGCATTTGTTGGAGGCTCTGGCGGGACATGCTTCGGTGGCGCTGGAGAATGCGCGGCTTTTTTCGTGGATCGAGCGATCGAAGAAGCAGTGGATTGAGGATTTTGACGCGATTACGGATTTTATTGTGGTGCATGACGCGACGGACCGGATTTTGCGCGTGAATCGATCGCTGGCCGGGCATTTGCGGCTGAAGCCAGCGGAATTGATTGGTCGGCACATGGAGACGTTGCAATCGCTGGCGGCGGAGAGAGCCGGGCGGGCTTGCCCATTCTGCCGGGATATGCAGGCGGGGACGGAAGAATATGTGCAGACGGCGCACGAGCGGACTTATTTGATTTCCACTTCGCGGCTGCGGAGTTTGCCGGAAGACGATCTGCGCACCGTACACGTGTTGAAGGATATTACCGACCGGCGGGAATTGGAGCGGCGCTATCGCGAGCTATTCGACAACATTCAGGAAGGGCTGTTCTTCTGCACGCCGGATGGGCAATTCATCGAAGTGAATAACGCGCTGGTGCGGATGCTGGGATATGCGAACCGCGAGGAAGTGCTGGCGGTGAATTTATTTGATGAGCTTTGCCTGGCGCCGGACTTGCGGCGGCGTTGCGTGAAGGCTGCGGATGAGGGTGGCGTGCTGCGGAATCATGAGGAAGTGCTGCGGCGCCGGGATGGCTCGTGGATTCATACGCTGCAGAATATTTTGATCGTGCGGGATGCCAAGGGACGCGTGGCGCAGTATCGCGGATTGATGCTGGATATTACCGAGCAGAAGTCGTTTCAGGCGCAGTTGCGGCGCGAGCGCGATTTCAATAAGAACATTTTGAATGATACGCAGAGCATGATTTTGGTGCTCGATACCGCGGGCTTGATCAGCTACGCAAACCGGCGCTGCTTTGAGATCGGCCATCGCGAAGCGGATTTGCTGGGGCATCCGCTTTCGGAGTTTATTGCGGCGTCGCGGCGGAAAGCGCTGGCGGAGGCTTTGCGAAGCACTTTGCGCGGGGCGCAAGCGGCGAATATGGAGCTGCCGTTTTTGCGCGGCGATGGGACGACCGGGCAATTTTCGATCAGCTTGAGCCCGATGCGCGATGACAAGGGCGGGATCAATAGCATTGTGGTGGTGATGACGGACGTGACCGACGCGGCCGTGCTGCAGGCGAAATTGATGCATACGGAAAAAATGGCGGCGGTGGGGCAGCTGGTGTCGGGAGTGGCACATGAGGTGAACAATCCGTTGGCAGCGATTTTGGGATTCACCGATTTGCTTCTCGAGAATCCGGAAGTGCCTGGCGGTGCGAAGGACGACCTGCGCGTGATTTTGCAGGAAGCGCAGCGGACGAAATTGATCATTCAGAATTTGCTGAGCTTTGCGCGGCAGAAGCCGGCGCTGCGCGAAGCGGTGAAGATCAATGCGGTGCTGCGTCAGACCTTGAAGCTGCGAGCTTACGACTTCTCGAAGCGCGAGGTCGAAATTGTGGAGCAGTTTGACGCACACCTTCCATCGATCGTGGGCGATGAGCACCAGTTGCAGCAGGTGTTTTTGAATATCGTCAACAACGCGTATGACGCCGTGCAGGAAACCGGGCGACCGGGGCGCATCGAGATCGAAACGGCGCACGCGAACGGGCAGATCGAGATTCGATTTCGAGATAACGGGCCGGGGATCGAGCACGTCGACCGGATTTTCGAGCCGTTTTTTACGACCAAGGAAGTCGGCAAGGGAACGGGGCTGGGTTTGAGCATTTGCTACGGAATTGTTCGCGCGCATCTGGGCGAAATTTTCTGCTTCAACAATGCGGACGGAGTGGGCAGCACCTTCGTGGTGCGATTGCCGCTGGCAGCCGAAGCGGCAATGGCGGCCACGGCGGAGAAGGCGCGCAATTGATTCGAAGCGATTGGGAAAGGGAGCGATGACCGACAGCCAGACGATTCGATTGTTGATCGTGGACGACGAGCAAAATATCCGGCGGCTGTGCGTGACCGTCGGAAAAGCGCTGGGATTCGACTGCACGGAAGCCGAAAGCGCTGAGGCGGCGCTGGCGCGCGCGGAAGCTACGGCGCCGGATTTGGTGGTGACGGATTTGAAGCTGCCGGGCTCATCGGGCGTGGATTTGCTGCGCGAATTGAAGACGCGTCTGCCGAATGCGGAAGTGTCGATCATGACGGGGCATGGGTCGATCGAATCGGCCGTGGACGCGATGAAGCTTGGGGCTTACGACTATATCGAGAAGCCGTTTCGCGTGGAGAAGCTGCGGCAATTGGTGCAGCGAATGGCTGAGAAGGTGCGCTTGGTGCAGGAGAACCGCTTTCTGCGCGAGCGCGTGAACGCAGAGACGCAGCTGGATGGAATCGTGGGGTCTTCGGCGCGGATTCAGGAAGTGCTGCGGATGATTTCGAAATTGAAAGATACGCGCACGCCTGTTTTGATCACCGGCGAGAGCGGGACGGGCAAGGAATTGGTGGCGCGGGCGATTCATTTTCGCGGGCCGTTTGCGGAATTGCCGTTTGTCGCCGTGGATTGCGGCTCGCTGGTGCCGACTTTGATGGAGAGTGAATTATTCGGGCATGAGAAAGGCGCATTCACCGGCGCGCTGAAAACGAAGGCCGGGCTTTTTCAATCCGCGAATGGCGGGACGATTTTCCTGGATGAAATCGGCGAATTGCCGCTGGAGATGCAGGCGAAGCTGCTGCGCGTGTTGCAGGAGAAGGAAGTTCGGCCGGTGGGAAGCAACGATAAGGTTCCCGTGGACGTGCGAATCATCGCGGCGACCAATCGCGATTTGGATTCCGCATACCGAGGCGGGACTTTCCGGAAGGATTTGTATTTCCGGTTGAACGTGGTGACCGTGCATTTGCCGAGCTTGCGCGAGCACCGGTCGGATATTCCATTGCTGACGCACGCGTTTCTGGAGCGCTATGCCGCGGGGAAGAATCTTCAAGTTACGCCTGCGGTGATGAAATGCCTGCTGCAATACGATTGGCCGGGAAACGTGCGCGAACTCGAGAATTGCATTGCGCGGGCGGTGGCGCTGGGCGTTGAGTCGACGATGGATGTGGCCGATCTTCCTCCCGCGATTCAGGCGACACACGATGCTTCGGCGACGAATGCGGAGACGAATGCGCTTTCGACCGCGGCGCTTTCGGAGATGGAACGAATGACGATTCTGCGCGTGTTTGAGCAGGTGGGCGGGGATAAGGCGCTGGCCGGAAAATTGTTGGGGATTAGCCGGGCGACTTTGTACCGGAAGTTGAAGCTTTACGGAATTCCTTTGAAGGCGGCGGAGAAGACGGCGGAGCGGGAGTCAGTTACGCATTAGGTTGTCGGAAACGTAGGAGTCCGCGTTGGCGAGGTGCCCGTGGCCGGACTCGCGGTCGTAAAATGCCGGCCTGAAAGGCCGGCGCTACAAAAGTCTGTGCGGATCCGTCGAGCGAGTTGCAAATTGGAATCTTGGTTGGTGTGTGAGACGGATTCGTTTCAGTGTGAGACGGTGCGTCGACGGCGCGTGTCGGATTCCGCGCACAACCTGTGACGATTCAATGCTTTGCGAATGTGGCGGCTTGCCGGGCTTTGGCCGCGCGCGTGCAATCTAGTGCACTCGGACGAGACTATCTCTGCGCTGGAACGCGGTCTGAGGATCTGAAGCGACGATGAGCTCACGAACTACTTTGCCACTGGATTCGGCGACGCCAGCCGGGCCGGCCGATCTCACCACTGCGTGGGCTGAAGCGCGGCGCGCTTATCCGATTTATGCGGCGCTGGCCAAGCAACTTGAAATTTCAGCCGTGCCGTACGCCGAAGGCGAAGCGGTGCCGGAAGAAATCGGGCCGGCAGTCGTCGAGCGCAATCTGCGCTGGTTCGATGAAATGGACGCGCAGGTCAAGGCCTACCAGATCCGCCAACTTCCCCCCGCTACACTTAACGCAAAGGAAGAAGGACTGCGCGCATTCATCCAGCGGCATTTGAGGAAGGCCGAAAAAACAACCGCGGATCGCGACAAGATCGATTTTCTCCTGGTGCAATATTTCGCGTTATGCGCGCCGGAGAGTTTTTATCACGACGAAATATCTCTGGCGGACGTGATCCGCATTCTGCAGCCGGTGGTTGGAGTTGCAGATGCGAGGACGCCGGATTGGTGCGCGACACTGGAAGCGACGCTCGACTTTGTGAAGGATTGCCGCAGCCTGCGGGATTTGCTGGAGAGCGGCAAGCTCGATCAGGCACGGCTGGTGAAGGAATCTTCGGGAAATTTGTTCTACGATCCGGCCGCGCTAGTAACGCTGGCGCGATTTAATTTTCTTATGCGCCGTGCGTTCATCCGGCTGCTTCATGCGGATCAGGAAGCGGTGCTGAAAGCGCTCGGCGAATTGGATCGTGCGGGCGTTCGCACCGTGGATTGCCGGCGCGCGGGTTTTTCGGCCGCGGAACCGACCTCCAATCTGCGCCAGTTTGCGGAAAATTGGCGGCCGCTTTATCACAAGGATTATTCGGAATCGGCTGTGGGACGCACTTTCGAGCAACTGCTGGCGCTGCGCGCTGATCTCGAAGACGGCGTGGCCAAGTTGCACGCTCCCGTGGCGGCGGAACCGGCGCCGGCGGAGACTCCCAGTTTGACGCTTGTGCCGTTCGAACCGTCGCAGCCGCGCAACGATCCTGCTGAGCAGGCCGAGCATCCGCACATTAACGTGGAACAGACCGGATATCTGCGACAGACCGGGCAGGATTCGAGCTACAAGAAGTCCGCCGAATCGCTGGCACAACTCGGCGCGCCGGTGGAACTGCCGGCCAAGGGATCCGCGGAGAAACCTGCGCTCGACGCCGCGCCGGCAGCTACGCCAGCCGCTAGCGACAGCTCGGCCGCGCCATCGCCATCCAGCGCACCGAAAGCTTCGAGCGCCGCTCCAGCCGACGTGCAGCCTCCCGCTTCTGCGGACATGGAAAGCTGCCTCGAGACGATTTGGGAGCAATTGATCGCCACGCCGCCCACGCGCGGTCGCTCGATGTCCACGATCACGCTGAAGAATACGAAGGTATTGCTGTCGTCGTGGGAAGTGGCCGCATTTGTGGATAAAGGCGGGCAGGAATCGGAAGATTTGCGGCGAGCGGTCGTGGCGCGCGCGATGCTCGCGGTGGCCATGGATTCGCGGAAGCAGTCGGGCGAGACGGTTTCGTTGCAGGCGGCGCTGGTGCAAGCGCGCGCCGAAGTTTCCTATTTCCAGGGACGCGTGGAAAAAGCCAAGCAAGCAAAAAACACCGAGGCTGCCGTCAATCTCGGCATCAGCACGAAGCGGCTTTTGTCTTTCATCGAAGAAGCCGAAAAGCTCTCTCCTTAGAACTCACGTCGCCGCGAGTTAGCATTTCTTGCGGCCATTAATTCCTCAAGAAACTTTCTCAACTGATGCCATGTGAGCCGCCACCGCTGAGAATCTATCTCAGCGTGAGACATTGCGGCGCGATTCCTGCCGATGCCGGTCTTCCTCGGCGCTTCCCCGGCTCTGCAATTTATTGAAAATACAGAACGTTGCGATTCGTCACTGGATTCTGACGCGGCCGCTCTGGTGGCTTTTGACTTGCATTCTTTCTCCATGGATTTTCCTCGGGGAGAGGCCTGTGCTGAAGAAGGTGCTGGTGGTTGACGACTCGGCTTCGGAATTGAAGCTGATGGAGGCCGTGCTCGAACAGGGCGGCTTCCGCACGGTTGTGCTCAGCGATCCCGCGCGGATTGAAGAGACCATCGAGAACGAGCGCCCGAACTTGATTCTGCTCGACGTGGTGATGCCGGGGCGCAATGGATTTCAGGTTTGCCGCGAGCTGAAGAATCACGAAGTGTACGGCGCGATTCCGGTGATTTTGGTGAGCTCGAAGAAATCGGCCAGCGATAAATATTGGGGTGAGCAGCAGGGCGCGAACGCGTACGTGTGCAAGCCGTTCACGCCGGAAGAATTGATTCAGGCGGTGAAGAAATTCACATGAGCCTCGACGACGCAGCTTCGACAGCTTTGCCGCAGGAATTTGACGGCGGCGACTATGACGTGCAGGACGAAGTGCGCTTGCTCGAAAAGCAGTACTGCGTGTTCCGCGCGGGCCGGGAGCGATTCTGCCTTTCGGTGCTGGAAGTGGAAGAGGTCGTGGACTGGCCGAAATTAACGCAGATTCCGTTGGCGCCGGCATTTCTGATGGGGATTTTCAATTTGCGCGGGACGATCGTGCCGCTTGTGGATATCGCGTTTACGGAAGGGCGGCGGCCGGGACTTTTGCCGCGGCACGTTGTGGTGGCACTGCTAAAAGGCGATGGGCAGCGCGATGATTTGCGCATCGGCATCGCGGCGGATGAAGTGGTGGGAACGTTTGGCGCCAACGATCAATCGTTTCTCGATCATGCGCCGGACGTGCCGTATTGCCGGGGAATGTTGCGGCATGAGGAGCGCCTGGCGCTGGTGGTGGATCTCGAGAAATTGATTGAGGTGTTTCCTGTTCCGGTGATTTGAAATTTGTGGCAGTTTCCCGGCAGAGACCGGGCGGGCGCGAAAATCTTGGGGAGGAAGTCATGAAATCGCGATTGAGTTCGACGGTGTGGATGCTGGTGATCTGGGTAGCCGTGGCTGCCGGAGGATCGGCGTTGCTGGCGTTCTATGCCGGTGCGCATTCGAATGGCTCCGGGCTCGGCGACGCGGCGGGAATGCCGGTGAACGCCAGCTCGGCGTTGATCGCTGCGGTGGGGCTTGCGGCGACGGCGGCGCTATCGCTCGTCGTGGTGCTGACGAAAAGCGTCCTGACGCCGGTAGAGAAGCTCGCGGAATTTTCCGAGCGATTCGCGGCCGGGGACAACCGCGCCAAGATTGAAATCAAGGCGACAGATGAATTCGGCGTAATTGCGGAGAATTTGAATCGCAGTGTGTCCAAGATTTCGACAGCGGTGAACAACCAGCAGGTGCAGGAATCGCTGCAGCGCAGCATCACGGATTTGCTGAACGTGATCAATCAAGTGGCGCGCGGCGATTTGACGCTGCGCGGTAAGGTGACCAACGACGCGCTCGGCAACGTGGTGGACTCGGTGAACTACATGCTCGACAACTTCTCGAAGGTGCTCGAGCGCGTGCGCAAGGCCGCGGTGGACGTCAACGCCAGCGCGGGCGCGATTTTGGTGGCCGCCGATCAGATGACCACCGGCGCGACGCAACAGGACCAGGAAATTACGAACACTTCCTCGGCCGTGGAAGAGCTGACGGTGTCGATGAAGCAGGTGTCGAACAACGCCGAAGCCAGCGCGGAAGCTGCACGGCGCGCGCTCGATGCCGCCGAGCAGGGCAACCGCTCGGTGCGCGATACGCTCGAGGGCATGCAGCGGATTCGAGCGTCAGTGCAGGCGACGGCGAAGAAGATCAAGTCGCTGGGCGACCGGTCGCTCGAAATTTCGGAAATCATCAACGTGATTAACGACATCACCGAGCAGACGAACTTGCTCGCATTGAACGCAGCAATTGAAGCAGCACGCGCCGGAGAAGCGGGCCGCGGATTCGCAGTCGTCGCGGACGAAGTGCGCAAGCTGGCCGAACACTCCCGGGCTGCCACGAAGGACATCGCGGCATTGATCAAGGCGATTCAGGCCGAAACAAACGAGGCGGTAGTGGTGATGGAAGAAGGCACGAAGGAAGTGGAAAGCGGCGCGGTGCTCGCGGATCAAGCCGGCAAGGCGCTCGAAGCGATTTCGAGCGTGGTGCGGCAATCGGCGGAGCTGGTGCAGGAAATTTCACTGGCGTCGAAGCAGCAAGTGCGCGGAACGGAAGGCGTGGCCAACGCGATGCAGATTATTTCCGGCATCACGCGGCAGACATCGCAGGGCGCGCGCCAAACCGTTTCGACCGTCGGAAACATGGTCAAGCTCTCGGAACAGCTCAATGAAGCTCTCGCTCAATTCCGCTCGAATTCGCGTCCCGCGACCGAGGCGCAGCGCGATAACGACCGGGCACTCGCGCCGGTCGGGGCAAATCGCTGAGATCTGGTTTCGTCTTTTGCGAGCGGTAGGAGCGCGATCGCCGCTCGCCCTGGCCGAACATGAGAGAGAAACCAGCAACGGTGACAGGTTACGAGTTCGATGAGCTGCGCACGCTGATCGAAAGCCGCTCCGGAATTTTGTTCGATGCGTCCCGGGAGAGGTTTTTCGCCACCCGCGTGCGCGAATTCGTCGCCGAGCGCGGCTTGCAGGGCGGCACGGATTTGCTGCGGCTCGTTTCCGGCAGCAACGTCGAGTACAACGCGCTGCTGGAAAATCTGCTTACGCAGGAAACTTCGTTCTTCCGCTATCCCGCGGTCTTCGATGCGTTGGCCAAGAAAATCCTGCCCGAATTGCAGGAAAAGAAATTCTGGGACAATCCGCGGACGCTGCGCATCTGGAGCGCGGCTTGTTCGACGGGCGAGGAGCCGTATTCGATCGCTATTGCGGTGGCGGATGCGTTGCCATTTGCAGAAGCGTGGCGAATCGAAATTCTTGCCACCGACATCAGCCGGCGGGCGCTGCAACATGCCGAGCGCGGCGTTTACAGCGGACGCAGCCTCGACAATCTGACGCCGCAACAGATCGAGAATTATTTCACCAAGACGCGGCATGGCTACGTAGTGAAGCCGCGCATCCGCCGCATGGTTTCATTCGCGCCGATGAATTTGACCCAGGCGGTTTACGTCGGGCGCATGGACTGCATTTTTTGCATGAACGTGCTGATGTATTTCTCCGAAGAGCGGCGCAATTCGGTGATTCAACGCTTCAGCGAATGTCTCGAGCCCGGCGGATATTTTCTGCTCGGTCATGCGGAATCGCTCAGCAGCGTGCCCGTGCGGCTCGAGGGATTGGTGCTTGGCGATTGCCGGATTTATCGCAAGCCGGCAAAAGAATCGGCAGTGAAGCAGGCAGTGATGGCGGAGGGCAGCCTGTGAGCGCAGCGGAATCGCTCGAACTATTTCTGCAGGAGGCGTCCGATCACCTGCAGTATTTGCGGGAATATTCGGGGCTTGTGCAGGAGCCGCAGGCGCGCGCTGAGGATTTCGAGAAACTCTACATCGCGGCGCATACGCTGTGCGGCACTTCGGCCAGCTATGGCTTCCCTCTCTTCTCCGAAGTGGCGGGAAAACTCGCGCACATTTTTCAGTATGCGATGAACGCGCGGCTGGGCCCCGATACGCACGGACCGTTGACGGAATTTCTTGCTGACGCCGTGTCGGTCCTCGAATTCGATCTGCTGCAAATGGCCAACGACGCCACGGAATGCGCCCCGGACATCGCCGCATTCAAACAGCGTTACAGCTTCGCATTTCCCGCCGCGGCCGAAGAGCTGGCTGCGGATGAAAATGCAGCGAGCGGCTCGCCGGCGCAGGTCTCCGCCGCGGGACATGCAACAAGCGGCTCGTCGTTCGTCGATTCCCTTCCCGAGGACAGCGATATCCCCGCGGAAGTTCTCGACGTCTTCATCGCGGAAGCGGAAGAACATTTCCAAACGGTAACCGAGTGCCTGTTGGCGCTCGAAGGCAATCCGAACGCCGAGGACATCAACCGGCTTTTCCGCGCGATGCACACGGTGAAAGGCTCCGCGGCACAAGTGGGAGTACATCGCTGCGCCGTCGTCGCGCACCGCGTGGAAGAATTGATCGGGAGGATGCGCGATGGCCGCTTGAAGCCGAGCGCCGAAATTGTGGATTTGTGCCTGGACGCGGTGGACGCGCTCAAGAAGCTGCTGCATCACTCGTGGGCGAATGATGCCGAAATGCGCGCGAAGCTCGAGCCGCTGCTCGCGCGAATCGATGAGCTGGCGCCGGCGGGAACCGAAGAGCCGGTCACGGAATTGACCGAGGCAAGCGGTTCGGTCGCGGCGGCCGAGCAAATTTCGGCGACGGAACTGGCTGTCACTGCGGCACAGACCTCGCCGGCGCGGCGCGCGACTCCAGCGACGGCTGCCGCGCAGGCTAAGTCCGTGCGCATTTCGCTCGATCGGCTCGACCGCATGATGAACGCGGTGGGCGAATTGGTGATCAATCGCACGCGCATGCTCGGCCGCTTGAGCGAACTATCGAAACTGGTCGAAGTCCTCACTTTCTCGAAGGCGCGGCTTTCGCTCAAAGTTTCGGAATTTCAGGACAAGCACGAATTCAGCCGCATCAGCTCCAGCCTGATGCCGGGCAGCGCTCCGCCGCAGATGGATACCTTCCGCGGCTTCTCGGGCTTGCCCGGGATGCACGGCGAATCGTCGAGCGGGTTCAGCGAGCTGGAGATGGACCGCTACGACGATTTCAATATCCTTTCGCGCTCGCTGAGTGAAATTTCCGCGGACGTCACTGAAGTGCTCTCGCAGCTCGAAGCCTTCATGAATCGCGTGGATTCGGACATCGATGAATTCACGAAACTCGCGCACCACTTGCAGGATGAAATCACGCGCGCGCGCATGGTGCCGATCGGTAATCTCTATACGCGCCTCTCGCGCACGGTGCGCGATGCGGCGAAGGCCACGGGCAAGCGCGTAGCGCTGGTTCTGGATGGTGCGGAGACCGAGCTCGACAACAATATTATTCAGCAAATTTCGGATCCGCTGATTCACCTGGTGCGCAATGCCGTGGCGCACGGCATCGAGAAGCCGGAAGTTCGCACGCGCAGCGGAAAATCGGACGAAGGACGCCTCACCGTCCGCGCCTACCATCGCGGCAATCACGTCTTCGTGGAAGTCGAGGACGACGGCGGCGGCATCAATTACGAAAAGATTCGTGCGCGTGCGCTCGAGACCGGCCGCGTCACCTATCTGCAAGCCGAGCAGCTCACCGAGCGCGAATTGCGCGAATACCTCTTCCAGCCGGGATTTTCTACGGCCGATAGCAAAACCGAGCTGGCGGGCCGCGGCGTGGGCCTCGATGTAGTTCGCGCCAACATTCACACGCTGAACGGCGACATCGAAATCCGTTCCGATGCCGGCGCGGGCACAGTCTTCACGCTCAAGGTTCCTCTGACGCTGATTATTTCGCAGGCGCTCTTCGTCCGCAGCGGCACTTCGGTTTTCGCATTTCCGCTCGCCTTCGTGGAAGAAATTCGCCGCCTGAAACCGGAGGAGATTGAAGAAGTCGGCGGAAAGCTGATGATCAAGGTGCGCGGCGTGGATATGGAAGCCGTGCGCCTGGACGCACAGCTCGGCCTGCCGCCGATCGAGCTCATCAACGGCTATTACCGCATGGTCATCGTGAAAGTTTCCGGCCGCTCCCAAGGAATCATCGTCGAAGACGTCCTCGGCAAAGACGAAATCGTCATCAAAAATCTCGGCGAATACCTGCGCCGTGTGAAGCTCTTCCCCGGAACGTCGATCGCTTCCGACGGCAGTTTGATTCTATTAATCGATTTGAATCGCCTTGTCGCAGCCGAGGCCGCAGAGCGTCGCCATCAGGTCGCACCCGCGGGCGCGGCGCGAATTTTTGCTCCCGGCTCGGATGCCGTTGCCGCAGGCACCATTCCCGCGGAAGCCGTGGACGCAGTCGGCAACGACAAAGTGATCGTAGTCGCAGACGATTCGATCAGCGTCCGCAAATTCGTCGGCCGCATGCTGGAGAAAGCCGGCTATCGCGTGATTCTCGCCGCCGATGGCCTCGAAGCCTCGGAAGTGATCGCTCATTCCGGCTGCCATCTCGTTCTCACCGACCTCGAAATGCCGCGAATGAACGGCTACGAACTGATGGCGCATCTCCGTCAGAACCCCGTCACGCGGGAAATTCCGGTGATGGTGGTGACCTCGCGAGCCGGCGCCAAGCATCGCGATCGCGCCATGAAAGACGGCGCTGTCGCGTTTCTCACCAAGCCGGTGCAGGAAGATCTTCTGATTGAAACCGTGGAGCAACTCATCGGCGAAGACCGCGGCGCAATCACGCAACCCGCGGGCGGCCTGCGTCGAGCTTAGTGACCATGACCGGACTCAAGAAAAAAGTGCGCGTGCTAATTGTCGAGGATTCGGCGTTCATGCGCAAAGTCCTGCACGACATCATCGTCGCCGATCCCGCGATGGAGGTCGCAGGACAGGCGAAAGATGGCCGCGAGGGTGTGTCTCTCGCCGAATCGCTGCAGCCCGACGTGATCACCATGGACATCAACATGCCGCGGCTCGATGGCCTGCAAGCCACCGAAGTGATCATGTCGCAAAATCCGCGGCCCATCGTGATCGTCAGCTCGGAATCGCGCGACGGCACGGCCAGCACTCTGCGCGCCCTCGAACTTGGCGCTGTGGATTTCGTGCCGAAGCCGACGAGCGGCATCGATCTCGACATGCGCAACGTAGGCGAGGAACTGACGCGCAAACTAAAAATGGCGGCAAAGGTGCGCGTGGTGCGCACCGCGACGCTCTCAAGACTCGCAGGTGTCGCTGCACGAGCCCCCATTCCGCGCGTGGTTCCTTCAAATGGAGCCCCAGCGCCTACAGTGGGCGCCGGAAGATTTCCGGTAGTAGTCGTCGCGGCGTCAACCGGCGGTCCGGCAACCGTGATGGATCTCGTATCGCGGCTGCCGAAAGATTTGCCCGCTGCAGTCGTCGTAGTTCTGCACATGCCGGCGAGTTTCACGCATCAATACAGCGTTCAGTTGGCTGAGGTCACGGCGCTGCGCGTGAAAGACGCCGAGAACCATGAGGCCGTTCAGCCCGGCACAATTTACGTTTGTCCTGGTTCCCATCATCTGCGCTTCGCGAGCGGCGGTCGAATCGCGCTCGATGGCAGCGATCGCATCGGCGGCTACAGGCCGTGCGCCGACGTAACTCTCGAAACCGCGGCGCAATATCTCGGCCCGATGATCGTTGGCGTAATTTTGACGGGAATGGGCAACGATGGCACGAAGGGCGTGAAGGCCGTGAAGGAAGCCGGTGGCTACGTGATCGCGCAGGACGAGGCCACTTCCGTAATTTTCGGAATGCCGGCCGAAGCGATCAAGACGGGCGCCGTGGATGAAGTCCTGGCGATCGAGCAGGTGCCGGCAGCCATCGAGCGGCGTACGGTGCAAATCGCGAAGCCCGTAACGGTGATGTCCCGATGACAATCTCTTCGTCGGAGCAAAAGCTAGCGCGGCGTGGACGCGCCAGAGAATCTGCGATTCTCTTCACCATTTCAGGCTTGCCGTTTGCCATCGCGTCTTCCGCGGTACACGAGATTCGAAGCGCGGACAGCCTTTCAGGCTCGGCCACGGAGATCGAGCAGGGCGCCGTGGCCAAGGTGAAGCACCTCGTCCATCGCGGCAACCGCAACTATTTCGTGGTGAACGGCTGCGCGCATTTCGGATTGAAGGCTGCGCGGCCGACGCTGGTTCTGATCCTGCGCGATTCACCGGTGGCGATTCTGGTGGACAAGATCGAGCGGATGGCGGATATCGCCGCGCCGTACGCGCTGCCGCTGGCTTTTGAAGGCGAAGAGCGGCGATGGTATCGCGGCCTGAGCTATACAGATGATCAAATCGTGCCGGTTGTGAATCCCGCGGGCTTCCTGACTCGGCATGAATTGCGGGCGCTGGAAGAAGCTTTGCATGCCGCACATGCCGAAACGCCGGCTGAGTTGTCGGGAACGGTGGCGCGATGACGGCCTCGGCGGTGATCGCGAAGAGTTCTTTCGTCCTCCTGCAATTGGGCCGGCGCAGATTCGGGCTTCCGGCGGCAATCGTCACGGAACTTGCGCCGCCGGTAAAGCTGCATGTGTTTGCGCATCAGACGCCGATGGTGGCAGGCGTGATCGTGCGCCGCGGGCGAGTGATTCCTGTGTACGACGTTACGCCCGTGCTTGTCGGCAAGAAACTGCCTGAGCGGCGATTTTATCTGGTCGCATCGCGGAACATCGAAGGACAGGAAGAGCTCAGCGCGATTCCCGTGGATGGCGAGTGCGAACTTGTGAACGCGGAATTATTTCCGACGCCGGAAGATTCGCCGAAGTACGTGGCCGGCGTGCTGGCTATCGGCGAAGAGACGATTGAGATTCTGGATTTTGAGAAGCTGGTACGAACCTCGAGCGCCGCGCCGGCTGCAAGTCCAGTGGAACTGGGGCCATTCGCGTGAGCGCGGCGATCAGTCTTCCGAAGATCTTGATGATCGAGAGCAACGTGTATTTCGCAAAGCGGCTGGGCGATGCGCTAAAGCAACAAGGATTCGATGTGGTCACCTGCGCGCAATCGGCCTACGCGTTGACGATGCTCGAATGGAATACGCCCGCGGCTGTCCTTTGCGCCACAAACTTGCGCGAAATGAACGCGCTCGAAATCGCGCCGATTCTTCGCTCCGATCCCAAATCGGCAAACATTCCGTTGATCGCCATCGGCGGGGGAGAAGGCGAGCAGGCGCTGCTCGAGGCTTTCCGCGCCGGCTGCGATGATTTCGTAGATCGCCGCAGGCCGGTAGCCGACATCGCGCGCCACATTCGCAATTTCCTGCTGAGCCGCCAGGATGGCTTCCAGCCCACGCAGATGCTGCAAAGCGCCGAGACCGACCTGAGCGGCAAACTTTCGCATCTCGATCTACCCGGCGTGATTCAAATGCTCGGGCAGGCGCATCAGACCGGGGCGCTGCATCTCAACGCGGGCGAAACCGACGGCGTAATTTTCTTCGACGCCGGGAATCTCATGCACGCGGAATGTGGCACGCTCTTCGGCGATGAAGCGGTGTATCACATGGTGAAAAATTGTCACCGGCGCGCCGAGGGCGTCTATAAATTCGTTTACGGAGCGACGGCGGCGCAGCGCACCGTGCTCCGTTCGGCCACCGATCTCTTGCTCGACGCGTTGCGCGAATTCGACGAAGCCGAGCACGCGGGCGTGGAGGAACCGTCATGAGCGACGCGGCCATTCCGGGAGCACCTCGCGTCCCGAACATCTATTTCATTGACGACAGCGCGACCATGCGCGAAGTGATCAAGATTGCCTTCCGCAAGGAGAGCATTCACGTTGTCGCCTGCCACGATGCCGCGTCGGCACTCGCGCTGTTCGCGGAATCGCGGCCCGATGCGGTGATCACCGACGTGATCATGCCCGATAAAGACGGCTACGAAGTTTGCCGTTTCGTGAAACAGCATCCGGAACTCGGATCGACGCCGGTGATTTTGATGTCGGGAGTGGTGAACCGCGAAGTAGCGCAGAAAGCGATGGAAGCGGGAGCGGATGAATTGATGCGCAAGCCGTTTCAGCCGCAGGAGCTGGTGACGCGGGTGAAGAGCTTGTTGAATCCGAAGCCGGCCGGCGCGAAGGACAGCGCCGGAGTTGCTTCGTCCGCGGCGTCGCCAGCGCGATCACTGAGCAGTTTGTTTGCGCCGCCGGCAGTAACTCTACCGCCGGCCGCAACTTCCTCTTTCGCGAATGACGGCCGCGCAGCGTCGGTCTCAGCGGCGCCTCGCTCAACTGTCGTCCCGAATCCCTCGGCTCAGGAATCCGCGCGGCCCGCCACTGGAATTGCGCCCAGCGTGGAGCTCTTGAAATTGCGCGCGGAAATTCGCCGCCTCGAAATGCTAGTAAAGAAACTGCAGTCCGAGCTAGAAGCAGAAAGACAATATTGCTCAGAGCTGGAATCGCAGCTTCGCGTCAATCAGGAAACATCGTAGCGGCCATCTCCGCGCACGGTAGCGCCGGCGTCCCGCCGGCATCTTACGATCAAATTCTCCGCCATGGGCAACACACTCCCGCGGACTACACAGCAGATCGAATTTATTTTGCAGTGAGTTCCGCGCGCAATTGCGAAATCTAGCAAGGCCTGAAGTTGGTAGACGCCGCCAGAGACGCCAGCGGTAACAATTTCCTGAAGAGAACTGCCGGGGTTGGGAGGGCGGGGCTCAGCCCGCCTGGCGGTATGAAATATGATCTATGAATCGGTCTAGCCCGCGGCGGGATTTAAACCCCGCCCTCCCAACCCCACTGCCTCGAGGATCCCCGATCCTCGACTACAAATTACCGATGCGGATGGCCTCCACCGCCGCCGGAACTGTGTCCGCCGCCACCACCGCCGTGCGATCCGCCACCGCTGGGCGCATGCGATCCGCCGCCACTCGGTGCGTGATAGCTAGGCGCGCTTTGCCGCGGCGCGCTGTAACGCGGAGCACTTTGCCGCGGTGCGCTGTAGCTCGGCCGCGATGGCGCGCTGTAAGTCGGCCGTGACGGCGCACCGTAAGTCGGCCGTGATGGTGCGCTGTAAGTCGGTCGCGATGGCGCACTGTAAGTCGGTCGCGATGGCGCACTGTAAGTCGGCCGCGACGGTGCGCTGTAAGTCGGCCGCGACGGTGCGCTGTAGCTCGGGCTGCTGCTTGGACGGCCGGCGTTTCCGCCAAATCCGCCGTTCGGACGCTGCGTGACGATGGGCTTGTTCATGTTGAGCGGCGGCCGATAGCTCGGGTTCGAGGTCCCGCGTCCGGCGCCGGAGTTCGAAGGCTGCGAAAAACTATGCCAGCCTCCGTTGTTGCCGCTGCTGTTCGGGCGCGTGCTGGGCTCAACGCTCGGTCGTGTCGGAGACGAGGTGCTCTTCGGCGCGGACCCAAATCCTGGGTTCGTCGCCGGCGTTCCTGAGCCTCTCACCGTGGCGCCGGTTGACGGCCTCTCGTTGGCCGGGCCGCGATTCGATGTAGCTCCCGCGCCGTTGTTGGTTTCGACTTTCCCGGAACCCACCACGCGTGCGCCGCTCGCTGGGCTGGCCGCTCCGCCGCGGTTCTCCGAAGTAACGGGCGAGAAGTGCCCATCCTTCTGAATTGAATTCTGAGGGCGTGAGGCCTGCTGAGAGAAAGGCTCAGGCTTCGCGCCCGGTTGATTCTTCGCAAAGAAGCTCTTCGCGGCGCCCGCGCGGGCTGCGCCCGTGCCGGGGCTCTGGAACTTGCCCGAAGCGCTCAAGCTTTCACGCGACGGAACAACCGGAAGATTTCCGGTCATCACGCGCCCGCCGCGCAATGCTCCGGCATTCACGGCTGTTGGCCGGACTCCGGCGCCACGGCCGAAGTGATCGGCCGACATTCCGGATAGTCCGCCGCGCAGCCGGGCGTTCGACTCGAAGTTGTGAACATTCGAGAAGCGATCGTTCCTCAACAGCGGACCGAATCCCCGACCAAAGCCGCGATCGCGGAAGCCGCGGTCGTGGAAGCGGCCAAAGTCCGCGAATCCGAATCCGAAACCGCCCCACCACGGATAGAAGAAGTCACCCGGCCCGCAAGGGAACCAGCCGAAGCCGACTCCGAAGCCAGGGCCGAAGCCGAAGAAGGAAACATAAGCCGGCGACCAGTATGGGTAGTAGCCAAATCCCACCGGTCCGGGCCACCATGCCCACGAGCCGCCCGTAACGAACCAGCGGCCGTAGTGATATGGCGCCCAGCCCCAGGGCTCGCCGCCAACCCAGGTCCAGCCCCAATAAGGCTCCCAGACCCAGTTGCCGTCGCGATAAGGCGCCCAGTCCGGACCCTGCTCGGGAACCCAGACGCGGCCTACGTCCGGAACTTCGCTCCAGACGCCGTAAGCATCGAGATCCTCGGTGCCGGTGTAATAGCGATTGGTGTCGCGCCACGATGACGCCTTTTGGATCTGGCGATCGCGGTCGTCGTTGAAAGCGTCCCAATCGTCCTTGCCTGGCGCCGCGGTGATTTTGTATTGCGCGTCGGTCGTGGTGCCTTGCACGGTGATCAGATCGCCCTTCTTGACGCGCGTGCTGCCTTGCGGCGTGGAAATTTCGGCTTCGCCATTGCGGACGGTGATTTCCGTCTGCCCGCCCGGATTCACGTAGATCCGGTAGGCGCCGTCTTTGCCGATGGGATGAATGGAAACATTCGGCGTGTCGATTTCCACGTCGGCCTCGTGGCCCTTGTACATGCTGAAATAGGCAAGGCCTTCGCCGAGCTGCAATTGAATCTGCGTGCGCTCCAGCGTGCTAATGGTCGCCTGCGAGCTGTCTGCCAGGCGCAGAACGTCGGCGAAGTCGAGCTGGACTTCGGCGCGGCCCTTATCGCCGGTAGAAATCTTGTCGCCCGGGGCCAACGGCGTGTTCAGCGTGGCTGCCGACCAATCGCCGGAATCGCCGCGCTGCGTAGAGACGTCGCCGTGGACCAGGCTGACGCGCGCCATGCCGGGGCCCGGCTTGTCAGGCGTGCCACTCGGCTGTGATTGCGGCGGCGCGCCGTCAGGCGAGGATTGCGGCGGCCCGGCGTCAGGCGACGATTGCGCCTGTGCGATGCCGCTCCCGAATAATGAGAATATGAGGACTCCGAAACCTGTAAGAAGTTTTGATCTTGCGCTTATCATGACCCACCTCAGCTGTCTCGCAGGCGGAAGAAAACCCGCTTCGACACCGCCCATAAATGCATGGCCCATGCCAAATGGGCTGAGGGTGGCCATCCATGTAAAGCACGCCATATCAGCTACTTACAGGAATTGTGAGGCGCCGTGCCGGTGATCGCTCGGCTTCCAACTGGTGGATTTCAACCACTCTCGGTGGTTATGAACCAAGTAGCGCTGGCGTCCTTGTTTACCCCGAGCCGTGAGGGGCCGGCATCGGGCGAATCGTGGCCTTCGTTGGGGGTGGTCTTGAGACACTCCCGCCGTTCGGCTCCGGCCCTCGAGCGCCTCTCGCCCAGCACCGTGTCATTGGAGCCAGGTACCCCTGTGTGTCCCGATTGTTTGTCCTGCCCTTCCTTTGAAATCAATGAGTTAGGCTCTGCAACAATATTTGAGTGTCCCGATTGTTTGTGGAGGCTTGAAGCCTGAGGCTGAGGGCTGGGCTTGGACTTGGGACGAACCCCGGGAGGGTCTGCCCTTCGTTGCTCAGGGTGAAAAGACCCTCCCCCACAAGAGCTGGGAGCCGGATTCGGTTCGTGGATGTATTTGTGGGTTACTTCGTAGCGTCTTAGCGGGGCTATGTTGCCGCTGCTGAGGCGGCAGCTTAGTTCGATGGCATTTAGAACGTCGGAGCCGGTGACTCGGGCGGTGGCGGCTCGTTCGATGATGTGGTCGAGTGCGGCAAGGAGGTTGTTGCGGCGCTGGCGGAGGAGGTCGGCAGCATGGACGTGGCGGTAGAGGGTGGAGCGGGCGGGGAGTTTGAATTCGGCGACGATGCGATCGGCGGGCTCCCAGTTCAAGAAGGCGGCTTCGATTTCGGCGCGGTCGGGATGATTGCAGATGGAGCATTTGCCAGAATGGAAGTTTGAGGTTGGAGGTTCGGGGTTGGATTCGGCGGGGGGACGGGTTTTGCGCGGCTTGGGGGTTGGCGGCTGTTGCTGCCGGGCTTCGGCGGCCGGGATTGGTGCTGGGGGCGCGGCGGATTGCTGAGGGTCGGCGGCCCTTCCTTCGTCAGGGTAAAGCGGCGGAGTTGGCGTGGGTGTCTGGGGAGGCAGGATCGGAATTGACTCGCTGGATGGTGCGGAGCCGTGCGGAAGCTGGCTATTGGGTCTGGTGTCGGGGTGGGGGAAGTCGCGGCCGACGACCCAGGATGGCGTGGAGAATGGTTTGCGTCTTGAGGTCATTTGTTTTTTCCTTTGAGCCGGCTTGGTTCCGCGCGACGCGAAGGCAAAGCGAGGGTTGCGTTTGCGGCGCGCAATGGTTTGACCGGCTGCTTTCGGACTGCGCTCCTTTGGTCCGTCGTTGTTGCGCTATGGCGCGGTTATTGTGGGGATAAGTTGGCGAGTGGGGAATGGTACGGATGGGCTGGAAGGAAATGCGGAAATACGGAGGAGGTGCTCGAAAGTGCTGAGGCCGAAAACAGGGCCGAAAGGCGGGGCCGAAATCCCGACCCTTCCCAGACACCGGGAAGGATCGGGGACCCCCGGCAAAACCTACGGCAACACCTATACTTCTTCGTTAACTCTGGTGGTGCTATCATCCGGCAACGCGCGATGAATCGTCCGACTGGAAACTACGCCGAAGGGCAAAGGGTGCGCCATGCGCCTGAATTTCGTTTGTGCGAAGAGGGGTTGTGATGAACTCTAAAATGGAGTCGCGAATCAACAACGCCGCGGTGTGGATCACAAGAATTCTAGCAGTTTGCAATCCGTTGGTGGGGCTGGCCGGAGCCTGGTTTACGATCGCTACAATCGTCTGGGTCTTCCGCCATGAAGAGAAAGTTTTTGGCGAGAACGTGCTTGCGGTGCGGGCATTCTACGCAATGTCTGCTGTAAACGTCCTATTCTTGTTGGTCCTCATTGCGTCAGCGGTGCCGCTGTGGCGACTGCAGAGTTCCGGATTGATACTCGCGAATTCAGTATACGTTCTTGAGTTACTTTACTGGAATCGGTTAGTCGAGGCGACTGAGATGTTAAAGTATCACAACTTAGCTGACGCCATCAGTGCCGCTTCCGGAGTAGCGAACGTAGGCTTGTTCCCTCAAGGCTTCGATGTCTATCCTCTCGTGTGTCTCGTTCTACTGAACGTACCAAGACTGAGATGGAAAACGGTTAGTGCGCCGGGAACGTAGTTATCATTGGCGCGTGGCTCACGCGGCAATCATGACGTAAGCCTGCGGGCGCAGCAAGCAGCGCCCCTACGAGCGCAAAACAGAGCCAAAGAGCACAACCCTTCGCAGAAATCCCTAAGGATGGCGCACCTGGCCCACCCGATCATGATCGAGGATTGTCCCGCGTCGGCGCCCAACTGCAGGGCCGTCTTGTCGCGCTAGTCCAGCTCGATCCTACTTTCTCCATGACGAGAACCGCCCCGGAGTTACAGCGCGACCCGCAAATGAAAACATATTTCACGACCGCAAAGTGATGGGTCTTGTCGAAGACAATTTCAGACAGTGCTAGGATTCCGAGATCTGCGATCATGCCTGAGGAATCCTTCCGGGAGTTCGTGCCGTCTGCATCACGTTGCCTTAGGATCGCGGATTCCTCGCCCTGCCCAGCAAGACGAATCGCTTTACCACGTAAGACTTCTGGTCCGAGCAGGTGGCTCCCTTTTCGCGCCGCCCCGGGACTCTCAAGGTCGATATCGTGAAGGCACGCCGAGTTTTTTGGAAGGGTCGATAGGTCAAGAGGAAACGTGCTATTCGAAAGAAGCGAAAAACGCGCCTTGCTCATCGACTCGATGAAATCTCCGTACACTTGCAGCTGTTCCGGCGTGAGTCGTCCCTTGTCGGATTGCGCTCTGTCGGCGGACGATCGAGACGAGGCGAGGAGCACCAGCCACAGGCAGCAAACAAGCGATACGCGCAGTCGATTCATTGTCACTATCTCCTCGCTTTGGAGTCAGCGCCAGGCCCTGACCTGTCGCCTGCTTCCGCACGCATCATGCTACGACATCTGAGCGGCTGATTGCCTCGCTGGTGGAAAAACCGCTTTCCACTGCATCGTGCACGAAATCCGGCGCCCATTTCCTGATTCGCTGCGGTGCACACGGGCGAGGGCTGCTTCACGCGCCGTGCGTATTTTGCGCGATCATCGCTGAGCAAAGGGCGGCGGCTGGGGCCGAAAAGCGCCACTCTTCGCAGAAAGCACGAAGGATGGCGCACCTGGCATCGCGTTAGGACGGCGGCGATGGGTCGATTTGTGCGTGGTGGCACCGTGGCGGGCGGAGCAAGCCCCGCCCCTACGGACGAAAAGCAGCACACTTCGCAGAAATCCCGAAGGATGGCGCCCCGGCGAGGACAGTTCGGGGACGATTGCTCATGCACCTTGCAACGCCTGTTGTACGCTGTGTGGGTTGTGGGCAATAACTGTCAGATAGGCCTGTGCCGGCTGATCGGGTGTAGAACGGCCCTGCTCCCAATCACGCAACGTACCGAGGGGAATATGATAGCGGGCAGCAAATTCTTGCTGCGTCATGCCCAAAGCGCGGCGAATAATTTTTGCTTGCGGGGTGCGTTTCATACGCTTTATTTCAGTGCTGCTCAAAGGCCGTGCATCAGGATCAGCAAGTGCAGCGCGTTCGATGGCGCTTCGCGTCATAGGACGAAGTTCTTTATGGGTTTTCCTGGAGATAGGTTTCCTGCTCAAGTTTCGTCGCCCTCCGGAATTGTTCCAATCGAAATTTGGGTTCATTAACGTAGCGGGAATTCAGTAGTTACGTTAAGTGTGAAATCGTTCGGAGGGCCGAAAGGCGGGCGCGGCTGAAGGCGCGCCCCTACGAAGGCGCGGACGAACTCGTAGGGGCGGGCGTTCACTCCCGCCCGGTGTTCGGCCCCTTAGCTTTCGATTCAAGTTCGCAGGGCCGAAAGCCGGGCGCAGCTGAAGGCGCGCCCCTACGAAGGCGCGGACGAACTCGTAGGGGCGGGCGTTCACTCCCGCCCGGTGTTCGGCCCCTTAGCTTTCGATTCAAGTTCGCAGGGCCGAAAGCCGGGCGCGGCTGAAGGCGCGCCCCTACGAAGGCGACTGAAAATGTGCTTCTGCGTATTCTCCGTTGTTGATCCGTTCCACATCGGAGGCTACCTTCCCAGCTTGTGCAAGGCCGCAAACTGATTCGTCTTCCGGCGCGCAATTATGTCGGTCGCAATACGTATTTCCTGACCGCGTGCACGATGAGGCGCGACTGCATTTTCTCGAATCCGCGCTGGGCCGATCTCGTAGTGCAATCGTTCCTTCGTGCGGCAAAGGCTGAGGAATTCCTCCTGCACGCCTGGTGTGTGATGCCGGATCATGTGCATATCCTGGCCGAAGGAATGGCAGAAGCGAGTCACGTGGCGCGGTTCGTTGGCTATTGGAAGCGATCGACCACCTTTGAATTCAAGAAAGTTGCGGGCCGCGAGTTGTGGCAGAGATTGTTCTACGACCGCGTGCTGCGCGATAGCGATTCGCGGGCGGATGTCGCTTGGTATATCTGGCTCAACCCGGTGAGGAAAGGGATGTGCCGCGAGCCGTGGGACTACGCGTGGTCGGGTTCGATGACGGATTTGCGGATGAATAGCACGCCGAGCGAGATTGCGTGGATTCCCCCGTGGAAGCAGAGGAAAAAAGAGGCACCGACGGCGGAAACAGCAACGGCAAAAACGGGACCGAACACCGGGCGGGGGTGAACGCCCGCCCCTACGCGACCGATCCGGGGTCTGGTTCGTCAGCTATTCCGATCTTCGAGAGGCGGTAACGCAACGCGTTTCGCGATAGGCCTAGTAGTCTCGCGGCTTGGCTTTTGTTGCCGTTGGCGCGGCGGAGGGCTTCGCGAATCATTTCGTCTTCCCATTGCTCGAGGGTCATGCCTTCGGGGAGGAGCCCGTGCGAATCGCCCGGGGCTTTCGTGCGCGAAGCGTCGAGGTGAATGTCGCTGAGCTGCAGAACGCCGCCGTTCGAAAGCGCTACGCCGCGCTCGATGATGTTTTCGAGTTCGCGAACGTTGCCGGGCCAGTGAAAGGCGGTGAGCGCGGCTAGAGCATCCGGTGAAATTCCGCCGATTGATTTGCCGGCTTCGCGCGAGAAACGATCGATAAACAGATTCACTAGATCGGGGATGTCTTCTTTGTGATCGCGGAGCGGCGGGATGTCGATGGGCACGACGTTGAGGCGGTAGTAGAGATCTTCGCGGAAGGTGCCTTCTTCCAGGGCGGCGCGGAGATCGCGATTTGTCGCGGCGATTAGGCGTACGTCCACTTTCAGGGTGCGCGTGCCGCCGAGGCGCTCGAAGGAACGCTCTTGCAGGACGCGCAGAAGTTTCACCTGCGTTCCGGGCGGCACGTCGCCGATTTCGTCGAGAAAGAGCGTGCCCTTGTCGGCCAGCTCGAATTTTCCGGGCTTGCTGGTGGTTGCGCCGGTGAAGGCGCCTTTTTCGTAGCCGAATAGCTCGCTCTCGAGGAGATTTTCGGGGATGGCGGTGCTGTTGATTTTGATGAACGGGCCGGCGGCGCGGCGCGAGCGCTGGTGAATCAGATGCGCGACCAGATCTTTTCCGACGCCGCTTTCGCCGCCGACCAGCACCGTGGAATTCGTTGCTGCGACGCGCTCGACCGTGGCGAGGACTTCCTGCATTTTCGGGCTGCGGGCCACGATGTTCGGATACTCGTAGCGCTTGCCGAGTTCTTCGCGGAGAGAGCGGTTCTCTTCGCGGAGGCGGCGGACGTCGAGTTCTTTGTGCACCACCATGCGCATTTCGGCGAGGGAGAAGGGCTTGAGGACGTAGTCGCTGGCGCCGGCCTTCATGGCTTCGACCGCGGTTTCGACTGTGCCGAAGGCGGTCATCACAATCACGGGGAGCGCTGCATTCATGCGCTTGACGGCGTGGAGAAATTCGAGGCCGCCCATGCCGGGCAGCTTGAGATCGGTGATGACGAGATCTACGGGATCGCGCTGGAGCAACTCCAAGCCGGCTTCGGCGTCCGCGGCGGAGCGCGTGTCGAAGCCGTCCTCGCCGAGATTCAGCTCGAGGAGGCGGCGCATTTTGGCTTCGTCTTCGACGATGAGGATTGTGGCCATGGCGTTAGGGCGACGATAGGTTATCAGAAGACGAGAGCAAAACATCGGAGTCGATAGCTTGCAGCGCGGCGGGATTTACGTTGGCGGGCGGGTCGATTGCTTTGCAATCGCATAGCGATTGACCCCCGCCCCTACGAAGAGATGCAGAGTTACGTTGCGGGCGATTGCGACGATTGCTCTAGCGGGAAAAATACTGTGAAGCAGGCGCCTGGAACGCTGGTTGTTTCTAGGCGCAATGTGCCGCCGTGATCGTCTACGATTTTCGAGACTATGGAAAGGCCGAGGCCTACGCCGTGCTGTTTTGTGGTCACGAACGGGTTGAAAATCTGCTCGCGCATGTCCACGGGTACGCCCGGGCCCGTGTCTGCGAAGCGCACTTCCACGCCATCGTGGCGTTCGCGGTTTGCCGACGAAATGGTCACGCGCAGAGGGCCTCCTTCGGTCATGGCGTCATATGCATTCTGCGCCAGATTGATGAATACCTGCTCGGCGAAATTTTCGTCGAGGGGAACGGGCGGCAAGCCGGGCTGAAAATCGCGCTCGACGCGGATTTCGGGCCCTTTCCATGCGGCCGCGACGGCCTTCAAGGCGCGCTCGACGATTTCCTCTACGCGCTGCGGTGTGCGCTCGAGATGCAGCGGGCGGGCAAAATCGAGAAACCGCGTAACGAGGGCGCTGAGGCGATTCACTTCGGTGGAAATATAACCGGCCAGTTCGCTGGCGAGCGGATTCGATGTTTCCAGCTTCTGATTGAGCATTTCGGCGGAGCCTTTGATGACGCCGAGCGGATTGCGGATTTCGTGGGCCAGACCGGCGGAGAGTTGTCCGAGAGCTGCGAGGCGCTCGGAGCGGCGCGCATCGGCCTGAATCTGCTCGAGGCGCTGGTTGGTTTGCTCCAATTCTTCGGCGAGGAGCTGGTAGCGCCGCGTCTGGCGGTGGTTTTCCATCGAGAAATTGTTCACCAGAATGGCGGCGATGAAGAAAAACACGACGCGCAGCGCGAGCTCCGTTTTGCCGCTGGGCGTAATCTCGAACTCCTGCATCGCTGGATAGAGATAGGAGCAGTAGGCCGCGGATGTGAGCGCCGTCCATATCAGCGTGCCAATCGGCCCGTAATAGACCGCCGCGGTGACGACACACAAGTAGTAGATCGGATAGTAGCTGCTGTTGATGCCGACGTCGCCGGTGTGATCGAGCAACAGCGTGGCGAGGAGAATTTTCAGGAGCACCACATAGGCGCGGCCGCGGCGCGGAAGATAGGCGATGAGGCGGCCTTCGCCGATCTGGAGCAAAGCAATTCCTGCGAGGATGAGCTGCTTGTGAATCTCCTCGACGGGAGGAAGTACCGCAAGACCTCCGAGAAAGATCAGCCAGATGAGATCCATCCAGCGAAATTTTTCGTGCTCGCGAAGCATCATGGGGAGGAAGGAGAGTCGCTCGCGCGGCATGAGGGCTCTCCGAGGCGAATCGGCGGCGTCGAGATTTCGTGTTGCATTGGGCTCGATCGCGCGCGGGTTCGCATCGGTCATTTCTAGCTTACACGACTGGATTCGTCCACCACTTCTGAGGTTGGGCAGCTTGTCGCTGGGTAGTCGGTTGATTTGCGGAGCGACGCGGTAGCGCGAGTCAATTCCCAGCGCTAAAGCGCATTGTCAGAGTGGCAGCTTTTTCGGAGCGCTGAAGCGCTCCTCCCCCGCATGAATGCGGGGGCTGCCACCAAAAATCTGACGGGCCTGCTCGTGGGGATTTTGCGCGACGGGCACAGCGAGGCGCGCGCCTACGAAACCTGAAACAGAAGCGCGAGATTAATGTTTCAGAGTTCGTCCGCGCTTGATTTGGAGACGTGGCTTTGGGCCGGTCGCCGGATGCCGGCCCCTCGTGGCTCGGGGTAAACAGGGACGCCCTTCTCTTCGTTCAGGGTAAACCGGCGGTACGTTAGTCGATGCCTTTGTCGTGTAGGAATGCGCTGACGACAACGCCGATGTCGCGGTGCTCGCCGTCTACCGCGTAGTTCATTTTTTGCATTTCGGCGTCGGAGATTTTGCCGGCTAGGTCGGCTAGGGCTGCGCGGATTTCTGGGTGCTGCTCGAGAGTTTCGTGTCTGACGATGGGCACCGCTTCGTAGGGCGGGAAATAGTGCTTGTCATCTTGCAGGACGGCGAGGTCGCGGGCGGCTAGAATTCCGTCGGTGGAATTTCCGGCTACGATGTCGACTTGCTTTTCGAGAAGCGAGCGGTACATCAGTCCGAGGTCCATGACTCTCGGGGGGGCCGCGAAATGCAGGCCGTATGTGGCTGCTAGGCCCGGATAGCCGTCGGGGCGCGAGGTGAACTCGTAGCCGAAACCGGCGCGCCATTGACCGGCATGCGGGGCCGCTTCGGTGAGCGTGTGAATTCCAAGCGCGCGGGCGTCTTCGCCACGAATTACCATTGCGAATGTGTTGTTGAAGCCGAGAGGCGGCAGGACTTCTAAATTGAAAAGCCTGGCATATTCCTCGCGAACTTCTTCGCGCACCATGGATGGGTTGGTGACGACCGGCTGCTTCAAAATCGCCGTCAGCGCGGTGCCGGTGTATTCGACGTAGGTGTCGATGCGACCGGCGAGCAGCGCTTGCTGGCAGATGTAGGTGCCGACGAGATAGAAGCGGCGGACGACGTGGAGATGGGTGCGGGCTTCGAGATGTTGCGCGAGTAATTCGCCGAGGATGGCTTGCTCGGTGAAATTTTTCGAGCCGATGACGATGGTGTCGCGGCGAGCGGGGCCGCACGAAAACAGGGCCATCGCCGCAAAGAGAAAAACGGCAATGCATCGCGTCCTGTTCATGGCCATAAAAATGAGTTCTTCATCGCGCGAAGCGGAAGCGGCGCTCGAGAAGTCCGAGCAGGAAATCGGCGGCGAGTGCGAGAAGGGCCGCGGGAATGGCGCCGGCGAGAATCAATTGATTGTTGACCATGGCGAGGCCGCGAAAAATGAATTCGCCGAGACCGCCTGCGCCGACCGCAGCGGCAACTGTGGCGATGCCGATGGTCAAGACTGCTGCTACGCGGATCCCCGCGAGAAGATACGAGAACGCGAGGGGCAGCTCGACCTTTAGGAGAATTTGCGCGTCGGTCATGCCCATGGCGCGGGCGGCTTCGCGGACGCTGGGGTCGACGCCTTCGATTCCCGTCGCCGTGTTGCGAATGATGGGCAGCAGCGCATAGAGAGCGAGCGCCGCGATGGCCAGCCGTTCGGCGCGATCGCCGAGCCACGGTACCGGGAGCAGGAATCCGAGTAGCGCGAGACTGGGAATCGTTTCGGCGACATTGGCGATGCCTAGGATCGGCTTTTCGAGCCACTTGCGGCGGGTGACGAGAATTCCTGCCGGCACGCCGACAAGTACGGCGATGAGCATTGCTGCGCCTACCAGGACGAGGTGCTCGAGAGTGGCGGAGAGAATTTGATCTCGATTGTGCAAGAAGAATTGCCAGAAGCTCATCGGTCACCGACTTTCTTCGCCCCTGTCGATAATGAATTCATCTAGCTATGTTGACAGCGTAGTCTAAAACAAGAAAACCCGGATCGAGGTGTCCTACGAGATTCCCTCGAAAGACTCGGGACAGGCTCTTCGGGCCGCGCCAAAGCGCCCGATTTCCGCGCGGAGTTGTGATTTATGGACGCGGAAATCGGGCTGCGCGGCCCTCAGGATGACACGTGTTCGCTCTCTGCACGAGGCAACAGAGCCGGTGTGTGTGGAAACCGGAAAAACAAAACCTCAGCGGCTAAAGCCGTCATGATATTACGGCATTTGCGGCACGACTGAAGAGTTTGTGTCGCAACTGGATCTCGATGCCGAGAATCGAGAGCCTCTGTGCTTTGAGCGTTTCGGTTTCGCTGCACCGCCCGATCCGGCGTGCTTAGCTGCGTTGCAAAGCGTGCAGCCGGGTCAAGTTGTAGGCCAGAGCCATCAACAAGAACTCCACGTTCACTCCCGGAAGCCCGCGACGATAAAATCTGCGCATCCCGCGATGTTCTTTCAGTGTTCCGAAGACCGGCTCGATCATCCCTTTGCGCCGTTCGTAGAGCCGCCGCCCGGCCGGGGAGCGCAACCGCCGCCGCACGCGTTTCAGTCCCGCATGACAGATGCGCGCCGCTCCTGCTACCCGCCGGCCTTGTTTCATCTCCCGTGCCAACACCGAGTCCGGAACGTACAACTCCACTCCTCGCGCTTCCATCGTTTCCACATTCTCGTTGGAATAAAATCCTGCGTCGGCCAGCACTTTCTGTGGACGCCGCCCGCAGCGTTGCTCGGCTTCCTCTACCAGCGGCACCAGACTGGCGTAATCATGCGCCGCCTGCGTCACCCGCGCGGCCACAATCAGCCCGTCTTCACTCACCATGGCCTCGGCCGTGTAACCCAGCACGAACCCATCGCGGCTGTGCAGAAAGCGGCTGTCCGCATCGGTGCGCGATATCTTCTTCTGCCCGCTCTTGCGCAACTTCTGCAACTCCCCGGGAATTTCCGCCAGCCGCTGTTGCACGCGCTCCATCTCCACCACCACGCCGCCCGGATTTTCGTCGCCCTCCATCGCCGCCAAGGCCCGTTCCCACTGGCGTACCTGCCGCCGCTTGCGCGCCCGCTCCGCCCGTAGCCCCGCTGCGCTGAGCACGCGATCCCGCGAGGCGTTCGCTTTCACCCGCGTCGAATCCGTCGCCACCACTCCCAATTTCCCCAGCCCCGCCGCCTGCAGTTGCTCCAACACCGCCGTGAACAGATCATTCACTCGCCGCCCGTGCCGCCGCAGGAACTCGCAGAGGGTCTTGTGATCCGGCTCCGCTCCCCCGGCCAAATAGCGAAATCCCAAGTCTTCCTTGCTGCGCTGTTCCAGCTTGCGCGACGAGCGCACTCCCAAGGCAAATCCATAGAGCAGCACCTTCAGCAGCATCGCCGGATGGTAGGGACGCTGTCCCTCGTCGCTGTAAACCGACTCCCATTCCCGCAGATCCTGCCTCTCGACCATCGCGCTGATCAGAAATACCAGATGCTTCTCACTCAGCACGTCCCGCACATGCGCGGGCAGCAGCGCTGCTTGCTCCGGACTGTAATCTTGAAAGGGCATCGAGGCTCACCTCCGCCCTCTTTTTGCACCATCTCACCGCGTTTTACAATTTCAAAACGCTGAGTTGCGACACAAACTCTGAAGTCGTGCCCTGACAAAACATCTACGTTTCCACACAGACTTGCGAGCCGTTGAATCAGCTGCGAAACGCGGCCATGTAGGCGGCGGCGAGCGGCTCGGTTGCGCGCTGAAATTCGTCGGGCGTGTAGAGGCCCATCAGCTTGCCGCTTTCGAGTAACGCGATGCGCGTGCCGAGGAGCAGGGCTTCGTGAACATCGTGAGTTACGAAGACGATGGTCTTGCGCAGGCGCTTTTGTAACGCGACGAATTCTTGTTGCATGTCGTTGCGCGTGAGCGGATCGAGAGCGCCGAAAGGCTCGTCCATCAGCAGGAATGGCGGATCGGCGGCAAGCGCGCGGGCTACTCCTACTCGCTGGCGCTGGCCGCCGGAAAGCTCGTGAGGATAACGGCGGGCGAATTGCGCGGCGTCGAGGCCGGCCAAGTGCAGCAGTTCGGCGACGCGGGCGCGCACGCGCTCTTCGGGCCACTTTTCGAGATGCGGCACTACGGCGACATTTCGTTCCACGGTGTAATGTGGGAACAGGCCTGCGTCCTGGATTACGTAGCCGATGCGGCGGCGCAATTCGACTGCGTTCCAATCGATTGTGGCGCGCCCTTCGACCATCAGTTTGCCGCTCGTCGGTTCGAGCAGGCGATTGATTAGGCGAAGCGCCGTCGTTTTGCCGGAGCCGCTGCGGCCGAGAAGCACGAGCGTCTCGCCGGATTGAATTTGCAGGCTGAGCGTTTCGAGGATGGTCTGGCCCGTTGGTGCGCGGAATTCCACGTCGCGGAATTCTATGGCGAGGCCATTGGGGCTGGCTGCATTCATCGCGGCGAGGCTAACAATCCGGTGCGAAGCGTGTCAAATTTCTGTCATGTGCTTGACCCGGCACACATTTGGTCTTATATCTTGCGTCCATAAATGCCCAACGAGAAACTAATCACACCTCGCGATGCAGCTCAGGTTCTTGGGATCAGTTATCCCACGCTCAAGCAGTGGATTTACAAAGGCAAGCTGAAGACGGTGAAGACTGCCGGGGGGCATCATCGCGTTCCCGAAAGTGAGTTGGACCGCTATCTGAGCCGCATAACGGAGAAAGGTCCCGTGCCGGAGCGGCGGTCGGGCTTCCGGCGCATCAGCGGGAGAAATCAGCTGGTGGGGCGAGTGGTGGATATCAAGATGGAAGGATTGATCGCGCAGGTGCGGATTTCCATCGGCGGGCAGCATATTACGTCGATCATCACGTCGGATGCGGTGCGCGAAATGCGGCTTAAGAAGGGCGAAACTATCGCGGCGCTGGTTAAATCTACTGAGGTTATGCTCATCCGCGTCTAGGGCGCGACCCACACGCGAGCATTCGCGACGCTTAATCCCATCGTGCTCATCGACACCTATTTGCCCAAGTATGACGAGCGCTCGTATCACGAGGCGCGCGTGGCGGCCGATCGAGCGACGGCGTTTGCTGCGCTTCGCGCGCTGGATCTCGAGAGTTCGTCGATCGTGCGCATGCTATTCGCCCTGCGATCGTTTCCGTCGCGGTTTCGCGCCCAGGAGCGCGCGGTGAATTCGCCGAGGGTGGCGCGTTCGTTCGTCGACTCGATGGTCGATATCGGCTGGGTGATTTTGGAGGAGGCGCCGGGAGAGGAACTTGTTGCCGGCACAGTTACGCAGCCGTGGGAAGCGACGGTGAGGTTTCGAGGTTTCTCGCCCAGTGAGTTTGTCGCGTTTGAAGAGCCGGGATTTACGAAGATTGTGTGGAATATCGCGGCGCGCGAGTCCGACGGCGGAGCGATTATCAGCACGGAGACGCGGGTGCTGGCGACTAGCGCGGGAGCGCGGCGGAGGTTTCGCCGCTATTGGCTCGTGGTGCGTCCCGGCGTCAAATTGATCCGGCGAATTGCGCTTGGCAAGGTGCGTCGCGAATTGCGCCGGGCGCAAAAACGGCATCGCGCGTGATTCGACGCTGCGTCTGACAGTCGCGCGCCTTCACTGAGAGTTTCTCGCATCCCAATTCGTCCAGTGGCGTGATAGTGTTTGCCGTTCATGGCCGCCGATTCCCGCGACGAAAATTCCGACAGCCGCGCTGCTGAGACGCCGCATCGAAGCTGGCTTTGGAACAAGGATCTCGCGCCGATCCCTGTCGAGCGGCGGACGTGGGGGACTTACAACTACGCGGCGCTGTGGGTGGCGATGAGCGTGAACATTCCGACGTATATGTTGGCGAGCGGGATGATTGCGGGCGGGATGAATTGGAAGCAGGCGATCTTCACTGTTTTTCTTGGCAATGTGATTGTGCTGATTCCGATGCTTCTGAATGCACATGCGGGAGCACGCTACGGAATTCCGTTCCCGGTATTTGCGCGATCTTCGTTTGGCGTTCTCGGCGCGAATATTCCGGCAGTCTTGCGGGCGCTCGTCGCGTGCGGCTGGTTCGGGATTCAAACGTGGATTGGCGGCGAGGCGATTAATACGTTGCTGGCAGCGCTGATGCCGACGTGGAATCATCCGTGGTTGTGCTTTTTTCTTTTCTGGCTGTTGAATCTTGCAGTAATTTTGCGCGGCATTGATACGATTCGCTCGTTGCAGGGCATCGCGGCGCCGGTTCTGCTGATCCTAGGGTTGGCCATGCTTGGCTGGGCTTACGAGAAAGCCGGCGGATTCGGGCCGATGCTTTCTACTCCTTCGAAATTCCATACGTTTGGTGAGTTCTTCGCGTTTTTCATTCCGTCGCTGACGGGCGTGGTCGCCTTTTGGGCTACTGTGGCGCTGAATATTCCGGATTTCACGCGCTACGCGAAGGGGCAGCGCGAGCAGGTGCTCGGCCAGGCGCTCGGACTGCCTACTACAATGACGCTCTATTCCTTCATCGGCGTGGCCGTGACTTCGGCGACCGTCGTCGTGTTCGGCGCGGCGATTTGGGATCCGGTTGTGGTGCTCAGCCGGCTTGGAAATCCCATCGCGGTAGTTGTGGCCATGATTGCGCTGCTCATCGCTACGCTAAACGTGAATGTGGCCGCGAATGTCGTTTCGCCGGCGAACGACTTCTCGAATCTTTATCCGCGGAGGATCAGCTTCAAGATGGGCGGTGTCATTACTTGTCTGTTGGGAATCGCGATGCAGCCTTGGAGATTAATGTCGAACTACGGGAGTTATATCGTCGGCTGGCTGGTGGGATATTCAAGTTTCCTCGGGCCGATCGCGGGGGTGATGATCGCCGATTATTACGTCGTGCGGAAAAAGATCATCCTCACGGAAGATCTGTATGACCGTCACACTTTTTATGAATTCACTGGCGGATTCAATTGGAAAGCGATTGGCGCGCTGGCGGCGGGAATTGTCGTGGCGCTGGCGGGTCTTGAAATCAAGGCGCTGAGTATTCTCTATCACTATGCGTGGTTCGTTGGGTTCGGCGTGTCGTTCGTCTTGTATCTCGCGTTGATGCGGCCTTCATCCGCTCGCCACAAGTAACAGGAAAGCTTTACTAGCTGCGATCGAGAAATTTCTGGATGCGGCGCAGCACGCCGAGCAGCATTGGCGGCGTCAGCTTGCCGGTGAATGTGTTTTGCTGGCTCGGATGGTAGGAGAGAAATAGCCTCGGCAAATTTTCATGGAATTCGTAGATTGCGCCATGGCGGAACGGATAAGCGGCAAAAGTCTGAATGATGCCGCGATCTTTGAGCAGCGCGAGATAGGCTTTCATGGCGATGCTGCCGAGCGCCAGAATTGCGCGGGGCCTCAGAAGCGCCAGTTCGGATTCGAAATATGGGCGGCAATTTTGTAGCTCCGATGGAAGTGGCTTGTTTGCCGGCGGGGCGCAACGGAGTGCTGCACCGATGTAGGCATCGCGCAATTCAAGCCCGTCGCCACGCTTGACGGAGTTCGGCTGGCTGGCGAATCCTGCGCGATACAACGCGCGGTAGAGAAAATCGCCCGAGCGATCGCCCGTGAACACGCGGCCGGTGCGATTTGCGCCGTGGGCTGCGGGGGCGAGGCCCAGGATGTAGAGTCCGGCGCGAGGATCGCCGAAACCCGATACCGGCTTGCCCCAATAATCCCAATCACCGAAGGCGCGGCGCTTTTCGCGCGCTATTTTCTCGCCGAACTTCACGAGGCGCGGGCATTTTCGGCAAGTGATGATCTCCGCGTTCAACACTTCGAGTGATTGGTGTGCCATCGAGGCGCCTTACAGCTAGGATCTCTTTCCGTATGCGGTCCAGTCCGATACTCTAGCGGATTACGGAACCTTACGCTCACGTCAGGAATCTATAACGTATGAAGTCCAGGTCGAAAGTGTGACGATGGCGAACCCCGGCGAAAAAATTCTAATTCTTGATACGCAAGAGGACTCGCGGCAGAGCCTCGTCGAGATCTTCCGCTCGGCTGGTTACGATGCCGAGGCACTGCCACCGAGCGCCGAGGGTCTCGATCGGGCACGGCAATCGAATCCTGCATTGCTGATTCTCGATCAGTGCCTTCCCGGAGTTCCCTGCGGCGAGATTCTGACGGAATGGAAGGGCGCGGCGGCGACGCGAGACGTGCGCGTGATACTGATCGTCGCGGGCGGAGCAGCCGAGCGCGCCCTGGCATTCGATCTCGGGGCGGATGACGCGGTGTCGCGGCCCATCGGCCCGCCGGAATTGCTGGCGCGCGTGCGTGCCCAACTGCGCGCGAAGCGTGCCGCGGACGAACTGCGCCAGAAAGTGGCCATCGCGGTCGAAGGCCAGCAAATCGCGTACACGGCGTTCCAGGCGCTTGCCGTCACCGAGAAAATGACGAAGGATGCCTTTACGCTGGACCGCGCGCTGAAGATCGGAGTCTCGGCGGTTTTCATCATTGCTGCAGTGATGGCCGGAATCTTTTTTCTCTACTCCCACAGCGCGCAGAAGGCACAGAAGCGCGCGAATTCGATTATCGCTCGCCTGGAAGCTGGGTTCAAATCTCAGCAAAGCCTGGTGGCCGATGCCCGAAAATTGCGCAGCCAAACATCCGAGCCAGCGGCCGTGCCGCCCCAGCGGGATGAACTGCAGCAAAAAGCCGATCAGCTTAAGGCGCAGATGGCCACCGCCGACAAGCAGCAGCTCAAGGACTTGCAGCAGCAGCTCGCTGACACCAATGCGCGATTGAAGAAAGTGGAAGCGGAGGGCGGTTCCGCCGAGAGCGTTATCGGCGCGAATGTCGCAAGCGTTTGCCTGCTGCACATCGCGGTCGGCTTCAACGAAAAGGCAAGCGGCAAGCGCTTGCGCTATGCAGGACTGAATCCGCAGGGCCAGCCGATCCAGGATAGCGATGGCGATCCGATACTCACGCTCGAAGGGCCCGGGCCGGAGGTGCGCCTCGACGTCTTCGGCACAGGATTTCTGGCGGGAGCGAATGGGAGAGTGATTACGAACCGGCACGTCGCGCAGCCGTGGTGGAAAGACGAGCAGATGAGCGCGCTGATCAACGAAGGATACCAGCCGGAAATCGCCGCGATCCGGACTTATTTTCCCGGCTCGCCGCGCGCGTTTCATGCTGAGATTGAGAAGATTTCAGACAACGTGGATCTGGCGACCATGCGCGTCAATCTCGAAGGCCTCAGCGTCCATGCGCTGACGTTCGATGACAAGGCCGGCGATGCGAAATCCGGGGAGAAGATCATTCTGATGGGCTACGCGGCGGGACTGGCGGCGATACTCGCGCGCACCGATGAGAAGACGGCGCAAGATATTACGACGAAGAGCGGCGGCGACGTATCGGCGATCCTCGACGAGCTGGCGCGGCGCAACCTCATTCGACCTTTGATCACGCAAGGCCACGTGGGCGATGTCCTGCCCGACAAGATCGTCTTCGACGCGCAGACCACTGTGGGCGGTTCCGGCGGACCGCTCCTGAATTCCAACGGCAAAGTCATCGGAATCACATATGCCGCGCTTGAGGGATTCGGCGGCTCGAACTTCGGAATTCCCGCGCGCTTCACTGCGCCGCTACTGCAGTAGAGGCCGCAGCCGGTGAGCTGCGAGCTTGCATACAGGCGAGATTTTCCACAGACGGCCTCAAATTGACATCGTTGCGACGCGCGACTAGCATAGTCGCAGCGATTTCACCCGCCAGAGCCGGGGAAAACCCGGATTGCTCATGAGCGACGGAAACAATTCAGGGAATATCCTCTTGCGAATTCGCGATGCGCGGCGCGAAGCCGTGGAACACCGCAAGCGCGTGCTGCCACTCGTGGCGCTGAAGATCGCGGTCGAGCAAAAGGCGCCGACGGCGCGGGATTTCGCCGCGGCGCTGACGGCCAACCGCATCAACGTGATCGGCGAGTTGAAAAAGGCGTCGCCGTCGCGAGGACTGATACGCAAGGATTTTCACCCCGCGCAATTAGCTGCGGAGCTTGCTTCGGCCGGCGCGGCGGCGCTCTCCGTGCTGACCGAGGAGGAATTCTTTTGCGGGTCGCTCGTGGATCTCAAAGAAGCGCGCGGGGCTGTCTCAATTCCCGTTCTGCGCAAAGATTTCATCATCGATCCGTGGCAAGTGTGGGAAACGCGCGCTGCCTGCGCCGACTCGTTTTTGCTGATCGTGTCTTTGCTGGATCGAGACCTGCTCACAGAACTGCTGGAACTCGGGCGGTGCTTGAAAATGGACCCGCTCGTCGAAGTGCACTCGGCGGAAGAGCTTTCGCTGGCTCTCGAGTGCGGCGCCAGAATCGTCGGAGTCAATAATCGCGACTTGACCAATTTCGAAGTGCGGCTGGAGACGGCGCTAGCGCTGGCCGGGCAGATTCCCGAAACGTGTGTGGCTGTGGCCGAATCCGGAATTCGCTCGAGCCAGGATCTCGAAACGCTCTCGCGCGCCGGATACGATGCGTTTTTAATCGGCGAGCATCTGATGAAGCAGGCTTCGCCGGGCGATGCGCTGCGCGGACTGCTGAGCGGCGCGGTGGCGAAGCCTGCGGAATCGTGAGCGGCGGCGATGGTGCGCGTCAAAATTTGCGGGATCACCAATTGGACGGATGCGCGGCTGGCCGTCAACGCGGGCGCGGACGCGCTCGGGTTCAATTTTTATCGCCAGAGCCCGCGCTATATCGCGCCGGATGAAGCGCGAACGATCGCGACGCGGTTGCCGCGGCACGTTCTTCTGGTGGGCATATTCGTGAACGCTTCCGCGGAAGACGTGCTGCGCGTGGCGCGAAATGTGGACTTGAATGCGCTGCAACTGCATGGGGAAGAATCACCGGCGGAGGTTGCGCTTTTGAGCGAATCGTATCCAGTCATAAAGTCGTTTCGCGTCGGGCCCGGGTTCAAGGCGGGACGTCTCGCGCGCTACGGCGGCGCTAGTGCATTTTTGCTTGACGGCTTCGACCGGAAACGCCGGGGCGGGACAGGCAACACATTCGATTGGAACGTGGCAAGAGCGGCGAAGAAATATGGCGCGATCATCGTGGCGGGCGGCTTGAATCCTGAGAATATAGCGCGCGCGATTCGCGAGGCGCAGCCGTTCGGCGTCGATGTTTGCGGCGGCGTGGAAGCGCTTCCGGGCAAGAAAGATCCGGAAAAGCTGCGCGCACTGATGGACGAAATCGAACTCGTTAGAAATGGAGTGGCAAGATCATGAGCGCTGCCACAGTGACGATACCGGACAAGCGCGGCCGCTTTGGGCCGTTTGGAGGGCGCTACGTTCCCGAAACGCTCGTAGCGCCGCTCGAAGAGCTGGAACGCGCTTTCAATGACGCGCGAGTCGATAAATCTTTTCGCCAGGAACTCGATTCGCTTCTTCGCACGTTTGCCGGGCGGCCGACTCCTCTGCATTTTGCCGCGCGTCTTACCGAACATCTCGGTGGCGCGCGAATTTATTTGAAGCGCGAAGATTTGCTTCATACCGGCGCGCACAAGATCAACAACTGCCTTGGACAGGGCCTGCTCGCTGCGCGGATGAAGAAGCCGCGCCTGGTGGCGGAAACCGGCGCGGGACAGCACGGCGTGGCGACGGCGGCGGTGGCGGCGCGGCTGGGACTTGCGTGCACCGTTTACATGGGCACGGAAGATATGGAGCGGCAGCGGCTGAATGTGTCTCGCATGCGGCTGCTCGGCGCCGAAGTGGTTGGCGTCGATTCGGGGAGCCGGACGCTCAAGGATGCCATCAATGAGGCGATGCGCGACTGGGTGACCAACGTGCGCACCACGCATTACCTGCTTGGATCGGTGCTCGGAGCGCATCCTTATCCGTTGATGGTGCGGGAATATCACAAGGTGATCGGCGAAGAAGCGCACGATCAGATTCTTCGCGCCGAGAGCCGCTTGCCGGATTATCTCTTCGCGTGCGTGGGCGGCGGATCGAATTCCATCGGCCTGTTTCACGCATTTCTTCAAGATAAAACGGTGAAGATGATCGGGGTGGAAGCCGGGGGACGCGGCAAGGGGCTGGGCGAACACGCTGCGCGTCTCGCGGCTGCGGCGGGATTTTCGGGGGCGCGGCCGGGCGTCTTGCAGGGAACTTACACTTACGTGCTGCAGAATAGCGACGGCCAGATTTCCCCGACGCATTCCGTTTCGGCTGGGCTTGATTATCCGGCTGTCGGGCCCGAGCATGCGTGGCTCGCTCAGGAAGGGCGCGCGGAGTATACGGCGGTGAGCGACGAAGAGGCGCTCGATGCTGCGAAGCTGCTTTCGAGAATTGAAGGAATTATTCCCGCGCTTGAATCAGCGCACGGGATTGCGGAGTTGATTCGCCGGGCGCCAAAAATGCGCCGCGATGAAATCGTGATCCTGAATCTATCGGGACGCGGCGACAAGGATATGGAGACTCTGGCGCGCCATGTCTAAGGCCACGACATCGCTCGAATCGGGCACCGGCACGGGCCGCGTCGCGAGGCGATTCGCCGAATTGGCGCGGCGCGGCGAACTGGGGCTTATCGCCTATTTGACGGCGGGAGATCCGACGCTCGAGGCGACGGAGCGAATTGTTCTCGCGGCGGCGGAAGCGGGCGCCGACGTGATCGAACTTGGGGTGCCTTTCAGCGATCCGGTAGCTGACGGGCCTACGATCCAGCGCGCGAGTGAACGGGCGCTGAAAAGTGGAACGACGCTGGCCGGAATTCTCGCTCTCGTTGGCCGGTTGCGGCAGAAGACCGATGTGCCGTTGATTCTTTTCAGCTACTACAATCCCATTTTGCAGATGGGACTGGAGAAATTTGCGGCGAGCGCTGCGGCGGCGGGAGCGGACGGCGTCCTGGCGACGGATCTCACGCCGGAAGAGGCGGGCGAGTATCGCGCGATTCTGCGTGCGCGTGGTCTCGACACGATCTTTCTGGCCGCGCCGACTTCGACTGATAAGCGTCTTGAGCGCATCGCGGCGGCAACGTCCGGCTTTCTTTATCTGATTTCACGGACCGGCGTCACCGGTACGCGCGATGCCTTGCCGGAAGAACTTCCTGCGCTGGTGCGCCGGGCGCGGAAAGTGACGCGGCTGCCGATCGCCGTGGGTTTCGGCATTTCGCTCCCGACACACGTCTCAGTACTTGGAGGCATCGCTGATGCAGCGGTGGTCGGCTCGGCGATCGTTGCGGAAATTGAGAAAGCGGCGACGCCTGAGGCTGCTGCTGAGGCCGTCGCAAACTTGATTCGCACGTTGAAGAAGGCTGGCAAATCCGGAGTCAGCCATCGCGGAATCCCGGCCGGGAGCGAAAATCCATCATGAGCATCGATGATTGGCGTCGCCGCATAGATGAGATTGATTTGAAACTCATCGCGCTGCTGAACGAACGCGCTCGTTGCGCGCTCGAAATCGGACGCGAGAAGCATCTCCAGGCATTGCCGGTATACCAGCCGGCGCGGGAGAACGAAATCCTGGCAAACGTCGAGCGCGCAAATCCTGGACCGCTGGCAGATACGGCGATCCGGCGCCTGTTCGAGAGAATTATTGACGAGGCGCGATCGCTCGAGCGCGCCGCGCAGCATGAAGATACGGCCGCGGTTCCGGACAAGGAACGGCCGAAGACCAGATCTTGAGCGTTTCGAATTTATAGCCCAGGGAGATACAGCAATGGTCGTGGTAATGCAGCCGGGCTCGAGCGACGAACAAATCCAGCACGTGATCGACCGGCTCGTCGCCAGCGGATTCGATGTGCACCGCTCGACGGGAGAGACGCATACGGTGTTAGGCGCGGTGGGAGTGCATCCGGATTTCGACACGCGGGATATCGAATTGCTCGACGGCGTGCGCGAAGTGGTGCGCATCACGCAGCCGTATAAGCTGGCGAGCCGTGCGTTCCGGCCCGAGGGCACCATTGTGGACGTCGGCAAAGGCGTGCGCATCGGCGGCACTGAAGTTGTGGTGGCCGCGGGGCCGTGCGCGGTGGAATCGAAAGCGCAGATTGACAGCGTCGCGGATTCCGTTGCGCGACTCGGCGCGAAACTTTTGCGCGGCGGGGCGTTCAAGCCGCGTTCGTCGCCGTATTCATTTCAAGGTCTCGGCGAAACGGGATTGAAAATGCTGCGCGAAGCTGCTGACCGCAACGGCTTGCTGGTCGTCAGCGAGGTGATGGACCCCTCGCAAGTCGAGTTGATGATGGGCTATGTGGATGTGCTGCAAGTCGGCGCGCGGAACATGCAGAACTATCACTTGCTGCGGGCACTCGGTGAAGTACGCAAGCCGGTGCTGCTGAAGCGCGGGATGTCGGCGATGATTGAGGAACTGCTTTTGAGCGCCGAGTACATCATGTCCGGCGGAAACTACAATGTGATTCTTTGTGAGCGCGGCATTCGGACATTTGATACGAATACGCGAAACACGCTGGATATCGCTGCGATTCCCGTGATCAAAAAACTTTCGCACCTGCCGATCTTCGCTGATCCTTCGCACGGCACCGGGCGGCGCGATAAAGTTGCGCCAATGGCGCGCGCTGCAGTTGCTGCCGGCGCGGATGGATTGCTGATCGAAGTTCATCCTGATCCCGAACATGCGCTTTCCGACGGCGCTCAATCGCTCTACCCCGACCAGTTCGAAGCGCTGATGCGCGAACTCCAAATTATTGCGCCGGCGGTCGGCCGCCGGATGGCCTGAGGAATGGCCGACTCCCCGCGGTTCCATCGCGTCGCGATTCTGGGCACGGGCCTGATCGGCGGCTCGTTCGGACTGGCATTGCGGCGAAATTTCCCGCAAAGCGTCGTAATCGGCTGGGACAAGCCGGCGGTGCTCGATTGCGCGCTCGAGATTGGCGCGATTTCGGAAGCAAGCTCAAGCCTTGAATCCGCGGTGAGCGACGCTGACCTGGTTTACATCGCGCTGCCAATCTCAGTAACGCTTGAATCGCTTCCCGCGATTTCCGCGGCGGCGATGTCCGACGCTCTGGTCACCGATGCATGCAGCACGAAATCCGTGATTTGCCATCTCGCCGCAAAAGTTTTCGGGTCACGCGCGCGATTTCTCGGGGGCCATCCGGTTGCCGGAAAAGAAATTTCCGGGATCAATCGAGCGACGCCGGACCTTTTTGGTAGCGCGCGCTATGCGCTGATTGCAACGCCTGAGGATGATGACGCGCGCGTTACGGAATTTACCGCGCTGGTGCGAAAGCTGGGAGCTGAACCGCTCTTCTGCGATGCGGAAACGCACGACTGGGCCGCCGGGGTGGTCTCGCACCTCCCCCAGCTTGTTGCGGTCGCGCTCTCGCGCGTCGTTCTCGACGAGACCGACGAAACTGGGCTGCCCGCGTCTCTTGCCGGAAGCGGCCTGCGCGATACCGTGCGGCTCGCGGGCAGCCCGTATGCCGTCTGGCGCGATATCTGCCTGACAAATGCCGACAATATCGCGCGAGCTCTCGATCGCGTGTCTCAAGCCATCGATTACTTGCGGACAAATCTGACGACTCATGAACTCGAAGACGAATTCGCCTCTGCCAACGAACTTTACAAAATCCTTCGCTCCAGACACGAGTAAATGCATTAGACTCGATTGTTTTTGCGGGGCCAGAGGAATGGCGCGAGACAGCGCAACGCATGGCCTTGTGAACTGATCACGACCCGCGCTTGAGTTGCGGCCGTTTATTAAGATTGTAGTCGTCGGATGCCGGCAGAGACACCGGCGCTACGGGAGCTTGCATGGATAAACGCGTTGCTAACGCTGACGCTGCTGTGGAGCGAATCTGTGACGGTGCGACGATCTTGATGGGCGGCTTCGGCCTCTGCGGCATTCCGGAAAATCTGATTGAAGCGCTGCGGCGCAAAGGGACGAAGGATCACACGGTCGTCTCGAACAATGCCGGGGTGGATGATTTCGGTATTGGGCTCCTGCTGCAAACCAAGCAGGTAAAAAAAATGATCGCCAGTTACGTGGGCGAAAACAAAACATTCGAACAACTTGCACTGAAAAAAGAAATCGACGTCGAATTGAATCCGCAAGGAACGCTGGCGGAGCGCATTCGCGCGGGCGGCGCGGGAATTCCGGCGTTTTATACGCCCACGGGCTACGGGACGCCCGCTGCCGAGGGGAAAGAAATTCGCGATTTCGCCGGCCGGCCGCATGTTTTGATTCCCGCTTTGCGCGGAGACGTGGCTTTTATCAAAGCCTGGAAGGGCGACCGCTGGGGGAATCTTGTCTATCGAAAAACGGCGCGAAACTACAACGCTGTCATGGCTACCGCTGCGGATTATGTAATCGCAGAAGTGGAAGAAATCGTGGAGCTCGGGCAATTGAATCCCGATTGCATTCACACGCCGGGAATTTTTGTGGACGCGATTTTCCAGGGTACCGGCTACAAGAAACGAATCGAACGGCGCACGGTGCGGAAGCGGGCGTCTTAGGTGCCGGTCTCGTGCGCTTGATGGAACGCGTAGCAAGGATTTTCGATGAGCTCCTTCGGCCATCCTGACCGGATGGTTTCAGGATGACAACGACGGATCATTCGAGAGGTAAACATGGCGGCAGAAATCGATAAACGAGAGATCATCGCGCGGCGAGTAGCCAAAGAGTTGCGCGACGGCTATTACGTGAACCTTGGCATCGGATTGCCAACGCTGATTCCGAATTACTTGCCGCCGGGCATGGAGGTCGTGCTGCAATCCGAGAATGGCATGCTCGGCATCGGCCCCTATCCTTATGAGGGCGAAGAAGATTCCGATCTCATCAACGCGGGCAAAGAAACGATCACGGAAATCCCCGGCTGCTGCTATTTTTCGAGTGCCGAATCCTTCGGTATGATCCGCGGCGGCCGCGTCAATGTGACAGTTCTCGGCGCGCTGCAAGTGGACGAGACTGGCAATCTCGCCAATTGGGCCATCCCCGGAAAAATGCTGAAAGGTATGGGCGGGGCGATGGACCTCGTCGCTGGAGCGAAGCGCGTGATCATCGCCATGGAACACACCACGAAGGATGGCGAAGCGAAGATCGTCAAGAAGTGCAGGCTGCCGCTTACCGGCGTCGGCGTGGTGGATTTGATCGTCACCGAGCTCGGCGTCATCGAAGTGACTACCGAAGGCTTGGTCCTGCGCGAGGTCGCGCCCGGCGTAACACCCGAGGACGTTCAAAAGGCTACCGAGCCGAAGGTGCGAGTCGCGCACGACCTGCGATCCATGATGGCTTAGTCGATTGCGGAAAAGTCGTCACCGCTGTCATCCTGAACGAAGTGAAGAATCTGCATGCTGTTCACTCTAGCGCGAGTTTCACAACTCGGTAGCGTGCATTGCCGCCTGTGCTGCGATACCATCCCCTCAGCAGCCCTGCCGATAGGAGCGTCATGCAGCCGAATTCGATTGTTGTGGTGAGCTTGCACAGCCCGAAGGAGAAATTCTGGGGGCAGGTGGTCGAAATCTCCACCGCCGGCGTCACGCTGCGCGGCGTCGATCTGAGCAGCTTCGACGATTTCATCCGCGAAGTGGTTCACCCCGAGGGCGAGCGCATGGGACTGCCGACGGTTTTTTTCCCGCTGCTGCGCGTCGAACGCATTGCGCTCGACGAATCGCGCGGCTCGATTCCTTCCATGGCGGACATGTTTCATCGCAAAGTCGGACTCAGCGTTTCGGAGTTTCTCGCTCAGTTCGCCTGACATGCGCGTTGAAGATCTCACCAAGCCACTCAAAAACAGCCGCATCCTGACGGTTCCGAACCAACTTACCTTTCTGCGGCTCGGGTTCCTGCCATTTTTTATTATCGCGCTCTATTCCGACCGCTACGATTGGGCTCTCGGAATCCTGATCGCCGCGGGAATCAGCGATGGCCTGGACGGCCTGCTCGCGCGCGGGCTCAATCAGAAGACGCCGCTCGGTGCTTACCTCGATCCGATCGCCGATAAGTTGCTGATGTTTTCGTCCTATTTCGTTCTCGCGCTAAAAGGAAAAATCGCCTGGTGGATCACCATTCTCGTGCTCGGCCGTGACGTCATTCTACTCACTGCGAGCGCCGCGATCCTTGTCACCGTGGGCTACCGCCCATTCCCGCCGAGTATCTGGGGAAAAATTACGACGACCTTGGAGATACTTCTCGTTCTACTAGTGATCCTGCTGAAAGTGTTCCCGAGCAATTGGCTGATGATCATGCAGCGGACCTGCAGCTACCTGGTCGCGTTCTTCGTGGTTTTCTCGGGATTGCACTACTCGATCGTAGTCTCGCGGCGGCTGCACGCCGGCGGCTGATTCAGCCCGCCCGGAAATATGTAACCGCCATCAGGGCAAAACTCAGAGCCACAACCAGCCCCGCTCCCCAACCGAGTGCATTTGCGACGCGGCGATCATGCAAATCGACCGGCTCGCGCGCTGGCATGATTCTACCGAGGAGGTAACCGGAAACCGCTCCGCCTATGTGCGCGAAATTGTCGATCATTCCCGCGCCCAGAAGCCCAAGGACGGCGATGTAGATCAACCAGCGGATTAACGAGCCGCGCAGCATCTGCAGAGAAGCGTTCTGACGGCCGCGCGTGAGAGCGAGCAAAACGCCGATCAATCCGAGAAGCGCGCCCGAGCCGCCGACGCTATGAACTCCGACCCAGCTGCTAAGCAGGTAGCCGGCAACGCCGGTCGCCACATAAATGAACAGATAGCGCGCCGAGCCATAAACTTCTTCCACGAGCGGGCCGACATCCATCAGCACCCACATGTTGAAGCCGATATGGAGCAGGCTGCCGTGAAGAAAAATCGCCATCACGAAGCGCCAGGGCTGCAGGACGTTTACGAACAGCGGCCACGAGCTTCCGAAGCGCGTCAACACTTGGCCGTCAATCTGGCCAAGTTGAAACAATGCCCCAAAGCCGCCTCCCGAAGGCGCTTGAAAGCCATGCAGGCGTACCGTCAGCATGAGCGTCACGGCGTACAGAATGCAGCTGAGCGTGAGAATGGCGTAAGTTACGGGCGAAGTCGTGGGCATCAGGCGGCTGAGCGTCTTGCTCGCGGCAGCTAGCGAGAACGTCATGCTCGCGCCGCATTGGTGGCAACGGGAAGCGGTCGCGCCGACGAGCGTGCCGCAGGCGGGGCAAAGGCGCGGGCGTCCCTCCGCCTTCTTTCCTCCGAAGAACCACGCTACTTTTTCGCGGAGCCGGTCGAGTTTCCAGCGCCAGCGCAGGGGAAGGGGCAATGGGCTTCCTTGCGAGAAATTTTACGCGTCCCTATAATACCGGAAAATGAGGAAGAAAAATTGAAACGGGACGCGGCGTGAAGAGCGAGCAGCGCGGAGTAATTGCTGCCGTGCGGACTGGCTCCCGATCCCGGAACTCGCAGCTCAATTCTTCGTGCGCATTAACGCTCTCTGTCATCGCGATCGCCATTTTGCTGTCGGCCTGCTCGCATCACGCCTATTCACCGCCGCCGCCCGCGCCGCCTCCGTCAGCCACGCAGCCTGGCGCGTCGCGGCCTTCGCCATCGCAGCCTTCCGGCGCGCCGCCGCGTGGGCAGCCCGCCGTTCCGGGAGAATACGTCGAAGAAGGCGTGGCCTCCTGGTACGGCGACCCGTTCAATGGCCATCGCACATCGAACGGTGAAATCTACGACATGTATCAATTCACGGCCGCGCATCGCACGCTTCCCTTCGGCGCGGTTCTGCGCGTTACGAATCTCAGCAACGGCAAGCAGACTGAAGTGCGCGTGAACGACCGCGGCCCGTTCGTCGGCAATCGCATCATTGATCTATCGCTCTCAGCCGCGCGCGCGATCGACATGGTGGGACCAGGAACCGCGCAGGTGCGAATTGAGATGCTGGGCGGGCCGAGCCCAACGGTCGGTGCATTCGGCGTCCAGGTCGGCGCGTTTCTGGTGAAAGAAAATGCCGACGCGCTTCGCGATCGGCTTGCGACGCAGTTCTCGCCGGTGATCGTGGTTCCCTATGATTCGCCGAACGGACCGTACTACCGCGTGCGCGTCGGGCGCGTTGCCACGGAGGAAGCAGCCGGCGATCTGGCCACCCAGTTGCGCGCCGCCGGACAGAGCTACACCTTCGTCGTTCGCCTCGACAACTGACGCGGTAGTCTTACTTGTGCTTCATTTCGTAAACGCCGTCCCAACCGGGCGGCGGTTCTTCCGCGAGATGTTCTTTGCAGCGCTCTAGGAACACTTTGGCGGGACCGTCGTCTGGCCATCGCTGGAGGAAACTTCCGAAGCAGCGCAGAGCTTCGCGCCAGTTCCGATCGGTGTAAGCGACGCGCGCCTTCCAGAATTCCGCCGCCATCTCGGCAAATTCAGCCGCGCTGGCTTCATCACCCAGCAGCTCGTAAATCTTCACCGGCTGCAGCTTTCCTTTTACGCGGATCAAATCCAGTTCTCGCGTCACGAATTTCGCATCGACGATCTGCGCAAACGTGAATTCGGAAAGCAAAATCCGCGTTCCGAAATCCTTGTTCAGCCCTTCGAGGCGCGAGGCCAGGTTCACCGAATCGCCCATCGCCGTGTAGCCGTAACGGAGCTGCGAGCCCATGTTTCCGACCGATGCGATGCCGGAATTGATTCCGATGCCGATTTCGAGGAGCGGACGACCCGCGGCTTTCCATCCGGCTTGCAACTCACGCAGCTTCGCCATCATGTCGAGCGCCGCGCGGCACGAGCGCTCGGCATGGCGCGCTTCGTCAAAGGGCGCGCCCCAGAAGGCCATAACCGCATCGCCAATGTATTTGTCGAGGGTGCCGCGATTCTTGAAAATAATTCGCGTCATCTCGGTGAGATAGGAATTGAGCAGCGCGGCCAGTTCCTGCGCATCAAGTTGCTCGGAAATCGACGTAAACCCGCGCACATCGCTGAACAGCACGCTGATTTCGGTTTTCCGCGGCTGCACGATTCCCGGATTCACCAGCAGCCGCCGGATCACTTCGGGACTCACGTACTGCTGGAATGCACCGCGCACGTGCCTCTTCTCTCGCTCTTCCACAAGCACGCGATAGAGAGCTACGAGGCTCACATTCGGCGCGAGAGTGAACGCCGCCGGCGCGATGAAGTTCAGCCATTGATCGTGAAGGAACGCCGAATACACGAACCACGCGAAAGGAATGAGAAGGAGAAATCCGAAAATCAGCCAGCGCGGGCGCACCAACGCGAGCCAGATCCCCAGCGGAATGCCGAACAGAAAAATTACGATGACGTCGGTCAGAGCCTCGCGCGGCCCGCGGCGCAAGAAATGCCGGTTCAAGATGTCATCGATTACGTTTGCGTGAATCTCGACGCCGGGAAAATCCACGCCGCCGAACGGCGTCGCGCGCAGATCGCCGATGCCCGTGGCCGACGCGCCGACGAGCACGATCTTGTCTCGAAACTCCCCGGGGGAAAATCGGTGCTGCACGACATCGGCAAACGAAACGTAGGGATAAGTCCGCGGCGGGCCTTGATAATTGATCATCATGCGACCGACGTCGTCGGGATGCACCACGAGATCCGGGCCGAACTCGATGCTGGCGATTCCGGCGCCGCCGAAATTCAGCACCGTCTTCTCGTCCGGCAAATTGAGATAGAGCCGCAGCGTTTGAACTTCGAGCGAAGCGTAGAGATCCCAATTGGCACGATTCGGATTGCGGCCGTAGGGCAAAGCCAGCAACGATCGACGAACAACGCCATCCGGATCGCCGACGATATTGAAAAATCCGCAGCCTGCTTTGTCGCCAGACAGCGCCGCCGTGAATGTCTCGGTGTTCGCCTCGGCGCCTTTTGGCAGCAGGGCGAGATCATCGAAATTCTGAATCAGCCGGACATACCCTGCAGAGCCTCCCGCCGAAGGCAGCGCACGAACCTGCGGAAACGGAAAGAAGGAAATGAGATTGGCATAGCGGTCGAGCGCTTCGGGCGAGACGCCTTGAAGATCGGCCGACGTATACAAAAAATAGTTGCCGAGCACGACCTTGCCGAATCGCTTGATCGCTTCCGCAAGCTGCTGGTCGTAATCGTACTGCTTCTCAAGCTCCGCAATTTTCTGCTGCACATCCGCGCTGGCGGTCTGGCCTTTCGACAATCCCTCGAGCAGCGTGCGCAGCGGCAGCGAGGTGGCGTCCGGCTTGCTGAAAGTGATGTCGAAGGCGACCACGCTCGCGCCGTCGTCGTGCAGCGCGTCGAGCATCTTCGCAAAGTAGATTCGCGGGAAGGGCCACTGACCGAGCGCCTCCTGCGAACGCTGGTCAATATCCACGATCACGATGCGTGAATCAGGATGGACGCGGCCGCGCAACCGGAAACGGGTGTCGAGGCTGTCCAGCTCCAGCCGCGTAATGAAGTCCGCCAGCGGCGTGCGCGCTTCGCCGATGAAAACGAAGTAATAGACCGCCAGCGCCGCGAGCGTCACTACCAGGCTGATCGCCAGCGAGCCGGTGTGCTTCTTCCATTCGCGAAAAATGCCGGTAAATTTCTCGAACATTCTTTTTTGCGAGGCTTGTGGCGCCTGTCGCGAGAAATCCGCGAAAGGCTAACAGACCCCTATGCCTCACACAAGGCAGTCAGCGCAGGACGTGCTGTCTTATCGCGCAACTTGCTCCCGTCCCGCCACAATCCGTTATACTGAGCCGTTCCGCGCCCACATATTTCTCATGCCCACGAAGAAGCAAATTTGGTTCTACGAAGGGTCGGCCGCCGAGGCAGTTGCCAAATCGCTTCGCGGCCGTTATTCCATTCAACGCGCTTCGAAGAAGGGCAAGAAATTCGCTACGGCCGGTGCAGCAACGCCGAGTGAACGCACCGCTGTCTGGCTGATTGATGCGTCTGCAAACGGCTCTCGACGATCGAAGGCCAGTAAACGGCACGCCAGCGCGAGTCACAGCGTCGGAATTTACGCAGGCAATGCCGGCAGCGCACGCAAGGGCGCACTCGCCGTGATTCCGACGCGCGCCGCGCCTGAAGCAATCGCGCGTGCGATTGAATCAGCTTTCGAGAAACTCGAATCCGCAACGCGCGATCGTCGCACCCAGGACTCGCAAAAACGCACTGAAAAAGAGCTGCAGGAGCTTCTCCAAATCGGCGTCGCGCTTTCTTCCGAACACAACGTCGATTCCCTGCTCTCCCTGATTCTCAGCAAAGCGCGCGATATCACCAACGCCGATGCCGGTTCGCTCTACCTCATCGAAGAATCCGAATCCGGCGAGAAACATCTTCGCTTCAAGCTGACGCAAAATGACAGCATCCAGTTTTCGTTCAAGGAATCCACGATCCCGCTCGCCGAATCCTCCATGGCAGGCCACACCGCTCTGCGCGGCGCCGCCATCAATCTCACCGACGCGTACAAGATTCCGCCCTCGCGCCCGTATCGCTTCAACGATTCCTTCGACCGCAATTCGGGCTATCGCACGCGTTCGATGCTGACTCTTCCCATGCGCAACGCGCGCGACCAGATTCTCGGCGTTCTCCAGCTCATCAATTGCAAGCGCAATCCATCCGCGCGCCTTCATACCGCCGCAGACGTCAAGCGCGAAGTCGTTCCTTTCCCCGCCAGCGCGGTGAAGCTCGGCCTCTCGCTCGCGTCGCAGGCCGCTGTCGCCTACGAAAACAGCAAGCTCTACGATGAAATCCAACGGCTCTTCGAGGGCTTCGTCGGCGCCGCCGTCACCGCAATCGAGCAACGCGATCCCGCAACCTCCGGCCATTCTTTCCGCGTGTCGTCTCTCACGCTCGGCCTGGCAGAAACCGTGGACGCCGTCGAGACGGGCAAGTACCAAGCCGCGCGATTCACTCACGAGCAGATGAAAGAAATCCGCTACGCCGCGCTGCTTCACGATTTCGGCAAGGTCGGAGTGCGCGAAGACGTCCTCGTCAAAGCAAAAAAACTCTATCCCTGGCAGCTCGACCTTGTGAAAAGCCGCTTCGATTTCATCCGCAAGGAAATCGAAGCCGGAACCTCGCGGCGGAAACTGGAAATGGTCCTCGAACGCGGTCGCGACGCCGCTGGCGCTGAGCTCGCGTCAATCGACAAGGAATTCGCGCATCGCCTCAAGCAAATCGATGACGATCTGAAATTTGTCCTCGAGATCAACGAGCCGACAGTCCTGCCTTCAACCGTTCTCGACCGAATCAACAAAATCGCCCGGCAAACTTTCACCAACGGCAAAGGCGCGGCACAGCCTTTTCTGAGCGCCAACGAAGCGACCATGCTCTCGATCCCCCGCGGCAGCCTGGACGACGACGAGCGCCGCCAGATCGAATCGCACGTCAATTTCACTTTCGATTTCCTGGCGCAGATTCCCTGGACGCGCGAAATGCGCGGCATCCCGCGCATCGCGCGCGCCCACCATGAGAAATTGAACGGCAGCGGATATCCCCTGGGCCTACGCGAACCCGATATTCCGCTCCCGACCAAAATGATGACCATCTGCGATATCTTCGACGCTCTCAATGCGGCCGACCGGCCCTACAAAGCAGCCGTGCCCGTCGAGCGCGCACTCAAAATTCTCGAAGAATCCGTGCGCGACAACGAGCTCGATGCAGAGCTGTTCCGTCTCTTTCTCGAAGCCAAAATCTACGAGCGAACCGCCAAGTGATCCACCCAGCGAAACTAAAATTTGCGCCGTGGCTCGCCACAGCTCTACTGGCTACGATTTTCACCGCCCCGTCCGCGCGCGCGCAGGCGCCCGAGCCGTCACAAATTGTTTTGCCTTCGAGAGTGGTGGCGACTCAGCCCGCGACGCTCGCAGTCCTCGACCGGCTCGGACGTCTCGTCCCCAAGGCCAACGTCACGCTCTCCGACGGCACGCCGACGGAAACCGACGCCACCGGCCGCGCTTTCTTCACCGCGCCGGCAACTCCCGGGGTTCTCATCGCGCGGCTCGCGGGACATCATGAGATTGCTGCGGCATCGGTAATTCTTCCCTACACGAAATCCGATAAGACGCAAATCGATTGGGCGCCGGCTCTCGTCTCGATTCACGATCGCTTCGATGTGCGCGGCTCGGGCTTTCGCGGCGACGCGGCGGGAAACTCCGTGCATTTCGGCGAGCAGCCGGCGCTGGTGCTGGCAGCCTCTCCCGCCGCCCTCGTGATACTTCTCAATCCCGCGGGCGCTCCCGGCACCGCGCAGCTTTCTGTCGCGACGACAGGCCCGCCGGCAACGGCAACACTCGCCGCTCTTGTGGTTGAGTTCGATACGGGTGGCGCGACTCTCGCGCCCGGCTCGAAGGCCGCGCTGGTCGTGCGCGTCCGTGGCACAGATCAGCCCAGGGAAATGGACGTGGAGAATCTCGTCCCGGCGGTACTGCGCTTCGCTCACGGCGATTCGGAGCACGTACGAACCCGCGGCGGCGTGGATAATTCAGCGCTGATCAATGTCCGCGCGCTGCGCGCCGGTGATTTTTCGTTTCGTGTGCGGCTGGCTTCGAGAGATCCGAACTCCGTGGATTTTGGAGCTGCTCACGCTTATCTGTTGGCGGCGCAAAAGATGTCACAACATCCGTGGACAAAACGACTGGATCCTCTTTTGGCGCGATTGGAGCGTCAGAAACCTGATGCGCGGAGGGCCGTGCAAGATATTAATCGCCTACTCGCGAACGGCCCGCCAGAAACCGAGGCGTTTCTCATGACCGCGGCTCGCGATTCGCTGGTTCCCCGGTAGCGCCGGCGTCCCTGCCGGCATCTTACGACTACCAATGTTCGTGAAGGCTGCGATGATGGGCGGACTACAGAAGTAAATCAACTGCGCTGGTTGGGATGACGTGATCCGCGCGTGACTGCTGCCCATGGCAAGTCTTGCGCTCGCCGGATGCCGGCAGGGACGCCGGCGCTACCGAACAGCCTCGCGGGGTGCAAGATTAATTGAGCGGGTCCTGCTCAGCTCCAGCCGGCAATGCCTCCGGAAGATTCCCTTCCGACATCTGCTCCAGTGTCCCGCGCGCGCGCTGCAGTCTTGATTCCGCTTCCTCGTAATTTTGGCTCGCGTTGTGCAAATGCGTTCCCAGCTTTTCAAACACAGTCACAAATGCTTCCATCTGTCTTTCTAGTCCGGCCAAACTAGCCATCAATTTCCTGGCATTCTCTTCCACCTTCATGCCGCGCAGGCTCATCGCGATCGCGCCGAGATACGCGAAGCAAGTATTGGGCGAAACCGCCAGCACGCGCCGGCTGCGGCAATAATCATCCAAACGCCCGCCTTTGCCATCCTCGGTCATCAGCATTTCGTAATACACGCTCTCCGACGGCACAAACATCAGCGCGTAATCAAGTGTGTGCTCGTCGGGCAAAATGTATTTTTCGCCGATGGAATCTGCATGCTTTCGTACCGCGCCCGCAAACTCGCGGCGAAAGTCTTCGCCGGATTCCAAAAAGCGCCGGTAAGCATCCAGCGGAAATTTTGAATCGATGCAGAGAATGCGGTCTTCGAGCCGCACGATCGCGTCGACAATTTCGCCGGTGCTGAAGCGATATTGCGTCTCGTAGGCAGCGCGGGGCAGCGCGTCCTCGAGCAACTTCTCGAGCGTCGCCTCGCCAAAGATTCCCCGCGATTTAGCGCCACCGAGAATCGCCTGTATCGTCTGCGTCGCTTGCGAGAGATCCTCGCCCATCTTCTGCACTTCGCCTACTTGCTGGCTGAGCTGCCGGAGCGTTTCCGTCGAGGATTGCAGGCGGTTAGCCACTTCGCGCTGCGCGTCCATCGCCAGCTTGCCCGAATCCGCCACGCCCTTCTGCAATTCCTGCCGCACTTGCCCGAGTTGCTGCATCACTGATTGCGTGAGCTGCCCAAGTTGCACTGTGACGCCCTGCGTCTGCGATGCGATGTTGGCCTGCACTTCCTGCCGCATCGCCGCCATCTCCGCCGCGGCGCGCTTTTCGCCAAACCACACCACCGCGCCCACAAGCGCTGCCAACACGATCACCGCAAGAGTGAGTTCCGTCCCGCTCATCAGGTCACTTTAACGCGAAAGCTCATTGAATGAAAATTCCGGGCCGGCCATAAATAGATTCGGGGAGCCGCAGCGCAACGCGCGCCGAGGCTCCCCGAAATTCGCCGCGCCAAATAGCTACCAGTTGATCTTCAGCGCGAATTGGAATGTGCGTGGATCGAGCGCCGCCGTCGGCTGGCCGGCATTACAAGTCGAATTGCCCGCCGTCGTATCGCAAAGCGGATTCACGTCCGCAACATTGAAGCGATTGAACATGTTGAATCCGTCCGCGATGATCTCCAGGTTCCAGCGCTCATTGAATTGAATCCTCCGCGCCAGACGCAAGTCGATGTTGAAATATCCCGGACGAGTGAACGCATTGCGCGCCAGCGTGCCCGTACAGCCATAGAAAGGCGAAGGCACTGCCGGGAAAGAGAATGTTGCACCTGTCGGGTCGATGCAGCGCGTCGGCAACGTGAATTCCACGCCCTTCACAAATGGCGAAGTCACCACCGGGAACCCCGGCGGCACCGCTGCCCCGGCAGGCAGCGCATCCGGCCGGTTTGTTGCGGTTCCAAAATCAAGATTGGGATCAAATCCAGTGAGAGTATTGTACGGGCGTCCCGAAGACACTTCGATGATCGGCGCCACGGTGAAATCTCCGAAAATCTTCTTCCACACCGGATCGCCGCTCTCTCCGTGCGGGCTCAAGAACACCGCGCTCGTAATCCAGCGATGCCGCTGATCGAAATCCGAATTCCCGCGATCCAGAGCTGGAAAATTGTTGTCCTGCGGATTCAGCAGCGTCGAAAGATCAGTCGAGTCGTCGATTGAATGCGAATACGTCCAGCCCGAGAGCAGTTCGAAATGATTCGAGAATCGCTTCGAAACCGAAACAGTCAGCGAATGGTAGACAGAATTGCCGGCAGACACCTGAGGATCGATATCGCTCCAGGGAATCTGAACTCCCGGCTTTCCTTGCGGAAATCCCGCCAAGGCCGCCAACCCAACAAGATTGGTATAGCCGCCGACGAGCCCCGCGAACGAAGGATTGGGCCCCGACGGCCGGAAAAAATTGAAAACCGCAGGTGTACCGACAAATCCGATCGGCGTTGTGCTGCAAGTTGTATCGCCAATTGGAAACGCGGTGCCAAGAATTCCCGGCACGCTAACGCCGATGCTGCCGCCGCCCGCCGTCATTTGGCATCCTGCCGTCGAAGGAACGCCGATAGTGATTGGATTTGTCAGCGGAGCGACGAGACCGGAGAGCACGGCGTTGTTATCATTCGCCGCCAGCAACTCTGGATTCGCAGTGTTGATGTTGCGCGTATGGTCGAGATGCACGCCGTGGGTGTAGTTGTATCCCGCGCTCAACTTCCAATTTTTGCCCAGCTCGCGCTCGAGCGTCAGATTTCCTTGTTCGGCGTAGGCATACTGAAAATTCTTCTGCACCGGAATCGTGAAAGGAATGAAAGGCAGCGGAAATCCCAGTCCGCCGTTCGCCGTCAAGTAATTCTGATTGGTGAAGAGCGAATTCGTGAAAGTCGGATTGAATCGCTGCAGGTTCGGCTGGAAACACATCGAGGGAACCGACGTGGAGCAACTTGCCAGAGTGCCGGTCAGCAAGCCCTGAAACACATTCGTAGCATTCAGCGCGGTGAAATTGAATGGATTATCCACGGAGCAGCCGAGTGCGGTGAGCACGCAAGGACTGCCGCCTGCCGATTCCAGCAGCGTCGACGCCGCGCCGTCAAAAGCGTTCGCGAGGAACGCCAGCGCCAGAGGCGGATGATCGTAGAACAATCCAAAGCCGGCGCGAATTACGGTCTTTCCGTTGCCCCACGGATCCCAGGCGATCGCCACGCGCGGCGCGAAATTGTTCTTATCGAGCGGAATGCCCTGAATCACCCCAAACGCTTTTTCCCCCGCGTCATTGAGCGGATTCGCCGCCGGGAAAATCGGATTCCATTCGATGTCGTAGCGCACGCCGTAATTCAGCGTCAGCCGGCGATTGATCTTCCAGCTATCCTGCCAGAAAAGCCCTAGCGCCTTGTTGTTGAAGGGATGATTCGAATTTCCGATACCCTGAATGTATTCCTGCGGGATGCCGAGCCCGAAAGCTTGCACGGCGTTGAACGGCCCTGCTTGTTCCGGCAATCCGAGCGCGCCCGGGTCGACGCTTGAGAACGTATAAACGCCGCCATAGTTCAGCTCGAAAATTTGCTGCGATCCCGTGCGGAGTTGCAGAAAGTTGAAATCGCCGCCGAACTTCATCGTGTGCGTGCCCTTGGTCCAAGTCAGATCGTCGGCCCATTGGAAGCGCCGCTCGATGCGATCTTCGGTCGAAAATGGTTCGCGCCCGAAGAATGCGAATCCGTCGATATTCACTGCGGGTGAGTCGCCGCCGGGCAGATTCGAGAATCCGTAGTGCAGGCCGCGTCGCGCGTATTGAAAGCGAAACTCGTTGAACATGTCGTCATGAAACGAGGTCGCGTGCTGCCCGATAATCGCCAGATCGCGCGTTTGCTGCAGCGACGTGCGATTCCCTGCATTCTGCCCGAAATTCTGGTTCTCCGCGTTCACCTGAATGCCGGTGAAGAGAGACGGCGAAACGCTTGCGCGAATGAAGGAAGTGTTCTTGCTGTTCCAGATGTGGTCCAGCTTTAGCGACCAGAAACTCGTCCCTTCCTTCGTCGGATAATTTCCCAGCAGCGAAACCAAACCGGCATAGCTCCCCGGCAGCGGCGCGCCATCGAAGAACGACGTCGGTCCTCCGGGCAAGTTGCCCAGCAGTGCTGTTGCCGATGATAGTCCGGTCAAGCCTGCGGCCTGAAGCAGAGCCGCCTGCTGGCCGCTGGGCGCGCCGCAATTGGTTCCCGCCAGCGCCGCGCCGTAAAACGCTCCCTGCGTCGGCGTTAACAGCAAGTTTCCCAGGCACGGAATTGCCGCGGCCGATAGTCCAAAATTGTCCGTGCCAATGTTGGTGAAGCCGGTGGCCTGGCTGCGAATCGTCTCATACGAAAAAAAGTAAAATGTCTTGTTCTTCTGAATCGGCCCGCCCAGCGTCGCTCCGGCCTGCACGCGCGTAAACGACTGCTTCACGGCCTTGAACAACACCGACTCCGACGTAGGATCAAATGTGCCCGCCACCGAAAACGGATCGCGCGCTTGCAGCGCCGCCAGCCGCAAAAACCCGAATAGATTGCCATGCACCTCATTCGAGCCCGACTTCGTCACGATATTTACGACGCCGCCCATGGCCCGCCCATACTCCGGCATGTAGTTGCTAGTGATGACCTGAAACTCCTGCACTGCCTCCTGCGAAACTGTCGCGCGTACGCCATTCGTGGAATTGTCCACCGCGTCCGCGCCATCCACCGAAATCTCATTCGATCGCCCGCGCTGCCCGCCGAAGTTCAATCCGCTGGTAGGCGCCGCGCCAATCGAAGGGGTGTCATCGCGCGCCGATTGCGGCGTCAGCAGCGCGAAATTGATGTAGTCGCGCCGGTTGATCGGAAGGTTGTCGATCTGCGTCGGCGTAATCGTCTGCGAGACGTCGCTCTTCGTCGTCTCCACCAGCGCCGCCTCCGCGGTCACGCTTACCGTCGTCGTCGCCGACTTCAACGAAAGCTGCGGATTGTATTCCGCCGGCTCGCCCAGCGTCAGCACCAGCCCGGTGCTCTCCAGCTTTGCGAACCCGGTCGCCTCAATCGAGACCGTGTAGTTCCCCGGCGCGAGGCCTATCAATTCATATCGTCCGGCGCCGTTCGTCGATGCGGTCCGCTCCGCGCCAGTGGCGTTGCTCGTAACCGTCACCTTCGCCGCATTCACCGCCAAGCCCTGTGGATCTGTCACGGTCCCGGACAGATTCACGGTATTAATCTGTGCCCGCAGCGAGCCCGGCAAGATCAACAGCAAAATTCCAGCCAGCGCCGCCAGCATCACACTCATTGTCCGAACTTTCATCGGCACACCTCTCGCATGCGGATTAAACGGGCGCAACAAAAGCTGCCCAGTCGCAGATCGCCTATCTGACAGACGGAAGTGAAATAGAAACCCCACAGCCTATGCGATGGCTTGTACTCCCAGGGCAATGCCATTGCAACAGGAATGTTTCCCGCTAGCGTCAAGATTGCTCAGAAGTATAACTCAGGGAAGGAACTACGCCGCGACGCACTGAATCGGGGAATTGAGGAACGAGGTAATTCTCGGATGCCGAACCGACGGGCTGCTTAGGTTAGCTGCACGAGCGAATCACGGCTCGTAGAATCTCCTGGCCCGATCGTCTGCGGCGCGCGCCAATTATCAATCGCAGCCACTTGATGGACGCACGAAACCGTGCAGCCCGGCGCACAGCCTTTCTTCGTGAGGTACTCCCGCCGGCGCCGTTCCTCGCTGTACTCCGCCAACGGGATTCCCGGATAGCCGCGCTGCTGCGAGCAATAATGCACCAGCCCGTCTTCGCAAATATAGAGGTAACGCGAGCCCGCACGGCAGCGCCAATCGTTCTCTTTGCCCGCCGCAATATTGTGCTGGAACTGATTCACGCGCGAGAACGAACTCTTCCCCAGCGCCATGATCTCTTCGAAAATCTCCCGCTCGCGCGTCCCAAGCGGCTGCAATTGCCCGTTGCCGTCGTGAATCAATCCCACCGTAGAAGTAAATCCCAGCTCCACAGCCCGGTGCGCCACGCGCAGAGCATCTTCCGGATCTTTCACTCCGCTGCCCAGCACCGAATTGATGTTCACGTGAAATTCGGCGTGTTCCGCAAGCAACTCGAGCTTCTGATCCAGCACTTTCAGGCTCTTCTTCGAAACTTCATCCGGCGTGGCGTTATCAATGCTGATCTGCAGATACTCCAACCCAGCCCGGTTCAGCCGCTCGATACGATCCTTCACAAGCAAATAACCGTTCGTAATCAACCCGGCGATGATTCCATTCCTGCGAATCCGCCCGATAATCGCATCCAAATCCGGATGCAAAAGCGGCTCTCCGCCGCTAATCGTAACAATCGATGTCCCGAACGAGCCGAGCCGGTCGATGCGCCGGAACATCTCCTCGGTCGGCACGGGCTGCGAAAAATCGTCGAATTCGTTGCAATAAGTGCAGGCCAGATTGCAGCGCCGGATCGGAATGATATGCGCCAGCAGCGGGTGCCGCGTAGAGAGCAACCCCTTCGCGATCATGCGCGCCTCGCGCAATTTCCGGTGCGCCGCCAAAAGCTTCCGCCGAATTGATTTTCGCGCCGTCATGAATGCAACCTAATCCTTAATGTTACAACACCTTGACTCGCGCAGCCCGCCTTTCGGCAGCGCCGGCGTCCCTACCGGCATCGGACGAGCGCAACCGCCGCCATCGGCAGCACGCCTGCGCGGACCTCGAAATCACAACATTACCGCCCCCGCCCCCGCGCGACATCCCCGTTGTCTGAATAGGCAAGCCCCGCTTGCACCCCCTCAGCCCAGGTGGTAGCTTCGCCTTTACTTCATTTTTTGCCGTCCAGCAGTTCGGACGCCCGGAATCCCCGGGGCCGGGAGTCACCCGCCGCGCAGGAGTTTGTTTGGCACCTTGGCTTGCTAACGATCAAAAACTGCCTCACGGGCGGTTAGTTCTTCTCTCCTATCTAGCCGTTGCAATGACGCTGGTCCTGCTCTTCGGCTTCTGGAAGCTCCAGGTCATTCAATCCGGCCATTTCTCCGATCTAGCGGAAAAAAATCGCGTCCGCTCGATTCCCATCATCGCCCCGCGCGGCACCATGCTCGATCGCGAGGGCCGCGTATTGGTGGACAGCTATCCATCCTTCAGCATCCTGCTCTTGCGCGACGATCCCAAGCTCCTTGAAAAGTGCCTGCCGCAAGTCATGGAAGGTCTGGACATTTCTCCTGATGACTTGAAAGAGCAACTCGACGCCGCGAAACTCGAGCCTAAATTCCAGCCGGTGGTGATTAAGCCCGAAGCCACGGAAGCGGACATCGCCTTCGTCGAATCTCATCGCGCTGATTTACCGGTCCTCGAATTAATGATGGTCCAGCGCCGCCGCTATCCGCGCAATGGCTTTTTCGCGAGCGCCGCAGGTTACGTCGGCGAAGTTTCGCCGCAACAACTCGCCGCCAGCGACGGCCACTATCGCCCCGGCGACATCGTCGGCAAAGCCGGCCTTGAGCGCCAATATAACGACACGCTCGAAGGCACGGACGGCATGCGCCGCGTCATCGTCAATAGCGTCGGCAAAATGGTGCGCACCCTCGACGACGTCGAAGCCGTCCCCGGCAAGCCCATTCAAACGACCATCGACTACGACCTGCAGGCCGTCGCCGAAGCCGACCTCGCCGGCAAAGAAGGCGCGGCCATCGCCCTAAATCCGCGCACCGGCGAAGTTCTCGTCATGGTCAGCCACCCGACGGCGGATCCAAACGATTTCGCCGTGCGCATCAACCCGCAGGAGTGGGCCGCACTGAATACCGATCCAAAAACACCTCTTCTAAATCGCGCCATTCAAGCCCAACTGGCCCCGGGCTCGGTTTTCAAAATTGTCACCGCCACCGCCATGCTCGAATCCAAAGCCATCCCGGAAAATATGACCGTCTTCTGCCCGGGTTACGGCACCTTCTACGGCCGCCAATTCAAATGCTGGGTCTACGGCAAATCCAGCCACGGCACAGTTGATTTCCATAAAGCCATCATCCAGTCCTGCGACATTTTCTTCTACACGGTAGGAATGCGCCTCGGCATCGACAAGCTATCCTTCTACGGCAGCGGCCTAGGCCTGGGCAAAAAAACCGGGATTGATCTACCGGGCGAAGAATCCGGCCTGATGCCGTCAGAAGAATGGGCGCAGCGCGTCTATCATCGCAAATGGTATCCCGGCGAAACGATTTCAGTCGCGATCGGCCAGGGCGCCGTCATCACCACTCCCATCCAACTCGCGCGCATGATTGCCGGCGTCGCCAATGGCGGCACTTTCGTTCAGCCGCACCTGATGAAGAATCTCCCGAATCCCGTGGTCACGCACTTCCCGCTCGCCGATGACACCGTGCAAAAAGTCACCGATGGAATGTACGGCGTGGTGAACGAACCCGGCGGCACCGGCTATAGCTCGCGCATCCAGAACGTCGAGTTCTCCGGCAAATCCGGAACCGCACAAGTAATCGGCTACGACGTCCGGAGCCGTCTCGGCAAAGAAAAAGAATTCAAGGACAACGCCTGGTTCGTCGGCTATGCTCCACGCCGCGACCCCGAAATCGTGGTTACCGTCCTGGTACAGGGCGGCGGACACGGCGGCGAAGCCTCCGCTCCCATCGTGCGCGACATCGTCAAGAAGTACTACGAAAAGAAGAACGGCGTGCTGCCGCCGCAGGAACAGACAACCACGCAGAATCAGCCGTCTCCGCAGCCGGCCAAGCCCCAGGAGCCGGCCGTAGCATCCATAGGGGCCACCAAGCCATGAAGGAAGGCCCGCGCACTCACGACTTCGACTGGACCCTGCTGGCGATTGTCTCGGCGATCTGCCTGATGGGCATGCTCGAAATCTATTCCGCAACTCACGACAGCCCCATGGCGGGAATGCACTGGCGGCAAGCCATCTGGATCGGCATCGGCTTCATCGCCATGTTCATCGTCTCGCGGCTCGACTATCACACTCTTCTGGACCAGGCTCCGCTGCTGTATCTGATCGGCATCGTCGCTCTTCTCGTCGTGCTGGCCATCGGCCATTCGCGCTTCGGCGCCCGCCGCTGGGTCAGCCTCGGGGGCGGCGTCAATTTACAAGTGTCGGAAATAATGAAACTGGTTATAATCATAGTGCTGGCACGTTTCTTCAGCGAAGTCCGCACGGATCGCTTAACAACTGCGGATCTCGTGAAGATCGCGGGAATCACGGGCTTGCCCGTCCTTCTCGTTTTAGTCCAGCCCGATTTGGGGACGGCCATGGTTCTCGTCCCCGCGGCCATCGTCGGCGCGTTTCTGGCGGGCATTCAGTGGAAGCACCTGGCAGTGCTCCTCGCCTTCATCGTGCTGATGATTCCGGTGGGCTGGAAAATGCGGACGCATTTGAAGCCGTACCAGCAACAACGCATTGCGACATTTATCCATCCCGAAGACAACCCCCGCGGAGCCGGGTATCAGATTCTCCAATCCGAGATTGCTGTCGGCTCCGGCGGATTCTGGGGTAAGGGCTTCGGCAAGGGCAGCCAGAATCAATTGGGCTTCGTGCCCGTCCGTTACTCGGATTTCATTCTGGCCGCGATGGCGGAAGAATTGGGATTTGTAGGAGTGCTTCTCGCTTTGTTGCTCTATTTGGGATTGCTCCTGCGCCTCATCGACAACGCGCAAAAGGCGAAAGATCGCGCCGGAATGTTTGTCGTGATGGGTGTGGCGGCCATCCTGGGGTTTCACGTGCTCGTTAACTCGGCCATGGTGATCGGCTATGTGCCGGTCACGGGCATTCCCCTGCCGTTCATGAGTTACGGGGGATCGTCCACGGTATTTCTGTTTTTGGCTTTGGGCCTGGTGATGAACGTTCGCATGCGAAGGTTCGTCAATTGAGGCCCGCTTTTTTTAGTCGTTCTCAGCAGTTTCTCGGAAGCCCGGCATTGTGACCGGGACAACGAACAAGGAACCTAATTTTCGCTTGGGTAAGCGCTCGGTGCACGCAATCCTGAACAAACAGCAGAGTTCCCTCCCAGCCGGCTGGCCCGCTTGCGGGCCTGGCAGGGCGTGGCTCGCCGCTTCGCGCGGTGTGATTGCCTCCCGATGCGCCACGAGGAGTTTTCATGTCGAAGGAAATGGTCATTTCTGCGACCCCGCACGAGACCCGGGTCGCCATACTCGAAGAAGGTCAGCTTTGTGAGATTTACGTCGAGCGCGAAAAAGAATTTGCGTTAGTCGGCAGCATCTACAAAGGAAAAGTCACTCGCGTGCTTCCCGGCATGCAATCTTCCTTTGTGGACATCGGCCTCGATAGCGACGGCTTCCTCTACGTCAGCGATTTCCTCGAGGAAATCGAAGACCTCGATCACGTGGTCACCACTGTCGAGGATAAAGAACACAAAATGGAGGATCAGGGCGGCCAGATTTTCACCACGGACGCCGCCGGACATACCGCCGCGCTCGAGCCCACCGACGTCGAGCCGGCGCCGGCCATTACCGAGGCCCTGCCTGGCGAATCGATCAGCACAGAAGACGCGCAGCCTCGCGCGCAGACGCAAGCGCCGTCGTCCCGTCCTCCGCAACAATATTCGGGACCGCGCCACGACGGTCGTCCTCCGCGCCGCTTCGAAGGCCGCGGGCGCGACAATCGCGGCGGTTTCGGACGCGGCGGCGGCAGAGGACGTGGCGGCCGCGATAGCCGCGGCGGACGCCCAGGCGGAAGTTCCCGGTTCGGTCGCGATCTCCCGCATTCCAAGTACGCGTCGCACCGCCCCTATGAGCCCGAAGGCGAAGCCGCTGGCAGCGCTCCTCCCAGTGATTTTGTTCCCGTCGTGCTCCCCGGCGAGAATCTCTCTCGATTCAAGGATGCGCCTCCGGCAACTTCGGCATCGGCCGTAGCTCCGTCAGTCGAGACTCCCGAAACTCACGCACCGATGACGCAAGACCCCAGCACCGTTCAAGAAATCGTCGCGCCGCCGATTCAAGACCCGGTTCGAGATCCCGTTCAACAATTGGAGCGCGCGCCGCGTTTCTCCGAACAACGATTTGCGACTCATTCCGGCGCTCTCGATGCGCTTCCGGGTGAAACGCTCCGCCGCCCCGAACCACCGCCGCTCGCTCCTCCCGCCGCGGCGGAAGAGCATGAGGCCTCGCATCACGAAGAATTCGATCGCCTCGCTGCCGGCGCCATAGAACAGGCCCGCGCTCCGGAACCAGAACTCCATGCGGCCGAGGCAGCCGCTGCTCCAGAAATTCCAGCCGATCTCACGGAAGAAGAAGCCACGGCTCTCGCCGAACACGTCGCCGAAGCCCAACTCGAAGAAGCCGAGCGCGCCGAACGCGAAGCGCGCGAGGATTCCCACGATGAGAACGTTTCAGCCGCCGAACTCTCCTCTGGGGAAACCAGCGAGGATTATTCCACCGCGGAAGAGCGCGCCGAGGATTCCTCAGAACGAGGATTCGCAGCCGGAGAGCACGAATCCACAGAAGCGGAATCCACCAGCGAGCTGGACGCTTCCGCCGAAACCGAAGAGGAATCTGCACAGGGCTCTCCAGCCGCCGATGCAACCGAATCCGGCGCTTCTCCCGAGACCATCGCTCCGCTCGAAGGCGAAACCGTCAGCGGCCAGCCGCAGGAATTTCGCGGCGCCACCGTTCGCGGCAATTTCCGCGCGCGCATGCAGCATCCCGCAAGGCGCGGCGGCAGCGGCCGAGATCGCGGTCCTGATCGCGGTGGCGATCGCGGACGCCGCGACGACCGCGGGCGCCGCCCGCATCACGGCGGACACGGCGGACATCGCCCGCAACCGCGACGCCCGCAATTGATCTCCGATCTCCTCAAGCAAGGCCAGGAGATCATCGTTCAAATCGCCAAGGAGCCGCTCGGCAAGAAGGGCGCGCGCATCACCAGCCACGTTGCGCTTCCGGGCCGCTTCCTCGTTTACATGCCCACTCTCGACCACACCGGCGTCTCGCGCAAAATCGCCTCCGCCGAGGATCGCGCGCGCCTGCGCCATCTAGTCACCGAAGCCAAAGGCAATTTCGGCGGAGGCTTCATCGTCCGCACTGCCGCTGGAGCAGCCACGCCCGAAGAAGTTCGTGCCGACGTCGAATTCCTGACGCACACCTGGGCCGACATAAAATCCCGCGGCGATCAGCGCAAAGCTCCCGCGCTTCTCCATCGCGATCTCAATCTCGTCGAGCGCATTCTTCGCGATTACCTCTCCACGGACTACACCGCCATCTGGGTCGATTCCGAAGAGGAATATACGAAGGTCGTCGATTTCGTCAGCCGCTTCCAGCCGCAGCTCGTCAATCGCGTGAAGCTCTACACCAAAGACACGCCGGTCTTCGAAGAATTCGGCATCCAGCAGGAAATTGACAAGGGCCTGCGCCCGAAAGTCTGGCTCAAGTCCGGCGGCTACATCGTCATCAATCACACCGAAGCCCTCGTCGCCATCGACGTCAACACCGGCAAGTTCGTCGGCAAAGGCTCGAATCGCCTCGAGGACACCATCGTGCGCACCAACCTCGAGGCTGTCAACGAAGTCGTCCGCCAGATGCGCCTGCGCGATCTCGGCGGCATCATCATCATCGACTTCATCGACATGGAAGAGCGCCGCAACCGCGAAAAAGTTTTCGCTGCACTCGAGGAAGCGCTCAAGGCCGATCGCGCACCTTCAAAAGCCCTGCGCTTCAACGAGTTCGGCCTGGTGGCCATCACTCGCAAGCGCACCAAGCAAGCTCTCGAGCGCACTCTTTGCCAACCGTGCCCGTACTGCACCGGCAGCGGCATGGTGAAGTCAATCCCAACGCTCTGCTACGAAATTCAAGCCGAAGCCCGCAAGATGGCGGGCGATATCGAAGCCGGCAGCCTGACTCTGCGCGTCCACCCGGAAATCGCCAAAGCCCTGAAGACACGCGAGTCCGGCCTGATGGAAGAACTAGAGCGCTGGGTAAAAAAGAGCGTAATAATCCAAGCCGACCCAACGCTCCACTGGGAGCAATACGACATCTACTGACGGCGTACGCTGATTTTGCTTTTGCATTTCGGCCGTAGGGGCGGGGCTTGCTCCGCCCGCCATCGTAAAAACAACCGCGGCCGTTAAATTTCGTGGTTATCGTCCGGGTATTTTCCGAACTGACGCGAGGCGCCGAATGTCCGCACCAACGACCAAATCCCCCACCCGCACCGAAACCGATTCCATGGGCGCAATCGAAGTCCCTGTCGATCGCTACTACGGGGCGCAAACTGCTCGCTCGCTGATCCACTTCGATATCGGGCGCGATACCATGCCGCCCGAACTCATCCGCGCTTTCGGCATCCTGAAAAAAGCGGCGGCGCTGGTGAATCAAGATCTCGGCAAGCTTTCCGCCGATAAAGCCAAGCTAATCACGCAAGCTGCCGACGAAGTGATCGCCGGCAAACTCGACGATCATTTCCCCCTGCGCATCTGGCAAACCGGCAGCGGCACGCAAACCAACATGAACGCCAACGAGGTCATCTCCAACCGCGCCATCGAAATTGCCGGCGGCGTTATGGGCAGCAAAAAGCCCATTCACCCGAACGACGACGTCAACATGTCGCAGTCCTCGAACGACACTTTTCCCGCGGCCATGCACATCGCCGCCGCCACGCAAGTCGCCGAAAAATTGATTCCCGCGGTCGAATACCTGCGCGGCGCAATCGACGCCAAATCCAAGCAATTCGCCAACGTCGTAAAAATCGGACGCACGCACCTGCAAGACGCCACGCCCATCACCGTCGGCCAGGAAATGTCCGGCTGGGCCAGCCTTCTCGAGCGCGATATCGCGCGCCTCAAAGAGTCCCTCTCCGGCCTCTATGACCTGGCCATCGGCGGCACCGCCGTAGGCACGGGCCTGAATGCTCCTCCCGAATTCGCCGAGCGCGCCGCTAAAAAAATCGCCGAGCTGGCCCGGCTCCCGTTCCGCTCGCATCCCAATAAATTCGCCGCTCTCTCCGCGCACGACGAACTCGTCTACGCCAGCGGCGCTCTAAAAACTCTGGCCGCCTCGCTGATGAAAATCGCGAACGACGTCCGCTGGCTGGCTTCCGGCCCGCGCTGCGGCCTGGGCGAACTCACCATCCCCGAAAATGAGCCGGGCTCCTCGATCATGCCCGGCAAAGTAAATCCCACGCAGTCCGAAGCCCTGACCATGGTGGCAGTGCAAGTGATGGGCAACGACGCGGCCATCGGCATAGCCGGCTCGCAAGGCAATTTCGAGCTGAACGTCTTCAAGCCGGTGATCATTTTCAATTTCCTGAATTCCGTTCGCATCCTGGCCGACGCCTCCCACAGCTTCGTAGATCACTGCGTCAAGGGCATCGACATCGATCAAAAGAAAATCGATTTCTACGTGAAGAACTCCCTGATGCTGGTCACCGCGCTAACTCCCAAAATCGGCTACGACAAAGCCGCGCAAATCGCCAAAAAAGCCCACCACGAAAATCTAAGCCTGAAAGAAGCCACGCTGGCGTTGGGCTACCTAACCTCAGAAGAATTCGACGCCCTGGTTAAGCCTGAAAAAATGACCCGGCCGTAGAGCATTGGTAGCACCGGCGTCCCTGCCGGCATCTTACGACCACAAATCTGGCCAAGGGCAACAGTCATGCGCGGACCACACAACCAGCATATATCGAACGCCGCGCTCCGCGCATGATTGCGGCCCTCGCCGACGATGTTGCTCGCCGGATGCCGGCAGGGACGCCGGCGCTACCAACGACGCCACGAATCAATCGCGCTGGTTTCCGCCGTCACGCTAATCGTGATTTCCCACCTCAATCACCGCCTGCAACAGCCGCCCGCCCATTCCACCGTGTGCTATCATTCCCCGCTATTAATACTCATTCTCACGCGCGCGGGAGCCATTCTTGACGGCCCGAATCCTCAACGGCAACGCCATCCGCGGAGAAATCTACACCGATCTGCGTCAGGAAATCGCCCGCCTGAGAGCCGCCGGAATCATCCCGGGACTTGCCGCGATTCTCGTCGGCGAAAATCCGGCATCGAAGGTTTACATCTCGAGCAAAATTGCCGCCTGCGAAACTCTCGGGCTAAATAGCTTCCTGATCACCCCGCCTTCCACAATTTCCACCGCCGAATTACAAGCCATCGTCCGCGATCTAAATCGCCGCAACGAAGTCGACGCCATCCTCGTCCAACTCCCGCTCCCAAAGCAGGTAGACGCCAAAGAAATCCTGGAAACAGTCGATCCCGCCAAAGACGTAGACGGCTTCCATCCCATCAACGTAGGCAAGCTCGTCGCAGGCCGTCCCAATTTAGTAGCCTGCACTCCCCTCGGCGTGATGGAAATTCTACGCCGCAGCAACATCCCCATCGAAGGCGCCAACGCAGCAATCATCGGCCGCAGCGACATCGTTGGAAAGCCTCTAGCGCTCCTCCTGCTGCACGCGAACGCAACCGTAACCATCTGTCACTCAAAAACCAAAGATCTCCCGGCCACCGCCCGCCGTGCCGATATAGTAGTAGCCGCGATGGGCCGCCCGGCAATGATCACCAGCGATTACATTCGTCCAGGCGCCACCGTAATCGACGTAGGCACAAATCGCATCACCGACACCGCCGAAGCCGCACGCATCTTCGCCAAATTTCCCGAGCGCCTGGCAAAATTCCGCGAGAAAGGTTCAGCACTTGTCGGCGATGTGCATCCTGAAGTTGTGGAAGTCGCCGGCGCGCTTACGCCATCGCCGGGCGGCGTAGGCCCGCTGACGATCGCCATGCTCATGAGCAACACGGTGAGGGCTGCGGGTTTGCGACGGGGTGCGCACGCGGCTCGCGTCGGCACGATGACGGTGCAATCGTGAGTTGGGAGATGAGAGCGGCTGCGGCCACAGGCAGGAGTGGCCTGTGCTACTAAATGACGCGGAGGAATATCTCATGCTTCGTGTCGGCTTAACTGGCGGAATCGCGTGCGGCAAATCGACCGTTTCACGAATGTTTCGCGATCTCGATATTCCCATTCTCGACGCCGACCCGCTTGCTCACGAGCTCCTCGAGCCCGGCCAACCGGTCTACGATCAAGTCGTAGCCGAATTCGGCCCAAGCGTCCTCGCGGCCGACAAAAGCGTTGATCGCGCCAAACTCGGCTCCATCGTTTTCGCCGAGCCGGCCAAGCTAGCTCGCCTCAATCAAATCATTCACCCGCACATAGTCGAAATCGTGGATAGCTGGTTCGCTGCCCTCGATAAAACCGGCGGCCCGCCGGTAGCCATCGTCGAAGCCGCGCTGCTCATCGAAGCCGGCTATCGCCCCAAGCTCGATCGCTTAATCGTCGTCCGTTGCACTCCCGGCCAGCAACTCGCGCGCCTCCGCGAACGCGGCCTAAACGAAATCCAGGCCCAGCAGCGCATCGCCTCGCAAATGCCCATCGAAGAAAAAGTCTCCGTAGCCGACGAAATCATAGATGGCGGCGTAGCCTTCGAAGAAACCTCGCGCCAAGTCCGCGATCTAGCCGCCAGACTCAAACTCCAAGCCGCAAAAGCCTAAGTAGCGCCGGCGTCCCTGCCGGCATCCGGCGAACTCAAGCGCAATTAAAAACCTTTCTCATCCGCGGACCGAGACCGCCATCGAAGGCGCGCACTGAATGACTTCGGCGGGTGAATTGTGGTCCGCGCGTGGTTCGTGGTCCTAAGCTGCAATTGTGGTCGTAAGATGCCGGCGGGGACGCCGGCGGTACCATCACTTCGCCAACTCCTTCGTGGTTTTGTAATATGATCGCCGTGCCTTCAACGCGAGGCTGAACTCATGACCCACGATCGCATCACCCGCCGCAGAATCCGCTTCATAATGTTTGCTCTAATTCTCGTCCTAGCCGCCTTTTGGGCCGGCGCACGCTGGGGCCCGCGCACGCCAAACGACGTCGAAGCCGTCCCCGCGTCCACTCCCGTCAGCACCGATGGCCTCGGCCCGCTCGAAGCCGAGAACGTGCGCATCTATCATCAAGCCGCTCCGGCCGTAGCCAATATCGTCACCAAGACCGTCGAATACGATTTCTTCTACAACGCCGTCCCGGTAGAAGGCGCGGGCTCCGGCTTCGTCATTGACGCGAACGGCCACATCCTCACGAACTATCACGTCGTAGAAAACGCGCAAACCATCGAAGTCATTCTCGGCGATCAATCGCATTACAAAGCCCATTACATTGGCGCGGACCAGCGCAACGACATCGCTCTGATTCAAATCGAAGCGCAGGGAAAGAAGCTGGCGTCGCTCCCACTAGGTGATTCGCGCGCGCTGCAAGTCGGCCAGCGCGTCCTCGCCATCGGCAATCCCTTCGGCTTTCAAAGCACGCTCACCACCGGCGTAGTCAGCGCCCTCGGCCGCACCGTGCAAACCAGCGACACAACTTTCATCGACGAAGCCATTCAAACCGACGCGGCCATCAATCGCGGCAATTCCGGCGGCCCGCTGATGAATTCCCACGGCGAAGTCATCGGCATCAATTCCGCCATCTACACGCCCTCAGGCACCACGGCCGGCATAGGCTTCGCCATTCCAATCAACACCGCGCACCGCGTAGCCGACGATCTAATCAATCTAGGCCGCGTCCGCCAAGCCACGCTCGGCGTTCAAGGCCGCGCCATCTGGCCGGGCCTCGCCCAAGCCCTGGATCTCCCAGTCGAACACGGCCTGCTGATCGAAAGCACCACCAACGGCGGCGCTGCAGCCCAAGCCGGCATCCGCGGCGGCACAAGAACAGTCCTGGCCGGTCTCCAACAATTGCGCATAGGCGGCGACGTTTTAACCACCATCGACAACACAGAAATCACAAATCAATTGGATTTAGGCCGAGTCCTGAATCGCCATCGCCCAGGCGACACAGTAGAACTAACGCTCTATCGCGAAGGGAAAAAAATGCAAGTGAAGGTAACGTTAGCGGACAAGTAGCGCCGGTTTACCCTGAGCAAAGAGAAGGGCGTCCCTGTTTACCCCGAGCCACGAGGGGCCGGCATCTTACGACTCCAATCCACGCCACATCTCGAAATTTAAAGCGACGCGCCGTCCAAACGATTTCTCTTCGACGTAACCGCAATCCAAAACTCTCACCGCGAAAATTCTTCCCGCCACCTCTCCCTCTCCTCCGGCCCACTCCGAAACCAACTCTCCGCCACATCCCTCACTCTCTCCAACGCCGTCTGCATCTCCGCGTATTTCTCCTCAATCATCGAAGCATCCGCATCCTCCGGCACCCAAATAAACGGCCCGCCCACAAAAACAGCCCGCGAAAACGGCTGCGGCACCTGAAACAAATCCCAAGTCTTCTCCAAAGTCCACGCCGTCTCCAACCCAATATGAAACGGATAAATCGGCGCCCCAGTCTTCCGCGCCAAAATCACCGGCCCGGGCTTGGCCACGTACCGCGGCCCTCGCGGCCCATCAATCGTAAAAGCCGCGCTCCTTCCAGCCTCAATCTTCCGCGCCATATCCACCAATCCGCGCAATCCCCCGCGCGTAGAACTTCCCTGCGAAGTATCAAATCCAAATCGCTCAATCACCCGCCGCGTCCATTGCCCATCGAAGTTCGTAGTATTCATCACCACCACGCCGCGGCCCCGGTGCCTCCACACCGCAGAAAAAATGCAGCGGTGCCAAAACGCCCCAATGCAAGTCCGCTCCGCATCCATCCATGCGTTCAACAAATCCTCGCCCAGCGATTCAAATCGCAAGGTAGGCCCAATCGCAGCGATCAAACTCGACACCACGCCCGCAATCACAGGAATCTGCGCGCGCCGCCAGCGAGAAAGTTCCGGCAATCGCGTATCGTAAAGCACGTTGACGCGCTCGCCCGTTTCCGCCGCTTCCGGTTTGGCCGCTTCGCTCAATGCGCTATAGTATAGGTGAATTGACTGCAGCTCTTCGATGCATAGCGGCTCGCTCACTCTGAACTTCTCTTCCATCTTCGGCAGCAGTCTCCGTCGTGCCAGCCGCGCGGTTCTTTTTTCTGTCGCGACAGTCGCGCTCCTCTCAATTCTCGCCGCCCCTGCCTCCGCGCAAGAGCACTGGCCCATGGGCGCCGTAGCCAGATTCACCGGCGACGACATCTCCTTCGAAGGCAGCACTCTCGGTGGCGCAGTACCCGGCGGCACCAGCTTCTTTATCTCCAGCGGCACGGTGCTAACTGTCCACTCAGGCGACGCCCGCCTGACTCTCCCCGGCGGCGGCACCGTGGACATCTGCGGCCCGGCGAAACTGACTCTCCTCGAATCCAACAACGCCTACACCGTCGCTCTAAATTTCGGCCGCGTTCACGTGCGCCTGGCCGATCCGACGCAGCTCCACGTTTTCACGCCGTTCGTCATGGCCACTCCCGTCTCCATCGCCGAAGAGGCCCGCGATTTCACCATCGGTCTCGACATCAACGACGCCATGTGCGTCTTCGCCGCGCAAGGCGCCGCGCGGCTCGAAGATCAATTCAGCAGTGAAGGATTGGTCGTTCCCCAGCTTGGCGAGTTTTTTCTTTCCGGCGAAAAACTTCAGCCCGTAGGCGGGCCCGCAGGAACCTGCCGCTGCTATCGCGACGAAGCCCGCGCCATCCCGCCGCCGCGCTCAGTCCTATCCGCAACGCAGCAGTCCGCCCCGCCGCCAGCCGCTCCGGCTGTGACAGCTCCAGCGGCCACAGCTCCCGCCGCGACGCCAACACCCGCGCCAATTCTCTCAGCTACGGCCACTCCGCCGCCAAGTTCGCCGCCCGCGACGAAGATCCCACCGCCAGCAGCGTCCAAGCCGAAAGCGCCGTCGACCTCGGCGGCAACCTCAACTCAGCAACCGCCGCCGGCAATCGCGGAAACTCTACCGCGCGCCACTTCGGTGATCCCAACGGTTCACGCCGACGAGCCTCCACCGCCGCCCGCTCCGCCACCGGCAGCGCCAACTCCGCCAGCGAACACCGCCGCATCCGCGCCAGCCAAGCAGATAAACGGCACCGCCCCCGAAGCCGACCCCGGCTTCACAATGCCCGCACACGCCAACGAATCGAAGCCTGTAGCGGCGCGCACAACCGGAACAGCTCCAACCGCACCGCAACTAGAACCGCCGGTCCGGGTAGTGATGCCCCCACTCGCATTCTCCGCAGCCACGCCAAATCCTCCACTCGACACCAATCCGCAATTGGTAACTCTAATCCGCGAAGCCAGAGTGACGTCCGACTGGGTCTTCACCGGCCACGTAGCAGATACAAAATCCCCAGCCGCCACAAGCTTCGCGCAATCCGAGCCCACCAAGTCAACACCAAGCACAAGACGCCACCGCCGTGGCATCCTAACAATGTTCAAACGTTTCTTCGGCAGCCAACCGCCTCCGCCCAAGCAGTAGTTTCACTCCGCGCATGCAGCGCCGCGCAAGCGCGGTTCGTCCAGAAGCTGTCATCCCGAACGAAGCGAGGGATCTGCATTTTGCTCTTGGTTTTTTCTTGCCGTAGCCGTGCGGGTCATCTGAAATCTCAAATCTGAAATGGCTCTGTTGACTTCCATTCGCAGAGAGCGAACACGTGTCATCCTGAGGGCCGCGCAGCCCGATTTCCGCGTCCATAAATCACAAAACTGCGCGGAAATCGGGCGCTTTGGCGCGGCCTGAAGGATCTCGTAGGACATCTCGATCTGCTTTTGACTTTTCCGCGTCTGAAATTTGAAATATTCAGTCCGGAATCTGCGGTCTCTTAACGCCGAAGAAAATTGCGGTCTCTTCCTCAATCCCAACCGACTCCCTACATCCCCTCATAATTCGGCCCCCCGCCCCCCTCCGGCACTTTCCACTCAATCACCTGGTAAGGATCCGCCACATCGCAGGTTTTGCAATGCACGCAATTCGAAAAATTAATCTTCAATCGCGCCGCGCCCTTCTCCATCCCCATCTCATACACCGCCGCAGGACAAAAATACTGGCAAGGATTGCCATACTCCCGCACGCAGCGGTCCACGCAAATATCCGGCTCCGTCACCACCAAATGGCACGGCTGATCCTCCTCATGCCGAGTCCCCGAGTGATAAACGTCCGTCAAACGATCGAATGTAAGCGCCCCATCTCCCTTGAATCGCGTAGATTGATCGACAAGCGCGCCATCGCGATTCAATTTCGAATATTCCTGATACCCCGCCTTCGCGCGCATCGGATCGACGAATCCGCGCCCGCCAGTAACAAACTGCGCCGCCGAATGTACCAAACCGCTCCATAGCCCATGCGCAAAGGCCTGATGAAAATTCCGCACCGCCCACAATTCCTTCTTGATCCAACTAGCCTCCAGCTTCGCCGAATAATTCGCCAACCGCGCCGCCGAAGTATCTCCCGCACACAACGCTTCGTAAATCGTCTCCGCCGCCAGCATCCCGCTCTTGATCCCGGTATGAATTCCCTTGAGCCGCTGCGAATTCAAAAGACTCCCCGAATCTCCAATGATCAACCCGCCATCCAAATAAGGCCGCGGCATCGAATACCATCCGCCATAGGGCACGGTCTTCGCCCCGTAACGAATTAATTTCCCGCCCTCGATGATCCGGCGAATGTGCGGATGCGTTTTGTATTTCTGAAACGCCTCATGCGGATCAAAAAGCGGATTGTGATACTCGAGCGCCACAACCATCCCCAGCGACACGCGATTCTGCTGCAACCCATAAATCCAACCGCCGCCATACATGCTCGAATCGAGCGGCCAACCAAGCGTGTGCCCCACAAATCCGGTCTCAATCCGCCCCGCCGGCACTTCCCACAATTCCTTGATCCCAATCCCGTAAGCCTGCGGATTCAATCCATCCAATCTGAATCGCGAAACCAAATTTTTGGTCAATGATCCGCGCGGCCCCTCAGCCAACACGGTGACTTTCGCGCGCAATTCATAACCCGGCGTGAAATTGTCCTTGGGCTTTCCATTCTTATCCACGCCCTTATCTTCCGTAATCACGCCGGCAATCCCAGCGCCCTCCTCGATCAGGCTGGCGCCGGCAAACGAGGTGAACAAATTCACGCCCTTCTTTTCAACGAGCCCGCCCATCCATTTCACTAATTTATTCAGCGAAATAACAGAATTCCCATGATTAGCCAAAGGCGGCGGCGTAATCGGAAGTTTCCAGGATCCATTCGCAGTGAAGTAATAAGCGGCATCCCCGGTAACGGGAGTATCAAGCGGCGCCGACTTCTCAAAATCCGGCACAAGCTCGCGCAACCCACGCGGGTCCATGATCGCCCCAGAAAGCTGGTGCGCCCCAATCTCCCGTCCCTTCTCCAAAACATAAATATTCTCAGCCGAAAGCGCAGGCGATTTCCCCGCAGCCGTATGCGCCTCAATCAAATTCGCCAGATGCAAAGCACAAGCCAACCCCGCAGGCCCAGCCCCAACAATCAAAACATCCGCATCCAAGGTCTCGCGCGGCACCCCAAATATCTCGCTCATAGCCGCCATTCTATCAGCCGGCAAACTTGCAATCGCAACATCTTCCTTCTCTTGTTTTGCTTTCCCTACAGGCAGGCTGTCAGCAACAAAGCACCAACGGATACGTGCGACCCGGAGAGATTGTCACCCTGAGCGCGGCGAAGAGCTCGTCCCGAGTCTGTCGAGGGAATCTGCATGCTCTCCGCCCTTTCCGCCGTACTCTACTGCTGCGTCAGCGGCTCCGTAGGCCCAAACTTCACTTCCGACCTGAATTTCTTGTAATCCTTGTAAGTAAAATCCAATTCCTCATTCAAACTCTTGAAAATCAAAATCCGCGCGTCAATCCGCCCATGAACGTGCAGCGGCAACCAAACCTCATCATTCACCCGCGTCTGCTCCAACGAAAACCGCGAATTCTTATGGATGCGAAACAAGAACAACCCGTACGAAGCATCCCCCAGCGCCTCCGCGTCCATCTTCACCCACTGCTTGTCGTCCTTATCAATCCACACCTTGAAATGAAACTTCGGCAAAAATTTCGCGAAGCGGCTCTTCGGCTCAAACCCCGGCCGCGGCTCCGCGCTGATCTTGTACGTATCCCGCCCGTTCAATTTCTCGACGCCGTCGATCGTAAAATTGTAAGCGTCGGCAATCTCCGAAACGTACGACTTTTCCTGCTCCTCGGATTTCTGCTCGTCCGCCAGTCTCTTCTTCCTCTGCTCGTCGGTCTCATTCTTCCGGTCCGACATGAACTTATTGATCTTCTCTTCCACTTTCGCCGCGTCTTTGGCCGAAAGCGGCTGGTCGTTCTTGGCAATCAACCGTTCCACATGCTCGCCGTAAAGCACCATCACTTCCGAAGTCTCGGATTCCGTAGAAATGACCTTCCCATCGCCATCCATCTTCTTCGTCTCGGATCGCTGAATATAAGTGTAAGACTTCGCCTTCTTTTCATTCTCCATCTCCGCGTCCGCTGCGCGCCGCACCAATTCCCGCGGATCAACATTCGGGTCCGCGCGCATCGAGCAGCACGCCCCCATCGAAGGCTGCTGCCCGCTCTTCGGCGCAGGCTTTTTCGTCGTCTGTGCGAACCCCGGCTGCGGCAACGTCACCAAGCTGCATGCCAAGCCCGCAGCCAGGCAGAATCGCCGAAGCCAATTCATCTTGTTACGCGTCTTCATATTCAAAATCAGCGAATACCATGAAAAAATTATATCAACCGCGCACCGCAGCCCGCGCGATCTCTCGCTTCAGGTTTCTTCATTCCGATTCCGCGAGCAGCAAATAAAGCCCGTCAACGCGGCACATGCGGTCGCGAACCACAAATTCTCCTCTCAACTGCCATTCATTGGATGCGCTCAGCCCGCGTCGAGCCTGTCGCAAGTTTCCGCATTGAATACAGATCCCCACGCCGCAATCGATACTCGCCTTCCGCGCGTGTTACTCTGGCCGTTCACCATGATCAAGGCCATCCATGCGCATCCTTAATATCGTCGGCGCTCGCCCCAACCTCGTAAAAATCGCTCCGCTGCTCCGCGAGATGCGCCGCCATTCCGAAATCGAGCCCATCCTCGTGCACACCGGCCAGCACTACGACGAAAAACTCTCCGACGTTTTCTTCCGCCAAATGGGCATCCCCGAGCCGGACGTAAATCTCGAAGTCGGCTCCGGCTCGCACGCGTGGCAAACCGCCGAAATCCTCCGCAAAATTGAGCCAGTCCTAATCGAGCGCAAGCCCGATTGCGTTTTGGTCGTCGGCGATGTGAATTCCACCGTAGCCGCCTCGCTGGCCGCCGCAAAACTTGGCATCCCCGTCGTGCACGTCGAAGCGGGCCTGCGCAGTTTCGATCGCACCATGCCCGAAGAAATCAATCGCATCGTCACCGACGCGCTCTCCGATTTTCTCTTCGTCACCGAGGAAGACGCCATCGAAAATTTAATCCACGAAGGCAAGCGGCGCGAGCAAATCCATTTCGTCGGCAACGTAATGATCGACGCGCTCAAGCAATTTCTCCCCATCGCGCAAAAATCCAAAATCGCCGATGAACTAGGCCTGGCAAGCGTCAAGGATCGACAGTACGGGCTGCTGACGCTGCATCGCCCGTCGAACGTCGACTCCGCCGAAACTCTAGCCGCTTTACTCGGAGCCATCGCGGAAATTGGCCGCGAAATTCCCGTAATCTTTCCCGTCCATCCGCGGACGCAAGAGCGCCTGCACTCCGCCTCCGCGCCGCATTCGCTCAATCGCATCCGTTTCGTCCCCCCGCTCGGCTATCTCGATTTTCTCTGCCTGATGAGCCGCGCCCGCCTGGTCCTAACCGACTCCGGCGGCATCCAGGAAGAAACCACCGCGCTCGGCGTCCCGTGCCTGACGCTGCGCGAAAACACCGAGCGCCCAGTAACAGTGACCGAAGGCACCAACGAGCTAGTCGGCCAGGACCCCGCAAAAATCGTCCAAGCCGCCCGCGCCATTCTCAACGGCCAAACCAAAAAAGGCCGCGTCCCGCGCTATTGGGACGGCCACGCCTCCGAGCGCATAATCGAAATCATCCTCCGCGAATGCGTCCGCTCTGTTCCCGCCGGTTTTCCCTGAGCCTCGAAGGGCGTCGCTGCCGGCATCTTGCGGCCACAATCGTGAGCCAGGTCTCCAATCAACCGCGGACCAAGTGTCTCAATGCTCTCTGTTCTTCCAGCCTCCAGCCTCTAACCTCCAGCCTCCAGAACGTTTACCACTCGTAACCATTCGTAAAGAATCTTCTCCCGCTAACCGATGAACGCTTGTACGATGAGACGAAGTGGACGATGTTCCGCGCCGAGCCGACCTTCCGGCAAGCGCATTCGCAGTCGACGAAGCCGTTGGGAGCGTACCGGGATGAGCCACAGTGCAGTATTGTCAGAAAAATCGTCAGGAACCAAGCGGTCTAACGTAAGCAAATCGCCCAAGTTGCGCGATCTTTCCGTCTGTCTGCTCTCCGCGCATCCTCTGGTACTCGGCGAACTCGAAAAGCTTCTCACGCGCCCCGGGTTCCGCATCGTTACCAAGCAACTCGAGTCGAGCCTGGCTCCCGAGTTGCGCCGCGCCGCGCTGCCTAAGGCGGGAATTTACGTCATCGATGCGAATGTTTCGCAACAAGCGACCGCTTCGCTGATCTCGAATATTCTGGAGGCAAATCCAGCCGCCCGTCTAATCGTGGTGGGCGAAAAATTCACCGAAGCCAGCAGCTACGCGTTGCTGCGCATGGGCGTGAAAGGCCTGCTCACCTACGCCGAAGCCCGCGAGCAATTGCCCCGCACACTGCCGCTGGTCTCCGAAGGCGGCTTCTGGGTTCCGCGCGTGCTGCTCTCCAATTTCGTGGATTCCATTATCGAAGGCGCCCACGGCCGCCAATTCAAAAACGCCGCCGCCGCCGACCTGAGCCGCCGCGAGCAAGAAACGCTCGAGACGCTGCTCGAAAATCTCTCCAACAAAGAAATCGCCAGTAAGCTGAACATCTCCGAGCGCACGGTAAAATTTCACGTCTCGAATCTGTTAAGCAAATTCGGCGTACGCCGCCGCGCCGACCTAATCCTACTCTGCTACCAAAAGCGCGGCGCCACCGCCTAAGCGCTGCGAATCGGAATGTAGCTCAGGTCTTTTTATCCTGAGGCCGCGTACCGGGGCCGAAGGACAGACCTGAGGCTGTCTGGTTTTGACGCCGCAACTTCCAATGCAAAAGACCTCACCTCCGAACAGGTGAGGTCTTTGGCCTTTCGTTTCTATTAACAACCGAAAGGCCTCGGGTCTGAAGACTCGATCTACATTTGCCGACCTGGAATACATTCGAAACTCTGCGTTAAATTTGATTTTGAAACTGTGTGTTTTTTCCCGATTAGGCTGGTTCTCCTTTCTTTGTTTTGTTGGGGTTGCGTGGGGTTCTAATCCGAGGCTTCCCGATTAGATTTGGGGGTGCCTGGGGCATAGTGGTGTTCGATGATCAGGCGTTTGGGAGGTACGACGTAGGCGCCGTCATCGCGGAAGCGGGCGCATATTTCTACGGCGCGGATGATGTCGCGGACGCTGGGGTTGGTACCGCCGGCTCTTTCGATGATGCGGTCGAGGGCGGAGCGGACGGTCTTGCGCCGGCGTCGCCAGAGGCCTACGGCGTGGGCGTGGCGGTAGAGGCACGAGAGGCTGGGGAGTTTGTAGTCGTTGACGATGACGGGGCCGTTCGCCCAGTGGAGGAAGGCTTCGTCGATGGCCTCGCGCTCGGGGTGGTGGCAGACGGCGCATTTGCGGGAGTGGCGTTCGGGGGATGGGGATGCATCGCCGGAACTATGGGCATCCGGCCCGGGTGCTGTGTTCATTGGTTGTCCTTTGGCGCTTAAGCGCGGTCTAGAGTGGTGCCTGGCAGTTTGTGGTGCGAGGTGAACGGCCGAGGTTCGCTAGGTTTTCCTTTTGGGGAAGCACAGGGCTTCCCTGTGACACATTTTGCTTGCGGCTCGTGGATGGAGCCGGAAACAGAATGGCATACATTAACGGATATGTCAACAGAAAAATGAGGGGGAATTCGGAGAGAAACGGGGCCGAGAAGCGGGAGGGTCTGAAGACTCTCCCCTACTGCGGAAAAGGCAACGGCGAGAGGGCTGAGACGCAGATTCCTTGGGCGGGTTAGTTTGGGTTGGATTGGGGTTGAAGATCGAGGACGGCTTGGCTTGCATCGCCTGTTTGGATTAAGTCGAAGAAGGCCTTCAGTTCGGCGTATTGATCGACCGGAAACATAAACTCGTTCACGCCTACGCGTCTTTCGATTTGCAGATTTCCGTCTTTCACGGCGGCTACAATATCGCAATCAAAATCATGCGAGAGCACGTGCCTCACCTCCGGCATGCCCGAAAACTCCGCACCGGCAGGCGGATGAATCGTAATGCTGTCGGATTGCTGATAGGGAAATCGGAAGTAGATGCTGTTCGTCCGCTGCGCGTGAGGAAAGAAGTTCGTCTGCCGCGACTCGAAAACGCCGATCGGCACTAAGACGCGACGGCCCGCTTTGCTGCCAAGACCGACATGCGACAGCCGAGCTTCAACGTGCAACGGTTCCTCTCCGGGTGTGGCGCCCGAGACGCTCGTGATTTCGATCTCCAAGCCTTCGGGCAGCCATCCTTTGATTTCATCGGTCAACAGATCTTTCCTTCCGCGCTCGTCTTCATCGCGAAAGCGGGCCCACCAGTCGAGAGCGTCGCGGCCGGTGTAGCTGACGGCGAGCGTGCCTTCAAGCATGCCGTCAGCAGCGATCCGCAGGTCGGCCTGCCGCTCGCGAGTTGCATCCGCGGCGCGCGGCGCAGGCGTCTGCATCACGCGTCCTCCTTGCTTGTCGAATCGCACCCCGCCCGCTGACGTTTTATCCCACGGCAGCAGCCCGAACGGACACAGCTCGCAACCGGGATCGAGAAAAAAAGCCTGCGGACCGGCCATCGCGATTATCACCGTTCCATTGAGGCGCCAAAGGTTGTGTTCCTGCTCGTCGAAAGCCGGTCCGTCACGGCGGGCAACGTAAACCGGATCAGCCTGCAATCCGGCGGCGCGCGCCATGACCACGAATAACTGGTCGAGATCGAACCACGAGGCATAACCGTGGTCGATCACGTCGTCGGCGGTTTCGTTTTCTTTCAACTTCTCGGCTTTGATCTCCTTTTCGGTCTTCGACGATTCGCCGCTCAGATTGCGAATTTTCTGCACGCGGGTGTAGAGCTTGCGCAATTTCTGTTCGGGCGAATCGGATGGCGAGAGCGTGTCGTTGGCCAGGCGTTTCGCCGTTCCGCTGCGGCCGGCAAATTTCTCAAAGTCCGTGTTCCAGAGTTTCCCGACTTCCAGCCAGAAGTCTTCGTGGCCTTTCCCGAAATCGAGCGAATAGAAATAATCGACGCGCGAGCTGGCTTCGTCCTCCGGCGGCGAATAATCTTCATCTGGGAGCGCGGGAATGTTTTTGGCGTCGAGCTCGAAGCCGCCGTGAATGGGATGCATGGAATGCTCGCGAGGCAAGCGCACGCCCACCCATGTAAATGTTGACTTGACCCCATAGAGCACCCCCACCGCGATCATCGAAAATCGGGCGTCGCGCGTGAACAAATTTTGTTGAAGGATCAGGCTGGATGCGCGCAGCCGGCGCCCGATCCAATGTCTTTCGAAGCGATACTCGACGATGCTCCCCGGCTCCACTTCAGGCAGCGCCACGGTTTTGGTATCCAGACGAAATCCACTGGCTTTCACGATCGTGCTGTCCGTAATGTGCCCTTCCGAATCGAAACTTTTGCCATCCGGATGGACGGTGCGTCCTTGAAAGTTTTGAATCTCCTCGAAGCCTTTTTCGTATCTGATCTGCGCGTTTCCGAAAATCACGCCCTTTTGATCGAAAATCTTTATGCGGATGGATTCGGTTTCATAGAATTTCGAATCGTCACGAAAAAAGTCGCGATAGAGAATCATGGCGTGATCGCCGGGGCTGGCGGGGTTGTCTTTCAGCGCGAGATCTTCGGCGCTTATCGGCAGCCACTTGTTCTTGTCGGGCGCAGCGGGGGGCGAGGCGAAAGCGGATGATGCAGCGAGGGCTGCGAGCGCGAATGCACAGGAAATCACAACGAGGATCGGCTTGCGGTTCGCGTTGTGCAATTTAAGGATCCTGTTTTCGAGAGTGGACCGGGATCGATTCTCTATGTCCAAGGCTCTCGGTTTACCTGGCTCTCCGCCAGAGCATTGACCGCGAAACTATCCCGTGTAAGCGAACTTGTCAATCACCAGCGAGTGAAGGTTGCGGCGCGCGGATGTCGGGGGACAGACTTAGGACGTCCGACGTGCGAGGGACAGAAAGGCGGGAGGGTCTGAAGACCCTGCCCTACGGGACCGATGGCCGCGCGTGAGAGGAATTCATCGCGACAACGTTCGGTAACATCCTTCCGGTTGCTGGGGTGTTGCTATGGGGGCATACTTCGCCGTTGCGGAGATAACTATGACTGGCGGAGAGGCTGGGGCTTCGCGGGGGTCGAATGCTGGGGCGCAGTGGCTTACGACAATCGCTTCGCTGATTGTGGGGGCTGCATTCTTGGCGTTGTGGTTTTGGTTGCTGCCGGGATGGCTGGGCTTTCAGGTGGACTTGAGTGGTGTGGGGCGGTGGCGATGGATTGCGGCTGTGCCTTCGGCGCTGGGGTTTGCGGTGGCGCTGCGGTGCATTTGGGATTTTGGTTGGACGGGGCGCGGAACGCCGGCGCCGTTTGCTCCGCCGCAGAGGCTTGTGGTGGTGGGATTTTACCGCTTCGCGCGGAACCCGATGTATGTGGGGTTCATCGTTGGTTGGGTGGGATTGTGGGTGATATTTGGGCGGGCTAGCCGGACGGCTCTGATTGCGGCGGTGGTGGCTGTTGTGGGGGTGGCTTTGTTTGTGAAGTTTTACGAGGAGCCTACATTGCGCGGGAAGTTCGGCGCGGATTATGAGGAATATTGCCGGAATGTTCCGCGGTGGATTCCGCGATTGCGGGGTTGGAGCCAGCGATGAAGTGTATTTATACGCGGCTCGGTGGCGAGCTCTTTTCCTTTAGCGGCGTGGAGGAGCCGAAAAGCGGGAGGGTCTGAAGACCCTCCCCTACGGTGGCTTGGCGTCCATTGACTTCGGATTGGACGCTGTGCTACCCATACAGCGGCTGACAAAGGTAGACTACCGCCCCGGGATGACGCCTCAGACCAATCGGATTGAAGTGACGCTGGAGAGCATGATCGAGAGCGTCGATCTGGCCGAGAGCATTGTTATGCGCATTTGCGATGCGGCGGGATTCGGCGAGGAAGACTCGCATAAAATCGGGATGTCGGTGCGCGAGGGCGTGATCAACGCGTTCCATTACGGCAACCGCGAAAGCCGCGACAAGAAGATTTTTCTCACCGTCGAGCTGGATACGGAGAAAATGATCGTGCACGTGCTCGATCAGGGGCCGGGATTCGTGGTGGAGGAAGTGCCGGACCCGCTGTCGGAGGAGAATCTGCTGCGGACCTCGGGGCGCGGAATTTTTCTGATGCGCGCGTTCATGGATGAATTCGCGGTGAATTGCCCGCCGGAGGGTGGCGCGGAGCTGGTGATGGCCAAACGCTTGCCGGGCGGCAACGGCGATTTGCGCAACGCGCGGGAGAAGGAGTCGTAACCGGTGACCTTACATGGGACGTGCCGCGAAAACGGCGGCGTTGCGATCGTGGATTTTAGCGGGCGAATCACGCTGGGCGAAGCGACCGGGATGGTGCGCACGATGGTGCGGGAGCTCGCCGACGGCGGGCAGAAAAAGATTCTGTTGAATCTGGCGGACGTGGATTACATCGATAGCGCCGGAATCGGCGAGTTGGTGAGCGTGTTTACGACGGTGCGCAATGCCGGCGGAGAATTGAAATTGTTGAATTTGACGAAGCGGGTGGTGGATCTTTTGCAGATCACCCGGCTTTATACGGTGTTTGACGTGCAGACGGAAGAGTGGACGGCGATACATAGTTTTAAATAGCCGCAGGGACCGCAAGGCCGGGCGCGTCGATTGCTTCGCAATCGCGTGGCGATTGACCGGCACCCCTACGAAGAAACGACAACAGCTACAGCAATTCCAACATCAGATCCCGCCTTTGGTAGCGCCGGCGTCCCTGCCAGCATCTTACGATTGCAATAGTCAATAAGAATCTGAATGATCCGCGGCGCACAGCTTCATCCAAATTGCATTTTCGAGTCCGCGCATGATGGGAGCTTGCATCTGCGGGATTGCTCGTCGGATGCCGGCAGGGACGCCGGCGCTACCAAAACCGCTCCGCAACTTTCTCTCTCGTGGTTCTGCGGGCTCGCTGATGCTGGACACGATTTCGGGATTATGCAAGAATCTGCGCGCTTTGGCGGTCTTGTAATCCTGTGGGTGGGCAGCCCGCCGCGGCGGGCAGGAGAGCTGCCGACTGGCGTTACGGACTGACGAAGCAAAACATCACCGAAAGAGGAGCACTCAAGTTGGCAAGAGAACAAGGCGTAGTGAAATGGTTCAACGCGTCGAAGGGTTTCGGCTTCATCCAACGCCAGTCGGGTGAAGACGTCTTCGTTCACTTCTCGGCCATTCAAATGGATGGTTACAAGGCGCTGAATGAAGGTCAGCTTGTGGAGTTCGAGGTTCGCCAGGGACCGAAGGGCTTTCAGGCTGAAAACGTCAATAAGGTTTAGCCAGTCGCGTTTTATAAAATGGCCCTGTCCGTTGCGGCGGACAGGGCCATTTTTTTGCTTTCAGCTGTCGTAATAGCGGCCGTTGACCTCGTCACCGATTATGGCAATGTCGGCCTTTGAGGTATCGAGCGGATCGGACTTCCACGAGAAACCGATAGACGGAACCTCGACTTGGGCTTCGAGTTGGCACGTGGCGCGAGTCCCGGTGAAACGGAAGTGCTTGGAGGCGTCTTCATATTTCACGGGCTCGCCGGTGGATTTCCAAACCATTTTGAAGGTCATTCGCGCGGGAGTGGCTATCGAATCGAGAGCCGGCCAACGCGGTTGATCGACTACCGGAACATTTTGCATTTCCAGCGTGAAGATGCTGCCATCGGGACTGATTGTGAGGCCGTGCTCCGGAACCGGAACAACCCAGTAAAGTCCGGACGGCGCGATGGGCGGGTGAAAATCGTGGATCTGATTTGCGGGGACCGCCGGTCCCCGGAACAGCGTGAGTCATATGTGGGTGAAGGTGCCTTGCTGCGGTGCGCGCGCGGCCCAATATTCTCCCTGCATCACGCCGTAGTCCGTGGTGGGGCTGCCGAAGGCGATGCGATTGCCTTGATTGTCAGTGCCCGTGCCGGTGAAGGTGCTGCAGCGGGCGACGCGACCTTTGAAATGGTAGATGTGCGAAGGTTCGAGGTTTGGGCCTGCGGGTTGATTGTGGCTGCCATTTTTGTCCAGCGATGGAATCGGGTAAGGGTCGGTGCCGCCGTTCGCGGTCATCGGCTGTTGGCCATGCGTAGCATAATTCGCAGAGGAAAGTGCGAGCGGGAGCAGTGATAACGCGCTCGATTTCAGGATGTCTCTGCGACTGTGGCGTGGGCGCGATGGGATAAACAGGTCCATTCATTCACCTCCGAAAAATGAAATTACTAGCGAGCAGAAAGTCCTTTGGTTGCCGGAACTACTTGGCGGCCTTGGCCGCCAGTATTTCTACGATTGACTGGGCGTGAGGATTCACAGAACCGTGCACGGAAACCAGGTAGATGGCCATGGCGAGCCCCACCAATGCCAGGAACAAGGCGATCACGACAGCCTGGGTCGAGGGACGCGAATGAGCGGACTCGCCTCGATCCAACTCCCGGACTAAACGAACATGATGCCAGGCAGAAGAAATATTCACGACCACTCCCGTGGCGATTAGCGCTGTGCCGAACCAGAGCGACAGCCCGTAGGACTGCGCCGCGGGAGCGTGCTGAAAGAATTCGAGTTGTTGCAGGAAAAGGCCGAAGCGGGCGACGACAAAACCAAATCCCATCAGGGCAAGACCGGTTCTGATCCAAGCAAGAAACGTTCGCTCGGCAGCGAGATAATCGCGCAATTCAGCTCTCGGCTTCATTTCCATGGGCGCATCCATTTTGCTTTTCCGCTGCGGATCGGCTGCCCCAACGAGCACGCTCGCATCCGAATCAGAGCTCGACATCGCCGCCGGGCAGCTTGAGAGATTCGCTGACGGTGATTTCGGCGACGCGGAGCCTTTTCACGGTAAGGTCGTTCACTTCAAGAGATTTGAAATCGGCGCGACCGACGGAGACGCGGCCGATCTTTAACTTTCCAATGGCCAATGCGCCGATGGCGAACGCTCCTACCGCCACCGCGCCAACAGCAGCGGCGATTATGGCTGCGCCGCGGAAGCCCAGCGATTCTGACCCCCGGATTTCCTTCATAGATTCGACTCCTTAAATTCGGGCAGGTTTCGAGGCATGGCGATTTAATCGCGATGAGCAATTTTCCTCAAGCAGTAAAAATCGGGAGCCACCGAGTTTCGCGACGGTCGATCGCCCGGGACTGACCCGCTACTGCTTGGAGCATCGGCGCCGCGAGCGGTTCTCGATTGTGATAGCATCTAGAATCGAAATGATATGCGAGGAGCTGCGCGTTGACTGAGCACATTTCCCGGAAAGAACTGAAGACGGACGAATTTCGCGAGACTTTGGCGCATGGCGCCGAGGCGGTGCTGGGGCACCAGCAGCTTGCGTTGTACCTCGTCGCGGCCGTTGCGGTAGTGCTGCTCGCGGTGTTCGGGTGGCGATTTTATGCCGAGCGGCAGACGGTGAAGGCTGCGGCGGCTTACGACGACGCGATGAAAGTTTTCAAGGCGCGGATCCGGACCGCGGGCGAACCGGCCGGCGATCCGAACGAAGTTTCTTACGTGGATGAGAAAAACAAATACGATGACGCCGATAAGAAATTCGAAGCGGTGGCCAAGCAGTATCCGCGAACGCGGCCGGGGCAAATCTCGGCGTACTATGCGGCGCTGTGCCTCGAGCATTTGAATCGCGATGCTGACGCTGCGAAGTGGCTGGACCAGGTGATGCACAGCGGTGATGCGGATTTCGTCTCGCTGGCGCGGCTGGAACTGGCGCAACTCGATGACCGCAACAGCAAGGCCGCGGACGCGGAGAAGATTTATCAGGATCTGGTGGCGCATCCCTCGGTATTTGTGTCGAAGCCGGTGGCTTTGATGGCCTTTGCCGATCATTACCGGCAGGCGAAGAATTTTACCGAAGCGGCGAAGCTTTATAATGAGATCAAGACGGAATTCCCCGATAGCAACCTCGCGCAGCAGGCTGGGCAGCAGTTGGATTTGATCACGCCGAAGTCGTAAGAGAAACAGCCGGACAATTTGGAGTTGTGCTTGTCGCGCGACAACTGCAGATCCCTCACCCAAAGAGGGTTCGGGATGACAGCGGTTTTCTATTTGCGAATTTGAGAGAAGCGCTACGTGAGAGTCGCCCTTGGCGTGCCGGAGTGCCGGCCTGAAAGGCCGGCGCTACATAGTGCGGAGAATCCTATAGAATGAGCGGCATGGGGCTGGCTGTTTATGCGATGGATGTGCGGCATACGCGAGGGCGGCGCTTTCCTGAGGCTGCGCATCCTTACCGCAACGAATATGCGCGGGACCGCGATCGCGTCATTCATTCGCGGGCGTTCCGGCGGCTCGAGGCCAAGACGCAGGTTTTCACCACGCGGTTTTCCGATCATTTCCGCAACCGGCTGACGCATACATTGGAAGTGGCGCAGATTGCGCGCACCGTGGCGGGAGCGCTGGAATTGAATTCCGATCTTGCCGAGGCGCTGGCGCTCGTACACGACATCGGCCATCCGCCATTCGGTCACGCGGGTGAGAAAAAGCTAGATGAGCGCATGCGCGAGCACGGCGAGCGATTCGATCACAATCTACACGCGCTGCGCATCGTCGAGAAATTCGAACAGAGGTACCTCGATTTTCCCGGGCTGAATTTGACGTACGAAGTGCGCGAGGGAATCATCAAACACTCGCGGGATTACAAGGCGGCTGAATATCCAGAGCTTGCGGAGTATTTGCTGGAGAGGCGGCCAACGCTCGAGGGGCAATTGATCGATCTCGTCGATGAGATCGCTTACAACACCGCCGATCTCGACGATGGATTCGAGGCGCATCTTGTGGATATCGCCGAGTTGCGGGAACAAGTGCCGCTGCTGGGCGCGAAGTACGGCGAAATCGAGCAAGTGCATCCGCAGGGCCGCCCGAAGCTCATCTTCAATGAAGCGTTGAAGCAGGCGCTCGATTACCTGGCGACGGATTTGATCGAGAATACGCGGCGGCGCGTCGAGGCGGCGGGGGCGAGTTCCGTCGAGGATGTTCGCAGGCATCCGATGCGGCTAGCGGGATTTTCGAAGACCGCCGGGACGCAGAACGCGGAGTTGAAGAGGTTTCTTTTCGAGCGGCTGTATACACTGAAAGCGATTGATGAGGACCGCGAGAAATCGGTGCAGGCGCTGGATGAATTGTTTCAGTTCTATCTGGATCATCCGGAGAAGATGCCGGAATCTTATGGAGAACAGGCGAAGGACGAGCCGCTTTATCGCGTGGTTTGCGATTATATTGCGGGGATGACGGACCAATATTTGCTGCGGCAACACTCGGAGCAATTGAAGCCGGCTGGAGCCGGGAAAGTGGCGACGTAATCGAGCCGGCGCACCTTAAGTTCACGGGAAAATGCAGATTCCTCACTTCGTTCGGTATGACAGTGCATCTAATGTTGAGACCATGGCGTTTTGTATTCGCCACGAGCTGCTGTCGGGCGCGAAAGATGAACCAACATAAAGATTTATCTCCGAATGAGACGAAGAGTACCAGGACTATCGTGGCGCGACGGAATTTGTCCGTTACTTGATTGGTGTCACGTGCGATGCTGCGCGTGGCGCGTTTCTTGACAGCTTTTCTACCAGTTCTATAATAAAATTTCGCGCCTGAGGTGCGAGACAGATCATGTTTCTGGATGTACACGAACTCGCGCTGCATAAAGCCCGCATCCGCAAGACGTATGCGCCGGGCACGCTGGATCTTCATTCCTCGGAGTTCCGGCAGGTTGAGCCGCTCGAAGTGCGCGCGACGGCGGAGCTGCTCGACGGGCAAATTCGCATCACGGGGAATTTGCACACCAAGTTGGAGCTGGTTTGCGCGCGCTGCCTCGATACCGTGACTGAGGAAATCAGCAAGGATTTCGATCTCTTCTACCGCTCGATGATAACCATTGCGGAAGAGGACGAGGCGCAACTCAACCTCGATGAAACGGACATCGGCTTCTTCGAAGGCGACGGGCTTTTCCTCGCCGACGTGCTGGCGGAGCAGGTGAATCTGGCTCTGCCGATGAAAGTGATCTGCCGGAGCGATTGCCGCGGGCTTTGCGCCCATTGCGGAGTGAACCTCAACAACGAAGAATGCCGCTGCGAGAAGCATCCTACCGATGCACGGCTTGCGCCTTTGGCGCGGCTCAAGCAGGACTGGTCTAAAAAGCAATAGACAGTTAAACTGGTAGACTCGGATTTGGATTGTTGCGGTGTGCTTGGGCGCTGCGGCGAATTAAAGACACACCTCAGCGGCTAAAGCCGTAGCTAATTAATGGCCATTACGGCACGGCTGAAGCCGTGCCCTGACAAACCGTGGCCGCGATTACTGAATAGGAGTTTTGAGATGCCGAATCCAAAGCGACGCCATTCTAAAGCGCGTAAGAACAAGCGGCGCGCGCATGATTTTTTGACTTCACCTTCGCTCTCGGAATGTCCGAATTGCCACGAGCGGAAATTGCCCCACCAGGCGTGTCTGAAGTGCGGCTATTACAAAGGCCGCGAAGTGATTGACACGACGGCCTAAAACGGCCTAAGTTCTCCTCGCCTTCCGATTCGGTGCCCAGATGACCACCATTGCTCTTGATGCTATGGGTGGAGACAGCGCCCCGCGCGCGGAAGTTGAAGGTGCGATCCTCGCGGCGCGCGAGCTGGACGTGCGCGTGCTGCTCGTCGGCATTGAATCGACCGTGAAGCAGGAATTGGCGCGGCAGAAGGCCAAGGGTCTGCCGATCGAAGTGGTGAACGCGACCGAAGTCGTGACCATGAGCGATTCGCCCTCGCAGGCCTTCCGCAGGAAAAAAGATAGCTCGGTGCACGTGGCGGCGAAGCTCGTGCGCAATGGGCAGGCCGACGGGCTGGTGAGCGCCGGAAATACCGGCGCGGTGATGACTATCGCGCGGTTTCTGCTTGGCACGCTTCCCTCGGTGGACCGGCCGGCGCTGGCCGCGGCGATGCCCACTGCGAAAGGAACGCCGGTGGTTCTGCTCGACGTGGGCGCGAACGTGGATTCGAAGCCGGAACAGATCGAGCAGTTCGCGGTGATGGGCGAGATTTATTACCGCGCCGTGTTTGGGACCAAGCGGCCGCGCGTGGGATTGCTATCGATCGGCGAAGAGGAGATGAAGGGCAACGAATTGACGCGTGAATCGGCGAATCTGATCAAGCAGACTTCGCTGAATTTTGTCGGGAATGTCGAGGGGCGGGACGTTTACGCAGGCGTGGTGGACGTGATTGTTTGCGATGGCTTCATCGGGAATATCGCGCTGAAGATCAGCGAGGGTTTGGTGGAGCATGTGGGTGGGATGTTGAAGAAGGCGATCAAGAGCCGGCTCAGCTCGCAATTGGGGTATGTGCTGGCGAAAGGCGCTTTCGACGATTTCCGGAAGAAGACGGATTATTCCGAGTACGGCGGGGCGCCGCTGCTTGGCGTGCGAGGCATTACGGTGATTGGGCACGGGCGCTCGAATGCGAACGCGATCAAGAATGCGATTCGCGTGGCGGTGAGTTTGTGCCGCTCGAAGGCCAACGAGAGGATCGATCAGGAGCTGTCGGCGGTGGCAGCAGCCGCGAAGGGTTAGACGCACGCAAGGGCGCGCGGCGAAGCGAGATTGTCCCGTCCCGCGATCCGCGAAAATTCCAAGCGAACACGGAAGAACGACATGGCTAAGCTGGCATTTTTGTTTCCCGGTCAGGCATCGCAATATCCCGGGATGGGACGCGATCTCGCGGAGAATTTTGTCGAGGCGCGGCGCGTTTTTGAAGAAGCGGACGCGGCGCTGGGAGTGTCGATTTCGAAGATCTGTTTTGAAGGCACGGAAGAGGAGCTGAAGCTGACGGAGAATACGCAGCCGGCGATTTTGACCGTGTCGGTGGCGGCGCAGAGGGTGCTCGAGGCGAAGGGCGTGGTGCCGGATTGCGTGGCGGGGCATAGCCTGGGCGAATATTCGGCTGTGGTTGCGGCGGGCGGGATTGAGTTTGCCGATGCGGTGAAATTGGTACGCAAGCGCGGCAAGTACATGCAGGAAGCGGTACCGGCGGGCCAGGGCGCGATGGCCGCGATTCTGGGAATGGCGCCGGCGGAAGTGGCGGAGATTACGAAGAAGGCGGCGCAGGGTGAAATCGTGGCCGCTGCTAATTTGAATTCACCGGAGCAGACGGTGATTTCAGGAACGGCGGCGGCGGTGAGACGCGCGGTGGAGATTGCGTCGCAGGAAGGCGCGAAGAGGGCGGTGATCTTGGCGGTGTCGGCGCCATTCCATTGCGAATTAATGATGCCGGCGCAGAAGCATCTCGAAGCCGATTTGCGGGCGATTACTTTTCACAAGCTGCGATTCCCTCTTTATACCAACGTGGACGCCGAGGCGATCACCGAGGGCGAAGAAGCGCGCGACGCTTTGATCCGCCAGGTTTGCTTGCCGGTGCGCTGGCTTGATTCGGTGCACGAAATGGTTGAGAGCGGCGTGCATATGTTCGTCGAAGTCGGGCCGGGAAAAGTTTTGAGCGGGTTGCTGCGGCAGATCGATCGCGCGGTGCGAAGCGCGGGAGTGGAAGATTCGGCGACCTTGCAGGCGGCGCTCGATAAGATTCAGCAGGCGCGCGCGGAAACGGCTGAGGCCTGAGCAGATGTTTTCCCTGAAAGATAAAGTAGCGGTGGTTACTGGTGCGTCCCAGGGGATTGGGCGGGCTACTGCTTTGGCGCTGGCTGCGGCTGGGGCGAAAGTTGCGGCGGCGGCGCGGAATGTGGAGAAATTGGCTTCGCTTGTGAATGAGATTTCGGCGGCGGACGGCGAAGCGCTGGCTGTGCCGATGGATGTGGCCGACGCGGCGCAGGTGAAGGCGGGATTTCAGCAGGTGTTGGCGAAGTTCGGGCGGCTCGATATTTTGGTGAATAATGCGGGGATCGCGCGCGATGGATTGGCGCTGCGGATGAAGATGGACGATTGGGACGCGGTGATACGCACGAATTTGACTGGGGCGCATCTGTGCACGCAGCAGGCGATGGGGACGATGTTGAAGCAGCGCTCGGGGCGGATTATTAATGTCACTTCGGTGGTGGCAGAAACTGGCAATGCGGGGCAGGCGAATTACGTGGCGGCGAAGGCCGGGTTGATTGGATTGACGCGCGCGATTGCGGTGGAGATTGCTTCGCGCGGGATTACGGTGAATGCTGTGGCGCCGGGATTTATTGCCACGCCGATGACGGAAGGGCTGGCGCAAAATGTTAAGGATGCAATGATGGCGCGGATTCCCTTGGCGCGCATGGGGACGGATGCGGATTGCGCCGCGGCGATTGTGTTTTTGGCGAGCGATGAGGCCGCGTATATTACCGGGCATGTGCTGGATGTGAACGGCGGGATGTACATGGGGTAGTAGCGCCGGCGTCCCTGCCGGCATCTGACGAGCGGAAGATTGGCCAAGGGCAGAGCTCGCGCGCGGATTCAAACGGTGGGTTCAAACGGTCCCGTGCAATTCAGCGCCGCGCTAGATTTTGAGATGTCGCGTACGATGAGATCGTAAGATGCCGGCAGGGACGCCGGCGGTACCTGGAGTGCTCGATGTCGATTACATCGGAAGAAGAGTTGCGCGGATTGCGCGAAGCTGGGCGGATCGTTGGTCGGGCGCTGAAGGAATTGGCGGGGCGCGTGAAGCCGGGCGTTACTACCGGGCAGGTTGATGAGATGGCCGCGGAGATTTTGCGGCGGAATGGGGCTCAGTCGGCGCCGAGGCTGGTGTACGGATTTCCCGGCGCAATTTGCATCAGCCTGAATGATGAGATCGTGCACGGCGTGCCTGGAGCACGCGTCATTTGCGAAGGCGATCTGGTGAAGCTCGACCTCACCATCGAGAAAGACGGATTCATGGCTGATGCTGCGATTACCGTCGCGGTGCCGCCGGTTTCGGACGATGCGCGGCGGCTGGTGCGTTGCGCCGAACGCGCTTTTCGCAAGGCGATTGCGGTGGCGAAGGCGGGCCGGCGGGTTTGCGATATCGGCCGGGCTGTTGAAGATGAAGTGAAGCGCAGCGGATTTTCGGTGGTCCGGGAACTTTGCGGGCATGGGATTGGACGGACGATTCATGAGCCGCCTACCGTGCCGAATTTTTTTGATCCGCATGCCGATCAGCGATTGACGGAAGGGCTGGTGATCACCATCGAGCCTTTGATTGCCGTCGGATCGGGAGATGAATTTACGGCGCGAGATGGCTGGACGGTGAAGACGCGCGACCGGAGTTTGGCGGCGCATTTTGAACATACACTTGTGATAACGCGCGATGAGCCTATTTTGTTGACCGCGGCTTAAGGAAATGGGCCGAAAGGCGAGAGGGTCTGAAGACCCTCCCCTATAACACCGGGTTGACCCTTTATCTAGCCGCGCATAGAATGGGTGGGCTTACACGGAATTAGTTGGGGCGCGACCGTCCGTACCGTGTCTCCGGGTGCGGTTGCAGCTTGCCGAAAGCGGAGGAACAACCAGAATGGCCAGCGTTGATGAACGCGTGAAGCAGATTATTGTCGAGCAACTCGGCGTGGACGAAGGTGAAGTGACGCCGACGGCATCGTTCGTGGACGATTTGGGCGCCGATTCACTCGATACGGTCGAGCTCGTCATGGCCTTCGAAGAGGCTTTCGGCATCGAGATCCCCGACGAGGACGCCGAAAAAATCACCACCGTGAAAGATGCGGTCACGTACATCGAGAAACACGCCTCGGCGAAAAAGTAGCCACCCCATTCGAGCAGGAGAGATGTCGCGTTGAATCGCCGCGTGGTTGTAACGGGCGTCGGACTCGTCTGCGGGTGCGGGATCGGCACCGAAGAAGTTTGGAAAAACCTCCTTGCCGGAAAGAGCGGCATCGGCCCCATCACCCATTTTGACGCTTCGAAATTCGACTGCCGCATCGCGGGAGAAGTGAGGAACTTCGACCCGCATCACTGGATCGAGAAAAAAGAAATCAAGAAAATGGGCCGGTTCATTCAACTGGCCATCGCGGCCACCGATTTCGCGGTGAAGATGGCTGGGCTCGAAGTTACGCCGGAAATTGCCGATGCCACGGGCGTTTATATTTCGTCGGGGATTGGCGGATTCGACGTGATCGAGCGGGAGCACTCGAAATTTCTGCAGGGCGGGCCGGGCAGGATTTCGCCGTTTTTCATTCCTGCGTCGATCGTAAATTTGGCTTCGGGATTCGTGTCGATTCGCTACGGAGCGCGTGGGCCGAATTCGGCGACAGCGACGGCTTGCTCGGCTTCGGCGCATGCTATCGGCGACGCGATGAAAATTATTCAGCGCTGCGACGCGGAAGTGATGATCGCGGGCGGAGCGGAGGCGGCGATTACGGCGATGGGCGTGGGCGGATTCGCGGCGATGAAGGCGCTTTCGACGCGCAACGACGAACCGCAACGGGCGAGCCGCCCATTTGACGCGCAGCGGGATGGATTTGTGGTTGGCGAAGGCTCGGGCGTTTTGATTCTGGAGTCGCTCGATTATGCGCAGCGGCGCGGGGCGCGAATTTTGGCGGAGCTGGTCGGGTATGGAATGTCCGGCGATGCGTTTCACATCACGCAGCCGGCGGAAAATGGCGATGGGGCGTATCGCGTTTCGATGGCCACGCTAAAAGATGCGAAGGCCTCGCCCGATCAAGTAGACTACGTCAATGCGCACGGAACTTCGACGCCGATCGGCGACGTGATTGAGACTACCGCGTTGAAGCGCGTCTTCGGCGAGCGCGCCAAGAAAGTGCCGATCAGCTCGACGAAATCCATGACCGGGCATTTGTTGGGCGGCGCGGGCGGGCTCGAGGCGGGCATCAGCGTGCTGGCCATCCGCGATCAGATTTTGCCGCCGACGATTAATTACGAGAATCCCGATCCGGAGTGCGATCTCGATTACGTTCCGAATCACGCGCGCAAAGCGAATGTGCGCTATGCTCTTTCGAATTCGTTCGGATTCGGCGGAACGAATGCGTCCTTGCTATTCAAGCGTTGGGAATCTTGATGAGGGTTGGCGGAGGATGAATTGAAGATTGGAGTTTGTGTAAAGCAAGTTCCGGCCAAGGACGCGCCTTTGGCGATTGCCGAAGCGTGGATTCGCGAGTCGGACATCGGCTTTGAGACCAATGAGCCGGACAGCTACGCGCTCGAAGAGGCGCTGAGACTGAAGGAAAAGCATGGCGGCGAGGTCGTGGCCATTTCGATGGGGCCGGAGCGCGTGAAACAGACCATCAAAGAGGCCCTGGCCAAGGGAGCAGAGCGCGGGATTCACGTGCTGGACAACGAGTTCTACAAATTGGATCCATTAGGCTCGGCGCGCTCGTTGGCTGCTGCGATTCAGAATGAAAAGTTTGATCTGATCTTGACGGGCCTGCAGAGCGAGGATCAGGGGTTCGGCCAGACGGGCGTGCTTCTGGCGGAACTGCTCGGATTGCCGCACGCCACGATCATCATGCAGATCGATATCGCCGATGGGCGAATGAAATTGAAGAGGGAGCTCGAGGCCGGGTGGTTTCAGTGGGTCGAGCTGCCACTGCCGGCCATCCTTTCGATTCAGTCGGGAATCAATAAGCCGCGGTATGCCACGCTGAAAGGCATCATGGCGGCGAAGAAGAAGGAAATCGCGGCGGTACCACGCGCGTCATTGGGCATGCCCGATACGCTGACGCAGAAGGTGCAGAAAATTTACGTGCCGACGAAGACCAAGAAGACAGAATTTCTCACGGGGTCGGCCAAAGAAGTGGCGGCAAAATTGGTGGAAAAACTGAAGCACGAAGCGCGGGTTTTGTAGGGGAGGGTCTTCAGACCCTCCCGCAGTTCGGCCCATTACGGGCAACCCGTTCAATTATTCGCATGTGCGCAATCAAGGGCTTGAATGAAAATTCTACTCATTACCGAACAGCGCGAAGGCAAGTGGAATAAGGCCAGCTTCGAGACTTTGTCGGCGGCTCAGCAAATCGCCAAGCAGACGGGCGGATCGCTCTCAGGGTTGGTCATTGGCAAGGGCATCGCCGCGCTTGCGGATGAACTCGCTGGATATCAGCTTGAAGAAGTGCTGCTTGTCGAGCATGACTTGCTCGATAAATACACGCCGGACGGCTATTCACTGGCGCTGAAGCAAGTGCTGGCCTCGAGCGGTGCCGAACTTGTCTTGTTGCCGCACACCTATCAGGTCCGCGATTTCGCGCCGAAGCTCGCAGCTTCGATCGGCAAGGGCATGATCGGCGATTGCATCGCTTACCGCTATGAGGGCGGCAAGCTCGTTTTCGTCCGGCAGATGTTTCAGGGACGCACCGCAGCGGATGTGACTTTCGAGGGCGCGGCGCCGTGGATTGCCTCATTCCAGGCCGGAGCGTTTCGCGCGGATCAGATTGCGCCGCGTGAAGGCGGCAAGGCCCCCGTGAAGCCGGTCAGCGTCGATCTGAAGCCGGAACAAATTCGCACCAAGCCTCTGGAACTCTTCCGCGAGGCAAAGCAAGCCGTCGATCTAACGCAGGCGCCGCTGCTGGTGGCCATCGGCCGGGGCATCAAAGCTCCCGAGAATATTCCCATGGCGGAAAAGCTCGCGAAGGCGCTCGGCGCGGAGATGGCTGCGTCGCGGCCGATCTGCGACGAAGGCTGGCTGCCGATGGAACGGCAGATCGGCAGTTCGGGCCAGACCGTCGCGCCCAAGCTTTATCTCGCGCTGGGAATCAGCGGCGCGATTCAGCACGTGGTGGGGATGAAAGGCTCGCGCACCATCGTGGCTATCAACAAAGACCAGAACGCCCCTATCTTCGAAGTCGCCGATTACGGCATCGTCGGCGACCTGTTTGAAATCGTTCCCGCCCTTACCGAAGAGTTGGAAAAAATCAAGACATCCTGAGCGCGCAGCTATAGGTGAGCCCGCGTCCGTCCGCGGTAGTCGTTGGCGGCGCATCGCGGCGCATTCGTGCTCACAAGCCTTTGCGTATAGCCACGAGGCGTAGGCGAGGCAAGAATTATTCACGTAGTAGTCCATGCATTCCCGCGCCTTGGACGAATTCCTGAACTGCTTTTCTCAATGTTTGCAATATTTGTCTCACATCTACACGGAAGTCACTGAAGACAATAGATTTATGTTGGAATTCCAATTGCAAAGTTCCTGCAGGCCCGGGTGCGGCCAATGTAGGGGTGTATCTGCCGCCGCATTCCGCTCGCTCGGTCTCTGTTCAGTCTAGGAGGGAGTCACGATGCGACATCCTCGCCCAGCCCCGCTGTATGCCCTGCAATCTTCACGTTCGCGGGACCAACGCCGAAGCGAACAGTCTCGAAGGGTGCCGAGCACGGTGGCGCGGATTGCCCTGGCAATCTTGATCCTAGCGGCAGCTATCGCCGGGATGGCGCCCAAAGCCAGCGCGCAGGCCAACGTCAACGGCACCTGGCAGACTCTTTCTACAACAATGCCCATCAATCCCGTGCATATCGCGCTAATGCATACGGGAAAGGTGCTGGTCGTCTCCGGTTCGGGCAATTATCCGCCGGACACGAGCTACATGGCTGCCGTCTGGGACCCCTCGACAGACACCGTGACGACTATGCCGGTCGCCTGGGACATGTTCTGCAACGGCATGGTGGTGATGCCGGACGGGCGTCCGTTCGTCATGGGCGGCACCCTGCAATACGATCCGTTCTTCGGGCAGCAGAGAACTTCCGCATTCAATCCCACGACGGGAACATTTGCCGACCAGCAATCGATGGCCGACGGGCGATGGTATCCCACAGGTCTAGTCCTCGGAGACGGCCGCGTGATGATCTTCTCCGGCCTGGGCCTCACCGGAAACACGAACACGACGGTCGAGTTCTACACAGTCGGCAAGGGCTGGAGCCAGCCGTTCAACGCGCCCTGGACACCGCCTCTTTATCCCCGCATGCACCTGCTGGCCAACGGCACCGTGTTCTATTCGGGATCAACGACCAGTTCGGCGCTTTTCAATCCGTCAAACGAGACCTGGACGCAGAATGTGGCATCGACCATTTACAGCGGCACGCGCACCTACGGCAGCTCGGTGCTGATGCCATTGACGCCGGCGAACGGTTTCAAGCCGCGGGTGATGATTTTTGGCGGCGGGAGTCCGGCGACAACGACGACTGAAATCATCGATCTCTCCGTCGCGAGTCCTAAATGGGCTTCGGGAGTGGCCATGTCGCAAGCCCGCATCGAAATGAACGCGACTCTCCTCCCCAGCGGGCAGATTCTGGCCACCGGCGGATCGGTGAATGACGAAGACGCCTCGACGGAAAGTTTGAATGCGGACATTTATGATTCCGTGAGCGGCGCGCGAAGTTCCGGCGGCGCAAACGCCTTTGCGCGGCTCTATCACTCGAATTCGATTCTGCTTCCCGATGCGACGGTATTGCTGATTGGCGGTAATCCGACCCGAGGCACCTACGAGTCGCACATGGAGATTTATACGCCCGCGTATCTCTACAGTTCGAGCGGGCAGCTCGCCACGCGCCCGACGATTACGAGCGTCAGTTCCAGCGTTCTCGGTTACAACACCGGATTCACGATAACGACACCGAATGCCAGCACGATCTCTTCAGTGGTTCTGATGCGAGCCGGCGCAGTGACTCATGCTTTCGACATGGATCAGCGCATGGTGGGCCTGTCATTCACAGCCGGGAGCGGCGTGCTGAATGCCACCACGCCGACGAACGGAAATCTCGCGCCTCCGGGCTACTACCTCCTGTTCGTTCTGAACTCTTCGGGTGTTCCTTCGGTGGCGCAGTTCGTGCAACTCATGACCACGCCGGGTACGCCGCCGACGGGAACGATTACAAGCCCGTCATCGGACGTCACCATCGCGGCGGGCCAATCGGTGAGCTTCACCGGAACTGGCAACGCTCCGGGCGGCTCCGTCGCCAGCTATGACTGGGTTTTCCCCGGCGGCTCGCCGGGTTCGAGCACCGCAGCGAGTGCCGGCAATGTGACCTATTCGACGCCGGGCACGTACGTCGCATCGTTCACCGTCACGGATAATTCCGGCCGCACCGACCCGAATCCGCCAACGCGCACGATAACCGTCAATCCGGCGTTTTCGCTGTCGGCTTCGCCCGGCTCGCAGACTGTGGCCGCAGGCAGCGGCACGAGCTACACCGTAACGGTGACACCGAGCTCAGGCTTCAGCGGAACGGTTTCTTTCAGCGCCAGTGGTGCTCCTTCCGGCGTAACGGCGACATTCAATCCCACCACCGTCACCACTTCCGGCACCACGACGATGAGCGTCACGACAACCAGCGCAGTTGCGGCCGGCACCTATCCGCTCACGATCAATGGATCGAGCGGCGGAGTGGCGGTGCAGACCAGCGTGAACCTCATCGTGACCGGCGGGTCTTCCGGCAGCGGTAACATTACGTTCGTCCAGGGAACGTACGCCACGCCTCGCGGGAACAATGCCTCGACGTCGGCTACATTTGCCGCCCTGCAGACTCCCGGCAATCTCAACGTGGTTATTATCGGCTGGAACGATTCGACTTCGAGCGTCACCTCGGTCACCGACACCGCGGGCAACACCTATCAGATCGCCGCGGGACCCACAAAGCTGACCGGCGACACGACCGGAGTCATCTACTACGCGAAGAACATCCTCGCGGATAACGACAACACGAACACCGTCACAGTGGCGTTCAGTGGCGCGGCGGCGTACACCGACTTGCGGATTCTGGAGTACGCGGGCGCTGATCCCTCAAATCCAGTGGATGTGGGCGGCGGCGCCACCGGCTCAGGAACCACAGCGAGCGTCACCTTGACGACAACGAATGCGAATGACTTGATCGTCGCCGGCGATTACATCGAGAACACCACAACAGGACCGGGCGCCGGTTACACGAACCGAATGATCACCCAGCCGGATACCGATATCGCAGAAGACGAGATGTTCACGGCCGCCGGGAGCCATGCCGCCACCGCCGCACTCGACGGAGGATGGTGGGTGATGAACGCCGCGGCATTCCGCGCAGTGAGCGGTCCGCCCGATACACAGCCCCCGACGGCGCCGACGAGTCTGACGGCAACCGCAGCCGGTTCCTCGCAGATCAATCTTTCCTGGACGGCTTCGACCGACAACGTTGGTGTCACTGGTTACAAGGTGGAGCAATGCCAGGGAGCCAGTTGCTCGAATTTCGCGCAAATCGCAGCGACGACGGGTACGGGGACGACCTATCAGGCTACCGGTCTATTGGCCTCGACCTCGTACAGCTACCGGGTGCGTGCAACCGATGGAGCTGGGAATCTCAGCGGCTACTCGAACACGGCCAGTGCCACTACTTCAGCCGCGCCTCCGCCGGGCGTGAAGTTTGTGCAGGGTGCCTACAGCACGCCGCGGGGCAACAATGCCTCCGTCTCGGCTACGTTCGCCTCAGCGCAAGCAGCGGGCGATCTCAATATCGTCGTGATCGGATGGTCGGACACTACCGCCACGGTGAAAACGGTCACCGATTCCAAGCTAAATGTCTACACGCTCGCAGTCGGCCCTACACAGGTGACCGGTCAGGCGACGCAATCGATCTACTACGCGAAGAGCATCGCGGCAGCCGCGGCCAATGCCAACGTGGTTACCGTGGCATTCAACGGCTCGGCCAACACTCCCGACCTGCGCATCCTCGAGTACTCAGGCGCGCCGGCGGTAGGCCCAATCGACGCTGTCGGCTCGGCGAGCGGTTCGAGCGCCACCGCCAGCGCTTCGGTCACCACCACCAATGCGAATGATGTAATCCTGGCCGCCGATTTCGTCGAGATGGCTACGCCGGGTCCCGGAGCTGGGTTTACCAACCGCATGATCACCGTGCCGGACTCGGATATCGTCGAAGATGAGACCGTCTCTTCAACCGGAACTTTCTCCGGGACCGCTCCTGAAAGCCCGGCCGGTTGGTGGGTCATGCAGGTGATCGCAATTAAGTAAAGGCGCCCAAATCGTTCGCGAAACCGGGCGTTTCTGCACGTCTCGCGCGCTGTAGGCTATCAGTTTCGGTTTGAGCCTACAGCGGCAGCGAAGTACCAAATCAGGAATCGCGGTATTGTCTGGCGTCGAACTGTCTCCCGCCACAGCCGGGTGTGACTTCTTGTCACCTTCAAACCGCGGTTAGCATCTGAAGGGCACGGCGCCCTGAAGATGGGGCGCTGAATGACGATCCCGGCCAATTCGTCGGTGTCGCGGTGAATCTGAGCAGCCCGCCATCGATGTTGTGGGCCGGCAGGCCGCTTGGTGACGTGTTGGACTGCCGTACAACGGGGGCCAGAAACGTGCTTGTGACTCCTTTGGGCTGGGGCTGTACTCAAGTTCGGGCGCCGGACAGAGGGCTCGGGCTAGGGAAATTTGTGAGTACTGGTACTCTATGCTAATCCACCGTCGCAGTATAGGATAGAGGGTGTCGACGTCCCCGCTTTGATGCACAGGGTAGTAGCAACATTGCCCTATTTCTGAACTCGGGTACAGGTGAACTGGCTTCTACCGACGCTCAGAATCGAAGAGCACTCACAGCCGCGATGGTGCCTTGCGGCGGCGCTCTGAGATGTCGGGGGAAGTAACCGCGGTTTAAGTTTTGAGCTCGGTTATGCCAGCGTAGTCATCAGCGGGGGACTCTGAATGAGGGTGTGGAACCGGTATGTAGGCCTGTCAGTAGCACTCGGCGCGCTCGTATGGATCATTAGCGGCTGCGCCGGCGCGGTTTCCAACTCTACCCCGGTAGATCCGCCGCCTCCGGTTAGTCCCTCGATCACCACTCAGCCTGCCAATCAATCTGTGCTCGCCGGTGCCACAGCGACGTTTACGGTGGTTGCCGCCGGTTCGGCCCCACTGAGTTATCAATGGCAAAAGAACGGCGCGAACATCGATAGCGCCACGTCGGCAAGTTACTCCACCCCTCCGACCACCATGTCGGATACGAACACCATGTTTCAGGTGGTGGTGAGCAATTCAGTTGGGAGCAAGACGAGTAACGCCGCGATGCTCACGGTGGACCCGGATCCGGTGCCGCCCAACATCAGCGCAGAGCCGGCCAGCACGACTGTAACGGCCGGACAGACAGCGAGCTTTTCTGTCGCTGCCACCGGCACGCAGCCGCTGAGCTTTCAATGGCAGAAGAATGGCGCCGCGATCAACGGGGCGACATCTTCGAGCTACACGACTCCTCCGACGACAAACGCAGATAACGGTTCGAGTTTCCGGGTAGCCATCAGCAACACAGCGGGCACGATGACCAGCAATCCCGCGACGCTCACGGTGAATCCTGATCCCGTGGCGCCGGGCATCACCACGCAGCCCGCCAACCAGTCCGTGACCGCGGGGCAAACGGCGACATTTTCCGTAGTGGCCACTGGCACGCAGCCATTGACTTACCAGTGGCAGAAGAACGGCGGGGCCATCGCCGGCGCGACATCCGCGAGTTATGCGACTCCCGCGACGACCACGGCTGACAATGGTTCGACGTTCCAAGTCGTTGTGAGCAATTCGGCGGGGAACGCTTCGAGTACTCCCGCAACACTCACGGTGACCGCCGCGCCCGTGGCACCGACGATTACCACGCCGCCGGCCAATCAAATTGTGACCGCGGGCCAGACGGCCACCTTCTCCGTAGTCGCCTCGGGAACTGCGCCGCTCGGCTATCAGTGGCAGAAAAATGGCTCACCGGTCGGCGGGGCAACTGCAGCCAGCTACACCACTCCGGCGACAACCCTGTCCGATAATGGCTCGACGTTCAACGTGGTCGTGAGCAATTCCGCGGGGAGCACGCCGAGCAGCAGTGCAACGCTTACTGTGAATGCCGGTGCCGTGGCACCAACGATTTCCACGCAACCTGCGAATCAAACGGTGAATGTAGGACAGACGGCCACGTTCTCCGTCGTCGCCTCCGGCACCGCGCCACTGAGTTATCAGTGGCAGAAGAACGGTTCGCCGATCGGCGGCGCAACCTCCGCGAGCTATACGACTCCCGCCACCGTCGCGACGGACAATGGCGCGACGGTCCGCGTCGTGATCAGCAACACCGCCGGGAGCGCCACGAGCAATAACGCGACGCTGACGGTCCAATCGGCTCCGAGCATCACCACGCAACCGGCGAATCAGACCGTGAATGTCGGCCAGACGGCCACGTTCTCCGTGGTCGCCTCGGGCACCGCGCCCTTGAGCTATCAGTGGCAGAAGAACGGTTCGCCGATCGGCGGCGCAACTTCCGCCATCTACACGACTGCGGCGACCGTCGCGACGGACAATGGCGCGACGTTCCGCGTCGTGGTCAGCAATTCCGCCGGGAACGCCACCAGCAACAACGCAACGTTGACAGTCCAATCGCCTCCGAGCATCACCACCCAGCCGGCAAATCAGACTGTGAATGTGGGCCAGTCCGCATCGTTTTCCGTGGTCGCCTCCGGCACCGCGCCCCTGAGCTATCAGTGGCAGAAGAACGGTTCGCCGATCGGCGGCGCAACTTCCTCTAGCTATACGACCCCGGCAACGACCAGTGCTGATAACGGCGCTAGCTTCCAGGTCGTGGTGAGCAATGCCGCGGGGAACACACCGAGTAATTCCGCCACGCTGACGGTCCAGTCATCTGCGCCAAGCATCACTACGCAGCCAGCGAATCAGACCGTGAATGTGGGACAGACGGCGACGTTCTCCGTGGTCGCCTCCGGCACCGCACCTCTGAGCTATCAGTGGCAGAAGAACGGTTCGGCAATTACCGGCGCGACTTCGGCCAGCTACACGACACCGGCCACGACTGCGGCGGACAACGCTTCGACCTTCCGCGTCGTGGTCAGCAATGCCGCGGGCAACACCCCGAGCAGCACTGCAACTCTGACAGTCCAGTCGCCGCCGAGCATCACCACGCAGCCGGCAGGCGTAACGGTAACAGCGGGCCAGACAGCCAACTTCTCCGTCGCGGCCGCGGGAACTTCGCCCTTGAGCTATCAGTGGCAGAAGAACGGCGCAAACATCAGTGGCGCGACATCTTCGAGCTACACGACCCCGGCAACCAAGACGTCCGACAACGGCGCGAGCTTTGTGGTCAGCGTCACCAATCCCGCGGGGAGCATTTCGAGCGGCACGGCGATATTGACCGTCAACGCCGACACAACTCCGCCCACCGTCTCGATCACATCTCCTATCTCAGGATCAACGGTAGGCGGCACAATCTCGATCACGGCCACGGCGTCGGACAACATCGCGGTGGCCAGCGTGCAATTGCAAGTTGATGGAGTGAACTCCGGCGCGGCCGACACGACTTCGCCCTACAACTTCTCGCTCGATACGACGACGCTGACAAACGCGAACCACACTCTGACCGCCGTCGCCACAGACACTTCCGGAAACCAGGCCACTTCTGTCGGCGTTTCCATTACGGTTGCGAATCAAAGCGCGAGCGCCACGCCCGGCTATGCGGGCAACGGCGCGGGCTGCCCGCTTTCGAACGACCAGAACCAGACCAGCGATCAAGTTACGCAATACCACTGCCCGCTGCCAAATCCCACGATCTCGGGCAATCTGCTCGTAGTGCAGTTGCGCTACAACACGCCTGCGCAATCGCCGTCGTTCACGGACAACGTGGGCGGCAATACCTACCAGCTCGGCGTCTCCTGCACCGATAATTCGAATGGCGTGGTCTCGGCCATCTACTACGTGCAGGGCGTGCGAGCCGGCGTCACTGATATCGACGTTCATCTCTCGAGCACGCAATTCGTGCAGATGCAGCCGTACGAATTCTTCAATGCCGGCGCCCTCGATCAAGCCACGTGCCAGTCTGGCAGCGGCTCGACGGTATCGGCGCCCGCTCTCAACGCTCTCACCACTTCAGGTGACCTCGTATTCCAGCAGGCGGTGGTTGACAGCGTTCAGCAGATTTCAGGCTGCACGAAAGGCTCGCAGAGCAACGTCAGTTGGACGCTGCGAAGCGCGATGATTGCCGACAGGTATCCTTCCTGCGTGCAATACGGCGTTTACAATTCCACGGCCTCGTTCGCCCCGACCTTCACGCTGGGCACTTCGGCGAGCTTCATTACGGCGGCCGCGGCGTTCAAACCCGCGCAAGCGGGCTCGGCTCCGCCCTCGGGCATCCGCGTGGTTTATGTCCAACACGACGACACGGACAACGAGCAAGCTGGTTCCGTTCCGCTGGAAATGCCCATCACCGGCAACACGTTCGTCATCCTCTTTGGCTCCGGCTGCGAAGACCCCAGCACTACGAACTGCGCTTACCCAACATCTGTCTCCGACGGCGCCAATAACTACATCCAGGTCGGCGGGAACGTAATCAGTCCGGCCAGTGATGGTGGCGCTTCCGTCGGCTCGGTGTGGTACGCCAAGGGCGTTTCCCCGGGCACGTACTTCCCCAATTGGACGATGCATCCGCGGACAACTGGCGGCAACGGAAACACCATGTTCCTGTACGACATCTCCGGCGCGTCAAGCGATCCGTTGGACACCTCCTTCGGATCGAATGGCCTAGCCAGCAACACGGGAGACCAATCGACTGGCGGTTCTGGCGGAAATCTTACAACCATCACCGCCACTCCATCACAAGCCAACGAAGTCATCCTCGTGACCGTGGGCGCCGGTTGGAACACGTTTACCGGTATCACCAGCCCCTCCGGCGGCCAATCGCTCTCGAGCCACTACGCCACCGAATCGAACTCCAGCCACGACGACCTCAACGGCGGTTGGATGTTGTATTACAACCACTCGTCCACGTCCGCGGTCACCATCACCTGGACGCAGGATGAGTCCAATGATCCCGGCGTCGGCGACTGGATGTCCGTCGGTGCAGCGTTCCACTGATACCGCCAGCCGGCTGCGACCCCGCTGGGCAACTGGCCATCGCCGCACCCTTCGGCCGCACTCAATTCCACCGCACTCCTATCGGCCTCGCTTGCCGGCGACGGAAATGTCGAGCCGCCCGGAACCCTTCTGCCCGCGCATCTCGGCTGAGGGATTGGATACGCCGCGCCGATGAGATACTTGCATCTCCACAGGCGCGCTTGCTAGTCTCGTTCAGGACTTTCAGCACGCACGAGAACGCGCGCTGCACGCCACCCTCCGCCAGTTCGTCTCCGAAGCTGCAAAGTACGGCTTCCCTGGGGAGGTGGCGCTGATACGCATTGTACCGGCGGCGCCGTGGGGACACTTTCAGGGCTTGAAAGAGGCTCTCAAAGCACATGGGAGTGAATGCGCTTATCGGCGTCGGCCTGCCCGTTTACAACGGCGAGGAATTCCTGGCCACGGCCATCGATTCCGTGCTGGCGCAAACCTTCCCGGATTTTGAGGTCCTCATCTCCGATAATGCTTCCACGGATCGAACCGAGGAGATTTGCCGCGAATATGTAGCCCGGGACAGCCGCGTCAAATACTTCCGCGCCCCCGAAAATCGAGGAATCGTCTGGAATTACAATGAGGTCTTCAAGCTCTCCTCCCAGAAATACTTCATGTGGTTCTCCCACGATGATGTGATCGCGCCCACCTACCTCGAGCGCTGTGTGAAGCCCTGCGAGGAAGATCCCAACGTCGTTCTCTGCTTCTCCAACTGGGGCGAGATTGATTCCGCCGGGCATCTGCGCTTCACGCAGAAAAGCCGCGTGGTGATGGATTCTCCCGACCCTGTGGAGAGATTCCGCGCCGCCATACGCCTGGATCATCTTTGCGAGCCGTGGTGCGGCGTCACGCGCTCCGATATCTTGAGGAAAACCCCGCTCTACGGAAGTTTCGCGGATTACGATCGCGTGATGATCGCGGAGTTGGGTTTGTACGGACGATTCGTCGAGATTCCCGAGCCGCTCTTCTTCCGCCGGGAACACGAAGGACGCTCCATTTATATGCACCCGACACGATTTGAGCGCACTGGATGGCTCGACCGGAAACTTAAAGGCTCCATCGTCTTCCCCCATTTCCGCGAATATCGCGAGTTTTGGGCTGCGCTGAGCCGGGTGAATTTGCCCTGGCGTGAGAGAATGGGCTGCGACTGGGCCCTGTTGAAATGGGCTGCGACGTATTGGCCCAGAATGGCGATGGATCTCCGGGTGGCCGCGCATGAGACTCTGCGGCCGCTTTTTTCCCGCTGAAACTCGAAATCGTTACGGCTGAAGGCACGAACGAACCTGGGACTGATACTTCGCGCCGGATGATGGTGCGTGTGCTGCGAACGGAGCCAAGGATCGAGATGGGCGATGGGGACTAGGCGGATTCTTCGAAAAATAATCGTGGCCGCGGCTCTGGCTGCAATCGTGTTGCTGGTTGCGATCGCCTCTCTTCGCCCGCTCCGCTGGCGCGCGATCATTGCTTTCGACAAAGCTACGGGCCGCCTGAACGATATCGAGTGGTCCGATCTGCGCTGGATGTTCCGTCCCGGAAGCACCGTGGATCTCGAGGTCTTGGCCGAATCGCGCAATCCCTTCGAGGCAGTCGCCAATCCGCTTCACTCGAAAAGCGACGTGGATGCCGGTGATCGAATTTTCCGTGAGAAATGCAGCGCCTGCCATGGCGATGGCGCTCATGGCGGCCCAGGCGGCCCGGACCTGCATGACCACGTTTTCAAGCGCGGCCGCAGCGACTGGGCGCTCTATCAGACCATCACTCTTGGGCTGCCCGGAACAGCAATGCCGGCCTGGAAGATGCCTCGCGACGATGCCTGGAAGCTCGTCGGTTATTTGAATACCGAACTCATCCAGCATAATTCGGACGGAAAATCCGGGCAGCCTGGTTCCGCGCCCGTATCCATTCAGCCGGTCGCTCCCGCCGAGTTGCGCGATGCCGGCAATCAGACCGCGGATTGGCTCACGTACTCAGGCTCCTACACGAGCCAGCGATATTCGCGTTCGCGCCAGATTACCCGTGAAAACGTCGGCCAGCTTCGCGTCGAATGGCAGCGCCAGCTCTCGACCTCCGAAGACAAGGTCGAAACGTCGCCCATTGTTCGCGGCTCGACCATGTTCGTCACCGAGCCTCCGGGTAGCCTTCTGGCTTTGGATGCCGCGACGGGCCGCGTGCTTTGGACCTATACGCGCGACCTTCCGTCGCCCATTCTGTTGTGTTGCGGGCCCGTAAATCGCGGCGTCGCGGTGCTGGGCGACCGCGTCTTTGTTGGCACCCTGGATGCGCACCTCGTCGCGCTCGATGCCGCGACGGGCCGCGTGCTCTGGGACGTAGAAACTGCCAATCACTCAACCGGTTATTCGATTACCGGCGCGCCTCTGGCCATCGACGATATGGTTTTGACCGGCGTCGCCGGCGGAGAATATCGCATTCGCGGATTCATCGACGCCTACGACGCTGCGACCGGCCGCCGCCGCTGGCGCTTCTACACCGTGCCTGTGGCCGGTGAACCCGGCATTGATACTTGGGGCGGCGATCCGGGCGGAGACGGCGGCGCGCCTACGTGGCTCACAGGATCGTACGACCCCGCCTTGCGGCTCATCTATTGGGGCACCGGAAATCCTTCGCCGAACTATTACGGTGAGAAACGCGCGGGCGACAATCTCTATTCCAATTGCATGCTGGCGATCGACGTAGATTCCGGAAAGCTGCGCTGGTATTTCCAGTTCACGCCGCACGACCTGCACGATTGGGATGCCGTCCAGATTCCCGTCCTTTTCGACGCCGATGTCAAAGGCGTGAAGCGCCAGCTACTCGCGCAGGCCAATCGCAACGGCTTCTACTACGTTCTCGATCGCACCACCGGTGAATTTCTCTCCGGAACGCCCTACGTGACGCAAACCTGGGCCGACGGCTTGGACGATAAAGGCCGCCCGAAAGTCCGTCCGGAATCGATCCCCAGCCGCGAGGGCGCGGTCGTCTATCCGAGCGTCACTGGCGGCACGAACTGGTGGTCTCCGGCCTACGACCCCGACTCGCAGGCGATGTTTGTGCCTACCATCGATCGTGGAAGCATCTTTTACGCGCGTCCGGATCTGCCGGTCGACGATCAGGGCGAGAATCTCGGCGGCGATGCCATGATGCTCCCCAACGAGAACATGAAGATCGCCGTCAAGGCGCTTGATGCCGCCACCGGTCGCGTGCGCTGGCAGTATTTTCGCCCGCCGCGGCAACGGCCTGGACAGATGGGCGGCTTGCTGAGCACCGCAGGAAAAATTATTTTCGGTGGAGATCTTGAAACTGTCTTCGCTCTCGATTCCGAATCGGGCGCAGAGCTCTGGCATCTCGAGGTTGGCGGAGTGGTTCAGGCTGGACCGGTGAGCTACGAGATTGCGGGGCGTCAGTATCTGGCCGTAGCAGCAGGCCGCAGCATAATGGCGTTCGCGCTGCCGCCGCCAAACAGCGCGAAGAAATCTACCCAACCGGCCAATCACTAGAGCAGCCGTAGCGCCGGCTGCCAGCCGGTGTCTTTGTGCCGCGACGTGCAAAACGAAATCACCTGCCGCCGTCCCTTGTTTTCTACGCCGCCGAAAAAATCATACCTTGCGCCTGCCGGCCAATTCTTCGCGCCTCTCCGCCGGCTTCTCTTCCACGCGCTTCAACCAAATCTCCCGCCAGTAAGGATAAATGCTTCGCGGGCAGAACAGTCGCCGGTCGCTATATTTCGCGCAGCACACCGCGCCCTCGAGGATGAGGCAGTCCTTCGTAAAGGTGACCATCCGCCCGGTGCGCTCATCAATGATGTGCTCGACGCGCGCCAGCACGCGCCGCTCGGTTCCGCAATAGGGCACCATCTCTGCATCAAAAGAAAGCCCCTGGTTGCGGTTCCGCTTGTTCAGCGTCGTCAAAATCTCGCTATAAGGCTTCACCTGCACCAATTCTCCGGGCTGAAGATCGAGCGTCTCGTGTGGCGTTTTGTCGAGCGTTCCGGCGAGGAAAGGAAATGGCTCACTGCCGCGCCATCGCTGAACCGTGTTGTACATCGCGAGCTGCGCGCGGTATCCCACAGTATGGACCGACCGGTAAAACGCCCGGAAAAATAAGGATTTCAGGACGTCCAGCACTCCCACATTTTGCGAAAGGATTTCGCGCACGTACTGCCGCACGTCCCACCAGGGCAGCGGCTCGGACGCGTGCAGCAGTTCCGTAGCCTGACAGCGATAGTGAATCTCGCCGTTGCTCGCCGCGCCTTGCGTCTGGGTTAGCTGGATGAGTTGATCGTGATTGCAGCGCAGCGGCGCAGCAGGGCGCGAATCATCGGCGCGGTCCCCGGGCTGCGAGAACGGCTCGTCCCGCTCAACTCGCCGCAGCCACGCTTCTTTCCAGAAAAATAGGCACATCGCCTGGCATCCGGCATGTGCTCCGCCGTTGCATCGCAAACCCTCGAGATGCACCATGTCGTACATGCGCCTCGAGCCAGTGAGATTAATCGTGTCGCAGGTCTTGTCGGCGCGTTTGAATACCCGGAACCGTTTCCCGCAGAATTCCAGCATCTCCGGCATGAACGGCATGCCGTTGATTCCGCCGCGCTCATCGAGCGTCGCCAGAATTTCCTGCTCACTGCGGACTTCGACGATCTCTCCCGCGTGGAGGTTAGGCGGCCGAATTTTCGCGTTCCGGTTGGGCATTTCGGGCCTTATCTCACGGACCTTTCCATGGGAGCGCTCACCGGGCCAAACGCAGTGACCTTGGGAAAGGGATTCATCACACCGCGCGCACCCGGACTCGAATTCACAAAAATCGTCGCCGCGGGATAGAGCCTGTCCATGACTTTTTCGTTGTTGAAGCGAAACAGCACGATGCCGAAATAGTAGGTGCCTCCCGCAAGGTTCAGGTCCATTTCAAACGTGCACGCGAATCGCTCGCCGGGCTTCATCGCAATCGGCGGAAATCCCAAATACTCCGTCGAAGTATGGAAAATTTCGTACTGCCGGTCGTCGTTGACCAGTAGTACGACCGAGAATGGCTCGCTATCTCCCGCGCATTCCACTTCCACATCCACATAGACCTTTTCCCCAGACTCGAACGCGACATTTTCGTGGCCTATTCCCCGGACTCTTACCTGTGACACGCGCACGGCCTTCGACTCCGATTCGCGCGCCTGCGCCCCGCTGCGCTCGAGATACATCCGGATCACCTGGGAACTCGACGCCGCTTCCACAATCTTTCCTCGCTCCAGCAAAATACTGCGCGGGCAAAGCTCGGCAATGGCACGCAAGTTGTGCGACACGAATATCACCGACGCCCCGCCGCGAATGATCGCGTTCATTCTCTCCAGGCAGCGGTTCTGAAACACGATGTCGCCTACGCTCAAGACTTCATCCACGATCAAAATATCCGGGTCGACGTGCGCCGCCACCGAAAACCCCAATCGCGCGTACATCCCGGTCGAATATCTCTTCACCGGCGTATCAATAAAATCCGCCAACCCTGAAAATTCCACGATAGAATCGAATTTCTGAGCGATCTCCGCGCGCGTCATCCCCAGAATTGCCCCGTTCAAATAAATATTCTCGCGCCCGGTGAGATCGGGGTGAAAGCCTGCGCCCACCTCAATCAGCGCCGACAGCTTTCCGTTCACTTCGATCCTTCCGCTCGTCGGCGACATCACACCGCTGATGAGCTTCAGGATGGTGCTCTTCCCCGCGCCATTTGCGCCGACGATTCCGAAAGCTTCGCCGCGCCCCAGCTCGAAGCTCACATTCCGCAGCGCCCAAAAATCCCGCTTCGCTGCATCCGCGCGGCTGCGCCCGGTCACCCGCGAGACGAATGCAGGCACCAGATCGCGCAGCGAATCGTGGATTTCCCCTCGAATAAACTTCTTCGAGACATCGTCCACGCGCAATACAATGTCGTTCGCCGCCACTAAATGCTCTCCGCGAACATCGGCTCCCACTTCTTGAACAAATAGAAGCCTCCCAGCAAGCTGATCGCCGCAAACGCCGCGCTATACGCAAGCCAATGCAAATCCGGTGCGCTGCGGTAAACGATGCACTTCTCCAGGCCCTCGATCGGCGCTGCCAGCGGGTTCACCAGCAGGTAATTGGCCCACTTCCCGAACATTTCCACGTCGTAGAAAACCGGCGTGATAAAAATCGCGAACGTGATCACTACTTCCACGAGATATTTCACATCGCGAAAAAAAAGCGACGCCGCCGATATAATCAGCGCCCAGCCAATCGCCAGCGCCACCACAATCGCCAGCAGCACAGGCACCCACAACAATTCCCAGCTCACGCGAAACCGGATGACCAACAAAGCGATTCCGAAGCAGGTGGACGCGATGGCGAAATCAAAAAGCTGCGAGAGAGTGGCGGCGATCGGAAAGATCGCCCGCGGCATGTAAATTTTGGTGATCAGATTGGGATTGCCGATCAGGCTGGTGGAAGAAAATCGCATCGTGCTGGCAAAAAACGCCCACACCAATCCTTTCACCGTCACTCCCGCGATTTCCGCCGCCACAATCGGCTTCCCCGAAAGCGCCGACATGCCGTAGCGCACGATCACTCCTGCGGCCACGATCACCGCCGGCAGCAATATCGCCCACAAAAATCCCATCACCGATTGCTTGTAGCGGATCTTGATCTCTCTCCACGTGATGATGTAGAGAAGATCGCCCCGCTGAATCAGTTCCAGGATTCCCTTGTACATTCCCAATCAGCCTTTGCCTCGATGCCGTCAATTGCGAATCTCGTCCCGATGCATTGCCATTGGTGCAACTCCGCTCAACGCCGCTCTACAGAAGCGCCTTTCGGCAATAAAATCCCTCCGCGCAGCCGCCCAGGGCCCGCGATTCCATCCCGCGAATTCTCAAAAGCGCGCGAAACGTATCTTCGGTGAACCAAACGCGATTCGTCTGCGAGCCGAACGCCGCAAAAATCGATCGAATCTTCCGCGCGCACAGCGCCTCATCCAAATCCACAAACAAATTCGGCGAACCCAAGTCGCCGTCGTATTTCGGAATCTCGTATTCCAGAATCATGTGATCCCGCCAGGTATTCCACGTCAGGTCGGAGATCAGCCGGTGGTCCTGATGGAGGTCGTCGCGGTAGTGCGTGAAAATCAAGTCCGGCGATATTCGGCACTTGAGCCGCTCGAAGTACTCCTTGATCCTCGATCCCACAAACGGGAAGTGCCCGTCCCGAAAACTTTTCACTTCCACAGTCCGCTTTCGCACTCCCTCGAGAAAAAGCCCCGCGGCTTTCAGCGCCTCGCGCTTCCGCTTCGGATTCGAACTGAAGACCACCCAGGTGAACTCGAGCCTCGGATTTTCCTGCGCCAGTCTCAGAATCGTGCCGCCGCATCCGATTTCGATGTCGTCGCAGTGCGCTCCGAGGCACAGCACCTTGCGAAATTCCTGCTTGCGGCCGCCAAAATTCAGTTTAAGCACGCCCGTCCCTCAGGCGAGCCCGCCCGCGCGGCTTCTGCGATCGTTCTTTCGTATCGCGCCGCGGCGCCGAATCTTCCTTTTTTGCCGCCGGCGAATTCCATACTTCCCACGGCGCGTGGCCCGATGCCAGCAGATCTTCCAATAACTGCCGGTCCTTGAACGTATCCATCGCGTGGAAAAAGCCGTCGTACTCATACGCCGCCAGCTTTTTTTCCTGAATCAGCCGCTGGAATGGCTCCTGCACCAGCTCTTCGCCTTCACGGATGTAATCAAAAATCTCCTTGCGCAGCACGAAGTAGCCGGAGTTGATGCGGATGTTCGCCTTGGTCATCTCCCGGATGCCGTCCACCATTCCGTTGCTCGCCGCAGTCACAACGTGAAAGCTCAAATTCGGCCGCGCGCTTAAAAACGTCGCAATGGCCTTGTGCTTGTCGATCTGCTCGATCATCGACGGTAGCCGCAAATCGGTAAGCCCGTCGGTATAATTCGCCAGAAAAACTTCCTCGCCCTCCAGATATTTCTTCACCGCCTTCAATCTCTGGCCAATATTCGAGTCAATCCCGGTGTTCGCAAACGTGATGTTCCAATCATGGATGTCGCTGTGCGAAAGAAGCAGCTTCTTGCCGCCCTCCGAGTAAACGAAATCGTTCGATAGGCACTCGTCGTAATTGAGAAAGAATTCCTTGATCGCCTCGGCCCGGTAACCAAGGCACAAAATGAAATCCCGGTGTCCGTAGTGGGCGTAATACTTCATCACGTGCCACAAAATCGGCCGCGTCCCAATCGGCACCAACGGCTTCGGCACGCTTTCGGAATAATCACGAATGCGCAGCCCCAGCCCTCCACAGAAAAGAACCACCTTCACAGCCGTCCTCCTCGCCTCACGAATAAACCTTCACGCGCGGAATGGGCACCACGAATTTCCCGCCCCACTCGCGGATGTACGCGTTCAACTGCATTATCTCGTCTTTCAAATTCCACGGCAGAATCAGCACGTAATCCGGCTTCGTCTCGCGGATGCGCTCCGGCAAATGAATGGGAATGTGCGTCCCCGGCAAAAAGCGCCCGTGCTTGTAAGGATTCCGGTCCACGGTGTAATCCACGAAATCCGTGCGAATCCCGCAGTAATTCAGCAGCGTGTTCCCTTTGCCGGGCGCGCCGTAGCCCGCAATCGTCTTGCCCGCGCGCTTGGCATCAATCAGAAATTCCAGCAGCGCCCGCTTCGTCTCCTTCACCTGCTCGGTAAATGTGCTGTAGAGTTTCAGCCCGCTGATCCCCGCCGCATCTTCGCGCGCTCGCAAATCTCTCACCCGCGCGCTTGCCGGCTTCGTTCCATCCTCCGCGTGGCAACCATAAATTCGCAGCGATCCGCCATGCGTCGGAATTTCGTCCACGTCGAAAAGCCGCATCCCGTGCGCCGCAAAGATCTTCTCCGCCGTGAAAAACGAAAAATACGAGAAATGCTCGTGGTAAATCGTGTCGAACTGATTCTCTTCGATCAGCCGCAGCAAATGCGGAAACTCCATGGTAATCACGCCGCCGGGCTTCAGCAAAATCTTCATTCCGGCGACGAAGCTGTTCAGATCCGGCACCTGCGCCAGAACATTGTTCCCCAGCAGCAAATCCGCGCGTTTGCCGTCGCCCGCCAGTTCCGTGGCCAATCCCTCGTTGAAAAATTTCACCAGCGTCGGCACGCCCTTGGCCACCGCCGCCTTTGCCACATTCGCCGCCGGCTCGATCCCCAGCGCCGGAACTCCGCGCCCCACAAAATATTGCAGCAGGTAACCATCGTTGCTGGCCAATTCGACCACATGGCTCTTCTGGCCCAGCCCGAACCGCGCGATCATGTCCTCGGTATATTTCTTCGCGTGCGCCAGCCAGCTATCCGAGTACGACGAAAAGTAGGCATACTCCTCGAAAATCGAAGCCACACTCACGTATTGCTGAAGCTGGACGAGAAAGCATTTGTCGCAGAGATACACGTGCAGAGGGTAAAAAACTTCGCCCTGATTCACCTGATCCGCGCTAAGAAAACTCTCGCACAGCGGTGACATCCCCAAATCCACAAACGTATGCTTCAGCGAACTCCCGCAAAAACGGCAGCGATTCTGCTCCGCCGCGCCCCGTGTTTCTCCGGAGCCCGTCGACTGCGTTTTCACCGCCGCTTCCGCCGCAGGGCTCGCGCCATTTCGCTTCCGCGAAGACGTAGCCCGGCTGGGAATGCGCGTCTTGCTCGTAACCATAGCTAAATCCGCCCTGAAAAAAGTATGGGTTCCGGCAGAAAGAACTGCCTGCTCAATTGAATTTACGGAAAACCGGCTTCACCGGACGGCCCACCAAATATTTCTCAGCGCCGTCCTCCAGCGCCTTGCGATACACAACCAGAGCTTCGCCGATCGCCTCTATTGACCGGTCTATATCCGCATCGCTATGAGAATAGCTGACCACCAGTGACGGCGCCACCAACCCCCGCTGGATTGTTTCCTGCAGGAAAAGTGTGCGATAGGGCTGCGAGGGATTCTTTTCCGGATCGCGCGTGGCGTACACCAGATTCGGCGCTTTCCCCAGAACTTCGAAATAGCCTCCCAAATGCAGTTCCTGGATGACCTTGTTGATTCCGTTCCGCAGCCGCTCGCCCTGCTTGTGCAATTGCTCCACAACTTTTTCGCGCTTGTAGGTGCGCATGGTCTCGATCGCTGCCGCCAGACAATGGCTCTCCGCCCCGTGCGTGAGCGAAAGCAGGAACACGCGTTCGTGCGCATGTTCGATCCCGCCGCGCTCCATGATTTCGCGCTTCCCAACCAGCGCCCCGAGCGAAAACCCATTGCCGATGCACTTTCCGAATGTCGATAGGTCCGGCGTGATCCCGTAATATTTCTGCGCGCCGCCGAGATGCCAGCGAAATCCGGTGATCATTTCATCGAGAATGAAGACGGCACCGTTCTCTTTGCAGGTTTTCTGCACGTCCGCGAGGAATCCCGGCAGTGGCTCAACGGCAGTCGCCGCCTCCATGATCACGCAAGCGATTTTTCCCGGATGCTGCTCGAACAAATTCCGCAGGCTGGCAATGTCGTTATAGTGGAACTGCAGAGTGAGATCCTGGATGGCCTTCGGTATCCCAGCCGACATGGGCGTGCTGCCGATGAACCAGTCATCCACCGAGAAGAAAGGCTGGTCGCACCGCGCAATGAGATCCCGGCCGGTGTAAGCCCGCGAGAGCTTCACGGCACCGCTCGTCGCGTCCGAGCCGTTCTTCCCGAACTTCACCATCTCGGCGCTTTCAATCAGCCCCGCCAGCTCTTCGGCGCAGTCCAATTCTAACGGCGAAGGCCGCGTGAAATTATTCCCGAGCTGCATGGCGCGGTACGCCGCTTCGATTACGGGCTTGTACGCATGGCCAAGCCCTACCGCGCGCAATCCCATTCCGTATTCAATAAACTCGTTGCCGTCCACATCCCAAACGTGGCATCCCTGCCCCCGCGCGATGAACCCCGGCGCCAGCACCGGATACTGATCGTCGCCTTTCGCGTACGTGTGCGCGCCCCCAGGAATGCGCGCATGCGCCTTAGGCTGCAGCTCTTTCGACTTAGCAAATTTCATCTCTGTCTCTTCACTAGTTCGCGACGCCACCGTAACTCTCCCGAATATGATTTGTCAGGGCACGACTTCAGTCGTGCCGAAAACCACCAAAACCAACCCGGCTTTAGCCGCTGAGGTTTTGTTTCTTCAGCTCTCAAACCTGGCCGATCTTCTTCAGTAGCCCATGCTCCTCAAGCTCCCGCGCCGCCCTTCGAATCTGCTCAAACGGCATCGCCGAGCGTTCCGCAATATCGAGCAACCCGTGCTTTCCATCCGACTGGTTCAAAACCCACAACATCGCCATCTCCCGCGCCTCAGCATCCACATGACCGCCGATATTTCGATAAAGCCCGCGCTTCCCCAACTGCGGCTCGCCCTTGGGACTCTGATTCACGTAAACGAAGTTCTCCTCAAGAACGCCCAACACCGCAAGAATCTTGCTGAACGAATCTCCCAGAGACTCAGGCAGCACAAAATTCAAATTGTCTTCCGAAGTGTGATACTCAGGGAATTTCCCATGATGCGTTCGCGAAATGCATCCCACAGCCAGATCGAACGCCGGAGAGCAATACTGCCGCTCGTCATACCCATAAGGCGAAAAATCCCTCACCGCAAACGCGTTTCCCGAATGTTGCAGCACCTGCACGACCGCGCGATCGATCTCTGCATTGCCGCGCCGGCTGCGCTTGTATGACATCCCGCCGCGATCACCCAGGCAAGCCAGCACCAATCCGTGCCGTATCCGCCGCGCCACATCTTCATTCCGGCTGAGCCACGTGATCGATCCAATCGTTCCCGGAATAAACAAGAAGCGATACGAATACCGCCGCGAAGCCCCAGCAAGCGATTTTGCAAGCAACGCTGCGATCGAAACGCCCGAAAGATTGTCGTTACAAAGCGACGGATGGCACGAGTGACAAGAAATCAGAATCTCGTCCGTCGACTCGCCGGCCAAAAAATATTCGCCATAACTCAGCGATCCATTCTCGAGCGTTGAATCGATACAAACCTCGTATTCTCCGTCAGGCAGCTTCTGCAGCTGATTATGGCTGAGACAAAATCCCCAATTTTCTCTGTAATACGAAGTGCGATAAGGAACCCACTCCGGCCGGTCCGGCAACGTAAACAGATGCTCCTTCAATTCCGCCAGCGGCATCTTTCGCGAAATCGGCACGCTATAGTTCAGCACGTGCAAATTCGAGTGTTGAAAATCAATCACCCGTTCTCCGCGCGAATTCTTCACGTACGCATCGCGAATATTCCACTCACGCGGCACAGTCCAATCAAACACCTGCGTCCCGGTAGGAACTTCGTGCACCGTCAAGGGAATCTGCTTCTGCAGCAGCGACATCGTCTTCCGGAATCCATTGCCGGTAATGCTCCGGCAAATGGGATAAAGCTCCGCAATCAATTCGTAGATCCGCCGCCCAATCTCCGCCGGATCAATCCCCGGCCCGAGATCGAAGACGCTTGTCGGCGGAGTCTTCGTCAATTCGGCCTGCATCTCCCGCTCAGCGGAAGTCCGCATAGTTTTTGTCGCGCTCATTGATGATTCTTTCATCCGCGGGCCAATTGATTCCGAAAGCCGTATCGTTCCAGCGCACGCCTCGCGCATGTTCCGCCGAATACACCTGCGACATCTGGTAGAAAACTTCGGTATCGTCCTCCAGCGTCTGAAACCCGTGCGCGAAATCCCGCGGGATATACAGCATCCGCCGGTTCAAAGCCGTCAGCTCGACGCCAAAACTCTTCTTGAACGTGGGCGACCCGCGCCGCAAATCAATAATCGCGTCGAAAATTCCGCCCATCGTGCAGCGCACCAGCTTCGCCTCTTCAAACGGCGCCGCCTGGTAGTGCATCCCGCGCAGCGTCCCCTTCCGCCGGTTGAACGAAATGTTGCACTGCGCGACGCGCGGCTCCAAACCGTGCTCGCCGAATTCCTTCTCGCAGAAGGTCCGCGCGAAGAATCCCCGATCGTCCTCGCGTCGGTCCGCCTCAAGCACAAACGCGCCCTTCAAATATGTCTCAGTGAATATCAATCCTCGCCTTGCCCAACTCCGTTCAACTCAGTGTGAGAACCTAAAGTCTTTGTCAGGGCACGACTTCAGTCGTGCCGTAACTGCCGCAAAATGCGCCGGCTCTAGCCGCTGAGGTCGTGTTTTTCCGCCCCCTACACAAACTCCATTCACCGCAGCCCTCGCGCCTCAGACGCGGCTCGGCGTCTGCCACCGCAGATTGGCATCAAGCTGCTCGGTCGCCAGCAGCCGCCGGATATGGTCAATGCGCTTGTAACGCGGCCCTTCAAAATCCTCGAGCTTCAAATCCGCATCCTTGCACGCCTTATAAAGTTCCTGCGCGCCCATCCGCAGATTCCAGCGTGGCTTGAAATTCGGCAGCATCCGCTTGATCTTGCTGAAATCCACCCGGTAGCAACGCGTGTCCGGCCCGCCATCGGGCGAATATTCGATCCGGCAACCCGGCACCGTCTGCCGCACAATCTCGGCCATGTCGCGAATCTGGTAATTTTCCTCGGTGATCCCCACGTTGAACGCCTGATTGTGAATTACTTCCCGCGGCGCCTCCATCACTGCCAGAAACGCCCGGCAAATATCCTCAATGTGCACCATCGGCCGCCACGGCGATCCATCGCTCTTGATCAGCACCCGCCCGGTAGTCATCGCCCAAGCCACCAAATTATTCAGCACGATATCGAACCGCAAATACGGTGATACTCCGTAAGCCGTCGTATTACGCAAAGAGGTCGGACTGAACTTTGCATCCGCCAGCGGCGCTAATTCTTTCTCCACCAGCACCTTCGAATGCGCGTAAGGCGTCACCGGATTGAAAGTAGCTTCCTCAGTCAAAAATTCCTGCCCCGCCGCTCCATAAGTGCTGCACGAGGACGAAAAAATAAACCGGGACACCCCAGCCTGCTTCGCCAATTGCGCCAATCGCACCGACGCCTTGTAATTAATGTCGTAGGTCAACTCAGGATTGATATCTCCCAGCGGATCGTTCGAAAGTGCCGCCAAATGTGCCACTGCATCGAATCCCTTCAGATCGGACAGCTCCACGTCCCGAATATCCTTCAAGATGCTCGGCACATCAGGCACCGTCCCGCAAAACAAACTCTTCACGTAAAGGTCAGTGTCCAGCCCGACGACATCGTGCCCCGCATCCTTCAAAATCTGGATCAGCAGAACGCCAATGTATCCATGATGACCGGTAACGAGTACGCGCATTAGATTCTCCGCCCTGAAGTTTGCGAGATAACCCCTCTCGCATTTTCCACAGCTCGACACAAGCTTAACTCAAGGTAATTTCGTCACCGGGACTCGGATCCCCGTCACAAATCTCGGTAATCGCCGCAGACGTACTAGAACGAAAGAACCTCGGAATCCAGCAGCTCGCGTTCCATCCACCACTCCCAAGCAAGTTCGTAAACCTTTATTTTTCAACTATATAAGCGAGCCCTTCAGCCTGCCCCTCACAACCAATCCCCGTCCTGCGCATTCTTACCAAAAAACTGACAAACCCCGGAAATCCCTTTCGCAAAAACTAGGCAGTCACTTTGTAAATTTCGCCCCGATTTCCACAGCTCTCTGATACACTCTCCGGGCTTTTCGGCCTTCGAGACGCGCGTCCCCAGCAACGCCGCGCCTCTTACATGTTTTCAGTATAAGAGAACCGGAGTTGTTGCGTCCGAAAATCTGGGCCAGTGATACGTGCTCGTCACCGCGACGCTGCATTTCGTCCGCGTTGACATGGGGGAGCACGGCCCCGCCATCGGAACTTTCCTGTTCGGGCAACTCTGCTTTCTCATTGGGGGGAGTACTCTCAAGTGATTCATTCGACTCACTTGCTCGCACGCGTGTGGCGCCGCGCCAGACCCTCCTCTAGACTTGAGAATCGGGCCACTTTCTCGTCGCTCCACGTCCCCGCGGAAGGACAAAAGGTGCTGCAGACGGCGACAACTTCACGTGCGGCCGCCGGTCCCAAACTAGTCTCTCGCGTCCCTCATCCGGCGCGCAGCGTTCTCACCAACTGGCTAACTTACCTGATCAGCGGCGTCGTCAGCTTCTTCCTTTCCCCATTCATCGTCCGCCACCTGGGGAATTCCGCGTACGGAATCTGGGTCCTGTTGGTTTCTCTGACGGGCTATCTGGGCTTCCTGGATTTGGGTATTCGCGGCGCGGTAACGCGCTACATCGCGCGGTTCCACGCCGAGGGCCAGCACGAACAAGCCAGCCGCACGGTTTCCTCGGCCTCCGGCTTGTTCCTGGTAGGCGGCCTGCTGGCCATCGTCGGCTCCGGCGCCTTCGCTCTCCTCGCGGTACCGCATTTCGAGATTCCGCCGGCCTATCTCCGCGCCGCTCAAATCGTCGTGCTGATCGCCGGCGCGAACGTAGCCATCTCGCTGATAAGCGGCATTTTCGGTGGCATCCTCGTCGGCCTGCAGCGCTTCGATTTGCACAACTCTATCGCCCTGTCCAGCACCGGCCTCCGCGCCGTCGCCATTCTACTCGCCCTGGGATCCGGCAAAGGCCTCATCACACTCGCCTTAATTCAACTCGGCGCCACCGTCGGCGAGTTCATCCTCGGCTTCCTGTTCACCCGCAAGCTCTATCCCGAGATGCGCTTCTCCATCGGCCACATGTACCGCGATCACGTCGCCCTGATTTTCTCGTTCGGCGTTTTCGCCCTGCTGCTGCAAGCCTCCACGTACCTGGTCTATTACACCGATGCCATGGTCATCGGTGCCTTCCTGCCCGTCAGCATGATCACTTTCTTCGCTATCGCCGGCAATCTCACCATCTACGCCCGCGATCTCGTCGGCGGCTTCAGCCGCATCATGACCCCCATGGCCAGCCACATGGAGGTAAAAACGGGCACCGCGGGAATCCGCGACGCCTCCCTAAAAGCCGCGCGTTATTGCGCCATGGCCATTCTCCCGATTTTCATCACCTTCATCATCCGCGGCCATTCCTTCATCTCTCTTTGGATGGGTCCGTCCTACGCGGACCTGTCCTATCACGTCCTCTGGATTCTCAGCATCCCCTGGGTCTTCGGCGCCGGCGCTGCGGTTCTCTCTTCCACCATCCTCGGCATCGGCAAACACAAGCCCGTCGTTCCGGTTGCCATAGCCGAAGGCGTTTGCAATCTGATTCTCAGCATCATTTTGGTGAAGAAGATGGGAATCGTCGGCGTCGCCTGGGGCACTGCCATTCCCAACATGTTCGTGGATATCGTTTACTGGCCGTGGTATTCGAGGCGGACTCTGGGCATTCCCATCCGCGAATATGCCCGCTCCATCTGGTTCTATCCGGTGGTTTCCCTGCTCCCGTTCGGTCTCTGCACATTCATCGTCGAAAGGCTCTCGCCCGCCCCGAATCTAATGGTTTTTTTCCTGCAGGTTGCCGCGGTATTACCTTCGGCAATGGTAGGCGCCTGGTATTTTGGCCTGGGACGCGAAGAGCGTGAAGCCTACTTACCCAATTTAACGGGCCCGATGTTCCGTGTCTTCCACCGCACCTAGCTGATCCTCAATCGGTTTGGCCGATCGCGCGCAATCTACGTCCCGTAGGGGCGCCGCTTGCTGCGCCCTCCGACGATCTCTGACTAACCTAAATCCTCGATCAATCGCGGAAGAAAACTTTCGCAAAATCCGCGCCTACCCCTCCCCGCCCTTCTTTTCCTTCAATTTCCGCTCCAAAGCCTGCACAATCGTCTCAACCCTCTGCTCCAACCGGTTCTCATAAGCAATCTGGATCCGCCTCTTCGCCAGCGCTTCGTCTTTATCCGCAAGCGCCGCTTCAACATTCTCCACCCACTTCTCCGGCGTATCCCCAATCCTCACCACATCCGTAAAATCCCGCAAACTCATCAACGGCGGCCCCACCACCGGCTTCCCCGAAGCCAGATACTCATGCAGCTTCAACGGATAGATATACTTCGCCCACCCATCCGTCCGGTATCCCAACATGCACACATCCAACCCCTTGATGTAATTCGGCAGCATCTCTCGCGTCTTGCCGCCGAGAAAATAAACATTCGGCCGCCCGCGCAGCAATTCCACATCCGCGCGAAATGCCTCGCTCCTCACGTTCAAAGGCCCCACCAAGGGAAACGACCAGTTCGGCCGCGCCACGCTCATCTCATACACCAGCCGGAAATCAATCTTGTCGTTCAGCACCCCAATATGCCCGATCCGCGGATGCGGCACTGCCTCCATATCCGGCGGCACCACCGTCTCGGCCGCGCGGCTCCTCGAAAACAAATTGAAATCCGCTCCCATCGGCACATTGATGGCGTTGCCATAGCGATTCTTCTTATCCATCAACGCCGGGCCGCTCACAAATACAAGATCCACTTTCCGCAGCAAATCGTCTTCCTGCTCCAGAATCTGATTGCGGTCCCGGTCGCTCAACCCCGCAAAACTCGAGAATTCATCATCCGCGTAATAGCAGGTGACCGATTCGTGAAATCCTCCGATCAAATCCACAAATCGCGGATGCCAGATCAGCAGCACCGTATCCCGAAACCCCATTTTCTTCATGATTCGCGCGACATGCCGCTGGCGCAAATGCCGGAAAAGCTTCCCCAGGTTCGGGTAACGATAAATCTCAAACATCCACTTGGGAAATACCACGGTGTACAAATTATCCGTACGATGCACCACGCCGCTCGCCGGCAATTCTCCGCGTTCCGGGCCAAACACCTGCGCCCGCGAAAACGGCGGCGTGACAAACAAAACCTTATGCTCTTTCGCTAACAAAGAGGTGATCTGATGGCGGCTCTGCCACAAATCGTCCCAGTAGTTCAGCGAAAACGAAATAAAGTCCATCGCACTCCCAAGCCAACAACCGCAGCTTCGCAAGCCGTAGTTTTGTGTAGCGCCGGCCTTTCAGACCGGCATCTTCGAAACGCCCCACCACCCAAAATTCCGCGCCCCGTCAACGAACACTAACGTGATTTGCGATTTTCCCGATCTGCTCGATAGGAATTTCCGGCAACCCGCCATTCGAAGAAGAATTCCCCTCCATCTCCCCAATCAATTCCCCCATAGTCTGAAACTCAAAATCGCGCAACAAGCCGCGCAACTTATTCTCCAGCCCGCGCAAACCCAAATAATGCCGCATCCGCGCCGTCACGCTACCCTTCATCCGCGGCTGCTCGGGATCAATCTCCCATGGGTGCACGTAAACGCAAGCCGGCTGCCCTTCCTTCTCGTTCAAAAATCGTATCCCCCAACGCGTATACCAGTAAGGCAGCAACCGCAAATAAGCCCCGCCGCCAAACGGCGACCGCGCCCCGCCCAGCGAAAGCGTCGGCATCGGAAACTCCACAATCGACCCCCGCGCCGTAGGCACGCGAAAAGGCGTCCGCGGCCCGCGCCGCATCCCATAATTCGGATGATCCACAGGAAAAATACTCGAATCGTAGCGGAACCCCAGCTCCACCAAAATCTCAAACGCCCAAAGCGAATCCTGCGTAATCGAAAAACTAGGCGCGCGATAGCCGATGATTTTGCGCCCAATAATCTGTTCCAGGCGATCCTTCGCCACCCGCGTATCGTCGCGGAATTCCGCCGGAGTCATCTCGAAAATTCGCCGGTGCTTGTCGCTGTGGCAAGCCACCTCGTTCCCGCGCTCCGCAATTTCGCGAATCAATTCCGGATAATTCTCGGCCACAGCCCCCAAGGTGAAGAACGTAGCTTTGCGCCCAGCCTCATCCAGCAGCCCCATCACCCGCTGCGTGCTCTGCACCACCCGGCTCGCGTACTGTCCCCAATTCTCCGGGTTCACGCTCTCAAACGCGTTGACGTGGTAGTAGTCCTCAAGATCAAAACTAAGCGCGTTTTTCATAGGAGATAGTTCTGCGAAGCAGCTTCCTGGCTGCGCATAATTATAACGTCCGCAGCAACGTATGTCGCCGCCGATACCCGCCCTCGACCCCAATCATGCAAGCCCACTAAACATCCTCCGCGATGAGTAATCCTCCGACTGTAGGGGCGGGGCTTGCTCCGCCCGCTCCGCGTAATCGCGCCGCGAACCCGCCCGCCATTCACCTCCTCACGCGCCGCACCCCCTCTGAAATTTTATTTCAAATTTGAAATTTCCTGTATCCTTCCGCCCGTGCCACGCCATCTCACCCACTCATGCGCATCCTAACCTACAGCTCCATCCTCCCCAACTCACTCCAACCTACCCAAGGCATCTTCACCTTCCAACGCCTAGGCGCCCTATCCCGCCGCCCCAACAATCACGTAGACTTCGTAGCCCCAATCCCCTACGCCCCAAGCTGGCTCCCCAAGGGCTCCCGTCCGCCCTACAACCGCATCCCCACACAGGAAACCATGGACAACCTCCGCATCTTCCACCCCCGCTACGCCCTGATCCCCAAAATCTCCATGCCCTGGCACGGCCGCCTGATGTATCTAGGCACCCACAAAACGGTAGAACAACTCCACCGTGAAAATCCCTACGATCTCCTCGACGCCCAATACATCTACCCCGACGGCTATGCCGGCGTCCTGATCGCCAAAAAGCTGGGCATCCCGGTAGTTCTCTCCGCCCTCGGTTCCGACGTAAACGTCTTCCCCAAATTCAAGCGCATAGCCCCAAAAATCCGCTGGGCGCTAAACGAAGCCGACGGCATCCTGGCCGTCTCCAATTCCCTGAAAGCCACCACCGCCGCCGCAGGCGCGCCCGCCGATAAAATCCGCGTAATCGGCAACGGAGTGGACACGCAACGCTTCCACCCGCTCGATCGCGTCGAAGCCCGCCGCGCCCTGCGCATCGAAGGCCCCGGCCCGTTCGTAATCTCGGTAGGCACTCTCGACCCCAACAAAGGCCACCAATTGCTAATCGCCGCCGTAGCTGAACTCACCGGCCGTTACCCGGCCATGAAAGCCTACATAGCCGGCGAAGGCCCCTATCAATCCGCCCTCACCGCCCAGATCCGCGAGAAGAAAATCGCGGATCGCGTAGTCCTGATCGGCAAGCGCCCCCACGCCGAACTGAATTCCTGGTTCAACGCCGCCAACGTCTCCTGCCTGCTAAGCGAGCGCGAAGGCTGGCCCAACGTCCTCCTCGAATCCCTAGCCGCAGGCACCCCGGTAATCGCCACCCGAGCCGGAGGCATAGCCGAAGTAATCGCGGCGCCGGAGTTAGGTACGCTGGTCGAACGCAACGTCCCAGCTATCACCGCCGCGCTAGACAACGCACTAAAGCGCGAGTGGGACCGCCCAGCCCTGGTAGCCTACGCCGCCCAACGCACTTGGGACAAAGTAGCCGAAGAAATCGAAGGGTATTTCCAAGAAATCCTAGGAACGCGCCCGCCCGCGAAATCCTAACAGCACTCGGTACCCAGCCAGCTTCGCCATCTCCGTACCAAATTCCAAGAGCGATGCCCTCGCCTCGCTCGTCGAAGCTAGCTCCGAAGGTTTCGTAGGGCCCGGCTTTAGCCGGGCCGCCTTTCTCGGCGTCGCCACGCGCTCGGCCCCCACCATATCCTCCGCGTCAATTCGCGCCCGTTCCCCACGGCGAGGCACCGCGACCATTCGAATATTGACCTCCCGCGGCAAAATCACCCGGCAACACATCCGCACCCGCCGCAGATGCACCGCACTGGTAACCACCAATACCGATCGAATCTCGCGGTGTCGCAGCAAATAATCCGAAAGCGCCTCAATCTCCCGCAAAGTCCCAAACTGTCTTACCGCTATCCTCTCCACCTCAGGCCCCCCGCCCCCAAACAAAACAAAAAAATGCCTCTGTTCCGCCGGAACCGGCAACGCAATCGGCAACAAATCAAACTCCACGGGCAAATTCAACTCCCGGAACTTCCGCACCTCAAATCGCGCCACGCTAAAAAGCACGCGCGGCGCCACCCCAGCCCGGAACAACTCCAACCCATAAATCTTCCGCACCGGCCGTCCAGCCAAAATAAATATCAAATCAAATTCGTTCACAGTATTCCCAAGCCCGTAGCGCCGGCTCGTCCTGATCTGCGAAGGGCTGCCAGCCGGCGTTTTTGTGAAGCTCTACCGAAAAGCGCCCGCATCACCCGCGCGTGCCAATCAATCCCAGCTCGCAAACCCAAATCCTCTCACGCAAATCCCGCCCAATCGCCGCAATTTCTTCGCCCCAATTCCACACGCAGTACCATTGGACTCCGCCGCAATTTGCGCTAGGGTAGAAGAGGAGGACGTGTCCGTGTCGAGCATTCGAGACCAATTCGCCCCGGGAGCGCAATCGCAACGCCCCCAAAACACCCTAAGCGAGTTCGGCGTTTTGTTTCGATTAGAACAGGCCGCCATCTAATGTTTTCAATAACTTACGCCCATTTCTATTCGAACCTTCGTTTCGATTAGAGCGAACAGAAATCGAATGGCATTCTGCACACAAACCCAATCTTTCCCGCGAAGCAATCCCTGCCGCATTGCTAAAATTGAACCTGCGCAATGCTAAAATCTAGTTTCTCCGCGGAGTTCAGATGAGTCGCTCGGTCAGCATCTTCGGCCTCGGCTACGTAGGCGCGGTCACCGCCGCCTGCCTCGCTCACAAAGGCCACAACATCCTCGGCGTGGACGTCAATGCCTCGAAAGTCGAATCTCTCGAGAAGGGCAAAAGCCCCATCCTCGAACCGAAAATGGAGGAGATGACCGCGGAATCCGCGCGCGCCTGCCGCCTGCACGCCACCAGCGACTCGAAGCGCGCCATCTCCGAAACCGAAATCTCTTTCATCTCCGTCGGCACGCCCAGCCAGCGCAACGGCAAGCTCGATCTCGGCGGCATCGAACACGTTTGCAAGGAAATCGGCGAAGCGCTGAAGAAAAAGAACGCCTATCACTGGGTCGTCCTGCGCAGCACGATTCTTCCCGGCACCACCGAATCCGTGGCCATGCCCATTCTCGAAAAAGCCAGTGGCAAGCGCGTCGGTCCCGATTTCGCGGTTTGCTTCGTCCCGGAATTTCTGCGCGAAGGCACCGCGGTGAGCGATTTCTTCGAGCCGCCCTTCACCATCATCGGCGCGGCCGCTGGCTGCGATGCCGGTCCCGTCCGCGAGCTTTTCGAGTGGGCCAAGACGCCGATCTATCTCACCACGCCGACTACCGCCGAAATGGTTAAGTACGTTTGCAACGCGTTCCACGCGCTGAAAGTCGGCTTCGTCAACGAAATCGGCACCATCTGCAAAGAGCTCGACGTGGACACCCAAGCGGTCACCGAAATTTTCACCTCGGATACGCAGCTCAATGTTTCCACTGCGTATCTTAAGCCCGGCTTCGCTTTCGGCGGTTCGTGCCTGCCGAAAGATTTGCGCGCGCTGACGTATCGCGCCAAAGAACTCGACCTGAAGCTGCCGCTGCTCGAATCGCTGTTGCCCAGCAACAACGAGCACATCGAACGGGCGGTAGAATCCGTGCTGCGCACCGGCAAGAAAAAAGTCGGCGTTCTTGGCCTGAGCTTCAAATCCGGCACGGACGATCTGCGCGAAAGCCCGCTGGTGCATCTCGTCAAGCGCCTGCTCGGCGAAGGCTGCCAGATTCAAATCTGGGACCAGAACGTTGCCCTCGGCCGCCTGATCGGCTCGAACCGGCAATTCATCACCGACGTGATTCCGCACGTCGGCAGCCTGCTGCACGAAAACGCGCGCGAAGTGATTCAATCCGCGGAAATCGTTCTGCTCGGCACCAAAGCGATCGACAAGGAAACTCTCGCGTCCGCGCTGCGCCCCGATCAAATTCTGATCGACCTCGTGCACCTCGACAAAAAAGGCCGCGTCTCCCAGCACGAACGCTACGAAGGCATTTGCTGGTAAGGATCCTCCGTTGAAAATTCTGTGGGTGAAGTCCGGCGACTTGGTGCCGCTCGACACCGGCGGAAAAATCCGAAGCTTCAATCTGCTCAAAGAGCTGGCCAAGCAGCACGAGGTGGATTTTTTCACCTTCTATCCCGAGCGCGAAAACGACGGGCATCCCGCGCTCAACAAGTATTTCCGCCGCGTCCATTGCATTCCGCTCTCGATGCCGGAAAAATACGGCATCGGCGAATACATCGGCTACGCAAAAAATCTTCTGTCGCTGCAGCCCTACTCGATGACCAAGTATTGCCGCCCGCACGTGGCGCGCCAGTTGCGTGAACTGCTCGGCCGCGAGCGCTTCGACGTCATCGTCTGCGATTTTTTCCTGACCGGCGCGGTGATTCCGTGGGAGATCTCGACTCCGAAAGTGCTCTTCACTCACAACGTCGAAGCCCAAATCTGGCAGCGCCATTTCGAAGTCACGAAAAATCCAATCTGGAAGGCCGTTTCCTGGCGCGAATACAAAACCATCGCGCGCCTCGAGCGGCGCTATCTCGAGCAAGCCGACGCGGTTCTCACCGTTTCCGACACCGACCGCGGGACATTCGCCAAGCTCGTGCCGCGCAACAAAATCACCACGGTGCAGACCGGCGTGGACGTCGAATATTTCCGCCCCGCTCCCGGCAAGGAAAAACCAAACGTGATGGTCTTCACCGGCTCGATGGACTGGATGCCCAACGAAGACGGCATCCTCTATTTCGTCGCTGAAGTTCTGCCGCTCATTCGCCGCGAAATATCCGACGCGCAGCTCGTCATCGTAGGACGCAGCCCATCCGCTCGCGTCCGGGAACTAGCCGCCCACGATCCGCACATCCAAGTAACCGGCACGGTGGACGACATCCGTCCGTACATGGATCAGGCCGCGGTTTACGTCGTGCCGCTGCGCATCGGCGGCGGCACGCGCATCAAAATCTTCGAAGCGATGGCCGAAGGCAAGCCGGTAGTCTCGACAACGCTAGGCGCGGAAGGCTTGCCAGTGACGCACGAGGAAAACATCATCATCGCCGACAAGCCGGAAGATTTCGCCTCGCGAGTAGTAGCATTGCTCCGCGACTCACGGAAGCGCGAACTGTTAGGCGCAGCGGCGCGGCGACTGGTGGAAGAGAATTACAGTTGGACGTCGGTAGCCCGGCAATTCGCGGAAGTTCTCGCCCGCGTCGCGCACCGCCCGCTCGAAGCCCCTGCAGCGCCAGCTCCCAGCGCGGTCCACACTCCGACGCGCTAGATCATCGTAGCGCCGGTTTATCCTGAGCGGGGCGAAGGGCTGCCAGCCGGCGTTCTTGTGCGGCGCAACCGATTGTAAATTCGCAGCCGATCAGCCGGCGTGATGAATTTATTGCGGCGTGGCAGTCGCGGCGGTCTGTGCCGGAGCCGTGCGCGGCGTGCCGATGGCAACTTTGAGCGAACCATCGCTCGAGTCGCGATAGCTCACGTAGAGAACATCGTTCTTGTCGATCGCCAGCGACGCGAAGCGATTCCCATCCGGCCCCGAAGGAACGATCAGTTGCACGTGCCAGGCCTTGCCGTCCCAATACGCATGCTTCTCCGCAGAACCGTCCTGATAAATGATGTGCGGATTTCCCGACTTGTCGAGCACCACGGCGCTGCGATAGGAAAGCCAGCCGCCGTTCGAGCGCACTTGATCGACGGTCTGCACGTTCCAGCGATCTCCTGCCTCGCTCGCGTAGCGCAATTCGTGCGTGGTGTAGTAGCTGATGTGTGCGTGCCCGGCCGCGTCGAGGACGAGATCGTTTCCCATGCCGATGTTGTATTCCGGATCGCCGGGAATACGCGCCTGAACAACGTGCACGTTCCACGCGTCCTTCATCCAGATCGCGTACTTCATGCGCCCGTCTACGTAAGCGTCGTAACTCAAGTGCGGCACGCCTTTCGAGTCCACGGCCATGGAATGCCACTTGCCTGTCTGCGTATCGAAATCCACCGTGCGCGCCACCCACATGCCGTCCACGAGCGAGGCATATTTGAGATGCACGTAGGAAGTTTTGTCCGGATTTTCGACTTTGTACCAGGAAAGATGCGGCGTGCCATCGGGCGAAACACCGACGGAGCAGGAGTACTGAATGTCGGAAGCATCGGGCGCGACATCCTGAATCGACCAGGTCTTGCCGTTGAATTCCGCGTACTTCAGACGGTGAAACGTGCTGCACACGTGAGGATTGCCCGCAGCATCGAGCGCCAGGTTGACGTAGTTCACCGCGCCGGGCGCGAGCACGGTGGTGTCCCAGCGCGCGGTGCCCGCCTGCCGGAATGCATACTTCCATTCGGCGGCGTCGGTGCCGTAGGTGACGTGCACGTTGCCGTCGGCATCCACGGCGATGGAAGTCGAGCCGGCGGATTTGTCGACGTCTTCGCTCTTCCAGTTCCAGACCTGAGCGCTTGCGACGCCCGGCGACAGCAGCACAACGGCTGCGGCAAGCACCGGAAGCCAGGACGAGCAGCGCCGGAAATATTTCCTGACGAGAAGGGATGAGACGAGCACAGTGCGCTCCTTTAGTTCGTGAACTTCAGGCGCCCGCCGCCCAGCGCGAGCGCGCAAAATCGTTCGATCAGTGCAACGGCATCAATGCGACAGCGTCAATTCCACCACTTCCGGCACAAACGCCGGCGCCTGCTTTTCCTCGGCGAGAGCCAGCGCCGCATCGCGATGGAACAAGATCTTGAGGATCGCGGTCATGGCCACGATCTGCCAGAAATAGTCGAAGTAAGCCATGGCCAAAAACGCGCCGGAAATCATGTACGCCAGCAGGCTCACCTGAATCATCTGCGTGTAAGGATCGATCCACGCGAGCTGCGGAAGCCGCCGGCTCTGGCGGCGCAACTTCCAGCAGGTGATGTGGCAAGTGATTAAGAGCAGGACGAACAGCGACAATCCAACGTAGCCCTGCTCTCCGAGCATTTGAAAATAGATGCTGTGCGGCCCGGCGAATTCCACGCCCGGTGTGAAACGCGCGTAGAGGTCGTGAGTGAAAGTTTCGAAGCCACCGCCGGTGGCCGGATAATGCGAGGCCAGCACGATGGCGAAATGCCAGGCGCCCAGGCGTTCCTCGGCAGAATTGTCGAGATTGCCGTGCGCAAACTGGTCCATGCGCTGGAACCAGGCGGCCGGCGCATAGGCGACGACGATCGCAGCCAACGCGACGACGAGAGTGGCGGCCATCACCTTGTGCCGCGATTTTATGGCCAGAAAGCTGAGAACGACTGCGAGACCAAGCAAGCCGCCGCGCGAGTACGAGAGAAACACGGAGCCGATGCCGCACACAAAAACGAACCAAAAAAACATTCGCAGCTTTTTATTTGTTTCCGAGCGCGCCAGGAAGAAAAGAAACGGCAAAGTCATGTTCACGGCCACGGCCAGGAAATTGTTGTCTTCGATGAACGATCCCGGCGGGCCCCAGACGCGGAATTCCGCCGCGGTGCGAATGCCGAAGATCAGGCCTTTGACGGCGTAGAAACCGATGCTGAGAACGGTCACGTAGCAGAGATAACGCAATTTTTTCGCGCTGGTGACCAGCAGGACGGTAACAACGGTCATGAGCAAAATCTTGCTGGTGCGGTTCAGCATCGCTTGCGCTTGCAGGATGTGGTCGGAGAAGACGACCTGCTTCGAAACGTACCAGGTGGTGATTCCGAACCAGGCCCACAGCAGAAACATGATTCCGGTTTCGCGGGTGAAGATGGTGCGATTCCTGTCGCGCGTGAAGATCAGCCCCGCGAGAGTGGGGATGCCGATGCACATGGCCACGGGAAAATCGTAAGCGATGCCCCAGGTGAGGCGATGCGGATTGAAGTACGCGACCCAGGTCCACATCAGCAGGCCGAAGTAGGGCCGGAAGAAACAGAACGGAATCGCCGCGAAAATAATCGCGAGGACGATGTAATCACGCATCTTGCTTGACCTCGCTGGCCGTTGCTGCACGTGGGGTGCGCGACTCATTTGCGACGGACACGGCATCGGGCTGGTGCGATAGCGAATCTGTGCTGAGCGGCTCTTCGTTGCGGAGGAAGAGCTGATTCATCTGGAAGGCGAAGAGGCTCAGCGAGCCTTCCTGGCCAATTTGCGGCCGGCGCAGGGCAAACGGATTCGCGCCGGTGCGATTCACACCCCACGTGGTGGTGACGGCGGAGCGGAAGCCGCAGCGTGCCGCGAGGCGCTCGACATCGGGGCTGCAGTCGTGCTCGTGGCCGAAGGGATACGCGAAATCGAGGACCGGCGTTTGCAGGCGGTCTTCGAGCAGGCGCTTCGATTCGCGCAGCTCGCGCTCGGCTTCGGGCAGCGCAAGACGGCTTAGAACGGGATGCGTCATCGTGTGCGCGCCGAATGAAATTCCGGCTTTTTGCATTTCTTTGACCTGCGTCCAGTTTAACATCCGGTTCGCGAGGGCGTCGGCGGGGAGCGCGACCTGGTTTTCCAAGGCGAAACAGCAGGCGCGGCGCTCGGCGTCGGGAACGCGGCGGAAATGCGTGACGATCTCGACGGCTGCGGCGATGCGCGACTCACGCGAAGGGAAAACAAATCGGCGCGGCGTGTCGAGCTGGATTTCGAGGATATTTTTCGGAAAGACCTGCAATGCGAGAAAAATCCTGTCGTACCAGGCCGGCTCGCCGGTCTCCATGGCGTTGCCGATGAGATAGACCGTGGCCGGAATCTGATAGTTCGCGAGAATCGGCAGCGCTTCGGTGTACAAGCCGCGATAGCCATCGTCGAAAGTGACGGCGACGCCCTGACCTTTGAATTGCGGATCGGCAATTTCGCGGACGAGTTGCTCGAGAGGCAGGATGCGATAGCGGCTGCGCAGGAAACGCATCTGCTTTTCGAATTCTTGCGCGTCAAGTTCGGAGTAATACGGAATTCCGCCGGTGCCGACGCGGTGATAGCAGAGGATGACGTACTTGCCGGTGGAGATGCGCGACCAGTGCGGGCGGCGCGAATTAGCGGCTAGGCGAAATTCGTACGAGCGCGCCACGCGCTCGAGCAGGCGCAATCCGCCGGTGCGGAGCAGACCCGTGGCGATGATTTCGCGCGCGCTCATGGCGTTCTCAACGGACTCCTGCAACTTCGCGCGGACTTTCGAGATGCTGCCTGTGCCAAAGCTCTAGAGCTACGAGATACCAGAGCACTTCGCCGTAATAGGCGGTGTGGCCGGTGCGGTGAAGTTCCGTGAGCTTGTCGAAAAATTCGGGCCGGAAATATCCACGCTGGCGGGTGCGCGGATCGCGAAGAACGTCCTGCATCAGCGTGTTGAGTCTCGGCTCCTGCAAGAACCAGAGAGCGAGCGGGACGCCGAAGCCGTGCTTGGTTTTGTAGAGCACTTTTTCCGGCAGGATCGGCTTCATGGCCTGCTTGAAAATGTAGCGCTTCTCGCTGCCTTTGAGTTTCAGGCGCGAGGGGATGCGGCTCGAAAGCTCGGCGAGCTGATCGTCGAGAAGCGGGTAGCGGACATTCACGCCTGCGAGTTCGGCTGTGCCGCTGACTTTGCGGAGGTCGTTATCGGCGAGAATGAGCTTGAGATCGAGATACATCAGGCGATTGAGTTCGCTCGAGGCGCGCGTGCGCTGGAAATGCGCGTTGATGATATTCATCCAGGAATTGGACGGGGCTTCGGCCAGAAAATCGGAGGTGAAAATTTCCTGGGCCGGAAGGCTTTGGAATAGGCCGTACGAAAAAATGCGCTGCGGATTGGGAATGTTGGCGCGGCGAATATAACGGCGCGGAAGGCCGAGCTTGCTTTCGGAATCGGGCAGAAGCTTTGCCAGCGGCTCGATCAGGCCGCGGCGGAGAAATTGTGGGATGCGGTGATAAATCTGGAAGCGTTTGTCGGTGCCGTAGCGCTCGTTTCCGGCGAAGAGTTCGTCGCCTCCATCGCCCGCGAGAAGAGTCTCGACGCCTTTCTCGCGCGCCATTTTGGCGCAGAGATAGGAGCCGATGGCGGAGGAGTTTGCGAACGGCTCGTCGTAGTAGTCGGTGATCTTCGGGATGGCGTCGATGGCGTCGCCGGGATTGAGGCAAAGCTCGTTGTGCTGCGTGTGGAAGAGCTCGGCGGTGGTGCGGGCGTAGCCGATTTCGTCGTAGCGAGATTCGGAAAAGAAAATGGAGAACGTGCGCGCGGGCTTGAATTTTTCGGAGAGGAAGGCGGTAACGCTGCTGCTGTCCGTGCCGCCGCTGAGATAGGCGCCGGTGGATTCGGCGCGGAGGCCTTCGAGATGGCGGTGGACGGCGGCGCGCATACCCTCGCGGACTTGTTCGGACCAATGCGCTTCGCTGCCGGGGACTTCGTCGTAATTTAAATCCCAGTAACATTCGTGGCGGACTTCGCCGTTTTCGAGAATCAGGCGATGGCCGGGGCGAAGTTTTTCGATGCCTTCGTAGCTGGTGAGCGGTGCGGGCACCACGCTGAAGAGAAGGAATTGCATTACCGCGGCGGGATTGACTTCGTTCGGGCGCGATTGCGCGGCGATTACGCCACGGGCGCGCGAGGCGAAGAGAAAGCGGTCACCTTCGCGGCTCCAGTAGAGGCTTCTGATGCCGAGGCGATCGATGGCGAGCGTGAGACGCTGGGAGCGCTCGTCGAAAATGGCGAAGGCGAAGGCGCCGTGGAGACGCGCGACGAAGGCGGGGCCTTCTTTGCGATAGAGGCGCGCGATCACGTGGGCGAGCGGCGCGTTGGTTGGTCCGGCCGCTGCCGCGCCCGGCTCGCCGATTTGCGTTGCGAGTTCCTTCAGATTGATCAGATCGGCGTCAACGGCGATGCGGAGGCCATCTTCCGATGCAACTTGCTGAAAATCCCAGCGGCGGGCTACGCCGAGGGCGGCGGATTTTCCGGCGGCGGTCTCGCGGGCGGACTCACCCGGCATCGCCAGAGCGGCGAGCATCGCTTCGATGCCGGCCGGCGAAAAATCGGCGCCGGGTTGGTGGATTCCGCAGATACCGCTCATCGCGTGTCTAGGCCCCGAAGGCCTGCCTCCATTTGCGGAACATCAGAACGGCCCAGAGTTGCGGCGAGCGATCGTAATCGCCGCGCTGATGCTGGTCCCAGATTTTTCTGAGCGATTCGTTGTCGAGAATGCCGTCGTCGCTCGAGGTCGAGAAAATGGCGTCGTGCGCGGTTTCGCGCAGTTCACCGCGGAACCATTCGCCGAGTGGTACGGCGAATCCTTGCTTCTTGCGCGTGGTGACGCCTTTGGGCAGAACCGATTCGACTGCTTTCTTGAAAATATATTTGCCGTCGCGGCCGCGCAACTTCAGCGATGACGGAATTTTGGCAGCCAGTTCCATCAGCACGTGATCGAGCAACGGGGCGCGGACTTCGAGAGAGACGGCCATGCTGGCGCGATCGACTTTGGCGAGAATGTCGTCGGGGAGATAGGTTTTGATGTCGACGTATTGGATGCGCGAGAGGAGGTCGTTGGTTTGGGCGCGATCGTAATAGTGCTGCAGGACGTCGCGGGAGTTGTAGCCGTTGAGGCCGCGCGCGAAATCGCCGGTGAACAGGCGCGATTTGAGATCTTCGCGGAACAGCGAGATCTCGTGGAAATAGCCTTCGAGCGGCGAGCGCGCGAGGCTTTGCAGCGTGGCTTTGGCGCGCAGAAAACGCGGGGCACGCGGCATCGCCGGATACGCGCGGCCGAGCGGGCCAAAAATTCCGCGGCGGACGGGAAGCGGGAGATAGCCGCGCATTTGATTTTCGAGCTGGTCGTAATAGTAGCGGCGGTAGCCGGCGAAGCTTTCATCGCCTCCGTCGCCGCCGAGCGCGACAGTGACATGGCGGCGAGCTACGGCGGAAACGTAATAGGTCGGAATGGCGGAAGAATCGGCGAAAGGCTCATCGAAATGCCAGGCCAGCTTGTCGAGGACTTCCACGGCGCTTGGGCGGATAAATTCTTCGTGATGGTCGGTGTGGAAATATTGGGCAAGCTCGCGCGCGTAGGCCGCTTCGTTGAATTCTTCTTCTTCGAAACCGATGGAGCAGGTGGTGACGGCGCGCTTCATCAGGTGGCTCATCATGGCCACCACCGAGGAGGAATCGACGCCGCCGCTGAGGAAGGCGCCGAGCGGAACATCGCTCATCAGGCGGACGCGGGTGGCGGTGCAGAGTTCGTGGCGAAGTTGCTCGCACCATTCTTCTTCCGAATGTTGCTCGACTTCAGCAAAGGAAATATCCCAGTAGGGCGTTTCGCGAACGCCGTCGGCTGAGGCCACCAGATAGTGGCCGGGGCGAAGTTTTTTCGCGGCTTTGTATATGGTTTTGGGAGCGGGGATATAGCCGAAGGAGAAATAGTCGGAGACGGCCTGGTGGTCGATTTCGCGCGAGAAATCACCGGCGGCGAGAATGCATTTCAGCTCGGAGCCGAAGACGATGCGGTTTTTTGTGGCGGCGTAAAAAATCGGCTTCTTGCCCACGCGATCGCGGGCGAGAAGAAGCTTGCGCTGGCGCGAATCCCAGAGTGCGATAGCGAACATGCCGCGCAGGCGGCGGAAACAATCCTCGCCGTATTCTTCGTAGAGATGGACGATGGTTTCGGTGTCGGAATGCGTGGCGAATTTATGACCGCGGGATTCGAGATCCTGGCGCAGCTCGGGGTAATTGTAGATTTCGCCGTTGAGCATGATCCAGAGCTTGCCGTCTTCGTTCGAGAGGGGCTGATGGCCGCCTTTGAGATCGATGATGCTGAGGCGGCGGAAACCGAAGCCGAGGCCGCCATCAATGAAGATGCCTTCATCATCGGGGCCGCGATGGACAATGGTTTCGTTCATGCGATGGACGAGGTCCTGCGCGATAGGCTCGTGGCGATCGAATTCGAAAATGCCGCAGATGCCGCACATGGGTTACGCGCGAACCTCTTTCAGAACGCCTTTGCGCGCCGCGAGATCGCGATAGAGCTTGCGATAGCCGGCGAGCATTTTATCGAGACTGAAATCTTCGAGGACGCGGCGGCGTCCCGCGGCGCCGAAATCACGGCGCAGCTCTTCGTTTCCTTCCAGTAGCTCGAGCTGCGCGGCGAGCTGGGCGGCGTCGCCCGGCGTAAACAAAAATCCCGTGCGGCCTTCCTGCACGAGCTCGGGATTTCCGCCGACGCGCGTGGCGGCGACGGGCAGCGCGCACGACATCGCTTCGAGAATCGTGTTCGACATTCCCTCCATGAGAGACGGGAGGACGAAGACGTCGAGCGCGTTGAGAATTTCGGGCACGTTTTCGCTGGCGCCTACGAACGAAACGCGGCCTGACAACGCACTACTGGAATTGACCAGAGATTCGAGACGCTCCAGTTCCGGGCCCGTGCCTGCGACCACGACGCGCACATCTATTTTGTGGGCGGCGAGGAGTTCGGCGGCGCGAAATAACGTGGGGTGGTCCTTAATCGGCACGAGGCGGCTGACGATGCCGAGGACCAGGCTGGCGGGCTGAATTTGCAGGCGCTCGCGGGCGGCGCGACGCAGTTCGGGTTGCGGCGAATAGCGCGCGGCGTCCACGCCATTGTACAGGACGCCGATCCGTTCGGGGGCCAGCCAGGCCTGGCGCGCGTGATAATTGCGCAGCTCTTCGGTGACGCAGAAGACGGCGTCGGCCATGGCGTAGGCGCCGCGGCGGACTACGCGCTGGCGCGCGGGCAGGCCTGCGAGCATGTCGGGAATGTAGCCGTGCTCGCTGTGAATCGCTACGGGCACGCCGGCGAGGCGGGCGGCGGGGATGGCTTCGATGGCGCCCCAATTGCGCGAGTGGACGATGTGCGGGCGGAATTCGCGCATGATGCGCGCGAGGCGAAAGAGCAGCAGCTGGAATTTGGATTCATTGCGGCCGGCGACGAAGATTTTGTCCTGCATTTTTTGAAGATGCGGGAGATTCTCGTTGTAGCCGCGTGCGGCGCAGACGCGATGATCGAATTCGCCGCGGCCGAGGCCGGCCATCACTTTTAGGATTACGTATTCCGTGCCGCCCATATCGAGGCGATCGATTACGTGGAGAACGCGCAGGGGCGCGGGGCCGGCGGACGTGGAAGTCTCGCGGGCAACCGGAGAAATCGCGGCGGAAGCCTCAGTTGGAGCGACTGCTTTCATTTCTCGAAATCCGATCGAAGAATGAGCCGAAGAGGCTTCGCGAGAAATCCCCCTCAGCGGCTAAAGCCGCACTGCCTATGCGGCGGTTACGGCACGGCTGAAGCCGTGCCCTGACAAACCACGAAGCCCTGACCCTGGTGAAAACCGGTAATTTTCACGCAAATCAGCGCACCACGATGGAAACCAGCGAACCTCTACGGAAACCAACGAACTACGCGCGGGCCGATTTGCTTGGTTAGCCAGAGAGGCAAGCGGCTCCAGAGGCGCGTGGCGCGTTCGAATTTCGGATTCTTGGGCGAAAAATTGGGCGGCGTTTTCCGGCGCACGAGCAAAATCTGGTAATCGAGCGGCTCGATGGCCATGTTCCACTGCGCTTTGAAATCGTAGGAGCCGGTTCCCAGCTTACTGCGGCCGAAATCGAATTTGCGCATTCCCGCGTCGGCGGCGAATTTCATCAGCTCCCAATAGAGGGCATTATTGGCGGCGAGACGCGGCGCTTCGGGACCGGCCCCGGCGTAATAGGGGAGCACTGTGTCGCGGAAGAAGAAAGAGATCACGCCTGCGACTGGGGTGTCGTCTTTGCGGATCATCAGCAGATCCATCTTGTCGCCGAATTCGGCGTGAAGATTTTCGAGCCAGCGGCGCGGGAAGGCGGGGGTGCCGTGGCGCTGGAGATTCATGGCGAAGAGATCGAAGAATTCCGCGAGCTGATCCATGCCGTGCTGGGCGCGCAGGCCCGCTTTTTCGGCTTTGCGGATCATGTAACGCGTGTCGCGCGGCAATTTCTTCAGGTTGGCTTCGCGGTTCGCAGTTAGCTCGGTGGTGAAGGTGACATAGAGCGGATTCTGATGGAAGCCCTCGAGCGGCTCGGTCTTGCGCTCGCGCAATTCGAGGAAATCGACTCCGGCGGCCTGCGCGGATTCTTTGGCGTGTTCGAGCAGAGCGTTGCGCGAATCGAGATCCGCGGCGCACACTCCGCCGTAAACGCCGAACGGCACGGAATTCAGAACGCGGCCAATCACCCAATTGGAAATTGAAAAAAGCGGAAGCACTCCCGAGATCTGCTGATCACGCTCGGCATAGACGTAGCGCGGCTCGTAGCCAAAGGTCTTTTGCACGGCGCGCATCCAGCCGGTGAGGTGAAATGGAGATCCGCCAGGAGCAGAGAGAACGAAGCGGTCCCATTCCGCGGCGCGCTCAGGTTCGAACACACGGATACGCACGGGAGAGGATACTTCTCGGTTCCCTGCGTCCATGTGAGGGAGCGTGGCGAGGCTAGGATTCCCCATCTTTGGCTTCCTGCATTCCTACGCCGCCGTTGCCATTGCCGTTCGAGCCTGCCGCTGCGACGTCGAAACGCTCGAAGAGCCACTTCTCGTCGGCGCGAAGGTATCCCGCGAGGAGCGTGCGCTCGTTGGCGGAAGGTTCGCGGTAGCCGCGGATGATCTTGCTGAGGACGGCCTCATTGATGCCCACCGCCCGTGAGAGTTGATTTTGATGAATGCCCTTCTTGAAAATTTCAAGTTTTAAATTCGGATACATAAGCTGGTCCTCCTGCGCTCTCTCAGCGGGCTCCCGGGAAAAATCTCCCAGGACCCGGTGTGGGGAGCGCAAAGCCCCCCTTGGACTCAGAATTCGGACCTGCCGCGGATGGCTCCGCAGCGCGGCCCGTTACAGCAAAGATGTGAAATCCGTGGCTCATTTATTGTGTCCGTTCCCTGCGTAGTAGGTGTGGTAGTAGCTCTTGTGCATTTCGGAATCGGTGGCGTTGAAAACGACACCGAGGTTTTTCTTCGGGTCGAGGGTTGCGACAGCCTTGCGGAGAAGCTGGCGCTTGGTGCGATTGGCGCGTACGACCATCAGAACGCCGTCGCAGCCGTTGGCCATCAAGTCGATGTCGGAGAGGCCGAGAATCGGAGGAGCGTCGATGAGCACAAGCTTGAACGTCTCGCCGCACCAGCCGAGGAATTCCTTCCAGTTATTTCCGGCGAAAAGCTCCGGAGGAGCGCCGGAAGGCGAGCCCGCGGCCAGCGCAAAGAGATTCGGCTGGTCGGTGCTCAAGATCGCGTCCTCGTAGCGAGCGCTGCCGGCAAGGATCTCGGAGAGTCCCGGCCCGGAAGGAGCGCCGATGAGCTTCGAAAGCCCGCGCGTGCGCAGGTCGCCGTCAATCACCAGAGTGCGCATTTCATGAAGCTGCGAGCAGCAGAGCGCGGTATTGATCGTGGTGAGCGTTTTCCCTTCGCCGGGAAGGGCGCTGCTGAAGAGAATCGATCGGATTCCGGAAGTGGCCTGCAGCCGCAGCAAACGCGTGCGCAGAGTGCGATAGCATTCCTCGGCCATGTGATTCGCTTCCCCGTGAGACATCAATACCGGCCCATCTTCGAGGCGCGGTAACAGAAATTTGCGGCAGCGATCGAGGCGGTGATCGCTCATGTCGGTGGTAACGGAGCCGGCTTCCCGGACGGTGTCCTTCACCGACTCGAGCACCTGATGGATCTCGAGCTTCTTCGCCAGTCCTTCGCGAGTGCTCCAGTCCTGCGCTCTTTGTGTTTGATCGAAGAATTTGCTCATCATTTGCTCCCGCGCAATGGCGCGAATCCCAAGACGAAATCTAAGATGGCTTTACCGCCGTGCTGTCCGCACTCGCCGGCCGGATTCCGGTTCGCGCCGGCGGCGCAATCGGAGCGTCGGTGAGTTCAAGCACCACCGCCGCTTCGACCACGAGATCCGGAGCGATCTGTTTTCTCTGGTGCGAAAAGCCCAACGAGAGTGCGCCGTCGCAGACCAGATTGATCAAGCGGGGCACGCCCTTGGTGACACTGTGAATTTCCTCGAGCGCCGGGCCGGTGAACGGCGAAGGTCCGCGCAGTCCGGCGGCATGCATGCGCTCGGCGATATAAGTGCGAGTTTCGGCGGAGCTCAAGGGCCGCAGCACGCAGCGGCTGGCGACGCGCTGGCGGAGCGCGCTCATCTCCGGGCGCGCCAGCAGCGGCTGGAGTTCCGGCTGGCCGCAGAGAATCACCTGCAGCAATTTCTCGTGATAGGTATCCGTGTTGTTGAGCAGGCGAACTTCCTCAAGCAGCTCGGGAGTGAGGAGGTGCGCCTCGTCGATGATCAGGACGGCGGTGCCGCCCTTGTATTGGGTCTCGAGCAACATCTGGTGCAGCGCCATCAAGCGCCGGGGCTTGCTGCTTCCCGTCGCCGCAATATTGAATTCGTCGAGGATGGCCTCGAGCAGTTCGTCGCGCGACAGCACCGGATTCAGAATAAACGCCGAAGAAATCAGCGACTTGGCGATGGCCGGGCCGGAAAGAAGCTGCAGCGCGGCGTGGAGCAGAGTCGTCTTGCCCGTGCCGATTGGGCCCGTCGCCACGATGATGCCTTTGCGAAGCAATACGCCTTCGACCAGCGAAGTCAGCACCACGCGATGCGGCTCGGCGAGGTGCAGGAACCGGGGATCCGGCGTGAGCCGGAACGGCGGTTCTTTCAACTGGAAGTAGGACAGATACATCTTAGAAGAACCTCGCAGCGACACCAGAAAGCATGTAGCCGAGCCCGGCGGCTAGCACGACGGTGGCAGCCAAAGCGGCGGCGGAACGCACTTGCTTCAGCGTTCGCTGCTGCCGGGTGAAGATGTTCGGTATGCCGACCAGGATGCCCTTGCCGATAATGTTCTCGGCCTCGCGCTCGCTGCGCACGGTTTCGTCCGACATTTCGATGGCGACGGCGAGGCCGAAGCCGGCCAGAAGCCCCAGAACCACGCCCACGGTAATGAGCAAGCTGCGATTCGGCCCGGCCGGAGAATCCGGAACCGGAGCGGGATCAAGGATCACGAAGCGCTCGCCTTCCTGCTTGGCATCAAGTTCGGTGGACATTTCGGCAGAGAGCTTTTTGTCGAGGAGAGCATTGTAATGTCCGCGCAGAGTGTCGTAATCGCGCATCAAGCCGGCAATCTGCTGTTCGAAGACGGGCTCGCGCTCGAGCTTGGAGGAATGGAAGTCGATTTCTTCCTGAAGCTGGGGTTGGCGCTTCGTCTCCGTGGCGATTTCCTCGTCGAGCTTCTGGAGTTGCGCGTCGATGACGGGATTCTTGACGGTTTTGCGCACCGGCACCGCCGTCTGCGACGGAGGATTGTTCTTGTCCTCTTCGGCCTTCTTGGCCTTCAAATCGTCGAGTTGCGCCTGAAGCTTTTTCACGTCGGGATAATTCGGGCCATAGTGCGTGCGCAAGTCGGAAAGGCTCGTTTCCGTCTTCTGAATTTGAGTCTGGAGCGGAGAGAAGTTTTCGAAAGTGTCCGAATCCAGATCCACGGCCGGCTTGGAAGTGGCTAGCATGGCTTGCAGCACTGATTTTTGCTGTTGATCGTAAGTGACGCGATCTTGACTCTCGCGAAGTTGCGCGCGCAGAGTGGTGAGCGCTTCGAGGTGATACTGCTTCGATTCGGGCAAGTCCATGATGTAGGTGGACTTGATGCGGCCCATTTCCGCTTCTTTCGCCTCGAGCTGCTTCTTGGTGTCCTGCAGTTCGCTGTTCAGGAACTCGGTGGTGCCCTTGGATTGCCCTTCGCGGGCGCGCAGGTTCTCGTCAATGAACTGGTTCGCCAGCTCGTTGGCGGTACGCGCGACCATCTGAGGATCGCTGCCCTGGAACGCAATGCGGAACGAACCCATGGCGCGGCCATTGGCATTCACAACTTCAATGGTTGTGGCCTTCTGCATCTTGTGGATGATGTCCTGGTCGGAAACCTTGCCGCGGAGATCGGGGTAGAGACCCAGCGTGTCGGCGACCTTCTTCAGGCGCGACGGTGACATAACTTGCTGCTGAATCGTTGCAAGACGGTCGAGAACGCTGCTGGTAACCGAGGAAGGCACCAAGCTCGGCGACACTTGCTGCGCGTCCACCATAATGACGGTTTCAGAACGGTAGAAATTCGGGAGCCGCATGACGATCACGGCCATCATCACAGCGACGGCGGCGGCCGTGAGGGTTATAACCAATTTCCTCCGGCGCGCGATATCGAGGTAATCCTTCAGTTCGAACTCGCCGAACATCCCGCGGTCCGATGAGCTGGCTGGTCCGTATTCGCTCAATTCCGTCCTCCCGAACAGTGCTGGCCTAAAAATAATTGTTTCGCAGAAGCTTAATGCAACTCGGTGCCCAAATCGAGGCAAGCCGGGAAATTCACAGAGATAGCTAAGCTGTTTCCTTTGAGTCGATTACAGAATCAAACACCAGAGCTGCCAGTGAGATTGTCTCAAACGTGCCGCGGCGTGGAAATTTATTTCTCAAATCTAACTTCTCGTTCCGCTCGGCGCGGGGCCAGATAGCGTCTAAATTTGAGACAGAAACCAAGGCCTGCGTCTGGGCCAGGATAGTGGCTAAACGCGAAACGGAGCCAAGACCGAGCTGCGATGGCTTCAAAATGAACACTTAACGGCCACCGGCCGCATTCGGGTACCAACGCAAGCCAATCGATGCGAAGTCCCGCGAGCCTTGATAGAGCTGCACGTTGTTGCTGTCCTGAACCTTGTACGCGTATGTCGAGAAGACGCTCCAGGTCCGTCCGAGCATATAGTCGACTTCGCCGGTCACGTACAGGCCAGACACTTGGTCGGTACTCGCTTGCTCGGCCTGGTAACCGACGCCGCCATCGAAGGAAAGCCTGGCGGTCGCGCGGTAGTGAGCGATTGCATCGACGCGCTGGGACAAGTAATTGGTTACGTAGCCAGAGGTCGGCTGGCCGCGGGTATACAGAATCGAGAAACGTGTTCGCTGAAAGGTCTTGAAGAAGGAGATCGATCCGCTCAGATCCCAGTATTTCTGTTGGCCGACAAAAACGGACTGGGTCACGCCGATATCCGCATTAATGCCGGTTGTCGCAGTGAGCTGCCGCGAGACGCTCAAGCCCAGGGTGTAATAGGACGAACTCGGGAGCAATCCGTTGAACTGGACGAACCGTGTATTCGCGTACGCCCCGATGGTGGTGCGCGCGTTCAACAGATGCCGGACCCTAACATCCACGCCAGCGTTGAGGCCTGAGATGTTACCGCCCAAGGCCGGGGTTAAGCCGCTGGTACGGTCATAGTCGAGGCTCGGCGACACTGTGATCGAGGTTCGTGGGCTGATTCCATAAGTCAAAGACGCAGATGCAACGTTTGTAAGAAACGTCTCCGAATTATCCAGGAAGTCGTTTTGCAGAGTGGTTGAGGTCAGAGCGTTGGCATCGGCAAATACGCCGCCCTGCAAGCCCGCGTTGCTGGTGGTCATAAAAACGTCGGAAAGGCCCAGAGTCCATCGCGATCCGAGCTGGAAATAGGTGGTCACGCCGACATTCTGATTCATGTAGTCGTAGGCCACCTGGCCATTGGTGACCGCGACGCGCGGAGCGTACTGGAGTGTTAAGCGGCTGCGGCCAAACGGCTGGTCGAGAATTATGCTGGTCTCCATCAAGCTCAAAACGTTGTTCTGCGCGGGACCCTCGGCCGCGTTCGACGGCCGGACGAGATCCACAGCACCGCGCACATCGGAAGCGGCGAGATAAAGCGGGCCCCAGCGAAACGGTCCCGCCGTGGGCAAAGAATTGGCCGTGCCCAGCTGGGTGATTTGTGTTTCCGGCGGCGTAACGGTGACTAGGGGAATCGGCTCGTTCTGGTCTGGTGGCGCGGTATTGTCGGTGCCGTCTGGATTTGGCGGCTTCTGCGTGTTTCCCGTGGTCTGATTCTGCGGATCCGATTGGGACGAGGAGCCTTGCTGCGGCGCTTGGGCCGCTGCCGGCAGCGCCAGTAGCGCGCAAGCCGCGAGCAGAACAACCGCGCGAACCGTCCAGTCTCGTGTGCGGGTTTCCATGATGGTCATTTCAATCCAAGCGTCCGGAAACGGCCTATGGAATGACGACTTTGTCTCCCGGCATCAGCAGCTCGTCTTTGCCTTTCCCGTTGATCGCATCCTTATAACGGACGGGAATGCGGACTTCCGAGCCGTTGACGATACGCAGGATATAGATCGAATTGGTTTTGGCGAACTGGGTCACGCCGCCGGCCTCGGCGATGAGCTCCAGGACGGTCTTGTTGTCGTTCAATTGAAACGCGCCCTGGCGCGCCGCGTTGCCGATCAGATAGACCTTGCGGCTTTGAATCTGTTGCACGCTGACGGTCACTTGCGGCTCGTTGACGAAAGGCTTTAGCTTCTCGGTGAGCGAATCGGCGAGCTCCTTCGGCGTCAGTCCCACTACGTAGATATCGTTGAGCAGGGGCATGGTGATCACGCCGTCCGGGCGGACAACTACCGCCAGCGAGAGATCATGCTCGCGCCATACGGAAATCTGGATCTGGTCGGCCACGCCGATACGATAGGCGGTGGAAGCCTGATCCGCTGAATTCGGATTGGCGGGGCGCGGCGAGTCGGTGTCTTTCGGAGTCTTCTTCGAGCCGGATTTCTTCGGCGTCTCGTCCTTCGTGGCCGGCGCCGTAGATTGGCGGGCGCCCGAGCTGCCATCGACGGAGATGAAAGCGTGCGCAGACTGTGGAATTGCGAGCGCACCAAAAAGAAGCGCGGCGCTGGAAAGCGCCAGGAATTTGAAAGATCTAGTGATAAGCGCGGGGGCGAACAAGGTTCGTCTCTCCTTCTGAGTCCTCAGTAAGGGCTCAAATCGTAGGGTGGCTTGCACGGGCCGTACCACATCTTTGCACATAGAAAAGCCCGGTTTATAAAGAGTTAAACCGGCGAAACGCCGCCGTCAATGGAACCTCTGAATGGTTGTTCCTCAATTGAGAAATCGGGTTCACATTCACGGCGTCCATTTGGGTTACACGGTTGAATCTCATTGCACACTGCCTGCTGGAGGCGCCGCTGAAGCAGCGGGCGGCGGCGTCAGGCGCAGCGTGTGCGTATTGATGTTGGAATCGTTGACCAGCACGAATACGTCGGCTGATGGGAAATATTGAAGCCTCCCGAAGGTACCGTTGGAGGTTCGCGCTGAGCCTGTATGCGCGGAATCCTCGGGAGCGTTTGTGGCAAAGGTCTGTGCGGTACACGAATTGGTCGCCGAATCGTAGAGATATACCGTCGGACCGAAATCCGGCCATCCGACAACGCGGTCGAGCGTTGGGTCGTAAGCCAGTCCTGGTGAAGGAGATCGCGATAGTCCCTCGCAGCCTTTGGCCTTTGATTTGTCCTGTGGGCTATGGCGGCCTTTTGGTCCGATCGGCACGGCCCAGATTTGGCTGTCACCGAAGGCCAGGAACAGTTCGGCCTTGGGATCGACCACTCCGTTGGCGTGAAGCCCCAGCGGCGTGAAGCTGCTCAAGAACTTGTACGCGTTGCGATCGTAGTCGTAGGAATAGAAACCCGTGGCGCGGTCCCAGACGTAGACCAGTTTCGTGCCGGGATCGTAGGCCGCGATCGTGCCGTGATTCTCGCCGTTGGGCGAGCCTCCGTGAACCGGATCCATGCGCTTCCATTCGAGAGTTTCAAGGTTCAGCGTCCAGGTGTCGCTCGAGGAATTGCCGCGTGGGCAATAGGAACCGCCGCCGAAGACGAACATGCGGTCGGCATGGGCGATGTACGCGAGCGCGCCATAAGTGTGGCGCGTGTTGGCGCGGCCGTCCGGTGTGCCTTGAGCGCATTCCGCGATGGGGCTGGGATCGTTCAAACGTGTGAGCCGAAGAGTGCCGAGATTAAAGGCATAAATTTCATTTCCGGCATAGTCGCTATGACCGCCTCCCCAAAGAAGCATACGGTTGCGGCGCGTGTCGGCGATGCCCCCGCTCCAAGCGCGGATTACGGCGGAGCAATTCGAGGCGAAGGCGTACTTCGTGCCATGGAAATCGTTCGGCGGGCAGGCGATTTGAAGCTTCGAATCCGGAACTTCGAACCAACCCAAAGCCGCTGGAATTGAAGCAGATGCGCCAGTTCCGCCGGACTGCGGCGGCAATAATCTTGCCTCGGTGCCGCGGCCCGATCGCGCGCCCAACGATGCCGTGATCGAAAGCGCGGCTAATCCGACTGCTCCGGCAAGCGACCCGCTCCAGTTTGTGAGTTTGCGCCCGCTCATGCCGCGCCCTTCAAATCCCTTTGCGAGCTGCGATTCGATTCGAACCAGCGCATCATGCGAAAGACGCGCACGATTACCGCATAGGCGCAAAGCCACACACCGAGAAGCAAAACATCCGAAGTGGTGTGGCGGCGTTTCATCCTACGAGGGCGGCGCGATTCGTTACGCTTGACCGCCTTGCGACTGCGGGGCTCGCTTGCGCGTCGCGTCCATTTCTACTTTGCTCCGCGCCCGTGCAGAATGACTTTGGCGGTCTCAATCAGAATCGCGATATCCAGGAAGATCGAGAGGTGCTTGATATAGAAGATGTCGTATTCCAGCTTCGTCTTCGATTCTTCGATGGTCGAGCCATATTGATATTTCACCTGCGCCCAACCCGTGATGCCGGGGCGCACCGTGTGGCGCAGGACGTAGTAGGTGGTGGCTTCCTCGAGCTGCCGGCAGAAGAAGGGGCGCTCGGGGCGCGGGCCGATGATGCTCATCTCGCCGCGGAAGACGTTGTAGAGTTGCGGCAGTTCGTCCAGGCGGCACTTGCGGATGAAGCGGCCCACCTTGGTGATGCGATTGTCGTCGCTCGCGGCCCAGGATGGCCCGTTCGCTTCCGCGTTCTGATACATCGAGCGGAACTTCAAGATGTCGAAGCTGCGGCCGCCGAGGCCGACTCTTTCCTGGCGGAACAAAATTGGGGACCCGCTTTCGAGCCAGATCGCGGCCGCGACAAGGGCCATGATCGGCAACGTCACGATCAGCGTGATGGCCGATACCACGAAGTCGAGCGTGCGCTTCGCCGCCAGAAGAAATGGAGACTTGCGGAAGCCCTCGGAGAGCACTAGCCAGCTTGGCGACAGGTTTTCGAGTGGAATCCGGCCAGTTATCCGCTCGTGGAAGCTGTGCGCGTCCTCAACGCACACGCCCGCAAACTTGAGCGCCAGCAGTTCGCGCATTGGAGTGCGGCCGCGGCGCTCTTTAAGAGAGAGAATCACGCGCTCAATTCTCTCTGCTGCCACCACGGATTCCAGGTCGCTGGCCGCGCCGATAATTCCCGGATTTACGAGCGACTTCCCGATATTCTCGCCCTTCTCGTCGAGGAAGCCGATCACCTTCATGTGCAGCTCGGGCTTGGCGATGATCTGACGCACCACGGAGATTCCCGCCGGGCCTGTACCGAGCACCAGCACGCGTTCCAGGCCGCCGAGGAAAATTCCCTCGTGCTCGAGGAAAACTCTCCAGCCGAATAGCAGCAGCAATATCGCCGGCGCCGCGAAGACCGCGATTCCGCGGCCCAAGCTCAGGTCCGGAAGGAAGTAATACAGGATGGCCAGCTCGATGCACGCCGTCCCCAGGGCCTGCAGTAGCCTCAGGAACAATTCAAAATGCCGCGCGATGACCTCGCGATTGTAGAGATCGTTGTAATAGAGGGCGATGCCGCAAGCCGCCACCACCAGGAAGATCCGCGAGTAGGTGTGAACCGGCCGCAAATAATTCAAAATTGCGCGAAAATCATGAAAGCGCAGCGTAATAGCAAAGAGCAGACCCAACGCGATCAGAATTCCGTCGGACGCGAAGAGCATCAAGGTTCGCGGAGGAACTTTTTGACCGCCAATCTTCAGCATGACCTTTGCGAAATCCTTTGGCTGGCAGCAGCGCGGCTACGCAGAGCCGCCGGGCGTGCCTTCAACCCGGCACATCTCTCGGACTCGTTCTCGTGGTAGGCGGAGCAGGGGTTGAACCTGCGACCTCCCCCGTGTAAAGGGGGCGCTCTGCCAAACTGAGCTATCCGCCTGGAGGTCCGTCGCGTGAGATGCACGTTTCTGTCCAAAAGTGACGTGCAGGTCGCGCAGTTATACGGAGAGCTAACCGCTGAATTACTTAGGTTTATCTACCGTTGCCGCAGTTGCTGTGCACGGTTGAGGACTAGGGACGGATGAAATTAGGAAAGCCATTTCTCAACTGAGAAATAAATTTTCTCCGTCTCAAAGAAGCCCGCTTCACCTATCCAAATGTTGTAAACCACTGATTCTACGGTTCATACGGCGATATTGATCTCCGGGCCTCGTCTCAGGCGTTTGCGCCGAAATCGGCTCTTTCGACACCTGCTCCATTCAACGCGGTCTGATCGCGTCGCAAAAACCCATATAATGCTGAAATAAGATGATTTAAATCGTACCACAGTGTCTGGCAGGGAGGTTGCTTCATTCTTGATGCGTGTCTATGCAGATAAGGGCGAGCGTGTGTCTATGCGATTTGTGACGCGTTTGAGAATCACCGAGAGCATCAGCGCGCGGATGCAACGCTGCGCCGGATCACCGCAGATTACTGATCGTATTCCGAAGGCGCATTGCAGCTGATGGCTTTAAGCATCCGCACCGCGAATCTGGAAACTGAGCGCGAGGTGCTGACGGAGTTTCTGCGTCAGAACTTGAATCCGCAGGCAGACGCCAAACGATTCAATTGGCTTTACTTGCGCAATCCGCACGGCGTGGCGCGGACGTGGCTTGCATGCGAAGCCGGGAGCGGCATGATCGTCGGCGCGAGCGCGGTTTTTCCCCGGCGCATCGTCGCAGCCGGCAAGAATGTTTCGAGTTGCGTTCTAGGGGACTTCTGCATTCGGCCAGACTTTCGCAGCCTGGGTCCGGCGTTGGAATTGCAGCGCAAGACGCTCGCCGGCCTGCAATCGGCCGGTTTCGAATTCGCCTACGACTTGCCGAGCACCAGCATGCTTGGCGTTTATAAGCGGATCGGCATAACACCGCAGGATTCCCTGGTTCGGCTGGCGAGGCCGCTGCGCGCGGACCGCCAGATCGCAAAGCGGGTGAAGAGCGAAACCGTGGCGCGCGGCTTGAGCGCCGCTGGTAATCTACTGCTGGAATTGCGAGATTGGCAATTGAAGGAAGCGGCCGGCTGGACGGTCGAGTTGCACAACGGCACGATGGGCGAAGAGTTTTCGGAATTGGCAAATCGAGTGGCGGACGCAGGCGAAACATTCGTGCATCGCTCGGCGGAATTTCTGAATTGGCGATACTCGGAACATCCGTACCGCAAATTCGAAATACTCACGGCGCAGCGCGAGGGAAAGCTACGGGGATACCTGGTTTTCGATCGCATCGCCGATGAAGCAACGATTGCGGACTTATTTGGATTGGACGAGCCAGAATTGTGGCAGAGCCTGCTGGCTCGAGCCGTAGCGCTGAACCGCGAACGCGGAGCGGGAATCATCAACGCTCCAGCTCTGACTTCGCATCCCCGAGCGGCGCAACTCGAAGCGCTCGGATTTTCTCCGCGCGAAGCGCAACCGCTGGTGACCATCGGTCTGCCGGCAAACAGACTTTTCATCATGGATGGAGACCGTGAAAGCTGAAAACTTGGGCACGCGCATTTCCGAAGGCGGCAAAGTGAACGAACGGATCCGCGGTTTCATACTGGACACATTTCCGCTGGCGCGAAAGCAGAACGTCAAAGACAGCGATAACCTTCTAGATAGCGGGATTATCGATTCGCTGGGGATGCTCGACGTGGTCAGCTTTCTCGAACGCGAATTCGGCATTCACGTGGATGACGAGGAACTGGTTCCCGAGAATTTCGAGTCGATTGACAACCTCGCGGGGTTTGTAGGGAAAAAGAGTCCGGCTGCACCCACGCAGTAAGATCGGCGCTCACGCAGGACGAGAATAGGCCAGCCCGCATCGAGCGCGGACAGATTGCCGCGAGTTCCCTACGGATGTGGCAAGAAGAGACGAAGCCTTCAAGGAGCAAGGGCGGATGGATTTTCTGATTCACCACATGCTGCGGTCGAGCGCGCAGCGGCTTCCGAACAAGGAAGCCATGGTTCACGGCAAGGAGCGGCTGAGTTACAGCGAAGTCGCGCGGCGCACGGCAGGATTGGCGCACGGGCTGCGCGAAGCAGGCCTGCAGCGCGGCGACCGTATCGGCATCTATCTCGAAGCTTCGGTGCCACAGGTCGTCTCGATTTTTGGAATTTCCGGAGCGGGCGGCGTTTACGTGCCGATCAACGCACAGCTCTTCGCCGAGCAGGTCGCACATATCGCAAAAGACTGCGGAATGAAAGGCCTTATCACCACGGCTTCCAAGCTGGCCGCGCTCGAAGGCACTCTCAAAGAGATTCCATCGCTTGAATTTCTAGTCGTGGTTGATGAAGGCACTACGCCCGTCGTCAAGCTCCCGGTTCATCACTACGAAGCGCTCTGCGCGCTTCCCCCGGATTCCGCCTTCCGCGAGATCTCCATCTCTAAGGATCTGGCTGCGATTCTCTACACCTCGGGCTCGACGGGCAAGCCGAAAGGCGTGATGCTGAGCCATGCGAACGTGATGGCGGGCAGCTCGATTGTCTCCACCTATCTCGGCATCACGGAATCGGAGCGCATTCTCGCGGTGCTACCGTTCAGCTTTGACGCGGGCATGAATCAATTGATGACCGCGTTTCAGCAGGGCGGCACGATCGTGCTGATCAATTTCGTTTTCGCGCGCGAAATCGTGCAAGCGCTGCTGAAGGAGCGCATCACCGGGCTCGCCGGCGTGCCAACTTTGTGGAGCTTGCTCTCGCAGCCCAATTCCACGCTGCAAAAGCAGCCTCTGCCCGATCTGCGCTACATCACCAACACCGGCGGCGCCATGCCGCAAAGCGTGCTGAAAGTGCTTCGCGAAACGCTCACAACCACGAAAATAGTTTTGATGTACGGCCTCACCGAAGCTTTCCGCTCGACGTATCTTCCGCCCGAGGAGCTTGACCGCCGCCCGACATCGATGGGCAAGGCCATTCCGGATACGGAGATCATCGTTGTCAACGAGCACGGCAAGCTATGCAATCCGGGCGAAATCGGCGAGCTCGTTCATCGCGGGCCCACCGTGTCGCTCGGTTACTGGAATCGTCCGGACGATACCAATCGCGTCCTGCGCCCGAATCCGCTGCTGCCGCCGGAACTTGGCGATTGCGAACGCGTGTGCTATTCGGGCGATCTGGTGAAAATGGACGAAGATGGATTTCTCTTCTTCGTCGGCCGCCGCGATACGATGATTAAATCGTCCGGCTATCGCATCAGCCCGACGGAAGTGGAAGAGGCGCTGACTTCGAGCGGCAAGCTGCGTTATGCGGCCGTGATTGGCATCCCGGATGAAGTTCTCGGCCAGACGATCAAGGCGTTCGTGGTGGCCCGCGACGGCGAACGGCTAGATACGGACGCGCTCATCGAGCATTGCGGCACGCGGCTTCCGCGCTACATGCTGCCGAAAACTGTCGAAGTGTTGAGCGAGATGCCGAAGACCTCGAGCGGCAAAGTGGATTATCCGGCGCTGCGCAAGCGCGAAGGACTCTAGAGCTTGGGAGACGTGGCGGAACTCACGGCGATGTGTTTTCCAGATTCCGGCGCGGAACTCCGGATGGGCGGCCTACCGGTGCGCGCGCTCGCCGACAAATACGGCACGCCGCTATTCATCTACGACCGCAGTGTTCTCGATGCCAAGTGGAATCAGCTTCGCGTCGCGCTTCCCGCGCGTTTTGCCGTCAGCTATTCCGTGAAGGCGAATCCCAACCGTGCGTTCCTTGAATATTTTCTCGAAAAGGGCGCGGGGCTCGAGGTCGCATCGCAAGGTGAATTCCATCAGGCTCTCGCCGCAGGCTGCCCGGCCGAGCGGATCCTTTTCGCCGGGCCGGGAAAAACAGAAGCGGAAATCGAGTTCGTTCTCGCGCGCGGAATCGGGGAAATTCACATCGAGTCGCCGCGCGAAGCAGAGCGCGTAATCGCCATCAGCCGCCGCCTCGGCAAGCGCGCGCGCGTCGCGGTGCGCGTGAATCCTGCGTCCGAAGTACAGGGCGGGGCGATGCGCATGGGCGGCAAGCCAGCGGCTTTTGGAGTGGATGAGGAAGCGCTCGATACCGTTCTCGATCCGCTGCTCGACTCCGACGCGGTCGAATTTCGCGGGATGCATATCTATATTGGCACGCAGATTCTCGATCACGCGATCCTGGTTAGCCAGTATGCCCACGGCCTCGAAGTCGCGCGCCGCATCGTAAAACGAATCGGCCATCCGCTCGCAACGCTCGATTTTGGCGGCGGACTCGGCATTCCATATTTTTCGAACGAGCATGAACTCGATACGGTCGCGCTTCGAGAGGGGCTCGCAAAGCTTTTCGAGCCCCTCGAGAAAGATCCTGATTTCGCGGGCACGAAATTCATGGTCGAGCCGGGGCGCTATTTGGTGGGCGAAGCGGGCGTTTACGTTGCATGCATTACAGACATTAAAATTTCACGCGGCAAAAAATTCCTGATCTGCGATGGTGGTATGCACCACCATCTGGCTGCATCCGGAAATCTCGGTCAGACGATCAAGCGCAATTATCCGGTGGCGATTTTGACCAAGCTCGATCGCCCAGCCGCAGGCGCCGTCGAAGTTGCAGGCCCGCTTTGCACGCCGCTCGACGTGCTCGCGCGAAATGCCGAGCTGCCGGAAGCCGAAGTCGGCGATTTGATCGGCATCTTTCAATCGGGCGCTTATGCACGCGCGGCCAGCCCACTTGGCTTCTTGAGCCATCCGGCGCCGCCGGAAGTCTGGGTGGAAAAAGGCGAGTCGCGGCTGATCCGGCGCCGCGGCGAAGTGGACGACTATCTGCGCGATCAGATCGCGCCGGTGTCCGCGAGAGCGTGACGCGCGCTCGGCGCAATTTATGAGCTGGACATTCCAACCCGCGCAATCTTCCTTCGAAGCGGCCCGCAGCGATTGGGACGCTATCAATCGCGCGCAGCACGATCATATTCTGCTCGATTCCGGATTCATCGCTCCGCTGGTGCGTCATTTCGGGCCGCAGGATCTTCTTCTCGGCGCAAATGCGAGCTCCGAGCGGCCGGGCATGACGCTGGTGCTCAAGAAAAAACCGGGCTACTGGGAAACGTTTCAGCCCAGCCAGGCGCCGCTTGGACTCTTTGTCGCGGGCTCGCGCAACGAAGCCGCGGCATATTTTTCGGACGTGATGCGCAGCTTGCCCGGCGTCGCGGTGCAGTTTTCCGTCTTGCAGCAAGATCCCGATTTTTCAGCGTTTCCCCCGGATCTTGCCGGACCGAATCTCGAAATTCTCGATTACATCGAAACGGGACGGCTCACGATTGAAACCGGCTTCGAGGAATTCTGGGCTACGCGCAACAGCGACCTGCGCCAGAACTTGATGCGGCGCATGCGTCGTCTCGAGAAGCAGGGGCAGAAGCTCGAACTCATCACCCTCACCGATCCGGCGTCCGTCGCCGAAGCGATCAAGGCTTACGGCCGGATCGAGGCGCAAGGATGGAAAGGCCGCGAAGGCACAGCGCTGACCGAAGATAACGATCAGGCGCATTTTTATCGCGAGGTCCTCGAACACTTCTGCCAGCGCGGCGAAGGTTACATTTACCAGCTTTTCCTTGATGGCCGTCTCATCGGCAGCGAGATTTACATCGCGCGCAACGGAATGCTCGTCGGCCTGAAGACGACATTTGACGAAGCGATGCGCGAAATCTCGCCGGGATTTCTGATGAAGTATTTGATCATCCGCGAGGTTTTCAACCAAAAGAAAATGCGCGTGATCGAATTCTACGGCGCGGTAAAAGACTGGCACGCCAAATGGTCCACCGGCTTTCGGCCGATGTACCACGTGAATTATTTCCGGAATAGTTGGGTGCGCAAGGCGCGCGAGCTGGCCAAGCGCTACGCATGAGCGGCGATCGGCAACGATTTATCGTGCCAAAGGACCCGCGGCCGTCGTGGGCGTCCCTGGCGTTGCGGCAGAGCGAGCCGCCAATCGCAGGGCTGCAGCCGGCGTCGCGGCGCGTTCCGCTTTTTTGGGCGCGCAATGCGATTTATCACGCGCTGCGAGGTTTCAAGATCGCAGCGGGCGATGAAGTTCTCGTGCCCGCGTATGTCTGCTCGGCCGCGATTGAGCCGATTCTGGCAGCCGGCGCGAAGGTCGTGCTCTTTGATGTCCGCCGAGACGCGACCGTGGATATGCAGACTCTCGAGGCTGCCGTATCCAATCGGACGCGAGCTATCGTGCTCGTTCACTATTTTGGCTTTCCGCAGGACGTGCCGAGCATTCGCGCGCTTTGCGATCGTCGTGGCTTGTTCTTGATCGAGGATTGCGCACATGTCCAGTCGGGGAGCATTGCGGGGCGCGCGCTCGGGACGTGGGGCGACGCCAGCGTTTTTAGCTGGCGCAAGTTTTTTCCGCTGTTTGACGGCGGTGAGCTGATTTTGAATCGCGCGGACTGCGAATTGAACTTTCAGCCGGCGCACGAAAGCCTACTGTTCACGTTGCGCGCTGCCAAGAATATTTTGGAGAGCTCGTTCGCCAAGCCGCAAATCATTTCAATTCCATCGCCTGGCGAAGGCGTGGAGACATCGAGCCAGAGTGCATCGGGCAATGGAAACGCCGGCGCGCGCCGCTCTGGACCGCTGGGCGTGGACCAAAACAGCCCTTCATTTCAATCCGAGATGGTGAATTTTCCGATGTCACGGACTTCGCGTTTCCTTCTCGAGTGCGCCGATTTTCCAGCTGCGGCCCGGGCGCGTCGCGAGAATTACAAATTTCTGGCTAAAGCGATGCGAGATCTCGCCGGAGTGAGGCCGCTCTTCGCCGATTTGCCTGAGGGCGTCGTCCCCTATGTGTTTCCGGTCGTGTGCGATGCGCCGGACTCGCATCTGCCTTTGCGGCGAGCCGGAATTCCCGCGGTGAGCTGGGAAGGCGTGCGACATGCGCTGGCCGGCAAACATGAATTTCCGGGCGCGGGATTCCTTTACGATCATGCGGTGTTTCTGCCGGTGCATCAGGATTTAACGCGTGCGGACCTTGAGGCAATTGCCCGCGCAGTTCGGGCTGTGAATGCTCCGGCGAAGGTGGTCACAAGCTCTGCCTTGGTGTGAGTGACGCGCGAATCCGCGATCGAGCCCTGGCAGTTTGACGCAAGAAAATATGGCGGAGACAAAACGAGTGCTGATCGTCGCCTACCACTTCCCGCCCATTGCGGGGAGCAGCGGCGTGCTGCGCGCGCTTAAGCTCTGCCGCTACCTTCCCGAAAACGGCTGGCAGCCCACAGTGCTCGCGCCGAATCCGCGAGCGTACGAGCGCACGGATTCGAGCCAGCTCTCCGACATTCCGCCGAATGTGCACGTGCTGCGCACATCAGCATTCGATACGCAGCGGCATCTTTCGATTCGCGGCCGCTATTTCGGCTGGATGGCGCTTCCCGATCGCTGGGCGAGTTGGGTGCTCGGTGCCGTGCCCACTGGACTCCGCGCGATTCGCCGCGAGAAGATCGACGCAATCTTTTCGACCTTTCCGGTCCCATCAGCGGTGATGATCGGATGGCTGCTGCATCGCTTGACCGGCAAGCCGTGGCTTGTGGATTTGCGCGATTCGATGACCGAGGACGACTATCCGCGCGATCCGGCGATTCGCCGCCATTTGCGCAAACTCGAGGCGCGCGTGGTTCGCGATGCCTCGCGCATACTCTTCACCGCTGCTTCGGCCATCCGGATTTATCGCCAGCGCTATCCCTCATTGACCGCGGACAAGTGCGTTCTGGTGCCGAACGGTTACGATGAAGACGATTTTCAGAACATCCCGGAAGCGCCGGCGACGAATCCATCCGCCGATCGGCCTCTGCGCCTTTTGCATCTCGGCTTGTTGTATCCGGCCGAGCGTGATCCACGGCCATTTTTCCGCGCCATTGCGCGGCTCAAGTCGGAGGGCCGCGTCTCGGCGAATTCTCTGACCATCGATTTGCGTGCAAGCGGTTATGAATCGCTGTACGCCGCGATGCTTCGCGAAACCGGCGTTGAGGATATTGTGAATCTTCTGCCGCCGCTCCCTTACCGCGAGGCGCTGAGAGATGCTGCGCAGGCCGATGCGCTGCTGCTCTTTCAAGCAGCAAATTGCGATCATCAGATTCCGGCGAAAACCTTCGAATATTTGCGGCTGCGGCGTCCGATTCTGGCGTTGACAAGCGAGACCGGCGACACGGCAACGCTATTGCACTCAACCGGAGGCGCAACGATATTCGATCTCGCCAACGAAGAGGCGATCTACAGCGGCCTGCCGGGCTTTCTCGATACCATCACGCGCGGCAGCCATCCCATGCCCGATGATGGAACCGTGCAGCAATACAGCCGTAGAAGCCAGGCCGCGGCAGTTGCACAATGTTTATCGCAGGTATTGAATGAGAAGGCGCGGGGCGCGGCCGAAGCGGCGTCGGTGCCCGCCAAGTAAGCCATGTGCGGAATATTCGGACTCATAAATCTCAAGCCGGGCGGCGACCTGCCGCGATCGCTGATGGAGCGGATGGGCCGCGTCATCGCGCATCGCGGGCCCGATGACGATGGCTTTTATTACGGCCGCGGCGTCGCGCTCGGGATGCGTCGGCTCAGCATCATCGACGTCGCCGGCGGCCACCAGCCCATGTCGAACGAAGACGGCTCGGTCTGGGTAGTTTTGAACGGCGAAATTTACAATTTTCAGGAGCTGCGCGAGAGGCTCGAAAAAGCCGGCCACAACTTCCGCACGAAATCCGATACCGAAGCGATTGTCCATCTCTACGAGCAGGAAGGCGCGGATTTTGTAAAGCATCTGCGCGGCATGTTCGGCGTGGCGGTCTGGGACGTGTCGCGCGAACGCTTGATCGTGGCGCGCGACAGGCTCGGCGAGAAGCCGATGTACATCCGTCGCGAACCGCACCGGCTTCTCTTCGCTTCGGAGTTGAAAGCCATCCTCGAGGATGAAGAAGTGCCGCGCCGCGTGGACATGAGCGCGCTGAAAGAATATCTGGCGCTGGGTTACGTGCCCGCTCCCGCCACCATTTTTGAAGGAATTGAAAAGCTCCTTCCTGGCCACATGCTCATCATCGAGAAGGGGCAGATTCGCGACGAGGAATATTGGGACGTTCGCTTCGACCAGACCGACAACTGCTCGCAGACCGAATGGATCGAGCGCGTTCGCGCGAAGCTGCTGGAAACCGTCCGCGCGCAGATGATCAGCGACGTTCCGCTCGGCGCATTTCTCAGCGGTGGAGTCGATTCGAGTGCCATCGTCGCGGCCATGGCGCGCGCCAGCGACCGCCCCGTCAAAACCTATTCGATCGGATTTGAAGACGAGGACTCGTTCTATAACGAACTGCCCTACGCGCGCATCGTCGCCGACAAATTCCGCACCGATCACCATGAGATCATCGTGCGTCCGCAGGTGGCCGAACTGCTGCCGAAGCTCGTCTGGCATCTGGACGAGCCGATCGCGGACTCGGCGTTTGTCACCACGTATCTCGTCTCCCGCATGGCGCGCGAGAGCGTCACCGTGATTCTCTCGGGCGTCGGCGGAGATGAATTATTCGGCGGTTACCGGCGCTATCTCGGCGACGAACTCGGCCGCTATTACCGCTGGCTGCCTGGCCCGGTTCGCAACAAGTGGCTGCCCGGTCTGCTCTCACGGCTGCCGCAAGACCGCCATTCGGCGTGGAAGAACAACATTCGCTACGCCAGCGCCTTCGCGAAAACCGCCGGGCTCGATATCGCGGAGCGCTATTCGAGTTACGTCACCGCGTTTGCGCCGGAAGTGCGCGCGCGCCTTTTGCGGCAAGCGAACGGCGGAAATGGAAACGATGCGGCTTCCGATGTCCTGTTGCGCTACTTCGAGAAAGCGCGCGGATGGGACAGCCTGCATCAGATCATCTACGTCGATCTCAAGACCTCCCTCGCCGATGATCTGCTCGCGCTCACCGATCGCATGAGCATGGCTTCCTCGCTCGAATGCCGCGCTCCGCTTGTGGATTACGAACTGGTCGAGATGACCGCGCGGATGCCCGCCAATCTGAAAGTCCGCGGCCTGACCATGAAGTATTTGCTAAAGAAAGTGCTCGAGCCGCTGGTCCCGCGCGAAATTCTGCATCGCAAGAAGCGCGGTTTTGGCGCGCCCATGGGCGCGTGGCTGCGGCGCGATCTCGAAAGCCTGGTAGGCGACACGCTCGGCGAATCGCAGGTGCGTCGTCGCGGCTTTTTCGATCCCGCGGTGGTGAATGAAATCATCGCCGCGCATCGCGCACAGACCAGCGATCACACCGACCATCTGCTCGCGCTCATCAATCTCGAGCTGTGGTGTCGCATTTATCTCGACGGCAATGACTGGCGCTCTGCGCCGGAAGCTCCCGTGACCGCGGCGCGAACCACGTGATCCACGCGCACGCAGCAATCGCGGCGCAATTGCGCGAGAGAATCTAGCTTGCGAATCCTCTTCATCTGCCATCGCTTTCCATTTCCGCCGAATCGCGGCGGCAAAATTCGCCCGTTTCAGATGATCCGGCATCTTTCGCAGAAGCACGAAGTCTCGGTAGCGAGCCTCGCCTTCACGCAGGAGGAGCTCGATGCCGGCGCGGGCTTGCGCGAGCATTGCTCCGAGATCCTCGCGGAAATTCTGCCGAATTCCACGCGCTGGCCTCAGGCCGTGATGGCTCTGCCTGGCGGCACGCCGTCGTCCGTAGCGTATTTCCGATCCAACCGGCTGCGCGCGCGAATTGAAGCGGCCTGGAAGCAGAAAAAATATGACGCGGTGATGGTCCACTGCGCCTTCGTCGCGCAGTACACCCTCGGCTTATCCGGCGGGCTTCGAATTCTCGATTACGGCGACATGGACTCGGCGAAATGGATGGATTACGCCGAGCATCGCCGCTTCCCGCTGTCAGTCGGCTATGCGATTGAATCGCGCAAGCTTCGCCGTTACGAGCGCGCCATGGCAGAACGCTTCGACCGCATCACTGTCACCACGCAAGGCGAGAAGGAAGAATTCAAAACGCTGGGCGTCCCCAGACCCTGCACCGTGATTCCCAACGGCGTAGACGGCAATTTCTTCAAGCCAGCAGCAATGGGCGGCGGCACGAAACCAAATATCGTTTTTCTCGGCCGCATGGATTATTTCCCCAATATCGACGGCGTTCTCTGGTTCGTCCGCGAGGTTTACCCCAGCATTCGCCGCGCCATGCCGTCGGCCGAACTGCAAATCGTCGGCGCCGATCCCGCGCGCGAAATCTTGCGCCTGCGCAGCATCGCAGGCGTCACCGTCACAGGCTTCGTCAAAGATGTTCGCCCGTACTTAACCGAAGCGGCTGTAGCAATCGCCCCGCTGCGCATCGCCCGCGGCACGCAAAACAAAATTCTCGAGTGCATGGCCGCGGGAATTCCAGTCGTCTCGACCTCGCAAGCCGCCAAGGGAATTCAAGCCGTTCCGGGCGAACACATTGTCGTTGCAGATGGAGCCGAAGAAACGAGCCGCAGCGTTCTGGAACTTCTCAACGATCGCGACCGCCGCATCAAGCTAGCCACCGGGGCCCGCGCACAAGTCGAGCACGCGCATTCCTGGCCCGAGTCGATGAAAATTCTGGATTCAGTTCTAGCGGAAGGATTTTCTGCAACAACGTCAGAGGTAACCGCCACGCCGGAACGAACTCGCGCGTAAAACGCCCACAGCACAGCGACCGCTCAATCAGCTACTTCGGATCAGCAATTTTCTCGCGGGAAACAATCAATTCGTCGTACCACGTATACGCCTTGTCGTGCGGCGCCTCGCCATCCTTATTAGTCTGATAAGGCAGCAACCACACCTTCCCAAATTTCGCTTTCCCCATGCTGGTGTTCACGAGGTCGTATCCCGTCTTATTCTCCGGACTGAAATCAATCACCGGCACGGAAGGTTTCCCTTCCTCCGCGACCCAAAGCTGCACGGTGCTGTCGTGATGATAGTGACGCGAGTTGTCTTCGTACCACGTTCCAACTTTCACGCGTACTTGAAACGTCATCCACTGATTCGCCTTATATCCGACGCACGGCGGAATCTTCGGCGGAAATCCTGTAACCAATCTGCATTTCCCGGCCGGCGGCGTCGCATTTTGCGGTGAGAAAATAGACGAGCCGGTGACATCCACACCCTCGGGAATCGAGAGTTGCTCGTACTGATCATCTTTATTGCCGCAACTGTGATACATCCGCGGCATGCCGAACTGCCCGCTGTTCTCCAGCACCAGGTCGATGTCCGTGCACGAATAGGCCCGATGATCGGGACGGTCGCCCTCGCCGATGATCGCCTGCTTCCAGCCGTTCGATCCTTTGAAGGGCACCAGCATCTCCGGCGAAAACCGCTGCCGCCATTGCACAAAAAATTCATTCGATTTGCTCTTCGGATCGCCGTTCACCAGCGAATCGAATTGCACCGACAAATCATCCGAAAAATTCGTCCAATATTGCCCCGAACTATTCGCTTTGGAAAACGCAGGCACGGTGAATTTGAGCGACCCGCGTCCCGACGCCGAGACGCTGGTATCAATCTCGGGAGAATAAACTCCCGACGCATCCGGGTCGGTGTGCCCCGCAATATCCGAGCGCGAATCAAATCCGACGCAGCGCACGACTCCCGGCGCATGGCAGCGCGCCTTAAAATCATCATCATCGCCAAGCTTCGCTGAGCCGACAGAAGATTCCGCCTTGCCCGCGCCTGCGCTCTGCACCGCCACCGACGCGCCGGCCGAAACTTCGCCGCCGTGTATTCCCAGTCCGCTTAGCGCAATCCCTAGAGCAGTTACAGTCAAGAAAAAAACAACGAGGAGGAACCTCTTACTCCGCACCATTCCGCTTCACCGCGCCTCTCAAAATTCACGCCGATAATCTTAGCTCAAAATGAAGCGGCGGCGCCACGGGGGGATGTGGGCGCCGCCGCTCCTTAACCGGCTGGGGGGCCGGTAGCTCGTTGCAGCAGATCAGAACTTCGGATCAGGGATCTGCTGATGCGAAATGATCAGTTCGTCGTACCAGGTATTGGCCGCCGGCTCGTTCGGGCAACCGGAGTTGCACTTGTTGGTCTGATAGTTCAACAGCCAGAGCTTGCCGAACTTCACGCGCGGGTTGCCGCTGCCTGATGCCGCAGGCTGCCCGTAGGCCGTCGGGTTGACCAGGTCGTAGCCCGTCTGGCAGGACGGAATGTCCTGTTGCTGCGCATCGCACGCGGCCGAAGTGGCGCCCGGGTGGAAGTCGAGAATCAGTTCCGACGGCTGCCCTTCTTGCGCGACGTACAGCTGAATGGTGCTGTCGTGCTTGAACACTCCTGGAGGCCCGCCGCTCGACGTCACGCCGCCCGGATACCACGTTCCCACCTTGATGTGCAGTTGGAACGTCATCCACTGGTTCGCGTAGTAAGGAACGCACGGCGGAATCGTCGGAATATTAACCTCCGCCGCGTACGTGCACGCCACCCAGCCTCCCGCCATATTCTGCGGCGAGAAGAGACCATTTCCGTTGCTGTCCGTCTTTCCAGTGTTCACGTCGAGTGGATCGTATTCGTCGAGCTTCACGCCGCAACTGTGGTACATGCGCGGGATTTCGAACTGGTTCGAGTTCTCGACCACCGTCTCGAGATCCGAGCACGAGTAAGCGATCGTCGAAGGCGTGTCGCCTTCGCCGACGATAATCTGCTTGAAGCCGTTCGAGCCGGCAAAGTGCTGCAGCATGTTTTGGTCAAAGCGCTGCCGCCACTGAATCCAGATTTCATTGCCGCAGGGCTTTCCGCCGCAGGCTGTCGTCAGCGACGCCGGATCCCCGTTGATTAACGAATCGATCTGCTGCGAGAAATCGTCCGAGAAATCGACGTCGAATGATCCGGACGTATTGGCAGATGCCGCCGAAGCCGGCACCGCGAAGTGCAGTGACCCGCCGCCCGAAGCAGACTGCGTCGTGTCGATGCTCGGCGTGGTCAGACCGGGCATGATCTTCGGCATACCAGGCGCGGCATTGCCCTGAATGTCTGCGGAGGTGTCGAAGCCGACGCAGCGAATCACGCCGGAGCCTGCGCAGCGGGACTGGAAGTCCGCCAGAGCGTTCGAAGTTGAGTTCGACACCGTCACGGTCACAGCCGCAGAGGTCGTCGTATTACCCGACGTGTCCGTCGCCGTTGCCGCGATCGTGTGCGACCCGTTGCTTGCCGTCGAAGTATTCCACGACATGCTGTAAGGAGACGCCGTAATCGCAGAGCCTAGATTGGCTCCGTCGAGCAGGAATTGCACGCTCGCCACCGCAACGTTGTCCGACGCGTTCGCGGAAACCGTCACAGCTCCCGAGACTGTCGCGTTATTTGCCGGCGCGGTCATCGAAACCGTCGGCGGCGTATTATCAGTCGTGTTCGTGGTGCCGAACGTGAAGCCGCTCGCGGTCACCGGATTTCCGCCGCTGTCAACCGACTGCACGCTGTAGAAGTACAGCGTGCTCGGCGCCAGGCCGGAAATCGTCTGCGAATGGGTCGTCGACATCGTCGAGTTCTTGGTCGTGGATGAACCGAGGCTCGACGTCGTGCCGTACATCACTTGCGAAGTGCCCGCAGTGCTCGTCGACCAGGAAACGGTCGCCGAGGTGGTCGTGATGCCTCCGGTTGCCACATTCGAGATGACCAAGCTGCTGCCGCCGCTCGTTGCCGCCGTCAGGCGCAGCGTGTGCGCGTCGATGTTGTAGTCGTTGATGAGCGCGAAAACTCCAAGCGCCGGGAAGTACTGGAAGCGGCCGAAAGTCCCGTTGGTCGTGCTCGCGGAACCCGTGTGCGCTGAATCTGGAGGAGCGCTCGAGCTGTACGTCTGCGTGGTGCACGAATCTGTGTCGGGATTGTAGAGATAGATCGTCCCGCCGAAATCCGGCCAACCGACAACGAGATTCTGCACGGTGTCGAACGCCAGTCCAGGCGCGTTCGCGTTCATGAGCCCGGAGCAGCCGCTCGCGGTCAAAGTCTGCACCGCGTAGCTGCTTCCGCTGGCGATGCTGATCTTCGAGGCCTGGCCGTCTCCGAAGCGCAGGAACAGCTTGCGGGTCGGATCAATGATCACCCTGGTGTGCAGACCCATGTTCGCTGCTGCGGTTTGGAGTTGCGTGTAGGTGTTGGTGCTGTAGTTGTAAGACCACAGTCCGGAGCCGCCGCACGAATCGTTCACGAACACCAGATCGGTGTTCGGATCGTACGCCGCTTCGCTGTTGTTGAAATCGCCGCAAGGAGTGCCCGATCCATTCACCGGATCCATTCTCTGCCAGCCATTCGGGCTGCCCGATCCCACCTTCGTCAGGTCCAACGTCCAGGTATCGCTCGAAGAGTTGCCGCTCGAGCAATAAGACCCGCCGCCGAACAAGAACATCCGGTCAGCCGTCGGGATGTAGACGAGAGCGCCGTAGTTGTGCCGCGTATTCGCCGAGCCGTCCGGCATGGTTTCGTTGCACTGCGTCGGCTGTGCGGGATCGTCCGCGCGCGCGACTACGAGGCTGTTCAGATCGAAGTAATACATCTCGTTGCCGGCATAATCCGTGTGCCCGCCGCCCCAGAACCACAGGCGATTGCGCTTTGTATCGGCGATGCCGCCGGACCAGGCGCGCACGACTCCGGAGCAGAAGGCCGGGAAGTTGTATCCCCATCCGCCGAAATTGTTCGGCGGGCAATTGTTGGCCTGCTGCTGCCCTTGCACGTCGAACCAGCCGAGGGTCGTCGGAATTCCGCCGCCGCCGGAGGACGAATTGCTCACCGTCACGTTCACTGTTGAGCTGACCGCGCTGTTGCCGGCGGCGTCCTTGGCGATGGCCGTCAGTGCGTGGCTGCCGTTCGCGTAACTCGTGGTATTCCACGAGAAGTTGTAGGGTGAAGTCGTATCGGCTGAGCCTACGTTATTGCCGTCAACTTGGAACTGAACAGTGGCCACTCCGACGTTGTCGGAGGCGTTTGCGCTAACCGAGACAGTGCCGCTCACCGTCGCGTTGTTCGACGGTGAAGTGATCGAGACGGTTGGCGGCGTTGTATCTCCGTTGTTGACCGTCACCTTCACGCTGGCGCTGGTCGTCGTGTTCCCCGCCGCATCCTTCGCAACGGCCGTCAGCGTATGGCTCGCGTTCGAAACCGACGTCGTATTCCACGAGAAACTGTAGGGCGAAGAAGTATCCGCCGCACCCACATTCGCACCGTCAACTTGCAACTGCACGCTGGCGACTCCCACGTTATCCGAAGCCGTCGCACTCACCGTGACGGTGCCGTTCACCGTGGCATTGTTCGCTGGCGATGTGATCGAAACCGTCGGAGGCGTGGTGTCGGCATTGTTCACCGTCACCTTCACGCTCGCGCTCGTCGTCGAATTCCCCGCTGCGTCCTTCGCCACGGCCGTCAGCGTATGGCTCGCGTTCGAGACCGACGTCGTGTTCCACGAGAAGCTGTAGGGCGCCGATGTATCCGCCGCTCCCACATTCGCGCCATCAACCTGCAATTGAACGCTCGCGACTCCCACGTTATCGGAAGCCGTCGCGCTCACCGTGATGGTGCCATTCACCGTTGCATTGTTGGCCGGCGACGTGATCGAAACCGTCGGTGGCGTCGTATCCGTGTTGTTGACCGTCACCTTCACGCCGGCGCTGGTCGTCGTGTTTCCAGCCGCGTCCTTCGCCACCGCCGTCAGCGTATGGCTCGCGTTCGAGACTGACGTTGTGTTCCACGAGAAGCTGTAAGGCGCCGATGTATCCGCCGCTCCCACATTCGCGCCATCAACTTGCAGCTGAACACTGGCAACTCCCACGTTGTCCGAAGCCGTCGCGCTCACCGTGATGGTGCCATTCACCGTTGCATTGTTGGCCGGCGATGTGATCGAAACCGTCGGCGGCGTCGTGTCGGAATTGTTGACCGTCACCTTCACGCTCGCGCTCGTCGTCGTGTTCCCCGCCGCATCCTTCGCAACGGCCGTCAACGTATGGCTGGCGTTCGAGACCGACGTCGTATTCCAGGAGAAGTTGTACGGCGCAGTCGTATCCGCCGCTCCCACGTTCGCGCCATCAACTTGCAGCTGAACACTGGCAACTCCCACGTTGTCCGAAGCCGTCGCGCTCACCGTGATGGTGCCATTCACCGTTGCATTGTTGGCCGGCGATGTGATCGAAACCGTCGGCGGCGTCGTGTCGGAATTGTTGACCGTCACCTTCACGCCGGCACTCGTCGTCGTGTTCCCCGCCGCATCCTTCGCAACGGCCGTCAACGTATGGCTGGCGTTCGAGACCGACGTCGTATTCCAGGAGAAGTTGTACGGCGCAGTCGTGTCCGCCGCTCCCACGTTCGCGCCATCAACTTGCAGCTGAACACTGGCAACTCCCACGTTGTCGGAAGCCGTCGCGCTCACCGTGATGGTGCCATTCACCGTTGCATTGTTGGCCGGCGATGTGATCGAAACCGTCGGCGGCGTCGTGTCGGAATTGTTGACCGTCACCTTCACGCCGGCGCTCGTCGTCGTGTTCCCCGCCGCATCCTTCGCAACGGCCGTCAACGTATGGCTGGCGTTCGAGACCGACGTCGTATTCCAGGAGAAGTTGTACGGCGCAGTCGTATCCGCCGCGCCCACATTCGCTCCGTCAACCTGCAACTGCACGCTCGCGACTCCCACGTTGTCGGAAGCCGTCGCGCTCACCGTGATGGTGCCATTCACCGTTGCATTGTTGGCCGGCGATGTGATCGAAACCGTCGGCGGCGTCGTATCCGTGTTGTTCACCGTAACGGTCACAACCGCGCTCGTCGCGGTATTCCCCGCCGCATCCTTCGCCACCGCCGTCAGCATATGGCTGGCATTCGAGACCGACGTCGTATTCCACGAGAAATTGTAGGGCGCCGATGTAAGCGCCGATCCCACGTTCGCCCCGTCCACCTGGAACTGCACGCTCGCGATTCCCACATTATCCGAAGCCGTCGCACTTACGGTGACCGTGCCGCTCACCGTCGCGTTATTCGCCGGTGAAGTAATCGAAACGCTCGGCGGAGTCACATCATTGTTGTTCACTGTAACGGTCACGCCCGTGCTGGTCGCGGCGTTTCCCGAAGTATCCGTAGCTATTGCCGTGAGCGTGTGATTCCCGGTCGTCGCGGTCGTGGTGTCCCATGAAATGCTGTACGGCGCCGCACTCACCGCCGCCCCAAGATTGCTTCCGTCCAATTGGAATTGGACGCTCGCCACCGCGACGTCATCCGCCGCATTGGCGCTGACCGTGACCGTGCCGGAAACCGTCGCGCCATTCACCGGCGCAGTAATCGAGACGGTCGGCGGCGTCGTGTCCCCCGAGCTTGCATTGGTCGTAAATGTCGCGTCGGGCGTCGTGACGGTGCTGCCGTCCGCCGCTCGCGATTGGCACATATAGTGATATTGGATTCCGGCGGTGAGATTGGTCAGCGCAACCGAGTGGCTGGTGACCATCGTGCCGTTGAACGGCGTGGCCTGCCCGTAATCCGTCGTCGGGCCGTACACAACCTGCGAAGTGCTGGCTTCATTAGTCGTCCAGGAGACCATCGCGCTCGTCGCGGAGACCGAGCTGGTCGCGGGAGTCGAGTCCGTCAATCCTGCTGGTTTGGTACTGGAACCTGCCAATCCGATACAGCCGGAGTTCAGGCTGGCGATCAACAGAACTCCGAAAAGCCCCCACGACGTCCATCGACGCGACAGGCTCAGTCCATTCTTAACTTGCATTATCTTTCCCCCAGTCAAGATCTGCCTAGAACTTCCCGTTGCACCGCCAGAGGACTGGTCCGACGGATGACCCCCATCACGCAACTAGGCTAGTCTCTGGGGTTTAGCTGGGGTACTGGTCGGGGGGCCTGATTAGGGCCAAGGTTCAGTACAGGTACTTTGCTGTACGGGTGGTCATTGCGGTCCTAGAACCACGATAAACACCGCAAATCCTTGAATATGCGAGGCAAAGCGTTACGCAAAAATGAGTGCAGGATTTCGGTGCGGTGAAAAGCCCGGCGGTGGGATTCTGGCTTAGGACGAGGACCGTAGAGCATGCGGGAACTAACGGCCCCGGGCCTGCTTCAACCTATCTTGAAGACACTCCGAACGAGGAACTTCGCGATTTCACCGGTCGACCGGAAGCCTTCTCCGGCCTCAAACAGCCACCAAAACATGGCCAGCTCGATCCACATCCCGCCGCTGGCGACGCGGTCCAGTAACTGGACCACCGTGCGGGACTCACCCGCTCGCCACGCCACCCAGAGGGCCGCGATGCCAATCACGAGCGATGCCGCCACGTCGCTCGGGTAGTGCCCGCCGATATAGACGCGCGGAAGCGATACCGCGAGCAGCACCCAGCCGCACAGAATCGCGCTGACTTTCCGCTGGATGGGCCACAATCCGGCCGCCATCACGAAATAGACCAGCGTCGAATGGCTCGGGAACGAGTTGCCGCTCCCGATATCCCAAAGGTATGGCGGAAACAACTGCTGAAATCCCGAGTCACGGCTTGGCGGCAGCGATCCAATGAACGGCCGCAGCGCCAGCGTCACAAGCACCGCGGCGATACACGCGACAGTCAGTTCGATGATCCGCGCACGGCGCCATGCCGTCCGTTCATCGCGAATGCTCCAGAAGTAATAGCACGCCGCCGCGAATACAAACCCGCTCACCAGCCGGTTGTAAATGAAGAACTGCGCGAAGTTCATCCGAAAGTCTGTAAACGGAAACAAACGGAAAAGAGTTTCGAGGATCCAGTGATTAATCTTGAAGAACCGCGGACCGCTCAGGCTGCTATAACTGAGCGCGCCAAGCAGAGACAGCGGCAGCGTGCTTATATTCGCAAGGGACATTCGTTTATCGTCTTAACGTTCGCATTTTACGATACATCCGTGCGCCGGCCGCGGGATTCGCGCAGTGATGTTTCAAGCTGGAACCGGGTATCGCGGAAGGCAGCGCGCTCGCAGCGGCTGAGCCGGGGATGTTAACCTCAAGTAGAGCTCTCAGAGGGAGCCCGTTGGCTAGCGTTCACAAATCGGTGCTGCATGACGCTGCAGCTCGCCCGTTCTCGCTGCCCGCGCCTGCTGAGCAGGCGATCTGCGCGAAGCTACTGCTTTGCCTTGCCGCCACTGGCGCCGATTATCTTTTATCTCCCGCTCTTTATAATGGTTCAACTCTTTGGGCGACAGCGGCTCTTCTGCTGCTGGTCTTCCGGCGCGGGCAAGCGCCCGGCTCAGATGCCGCCGGGCTCACCATCACGAAACTCTCCACCGGGCGCCTCGTGATCTTTCTGGCTCTCCACGCCTTCATCATCGCGATCGGGCGCTACGCGAGCGCTGCCTTCACGGCCGCCGCTTCAAGCGACGCCGGCGCAGCGGCGCTCTTAGCCGCTGCCAAGCTGTTGATCCTTCTACCGGGCGTCGTTCTATTCACTCGATCGGATTGGCCGTTGCTCTTGCGCCGGTATCGCGGCGAATTCCTGGCCGCGCTAACCGTTCTGCTTACGTTTTTCCCCTATCGGCTGTTTCATACGATTTGGCCGGCGTATTCGCAGGTCATCGCCACGCTCGCTTATTACGGCGCGAAGCCGTTCGTCGCCGGCCTTGGCTTCGTCAGCCAACCGATTCCGACGATCCTTGGGCCGCAACTGAATCTTCAAATCATCTTCTGGTGCTCGGGATTTTCAGCGCTGGCGATGTTCGACACGCTTGTCGCGTTGGTCGCCCTCCTCGATTGGAACGAATTGAATCACAAGCGGTTGCTGATCGCTTACTTCGCCGGGGCGTTCGCAATTCTGGTGGCGAACATCGCTCGCATCAGCCTTCTCGTAATCGTCGGCAACTTAATCGCGCCAAAATATGCGATGGGCAGATTTCACGTGAATGCGGGCTGGGTTTTCTTTTCCGTCGTTTACTCGCTGATTCTGGCTATTTCTTATCGCTGGATGCTGCGAACGGCTCCGCAAAGTGCGCCGCGTTCCTCAAAAGGCAGTGCGTTTTGACACGATTAGAAATGAAACTCGCCCTTTGTTTTCTATAACTTACAGCGATTTCTAATAATTTCGCACGCGATTAGAAATGACATTATTTGGCACCTAGGCGTTAGGCCCAATAGGTCCGGTCGAGCGTGCGGTACTGAATGGCTTCGCCCAGATGCCGCGGTGCGATATCGGCTTCATCGTCCAGGTCGGCAATGGTCCGCGCCACTTTGAGAATCCGGTCGTGAGCGCGCGCCGATAGGCCCATGCGCTGGATGGCATTCTCGAGCATCTTTTCGCCTTCCGCGGAAATCTGGCAGTGCTTGCGGATCATTTTCGGAGGCATCTGCGAATTGGCATAGACCATCTTCTCGCTGGCGTAGCGCTCGAGCTGAATCTTCCGCGCTTTCACCACTCGCTCCCGCACTGCACCGGACGGCTCGACGTCTGCGTTGCTCCGCAACTCCTTGTATTTCACCGCGGGAACTTCAATATGGATGTCTATGCGATCCAGCAGCGGCCCGGAAATCTTCGAGACATAGCGTTGAATCAGCGTCGGAGTGCAATGGCACTCGCGGGTCGGATCGCCGAAGAATCCGCACGGGCAAGGATTCATCGCTGCGGCAAGCATGAATCGCGAGGGAAAACTCACCGAAAGCGCCGCCCGTGAAATCGTCACTTGCCCGTCCTCGAGCGGCTGGCGCATCACTTCGAGCACGTTGCGCTGAAATTCCGGCAGCTCATCGAGAAAGAGCACGCCGTTATGCCCGAGCGAGACCTCGCCGGGCCGAGGAATCGCGCCTCCGCCGATCAGCCCGGCGTCGCTAATCGTATGATGAGGCGAGCGGAACGGCCGCGTGCCCACCAGCCCGCGCGTTTCATCGAGCACTCCCGCGACGCTGTGAATGCGCGTCGTCTCGATCGCCTCGTCCAGCGACATGGGCGGCAGAATCGTGGGGATGCGCTTCGCGAGCATCGTCTTGCCCGCGCCCGGCGGCCCGATCAATAAAATGTTGTGGCTTCCCGCGCAAGCAATCTCCAGCGCGCGCTTGGCCGCCAATTGCCCACGAACGTCCCGCAAATCCACCGAATAGCCATCGGCTTCGGAGAGCATCTTCGCGGCATCCACGCGCACCGGCGTGAACGACTCCGGGGCGTTCACCAGATCGGCAGCCTGCACCAGCGAATTCACCGCGAAGACATCGATGCCCTGAACTACCGCCGCTTCCCGTGCGTTCGCCATGGGCACGACTACATTCTTGGCCCCGCGGTCTCGCGCCACAATCGCCGCCGAAAGCGCGCCGCGCACCGGACGCACGCTGCCGTCCAGCGACAGTTCGCCCATGAACACGTGCGAATTCAGAATTTTCCCGTGGAAAGATCCTTGCGAACCCATCAGGCCCAGCGCCATCGGCAGATCGAACGCCGAGCCTTCCTTGCGAATGTCCGCGGGAGCGAGATTTACGGTGACACTCTGTGGGGAGGGAAAATCGAAGCCGCAATTCTTGAGCGCGGATTTGATCCGCTCGCGGCTCTCTTTCACCGCTATGTCCGGCAGGCCGACGACCGTGAACTCGCCTTGCCTGCCTGCGCCGATGTCCACCTCGACTTCGACGAGATAGGCGTCGATACCGAATACCGCGGCGCTCAGCGCTTTGAACAACATTTGAATGGGCTCTTTCGTGTCGCTCAGAAACGGGATCGGCGAGTTACCCCCGCTCCGTTCGACACAGCCGATACGTTTAGAGACAGGCCTAAAATCTTCAGGGCGCCGGAGATTTAAATTGTGTGTGAGGCCGCGATAAGACCAACCTCAGCGGCTAAAGAGGTTGCGGAAAAAATCGGTTCTGCGGGCGATTCCGTCCTCAGAGTTCTTGTTTTTCGATCTGCGCGGGCGCCCTTTTTGTTCTTCCGCCCCCTGTTTCGGTGCTTTTGTTCTCCTGCAACGACACCACTTCCTCGGCCTACACTGCCGGAATCAGCTTGGCCATGCGTATCAGGTTGCCGGCCGTGGCCACCAACCGAAATAGCCAGTCCACCTTTTTCTTCCCGCGCACTTTCACTTGCCGCACAATGCTGTCCAGCTTGGCCCACCCAAACACTTTCTCCACCAACTTGCGTTTGCGTTGACTGATGGCCATGCCCGCGTTCTGCCGCTCCTTCTTGGTCAACCAATTCGGCCAATGGGCATTGGCCTCGTACTCGGCCACGTGAGGAATCACTTTGCGCCGTCGCAGCGCGGCGATGAACTTTTTCTCTTGATAGAGCTGCGACTTCTCGACTCCCGAGAGTTGACCTGACCGGGGTTTTTTGTACCAGGTGAAATGAGAGAGAATTCACCTGGAGGAAGACCGGTCATGCCCATGAAGAGATACAAGCCGGAGCAGATCGTGAATTTGCTGCGGCAGATTGAAGTGGAAATCGCGAACGGGAAAACCACACCGCAAGCCTGCAAGGAAGCGGAGATCACTCAGCAGACGTACTACCGCTGGAGAAAAGAATTCGGCGGCCTAAAGCTGGATCAAGCGAAACGATTGAAGGAACTGGAGCGGGAGAATGCGAAGCTGAAGCGGCTGGTGGCGGAGCTGTCTTTGGAGAAGCAAATTCTGAAGGATGTGGCCGGGGGAAACTTCTAAGCCCTGAGCGGCGGCGTGGCGCGGTCAGGCATGCCTGCGAGAACTATCCGGTGACGGAGCGGCATGCCTGCCGGCTGCTGGGGCAGTGGAGAGGGACACAACGCTACGAAGGGATCGGTCGAGCGGACGAGGATCGGCTGACGCAGGCGATCATCGCACTGGCCAGTGAGTATGGACGCTACGGCTATCGCAGAATCACGGTGAAGTTGCGAGAAGCGGGCTGGCAAGTGGGCACGGATCGGGTGCAGCGGATCTGGCGGCGGGAAGGATTGAAAGTGCCGCAGAAACAAAGGCCCCGGGGAAGATTGTGGCTGAACGATGGATCGTGTGTGCGGCTGCGGCCCGAGCGTGCCAACCAGGTGTGGAGCTACGACTTCGTGAGCGCCATGACCCACGATGGACGCACGCTGCGGCTGTTGGTGCTGATCGACGAATACACGCGGGAATGCCTGGCGATCCGCGTGGCCAGAAGGCTGGGAAGCAACGAAGTGATCGAGACGCTGGCGGAGGTAATGCTGTGGCGCGGAATTCCCGAACACATTCGGTCGGACAACGGACCGGAGTTCGTAGCCAAGGAGCTGCGGAAGTGGCTGGGGAATGTGGGGACGGGCCCGTTGTATATCGAACCGGGCAGTCCGTGGGAGAACGGGTACTGCGAAAGTTTTAATGGGAAGTTGCGGGACGAGTGCCTGAATGGGGAGATTTTCTACTCGCTGAAAGAAGCGCAAGTGGTGATCGAGCACTGGCGAGTGGAGTACAACACGAGGCGGCCACACTCGGCGCTGGGCTATAGGCCACCGGCACCGGAGGCGTTCGCGCCGCGAATGGCGGCTCTCCGGTCGCCTTCGGCTCCCTACGATCCGCCATTCGCAAACCCTGTTCCGTCGGAGGTTGTGCTATAAACTCTCTCACACACCGTGGTACAAAAACTCCATCAGGTCAGCCCCGCCGCCTCCTGCTACTACCGTCACTCTCACCGGGGGGGAAACCATCACCTTGACCGACACGCCGAATCTGCCGCCGCCCTATACGCTGACCGGAATCGTTGCCCCGGTTGCGTACTACTCCGCCGGGAGCCTGGGCTTTGTGGGTGTGCCGGCCAGGCAAACGGTGACGCAGAACGTGACGCTCGCCAACATTGGCCTGCAGCCGCTGACGATTTCCTGGCCGGGAATTACGCAAGACGCTTCGAATTCCTTCTCCATCACACCAGGACAGTGCTCAGATTCGACCAGCTCGATTCCAGGCAGTATTGATTCCAACGGCGAGTGCACACTTACGATTACCTACACGGCGCCGACCAGCGGAACGCCCAGCGGCACAATCACGTTTACCGATAACGCGGCGTTGAGCAACCTGACCAGCACGGCATCAGGGCCCAACTTCACGCAGTCCCTTGCGCTGAGCACCACGGTGGCCACCACAGCGGCCCCGCCTGCCCCTCCGACCACCGTCATGCTCACCGGGTCGGAAACCATCACTTTGACCGACACGCCGAACATTCCACCACCCTACACGGTGACCGGCATTAATGCCGCGGTTGCGTATTACTCTGCCGGAAGCCTGGGCTTTGTGGGTGTACCCGCCGGGCAGACGGTGACGCAGAACGTGACGCTCGCCAACATTGGCCTGCTACCGTTGGTGATTTCCGGAGAAACGATTACGCAAGACTCTTCGAATTCCTTCTCGGTCACGCAAGTCCTGTGCTCGGACGAGACAAGCTCGATTAAAGACACTCTCGCTTCCGGCGGAGAATGCACGCTTACGGTTTCCTACACGGCACCGATGAATCCGGTTGTGACGCCGACCGGTGCTCCGTGCGTTTATCCGTGCGGTACGATCTCGTTCACCGATAGCGCGGCGTTGAGCAACCTGACCAGCACGGGGTCAGCGCCCAACTTCATGCAGTCCCTTGCGCTAAGCACAACGATGTCCACCACGGCTGCCCCGGCTGCCCCACTGACCACCGTCACAATCCCTACCGTCAACGAGCCCATCACCGTGACCGACACGCCGAACATTCCGCCGCCCTACACGGTCACCGGAATTAACGCCGCGGTTGCGTATTACTCCGCCGGAAGCCTGGGCTTTGTGGGTGTACCGGCCGGGCAGACGGTGACGCAGAACGTGACTCTGGCCAACATTGGCCTGCTACCGTTGGCGATTTCCGGAGAAACGATTACGCAAGATTCTTCGAATTCCTTCTCGGTCACGCAAGTGCTGTGCTCGGACGGGACAACCTCGATTAAAAACACTCTCGCTTCCGGCGGAGAGTGCACACTTACGATTTCATACACGGCGCCGATGAATCCGGTTGTGACGCCGAGCGGTGCTCCGTGCGTTTATCCGTGCGGTACGATCTCGTTCACCGATAACGCGGCGTTGAGCAACCTGACCAGTACGGGGTCAGCGCCCAACTTCATGCAGTCCCTTGCGCTGAGCACTACGATGTCCACCACGGCCGCACCGGCTGCCCCACTGACCACCGTCACAATCCCGACCGTCAACGAGTCCATCACCGTGACCGACACGCCGAACATTCCGCCGCCCTACACGGAGACCGGCATTAACGCCTCGGTTGCATATTACTCTGCCGGGCTCTTGGGCTTTGTGGGTGTACCGGCCGGGCAGACCACGACGCAGAACGTGACGCTGGCTAACATTGGCCTGCTACCGTTGGCGATTTCCGGAGAAACGATTACGCAAGACTCTTCGAATTCCTTCTCGATCACGCAAGTTCTGTGCTCGGACGGGACGACTTCGATTACAGACACGCTTGCTTCCGGCGGAGAATGCACGCTTACGGTTTCCTACACGGCGCCGTCGAGCGGAACTCCCGGCGGGACGATCACGTTTACCGATACCGCGGCATTGAGCAACCTGACCAGCACCGGGACAGCGCCCAACTTCACGCAGTCGCTTACGTTGAGCATCACAATGTCCACCACGGCCGCACCGGCTGCCCCACTGACTACTGTCACGATCCCGACAATCAACGAGAGCATTACCGTGACCGACACGCCGAGCGCGGGGGTGGTGTCACTCAGCAGTCAGTCCATCACATTTGGTCCGCCACCCAGCGTGCTGGTTGGCGGCACTGGCACGGTCAGTGCCACGTCCAGCTCTGGTTTGCCGGTGACCTTTGGAACTACGACACCGAGTTTGTGTACGGTGAGCGGCAACGTCGTCACCGGTGTCGCTGTCGGCTCGTGCATCGTGACCGCCAACCAAGGAGGCAATGGTACGCTACGCTCCGGCCCCTCAGGTCACGCAGTCGGTTCCGATCGGGTCTACCCAGACCATTACCTTTAGTCAGTACCCGGCGACATTGGGCGTGGGTGACCACTTTACGCTGGTGGCCACCGCCAGCTCCGGTCTGCCGGTGACCTTCACGCTGAGCAGTGGCCCATGTACGCTCAACGGCAACACAGTGACCGGTCCCGCCGCCGTCGTAGGTGCAGGTACTATAACGTGCATGGTGATGGCCAACCAGGGAGGCAATGCCCAGTACCTCCCGGCCATGCCGGTGACAGTGACCATTACGATCGAGGCCCACCAGAACATTACCCTCACGATCCCGGGATCGTTGCCGACTGGTACCAGCGGACCGGTTAGTGCGACGTCGACCTCTGGTCTTGGAGTGACCTTTACTTCCGCGACGCCGAGCATTTGCACGGTGAGCAACTCGGCTCCGTCGGGCTCTCAATCTAACGGCACGGTGACGGGTGTATCTGCGGGCAGTTGTGTGGTCGTCGCCACCGCGGCAGGAGGCATAGTCACCACTGGTGCCACCAGTACCAACTACGGCCAGGCTCAAATACCAGGGACGATTTCAATTGGAACCACACAGACCATCACCTTCGGTGCGGCGCCCCTAGTGCTGGTCGGTGGCACGGGCACGGTCAGCGCCACGGCCAGTTCTCTTTTGCCGGTAACCTTTGGAACTAGCTCGCCCAGTAGTATTTGTACGGTCAGCGGCAACGTCGTCACCGGTGTCGGTCTCGGCTCGTGCATCGTGACCGCCAACCAGCCAGGCAATGCCCAATACCTCCCGGCCACTCAGGTTACACAGACGGTTCCCATCGGGGCCACCCAGACCATCACCTTTGGTGCGGCACCCGTCGTACTGCCCGGTGGCACCGGAACGCTCAGCGCCACGGCCAGCTCTGGTTTGCCGGTGAGCTTTGCGACTACCTCACCCAGTAGCATTTGTATGGTCAGCGGCAACGTCGTCACCGGTGTTAGTGCGGGCTACTGTACCGTGACCGCCAACCAGCCAGGCAATGCCCAATACTTCCCGGCCCCTCAGGCTACACAGACGGTTCCGATCGGGTCCACCCAGACCATTACATTTACTCAGTACCCAACAACATTGGGACTGGGTGACCACTTCACGCTGGTGGCTACCGCCAGCTCCGGTCTGACGGTGACCTTCACGCTGAACAGCGGCCCATGTACGCTCAATGGCAACCTAGTGACCGGTCCCGCCGCCGTAGGTCCAGGCACTATAACGTGCATGGTGACCGCCAGCCAGGGAGGCAATGCCCAATACCTCCCGGCCATTCCGGTGACAGTGACCATTACGATCGAGACCCACCAGAACATTGCCCTCACGACCCCGGGATCGTTGGCGACTGGCGCCAGCGGACCGGTTAGTGCGACGTCGACCTCCCATCTTGCAGTGACCTTTACTTCCGCGACGCCGAGCATTTGCACGGTGAGTAACTCGGCTCCGTCGGGCTCTCAATCTAACGGCACGGTGACGGGCGTATCCGCGGGCAGTTGTATGATCGTCGCCACCGTCGGCAGGAGGCACAGTCACCACTGGCGCCACCAGTACCAACTACGGCCAGGCTCAGGTGGGAGGGGTGATTCCGATTGGAACCACCCAGACCATCACCTTTGGTGCAGTACCCACCCCGGTGCTGGTCGATGGAACGGGCACAGTCAGCGCCACGGCCAGCTCTGATTTGCCGGTGACCTTTGGGACCAGCTCACCCAGTAGCATTTGTACGGTCAGCGGCAACGTCGTCACCGGTGTCGGTGTCGGCGACTGTACTGTGACCGCCAACCAGCCAGGCAATGCCCAATACCTGCCGGCCCCTCAGGCGACGCAGACGGTTCCCATCGGGGCCACCCAGACCATTACTTTTACCCAGTACCCGGCGATGTTGGGAGAGACTGACAGCTTCACGCTGGTGGCCACCGCCAGCTCCGGTCTGCCGGTGTCCTTCAGACTCAGCAGTGGCCCCTGTACACTCGCCGGCAACACAGTGACCGGTCCCGCCGTAGGTTTAGGCAATATAGGCATGACGTGCGTGGTGACCGCCAGCCGGGCAGGCAATGCCCAATACCTGGCGGCGAGTCCGGTCTCTGTGAGTATTCTGATTGAGTGGCCCCAAACGATTGACTTCTTGACGTACCCCTCATCGTTGGCGGTTGGCGCCAGCGGAACGCTTGTTGGTGAAACGATTGGCAGGACATCGCCGTCTGTTGCGGCTACTGAGCCCATCGGACTACCAGTGATCTTCAGCTCCACAACGCCTGGCATTTGCACGGTGAGCGGGAATGCGGTCATGGGTGTGGCGCTCGGCTCTTGCGTGGTGGCTGCCAACGCGGCAGGGGGCACCAGCACTGTTACCGGTCTGGCCTACGGCCAGGCGCCTCAGGTGACAGAGACGATTTCGATCGGAACCACCCAGACCATCACCTTCGGTCCGGCGCCCCTGGTGCTGGTCGGCCGGCACGGGCACGGTCAGTGCCATGGCCAGTTCCGGTTTGCCGGTGACCTTCGGGACCACGACACCGACCATTTGCACGGTGAGCGGCAACCTCGTTACCGATGTCAGTGCCGGCTACTGTACCGTGACCGCCAACCAGCCAGGCGATAGCCAATACTTCCCGGCCCCTCAGGTCACGCAGTCGGTTCCGATCGCGTCTACCCAGACCATTACCTTTAGTCAGTACCCGGCGACATTGGGCGTGGGTGACCACTTCACGCTGGTGGCCACCGCCAGCTCCGGTCTGCCGGTGACCTTCACGCTGAGCAGTGGCCCATGTACGCTCAACGGCAACACAGTGACCGGTCCCGCCGCCGTCGTAGGTGCAGGCACTATAACGTGCATGGTGATGGCCAACCAGGGAGGCAATGCCCAGTACCTCCCGGCCATGCCGGTGACAGTGACCATTACGATCGAGGCCCACCAGAACATTACCCTCACGATCCGGATCGTTGCCGACTGGTACCAGCGGACCGGTTAGTGCGACGTCGACCTCTGGTCTTGGAGTGACCTTTACTTCCGCGACGCCGAGCATTTGCACGGTGAGCAACTCGGCTCCGTCGGGCTCTCAATCTAACGGCACGGTGACGGGTGTATCTGCGGGCAGTTGTGTGGTCGTCGCCACCGCGGCAGGAGGCATAGTCGGACCACCGGTGCCACCAGTACCAACTACGGCCGGTCAATACTTAGGGACGATTTCAATTGGAACCACACAGACCATCACCTTCGGTGCGGCGCCCCTAGTGCTGGTCGGTGGCACGGGCACGGTCAGCGCCACGGCCAGTTCTCTTTTGCCGGTAACCTTTGGAACTAGCTCGCCCAGTAGTATTTGTACGGTCAGCGGCAACGTCGTCACCGGTGTCGGTCTCGGCTCGTGCATCGTGACCGCCAACCAGCCAGGCAATGCCCAATACCTCCCGGCCACTCAGGTTACACAGACGGTTCCCATCGGGGCCACCCAGACCATCACCTTTGGTGCGGCACCCGTCGTACTGCCCGGTGGCACCGGAACGCTCAGCGCCACGGCCAGCTCTGGTTTGCCGGTGAGCTTTGCGACTACCTCGCCGAGTAGTATTTGTACGGTCAGCGGCAACGTCGTCACCGGTGTTGGTGCGGGCTACTGTACGTGACCGCTAACCAGGCAGGCAATGCCCAATACTTCCCAGCCCCTCAGGCTACACAGACGGTTGGGATCGGGTCCACCCAGACCATTACCTTGGCGGTGGAGTACCCGGCGACCTTGGGAGAGACTGACGAGTTCACGCTGGTGCGGGGGGCGACTGCCAGCTCCGGTCTGACG
>CAWEVU010000008.1:0-439657 GCA_963812645.1 uncultured Acidobacteriota bacterium
CGCGCGAATGAGCCCAGACGTTCAAAGTTCCGGAGCAGCCGCCCAGACCGAAGTGGCAGGAGCGGCTGAAGGCCCTGCGGAATATTCCGCCGGTGTTCCGCATGGTATGGGAGGCGGCGCCGGGGATTGTTGTATCGAGCCTGGTCTTCCGTTTCTGCGTGTCGCTTGTGCCCGTGGCCATGTTGTGGGTCACGAAGATCATCATTGACGCTGTTTACCGGCACCTCTCCTCGCAGGCTGCGCTTCCGCGAATGTTCTGGTGGCTCGTGGCGCTGGAATTTGCGCTGGCCAGCCTGGCGACGATTTTCGCGCGGGCCAACGATTTCTGCGACACGGTTCTCGGCGACCGCTTTACCCGCTACATCAGCACGCGAATCATGGAGCACGCCTCGCGGCTCGATCTGACGCGCTTCGAGGATCCGGCCTTCTACGACAAGATGGATCGCGCGCGGGTGCAAGGCACCGACCGCGTGATGATGATTCAGATGAGCGGGCGGCTGGTGCAGGAAGTGATCACCACGGGTCACTTTGGCCGCCGGTGTTTTCCTTTTCTCTCCCTGGCTGCTTTTCTTCCTGATTATTTGCGTGGTACCTGCATTTCTGGGCGAGACGCATTTCGCGTTTCTCGGCTATTCGCTGAATTTCGCGCAGACGCCGGCGCGGCGGCAGTTGGATTACTTTCGGATTCTCGGCGGCAGCAAAGACAGCGCCAAGGAACTGAAGCTGTTCGGGCTGGGACCTTTCCTTGTCGGGCGTTATCGAGGCATTTCCGACCGGCTACACCGGCAGACGGTGGATTTGGCGAAGCGCAAGCTGTTCTTTGGCGCACTCCTAACGTTGCTGGGCACGCTTGGTTATTACGGGACGTATGCGTTCGTGATCTATCGCACGGTGACTGGCGCGCTCACCATCGGCCAGTTGACCTTCCTTGCTGGGGCGATTGCGGGCGCGAGCTCGAACATCCAGGCGGTGTTCTCGACTTTCTCCGGGATTGCCGATCAGGCGCTGTTCCTCACCGACCTGCTGGAATTCTTCTCGGTCAAGCCGCGCATCGTCTCGAAGCCAAACGCATTGGTGGCGCCGCGGCCGATCCGGCGCGGATTCGAATTTGTGAATGTCGGCTTCGCCTATCCCGGGAACCCGCGCCGCGTGCTCCAGAACATCAATTTCCGTCTGGAGCCGGGTGAGAGAGTCGCTTTGGTCGGCGAAAACGGACAGGGCAAGACCACCATCGTGAAACTCCTGACGCGCCTCTACGATCCAACGGACGGGGCGATTTTGCTGGACGGCGTTGATCTTCGCGAATACGACCTGGAAGACCTGTGGAAGGAAGTCGGCGTGATTTTCCAGGATTTCATGCGCTACGACTTGACGGCTTACGAAAACATCGCGATCGGCCGCATCGATGGCGCCAACGACATCTTTCATATCCGCAACGCCGCGATGAAGAGCCTGGCCGAAGGCACGATCAAGCGGCTGCCTCACGAATATGACCAGGTGCTCGGCTGCCGCTTCGATGGTGGCGTCGATCTTTCGGGCGGCGAATGGCAGAAAATCGCTTTGGCTCGCGCCTATTTGCGCGATGCGCAGCTTCTGATTCTCGACGAGCCGACCGCTTCGCTCGACGCCAAGTCCGAAAGCGCCGTGTTCGAGCGCTTCGCCGATCTCACGCGCGGAAAAATGGCAATTCTGATTTCGCATCGCTTTTCGACGGTGCGTATGGCCGATCGCATTTTGGTTCTGGCGGACGGAAAAATCGTGGAAGAAGGCCCGCACGACCGGCTGATGAAGGATCGCGGGCGTTACGCGGAAATGTTCGAGCTGCAGGCGGCAAATTACCGGTAGGAGTTTGAGGGAACTCGACCTTGGCCACAGCACACCACACACCGGCGGACCTGAATAACGCGGCGCGGCTCTTCGCGCAGCCGGATCTACTTCCGCTTATCCCCGCGGAGATCGCCGAAGGTGTTCGTCCGTCCGAACGTGATTCGCGAATCTCCGCTTGGACGCTGACTCGAGAGGGAAGCTGCCAGAAAGCTTTGACCGAGCAATTGAAGTCGGTTTCGGCGGCGATTCAGGAAACAGTGCAGCAGCTATTGCAGATTACTTCGACCGGCGTCGTGCTCTCTGGGAACGCCCGCGTGTTTCTCGATAACGCTTCGCTCACGCGGCTCGCCTTGCAGGAAGCCGGCGCAGGGATCGAGCGCGCGGACGAAATGCTCCGCGTGAAGCGCGCGGACGAGAGTGTCGTTCCTCGTGCGCTTGCTCTGGCACAGGCTTATCTCGAGGACGCCGGTTACGGTTTCGAGTATGCCGGCTTCCGCGACTACGTCGCGAGCGTGCAATTCGCGTCGCCGCTGGAGATGGCCGAAGCCTGGCATCTGAAACCGTTCCTCGATTTCGCCATCGTCCAGAAGATCGCCGCGATGAGCGGCGCTCTGCCGTCGAGGCCGCAGGAAAATTCGGAAGCTACTGGCGATGGAAGTTCGCCGCGGCTGCGCGATTTGGTGGAGTCGCTGCAGGCAATTTCCGATCTCGATTGGAAATCGGTGTTCTGCGAAATGGACTTGAGCGAGCAGATTCTCCGGCAAGACGCCGGCGGGATCTACGCGCGCATGGACTTCACCAGCCGGGAGAACTACCGCGCGGCCGTCTCGGAGCTGGCAAAGGCTTCGCAGCGCGCGGAACACGAAATCGCATCGGCGGCCGTTGATTTGGCGCGCGATGCGCACGCGCAGAGATCCTTGAGCGGCAGAGCGCGCGAACGGCGAGCGCACGTCGGCTACTACCTGGTGGATAAGGGCCGCGCGGAACTCGAGCGCGCCATCGGCTACAAGGCGTCTGTGGCGTCGCGGATGCGCCAATTTCTTCTGAAGTTTCCGGATTATTCCTACCTGGTAGCGATCGAAGTGCTCGCGATCGGATTGATGGCGGGAGTTGTTGCGCTTTCCCGGACGAAGCTTCCGGGACTTCTCGTCGTTGCGCTTTTTCTGATACCGGCGCTGGATTGCGCGGTTTCAATCGTCAATCTCGTGGTCACGCGCTTTGTGCGCCCAAGAAAGCTCTCGCGGCTCGATTTTTCCGCCGGCGTTCCGGTGGATTGCAAGACGATGGTTGTCGTGCCGACGCTGCTCACCAGCGAGGAGCAAACCCGGCACGCGGTTCGCGATCTCGAGATACGCTTCCTCGGGAATCGCGACGCCAACATTCATTTTGCGCTGCTCACCGATCCTCCCGACGCAGAAGTCGAGTTCGATGAGAAGGACGCGCTGGCGCCGCTGTGCTCGCGCTTGATCGAGCAGCTCAACCGAAAATACGCCGCGCAAACTAACGGCGCTTTCTTCCACTTCCACCGCAACCGCGTCTTCAACGAAGCGGAAGGCATCTGGATGGGTTGGGAGAGAAAGCGCGGCAAATTGCTCGACTTCAACCGCTTTCTTTTGGAGCAGGCCGATCACTTCGCGGTCAAGACCGGCGATCTTGCGCTTCTCGACGGCGTCAAGTATGTGATCACTCTCGATCTCGATACGCAATTACCGCGCGAGGCGGCCCACAGGCTGATTAGCACGCTGGCGCATCCGCTGAATCGCGCAGTGATCGATGCGGCGACGAACACCGTAATCGAAGGCTACGGAATTCTGCAGCCACGCGTGGATACCAGCATTAAATCCGCCGGCCGCTCGCGACTTGCCTCGTTACTTTCAGGAGATACGAGTTTCGACATTTACACGCGCGCGGTTTCCGATGTTTATCAGGATCTCTTCGGCGAGGGAATTTTCACCGGCAAGGGCATCTACGAAGTCGAAACGTTTCAGAAAGTCCTCGCCGGGCGCTTTCCGTGTAACGCGATTCTGAGCCACGACCTGATTGAGGGAGCCTACGCGCGCGCCGGCCTGGTTTCCGATGTCGAGGTGGTGGACGATTATCCGTCGCACTTCAGCGCTTTCAGCCGCCGCAAACATCGCTGGGTGCGCGGCGATTGGCAAATCATTTTCTGGCTGCTGCCGCGCGTTCCCGAGCACTCGGGCCATCTTGCGCGCAATCCGCTCTCGAATATTTCGCGATGGAAGATCGTCGATAATCTGCGCCGCAGCCTCACGGAGTTTGCGACGTTCGCGCTGCTTCTTTGCGGCTGGCTCTTTCTGCCCGGCCGCGCGCTCTATTGGACGCTGGCGGCCATGGCCATCTTCTTCTTGCCGACATACTTTCAATTCGCGTTTTCGATTTTGACCGCTGGCCGCGCCCTTTTCGAGAAGGGCTTCTGGAAATCGCTGTTCCGCGATTTTGCCAATGCCCACGCGAAGTTATTCATCCGGTTGACATTCCTTTGCCATCAGACTCTCGTTACCTGCGACGCTGTGGTGCGCACCATGGTGCGCACATTGGTCACGCGGAAGAAGATGCTGGAATGGGAAACAGCGGCCGATTCCGAGGCGAATTCGAACGCCACGACTCTGGTTGATTCGTACCTCGATTGGGCGGTGTTCCTTGCCTTCGCGATCGGCGCGCTGGTGGCCGTCACGCATCCTGCATCGCTGGCGATTGCGTTGCCGTTCCTGGTTCTCTGGAGTTCGTCGAAGTGGATTTGCGATTGGCTCAATCAGCCGCGCGAATCGAGCGAATCGCCGTTCAAGGCCGCCGATCGGGGGCTGCTGCGTAATTCGGCGCTGCGCACGTGGCGCTTCTTCCGCGAATTCAGCAATAGGGAAGAGCACTGGCTGATTCCCGATATCGTTCAAGCTGATCCGCCGCTCGTGGCCCATCGCATCTCGACTACCAATCTCGGGTTGCTCCTGAATTCGCGGCAGGCGGCTTACGACCTCGGCTATCTCACGCTCGACGAATTCATTCACGACACGCACGAGACGCTTTCGACCGTCGCGCGCATGGAGAAACACCGCGGGCATCTTTACAACTGGTACGACAATCGCACGCTCGAACCGGTGAAGCCGCTGTTCGTCTCGACGGTGGACAACGGCAATTTGCTTTGCTCGCTCTGGACGCTGAAGCACGGCTGCCTGGAAGCCGCGAAGCAGCCGCTGTTCGGCGAAAATCTGTGGCACGGAATTCGCGATCACGTCAATTTACTGGCAGAGCTTGCCGCGAAGAAGCCGCGCATACCGGCACTGTATCGCGCGATGAGCGATCTGAAGCAGCGGTTCGAGGCGCTGCCATCGGGCGGCACCGAATGGATCAAAACGCTTTCGACCCTTGATCTCGACGCAGTAATCCTCGAAGAGAAAGTCGCGGACTCTGAATTGCCGCAGGAGATTCGCTGGTGGGTGAGCGAGTTTTCAGTTCGCGTGGGAAGCCTGATTCGCATGGTGGCGAATCTGGCACCTTGGCTCGCTCCGGAGTTCGAGTCCGTATGGAATTTGTTGGACCGCGCCGCGAAGCCGGATCTCCGATACCTGACAATCGAATCGGCGCCGCTTGTACTCGAGAGCCTGGAAGAGAAGCTCCGGGCGCTATCGAACAGCAGCGCGATGAACGATGAAGCTCGCGCCGCGCTTCCACATCTGCAAGCGGCGATTGCGCGCTCGCAGGAAATCTACTCCCGATTCGCCGCGCGCCTTGCCGATCTCGCACACGAAGCCGGTGCGCTCGCCGATGCCATGGATTTCGGCTTCCTGTACAACACCAAAAAGAAAATGGTTTCGATCGGCTACGATGGCGACGAAAAGGCGGTCAGCAAATATCATTACGACCTGATGGCTTCCGAAGCCCGCGCCGCCGTATTCTGCGCCATCGCTAAGAACGAAATGCCGCAGGAAGCCTGGTTCCAATTGGACCGCACGCACACGAATTGCCAGCGGGAAGACGCGCTGGTCTCCTGGACCGGCACGATGTTCGAATATCTGATGCCTTCGTTGTGGATGCGCTCGTATCCGAACACTATGCTCGAGCACAGCGCGCGCGCCGCCGTCCGCGCCCAGCAGCGCTTCGCGGGCAGCCACTCGATCCCCTGGGGCATTTCAGAATCCTCCTGCGCGCAAAGAAATCCGGACGGCCACTATCGCTATCACGCGTTCGGCGTGCCGGGTCTTGGCCTGAATCATGACGGCGCATCGGACGAGCTCGTCGTGTCGCCTTATTCGACGTTCCTCGCGCTCGCGACTGATCCGCGCGGCGCGATGGATAATCTTGAACGCATGCAAAAGCTGGGCTGGCTATCGGCCTATGGATTCTTCGAGGCCGGCGATTTTACGGCTTCGCGCATGGCACGAGGCGAGCGCCATCAAGTGGTGCGCAACTGGATGGCGCATCACCAGGGCATGACCCTTCTTTCCATCACCAACGCCCTCTGCGATTCTTCTATGCAGCGCCGCTTCCATGCCGAACCCGGCGTCATGGCCACCGAGCGTCTGTTGCACGAAAAGCAGCCCACGCGCCGCACTGTAATCTCCAATCTGCTGAGCTGGAAACATTCCTGGGCGGAACTCATCGCCAAGCGCCCCGATTTCCTGCGCCGCGATTACTGGGGCGCGTGTCCCGAAGTCCCGCATGATGTAGAGCACGGCCTCGCTCGCCCGAGCTGAGTTCTGCATCCTGTTCTGCGGCCTACGCATAATCACCCCATTGCCGTCTTTCTGCTGACTCACGGATGCTGCCTCACGGATCCAGTGCTAAAGCGCGTCGTCAAAGACGAAGTTTTTTCGGAGCGCTGAAGCGCTCCTTCCCCCGCATAAATGCGGGGTCTCCCCGATAGCGGGGAGTTCACAGGAGCCAGAAATGCGGGGCCCCTAAGAGCTTCAAGTGACTTCATAGCTAGGACACTACCCAAAACGCGTCTGGTTGACGAACCGCTACCCTCCCATTAAACTGCTTTTGGGTCGCGCTCGCGGCCCGCTTTTGTTTTCCCCGGCTGCTGGGAGGTCGTACAATTGGCAGTACATCAGATTCTGGATCTGATTATCCTGGTTCGAGTCCAGGCCTCCCAGCCAATCTCGCAAAAGCCCTGATAAATCGCTAAAACCCACCAACTGTTACCAGTACTGTTGCCACTTTCCTCAGATAGCCCGGCTGAATTCCCAAAACGCTGAGTATTATCTACTGAGGATGAAGACATGGCACAGGCCAAAGCAAGACTCTATCAACGGATCCGCACAAAAGGATTTCCTTGGGTGCTGTGTGATATCGCCAAGAACGGAAGCCCCAAACCCCGACCGGATGCGTTCCAGTTCGGTGTCCGTTACTCCCTAAACGGCCGGCGTAGACTTGACACTGCGGCCACTCTCGACGAGGCGCTAGCGATCCTGAAAGACCGTAGCGTGCGGCTATTTGCGAACCAGAACGGCGTGGTGCTGCCAGAAGCAACCGCGAAGCGGTCTGAGTCCAAAACCAAGATTGCGGACGCCATCACGGAATACCTTACCACCGGAAAGGCATACGAGAAGAAGTGGAGCAAGGATACGCTCCGCTGCTACCGTGATTCGACAAGCCTGTTCCTGGAATACTGCAAGGCGGAGGGCGTCGAATACATTCGGGAGATCGACAAGAAAATTGTGCTCCGGTTTAAGCCCTTCCTCCGCGAATCGAAAGACCGCTACGGCTTCCCAATCAGCGACCGCACCGTGTACAACCACTTCCTCAACAGCATCTCTTTCTTGAACGAATACAAAGTTGACCATGATCTGAAGCAAAGCGACTGGCCGACGTTCGAGGAGAAGGAAGTTTCGGTCTATTCCGATTCTGAATTCGACCGCCTGCTTGCCGCAGCCAATGTCGAGGACCGGGACGTGCTGGAGTTCTTCTTCGGGGTGAACTTCCGCAACGGAGAAGGAGCCCATACCGAATGGCACGACATCGACTTCGACCAGAAGGAAGTTAGCATCTACTCCAAGGAACAGAAGTATGGCTGGCGAGTGAAGGATAAAGAAAAGCGCATCGTGCCGATCTCGGACGTGCTCGTGGAGCGCCTTCGAGACCGACGCAAACGACATCCCGACGATGTATTGGTATTTGTGTCAAGGGCGGATTGAAACTAGACCGCTGGGGCGGAGGAAAACTAGACCAGATGAGTGTGCGGGAGATGGGGATTGGCAGGGAGGGTGGCGTCTGGAGCGGAGGCCTGCGGTCCGGTTTGCAGACCGCGGTTAGGCCGGAGCGGAAGACGCCACCCTCCGCGAGAGATGTCGTGGTGATTTAGCGGCCGGGTTGAGGGTTGCGTTTGTGCTTGCTCTGCTTGAGGCGGTAGCTCTCGCCGTTCATCTCCAGGATGTGCACGTGGTGGGTGAGTCGGTCCAGCAGCGCGCCGGTCAGCCGCTCCGAGCCCAGCACTTCGGTCCACTCCTGAAAGGGCAGGTTGCTGGTCACCAGCGTCGAGCCACGCTCGTAGCGCAGGCTGAAAACCTCGAACAGCAACTCCGCACCAGTCTTCGATAGCGGCACGAATCCCAACTCATCGACGAGCAACAGTTCGTAACTGGCCATCTGTTTCTGGAAGCGCAGCAGCCGCTTTTCATCCCGGGCCTCCATCAGTTCGTGCACCAGCGCGGCGGCCGTCGTGAAGCGCACACGATGGCCCTTCTGACATGCAGCGAGACCGAGCGCCAGCGCCAGATGCGTCTTGCCCGTGCCGGAATTACCCAGCAACAGTACGTTCTCGTGCCGCTGGAGAAATTCGCACCGCGCCAGCTCCAGCACCAGGGCCTTGTTTACGGACGGGATGCTCAGGAACTCGAAAGTGTCCAAGCTCTTGACCACTGGAAAGCGGGCCTGATGGATGCGGCGCTCGGTGGCGCGCCGCTCTCGGTCCAACAGTTCCAGCTCCGTCATGCGCAGCAGGTAACGCGGATAATCCACACTCTCGTCCGAGCACTGCCGCGCCACCTTGTCGTACTCGCGCAGAAAAGTGGGCAGCCGCAACATCTTCAGGTGATGTTCCAGCAACACCTGCGGCGTGTCTGCCGTTGCCGTGTTCGCCGTGCCGCTCATGAGTTCACCTCACCCAGCAGCGCCATGTACTCCGATGCCTGCGTGGTACGCACACTCGCCGGCGGCAGGTGCGGATAGTTCTCCAAGTCCAGCCGCGGCGGACGCTGCTCAATCCGGCACAACAGCAGATGCTTTACCGCGTCGAAGGAGATCGTTCCCAGTTGCAAAGCCTGCTCAATCGCTTGCGCGACCTCTTCCAACTGGAAGGTCTCCAGTAACCGCAGCACCTGTACATACTCTCGACGGCCGCCCTTGTTCAGCCGCGCTTCCAGCAACCGCCGTAGTTCGGCAAAACACGGTGGCAATCCCCATCCCACCAGCGGCGCCGCCTGGTCCAATGCGCCAGTCTTCTGCTCCAGCAGCGCCAGATAATGCCGCGGATCGAAGACCAGTTCTTCGCGGGCGTAACTTCTCGCGTGCCGCACAAGGATCTCACTGCCGCACGCGATCACCACTTCCTGCACGTAGCCCTTCACCAATACTTCGCGGTGTCCGTACTCGGTTGGCACCGAATAATCGTTGCCGCGATAGCGCACCAGTGACAGGGAACTCACCCGCGCCGTGCGCTTCTCGCACGCCTCATACGCCACCTCCGGCAGCGGCAACAGTGCAGTGCGATCGCGCTCGAAGCGTTCCCCAATCGTCTCTTCCTGCCCGCGCAACCGCCGCTCTCGTCGCTTCCCGCACTGCTCCCGCAGATACGTGTTCAACTCCTCCCAACTCCCCACCCGCGGAATCGGCACCAGAAAGTTCCGCCGCGCGTAACCCACCAGCCCTTCCACCTTCCCCTTGTCGTTGCCCTTGCCCGGACGTCCGAACTTCTCTTCAAACAAATAGTGGCTCTGCAGTTCCGAGAATGCCCGCGTCTTCTTCCGCTCTCCGCCACCCAGAATCTTCGCCACCGCCAGCTTCGTGTTGTCGTAGAGAATCTGCCGCGGCACTCCCTCGAAATAAGCAAAGGCGCGCACGTGTCCTTCCAGAAACGCTTCCGTCGTCTCCGCCGGAAACGCCGCCACGAAGCAGTCGTCCGACTGCGGCAAGTCCATGGCGAAGTAGTGCGCCTTGCATTTCACTCCGGCGACCATCACCCAGGCTTCTCCGAAATCCGCTTGTGCTTTCCCAGGCGCGTGGGTCAGGGGCACGAACATCTCCCGTGTCCGCACCTGCTGCAAACGCACGTAGTCCTTCACGATCGTGTAGCCGCCCGTGTAGGCGTACTCCTGCCGCAACCGGTCGAAGATCCGCTTCGCCGTATGCCGTTGCTTCACTGGGTTGTTCTTGTCTTCTTTCAGAATGGCGTCGATCACGCCGATCCACGGCCCCAGCTTGGGCCGCTTTACCGGCCGTTCCCGCCGGTAGCCCGGCGGCACCGAATACCGCAGCATCTTGCGTACGGTCTCGCGTGCGATCCCAAACTCCTGCGCCACCGCACGCTCGCTCTTGCCTTCCACCAACACGGCCCGCCGAACACGTCCATAGATCTCCACGGTGTACATCCCTCCGGTGTCCCACGAACCTGCCCCTCTCCACAACCGTTCGTGAAACCAAGATCCGGCGGTCTACTTTTCCTCCGCCGCATCACCCGCTCTCACGGCGTGACGCGGTCTATTTTCCCTCCGGCGTTTACACTTCGCCCCGCAGTTTATCGCTCTACGCCAAGCTGGGTTTCGCGACGGTGCCCATATTATCGTCGGCTTCGGCGGCACGAACGCGAGCAGGACTACCCCCATAATCACAGGTGCAAGTGAGGCGGCCAGCAGTTATCCGCGGGCGCTTGCGTTTGGAGTGCTTGCACGGCCATAACGGTGGCGTGAGCAAAGGTGGCCCATGCGGTGAAGGCGATCAAGTTGCGATTCGCCGACGGTTGACGCGACACGAGCACTAAGAAAATTCCGAGTGTGACGTAGAGGCTATGCATCATCGGCTCGATGTCCTCGGACTGGTTCGAGCTGGATTCCCGCCTGAATGCGATGCTATGATTCGCCTCCCGCATGTCCTCTCGGAGGTCCGAAAGTGATCGCAGCACTAGCGAAGGGCTATCAGGGAGTGTGCTGCCTTCGATGCCGAGAGCCTGTTCCCGTTTCCGCACGGGTCACCAGCTCTCAGGACGAACTCGAAAATGGAAAGACCAACGTCCCTCACACATTTATTGCGCGCTGCAAGCTGTGCGGGCACGAGGACGTGTATTTGGTCACTGCGGTTGAAAAGTTCGACGGAGAGCCGCGGAAACGAATCGGTTAACGGACGACAGATTGCAACCTAAACGGTCGCACCGTGCGTGGCAGGGACTCCATTTCGCGCTGGATATTTAGTGATAGGCGGTCCAGGTTTTCCCGAAGGATCATGAGGCTGTGGAAGTCCGTAAGGATGCGCTTTTTCATTTCGTCAGACAAGCGCAGGTTCCCGGTTCCGATGCAGGCGAGCTTAACAGCAGTGGTGGCGACGTAGTTCTGAATTGCGGCTCGTCGAAGAGAATCCGATCCGCCCGCAGTCTCCCGTCGCATGTCCGAGCATCCCTTCTCAGCCGCCCGCAAAAAGTGCGAGACACAGAGAGCTTCTGCTTCTAATTCTGCCGGAACTTGGCTCCCGCAGCCCGGAACGGAACACTTGAGCTCACTGGGATCGCTCATCAAAGCATCTCCGAGCACGGCAGGTGCCACGAGCGAGAATACCTGGCTTTGCCCCCGTCGCTTCGTCGTCAAAGCGACTGCAGCCACGGATTATCCTGCGAACCCGCTAAACTGCTGATTCAATTAGGGAAGCGCAGCAAAAGAAAGGATTGAGCGGGAACCTGTGAGGTGTATCTAAGCAAGACTTGAAACCAACTGCGGTAGCCCGATACCAAAATTGTGGAAAAGTTTTCCACAGGCAAACTGGAAGCCATTTTGAATGGATCGCAGGCAAACCACAGAAGCATCCTCGAAATGAACTTCTAAAAGATCACGACGCTTGGCGAAACGCAGCCAGATGTTCGTCGTCAAGCTGCACATTGGGCAGCGAGAGATGACCGGCGCTGTGGATTTCCAATAACCACTGCCGCGCGCGCTCGGCGCGGCGCTCAATAGTCATTGACGACACCTGTAGGCCAACGAAATAAGCGAGCAAGTCATCCTTGGCAGACTATCTCCAAATGCGGCTGTGCGCCATGTTGAAAGCCCGCTCCATAAGCCATGAACACCATGCGGTAGCGCCGGGGTTCGGCAGGATTATCCTGATTCGCCCAAATTGTGTCCAAAGTTCCTGGAGTCATGTGATACTTCCAGGCGTTTCACGCTTCGCTCAACAACCATGCCAACAGAAGCACAAGCCCTAAGCCGACGCTGACGTTAGGGCCAATGGATTCTCGTGCCTGATGCACACGCATGAGGTAACCCGGCCTCTGCCTGGAGAGATATCAGAGGCCGGGCTGATCATTCGTTTCTTGGGTTCAGCGTTAAATGTATCACCGGCGGCTGGCAAGCGTAAAGTACGGCAGGCATGAGCCATGACATGATCCGCTATCGCATTTCTTGCCGTTGAATTTAGCGGTCCCGGAAACGGTCGAATCGATGTAGCGCCTTCCCAAACTCTGATGTTCACAGCCCTTGCCCTTTCGAGAAGAAGCGCCGTCTTGCGAGTTCGGGGCTCAAGAATCGCTTCGCCGCCTGGTCGCATGCTTCACTGTTGAATCGCTCGACTATTCGACCGTTCAAATCCACCCGCACAACCGACCCAAATCTACCGTCTCGGTACCAAGCCGCGCACGCCTGTTCAATTGACGGGAAACCGAGCCCTTCTAAGTTCGGGTTCCCACGGACAGTGAAGCCGATCGCCACCATGTACCTAAACGTCGCAATTTATCACCCGAATGCATGATCTCAAGGTCTTTCACTGACGTTCGATTCGGCAAACCTCTGGGAAGGAACTGAAGAATGGCTCGGACAGCGTATTTGTATCACTTTTGCGGTCGCAGTCCAAGGCAAGTTAAAGAGAATCCTCCGCCTGATGTAAAGAACTTAGCTGCCGCGTAGTAATACTAACGGCGGCGAGGGCCAGCCGCCCGGTCTAAAGATGGAACGGAAGAAGGAGAAACACATGCGAGGAGAAAAGTTGGCAATCGGGCTCGCTCCGATGCGGCTAAGGGTTGAGAGGCTTGCCCCGAATTCCGCGAAGCGCAGGCAGGCATTCGTGGCGAAATTGTTGGGAATCCTATTCATTTCCGTGACGGCGCTAGCGGCGCAGGCCGTCGATTCGTCCCGCGAACAGGTGATCAAAATCGGAGCGCAGATTCAGCGGGCCGACTATGAAGGCGACCGCGCCTCACTGCAGCGACTGTATGCAGAACTAAGGCCCGTTGCGCAGAACACGAAACTCGCCTCCCGTGTGCGATATTGGCGGGGATTTGCGCTGTGGCGTAGGGCGATGAACGGATTCAACGAATCGGTTGACCCGAAGGAGTTAGAGGAAGATCTAACGCAGGCGGTCAGCGAATTCAGCGAAGCCCTACGCATAGACCCCGGATTTGTGGATGCAAAGATTGGGGCAGTATCGTGTCTGAGCAACCTCATATTCCTAAACCAGAAGAACGCCGCACGCGTGCAGGATCTAGCAGCACAGGCCGTGCCGTTGCGTAAGGAGGCCGAAGCGGCCGAACCTGAGAATCCTCGCCTCCTTTGGGTGCTCGGTCCCATTTGTTGGTACGCGCCCCCGGAACGTGGATGCAGCCAGGACAAAGCGATGGAGATGGAGAGGCAGGGCTTGGAAGCGGCTCGGAGACAGAAAGGAGTGACGAGGGATCCTCTGGAGCCCTCGTGGGGTGAGCCCGAGTTGTTGGCGGCTCTTGCCTGGACGAACCTCCACCGAACTACGCCGGACTTGAATGCGGCGGAGCAGTATGCGCGTTCGGCGCTCGAGCTTGTCCCTTACTGGCATTATGTGCGGGACATTCTGATTCCACAGATCCAAGAGGCCAAGAAGAAACCGCGCTAGGGAGTCCGAATCGCGCTCCGCCGCCAGAATCGCGGGCGACTCCGACTTTATTGCCCGGCCCACCGCGGTCATTTTTGGCTACCTCTCGAGCCGCGCCGGGAATAGAATTTGCACGTGCGGGACACGCTCACTTGGAGATGTTCGTGGCGCTGAGTTTTGCGAAAGATGTTCGACCGCTGTTTCGCGACACGCCCGACGTGGACACGATGAAGCCATTCGGGATTGACCTCTCCTCCTACACGGATGTCAAAGCGAAAGCTGAGAAGATTTACGCGAACCTCGCCGAAGGCAACATGCCCTGCGACGAACCCTGGCCGAGCGGGCGCGTGGCGTTGTTCAAGCGCATTTGCATAAGGTCTCGAGACTAGCCCGGTGAAGATTCGGTGAGTCCGCAACTCTGACTCCCGCCTACCCAACCTGAAAGCTTAGAATTGGCGGCGCCCCTCGCAGTCTGGCAGCTATAGATCAGCGCGCACTCCATCATCCGATGGAGGAAGCTTGGCTTCGGCTGCTTCCGCTCGGGATTTAAATTCTTCGAGGTAGTTGTAGACGGTAAACTTCGAAACACTGAGTGACTCGGCGACGCGGTCGATCGAGTAGCGAATCAGGAAAGCGCCTTTGGATTCTAGAAAGGCGATAACCCGCACCTTATCTTCACGATCCATCTTTGAAACTTCTTTCCCGGTGAGACGGATGGCTTCACGAATAAGTAAATCAAGAGCTTCATCTACGCTCGTCTCAAAGCCCTCGTCAATCGTCCCCTTTGGAGTGGCAGTAAGTCCTTCAATGACTTCCTGGGCCTTTAGGATGCCTGTCAGATCGATATTTACGCACAATGCGCCAAACATCTCCCCATTTTCGTCGCGAAGATACACGGACGAAGAACGGAGTTGTCTACCGTCCTTCGTAATGGTGCGATAGTTGATGAGGTCCTCTTTTGGTAAGTCGCGTAGAACCTGTAGCCCAAAGACTCCAAACGAATCTCCTACTTTGCGGCCAGTAACGTGGCCATTCTCGATGGCAATGATTGAATGCTCTGTAAGGCTAAAGTCATGAAGTACCACCTCGCAAATACTGCCGACTGTGCCTGCAAGCGAGTGTGTCAGTCGCCTCAGGAATTCGAAAGTCCGGTCTTTGTCAGCACGGTCCATGAACGCTCCAAATAATGTTGCAGCAGTTTAATCCACGGGATTCTATCAGCCGCCAAAATACCGGTCAAATTTCTTTGTAAGATTCCGCTTGACATCGATTCATGATTCAACTAAGAGTTGCCGAGATCCCGTGAAATAGCCGTGAAATCCACGGCACGTATATCGCTTTAGGAGAAGTAGTTATGAGCCAGGAGGCTCAAGCCGTCGAAGTGTATCCGGAGCTTGAGATTTGGGTCTGTTCTTACAAGTTTTTTGTAAGTCAGTCAGCAATCACAGCAAAACGTCGCATGGGAGAGAAAACACGTGAAAAGCGCACTTCACGTTTGTGCCTTGGGTGCATTGCTCCTCGCGCCTAGCCTCGCAATCGCTAAGAAAGTGACTGTGGATGACCTTATGAAGTTGCGGTCGCCGATGGACGTGCAAATTTCGCCTGATGGAAAACGCGTCGCGTACGTAGTGTCGACACCGTCGTTTGAAACCGATGCGCACGAAGGTGTGCTGTACGTGATGCCCAGTACGGGTGGGACTCCAGTTCGACTGACGTACGGCACACGAATTTTCAACCGCCCGATCCCGGCAGCGAGACTGCGTTGGTCGCCAGATGGCTCGCTGCTGTCGTTTATTGCGTATGTCGATGGCGTGCCGCAAGTGATGGCGATGTCGACGGCTGGCGGCGAGCCCTGGGCGATTACATCGGTCAAGGAAGGCGTGACGCGGTACGAATGGGCGCCGGATTCAAAGCGCATAGCGTTTCTAGCGGCAGACCCGACGCCGGGCGAGGAGGAGCAACGCAAGAAAGATAGAACGTATGTCGAGGTGGTGGGGAAGGATGATCGCGGGCCGCGGCTGTGGGTGCAGGACGTGACTGGAGGTGCTCCGAAGGTGGTCTCACCGGAAGGACAGGTGGTGGTTGATTGTCACTGGGCCCCCGATGGGCGACGGTTGATTTATTCCGCTTCGAACGTGAATGGATTCACTTCGATATACCGGAGCCATATCTACACCGTAGGTGCCACAGGCGAAGAGATCAAAACCGTAGTGGATCGTCCGGGGACAAACCGCGCGGCGCAATTCTCACCGGACGGCCGTTGGATCGCCTTCGTTTCGACGGGCGGATACGACGGCATGATCTCAGCGGAAGATCTATACGTGGTTTCCGCAGACGGTCGCACGGATACTATCAAGAATCTTACTGCCTCACAGGAAGCTTGGATCGGGGAGTTCGCCTGGGCGCCGGACAGCCGGTCCATTTTTTACATCACTACGGAGCAAACCTATCATTCGGGCGAGCAGATGTTTGCGGAGCCGATCAGCCGTGTTTATTTGGATAGTGGTCGCTTGGAGCCGATCACATCCGGCCCGGTGGTCAACTTCTCGTTGAGTGTATCGCAAGACGGAAGCAAGCTGGCCTATAAATCCGTCGAGAAACGGACAATGGGCGACGTGTATTTGATGAACGTGGCCGACAAGCACGCAGTCCAACTCACTGAAATCAACCCCGAATTACGTGACCTCGAGCTGGCCGACCTGCGGGCGGTTAGCTGGAAATCGTTTGACGGGAAGGAAATTTGGGGCCTTCTATTAACGCCGCCCGGATACAAGCCCGGCGCGCGACTTCCGATGGTGGTGTACTGCCATGGTGGACCAATCGGCGGTTATACGTGGGGAATTTTTCCGCAATTCATGCACATTCCGGGACAGGTGGACCCGTATCCGAGCGAAGCGATGGCGAGCGCAGGTATGGTGATTCTTTTTCCAATGCCGCGGGGAGGGTCCGGTTACGGCGTCGAGGGATTTCGGGCAATCCGGCATTCTTGGGGAGACGTGGATTACAAGGACATCATGGCCGGAGTTGACGCGATGGTTTCGGAAGGAATCGCGGACCCGGACCGACTCGGCGTAATGGGAGCGTCCTATGGCGGCTACATGACCGATTGGATTGTCACACAAACTGGACGATTCAAGGCTGCTTCTGCGGCATGCAGCGTGAGCGATCTAGCACAGCTCTACTACTTGTCAGAGGGTGGTGATTTTATGGTCGAGTATTACGGATATCCGTGGGAAGACGGCGCGGCGATGAACGGGACCTCGGCGATTAACTTCGTGACGAAGGTGACCACACCGCTCCTCATTCAACACGGGGAAGAAGACCATCGCGTACCCCTAGGCCAGGCGCAGGAGTTTTACAAGGCGCTCAGTGCATTGCACAAGACGGTCGAGTTCGATATTTACCCACGAGGCGGCCACGTAAATTTCGAACCCAAGCTCGAACGGGAATACATGCGTCGGAATATGGAGTGGTTCACGCAGTGGCTGGGACTGGGTCCGCCCCAGACCAAATGAAACGTTTCGAGGTGCTTCGATGACGAAAGCAACACAGGCGGTAACGCTCTTTCTGGCATTTTTGGCGTTTGCGGCCTCCGGGTTCGCGCAGACAACCACATCCATCCTGGAAGGCAAAATCGTTGACGCGAGCGGTGGCGTTTTGCCGGGCGTGTCAGTAAATGCTAAAGGAAGCACGGAGGAGCGCGGTGCGGTTAGCGACTCGGAAGGGTTTTACCGCATTGTGGCCCTGCCTGCAGGCACGTATGCGGTGACGGCAACGCTCAAAGGGTTTAAGACGCAGGTGCTCGAAGGAATCACGCTGGCGCTCGACCGCACTGCAACGCTCGACATCACCATGCAGGTAGCCTCGCAAGCAGGGTCCGTGACCGTGAGCGCCTTGGTACCAATCATCGATACGACGGATTCGTCCACCAAAGAACTGATTGACGCCCGGACCATTGATTCTATTCCGCTGAACGGCCGCAATTACCTGGACTTGATACAACTGACTCCCGGCGTAGCAATCAACGCGAACGCCGCCGCCTCGCAGCTCAACAACCGCGACACGAACGGCGCCATCCTGGGCGAGCGGGCCGGGAACACAGTGTTTCTGATCGATGGGTTGGAGAACGACGACGACGTCCATGGGGGCGTCTTTCAGAATTTCACTCAGGATGCCATTCAGGAATTTGAGGTGATTAGTGCGGGTTATAAGGCGGAGTTCGGTCGCGGGTCCGGGGGAGTCGTAAACGTCGTAACTAAAACGGGATCGAATGAGATTCATGGCAACAGCTATTTGTTCGCGAGGAACGATGTACTCGATTCTTCCGACGTGCCCATGCAGAATCCGCCGAAACTGTCGCGTTACGACTACGGCGGGACGATCGGCTTACCGATCCGCAAGGACAAGGCCTGGTTCTTCGGTTCGGTGGAAAACGTTCAAGAGTCGCGCGGGGTGATCTTTCCGCCGAACGTTCCGTCCGATCTCCTCGCTGGCGAGAACTTCTCCATTATTCCGCAGACGCACAACTTTCGTGCCTTCGGCAAGTACAGCCAACGATTGAACGATCGGAACGATCTGCGGGTTTCGTTCAGCTGGACGCGGGATAACCTTCTGCACTCGATCACCGACCCGATAGGGCTGCCGAGCACCGCGACGAATAATCTGACCAATACGTGGCTCGGCACGGTGGCCTTGACGACGGTGTTGAGCCCGAGAACAGTCCTGGACAGCTCCTTCGGCGTGCGGGCCCAGAACTTCGGCCAGAACCTGGGGCTCACGCAAGGAACGAGCTACAACGTCACCTTCCTCGATACCGGCAGCTCTTTCGATTTCGGACCGACCGCAGGAAGTATTCAATCGCTGGATCAGCGGTATTACACGATTCGGGAGACTCTGAGCACTTTCGCGGGCGAGAAGCATTCCGTGAAGGTCGGCACGGAGTTCACGCGGACGGTGGCCAATGGCATGAATGGCCCGGGGGCTCAAGACGTCATCGCCACCATTCAGTCGAATTTCGATCTCTACGGCATCAATTCGTTTCAGATCCCTCAGGGCACCGAGTTCCTAAACCCAGGCGATGATCTCTCGCGAATGCGCAACAATGGGATCAGCTTCTTCGCACAAGACGACTGGAAAGTTCTCCATTCACTTACCTTGAGCGGAGGCCTGCGATACGATTTCGACTCCAGATTCGATACGCGAAGGAATGTGGCGCCGCGCCTCGGGCTCGCTTGGAGTCCCGACAAGAAGACAGTTGTTCGGGCAAGCTGGGGGATTTTTTACGACCGCTACCGCCTGGGGCTCGCGCAGGCAGTCCCGCAACTTGGTGGCTACAACGGAACCACTATCGTCGAGTTCGATTATCCGCGCCTGGCCGACGATGCGTTCCCGCTCAGCCCAATAAGTCTAGGCGCAGTCGCGGCTACGTTGGGGAACCCGAACTTTCTCAATTCACAATTTGGCATCCCCGTGGGCGCTTTGGTCACCTCGAGCAACATTCAGTCCCTTACCGGGATGAGTTCCGCGCAATTCGCTACCGCGGTGAATAATTATCTCACCAGCCTGAGCGTGCCCTTTGTCCCGGTGGACTTCTCGCCGGTGACCGGATTCCTTCGGCAAAACCTGAGTGCTGCCTTCGCGGACGAAGTCCTGGTCTCGAACCCCTTTCGGACGCCCTATAACAACACGTTTACAATCGGGGCCCAGCGCGAGGTCTGGCATGATTTTGCCTTTGGCGCGACCTACGTTCGCCGGAGCATCCGCGACATCCTGGGGCTTCGCTTGACCAACCTCTCGCCGGCCTCGATCGCTGCTGGCTCTCCAGTTAGTACCGACGGAGGGCCCATTCAGCGCACTTACGGCCCGTGGTACGACGGAAAATATCAGGCTCTGATCCTCTTCATGGAGAAGCGCTTTTCCCATCGCTTCGAACTGCAGGCAAATTACACGCTTGCGAACAGTACCGACGATTTGCTGAATTCGAATCTCGGGCTTGGGATCAACGCGCAAGGCGGAGGAGCGCTCCCGACTGACAATTTCGACCTCGAGCTTGATCGCGGGCACTCCGACCTTTTCACTCCCCAAAGTTTTGTCGCCTCAGGTGTGGTAACTCTACCCGTAGGATTTCTGCTGAGCGGCGTATTTCACGCCAATAGCGGGGTTTACTTCACCGCGACAGGATCACCCTACTCGCTCGATGGGTCTGGCATCCTAACGACACGGCCCATTACTACGCAGCGGAACCAGTTCCTTGGTCCTGCAACCGTAGACCTCGATACGCGCATCGAGAAGCGCTTCACGTTTCACGAGCGGTACGTCGCGTCTGTTCTGGCTGAATTCTTCAACTTGGCAAATCGGGCAAACCCGCAAACCATCAACACGTTCTTCACAGGTTGCACGGGGGAATGCATGAATGGGGTACCTGGCCCGCAATTTGGAAAGATTCTCGTCCCGAACCCGGGCCGCGAAGTACAATTTGGGCTGAGATTCCAATTCTAAGCGCTGCAAATGTTGTGATTTTCCGTGCGCGATGAGTCGAACCTCTCAGGAAAGTTGAGGAGGAGCGTAGAAGTAGAGTGAGTCGCCTTCCCGGTCCTAAAAGGCAATGGAGCGGACGGGATAGCGAGATCGCCGGAAAATCTCGGCGAGTCCGCAGTGACAAGTGGGTAGTAGGAACTCCGGAGGAATTAAATGCCGCGAGAGTCCGCGTGACCGACGTTCCGGTCGTGCACCACGTGAAGCTTCAGCCGACACTTTGCCGACAGAACTCTCGGTAGCGACTATTCGTCATCATCAATGGCTGCGTTATCCAATGAGTTCGCGCGCTCAGCGAGCAAGTTAGTGCATCTTTCTACCTTGCCGCTGACACCGAACAGTTGAAACACCATGATCGCGAGTAAAACCACGATCACTCATAGTGCGTCTATGTCCATTCTGCCCTCCATCGCCGTCGGCGGGTAGAATTGATCTCAGCGGTTCAGCGCAGAAAATAGTTTCCCTAGCTCTTTAACTTTGCGGTCTTCCACGAGCGGGTCGTCGCTTACAAGCGGTGGCAATGGCTGGCCGTCTAGCCACTGGTCAATGATGTAGCACAAACGAGCTGGTTCATACGCTACCAAATGTTCAGCAATCCAAGTCCTCATGCAAAATGTTTCGGGGTAAGACGCCCAGTCAGGACTAGCGCATCGGAGCAATATTTCGGCTAGATGGTAGGAACCGCGCTCTGCCCAATCCTTTCGAAAACTTTCCCGGTCCTCGGGCGGAACATGTTCGTCGAGAACGAAATACACAATTGAAAAAAGTCTGTTGGAAACCGCGTTGTAGTACGCATTTTCGATGGGACTTTTGCTTCCGAACATAATTCAGTGCCTATCGCCTGAAAGTTTCCACGTCTTCCCTTAGCGAATCCAATGCACGTAAGCCAGGGAACAAATCCATATAACGAATAGAATCCAGCCGCATAATCGAGTGCATGGTCAAGGCCCTACGCTCACGTCCAGGCGAGTGGTTGACATTCGCGTATCTATTCCGCTGGCGCAATCGGCGCTGCGATTATCTTAAGTCGCGAAGAAACATCGAGGCTCGCTCGACGAAGCGCGAATCGACCCATCTTGGGGAACTTCTTTGAATTCCAACGTGTCCATCGAAGTCACCAAAGATTTTTAGCATATTGCGTGAGATTACATACAGGGGGCGACCTCGGCTGTCCTTTCCACGCTCGCTCAACAAGCATGCTTTTCTTAGGAGCCGACTTTCTTGAGGATGACCCAAGAAGAAAGAAGTATGTTCAAAAAGAGTTTGACAGGGCCGACATTGTTAGAGATGTCCGGTTTATGCGTTTATCAGGGACTGGGACGGGAGCGCACGATTCTGTGACCTAAACTGAATGTCTTTTGGAATAAGATGCAGTTGATATGAAACGCTGGCGTTTATGGAGCGCGGCCCTCGTGGCTGTGATCCTCGTTGCTCTGTCCGCAGCTGCGATTTGCGATGCAGGGAAAAAACATGCCCAGAGCAAGCGAGAAGTTGCTTACAAGTCGGCCCTCAATTCGTACTCCACGGCTCTTAAGCCCGGAATGACCCGGAAAGAGGTCGAAGACTACCTTCGCGGGAATGCGGTCGGATTTCAACAGATGTGCTGCATTGACGAGCGGAGCGCATTTGCCGATCTTGTGAAAATCGGGAAGGAGGATGCTCCTTGGTACTGCAGTGAGCAAAACATCTACGTCGCGTTTCAATTCGCAGGAGTTGAGCCACACGAGGATTTGAAGGTCTCTGATTCAGACACACTCAAACGCGTAACTATCTTCCGCTGGTTGGAGGGTTGCCTCTGACCGAGGCACTCGACGGTCACGTTCGTAACAGAATGCAGGCCAGTGGACGATAAGTTGCCTTACCGGACAATTCGCTACTAGTACTAATGAACGCCTGTCGCAGCTTTTGGAGTGATTTTCCCACCGCCATCGCCATCGGTGAAATACGTGGCTTGGCCTACCGCTTGATACGATTTGCCATTAAAACGGAAGTACGTTAATCCAGCTTCCCTTGCACTCATGTGCCAACCAAGAACTAAATCTCGAAATCCATGACTGGTCGTCTGCTGAACTGAATAAAGCCACCCGTTGAATTTCAACTGTGGTGTCGCAACAAACGTAAATTCGTTCCCGTGAAACTCAAGTAGCCACATTGCCCCATTTGCTCCTTGACCTCCACGGGCGCACCCTGCCCCTGCTTCAACGAGTACGATTTTGTCGGTGTCGGAAACCGGCAGTTCTTCAAACTGGAGATTTTTGGTCCAGTCGGGCTCAGTCTCGTATGCGCAAGGCCAGCCGTCGCGCCGCACACGCGCCAATAAAGCCTTCTTAACTTTCACGAGTTGCGCTCGGTTCGGGGTAAAGGTTTTGAGCTGCACCGGGGTGAAGTTACCAACCTGCTGCCAAAGGTTAGTCTGTTGGGCGAAGGCCCAAATTGAACAAAGAGATGCAACACAAAGGGCAAGGGAGATGTGAGTTCCCCGTTTCATCTTTTTGACGGCAAACCCCAGCTTTTCTGTCCCAGCGGCGCCTCACCAGTCTAAATCAGAAAGGTGTCGGAAGCTCTCATCTCCCGATTGGTCGTGTCAGGACTCCATAAGTCCGGTTTGTGCGGTAATCAGGCGCTGGGATCGACGGGAGGTCCCAAGCAATAAAGGTAGACACTTTCCGCGACAATGCTGGTTGATCTCTGACCGTCTTCGCAGTACTTTCTGTCCATCGAGCAATCCGTCATACCGAGGTTTGTGTTTGCCAATCTCTGCCCCTGATGCCATTCAGCCCGCTTTTCGCCATGCCAAGGAGCAGCTCCTGCGGCCATTCCGCTTTGGCCAATGGATGCGTTTAGCCGTCGTCGGACTTCTCGCCGGTGAGATGGGTTCCTACGGAGGATGCAACTTCAATTTCCCGTCGGATACTCAGCACCGGGGGTCGCAGCAGTTTCTTGGCGGATCTTTTCCTGCGCAACTCACGGTCCATCCCGCGTTATTTGCTGGGCTCATCGTAGCGCTAGTTGTGGTTGCGATTGGGTTGCTGGTGCTGTTCGCGTACATAAGCAGTGTGATGCGATTCATTCTGTTCGATAGCATCGTTGCTCGAGAATGCCACATCCGCCTGGGATGGGCTCGACGCAAGGGTCCCGGCTTCCGTTTTTTTGTGTGGCGGCTTTTGTTCATGCTCGCAACTCTCACGGCTTTATTGATCGTCATTGGTATTCCAGTGGCGTGCGCCGCGGCCCTGGGCTGGTTCACGCACGCAGGTGATCATGTGCTGGGACTTGTGCTGGGCGGAATAGTCTTGTTCTTCGTTTTGCTTGTGCTTCTGGTATTCGTGGGCGTGGTCAGTGTAATGACCAAAGACTTTGTCGTCCCACAAATGGCCTTGGAAAACATTGCCGTCATGGAAGGTTGGCGCAGGTTATGGCTGTGGATCAAATATGAGAAAGGCGGCTATGCCGGGTATATCGGGATGAAAATCGTGCTGGCAATCGCAGCCACGATTGCCCTTTTGATCGTCTCGCTGATTGCACTCCTCTTGTTGCTTGTCATCATCGGCGGAGTCGGGGTCGCGGCGGTGTTTGCCGGAAAAGCGGCTGGATGGACTTGGAACCCCTACACCATTACGCTGGCGGTGGTCCTGGGGTGCATTGCAATCGCACTTCTTATCCTTGCGGCGGCGCTGATCTCTGTGCCGGTAATCGTGTTTTTCCCGGCGTATTCCATTTATTTTTTCGCGCCGCGATATTCGCAGTTGGCATCGCTGCTCTGGCCTGAATCATCAGCCCCGGTCGGGCCAGGTTAGCCACCGCCGGAACCTATGCACTTATGGTTTACGCCGACGCGCTCTGGCATCGCATTCTAGTGTTGGCGATTATCTGAGCAACCGCACCGTCGAGACTAGCCCAATCATCCGCTCAACCTTGGTGCTCCGCGACAGATTTGACCAAACCAGAATGAATACATGTCAAGCCCTATGCGGAGTATACAATCACCGCGTGAGCTTAGAGTGGCTTTCCAATCTAACTAAACCATTTTCTAGTCTGCTCAATCCGCTGGCTGAACGTGTGGGCAATTGGCTTGGTCGAAGGAAGCCCGGGCTGTATATACACTTCGTGTTGAATCAGCTTGTTTGGTGCATTGCACAGGAACCGCAGCGAACCGGCCCTCCGCGTGAGTTAATGCAAGTAGCGTTTTGGGCAGACTTGAACCATGATGATCCGAAGCAGTCGATAATCATTACCGCAGCCTTCCCCAAAGATACGCAGCCTCAACACGGCCTTATTTCAAACATCGTTATCCCACCGAATCAAATGGTGCATGAACAAGTCGTAGCGATCGTATCGCCAATTGTAGGAGAGAAAGGAAAGCCGTGGACCGGACGGATCATTTTGACCGACCAATTCCATCGAAGATATAAAACGCAAGAGGCTACGTTCCGTTGGGTTGGATAATAGCTGGTACTCAAGTCCGGAGGGCAAGCGTTTGTGGACTGCGGCTGTTGCGCTGGGGCCGGGAATGTCGCTGGAGCGGCCATTGACAACGATTCGCGGACTGGGCATGGTGGCAATATTATGCCAACACGTCGTTCCTATTCTGACCAGCAGCTCCTCGACTATTCTGAAGAACATCTATTATACGAACTCAAGATGTTCCGTTGGGTTGTGCAGAATCTCCCGCCGGACAAAAGCTTTTTGCTCTCGGCTTCGCTTGAGTCCTTTGCGATCCATCTGCGCGGTCTAATCGAATTCTTCTATAAGACGCCGAACAAGGCACGAGCCGATGATTTGGTTGCGGCCGATTTCTTTGACCCGCCGGGTTCTTGGAAACCAGGGGCGATTCCAAAATCACTGAGTGACGCACGGGAGCGAACCAACAAGGAAATTGGTCACATCACCTACAAGCGAAAAGGCGCAACCGATCCAACCAAGCCTTGGCCTGTAACCGAGTTATTCAACGAGGTCCATGCAATTGCTCAGAAATTCGGAGCCGGAGCCTCAAGTAAGAAGCTGCATCCGAGTGTGAAAACGTGGCTGGCGGCTGATGTTACGGTGATGATTTCATTGCTGGCTTCCACCACCACGTCGAACGTGGCTGTCTCGATAGCATCAGTCGATGTGTCCAGTTGTAATAGACGCACGCCGTAGGTGCTGTCGAGAGGGACAAGGCCATCGGACCCGGCTGCTAACGATAACATGGGTGAATCTTGGGCGAAGAATCCCGTGGTTTTAGGCTTCAAAGTGTCTTAGTGCGGGGCAAGTGGAGAGGAGTTGAAACGGTCTCTGAGTTGCGACTCCGCCTTTTCGGTACGCATGACCGCAAGAGCCTGCGCTAGAACCTCAGGTCAGCATTGCTCTCAATAGGAGTTCATCGAGGATACCGCCAGACGCGAGGAGAGGTCGTTCTGCCGCCGCAACGAAAGGTCACATGATCGAACTGTTCGGTCAAGTTTTCCATTCGGACTTATAGCTGATGATACCAAGATCTTCCATCAATTTTCGTTCCCAGTTCAACATAGTCCTCGACTCAGGGAACGATTTCAAAGTCTTCTTTAAGAACTCAAGTGCAAATTTGGGGCCACGCCTTTCCTTGTAATGGAGGAATAAAAACATCGCTGCCTCTTCACCGTCGCTTGGACCTACCTGTTCACGGTTCTCGAAAACTTTTTGGTAGTACTGGAAGGCTCGGGAATCCTTGTCAGCCATTCGCAGTGCCCTAGCCAGTTCTAGAGCGATCTTCACATTGCCGCTCGCGTCGAAGGTGCTCGTCAGTAGTCGAACTAGGTCTTCCTTTGAGAGCCCGGGTTCATACCTGGATAGCGCAACAAGATGCAAAGTGATTTCAATTTGAGCCTCTACATCGTCTTTGGCCCCTGCCAAAGCTCTCTTGTATTCGTGCAAAGCAGATGTATATTGCTCTTCCTTCTCGTAGGTCTGGCCCTTTAAATACAGAGCTTTCGGATTGTCCGGTTCCCTCTCTAAGATTTCGTCGTCAACAAATACTCGGGCCACGGCTGTCGCACCACGCGAAACCATTTCTTCAGCTGCTTTCAAAAGTTCTGGAATCGATGCGCCGTAGTAGGACTTCAAGCGGCGTCTAGCGAATCTGTCCAGCTCCCCTAGCTCTCTGAGTTTGGTTCTTGCGAACGATTTTGTCAGCGGCAAAATTTCGAGAACATCATCGTCCCGAGTAGCCGAGAATCGGCGGTAAACCAGACTAAAATTCTCTAGTTCTTCAATTGCCACCGCCATTGAATCCTCCTTCAGGTCGGCAGCTATGGCTAGTTCTTGCGTTGTGGGGAATGAATCAAAAACAGGCATGAGTGCAAGTGCGGTTTTTGCCTGAGGGCTTAAGCTGTTATATTCAAACGTGAAACAGAATTCGCAGAGGTTGTTTGGCGTCGGCTTCGAGCGTCGATATTCCTCAATTAACTGCACGAGATGATTTGGGTTTTTGCTGCAGCTGATAATCCACTTGATAGCGAGTGGCAACCGAGAACTGATCTCGAGGATCTGATCTAAGTAGCGACTCGTGATTCCGTCGTCAACCCGTTGTTGACGCGCCTCCGCCAAGGCAAGAGCCTTTGCTTCTTCCCGGTCGAGCGGGGGAACTTCCAAGTCCAAAACGGGAAGCTGTAGGGGGATACGGCGCGAGGTTAGAAGTGTCTTGGTCCCTGCAGGAAGATTCTTAAGAAACTTAGTAATGCGCGACTCTCGGCTGTCGAGTGTCTCGAAGTTATCAACCATCAGAAGAACATTATGTTTTCGCAAGAGTGTCCCCAACAGCTTGGCCTTCTCATCTGAATTTTCCGGGATCTCAGCAGATGATGGTAGATTCCCGAGAATCTCTGTCAGAAAATCATCATAAGAAGCGATGCGCTTCTCAATCCCTCTTATTGCATATGGACTCAGTTCCTCGGATTTCGTGGACAGCGAGATCATCCCTCCGAACGCTCCCTGGTATTCCGCGTTCAACGCAAGTTGTCTAGTTACTTCAATGGCTAGCGCAGTCTTTCCAACACCGCCTACGCCTCGAAGCAGAACGACATCCCATTTATCGAAAAGGATTTGTTCTATTGTCTCCTTTATGAGTGGGGCGCGGGTCACGTCTCCGAAAAACGTAGCGTAGTCACCCTTCAACAACGTGAATCCGGGCCGGACAACTTCAACCCCTACCTGTCGAGATCCGACAAGGACATCAGAAGGTGGCGCAGCGGCAAAAGCCATGTCCGCATTACTCAGGGCGCGTTTTCTCTGGTCACCAACTCGCAGGAAAATCTCACTTTTCTTAAATAAAGGCGGCTCGCCCGGCGCGTTACAGCGAACGCGAACTGCAGGCCCTTTTCTTGGCGGAATAAAAATGACAGGGATTATTTTGCGAGTGCCGCCGCACGAGACAAGGATAGGAGAGTATATAGGGTAGAATGCGCCAGCCACATATTTCTGAATTTTAGCATTCAATTTGTTGGAGTCAATTCGATGGGCAGTTCCTTCGTCGCACCCTAGAACTGCGAACTCGTTCGTAATTCCGAAAATGATGTAGCCGCCCTTGGTATTGTGAAACGCCAGGATGTCTGCCGCTAATTCAGCGATTGCAGTGGGGTCCTCGATGTCAAAAAGTTCGCGCTTGTAGTCCCAGTATTCGCTCTCAAATCGTAGATTTGCGCCGCCCGAGTCTGGGTCAACAAACTGCGTAATCATCTCGCTATTCAGAACTCGACGGTCGATCAAATCCTCGATGGCTTTGATACTCATAGAAGGATGCTCCTTGCGTGAGAATCACCGGAGACGGCAGCTGTCGGAGATTCTAGTGTGTTGATAGCGCGTTAGTCAACTGAAAGGTGGTGATATCTCTGTGGCCACAATCATCGGGCGAAAAAACAAGCGAGTCAGAACGAGACGCGAAGGACGCCGCATGGCTGCTTCTAAAGGAAACCCGGTTGAGCCCCTGCTACTTTTCCTGCTGCAGCAGCGTCTTAGATCGCTGCAATGCTAGTTGACGGTTGCTTCATCGTTTGCGCTCCCACGTTGTCTAATATTTGGAGGCAAATCTCCGAAGACCTCGCGTTCCACCGCGAGGGCGGCATCCTTTTCTCCGCTCTCGTCGATGTGAGTGTAAGTATTCGCAGTGATGTTGATAGACGCGTGTCCGAGCAGCTTTTGTGCGAGTTTCAGGTTGCCGGTCTGCGCGTTCACGAAGCTCCCCGCTGAATGTCTGAAGCAATGGAATCCTGATCCTGCTTTCTTTCTCTCGATGCCCAGTCGATCGAGGATCGGATAGAGTACATCCCTCCGCAGGATATCTGGATGCAACGGCGAGCCGTCTGGCTTGCTGAAAACGAAACTGTCCGCCGTTCTATGTGCTGCTCGACTCAGATGCTCTGACAAGGCTGATCCCAGTACATTTCCGAAGCGAATTGTCCTCACGCTGTTGGCTGTTTTCGGTGGCACGAGCTTTCCGTGCCACAGGCTCTGCTCGATCTGCAAAGTGCCTTCGCGCAGATTGATGTGCTTCCATTGTAGAGCGAGCAACTCTCCCAACCTCGCGCCGGTCAATGCGGCTGTCGTGAACAGCACCCGATAAGCCTCCGGCGCAGCCTGCAAAATCGCCCGCACCTGTTCTCCGCTCCAAGCGGATTTCTCCTTTGTGGCTACCGTCGGCTTGTGCTTGTCACGTACCGGCGATTTTTCGATGAGATCGTCGTCTACAGCCAGCGAGAAAATGCTCTGCAGCACAGCTACCAGATTCCGCACGGTCTTTGCTGCACGGCCACTCCGAATCTTCTCCTGAACGAAACTCTCGACGTGCAGCGGCGCGATCTCAACCAACTTCAGCTTGCCGAATGCGGGCAGGACATGAGACTCAAGCGCCGACTCGTAGGACGCTAGAGTCGAGGGCTTGATGTTTTTACGAGTCAGATACGGCCTCCAATGCGCTTTGACAAAATCTTCCAACGTCTACTTGTCCGCGCCTGGCGCTCGCTTCGACACTCCCCGGAGTCGATCTTTGAGAACGTCACCGGCCGCCTTTTTTCCCTTCAAGTCGTAGAGCGTTTCTGTCTTGTGAATCCACTTCCCGTCGCCAGCGGGCACACGGTACCGAATCCTGTAAACAATTCCGCGGGTGGTTCGCATGGCGTTGCTGACCCACCCCTTTTGAAAACTGCGCCTTGCCATTGCGATCCTCCGTCCTATCTATCAATCGTTCTATACCGTTCGGCAGCGAGGCAAATCGTCCCGCCACAACGTGGAGGGGGCCAGCGGGCCGCCGAACTGTCAAGCGAAATCGGTTCCCAACCCGTTCCAAGTGAGTTTTAACCCCAATCGGGCCTATCACTTAGGATAGGTCGTTGGGCATAAAGCCCAGCGTCTAATCAACCCTGGACCGCTTCCGGATCTCTTCCAGCACAACGCCTCGCTCAAAACGAAGATACTTTCCCACTCTGTAGACCCCAAGCTGGGCGGCGTGGCTGTACACCCAGCTGCTTGGAACTCGCAAGATCGCGGCAACCTCGGGAACCGTAAGAAGCGCGTCGGGTGTCAGTGATTCACTCGCTGAACCGCCTGCATCTAAACCGCGATCTCTGTTTTGATCTGCCATGTTGTGTCGAATCCCCAGAGATTAGCTCGCCCTGGGCGCTTTCCATCTCCACCCGCGCTACGAACCCGCGTCTCCGTTCTTGCCCGACCTCCTACTGACGACAAGTTCCACCTTGTTCCGCCCGTGGCCCGTGCGCATCCGCACAGTGTTCACTTGGATCGGCCCAAGAGCTGAAGCTGCTTTGCGTAGGTGGCCGAGCGCTAACTGCACTTGCCGCACCGATGAGTTCCCGGTTATTCCGGGAGCGTGTATTCACGCATGGCTGAGCTGTTTATTTGTTTGTTTGCAGCGGCAGGCAGGATGGCATCTGACGAGGATAAAGAATCTTTGCTTGCGGCACCCGTTTGCGCACGGTATCAGCCAGATCAAGCTTCCACTGTTCGTGCTCGGTAGCACGCGTCGGCGGAACGACCACGACGCGGTAGAACTCCGTCGCGGCACCATAAAGGCGCGAGGCTTCGGTCTCCAGCTCATCCAGGTGGGCATCGGTGAGTTTGTAATCCTTCCAAGCCATCTTGGCGTTTTCAACAATCATGTAGCCGCCGCTATCCCAGCTTAAGGTGCTAAGGTTTTCATCATTCGGCAAAACACTCGTCCTACCCGATATCCGGCCGCGGTAATCAGTTCCGATTTCGGCGTAGACAGTTCCCAAGTCAATTGGGCCAATCAGGAATCCAAAGACACGAATGCGACGGTCGGCCAATGCGCGAGCAACTTTGGAATAGACCGCATGCTTATTGCTCTCGATGTCCGAGGCCATAAGCACTATGGTGTCCCCCAACTGAGGAGCTTGAAACCACTCCAGGACTTCCATGACGGCGTCGAGCGAACCCAGTTCGCCATTGACGTTTTTCGGCGACTGTTCGATTTGGACAAGCGCAGCGGCCAGTTTGTCGCGTCCTTCGTCAAAGTGGACGGCGATGCGCGGCCCTCGAGCCGTAATCAGTGCGAACGAGTCGGTCGAATCGGCCCCAGAGACGACGTATGAAACGATCTCGGCCTGGGCTTTCCTTGCGTCATGCGGGAGGTCACGGCCAACATCCAGCACGAAAAGGATTCGACGTGGGCCCGTATCGCGTGTCACAGAGTCGATCTGGATCTTCCCGGCTTTGGTGTCTGCCACTAAATTGTCGCGCTGCAGACCTCGTATCAGCTTTCCGTCTGGCAAGATCGCATTGACCGCGACCTCCGCCTGGGCACAAGAATTCTGTTGGGTACGAGCATTCGCACAGATACAGCAAATACAGACCATCCACACTGAGAAAACGCCGAGGGATTGTCCAAGACGTGTCACGATGCTGCCTTCGCTTCCCGGCCAAAACGCTCAAGCGCCTGGCGGTCCTTGGTCATTTCTTCAGGGAGAGACTTCAGCGCGACGACGTGGTGCAGACGCAAGTCTTCCGCCTTATACAACACAGCCATGCCACCACCGCCCAACTCCTCGATGATGCGGGAGTGGGAAATCTCTTGCCCGGAGAGTGAAAGAGAATCGGGTATTGACGCGAATCTTAATCCGCGCCTCCACGCAAGTCAACGCGCCGCTGCATTGTGTAGCTGCAAAGTGAGAATGTCCGGTTTGTGCAAAGTAGAAATGTCCGCTTTTCTAGGGGCCGGGAGGCCCCATGGAAGAGGAGCGGATCGAGTTGAGCACGAGAGAGCGAGAGCGATTGAAGATTCTGCACGAAGTCGAGCAAGGGCATCTGCGGCAGATCGATGCGGCAGACCGTCTGCGGCTGAGCGATCGCCAGGTGCGGCGCTTGCTGGGGCGTCTGCGCGACGCGGGGGATCGCGGGTTAGTGCATCGGCTGCGCGGGCGTCCCTCGAATCGCAAGATTCCCGAGGAGATCGAGCAGCGCAGTCTGCGACGATTGCGGCTGCCGGCTTATCGGGGGTTCGGTCCTACGCTGGCCGCCGAGCATCTGGCACGACACGGGCTGGGGGTGAGCCGCGAGACTTTGCGGAAGTGGATGAACGCCGCCGGACTGCGGGCGTCACGCCGCCGGCACGTGAAGCCGGTGCATGTGTGGCGCCCGCGCCGTGCTGCTTTCGGCGAATTGGTGATGATGGACAGCTCGCCGTTCCGCTGGCTGGAAGATCGCGGTCAGGCCTGCCCGCTGATTGCGCTGATCGACGACGCCAGCAGCCGCGTCTGGGGCCGCTTCGCGCTGCACGATTCGAGCGAAGAAAATCTGCGCACCCTGGGCGGCTGGCTGGAGCGTTACGGGCGGCCGCTGGCGCTGTACACCGATAAAAACGGCCTGTTCGTGACCTCCCGGCCGGTGCAGTGGCAAGAGCAGTTGCACGACACTCCGCCACGCACGCAGTTCGGCCGCGCGCTGGCGGAACTGGACATCGAGTGGATCGCCGCGCACTCTCCGCAAGCCAAAGGGCGCATCGAGCGGCTGTTCAAAACGCTGCAAGACCGGCTGGTGAAAGAAATGCGCGTGGCGGGAATCGCGACGCTCGAGCAGGCCAATCGCTTTTTGGAAATCACTTTTTGGCCGGACTGGAGCCAGCGCTTTGCGGTCGAACCCGCGCAGCGCAGCGACGCGCACCGAAGTTTGCAGCGCGAGCAGCGACTGGAACAAATTCTCAGCGTGCGGGCGGCGCGCACGCCGAGATCGAACGGCGGCTCGACGGCACGCACTGGCTGCGCTTTCGCGGCCGTTACCTGCCGCTGAACCCCTGTCCGCACGCGCCGCGATCGGCAAGTCCTTCCGGCCTACGGCCTCCAGGCCTTGCCGATCAAAAACCAAAACCCCCAACCAAGAGCAAAACCAAATACAGTCCACCTCCCGAACACCCTTGGAGAAGACCCTGGAAGCGGACATTTCTATCTGGCGAAAAGCCGGACATTTCTACTTTGCGTTGACACGCGCCGCTGCATTGCGGAATTGGCCAGTTTCCTCCGGAATCGGCCCAAAGAAATCACCTGCCACCCACCTATAGTAAAATGGGTATCTCGGCGCTTTGGCGGCTCCGCACGATACACAATGGAGGATAGACCGGGACACTCCTGGTCCAGCGAATTCCGATGTCGCTCCCATCACACATTCTTTCAGAGACTTACCCGCTCGCCTGGATGGGCGTGCTCGTCCTCCTGGCATATTACGCCGTGATGGCCATAGTGCTGCGCTGGACGCCTCAACGAAAAGTCCGGGTGATACGATACGAGCCACCGCAAGGAATTTCCGCTGCGGTGGCTGCATTTTTAATGGAAAACGGCCGGTGCGAACGGGCATTCGCAGCCGCCCTCGTTTCACTGGCCACAAAGGGTTACATCCGCATTCAGCAAAAGAAGGACTGGTTCATCGTAGAAAGGCTACGCGAGTCCGGCGCAGAGCTTCCCCCGGAAGAAGCCACGCAGCTAGCTTCTCTTTTTCGGACTGGTCTCAGCACTTACGCTTTCAATGCCGCCGAGAATGACCGCCTTTGCCAGGCATACCGCAGCTTTAGAAGCACGGTTGATGGCATCGCGGACCCGGAGTTAATCTCCGCGCACCTTGTGCTGTGGTTTTTCGGCGTGGCCTATTCAGTGGAGGTGCCCATAGGTGTGATTTACACAGTTCCGGATCTCGTCAACAAAACCTCAGTGCTATCCTTGCTGTATCTCGGCCTGTGGGTTGTTCTCGGCGGATCGTGCCTTGTGGCAGCAGTGAGGGTCTGGCCTGCCACGCTGCGGAAACTTATTTCGTTTCTACCTTTTGATGAACATCCGATCCGCCCACCCAATCTGAACGACTTCGTTCCCGTATTCCTAACCGCGACGGCTCTGATGGGTTTCATTGTCCTGGCATCTTCTACCTCGACACAATTTGCGCTGCTCATGACGGCCTTGGTGTTCCTTCATGCCGTGGCGCGTCACCTGCTGGAGGCACCAACCGCCACCGGCCACAAGCTGCTCGCGGAACTGGGCGGCTTCCGGGAATTTCTATCGCGGGCCGATGCTGACCGGATGAGCCGCGAGAACAAGCCGGGCCGGACGCCGCAGAGTCTTGAGAAGTACAGCGCGTATGCGGTGGCTCTCAACGTCGGGCACGCATGGGGTGAAGAGTTTACCGACGGACTGATGAAGCTCCTGCAATACGAGCAGGCTTACGATCCCTGGTCGATGCTTTTCGCCCACTCCAGCCGCGGTCGAATTCAATTGAAGATAGGTTCCAAGGAATGAGCGCCCGCTCCGCGCAGAGGCTAAAGTTTTCCCTCTGGCTTGGAGTCGGCAGCCGGTCAAATAACCATCCAGAAAAAGCCGACGCCTGATCGACGCGCTAATCGGGAAGTGGCCCCCCGCTGCGTCGCCACCGATCCTCCGAATAACGGGCTGAATCACGATTCCGCCGCTCCCCAGAATGCACCAGTTTCGAGCTGGGGTCGCCGGCGGTGAGCGCAATTTCAGCTTAAACCTCTACGCTCCAACTTCTGCCCAAGGAGTTCGCCGTCGCCGTACAATCCACCTCAGTGACGGATTTCCCCTCTTTCTCAGGCTACGGTGGATTCAGCTTACATTTCAGATATGCGACAGCACCGTGATAACAACAATCAAAAAACCAAACACTAACGCGATAATGGCGAGCACTTTGAAGAAGGACATCATGCCCCTTATCTCACGAAGCAGACTGCGAATGTCGATGAGCAAGGCGTGCGTCACATTTTCCGGCGCCAGCGTTCCGTCGGGTCTAGTTGAGAAAGTCCATTCCATGTCCTGCCACTGCTTTGCCATGGCGTCGTTCTCCTCTGCGGCGGATTCTATCCCCCGTCACCTGCTGGCCCGTTTAATTTGTGAGCAATTCCGGATGTTCCTTCAAATACTTCAGCGCCCATGGCCGGATTCTGAAATCACGCATTCCGCACGCAACTCAGTTATTCTTTTTCCAAATCTCTTTAACCATCGAATCCGTGTCCGGTCCGAGTGCTTCTTTATCCCGATATTGAAGATACTGCTCTACGTCGTTTCCAAACCGACCTCCTTGTCTATTATGTGGTGGCTCGGCGGCGCTGATTAGAATGGCTTCGATGTGATTCAAGAGATCCGTGGACTTGATGGAAAACTTTGCGGCTCCGATGGCCAGTTTGCTGTTCTCTCTGACCCATTTAATACCGAACCATGAAAAGCGCGTCCAGCGATCCGCGAGCGCGTCTTTCTGGTGGTGCCTGAGTCGGCTAAACGGGTACTGATTACCAGCGCCAGCCTGACCCACATAGACCAAGCGGAAATTATCGTCGTAGAGGACATACACGCCAGCCTGCTCCCTGAAATCCACTGGCGTCGTAGAACTTTTTTCTTTGGCCGGAATGCCCTTTAGGTGACCTGTAACTTTGGGTCGCCCCCAAAACACATCGTTTCTCCGCCAAAATAGGCCGTAGTTATGAATGAGCATGGACATAATTCTGGCTCCTTCTTCACTCTAACTTCATTTCCTCGGCAATTAGATTTTGCTCTTGGTGTGTTTCGATGGCTAGATAACTAATTGCGGGCGTGCCTGCTCGGATAACCCGCGAGTGAGCCGATCTGAATAGCGCCGTTTACAGCCCTGTGGCCCGTGAAAATACCCCTACACACGAGCCGCAATTTTCTGGCCCGACCTGGTCCAATGTGAAGCTTCACACGCGTATCTCAGGTTGTGACGAGTCGCCGAACTGAGCTTCATTCAGCGTCTATCAGAGTGCAGCCTTCCGATTCGACGCTGCACGGCTACGGGAACTTTGAACAATCCGAGTTGCCCTTTGGCCTCAATCGGCGAAATACGGCGAGGTTTCATGAGCACCCATGAGAAGAGGTTCGGATACCAGTCACCACCGGCTCGCTTACTGCTGAGCAGTTTCGCATCCTTTCCGGTGTAGGGTCTGACATCCGACAAAACAGCGATTCCCACAAAGCAACCTGTTGTGAGCATTTCAGGATTCAGCCGCAATTGCCTCGCATCGTCGGAATCCACTTTCATCGCCGAATGAATCACGAGAGGCCCCCTGTATTTCGTTTTCCAGCTTCGTAACTCGTACGGCTTGCGCCCTCTAAGGATTAGTTCCGCCCACGGCTGGCGGATTGTCAGTGCCATGACCGCAGGATTCTCGAGGTCAACAATCACAACTGCACAGCCGAACACTTTCTCGATGTTTTTGAAATATGCGTTCTGGCAGTCTCGTAGAAAGTCACGACCTCGCTTGACCTCGACAAAAAAATACTTGCTTCCTTTGAAAACGAGCAGGTCGGGCGGCTGGCAGTGGTACTGCCTCCGCCATTTGCGAAGCAGATTCAGACCACGTTCTCCGAAAAGTTCACTGACGACTGCGCATTTTCTGCTGTGGTTCCCGTACATATATTTCTCGACGAGAACACCGTATCCCTTTTCGGCATAGTGAATCGCAGTGAACCATTCCCCGAAATGATTGCCGTTCGAATGTTGATTCCGCACGATGCGCAGGTCGTCTTCGTCAAATGTGTTCTTGTACTGCCGAAACCACCTGTAGTGGAGTCTGCCTCTTTTCCAGGCCAAGTAGAGGTCACGTGGATAGGTAAGTTTGAAGTTTTTCTTCGTCATGCCTTACTTTGCGTGTTTCCTGCGTGCCATCCCCTGAGCTAGCCCGAGCAGAAGTTTACGATGGCGCTCATCCATTCGACGCAGCGCCTTCGCAAACCTTCGTAGTTCCGGCCAATCCTTGTCGCTTGTTCCCCACAGTGGCTCCGTCTTCCCGGCGGGCGGAAGGTTCGGTTTCTTCGGGGGTTCCTCACCTTCATAAAATAGCCTGTAGAGGGGGATTTCCATCGCTCTCGCGTACTTCTCAAGTGTCTCGATTGAGGGGACGGTGTGACCACACTCGACACGTGAGGTGTAGCAGCGCAGCAGACCGGTGCGGTGTTCGACATCGCCTTGGCTGAGTTTCTTCGATTCGCGGAGTTCCCGGAGTCTTTGACCGATGAGCATGAACGAGAGCCTACACCCACCGCACTAGCTTCTCAATCGGTTCTCTGTCGAGGTCTTCGCCGGTGGCGTACCGCGCCGCATGTTATCGGGTTACGAATTGGAGGCGAGGAGGTATATCTAGAGGGCAGCGGATCCACTGAAGAATTTTCGCCTTCTCAGACTTCCAAAACTCCGTTTTTGCTGCATGGAGCTGCATGGTGCCCATCGCCGAAATTTCCGCTTGGCGCGATCCTCTAGTTCATTCTCCGGCACGGCCGGGATGATCGACAGTCGTGTTCCGTGCGCTGGATCCGTAAGCTCGGCGATTCTCGCAGCTCCTTGATCCATCTACGATGAAATCGCTTCTTCCGCAGGCATGAGGACAGAACTCATTTTGATATGCAAATGATTTTCTTCGCACCGCCGGGCGGGAAGGGAATCGAATCCTTCCTGAGCCGCGAATTGAGCGGATCTCTATTCCTGCGATCCCAATAATAATTTCTTAAGGAGCGGTTTGAACTGGCGGTTTGTTTTCTATGAGTCTGACTAGCAGCGGTTGAACATGCCCAGTGAATATCCGCTCCGTGTTCGGTCGGAGTGTCGCTACGCGGTACGACCTTCAGTCGTCATAATCAATTCATGTTATTGACATCTCGGGAACGTAGGCGTAAAAGCTCATTAAGTATATCTACCGCGGAGGACTTACTATGGGGCGTGTCACCGTGGCACTTGGATTTGTCTCCTTTGCGTTTCTTTGCGGTTTGACTCTTCATGCTCAATCTCCAACTCCCGCACCGGCTCAACCCACAAAAGACCCCGCCGCACTCTCCATACTGAGCCAAATGGTGGCTGCCACGGGCTGGACGCCGTCACTGCTGCCGGAAGACGCGATTGCCGTGGGAACAGTCTCAAGTTCTCAGGCCACTGACTCGACTCCAGCCAACATTACGCTTAAGGTGAAAAGCTGCGGTGAGTACCGCATAGACACGCAAGACTCCAGCGGTCCGGACTCATTGATCATCAACGGAAATGGAGGCGCAAGACAGTCTCCGAGTGAAACTGATTTCATCCCATCTCTGAGCGCCAATTCCATGCAACCGCTTGTCCTTCCTTTTTTTTGCGACTTAGCGTATTTCACAGACTCATCGGTCTCGGTTGCACTTGTGGGAACCGAGACGGTTGCGGGGCAGGCGGCGAACAAGATTCAAATAACTCGCATTTCGGTGAGTTCAACTTCCGGAGCTGGCGTCGGACCGTTACCTGGCGGCCTGACGGTTTGGATTTCGACTTCAACTTCTCTACCCATTCAACTAGCGTGGAGCTGGATCTCCGATTACAACCCGGCCGCGAGATTGTCCGTCAGCACTGTTTTGTCGGATTACAGGACGATTGGCGGAATTTCGGTACCGTTCCATCAAGAGCAACAAGCAAACGGTAAGGTGACTAACGAACTGCAACTCGATTCCGTAAGCTTCAACAACGGCCTAGCTGATTCGATCTTCGCGCTACCGGCTCCGACGCAACAGTAAGGAGAATCCCCATGTCCCTGTGGCGCACCCTGGGTCTGTCCCTCCTGGCCGTATCCTCGTTGGGATTTCCGCAGAAATGCCTCGGTCAAACTGCCCCGATTCAGATTGATTCAAACAGCACAACCGGTCCGGCACCCTACAGCTCATTTGGAGGTGTGCACGAGAACATCAACTTGGCGACGGGCGATCTCACGTTGCAGGTGCCACTCCTCACTCTTCCTGGCCGCAATGGACTCGATCTATCGGTCGGACTGACTTACGACAGTAAGGTTCAGATTCTAAATTACATGCCTGATCCTATTCACCCGGACATTTGGGACTATTGGTGGGACGCCGAAGAGCGCCAACCTGCGGTTGAAGACTGGTCCGGCGGGTGGCGGCTGAGCGTACCCGTCTTGCAGGCAATCAACTACGATATCGGGCCAGGCGCGGGGTACAGCGATCAGAATTGTATGGAGTATTTTATCGTCACCATGCCTGATGGTCGAAAAGCTCAATTCACAAATAAGGCCGCCTGTTCGGGGGTGAACGCAAACCACCAGATCGTCGGTGAGCCCGCAAACAATCTGCCCCTTTCGGAATCTCAGGAAGGGAGCTTCTTACGGTTGGACACGACCAACCCAGCCATGATCGTCCTACACGAAAAGAACGGTACGCAATATTACTTTCAGACTGGATGGGTCTATGCGACTGGCGAGGTCTCACCTCAATATTTCGCTGCAAGCTCGATTGTTGATTCAAACGGGAACACAATCACGATAAACAGTACGTCCGCCACGGTGCAGCCCGTCCAAATTAACAGCATTACGGATTCCCTGGGGCGGGTTGTGACCTTCACCTACAATTCCACAACCGAGGAACTGTCAACGATTTCGTACAAGGACTCGAGCGGTGTGTCGCGGACGATCTCGTTCGGATACACCCAAGTAGGGCTCACATACACTTTTGCGAACCCTCCGAATTCTGGTAGCTGCACGCCTTCGCAGTGTACTCAACCGCGTCTCGCATCAATTACTTTGCCCAATGGTTTAGGCTACAGTTTCACATACAACTCGGCCCTGGGGGAATTGAGCAAGATTACCTATCCTACTGGCGGCTATACCCGGTACGATTTCGCAACATTCACGTACCTCTGGCGTGCGGCTCGCCCACAGACCCTTGCAAAAGTTCCAAATCCCCAGCCTGCCGATTATCGTGAGATTACAGCCCGGCACGTCTGCCGAGCCGCGGCCGGGAATTGCAGTTCCTCTACCGAAGATACAACCACGTACACGCCAACCATTGACGGGAACAAGAGCAACAATCTTTACATGGACGTGGTCGGACCACCGGACACTAACGCTCCCAATGGAAACAAAACTCGCCATCAGTTCCCCTATCAGACGAGTGCAGACGGGATTCCGGGCAACTGGATGACTATTTCGTTCGCGCCGCGTGAGACTAATTCAATTGTCTACCAAGGGCTATCGACGTCGCTGCGGACGATACTAACCGACTACAATCAACTCGATTCTTCGGGTAGACCTCAGAACATTTCGTTTCCGATTAGGGTCACAACGACGCTAAATGACGCCAACAAAGTGACGAAGACTGAATGGGACTACGATACTTACATCCCTCCTGAAACCGGCATAGCGACGCCAATCGACAACGTTACCGAAGAGCGTGTCTTCGACTACGGAATTGGCACGTTCGGAACACTTCGGCGGAGGACTGACAGAACCTGGCTGAAAACGAACTCAGTCAACGGCCAGGATTACACCTCGACGGCGATCCACATTCTGAACCGCAAGGCGAGCGAGACCATCTACGACTCCACGACGAACACGTGTAACGGACAATCACAAGCCTGCTCACAGACCACCTACGAATTCGACAATTTCACACTGGGCATCACGGCGAGCGGGGCAGTTCAGCACAACTCCACGTTCAGCACGACCTACAAAGCGCGGGGCAATCTGACAGCAACCATGCGCTGGCGCAACACCGACGGCGCAACGCTAACGACGCGGAACCAGTACGATGACGCGGGCAATATGACCCAAACTACCGATCCGCTCAGCCACACAACCACGTTCAGCCATGCGGATTCGTGGGGGAACACAACGTGCCTCCCGTCAGGAGGCAGCGCGGTTGCTTACTTGACGAAAGCTACTGATGCGTTGGGGCACATTTCGAGCAAGACCTACAACTCTTGCTCCGGGACCGTTGCTTCTGCCACCGACCCAAACAGCCAGAAAACGACCCTCACCTACGATCTGATGGGTAGAATGACTCAAACGAATTTCCCTGACGGCGGCCAGACAACGAAATGTTACAGCGACATTTCTGGCACTGCATGCTATAGCGCGTCAAAGCCCCTACAGGTCGTCACCACGTCGAAGGTGACTTCCGCGATTAGCGTCACTGCCACTGAGGTCATTGATGGCTTGGGACGCGAGACACAGCACCAACTCAATTCTGACCCGTCCGGAATAGATTACACGGACACGACATACGACGCCCTCGGCCGCAAGGCTACGGTGAGCAATCCGTACCGCTCGACATCCGACCCCACATACGGAGTTACAACGTACGATTACGATGCTCTCAATCGCATCACTCTCGTCATTCCGCCCGATGGAACCTCGACATCGAATAATGTCTCAACCCAATATTGTGGCGGCACGACCCTAGTGACGGATCAGGCCGGGCATTGGCGTCGCAGCACGAGTGACGCGTTGGGCCGGGTGATTGAACTAGACGAGCCGAACTCCACGACGGCAACAGTCAATGTCTGCCCCGGAACGGGTGAGCCCATTTGGGTGACGAGCTATAGCTTCGATGCCTTGAACAATCTGTTGAATGTGTCCCAAGGCGGATCGCGGCAAAGGTCATTCGTTTTTGATTCGCTCTCAGAGCTGACGAGTTCAACAAACCCTGAGGCGGGAACGGTCACGTACACTTACAACAATGACTGCCTCTTGCTAACGAAGAAAGATGCGCGGAGCATTACGACGACTTATTCCTACGACTCCGTTCATCGCATGACAGGAAAGACGTACTCGAACGGCGATTCGTCAGTTGGATACACGTATGACCAAACTGCATGTCTCGGTCAGACTTCTTGCTACAACATCGACCGACGCACAACGATGACCGATGCTGCTGGGTCGGAATCATTTGCCTACGACAAAATGGGCCGCCCGCTCGCGGAGCAGCGCACCACAAATAGCGTTACCAAGAACACCACGTACACGTACAACCTCGATGGCTCGGTCGCCACACTGACCTACCCAACCGGCAGAACAATCACCTATACGCCCGACGGCGCGGGGCGGCCACTTTCGGCAGTGGACACCACAAACGCGATCAATTACGCGACGGCCGCGACATACGCACCCCAAGGTACATTGGCTACCGCGGTTTTGGGATCCGGCGGCAGCTTCAGCGGTGTGAATTTGAGTGATAGCTACAACTTGAGATTGCAGCCAAACGAAATCAAGGCGTCATCAACCGCGGGCACCGCCATCGACCTGACTTACAGTTTCGTGGACAGCAGCGGCCATAACAACGGGAATGTAATCTCGGTGACAAACAACAAAGACACGACACGATCCCAGAATTTCAGCTACGACCAGGTCAATCGGATTCTCAGCGCGAAAACTACATCGACCTCCGGACCGAACTGCTGGGGATTGAACTTTGGCTATGACCAATGGTCGAACCTGAACTCGGCGGCGGTCTCCCAGTGCTCGGCGTACACACTCTCGCTCACGATCAGCACGAACAATCAGGTCACCAACACCGGGTACTCATACGATGCGTCCGGAAACCTTCTCGGCGACGGAAGCTTCCAATATGTATGGAACGCCGAGAGCGAAATCAAAACAGCGGCTGGCGTGAACTACACCTACGACGGAGACGGTAACCGTGTCGAGAAGTCGAATGGCAAGATTTATTGGTACGGTGCTGGAAGCGAGATTCTCAACGAATCGGATTTGAGCGGAAACGTCACAGACGAGTACGTCTTTTTGGGCGGGAAGCGAATCGCGCATAGAGACTCGGGCGGGAACATCTTCTACTATGCGGAGGATTTCCTGGGCAGCTCTCGTGTAATTACCACGTCAACCGGTACAGTCTGCTATGACGCTGATTTCTACCCGTTCGGCGGCGAAAAGATCGTCACGAATACCTGCTCTCAAAACTACAAGTTCACGGGAAAGGAGAGGGATGCCGAGACGGGCAACGACGATTTCGGTGCACGGTATTACTCATCGAATTCTGGCCGCTTCCTGTCCGCGGACTGGTCAGCCGTTCCCGCACCGATCCCTTACGCCGATCTCACGAATCCACAGACGCTTAATCTCTATCAGTTTGTGAAGAACGACCCAGAGACGTTCGTGGATATCGACGGCCATCTGGGACCGGGCCAGATCGGAACTTCGGACGGCATGTTTGTAATGCCCCAAATGCGGCCGGGCGGTGACATCGACGGAGGTGGGCCTTGGAGCGAGGGCGGTAGCCACCTGTCGGGATACGAGATTGGCGGAGGGTTTCTATCTGTCTGTATCAGCGGTTGCGGCGACGACAGTGGAACGAACGCAGGAAGCCAAGCGCAAGGTCAGAGTAGCACGGCTGGCGCGACACTCAGCGGCCCCTTCGTTGCTAACCTCAACAGCCCAGAAATAGCTCCCCTTCTCGATCCGAACCATAAGCCGTCCACTTCGGACATCGTTGGACCAAATGGTGAATGCGTGGACCTCACGAAGAAGTTTTCAGGCATGGGAGACGTTGGCACCTTTCAATGGAGGGCAGGACCGAAGGTGGTGGACGACAAAGACATTAAACCGGGTACGGCGATTGCGACTTTTGACAGTAAGGGCCGCTATCCCGGAGAGGGTCAGAACAAAAACTCTGGAATCTATCTGAGCCGCGGGGCGAATGGCAGCATTTGGATTCTGGATCAGTGGCCGGCGCGCGCGGGCACGGGACAGAGAGCTAACCCACCTCAGCCGCGAGAGCTACTCACGGACAACAGGCGGGGCGCATCGAACAACTCCAATTCCTATTACATAATTATGGTAGCACCGAGGTAATCAAATGGCTCTTTTGCGGTACATCATTCTTCTGCAGTTCACGACGGCATTGGCCCTTGGTCAGCTTGCTCACCCGACTAAGCCACCTAGCGCGCCCAAGCAGCCCGATGCGATGGTCCGGAGCTTCTATCGTGAGGTGGTTGCTCGTCACCCGGTCGGTATCCCAGGGGACGCGGACATGAAGATTTTCGCACCGTACCTCAGCAAAGCACTGCTCCACAGAATCGATTTAGCCATTGCCTGCTCAGCTGATGAGGCTCGGCAGCATCCGGACCCACACTTAAAGCCGGAAATCGCATGGCTTGAAGTTGGGCTCTTCTCGGGTGACGACGAGCAAGCCTCTCCCCGCACATTCCACATTGAAAGAACGCAACAGGAAAGAGATGGCTCGTATCGCGTCTATGTGAGGCTCACTTGGGGGTCGCCCGCGAAGCCATGGATTTGGCGCGTCGCCGCCAAAGTAATTCGAGAAAACAGCCATTTTGCAGTTGATGACGTGATCTATCTGAAGGACGAGAATCGAGATGTTGAATCGCAGCTCTCGCGGTATTTATCCGCAGGATGCGACGGCGCTCGTTGGGTTGGACGCGGGAAACAGCCAAGCGACCTCAAGTGACAAAAATAAACGGCGCAGAATCAGCAGACCCTAACGCCTCTGTCCGTCGTACAAGTCACTGAGCTTCCAACCGGCAGTAACGGAGAGTATGGAATGGGTCGCCCCCTGCGAGTCTCGCGCGTGATCAATCCACCTAGCGCCAGAGTTGCAGTGGAGGATTATATTAAACGACTCCAGGACCAAACGCGACTAGCGAAGGAAGACCTTGATGACTTCCAATTCGGGCCTTGCAGAACGAGATAGGGCTAATCTGACTAGGCGCAAAATCAACAGGTCACTGCACCTCAATCCGTCGTTCACGCCGACAAGGGCCATCGTCACCGAAACAAATTGTTAGGGCGGCCTTCATCGTCGAGCATTTAATCCAAGTCAGGAACAAATTGGGAACAGGTCGGGAACAGAACGGCAGGGAACACCCTTTAACAGCCCCTAACAGCACGCAGCCAAGTCGTTGAAAATCCACGTAGAGCCACATCGAGTTGCGGCTCATAACCCGGAGGTCGTTGGTTCAAATCCAACCCCTGCAAGCGTCTCAAGACGCCAGTCCGACGACGCGCGGCCTGAGACAATTGCGATCGATTCACTGTATCCACTGTTGCCAAATCGGCCTGGATTTTGCTGTCCGAGATGATCTAGGATTGACTCAGCGTTACAGCAAGGCTCTTAGGGAAGTGGCACAAACAGTAGGTTTTAGCGGGTTTTCTTCGGCTTTCTACGAGTCGTGGAGTCCAATCCAGGCCTCCCAGCCAAACTAGCAAAAACCCCTATAAATCGCAGAAATGCCACAGCGACGCCCGTTCGGATCGGTCCTTCCTCGTCCGGAACACTCCGATCTTCAGGCTGAAACCATGTGGGCCTTGCCGACGCCTGAGCACAAACAAAGGGCCGCTCGAAAACTAGAGCGGTTCAATGTGGAGTAGGTGTTTGAGATGCACGAAAAGAAGTCGGCGTCCTCTCAGTGAAGAAAGGCGATGATCTTCAGCATCCCTAAGTTATTGAAAAGATGGTGGGCCTGGGGAGAGTCGAACTCCCGACACGCGGTTTAGGAAACCGCTGCTCTATTCAAACTGCCCTGAGTTCTCTGCGACACTTATCATGCCTTCGAGATTGAATGTCAATTCTCGCCCGTTCCGTCGCGCTCCGATTCGCTCTGTTGTGTTTAGCGATAACGATGTCTGGCTTTGTGACACCCCGCGCACAGTGTGATGAGATTCTCTTCGACATCATCCCCAAATCGGCTGCGCGGGCGGAGGTGGTGGACCTGAAGATTTTGTGCTGTGCCGCAGTCTTGGCAGCGCCATCCATCGCGCGTGAGCACCCGACGGGAAAGCTGGCGGTAAGCTTCGCGCTCAAGCCGTAATCGAGGCCGTTTCCGTCGGAACTGGTTCAAGGCTGTTCCTCACTATCTCCAGCAACTGCACTCTCTGCGCGGCGGGAAGAGCGCTGATGAGCCGAGCGAGCGCTAAAAACAACGTATTCTCCGCGCCAACTTCCAGGCTCGCTCCCGCCAGGAAGTCTGCGCAAATCATCTCCAAACAATAGCCCCGCGATTTGTCCGTCCCAAGCATCAGCGCGGCGGTCTCGAGCGCCTGCTCGATTACCGCCAACTGGCTCTTGTACACCTTGAAGTACAGGATCTCCCACGGCTCCGTCTCTTTCCCGGTGAGGTGTTTTTCGACCTCGTGCTTGAATTCTTCCTTCGGCATCTGCTGAGCTTTGTGCAACCAGGTTGCACAATCGAACTGCTGCCCATCCCGCCGTGCTACCTTTACCAATTCCGTCGCCTTCGACCAGCCCACCTGTTTCAGGTGTAGTTTCGGGATCCGCGGCAGTTGCTCGTGGATGGTCATCAGGTAATAGGCCTTGCGCCGTGAGCCCGGAAAGCGCTTCTCGAGGAACTCATCGAAAGACTTGAGATTGTCGAGGCGCCAGTACTGCCCGGAGCGGACCTCACACAGGTAGTGGCCGAGCTCTACAAACCGCGTATCTCGCTCCCGATCGATGGCCCTCTCCCAGCCCAAGATTTCATCGATCTTGGCCAACACGAAGAGAGCCCTGCGGCGGTTGAGCTTTGGCGCCACGAGCGCTCTCCCATTAGTCGTCAAGGTGGTCAAGCCAATCAAGGTCGCTGGCTCCTGGCCGGCGGATCAGATTCGCGTCGATCAACGGCTGGTTGTTGAGACACAGGCCCAGATGCGGACAGCTCACACAGCCGTTCTGAGGGAATCGAATGCCGCTGTGCGAAACGAACTGGCCGGCTTCGATCTGAGCGACTGTGGTTTCAACCAGCCAGCTGTACTCCCGGCGTTGTTCTTCGGAAATCGTGGCCCGGAGGTATTGAATCTCAGGCTGGTTCTTGCGTACGAACACGACCACGGCGACTTCGGGAATACCGCTGATCCAGGAGTAGCAAATCAACTGCGGGTCGAGTGAGAGCAATCCCTCGGGTTCTTCGGGATAACGGCTCGTAGTGGTCTTCCAATCGATGACACAGGGTGTGCCATCGACGTCTCCGAGAGCGTCAATGTAGGAAACGAATTCGTTGTTTCCGGGAAGCGATCGAAGCATCTTGACTTGCAGATTCTTCTGCGGCCGGAGAATGTGAACCCGATCATCCTGGGCGAACTTCTGGAGCAGATGAACTCCCTGGTGGACCAGACGGTCCCAGGAATCCCCTTTCTTGTATTCAAACGGAGCATCTCGATACGCACCCCATTCCTTGAACAGCATGGCGCCCGGATCCTCGTGGCAGAAGTAGGCGCCGAGGGCCTTCTCAAAGGAGCGGCCGAACATCATGGCGGCACGGGTTTCTTTTTCTTGCCAACCATCGAGATAACGGTAGCGATAGCTGCGCGGACAGCGCAGGAACTGGCTAATCTGTGTGTGGCTGTAGATCATCGTCATTCCTCCCCTGGATTGCGGCGCACGAGAGTTCTTCCCACTCGCCGGCAGGGGCAAAAGCTTCGAGGCTCTGGTAGGAGCGCCCGTTGAAAGTGGCGAGCGAGGTTCGTACGACTCCTCGAAGGTTGAGGAGTGCTTTCTCATCCACTTGATCTTGTCCGAGCAGTTCGGGGTCATAGCCAAAGTCGCGCAGAAACCAATTGAGCTTCCAGAGCGCTCGCCGGCTGCAGTACAGCCGCCCGGAGAAGGAATGTGTGGCGAAGGATTCGGGCTCAAGGACTACAAAGCGGAGAACGAGGAATGGCTTCTGCGGATGCCAGCGGTAGGAAGCGGCATCCACACGCACTAGGAAGAAGCCGTCGAGACGACGATCCATCGCTTGGCGTACTGAGTGAAGGCCCGGGATATGGCGTTTCACGGCTGCACCTCCACAGATTGGGCGTAGGAGTTGAGTTTGCAGATCAAAGCATCCCTGTCGCTTCTTGCCGAAGCCGCGAGATGGGAGATGAAGGATTCGACCAGATCCCGACTGGCTTCTTTGAGAGCTTCGGTGCCGCAGAAGTCCGCGGCGTAGGCCTTCACGAGTGTGGGGTCGAGGTTGAATTGCCGAATCAGAAGGCAGAGTTGGTCGCGCAGTCGGGGCTGGCCGTTACGGGACCCGTTTCCGTTACCAGAAACAGGCGCGGCTTGCTTGGCACCCGAAGCTCGCGTGGGTGGAGAGAAGGAGCCGAGCTCTTCGACCGAGCACAGGCCGATTCCATAGGCTTTCCGGAGCGCCCGGTTCACCGCGCGGGTCTCGGCAACCCGCATCTCGGCCCCGCGGACCAAGGTGGATACGTTTGAGGGATCGGCATCTCCAAACCCTACAAACCCTCTCGATCGCGTAGACGTGTAGACCGTAGCCTTGAAAACCCAACGACCCATTGCGGGATCGCAGAACTGGCGCACCTGCTGGACGCGAATACCTGTACACCGCTTACGTTGGGCTAGGCGCAAGAGCCCCGCGTGCGTGATATACCACCCGCCGTCCAGGTAATAGAAGTCTCCCCGGCCCACGGAAAATCCAAATGTCTTCGTCAGTTCACGCAATCGGCTCTTAGCTAGCGTTCCTAACTGTCCCGCGGCCCAACGCCTCGCAAGACGAATGTTCTCTCGGACCAAAATTCCTACTTCGGTGGTGTCCGTAGTCCTTTTTCTCATAAAGAAACTCCATGGCTACCATTGGCCAACAATGGTAGCCAATCATTAGGCGCGTGTCAAGCGAAGGATTTGTGAAGGTCGGAAGACTGCCGTAGAATGCGCTAGCGATCATGACAAAAGACGAAAGAATTGGAATCAGAGTTTCTGCGGAATTGAAGAGGGCACTGATTCAAATCGCTAAGAGGGAAGGCAGAAGTCTAGCGCAGCTGTGCGAGATTCTGCTTAGGGGTGCCGCAGTTTCGTACAAGGAAGAAGGGCCCGCATACCTCCAGCGTTTACTCTCCCACCAGAAGAAAGAGTCCTCCGAGTAGTTCCGGCTCGGCCGGTTCCCAGGCTGCGATAGCGAACACGAAGCGCAGTGATAAACGGATGGTTCTGTCACACCATGCTGATTCGGACGCCTTCTTTCGGAAGAGCTGCGATTAAGCCAACTTGAGGGTCAGGCAGCGCGCCGCGCCGAAATGCAGCACAGCGATAAGGCCCAGCAACAGTTGCCGCACCAGCGTGCCTAATCCGGAGATCTGGCCTGCGACGATTCTACTCACCTGGATCAGCCCCGGACCGTGAGACGCAGACGCTTGCGCGTCCCGTAACATCTATGCAAACGTAGTGACTGTGAAGACGAAAAAGCGAAGGGCGGGGAGACCGAGAAACATGCAGGACAGGACTGAGCGTTTACTCCTCGCTGTTAGTTGCAGGATATTTTTTGGACTCGAATATCGCGTGTACGCGCAGGACAATATGCGCAGAATGGTCAGTGGTTCATCTCCGGTCGGATGAGACATTGCGATGAAATTCATAGGAGAAAAAAGTGGCAAACGAAAAACAATTAGGACACGACATATCCATGAATGAATCCAACAGCAAGCGCAGCGGCGACTTGCCAACGGTCGACCAGATTGCCTCCAAAGAACCAATTCCTTGGCGACCACCGGTCAATTTGAGGAGACAACAGATGGCGCAACAGGTAGACGGCGGCAGAAGTGAAGCAAATCGCGCAAGCGAACCACTCGATTCCGAGGCTCGGGAAGCACTCGCCCAGTTCCTCTCAACTCCGGCACCGATGAGGGAGTTCCGATCGATCAAGTCTTTCGCAGAGCGCTATAAGGTATCGAGAATGACAGTCCACCGCTGGCAGCGCGATCCTGCGGTGCTGCAGCGGGCGCAAATTCTTTCGAAGCGGAACTGGCTTCCAGGTGTTCTCCTCGCGCGGTTGAACTACGAAAGCACGGTGCGCGCCCAGATTAAAAAAGCAATCAAAGGCGATACCAAAGCCGCGAGATATGTACACGAAATCGCCTGGACCGAAGCTCCGCCGGAGAAGGCTACACGGAAGGAAGTGACGATCAACGTGGTATACGCCGACAGCCCAGAGCCGATGAACAGACCGGAGCGCATTCAGCAAGAAGCCGGTTCCTCATCCGATCCCGCTCCCCAGTAATCTCTTCACCCGGTCAAACTGGGCACACATCGTCCGGGCACAGGCCGACGGAACAGTGGACGGCAAGCAAACCGCCTCGTTCTGCGACGGCCGTGCCCGGCTCGAGTATCAGCGAAGACACTAAGACAAATTAAAGGCCGACGTTGTCAGAGGAAATAATCAGGCTAAACTGGTTTAAGCTCGAGCAATCAGAAAGTGTCTTATAATAGCAGATATATAGCGAATAAAAAGCGAAACTAAAATCTTGTTACTGTAACAGGTTTCCACGCCTGAAGAATTACAAGCTACTCCTTTGGATTGAGAAGGTTATGCCCCGAGACCTTTCAACCGAAGAAGTCAAAAGTGTAACACCGAATAACCCACATCTCGACACGACCTGATCATGTGACACTCGTGAGCGTCCGGCAGGGTGACCTCACCGTTACCGGACCGAGTTTTTGTACCAGAACGAGTGCGAGAGTCTACAGCCAAACTAGCAGTAGCCGCGATAAGTCTCAAAGACCTGCCAACGATTACCAGAATGGATGTCACTTCTCAGGTGAATTCTGTCCCAATTCCCCTCTGCAAAAGTCACCGGTCACGTCAATGCGACCGAACGTCCATTCGTGCATCGAATGGGAATAACGGAAAGTGACGCTGATGACCGGCAGAAACCTTAGCATCGGTTTGTTAGCCGCACGCGAGGGCGTGGCAGAAGGTGCGAGGTGGCTATAACGAGTCCGTATGAAGTCGCTCTGGGAGCTGCGGCAATTGAACGGGCCGTCGCGACGGCAGTTGAAAATCTCGAGGATCGCGACGTCATGCCCGCGCATGCGGAAAACGAGATCGCGATTCCCGTCGCCAGGAGTTTGCTCGCAGCGTTTATGCAAGTACGTGCTCAAATGTGGTACAAGCACAGGGCACCTGACAGTGGGTAGGTCTCAGCCATAGTTGGTTCCTCAGTTCTGACGCCTGGGAGGATCGGATGATTCGCGGGCGGATACCAAACATAGGCATTCTAGCGTAAGGGCACTCTGCCGGGGGGAGACGATGAACACGCTTTGGAAATATAAATTCTGGATAGGCGGAGCGTTTTGCGTGGTGGTCGTCGGTCTGATTATTGGCGCGATACGCCCAAAGCGCGTATCGGGGGCGCAGCCGGGCGCCTCGCCGGACGTCGAGGTCGTGCAGGTAGAGCAGAAGGATGTTCCGATTTATGGCGATTGGATCGGCACGCTCGACGGATTCACAAATGCCGACGTTCGAGCGCAGGTCACCGGCTACCTCGTGCGGCAGGGCTACCAGGAAGGCGCATTTGTAAGAAAGGGGCAGCTACTCTTTGAGATAGACCCGCGCCCCTTTCAAGCCGTGCTCGATCAAGCGCAGGGGCAACTCGCTCAAGCCACGGCCCAGCTGGCCAACGCCGAAGCGGTGCAACGCCGGACCGAGCTCGATGTCAACCGTTACACCCCGCTTGCGCGAGAGCAGGCAGCAAGCCAGCAGGATCTCGACAACGCCATTCAGAATAATCTAGCGGCGAAGGCCACCGTAGCTACGGCCGAGGCGCAGATCAAGTCGGCCGAAGCTGCCCTCGAAACGGCGAAGATCAACCTCGATTTTACGCGGCTCGTCGCGCCCATCGATGGCATCGCCGGCCAAGCCCAACTGCAAGTTGGCGCCCTCGTAAATCCGGCCAGCGGGCCGGTCACTTCCGTGTCCACCGTCGACCCCATCAAGGTCTATTTCACGGTAAGCGAGCCCCAATATCTCGGCTGGAGAAAGCGGTTCCCCACGGAGACCACCCGCCAAGCCGCCGACAAGAATCTGCGCCTCGAATTAATTTTGGCTGACGGTTCCACTTACGCAAATCAAGGCACGTTTTATTTTGCGGACCGCCAAGTAAATGAGAGCACCGGAGCCATTCGCATCGCCGGCCTGTTTCCCAATCCTGCAAATATTCTGCGCCCGGGCGGTTACGGCAAAGTTCGCGCGGTCATCCGCACGCAGGAGGGCGCGCTACTCGTTCCGCAGCGCGCCGTCTCCGAGCTGCAGGGCGGCTATCAAGTCGCGGTGGTGGATGGAGACAACAAAGTGAACGTCCGCACGGTCACCGTCGGCGATCGTGTCGGCAACGAGTGGATTATCGCGGAAGGACTTAAGCCCGGCGAGCGCGTGGTCGCCGAGGGTGTCCAAAAGGTCCGCACGGGCACGCAGGTAAACCCCAAGCCATTTGCCATGGAACCGCAAGGAAGGTAATCCCATGTCAAAGTTTTTTATCAATCGCCCCATCGTCGCGATGGTGATCTCCATTGTGTTGGTGATTGTTGGTTCCATCACCATCTTGAGTTTGCCCATCGCGCAGTTTCCCAGCATCGCTCCACCCGAGATTCAAATTCTGGCCACATATATCGGAGCGGACGCGCAGACTCTGGAGCAAGCAGTGGCCACGCCCATCGAGCAGCAAATGAATGGCGTGGACAACATGAACTACATGTATTCGCTGAACGCCACCGCCAACTCCAACACCAGTCTGATCGTGAACTTCGACCCCAAAACGGATCCCAACACGGATTACATCCTGGCGCAAAGCCGTGAAACTCTGGCTGCTTCCCAGCTTCCCATTGACGTCACCAACTATGGAGTGACCGTCCGCAAGTCGGTAACCGCGCCACTCATGCTGATCGCGGTGTACTCGCCGCATGGAACCTACGACGCGAAATTCTTGGCGAACTACGCGTACATCAATCTCGCCGATCCCATCCTGCGTTCCCAAGGCATCGGCAATGTGCAAGTATTCGGCGCCGGCCAGTACGCCATGCGCCTCTGGGTGCAACCGGATCACCTGGCAAAGCTCGGCATCACCGTTCCGGAAATCGTCAGCGCGGTTCAAGCCCAGAACACCGTGAACCCGGCCGGCAAGGCGGGAGGCGAACCCGCTCCCAAGGGCCAGGAATTTACCTATTCGGTTCTCGCCCAGGGCCGCCTTACTTCCCCGGATGAATTCGGGCAGATCGTCGTGCGCGAAACTCCCGACGGCGGGATCGTGCGCGTGCGCGACGTCGCGCGCATTGAGTTGGGCGCACAAGACTATAGTGTCGCGGGACGCTACAACGGCAAGCCCAGCGCTGTCATCGCCACCTACCAACTGCCGGGCTCGAACGCGGTGGAAGCCGCCGCGGGCGTCACCAAGCTCATGACGCAGCTCAAGCAGCGCTTTCCGGAAGACCTGGATTTCGACATCGCGCTGGATACCACGCGCGCCGTTACGCAAGGCATCAAGGAAATCGTCGTAACACTGGTGATCGCCCTGATGCTCGTAATCCTCGTCGTTTATCTCTTCTTGCAGAGCTGGCGAGCCACGCTGATTCCGCTCCTTGCCGTGCCCGTCTCGCTGGTGGGCACGTTCATACTCTTCCCCGTCTTCGGCTTTTCCATCAACACGCTTTCTCTCTTCGGTCTGGTGCTGGCCATCGGTCTCGTGGTGGATGACGCCATCGTCGTGGTCGAGGGCGTGGAGCGCCATATCGAAGAGGGCATGACGCCGAAAGCCGCGGCGTTCAAAGCCATGGAAGAACTTTCCGGGCCGGTGGTGGGCATCGCTCTGGTTCTCTCTGCCGTTTTTGTGCCCACGGCTTTCATACCCGGAATCACCGGCAAGCTCTACCAGCAATTCGCCGTGACCATCGCGATTTCCGTTCTGCTTTCCGCGTTCAATGCGCTCACGCTCAGCCCGGCGCTCGCGGCGCTTCTGCTGCGCCCCAAGGAACCGAGCCGCGGACTCTTGCAGAGATTTTTTGATTGGTTTAACCGAATCTTCGAGCGAGGCACGGACAGCTACGTGCGCTGGAGCGCCGTGCTCGTCCGAAAGACCGTCGTGGTGATTGTATTTTTGGGGGTCTTTTGCGCGGCCGGCGCATTCTTTGCCTACCGCATCCCCTCGAGCTTCCTGCCCGACGAAGATCAAGGCTACGCCTACGTCAACGTGCAACTCCCGAGCGGCGCGTCACTGGAGCGCACCACGGCCGTCACCGGCGACGTCGAGAAAATCCTCATGAATACACCGGGGGTGCAGCATGTTACCGATTTCGTCGGCTTCAGTTTGCTCAGTTTTGTCCGCACCAGCTATAACGCCACTTTTTTCGTGACCCTTAAGCCGTGGGATGAACGCAAGACCAGAGCCGAGCAATTTCAAACTTTCAAGGCGCAACTGAACCAAAAGCTGAGCAAGTTGCCCGCAGCGATCGCCTTCGGTTTTTCCCCGCCCGCCATTCCCGGTGTCGGCACTGCCGGTGGATTCACGATGATCCTCGAAGACCGTTCCGGTGGCGATATTCAATTCCTCGCCAAAAACCTGGGCATTTTTATGGATGCGGCCCGCAAGCGGCCGGAAATCGCCAGCATCAGTACTACTTTTTTGTCCAGCGTCCCGCAAGAGTTCGTCCACGTGGATCGCGACAAAGTGCTGAAACAAGGCGTCGCTCTCAGCGATGTGTACCGCACCATTCAGGCCTTCATGGGCGGCTATTTCATCAATTACTTCAATCGCTTCGGCCGCCAATGGCAGGTCTATATCGAAGCCGAAGGCGAAGACCGCACCAAGGCCGAGAACGTTGGGCAGTTCTACGTACGCAACAACAAGGGTGAGAACGTGCCTCTTTCCACCCTTGCCACCGTCGAGCCGCGCCTCGGCCCGGAATTCACCTTGCGCTTCAACGAATACCGCTCGGCGCAAATCAACGGCAGCGCCGCTCCCGGCTACAGCGCGGACCAGGCCACCGCGGCCCTCGAAGATGTCTTCAAGCAGACCATGCCGCGCGAGATGGGATTCGACTACTCGGGCATCTCCTATCAGGAACAGAAAGCGCGGCAGGGAGTGCCTCCGTCGGTGATTTTCGGACTCTCGCTGCTATTCGTCTTTCTGATTCTGGCGGCGCTCTACGAAAGCTGGACGCTGCCATTCAGCGTGCTGCTGAGCACGCCCGTGGCGATCTTCGGCGCTTTCGGGATTCTTTTGTTGCGGCGCTTTGTAATCGGTGTTTTTTATCCGCCGTACCTGGACCAGATCGAGACCGATATCTACTCGCAAATCGGGCTGGTGATGCTCATCGGCCTGGCCGCCAAGAACGCGATCTTGATCGTCGAGTTCGCCAAGGACCGCTTCGAAGGGGGGCAACCTCTCGCGGATGCCGCACTCGAAGGAGCCAGGCTCCGTCTGCGTCCGATTTTGATGACCTCTTTTGCTTTTATTCTGGGTTGCGTGCCGTTGTGGACGGCGAGCGGCGCCGGGTCGGTTGCCCGCCAAATCATGGGCACGACGGTCATCGGCGGGATGTTGGCCGCCAGCCTGATCGGAATCTTCTTCGTGCCCGCAATCTTTTACCTCGTCGAGACGTGGTCGGGCGCCGGCAAGGAACCCTCTCCGGGAGCATTGCCGGCAACGCCCGCTCCGGCGCCGGGAGACTGAGATGCTTCCCGGCGAGAATCACGCAATGAAAATATAGCGGAGCAACCTATGAAGAAACTTGTGCCATTCATAGCCGCCATCATGACTTCAAGTTTGGTCGCCGGGTGTGCGGCCGGTCCGAACTACCATCGGCCCGACGTTCAAACTCCATCGACCTTTCGCGATCTGAGCGAAAACCCGCAGGCCCAGGCTCAAGCAGCGTCTTATGCGGATCTTCCCTGGTGGCAGGTTTTCCAGGATCCGCAATTGCAGGAACTCGTCCGCACAGCTCTAAAGCAGAACTACGACTTGCAAATTGCGACCGAGCGCATCAATGCAGCGCGCGCGCAGCTTGCCGTAACGCGTTCCAGTTTATTCCCTCAAGTTGCGGCGAACGGCAATTTCGCCGGTGGAAAGGAAAACATCGGCCAAACCAACTACAACTTTCTGCTATTGACGGCCGACGCAGCGTTCCAGTTGGACTTCTTCGGCAAGCTGCGTCGCGCAAACGAAGCGGCACGCGCCCAGCTCCTGGCCACCGAGGATGCGCGGCAGACGGTGATCTTAACGCTCGTAAGCGACGTCGCGAGTGACTATTTCGCGCTACTTCAGCTCGATCTTCAACTCCAAATCACCCGTGACACTGTCAACACGCAGCAGGACTCGGTGAAGCTCACTAATTTTCGCGTCGAGCACGGAGTAGCCACCAAGCTTGAAGTTTTGCAGGCTCAGGAAGTCCTCGATTCCGCGAACGCTCAAATCCCGGACTTGGAGCGGCAGATCGCGGAGGAAGAAAATGCCATCAGCATTCTCCTTGGCAACTACCCGCAAGCCGTGCCGCGCGGACGGCCGCTCGTGGAGCAGCAGCTCCCTCCCGAAGTGCCGCCGGGCCTTCCTTCCTCGCTACTTGAGCGTCGGCCCGATATTCGCGAAGCTGAGCAAACCTTGGTCGCCGCGAACGCCGAAATCGGAGTCGCCAAGGCGCAGTTCTTTCCACAAATCTCGCTCACCGGATCCGGCGGCGGCGCCTTCGGACGTAGCAGCGCGTTCTCCAGCCTGATGAGCTCGCAAATCGGTATCTGGTCCTACGGCGCGCAAGTGAGCCAACCCATTTTCACGGGCGGAGCCCTCCGCGGAAATCTGCGGCTGGCGGAATCGCAGCATCAACAGGCGCTGCTCGCCTATCAGCAATCGATTCAGCGCGCGTTCGGGGACGTGTCCGATGCGCTGATCGGCTATCAGAAATTCCATCAAGTCCGGCTTCGCCAGGAGAATTCTGTCGCGGATCTGCAGGAGTCCGTGCGCCTCTCGGATATGCGCTACAAGGGAGGCACCACCACGTATCTTGAAGTCCTGGACGGCCAACGGTCGCTCTTTTCCGCTGAACTCACACTCGCGGAGGCGCGCGGCACCGAGTACCAGAGTCTCGTGCAGCTCTACAGGGCGCTCGGCGGAGGCTGGCAGCAGTAGTCAGCGAGCACCGCGCGTGCGTTACTCCCAGCGAAAGATTTTTGCCGAGAGCGCCGTGCAAATCAGAAACACCAGGACCAGCGCAGCTACATCGCCCAGGTGCGCGAACCACGCGTCGCCATTCCAGATCCCCTCGAGCAGCGAGACCGCATAAGTTAGCGGCACTAACCGCGCCACTGCGTGCAGCGCCGGCGGAAGCGATTCGATAGGCACGAAGAGGCCGCAGAATCCGAGCATCGGATAAAAGATGACGGCGCCGATCGGTTGCGCGAAGCGGGCGGTGGGAACGATGCTGGCGATGACGAAGCCGATCGACAAGATGCTCCAAGTGCTGATCAGCAGCGCGATCGTAAAGCTGAACAAGGGAGCATGGACGCCGACCGGGTAATAGCGCTTGCCCGCCAGCACCATCAAGATCAGCGTGGCCGCGGTGAGCAGCAGCTTGACGATCACGTGGGCGCTAAGAATCGTCTGCGGGCGGAGAGGAGTAGCGCGGAGCCGCTTGAGGATGCCGCCTTCGCGGTAAATCGAGATGATGGTGACCAGCGACAGCACAGCGCTAATGGTGATCATCAGCGAGGCAAAGACCGGCAGGCCCGCGTGGATGAAATTGTTGGCGGAGAGCGAAGACTGGCTGAGGTTGCGGCCTGCTATTCTACCCAGCACGACGAATATCAAAACGGGGAAGACGATTGTCCCGATGGCCCCGAGCGGCTCGCGCATGAAGATCTTTATCTCGATCCAGGTTAATTTTGCGAGTCCACGTAGCATCGGTAGCAATCCTAGTCGCGAATTGAATGGCCAGTCAGTTTGAGAAACACGTCCTCGAGATTGGGCAGGATCGTGCGAAAATCCGTGACCCGGATGCGGTTCTCGGAGAGACAGTGAATCACATCGGTCACAAGCTCATCCCCCCGGCCGCGAATTGTGAATTGCGAGTCTTTGCAGGTCACCGTGTCAACCCGCGGGATGGTGCGTAGGCGCTCTTCCGCGGCTGGATCGGTTGTGGCGAGAACGACGGTTCGCTCCGGGCAGTGCCGGCTGACGAGGCTCGCCGGCGTGTCGATATCGATGATGCGGCCGTGCTCGATGATGGCCACACGGTCGCACAGCCGCTCCGCTTCCTCCATAAGATGAGTGGTCAAGAAGACGGTCTTGCCTCGCTCGCGGATTCCGCGCACCAGCTCCCAGATGGCGCGGCGCGCCTGCGGGTCGAGGCCAGTGGTCAGCTCGTCGAGAAACACCACCTCGGGATCGTTGATCAGCGCGAGGGCGATGAATAGCCGCTGCTTTTGGCCGCCCGATAAAGTCATGAACCAGGCGTTGCGCTTGTCGGCAAGGCTGAGCTGCTCGAGCAGGCGCTCGCCGTCGATCGTCTTCTTCTTGTACAGCGAAGCCCAGAGGTCCACCGCCTCCCACACTTTGATGCGCTTCTGCAATTGCGCTTGCTGGAGCTGTACGCCGATGCGGTCCTGCAATTTATAAACATCACGGAAGGGATCGAGACCCAGAACCGATATTTTGCCGCGGTCGGGCGTACGCAGGCCCTCGATGCATTCCATCGAAGTGGTCTTTCCGGCGCCGTTGGGCCCAATCAAGCCGAAAATCTCGCCGTCGTTGACTTCGAAGGACACGTCGTCGACAGCTACCGTCGAGCCGTAGGTCTTGCGGACTCCGGCGACTTGAATGACCGGACGTGTCATAGTTTTCGAAATCGTGGATGCATTTAATCGGACCGAAAAGTTTATATCATGGACTGAGCCTCCGTCCCGATTCGCCGAGTTTCGCAGTGCCGCCTGCTCCGCAGAATCAACTCAGCGTTGCGGTTTGTGGAAAAATGATTTTCGCGGGCTTTCCGACGCTCTCGAAGCCACCAAAACACGCTTCGGAGGCTTCAGAGGGGGTGCCATTTTGTATCGACCAGAAATGAACTCCGTGCTTTATTTTCAGTAAGTTACGGCGATTTATGCTCGTTTCCGTGTATCGACCAGAAATCTGGTGAATCGCCGGCTAGACGAGGGTGCTTTTCTTTGAGCGGTGGGCGCGATCATTTGCATTTTCCCACGCCAAGCTAGCACAGGATTTCGGCGGAAAACAAGTTACGAGGTGCGGAACTGCGTACACAGGCGGAGAGGGCTTTGATCTCGCACACAATTTCTCTAGCCCAGAGAAACTGCGGAATTTGGTGATACGAAGGTCAAAATTTCCAGTCGGCTGGCCGTGGAAGGGAGCTACCACAGCCGTTCGGGCGTCAGCTTCGCGGTCATTTCCATCACTCGCCGGTAATAATCGGTCTGAGCCAACTCCGTAGCGGCGTCCCCATCCACGAGGAAGGTGACGTCAGGATGAAGCTGCAGCGCCGAGGCGCTCACCGACGCGGTGATTGGCCCTTCGATCGCTTTCGCCACGGCTTTGGCCTTGGCGCTGCCGGACGCGAGCAGGACGATGCGCCGTGCTTCCAGAATCGTTCCGATCCCCATGGTGATGGCGCAGGTGGGCATTTCTTCTCCGGGCGCGAAATTGCGGCAATTGTCCTCGAGCGTGGTGCGGCTTAGCGTCTTTGGGCGCGTGCGCGATCCCAGGCTGGAGGCCGGTTCGTTGAAGCCGATGTGGCCGTCGCGGCCGATTCCGAGAATTTGCAGATCGATTCCGCCGGCCTGGCGGATGGCGTCTTCGTAGCTCTGGCAATATTCTTCGTAGCCCGCGCGCACGGTGCCGTCCGGAATGTGAATTTTGGAGCGCGGAATATCTATGTGCGAAAAAAAATTGTCATCCATGAAGTAATGAAAGCTGCGCGGATGCTCGGGGGCGAGGCCGATGTACTCATCGAGATTGAACGTCTCTGTTTTCGAGAAATCGAGCGCTTCTTCGCGGTGCATGCGCGCTAATTCACGATACATCCCGGAAGTGGTGCCGCCGGAAGCCAGGCCGAGAACGAGCGAAGGTTTGCGCCGGACAGCGGCAGCAATAATGCGCGCCGCAGCCACGCTCAAATCGTGGTAATCGCGATGCAGAAGAACAAGCATAGAGGCGTCGCCCTCGCGGCGGCTATTCTACCGGAATCGCGAATGAATTCGACCGGCAGTTGCAGGCGAGGATCTTTAGTGGGTGCATGAGAATCGGAGAGACAAAACCTCAGCGGCTAAAGCCGCATTGTTTTTGCGGCGTTTGCGGCATGACTGAAGTCGTGCCCTGACAAATCCCGATGTGTGCGCGCGGAGGCCGAAAAGCGGGAGGGTCTGAAGACCCTCCCCTACAAAAGCGTTGGATTTGCGACTATCATCTCCGACTGCGAAATTATGGGGCACGGACACGATTTTCAAGCTGCGATTCTGGCCGGCGGGCTTGGTACGCGAATGCGGCCGCTTACTGAATCGATTCCCAAGCCGATGCTGCCGGTGCGAGGGAAGCCATTTCTCTATCATCAGCTCGAACTCCTTCGCTCCTACGGAATCCGGCGCGTGGTGCTGCTGGTCGCTTATCTCGGCGAGCAAATCGAAAAGCATTTTGGCGATGGAGCGGCGCTGGGATTGCATCTGACGTACTCGCACGAGCCTGCGCCGCTCGGAACTGGCGGCGCGCTCAAGAACGCGGAAGCGCTGCTCGATGAACAATTCTTGCTTTTGAATGGGGACACCTATCTCGCCATCGACTATGCGGCGTTGGGTGGGGCGTTCCGAGCCAGCAAGGCCTTGGCAATGATCGTGGCCTACGAGAATTTGGACGCGCGCGTGCCGAGCAATCTTGCATTGTCGGCGGATCAAAGCGTTGCGGCTTACCGGAAGCGCGATCCGCGCGGATTGACGCACGTGGATGCCGGCGTGATCGCGCTGCGTCGCGAAGTGCTCGACGAAATCCCTGCCGCTCGTTGCTGCTCGCTCGAAGAGGAAATCTTTCCGCGGCTCATTGAAAGAGGACAAATGAAGGCGTGGGTGACGAAAGAGCCGTTCTACGACATGGGCAGCCCGGCAGGACTCGAAGCGTTGGCAGCGAGGCTCGGATGATCCTCTCGAAAACTCCATTTCGAATCAGCTTCGCAGGCGGCGGCAGCGATCTGCCGGAATTTTATCGCCGCCGCGCAGGCGCGGTGGTCAGCACTACGATTGACAAGGCCATGTACATCGCCATTCATCCTTATTTTCACGACAAAATCCGCATCAAGTATTCGCGCACGGAAGATGTCTCGAAGGTATCCGATATCGAGCATCCGCTGGTGCGCGAATGTCTGCGCGTGGTGGGCCTCGGAAGCGGAATGGAAATTGCCAGCTTCGCCGACGTGCCTGCGGGCACAGGGATGGGCTCGAGCAGCGCTTTTACGGTGGGGTTGCTGCACACGCTCGAAGCGCTCGCTGGGAAAAAGCCTACGCCCGACGAACTGGCCGCCTCTGCTTGCGAAATCGAAATCGAGCGCGTAAAAGAGCCCATTGGCAAGCAGGATCAATATGCGTCTGCGTTTGGGGGATTGAATCTGATCCGCTTTCATTGCGACGAGAGCGTCGAAGTGCGGCCGATCGCTTGCTCGGAGACGGCGCGGGCTGCGCTCGAGAAACGCTTGATGCTTTTTTATGTTGGGCAGGAACGCGCGGCGAGCACGATTCTCGCCGAGCAATCGCGCAACATGTCCGATGCCGATAAATTCGCGCGCGTGGCCAAGATGGCCGAACTCGCCGAGGAACTCTGCCGCGTTCTAGAGAGCGGCAACGTCGATTGCTTCGGTGAAATTCTGCACCAAGGCTGGCTGCTGAAATCGAGCCTCGCGGAAGGCATCACCAACAAGGCGATCGAGTCGAATTATCAACTCGCGCGCGATGCGGGCGCGGAGGGCGGAAAACTTCTTGGCGCCGGCGGCGGCGGATTTCTCCTGATCTACACGCGTTCAGAAAAACAACCGGACGTGCGCAAAGCACTCCGCGACCTGCGCGAACTGCCGTTCGAGATGACCCGCGAGGGATCGCGGATCATCTACAGCGATGGCCAGCATGGCCCCATCCTGTCGCGCACAGAGGGCAGCGGCGATTTCAGTTGAGGAACTTGCATGCGTTGCGGGGAGTTCAGGATTGCTCTCGCCGCATAGCTGGTATATCTTGGAAAAATCAGGGGCTTGAGCGAAAGGCATACGCGGTGAAAGACGGGAAGGCGATTTCGACTGCTCCGGCGCGGCTTTTGGCGTCGCGCGATTATATTGATGAATTGCGCGCGGTACTTGACCGGCTCGATCACGCGATGATCGATCGTTTTACCGAGGCGATCTGGCGCGGCTACGAGCAGGGCAGGACGCTTTTTATTTTTGGCAATGGCGGCAGTGCGGCGCTCGCTTCGCATCTGGCCACCGATATGGGGAAGGGAACCGTTGCGGGAGAACGCACGCGGCTGCGGGTGATTTCGTTGACGGACAATGTGCCATTGATGACTGCGTGGGCCAATGATTTTGGCTACGACAATATTTTCGCCGAGCAGCTTCGCGGGCTCGTACAGCGTGGCGATCTGGCGTTTGCAATTTCCGGCAGCGGCAATTCGAAGAATGTGGTGCTGGGCATTGAGGCGGCGCGCGAGGCCGGAGCAACGGCGATGGTGCTGACGGGCTTTGACGGAGGGCGCGTGAAGGAACTGTGCGAGCTGTGCCTGGTGGCGCCGTCGAATAATATGCAGCATGTGGAAGACGCGCATCTTTGCGCGGCGCACGCCATCTTCACTGCGGTCCGCGAGCGCATGATGCGGGCGAGCGGAGAGTGATGCGTTGACGCGCGCGGCGCTGCCTGCTTCCCGGCGAGTATGCTGAAGGCCGTTATTTTTGATCTCGACGGCGTGATTGCCGACAGCCATCCCATTCACGAAGCCGCCTGGAAGACGCTTTTTGCCGAGCAAGGCTTCGATCCCGAAAAAATGAATCTCGATTTTCTCTATGCGGGGCACCCGCGCCGCGAAATATTCCGGCATTTTCTTGGCGCGTTGCCCGAGGCGAAGATCGAGGAGCTTGGCCGGCGCAAGGACGAGCTTTACACCGCGTTAGTGCATACACTTGCGCCGAAGCCGGGATTGGTGCGCGTCCTTGATGAGCTTGCAGCGGCGGGTGTCGCCATGGCCGTCGGAACTTCCGCGCAGCGGCGGCGCACACTCGAGACGCTTGAACACTTCGGCATTACGGCGCGGTTCGGCGCGGTGGTGACCGGCGACGACGTGGGGGCGACGAAGCCTGCGCCCGAGATTTTTCTTCGAGCTGCGGAACTGATTCATGCGGCGCCAGAGAGCACTGTTGTCGTTGAAGATTCTCCCGTGGGCGTTGAAGCCGCGCATGCCGCGGGTATGAAGTGCATCGGCTACGCGCCGGCTGAGAGGATTGAGGCGCTGCGCGGCACCGGGGCGGACGATTCGATCCTGGAATTTCCGCCGCGAGCCGCAGAATATTTCGCGCGCGTCGCCGCAATGGATGCTGTGCCGAATCGTCAAATGAAGCGAGAAGCGCAAGGCGCCTCGCCGCGGGTCAAGGGAGTCTGAGGCTTGCTCTGGACCGTTAGCCCAGCATTCATCATTCTGTACCTCATCCTCTCAATTGCTGTGATCGGTACGATTTCTTCCTCGGTTTTTCTGATACTTGCGCTCATCGGTGCGGGCAAGTTTCGTCGCGATGCACAGCGCCAAGCCGCTGAAGCTGCTTCGCTCACGTCGCTTCCACCGGTCTCCATTCTGAAGCCGGTCCACGGACTCGAAGCTCGCCTCAAAGAGAACGTCGAAAGCTTTTTCCGTCAGGATTATCCCGATTACGAAATTCTGTTTGCGGCTGATGCGGAAGATGACGCGGCGCTTGGAGTGATTCGCGAGGTCTGCGCGCGCTATCCGAAGATTCGCAGCCGCGTGCTGGTGACCGGGCGGCCGCCGTGGCCGAATCCGCCGTCATATTCGTTCGCGCGAATGGCGGAAATTGCGGCGCATGAAATCTTGGTGACTAGCGACAGCGACGTCGAGGTGGCTCCGAATTATTTGCGCGAGGTCGTGCCGCCGATGCTCGATCCGAAGACCGGAATGCTGACTTGCCTCTATCGCGGGAAAAATGCGGGCGGATTCTGGTCGGCGCTGGACGCGATTGGAATGTCCGTGGAAATGACGGCGGGAGTGCTGACGGCGAATCTGCTCGAGGGAATGAAATTCGGATTGGGGCCGACGATCGTGGCGCGAAAAGATTCGGTGGAGAAAATCGGTGGATATCGCGTGCTGGGCGATTATTTCTCGAATGATTTTGTGATCGGGAATTTGATCGAGAAGGCCGGTTATCGCGTGGTGCTCTCGCGGCACGTGATCGATCATGTGGTGCCGCCGATGACGCTGCGGCGGATGTGGGAGCGGCAGGTGCGCTGGGCGAAAGGCACGCGGTATTCGCGGCCGAAAGGGCATTTCGGTAGCGGGCTAGTTTATGCGATGCCGTATGGAATTCTGGGGCTTGCCGCGGCGGGGGCGCTTGGGCGGTGGGAGGTTGGCGCGTGGTTTCTCAGCGTGGCGATTTTGAATCGATTGATCGAGGCGCTGGCGATTGGTTGGGGCGTGGTGCGCGACCCGGTGGCGCGGCGGGCGCCGTGGCTTTATCCCATTCGCGATTTGCTGGGATTTTGCGTTTGGACCGCTAGTTATCTAAGTAAGAGAGCGGTTTGGCGCGATAGCCGGTATGAGTTGGTGGATGGCGGGAGGATTGTTTTGCGGCAGAGTTCGCCGGGTGAGCGGCGGGGGTAGGTTGGGATTTTCTTCGTTGGTTTTCCTCGGGTCGTACATTCGCTTCAGTGCAATTTGTGAATGCGTGGGTTGATGGAGCCGCCCCTGCGTCCGTGCAAATGGGCCGAAATGCGGGAGGGTCTGAAGACCCTCCCCTACTGGAGGCGGCGCTTCGCTATGAAGGCGATTAGTAGGGCTAGTGCGGCGGCTAGCGATATGGCGTTGGCCAGCTTGCGGTCTCGGGTGCGCGTGAATCGTAGGACTACGTCGCTGTGGCCTGCTGGGAGCGTTAGTTGAAGCGGGGCGACGCAGGGATCCGTGGCGATTTCGAGGGGCGCGCCGTTGCGCGTCGCTTTCCATGCGGGATAGGGGAATAGCTTCACGGCTAGAACAATCGGCTGCGGAGAATCTACGCTGATGATTCTTTGCTCGGGTTGCCAGCCCTCGATGTGCAGGCGGAGATTCGGCGATTTTAGCGGCTCATTGGTGTCGGGATTGAGCGCGGCGGCGCGCGGTGGATTTTCGGGGAGATCATAGCGATCGCAGCCTGCGGCTACGTACTCGTCGGCGCCTTCGTAGCCTGCGCCGCTGGAGATGGCGCTGGTGACGACCTGCGGGCCCTGCGTGTCCCACCAATTGTTGGTGGACATCCACGCGGAAAGCGCGGCTAACGAGAGAGCGGCGGCAAGCCACGCGGGCCATTTGCGGTGCAACGGGGAGATAGCTGCCGCGAAGAAAAATGCCGCGGCGAGCGCGAGCGGCGAAAGTGTTCGCCACGGAAACTGCACGAACTTCATCTCAGGTATGTGCGCCCACACGAAGGTGGCAATCGGAAACATCAGAATCACGGGAAGCGCGCCGAGCGTGAACAAGAGCCAGAACATGGTGCGGCCGCGCAGGCGTTGGCGTGCGGCGAAGACGGCGCTGATGGCGAATACGGCGATGACGAACAGTGCCACTGCCGAGATTTTGAAATTGAAAAGAATGAATTCGGGATCGCCGGCTTTGGTGAAGAGATAGTTGTGCCAGGGCTGCAGGCTGAAATCGAGAGCGTCGGAGATATTTACCCAGCGCTGCTCGTAGGCGGCGGGAAGAATGTAAAACGCAGCGACAGCGAAGCCCATCGCGCCGGCGGCTGCGGCGGGCAGGATGGCGCGGAAGGAGCGCTCGAGAGCGCAGTAAACGAGGATCATTGCGGCGACGAAGTACGTGGCGATCACAGCGGCGGGAGCATTTGAAAGCCAGAATAAAGCGAAGATACAGGCGAATCCGGGCACGCGGCGCCATCCTTCGCGGGCAAGGAGGATTGTGCGCCAGATGAGCAACGGCAAAAGAGCGCTGGCGAGGAGTTCGGCGAAATCGCTGCGATAAAAAATAATCACGAGATGATAGGGATTGACGGCGAAGAGGACGGCGGCGGCAACGGCGTCGCGCGGCGCGAGCCACTCGCGCGCGAGGCGGTGCATGGTGAAACCGGCGAGGAAAATCGCGAGGCAGATGAACGCGTCCGGCACCATGCGCCAGGGAAGAATCAAACCGAGAGCGGCGCCGAGCATCCAAGAGGCAGGCGGATAGAAAATGAAACGTGGCTCGCCGAAACCGAAATTCGGCCATTCAGCCCAGCGCGGGTAGAGGATGCCTTGATGCCATTGCTGCGCGACTTCCATCCAGGATTCGAGATGGAATTGAAAATCGTGACCGGAAGCGTTGCCGAGGAAGAACGACGGTGATATCACGAGCGTTGCAGAGATGGCGAGGCAGAGGAGCAGGGCGCGGTTGACGTTGATCGCTGATCGAGACACATTCATGCGCGACCGGCGAGAATACAGAATCTGCGGCGGCTTGCCAATTGCGCGGATGAATCGCTAGAGTGTGAAGGCTTCGCGCGGGGAATCGGCCGGTCGCCGGTCGAGCCGCGGCGTGGCTTGCATTTTGCGAAAAGGCCGATGACTGCGGAAGAACAGAGGATTCAGGAAAACTACGAGAGGAAAGCGTACTGGATGCGCTGGGGGCCGTTTCTTTCGGAGCGGCAATGGGGCACGGTCCGCGAAGATTACAGCCCGAATGGCGACGCCTGGAATTATCTGCCGTTCGATCACGCGATGTCGCGGGCGTATCGCTGGGGCGAAGATGGGATTGCGGGCTACAGCGACCGGCATCAGAGAATCTGCTTCGCGCTGGCGCTTTGGAACGAGCGCGATCCTATTTTGAAGGAGCGGCTTTTCGGGCTGACCAACACCGAAGGGAATCACGGCGAGGACGTCAAAGAATATTATTTTTATCTCGATGCGACGCCGACGAGTTCTTACCTGAAATACCTTTACAAGTACCCGCAAGCGGCATTTCCCTACGGCCAACTTCGAGCTGAAAACGCGAAACGGACGCGGCACGATCCGGAATTTGAGCTGCTCGACACCGGAATTTTCAACGAGAACCGCTATTTCGACATTTTCATTGAGTACGCAAAAATGTCCGCCGAGGTGATTCCGATTCGTATTACGGCCGTCAATCGTGGGCCGGAGACAGCTCGCTTGCGTTTGCTCCCAACAATCTGGTTCCGGAATAAATGGTCCTGGGGAAGTATTGGGCCGGGCGACGTGCGACCACAGTTGAAGCGGCTCGCGGGATTCAACGGATTTGCGGCCATCGAACTGCTGCAACCGGATTATGGGAAACGCTGGCTGGCAATCGAAGGGCAGCCGGAACTTTTGTTTACCGAGAACGAGACGAATCACGAGCGGCTTTTCAAGTCGAAGAACCGCACGAAATTCGTCAAAGACGCCATCGACAGCTACGTCGTTCATGGAGCCCTCGACGCGGTGAATCCCGGCCAGACGGGCACGAAAGTCGCAGCGCATTTCAAATGCGAGATCCCTGCCGGCGGAAGCGCGTCGCTGCGACTGCTCCTGACGAACCAGGAATTGCCGGCCGGCGCGCCGGCAGCGCAATTTTTCAATGCGGGTTTCGATCAGACGTTTGAGCAGCGCAAGAAGGAAGCCGACGAATTCTACGCGTGGATGGTGCGGCCGGGGATGAGCGCTGACGCAATCAATGTGCAGCGCCAAGCGTTCGCCGGATTGCTCTGGAACCGGCAGAGTTATCATTACGACGTCAGCCGTTGGCTCGCGGGCGATCCCACGCAGCCGCCGCCGGCGCCGCAGCGTCGGTTCGGGAGAAATCACGAATGGACATATCTCTATAACGCCGATGTGATTTCGATGCCGGATAAGTGGGAATACCCGTGGTACGCGTCGTGGGATTTGGCGTTTCATTGCGTAGCTCTGGCGATGATCGATCCGGACTTCGCGAAGGAGCAACTCATTCTGTTTCTCCGCGAGTGGTACATGCACCCGAACGGACAGATTCCCGCGTACGAGTGGGAATTCAGCGACGCGAATCCGCCGGTGCACGCCGGAGCGGCGCTGCGGGTTTATCGCATCGATCGACGCATTCGCGGAAAGGCCGACCGGAACTTTCTCGAGCGCGTGTTTCAGAAACTGCTGTTGAATTTCACTTGGTGGGTCAACCGCAAAGATCCGCAGGGATTGAACGTCTTCGAGGGCGGATTCCTGGGGCTCGACAATATCGGCGTGTTCGATCGCTCGCGGCCCTTGCCGGGCGGATTCCGCATCGAGCAATCCGACGGAACGAGCTGGATGATGATGTATTCGCAGAACATGATGGCCATCGCCCTGGAATTGGCGCGCGAGGATACCGCTTATGAGGACGTGGCTAGCAAATTTTTCGAGCACTGCGTGCATATCAACGAAGCGATGAACAACATAGGCGGCGAGGAGATCGGTCTCTGGGACGAAGAAGACGGATTTTATTACGACGTGCTGCACATGCCGGACGGCAATCATTTGAAAATGAAAGTGCGCTCGATGGTGGGACTGATTCCGCTATTCGCCGTGGATACGCTCGAGCCGGAGGACTTGGAACATTGCCAGGGCTTTCAAAAGCGCATGCAGTGGTTTCTCGACCATCACCCGGAAGTCGCGAATCATGTGGACGCGAGCGTACATTCCGACAAGGGTGTGCGGCGCCTGGTGGCGCTGGTGAACAAGCACAGGCTGCTGCGAGTTCTGCGCTACATGCTGGATGAAAATGAGTTTCTGTCGCCGTATGGGATTCGTTCGCTTTCCAAGGTATATGCCGGAAAGCCGTACACGCTCGAGACGGACGATTCCGTGCACAGCGTGGCTTACGAACCCGCTGAATCGTCCTCAGATTTGTTCGGCGGGAATTCGAATTGGCGCGGGCCGGTATGGGTGCCTCTGAATTTTCTGATCATCGAAGCGTTGCAGCGCTACGACTATTACTACGGGAAGGATTTGAAAGTGGAATGTCCGACCGGCTCGGGAAATTACGTGACGCTATGGGAAGTTGCCAGCGAGATTTCGCGGCGGATCTCGCGGTTGTTCCTGCGTCAGGACGGCCGGCGCGCTATTTACGGCGGGATGGAGAAATTTCAGAATGATCCGTACTGGCGAGATTTGATTCTCTTCAACGAATACTTCCACGGAGACAATGGCGCGGGTCTGGGAGCGAGCCATCAGACGGGATGGACGGCGCTGGTGGCGAAGTTGCTCGAGCAGAGCGGGGAATAGAGCGAAACCCCGGTTCAGCGAGGCTCGACAAGCTCGATGAGGACTTTGTGGCCGTCCGGGCGGCTGGCCAGAAAGAAATTCACGTGGGTTCCGTCGGCACCGGGACGCGTTCCGGGATACAGAGGCTCGACGCCGAAAGCCGAGCGCACGCGGTTCGTGGCGCTGTCGCAGCTTTTCACTTCCAGTTCGACCTGCTGGATGCCCTCGCCGAATTTTTCGAGGAAGCGCGCGATGGCGCCGTGTCCGCCAGAAACTTTCGTGGTGAGAATGTCGAGGTGGACATTCGCGCCAAAGTGCACCTCGAACTCCATCGCGTCCTGGTCCGGAGGAACGTCGGCGAGAGGTGGATTGCCGCTCGCCGCGCGAATTTTCTCGAAGCTCTCGGGATTCACTGCTACGCCGACGGTTATGCGAGGGCGCGGCAAATGAAGAAGCGCGCTCAATTCCGCCTCGCGGCGCCACTCTGCGAGGATAGGTTCGACGAGCTGACGGCCGCGGGTGAAAAGTTCTTCCGCAGCTTGGGTGCGAACTTGTGCGTCAGGTGAAGCGAGATGGGGAATCGACGAGTCTTCCATGGGATGTCCGGCGACTGCTGCTTACGGCGTGTGCTTCTGTGGAACTATGCCATTCGAATTCGAAAGCTCGACGCGCGTGGTCAGTCCGGAATCGAGCGAGACGGGAACGTCCCAGCGGATGCTCGCATCTCCAACTGTGGCGAAGATATCCAGAGTCCCGAGCCAATAATTGCCGGGCGGAATCTTGTCAATCCTGCCGTGGCCATCGAGATCCGATTGCACTTTGGCGACGAGGTACTGCGTCTGCGCCAGCTCGAGCGCTCGGCGTTGAATCGCGGGGCCGCGCCGGGCGGTCAAAAGTAGCCATGCCGGGCCCGGATTGATCGGATCGAGAGTCAGATCGAGCCCCGCGGTGCTTTCCGTGTTGGCCAAGAGAAACTTGCGGACGGCGTCCAAGTATTCCTGGCGTTGCTTATCGTAGCGAGCGGGGTCTTTCTGCTTGTCGCGCTCCTTGTATTTCGGCTTCGGGAAGTCCACGGAATTGTCCCCCGCATTGCGCTCGAGATAGGCGGAGAAGAATTCGGGGACGTTCATGATGTCGTCGGCGGTGAGGCTGCGGACGAATTCCTCGCCGGAAAGCGAGGCGGTGTGATTCTTTTTCATCCACGCCTTCAACTCGGTCGAGATTTTGAGCTTATCGACGAAGGCGTCAAGATCGGGTTTAGGCTCGGCGGCATCGGCTTCCGCCAAAATTTCCGTGAAGCTCTTATGCAGGAGATAAAACGGAACGCCCCGAATGGGTTCGGGTACACCCGCCGCGGGAGTAACTCTCGCGGTGAAATCGATCGAGCCGGTCTGCGCAAGCGCAGCCGGAGCCGGGAGCGCGGCGAGTGCCGCTAAAATTGCAACCGCTCCAATTAGATTTAGGCGTTTAGACATTCGATCGCTATGTGGCGTGGACATCGTAACAAAACATGAGCAGGCGATACAGGCGAGACATCGGAGATTTTCCAGGCCGGAGAACTATGCTGAAGCGCCACTCTTAGTAGAGACGGAAGGTTACTTCGATCGTTTGGCGAACGGTGGCCGGTTTTCCGTCGGGGCCCACGGCGGGGCGGAATCTCCAGGTGCGTACGCCTTCAATGGCCTTCTCGTCGAGTCCCATGCCGGCGCCTTGCACCACATGAATGTCGGTGGCGCGGCCATCGGCGGTGATGATCGCTTGCAGCGTAACCGTACCCATGTACTTGGATTTGACAGCCTCATCCGAGAATTGAGGCTGTGGGCAGAAGAGACACTCGGGAACACCGTACCCGCCCGTTCCGGCGCTCGGATAGCCGCCGCCCGTGTTCCAGCCATGGCCGGGGCCGACGCCGGCGCCATCGCCGCTGCCAACGCCCGTGCCCTGTCCGGTGCCGATTCCGCCGCCACCGCCTGGACCGTTCGAATCAGTGATGAGCTTGGCCATCGGATCGCCGTAATTCGGCAAATTCGGACTTTGCAGCTTGATGTCGGGCACAGCTAGGATCGTGGCCGGAACCTGCAATCTCGGGTTCGCCGGCGGATGCACGGAAGGCGGCGCTAGCTGCGTATAAGACGCCTTAGGCAGCCTGCCGCGGCTTGCGGGGATAGGATTGTGCTCGCCGCCACCACCACCGCCACCAGCCTTTTTGCCACCTGCGGGCAGCTTTGGCATGTAGGGAGAAAGCCCATCGAGCGGCGTCACGGTGTAATTGCGCGCCTGGGTGGTGTGCGGCGACATGATTTCGGGAAGCAGCGGAACGAGGATCAGTACCAGCACTACTACGTGTATCGCCAACGACAGCGCTTGAACGCGGCTGAACTGCGTATCCTTCGTCCAGATATCGGGGACGTCCACGCCCTTTTGCACTTTAGGGCCGCCGAACGCCATGCTTAGGTTCGTCCAGAAAGCGCTGAACCCCGGCGCCCACGGAACCAGCATTCCAGTGCTATCGGGCCGCTTTGCGCCTGCAGGAAGAGGCTTGAGCCAGGCACGGAAATTGGCGCCAGGGCCGTCGCCGAAGTGCTCGGGCAGGAACGGGCTCGGTTGGCCCGCGCGCACCTTTTTCGGGTGTTCGACGAGGAAATCTCTCAAATTGGAGAAAAAGGACTTCGCCAGCGAGGGTCGGTCAACAGCCAGGCGGGTCAAGCGCATGCCGCCGCCGTAGGATGAAGAGTGCGTATCAGGAGTTTTTACGCTCGTGTCAGCCATCCCTACCACCTAGTCCCAGTAAACAGTTCTCTCTCCTGTCTTTAGATTCGCGACAGCCGAAAAGGATGTCTGGGCTTCCCGGCGGCTGACTTGCCTTCCTATTCATTGTAACATAGCGATTCTTCCTGCTGCTCCTTGTTTCCTGATCCAAGGCAGAGAAAGGCGTTAGACCCGACTCGATGGCCGAACCGTTTGACCTGAAGAAAACGCTGAACTTGCCGCGTACGGATTTCCCGATGAAAGCGCGATTGCCGGAGCGCGAGCCCGAGCAGCTTGCGGAATGGGAGCGCGCCGGGATTTACGAGAAGATTTTGGAATCGCGGGCTGGGGCGCCGCTGTTTGTTTTGCACGATGGGCCGCCTTATCCGACCGGGGACATTCACCTTGGGACGGGGCTGAATAAGATTGTCAAAGATTTGATGGTCAAGTCGAAGACCATGGCCGGTTTTCGGTCTCCGTATATTCCGGGATGGGACTGCCACGGCTTGCCGATCGAAAATAAAGTCGAGAAGGAGGAATTGGGCGGACAGAAAGATAAAGTTACGCCGGCGCAATTCCGGCAGATGTGCCGCGAGTGGGCTACGCGATATGTGGATTTGAACCGGCGCGATTTCAAGCGGCTGGGAGTTTTCGGGCAGTGGGAGAAGCCGTATCTCACGATGGATGCGCACTACGAGGCGACCGTCGCCGATGCGTTTCTTACTTTTCTCGAGAAGGGATACATCTATCGCGGATTGAAGCCGGTGTATTGGTGCATGGTGGATCGTACGGCGCTGGCGGAAGCGGAAGTCGAATACGAGGATCACACCAGCAATTCGATCTGGGTGAAATTTCCGGTCGTTGGAGGCGATCGCGCGAAAGAACTCGGACCCGATGTGAGTGCGCTGATTTGGACCACGACTCCTTGGACTTTGCCCGCCAATCGTGCGCTGGCATTTCATCCGAATTTTGAATACGTCGTGGCGGAGACGCCGGTCGGAGCGCTGCTCTTTGCGTCTGAGCGATTGAATGCCGTCGCGGCGGAATTGAAATTCGAGGCGGCGAAAGTTCGCTGGCGCGGGAAGGGAAAAGATCTCGAAGGGATGCAGTTCCGGCATCCATTTCTTGAGCTCACCGTGCCGGGAGTGCTGGCTGAGTACGTGACGCTCGATCAAGGCAGCGGCGTGGTGCATACGGCGCCGGGGCATGGCGCGGACGACTTTTATACGGGACAGCGCTACGGGCTCGATACGTATGCGCCGCTCGATGATGACGGGCGATTCGTCGAGGGACTGCCGGAATACAAAGGCTTGCGCGTATTCGAAGCGAACGAACCGATCATCGAGCTTCTGCGGAAACGCGGCGCGTTGCTGGATAGCTCGAAATATCGCCACAGTTATCCGCATTGCTGGCGCTGCAAGAATCCCGTGATTTTCCGCGCTACCGAGCAGTGGTTCATCGGCATGGAGCGCAACGATCTGCGCAAGCGCGCGTTGCAGGAAATCGACAAGGTGAAATGGGCGCCGGCTTGGGGACACGACCGCCTTTTCGGCATGATCGCCGAGCGGCCGGACTGGTGCATATCGCGGCAGAGATTTTGGGGCGTGCCGCTGATCGTTTTCACTTGCGAGAAATGCAAGTCGCGGCTCGAGGATTTTGCGGCCCTGCGAAATGTAGTGCAGTGGTTCGAGAAGGAAGGCGCGGACGCGTGGTACACGCATCCGGCCGCAGAATTGCTGCCGCCGGGAACGAAGTGCGGGAAGTGCGGCGGTGCGAAGTGGAAGAAGGAGAACGATATTTTGGATGTGTGGTTTGAGTCGGGATCTTCGCACCTTGCCGTGCTCGATCTGAAAGACGGTACCTGGCCTGCGGATGTTTATTTCGAAGGGCCCGATCAGTATCGCGGCTGGTTTCACAGCTCGCTGCTGGTGGCCGTCGGCACGCGCGATGCGGCGCCTTACCGGCAGGTGGTTTCGCACGGCTGGACGCTTGATCCCGATGGCCGGCCGATGTCGAAGTCGCTCGGGAACACTCTGCTGCCGGGCGAAATTTCGCAGAAATGGGGCGCGGATATTTTGCGGCTGTGGGTGGTGTCGCAGGATTACCAGTCGGATGTGCGCTGGTCCGAGCCGATGATGACGCAGCTTTCGGAATCGTATCGCAAGCTGCGGAACACATTTCGCTATGCGCTTTCGAATTTGGCGGACTTCGATCCGGAGCGCGATTTGCTGCCCGATGAAAAGCTGTGGGAGATGGACGCGTGGATGCTGCGGCGCACCGGAGAGCTGGTTCGCGAATGCCGCGCGTGGTACGAATCTTTCGATTTTCACCGTGTGTTCCACGCCATCCATGATTTCGCTGTCGTCGATTTGAGTGCGTTTTATTTCGATGTGCTGAAGGACAGGTTGTACACGTTCGCGCCGCGAAGTGTAGGCCGGCGATCGGCGCAGACGGCGGTTTATCGTATCGCGAGCGCGCTGCTGCGGCTGATCGCGCCGATTCTGACTTTTACATCCGAGGAAGTATGGAAGCACTTTCCGCGCAGCGGTGGCGAAGGCGAGAGTATCCACTGCGCGCGCTTTCCGCTGGCCGAGGGGCTCAAGCGCGCGGCTTCGGAACCAGTGGCGGCAAATTGGGCGCGGCTGGCGGCCATCCGCCCGCAAGTGCTCAAGGCCCTTGAGGAGGCGCGGAACGGCAAGACCATCAATTCGGGACTCGAAGCAAAGGTGATGTTGAGCGCGAGCGGCGATCAGGCCGCGTTGCTAGCGAAGTATGCCACGTTCCTGCCCGCTCTGTTTATCGTTTCTCAGGTGCATTTGGAGTCAGTGCCAGTGACAGGGATTGCCGAATTTGCAGAGGACATTGACGTCCGGATCGAGCGTGCCGACGGCAAGAAATGCGAGCGTTGCTGGAACTACTCGACGCACGTGGGCGAGAGCGCCGACCATCCGACGATCTGCGAGCGCTGCGTCGCCGCGCTGGAAGAGATTGAGCGGAGCGGTGGGGCCACGGGGGTTGCAGGATCGTGACGGCGGCTCGGAACTGGCGCGATTGGTGGTGGCAAGTGCTGCTGGCGCTCGGCGCGCTGGCGGCCGACCAGATCAGCAAGCACGCGGTGGAGAAATTCACGGAGATGGGCGCGATGCGCGTCCTCGTGCCGGGAATGTTGAATCTGGTGCACACAAGCAATCCCGGCGTGGCGTTCGGGATTTTCGCGGAAACGAATTCGCCGTGGCTATCGCCCATACTCATTTTGTTTTCCGCCTCGGTGATCGTGTTTCTGTTCTGGCTTCTGGCCACGGGCCGGGCGGGCGGGCGCCTGGGGCAATCGGGAATCGCGCTGATTCTTGGTGGCGCGGCGGGAAATGTGCTCGATCGCGTGGCGCGCCGCAGCGTCACCGATTTCATCGATTTTCACATCGGCGCGCATCACTGGTACACCTTCAATCTCGCTGATTCCGCGATCGTGTTCGGCGCGGGATTGGTTCTGCTCGAGCTCCTGCGCGATTGGCGGCATCACAGCGTGGAAAGAGCCTGACGATGCATCCGGTCTTGTTGCAGATCGGGCCGCTCACGATTTATAGCTATGGCGTACTGGTCGCCGCGGGCGTGCTGCTCGGGTTGTGGTATGCGCGGAGGCAAGCGCCGCATGCCGGGCTGAATCGCGATGAAGTGTGGAACCTGGGCATCTACATGGTGCTCACGGCGCTGGTGGTGGCGAAGCTGTGGCTCGTGGTGATCGATTGGTCTTATTTCGCGGCGCACCCACGGGAAATTTTTTCGTTCGGCGTGGTGCAGTCCGGCGGGACTTTTTTCGGCGGCGTGATTGGGGCGATTTTGCTCGCGGCGGGTTACACGTGGTACGCGAAGATGCCTATCTTGCCGCTGCTGGATACATATGCCGCGGCGCTTCCTCTTGGCCATGCCATCGGGCGGCTCGGATGTTTCATGGCGGGCTGTTGCTATGGCAAGCCGACTTGGCTGCCCTGGGGAATAAAATTCACGAATCCGATTGCCGAGCAGCTAGTCGGCACGCCGATTGGCGTGGCTCTGCATCCCACGCAGCTTTACGAAGCCGCGGCGGAGATTGCCAATTTCGTTTTTCTCATTTGGCTAGGGAAGCGGCAGCGATTCGCGGGGCAGATTGCCGGCACCTATCTAGTTCTGTACGGCATTGAGCGCGGGCTGATCGAGATTGTTCGCGGAGATCCGGACCGCACCCTGCTGCTGCACGGCTCGGTGTCGTTGATGCAGATTGTGAGCGTGGGATTTGTTCTCGTGGGCTGCTTCTTGTGGTGGCGGGGAATACGGGGCGGATTGCCGCTGCTCGCAAGCGTCGAGCAAGAAAATTCCTAGCGGCGCGCGCCTTCGCAGTTGAACGTGTAGGGGAGGGCCGGGTTGGCCCTCCCGCGGGCGGCGGTGTTTGCCGCCCCTCGCCGTCTGTGGCCCCGGCGTAAACACAACGAATCCGTACGCGACAACCGTCGGACGCGCGCACGAGATGTTTCTATTAAATTGTGATTCGCGCCTGCGTGGGGACGGCCACACATCGGCCGTCGCGGGAGGGCTAACCCGGCCCTCCCCTACAGATTCAAAACCGCGGTCGATTTCGAAGCCCTGCGCAATAGGAGAATGATACGGCTGAGAATTTGACGTTCGCTGTCGGTGAAGACGACGCTGGGATACGCCTCGATCGTTTTCTTGCGACGCGCGCGGCGGAATTGAGCCGCACGCGGATTCAGGAATTAATCGCCGAAGGCCGCGTGAGCGTCAACGGCGTGCTCACCAAGCCGTCTCACCGCGTGGAAGTGGGCGAGCAAGTTGACATCGAAGTTCCTGCGGCGCAGGCACCTGGAGTCGCTCCTGAAGCGATTCCTCTTGATGTTCTCTGCGAAGATGACGATCTGGCGGTGATCAACAAGCCCGCCGGCATCGCCGTGCATCCGGGCGCGGGCGAATCGTCGGGCACTCTCGTCGGCGCGTTGCTTTACCGCTTCGGAAATCTCTCGGCGACCGGCGGGCCGCAGCGGCCCGGGATTGTGCATCGTCTCGACAAGGGCACATCGGGCGCGTTGGTGATTGCTCGGACGGACGAGGCGCATCGCGGGCTCGTCGAGCAATTTCAGGAACGCCTGGTCGAGAAAACATACGTCGCACTGCTGCACGGCAAGATGCGCGAGCGAGCCGGACGCATCGAACTGCCTGTGGCGCGCGATCTGCGCCGCCGGACGCGCATGACGACTCGCCGGCGCGACGGCCGCACTGCCCGCACCGACTGGAGCGCTAAGCTTTTTCTCGGCGGCTTTACACTGATCGAAGCGGGTCTGCACACAGGCCGCACCCACCAGCTACGGGTACACTTTTCTTCGCTCGGATTTCCAGTAGTCGGCGATGCGCTGTACGGTGCGCCGCGTGTCGAGACGGTCCACGGCACGCGGCTGCCGGAACTCGGCCGCAATTTTCTTCATGCGGCGCGGATTCGATTTACGCATCCGTGCACCGGCGAGCCGCTGGATGTTCGCGCGCCGCTCGCGCCCGAACTCAAGACCTACATCTACACCCTCGGCCGCGCGCTCGGCGCCGAGCCCGCGCCGATTGACGCTGCACTCGCCACGTACCTATAATTTCGACATGGCAATTTTGAAGCGGCTGATCCCGGTGCTGCCTTTGCTTCTGGCGATGTCGTTTTTAGCGCCGGCACAAAATCCGCCCGCCCCCCCGCCGAAGGCCCAGCAGCCGGGCCAGGACCAAACGCAGCAGCCGCCGCTGAAAGTAACCTCCGGCCTCGTACATCTGGTAGCAGCCGTTTCCGATCGGCGCCACAATTTCGTCACCGATCTCGAAAAGCAGGATTTCAAGATCCTCGAAGACGGCAAGCCGCAAACCATCCAATTCTTCGGCCGCGAGACCGATCTGCCGCTGCGCATTGCCATGCTTCTCGACACCTCCAACAGCATCCGCGAGCGCCTGCATTTCGAGAAAGACGCGGCAACGGACTTTCTCGTCAACGTAATCCGCCGCAACAAAGACGTGGCCTTTCTCATGACTTTCGACAATGAGCCCGAAATTGTCCAGGATTACACGGGCGACACCGGCTTGATCACGGACGCCATTCAGAAGCAGCGCGCCGGCGGCGGCACTTCTTTCAATGATGCGATCTACATGGCCGCGCAAAAGCTCGGGAAAGCGCCGCTTCCGGAGGGAACCGATCAGGAAGTCCGGCGCGTGCTGGTCGTCTTCAGCGACGGCGAGGACAACTTGAGCGATCGCGCGCTTAGCGACGCGATTGAAATGGCCGAGCGCTCCGAAGTTGCCGTCTATTCCATCAGCACCAGCACTGAATGGCTCGCGACGGATACGACCGATAGGCCCCGCAAGCTATTCAAGACTCCCGGCGACAAAATTCTCGAAGATCTGGCCACCGAGACCGGCGGCCGCGTCTTCTTTCCCTACAAAGTGGATGATCTGGCCGTATCGTTCCAGGATATCGGGACCGAGTTGCGCAGCCAGTATTTCATCGCGTATGCGCCCACGAATCCGATGACGAATGGCCAGTACCGGAGAATTCAGGTGGATGTGGACCGCAAGGGTCTGGTGGTGCGTACGCGCAAGGGGTACTACGCTGTCGCGCCTGCCGCCGGCCCATATACAAAAAGCCAGTAGTGCCTCACGTTCGCCTTCGCATGATCTCTGCGAAAAGTTCAGGTTAATCCGTTGGAGCGTAGTAGCCGCGCCGCGCGAGGATTTTAAGATCAGGGCGGTTTATTTCGATCTTGATCTTTCGAAACGCACCGTCGCGCTTAGCATTCGTCGGATAGTAGCCGAGCACGTATTGCTGGCGCAGCTCGTCGGAAAGCTCGTCGAAAGCTTTTTCGAGCGAATTGTTGTTGTGCACCTCGATGACGCGGCCCCCCGTTTCGTCCGCCATCTTTTTTGCCACGCCAGCGCCACCGTAACCCATCATCTGCCGGTAATAGAAACCCACATCGGAAATGAGCAGGACGTGCACGACGGAGTCCGATCGCTGCGCCGCCTCGATGGCATCCTGCACCTTGAGCTTGCTTCCGGTGTCCTCCGCGTCGGTGAGCGCGATGATGGCTTTGCGTCCGGCCTCTCCGGTGAGCTTGTCGTGCGCCGCTAAATACACTGCGTCGTAGAAATCCGTGCCCCCGTTCGAGCCGGACGGTATTGTTCCCGTGGTGCCTCCGGCGCCGGAGCCATCGACGTTGATCACCGTCTTGCGGATGGCATTTTCGAGCAGCGACGTATCTTCGGTGAAATCGGCGAGCAAATCGATGTCCAGGTCAAAACTCATCACCAGCGCTTCGTCGGTCTTGCGCAGCACGCGGTGCACGAATCGCGACGCGGCGTCCTGTTCGGCGCCCAGGACGTCCACCTGGCTCCCGCTCGTATCCACAAGAATGGCGAGCGAAATCGGCAGGTTTACTTCCTTCGAGAAATACGCAACTTTCTGCTCCTGCCCGTCCTCAAATACCTTGAAATCTTCCTGCTTGAGATTGTTGATGATGAAGTGGCTCTTGTCGCGCACGGTGACAAAAACATTCACGAGGGCGGTTTGCACTTTGAGCGTCTGGCCGGATTGAGGCGGCTGCTGATTCTGCTGATCGTTCTGTGGAGCGCTCTGCTGGCTCTGAGTTGCGAGGCTCGCCGGCGTCGTGCCGCTCGCTGGCGCGTGGCCGGGGAGCAGCAACCCTGCCGCCAGCGTAGCGAGGGCGAGGGCCGAGCGAAATATAGGGCGGTGCATGTATAATTTCTCCGGAATGCGATTCCTTGTCCTACGATGCAACTTGTAGCGATTCGGATGCGTCACACGCCGCAGGCATGAACCCGCGGGCACCCCGCCGATCGAAGCCGAGCTTCGGTCCGCAAGGATGGCACTGATTATGAAGCAATTCCTGGCGTTGGCGCTAGTCGCGGGTCTCGCGTATTCCCCGAGCGCTGCGCCTCGGGTGCGTTCGTTTTGGCAGCAGCAGCCGGAGCCATCGGGCGGCAAGCAGGCGCCTGCGCAGCAAACGACGCCTCCGCAGCCACAATCGCAAACTCCGCCGCCGCAGGAATCAAATGTTCCCTCAGCCCGCGTGCTGCGATCGCGGACGGAACTTGTCGCCGTTCCCGTCACAGTGAAAAACGGCCGCGGCGATCTCGTCGGCGAGCTGACCAAGGACGACTTTCGTGTTTTCGAGGACGGCAAGGAACAGAACATTGCGCTGTTCTCGACCGAGGCCTTTCCGCTTTCGGTCGCCGTCGTTCTCGACAACGACCTGACGATGAAGGAGCGCGAACAGGTTCAGAAGAGCCTGGATAGCATTGCCGGCGGGCTCGGCCCTGCGGATGAAGCGGCCGTCATTCTCTACGATCAGTTTCCGCAGCCGGCCATCGATTTCACAGCCGACAACGATGTGATCATCACCAAGCTCCACCGGCTGAAGCTGGGTGAGAGTTTTCCCGGCGGCTACGGCGGCCCAATGGACGCCGGCCCGATGGTTAACAACCAATCGCAGGCGCCGGGCCCGCCGGTCTACGGTACCAAAGGCTCGGAAAAAGTGACCAAGGATCTCGACGATGCCATGCATGCCGCGGCCGAAATGCTCCGCGCGCGCGGACGCGATCGCCGCAAAATTATCTGCCTGATTTCCGACGGCCAGAATTCACATCACAACAAGTGGAGCTACGCGCAGACCATTCAGCTCCTGCTCTCTTCCGATATTTCCGTGTACACGATCACCGTCGGCACGGTTCTGCTCAAGCGCGAGCCCGGCCGCATGACCCATTATGCAAACGATACGGGCGGAGACGCGTTCTTCGCGTCGAAGCAGGCGGATATCGAGCGGCTGTACTCGGCCATTGACGAGCAAGCACGCAATCAGTACACGCTGGCTTACGCGCCGCAAAATCCCGGCACCGGTGATTACCATACGATCGAAGTGCGCATCGAGCGGCCGGGCCTGCACGTGAGCGCCCGCGAAGGCTACTACGCCTCCGCAGCAAAACACTAGCCGCTTCATGGATGCAACTGCGGCGCCGTTGTAGGGGAGGGTCTTCAGACCCTCCCGCAGTTCGGCCCTCTGCAGCGCACGATCTCGCGATTCCCGTAAAGTAAAATCCGAATTGTTTTTCCCCCCGCAAAGAAATCGCGAACCGCGTGCGCATGCGGCAACGATCCTTTCAGATTTTCACTTGACAGGATTCCCGCTCGCTCGTATTAAGGAAGTGAACGGTTGTGGCGCGAAGAAAATCCCGCTGCCGCGCCGCGAGGGGAGACAGCATCAAGCAGTAGATGCGCGCAGTTGAATTGGGGGGCGGAACGGCGGCGAGGCTGTTCCAGTCGACTGGTTCTCCGAACGAGGCGATTGCGAAAGCGGTCGCCTCGTTTTGTTTTTGGTGCGCTTTAATGTAGCGCCGGGCTTTTAGCCCGGCATCTTCGATTCTGAATCCACCTGCGCCGCACTATTTTCCTGACGGCCGAATTGTAATCAACTGCTCATGCGCGGGGCACAACGGCCGGAAATCGCAATAGCCGCAGATGAACCCCGGCTTCGCAGGATATTCTCCAGCGCGAATCAAATCCGCGGTCGTGGCCACCGCTTCGCGCGCCTTCGCGAGCGCCTTCTCATCGCGCTCAGAAGTCACCGCCTCATTCGTGGTGAGATTGTAGAAGGTAAGCCGCTCAGGCTTCAGCTCGAGAACTTCGCGCGTAGCGAGCGCATAGAGGCTCAACTGCAAGCTGCTATCCGCGTCCTTCTGCGTTTTCGCCCGCCCGGTTTTGTAGTCCACCACTTCCACCTCATCGCCGCGAATGCGATTCACCTGATCGATGCGGCCGAGCACCGTCACTTCTTTCTCCATCGGCAGCTCGAATCGCTTTTCCTGCATCAGCACGTCGGCGGGCGCCGCGGCATACGACTTGTGAAACTTGGCGAGTTCGTCGAGGCCTTCCTTCTTGTACTCTTCCTCCTGATAATCGTCGAGATAGCCGGCCGGCGACCAGAAGCGATCGTAAATGCCGGACACTTCTTCGAAATCAATTTTCTTGCGCTTTTTCAATTCCGTAACGAATTCCTTGATCGTATTGTGCATCACGTTTCCGAAGGTCATTTGCCCCGCCGGGCCGCCGCGCAATTCCCACGCCGTGCTGAATAGAAATTTCATCGGGCATTTCTGATACGTCTCAATCGCCGAAGCGCTCAATTGCAGTGGCTCAGGTCGCGGCGGATGAAATGCCTTGGCCCACAGCGCCACGCGCGAATACGCTTTGGTCTCGCCGGACGCCGCGCCGAAGAGCTGCGGCCGCGATGCATCGGCAGCCGCCGATCCCACGGTCTCTTCGCGCTCCGGCACCACGACGCGCGGCACTAGCTGCTGGATATCGAGCTTCTGGATCTTCGCGTCGCCGAGCACCTCATCGAAAAACTCGGAGCGTTTCTTGCGCTTGTTGATGATCGTCGAAAGCGTCAGCATCCGCCGCCCGCGCGTCAGCGCCACGTAAAAGAGCCGCCGCTCCTCGAGCTTCTGGTAGTCGCCTTCCGGCTGCTCCTCTTTCAGCAATCGCGGCGGAAATTCGAAGACCGGCCTCCGCACGCCCGACGGGAAATCTCCCTTGCAGAGATGCAGGATGAAAACGTGCGGGAATTCGAGGCCCTTGGCCGAATGAACGGTCATCAATTGCACCGCGTCGTGTACCGGCTCTTTCTGCAGGAAAATGTCGCCGTCAGCTTCCCCGAAGAAATTTAAGTAGCTCAGAAAATCGTGCAGCGAGCGGCCATCCCTTTTCTTCTGCCACTCCTCCACAAATTCTTTCAGCCGCGCGAGATTGTAGGAATCCATGTCGGCGGGCAGGGGAGCGACGCCCAGCTTGCCGATGAGCTCGAGAAGCAGATCGTAGGCGCTCAGTTTTTTCGCCCGCTCGCGCATTTCGCCGATGAATGCTGTTAGGTCGCGAGCGCGAGCCTTTTTCGTCGGCCCAGCCGGCTCCTTGCACCAGGCTTCGAATTCACTCCACAGCGACTGTCCTTTGCTCTTCGCCGCTCGCTCGGCCACCCGCACCAGATCGCGCGGCTCGATCCGCCAATACGGCACGGCGATAATGCGCGCGCACGACACGTCGTCCGAAGGCGTGCCGATCAATCGCAGGTAAGCCATCACGTCGCGGATGAGCGTGCTGCCGAGAATTGACAGCCGTTTGATGACGAACGGAATTTGCCGTCGATTGAGCGCCTCGACGACATACTTCCTGTGCGTATGCTTGCGGTAGAGCGCCGCGAAATCGCGCCATTCCACCCCGGCTGCGTGCAGGCGATCGATCTCGCTCGCGATCCACTCGGCTTCTTCTTCAGGCCGGCCGAATTCGGCGATGCGGATTTTGTCGCCTTCGGGATTCGCGGTCATCAGCGGCGTGAAGGGAATGAAGCGCGAATTGTCGCTCTCCGCCGCTACCGTTCCCGCCACGCGCAAAATCCGCTTCGTCGAGCGGTAATTCTGCGTCAGATGCACGCGCGGCCAGCGCTTTTCCGGTGTATCGAGCGACACGCCGCAGAATCGCGTGAGAAATTGCTTCAAGCTCGCGAACGATGCGCCGCGGAATCGGTAAATCGCCTGATTGTGATCGCCGACAACGAACAGGTTGCGCTTGTCGTTCATCAATAGCTGCAAGAGCTCAAGCTGCGCGATGTTTGTGTCCTGAAACTCGTCCACGAGAATGTAGCGGTAGCGCTCGCGCAAGCGCGCCAGCAGCGGCGCATTCGATCTCAGCATTTCTACCGCCTGCATCAGCATCGCGCCGAACGTGACCATCTTGCGCTCGCGCAGCAGCGCTTCGCTCACGCGATACGCGCGCGCCAATTCGTCCTCGCGCGCGAGAACTTCTTCCTGAATCTTCCGCGCGTCCGGCTCCATCTCCTCCCGCCGCGCTTCGTAATCGGCGTGCAGGCCCGCCACGTAACGATCGTAATCCTCCGGCGAGACCAGCTCGTCCTGGCAGCGCGAGAAAAACGCCACGAAATCGTTCAGAAATTCGCCGGGATCGGCCAGACGCCGGAAAACATTCAATTCAAGCTGGCGGATATTTCGCCGCAGCAGAATCCAATGATCGAAATTGTCCAGCGCGCGAAGTTCAGGATTCGCTTCCAGCAAAATCGCATTGCAAAACGAGTGGAACGTCCCGAGCCACACGTGATCGGCGCGCTCGCCGACATGCTTCTTGATCCGCCACTTCATTTCTTCCGCAGCTTTGTCGGTGAAGGTGAGCCCAAGAATGCTTTCGCCGGGCAGCTCGGGGTCGCTCTCGAGCAGCAAGCGAATGCGCTCGGTAATCACGCGAGTCTTGCCGGTTCCAGCTCCCGCAACAACAAGCAGCGGCCCTTCGCCGTGCTCGACAGCCCGAAGCTGTTCCGGATTCAGCTCGATCTCAGCAGATTGCGATGAGCGTTTGGCCATACGCGAGATCTCAATCGTAGCCGAATTTGCACGGCCGTAGTAGAGTCGGCCGAAGAACTCCTCGTATAAAGGTGTGAATATGCATTCAACTTATACCGTCCCCACAGCATTGCTCTTCGGAATTTTTATCGCCGGATACGCGCTCGGCTGGATCACAGCGCTGACGCGTCTACGCAGCTCGGCAAGTTTCAGATCCGGTGCGGATCTGACCGATGCTTCGCAGATGCTGTTGGACAGGGCGAAAGCTGCATCGGCGGCCCATTTTTATCAGATCAAATGCAAATGCGGCGCGACGGTAAAATTTCGCGGCGCTCACGATACTGGGCCAAGCGATCTTCCCTCGTTTCCCGAGGGCGATACATACTCCTGCCCTAACTGCGGCACTGCGATGGACTTGAAGCCGATCCGCGAGATCCTGTGCAGTAAATCTCTGTCGCCCTGAAACACATTTTCAGACCGTGGCCCGCCGAAAAATGTAGACGATCCCCAATTTCATTCCCGCGTTCCGGTCTTCATTCTTCCGCACGATGGCCTGCGTGGTTTCGCAGAAAGGTACATGGCGCTCGCCGTCCACTGGTGCTAGCTTAGTCTGGGAAATTGCAAATGGCCGCGTTCAACACACAAGCAAAAACACGCTGCGAAACGAGCCCGATCCGCGATTTTTTGATCGATACACGATAACGCACAGAAATCGCCGTAACTCGGTGAAAACAAAACACGGAGGTCATTTCTGTCCGTGACAAAATCGCACCCCCCAGAGCCCCTCTCGGGACTCCAGGAGCCTCCATAACGACGCAGCCGCCGCCGGAAATTGACCGCATCTCGCCGCGCGCCTATACTTCAGCTTCGAGCATCGGCCATCCCGCGCGGGCCTCGAAGGAGTCATCGTCATGGAACAGCCAGTAATTCTCAGCGCAGTGCGCACTCCGATTGGCAAATTTATGGGCGGTCTCTCTCCGCTCACGGCGCCAGAACTTGGCGCGAAAGTCGTCGCTGAATCCGTCCGCCGCGCTGGCATCGAGCCGAAGCAAGTAGACGAAGCGATCATGGGCAACGTGGTCCAGGCCGGCCTTGGCCAAAATCCCGCGCGGCAGGCTGCGCTGCGCGGCGGCCTCGATGCGCGCGTCGCGGCCATGACCATCAACAAAGTTTGCGGCTCGGGTCTGAAATCCGTAGCGCTCGCGGCGCAAGCCGTCATGCTTGGCGAATCCGAAATCGTAGTCGCGGGCGGCATGGAATCCATGTCCAACTGCCCGTACCTGCTAAAAAATGCCCGCAGCGGCTATCGCATCGGCAATGCCGAGATGTTCGATTCGATGATCACCGACGGCCTCTGGGACGCCTACGAAAATTTTCACATGGGAATGACCGGCGAGCTGGTCGCGGACAAATACGGCATCACGCGCCAGGAGCAGGATCAATTCGCAGTCGACAGCCACCGCAAAGCCGTCCATGCCATCAAGTCGTGCTTCGTAAGCGAGCAGATTTTGCCCATTGAAATTCCGCAGAAGAAGGGCGATCCCATCGTTATCAAGACCGATGAATCGCCGCGCGAGGATACTTCGCTCGATGTCCTGGCCAAACTCCGGCCAGCATTCAAAAAAGACGGCACGGTAACGGCAGGCAACGCGCCCGGAACAAACGACGGCGCCGCCGCTTTGGTCGTCACCAGCGAGAGCAATGCCTCGCGGCTCGGCAAAACGCCCATGGCGCGCATCGTCACGCAGGCCGTCAGCGGCGTCGAGCCAAGATGGGTGATGATGGCGCCGGTCGATGCGGTCGAAAAGCTGCTGCAAAAAACCGGCTGGGATCGCGACAAGGACGTCGATCTCTACGAGCTGAACGAAGCCTTCGCGGTAGCTGCGATTGCGGTCACGCGCCAGCTACGCCTCGATCCTGCCAAAGTAAACGTGAACGGTGGCGCGGTAGCCATCGGCCATCCCATCGGCGCATCCGGCGCGCGCATCCTGGTCACTCTGCTCTACGAGCTGCAGCGCCGCAACAAAAAGCGCGGCATCGCCGCTCTATGCCTCGGCGGCGGCAACGCCGTAGCGCTAGCCATCGAGAGCTACTAGCGCTTCGACCGGCCGCCAGTCATCTGCTATTCTGGCCGGCGCATTTTCTTTCTCGGTGCGTCGGAAGCCAAGCGTGGTCATTCCGAGTCCGCCTCGGCGGACGAGGAATCTGCATTTTCTTCCGGTTTTCTGTCGCGCAGGAGGCGCCGTTGTTCTGCCCGAGTTGCAAACTCGAATATCGTCCCGGATTCACGCACTGCAACGATTGCGACGTCGACCTGGTCGACGCGCTGCCGCAAGCTGATGCGGACCCTGCATCGCAAGCCGGTGCCCGCGATTTGCGCGCGCCCCTGATTTTGCGCTCGGGAGTGAGCGCCGCGGATGCGCAACTGATGCGTAACGCGCTGAACGACGCTGGCGTCGTCTTCAACGAGCGCCGTGCCGCAACCGAACTGGTCGCCGACGGCTCGCCCACCTACGAATTCTGGGTCAACGCCGAAGACCGGCCGAACGCCGTCTCCGTAATTGCCGCCGCGTTGCAGGAATCCGAATCGAGCGAAACTACAGACTCAGTGCGAGTCCTTTGGGGCGGCGACGACCGTGATTTTTTCAATCAGTTGTGCATTGCGCTGATCGACAAAGGCGTCGATTGCTACAAATACGAAGTCGATGCCCGGCATCCCTCCGCCTTCTCCCGTAATCCATACGAAGTTTCCGTGCGGCCCGAGGACTTCGTACCAGCCACGGAGGTGCTTGAGTCTGTGAAAGATGACGCTGCCTTACTTGATGAGGACGCGCCCCCGCCGGCACACTTGCCGGCCGATGCGGAGCCCGAAGATGAAGTCGACGACGTCTCCGCCAATGATTACGACAATGACGTTCGCACCGCCGAAGTCTGGTCTGGCGATACCGAGGCTCAGGCCGAGACGCTGAAATTTTGCCTGCGTGAAGTGGGCATCACCTGCCGCTTCGCGAGCGCCGCAGGCCGCACGCGTTTGCTAGTAGTTCCGGAGCAACTCGATCGCGCCAAGGAAGTCATCCGCGAAGTCGTGGAAGGTGCGCAGTCGGAATAATCACGCAGCAGACTCAGGAGATTCCATGAGTAACGGTGAAATCAAAACAGTAGCAGTGCTGGGCGCGGGCACGATGGGCAATGGGATCGCGCATGTTTTTGCGCGCTCGGGATTTCGCGTCATTCTGCGCGATATTGAGCAGCGCTTTCTCGATCGTGCGCTCGCAACCATCAATGCCAATCTCGATCGCGAAGTGAAGAAAGCAAAAATCACGGAAGCTGATAAAGCCGCTGCGCTTGGCCGCATCCAGCCGCAAACCGCGATCGCTTCGCTCGCCGAGGCCGATTTCGCCGTCGAAGCCGTTCCCGAGAATCTGGAACTGAAAGTCCGCGTGCTCAAAGAAGCCGACGCCGTTCTGCGCCCCGGCGTGCCTCTCGCCAGTAACACATCCTCGATTTCCGTCACATCGCTCGCCGCGCAAACCAGCCGGCCCGAGCGCTTCATCGGCATGCATTTCATGAATCCCGTGCCCGTCATGCAGCTCGTCGAAGTGATTCGCGCGCTGCAAACCAGCGACGACACTTTCGCGCTCACGATGCAGCTCTGCGAAAAGCTGGGCAAGAAGCCGGTGGCCGTGAACGACGCTCCCGGTTTCGTCTCCAATCGCGTCCTGATGCCGCTGATTAATGAAGCCGCTTTTTGCGTGATGGAAGGCGTTGCTACTCCCGAATCCGTGGACGCAGTAATGAAAATGGGAATGAATCATCCGATGGGTCCGCTCGAGCTCGCGGATTTCATTGGTCTGGATGTCTGTGTGGATATTCTCGAGGTTCTCTACAAGGGATTCGGCGATTCAAAATATCGCGCCTGCCCACTGCTGCGAAAATATGTCGCCGCAGGATGGCTCGGACGCAAATCGGGGCGCGGCTTCTACAAGTATTCGTAGCGCCGGCTGCCAGCCGGCGTCTTTGCATCAAAGAACCGCGATCGAACTTTTGCGAGGCGATACTCGATGCAGGCAGCCAGTCAGCTCACCAGCGTCGCAAGAATGAGCGGCGCCTTGCGGGCTTCGAGATGGCCATACCACGCCGCGGTCATGAAAATATTTGAGCAAATCAGTAGAAGTACGGTTTTCATAGGGCGAAAATCGGAGCATAGTGATCGGCGGCGTCGGGACGGCACGACGCGGGAGCGATCGCGACGCTAAAGAGTCGCGGGAGTAGCCCGGGCAGGCCTTGGCAAAGGGCAAGAAAGTCTTTGCTTTTTCTTCGCCTTGTGCTAATCTCCCCGCAACGGGAGAATGCGGCCGGCCCGGCAGCTCTCTGCTAGACTCGGGGCCTTCGCTCCCGCCAAAATCTAGCCCCTTCGAGGTGGCCTATGTCAGATGAAAAAACAAAAATGCTCGAGAACGCGATCTCACAAATCGAGAAGACTTACGGCAAGGGCTCGATCATGCGCCTCGGCAACCGGGACGTGCTCGTGCCGGTGAGCGTCATCCCCACGGGCTCGATTTCGCTCGATGCGGCGCTGGGCGTCGGCGGGTTTCCGCGCGGCCGCGTCATCGAAGTGTACGGCCCGGAATCGGGCGGCAAGACGACCATGACGCTGCACGTCATCGCCGAGGCCCAGAAGCTCGGCGGCCAGGCGGCCTTTATTGATGCCGAGCACGCGCTCGATCCCGTCTACGCGCGGAAGCTGGGCGTGGACGTGGACAACCTGTTGGTCTCGCAGCCGGATAACGGGGAACAGGCGCTGGAAATCGCCGAAACGCTGATTAAATCGAACGCCGTGGACGTGATCGTGATCGACTCCGTCGCCGCGCTCGTGCCCAAGGCCGAGCTCGAAGGCGATATGGGCGATCCGCAGATGGGCTTGCAGGCGCGGCTGATGTCCCAGGCGCTGCGAAAGCTCACGGCCATCGTGTCGAAATCGAAGACTTGCTTGATTTTCATCAATCAAATCCGCGAGAAAATCGGCGTTCTTTTTGGCAACCCGGAAACCACCACCGGTGGCCGCGCCCTGAAATTCTATTCCTCGATTCGCCTCGATATTCGGCGCATTCAATCCATCAAGGAAGGCGATCGGGTGATCGGCTCGCGCACCCGCGCCAAGGTCGTGAAGAATAAGGTCGCCGCGCCGTTCCGCGAGGCAGAGTTCGACATTATCTATGGCGAAGGCATCTCCGCCGATGGCGATCTGATCGACCTCGGCGTCACCCGCGGCCTCCTCGAGAAGAGCGGAACGTGGATCTCCTACAAGGGCGAGCGCCTTGGCCAGGGTCGCGACAACGCCCGCCAGTTCCTTAAGGAAAACCGCGACATCCGCGCCAAAATCGACACCGAGCTGCGAAAGCAACTGGGTCTTCTGAACACCGCGGTTGCCGACAACGGCGATTCCGAGAAGGCTGCAGAAACAGCCAAGCCGATGGCTCATGCCGCGGCTGCTGGCGCGGCTAAGGCCAAGCCTTCGCGCTAGGCGAACGCCCGCGGCTCACGACATTCTTACGGACTTTAGAGACAGGTAGGAGTGCCTGTCCTACTGCGGCTGATTCCGCCGGTGGGACAGGTCAAACCGCCTATTCCACGGGTTTCCCCGCACGTCCCGAAACTGGCCTCTTGTTCAGTTCCATTATTACCCCACCCAGCCGATAATCCTCCTTGTAGAGGGTTGCGCTCCAGGCTACGCTTCCCTACAATCTGAAATTCGGCCTTTGGCGGGGGGAGCCACCGGGGTCCGGGGAAGCTTATAAATGTCGAAGGTTCAACCAGCCCAGTCTCGCAAACGCCTGACGATCCTTGCATTATTGGCCATCGCCGCGATGGTCGCTCCATCTCCCGATTTGGTACAGTCCGCTTTCGCCGGGGCAGCGCCGCGCCATTCGCGACGCAGCTATGGCGTTCCTAACCGCGCGAACCCTACCAAAGACGATATTCCCGATAACGACGATTCCATCGTGCGCACTATCGCCGTAAATGCTCTCGGCAACGCCAACGGCTCAGTCCTGGCGATCGATCCCTCGAACGGCCGGATTCTGGCCGCGGTGAACCAGAAGATGGTCTTTTCCTCTGGCTTTGAGCCCTGCTCGACGATCAAGCCGGTCATCGCGCTGGCGGGCCTCAAAGAAGGCATCATCACGCGCGACACCATGATCAATGTCGGCCATCGCCGTTACATGGACCTGACTGAAGCGATGGCGCATTCGAACAACGATTACTTTCAAGCCGTCGGCGAACGCCTCGGCTTCGAGAAGGTTTCGCAGTACGCGCAACTGCTCGGCCTCGGCGAACTGGCCGGCCTGAATATCGAAGGCGAACAGCCGGGCGCCTTGCCAAGCGCGCCGCCGGCATATGGCGGCATCGCGCGCATGTCGAGCTTCGGTTCGGGCATTCGCATGACTCCGTTGCAGCTCGCTTCGCTCGTCTCCACGCTGGCGAATGGCGGCACCATGTATTACCTGCAGTACCCGCGCACCGCTGAAGCCCGCGCGAATTTCACGCCGCAGGTCAAGCGCAAGCTTGATATCGGCCCGCTCGTTCCGGATTTGCAGGAAGGCATGCTGGCCGCCGTTCTCTATGGCACGGGGAAGTCCAGCTACGATCCTTACGGCGAACAAGCACTCGGCAAGACCGGCACTTGCAACGACGAAGGTCTCGGCGGGCGTCTTGGCTGGTTTGTTTCCTACGCCGACCAGGCTCATCCGAAGATTGTGCTGGTTGTGCTGCTTCGCGGCGGAAGCCGCGTAGTCAGCGGCCCGCGCGCCGCCGACGTAGCCGGCAGAATTTACCGCGAGCTGCGCGACCGGAATTATTTCGCCGCCACGCACCGCTTCGAGAGCACTTACGCTACGGCGGCCGCGACCGTCGGCCCGGATTCTGTCCAGGCGCGGCAATAGTTCCTCAAGGCGCGCTCGATCCCTCTCGAGCGCGCTTCAAGTTTTCCGCTACTCGCCCCAAATTCTGTGCCTCGCTTTAAATCTTTGCGATAACAGTTTCGCCTCGCTCCGCGTCTTGCTCGTAGTAGGGAATGCACTTCGAATAACCAGCACGACGACGGGGCGAGGTCCAGAATGCGATTCCTCAACGCAAGGGGATGGAATGTTCTCCGAGTCTCCGGGATTGGGCTCGTACTTCTCCTACTTGCGGTTCCTCCTGCGGCGCGTGCGGCCCGCGAAGAGTGGTTCCGCGGCCTCGATCTCGAACAGCCCTTGCGCAACGCCACGCTCGTCATGGCGGCGCGCGTGGACAACGTCGACGAGATCAAAATCTCCTCCGGCGGAAAAGGCGAGACCACTCTCCTGCAATTCAAATTCAAGCCGGTGCATGTTCTCAAAGGTGTGTTCTCCCGCGACTCGCTTACGCTGAACAGCGCCGATCTCGGGATTTGGAATTTTCCAGAAGGGCAGCGCATCGCGCGCGGGCAATTGCGCCTGCTGATTCTCGGGCGCACGAGCGAGGGCTACGCCGTCACGCAACAGTCTTCGAGCCTCGATCAGACGATTCCGCCGCTAGTAGATCCGGATGACCCGATTCTGGCGACAGTCAAGACTCTGCTCGACGTCAACGCCGGCACGGACCGCGCCAAATCCGTCTCGCTGATTCTGGATGCTATTCGCGGGCGCAAAGGCGCTGCAGCGATTCCTCTGCTCACTGCACTGCAGCGCCGCTCGCTTCTCGCTGCGCAATCGCCTGGCGCGATCGAAGCCATCACTCCGCTTCTGACTGATGCGTCTCCGACTGTGCGCGCGCAGGCCGCCCACTCGATCCGCGCATTGCTTGATGCCGACTATCTCGATCAAGCTGCGCTGCATGAAAAAGCCGTAGCCGCACTCGCAGACGCGCTTGACCGGCATGATCCAAACTACGCCGTGGGACTTGCGGTTTTTGAAGCACTAGGCGGCGCCGGCGAGCAGGCTCTTAAAAACGAACGAGCAAGAACGCAACTCGAAGAATCCGCTCCGGCGACATTTGCGGAACAGGCCGCGCGAATTCACGCTGTCGGCGAGCTACGCATCGCAAGCCAGCAGCGCGGAATCCTCGAATTGCTGCGTCAAATGCCGCTCGATGGCGCGCCAGCCGTTCAGCGTGCGGCCGAATGGAGTTTATTTCGTTTCGATCCCGCCAGCGGATCGGTCGAAACCTTGGCCAGAATCCACAGCAAATTCGACGCGGGCCTCGAAATCGCAAATGAAATCGCCGTGCTCGGCGAGACGCCGACTGCCGAAGCCGCGCCTGCGTTGCTTGAAATCTCGAAGCTGACGCTCGACGAAGCTGAGCGCAATGCTCTCGCTGAAGCATGCTTTCGCATCGCCGATTCGTGCGCTGCAACAGATTCCGACTGTCATCGCGCGGCCGGCCAACTCGTTCCTCCGCTCTCGGCGATGCTCGATCGCGGAGACTCCCAGACCTGGCACGAAGCCGCCGAAGCTCTGATCGAAATCGATACCGATGAGGCCGCGAGCGCGCTTCAGCCACACTTGCGCGAGGAGCGTGATCTCCAGGAAAAATTGAAAATGGCGGAGTTCCTGGGCCGCCACGGAATTCGCGACGGGTATCCCTACGCCATTGAACACATGGCCGAGCCCGAACTGCTCGAGCAAGCCATCACCGCTCTTGCCGCCATGCGCGATCCGCGCGCCGTTCCAGAGCTGCGCAGAATTCTTGAGACCAGCAACGATCTCGAATGGAATACCGCCGCGGTCCGCGCTCTCGGCCGTTTGGACGCAAAAGAATTAGCCGCGCAATTCCTGCAAATGGCGCGCGATCCTAAGAATCCGCTTGCGCCATCGGCGCTGATCGCCCTGGGCGACATGCGCGATCCCCGCTCTCTCGATCTCGTCCGCGCCGCTCTCGCGTCGAGAAATGAAGAGATGCTCGCGGCCGGCGCCCGCGCGGCAGGGAATCTCGCCGCGCTACGGAGCGCAAACGCCGCCGACATCCGCACTCAGCTCGCATCACTGCTCGCTGAGCCGGGCGCGCCGCAGGATGCTCGCCTCGCGGCTCTCGATTCACTTTTGGCTTTGAATGATTCGCGTCTCGATGGCGCCCTGGCACAAGCGGCACGCGACGCGGGCCTGGAAGGAAGCGATCTGCTCTACAAAATCGAGAAGTCGCTCCGCGATCGAAAAATTAGACTTACGCACTTCTGAGGAACTCGCCGCAGCCGCATTCCGGCGGCGGTTGGTTCGCACCGTAACTTTCGAGCACACAAATTCAAAGTTTCTTGTTCCGCGAATTCCATTCCCTGCGTTATGCTCCACGCTTCGCCCGGTTATCGCGGGTGTGGCTGGGGGGAATGTTCCGCATCATTAGAATTTTCTTGTGGGTTGCGCTAGTCGCCGCAGGCGCGGGTGTGGCTTGGTATTCGTTCGATCAGCTCGCCGCCTCGGATCAAAACTTCGCCGCCGAAGTGCAGCGCGCGCGCACCGAAGCCCATCGCATTCAAACTGAGGTTGTTTTCTACACCGCGAGCGTGGTGCCGTCGCGCCAATCTTTCGCCGCCCTGCTCGCGGGAATCGGCATCAGCCCAACGAACGCCGGCCGCGCCATCGCTTCGGCTCAGCGGGTCTTCGATCTTCGCCACGTGCGCGCCGGAAACCGCTTCTCGGTCGGCCGCTCGGTGCTCGGCGAACTTCGCGAGATTCGTTACTCGATCGACCCGGACCGTGTTCTGAGAATTTCTCCGGACGGCGGCGATTTTCATTCGGAAATTGCCACGATTCCATCGACTACCGAAGAAACGGGTGTGGCCGGCGAAATTCGCGGCTCGCTCTTCGAAGGCGTGACCTCGGCCGGAGAAAAGCCTGAGCTGGCCATGAGGCTCGCGGAAATTTTCGGTTGGGATCTAGACTTCTATACCGATCCGCGGCCTGGCGATACTTTCCGAGTGGTGGTGGAAAAAAAGAAGCTCGCCAGCGGCGAGCTGGCTTCCTACGGAAAAATTCTCGCCGCCGAATACGTCAATCATGGCCGGGTCTATCGCGCCGTCCTCTTCCACGATCCCGTCGGGAATGCTGCGTATTACACACCTGACGGTAAATCGATGAAGAAAGCGTTTCTGCACTCGCCGCTTAAGTTCGCCGCGCCGATCACCTCGCATTTCAGCAACAGCCGTTTTCACCCAATTCTGAAAGAATACCGGCCGCATCTCGGCATCGATTACGGCGCGCCCGCCGGCACGCCGGTGCAAACCATTGGCGACGGCAAAGTTGTCTTCGCAGGACCAAAAGGCGGGGCGGGGAACTTAATCGAAATCCAGCACACCAACGGTTACGAAACTTACTACATGCATCTCTCGCGCATTTTCGTGCGCTCGGGCCAGCGCGTCGAGCAAGGGCAGCGCATCGGACTCGTCGGCATGACCGGCCTGGCCACCGGCCCGCATCTTGACTTCCGCATCCAGCGACGCGGCGAGTTTCTGAATTTCGAGAGGCTCCCATTGCCGCCGAGCGATCCCGTCACGAAGCGCGACTGGGACGAGTTCGCCGCCGCGCGTGATCACGCCATCGGACTGTTCCCGGCGCCGGGCACGATCCTCGCGCAAAACCCTCCGGCCGCAGCGTCACCTTCCGCCCAGGCTCCGCCCGGCCCAGCAAGACCCTGATCATTCGCTCGAATGATCTCTGGCATTCTGCGGGATTGACTTCGCTCCCATTCTGTCGAAAATAGCCGCAATCGCATTCGGCCCCGACCAGGAGGGCGACATTGCGCCGATTCGTCAAATTCGTCGGTTACACCATCGTCATCGTCGTTGTCCTGCTCGCCGTGGCCATCACATTCACCATCGGCTGGCGTCCTATCGTCGGGCCGCGCATGCGCGCCGCCACGAATCGCACCTTCGAGCGCACCCCTGAGCGCCTCGCGCGCGGACAATATATATTTCGCTCCGTCGCCGTGTGCGTGGACTGCCACTCGCAGCACGATATGACTAAGGAAGGCGCGCCGATCATCGAGGGCACCGAAGGCTCGGGCCAGCTCTTCATCATTTACGGACCGCCGGCCAAGCTTGTCGCGCCGAATCTGACGCCGGATCCGGAGACCGGCTTGGGCCGCTGGAGCGATGACGAAATCGCGCGCGCCATTCGCGAAGGCGTCACGCGTGAGGGCCGCGCCATGTTCCCGATCATGCCCTACAACAACTACCACGCGATGTCCGACGAAGATCTCGCCTCTGTGGTCGTATACATTCGCTCGCTTCCGCCGGTCCGCCATGCGCTTCCCGAGACGGTAGTCTTCGCGCCGGTAAAATATTTCATTCGCGATGTCCCGCGGCCCATCACCGCCCCGGTTCCGGCTCGTGATATGTCCACGCCCGTTGCGCGCGGCGCATATCTCGCGCGCATGGCTTCGTGCAACGAATGTCACACTCCGACGAAGCGCGGCATGCCTCTCCCCGGCATGGATTTTGCCGGTGGATTCGTCATGACCGGCCCGTGGGGCAGCGTCGCTACGGCGAACATCACTCCCGATCCCAGCGGAATTTCCTACTATGACGAAAATTTGTTCCGGGAAGTAATGCAAACAGGGATGGTCCGCGCGAGGAAGCTCAACGACTTGATGCCGTCCAAGTATTTTAAAGGAATGACCGACGAAGATATTTCAGCGATCTTTGCGTTTCTGAAGACGGTAAAACCCGTTTCCCACCGAGTGGACAACACCGAAACTCCTACGGATTGCAAGAAGTGCGGCTACAAACACGGCCTAGGCGATAAGAATTAGTAGCGCCGGCGTCCCCGCCGGCATCCGACGAGCGCGAATGCCGGCGAGGCCGATAGTGTGCGCGGACTCGGATCGCTGGATGCTTCACGCGGGCAGCACGAAATCGTGCCGTTGCATCGAGGTTGCGCCGCGCTAGATTTTTGGATGTAGCGTGGTGTTCAATCGAAAGATGCCGGCAGGGACGCCGGCGCTACTTACTTCACGACCCAAGTGTCGCCAGCGCGCAAAAGCTTCTCCAGATCGCCCTTGCCGCGCTTGGCAATCACGTCTTGAATCTGTACGTTGGCCACATCCTCATACCGCGGCAAAGTGTCGTACGACCGCAGCACGCCGATTGGCGTCGGGAATCCCTCGCGATGCTCCATGTGCGAAAGCATGAACGCGTAAGCCGCGCGCGGATGATGCGCGTCGTGAACGAGTAGATCGTTTTCGGTGATTCCGTTTCCGAGCTGCACGACTTCGAGATCGAATCCTTTCATCCGGATTCCCTTGTCGCGATTCTTCCCGAAAATCAGCGGCTTGCCATGCTCGAGCTGAACTACGTGCTCGCTGCGCGCATCTTTCTCGGTCAAATTGAACCAGGCGCCATCATTAAAGATGTTGCAATTCTGCAGAATCTCGACGAACGCTGAGCCCTTGTGCGCCGCCGCTTCTTTCAGCGTGGTTCGCAGATGCTGCTGGAAAACGTCCACCGAGCGCGCCACGAACGTGGCTTCCGAACCGATCGCCAAAGAGATGGGATTAAACGGACGATCCGCCGAGCCGAACGGCGTGGATTTCGTCTTCTTCCCGAATTCCGAAGTCGGCGAATATTGCCCCTTCGTCAGGCCATAAATCCGGTTGTTGAAGAGCAGCACCTTCAATCCAACGTTGCGGCGCAGCATGTGGATCGTGTGATTGCCGCCGATCGAAAGAGCATCTCCGTCGCCGGTGGCCACCCAAACCTCGAGATCGGGCCGCATCAATTTCACGCCGGTTGCTACGGCCGGCGCGCGCCCGTGAATCGTGTGAAATCCATACGTATTCATGTAATAAGGAAAGCGGCTGGAGCATCCGATCCCCGAAATCACCACAAACTTCTCGCGCGGAATCCCCAACTCAGGAAACACAGACTGCACAGCCGAGAGGATCGCGTAGTCGCCGCAACCAGGACACCAGCGCACCTCCTGGTCGGTCTGAAAATCTTTCTTAGTCAGTGGCGGAAGCGTAGCCGTTGCCATTTCAGTTTCTCCCGGGTCCGAACTTTCTCTTCACGTTGTCATTCTGAGCGCAACGAAGAATCTGCATTTTCTTCGCGCGCTCCAATCCAATTCATCGCGCTTTTCTACTGCGCCAGCACTTCCTCAATCTTTGCTTCAATCTCAGCCTGCTTGAATGGACGCCCCTGAATCTTGTCGTAGCCGATCGCATCCACCAAATACTTCGCGCGCAAGACCCACAAGAGCTGGCCCATATTCATCTCAGGCACAAGCACGCGGTGATACCGTCCAATTACTTCTCCCAAATTCCGCGGCAGCGGATTTAGGTGACGCAAATGCACATGCCCGATTTTTCGACCCAAAGCCCGCTGAGTCTTCAAGGCCGCAGTAATCGGCCCATAAGTCGAGCCCCAGGCCACGATCAGTAGATCGCCCTCAGGATCGCCCACGGGAACAACGTCAGGAATTTCCTGTGCCACGGCCTCGACTTTCGCCGCGCGCAGACGGGTCATCGTCTCGTGATTCAATGGCTCGTAATTGATGTTGCCGCTCACGTCCTGCTTCTCGAGCCCTCCCAAGCGATGCTCGAGCCCCGGCGTCCCGGGCAGAGCCCACGGCCGCGCCAAAGTTTCCGGATTGCGCGAGTAAGGTTTATATCCGGCAGGATCGGTCGTGAACGTCACCGGAAAATCCGGAATCTCGCTCAGTTCCGGAATCCGCCACGGCTCGGCGCCATTGGCGAGGTAACCGTCCGAAAGAATAATCACCGGCACCATGTACTTGAGCGCGATGCGGCTCGCTTCGACTGCGACCCAGAAGCAATCACCGGGCGAAGACGCGGCTAGCACTGGAATCGGCGCCTCCGAATTTCGTCCGAAAAGCGCCTGCAGCAAATCTGCCTGCTCGGTCTTCGTCGGCAATCCGGTGGAAGGCCCGCCGCGCTGAATGTCGCAAATCACCAGCGGCAATTCGACCGCAACGGCCAGCCCCATCGCCTCGGTCTTCAGCGCCATCCCAGGCCCAGAAGTCGTCGTAATCGCCAGCGCCCCGGCATAGGAAGCGCCGATCGCCGAAGTGATCGCCGCGATTTCGTCTTCGGCTTGAAACGTGATCACGCCAAAATTCTTGTACTCCGATAGCTCGTGCAAAATGTCCGAAGCCGGGGTGATCGGATACGAGCCCTGAAACAATGTCAGTCCGGCCTTCTGCGCCGCGGTGACAAATCCGATCGCCAGCGCCTGATTCCCGCTCAAATTCCGGTAAACGCCCGGCGACAGCTTCGCCGGCGGAATCTCATAGCTGATTTGAAACGCTTCGGTGGCCTCGCAATACGAGTAGCCGGCCTTCATCGCCAGCTTGTTCGCTTCAGAAAGCAGCGGCTTCTTCTTGAACTTGTCGTCCAGCCAGCGGAAAGTCGAATCCATCGGCCGGTTGTAAAGCCAGTTGCACATCCCCAGCGCGAAGAAATTCTTGCAGCGGTCCATCGACTTCGCGTCCAGGCCCAATTCCTGCAGCGCTAGCCGCGTCAGCTTCTCGAGTTCTACCGGAAACAAGCGGAACGCATCCAGTGAATGGTCCTCGAGCGGATTCGAAGTCATCTGCGCCTTGCGCAGATCGGTCTCTCCAAAGCTGTCGCTATTGACGATCAAAATGCCATTCGGACGCAGGTCCGCGACATTCATCTTTAGCGCTGCGGGGTTCATCGCCACCAACGCGTCCACCGCATCGCCCGGCGTATAGACTTCGCCCGACGCAAATTGAAGCTGGAATCCGCTCACGCCTGGCAGCGTCCCCGCAGGCGCGCGAATCTCGGCCGGATAGTCCGGAAACGTGGCCAGGTCGTTGCCGTAGAGCGCCACCGTATTCGTGAACTGGTTCCCGGTAATCTGCATTCCGTCGCCGGAATCGCCGCAGAAGCGGATAACCGCCTTCTGCAAAATCTCCCGCTTCCGCTTTTTAGAACTTGGCCCGCCAACTCCCGTTACTGTCGACATGACTCGCTAACTCCTGAAATATCCGCGTCCTAGTTCTCCGGCACCGCCCGCGGAACGGACTCGGACGGCCCATGCCACGAGACTGCCGCCGAACCACGCCACAAGGCAGGAACGCTCGGAGAGAAACCCGGGGCAGGGAAGTTACCGGCCCAACAGCCCATCCGTGCGAATCAACTTGCCTTCCCCAATATCTAAAGATAGCACAAGCAGGACGACACGGCGCGAAAGAAACTCCCGTGCGTCACATTACTTATAGCCCTCATCACCAGGATTTATGCCCCGTTGCGGCACATCGCGCACGTTTTAGCATCACGGCTTTCCGATCGATGGGCATCGAACAGCAATCCGGCGGGTCGCGACGTCCTTCTTCGTCGTCTTCGCTCGAGTTTCTCCGAAGCACACACATCACGCTGACTGGTAGAATCCGCCTGCGACCGATTGAAAAATCGTGCTTGACACCTTTTCCGACTGTAGGTAGCCTTGCGCAATTTTAGTAGGGTTTGATTCGCACGGTTCTTACGGCCCTGAAAAATACGAATCTCTGAGCGGAGGAGAACTGATGATCCGCACCGCGCAACTGGCAAGCCGTTTCCAATTCACTTCACGAACCAATCACTTAAAGCTCTGGGCTTTGACTCTGGCGGCGCTCGCGCAACTCATTGCCGCGAACGTCGTCTGGGGTCAGGCCACCACTTCGCTTCGAGGCACCGTGACTGATCCTTCCGGCGGCTATATCGCCGGGGCGTCGGTGACGCTGACGAATCCCGATTCGAAGATCGTACGCACCGCCACGACCGGGGCTTCTGACGGCGGATATCAATTTCAATTTCTGCCTCCGGGAACGTACACGTTGGAGGTGGTCGCGAAGGGCTTCCAGAAATACGAGCAGAAAGAATTGCAACTGCTGGTGAACACGCCCGTGACGGTAAACGTGCAACTCAAAGTGGGCGGCGGCCAGGAGACGGTGACCGTCACCGCGGAAGAGCCGGCGCTGAACCTCGTGGATGCCTCGATCGGAAATTCCTTCGACGAAACGCAGGTGCGCGACATTCCCCTCGAGGGCCGCAACGTTCCCGATTTGCTGAGTTTGCAAGCCGGAGTGGTCTACACCGGCAACCGCATCGGAGACAAAGACCAGGACACCCGCAACGGCGCGGTGAATGGCGCGCGCAGCGATCAGAGCAACACCACGCTCGATGGCGTGGACGTGAACGACCAGTCCAACGGGTACGCGTTTACCTCCGTTCTGCCGGTGACACAGGACTCCGTTCAGGAATTTCGGGTCACCACCACCAACTATGGCGCGGATCAAGGGCAAGGCTCCGGCGCGTAAGTAGCTCTAGTCACCAAGAGCGGCACGAACTTCTTCCACGGTTCACTCTACGAGGATTTGCGCAACACCATCACCAGCGCCAACGACTATCTCGTGAAACAGTCGGAGGCGAATATCGGCGCTCCCAATAAGCCGCTGAAACTGAATCGCAATATCTTCGGCGCGTCGGTGGGTGGACCGATTAAGAAGGACCGATTCTTTTTCTTCACCAATTACGAGGGAACGCGCGAGAGGGAAGAGCAGCGCGCCGAGCGCGTGATTCCCACGCCCTCGCTCTGTCAGGGTATTTTCCGGTATCAGGACGTGACCGGCGGCGTGACGACTTTCACGCCATCGGACCTAAAGAACCTCGATCCCCTTCACATTGGAATTGATCCCGCCATGCTCGATCCGGTCGGCCACACCGGCTATCTAGATACGACCTTTTGCACGGGCAAGACGGTAACGAACGATCCCTCAGCCGGCGATGGTCTGAATTACGCCGGTTTCGTTTTTCGCGCCCCCACCGCCCTCGATAACGACGTGTTCATCGCCCGGGCCGACTACCGCCTGACCGCCAACGGCGCGCACACGCTGTTCTGGCGCGGGGCGCTGCAAGATTTGCGGAACCCGGGAGCTCCCTTCCTTCCGGGAGACGCCCCCGAGGAAACGACCGCGGACCACAGCAAGGGATTTGCGCTCGGCTACACCGCGATTCTCAGCTCGAGCCTCGCCAATTCCTTCCATTGGGGATACACGCGGCAAAGCTTCGGCGTTGTGGGCGACACCAACTTGCCGTGGAACACTTTTCTCGGGTTGGATCAAGGCATCGTCTATAGCCACAGCTTCATCGTCGACATGCATAACTTGCTGGATGATCTTTCCTGGACGAAGAAGACGCACACCTTGCAGTTTGGAGTCGCAGTGGGTCTCGCCCGTGATCCGCGCACCAGTTATCTGCACTCCAATTCTCTGGGACTTGGGACCACCAATTGGACGTCTCCAATTGGCTTTGCCGGGACTACGAGCACGCTCGATCCCTCGAACGTCGGCGCTCATCCGCTCATCGATGCGCCCGAACCATTGACCGCGACGCAGTACGACCGTCCGCTGCTCTCCCTGTTTGGCATGATTTCGGATGTGGTCGCGAACTATAACCTCGACCGCAACGGGGTGACGCAGGCCCAGGGCGCTCCCGTAAAACGTCGTTATGGCCTCGACTGGTATGAGCTCTACGCGCAGGACACCTGGCGAATCAAATCGAACCTGACACTGACCTACGGTCTGCGCTGGTCGTTCTTTCCGGCTCCGTGGGAGACCAACGGCTTACAGACAGCTTCGACTTTCGGGCTCGGTGAGCAGTTTTATCAGAACGTCGTGAATATGAAAAAAGGCGAGGGCTACGCGTCCGAGCCGCAGATCGAATTCAACCTCTCGGGTCCGGCAAACCACGGCCCCGGCTTTTACAATCTCGAAAAGACGGATGTCTCCCCGCGAGTCTCCATCGCCTATTCGCCACGCTTTGGGAGCGGCTTCCTCAAATCGATCTTTGGTGAGAACGACAAGACCGTCATCGGCGCGGGCTACAGCCGCGTTTACGACCGCGCAGGATTCGCTCTGCTGATCTCTTTCGATCAGATCGGCGCCGCGGGCTTGACCACGACCTTGCAGAATACCTGTTGCACGGTTGGGGTCACGAGCGCCGAGGACTTGCCGCGGATTGCCGCGGGCAACGGTCTCGCCGCGATCAACAACATTCCCAAGTTCAATCAGAATGGGGTGCAGTTCTATCTCGATCCTCCTCCAGCTTCGTTTCCCCAGATCCCCAACACCGCCGCCGAGGCCAACCTGTGGGGCAACGACGAGACGCTGAAGACTCCCCATGCCGATGCCGTTGATTTCTCGATCGGCCGCGAACTGCCTCAGAGATTCTCGCTGCAATTCTCTTATGTGGGCCGCTTCGGCCACCGCCTGCTCACGCAGCGTGATCTCAATCAGCCGCTGGATATCGTGGACCCCAAGACCGGAATTGACTACTACGCAGCGGCCTCCGCTCTCTCCACGTTGGCCAGGAAGTTTGCTCTGGCCAATCAGCCGGCCCCCAACAACTTCTATCAGGGCTCCGTTACGGAAGCGCAGATCGCCACTGTTACCGCCGCGATGGTTGGTCCGACCGCGCAATACTGGGTAGATATGCTGCCCGCGCTCCGGTCGGGGGCCTCTTACTATGAGGACATCCTTCCTTCGACCGGCCCCGTCCCATTCCCAGCAGCAAATCCTACGGATAGCCTGCTACGCGCCGTCTTCGACAACTTCTACAACCCGGCCCTCTCGGTGATCGGCGACGAAATCGTCGGAATCGCTGACGTAGACCTCTACGGCGGAGTAGGCGACAACATCGGCTCCGGCTCCTATTTCTTCAACGGTCCTCCGGGATTGTTGGGCAACGGCTCCGGCGACTTCCTGAGCAACCAGGCCATCTCCATGTATGGATGGAGCTCCATCGGCTCTTCGGCCTATCACGCGTTCCAGGCTAGTTTGAGAAAGCAATTCAGCCACGGAGTTCAATTCGACTTCAATTACACGTTCTCCAAATCGTTGGATATTACCTCGGCCGCCTCGCGCGTAGGCTTCTCGGTCTATGGCTATCAGAATATCGGTCTCGTCGGAACCCGCCTCGCGAATGACTTTTCCCCCAACCTGGCCCGCGCTCCCTCCGACTTTGACCTTACTCACCAGATGAACCTCAACTTCATAGCCGATCTACCATTCGGCCGAGGCCGGGCTGTTGCCGGCAACGCGAGCGGAGTTCTAAATGCGTTCATCGGCGACTGGCAAGTTACTGGACTGGCGCGCTGGACCAGCGGATTCCCGTTCAGCGTAGATGGCGGCCAGCGCTGGCCCACGGACTGGTTCCTTACGGCTATCGCACAGGAGACCGCCAAGCCCAAGACGGGCGTTTTCAAGGGAAACGGCAGTGTAAACGTCTTTGCAAATCCAGTGTCGGCGCAATCGGATTTTACTTTGCCTCTTCCGGGCCAGGTCGGCTCGCGCAATGTGCTGCGCGGCGACGGCTTCGCCGGCTTAGATATGAGCCTAGGTAAGCGCTGGAATTTGCCGTGGGAAAATCACAGTGTGCTGTTCCGCTGGGAGGTGTTCAACGTGCCCAACCTCACGCGCTTCAACGCGCAGGGCGTAGGCGCCTCGCTGCTCACTTCGCTGACGCAGACGCCGAGCAGCTTCGGCACCTACACCAGCCTGTTGACTCAGCCGCGCGTCATGCAGTTCGACTTGCGCTACGAATTCTGATGCGCATCTGAGTCAGCTAAGGTCGCCACGCGAGCTCGGCGGCAGCTCGATTTCGCCGCCGAGCTACGCGTGCCGCAACACTGCCATCGGATCGACGCCCGTCGCACGTTCCGCATCTGCTCTTGCTCCTGGCTTGCATCCTTCCGTAAGTGCCTTGCATCGGTAAGGAGTGACGTGCCCGGAGCGCCCCGAAGGCATTCGGGGCCCAGCGACTAGCGAGGTCACCATGCGGCGAAATGCGCGGCAGTTCTTCATCACCTTAGCAATCGTGAGTACTGCCACAATCGCATTTCCGGCGCACTCTCGCGCGCAGGCCGAGCCGGGTCCGATCCAGTCTTCGCCGGCGCCTCAAGAAGCTCAACCTCCCGCGCCGCCGCCCGCACCAAAGACGCCGCCGCAGCGAAAAGACATCACCGGCTCGTGGAAACTAAACATCGGCGAAAGTGACAACCCGGCAAGAAAAATTCAGGACGCGCGAGCCAGCCGCAGCACCTCGAACGGCGGGGGAAATGGCGGCGGGAATGGCGGCGGAAACGGCCGTGGCAGCGGCGGTGGAGTTTGGGGCGGCGGTGGCGGAATAGGCTATCCCGGTGGCGGCGTCGGCGGATACCCTGGCGGACGAGGAGGGGGCGGAGGTGGTGGCGGCAGGCCCCGCAGCACGAACAGCGACGATAGCGAAGCCGACCACGAAAAACTCGAAGTGGCTCTGAATTCCCCTGAGGCGTTGAACTTCTCTCAGAAAGACGCCGAGGTGGATCTCACCTCCGATGCCGAAGATTTCCAGCGCGTCTTTTACACCGACGGCCGAAAAATCCAGAAATCAAAGGACGATTCGAATCACGAACGATCCGCACAATGGGATGACTACCGCCTGGTTTCTGAGGAGAAAGGCCCGCGCGGCGGCAAAATCACGCGCACTTTCGAAGCCGCACCGGGCGCCGAACAACTCATCGAAACCGTGCGCTACGAAGGCGGCCGCCTCGGGCCTATCAGTGTCCGCTACGTTTACGACAGCGCGAAACAGGAAAAGCCGCCAGAGCCCGCGTCAGGCTCAAGCTCCAGCTCGTCAAACTAAACTCGGAACTGGATTCCAATTTCTTTCACCCGCCGATTTCCCGGCCCGCGCGATTCAGTCAAAGCTCTGCTATTCGTTCCGCAACGAGTGTCAGCACGAGCGCGCTAAACCTGAAGACAGATTCAGCGACAACGATCACTCGTCCGAGGTTCGAGGAAATCGCTCGCGCTTCTTAGCGCGCTGTTGACCTGATTCCCGAATAGGTCAGATAGACGCCGAGAAGAAGTGCGATCGCGGCGTAGACATAAAAAAGCTGTACGTAGTGCAGCCCCTCGAGGAAAAATCTAGACTCTGCCTCCGGCGACAAAATCAGGAGAAGTGCGCCTTTGACCAGCGTCACCCAGCCGACGAGGGTGACCGTGACCGGCAGCGCTCCCCCCGACCACGCGTTATGGCCGAGGACGATCGCGAGCCCAGCGACAACTGCTATGATCCCGGTGAGAAACACCAATGGGGAGTTGTGAACAAGCGCAGTGATCGTCTCCACCGTCGCTTGCTTATGCGCGGCCATGGATAGCGACACGAGAATCATGTACAGGCCGATCAGCCTGCTTAGAAACACAGTGCGCGGTGACATGGTGCCCTCCGAAACGAATCTAATTCCCTGGAATTTGCGAGTTGGACTTCTACCTCTCGCTTCGTACGCTTCTGCTGCGCGCGACACTATGAATTTGCCGGCAGGGCCGGAATTACCGGCCCGCCGAGGCGGAGAAGGAGGAAGCCAGACGCAGCTTGCGAAGCATGGAGCGCTTCTTTTCCTGGTGCGATTGCATGCGATGGAGAATGTCGTCGAGGATGCGGACCGCTTCGACGATGTACGGCCCTTTGTTGAGCATCACGCACTCGGCGCGCTCGCCCATGGCCGCGTCGGTGATTTCCGAGCGCGACGGAATTCCTGCCTTTGCGAGCGATTCGAGAACCTGCGTGGCCCAAATCACAGGCAGGTGCGCCGCTTCGCAAATCCACAGAATTTCTTCCTGCACTTCGGCGAGCCGCTGGTAGCCGCATTCGATCGCCAAATCGCCGCGCGCGATCATGACGCCAACTCGCCGGTTTCTCATCGCGGCGAGAAGAATCCGCGGAAGATTCGCGAACCCCTGCCGCGTCTCGATTTTCAGAATGATTCCCATCTCACCGGCGCCAAGCTTTTCGAGCTGGGCTTGCAGGTCGCGGATGTCCGATTCGGTGCGGACGAACGAGTAGCCCACAATGTCGGAGTGCTGCACGATAAATTCGAGGGCTTTCAGGTCGTTCGCCGTGAGCGAAGTGAGGCGCAGATGGGAATCTGGAACATTGATACCCTTTTCGGCGCCGAGTTTTCCGCCCGCGGCCGGTGCGCTCGTGATCTCAACTTCCACGCGATCGTGGTCGACGGCCGCAATGATTCCGCCAATCTTTCCGTCATCAAACCAGATCGGCTCACCCGGCCGCACAGAATCAAAAAACTCGCTCAAGCTGACGCCGATATGTGCCGGGCTGGTGAGCTGCTTCTTGTCGTCGTATATTGCCGGCTGGCCCGGTTCCAGCGAACGCGTGAGGACGAGAATGTCACCTTTCTTCAGCCGGATCGTTTGCACCGCTGGGAGGATGCCACCGACGCGCGAAAACCGAACGCTGTCCGTCTCGTCCGGTTGGACCTGGGCACCGACGGCCTCGAGCACCACATCCGGCGAAAGATACGCCGTGCGGGAGGCCTCGGCCCAGCAGCCGTCGCTAGACACGGCCGTGACGGTCATGAACCGGCGCGCCCCGCGCGTGTCCGTGAAGCGGACGCGCGTGCCGGGCTCGAGGCGTGATAGCCAGTCACCGGGCACGGGGATCGCGACTGTTGCAACGGACGGCGGGGCCTCGGGCTTGGATTCCGGCGTGAGCCAGATTCTCGCCGGCGATTCGACGCGGCCGTAAGAATCCCGCTGCGGGCGGTATTTGAGGACCGCCGGACCGCCCTCGATGGAGCCGGTCCGAAGCTTGGGCCCGGCCACGTCCATGGAAACCATGCATCGATTGCCCGTTTCTTGTTCCGCCCGGCGAAGATTGTGAATCATCCCGGACCACGCTTCCGGGCCATCATGAGCGCAATTGATGCGCATGCAATTCATGCCATTGAGGACAAGATCGCGAACCAGCTCGTAGTCGGCGCCTGCTTCAGAGGGCATCGTCACCATAATGCGCACTTTGCGTCCGGCGGGAGCCCGACCCAGAAGCGCATCTGTGTTTCTCTCGAGCAACTTCTGGCCCTGAATTGGCGCGACCATAGGCTCGACCATCTCGCGCACGGGTCCCTCCGTTCCGGCGAGCTGCGCGAGGACGTCCATCACGCTGTGCAGGGCGCTGATGACGTGGGATTCGGTGCGGCCCAGCGAGGAAAGTCCCATGGCAGCGAGCTGCTCCTGCAACTCGCGAATGTCGTGGCGCCGGAGAGCCAGATAGTGCAGCAAGTTTTTAGCGCTAGCTTGGTGCTCCGGATGAACATCCGATTCATCCGTAAGGCCCTCAGCCTCCAGGTTCAGCATTTCCAAGCGCAGTAGATCCAGTTGATGGATAAGGTCGTGCAGTCGAGTTAGATCACCGTTGCGCATCGAAGGAGGGATTCAATCCTCGGCCGCGGAATGGCGCCGCCGCGCCCGTGCGTCAAGATTGCGCCAATCTAACACAGAATCATTAAAGGCACGTTAACACGCCGAGCCGATTCGGATGTCACTTCTGCCGCGCGCGGCACACTGGGAAATCTCGCCTTGGGCCGAAAAATCCCGGACTTGACTTTTCGCCTTCTCTTCGCCTAGAGTGAGGGTGCAGTTCAAGGAGTCAATCGTCCATGACCCTGACCAAGCGCCAAAAGCAAGTTCTCGACTACCTCGTAACCTTCATGAACAAGAACGGTTACTCGCCAAGCTTCGAAGAAATCGCCCGCGCGCTCAAGCTCACCTCGCTCGCCACGGTGCACAAGCATCTCTCCACGCTCGAGAAGAAGGGCTTCATCCGCCGCGGCTATAATCAAAGCCGCTCGATTGAAATCACCCAGCTCGTAAAATCCGTTTCCGAGACAGTCATCGCTCGCCGAGCCACCGATCTGCCTCTGCTCGGCCGCATCGCTGCCGGCCGGCCCGTAGAGGCCATCGAGGATCGCGAATCTCTCTCTCTCGCCGATTTCACCCGCGGCCAAAATAATTTCGTCCTGCAGGTAAAAGGCGAATCCATGCGCGACGATCATATCCTTGACGGCGACTTCATCGTCGTCGAACAAACCCACGTCGTAAATTCCGGCGACATCGTAGTCGCCCTGGTAGGCGGCGATGAAGCCACCCTCAAGCGCTTCTACCGCGAAGGCCCCGGCAAAGTCCGCCTGCAACCAGCCAATTCGCAAATGTCCCCAATCGTAGTCCCAGCCGCAGATGTCCGCATCCAAGGCCGCGTAATCGGCGTCCTCCGCAAGTATTAAGTAGCGCCGGCGTCCCCGCCGGCATCCGACGACCTCGATGTAGCCGAGTGCAAATCTCATCCTCGGACCGGCAACTTCGATTTGTACGTATGCCTGGGTTTGATTCGTTGCGTCGAGCTGGGATGCCTTCGCTCCGCGCAAGCTTGCGGGCCAAGGCGGGATAATAAATCGTAAGCTGCCGGCAGAGACGCCGACGCTACCACGCCCCCGCCATTTGCTCTCCCCTAAGTATTTCCACACCCCGTTGCGCCGGTGGAAACTCCTGTACCATTTTGCATTTGCCTCCGGCCTCGCACAGGTCTAGATTGAAACTCCCCAGTCACACATGTGGTTCAGTCTGTCTGTCTTCTGGTTTCAAGGTCTGAGGAGGGGGCATGTGGGGTGACAAAAAGCCGGCCAATCCGGCGAAGCCGGCCAGCAACATACCGGAACCGCCGAAGCCGTCCGCACCTGAGTATTTCAATCCAAGCACGGCGAGCGCACCGCCGCCTGTGGAGGCACGAACCATGAGTCCTATCGAGACGAGCTATCCTTCTGCACCAGGTCCCAGCGGCGCCACCGCGCGCCTCGGGTCCAGTCTGCACTTCAAGGGGGAGATCTCCGGCAACGAAGATCTTCATATTGACGGCAGCGTGGAAGGCCTGATCCACCTGGACGACCGCAAGCTGGTCGTCGGTGCTACCGCCAAAGTCACCGCCGACGTGATCGCACGTGAAGTGGTCGTCTTCGGCAACGTGAAGGGCAATTTGCAGGCCCGCGACCGCATCGAGATCAAGAAGGACGGCTCGGTCGTCGGCGATCTCACCACCGCCCGCATCATGATCGAGGACGGCGCCTACTTTAAAGGCTCCATCGAGATCGAGAAGTCCGGCGAAGGCGAAGATTCGAAGTCCTACTCGAAATCGGCCAAGAGCAGCACGGTCGCTTCGAGTTCCGCCAGCTAAGAGAAGTTTCGCAATCCGCATTTCGGCGGACCGCCAGGCGGCGCAGCAGCCTCCTGCGGTCCGCCGCGCCATTTTAAGTACCGCCGGCGCCTCAGCCGGCCTCCGACGATCAATCTTGTAAGCACCAAGCACAATCACCCGCGGAATAACGCCCGAGAACAAAGCGACTGGTCTGCAGCCGCCAATCGCTCTGCCGATCGTCGTCCTTTCAGCAAAATGAAGAGAGAGCGCGCCAGCCCGCTTGGATTAAGATTTACCCGCGATGGGAGTTCACATGAAATTCATGCGCCTTGCGATGTTTGGGACGGTCATGTTGATGGCGAACGGCTCTAGCGCGCAGAAATCAGTCAAACCATTTCATCTGGACGAGGCCACGATCAGCGATGTGCACGCGGCGTACAAGTCCGGCGCGCTCACATCCGTAAAGTTGGTGCAGGCTTATCTGGAGCGCATCCGGGCTTGCGACCAGGCGGGCCCGAAGCTCAATGTGGTGATCTATCTCAATCCCCGGGCCTTGGAAGAGGCGGCCGCGCTGGATGAACATTTCCGCAAGACCGGGAAGTTCGTTGGACCGCTGCATGGAATCCCGGTACTGCTGAAAGACAACGTCAACACGAAGGACATGCCCACCACGGGCGGCTCGCTCAGCCTGGCGGGATACACTCCCGCGACCGATGCGGCAATTACTCAGAAATTGCGCAGCGCCGGCGCAATCATCCTCGCGAAGGTCAACCTGCACGAGTTCGCGATCTGGGGAGAAACGATTAGCTCGATTCAAGGGCAGACGCTCAATCCCTATGACCTGACCCGCACGCCGGGCGGCTCGAGTGGTGGCACCGGCGCGGGTGTGGCTGCCAATTTCGCGATGGCGGGCATTGGCACCGACACCGTCAACTCCATCCGATCGCCTGCGTCGGCGAACAGCATCGTGGGTATTCGCCCGACGCTCGGTCTCGTTAGCCGCGCCGGGATTATCCCGTACTCATTCACCCAGGATGCCGCTGGTCCGCTGGCCCGCACCGTTACTGACGCGGCGAAGATGTTGAACGTGCTCGTCGGCTATGGCCCTAACGATCCGGCGACGGCATGGAGCGTGGGGAATTCTGAGGAGGACTACACGAAATTCCTGAAGGCCAATGGTGTGCAGGGCAAGCGCATCGGCGTACTCCGCAGTTTCTTCGGCAGTGCACCCATCAACGACCAGGTCAATCGTATCGCGAACCAAGCGGTGGAGGATCTGAAGAAGTCTGGCGCAACGGTAGTCGAGCTGAACACCCCGGATCTCGATAGCGGAAAGATTACCTCTGATATCAGCGTCCATCTGTACGAATTGAAGCCGGCCATCAACGCTTATCTTGCCGCGGGCAACGCGCCCGTTAAATCGCTCGAGGAGATCATTGCTTCGGGCAAGTTTCATCCGAACATCCTGGACAGCATCATCAAAGCGCAGGGCCTCGAGCTGGACGATAGTTATCGACTGCGTCTTCAGAAGCGCTCCGAGCTGCAGCAGCGTGTGATGAAGATCATGGCTGACGAGCGCCTCGATGCGATCATGTTCCCGCATCAGCAGCGGCTTGTGGTGCCCATTGGGGAGACCCAGGTGGAGCGCAACGGCGCTCTTGGAGCGGTGACCGGCTTTCCCTCCATCGTCGTACCAAGCGGATTTTCTTCCCCAACTCCGACGGCCACGCTCGGCGTCCCGGTGGGCATCGAATTCCTCGGCAGACCATGGTCCGAGAAGCTGTTGATCGAGATTGGGTACGGCTACGAACAAGCCACCAAGCACCGCCGCCCGCCGCCAACCATACCGCCACTGCTCGCCACCCGAAATCCTATCAGGTGGCGGGGTTAGTCCGAGGGCTGAACCGGCATAACGATCGGATCAAAAACAATTGAGCTTAATACTCTTCGCGCAACAAGGGAGTGGTCGCGGTGCGATCTGGTCCGTCCTGTGCGCTACGAACCGCCGCCCCTCACGCCGTCGCGCCCGCCAACCTCCTCGACCCCATTGAAAACATCAACCTTGCCACCCCGCTAAACAAAATACTGATCCCCACCAGCGTCCCCAGCACCCACAACGACCCCTGCGGCCACACTCTCCAAATCAAAACCGCCAGGATCAATGTGATGAGGGAATCGAACAGCATCCACGCCCACCCCTGCACGGGCCGCAAACGCAGCGAGAACGCAAACTCCAGCACCGCCTCTGCAAACAGGTACGCCGCCAACGCCAAAGTCAGCGACACCGTCCCCAGCACCGGATTCCACAGCATGTATCCGCCCGCGACGATGTAAACAATCCCGATCAGGAATTGCCAGATCATCGCTCCGGTTCCGCGCGTGTGCCAGGCATACACCAGGTGCACCGCGCCGCCAAAAATCAGGAGCCACCCGAAAAACACCGCCGCGGCGATGCTGGCCGCCGCGGGCACCACAATCGCTACCACTCCCGCGACGATCAAAAAGATGCTCAAAATAATCGACAACCGATACGACCGCCCGATTACCGCTGCCACTGGATTAGCGTTCATAGTTCCTCCCTTTCAGTCCGATACATGAAGACCCATTTTTCAAATCTCCGAAGCGTGCTCAAGGCAATAATTCCCACCACGAAATCCATATGAATTGAGCCGAGAGTAGCCGTACGTCAGCATCGCGATTAGAACTGCGAGGGCCGGAAACGACATCGACCGGGAATCGACGATCCGAAAATTCTGGGCCGGTCAACCGTTCGTGGATGGAAGCGCTTCGGTGAAGGGCGCCTGATTAAAGGCATCGCCCGGTTTCAAGGTGTGGCGTCGAGGGCTAGTACAGCATTGGAGCTACCAGCGAACTACCAAAGAGAGAAAAGCAAGCCCGCTCAAAATCTACCACCGATATGCGCCCGATTGCAAACGCCTCACCCCGTTCGCGAATCGCTCCCGCAGTTCATGACACATAGGCGGAGTGCCCCGGAATTCCCGAAGGTCAAGAGCCCCACTCGCAAATTCGGCGCATGGGGCACCCTGCGCTGCGCTGCGTTCTCGTGACGGAATACGCGCCGGACGCGTGCTTAGTGGTGCGGTATACTTGGCGCGCTTCCGCGTATCCGCGGAGAACGGCCAATGCTCGATGAACTCAAGCCCTCGAACGCTCCGCCCGAGCCGGCGGATGTCGAGCGAACGCTGACGATCGACGGAACTTCGGCTTCCGCTGCTCCGCCCGCCACTGAGCGGAAATTCACTAAGATCGGGAACTATCGCATCGTTCGCCTGCTTGGCGAAGGTGGCATGGGGGCTGTTTACGAAGCGGAGCAGGACCAGCCGCGTCGCAAAGTAGCGATCAAAGTCCTGAAAACCGCTTTCGCCAGCCCTGAATTGGTGCGCCGCTTCGAGCGCGAATTTCAAACTCTCGGACGCCTGCACCATCCCGGCATTGCGGAAATTTACGAGGCGGGTGCGGCGGAGGCCGGGTTCGGCTCGCAGCCGTTTTTCGCGATGGAAATCGTGTACGGCCTGCCGCTGGTGGCTTACGCGAATTCCGAGAAGCTGAACACGCGGCAGCGCCTGGCGCTGATGATCAAGATTTGCGAAGCCGTCGAGCACGCGCACCAGCGCGGCATCATCCATCGCGATCTGAAGCCCGCCAACATCCTCGTCAATGATCTCGGCCAGCCCAAGATTCTCGATTTCGGTTTGGCGCGCGTCACCGACGGCGACATGCAGATGACGCGCCAGACGGACATGGGCCAGCTCGTCGGCACGCTCGCGTATATGAGCCCCGAGCAGGTGATGGCCGATCCGCACGCGCTTGATACGCGCAGCGACGTCTACGCCCTCGGCGTAATTCTCTACGAGCTGCTGGCCGGAAAGCTGCCCTACGACGTCTCGCGGCACATGACCGAGATCGTCAAGACCATCCAGCAAGTGGATCCCGCGAAATTGAGCTCCATCAATCGCGCCTATCGCGGCGACATCGAAACCATCGTCGCCAAAGCCCTCGAAAAAGATAAATCGCGCCGCTACGGCTCAGCCGCCGAACTCGCCGCCGACATCCACCGCTATCTCGACGATCTACCCATTGTCGCCCAGCCGCCGAGCACCACCTACCAGTTGCAAAAATTTGCGCGCCGCAATAAAGCGCTGGTGGTAGGCGCCGGCGTAGTCTTGGTCACGCTGGTGGTGGGCGTGGTGATCAGCACCTGGCAGGCGGTGCGCGCCCTCCGCGCCGAACGCCGTGCGCAGGCCGAAACCGCCACAGCGCAAGCCGTCGCTGATTTTCTGCAGAAGGATCTGCTTTCGCAGGCGAGTGCTGACGCGCAAGCGAGTCCGAACACGCGCCCCGATCCCGATATCAAAGTTCGCACCGCGCTCGATCGCGCGGCCGAGCGCATTGGCGGAAAATTCGCCAAGCAGCCGGAGGTGGAGGCCTCCATCCGCGACACCATCGGACAAACGTACCTGGACCTTGGCGACTTTCCCGCGGCGCGCAAGCAGTACGAACGCGCGCTCGAATTACAGCGCGACGCGCTGGGGCCGAAAGACCCCGCGACGCTAAAAACCATCAGCTTAATCGCGCAGATCGAAGAGCAGCAAAGCCAATACGTTGATGCCGAATCTCTACTGGTCAAAAATCTCGAAGACCAGCGCCGCATCCTCGGCCCCGAAAATCCGGACACACTCTTCACCCTGGGCCATCTCGGCTCGGATTATTGGCACCAAGGCAAATATGCACAGGCCGAGGCCACTTACAAGCAAGTACTCGACATCGATCGCCGCCTTTTTGGCGCCGATTCAGCGCAGCTCATACCCGAGCTGAACAACATCTCGCTGGTTTACCGCGCGGAAGGCAAACTTAAGGAAGCCGAGCAGACCAACTTGCAGGCGCTTGATATCTCGCGCCGCGTTCACGGCCCCGAACACCCCGACACGCTGATGGCCACCAATAATCTGGCCAACCTCTATAGACAGCAGATGAAGTACACGCAGGCCGAGGCGCTCTATCTTCAGAACTACGAAATTTATAAGCGCGTCCTCGGTCCCGAACATCCCGACACGCTTCGAGCTATGGGTAATGTCGCCGGGATTTATCAGAGCGAGAATAAATATCCGGAAGCCGAGGCGCTTTACCGGCAGGTGGTCGATCTCCGCCGCCGCATCCTCGGCCCCGACCATCAAAGCACGTTGTTCTCCGAGCAAGGGCTCGCGGACACTTTCAACGCCGAGGGCAAATATGCGCAGGCGGAGACCATGTCCAGGCAGCTCATGGAGGCGCGCAGCCGCGTCCTTGGTCCCGAGCACCCCGATACATTGCTATCTATGGCCACTCTGGCCAGCGCTTACCTCAATAACGGTCAGTTCGCCGAGGCCGAGCAGCTCGACAACCAGCTTTTGGAAATCCGCCGCCGAGTGCTGGGGCCTGAGCATCCTGACACGCTCGACACCATGAGCTATCTGGCCTATCTCTATCGCAATACCGACCGCGTTCCACAGGCCGACGTGCTCTTGAACCAAATCCTGGAAGTCAACCGCCGCACACACGGTCCCGACGATCCCGCCACCACGGCGAGCCTCGCCAGTGTAGCGGACATCGACAGGACGGAGGGAAAGCTCGCAGAAGCAGAGACCGGCATTCGCCAGGTTTTCGACGCTCGAACGCGCACGCTCGGCCCCGACGATCCCTCGACTCTGGAAGCGGCCGCCGGGATAGCGCTAATTTTGGCCGATGAAAAACAGGCCGCCAAAGCCGAGGCAATTTTTCAGGACACGCTGCAACGCGCGCGGCAGTCCAAGGACCAGAATATGGTGGCGTCGGTCTGGTACGTTCTGGCGTGCGTTGAAGCTGCGCAAGGCACGAAAGACGCGGCCATCGATCATTTGCGCAAATCCGACGATCTGTCACCGCAATCTGCCGCCTTGATGCTGCTCGATCCTGACCTGAAGCCGTTGCACGGCGATCCGCGATTCAACGCGATTATTGCCAAGGCCCGCGCGCGCGCAGCCGTGCATTGACTTACTCCCCAAGCGCGCCATAAAATCCGCGCGATGCCGGACGCTCAGCCGTTGATCGGTCGCACCATCTCCCACTACCGCATCGTCGAAAGACTCGGCGGTGGCGGCATGGGCGTGGTGTACAAAGCGGAGGACACCAAGCTCTCCCGCTTCGTCGCCCTGAAATTTCTCCCCGATGAACTTGGCAGAGATCGCCAGGCGCTGGAACGATTCCAGCGCGAAGCCAAAGCTGCCTCCGCTCTCGATCATCCCAATATCTGCACCATCTACGAAATCGGCGAAGAGAATGGCAGGCCGTTCATCGCCATGCAGTTTCTCGAGGGGCAAACTCTCAAGCACCGCATCAACGGCAAGCCTATGCCCATTGATGAAACGCTGGAGCTGGCCATCGAGATAGCCGACGCGCTCGACGCCGCGCACTCCAAGGGCATCGTGCACCGTGACATCAAGCCCGCGAATCTTTTCGTCACCACTCGCGGGCACGCCAAAATTCTCGATTTCGGTTTAGCCAAGACCATGTCGGCTGCATCCTCGGACTCCATCGCTGCAACTCAGGACAGCGCGGGAATTTCTCCCGAGCATCTCACCAGCCCCGGCAGCGCCATCGGCACCGTAGCCTACATGTCTCCCGAGCAGGTGCGCGCGAAAGAGCTCGACGCACGAAGCGACCTCTTCAGCTTTGGCGTCGTCCTCTACGAGATGGCCACGGGCGTCACGCCGTTCCGCGGCGAATCCACCGGCGTAATTTTCAAATCCATTCTCGACCAGACTCCTGTCCCGCCGATTCGTTTCAATCCAGACGTGCCGCCAAAGTTCGAAGACATCATCACCAAAGCGCTGGAGAAAGATCGCGAGACGCGCTATCAGCACGCCGCCGACATGCGCGCGGATCTGAAACGCCTGCGACGCGAGGGCCAGTCCGGGAATATATCCACAGTGGGAAGTTCGTCGGCAAATGTGATGCCTGCGGCGACCGGAGTTGCGGCGACGCAAGTCTCTGGAACGGTTGAAGTGCGCGGCGGCTCAGGGTCTGGCGTAGCAGCCGCGCGGCCCGATTCTGCAACCGTACCGGGCGTAGCGACGGGCGCCGAACCGCGAGAGGGTCTGAAGGCTCTCCCCTACAAAAATATTGCTGCTGCGGTAGTAGCTCTCGTTTTGATCGCCGTCGGCATCTGGTGGTTCAAAGGCCGCAGCAAGCCCGCGCTTACCGAACGCGACACCGTCGTCCTGGCGGATTTCGCCAATTCCACCGGCGATCCCGTCTTCGACGAAACCCTCAAGACTGCCCTCAGCGTGGCGCTCAATCAATCGCCGTTTTTGAATGTGCTTCCGGACCGCAAAGTCGCCGAAACCCTGCAATTGATGTCGCGGCCTCGCAGCACTCCACTCACGCCGGATGTAGTCAGCGAGCTTTGCCAGCGCGCCGCAGGCAAAGCCTACATCGCCGGCTCCATCAGCAATCTCGGCAGCGAGTACATAGTGGGATTGAAAGCCGTAAATTGCCAGACCGGCGAGCTGCTCGCGCAGCAGCAAGTCACCGCGCCCTCGAAAGAAAAAGTGCTCGACGCGCTGGGCGATGCCACTTCGAAGCTGCGCCAGCAGTTGGGCGAATCGCTGGCCACTGTGCAGAAATTCGATGTGCCGCTGGCGGAGGCGACGACTTCGTCGCTGGAGGCGCTAAAGGCTTACTCCACAGGACGAAAAATCCGGGATGAAAAAGGCGAAGCGGCGTCGCTGCCTTACTATCACCGCGCGATTGAGCTGGATCCCAACTTCGCCATGGGATACGTGGCGGTGGGAACGAGCTATGGCAATTTGGGCGAGGTGGGTCGCGCCAGCGAGTATTTCACCAAGGCCTTCGAGCTCCGGGAGCACGCCAACGAGCGAGAAAAGCTGGCGATATCGAGCCAGTATTATCAGAACGTGACGGGAGAGCTGGACAAGACCGCTCAGGTTTTTCAGGAATGGATTTCCAGCTATCCGCGCGATTTCGTTCCTTACGGCAACCTGGGAATCGTGTACGAGTCAACCGGCGAACTGGACAAGGCCCTTGAAAAGTTTCAAGAATGTCTTCGCCTCGCCCCGGACAGAATTCCCCCGCATGTCAACCTGGCGAACGATCTCATGTCGCTGCAGCGCTTCGACGAGGCCCGCCAGGTCGTTCAGCAGGCTCATGACAGAAAGTTGGATAACTACGCACTGCACAACGTGACTTTTGCGCTGGCCTTCCTGAGTGGCAATAACGCCGCGATTGTAGAGGAAGGACGTTGGTTTACTGGTCGGCCGGAGGAGAATGACGGTCTATCGCAGCAATCCGACGTTCAAGCCTACGTGGGGCGCTTGGCGAAAGCCCGGGAATTAACGAAACAGGCAGTGGACTCCGCGACGCGCAATGACTCGAACGAAACCGGTGCGCTCTCCTGGGAAAATGCGGCGGCGCGCGAGGCCGCTTTCGGCAATGTGCCGCAGGCCAAGGAAGACGCAGCTGCCGGACTGAAGCTCTATCCGAATAGCCGGGGCGTGCAAGTGGAAGCGGCGCTGGCGTTGGCGCTGGCCGGTGATGCGGGGCGCGCCGCATCCATCGCGGGGGACCTGAATAAACACTCTCCTCTGGACACGCAGCTGCAGGGCATATGGCTGCCCGCGATTCGCGCGCAGGTGGCGCTGGACGAAAAGAACGCCACGCAAGCGCTGAAAGAATTTCCGGAGCCCAGCCCCCTGGAGTTTGGCTCGATCGCGTTTGTGGCCAATCTGTCGTGTCTTCATTCGATTTACATTCGAGGCGAGGCGGAGCTAGCCGCAGGACAAGGCGCTGCTGCCGCGGCCGACTTTCAGAAGATTCTCGATCATAACGGAACCGTCTGGTACTGCTGGACCGGCGCGCTCGCTCATCTCGGTGTAGCTCGCGCCAACGCGCTAGTGGCGAAGACGTCGCAGGGCGCCGATGCCGACGCCGCCCGCGTCCGCGCTCTGGCCGCCTACAAAGATTTCCTCGATCTCTGGAAGGACGCCGATCCCGACATCCCCATCCTAATCGCTGCGAAATCCGAATACGAAAAGCTAAAGTAGCGCCGGCGTCCCTGTTTACCCCGATCTGCGAGGGGCCGGCATCCGGCGAATGAGAATCTCAAAAAGGCAAAAGTCACCCGCGGACCACGCCGCATCAAACAAAGCCCCTCTCTTTGTAGCAGCACCCCGCACAAGCCCACTCCCCAATCACAATCTCATCTCCCCGTGATGTAAAATAAAGCGCGAGGCCCGCGCGCGAAAAGAAATTGCAATGAAAATGTCCACACGATATTCACTTGCAGCCGCGACAGCGATTCTCTACTTCGCGGTCGCCGCACCCCTCCGCGCCCAAGCCCCGCCCGGCCCGATCCATCCAGAGCACACCGACGCCGACGCGCACGCTCCCGCTCCGGTAGAAAAAAAGCCGCTCCCGCGCCACGAACTCTGGGGCAACTGGACTCTCAACGCAGCCAAGAGTGACGACCCACAGAAAAAGATGCGCCAGGCAAGCGGCAGCAATCGCGGCGGCAACGGCCCCGTGTGGGGCGGCTATCCGGGCGGACGCGGCGGCTATCCCGGCGGCCGCGGAGGTTTCGGCGGCCGCGACAGCAATGCCGATCGCAACCGCACCGAGGAACTAATCTATCCGGCAAACTCTCTAGCGCTCGTTCACAACGACGCCGAAGTCGATATCACCGACGACGAGGGCCACAAGCGCGCACTCTTCACCGATGGCCGCAAGCTGCAAAAATCCAAGGACGACAAATATAAGCAACTCGCCGCCCATTGGGACGGCGGCCGCCTGGTCACCGACGAAAAAGGCCCCAACGCCCTGAAGCTCACGCGCTCGTTCGAAATTTCCTCCAATGGCCAGCAGCTCTACGAGACGCTGGCCGTCGATCAGAGCGCCACCGATGGCGGCTTCGTCATGATCCGTTACATCTTCGATCCCGCGAAGCAAGACGCCCAGCCCGCCACGGCCACAAAAGCAAGCCCCGTCGGCGTGAAGCCCTAGAGCGAATCTCCGCTCCAGGGTCTCACGCGCCGGAATTCACTCAAGCCACCAACGCTATTTGTGTTGGAACGCGAGTATTCTCCCGAGCAGGTCGCGGTGCTCTTTGCTCTCCAGCATCGAGCCAAAGCCCTCACCCGCGGCGGGATCTTCCTTCGCGCGCTTCGCGAGCATCGCCGTACTCTTGTCCAGTCCCTCGCCGTTTGCGTACGAGACCGCCAGGAAGTAGCCGCCCGGCGCGTCCGTGTGCACCTGCTCCGTGTCGAAGTTGTACGACAGCACCGAGCCGTCGGCCACTCCCGCATCCAGGCCCGGCTGAATGTACCGCTTGAAGAACTCCTCGACGTCATCGCCGCGCCCCGGCTTGGCCTGCCAAATGCTCACGCGTATGTATCCCGAAGTCGTCTTTACAGTCTTGCCGCCGTGGGCGATCGTGTGCTGCATGAAGTCGCGATGTTTCGTCGCCGCGACCAGTTGCGGCGACCTCGAGGCAGCCTGCAGCGCATCGAGCGTCTTCAAAATTCCCGCCTGCGTCCCCGACGTGAACCAATTGATATGTGTGTATCCATCTTCGCTATGCACCAGAATCGCTGACGATCCAAAGGCTTCCAGCGTCCCATCCGCCACCAATTTCCCCAGAATCGCGTTTGTATCCGCATCCGCCTTCTCGAAATCGCTCCATTGCGCTCGCGGCACCGCCCAGAACGAAACGAAAGTGTAATGCGATGTCTCCTGCGCACTCGCGAGCTCGGGCATCGCCAGCGCCGATAGCGCCAGCGCGCACACCACACCCAGAATGATCAAGCTTCTCTTCCTCATCTCTACGCCTCCAATTGTGAATTTCCCCGCGCCCCGCGGGGGACAGGTTCAAGTGAATTTTCAGCCCAGCGTTGTTGTAGTCGCAGTGGACGCAGAACCGGTGGGACGCGCGCAAAATTACGCCCGCGCACAATTCCTGTCAAGCAAAGCAAAGGGTGCCTCCGCCTAGGCGGACGCCGAAGTAGCGCGTGGGACTCTTGAATTCTCCGTCTTCGCTTTTCCGGTGTTCAGTCGCCGCTCCCCAACCCAACAAGCTGTCATCCTGAGTCCGCCTAGGCGGACGAAGGATCTGCATTTTCTTGCTCGTGCCGTAGCCTTTGTTTGTCATCCTGAGCGAAGCTAAGGATCTAAACGTTCTTGATCGCTGAGTAGCCGGGGTGCCCCATGCGCCGAATTTGCGCGTGGGGCCTTTGACTTTTCCGCCTTCGGCTTCCCAGTGTCCAGTCCGTGCGTGCCTACCCGAAAGGCTGTCATCCTGAGTCCGCCTAGGCGGACGAAGGATCTGCATTTTCTTGCTCGTGCCGTAGCCTTTGTTTGTCATCCTGAGCGAAGCTAAGGATCTAAACGTTCTTGATCGCTGAGTAGCCGGGTGCCCCATGCGCCGAACTTGCGCGTGGGGCTTTTGACTCTTCCATCTTCGCGTTTCAACCCCGCGCGCGACGCCGCTTCACAACTCGCGAATGCCGCGGTCGTCCCCGCCGCCTCGCCACCGCCCGCGCCAGCAATCGTATTCCTTCCTTCTTCTGCAGATGCGCCACAATCTCAAACAAATTCGCAGCCTGCGGATTTCCGTTAGGTCCGAGCATGCGCATCAAACTCTTCACCGGTATCCCTGTCGCCGCGCTCAGTGCCCGGAATCCAATCGTCCCATTCACGTAATCCCGCAGCACTGCCTTGCCGACCTCAAGCTCTCCCCCCAACATGACCTCGATCGCTTCCCGCAGCAGCGCGCGCCGGAAGGCCGGATCGCGCCGCAGGTTCGCATAAATGGTTTCTCTGAAGTCCCGAGTCAGTGCCATGTTCCCCTCCATTTTTTCTTTTGTTTGTAACGCTCCCAATTTGCGGCGGCCGCTTCGATGTCATTCTGCTGGCTACGCTTCATTCCGCCACCGAGAAGAATGATGAGCTCCTCTCCATCCCGGCCGAAATAAATTCGATAACCAGGCCCAAAATTCAATCTGCACTCCAAAACGCCGCCACCAACGCTTTTCACGTTCGAGAAGTTGCCTTCGCCCAGGCGCAGCAACCCGATCATTACTCTTGATCGCGTCTGCGGGTCCAGTCGCTCGAACCACCGCCGGAACGGGCTGCGCCCTGCCGCATCAACATATTCGACAAGCCCGAACGAGCCAGATGGTAACATATGTGTTACTTCTATACAAGCGCGCCGCAATCGCGGGCACAACTCTCGCCGCGCGATACAATCATGATCTCTTTTCCCCTCAAAGGAGAACACGGAGAATACGTAGGTCGATCAGCGCAGAGATGCAGTTGCGGGAACGAAACAGCTTGGACGCTGGCGATGATATGCTATTGCCAAAGAAACATGGAAGCGCAGCACCCAGCGATCGCGGTTCCTCCGCGCATTTACGCGGGTTTTTGGCTTCGCGTTGTCGCCACCCTGCTCGATGCTTTTGTAATGTTCATTCCGGTGGGCTGGGTGCTCACATTCACCATTATTTTCATTCACGTAGCGTTCAGAATGAATGACGACATTCGGACAATCGTATTGATCATCTCGCTGCTCCTAATACCGACCCTCACCTTGATGATCTACTCCGCGTTGATGGAGAGTTCGCGGTGGCAGGGAACCGTTGGTAAATTAGTGGTCGGGCTGCATGTCGGCGATTTAGATGGCCGGCGCCTAACGCTAGGCCGGTCCGCCGGCCGGACCGTCGCGAAATGCTTATCCACCATGACGATCGGAATCGGCTACCTCCTTTGCGGTTTCACGAAGCAAAAACAGGCGCTGCACGATATAGTCGCGAAGTGCCTGGTGCTGCGAGGCAGGCGCCCCGCCAGTTAGCATCGAATCCGCGCGCGTCACGGCTTTCGGTCGTAGGGACGGAGCTTGTTTACCCTGCCTGCGCTTAAAGGATTGAAGGGAGCTTCAAAAGATAGCTACTGCAAGTTTCGTTTTTCTCTGCAGTTCAAAGGCAGGCAAGAAAACCGGGCGCAGGGTCGCGCCCGGCCGTTTACGACCGCGCTGCTGGACTTCTCGGAATCTAACGCACGAACTTACTTCACCATGGCGTTTTGGGAGCGGACGGCTTGCCACTTGCCCTCGCGCTTCTCGAACACATCCATCCACACATATTTGCCGCTGGAATCTTTTCCTTCCGTCACGCTCTTTTCGGTGTCGCTGCCCTGGACGACCGCGACGTTGCCCATCACCTTCACGGTCATGGGGCCAATTTCGAAGCTCTCGACCTTGGACTTGCCGGACTTGTAGTCGGCGATGAAAGCCTGCTTCGCTATGGTGCTGCCATCGGGGCCAAGAGCGACCCAATCGTCGGCGATAATTTGACTGAGTCGGTCGGCATCGCCGACTTTTTCCGCGGCGATCCAATCGCGTTCAAGTTGCTTGACGGTTTCGGCGGTGCTTGGGGCTTTGGCTGGGGCCATCTTGTCTTGGGCAAAGACCAACCCGGCGCACGCCGCCACCAACAAAACAATTCCTGCAATTCTCTTCATGTCATCTCCTGTTGAAATTCTCGAAGTTCGAACGGGAAGTCGAACTACGTGCGCGCAAGTATATACGCTGATGTTGTGATGAAGTCATCCCATAAATACTCTTTAGGGGAGCGGAGCTTTCCTGTCCTCCGTAGCCTCGGCGAAGGAGGAAGCTCCGACATTAAATCGCCCCTAGAATCAAGGGCCTTCGAGCCTGTGTGAGAACTGAGATGAATTGTCAGGGCACGGCTTCAGCCGTGCCGCCAATGTTGAAAAATCAGCGCGGCTTTAGCCGCTGAGGTATGTCTCGTCGAGGTCTCATACAGACTCTTTAGCTCCTGAGGAGACTGGCATCGGCCACGTAGTCTATTTATGAGATGAGTTTATTTCAACCGCAGTGCCACGGCCCACGGAAGCGAATGACCCATTTCGTAACAAAATCTCCCCGAATATCCCCTGCTCTACACAGGGGGTGTAGTCGTCACATTCATATTGACCATTCGATTACTCTGTGCTAACCTAAGGCGCTGTAATCGAAAGGAGGAGAACGAGTCGGGGCGCAAAATTAGCGGGAAGGGAAGGCCCTCCGGAATTCTAATCGATACAATTCCAAAATTAGAATCCCCGCTAACCCCCTCAAAACAAACGGCCGGGCTCATTTCTAATCGATACAAACTGCGCCTTTCGCACTTTGCAGTCGAAAGAAAATCGAAGCCAGGAATTGCGGGTTTTGCCGGCCAAAACAATCAAAGGCAACACGCCCGATCCGGCCTCGCCGCCAGCGGCCGCAAAAGCACCATCGCCGCGCCCGGCGCGCCTCCGGCCTTTGCGTTGACAAGAATCGAGACATCCCTTAATCTTAGGGTTTGTCTCTGACAGGAAAGGTGTGACTGGGCGCATGCGGACGTATGTAGCGAAGGGCCGGGAAGTTGACGAGCTGACGCTCGGGAAAAATTGGTTTGTGGTGGACGCCAACGGCCAGGTGCTCGGGCGGTTGGCGACGCGCATCGCGCGGATTTTGATCGGCAAGGACAAGCCGCAATTCACGCCGCATCTCGATTGCGGCGATCACGTGGTGGTGATCAACGCCGAGCGCGTGCGCTTGACCGGCAACAAGATTGACCAGAAAATTTACCGGCATCATAGCGGTCATCCCGGCGGGTTGAAGGAAATTCCCATTCGCCGGATGTTGGAGAGGCAGCCTGCGGAAGTAATCCGCGAGGCTGTGCTGGGCATGTTGCCGAAGAACAAGCTGCGTGCTAAGCGCGCGAAAAAATTGCGCGTGTATGCTGGTGAGAAGGGTCTGTTGCGCCACGCCGGACAGAAACCTCAGCCGATCACGCTCTAGCTGCGATCCGAGAACAGGCGCGGAACAACTGTCTCGGAGAATCTTCTCTTCGTTGTCATTCTGAACGAAGTGAAGAATCTGCAGCTTCTTGATTCGAGAAGCGCAAAAAAGCGCCGCGGTTGAAGCAGCGGCCACCGAGAATGAAGCAGCACAAGCGAGGAGATGAAATTTGAGCGCGACTTTGACTTACGGCGGCATCAAAAAATTCTACGGCACGGGGCGGCGGCGCGAAGCTGTGGCGCGCGTTTATGTGAAGCCTGGAGCGGCGCGATTCACCGTGAACGGCCGGCCTGTGGATGAATATTTCAAGAATGTGGCGTGGCACACGGCGGCGGTTGAGCCGTTGAAATTCACGCAGATGCAGGATCAAGTCGAGGTTGCTGCGACGGTGAAGGGCGGCGGAGTTGGCGGGCAGGCTGGAGCGGTGCGCATGGGATTGTCGCGCGCGCTTTCGATTTTCAGTCCCGAGCTGCGGCCAGCATTGCGCAAGAACGGATTCTTGACCCGCGATTCGAGAATGAAAGAGCGCAAGAAGTACGGGCAGAAGGGCGCGCGGCGGCGATTCCAGTACAGCAAGCGGTAGAGATTGGAAGTTGCCCGGGTTTACGCTGAGATCCTTGGGCCAGACAGCGGCCTCAGGGTGACGGCTGGCGGTTTTTTCGACGAAATAGAAGTAGATATAAAAATTCACGGCCGGATTCGGACCGGCACAAAAGGACGCTGCCGCTCGAGTGATCTGGCGGGCGGTCAAACAAGCGTCCCTTTCACAGAGGAGGAAAATTGGCAGTCGAAATTACGATGAAGGAGCTTCTGGAGGCCGGCGTCCATTTCGGCCATCAGACGCGACGTTGGAACCCGAAGATGAAGGAATATATTTTCGGGGAACGCAATGGAATTCACATCATCGATCTTCAAAAGACGCTGAAGATGTTCCGCGAAGCCGCTCGGTACGTTTCCGAGCTCACCGCGCAGGGCCGCACAGTACTTTTTCTGGGAACGAAAAGACAGGCGCAGGAAGCGATCGTCGAGGAAGCGACGCGCAGCGGAATGTTCTACGTGCAGCATCGCTGGCTGGGCGGGACGCTGACGAATTGGGTGACGCTGCAGAAATCGATCAAGAGGCTGAAGCTGTTGAAAGCCATGGTCGAGGACGGGCGCATGGCCGATTTGCCGAAGAAAGAAGCGGCGCGGTTGGAGCGCGAGTTGAAACACTTGCAGCAGAATTTTGCCGGCGTCGAAAATATGGCGACCCTGCCGGATGCGATGTTCGTGATCGATCCGAACAACGAGCAGATTGCGGTGCGCGAGGCGCGGCGAATGGGCGTGCCGGTGGTGGCGATCGTGGACACCAATTGCGATCCGGATATCGTGGACGTGGTGATTCCGGGGAACGACGATGCACTGCGCGCGATTCGACTTTTCACTTCTAAGATCGCCGACGCGGTGATCTCCGGGCGGCAACTGTATGAACGCACGCAGATCGCGGATCAGAAGACTACCGAAGGCGCTGACCTGACGGAAAAAGTCGATTATGTGGACACCAGCGCGTACGAAAAATACGAGAAGCCGGAGGGCGACTTCGCGGAAGTCGAGCCGGCTGAAGTTCTCGCCGCGGCTGCGGCCGAGGATGCGGCGGCGCCCGGCGAGGAAGAATCGAAAACCAAGGCCTGACGCTTCGATGGCCTGTTGATCTTCACGTTCCCTCGAAGAAACCTGAGTTCAACTGGGAAGGAAAAAACGACGATATGACCACGCAATCCGGAGGGCCGAATATTCCTGCGCAACTGGTGAAAGAGCTGCGCGAGCGCACCGGCGCGGGATTCGCGGCGTGCCGCGAGGCCTTGCTCGAGACGAAGGGCGACATCGAGCAGGCCATCAACGTGCTGCGCAAGAAGGGGCAGGCCGCGGCGCAGAAAAAAGCGCAGCGCGCGACCAGCGAAGGTATGGTCGGATATTACATTCACGCCGGCGGAAAAATCGGCGTGCTGGTGGAAGTGAACTGCGAAAGCGACTTTGTGGCGCGCACCGAAGATTTTCAGAAGCTTTGCCACGATGTGGCCATGCACATTGCGGCGCTTGATCCGAGATTTTTGAAGCGCGAGGAAGTGACGCAGGAAATTTTGGATCGCGAGCGGGATATTTATAAGGATCAGGCGAAGCAGACCGGAAAGCCCGACAACGTGATCGAGAAAATCGTGAACGGGAAGATGGAAAAATTTTACGAGGAGAATTGCCTTTACGAGCAGCACTTCATCCGCGATGAGAGCGTGACGGTGAAGGAGTTGATCGATCAGGCCATCGCCAAGGTGGGCGAGAATATCGCGGTGCGTCGCTTTGCGCGATTCAAGGTCGGCGAAGGGGATGGGGCGGCGCCTGCGGCTCCGGTGGCTGCTGGGGATGTGCCGGCGCCGGCTTGAGGTTTAGGCGACGGCGAGGTGCGAAGATGCCGGGCTAAAAGCCCGGCGCTACAAGAAGCTTACTGCGACGGCCCGCTGCGGCGGGCCGGTTCATTTTGGGGCGCGGCGCGGAACGAGACTTGCAGAGGAAACTGCCGGCGCGACGGGTTGGCGTTAGCGAATCTCTGTTACAATGCGCGCCAGCAGAGGGAAAGACGGCGGAGCATGGCGAAAGTACAGACGGTGAAACGCGCGGCGGAGGAAGAGAAGAAGGCGCTGGTGTATCAGCGCGTGGTGCTGAAGATTTCGGGTGAGTCGCTGCAAGGGCCTTCGGGATCGGGGATTCACGCCGAGACGGTGATCGCGCTGGCGCGCGAGATCAAGGCGGTGCACGATCTTGGCGTCAAGATTGCGATCGTCGTCGGCGGGGGGAATATTTTTCGTGGCGGGCGGCAGAAGTCGTTTGCCATTGATCGCGCGACGGGCGATTACATGGGGATGCTCGCGACGGTGATCAACGGACTGGCGCTGCAGGACGCGCTCGAAAAAATGGGATGCTACACGCGGTTGATGAGCGCGATTGAGATGCATCAGGTGGCCGAGCCGTTCATACGGCGGCGCGCGACGCGGCACCTGGAGAAAGACCGCGTGGTGATTTTTGCGGCGGGGACGGGGAATCCCTATTTTTCGACAGATACGGCGGCGGCGCTGCGGGCGATGGAAATCAAGGCGCAGGTGATTTTGAAAGCGACGCGCGTGGACGGCGTTTATGATGCGGACCCGGAGAAAGTGAAGACGGCGAAGCGATTCGAGAAGATTTCTTACATTGACGTGCTGCAGAAGGGGCTTTCGGTGATGGATTCGACGGCCATTTCGCTGTGCATGGACAACAAGATGCCGATCATTGTGTTTGATATGAATGTTTCGGGGAATTTGCGGCGGGTGGTGATGGGGGAGAAGGTGGGATCCTTAGTGCAGGCGGAGTGAGCGGCTGATTTTTCTGAAATTCTTCCCGGACTTGGGAGACGAAAGTTCATGACTACGATTGCCACTACGAAGGATGCACTGGCGCAGGCGCGCTTGCGGATGGAGAAGGCGGTCGAAGATTTTCGGAAGGATTTGGCGAGCGTGCGGACGGGGCGGGCGAATGTGTCGCTGCTGGATGCGATCCGCGTGGATTATCACGGGACGCCGATGCCGCTGAATCAGCTAGGGACGATGTCGGTGCCGGACCCGACGGTGATTATGATTGCGCCGTGGGATCCGGGAGCGCTGGCGCTGATCGACAAGGCCATTCGCACTTCGGATTTGGGATTGACTCCGTCGAGTGACGGAAAAGTGGTGCGCGTGCCGATTCCTTCTTTGACGGAGGAGCGGCGCAAGGATTTGGTGAAGCACATTCACAAGGTGCTGGAGAATCACCGGACGGCGGTGCGGAATATCCGGCGGGATATCAAGGAAGCGGTGGAGAAATTGGAGAAAGAGAAGAAGATCAGCGAGGATGAGAGGAAGAGGTCGCTCGAGGAATTGGAGAAGGTGACGCATCAGGAGACGAAGAAGATTGAGGATCTTTCGGCGGCGAAGGAGAAGGAAGTATTGGAGTTTAAGTAGGCGGGGTGGATGGTTTCCTCAGGCGAAGTGCTGCAGAGAAATTGCGAACTCTCCTCGGATTGTTTGATTTAGCGCACAGCAAGAAAATGCAGATCCCTCACCGATAAATCGGGTTCGGGATGACAGCGTCTTGAGCTGGCGGGTTCGGGATGAATACGAATCTTGTTTGGCGGGTTGGGTGGCAGTGGCGGCGGGAATTTTTTGGCAGGCGCCAATGAATTTGCAGGGTTCGATTGCGCGGCTGGGGCGGACGCCCCTACGAAGAGGACGGAAAAACGGCGAGGCCCAGCGCTAAAGCGCATTGTTAAAAATGGCGCCCCGTTCCCGGAGCGCTGAAGCGCTCCTTCCCCCGCATGAATGCGGGGGCTCCCTCCGAAAACACTCTCTCGCGGCTCTTCGGGTGGGATATTTGCGGTTTCCTTTTAGTTCACGGCGCGGACTTCTTCGGGGCGATCTAGTTGCAGCGTGCAGGATTTTGCGGCAGCGGGGCAGGTTAGCTTGGCGCGGCGTAGGAGTTTTGTTGGCGGGCTTGTGGTTTCTATGTTGCCGAAATCGATTGTCCGGATTTGGGTTGTGGCTTGGCGCAGGGAATTGTCGCCGGTTAGGAATTTTACGGATTCTACCTTGGCGGATTTTTCGGTTGGGACTACGAGAATATAGAACTCGGCTTCGCCGGTTTCCTCTCCCGATTTGTTCATCGTAAAAGTTCTCTCGGCGATCAAATCGTTTGCTGCGGATTTTACGGCATCATCTGCCTTTGCAGGGTCGCCTAGCAATTTTGCCAGGCGGGCGCGGGAATCGGCTTCGGCGTGTGGGGCGGCTGCGGCTAGTGCGTAGGTGCGGATGGCGTCGTCCTTCTTGTTTTGCGTTTCGTAGAGTTGGGCGAGGTGATCGCCTACGTCGCCGTTTTGCGTTAGTTGCCAAGCGGCGCGGAGGAATGGCTCGGCGTGTTCGATATCGCCGCGGGTGAAATGAATCCAGCCTAGGGTGTCCCAATAGGCGCCGATGTTTTGGACTTCGGCGAGATCGTTGTTGGTCAGGTGATTGATGTCGATGTTGCGGAGCGCGGCCGCGGTTGCGTCCACGGCGGATTGCGCGTAGGTCTGGGCTTTTTCGAGATTGAAATTCTTTTGGACCAGATCGTAGGCGATGTTGTTCCAGATTTCGGGCGTGGGCGAGAGTTCCACAGCTTTGTCGAAGGCCGCCGTCGCTTCGGTGGTTTTTCCGAGAGACAGATAGGCGTTGCCGAGGCTGACTTGGAGTTGCGGATTGTCCGGCGTGAGCACGGCAGCTTTGTCGAGTTCGGGCAAGGCTTCAGCGAACTTTTTTTGCTGCTCGAGCAGAAGGCCAAGCGAGGCGTGGGCGAAATTGTCGAGCGGATTGATGTCGATCTGCTTTTTGAAGGCGGCGGCGGCTTCGGCGAATTTTTCCTGCTGCACGAGAGCGACGCCGAGATAGTTGTTGGCGTTGGAATCGGCGGGATCGATATCGAGCTGCTTTTTGAATGCGGCGATGGCCTCGTCCAGTTGATGCAAGCGGAGATAGGCGAGGCCGATGCTGTCCCAAATGTCTTTGCGCTTGGGATCGAGAGTTCCGGCGCGGCGGAGAAGCGCGATGGCTTGCGCGGCATTGCCCGATTCGAGAGCCGCGGCGCCGGCTTCGACGAGATCGTCGGCGGTTGCGGATGCCGGGACTTCCGGAGCGCCGGTGGCGGAATTTTCGATGGCGACGAATTGATTTTCGTCGGCTTCTACGGCGCGAGTGAAGGCTTGATAGTCGGCGGCGCGCGTTGCGGGAAGATCGTGGAGCTTGAAGCGAATGGCGCGCTCGACAGTGAGCTGATTGCCATGGACTTCGTAGGTGGCGCGATACTCGGCGTAATCGCGCGTGACCGTGACGCTGACGGGGGCGCGGGCGGCTTCGTTGGCCGGAAGCGTGAGTTTCAGGCGCAGTGAAACGTCGAGCGCGGCGCCGATTAAGATGGGGGATTTGCTGTCGGCGGGCGGGTCGGGCATGCCAAGCGTCGGAAGAGGTAGGGCTAGCTTCGAACTCTTGCTGGACCAATCGAGAAAACTTCTTTGTGTGTAGCCGAGCGTCATTTCAAAGGGCTTTTCGGTGGCGGTGGGATCGCTGGTTTCGACTTTGGTGATTTCTCCGTGGAAGCCGTCGAGAAGCGCCATGGTCTGGCCGATTTGTTTCCACTGAGCTTCGGGCGCGCGGCGGAAAGCGGCGCGGAGGGCGAATTCATTGTCGCCGCGAAGGCGATAGAGGATGGAAGCGGTGAGTTTGCCGAGATCGCTGACGCGGCCTTCGATTTCGACGACTTGAGAGGAATGGAACGGAGGGTCGGCGGGAGTCGCGAGGATGCGAGCAGTGCCGTCGGCTGCGATGATTAGTGCTTTCTTGCCGCGGAGAGAGGGAACTAGATAGCGATAGGGCGCGACTTCGGCGGTGGTATCGAGCCAGGTGATTTTTGTGGGATCGGCTGGCGAGGGGATGGCGGTGATCAGGTGATCGAATTGCGTTGGGGAGGGAATTTGCGCGTCGAGCTTGTGCGCGGAGGGGATTAGCGCGGCGTCGGCGTGGGCGCCGATTGCAGCGAACATGGCAGCGAGAAGAGCGTGCTTGTCTTTGGAATCGCCGTATTGATTGGCGAAAACTTCGGCGGCGGTGTGCGGTTGATAGCGGCCGAGGCCGAAGGGGAGGCTGACGTAACGGATATTTTTGGAGACGTAAGCGTAGAGAGCTTGAATTTTCGCGGAGGTAGTTGTGGCGTGCGAAGTGAGCTCTAGAACTTTGGCGCGGATTTCCGGCGTGGGAGTGGAGCGGCCCTTTTCGAGGGCGGCGTACCAGCGAGCTACATCATTCCACGATGCGAAGGAAGATAGCTCGACAGTGGCCGGAGGATTTTCGGCTTCTCCGCCTTTCTTTTCTGCTGAGACTTCGATTGGCGCGCTCGATAGATTGGCGCGCTTCCAGAGGTAGATTTTGCGGGCGTCGCGGACTTCCTGAGTGAAATGCGGGTCGGTGGAATGCAAATTGATTTTGCGGGCGGCGGGAACATTGATTTCGAGCTCTTCATCGAGAACGATGATCTGCTGGGCGAAGTGGTGCTTGTACCAGAATTCGTTGGGCGCGAGGGGCTTGGTGATGCGGGTGACGACGTCGTAGTCAATGACTACGCCGGGAGCGAGGGCCGGGACGATGATGTGTTTTTCTTTTAGATCGGTGTAAGCCGGGGCGTCGTTAGCGATCTGCGCGGTGACATCTTTGATGTCTTTTTCGGTGGCCGTGGCGATGGTGCCGTCGGTCTTCTCGACGCGAAGATGGCGCAACTCGACTTGTTCGTTGGCTTCGTTGTAGCTGAAGACTAGCTCGCTGAGTTGCTGGACGCCGATTTGATTTTGGACGCGGGCGCGGAGCTGCTGGTCGCGTTCGCCGGTGCCGTCGTTTTCGAAGCGAATGGTGGTGAGGAATTTTTCGATGACGATGGGCTCTTTGCTGAAATCGGGAGTTGCGGATTTCTGGCCGGGAGCTGACGGCGGCGAGCCGGGCGCCGGGGGCGAGGCCGGTTGCTGAGCGAAGGATGTCAAGGCCAGCGAGAGGATTGCGGCACTGGCGCAAAATAAAAATTTCAAGATATTTTCCTCAAGCTTGAGCACGAGCGATTTTCAGTTTAAGGCAGGCTTGGGAAGCGGTAAAGCTCGCGGAGTGAATCAGTTTCGAGGAGGTGACAGTTTGCGGCGGGTGGGAGAGTGGGCGGCTGGGATCGGATGAAAATGGTGGTTTTGTCGTAATTCATTGATTTTAAATTAGTTGGGTCGCGTTCGGGTGCGAAGTACGGCTGCTCCGATACCTGATCGGCTGAGTCGACGGGGCAACCGCAGTGATGGACGGCCTTCAGCATCCGTGGTAGGCGACATACGACTTTTCGAGGTGGCATCCCTGGAATGTCCGCAACCTGTGGAATCCTCAGACTTTCCACAGGATTTCGAGTTGACACGATGTTTAGATTTACCTATACTCTTGCGGTTGCATTGTGGGCTTTGGCCCTTGTCGTGTGTGGTGGCGTTGGGTAGATCTTCCGCCCCGGAACAGAGTACGAAGGAACGGGGTAAGAAGAACGGCCGAAATGGGGCGCCAGCCCCGCAAAGCCGTGAGAGCCTCTCCGCTTTACCCAGGCGTGGGGAAAAATAGATGGATGCGCCTGCGCGGAGTTTCATGTAGTTCCTTCGGGGTCGCAGTTCGGCTTTTCTGTTCTGTCACCTCAAACCAGCTGCGCGCCGGTGTATATGCGCGCGGTAAATCAGAAATTTGAGCCGGTGAGGGAGGAAGTAGCGTGCCGACTTTTGCGCAATTGGTACGTCACGGCCGCGAGCAGATGCGGACGAAGACGAAGTCTCCGGCGCTCGAGGGATGTCCGGAGAAGCGCGGCGTGTGCGTGCGCGTATATACGCAGACGCCGAAGAAGCCGAACTCGGCTTTGCGCAAGGTTGCTCGAGCCCGCCTGACGAATTCGCATGAAGTCACCACGTACATTCCCGGCATTGGACACAACTTGCAGGAGCACTCGATCGTTCTGGTGCGCGGCGGGCGCGTGAAGGATTTGCCGGGAGTGCGGTATCACATTATTCGCGGAACGCTCGATGCGGCGGGAGTGGAGAATCGCAAGCAGGGGCGCTCGAAATACGGCGCCAAGCGGCCCAAAGCCGCTCAGAAATAGGAGATTTGAAAGATGCCGCGTAAAGGCTGGGTGCTACGGCGCAAGATTCCTGGCGATGCCGTTTACGGCAGCGACCTGGTGCAGAAATTTATCAGCTCGATGATGTATGACGGGAAGCGCTCGACGGCGCAGACGATTTTTTACCGCGCGATGGAGCAAGTGGCGTCGAAGACCAACGACGACGCGCTGAAGATTTTCAAGAAGGCCGTGGACAATTGCCGGCCGGTGTTGGAAGTGAAGACGCGGCGCGTGGGCGGCGCGAACTATCAGGTGCCGGTGGAAGTGAATCCTTACCGCAAGCAATCGCTGGCGATTCATTGGATCGTGTTGTACGCGCGGCAGCGGGCCGGGAAATCGATGGAGAACAAGCTGGCTGAGGAATTGATGGATGCGGCGAATGGACGCGGCGGAGCGGTGAAGAAGAAAGAAGACGTGCACCGCATGGCGGAGGCCAACAAGGCTTTCGCGCACTATCGTTGGTAACGACGACGACGCTGGTAAAGGACAAGAACTAAAGACATGGCAAGGCAATACCAACTCGCGGACACCCGAAACATCGGGATCATGGCGCATATCGATGCGGGGAAGACGACCGTCACCGAGCGCATCCTGTTTTATACGGGTGTGACTTACAAGATCGGCGAAGTGCACGACGGCACCGCGACGATGGATTGGATGGAACAGGAACGCGAGCGCGGGATTACGATCACGTCCGCGGCGACGACGGCTTCCTGGAAGCGCCTCGGGAAGAATTATCGCGTCAATATTATTGATACGCCGGGACACGTGGATTTCACCGTGGAAGTGGAACGCTCGCTGCGCGTGCTGGACGGTGCGGTGGCGGTGTTTGACGCGGTGGCGGGCGTGCAGCCGCAATCGGAAACTGTGTGGCGGCAGGCGGACAAGTATCGCGTGCCACGGATTGCGTTCATTAATAAGATGGACCGCGTCGGCGCGGATTTCGACCATTCGATCCGCTCGATGCGCCAGCGGCTTTCGGCCCACCCCGTTCCTCTGCAGTATCCCATCGGAAAAGAAGATTCCTTCATCGGCGTGATTGATTTCATCGAAGAGCGGGCGATTATCTGGAAAGACGAGACGCTCGGCGCGGAATACGAAACGATTTCGCTCGATAAGCTGTGGGATCCGGCGTTTCAGAAGGATCGGCCGGAAGTTGCCGCGGCAATTAAGGCTTCGGCGCTCAGCCCGGAATTTTACAAAGAGCATCGCGAGAAAGTTGTGGAGTATATCGCCGAGCACGATGACGCCGTGCTGGCGAAATATCTGGAGCAGCACAAGCTCGAGCCGGCGGAATTGCGCGAGTCGCTGCGGCGATCGACGCTGGCGCTGAAGCTCGTGCCGGTAGTGGCTGGGGCTGCTTTCAAGAATAAAGGGATTCAGCCGCTGCTGGACGCGGTGATTGATTTCTTGCCGTCGCCGGTGGATGTGAAACCGGTGGAAGGCGTGGACCTTGGCGGCACCGAGCCGGTGTTGAGGCGCGCGAGCGACGATCAGCCGTTTTGCGCGCTGGCATTCAAGATCATGACCGATCCGTATGTCGGCCATTTGACTTATATCCGCGTGTATTCGGGCGTGCTGAAGCAGGGGATGAGCGTTTACAACTCGTCGAAGAAAACGCGCGAGCGCATCGGGCGTTTGCTGCGGATGCACGCGAATAAGCGCGAAGAAATTGAATCGATCGAAGCGGGTGATATCGCGGCTTGCGTGGGTCTGAAGAACGTGACGACCGGCGACACGCTGTGCGACGAAGACAAGCCCATCGTTCTCGAGTCGATTGATTTCCCGGCGCCGGTGATTTCCGTGGCGATTGAGCCGAAGACCAAGGCCGATCAGGAAAAAATGGGCGCGGCGCTGGCCAAGCTGGCGCAGGAAGATCCCACGTTCCGCGTGCATACCGACGAAGATACCGGCCAGACGTTGATTTCCGGCATGGGCGAGTTGCACCTGGAAATTATCGTGGACCGCATGATGCGCGAGTTCAGCGTGCAGGCCAATGTCGGCCGGCCGCAGGTGGCTTATCGCGAAACGATCACCAAAGTTGCCGAAGCGGAAGGGAAATACATCAAGCAGACCGGCGGGCGCGGGCAGTACGGACACGTGAAGTTGACCGTGCATCCGATGCCGAACGCGGCGCACGAGGACATGCACGATATGTCCACGGATGAATTGGACCAGTTGGCGAAGAGTATTGCGGGCAAGGGCGGGAAGTGGCGCTTCGACAAGGAGCACCGGCTGCTGTTCATCGACAAGATTATTGGCGGATCGATTCCCAAAGAATTTATTCCTCCGATTGAAAATGGCGTGCGCGAAGCGATGGAGACCGGCGTCCTGGCCGGCTACGAAATGGTGGATATGGCCGCGATGGTGATTGACGGCTCGTATCACGAAGTGGACAGCTCGGAGATGGCGTTCAAGATTGCGGGGTCGATGGCGTTTAAGGAAGCTTGCCGGCGCGCGGTGCCGAAGCTGCTCGAGCCGATTATGCGCATTGAAGTTGTGGTGCCGGAAGAATATTTGAGCCAGGTGTTCGGCGATTTGAATTCACGGCGCGCGGCCGTGCAGGGAACCGAGAATCGTCTCGGGAGCCACGTGATTCGCGCAGAAGTGCCGTTGGCGGAAATGTTCGGGTATGCGACGGATTTGCGCAGCCGCACGCAGGGCCGCGGCAGCTTCTCGTTGCATTTTTCGCATTACGCGCAGGCGCCCAACGCGGTTTCGGAAGAAGTGATCGCCAAGGCTACGGGCAAGGTCGCGACTTAGGCGGCATTCAATTTCGGCGAAATCGAACAGATAGCAGAACGATAGAGGAGCGAAACGAGACATGTCGAAGGAGAAATTCGAGCGCAGTAAGCCGCACGTGAACGTGGGGACGATCGGGCACATCGACCACGGCAAGACGACATTGACGGCGGCGATCACCAAAGTGCTGTCGAAGTCCAATGCGAAGGTGCAATTCCGGGCGTTCGATTCGATCGACAACGCGCCGGAAGAGCGCGAGCGCGGCATCACCATTGCGGTGGCGCACGTGGAGTACGAGACGGCCAATCGCCATTACGCGCACATCGATTGCCCGGGCCACGCCGACTACATCAAGAACATGATCACCGGCGCGGCGCAGATGGACGGCGCGATCCTGGTGGTAGCGGCGACGGACGGACCAATGCCGCAAACGCGCGAGCACATCCTGCTGGCGCGGCAAGTGGGCGTGCCCGCCATCGTCGTTTTCCTGAACAAATGCGACGTGGTGGAAGATCCCGAGTTGCTCGAACTGGTGGAACTCGAGGTTCGCGATCTTCTGAAGAAGTATCAATTTCCGGGCGACACGGTGCCGGTGATTAAGGGCTCGGCGCTCAAAGCGCTCGAGGGCGACGCGAAGTGGGAGAAGTCGATTCTGGAATTGATGGAAGCGGTGGACAAGTACATACCGTTGCCGCAGCGGGATGTGGACAAGCCGTTCGCGATGCCGATTGAAGATATTTTTTCGATTTCCGGTCGCGGCACGGTGGTGACGGGAAGAGTGGAGCGCGGCAAGGTGAAGGTGGGCGAGGAAATGGAAATTGTGGGCTTCCGCCCGACGGTGAAGAGAGTGGTGACGGGCGTGGAGATGTTCCGGAAGCTGCTGGATGAAGGAATCGCGGGCGACAACGTGGGATTGCTGCTGCGCGGCACGGAAAAAGAGGATGTGGAGCGCGGGCAGGTAATCGCCAAGCCGGGATCGATCACGCCGCACACGAAGTTCAAGGCTGAAGCGTACGTGCTGACGAAGGAAGAAGGTGGACGGCACACGCCGTTTTTCACGGGGTACCGGCCGCAGTTTTATTTCCGCACCACGGACGTGACGGGAGATGTGAAGCTGCCGACGGGTGTGGAGATGGTGATGCCGGGCGACAACGTGTCGGTGGAAGTGGCGCTGATCACGCCGGTCGCATTGGAGAAGGGCTTGCGCTTCGCGATTCGCGAAGGCGGGCACACGGTAGGCGCCGGCGCCGTGACTGAGATCATCGAGTAACCCATGCCCAACGGAGAAAAAATTCGGATTCGCCTGAAAGCTTACGACCACCGCTTGCTTGACCAGTCCACGAAGGACATCGTCGAGACGGCCAAACGCACTGGTGCAGATGTGGCCGGGCCGATTCCATTGCCGACGGTGATCAACCGCTGGACGGTGCTGCGCTCGCCGCACGTGGACAAGAAATCGCGCGAGCAATTCGAGATGCGCACGCACAAGAGGCTGATCGACATACTCGGGCCCACGCCGGACACGGTGGACGCGCTGATGAAACTCGATCTGCCGCCGGGCGTGGACGTGGAAATCAAAGCGTTCGGGCGCGAGCACGCAACGAAATAGCCGGAGAGAGCGACGACGATGGGCGTGACAGGAATTCTGGGAATCAAGCTGGGAATGACGCAGTACTTCACCGACGACGGCCTGGCCGTGCCGTGCACGGTGCTGCAGGCGGGGCCGTGCGTCGTGGTACAGCGGCGCAATAAAGAGAAGGACGGCTACGACGCGGTGCAATTAGGCCTGGTGGAATTCATCAAGCCGCAGCGGCTGACGAAAGCGATGACCGGGCATTTCAAGAAGTCCGGCGTCGCTCCGATGCGCTTCGTGCGCGAAATACGGCTCGAGGAATCGAAGGACGAGACCAAGGCCGGCGATCGCGTGCTGGTGGACGGCTTCGCGGCGGGCGAGCTGGTGGATGTAACCGGAGTGAGCAAGGGCAAAGGCTTCGCCGGCGGCGTGAAGCGCTGGCATTACCGCGGCGGCGACGCATCGCACGGGTCCATGTTCCACCGAGCGCCCGGCGGAATCGGAGCGAGTTCGTTTCCTTCGCGCGTGTGGAAGGGGCAGCATTTCCCGGGGCACATGGGCAACGAGCGCGGCACTTCGAAGAATTTGAAAGTGGTGAAAATCGACGCGGAAGAAAATTTGATGCTGGTGCGCGGCGCGGTTCCGGGCCCGGCAGGCGCGTACATCCTGATTCGCAAAGCGAAACACGGAAAATAGCGAGAAGAACATGCCAGTCGTGGACGTGAAAAATCTCGAAGGCAAGAAGGTCGGACAGGTCGAACTCTCCGACGAAGTTTTTGCGGCGCGCGTCAACCCGCACCTGCTGCATGAGACCGTGCGGCATTACCTGAACAAGGCGCGGGCGGGCACGCACAAAACGAAAGACAAGGGCGAAGTGAGCGGCGCGGGCCGCAAGCTCTGGCGGCAGAAAGGCACGGGCCGCGCGCGTATCGGGTCGATCCGCTCGCCGCTGTGGCGCCACGGCGGCACGGTGCACGGGCCGCGCCCGCGGAGTTACGACTACGTAGTGCCGCGGCAAATGCTCGCAGGCGCGTTGCGCTCGGCGCTTTCTTCGAAGCTGAAAGAAGAGAAATTGACGGTGATTGAGGCGTGGTCGCTCGAGACGCACAAGACCAAGGCGTTCCGCGAGCAGCTCACCAAGCTGGATGACGAGAGCCGCACAATTTTGCTGGTGGATACCGGCGAGAACGAGAATCTCGGCAAGGCCAGCCGCAATCTCGAAGGCGTGAAGCTGGTGCAGACCATCGCGCTAGAGCCTTACGACCTGCTGCGGCACGACCGGTTGATGATCTCGCGGCCGGCGGCGGAAAAGTTGAGCCGCTCGCTGGCGGTAACGAAGACGAAACGGGCCGACGCGCCGGTGCAGATCGCAGGCGCTGCGGCCAAGCCCGCGGCCAGCGAGACGAAATCCGCAGCGAAGCCCAAGGCCGAGAAGTCCGCGCGCCCAGCGAAGGCTGCCGCGAAGCCGAAAGCCAAGGCCAAGGCGCCGGCGAAGCCAAAAGGCAAGAAGGAATAAGCGATGACCACGCGGCCGTACACAGTGATCAAGCGCCCCATCATCACCGAGAAGGGCCTGGGCGTGAAAGAGACGCAACACACCGTGGTATTCGAAGTGGCGACGGACGCAACGAAAACGGAAATCAAAGAAGCGGTGCAGACGATTTTCAAAGTAAAGGTAGCTGCGGTGCGTACCGCGGCGTTTCACGGAAAATTCCGGCGGCGCGGGCGCGCGGAAGGTTACCGACGGGATTGGAAGAAGGCGTACGTGAAGCTGGCGCCGGGCGAGAAGATGATCGAGTACGCAGAGAATTTGTAGGCGTCGCCTGGTCATAGCGAAATTTGTTGCAAACGTTGAACGCTGAGGTCCTTCGGGCCCCTGAAAAACCGGGCCCTCAGGATGACGGCGCGGCAGGCAGCCGGAACAGAAGTAGGCAAGAGGGAACGATGGCACTAAAAACTTTCAAACCTTATACACCGTCGCGGCGTTTTCTTACGCTGGTCGACAAGAGCGAAATCACCAAGCACGAGCCGGAGAAGTCGCTGCTCGAGCCGCAGAAACGCACCGGCGGGCGCAACAATCACGGCGAAGTGACCATCTGGCACCGCGGCGGCGGGCACCAGAGGATGTACCGCAAGATCGATTTCCGCCGCGAGAAGATCGGAATCCCGGCGAAGGTCGCGTCGATCGAATACGACCCGAACCGCTCGGCGCGCATCGCGCTGTTGCATTACGCCGACGGCGAAAAGAGATACATCCTGCATCCCGTGGGCCTGGAAGTGGGGATGACGGTGCAGAACGGCGCGAACGCCGACATTCTTCCCGGCAACGCGCTGCAGATCCGGCACATTCCGCCCGGCACGATGGTGCACAACCTGGAACTCGCGCCCGGCAAAGGCGCGCAGGTCGTGCGTTCGGCCGGCGGCGCGGCGCAGCTGCTCAGCAAAGAGGGCGACATGGCGCTGGTGAAGCTGCCCTCGGGCGAAACGCGAAAATTTCACGTGGATTGCATGGCGACGGTTGGGCAGATCGGCAACCTCGACCATGAAAACATCACCTACGGCAAGGCCGGAAAGTCGCGCTGGCTGGGCATTCGACCGACCGTGCGCGGCGTGGCCATGAACCCGGTGGATCACCCTCACGGCGGCGGCGAAGGCCGCGTGAAGGGCAACCATCCGCAGACACCGTGGGGTTTCCCGACGCTGGGCGCGAAGACCCGCCGGAAACGCGGCGGGAGCAAGATGATCGTCCAGCGGCGAGAAAAGGGCTAGCAGCAGCAAGAGCAGGAGCAGTCAGAATGTTTCCGGCGCGGCGGGGAATCGAGACGAAGATGACAGCCACACGCACATCGCGCAGGACCTCGCGACGCAGTCGCACCGCGCGGAAAACAACCGCGGCGCGCCGCACCGCGAAGCCGCAAGCCAAGCCGGCCGCCAAGCCGCTGTCGAAGCTGGCCGCACGGCTGGTGCCGCCTCCGCAAGTCCACTTCCGGCTCTGCCGGCCGGGCTGGGCGGTGATCGTAGATAAGATTCCGAACGCGCAGGGCACGCGGTTTGTGTGCCCGTTCTGCCCGCTATCGCACCGCGTTCCGGGACCGGTCCGGGGATTTCGAAAATTTCGCCGCGCGCAGTGGGTGAAATTGCGCCGGGTTGAAGAGTAAACGAAAAGAATAACGGAGAAGGCATGCCACGCTCGCTGAAGAAGGGCCCGTTTGTCGACGACCACCTGAAGATCAAGGTGGAAGGGCTGAATTCGCGCAACGAGAAGAAGGTTGTGAAAACTTGGTCGCGGCGCTCGACCATCGTCCCGGACTTTATCGGCCACACCATCGCGGTGCACAACGGAAAGAAATTCATTCCCGTATACATCACCGAGCAGATGGTGGGACACAAACTTGGGGAATTTGCGCCGACGCGTACGTTTAAAGGCCACGCGGTGAAAGCAGCGCTCGAGAGGGCTGCAGCGGCTGCAGGAGTTCCGGCGGCGGGAGCAGCACCGGCGGCTGGCAGCGCGCCGGCAGCTCCGGCGCCAAAGGCATAAGCGATGGCGGACCTGGCACAAACGCAGGCGACGATCGAAGGGCTGGCGCAGGCGAAATATATTCACGTCTCGCCGCAAAAGGCTCGTCTGGTGGTGGATTTGATCCGCGGGCACCGCGCCGAAGATGCGCTGCAGACGTTGCGGTTCACCAAGAAGCGCGTGGCGCGGGAAGTGGAGAAGGTGTTGCGCAGCGCGATCGCCAACGCCGAGCGCAAGGCGGAAGATTCCGGCGAATCGCTCGACGTGGATTCGCTGTTCGTGGCGCGCTGCTTCGTGAATGAAGGGCCGCGCATGAAGAGGATTCGCCCGGCGCCGATGGGCCGCGCATTCCGTTATCAGAAGCGGTTTAGCCACATCGTCGTTTCCGTGGCCGAACATCACCGCGCCGCACAATCGCGCGCGGCCGCGGCGGCTGCGGAAGCGGAAGCGTCGAAGGGCGTGAAGGGCGCGGTGCGCAAAGCGCGCAAGGCGCTGACGCAGGCGCAGAAACAGACTCCGAAAAAGAAGGGCAAGAAGTAGGAGGCAAGAGTGGGGCAGAAAACACATCCGTACGGGTTCCGGCTGGGCTACAACAAGGATTGGAAATCGCGCTGGTTCGCGAAGCGCGAATATGCCGACCTGTTGCATGAAGACGTAGCCCTGCGCAAGCAATTGAAGGAGAAGCTGAAGTCGGCAGGTGTGAGCACGATTGATATCGAGCGCGCCGCGAACAAATTGGTCATCCGGATTCATACCGCGCGGCCGGGAATCATCATCGGGCGCAAAGGCTCGGAAATCGACAAGCTGAAGCAGGAAGTGCAGAAGCGCACCAAGCGCGAAGTGCATATTGATATTCAGGAAGTGCACCGGCCGGAACTGGATGCGCAACTGGTGGCCGAATCGATTGCGCTGCAACTTGAAAAGCGCGTGGCTTTCCGCCGGGCGATGCGTAAGTCGGTGGACTCGGCGCTGCGCTTTGGATGCAAGGGCATCAAGGTGCGCGTGGCGGGGCGTTTGAACGGCGCGGAAATCGCGCGCAAGGAATGGTATCTGCAGGGGCGTCTGCCGCTGCAAACGCTGCGCGCGGACATCGATTACGGCACGGCCGAAGCGCAAACGACCTACGGATTGATCGGCGTGAAGTGCTGGATTTATCAGGGCGAGAACATCCCGCGCCGCAAGGCTCAGACGGAAGCCGCGGCGGCGGTTGAATCCTAGAAGCCGGACGACAGGGACACGAATATGTTGATGCCGAAAAAAGTGAAGTACCGGAAGCAGCAGCGCGGCCGGCGCAATGGAAAAGCGTGGCGCGGGTCGTCGCTGGCTTTCGGTGAATATGGATTGAAGGCGCTCGAGCCCGCGTGGATCACCGACCGGCAAATCGAGGCGGCGCGCGTGGCCATCACGCGCTTCATCAAGCGCGGCGGAAAATTGTGGATTCGCGTTTTTCCGGACAAGCCCTTCACCAAGAAGCCGGCTGAAACGCGTATGGGCAAGGGCAAGGGGCCACCGGAGCACTGGGTTGCGGTGGTCAAGCCGGGCCGGGTGATGTTCGAGATGTCCGGGGTGGATTTGACTTCGGCTACCGAAGCGATGAGCCTGGCGGCCAACAAGCTGCCGATTCGCACCAAATTCGTCAGCCGCGCGGGAGAACTCTGATGCCGCGGCGCGTAGAGAAATTCCGGCAGATGAATGCGCCCGAGCTCGAGCACCAGCAGCGCGAGCTGGCCGAGCAGATTTTCCGGCTGCGGTTTCAATTGACCACCGGGCAGACCGAAGGCGTGAAGCGGTTGCGCGAGGCGCGCAAGGAACTGGCGCGCGTGAAGACTTTGCTGCGAGAGCAGGAACTGAGGAAGACGAAATGACGGACGAGAAGGCAGCCGCAACCGCGAACGAACAGAGCGGACGGCGGCAGGAACTGATCGGCGTTGTCACCAGCGCCAAGATGCAGAAGACCATCGTGGTCAAGGTGGTGCGCACGGTAAAGCACCCGCTGTATGTACGCGTGGTGCGGTCGGCAAAGAAGTATTACGCGCACGATGAAAACAACGAAGCGCGCCCCGGCGACACGGTGCGCATCGTGGCCTCGCGGCCGCTTTCGAAGTTGAAGCGCTGGCGGCTGCTGGAAGTGGTCGCGCGGACGACGCGCGTCGCCTGAGAATTCCGGCGGCGAAACGCATAAGGGAGCACGCAAATGGTTCAGATGCGGACATGGCTGACGGTCGCCGACAATTCCGGCGCGCGCCAGCTTACGTGCATCCTGCCGCTGGGCGGTGATGCCGGATTGGTGGCGGGCTTGGGCGACGTGATTACCGCGGCGGTGAAGGAAGCTTCGCCGGACAGCCAGGTGAAAAAAGGCAAAGTGGTTCGCGCGGTGGTGGTGCGCACGCGGAAAGAGCATCGCCGGCGGGATGGAACTTATATTCGATTCGATGACAATGCGGCGGTGCTGATCAACGACGCCAACGAGCCCGTGGGAACGCGCGTGTTCGGGCCGGTGGCGAGAGAGCTGCGCGAGAAGAATTTCACCAAGATTGTCTCGCTGGCTCCGGAAGTGTGGTAGCGATGACCAGAGAAAAGAATCCGACCAGGCATCCGATTAGTATCCGGCACGGCGACAACGTCAAGGTGATGTCCGGGCGGGACAAAGGCAAGACCGGCCGGGTGCTTTCGGTGAATCCGTGGAAGAACACGGTGACGGTGGAGCACGCCAATATTATCAAGCGGCATACGCGACCGAATCCGCAAAAGAACGTCAAGGGCGGAATCGTGGACAAGGAAGCGCCGCTGCAGGTTTCGAACGTGATGCTGATTTGCCCCGGCTGCGGGAAGCACACGCGCACGGGCCACACCACGCTGCCCGACGGAACGCGGACGCGGATTTGCCGGCGCTGCAAAGCGACCTTTGAGAATTAGGAATTCGAGGACTAAGGAATGAACAGCCGTTTGCACGAGAAGTACAACAAGGACGTGATTCCGGCGCTGCAGAAGCGCTTCAGCTACGCGAGCGTGATGGCCGTGCCGCGGGTGAAGAAAGTCACGGTGAATATCGGCCTGGGGGAAGCGAGCCAGAACGTGAAGCTGCTGGACACCGCGGCGCAGGAACTCGGGCAGATTGCCGGGCAGAAGCCGGTAATCACGCGGGCGAAGAAATCGATCGCCAATTTCAAAATTCGCAAGGGCATGCCCATCGGCTGCATGGTCACGCTGCGCGGCGAGAGGATGTACGAGTTTCTCGATCGGCTTTCGAGCGTGGTGCTGCCCCGGCTGCGCGACTTCAAGGGCCTGCCGCCGAATTCTTTCGACGGCCGCGGGAATTACACGCTGGGCTTGAAGGACCAGCTGGTTTTTCCGGAGATCGATTACACGCGGGTGGACAAGATCAAGGGCATGAACGTGACCATCACGACAACGGCCCGCACCGACGAGGAAGGGCGCGAGCTGCTCAAGCTGCTCGGCGTACCTATTCGCTCGTAACTAAAGTCAGGAGAAAAGATGGCGCGCGACAGTCAATTCGCGAAGCAGCGCAGAAAGCCGAAGTTCAAGACGCGCATCCGCAACCGCTGCCGCATCTGCGGCCGGGCGCGCGGCGTGCTCAGCAAGTTCCAGATGTGCCGCATCTGTTTCCGCGGCCTGGCGCTGAAGGGTGAAATTCCCGGCGTCGTGAAAGCCAGCTGGTAAAGGACGGAATGAATGACCACTGATCCCATCGCGGACATGCTGACGCGCATCCGCAACGCGTCGCGAGCGAAGCACGCGCGCGTCGATTTGCCGTCGTCGAAGCTCAAGGTCGAGGTCGCGCGGATCTTGAAGGACGAGGGATATCTCGCGAGCTACAAAGTTGTGGACGATACGAAAGTGAAGAAGACGCTGCGCGTTTATCTGCGCTACACCAGCGACCGCCGCAGCGTGATTTCGAATCTGAAGCGCATTTCGCGGCCTGGCTGCCGGCGCTACGTCGGCAAGACCGATATCCGCCCCGTGGTCGGCGGCATGGGCATTTCGATTCTCTCCACGCCGCGGGGCTTGATGACCGGGCAGGCGGCGCGCAAAGAAGGCGTCGGCGGCGAATTGCTGTGCGAGGTTTGGTAGCTCACTTCGAGGAAGAGTGATTCATGTCGCGAATTGGACAAAAGCCGATAGCCGTTCCCGCGGGCGTGAAGATTCAGATTCACGATCAAGCGGTGGACGTGCAGGGGCCAAAAGGCAAAATGTCGGTGCCGATGCCGCGCGGCATCAAGTTCCAGACCAAGGACGGCATCCTGACGGCGCTGCGCGATTCCGAGGAACACCGCGCGCTGCACGGCCTGGCGCGCGCGCTTGTCGCGAACGCGGTACATGGCGTCACCGAAGGATTCAAAAAAGATCTTGATATTGTCGGAGTCGGCTATCGCGCCGAAGTGAAGGGCAAGAATTTGGTGATCGCGCTGGGCTTTTCGCACCCGGTGGAATTCCCGATTCCCGAGGGAATCCAGATCAGCGTCGAGAAGCAGACGCACATGGTGGTCAGCGGCGCGGATAAAGGCCAAGTTGGCCAGGTCGCCGCGAATTTGCGCCGGCTGCGTCCGCCCGACCCGTACAAGCAGAAGGGCATTCGCATTACCGGCGAGCGGTTGAAGAAAAAGGCCGGCAAGGCCGGAGCGGCCAAGACCGCGGGCTAGTCCGCGCGGGATACGTAAGGGGAGAGCAATGGCAACCGTACCAGTTCGAAAGCTATCGCGCGGCGCGCACCGGCGCCGGCTCCATGCGCGCTTGCGGCGCACGGTCATGGGCAGCCCGGACCGCCCGAGACTGTGCGTGTTCCGTTCCGCGCGGCACATTCAGGCGCAGGTGGTGGACGACCAGCAGCGCAGAACGCTGGCCGCCGCAAGCTCGCTCGACAAGGAAGTAAAAAAGACGATCAAGGGCGGCGGCAACATCGCCGCGGCGAAAGTCGTGGGCAAGGCCATCGCCGAACGCGCGCGCGCTGCAGGAGTCGAGAACGTGGTCTTCGATCGGGGCGGATATCAATATCACGGCCGCATTCAGGCGCTTGCCGACGCGGCTCGAGAGGCAGGACTGAAGTTTTAACTTTATGGCGAAACAAGAACTCAAAGATACGCTGTCGATTCGCCGGATCGTGGACGCCAATCTCGCGAATTTGAAAGATCAGGTCGTGGCCATCAACCGCGTCACGAAGGTCGTCAAGGGCGGAAAGAATTTGAGCTTCTCGGCGCTCGTGGTGGTCGGCGACCAGCATGGCCACGCGGGCTTCGGCATGGGCAAGGCGCGCGAAGTTCCCATGGCCATCCGCAAGGCTATCGAGCAGGCCAAGAAGAACATGGTGACGCTCAATCTGAAAGGCTCGACGATTCCGCACCAGGTGCTCGGGCGCTACGGCTCGGGCCAGGTGCTGTTGAAGCCCGCGCCAGAAGGCACGGGATTGATTGCCGGAGGCCCGGTGCGCGCGGTGATGGAGGTTGTGGGAATTCAGAACGTGCTGACCAAGTCGATCGGCACTTCGAACCCCCACAACGTGGTGAAAGCGACATTTGACGCCTTGCTGCATCTAAAGGACGCCGCGAAAGTGGCGGAAATGCGCGGCAAGTCGGGCGACGAGAAGCCGGCGGTAGCCGCTCCGCAAGCCTAAAGGCGAAATTCGAGACCAGCGATGACCAAGAAAACAGCGGGCATACTGAAGATCAAATGGGTGCGCAGCTTCATCGGCTGCCCGCGCTCCATGCGTCAGACCATTCGCGGCCTCGGCTTTCGCCGCATGAACCAGATCGTCGAGCGCCCGGACACGCCCACGATTCGCGGCATGATCGCGCGCGTGCATCATCTGGTGGAATTGCAGAATTAGAGCCGGAACTAGAGCCAGAACTAGAGGATGACGATGAAACCCACGCTTTCCAATTTGAAGCCCGCGCGCGGCTCGCGGCACCGCAAGGTGCGCGTCGGGCGCGGCATGGGCTCGAAGCTCGGCAAAACGTCGGGCGCGGGCAATAAGGGCCAGCAATCCCGCCGCGGCTATTCGCGCCGGCCGGGATTTGAAGGCGGCCAGATGCCGCTGCACCGCCGGATTCCCAAGCGCGGATTTGCGAATCCGTTCACGCGCGAATTTGCGGTCGTAAATGTCGAAAGCTTGAACGCCTTCCCCGCGGGCGAAACCATCGGGCCGCCGGAACTGATCAAGAGCGGCCTGATCCACGCGCGCCGCGACGGCGTAAAAATTCTGGGCGATGGCGAGCTGAAAGTAGCGCTCACCGTTCGCGCCCATGCATTCAGCAAGTCGGCGCAGGAAAAGATTGCCGGCGCCGGAGGGAAGGCCGAAGTTCTCTGATGAGCAAGGCTCTGTCATGAACAAGCTGATCGAGGCGTTTCGAAATATCTTCCGCACGCCGGACCTGCGTAATCGCGTTCTGTTTACGCTGGCGATTCTGGGTGTGTATCGCCTCGGAGCTTTCATCCCCACGCCGGGAATCAATACCGACGTGCTCGGCGCGCTGTTCGATCAGGGGCGCGGTTCGGTGCTGGGCTTCATCGATCTCTTTAGCGGCGGCAATCTCCGCCGGCTGACGATTTTCGCGCTGGGCATCATGCCGTACATCACGGCTTCGATCATCCTGCAATTGATGGTCGTGGTCTGGCCGTATCTCGAGCGGCTGCAGAAGGAAGGCGAACTCGGCCGGCGCAAGATCACGCAATACACGCGCTACCTGACGATTATTTTGAGCGCGTTTCAGTCCTTCACAATTGCTGAAGTGCTGCAAAGGCAGAATTTGGCGGGCCAGGCGCTCGTCTATCATCCCGGCTTGCGATTCACATTGATGACCATGCTGACGCTGACCACCGGCTCGGCGTTCATCATGTGGCTCGGCGAACAGATCAGCGATCGCGGCATCGGCAACGGAATGTCGCTGATTATTTTCGCCGGAATCGTGGTCGGTCTTCCGCGCGGCGTGCAAGATCTGTGGCAAAAGACTCGCGACGCGCAATGGGGCGGCTTCACCGTTCCAGCCATGTTGATTCTCATCGCGCTAATGCTGGCCGCGGTGGCGTTTATCGTCCTGGTCGAGGGCGGACAGCGGCGAATCCCGGTGCAATACGCCAAACGCGTAGTCGGCCGGCGTGTGATGGGCGGGCAGATGACCTATCTGCCTCTGCGCGTGAATTCCGGCGGCGTGATTCCGCCGATTTTCGCGAGCTCGCTGCTCACTTTTCCCAGCACCATCGCGCTGGCCATGGGCGGCCGTACGCACGTCTTCGATCGCTTCGCCAACGCGATCAAGTGGGGCGAGCCGCTTTACACGCTGCTCTACGTGCTGCTGATCGTTTTCTTCGCATTCTTTTATGTGGGGATCATCTTCAACCCCACCGAGCTTGCCGACAATATGCGCAAGTACGGCGGATTTATTCCCGGCATTCGCCCCGGCCGCAACACGTCGGAGCACATCAACCGGATCCTGAGCCGGCTGACTCTCGTCGGTGGAATTTATCTGGCCATCGTCTGCCTGATTCCCGAGTGGATGATCGCCGGCATTCACCTGCAGCACTTGCCGGGAGCGATCGGCGTGTGGTTCGACGAGCATGCGTGGCGTTTCCTGCTCGAGGGTCTCGGCGTCACTTTTTATTTCGGCGGCACGTCGCTGTTGATCGTGGTCGGCGTGGCGATGGACACGGTGCAGCAACTCGAGGCGCAGCTCGTGATGCGGAATTATGACGGCTTCGTGCGCCGCGGCAAAATGCGCAGCCGCCGTGGCTAGCACGGAATCCGGGGTGTCGCGGATGTGTCTGAAACGCCCAGTTATTTTCCTGGGCCCTCCGGGCGCGGGAAAAGGAACGCAGGCCAAGCGCCTGGCCGCGCGCTGCAACGTACCGCATCTTTCGACGGGCGACATGCTTCGCGAGCATGTGCACAAAGGAACGGAGCTGGGCCGCAAAGCAAAGCCGGTGATGGACCGCGGCGATCTGGTTCCGGACGAAGTCGTTCTGGGAATGGTCGAAGAGCGCATCAGCCGCCCGGACAGCGCCGAAGGATTCGTGTTCGACGGTTTTCCGCGCACGATTCCGCAGGCTGAGAAGCTGGACCAGATTTTGCACAAGCGGAATTTCGCGGCGCCGCTGGTGGTGAATTTCCAGGTGAGCAACGACACCCTGGTGCATCGAGTCGCGGGCCGCTGGGTTTGCAGCGTGGGCGGGGAGATTTACAACATTTACGAGCATCCGCCGAAGAAACCCGGCTTCTGCGATAACGATGGCGGCGCGTTGGTGCAGCGCTCGGACGACCAGGTTGAAGTCGTGCGCGAGCGCCTGGCGGCTTTCGAGAAACAGACGCAGCCGCTGATCGATTACTACCGGGCGAAAGGCAATCTCGACGAGGTCGATGGTTCGGCCAACGTCGAGGAAGTGAACCGGAGGCTGGTGGAGATTCTGACCAGGCACGGTGCCGATGGCGATTGTGCGTAAAGACAAACGCGAGCTCGAGAAAATGCATCGCGCTGGGCTTCTGGTCTGGGGCGCGCTGCAGGAATTGCGCAAGCTGGTGCGGCCCGGCGTAACGACGAAAGATCTCGATGCCTTCGCCGAGCGCTTCACCGCCGAACATGGCGCGCGCCCGGCTTTCAAAGGTTACATGGGCTATCCGTGCTCGCTGTGCACTTCGATCAATCAGGAAGTGGTGCACGGGATTCCTTCGGAGCGGCGGGCGCTGAAGGAAGGCGACATCCTCTCGATGGATTTCGGCGTCGAGCTCGACGGTTATTACGCCGATGCGGCGCTCACGGTTCCGGTGGGCAAGATCGCGCCCGAGCGCGAGAAATTGCTGCGCGTCACGCGCGAGTCTCTCGATCATGCCATCGAGAAAGTGCGGCCCGGCAACCGCTTGAGCGACATCTCGGCCGCCGTGCAGGAATGGGTCGAGGGCAACGGTTTTTCGGTGGTGCGCGAATTCGTGGGCCACGGCATCGGCACCAAGATGCACGAAGAGCCGCAGCTCCCGAATTACGGCGAGCCGGGCCACGGCCCGCGTTTGCTCGAAGGAATGGTCCTGGCGATCGAGCCGATGGTGAATTCCGGCGGCCCGGGCGTGCGCATCCTGGACGACAAGTGGACGGCGGTAACCACCGACGGCAGCGACTCGGCGCATTTCGAGCACACCGTGGCCGTCACTTCAAACGGCCCGTGGGTTTTGACCCGGCCGCGCGAAGAAGCAGGGCCGTGCTGGTAGCCGCCGCGCGCGGCAGATGGTTTGTCAGGGCACGGCTTCTAGCCCTGAGCGAAGCCGAAGGGTAGCCGTGCCGAACGGCCGCAAATTTTTCTTGGTTTTATTTGGCGGGCTTTAGCCCGCCGCAGCAAGAAAGGAACACGAACCCGAGTTCATGGCGAAACGACCGGAACCTGACAAGAAGAAGTCCGACGACGGCAACTCGAAAGAGGACGCCATCGAGGTTATGGCCACGGTGATCGAGCCGTTGCCCAACGCCATGTTCCGCGTCGAGCTCGAGAACAAGCATCAGGTCCTCGCGCACATTTCCGGAAAGATGCGCAAGAATTTCATCCGCATCCTTCCGGGAGACAAAGTCGCCGTCGAGTTATCGCCTTACGACTTGACGCGCGGAAGGATCGTTTACCGCTACAAGTAGCGGCCGGATTCGAGAACGGAGCAAGGGATGAAAGTACGAGCATCGGTAAAGAAAATTTGCATGAAGTGCAAGATCGTTCACCGGCGCGGAGTGGTTCGCGTAATCTGCCAGAACCCGAAACACCGCCAGCGGCAGGGATAGCAGCAACACGCGCATGCTAGGCGCGCATAGCACGTTGAGATGTCATCCTGAGGCCGGTTTTTGGCCTAAGGATCTAAGCGTCAACGCATCGTTCGAGCTGAAATTATTTTGTGTTGAGCACGGTTTGTCAGGGCACGACTTGAGTCGTGCCGAAACGCGGCAACCGATTTTCGGCTTTAGCCGCTGAGGTTTTGTTTTAGGTTTTTGCATCGAGGAGACAACGAATGGCACGTATAGCCGGCGTTGATTTGCCGCCAAACAAAAGACTCTGGGTCGGCCTGACCGCCATCTACGGCATCGGCCAGGCGCGCGCGAAGAAACTCGCCGCCAAGGCCCGCGTGGAAGAAACGAAAAAAGTAAAAGATCTGACGGAAGAGGAAGTCAACCGCCTCCGCCAGGCCATCGAGCAGGAAGGCCGCGTGGAAGGCGATCTCCGCAAGGAGATGCAGATGAACATCCGCCGGCTGATTGAAATTCAATGCTATCGCGGCCTGCGCCATCGCCGGAATCTTCCTGTCCGCGGACAGCGCACGCACACGAATGCCCGCACCCGCAAAGGTCCGCGCAAGGGCGCAGTAGCAGCCAAGAAAAAGGTAGCGCTCCGCAAGTAAGGTTTTTGTAGCGCCGGCCTTTCAGGCCGGCAGCCCAGAGCTGCAATGGGCTCAGCACCCGGTAAGCAGCAAGCGCAAGGTAGCAAGGAGAAAAACGAAGTGGCCAAGGAACCAAAAGACGCCGCCGCAGCACCAGCAGCAGGTGCGAAGCCGGTCAGCAAGCGCAAGAAGGAATTTCGCAAGAAGAAGGAAAAGCGCGTCGTGCCCCACGGCGTCGTCAATATTCAGGCGACGTTCAACAACACGATCGTCACCATGACCGATCCCGACGGCCGCACGGTGAGCTGGGCCACGGCCGGGTCGGTCGGCTTCAAAGGCTCGCGCAAAGGCACTCCGTACGCGGCGCAGCAAGCCGCCATGACCGCCGCGGGCGTCGCGCGCGATCAGTACGGCATGAAATCCGTCGAGGTGCGCGTAAAGGGCCCGGGCGCCGGACGCGAATCCGCAATTCGCGCACTAGCATCCGCCGGGCTGCACATCAACGCGATCAAGGACGTAACGCCCGTTCCGCACAACGGATGCCGGCCGCCCAAGCGCCGCCGCGTCTAGCGCGACGTTGGATGCTAGAAGTTTTGTCAGGGCACGACTTCTCGCCCTGAGCAACGACGAAGGGCAGTCGTGCCGAGCGGCCGGAATCGTTTTACGGCTTTAGCCGCTGAGGGTCAGTAGGCAACGAGCAACTGTGAAAACGCTGTCATCCTGAGGCCGCTTTTAGGCCTAAGGATCTAAGCGTCAAAGCGAAGTTTCAAGCAGCAAGGCAAAAAGGAGAATCAGAATTGGCAAGACATCGTGAAGCGGTTTGCCGGCTGTGCCGCAGGGAGGGCATGAAGCTCTACCTGAAGGGACTCCGGTGTTTTACTGAAAAATGCGCCATCGAGAAGCGCAATTTCGTTCCCGGCCAGCACGGCCAGGCGCGGCGCGCGAAGCTCGTCGGCTACGGCGTGCAGTTGCGCGAAAAGCAGAAGATGAAGCGCACCTACGGCCTGCTCGAGCGGCAGTTCCGCGGCTACTTCGAGAAAGCGGAGAAGGCTCAGGGACCGACGGGCTCGAACCTGATGGTGATGCTCGAGCGGCGCCTCGACAACGTCATCTACCGCATGGGCGTGGCATCCTCGCGCAACCAGGCGCGGCAATTCGTGCTGCACGGCCACGTCCGCGTCAAGGGCCGCAAGGTGAACATCCCCAACTTCCTCGTAAGCGTCGGCGACGACATCACCATCAAGGACAAGATGCACCAGAACGCTATGGTGCTCGAAGCGCGCAATCTGGCGCAGAGCCAGGACCACATGCCGTGGCTCGACATTGACCGGGAAAATTTCAAGGCGCGCGTGATTGCCATGCCGCGCCGTGAAGACTTGCAGACGCCGCCGCTCAACGAACAGTTGATCGTCGAACTTTATTCGAAGTAGTTCGAACTTATTGCCGAAGGGTTTCGCAGAAGATTGCCGAGTGGGCCTGCGCGAGCGGGCCGGGAGGAATGTTGAATATGTGGAAGGGATTCCAGAAACCAAAGCGGTTGGCGGCGGAACTCGAGTCGTTGACGGATAAATACGGGAAGTTTTCAGCGCAGCCTTTTGAACGCGGCTGGGGAACGACGGTGGGCAACGCCATTCGTCGCGCTCTGCTCAGCTCGATTGAAGGCGCGGCCATCACCGCGGTGAAAATCGAAGGCGTGCTGCACGAATTCTCGCCAATTCCGGGCGTGGTCGAGGACGCCACCGACATCATTCTCAATCTCAAGGCCGTGCCGCTGAAGTTGAACTCGGACCAGCCGAAGACCATCACGCTAAACGTCGACGCGCCGGGTCCGGTCACCTCCGCGAAAATCGAAGAGGACGCCGACATCGCAGTGCTCGATAAAAACGTTTACATCGCGACCGTAAGCGAAGGCGGCAAGCTGGAGCTCGAGATGCGCGTGAAGAACGGCCGCGGGTACGTCTCCGCCGATCGCAACTTCGACGAGGATTTGCCGATCGGCTACATTCCGATCGACTCGGTTCACTCGCCGGTGCGCAAGGTGAATTACGCCGTCGAAGCGGCGCGTCTCGGACAGATGACCGACTACGAGAAGCTGTCGCTCGAAGTCTGGACCAACGGCGCCATCACGCCGCAGGATGCCATTGGCCTCGCGTCGAAGCTGGTGAAGGATCACATGAGCATCTTCATCAACTTCGAGGAGTCGCCCGACCTGCCCGAGGAAGTGGTGGAGAATTACAACGATCCGCGCCTCGATCATCTCGATCGCTCCGTCGAAGAACTCGAGCTTTCGGTGCGCTCCTACAATTGCTTGAAGAACGCCAATATTCAGAGCCTCCGCGAACTCGTTCAAAAGACCGAGTCCGAGATGCTCAAAACGAAAAACTTCGGCCGGAAATCGCTGAATGAGATCAAGGAAATCCTGCAGAAGATGGGCCTCAGTCTGGGCATGAAGTTCGACGATCGCGGCCGCATTATTTGGCCGCCGCTGCCGAGCCAGACCGCGCCGCCGCTGCCGGAGGAGACCGCCGGCCTCTAGCCCGAGTCGTCGTGACTCGAAGGCGAAGCGCCGGGTGCGCCACGCGCCGGTTTTGCGCGTGGGGAGCGACCGGTGTTCAGGAGCCGGGCGCCTTGTCAGGGCATGGCTTTAGCCATGCCGCAGATGGCGCAAAAGAACTACGGCTTTAGCCGCTGAGGTTTTGTTTTTCCGGCTTTCACGCAAATTTAAATCGCGGAACGAGAGACCATGAGACACCTGAAGTCAGGCTTCAAACTCGGTAAGCAGCCGGCGCATCGCAGGGCCGTGCTGCGCAATCTGGTGACAAACCTGATTGTGAACGAGCGCATCACCACCACGATTCTGCGGGCGAAGGCGACGCGCCGGCTGGCCGAGAAGATGATTACGCTCGGCAAGCGCGACACGTTGCACACGCGCCGGCAAGCCGCGGCGTTCCTGCAAACTCCGGGAGCCACGAAGAAGCTCTTCGCGGATCTCGCGCCGCGCTTCGCCGATCGCCCCGGCGGCTACACGCGCATCATCCGCCGCGGCTGGCGGATCGGTGACGGCGCCGAGCTAGCCATTCTCGAATTCATCGGCTCGGAGCTGAAGAAGAAAGAAAAGAAATCCAAGCGCGAAGAACCGGCAACCGAGGAACCGAAAGAGAAAGAAGCCGCGAAATAGTCTTCTCAGAATCCGCAAATCAAATGGCCCGCAACGCGATTCGCGCTGCGGGCTTTTTTGTAGCGCCGGCGTCCCCGCCGGCATCTTACGATTCCCACTCTCGCCACAAGCAAAACTCACGGCCGGATTGAAAAGTTCAATTGCAGAGCTTGATCAACTCGGTAGTCCGCTCACGAAGTCGGTTCTTTCCGAATTCTCGCTCGTAAGATGCCGGCGAGGACGCCGGCGCTACTTAATTCCCAGCCAGCTTTTGTAAATCTCCGCCTGCAACTCCGTCGGATGCTCGATGGGCTTTAGTGTGTATGTTGCGTAGGGGTTGCCGCGCAGCGTTACGGTGAATTCGTGCAGCTCGTCGAGCCGCAACACGGCAAACTTCACGGCGTCGCCGGGCTTGTGCGTCGCGACTATCGCCGCGACGTCGTCCGTCATCACCGCGCGGCCGTCCACAACCACGATCACATCGTCCTTCTCGAGGCCGGCGGATTCGGCGGGGCTGCCCGGAATGATATTTGCAATCTTGGGGCGCTGGTCGTCATCGCCTTTCTTGACCTCCATTCCGGCCCACGGCTTCGTGGCATCAACTTTCTTTTCGACCGCGATTCCGGCGTAGGCGAAGTATTTTTCGTAGGGCAGCGGCTCCTTACCGCTGATGTAGCGCGCGGAAAAATCGGTCAAATCCATTCCCGCCACTTCTGAAAGCGCGCGAACCGCGTCCTGCGGCTCGAATCCAGGCTTCGGCAGCGCGTAGCGCTGGTACATCAGGCGCATCCAGTCATCGAGCGATTTCTTATTTTGCGTGTTCTGCCGGATGGCGAAATCGAGAACGTGGCCGAGGATTTGCCCGCCGTCGTAATACGAATACTGGATGTTCGGCGTGTTGTTGTCGAGCTTCGTGTCGTGTCTGAACCACGTGTCCCAGCTGGTGTCCTCGATGCTGCGTTCCTTGCGGCCTGGCTCCTGCTCGAATTTTGTGATCAGCCTGGCAATGCCGTCAAGATATTGCGCCGGCGTGACCAGGCCTGCGCGCTCGACTCCCAGCGCGCCGTAGTAGCTCGTCAGGCCTTCGGAAATCCAGAGCGAAGGAGTGTGCACCTGGCGCGAGTAATCGAAAGGCCCAAGCGGCCGCGGGCGAATGCGCTTCACGTTCCACGCATGAAAGAATTCGTGCGAGGTCACGAAAAGCTTCAGCTCATATTGCGTCCGGAACGTGCCCGCCATCGTCGTGCTGTCCCAATCCGTTGAGAAATTGATCTGCGTCGAATTGAGATGCTCGAGCCCGCCGCCGGCTTTCGGCCAGATGTGAAAGAGAAACCAATATTCCTTGAACGGCGCCTGCTGCCCCGAAGTTCCGGCAACGTCCGCAAAGATAGGCACAAGCTGCCGTACGATTTTCTCGGTGTCGCCGGCGAATTTGGTGAAATCCTTCTGCCCGATGATGTCGTGGTCGATGACGTGGTATTTCGTGCCCGCAAATTCGAAAGTCTGCTCCATGAAATCGGAAATTTCGAGTGGCGAATCTGCGAGCCAATCGTAAGACGCGGCGCGGAAGCTGCCTGCGGCGTCGCGCGACATCCCGGTAGCGACTTTCCAGCCATTCGGCGCCGCGATGGAAAGCTCGATCGGCCACTCTTTGCCGTTCACCAGGTACATCCAAACCGCCGGGCCGCCGATGAAGGCGTGCTTCTCGTTGTATTGCGCTTCATTGTTCGCCAGCGTGTTCGCATAGATTTCGTATTCAACAGTGATCGAAGTCGCATGATTCAAATCGATGCGCCACGTTTCCTCGTCGGTCTTGCGCCATGCGAGAGGTTTGCCATCGGGGCCGAGCGCATGGAATCCCTGGACGTACATCCAGTAATTTTCAATTTGGTAGGAGCCGGGCGCCCAGGCGGGAATTGCGAACTCCGCGCTTATGCCGTCGAGGCCGGAGGCGTGAATCGTGATGTCCATCAAATGCGTGTTCGGCGCTTCGAATTTCAGCTCATAGCGCAAAGCGTCGCCGGCCGCACGGGCGCTTGCGCCCATCGCGAGAATTCCGAGCGCCAGCAGCGCCGCGACTATCGCAGCCCTTGCTATTCGCAGCATTTTGACGGCCTCCAATCTTTTGTGCTTAGACGAATCAAAAACGATTTCGGCGCGGAGCGACTGAGCTTGCCGAGGCGCATTCACCGGCGAGCCGTGACGAGCGATGCCTTATTCGACGCGGTAGTTTGGCGCTTCGCGCGTGATGATGACGTCGTGGACGTGGCTTTCGCGCAGGCCGGCGGAAGAGATGCGCACGAATTTTCCGCGCTCCTGAAGTTCATTCAGGTTCGCGACGCCGCAGTAGCCCATGCCGCTGCGCAGGCCGCCGACGAGCTGATCGACGAGGCCGGAGAGCGGGCCTTTGAAGGGAACCTGGCCTTCGATTCCTTCGGGGACGGACTTGCCGCGCTCGGCACATTCCTGGCTGTAACGGTCCGCGGATCCTGATTCCATGGCGGCGAGCGAGCCCATGCCGCGATAGGATTTGAAAGTGCGGCCCTGATAGAGAATCGTTTCGCCCGGCGATTCTTCGGTCCCGGCGAAAAGGCCGCCGATCATCACGCTCGAGGCGCCGGCGGCGATGGCTTTGGTGATGTCGCCGGAATATTTCACGCCGCCATCGGCGATGAGCGGGACGCCCGAGCCCTTCGAGGCGCGCGCGGCTTCGGCTATGGCGGTAATTTGCGGGACGCCGGCGCCGGTGACCACGCGCGTGGTGCAGATCGAGCCGGGGCCGATTCCGACTTTCAGGCCGTCGATTCCGAGAGAGATGAGGTCGCGGGCGCCGTCGAAGGTGGCGACGTTTCCGGCGACGAGCTGCATTTCGGGCAGGCGATGCTTGATTTGTTTGATGGCTTCCATCACGCGGGCGGAATGGCCGTGGGCGCTGTCAATGGCGAGGATGTCGGCATTGGCGTTGGAAAGCTCGATGGCGCGCTCGAGAAAATCGCCGGTGGCGCCGACGGCGGCGCCAACTCTGAGGCGGCCATGCTCGTCTTTCGTGGCGATGGGATATTCGAGTTTTTTCTGGATGTCTTTTACGGTGATGAGGCCCTTGAGATTGAAGTCCGCGTCGACGACTAAGAGTTTTTCGATGCGATGCTGCTGCAGGATTCGTTCGGCTTCTTCGAGGGTGGTGCCGACGGAGACAGTGACGAGGTTGTCTTTCGTCATCACGTTGCTGACGGGTTGATCGAGATTGCGCTCGAAGCGCAGATCGCGATTGGTGAGAATGCCGACGAGTTTTGCGCCGCGCGTCACGGGCAGGCCGGAGACGCGGTATTTGGTCATGATGTCGAGGGCTTGGCGGACGGTAAGTTCGGGCGCGATGGTGACGGGATCGACGATCATGCCGCTTTCCGAGCGCTTTACTTTGTCCACTTCCTCGACCTGGCGCTCGATGGACATGTTGCGGTGGACGAAGCCGAGGCCGCCCTGGCGCGAAATGGCGATGGCCAGGCGCGCGTCGGTGACCGTGTCCATCGCGGCGGCGACGATGGGAATGTTGATGGCGATGCGGCGCGTGAGGCAGGTGCGCGTGTCCACCTGCGCCGGCATGACCGAGGATTTGCCGGGGAGCAGGAGGACGTCGTCAAATGTCAGACCTTCCGGGATGGCGCCGTCGAGCATCTTCACCTCATTTTTTCCGGCCTCGAGGGGCCATAAACACCACAGCCCAGCCGCGAGTGGCTGGGCTGCGAGAAATTTGAATTTTGCGGAGACCGCTGCATGAGTTGAATTTTAATTCTAGACGGAGGAGGGGATGAAAGCAAGCCGCGGTTGCGAGTTTTTATGCCGGAGTTTGAGCGCGTGCATTTTTGATTGCAAAAACCGGTTTGGCTGAGTTTGTATCGACTAGAAATTGATTCCGTCGTTTGTTTTGTTGGAGTTGGGCGAGATTCTAATTTTGGAATTGTATCGATTAGGATTTGGAGATTGGAGGTTTGAGGTTGGAAGTTGGAAGGAACGGCGACGGTTGGTTTTGGAATTTCGGGTAATGGAGCGGAGAGAAGATTACCGCAGAGGCGCTGAGTTCGCAGAGTTTCCCGCAGAGGTTTGCAGAGGTCGAGCGGCGTTTCGGGAAAGCTATCGCCACTGGCTTGCGGGCCAGACATTGTTACTACGCTCCTTCAGGTCTATTTTTTCGGGGCGAACTTCGGCGGCTCGAGAAGAGCCAGCCCCGCATTCAGGGACTGCTTACAACTATAAAAATTATACCATAGGTGTATATAGTTGTCAATAGTGTTTGCCGAAATAAATTTGCGGGGGCTTGGCTCGGGTGTGGTTGTGCCGCCCTGAAAGGGCAGCGCTACAAAAGGCGGGATCCTTCGCTACTGGGGGCCGGTGTCGTGGAGGAGGATTACGTCGTATTCATGCCGGGCGGTGAGCACGCCGATGGACTTGCCGTCGGGCGACCAATAAAACGATTGAATCCGTGCGGCCTTGAAATTGGTGATTTGGCGCCCGGCGGATCCGTCCAGGGGCTGCAGCCACAAGTCCTCTACGCCGTTTTGGCGGATCGGATAGACGAGAGCCTTGCCGTCCGGAGTAAAGCGCGGTCCGTAATTGGAAATCGCGGGATTCGGCTCAACGTAGCGCACCTGCGGCTTTGGGCCGGCATCCAGGGGAACTAGCACTATTTTCGGAACGAAGTGAAGATCGATCAGATAAGCCAGAGTTTTGCCATCCGGTGAGAAGCTAAGGTCATGCGAAGCGATGATAGCGTTCGGTATATCCGCCCCTGGGACGGATTCAGGCTCGCCGCCATCGATAGGCGCGCGTCTCACGCGGTTGCCTGAGTTGTCCGTAAAGTACGCCCACTTCGAGTCCGGCGAGCACTCTGTGGTGTACTCTTGTCGCCCTTTGGAGAGCTGCCTCAGGTTTGAGCCATCCGCGCCAATCTTCCAGGTGTTTATGTTCCCGAGGACGTCCCGGCTGCTGAGGTTCATTAGAATCGTGCGTCCATCGGGGCACGCCGCCACACCTCCGATCGAAGCATCGCTCAGCACCGTGGTCTTGTTGCCGCCATCCACCGATGTCCTGACAAGGCGGTTGTCTTCCACTAATGCCAGCTGCTGCCCGCCAAGCCATGCAAAAAACATGAAGCCTTTTTGTTGCTCAGGAATTGTGGGAGCGGGAGGAGTGGCGCCGGTTCCTGCCGCTGGAAGCATATAAAAAGTGTAAAAACCCTTGTTCTGTACGGTGGCGAGGGTCTTGCCATCCGTGGAGACGGCGACACCGGCGTAGTTGGAAGTATCTTTGGTGATGGCGTGGAACTGCCCGCCGGGGTAGGACACATAGCCGACCTGATCGAATCCTGAACTGGCGTCCTCGTACTGCACCAGGAGCCCGCGCCCATCCGGCGTCCACGCCGACTCCACAAATCCTATTCCAGTGGTCCGCGGCAATTCCTGTATCTTGCCGGAAGACAAATCCATAACTTGCATGGGCGTCGCTATGTTGCCAAAGTTCGCCATTGCCAGATGCGCCCCGTCGGGCGACCACGAAAGCGACTGCCGTCCGTTTTCGACGGGGCCCGAAGCAATCACTTTTTCATCGCTGCCGTCGGGATTCGCTTGCAGCAATTGAAACTTGCCGACTTCGGGATCGTTGAAGCGTGCGTAAGCAATATGTTTGCCGTCGGGCGAGGAAGCGATGTTGGAATCCACATCGCGCGCGATGATTTGCGGGCTGCCTCCCAGAGCGGGAGCGCGGTAAACGTCAAAGGTGTCCTGCTTGGCATCGCGCGCTTCGCGGTAATAGAAGTAGTTGCCATCCGGCGAAAAGCTGAAATTGCGGTAGTAAACGGGCACATCCGCGGGAGCAATAATCTGCGTATCGCTGTTCGTAGCGATGTGCCGCAGCCAGACGCTGGCTTTGCCCGCGTCCAGCATCTCGCTCAGCACGTACTTTCCGTCGGGGGAAATTGCCGCGGCTATGGATTTCCCGTTATCGGTAATCTGCGAAATTTTGTAATTCTGGAAGGGCACTTCTGCTTTGCCGCGGAACATGGAATAGACGCCGTAGCCCGCAGCAGCCAGCACGACCAAGGCGATAACCGCGCCGGCGGTCAAACCCAACTTATGCTGCTTGGCAGCGGCCACGGCAACCGAACTGCCGGAAGAATGGGCCGGCTGCGTTTGCGCCGCCGATGGTGCGGATACCACGGAAGCCGAAGACACCTGCGAAGACACAGCTGAACTTTGCGATTCAGCAGCGGCTGACTGCGCGACTTGCGACCCGGTGAGGCCCCCCGATGTCGAATCGCGCTTCACGCGCTGCAAATCGGCGCGCATGTCGGCGGCATGCTGGTAACGCAGATTGCGGTCCTTCTCCAGCGCTTTGCTGACTATGCGCTCGATCTCCGCGGGCAAATCGGGGTTCAGGCGCACCGGCGCGACGGGAACGCGATTGAGAATCGCTTCGGTGATCACGCCGGAAGTTTCGCCGCGGAAGGGCAGCGCTCCGGTGGCCATTTCGTAGAGCACTACGCCGAAACTGAAAAGATCGGTGCGCGCGTCGAGCTCCTTCCCACGCACTTGCTCCGGCGACATGTACGCGATCGTTCCGACGGCTGTGCCGGGGCTGGTAAGTTGCTCGGGGCTTACGCCGTCGCTGGTGGCTTGCGTGGCGTCGGAGGCAGGTTCGACTCTGGTCTGCTTGGCCAGCCCGAAATCGAGAATCTTCACGTGCCCGCGCTTGGTGATGAAAATATTGGCGGGCTTGATGTCGCGATGCACGATGCCTTCAGCATGGGCGGCATCGAGTGCGTCGGCGATTTCGATGGCCACGTTAAGCAGCGTTTCCGCGTCCACCGGCTTGCCGCCGATGCGGTGCTTGAGCGTCACGCCATCGAGGTACTCCATGGCAATGAAGGGCTGGCCTTCGTGCTCCCCGATTTCGAAGACCATGCAGATGTTGGGATGGCTGAGCGCCGAGGCGGCTTGCGCTTCGCGCTGGAAACGCGAAAGAGCTTGCGCGTCTCTGGTGAGATCGCCCGGGAGAAATTTGAGAGCTACGGATCGGCGCAGCGTCGTGTCTTCGGCTTTGTAAACCACGCCCATGCCGCCGCCGCCGAGTTTTTCGACGATGCGATAGTGGGAGATGCTTCGACCGATGAGCGATTGAGCGTCCGGCATTGGGGGGGAATATTAGGATGGGCGTAGACGCAAGTCAATCGAACCGCTCCACGTGCGCAGCGAAGCCTATCTGGCGGCGCATGAGGGCAACGACGCGGGAGCGGAGTGCTAGAAAATCCTCGGCCATCGCTGCGTTGTAACCAACGAACCCATCGGCCCACTCGCCGGTCTCGGCCTCGCTCGCGCCTACGCTCTTTCCGGCGACGCCATTTCCTGCCAGAGCGCCGTTTGATCCGCGCGTGGCGCAGAAATTTCCCACGGGAGGGACGCGGCCGCTGTGTCCATTTCCGCAGCAGAGCCGGGATAAGGGGAGCGGTGCTACGAACGATGCGGATAATTTTGTTTGCGTGAATCCCGAGCACTGAGGAGAGGTTGGTTCAGGGGCTCAGGAGCGATTTAATTCTGATCTTTCGGCAGGGTCAAAAGCCCCGCCTTCCCATTTTGGCGGCCGTTTTTCCGCGGTTGTGCTCTCCTGCGCTGGCATTTCTCAATGTGCTCACATACATTTTATGGGTCGCGCTGCGTTGTTGCAGCTCGCGAACACTTCTGCGTGCGGAGAGTCGGGAATATGTTGCGCTGGCTTCGGAAGAGGAACATGCGGATGTATATGAATGTATGGCCGCCGTTTGCCGGGGCTGGGATTCGGGTGGTGCGATTGGACGCGGATTGGCGGGCGATTGATGTGGAGATGAAATTGCGGTTTTGGAATTCGAATTATGTGGGGACGCATTATGGCGGGTCGCTTTATTCGATGACTGACCCGTTTTATATGTTGATGTTGATTGAGAATTTGGGGCGGGAGTATGTGGTTTGGGATAAGGCGGCTACGATTCGGTTCAAGAAGCCTGGGGTGGGGAAGATGAGGGCTGTGTTTCGCTTGAGCGAGGAGCAGATTAGCGGGATTCGGGTGAGTTTGAAGACGGAGAGGAAGGTCGAGCCGGTTTTTGTGGTGGAAGTGCGGGATGAGGGTGGGGGCGTTGTTGCGGAGGTGGAGAAGATTTTGCATGTGCGGCGGAAGGTGGAGAAGTGAGAGGGAAGCGGAAGGGCGGAGGGCTTTAATTGCGACGTTCGGGCCGCGGTTGATCGAGGCTTGAATTGAGTGTGAGGTCGCCGGAGGGCGCAGCAAGCCGCGCCCCTACGAACGACAAAACCAAAGACAAAGACAAAGACAAAGACAAAGACAAAGACGCCTGTCCTTCGGGGCTCAGGGTGAACAGCGGGTCGGCGCTACGGGGGAAAATGCAACGCGAGGCCGAAAGAAAAGTCAAAAACCCCACGCGCAACGGCGGCGTCCGCCTAGGCGGAGGCACCCGGCAACGGCAACGTCAAAGACGCCGGCAGGCTGCCCTTCGTGGCTCAGGACGAGCCGGCGCTACTTGTGGTTCGTTGTCGCGCAGGCGCAGATAGCGTTGATTGGGAGCGCAGTCCGCGGTCGATTTATAGCGCTTATTGAGGTGTTGCTCGTCGGATGCCGGCGGGGACGCTACGGGAGTTGCGTGGTTTCTCTTCCTATCGTAAATTTTTGTTCGTGCGTGAATTCATCCCTCCTGTGTTTTTGCGAAATGCTCATTTGATGACGCTTGCTGCCGCTTTTTGGCCGCGGAAATTTCGTGCGTTGGGGGCTTGGGTGCCGCGGGAGTTTGAGGTTGAGCCGGGGTCGCGGATTCTTGCTAAGTGTCATTGGCAAGTGGAGCCGCGGCGCGGGCCTACTTTGATTTTGCTGCATGGGCTTGAGGGATCTAGTGAATCTGGGTACATGCTGGGGGCGGCGGAGAAGGCGTTTCGGGCCGGGTTCAATGTGCTGCGCGTCAATCAGAGGAATTGCGGGGGGACGGCGCATTTGACTCCTACGCTTTACAACTCGGGGTTAAGCGGAGATATGCGGGCCGTGGTGAACGAGTTGATTGCGAAGGATTCGTTGGCGGAGATTTTTGTGGCTGGATCTTCTATGGGCGGGAACATCGTTTTGAAAATGGCTGGGGAGTTTGGGACGGAGGCGCCGGCGGAATTGAAGGGCGTGATCGGGATTTGTCCGGCGATTGATTTGGCTGCTTGCGCGGATGATTTGGCTGAGGCGCGGAATTTTATTTACGAGCGGCATTTCGTTAACAGCTTGAAGCGGAGCATGCGGCTGAAGGCGGCTATGTATCCGGGACGATATCCGCTCGATGGGCTCGGGCGCGTGCGGACGGTGCGGGAATTTGATGATGTGATCACGGCGCGGTTTTGCGGGTTTCGGGATGCGGAGGATTATTATTACCGGGCTAGTGCGCTGCGAGTGATTGCGCAGATTCGCGTGCCTGCTTTGATTCTTACGGCGCAGGATGATCCGTTTGTGCCGTTTGAGACTTTTGAGAATGGGAACTTCCCGGTGAATCCGAATGTGACGGTGATTGCGCCGAAGTATGGGGGGCATTGTGCTTTTATTTCGCGGGAGAGTGGGGAGGAGAGATTTTGGGCTGAGGCGCGGGTTGTGGAGTTTTGCCGGGAGAGGTCGGAGTTGGTGGGAGATAATTGAGGCGGGCGGAGAGAACAAGAAATTTCAAATTTGAAATTTGAGATTTCAGAGAAAGGCAGAGAGGATTTGCGGCGAAATTCTTCCGCGGGTGTTTTTGGGCTTGAGTTGTGGGAGAGGTCGTCGGAGGGCGCAGCAAGCCGGCGCCCCTACGAAGGCAAAATCAGAAAGCAGATCCTTCACTTCGTTCAGGATGACAGTGTTTGAGATTGGGGCGAGGACAGCGAAGACCCACGCGCAACAGCGGCGCATGGGGCACCCGGCGGCGAAACGAAAGAACGTGAGTTACGCGATTGGGGTGGTTAGGCTTGGGGCGAAGCCTGGGGTTAGGAGTTTGGCTGGGCCGCTTTCACTGATGGCCATGTCGTCTTCACATCGCAGGCCGTATTCGCCTGGGACGTAGATTCCTGGCTCGTCTGAGAACGTCATTGAGGGTTCGAGGATTACGCGATTTCCTCTCACTAGATATGGTTGTTCGTGGCCATCCAGGCCGATTCCGTGGCCCAGGCGATGGGCGAAAAATTTGTAGTTGGGGCCGTAGCCTGCTTTTGTGATTACTTCTCTGGCGGCGTCGTCTACTGAGCCGCATTTTTCTCCTGCTACTGCTGCTGCTAACGCTGCGTCTTGGGCTTTGCGGACTGTGTCGAAGGCGCGCTGGAGCTTGTCTGTGGGCTTGCCCAGGACGCTCGTGCGGGTTACGTCGGATTCATAGCCTTCTACTTTTGTGCCGCCGTCGATTAGGATGCCCTCGCCTTCGTGGAGCTGGCGATCTTCTCGGGTGCCGTGAGGAAGGCCGGCTGCGGGACCGAAAAGAACGACGGAATAGCCGCCGAGGCCCATTTTTGCGTAGCCGGCGGAAATCATTGCGGATACTTCGGATTGCTTGATGCCTTCGTGCAGCGAGGCGAAGGCGGCTTTGTAAACATCGAACGTGGCCTGGCAGGCCAGGCGCATCAGGGCGAGCTCGTTTTCGCTTTTGCGGGCGCGGCAGCCTAGCATTATGGCGTCGCCGCTTAGATATTCGGGATACGGATAGGACTTCCGCAGGCCGTCGAAGAACATGTAGGGCGTGCCGGATTCCACGGCGATGCGACCTACCGGGCGATCCTTTGGTCTGAGCCAGGACGCGGCCACGCGGTAGGGGCTTTCGTCCTCTTGCCAGACTTTAACTGCGATGGGCCACTTCAAATTTTCGCGAAGGCGGCCTTCCTCGAAAGCGGGGCAGATCAGGAGCGGGTCGCCTGTGCGCGGAATGAGCAACGCCAGGATTCGTTCGCTGGGCCACCAGTGGATGCCGGTGAAATAGAGCATGGAGGAGCCGGGGGTTACGTAGAGAGCGGCGTAGTCGGGCTTGGCGTCGGTCATTAGTTGTTGGGCGCGGGCTATGCGGGATTGGAATTCGTTAGTGGTGATTGGGCGGACGCGGTCACCTAGCGGACGTAGGGAATCGAAGGCGGGAGGGAGTTTGGTTTCTTGCGCGAGGGCGGCGGGGGCGAGCGTGGTGGTGGCGCACGCGGCGGCTGATTTGCATTGGGGGATTTTAGCAGAAGGGTGGAGACAAAGCCGAGGGGTGCGATACGGCGAGGCAAATGGCAGACATGGTGGACAGGAGTTACATCGGCGGGCGCAGCCCTTCGAGGCTCAGGGTAAACAAGCGGCGCCCCTACGACCGAGGAATCGTGCGCGCGCCGGCGTGTCGGAGGTTAGTGGAAGTGGGAGACTTGGACTACGTCGGTGGCGTAGCGGCCGCGGGCTAGGGCTAGCTGCTTGGCGTCTTGGGACCAGGCGAAGCCGAAGATGAGGTCGGACGTGAAATGGGTAAGTTGGCGCGGAGAGGCGTGCGGATCTGGGTTGGCTATGTTGACGGGTTGGACCCAGATGTTTGAGACGGCGTCCTTAGTGACTACGTAAGCTATTCCGCGATCGTCGGACGTCCAATTTAATTGCGGGCCGCCTTCGCCTGCGGGGCCGGCACCGGGAGGCACATCGTAAACTGCGCGGACCTCGCCGGTGTCGCTGGCGAATACCGCCAGCTTGAAGCTCAGATCGCGGGAGCGCTGGCCCGCGGCGATCCATTTTCCATCGTGGGAGAACGCGGGGAAGTGAGCGTTCTTGATGTTGAGGGGAGTTGGTTCGCCGCCGTCCATGGAGGCGCGCCAAAGTTCGCCATCGCCATTGTCGTGACGGCGGAAGACGAGCCACTTGCCGTCGGGGGAGCAGACGGGTTCGCTATCGATGCCATTTTTGGTGGCGGGAACGGCGGAGCTGCCGTCGGGCGTGGCGCGAAAAATTTGGGAGCCTTCGGCGCCTTGTTCGCCATAGACGAACATGCCGGTTGGGCCGCAAGCGGACGGATGTTCGCTGATGCCTTTGCCGAGAGGAAGATCGCGCGAGGAGTTGTCCTTGAGATCAGTGATGGAGAGGCCGATTTTGCCGCTGGCGTAATAGGATTGGAGAATGCGTCCGTCGGGAAGCCAGGAGATGCCTAGATAGCCGTCGGCGCGGCCAATGCCGGTGGTGACGGCTTTGCCTTCGGATTCCGGGAGAGCGGCGGCGCCAGATTGAGCGAGCCAGAGGCGCGAAATTAATGTGGCTTGCGAGGTGACGAGAGCGGAGCCGTCGGCGGTGATTTTGGCGCCGGTGTAGAGATTTAAATCGTTGGTGATGCGGCGCGGCTCGCCGGCTGGATAGGAGAGAAACCAGAGTTGTGAATTTAGCGCGCCGGAATCTTTACGCGCGCTGGGGAAGACCAGGCCGCTGCCGTCAGGAAGCCAGGCGAGTTGGCGCGGATTCACCCAGATGTCGTCGCCGAGATGAGTAATGGCGCCGGATTTTGTGTCCACGAGATGGATGTGGAAATGATACGAGCTGCCCTGGCCTTCGATTGCCCCTACGGCGATTCTTGCGCCGTCGGGAGACCATGCGGGACCGTTCAAGCTGAAGCTACTGAGGCCGCTGAGAGTTGCGAGCGGGTGTTGTCCGGAGCCGTCGGCCGCGGCGACCATGAGTTTCGAATTTTGTTCGGTGGACGAATTTCGGACGAAGGCGATTTGGCTGCCGTCGGGAGAGAAGGAGATGGGGCTGTCGATGTCGTCGAGAATCAGTTGGGGAGGGCCGCCGAGCGAGGCCATTTTCTGCAAATGGTTCATTGTCTCGCTGGTGTGCCTGGTGTTGAAGTAGAGATAATTTCCATCGCGGGTGAAGGTGAGACCATCGGGATTTAGTTGGGAGGGAGGAAGAACTTGGGCGATGCTGCCGGTAGCAACCTGGCGGACCCAGATGCTTTGCTGGCCGTTGCGATCTTGAACGTAGGCGAGCCATTTTCCATCAGGAGAGATTGTGGCTGCGCCAATGTCGCCGCTGCTGGTGAGCTGCGTGATGGACATGCCTTCTTGGAAACTTTGTGGAGGTGTTTGTTCGGAATGGCGGTGAAACATCATCCAGGCGACGAATGCGCCGGCGAGAATAACGATCGCGAGGACGTTCCAGATGATGAGGCTGCGGGACGATTTCGCCGGGGGCGGTTCGGCTGGAGCTGTGGCTGGAGCTTGAGGAGTGGAATCGTAGCTTACTGACGTTGAGGAGAGCGGAACGCCTATGCTTGCAGGCGCAGAGCTGCCGCTTGCAGGGGCGGGGGCTGCGGCGCGGACGGTGGAAGATGACCATGCGCCGGCTGCTGGGGTGGCGCGGGCGGATTCGGTGTCGCGGCGTAAGCGTTTGAGATCGGCGCGCAGCTCGGATGCGGTTTGATAGCGGAGTTCGCGATCTTTTTCTAGCGTCTTGCCGAGGATTTCTTCAAGGCGCAGCGGCGTTTCGGGATTCAGGTGGGACGGCGGAGCGGGGGCGCGATTGAGAATGGCGTCGAAGATTACCGCAGTGGTGTTGCCGCCGAAGGGCGGGCGGCCGGTGGTCATTTCGTAGAGCACTGTGCCGAGGCTGAAGATGTCGGTGCGGGCGTCGAGATCTTCGCCGCGAGCTTGCTCGGGCGACATGTAGACGACTGTTCCGATGGCGGAGCCCGGACTGGTGATCATCGATTCGTGTTGCGGAAAGGCGTCGACGCTTGCGGTGGCGCCCATGGATTCGTAGGCGCGGGGCTTGGAAGTGTGCTTGGCGAGGCCGAAGTCGAGAATTTTTGCCTGGCCGCGCGGAGTGATGAAGATATTCGCGGGCTTGATATCGCGATGAATGATGCCGCGGGAGTGAGCCGCGTCGAGCGCGTCGGAAATTTGAATGGCGAAATCGAGGAGCGCGGTAAGAGCTATGGGGCGACCGCCAATGCGCTCGCGGAGAGTTTGGCCCTCGAGGAGTTCCATGACGAGGAACGGGCGGCCATTCGATTCACCGACGTCGAAGAGCGTACAGATGCCGGGATGATTGAGCGCGGAGACGGCGCGAGCTTCGCGTTGAAAACGCTCGAGCGCGGCAGGATCGTGAGCGAGTTCGCCGGAGAGAAATTTTAGGGCAACGAAGCGGCCGAGACGGATGTCTTCGGCGCGGAAGACTTGGCCCATGCCGCCGCTGCCGAGCGGTTCGATGACGCGATAATGTGAGAATGTCTCGCCGATCAAGAGCGAGCCTCCGGGCAGCAGGCCATCCTAATCGAGAGGACCCGCCGAAGCAAGCTAGCTTGTAAACTAAAGAGGACAGGGCACTTACAAAGGTTGTTGGGAGTTCCTGCGGGCGGGTGGGTATTCTCAGGACGTACGAGCTATTGCTAGGGTGATCCGTAAGAGTGAGAATCCACAGGAACCAGATGGCTGCTATAATAGGAACCCAGCGAGCCGTGGCGGTGTCTAACGTAGAAAGGGCTCGGCGGCTTGAACTGCAGCACGCGACGATGCGACGCGGTGCCGGAGAGGCGATGTCGGATTTGGCGCAAAGTTTAACGTGGGGCCGCGACGAAGCGGAGCTGGTGAACGAGCTGCAAGCGGGCTCGGACGCGGCTTTCGAGTGGCTGGTCACTTACTACCACGCCTCGGTGTACAACCTCGTTTACGGAATTCTTTCCGATGCGGCTGACGCTGCTGACGTGACCCAGGAAGTTTTCCTGCGCGCGTTTCGCGGGATTCGCGGATTCCGGCGCGGAAGTTCATTGAAGACGTGGCTGTATCGAATTTCCGTGCGCGAAGCGCTGAATCACCGGCGCTGGTGCTGGCGGCATCACCGGCAGCAGATTTCGATCGATGATGATTCGAACGGGACGGCAGCGGCGCTGGAGCTTGAGGACCTGGATGCGACGCCGTACGACCGCCTGGCGACGCGCGAGACGCAGGCGGCTGTGCGCAAGGCACTGGCGCAAGTGCCGGACGTGTTCCGCGGGGCGGTGATTTTGCGGGATCTTGAAGGACTGTCCTACGAAGAGGTCGCGGAGATTCTGGAGATATCGGTGGGAACGGTGAAGTCGCGGATTCTGAGAGGGCGAAGGGCGCTGCGCGAGATTCTCGATCCGCTGCTCCATGGCGAGCGGGTTGGCAACAATGAGGCGCCCGAGGTATCCGGGGTCGAGCGCGCGTCCGCGGCGAGCATGCCGAGTGCTGCACATTCAAGTTTGACGCTGGCGCCCGCCCTGACATTTGAAGGGCTGCCGAATCTGGCGGCGCAGCGGAATCGGGGAGGCGCGTGATGAAATGCCGTCAGGCTAGCCGGCGCCTACCGGGATACGTGGATGGAGCGCTGTATACGCGCGACCGCGCGCAACTGCGCGAGCATTTGAATTCTTGCGCGGTGTGCCGCGAGCAGCTTGAGCGCTACCGGCGCCTGGCGCGGTGCCTGGCGAATGTGGAAGCTGCCGCGCCGCCCGAAGATCTGGCGATGCGAATCCGCCTTGCCGCGGTGCACGCGCGGACGCGCGAGCCGTGGTTGCGGCGCTTGGTGCAGCGAGCCGCGATTATTTCGGAAAATATTCTTGAGCCGCTCGCCCTGCCCGCAACTGGCGGCGTGCTGACCGCTATATTTGCGTTTTTGTTTGTGGTGCAGGGCATCCTGGTGGGAGTTCCAGTAGCCGGCGCCAACGATTGGCCGGGGAATTTGATTCAGCCGGCGCGGCTGGAAAGCCTCGCGCCGTTTCCGGTGGCGGGAATCGCGGATAGCGGAGAGACTCCGGACGCGGGCTTGCTCATTGTGGACGCTACTTTGAACGAGCTGGGCCAGGTGGTGAGCTATAACATTTTGGCCGGCCCGAATGATGCTGCAGTGCGCCACCAATTGGATCAGGTGTTGCTGTTCTCGCGTTTTCGCCCGCAGATTAGTTTTGGGCGGCCGATGCCCGGCGGGCGCGTGATTTTGAATTTCAGCGAAGTGCGCGTGCGCGGCTGAGGATTCCGCGGCGACGAGGAGTTAGCAAGTAGCGCCCAATCTCAAGAAGAGTAGATCCCTCACTTCGTTAGAGATGACAACTCGCAGGTCTTTTCCGCGGATTGTTAAACCGCACGTGAGCGCGACGATCAATTCTCCGTCCTGTATTCTTGACTCAATCGGAGTGAGTGGATAGAGTTTGTGTGGCTGAGTTCGGCGAGGGTCGTCCGCACATGGGGTCCCAGCCCAGCTTCAGGAATCCCCCGCCAATGTGCGTCAGGATAGGCAGCCCAGAAGGAGCAGGAAAATCCGCAGGCTACGTCCTAGAACCCTGCTGAGTTGGGCGGCAGCGGCTTCCCTCGCGTTGGTGTTCGTGTCTCCTGGGGTGAGCGCGCCGCAAACGGCGGCTGCGGGCGGCATATCGGTGGCGAGCAGCGCGCAACTTTTCTCCGTGATGTGCGCGCTGGACGCTGGGGGTCTTGAGGTCAATCCCAGCGTTTCGTCGAATGCCGGAGATTGGGCGGCGTTGCATGACCGCTTGCGGCACATGCAAGGCCCGGCGACGGAGGCGCTCCGGCAATTCTATCGCGAGCACGCGCTGGCCGATGCGGGCGAGACAATGTCGCGCTTTATTTCCTTCGCATTGGTGGTTGGCCCGCCCCCTAATTTCACGTATCAGATTGACCACGACGTGCTGCCGCCGGACGTTCTGAGCATTGAAAATTTCGATCAAATCCTCCGCAACTTCTACAAGGAAGCGCAATTGTCGGCGGAGTGGGCGCGAATGTCGAAGGACTACGACCGCGAAGTGGGGCGTTACGATAGTCCGGTGCGCCGAACGACCTTTCTCACGTCCGCGTATCTGCGCGAGGTTCAACGGCCATCGAATGGCCGCGAATTCACGGTAGTGGTCGAGCCGCTGGCCGGCAACCGCCTGAATTTTCGAACCTATCAAGATCACTACTCGATTGTGGTGGGCTCGGGCGCAGAGCTTCCTATCGACGATATTCGCCATGCCTACATCCATTTCCTGGTCGATCCGATGGTTCTTCGGTCGCGCCGGGAATTGGACGCTAAGAGCGCTCTTCTGAGTATTGCGGCGAAGGCGCCGCTCTTGCCGCGAGCTTACCGGGAGGACTTTTTCGGGTTATTCGATGAGTGCTTCGTAAAGGCCGTGGAATTGAGATTGAACCGGCTTTCCGCCGCGGACCTTGAAAGCGCGCTAGCCGAAGACGATGGGGAAGGGCTTATCCTGGTGCGGCCGCTGGTCGCGCAACTGAAGTTATTCGAGAAAGACGGTCCAGCCATGCAGTATTATTTCCCGGACTTCGTCAAGAATCTGGACGTTGATGCGGAAAAGCAGCGGCTGCAAAACGTAAAGTTTGCGACGGCGGAGTCTGCGAAGCCGAAAACAGATGAGAAGGCAGCGGCGCCGGCCGAGTCATCGCTCGATCACGATCTTGCGGAAGGCGACCGCCAAATTGCATTGAAGAATGGAACCGCAGCGGAGGCAATCTTCTCGGCGGTTCTTGCGAGTCATCCGGATATGCCGCGGGCGGAGTATGGGCTGGCGATTGCGTCGATCCTGCAGGGAAAGGGAGATCGTGCTCAAGAGCTGTTCGAGAAGGTTGTGGCGAACGCGAAGCGCGGCACGGCGGTTGCGCCGTCGATCCTGGCATGGTCGTACGTCTATCTTGGGCGGATACTCGATATGCAAGGCGACCGGGATATGGCGCTGACGGAGTATAGTGCTGCGCTCGCCATTGCGGATGCGCCCGATACGGCTCGCGCAGCGGCGCAGCGCGGCCAGACTTCGCCCTATAATCCGTCCGGGGGCGGAGGACGCTCGGGCGAAGCCAAGCCGCCGTCGCAGCCATAAGGGATTCGTGATTTGTACGACGCAAAATTCGCAGTAGACTTTTGATCGAAGGGGGAAACCATGAAGAATTCGAGGAAGGTGGGGATTGCGGCCGCAATTTGCGCGCTGGGATTGGCGCTGGGCGGGGCGAGACCTGTTCTCGCGCAGGGACACGGCGGAGGCGGGGGCCAACAGGCGCAGCCGAATCCCCAAACCTCAAACCCGAACACGCAGCAGCAGGATCAGACGATAATCCAACCGACTGTCCCGGGCCTCGGCGATGTTGCCAAGACCGATCCGGCGGAGGAGACAGATTACAAGGCCCTCGCGGCCGTGAAGCCGACTGACTACGATCAGCAAATAACGCTCGGCGAATCGTTTGTGCACAAGTGGGTGGAGAGCAAATACAGAGAGTCCGTCTACGCCGAGCTGATGCATGCCTATTTCCAGAAGCAGGACTTTGCGAAGATGTATGAGAATGGGGACAAAGCGCTGGCGTTGAATCCGGATGATGTATCGGTGTTGGTGCAGCTCGGATGGGTGACGCCGCACAATTACGATCCGAACGATATGGACGCGGCGAAGAAGCTGCAAAAAGCCGAGGATGAGCTGAAGCACGGGCTCGAAGTGCTGGATAAGATGGCGAAGCCGGCGGCCATGACCGACGACGTTTTCGCGAAATCGAAGGCCAGCGCGACCGAGCAAGCGCATAGCGGGTTGGGCCTCGTCTATTTCCGCGAACAGAAGCCGACGGAGTCAGCAGCGGAATTGGAATTGAGCACAAAGGGAACGACGCCGGATCCGGCCGATTTGTACGTTCTTGGGCGCGATTACGAGGCGCTGAAGAAATTTGGCGATGCTTCTACCTCGTACTCGAAGTGCGCTGAAATAAGCGGACCGCTGCAAACCCGGTGCAAGCAGCGCGCCGATCAGACCAAACAGCAGGCCGCCGCGCAGCCGGCCGCCAAGCCGTAAGCAGATATCGGAGTGAGCAAGGAACTCGGGACGGCCTCGAAAACGGGGGAGAAGCTCGCCCGCTTGGAAGAAACGCTGGGGCATGAGTTCGGGCGGCCCGAGTTGCTGGAGCTGGCGTTGACGCACCGTTCGGCGAGGCAGCGTGATTTGGATGCGCCGGCGGAGGATAACGAGCGGCTGGAGTTCTTCGGCGATAGAGTGCTGGGGCTGATCGCCAGCGAATACCTGGTGCAGACTTACCCGGATTGGGACGCGGGCAAGCTATCGAAGGCTCATTCGCGTCTTGTGAGCGGGGCTGCGGTGCGCGCGGCGGCGCAAGCGCTGGACTTGGGCCGCTATCTGCGATTGGGCCGCGGCGAGGAAATGACGGGCGGGCGCGAGAAGCAGAGCCTACTCGCCGATGCGTATGAGGCGGTGATCGCGGCGATTTATTTGGACGGAGGAATCGAAGCGGCGAGGTCCTTCATTCGCCGATCGCTGCTCGATCCTGCCATTCTTCATTCCGACCAGCCGCTGCATCTCTCCGATTACAAGTCAGCGCTGCAGGAATGGGTGCAGCAGCACGCGCGAGGGCGAGTGGAGTATCGCATCGAGCGCGAGAGCGGGCCCGACCACCGTAAGTTGTTCGAAGTCGAGGCGTGGTTGAACGGCGAGCGATTAGCTGCGTCCGAAGGACGCAGCAAGAAGGAAGCCGAGCAATCTGCCGCCAGGCAGGCGCTCGCCAGCTTATTGGCTACGAGCAATCTGAAGTGAGCGGCGCGATGCCCTCAGATGTTCAGGCGGGGAGTCCGTCCGAGGCGGCGCTGCCCTCCAGGCACGCCCCGCAACAAACGACCTTTCGCGAGTACCTGGAATCTCTCCTGGTAACAATCCTGATCGTGCTGTTCGGCACCACGTTTGTGGTGCAGACGTTTAAGATCCCTTCGCCTTCGATGGAGCGGACGCTGCTGGTCGGAGATTATCTCCTGGTGAACAAATTCATCTTCGAAGGCCGGGGCGCATGGTACGAGCACCTGCTGCCGTATCGGGCGATCCGGCGCGGCGACATTATCGTGTTCAAATTTCCTTACGACGATCATCCGCATTACGTGAAGCGCGTAATCGGGCTTCCCGGCGACCGCGTGCGCATCGTAGATGCGAAAGTTTACGTGAACGGAGCGCTGCTCAACGAGCCCTACGTTGTCCACGATCCGGCTGCGGCCGATCTTTTCGGCGATGATTTTCCGCCGACGAACCACGCGTTTCTCGAGGGACGGCTGCGACCGGAATGGGCGGCGGACATTCTGAATCACGTGGTGGAGGGAGAGCTTGTGGTGCCCCCGGACGAGTACTTCGCAATGGGAGACAATCGCGACTATAGCTGGGATTGCCGCTATTGGGGGTTTGTGCGGCGCGACGCTATCATGGGGCGTCCCGTGATTATCTATTGGTCGGTGGAAGCGAATAGCGGCGATTACGCGAATGACGATTTCATCAGCGGCGTGCGGGGGATGGTGCGGACTTTGCTGCATCTGCCCAGCCGGGCGCGATGGAGCCGCATGCTGCACGAAGTGCATTGATCGATCGAGAGACTCGTGACACCCGTTTCGATCTCGCCTGAAAGTACGCTGGAAGAATTGGCGCCCGCGGCTGAGCGCGCGCGCCGGCCGGTCATGCTGCGGAGATTGCGCTGGGTTGTGATTTTGCTTCTTGCGTGGGTGGCGGCTCAGGTGCTCGGGTCGGCCTTAGTCCAGCACACGCGAATACGGAAAATTCTCAATGCGCGTTTGGAGGCGGCGTTTGGACGCCGCATTGAAGTCGCGCGGTATTCGCTGAATCTTTTCGGAAGGCCGGAACTTGAGGCCTCTCCGGTCGTGGTTTTCGACGACTCTCGATTCGGCAATGAATACTTTCTGCGGGCGGATTCGTTGACGATCCGGATTCGCTGGCTATCGCTTCTGGCCGGTCGCGTCGAGCTAGGAATGCTGTCACTTTCCCGGCCTAGCCTCAATCTTGTTCGGGCTGCCGACGGACGCTGGAATATCGAAGAATGGCTGCCTGCGCCATCGGGGTTGACGGGCGTTGTTGGTTCCGACGCGGCTCGCACTTCGATGCGTTTGCGAATTCGCCGCATTGCGGTGGACTCGGGCCGCGTGAATTTCAAGCGCGGCGATGAGAAGCTTCCGTTCGCGTTTGTTGGCGTGACGGGCTCGGTGGAGCAGCAGTCGCCCGGCCGGTGGCAGGTGAACCTCGATGCAAGTCCGTCGCGCGCGGCCGTGGTGCTGCAGCAAGCGGGCACGGTGCACGTGGAAGGGCAGCTCGGCGGGACTTCTTCCCGGCTGCGGCCTGCGGATCTCACGATGCGGTGGCAAAACGCGGCTGTGGCTGACGCGTTGCGGCTCGTCGGAGGCTACGATCACGGAATTCGCGGATCTCTTTCGATGACGCTTGATGCGCACACGCTTGGGCCGACTTGGAGCCTCGGAGGGCGCGCTGAAATCCGGCGTCTGCATCGGTGGGATTTGCCACTGCGTGGAGATAATCCGGCGCTCAACTTGCAAGTTCGCGCTGATTGGCTTCCCGAGAGTTCCGAAATCGATTTTGCAAATGCGACGCTGGAGACGCCGCGCTCGAGCGTGCGGGGAACGGGGATCGTCACCTGGGATCCGGCGCGGACGGGGATAGATGCCGGCGAGCGGCCCGCGTTTGTGATCACTTCGCCGGGAATTGAAATGGAAGATCTCCTCGCGTGGATTCGCGCGTTTCGTCCCAATGTCTCCGAAGCGCTGGAGTTGCGGGGCCGAATCGGCGCGAGAGTTATTTTGGCTGGGTGGCCGTTGCGTCCTGTCGGCGGCTCACTCCATACCGCGGGACTTTCTCTCGAGGGCGGCAGCCTTCGGTCGGCGATGCGAACGGGGCCAGGCTCGATTGATTTCGATCGGGAATTCGCGCGTCTTTCGCCCATTAGAATCGACCTGGGAGGCGAAGATGGCGTCCTGCAATTCAGCGGTTTCGCGGAAGAGCGCGATCCGGTCGCACTTTCTGGAAGGCTCACCGGGCGGACGACTAAACTCGAAGATGTAACGGACGCGATTTTAGCCTTGGGATCGAAGTTGCCCGGGGATTGGAGCGTCGCGGGGCCTGCGAACTTCGATCTCATGTGGAATAGTCCAGCCACGGCTCAGCCGGCGCAGCTGTTCGGCGAGATCGGGCTGGACGGCGACGAGGTTCGGGCGCCGTTCTTGAATCATCCTATTTCACAAGTGCATGGAACCCTGAATCTCATTGGGAGCGCGGAAGAACTCACTGTGAATTCTGCGGAGGCTTTCGGAGGTCAATGGAGCGGCACACTTACATTGTCACCGCTCGCTGGAGATACTCGATTCTCGCTGAGATCGGATCGCCTCAACGCTGAGGATTTGGATCGCTGGCTCAATCCGCGTTGGCGCCAGGGTTTTCTGGGAAGCGTGCTTCCGTTCCTCAGCTCGAACGGCCGAGAAAAGATTCCTTCCAGTTTGCGCGCTTCCGGGCGCCTGAGCGTGGACGATTTTGCATTTTCGCGATTTGTGATGGAGCATCTGAGCGGTAACCTGGCGCTGGACCAGCGGCAAATTACTTTTGAGGACGTGGAGTCTGATTTCAGCGGTGGGAAGGTCACCGGCAGCCTGAAGGCTGATCTTCGCGGGTTGCCCGCTTACAACGTTAGCGCGCGCCTGGCGGGAATCAATCTCGCATCATTGACAGCCGGATCGCCGGCGCTGGCGCGGCAATTTTCAGGAATCGCATCGGGCGAGATCGATGCCGAAATGCACGGGGTCGGGCGGGAGGCGATGGTCGCGTCATTGGGTTGCCGCGGGCGCGCGACAATCCAGCCGGCATCGCTTCAGGGATTCGATTTGGTCGAGTCTTTGCGGGCGGGAGCGCGCCGGGGTGGAACGAGTACGTTTTCAGAAGTGAGCGGCACGTTTGCTTGCCGCGACGACCAAGTGGAGGTTTCCGGCGTGCGGCTTCGCAGCGCTGATGTGTCCATAGGCGCGTCGGGCACCGTGGACTTTGCCCGGAATGCCGACATCCACCTTCAGTGGTTGCCGCGCGCGAGGAACCAGATACGCGCCGGAGCCGAATCTCCTGCCGATACAGCCGCGTATTTTCTTCGCGGGCCGCTTTTCGCGCCGCGCCTCGAGCGTGCGGAAACAACCCCGCGCGAGTGAATCGGAATCTCACAACATTCGGTTGCTTTATTGCAGAATCACCGTGGAGCAAGATTCAGCGAGAAATGGCTGCGAATCCGTCGAGAAAACTGCATAGGCTCTATGAGAGCGGGCGCTACCTTTCCGCTGCGCTTGCGATCATTTGTTCAGCGGGCATATTCGGGTTTATGCCTGCCGCCGATCATGACCGGGTGCGGCTTTCACCGCGATTTGTCGTGGGGCAGATACTCGATTATCAGATCGAAATGCGAAATGTGACGAAGGGACGCGCGACGGGCCTCGTCGAAGATCCCGAAGCGGCCTCGCAGCTTTCGCAGTCCACCACTCTCGTCGTGCGTCTTGAGGTGCTGCACCTGGAGTCCGCGGCCGGAAGCGACATTCCCAAAGTGCGAATTCGCGCCACTTGCCAGCGAGCGGTAGTCACGAACGAGTCCGACGCCTACGATGCTCAGGCTGAGGCGATGGCCGATCAATACCGCAAGCTCGAAGGCCACTCGCTCGAATTTGGCCTCGATCCCGAAGGACATGTCTCGGAGGTCACGGGGCTCGAAGGCGTGGTGCAGGATCCGTCGGCGCTCGCCAGCGTTCGTGGTTGGCTCGCGAATATTTCTGCTGGCGCGCGATTTCCAAAGAAGGGAATCGTCATCGGCGAGAAGTGGCATTCGGAAGAGCCGGTTCCCGGTGCGCCTCTTCGCGAGACAGTGTGGCGCGCCGACTCGACGTATCTTCGCAACGAAGCGTGCCGGGCCGCAGGCGGCCAGGCTGGGAGCGCCACCGGCGGTTCGGCGTCGCCGCGCACTGACCCAGCGGGGGTCCCGGAAGAGGGCGAGAACTGCGCCGTCATTCTTACACAATTCAAAATTCTGCAGGCGAATCCGCATGGCGATTTGACTCCGGCGGACTACCTTCATAACGGCCTTCGGACATCAGGCGTTTGGACGGGTTCGGGCGAGAGCATGAATTTTGTTTCTTTGCAATCAGGCTTCGTGGTCAGCGCCACTCAAACCGTCGATCAGGATTTGAATTTCACGATCGCCAGCGCGAGTTCAAGTTCGCGGCTAAACTACACCGGAAACGTAAAGAGCCAGTCGCAGATTACCTTGCTGCCGTCCGCGATCAAGAACTAGGAATCCGGTTTTGGTGGGCCTCTAATTTGGGACCCGTTTTCATCTCTCCACGCGCTTTTGACCACTGCGGTATAATAAAAGGCTTGGCACAATACGATTCTAGCTGCCGGGAGTGACTGTGGGCGCAGACTTCAAACTTTCGAGCGACTACCAACCGCGCGGCGACCAGCCCCAGGCCATCTCGCAGCTTACAGAGGGGATCGCCTCGGGCGACAAGCACCAGGTGCTTTTGGGAGTCACCGGGTCGGGCAAGACCTTCACGATGGCCAAAGTCATCGCGCAGATGAATCGTCCGGCGCTGGTGCTGGCGCACAATAAGACGCTGGCCGCGCAGCTATACCACGAGTTCAAATCGTTCTTTCCGCAGAATGCGGTCGAATACTTCGTGAGCTACTACGATTATTACCAGCCCGAGGCTTACGTACCGTCGAGCGACGTTTACATTGAAAAAGAAGCCACGACGAACGAGGAGCTCGACAAGCTGCGCATGAGCGCCACGCGCTCTTTGTTCGAGCGCCGCGATGTGGTCATCGTCGCATCGGTTTCCTGCATCTACGGTCTCGGCTCTCCCGAGGCCTACTACGGCATGCTCGTGATGCTGGAGAAGGGCCAGTCCATCGCACGCGAAGCGATGCTTCGCAAGTTTGTGGACATCCAGTATGACCGTTCCGAAGATCTCCGCCGCGGGACGTTTCGCGTTCGCGGCGATATCATCGAGATCTATCCGCCGTACGAAGATTCGGCCGTTCGCATCGAGCTCTGGGGCAGCCAGATCGAGGCCATCCGGCGGATCGATCCGCTGACCGGCGAAATCGTGTCGCGCGACTCGGATATTACGCGCATGCCGATTTATCCGAAGACGCACTATGTTCTTCCTGCGGAGCAAAAAGAACGCGCCATTCAGACGATTCTCGAAGAGCTGGAATGGTGGCAGGGCGAGCTCGAGCGGAAGGGAAGGATCGTCGAGTCGCAGCGGGTGCAACAGCGCACGCATTTCGACATCGAAATGATGCGGACGATCGGATATTGTCACGGCATCGAGAATTACTCCCGCCATCTCTCAGGCCGGTTGCCCGGCGAGGCGCCGCCGACGCTTCTCGATTACGTGCCGTCCGATTACCTGCTCTTCGTCGATGAGTCGCACCAGACAATTCCCCAGGTGCGCGGCATGTTCCACGGCGATCGCGCGCGCAAGCAAACGCTGGTGGACTATGGCTTCCGGCTGCCTTCGGCGCTCGATAACCGGCCGCTGACATTCGAGGAATTCGAGCATCGCATCAACCAAGCCATCTACGTATCGGCTACGCCCGGACCCTACGAGCTAACGAAGGCGGGCGGTGTGATCGCGGAGCAGGTGATTCGGCCGACGGGGCTGGTGGATCCTGAAGTCGAAGTGCGTCCAGTGAAGGGCCAAGTGGACGATTTACTCGAGCAGATTCGCGTGCGCGCCGAGAAAAATCAGCGGGTGCTGGTCACAACGTTGACGAAACGCATGTCGGAAGATCTGGCCGAATATTTCACCGAGGTGGGAGTACGCTGCCGGTATCTGCATTCGGAGATCGAGACGCTCGAGCGGGTCAAAATCTTGCGGGATTTGCGGCGCGGCGAATTCGATGTGCTGATTGGAATCAACTTGCTGCGCGAAGGTCTCGATCTTCCGGAAGTCTCGCTTGTGGCAATTCTGGACGCCGATAAAGAAGGCTACCTGCGCAGCGCTACTTCGCTGGTGCAGACGATCGGGCGCTGCGCCCGGCATCTCGAAGCGCGCGCGATTCTCTATGCCGATAGAATGACGGATTCCATGCGCATCGCCATCGGCGAAACGAATCGCCGCCGCGCCAAGCAGCAGGCTTACAACGTGGAGCACAACATCACGCCCGAATCCATCATCAAGAGCGTGGATATGCAATTGGCGAGGATTGTGGAAGCGGATTACCTGACCGTGCCGGCGGACGACGTCGCAGTTGACGCTCTCGCCAGCGAAGAAGACCTGCGCCGCGCCATCGAGCAACTCGAAGCGCAAATGCGCGAAGCGGCGAAGAAATTCGAATTCGAGCGGGCCGCGTCTCTGCGCGATCGCGTGCGAGCGCTTCGACAGCGCGATTTCACAGCCATCTTCGCCGCTTCGCCGATGGAAATTGAAGCCGCCGGCTCTGAGAGCGGCGCGGAACCGCCAAGCGCTGCATCTAGTGCGGCGGCTGGCGACGAAGCCGTGGCACCGGCCACACCTGCTCCAAAGGCTGCCAAGCGCGCGAGGAAGTAGCGCGCGTCGAGCCTCAGACCATGCCTTTGCGCAGCTCGCGAAGGGGATAGAACGTCCCGCGCCAGACGATTCCGCCGCGCCAAAGCGTACCAATCATCGCGCGAAGGCTCATATAGATGAATAGCGCGGCGCCGATCGGGTGAGTGAGTCCGTAGAGCGCGGGCTCATACGTTTCCTGAACGAACCGCCCTTCGACCAATACCGCGACGGCGCATGCCAGTGCGCAGGCAACGCGCGTGATTCCCGAGGTAAACCAGACCGCGATGAACGGCAAGATACTCAGCACGAACACGCCGGAAATTGAGAGCAGCACATTCCAGACGCTGAAACCGTATCCTGCGAATATGTTCTTCATCAGCCCTCGAACCACGTTGAGGAATCCATCGTGCCAGCGGATCTGCACGTATTGCTGGCTGGTTGCGAGGCCGGAGCGAAATCCTCCCAGCTTGATTAATTTGGCGAGCTTGATGTCGTCGACGACTTCCAAGGCGAGCTTGCGATGCATCCCGATGGCTTCATAGACGGAACGTCGCACGAGTTGAAACGCGCCAACGCCGAAATAGGTTTTGCTCTTGGGATCGCTGACTCTCCACGGCTGGAAGCCGAGCGCAAATCCCAAACCGAGATATGCAACGGTGGTAACTTCCCAAAACCCGCGCAGCTCGAGCGCCGCCAGCAGCGTCAGATGATCCCATTTCTCACGAAGCGCGAGAGCCAGCGTGCGGCGGAGGAGATCGGGTGAGTAGCGGACATCGGCATCCGTAAACACCAGCCACTCACCGGAGGAGCGCTCATAAGCCGTCTGCAGCGCGTGCGGCTTTCCAAGCCAACCCGCGGGCAAGTCCGTGACGTGGACGACTTTCAGGTGGGAATCGCGCCGCGCGAGATCATCCAGGATCTTTCCCGTCGCGTCTCGCGAGCGATCGTCCACCGCGATGATTTCGAAATCCGGATAATCGAGTGCCAGCCATGATTCGACAGCCGCGGGCATCTTCTCCGCCTCGTCGCGGGCGCCGACCAGAATTGAGAGGCGCGGGAGATCTTCTCCTCTCGCCGGCCCTACATCAGAAAGACGCGGAACGCTAGCCATGCCGCGCCATGCGCGAATGCCTTGAATGAGCCAGCCGAGAGCGATGAAACTGAAGAATACGGTTGCGAAAGTGTGCAAGCTGAATAATTTCCTGAGCGGCGGGCAGCCGAACCAGCTATCCTATCATGCGCGATGGCGTTGACTGTGGCGATTGTAGGCGGCGGGCGGGTGGGATGCGGCCTTGGTCGCCGCATGAGGGAGTTGGGTTGGCGGATTGGCGCGGTAGTGACGCGCTCGCGTGCGACGGCACGCCGGGCCGTGCTCGCCATCGGCGGCGGCGTTGCTCATGGCGGGCTGACGCGCCAGGCAGTGGGCGCCGATCTTATTCTGATCGCCACGCCGGATGACGCGATCGAGAATGTGGCGCGCGATTTGGCGGGAATTGGCGGCAAGGAGTGGCGCGGAAAGATCGTCCTGCATACGAGCGGGGCGCTTGATCGCGGTGTACTTGAGCCGTTGAGCGAATTGGGCGCTTCGACGGGCTCGATTCATCCGCTGCAGACGTTTAGCGGTCGAGGGGTCCCGGATCTGGAAGGCGTCGTTTTTGCGATCGAAGGCGACCAACGCGCGCTGCGGACGGCGCGAAATATCGCGCGATCGCTTGGCGGGGTTCCGGTAGTGGTTGAAGGGGCGCACAAAGCGGCGTATCACGCCGCGGGCGCGATGGTTGCGGGGCAGGGACTTGCTCTCGTCGAGGCAGCCACGCGCATCCTGATGAAATCGGGATTCACGCGACGGCAGGCCGTCCAGGCGCTGCTGCCGTTGATGCGGCAGATGCTTTCGAATTTCGAGCGGCACGGGCCGCGCGTGGCGTGGACAGGACCTCATTCGCGCGGCGATTACGCTACGATCAGGCGCCACCGTGATGCGCTCACGAAATTCCCGCGCGAATATGGCGGGGCTTATCGCGCTTTGACTTTGCTCGCAGGCCGTGTGCTGGCGACGAATCCGGCGGCGGCAGAAAAAGCGCTCGAGCGCGCATCGAAAGATTCTTAAAGTCCGGATTAACAAGGACGGGATTTTCAAGGAGGACGAGTTTGAGCCCGCTTCGGATACCTGTGGAGACTTCGACGCTGTCGAACGGCCTCCGAATAGTTGTTTCGCCCGATCATTCGGCGCCAGTGGCGACCGTCGGCGTTTACTATCAGATCGGTTTTCGTCTCGAGCCGCGCGGTCGCAGCGGCTTCGCGCATCTCTTCGAGCACATGATGTTTCAGGGCTCCGAGAACGCCGGCAAGATGGAGCACATAAAGCTGATCAATGCCTCCGGCGGATTGCTGAACGGATCGACCTATCACGACATTACGAATTATTTCGAGGCCGTACCGTCGAATGCGCTCGAGCGCGTGCTTTGGCTTGAGGCCGACCGCATGCGCGCGCTCAAAGTGGATGATGAGAACTTGCGGAACCAGCGCGATGTTGTCAAAGAGGAAGTGCGCGTAAACGTTTTGAATCAGCCATACGGTGGATTTCCATGGCTCGATCTGCCGCCTGTCGCATTCCGGAATTGGCCGAACGCTCATAATTTTTACGGCGACTTCGCCGATCTCGATGCCGCCAATCTGGACGATGTGCGATCCTTTTTCCACACTTACTATGCGCCGAATAATGCGGTGCTGCTGATTCTTGGCGATGTCGAGCCAGGGGAATCCTTCGCACTGGCGAAGCGCTACTTCGAGAGCATCCCCGCGGGGCCGATTCCGCCGCACGTGGATGCGGTCGAGCCGCCGCAAACGGAAGAGCGGCGCGGCGAAGTCCCCGAGAAATTCGGGCCGCTGCCCGCCATGGCCATCGGCTATCGCGCGCCGGCGCGCGGCACGCCGGATTGGTATGCCGCAGGAATTCTCGATCGCCTGCTTCACGGAGGCCGCGCCGGCCGCGTTTACCGGCGCCTGGTTCTCGAACGGCAGATCGCTATTGAAGCTTCCGGGGGAATCAATTATTCCTCCGGTGATCTCTTCGATTACAACGGGCCGACGCTGATGATTACGACGATTTATCACAAGCCCGAGTATTCCTCCGAACAGACAATCGCCGCCTTCGAAGAAATTATGGGAGAGATTCGCGATCGCGGCGTCGACGAAGACGAGTTGCGTCAAATTCAAGTGAAATTCCGCTCCGACTTTTACTCGCACCTCGAAGGTGGGATGGGCGCTCACATGCCTCGCTTCGGATTGATGCACTATCTGGCGTGCTTCACTTTGTTCGACAATGATCCCCAGCTCATCAACTCGGTCCTTGATTGTTTTCTGGCGGTCACACCGCAGCAGGTGCGCGAAATTGCTGGCAAGATGCTCGTGCCGCAGCAACGCTCCATTCTCATCCGCCGACCGATTGGGAAGGGAGGCGCGCAATGAGTTCCACGATCATTGAGACGCCGAAATCCGGCCCGACGAAGCCGCCGCCGCTCGGCCCGGAACGTCCAGTCGCTTGGCCGAAGCGGGCCACGCGCACGCTCGCGAATGGAATGCAGGTAGTTCTAGTCGAGACGCATTGGGTGCCGAAGATTACGGCTGAACTATTCTTCCGCAGCGGCAACGCGGTCACTGCGGCTCGCGCTCCGGGTCTGGCCGAAATCACCGCGTCTGTTGTCCGAACCGGGACCGCGAATCGCGACAGTCAAACTATCGAGGAAAACCTTCGCCACATGGGCGCCGACCTCGGAACCAGCGCCGGAGCGGATACCAGCGCAATTTCTATTTCCGGCCTGGCCGAATCTGCCGATGGGTTGCTGGCAATGCTCGATGATCTCGCGCGGCACGCCTCGTTTCCTGCGGACGAATTCGAGCGCGTGCGCCGGCAGAAGCTTGAAGAGCTGCGAGTCGAGCGTACCACTCCCGCGTTCATCGCCGCCGAGCGCCTGCGGCACGTACTTTTCGGGGCGCATCCGTACGCCATCGTTGCGCCGAGCGAATCTCAGATCGAATCGTACCGGCGGGAGCAATTGCAGGAGTATTACGCCGGGCATTACGTGCCGTCCGATGGGCTACTCGTGATCGTGGGTGATTTCAACACGCCGGCGATGTTCGAATTGATCGAGAAAACCTTCGGTCAATGGAGCGCGCCTTCGCCGGTGAAACCGTCGAATCCGGCGCCGCCTACGATTCACGGCCGGCAAGTGCATCTCGTTCATTTGCCCGGAAGCGTGCAGACCGATGTGCTCGTCGGCAATCGCGCCATTACGCGGCTTGATCCCGATTGGTACCGGTTGGGGCTGGCAAACTCGATTTATGGCGGCGCTTTCAATTCGCGGCTGGTAATGAATATTCGCGAGCAGAAGGGCTACACGTACAGTCCCCGAAGTGGAATTTCGGCTCTGCGCGAGCACGGCTACTTCACCGTGCATGCGGCTGTGCGCAACGATGTGGTTGCGGCGACGCTCACCGAAATGTTCTACGAGATGGATCGCATGCGATCTCTGCCGGTGGGCGAAGATGAACTTGCCGACGCGCGGAACTATATGACCGGCGTGTTTTCACTGGGAGTGGCTACGCAGGACGGAATGATCGGCCAGCTCTCCACCGTCTATCTGAATCGCCTGCCGGATGATTATCTCGAAACTTATCGTGAGCACATCCGGTCACTCACGAGCGCGGATGTGCTTGCCGCGGCGCGACGGCATTTTGATTCGGCAAACGCGCAGATCGTGATCGTAGGAGACCGGGGGCAAATCGGCGAACAGGCAGCGCTCTTCGGTGAAGTGAAGCAATATGATGCGCAGGGGAACGAGATTTAGCGCAGGCGCGAGGCGCGAACGCAGGCTAGATTTCCGTCCGGCAGTCTGCCTCCTGCTCGTCTTGTTCGGCGGTTTGCTCGCGCGTGCCGAGCCAAAAAAGCATCCTCCGGCGCAGCCTCTCGATTTGAATTCTTCGACCGCGGAAGAACTCCAGCAACTACCAGGCGTTGGTCCTGGAATGGCGAAAGCCATTGTGGATTTTCGCCAGAAGAGCGGGCCATTTCGCCGCGTCGAAGAGTTGCTAGCGATCCGGGGAATTACGAAGCAGCGGCTGGAGAAGATTCGGCCCTACGTGAAGATCGTTCCGCCCGACTCGAAAAAGCCAAGCTGAGTGTCCTGAAGCTTCAGCGTCTGATTAGCGCACCCGCAACTGCGCACCGTGCGACTACCGGTCATGCACCGGTCGTTACGTCGCCTGATGCGACTTGCGCGCCGGGCCGGCGCCCAGCGCCACTTGGTCCGCGATCTCCAATCCATAGCCTTCGAGCGCGACGACTTTTTTGGGATGGTTGGTCAGTACGCGGATCCGTTGCAGCCCGAGATCGATCAGGATTTGCGCGCCGATGCCGCTCTCGCGCTGGATCAGCCTTTGCCGGTTCAAATCGCGATCGATATCACGCCGCGAGTGAACGAGAATGGCCGGCAGCGCGCCCTCCTCCCTAGCCGAATCAATCCGGAATCCGCGTCCGGTATGATGCAAGTAAACAAAGACTCCGCGGTCCTCGCGGGCAATCTTTTCGAGCGAGCGATCGATAATCTCATTGCAATCGCAGTCGGTGGATCCGAACACATCCCCGGTCAAGCAGTGGGAGTGCACGCGAACGAGCGGCGCCTGATCGCCGGCGAGTTCGCCGCGTACTAATGCGACGTGCACTTCGCTATCCACGTCGCTCGAATACGCGATCATCCGGAAATTTCCATGGCGCGTGGGCAGCACGGATTCCGCGATGCGCCGCACGTAGCGCTCATGCTGCATGCGGTAGCGAATCAGATCAGCGATGGTGAGAAGCTTCAGCCCATGCTCGCGGCAGAATTCGATAAGCTGCGGCGTGCGCGCCATCGTCCCGTCGTCGTTCATTATTTCGCAAATAACTCCAGCCGGATCGAGTCCGGCAATGCGCGCCAGATCTACGGACGCCTCAGTCTGTCCAGCGCGAACGAGCACGCCGCCGCGCCGCGCGCGCAGCGGGAAGATATGCCCCGGCCGCGTCAGATCTTCCGGCCGCGTATTGATGTCGGTGGCAGCAAGAATTGTCGTAGCGCGATCTGCAGCGCTTATCCCCGTTGTAGTTCCGCGCCGTGCGTCAATTGATTCGCAGAATGGCGTACCAAACGCCGATGTATTTTTCGGCGACATCATGGTGAGATGAAGCGCGTCGCAGCGCTCCTCAGTAAGCGCCAGACAGATCAGCCCGCGGCCGAACTTCGCCATGAAGTTGATCGTCTCAGGCGTCACTTTCTCCGCCGCCATCGTCAAGTCGCCTTCGTTCTCGCGGTCTTCGTCGTCCACGAGGACGATCATGCGCCCCTGGCGGATTTCTTCGACCGCCTCTTCCACGGTCGCAAGGCGAGCATCCTGTTCCGTCATGTCAGTGTCCCCAAGTTCGGAATAAATGAAAGAATATCGCACCCATAAACCCGGCGCCGGGAATCGTGAGAACCCAGGCCCAGACGATTCGCCGCGTCACGCCCCAACGAACCGCCGAGAGGCGGCGCGAGGACCCAACTCCAGCGATCGCGCCGGTAATAACGTGCGTCGTGCTAACCGGTATCCCTGCGTGCGCCGTTGCAATAATCGTCAACGCCGCCGAAGTCTCCGCCGCAAAGCCGCCGAAGGGATTCAGCTTCGTAATTCTCTGACCCATCGTCTTCACCACGCGCCACCCGCCCGCCATCGTTCCACCGGCAATCGCAAGGTGACAACAAATGATAACCCAATACGGGACATGATAGTCCGGGAGCACGCGTCCGGCCACGAGCGCCGCGGTGATAATTCCCATGCCTTTTTGCGCGTCGCTCGTTCCATGGCCGAAGCTGAACGCAGCCGCGGAAACCAACTGCAATCTCCGGAACCACTGATCCACGTAGCGGGGCGTCATGCGGCGCACCACCCAACTGGTCAACACGGTGACAATCGCTCCGGCGGCCATCCCGATGAATGGCGCAACAAAAATGAAGATTATCGGTAGCACCCAGCCGGGCAACTGCAGCGCGCGGACTCCGGCAGCTGCCACTGCCGCGCCGCCATACCCGCCCATCAACGCGTGCGACGAACTGCAGGGAATTCCGAGCCGGATCGTGGCGTAATTCCAGATGATCGCTCCGAAGAGGCCAGCCAGTATGACGTGTTCATCCACGAACTTCAGATTCACCAGGCCGGTTCCCATGGTCTTGGCCACAGCCGTTCCGAATACAAACGCGGCGACGAAATTCCAGAACGCAGCCCAGGCAACGGCCCACGTGGGCCTCAAGACGCGCGTCGATACCACCGTCGCGATGGAACTGGCGGCGTCGTGCCATCCGTTTGTAAATTCAAAGACCAGGGTGATGAACACGATCAGGGCGAGGATGCGGAAGTTTTCCACGCAGCGGCTCCCTCAGGATGCTTTCCTGCGAGACACCGCAGCGTCATTCGCGCGGCTGCTGGCGGAGGCGCTCATGCGTTTTTCAGCGTGACCGTTTCGATCACGTTCGCCACGTCCTCCGACTTGTCCGCGGCGAATTCCAGAAGCTCGATAATTTCTTTCCATTTGATGATCTGGAGGGGATCTTTTTCCTGGTCGAAGAGATCGGCGATGAGTTTCCGGCTGACGCGGTCGGCTTCATTTTCCAGGCGGTTGATCTCGATGCAGTGATCGAGGATGTGATCCTGGTGTTCGAGGACTCGAATTGCCTCTACGATCTCTTTGCTGGCTTTCATCACCACGCGCGCCAGATCGGCAACGCCGGGACGAATCGTCGTTACGTGGTACGTGACCAGGCGCGTCGCGGCCGCGTCAAGCAAGTCCACCACGTCATCGATCTTGGTCGAAAGTTCGTGTATATCTTCTCGATCGAAGGGCGTGATGAAGGTTTGATTCAGCCGCGTGATGATGTCGTGCGCGATGGTGTCACCGGCGTGCTCGAATCGTTCTACACGATCTGCGCCCGCCGCCGGATTGTCGTAATGCTCGAGCAAATCAACCATGGCCTGCGCGGCCTCGTGAACATTCTCCGCCTGGCGGAGAAACATCTGGAAGAAGGTCGGGTCGCGCGGCAGTAGCTTGCTCAACAGTCCGGGCATGCCGGTAAATCCTCCATGAATCTGTGAGGGAAGGCCCGACTATATCGGAACGATCCGATACGCGCAAGGCGCAGAAAACTGAAAGGGCGCGTTGGCTCAACGAGCCAACGCGCCCTGTAAATGATTGAAGCTGTGATGGTTAACGGCCGAGCGGTTTAGTACATCCCGCCCATGCCGCCCGCGCCCGGTGCGCCTGCAGCAGCCTTCTTGTCGTCTTCCTTGATCTCCGCGACGAGCGCTTCCGTCGTGAGCATCAAGGCGGCGATGGAAGCCGCATTCTGCAGCGCCAGCCGCGTCACCTTGGCCGGATCGATTACGCCGGCCTTGACCAGATCCGTGAAGTCACCCGATTCCGCATTGAAGCCGAAAGTATCTTCCTTCGACTCGCGGACGCGGCCAACCACCACGGCGCCTTCGTGTCCCGCATTGAACGCAATCTGCCGCATCGGCTCCTCGAGAGCGCGCTTCACGATGTTGACGCCGATGGCCTCATCATCATGCAGCTTTAGCTTCTCGAGCGCCGCGATGCAACGCACCAGCGCCACGCCGCCGCCGGGAACAATGCCTTCCTCGACAGCCGCGCGTGTTGCGTGCATGGCATCTTCGACGCGAGCCTTCTTTTCCTTCAGCTCGGTCTCGGTAGCCGCGCCGACCTTGATCACCGCGACGCCGCCCACGAGCTTGGCCAAACGCTCCTGGAGCTTCTCGCGATCGTAATCGGACGTGGTGTCCTCGACTTGAGCGCGGATCTGCTTGACGCGGCCCTCGATCTCCGAAGGCTTGCCGCCGCCTTCGACGATGGTGGTGTTGTCCTTGTCAATGGTGATCTTCTTCGCCCGGCCGAGGTCTTCCATCTTGACGTTCTCGAGCTTAATGCCGAGGTCTTCGGTGACGGCCTTGCCGCCCGTCAATGTTGCGATGTCCTCGAGCATGGCCTTACGGCGATCGCCGAAGCCCGGAGCCTTTACGGCCGCGCACTGCAGCGTGCCGCGCAGCTTGTTCACCACGAGTGTTGCGAGCGCCTCGCCCTCAACGTCCTCGGCGATGATCAGCAGCGGCTTGCCGGTCTTGGCAATTTGCTCGAGCAAAGGAAGCAAATCCTTCATCGAGCTAATTTTCTTTTCGTGAATCAGAATGCGGACATCCTCGAGCGCGCACTCCATGCGCTCCGGATCCGTGACAAAGTAGGGCGAGAGATAGCCGCGGTCGAACTGCATGCCTTCCACGACTTCGAGTGTCGTCTCCATCGTCTTGGATTCTTCGACGGTGATGACACCATCCTTGCCCACCTTCTTCATGGCCTCGGCGATGATCGTGCCGATTTGGCGGTCGTTATTGGCGCTGATCGTGCCGACTTGCGCGATCATTTCGCCCTTCACGTCCTTGTGCAGCTTCTTGATTTCTTCGACAGCCACTTCCACAGCCTTCTCGATGCCGCGCTTCAGTGCCATCGGGCTCGCGCCGGCCGCCACGGTCTTCACGCCTTCGCGGAAGATCGCTTGTGCCAGCACGGTCGCCGTCGTCGTGCCATCACCGGCCACGTCCGACGTCTTCGATGCCACTTCGCGCACCATCTGCGCTCCCATGTTTTCGAGCGGATCGGGCAGCTCGATTTCCTTGGCCACCGTCACCCCGTCCTTCGTGATGATCGGCGCGCCAAACTTCTTCTCAATCACGGCATTGCGGCCCTTCGGCCCCAGCGTGATCTTCACGGCATCCGCGAGCGCGTTGACGCCGCGCAGGATGGACTGGCGTGAATTTTCACCAGTCACGATTTGCTTTGCCATAGATCCTTACCCTCCTAAGAGTTCTCCGAGAAATTTTCCGCTTCGCCTGGCGGCGGGGCGGGTGCGGGCTAATGATTTAGCCCGCCTAAAGCTACGAACGGGCTGATGATTTAGCCCGTCTAAAACACTGTTGTTACTTTCTGCCGCCCGCGGCCTTCGCTGCGCCGCTGAGCTTTGCCAATATTTCGTCTTCCTTGAGGATGAGATATTCTTCATCGTCAATTTTGATTTCGTTGCCGCTGTATTTGCCGAACAGAATCCGGTCGCCGGCTTTCACGTCGAGCGGAACCCGCTGGCCCTTTTCAATGCGTCCAGCCCCAACGGCGATGACTTCACCCTCCTGGGGCTTTTCTTTGGCCGTGTCGGGAATGATGATGCCGCCCTTCACGGTCTCCTTTTCTTCCAAGCGCCGCACCAAAACGCGGTCGTGTAACGGCGTGACATTGACTGCCATCTTCGCTTGCCCTCCGGTAAGTTACTCAGGATTGCTAGATGAGGAGCCTTGAGGATTAGCACTCCTCGACAGCGAGTGCTAATATAGCACGTACGCCTTACATGTCAAGCCTTTACACGCCTTTTCACCGAGGATTAACACGGCGGATTCTTCTACCTAAGTGCTTATAAAACAGCTGTTTGAGTGGTGTCTGAAAATTCCGACACTTGGCTATTGCCTTGCATCTTGGCGACGAGTAGCATCTCACTCAAGGGTAGGCTCGGCGTGCCGCTACTCCTCTACATCGAGCTGATTGGCTTCACAGCAGGCGCGCTGCTGCATCTCTTCCTGATCGCGCTCATCCTGGGTAATCGAAGGCCGCGAGCGTTCGAGCGCGTCCTGTTTTTCCTGATCCTCGCGCTTTTCTCATACTACTGCGGCGTTCTCCTAGTGCTCGAGGGTTATATTCACTATTCCGAACCGACGCCCAGCGTCCTGGCGTTCGCCTCACTACTGGTTTCTCTGGGTCTCGCGTTTCTGCCGGCGCTGTTGTTTCAATCTCACGCTGAGTACTTGCGGCTAAGCCAGCCGGAGGATGGACGTCGTCTGCGGGTCCTCGGCTGGTTGAGCTACGCGCCCGTCCTTTTTCTGGCTTGGCAAGCGATTGGACACCACTCGAGCTTTCTCGGATCGCGCCCCGCCGAATTAGCGGGCAGCCTGGAATTGCCCTTTGGAGTCTGGATGGCCGCGTCGCTGGTGGCGAGCGCGGCGATCGACGTACGGCTGGCACGTCGCGCGGTAAAGCCGTACGGCCAGCTGCATTGGTTTCTCTCGGCGGCACTTTTCGGTATCGGCGCGACGGTCCTTTACTGCCTGGCGTTGAGCGCAACTATCGAACCGAGTTGGCTCACATCGCTTCGCGCCGCTGTCGCCCTTTCAGGAGTCGTTCCGGCGGCGGTTCTCGGCTACTTCATCGTGCGGCACAATTTCTTGGGAATCGGCGTGCAGAAGAATCTTATTTATGCAGTTTCTGCGGCGTTTCTCGCGCTGATGTATCTCGGGCTCGTGCGGCGCGTCAGCGGCTGGCTCGAGCCTATTCTGCCTCCCGAAGCGACGGCCAGCATCCTGCTCTTCACGCTCGTCATTTTCTTTGAGCCGCTCGAGAGGACCATCGGCAGCGCGTTGCAGCGAAACTTCAGGCGGCGCTTCGATCGCTTGCAGCGGATAGTCGGCGAAATTCAGGAGCAGGCCCGGCAGGGTGATTTACAGCAACTGATCGCGTTTGTCGAAAACCGGGCAAAGGACGAATTTGGGCTGGCAGTCGTCCGCCTGCCGCTCTCCGCTAATGATCGCGGCGCTCCTGTCAAATCGCCCGGCGGTCTCGGCCATGTGGTGAGGATTCCGCTCAAGCAGGAGGGAACTGAGCTCGGAGTTCTCGAGGCTGCATCTACAGGCGCAGTTCTGACCGGCGAGGTAAGCGCCGCTCTCGAATTCCTCGCTGAACAATTGCCGACGATGATCGATCTCTGCCGCCTGATCGAAGAAAAGCTGAAACTCGAGCGTGCTCTCGCCGAACGCGAGCGGCTTGCACTCCTCGGCCAAATGGCAGCCAGCATCTCTCACAATCTCCGCAATCCGCTCGGATCAATGAAGACAATTCTTCAGCTTCAATTTGAAAGCGGCGATGTTCCGGAGACAGTAAGCAAGGATTTGGCGGTGGTGATCGGCGAAATCGATCGCCTGAGCGCCAAACTCACGCAACTCCTGCAATATTCAAAGCCGGCGGCCGGCGTTGATCTCCTGGAGAACCGAACGGACGGCTCCGGCGTTGTCGAACAGGTCGTCGCTCTACTTCGCCGTGATGCTGAACAAAAGAAAGTCTCGCTCGCTCTGCGCGCTCCCTCAGAAAAATGCATAGTGCGAAGCTCTGAGGATGCCGTGCGTGAGATCCTCTCGAATCTAATCATCAACGCAGTCGAGTCCCAGCCGCACGGCGGCAGAGTGGAAATCGATGCGGCCCGAAAGAACGGCTGCTTTGTGCTCCAGATTTCTGATGACGGCCCGGGCATCGCGCCCGACAATCGCGCGCGCATCTATCAGCCCTTCTTCACGACGAAGGCCAGCGGGACGGGCTTGGGGCTGGCGATCGTCGCGCAACGCCTAAACGATGCCGGCGGCAAGCTGGAATTTGAAAGTCCAATCGCAAAGGGCCGCGGCACAAAATTTACCGTGAGTCTGCCTCTCGCCGAAACTCAAAAGGAACGCGCCTGATGAAGACGATTCTGATCGTGGATGATGAGCCGGCCGCGCGTTACGGCATTCGCCGCGCGCTCGAGCACAAATATCGCATCGCCGAGGCTGACTCCGCCTCCGCCGCTCGCGAGGCGATTCGAGTCGAGCGGCCCGACGTAATTCTCCTCGACATAGTCATGCCAGATGAAGACGGGCTAGCATTTTTGAAGTGGATGGCGGAGAACGGCCACGCACAACCAGTACTCGTTGTCTCAGCACTCGACACCGCGAGGACTGCCGTCGAGGCCTTACGTCTCGGTGCTGCGGACTACATCGTGAAAGGCTTCGACATCGAGGAGTTGCGAAAACGAGTGGGCAATCTGGTCAAACTGACCGAGCTTGGCGAAGAAAACGAAAAGCTGCGGCGCGAACTCGTCGCGCAGGGCGAATTCGGGCGCATGATTGGCCGCAGCGCCGCGATGCGCCAACTCTTCGAACTGGCCGAACGCGTTGCGCCGACCGACGCCACGGTCCTCATCCTTGGCGAGAGCGGAACGGGCAAGGATTTGCTCGCGCAGGAAATTCACGCCCGCTCGCCCCGCGCCGATGCTCCGTTCGTCGCGGTAAACTGCGCCGCGCTGCCGGAGAATCTGATCGAGTCCGAGCTATTCGGCTTCGAAAAAGGCGCCTTCACCGGCGCGGGCCAGCAGCGAAAAGGAAAATTCGAGTTGGCTTCCGGCGGCACGCTATTCCTCGACGAAATCGGCGACATGAATCCAGTGACACAAGCTAAAGTGCTTCGCGCGCTCGAGAATCGCACGATCGAGCGACTCGGTGGTTTGCAGCCAATCCAAGTCGATGTGCGCGTGATTAGCGCGACGCATCGAGACCTCCCGGTTGAGATTGCAGCCGGCAAATTCCGCGAAGACTTGTACTATCGCCTACGCGTCGTAACTTTGGAGCTTCCGCCGCTCCGCGAACACAAGGATGATTTGCCTTTTCTGGCGACAGCGTTTCTCGATCAGCTCGGCGCACGACACAGTCGCAAAGCGCGACTGAGTCCCGAAGCCGCAGAACTTCTCACGCAATATGGGTGGCCTGGCAACGCCCGCGAATTGCGCAATGCCCTCGAGCGCAGCCTGGTTCTATCGCGCGGCGACGAAATTCAGCCCAGCGACCTGCCCGCCGAAATCCGCGAAGGCACGCCCGGGCCAGTGCGACGCGCCAATTCCGACGACGGCGACTACCTCGGCGCGTCTGATTTCCGCGACGCCAAGCGCAAATTCGAAATCGCCTATTTCCGGCGTAAACTACAAGAACATCACTGGAATGTTTCGCAGACGGCCGCCGAAGTCGGGCTTCATCGCCAGAGTTTGCAGGAGAAGCTCCGCGAGCTCGGCATCCAGCGACCGGGGAAGTAGAACATGCCTCCGCGCGATGGCATTGCAGCATACATTTTGGCTGGCGGTGCTAGTTCGCGCATGGGCCGCGACAAAGCTATGCTCGCGCCTGGCGGCATTCCGCTGCTCATGCGCACCGCCGCGCTCGTCGCGCCGCTCGCCGGACCGCCGATCATCGTTGGTCCTCCAACGCGCTATTCGGCGCTTGGGTACAACGTAATTCCCGACGACGCTCCTGGAATCGGGCCGCTCGGCGGCATCGCTACCGCTCTTCGGCACTCGAATCAAGGCTGGAATCTCATCCTCGGCTGCGATTTGCCCTTTATGACTTCCGATTGGCTCGATTACCTTATCGGACGCGCCGTCGAATCGAGCGCCGACGCCGTCATCCCGCAAAGCGCCGCCGGAGCCGAGCCTCTCTGTGCCATGTATCGGAAGACTTGCGTGACTCCCGTTCTCGCTGCCATCGCAAAAGGCGTTCGAAAAGTAACGGATGCCCTCGCCGGCCTGACGATCGAATCCGTGCCTCCTCACGAATGGAAACCATTCGACGAATCCGGACAATTGTTCAAGAATATGAATACGCCCGAAGATTTCGAGGCGGCCGACGCAATGTTTGAAGACGATCTCGGCGGAGAAGCCTGAGGATGGCCGGCCACTATTTCGAATTCCAGGAAGTTTCGAAGTCCTTCGATGACCTGGAGGTGCTTAAGCGCGTCAGCTTTTTCGTCGATCAGGGCGAGACGGCCGTAATACTCGGCCGCAGCGGCGTAGGCAAGTCCGTTTCGCTCAAGCTGCTTCTCGGCTTCCTCGAGCCCGATGAAGGCCGCATCATCGTTGCCGGCGAAGACGTAACCGGCTGGACCGAAGCCCAATTCTCAGAAATTCGCCGCCGCGTCACGATGGTTTTCCAGTCCGGTGCGCTGTTCGATTCGCTTACCATCGAGCAGAACGTCGCCTTTCCGCTGGACGGGCGAGGCCTCAGCGACGAACAAATTGACGCCCGGGTCAACGAGCTGCTCGACATGCTCGAAGTGCGCGAGTTCGCGGATCAATTGCCAGGCGACCTCAGCACCGGCACAAAGCGCGCCGTCGCCATCGCTCGCGCTCTCGCCGAAGATCCCGAGGCGATTCTTTTCGACGAGCCGACCACGATGGTTGATCCGCTCATGGCCGCGTACATCGGCGACTTAATCCTTCGGCTAAAGCAGAAGCTCAAGAAGACATCAATCGTCGTTACGCACGACACCCACCTCGCCAAGAAACTCGCCGATCGCGTAATCTTTCTGCAAGAGGGACGCGTCGCCTTCTTCGGCACGTGGCCGCAATTCGAAGCCTCGTCGGATCCCTTCCTCCGCAACTTTCGCCTGCAAGACGCAATCATCCCCGCGCTCGATGCGACTGCGTAGTTTCTTCGATGGCCGCGCGCGCCCGATTTTGTTATCGTTGCGCGCCGGCGATCCCATTTCCGTGTGAGGAGGTCCCGCAACCAGGGACAATCCATTGAGCGCTCCAGCCCCATCCGACCCCAAGCAGCAATTGCGCCGCGTAATGGGCTTTTGGGATGTGCTGCTTTTCAACATCGCAGCGGTCCTAGGCCCGCGCTGGATTGCCGCCGCAGCTCATAACGGCACGTCTTCAATCTCGCTCTGGATTCTTGCTGCGGTGTTTTTCTTCGTCCCTACAGCGCTGGTAATCAATGAACTCTCCACTCGATTTCCCAGCGAGGGCGGGCTTTACGTCTGGTCGAAAGAAGCTTTCGGTGAATTCCATGGCTTCGTAGCCGGTTGGACCTACTGGGTCTATTCGTTCTTCTATTTTCCCGGACTGCTGCTGGCTAGCGCGTCGATGAGCGCTTACATCGGCGGCGCAGGCATGGGCACCCTCGCGCAGAATCAAAGGTTTTTGGTCGGCATTTCGCTGCTACTTCTGTTCGTCGCCGTAATCCTGAATATCATCGGGCTGAACATCGGAAAGTGGCTGCAGAACGCCGGCGGTGTCGGCACTTACGTTCCGCTGCTCATGTTGATCGGCGCCGCAGCTGTTTTGTGGCACCGGCAGGGCTCGGTCACGCATTTCACTTTGGCGAATATGTTGCCGCACTGGAATTGGGACACGGTGAACTTCTGGCCTCAGATCGCGTTCGCGTTCGTCGGCCTCGAGCTCGTCTCCGCGATGAGCGAGGAGATTCGCGACCCAAAAAGAACTCTGCCGCGCGCGATTTACGGCTCAGGCGCGCTCATTGCCATCATCTATATCGTGGCAACGGTAGCGGTGCTTGCTGTTCTTCCGAGCGCTGATGTCGATCCCAAGAGCGGCGCTTTCCAGGCGCTGACCGCGGCATCGACGGTTCTGAAAATCGGAGCTTTCGGCATGATCGCTGCGTTTCTGGTTTCAATTGGAAATGCGGGAGGCGTAGGAACAACGGTCGCCGGAATCGCGCGAATTCCGTTCGTCGTCGGAATCGATCGCTACATGCCCGCCGCATTCGGCAAGATTCATCCCAAATGGCGCACGCCGTATATCTCCATTCTGGTGCAGGCGTTGATCTCCTGCGTCGTGCTGCTCGCCAGCCAGATCAACGAGACCACCATCGGCGCCTATCAAGTCCTGGTGGATGCCGCGACGATCCTCTACTTCATCCCATTTCTCTATATGTATGCCGCTATCATCAAGCTCGCCAGCCGCCCTGATCGTTTGAGCGATCCGCACGCCGTCTTGATTCCCGGCGGAAAACTCGGTGTCTGGCTCGCGGGTGGCTTGGGCTTCGTGGTCGTCGCCGGCGGAATCGCGCTCTCTCTCATTCCCCCGGGCGAGTCCGAGAATAAATTTCTCTTTGAATTGAAGTTGGTGGCAGGAACTGCTGTCGCAGTTCTGATCGGCCTCGCGCTGTACTACCGCGGCGCTAAACAAAAGCGGCGCGAAGCCGCGCGCTGACCCACAAGTTAAGCTCGTTACTTCTCGACGGCCCGAAATTATTCCGCCGATTTCCCTCGTGCCTTCTCGGCCGACACGACCTCATTCAGCTTCCCGGTCTTCACATCGTAGATAAATCCCCGCACCGGAATGTCCGCCGGGATCCACGGATGCGATTTCACGCGCTGAATCTGCTGGCGCACATTTTTCTCGAGGTCCGGAAATGCGTAAAAGCGAGCCGGCGTCACGGCTGCGGCATCCGTCCCGGCTTCAAGCTTCGCCGCCAACTCTTCATCCTTGAAAGTGAGCATCCCGCAGTCCGTATGATTGATGATGATGAATTCCTGCGTGCCGAGCAGATGATGCGAAATAATCAGCGAACGGATAGCATCCTCGGTGACGATCCCGCCGGCATTGCGGATGATATGCGCGTCGCCGGTCTTGAGCCCGAGAACCTGCTCGACGGTCAATCGCGCGTCCATGCAAGCCACTATCGCCAGCTTGCGCCCTGGTCGCATGGGCAGATGCCCGAGCTTGAATTCTTTTACATACGACTCGTTCGCCTTCAATGCATCGTCCGTGATGGACATCGGACCCCTCCAAGATGGGATACCGGAAAGAGATGCCGGCAAGGAAGCAGAGATTCAGGTTTCTGAATCTATTGCGGAAATTTCATCTGAATTTATCTGGCTGGCGCTGCCAGGAACCTAATAGATCGCCCGGCTCTGCACCGTTTTCTTCGTCGCCAGCGAAAATCGCGGTTCGATGCTCCCGGCTTTCGTAATTCTCTCCGCCACATACTCTCCCAGCGCCGGGCCGTGCTTGAATCCATGTCCCGAGCCGCCTCCGGCAAGCCACACATTTTCGAAATCGGGATGCCGATCAATCAAAAAGTCGCCGCTCGATGTATTTTCATACTGGCAGACGCGCGATTCCACCAGCGGTGCGTTCTTCAGGGCAGGAAATCGAGTCCCGAGATACGCGCGCGCCTCGCTCAATTTTTCGGGAGTCGCGAGCCGTTCCTGTGTGTCCGGATCGACGCGCGGGCCATGGTCGTCGCAAGCCACCTTGATCCCGCGCCCTTCGAGGTCCGGCATTCCGTAGAATTCCGAAATGTGGTCGATGAAAGTGGGCAGCGCCGGAGGCGAAAATCGCAAATCGCCCGGCGGCAAACCAAAGAAGAACACCTCTTGCCGCGTAGGGAAAATCAAATCGCCCAGCGGCGCCGGAAAAACTTTGGGAAGCCACGGCCCGCAGGCAAAAACAAAAATATCCGCCGAGAAATTCTCTCCGTTCCGCGTTCGGATGGACGCAAGCCGCCCTCGTCCCGCCAGAGTTTCCACGAATTCCGTGCGATATTCCGCGCCGCGTTTCACGGCATCGGCCACTACGTGTTCCACGGCCCGCCTCGCCATCAGCGTCCCGCTCTTCGGCTCGAGAATTCCAAACACATCCGAATCGATGGCAATCTGCGGATACTTCCGCGCGATGTCGGCCGCACTGAGCCGCTCGAACGTAACGCTGGTCTTCTCAAACGTGGCGAGCGTCTGCGCCAAGTATTGATTGCCGCCCGGCGCAAGCCAAAGAACGCCAGTCCGGTGAAAAATCGTCGCCCCGATGCGCTCCTGCAACTGATCCCAGAGCGGCAGCGAGCGCATGGACCAGCGCGTATAGATTTCATCCGCCCCGTAGCCCATGCGAATGATCCGCGATTCGCCGCCCGAGCTAGCCCGGCTATTCCCCGGCGCGTAAGCATCAAGCAGCAGCACCTTTCGCCCGGCCCGCTGCAAAAAGTTCGCCGTCCACGAGCCAAACACGCCCGCGCCCACCACGACGACATCAAATTTTGTGCCTGGGCTCACAATCTATTTTCGTTCTTCAACGGCACGGCGGTGTGCCCCACGCGCCGAAGTTGCGCGTGGGGTTCTTCGCGCCCTAAAACCCCTGTTCCATCAATTCGTCAATCCGCAACCGCGAGACGCTCGGCGCGGTTCGCGCCACCAGCAGTGCCTCAACATACTTCGCCAGCACATCGCATTCAATATTCACCGCGTCGCCCGGCACAAACCCTTTGACATTGGTCTGCTCATAAGTGAACGGAATGATCGCAAAATCCGCCACGCCGTCATTCCAGCCTGCTACGGTCAAACTAATTCCATCAATCGCAATTGAGCCTTTTTCCGCCACGTATCGCCGAAAATCTTCGGGCACGCGCACCGAAAGCCACCAGCTTTCGCCCTCGCGCACAAGCCGCGTCACCCGCCCCACTGCATCCACGTGCCCCTGGACAAAATGGCCACCCAAGCGGTCGCCGGCCGCGAGGGGTCGCTCAAGATTCACGCGCAAGCCGGGCTTCGTTTCTCCGAGTGCGGTGCGGCGCAGTGTCTCGCCCGATAACTCTGCCGAAAAAGAATCGGCGCCCAACTCGACGACAGTCAGGCAGCAGCCGTTTACGGCAATGCTATCGCTGATCTTCAAAGGCGTGCTGCCGCCCCACGCCTCGCCAAAATTCACGCGCAGCCGCCCGCCGTCGCTCGTCGCGTCCAGCGCTTCAATTTTTCCAGCGCGCTCGATGATTCCCGTAAACATCGTGAAAGTATCCCTCGATAGCAATGTCTTCGCCCAATCGTCCCACCTTCTCCACCAGCAGTTCGCGCGCCCGCCGAAACCAACCCGCAGGCAGAAGCGCTAGCGGAACTCCGCGTTCGCCAATGAAATTGGGAGCACAAAAGAGAACCATCTTATCCACAATTCCAGCCTCGAGCGCAGCACCATTCAAATTCGGCCCAGCCTCAAGAAGCACGCTCAGAATTTTCCTCCGTCCCAACTCGCGCATCACTTCTTTCAGGTCGGCCCGGCGGCGCCGCGTATGGACTCGCTTCACCTCGACGCCAGCCTTAGCAAGCGCCCGGGCTTTTGGAGAATCAGGGCTCTGCGTCGTGAATACGAGCAAGTCCTGTCGCGCCGATTTCACTAGTCGCGATTTCAGAGGCATTCGCAGGCGCGAATCGATAATCACGCGCAAAAGCGGTCGCCATCGCGGCAAGTTCGATCGATCTGTCAGCAGCGGATCGTCGGCCAACACTGTCCCGATCCCCGTCAAAATCGCATCCGATGCGTGACGCAGTTTTTGCACAGCGGCATGCGAAGCCCGGCCGGTGATCACCGTCGGTGCGCCCGAGTGCTCAGCAATACGACCATCGAGCGTCATGGCCGATTTCAGCGTCACGAATGGCCGGCGCGTCCGAATCCATAATGCAAAATCCTCGTTCAACTTCCGCGCCTCGATCTCGCGCAAGCCAACATCGACGCGCAGCCCGGCGCGCCGCAATTGCCGGAATCCGTGCCCGCCGACCAGCGGATTCGGATCCTTTATCGCCGCCACAACGCGTCGAATTCCCGCCGCCACAATCGCATCCGTGCAAGGCCCCGTCCGTCCGAAATGACAGCAAGGCTCGAGATTCAAGTAAAGCGTCGCCCCGCGGGCCTTCTCGCCCGCGTATTCCAGGGCGACTCTCTCCGCATGCTTCAGGCCTTCGTAGAAATGAAATCCTTCGCCGACAACTTTTCCGTCTTTAACGATCACCGCGCCGACGCGCGGATTCGGATGCGCCAGTCCGGTCGCTCGATTCGCAAGCTCGAGTGCGCGGGCCATCCAATGCTCGTCGGAGAATTTGGCTTTGCGAGAGGTATGTCGGCGAGCCACGGCGTCAGTCAGTCGAAGAGGGAATTCACGTAAGTTTGCGCGTCGAATGGCACAAGGTCGTCCATTTTTTCACCGGTGCCCACGAAGCGGATCGGCAAACCCAATTCGCGCGAAATCGCCACAACGATTCCGCCCTTCGCCGTCCCGTCGAGCTTCGTCAGAACGATGCCGGTAACGCCCGCTTGGCTGGTGAACACTCGCGCCTGTGCGAGGCCGTTCTGTCCGGTAGTTGCGTCGAGCACCAGCAGCACATCATGCGGCGCGCCCGGCACAAGTTTCGCCGCGGTGCGCTTCATCTTCTCGAGTTCCGCCATCAAATTGGATTTCGTATGCAAGCGCCCGGCCGTATCCACAATCACGGCATCCGCCGCACGCGCCCGCGCCGCCGAAATCGCATCGAACACCACCGACGCCGGATCGGCCCCGGGTTTCTGCTTCACAATCTCCACTCCCGAGCGTTTCGCCCAAACTTCAAGCTGCTCGATCGCCGCCGCCCGAAAAGTATCCGCCGCGCAAAGCACCACCGACCGCCCTTCTGCTGTCAACCGGTGCGCAAGCTTTCCAATCGTCGTCGTCTTGCCAACGCCGTTTACGCCCACAACGAATATCACTCGTGGCGAAACATTCCCCGCTCCATTCGGACTCACTTCCGGCACTGCCAACATGCGAACAATCTGCCGCTTCAACTCGCTCTTCAGCGCCGCCGAGCCTTCGAGCTTATGCTCGTTCACCTGCGCCCGCAGCGCCGCGAGCACGTCCTTGGTCGTCTGCACACCAATGTCGGCCGAAAGCAGCGCCGATTCCAATTGTGTCAGCAAAGCGGGATCGACAGGCCGGTCGCCTGTAAGAATCTGCTCGACCTTCGCTGCCAGCTCAGTCCGTGTCTTCGAGACCGAATCTTTCAGCCGCTCGAGCAGTGTAGGTTCTGGTGGGCCAAAAAGAGAGATCATGGTGAATTCCGCGCATCCGCGCAGATTCACATTCTAGCAGAGGTTCGCGCTTAGACTTCGACGAGGGTAGCGCTGAGGCGTAGCTTTCCAGCGTGGATGGCGGATTCGAGAGCGCCGACAACGGAAGCATCGAATTTCGATTCGGCGAGAGAACGAATCCTCTCGAGCGCGTAGTCCAGATCCATCGCCGACTGATACGGCCGGTTCGTTGTGATGGCGTCAAACGTATCGGCCACAGCGATGATTCGCGCCATCAGCGGAATCTGATCGCCCTTCAATCCGTAGGGATAACCCTTCCCGTCGATTCGCTCGTGGTGCAGCTCGATTCCCGGCAGCATCTCGTTGAGCTGCGAAACAGGCCGCATGATATTCGCGCCCTTGATCGTATGCTGCTTCATCAAATCGAATTCTTCATCGGTGAGCTGCCCCGGTTTCTTCAGAACGCGATCGTCCACTCCGATTTTGCCCACGTCGTGCAGCAGTGCTGAAACGCGCAACCGCTCCATCTCTTCAGAAGTCAGCCCCAGCGCCTCGCCGATGATCAGCGAATACTTCGCCACGCGCCCCGAGTGACCTCGCGTATAGGGATCCTTTTCGTCGATGGCCGCCGCAAGCATGCGAATCGATCCCAGGAAAAGCTCGCGGTTTTCAGCGGCCGCTTGCTTCAGGCGCTCGACAAACTGCTCGATATCGCTCGCCATGTTGTTAAACGTCTCGGCAAGCTCGCTGATTTCCGCCGCACCGCTCACTTCCACGCGCTCGTGGAATTCCGCACGGCTGATCGCGCGTGTCGAAGTGACCAAACCGCGAATCGGCCGCGTAATTCCCAGCGCAAACAAATATCCGAACAAGAGCGCTACGAACGTCGCGCCCATCACGAACCGCAGAGCATCTCCCGTCAATTCCCCGACGCCCGCGTCAATCCGCGCCTGTTCCATGCTCCGCTGCGCCACTACTGCCCACCGCAGCGCCGGAATCGTGCTGTAAGTCCCGATCATCTCCGTCGAATGGCGCGATCCCTTATTCGACTGGAAAAATCGTACGGTTGCCGTCGTGCGCAAATCCTTGGGCAGCTCTTTGAACTTTTGTACCACCGTCGAGCTGTCCGAAAGATCCATCCCCGGAACCATCTGCGTCGAATTTGTATGCGCGACGATGTGCCCGTAAGTGTCCACTACGAAAAATTCGCGGTCGTGGGTGCTCGCGTCGTGCAATCTCGCCACTACTTGGTCCAGAGATACCACCGCGGCCATCATTCCGGTGAATTGCCCCGCCGAAAATAATGGCACCGAAATCACCAGCGCCGGCCGGCTATCCGGCGCCAGCGCGAACGGCTCGCTCACGAAAGTCGCCTGCTGGATGCTCGCCGTAAAGGCACGCTTCAGCGCCACATCCACGAATGGATCCTGGTCCGCGCGCACACTTCCTGCCGATTCGCCGCGCGCCTGCCAATTCACCGCGGTGACGTAAAGAATATTCGGATTGCTTTCGATGAAATTCTGCAGCAACCGGCTCACCTGCGGCGAGTGCGTTGGATCGTTTACGTTGTCGAGCATTCCGGTCAATGCCATGAATTGCCGCTGCGTCAGCAGCTCTTCATGCAGATTCGACTGGAACTGCAGAATTTCGCCCGCAATCGATCGCGCGATTTCCTGCTGCTGCACGCGCTCGGTGTCTTCGAGCTTGCTTTCGCTGAGCTGCAATACTTCGCGATGGTAGAGCCAAAGCGGTGCCACGCTGACCAGCAGCAAAGCGCCCAGCACGATCCACAGAATGCGCAAGCGCTTCGTTCTCAACGAGTTAAAATCCAGCATCCGCACAGACAGGTATCCCTCAGAAACAGGCTACTGGAGCGTTCGCTGGGTGACAACAGAACCAAAGGACAGGCATGGCGGATACGTTACTTCGCGCGGGAGCGCTAGAAATCGCGGCGGTTCCGGGAAATCGTTCTAACTTTCGATAGGATTGGTTCGGTGCGGCGTGCGACCGCGAGTTTCGACGAGTCGCTGAAACATTTCAAGTGAAACATTTTTTGCGAGCAACGCGTCGGGTCATTCACCCTTCAGACGTCGCTCCATCAATTCGCGAATCGCATCGCGCGGCGAACGCTCTTCGTACAAGACTGCGTGCATCTGCTCAGTAATCGGCATCTCGATTCCCAGCCGCCGCGCCAGCGTCCGGGTAGCCGCGGTCGTCGATACTCCCTCCGCCACCATACGCATCGAGCCGACAATTTCATCGAGCTTCCGCCCCTTGCCTAGTTCCACGCCAACGCCGCGATTGCGGCTAAGCGCGCCCGTGCAAGTCAGCACCAGGTCACCCATCCCGGCCAACCCTGCCATCGTTTCGGGCCGCCCGCCGAGCGCGATCGCCAAGCGGCTCATCTCCGCAAGCCCGCGGGTGATGAGTGCTGCTAGCGTATTGTGGCCCAGCCCAAGGCCTTCGGTGACGCCGGCAGCGATGGCGATCACATTCTTTACCGAACCGCCCAATTCGACGCCGGCCACATCCGAATTCGAGTAAAGCCGCAGCGTCGGCCCCGAAAATTCCTCTTGAATCTCCGCCGCAAGCTGCGCGTCTGACGAAGCAATAACGATAGCCGTCGGATCGCCCCGCGCCACTTCGCGCGCGAACGACGGCCCCGAAAGCACCGCAATCCGCGCCGCGCGCTCCGCCGGAATCACTTGCCGAATCACCTCGCTCATGCGCAGCAAGGTCTCCGGCTCGAGGCCTTTCGTCGCGCTAACGAAAGCAGCGCCGGGCGACGCGTGCTTGGCAATCCGCGTATAAAGCCGCCGCGCATGCGTGGACGGCATCACTCCGAGGATGATCTCGGCGCCTTCAAGCGCTTTCGCCAGGTCGCCGGTCGGCGCGATGATTCCAGGCAGCTCGTAATCAGGGAGGAACACATCGTTCAAGCGGCGCGCGCGCATGCTCTCGACCACTTCCGCTTCATGTGCCCAGAGCGATATCGCGTTCGGCTTCCTGCTCCGCGATAGCGCGATGGAGAGCGCCGTCCCCCAGCTTCCAGCTCCGATGATGGCGATTTTCGTCATTGCGAGTCCGCGGGCTTTCGAGCTAGTGCATTAATTTCTGTTTGGCCCGGCCGCGTCAACGTTTGAGCTTTAGTTGGTTTTCCGTACCGGCGATAAGCCGCTGCAAATTGTCGCGATGCTTCCACACAATCAGTACAGACACCAGCACTGTGGCAAGCGAGAGCACGGTAGGAGGCGCAAAGTGCGGCGCGTAAAGCTCATAAACCAAAAAAGGCAACGCCGCTGCCGCCGCGATCGAAGCGAGCGAGACGTATCTCCAGAACACCACAACCACGACCCACACGACTGCCGCAGCGGCCACCGCCATGGCACTAATCACAAGGTACGCGCCCAATCCTGTCGCCACTCCCTTGCCGCCGCGGAATCCCAGCCACACGGAAAACATGTGGCCGAGAACCACAGCCACCGCCGCAACAGTAATCCAACGTATGTTGCCGCCACTCAATCGCCGCGCCAGCCACACCGCCAAATACCCTTTGCCGGCATCGAGCAGTAGTGTCAAGATTCCCGAGACCGGCCCCGCAACGCGCGTAACATTGGCCGCACCGATATTTCCGCTCCCCGCTTGCCGCACATCGCCACCGCCCCTCACTTTGACGATCAGCAACCCAAAGGGAATCGAGCCCAACAAATAAGCGATGGCGGGAATGGTCCACAGCGCGATCACGCATCACCACCGAATGAAAAGTTCGCCAATTTCGTATATTTTGCTCCGCCGCGGCCAAGCTCACTCTGAAAAAGATAGAATTCGCTCGCTCGCATTGAGCCGAAATCAAACGGCTCCAACTTCTTGATCTCTTCGCGCAGGCGCGGCAGTCCGTCCTCGCTCTTGAAGCGCGCCAGCGTCAAATGCGGGCGGAACTCGCGCGCCTCCGCAGCGATTCCGAGGCGAGATAGCCGCTGATCAACGTCGCGCGCCAGCTCCGCCAGATTTGGCGACGCCTCGACGCCGGCCCAGAATACGCGCGGATGCCGCTCGTTCGGGAAAAATCCCGTGCCTCGAAATTTTGCCTCGATCGGAACGGCGACACCTGCGCCTCGCAACTCCGCCTCAATCGACGCAACTCGCTCCGCCGCGATCTCCCCGATAAATTTCAGCGTAACGTGAACTCCTTCGGCCCGCACCCAGCGCGCCCCGCGCGCCACGTCCCGCAGCCGCGCGATCGTCTCACCAATCGCCCGCCGCACCTCGGCCGGAATATCGAGCGCCACAAAAAGCCGCACGCCTCAGCCCTTGCCGCGCGCCGCGTACAGAAAATATCGCCGCACCATGTCCAGCGCCGCATTCGTCGCTTGCGTCCGGATCCGCTCACGATCGCCGGGAAATCGAAACGCGCGTTCCTTCGGTCCCTTCTCATCCGCCAATCCGATGTGCACCAGGCCGACCGGCTTTTCCGGCGTTCCTCCGCCCGGCCCGGCGATTCCGGTAACACTCAGGCCCAGCGCCGCTCCGGTACTCTTGCGAATTCCGTCCGCCAGCGCCAACGCGACCTCGGAACTCACCGCGCCCTTTGACTCAATTATTTCCGGCGGCACGCGAGTCCATGCCGTCTTCAAATCATTGCTATAACAAACCACGCCGCCCAAAAAATACGTCGAGCTTCCAGGAATGTTTGTCAGCCGCGCCGCAATCATTCCCCCGGTGCAGCTCTCGGCCGTCGCAATCGTCGCGCGACGCTCTTTCAATTCGTCGGCCACCACTTCCTCGATTGTTTGCCCCGAAGTCGAAAACAAATTTTCGCCCAGCGCAAGCCCGAAACTCTTCACCAGGTCATCGAGGATCCTCTCCGCCGCGGCGGGGTCGTCAGACCATACGCGCGGATGAATCTGAATCTCGCCCGGCCCCGCGAGAATGGTATGCTCCGCTTCCGCATATTTCTTGTAAATACTTGCCACGCGATGGTCGGCGTCCGATTCGGACATTCCGGTCACTCGCAAGTCGCGAGTATAAAGCCGGCGCTTCGGTGCGTGGCGCGCGAGCCGCTGCCGGACTTCGTTCTCAAACATGGCCTTCAATTCATTCGGCGGCCCGGGAAGCAGCACGATATAGCGCCCATTCGTTTCCAGCCAAAGTCCCGGCGCCGTGCCTCGCGGATTATCGAGCACGTCGGCGCCTTCCGGAACCATCGCCTGCCGCACGTTCGTCTCCGGCATCGCCCGGCCGAATTTCCGGAAGCGCTCTTGAATTCCGCGCAGGATTTCCTCATTTCGCTGCAGCTTGCGCCCAAGCAGCTCGGCCACGGTCTCGCGTGTGAGATCGTCTTCAGTCGGCCCCAGTCCGCCGGAACAAACCACCACGTCGGCATGTGAGAGAGCGTGCTCGAGCGCCTCGCGCAATTCCTGGCGATTGTCTCCCACCACAGTCTTGCGCATCACGCGAATGCCGAGCTGGTTCAGTTCCGCAGTCAAGACGAGGGAATTGGTATCGAGGCGATACGGTGTGAGGAGTTCCGATCCAACAGCGATGATTTCCGCGTTCATGCGGCTGGGTTATCCGTAGAGCGCCTGGCCTTCAACGTCCCAGTCCACCGTATAGAGCGTGTTATTCGTGGCTACGATCGCGCGGCAAGTCGGCATCAGCGCGAGCCCGACGATTCCATTGCCACTCAACACCACGTCTGCTTTGGCCTGCGGATTCAGCCGCACCACGCCGCGATGACCTGCCAGCGATGCCGCAACGTAGAGATTGCCCTTGCGATCGAACGCCAATCCCTGCGGCCGGCCAAGCCCGCGATAAAAAACATTCACTTCGCCCGCCGGCGTGATGCGATAAACGCGATCGAAACTCGAAGTGGTCGGCCCGGTGACGTAGAGATCGCCATTCGGTCCGAACGCGAGATGATAAGCCGCGACAGAGGGCTCGAGCGTCGCAAAAACGAAAATCTCGCGTTCCGGACTGATTTTGAAAATCGTCCCGCTGCGATCGCCGACGTACAGGCTGCCGAGCTTGTCGAACGCCAGTCCGGTGGCGATGCCCATGCCTTCCATCCACTGCATCGAGCGCCCATCGGGCGAGATGCGATGAATCGTCCCGTCGTTGCGGCAGGAAACGTAAAGCATTCCTTCGCCATCGAGCGCCAAACCCGTGGGATTCATCAACTCAGTCACAAACGGCTTTACCGCGTTGCCCGCAGTGACTTTGTAGAGCGAAACTGGCACTTTCTGCCCGCGCTGCCCGCTGAATGTCACATAAACATTCCCCGCCGAGTCCACCGCTGGACTCGAAACCGCGTGCAGGTTGTCCGCGATTTGCACCCCGAGCGAAATCGGGAATGGCTGGCTTTCTGCGGAGCCCAGCTTGATGCGCACCGCTCCGCCCGCGGCGCCTTCCGGAACGCGCGCGATCAGATAATTCTCCGCGGCCATTATCAGGTTTGCCTCGGCGGTGCCGAAGCGCACCCGCGGCCGGTGATGATTCCTGCCGCCGAAACCGCTGCCCGAAATGGTGACCTCGCCGCCCGGAATGGCGGCTGCGGGCCTCACCTGTTCGATTCGAGGATTACCTGGCACCTTTGGCTCGATCCTTTAACTCTGATGCTGGGGCGACGTGTGAAGAATCCGGAATCACGCCGCGCTCGCAAGCACGCCGGCGAAGAAGGGAATCGCAATTCGTCAGAGGCCGAGCCAGCGCGCGATCCAGAGTCCCGCCGCGGCGTAAATGGCGGCAAGCCAGTCGTCTGCCATGATCCCCCAACCGCCTGGTAGCGACTCCGCCTGACGAACCGGAAACGGCTTCCAAATATCGAAGCCGCGAAAAAGTATAAAGCCCAGCAACAAATATTTCCAGTTGAGCGGGACCGCGCCAAAGAAGGAGGCGTGGGCAGCGAACCAAACGGTCCCTGTCGAAGAGTGTGACACGAACGCACGCGCGCTTCCGAGCATCAACGTCAGCCACTGCCCAGATACCTCATCAATGACCACAAACTGCGGATCTGCTTTTCCGCAATGCTTTGCGACGCGCCCCGCGGCCCATACGCCAACGAAAGAAAACAGCACAAGCAGGAACTGGCCAGCCATTTCGGAGCTGACTCGCCAGCGTCCAAATAGGATCCAGTCATTTCGGATCGCGAAAAACAGTGCAAGAGCCAGGCCAGCGAGCGATCCCCAAGTTCCGGGAGCCGGGCGCAAGTATCCCAATCCGAGCGCCGTCGCGAAGAGATATGAAAACCGCGGCTTTCGCGTCTGCGGCGCTGCGGTGGCCGGATCAGTTTCGGGAGTCATCGGGATCGGCCGGCGTGGATTCCTCCGGGCCGTCTTCGTCAAAGACAGGCTCGCTCACGACATACTTCTCGCTGGCCCAATTACCGAGATCCAGCGTGCGGCAGCGCTCGCTGCAGAAAGGAAAATCGGCGTCGGTCTCCGAATCGGTGGGCTTACGGCAGATTGGGCACGTTCGCTTCATCGTGACCTGTCCGATGCTCGTGATTCTCTAGCGAGCGAGAGCCGGCATTATCGAGATTAAGCCGCTCTGCACTCCGCCCGCTGCAGGTCGGCGCGAGGTCAATTGCCGCTCGAGTTCAATCACGCGCCCCAGCAAATCGTAATCCTGCGCCCCCGTAATTTCCATGGTCGCCATCGTTCCCGGCGGCGGCAGCTCCTCCGCCTCATTCACACCCGCGATCTCGGTGACATAAATCTTCCCATCGATTTCCGGCGCCATCCCTTCGAGCCGCGCCTCCCAAATCAGTTCGGTGTCCTTGGAAGGGCCTTCCAGCATCGCTTGAACGCGCTTGCCGTTAAGCGCGCGCAGCTTCCGCCGCGAAATCTTCTGCTGAATCGCCATTAGCATGTCACGCCGCTCGGCAATCGTCTCGGCATCAACTTTCCCCTCGAGATGATAGCTCCCCGAAGTATCTTCGTCCGAATAGGCGAACACGCCCATCCAATCGAATTCCGCGTCGCGCACGAAATCGCACAGAATCCGGAAATCGTGCTTCGTCTCGCCCGGAAAGCCCACGATGAATGAAGTGCGCAGCGAAACGCCCGGCACCGTCCGCCGAATGCGCTCGATCATTTTCAGAAAAGCCCCGCCATGCGACCCGCGCTTCATGCGCGCCAGCACGTTTTTGCTAGCATGCTGCAGCGGAATATCCATGTACTTCGCGAGCCGCGGATGCGCCGCGATAGCCTCCAGCAGCCGCGGCGTAATGCGATTCGGATAGCAATAAAGGAAGCGAATCCAGTTCAGTCTCTCGATCTCGGCAAGCCGCTCGAGAAGCAGCGGCAAGCCATCGCGCAGACCAAGATCCTCACCATAGAAAGTCGTATCCTGGCCGATCAACGAAATCTCGCGAACACCTAATTCCGCCAGATTCTCGGCTTCCCTCACGACAGATTCGAATCGCCGGCTGCGGAACTTCCCGCGAAGCTGCGGAATCACGCAAAACGCGCAGGGATGATCGCAACCTTCATTAATCTTGATGTATGCCGTATGCCGCGGGGTGGCAAGAATGCGCGGCGTCAAATCGTGATAAAGAAAAGTCGGCGCCTCCGCGGGCAAACTCTTCAGCTCGCCCTCGCAAGCCTCCAAGATCCGTTCGACCTCGCCTGTCCCGACCACCGCGTCCACTTCAGGTATCTGTTCGAGAATCTGATCGCGAAATCGCTCCACCATGCAACCCGCCACGACCAGCTTCTTCGCGCGCCCGAATTTCTTATGCTCGGCCATCTCCAAAATCGATTGCACCGATTCCTGCTGCGCCGGCGCAATAAACGAGCAGGTATTCACCACAAGCACGTCAGCCTCATCAGCCCGCGCCGTGATTTCATATCCGCCGCGCGCAAGAATGCCCATCATCACCTCGCTATCAACGAGGTTTTTCGGGCAACCCAGGCTCACGAATCCAACTTTAGGCATGTGCGGTAGCTTCAACGAAGGAAGCGAAGACATCAGTTTAGCACAGCGCCGTGCGCAAGCCGTCCGGGCAGCCCTCGTTGGTAGTGTTGCAATCTGAAGTCGCCTGAAGTTCTTAGCGGACCGCAATTATGACTTCTGCGAACTCCCGCTGGTCTGAGTTCCCGCGTTTTGGTGGGAGGCTCCGCACTTTGGTGGCAGCCCCGCATTTATGCGGGGGAAAGAGCGCTTCAGCGCTCCGGAAGAAGCATTGCGTTTAACGATGCGCTTTAGCGCTGGGTACCTGATGCCGCTCCCGGGGAAACTCGCGCCATCGCGTCCCGTCCAGAAATCGAGACGCTTCCCGCTTAATTTCCGCGATTTAGTTCAGCGCCGAGCGCGCCGGAGCATTTCTTTCATCGCAGCGAGGAGCGAAGCCATCTCGCTGCCCTTGGCCGGATGCGCCCCAAATCGCGCCGATTGATAAAGCTCGGTAAGCTGCGCCACAGGCGGCGTGAGCTGCGCATCAGGAATCGCAGCCGCGAATTCGAGCGGCGTTTGCGCCGGCAATTTCCGCCAGCCGCGGCGCTCAAGCAATTTCAACATTTCGCGGTATTGAAGTGCAGCAAGCTCGGGCGGCAAGCTCCCATTTCGATGCGCCCGCAAGCTCCAGCGCGTCCGCAAATATCCGCCGATCGCGCGCCCACGCAGTCCCACGAGCACGGCAAGCAGCAGCGCCAGAATCACAGGCAGGGAATACCGCGATTGCTCCGCGCGCCGGTCGAGCACCAGCAAATACGCCAGCACCTGCCGCCGCTTCTCTTGATAATAAGTTTTCAGTCGCGCGACCCATGCCTGCGAATTCCGCTGCACGTTCTGCGCCAGCGTCAACTGGTGCCCAAAATCGTAGCTCACCACCCACTCGTTCCAGTTGTACTGAAACCAATCCCAATAGAGCGCCATTCGCGCAAGCAGCCCGCCCTGCGGCGCATTCCCGGGCGGCGTCGGATCGAAAGTAATCCAGCCGTAGCGCGGGAAAAACGCCTCGACCCATGCATGCGCATCGCTGGCGCGGATGATGTAATCGCCGCCGACGTCGTTATATTCGCCCGGAAGAAAGCCCGTAACGAACCGCGACGGCACGCCTTCCGCACGCAGCATCACGGCCATCGCCGAAGCGAAATATTCGCAATGGCCCGCGCGCCTCTGCAGCAAAAAATAAGGCAGCGGATCCACGCCCGGCGGCATGTTGACGTTGAGCGTGTAAGCGTAACCCGTGCGCAAAAATCTTTCGATCGACGCCGCTTTGTCGTAAGGATTGTCGGCCCGCGCGGTCACTTCATCCGCGAGGCGCTGCACTCGCGGGTCGAGTTTCGGCAGTTGCAGATAGAAGCTGCGAATTTCGTCGGGATAGTCGGTCGAGGCGGCGCGCAGTTTTGCCGGCGGAACAATGGGCACATGCGAAATGCCCTCATAGCGCAAACGGATTTCGTTGCGTGCAGGATTACTCAGCGTTCCGGTTGCGTCCATCATCAGGAATTGCGATCTCTGCGGACTGCCGGCGCGCTCGACGCCGGGGCTGAAGAATCCGCGCAATTCCACCACCCGCGGCGCGACGAAGATCGCATCCGTCGCGATCGGCTCCATCAGCACCGAATACGACAACGTCGCATACTCTCCGGGTGTCAGCGCTGCATTGCCGAGAAAATATTCGCCCGCCGACGTGGGGATCAGCGCGATGTGCTCGGATGGCGGCTTGAACCAACGCCGGCCATCGAAGCTCGTCAGCGCAATTCCGCGCCAGTGTATGTCGGCGGCGCGCGCGGGTTCGCCATCGACGTGCACGCGCATCACCACTGCCGAGTTTTTCTTGATCTCGCCGATTTGATCGAGCGTGACGTTGTCCGTGAAGCCAGTCATCAACGACGGCCGCAGGCTCAGCGCGCTCAAATAACCGGTCGTGAATCTAGGAATCATGAAGAATATCACCGTGCCCATTACCAGCGCGCTCACGGCCACCAGCACCGAGGTCAACGCAATGGCGCGATGCAAACGATTCGCCGCCGGGCTTTCCGGATCCAGCGGCGGCGTGATCGCACCTGAGGCGCTCCGGCGGATTTCGAGCCCGATAAATGTCGAAACCGAAATCAGCAGGAATACTCCGAGCGACACGAGAAACGCCGTATCCACTGTCAGAATTGCCGAGGCCAGCATGCATGTGACTGCCAGCATCGCTAGAAATAGCTGGTCGCGATGCGAGCGCGAAGAGAGCAGCCTCACCAGCGTCGCAAAAATCAGCAAATGGATTGCGGCAAGCAGCCCGGCATACAAGGTCGGATTCGGCGCATCGGAGGCGAGACTTCGTGACAAAAACCACAAATCGAGCGGGAAGAACAGCAGATACGCTAGAACGAGGCCCGTCGCCGTGCGCTGCGAAAGCTCAGGGCCTTGCCGCCGGAAGACGTGCACGCCCTTCCATAGCAGCGCAATCAGCGGCAGCGCGGTCGAGATCGGATCAAGTTTTCCGGTCGAGATAACAGCGACAAGTCCCGTCACCACAAGCAAAAAAAGCGAAACGTCGAAATACCGTTCGATAGCAGGAAACGACAACGCCTCGGGATGCGCCGCTGAGTTCATCGCGAACCTCCAGTCTAGCATCCGAGCGAGGCAAGCCGGCCGCTCGTGGCCGAGGAGGTTTCGACTAGATTAACCACGCGGCGAATTTGCGCGCGCGGCTGAGGGTCAAACTTTCGCGTTGGCGCGGTCGATTAGCTCAACGATATGAAGAACTTCCTGGCGAGTGTTGTGCATCGTGGCTCCGGCGCGAAGCTGCAACATGCAGCCGGGATTCGCAGTCACAATCGCCGCCGCGCCTGTGGCTCTCGCGTAGCCCATCTTCTCCGCGAGCAAATCCATCGAAGCCTTCGTCTGCGTCACGTTATAAACGCCCGCCGAGCCGCAGCATTGATCCGCACGCGCCATTTCCACAATCTCGACGCCCGGAATTGCGCGCAGCAATCGCCGAGGCGCCTCTCGAATTTTCTGTCCATGGAGGAGATGGCAAGAATCTTGGATGGTCACGCGCAATGGAACTTCGCGCATCGGTGCAACAAGCCCCAATTGATCGAGAAATTCCGTAATGTCGCGCACGCGGCCTGAGAACTGCGCCGCCTCGGGACCTGCAGCCGAGCCTGAGTCAAACAGCTGCGAATATTCTTTCAGCGTCGATCCGCAACCCGCCGCATTCGTCACGACAGCGTCCACGGATTCATCAGCGAATGCGTGAAAATTCTCCTGCGCCAATTCACGCGCCACGTCGCGCATCCCTGCATGGGCTGCAAGCGCTCCGCAGCAGACTTGCCCCGCTGGCACAACAACCTCGCAACCGTTCGCCTGCAGCACGCGAATCGTCGCATCGTTCAGCGCCGTAAACGTCACTCGCGCGATGCAGCCCGCAAAGAACGCCACCCGCGCGCGTCGTTTCCCGATTGCCGGAAAAGTTCGTCCCACGCGCGAATCAAAGAACTCCCGATCGATTCGCGGCAGAAGCTCCAGCCTCTCTTGCATTCCAAATAGCCGCGAGATCTGCGACATCCGCACCAGCGCCTCAAGCCCCGAAACCTGCGCGAACCGGACGGCACGCGCCACCAATCGAATTCGCTTCGGATGCGGCAGCAGCCAGCGATACGCAAAATTGCGCGCTATCCGCGAAGGCCGCGACCGCGGATATTTCTGCTCGATCTGCGCCCGCGCTAACTCAATCAGTTTTCCGTATTCCACCCCCGAAGGGCACGCCGTCTCGCACGCCCGGCAATCGAGGCAGCGATCCATGTGCGTCACGAAAGCGTCGCCAAGTTCCAAGCGCCCCTGGTCCACGAGCAGCATTTGCCGCACTCGTCCTCGCGGCGAATCCGCTTCCTTGCCCCACAGCCGGTAGGTCGGGCATTGATCGAGACAAAGCCCGCAGTGAATGCACCGCGAATAGTCTTCGTAAAGCGGACGGTCGTCAGCCGTGAATCCGCTGAGGGTTTCTTGAAATTCTTGGTGCGCGTCAGGAACTGCCGCGGCCGGTCCGGTGGTCACGATCTCACAATCCTCCCACAAACCGCCCCGGCGCAAGAATTCTGTTAGGATCGAAGAGCATCTTCAGCTTGTGCATCTGCGGAAAATCCGCGCGTGGCCGGCCCCAGACGGGAAGGGAACTCTTCCACTCGCGCGGGCACCACGGAATCGTGGCGTGTCCATCGAGCGAGGCAACCGCGGCCATCACTTCCTCTGAAATCGTCGCCGCGCGGCTCCGCGCGTCTTCATCTCGCGCCTCGGGCAGCAGCGCAAAATAAATCGCTCCCACGCCGCGCGCCATAGCCGCCCAGCGAACGCCAGCTTCATCCGCGAGGCGCCCCGCGCGCGTGAGAATTTCATCCATCTTTCGCGGGAGCACACTCAACTTCAAAATCGTCGTAGCAGGCGAGGATTCGAGCGCGATCGGAACAAACTCGCGTTTCCGTCCAAATGCGCCCACGACTTGTTCCTGCGCGAGCACCGTCACGCCCGCCGCGCCGCATTTCTCCGCCATCACCGTCAAACCGCGCTCGTAGCGCGTCCGCACAGCCTCGTTTCCGGCGAAGCCCGAAGTGAAAGCCCAGTGCTTCAGCGAGAGAAGCCCAGGGTCGAGCGTCTTAGGTTCCATGCGCGCCCCCGCATCGCTGCTGAACAATCCGCTGACCTGTGGGCTGAACATCTCCATCGTCAAAGGCGCCAGCGCCGATTCCGCGACGCGATCGCGCAGCTCAAATGCCCCTTTCGACTCGTCAAATCGCGCCACAAACGCGCGGCTCTCTAGCGGCAGCGGAAACGTCCGGAAATTGATCTTCGTCATGATCCCGAGCGTGCCGAACGCCCCGATCATTAATTTGTGCAAATCATATCCCGTAACATTTTTCACCACGCGCCCGCCGCTCTTCGCCGCCACGCCTTCGCCGGTCACAAACTCCATTCCGAGGATGTAATCCCGCGCCACGCCGAATAGCTGCCGCAGCGGCGTATCTACGCCCGTAGCAATCGTCCCGCCGACGGTCGTTTGTCGAAACCAAGGAACCGCAAGCGGAAGGAATTGCCGGTGCTCAGCTAAAACGGATTGCAATTTCGCAAGCCCACAACCAGCTTCGACGCCAAGTGTAAGATCGCCGGGATCGTAAGCCGCCACGCGATCGAGCCGCGTCATGTCGATCGCCAGATCGTATCGCTCAGGCTGCAACCCCATTTCCAATTTTGTGCGCGCCCCGCAGGGAATCACCGCAAGGCGATCGGTGGCAGCCATGCGCACGAGCTCCGTAACTTCCTCCGCCGATCCCGGCCGAGCAACGCCGCCGGGCGTCACGCCGCCAATCTCATACGCCGCCAATTCGCCCGGATCGAAAGAAGAATTCTGCTCGCCGACGATACCGGCCAGTCTCGCGCCAGCGATTTTCGCCGTTGCGCTCATCCCGCCACCGAGCCCGCAACAGGCAGCGGCCGTATCCGCGTCTCGCCGCAGCCTTTGCCCGAAGGAAAGATCTTTCCTGGATTCAAAAGCCCCGCCGGATTGAATGCATCGCGCACGCCCCGCATCAATCCCAGTTCCGCCTCAGAAAAAAGCAGCGGCATCAACCGGTCCTTCTCCATCCCCACCCCATGCTCGCCGGTGATCGATCCGCCCACAGAAATGCAATGCTGAATGATTTCATCCGCCGTGCTCACCGCCCGCTTGAACTGCGCCGCGTCCCGCGCATCGAAAAGAATAATCGGATGCAAATTCCCGTCGCCCGCGTGAAAGATGTTCCCGATCTCGAATCCATTCCTCTTCCCAATCTCATCAATCCGCCGCAAAGTCGCCGGCAATTTCGTTCGAGGAATTACGCCGTCCTGCACGTAGTAAGTCGGCGAAAGGCGCCCCACCGCGCCAAACGCATTCTTGCGGCCCTTCCACAGCAAATCGCGCTCCACCGCATCGCGCGCCACGCGCACCTCGCGCGCATGATGCAAGCCGCAGACTTCCGCCACATCTTTCGCCTGCGTCTCCACCGACTCGCGCAAGCCATCCACCTCGAGCAGCAGCACCGCCGCGCTATCTAGAGGAAACCCCGCATGCACGTAGGCCTCAACCGCTCGAAGCGTCCATCCATCCAGCATCTCGCAAGCCGCTGGCGTGATCCCTCGCCCCGTGATATCCACCACCGTCTCCGTCGCATCGTCCACCGAATCAAAAACTGCCAGCAGCGTCTTCACCGCCTCCGGCAGCGGCGTCAATTTCACCGTTATTTCCGTCACCAGCGCCAGCGTTCCCTCGGACCCCACAAACAATCCCGTCAAATCGTATCCGGGCGCGTCCACCGCCGCTCCGCCCATGCTCACGACTTCTCCCGTCGGCAGCACTACTTTCATCCCCAGCACATGATTCGTTGTCACGCCGTAAGCCAGCGTATGCGGCCCCCCGGCATTCTCCGAAACATTTCCTCCGATCGTGCAAGCCTTCTGGCTCGAAGGATCGGGTGCAAAATGCAGCCGCGCATCCGCCACCGCGCGGCTCAACTCTAGATTGACCACTCCCGGCTGCACCACTGCGCGCCGATTCTCAATATCAATCGAAAGAATTCGATTCATCCGCGAAAAAACAATCAGCACGCCGCCTTCGCGCGCCAACGCCCCGCCCGACAAACCCGTCCCCGCGCCCCGCCCGACCATCGGCGTTTTGTATTGATTGGCCAGGCGCACAATTTCGATCACATCCTCGGTCGAGCGCGGAAAAACGACGCACTGCGGCCGCGCCACTTCCACCGATCCGTCATATTCGTAAAGCAGGAGATCCTCGCGCGAGGAAAGCACGCCGTCGCGGTCCAGCAGCCGCTCCAGCGCGCGCACGAGTTCACGATTTATCTGCACGAAACTCAGCTTCAAACTCTCCGGCCACTATAGTCGCGGCCTCCAAGCCGCGTCAACGCAACATCCCGCGCCGCCAAGTTTCTTCCACGGCTCAATCGCTCCCAATTCGTGTATGCTAATCGCGCGCCGCGGGACACTCGCGGGTCTAGGGAGCGTCGCATGCCTCGCCCCAAAGTCTTGGTTACCCACGCTCTGTTCGAGGCAGCCCGCAAACTCCTCGACGAGCACTGCGACACGGACTACTGGACCGCGAAAGAGCACATCCCGCGCGAGGAACTCCTCAAGCGCATAGCCGACAAGGATGCCCTCGTCTGCCTGCTCACCGAAAAAGTCGATGACGAATTGCTCTCCCGCGCGCCGCATCTGAGGATCGCCGCCACCGTCTCCGTCGGGTTCGACAACCTCGATGTCCCCGCCTGCACTCATCACAAAGTCGTCGCCACGAATACCCCGGGCGTCCTCGACGACACCACCGCCGACACCACCTGGATGATCATGATGGCCGTCGCGCGCCGCCTCATCGAGGCCGAAGCCTGGCTGCGTTCCGGCACCTGGCCCGGCTGGGATCTTGATCAGCTCTGCGGCGCGGACATCTGGGGCAAAACTCTCGGCATCGTCGGCTTCGGCCGCATCGGCCGCGAAATGGCCCGCCGCGCCAAAGGTTTCCGCATGCGCACGCTCTATCACGATCGCGCGCGCGTGGCCTCCGAAATCGAATCCAAGCTGGCCGCCGAATTCGTCAGCTTCGAGCGTCTCCTCATGGAATCCGATTTCGTCACGCTTCACGTCCCGCTGCTTCCCGAGACGCGCCACCTCATCAACGCCAACACCCTCGCACAAATGAAGCCGAGCGCTTACCTCGTCAATACATCTCGCGGCCCGGTGGTTGATGAAACCGCGCTCGCCGAAGCTCTGCAATCCGGCAAAATCGCCGGCGCCGCGCTCGACGTCTTCGAATTCGAGCCGAAAGTCACGCCCGCGCTCGTGGGCCTGAAAAACGTCGTCCTGACTCCCCACATCGGCAGCGGCTCGCTCGAAAGCCGCACGAAAATGGCGGTTACCGCCGCGGAAAATGTGATTGCGCTCTTCGAAGGCCGCCGCCCGCCGACCATCCTCAATCCGGAAGTTCTGCCAGTGCTTAACGTGTCGCAGCCCTGAGCCGATCTATGCCGGGCGCATCGTGAAAGACGTAGCGCAACACATCTTCCGTGCAACTCTCGCGGCGATCGACATTTCCGAAACAATGCAAAGCAAGCTCGATCCCAGCGGCTCGACCCTGTGCGTCAACGGCGAGCGAATCGACCTGCGCGATTATCACGAAATCCTGCCCATCGCCTATGGCAAAGCCGCCCTCGCCATGGCCGAAGGACTCGATCGCATCATTCCTCCGGATTCCCGCGCGCGTGGAATTCTGGTTGTGCCATCGCCGCCAGCCCACGCTCCTCACAATTGGGAAACTTTCGCCGGTGGCCACCCCATCCCGAACGAGCAGAGTTTCGCCGCAGGCCGCGCCATCCTCGACCGCCTGAAGCGCACAAACGATCGCTCTCTCGTTTTCTTTCTTTTATCGGGCGGCGGCTCATCGCTAGTCGAACAATCACTCGACGCCGCAATTTCGCTCGCCGACTTCCAGCAGCTTCACCAAGCGCTCGTCACCTGCGGCGCCCCCATCGAAGAAATCAACGTAATTCGCCGCCATCTCTCCGCCACCAAAGGCGGCCGCCTCGCGGTTGCCGCGCCGAATGCCACGAAGATCACCCTCGCCGTAACCGATGTTCCTGAAGGGCATGAATCCGCGCTCGCCTCAGGTCCGACTCTCCCCGATCCCTCGACAATCGCCGACGCCGCCCGCATCGCACAAAAATACAATCTCGTCGCGCAACTACCGCTCAGCCTGCGCGCCGCGTTCGAAAAAAATACGCTCGTCGAAAACCCGAAGGCAGGCGATCCCGCGTTCGCCCGCGCGCACTTCGTCCTCCTCCTCGGCATGCACGATCTTTTTCACCACGCGCACCAAGCCACAGAAGCCGCTGGCTTCCTCTGCATCTGCGATAATTCCACAGACAACTGGCCCATCGATCGCGCCGCAGATTTTCTTCTCCATCAACTCGAGGTTTTTCAGAAGGAACAGCACGGCAAGCCGGTAGCAGTAATCGCCGATGGGGAAGTCTCAAGCCCGGTAACGGGCAACGGCACAGGAGGCCGCAACGCCGCGTTCGTCCTGGCCTGCGCGAAAAGAATCGCCGGCAAAAATATCACTGTGCTAAGCGCAGGCACCGACGGCATTGACGGCAACAGCCCAGCAGCAGGCGCGGTAGCCGATGGCCACACCCTAGCCCGCGCCCAATCCCAAAATCTAGACCCCGAAGATTTCTACCAACGCAGCGACGCTCACACCTTCTTCGCAAAACTAAACGACGCCATAATCACCGGCCCCACAGGCAATAATCTCCGCGACCTAAGAATTCTCTTCGCCCGGGGTATGTAGCGCCGGCCTTTCAGGCCGGCATCGCGGCGTGACGACCAATCCAACCACTGCGATCTACAGGAATCGACGATCCGTCGAAGCCCTATTTCTTCGTCGTCGAAACCCGCTCCTCAATCTTCCCCAATCTCTCATTCATCTCATCCAATCGCCGCTCCAACTTTTCCAGCGCCTTCATCACCTCCGCGTTGTCCGCCCCAGCCCCCGCAGCCACGTCCGCCGGCCCACCACCTCCGCCATAAGCCGCCTCACCTGCCTTATTCCCCGCCGCCTGCGCCCGAATCGCCTCAATCTGTCCCTTGGTAATCGAAGCCAATCCAAAAAACAACTTGCCGCTCTTCAACAGTTTCTCCAGCGCCGGAATCGCATCTGGATCGCCATGCCGCCCGATGGCAAACACAGTCGCATACTTCGAAATCCGCGGCTCATCCAGATAAGTCACCAGCGCCCGCGTCACATCCTTGTTCCCTTTACCGACTGCACCGAGGCTTCCGATCGCCGCCGTGCGCACATCGATCGGCTTTCCCGGCTCAGACCACGTAAGCAACACAGGCACCGCTCGATCATCGGCCAGCGTGCCGAACGCACGCAGCGCCGCCCGCCGCAGCGTATTGTCCGGCGAATCCATTTGCACCGCCGCGCTCAGCACATCAAAGGCATTCGGCGCCTTCAACTGCGCCAGCGACTGCAGCGCCGCATTTCGAACGCGATAAGTCGAATCGTCCGTAGAAATCTGCCCGAGCTTCCCCCCCAGCGACGCATCCGTCTTGAAATTTCCAAGCTGCCCCACAGCCACATCCCGCACCCACGGCTTTTCATTCGTCAACGCATCTTCAATCTGCTTCTCCGCCGCCGCATCGCCAATTTTCCCCAATGCCCGCAGCGCCTCCACCCTCACGCCCCAAAATGCATCCGTCCGCGACGCTTCCCCCAAGGCCGCAGTCACTTCTTCATTTCCTTTCACGTCGCCAAGCGCCTTCGCCGCGTCGGCCCGGTCCGGTACCGTCTCCGCGTGCTTCAATTGATAAATAAGCGCCGCCGGCTCGCGCTTGAACTCCACGCTCTTCAATATCTTATTGCCCTTGTCGAAGATCACCATCAAAGGCGGCCCATCCACCGCAAACGAGAAAATCTCCTCATCCTTGCTCACGTCAATCGGAAAAGTCTTCACCCCACCCTTCGTGGCGATCTCCACTTCGATCGGCACGTGGAACAACGGCACCAGCCCCTCCACTTTCTGCGTCTGCTTCACCTGCAAATGCACGGAATCCACCAAGTCGTCCCACTTCGTAGCCACTTCGAATTTCGGCGCCCCAGCCCGGAAAATCCACTGCTGAAAGAATTCATCCACGTTCACCGAGGTGCTCTGCTCGATCGCCTTGATCAAATCCGCCGTCACCACATTCTGCCCGCGATTCACCTCCAGGTAGTGATGCAGCCCGCGGAAGAAATCCTCATCCCCCAGTTTCTCCCGCAGCATCTTCAGCACCAGCCCGCCCTTGGTATAAACGTTTCCCTCAGTTTCCACCGAGTCATCCACGTTGCGCGTAACGATCGGCGTCCCGAACAATCGTTTCTGCGTCATCCAACGGTTTCCATCCGTCCAGAATTCATAGTCCACGTCGTCCTTGCCGAAATGCTTCTCCGTCCAGTAATGCTCGAAATAAGTCGCGAATCCCTCATTCAACCAAATATTCGCCCAGTCCTTGCAAGTGACCAGATCTCCGAACCACTGGTGCGCCAATTCATGCGAATCCAGATCGTCGCTGGCATAAAGCGTCTCCGACGCCAATTTCGGATGCACCAACCCGCGCGAAGTCAGCGTCGTCGCGCTCGTGTTCTCCATTCCGCCGACAATAAAATCATCCACCGAAGTCTGCGCGTACTTCGCCCACGGATACTTCACGTCCAGCGCATCAGAAAATGCGTCCAGCATGTCTTTCGTCCGCAAAAACGTAGTATCGATCTTGAATTCCTGCCCCTTCGGCACCGCATATTCCACCGGCATCCCGCGCCATGAATCTTTCCTCTCGACGAATTCCCCCGCCACCACCGAAATCAAATAAGTCGAAAGCGGCTCCGTCTGTTTCCAGTCCCAGGTCTTCGATCCATCCGCCTCAGCCTTGATCCCCACCAGCTTCCCGTTCGACACCGTCCACCAATCCGCCGGCACGGTCAGCAACATCTCCGAAGTCGTCCGGTCATTGGGATAGTCGTAAATCGGAATGTAATAACGCGTATCCTCCGACTCCCCCTGCGACCAAATTTCCTTCGGCTGATCGGGGTAATTCTTGTCCGGCAAAATAAAGTAGAGCCCTTTCGTCGGCTGCCCCGAATAGCGAATCGTCACTTCGAATTTCTCACCCCTGCGCGCCTTCTGCGGCAGCGTCACCACCAGCGCATCCGGCTTGCTCTCGAATTTCGCCGCCTGCCGGTTCAACGTGACGCTTTCGATCGCCAAGCCCACCGAATCAAATCGCAGCTCTCCCACGCCCTCGCGCAATATCGCCAAATTCTCCGTAACCTCGCCCATCACTTTCTTCTGCCCGATATCAAATCGCAGATGAGTCCGCACATTCTGCAAATCATAATCCCGCGACCGCGCGTAAGGATCGTCGTCCCGAGCCCATCCAACGCTGGCGCACAACATCGTCGCCACTATCGCCGCAAAAATCCCCGCCGCAATCCCCCCGCTCTTGTGCATCGCATTCATCCTTCGTGTCGCTCCAGTCATTTCACTCCTTCGTCCAGACTGATTTAATTTCTCACGTCCAATAAAAGCGCGGGTGTCATCCTGAGGCCGGTTTGTAACCTAAGGATCTAAGCGTCCAATCGATTCAACCCTGCAGCTAGAACCTGTGTCACCACCGCCCCGCCTCTACAACAAACTCCTCACCCACCCGCCGTCCACCGCAATCGTAGTCCCATTCAAGTAACTCGCCCTCTCCGAAGCCAAAAAAGCCACCGCCGCAGCAAATTCCTCCGGCCGCCCCACTCGCCGCGCGGGCACCGACGCGCTCATCTGCTCCAGCACTTTTTCCTTCGGCACTCCCGCATCCGCCGCCCGCTTCGCCGCCAATTCCTCCAACCGGTCCGTCAACGTATACCCTGGCGCCACGCAATTCACCGTAATCCCGTCCGCCCCAAATTCATTCGCCAAGGTCCGCGCCAATCCCGTCACCGCCGCGCGAATGGAATTCGACAAAATCAAACCATCCACCGGCTGCTTCACCGACATCGACGTAATGGCAATGAATCGTCCCCACTTCCGCTGCTGCATCCCGGGCAGCACCTCGCGCGCAAAATAAATCGCGCTCATCAAAGTCAAATCCACAGCCGCTTTCCATTCCTCGACCGAAACCTCCAAAAATTTCTTCGAAGGCGGCCCCCCCGCATTCGTCACGCAAATATCCACTCGCCCAAATCGTTTCTCCACAGCCGCCACAAATTCCCGCACGTCCTCATACCGCGTAACATCCAGCGCCCGCCTAAAAACTTCCCGCCCCGTCGCCCCCTCAATCGCCTTCGCCGTCTTCTCCAATTCCCCAGCCCCTCGCGCGCAAATCGCAATCTCCGCCCCTTCGCGCCCCAATTCCTCAGCCACAGCCCGCCCAAGCCCTTTGCTAGCCGCCGCAACAATAGCCACGCGCCCCTTCAATCCAAAATCCATCCGATCCCCCGGTCGCTCCCGATTTAAAATCCTCCCGCATCCTCCACCGAATCAACCACGTCGTCAATCCTCACGATTCCGAAACTCAGCGCCCTCTGCGTCTCTGCGGTAATCCTCCGGCTCTTCTCCCCATCCTGCGAGACAGCCCCATTCTCAATTGCCACCAACTCCCGTCTTAGACTAAACTCCGCCCATCGAAGCCACACAGGAGGCAAGATGAACCGCCTCGCCATCCGCTTTCTCTTCACAGCTCTCGCGATCGCCGCAACAATTCCCGCCGCCCGCGCCCAAATGGGCAAAACCGTCTCCGTCAACGCCGGCACTCCCGAAGACAAAGCCCTCTCCGAAATCTACGCCGCTCCCGACGGCCCCGAAAAAATCGCTCTCCTCGATAAGTTCATGGCCGACTTCGGCAAAGGCGATCTCGAACTCCTCGCCGATCAACTCTACGCCGGCACCTACGTCGCGCAAAAAAATTACGCCAAGGCCTACGAATACGGCGAAAAAGCCCTGAAACTCGATCCCGACAATCTCTCCACCGCCATCACGCTAGTCCACGCCGCCGAAGAGCAAGGCGACACCGCCAATCTCTTCGAATCCGCCGAACACGCCAACGCCATCGTCACGCGCTACAAAGCCTCGCCCCCTCCCGCCGGCATGTCAAAAGAAAACTGGGAGCAGCAGAAGCAAGGCGTCCTGCGTGGCGCGCAAGACGACATCAGTTACCTACAGAACGCCACCTTCAATGCCGCCTACAAACTCACCGACCCCAAACCCCGCGCCGCGTACATGGAACGCTTCGCCAAGGATTTCCCCGATTCACCCTACGCTCTGAATGCTCGCGAGCAAGTAGCCTTTTCCCAAGAGCAAGCCCGGAATTATCCGAAAATGATGGAAGCCGCCCAGGCCGTCCTCGCCGCCGATCCCAAGAACGTCGACATGCTCGTCCTGCTCGCCGATTTCTGGAGCGAGCAAGGCCAGCAATTAGAGAAGGCCGGCGACTACGCCCAGAAAGCGATCGACATCCTTAGCAAGCAGGAAAAGCCCGAAGGCGCCGATGAAGCCCAATGGCAGGAGCAAGTCTCCATGCAGAAGGGTCTCGCCTACACCGCGCTCGGCCAAGTCTACGTAAATCAAACTTTCAACGTGCAAGCCGTCAACGCCTTTCGCCAGGCCGGCCCGCTGCTAAAATCGAATCCCGTAAGCTACGCCCGCAATCAATACCGCCTAGGCTTCACGTTAGCCAAAATGCAAAAAATCCCCGAAGCCCGCGCCGCGCTAACAGAAGCCGCCTCCATCGACAGCCCCTATCGCGCCCTAGCCCAGCAAACCCTAGCCAAAATCGGCACAGGCGCAACGCACACCGCAAAAAAGCCGTCGTAGCGCCGGCGTCCCTGCCGGCATCTTACGACCCGCAACCCAACAACATGCACGCAAGCCGCGCGTCGCGACACGTCCAATCGAAGAATCGCCGTTGTAGGGGAGGGTCTTCAGACCCTCCCGCCGTTCGGCCATCTTTGCTCTTTGTATTTAGCGATTCAAAGCCAGGAAATCCCAGCAGCAACCCAGCAGCGTTACTCCTCTTCCTCAAACTCCCCCATCTGCATCGTCAAATATCTCTCATATCCCAATTCCTTGATCTGATGCACCTGCGCCTCGAGCCAATCCACATGGCTCTCCTCATCCTTCAAAAGCGCCAAAAACAAATCCCGCGACCCGTTGTCCTTCTCCTCCACGGCAATCTGAATCGCCGCGTTGTAATCCTTCACCGCCGCAACTTCCAATTTCAAATCGCTTTCCAGCATCTCCCGCACATCTTTCCCCACAGTCAATTCCAGCGGCTTCATCGACGGCGATCCATCCAGAAACAGAATCCTCTCCATCAACGCCTCGGCATGTTTCATCTCGCCGATGGACTGCTTCTTGATGTACTCCGAGAGCCGCTCGTACCCCCAGTTCTCGCACATCTCCGCATGCAAGAAATACTGGTTGATGGCGGTAAGTTCCTCCCGCAACGCCTTATTCAACTCCGCGATGACTTTCGGTGAGCCTTTCATAGCGCGCCAGTATACCCGAACCACCCTCCATCCGCACCGCCAATTGAGCCCTCTTCGCCGTCCTCTGAAATCTCAAATCTCTTTTCCTCTCCACTCCGCATTTTCGCAACCGGTACCTTTGTGCTCGCCCTCGCACCGTGCTTTCCCTGTACTCGCCATGTCTGCCACCAAATCCGTCAACTCCTACCACCTCGCAACTCCAAATCTGCCGCGCCGTCGGCCTTCAATCCCCGCTTCAATTCGCACCGAGAAAGCGGCCTCAAAACCCTCTAAACAGACCTCTCCGAGGTTAATCAGAGTGTCCCGATTAGAAACGAGCCCGATCCTTTGTCTTGTTGAGCTTAGCCCCGTTTCTATTCGTACAGTTGTCCCGATTAGAGCGAATGAAAATCGAACGCCTGTTCGCGCCATTGAACTCTCCAGTAGGGGAGGGTCATTTTACCCTGAGGCGCCGAAGGGCAGCCCTCCCGCCTTTCGGCCCCGCTCAAACACGCAATACCTAACAGCCGAGCCACAAACCGCCCCGCTCTTTCGCAGTCATTCTGAACACGCCAAGGCTGAGCTAGAGCTAGTCCTGCGTCCCTCGAGGAATCTGCCCAGTGCGGATAAGAAGACAAGCGAGCCAAACGCGCCGCCCTCACCGCCCTGCGCTAGCTCCCGGCCTTCTCCGGCTGCACGTACGGCTTCGTCGGATCGACGAGGTAGCCTTCGTTGTACCGGTCATGATGCCGAACCCACGCCATGGTGTGCTTCAGCCCTTCTTCGTCGCGGCCTTTCGGCACCATGTCCAGGAAATTGTAAGTGCCCAGCAAAATGTCCAGCCCACGCGCATACGTCGAATACGTGTGGAAGATATTTCCACTCGCATCCTTGTAAAAGACGCTGGCTCCGGGCCGCTCCTCGCTGGGGAAGTCCGTCAGCTCGTAGTTGTAATACACCTTGGACTTCGCATCTTCATTCTTCGCAAAGGACACCTGATAGTCCGGGTTGAAATCGCTGCCGAAGGAGGACACCCACTTGAATTTCCAGCCCATGCGCTTTTTGAACGCCTCAATTTCCGCCAAAGGCGCGCGAGAAACCACTGCCAGCGTCACGTCGCGCTGCGCCAGGTGCATCGCTGGCCCGTCGAAGTGATCGGCCAAGTAGGAGCAACTCGGGCAGCCTTCCTTCCAACCAGGCCCAAGCATGAAGTGGTACACCACCAACTGTCCGCGCCCACCGAAAAGATCCGCAAGCGTCTCTTTGCCGCGAGGCCCTTCGAAAACGTACGGCTTCTCCACCTTTTCCCAGGGCAGCTCGCGGCGTTTCCGGCTCAATTCATCGCGCAGCCGCGAGAATTCTTTTTCCTTGGCCAAAAATTCCTTGCGCGCCGTAATCCATTCGTCATGCGATACGACTTTATGCTGCTGCAGAGCGATCTTGCTGCTGGCCATCGTGACTCTCCTTGAATTTAACTTGCGACCACAATTTGCGGCCGAAATTTCTCGCGCAGAATTTTTTGATCGCCAGCGCCGCCAACCCGCCGCTCGAAGTCGCGCCTCCGGCAATCACCACCGCAGTTCCCATGCACGCTGGACACATACTCAACTCGCTCTCTTCGCACTTCGCGAATCGCGATTCTCACCCTGCTGCCTTTCGAGACCCCGAAACCTCCGCGAATTTCCGCACGCGCTCGTTCATCGACGCCCAACCCTGGCTCACGCCTTCTCGATGATCATCTTGAATGAATCCCAGCGCCGTGTGCTGGAACGAGATCAACGTTCCACCTTCTTCCTCGCTCAATCGGTACTGCACGTTCGACACAAACGGATAGGACGCAAACAACGGTCCACAGAATTCCAGCAGCGTCGGCCGCTTGATGGCCTGCACGTGTCCCCACAAATGCCCGTCGTTGTCGCCCAGGTCGCGGTACCACCTTCCGCACGGCCACGCCTCGATTTTCATTGGCATCTTGATGCCGTCGTGTCTTTCGTTCTGTGGCCCGATCTGTTCGAGCAGCGCGGCGAAGGTCACCTCGATCGGCGCGCGCACATGGATTTCCTGCGTGATGGTCAGCGTCAAATCTTCGATGCTCTTTGGTGTCGGATTCATGCTTTCTCCTTGGATTTCAACTCCGGACGGACTCGATTCATCTTCGCCTCAGCCCGTTCCTTGATGCGATTCAATTGCTGCCCCCAGAAGCGCTCAAATGTCCCGGTCCACTCGTGCATAGGCCGGATCGCCTCCGAGTTGGTACGATACAGCTTCTGCCGCCCGACGCGCCGCACATGCACCAATCCCACATTTCGCAGCACTCGCAGGTGCTTGGATACGGAAGGCTGTTCCAGCCGAAGGGTTGCCACGATGTCTCCAACCGCGTGTTCGCGCAGCGCCAGATAGCTCAGGATCTCCCGCCGTCGCGGCTCAGCGATGGCGTTGAACGCATCCGAGGTCGTAGCGGCTCGTGCCATGCCCGCACCTTACATGCCCATATAGGAATATGTCAAGCAAATTTTCTGCGCCCCGCAGATCGCCGCCGCGCACGTGGCATTTCCGGTAGCACAGCCACTCCTGCCTGGATCTGCCCACGCGCTCGTTCAGCCACAGTTCGCACACCACCGCGTAAAGAAGCCGTGTTGGACACCACTGGTAATCCGCGAGCCCGCCCTAGATCGGAAACGATAATCCCGCGCCGTAAAGCTTTTCGAAGAAACCCAAACTAATGCGACGGGTGTTCGCCCGGAATTACGATGATGTACGCATCCGGCTGGCCAGCCCGGATCAGATGCGGCATCTCCGCGGTAGCTGGAGGCGAGCCGATGTCTTTGTCGGTCGCGTAAGGCGCGTAAAACATCAAGTGCGGCGGAAGCGGGACGAGTTGATTTTTCTCCGCAATGTAGAGGAACCCAGCCGAAGACATCATGTACACAATCCCCGGCTTTCGCGGCGCAATGAATTTCCCGCTCTTGTAGCCGTCGTTGATCTCCGCATGAATCTGCTCTTCGCTTTTGCCCTTAGCGCGTTCGTCCTCGACGAAGATCCGCGTAGCCAGTGTCGTCGCGCTACCCTCCGCGTCAAAGCAGGTTGGCTCCAGATTCAAGGGCGATTGCCGGTCCACAAAGCAAGAAAACCCATTCGACCCGTCGCGCACCTTCACATACCCGCTCTTCTCCAAAACATATACGGTAGCCTTCCCAGAAATCTCCACCCGCGCCGCACTCTCCGCCAATTTAATCCGCTCCTCCCGCGGCAATGAAAAATCGTAAGCCGCCTTAGGCTTCTCCGCTTGGCCAAAAGCGACTCCGTTCGCTCCAATCAGCAACCCAACAAGCACAACTCCGCGCATACATCCCCTCCCCGGCCAACACCAGCCCGCAATCACAACCTTTGCTGATAATCGCTCACAACCCACAGGAACTTTCTTATTCTTCCATGCAAATTTGAATTTCAAACGGCTCCGTTGATTTCCTCCGCGGCATTTGATTTGTTTTTCGTAGGGGCGGGGCTTGCTCCGCCCGCCGATGTAACACTCTCGAAAATTCGCGCCTACGTCTCCGGTGAAATCGCCCCTGGTCTTCGCAGTTGTAGACTTCTAGCAGCAGGTCAACAATCCCACCTGACATTTCAAATGGCTCTCTCGATTTAATCCGCGGAGTTCGAATTTCTCCGTCATAGGGGCGTCCGCCTGGGCGGACTGCGCCCGTCCCGGGTGGCCGCGCCCCGCGCCCCCGCAAACCTCGCTCCGCTAACTCTTTTGACGGACGAAACGTCGTAGGGTATCGCCACACCCGTACTTTTTCGCTTTGCACGGAGCAGCCAGCCTAATTTCCTAGTCTTTCGGAGGGATTCACCGCGAAGATACCGCTGCGCGGATTCTAAATCAGGGCGCTGCGTCGGACGCCTGGCTCGCTTGGAACATCCTCACCACCGAAACTCTCCCCAGGACCATAAACGTCAGTACGCCGAGTAAGGTCCCATACGGCACCCCCAGGCAGCAGATAGCGGCGATCACCATGCAAAAGGTCCGCGACTTTCGCTTCTTGATGCAGAAGGCCACCCGAAATTTAGCCGCAGCGAACGCCGCCACGAAAAGAAAAACCACCAGCCCAATTCCGCCGATAATCCAGCCGAGCGCCGCCGGAACCGCTTGGTCCGGATTGCCTGCCACCAGCGGTTTGCGAGCAATGATCGTGACCACGCTGACGCCCACCGTCACGTATATCAAAGCGAAGAGCGCAAAAAACGCGGTCATCGCCGCGGTGATCACGTACCCCAACGAGAGCAGCTTAAGATGCTCTTCATCAATCAAAGCCTGGCGATTGATTTCTTCCGGCATGCGCGGGCTCCTCGCAATCGCAGAAGATCCCCTGGACGTGCCGCAGACTATCACAGCCACGAGCCCTAAATCTCAGCAGTGACCAGCTCTGAACTAGCGCGAAAGCCCTACGCCCCCGCATTTCGACGCCATTGCCCTCCGAAGCCTCGGCGCTGGTGGCAGCCCCCGTCCGCCAGAAATATTGCGGACGGGGGAAGGAGCGCTTCCGCGCCTTTCGCGTCCCGATGTTTTGTGTCGGGAAGCGCTCCGGGAACAAGCCTCGCAAACAACGCCGCACTTTAGTGCTGGCTCCCCGAAGCAACTCCCGTACACCCAAGCTCCATCGCGAGAACCCAACCTATTTTTCTTGACACGATATAAAATTACGATAAAATTACGATGTAGGGTTCGGCACCTCCGCCGCCGCACCCAAAGCAATCTAGCTTCCGAGCTATCAACTGAATCGGGAGAAAGGAGTCTATTCAGGGTCAAAGGCGTCGTTCCGCCAGCCCAGCGAAACGTCATTTCCAATCGATACACCAAACGATTAGAAAAGGCCGTAACTGACTGAAAACAAACAACCGAGGCCGATCCTAATCGATACAAATCACGCCTTTTTTCTTGCCGCTCTTAGCAGCGCAAACCGTTCCTCCCGTAGCCGCTCGGCTTGGTTACCCCGATCCCCGATCGCGCTACAGACGACATTTCGGCGCCTCTACCGCAATGATTTCCCGACACCCACAATCCCATTTGACACCCGCGCGAGGCGATACGACAATCCCGGCACCCTCCCATGATTCAACTCGACAATCTGACCAAGGAGTACGAATCCACCTCCGGCTCCGACGCCCCCATCGTCGCCGCCGATCGCCTCACCCTCAAGATCGCCCAAGGTGAAGTCTTCGGCCTAATCGGTGCCAACGGCGCCGGCAAGACCACCACGCTCAAAATGATCTGCGGCCTCTCCGTTCCCACCGCCGGCCGCGTCACCGTCAATGGCATCGACGTCGAGAAGCTACCCGAAGAAGCCCAGCGCTACATCGGCTACCTCGGCGATTTTTTCTCGCTCTACGATGATCTGAAGGTCTGGGAGTATCTCGACTATTTCGCCCGCGCCTACAAAATGGACGCCGCCGCGATCCCGCAACGCATCACCGAGGTCATCCATCGCATGGGCCTCGACATCAAGCGCGATTCGTTGATCGCCGGCCTCAGCCGCGGCATGAAGCAGCGCCTCGGCATCGGCCGCGCCATCATCCACGATCCGCCGCTCCTGGTCCTCGACGAACCCGCTTCCGGCCTCGATCCCAAAGCTCGCGTCGAGCTGAAAGACCTGCTCCGCGAAATGCACCAAGCCGGAAAAACAATATTCATCACCTCGCACATCCTCTCCGACCTCGAAGAAATCTGCACCTCGGTCGCCGTGATGGAGAAGGGCCACATCCTCCGCGTCGGCCCGCTCGCCGAGGTGATGCGCGAAGGCAAAACGCACCGCCGCTTCCGAATCCGCGTTGCAGCTCCAGGTTTCGCCCTCGATCAATGGTTAGCCCAGCGCCGAGGCGTAAGCGAAATTAAAATCGAAGCCAATGGCGCCCAATTCGCCTTCGACACCACCGACGCCGATCTAGCCGAACTACTCCGCGCCGCGGTAAACGCCGGCGCCCCCATCTGCGGCCTCGAGGAGCTAACCGAATCTCTAGAGCAGCTCTATTCCCGCCTCTCCTCAGGAGAAGTGATGTGAACGCCCCACCGTTCACCGCCGAAATCCTGCGCAACGCCCGCATCCAATTGCGCCCCAAGCGCCTAATCGCCGCCGTCGTAATCTGCGCCGCCATCTCACTCACCACCTACGCCTACTACGTCTATCTCCCCAACTCCATCTCGCACCTTCCCCGCTACAACGAAATGTTTCAGTGGATTGTCATTCTTCAGATCATCGCTCTCGTGATCGGCGGCGGGATCTACTGCCTCCAATCCGTGCATCGCGAAATGGTGCTGAACACATTCGACTATCAGCGCGTCACGCGGCTCACTCCCCTCGAGTTGGCCCTCGGAAAACTTTTCGGCGCGCCCGCACTGATGACGTTGGTAGCTCTGTGCATGTTGCCCGCGGCCTTATTTGCCGCACTTGCGGGCGGCGCTGGCCTCCCTCTCGTGCTCGAAATCTACGCGATCGTTTTGCTCGGCTCGATCGCCTTCCAGGCCTTCGCGCTCACCGTCTCTGTTTTTCTCGGACGCGGCACATCAGCCGGCGCGATCATTTTCTTCCTCGCGTTTGTCTGGATCAGTGCGGCAATCGGCAGTTCGGCCGAACAGCCGGGATCGCTCGCGCTTCACGGGATCGCTCCTTTCGCCGCGGCGTCGTTGACAGGCACTTCGGGCTGGCCCGAAGACGTCTTTTTCGGTTGGACGGTATCGCACGGCGTCGTGCTGGCCGCGATTTATCTCATCTTTATCGGCTGGTTTCTTCTGGCCACTTCGCGAAACATCAAGCGCGATCCTGCCGTCTACGAGATGTTTTCGCCGCTCCAGGCTTTCGGCTTCTTGCTCTTTCTCAATGTCATCGTCCTCGGTTTCTTTCGCTGGTCTTACGGGGATTTTGTCGCTCTGCCCGCCGAAATGTCTCGAAGAAACGCGGTTTTTCCCTCCGATGCGGAGAGCACGATTCTGGTAATCAACATCTTTCTTTTCGTTATCTTCGGATTGACACTCCTGCGGAATCGCGATCGTTCGCGCCGCCGCATCCGCGAGCTTGGCGCGCGCGCCGCATCGTGGCTGACAGCAACATGGCCCGCGGTTTATGTCCTCCTGGGCGCAATTTTGGTTGGCGGAACTCTTGTGACTACGCTCGAGACAAAACTTCGCCCCGGCGGCGACTGGCCGCTCGGCATCGCCTGCTTCGAAGTCGCCGTCTTTACCGCCTGGCTGCTCCGGGATCTTCTATTTCTCCAGTGGATGAACCTGCGGCGCTCCCGCCGCCCGCTGGTTGCGGGAGTGCTCTACCTGATCGTCTTCTACGTCTGTGCGATTTCGCTGTTGGCCGCCCTCAGCCGCGTCGACCGCCCTAAAGGCCTCGCGTATTTCATGACCCTCTTTCCAGGCACCTCGTTCAGCTTGGATCTCGCGAAATGGACTGCTCACAAGAATCTCTGGATCGCGGCGCTTCTCGTGTTGTGCGCCGAAGCCCTGCCTTTCATTTGGTTGCAGCGCCGCACGCTCCGGCAGATTCTCGCCAGCGCCCCGGGCGCCGATACCGCCAGAGAATCGCCTGTAACTCCCATGTGAGCTAGCACAGTGGTATGATTCCTCCACCGGATCCCAGTCCACTTCAACCCGAAGGTGAACTATGCATCGCCCAGTTTTCGCTTTTGTTCTCGCCGCGGTCTTCGCAGCTCCGCTCTTCGCGCAGACGCCGTCCGATCCGTTCTCCCAGGCCATGGCTCAGGGAAATCTCTATTTCTCGCATCGTAAGTATGAACTCGCGCTCGACGCCTTTCACAAGGCCGACAAGCTCGCGCACCACAATTCAGCCGTCTGCTACTTGAATATCGTTGCGGTGGAGCGCAAGCTCGGCGATTTCTCCGCGGCTCTCGACGCGGCCAAGCACGCCGCGAAAGTCGCGGGCGACGACAAGAAGACCGCCATTCAGGCGCACCTCGTCCACGCCACGCTGCTCGCGCAAATGTCCGGCAAGCCCACGGACAAGAAGCTAAGAGAAGCCGAGCAGGACATTCGCGACGCGCTCGCCCTTGATCCCACGCAGCCGCTGAGTCAATTCGATCTCGGCAAGGTGCTGCTGAAGCAGGAGCGTGACGCCGAAGGAGTCGCCGAGCTGAAGAAATTCTCAGAAATGCCCGGCGCGGATGGCCGCTCGATCGCCGATGCCCGCGACATGATTGCTGCTCCCATCCGCGCGCGCGAGCCTTTCGCTCCGGATTTCTCCTTCACCACGCGCGAGAATCAAAAACTCTCGAACGCCGCTCTTCGCGGCAAAGTTGTCCTCTTCGATTTCTGGGGCACCTGGTGTCCGCCCTGCCGAGAGTCCATTCCCACCATCCGCGATCTCAACAAACATTACGCCGACCGCGGCCTTCAAATCGTCGGCGTCAGCTCCGATAGTGACGAAGCAGTCTGGAGCACGTTTATCGAAGCCCAGCATATGGACTGGTCCGAATATATCGATCTATCGGGAAACGTGCTGAAGGCCTTCGAAATCGATTCGTTTCCGACCTACGTCCTGCTCGACAAGGATGGCGTTATCCGTTTCCGTCAATCAGGCTTCGGAGACATGACGCGCGGCGAACTAGAAGAAGCCATCAACAAAACTCTAAAGCGCGTCCCCGATCCAAAGCTAGCCGCCCCAACCGCAACTCCGCCGGCAAGCACGATCGCTTCGCCAATCACAAGAACCGCGACTGCAACACTAAGTCAGTGATGGCGTTTGTGAGGCGTGATTCGGTGCGCTTGCTCTTTTCGCAGAATGGCGCCGTGATGCCAGATCTGCTCCAAATTCGCGCCGACGACCACAGGGATTACGTTGAGCCAAGCCAATTTAAGTTTAATGAGGCCGATGCAGAGCAACACGACGACGAAAACCAGCCCCCATCCTGCTAAAAATCCGTAGAACGGCAAGGACTTCAAGCGGTAGTACAGGTAAACGACGACTATCGCCGTCAGAAGATCCAGCACCGCGCTGATGGACTCGGGCATCTGGCGAATTCCGCCGCCGTGCAAATCGGAATCGATGGCTTGCGCAATCACTTCCACGCCGGGAATATTCCCGATACGCGTCTCATGGAGATCGCGCGCAGCCTGGTAGGCGCCGCCGACGAGTACAATCTCATTGATCAAGTAAGGCAAATTCGGTCTGCCGGGCGATTTGCTAATTGCTTTGTCACATTCCACTTTATATCGCTCAGCGAAGCTCTTGTTCTCATCGCACTCGTTCCGCAGGAACACTCCGGCGTCCGTCTCGGCGTATGCCTGCACTCCCGGCGTGCCTGCATATTTGATGAAAACCTCGCTTTTGGTAACGCTGAGCGCAGGCCAGTATTGCTGCGCCACCGAGCGCGCCAGCGAATACATTTTCCCACCGAACCCTTTCACTTCGAACTCGCCGCTATATTTGCGCAAGACGTCATCGGGGTCGACCGGGAAACGCGGGATGCCCACGAACGTCTGCAACTGTTCTGGCGGGAGGTGTAGGATGCTAGCCACTGTCGCGGGATCCAGCCCCAAGACCGGCCCCAATTCCCGAGGTTCATCTTCATTGGTGGTTATCTCCGCCCAGACTATTGGCGGACCAGTCGTCGGCATGAAGCACCTCAGGCCAGTAGTCACCTGCCGCTGTGCATCCGCGGTCGAGCTTTTCGACTGCTGCGACTGCGGTTTCGGTTTGCCGGTCTCTGGCGGAACAACCTGGGGGAAGATGATCTGCTGCGTCGTCGGAGCGGTACAGGGAATCTCGTCGATCTTCACCCAGTCTCTTGTGTCAATGTCTACGCCAATCACGCGAGGCTGCCGCGCCACGATGTCGTCAATCAGCCCGAGCACCAGTTCCGGCTTCAGTGGGCTATTTGAGTGAAACCATGTGTCATAGTCCTGATCCGAAATTTCCACCAGGTGGATGTTGGGTGAAAGCGCGCGGTCCGGCAACAACACGTGATCCAATATCCATAACTCGGGCCCGGTCAGAAGCTCTACATATTCCAATCCCAGCACCGCCGCGGTGATGGCGATTAACAGCAGCAAGTGTTTAGGCCAGAGTTCCTTCCAGAACCGAGATCCCTTGGTCATTGCGCGGAACTGCCGGATTCCGAAGAGGCCAGACCCTCGAGGTAGATCCGCAGAATCGTGCGGATGGCGCTGGGAGACGCGCTCGCCGCCCACGTGGCGGAAAGATCGACGGCGGCTTCAAAATCGGCGGAAGCCGATGCGTAATCAGCGGGCGGACTGGCGAATATCCAAGCCTCCGATCCTGCGGGGTCGCCATTTTCTTCGAGAAGCTGCAGGTCATACAAGCCCGGTGCAAATTGAGGCGTGGATACTAGCGCGGGCGCACTTCCGTTCCACGCGACGCGCAGTGGACCAACCGATTTCCTCGAGGCGCTGAGTGAATCAAGACTCACAAAATAATTTCCTGTGGCCAACTTGCGCAACGCTGGAGCCAGGTCCAGTTGCGCGCCGGTGAGGCGCACCACGCTGTCCATGAGCCGCCCTTCGACGCCGCGGCTATACGTCTCCGTATGTCTGTCCGGCGTACGGCTCAAGTGAGGCTTCGAGAGCGTAGACCATAGTTTTTCCGCCACGCGTCGCGCTGCAGAATCGACCAACTGCTCTTCCGGCGCTGAGACTTGCACCCGGCATCCGGTTGCATTCTCACAGGAGAAAGTCTTGGGCAATGGATTCTTTCCGCCGAAATAAACGGTGAGCGATCCCGTGGAGCCAGTTTCAACGGAGGCATCGACGGCGATGCACTGTCCCTTGCGAATTGTTTTTCCGTCGGAAGTCTCCCAAGTGTCTTCTTCCAGCACCTGAACGACAGCGGCCTGTCCGCTGCTGCAACTGCTCGATGGTTTCGTCCCCGCGGCCTGCCCCGCAGCGAGCGGAGCAGCGAGCAGCGCCAAAAGCGACATACACAGTAGCGGTTTCATCATGGCAGCCCCCGCGGGTTACGCTATTTCAGAGAGGATGTTCGGGGCCGGGCACCCAAGCAAGGGTGTCAGCGAATTCGCCGATGAGAATACGCGAGTCGCACGCGCCCTACAAGTGCGGGGAGACGGTCGGTAGTTGTGCGAGCCGCCCTATAAAGAACCGGGAAGTGCAAGCTCTGGATCGCCTGCGATCCGACGCTCAAAATGCGGACTCTGAATGATTAACCACCGGTAGTGGTTCATTTTGGGGAGGGGTGTCGGCAGAGTGGCTATCTGCGTGCTCTCCCAGCAGGAATCTTAGAACAAAACATCATGTACTTTGCGGAAATTCGCTTTGGAAATGACGCCAATCGCCCCAGAGCGTGCGGTAGCCTCTCTAGAGAATGAAGAGAGGATGGCACGTATGACTCTATTGGTGGGGGCGGTTGGCGGCGATGGAATTGTTCTTGCGGCGGACACGACCTTTCTTGATCCTCCCAAAGATGATGAAGAAATTGATACCAAAATGGACGGATTGAAAATAGTGCCAATCGAGGAGCACAAAGCCGCCTATGCTTTCGCTGGAGACTTCATATCACAGCTTGTCGGAAAGGAATTCAGAAGCAAGCTAGAACGCGAATCTGAAAGGATTTCTAGGATTGACCTATTTCTTGAGGAGATAGCCAACGAAGTGATGCGCAGAGAATTGATTAAAAATACGTACCTGAATCTAAATGCCCCACGGAAATTGCTGACCGTATTTTATGGAGAACAAGTAGCCGAAACGCAATTATGGAGTCTTGATATCCGATGTATGAATTCCCAAGCAGAACGAATCGTTGGGATGGTGATAGCCGGAGCTAGGGGTAACGCGGCCAGATTTTTCCAAAAATATTTTTCGGTCGGATTGTCAGTCAAGAACCTAAAATTCTTGGCGGCGCATATTGTTTTGGCGGGGCATTCTTGGAATGGCGATATAGACGGTCTAGAAGTGGCATCGTTCTCCAAGTCCTCAGGATTCAAATGGACGGACGTCAAGGAGAAAAAACAATTTATAGATCGGTTTTGGAAGTTGGACAGCATCACGAAAAATGTTGTACTTGGGAAACGCATTTTTTAGAATCCAAGCGTCGCGAGCATCTCTTCGATTGTCCAAACGTGGTCTGTGACTTTCGCTTCCATCGCGGGCGTCACGCGCAGAGTCTTGTGAATCCGGCAAAAATTATAATGCATGAAGTGAATCGCCACAGCATAAAAGTGATTCTCAATCTTCTTGCTGAATCCATTTGTTAGCCGAGTGAATCTCCGCATCCCCATTCGCATCGTTAGATTTTGGCGCTCGACGAAAGAAGTCGAAATGTGCTCTGACTTCGGCTTGCCCATCATAACTTTCGTCTCGCATCCGATGCACTCTGCTGGAGAATAGCGGACTTCCTCTTGGCTTGCTCCATAAAGTTTAATCAGCATCGCGTAATCCACATCTGCGCCGAACGCGCCTTCTACCGCGTCCGCATAGACGTTCAAGCCATCCGTCGTTAGCTGAATCCGCTTTGTGAGACGCGCGGCGAGATCGTCCATGAAAGCCTTTGCGGTGCGGGCATCCCGATTGCCGAGCATGAAAGTCGGAATCAATTTCGTGTCGGCATCAATCGCAACCCAAGTCCAAACGTCTCCGAATCCGAATCGGCCCTTTTTGTCGGCGGGGACGTTCTTTTCTTTCGCGTAGCAGAACTGCCAGATTTCGTCGCATTGAATCCGCTTGCAAGTCAGATTACGGAGAGCCCTGTCTTGATATTCAACGCACGCATGGCCGAGATCGGCGAGCAACTTGAGAATCGTATTCTTCGCCACGCCCGTCATGCGAACCGTCGCGTTAATCGACGTTCCTTCTACCAGAGCCGCTATCACTTGCGCTTGTTTGTCTCTCGTTAGCTTGTTCATGATGTCTCCATACTACATGACCGCTCACGTATAAGTCAAGAGAAATAATCAACTATTTTGCTTGACTTTCCCGACCGCTCACGTATACTGGCGGCATGAGAAAGAAGCGAAAAAATCCCTACGCCGTCGCTCTGGGGCGTCGGGGTGGCAAAGTTGGCGGCCCTGCCAGAGCCGCGAATATGACCGCTCAGGAACGCTCTGAAGCCGCAAGGAAGGCCGTCCAAGCTCGCTGGGCAAAAGCGAAGGCCGAGACAGCCTAGCCCTTGCGGCATTTTGGGCTTGCTGGTGGCGAACGACAGTGGTATAAACGCACTTCGGGCGTTCTCTTCATGGTTCGTCTCGAATCCGACGGTCAGCGAGTTAGCCCTCACTGACCGTTTTTGTTTTTCCCGTCCTTTCCGTGCCGCAAAATAAAAAAGCCCAAAAACCGAAAGGGGTAGAACGTCATCTGGCTTCCCCTTTTTGGCTTTTGGGCTACCCCGGATCGCTCCGAGGTTCCAAAATTAGCGACTGGCAATTCCGAGTCTACACAAGCGGTCTAGTAAGTCAATGGCCTATTTTACTTTTCTCGCGTAGCTTCTTGCACTACTCGAAAAGCAGCCTGATTGAAGTCCTCTTTCGGCGGGCGAGCGGGCTTACGCTTTGGCTTGGCTTTCGTCTTTTTCATGGCCTGAGTGTGGCATGGGGCGCGGACGGCTTCAAGGCCGACTTTCCTCAAACTGAACCACTACCTAACCACCCGAGGCCTCGGCGTAGGATGGCGGAGAGGGTAGGATTCGAACCCACCGCCCCGGCTTTGCCAACACGCTCGCGCCGGCCGCCGGGGTTGCGGCCGCACCATCCGAGACGAGGAAGTGAAGTTCCCGCGAAAATCCCGCGTTACTTCTTCGCGAGACTTCGAATGAAGGCCACCACGTTCGAAAGGTCTTTGTCCGAAAGCCCTTTGACCGGCTTCATTTTGTCCTTGCCGTCGGTGACAACCTTCTCTAAATCCGCGTCGCTCATTGCCTGCACTTCCTTCGAGCCCAGGTCAGGAACCGTCATCTTGGCCGCTTTGGCCATCGGCCCGTTGCCGGACCCGTCCGCACCATGGCAGGTCGCGCAACGCAGCCGGAAAGTTTCTTTTCCATCCTGCGCGCTTCCTTCGCCTGCAGCAAAGGCGGGAAGGGAAACGCCGATTAACAACAAACCTACAGCAATCAAGTGCTTCATGAATTGCCTCCTCGCCTATCTTCCCTCATTCGATTCGGTTTTGCGAATCATCAAGTACAGACCGATGAGAACAAAAATGGTGATGACCACGGATACGAGCAGTCCCTTCCGCCGGTACTGCACTTCTCCCATGGCGGTTTGCCCCGCTTGCAACCCCGCTGCCGATACCTTGAGCCCCGCGTCGATATCGCTCTGCACCGCCTCGCGACGCACCGCATGAATCCCGACGCGTGCCTTCAATAGATTGTTGCGCGCTTCGGCCTGCGCGAGTTGCGCCTCGCCGACTTCCACTCCGGCGCGTTCCGCCCGGCCAAGCAGTTCGTCCGAGCGAGCAATCGCGGCATCGAGCTGCACCAAGTCGTCGTGCAGCGCCCCCGCGGTCACGAAGCCCGCATCGCCTTCCGTGTGGCAGTTCAAACAAACGGCGCCCTGGCCCGTCCCGATCATCGCGTCGGTCGGATGCACGATGCGATGATTCGAATGGCAAGTGATGCAGCCCGGAAGCCCCATCGATCCGAATGCTTCTTTGTGCGGCCCGGTATCGAACAATTGCGCCTGAAATACATGGCACGTCGAGCAAACTCGCGCGACCGATTCAACGCCGGGCGGCGAAGCCCCATGGCTTCCATGGCAGGTGGAGCACGTCGGCGCGCTCAGATCGCCGCGAACCGCCAGCGCCTCGTGATGCACGCTCGCGGAATAATCGCCGAGCTGGTCGGTGTTGATGCCGTACGGTTTCATGTAGCCGGCGTCCGCGTGACACCGGCCGCAAGTTTGCGCCACGTTGAGCGGGTGAACTTTCGAGCGCTGATCTTCAGGCGGCTGAATATCGTGCACGCCGTGACAATCCACGCACACCGCCGTTTTCGTATCGCCTTTCGCAAACAGCTTGCCGTGCACGCTGGTCTGATATTGGCTGAATTGGTCCGTGCGCAATGACGGGTTGTAGTTGCGCATGTACGCTGCGTCAGAGTGACATTTGGCGCAGAGCGCGGGGATTTCCTTCCGCTCGATGTGGCCGCGAAATCCAGCGGCCGGGCTCATCGCGCGCGACATTTCGTCCGACGAAGAATCGCCGCCATGGCAACTCACGCAGGTCAGCCCCTTTTGAGCGTGAATGCTGGCGACAAATTCTTCGCTGTCCATGTGGAATGCGCCAGTCTGCTTCGAATGGCAGTCGAGACAACTGTTTTTCGTTTGCGCGTGCAACGGCACCGCTGCCGCTACCGTAACCGCAACGGCGAGCAGAATCAGGGAAGCGGCGCGAATCAACGGGCCGCAGAGCGACGCGCGCGTTTGACCCAGCTTAATCAGTCTGTTTTGAGCACACGAGATGATGGCACTTCCTCCGTCAGCCGCGCTCAGCCAAGACTCGCGCTTTCACTTGGCCATGTACCCATACGCCGTCAGCGCGACGATATACGCCAGCGCGAATACTCCAGCGCCGGCAACCCACCGCGATGTCCGCCCTTTGCCGCCCCCGCGATCGAAAAACGGCAGCAGCGTCCACAGTGCCGCGGCCAATCCGAATCCCACTACGCCGAGCAAGTCGCCGTTGATCGGCCCGATCTTTGCCGGAATCAATTTCAGCGTCTCGAACATGAACATGAAATACCACTCGGGCCGAATCCCAGCGGGAGCGGAAGCAAAAGGATCCGCCTTGACGCCGAGCTCCCAGGGCTTGAATGCGGCGAGCGCTCCCAGGATTGCCAGCGCGAGATACCAGGCCATCAGCTCGCGCAACAGAAAGTTCGGCAGAAAATGCATCTCGCGTTTGTTCGGAGGTTTGGCATTCCACTCGGCCTCGAGCGATGGCGGCACGCTCATTCCGAATCGTTGCACCAGCAGAAGGTGCAAGCCGACGAAGATCGTCGCCAGTCCAGGCAGCAGCGCCACGTGAAAACCGAAGAAGCGCGTCAACGTCGCGGCCGTCACGTCCTCGCCGCCGCGCAGCAGCGTGAGCATCCACTTGCCCACGATCGGAATTTGTCCGGGAATGTCGGTGCCCACTTTCGTGGCAAAGAACGAAAGCGTATTCCACGGCAGCAAGTAGCCGCTGAACCCGAACCCGAGAACGATCACCAGCAGCGCCATGCCGCTCAGCCAGGTCAGCTCCCGCGGTTTGCGATACGACTTCAGGAAAAACACGCTGAACATATGCGCGAACGCCGTCAGGATCATCAAGTTCGCGCTCCAGGAATGAATCGAGCGGATCAGCCAGCCGAAGCGCACCTGCGTCATGATGTACTGCACGCTTTCGAAAGCGTCGGCCGGCGTCGGCCGGTAGTACAGCAGCAGCAGGATGCCGGTGATCACCTGGATGATGAAGAGAAACAGCGTCATGCCGCCGAGAAAGTAAAAATACGAGAAGCGATGAACGGGGACCGTCTTCTTGCGTAGAAACGCGACGATCTCGTTCACTCCAAAATGATCGTCGAGCCACGCGTATGTTCTTGCCAGCGCGCTCATCTACGAGTTCCTGCGCCGCTGCACATAAATCTCGTCGCCTTTGACTACAACGTCGTAGTCCTCCAACGGACGCGGCGGCGGGCCGCTCAGATTGCGCCCGTTGAGGTCGTACATGCCGTTGTGGCAAGCGCACCACACGTTGTGAAGATCGCCGCGGTATTGCACCGTGCAACCCAGGTGTGTGCAGACGCCGGACATCGCGCGATATTTTCCATCGGACGTCAGAATGAGCAGCGCCGGACGGCTGCCGAAGCGGAAAATTTTTCCCGTGTTCGGTTTCAGGTCGCCGGTTTTTCCCGCGAGCACAGTGTCACTCGAGAGTTCAGCGGAAGGAGGAGGAAGCAGATAACGTAGGACGGGATACAGAAACGAGGCGAGGGAAGCCACGATTCCTGTGCCGAGAAACATCTCGACGAAGTGGCGGCGCTGCGGCTTGTTCGTCTCGGCTTGATTTACGTTCGCCAATCGATATCCATCTCTCACTTATCGGACGGCCGGAGTGTTTTCTTCAAGATTCCCGCACGATTTCGGCAATCCGTCGATGAATGAAATTTCGCGCGAAGTCTAGCACAATCGCCAGCCGCGCAACCATGACGCGCGTCACACGCTCGCAATAGTCGTGGGGAGCCAGTGCGATCCCTCGGAATGTACCGCCCGCCTGTTTTTTTGAAGCTCGATTCAAGCGTTATCTCCATGCTGTCTTGCCCTGTTCCGCTCCCGGACCCTCTCTCGGATGCCGAGGCTCTGTTGTTTCTTATGGTGCAACATGGCGTGTCGCAGCAGCCAATTTGCTTTGGTCTGATAACCACGGCCATCAGCTTTGAGCCAGGCGATCACGTCGGAATCCAGGCGCATCGTGACGGGCTTCTTTTTGGGACGATAGAACTTTCCGATTTCGGCGCCGCTCCAATCGGGTACCGGGGGAGCGTCGGAGAAATCAATATCTTCGTCTCTTTTTGCGGCGATGGCGCGGATGCCTCGCTTTTGCTCCCTCGTAAGCTTCTTCATAAGCTCTCCTTTCATGGGGCGCGGCGGCTCGAGCGGAGATGATGCGTATGATTTCTTCAGTGTCTGCGTCACGATGGGTATGAATCACCAACAGAATTGAACCTGGGCCTATAGCTCCGAGGGTAATCCAGCGCTGCTTCCCCTCAGAAAAAACGTCACGCAGCGTAAGCGCGTACGGATCTTCGAATACGAGGGCGGCAGTCTCGAAGCCAACACCATGCTTCCTAATGTTCTGATGATTCTTGTTCTCATCCCACTCAAAACGCATAGCCAATGGCGACAACGGCAGCATACCCGGCGGAGCAACAGATGTCAATACAGGTGTACGTACACTCCGAGCCCAACGGAACATGATTCGAGGGCATGACCGGCACGGGCTAGAGGGTAGGCGATCTGCGATTTTCAAGAATGGCGGAGAGGGTGGGATTTGAACCCACGGTCCCGGTTTTGCCAGGACACTCGCTTTCGAGGCGAGCTCTTTCAACCGCTCAGACACCTCTCCGCAGCGAGAACCTTAGATTAACAGAGCAGTTGACGCGGCTCAACACCGCCGTAGGGGAGGGTCTTTTTACCCCGAGGCGTTTTACCGCCGCCGAAGGGCAGACCCTCCCGCCTTTCGGCCTGATCGTTACCCCATTGTCTGCGATTACTTGAAATCTCCGCTTGACAGCGCCCCGTGATAGGACTATCTTAACACTGTTAAGTGAATGTCCGGCGTTAATGTGATGGGCGGCACACCAACCATGGGCGTCAAAGAACGGCGACTTCGCGAAAAGGAATTGTTACGAGAAGAGATTCTCGCCGCCGCCCGCGACATCTTCGTCCACGAGGGCTACGACGGTCTCTCCATGCGCCGCGTAGCCGACAAAATCGAATACTCCCCTACCGCGATCTATCTCCACTTCAAGGACAAGTCCGAACTGGTCTTCAGCCTCTGCCAGGAATCCTTCGCCAAGCTGAATCAACAAATGCAGTCGCTGCTGAAGGACGAAGCCGATCCGATGGCCCGTCTGCGCAAAGGCCTGCGCACGTATGTAGATTTCGGCCTGCGGAATCCGTGGCATTACCTGGTGGCGTTTGTGGTGCCGCACGATCACAGCGATCCCAGCGAATACGAGCGCTACACCTCAGCCGAATCGAACGGCATGCAAGCGTTCGCGGTGCTGCAGAGCAGCGTGGAGGAATGTGTCCGCAGCGGCTTGCTGAAGCGCGTGGATGCCGATGTTGCCTCGCGCACGCTATGGGCTGCGGTGCATGGAATCACGTCGCTTCTCCTCGTACATGAGAAGTTTCCGTGGGGCGATAAGCAGAAACTCATCGACACGGTCATTGATTCCATGATCGATGGGCTCAAGATAAAAGCGTAAATTTTTTTGGCCCGTGAGTTAACGATGTTAAGAGACGTTCACATGTTAATCAGGCTGGAGGATTGAGCCGATGTCGCTCCTCGCGCGCCGCAATCTGTTTCATGACAAGGTCCGGCTCGGCGTTACGCTCACCGGAATTGTCTTCGCGCTGGTGCTCATCTGCGTCGAGTTCGGGCTTTTCCTCGGCTTCACTTCCACCACCTCCAACAACATCGATCATTCCGGCGTTGATCTGTGGGTGGTTGCGCATGGCGTGCGCTACTTCGACGCGGGGCGGCCCTTCTCCGAGCGGAAATACTACCAAGTGCTGGGAACGCCCGGCGTCGCTCACGCAGAGAAATATTTGCAGGGCTTTGCCACCTGGAAACGCGCTGATGGGCGAATCGAGAACATTCAGATCATCGGATTCGATCCCGGCACCGGAATCGGCGGGCCCTGGCAGATGTCGGCGGGGAGCGTCGAGGCGGTGAAGCAGGACGACACTGTGATCATCGACGATCTCTACAAAGACAAATTGCAAGTGCATGAGATTGGCGACCGCGTGGAGATTCACGAACATCGGGCGCGCGTAGTGGGGTTCAGCCACGGCATTCGGTCTTTCACCACTTCGCCCTTCGTGTTCACCTCCTTCAAGAATGCGATGAATTATCCCAATGGCCGCTTCCGCGATGACCAGACGGTGTACGTGCTGGTGAAAGCCGCGCCGGGAACTTCTGTCGAGGCGCTGCGCGAGCGACTGAAAGCGAACATTCGCGATGTGGATGTTTACACCACGGCGGAATTCAGCCGCATGACGCGCATGTATTGGATGTTTACCACCGGCGCGGGAGTCGCGCTGCTGATCGCCGCGGTGATGGGCCTCGTGGTCGGCGTAGTGGTCGTCGCGCAGACGATTTATGCCACGACCATGGATCACATTCGCGAATACGGCACGCTGAAAGCCATGGGCGCGACGAACCGCTATCTCTATCGCGTGATTCTGCAGCAAGCGTTTTTGAGCGCGGTGATGGGATATGTGATCGCCATGGGCGTCAGCGCGCTCTTAGTACGCCTAAGCGGTACGGGCGGCGCGGCGATTTTGCTTCCGCTGCCGATGGCCATTGGCGTCTTTTTCCTGGCGGTGATTATGTGCGGAGGGGCTTCCATTATTTCGATCAATAAAGTGACGCGGCTCGATCCCGCGATGGTCTTCAAGGGCTGAGGAATGATTCGCATGACGGCTTCGAGAGAGAAGGGAAGCGCGCAATGAAAACTGCAATTCAAGTGAGCGGCGTGACGAAGCGATATGACGAAGGCGCGAGCGCCGCGCTGGCTCTTTCGCATGTAGACCTCGCCGTGCGGCGCGGCGAGGTGAGTTTTCTCGTCGGTCCCTCGGGAAGCGGAAAGACTACGCTGCTCTCAATCATGGGCTGTATTCTTCGGCCGACTTCCGGACACATCGAATTACTGGGCCGCGACGTAACGGACCTCGATGAGCGCTCGTTGCCGGAGCTTCGGCTGCGTCACATTGGATTTGTATTTCAGGGCTTCAATTTATTCCCGACACTTACCGCCGCCGAAAACGTCGAATTGACGCTGGAAATGAAGGGCCAGCGCCGAAAGGAAGCGCGGCTGGCCGCGCGCGAACTGCTCGACCGCGTGGGTCTCGGCGATAAATACGGCGCGTATCCGGCGGATCTGAGCGGCGGACAAAAACAGCGCGTGGCCATCGCGCGGGCGCTGGCAGGCGATCCGGATATTTTGCTGGCCGACGAGCCTACCGCGGCTCTCGATTTGCAGACCGGGCGCGCAGTGATCGAGCTGCTCTGCGATTTGGCGCATGAACGCGACCGCGCAGTTGTGTTGGTCACCCACGATAGCCGCATTCTCGATTCCGCAGATCGCGTCGTGCGCATTGAGGATGGCCGCATCGTCGCCGATCAATCCACGCCGGACGCGGCAATGATGGAGGGCGCCCGCCGCCCCGGCGTGCCAATCGAAATGTTCTCGAGTCTTTGTCAGGGCACGACTTCAGTCCTGCCGATAGCGTCGCAAAATCAACTCGGCTTTAGCCGTTGAGGGAAGGCTGGTCGATTTCGTGCGTAGACTCGCCAGCCCATGAAAAAGTGATGTTGGGAGAATCGCGATGAATTACAAAACGGTGGTTGCGGGAGCGGCAGTGCTGGCACTGTCATTCGGAGCCTACTTTCGGATAAGTCGCGGAGAGACAAACGCCGCAGTGAAGATGGCGGCGACGGGAAACGCGGTGTCCACGCGCTCCGTCATTGCAGCGCCGGGCCGCGTCGAGCCGCTCTCGGAAGAAATCCGAATTGGCTCTGAGCTGAATGGAAAACTGAGCGATGTCCGCGTCGAAGAAGGCGATCGCGTGGCGCGCGGCCAGGTGCTCGCCGTGTTGGTCAACGCCGATTACTCGGCGCAGGTGGATTCGGCGGCCGCGCAAGTCGCGGATAAGCAGGCCGAGCTGCAGAAGCTGCTGAACGGTTCGCGCTCGCAAGAGCGGCTCGAAGCGTTGGCAGCGGTCAAACAGCAGGAAGCCGTTCTCGAGAACGCGCGCGCCGATATGGAGCGGCATCAGAAGCTCTACGACGAGCGCGTGAGTTCGCGGGAAGATGCGGATCACTACGCGCGCGAATATAAAGTCGCGAAGGCGTCGCACGACGCGGAATTGCAGCGCCAGGCGCTGGTGGATGATCAATCGCGCGTCGAAGATATCGCCAAGGCGCGCGCCGATGTCGCGCTAGCGCGCGCGCAATTGGCGCAGAACCGCGCCATCTATGAGAAGACGATTATTCGCGCTCCGATTTCAGGCGTGGTGTTGCGGCGCTATCACCGCACGGGAGAGAGCGTCACGAACTCCGCGACGGCACCCGATCCGATTGTGTCCCTGGGCGATGAAGGCCGCTTGCGCGTCCGCGTGGACGTGGACGAGACGGACGTAGCGCGCGTACGCCTCGGCGACCGCGCCTACGTCACCGCCGATGCATTCGGCGAGCGCAAATTTTGGGGCCACATTGTGTTGATCGGCGGCGAACTAGGAAAGAAAAATTTGCGCACCGATGAGCCAACAGAACGCGTCGATACCAAAATTCTAGAGACGCTGGTCCAGCTAGACGATGGGCACGAGCTGCCCGTAGGATTGCGCGTGGATGCGTTCATCGTACCGGCCCAGAATTGACGCGTCGCGAAGAAGGAAGAATGGCGATGAGTGCTACTACAGGCACGGCATTGACAGTGGGAGATCAGGCGCCGGATTTGGTTTATCGCACGCGCGAAGGCGAGGAGCGCCATCTGGCGGCGGCGTGGGCTGATGGGCCCGCGCTCCTCGTCTGGCTGCGGCATTTTGGCTGACCGTTCTATATGGAATCACTCGCGCAGTTGCGCGAGCAATTTCCGGAGCTGGAGAAGCTGGGAGTAAAGCTCGCCTGCGTAGTGCACGGCGATGCGGACGAGGCGGCCGAATTCTGCGGCCAGTACGGAATGGCATCGCAGTGCATCCCGGATCCGGATAAAGAAAGCTACCGGAAGTTCGGCCTGGACCGCACCAGTTGGGGCGCGCTGCTTTTTCCCTCGCCGGAATTGAAGAAGCGCCGAAAGGAAAATCGCCAAGCAGGATTCGCCGTAAGCGTGAAGGGAACGTTAAAAAATCATTGCGATATCCTGCTACTGCCGGGCGCCGCAGTAGTAGCCCGCGGCGGAAAGATCCTCTGGCTCCATCGAGGCAAGAATCCTGCCGATTTGCCCGCAGCGCAAGTGATGGTTGAAGAAGCGAGAAAGCATTTAAGCTAAACGACTCGAGCGCATCTCAATCGCGAGGGCAAATCATATGGGCGCAGCCTCGCGCTGAAGCGAGAAGCGTTATTGCTTCCGTCGTCGGGCCACGACTTTCGTCCCACGCCGTTGCATTTTCCGTCGTAGCGGCGTCCGCCTAGGTGGACTGCGCCCGCCGCGCGACCCGTACCTCTCATTGTCGATATTTGATGGCGGACGAGCGATAGAGAGATCCCGAGGCTTCGAGCTCGACTGTAATTGTTATAACGGCGTCGCCGCACAAGGACGCCGGCTCGTCCTGAGCCTCGAAGGGCTGGCGGCCGGCGCTACGGGCGGCGAGCCGCGAAGAAATTCTGCATCAGAGCCACGGATTCGTCAGCCAGCACGCCTGAGGTGAAATCCACTTTGTGGTTTAGGTGCGGATTATCCAGGAGCTGGAAGCAAGTGCGCACAGCCCCACCTTTGGCATCGTCGGCGCCATAAACCACCCGCGGAATCCGCGCCTGGACAATGGCCCCAGCGCACATAGCGCAAGGCTCGATGGTTACGTACAGAATCGCGCCAGTCAGCCGATAGTTCCCAATGGCTTTAGCAGCGGCACGCAAGGCCACGATCTCAGCATGCGCCGTCGGATCGCAATCGCGAATAGTCCGGTTTCCCGCGCGCGCAATCAAGCGGCCCTCCGCGATGATCACCGCGCCAACGGGAACTTCTCCCCCGGCCGCAGCTTCGCGCGCCTCTTCGAGCGCCATTCGCATCCAGCCCAAGTCTTCCGCACAAGCCTCATTCATGGCTGCACAGATTATCATCGAGTTCCGGCACCAGGAACCTTGTCGTCTTGACAACCCCGTTTCGGGACGGCACACTACGTTCACGATGAAGGATTTGCTGCGCCGCATTTTTATGGTCGACCTGCTCAAAGGCATGTGGGTCACCTTCCGTTACCAGGCCCCCAAGAACATTTACACCGAGCAGTATCCGCTCGAACGGCCGATGGTAGCCGAGCGTTACCGCGGCGCCCCGCGCCTGAACATCAATCCCGAAACCGGCGAATCTCTCTGCATTTCGTGCAATTTGTGCGCCCTGGCCTGCCCAGAAAATTTGATCGTAGTCGGATGGCAGCGCGACGACGCCACCCGCCGCAAAGTGCTGACCCATTTCACTTACGATACCTCGCGTTGCATGTTCTGCGGTCTGTGCGAAGACGCATGTCCCACTGACTGTCTCGAGCTGACCCAGGATTTTGAAATGGCTTCCTACAGCCGCGAAGGCGCCATCTGGGATCGCCATCGCCTGGAAGTCGGGCCGACGCCGGCGCATTACACGCGGTAAATGATCTCCCGCGCGCGAATCCAAATAAACTGCCGGACTCTTCGGGAACATCACCCGCCGACGTGTGACTGGATGGCCTCTTGAGCATTTCAAATATCAAAATAAATTTCTCGATCGGGCGGCGCTCGTAGCATGGAACTGCGTAAAGATCCCATCACGAAGAGCTGGGTCGTGGTCGGCCCGTCGGATCAAGCCCGCGTGCCGGACGATCCCTGTCCTCTCTGCCCGTCGAATCTCTCGCGGACCAAGGCGCTGCTCTATTTTCCGGATGCGCAGAAGTGGCAAGTGTGCGTGATTCCGCACCCGCGGCCTCTCTACCACATCGAAGGTGACGCAGGGCGTCTGGCGGAAGGAATTTACGACCGCATGGCGGCGGTGGGCGCGCACGAGATCATCATCGAGACGCCGGATCACAACCGCACGCTCAGCGAGATGAGCGACGACGAAATTCACGCCGTTCTCGATGCCTATGCCGTGCGCATCGCCGATCTGAAGCGCGACCCGCGCTTCAAATACGTAACCGTATTCAAGAATAAAGGTGCCCTGGCCGGAGCGGAATGGACCCATTCGAACTCGCAGTTGACGGCGACCACTTTTGTGCCGCGGCGCATTCTCTATGAGCTGCGCGCCGCGCGCGAATGGTTCCGCCAAAAAGAGCGCTGCGTCTTCTGCGACATCCTGAGGCAAGAAGAGAAACAGAAAGTTCGCATGGTGGACAGCGTCGGAGACTATGCCGCTTACTGCCCGTATGCCTCGCGCGTCCCGTTCGAGACCTGGATACAGCCGCGGACGCACAGTCACCAATTCGAGTCGCTCGTGGCTTCAGAGAATCGGCGCAATCTAGCGACGGTATTGGGGCGGACGCTGCGGCGTCTGGTGCAAGTCTGCGAGGGCTACCATATGGTCGTCCACACCTCGCCGAACACGCTGCAGACCAAGGGCGAATTGAGCGAATACTGGAAAACAATCGCCGGTGATTATCACTGGCATTTTGAGATCCTGCCCATCGTCGAATCGCGCAGCAAGTCCTACAGCATCAAGGAAGTGTATTTCAACGGCCGCACGCCGGAAGACGCCGCGGAGCGGTTGCGAAAGATCGATCCAGGTTCATGAAGCTTCAGTTGCCTCGTCCGAAGCAGACAATCGCCTCGCAGCGCGGCGGAATCATCAGCAAGGCCATCTTCCTCATCTTTCTGGTCATCGTCATCGGGCTGATTTATGTAGCGCGGCATCCGCTGCTGCGCGTCTGCGGTCGCATCTGGATCGTCGACGAAGATCCGGTGCGCTCCGACGCGATCGTCGTCCTCGGCGACGACAACTACAACGGCGATCGCGCCGCCCGCGCCGCGGATTTGCTCAAAGCCGGCTGGGCGCCGCGCATCGTAGCCAGCGGCCGATTTCTGCGCCCCTATGCCAGCATCGCGGATTTGACCGAACACGATCTAAAGGATCGCGGCGTGCCGGTAGATGCCATCGTGAAGGTAACGCACCGCGCCGAGAACACGCGCGACGAGATCGAAGTGATCCGCCGCCTCGCCTCGGAGAAGCAGTGGCACAAACTGCTGATCGTCACCTCGAACTATCACACCCGTCGAACTTCCTTCATCTGCGGCCGCATGTTCCCGTCGGATATCGGCGTGCGCGTCATCGCCGCCCCGGACGCGGACTACAATCCGGACACCTGGTGGCAAAGCCGGCTGGGCCTGAAGCTGTTTTTTCATGAATTGCTCGGCTATGTGGTGGCGATGTGGGAAGTCCGGCGCACGGAGCCGGCCTCATCGTCGGTCATCGCCCCGGGAATAGGTTTCGTCTCATCTTCGCCCATATTTCGCAGACAGTACCCGTTTGGCTCCGAAAGCCCACCTTTGCGTTTACACTGTCCCCAGCCTGTACTATATTCCAGGTGCGAGCTTGGGTACGCCCCTTCATAGGACCTGGCCCCCAGCCCTGTCCCGGTTCGCGGCTGAACTTTTTACCGGTTTTTCCGATAGTTGAGTCTTGGGAAGCGTGAGCGTCGTCGAGCCGATGCCGCGCATGACGTTGAGTATTCCTTGGACTCGGGGGACGGAGAAACCGATGGTGCTGACCTGGGGTATGAACTGGCAACTTAAGACGCGCTCCGCCATGCCCGCTGCTGCGGCAGCCCCCGGCCCCAAAACTGCCGCTGCGCCCGCCCCGATTCCCACTCGCGTTTCGAATGGCCTGAAGGAATTTTTGTGGCTGCTGAGCGATGCCGGCAAAGGCAAGCTGCTCGATCTCGGCCAGGTCTCGCAGAATACCCTCAATTTCTTCATTGAGAAGGGCTTCCGTGTCACCACCGAGGATTTCCTGCGCTCCTGGCGCGAATTCATGAACGTCGAGGAAGATCATCGTCGCAAAGTGCTGCTGAGCAAAGACGGCGAGTTCCCGTCGCCCGATGCTCTAGCCGCCCGCTTTCTCGAGGACATTCTGCAGTATCCGCCAGAAACGTTTCACGGCGTCCTGGCCTGGGATCTCTTCGATTACATGGAGCCGGAGCTCCTCGCGCGCGTAGTCTCGCGGCTGCATGACATTTTACGGCCGGGCGGCTTGGTGCTCTCGCTATTCCACAGCCGCACGCCCGAGCGCTATTGCCGCTACCGCATCCTAGAGAATCAAACGCTGGAGGTGCTCCCGACGCCCCCGCTAGCCCCGCACGTCCGCGTCTTCCAAAATCGCGAAATCCTGGATTTATTCGGCAAGTTCCGCTCCTCAAAATCCTTCGTAGGCCGCGACCAAATCCGCGAAGCCCTCTTCCTCAAGTAAGCGCGCAGCCGACTCCCTGGCTCGATCAACGCGCGGGTGGCCCACGCCTTCCGATGGGGTAGCCTTTAGGGGTGGCCCATCCTTCGCGTTGTTTGCGAAGGGTGGGGCTTTTCGGCCCCGCAGTCCGGCCCCGCTTTTTCTTCCTCCTTGTGCCTTCGTTCACACCGGATCAATGCGAATTAATCCATCGTCCCTTCCCTCGTACCACGCATACGAACTCCATGGGCGCATGGGCCAGTCTTTTCCGAAGGTTTTTGGTTTCGGGTGCCCGATCCTTCCCGGTTTTGTAGTATGGGAAGGGTCGGGGTTCCGGCCATCCTTTCGGCCCCGTCTTTGATTTGTCTTTCTTTCCGGATTCGTTTTTCGCTTTTCTCCCTCACACCGGATCGATCCTCACCAATCCATCGTCACTTCCTTCATAAAATGAATACGAACTCCACGCCCACTCCCTCGGAGAACTCACCAATCCACGCGTCACCGGATTCCTGTGCATGTATTCCAGCTTCTCCATCTTCTTCTTCTGACTCCACACATTGAAATCGTAAAACCTCCGCTGCCAAAACTGCGGCAGAGAATCTTCCGCCCCAAACTGAAATGTGAATTGCCCAACGGCGCTCTTCCGCCGCCTCTTACGCATCTCCCGCGACACGCGCTGCTTCAACACCTGCAACACCGTCGAGGGCGTCCCTTTCGCCGGCTCGCCAATCAGCAGGTGAATGTGTTCCGGCATCACCACAAATCCCACCAACGCAAATCCGTATGCGTCTCTCACCTCACCCAGAATCTTCACAAACAAATTGCGCGTCCGTTTAGATCCCAACAACGGCAGCCGCCGGTAACAACTGCAAGTGATAAAATGAAGATCGTGCGCGCCGTAGCAGCGTTTCAGTTTTCGATGCATAAGAATTAAAAAGAGCAGAAAGCCGAAAACCAAAGCCGAAAGTCGGGGCCGAAACCCCGACCCTTCCCACACCCCGGGAAGGATCGGGCACCCAAACCCCACCCCGGAAAACCCCAACCCGAAAACAACCGATACTGCACCGTCAACGTCACCGGTGTTATCATGCAGCAGTTTGCGCTAGATGCTTCAAACGGAAAATACGGAGAAGGAGAAAGGGTGGGCCACCCGCCGATCGAAGAAGAGATTGACAGACGACGGAAAATAATTAAGTTTCATACGGAAGGTCCTGACAAGACTGCCCCCACACCGCAGAAATGATGCGGGTGCGGAGCGGCAGAGATACAGGAGGCTCAAATATGAGCTCCGCGTATTGTGCGCACACAGCGAGTTCTAGAGGCCAAATTCGATCTAGATTCAGTGCAACGCGGCTCACAAATCTCGCGAAATTGGCGCTCGCGATATGTCTTGCCATTCTCGACTTTTCAGCTGGCGATGCTTGTTATGGAAGACACGTGGTCGAACGGTTTTGCTCGAGTTGTCAGGGCTTGGCAGTAAGCGAAATGCCTCATCACGTTCAGATGCTACCAAGGTCTCAGGCCGATCATACGCGGGATTCATTGCTTAAGATCGCTAAGGATCCGAATGCTCAAATTGAAAGTCGCGAGGCGGCGGTGACGGCGCTCTCCAAGTTTACTGACTCAGAGACTTCGCGCGCTCTTGCTTCACTCTTGCTTCCTCAAACTCCACTTTCCCTAAGACTCTCTATCGCCTCACACTTGCACGACAGCAGATGTGACCAGTCATGCGTCCAATCCATTCTCCTATATCTTGAACGAGATTGGAGAGGCGAACCCAATCTAGAGGACGGCACTAGAAATCCAGAGGTCGCCCTCGAAATTAAGGGCCAGCAGAACCGCATGCGAAAAGAACTGTACGATGACCTACTAGAATCACGGCGAGAAATGGGTGAAGTGCTTGTTGCCTATTTTGGACTTGGGTCCCCGGTTCCATCATCGTTTGGTCTCCACGTCGTCAGCGACCTAAAACTCGCTGATTCATGTGCCGAACTCGAGCTCTCGTCTCGTGTCTCTTCCAATTCTGCGTTAAAGAGTCAAGTCGATTCGATCATGCACAACCTTGGCTGCAAACAAACAATGCCTCCGCTGTATGCGCCGAAATAGTTGGGTGCCCCTCGATCAGAACGAAGGCGTTGTCAAGCAACACTTATCCTGCGCGGTATTTTTCGCACCGCGTGGTTGCCAGAGAGTTGGAGGACAAAAAACTCTGGAAATCTCACGGCGGGTGGCCCACGCCTTCCGATGGGCTGCTTTTAGGGGTGGCCCATCCTTCGCGTTATTTGCGAAGGGTGGGGCTTTTCGGCCCCGCATTTACTTCCTGCTTGTTCCTTCGTTTACACCGGATCAATGCGAATCAATCCATCGTCCTTTCCCTCATACCACGCATACGAACTCCACGGCCAATTCCTCGGCGAGCTGACCAAACCACGCTTCGCCGGATTCCTGAGCATGTAGCCCAACCTTCGCATTTAGTTCCAGCCCAACCGTACCATCGCCTTTGCTTCAATCTACCCTCACAATAACTGCGCGGCCCCGCAGCGCAGGAGCAACGAAACGCTTCACCAGAAAGTCCTGCGTCGCCGCCGCACGCGGCCGGCCGATGCACCATCAACTGCCCCGCGAAGAAAGGAGCCAGCGTACAAACAATCGGGACACTCAAATATTGTTGCCGGGCCTAAGTCGTTGAAAATAAAGCACGGGCCCCCCAAACAATCGGGACACTCCCCGGGTAGCGCAGGCACTCCTGCCTGCGGCGTTTAATTGGCGGGCCGCGCAGCCTTTTCCGGCGGTCGGCGATTCCCGCGCGTGTCGCGTTTCCAAGCTCCAACATCGAGTCCCGTGCGCGCGCGTTCACAAAAAGAGAGAAAAGGCGATATCGAGCCCTCTCGGCGATGTTTCGGTTAGCAATAAATTCGCCGATTGTTTTCAATGACTTACAGAAATTTTAATTGAACCCTTGTTTCGGTTAGAACTGGCGTTCGAGTTGAATTTGGTTCGCAGATTTTGGGTCTTGCATTTGGCCTCGGCTCGGCGTACAAGTCGAAGTAGCAACGATTCGCTTGGAGGGAGAATGACTCCACCGGGCTCCGATTGCTAACTGAAAAATGCACACCGCTTTTGCGGTGCGAAACCGACGGCATCAAACGATGCCTCGGCCTTCAGAGATAGCGAAACGGGGAACTGCCAGGTTCCCCGTTTTGCATTTCTGAGCTCTAAACGTGACCCTTGCTCCCGCGGCGGGCCAGGTAGAACTGGCGGGCTACAGGGATCAGCGAGAGCAGCACAATCACCGCGATGACCCAGTGAATCTGCCGGTCAATGTGCGGCACCGCGCGGCCGAGGAAGTAGCCGAGCAGAATCATGCTGCAGACCCAGAAGAAGCCGCCGAAGACGTCGTAGCTCAGATAGCGACCGTAAGGCATTTCCGCGGCGCCGGCCACCGGCGGGCAGAACGTGCGGATTATTGGGACGAAGCGGGCGAGGATTACGGTCTTGCCGCCATGATGTTGGTAGAAAGCGTGGGCGCGCTCGAGGTGCTGACGCTTGAAGAAGCGCGAATTGGGCCGGTTGTAGAGCCCCTGGCCCATGCGCCGGCCGATCCAGTAGCCCAGTTGATCGCCGGCAATCGCGCAGAGCGAAACTAAGAAGAGCAGCAGAAACAGATTCAAGTCGCCCGCGGCGGCGATGATTCCGGCGGTGACGAGCAGGGAATCGCCGGGCAGGAAGAAACCAACAAATAGGCCGGTCTCGACGAAGACTATGCCGCAGACCATCAGCGTTCCGCCCCATTGGACGAGTTGCTTTACATTGTAGATTTGATCGAGCAGGTCCTTCAGCGGGCCCATCGTAGCCTTTCTGAGGTCATTTCCCGTTGCATCGTGAGTTCGGGGCCCAGAACGCGCTCAGCGAGCGCCGCGCGTTCGATTGGCTGAATTTAGGATAGCAGAAAGTTCGACGGGCGTGGCCCGTGACTACGTGATGCGCCGGGTAAGCGTTATCGTTGCGAAGGCGCGCGGTGTTGACGCGGCCGCAACGCCCGCGAACCCCGGCCCGGCTGAAGCCGGGCCCTACGAAAGGCTTGCCGAGTCACCGATTGGCCCAAGATCTCCAAAAAAGCCAATAAATACAGGGTTTTCTTCGCCTTGGGCGGCTAGTACTTTACTCCTAAAAGTTTTAGTCCTCTGTACCATAGCCCGCGGCGACGCCTGCCCGCAGACTGTCCTCGTTGAAAGACAAAGCAATTCCAGAGAGGGGACACGACATGGTAGGCGGATACGCGAACTGGATGGGGCAGCCGGTAATCCTAAGAGTGGTGGCGGGCAATTTGAGAGTGCCGCTGCGAGGCCGGTTGGTCTCCGAGACGAATGATGTGGTGAGACTGCGCATAGCGGATAGCTGGGACGTGGATATATTCAAGTCCATGGTCGCGGCGATCGAGCAGGACACGCCGGTTTACGTCGTCCACTAAGAGATTGAGGCACAAACCAGCGATGGCGCCACACGAGACACCGAGGCCCAACATGAACTATGTGTCGCAAAATCAACTTTCCGGCAGCGAAGCAACGGCGATGGCCATCGCGCTGCCGGCGCCTGCTGCGCTGAAGACGGCGATGCTGAACGCGCGCGACGGCCTCATGATCATTACGTATCAGCTGATCATTCGAGTGTGTTTCCTGGCGCGCCGCTGGAACTACTGATCGCGCGCTGACGACTTTACCGGCCCATGCCCCTCACAGGCCCCCGAGAGCCCCGGGTTTGCACCCTCCAAACCCGGGGCTTTTTTTTCTGGACGAGTTTCGTAACGCGACTAATGTGACCGCTTGAGAACGCCCGAATCGCCTACCGAGATGACTGGGAAGAATTGCGGCTTGGCTGCAGAAAGTCAAAAACGCCGGCTTGCCCTGAGCCTCGAACGACAGGCTGCCCTTCGCGGCTGCTCGGGATGAACCGGCGCTACGCGGCTCAGGGCATGCGCGAGCCGTAGCGGCCGCAGGCTTCGAACAGCGAGACGATGTTGGTCACGCTGAGGAGTTCGCGGATGCGCGGGCTCAAGTTCACCAACTGCAGTTCGCAGCCTGCGCGTTTCGCGGAGATGTACAGCCCGACCAGAGCGCCGAGCCCGGTGCTGTCCATTTGCGCCAGATCGGTGAGATCGAGGATCACCCGGCATTTATTTCCCAGCAGCGGCCGTACTTCCGTCTTCAAAATCTCCGAGGTTTCGATGGTCAGGCGGCCGGTGCAACGCACCACAGTCGCGCCTTCCTCCGTGGACATATGCAGAGTAAGCGTGTGCAGCGGAATCGCATGATCGGTGGACATACGAGCCGTTTATTTACTCTCGACGCGCAGCGAAGGCAAGGACTTTCTCCCAACTCTTCCGCGGTAGATTGCGGCGCTGATTGGACAGCGAGGTCGTCAGAGGGCGCGGCAAGCGGCGTTCCTACGAGGAATAAGTGCGTAAAGAAGTGGCGCGCCCGAGAGGAGTCGAACCTCCGACCTTTTGGTTCGTAGCCAAACGCTCTATCCAGCTGAGCTACGGGCGCGCCGTGATTTCAGTTTAGCACAAGCTGCGCGGGGCGATAAGTTCGGCGGACGCCTGACGGGCAGCGGAAATCTTGGAAACTTTTTGCCACCAGCCAGGCTTCTCTGGAGAGCCTAACGGCGGATGGTGATTGCCGCCGTGTCCATCTCGTAGCCTTCGTCTTTGACGATTTTCTCGGCTGCGGATCGTAGCGAGGCATCGTCCACGCTCTTGGGCAGATCGCTGTGGCGGCGAATCGCTTCTTCGCCGGCTACAATGCGAACCTGCCAGCTCGATTTTGCTTCATTCCAGGAAATCTCCACTTGGTCTGCGCGCATGGGCTCCTCCGGCGTCGTATTGCAGCGCATCCTACCGCACGGCGCGAAAATCGGAAAGGGCGCACAGCAGGGTTAGCGTTTCGGGCCTGGCTTGCTCGTTTGACAATCGTAGGTCGTTGCGCTAATAAACGGCTCGCTCAAGTTTTTTGTCTACCGGCCGTTCGATAATCGCAATTCTGCGGCGCATCGCACGGTATGGAGACGGCAATCTGGGCGGAATTTACTTCACCCATCGGGCGGGAGCGAACATTCTCACTTCGCTTGTGGTGCCGAAGACCGGCGGGATGAATACGACCAAGGTGACGGTTGTCCGTTGGCTGAAGAACGAAGGCGACGCTTTGAATCAGGGCGATGCAATCGTTGAGTTAGAGACGGAGAAGGTGAATTACGAATTGGATTCGCCGGTGAATGGGGTGTTGCTGAAGATTGTCAGTCGCGAGCCGGCGGAAGTGCCTGTGGGCGGAGTGCTTGGTTACATCGGCGAGCCGGGCGATAGCGCGCCGGCGTCGTAGCGTTGGTTGAATCGGGGAGGTGGCGGCGATGCACACGAAAGAGAGCCTGAGCAAAGATCGGCTGATGTGGATGTACACGCAGATGTTCCGGATCCGCGAATTTGAGGAGCGCGTGAAGCGAACTTTCGTTGAGCATCCCGGAGTCATGCGCGGGCATGCCCATCTGGCCGACGGAGCGGAGGCGAGCATTGTCGGTGCGCTGGCTACACGGCAGGAAAATGATCTGGCGATGCCGAGTTATCGCTGCCATGGATACGCGATCGCGCTGGGCACGGCGACGCGAAAGCTGATGGCCGAGATTTACGGGCGGAAGGATGGATTGTGCAAAGGATTCGGCGGCTCGATGCACCTTTGCGATCCGGAGCATCATTTTCCGGGGACTTCGGGAATAGTGGGGCAGAGCATCGCGCATGCGGCTGGCGCGGCTCTGACGGCGCAGGTGAAAAATACCGGGCAAGTGGTTTATTGCTTTTTCGGCGATGGTGCATCGAAGCAGGGGGCTTTTTACGAGACGTTGAATCTCGCGGCGGTGTGGAAATTGCCGGTCGTCTTTGTGCTCGAGAACAATGAGTACCAGGCTTATACGCATGTGAGTCTCGAAGATGCGAACTGGATTGCCGGCGATCCGCTTTCGCAGAAGGCGAAGGCTTTCAGCATTCCGGGCGTGACCGTCGATGGCACTGACGCACTTGAGGTTTACAAAGAAGTCAGGACCGCTGTGGATCGCGCGCGAGAGGGGCGGGGGCCGAGTTTGATTGAATCGAGATTTTATCGGCTTAGCCCGCACGGCAATGCGATCACCGTGCCGCCGGTGCCGACGCAGTTCAACGAGCATGAGGCGGTGGAAGTTTATGGGAATAAGGCGGAATTCGCGGCTGGTAAGGCGCGGGATCCGTTGCCGAAGTTTCGTTCTGCGCTGATTTCGAATCACACGCTGACGGAAACGGACGCTGGCCGGATTGAGGATGCGGCGCGGGCGGAGATGGATGACGCGGTGAAATTCGCGCTGGCTAGCCCGCTGCCTGCGCCGGAAGACGCTGTGAATTACGTTTACGCGTGAAGTTCAATGCGCTTAATTGACGAACTGGGTCCGCGCTGATCTGTGGCACTTGGTTACGCTTTTGCTCGTAAGATGCCGGCGGGGACGCCAGCGGTACCAGGGAGGTGCATCATGGCGCGTGAAATGATGTTTGCGGAGGCCATTGCGATGGCGATTGGCGAAGAGATGGCGCGCGATTCGAATGTTATCTACTACGGGCAGAATATGGCCATGACGGATCGCGACCCGTTTGTGAAGAAATTCGGGAAGAGCCGCGTGCGAATTACGCCGATTTCGGAAACGGCGGAATTGGGCATCGCTGTGGGCGCGGCGATGACGGGATTGCGGCCGATCGTGGAGTTATACATGAGCGAATTCATGCTGGTCGCCTTCGATCAGGTCATCAATGAAGCGCCGCGGTTGCGGTATATGTCCGGCGGGCAAGTGAAAGTGCCTGTGGTGTTCAAGGCGGGATTTGGATTCGCGGCCGGTTGGGCGGGGCAACATTCGAATTGCATTTATCACACGATGATGGGAATTCCGGGCTTGAAGGTGGCGATTCCTTCGTGCTCCGCGGACGCGAAGGGGCTGATGGCTTCGGCGATTCGCGATGATAATCCCGTCGTTTATTTGCACCACTACATGCTGACTTTGGAAAAGGGCGAAGTGCCGGAGGGCGAATATTTGATTCCGTTTGGAGTGGCGGACATCAAACGGGCCGGGACGGACGTGACGATTGTTGCGACGGGCTGGATGGTGAAGAAGACGCTGGCGGCGGCGGAAATGCTGGCGAAAGAGGGAATCAGCGCGGAAGTGATCGATCCTCGAACGCTTGCGCCGCTGGATGTGAAGACGATTGTGGAATCGGTGAAGAAGACTGGGCGGCTGGTGCTGGTGGATCAGGCGCCGCGGCAATCTTCGGCAGCGGTCGTGATTGCCGGAGAAGTGGCGGAGCAGGGATTCAAATATTTGAAAGCGCCCGTGAAGATGGTCACGGCGCTCGATACTTCGATTCCCTATAGCGAGCCGATGGAGAGCTTCGTTCTGCCAAGCGAACAGAAGATTATTCAGGGCGTGAAGTCGGTGTTGGGCGTGCAAGCAGCAGCGGTTTGAGAATTTGTAGGGGCCGGTCCGCCTAGGCGGAGGCCCGGTTTGGGTTTAGGTTTTCGGTCGCGTCGCAAAGGCGGTGAATTTGTCGCGCGGAACGAAGACGCAAACCCAAATCCAGACCGGGGGCGTGTAAACCCGCCCCCTACGGGAATTGGGCCATCGCGGTTTTGAATGCGCGGGTGGTTAATTCTTCTAACGGTTTTTTGCGGAATTCGCTGGATAGGACCTCAACTCCCCACGGGCCAGCATAGCCGGCCTTCTGCAGAGTGGCCACGAATCCTTTCACGTCGAATTCGCCCTCGCCGCACAGGCGGCGGTGATTGATGGTGTCCTCTAGTAGAGTCCAGGGCGCTTCGAAGGTGCCATCGTTTAGCTCTACCGCAAGCAGAAATTGCGGCGGGATCTTTGCCAGTTCGCGAAATGGAATTCTAAGTTTGGAGATATGCCAGACATCAATAAGAAGACCGCCGTTTTTGGCGCCCGCACCGCGGACCATGGTGAGAGCATCCGCAAGCGTGGAAATCATCGCAAAGGGCATCAATTCAAATGCGACGCGAGTGCCGTGATTCGCGGCGTCCGCGCACAGGGATGCGAATGCATCGATGAGTTGCGGCATCGGCGTGATCTGTTTCTTCAGATCGCCGACCTTGAGGTGCCTCGCGCCGAAAACCTCGGCTGCGGACAGTAGTTTTCGTTTCAGAAGATCCGACTGTTTTTTGGGTTCGCCGTCGAGGAACCAGTCGGTGAGGAATTCAATCTCGATGTGCTCGAGGCCATTGTCGTCGAGAATTTGCTTCATTTCCTTCAGCGTGGAGGTCTCGAGGATGTGAAACAAATCAGCGTGCCAGATTCCGATTCCCTTGAATCCTGCACGCGCTGCCGATTCGGCCCTGGCTTTGAAATCGAACGGGCTGTACTCCTTGTTGGTAAGCGGCAAAGCGCCACCGGCAATGGTCCAGTAGGAAGCGAGCAGCTCTACATCATTGGCCATGGGATTCCTTCAGTTCGACGGAGACGAGATGAATGTCGGCGTCGCCGATGTTTTCCACTGAATGCGGCGGCAGCGGAGGCAGCCATTGTACGACAGGCGCGATTTGCGGCACCCCGGCTGCCCGCGAATCGAAAATCACTTTTCCTTCGCCATCGCGGCGGATGAAATCGCTGGCGCTCTGCACGTGAATCACGCCGGGCCATTTGTGCGTATGCACCGGCACTAACTGGCCAGGCCGGATTAGAACATCGAGAACGCGAACGCGCTCATTTTCGAATAGCAACCGGTGATGGTTCGGAGCCGCGATCAATGCGTCCAAAGAATCCGGCCAGGGCCAGTCCGGGGACGTCGCATGTCCCGCATTCATTGTGAAGCTCCTCGTAGCAGTTCGTATCGACATCGTTGCGCGTCGCGAGACCAGATTCTATCTGGCTCTGTTGACATCGTAGGCCGCAAAAAGAAAAACCGGATCGAGGTCGCCTACGAGATCCTTCGGGCCGCGCCAAAGCGCCCGATTTCCGCGCAAGCCTGTGATTTATGGACGCGGAAATCGGGCTGCGCGGCCCTCAGGATGACACGTTGCTGCTCTCTGCGCGAGAAAGTCGACAGAGTCTCTCTATGTGGGCGACACCCGAGAATTGGCGGCCTCACGATGCTGATGTGCACGCTGAACTTAGTACCACTTCGTCCGTTTGTACAGCGCGCTGTCCGATAACCGGCCGCGAATCTGTAAGTTCCCCGGAGGGCCAGAATACGGGATTTTGGGTATTGGCTCGCGCCGCGGTTTCATGTTGCACTCTACAAGTGAAGCGCAGCGAATTGCTCGTCAGCCGGAGAGTCGCGCGTCATCACGAGCCCAGCAGAAAATGAACCATAGGAGGAGACGAAATGAAATCACTTCGAATCCTGGCGCTCGTGGGGTTTGCGGCGCTGATTGGCGCGGCATCCTTGAGCGGAATTCGCGCGGACGAATGGGACAAGACCACGAAGGTTACGGTGAATGAGCCCGTCCAGATTCCCGGCACTGTCCTGCAGCCCGGTACGTACACTTTCCGATTGATGGAGAGCCCGTCCGATCGCCACATCGTCCAGGTATTCAATGCGGACGGCACGCGATTGATCACCACCGTGCTGGCCATCAATAACTATCAGCTCGAACCTTCGGGCGACACCATTCTTGCTTACGAAGAGCGGCCCATAGGCGAACCCGCAGCGCTGAAAGCCTGGTTCTATCCTGGGGACAACTTCGGCCAGGAATTTGTGTATCCGAAGCAGACATACACTGCGCCCTCGCAAGTAAACGAGACGGAAGCGCCGGCAGCCTCGCCCGAGCAACCCGCTCCGGCGACCACGCAGCCTGCGGAGACAACTCCTCCTGAACCTGTAACCGAGCCGGAACCTGCGCCGCAACAGGAACCCGCGCAAGCCACACCGCAATCGACTGAACCGCAACCTGCGCCGGAGCTGCCCAAGACCGCCAGCGATGAACCGCTGATCGGCCTTGCCGGCTTGCTCGCTTTGGGCGGAGCTCTCGCGCTGCGCCATTTCGGCCGCCAGCCTTCTTAACCAATAGCGGGTCCGGCGTTCGCGATCCTGCGAGATGCGAGCGCCGGACTCGCGCGATTCGCTTTTGGGTCGGGCAATTTAACGGCGCAGGCTCGCAAGACTTTCGATGGCACACGCAACTTATAACCTGGATTTAAGCGACGGCTTTAACGGGAATTCTCCGCCGCGGAGGCCGCTGCGCGCCGCGATTCTGCACGCGCTTAGAAAAATGTTTGAAGCCGTACTGTGGACGATTGCGATTGTGGCTCTCGGCTGGTTCGCATACGTGCAGGTCGACGCCTACTTCTTCCAACAGGACCAGAACCGGAGGATGAACGCGCTGTTGCGCAGGAGCGCCGAAAGCGCCGCTGCAGGAGAAAAAGTATCCGCGCCGTCAACAACACGGGCGACGCCGGAGGGCGTAATGCCCGCTCCTACAACCGGTGTGCACATTTTGCGCGGCGATCTCGTCGCGCGCATCGATATTCCCCGGCTGAAGGTTTCAGAGGCCGTCATCGAAGGCGATGACACCGACACGCTGCGCCATGCGGTCGGCCATATTCCCGGAACCGCGTTGCCGGGCGAGCCCGGAAACATCGGGCTGGCTGGGCACCGCGATTCGTTCTTCCGGAAGATTGGCGAGCTCAAGGATGGCGATACGCTGATTCTGGAGACAGCCCGCGGAACATTCAGTTATCACGTTGCGAAGCGAGCGATCGTGGCGCCGAGCGACACCAGCGTGTTGAATTCCACTGATGAGCCAGCGCTGACGCTTGTGACCTGCTACCCCTTCCGCTATATCGGTCCCGCGCCGAAGCGTTACGTCATCACCGCGCGTTAGCTCGCCTCCGTTTGCGAACCTCGTGCTGCCGCTCTTCTGCTGCCAATTTGCAGTCCCGCGTTAACTTGACAGTCACGGCGCGGCAGGCGCACGATGGCCGCAGAGAAGGAAAGGAGTCCCTCCCATGTTGCTCGGTTTCCCGGTTTCCGCGTGGATCACCGCGGCGATATTTCTGCTTGTTTTCTACATATTGATGTCGATCCGGCGCGTTGGGCCGGCGGAAGTTGGATTGGTGCTGAAGCGCGTGTCGCTCCGCAAATTGAGCGAGGACAATGCCATCGCCTTTAACGGCGAGCCTGGTTACCAGGCCGATCTTCTGATGCCCGGCTTGCGATGGAAAGCCTGGTTGTTTTACGAAGTGCAAAAGTTTCCGTGGGTCCAGGTTCCGGCCGGCGAAATCGGGGTCGTGATTTCGCAGGTCGGCGCGGCGCTGCCGATTGGCGCGAAGTCGGCAGTCTTCAAGAAGTCTTTTGGGAATTTTTCCGATCTGCGCTCGTTCGTGATCAGCGGAGGACAGAAAGGCGTGCAGCGTCCGGTGCTGCCTCCTGGAACGCTGGCTCCGATTCATCCGGTCGGCTTCATCGTCTTGACGAAGAGCCAGATTTATGGACTGCCGATCTCTCCCGATCTCCGTGGGCGCGCAGGAAAGCTAGGCAAACTTACGCCCGAGGCGTTTGGACTGACGCCGCAACAACTCGAACTCGTGCGCATCGAGCCGAGACCCTGTGGCAAAGACGGCGCGATGTTGGACATCGTCGGCATCGTCACGACATTTGAGGGCGACCCGCTGCCTTCGGGCGACATCGCCAGCCGCCTCGGTGGATTTTCCGATGTGGAGAAGATGGAGAAAGCGACCGCGACGGATGGCGACATCATCGACGTCCTGCTGGGAAGTAAGAACAACTTACATAACAACTATCAGGATTATCAGGCGTTCCTCGACAACGGCGGCCGCATTGGTTTGCAACACGATCCTTTGCTCTATGGCGCTTATGCGCTTAATCCGTTTCTGGTGGCAGTCGAACTTGTGTGGATGCTTGTCGTGCAGCAAGGCCAGGTCGCTGTAATCAAGGCCTACGTCGGCCTTTCCACTCAGGATACGTCCGGGGTGGAGTTCAAGTTCGGAACGCTCGTGCGCCCCGGCCACCGCGGCATCTGGCAGGAAGCGCTGCGTACAGGCAAGTATCCGCTCAATCCGCGCTGTTATCAGGCGGAGATCGTCCCAACTTCGATCCTGACGCTGAATTGGGCCGACGCGGTTTCGCAGGCTCACAATCTCGACGCGCAGCTTAAGCAGATCGAAGCGAAGAGCAGAGAAGGCTTTGTATTCCAGATCGATCTGCAAGTGCAGATCCACGTTCCGGACACAAACGCGCCGCGTGTGATCTCCATGGTTGGAACCATGCTCAATCTCGTGAACGAGGTGTTGCAGGCCGCGGTGGGCAATCACTTTCGCGATAAGTTGCAGAGCATGCCGGCAGTTCGCTTCATCGAAACGCGGCAGCAGGTGCAGGAAGAGGCATTCAAGCACATTAAGGAACAGATTGACCAATACCGAGTCGAGACTCGCGGCGTCTTCATTCAGGACGTGATTTTCCCAGCGGACATGGTGAAAGTGCTGACGCAGCGCGAAATCGCGAATCAGGAAATCGAGACTTACAAGAAGCAGCGCGCCGCGCAGGATGAGCGCATCTCGATGGAGAACGCGAAGGGCACGGCTGAGATGCAGGCCGATCTGGCGAAGTCGAAGGTGGGCGTGGACATCAAGACCAACAACGCGAACGCACGCACCGAGGAGGCTCGCGGCGAAGCTGAATATATCAGCAAGACCGGCGCAGCTCAGGGCGCGCAGGTTGAAGCGGTTGGCTTGGCGCGTGCTCGCGGCTACGAGGCGCAAGTTCGCGCGCTCGGATCGAATGCGACCGCGCTGGTAAACGTGATCACCGCGCTCTCCGAAGGCACTTCGAAGTTCGTCCCGGATGTGCTGGTCACCAGCGGCAATGGCGGCGGTGGCGCGCTCGACGGCTTGGCGGCCGCCGCGATGCGCTATCTCGGCAATGGCGGCAACGGCGGCACCGCGGCCACGCCAGCGAAGCCGGCGGAGACAGCGGCGTCGAAGGTCAGCTCTTTGCTGCCCGGCTCGCCGAGTAAAGCGGGTAAAGATCAGTAGCTCGCAGCGCGCGCGCCGCAAGCCGGGCCGAAAAATGCGTGGCTCCGGAGTCGCGCTGAGAGTAAGATGCCGTCGGATGTCCGTGATGCAGACAGCCATCGAGTTAACCATCAGGCTATTGAAGCGAGGGATTGCGCTCGCGGCGCTGGTTGCCGCGCCTTCGGCGCTCTACGCGCAGAGCTGCGCGATGTGCTATCAAAATGCCGCCGCCGCTGGCCCGCGTACCGCCGAAGCGCTGCGGCACGGCATTCTGATCATGCTTTTTCCGCCGCTGTTTATCTTCGCCGGCATCATTGTGCTGGCGCATCGCCGCCGCAACGATACGACGGACATGGACGAGTCATTTGAATCCGCCGATGTAGCACCGTCGTTTGACGATCCTTCCGGCCGCTCCTAATCGCGCTGGCTCTGTCGTGAAGAACCTTCGCTAACCACTGCCCCTGCGGCGCGTCGAATCCGCTGATGGTGTCGCAGGGCCAGGACTGCGCGGATTTCTACGGAGACTCGCGGCGCATTCCCAAGCCTGTAGTAGAATTCGCAGTTCGGACCCGCTCGTCGCTCTCCCCAATCCCAGATCGTGGAGGCATTCGATGGATGCAGTAAACGGAACTGTGAGACGGTTCGTTTTCGCGCTCGTGAGCCTTTTTTCGTTTGCACTTTTCCTGGCCTCGCCTGTGGCGCTCTCGAGCGCTGAGCAGCACGAGCTGTATCTGTTTCGCGATCCCTCGCTGAGCCGCACGCAGATTGCGTTCAGTTATGCGGGGAATATCTGGGTGGTGAGCCGGGACGGAGGCGAAGCGCAGCGGTTAACCTCGGGCGGCCACGAGGGCGGCGCGCATTTTTCGCCGGACGGAACGCAGATCGCGTTCACCGGCCAATACGACGGCAATGTCGATGTGTACGTCGTGCCCGTCACCGGAGGCGTTCCGAAGCGCTTGACATGGCATCCTGCAGCGGATGTGGCCCTCGGATGGACGCCGGACGGCCAGAACGTCCTGTTCAGTTCGACGCGTGACAGCGCCACCGACCCGGCGAAGTTTTTCACCGTACCGGCAGCCGGAGGCTTTCCCACCGAACTGCCTCTCCCGGCGGCGGCCCACGGGGTTTACTCGCCCGATGCGGCGCGTCTGGCGTACGTTCCCGATTTTCAATGGGAGCACAATTGGAAGCATTACCGCGGCGGGCAGACGGAACGAATCTGGGTCGTCAATCTAGCTGATTCGAGCATCGAGCAGAGAATTCCGCAGGAAAACAATTCCAACGATTTCAATCCGATGTGGGTCGGAAACAAAATCTACTTCCTTTCGGATCGCAGTGGCCTGTATGGCTTGTTCGAATACGATCTGGGATCCCATAACGTCACCGAGGTGGTGAAGAACACAGGACTGGAATTCGAGTCTGCCTCGGCAGGCCCGGATGCGATCGTGATCGAGGAATTCGGACATATCCTGCTCTACGATCTCGCATCGGGCCAGACGCACGCAGTGAACATCCACGCGGCTGGCGATTTTCCCGAAGTGCGCCCGCATTTCGAGAAGCTGGATGCGAAGAAAATCCTACACGCCGGCATTTCCCCGAGCGGCGCACGCGCGGTATTCGAAACGCATGGAGAGATTCTCACCGTTCCGGCGGAGAAGGGTGACATCCGCAATCTGACGAATTCACCGGCGGTTGCTGACCGCGATCCCTCGTGGTCTCCCGACGGCAAGTTCATCGCGTATTTTTCCGATGAGTCAGGCGAGTACGCGCTGTATATCTCCCCGCAGAACGGCCTCGGCCCGGTGAAGAAAATCAGCCTCGGAAACCCTCCCGCGTATTACTACTCGCCGACGTGGTCGCCCGACAGCAAGAAAATTGCCTACGAAGACCAGCGCCTGAATCTCTGGTACGTCGACATCGAAAAGGGAACTCCCGTCCGCGTGGACACCATGCGATTTGACCAAGGCCCGTCGTTTGGTCAAGCTTGGTCCCCGGACAGCCGCTGGATCACCTACACGAAGCCTCTGCCGAACAATCTCCACGCCGTCTTCATCTATTCGCTCGAGACCGCCAAGGCCGAGCAGATATCCGACGGCATGAGCGATACGAGTTCCCCGGATTTCGACAAGAACGGCAAATATCTTTATTTCACCGCGAGCACTGATGTTGCTCTGGCCAACGAAGCGGGCATGAGTTTGATAGGACGCCCGGTGACGCGAAGCATTTACGCAGCGGTGCTGAAGAAGGACGTTGCATCGCCTGTCGCGCCCGAGAGCGACGAAGAGAAATCGAAGGAAGAGAAGGCCAAAGACGAAAAAGCCAAGGACGATAAGTCTAAAGATTCAGCGAGCGCCGATGCCGACAAGGGCAAAGACAAAGATAAGGACAAAGACAAAGATAAAGACAAAGAGAAGCCGAAAGAGCCGCCCAAGGTGGACATCGATTTCGAGCACATCGGCCAACGCATCGTGGCCCTCCCGATCCCCGCGCGCAATTATTTCGGCTTGACCGCCGGAAAAGAAGGCGAAGTCTATCTCGCCGAAGGAGCGCAAGTTCCAAATTTCGGAGGTGGACCGCCAGCCTTCACGCTGCAGAAATTCACTTTAAAGACACGCAAGACGGAGAAATACCTCGAGGGCGTGTCAGCGTTCTCGATTTCTGCCGATGGCGAAAAGATACTCTACAAGATGGGCGACCAGTGGTTTATCACTGGTACGGGATCCGCGCCGAAGCCGGGCGACGGCGCGCTGAAGCTCGGCGAAATGGAAGTTCACCTCGACCCGCGCGCCGAGTGGCGGCAGATCTACCATGAAATCTGGCGCATCGAGCGCGATTTCTTCTACGACCCGCATGCGCATGGTCTCGATCTAGCCGCAGCCGAGAAATTCTTCGCGCCGTATCTGGACAACATCGCCTGCCGCTCGGACCTGAACTATCTCTTCCGCGAAATGCTCAGCAACATGAGCGTCGGCCACATGTTCGTCGGCGGTGGAGATGCTCCCGAACCGCGCAGGGTCCGCACCGGCCTCCTGGGAGCCGACTACAAAATCGAGAACGGCCGCTACCGCTTCGCGCGCATCTTCGACGGCGAGAATTGGAATCCAGAACTCATGGCGCCGCTCACCCAGCCCGGCGTTAACGTCGCCACCGGCGAATATCTGCTGGCGGTCAATGGCCGCGATCTCCACGCTTCCGACAATATCTACAGCTATTTCGAGGAGACCGCTGGGAAGCAGGTGGTGCTGAAGGTCGGACCGAACGCTGATGGCGGCGGGTCACGCGATGTCACCGTCGTTCCCATCGATGATGAATTCACCATCCGCCATCTCAAATGGGTGGAAGACAATCGCCGCAAAGTGGACGAGATGACTGGAGGCCGCGTCGCATACGTTCACTTGCCGGATACCGCGTTTGGTGGCTACACAAATTTCAATCGCTACTACTTCTCGCAAGTGGACAAGCAAGCCGCGGTGATTGATGAGCGTTTCAATCACGGCGGCTTTTTGGCTGACTATATCGTGGACTACCTCAACCGGCCGATCCTGAATCGCGTGATGACGCGCCTGGGTGATGACATTTCGGTTCCCACGGAAGCGATCTACGGCCCAAAGGTGATGCTCGTTAATCGTTATGCGGGCTCGGGTGGTGATGCTTTGCCGTGGTATTTCCGCAAGCTTCAGATTGGTCCGCTAGTCGGCACGCGGACGTGGGGAGGGCTCGTGGGCATCGGCGGTTACCCGCAATTGATTGACGGCGGATTCATCACTGCTCCGCGCTGGGCGATTTATGGATTGAACGGCGAATGGGAAGTGGAGAATCACGGCATCATTCCAGACTACGACGTCGAAATGGATCCCAAAGCCGTGCGCGAAGGCCACGATCCACAGCTCGAAAAAGCCGTTGAGGTCGTGCTCGAGGAATTGAAGAAGAATCCTGCGCCAACGTACAAGCGTCCGCCGTATCCGGACTATCATCCGCAGTTTCCGGCAACGCAATAATCGGGCAGCGAATCAGGCCGCGCCGGTCTTGAGCAACTGACGGGAGACGCGCCGCGCGGTGTCCTTCAGTGCGTCTTCGACCCGCGTCATTTTGGCGGAGTCCATTTGCGTGAGCGTGCCGCTCACGCCCAAAGCGGCGACCACGTTCCCGAGAGCGTCAAATACAGGCGCGGCGATGCAGCGCGCGCCAAGACTGTTTTCCTCATCGTCCACGGCGTAGCCTTGCTGGTGAACGCGCTCGAGTTCAGCTACCAGACGCGAGTGGCTGGTGATCGTCTTCGGCGTCCGCCGCTTGAACTCGCAATTGTGCAGCAGCGCATCGCGCTCGGCCCGGGGCATCCAGGCGAGCAGCGCCTTTCCCACGCTCGTCGAATGCAAAAACATACGCCGCCCGACCCATGTGTTGACCTTGAAGAATCCCGGCGCCTCGACTTTTTCGATATACACCGCTTCGTTCTGATCCACGACAGCAAGGTGACACGTCATTCCCAATCGCTCGACAAGCCCGCGCATGAAGGGAAGGGCAACCTCGGCGATATCGAGTCCGGCTTGCGTTTCGCCGCCAAGACTGAGCAACTTCAGCCCGAGCCGGTAGCGTCCCGTCTCGGTGTCGCGGCGTAGATAGCCGCGGCGCTCGAGCGTGCGCAGGATGTAACTCGCCGAGCTTTTCGGAATGCCGAGACGGCGGCTAATTTCGGAATTGGTAAGGCCTTCGCGGCGCTGCGATGCGGCTTCCAGAATATTCAGCGCGCGCTCGACGGCAGTGGCGGGACTGGCATCCATCTCCGGCATGAGAGGTACTCCTTCGCGTACAGCGTTCCGTACCGCACCGATACACTGATCCAAGTATAGAATAATTGTTCGACATATTGAACAGGGGCTTGCACGGCAGCGCCGCATCGCGTACAAACGGGAAGCGTCTGAACATGTGTTCAGTATGCTGAACAATATCTTGGTGCTGCAACACCAAGTCGAACTCGCTCAACACAGGGAGACGGCGAATGGCAACCGAACACAAGACCGGCAGCAACGGCAATAACGGCCACAATGGCCATCATGGCGCGAATGGTCACGACGCGTTCGCGAATGGACGCTGGGACGGAATCATCCGTCCTTACGCCAGTGAGGGAGTGCTGCGCCTCCGCGGCTCCGTGAAGATCGAGTACACGCTCGCAGACCTCGGCGCGCGGCGTCTCTGGGAGTTGATGCATACCGAGCCTTTCGTCAATGCGCTCGGCGCCATTACCGGCAACCAAGCCATCGAAATGGTCCAGGGCGGCCTGAAGGCCGTCTATGCGAGCGGCTGGCAAGTCGCGGCGGACAACAATTCCGCCGGTGACGTCTACCCCGACCAGAGCCTCTATCCCTGCAACAGCGCGCCGCAGCTCGTCGAGCGCATCAATCGCGCATTCCGCCGCGCGGACCAAATTGACAGCGTCGAAGGCCGCAACGGCACGCACTGGTATGCGCCGATCATCGCCGATGCCGAAGCCGGATTCGGCGGTTCGCTCAACGCCTACGAAATCATGAAAGCCATGATCGAAGCGGGCGCCGCGGGCGTTCACTTCGAAGACCAGCTTTCATCGGCGAAAAAGTGCGGCCACCTGGGCGGCAAAGTCGTTGTCCCCACCCGCGAATTTATCGAGAAGCTTGTTGCCGCGCGTCTCGCCGCAGATGTCTGCGGCGTGCCGACAGTTCTCATCGCGCGCACCGATGCCGATAGCGCCGGCCTGCTGCTAAGCGATGCCGATCCGCACGATCGCGGATTCATCACCGGCAAGCGAACTCCCGAGGGTTTCTTCGAATTCCGCGGCGGCATTGACGCGGCCATCGCGCGCGGGCTTTCTTACGCGCCGTATGCCGATATGCTCTGGTGCGAAACCTCCACGCCCGATCTCAGGGAAGCGGAGAAGTTCGCAAAATCCATCCATGCGAAATTCCCCGGCAAGCTGCTGGCCTACAACTGCTCGCCGTCATTCAATTGGAAGAAGAATCTCGACGACGCCACGATTGCGAACTTCCAGCAGGAACTGGGACGCCTGGGCTACAAATTCCAGTTTGTCACCCTCGCCGGTTTCCACGTGCTGAATCTCGGCATGTTCGAAGTAGCGCGCCAATATAAGGACGCCGGCATGGCCGCGTATTCCACATTCCAGGAAGCGGAATTTGCTGCGCAGGCGAACGGCTATCGCGCCGTGAAGCACCAAAGCTTTGTCGGCACGGGCTACTTCGACCGTATCGCTCAGGTAGTTTCGGCCGGGCATTCCTCGACAACCGCGATGGCCGGCTCAACCGAGACAGCACAGTTCCGCGGCAATGGCCAGAGCGAGGAAAACGCACAATCAGCAGGCGCAGAGGCTTGAGTAGGGGCGAGGGATCGGCACCCGCCCGGTTTGGGTTTTGGTTTCGTCGTTTTATTTCTCAGCGGATGTCATAACCGGAAACACAAAACCCAATGCCACCCCGGCGGTGTGTAAACCCGCCCTACGACGCGCGATTACTTCGCGCCTTCGACCAAATAAAGATCCGACAGATTTGGATAGTAGGAATAAACGTACGATTTCTCATCCGCGCTAATGAGAATTCCGCCGACGTGATCCACGCCAGCCGGATCGGGCGGCAAAAGTTGTTTCCACAGCAATCTTTTTCCTGTAGCCAGATCGAGGCGAAATACCCGCGCAGGCATCTCAGCATAGCGATAGACGAATAGCGAGCGATCGTCGGACGTCCAGCCAATCGGCCGTTCGCCGATGTCCACGCCAGGGACGGCCCGCGGTTCGCCGCCAGCCGTTGGATACAAATACATCTTCTGGTCTGCGCCGAGTCCGGCCACAAACTCTCCGTTGTGAGAGAGGGACAACGACGTGGGGTTCACACCCTCGGCGGTGATCGCTCTCGGTTTGTCACTGTTCAAATCTTGAACGTAGAATTTCGCGCCGTGTCCGGCTTCCGTTCCAGCGAAAAGGTATCGCTTCCCGTCTGAAAACCACGTGCCACCGAGATGCGTTATGGAATCACGCGTCAGGAGTCTCGCTTGCCCGGCGCCAGTGGGAACCAGCATGAATTGTCCCGGAGGATCCGGCGGACTCGTGATGGCCCATTTCTTGTCGGGCGAAAGCGCTACCGCAATGCCATCTCCCAACCGGATTGCGGGTGAGCCATCGGTTTTGCGCAGATAAACCGCGCCAGTGGTGCCGCCACCCTCGCCGGTTTCATCGAAAAGCACAAGCTCGCCATCCGATGACATATCCCGCGCTACCGAATAGTCGAGCCACGACAAATTCACTTCACGGGAACCATGCGGCGGCATCGCGGTGATCGCCGAAAGGGAATTGTCCTGTGCGACAAGCATATGGCCGTCGCGCGCGATGTCGTGCAGCGTCAAATATCCGGCGCTGCGCATCACCAACCGCTCGGTGCCGTTCCGGCTCACCGCGTAAATCGATCGCGCCACTCCTACTTTAGTTCCCGCGAATAGGATTTCGTCGCCGCTCGGGCTCCAGGCCAATCCCTGCATGCTGATCCATCCCGTCGAGATTGTCTTTGCCATGCCTTCTGTGTCCACCAGGCAAACCGAGCCGGCATCATCGCCGCGTGCGGGATGCTGCAGGAAAGCGATCATATCGCCCTTGGGCGAAATCCGCGGGCTGCCGATCCAGCCGATCGATTCGTACAGCTTCTTTCCAATTGGGTATTCGATGCTCATCGCCGCGTTCTCACGCCTCACCACCAGCAGATTCGATCCATCCGGCGACCAATCGGCCCACAGCACATCATCCACAACTTCGCGCGGCGCTCCGCCGCCCGCCAGCGACATGCGGCCCAGCGTGCCGATATACATCCACGGGCCGAGCAGATGGCTGCGCAGCAGCACGGCCATCTCGCCGGTTGACGAAATGGCGAGAATTTCCGTGTCCGGAAGATTCAACGTTCGGGACTCCGGACTCTCGGGCCTTGCCGTAAAAATTTCGGGGAGACTCCCATCCCAGGCGGCGCTGTAAACAAGCGTCTGGCCATCCGGCCCGAAGCGCGCGCTGCGGATGTAACCGCGGCGAAAAGTAAGGCGATGAAATAGAGGCGGCGTGAACTGGCTCATGCGCTTGCCCACCATCACACCTGCGACAATTCCCGCGGCCAGCAGCACAACTCCGGCGAGCGCGAAGATCGCTGTTCTCGTTGCGCTCTGTCTTCCTGGCTGCGCAATCGCCGTTGCCACCGCTCTCGCCGCCGATGCAGTCGCCGTACTCGGCCGACTCGAATCCAGATCGCGTTTCAATCGCTTCAATTCCGCGCGGATTTCCCCGGCGCTTTGCGTCCGCAGCTCGCGATCTTTCTCCAGCGCGCGATTGATCACTTCCTCAAGCTTCGGCGGCAGTGATGGATTCAACTCCACCGGCGACGGCGGCACTTTGTTTAGAATTGCGTCGAAGACGATCGCCGATGTATTTCCCGGAAACGCCTGTCGGCCCGTCGCCATTTCGTAGAGAACCACGCCGAACGAAAAGATATCGGTGCGCAAGTCGAGCTCTTCGCCGCGCGCTTGCTCGGGTGACATGTAGGCAATCGTCCCCATAGCTGCGCCCGGCGTTGTCAGGGCCTGCCGCGCCGCTTCACCACCCGCATCGCGCGTGGCATCGCCATCGGCGACGTCGTGCGTCGCATCGCGATGAATTTTGGCCAGTCCAAAATCGAGCAGCTTAGCCTGGCCGCGCTTGGTGATGAAAATATTCGCGGGCTTGATGTCGCGATGAACGATGCCCTTGGAATGCGCTGCTTCGAGCGCATCGGCGATCTGAATGCCGAGATCGAGAAGCTGCTCGGTCTTGAACGCCCGGCCTTCGATGCGGTGCTTGAGAGTCTCGCCCTCGAGCAGCTCCATGGCGATGAATGGTTCGCCGTTGTGCTCGCCGATCTCGTAAATCGTGCAGATGTTCGGATGATTCAAGCCGGATGCCGCACGCGCCTCGCGCTCGAATCGTTCCAGCGTCTGCCTGTCTTCCGTCACCGCTTCCGGCAGGAATTTCAGCGCGACCGCGCGCCGCAATTTGGTGTCTTCCGCCTTGAAGACCACACCCATCCCGCCGCCGCCAAGCTTTTCGATGATTCGATAGTGAGAGACTTCAGAACCGGAGAGCGAGCCGTGATCGGGCATCGCCGTGCATCTTAGCGCAGCGATGCACCGCAAGCAACGCTGTGGGTGGGAGCCCCCGCATTCATGCGGGGGAACGAGCGCTTCAGCGCTCCGGAAAAAGCGTCGTTTCTGGCGATGCGCTTCAGCGCTGGCTCCCCGAGGCAGTTAGTAAGAAAGCTCGCGCCATCGCGTCCCGTCACGAAATTAGGACACCACTCTGAATGGTCACAGCAACGCTCATTCCGCCTGGACACGCTTTAGTTCCAGTAGCAGAATGAGTTTCATCCGAAGTGCTGTGCCGAGCGGGACTGAATCCGAAACGGAAAGAGAGCCGCATGAGAACAATTGCAGCGCTGTGCGTTCTATTGATCGCCTCGAGCGCCGCCTCGCTCCACGCGCAAGACCAATCGCAGCAGGCTCCCGTAATCCAGATCAATGTCACGCGCACGATTCAAGCCGTAAATTACCTGGCCAAGGGCTCGACGCGCATCGATTTCCGCGGCACTGCGCTGCTGCCGCAAGCCACCGGCCAGGCCAAGGTGGAAGCCAAGAACGGCGCAGTCTCGATCAATGCGAATTTCGACAATCTCTCAGGCGCCGGCCAATTCGGCGCAGCCTATCTCACCTACGTCCTCTGGGCCATCACTCCCGAGGGCCGCGCGAATAATCTCGGTCAGCTCGTGCTCGATGGACAAAAGAGCAAAGTGCAAGTAACCACGCGCCTGCAAACCTTCGGCCTGATCGTGACCGCCGAGCCGTACTACGCGGTTTCGTTCCCCAGCGACGAAGTGGTTCTCGAGAACATCGTGCGCGCCGACACGAAAGGGCAAGTAGATGCGGTGGACGCAAAATACGAACTGCTCCAGCGCAGCCGTTACAAAGACTTGAATCTCGCGCCAATCGATGACGACCCGACTGTGCCACTCGATCTCTTGCAAGCCCGCAACGCCAAGCGTATCGCGCAATTGCGCGGCGCTGACAAATACGCTGCCGATTCCTGGACGAAAGCCTCGGACGCACTCACCCGCGCCGAAGATTACGAGACTCGCAAGCAGAAAAAATCGGTGCCATCCGCCGCCCGCGACGCCGTTCAAAGTTATGAAGACGCTATCACCATCAGCCTGAAGCGCCAGGACGACGAGCGGCTCGCCAAGGAGCGCGAGGCCGGCGCCCAGCGCGAGGCTCAGGCGAAATCCGACCAGGAGGCCGAAGCGCAACGCCGCGCCTTGGCTGAGAAGCAGCAAGCAGAAGCCGAAAAGCAGCAGGCGGAAGCCGAGAAACAAAAGATGCAAGCCGAATTAGCCGCCGCGAAGGAAGCCCAGGCTCGCGCCGAAGCTCAGAAAGCCCAGGCCGAAGCCGAAAAGGCTCAAGCTGAAGCCCTAGCCAAGCAGCAAGCGGCGCAAGAGCAGGCCGAACGCGAGAAAGAAGCCGCCGAGAAGGCCGAGCGCGAAAAGCAGGAACTGCGCGCCACGCTCCTCGCGCAATTCAACAAAATTCTCGAGACACGCGACTCACCACGCGGGCTCGTAGTCAATCTAGGCGATGTTCTGTTCGCCACCGCAAAGTATGATCTCCGTCCCGAAGCCCGCGAGCGCCTCGCCAAGCTCTCCGGAATCGTCCTCGCGCATCCCGGACTAAATCTCACCGTCGAAGGCCACACTGACAACGTTGGCAGCGACGCGTTCAATCAAACTCTCTCCGAACAGCGCGCGCAATCCGTGCGTCAATATCTGATCGACCAGGGACTCGACGCCGGCACTATCACCGCGCAGGGCTTCGGCAAGACCATGCCCGTCGCCGACAACGGCACCGCCGAAGGCCGCCAGAAGAACCGCCGTGTAGAAATCATAGTCTCCGGCGAAGTAATCGGCACAAAAATCGGCGCCGCGCAAACCCCGCAGTAGAGTTCATAGGCACCGCCGGTTTACCCTGAGCCTCGAAGGGCGTCCCCGCCGGCTTCAACGATCACGGAGAAGCCATCGGCAGCAACCGTCCGCGGACTCCACGTGTCCGCTGCGCAACTTGAGTCCCTCCGCCCGCCCCTGTGCTATCATTCGCCCGTCGCCCACCTGCAAAAGCAATCCGGTCGAAGGAGACTAATGTGAAGGGCAAACTTCGCTACATCCTCATCGCCATTGCCGTCATTATCGTCATCGTGATCGCGCTCCCATTCCTGATCAGCGTCAACCAGTTTCGCCCAACGATCGAAGAAAAACTCTCCACCGCTCTCGGCCGCCAGGTCCAGGTCGGAAATCTCAGCCTCTCGATTCTGTCAGGCTCGCTCGGCGCCGATGATCTCTCCATCGCCGATGATCCTGCATTCGGCAAGTCCGCATTTTTGACTGCGAAATCGCTGAACGTCGGCGTGGAATTGATGCCGCTGATCTTCTCGCGCGCCCTGCACGTAACAGGCGTCACGATTGACAAGCCTGAAGTGACGCTGATTAAGAACCCCGCAGGACGCTGGAACTTCTCGTCGCTCGCTTCCGGCTCGAACTCCAAATCTGCCGCACCAGCGACGTCGAGTTCTTCTGCTCCGTCCGATCTGGTCATCGGCAAAATCGAAATGAAGAACGGAAGCCTGATCCTCGGTTCGACAAATTCTCCCAAGAGCGCCACTTACGACGATCTCAATTTCGAAGCCACCAATGTGTCGCTCGCAAGCTCGTTTCCACTGAAGCTATCCGCCAAATTACCGTGCGGCGGAACTCTCAATCTCGACGGCACCGTCGGACCACTCGACGCAAGCGACGCAGCGATGAGCCCCGTTGAAGCCAAGCTAAATATCGCCGATTTCGATCTCGCAAAAAGCGGATTCGTAGATCCATCTTCCGGTCTGGGCGGCATGGTTGAATTGAATTCCACTCTCTCCTCAAAGAGCGGCCAGGCAAATGTGCAGGGCACAGTAAAAATCAGCAAGCTCCAAGTGGTCAAAGGCGGTGCTCCTGCTTCCACGCCGGTCGAGGTCGATTTCGCGACCGCGTACGATATGCCGAAAAGCACCGGAGTCCTAAGTTCCGGAACAGTGAAAATCGGAAAAGCCACATCGCACATCTCCGGCACTTACGATCTCAAAGGCGAGGCCGCGATTCTGAACATGAAAATCAACGGCCAAGACATGCCAGTACCGGATCTCGAGGCCATTCTTCCGGCTCTCGGCGTCGTGCTCCCGAAGGGCGCGTCGCTGCAGAGCGGCACATTGACGACGAATCTCGCCGTCAACGGACCCGGAAACAAGCTGGTCACCACCGGAAATATCAATCTCGAGAACGCCAAGCTGGCGGGTTTCGATCTCGGCTCGAAGATGGCCGCGCTCTCCGCGTTTTCGAGTGTAGGAAAGAGCGCGGACACAAGCATCCAGAAGCTCACGTCGGATGTGCGCGTCGCTCCCGAGGGAATTCAGACCACAAATATGGATTTGGTGATGCCGGCGATCGGCGAAATGACCGGCGGCGGTACGGTAGGCGCCGACAGCTCGCTGAATTTTAAGATGCGCGCCTCAGTGAACGGTGTTGGTGGTCTTCTCGGCGGAACGAGCGGCGGAAAAACGACAATTCCGTTCGCGATCCAAGGCACCACCTCGGATCCCAAATTCATTCCGGACGTAGCAGGCATGGCCGGCGCGCTCGGTTCTCAGTTGGGCTCATCGCTACAAGGCGGCCAAGGCACCCAAGGAGTAGCCAACACGCTAGGCGGCCTCCTAGGCAAGAAAAAGAAGCCCAACCAATAACTCACAGAACCGCATGATCTGCTCCAAGACGAGTGGGAAAATCCCGTAGGGGCGTCCGCCCGGGCGGACTGCGCCCACCGGACACCTCACCGCGTAACCAAATCGTCGCGCAACCGCGGAAGAACCCGCCGCAACATCACAAGCTCGTTACCCGCAAATCCTCGTCACCTTCTAATGCTTGAACGAAAAATTCAGCCCCGTCGTGAGAATAATATCGTTCGACTTCGTCCCCGGAATGGGATTGCTCAAATATCGATCGCTCACGGCCGTCTGCCAAGCCAGCCACTTATTGATCTTCGTCGCCGTTCCCATATCGAACGAGATCCGGTACTGCCCGGTCTCGGTCAAGTCCGGATAAAAGAATAGATGTTCATTTAGAGTCGTTGACTTTCCGAACTTGTGCATGAAATCTTCGCCGACGGTAATGCCGCCGATGTTCCGCAGTACGCCCGTGTTGTAATTTTCCCGCGTGTAGTCCCCGCCAGCCAAAAGATCGAGCGTAGTCGAATCCCGCTTGATCGCGTGATAACCAAGCCCGCCGGCCAGAATCGACCGCAAATCCAGGTCCTGCGTCTCGTTGTATTCGAAGTCCGCGCTTCCAAATCCGAAAATCTTTGGAACGATGTTCCGGTCGTAGCGCGCGCCACCGCGAACGTCGTTGGCCGTGACTGCCGAGACTCCGGCCGAATTGCTGGAGGCGTAGATGGACGCGACGTATGCGGACAACTTATCGTTATTGGTGGTGCGCGCAGCGTTGAACGCGATCGAAAGATTGGTCGTCTGCGTATTTCCGCGCGCCAAAGCAAATCCAACATCGGCTCCGCCGGCCCAATTCTCGAGCAACCCCGGATGTTGGCTGTGTTCGAAGGCAGCCTGCTCGGCCTCATCGCGCAACACCGTCACGTTGGCCAGCGGCACGTGCACGGCCGCACCATTGCTCGGCGCAATCACGAGTTCATCGCCTTCGGTGGTCGCTTTTCCGCTGACGGTCTTCTTGTCCGGTGTCACCGCAAACACCGGCTTATCCGTCGTCAATTCTTTGACCGCCGCCCACTGCAGATTGATCTCGCCCGCGTAATCCGTCTTTAGTGTCAACTGTTTCCCATCCGACTTAACCACCGTGCCCGTGAGGTGATCCCCATTCTTCATCACCACGGTATCGGCGCTTGCCGCCAACGCAGCCACTAAAAAAAGAGCTATGCCCGCCAGAGATTTCATCTGAACCCCCAATTAAATTGAAAGAGTGAGATCACACTTTAGCAGTCTTCGCGAGCGCCGTGAAACGAAATAACCGCGTCCACGGGAGGGAGAGTGCCAAGACAGCCTCGCAAGACTTCCTGGCCGGAATCGCAAGAGAATCAAGCGCCGAGGTTAGAGTCCGCGCCTTGTGAGTTTCGGAAACAGAAATCCAGTGTTTCGCATATGTTCGCGAAACTCATCGCCAAATTTCCCCGCGAGCACAGTCTCTTCTTTCCTCGCCTTGATAGCGTAGGAACTCAGCAAAAGACAAAATGCCAAGCCTCCGCGAACCATTCCGATCGCCAGCGCCGTGCCTGCGACGCCCAGTAGGACGCCGGAATAAATCGGATGCCGCAAATAAGCGTAAGGACCGCTGCGAATGAGCTGGTGATCCACTTTCAACTCGACCTTATCGCTCCAGTTCTTCCCTAAGTGCCGCCGCGCAGATATCGCCAGCCCAATTCCGGCAGTCGTCAACACCACGCCAATCCAGCGCACGGCGAAACTATCGGGATAAGCGCGAAGATTCAGAAGCGAGAACCCCAACCACGGCGCAAGAAGAAAAACGAAGGTAGTAACGAGGATTCCAAACCGCAGCGCCCGGAACCAATTCGCCTCGGTAGTCTCAGTCGCCCTGCTTTGCCGGGCGCTCACCGCCCAATAAATCCCAAAGCCGAGCCAGACAATTCCAAGCAGTCTTTGAATTTGCGGAATAGAAATCGCGGAGATTTCACTCACAAAGCGAGCCAGCGGCAACGCGCACGCCAAGCTCCAAGCTATCGACGCTACCGCCCTATGCTAGAAGTTGAAAACCACCCCGGCGTGCACCTTCGGTCCGATCTGACTCTTGCTAGCAATAACCGATCCCAGTGCGTCGGCGCCAGCCCGGAACGAAAGCAAATGAGTAAACCGGTAATCAATGCCGCCGCCAGCTTCCCAGCCAAATCCGCCTTGTCCGCCCTCTAATCCGACAGGAAAAAAGTGCGCCCGCCCGACCAGCACGTGTCCCCAAGGCTGCAGCCGGCTCGTTTCCCCGAATCGCAGGTGCGGCCCGATTCCCAGAAATGAGAGCTTCGCTGTTTCGCCAGCGAAACTCCCGAGTTCGCCGCCCAGTTCGCCTTCGATGCCGATGCCGTGAACGAACCCAGTAAATGTCGCGGAAAACCCGTTCAGATTGAGAGCATTGTTCGGTATGCCGGTGAATCGTGTCCACGCGTAACCGATATAAGCCTGAAACTGCGGCTGATCCTCGGTCGCCGGATCATACGCCGTAAGAAATCCCATCGACGGCGCGAGACTCGGTGAAGCATTCGCCAGCGCGGATGTGGCAGGATGAATTTGAGCGGCCGCCCCAGCCGAAACGCACAAACTAAGTGCGAAAACCATCAAAAGTCGGCGCATCGGTCTCCCCCCTCCAAAAAACGTTGCACTTTCCCGGCCCGCATCCATTTGAACCGATTTGGGATGGCAATGTCCACCCTAAATGACACGCCATGCCGAAAAAATAATACTGAAGCATTTACATGTGCAAGTGGAAATGGATTCAATCGTTTGCGGCATGCCCATTTTGCCACAAAATTACCCGCCCGCCGTATTCGGGAATTCAAAGTGCAAGATGACGCCGCGAGAAGCAGCACCGTCGGCCGCAAGTGTACCGGGATGAGCCGTTCTGCCCACCCTGCGGCACCTTTAATCTATAATCAAAAGGTTGATTTTTCGGGCACTCACCCCTTGCGCGGGATTACTTAGGGCGTTACTTTAGAACTGGGATGGCCACGCCTATGAATAAGACGAAACTCCGCGGATACGTCCGCCGAAGCCGCCGATTTCCTTTGCATGTTCCCGTCGTCGTCTACGGACGCTCGAACGGCAATCTCCCCTTCCGTGACAAGACCCATACGCTCAATGTGGACGCGCATGGCGCTCGCCTGGCCATTTCCGCTGAGCTCGAGCAGGGGCAAACGATTCTTGTAGTAAACAGTTTCACGCAGGAAGAGCGCGAATGTCGCGTCGTTCACGTCGGCCCCAAGCAAAGCGGCCGCATCAAGGTAGGAATTGAATTCGTGGATTCAAGCGGCAATTTCTGGCACATCTACGACGCCAAGGTAGAAGCCAAGCTGCAACCGAACGGCGCCGTTTAATCCGCTAACGTTTCTTACAACGAAGTTTTTTGGCCTGTTCCTGCCGAAGTTTTCTGACTTTTTGCTGCGTTACCCATCCTTGCGTCGACGAATCCTCCGATTGCTAAGATAGCCTCCTGAGCTTCCGGCAGGTACTCGGCAAAGACGTGCCAGACATGCGGCATACCCTCGAAAATTTCGAGCGTGACCGGGACACCTGCCTCCTTTGCTCGTGCGGCGAGGCGGTTGGAATCATCGAGCAACGTCTCTTCGCTACCGACCTGGATGAGCAGAGGCGGCAAACCTTTCAAGTCAGCGTAGATGGGCGAGGCGAGGGCACCGCGGGCGTTGTGGCCGCCGAGATAGAGGCCTGCTTCGAGCAGCAGGGATTCCTTGGTGCAGAGCGGATCGACCTCGGCGTTTGTGGTCATCGTCTCGCCGATACATTCGAGATCCACCCACGGCGAGATGCAAACGCCCCCCGCCGGTAGCGGCGCGCCCGAATCGCGAATGGACAGAAGCGTAGCGATCGTGAGGTTCCCGCCTGCCGAATCGCCGGCAATCACGATCGAGGAAGGCGCCACGCCCTGCTTCAAGAGTCCAGCGTACGCCGTCGTGCCATCTTCGATCGCGGCGGGGAAGGGACTTTCGGGCGCCAGCCGGTATTCGATGACGAGAGTTCTCGCGCGCGTAGCTTTTGCGATGCGCGCCGTCATCGCACGATACCCGCGCACAGAACCCAACACGAACGCCCCGCCGTGGATATAGAGGACCACTCGAGCCGGATCGGCGCCCGGCATCGTCAGCCAATCTCCGCGAACGCCGCCGATTTCTGCGGTTTCCACTTTTAGTGCCGGGGAGACTTGAAACTTGGAGAAGAATTGTTCGGCGTGCGCTCGCGATTCGGCCAGCGTGCCGCGAGGTCCGGCAACGAGTTCGCGCCATTCTTGGACTGCGCGTGCGGCTTCTTCGCGTGGCATCGGTCAGTGTCCGCCCGCATTCACGGCAAGCGTTTTCGCCCGCGCCAGCTCCGGCCGCGTCGAATTCACGCCTCCATCGCAGACTTTTAAGAGCTGCGCATAATACGACGAAGCCTGCTCCGATTTCCCCGCCGCCTCCGCCGCACGCGCCGCGCCGTACAACCCGTCAAACCGGTTCGGCGATTCCTTCAGCAGCACCTCATATTCCACTAACGCATCGGCCGCACGATTCATTTCCAACAGCATGTCCCCCAGCATTTCCCGCGCAGGCATATCACCCGTTTCCGGCGCGCGGCGGTCCTCGCGATCAGCCGTTGCCCTCAAATCCTTCAGCGCTTCCTCTTTTCTCCCCTCGGCAAATTCCACCCACGCCGTGGCCTCCTGCCTCTCGATCGGGGACAGCGCGTCATCGTCCATTTCATAGCCGCCCGCAGATGCGGGCGCATTCAGTTTATCGAGGTTCTTCCTGGCCTCTGCCGCATTCCCGCTGCGAGCCGCTCCGATCGCCCTGGTGCGATATGCCGACGCCTTCGCATCCTTCGACCCGGAAACCGGCACAGCGAACTTGGCCGCTTCGTCCCATTGATGCAGCTCGAAGTAATACCGGCCCGTGAAATAAGTTCTTTTATTGGTCTTTTGTTCGCCGGACGCACCCGGCACGGAATCCAGCTCCTCGATCACGTGCCAGGCATCCTTCTCGCGACCGCTTTGCAAGTAAGCGTATTGCAGGAAATCCATGGCATGCAGTTCGTAACTCGCGTCGCCGGTTCCCGCGCGCGTAGCTTTGTCGGCAGCCGCCGCAGCCGCCAGATTGGAGTTGATCGAGTCCTGCCACAATCCCAGCCGCGAAAAAATATGCGACGGCATATGAATCGCGTGGGATGACGATGGCGCAATCTGCGCGTAACGCCGCGCCGCATCCAACCCGAGCGACGCCAACTGCGGCCGGTCCGCCGCGTGAATCAAATAGTGCGCCGCTCCAGGATGATCCGGATGTTCCGCAAACAATTTATCGAGAATCGGTATTGCCTTCCGGCGATTGGCGAAATCCTTGTTGTCGAGCGGCGTCCATGACAGCAAAGAAAGCGCGTAAAAAGCGGCCGCCTCCGTATCGTCCGGATATTGCGCATGGAGCCGCCCCATCGCATCCGAATAATTCTGCGCCCGCGTACTGTAATCAAGTTTTTTGCCTTTGGCATAAAAAAGCGCCACAGCAGCGATGAATTGTTGTTCGCGATCCGTCTTCGCCCCAATCTTCTGCGCCTCGTGAATGTACTTCTGTCCGCGCTTGATCTTCGCAGCGTCCGGCTCATCCCAAAGCTGGTGCCAGATCACGATCGCCTCGCCCCAGCGCGCCATCGCGCAGTGTTTGTCCTGCCGCGCAACGTCGTCAAATCCGTCGCTGGCTTGCTTGTATTGGAACGAATGCATCAGCGCGACCGCGCGCTCGAATGATTTTTGTACTTCCGGCGAGCACGAGGTCGGAAAATTCACCGAGCCGAGCTTTTCGCCTTCATCATGGTGATGGTGCTCTTCGTCCTGCGCCAGAACCGCCGGCGCCACTAGCAGACACACAATCGCTGCAAACCCAATCGCGCGTTTATTCATGGCTGTCACCTCGCTTGACCGCGAGTGTAGCTAGTCGCGTTCCGCGGTGCAACCAGAGCCCTCTTGCCACTCATCCTATCCGCCTCGTGGGCCTCCGCGATTGCAGCGACCTGGCCTGCGCAGCCGTGTATAATCGCGGGTCGCATGCGACGCAGTCTTGTCCTTGCACTTCAGACGCGGACGGGGTCCCGCGTCATCGAGTCTCCGACGGAGGAACATGCAATTTGATTTGAGCGGGAAAATCGCGGACCACCGCCTCCGCGTATCCAACAAAACGAATTCGCCTCTTCGCAAATCGCTCGTTCCACTGCTCTCCGCGCTCATCCTCTTCGTCGCTGTCGCTCCCGTCGTCGCTCAAAAATCCGCCTCGAAGAAGCGCATTCCACATCAAGCTGCGGTCGATCTAGCCCGCCGTCGCGCCGAATGGTTCTTCGGTCCGCGTGCCTATCCCCAGGGCAAAATTCCCGCGGGCGCTCGTGAAGCCGCCATCAAAGAATTGCGAAAGATGCGCGAAGAGGCCGCGGCCGCCACGCCCAATGCCTCATCGCTCTCCTGGCAATCCATCGGCCCGGCTCCCACCACTCAAACGCCTTTCGGCAATACTTCCGGCCGAGTCACCGCTCTCGTAGCCGATCCCACCGACGCCACTGGCAAGACCCTCTATCTCGGCGCAGCCGATGGCGGCGTCTGGAAGACCACCGATCTGCAAAATTGGTCGCCGCTTACCGATGGTCAATCCTCGCTCTCAATCGGATCGCTCGCCGTCGATGCCACCACGTCCCCGGTGACGCTCTATGCCGGAACCGGTGAAGAAAACTTCGCGCGCGATTCCTACTATGGCGCCGGAATCCTCAAGTCCACCGATGGCGGCCAAACTTGGACTGGATCGGGGGTAGGAATATTCGGCGGCGTCTCGGCTCCACTGAACGCCTCATCCGGCGGGCCATTCATCGGCGCGATCAGCGTAGATCCCAATTCTTCGTTGCACCAAGTGGTACTCGCAGCGGTAAAAGGCGGAGATCCTTCGATCCCCTCGGGAATCTGGCGCTCCACAAACGGCGGCGCAAATTGGACGGAGGTTCTTTCCGCCTCGTCGAAAGTTGAAGCCACCGACGTAGTCTTCGATCCGAACGATTCGACTGGCATGACCGCGTACGCCGCTCTCGGCCACCCCGCCGGCGACGCCGACGCCGGTTCGCCCTGCCGCGCCGCCGCGCCATGCAACGGCGTTTTCATCTCCACGAACGCAGGCGCAACCTGGAGTCGCCTCACGGGTCTAGATCAAGCCACAGATCAAACCCAATTCGGCCGCATCGTCCTAGCTCTCGGCCCGCAAGTCTCCAGCAAAACCGTCGTCTATGCTGCCATCGCCGAAGCCAATGATTCTTCCTCGAGTTTCTTCGGCCTGTTCAAGAGCCTCGACGCCGGAACTACCTGGGCCCAGCTCACCGAGCCGCCCAACAATTTGTGCGCTCCATCATGTTTCTATGACATGGCGCTCCGCGTCAGCCCCGCAAACGCTTCGCTCGTGTTCGCCGGCGGTTCAAATGGCGGCGGCAGCGGCTCCACTCTCTATCGTTCAATCGATGGCGGCAGCACCTGGCAGGATGTCTCGATCGACAAATCCAACACCGCGATTCACTCCGCGCAGCACGCCCTGGGATTTACTCCCGACGGCGCTTCGCTCTTCGTAGGCAATGACGGCGGCGTCTGGTCCTCCAGCGATGTCACCAACACCGGCGTCGCCGCCGGTTCTCACACGTGGAACAATCTCAATACCGGCTCGACCACCTCGGGCCTCAGCATCACGCAATTCTATCCGGGCCTCTCCGTTCACCCATCATCGGACAACATCGCCTTCGGCGGCACGCAGGGCAATTCCGCGCAGCTTTTCAACAACAACGCGTGGGTTTCCACCGGCACGCCGCAATGCGACGGCGGCTTCACCGCCATTGACGCCACATTTCCGAATACCGTCTTCACCACTTGCGGCGATTTGCAGCAACCTTCTTCTGTCGCTCCGTTTATCTTCCGCTCGCTCAGCGGCGGCTTCGTCAACGACTTCATCACCGTAGAAAACGGAATCAACACGTCCGATCCGGCGTCCTATCTCCCGCCTCTCGTCGCCGATGCCTCGCGCTCGCAAACTTTCTATCTCGCAACCAATCGCGTCTATCAGACGCTCGACAACGGCAACACTTGGACGGCAATCTCCACCGATCTCACCGGCAGCCTCGGCAATTTCCTCACCGCGCTCGCCGTCGCGCCCAGCGATTCGAACACAATCTACGTCGGCTCCATCGACGGCATCGTGCAGGTTTCGCACAACGTGCTCAGCGGCTCAGCCGGATTCGCAAAAGTGATTTCCGGCTTGCCCAATCGCTCCGTCACTTCGCTCGCCATCGACGCCGCCGATCCCACTCTCGCCTACGTCGCATTCTCCGGCTTCTCTGGTTTCAATGGCGACACGCTCGGCCACGTTTTCATGACCACCAACGGCGGCGGCCAGTGGATCGACATCAGCAGCAATCTCCCGAATATCCCGGTGAACGCCATCGTCGCCGATCCCAACATTTCCGGCACTCTCTACATCGGCACCGACATCGGCGCGTTCATCTCCACCGATAGCGGCACAACCTGGCAGCCGCTCGGCACAGGCCTGCCCAACGTCGTAGTCCTCTCCCTAAATCTCCGCCCCGCCTCGCGCGTCCTCACCGCCGTCACGCACGGCCGCGGCGCGTGGGACATCTCCCTCGGCGGCCTTCCCGCGCTGCAGCTCACCGACATTTCTCCCGTGGCCTCTAATGCCGCTCCTCCGATCGACATCACCGCCACCGGCGCAGGCTTCACCGGCCAGTCCGTCATCCAGGTTTCCGGCACTCCCATCACTCCGACAACCCTGAATGCCGATGGCACTCTCAGCGCGTCCATCCCCGCGACGGCGTTGCAGGGCTCCGGCGTATTCGGCATTACCGTCGCCAATGGCTCGACGGTCTCCAACAGTCTTCCATTCAGCGTCACCAATCCTCCGCCCACCATTTCCTCGCTCTCTCCCACCAGCGCCGTCGTCGACGGCGAAACCGTCATCCTCACCGTCACCGGCACAAATTTCGTCACCAACTCCTCCATCAATTTCGGCAACACCACCCTGACTCCGTCAGCCGGATCAACGTCCACGTCGATCATTGCCACCATTCCGACCAGCGCTCTGGCCACCGCAGCCGCCGTAAACGTCACGGTCACGAATCCCGCCCCCGGCGGCGGCACCAGCAACGCGGTAGAATTTGACGTCCAGGATTACGCCTTCGGCACCGTCTCGCCAACGGTCGCCACAGTCAAAGCCGGCAACACCGCGACCTTCACAATTCCGGTCATAGCCCTGGAAGGCTTCTCCGCCGTACTAACGCTGACTTGCGGCACGGGTCTTCCAGCCGACGGCACCTGCACATTCAATCCATCGACGATCACCCCGGCCGCCGGCGGCGCAACTGAATCGCTGGCAATCTCGACCGTCTCCAACGGCCGCGTCCCGCCGGCCAATTCACCGCGCCCAAATCCGCCGCTCTTCCGCGGCCTCTGGCTGACATTCGCAGCGCTAGCGGCGATGTTGTGGCTAGCCGCGCGCATCCGCACCTCATCGCCATTCAGCGGATCCATGCAGCTACCAGCACGCCGGGTAGCAATGGCAATTTCCCTGGCAGCCCTAATATTCGGCGCCACTCTGGCAGGCTGCGGCGGAGGCAGCGGCGCGGGCACTCCGGTAGGCACCTATCAAATAACAATCACAGCCAACGGCAGCGCCAATGGAGTAGACACCGCCACGCACACCACAACGGTAACTCTAATAGTCCAGTAGGGGAGGGTCTTCAGACCCTCCCGCAGTTCGGCCATCTTTTACGGGAAAAGTTAAAGCTGCTCCAAGCGAAATTTCCGAGCGAGAGTGTGAGGCAACATCCGAATAAGGCATTAAGCACGACGCAGGTTGTCGTCCAACGCGCTACATCGTTACAACATCTGCCTCAAAACAAACTGCAGAATCCCCCCATGCTGGTAGTAGCTAGCTTCCACCGGCGTATCCACCCGCGCCACAGCCTCAAACGAAATCTCCTTCCCATCTTCCCCGCGCGCCCGCACGCGAATCATCTTCCGCGGCGCAAAATCCTTCTCCATCCCTTCAATCTCAAACATCTCGCGTCCAGTCAAACAAAGCGAAGCCACCGTCTGCCCAGCCTTAAACTCCAAAGGCATCACTCCCATCCCAATCAAGTTACTCCGGTGAATCCTCTCGTAACTCTCCGCAATCACCGCCCGCACTCCCAGCAGATTCGTCCCCTTAGCCGCCCAGTCCCGCGATGATCCCGATCCATATTCCTTCCCAGCCATCACCACCAAAGGCACGCCCTCATTCTTGTACCGCAGCGCCGCATCATAAATCGTCATCACTTCGCCGCTAGGCTGGTGAATCGTCCAACCGCCCTCCGTCCCCGGCGCCAACTGATTCCGCAATCGAATATTCGCAAACGTCCCCCGCGTCATCACTTCATCATTCCCGCGCCGCGCACCATAAGAATTGAAATCCTTTGGCTGCACTCCGCGCGAAATCAAATATTTCCCCGCCGGAGAATCCGCCGGAATCGACCCGGCCGGTGAAATGTGATCGGTAGTAACGCTATCGCCCAAAACCGCCAAGGCCCGCGCTCCGTGAATATCCCCGATCGCCGCAGGCTTCACCGGCATGCCATCAAAGTAAGGCGGCAATTTAATGTAGGTCGATTTCGAATCCCACATATACAAATCGCCCTCAGGAATCTGCAATCCGCGCCACCGCGAATCCCCGGCAAACACGTCGCCATATTCTTTCCGGAACATCTCCGTAGAAACCGCCGCCCGCATCGCGTTCTCCACTTCCACCGGCGAAGGCCACAAATCCCGCAAATAAACCGGCTTCCCAGCCTTGTCGTTCCCCAGCGACTCGTGCGCCATATCAAAATCCATCCGCCCCGCCAACGCGTACGCCACCACCAACGGCGGCGAAGCCAGATAATTTGCGCGCACCAACGCGTTGATCCGCCCCTCGAAATTCCGGTTCCCGCTCAAAACGGAAACCGCCACCAAATTATTTTCCTTGATCGCCTTGCCAATCGAATCCGGCAAAGGCCCGCTATTCCCGATGCAGGTAGTGCAGCCGTAACCAACAATGTGAAATTTCAAAGCCTCGAGGAACGGCATCAATCCCGAAGTCGTCATGTAATCGCTGACCACTTTCGATCCCGGCGCGAAACTGGTCTTCACCCACGGCTTCGAAGAAAGCCCCCGCTCTACAGCCTTCTTCGCCAGCAACCCAGCCCCCAGCATCAAAGAAGGATTCGAAGTATTCGTGCAGCTGGTAATCGCCGCAATCACCACCGAGCCATCGCGCAATTCAAACCGGTCGCCGTTATTCTGCACCGCCACATGTTTCGCCGGCTCCGTCAACGATTTCTCAAACGATTGCTTCGCCTCCCGCAAAGGCACGCTATCCTGCGGCCGCTTCGGCCCAGCCATAGTCGGCACCACGCTAGCCAAATCCAGCTCCAGCCGGTCCGAAAAAATCGGATCCACAGTAGCATCCGTCCGGAACAACCCCTGCTCCTTCGTATAAGCCTCGACCAAATTCACCAATTTCTCATCGCGCCCGGTAAATCGCAGATAAGCCAAAGTCTCACCGTCAACAGGAAAAAATCCCATCGTAGCGCCATACTCCGGCGCCATATTCGCCAGCGTCGCCCGATCCGGCAAAGTCAAACTCGAAAGCCCAGTCCCATAAAATTCCACGAATTTCCCGACGACACCTTTCTTCCGCAAAATCGCCGTAATCGTCAAAACCAAATCCGTAGCCGTAGCACCTTCCGGCAGACGCCCGTGCAATTTAAATCCCACCACCGCCGGAATCAGCATCGAAAACGGCTGCCCCAGCATCGCCGCCTCCGCCTCAATCCCGCCAACGCCCCATCCAAAAACTCCCAGTCCGTTCACCATAGTCGTATGCGAATCCGTCCCCACCAGCGAATCCGGAAACGCGAACCACTTCCCGCCCTCTTCGCGGCTGAAAACCACTTTCGCCAAATATTCCAAATTCACCTGATGGCAAATCCCCGTATCCGGCGGCACCACGCTGAAATTCTCAAACGCCTTCTGCCCCCAGCGCAAAAACGCGTACCGCTCGATATTCCGCATGAACTCAATTTCCGCATTGAAAGCCAACGCATCGCCCACGCCGAACTTGTCCACTTGCACCGAATGGTCGATCACCAAATCCGCGGGCAAAAGCGGATTGATCTTCTTAGGATCCCCGCCCAACTTCCGCATAGCCTCGCGCATAGCCGCAAGATCCACCACCGCAGGCACCCCGGTAAAATCCTGCAAAAGCACGCGCGCCGGCATGAACGCCACTTCCTTCTGCAACGCCGCCCCAGGATTCCAGCAAGCCAATGCCTTCACATCCTCGGCCGCAACAAACCGCCCATCCTCATGCCGCAAAAGATTCTCCAAAAGAATCTTCAACGAAAACGGCAATTTCGAAGCCGCCCCCACGCCCCTGCGCTCCAGCGCATCCAACCGGTAAATCTCATAAGCAGCGTCGCCAACTCGCAGCGTACCCCGCGCCCCAAACGAATTCTTAGAAGCCACACTCATCGAGTCAAAATCTCCTCTCTGCAACCCTTTATGATAACGCATCCACGCGCGGACGGCGTCGCGACTCCGCCCCGTACCGCCGGTTTACCCTGAGCCTCGAAGGGCGTCCCTGTTTACCCCGATCTGCGAGAGGCCGGCATCTTACGACCGCGCTCAAGCCAACTCGAAAAAATCACGCCGGCGCCACCTCAAGCCAACATCCACGTACCGCTGGCGTCCCCGCCGGCTCTTACGGCCCGGCTCATGCCACATCTCAAAAACCCGCGCGGCGCAAACAACGCCCCCAACATTTTCCTCAATCACTCCCGCATGCCATAATCAATATCGCGATACGTTCCCATCAAAATTCAAAAATGAACATCCTCCTAATCGCCACCTACGAACAAGGCCACCAACCCTTCGGCCTGGCTTCCCCAGCCGCATGCCTACGCGCCGGTGGCGCAAGAGTAGCTTGCCTGGACATCTCCCGCGACCCGCTCAACGAACAAGCCATCGCAGAAGCCGCTCTAATCGCCATCCACATCCCCATGCACACCGCCACCCGCCTGGCCATCGAACTAATCGCCCCAATCCGCGCCATGAATCCCCGCGCCCATCTCTGCTTCTACGGCCTCTACGCCCCCGTAAACGAATCCTATCTCCGCAAGCAAGGCGTACAAACCATCCTAGGCGGCGAATTCGAAGCAGGCCTCTTATCCCTGGCAGATCGTCTAGCGAGCAACACAGACAACCACGCCGATCCTCAACGCGAACCGCTAATCTCCCTAGCCCGCCAAAATTTCCAAATCCCCGATCGCCAGGATCTCCCCCCGCTCGATCGCTACGCCTCCCTCCGCCTCCCCGACGGCACCTCTCGCACGGCCGGCTACACCGAATCCTCCCGCGGCTGCAAACATCTCTGTCGCCATTGCCCCATTGTCCCCGTCTACAACGGCGCCTTCCGCATAGTCGCCAAAGAAATCGTCCTCGAAGATATCCGCCGCCAAATAAAATCCGGCGCCCAACACATCACCTTCGGCGACCCGGATTTTTTCAACGGCGTCGGCCACGCCATCCCGCTAATCGAATCGCTCCACCAGGAATTTCCCCAACTCACCTACGACGCCACCATCAAAATCGAGCATCTCCGCAAACACGAAAACCAAATCGCCAAGCTCCGCGACACCGGCTGCCTGTTCGTAACCAGCGCCGTAGAATCGATCGATGATGCCGTCCTCGAGAAACTAGCAAAAAATCATACCCGCCAGGATTTCGAACTCGTCCTGAAAAAATTCCGCGACGAGAATCTTGCGCTCCAACCAACGTTCGTCCCGTTCTCTCCCTGGACCACTGTAGATTCCTACAACGATCTCGTAGATTTTCTGGGAGCAAACGATCTGATCGAAAACGTAGCACCGATCCAACTAGCCATTCGCCTGCTAATCCCAGCAGGCTCGCGCCTCTTTGATCTACCCGATATCCAAAATCTAGCCGGCCCCTTCGACGAAAAAGCCCTAATCCATCCGTGGCAACATCCCGACCCCCGCGTCGACAAACTCTGCGAGCAAATCCAGCAAATCGTCCACACCGGCGAAAAACTAAATCGCACTCGCCATCAAATCTTCGTCCGCATCCAAGAAGCCGCCCGCCGCGCCGCGGGCCGAGATCAGCTCACCAAATCCGACGCCCTCCCGCTCCTATCCGCCCGCGCCACCATCCCATACCTAACCGAGCCCTGGTACTGTTGAGCCGAGCCAACCGGGGACCAGTTGGCTCCCATATCAAAATTGCGAAAGGCCATCCCACAAGCCTCCACTTTTGTTTGAAATGCTTTGTCAGGGCATGACTTCAGAGTTTGTGTCGCAACTGGATCTCGATGCCGAGAATCGAGAGCCTCTGTGCTTTGAGCGTTTCGGTTTCGCTGCACCGCCCGATCCGGCGTGCTTAGCTGCGTTGCAAAGCGTGCAGCCGGGTCAAGTTATAGGCCAGAGCCATCAACAAGAACTCCACGTTCACTCCCGGAAGCCCGCGACGATAAAATCTGCGCATCCCGCGATGTTCTTTCAGTGTTCCGAAGACCGGCTCGATCATCCCTTTGCGCCGTTCGTAGAGCCGCCGCCCGGCCGGGGAGCGCAACCGCCGCCGCACGCGTTTCAGTCCCGCATGACAGATGCGCGCCGCTCCTGCTACCCGCCGGCCTTGTTTCATCTCCCGTGCCAACACCGAGTCCGGAACGTACAACTCCACTCCTCGCGCTTCCATCGTTTCCACATTCTCGTTGGAATAAAATCCTGCGTCGGCCAGCACTTTCTGTGGACGCCGCCCGCAGCGTTGCTCGGCTTCCTCTACCAGCGGCACCAGACTGGCGTAATCATGCGCCGCCTGCGTCACCCGCGCGGCCACAATCAGCCCGTCTTCACTCACCATGGCCTCGGCCGTGTAACCCAGCACGAACCCATCGCGGCTGTGCAGAAAGCGGCTGTCCGCATCGGTGCGCGATATCTTCTTCTGCCCGCTCTTGCGCAACTTCTGCAACTCCCCGGGAATTTCCGCCAGCCGCTGTTGCACGCGCTCCATCTCCACCACCACGCCGCCCGGATTTTCGTCGCCCTCCATCGCCGCCAAGGCCCGTTCCCACTGGCGTACCTGCCGCCGCTTGCGCGCCCGCTCCGCCCGTAGCCCCGCTGCGCTGAGCACGCGATCCCGCGAGGCGTTCGCTTTCACCCGCGTCGAATCCGTCGCCACCACTCCCAATTTCCCCAGCCCCGCCGCCTGCAGTTGCTCCAACACCGCCGTGAACAGATCATTCACTCGCCGCCCGTGCCGCCGCAGGAACTCGCAGAGGGTCTTGTGATCCGGCTCCGCTCCCCCGGCCAAATAGCGAAATCCCAAGTCTTCCTTGCTGCGCTGTTCCAGCTTGCGCGACGAGCGCACTCCCAAGGCAAATCCATAGAGCAGCACCTTCAGCAGCATCGCCGGATGGTAGGGACGCTGTCCCTCGTCGCTGTAAACCGACTCCCATTCCCGCAGATCCTGCCTCTCGACCATCGCGCTGATCAGAAATACCAGATGCTTCTCACTCAGCACGTCCCGCACATGCGCGGGCAGCAGCGCTGCTTGCTCCGGACTGTAATCTTGAAAGGGCATCGAGGCTCACCTCCGCCCTCTTTTTGCACCATCTCACCGCGTTTTACAATTTCAAAACGCTGAGTTGCGACACAAACTCTTCAGTCATGCCGCAAAGATCGCTGAGTCAATACGGCTTTAGCCGCTGAGGTACGTTTATTTGAGCTCTCGGGCGCGCTCGCTACTGCCCAACGACGCCCTCAGAATCTCGCGAGACTGTGTATGATTCGTTCTCTATAATTGCGGCAGCGACTCGATAAATGTCTCCCACAACTCACGAAACCCCCTTCCACGCCCGCCTTTACAAACTAGGCGTCAATCGCGCCATAGATGTCCCCGCCCAAATCTCAAAATCCTTCGGCGGCGGTGGCTACATTCCAGTCCAAGGCTGGATCGAAGGCATCCCCATCACTTCAACCCTGATCCCAAAAGGCCAAGGCCGCCATCGCCTCTTCGTCCACAGCCGCATCTGGAATCGCCTGAAAATCGAAAAGGGCGATTTCGTAGAAGTCCTCCTAACCCACGGCGAACCTCCCAAAGAGCCGCCCATCCCCGAAGACCTTGCACTAGCTCTACAAATGACAAAAGGCGCCGCCGATGCCTTCCGCCAAGTGACTTCAGCCCTACGCCGCGAATTCATCAACTGGATTCAGAACGCCAAGCAACCAGAAACCCGCGCCCACCACATCCGCAAAGGTCTTCCAGTTCTAATCGCCCGTGCCCGCAAACGAATGCAGCGCGAATCCCAATCCGCACAACGTCGCGACGCATCGAATCGAAAGGCCCGCTAAATCGCAACGCAAATGACCTCGCCGACTCCCACCCGCCCCCAACGCGTCCTAATCCTCTCCTCCAAACTCGGCTATCAAACCCGCGCCTTCACCGACGCTGCAAAAAAAATAAATCTCGAAATCTCGTTCGGCACCGATCGCTGCCACAAACTCGACGACCCCTGGTGCGACAACGCCCTGGCCCTCCATTTCGAAAATCCGCAATCTGCAGCCGCAACAATCGCCACGCAGTTGGCAGAAAATCGCCCCGATGCAATCGTCGCCCTAGGCGATCGTCCCACCACCACTGCCTCGTACGCCGCCCGCGATCTCGGCCTCCCAGGCAATCCGCCCGAAGCCGTCGAACTCTGCCGCAACAAACTCCACCAACGCGAAACTCTCCATCGCGCGAATCTCCCAGTCCCAGATTTCTTCGGTTTCTGTCAAGCCGAGAATCTCGATTCCGTAATCGCCCGCGTCAAATTTCCCTGCGTCCTCAAGCCTCTCTCCCTCTCCGCCAGCCAGGGCGTAATCCGCGCCAATAACGACGCCGAATTTCGCGAAGCCGTCCGCCGCATCCACGCTCTCCTCGAATCCCCGGAAATCCAGGTCCTCCGCGAACCCAATCACGACCGCCTCCTAGTCGAGCGCTACATCCCGGGAAGGGAAGTAGCCATCGAAGGCCTTCTCACCAACGGAAATCTCCGCGTCCTGGCCATCTTCGACAAACCCGACCCGCTCGAAGGCCCATTCTTCGAAGAAACGATTTACGTAACGCCGTCACGCCTGCCGCAGTCCGACCAGCGCGCCCTAATCGCCTGCGCCGAGCGATCGGTAGCGGCCCTCGGCCTAATCACCGGACCCATCCACGCCGAATTCCGCATCAATGATCAGGGCCCCTGGATAATAGAAATCGCTCCGCGCCCGATAGGCGGCCTCTGCGCCGGCGCACTGCGCTTCGGCAGTGAGAGGATTTCGCTAGAAGAACTGATCCTGTGTCACGCACTAGGAATGGAAGGAAGCGATCTGCAACGCGAAGACGCCGCCGCAGCCGTAATGATGATCCCCGTACCAAGAAGCGGAATCTTCGAAAAAGTGGAAGGCCAGGAATCAGCCGAAAAAATCCCAGGCATAGAATCCATAATCATCACAGCTCGCCAACACGATTACATAGCCGCCTGGCCAGAAGGCAACAGCTACCTTGGCTTCATTTTCTCCAGCGCGAAATCCCCCGAAGCCGCCGAAGCAGCTCTACGCGAATCCCACGCTAAACTAAATTTCAGCCTTACCCCCCGCCTTCCAGTAAAACATCCGGTAACCGGCCGTATCCCGAGATAGAGCATTTTGTAGCGCTGTGCTTCAGGGTGCGTGTGAGAACTATGGTGGATTGTCAGGGCATGACTTTAGTCATGCCGCAAAGGCCGTCAAATCACTTCGGCTTTAGCTGCCGAGGTTCGATTCATTGCGTTCTAAGATACTCTGCCATCGCATCTTCGTGCTGTAATCGCTATTTCTTCGTAGGGGCGCCGCTTGTTTATCCTGAGCTTCGAAGGGCTGCGTCCTCCGACGACCGCCGACGTGGACAACAGCCGCAATCAACCGCGGACTCCCCGCCCTCGATCCATCGCTCTCCGACGTCCTCTGAAATCTCAAATTTGAAATTTCCGTTCCCCTCCTCTCCGTAATTCCGCAGACCGTACCTTTGTGCTCGCCTCCGAATCGTGCTATCCAGGTAATCGTCATGTCTACGCCCAAACACCTCAACGCATTCCGCCCCGGAATTCGAAATATGGCGCAAAGCTCGCCGTCGATCGGCACCGCAAATCGCACCGAAAAATCGTCTCGAATTTCCCCAAATTGCGCTCCGGGAGCTTCATCAAAATGTCCCGATTAGAAATGATCCCATTCATTTGTTTTGTTGAACTTACGCCCGTTTCTATTCGGATGGTTGTCCCGATTAGAGCGAACGAAAATCGAACCCCTTTTCGCGCCCCTCAAGCCTCCTCAAAGGCGCTGCCGCGTCTCCCGCGATTGCCTGCATCGATGTGCTGGGGTAAACTCTGCGGGCTGTGGCGGATACTTCTCCCATCCCCATTATTGGGCGTGCCATTTCGCATTACACCGTCCTGGAAAAACTGGGCGGCGGCGGAATGGGCGTGGTTTACAAGGCGAAGGACACGCGCCTGGGCCGCAACGTAGCTTTGAAATTTCTTCCCGACGACATCTCGCAGGACGCGCAGGCCATCGAGCGGTTTCGCCGCGAAGCGCGCTCGGCCTCCTCGCTGAATCATCCGAACATTTGCACCATTTACGATATTGGCGAATTCGAAGGCCGTCCGTTCATCGCCATGGAGCTGCTCGAAGGGCAAACTCTCAAACATCGCATCTCCGGAAAGCCGATCGCGGTAACCGAGCTACTGGACGTTGCCATTCAAATTGCCGACGGGCTCGAGGCGGCGCATTCGAAGGGCATCATTCATCGCGACATCAAGCCGGCGAATATTTTTCTGGTCACGCGCGGTCCAGCAAAAATTCTGGATTTCGGCTTGGCCAAACTGACAACCAATCGGCAGCCCACGGCAGAATCCATGAGCGAATCGGCGCTGCGTACCCAGACGCACGTCGAGGGAGCCGAGTTCGTCACCAGCCCGGGCAGCTCGATGGGCACGGTGGCGTATATGTCGCCGGAACAGGCGCGCGGACAGGAGCTGGACGCGCGATCGGATCTGTTTTCGCTGGGCGTTGTGCTGTACGAGATGGCCACCGGCGTGGTTCCATTCTCTGGCTCGACCGTGGCGCTCATCTTCGACGGCATCCTGCATTCCGCGGCGGCGCCGGCTACGAAATTGAATTCGCGATTGCCTGCGGCGCTCGAAAACATTTTTTCGAAGGCGCTCGAAAAAGATTCCGACTTGCGTTACCAGACCGCCGCTGAACTGCGCGCCGATCTCAAGCGCCTCAAACGCGACATTGATTCGAGCCGCCACCCGGCAGCGGAAAAGCCTGACGCTTCAAGCGCGCATCCAACCGCCGCAACGCCGGTAAGTAAATCGGTCGCCGTCCTTTATTTCGAAAATCAGAGCGGCGCGAAAGAGGACGAATACCTGCGCGACGGAATCACCGAGGACGTCATCACCGAACTTTCCAAGATCAAGGGCCTGAACACATTCTCGCGGCCGACCGTCCTGGCTTTTCGAGATAAATCGGTGACTCCGGCGCAGATCGGCCAGCAACTCGGCGCCGCCTACGTTCTCACCGGCACGTTGCGCCGCGCCGGCACGCGCCTGCGCATCACTACGCAGCTTGTGGACACGCACACTGATTTTCCGCTCTGGTCGGAGCGCTTCGACCGCGAGATGAAAGATGTTTTCGAAGTCCAGGATGAAATTGCGCGCAAGATCGCCGAAGCATTGCGCGTGACGCTTTCGCCGCAAGAGCTCGAAGCGCTGGCGGACAAGCCCACAGAGAATCTGCAGGCCTACGATCTTTACCTGCGCGGCAAGCGTTACGCGCGGCGGCTAACTCGTCAGGACATCGAGTTCGCGCTGCAGATGTTCGAAAACGCGGTCGTGCTGGACCCCAGCTTTGCACTGGCTTATGCCGCCTGCGCCAACGCCTGCGCGATGTACTACTCGTTCTTTAGCCGTGATGAAGTGTGGGTGGAACGCGCGCGCGAGGCTTCCGGTAAGGCCGTGGCATTGCGCTGGGACCTGCCCGAAACCCACGTCAGCCAGGCGTGGGTGCTCTACGCCGCGGGACTCTACGACGAAGCCGTGCGCATGGTGAAAAAGGCCATCGAACGCAAGCGCGACTGCGAAGGCGCTTACTACCTGCTCTGCCGCGCGCTCTTTGCCGCGGGACGCTACCAGGAAGTCGTGGACATCGCGGAAGTTGCCATCGAAGCGAGCGGCGAGGATTACAACGTTTACGTGCCCATCAAGAACTCTCTTGGCGCAATGGGTAGAGACGCAGCCCAGAACAATATGATCTTTCGGAGGGCCGCGGCACTCGAGAACCACTTGAAGCAAGTGCCCGAAGACGCGCGGGCGCGCATACTCTTGGGCGCTGACTACGCCGAATCGGGCCGCGACGAAGACGCCTTGCGCGAGCTCAATCTGGCCATCACACTACGCGCCAACGAAGCCTCGATTCTCTACAATGCTGCTTGCGTCTTTTGCTTGCTGAAACGAAAGACCGAGGCGCTCGACGCGCTGCGCAAAGCCTGGGAAGCCGGCTCGAAGGATGCCGTCTGGGCGCGCCGCGATCCCGACCTTACGCTACTTCACGGCGATCCGGAATTTGAGCGGCTGTATCCGGAAAAGCCGGCCTCACCTCCCGCAGCCGGCGCGCGCTAGTTCGACGGTTCGTCGCCAGCGAGGGAGACGGGCGCTGCGCTGGTCTCTCGGCGCTATCGTGCCTCCGCAGTTGTTCACTTGAGGGAGCTTCATGCGCGCATTTGGCCTGCACACGGCTGTTATTTTGTTCCTCTGCTCCATCTTTTCTGTTTCGCTCGTCGCGCAATCGGCAGGCTCTCTTGAATCGCGGCGCAAGGCGTTCCGCGAACTCTTAGCCGAGCAGTGGGAATTCCGGCTGAGCGCCAGCCCGCTCTTCGCTTCTTTCCTGGGAGATAAGCGCTGGAACGACAAACTCGACGACTATTCTCAGGAAGCCATCGACAAAAATTTGCGGGAGACGCAGAAATTCCTCGAGCGCTTCGAAGCTATCGATAGCTCAGGTTTCTCCGAGCAGGAGGAGCTCAACAAAGATTTGATCGTGCGCGATCTGCGGATGCAACTCGATGGCGCGAAATTCAAGCCGTGGGAAATGCCGGTGGATCAGCAAAACGGCGTGCAGATTTACCTGCCGCAGATTGTCAACACGCTGTCATTCGAATCCGTCAAAGATTATGAGGACTACATTTCCCGGCTGAAGCAAATGCCGCGTCTGCTGGAGCAGAACGTGGTGCTGATGCGCAAAGGCATTAGCGAAAAATTGATGCCGCCGCGTTTTCTGCTGGAGAAAGCCGCCTTGCAATCCAATGCCGTCGCCACCGAGGAACCGGAAAACTCTCACTTCGCCGCGCCGTTTTTCAAATTTCCCACGAGCATTTCGGAATCGGATCAAAAGCGCCTGCGCGAAGCAGGAATCGCCGCGATCAAGGAATCGGTTCTGCCCGCCTATGTTCGCTTCACCGCGTTTCTGCGCGATGAGTACGCGCCGAAGGGTCGCAGCGAACCCGGCATCTGGTCGCTGCCCGATGGAGCGGCGCGCTATCGCTTCGAAATCCGCCACATGACCACCACCGATCTGACGCCGGACGAGATTCACGCAATTGGGCTCAAAGAAGTGGACGAGACCGAAGCGCAAATGCTCGAACTCGTGCACAAGCTGGGATTCAAAGATCTCGCGAGCTTGAACGAGCATATCAAGAGCGATCGGCGCTTCTACGGTACCTCCGGCCAACAGTTGCTGGATCTCTATGCGAATTACGTGCACGAAATGGAGCCGGAGCTGCCCAAACTGTTCGGGCGTCTTCCGAAGAGCAAGTTGACCGTCATTCCCATGGAGGCTTCGCGATCGAAGGACGCTGTGCCCGCTGATTACACGAACGGCACCGCGGACGGTTCGCGCCCGGGGCATATCAATGTGAATGAGTGGGACCCGGAGCATCGCCTGATGCTGAACGTCGAGGCCATCGCTTACCACGAAGGAATTCCGGGGCATCATCTTCAGCTTTCGCTGGCGCAGGAGCTGGCCGGGCAGCCTGCGTTCCGGAAATATGAGGATTACACGGCGTTCGTCGAGGGCTGGGCGTTTTATTCGGAGCGGCTGGGCAAAGAGGTCGGCCTTTATCACGATCCTTATAGCGACTACGGGCGGCTGGAGAATGAAATGTGGCGCGCCATTCGCCTGGTGATTGATACCGGCGTTCATGAGAAGCATTGGACCCGGGATCAGATGGTGGCCTACTTTCATCGCTACACGGCGATGGATGAGCCAAATGTGCAGAGTGAAGTAGATCGCTACATCGCGTGGCCGGGACAGGCGCTGGCTTACAAACTCGGCCAGCTCGAAATTCTCAAGCTTCGCCAATTCGCCAAAGATCAGCTTGGCGACAAGTTCGACATCCACGCCTTCCACGATGAGGTCTTGGGAGATGGAGCGCTTCCGCTTGACGTCTTGGACAAGCGCGTGCGTGATTGGGTCGCGAGGCGAAAATTGGAATCCGCGAGCGCGTCCACCGGCGGCGGCTCCGGCGCCTGCGACACTCGATAACACAGTACCGCTTCGCAATTTCCGGGTGAGTCAAAGCGCAAACGGAGTGGCCGGGCTTGGTTGGGTTGTGTTAGGATGCCGGGTTCATCGGCCTGATGCCACGCCAATACATCCCGATCCTGATTTACGCCGTGCTCGCGGCAGCTTTTCCCGCTCTAACGCTCATGGTTTTCAAGCTGATCCGGCCGGATAGCCGCGCGGATGGGGCGAAACTTGAGCCTTACGAATGTGGCGTGCCGGCGGAGAGCGATTCGCGCGGGCGCTACTCGGTGCGCTTCTATATCATTGCAATCCTCTTTGTTATCTTCGATGTGGAGATCATTTTTCTGTTTCCGTGGGCCATCCGTTACAGCTTTTTGGGGACTTATGGGCTTTTCACCATGCTGGTTTTTCTGGGCATCTTGATCGTTGGATATATTTGGCTGTTCCGGAAAGGCGCGCTCGATTGGGAATAATCGCCGCGGGGCTTGGCCCGGCGCGCGGACGGCGCTTGGATGTGGATTTTTCGGGCGAAACTAATAACTGGGCTGACGGAAGCGCGCCGCTTGGCGCTAATCCTTTGATTCTGGAAGCCGAAACCCAATACACAAATGGCTGACGATCCATCGAAAAAGGACGCCACCACTCCGCCGCCCGGCGGAGGCGGTGGCACGCCTCGTAAGGCAGACGAGACGCCCGCAGTTCCGCCTGCAAAAGCTGCGGAGCCCGCCAAGTCTGCTGAGGCGGCAAAGCCCGCGGCGCCTGCGGCCGCGGCTACAACGCCCGGCGCTCCGACTCCGCCAGTTGCCAAACCGGCTGCTCCTGCCGCGGCTGCTGGTGCGCCTCCTGCCCCTAAGCCGGCCCCACCTCCGAAGGAAGCGCCGCCTAAGCCCGCGCCACTCGATAATGAGTTGGTGCAGAGATTGAAGGCGCGCTTTGGGGCGGCGATTATCGAGCCAACGATTGATCGCAAGCAGGCGATCGTGCTCGTCGCAGCGGCGCAATGGCTCGAGATTTCGAAATATTGCCGCGACGAGGAGAAGTTCGATTATCTCGCAGACATTACCGCGGTGGATTGGCCGAAGCGCGAGAAGCGTTTTGATCTGGTGGCGAATCTTTATTCATTCGCGAAGAACGAGCGGTTGCGGTTGAAGGCGCATCTGGGCGAAAACGAAACGGTGAGCACGGTCGTGAATGTGTGGCCGACGGCGAACTGGCTCGAGCGCGAAATTTTCGACATGTTTGGGATTCGCCTCGACGGGCATCCGGATTTGCGGCGCATGTTGTTGCCGGAGGAATGGGTTGGCCATCCGTTGCGGAAGGATTACGACATCCTGAAGCAGGATGAAGCGTGGGTGAAAGAGAATTTGGGGATTGATAGCGGGCAGTAGAGAGCGCATGGACGAGACGCGGACCAAATCAGGGACGCAGGTTGAGACGACGGTGCTGGGCGCCGACGAAATTATTCTCAACATGGGGCCGCAGCATCCTTCGACGCACGGCGTGCTGCGCGTGAAGCTGAAGCTCGATGGCGAGCGCGTTGCAGGATCCGAATGCATCATCGGCTATCTGCATCGCGGCGTGGAGAAGATTGCCGAGCACCGCAGCTATCAGCAGTTCGCGCCGTACGTGGACCGCATGGATTACGTCGCGGCGGTTTCGAATGGGCTGGGTTACTGCGAAGCCGTCGAGAAGTTGCTCGGGGCGGAAGCGCCACCGAGGGCGCGAGTGGTGCGCACGATTTTGACTGAGTTGCAGCGGATTGCGAGCCATCTTGTATGGCTCGGGACTCATGCGCTGGATATCGGCGCGCTGACTCCGCTGTTCTACTGTTTCCGCGAGCGCGAAGAGATTCTGAAAATCTACGAGAAGTATTGCGGCGCGCGGCTGACCACGCACGCTTTCCGCATCGGCGGATTGCAGTACGAGACTTACGACGGCTTTGAAGCCGAAGTGGAGCGCTTCTGTAACGATTTTTCGCAGCGCATCGATGAGTACGAAACGCTGCTCACCGAGAATCGCATTTGGCTGGGGCGCACGAAAGGCGTCGGCGTCTTGAGTGCCGCGGACGCGATTGCACTGGGGGTAAGCGGGCCGGTGCTGCGCGCGAGCGGTGTGAAGTGGGACATTCGCAAAGCGGCGCCGTACGCGGCTTACGATCAATATAAATTCGAGATTCCGACAGGGCCGAACGGCGATACGTACGACCGGTACATGGTCCGCATGGAAGAAATGCGGCAATCGCGACTGATCTGCTTGCAGGCGATCGAGAATATTCCTTCGGGACCGATCATGGCGCGCATCGGCAAAGTGCTGAAGCCGCCGCCGGGCGAGGTGTATCACGCGATCGAAGCGCCGAAGGGCGAGCTGGGCTACTACATCGTGAGCGATGGCACGACGCAGCCGTATCGCGTGCGCGTGCGGCCTCCATCGTTTGTGAATTTGCAGGCGTTTGACCAGATGGCGCGCGGAAGTTTGGTGGCCGATGTGGTGGCGATTATCGGGACGATTGATATTGTACTGGGTGAAGTGGATCGGTGAGGGTGGGGAATAGTCGATAGGGAGTAGGGAAAAGAACGATGTTTGGCATCACGTTCAACGACATTCGGCCTTACATCTTCCCGGTGATCTATGGGTTGGTGATTGTGGCGTTCCTGCCGCTGCTGGTGGGTTACATCACGCTCGCTGAACGCAAGATCATGGCGCACATGCAGGCGCGGCTGGGGCCGATGCGCGTCGGGCCGCATGGGCTGCTGCAGCCGATTGCCGATGCGGTGAAGCTGCTGTTGAAGGAAGACATCACGCCGAAAAATGCGGACGCGTTGATGTTCTGGCTCGCGCCGCTGCTGAGCGTGACGATGGGTCTGGTGGCTTACGCGGCGCTGCCGTTCGGGCCGGCGTTTCAAATCGCTGATCTTGACGTTGGTTTGCTGTTCATTCTCGCGGTGAGTTCGCTGGGGATTTACGGAATTGTTCTCGGCGGATGGGCGTCGAACAGCCATTACTCGCTGCTGGGAGCGTTGAGGAGCGCGGCGCAACTGGTGAGCTACGAGACCGCGGCCGGGCTTGCTCTCGTCTCTGGCTTGCTGCTGGGCGGTTCGCTTTCGATGAAGACGTTGGTGGAGGCGCAGGATCAACAGGGCGTGTGGTTTATTTTCCTGGCGCCATTCAGTTTTTTTATTTACATGATCGCGTCCATCGCGGAAACGAATCGCGCGCCTTTCGATTTGCCCGAAGCGGAATCGGAGCTCGTTGCCGGATACATGACGGAATATAGCGGCTTCCGCTGGTCGCTTTATTTTTTGGCGGAATACGCGAACATGATCGTGGTCTCAGGAATCGCCGTGACGCTTTTCCTCGGCGGCTGGATGCGGCCTCTCGCTGCGGTGCATATGCGCGTTTTCGGGTTGCCGTATGACTTGCTTGATCTGCTTCCTGCGCTGATTTTTCTGGGGCTCGCGGCGTGGTGCACGAAGCTGGCGTTGCGTCTGGGCCAGCAGATTCAGAAGCTAGTGATGTTTCTGGTTGTCGGGCTATTCGTCGTGCTGGCGGGAGTGATGGCGTGGTCGCTGACGTCGCCCGGGCTGATGCCGGGGATTCACGGCGGGTTCTGGTTCGTCGTGAAAATACTTTTGTACTTGTATGGATTCTTGTGGTTCCGGTTTACGTTTCCGCGCTACCGCTTCGATCAGTTGATGAAGCTCGGCTGGCAATTTCTGATTCCGCTGGCGCTGGTGAATCTGGTGATGATCGGGATCGGATTGGTGCTGGTGCAGCAATCGGGATGGCCCCTTGGATTCACGATGATTGGCGCGAATATCGTGACGCTGCTTATGGCGCTTTGGCTGGTGCGGGATCGAGATAAAGTGATGGCGGCGCCGCGAACGGCGGAAGACGACCTTCCGGTAGCGGGAGCGGGCCAAGTCCGATGATGCTCGATTCCATCATCTTCTATTTCTTCGCGACGCTGGCGGTGGCGTCCGCGATCATGATGGTCACTCGCCGCAACGCGGTGCACAGCGCGGTGTATCTGATTACGGCGCTGCTGGCGACCGCGGGGATTTTTCTGCAATTGCAGGCCGAGTTCCTGTTCGTCGTGCAGATCATTCTGTATGTCGGCGGAATCATGGTGCTGTTTGTGTTCGTGATTATGCTGGTGAATCTCGATGTGGCCGTGAGGCAGATGAAATTTAACCGGCAGTCGTGGGTGGCGGGATTGCTGGCGCTCGTGCTGGGCGCGCTTGTATTCGTGGTTTACCGCAAAGGCGGCGCGGCGTTTAATCTGATGGCGCCGCCGGTGACCACGCTGCAGCCGAATGCCGAGCAAGTTGGCACCGTGCTGTTTCAAAAATATTTCCTACCGTTTGAGATCGCCTCGATTTTGCTGCTGGTGGCGATGATCGGAGCGGTGGTGATGGCCAAGAGGAAAATCTGATGCTGCCGGTGAGCAATTATCTTTATTTGAGCCTGGCGTTATTTATTATCGGAGTGATCGGCGTGCTGACGCGCCGCAACGTGATCATCATTCTGATGTCCATCGAACTGATTCTGAACGCCGTGAATATCAATCTGATGGCGTTTTCGCGCATGTGGGGCTCGGTGGACGGGCAGATTTTCGCGATTTTTATCATCACTGATGCGGCGGCCGAGGCGGCGGTGGGATTGGGAATCATCATTGCGTTCTTCCGCAATCGTCCGACCGTGCTAGCCGATGAAATGGACTTGCTGAAGTGGTAGGCGTCGTACAAGTCGAGGTTATCGAGTGAACGCGGCTTTGCCATTTTTTCTCGATCACATCTGGCTGATCCCGCTGTTTCCGCTGGCCGGGGCGGCGCTGATGTTTTTCATCGGGCGCGGACTGAAGAATTCGGCGGTCAGCGCGATTTGCGTTGGGAGCGTGGCGGTTTCGTTCGTGTTTGCGCTCGGCGCGTTTTTTCAGTTGCTGGGCTTGCCCGAGGCGCAGCGAGTTGTGGAAAGGACTTTGTTCGATTGGGTTCCCGCGGTGCCGATGCACATGACTTCGGGGGCGCTCGGGAGTTTCGCCGCCGCGTGGGGATTTCTGCTCGATCCGCTTTCGGGCGTGATGATTCTCGTAGTCACCGGCGTCGGCCTGCTGATTCACATTTATTCGGTCGGATACATGGCGCACGAAGGCGGGTACTACCGCTTCTTCGGGTATTTGAATCTGTTCATGTTCTCGATGCTGCTATTGGTGCTCGCGAATAATTTGCTGGTGTTGTTTGTCGGCTGGGAAGGCGTGGGGACTTGCAGCTACCTGTTGATCGGGTTCTGGTTCAAGAAAAAGTCGGCGTCTGACGCGGGAAAGAAAGCATTCATCGTGAATCGCGTGGGCGATTCCGGATTTCTGTTGGGGATTTTCCTTACCTCGGCGCTGCTCGGAACGATTCGATTCACGGAAATTGGCCCGGCGCTCGCAAACGCGCACATCGGAATTGGAGCGCCGCTGGTGACCGCGATTGCGCTGCTGTTTTTCTGGGGCGCGACGGGAAAATCGGCGCAGCTTCCGCTGTACGTTTGGCTGCCGGACGCGATGGAAGGCCCGACGCCGGTGAGCGCGCTAATTCACGCGGCGACGATGGTGACGGCGGGCGTATACATGGTCACGCGGACGAACGCGATCTTCCAGCTTTCGCCGCTGGCGATGACGGTCGTGGCCGCGGTCGGCGCGCTGACGGCGATTTTTGCGGCGTCGATCGGCGTGGTGCAGAACGATATCAAGAAAGTGCTGGCGTATTCGACGATCTCGCAGCTTGGGTACATGTTCCTGGCGTGTGGGGTCGGCGCGTTTACGGCAGGAATTTTTCATTTGATGACGCACGCATTTTTCAAAGGCTTGCTATTCCTTGCGGCCGGCAGCGTGATTCACGCCATGTCGGGCGAGCAGGACATGACCAAGATGGGGGCGCTGGCGAAGAAAATCCCGACGACCTATCGCACGATGCTGGTGGCCACGCTGGCGATTGCGGGAATTCCGCCGCTGGCGGGATTTTTCAGCAAGGATGAAATTCTGGAGAAAGCGTTCGAGCGCAGCCCGGCGCTGTGGATCGTAGGCTGGATTACGGCGGGAATGACGGCATTTTATATGTTCCGGCTGCTGTTCATGACTTTTCACGGTGAATCGCACGTGGCTCATGAGGTGGAGCACCATATCCACGAATCGCCCAGCTCGATGACTGTGCCGCTGATGATTTTGGCGGTTCTTTCAATCATCGGAGGGTGGATCGGAATCGGTGGGCGATTTGAGAATTTTCTCGAGCCGGTGACGGCGCGCGTGGCTGCCCCCGAAATGGCCGCGGCGACGAGCACCACGCCAGGACTGGTCTTGATGGCAGCATCAGTGCTGCTAGCACTCGGAGGAATCTGGCTGGCGTGGGTGCTGTATATCAAGAGGACGGAATTGGCGGCGACGATCCGGCGCAATGCTGGAGTGCTCTACGATCTCGTGGCGCACAAATATTACGTGGACGAAATTTACGATGCGATGTTCGTGAATCGCTCGAAGGATCTCGGCCTGTCGCTTGGGATGTTCGACGCGAAAGTGATTGACGGCTTGGGCGTGGATGGCGCGGGCTGGTTGACGCGAGCGGCATCGCTGATTTCGATTTGGTGGGACACCTGGATCGTGGATGGATCGGTGAAACTCGGCGCGTTCATCGTGCAGTTGACGAGCATGCCGATCCGGTTGATTCAGGACGGCGAGATGCAGGCGTACATGCTCGTGATTGTGATCGGCCTGATTGGATTTCTGGGCTATACGGTCTATCTGCTGCACTGGATGCGGTAGAGAGACGGGAAGGGAAGGATGCTATTTTGCGATAGCCATATTCTGAGCACGATATTGTTCACGCCGCTGCTGGGCGCGATCCTGATGCTCTTCATTCCGCGCGAGAACGCCAACGCGCACCGGTGGATGGGGAATGTGTTCGGATTCCTTGGCCTGGCGGTTTCGCTGCCGCTGGTGTGGCGCTTCAAATTCGGCGCGCCCGATTTTCAATTCCAGCAGAGGCTGGATTGGATTCCCTCGATCAACGCGCATTACTTCCTGGGAATCGACGGAATCAGCTTTTTGCTGGTGATGCTGACTACCGGCCTTGGCGCGCTGGCGATTCTTTCTTCGTGGACGGCGATTCAGAAACGCGAGAAGGAATATTACATCCTCATGCTGCTGTTGCAGACCGGGATGCTGGGCGTTTTCATGTCGCTCGATTTCGTGCTGTTCTACGTGTTCTGGGAAGTGATGCTGGTGCCGATGTACTTCCTGATCGGAGTTTGGGGCAGCGAGCGGCGGCTGTACGCGGCGATCAAGTTTTTCCTCTATACGCTGGCGGGGTCGGTGGTGATGCTGCTGGCGATTCTGGCGATTTATTTCAACGCGAAGACGTTTGATATTCGCGAGATTTTGATGTCGCCGCACGCCGTTTTTGCGCGGGACTTGCAGAACTGGCTCTTCTGGGGATTTTTCTTTGCGTTTGCCATCAAGGTGCCGATGTTCCCCTTCCACACCTGGTTGCCCGACGCGCATACCGAGGCTCCTACTGCGGGTTCGGTGATCCTGGCCGGCGTCTTGCTGAAGATGGGGACATACGGATTTTTGAGATTTTCTGTGCCGATGTTTCCGGACGCAACCTTGCGGTTCCGCTGGGTGATGATTCTGCTTTCGATCATCGGGATTGTTTACGGCGCGCTGGTTTGCATGATGCAGAAGGACATGAAGAGGCTGATTGCATATTCGTCGGTGAGCCACATGGGCTTTTGCACGCTGGGGATTTTTGCGCTGACGCCGCTGGGGCTTTCGGGAAGCATCATTCAGCAGGTCAATCACGGAATCTCGACTGGGGCGCTGTTCTTGATCGTCGGCGTTTTGTACGAGAGGCGGCACACACGCTTAATATCGGAGTTTGGCGGGCTGGCTACGCCGATGCCGAATTTTGCGGCGCTGTATTTGATTGTGACGCTGAGTTCGTTGGGCATGCCGCTGCTGAATGGATTCATCGGCGAGTTCACGATTTTGCGCGGGGCGTTTGAGGTTCGCTGGCAGTGGGCGGCCTGGGGCGTGATTGGCGTAGTGCTGGGCGCGGCTTATTTGCTTTGGCTGTATCAGCGCGTGATGTTCGGCAACGTGACCAATCCAGCGAACGAGCATTTGCCGGATTTGAATTGGCGCGAATGGACGACGATTGGGACGCTAATCGTATTCGCGTTCTGGATCGGAATTTATCCCAAGCCGCTCTTCAATTTGCTGGACAAGCCGGTGGAACAGATTGTGATGCGCTACGACCCGAGTTATTACGCGCCGAAGACCGCGAGCGCCGCACCGATCGAGACTATGCCCGTGAAGCCGGCTGAGACTCCGGGCGCGCAAGAGGAAACGAAATAACCGCGATGCCCGGACTTCTTCAACTTACCCTGCGCGATTCAAACCTCATCATGCCGGAGGTGATGCTGGCGTTTTTTGGGTTGGGCATTCTGCTGACGGATTTTCTGCTTGGGCCGCGCGAGAAGATGTGGAACGCGCTGACGGCGCTGCTGGGGCTGGCGTTCAGCGGCGTAACGCTCTGGGAGCTGCGGCCGCTGGCGCAGTCGCACGAGCCACGATTTAACGACGCAATTGTCATCGATCCGTTCTTCATATTCTTCGGATTCATATTTCTTGCGGCGGCAGCGTTGGTGATTCTGATTTCCGTGCGATATCTCGATATTGAGGATGAGCACCACGGCGAATATTACGCACTGATGCTGTTTGCCACCGTGGGGATGATGTTTCTGGCGTGCGGCAACGATCTGGTGACGTTGTTTATCGCACTTGAGACGATGGCCATCAGCTTCTATATTCTTACTGGATTTTTGCGGCGTGACCGGCGATCGAATGAAGGCGCGATGAAGTATGTGCTCTTGGGGGCATTTAGTTCCGGGATTCTGGCGTATGGGTTTTCGTTGCTCTATGGAATTTCCGGCTCGACGAATTTAAATGCGATTGGCGCGTCGCTCGAGCAGCGGCCGCCGGGTGATTTGCTCGTGGTGATTGCGATTCTCACGGTTTCTGTCGGGGTGTTTTTTAAGGTCGCGGCTGTGCCGTTCCATCAATGGGCACCGGATGTGTATGAAGGTGCACCGACTCCGATCACGGCCTACGTCAGCGTGGCGTCCAGCACGGCTAGTTTTGCTCTGCTGCTGCGATTATTCCTCGGCGCTTTCTGGCCGGTGCGCGTGGACTGGATGCCGCTGGTCACCGCGGTGGCGGTGCTGTCGTTGACCGTCGGGAACTTGGCCGCGCTCACGCAGACGAACATCAAGCGGCTGCTGGCTTATTCTTCGATCGGACACGTTGGCTATATCTTGCTGGGGCTCGTGGCGGGGAACGAGCGCGGCTTTCAGGCCATGGCGTTTTATTTGTTCGTGTATGCGTTCTTCCAGTCGGGCGCGTTTGCAATCGTGATCGTTCTGCGGCGAAAAGGCGTGATAGGCGATGAGCTCGAGGATTTGAACGGGCTGATCCAGCGAAATCCCGGCGCGGCGGTGCTGATGCTGATTTTTCTGCTGTCGCTCGCGGGCATCCCGCCGACGGCCGGCTTCATCGGCAAGCTGCTGATTTTTTGGGCGCTGATCGAGACGGGGCATTACACGTTGGCGGTGCTGGCGGTCCTCTATATTCTCCCCGCGGTGTACTACTATTTCCGGATGGTGGCGGCGATGTGGTCGCGCGAAGGGACGGATGTGCGGCGGCCGATTATTTCGCTCGGGCAATCCGTGGCGCTGGCGGCGATGGTGCTGGTGACGATCGTCGCGGGCGTTTATCCCGAGCCATTCCTGCGGCTCGCAACGTATTCAATCCTCACTCCGTTCGGCCGCTGATTCGCTTTGAAACCGCCGGATAATGATGCGGACAAGAAGGCCGAAGGATTCGCGCGGCAATTTGCGATGGCCACCGAGTTGCCGATACTCTTTGTTGGCGCGATTGTGATCGGCGGGCTTCTCGGATTCTTCCTGGATCGCTGGCTTCATACCAAGCCGTGGCTGATGATTGTCGGGGGCGGGCTGGGATTTGCGGCGGGACTGCGGGATATGTTGAGGCGGCTTGCAAGCAATGACGACAAGTGAATTGACACGCAGCGATTTCTACGCGCGCGTGGAACGGCGCATCGGATGGCTGACGCTTTACGCCGGGGCGCTCGGCGGTGTTCTGGCGTGGCGGGCGGCCTCGTCACGCGCCGCGGCTGGAATTGCGGCGGGGGCGCTGCTGGCCTGGCTGAATTTTTATTGGCTTGAGCGCGGCACTGCGCGGCTCGTGGAAATCGCGAACGGCTCTGGCGCGGACGGCGAAAAGCGAGTGCCGCAAGCGAGCTTGTTTCTGATGATCGTGCGCTACGGGTTGATAGCCGTGGGAGCGTATGTTATGGTCAAAGGCTTTAGAATTCCTGTTTGGAGCGTGTTGAGCGGCCTGCTGGCGCTCGGCGCGGCTGCAATTGTGGCCAGTTTATACGGAGTGCTGTTCGACAACAATTAGCTGCTGATGAACCTTCACCAACACTGGCTCGCCGCGCTTCTCAATCACTGGTTTGGTCACGCCGTCACCACTTCGCTTGCGCTGATCGGCATTCATGTCCAGAATTCCGCTAACCCGATTCCGTCGCATGTGGCCACCGGAATCGCGGTCGCGTTGATCGGAATTGTTCTTTCACTCCTGTTGCGGCCCCGAATTTCCGTGGACAAGCCCGGCGCGGCCCAGCAAGTGGCGGAGATGCTTCTCACGAATCCCATGGGCTTCGGAATCCGCGATTTGCTCGAAGAGAACGCGGGACACGACGGCGGGCAATTCGTGAATCTCGTGGGATCGGTGGCTCTTTTCATCTTGATGTCGAATCTGATCAGCGTGATTCCGGCATTTGAATCGCCCACCGGCAACAAGAGCGTTCCGCTGGCCTGCGCGATCATTATTTTCACCTATTTCAATTTTCAGGGTATCCGCCATCACGGCCCGATCGGTTATGCGAAGCATTTTGCGGGGCCGGTTTGGTGGATTTCTCCGTTGATGTTCCCGGTCGAAATCATCAGCACCACGGCCCGGCTGCTCTCGCTGACCGTCCGTCTTTGGGCGAATATTTTCGCCAGCGAACTTTTGTATCTCACATTTGTGGCGCTGCTGACGGTTCCAGTGATCGAAGTATCGAAGAATCATCCGGCGGCGGGGTATAGCCTGGGGATTTTTGCGGCGACGATTCCCGTGCTGTTCGTCGCGCTGCACATATTTGTGGCGATCGTTCAGGCGTTCGTATTCACGATTCTTCCGGCCATTTATATCGGACTTGCGGTTGCGGACGAGCACTAATTCGGCTTGATCACGACGGCATGCCAGTGTGATCCCGGCTGCTCGAGGATGACGGGAGCCACCGCCTGGCGGCCATTTCATAACAAGGAGAACGGCGGATGAAGATTTTGAAAATGATCGCGCTGGTGGGTGTGCTGCTCGTAATCGCGGCTCCGCAGGCATTTGCGGCCGACGCGGCGACGGGCGGCGGGACGAACTGGGTGGCAATCACGTCGGGATTTGCGATGGCGTTTGCCGCAGCGTTTGCGGCTCTCGGCCAGGGGCGCGTTGCTTCGGCGGCGTGCGAAGGATTGGCGCGAAATCCGGGCGCAGCGGCTCCCATTCGATTGGCGTTGATTTTGGGACTCGTATTTATCGAGACTTTGGCGCTGTTTACGTTGTTGATCGTCTTCACAAAGGTAGCGTAGAGACGAGTTTTGGATTTCGGGCCCGGAGGCGCGTTGCGCTTCCGGGCTTTTTTTGTAGCGCCGGCCTTTCAGACCTGCATCTTGCGATTAAGCGTTACGCCAGATCTCAAAAAACTCACGCGGCGCGATGATGAATAAATCACTTTTCTTCGGTGAGTTGGGTCCGCGCACGACTGTCGCCCTTTGTGACGCTGGTAGTCGGAAGATGCCGGCCTGAAAGGCCGGCGCTACATGTGCTTGCCGGGTCTGCGATCGTGGGGGGCGTTAGCGGAGTGAGAGGGCTGAGAGCAATGCGAAGTGCATTACGCGGCTGGGGAAGAAGCCTAGATAGATTGTTCCGGCGGCGCTTAGGACTAGGGCTGTGGCTATGGCCGGCGTCACCGCGATGGGCTGGAATTCTTTTTGCGGATCCCAGAAATACATGGAGATGATTACGCGGAGATAGTAGTAGGCGCCAACAACGCTGTTGAGCGCGGCGATGACTACGAGCCAAATGATTCGCGAATCGAGAGCAGCCTGGAAAGCGTAGAACTTTCCTAGAAACCCTCCTGTTGCAGGCAATCCCAGAAGAGAAAGCAGAAAGAGTGAGAAGCAGGCGGCCAGAGCCGGTTGCTGCGTACCGAGGCCTGCGTAATCTTTGATATCGAGGCGCTTTTCGCCGGGGCCGCCGAGATGCGCTACTACGAGGAACGCGCCGAGCTTCATCAGCGCGTAGGCGGCGAGATAGAAGAGAACTGCGGCAATGCCAATTTCGGTGGAGGCGGCGAAGGCTACAAGAATGTAGCCGGCATGGGCGATGGAGGAATAGGCGAGCATGCGCTTGACGTTGGTTTGCGCGAGCGCGGCGAAATTTCCGATGCACATCGAGAGAGCGGCGGCGATCCAGATGGCCCAGAACCAAAGATGGCTGGCGCTGCCGAAGGCGGTGTAGAAGATGCGCAGCATCAGCGCGAACGTGGCGGCCTTGGGCGCGGAGGCCAGGACGGCGGTGACGGGCGTGGGAGCGCCTTCGTAGACGTCGGGCGCGTAGATCTGGAACGGCGCGGCGACGACTTTGAAGGCGAGGCCGATGAAAATCATGGCGAGGCCGAGGGCGAGCAGCGACGACGGTGCTGAGTTTGCGAGCATGGCCTGGACGCCGTCGAAGTGCGTTGTGCCGGTGGCGCCGTAGACCATGGCGATGCCGTAGAGGAAAAACGCGGTGGCGAACGAGCCGAGAACGAAATATTTGAGCGAGGATTCGTTCGATTTGACGGCATTGCGGCGGAAGCCGGCGAGGATGTAGCTCGAGATGGAGCTCATTTCGAGGCCAAGGAACGCGGTAATTAGCTCGCCAGAGCCGCCGAGAATGCCCATGCCGGCCGTCGCGAAAAGAAGCAGCGAATAAAATTCGCCGCGCAGGATGCGCTCGTTCTCGAGATATTGAATCGAGCCGAGCGTGGCGAGGATCGCTACGACTAGGACGATGGCGTGGATGAAGAGGCTGAAATCGTCCGCGTGCATGAGGCCGCCGTAGGCATCGCCGGGATGAAGCGCCATGAGGCGCAGCGAGGCCAGCGCGCCGATGCCGCCGGCGAGGGCGAGCCAGGCCGAGACGCGCTTGCGGGCGGCGGGCAAGAACGGATCGACGAGCATGATCAGGATGCCGGTGAAGCAGAGAATCGCCTCGGGCGCGACCCGGTAGAGATTCGCGAGTTGCTCGGCGGAGATTTGGAACGCGGCGGGCATCGCTGCTATCTCACCCTTCCCGGCGGACTTGTGGCCGATGCTGACGCCGTGGTGAGCTTCGGATTTAAGATCGCCGGCGCGGGCACGGTCGAATTCGGCAGAACTTGCGCCGGGGCGGTGCGGGCGTCATAGGCGCGCTGGCGCGTCATTTGGCGCAGAAGATTGTCGGCGGACGGCTGCATACGGTGCGTGAAGAGCGGCGACGCGACGCCCATGAAGAGAATGATGGCCGAGAGCGTTGCGAGGATGATGCGCTCGCGAGTGCTCGCGTCGGGCAGCGTCTTGTTCTTCTCGACTGTGACATCGCCGAAAATCACCCGTTGATAAGCCCAGAGCAAATAGATCGCTGAGAGCACGGCTCCGGTCGACGCCCACGACGCCCAGGCCGCGTGTTTTTCGAAGACCCCAATCAGAATCAAGAATTCGCCCACAAATCCATTGAGCAATGGAAGCGCTAGCGACGAGAGACATGCGAACAGGAAGAATGACGAGAGCACGGGCATCGGCGTCGCCAGGCCGCCGTATTCTTTGATTTCGAATGTGTGACGGCGATCGTAGAGCATGCCGACTACGAGGAAGAGCATGCCGGTGGAAACGCCGTGATTGAGCATTTGATAGATGGCGCCCTGAATCGAAATCGTATTGAAAGCGAAAATGCCGAGAACGACGAACCCCAGGTGGCTGACTGATGTGTAAGCGACGAGGCGCTTCAGATCGGTCTGAACCGTTGCTACGAGCGCGCCATAGACTATGCCGATGATCGCGAGTACGGCGATGTAGGGCGCCAGACGATGCGCGGCTTCGGGGAAGAGCGGCAGGCAGAAGCGCAGCATTCCGTAGGTGCCGAGCTTGAGCATCACGCCCGCGAGAATTACGGAGCCAGCGGTGGGAGCTTCGGTGTGCGCGTCCGGGAGCCAAGTGTGGAACGGGAAGAGCGGCACTTTGATGGCGAAGGCCAGGAAGAAGGCGCCGAAGAGAAGAAGCTCGTCGCGGGCAAACATGGGCTCGAGTAATTGGCCGGATGCGAGATGGGCTTGAATGGCCGGGAGATCGAATGAGCCGGTGAGCTTGTAGAGCCAGACGATGGCCACGAGCATGAGGATCGAGCCGAGCATCGTGTAGAGGATAAATTTGACCGCGGCGTAAATGCGCCGCTCGTGGCCCCAGATGCCGATGAGGAAATACATCGGCAGGAGCATGACCTCCCAGAACACGAAGAAGAGGAAGAGATCGAGGGCGAGAAAGACGCCGATGAGGCCGACCTCGAGGACGAGGAGCATCAGGAAGAATTCCTTCACGCGCGCGGTGATGCTTTGCCACGAGGCGAGAACGGCGAGCGGCGTGAGGAACGTCGTGAGAATGACGAGGAACAGGCTGATGCCATCAACGCCGAGATGATAGTGGATCGGCGGATAGCTGATCCAATCGTGGAGTTCGACGAGCTGATAGCCGGGAGTGGCGGAGCTGAAGCCGGGCAACATAAGAAGCGAGACGATAAATTCGGCCGTCGAGACAGCGAGAGCGATGCGGCGGACCCAGACGTGATCGTCGCGCTTCAGAAGTAGAATCGCGGCCACGCCGAGGAGCGGCAGAAACGTGACGACGGTCAGCAGATAAGATTGCGTTGGCACGTCAGCGCACCATTCCCCAGACGCCTAGAACCAGAACCGTTACACCTACTGCGCCGATAACCACCCACGTGGCATAGCTGCGCGCGTTACCGGATTGCACCTGGCGGAGTTCGCCGCCCAGTTCGCGGGCGCCGCGGCCCAGGCCATTCACGGCGCCGTCGATCACGCGCTCGTCCACGGCGTGCCAAAAGACATTGGTGGAAAGCCAGAGGAGCGGCCGAACGATCAGCGCGAGATAGACCTCGTCCACGTAATACTTGTTGAGCACAAGTGTGTAGAGGCCGTGCATGCTCTGCGCGAGTTTTTTCGGTAGATCGGGGCGGCGGATGTAGAACCACCAGGCTGTCAGTAATCCGATGAGAGCGACGATTACGCCGGGAGCGGCGAGACTCTTCAGCAGACCGTTGCCGCCGGTTTCAGAAGCGGCGTTTTCAGCGAGCGCGGCAGTGGCCGCCGGGGCGCCTGTCTCGAAAACAGGCCGCAGGAAATTTTCGAAGTGATTGGGGCCGCCGAGCATCGTTGGAGCGGCGAACCAGCCGCCGCCTACGGCGAGAATGGCGAGAAGGATTAGCGGGACGGTCATGTTCTTCGGCGATTCGTGAACGTGGACTTTGTGCTCGTCGTAGCGCTGCTCGCCGAAGAAGGTGAGGAAGAGCAGGCGGAACATGTAGAACGCGGTCAGGAGGGCACCCAGGATTCCGAGCGTCCAGAGGTAGAGATTGGCGTAGGGGCCGTCCTTGGCGGCGTCGAGGATGGCTTCCTTACTGAAGAAGCCGGAGAACAAGGGCACGCCTGCGATCGCGAGTGTGGCGGCGAACATCGTCCAATAGGTGATGGGGATTTTCTTGCGCAGGCCGCCCATGTTGCGCATATCCTGCTCGCCGCCCATTGCGTGAATCACGCTGCCGGCAGCGAGGAAGAGCAGGCCCTTGAAAAATGCGTGCGTCATCAGATGGAAGATGCCCGCGGCATACGCACCGACTCCGCAGCCGAGGAACATGTAGCCGAGCTGCGAGACGGTGGAGTAGGCGAGGACTTTTTTGATGTCGGTTTGGGCCAGGCCGATCGTGGCGGAATAGAAGGCGGTGACGGCGCCAACGATGGCGACGACCAGCATCGCCAGAGGCGCGTGGGAATAAAGGATGTGCATGCGCGCGACCATGTAAACGCCGGCAGTGACCATGGTGGCCGCATGAATGAGCGCGCTGACGGGCGTGGGGCCTTCCATCGCATCGGGCAGCCAGACGTAGAGCGGCAATTGCGCGGACTTGCCGATCGCGCCGGCGAAAAGCAGCAGACAGGTTATGGTAAGAGTGCCGCCGATCTGGGTGGCGCCTTCGACGGGCATTCCGCTCGCTTGCTTGAAAATTTCAGAAAAATTGACCGAGCCGAAGGTCCAGAAGACTAGAAGTATGCCGATGGTGAAGCCCACGTCGCCGATGCGCGTGACGATGAATGCTTTCTTGCCTGCATCGGCTGCCGATTTGCGCAGGAAATAGAAGCCGATCAGCAAATAGCTGCAGAGTCCGACGCCTTCCCAGCCGACGAACATGAGGACGAGATTCCCGGCCATCACCAGCGTGAGCATGAAGAACATGAAGAGATTGAGATAGCTGAAGAAGCGGTAGTAGCCGCCTTCGTGGGCCATGTAGCCGGTGGAATAGATGTGGATCAATAGGCCGACGCCCGCGACTACGCCCAGCATGACGAGGGTGAGCTGATCGACCTGGAAATTGAAATCGGCGCGGAAGTTTCCGGCGACCATCCAGGGAGCGTACGAGCGCACCCAGGGAATTTGAGCGGCGGGCAGCGCGAGAAATTCGCGCGCGAGCTCGACGACCGCCAGGAACGTAAGCGAGACTGAGCTGAGGCCGACAGCGTTCACCCGCGACTGCGGCCATTGCTTGCCGAGCAGGCCATTCACCGCCGCTCCTGCCAGGGGCAGCAGCGGGATGATCCAGAGATTGTTGAGGATTATGGGCATCAGAATTTGAGCAAATTGACGCGCTCGATGTTGAGCGACTGGCGATTGTGGACGACGGTGATGGCGATGGCCAAGCCGACCGCGGCTTCGGCCGCCGCTACGACGATCACGAAGAAGACGAAGACCCAGCCATCGTGCGCGGCGCCATGCGCGCGATCGAAAGCTACGAAGGCGAGATTCACGGCGTTGAGCATCAGCTCGATGGCCATGAAGATGGTGATGATGTTGCGCTTGAACACAAAAGCCAGCACGCCCAGCCCGAATAGGATGGCGCTCAGCACGAGAAAGTAGGAAATGGGAATTTCGGTCATGAGTCTCTCTTCGCCAGTACCAGCGCTCCGAGGAGCGCGATCAGAATCAGGATCGACGTGATTTCGAATGGAAACAGATACGACTTGAAGAGCAGCATCGAGAGATCGCGCGTCGGATCGCCCGGCGCGATGGTCGGAGTGGTCACACGCGCGCCGATCGTTGCGCGCGACATCCAGTAAACCAGCTCGACGGTCAGAAAAATTCCTAACGGCCATCCGACGTAGTGAGCGAGCTTGCTCAGATTCGTACGCTCTTCTTCACCAGCATTGAGAAGCATGATCACGAAGACGAAGAGCACCATGACGGCGCCGGCATAGACGATGATCTGCACCGCGGCTATAAATTCGGCGCCGAGCAACAGATAGAGCGCGGCGAGCGCGACCATCACGAGAATCAGCGCGAGGGCGCTATGAATCGGCTCGCGCAGGAAGATCATCAGCAGCGCGCCGAGGACCGCGAGTCCCGCGAAGACGAAGAACAGAATGAGCGGCAGAGTCATCGGTTTCGCACCATGACTACGAAGGCCGTGACCACCAGATTCGCGAGCGAAACGGGCAACAGAAACTTCCAGCCGAAATCCATGAGCTGGTCATAGCGAAAGCGCGGGAGCGTCCCGCGCGTCCAAACATAGAAGAACAGGAAGCAGAGGACTTTGAGAAGGAACCAGAACGGGCCTTGCACGATGGGCATCACCGCGGGAATCAAGCAGGCCGCGCCGAGGATGAGAGTTAGCGCCGTGACGACGGCCAGCTGAATGCGGGCGATGCCTCGCTGTTTCATGGCTGTGTCGTAAGCCAACCAAATCGCGCCGAAAATCAGCCCCACGCCGGGGAGATAAAGCTGCCAGGTCCAGCGATCGGGAAAGGGAGAGAGCCAGCCGCCGAAAAAGAGGATGGTGGCGAGACAGGAGACCGTGATCATGTTCGCGTATTCGGCCATGAAAAACATGGCGAATTTGAAGCTGGAATATTCGGTGTGAAATCCGGCGACGAGTTCGGTCTCGGCTTCGGGAAGATCGAAAGGCACGCGATTGGTCTCGGCGATAGCGGCGATGAAATAGCAGAAGAAACCGATGAGCTGCGGAATCACGTTCCAGTGCGGAATGACGTGGTACCAGTAGCCACTCTGGTTCGTGATCAGCTCATTGAAATTAAGCGTACCGGAGAGGAGAACGACGCCCACGACGGAGAGCGTGAGCGAAACTTCATAGCTAACCATTTGCGCCGAGCTGCGCAGCCCGCCTAGCAGCGGATATTTGCTGTTGGAAGACCAGCCGGCGAGCGCGACGCCGTAAACACCCATCGAAGTGATGGCGAAGAGGAAAAGCAGGCCAAGACTGACGTTAGCGATGGCGAGATGCGTCGGCACGCCGAGGATCATGATTGTCGCCGGGCCAAAGGGAATCAGCGCGATGGTGGCCATCGCCAGTGAAAGAGCGAGAAACGGCGCGAGGACGTAGACGAAGCGGTCCGAGGCCGGCGGGGTGACGTCTTCTTTGAAAAGAAATTTGACGCCATCGGCGAGAGGCTGCAGCAAGCCGTGCGCGCCGACGTACAGCGGCCCGACGCGCGCTTGGATGCGCGCGACGACCTTGCGCTCGAACCAGGTGAGGTAGGCAAGCGCCGTCATCAATACAAAGATGAGGACGACGATCTTGACTAGCGATACCACCAGGACTGGATGTTGGGCGACGAACTCCACGGTTTCTCTTTGGCCTCGTTGCAAGAATTGAGCCGGGAGCAATACCGGCCCAGAGTGCCGCTGGTAAACAGCGTGTCTTGCGTCGAAAAAATTGCGCCTGCTGGGGCCGAATATGAATTCTCGACTTGTTGCGGAGCCGCGGCGGTGCGCTCAGCGCCTCCCGCGAGTAAATTAGCGAGCGAGACGCGATAGCCCGCGACATTCTGGCGGATTTCGTCGAGGGCTGCTTCCGGAGTGCGCAGGCGAATGGCCGGGCCCATGCCGAGCTGCGAAAGTTGGTACGAGAGAATGCGCAGCAGATCGAAATCGCTGCGCGGGCCTTGCGGATCGATCGAGCGATGGGTCATTTGCATCTCGCCCGAGGTGCTGGTCAGCGTGCCGTCTTTTTCGTAGGTGGATGCGGCTGGGAGAACAACGTCGGCTAACTTGGCGGTTTCGGTGAGAAAGAGATCGTGGACTACGAGGAGATCGAGGCCGCCGAGTTTTTCGGATTGCTTTGCGCCGTAGGTTTTCACTGGATTTGCGCCGACGACGTACAGGGCTTTGAGTTTTCCAGATGCTGCAGCCTCCATCATTTGCTTCGCGGTCAGGCCGGGTGCAGATGGAATTTCACCGCCCCAAAGTTTGCTGTAGCGGGAGCGCTCGGCGGAGTCGGAGAGAGTGGCATAGCCCGGCAGACGGTCGGGATAGATGCACATGTCTGCTGCGCCGCGCGAGTTTGCATAATCGCCGAGGGCCATCAAGCGCGTGGAGGCCGGAAGCCGCGAGCCGAACGTGATCAAGTCGCGAACGGCTGGGCCGGAGATGCTCGCGCCGAATAGAATCACAGCGTCGGCGGCTTGCTCGAGCGCTTCCTTGAGCTTCGACAATCGAGCTGTGATTTCTTCCGGGAAATCGCCTTCCCCTCTGGCGAGCCAGTGAACTGCAGCGGCTTCGGCGCCGGCTGAAACGCGGACAGTGAGTGCGGCTTGGCGCTCGAGCTTTGCCGGTTGCGCATTGAGCAGGTAGAGCTTGGCATTGTGATGGCGGATGGCGGTGCGAATTTGCCAGGCTACGAACGGATTCTGTTGCGAGGGATCATTGCCGATTACGAGGATGGTGCTCGCAGCATAGATATCGGCCATGGTGGCTTGTGCCGGCAGCGCATTTGCGCCCAGGGCTGTTGCGAGGCCTGCGTAGTCGGCCGTGCGGTGGTGATCGAGATTGTTCGTGCCGAGATTTAATCGCGCGAAGCGATTGAGTAGGTAGTTCTCTTCGTTCGTGGTGTGATTCGAGCCGATTACGCCGATGGCGCTTGCGCCGCTTTTGTCGCGAACTTGCTTCAGGCGCCGCGTGATTTCTTCGAAGGCATCTTCCCAACTGGCGGGCTCGAGCTTGCCGTTGCGGCGAATGAGCGGCTGGCGAATGCGCTCCGCGTGATTCGTAAAATCGAAGCCGAAGCGTCCCTTGCCGCATAGAAATTCGCCATTGATGCCGGATTGATCGCGATTATTGGCGCGCAGGATTTCATTGTTGCGGACGCTGAGAGTGGTCTTGCAGCCATTCGAGCAGTGCACGCAGGGTTCGCCGACATAGGTCATTTCCCACGGGCGCGTTTGATAGCGATAGGTGCCGCTCGTAAGCGCGCCGACGGGGCAGATGTCTATGCACGCGCCACATTCTTCGCAATTCAGTGCGCCGGATGTATTCGGCAGAATCACGGAGTGAACGCCGCGAGCGCCAACGCCCAGGGCCTTCACATCCATGCCTTCATCGCAGACGCGCACGCAGCGGAAGCAGAGAATGCAGCGCGGAGCGTCGTAATAGACGAGAGGCGACCATTTTTCTTCGGGATAGTGCAGCTTCTCTTCGGCGAAACGGCTGTGATCTAGGCCGTAGCGGAAAGTCATGTCCTGCAATTCGCATTCGCCGCCCTTGTCGCATACCGGACAATCGAGCGGATGATTCGAGAGCAGAAACTCGAGCATGTTCTTGCGCGCGTCGTGGACTTGTGGCGTGTCGGTGCGAACGATCATGCCTTCGGTGGCGACCAGAGTGCAGGCCGTCTGCAGCTTCGGCATTTTTTCGACTTCGACGAGGCACATGCGGCAGGCAGCCTGGAGCGAAAGTCCCTTGTAATAGCAGAACGACGGGACTTCCATTTCCATGCGCTTGGCGGCATCGATCACGAGCGTGCCGGCGGGCACGGCGACTTTCTGCTCGTTGATCGTGAACGTGATCTGTTTCTGTTCGGTCATGAGATCGGTTGTTCTTCGATTAAGCCAGCACCAGCAAATCGTGCGCGGGGCGATAGGCGCACTTGCCTTTCAAATGATCTTCGAATTCATTCTTCCACTTTTTGACGATGCTGATGGTGGGCATCGCCGCAGCATCGCCGAGCGGGCAGAAAGTTCTGCCGAGCATGTTTTGAGCGAGCTCGCCGATCAGCGGGATATCTTCGCTGCAGCCGCCGCCATCGTGGAAGCGATCGAGCATTTTGCGCAGCCAGGCGGTGCCTTCGCGGCAGGGAATGCACCAGCCGCAGGATTCGTGCGCGTAGAAATGCATGATGCGGCGGGCGACGTCCACCATGCAGGTGTCTTCGTCGATCACCACCATGCCGCCCGAGCCGAGCATCGAGCCGGCCTTCGCCACCGAGTCGTAATCCATGGGAATGTCGATCTCGTCGGCCTTGAGCAATGGGCAGGAGCTGCCGCCGGGGATCACGGCTTTGAGCTTCTTGCCGTCGCGCACGCCGCCTGCCAACTCATCAATGGCGCGGCGCATATTCAGGCCGAGCGGGACTTCGTAGATGCCCGGATGATTGACGTGGCCGGAGATGCACAGCATGCGCGTGCCGCCGTTTTTCGGCGTGCCGAGGCCGGCGTACCATTCGCCGCCGCGAAGAATGATGGAAGGAACAGCGCTGAGCGATTCGACGTTGTTAATCACCGTCGGGCAGCCATAGAGGCCGACGACAGCGGGGAAGGGCGGCTTGATGCGTGGATAGCCGCGCTTGCCCTCAAGCGATTCCATCAGCGCGCTTTCCTCGCCGCATTCGTAGGCGCCCGCGCCGGTGTGAGTATAGAGATCGAAACTGAAATCGGTGCCGAGAATATTTTGGCCGAGATAGCCAGCGGCGTAAGCTTCGGCGAGAGCCGCGTCCATGATGTCGAGGACGTAGCGATATTCGCCGCGAATATAGATGTAGCCCTGCTTCGAGCCGATGGCGCGGCCCGCGATGGCGATGCCTTCGATCAACTGGTGCGGATCGTGTTCCATCAGCGGCCGGTCTTTGCACGTGCCCGGCTCGCTTTCATCCGCGTTGCAGAGAACATATCTCGCCTTTGGAGAATCTTTTGGAACGAAGCTCCACTTCATCCCGGTAGGGAATCCGGCGCCGCCGCGGCCGCGCAGATTCGATTTCTTCACTTCGTCGATAATGGCCTCGGGCGTCATTTCCTTGACCGCTTTTTCGAGCGCTTTGTAGCCGTCGTTCTGGCGATAGACATCGATCTTGCGCGAATTCGGAATGCCGAAGCGGCGGCTGATAACCGGCACCTCGATTTCATGGCGCTCGTGCAGCGAGCCGGTGATGCACGAGACGGGCTTGGTCTTCATGCCCGTCTGCAGCTGCTCGAGAAGCTCATCCACCAGAATCGGCGTCAAATCTTCGTAGAAATCGTAATTCACCTGGAGACATGGCGCGCCAGTGCAGGCGCCCATACATTCGACTTCTTCCAGCGAGAACGTGCCCGAGGGGGTGACTTCTTTGTGGCCGATGCTGAGGCGCTTCTTTAGATGCGCGAGCATCTCATTGCCGCCGCGCAACATGCAGGAGACATTGGTGCAAACTTGAATGTGATATTTGCCGGCGGGCTGGCGGCGCAGCATCGAGTAATAAGCCATCGTCTCGATAACCTGAGTCATGTTCAGGTCGAGACGCCGCGCGATTTCGGCGAGCACGTCATCGCCGACGAAGCCGTAATAATCCTGCGCGTACATCATCATCGGAACTAGCGCAGAGCGCTTGATCGGATAGCGGCTGATAAGCTGGGCAAACTTCGCATCGAGTGTGGCCGGAATTTGCATTGGTCGGCCCAGATCGGCGGGGGTCATCGGTCCACTTCTCCGAGGACGATGTCGGTGGTGCCGATACAGGCGACTACGTCGGCGATGAGGCGCCCAACGACCAGATTCGGAAGCGCCTGGAGATTGACGAAGGATGGGGCGCGCACTTTGACGCGATAGGGCTTCGCCGAGCCGTCGCTGGCTACGAAGAAGCCCAGTTCGCCGCGGGGCGATTCAATGGCCTGGTAAACTTCGCCCGGCGGGGGCGAGAATCCTTCGGTGTAAATTTTGAAGTGATAGATCAGACCCTCGATCGAGGTTTTCATTTCTTCACGCGAAGGCGGGATGATGCCGGGGGCTTCGGTGCGAATCGGGCCTTCGGCCGGAATCTTGGCCATGGCCTGGCGGACAATCTTGGCGCTTTCGCGCATCTCCGCGACGCGGCAGAGATAGCGCGCGTAGCAATCTCCATCCTTCTGCACGGGAACGTCAAAATCGAATTCTTCATAGCTTGAGTATGGAAAATATTTCCGAACATCGTAATCTACGCCACTGCCGCGGAGCGTGGGACCGGAGACTCCGAGCGCAATCGCATCCTCGGCGCTCAAGCAACCGATCCCTTTGGTGCGGGCGAGCCATATGCGATTCTGCGTGAGCAGATCCTCGTATTCCTGGACGCGCGCCGGGAACGAGTCGAGGAAGCGCGCGACGCGATCGAGCCAACCCGGCGGCGGCTCGAGCGCCAGGCCGCCGATGCGAAAATAGCTGGTCATCATGCGCTGCCCCGAGACCATTTCCAAAATCTTCAGAATTTCTTCGCGCTCGCGGAAGCCATAGAGAAAGACGGTCATTGCGCCCAGATCGATCGCGTGCGTGCCCACCCAGACGAGATGCGACGCGATGCGCGTCAGTTCAGTGAGTAGGACGCGAATGTACTGGGCGCGTTTGGGCACCTCGATATTCAGAATTCGTTCGACGGCGAGGCAGTAGCAGAGATTATTCGAAAGCGGCGCGAGATAGTCGAGGCGATCGGTGAGCGTGATGGCCTGCGAATAGGTCTTCGCTTCGCAGCTTTTCTCGATACCCGTATGCAGATACCCGATGTGCGGCTTTGCACTGACGACGATCTCGCCGTTCAACTCCAGCACGACGCGCAGCACGCCGTGAGTGGACGGGTGCTGCGGCCCCATATTCAGGACCATCGTTTCGGCTGCGCCGGTCGGCGTTTCGACGGTCGTGGGCATCAGCGGTATCCCTCGACCGGATAGTCCTTGCGGAGGGGATGGCCTTCCCAGTCATCGGGCATGAGGATGCGCGTCAAATCGGGGTGCCCTTCGAAACGCACGCCCATCAGATCGAAAGCCTCGCGCTCGTGCCAATTCGCAGCAGGCCATACCGAGACCACCGACGGCACCACAGGATCCTGGCCCGAGACGCGCACCTTGAGGCGCAGCCGCGCGCGCCGCTCGAGCGAAAGCAGGTGGTAGTTCAGTTCGAAGCGCGGCTCGATGGGATACTTATCCACGGCAGTGATATCGGAGAGGAACGTGAAGCGCAATCCGGGATCGCTATTCAGAAACTCAGCAGCGCGGCGCAGATGCTCGCGCGGAACGACGACGGTCGTCTCGCCGCGAAAATCGATGACTTCGGCGACGGCCTGGGCGTCCCAGTCCTTCAGCTTGCGGATAAACGAATCCTTTTCCAAATTCTGCGCTTCCACTGTGGTATCGATTCCGGCGAACGCTCTAGCGATTCCAGTCGAGCGCGCCTTTCTTCCAGAGGTAAACGTATCCGGCCAGCAAAATTATAATGTAGAGCAGCATCTCGACAAAGCCGAAGAGACGCAGATCATGGTACACAAGGGCCCAGGGATAAAGGAAAATCGCCTCGATGTCGAATAAAATGAAGATGAGGGCGACGAGGTAATATTGCACGGAGAAGGGCTGGCGCGCGTCGCCAGTCGGACGAATGCCGCATTCGTAGGGCTGATCTTTGAACGCGTTCGGCTTGCGACGGCCGAATAGCACGGACACGGTCAGAATCGCGCCGGAAATACCCATGGCCGCCAGGAACATCAACAGGAGCGGGCCGTAGGCGTCGAGTACGTTACCGTTCATAATTAGGGGCGTAGTTATCATACCGACGAGAGCGAGCGGCGGTCAAATCACTATCACGGAAAAACTACTTAGTGCCGCAACGCCGCACACAGCTCTTCCAGAAGAAGCGCGGAGATGAATCTCGGGTTCAATACGAATGTTCGGGTAGGCGAACGCGCCTATCACGTGCAGACGGAGGACCGTGGACCGCATCTCGGGAAGATTGACACCGCCATTTATGTCGGCGGGCGCGTGGTGCATAAGCACTCGACCAGCTACTCCGAACTTGAAGGCGGAATCGAAGCCAGCGAAGCCGTTCGCCGCGTACGCGTCGAGGAGCAGCACCGGCATATTGTCGAGGCGCTGCGAGCGGGAACTTTGCAACTGGAGGATTACGAATTGCCTCAGAGGGCACCCGCCAAACCTGCGCCGAAGCCCGGAGTCGGAATTCAGGTGCTGAATGCCAGTTCATGGCTCGCGGCGGGGCATTGCGATTTGCAATTGGAGGTTTACCGGCGGGATGACTCGCACGCTCCTGCCGCGGGCGCCCGCTTGAATGTTCACTTCGACGGGATGGCGGATTCGCCGCAGGTGGCTACGGAATGCGATGCCGGCGGCCGCGCGCGAATCCAGTTTCCGATGCCGGCGGCAGCGGCCGGCGGGGCGGTGCTCGTAGTTCAGGCGACTTCCGACGCAGGTGAGGGTGAAATCCGCTTCAATTTGCGCGCGCGCAAGAAGACGCCGGCGGGTACGGTGTGAAGATCAAGATCAATGGAGAGCCGCGAGATGTGCCCGAAGGGCTCTCGGTGGCTGCGCTGCTGGCTCATCTCGAAATGAATACGGGTCGCGTGGCCGTCGAGCGAAATCTGGATGTCTTGCCGCGTGCGCGTTGGGCGGATACTCGCGTCGCCGACGGCGACGCTTACGAAATCGTTCAACTCGTCGGCGGCGGGTAGCGAAGCGTGTCTGAGCATTTTGTAGCGCCAGCCTTTTAGGCTGGCATTCGCCGCATGAAGATACGGCTCTGATTTGCAGCATCGATCCGCAGGTTGCGACAGGTAGGACTCGCCGCACGAAGATGCTGGCCTAAAGGGCCGGCGCAACAAAACCCGCCGCACTTGGCTCGCGTCGCGAAGTGTTCCACACGAGGGTCTCGAAACGCGGGCACGCTTCTATGCTGTAGCGACTCCGGTACTGGCGGCCTTCTCGGTGTCGAGGACGAGTAAGAGTTCGTTCGGCAACTTGTACACGCTGGAGACTAATTCCCGGGCCGCGCCTCGCAGCGTCTCAGGAGGCCGGGCGAAATCTTCCGCGGCCACCTCGCGAACGTCACCGATATCGTCAACGAGCAAGCTCACGGCGCTGTCGGCCGTGCGCACGACCACATTGACCGGCATCGTGGTGTTATTCCGCTCGCGCAGCTCAAGTTTCATTCGTAGATCAATGGCCGGGATGATCTGCCCGCGAAGATTGATCAAACCGCGCAGAACCTCCGGCATCAGCGGCACACGCGTCATCGGCTGATTCAGGATCACTTCCTGGACGTGCTGGACGTCAATACCGAAGAGCAGGCCATCCACGTAAAAAGTGCAGAATTGCAGCGGCTGGGTCACATTTATTAGGTTCGGCAATCGCCAAAAACCCTTGAGTGCGGTTCGCCGGCAGCGACAATTCCGAGGGAGAGGAGAGTGATTTCAGGCTTCTGTGTATCCGGGAGGGATGCGCATGACCACGACGGTGACGTTGTCCTCGCCGCCGCTTTGATTCGCCAAAGTGACCAGACGCTCGGCCGCCTCCTGAGCCGAAGGCGCATTCGCCAGAACATTGCCGATCTCGGGGTCACGCACCATCCGCGTAAGTCCGTCCGAGCAAAGCAGCAGGACATCTCCTGGGAGTAGTTGGCGCTCTTCGACGTCGAGGTCCACTTGCTCGTTCGTGCCCAGCGCGCGGATCAGGACGCTCTGCCACGCGCTGGTGTCCGCCTGCTGCGGCGTCAATATTCCGATGCGGACTTGCTCGGCAACCAGCGTGTGATCGTAAGTTAACCTCTCGAGAGAGCCGGAGCGGAAGAGATAGGCGCGGCTATCTCCGACGTGAACCAGGCTGAGCCGCAGACCTTCGAGCCAGGCGGCGACCACAGTCGCGCCCATGCCGTGCTTCTCCGGATCTTCCAGCGAAGCCACATGAATGCGCCGATTCGCGGACTGGACGGCAGTCAGGAGGCAATTGGTGCGTTCTGAAAATTCGGGGCGTTGCGTGCCCGGAGCGGAAGATGCGGCGAGACGAGACGGCTCGGTGCAATGCTCAACGATCGTCTCGACCGCCAGTTCGCTCGCCACTTCGCCGCTAGCTTCTCCGCCCATCCCGTCGGAGACAATCATCAACTGGAGTTCGGGAACGACGCGGAAATGATCTTCGTTGCTCTCGCGGACGCGTCCCACGTGCGTGGTCGCGCCGAGCTCGATTTTCGGCGAACCACTCTTCTGCGCGCCCGAGTCCGCGCTGTGCTTCGCCTTCAATTTCGCCCAGGGCCGCATGCGATTGAGCTAGAAGCTATAGGAAGCGCCAACCAGAGGGATGGCGCGAGACCGCAACCCTCCATTGTCAAGTTTTAAGAGCACGTTGCCGGTTACGACGAAGTGACCAAACGCGCGGTACTTCAGACCCAGCGATGCGTTGGTGATGTTGATATCAGAGAATTTCTCCGACACATCCGGATGCGACGTGCCGGGCGTGAATACGGCGCAAGCGACTGCGGCGGCATTGGTGGGCCCGGAGCAGTTGCCCAGATCGGTAAACGGCTGCGAGATAAGTTCCGGCGAGTGAAAGAGCCGCTGGCCATAGATATCAAATGCGCCGGTGAGCCGCTTCACGATGGCCACGTCGGCGCCGACAATGTAGAGGAAGCGGTTCGGGATCGGCCCTTTCTTGTCAACGACGCCGCTCGTCTGCCCAGGGACTAAGTTTTGCCCGGCAAGCTCGGACTGCCCATTCCATTCGAACCCGACCTCGGCGTGCGGCGAAACCCGCGCGCTGTAAGAAACGATCCCGAAGGGTTTCACCCCCAGCGTGCCCGAGCCAAGGAAATTTAGTGCGTCGCCGGTCGGCAACCGGAAATCCATTCCGCCGGCAAAGCCCAGGCGTTCTCCGCGATAGACCGTGAACTTTGCCCGGAGCACGACGTCGCCGATTCCCGCTGCGCTGCCGGAATCCTTAAACGTGGCCTGGAGGCAGGGAATCTGCGACACGCACTGTGGGAGGAGCAGAGGATTGCTATTTGGGTTTCCAGCATAGCCGTTGAAGGAATGCCACACATTGCCAGGCGCGTTGGCCGCCGCGGGCGCGGCAGAATTCGGAACAATCGTGGCGCTGGATGTGACTCCCATTTTCACGTCAAGAAGCGGAATCGCCGCCGAAACATCGAGATGCGATGTGATGCCGTAGGTCACGTAAATCGTGTACTGGTGAACGTTGAGGTTGATGTCGTTCGTCGTTTGAATGAAGTCGCGCACGAAACAAGGATTGGCGGTGTACGTGCCCGTCAAGTTGGTCTGAACCGGACACGAGGAGATGCCGGGGATGGTAAATGGCGGCGGGAACGGCTGGTGCTGAAGGACGGTGGGAATCTTGCCCATGTCCTGCCCATCGATGCTGGTGAAGCCGAAATACTGGTAGCTGAAGCCCAGGAAAAATTTGTTACGCCCGATCGTTCCGGCCCGCTCGCCGACGATGGGTCCGAGACTTTCGTCCGTAGAGGGCACGAAAGTCTTCAGCGAACTGTCGTAATGAAAACTGATGCCGGAAGAAGGCGAGGCCGTTGGCAGTTGCGAAACTTGAATGCCGACTGCTTCGTTGATGGGCCCGAACGTCGTGAGGAAGTCGCTGGAGAAATGCGCCTCGTGATGATCGCCGGTGAACAGGACGGACTGCGTCGGATTCGTTGTATCGCCAAACCCAAATGGACCGTAGACTTGTGGGATCAAGCAAACCAGCTTATTGCTCGACGTGCCGTTCAGTGGACACGTCTGCGCGGAGGCGCTGCCGGCTCCGAATAGCGCCAGGACGAAGGTTCCCAGAATGATTCGCTTGAACATGAGGCGATACCTCTCCAGATAGATTTAGGCCGGCTCGATGCCAGAATTATTCTTCCGATGCTCTGGCGAAGCGCACACTCCCACCCCGGTGAAACAATTTGCCGAGTCTATAGTGCCTTGATGAATTGTCAAGACGCCGATTCGCTCAGCCGATTACTTTCTCTACCGAACCTCTTTGATTACCCATCCCTGGCCCGACTTCTGCAGCTGAAACACCGCTTGGTCGCTGCTGCTGTGCGGCTTGTCGCCTTTTGGCGTGTATTGCTCGGCGACGGCGGCATTTACCGTGGCCGTCGAGCCGTCGGCGCTAAGCTCGATTGCTCCCTGAATCTGGACTTGCATTTGAATCGAGCTAGCGCCGTCGAACGCCGCTTTGTACTTGCCGTGCCGTTGCGATCCCATCTCCGGCCAAATCCGGCCGAGTGCGTCGGCGCTGCGGTGCGCGAACGCCTCGGGATAGGATTGCTCCACGAGCGTGCGGATCGCGGCGATATCGGCGGCCCTGATCGCATCGAGATCCGGCTTTGGCGGAGCGGCGACCGGCGGCGGCTGGTTGAGGGCTTCCAATTTGCTGTTAATCGAGCTGGCGTATTGCCGCGCGTCGCTTGCGTGCGGACTATTTGAATGAGCGATGGCATCGAACGCCGCGCGGGATTTCTCCAGGCCGGCCTTATCTGTCGCACCGGTGGCCTTATAATTGGCGAGAGCCTGTTGGAAGTCGTTCTCCGCTTGCGCGAGCCGGGCTTGATCTGCCTGGGCCTTGTCAATATCGGCGGACAGCGCCGACGCGTCGCCACCGGCATTCCTGATCTGATCGGCTTTTTGCCGGGCGGCATTGAGGTCTCCGCGCTTGAGTTCCTGCCGCGCAGCGCTTTCGAGGCTCGCAATTTGCTGCTTGAGAGCATCCTGCTGGAGTTGCTGCAGTCTCGCCTGCGTGGCGGTCTCAAGCTGCTCGGCTTTCGGACGCCGCGGCCCGTTCAGGGCTACGACCTGCCCAGAGAGATCCAGGGCCTTTTGGAGAGTCTTCGGATCGCTCGATTGCGCGGCCTGTTTAGCCTGGCGGAAGAGAGTTTCCTCTTGCTGGCGGCGCGGGATGACCTCGTCGAGATACTTGCGCGCGTCGTCCTTGCGCACGCCTCCATCGCCGAGCGCCAGAATCTTCTGGAGATCGCGTTTCGCGGCGTCAAACCGGCTGCCATCCACAGCCGCGGTCGCCTGCCGCCATAACAGCGTTTCCTGCTGGCGTAGCGCAGCGAGTGCAGAGTTGCGCATCGATTCTGCGGTCGTGGCTTCGCGCTTTTTGATGTCTTCGGTGAGCGGGCCATTCAGTTTCTCAGCTTGCTGCAGCTTCAGCAGCGCGCCGTTCAAATCGCCCGCGGCGATGAGTTTGTCTGCGGCATCCATCGCGCTGCGCTGTTGCACCTCGAGCGGGTTTACGGGCGCTGGCGCGGGCGCATGCTTCGTCGGCGTGGCCGTGTCCGCGGGTGCCGAAGAGGGAACCGGATTGGGCTGCGACGGCGACATGAAATGCACGACGGCCCAGACTGCGAGCACGACAGCCAATCCTGCAGCCGCCAATACGGGGGGCTTCTTCCAGACCGGAGCGGCAGCAGCGGGGGGCGCTGGTGCAGTTTTTTTCTGTGCTTCGACGGGCGCCGGTGCTGGGGCAGGCGTGCGAACGGGTTCTTTCGCCTTCGGCGGCGGCGCTGAGACCGGCCGCGCGGTTGCCAGCTGCTCCTTCGGTTTCGAGACCGGAGCTCGCGGAGACGCAGGGGTCACAGCCGCCGGGGGTTTCACCTCCGCGGGCGGCGGTAGCGGCGGAGGAACCACGGGCTGCGCAGAAATGGTCGGTTGACTCGCAGACGCTTGCGCGGTGGGCGCCTTCTCGGTTTCCGACTTCTCGGCCGGAGGCGGAGTCAGCGGTTGCGGCGTTCCTTGCAAGAATGCATATTCACGGGAAAGGGTCGGGGCGGCAGGCGGCGTTTCGGCGCTGGTTCCCGCGGTCGCTGCCGCCTTCGCTGTTTCGATCTCTTGCGCGAGCCGTTGCGCGCGAGGATCGTAGGCCTCGATCAAATTGGTCTGGACCGCTTCGTCGAGCGATATCGTGGCGTCGTCGAAATTGCCTTGCAGGGCCTTCGCGCGAATTTCCTCGAGCCTCTGCTCCTGCTCGCGTTTCTTCTCGCGCGCCTTCATTTCGACCAGCGCGGAATTCAGGAGCTGGGTCAGGTCCGTGTTCGGTCCGAGAGTGGCGATCGATTGCTGGGCCAGGTCCACGGCCTCGCTGAACTTCTCGCGATTGATCTTGATCTTGATGTCGCGGATGCGCAGCTCCATGTCCTGGCGCGTCTGCTGCTTCTTGACCTGGAGCTCCGCTTGCTCGCGCAGGCTCGCCAATTCTGCGTTGCCGGGGAACGCCTTGAGCCCGGCCTCGGCGGCGCGGCTGGCCTCCGGGAAGCGGCCAGCGCCGGCGTGGGCCTTCACCTCTTCGATTGTTTTGCGCAGCCGGACGTCCTGCTCGATTTGAGCCTGCTGGCTGCGCGCGAATTCAATCAGTCTGCTGAGATCGGCTTCGCCCCCGAATTCAATCAGCAGGCTTCCTCCGCGCCTGACGACCTCGGGGTACTTTTTCTCATTCACGAGTTTCTTCAGGGATTCGATCTCGCGCTGCAGGCGCTCCTGCCGGACCTGCTTCTCTTGTTCATGCTGCGCGAGTTTGTGCAGCTTTTGGACCGCGGAATCTTTCGGGTACGCGGCGCGCAGAGCCTCGAGCAGCGCCAACGACTCGGCGAATTTCTGCGCGGCCAACAGCGTCCGGGCCTCGACGAGCTTCTGCTGCTTTTCCTGCTCGGCGCGCTCTTCTTCCGCGCTAGCGAGCAGCTTGCGAATTTCGCGATCGTCGGGGAATTGCTTGCCGAGTTCCTTTAGCATCGCGATGGATTCGTCGTAGCGCTTGGAAGCCAACAGGGCGCGCGCATCGGACAATCCCTTGAGCCTGCGCTGTTCGGCCTGGCCTTCGCGCGCGGTGGCGAGCAAGCGCGGGATTTCGTCGTCCGCGGCAAATTCTTTGGCCAACAGCGTCAGGCGGGCGACGGACTCGTCATAATGCCGCGCCGCCAGCAATTCCCGCGCCTCCGCCAGTCCCTTGAGCTTGCGCTGCTCTTCCTGATCGGCGCGCAAGGCATCGGAAAGGCCGAGAATTTCTTTGTCGTTGGGGAATTGCTTCTGCAAATCGCCGAGCAGGGAATTGCAGTCGTCGTAACGCCGCGCGGCCAGCAAGCTGCGCGCCCCAGTTAATCCCTGCCGCCGCCGCTGCTCTTTCTGGGATTCGCCGGCCGATTGCAGAAGCTTGGGGATGTCAGGGTCGCTGGGATACTCCTTCCCCAGCGCCGTCAGCATCTCGATGGACTTGTCATATTGGCGCGACGCCATCAAGCTGCGTGCTTCCGCGAGGCTCTTGAACTTCCGCTGATCTTCCTGTCCCGCTCGCACCGCCTCGAGCAAACCGCGTATTTCGCCATCGTCGGGGTATTGCTTACGCAGGTCCGCGAGGAATGTGTTGCATTCTTCGTATTTCCGCGACGCCAGTAGGCTACGCGCTTCCGCAAGGCTCTTGAGCTTCCGCTGCTCCTCTTGCCCAGCTCGCACCGCCTCGACCAAACCGCGCAGTTCGCCATCGTCAGGAAATTGCTTGCGCAACTCGCCGAGGAGCGCGTTGCAAGCGTCGAATTGTTGCGCCGCGAGCAAATTCCGAGCTTCCGCGATGCGCTGCTGCCGGACCTGCTGCCTTTGGTCTTCGGTGGCGGTCTCAAGGAGTTTCGGAATATTCAGATCATTGGGGAAATCAGCTTTCAGCTTGGCGAGGAGCGCCATCGCGTCCTCATACCGCTTCGCGGCGACCAGATCCCGCGCCTCTGCCAGACCCTTGAGCTTACGCTGCTCCTCCTGGTCGGCGCGCACCGCATTCACTAGATCCGGAATCTCCGAATCATTCGGATAGAGCTTGCCAAGTTCCGCCAGCAGCTTCTTGCAGTCGTCATAGCGCCGGGAAGCCAGAAGCGTGCGCGCTTCGGCGAGTCCCTGCTGGCGCCGCTGCTCGCGCTGATCTTCCAAAGCCGTGTTTAGAAGCCGCGAAACCTCTTCCTCGTTCGGGAATTCGCCTTGCAGCTTCGTGAGCAGCGAGATGCACTCGTCGTAGCGCCGGTTCGCGAGGAAGCTTCGAGCCTCAGCGAGACTCTGCAACCGGTGTTGCTTAGCCTGATCCTCGCGGATGTCTTCGAGAAGCTTGGGAATCTCCTCTTCATTCGGAAATTGCTTGCGCAGCCCGACGAGCAGTGCCTTGGATTCCTCGTGGTGTCCGGCCGCCAGCAGATTCCGCGCCTTGTCCAGCGTTTGCACGCGGTGCTGTTCGGCCTGATCTTCGTGCACCGTGTCGAGCAGCCGCTGGATCTCGTCTTCGTCCGGAAATTCCTTCTGCAGCCCCGTGAGAAGCTCGATGCAGGCTTCGTAATTCTGCTGCGTCCAAAGCCCGCGAGCTTCCTGCATTTTTTCGAGAAGCCGCAATCGTCGCGCGCGTTCCGCTTTTTCGCTCGCTACCTGCTTCAGAAGTGATTGGGCTTGGCGGTTGGACGGCTCGAGCTCCAGCACCTTTGCAAGCAGCGTCTCCGCTTCTTCCGGCATTCCCTCGGCTAGGCGCTGCTTGGAATTCTGCAGCCACTCGGCGATCGACTGCGCGCGGTTAAATTCCTCCTGCACCTTCTGCTGTAGCTCTTGCGCGGGCGTGAAGCTCGAATCGAGCTGCAGAGCGTTCTCCACTTCGGCCTTGGCTTCCTGAATCTTGCCCTCTTCCAGCAGCGCGCGGCCTTTCTCAACGTGCTGTTGCGCCTTGGGCCGGATCAGAATGCGCCGCAGCTCGGCATTGACCTTTTCGAGCGAAGCCCTGGCGTCGGTATGCGTCGGGTCAATCTGCAGAGCCTGCCGCAGAAAATCGCGCGCCTGCGAATAATCGCCCTGCGTCGCGGATTGACGAGCCTGCGCGACCAGATCGATCACCGTCTCCGCCTGCAATGCCCGGCAGATCGGATCGAGATCGAGAAGCACATCCTCCATCGATTGATAACGTTCGGCAGGCAGCTTGCGCAGCAAGCGGTACACAACGGCTTCCAGCGCAGGGGTGCAATCCGCCGCCACTTCGCGCAGCGGTTTCGGCTCAACCTGGCAAATTCCGTGCATCAGGCTCGCGGGAGATTCGCCGGGGAACGGCCGCTGGTAAGCCATCAACTCGTAAAGCAGCACGCCGAAGGACCAAAGATCAGAGCGCTCGTCCGCGTGCTCGCCCTGATACTGCTCCGGCGACATGTAGGCGAACGTCCCGATCAACATGCCCGTCTGCGTCTTCGAGCTCTCCAGTACGCGCGCGATCCCGAAGTCCACCACCTTCACGACGCCTTCCTTGCTGACCATGACGTTGGCGGGCTTGATATCGCGATGGACGATGCCGCGCTTATGCGCGAAGTCAAACGCCCGGCAAGCTTGCAGCGCATAGACCAGCTTCAGCGAAACCGGAAGGTCGGAGCGCCGCGCAATCAGGTGTTCCAGGCTTTCGCCATCGACCAATTCCATGGCGATGAAGGGAACGCCGCCCTCGTCCCCCATGTCGTACACCGTTACGATGTTGGGATGTTGCAGGCCGCCGGCGGATTGCGCCTCGCGGTAAAAGCGCTGCAGCAAATTTGGATCGTTGGCAATGCCGGCCGTTATGGTCTTCAGCGCAACGAGGCGGTTGATAATCGGGTCCCGCGCGCGATACACGACGCCCATGGCGCCGTGTCCCAGCTCGCCGATCACCTCGTATTTGCCCAGCTTCTTCAGCTCACACCTCTCGCCTCAGAGGCTTTTGACGCAGATTCTCCCCACTGCGCGTTCTCGGGGAGGAGCTACTGGTAGAGGCAGCGTTACATGCGCATGATCGAGCGTCCAAACCTCCGCACGCTCGGGGAAACTGACCTAATCTTCAAAACACTCAACTCCGGATCCCCCGCCAGTAGCACTACTTCCGCCCCTGATGGGGTCCCAGGCCGATCCGGCCGGGCCCATCCGCTAACGACCCCAGAGACTCAACCCGCGTCCTTCCAAATGGCCCCAATGAGCCACCGGACACGATTTTAATCCGTAGAGTCTACACCCAAACCGAGAGAGATAGCTCAAGCATGTCCGAGAATGGCACGCATCGGTAGCGCAGGCACTCCTGCCTGCGTCTTACGACCGGTCTCAACGCCAAGGGCACAAATCACGCGCGGACAGGGTGTCTTTTAGCCGGACAGAATGAGGCAAGCGATGTAGGAAGCGCAGCAATGGAGCCGAGGGCCGGGATTGAACCGGCGACCTGCCGATTACGAATCGGCTGCTCTACCAGCTGAGCTACCTCGGCGTCCAAATTCACTGTAGCATCGGCTCGAAAAAGCTGTCAAACAGCGATTCCGCTCAATTTATCGACTATTGCGAGAAGGGATAGAGCAGCCAGGCAATGGCGAGTCCCAGGAAGACGAACAGCGCAAACGACCGGACCGCATACCGCAACCGTTCCTTGGTCGTCGCGCGCAATAACGCCGCAAGCGCCACCGAGATCAGCAGCGCGAATACCAGCATCAACAAAAGATGAGTAGGCACGGGATTATCGCTTGCCGCGAGGCCTGCGCCGCGCGCTCATGCTTTCCTGCCGCTCGCGATCTCGAATGCATCCGCGATGCATAGATAATTCGCGACGCCGGCGGCGGCAATAAAGCGCGTGCCATAATCGCCGGCAGCCCGCGAGACATCCGATCCCGCCTTCTCCAAGATGCTCGCGAGAGCATAGAAAACGCCCGAGCCTGCGTCGCCTACTCCCCCGAGAAAATTCAACGGATCCGCGCGCAAATCGTGCAGATGGATCGGAAACACAACGCCGCGCAACAAATAACCCATCATCGCCAATCCCGCGACCACGCCGAAGATCGCACAAGCACGTCCCCACCGCCTCAGCAGCAAATGACCCAGCCCCGGCAAAATCCAGCCCGCGACGGCCGCAAGAATTGGGGGAATGCCGCGCCGCTCGGGCACGGCCGCAATCACAGATTCGCTCACAATGCCTCAGGCGAGAATGGGGATGATTTCCTGTTGTACCGCGCCGGTCGTGCGAGCTTCGCCCTCTCCCACATAAACATTGACCTCGCTGCGAACTCCGAATTCCGGCAGATAAATTCCCGGCTCGACTGAGAAGCAGGTGTGCGGCACGAGGCAGCGATCGTCGCGCGTCTCGAGCCCATCCATATTCGCGCCGTTGCCGTGAACGTCCTGCCCAATGCTGTGGCCGGTGCGGTGGACGAAATATTTGCCGTAGCGCGCCTTTTCGATCACGCTGCGCGCCGCGCGATCCACTTCCCAGCCGTGAATCCGGCGCTTTGCCGCGACGGATTCCTTCACAAATCGCACCGCCGCATCTCGCGCCTGTTTCACGATGCCAAAAATCTTTGCGTACTTCTCCGGCACGCGCTCGCCCAGATAGCCGACCCAGGTGATGTCGTAATAGACGCTTCCTGGCTTCTTGAATTTTGCCCAGATATCGAGCAGCAGCAGATCCCCGGCATGAATTGCCTTCGAATGTTCCCGCGTCGGATCGTAGTGCGGATTGCCGTTGTTCGGCGGCACCGCGACGACCGGCCCGTCCGCGGTCTCCAGCCCATTCGCCTCGAACTGTCCGAGTATCCATTCCTTCAATTCGAATTCGCTGAGCGCCTTGCCCTCGCGAATGATTGCTCCGGCCCGCGCAAATGCGACGCTCGTAATGCGATCGATGATTTTTCCCGCTTCGAGATGCGACTCAAGCTGTTCTGGCGTCCAGCTCGCCTCGAAAAGTTGCACTAGGTCGGCCGAGCTCTCGACTTTCGCTCCCAGCTTGCGCACCAACTCGACGGTACCCGCATCAACGAGGCCGATGTATGGAATATTGTTCTTCGGCGAATACTGCATCGCCACTTTCTTCGCCCCGCCCAACAATCGGCGAAGATTTTTGTGCAGCTCTTCCCAGCTCGAATATTCGGTCTTGCGGCCCGGCAGGGAATCGAGCATTCCCGCTTCAACTCTATTGACGAGTTTTCGAGGTTCGCCCTTCGACGGAATGAAGTAGAACCATCGACGCGAAGCCAATCCATTCGCCGACAGCCCAAGGATGCGCCCGGCGATGGGATCGCGGCGATGATGATCGTAGAAAAGCCACCCATCCAGTCCGTCAGCACGCAGCGCCGATTGAATCGCTTTTATATCAGGCATGATTGTTCTCGAATCTGGCGGTTATGTTCCGCCTGGTCGGCCGTGCGACGCGCTCGCTCGTGAAGAGGCGAGGAATCTGCTCTTGCCTCTGACGTTGCATTCGTAGGGGCGCCGCTTGCCGCGCCCTCCGACGACCGACTCGTAAAATCAAAGCCCCGCACGACCGCGGACTCCCTACGATTACTACCAGTGAAGAACTGAACCATCGACTAAACGTCGCGTGTCAGCAGCCCCAAAATCCGCCCGCGCTCCACGCCTTGCACTTCGATCCTCTTCGTCCGGCTTCTCTCGCCCCCGGCGATTCTAACAGCCGAAATCGGGATGTTCAATTCCGTTGCCAGAAACCGCCGCAACGCCTCGTTCGCACGATCGTCCACCGGCGGCGCCGTAAGCCGGATTTTCAACGCCCCCTCGACTTCGCCCGCAATCCCATCGCGGCTAGCACGCGGCTGTACCCTCACCAGGAAACAGACGCATCCATCGCGCTCGCTGATTTCGATCATGCTTTCGCCCGCGCGCCGAACAGTGCCGTCCCCACGCGAATCTGTGTCGCCCCTTCTTCCACTGCGATCTCGAAATCGTGGCTCATGCCCATGGATAGCTCACGAAGAAGCGGCGAGTCGCCGGTGATGAACCGGCCGCGCATCTCATCGCCCAACTCGCGCAATCTCCGAAAATAAGGCCGCACGCGCTCAGGTGCCTCGAAGAAGGGAGGAATGGCCATGAATCCGCGGATCTCAAGATGGGGCAGGTCAAGCGTAGCTTCGACAAGCTCCGGAACTTCCTCCTCGATCACCCCGGCCTTCGAATCTTCAGGCGCGAGCCGGACTTCAATCAGGACGCTAAGCCGGCCGGGATGATCAGCCGCGAGTTCCGCGCAGATGCTGTTGAGCTTTTCGGCGAGAGACAGGCTGTCCACCGAATCGACAGCCCCAAATAGCTGCACCGCCCGCCGCGCCTTGTTACTTTGCAGATGCCCGATAAGGTGCCAAGTCGCGTCAAGATCGCCGAGCGCCGGATGCTTGGTCTCAAACTCCTGCACGCGATTCTCGCCAAAGTGCCGCAGCCCAAGAGAATAGGCCGCCCGAATCGCCTCAGCAGGAAAAGTCTTCGACACCGCGACAATCGTAATTTCGTCAGCCGAACGACCAGAACGCGACGCCACGCGTTCCACGCGCTCGCGGATCCCTGCGAGGTTCGACTCAATCGTGGCCGGATCAACCGTCACAGCGCGAATTCTAACACGGACGATTTCAGCCTCATCGCCGCGCCCTGCTAAGTCAGTTTCCGATTACGCGACGCAATATAAAAGGGCGCCCCTTTTGGAGTAGGGTTTGGGTGCTTGCCTCAACCCCTACAGAAAGGAACGCCCTCAATGGATAGCAAAAAGTATATCGGCATGGATGTGCATAAGGAAAGCATTTCCATCGCGGTCAGAAATGCTTTCGGCAAGATCGTGCTGGAATGTGTCATCGAGACCAAAGCCAGCATGATTCTGCAGTTTTTTGATGGGCTGCGTGGAGACTTGCACGTCACGTTTGAGGAAGGAACCTGGGCCGCCTGGTTGTACGACCTCTTGAAGCCTCACGTCACGCAATTAGTAGTATGCGATCCGCGTCGGAATGCCTTGTTGCAGGAAGGCAACCAGAATGACCGCGTTGACGCCCGGAAGCTGGCCGAACTGCTGCACCACAACCAACTGCGCTCGGTCTATCACGGAGACCACGGCCTGCGAACCTTGAAGGAACTGGTGCGCAGTTATCTGACCATCACCCAAGATCTCAGCCGGGTGATGACCCGGGTGAAGGCGCTGTACCGCAGCTGGGCCATTCCTTGTATCGGCAAGCAGGTCTATGCATCGCGTCATCGTGCCGAGTGGCTCGGGAAGATCCGCGAACCGGGGGTGCGCCGGCGGGCGGAGTTTTACTACCAGCAGCTCGATGCGTTGCGATGCCTGCGTCAAGAGGTGCGGCGGGATCTGCTGGCGGAGAGCAAGAAACATCAGGCCTGGAAACGGCTCTGCGGGATCCCCTCGATCGGTCCGATCCGGGCGGCTGCGCTGCTGGGCATTCTGCAGACCCCGCACCGGTTCCGCACCAAGCGGCAGCTATGGACCTATGGCGGTGTCGGCATCGAGACAAGTAGCAGCGCTGATCACCAGGTTGTGAAAGGACAGCTCGAACGGAAGAAGAGGCAGGTCGAGATTCGCGGACTGAACCGAAATTACAATCACGATCTGAAGAATCTTTTCAAGGGAGCGGCCATCGTGGCTGCGACCAAGCCCGGTCCCTTCGCGGAGTTCTATGCGCAATTGTTGACCAAGGGCATGCGACCGGAGATGGCGCGGCTGACCTTGGCCAGGAAGATTGCCACGATTGTGTTGATCATATGGAAGAGAGGAGTGTGCTTCGACGCCCAATATCTGAAACCACAAACAGCTTGAGTGTCTCTGAGCGCTTCCGCTCCATCCCGGAGATCTTCTCTGGCGGTGGCCGTCTGGTTCTCGAGACACTCTGGTTCGAGAGCGAGTCTCAGCTGGTTAGTTAGGCGCTGCGTGCTTCGGGCATCTAGTCTCCCAGGCGACCCTAGGCCCTCTCGGATAACCAGAAAAAGCGATGGGCCACGAGTCCCAGATAGAACTATGGTCGCCACTTGACCGAGGTTCTGCTTTGCTGGTTTCGGAACAGACCGGCTTCGTTGCGAACAGGCGATGAAAACCGCTGGGAGAAGAACCTCAAATCACTGGGCCACAGTGTCCAGCAACCGAGCACCTGGTGCGGACGGTCAGAACAGATCCTGCTCCATTACGTGGGCTGAGAAGCAAGAAAAATTCCAGCCAGCGGAGAAGTGTTTTTTCTTGACTTCTCCCTTTATAGAACTTACCAGGCACTTGGTAACGAGGGATTCTTCATGACACCCACGTGCTGCGGCGATCAATAACGTGCCACATGCCGCCTGTCCTGCGCATTAGAACGTACTCGCCACCACCACACAATCCCCCGCAGACGTGGTCAATGTACAGTAGTGCCTCGGTCTTCCTCAGATTTAGCCCGACGTACGAGACAACAAAATACCCAAAATTGTTCGGGAATCTCGCCTCAAAGTCGTTTGTTTTAGTCCATAAGATGTCGCTCGGGTTAACGAAAACCGCCCGAGCCCCGTTTGGCAGACGCAAGTTTGCGCTGATGTTTGTCGAAAATACGCTGTTCAGGAAGAAATTGGTTCGGGTAATTCGTGATGATTGTGCAAACCAGGCGTCGGAGACGGAACTCCATCGCGATTTCAATGATTGTCCAAACCAGGATAGTCTGTCGGGTCCATTTCCATCCACAGAACAAATGAGACAAGCTGGATTGCGCAGAACGACAATCTCGATTGTGCGCCCTGCACCCCAATGGTCCATGTCGTGCAGGACTTCTTGCGAGAAAAATGCCGAGAGAACCTCACCCGTTTCTGCTTGTGTTCGCTTCTGCTCAACAGCAAAGAGCAGTCCAGCAACCGCAAGCAGGAGAACAATTCCAGTAGTCGTGTAAAGCACAATCCTTCTAAAGCGATTTAGGCTCATGCTCATATGACTGCAGCTCCGGGTGCCATTTTATCGCTCTTAGTCCTGCTAGTGCCTGGTTAACTAACCGGAGAAGTGAGTTCTAGACCCATGCGCGGATTGCGTGGCCGCGCTCACCCCAGAAAACGAACCAGCGCCCGGCTGAACGAACTATACCAAGCTGATCTGCAATGGGGACCGGCTCGCGCTGTTTGGACAGCCCTAAGCGCGAGAGAAGCGTACGCCGCGGCGTAGGGACTCTACTACCAGCTTCCGCAGTATCGGCTGCTGCAAGCAGTCTCTTTCCATACGCGACCGCTTGTTCCGGAAACTTGTGGTTCCATGCGTCTTCTAACAAGGCCTTGCTCAGCACATCCTGGCAATTCTTCAGAAATGCCCCACGGAAACTGGTCTCGTCGGCTCCCGCGTACAAACCTCCGTGAGAGTACATAGGCACGCCATCACATTTTACGAGACGCACGACGTAGTAGCCGTCGAACTTCTTCAACACAGCAGCTACCTCTTCGGGTGTGTTCGCCATTCGTGCATCCAGTATCCATTGATTTGCAGCGCTGTCGCGTCCAACCTGCGGTGCTCCGATGCGCTGATAGGCGGGAACGGAAATCTCATTGAAGTGCGCAATCTCTGCCTCCGATAGCTTTTCATCAGCAAACGAGCGCTCCAATAGCCGGCGCCATTCCATCTCATACCCAGGCTTTGTGCAGCTCTCTACAACCAGGTCAAGACCCATGACACAACGCCTCGTAGTATTCAGTCTGACAGATTCGAGGGCGGCACTGCATCAAACGCGTCTCTACCACATCTTTCCAGTCAAGTCCCGATTAACGCGGTATTCGGAAACTGACCCACTTCCGCGCCATCGTGGGCGCCGTCCACGCGTCCGAACCCAATATGCTAGACTGTCCGCCGCGCATGACGCCACGCGGGAAATTCATCGTCCTCGAAGGAATTGACGGCTCCGGAAAGCGCACGCAGCTCGATTTGCTGACGGCCGCGCTCACCGAGCGCCGCCTCTCGCACGAACGCATCAGCTTCCCGCGCTACGACGGCTTCTTCGGCAACCTGGTGGCGCGCTTCCTGAACGGCGAATTCGGCACCGGCGATGATGTGGACGCGCATCTTTCCTCGCTGCTTTATGCCGGCGATCGCTTCGAGGCCAAGCCGAAAATGGAGGCTATCCTCGGCGCCGGCAAGACGCTCGTCGCCGACCGCTACATCGCCTCGAATCTAGCGCATCAATGTGCGCGCGTGTCGGCCGACAAACGCGACCCTTTCCTCCGCTGGCTCACGAAGCTTGAGTACGAAATCTACAATCTTCCGAAAGAAGACGCGGTCGTTTATCTGCGAGTTCCGGCCACCGAGGCGTACCGTCGCATTGCATCCAAAGGCGCGCGTGATTACACGAATTTGAAGCGCGACATCCTGGAATCAGATGTCGCTCATCTAACTACCACGGCGCTGGTCTATGACGGTCTCGCGCACGCGCCGAATTGGATTACGATTGAATGCTTCGACACGGCTTCCGGCGCTCTTCGCCCAGCCGCGGAAATTCACCGCGACGTGCTCGACGCGCTCGATTCCCGAATCTTCGCATCACGGACGGCAGGCTAGGCTACTCATGGGCTTCGATCAATTTCTCGGCAACGAGCGCATCGTCTCCGCGCTCAAAGGCATGCTCGCACGCGAGCGAATGCCCAGTGCCCTGCTTTTCACCGGCCCGCGCGGCATCGGTAAATTCACGCTCGCCCGAATGTTCGCGCAAGCCGCGAACTGCGAACGCCTGAAAGACGATTTCTGCGGCGAATGTGATTCCTGCCGGAAAATCGCCCGCCTCGCGGACACTGACACGCTGGTCGAGCAAGGCCTCACCGAGCGCGGCGAAAGCGCCGACGCCGCGACCGTCGAGCGCCAACCGCTTATTCTGCAGACGAATCCCGACGTCTGGGCCATCGTTCCAGATCCCGTCCGCCTGCGAACGCCGGTAGCTCGCCCGATGATCCGCGTCGGTCAATTGCGCGCCGTCCAAAGGGCCGCGTCATTCCGCCCGCAAGGACGCCGCCGTGTCTTCATCCTCGATGGCGCCGATACCATGCGCTGGAACGATGCCGACGTATTCCTCAAGATCCTGGAAGAGCCGCCCGACACATCCACGCTGATCCTTATCGCTCCGCGGCCGGATTCCGTCTTGCCGACGATCCGCTCCCGCTGCCTTCAATTCCATTTCGCGCCCGCCGAATCGAAACAGGTAGAAGAATTCCTCGCCGAGCGCAGCGAATTGAAGCCCGCCGAACGAAAGCTCGCGGCTCAACTCAGCGAAGGCAATCCCGGCGCCGCTCTGGCGCTCGATCTCGCCGAGTCCTCGCGCCTTCGCCGCTCAGTTCTTCAGCTCATCGCGCAATCCGTGGAAGGGAAGAACTACCGCGAGATCTTCGCGGCCACCGCCCAGCTCGCCAAGCAGGAAAAGGAATCGTTTGAAAACATCCTGGCTCTGTTTTATAGTCTGCTCACCGACCTGCTCGAGTTGTCCGTCAACCCGAAAGCACTCGTGCCGCGAAATCCAGACCTCCGGCGGGAGCTAGAAGACCTGGGCAAGAAGGTGGATCTCGGCTGGGTAGCGCGTGCAGCGGCGAGCCTCGACGAGCTTTCAGCCCGTCACCGGCGGAATGTCGGCCGGCAATTGGGCCTCGACGCCGTCTCAGTCTCGATGGGAATTCGCTGACAGCTTCGCCCGGCGCGTTCAACAGCAGAATTTTTCAATTCGCTGAAACCAATCGGCACTGTGCTGAATCTTAGGTAGCAGAGTAAAGCCTCAAGGAGTCCCCGATGGTAAACCGAAAGCTATTTCGTACTTCTCTGACCGAAGTGAAGGAACAGTTCCCCCAGCGCCCGGCCCACGGGCCGCAGCCTCAGGGTCCTCCACCGCCGCGCAAGAAGCCGGCGCCGCCCGAGCAGACGCACGCCGAGAATTTCTACTTCGTGAAGCAGATGCAGGCTCGCACTCCGGTCGCCGTGGTGCTCACCGATGGCGAAACCCTCCGCGGAACGGTTGAGTGGTACGACCGCGACTGCATCAAGCTCACGCGTTATGGCAGCCCCAATCTGCTCATCTATAAGCACGTCATCAAGTACATGTACAAGGACGGCGAGGAAGCTGCTGCCGGCGGGACCAACGGACATTCTTGATTGGAGCAGCGTAGCGGCCGCCAGGAGTTGGCGCCGCTTGACGAAATCCGAGGCCGGTCCTAATCGGGCCGGCCTTTCTGTTTCCGGCCGCGCGAAATGATGGCGAAAGTCATCAGCGCTTTTGCCACGATCCGTCTTGTATGATCAAAAAGATCGCAATCCACAACTGCGAGATTTCTCCCCAGCCGCACGAGTTCCGCCTCCGCCACAACCTCTCCGCGCGCGACGGCTTCCAGATAATTGATCTTCATCTCTACGGTAGCCACTCGCGATCCCGGCGGTAGGCGCAGATACACCGCCATTCCCCCAGCTGTATCAGCGAGCGCCGCGAGAATTCCGCCGTGCACCACGCCGTGAACCTGCAGATGCCGCTTCGAGACGCGCATGCCGACCACAACTCGCCCCGGCCCGACTTCGCGAAACAAAAAGCCAAACTGCTTCGCAGTGTTGCTCTCGTTAAGCCGCCGCGTAATCTCGCGAATCGCCAGCCGCTCGGATTCTTTCGTCATTATTCTTCACGTAGGGCCCGCGCTTTAGCCGGGCCTATTTTCAATAAGCCGTCAATCCACCATCGAGTGGCCAAGCCGCGCCCGTTACCCAAGACGCTTCATCCGACGCAAGATAAACTGCAAGCTCCGCCACATCTTCAGGCTTTCCAAGCCGTCCCAGCGGAATCTCCCGCGCCCGGACGCGCCGCGCCTCCTCCACATCGCCCGTGCTCGCCAGCGAAGCAGTCCCGAGCGGCGTCTCCACAATCGAAGGGCAAATGCAATTCACGCGAATTTTCTCATGCGCATGATCGAGCGCCATCGCCTTCGTCAGCGAAGTCACGCCACCCTTGGCCGCGCAATAAGCCGCGCGATCTTTCCGAGCCACCAAGCCAAGCACCGATCCAATATTCACGATCACCCCACCGCCGGCCCTGCGAAATTCCGCCAGCGCCGCGCGCGAAACCAAAAAAGTGCCAGTGAGATTGACATCCAGAATCCTCTGCCAATCTTCATCGGAAGTCTTCGCCGCATCAGCGACAAGCGCCGCGCCCGCATTATTCACCACGACGTTCAATCCGCCGAATCGCTTCACCGTCACTGCAATGGCATTCTCAATGGACGCGCGATTCGTGACATCGCATTGAATGGCAACCGCAACGCCTCCCGCGCCGCCAATCTCGCTCGCCACGGCATCGAGCAGTTCACGCCGCCGCGCCGCCAGCGCCACTTCCGCGCCCTCGCGGGCCATGGCCAGCGCGATGGCCCGGCCAATCCCAGTCCCGGCGCCGGTTATCAAAGCCGTTTTCCCCGCCAGCCGCGGCATCGTTTCCCCTCGCCAAGCGTCTAATCACAAGTGCCAAAGATTCGCCAATCTAGCATCGCCGCTTCGCAGGCCGCAAGAGATTGCGCGCGGCTGGCTTTGCGCGCTGCCTCGGGCGCAGAATAGACGCCGCGCGAATCAGCATCCAGCATCGGCATCGAACATTTGAACGAGGGCCCCATGAAAATCGGCATCACCTGCTATCCAACGTACGGCGGCTCCGGAGTCGTCGCCACCGAACTCGGCATCGAGCTAGCCGCCCGCGGCCACGAAGTGCATTTCATCAGTTACGCGATCCCGATCCGTCTGAACCAGTCGAGCGAACGAATCTTCTTCCACGAAGTCGAAGTCACCACCTATCCGCTCTTCGACCATCCGCCCTACACGCTCGCTCTAGCCGTCAAAATGTTCGAAGTCGCCGAAGAATCCAAGCTCGACGTCCTCCACGTGCACTACGCCATTCCGCACTCCGTCAGCGCTTTGCTGGCCCGCTCGATGGCCGCGCCGCGCCGCCTGCCTTTCATCACCACGCTTCACGGCACGGACATCACGCTGGTCGGCAGCGACCGCAGCTATCTTCCCATCACGCGCTTCTCCATCGAGCAAAGCGACGGCGTAACCGCCATCTCGAATTATCTGAAGGAAAGAACGGTTCGCGAATTCGAAATCCGCCGGCCGATCGAAATGATCCCGAACTTCGTCAATTGCGATCTTTACTGCAGTGCAAAGGATTCTCCTCTGCGCGCGCAATGGGCTCACAATGGCGAGCCAATTCTGATGCATCTCTCGAATTTTCGCCCGGTCAAGCGCGTCACGGACGTAATCGAAATCTTCGCCCTGGTCCGCGAGAAGATGAAAGCAAACTGGTAATGATCGGTGATGGTCCCGATCGTGGCGCCGCCGAGCATCTGGCGCGGCAGCGCAAGATCTCACGCGACGTAATCTTTCTCGGCAAGCAGGATCGCGTGCAGGAAAAACTCGGCGTTGCCGATCTGTTCCTCCTGCCCGAGCGATCTCGAATCCTTCGGCCTGGCCGCGCTCGAAGCCATGGCGTGTGAAGTCCCAGTCATCGCCACAAATGTCGGCGGCCTGCCCGACGTCGTCACTCACGGCGTAGATGGCTATCTAGTTCCGCCCCGCGACGTAGCAGCAGCAGGGAAGTACGCCATCGAGATTCTCTCGCGCCCCGATCGCGGCCGCGAAATGGGCAAGCTAGCCCGCGTCAACGCCCGCAAGAACTATTGCTCAAACGACGTGATCCCGAAATACGAGGCGTACTATCGCAGCGTGGTCGAGTCCACCGCAAAAGCCGTCGCGTAATCTCCGCGGTTTCTCGGCGCCCTCTGCGTCTCTGCGGTAATTCGGCTCTACTGTCCAGGCAAGGGAATCGGCTTGAGCGACGCCAGAATCAAATTGATCTCATTCTGCGTCAATTTGTCGCTGGCCCCAGCACGCATCAGGATCATCAATTCAAATTGACGATCTTGCACGCCGAACGCTCGGACCATCACAGCGTGAGCCTGATCAGGGCTTCCATATTGCAGCCCGCGCGTCGCTCCCCAATCGAAGTGATAAATCCCGCCGGGCAGCGCCATATCGAAATTCAGCTTCCAAAGAAGCAGCGTGCTGATGCGCGATGCATCGCCACGCGACATCAATGGCGAAATCTGCGAAGGCGACGCTCCATAAATCGCCGCATAGAGATCAAAGTTCGAATCGAACGGGTGCGCTCCAAAAGCCGCGTCGATGTTTCTCTGCTGCGCCGGAGTGTCGCCTTTGAAAGTCTTCAGCGCGTCGGCCTGTGATTCGGGCATGTACACTCTCAGAAGCGCACCGGATGAAAATTTGAAATCGGTGGAATCCGCACCGACTTCTGTTTGTGCCGGACCCTTCCACGGCGCATCGCACTGATAATTGTAAATTTCGAGATGCGTGCTTGCAGCCGCCGGCGTGGTTTTCTGGTAGAGGTCCTCCGGCGTTACAGAAAGTGCAGGCTCGATGCTTCCCCAATGCCGCGTATTGATCAAAGTCATGGTCTGGAGGCCGTAGAATAATGAGTAGCCGGCAATGAGTATCAACACGATGAGCAGGATGTATGCCGAATACGCTTCAGCCGGCTTGGACTCGTCCTTCATGCGCGCCTCTTTCCGCAACGCTATCAGACGCGCATTCTACGCGACAGGCTGCCTCGGCGCTTGAGATTTTGCGCGAGGCTGCAGAATTCTCCACACTCACTGAGCCGCCACTCGCAACTGGTCCGCCTCGGCCGTTTGCTTCACAAATAGAAAAACCCGCAAGTGGATGTTACGCACGATCGCGTCAGTCCACAGCCGCCAGTAAACCGAAGGCCACATGCGATTCTCATAGCGCGAAAGGCCAGTGAGCAACGTTCTTCCTCCGGGCAGCGGAGTGAGCGTGAACTCCGCGTCGTGCGCGCGAAAATAATGCTCTTCAATATGACGGGTGCGAATGTGTCCATACGGCGACCACTCTTCCATCAGCACCGGCGCCTCCGCGATCGTGAATCTCAACTTGCGGTTTTCCTCCCAACCGACGATTGGCTCCGCAAACTGCCCGCTCGAGAACTGGCATTCGCGCTGCGCCCCGATTCCTTCGCCGTGCAAGGTTGAGCGGATCGGAAATGCAATACCGAGACGAAACGGCCATTCCTGGGGCGGGGGCAACGTCGGAAAAGTAACCAGCCGCTGCCAGACGACTGTCGGCGGCGCGCCGATCTCCATCTGCGTTCGCACTTCGTAGACCGGCGGAATTTGCGGCCCGGCCGCCTCCGCACCCATCATCAGCGGCGCAATCGCCAAAATGATCAGATACATTCCGGGCGCGGCTGCCAAAGCTCCGGGCCGCCGTTGAATGAAATAGCCGATTGTGCCGCCAATCATCGCCAGCGGGCAGACGATCGGCACCGCCATTGCTACACAAACAATTCCTTCCATGGCCAGCGCGACGAGCAGCACTCCGGCCACCAGCACCGAAACGCACGATACGAGGATGCAGCTGCCATAGCTGCGCGGCGTGTGATAACCGTAGACGAGCACCGTGAACAATCCCAGACAGAACGGCACGCCGACAAAAAGCCCCCAGCCGTACTGGGCGAGAACGCCGATGCTCAGCGCCGCAAACGCCGCGCCCACAATCGCGGTCACGGCAATTCCAACCATGGCGCTGCCAAAGGCGCCTCTCGGCACATAGCGGGAAATAAATGTGTTGGTTCCGTAGGTCGAGCGCGCGTTGACTTGGTCTTCGGCGGAGCGCGGCGGCAGCACGCTGAGCACGAAGAAATACAGCACGTTGAAATACGGCACGAAGAAAAATACCACCAGCCATCCCGGCACGCCGATCGAACGCAATCGCCGCAGCGTCTGCATCACGCCAATCCACACAAACGGCAGCGACATAGCTACGAGCGTGAGCAAGAATCTCACGTCCTGATGCGACAGCCCTGTGATTCCATTCGCTCCCTGAAACGGCCGCCAATAGTCCAGAATGCTCCAAGAGCGATGAAACAGAGTCCAAGCCATCAGCCGGTCTAAATTGTGCTTGATCGCAAATCCAATCAGCCCAATCAACGCGTAAGGTCCGCGATCAATCGCCCCTTCCCAACTCCACAGGTCCCGGAAACGAAATTTCATATTAGACTCCTGCTCTTGTAGCGCCGGGCTTCATCCCGACGCATTGAATTTCGATTCCGCCCCTCAGATCATTCCAATGTCACGCAGATCTCCGAGCGTGGGTGCAGCATCGCAAGTCGCTCAATCCAAATCGTCCCGCCACCGGCAATCCGCGTCGAATTGATTCCGCGTCGAATCGCGTCTGCGGCGTCAAATCCTCGGGCACGCCCTCGCAGGGTCCCGCTGGCTCTACGATTCCCTCCGACAAAATCCGCACTTGCGCCGCGGAAATCATCGGAATCGTCATGATGCGTTCTAGGACCACGCCCAGTGCGCGATGAAATACGATGGGCAAGCGCACAAAAATGCGCTCCTTGCCGATGGCCGCTCCGACGCGCGACACGGCTTCGCGCAGCGAGATCGTCTCCGGGCCAACCAACGCGATAGTCTTTCCGCCCAGACGTCCGTCTACCAGACACGCAGCCAGCACTCTCACGAGATCCTCGACCGCCAACGGACGCACCGGTTTGTCTTTCATTCCGACGAGGCCGAACACCGGAAACGTGAACAACGCATGGCTCAAATGATCGAGCATGTGATCGCCGCGGCCATAAATTACTCCAGCCTTGATAATCGTGTACTCGAGTCCTGAACGCCGGACAATCTCTTCTGCGGCGAACTTGGATTCGTGGTACGGTGAGCCGCAATCCGGCCGCGCTCTCAAAAAGCTAAGGAGTGCAATTCGTTTAACGCCCGCAAGTCGTGCCGCCGCGACGACGTTCTTTGTGCCGGCAACATGCACGCGCTCGTAGGTCTGTTCCTTAAACTCGCGGTTGATGCCCGCGCAATGCGCAACGCCTTCGCAACCCGCGAATGCCCGCGCAAGTTCGCGGGGATCGCTCAGGTCTGATGCAAAGAGGGTCGCATGGGGAAGTTGAAGAATGTCCGGATCGCGGCGATCAACGCCGCGCGCGATCAGCACAACCTCGTGACCCGCGGAAACGAGATACCGCGCCAGATGACGCCCCACAAATCCCGTCCCGCCGGTAATCGCGATTTTCATGTTGCCCTCCACGCCGCGCTTCCGGCTGAATTCCGCAGGACGAAAGCTGCGAGGCCACAAAACGTGAATCCGAAGGCGTTCAGCGAACCGTGCCACGCCGCCATGCGCGCGATATCCAAAAACGGCTGGCGAGGAAATTCACCGACCGTCCACAGCGCTGCGAGGCACATCGCTACCGCCACCGACGCTGCTGAAATGAAAAGCAGAATTCGGGCGCTGGCTTCTGTCACGCCGGGAATCGAAACAACGAAACAAGCGGCGAGCGCGATCTCGCCGAGCGCAACTAGAAGGACGGCAACCAGCTTGAGAGTTGGACCAATCACGAAACCAGCAGCCAGAAGCGCGGGCCCGCCCAATGCGCCGGCGGCGGCAACGCGGTAGAGAAGCGTTTGTACGAAGCCCTGCTTCAGGAGTCGCCGGAACGCACGCACCAGGATGGCGGCGGCGAATCCGGCGTAATGGAAGTGCACCGCGGTAAGCAGCACAATCGGCTCGCGGAATTCCATCGGGTGCCAGCCCAGCCGCGACGCCATGAACCAAGCCGCGGCTACGGCGAGATAGGCAAAGGCAAGGAGCGCGCAGAGCTCGTCAAAAGTGTGAGAACGAGTCCGGAGAACGCGCCACAGTCTCCCCACCGCAAGAATGACCACGAACGTCAGCCAGAGCACAGCTAGCGATGCGATTGCGAGCGGCGCGCGACAATAAAACGACAGCGCAGCGGCAAATGCAGCCGGCAACTGAATTCTAAGAGCCAACTTTTCCGCAACTGGGGCATGGAATTGAGCGTCGAGCCGCCTCGTTAATTCGAGCCCCAGCGGAACGATGACCAGCGGCGCGAACAAGAAGAGCAGTTCGATCCAGCTACGATTGAGGCATTCGGAAACTTGGCTAGCCACTACAGTTGTCAGCCAGACTCCGCCGCCGATGGCCGCGTGACGAATCACGACCAGACTCCGGCGGCGGCGATGCCGTATACAACGCCGAGAAAAATGAACGCGACAAGACACGTAACGTCCGCTAGGCGATTCGTACGGCGCAGGGCAGCGTCATAATAGAAGAATTGAATAGGCACGCGCGCCAGCCAGAATAGTGCGATCGTGGCGCTCAGAAAGCGTCCCAGCGGCTGCCCGCTTGCCAGCACCGGTGCGAAAAGGAAGCTCAAGCTCGCGAATACCAGCAGCACACATACGATGTAGATCCAATGAATGAAGAACATCTCGCGAATCATCGGGGAAACGCGCGCAAGCTCCGCGGCGGGCCGCAGGACGCGCGGCAGGAAGAAATTCGCGATGGCAATCGCCAACTGGACTGCGCCGGCGAGAACGATCAGCTCGATCATTATTCGCATGACGAGTTCCTCCTCTCGGCCCTCCGCCGGTCACGAAAGGCGCGCGCCTGAATGCATGCAGACGCCGCTGAGGCAATGCCGCCGGACGGCGATCCATCGGTACGCAAAGCGCAACGCGCCGCGCATTCCGGGCAAGTGCGCGAGCGCCCAGAGCGGCCACGCCCACCAAACTTGGCGCGCGAGATAAACGATCGCGTCGGCGCCGCCGAATTGCCGGCCGTCGTCGGTCAGCAACCGCAGCTCGGTGAGAAGGTCCTTCTCGGGTAGGGAAAGCTGCTCGCGGACGCGCGGGTCCTGCAGCGTGGCGATGCCAAATCCGCGCGGCTCGAGCACCGGCCGCAGACGGCGCGCGATAGACATGCAGAAGGCGCAGTCGCCGTCGAAGAAAATCCAGCCAGAGCGCGCCTTGCGACCTTTGCTGTCTGTCATTTCTGAAATGAGAGAAATCATCGGCGTTTAAAAAAAGGCGGTCGGCCGCCTCCCTCCTCATCCGCGCAGCAGCTTGCGAATCTTGCCGCGCAGCTTCAGCAAATGCTTGGTGGCCACGGGCGGCAGGTGGCTGAACTCTTCATAGAGGCCGCTCATCGTGGCGATAAAATCGAGCAGTTCGTTCATGCGCACGCGCGCGTAGGCGTCGGCCGGGCCGCTGCGCTCGGTTTCGGCGAGGCACTCGCGCACCACCGCGATGGTCGGATCGAATTCGCGCTTCTTGCGCTCCTCGAGAATCACCCGGAACATTTCCCAGGGGTCCTTCATCGATTCGAAATGCTGCCGCCGGTCGCCGAGCGCCGGAGCCACGCGCACGATGCGCCAGCCCATCAGTTCGCGCAGGCTGGTGCTGACGTTGGAGCGCGCCACGGAAAGCGTCTGGGAAATTTCCTCGGCGTTCAACGGCTTTGGAGAAAGGAAGAGCAGGGCATGCACCTGCGCGACGGTGCGGTTGACGCCCCAGCGGGTGCCCATTTCGCCCCAGTGGAGGATGAATTTCTGAACGGCGGGGGAGAGGCGGCTTGGCGTGGCTTCAGTCATTTCTGTCTGGACTGAAATTACAGGAATGGCAGCTATTTGTCAAGACCCATTTCGATCCGGCGGGCAGGATCGCCAAAGCCCGGTAGCAGTGTCTTGGCCTGCTTTCCGGCAAACGGCGCAGGTTGCGCTCTGATGACTTCCGCCTAGTTCGGAAGGCCCCCGAGCGCTTGAAAGAGGGGCTGGGGACGCTTCTGAGGGGTGCGATTTTGTATCGACCAGAAATGAGCTCCGTGCTTTATTTTCAGTGAGTTACGGCGATTTATGCTCGTTATCCGTGTATCGACCAGAAAACTGCTTGAGATCGGATTGTTTGCTTCGGTGTTTTTCTTCAGGGTGACGGTCGCGTGTCAATTGCAATTTCCCGGATCAAGCTAGCAGCTAAAACGGCGAGACACCAGATTACGGGCCGCGGAAATACGTAGTCTGACGGCGTGGAAGAACTGGGCCGAAGCGGGGCCAAAGGCGGCCGAAAGGCGGGAGGTCTTCCGCCACACTGCCGGCGGACAGGGAAGACCGTCCCCTACGACGGCAGGGTTGCGATTACATCCGGGATTTCTATGTGAATCTGGGTGCCTTGGCCGGCTTGGCTGCGGATATCCATGCGGAATTGATCGCCGTAGAGCAGGCGCAGGCGCTCGTGCACGTTGCTGATGCCGATTCCTTCGGCGTAGACCTTCGTTAGGCGGTCTTCCGGTATGCCCAGGCCGTTGTCTTCGACTTCGATCAGCAGGCGGCCATCATTCCGCTTGGTGCGCAAATGAATCTGCCCGCCTTCGAGCTTCGGGAGCGAGACCGTGCTTGATGGCATTTTCGATCATTGGCTGCAGCAACATGCTGGGCACAAAAGTATCGAGGGATTGTTCGTCGATTTCTTTGAAGATCTGCAATTTGTCGCGGCCGAAGCGGACGACTTCGATGTCCAAATAATCGTCGATAAAACTGATCTCATCGCGCAGGGGCACGAACGTTTCATGTTTCCGCAGCAGGCGGCGAAGGATATTCGAGAGCTTCAGGACGATCACGCGGGCCGTATCCTGATCGTAGCGGATCAACGAGGAGACGGTATTTAGCGTATTGAAGAGAAAATGCGGATTGATCTGGCTGGTCAGCGCGTCCATGCGCGCGCGCAACAAGCAGCTGCTGATTCTGCTCGAGGTTCATTTCCGTGCGCGTGTTGTTCCAAATCTTGATGGGCATGGCCACGGACATCACCGCCGAGAGAATCACCAGCAGCAACAGTCCCCAGTTCGGCGTGGTGAAAGCAAAAAGCCAGCGCGAGGGCACCGCCATCGCCAGCTCGACGTGCGCCAGCTCAAACAGGGCGCAAGCGATCAGTGGAAACATGGCCCAGTTGAGTTTCCCGTGGCGCACCAGATTCCAGATGGAGCGCGGAATGTTGAGGAAGGTGAACGGCCCGAAATCCCAGATGTCTTCCTTGTTCGGCATCATTTGGCGGATCACGCCCGCGAGCAATCCCACCAGCGCGGCCATGGGGCTCGACAGCCATTCGTGATTGCCGAATGCCGGCAAACTAATCAGCGAGCCGCCCAGCAGCCCGACGATGCGCCCGCCGAGCAAGCCCATCAGAAACGATCCCTCGAGCGTCAAATCGAAATAGGGATAACCGGCCAGGCGCATGAAAACGCCGATGGCCAGCGGGGGCGTGATAAAAAGCAGGAACTGCACTTTTTGATCGGAGTCGCGATTTTCGTTGAACAGAATTTTGCGGAACGGGGCGAAGCGCACCAGCAGCGCGGCCATTGAGGCCGCCCAGCCCATTTTCAGGACCAGCGAGAAGAGAAGATCTTTTCCGGCTGCAAGAGTGTTCATGCGTAGCGTTTGTCGCGCGATTTGCGTTGAGCAAGAGTGCGCAGTCGGATTGTCAGCTAAAGCCCAAGGAGAAGTAAAGCGAAGCTCTGGGGGATTCCGAAGTAGGGCCCGCGCTTTAGCCGGGCCGGTTTTAGGCGTGATTGAGCGCGAAGAGTTTGTTGGGAATTAACGGGCGTGCGCAACGTAGTCTTGTTCGCGCGATGGTGCACGAAGAGGCCCGGCGTAAAGCCGGGCCCTACGGGTGCGGAAGTGACGCGATTGCGCGGCCTGCTATAATTGGCGGTTTCTAATGGCCAAGCGAAAGCAATCCGGGGGGCCGCGCATTGTGGCGCGGGCAGAACTGCCGACGCGGTTCGGGAAGTTTGAGATTGTCGGCATCCGAGGGCGCGACGCGAGCGAAGAGGCTGTGGCGCTGGTGCGCGGCAATCTGCGCGACAATAGCCGCCGCGGGGGCAAGCTCGCGCCGCTGGTGCGCATCCATTCGCAATGCCTTACCGGCGATGTGCTGGCTTCGGAGCGCTGCGATTGCCGGGCGCAGCTTGAATATTCGCTGGCGAAGATCGCCAAGGCGCCCGCCGGCGTCCTGCTCTATCTGCCGCAAGAAGGCCGCGGCATCGGCCTGATGAACAAGCTGCGCGCTTACCAATTGCAGGATTCCGGCATGGACACGGTGGAAGCGAATCGCCGCCTCGGCTTTGCCGCGGATTCGCGCGACTACGCTTTTTCTGCGGCGATCCTCAAGCTGCTCGGTGCGCGCAACGTCCGCCTGCTCTCCAACAATCCCGACAAGGTCGAGCAACTCGAGCGCGCCGGCATCCGGATCGCCGAACGCGTTCCGTGTCAGCCGCGAACCAGCCGGCGCTCGCGCGCTTACCTGCGCACGAAGAAAAATAAGCTGGGGCATCTGCTCATCGGCCTTGAGTAGCGCCGGCGTCCCCGCCGGCATCCGACGAGCAAGCGCAAAATTACGTGCACGATCGTGGGCGGGGTTGGAATCGCCGTGAATTGAATTGGCCGGTCCGCGCTGGATCGTAGACCTGACTGAAGCGTTGTGGTCGTAAGATGCCGGCCCCTCGCAGATCGGGGTAAACAGGGACGCCGGCGCTACTTGGGGAATCGCCCGCGCGGACCGTAGCGATCCGCGCGGGCGCTTGTAGAACTAATTGACGGTGATCGTAAATGTCGCCGTATGCGACGAACCGCTGGTCCCGGTAATCGTAACGGTGTAATTGCCCGCGGTCGTCCCTGGGTTGCCGCCACCGCCGCCACCGCCGCCACCACCGCCGCAGCCTGCGACAGCCGTGGCAGCAGCAAGGACGACGAGCGCAAAGGCCGTGGCCCAGCGCCGCTTCTGCATCGGCAAACTCAGCAGGAAGATGCAAGCCAGCGCCAACGCCGCGCTCACACCCAGCCACAGCGGCCGAATCGGCCCGCGCGTCGGCACGTACATCACCTGTGATGCCGCCATCGTCGTGCAAGTCAGCTTTGATGTGCCCGTAGTAGTCCCCGCACTCAGCGCAATCGAGCCCGCGCTGAACGAGCAAGCGGGCGGATCAACCGCTCCCGCGGGCCCCGCGATACTCGAACTCAGCGCTACGCTCCCGGTAAATCCGCCACTGCCGGTTGCAGTGACGGTAGTCGAAGCCGGCGATCCCGGCGCCACACTCATCGAAGTCGGATTCGCGCTCACGCTGAACGATCCGCCCCCGCCTCCACCCGTGATGGTGAAGTCTGCGGGTGAAGTGGTTGAGCTCGCATTAAAGCTCGCGTCGCTGCCATAGGACGCCGAGAACGAGTGACTTCCGGACGGCAAGCTAGCGGTCTGGAATTCGGCAAACCCGAGACTATTCAACTTCAGCGTGGTTCCGTCGTTCGCGTCCGCGTCGGTCAAGGTCACACTGCCCGTAGGAAACCCCTGCCCGGAGGCGCCGCCGACGTCAACCCGCAGGAATATCAGAGTTCCCGATGGAACGGACGCCGCAAGCGGATTTCCTGTGTTCCCGTTTATTGCTGATATGGTTGTCGTGCTGCTCTCCGGGGTGACCGTCACTGAGAATGGAGCCGACGTACTGGGCGCGAAAACCGCGTCACCGGCGTACTTGGCCACTACGTTGTACGGCCCTCCGCCCGGGAGATCGGAAATCTGAGTGCCGTTGAAGTTGCCGCCGGAGATAGTTTGACCTGCGACGCTGGGGAGTGTCGTACCAGCGGCAACAAGTGAGACGTCGCCCGTCGGCGTCCCTCCGTTCCCGGTTACCGTACCGTTTGCAGTCACAGTCGTCCCGTGCATGCTCGACGCAGGAGTGATTGTCAGAGTTGTAGTTGTCGCCGTACGCGAGAACGCGGCCCAGCCATTGACGAGATTCGCGACGTTTGCAGAGCCCAGGCCTGTTGCCCTATCGAATCCGGTTCCCGCCGAGAATCCGCTAGTCTCACCCCCGCCTTGCATCGGCACGGAATTGTTTCCGACCGTGACATCGTTAAACACGCACGTGTTGGCTGGGGGTGCTCCGGGCTCGAGCGTCGAGCCGTTGCATTGCGATAACGTTTCGCCGGCTGCGAGGTGATAGAGGACGATGTTTGCAAGCCCCTGACGCCCCCCTGTTTTCTGGTCAACGAGAGACATGACACCCGCAAAAGATGGCGTCCCCGCCGAGGTTCCGCTGATGCGGAATACCTCTGGCTGAGCCCCGCTGCACGATCGACCCTGACAGAGTAGGTAGCCAAAAGGGAAATCAACGCTCGTGCAAGTAGCGCCGGTATTCGACTCACAAATAGCGGCGGAGGAATTAAACGAAATGTCCGGGACATCGCGGAACCCATCATTCGGGATCCCCTGCACGCCGGATTGGTACGCCGGTTTTGGGGTGAATACCGAACTCACGCCCCCGCCGGTCGCCCCGATGTTGGGACTCTCGCTGAAGCCACTAGCATTTACTGTTGGAGGGCAGTTGCTGGCGATACAACTTTCGTTCCATACAAACTCAGGTATGTACTGAGTAGCAGCGCCTGTAGCTGCGCTCCAGTACAGGGAATCGTCCCCATGGTCATTGAACTCGGTGCCTCCAATGGCGGTCGTAAACGGCGTCGAAGCCGGCAAACCCACCGAGACTGGCCCGGAGGCGGTCGTTTCGGTGCCGGCGTTATCGCAACCGTTCGCGCCTGCATCCCCCGTCGCTGCCACGAACGTGATCCCTTGCGCAGCCGCCTGTTCCGCGAGCCCTTCTTCAGCATCTGCGTATGAGAGGGGAACCTCGGCTTCGCAAATCGAGAAGCTCTCGGACATAATGTCCGCGAGATCGTTGTCCACAATGTAGACTTCCGATAGGTCCGTACCGTCGACCGTCTCTGTCGATTCGGAGACAACAAACTTTACAGTCGCACCTTGACCGATGCCTCCCGACCACTCGTTGTCAAGAAGCGCTTCAAATTCTTCGCCGCCTCCGAGGTCTCCGGGATTTGGTCCGTTGAGGACAACCTGAGGTAAGTTGTTCGCTGGCGTGACGCCGAGTAGCGTCCGGAAATCAGATACATCCGCCAGATTGATATTGGATCGCCCCACGATCGCAATAGTCGTGCCCGATCCCGTTATGTTGGCGGTGTAAACGGGATTCACATTGTAAATCGTCGCCCAGTCGCTCGGTGCGATCCCGAAACTCCCGTCGGCGAAACTCGCGGCTGGTCTTGGGCTGGGATGTACTTCGACCCTTGCGCTGCTTCCCACAGGCCTGTGCATCGGCTTCTTGAAGAAATTATGCAACGAGGAGATGCCGTCAACTACCGGCGCCATCGCGACCGGTATCTGCGGGTCACTCGAATTCGCCCAGTGCGCCTGGCCGTTGATGACGAAGTTGTGCAGCTCGGTGTGAAACGCCTGTTTGACAAGGCCCGCGCTCCCATTGAACTCGATGACCGACTTTCCCTTGGTCACATTCGTGACCTGGAAACCATGCGACTCCAGCCAACCCTTAACAACCTGAATATCCGCATCCGCTGGGCCGAATTGTTGTCCAAATTGCTCGGGCGTCAGCCACTTGTGAAAATTCGGCGAGCTCCTATCCTGCTGCTCATCAAGCAGCGTTCGCAGCGCCGCCTCTTGCTGCGGGCTTCGCTTGAGCACAAGCATTAGCCGCTTCAGCGGAAGGGAATCGGGCGCTGGGCCTTGATCGAATTTCGCCTGCGCCAGCGGGTGCGTGTTGCCTGCGAGCGTGACGAGCTTCGTGTCGTCCACCGCCTCGGTGATTCGCGGCGCGACCGTCTGCGATTGCTGCGCCAGCGCGAGCTGCGCGCAAAATAGGCACAGTGCGAACACAAGAAGGGTTTTGCCATTCCAGAACTTTTTCATTTGCGTAACCTCTGACGTGAGAGAGATGTAGTGCTCCGCTGCGAATCGCCTAGCAATCGCTGCCTGGCCGGACACCGCGAAGCCTCGTGGAACGCGGGCGGGATCTTCCACGAATTTGCACTCAACTTCGCTCCGTAGCCGTTTTCCGGCCCGAGGATTACTGGATACTAACACCAACGGGCATTGTTCTTGTCCAGTAGAATTCAAAATAGTGACTAAAAAAATAAAGAGCCGAGAGCCAAAATCACTGACGATGAGATGCAGAAAAGGCGTGGAGCGTTTCTTTCATATTTGTGCGAAGAATGGCGTTCCAGACTGCAAGAATTGTCGGGCGAGATATGGAAAATGGGATGGCTGGACTTCGGTAGCGCCGGCGTCCGCGTCGGCATCAGACGAGCGCTAGCGTCCGCCAGAGCCGTTATCGTGAGCGCCGCGCAGAGTTAATTGCATTGCGCGGGTTGCGGGTGTGTAGTCCGCGCGTGATCGTTGCCCTTGGTGGCATTTGTGGTCGTCGGATGCCGTCGGGGACGCCGGCGCTACTTTTCGTGCTCGGCCAGATTCTCCAGGAAGAACTGCGTTGCACGGCGAAAAAGTACTACGCGCGCGGGCGGATCGCTGATGCCGTGGCCGCGGCCGGGGAAAACCGCCACCTCGGCATACTTTTTCGCCGCAATCAGTTCATCGATCACTTCGAGCGTATTCGCGAAATGCACGCTGTCGTCGCCGGTTCCGGCGGCGATCAGCAATTTGCCCTGCAATTGCCCGGCGGTCTTTACTGGCGAGGATTCCTCATATTCCTCTACGCGCACCGACGGCTGCCCGAGATATCGCTCAGTGTATATCGTGTCATAGAGCTTCCAATCCGAAACCGGCGAACCGGCAAAGCCGGCTTTGAAATCGCCCGCGTCGCGAAACATGGCATGCAGCGTCATCTGGCCGCCATAGCTCGAGCCCCAGATGCCGATGCGCGTCCCGTCCACGTAGGGAAGTGAGCGCAGATAGCGGACGCCGTCGCGCTGATCGGACAGCTCTTGTGCGCCCAATCGGTAGTGAATGGGCTCCTCGAATAAATGTCCGCGCCCCGATGAGCCGCGATTATCCACCGCGAAAATCAGAAATCCATTCTGCGCCATCATTTCATGCCAAAGAAAATTGGCGCCGCCCCAGGCATTTCGCACCACCTGCGCGTGTGGTCCGCCGTAGGTATAAACGATCACCGGATATTTCCGCGAGGCATCGAAATCCGCGGGCTTGATGATCATGGCGTTCAGCGTGACGTTATCGTGGGTCTTCACGATGAGGAATTCGACCGGCGACCGAGCGAAATCGGCAAGCTCCGGGACGGCGTTTTCGTTGAGCGCGGCGATCTTCGTTCCATCCGCGCGATAGAGGTCCTGACGTGGTGGATGCCCGGCATCCGAATACGTGTCCAGATATGCGTGGGCGGCAGCCCCCATATTGATTTCGTGCGTGCCCGCATCCTGCGTTACGCGCGCGAATCCCGAGCCATCAAGGCCCACGTGATAGAGATGGCGCTCGAGCGGGCTCTTCTCCGTCGCGGTGAAAAAGACCGACTTCGCGTCCTCATCGAGACCAATCAGACCGGTGACTTCCCATTCGCCGTGCGTAAGCTGCGCGATCTGCTTGCCCTCGAGATTGTAAAGATAAAGATGACGGTAGCCGGTTCGCTCGCTGGACCAGAGGAAGCGCTTGCCGTCGCGCAGGAATCGCAAATCGTCGCTGACGTTGATCCAGTAAGCGTCCTTTTCCGTCAGAATCACCCGCGACGAGCCGGATCTGGCGTCAGCCAAAAGAAGTTCGAGAGTGTCTTGAGCGCGATTCATGCGCTCGATCGCTACGCGATGGCCATCCGGCAGCCAGCTCACGCGCGGAAGATAGATGTCCGTGTCCTTCCCGGTGTCCATCTCGCGCGGCGCTCCGCCCTTCACACTGACGACGAGCACCTTCACGATCGGATTGGCGCTCCCGGCCGGCGGATAGCGCTCCCACTCCGTTTCGCTTGGCTCACCGAGTGAATTCTGGATGGGATATTTCGCCACTGGCCTCTCGTCCATCTCCAGATACGCGATTGCCGAAGAATCCGGCGCCCACCAATAGGCCGTCGTGATGCCCAATTCCTCGGGATAAACCCAATCGAGCTCGCCTTCGCGCAATTCCTCGCGGCCGCCGGCGGTCAGCGCGCGAATTTCGTTCGTGGCTACGGAGACGATCGAGAGATTGTGATCGCGCACGAAGCTTGCCCAACGCCCGTCGGGCGAAATTTTCGCGTCCGCGATCGGCTCGTCGCCGGACACCAACGCCTTCGTCGATTGCGTATTCAGGTCAAACCAGGTGAGCGAACTCTCGCCGATAAACAGCAGCGCGTTGCCGTCCGGCGCCCACAGATATTGCGCCGCGGCGTGCCGCGCGAGGCCGGTAGCCTGCGACGCCGCGCGGGTAGAAGGCAGAAGCGCGGTCTCGAGCTTGTCGGCGGCAATCAGAAGCCGGCGCTCGCCGGTCTGCGTGTCCATCTCCCACAATTCCGTCTTCGCGGCCTTTGCGGATCCTGCGGCCACGAAATAACTCAGCCGTTTGCCATCCGGGCTCCAGGCGATCCCCCGGGTGAGTTGGCCGCCTAGGCCAGGCGCGCCGAAAATGCGCTCAACAGTCAGAGCTTTTTGCGGCGCGGCGCTCTGCGCCCGCGCCGGCGCCGAAATCACCAATCCCAGCAACGCCGCCAGGAATCCAACGGCCGCCAATAACCAGGTATTCGTAGCGGCGCGGCTTGCTGCGCCCGTCCGGCGTAACCCGCACCGCGACGCACGCCACAACCTCAGCTCGAATCGTTCGCTTGGTCTCGGCGTTCCGCTGATCTGCCGGGTCGGCGCGAGGGCAACAAAGTCAAATTTCATCTGAATCACCCCACAAGCGAGAGCCATTCTAGCCGCGCCGGACAAAGGATGGTACTGGCGACGCGACACGCTGTAGCCCACAGCATCTGCCTTCGTTCGGGAACCATTAGGGCAGCTCCCGGCCTGTCCGCGGGTACTCTGGACAATACGAGAACTCGATTGTTAAACTTTCCCTCCCGTTCCCACGGTCAGCGCCAGGCAGTGTTTCGCCCGGGCCGTCTGACGCGGAGGAGCAGAGCGGGCTTCAGAGTCAGCGGACTTGATTGGTCGTGGAGTAGGCGACCCGAATCGTCTAAATCCACGAACGGAGAACCATACCCAGCATGCGCGCTAACCGAGTCGGCCGATCCATCCCTCAGTTGCTTCGTTTCTGGCTCGCGGTCGCGGCTGTCCTCGCGGTCTTCCTGTGCCTTTTCCCTGCGCAACTCTCCGCGCAAGTCAGCGTGCTCACCCAACGCAACGACATCGCGCGCTCCGGCGTGAACTCCTCGGAGACCACGCTGACGACCGCCAACGTCAACACCACACAATTCGGCCGGCTTTTCTCCTACACCGTGGACGGCTACGTTTATGCGCAGCCTCTTTACATGCCCAACGTCAGCATCTCCGGCAAGGGCACGCGCAATGTGATTTTCGCTGTCACTGAGCACGATAGCGTCTACGCCCTCGATGCCGATAGCAACGGCGGCTCGAACGCGATGCCGCTATGGCAAATTACGCTTCTAGATGCGGCGCACGGCGCGGCTTTTGGCGCCACCACCGTCCCGAACGCCGACGTCTCCACCACCGACATCGTTCCTGAAATCGGCATCACCAGCACGCCGGTGATCGATCCTTCGAGTAACACGATTTACGTGGTGGGCAAGACCAAAGAGAGCGGCACGTACGTGCAGCGCCTCCACGCGCTCGACATCGCCACAGGCGCGGAAAAATTCGGCGGACCCGTAGCGCTTGCTGCCTCGGTCGCAGGGACCGGCAACGGCAGCTCCGGCGGCGTCCTCAATTTCGATCCGCTCTGGGAAAATCAGCGCGCCGGATTGCTGCTACTGAATGGCATCGTTTATATGGGCTTCGCCGCGCACGGCGATAACGGGCCGTGGCATGGCTGGATTCTCGGGTATAACGCCACGACACTGCAGCAAACGGGCGCCTTTTGCTCCACGTCGAATGGCACCGGCTCCGGCACCTGGATGTCAGGCGCGGGCCTGGCCGCCGATGTGACTGATCCGACGAATCATCCCTTCGGTCGGATGTTTATCGCCACCGGCAACGGCACTTTCGACGCCACCACTCCTTACACCAACAGCATGGATTACGGCGACGACGTCATTAATCTCGATCTCACAAATGGCGTTCTTACGGTGAAGGATTCCTTCACGCCTTTCACGCAAGCGACGCTCGATGAGACCGACGGAGACCTCGCTTCCGGCGGCGTTCTGCTTCTGCCCGATCAGACCACCGGCCCGAAGCGTCTGCTCGTCATTGTAGGGAAAGCCGGGACGATCTATATCGTCAACCGCGACAGCATGGGCGGCTTCAGTGCCTCCACCGATAATGTTGTGCAGGAAGTTGTCGGGCAGATCGGCGGCGTTTGGGGCATTCCGACGTATTTCAATGGCAGCATCTATTTCTGGGGCACGAACGACAATATGAAAGCATTTTCGTTCGTGAGCGGGGTGATGTCCACAGGGCATACCTCGTCGTCCAACGAGTTCTCGAATTTTCCCGGCCCCACGCCGGTCGTTTCCGCAAACGGCACGACGAATGGAATTGTCTGGGCCATCCAGTCTGATTCCAGCCCCGAGATTCTGCGCGCTTACGATCCCAGCAACGTCAACAACATGATTTATTCCAGCGATCAGAATTCCGGCCGTGACACTCCCGGCAATCCCATCAAATTTGCGGTGCCTACCGTCGCGAACGGCAAGGTCTACGTTCCTGCGCAATTGCAGGTCAGCGTTTATGGCCTCTTGAACGGCGAAGTGCCCGCCGCCACACCGTCCATCGCTCCCGCGAGCGAAGCCTTCGCCAATTCCGTGCAAGTCACCATCACCGACAGCACTTCCGGCGCGAGCATCTTCTACACCACCGACGGCAGCACGCCGACGAACGCCTCGACGCCGTACACCGCTCCTTTCACGCTGACTGCCACGACAACGGTCAACGCCATCGCCACTGCTGCGAACTTCTTGCCGAGCGCCGTCGCCAGCGCCACTTATACTCTCGAGACTCCTGCGGCCACGCCGACTTTCAGCCCGGCCCCCGGCACCTACGCGAGCGCGCAGCAAGTCACCATTCTCCGACTCCACCAACCGCCCAACGATTTACTACACCACCGACGGTTCAACGCCTACCACTTCGTCGACGAAATACTCGGGCGCCATCACCGTGAGCACGACGACGACGATCAAAGCCATCGCCACAGCCAACGGCTTCCTCACCAGCACCGTGGCGACCGGCACCTACACGATTGAGACCGCGGCCGCGACACCAACATTCAGTCCCGCTCCGGGGACTTACGCGACGGCGCAGCAAGTCACTCTATCCGACACTACATCCGGCGCATCGATCTACTACACGACCGACGGCTCGACGCCAACGACCTCATCTACGAAATACTCGAGCGCGATCACAGTCAGCGCCACGACAACGATCAAAGCCATAGCGGCGGCGACGGGATTCCTCAACAGCGCGGTAGCAAGCGGCACCTACACGATCGAAACAGCAGCCGCGACGCCAACATTCAGCCCGGCTCCCGGCACGTACGCGGCGGCGCAGCAAGTCACACTCTCGGATACGACCAGCGGCGCATCGATTTATTACACGACGGACGGCTCAGCGCCGACGACGTCATCGACGAAATACTCGAGCGCGATTACGGTGAGCGTGACCACAACAATCAAAGCTATCGCTGCGGCGAGTGGTTTCCTGAACAGCGCAGTAGCAAGCGGCACCTACACAATCGAAACGCGCAGCCGCCACTCCGACCTTCAGTCCGGCTCCGGGCACGTACGCAACGGCCCAGCAAGTCACGCTCTCGGACACGACCAGCGGCGCATCGATTTACTACACGACGGACGGCTCAGCGCCGACGACGTCATCGACGAAATACTCGAGCGCGATTACGGTGAGCGTGACCACAACAATCAAAGCCATCGCCGCGGCGAGTGGTTTCCTGAACAGCGCAGTAGCAAGCGGCACCTACACAATCGAAACCGCAGCAGCGACGCCGACGTTCAGCCCGGCTCCGGGCACGTACGCGACCACCCAGCAAGTCACGCTCTCGGACACCACTAGCGGCGCATCAATTTATTACACGACGGACGGCTCGACCCCGACGACATCGTCCACGAAATACTCGGCCGCGATCACGGTGAGCGTGACCACGACGATCAAAGCCATCGCCGCGGCGAGTGGTTTCCTGAACAGCGCAGTAGCAAGCGCCACGTATACGATCGAAACGGCGGCAGCGACGCCGACGTTCAGCCCGGCTCCCGGCACCTACGCAACGGCGCAGCAAGTCACGCTCTCAGATACCACCAGCGGCACGTCGATTTACTACACGACGGACGGCTCGACCCCGACGACATCATCCACAAAATACTCGGCCGCGATCACGGTGAGCGTGACCACAACAATCAAAGCTATCGCCGCGGCGAGTGGGTTCGTGAACAGCGCGGTAGCAAGCGGCACATACACGATCGAAACCGCAGCAGCCACGCCGACATTCAGCCCGGCTCCGGGCACGTACGCAACCACCCAACAAGTCACGCTCTCGGACACCACTAGCGGCGCATCAATTTATTACACGACGGACGGCTCGACCCCGACGACATCATCCACAAAATACTCGGCCGCGATCACGGTGAGCGTGACCACGACGATCAAAGCCATCGCCGCGGCGAGTGGTTTCCTGAACAGCGCAGTAGCAAGCGCCACGTATACGATCGAAACGGCGGCAGCGACGCCGACGTTCAGCCCGGCTCCCGGCACCTACGCAACGGCGCAGCAAGTCACGCTCTCAGATACCACCAGCAGCACGTCGATTTACTACACGACGGACGGCTCGACCCCGACGACATCATCCACAAAATACTCGGCCGCGATCACGGTGAGCGTGACCACAACAATCAAAGCTATCGCCGCGGCGAGTGGGTTCGTGAACAGCGCGGTAGCAAGCGGCACATACACGATCGAAACCGCAGCAGCCACGCCGACATTCAGCCCGGCCCCAGGCACGTACGCAACCACCCAACAAGTCACGCTCTCGGACACCACTAGCGGCGCATCAATTTATTACACGACGGACGGCTCGACCCCAACGACATCATCGACGAAATACTCGGGCGCCATCACAGTCAGCGCCACCACAACAATCAAAGCCATCGCCGCAGCCACGGGCTTCCTCGACAGCGTCGTAGCTTCCGGCACCTACACCATCACGCCCGCCCCACCAACCATCGACTATTCCTCCGGGTTCACGGCTCCCAATCTCGTCATGAACGGCGCCGCCAAGCTCAGCGGCACCAAACTCGCGCTCACCTCCGCCGTCATCGACCAAATCTCCGCCACGTACTTCTCCACGCCCGTCAACATCCAGTCCTTCACGACAGATTTCACTTTCCAACTCGCCGGCGGCACCACTCCCAGCGGCGAAGGCTTCACCTTCTGCATCCAGAACGGCACGCCTACTGCAATGGGCCTCGGCGGCGGCGGTCTCGGCTACGGTCCGGGCACCACGCGCGGCACAAAAGGCATCCCCAAGAGCGTGGCCGTGAAATTCGACCTGGTGAGCAATGAGGGCGAAGGCACCGATTCCACAGGCGTTTACACCGACGGCGCCTCTCCCACCGTTCCGGCCACAAGCCTCGCCAGCTCCGGCATCGATCTCCACAGCGGCGACACTTTCGCCGTCCACATCGTCTATAACGGCACGCAGCTCGCTCTAACCATCACCGACATGGTGACGCAAAAGAAGTTCACCAAGAATTTCAACGTGAATATCCCCACAACGGTAGGAGCCAACACCGCCTACGTGGGCTTCACCGGCGCAACCAGCTGGAAAACTGCCACGCAAGAAATCCTGACCTGGACGTACTCGTCAAATTAAATCCGCGCCAGCGGAGCCCGGGGTGCCTCCGCCTAGGCGGACGCCGTACTTGCGCGTGGGGTTCTTACGCGCAAACTCCCCGCTCGCGCCATGTTTGACCTCGCGATCGGTTACACAGTAATCGCCGCGCAATTCGTCAACGCCCTCCAGCCGCAATCCTCCCCCGAATCACGCTAACCGAAGCCTTCGGCAGCACAAACCGCGTCTCGCGCCCCGCCCGCACCGTCTCGCGCGCCGCGGGCCCATCCGGCTCCGCCCATCCGCCCTTGATCTCCGGATGCCACTGATACTGCGCCGCGCCAAACGTGACGATATTCACGTCGCCGTCAAAATAGCTTTCTCCACCGGCCGCGTTACCCTGAAACGCAATCCTGCACCGCGTGCGAATTTTCCTGATCCTTGTTAATCACCAACAAGGCCCACTCCCCACCCGGCCGTAGAGACCGCGTAGCGCGTCACCAGCACATGCCCTGCCGCGTCCAACACGTCACTCGTCGCCGGATACGTCAGGTGCGCCGCATCCCCCGGCACAACCCACTCCTGCGTCAGCAACTGGCTGGCAAAATATTGTGAAGTGAACTGCAGCACGTTGTAATTCGCGTCCACAGTAAACATCCCAAACGTACCCGGCGAACGATTGCATCCGGGATGAATCCCCATCGGAAAATAATGGAAGTAATAAACCGCGTCGCCGCCCGCCGAAATATAAGCCCCCACATAATCCGCCAGCCACAGCGCCCCATAAATTCCCACGAACGATTCGCTCGTCTCCCAGGCGATATTCGATTCGGTGATAAACGCAGGCACTCCCGCCGGCAATCCATCGCTGCGCCACACATGCAAAATATTCGTCACCAGCGAAGCCTCGTCGTAGAGGCTGCTCCAGGTAACTTTGCAAGGCTCCACGGGATAATGCTCGAACGAAAAGAACGCCAGATCCGCAAGCCGTCCATGCGCCTTCAAATAATCGAGAAACCGCCCGAGCCACGAAGTCCGTCCCTCCGCATCCGGCCAAACCTCGATATCCTTATTCACTCCCTGAAACACCGGCCCGCCCAATTTCAATTTCGGATCCACGCGATGCAGCGCCATCGCAAATTGCAAATAGAGCGCGCCATAATCTTCCGGCAGCATGTACTGCCCATCCGCCTCCTCGCCCATCTCCACGTACGAAATCGGATACCCGCGCTTCTCGACGTAAGAAATCTCTGCCGCCGCGTTTTGTGGCGTGTCGTACACCATCGCGATCGGAATCATCGCCGGCAAACCGCGCGTCACGCCGCTGGTATAAAAAAGATCGAGCCCCGATTGATCCCCCGCCTTCTCATTCAAATCCGCAGCCGAATGCCACGGATCGACGGAAGAGCAAATCGTCGCCGTCTGCTCTTGATCCTTTCACGTGCTGTATCACATCGTGAAATTCGCCGTCGGGCCCGATCGTCCCCAGATAAATCTCGCGAATCGCGAAGCCGACGCAATTGCGCCAATCTCCGTCTGGGTGACCATGCGAATCGCACGTTTGCGACGACACCGTCATCCAGATCCGCACGAACTGCACCAGCCCGGCGCATCCGCAAGCGAATCGTAGCCTTGCCGCCGCGCCCCTCCGAAATCACGCCGGAAGGAAATGTTTGCCACACACCTTTCGTGGGAAATTTGATCGGATCGGAAAGCCCAGTCCAATACTGCACCAGATACCGCCGCGCATAAGGATCGGCCCAGGCGATGCGAATCGCTTCTACACTTTGCGGTGTAGCCAAATCCAGCATCACCCACTGCGGATGCAATGAATCCTCTTCGCCCGTGAACGCCTTCGTAAGGTAAGGATTGCTCTTCCAATACGAATCAAGATCGCCGTCGGTCAACCGCGAATATCCTTCCGTCTCGGTTCCATCATTCCGCGTGACACCGCGATGCGGCAGCGGATAACCATAAGAATGTCGAATCAACTCGCCCGGCGCAGCGTTCCCGGTAAAATATCCTTTTCCGCTAGGATCGCTCCAAGTCCCCTCAGGATTCCAATGCCACGCTTCGACATGCAATTCCGTATTCTGCCGGTAGCTCACGGGCATCCAGCCGGCCGACAAAATCTGCTTCACCATCGCGTCGGTATAGAGCTTGTCGGTCGCCCCATTGGGCAGCCGGTCAATCCCAGCCCCCAGCGCCCGGTCCGGCGCAAACGAATTCGTCTGATGCCCCGGCGTAATGTCCACGCGAATCGTATTTGTCTCGCGTTCCGTATTTTCGTCTTTCGCGGCCGCATCACTCTGCGCAAGAATCGCGGGCGCACTCGCGGCAAGCGCTGCGACGGCGAACGCCGCGGCGAGAGTCGTCATTTTTTTCATGTTTTTCCTCAGTCGGCGGAGAGACGATAGTCGGATGGAAGCGCCCGCGCCAAATCCTTCCAACTCACCAGCACGAATCCCTGTTCGCGCAAGAAATTGCCGGAACTCCGCGCTCCTCACCATATCGAAATCCGATTGCTCGCCAAGCCGCGCCCCAATCCGGATGATCCGCCGTAGCCCCGCGCATTTCTTCATCGTCATGCGCGAGGTGCACCACCAGGTGATGCACGCCCGGCTTCAGCGGCGCCAGCATCGCCTTGTAAACTTCCAGCCAATCCTTCGCCGCCACTCCCGGCCGGATTTCCAAATCGTCATCATTCAAAACAAACTCCGCCCGCTGCTGCGCTTCCGCCGGCAATTTCTCCGCCGCCGATGCATGCCATAAAATCGGCAACCCCTGCTCGCGCCCGAGTCGCTGATATTCTTCCGCCAGCGCTGCAGTTCCCATCAGCGCGCTCATGTGCGAATCGAGATGCGTGATCCGGATTCCCGCCGCACGCGCGCGTTCGATTTGCGCCGTAAGCTCCATCTCCACTTCCGGAATCTTCGCGTGCTCCGCCACCTCCGTTTCTTCCAGCGGAAAATAACCATCCGCATCCAGCAAACTCGGCACTTTCTCCGCCGCGCTAATCGGCCGCCACCGAAACGTAGTCCATTCGCTATTCAGCGCCAGATGAATCCCCAAATCCGCATCCGGATGCGCCTTCGCCCAAGTCACCACCTCCGGAAACCACGGGCAAGGCACAAGCACGCTAGCCGAAGTAATCCAATGATTCTCAAACGCCTCAAAGATCGCCCGATTCACCGAATGTGCCATCCCCAAATCGTCCGCATGAATCACCAACAATCGCGCCGTCGCCGGATAACCCAACCGTTCCTGCACCGTGCGCACCGCCGGCGTCGCGGCACTTTGTGGAGTTGAACTAGCAGGAGAAAACGCAGCCAAAAGCAGAACCGCGCAGAAAATTCCTCGGAGGATTCGCGTCATAGAGTAGCGCCGGCGTCCCTGTTTACCCCGTCCGCGGAGGGGCCGGCATCTTACGATCTCACGTTCACCATGGGCAAACGTCACGCGCGGACCACACAACCCAGACGTTGCGATTTATCGTACGCCGTGCTCCGCGCGCGTTTGCGGCCCTCGCCGACATTCGAACTCGAAAGATGCCGGCAGAGACGCCGGCGCTACCGCGGCTCAGAACAAGAACTTCAACCCGAACTGCATGATCCTTCCCAAATGCGCCGAAGTCGGATGCAAGAACGTGGAATCCCCAAACGTCCCGTCAATCGACTCAAACTGCGTATGATTGAACAGATTGAAGTTCTCCCACCGGAATTCGAACGCACGCTGCTCGTCAATCGAGAATTTCTTGAAGAGCCCAAAATCGAAATTCACTCGCCCCGGCTGCCGCAAGAAGTTCCGTCCCGAATCTCCAAACGTCAGCCCGGTCGGATCGGTGAATGCATTCGGGTTGTAATACAGGGGAGCATACACGCCCGGCACATTCCTCTGCACCGACGCGTGCGGATTGCCAACCACGTCCACAAATGACGCCAGCCCCAGCGAGTTCAGCACCGTCCCGTTATTCACGCCTGCGTTGTCCGCGAAGTTGCCGTCCAGCACGGTGAAGGGAACACCGGTCTGCGCCGTCGTAATCCCCGACGCCTCCCAGCCGCCCAGCAGCGCGTGCGTCCATCCAGTCGCGTGACGGAAGAACGGCGCATCGTAAACGTAGCTCACCACAAATAAGTGCCGCTGGTCGTAGTTTCCGCTGGCACGCGACCCGCGAATGTCATACGAATTCGCGAATCCCGTGTCGAAGCGCGACGACGAATCATCGATCGCATGGCTGTACGTGTAAGCCACGCTAAACGTCAAATCCCCTGCCGTGCGCCGCCCTGTAACTTGCAGCGCGTTGTATATCGAGTTCGCTGCGTCCTCCAGCCGCGTGATCGTCGCCAGCCCGAGGAACGGCGCATAGGGATTTGGATTTGCGCCGCACGCCACGTTCAAATTCTGCGCGGCATGCGCCGTGATCGCCGTCCCGTTCACCATATCTCCGGCCCCATACAGCGTGCCGTTGCCCACCGGCCCGCACACGGTGCTGTCCAAGGGCACTCCGGGCGCAAATGGATTTTCGCTCGCCGGAACGGGCTGAAGCTGATTGATGTCCCGCTGCGTCGTTAAATGCGTTCCCTTCGAGCCCACATAGGAAATCGAAATCATCGACTTCCACGGCAGTTCCTTTTGAACGTCCAGATGCCATTGCTGCACGTACGGCCAGATCGCTTTATCCGGAATCGAATTTACAGAAAGCGGGAAAAGCAGTCCTCCGCCGCCCAGATTGTTGTAGCCGGTGACGTTGAACTGCGTCGGCGTCAGCACCAGCGGAGGAGTGCCTTCGAGCGATTGCGAATTGGCCTCGTTCCCATTCGTATGTTCGAAGAAAATTCCATACGCCGCCCGAATCGCCAGCTTCCCATTGCCGAATGGATCCCACGCAAACCCAATTCGCGGCGCAGGATTGAACAAATGCCCCTTCAGGCAACCGGGCGGAATTCCCGGCGCGCCGCACTGAATCTGCCCGTCAAACGGATTCCCGACGCCCGGCACCAGCGCGCCAGGCTGCCCGGTGATCGAGCCGTCCACGTCAATTTCCGGAGCGTCCGCGAGCGAATAAGCGTTCGGACTGAAATTGAACGCCTGCTTGTAACGCTCGCGGTAAGTACCGAACATGCTCACGCGCAGTCCGAGATTCAATGTCAGCGTCCGCGTGATATGCCAGTCGTCCTGCAAATACGGCTCGAATATCTTGTAGCGGTTGTAATACTTCGTTTGCAGGTTCGTCTGCGAGTACGCCGCCACGTTTCCCAGCAGCAAGTCCGCGAACGCGTTTCCGGTACTCACCGGCGAAGTCGCATCGAAAGTGAGAAAGCCGTTGTTGCTGAATCCCGGCTCGTTGATCTCATTCTTTTGGTCCGCCACAAAGTTGAATCCGAACTGCAGATTGTGCGTGTGGATGATCTTCGTGACGTTATCGCGGTAATCGTAAATCGGATTGGCGTTGTTCCACGGGATGAAGCTCGGGTCCTCCGCGAATCCGCCGTTCGTCAATCCGCCGCCATACGGCGTGCCGTTGGCTATTGCGAATCCCGGCAATTTGCCGCCGAAGCCGTTACTGAACAGTCCCGGAATCGTCATCGCCGACGGCCTCTGCCAGTTCGTTCCAGTATTCGTCAGGAAGATGTGATCGCCCGTGTAGCTGAAAACAAATTCGTTTAGCAGCGTCGGCGAGGCCGTCCAGGTTAGCTTGGCCACGAAGCTCGTGGCCGGCCCTACGAAGTTCGTCTGTATGGTCGGGAAGCTCGACTGCTGCGACCAGTTCAGCACTTCCGGCGTGACCGTATTCCACGAATCATGGATGTATCGAAACGTCGCGCGCAAATTGTTGCTGAAGTTGTGATCGATGCGCACGAGTTCCTCGCGCCACTTCGTCGGCGGCGAAACGCTTCCTTGCCACGCCGGATAGCCGCCGTTTGTCGTGTTCGCGTGCGGCACATTCACGAGCAGCAGCGGCGCGTTCGGATCCACCGTCACAGTATCCCCGGGATAACGCGTTCCTCCGTCTGCCACCGAGCCGGTTCCTGGCAGCGTCGGGCAATCGTTGAACGTCCCGAAAGAATCCGGGCACAAATCCGTGAAAATTCCGTTCCTCTCGTCGTCCGAAGGCACGTTCTGCAAAAACGATGTCGGATTCTTCTCCCGGCGCCACTCCTCCGAGAAAAAGAAGAAAGTCTTCGAGCGATCCGAGTTGTAATGATGCGGAATGAAAACCGGCCCGCCGATCGTGTATCCGAAATCGTGTTTCTTGTAAACCGGCCGCTCGGCATCAAAAAAGCTTCTCGCGTTGAAGAAATCGTTGCGCCCGAAATAAAACGCGTCGCCGTGAAAGTCCTTCGTCCCCGATTTCGTCACCACCTCGACCGTCGCGCCGCCGCTCTTCCCGTACTGCGCGCCATAACTCGAAGTCAGCACCTCGAACTCCTGAATCGCGTCCACGTTCGGATAAACGTTCAGCGAAGTTGCGCTGCCATCATCCATATTCATTCCGCCGTCGATTTCCCAGTTGTTGTATTCCGTCCGCCCGCCGTTCACGCTGTACGCCGCGTTTCCGAACACTCCCACCACGCCTTCATCCTGCCCGGTCTGATCGCTCACGCCCGGCGTCAGATTAATCAGCTGCGTGAAATTCCGCCCGTTCAGCGCCATCTGGCTCACCTGCTTGCTGTCGATCGTGTTGCTCACTTCCGACGACTGCGTCTCGACGGTCGGTGCGCCTCCGCCCTCCACCGTCACTTGTTCCGCCACCGCGCCCACCGTCAACGTCACGTCCACGCGCCGCTTTTCCGCCGCGGCCAGCACGATGTTGTTCTCGAGATATTTCTCGAATCCCTTCGCCGTCACCGTCACTGAATAAGTCGCCGCCGGCAGCGCCGCCACGAGGTATTCGCCGCTGGTGTTCGTCGGCACGGTGCGATTGATTCCGCGCGCCGTGTTCGACACCGTCACGTCCGCGCCCGCAATCGTCCCACCCGATTTGTCCGTGACCGTGCCGGTGATGTAGCCGGTGTCCTGCCCGCGCGCCAAAAAGGGAAGCGCCAGCACCGCGAAGCCGCAAATCACAACAAAGCGGAGGATTTTCATGATCTTCTCCGGAACCACTGCGAAATCGGTCGGAGCGTAGAACCAACGTGTCAGCGTTGTCCGTCCCCTAGCCCCGTTCCATAATTCATTAAAACGTTTATTAAACGAATTGAATGGCGAATTATTGTGACAGTAGGCCACACCTGTCAAGCGGAAAGTTACTGCCGTGGACGCCCGCCCGGGCCGAGTTGCGCGTGGGGCTCCGCCTATTCGCGGAGCCGCCTTCGAACGGCTTGCGAACGTGGGCGTCTTCGTCGCTCTACCGCAACGCCCGCGTCGATTCCCGCGCGACTAACTCCGGCGCCACCCGCCGGTGCGCCGCGGTAAATTCGCGGTTCTCCTGCGACGCGTTTATCCCGTCCACCAAAATGCCCACCGCCGCCGAGCCCATCGCTTCCATCGGCTGCCGGATCGTCGTCAGCGACGGCGTGCACAGCGACGCTGCTGCCACATCATCAAATCCAATCACCGAGCAATCCTCCGGCACGCGCAACCCCGCCTTGGCCAGCGCGCGAATCGCGCCGAACGCGGTCAGATCATCAAACGCCATCAGCGCCGTAAACTGCTTCTTGCGCGTCAGCAGCTCTTCGGTCAAGCGAAACCCCGCCTCGAATCCCGAATTCGGATCGCGCGATTCCGGCAAGTCCACAATCAGTTTCGGGTCGAGCTCGAATTTGTGCGCCGCCGCGATGGCCTTGATTCCGTGCCAGCGCGGGCCGCTATCGCCCAGCATTTTCGGCCCGCGAATGAACGCGATTTTGCGGTGCCCCAGCGAGTACAGATGCTCGAGCGCCAGCCGCCCGCCGACTTCGTTGTCCACCACCACCGAGCTGATCGAATCGTTCTGCAGTTCGCCGCTGATCAATGTCGTCGGTATCGTGTTCTTCTCGAGATCCGCCAAAAAATTGATGTCCAGAAAAAGCCAGTTGGCGATGACGATCAGCCCTTCGATGCGCCGGTCCAGCAGCATTTCGAGATACCGTTCGAAGCGGCTCTTCTCGTTGTGCACGTCCGCCAGCATCGGCAGATACGACGCCTGGTAGAGCGCATTCTCCACGCCGCGCAAAACCAGCGTGCAGAAGGGATCGGTCATGTCGAAGACCATCACGCCCACTGCGTGGCTGCGCTTGCTGCGCATGAACGGCGTCAGCAAGTGCGGCCGGTAGCCCAGTTTTTTCGCCGCGCTGCGGATGCGGTCTTTCGTCTTCGCCGGAATGAAGCGCGCCAGCGGCGCATCGTTCAGCACGAACGAAACGGTGGTGGACGAAAATCCACTCGTCCGCGCCACGTCGCGGATGGTCACCGATGTCGCCTTCCGCCGCCGCCGCTTCGCCGCCAACTCGCCCGCCTCCTAGCCACCGTAATAGCGGCGAATCATACATCATTCGCGCGGCCCGTCCAGCGCCAGTAGGAAGGGTCTTCAGACCCTCCCGCCGTTCGGCCCGTCTTTCGGCCCGGTGCTCCATGCGCCGACTTTGCGCGTGGGGCTTTTTCGTCTCGACCCCGCCGTTGTAGGGACGGGTCTGCCGTCTAGCCCTACCCGCCTACCAGCTCCCGGGAACTTCGTCGTGCTGCAACCAATTCTCGATGAGTTTCACGATTCCGTCTTCGCTGATCTGAACCAGTTTCTTGCCCTTCTCAGCCGACGCCTCGCTGACGCGCCCAGAATATCCCGGCCATTCAGCCGCCGTGGACTTCTGCAGAAAATAAGGCGTCCCACCGGAGAGGTCGGGCGGTTCGGGCAAATCTCGCGCCTTATCGAGATGGATCAAATCCGGCCGGAACGCGGCTACTGCTGAGGTCTCCAGCGGACCGCCATGGCCGTGACCACCGTTGGCCTGATGAAACATGCCCAGAGACTTCACCAGTTCGCCGGGAAGAAATTCCCACCAACTCGCGAAAAGCAAAGCCGTGCCGTTCACCTCATCGGCAACTTGCGCGATGGCGCCGCGGCCCGGCCCGATGTTGCCGTCGTGGCCATTGAGGATGAAAATTTTGCGAAATCCGAGGTGCAGAATGTTGCGCAGAACGTCCGCGAAATACATGGTCATCACTTCCGGGCGTATCGAGATGGTCCCGGAAAAATGCGCCGTGTGCGCTGGGCATTGCGTAAATTTGATCGTGGGAAACAGCAGCCCGCCCGTCCGCGCGGCCACCTGTTCCGAAATCCCAGAAATGATGATGGAATCGGATCCCAGCGGATTGTGCGGGCCGTGGAATTCCAGGCTGCCGAGAGGCAAAATCGCGAGGGGATGACTGGCGACCACGTCGGCCAGTTCAAATCCCGCAATTTCTTCGAATCGTTTCGGTGTGACGGAAGGATTGTCACCGGAACTGTTGCGGTAGAATGAGCCGGCGATTCCGGGCAGAGCCAGCCCCGTCAGCAGCACATCTCGTCTCGAAACCCGCGCCATTTGCCCTCGCTCACGAAATCGCTCGCAGCGTAGCGTAAGCTCCCGCGCTCTGTCCACGTTCAATTTCTGCGCTATCTCGGCTGATTAGATGCTGGCATCTGCTTGGAACTCCGTTGCCTGGATTGATAAAATGCGCACGCATTCAGGAGGACAGTCATGGCAGCAGATGAGCAAGTCATCCAAGGAATCCTGCAACAAATCGAATCCGCCTGGAATCGTTACGACAGCGTGGGCCTTGCGGCGGTGTTTGCCGAGGATGCCAACTTCATCCAAATCTTCGGGGGACAGTTGGACGGGCGGGCTGCCATAGAGGCGGCGCACCGATACATCTTCGAGACGATCTACCGAGGCAGCCAGGCCAGTTTCGCGCTACGGAGCATCCGCTTTCTGCGCCCCGATGTCGCGGTGGTATTCGCCCGTGCGCACGTGAAGTTCAAGGAAGGCAACGAATCGCGCGAAATAGAAACCCGCCCAACGTTGGTGGTGGTAAAGGAACAGGACAAGTGGCAAGTTGTCGCGTTCCAAAATACCAAGGTCTCCGAGGTGCCAGCCGCAGCCCAAGCCGCGGCCCGTCTTGCAACTTAGTAGGGGAATAAGTCACGCAGGCTCGACAGGACGAAGCCCATGGCGTTGCATGACTTGCGCGATCCGGGCGATGTCGGGCGGCCCGCCTGCATTCACGATGGCTCCGATTTCCTGGAAAAAGTTAGGGCCAAGCAGCCCCGGCGTGATGACGCTCAGCGCGCGAGCCACTGCCGTTCCCCGGTTATCGAAACCATGGACAGTGCCGCGCGGAATGAACAATACTTCGCCAGGGCCTACGGTGACTGATTCACCAGACACCGTCCACGTCGTTACTCCGTCCAGACCAAACACCGTCTCGTCAAAAGACTCGTGGCTGTGCGGTATGGGCACGCGCGCGGCGACCGGCACGCGGAACTCGAACATCGTAAACGCACCGCCAGTCTGGGAAGCATCCAGACGGAATTGCACCTCGATTTGACCGACCCGGATGTTTTCGTGGGCAGGAGTTGTAGGCATCTGGCATCTCCGAATGTTCCGCGCACGCGTAGGAGAAATCGCGGACAATTATTCATCAGGATCTGCTGACGGCGCAACGTGTCAGCATTTCCGAAAGTGCATCCATACCCCCACCGGAGCGGCGAAAGACGATTAGCGAACTCGACCGGACCCCCGGCAAACCGCTGATCCTGTCGCGGATTCCCACCCAAGAAAACAAGACTCCCAATCAAAATCAACGTGCCATCTGCCGAATCAGATCATGGCAACGAGGCCATAATGCTATTTCATCGCCTCCAGGGAGGAAACCACGATTGAAGCGAATCGTGTCAAGTACTTGCGAGTGGCACTGATGGCGGTGGGTGTGATCTTTGTTGTCGGGATCTACACCCTGATCAGGATCTGGCCTTCCGGCTGGTCGTGGCACTCGGGACCATCGCACTTTCTGCCGCGTTACCTGCAGATGATTCTGGGTGTCTACGCGACATTGGGTGTCTTTCTGCTGATCGCGAGCCGCGACCCGCCGGCAAACTTGAGTCTTATCTGGTTCACGGTGTGGTCCAGCGTTGTGCACGCTGGAATCATGGCAGCACAAGCTCTGGCAAACCCGGAGCACATGGGACACCTTTGGGGTGACGTCCCGGCGCTCCTAATTGTCGCGGCTGTGCTTGCGGTTCTCACGCCTCGAACTGCGGCAGCAGAGTCCGCTGTGAGGGGCCTCGGCAAGACTGCAACTGCAACCGCAGTTAGATGAGACGCAGCAGTTGAACGGACCGCGAGGGGCCTGGCGGGTGGCGCAGCCTGTTCTAACGGTTTGCGCTTTTACGTGGCCCATTCTCTACGCTGTTTGGGAAGGGTGGGGACTTCGGCCGCGTGATCGAGGCAGCGCTGCTCGCGGGCTTGACTACACTTCGCGGCGTTTCTATACTCCCGGCGCTACGAATTGATGGCTGGGGGGACTTCGATGTCGAAACTTTCGTTGGCCGTGTTGCTGGTTGCCGCTTGCGCTACGTATGCTTCGGCGCAGGAACATGGGGATCATCGCGGACCGAAATTCACGCCGCAGCAGAGCGGCACTACGCAGTTGCTGATTGCTGTGAGCCCGGTGGACTCGCGCGTGGTGTGGGCCGCGGGAACGGGCGGCACGTTTGTGGTGACCAAGGACGGCGGAGATACCTGGACAGCCGGCGTCGTGCCGGGCGCGGAGAACGACCAATTCCGCGATGTGCAGGGCGTCAGCGACAAAGTGGCCTACCTCATGTCCATTGGAGATAACACGACGGACTTCAAGATCTACAAGACCGAGGACGGCGGCGCGAACTGGACCATTGAATTCACCAATGAGACCGAGAATGCCTTCTACGATTGCATGGCCTTCTGGGGACCGCACCGCGGCATCGCGCACAGCGATTCGGTGAATGGCGTGTTTCCCGATATCCGCACCACCGATGGGACGAATTGGGAGTCCATCGCCGCGAATATGCCGCCGGCGCTGGACGGCGAGGCGTCGTTTGCCGCGAGCGGAACGTGCATCACTACCGAAGGAGAAAAAAATGCGTGGATTGCCACCGGCGGCGCGTCGGTGGCGCGGATTCTGGCCACGCGCGATGGCGGCGATACCTGGAACGCGTATGACACTCCACTGGTGAGTTCGCCGAGCGCCGGCGGAATTTCGGTGGCGTTCCGCGATCACCGCCACGGAATACTTGGCGGCGGCGATTTGGCTTCCAATACCAGCGCGCAGACGGCGACTTCGAACGACGGCGGGCAAACGTGGACGCTGACGAACGCGCCGCCCGTGCAAGGCGCGATTTTCTGCCTCGCGTACATTAGCGGCAACGGCCACGACGATCGCGGTCATGATGGGAATGGCGACCGCACCGTGGTGATCACCACGGAGACGCAGCCGGATTATTCTTCCGGCGAGGCGGCTTGGACTCCCGATGAAGGCCGCACTTGGTTCACACTGCCAGACGTAAGCGGCTACTGGGCTGTCGCTTTTGCCAATCCGCACGCCGGGTGGTTCGTCGGCAATAACGGGCAGATCCTGAAGATCAGCTTCTAAGTTCCCGCTCCCACCCCTTAAAAAACAGAGACAACGTCATACACGCCAGGCTGGCGGCGCTACGCAACCCGCGGCCTGCATCGGGGGATTTCTAATCGCACGCAAAATTATTAGAAATCGCCGTAACTTATTGGATAAAAAAAGATGGAGTTCATTTCTAATCGGCTCAAAACGGGCCCTAATTTCAAACACAAAGTCAAAAACGCCGGCAGCCCGTTGGCGCTACGGTTTGCTGCGCTTGGGCTTTGCGCGGACGCGGTCGTATTTGAGGGCTATTAGGCCTTGGTCGTAGGATTTGTTTTGGGATAGGGCGAAATTGCGTTGCGGGAAGCCGGTGGGGAAAAGCGGGATGCCTTCGCCGAGTAGGACGGGAACCATTCCTAAATAGAGGCCGTCGATTAGGTCGGCTTTTAGGAATTCGCGGGCTAGTTCGCCGCCGCCCATCAGCCAGATGTCTTTGCCGCGATGAGTGCACAGTTCGTGGACCAGATCGGCGGGGGATTGATTGGTGAAGATTAGGCCCTCGCGCTTGCCGGTGGGCAGCGTGCGGGTCATGACGTACGTCGGCATTTTGGAATCGGTGAAAGTGCCGCCCATGCGCAGAGCGGCGTCGAAAGTTTTGCGGCCCATGATGGCGGCGTCGACGGTGGCGAAGAACGGGGCCATCGAGTAGCCCTTGGGCATGAAGAGGAAGTCTACGGCGCCGTTGGGGCGGGCGATGTAGCCGTCGAGGGAGATGCCCAGGCCGAGGATGATTTTGCGCATCCGGGAAAGTATATGACGCGCGGAAGTGCGAGGCCAGACGCGCGTGCACAAGAATGAATCGTGCTTTTTGCGGCGCGGAGAAGTAGAAGGAAAAGGCGAATGGGATGAGATTGAAGAAAAAACAAATGCAAAGTCAAAGACGCTGGCTGGCAGCCGGCGCTACTGCCGTGCGGATTGCGGATATTCACAGGTTGGAGATTGTTTTCCGAAAGGTAGTTGGCTACAGTTCGGAAAAACTGTTTGGAGCGGTGCGCGGGCTCGCGGGGGTGCAGTGACGCGCGGCGATTTTTCTCGGGGCGTTCTGACAGCGAGCCACTAGTACTATTTCCCGCGCGGGCCTTTACGTTTTCGCGTCAGCTTGGGCTCGAACTCGATAGCGATGCGGTGTTGCGTAGTACATTAGAAGATAGTCGCTTGACGGTTATTTCCGATCCTTCACGGAATACCCGGGTGGCCGGCAAGACATCTCCTGATGCGGGGCGCATCGATTTTCGAGGCAAGAGAAGATGGAATTCAAACTGAAGTCGCATTCGGGCGTTCCGGTGATGGTTCTTGCCGGGGCGGTCACCTTGATTGCCGCGTTGTCGGTGTGGAGGGCGCATCATTTGCTGGCTGTCGGCTTGCTGCCGGCGGTGAATGCGCTGGATTATCGCATCATTTTCTTTCTGAATCGATTCGCGCACCGATCGTGGACGCTGGACACGATTTTTGATGTGATTGATTCGAATCCGCTGGCGTCTTCGCCGCTGCTGATGGCTTTCTGGTGGGCGTGGTTCAAGGATAAGGACCGCGTGGCGCAGACGGAGACGCGCGAAATTTTGCTGCATGGGATTGTGGGATCGTTTCTGCTGATTGTGGCGCTGCGGGTACTGGATTATACGGTGCCGTACCGCGGCCGGCCTTTGCACAATCCCGAGCTGCACTTTACGCTGCCGTACGGCGTGGAACCGAACCGGTTGCTGGGCTGGAGCGCGTTTCCGAGCGACCACGCGGTGATGTGGTTTTTTCTGGCGACGACGATCTGGTACGTTTCGCGAAGGCTGGGAGCGTTTTTGTTTGCGTACGTTACGCTGACGCTTTGCGTCGCGCGGATTTATTTAGGCATTCATTATCCCTCGGACATTATTGTGGGCGGGTTGATCGGAATCGCAGTGGCGCGCATGTGCAAAGTTCCTGCGATCCGGAAAACAATGGCGGACCAGCCGCTGCGCTGGATGCAATTGTCACCCGGGATATTTTATGCGGGCCTATTTATTGTGACCGAGCAGATGATGGAAGGGTTCAGTTCTTTGCACGAAGTACAGGCGCTGCTCCACGCAACCGTGTCTGCGGTGATGAAGGCGATTTAGCGGCTCAATTAGCACCTGCTTCATCCAATGTACGATCGCGGTGATAATATAGATCTACGCGCGGTTGATTCGCAGTCCGCACGATTCGCTCGGCGTCCGACGGCTGAGCCACCCAAAATGCGTACGGCACACGTTCCTGGAGGGAGTTCATGGATTCCGTTTTCACCGATGCGGCCATCAGCGACGATCAACGGCGGGAGATGCTTTACGACGGACAACTTTTTGTTTACAACGCGTGCAAGCCTTCACTGGGTTTTTGCGATTTCGCGCGCCGGATGATTCGCGAGGCGTTTGGATCGCTCGATCCGGAGACGGCGCAGTATCACATGCCGGTGGAAAAATATGCGGCGGTGCTGGCGGAGTTGAAGCCGAAGTTCATTCACCATCCGGAATCAAAGCGCTACATTCGGTTGATTTTGAAGCAACTGGGCTGCGATTTGGAGCAGACGTATTTTGATGTGCCGCGCATGCGCAGCTCGACTTCGGACGATTATCTGACTTCGGGGATCGCCTATGCATTTCATCCGCATCGCGATACCTGGTATTCCGCGCCGATGTGCCAGTTGAATTTCTGGATTCCGGTATTTCAGATTTTGCCGCGCAATGCGATGGCGTTTCATCCGCGGTATTGGAGCGAGGGCGTGAAGAACGGCTCGCACGAATACAATTATCAGGAATGGAATCGCACCAGCCGGCAGAACGCGGCTCAGCACATCAAGACCGACACGCGCAAGCAGCCCAAGGCCGAAGAGAAGATGGAACTCGATCCGCAGATCCGGCTGATTCCGCCGCCGGGAGGGATCATTATTTTTTCGGGCGCGCAAATGCATTCTTCGGTGCCGAACGATTCTGGGAAAACGCGCTTCAGTATCGATTTTCGCACCGTGCATCTTAGAGATGCGCGGGCGCGGCGCGGGGCGCGGAATGTGGATTCGCATTGCACCGGGACGACCATGGGAGATTATTTGCGCGGGACCGATCTCTCGCATTTGCCCGAAGATGTGCTGAAAGCCTACGACATTCCGCTGCAGACGATGCCTGGTCCGCCGGCGCAAAGTCCTCCTGTCAACGCGCCGGCGCGCTAGGGTCGCGCGCTGTTCGTAGGTGACGACGACATTTTTGCCGGGGGTGTCGGCTCGCTCCCGCGAGCTGAAATCGCTGAATTGCAATGATGCTTGGCCGTTTTTTCTCTCCCTGCTACAGTCCGAAACCGTGAAATCGCTGAGCATTGGGATTTTGCTGCTTGGATTGGTGTCGCTTGCGGCGGGAGCGCAGATGAATGGGCGCGATCCGGCCGCGCTGTTTGCTGCGGGCGAGGCGGCGCTGCGCGCGAATGATTTGGATGCGGCGGAGGCGGACTTCCGGCGCGTGGTGGCGATTGATCCGGGCGTGGCGGGGGCTTACGCGAATCTGGGTGTGATTGAAATGCGGCGGAAGAAATGGAATGCGGCGCTCGCGGATTTGCGGAAGGCGGAGAAACTGGCGCCTGGGGTGGCGGGGATTCGATTGAATATTGGGCTGGTTTATTTTCACGAGCAGGATTACCGGACGGCAATCGCGGCGTTTGCATCGGTGGTGCGGGATGCGCCGGATTCAGAGCAGGCGCGGTATTTGCTGGGGCTGTGTGATTTTTTCACCGAACGGTATGCGGATGCGGCGGACGCGCTTGAGCCTTTGTGGGAGCGCGAGGCGAGTAATTTGAGTTACCTCTATGTTCTGGGAATTGCGGCGGGCGAGGCGAATCGGACGGAGCTGGAGGAGAAGGCGCTGGGACGGTTGGTGGAAGTGGGCGGAGATACGCCTGCATTTCATTTGCTGATGGGTAAGGCCTATTTGAACCGCAATGATTTTGGAATTGCGGTCGCAGAATTGGAAAAGGCCAAGGCCGCTGACCCGCAATTGCCGTTCGTGCATCTTTATTTGGGGATCGCGTACATGCGTTTGAGCAAAAACGAAGAGGCGCTGGCAGAATTCGCAAAGGGCGTTCGGGTCGAACCGGATGTGGCTTATTACTATGATGAGGTGGGGGCGCTCTCATCGATGCAGCATGACGACGCGGAGGCGGCGCGGAATTTCCGGATGGCGCTGGAACGCGATCCGCGGATTGCCAGCGCGCAATTTGGATTGGGAGAAATCTTGCAGCGGCAGGGGAAATTGAAGGAGGCGCTGGCGGCTTTGGATGCGGCGGAGAAATTGGCGCCGGAGAGCCGCAATGTGCGTTCTTTGCGCGGGAGGGTTTTGAAGCGGCTCGGGCGCGAGGAGGAGGCGAAGAAGGAGTTTGCTGAGGCGCAGCGGTTGTCTGACCGGGGGTTGGCGCGGGATGAGGAGATTATGCGGGAGAAGGTTACGCCGGAGCCGGAATTGAGGAAGGTGCCGGACTGAACGGGTTCATCGAGCGTTCACACGGAATTTGCGGAATTGAGATATTCTTTGGCGCGCTGCGGGGCTTACCGCAGAGACGCAGAGGACGCTGAGTTCGGAGGAGAGAGGAAACTGCAATGAAGAGAGTTTTGATTGTGGCGGCGGTGGCTTGTGCTTGCGCGGCGGCGTTCATGCATGGTCGCGCGGCTGGGGAGAATGCGCCTGCTTCGTTGCGGCATTTTGAGTTTACATACGAAGTGCATGTGCCGGCGCCTGCGGCTGGAGCGGGGGCGTTGCGAGTTTGGATTCCGGTGCCGGTGTCTAGCGCTTACCAGGAGATTTCGGATTTGAAGATTGAGAGCCCAGTGGCGTTCAAACGGACGCGCGATGCGGAGTATGGAGATAACTTCGCGTTTTTTGAGGAGAAGGGAGAGAAGGTGGCGGCGTTTGACGTGAAGATGCGGTTTGAGGTGCTGCGGCACGAGCATCGCGTTAATTTGACTGCGGTCGGTGAGCACGCGGTGAAGGCTGATCCGTTGCTGGGGCGATTCTTGCAGGCGGACCGGTTGGTTCCCGTTGACGGGAAGATTGGCGAGCTGTCGTCGGAGTACACGCAAGTCGGCGGCGACAATCTGGATAAGGCGCGGCGAACTTACGAGTACGTGGTGAAGACGATGAAGTACGACAAGACCGGCGAAGGTTGGGGCCACGGCGACGCGATTTGGGCTTGCACCGCGAAGCGCGGGAATTGCACCGACTTTCATTCGCTATTCATAGGCATGCTGCGGGCCGCGGGGATTCCGGCGAAATTTGAAATTGGATTTCCGATTCCTACGGACAAGACTTCGGGCGATATCGGCGGGTATCACTGCTGGGCGGAATTTTTTATTGATGGAGTGGGGTGGGTGCCGGTGGATGCTTCGGAGGCCTGGAAGCATCCGGAATTGCACGATTATTTTTTTGGGGCGCATGATGCGAATCGGGTGCAGTTTACGACCGGGCGGGATATTCGATTGAGTCCGGCGCAGAAGGGGGAGCTCCTTAATTATGCGGTGTATCCGTACGCGGAATTGGGCGGGAAAGTTTTTGAGGGAGTGACTACGCATTTTGCCTCCCGGGATTTGCCGGCGGGGGAGACGAAGGCGACGGCCGAAGAGGGGAAGGGGCGCGCGGATGCGGGGGCGCGGTGAGCGTAGTTAGCGGGCGATTAACGGCAAAAGCAATTTCAAATCTCAGATTTGAAATTTGAAATGGAAAGATTTCGGAAAGAGATTGAGGTGATGATTTGAGTTCGTACGGCGGGCAGGGATCAATGGCTAGGCGCAAGGCGCGTTCGAAAGATTCGGTGAAGGCGAAGGGCAGGGCGAAGGCGCATCCGCAGCCTGTGGATGCTTTGGTGTATCCGCGGTTCTCGGGCGTGCCTACCTTTATGCGGTTGCCGCACGTTGCGCGGGCTCGGGATTTGGATGTGGCTTTGATTGGCGTGCCGTTTGATGGCGGGGCTACGTATCGGCCGGGGCCGCGATTTGGGCCGCGGAATGTGCGCGTGCAGTCGGCGATGATCCGGCCTTGGAATCCGGTTTTGGAAGTGAATCCATTCGAAAAATTGCGCGTGGGGGATTTCGGCGACCTTTCCATTAATCCGCTTTCGCTTGAGGACACGTTTCAGCGTATCACTGCGCAGCTTGGCAAAGTTCTGGCGGCTGGGGCGCGAACTTTGTGCGTGGGCGGCGATCATTCGATTTTGCTGCCGATTTTGCGGGCGATTCACGGGCGGTTTGGGCCAGTCGGGCTGGTGCAGTTTGACGCGCACAACGATACTTGGGGCGGATATTTTGGGAGTCCGCACTCGCATGGAACTCCGGTGCGCCGGGCTGTGGAAGAGGGGCTGCTGCTGGACGGTTGCGTTTTGCAGGTGGGATTGCGCGGGCAGGTTTATGGCAAGGGCGATTTCGAATTTGGGCGCGAGCATGGATTTGAGGTGATTACCTCGGAGGAATTTCACCGCGACGGCGTCGAGTCAGTGAAAAAGGCGCTGGGAAAATTTCGCGGACGGCCGGTTTACGTGACGCTCGATATCGACGTGGTGGATCCGGCGTTCGCGCCGGGGACAGGGACGCCGCAGGTCGGCGGACTTTCGAGCGCGCAGATATTGGAATTGGTGCGCGCGCTTCTGGGACAGAAAATCGTGGGAGCTGACGTGGTGGAAGTTTCGCCGCCGTACGATTCCGCTGAAATAACTTCGCTGTTAGCCGCGAATTTGATGTACGAACTGGTGTGCCTCTTCTGAAGCGAACCACTTGACCACACTGGCCCGCAAGCTGCGCCTGAAGGACTACTTCACCCTCGGGTGGGGAACGATGGTGGGCGTCGGCTGGCTGGTGGTGATGGACGACTGGATGACGCGCGGCGGGCCGCTCGGTGGAATTTTGGGATTTGCGCTTGGCGCGCTGCTGTTGTTGCCCATCGCTTATGTGTACGGGCAGTTGGTGCCGCGGATGCCGGATGCTTCGGGCGAAGTGGCTTACACCGCGGCGGTGTTTCCGCAGTGGGTGAGTTTCGCTACGGGCTGGATGATGTTTTTGGCTTACTTCATCGTTTGCCCGTGGGAGGCCGTGGCTGTAGGGCGGATCGCGGCTTACATTTTTCCGGTTCTCGATTCGGTGGAGCTATATAGCATCGCGGGGCATCCGGTTTATCTGCCGCATCTCGTGCTGGGCCTGGTGTTGACGGTGCTGCTTACGATTTTGAATTACCGCGGAATTGCGCTGAGCGCGGCGTTTCAGAATTGGACTGCGTTCGGGGTGCTGGCGCTTTTTGCGGTCTTCGCGGGAAGCGGTTTTGTGCGAGGGTCGGCGCGGAATTTCGAGCCGTTGTTCAGCCACAGTGGATTTCTTTCAGTGCTGCTGGTGATGCAGATCGTTCCTTATTACATGACGGGATTCGAGGCGGTGTCGAAAAGTTCGGAAGAATCGCGGGCGGATTTTCGCGGCGGTGATTTTTTCAGGGCCATGGTGATGGCGATCGGCGTGGCCGCGGGGTTTTACATTGTGGTGATCGCGGCCGTCGGATTTGCGGCACCGTGGGAGCCGTTGACTAAGGAACGATTTATGACCGCGGTGGCGCTGGAGCGGGCGATTGGGGCGCATTGGATCGTGCGCGTGATTTTGGCGGCGGCGCTGCTTTCGTTGGTGAAATGCTTCAACGGCAATTTTGTGGCGGCCAGCCGGTTGCTGTTTGCGCTGGGGCGGCGCGGACTGGTGGATGCGCGGCTGGCGCGCGTGCATCCGGTGCGGCAGACGCCGGCAGCGGCGGTGATTTGGGTGGGCGTCGTCACTGCAATCTGCATGCTGCTTGGGCAGGCGATTCTTGTGCCGATTTCCGAAGTTGGGGCGATGGCTTCGGGGCTGGGTTGGGCGGCGGCGTGCGCGGCGTTCTTGTGGATGCGTCCTGGAGCTGGGTCGCGAATCGTCGCGGTGATTGGATTGTGCGTGGGCGTGCTTTTCGCGGCCATGAAAGTTTTGCCGGGAATTCCGGGACACTTTGATCGCTATGAGTGGTTGGCGCTCGTAGCTTGGTGTGGGCTTGGAGGGGCGCTGCACTTGGCGGAGCGAAACAGAGCCGCTGTGTGACTTGGCACTGACGGGATTTTTCTCAATTGCGCTGTGCGGAGGTTGTGGTGGACCGATACACGTTTAAGGTCAAAGCAATTTCATTTCAGATTTGAAATTTCGAACATCTCACGAGGGAATGATCGAGTCCGCAGCCAGAACGACGAGGGAGTCTGTAATCCGGCTCGCGCGGAGTTGGAATCACGGCTTGAGCGGGCTTGGAGATCTCAAAGGTTGGGCCGAAAAGCCCCACGCGCGGCACCGGCGCAGGGGACACCTTGCGGTTCCGCGAGACCGCCTCGCGTTCCGGGAAGCTTCGAAGTTAAACTTGTGATGTGCTTGTGTGAAGTATATCGCACCCTTGACTAGGCCTGCATATAGTCCGCCCCTCCAACTGTGGAAATTGACTATCAGAGCGCCACGAGCGTTCCTGGCGGCATCTCTTTCGGACTCTAGGTTGGATTTCGGTTCTTGTTCGTGCTATCGCGCCGCCGATTTGATCTGTGTGTAGTTGCCGATGAATGTCTGGCTCGGTGACAGCCCGCGCATAGCGCAATGAGATTCTCTTCGGCGTCATCCCCCAACCGGCTGCGCGGGCGGAGGTGGAGGACCTGAAGATCTTGTGCTGTGCGGCAGTCTTGGCAGCGCCACCCATCTCGCGCGAGCACAGCCCGAGAGAGTTCGCGATACGATTCGGGATCAAGCCTCAGACGCGGCCGCTTCACTTTGAATCGGTTCAAGGCCGTTCCTCACAATGTCCAACAATTGCAATCTCTGCGCCACGGGAAGAGACCCGATGAGTCGAGCGAGCGCCAAGAATAATGTGCTCTCCGCGCCAGCTTCCAGGCTCGCTCCCGCCAGGAAGTCCGCGCAAATCATCTCCAGGCAATACCCACGTGATTTGTCCGTCCCGAGCATTAGCGCGGCGGTCTCAAGCGCTTGCTCGATCACCGCCAGCTGGCTCTTGTACGCTTTGAAGTACAGGATTTCCCACGGCTCCGTCTCTTTGCCCGTGAGGTGCTTTTCGACCTCGTGCTTGAACTCTTCTTTGGGCAACTGCTGCGCCCGGTGCAACCAGGTTGCACAATCGAACTGCTGCCCATCCCGCCGCGCCACCTTCACCAATTCCGTCGCCTTCGACCAGCCCACCTGTTTCAGGTGCAGTTTCGGGATCCGCGGCAATTGTTCGTGGATCGTCATCAGGTAGTAGGCCTTACGCCGTGAGCCCGGGAAGCGCTTCTCGAGAAACTCATCGAAGGACTTGAGATTGTCGAGTCGCCAGTACTGCCGGGAGCGGACCTCACACAAGTAGCGGCCGAGCTCCACAAACCGCGTATCGCGCTCTCGATCGATGGCTTTTTCCCAGCCCAGGATTTCATCGATCTTGGCCAGCACAAAGAGAGCCCGGCGGCGGTTGAGCTTCGGCGCCATCAGCGGTCTCCCGTTAGTCGTCAAGGTCGTTAAGCCAATCAAGGTCGCTGGCTCCTGGCCGGCGGATCAAATTCGCATCGATCAACGGCTGGTTGTTGAGACACAGCCCCAGATGGGGACAGCTCACACAGCCGTTCTGGGGAAAGCGGATGCCGGAGTGGGAAACGAACTGGCCGGCTTCGATCTGAGCAACTGTGGTTTCAACCAACCGGCTGTACTCTCGTCGTTGCTCTTCAGAAATCGTGGCTCGGAGGTATTGAATCTCAGGCTGATTCTTCCGCACGAACGCGACAACGGCGACTTCGGAAATCCCACTGACCCAGGAGTAGCAAATCAACTGAGGGTCGAGTGAGAGCAATCCCTCGGGCTCTTCGGGATAACGGCTCGTGGTGGTCTTCCAGTCGATGACGCAGGGTGTGCCATCGATTTCTCCAAGGGCGTCAATGTACGCAACGAATTCGTTGTTTCCGGGAAGCGATCGAAGCATCTTGACCTGCAAGTTCCTCTGCGGCCGAGGAATGTGAACCCGATCATCCTGGGCGAACTCTTGGAGCAAATGGACTCCCTGATGGACCAGACGGTCCCAGGAATCCCCTTTCTTGTATTCAAACGGAGCATCTCGATACGCACCCCATTCCTTGTAGAGCACGGCACTCGGATCCTCCCGGCAGAAGTAGGCTCCGAGAGCCTTCTCGAACGAGCGGCCGAAGACCATCGCGGCACGGGTTTCTTTTTCCTGCCACCCATCGAGATAGCGGTAGCGATAGCTGCGCGGACAGCGCAGGTACTGGCTAATCTGTGTGTGGCTGTAGATCATCGTCGTTCTCCTGCCGGCTGCCAGTTTCGAGAGTGGCTAACTCCTCCCAGTCTCCGGCCGGTGCAAAGGCGTCGAAATTGAGGAAGGAACGGCCGTTGCGCGTCGTGCGGGAGGTGCGGACGACGCCGGTAAGGCCCACAAGCGCCTTCTCATCCACCTCATCCCGAGCAAAGAGGTCCAGGTCGTAGCCAAAATCCCGGAGGAACCAGTTCAGTTTCCACAAGGCTTTCGGTGTGCCATACAGACGCCCCGAGATGCTCTGACCGGACAATGGCTTCGGCTCAAGAACCGAAAGGCGAAGCGCGAAGAAGGGCTTCTGCGGATGCCAGCGATACGAGGCCTGATCGACGCGAGCGAGAAACAATCCTTCGAGCAAGTCGTTTGCGCTCTGAGATTCCAAGTGCAAGCCCGGAAAATGACGTTTCATTGCTGCACCTCCTGCGATTGAGCATACGAGTTGAGTTTGCAGAGCAATGCGTCTCGGTCTTCCTTGGCCGCTTTCGCGATATGGGAGATGAAGGATTCGACCAGATCTCGACTGGCTTCCTTGAGAGTTTCGGTGCCGCAGAAGTCGGCCGCGTAGGCCTTCACGAGAGTGGGATCGAGGTTGTACTGGCGGATCAGAAGGCAGAGTTGATCCCGCAAACGAGGATGGTGGCCATTGTTCGAAGAGCCTGCGACGTGAAATCCAGTCGGCTGGTCAGGACGGAGAGACGAAGTCGGTGGGCCCGAAAGCGAGCCCAACTCTTCGACTGAGCAGAGTCCGATCCCATATGCCTTTCGGAGCGCCCGATTGACGGCCCGCGTCTCGGCCACGCGCATTTCGGCGCCCCGAACCAAGGGAGACACGTTCGAGGGGTCGGCATCACCGTAGCCGACGAATCCCTTCGAGCGAGGAGACTTGTAGATAGTCGCCTTAAAGACCCACCTGTGAGCAGAGGGCTCAGAACAGTGCCTTTCCAAGGTCGTCTTGATGCCAGAACAATGGTTTCGATGCGCTAACCGCAACAGGCCCGCGTGCGTGACGTACCAGCGTCCGTCGATGTATTGCACATCGCCCAGGGCGACGGAGAGCGAGTACTTCTCAGTCAGCGCGGCTAACCCACTTCGCGCGGGCTTCGATAGCTGCCCCCACGCCCGTGTCGCGACGCTGAGATTTGTGCGTGGTGCTATTTTTGGAATTCTCACAAGGCACCTCCTAGTAGATGCGTAGGCGCTAACGCATCTACATTATGCGTTAGCGCCTACGCATAGTCAAGCGGTTTGTCCTTGCTTTTTTACGTCCGTCTGGGCATAAGACGTTGAGGCCGATGCGAGAAAAGAACGTACATGCAGTGGAACTGGGAAAGCTGGGCGGCGCGAAAGGTGGAAAGAGTCGGGCCGAACGCCTCACCGCTGAAGAGCGAAGTGCTAGCGCGCGTAAGGCCGCAATTGCGCGGTGGGCAAAGGCGAAGGCGGCGAAAGGAAAGAAGAGAGGGTAGGCGGCCGCAGCAATCTGACGCCGCTCAGAATCGAAGGTGCATGAGCGTCAAACGTCTCGCGCGTATAGCGTTTTCGCTCGCCCGGCGCACGAACGCGATCCTGCCGCGTGGCACTCCCCGTGCTGTCAGGCTTAGTCGAAACCGCGCAGTTCTTGTATCGTCGCCCTCGTCAGACGTTTCAAAGCAAGCGCTTCCGCGCTGCGCAGGCCATGTTTGTACGCGTTGATCTTTGATCGGCTCTTGCCGATCTCACTTCTGGGCCCAGTGCTGCGTTCCCATGGGCGCACCCGGCGAGCTGAAAGACGCAGCGCCCTGAGGCCCCGCGCGCTCAATCGATAAGTTCGCGCGGAATCGGCAGGCTTCATTTTTTCGGATCCTTGTTCGTTCGACGGTTTTCTTCCTGGTTCGGCGTCACGTTTTGCACGACCTGCTGGTTCGCGACGTTCGCCTGGTCAATGGCGATCGCAGCTTGTTGCCGCGGTCTTCGGTTCTCGTTAAATGCAGTCAGCAAGCGCCGAAACGAACCGGAGGCGCCATCGCAAGCGTCATGGAACAATTTAGCCGGCTCGGGGTCGGACTGGCGGCACGCTTGTTGCGAAAGCCGAACGACGCGTGCGTGATGTAGCATCAGTTGCTCGAGCGTAAGTTTCTCCAGAGGGTCGCGCGGCCGCATGAGGTGGACGAATTCCGCGAAGCTGTTGTGTGCGGCCACAAGGATTTCTTCCTCTTGGAGGCCAGATTTAGTTTGAAGGTTCTTTGGATCGACGATACTCGTTGCGACCTCCATGAAGCTCCCGCGGCCGAGCATCCCCGTATAAGACCGCGCCAAGTTCGAAATGCTGATGCGCTCAGCGAGCGCACCGCCGTTCTCCGTCTCGGAGCAAGGGTGATCCATCTTGCGTTCGAGTTGGGTTGCCGTGCTCTTTGTCATTGCGTTGCGCTGTGATCTCGGTCGGTTGACGTCAGGAAATTGCGGGGCAGGTTCTGGGCTAGGTGTCGGCTTGATAGCTCTGCGGGGCTTCTGAATCGGTTGCGACGAGCTCTTTAATTTCTTGAAACTGGCCATCTTGGAGCCTCCGGCTGTCGAGGATTTGCACTTCGAAACCGGAGTCCGTTATGAACCAAGAAGAGTATCTCACACGTTGACCCAAGTTTCAAAAACTACGATCGAATCGGAGCAGCGATTTTTCGTGTGCGAGAGAATATCGACCCGAAATTCGCTGCGGGCGGGCACTGCTGCGGCAGCACGATCGGAGACTGGAAACGATTCCTCGGGCGGACGATCTGGAGCTGGACCGGATCGCTGCGACGGTGAAGCGCGCCTCAGCGCTCGGTGAGCACGGCTTGCAGTTGCGCGGAGACTTGCTTCTGATTTTTCACTGATACGTACCAATCGATGGTCCGGTGAAGGCCTTCGGCGAAGTTCACCTTCGGCTCCCAGCCCAGAATTTTTTTCGCCAAGGCGTTGTCGGCGACGCGATTGAGAGGGCCGGTGGGCATCTCGGGATGCAGTTCAAATTCCGCGTGCTTGCCCATGTAGTGAAGCACTTCCTTCGCCGCGTCGATTACCTTGATACGCTCCGTGGTTCCCAGATTCACGGCGGTCGCGTCGTTGATTTTTTCGGCTGCGAGAATCGTGCCGCTCACGATGTCGTCGATGTAAGTCCAGTTCCGAATTTGCTCGCCGGTGCCCCAGACAACGAACGGATTCTGATTGATGAAAGCGCGCGCGATCATGGCGATCACCGCGTGGTTCTCAACGCCGCGCGGACCGTAGACGGTGAAGTAGCGGCAGGACGCCGATTTCATTCCCCAATCTTTGTAATAGGATTGCAGCGTCATTTCCGCCATCAGCTTGGCCCAGCCGTACATGTTGTCGGCATCGTACGGAGGCCCGACCATGTCTTCGCTTAGATAGAGGATTTGCTTCGGATCGGTCTGGATGTGATTGGGATAGACGCATCCCGAAGAGGCGTAAACGACCTTGTCCACTTTGGCTTCGTGGCAGGCGCGAAAGACTACGCCGTCGAGCATTAGATTTGTTGCGCAGGCTGCTTGATGCAGATCGACGTAGCCGCGGCCGCCATGATCCGCGGCGAGATGAAATACTACGTTCATGCCCTTCACGACGCGCTCGGCAACGCCGGGCTGGCGCAAATCGGCTTGCACGAATTCGGCGGCGCCTTGCTTGACGTGATGCTCGATATTTTCGAGCCTGCCGCTGCTTAGATCATCCACGACGCGGATTTTCGTGCCGCGGGTGACGAGAGAGTCCACGATTCCCGAGCCGATGAACGATGTGCCACCGGTCACGAGCACTTTGCAATTCTTCCAATCCATGCTGCCAAGTTCCTCCGTGAGATTGAGCCTCTGCTGACGAGACTGCGATTTGCTGACCGAGAAGAATAACATTTCTAGATGAGATTCCACATCTCAGAGCGCCAGATTTCCCTGCACTGGGTACGTAATTTCCAAACCGTGCACGCGGGCGAACGGAGTCATCTCGTGGGGTTGGGCGCGCGTCGCACTGAGAATGTGCTCGACATCGATTCCGCGCGCTACGAGCGCATCCGCTACCAGAGAGCGGTGGCAACGCCAGGGAACGGCTTCGGCGCACATGATGGCCGTTGTTTTTTCGGCGGCGATCTTTATGAGTGTGTCGATGGCCGCCGCGAATTCCGGCGTTTGCATGTAATCTGCGAATCCCCGGAAGCTGGCATTTTTCCATCCGGTATTAATGCTGTCGCGGGTGGTGTGGCGCAGACCGCCAAGCTCTTTCATCGGAGTGTAATCAATGCCTGAGCTGTGAAGAGATTTGGGCAACACGTCCGCGTTGAATTGCGGATTATGGCGTGAACGAGGGATGGTGCGAATATCCACTACGCGCTTGACGCCGTGCGCTTCCAGGAGGCGGATGAATTCCTCAATGGGCCGGTTCGAATGGCCGATTGTGAATATTCGGAGAGAGCTGCGCTTCGGGGCGGCGGTTTTCTTCGCGAGGCGCTTCTTTTTGGCGTCCGGTATCATCCAATGTATATTAGCGGCGTCGTTCGCGCATGCTGTAGAGTTCGATCGAATGGTCGCGCGATTCGTCCAGCACAAGGCATCATACTCTTGTTGCGGCGCGCGAGCGGGCACGCCAGTGCGGAGACTTCAGGATGCGGGTGGCAATCGGCGCAGACCATGCGGGTTATCTACTCAAGCAGGAATTGATTCCATTTCTCGAGGAGCTTGGCCATGCCGTTACCGATCTCGGGACGCATAGCACGGAGCCGGTGGATTATCCTGACTACGCTGAGGCCGTGGGACTGGCTGTGCTCGAAAACGCCGCGGATCGCGGTGTTTTGATTTGCGGGAGTGGCGTGGGCGCGTCCGTTGCGGCAAATAAGCTTCCTGGAATTCGCGCGGGGATCGCGCACGATACTTATTCTGCGCATCAAGGCGTGGAGCACGATGATATGAATGTTCTCGTGCTCGGCTCGCGCGTCATCGGCATTGAGCTCGCAAAAGAACTGACCGGAACTTACCTGAAGGCGGTATTCACGAATGCGCCGCGGCATCGCCGGCGATTGGAAAAAGTGAAGGCATTGGAGGTGAAGTATGGCCAGCAAAGTCACTCCTGAAGCAGCTCATACAGCGCAGGCAGGCGCCGCGACCAAGACGAATCCGCTTCGGCTTGCGGAAGCGCAAGGACAGGCCATCTGGCTTGATTACATTCGCCGCAGCATTCTCACGGGCGGAGAGTTGAAGCGCCTGGTCGAGGAAGATGGATTGAGCGGAGTGACCAGTAATCCGACGATTTTCGAGAAAGCGATTGCCGGGAGCACGGATTACGACGAGCAACTGCGGTCGCTGCTCGCGGATGAGCCGGAGATGGATGATGCAGCGCTGTTCGACACGATTGCCATCAAGGATATTCAGATGGCGACCGATATTGTGCGGCCCGTGTACGACCGAACGAACGGAGCGGATGGATTCATCAGCCTGGAAGTCTCGCCCACGCTGGCGCGCGACACCGTCGGCACAATTAGTGAGGCGAAGCGGCTGTGGAAAGCCGTCGGACGGCCGAATCTGATGATCAAAGTGCCGGCCACGCCCGAGGGAATTCCGGCCGTGGAAGAGTTGCTGGCTTCGGGCGTTAACGTCAATATCACGCTGATGTTTTCCATGGCTCATTACGAGGCTGTGGCGAACGCGTATATTCGCGGGCTTCGGCGCGCTGCGAATCCTGCGCGGATCGCTTCGGTGGCTTCGTTCTTCGTTAGCCGCGTGGACACTCTTGCGGATGCTGCGCTGCAGAAGATCGGCACGCCGGAGGCTCTGGCTTTGCAGGGGAAAATCGGCATTGCGAATTCGCGCGTGGTATATCAGCGCTTCCTGCAGATTTTCGGCGGCAGCGAGTTTGCGCCGCTGCGAGCCAAAGGAGCGCGCGTGCAGCGCGTTCTGTGGGCCAGCACGGGCACGAAGAATCCCAAATATTCCGACACGCTTTACATCGCCGAACTGATCGGCGCGGACACGGTCAATACCATCCCGCCGGCGACGATGGACGCTTTCCGCGATCATGGCGTGGTTCGCGGCGCGACAATTTTGGACTCGCCGGAGACTGCCGCGGCGCAGCTGGCCTCTTTGAAGAAAGTTGGAGTTGATCTCGACGCCATCACCGAGCAACTTCAGAGGGATGGCGTTGATTCCTTTGCGAAATCTTTCGTAGATCTGATGGCTGCGCTGTCGAAGAAGCGATCGGCGCTGCTTGAGGCGCAAGTGGATGCGGAAGCGCCGTCGCTCGGCTCGATTGCTAGCGCGGTGAATCAACGGCTTAGCGATTGGACTGCGGCTCACTTCGAGCAACGGCTGTGGGCGAAAGATCCGACGCTTTGGGCCAACAAGTCGACACCGGAAATCACTGATCGCCTGGGTTGGCTGAATCTGCCGGAAGTGATGCGCGAGCAAGTTCCCGATCTGACCAGTTTTCGAGAGCAGATCAAATCAGAAGGCTACACACATGCCGTGCTGCTGGGCATGGGAGGCTCGAGTCTCGCGCCCGAAGTGTTTCAGAATACATTCGGCAATCGCGCCGGCTATCCGCGATTGCATGTGTTGGACAGCACTCATCCTGCGGCGGTGAAAGCCATGGAAGCGGCGGTGGATCTTCGCCATACGCTGTTTATCGTGTCGAGCAAGTCGGGCACGACCACCGAGAGCAACTCTTTCTTCTTTTATTTCTGGCAGAAGCTCAGCGCGCTCGACAAGTCGCCGGGGCGCAATTTTATTGCAATCACCGATCCCGGCACGCCGCTGCAAAAATTGGGCGAGCAGCGCGGCTTCCGGCGCGTGTTTCAGGCTACGCCCGATGTCGGCGGGCGCTATTCGGCGCTGACGCACTTTGGGCTCGTGCCCGCTGCCGTCATCGGAGTGGATTTGCACCGCCTGCTCGACCGCGCGTGGACGATGCAGAAAGCGTGCGCGGCGAGCGTGCCGGAATCGAAGAGTCCGGGGATATCGCTGGGGGCGATTCTCGGCGAGGCTGCGCGGGCTGGGCGCGATAAAACCACGATCTTTGCGTCCGCGTCGCTACGACATTTGCCTGTGTGGCTCGAGCAATTGATCGCGGAGAGCACGGGCAAGGAAGGGAAGGGCATCGTGCCCGTGGCGGATGAAGAGCCGCCTGCCGATGCCGCGCGGTATGGTTCCGACCGGCTTTTCGTGCATCTGCGACTCGCGGGAGAGAAGGACGACGCGCACGAAACGCGGCTGGCCCAGCTCGAGGCTGCAGGACATCCCATCGTGCGCATCGCGCTCAGCGAAATCGCCGATGTAGGCCAGGAATTTTTCCGCTGGGAGATTGCGGTTGCAGCAGCTGGCGCTGCGATCGGGATTCATCCTTTCAATCAGCCCGACGTGCAACTGGCGAAAGATCTGGCGCGGCAGGCGATGAAGAAGACTGGTGGAAATGGCGCAGCGGCGAGCAGTGGCGCGCCTGCTGTCGACGCTTCAAACGCCGCCTCGCTCCGTGCCGCCGTCCAGCCCTGCTTGAGTTCTGCGAGGCCGGGCGACTACTTTGGCATTGACGCGTATTTGGCTCCTACTGCTGCGACGACGGCCGCTCTTGCGCGCATTCGACTTGCGCTGCGCGATCGCGCCGGTGCGGCGACGATGCTGGGCTACGGGCCGCGTTTCCTGCACTCTACCGGTCAACTGCACAAAGGCGGGCCGAACACCGGTCTCTTCCTGCAGATTCTCGATACGCCTGGCGAAGACGTCGCCGTTCCGGAGACGGATTACACCTTCGGCGAATTGATTCGCGCGCAGGCGCTGGGCGATTACACGGCGCTCGAACAGCGCGGGCGGCGTGTCGTGCGCATTCAATTGGGCCACGACGTCGCGCGAGGGCTTGCCAATCTCGAAGAGGTGCTGCGTGCCTGAGGTCACCACGCTGTTCTGGGACTTGGGTGGCGTGGTGTTGACGAATGGCTGGGATCGCCCGGCGCGCCGCCAGGCCGTCGAGGAGTTCCGCCTGGACTGGGAGGAATTCGAGGATCGTCACGAACTGCTCTTGAATGGATTCGAGACAGGCACGGTTTCGCTATCGGATTACATGCAACGGACCGTTTTTTATCGCGAGCGCCCTTTTACGAGAGACGAGTTCAAGAAATTTGTCTTCGAGCGCTCGCAGCCTTTCCCGGAATCTTTGGAAGTCCTGGCGCAAGTTGCGAAGACGAAGAAATATTTGATCGCTGCACTAAACAACGAATCGTTCGAAATCAACGAATATCGCATCGACACCTTCAATTTGCGCGGCTACTTCAACGCGTTCTTCAGCTCTTGTTATCTCGGCGTTCGCAAGCCGGATGACGGAATTTACCGCCGCGCGCTGAGCATCACGCACCGCAAGCCCGCCGAGTGCGTCTTCATCGACGACCGTGGATTGAATCTCGAGTGCGCGAAAGAGCTGGGAATGGCGACGATTCATTTTCGCAATGCGGATCAATTGCGGGAAAGCCTCGCCGAGCAAGGCGTGACTCTCGACGGAAAATAAGCAGGAGACATCGCATGGAACTCGGAATGATTGGGCTGGGAAAAATGGGCGGCTTCATGACGGAGCGCTTGCTGCAGGGAGGGCACCGTGTCGTGGGATACGACCGCGACGCCGCTACGGTGCAGAGAACAGCCGAGAAGGGCGCGCAGGGTGCGAATTCACTCGACGCGCTCGCCGGCCAGCTCAAAACGCCGCGCGCGATTTGGCTGATGGTTCCGGCGGGGGCGCCCGTTGATGAGACGATTGCCGCGCTGCTGCCGCGCCTCGCCGAGGGTGACACGATCATCGATGGTGGAAATTCGTATTATCGCGACAGCGTGCGGCGCGCCGCCGAACTAAAGCCGAAGAAAATTAATTTTGTGGATGTCGGCACCAGCGGCGGCGTTTGGGGATTGAAGGAAGGCTACAGCATGATGATCGGCGGCGACGCGGCTGTGGTCGAGCGACTCGCGCCGATTTTCAAAACGCTCGCTCCCGGCGCCGATAAGGGCTGGGGGCGCGTGGGACCCGCGGGCTCGGGACATTTTGTGAAAATGGTGCACAACGGCATCGAGTACGGAATCATGCAGGCTTACGCGGAAGGGCTCGATCTGCTGCGGCACAAGACGGATTTCAATCTCGACCTTTTGCAGATTTCGCAGATCTGGCGGTACGGCAGCGTGATTCGCTCGTGGCTGCTGGATCTCACTGCGGAGGCGCTCGCCAACAATCCGAAGCTCGATGGCATTGAAGGCTACGTCACCGATTCCGGCGAAGGCCGCTGGACGGCGATCGAAGGAATCGAGCTGGGCGTTCCGCTGCCGGTGATTTCATCTGCACTGGAGATGCGATTCCGGTCGCAAGATCCGGAGCCTTTTGCCAACAAGCTCCTGGCCATGATGCGCCACGAATTCGGCGGCCACGCGGTGAAAACGGTCGCGAGCAAGTAGGCTTTTCGCACGCCGCCGCGACCGGCAAAACAAATTGGAGAGTTACAAGTGAGCACGACCACCGCAAATTCACCTAACCCAGCTACGAGCGACGCTGCCGCGCCGCAACCCGCACCGCAACGCTCGCCTGCCGAGCCTTGCTTGTTTGTAATTATGGGAGCCACTGGAGATTTAATGAGCCGGAAACTTCTTCCGGCGCTCTATCGCCTTCGCAAGCGCGGTTTGTTGCCGGAGCGCAGCGTGCTTCTGGGCGTCGCGGTCGAGACAAATCTAAATGATGAAAGTTTTCGGGCCCGCTGCCGCGACGAATTAATAGCCGGCGGTGTTCCGGCCAATGAGCTTATTCCGCGCTTCACCGGCGAAAATCTTTTCTACTACGGGCTTCCGTCGACAGATACGGACGGATTTAGAGGCCTTGCCGAGCGGATTCAATCGATCGAGCGGGACAAGCAGCTTTCCGGCAATCGCGTTCTCTATCTAGCTCTACCTCCTGAAGCCTTCCCGACCGTGATTATCGGCCTAGGAAGCGCCGGGCTGAATCACAGTTCCGGATACACGCGCATCGTCATTGAGAAGCCGTTCGGACACGATCTGGAATCCGCGGAGCAACTGAACGAATGCGTGCACAAGTATTTCGACGAAGACCAGATCTATCGCATCGACCACTATCTCGGCAAAGAGACGGTTCAGAACATTTTGGTTTTCCGCTTCGCGAATTCATTGTTTGAGCCGCTGTGGAATCGCGATCGCATCGCCAGCGTGGAAATCACCGCGGCGGAGTCTTTGGGCGTCGAGCATCGCGCGCGCTATTACGAGGGCGCCGGCGCGCTTCGCGACATGATTCAGAACCACATCACGCAGCTATTCACGCTGACGGCGATGGAGGTGCCGCCCGCGTTCGAGGCCGAAGCCATCCGGCACGAAAAAGCCAAAGTGTTGCGCTCGGTGATGCCCATCGGCGCGGACGACGTCGTGTTCGGGCAATACACGCGAGGCAAAATCGACGGCAAGGACGCGCCCGGCTACACCGAAGAGCCGGGCGTCGCAAAAGATTCGAAAACAGAAACCTTCGTCGCACTGCGGCTGTGGGTCGAGAACTGGCGCTGGCACGGCGTGCCGTTTTTTCTGCGCACCGGAAAGCGCATGGCGCGGCGGGCCAGCCAGATCGTCATAAATTTTCGCCGGCCTCCGGTCGCGTTATTTCAAAAATGCAGCCCGGGAGCGCTGCATGCCAACGCGCTGGTGATGACGCTGCAGCCGGATGAGGGATTTGATTTGCGCTTCGAGATTAAGAAGCCGGGCGACGCCGTCGAACTGCAGAATCAGAGCCTTCATTTTCACTACTCCGATGCATTCGAGCCGCTCCCCGAGGCTTACGAGACGCTGCTCCTCGACGTGCTCAAGGGCGATCCGACGCTGTTCGTGCGCGATGATTGGGTGGAAGATTCCTGGCGCCTTTACACGCCGCTGATCAAGAATCGTCCGCCGGTTCATCCTTACGCCGCGGGTACCTGGGGTCCGGCCGAAGCTGACCGACTGGTGGAGGGCTTTCTCCCGGACGGTTGGACCGAGTCGTGATCCGCGAAGCCCGGGTGTTTGCCGACGACAGCTTGATGACGCAGGCGATCGCCGAGGAGTCGTTGCGTATCGCGCAGGAGGCTGTGACGCGGCGCGGCCGCTGCGTCATTTGCCTTTCGGGTGGCAGCACTCCAAAGGCGCTCAACGAGCTTTGGTCGCGCGATTATTCTTCGCGCATGCCCTGGAATCAGATTCATTTTTTTTGGGGCGACGAGCGCTACGTCCCAGCCGACGATCCGCATAGCAACTACCGCATGGCGCGTGAATCGCTTATCGCGCATGTCGCCATCCCCGCACAAAATATTCATCCTATGCCGACGAATTACTCGCAGCCGGACGAGGCCGCGCGAGAATACGAAGCGGAACTTCGCCGCTTTTTCGGCGCGTCGCCGGAATTCGACATTGTTTTTCTCGGCATCGGCACGGAAGGCCACTGCGCCTCACTTTTTCCCGGCTCGCCCGCGCTCAACGAGACGCGGCGCTGGGTCGTCTCCGCCAAAGTGCCCGCTGAACCGCCGCTGCGGCTGACGTTGACCTATCCAGTTATCAATCGCGCTCGCGAAGTGTTCTTTCTTGCGGCAGGGAAGGGAAAGCGCGATATTTTTCAAGCGATCCGACGCGTTCCCGGAGGCCCCGAAAGCCCCTATCCTGCCGCTCGCGTCGATGCAAAGCGAGTCGTTTGGTTCGTCGATCAACCCGCCGCTTTTTGACCCGTTCGATCCGGTAGCTACAACTGAACTTTCGTACCATTGACCTGTCCTAACGCGCCGCATAGCATTGCCTCAGGGCGCAAAACACCGCCCTGATCGGTAGGCCCTTCCCCTGCGCGATCGCACGCTAAGATTGAGCTGGACGACGCGTCGCTGAAAAGTTGGTGCGCAATAAGCGAACGGGCTATTGCGAACGTTGGGGGAAGTAAGATTTTTCTCCGGGCCGCAGCATCGTGAAACCTGCGGGATCGGAGGAACTCAGCTTCTTCCCTTCAAAATCAGGACGCTTCGAATGCAGCTTGACGGGAAGGTTTGACTCGAATGGCAACCAATAGTCACAGCGAAGTACTGCACGCTCCAGACAAAATGAATATGCGATCACAAAGAAATTCTGCAATAGAGCACCCCGCCGGCGCGCCTGGGGTCGCGGGAAGAATTGCCGGAGAAGAGCGGCGGCGCAGCCAGCGCGTGTTGCTGCGCATACGCGCTAACGTGCATGTGAATCTAAAAGGCGCGCAGGCCACTCTCGAGGTGCGCACGCTGAGCGTGAATCCGTTTGGAGCGATGATCATCTCCGCGGAAAATCTGCCACCGCAGACGCGTCTGGTACTCGAGAACACGGTGACTCACGAAAAAGTCGCGTGCCGCGTGGTGCGCAGCGCGAAGGAAATGCCCGAGGGATTCCACGTACCTATCGAATTCGACTCACCCGCGCCGAAATTCTGGATGATTGATTTCCCGCCGGACGACTGGAGACCGCACGACGACGTCTGATTAGAAGGGAAGCTGGCTGAGGTCCACGTTTCCGCCCGAAAGAATGATTCCCACGCGGCCGCCCTCGGCGCCGATCCGCCGCAGCAGAGCCGGGGCGGCGGCAACCGCCGCCGATGCCTCGACGACGATCTTCATTCGTTCCCAAATAGTCCGCATGGTGCTGCCGATCTCGTCTTCCGTCACCGTCACAACCTGATCCACGCATTCGCGCAGAATTGAAAACGTAAGCGGGCAGAGCGTCGCTCGCAATCCATCGGCGATCGTTTCCGACTTCGCAGCCGGCTCGAGTTGGCCGGAAGCCATCGAGCGGAACGCATCATCGGCATTCTTCGGCTCGCAGCCGATGACGCGGATCTTCGGGTTCATCGCCTTCGCGGCAATCGCCGTTCCGCTCAGCAGGCCGCCACCGCTCACGGGAGCGAGAATGAAATCCAGATCCGCCACTTCGTTCAGAAGCTCGAGCGCCGCCGTGCCCTGACCGGCGATCACGTTGCGGTTGTCGTATGGATGAATCATTTGCGCGCCAGTCTTTTGAAGCAAATCCTGGGCCGTGCTTTCGCGTGCCGCCAGCGTCGGCTCGCAAAATGTGATTGTTCCACCGTAGGCTTCCACAGCAGCTCGCTTGACGGCGGGTGCATTTGAGGGCATGACGATCCATGCAGGGATTCCGCGCAGTTGCGCCGCGCGCGCCAGCGCTGCTGCGTGATTTCCGGAAGAATGTGTGACTACGCCGCGGCGCGCCGATTCCTCCGGCAGCGAGAGCACCGCGTTGGTGGCGCCGCGGATCTTGAACGAGCCTGTTTTCTGAAAATTCTCGCATTTGAAAAAGAGGCGAGCACCGGCGATTTGATCGAGTAGTTCTGACGTGAGCACCGGCGTGCGATGAATTTGCGCGGCGATGCGTCCGCTCGCTGCGCGGATATCGTTGAAGTCGGGGGCGCTCTGCATTCTCGAGATTCTATCTGAGAGTCAGCTAGAGCGAGATTCCTGGATCTCGCGTACGTAATCGACGAACCGGACCGGCTATTTCTCAGCGACGGTAAAGGTAATCTTGCTGCTCGTCTCATTCTCGTTGCGGTCGGCTGCCTGAATCGAGATTGTGTGCTCTCCGGGCGAGAGGTGATGCAGCGCCACTTCGTAATTCTCCTCGCGCGAATCCGATAGATCGCCCTTAGGAAATACGACACTCCAGTCGCCGCTGTCCAGACTGTATTCTGCGCGCGCAATGGCTGTCGCCGGATCATGGACTTCGAATGTTACGGTAAAGTCTCCAGCGGCTCCTTTGGCGGCTGTGGCGCGCAGGTTTTGAATCGCCGGCTGGGAATTATCCACTTCGAAGCGCTCGCTTTCGCGCTCGGCGGTGAGGGCCTGGCCGGCCGGGTTGGATGGCAGATCAGTGGCGACCAGCTTCAAGTAGTACGCGCCATCCGGCATGGTCGTCGAATCCCAGGAGTAGTGATGCTGCTCGATCTTGTCCTTCAGCAGCCGCCAATTTTTCTCGGCCTCGCCGCGAACATAGAGAGAGAACGTGAGCTCATCCTCGTTGTCATCATGCGCGGTCCATACCACGCTCATGTAGCCCTTTTGCTCGACGCCCTGGGGTGGCGGCTCGACTTTCGGCGATCTGGGTGATGCCTCAGCGACAAAGGGCGTCGCTCCTGGATTTACCGTGTTCGGCGACTGCGGCATGCGAATCTGGACTGGTGCTGCAGCACCGGGAGACGCCGGCGGCGCTGCAAAGCCCTGAATGCGAATTCCGGGATTTTGAACCACGATGCCGTCGATCGCAGGCGCTACATTCTTGGGCAGGTAAGCAAGGCTGACCCACGAAACAGTCGGTGTTGCCTCATCGTCCGCCTGCGAGAACACTACTTTCCATTGCGCGAAGCGCGCTGCTGGACATGCGGCTCTGTCCGCTCCAGATGCCGAGTATGGACCCGACCAGTCACTCCAATTTTTCTCCGGCCGCGACGTGTTGCCGGAGCGAACGTAGAAAGTCAGTTTGCCCTTACCGCCATTTTCTCCGGACCAGGTCAGCTTTCCCCATTGCGAGAAAATCTTGGCGTCAAACGGCGCCGACTCGTACGATCCATCCTTCTCGCGGCCCGGACCGAGCGCGAAGATCTTGCCGGGGTTCGCGGTGCCCACGTAGAGCACTCCTCCCGATCCGGATGCGAGAGATGTAACCTGATCGGACGAGGCGTTAGCCACGTTTGAGAAAACCCTGTTCTCGCCCAGCTCGATCACCGTGCCGTGATTGCCGGTGCCGAGAAGGAGCCGATTGTCCTTCGAAAATCCCAACGAGTAGACCAGATCCTCGCGCGAGATCCATAGAGATTCCGGCGAGCCGTCCGCGGCAATCCGGTAGACTTCACTTCCGCCACCCAAATTTGGAAAAAATGGGATGGCTACCGGCGGCGCCGCAGCGGCGGCTGCCTGCGCGGCCAGAGCCGCTTGCGCGTTGGGCGCGCCCGCCGGCGGCACGCCGACCGGAGCGACAATCGGAGGGACGTACGGCGTGGTCTTCGATTTCTCGCCGATCGCCGCGGCGTAGATGTTTCCGTCGGTCCCGGCGACAAGACTGGTCACTTCTTTCTTGTCGGTTTCATAGACGACGAAGGCATGCCCGGCTTCAACTTCTCCGGACTTCTTTCGCTGAATCTCGACGCGGAGGATCAGCCCGCTTGGATCAGTGCCGATCAACAGATTTCCGTGAGAATCGAAGGCCAGCGACCGCGCATGGCGCTCGTCGCTTTTGTAGAAGACTTTTCCTTTTCCATCGCTCCCAACGGCGAAGACTTCGCCTTGATCGCCTGTGGCGACGAATAGCGTGCCGTTCGAATCCATCGCCAGGGCCCAGATGTACTTCGTCTTGGGCTCGAAAAATACGCTCTTTTGTCCGGCCGGCGTCACCTTGTAAATCTTTCCATCGGGCGAGGTGCCCACGTAGAGATTGTCCTGACGCATCGAAGAGGATCGATTGCGCAGCCAGTTCCGTCGATTCAAACACGGTCGTCGGCGCGCCCTTTTCGTCAAATCGCAGCACCTTGGCGTTCGATCCGCCAGCCGCATAGAGTTTCCCACGTGAATCGAGCCGCAAGGCCCACAGGTACGCAAGATTCGGATCGGCAAATGGCGCGAAATGTGGAGCAGGAGTGAGTGAGCCATCGCTTCGGACAGCCACACCCTTGGCAGTGCCTCGCTGAAATTCGGAGTATTCCGATTGCCGCCAGAATCGGGTGTGTTCGCTTTCGGCGGGCAGCGAGAGGGCAATATCCGAAATCAGCACGGTCATCGCCGCCAGCACGCACACCGCATTCGCTCGCCATTTCATTGGCTTCACAACTCCTCTTTACGACGGATTCACTTCACGGTGATCGTCAGTGTGCGTTGGCCCGTAATGACCTGATTCATCGGCACGGACCATTCTCCCGCCGAGGATTGCCAGAGCAGGCGGGCGCCGCCGGGATTTCTCCGCTGGTCGAGAATATTGATTTGCGAGAGCGGGACGTTCGGAAGTTCTTTATCTTCGACGAGCAGCGTCGGCGAGGCTTGCAATAGGGCTGCGTAGAGCCGATCGTTGTGACGCTCGCGATTGAGAAGCGCGACGAGTTCATCGAGACCGGAGAGCTGCGACGATATGCCGAATGCCTGCGTGGTGCGGTTCAAGGTCTCGGCATCGCAGACCAGCAATTGCAGCGGCCCGCGCGAGGCTTGCGGCGGGATCGTCACGGGAACTTCTTGAATAAATGGCTCGCCGCGATAGGGACGCAGCAAGACCTTCACGCCAATGGTCTCGCCCGGCTCGACCTCGCTCTTTTCGCTCCAGGCGCTTTCGATCGAAGCGGAGCGGCGTTCGGGCACGAGCTTCACGTCCAGCGTGATTTTCTGAACGTGCGCGGGCTCGTAGGGATTGTTGTAGATCTGAGTGAAGATATTCAACACGTCGAATGCCACCTGGATGCCGCCGGGTGCAGGCGCATCGGTGGGCGCGTAGTAATCCTCAATCTTCGCGGGCGGATGGCCTTTTAGATCGATTGTTCCGCTCACTTCGAGCGTGGTTCCTTCGCTGTACGCCGTATTCGTCGAGATGCCGTTCACGGTGGCAAGCGCCACGAGAACCGGAGTGAGCTGGCGGACTTCCGCGACATCAAAATGAAAATGCTTCTGTTCCTGCGGCGTGGCGATCGAAACTTCCAGCGGGATCATCGGCGGCGCCGCTCCGAGACGCCCCATCACCGCGGTCGTGCGATCCTCGATCAAAGTACCGATAATGCCGCTGGTGCTCATGATTTTGGTGGAGGACATCGCGGAATTCAGCGTCATCACCACGTGGCCTCTCAGCAGCGGCAAAGACGATGACCCGAAGCCGAAGAGCGGATGGCCGCAGGCGAATACGCGGTCACCGACGATGGCGGTCACCGTGCAACCAGCGGTGAGTGAGAGATCGCCGCCCACCAATTGCATGCCGACCATGTCGCCTGGCTTGAGATTCGCGTCCTCGGGCGAAGGCGGCGTAGTTCCGCCCATCACCGTCTCCATGCCCAGCGCGGCGAATTGGCTTCCGAATTGAGCGAGGGCTGCTGGCGTAATGCCAGTGGCTACGAGCGGGGTTTCAATGGGTGTTAGGTAATTTCCTGCGCCCAGCGGAGCCCGCTGCGAGAATTCTGCGGGTATCGCGATCTTCATCCCTGTCGCCGCCGCGCCGTCGAATGCTTGCGGACTGCTCATCTGAGTAGGAGTTGCCGGCAACGGTGCCGGCGAGGTCGGCAGTGCATTTTGGATGTCGTACATGTTTGCAATCGGCGTGACGCCGCCAATGGCTTCCTTCGTGAAGATTCCGAGCTTGAGTGAAAGCGCGCCGGCGAGTTTGCCGTTGAAGTAGACGGGGCTTCCGCTCATCCCGGCTACGACGCCGGAATGTTCCACCTTTTCCCCGTGCATTTGCACCAGGATCACATCCTGCTTGGGACCAAGGGCGTTGCGCAGGATCCCGATCACTTCGAGATCCATGGGTTCCACTGTGTCGCCCGAGAAAATTGTGTAGGCCACGCCCTTCATTCCGGGCTGGATTTGATCGATGGGGATGACGCCGCCATCATCCGCGGCCGGCAGCGAAGCGGCCAGAAGAAGGAAAATAGCGGCGGCGATGAATCGCAAGAGTTGTCTGGGGTGGGTTCGCATGAATTTTTATGATACCTGCGCCGCCCGGGGCAGAGCAACAAAACCGGGCAGTGTGTTTAGATGCCGGTTACGGCTCCCGAGTTCCGCGCCGCCCGGGCCGAGCACAGCGCCGGGCGACTGCCGATCTCCGGTGGGCTTGAACCGTGAGAATTGCGTCAACTTACTTGACCAACTTATCGCGACGGCTTTTGTGACTTGGCCTCGCGGGCCTCATCGGGCGGCATGCTAAAATTTCGGCGTGAGCAAGCAGAAGATTCGTCCGGGAAAGAAGATCGCGGGCGTGGTCGAATTGCCGGGCGACAAGTCCATTTCGCATCGCTACGCGATTCTCGGGGCGCTGGCCGAAGGCACGACGGAAATTTCGAATTATGCGAGCGCCGCTGATTGCCGCAGCACGCTCAAATGCCTCGAGCGGCTTGGCGTCAAAAGTGATTCGAAAGATCGAGTTGTGCGTATTCGTGGCTGCGGGCTTGATGGCCTGAAGGCGCCGCGCCGCACTCTCGATGCCGAAAATTCCGGCACCACGATGCGGCTGCTGACAGGAGTTCTGGCCGGGCAATCGTTCCGCTCGACGATCACCGGCGACGCTTCTCTTCGCCGCCGTCCGATGCGACGGATTCTTGATCCCCTCGCCGCCATGGGCGCCAAAATTGTCCCCAACGACGGAGGAGTAGCGCCATTAGAAATTCAGGGAAGCGCGCTCCATGGCATCGAGTACGCGCCGCCGGTTGCGAGCGCGCAGGTAAAATCCACCGTCCTGCTCGCGGGGCTATTTGCCAATGGCGAGACATCCGTACACGAACAGGTCCCCACACGGGATCATCTGGAAATCGCGCTGCGCGAGTTTGGGGCGCATGTCAGTACTTCGAACCGCGTTGTGCGCGTGGCGCCGCGTCCGCGGCTATTGGCGCGCGCGCTTAGTGTGCCTGGCGATCTGTCATCCGCTGTTTTTTTCATCGGCGCCGCGCTCGTCCTGCCCGGATCGCAAGTCGTCATTCACAATGTCGGTTTGAATCCGACGCGCTCGCGAGTTCTCGATGTATTGATTTCGATGGGCGCGCCGATCCACATCGCATCGCTGCAGATGCGCGACGGCGAACTTGTCGGCGATCTATCGGTTGAACACGCCACATTGTCTGGGGGAGAAATCTCCGGCTCTCAAGTTGCGGAATTGATTGACGAGCTTCCGATGCTGGCGGCGCTCGGGCCTTTCACGGAGCAGGGCATCGTGATTCGCAACGCGAAGGAATTGCGCGTTAAGGAGAGCGATCGCATCGCGGCGATTGCCGAGGCGCTGCGCAAGATGGGGGCGCAGGTGGAGGAATTTCCGGATGGTTTGTGCGTCGGGGGGCGCTCGGCCGGAAAATTGCGCGGCGCTAAGGTCGATCCCCGGAACGATCATCGCATCGCCATGGCGATGGCGATTGCCGCGCTCGGTGCGGAGGGCGATTCTGTGATTATGGATGCTGATTGCGCAGCCATTTCGTTTCCGGAATTCTTTGCAACGCTTGAGCGATTGGTGGAGCGTTGACATAATGCGCAGCGCCGGCACTGCCTAAGTTCGATTGGCGCAGGTGTGGACGCGAAAGCATGATTGAGACAAAAACGCCGGCTGGCAGCCGGCGCTACGAATCGGACTTGCGCAGATTGATTGTGCCGTAGGTGGTTACGAGGGTGATCTTCGGGCCGTGATCGCCGACTTTGCCTTCTAGCTTGGAAGTTTCTCCCGTAGTTTGCTGGCTCAGGCTGGAAGCCTCGAATTCGCTCTGGACCTCTCCGGAGCGCGATGCCGCGTTGATCTCAAAGGCTGATTTCGAAGGCAGCGCAAGTTCCACGCCGCCGGAATCGTTCTGCACGCTGATTTCGTCGGTGGGCGCTTTCTTCAGGCTGATCGAGACATCTGCGTGCGCGTTGGTGATGTCGATTCGTCCGGAAGTGTTTTCGAGTTCGATCGATTTGTCGTGGGTTTTGAGCTTGATGCCGCCGTCCACATCAGAAATCTGCAGCGAATCGGAGTCGAGATCGAGCCTCCCGCGCATCTTCAGAATCGTCAAATCCGTGCGGGAAGACGTGTACTGAGTCGTTTGCGCGATATTCGAGATTTGAATCGGGCCGTAGAATTCGCCGTCAACCGACGCGCTGCCGGTGACGTCACTGAGATCGACGCCGTTGCCCTTGCCATGCAAGCGGACATCGCCGTGAACGTGCGCGATGCGGATATCGCCGTTCTGCGGCGTGGCGGTCACGTCGCTCCCCACGTCGTGAATGGCAATATCTCCGGTTTGCGAAATGGCGGTAACAGCTCCGCCGATCCCGGTGATCGTAATATCACCGTTCTGGGTTTGCGCCGTCACGCTGACTTGTTTGGGCAAGTGAATTTCAAGGTCAATGCGCGTATGCGTGCTATCTCCGGAGATTCCGGCCGGTTCCACTTTAAAGCCGCCGCTTACAGGCGTCACTTCGATCTTGATGGACGATGCACGCTTCTCGGAATCGGCATCATTTACTCCTGAGACGGTCTTCGTAGCGACGACGTGAAGGTCGGAGCTCTCGTCGGCGAATACGGTGACGTCGCCGCGCGGCGTTTGCACGCTGATGGAAGAATTCGGCTTTACGGCCACCGGCGGCACGTCCTCGCTGACCGGCACGCCCTTCTTGACCCACATATCGTTCCAGTCGAAGGAATTAGAATCGCCCAACTGATCGCGAATTCTGTGGAAACCCCAGATCCCGCTCACAGCCACGAACAGAAGGATGATCAATGCGATCTCGCCGCCGCTGAGCAGCGGCGGGCGCGCATCTCCCGAGCGTCGCGCCGAGAAATTGTCGAAGAGCTTTGCCAGGCCCCAGACGATAAGGATCACGGGCCAGTACAGGCGGACGATGTGTCCGATGCCGAGTTCCGGGAAGCGGTTATGCAGGAGGAAAAGGACGCCGATCAGGATGAGCAGCAGTCCTCCGAAAATTGATTGCCGCCCTCGAGGAGTATCGCTCATTGTGTGGCGCCAGAGTCCTTTGCCACTGCTCGCAAGGAGTTCACTGCGGCCGCGTCTCCGCGCTTACATGGCCTTCGGTTGAGGCGGTTGCTTCGATCAATTTGACGCCGCCAATCACGATCAACAGGATTGGCCAGATGTCCATGAAGGAATAGCGGTTGCTATATTCGGCGACCAGGAAAAGCACGCCGAGAGTTATCAGGATTGCCGGCCACATCAGTCCGCTCATTCGGCATCTCATGCATGCGCACCGCACTCTCTCGCTCATTTCCTTCCTCCTACGCCTGCGACCGCTTCATGTACAGCCAGATTCCAATCCCAATTAGAACCACGGGCCATCCGCGAGTCACCCATTGACCTTGAATCCAGCCGAGATTTCCAAGTAGAGCTAGTGCTCCGAGGACAATCAAAACAATTGCGCCGACAGGCCGTCGCGTCGTGGTTGCCGCGCTCGCATCTCCCGCGGCAGCGAGCTGCCGGGCCTGCGCTCCGCGGTAGGAGTCGAGCGACGTATAGATCGGGAAGAGTCCAAATGCGATCCACACTACGGGACCCAGGTCGCCGAAGGATTCGGTCAAGCCGACGGCGAGAAGTCCCGCCCAGATCGCGATGTGAATAATTGCTCGCGTGTAATCGCCGTTGTAAACCGCGCCGAGTCCCGGAATGATTCCCAGGGCCGCAGCAGCGCCCGAATTCGAACGCGGGGGCTGGACTGCGGCCGGCGCGGTGCCCGTGAGTGCGCCGACGAGGCAGTCCTCGCAATAGAGCGCGCCGCGCACATCGCGCGCGCACTCATGGCAAAGAGGCTTGCCGCAGTTGCGGCAGAATCCAGATGCGTCCACATCCACATGCGTGGCGCATTTCATTGGGAACTCCTTGCGAACGTCTGCGTGACGACGAACGCGTACAGGTTTGAGTTTCGAGTGGAGCTGCGCCCTGGATGCGGCGCGCCTTGCGACTTCTGATCGGGAGAACTGACCGGCGGCTCAGGTGGCGGCGTTTCCTCGCGTACCGGAGACTCTGGCGGGCGCAGCCGCGACTGAATCTCGTAGACCACGCGCATATCATTCACATATTTCACACCGCGCGCATACACGAGATGTGTCTGCCGATTCACTGAGCGATAGATGTTGACCGGATTCAGATCGGCTTTGCGAATCTTCGCCGGACTCAATCCCGAGGCGTAGAACAGAATTACCAGGCTCGCCGCGGCTGTCGCGAAACCCATCGCAAATCGCGGCTGCAGAAGCGTTGGCGCCATTGCGAGCCAGCGACGCCAACCGCGCGGTCCGATGGTCTGATCGAGAATGGCTGGGACGAGGCGAGGCGGCACTTCGATGGGCGTGAGAGACTGGACGCGGCGAACAATTCCGCCCACGCGGGCGATCAACGGAGTGCAACGCGCGCAACCCGCCGCATGGCGCTCGAACTCGGTTCGTTCGCCCGCGTCGAGCAGATTATCCAGGTAATCGCTCAGCCGCTCTTCGATTTGTTCGCAATTCCAGCTCATGATCGTTTCAGTCCGGCTTCACGCCCATCTGCAGCAAAATTCGGGCCAGTTCGATTCGGCCGCGATTGATTCTCGATTTTACCGTTCCTTCCGGTACGAGAAGAACCTCGCGAATCTCGCTGTATTCCAGGCCCTGCAAGTCGCGCAGGATGACTGCTTCTCGGAGTTCCGGCGACAGGTGCGAGAGCGCTTGTTGCACCTGCGCGCTGAGCTGCGCTTCGGCGACGATCTTGTCCGGCATGCGCCCGCCCGAATGTTTCTCTTCGAGCCGCGGCATCTCGTCTTCGATCGAATCGGTCAAGCGGTCGCGGCGCGTGCGTCGGTAATGATCGACCAGCAGGTTTCGCGTCACGCTGGTGAGCCAGGTCGCGAACCCTCCCGAGACCTCCCGGTAGCTGGCCAGCGAGCGGTAGATCTTGAGGAAAACCTCCTGGCTCAAGTCTTCCGCTTCCGTCGAATTGCCTGTGAACCGGTAGCATATGTTGAATACCCGCCGCGAATGGCGCTGAACCAATTCCTCCCACGCCGGCCCGTGGCCCCGCAGGCAATCCTGGACCAGTTGAGCGTCGGGCTGCAATAGTCGTCAGCCTCACCACTTCCATCAGCTTCCGGCCTCACAATAAGGAACGCAAATCAGGGCCGAAAAGTTCCGTAGATAGGCGGCATCTTAGCTGCGTGCATCGCCAAAGCACAAGCCAGTGCAATGAAAGCGCAGGCGCGAAGAAGAAAGAAACCTCATTCTTATTTTGCTCAAATTGATGATGCCGAGAGTATGACGACGCCCGGGTCGCGCGAGGAAATTAATAAATACCGGGCAGAAAACGGGCCGTCTTCGCCGCGTATGCTTCGTAATCCGCGCCGAAGAGTTCTCGAAGGTGATCTTCTTCGAGTTGCACGCGCCGGAGATTAACCCACAGCCAGCCGAAGAAGAAGAACCAGGCCAGAATGCTGCCCAGCGTAAGAGCAAATGCAATGCGCGAGGCGATCAGCGCAGCATAGCGAGGATGGCGGACGAAGCCATATGGCCCCTGCGTCATCACCTTGCGCTCCGATAAATCGCCGGCGAAAACTTTGGCCAGGTAGCGATCGGTCCAGATCAGCCACACGGCGCCGCCCAGATAGAGCACGAGTCCGATGGTTTGAAGCACGGGGTTCAATAGCTGGGGCACGAGGTGCCAGTGCCCGTAATCGAGAAATACGCTGAGCTCGGCAATGGCGAAGATCGTGATCCAGCGCAGCATCCAGGGATCGTAGGTGGTTCCGGCGGCTTCCTCCATCACTTCGCGTGAGCGGAAAATCGCGCGATGGAAACGCATGGTCGCGCAGCCCCAAACCAGGCTGACCACCAGGAACCCGACGGAAAAGACGTCAAGCCGCTCCCAAGGGCGCGGCGATTGCCACTGCCACAAGCACGCGACTGCGGCGACGAGGTAGCCACCGATAAAGAGCAGCGTCACCCAGTAGGCGCGTGTCTGCGGATTCGCTGGCGCTGGAGCACGGGATAGCGACGACTCCGCGCGCGAGTCTGACAGCCCGCCGTCCATCGCACTGGAATGATTCATGTCGCCTGCCGCCTTCTCGAACTCATCAACGGCATCTCCCTAAATTGCCCGGGCGGCATCTTAGCTGCGCTTCGGCCCACAAGACAAGCGCGGGACTGTAAATATCTCGGTAGCCCGAGATTGACACACCGGCGGGTGAACCGCCATTTCGCCTATTCAGATTCACCCGGGATATCCTGGCCAAAGCAAAGCACGTGGCCGTTGCAATCCGCCACTTCAATTTCCCGCGTGCTGTAAAAAGTGGACTCAGGTCCGCGAAGTATCTTCGCTTCCTTCGCCGTGAGCTCGCGGTGAAGAGCTTCAACATATTCCACCCAGATATACGCGTCCCAAGCCGCTTCCGGATGGGCTTTTCGATTTGGGCGCATAAGCCCCGGCGCGCCCGGATTGCCGAGAGAGATTTCGGCACAGTCGCGGACGACGATCACGAAGCAGGGTGGCTCGCCCCAGTAGCGGTTGAATGTAAATCCCAGAACGTCGCGATAGAATTCGGCGGACTTGACGACGTCATCCAGAAGAAATGAGGGTGAAATGCCCTTCAACTTCTGCTGCGGCCTCACGGAATTTTGCGCGATTCCGGTTTCAGCCATCGCAAGCCTCAGGAAGCTTCGCGCAAGCTCGAATACACGCAGAAATTGAGCTTGGCATTCTGCGACGATTTTGCCAGAAATCCCGACGACTGGAGGATCCATTCTTCCGCCGGCGCAACATATATCAGGTAAATCGGGCGGGGCGTTTTCTGCCAGGAGGCGCGCAAGTTCGCGAGAACCTGCTCGAATATTCGAGCCTCGCAAGGATCGAAGAAGAACAGGACGAGAGGATCGGGCGGCAAAAAATATTGTGTGAAATCCATGCGCACCGTCTCGATCTGCTTGCATTTCTGTGTGAGACTCGAATAACGGGCGATGTTCTGCACCGCGATGGCGTTCAATTGCGGTGAGAATTCGATCCCGATCACTTTCTTGAAAGGGTACTCGGACGCCATCAGCAGCGCGCGTCCCTTGCCTGAGCCGAAATCAATGAAGACGAAATCTTCGAATCGAATCGCCAGGCTATCGAGAATTGGGAAGAAGCGTTCCGGCTCGATCCCCGCGTAATTTCGTCCGTAAATCCAGTTCGGGCTGGGAATGTCTAGATCGCTTAAGTACGTCCAACCGCCGAGCTCGCCGTCGGTATTAACTCCATACTTGCGGTCAAACTCGCTGTGTTCCGGCTCGCTGCCAAGCCGCTTTGCATTGACATACTCGCGCAAAAGATAGAACGGCAGCAGAGGGCTTCGGAGAATGGTGACCAGGATTCCGCGTTCCGCCAGCGACCGTTTGAATCGCGGAACGATGGTTTTCATCAATCGGGGCATTAAGTGGCTCGAAATGAACGCCCGATAGTACCACTGTCGGGAGTTTTGCGGATGCCAAGATGTTGGTCGTCCGCGAGCGATGTCCCGGCAGCCGGATAGAAATCTGCACGCCGCAGCGTTCACGAAGATGCTCGCTGATCGCGAACTCATTCTTGACACTCTGCAAGCGTTGCTGCTACGGTGCGCCACGGATGCGCCGATCGTTTCGCAAGTTCCTCATCCTCGCTCTCGCGGTCGTCGCCCTCGCCGCACTCCTCTATAAGTTTCGCAATTCGATCGCTCTCGAGGGATTTCACTGGAGGCTTTTGGGCGCTGCCTGGCGCGACGCGAATCTTTCGCTGCTCTTGCTTTCCCTTGCGGCCATCTATGTGGCCTACGCCATTCGCGCCGCTCGCTGGCAGCGTTTCTCACGATATTTGGGGAAGCCGAATTTCCTCGGAGTTTACGCGGGCACATTGATGGGCTTTGCGAGCGTTTTCCTCCTCGGCCGAGCTGGAGAGCCGATTCGTCCGCTGCTGATCGCGCGCAAGGAAAATCTGCCGGTCACTGGCATGTTCGGCGTCTACATTCTTGAGCGCATCATGGACATGGGTGCGACGGCGGTGTTCGCCGGGTTCGCGCTGTTGGAAATTTCGCACGGGACCCTGGCCGGCGCACAACACGCGGCGTTATTGCAGAGAGTGCGAGCGAGCGGGATCTTCGTGTTGGTCGCCTTCGGAATTCTCGTAGCCTTTCTCATTTATTTTCGCCTGCACGGCGCCGGAGCATTGGCATTAAAACTTCAGCGCTCGGGAAACCAAGGGGGCTTGCGAGCGCGGATCGAGGCTCTACTCGGCGGTATCAGTGAGGGTCTTCATTCGCTGCGGACATGGGGCGATCTCGCCGCCGCGATTTTTTGGTCCTCGGCGCATTGGATTCTCATCGTCTTCATTTACATGTGGATTTCACATGCGTTCGGCGGCTCGCTCCTGGCCATCGATTTCTCCAGCGCCATGCTGGTTCTGGCGTTCACAATGATCGGCTCGGCGCTGCAGCTTCCCGGCGTCGGAGGCGGCGCTCAAGTAGCCACATTTCTTGTCTTAACCGTTCTCTTTGGAGTAGAAAAGGAACGTGCCGCTGCGGCGGCCATCACCATTTGGCTGATTTCATTTGCTGGTTCGTGCTTAGTGGGCGTGCCGCTCCTATTCAGGGAAGGATGGTCCATGGGCGAACTGCGCCGCTCCGCCCGCGCTGAGGCACAGGCAAACGTAATCGAGGCTGAAAGGGAACTTTTGGAGGAAGGCCGGGCCGCGGAAGACAAGGCCCGAGGAGACAAGCAAAAGTGAAGTGTCCGTTCTGCGGAAATATTGATGACAAAGTCGTGGACTCGCGCGAGGGCCGCGCCGGCGACTTGATCCGGCGGCGCCGCGAGTGCCTGAAATGCGAACGCCGCTTCACCACTTACGAGCGCATCGACGAAGTGCCCTACATGGTCATCAAGAAGGACGGCCGCCGCGAGCGCTTCGAGCGCAAGAAGATTCTTCAGGGCTTGCTCAAGGCTTGTGAGAAGCGGCCCGTGCCCACTCCCCGTCTCGAGGCGCTCGTGGATGAGGCTGAGCAGTTTGTTAGCGATACTTCCGAGCGCGAGCGAACGACGAAAGAGATTGGCGAGCTCTTGATGAATCGCCTGAAAAAGCTGGATAAGGTGGCTTACGTTCGCTTCGCGTCCGTCTATCTCGATTTCAAGGACGTGAAAGAATTCATGGATGAGCTGAAAGGTTTGCTGAAGGACCGCGCGCGTAAATAACGCGCTTCACGCCTGCCACACGCCGGCTGCGAAAGTTTTGATCTTCCGGAATCCCAAGCGCTCATAGAGTTCCACCGCCGTCACGTTTGCCGCAGTAACGGTGAGCGACAGCGCGTGAAAATGGCGCGCGCGCAGCGCTTGAATCGACGCTTCCATCAACAGCCGGCCCAGTCCCGAGCCGCGATAGCCCGGCTTGACGCAGATTTGCGTCGTATGCCCAACTCCTTCGGCAACTGTGGACGTGAGAACCATTCCGACCGGAGCTTCTCCACTGGACGGGCGTACGACGAACGATGCTTCTGGCAGGAATTGCCCGCAGCCGGGAAGGATTACGATATTGCGCAAGAATTTCATCCCACCGGATTCGCTGCGATACTGATCGTTGATCTCGGAATCCACGTGATTCGCGTAGGCGAGCTGAATCAGCCGCGCGCAAGCCTCGAAATTGCGGTCGCTCCACCGTTCCAGTCGCAGCCCGGCCGAGAGCGGAATATCTTTGAGCGCGGCAGACTTCAAATCGAGAAGCATGAACTCGCGAGCGTAAAGACGAAATTGCTGCGACAGGAAATTCGAATCCAGCGCCGCGCCGAACGGCATCAATTGCGCTTCGACGCGATTCACACGCGGCGTGGCGCGCAACGTCGCTAGCATTTCGCTCAGCAGATTGCGAGTGACTTCCGCCTGCGGAGAACGGTGAGACGCGAAGAGCCCGCCGATCAGCCCTTTATGATCTTCGAGGACGTAGAAGCCATACCCGGCAGGCTGGCGGTGCTCGATGGCCACATAGCCGCCGAGCGAATGGGAGTCGACAAATCGCCGGATTAAATCGAGAGAAGGACGGTAATCCCAGGACAGTTCATCCCGCCAGTCTTTGGCCTCTTCTTCAAACAGACGCTCCAACTCGCGCGTCTGCACCTGGCGGAGGTCCACAAGCTCCATAGTATTCGCCATGCGCCCCGACCTATCATTATAGCTGCGTCGCGTGTCGCGCCCAACCATTACTCAGGCGGCAAGACGCGCGATGGTTGCCTAGAGGCCCACTGGAACTATGCTAACATCCGGCGGGAATTCCTTGCAGGAGGTCTGCGCACAAACTGGATGGCTATCTTCGCCGAGTTGCGTTACCCAACAACGGCCTTCGCCAAGGTAGCTTCCGGGATTTTGGCGCTGATCCTGTTTTTAATTGTCGGCGCGGCCGTAATCTCAGGGCTCGAACTTCGCCAGATCATCAAGCCCGCGCGAAATCCCGCAACCGTGGACTTGAACGTGACCATGGGCCATCCGACCACGTTCACATTCCCGGTGGAGGGAGGGCAACGCGAAGGATGGTTCTTCCCGGGATTCCAGAGCGCGCCCACGATCGTCGTTTGCCACGGATACACGTCGCAGAAGGTCGACGTTCTAACCCTGGTCACCGCGCTGCAGGACCAGCAGTACAACGTCTTTGTATTCGATTTTGCCGGACATGGCGCCAATTCCGGCGCGACCACTCTGGGTTATCGCGAATCGGAGGAATTGCGCGCTGCGGTCAGTGCTTTGGCCAGTCGGCCCGATGTGGACCCGAGGCGCTTCGGAATCTGGGGCAAAGATTTGGGCGGCTATGCGGCGCTTGAGGTTGCCGAGGCCGATACGCGCGTCGTCGCCATCGCCGTCGATTCGGTCTATGACGATCCGACTGACATGGTGCGTCTCCAGGTGAAGCAATCCGGCATGGGCGTGCTGCCATTGGTCAGCCGCCTCTGCGTGCTCGGATTCCGCCTGGTGAATTATCCGTACCGGCAGGAACCTCCCGTCTCGGCGCATCTCGGACGTCTGCAGAACACGGCGAAGCTCTTCATTCAGTCGGAAGATCAGCCTCTGCTGGCGTATTCTACTTTTCAGATTTTCCAGAAGTCTCCCGAGCCACGGCGCCAGGAAATCGATCGCGTGAGCTATTCAGAGATGAGCGAAGACGACCGCAAAACTTACGAGAATATGGTCTCATCGTTTTTCCTGTCGGCGCTGCCCATCGGCGTGCGCGTGTCTCGCTAGGGGCGCGGGCCGGCTACCGCTGCTTTCACGCACTTGGGTATTCCGAATTCCTGTACCGAGGTGGCCGTTGCCTGCCGTTCGAGATCCAGCAGACCTGCCGGGCTGGTGAAAACCACTGCCGGTCCCGGAATCTGCGGAGACCATTCCGGAATCACTCGCCCGAAGTAAAAGTTCAAGCCGTATTCCCAATTGCGGTGCGCGCGATAGAGCGCGATTGGATCTTTGTTGTAGGGCGGGCGCATTTGCGGCGACGCGGCGATTCGCCGGGCGGAGAATTGATCGTCGGAGCGAACCTCGGCGAGGCGCAGGGTGTCGTTGGCCATCAGCGCGAGGAATAACGCAGAGGCGCAAATCGAGCTGAGCGCCAGCCGCGGAGATCGCAAGACGAGAAAGAGCAGGGATGCCAAGAATATGATCGCTCCATACGATTGCAAAATTCGTCCGCGTGCATGCCAGTTCTGGCTGTTCATCAGATCCGGGAGAAACCTGTATCCGAGATATGGGGCTGCGATATAAAGCGCCAGGACAGTTGCTGCAGCGGCTACGAGGATCCACGGCCGCGCTGAGCGGCAGGTCTCGATTCGCCGCTCGAGGGCCACGCCGCAGAGAAGCGCCAGGGGCGGTACTACGGGAAGTATGTAACCGGGCAGCTTCGACTGAGAAAAGCTGAAGAAGACGATAGGAAATATCGCCCAGCAGGCGAAGAAAAATCCCGGAGAATCGTATCCGCCTTTGGCGCGCCCGAGACGCAAACCCTCTTCAGCCGCGGGCCAGAGCAAGACCGCCCACGGAAGTAGCGCGATGAGCACAATCGGTCCGAAGAACCAGAATGGCTGCCGGTGCTGAAAAACCGGCGTCAGGTAGCGCTCGAAATTGTGTAGAAACAGAAACCTGCGCAGAAAATCAGGATTTCGTCGCGCGCAGAGCGCATACCACGGCACTGCGACGACGACGAATGCCGCAATTGCTGCCGGGTGCGCAAAACGAAGAGCGGCGTGCCATCTGCGGGTGCACAGGGCCCAAAGGCCGATGCTGCCCCCCGCCAGAACCACGGCGCCGGGCCCTTTGGCGAGCGTCGCGACACCGAGCCAGACTCCAAACAAAATGACTTCCGTAAGCCCGCTGCCACGAACTGCCGTCGGTGGCTCAACCGATCGCAACTCGCCTTGCGCGCGTAACATTCCCGCCGCACAAGCCATCGCCATCACCAGACTCGCGGCAAAGAGCATGTCTGGAGTTGCAGCGCGAGCGAAGGCCAGGGAACCAATCGTTGTCGCAAAAATCAGCAGCACCACCCATGCGGTGTTCTCGCCGTAGTGCTTCAGCGCTAACCAGGCAATCGATAGCGCCGCGCAGAGCGCCGCAATCGCCGAAGGCAATCGCGCCGCCCATTCCGCTGAGGGGAATATCCGGAATCCAATTGCCGCAGCCCAGTAATAAAGCGCGGGCTTTTCGAACCACGGCTGACCGTAAAGCCGAGGAGTGACCCAATCACCAGTTTGCGCCATCTCTCGAGCGATCCAGGCGTAACGCGGCTCATCTGGCCCGACCAGCCCGATCGAGGCCAACCCTGTGAAAAGCGCGAGGAAGACAACCATCGCGGCAAACGAAAATGCAAAGATGCGCTGCTTGGTATCGAATCGGCTCAAAGCGGCATGAGTCTAGCAGACCCGCGCCCTGGAGTTGAGCCGTGTCTGTTCTGGTTCAGAATGATTGGTGACACGCGGTAGAGTGTGGCCCGCGTGCGTCCGACTGTGACAGAATGGCCGCGGATGCGCGAGACGCTCGAGTACTTCGCCGCGTGGCTTCTGATCAAGGGAATGGGCCTGCTCCCGCGGCCGTTGGCCCGCGCCGTGGGAGTTGTACTCGTTCGCATCGCTTACGTTTTTCGCCCGTCGCTTCGCCGCGCCGCCGACCAGAATTTGCGACTGGCATTCCCGGATTGGACCGAAGCGCAGCGGCAGGAAACAATTCGCAGAATGCTCCGCAATATCGGCTGGATGGCTGGCGATTTTTCTCAGTATCCAAAATTCACGCGAGAAAATATAGAGCGAATCATCGCCCTCGACGGTCACGAAAACTATATCGACGCGATGAAGCGGGGGAAGGGCGTGTTGATTCTCACCGGCCATATGGGCCCGTGGGAACTATCCAGCTTCGCGCACGCTCTCTATGGCTACTCATGTTATTTTCTCGCGCGGCCGATCCAGAATCGTCGCGTGGATGCGCTGGTGAACCGATATCGCTGTCTTTCGGGCTGCGAGGTCATCGACAAGAACGACTCCGCGCGAGCTGTTCTCCGCATTTTGCACGGCAGCGGAGCAATCGGTATCCTCGCCGATCAGAATACTTCTCTCGAAGAAGGAGTTTTCGTGCCGTTCTTCGGCGTTCCAGCGTCGAGTACTGCAGGCTTGGCGCGTATCGCGCTGCGCACGGACGCCTCGGTTGTTCCGGGCTATGCGTACTGGGATGAAGCTGCACAGAAATACCAGTTGCGCTTCGAGCCCGCGGTCGAATTGATCCGCACGGGCGATGAATCGACAGACGTTCGCACCAATACGGCGAAGTTCATGAAGGTAATCGAAGATTTCGTCCGTGCGCATCCCGATCAATGGATCTGGGTCCACAAGCGCTGGAAGACGCGGCCGCCGGGCGAGAAACCCATTTATCCATCTTGAGTCTCTGAATCGAGGAAATCATGGCAAGGACTGCTAGGGAACTTGTCGATTATCTGCGAGCAACGCTCGAGGGTGATCCTTCAGCGCGAATCTCCTCTATCGCGAATCCGGAATCCGCGGCGGCCGACGACTTGATTTACGTCGAGCACGAGAAATTTCGCGATCGCGCTCAGGCATCGAAGGCGCGGTGCGTCATCGCTCCGCCCGGGCTGCCATTCACGGACAAGACGGTGCTGCGCGTTGCCGCGCCGAAACTTGCCTTCGCGAAGGCGGCTTCGTGGCTCCAGCCATCGCGCCGGGCGCTGGCCGGAATTCACCCCTCCGCGGTAATTTCACCGTCCGCGAAAATTGCGGAGAGCGTCACGATTGGGCCATTCGTTGTGGTCGAGGATGGCGTAAGCATCGCATCCGGCACCCGAGTAGGCCCGTTCTGCTTCCTCGGATCGGGCGCTTTCGTCGGCGAGGACTGCCTGCTACTTCCGCGCGTAACTCTCTATCCGGGGGCCCGCATCGGGTCGCGCGTGACGCTGCATTCCGGCGTGGTCGTCGGCGGCGACGGCTTCGGCTATGTCTTCGGCGAGGGCAAACACTGGAAATTTCCACAGGTAGGTGGTGTTGAAATCAGCGACGACGTCGAGATCGGCTGCGGCACCACGATTGATCGGGGCTCACTGGGCACCACGAAGATCGGCATTGGCGTCAAAATTGACAATCTCGTTCAGGTCGGCCACAACGTCCGGATCGGCGAACACAGCATCATTGCGGCACAGGTGGGCATCTCCGGCAGCTGTTCGATCGGCCGGAATGTCATGATCGGCGGTCAAGCCGGCCTAGGCGAGCATTGCAGCCTCGAGGACGGCGTAATCGCCGGTGGCCAGTCCGGAATACTGCCAAACAAGGTTATTCGCGCCGGCCAAGTCGTTTGGGGAACTCCGGCCCGCACATTGAGCAAATTCAAGGAAGAGTATGCCTGGTACGGCCGCCTGCCCGAGATCGGAAAGCGGCTTCGACGGGAGATTGAACCGAAGCCTTGACGCGAGAAGGTGAATTACTCGTCTGCGCGATGCCCTATCCGCCGAATCGCAGCCCCCAAAAACCGCTTCCGGTCGGTAGTCACGTAGGTGTCATTTTTTGTTGACCAGCAGTCCATTCCTCGCCATAATCTAATACGGGTCTTTGTATCTATCTGTATTCTTTGGGGATCGAGGAACTCATTTCACATTCTGTGGGGCGTTTTCGAGCCCGAGCGCTCGGCGCCTGAGAGGCTTTTGGGGGACCCACGCTGGCAACATGACGGTGTGGACCCTCATCTAGACCAGTAGGAGGCTGGGACGGGAACGGGGCGGGGGCTCAGGTTTGCCGACCCTCGGACTGAAATAAATTTCTGTGATCGGGAGTGAATCGCTCTCTACTACGGTCACTAAATGGATCGCGATGCTCTTGATGGGTTACGCGTCACAACGGCGATGTCAGAAACAGTGATGGCATCTCAACTCAGAACTATTCCCGACGGCAGCGGACACGCAGCCGCCACCGTACCCGTCCGGGACCTGGAAGGCCAGGTCGCGCAGGCTGTAGACCGTGCCACGCAGTGGCTTCTGGGCGCTCAAATTGAGGGCCGGTATTGGTGGGGGGAACTCGAAGCCGACACGACCCTCGAATCCGACTACACCGTCTTCCAGTTCATTTTGGGACGTCTCGACTCTCTGAAAGTTCGCAAACTAGCCGCCTATATTCGCCGGCACCAGCTTGAGGACGGCGGCTGGAACATCTTCCCCGACGGCCCGTCAGAGATAAACGCCACGGTGAAGGCCTATTTCGCACTGAAACTGGGCGGCGACGATCCCAATGCGCTGCACATGCGTCGAGCCCGCGAGCGAGTTCTTGCCCTCGGCGGCCTGGAAAGCACGAATTCCTATACGCGTATCTATCTGGCGTTGGTGGGCGCGATCGGCTGGGATTTGGTTCCAGCGATTCCGCCCGAACTGATTCTTCTGCCACATTGGGTCCCGCTGAACGTATATGACATGTCTTCGTGGACGCGCGCGATCCTCGTGCCCCTGGCCATGTTGTACGCGTGCAAGCCGCAGTGGACCATTCCGCAAGAGGCGCACATTGATGAGCTGTTTGCGGATCCGAATCGAAAGCGCAAGGCGTTCGAATGGGATCGTAGCCTGTTTACGTGGCGGAACTTCTTCCTAACCACCGACCGTTTGATGAAGTCCTACGAGCGATTGCCCTGGAAGCCGTTCCGTGCCGTGGCGCTGAGGAAGATCGAGCGCTGGCTGCTGGAGCACATGGAGCGCAGCGAGGGAATCGCGGCAATTTATCCCTCGATGCAGAATTCCATTCTTTGCCTGCTGAGCCTGGGGTATGCGTTGGATCACCCGATCGTGAAGCAGCAGCTGGCGCACTTTGAGGCGCATGAGATCGAAGAGGGGGAGACGCTGCGGATTCAACCTTGCGTTTCGCCGGTGTGGGATACGGCGATTGCGATGGTGTCGCTCGAGGAAGCGGGGGTCGACCCCAGCCACCCGGCATTGGTTGAGGCAGCAGGCTGGCTGGCGGACATGCAAATCCTTGGAGGCGGAGACTGGCAAGTGAAGAATCGCGATGCCCAACCCGGTGGCTGGGCCTTCGAATTCCGCAATGACTGGTTTCCGGACGTGGACGATACGGCGTTCGTCCTGATGGCCATGGCGCGCGTGGCGCATCCGGATTCGGAGAGGATTGAGGCCTCGATCCGGCGCGGGCTGGCCTGGATGCTCAGCATGCAGAACCGCGATGGTGGATGGGGCGCTTTCGATCGCGATAACGATCTCCAGATTCTAAATAACATTCCCTTTGCCGATCATAATGCCATGCTCGACCCTTCGACCGCCGATGTCACGGCGCGAGCGCTGGAATGTCTCGGCAAGCTGGGCTGGAACAGCGAACACCCGTCCGCGAAGAATGCCGTTACGTTCTTGCGCAAGGATCAGGCGCCCGACGGTCCGTGGTATGGCCGTTGGGGCGTCAACTATGTGTACGGGACCAGCGGAGTTCTGCGCGCCATGGAGGCCGTCGGGCTCTCACATGCACCGGAATGCCGGCACTCGGCAGACTGGTTACGCTCGGTGCAGAATCCCGACGGTGGATTCGGCGAATCCTTGCACTCTTACAGCGACTCTAACTGGAAGGGGCGCGGCGCGAGCACAGCCTCGCAGACTGCCTGGGGCTTAATCGGATTGCTCGCGACAGTGGGACCGGATGACCCGGCCTCAATCTGCGCGGCGAAGTACCTGGTAGAAACGCAGAATGAAGACGGAACGTGGGACGAGAAGGAATTTACTGGGACGGGGTTCCCATCGGTTTTCTACTTGAAATATCACCTGTATCGAAATTCGTTTCCGCTCTACGCGCTGGCGCGGTACCGGAATATGAAAAACGGCGCAAGAGAATTCTGCGCTTTCCAGCCCGGGCCGAACGGATTCTGGCATCGCAAGCTGAATTTGGGGGTTGAATGAGATTTCCGCTAAGCATGACAGCGAATCTAACGGGGTATCTCGCCGGGAAGACGATTCGCCGCGAGAAGAAATTTCCGCTGGTGATGATGCTTGAGCCATTGCATGCATGCAATCTCACTTGCACTGGGTGCGGGCGAATCCGCGAATATAAGCCGACGATTAACGACACGCTGACTGTGGAGCAATGCCTCGCCGCTTTAGAGGATTGCGGCGCTCCGATTGTCTCAATCTGCGGCGGCGAGCCAATGATTTATCCGGAGCTGGGACGGCTGGTGAAGGAAATCCTGGCGCGGAAGAAAAATATCTACCTTTGCACCAACGGCATGTTCATTCGCAAGCGCCTGAACGAATTCCGCCCGACCTCGCGATTCTTTTTCAACGTGCATCTCGACGGCTTGGAAAAGACGCACGATCTATGCGTTGAGCGCGACGGCGTGTTCCGCGAGGCGATCGAAGGAATCCGGGTTGCGAAGGCCGCGGGTTTCCTGGTTACTTCCAACACGACGATCTATAAGGAAACCGACATCGAGGAGATCGGCGAGCTCTTCGCGTATTTGCAAACGCTTGGCGTGGATGGGCACATGGTCTCGCCCGCCTATTCCTACGCCGCGGTGCAGACGAAAGACATTTTCATGTCGCGCGAGGAAATCCATCAAAAATTCCAGCGCGCCGCCGAGCTTCTTGGCCGCTACAACATCATGACTTCGCCGCTCTATTTGGAATATCTCCGCGGCGAACGCGAACTGGAATGCACGGCCTGGGCCACTCCGACTTACAACACGCGCGGCTGGAAAGGCCCGTGCTACGTGATGACCGACACGCACCATCCCAACTTCAAGGAATTCCTGGCGAAGACGGACTGGACAAAATATGGCCGCGGCAACGATCCACGCTGCGAAGATTGCATGATGCATTCGGGATACGAGCCCTCAGCCATTCTCGGCGGAAACAAAAAACTCGGCGACACCTGGCGCATGCTCACCTGGCAGCTTTCAGGCCGTATGGGCGGCGCGAAAGGCGCGCCGAAGGCAAATGGCCGCGGAAATGGCAACGGCCATTCGAATGACCATGCAAACGGGCACGGCAACGGCCATGCACAAGCCACCATTTCAACCCCCCAGCCGGGCAAGGAAGAGGTTTTCCGGATTCTATGAAGACGCTCGTCACGGGCGCCACGGGGTTCGTCGGCAGCCACGTTGCGGGTCGAGTTCTCTCTGCTGGCCAATCGTTGCGAGTTCTCACCCGGCGCGGCAGTGATGTCCGGACTTTGCGCGGGCTTGAGGCCGAGCGAGTTGAAGGCGATTTGCGCGATGCCGCCGCGCTCGAGCGCGCGCTGATCGGCGTCAATCGCGTGTTCCACGTCGCGGCCGATTACCGACTCTGGTCGCGAAATCCCGCTGAGATTTACGAGAGCAATGTGACCGGCACGCGCAATTTGCTCGAAGCTGCCAAACGAGCTGGAGTCGAGCAATTCATTTATACTAGCACGGTTGCAACCATCGCGGTCGATCGTCCGGCGTTGCCGAACGAAGCCACGGATTCGAAGCTGGATGAGATGGTGGGGCACTATAAGCGCTCGAAGTGGCTGGCTGAGAAGGAAGCGTTGAAGGCGGCGCAAGACGGAATGCCCGTCATCATCGTGATGCCGACGACGCCTGTCGGGCCCGGCGATTGGAAGCCGACTCCTACTGGCAAGCTGATCGTTGATTTTCTAAATGGCAAGATGCCCGGCTATGTCGAGACCGGCCTGAACTTTGCCGGCGTCGAGGATGTTGCTGCGGGCCATATGCTCGCCTCCGATCGTGGCAAATCCGGCGAGCGTTACTTGCTCGGCGCGGAAAATCTTTCGCTGAAGCAGGTTCTCGACATTCTCGCGCAGCTCTCGGGATTGCCTGGTCCGCGATTGAAAATCCCACACGCCATCGCATTGGGGTTTGCCTACACGGAGAATGTTTTCTCGCGAATGCTGGGCCGCGAGCCGCGGATTCCGGTCGAAGGCGTGAAGATCGCCCGCCACAACATGTTCGTGGATGTTTCGAAAGCGCAGCGCGAGTTGGGATATGCGCCGGGGCCGGTGGCCGCGGCGCTCGAGCGCGCCGCGCGGTGGTATGAAGAAAACGGCTACGTCCGAGCGGGGGCGCGGCGAGCCGTCAGTGCCGCAGCCTAGAGTGGAATAACGCATGAAAGTGCTGGTCACATTTGCGTTGGAACCCGAGTTTGCCTCGTGGTTTCGGCAGCGGGAGTTCGAGCGGCTCGCGGCTCTCGATTTTCCGGCGTTTGAATCATTCCTGGGGGAATTGCAGATCCGAGCGGCCATCACCGGGATGGGTCGCGAGCGAGCGCAGCGGGTTGCGCGCGAGGCGTTGCGCTGGCAGCCGGACGTCTGCATAGCCTCAGGTTTCGTCGGCGGCCTGAAGTCCGCATTTCGCGCCGGAGACGTTCTGGTTGCGCTCGCCGTTCGTGATGGTGAGACGCAGCGCAGGTTTGCATGCAATCCCCGAATGGTTCGCCTCGCCGAAGATGCGGGCGCAAGCCGTATCGCCACGTTGTGCACCTGCACCCACGCGGTTTCGACCGTTGAAGACAAGCGGCGCATGGGCCGGAGTGCAGAAGCGGTTGACATGGAGAGCTTCTTCATTTTGAGCGAGGCGCACGAGCGCGGAATCCCTGGAGTGGCCATTCGCGCGGTGAGCGATGCTGCGAACGAAAGCCTGCCCATGGATTTCACGGAAGTGTTGAACGAACACGGCCGAGTTCGCGTTACGCGACTGGCGGGAAAAATCGCACGATCCCCGCAGCGAATCCCGGGGCTCATTCGACTGGGATCCGCCAGCCGGCGCAGCGCGAAAAATCTGGCGCGGATCCTCGAGAAGACGACCGAATCGCTGAGCGCGGCGCCGGGACTGTTCTCAGAGAGGAATGCGGTTTCGGCGACGGCATGAGCCTGCAGACGGCACAACTCGACCGATCATCGCGGATCCCGCTGGGCGTAGGCGAGATGCGCGCGGGTGTTTACCGCGGCAAGGGCTGCGTCGTGGTCGAGACTGTCCCGATTCCGCAGGTGGGCGAAGGCGAGGTTCTATTTCGGGTTGCCGCGTGCGGCATCTGCGGCACCGACATCAAGAAGATCCAGCACGGTTTCGTAAACCCGCCGCAAATCTTTGGGCACGAGCTCGCCGGCACAATCGTGGAAGTAGGCAGCGGCGTCCGCAAATTCAAGCCGGGCGACCGCGTCGTCAGCTTCCATCACATCCCGTGCGGCGATTGCTTCTATTGCGAGCGCAAACTTTTCTCGCAGTGCCCGGGCTACAAAAAAGTCGGTCTCACCGCGGGCTTCGATCCTAATGGCGGCGGCTTCGCGCAGTACGTTCGCGCGATGCCCTGGATCGTCGAGCGCGGCATGCTCGCTCTGCCGCCTGACGTGAGCTTCGAGGAAGCCACGTTTGTCGAGCCGGTGAATACATGCCTCAAAGCCGTGCGGAAGGCTCGCGTCGCGGCGGGCGAGACGGTTCTAGTCATCGGACAAGGTCCCGTCGGCTTGCTCCTGATGCTGCTTGCCAAGCTCGAAGGCGCCACGGTTCTCACCAGCGATCCGATGGCCGGTCGTCGCGCGGCGAGTTTGCGATTCGGCGCCACAGCGTCGTTCGACCCGGCAAAAGTGGATCTCGGCAACGAAATTCGGCATCACACTAATGGGCGGGGCGCTGATGCCGTTCTGCTCGCCGTGCCGAGCCCGGCTCTAGTGAAAGAGGCTTTAGCGCTTGTACGGCCCGGGGGAAGGGTGCTTCTGTTCGCGCAGAATGATCCAGTGATGCAGATCGAATTCCCTGCAGCAGCCGTGGGAGTCGAAGAGAAGGAAATTCTGGGCAGCTATAGTGCTTCGGTGGACGATCAGGAAGAATCGGCCCGGCTGGTCTTCGAACGCCGCTTGCCGGTGAAAGACTTGATCTCTCACCGGTTCTCACTTGAAGAAATCGCCAGCGCCCTCGATTTGGCAGCGCGCCCGGCCGATGATACCTTAAAAGTGGTGATTGTGAATTCATGAGCACCCTCGATCTAACTCGAAACGGGCACATGACCGCGGCGGTTCTGTACGGACCCGAAGATTTGAAGGTCGAGACGATCGACATCCCGCCACTGGCTTCGGACGATGTTCTAGTCAAAGTTGCAGTCGCTTTGACCTGCGGCACCGATCTCAAGGTCTGGAAGCGCGGCTATCACGCGCGCATGATCCGCCCGCCGTCGGTGTTCGGCCACGAGCTTGCCGGAATTATCGAAGAGAAGGGTAGCGGCGTGAATGGCGGTTTTCGCAAGGGCATGCGCGTGGTGCCGGCGAATTCGGCGCCCTGCGGCGTCTGCTTCTATTGCCGCAAGGGCCAGCAGAATTTGTGCGAGGATTTGCTCTTCAACAACGGAGCCTACGCCGAGTACATTCGCGTTCCCGGCCGGATTGTCGAAAAGAATTTGCTCGAGATTCCCGATAAAGTTTCGTTCCGCGATGCGGCGATGGTCGAACCGCTGGCCTGCGTTCTGCGCGGTGTCCACGAAATGAACGTGCACGCGGGCGACACCGCTGTAGTAATCGGTTGCGGGCCGATCGGGTTGAAATTCATTCGCGTGCTTTCAGCGCGCGGCATCCACGTCATCGCGCTCGGCAAGCGCAAGAGCCAAATGATTGCTGCCGAGCGTCTTGGTGCAAGCGCCACTATCGATGTGGGCCGCACCGAAGATCCGATCCGGCGCGTTCTGCAGCTCACCGAGCGGGGGCTTGGCGCCGATGCGGTGATCGAAGCCGTTGGAGCGCCGGCTACGTGGCAGTGGGCCGTGCAGATGGTGCGCAAGGGCGGCACGGTGAATCTGTTCGGCGGCTGCCCGCCGGGCTCGGAAGTGAAATTCGATCCCTCGGCGCTGCACTATTCGGAGATCACCATCAAGTCCACTTTCCACCATGCGCCGCAATTTATTCGCGAGGCGCTCGACACTATCGCGCGCGGGGAAGTGACAGCCGGAGATTTCGTGACCGGCGAAGTGGCGCTCGACGATCTGCCTCGAGTTTTCGAGCGGATGAAGAATCGCAACGGCGAATTGAAGACCGCTGTTATTCCGTAGGCTTGTCCCCACAAACGGCTTCCATGCAAGAGAATCCGGTTCTTGAGATCGCGCGCAACCTGCCAAGCGCGGGCTGTGCTCCTGAAGAGGCGCGCCGCTATACGCGCTGGCTTGCGACGCACCACTACGAGAATTTCAAAGTGGTGTCCTGGCTTTTGCCGCGGCGCTTGCACCAGCATTTCTATAATGTGTACGCCTATTGCCGCTGGGCCGATGATCTCGGAGATGAAGTACCCAATCCGAAGACGGCGTTGAAGTTGCTCGATGCTTGGGACGAGGAGTTGCAGCGGACTTATGCCGGGCATCCTTCGCATCCGGTGTTCGTCGCGCTGGCGGAGACGGTTACAGCGCTGGATATTCCCATCGAGCCGTTTCGCGATCTGCTTATCGCCTTCCGGCAGGATCAGCGGGTGCACCGTTACGAGAATTGGGGCGGTGTGCTTGATTATTGCCGCTACTCGGCGAATCCGGTCGGCCGGCTCGTGCTTTATCTCACGGGATATCGCGACGCTGAGCGCCAGGCTCTTGCCGATGCGACCTGCACTGCGCTGCAGCTCGCGAATTTCTGGCAGGATGTTGCTCGCGATCTCGATAAGGACCGGATTTATATTCCGCTCGATTTGCTGCGGGAGAAGGGGCTCGGGCCCGAGGATTTGTTTGCGCGTAATTTCGACGAGCGCTACGCCAAGGTGATGCAGGCGCTGATCGCGCGGACGCGCACGCTTTTTACTGCTGGTGCGCCGCTCTCCGGGCGCGTCTCGGCTTCGCTGCGCGTGGATGTCGAGTTGTTCTCGCGCGGAGGTCTGGCGGTTCTCGATCGTATCGAAGCCATCGGCTATAACACGCTGCATCACCGGCCGGAAATTAGCCGGGCGACGCAGATGCAACTTCTGGGCCGCGCGCTTCTCGATCGTTGCTTCACCTGGTTGTTGCCCTCCGCGCCGCCCGATAATTCCGATGGCGGATCGAATGGCGGCGGGAATGGCGCTGCGAACGGCAGCACGGGCAGCGGGGTTGACAACGGTTCATCGCTCGCGGGTCGCCATGCCTGAAAAAGTATCCGTCGCGGCATCCTACGATCATTGCCGCAATCTCGCGCGATCCGCGGCTCGCAATTTTTATTACGGCTTTCGCCTGCTGCCTCCGGCCAAGCGCGACGCTCTTTGCGCGCTCTATGCCTTCATGCGCGGCGTGGACGACATCTCGGACGAGCCGGGAGAAATCGCCGCGAAGCAGCGCGGTCTGGCGGATCGACGCGCGGAAATGGATCGCGCTCTCGCCGGTGAAACCTCGGCGTCGCCGATTTGGCCGGCCTTTCGCGATACGGCCGAGCGCTACAACATTCCTTCGCGCTACTTGCACGATTTGATTTCCGGCGCGGAGATGGACCTGACCGTCAGCGTCTACGAGACGTTCGACCGTCTGCGCGAATATTGCTACCGCGTGGCGGGCACCGTAGGACTTTGCTGCGTACACGTTTTCGGATTCACGGAGCCTCGCGCGCCCGAGTTGGCCGAGCGGCTGGGCATCGCGTTTCAGCTCACGAATATTCTTCGCGATGTGCCGAAAGATTTCGCCATGGGACGCATCTATTTGCCGCTCGATGATATGGCGCGCTTCGGTTGCGATGCCCGCGACTTGCGGCAAGCTAATGCCGGCGCCCGCTTCGCCGATTTGATTCGCTTCCAGGCCGAACGCGCCTGGAAGTTTTATGCCGAAGGCTGGGCGCTTCTCGATCTGATCGAAGACAACAGCCGCGCGGCGCTCTGGGCCATGGCGCGCATCTACGCGGGCATTCTCGAAAAAATCGAGCTGCGCCGCTATGATGTGCTGGCTGCGCCGTCGGCCCGGCTATCCTCAGCAGAAAAGGTCTGGATTCTCGCGCGGGCGCGGCTCGGCTGGCGCGATCCTCATTATGTCCAACGAATGTGTGAACGTGATCGGCGGGGGGCTGGCGGGGCTGTCGGCGGCCGTCGCGCTGGCTGAAGCCGGCGTGCGCGTGCGGCTGTTCGAGAAGCGGCCGTATCTCGGCGGACGCGCAACGTCGTATCTGCTTCCCGATGGCAGCCACGTGGATAATTGCCAGCACGTCACGCTTGGCTGCTGCACGAATCTCGCGGATTTCTACCGTCGCGTGGGCTCGGCCGATCGCATTCGCTATTACGATCGGCTCTATTTTGCCGACGCGGGAGGGCGGCGGTATTCGATTGGCTCGTTTTTGTTCGCGCCGCCGTTTCACATGGCGCTTTCGTTTTTGCGCTTCACGGCGCTCTCGTGGTCGGACAAAGCGGGAATCGTGCGGGCGATGCTGGCGATTGCGCGATCCGGCGGGCATCCGCCGGGCGTCGAGGGTAACTCGATGCTCGATTGGCTGCATCGCATGGGGCAGACTGCGCCGGCGATCGAAAGATTCTGGCGCGTGGTGCTGGTGAGTGCTCTCGATGAGGAATTGGCGCGCACCGACGCGCATTACGGCATCGATGTTTTCTGGAAAGCATTTCTCGCGAATCGCGAAGGATTCCGCGTCGGCATTCCGGCGGTGCCGCTCGCGGAGCTTTACGACGGTTGCCGCGTGGCCATCGAGAAGCGGGGCGGGGAAGTGAGATTCCGGGCGACATTGCGCGGGTTTCGCATGGATGGACAGAGAGTGCGAAGTCTCGTTTTCGATGAGGGCGCTGAGATTGCCGGCGATGCGTTCGTCTTCGCCGTGCCGCAATCCGCGTTGCTCGAGCTGCTCGGCCCGACGCTCGCCGATTCCGATCCGGCGTTCGCGGGCCTGCATCACTTGAACGATTCGCCGATTACGGGAATACATTTTTGGTTCGACCGGCCGGTGATGAAAGAACCGTTTCTCACGCTTCTCGATCACACCGTGCAGTGGATTTTCAATAAGACGCTTCTTTACGCGGAGACGGCGCAAAACAATTCGGCAGCCGGCGCGTCCAAGAACGATGGCGGGCAATACTTGCAACTGGTGGTCAGCGCGTCCTATGATTTGGTGAACCTCTCGCGCCAGGAGATCACCGATCTTGCTCTGCGCGAAGTGCGCGAAGTTCTCCCCGCCGCTCGCGATGCTAAGCTCGTGAAATCCACGGTGATCAAGGAAATCGCCGCGACGTTCTCGCCCGAGCCCGGCTCCGATCAATGGCGCCCCGGCCCGCGCTGCGACATCGAGAATCTTTTTCTCGCGGGCGACTGGACGCGCACGGGCTGGCCCGCGACGATGGAAGGCGCGGTGCGCAGCGGCTACATCGCGGCCGAAGCCGTGCTCGCAGCGGCGGGGACTCCGCGGAGTTTCCTGCAGCCGGATTTGCCCACCGAAGGTTTCAGCGCACGCTGGGCTCGGAATGGCACGGGCCGCGCGTGATAGCGGAAACGCGATGGCAAGCAGCCGCTGCTGCGCTCATCGCGGTTAGTGGCTTTCAAGCTACAAGTTCAATCGGACCGGCGATTTGCCGGTTGCGCGTCTAGTTTCGGAGTATGATGGGGTTTCCCCCGGAGGTCCCTCCATGGAGCGGAAGTATAAACAGAAGGGTTATCAGGAGCGCGGCGAAGCGAAGAAGAAGCAGGAACACCGCCCGGCCGAGCCGCGTCCGAGGCAGGATCAGCTCGGTCCGCGCACGCCGCGCATGGTGGGCAGCGTTTCGCGCGCGCGCTGTTCGAATTGCGGCACGGTGCTGCAGCCCGGCTTCGATCCCAATGGCCAATGCCCCAAGTGCGGACTCGAAATGCATTCGTGCAAGCAGTGCCGCCACTTCGATACGGCCGCGCAGTTTGAATGTACGCAGCCGATTCCCGAGCGCATCGCGAAGAAGGATGCGCGCAACGAATGCACGTTCTTCGATTTGCGCGTGACGATTGAGAAGGATACGTCGCCCGCGGCTTACGCAACGCCCGCTGCTCCTTCCGCGCCCATTTCGCCGAATACATCCCACGGCGCCCGCAAAGCTTTCGAAGATTTATTCAAGAAGTAAGAACTGCGTAGCGCCGGCTGCCAGCCGGCGTCTTTCTGTGGCGCAACTCCCGAACAAAAACGCCGGCAAGCTGCCGGCGCTACGAGCTCACACCGGAAAGAGCGTAGGCTCTTTTGACGGCGCGTCGGCGATCTTTTCTAATCGCGGATAATGATGTCGCAGCGGCTCGGGCACATCCACCTTGCCGCCGGTCAGCAAATGAATCAGCTCTAACGCGTTCACCACGCCCTTGCCTTCGAAATGATTGTTGGTGATTACGAAAGTCTTCTCGGCGTCCTCGCTGGTGTGGCGGATGCGCTCGGCCCATGGATCGAGTTCTTCTTCGGAATAGAGATAGTTGTAGCGCTCCGAAGGAGGCGTGGCCGGATCGTCGCTGAACCACGTATCGTAGCGGCGGCCGTGCAGGCGCACGTACGCAACGGGAGAGGTGGCACGCTCGGTAGGCTTCATGGATTTGCCGATCACCGGCTGGTCGATATTGCAAAAGCCCACGCCGCTCTCGCGCAACCATTCGAAAAACGATTTCTGCATCCAGCTCGAATGGCGTACTTCCGCCACCAGCGGATACGCGGCGAATTCTTTCGCCAGCGCTTGGAGCCGCGCCATATTTTCTGGCGTGTTGTGAAAGGAAAAAGGGAACTGCATCAGCACTGCGCCGAGCCGTCCCGCTTCCGCCAGCACGTCGAATCCCTCGCGCACTGCGGCAACACCGGCAGCGCCTGCGCCGGTTTCGTGTGTGAATCTCTGCCACAGCTTCGCGCTGAAGAGGAATCGCGGATTTGCTGCCACGTGCTCGATCCACAGGCGGCACATATCGGGCTTCGGCGGCTGGTAGAACGAAGTATTGATCTCGATCGTGTCGAAAAACTGCGCCAGATACGCCGCCTCGCGAAAGCCGCGCTCCCGCCGCGCCGGGTATACAATTCCTTTCCAGTCGGCGTAGGACCAGCCAGCCGGGCCCACGAGCACCCGGCGGGATGCCGGCACGTCGCGTTGTGATTGGCGAGCCATCGTTCAATGGTAACGCGCGCCCAGCCTATGTCGCCGCCGAAGCGCCTGTCAAATCGCAGCGCGATGAGTGCCGCAAATGCACCGCGCCGTTGAATCCAACTCGGGGCCTTGCTATGCTGAATTTGCAATAAGTTCCATGCGGCTTCGGTTTCCAGCCGATTGTTCAATCCTTCCATCAAGGTGCTTCGATGAAAATGTCGTTCAGCCGCATTCAATCGGATGTTCGGGAGGCGGTCGAGGAAGTCTTGGCACGCCATGTCGCGAAGCTCGAAAGGCTGCTCAAGCGCTACGCGCCTGATCTGGTGCAATTGCACGGCGATCTCGAGCTTCGCCCGCGACGCTCCGATTTCAACTTCGCGGTAAATCTCGTGCTGCCCACGGGCACGCTGCACGCCAGCGCCATAGCCCCAGACGCCCCCGGCAGCGTCCGCGCCGCCTTCGCCGAATTAGAGGGCCAGGTAAAGAAGCACAAGGAAAAGCTGCGTAAAGATTACGAGTGGAAACGCAAGCGCCCCCGCGCCAAACCCGCCGCCCGCTAGAAAGACACGACTCCGCCTTGACGATTATGTCCGAACAGTAGCAAATTGCCGTACCGCTGCGAAATCACGAGTAGCGTGTGGTTCAGCGCGCCTGCTGCGACCAGCTCAGAGAAGGATCTTCAACGCCAATTTTCAGGTAAGATAAACGGACACGCCACAGGGGCGTAGCTCAGTGGTAGAGCAGCGGCCTTTTAAGCCGTTGGTCGTGGGTTCGATCCCCACCGCCCCTACCAACATTCTTTCCTTTCAGTACGTTAGATCGTCGCTCCTGTTCCAATCGGAACATTTGTTCCAATTGACCGCTTCGCAATGCGTTCCATCGAATCGCGCTGTGTTTGCGGAATTACGTGAGCGTAGACCTTCAACGTTGTCCGTACATCTGCGTGTCGCATCTGGGTCTGCAGCACGGTAATGGGTTCGCTCTCTGCCAACTCCGTAGCGAGACCATGCCGGAACGCGTGCAGACCGACATTCTCGGCAGGAATCCCGAGCTTGCGGAGTATTGGCTTGAGCCCAGAACGAACCACGTTGTTTCTCGACCTGCCAAATCCGTCCTTGCGTGGCGCCGGAAAGAGAAGCTGATTGGGATTGTCTTTCCAGTGGTGGTTGAGATAGTCGCGAAGCATCGCTTCCAAATAGGACGGCATGGGAAGCATTGCCACGGACTTCTTAGTCTTCGGTTGACGGACTTGCCTGGTCAGATCATCTGCGGATTTATTCACACGAATTGTCTTTCGTGGGAAGTCCAGATCGGGCACGGTAAGCGCCATCAACTCGCCCGCTCTGGCTCCCAAGACGGAAGCCAAGGCGAACATCGTCTTGTATGGCTCTTTAGCAATACCAATGATCTGGCCAACCTGTTCGCCGGTGAAATACGGACGCTCTGGACTTTCCTGGTCTCTCACGGTCAAATCCGAGAAGGAGACCGGGATCGTTCTCATGCCAAGCTTTTTCGCATAACGCAGCACAGCAAAGATCGTCTCCAGAATATTGATGATCGTTTTGGGAGACAGATCGTGCCGCAGGCCGGTAGCGAATCGTTGCAAGGCCGGAACGTCCAAAGCGTGCGGAGCTTCCTTTGCGAAGACAGGGAGAACATGGATGCGGAGGTAGCTTTCTCGCTGGCGCACCGTTGCCGGTGACAGTTGTGGCGCTACATCTCGCTTCCATGCATCAACGGCATCCTGAAACGTCTCGCCCTTGATAGGGACGGGAACGCTGCCACGACGCCTATTGATCTCTGCCATGAACAAATCGTGTTCCCGGCGAGCGGCACGTTCCGACATGGCATGGAGATCACCGACAAGATGACGGGCACGCTCCGTAGCAATCGTCCCATCCGGTGACTCAACGTCCCTGTAAAACAACGTGTACGCTTTGCCGTTTTGCACTTGAAAACTACCTTTTTGAAACCGCCTCTTAGGCACTGGGCCTCTCTTCCGGCCTGTGCCCTCTAAGTGCGTTGCGGTAGCGATTATAGTAAGCGGGCAATCTGACAGTCCACGAGTTTTTGATGATGGCGCTACTAAACCGAAGGGCGCGGAGCGCGAACCTGGCGGCGTCGGCACGGTGCCCGCATCTGACGAGATTTCTAGCGACTCCTCGTTTAAGATCGTTAGTA
>CAWEVU010000009.1:0-491209 GCA_963812645.1 uncultured Acidobacteriota bacterium
GCGCGGAGGGCCTCGATGTGCGCGTGGCGCGAGGCGATATACGAACGTTTCGCCTTCCCGCGCAGGTCGGCACCTCGTACGCGGAATGGGGAGTGATCAATCACTTGCCGGCCCGAGCCGATCTGGTGCGCACCTTCCGCACCATAGCGCGGGCGCTGCGGCCCGGCGGCTATTTCTACTTCGATCTTCACCAGCGGAAGGTGTACGAAGAGCAGTGGATTGGCGCGTCGGTCGGAGATGGCGTGAGCAGAGATAGCGGCCGAAAATTCTTCGCCGCTCAATGGGGCGGCTTTGACGAAAGCCGGGGCAAAGGCTGGACGGAGATGACAGTATTCGTACATCGAGGCGGAAATTTTTGGGAACGTCGCAGTGAACGCGTCGAGGAGATCTACTGGCCTCACAGAGAGATCGTTCGTGACCTCCGCCGCGCGGGCTTTCAGTTGGTCCGTGTTCTCGATTTCCTTGACGAACACTCCGAGCCGAAGCCGAAAAAGGTAACAGGCGGCTTGCGGACCATGTATCTGGCAAGAAGAAAGGCGGGTAGATTTCCGCGCTGCTGGAAGACGCAAATCCAAGAGGCGAGATGCCCCAAAAAACCGGAAAGGGCTGCCGCACTGGGTGCGGCAGCCCTTTCTGATTATCGGCGACCCTCTGTTCAATCAAGAGAGACAGGAGGATCGGGTAACCGCTCGATCACGGCTTTTTCAGAGGAGCGATACCCGACAGCTTGCCAACATTGCCCGTCAACGGCTTCACGCTGTTCAGCTTCGATCCCTTTTTTACCGGAGTCTTTTTCATTTTCGTTCTCTCCCTCGCTCTTGAATTTGCCCTCTTGGGCTACGCCTACCTATGTTGCATACGGAATGCCAAACCGCGCGTTTCTCGGCACGCAGTCATAACTCATAGAAAAGAAGCCGCTTATCGTTGTCGCCGCTCGATCCTCCGGGCGGCGGGTTCCTGGGAATTGTTGAATAAATCACCGAGCGATTGTTTTTTCACCATCGTCCGGACTGGAACGAACGTGGAGCGCCAGCAAACGGCTGAGAGGGCTCGTCTGCTCCTGAGGAGCGGACGGTAAGCGGCCTGAGTAAACGCAAAAAAGGCCGCCACGCAGTGCGCAGCAGCCTCTTTTAGAATCGGGTGCGGCTCCAGCTCGCTAAGCAGCGGCTGGAGGATCGGGCATATGCCGAATTTACGGGCGACGGAGCGGAGTAACGGTGATCTTACCCTTATTTCCCAAGCCCGTTAGCGGTTTCACGGTATCCAGCTTTGCTCCCTTTTTGATCGGTGTCTTCTTCATTTCACTTTCTCCCTGCTCGTCGATTTACCGCCTCGGGCTTATCTAAAAGACGGTGCACATCGTGTGCCAAACGCCTGTCAGCCCCGATTGCCTGATAAACCACTTGTAGTCTGTAGTTTAGCAGTTCTCGAAGGGGTGCGGCCCAGATCGCCCTTCTGCTCCCACGCTGAAAAATTCACCAGATGCTGGTTTTTTCACCGCGTTCCGAAGCCCCCGGTGAAAAAGTATCACGGCTGCCGGGTTACGCCACGGCAGCCGTTATCCTGTTCCATGATCGCCGCCCAAAGTAAACGGGGTCGAGCGGACCAGGAATGAACTAAGGCTTCTTCAATGGCTTGACGCTGCCCAGCTTCGAGCCCTTCTTAACCTTTTTCGTCATTTCTCTGTCTCCCTCGCTCTTGATTTACTATCTGGAGCGGTGCAAGTATCAGTGCATGTGCCGTGCCAAAGCGGAGCACCGCTGGAGACCCTCTACAGCACTGAAAATACGACTCTTACGAAAACGCTCCTGCGCACGGCCTCGCACACCTCAGCCTGCGCTGGTGAATAATTCAGAGTCTGATGATTTTCTCAACGCTTCGCAACAGTTAGAGGCTGTACTTGCGGCAGAGATAATTCATCCGATTGCGATCCACGCCCAGCAGCCTCGCCGCCTCCGACTTCGCGTGGCGCGCGTGGTTCAAGGCCGTCTCCACCCAGCGCCGCTCGAAAGCTTCCAGCTCTTCGTCCAGGCGAATTCCGCTGGGAGGCAAGTAGAAGCGGTCCTGCGCATCGCCATGCGTAGCCTGCAACACATCACCAGGCACATTTTCGAGCGTAATGGTCTGCTCATCTGCCATCAACACCAGACGCTGGACCACGTTTTGCAATTCGCGCACGTTTCCGGGCCAGGAGTATCGTTTGAGAGCTTGCAGCGCTTCATCGGAGAGCCTTTTCATAGGCACGCGATTCGCAGCGCAGTATACGGTCAAGAAATAGTCGATCAGAATGGGGATGTCGTCCACGCGTTCGCGCAGCGGCGGAACGAATATGGGTACCACGTGAATCCGATAGTAAAGGTCTTCGCGGAATTTCCCGTTCTTGACCATCTCTTCAAGATTTTCGTTGGTGGCACACACCAGCCGGAAATCCACTTTGATGGGCTTCTTGCCGCCCAGCCGCAGCACCGCGCGCTCTTCGAGGACGCGGAGGAGCTTCGACTGCAGAGCGGGCGTCAGCGTGGCGATCTCATCGAGAAACAGGGTGCCGTGATTGGCCAGCTCGACGCGGCCTTCCTTGGCGGCCACCGCCCCGGTAAAGGCGCCGCGCTCGTAGCCGAAAAGCTCCGATTCCATCAAGCTTTCCGGCAGAGCGGCGCAATTGACGCTGATAAACGGGCGGCTGCGCCGCGGGCTTTGGTCATGGAGAGCGCGGGCGACCAACTCCTTCCCGGTGCCGCTCTCGCCGCGCACGATGACGTTGGTGCTGGCTTTCGCCATTCGGCGGATCGAGTCGAGCACGTGGCGCATCGACTCGGTTGAGCCGACTAGATCGCCGAGGGCGTTTTTGCGGGTGAGCTCGTCGCGGAGAATGCGATTCTCGCGTTGGGCGTGCAGTTTCTCGATGGAGCGGTTGAGCAGGGCCCGCAGCACGTCGAGATCAATGGGCTTGATGAAATAGTCGTACGCGCCGGCGTCGATTACCTTCAGCGCAATGGCTTTTCGCTCGTCCGAACTCAGCACGATAACCAGCGTATCGATGTCGCCGGCCGTCAGCCGCTCGAGAAGCTCTACGCACTGCGGCACGCCATCTCCCGCGCCCATGGGCGTGCCCAGGAGCAAGACGTCCAGCTGCGATTCCTGCAGGAGACGATACGCGTCTTCGTAGTTTTCGCCCTGCAACACTTCAAAATCGGCGCGCAACGCCGCGGAAATCTTCGAGCGCAGCGACTGGTCGCTATCGACGATCGCGATTTTTGATTTTGGCGAGCCGGAAGTCACTCACGCCCCCGAGAGTGGCTGCAGGGAACTCCGCGCAGAAGCGCAAGCGGAGACGGCAACCCGCGCGCGGTGATTGTAGGGATGTCCCGTTGAAAATGTCAACACGTTCCTTAAAAAATTAACGCCCGGATGGGATTTTCATCCGGGCGTTGTCTCGCGTTTTCAGAAGCCGGTGAGCGCCGTCGTGGTTACTGCGTGACGGTTTTAACCATGTCGCCTTCTTTGAAATCCGTCCCCGAAACCGGCGAGCCCACCGCCGATACGTCGTCCACATCCGTCAGCTTGATGGTGCCCACGGGAGTGGTCATGCGCCGGATTACTTCGCCGGTGGACGGATCCTTGATTTCCTTGGTGACTCGCTCGACGGTCAACTGATCTCCCACTTTCAATCCTGCCTTGGCGCCGACGTTCAGGACGATTTGCCCGCCGTCAACAGCGGCAACGAGCCCCGTCACGCTGATTGTTCGCGCCGAAAGTTTGCCGGCGTCAGCGACGAGTCCGGTGCTGAGTTGCTGCACCGCTAGATTTACCGCTTCTCCCAGGATCGTCTCCTGGAAATCGCTGCTGCCGAAATCCACGTTGCCGCCGCCAAATCCATGCCAGTTTGACCCGCCGCCCGTCAAGGAGGTGCTTTCCCTCTTCGATTCGCCTTTGCCGCTGGCGACGCCCAGAATCTCAGCCGTGTCGATGTCCACAATTCGCGCGTCGATTCCCACGATGGCCTTGGATTTCTTTTGGCCGAATCCGCCGCCGCCGATGCCGTGCCAGCCACCGCCGCCCCCTCCGACGTTCGTGTTCTTGGTTTCGTTTCCAAACTGCGTGACACTGCCGACGATGATGGCATCCACTCCCAGCAACTTTCCGAGCTTCGCCGCCGAATTCGGGTTCGCTCGATCGCTGTTCGAGAAATTCTGCTCGGCCAGGATCTTGTCCATCACTTTCCGCTCGATAACGGAGTAGGTGCCGTCTTGAACCAAGTACTTCACCAGCAAATCGGTGATGCCTTTGCCGATGTCCACTTGCGCTCCAAGAGCCGTAGTGCCCACCGTCGAAAAGTCGAAATCGAAGATCGCGACGCGTTTCCTGCGGCCCTGCGCCGCCGGTGGCGCGCCCGCGGGCGCCGCATCCTGCGCCTTCACCGCCGGCACGACGAAACACCCAATCATCAAAGCGAGCCAGAGAATCTTTCTCATCGAGACCTCCCGGTTCCTGAAGTTTGCGGAAGAATGCAGAAAACCGAATAATTGCAGCAGAATAGTACTGACACGTGGTGGCAGTGTCAACAAAGCTTCTCCCGGCTGTATCTTAAGTTTTCCAGCTGAATGGTCCATCTTGAGCCGAATCGGCGAGGCTGAACATGGCTCTGTGTCCCAAGCCTGCCGGATGATGGCTCTGCCTTCCCGTTTGGCATTTGCAGACGCGGCTTCAATGAAAATCGTGGGAGGCGGCTGCGGCAGATGGAAGGCGCAAAGGCTCGACGCTTTCGACTTTCACGGAAATCACGTTGTCCTGGTGCTGCAGCTTGCCTTCCACAAGAAGGAAGGGATTGTTCACCACTATGACGCGATTTTCCGCGAAAAGATCGGGCGTGATGATGGCGTTGGCGATGCCCGTCTCGTCTTCGATGCTCAGGAAAACGAATCCTTTGGCCGTGCCCGGCCGCTGGCGGCAAATCACCGCGCCAGCCACGCGCACGCGCATGCCGTCGCGCAGATGTTCGAGTTCGTTCGCGCGGCGCACGCCGAGTTGATTCATCGCCGCGCGGCAATAAGCCATCGGATGCGGCCCAACGGTGATCCCCGTCCCGCGAAAATCGGCGATGAGCCGCTCGGAATCCGTCATTGCAGAGAGCGGCGATTCCTCGGCGGCCGGAAGCGTTGCGGGCACAGGCGCGTCGTCACTGATTGCGTCCATCTCGGCCGCATCTTCGAGCAACGGGTCTTCCAATAAAGGCCCCGGAGGCCGCGCCACCCGCTCCACTTGCCAAAGTGCATCGCGGCGATGAAACCTCCGCTGCTTTCTCGGCGCAGGCTTATCACCGTCACCGTTCGTGGCGACGGCGAAATTCAGCGCGCCGATTTCCGCCAGTGTAACCAGCTCGGCCTTTTGAATCTCCGGCACGCGCCGCTTCAAATCTTCCACTGAAGAAATCGCAAGTGCCGCGCGTGCGGCCACGATCTGGCTGGCCGTTTCTTCACGCAAACCCTTCGCATAACGCAGCCCAAGCCGCACGCTCCAACCTTTGCTCTCGCGCTCGAGCGTGCATTTCCAATCCGAGTGCGCCACATCAATCGGCTTCACTCGCAATCCATGCCGCTGCGCGTCCTTCACAATCGTCGCCGGCGAATAAAATCCCATCGGCTGATTGTTCAGCATGGCCGCAGTAAAAGCGGCAAGGTAGTGGCATTTCAAATAAGCGCTGGCGTAAGCCAGCAAAGCAAAACTCGCCGCGTGCGATTCCGGAAATCCATAAAGCGCAAACGAAGTGATGGATTTAACGATCTGCTCCTGCGCCTCAGGAGCGATATCTTTTCGCGCCATTCCCGCGCGCAACTTCTTCTCAATATCCTTCATGCGCGCCTCGGAGCGCTTGAATCCAAAGGCGCGCCGCAATTCTTCCGCTTCGCCGCCCGAAAATCCCGCCGCAATCATGGCCATGCGCAGTAATTGCTCCTGAAAAAGCGGCACTCCCAGCGTCCGCGCCAGCACCGGCTCGAGCGACGCATGCGGATACACCACCGGCTCGCGTCCCGTGCGCCGCTTCAAAAACGGATGCACCATTTTTCCCACAATCGGCCCGGGCCGAATAATCGCCACCTGCACGACGATGTCGTAGAAGCGCGCAGGCCGCAGCCGCGGCAGGCAGGACATCTGCGCGCGGCTTTCGATCTGAAACATCCCCACCGTGTCGGCCTTTTGCAGCGCCTGATAAACCGTCCGGTCATCCGCGGGTAGGCGCGCCAGATCCACGCTCTCGCCGTCGTGCGCGCGGATGATCTCGATCGTTTCCTCGAGCACCGCCATCATCCCCAGTCCCAGTAAATCCACTTTGACGATGCCCATATCCGCGCAATCTTCCTTATCCCATTGCACCACCACGCGCCCCGGCATCGTCGCGGGCTCGACCGGCACAACCGAATCCAGCTGCCCCGCGCAAATCACCATTCCGCCCGAATGTTGCCCGAGATGCCGCGGCAGATCCTGAATGCGCTCGCATAGCTCGATGAATTTCTTGATGCGCGGATGCTCGACGTCGAAGCCGGAATCGCGGCAATGCCGCTCCAGGCGGTCGCCGTCATCTTTGAATTCCCAGGTGTTCACCAGATTGGTGAGCCGCCCGAGCGTTTCGAGATCGAAGGAAAGCGCTTTGCCCACTTCGCGCGCCGCCGAGCGCCCGCGATAAGTGATCACGTTCGCCGTCATCGCTGCGCCGAGCCTTCCATATCGCTCGTAAACATATTGAATGGCGCGCTCGCGTTGATCGCCGCTCGGTAAATCGAGATCAATGTCCGGCCATTCGTGCCGCTCTTCGGAAAGAAATCGCTCGAAAAGCAAATCCATCCCCACGGGATCAACGGCGGTGATCCCCAGCGCATAACAAACGGCGCTGTTGGCCGCCGAGCCGCGGCCCTGCACCAAAATATTTCGCTCGCCGCAGAAGCGGATGATGTCCCAGACGATGAGGAAATAGCCGGCGAGATCGAGTTTTTCAATGAGCGCTAGCTCACGTTCGAGTTGCCGGCGCGCTTTCTCATTATTTGCGCCATAGCGCGCGAGCATTCCTTCCATCGTGCGCTGCCGGAGAAACGAATTCTGCGTCTCGCCTTCGCCCACGGGATATTTCGGAAATTCGTAGCCGAGATCTTCAAGAGAGAATTTGAGACGCGAGGAAAGCTCTTCGGTCTGCGCGATGGCTTCGGGCAGATCGGCGAAAAGGCGCGCCATGCGTTCCGCGGATTTCAGATGCCGCTCGGAATTGCACGCCAGCAAGCGCCCGGCGGTGTCGAGTGTTTCGTGATTGCGGATCGAAGTGAAAACGTCGAGCGCCTGCCGCTCGATGCGCGTCGCATGCGAGACGCCATTCGTAGCCAGCAACGGCAAACGCAAACGCCGCGCAATTTCGACGGCCGCCTGATTTCGCGCCTCTTCATCGCGATGCAGATGCCGCTGCAGCTCGACATATATATTGTCGCGCCCGAGAATCCCGCAAAGCCGCCGCACGCATTCGATTCCGCCTTCCATGCCGCGACGCCCCAGCGCATGAACCAGCGGGCCTTCTTCGCCGCCGGTAAGGCAAACGAGCCCGGAGGAATGTTCAGCGAGCTCTTCCGCGGTGATCGAGCCTTCGCCTTTCGCCGCGCGCAATTTCATGCGCGTGATCAGACGGCAAAGATTCTGATAACCAGCCCGCGATTTGGCCAGCAGCGCATAGCGGAAGCCTTCGACGGAAGTAACTTCAGCCCCGATATGCGCCCGAATGTTATTTTTCCGCGCGGCAAGATGAAAGCGCGGCGCCCCATAAACGCCGTCGCGATCCAGCAACCCCATCGCAGGAAATTCCAGCCCCGCCGCCCGCGCCACCAAATTTTCAGGCAGGGAAGCCCCTTCCAGAAAGCTGAACGCCGACCGCGCATGAAGTTCAATGTACATAGCAGCTTGAACAAAGGTTTTCAGCTGTCATCCCGAACCCGCTTCAGCGGTGAGGGATCTGCATTAGCCGTCGCTGTTGCCGTTGCATGTGCCGTTGTATTCGCCTTTGTCTTCGTAGGGGCGGGGCTTGCTCCGCCCGCCGATGTAAAACTCACCACAACTTTCGCCAAGGCCTCCGCAAAATGCGCTTGTTAATTTCAATCAATCGTAAACTCCTCCAATCAACCACCGATCCGCCGCTCGCTCATAAATCGCCCGAAAAACGCCGCGCGAAGCGGCATTTTCTTTGCTCACCGCAAACAATTTCGACTCCTTCGCGCGCGCAAGAGGGAACTCAATCTCAAGATCCCATTCATCCTGATTCCAAGGCTCCTCCGTCCACCAATCCCCGGAATTGCGCCAAGGCCCCGAAGCCGCAATCACCTCCCCGCACACACCATTAAAAAGGACGCGCACGGGCACATCCGCGCGAACTTCCACGCGCGCCGGTAGCGCAGGACGAAACGCGCGCAAAGCGATCACCGGCGCAGCACCCGCTTCGACCGCCGTCGCCGGCCGCCCAAGCTGTTTCGGGACATCATCCGCAACTGCCGCAGGATCGAAACGCTTCATCGCAAAAGCCAGCGGGCGGTGCGTATTCACCGGCTCGGGCGTCCCGATATTCGCCTCGCCCACCAAATGACGCGTGCGCGCCATCGTGATTTCCAACTTCTCGGGATCGGGCGAAAGCGGCTGGAACAATCCCGATTGCGCGAACCGCACACGCGCCGGCTCGGCCGTCATTTCGATTTTTGCAATGGGCGAAACCGGCGGATCCGCTTCCAGATGCAATCGCCAAAGCCGCAGGAGCGCCTTCGAGTCGCGCATCGGAAGCGGCAATCGCAGGGTGGATTCGTAAATGGAAGGCCCACGCTGCGCCGCCGCGGAATTTTTCCGGCCTGATTTCTTTCGCGCCGAATTTCTTTGCAGCACACTCTCATCCGCGACGGGAAAAATTTCCTCCTCGCCGGGCTCGAGCTTCATTTTCAGCCGAATCTCGTTGGTTGCCAGCGCCCGCGCCGAAAGCCGGGCGCAAAGCTGATCGAGCAGCCGGCCAAGAAGAAACGCCAGCGGCTCGAGTTCGCTCACCGGAGTATCCAGCTCCAGCGCCTCTTCAAATTGCGTGGCGCCTTGCGCGGGAATCAACGCCCGCACATTCCCCCCGCGCGCCAATTCCTGCATGCGCACGCCTTCCTGCCCCAGCCGTTCAGAAAGCTGCGCCACCGGCAACGCCGCCAGCGCTGCGCAAGTGCGCACGCCCCAGCGGTCCAGCGTCTCGCGCATCTCTGCCGAAAGATGCAGCGCCGAAACCGGCAAGCTGCCAAGCCGCTTTGCTTCTTCCTCCGGCGCAAGCAGCGTCACGCCGGAAAATCCGCGCGCCGCAAGCTGCGCCGCCTCAAGATTCGAAGCCACGCCCACATTCGCGCTAAATCCAAATTCCGCCGCTCGCGCCGTCAAACGCTGCGCCAGATTTTCAAGCGAGCCAAAAAGCGCCGCGAGCCCCGCCAAATCGAGCGCGATCGTATCCGCAGCCGTATCTTCAATCCGCGGGCTGAACGCCAGCGCCAAATCCACCAGCGCCGCATGAGCCGCCGTTTCCTGCGCGGGCGAGCGGCGGCGAATCTGCAAGCCGGGAATCTGCTCCGCCTGCAGCTTGGTCATTTCCAGCCGCAGACCGAGTCGCGCCGCCTTTTCATTCACAGCAACAATCGTGAGCAGCGGAGGATTACCGTCCACAATGCCGGCCGGCTGCGCACGCAGCTCCGGCTCGGCGCGCAAAGCCGCCTGCAGGATGAAATGAGGAATATGGATGCAAGCGAAAGACATGGGAAGTCCCGTGGATAAAGGTCCTCAAGGTTTCGCGGATGTAGAAGCCCGTCCGGAAATAAAGTTTTTCCCGCGCCGCCGTTTCCCGGTGAGATCCATCCAGGCGGCTTCTGTCTCGTAGAGGCAGCCACCGCCCGGCGCCGGCGATGCATTCGAAGAAGAATTCATTGCCGGAGATTCCGCCACTTCAAAGCGGCTGCGCAGCACTTCCGCGCGAATCCGCAAGCCGCCCAGAAGAAACTGCTGCGGATTTTTCATTCCGCCGTTTTTCCGCGCCGCGGAATTCCAGCGCGCCGCTTCCATCTCCAGACGCAGCACCAGCGACGCGCAACTCTTCGCGCAAGACTCCTGCTCCAGCAAAAGCAAAACCGTCGCCGTGTTCTCCACCATGCGCCGAAAACGAAACCACGCATTCAAAGGCACGCGCCGCACTGTCGCTCCTGGCAGGTCGCTCAAATCCAGCGCCACCAGGCCAAATCCTCCGCCGTGCAAAAGCAAATCCGCCCCGCGCAGCGCCTGCTCGATATTGCTGCAGCGCACCAGCAGCAATCGCCCCAGTGCAACTCCAGCCGCCTCGGCCCCGCAGGGATCAAACGCGTCGCGTCCATCCACCACCGCGCAAGATTCCCCGCGCCGCGTCAATCCCGCCAGCAGGGAAACCAGAAAGCTCATCCTCCCCGAGCCCGCCGCGCCGGTAATTTCCGTCAAGCAGCCACGCGGCAATCCGCCGGTGAGCCGATCAATTTCCGTAATGCCGGAAGCCGCCATCTCCGGCAGCGCCGCGCGCCGGACGGCAAAAGGCGCAGAGACTTTTCCGCGCAGAGAATCTTCGAGTTGGGAGCGCAGAGCAGCGAGAGTCATGGGAGCACCGGCGGCGAAGGAAGGGAATACCAGTTTCGCTTTTTATTCGCCTGTGCGGAATTCTCCTCTTCCCGCCTCGCATTGTCAAGTCCAGGTCAAATCCCGGGCAAAATAGAGGTCGAATCCGGGTACTGTACTGGTCAAGCTGGCGACTTAGCGGATATGCCTACATTCCATGGCGGTACGGTCAGGTTTTCAATTTGAAACATTTTTAAATCCGGTTGCAAATTTTGCGTTTCTATGTGTTAAGTTGTAGCCCGCCAGGGGTGGTCTTGGGTCAGGGTTTAGTTTTCAAAAAGTTTGCCTATCGAAGTGCGTCCGGAGCAGTGAGCCGTCCCCTCTGGTCTCACAGCTGCTCGTGCGTTCTTCGATCTCGGGCGAAAATTAAATGGAGGAACAAATGAAGAAGCTGTTGGGAGGCTTGGGTCTTTTGACCCTGATGGCCTTCTGCGTCTTCACGGTGCCGAGTCAGGCGGCTGCCGCGACGAAGAAGATCACCATCACTCCAAAGCATACCTATGACGTTTCGAAAGAGGTAACGCTCCAAGGCACGGTTTCGAATGTAGTGAAGAAACCGACCGCGGGAATGCTAACCGGCACACATCTTATGCTGGCTACTTCGAACGGCTCCGTAGACGCCCACATCGGCTCCTACGCAGGCCGGGACAAACACCTTGATTCGTTGTCGCAGGGCGAGTCGATCAAGGCTGTCGGCATGATGACCAAGACGAAGCATGGAGAGGTTTTCATCGTCCGCACAGTTGAAACGGGCGGGAACACCTACACAGTGCGCAACAAAAACGGTTTCTTTGTTGGCCCGGCTTCTCCCCGTGCCAAAACCAATGGCAAGCTGCGCGTACAAGGAGGCTCGCGATGAACCGCAAAGCCCTATTGAGCCTACTCGTCGTCGTCCTTGTCGCTTCCTTCGTTTCCGCGTGCAGCAGCAGTAAGAAGGCTCCGCTCGTGATTTCAGTTCAGTTGGCGCCTCCGCCTCCTGGTTCGCTGGAAGTCAGTTATATGACTCAGCTCGGAGCGCAGGTGGTGAATGACACCGCTGCTGCGGGCGTAGATTGGTCGGTTAGCTGCACCAGCGCCGATTGCGGTTCGATCTCTCCGGCACATACCGCCAGCGGCGGCGCGACCACTTTCACGGCTCCGGCGACGGTTCCGACGGGCGTCACGGTTACAGTTACCGCGACCTCGACGACCGATCCTACCGCGTCACAGAGTTCACCTGTTACGATTACCCCGATCGGCTCGCTCGGGAGCTTGATGAATCTGGGCCAGTACGCCTTCGTCGTCACCGGTGTGGATGCCAACGGCTTCTATGCCGCGGCGGGCAGCATCACCTCGGACGGCAACGGCAACATCACCGGCGGCGAAGAGGATTTCAGCGACGTGCTCATCTCGTCCGTGGGCGATTCGGTGCTGGGAACCTACACCATCGGCTCGGATGGTCGCGGACAGATCATTCTCAACGTCAGCGATCCCAGCGTCGGCAACGGCGGCGTGCAGACATTTAGCGTCGCGGTTACCTCCGGCAGCCACGCGTTGATCATGGAAGTCGACGGCAGCGCCACTTCCAGTGGCACGCTCGACTTACAGGATGCCTCCGCGTTTACTGCGGGAATCCCCTCGGCCACCTTGGTATTCAATTCGCTCGGGTGGGATCTGGGTGATGACGGCCAGACTTCGTTCGGCGGCGCATTTGTCACCACTGCTGCCGGCGATGGTACTGGTGCACTCACCTCCGGTGCTCTCGATATCGATGACACCGGCAACCTCGAGTCCATCGACCTCAGCACCGAAGACCTTGTTTACACCGCGACCGACGGTAATGGCCGCAGTGTGGTCAGCTCCGCTGATCTCGGTCTTAGCTACAGCGTTTACATGGTCAACGCTTCAGTCTATCGGGTCGTCGAAACCGACGCTTTCTTCGTCGAAGGCGGCTCGATATACAACGGTGCGGCTCCAGCCTCGGATGCGGGTTATGATACGACTCAGATCGCAGGTAACTTCGCATTCAGCGATAACGGCCAGGGTCCGCTCGGTCCCATTGGATTTGTCGGACAGGTTACGGCCGATGGCGCCGGCAACCTTACTGCCGGCTTCAGCGATGCCAACGAGGGCGGCAACGTCACCAATGGCGCTCTGACCGGTGTCTACGGATTCCCGAGCGACTTCGCCAGCAATACGCTGCCGAGGTACATCGTCCAAATCACTAACCCCAATACGCCGGACTTGGTGAACTTCTTCACTTACCTCGTGGACCCGACGATCAACGTCCTGGATCCCAATAACCCGATCGTGGGCGCCGGTTCCCTGATCATGGATACCGACGGAGACGCGAACGGGGCTGGCGTATCGGTGGAGCAGTCTCCAGCCACGTTCCAGGGCAACTATGCGATCGGCTTGCAATTTGACGCAGAGTTGGGCGAGGAAGAGGATACCGTCGGCCAGGGCTTCTCCGATGGTGTCTCGACGATCACCGGCAACAGCGATCTAGGCTTTGTCGGTGGTAATGCCCTGGCTCTGCCGACAACCGTAACGTTTACTGCCGATCCGAACAATCCGGGCCGTTTTACGGGCACGATATTCTTCGGGAGTTCGACCCCGCTGGACTTCGTGTTCTATCAGGCCAGCAGCACGCAACTTGTCACCACAGGTGTGGATGACACATTTGTTGCGGTCGGCTCGCTGATACACCAGTAACCATCAATCGGGAAGGGCACGGCCGGGTGACCGGCCGTGCCCGCTCCCACTCCTTCATTCCCGCCGGCTGAAGTCCGAATTTCGCGCCAACAAAACGTGTGGTTTTTCCCGATTAGAACTGATCTCCGTTGTTTGTTTTGTTGCAGTTGCGGTCAACTCTAATAATTTGATTCCCGATTAGCTTTTTCTTCGCCTTGGGTTCGGAGGGCGAGCCGTCCTACGTCGAGGGTGCGGACGGCGGGTCATCTCACCCGCCGGGTGTCGATTTTGCCGGTGATGCCACGCATTTTTTCGCGCCCTCCGAAATCGGGCGAGCAAGCTCCCAATTATCAGTTCGTTGGCGCGGAGTGTGGCGGACTCGGAAGAGCCGGCCGTCGCGCCGGGACTGCGGCGAACTACGCAGGTATTGTCGGCTCTAGTTAGAATAGAAGTCAATAGTACGAATGGGCTAATAGTTGGTGGTACCCGCTCCGCTCTATAGCGGTTTCGCGATGTGAAATCCATATTTTTCATAGAAGCGAATGGCGCATACGGCCAGTATCCGCGATGCGGGGCCGCGCGGGAGAGAGCTGGGTCTCACGGCATTGCTGGGAGAGGCCCAGCGCTAAAGCGCATCGTTCGAGCGTAGGCTTTTTCGGAGCGCTGAAGCGCTCCTCCCAGGCATAAATGCGGGGGCTGCCACGATGATGCGGGCATTCAAGGCGGAGAGTGGGGTTATGCGGCATTGCTGAGGACGGCCTAGCGCTAAAGCGCATATTTTAAGAGGAGGCTCTTATCGGAGCGCTTCCCGATACAAACCATTGGGGCGCAAAAGGCGCGGAAGCGCTCCTTCCCCCGTCCGCCATACTTCTGGCGGACGGGGGCTCGCTCCAAAATGCGGGTCCGGCATGAATGCGGGGGCTGCGACCGAAATGCGGGGACTGCCAGCACAGCGTCGAAACGAAGACGCAAATTGGTGATCGAGGGGAATGGAGCGGCGGCGGGGTGGGGCGCGAAATGTCAAAAACGCCGGTTGGCAGCCGGCGCTACGGTCTATGCGGAGACGGCGCTGGCTGCCGAAGTTGCGGCGACGGAGGGGACTTTCAGGGCTTGGATCTGGACCAGGCCTACTGCGCTTGATGGGCGCTTGGCTTGTAGATTCTTTGAGGGGATGCCTGTGCGGGCGAAGGACTTCTCACAATCCTGGATTGAGGGGCCGCGCATGTCGCCTTCCATGAAGGCCAGGCCCGGGCAGCGGGTGCAGCCGGAGATGTGGCCGCAGCCTGAGCAGGTGTGCAAATCGCGGACGCGGATGGAGCGCACTTCGTTCATTTGCTCGGAATCCTGCCAGATGTCTACGAAGCGCTGGCGGCGGACGTTGCCGGTGGGCAGCGGGAATTGCACGCAGGGATAGACATCGCCGTAGGGCGAAACGTAGCAGGCCGTGTGCCCTGCACTGCAGGGCAGGGAATCCATTTCGTCTTCGCCCGCTTTCGCGGACGGACGGCAGAACGTCTCGACGTCGCCGACGAGAGAACTGTCGTGAAAAACGCGCTGGAGCGAGGCGCGCTCGATATTCAGATTCAAAATCCCGCGGTCGCCGTCCATTTTCGGCGTAATGGTGGGATCGATGGTGAACTCGACGTCCAGTTCTTTGGCCAGCGCCTGCACGCCGGGATAATCCTGCATATTCTGCAGCATGAGGACGTTCGCGATGGTGGTTTTCAGCCCGTAGGATTTCAGGAAGCGGATGGCGTCAATCGAGCGCTTCAGCGATCCCGGGACCTTGGTGATTGCATCGTGAATTTCCGGGCGATGCGAGTAGATGCTGATCTGGATATTTTCAACCGCCAGCTCGCGCAGGCGCTCGGCTTCGCGCTCGCGCACGAGGATGGCGTTGGTCTTGAGGCGCACGGCGAACATCAGCTCGCGCGCGTACTCGAGGATGTCGAAGAAGTCCTTGCGCAGGAAAATTTCGCCGCCGCTGAGAGTGAGGAAGAGAACGCCGGCCGCGGCCATTTCATCGAGGAGGTTCTTGATCTCGGCGGTGGTCATTTCGCCGTGATCTTCATGGTCGAGATAGCAATGGACGCAGCGCTCGTTGCAACGGTAGGTGAGATCGACTTGCACGCTGAGCGGAATGCCCAGTTCGAGGGCCTTGACGCCCATTTCCTCCATCAAGGAGCTCATGAAGCCCCCTGTTGCGCGGCGCGTTCGGGCGTTGCGGTCACGATCGGCGCATCCGAAACCACGAGAATCCCGTGGCCTTTCATTTCTTCCACCAGAGCATCGGCGTCGCGCTGCGCTTCTTCGGGAGTCACGTCGAATTCTGCGCAGACGCGTTGAACCACAATTTCATCGAGCGGCGTTGCGCCGTCGGCTGCTTCCCAGATTACCGTGGCCACTTCGTTCAGGGTGAAAAGAGTGGAATCGCGGCCGGACATAATCATCGTCTCGGCGCCGAGCCTGCGTGCGGCGATTTGCTTGGAGCGAGCGACGTAACGCTTGCCCGTACTCACCCGATCATCTCCCAAACTCTCGCGTCCGGCATGAAGGTGAGGCGTTTCACCGGAACGCGCGCCACGAAATCGCACGCCGATTCAAACACTGGAATTACAGTCTTTGGATCATCGGCGAAGAACAGGATATTCGTCAAGAGGGCGCGTCCCGCTTCGGCCTCGTCCACGGCCTCAATCTTGTTCTCGGGGCCCTGCGCGAGCAGAAAGAGCGTTGCAAGCGGCGCGGAAACATTTTCTCCGACGCGCGCGAGCTCTCCGGCGAAGGGCGTGCCGTAGGCGCGATAGCCCTCGCCCTCGCGGCGTACGTAGGATATCTCGTCGGTGAGGACGGCTGCATCGGGAGGGGCGAGGCGCGAAATCGTCGTTTTGCCAGCGCCGGAGACGCCGGCGAACAGAAATGCCTTGCCGTTGCGCACGGCGCTTGCCGCGTGCACCAAAAAGCCACCTTGGTCCGCGAGCACCAGCGTGTGCACGATGCGCAGCACGGAATCCATGGAATAGGGATTTGGCGTTTGCTGGATGCGCCCGCGGCGCGCTGCGGGATCCCATTCGGCGCGAAAATCGCCGCGCTGGAACGACCAGCCATGCGGCTCGCGCTTCACGCTCACATCGGCTTCGGGATCGGAACCCGTCGCGGCCAGGTTAATTTCGAAATCGAATTCGGCGCGCTCGGGCCGGGTGACGAAACCGGCATAGCGATCCTCGAGCAGCTTCACGAAATCGCGATCGGCCGAATGCACGCGCACCGGCACACCACCTACTTCGATGACAATGTTATGGCGCGTTTCCGAAGCGATCAGCTCTTGCACAGGGCGACTCGTTCGGGCCGGGGAGTGAACATATCATGCAGACGCACCAGGACGCGAGTGGCAGTTGTGGAACGCTGTGCCATGCCAGCAACTAGCTTGGCTGCGAAGTTCAATGCGCGGCGCGGCTGGCGTGCGGCGCGGCCGCGCTCGATGAGGACAACGGTGCCTAGCAATTCTTCGGGGTGCAGCGGCTCATCTGGTGCTAGTTGCGAATCGCCGCGGGTGAGTAATGGGGCGATCACGGCTGAAGATGCTGGGCTGAAGCCCAGCGCTACACTGGGACGGCCGGCGTTTGTAGCCGTTGGTTTTGGCGCGGAGCTTGCGGGGGTGCTTACTACGCGGTGCGCGACTAATCTTCCGGCGCGCTCGGCTACTGCAATTTCTCCTCGCTGAATTTTTTCTACGGCGCGGCGTTCGACCACCAGCACATCGCCGGGCCAGACGGCGGGAATCATGCTCGTTCCCGTGACGCGCACGCGCACGCGGCCGAAAGTCCGGACGATTTCACCGGCAAGTTCACAGCCAAGAGCGTTGGCGTTGTCGCGGACGTAGGTCATGAGCGCTTGCGATTGAAGCGGCATTGGGCCTGGGTGGCGCGGATCTTGCCGCAGGCGAGAGCCATGGTCTCGAAGATGCGCTCGTGGCGGACCTCGGGCTTCTTGTAGGGGCGCTTGCCGCGCACCTTTTCGGCGCCGGGTTCCTGGGTGTCGTTGTGCACTGTTCCGCGTGTGGTCATATCAGTTCAGCCTCGATCGTAAAATCTTCACGGCGCGCCCTTCGCCGCCGCTGTTATTCAAATCAGTTCAAGCCAGACTGTGACGCCTGCACGGCACACCCAGCCCCGCTGGGGCACACTTGTCCCGTCGCTAGCGGCGAGAAATAGACCTGATTCGCACCCGAGGTCCCGGAGCCCAGTGTATCGATCACCATCCCGCTGGTGCCACCATTTTCAGGCAGCGACGCGGTCGGAGCGGTGCCGCTCGGGAGTGTACCACTAGTTATATTAAAAGACATGATGCAGCCGCCGCCGCCGCATGAGCCAAGGTTGCCGTTGGCTTGGACGTTGACAAAAATCATGTCCATGGTTCCGCTGAAAGCCTCGGTGATCGGGGAGCACGTTCTGGTGGCGCTCGTCAGTGTTGGTCCGGCGACTGGGCTACCCATCGTATTGGTGGTAATGGGGATCCGGTAGATTCTCGCATCCCCGCCCGTCTGGCCGCACACATAAAGGCTTCCGGTGGGAGGGTCAGACGAGTTGAAATAGGTGTTGTCGAAGTCGCCGGTGAACATGGGCACGGTACCGAAGAAGCTGCCGGTTCCCACTTCCTGTTCGGTACCGGGGGCGGCTGCAGCGAAAGCCGTGCCGAATTGAAAGACGCCGCTGCAGTTTCCTCCGAACGAGCAGTCACCCGAAGTGTCGGTACTCACAAATACGTATACCTCTCCAGCGGAGGGATCCACGATCGGGGCGTCCACAATACCCGGAGTACTCGCGATTTCAGCCGACGCGGTAAGCGCGCCCGTCGTTGGATTAATGCGGTAGAAATAGCCGCCTGTGGTGCCGCCGAAGCCGGTCCTGGCGGTGCCAATATAGATGCCATTGTTGATAGCGTAGACCGGGCTAGTGGTTTGTGACCCGGCCGAGTTTGTCAGAGCGATCGGCCACGGAGATGTAGTTATCTCCGCTGGGGTTCCGCCATTGAAAATGGGCGTGAACTTGTGAACCGTGCCGTTGTCGTCGCCGACGTAGATCGCGTCACCGCTGTAGTCGTAGTAGGGAGAAGAGTTCGTGTCGTTGGGGCTGCCGTTAAAGGTTAGCGTTAACATGCACGGAGCGGTGCATGCCGAATAGGCGCTGGCAGTTGTGGAGGTGAGTGTCACTGGACTGCCTGCGGTTACGCTGGCGGACGCCCATTTCAGCAGGACCAAGCTCGCGACGCCGCCGCTTGAGCTCTGCACGAAGGCCACTTGCTTGCCATCGAGCGACATTGTGGGCGAGGTTTGCACCGTGCCATTGGTGAAGTAGGACCAATAGGTGGAAGGCACGCTGCCGCCGCAGCTCGAATACAAGTTCTTATACGCGACGATGCTGGCCTGTCCAACGCCGCCTTGGAGGGTCGCGTGGTTCCAGGTGAAATTGCTCAGCGTTTCCGAGAGCACAACGCCGTTGCCGAGAGATCCTGCGCCCGCGGCGGACGCGGTTACCGTGGTCACGTTGGTGCTTGAAGAAGCCGTGACAGGAACGCCGACTGCAGTTCCTTCGGCGGCAACAGCTGTGGCGAAGTTGCCTGCAATGGCCGTCGTGGAGATGGCAGCGCCCGTGGCATCTGACACGGCGAAGAAGCCTGTGCTGGCATTGAGATCGGCGCCGCCGGCCAACGGGCTGGTCACCGAAAAGCCGGTCATGGTCTCGGTGATAGTGATGGAATTGCCGGCCGACCCGGCGGAAGTTGCGGTGAAAGTAACGACGGCGCCGGCGGAGCTGCCGGTGACGCCGGCCGGGCCACCACCCGATACGAGAACGGCGGCGAGGGCTGCGGCGTCGTCGGTATCGTTATTGTCGATCCTAAACTGAGTGCCGCTCACGGTGGCGTTCACGCCGCCCGAGAGTGTCGCGGCGGACCGGCTCACGCCGCTGGTGGCGTTCTGGGAGAGCGTGATGGAATTGCCTACCGTTCCCCAAGTATTGGCGGTGAGATTTACGGTGCCGCTGCTGGGCGACGCGGAAACGGTGGTTGTGGCCGTATTCGTATTGACGTCGGCGGCGATCTGAGCGGCGACGGTGGTGGCTGTCGGGACGCCGGACGCGGCTAGCGCGAAGTTTGTGCCCGAAGTAGTGCCGTCACCCCCGGCGCCCCATGCGCTGGTGGTCGTATTAGTGGTGGTATCGCTGAATGTCGGGGCCGTCAACGCGCCTGCGCACGGAGCTGTGGCGGTTACTGTACTTGTGGAGACCGTTGCCGTCGCGGCAGCATTGGCAACAGCGGCGGAGCTGAAACAGCCGCTCGCGAAGCACTGCCCATTGTTCGCGTCGATTGCGGCTCGCAGGTTTTGTGCAGTCGCTGCTTCGTTATTCGCAGTGCTCCCGGCGGTGGTCACGTAACGGACCTGGACGGCGGTCGCGGTGCCGGTGGCTGGCGCGCCGCTCACAAACGTGTAAGTAACCGCACCGACCGTAACTGTTGTGAGGCTCGACGTCCAGTTGGAATTGCTCCCCGGATTATTTGCAATCGCTACGGTGCCCGAGCCCGCCGTCGCGTTTGTTGTCAGCGACGTGCCGTTGATCGTTACGCCTTGACCGGGAGCGACGCAAAACGCACCGGCAACCACGAAATTCCCTATCGCAGCGGTGTTGTCTTCGGCTGTAAACGTCACGTTGCTCGCGCCGTGAACTACGACGGTTTGACCCGTCGTGGGGGCTCCGGAGAATGTTCCGGTGGTGCTGGCCTTAAACGCGGCGGTCGCTGTTACCGTATCTACGGCTCCAGAACCGTAAGTCAGGGTCGCGGTCTGGCCGTTCGTAGGCACGCCCGAAAATGTTCCCATGGCGGAAGCGCTGGCGCCTGCCGCTGTTCCGTTCACACTCGTTCCGTAGACGACGAAATCGTTGGCGCAGCTTGCATTGGTCGAGTCAAAGGAGAACTTTGCCGGGTAGGAGTCGGCGCCGACGGTTGCGCTTGGGCCGAGCGAAGCGGACCAGTCCTTCTTCAACGCTCCGCCGCCTGATTTCGATCCCGAGCCTCCGGTGGGCGGGCCGAAAAGCGCATCGAGGTTCGCGTCGACGGCGTCGCTCGCTGTGGCGCGCGATTCCGTTGCGCCGCCGGGTTCTTCACCGTCCGTCGGCGGCGCGGGATGCACGTTGCGCCGCAGCCATTGCTGCTGATAGCGAGGATCCTGTGACACGGCCGCGAGTTTCCCGTACGTCGATGGAGCTGAAAAGATTAGATGCCGGCTGCTCCAATCGGTGACGAGCGAGGTTCTAGTATGGCTGGATTGCTGACCGGAAAGACTTAGGGCTACCGCCGCCGTGGCAAAAAGGAATACACCAAAACGCACAAACTTCGCCTGTTTTTCATGCATCTCCCAAGCTCCCAAGCCGCGCGAATTGCGCGGGCGTTACCCCAGTATCACCCTGAACACCCCTGCGCCTGCACCCCGAGCAGCCGCTGGTGACCTAAGCGATAAGTATGAACGTCTGCGTTCTGCTTCGTTGCCGAAGCAGGGCGCCAAGAGATAAAACTGCCTGTGGAACTCAGAACGGGGCTGGGTAGGTCTGTAAGTAGTTGCTGCGTAGCGCGCAATCAACGCCCGAGTTCCCTCCACGCCGGAGCCGCTTCACTGTGCTGCTGGCTCCTGCGCTCCCAAAGCTAACACGGACCCGCGACGGCGCTGCTTCGTCCGCCAAGCATAATACTCCGGAAGAAAATGGAAGTCGAGGCGATATGCAAGAGAGATTTTGGCTGGTTATCAGCTGTACAACAGGACAGGTGGGGGGCTTTTGCGCTGCTGCTGCGGCCTACCCGACCGCGTGGGGGCCAACTCGGGGCGCGGTGCGCCGGGCGGCGGCTTCAGTTCAGGCTCGCTTGCGTCAGTTTGACGGCGCAGCCGCCGGAGCCGCCGGTTGAGCAGGTCTGGTCTGCTCCGGTGGTGAAGTAGAAGCTGGAGGCTTGGCCGGCGCTGGAGATATTGTCAATGATGATGCCGCTGGTGCCGCTGTTTTCCTGGGCGGAGTTCGCGGCCGCAGTAGGGAAGCCGCTGGTGATGTCGTAGGACATCACGCAGCCCTCATCGAGGCAATTTGTGGCTACTCCGCCGGTGTGCACGCTGAAGAAGATCAGATCCGTAGTTCCGTTATCATTCTCGGTGCCGGGCGAGCAGGTCGTCGGCTTGCCTCCGAAGCCCGTGTCCACCACCGACGTGATGGCGAGGGCATGTCCGTCATTTGCCGAGTTCATGGTCCCGGAAGAGTTGAAACCGATGCGGTAGATCGCGTCACTTTGTGGCAAGCCCAGCCCGCCGCTGCCTTGATTGCCGCACACGTAGAGAAAGCCGGTGCTCGGGTCCGCGCCGGTGAAATAGTTGTTGTCAAAATCTCCGGAGTACACCGGAATAGTGGCGAAAGACGGGCCAACCGTCGCGCTTACCTCACCGTCCATTGCGGTCGTAACCTGAACCACCGAAGCCGTGTTTCCCGTCGAATCCGTGCCCACGAAGACGAAGACAGTTTCGTTGGTGGTATCCACGATCGGTGCGTCATCGATCGGTCCATGGCCGCTCGTCGCGTCGACTGTAACGGCGCCGAGGCACGGCGGGTTGCCAGGCCGCTGCAGAGTTCCCACCGAGCTATCCGCTTCGCGCACAAAACTCAGGATGCCGTTCCTGTCCGTGATGTAGAGATTGTTGGAATGCAATTCGTAAATTGGGCTATTCAGAATCGCGCCGCCGTCAACGGTGATCGGCCAGCCGCCGGTGGTGACTTCGGCGGGCGTTCCTTCGAAAACTCCCGTGAACTTGTGGAGGACTCCGGTGTTGTCACCGACATAGAGAGAATCGGTATCGTAATTCACGAATGGCGCTGAAAAAGTGTCGTCGGCGCCATTGGCAAAGGTCAGGCTAAGAAGGCAGGACTGCGTCGTGCCGAGGCAAGAGACGTATGTCGCCGCGCTAGAAGTGACCACGTCTGGAAGAACTGCCGACCCCGAGCCAGGTGTTCCTTGGCCGGCTACCCCCCGCAAGATGTGCAGCGCAGCGCTGCCTCCGCCGCCCTCCATGAAGGCGATCTGCGATCCATCGCCGCTCACGCCGCCGGAGAGAACCGGCGAGGAGTTACTTATGCCTGCGTTTGATTGCGTGTGATACGCAAATATCACCGTGGGCGCGCCCGTGCCGCACAATCCACCCGTGCCCGTATAGAGGTTATCGAACGCTACGATATCCGCCACGTTGTCGAGCGATCCCGCGAGCCCGGTGGTAAAAACGGCATAGTCCGAGCAGCTTGCTGTGTTGAAATCAAATGAGAATTTTGCGGGGAACATGTTGGCTTTCCATCGCCGCGCCTGAGCCGATGTTTTCGCTCCAGTCGCCGTGGAACTGCGTTCCTCGCCTGTCTCCTCTCCCACCGCCCCCTCTGCCGCCCCAGCCGCCGGATCCACCCGGAGGAAAGGAGAAGAGGTCGGTGGAAGGCGCAGCGTTGCCGGCGCACCGCTTGGGAGCGCTGCATGTACATTGCGGCGCACCCATTGCTGCTGATAGCGCGGGTCGCGCTGAATGCGGAGCGCCTGCTCGAGGGTGCGCGGCGCGGAGAAGACCACGTGCCGCGACGTCCAGTCGGTAAGCAGCGGCGTAGGGACGCGCTTCGAGCCTTTCGTGGCGCTTCCGGGGGCGATGGCGGCAACGGCGATAAATACGAGGCTAACTGCGAAAAACCGGGGATTTTTTCGCATGGACCGGCTCCCAGTGACACATCCGGGTATCTACCACAACAAGTATAACGCCATAAAATCGAAGTTCGTCAAGAGTACCAACGGTTGCTTGGTGTTCAAGTCACGCGGCGCCAGGTCGGCCTTGTTGACGAGTTCGATCTGACTTACGATTGCCTCAGGTCACACCGAGTTTCGCGAGGGTCTGTCGGCCTCATGAAAAGCCGTATTCGTTCCGCGCTCCATTGCCGTCGCGCTATTCGCATTTCTGGCGCTGGCGCTGACCGCTGGGCTCGGAACCTCGGTCGCGAGTCCGCAGCAGCAAGCTGCGCAGCAGCGCGGAGTGGTGTCCTCGAGTTCGAAAAAATCGGCCGACCGGAGCGGTCAACACTGGTCCTTATTACGCGCTTCTGATCGGCATCCAAAATTACCGCTCTCTTCCGAAACTCAGCACGCCGGTGAAAGACGCGGAATCCATCGCCGCGATTCTCAGCCAGCAGTACGGCTTTCAGACGCGGCTTCTGAAAGACGCGACGCGCGACGACATCACCCACGCTCTGAACGAATACCGCCGCACGCTCGATGAGAACGCGAATCTCCTCGTTTATTACGCCGGGCACGGCTCTTTCGACAAAGAAGCCGACAAAGCCTACTGGCTGCCGGTGAACGCCGAGCTGCACGACACCACCGACTGGATTCTCGCCGACGACATCACCACAGATGTGAAAGTGATTCCCGCGCGGCATATTCTGCTGATCTCCGACAGTTGTTATTCCGGCGGGATCACGCGCGACATCAGCCCCGGCTTCACGCCCACGGAGCTGAATCGCTACGTGGAGAAGATGGAAGTGAGCAAATCGCGCACGCTGATGTCGAGCGGCGGCGTTGAGCCCGTGGCCGATGAAGGCGGCGCCGGACATTCGGTCTTTGCCGCGGCGCTGATTCGCGGATTGAGTTCGATGGAGGATAAATCGTTTTCGGCGGAGATGCTTTTCGAGCGATACGTCCGCGTTTCGGTTGCCGGAAAATCCGAGCAGACGCCCACGTACAGCCCCATCCGCAATTCCGGGCCACGATTCCGGCGATTTCGTTTTCACGCGCATGGGCCCGGCCCCGAAGACGACGCTGGCCAAGAATGATGACCGCGGCCGGAAGAGCGAGGATCGCGCTCCCGCGCCGGACGTTGCTCCGGCGCAGCCCGCGAGCCGCCAGCCCGCCGCGCCGCCGCAATCTGCTCCCGTACTCGCTGCGAATCCGCCTGCGGCCCAGTTGGGGCCGAGCATCGTCGGCTGCTGGACTCTGGTTCAACAACACGCGCGCGGTCGCGCGTTCCGACGGGTCATTCGTGGATGGCACTTTCAATGCGCGGTGGGTGCTGGTCAATCCTGCGCAACAGATTTTCACGATCACTTGGCCGAAGTCGGTCGATCGCGTGACGCTCTCCGTCGATCTTCAGCACATGAATGGCGGCAACCAGTACGGCTTTGCGCTCTCGGCCACGCGCACGGCCTGGAGCAAGCTCGGCCCGATGGGCGGCATCGCCGGAACGTGGCTGTGGCCCAACGGCGTGAGCGTCACTCTCGATCCCAATGGCAGCGTGATCCCGGCAGGTTCTCCGCTCAGAGCGCATTGGAATTTGGTCGATGCGTCGCAGCGCATTTACACCATTGTGTGGCCCGAGCCGGTGGACACGCTCACGCTTTCGCCCGACACGCTGCGCCTGACCGGCGGCAATCAATACGGCGTCGCCACAGGCGGCACAAAAACCGCCCCCTGCCCGGGCGTCTTCTAGCATCACTTTTCTCGGGGAGTTACAAAGGCAGGATCTTGATCATCTCGCGATATTCCTGTCAGCGCGAGAGCTTTCAAGACCTCGAAGTTTTCCGGTGGGCTTCCTTATTTATTACCTGGAATGAGCGTTTTGATGACACCGGGAGCACACGGTGATCAGATTCAATTCTGCATCGTCACCAAGCTGACTTCTCGAGCGGACATGATGAACTTGTAGGTTTATAATACTGCCGCAGTTTTGGCACCATCACCAGTCTCGATCAAGGACGTGGTGCCATCGTTTCAGATTCCAACTTGGGCGATCTTCAACCTCGGTCGCCTAGGAAGGGGTCAATTCATGAGGCAGTTCGCATCTTCTCGGGTACTTCCACCTTCTGAGCGCGATGGGGGCTCAATGTTCTACACGTTCACAATGTTCACGCGTCCCGTCCTACTGGATGGTTTAAATCCCGGTATCTAAATGTGTTAGCCTTTCTCCGCGCTGACACGATCATCGCAACCTTTTACCGGTCGCTCGTCGTGAATTTTCCTGTCGAAAAGTGGAATATGTGCGGTCGACGAGCGGCGGGGTTGGCGCGGGGTGCGATCGACGAACCGAAGACCTGCTGTGAGCCCGAATTCCTCACACAGCGCACACGGGGCACCGCCGTAGCCGTTCTCCACGCCGGGAATCGATGCGACGTGGGTCCGATCCATCCCCAACTGGCGCGCGACTTCGTGAACTTTCCTATGAAGACCTTGAGTAATTTTCATTCCGCGCCCGAGATTCCCGATCCTCTCGGTCTTGATTCCGAGGGACTTCAGGACGGCTCCAACCCGGCGCGCACTTAAGCGGAAATCCTCGCCGCGACGCTTGAGATCTCCATTGACGTCTTCTGCAATGCCGCCGACGAGAATGGCGTAACGCTGCTCACCGTTCGGCAATTGTTCGTGAGCAATCGCAAATAACGCTTCTTCGACGAGCCATTCGGGCTCAAGGAACCGCTCGACCTGTGTCTCGCGATCACACTCTCGCAAGACAGCGATCAGATCCGCCTGAGCCTGTTCATCCCCCTGCAGGGGTGCAGTTAGGACGCGGGCGAGTTGCCGGGCTCGCGGCGTCATATCATCCAGGTTGCAAGATGGCATCCGAAAATCTCGGACGACCGGGTAACGCGTGAGCCGAAACATCAGCAAGCGGGGCTGAAATTCCTCAGCGATCCGCCGCATCTCTACACTGGTCAATGGCCTCAACTCCTTCAGGCTTGGAAGAATCGATACAGTGACTGCACGACCTGTAAGCGCCGTATCATCTGGCAGGTGGCGCGAAGCGATTACTTTGAAACCGGTTGTCGAGTAGAGTCGTCCGTTGCGCACTGCCGGTATTCCGCACGTGCTGCCGGTACGGAGAAGACGAAGAATCTCCGAATCGTGCCTGGACCCGCCGACCTCCAACTCGTCGATTAGCAGAGTGCTGTCCAACGAATCCACGAGCTGGTAGAGCGCGGCGGCACGGATATCTCCGACTAGAAGCGCGCGCCTGCAAAGACAGCTTAGGAGCCGCAGCAATGTCGTCTTCGCGCTGCCCGGGGGCCCAATCAGCCAAAGGTACGGTACCGATTCAAAAAGGTCCGGGAACCAATCCGCCAACAGGAAGGATTGAATGAGCAGGAGTTCGCGATCAGGAATTTCCATGAACTGCTTGATGGCCGTGCGGAGATCCGCTAGGAGCTCGTGCAGCTCGCCACAGGGGCGTGGGCCTCTTGGAAGCGTCAAGTGCGAAACGAGACCGGCCCGTGGGCTGGGTGGCAGATAAGTTCTTCCCCGGTGCTCAACCTGGGGGACGATGGCGTAGTCGCCGTCGCGCCAGTCGAGGAAAGCGAACCGCCCGGGGTCCTCCGGATCTCGAATGGTCTCCACGAGCCTGCAGTGCCGAAGCGCATCATGATCAAGAGCTAGCGCTCCGGTAACGATTATGGGTTCTGATTTTCGATTTGCTGGGTCGTCGTTCCGTTGATATTGCGAGCCGTCAGCAAGGTATATGCGGCGGGTTATTGCAGGCTCCAAATTAGTCTGGCGAACGACCGATTGATCGATAGATCCTTTCATAGATGCCTCCGTGTAGCTGCGTTTGAACCGGACCTTCGTTTGTCACCAGCGTCCTCGTCCGCTCAAGAACCGCATTCAGCTCAGCGCCGCCCACGTTCGATCAACTCGAAACTGCCCGCCATCTTATGTCTGTCTAGAAACGAAAAACGCCGGGCGATGAGTGAGAAATCATTCGCACCGGCGTGCTAACTTTTTATCGAAACCTAAAAAGCGTAGCTTACATCATCATCAGGCAGCGATCAACCCTTTGCATCGATCCATCCACGACTCGTTTGGAAGCTGCGGAGCGATAACCTCCGAGAGCGTGGTCGCGCGCCCTCCACGATTGCTTTATGGTTTTTCGCGATGAAGATGCCTAGCTCCGTGACAGCCCGCGCAGAGCGTGATGAGATTCTCCTCGGCGTCATCCCCCAATCGGCCGCGCGAGCGGAGGTGGTGAACCTGAAGATTTTGTGCTACTCCGCAATCTTGGCAGCGCCACCCATCGCGCGCGAGCACCGCGCGGGTGAGCTCGCGATAGGCCTCGGGTTCAAGCCATAATCGCGGTCGTTTCCGCCTGAATCGGTTCAAAGTTGTTCCTCACGATCTCAAACAATCGCAGTCTCTGTGCCACGGGTAGAGCGCCGATGAGCCGAACCAATGCCAAGAACAACGAATTCTCCAGACCGGCTTCATGGCTTGCTCCCGCCAAGAAGTCCGCGCAGATCATCTCCAAGCAATACCCGCGAGATTTATCCGTCCCGAGCATCAGAGCCGCGGTCTCAAGCGCCCGCTCGATCACCGGTAGCTGGCTCTTGTAGGCCTTGAAATAAAGAATCTCCCATGGCTCGGTTTCCTTCCCCGTCAGATGTCTCTCCACTTCCCGCTTGAACTCCTCCCGGGGTAGCTCTCGCGCCTTGTGCACCCAGGGTGCACAATCGAACCCCTGTTGCTCCCTCCGCGCCACCTTGGCCAATTCCCTGGCCTTGGTCCACCCCATCGACCGCAGGTCGGCTTTCGGAATCCGCGGCAGATGTTCATGGATGGCCATCAGGTAGTAGGCCTTTCGCCGGGACTCCGGGAACTTCCTCTCCAGGAACTCATCGAAGGACTTCAGGTTGTCGAGCCGCCAGTACTGCCCGGAACGGACTTCGCACAGATAGCGGCCCAGATCCACGAACCGCGAGTCCCGTTCCTGATCCGCCGCCTTGTCCCAGGCCAAGATCTCGTCGATCTTCGAAAGCACGAACACGGCCCTCCGACGATTGAGTTTCGGGGCCACCAGCGGTCTTCCATTAGTCGTCAAGGTCGTTAAGCCAATCAAGGTCGCTGGCTCCTGCCCGGCGGATCAGATTCGCGTCGATCAACGGCTGGTTGTTGAGACACAGCCCCAGATGGGGACAGCTCACACAGCCGTTCTGCGGGAAGCGGATGCCGCTGTGGGAAACGAACTGGCCGGCTTCGATCTGAGCTACTGTGGTTTCAACCAGCCGAGCGTACTCCCGTCGTTGCTCTTCGGAGATCGTGGCCCGGAGATATTGAATCTCGGGCTGATTCTTGCGCACGAACACGACAACGGCGACTTCGGAAATCCCACTGACCCAGGAGTAGCAAATCAACTGAGGGTCGAGTGAGAGCAATCCCTCGGGCTCTTCGGGATAACGGCTCGTGGTGGTCTTCCAGTCGATGACGCAGGGTGTGCCATCGATTTCTCCAAGGGCGTCAATGTACGCAACGAATTCGTTGTTTCCGGGAAGCGATCGAAGCATCTTGACCTGCAAGTTCCTCTGCGGCCGAGGAATGTGAACCCGATCATCCTGGGCGAACTCTTGGAGCAAATGGACTCCCTGATGGACCAGACGGTCCCAGGAATCCCCTTTCTTGTATTCAAACGGAGCATCTCGATACGCACCCCATTCCTTGTAGAGCACGGCACTCGGATCCTCCCGGCAGAAGTAGGCTCCGAGAGCCTTCTCGAACGAGCGGCCGAAGACCATCGCGGCACGGGTTTCTTTTTCCTGCCACCCATCGAGATAGCGGTAGCGATAGCTGCGCGGACAGCGCAGGTACTGGCTAATCTGTGTGTGGCTGTAGATCATCGTCGTTCTCCTGCCGGCTGCCAGTTTCGAGAGTGGCTAACTCCTCCCAGTCTCCGGCCGGTGCAAAGGCGTCGAAATTGAGGAACGAGCGGCCGTTGCGCGCCGTGCGGGAGGTGCGGACGACGCCGGTTAGGCCCACAAGGGCCTTTTCATCCACCTCATCTCGAGCAAAGAGGTCCAGGTCGTAGCCAAAATCCCGGAGGAACCAGTTCAATTTCCACAAGGCTTTCGGTGTGCCATACAGACGCCCCGAGATGCTCTGACCGGACAATGGCTTCGGCTCGAGAACCGAAAGGCGAAGCGCGAAGAAGGGTTTCTGCGGATGCCAGCGATAGGAAACCTGATCGACCCGAGCGAGAAACAGTCCTTCGAGCAGGTCGTCCGCGCTCTGAGATTCCAAGTGCAAGCCCGGAAAATGGCGTTTCATTGCTGCACCTCCTGCGATTGAGCATACGAGTTGAGTTTGCAGAGCAACCCAGCCCGGTCTTCCTTGGCCGCTTTCGCAAGATGGGAAATGAAGGATTCGACCAGATCACGAGTGGCTTCCTTGAGGCTCTCGGTGCCGCAGAAGTCGGCGGCGTAGGCCTTCACGAGCGCAGGATCGAGGTTGTGCTGGCGGATCAAAAGACAGAGTTGATCGCGCAGTCGTGGCTGACTGTGACTCGAACCATTTCCGTTGCCAGAAATGGGCGCGGCTTGCTTGGGATGTGAAGCTGGCATGGGCGGAGAGACGGATCCGAGCTCTTCGATCGAGCACAGGCCGATCCCATAAGCCTTGCGGAGAGCGCGATTGACGGCCCGGGTCTCGGCCACGCGCAGCTCGGCGCCGCGCACCAAGGGAGACACGTTCGAGGGGTCGGCATCGCCGTAGCCGACGAATCCTTTGCCATTTTTGGATTTGTAAACCGTTGCTTTGAATGACCAGCGGGCAGCAATGGGGTCACAGAACTCCGGAACTGCATAGACATCAATGCCGGCACAATAATGCCTTTTGGCTAACCTTATGAGCCCCATGTGCGTGACATACCACCCACTCTGAAGGAGCAGCATGTCGCGCATGGCAATCGAGAAGCCGAAGGACCGAGTTATCTCGCTCAGTGAACGGACTTGTAGCGGATCGAGGGCGTCGCCCCATACTTGTTTGGCCAACCTGCGATTGCGTGCGACCAAATGTTGGTGCTTAGAGTGTTTGCTCATAATGCCTCCGGTAGTGTAACGGTACCATAGCACTACCATTATGTCAAATGAAATTGTGCGGCCCGACGCTGGCTATCGGAAGTCAAGCTATGGTACGGACGTGTGGGATTACAGGAACGTGGGGCTACTTCTTGATGCTATTTTTTCTGATTGTTGTTTCGGCCGCAGTCAGCGCCGCATTAGCGACAAAACTGCTCACACTTCGACGTTCGATTTCGGCGGCTTGATCGACCAGTTTGCGTTCGTCGTCGGTGAAGTAAACGAAAGTTTTTTTCCCAAGGCCTGGCGCGGATCTCCGACGCGATGCAGTGGGCCGTATCTTCATCACAAACAGATGGTATCACCAAATTTCTTGCCGTCGTCTTACTCACCTGGCCCCGTGTGGTAAAGGCCACGCTGCGTCTAACCGGCGGCAATCAATACGGCGTCACCACCGGCGGGACGAAAACTGCCCCCTGCCCCGGAGTCTTCTAGCCTCAACTTGCGAATGAAATCGTGAAGCTGAGAGATTGATCACGCCTTCGCTGCTTTTAGACGCCGCGCTGCTACTTCTGGCTCAGCAAATACACATCCTGGCGGCCGCCTGCGCGCGCGTAAACGATTGTCGAGAGGTCTCTGGAGAAATCGTATCCGTTGCCGCCGGCGTAAATTATGCTGAAGGCGAAGGGAACTTTGAAGGCCACCTGTGCCGGTCCGGTGAGTTTCCCGTCGCTCCAGGGCTGGCGGTAAATGGTCACCGAGCCGCTTGAGGCCACGGCATACAGGAAAGACTTGTCATCCGGCGGGAAGGCGCCACCTAACGTCGCGACATTCGGAACCAACTCCGTACATTTGCTGTCGGCCAGGGAGAATTCGTAAATGCCATAATCGGAGCCGCGCGATTTTATGGTCAGCAGGTACTTGCCATCCCAGCTGGTGTCCCATACCGTCGCGCCGCATCCTTCTGTGATCATGTGGGCGTTTGACCCGTCGACATTCATTTGCCAGATCTGTCTCGGGCTCTGTTGCGGATTGGAAGGCGGTGACGTAAATGGACTTTCCGTCGCTGCTGAAGATGACCGATAAGGCGGCAAGCCCGTTCCATTGCACTTGGTGGATGTTGCTTCCATCTGCTCCGGCAACATAGAGCTTGAACGGCGCGGTGGACAGATCCGTGAACGACAACAGAGAACCGTCGCGCGTCCAGGCATCCGCGGCCATGACATCCCCTGAAGCAACTTTCACCTTATTCTTGCCGTCGATGTCCGCGACCCACAATTCCTGCCTGCGCGGGCCGGAGTTCACGAGATACATCACGCGCTTTCCATCAGGAGAGATGGCAGGTTGCGTGGCGTCTTCGTCAACGATGTCCACGGATTCCTTGGTGCGCGTTTTGTACGCGGTCAAATATCCGGTGGATTTCCCGCTGACGTAATAAATGCCCTTCCCGGCGGGGTCAGCCATGGGATCGGAGTCCGGGCCTGGACCGAAGGTCAGTTGCGTCAAGGCCTGCTCGCGCAGATCGTATCGCCAAATATTCCTGATGCCATTCTCGGTGCGGCTGAATAGCAGTGACTTCCCGGGCTGTTCCCAAGAATCATCAATAACGTCGGCCGGATTGATTGGAATCGTGCCCAGGTCTGTGGCCGTATGGCTGCCGAGATGTACTTGCTTGAGATGACTGACGGTTTCGTTCACCGCTCCCACAACCACAAGAAGGTCGTCGCCGCTCGGGAACGATAAGATGTCTTCCAAAGAAACTCCGCTCTCGTCGAACTCGAACGCTTCCTGGCCGCCCAGCCCCGAAGGCGCCGCGCGATAAATGGCGTGGAGTCCTTCCGGGATGTAGAACAGCCACTTTCCATCCAACGAGGGAGTCACAGAAGCTGGCCGAGACGACCTGCCTTGGATTGCCACCCAACGTCGGCACGGCCCAGATTTCGGATCGTCCGGCCACGCGCGAGTAGTAAATCTCGGTGCCGTCGGCGGAAAAGGCTGCCACTCGTTTGTCGCCTTCGTCATTGGTCAACTGCAACGGCTCGCCGCCGGATGTGAGCATGACGAATACCTGGAATACGCCGCTGGAGATAGAGGAAAACGCCAGGGTGTGCCCGTCGGGAGAGAGCTTCGCGCCGGAGATGGCTTTGTTCCAGTGGCTGATCTGAGTCGACTTTTCCCGGGCCGCTGGGGCCGGCGCTGCGCGGCCAGAAGCGATATGCGGCCAGCGCGGCCAGGAGAATTGCGATGCACGCGGCGGCTAGGATGTATTTGCGCTTGGTCGACGCGGGCACTGGTGGCGCGGCACACTGTGGAGCTGGACGCTGCGAATGTCTCTCTGGCCGGCGTTGCGGCCACTTCTGCGGCTGTGGTGCTTGCTGATACCGAGCTGCGTCCGGAGCTTGTGTCGCGGCGCAGACGTTTCAGGTCGGAGCGCAGTTCCGACGCGGATTGGCAGCGCATATCGCGATCTTTTTCGAGCGCTTTGTTGATGACGTCTTCGAGCTTGGGCGGCAAATCGGGATTCAGGCGCGTGGGAGGCGCCGGCGCGCGATTCAGAATCGCTTCGGTGACGACTCCGGTGGTTTCGCCGCGGAAGGGCAGCGTGCCGGTGGCCATTTCGTAGAGCACGACGCCGAAGGAAAATAGATCAGTGCGCGCATCGAGTTCTTTTCCGCGCACTTGCTCGGGAGACATGTACGCCACCGTGCCGACGGCCGTTCCCGGGCTTGTGAGGTCAGCGGCGATTTATCGCCGGCGGTTGTCACCCGTAGTAGAGCGTCCTGTGTGCGAGTTGGTCGGGCGCTGCGGCGCGAATCTGCTTGGCCAGGCCGAAATCGAGAATTTTGGCGTGGCCGCGCTCGGTGACGAAAATATTCGCCGGCTTGATATCGCGATGGACGATTCCTTTGGCGTGTGCGGCATCGAGAGCATCGGCAATTTCGATGCCGAGATCCAAGAAGCAATTCGAGATCGAGCGGCCGGCCTGCGATCTGGTGCTTGAGGGTCTTGCCGTCGAGCAGCTCCATCACGATGTACGTACGGCCGTTTTCTTCGCCGATGTCGTAGATCGTGCAGATGTTGGGATGATTCAACGAGGAAGAGGCTTGCGCCTCGCGCCGGAAGCGTTCGAGCGCCTGCGCGTCGCGGGCCAGATCTTCAGGAAGGAATTTCAGGGCGACGAAGCGGCGGAGATTGGTGTCTTCCGCTTTGTAAACCACGCCCATGCCGCCGCCACCGAGTTTTTCGACCACGCGGTAGCGCGCAATCATTCCGCCGACGATGGGCTGCGAGTCCGGCACGGCCCGCGATGTTAGTCGCGGCCTTTGGCCAAGTCAACGAACCGCGAAGTGGGGTACTTACTTACTGGATGCCAGCAACTTTCTTCCAGCGATCCCAGGAATCGGCGCGGGCCTTTCGCGTTCGCGGCGCTGGCGTCCGGGGCTTCGCCGGCGCGCATGAAGCCGTGGCCGGCGCCATCGTAGGTCACTGGATCGTAGGTTTTTCCGGCTGCTTTCATATCCTGGATTGTGCCGGGAACTGTCGCGCCGATGCGCGCGTCGTTGCCTGCATAGAATCCGTAGACCGGCGCTTTGATTCGCGCCATGTCGGCTTTTTCCGGCGGAGAGCCGTAGAAAACAAATGCGGCCGCAAGATCGGCGCGATTGGTGGCGAAGCGGAAAGATTGCGCGCCGCCCCAACAGAAACCCACGACGAATAGCTTTCCGTTCGATGCGGGCAGCTTGATTCCATAATCGGCGGCTGCATTGAGATCCGCCGTCACCTGATCCGGATTGAGATGGCTGACCGCTTCGGTGGCTTTTCCTTCGGCAAAGCTGTCCGTCCGCCCGCCATTTGGCCCCATGCCAGAGAGCAGATCGGGCGCCACGGCGATGTAGCCGGCCTCGGCGACTTCATCGGCCAGCTCCTGCGCCCAGTCGGTTAGGCCGAAGATCTCGTGAATGACCAGCACCACCGGCCTTTTGTCCTTCGATTCGGGATAAACCACGAGGGTCTCCACGGCGCGCCCGTCGTGCTTCACCGTTACCCACTCGCGATGCCGCGGCGACTTCGCCAGCCGCGCCTGCGCCCAATCTTGTGCCGCGGCAACCTGCGCCGTCAGCAGAAACAGAAAAATCAGCAGGATCTTTTTCACGGTTTTCTCCGAATCGCCGAGATGAGCTCGAAAACGAACACTATCCTACGCCCGCCGCAGCCAGCGAGGCCTCAAGCGATTGGCGGAAGATGTAGCGAAGTGCGAACTAAGCGGCGCCGCCGCGCGGTATCATCAGGCGCTGAAATTCCGGATCGTCGTGCAATATCGCCAGGTCCGGATCCTTGGTGCACCAGTCCACGTTGTAATAACCCGCTTCGAGCGAGCGCTTCAACGTCGCCAGCGCATCATCTTTCATCTTCAACAGTCCGAACGTGCACGCGGCGTTGTACAGCACATTCGCATCCGTAGGCCGCATGGCCACGGCGATTCTCACGTGGCGAACCGCGTCATCTGGCCGGCCGAAGATTGCGAGGTCCGCCGCCAGCAAAGTCCGCGCGCGCACGTCGTCGGGGAATTGCTGTAACTGCTCTTCGAGCACTTCCATCTCGCGGCGCCGCAATCGTTCGGCATCGGCGATGCGCCCGAGAATTTCGAGCGAATTGATCAGCGGGACCAGCGCGTTGTAATCATTGCTGACTACTTCTAGCGCGCTTTCGGCCAACTGCGCCGCATCCTCGTATCGCCCGGAAGAAAAATACGCGCGCCCCAGCACGTCGTGAGCTCCCTCGCAATCCCGCTGTTGCGTGATGGCTTGCCGCGCCAATCGTATGGCTTCCTCATAATCGTGCTGTGCGTATCGAATTCGCGCCCACGCCGAGACTACTTCGGGCGAGTCCGGCGCGAGCCGCTCCGCTTTGGCGCAAGCCGCCAGCCCGTTCTTCACGAACTCGGGGTCGGCGCTGCGAAATTCATGCATCCCGCCCCAGACGCTCGCAATTCCCGCATATGCCAGCGCGAAATTTCCATCCAGCTTCACCGCTTCCTCGTACATCGCCAGCGCATATTCAAATTGCCGCTGCCGCAAATAATTCCGGCCGCGCAGGTAGAAATCATAAGCCTGCGAGTTCGCCGTGGGCTTTCGCGCGATCACTTTTTCTTCCTGCGGCGAAAGAGTGATCTCCAGGGCCTTTGCAATGCTCAGGGAAATTTCCTCCTGGATGGCAAAGACGTCTTCCATTTCGCGGTCGTAGCGCTCGCCCCAGACGGAATGCCGCGTGGCGCTCTCCACCAATTGCGTGGTGATACGCAACCGGTTCCCGGCGCGGCGTATCGATCCTTCGAGCACGTACATGGCGCCGAGCTTCTCTCCCACTTGCGGCGCGGTAATCGGCTTGTCGCGGAACGGCAGCATCTCGGAACGCGGATAAATCTCGATCCTTGCGATCTTCGATAGCTCGGTGATGATGTCTTCGGTCATGCCATCGCGGAAGTACTCGTCTTCCTTGGCGCCGCTCAGATTTTCGAAATAGAGGACGGCCACCGTTTTCTTTTTCGTGGCCGCCTGCGTCGCCGTCGCAGCCACCGCTCCGGCCGCGCCCGCTGCATACGCTCCGCCGCGCGCGGCTGATTCGCTTCGGGAGGACGCATCCAAATCGCGCTTCAGGCGCTTCAGGTCGGCGCGCAGTTCGGCTGCCGCCTGGCAGCGCATGTCGCGGTCTTTTTCTAGCGCCTTCGAGATGATGCGGTCGAGTTCCGCCGGCGATTTGCTATTCACCTTGCTCGCAGGCTTCGGCGTCGCATTCAAAATTCCGCTGTAGATGACAGCCGTCGAACTGCCGGGAAACGGCAGTGTCCCGGTGGCCATTTCGTAGAGCACCACGCCGAGCGAAAATAAATCCGTGCGCGCATCGAGTTCCTCGCCGCGCGCCTGCTCCGGCGACATGTATGCCACCGTGCCTAGCGAACTTCCCGGACTCGTCAAATCCACTTCAGCCGGATTCGAGCCTGCGCCCGGCACGACTGTTTCCGCCGCGGATTCGGTCACCAGATTTCGCTTCGGCTCGACCTTCGCCAATCCGAAATCCAAAATCTTTGCCTGGCCGCGCTCAGTGATAAAAATATTTGCCGGCTTGATGTCGCGGTGGATGATGCCTTTGCCGTGCGCCACGTCGAGCGCGTCCGCCATCTGGATGCCCAATTCCACTACCTGCGCCGCGTCCAAAGGCTTGCCGGCGATGCGGTGCTTTAGCGTCACGCCTTCAAGCAGCTCCATGGCGATGAACGAGCGCCCATCGGCTTCGCCCACGTCGTAGATGGTGCAAATGTTGGGATGATTCAGCGCAGATGCGGCTCGCGCCTCACGCTGAAAACGATCGAGCGCCACCCGATCGCTGGCCATTTCCGGCGGAAGGAATTTCAGCGCGACGCTGCGGCCGAGGCGGGTGTCCTTGGCTTTGTAGACCACACCCATTCCGCCGCCGCCAAGCTTTTCCAGGATTCGATAGTGAGAGACCGTCTGCTCAAGCATGTCAGGGTATGGACGCGAGCCGCCATATTACGACGCAGGCAGGTAAGCGTCAACGCGCCGGAAGGAATTTCAGCGCGACGCTGCGGCCGAGGCGAGTGTCCTTGGCTTTGTAGACCACACCCATTCCGCCGCCGCCAAGCTTTTCCAGGATTCGATAGTGAGAGACCGTCTGCTCAAGCATGTCAGGGTATGGACGCGAGCCGCCATATTACGACGCGAGCTGGGAAGCGTCAACGCGGGCGCCGGTCCGGTCGTGGGTCAGTTTGAGATCCATCCGGCCTTAACAAGGATTTCGAGCGCAACTTCGGTCAACGAACGATCCTCGTTGGTGACTGAAAAGTCCTCCAACTGTGCGCGCTCAAGGATGGCGTTCAATTCCGCAACCCGAGCAACATATTCCCGCTGCAATATCCCTAGCTCGCGGGTCTGGACGCGTCGCTGCATCGTTTCGATGCTCGCAGTGAGACGACAGACGACCGTGTGTGCCGCCGGTATAATGTCGCGACAGGATCTTAGCTGGGCATCGTCTTCGATTGCGCGCGCCACTAAGAAACGCTGCACGCCCACGGCGGCATAGTTCCTGCAGATAGACCGAAGGTTGTCGTACATCACGCCATCGCTGGAAGTTGAAGACGGGAGATGAGCGAGACCGATCGCATCCAAGTCGATTGCCGCATGGACGATTTGACGCGTGGCAAGAATATCCGACGCCTCGCCCAAGACAGCCGTCTTGCCGGCCCCCATCGTACCCGTAATGATCAGCAACGATTCCGTAGGCCCTCCGCCGCTCCCCGATCTTTTCACGCTTTGGCGGCAAGCGCGAGGGAGAAACAGTCAAACTGACTCACTGCCGCCGGTCCGGTAGCGACGCACTTTCCGCTTATCCGATGGCGATGGATGGCTTTCTACAGCGTTGCTATCTCCCGCGCTTTTGGTCTATGCTGCGACACTGATCGAACGGCATCGGCGAAAGACGCAGCAAGTGATATTCAGCGCGCGGTCACCTGTAGCTTCTTGATCTACGCCCGCCTGCCCGGATTAGGCGAATATTCCCGGGAATTTTGAAGGGCCGCATTTCTGTGTCTAGCGTCTTGCCGCGTCCTTTTAGCAGGAGAGCACGAAGAATGTTTAGCGGTGCACCGAAGTGGGGGCCAATACGGTTTTCGCCGCAAGCGCATGCTCCACTCCGCCAGAGGATCTGCGGTGCTGTTCGGCATGGTACTCGCCGTGAGCTGCTCCCAGCATGTTTCGTCCTTCACCCTGCAAGCGCGCAGCAAATTGATCCGTCTAAACCTGTTGTAGTGCAGCCGGGTGCGCCGGGTCAGCCGAGCAAAAGGCTGCCGGCGTCGACGAAAGGCACGCTGCCGCCGCGCTCGCAAGCAGATGTGGAATTCATGCAGGGCATGATCATGCATCATTCGCAAGCGGTGGAGATGACGGCGCTGATCCCGTTCGCACACGGACAACAAAGAATTGCGTCTGCTGGGAGCGAAAATCAGCAGCTCGCAGTCGGACGAGATAAAGTTGATGCAGCGCTGGCTCGCAGCCCGCGGAGAATCACTTTCCATGGCCATGCCGGGAATGCCGGACATGGATACCAAAGGCCAGCCGATGCGTCTAATGCCGGGTATGCTGACGCCGGAGCAAATGGCGGCGTTGCGGAACGCGAAGGGCGCGGAGTTCGATCACTTATTTTTGACCGGGATGATTCAGCATCACAACGGCGCGTTGGTCATGGTGAAGGATCTGTTCGACACCGCGGGCGCTGGGCAGGACGCCGACATTTTCAACTTCGCGACCGATGCGGACAACACGCAGCGCGCCGAGATCAAAATTATGCAGGCGATGCTAGAGAAAAAACCGTTAGAGGAGAAAAGATGAACCGATTGTCGAGTATTGCCTTCCGTGTAGCGGTGGCCGCTTTTATTCTAGGTTCCGGAGCGAGCCGCATGCACGCGCAGGCGCAAGCGCCTGCAACCCCGCCACCCGCGCAGGAACCCACGAAGGAACCACCGAAGGAACCACCGAAGGATGGAGATGACCAACAGAATCCGTTTGCCCCCGAGCCGGCTCCGGCGCTGCCGCCAGGAATGACGGGATCGGACACGAACGATCCGCGCTTCAAGCTGACGCCGGGGATGTACGACGCGGGCGAAGCATCCATGGGCTTAAAGCACCTCCTGCTGCTCAAAAAGCCGGACGCGTTTCAGCTCGGCATCGATCGTCCCGATGATCCGAAAGTGGAAAAGACGCTCGGCCAGCTCGGCCTCCCAGCTGCCGCTCTTTCGAAGATACCCAAAGAGCTGCAGATGGTGATCGCGCAACTCGCTTTCGCGAACTCGGATATGGCCTTCCAGGGCAATCACCTTTTTCAAGGAAACTTTTACGGAGTGAGCATCTATGACATCTCCGATCCGACGAAAGCCGCGTTGCTAACGACAATGGTCTGCCCCGGTGGGCAAGGCGATGTATCTGTGTACAAGAATTTGTTGTTCATGTCGGTGGAGATGCCGAATGGACGCATCGATTGCGGCGACCAGGGATTTCCGCCGGAGCCTCCGCCGCCCCCAGGGGAGGAAAAGAAACCCCGCTTGCCGGTAGCTCAGAAGGACCGTTTCCGCGGCGTGCGGATCTTCGACATCTCAGACGTCAAGAACCCCAAGCAAGTCGCAGCCGTGCAAACATGTCGCGGATCGCATACGCACACGCTGGTGGTGGATCCCAACGACAAAGAGAACGTCTATATCTACGTCTCGGGCACCTCGTTCGTGCGCCAGCCTGAGGAGCTTGCTGGCTGCTCCGGTGGATTGCCGGACAAGAGTCCCGATACAGCGTTGTTTCGCATCGAAGTAATCAAGGTTCCGGTTGCAGCCCCGCAGGAAGCCAAGATCGTCTCCAGCCCACGCGTGTTCATCGATCCGCGCACGGGCGCAATCAACGGCCTAAGCAACGGCGGCAGCCATGGCAAGGGCGGGGAGAAGCCCGCCGATACCGACCAGTGCCATGACATTACGGTGTATTCGGCGATCGGATTGGCAGCCGGAGCGTGCTCGGGCAACGGCATCATTTTGGACATCAAAGACCCGGCTCATCCGAAGCGCCTCGATGCGGTGAACGACCCGAACTATTCCTACTGGCACTCGGCTTCGTTTTCAAACGATGGCACCAAAGTGGTGTTTACCGACGAGTGGGGCGGCGGCCTCGGCGCGCGCTGCCGTCCGAACGATCCGAACAAGTGGGGCGCGGATGCCATCTTCCATCTCAAGGACGACAAGCTGACCTTCGCGAGCTATTACAAGCTCCCCGCCGCGCAAGGCGACACGGAGAATTGCGTGGCGCACAACGGCTCGCTTATTCCCGTTCCCGGGCGCGACATCGAGGTGCAAGCCTGGTATCAAGGCGGCGTCTCCGTCATGGACTTCACCGATGCAGCGCATCCTACTGAGATTGCCTACTTCGATCGCGGGCCCATTGATCCGAACATGCTGGTGCTCGGCGGCGACTGGTCCGCTTATTGGTACAACGGCGCGATCTACGGCTCGGAAATCGCGCGCGGGCTGGACGTTTTCGAACTGACGCCGACGCAGTTCCTGACGCAGAACGAAATTGACGCGGCGAAGGCCGTCCGTGTGGCCACGCTCAATGTGCAGAACCAGCAGAAGTTCGAGTGGCCCGCGAAGTTGGTTGTGGCCAAGGCGTACGTAGATCAGTTGAAGCGCTCGCAGGCTTTGCCGGCGGAGCGCATCGCAGCTCTGCAGAAGGCCATCCAAAGCGCGGAGAGTTCGCACATGAGCAAGAGCACACTCGCGAAGTTGCAGAGTATGGCGCCGTCCCTGGAAAAGAGCGCCACCACGGCGAAGAGTCCGGCGGATTCGCAACGCATGCATGCTCTGGCGGATATCCTGAAGCATCCGTCAGCATAAAGTAGCGCCGCCGTCTCTGCCGTCATCCGGCGAGCGCACAAGTAACCAAGGGCTGAGCTCGTGCGCGGACTCAGCCACATAGCGAGCTCAACGGATTTCCGGTAGGGGCGAGTCGGCCCAGGCGGACGCCCGATGTGGTTTTTGGTTTTCGCTCCCACCGAACACGCGACGCATCCGCGTTCACGGACCTAACGGCTCCGATGCATTTTCGTCCGTACGAGCGCCAATTGCCGCGCCCTTCTACGACCTCCTGCAAGATCAAATCTCCACACAACCGCGGACTGCCCTACCCGGCATCTTTCTGCCCGCCGCATAGCCTTTTCATCCGCCCCGTCCCGCGGCGCGCCCGCCCGCCGCGCCACAACAGTAGTTCCCGTCGAAGCGCTGCGCGCGGAGTAAGCAAAAGTTCTTCGGTCAAAGTTTTTACGTCGTCAATTTCGAGATTGATCTAGCCGCGAGCTACTCTACTCCGGCTTCTTTTCTTCTTTCGCGGCGGCGGGCATGGGCTTGCCGGCGAGCGAGCGGATGTAGGCGATCAATTGCCAGCGCTGCGTCTCCGAAAGGCGGTCGCCCTCGCTGGGCATGTCGCCTTTGCCTTTCGACAAAATGTAGAACAGTTCGCCGTCGGTCTTATCCTTCAGCGCCGCGGCATCGTGGTAGTTATGCAGCTTGAGTTTCATGTCCTCCGCGAGTTCGCCTTTCCCGTCGCCTTCCTTGCCGTGGCATAGGTAGCATTGTGAGCCGAAGAGTTTTTTCCCATCGGCGATGGTGCTGGCATCGTTCTTCAGCGGATTTGCCTTCTTCGCCTCCTCCGGCGGAATCTTGAATTCCGCGGACGGCTTCTCCTGCGTGTCTTTGGGTTTGTCCTGTGCCGCGCTCGCCGGCGCGAAAAATGAGAGAGCAAGACACACCGGAGCAAGACTCACAATCAACTTCTTCGACATGGCAACCTCCTGTGGCAACTTGTTACACGGAACGCGCCGCCGCGCCGCTTCATTCGGGACGCGCGTCGCTTACCCATATTCGCAATCCTGCGCTTGCTCCGTGACTGCTGTCACGCGCCACGGTGATGCCAGACACGGACAAGCCCCCGGGAATGCGCGACATTGTATCTGGATTTCCAGAGGTCCGGCGGAGATAAATGCAGCGGAGGGGCCGCCGGGACCCGTAGTGGAGGTGATGAATGTTCAGGCTCACCGAGCCCGAGAATTTCTACAGGGGGATGTTTGATTTCCGCCAGAATTTCGATGAGATTTTCAATCGGCTGCTGACGGAGTGGCCAGTGAAAGGTGAGAAGAAGCTCTTAGGGACAGTGCCCTTCACGCCGGTGGTTGAGGCGTGGATCGAGCCCGATGCGAAGAAGTTTTTCCTGAAGGTTGCGGTTCCCGGCGTTGATCCGAGGGATGTGAAGATCAGCGTGCAAGAGAAGATGCTCACGATCAGCGGCGAGCGGAAGTTCGCCAAGACCGAGAAGGAGGTGAACTATTTGCACCAGGAGTTCATCTATGGAAACTTCGAGCGGGTTTTGCCGCTCCCGGAGGGCGTTGACATCGACAAGATGGTTGCGGAATTCAATCACGGCGTACTGGAAATCCATGCGCCGATTTTGACCGCAGCTCTACCCCGGAAGATTGAGATCAAACCGTTGTTGAAGAAAGCTGCGTAGTTTTTTCCCGGGGTGTGAAAAGCCCGTCCCGCCAAGCGGGACGGGCTTTTTCTTTCCGTCTCAAGCAGTTTGTGCTGCGGATCTACGATTGACGAGTCGCAGTGCTACTAAGGTTTCGCAGCTTTCTCGTCGGCCTTCTTCTCCTCGGTCTTCTTTGCCGCCATCTTCGCCTTGGGCTTCCAGAAGTCCGGATCGGCCTTGATCCAGTCATCGCCGACATAGCTCTTCTTCGGGCTGAAGACGAAAAGGTTGGTCATCTGTTCCTCGATCGCGGAGGCCGAGAGTTCGGCGAGCTTCTTCATCCCGTCCTCGCCCATCGCGTCCGTGAATTTCTTGTTGTTGGCAAAGGCCATGTCAATTTCGGAAGCGGACTTCAGCGGCACCAGCACGACGTATTCGCCGCCCGGCGTGCCGTACACTTCCTGGTACATGGCCCAGTGAGCATCCGGCAATCCCTTTGCATAGGCGTCCTTGACCAGCTTCACCGCCTCGTCCCATTCCTTTTCATGTCCGGGGCGAACGCGGAACAGCTCGATCTCGAAGTAACGCATATGCGGGATGTCCACCGAAGAGTTGAAGCTCTGGTCGTCGCGGTAGAAGAACACGGAATTTTCGGTGGAATCGAGCAACGCGCCATCGGCTTCGTTGGCGCGATCGAGCGCTGCCGAGAGCGTGGCATCCTTCATTTCTTCGAGAGTCTCCTTCTCCATGGCTTCGAAGGAATCGTAGCCGGTGAAGAAGAGCGAGCGCGACCTGCCGGTGATTGAATCCATGGCCAGGTAATGCGCGGGCCGCTTCGCCGCGGTCATCGCCGCGACAAACATGCTTTCCGTCTTGTCATGCGCGGCGCCGCTCTTGCCCGGCTTCACGAATTCGCGCGTGATGGAGAGAATCTTTGGCGGATGGTGGCCCGGCATGGTGCTGTTTTCCTGAGCCGCGGCGACACATGCCATTCCGAGAAACAGAGAAATTCCAATCAGAACCCCACTAAACTTTTTCATCGTTGGTGCCGACCTCCTCGGCTGCGTGCGGATTGAATTGAAAGGGACCGACCTCTGATATTGATTTCGAGAGGGAGCCGCGACGCGGAACAGAAGGAACATGCGTCTAGGCAGCGGGGAGATTAGCGAAGCGGGATAGCGAAGTCAAGCGAACGGCGGCGATGGGCCGCCGTTCTCGTTGCGGAACATACGGACTTGCTAGCGAACGATCGGGACAGGTATCGGGCAGAACGAGCGACTGGCCGGCAAAGATTACGTCGGCGCTGCGCAGATTCGGATTGGCGTTGGCGATGCAAGTGAACGCGCGGGCATTACCGAATTCGGCTTGCGCGACGCTCGATAGCGTGTCGCCGGGGCGCACGATGAAGCGCTTGGCGCTCTGCGTGTCCTGCTCTGCGAGGCGGATCGTTTCGCCTACGTGAATGATATTCGGATCGGCGATCTCGGGATTGAGCTCTGCGATTTCGTGCCAGCGCGCGCCGTTGCCGAGATGGCGTTCTGCCAGCTTCCAGAGTGAATCTCCGCGCTGCACGCGAACCGCGGTCTGCGTTGCGGCTGGAACTGCAGCGTGTGTTGGCGCGTGAGTGGCCGGAGCCGCGAATATCTTCGCGTCGGAATGCATTGGCGCCGGCACCGCGGGGAATTCCGGAGCCGCAGGCAGCGTCTGATTCTTTTGCAGATCGACGATCAGCAGGTCGTCGAGCAGCGGATGCGCGCGGCGGACGCGCGGAGCTGCGGGCAGCGCGAGATGCTTCGAAGCAAATAGAGGCGCGGAAAGCGCCGGAGCGAATTCGCCGAACGTCTGCGCTTGCGGCAGCGTGAAGGGCAGCAGCGAGATTACCGGCGCGCCGTTGATCGTGGGTTCGCCCGCGGTGACGCCGGATGCGTTCGCGGGCGCGTTGGGCGTGGCGGAATTGTTGTTCGCATCGTATGCAGGCGAGGAAGCATTGCGGCGCGCTTCTAGGGCGCGCTCCTGATCCTCGGGAACGAGGATATGCTTCCGCTTCAGATCTTCGTTGGTGTAGACGTGATTGGAACGGCGCGAAGAGTGCTGTTTGCGGTCGCGCTCCTGGCGCGCGGCGTCGGCGACGTTCTGCGCGAAGCATGGCCCGGCGCATGAGAGCAGCACGGATGCCACGATGCCGGAAATGAGTCCTGCACGATTCTTGGTCGTAAATTTCATTGTTCGCCCCTGCCGGTTGGATGGAACTGCGTGACCCCTCGAACTGAGTCCATTTTGTGCGCGGGGTTCGGGCAGCGGCAAGGGCGGCGGGCGGAGCTGTGCAGTGAAGGTAACTGTACGAAGGGACAGGGCCAGCTGGCGCCGGCCAGGGCGAAATGTGGGATTGAAAAAGTGCGTTTTTGTCCCGATTAGGATCGGGTCTCGGCCTTTGTTTCCAGTGGTTTACGAGCATTTCTAATCGTTCGGTGTCCCGATCAGAATTTGAAGGGTGGAGACCCGAGGTTCGAGATTGGCGGATAGCGGCGACGGCGCACCGGAGATTCGCTGAGAGCGCTGAGTTGCGGCGATTTCTAGCGGCCGTGGAGATTCTCGCCGACAGGGCCGAACGGCGGGAGGGTCTGAAGACTCTCCCCTACGAAGAGATTGGCGGGCAGCAGGTTGGGCCGCAGCAGGATGTGGGGCTTGCCGGCTTTCTTGCGCGGATGAAGGCGCTGGCGAATTTGCCTTCTACTTGCTGGGCGATTGCTTCGGCGTCTATACCGGTGGATTTCAGGAATTCTTCGGCGTCTTCTACTTTGTAGATTCTGGTTGGCTCGATTTCTACTTCTGCGAAGCCGGCGGCGGTCAACTTTTGCTGATAGTCGGCGTCGCTCAGGGCGCCTGCTACGCAGCCTACCCAGAGTTCGATGCTGCGGCGGATTTCGGGCGGAACCTCGCCGCGGACGACCACGTCGGAGACGGCGAAGCGGCCGCCGGGCTTGAGGACGCGGAAGGCTTCGCGGAGGACGCGGTCTTTGTCGGCGGAGAGATTGATGACGCAGTTGGAGAGGATTACGTCCACGGAATTTTCGGGAAGAGGGATATTTTCGATTTCGCCGCGGAGGAATTCGACGTTGGTGAGGCCGGATTTGAGCTTATTTTCGTTGGCGAGGGCCAGCATTTCGTCGGTCATGTCGAGGCCGTAGGCTTTGCCGGTGGGGCCGACGCGGCGGGCGGAGAGCAGGACGTCGATGCCGCCGCCGGAACCTAGATCGAGGACGGTTTCGCCGGGTTGCAATTGGGCGAGGGCGGTGGGATTGCCGCAGCCGAGGGAGGCGCGGAGAGCGGCTTCGGGGATTGAGGCGGCTTCAGCACCGGCGTAGAGATTTGAGGTGATGGGATCGCAGCCGCTGATGCTGGAGGCTGGGGATGTACCGCAGCAGGCAGAGCCGGCGCCTGAGGCGGCGCGTTTGGCGGCTTCGCCGTATTTTTCCTTCACTACGTCCTTGATGTTTTCTGTGTCCATTTGAGTCTCCTTGACGATTTGCGGTTAGGTTGTCCTTGGTGCGACTGATGCGGGCTCTTGGGTTTCTGCGGCGGAGGTATTGAGACTGTCACAGCCAGGAGTGGCTGTGCTACTGACTAGCCAGCGGAAGAGAATCGTGGCGCTGATTGCGCCGATTAATTGCGCGATTAGGAATAGCGGGGCGTCGGAGGGGCGGATGCCCGCGAAAGTGTCGCTGATGGATCTTGCAATGGTGACGGCTGGATTCGCGAACGATGTGGACGAGGTGAACCAATAGGCTGCGGTGATGTAGGCGCCTACCGCGTAGGGAACCGTGCTGGGGCGGGAGCGCGTGCATCCCCAGATCACACAGACCAGGCCGAATGCGGCGATGAATTCGCTGAGGAATTGAGCTGGGCCGCTGCGAGCGTGATGCGAGAGGGAAATGGGCGAGAGGCCGAACATCAGATGCGCGACTACGGCGCCGGTGACGCCACCGAGAATCTGGACCAATGCGTACTGAGATGATTCCAGCCAGGAGATTTCGCGCTCAAGTGCGACCGCGAGAGTGACGGCGGGGTTCAGATGCGCGCCGCTGATCGGGCCGAAGGCGAGAATCAGGGCGATGAGGGCGCCGCCGGTGGCGATGGTGTTTGCGAGCAGGGCCAGGGCTACGTTTCCGGCGGCGAGGCATTCGCCCATGATTCCCGAGCCGATCACCGTGGCGACGAGGAACGCGGTGCCGAGAAATTCGGCTGTGAGCCGGCGCGAGATGGTCATTGGAGGCCGACCCGGTCGAGTTCTTTTTTTATGGCGAGCCTGCCGAGGCTCTCGAGCGGCAGGCAGAGGAGCAGGCTGATTCTGCGATCTAGGATCATGAAGGCTTCGCGATAGGCGCGCTCGATTTGTTCGGGCGTGCCGGCGACGGCGGCGGGATCGGGGACGCCCCAGTGCGCGGTCATGGGTTGGCCGGGCCAGAGGGGACAGGTTTCGCGTGCGGCATTGTCGCAGACGGTGAAAACGAAATTCATTTGCGGCGCGTTGGGCTTGGCGAATTCGTCCCAGCTTTTGCTGCGGAGGCCCTTCGACGGTAGATGGGCGATTTCGAGCTGGCGCAGCGCTTCGGGACGCACGCGACCAGAAGGATGGCTGCCCGCGCTATAGGCGGTGAAGTTGGGCCTGCCTTTATGATTCATGATCGCTTCGGCCATGATGGAGCGGGCGGAGTTTCCGGTGCAGAGGAAGAGGACGCTGTAGCGTTGCGTCATGCGGTCAACTCTGGCGCGCGCGATTCTTGCGCGGAGATACGGGAGCGGGATCGCAGCAGCCGGTGGCGGCGCAGCAGTTTTCCAGCACAAATTGCGCGAGGCCGTTGACGCTATCGAGAGCCGGGGAATAGCGGATGGAGCGGCCGTTCTTGTGCGGGCGGATGAGATCGGCGGCGGCGAGGATATTGAGATGGAAGAAGAGAGTGGGGTCGGGAAGATGGAGGCGTTTGGCGATATCGCCGGCGGGAAGGCCTTGCGGGGCGTGGCGGACGAGGAGGCGGAAGATGTTCAGGCGGGATTCCTGAGCGAGAGCAGCAAGGGCGTCGACGGCTTGAGATGTTTTCATATTTCCCGAATAATGGAACTAATGAAGGAGGTTCCGGGTGGTGTCAAGAGGGCGCGGCGAGATGTTGAGATGGGAAGGCCGCTGATTTTTTGGAGCCTTGATTTGATGGAGAGGTCGTCGGAGGGCGCAGCAAGCCGCGCCCCTACGACCGAGAACATCGGCGTGGCCGAACACACGCGGCGTGATGCGGACGGGATGCGTCGATCATTGATTCCACAGAGGGAGCGGTCACGCGACGAGTACGTCGGCCAAGCAAGGCAATTAATTTAACGCTTTGGTCCGCGGGCGATTGAGGCGCTGGCCGACGCTTGTGGTCGTAAGATACCGGCAGGGACGCCGGCGGCACCCTTCAGGCTTAGTTGTTTCGTTATTTTGAGGCGTGGTAACCTCCGGCGAAGATTATGTTGAAGCGAGAGAGATTCGTTTCTTGGCTTCTGTGCGGCGTGCTCGCGGCTGTGGTGGCGCTTCCGGCGTCGCGCGGGGATGAACGCGGCCGGGAGGCGGAGGCGATTTTGGCGAAGGCGTGGGATCTGGTGGATATCCGGGCGGCGGGGAGCGCGCCGTTTGTCCTGAAGGCGACGGTGCGGCTTACCGAAGGGGATAAGTCTACCGTTGGCGTTTATGCGATGTCGTGGGCTGCGCCGGACCGGTTCCGGCGAGTAATTGGATTCCGGGACTACGCGGAAACCGACGTGGCACGCGGCGAAAATTATTATTCCAAGCGGAACACGGAGGGAGTGCCGCTGATGGTGTGGGAGCTCAGCGAGTTGATGAATTCGCTAGGGACTCGCGAGAAGCTGCCCGCGGCGGAGAAAGTGAAGCGCATCGAGCGTGAGAGTATCGGAGGCAAGGGGGCAAGGTGCATCTTGACCGGGCCGGGCAAGGGCGATTCGAAAATCTGCGTTGATGCGGCGACTGACGAGGTGTTGTCCATCGCTTACGGATTGGGCGGGCCCGCGGAGTTCCAAGAACGATCGGAATATAGCGGCTACCAGGATTTCGGAACGAAGAGATTCCCGCGACACTTTGCATTTTCCGGGTGGAACAAGCGCTCGATCGAAGTGACCGTCGAGAAACTCGTGCCCGTGCATGAATTCGCGGCGGACGAATTTTCACCGCCGGCGGGATCGGAGATATCGAAGCTGTGCAGCGGCACGACGGCGATGACGGGCGATGCCATGCCGATGTTCGGTAATACGATCCCCGTCGGTTTTAGCCAGCTGGACGTGGACATTTATTTCGAGATTACGCCTGCGGGAGCCGTACGAACGGCGCAGATCGTTTACAGCTCGGATCCGAAAGCGAACAAAGAGGTTTTGAGTTGGTTTCTGGGCGCTCATTTTCCGGTGAAGACCTGCGATGGGCGGGCTATTGGATACCAGATGATGTACCGACGGGCGCAGCCCTGAGTGTTTCTCTTCTGAAGTAAAGCTTCCTTGCTTCTTCTGTGGGCCTCTGGCGCGGGTAGCCGGTGTTTAGGCCAGGAACTTCGCTAGCGGCTCCCAGTAATTTACATGCCAGCCTTCGGCGAGGTGTTGTGCTGTGCCATCGGGGAAGCCTCGGTGATCGAAGATTAGTTTGGTGTTGGAGTCTTGTTCGGTGAATACGAACTTTGCTATGGAGTAGGCGCCGGCGGACCAGCTTGCTGCGCTCCACGCTTGAACTATGCGCTCGTTGGGGACTAGCTCGATTTGGCGGCCGGAGATGTAGCCGCCGAATAGTGCGAAGGCGCCGCCGGCTTCGCGGCTGATTTCTGCTGGTTTCCCTGGCGGGACCATGCCGGATTTCATGGCTTCGCTGAGCTGGGCTACTTTTTCGAATTGAGCGGCGTCGGTGAGGGCTTCGTAGACGCGCTTGCGGGGGGATTTGAAGAGGACTTCCTGGTGGATGGCTTCGCAGGTGTGAGTGATTTCGTCGGTGGCGGCGGGGCGGGCGGTAGGCGGGATTACGATCGAGCCGAAAGCAGTGCCGGATACGCCTAGCGCCGATAAGAGAGAGGCGGCACGAACGGAAAAATCTCTGCGGGTGATGCGGTTGGAGTTCATTGAGCGTCCCCTTTATTTAGTGCGCGAGCGATTCGCGAATGCGATGATCGCCGGGCGCGACGGTGCGATAGGAACATGGGGAGAAAATATGTTCAAGATAATATTTTGGTTGGGGGCGAGAATGAGTTGAAGGATAGTGCGACCGGGATTTAGTTTGAGCGTCGGGTTGGGATTTGGCGGGGTCTTGCGAGGCGAGCAGAGGCAGGTTGGACTTTTGTACGGAGGGCGCGGCAAGCGGCGCCCCTACGACCGGAAAATCGATCGCGCGTACGGCCCAGCGAGAGGAACGCCTAAGCTGAGGGGAGTTGGGTGTGAGGTCCGCGCGGGTGCGCTGCACGTGGCGGGATTTGTTTTCGTCGGATGCCGGCAGGGACGCCGGCGCTACCTAAATTCGGAGGAATATTTATGCCTTATCCTGCTGGTCACCGGGCAGCCGTGAAAAGAAAGATTGTTGATAGTGCGCGGAGATTATTCAACCGGCATGGGTTTGACAATGTTTCGCTCGGGCAGATCATGGCTGGGGCTGGGTTGACGCATGGAGGGTTCTACAGCTACTTCGATAGCAAGAGCGAGCTTTATGCCGAGGTGTTGAGTTGCTTTTTCACCGATCCGAATTGGAAGAATTGCTGGGAGGGCGTGGAGGTGGATATGGCGTCGGCGGATGCGGCGCCGCAAATTGTGTGGGCTTATCTTTCGCGGCAGCATTTTGAGAACGTGGAGAATTCGTGCCCGATGGTGGCGTTGCCGAGCTACGTGGCGCGGAGTGGAAGAAAGGCGAAGCGGGCGTTTGAGACGGTGTTCAAGGCGATGGTGGGTGTGCTGGAGCGCGGGATGTCGAATGGCGGGCGGGGGCGGCATGCGACGGCCGAGGCGATTGCGGCTTTGTGCGTGGGAGGGATGGTGGTGGCGCGGGCGGCGGAGGATCGGAGATTGGCGGATGATTTGCGGGATGCGTGCATGGGAGTGGCGCTGAGATTGGGCGGGTGGGAGAGGAATGGGAAAGCGAGAACGGCTAAGGGCAAACGGCGCGGGTGGCGGGCCATGCGAGCGTCACGGCGGAAGACGACGGTTACCGGAGTGAGATAGACAGCTGGCGGAGCGGTCTGTTGGAATTTGTACGTGTGGCGACGGTAGACGATCGTAGGTCGCGTTTCGAAGTTGATGGCAAGTGCGGCGGAGCGCCAGACAAAAACGCCGGCTGGCAGCCGGCGCTACGAACAGAGCAGCTATACGCTTTGGATGCGGAGCCGCACGAGCGAAGGGAATTTCAAATTTGAAAAATCCGATTTCAAACGGAGAACCGTTGATGCGATTTGGGCTGCGGCTGGCGGCTATGTTCTGCGCGATCGTTGCGGGCGTGATGGCGAGCGCAGCTTGTGCGGCGGTGGGCCAGGAGAAGCCAGAGGCCGCGTCGGCCAGGGATCTCGATGAGCTTACTGGGCGGCTTGTGGCGCAATTGCGGAGAGAGAACGTTAGAACCGTGGCCATCTTTGATCTGCATACGCTCGATGGAAAGCAGATCGCGTTCGGGAGCTGGCTTGCGGATCGCATTTCGGAGGATGTGAACAAAATTGGAGCGGGGATTGATGCGGCGGATCGGGCGAGGCTGAGGGGTTTCGATAGTGCGGGCGAAAAGGATGCGAAGAAGCAATCCGAGCTGAATGCGGAGAAAGCGAAATTGGCCGACGCTACTGCGTATGTGCGCGGGACGTTTGGGGCGATTGGAGATGGAATTGGGATTACTCTAATCGCGGAGCGGGTAAGCGGAAAACAAATTCGAGAATCGAAGGTGGCCGTCGATACGGCGGCGGGGAAAGTTGCTCTCGATGACGAAGTGAGGAGCCATGTGGGTGTGGCGATTGAGTCTTTGCGGCCGAGTGATGGGATATACACGCCGGGAACTGCCGGAGTGAGCATGCCGGAGTGCGAGTATTGCCCGCAGCCTGAGTTCAGTGAAGAAGCGGCGGCTGAGAAATTGACCGGAACGGTGGAGCTGGAAGCAGTCATTTCCGCGGAAGGCAGGGCGGTTCAGATCAGAGTCACCAAGCCGCTGGGGGCGGGACTGGATGGGATGTCCGTCAAAGGCGTGCGCGATTGGAAATTTAAGCCGGCGCGCGATCCGTACGGGAATCCAGTGGCGGTGCGTCAAGCGATTCAGGTTACTTTTCGCTGGCGGTGATTTCGAGCGGACCACGGCGCGCGTGGAGCGAACGGGAGCGAATGGCGGGAGGGTTTGAAGACCCTCCCCCACGACGACGGCCAATTCGTTAGTAGCCTTGGGCTTTGCCGTCTCGGCGAGGGTCGGGGGCGCCTAGGCGCTCGCCGGTTTTTGGATCGATGGCGATTGCTTCTATTTGGCCGATTCGCACAGGCGGATTGAGGGTCGTGCGTAGCATGAGCGATGGCTTGAGAACGTAACCCCGCCGCTGGAGCTCTTTCGCCGTACTCTCCGGGAAATTCTGTTCGATCAATAATTCGTCGGGGATCCATTGATGATGAAAGCGCGGGGCGTTGATGCTGGCCTGCGCGTCCATGCCGAAGCGCATCCAGTTCACGATGGAGAGAAGCGTGACGGAAATAATCGTGGCCCCGCCGGGCGAGCCGGTGACGAAGCTGAGGCGGCCGTCGCACAACAGAATGCTGGGCGTCATCGAGCTGAGAGGGCGCTTGCCCGGGCCGATGGTGTTGGTTTCGGACTGAATCAGGCCGAACATGTTGGGTTCGCCGGGATGCGCGCTGAAGTCATCCATTTCGTCATTCAAGAAATATCCATCCGACGCGGTGACGGCCGAGCCATACCAATCATTCAGCGTGTAGGTATTCGAGACCGCATTGCCGGTGGCATCGACCACCGAGAAATGCGTGGTGTGTCCGGAACGCTGTGCTTCGCGCTGCATCCAGGCTTCGGCGGCATCGAAGGGCAGCGGGCGGGCCATCGCGGTGGTGGCCGGCGCGGCGGAATCGAAAGGCATCGGATTGCCCGCTTGAATCGCGCGGCTGGGCGTCGCTTTTTCCGGATCGATCGTGGCGCGAAGCTGCGCTGCGTAACGCGGATCCGTCAAGCCCTGCACCGGGACGTGCGAAAAATCGGAGTCCGCGAGCCAGGCGGCGCGATCGGCGAAGACGCGGCGCATCGCTTCGGCCATCCAGTGGACCGACTGCGCGTCGTCCCAGTTTTTTAGCTCGATGGGATCGAGAATGTTTAGCGCTTCGATCATGGCGATTCCGCCGGAACTTGGCGGAGGGCTGGTGATCAACTGCCATTCGTGACCGCGATAATGATAGGTGGCGCGCAAAGGCTCGCGGATCTTGGGAGTGTAAGAGGCTAAATCTTCGAGAGAGATGAGCCCGCCGTTGTTTTTCATGTCCTCGGCGAGATGATGGGCCGTTTCGCCGCGATAGAATTCATCCGCTCCGTTTGAGGCGATGCGCTTGAGCGTCGCTGCGAGTTCCGGCTGGCGGAAAAGTTCACCGGCGTTGTACTCGGCTCCGCCTTTCAAAAAAATGCGTTTGGTAACCGCAAAGCGGGAGAGTTTCGCCGCATCGTCGTGCAGAGAATTCGTCAGTGCTTCCGGCGCCGAAAAGCCCTGCTCGGCCAGGCGAATCGCGGGCTGCATCACTTGCGCGAGCGGCAAGGTGCCGTAGTTTTTCAACGCGAGCGCCAAACCCGCGACAGTTCCGGGCACGGCGACGGAACGGTAGCCGACGCGCGAGTCGCCGGCATCGGATTTGCCGCCGCCCGCGACGTACATGTTGCGGCTCGCAGCGCGCGGCGCCGTTTCGCGGTAATCCACAAATGCCGTCTGGCCGCTGGATTGGCGGATCAGCATGAAGCCACCGCCGCCGATGTTTCCAGCCCCCGGCTCGACGACCGCGAGCGCGAAACCCACCGCGACTGCCGCGTCCACGGCGTTGCCGCCGCTCTTGAGAATTTCGACTCCCGCTTCATCGGCGAGCGCTTCATCACTGACGACCATGGCTTTTGCGCCACTGACGGGTGCTGTTGGCCACGGAGCTTGCTGAGCAAATTTGTGCCGGGCGTACAAGCCGCTGGAGACAATCGCGGCGGCCAGGGCCGAGAAAATAATTAGCGTGGCGCGGAGGATTTTTCGCTTCGTCATGATTTACGCGTGGAAGTATTCACGGCGTGCGCGGAAATTGCAAGGTGGGACGGAAGGGGCCGAACTGCGGGAGGGTCTGCCCTTCGGCGCGGGTAACGCGCCTCAGTATAAAAAGACCCTCCCCTACGACTGCTACGGCCTTATTGAGCTTTGTAGAGATCTGGGAATTGTTGGCGTAAGTGATCTACCTTCGGGGCGTCGTTGATCATTATGTAGAGATTGTCGGGGTGCTTTGTGGCGTAGTCCTGGTGATACGCTTCGGCTTCGTAGAAGGCGGAATTGGAATTTAGCTGCGTGACGATTGGGGAAGTGAAGACTTTGGCCTGCGTGAGTTGATTGATGTAGGCCTGGGCGATCTTCTTTTGATTTTCGTTCGTGAAGAAAATTGCGGAGCGGTATTGCTTGCCGTAGTCGGGACCCTGGCGATCTAGTTCCGTGGGATCGTGGGCTACGGAGAAAAAGACGCGCAGGATTTGGCCAAGCGTGATTTTGGAGGGATCGTAAACAACTTTTACGGATTCGGCGTGGCCGGTGTCGCCGCTGCTGACGGTTTCGTAGTCGGCGGTTTGCGCGGTGCCGCCTGCATAGCCGGCGGTGGCGGAAGTTACACCTTTCACGTGTTCGAAGACGGCTTGGATGCCCCAGAAGCAGCCGCCGGCTAGGACGATGGTCTGCTGGCCGGAGGTGGCCGCGAGCGAGTCGTCTAGAGCTGGGGCTGGAAGCGTGGACGTACCGGCTTGCGTGTGTTTGCCCGAGAATAAGAGGGCGAGAGCGGCTAGGAGAATTATGGATGCGGCTATGGTGGAGATTGTGCGGGTCATGATTCCGTCCTTGGTGGCGCCGATTTCATTTTTCAATAGTGACATGAATGATTCAGTTGGCGCAGCATCCCTACAAGTGCGTGGTGTCGCGTTCTTGCCCGAAGAGGCCCGGCTGAAGCGCGGGCCCTGCGGGGGCCTGTGGCTTCACACGATTAGAGTCGCGAGAGGAGGAAAAGTTTCGCGTCACGCATTCGCCGCTGGGTGAATCATACGTTGGCGCAGATCGCCGCGCGATGCCGCAGTTGAGTTATTGACGGCGGGCGATGGGGACGTATACGATGGCGGCGCGTTTGACGGGAGGAAGATGATGGCTAAGAGCAGATTGAAAAAGGTTGCGACGGCGATCGGCGCGGCAGTGGGCTCGGCGGACCGCAAGGCTCACCAGGTGGTGAAGGCCGGTGGGGTCGCGAAGAAGGAATTGGCGGCGATATCGAAGCAGATTGATGCTTTGAAGAAGCAATTGCTGAAGACTTCGAAGCGGATGCAGAAGGCGCTGAGTTAGAATTTCGCGCTTCGGAATTTGAGCCACGCGCGTTGCGTCGGCGGCGCGCGTTCCGGTTGGCCTCGTATCAATGCCCGCGCGTTGGACCCTCCTTCGCGGGATCGAGTTCTGTCTTAATTCATCTCATAGATAATTTGCACGACTCCTCTTGAGTTGCCTCAGAGACCAAACAGATTGTGGGACAACAATGCTCGTCTCGTGCTCTGCGCAGTTCCGCATCTCGTACGATATGTTTAGCCGAAATATCCGCTAGCCTATGGTGGGAAACTGCAAGTGGATCCGGCGACCGCACAAAGAAAAACTACCGCAGCAAACGGCTCGGATCCCAGATTTCTAATCGATACACGAAAACGAACAGAAATCGCCAGAACTCACTGAAAATAAACGACGGAGGCCCTTTCTAACCGAGACGAAATCGACCCCTCAGAAGCCTCGTGAGCCGTTCGCGAAACGTCGATGGCGTGCATTTCTTGGGGCGTACTCGGGACGGGCGCGTCGATTGCCATGCAATTGCTCAGCGATTGGTCCGCGTCCCTACGGCCGGGACTCAGCTCGGGATCGGCCGGGTCTTGCGAGCAGACGCTGGGGTGGGTTCGAGTTTTGCGCGGAGGGCGCAGCAAGCGGCGCCCCTACGATCGGAGAAGGCTCGCTCATGCGCGCTCGGGGCTATTTATACGGCTTTAGCGATGGGATGTAGAGGGCAGCTACTTCGTGGGCGATTTTGCCGGGGTCGGAATGGTCTTCGTCTAGATTGGTTAGGACGATTACGGAGAGATGATCATCGGGGTAGCGCGAGTAGTGGGCTGTGAAGCCTTGCCAGGCGCCGCCGTGTTCGAGTAGGCGATGAGCGTTGATTTCGGTGATGTCCCACGCGAAACCGTAGGGATAATTTTTGCCGTTGTTGAGCGGGGCAGGTGTCCACATTTGCGCGTAGCTCGTTGGCTTGAGGATAGCGCCGCGCTTAGGGCGGCGTCCCATTTGGCCATGTCGACGACGGTGGAATATAGGGCGCCGTCGGCGAGCGTGTTCCAGTGCGGCGCGACCCAGTCTTGATTTTTGATTTCGTTTTTGACGAGCAGATAGCCGGCGGAGCGATTGGGGATGATCTCGGATTCGGAGATGACGCGGGTTGCCGTCATGCCGAGCGGCTTGAAGACGCGTGCGTCTAGGAATTCGCCGTAGGATTGACCGCTGACTTTGTGGATCAGGAAGCCGAGGATAGCGTAGCCGGTGTTGCTGTACTTCCACTTTTCGCCAGGCTTGAAATCGAAGGGCAGCGTCGTGAACCGGCGAAAGATTTCGTCGTCGGTGAGCTCGGCGTGGAGGGGGATGAGGCCACCAGGACGGACGTATTTGTCGTCGGTGTAATCGGCGAGGCCGGAGGTGTGATCGAGCAGATGGCGGACGGTGATGTCTTTCCACGTGCGCGGCGAGGTGGGGAATATTTCGCGATTTGGTCGTCGAGAGAGAGCTTGCCGTCTTCGGCGAGCAGGAGAATGGCGGTGGCGGTGAATTGCTTGCCGATGGAGCCCAATTGAAAAACGGTTTCCGGCTTGACGGGAACGTTGAGTTCGATGTTGGCGAGGCCGTAGCCTTGGGACTTTACGAGCTGCCCATCGCGGATTACGGCGAGGGCCAGGCCGGGGATGTGCTGATCGCGGAGCTGGGTCGCGATGTAGGAATCGACGTCGGCGGCGGGCTGCGATTGCGCGCAGGAGGCTTGGCCCGCCCCGGCGAGAGCGAGACCTAGGATCGCGAGGCTTCGAGCAGTTCGGCGATGCGGGTGAGAGGCGCTCTTCATGAGAGGGGAATTTTCTACCACAGAAATGCATCCGTGAGTCGCGCAATCGCGCGCCGCGAGAGGAAGGTCGCAGAAAAAAATGTGGCACGGCCGATTTCCCGGCCGTGCCACATTCGTCTTGGGTTTAGCTACTGTTGTTGTTCGCCGACGCCGAAACCTATCGTGCCGACAGTGTTCGCTGAGGAATCTACGTCAACGTGCAGCGTAAGCGCGCTGCTCGCCTGGTAGAAGGTCAAGGTGTTCGCGGTTGCACTTCCGTTCACGGTGACCGTTCCCGTCGAGCGTCCCGGATTTGCCGAATCGGCAGCAAATGTTCCGGTGATGGTGACGGCAGCGGCCTGGGCGGCGTCATCGCCGACGTCGTTGTAGTCGGCAAGGCCCGCGTAGGTGGACGTACCATCGGAAACGACTTGTCCGACGAAGTCGAAGAAGTCGAACGTGGGGGCAGCAGTTTCAGCGACTCCGTCCTCGTTAAAGGCATAGTTGCCTACGAACGATGCGCCAGAGACTTGAGGGGGCACGATGCCTGCGCCGAGGGTATCGACATCAAGATCGAGCATCACCGCGCCACCGCCGCCCGAGGCACTATTCGGATCGGCGACGTTGAGGGCCGGATCGACTAGGTACACTCCAAAGTTAGCGATTCCGTCGGTGGTCGCGCCGGTAAGAGCTACGCCACCGTAACCGTCGGCGTTGACGAAGTAAGTTGTACCGGTCGTAAGATCGCCGGCTAGGACCGGTGCGCCGTCACCCAAGTTGACGTCGGCGACGCCAGCCGTGAATAACTGGGTCGCGTCAGTGGTGAATTGCCCGGCTGCTGAGTAGAAGCCTATGCCCACGCCGTCCCTGCCGGCCTGGCCGAAGACAAAGCTGCCAGTGAGCGAGGCTGCCGAATAAGCACCCGCCGCTGTCCCTTGGCCGTACATCGAACCTGCCAAGAAGGTAGAGCCGTCGGTTGCGATCAGGCGGAACGCTTCAGGGCCCACGACGTAATAGTCGAACTGGAACGTGCCATAGTTCGGATCGACCAGCGAAATGGTTCCTCGACCCGATGCGTCGGGCGCCGTAAACCCTCCGGTGACGGTGAAGTCATAGATCGGATTGCCCTGTAGATCGTCGTCCCCTTCGCCGGTTGTGAAGGACGAAGTATTGTCCGAGGTGACGACGCCACCGAAAACAAAGGCGTCGTCGGTATCGAGAAGGGCAAACGCATTGCCGCCCATCGGAATGGAAGTAGGAACAGTTTGCAGATCGAGCGAGCCAGCCGAGGTTGCGGTGCCGTCAAACTCTTCGATCAAGGCGTGATTATTGTTCACGACTGTTATGCTCAGAGTTTCCGGGGCAGCAGTGGTGGGTGTCAGGGTGATGCTTCCGCGACCGTCGTTGCCAATTGAAACCGCTGCGTTCGCCGGAGTGATCGTATCGGCGGTAATAATCGTGGGCACGAAGTCATCAAAGAAATCTTGCTCGCCACCGGTGATGTTTCCGGCGCCGTCGAGAACAACGCTGCCAACGACGCTATAGGAGCCCTCGTTGGTGGCATCCCATCCGTTGATGAAGAAGGTGTAGGTGCCGGTAAGGCTGGAGACACTGGCCACTGGGTTGATGGTGACCATGGCAGTAGCGGTGACGCTAGATTTCTTCGTCGATGCCGCGGTGATGGTCACCGAGCCGGCCGCAGAGGGAGCGGTATAGACGGTATTTGCGCCGCTGGCCGTGTGTGCGGGGTTAAAAGAGCCGCAGGGGGCCGGAGTACAGCTCCAGTCCACGCCTTCTCCGCTGTCGTGAGTTGTAGTCGCGGCGATTGAGGCCGTTGCATTAATTTCCATGGAACCCGGCGGCGGGGTGGTAATGGAGATTGTTGGAGACGGGCTGCTGCAGGCAGACGCTACGACCGCAACGGCGATCGTCAAGACGATCAGAAGGGCTTTGCGATTCACTGCGCACCTCCCGTGGTCGAGCTCTTCACAATGCGTCCCTTGGCACCTGGGACGATGAGGAACCCGCGTCCACTCCTTACTTGTATCGAGCGTTGTCCGGTTTCAATCGTACGCGTCAGGAAGACGTTTTTGTGGTTGACCGTGGCCATGACGCCTACGATCTTTACAGACTGCCCAGCGGCAGGTGAATACGCATGTGAACCGCGAAGAACGAAATCACCGATGTGTGCGTCGATGGTTCCCTTTGATGTGGAAACCAACAAATGTGCGCCCAGCATCGATCCGGGAGTTGGCTTCCTAACGACTCCCTGAATGGTTCCTTCCATAGTCACTTCTTTCGAGACCTCGTATCGCGGCGCAATGACGGTCCTCTTAAACGGCGCGGTTTTCGCGGCGTAGAGGGGAGCGGCGAGCGACGACACGACGAGAGCAGTCAGAAGGCAGAAGCCTCCCAACAATTTCCTCATAAGTTCCTCCTCAGAAATTTTTTACACTTCCCGTACGGGGGTCGCGCAGGCTGGAGAGCGAACTTACCGCACGCAAACGAACTTGAAATGGAAGCCCGGAGATCCGGACAACCCCGCGAGGAAGGTATCATTGGCCCATAGAAGTGTGAGCGCAGTTCGGGCAAACGTGTCGTAAGAGTAATGACAGGCTCATGATATATGGATTGGCGCCCGGTTTTCTGCAGCGCCAGGAGGCGCCTTCGGCGTCGGGAAACGATGAGGGCGAAAAAGGCCGGCAGATGCGATGGGGGAGGGAACGGCACGGCCGATTGCTCGGCCGTGCCGGATGCGTCGTTGATCTAGATTTAGTTACTGGGACAGTTGTTGTTGTTCGAGGACTCCGAGACCGACGGTGCCGAGGCCATTTCCGGTGGAATCTACGTCAACGTGCAGTAACAGAGAGCTGCTCGCTTGGTAGAGAGTGACGTTGTTCGGGACCGCGTCAGCGAGAGTAACCAGGGCGGTGATGCGTCCTGGATTGGCCTCGTCTGCGAGGTAAGTCGCGGCGACGGAGATACCCGGATTGAGGCCGGTGTTGAGTACGTCGTTAAAATCGGCCAGACCGGTGAATTGTTCTTCTCGATTCTGAACAGCTGCGCACTGAGTTTCTCGGTTCCGAAGCACGCCGCCTGTTTGCAATGTCTGTAGACATTCGGCGATCAACCGACCTGATGTTAAAGGCACGAAGCCCTCAAGCGTTTGCGACGTTCATCACGAATCTCTGTAATGATCTTATGGATGTCGTTCACAACGATCATGGCGTTGTTGACAAATTTACGGGAGACGGAATCTTGTGCTTTTTCCAGAATTTTTCTCCGGTAAAGATGCTGGGTATTACGCGCTCGCTGCCGCTGATGCATGTCATGCAACGTTCGAGAAGCACTACCGGGCTCACCGCAATTCATTCAGGTCAGTGCTTAAGGACGTGGGGTTGGGCATCGGCGTTGACTATGGTGAATGCCACTTAGTTCTGGTGGCGGGGAATCTGACGATTGTTGGCTCTCCGGTGGTCTATGCGTGCAGGCTCGGAGGGGCACCTGCTGGATTGACTCTTCTAAATCAACCCGCGTAGGAGATTATCAGTGAACGGCATGGAGGATGCGTCCTACTGGAAGAAACATCTATCGACATCAAGCACGAAGGTGTTCTCGTGGCGTATAAAGCGACACTCTCGCGGTCTAACTTCGCGCCTTCGCCGCCAGCATGGATCGAGGTGAAGAAACCTGCAGACAGTATGGAGAAGAGAAGGTCCGCCAAGAAACTCGACGGGTAGCCTCAACAAGTACCCGTTGGCCGCATTACCCGGGTTGGACCGGCGGACGTTGCAGACGGGTTTGGGGCAGAAGAACACATTCAGCGAGGTGTTGAACCCACGCGAGTTGGAGCCTTACTTTTCGCTGGCGTTCGATTTGCGGAGAGAGTGAGACATCCTATGAGGCTGATCGCTTGTCTGCTTTGCCTGAATTGAGGACATGCTGATCGACGCTGCCCTGTGGAGGGTATCCGTCTGCAGACACATCCTGATTAGGAAACTTGCCCTCCACCACCGCCGTCGCACTGAGAATTATCGCCGCGAGAAACGGAGAGAGCGCGCCACATCCCGGCCCGCCGAACCCAAGATGGGGGTGTATCACTTCTCCCCGCTTTGTAAGCTATCCCGTCAACAAACGCGGGTTTCATCTGTTTCGCAAGTGGTGGGGAACTCCACGAACGAGATGATCTGCACGAATAGGAGATGGAGGGCCTGGGGAGAGCAATCTTCCGCAGTGCGACCTAAAAGGCTGCCGCAGGAGAAGCTGGGCTAAGGCAGGCCCGGGCCCCGTATGCAAGTTGATGCGATTGTGAAGACGAAATCAGGCGCCCTTGGCTGCGGCCCGGGGCTTTTTTCTCCTCTCGATCTGCACTGTGCCTTTGAAGTAGGCGCCGGGATCGATCAGAACCCGCGGCGCGATGAGATCGGCGATCACCGAGGCGTTCCTCTTGATCTCAATGCGCTCGGAAGCCCGAAGATGGCCGTGAAGTTGGCCGTAGACAATCACTTCGCGAGCGACCACTTCGGCGGTAGCCTTGGCGGTTTCCCCCACGATGAGCTTTTGGCATTTCAGGGAAATCGTGCCCTCGATAATGGCATCGAGGCGCAGATCGTCGCTGGCAGACGTCTCTCGCTTTGGGCTGCGATCGACTCTGGTTATGCCTGCCGGATACGAAGTTGTGTCGGCGGGATGATGCGGCGCTTCGATGGGCGAATCAATCGTGCCTGTCGAACTGAACGCCGGTGAAAACGAAAGTGTTGCGGGCTGTGCCTGCTTGCTCCACCACATAGACTCCTCCTTAAAGGGTCGATGGCGCAAGCGGACCGCCGAGAAATGTAGACCTGCGGGCGAATGCGGGCAAGTGCGAATGAGGCGGAGTTGTCCGTTCGGACAACGGCTGAATGGCTGGATGGCCGGGCGAGTTATTGCGTCGCGGAGCTTGATTCGCGCAGTAGCACTACGTCGGCTTCGGTGCGCCGGCTGAGCACGCCGATACTCTTGCCGTCGGGCGACCACTCAATGCGGGAGATTTGATCGGTCTTGAAATTCGTGATCTGACGGCCGGGGGAACCGTCCAGGGGCTGAAGCCACAGGTTATCCACGCCGTTCTGGGTGATCGTATATACGAATGCTTTTCCGTCGGGCGTAAATCTCGGGGAATCCGCAATGGCGGGATGAGTATCGAGCATGCGAATCTGCGGCTGCTGGCTCCGGCGTCGAGTGGAACCATTGCAATCTTATGGACGGGATTTGTTTCGCCGAGCTCGATGAGAAACGCCAACGACTTGCCATCCGGCGAAAAGTCAAGGTAGTGACCCAAGAAATTAAAGCGTGGGGAATCGCCGTTCCGGGCACGTCCTCGGGCGTCCCACCATTTACGGGCACGCGTTTGATGCGATTAGCGTCTCCGTCGAGGTAATACGCCCACTTCGAGTCGCGAGAGCATCCCGAGCGGAAGTCGTTTTGCCCATTCGAGAGCTGCTTCAGGTTGGTGCCATCGGCGTTGATCCGCCAGATCCTGGTGGCGTTACCGCCTCCCTGGCCGATCAAGACTCAGAATCACGGTGCGCCCGTCCGGGCATGCGGAGACAGAAAGGAAAGAAGCATTATTGAGCAGCGTGGTCTTGTTGCTTCCATCTAAAGACTGCGTGCACGAGATGATTATCTTCGGCAAGATAGACACCATCATTTCCGGCCCAACTGAAATTCAAGGACGCTCTCTGTTGTTGCGGCATGATGGGATTGGGTGAGTTCGCTCCCGTCCCATTGGCCGGAATGGCATACAGGGTGAATAGCCGTTTTACCTGAACCGTTGCGAGAGTCTTCGCATCTGCCGAGAGCGTCAACGATTCGTAGCTGTTTGTGTCCTTGGTGATGGTATGGAATTCGCCGCTCGGGTAGGAAACAAATCCGATTTGATTGTGGTTCAGACCCGCGCTCAGATCTTGGTACTGAACGAGAATGCCGCGGCCGTCCGGGAGCCACACGGATTTGTTAAATACAAAAGTCTGAGGGCCCGCAAGATCCTGTGCCTTTCCGGAGGCCAGGTCCATCACGTGAATCGGGCCCGGTGTCGAATTGCCATTTGCCAAGACGATTCGCTTGCCATCCGGCGACCACGCGACGAAGAAGTCCTCGGAACCGATAGGCCCCGCGGCAATCATTTTCTCATCCGTGCCATCCGGAGTTTGCCGTCGAGAAGCTGGAACTTGCCGACTTCGGGATCGTTCCCGCGCTCATAGGCGATGTGCTTTCCGTCGGGAGAAAACGTCGGCGTTCGAGTCAACGTCGCGCACGATGATCTTGCGGCGTGCCGCCCAGAGCCGGTGCGCGAAGAGATCGAACGCATCTTGCGCTGAGGTCGCGCCTTGCGAAAGTGGAAATAGTTACCGTCCGGGGAAAACTCGAAATCCCGATAGACCGCTTCCGCGGGCGCGATGATTTGCGTGTCGCTGTTGGTCGGAACGTGGCGCAGCCAGATACTGGCTTTTCCGGCGTCGTCCAGCTTCGCTCAAGATATATTTCCCATCGGGCGAAATGGCTGCGAGTTGCGATTTGGCGTTGTCGGTGATTTGCGTGATGGTGTAATTCTGAAAGGGAATTGCCGTCTTGCCGCCGCCAAGCATGGAGTACACGCCGTAGCCCGCCGCGGCCAGCACGATGAGCCCGACCACGAGCCCCGCCGTCAGCCCCAGTTTGTGGCGCTTCGCCGCTTCGACTACCGAACTGCCGGACGGATGCCCTGATTCTGTTTGCGCCGCTCGCGGCGCGGAAATTCCCGAAGCGCCGGATGAGGAGAGCGCCGATTGCGAGGCCGATGAACCAGCCAGCGAGCCGCTGAAACCGGCTGAAGCTGCGTCGCGCTTCACGCGCTGCAAATCCGTGCGCAGGTCGGCGGCGTGCTGATAGCGCAATTGCGGATCTTTCTCGAGGGCCTTCTCGATGATTTCTTCCATTTTCGGCGGAAGATCGGGATTCAGCCGCACTGCCGGGACCGGCGCTCGGCCCAGGATGGCTTCGAAAATCACGGCGGTGCTCTCGCCGCGGAAAGGCAGCGTGCCCGTGGCCATCTCGTAGAGCACGGTGCCGAAGGAAAAGATGTCGGAGCGGGCGTCCAGCGCGCGGGCGCGCGCCTGCTCCGGGGACATATATGCGACCGTGCCGATCGCGCTGCCGGGATTGGTGAGATGTTCGGAATCGAGCTGCGGGGCGTCTTGCGTCGCTGAGAGCTGCTGTCCGGATGGCGGCGCTATGGACTTCGCCAGTCCGAAATCGAGAATCTTCACCGGGCCGCGCTTGGTGATGAAAATATTCGCGGGTTTGATATCTCGATGAACGATGCCCTCGGTGTGCGCCGCATCCAGCGCATCCGCAATCTGAATTCCGATATCGACGATCTGATCGAGACGGCAGCGGCCTGCCGGCAATGCGATGCTTCAACGTCATTCCATCCAGAAACTCCATGGCGATGAACCACTGGCCGTCGCGTTCATCGATCTCATGTATGGTGCAAATGTTCGGATGATTCAACGCCGAAGCGGCCTGCGCTTCGCGCTCGAAGCGAGCAAGCGACTGCGGATCCTTGGCCACCGCGTCAGGAAGGAATTTCAACGCCACAAAGCGGTGCAGCTTCGTGTCCTCGGCCTTATAGACAACGCCCATACCACCGCCGCCAAGTTTTTCCACGATGCGATAGTGCGATATGGTCTGGCCGATCATGTAAGGTAGCGCGTCCCGGCGGGAATATTAGGATGCGCGAGAATGCAAGTCAACGCGCGATAGTCAGGAACAATTGCGCGCCAGCACGAGCGTTGCGGACATCTTTTTCTGCTGGCCCGTATTGAAGCTGTAGGAGAAGTGGACATCATAGGTGCCGTTGTCGAAGATGGGGCCCAGAAATTGAAGCGTGCGGCCGCTGTCGAGGTCGATATAGTAGGCGGCGTCGGCAAACTCGCCCTCTGACGCGGGATGCCGAACCACGGCAACACTCGCGGCGGTTGGCCGGCCGCTGTAGTCGATCACCAAGACGATCTGCCCGTCGGTTCTGTACCGGTTCGTCGGACATCCATCTGTTCCCGTGATCGTCGAGCCGGGCGGATAGATTTTCGTGCCGGGCGGCAGCTTGGCACGCGACCCTTGCCCGGTGACCGACGAACTAACGAACGCAAAGCCGGCCAAGCTGGCGCTCTCTCCACCGCTGCCGGATGTTGACGCTGCCGGTTTGGTTGCCGGCGCTTCCGGAGATCCATTCGCGGCTGAGAATGGCGCGGGCGCGGAGCTGCAGGCGCAGAGAGTCAGCACGAGAGCACAGTTCGCGGCAATCACTGGAGCCATGCGCATAGAAGTTTTCTGCTCCTTCAAGTAAGAAAGAATGCTAGGGTGAACTTAGCGCGGGCATAATAGGCCGCACTCAGAGGCAAGTCAACGCGCGGAAGTGCGATCGAACTCGCCTAGAGCGGTGACAAGGAAGTATGCTATCTAGGTTTTCGCGCGGCATCTGATTTGCTTTGTGAATCAATTTCACGCACCTTGTAAGCCTTGGGGCACCACGGAAAGGAGTTTCGATCTTTGGGCCGTCGCTGGCTTCTCGCCGCGCTCCTGTTTCTGTGCGTACTGATTTCTCCCCTCTCCGCCGCTGATTCCACTGGCACCATAACGGGCACTGTCACCGATCCCCGCGAGGCCGTCGTGCCAAAGGCCCACATTCGGGTCCGCAACGAGGAGACCAACCTCATTCGCGACGTGCAAACCAACGACGACGGTGACTACACCGTCGCGCTCTTGCCGCCCGGCCGCTACCAGGTGACCGTGGAAATGCAAGGATTCCAAAAGGGCGTAACCTCCGGCGTAGTCCTAAACGTGGATCATACGGTGCGCGTAGATTTCTTGCTGGTGATAGGCGTGCCGACTGAGGAAGTGCAGGTTACCGCGACCCCTCCCATCGTCCAGACCGATACTTCAGCCTTGGGCCAGGTGATCAATGGACGCCAATTGCAGGACTTGCCGCTGAATGAGCGGCGTTTTCTGAATTTCGCTCTGCTTGTCCCCGGAGCTCAGGCGCCGGCCGAGGGTTCGGAAAATTCCACGGAGGGGGGCGCGGTCAGCGTCAATGGCGCGCGCGAGCAGGCGAACGTCTTTCTGCTCGACGGCGTGGACAATAATGATCCGTACATCAATCAGTTTGCGGCGCTGGCTTCCGTCGAGGCCATTGAGGAATTCAAGGTCCAGTCCGGCGATTATTCCGCGGAATTCGGACGCAACAGCGGCGCGCAGGTAAACGTCATTCTGAAAAGCGGAACCAATTCCTTCCGCGGCGATCTCTTCGAATTTCTTCGCAACCGGAACATGGACGCCAAGAATTTCTTCGATTTCCCGAATTGCACGGCCTCTTCCGTTGCGGGCGAGTGCGGTGGCATTCCCGCTCTCGATCGCGATCAGTTCGGCGGCACGTTGGGCGGACCTATCCAACACGACAAGACATTCTTCTTCGTCGCTTACGAGGGATTGCGCCTGCGGCAGGCGAACACGCAGGAAGCGACCGTGCCCACGACCGCACAGTGGGCGGCGGGCGGAGCCGTGGCGGACCAGCTTTTCGGCTGCCCTCTCAATCCCTCGTGCCAAATCGGCCAGAACGTATTCAATCTTTATCCGCAATCAAATGTAGGCGGGACTCCGGGCACATCCAACACGTTCGTCTCCGCTCCCAGTATTCACAACTCGGAGAACATGGTCACCGCCAAAGTGGACGTGCAGCCGGATTCTGCGGATCGAATCTCGGTGCACTACTCATTATTCGACCAGAATCTTTTCAGCCCATTCGATCCGGTCAATTCCTTCACCAATCTTCCCGGCTACGGCAGCAACAACATGAATCGGGGCCAGAATGCCGCGCTGGGCTGGACGCGTGTCCTCAGGGCAAATATTCTCAATGAGTTTCATCTTCGGCTTTCACCCGCATGCGAGCCGGATTCTTCCAACAGAACGCGGGCACAGACGGAAATGCAGCCTTGGGGTTCCCTGACGTACTAACGAACACTATTGATCTGGGATTTCCCAACATCTCCGTTGCCGGGTATTCGCCAATTGGCGAGCCGGTCCAATACCCGGAGGACCGCCACGACAGCACTCTTCATCTCTCGGACAACGTTGCTTGGACCTACGGTCAGAATCAGTTCAAGTTCGGCGGCGAATTCCGCTACGTGAGGATCGACGATTACATCGACTTCGTTGCCAGAGGCGATTGGAATTTTCTGGGAGACACCGCATTCGGAATCTTGCAGGCCTTCGGCCAGTGCCCGGGCCCGACTTGCCCTTCGATTTCGACATTGGCTCTCGCGCAGTTGCTCGCCGGAGTCCCGGACGCCGCCGCGGCAGTGAGCGGCAACACCGCCAACAGCCTGCGCGCCAAGAGCATGGGTTACTACATTCAGGACGATATCCACGTGGTGCCGCGCTTCCTGCTCAATGTTGGCATGCGATATGAATACAATGGCGCGCCGGTGGAGGCGCAAAATCATTTCAGCGTGCCCAATCTAAGCTCCGGCGTCGGCTACCTGTACTCCACAACCCAATTGCCAATACATCCTAGCCGGAACGAATGGAATTCCCCGCGGCGTTTACAAAGCCACTCGAACGGACTTCGCCCCGCGCATTGGTTTCGCCTGGCGGCCTTTGAAAACGGAGCGCTGGGTGGTCCGCGCCGCGTACGGAGTTTTTTACGACAATCCGATTTCGCAAATCAGCATCTTTCCGCGCATTAATCCGCCTTTCTATAATCTCGGATTGTTCCAGCAAAATCCGGCCGTTTGCTCGGGCGGCTTGTGCACGGTTCAGGACATTCTCGATCAGCCGGGGACTTCCATTCAGGCCAACACCATTGCACCCAATTTCCGCGATGCATACGTGCAGCAATGGAACGCCAACTTGCAGTACGAGCTGGGAGCCAATTGGATGATGGATGTGGCCTACGTCGGCTCCAAAGGCACGAACTCTATCCGACGTGCGCGATATCAATCAGCAATTTCAGTTCGCCCCCGATGGCTTCTTTTCCTCCATACTTTTTGTGGAATCGGAAGCCAACAGTTCCTACAACGCCCTGCAGGTTCGTTCAGAAAAGCGGATGAGCCACGGCATATCGTTCCTGGCTTCCTACACTTTCTCGAAGTCGATTGACGACGTTTCCGCGGTCTTCGCGGGCAACAGTGGCTCCGGACTTCCCCAGAACTCGCAGGATCTGAGCGCGGAACGCGGACTGTCAGACTTCAACGCTGCGCAGCGGCTGGCCGTGAGCTTCGTTTACGATCTGCCCCTGAACCGCTTCGCAGCAAATGGCTCCGGATTCCGCAAGGCTCTGCTGGATAACTGGCAGGCGAGCGGAATTGTGACCGCGCAGTCGGGCAATCCATTTACCGTGGTTCTCGGCGGCGGCACTTCTAGCGCCGCCTTGGCTTTCGGTAATCCAGCGCGGCCGGACGAAGTCGCGAATCCATTCGAAGCCGGCAACGTGGCGGCCAATTCCGCCTGCAGCGCTCCGGCCCACGTCCGCACGCCAGAGAATTGGTTCAATCCGTGCGCCTTCGCACTCCCTGCTGGTCAATTTGGCACGGAGGGCCGCAATACGCTAATCGGACCTGACTATCAACGATCTCGATTTCTCGTTGGCCAAGAGCATTTCGCTTCGCAGTGAACGCCATCGCTTGCAATTGCGCGGCGACCTCTTCAATGTGTTCAACCATCCGAACTTCGACCTGCCGAATCATGTTTTTTGCAGTGCGCTTACAAATGGCTCCATCCCGGGTACTACGTCCTGTCCCTCGGCAAATTTTGGCGCCGTTCTTTCGGAGAACTTTTACGGCAATCGGCCGCCCAGGCAGATTCAGTTGGGAATCAAGTACATGTTCTGACGCGGCGGGCACACGCCGAGTTTGACAAGTCTTACCCGGTTCCCTAATACATGATCGTTCGTGTCAGATGATGGGGCCAATTTGTCGTGTGATAGTGCGTCCAGAGCCGCTCATTTACCTGCGGGATGATCACCTGCTGATCCGGCGGACGCAGCTTATGTTGATTTCCTCGCGCAGCAGAGCGGTAGCGTAAACGCTGTGCGCGCGGATTTCAACTTCCTGCGTGGAATCGCGAGGGATCAGTTGATAGGAATTGATCGCGTGCTCGAGCGCCGGTGAGTAGCTGTTGATGCCGAGCAGTCGAAGCGCCGCTGGAACGATGTAATCGGGAAAGGTCGTCATCTTCGCGACATCGTTCAACTGTACCGGACCCGATTTTGGATAAGTCGCATAGCAGAACCACAGCCCAAGCTGCGCCAGCTTGTAAAACTTGATCTCGTGGCCATCGTATGGGCTGACGTCATTGAAGCGCGGAAATTCCTTCGCCATGCGCTCGACGAGCCCGTTTCCTCCGTCGTACAGCAGCGGCGGGCACGATTTGATAAAATTGTGGAAGCGTCCATCGTACTTTTCGGAGAGCACCGAGCCAATCTGGTGGAGTACTTCCAATTTCTCATCAAGCATGGGCATTTCAATATTGCCGGCAAAGATTTGTCGAGCTCGGATCGCGTCACCTCGCGAGGAATTTGCCCTCGAGCATCGGAACGCCGTTGTTCATCGCTCGATTGAGGCAGGCGAACATGGCGTCCGAGTCGGACCAATGTTGCCCGTCGTAGTCCACTTGGAATTTCGACGTGCGTATGGAAGTCGGTAAAAGCCGTGTCGATCGAATTGGCCACCAGCATCAGGTCAACACGTCGTTCGGATCGGTCAATTTCACGCCGCTCGCCACGGCGTACACCGGCATGGGAAGTTCTTCGTAGCCCATCCATCCGGCGACCTCCACGATCTTGTCGACGTGGGTGAAAACGTCGCGCGAGTTTTCGATCGCCGGGCGAAGACTTTCGAGAACAGGGCTGCCGATCGGCTTGGGCCAACGAAGCGGCGCGGCGTCATCGCGGTGAGCGACAGAGCGAACGATTGCAGGAATTCCACGAGCCGGCGCAACAAGACTCAACGACGAAACAACTTTCAGAAAATCACGTCTACTTTTCATCGTCCCCCCGGATCAGAACTCAATGGGTGATCGTTCGTGTCAAACGGCGCGGCCAGAAAGTCGCGCGGCGATGAAGCCAACAAGCCCGCCTCACGTTGCGTATAGCGCACCAAACGGCGGCGCTTCGCTGGGAATTACTTTAATTTCGCGTACTCGGCTTTGGCTTGCTGCAAGAGCGGAACATCCGGGTCGGCGTCTTTCCACAGCGCGAAGAAATCCTGATACGCCGCGCGCGCTTTTTCTTTGTCACCTGCGGAGGCGAGGGCTCGTGCCAGGCCAAGCTGTGCGAATGAAACATTTGGATCCTGCGGGTTCGCATTTTTTAAATTCAGGACTTTTTGAAATTCCTGCACGGCATCAGGGCCGCGGCCGGCCAACAAAAGGGCGCTGGCGCGAGTGTAGAGGGATTCGCTATTGTTGCGATCATACGGCTCGGCAGATTTCATCAACTCCACCGCTTTATCGGCGTGCCCCTGGTTCATTTCCAGAACCGCCCTGACCATCGGCCCGCTTACGGACTGGATGAGCGTATCCAAGGGGCGTTGTTTTGTAGCTTGGTCAACAAGTTGCCTTGCCTTGGCGTCCATGCCGGAGCGCGCGTAAATATCGGCCACGTTCATTTCATGCGTCGGCGTCTGCGACTGCTTGATCGCCGCGTCAGCGTCGCTGGCGGCCATTGAGCGGTTTCCCGCAAGCGCTGCAAATAGGGCCGCTGATTCGAGTTCATCGAGCGCATTCTCTTTGAGGTCGAGGCGCATCTCCTTGTCTTGCACCTCTTTGAATAGTTCGGCGGCCCGCCGCATTTGTCCGTGGCAGGCGGCTAAGCTGGCATCGCGATCGAGAACAGTTAGTTCACCTTGCGGATCCACTTTTTCCAGATCATCTTCTCTCGCCGCAGTTGCCAAGTCGCCTTCCGCTAGAGCCAACGTCGCGAGGCTATCATGGATGAAAACCCCGCCAACGTTGCGTTGTGAAGCGGCGTTCAGGATGGCCTTTGCTTCATCCAGTCGGTTCAAAGCCCGATAGGCATTCGACGCATTCTGGTACCCGAGAAACTGGTCCGGAGATAAGCGCACCGCTTCGAGGCTCTCCGCCAACGATTTGTCAAAGTCTCCGAGGTTGAAGTGCAAGGCCCCAGGATTGATCCAGGCGCGCTGGTCCCGCGGATAGCTCTTCTGATATCGCTCGTAAGTCTCTAGAGCTTTGTCGATCTGATTCGTTTGTTGGTAATAGAAGCTCGAGATGGCAAGATCTTCGCGCTCGCTGGAGCGGTCTTTCATGTCGAATGCCTTCTGGGCATACTCCAACGAAGTTTCCGTCTGCCCCAGATTGTTGGCAGTCACGGCCGCGCCTCTGTAAGCCATGGCGAAATTAGGATCCAACTGAATCGCGCGCTTGAAGAAGGGCACGGCTCCCAGACTATTTCCACTCGACACTTCTGCCGAACCATCCGAGAACGCCTTCAGAGCTTCGAGCGAAGACGTGGTCGCTTGCTCCAGAGGCTTATCGAATTTCTGAATCGAGCTGAGCGATTCGCCCAACTTTCCGCGCAGGTTCGAACTGGCTTTTCCCAGCGCGTCGAGAACCTGTTCTTTGCTGCCGGCCTGCGCCTGCTCCTGAGCGAGTGAATCGCCGTTGGCATTGACGGCCTCGAGCGTCACAACGTACTGGCTGCCTAGACCTGCGATCGACCCGTGGACCATCGCTTTGATATTGTCGCGCTGGCAGATCTCGCGCCCGATATCGGGCGTGATCCGCGTAGCGGGCGGACGTCCCATCAGTTTCAGTGTTCGATCCACTTCTTGTTGGGACACAAGATTTAGAAATGGCGACTGCGTCAAGCTCACCTGCAGCGCCGTCTTCAGCGTTCCATCGAAAACCGGGTCGCCTGTCGTGTTCGTGAAATCGGTCAAGAGGATCGAATCTTTTTCGGTCAGCTTCGGCGCGCGATGGAGAAAGAAATACGACCCGGCCAAAGCTAGAAGCGCGACAATCGCCGCGCCCACGCCCACAATCTTCCACGGAACGGCCTTCTTCGCCGGCGTCGCAGCCGACGCCATCGTTGCTGATGATTCCGCGGCGACCGGCGACGAAACCGGAACACGCGTGCTACCGGACCCTGCGGCAATCGGGGCGGTCGAGGGACCACTCGGCGTGGATGTCTGATCCACAGCGATTCGGCCGGACCCGGATCTTGATTCTATTTGCGGCTCTGCCGCGGGAACCGCCCGGCTGCTTGATTCCACGTCTCGCTTGAGGCGCTGCAGTTCCGCGCGCATATCGGCCGCATGCTGGTAACGCAGATTGCGATCTTTCTCCAGCGCTCTGTTGATGATGTGTTCGAGTTCCGCGGGCAAATCGGGATTCAGACGCACGGCAGCAACTGGAACGCGGTTGAGAATAGCGTCGATGATCACTCCGGAAGTTTCTCCGCGAAATGGCACGCTCCCGGTAGCCATCTCGTAGATCACCGCGCCGAAGCTGAACAGGTCGGTGCGCGCATCGAGTTCCTTGCCGCGCACCTGCTCGGGGGACATGTAAGCGACCGTCCCTACCGCGGTTCCGGGACTCGTCAGTTGTTCTTCGCTTACTCCTCCGACTGCATTCGTCGCCATTGTCGCTTGCGAGGCTCCGGTTTCCGGCCTCGTCTGCTTCGCCAGCCCGAAATCGAGAATCTTCGCGTGGCCTCGCTTGGTGATAAAAATGTTGGCGGGCTTGATGTCTCGATGAACGATGCCCTCAGCGTGGGCGGCATCAAGAGCGTCGGCGATCTCGATAGCCAGTAACAGCAGTGTTTCCATGTCCAGCGGCTTGCCCGCGATCCGGTGCTTCAGCGTCACGCCATCGAGGAACTCCATCGCGATGAACGGCTGACCATCGTGTTGGCTGATTTCGAATACCATGCAGATATTCGGATGGCTGAGCGCCGAGGCGGCCTGAGCTTCGCGCTGGAAACGGGATAAGGCTTGGGAATCTTTGGTCAGGTCATCCGGCAGAAACTTCAGAGCGACAAAGCGGTGAAGCGTAGTGTCCTCTGCTTTGTACACCACTCCCATCCCGCCGCCGCCCAGTTTCTCGACGATGCGGTAGTGCGAAATCGTGCGTCCGGCGAGCGGAGAAGAATCAGGCATGGACGCGAATCTTATGCTGCGCTCTGAGACAAGTCAACGCGTCGCATTCCAAGCGCGAAAAACGGAAACCCCGGCAAGAAGTATTCAGCTCCTGCGATATTTGCACGTTTTGATGAATTCCGCCCAAACGGCCGATTGGGTGAACTTCGAATCTGCGGTACCTGTTCCTAATTGTTCTTCGATGTCGGTTAGTCTTGAGGTTCGGTGCCTTGGTTTGCGCTCCCAAGTGTCATTTTTGGTCGACAAAAATTGTCAGTTTCAAGCGGCGGCTAGGATTTGGGCGGAAATGCGGCCTGATTTTGAAGTACTACATCGTCCCTAAATATTTGCTGGAGTTAGGGTTAGCGAATTTGGAACACCTGAGCGCAGCGGAGTTTCTTGCTGGCACAGAAGTTGCACCTCTGCGGGTATGACGCCAGCGACTCGACCCTTTTTGGGTGCGTAAGCTGTTCGTTCAACTTGGTTATCACCTCAAGGAGAGAATGATGAAGAAGAGTCAGAAGGGTTTCTCGCTTATCGAGCTTTTGATCGTCGTGGCGATCATTTTGATCATCGCGGCGATTGCCATTCCGAACCTCTTGAAGGCCCGCATTGCGGCCAACGAAGCTTCGGCCGTCGGCACGCTGCGCACCATGAACACCGCAGCGGTCACGTATCAATCCACCTACAACAACGGCTTTCCACCGGACTTCGCGCACTTCGGTGGCGCACCTCCGGGAAGCTGCGATTTGTCGAACTTGTTGGATACAACCTTGACCACCACTGGCCAGAAGAGCGGCTACACGGTCAGCTACACCGGGTTGCAGATTTTGAAGACGGCAGCCACGGGTTGCGCCAACGCCGGCGCCAGCACCTACGTTTCGAATGCGGTGCCGGTCACGGTGAACGCCACGGGTAACCGCACGTTCTGCAGCGACGAATCCGGCGTGATCCATGTGGATCCGGCGGGCGGCGCGGCAAAGGGTACGGACACAGCCTGCGAAGCTCTCGCTTCGCTCCAGTAGTTTCGACCACTACGCGACGGGGAGAGAGCCTGGACTCTCTCCCCGTTTCGCATTTTACGGGTGAGACTTTCTGTCAGATTAATCGAAGATCATCCGCCCCGGACTCATCCTCGCACACCCATATCTGCCACCGCCTAACTTCTAGATGATGCCGTAGTGGAAAATCACTCGTCCGGCGAGTCGAACTCCCCGCACGCTGCCAGGACCGCCTTGAAAATAGATGGACATTTGTGCGGCTCTGTCCAGATGGTCACAACCGGGCGCGCAGCTGCATTCGATCCACCGAATGACCGAACTCGGTGAATCTCAGCGACAGAGAATGGTGGGCCTGGGGAGAGTCGAACTCCCGACGCGCGGTTTAGGAAACCGCTGCTCTATCCGTCTGAGCTACAGGCCCGCTCGCGAACGATGAGCATAGAGTAGCACAGCGAATTCGCTGGATGGCGAACGACGCCGCGGCTTTGCGCAACCTCCGGAGTCGCGGCATGGTTTCCGCATGAGCGTCGCCGTCCGCGGTGTCTTGCGGGCGAGGATTGCCGCCCACACTTTTGTTCTGGCGACGATCGCCACTTGTTTTCCCCTGAAACGATCGCTGTTGTTGCTCGCTCAGCGGCCGGATGCGGCGGCTTTGGCTTGATCGGCGCGAACGACTGGCACATCGACCGCGTGTTCTGCTAGGAACCAGACTTGCAACTCGTTGGTGCGAATCACGTCGCTGACGAGCAAATCGTTGGTGCCATCGTCTCCTGCATCGCTGGCTTCCTTGGCCATGGTGCGGGCTTCTTTCAGCACGATCTCGTGGGCTTCGAGAAGACGGGAAATCTGCACGGGAACTTCTTCGCGGCCGCGGGGAGGACGCGGAATGAGCGTGGTCTCGGCAACGTCCGCGGCCATGGCGAGACTGATCGCGCCGAGGCTTTGAATCCGCTCGGCGATGGTGTCCACCAATTCGTTCTGCTCGCCGTAGTGTTTGTCGAAAAGCAGATGCAGTTGATAGAAGGTGTGGCCTGCGACTTGCCAGTGGTGCTTCTTGTAGAGATCGCGCAGCGTGATGGTATCGGCGAGGAGTTGATTCAAGTTCTCGGCACTCGCCGCGCAAACTTTTTCGTCCAGCGCGATGGGAAGCTTTACAACTTTTCCGTAGGGCTGAATTTCATTGGCGGTTTGGTGTTCGAACGGCTTGGCGCGCTGCGCGCCGGCATTGAGCTGCTGATAGCTAGGGCCACGTTTGTCGGATTTTGATGCCATGTGTAAGACCTCCGTCGAGATTTGATGCTTGGATAGGTTTGACCGTTTCAGTCTTCATTCAAATTCCGCGCGAGCCCGGGCGGTCGGAGCTAACCTGCACCCGATGGCAGCGACTTCAAGAGTGTGCTGGCGCCGTTCCAGAAAATTTGGACCCCGATACACACCAGCAAGAACGCATAGAGCCGCAGAATCACCTTCATCCCACTTGGGCCGACCACGGCAGCAATGCGGTCGGCAAAACCGTAGCAGAGGTAAATGCTGATGGCGATGATGGCCGAGCCGATGACCGCCGAGAGAATGGCCAGGATGTTGGCGCCGAAATGGCGCGGTTCGTTGGCGCCGAGCGTGATGGCGACGGAGATCGAGCCCGGACCGACGGTGAGCGGCAACGTCAGCGGATAGAAAGCATCGCTGAACGTCTCTGTGCCGCACTCGTCGCGGCGGACGGAGCGGCGCTCGTCCTCATCTTTCTGCAGCAACATCGCCCAGCCCGTCGAGATCACCAGCAGCCCGCCGCCGACCTGCACCACCGGAAGTGAAATTCCGAAAAATGAGAGCACGTGCGTTCCGATTGCGAACGATGCGATCAATAGCACGAAACTGTTCAACGCCACGCGCCAGGCCAGGAGCTTTCTGGATTGCCGGGTGTAATCGGCGGTCAAGGAAAGAAAAACGGGGCTGCCTCCGAGTGGATTCACGATGGGGAAGAGCGCGCTCACGATGAGGAGAATGCTTTTTAAGGTCTCAGCCACGACGACCGTCTCCGGCTTTGCGTGCAGAATTGAAGTCTGGACTCTATCGCTCGCCGGAGGAGCTTGCAAGGGACGCGGAAAAGGAGCGAGAGCCAAGTCCTCCGATCGCGCGCCTTGAAGATTCGGAGCCTACTTGCAAAAGCTCGTCAAGAGACCGTGTGGCCACCTTTCGGTTTGTTTCGAGGTCCCTGACGCCTCTGTGAGTGGCTCACTAGGGCCTCAAAGGGGTGCGATTTTGTCTCGATCAGAAATGACCTCCGTGCTTTATTTTCAGCGAGTTACGGCGATTTCTGTGCGTTTCCGTGTATCGATCAGAAAAGTGCGGGAGAGGCTGCTCCCTGGAGCATTTTTTCTTTTGGACGATGGCTCGCTGCATTGGCAATTTCCCGCGTCAGGCTAGCAGAGCTGTGCGGCGAACGGTAGTGCACTACATGCGGAAATACGCAGACGGCAGACGAGAGGCAGCGGGCCGGACGAAGGAGTCGGAGAGCGGGAGGGCAACAGGGTTAGAGCGATAGCTCGACAAGTCGTACCTCAGCGGCTAAAGAGGTTGCGGAAAAAATCGGTTCTGCGGGCGATTCCGTCCTCAGAGTTCTTGTTTTTCGATCTGCGCGGGCGCCCTTTTTGTTCTTCCGCCCCCTGTTTCGGTGCTTTTGTTCTCCTGCAACGACACCACTTCCTCGGCCTACACTGCCGGAATCAGCTTGGCCATGCGTATCAGGTTGCCGGCCGTGGCCACCAACCGAAATAGCCAGTCCACCTTTTTCTTCCCGCGCACTTTCACTTGCCGCACAATGCTGTCCAGCTTGGCCCACCCAAACACTTTCTCCACCAACTTGCGTTTGCGTTGACTGATGGCCATGCCCGCGTTCTGCCGCTCCTTCTTGGTCAACCAATTCGGCCAATGGGCATTGGCCTCGTACTCGGCCACGTGAGGAATCACTTTGCGCCGTCGCAGCGCGGCGATGAACTTTTTCTCTTGATACAACTTATCGGCTCCCAGAGTGATGGCCGGCAGGCGTTTCTTCTTTACCTCGCCGGGGGTTCGGCCACGTTGCTGCAACATCGCCAGCGCCGCTTCCCGCTCCGCCTTGGTGCTCGACTGCGTCGCGCAGGCCGCCACCACCAGTCCGTTGCGGTTCTCGATCATCACGTGCCCCAAATAGCTCGGCCGCGATTCCGCACCGGCGCTTTTCTTGAATAGTCGCGCCTCCGGATCGCTCCTCGATTCGTGCGTGTCGCGCAACAACTTCTTCCCGCCCGCGCCACTCCCTTTCTCCGGCGGCTTCTCCTTGGGCACGAAACTCTTGCGGCTGGCCCACGCCTGGATCATCGTCCCGTCCACGGTGAAGTGTTCTTCGCTCAGCAGGTTCTTTTCCTGGGCTTGCCGCAGCACGGCCTCCAGCAGCCGCTGCGACACCTCGCCCTCCATCAGCCGCTGGCGATTTTTTGTGAACACCGTCACGTCCCACACTTCATCGCTGGCACTCAAGCCCACAAACCAGCGGTACAGCAGGTTGTAATCCAGCTGTTCCATCAATTGCGTCTCGCTGCGCAGCGAGTACAGCGCCTGCAACAGCAGCGCGCGCAGCAGCCGCTCGGGCGGTATCGACGGCCGCCCGCGTCGCGCGTACAGCGCTGCGAAGTGCGCCCCCATGTCTTTCAACCCGACGTCCACCATCTGCCGAATCCGTCGCAGCGGATGATCCCGGGGAATCCGCTGTTCCAATGGAATGTAACTAAAAACTTCACCTTGTTCTTCGTCGTGTCCGCGCATACCGCTTACATAGCAGAACTGCACAACAAATGCTGCACTCATTTCCCACGCAAACTCGATTTTTTCCGCGGCCTGTAAAGCCGCATTGATATTGAGGCATTTGCGGCACGGCTGAAGCCGTGCCCTGACAAACCATCGCAGTTCTCAGACGGGCTCTGAAGACCTTCCGCGACGAGTGCATACCTCCAAATTTTTGCGAAATTAGGTTTCTTTTTCTTCGCCTACTAGTTGGGTGGGGCGGACTTTGGCGCTTACTGTTACGTAGGTTACGTCTGGGCACTTTATTCGTATCTAGGGCGGCGTTGTAGATCTCGAGGCCTGTGGTGCCCTTGGGCACGATGTAGCCTTGCTGCAATTCGAGGTCGGGGAGCTTTGATTTGATGTCATTGAGCTGATTGCGGGGGACTAGGACATAGTCGCCGGCGGCTAGCGGAAGCCCTTCGGATTCCTCGAGGTCCTTCCAGGTCGGGGCCGTGGCGTAGACGTTGACTGGAAGAGTCTCGAAAAGCGGCGTCGTGTTGGGTGGATGGACGTAAGCGTAGAACGCGGTGAAGGCGCTTAGCGCGCCCACGCTGATTGCGGGCATTCCCAGGACCGGGGCGAAGCGGCCGAATTCGGTGATCAGCAGCTTCATAATCTGGGAGAACATCGAGGCCTTTTCTTGAATCGAAAAATTGACGGCCCAGCGGCCCGTTCCGCCGGGCAGCAAAACACTCTGCATCTTTTGCCAGGTGGCGCCGGGATCGAAGCTCAGGTTTGCGAGGGGCGGCATTTTCCCGGATTTCGTGGGAAATAGCGCGGCGATGGCGGTCCAGGCCATGGGGTCAAGAGTTTTCAGAATGGGCTTGTTCTGCATCATGTCGAGACGCAATTGCGCGGACTGCAGGCGCTCGAAGAGTTTCTTGTCGGGCTCGGAGGCTTTGAAGCCGGTGACATTTAGGCCGACGGTGACGTCGCCATTGTGCTGCAGGAGTTCTTCGGCTTTGATGTCGCTGACGGCGCGAAAGCCTTGTTTCTTGTTGAATTGGAGAAAGACGGGGGAGCGGCCGAGATCCGAGCCGCCGTGCGAGGGCTTGCCGCGCTGATGGACTCCCGGTCTTGCTGAGTCATCGGTGGCGTCGGCGAAGGAAGTCCAGAAGTCGCGGGAGCGCGTGTCAAATTCCTGTTGGGGTTCTTGTCCTGCGCTTCCCGCAAGAAGTTTGGCGGCGGTCTTGGCGGCGGCTGGGGACGCAAATAATCCTGATAATGCCCCGGAGGCTAAGAGTTCCTTGATGAAGTCACGGCGAACTGGTGCCATTGGGAGGGGCCTCCACTTAGTAGCGATGCTCTCGCCTGCATAGTGCTTTGTCAAGGAGCGCAAAGTGGCCTCGTGTCAGGGCGCGACGCGATGGCGCAAGCGAGCGGCTTCAGGGGCTAGCCGTGGAGGTTTCCCAGCGCTAAAGCGCATTGATAAAAAAGACGAGACTTTTCCGGAGCGCTGAAGCGCTCCTCCCCGCGCAGGAATTGAGGGGGCTCCGACCGAAAGGCAGAGGCTCCCACGAAGAGCGGAGTCTCAGACGAAGGGCGGAGACTTGCGCGACAAGAATGCGGGGTCTACGGCTTTGCGGACGAACGCCCGGCGCTAAAGCGCATCCCGAATGGCGAGGCCTTTCTCGGAGCGCTGAAGCGCTCCTTCCCCCGCATGAATTTGCGAGGGCTCCCACAAAAATGCGGGGCTCCCTCCAAAAACACGGCGGCAGGACGACCGAAATGCGAGGCGTGGCGGGGGCTGATCGCGATTGTTACAGGACTGTAACTTGACATGGAAACTGAAACGCAATAGAAACGTGCCGCATCACACGGTGTAATTAATTACCCGGCGGTGGAAGGAGGCTCATTCCCAATGCAAGCCTCGCGCAGGGACTTCCTGAAAATCGCAGCGATCGGTGGTGGAGCTGCGTCTGTTCTCGGATTTGATTTGCGGCCGGCTTACGCGCAGCTTCGCGAGCTGAAGATCGCGCGCGCTACCGAGACGCGATCCACGTGTCCGTATTGCGCGGTCGGCTGCGGCGTGCTGATTTACACTATTGGGGACCGCGCCAAGAACGTCACGCCGCAGGTGATTCACGTCGAGGGCGACCCCGATCATCCGACCAACCGCGGGACGCTTTGCCCGAAGGGCTCTTCGCTGGAACAGGACATGCTCAATCCGCGCCGGCTCACAAAGCCGCAGGTGCGGCGGCCGGGAAAGACGGACTGGGAGGACATTTCCTGGGACACGGCACTGAATGAGATCGCGCAGTGGACCAAGAAGACGCGCGACGCGACGTTCGTGGAAAAGGATGCGAACGGCCGCACGGTGAACCGTTGCGAAGGGATCTCCTTCATCGGCGGTTGCACCGACACCAATGAGTTCAATTATCTGGTCGTCAAGACCATGAGGAGTCTGGGCTTGGTTTATTTAGAAAACCAAGCCCGTGTTTGACACGGCCCCACGGTCTCAAGTTTGGGACCAACATTCGGACGCGGGGCGATGACCAACGGCTGGATCGACATCAAGAACACCGACATGATGTTGATCATGGGCGGCAATCCTGCCGAGAACCATCCCTGCGGGTTCAAGTGGGCGCTGGAGGCCAAGCGCAACCGCAACGCCAAGCTGATTTCTGTTGACCCGCGATTCACGCGCACTTCCTCCACCGCCGATCTCTTCTGCCAAATTCGCGCCGGCACCGACATTGCTTTTCTCGGCGGGCTGATTCGCTACGCCATCGAAAACAATCGCATCGCCAAAGAATATCTGGTCAACTACACCAACGCCGCGTTTGTCGTAAAGGACGGCTTCAAACTTCCTGAGGATGGGCTGTATTCCGGATTCAACGCCACATCGGGTGCCTACGATAAATCCACCTGGAATTACGAGGAGGGCGGCGATCTCAGCGGCAAAACAGCGGCGACGCCAACTTCCGCGCACGCCGCTGCGCCCGCAAATCCCGCGACGCCGGCACCGCCGCCATTGCTGCCGCCGAATGTGGCCTACGATCTGACGCTACAGCATCCACGCTGCGTCTTTCAATTGATGAGGCAGCAGTATTCGCGTTACACCCCCGAAACCGTCGAGCGCATCACCGGCATCCCCAAGGCGCAATATCTGAAGGCCGTTGACATGTTTACTTCCGTCCGCAAAGACGGAGACACGAAGAAAGTCGCCACGATCATCTACGCTGTGGGTTGGACCCAACATACCTTCGGAACGCAAATCATCCGCACCGCCGCGATGATTCAGCTTCTGCTCGGCAATGTCGGACGGGCAGGCGGCGGCGTGAATGCGCTGCGCGGCCATTCCAATATTCAGGGCGCCACGGACATGGCCGGGCTGTTCGACTCGCTTCCTGGCTATCTGAAAGCGCCGATTCCGGCGGACACGGATTTGGCCACGTATCTGAAGCGTACCACGCCCACTTCGTCTAAACCCTCGCAGTGGGAATCTTTTAACTACTACTCGAACACCCCGAAGTTTTTCGTCTCCCTGATGAAGTGCATGTACGGTGACGCCGCGACTAAAGAAAACAGCTTCGCTTTTGACTATCTGCCCAAATACGATCGCGATTATTCCTGGACGCACATCTGGGACGATATGTACAACGGCAAGGTCAAAGGCATGTTGGCCTTCGGCATGAATGGCGTGATGATCGGCCCGGATACCAACAAGAACATCAACGCGCTGAAGAAAGCCGATTGGCTCGTAGTCGGCGAAATTTATCAGGACGAGACCAGCGAGTTCTGGAAAGCTCCGGGAATCACGGCCGACGAACAGAAGACCATCGATACGACGGTGTACCGCTTGCCCTGCGCGGGCTTCGCGGAAAAAGACGGAAGCATGACGAACTCGGCGCGCTGGGTAACCTGGAAAAATGCTGCTGTTCCGCCTCCAGGGCAAGCGCGACTCGACCAGGACATCATCGCGCAGATTTTCCTGCGCGTCCGCGATCTGTACAAGAAAGAGAGCGGAAAATTCCCCGACCCCATTCTGAATTTGAGCTGGGCTTACGCCGACGCAGCTCATCCTTCGCTTGCGCAAGTAGCCATGGAGGTCAACGGCAAAGCTCTCGCCGACCTGGAAGATCCGGTTACGAAACAAGTGATCAAAGCCGGTCAACAATTGCCCGGATTCGCATGGCTGAAAGACGACGGGACGACCATCTGCGGTAACTGGATCTATTCCGGCAGTTGGACCCAGGCCGTTCCCGAAATGCAGCGGCGCGGTACCGAAGATCCATCTGGCCTGGGGATTTTTCCCAACTGGGCGTGGTCGTGGCCGGCCAATCGCCGCGTGCTCTACAACCGCGCTTCCTGCAACGCGGATGGAAAGCCGTGGGATCCGGAACGCAAGCAGGTGTGGTGGAACGAAGCGGCGGGGAAATGGGCGGGCAATGACGTTCCGGACTTCAAGCCCGATTCCCATCCGAAAGATCACATGGGCCCGTTCATCATGAATCCGGAAGGCGTGGGACGATTGTTCGCTCCAATCGGTGTGCTCGCGGACGGACCGTTCCCGGAACATTACGAACCGATTGAAAGCCCGATCAAGAACCCGCTGCACCCCAATCAGTCGAATAATCCGCTGGTGAAGAAATTCAAGACGCCGTTCGACGTTTTTGGATCCCCGGAAGAGTACAGCATCGTTTGCACCACTTACCGGCTAACGGAGCAGTATCACTACTGGACGAAAAATAATCCCATGAACGTGCAGTTGATTCCCGAGCCGTTCGTGGAAATTCCGGTGGAGTTGGCGGAAGAGAAGGGTATTCGCGGTGCGGACAAAATCAAAGTAATCAGCGCGCGCGGAACTTACATCGCCAAGGCTTTCGTCACTCGCCGGCTGAAACCAATGATGATCGACGGCAAGAAGGTTTATCAGATCGGCCTGCCGATTCATCAGGGCTTCCGCGGCATCGACGAAGATGCAGAAAGAAACGCACGCACGCCGGCGAATTTGCTGACGCCGACGGTGACCGATCCGAACGCGCACACCCCTGAATCCAAGGGCTTCCTGGTGAAAGTCGAAAAGGCGTAGGGAGCGGACGATGAGCCAGGCATCAACGGAAATTGTCAGGATCTCGGGACATGCCGGGAGCGTCCCAGGCGCCGGGATGGACCGCGAATTCCAGGTCTGCAAACTGGTGGACACCACCACGTGCATCGGTTGCAAAGCCTGCGAAGTGGCCTGCCTCGAATGGAATGGCTATCCTTTCACCCAAACCACTTTCGACAACAGCTACCAGACCATGCCCGAAACGGCCTGGAATTACTGGAACCTGATCAAGTTCAACGAGCACGAGCGCGAAGACGGCAGCATGATGTTGCTGATGCGCAAAGACCAGTGCATGCACTGTGAAGATCCGGGCTGCCTGGTCGCGTGTCCCGCGGACGCGGCGATCGTGCAGTATGCCAATGGCATCGTGGATTTCCAGGAGGCAAACTGCATCGGTTGCGGCTACTGTGTCTCGGGCTGTCCCTTCAATATTCCGAAGTTTAGTACCACTTCGAAAAAAGTTTTTAAGTGCACGCTGTGCAGCGATCGCGTTTCCGTGGGCCTCGAGCCCGCTTGCATCAAGGCGTGCCCCACGGGCTGCCTGCATTTCGGGACCAAACCGGAAATGAAGGAACTGGCGGAAACGCGGGCCAAGCAGCTTCGCGACGTTTCCGGATTTGCCGATGCCGGAGTTTACGATCCCGCGGGAGTCGGCGGCACGCACGTGATTTACGTCCTGCACGATGCCAAGAATCCGGAGTTATACGGCGGGCTGCCGAAGGATCCCAGAATTCCGTGGACCGTGCGCGTGTGGAAAGGCCCGCTGAAGTGGATCGGCAATCTGGCCATCGTCGGCGGAATCATCGGCGTCACGCTCCACTATCTGCGCTTCGGCCCGAAAACCGTCCAGGACGATAATGATCACAAGAATGGAGAACATCCATGAGCGGCGTTGGCGCAGCCGTTCGCAGCGGCGCAGTTACTCACGGCGGCGATCGCATTATGCGCTACTCGCTCATCGAGCGCGTCAATCACTGGATCGCCGGCCTCACTTACATCTATTTGCTGCTCACCGGCCTCGGGTTCTGGTCGCCTTATCTTTTCTGGTTCACCGCCATTTTCGGCGGCGGGCCGGCCTCGCGCTTCTGGCATCCGTGGATCGGTTTGGTTTTCTTCCTCTCCGTCATGTGGATGTATGTCTTGTGGTTGGGCGATATGCACATCACCCCCGTCGACATCGCCTGGAAAGAAAAAGTCGGCTACTACATCCGCAACGAAGACGAAAATCTGCCGCCCGTCGGCCGCTTCAATTGGGGCCAGAAGCTGCTTTTCTGGGTGATGTTCTGGGGCGCGATTCTACTGCTCATTTCCGGTGTCGGGCTCTGGTTCGTCGAGTCCATTCCCTGGAGCCTGCGCTTTCTCCGCTACACCGCAGTCATTGTTCATGTCGGCGCCGCGTTAATCACCATCGGCGCGTTCATCATTCACGTGTACATGGGCACCGCCATGGTGCGCGGCGATTTCACATCCATCATCCGCGGTGAAGTCACGCGGGCTTGGGCCAGGAAACATCACCTCCTCTGGTACGAGAAGGTCACCGGCGATACTTCCGCTCGGAAATGAGCGCATGGATCTGGGACGCGCGCATCGCTTGCGCTAAAGCGCTCGCCGCTAAATTCCCGTTTGCCGCAGAAGTCCTGAATTTCTACGCCTCCGTCGCTGGCTTGCAGAAGGATCTCGCAGCTCAATATGCCTCGCGGCGTTCCTCGCTGCCGCGCCGCGCCATCGGCGCTCCTCTTCGCCAAAATTTCGAGCCGGGCGCATTGCTTTCGCAGTTCCCGGGATTTCTGTCCGGCGTAGCGTCGGTCGCGCCCACTCCGCTCGCAGACTTCGCACGCGATTTGGCAGCCAAACCCGCAAACGAATGGGAGCAATTGCTGAGAGACTACTGGGAGAATGGCTGCCGCTTCGAGCCGGCGCTTGATGCGCCCGCTACATTCTGCGCGCGGGCGTTTCTTCAGCCCTATGCAGAATTTTTGGCCGATTCGATCGAAATGCCTCCGCCCTCCATCTCGCGTGGATCGTGTCCGCTCTGCGGTGGCTTGCCGCAGCTCGGTATCCTGCGTCCCGAAGGCGATGGGGCGCGCCGCTCGCTGCTCTGCGCGTTCTGCGGCGCAGAATGGGAGTTCCGGCGGATACTTTGCCCTTCCTGCGGAGAAGAAGATGAGAAGAAGCTGTGCGTTTACGCTGCGCAGGAATTCGATTATCTGCGCGTTGAAGCCTGCGATTCCTGCAAAAATTATATCGTGACCGTCGATCTATCGAAGGATGGCCACGCAGTCCCTGCGGTGGACGAACTCGCGGCTTTGCCTCTCAGTCTGTGGGCCGGCGAGCAAGGTTATTCAAAGATTCAGAAAAACCTTTTTGGGATGTAGGGTCTGTGTGAGAAGCGCCAGCTTGAGATGGCGTCGATTGCTTCGCGATCGCGTTTTAGAACGATGACACTGCATTTGCAATTTGTGCAGGCACAGGCGGGAGTGCGTGTGCTACTTGGGGGTTCGAAAAAATTAATCGTTGCTATCGAAATTCTACGTTGTACTTTCTGCTGGGCCGCGGGTTAGAAATTAACATGGGGAGGAAAAAGCGGAATTCGATCGCCGATTCGAATCCTCGCGGCGCCGGGTTTTACGCGCTCCTCGGCCCACCCCACGGTCGGGACGTCAGCTTCCTCCCCGATTTGCTTGCCGGCGGAGTTTGGCGCTGCCGCTGCGAGAATGGCGTTCATTCGCCGCTGGCCCGGTTCTGCGTGTGATACGGCGTGGTTTTCGCTAGAATCTCATTCCAGTTCCATGGATTTTGACCAACTCAATACCTTTGTGGAAGTCGCCAAGAACGGCAGCTTCTCGCTGGCCGGGCGCAAAGTATTCCGCTCGCAATCGGCCGTAAGCGCGCAGATCCGGCAACTGGAATTGGAATACGGCGAAAAGCTTTTTGGCCGCGTGGGAAAAGCGGTGCGGCTGACGCCCGCCGGCGAAGTGCTTCTGGAATACGCGCGGCGCATGATCGCGATGCGGCAGGAATCGCATCGCGCCATGGCCGATCAGGCCGCCACGCCGCGCGGCAAGCTCCTGATCGGCGCGAACGAAGCGACATGCCTGTATGTGTTGCCCGACGTGTTTGCCGAATACCAGCGACTCTATCCCGCAGTGCAAATCAGCATTTATCGCAATTTCGGGCAAAAGATATTGCAGAGAGTGGAAGACGGATCGATCGACGTCGGCATCGTGACGCTGCCGGTGAAGTCGCCGGGGTTGAAAGTGTTTCCGATTTTTCGCGATCGCGTGGTGCTGATGACCAGCCCGAAGAATCCGCTGGCGCGGCACAAGTCTGTGAGCGCCGCCGACATTGCGGAACAGCCGCTTATTTTTCCGAAGACCGGATTCACGCGGCAGCTATGCGACAAATATTTTCGGCCGTTCCGCTCGCAACTGCACGTGGCGATGGAATTGCCGAGCGTGAGCATGATCAAGCGATTTGTTGCGGCGGGGCTTGGCGTGTCTCTGATTAGCGCATCCTACGCCGCCGATGATGAGCGGGCTGGGAAAGTGCGCCTGATTCCGATCAAGGACGTGGAATTGTGGCGCGAACTGGGACTCATCTATCGGCGCGACCGCCATTTGCCACGTTCTGCCACCGCTTTCGTAGCGGTAATTCGCCAGCGCTCCGAACATTCCTCGTAGCGGCGGGCGCACGTAAGTGTAGTCAAGCCAGTTGTCGACAAAAACGCCGGCTAGCAGCCGGCGCTACGGGGTTGTTGCTGCGTCATGCAGTGGATTGTGCCGAGGCCGAGGATTAGATCGCGGCAGGCTACGGGGATGATCTTGCGATCGGGGAAGAGTGCGGCCAGCTTGTCGAGCGCGATACGATCGTTTGGGTCGTTGAATGTCGGAACAAGAACGATTCTGTTTGCGATGTAGAAATTCGCGTAGCTTGCGGGCAGTCTCTGCCGGTCGAAATAAACCGGCCGCGGCATCGGGAGCGTCTCAAGATTGAGCGGCCGGCCAGCCTGATCTTTCATTTTCTTGAGGCGCGCGACATTCTCCTGCAGCGGCTCGTAATTCAGATCTGCCGGATCATCTTCAACGACGGCGACCACCGTAGTCGGATTCACGAATCGCGCGAGATCATCTACGTGGCCATGCGTATCATCGCCGGTGATTCCGCGATTGAGCCAGAGCACGTTTGTAACCCCAAAGTAATCGCGAAAGAGTTCCGCATAGTCTTCGCGTCCGAATCCCGGATTGCGCTCCTGTACTTTGCTCAACAAACATTCTTCGGTCGTGAGCATCGCGCCATGGCCGTTCACATCAATGCTTCCGCCTTCGAGAACTACGCGCCGCTCGCGATGCATCGGCTCCCAGGCGGCGCATTTCAGGCGCGGAAATAGCTTTGAAGTCGCGGCATCATCACGGCGCCAATTCTCGTATTTCGCCCAGCCGTTGAATTGCCAATTCGTGATCGCGCTGTCGCCGTCCGCATCCTTAATAAAAATCGGGCCGAAATCGCGGATCCATCCTCGATCGGTGGGCACGAGATAGAAATCGACAGCGGAGAGATTCACGTCGCTCTTCTTTAATATCTCGCGCACTTGCCGTTTCATCGTCGCGTCGCGAACCAGAATCCGGACGCGTTCGACGCGCGCCAAATTCCTCACGATGTCGGCATAGACCCAGGGAATTGGCTCAAATTTCCCAGGCCAATCGGTTTTTTCGTGAGGCCAGGCGAGCCACGTGGCTTCGTGCGGTTCCCATTCGGCGGGCATGCGGTAGCCGAGGGCGTGCGGGACGGGAGGTCGCGCGATCGTCGCTCTCAATCGCGCCATCGTTGCAGGATGGGTGCATAGGCGTCGATGCGACGGTCGCGCAGGAACGGCCAGTTGCGCCGGACATCTTCCATTCGGCGCGGATCGCATTCGACGATCAGAATCTCTTCTCGATCCGTCGGCGCTTCCGCGACAACCTGGCCGAAGGGATCGCAGACGAATGAATTGCCCCAAAATTCAAGCCCGCTATCTTGCGTGCCTTCGTATCCGACGCGATTCACCGCGGCCACATAGATTCCGTTGGCGATTGCGTGCGAGCGTTGAATTGTCCGCCAGGCATCGAGCTGCGATGCGCCGTGCTGCTGCTTCTCGGACGGATGCCAACCGATCGCCGTCGGATAGAAGAGTATGCTCGCGCCGCCGAGGCTAGCGAGCCGCGCGCCTTCCGGATACCACTGATCCCAGCAAACCAGCACAGAAATCCGGCCGAATCGCGTATCGAAATTCGGAAATCCTAGATCGCCCGGAGTGAAATAAAATTTCTCGTAGTAGAGCGGATCGTCCGGGATGTGCATCTTGCGGTAGAGGCCGAGCAACGAGCCATCTGCGTCAATTACCACGGCCGTGTTGTGGTAGACGCCCGAGCCGCGCCGCTCGAACAGAGAGCCAATAATTACAACGCCCAGCTCTTTCGCCAACACAGCCAACGCGTCGCTTGATGGCCCGGGGATCGGCTCGGCCAAGCCGAAAAGCTCCGGATTCTCCTCGCGGCAAAAATATTGCGAGCGGAACAGCTCCTGCAGGCAGATAATCTGGGCGCCGCGGCTTGCCGCTTCGCGAATTTTCTTCAGCGCGATCGTCAGATTCTCGTCCACCGTGGTCGAGCATTTCATCTGGACGAGCCCAATCGTGAATCGATCCATCATGCTTCGAATACTATCACTTCGCGGCCAGAGGTATCGACGCGGAAATTCTTTCAAGAATTGTAAGCGGAGAACATGGCTAGCGCCCAAAAGCGGGTAATTACCCCCGCGAATAAGAGCCCGATCACGAGAACAACCCAGCGGTATTTGCGCCACGGCTCACGAAAACCGGATAGCTGCGCGAAGACGTCGGGGACGTATGCCGCGCAGTACGCCACGTTCGCCAGTACGGCCAAAAGAAAGACAAGGAGCAACTGATTGATTGTCGGAATCTCCTTCGACTTCGGATAGCCGATCCAGAAGCACGCCAAAACGATCGCGGCCAGAACGGCGTTGTAGATCAGCCGGCGAGGCTCCCAATACCGAATTGCGTCCGTCATTGCTTCGCGGAAGGATTGCGCGTCCATTACCAAAGATTCTAGCCAGTTGTTAAACGGCGAGGCAAACGTCAAGTGCGCTATCTGGGCTTGAAAGGCACTATCGAGACCCTAGCGCAAACTGGGGCCCAGGTATTTGCGATCACTCCACGCATGAGCTACAGATCAATGTTTGTCACGAGATTGTAATATTCAGGCCATTTTGTCCGTTGACAGAAATGTTCGCGACCTTTAGAGTGGGTTGGTCATGAATTCTCGGAGCCAGAACCCGTCGCCGGCCATGTGGATGCGCCTCATTACGCGCACCACTACGGATACGCCTTCTGGCGCCGCGGGCAGCTGAGCCTAACCCAAATCAGCAGCCCGAGCCCGCCGCCAGAAGATAGCCTGGCAGGCGGGTTTTTTGTTTTCGGGACGCTGCGAAGGGCAAAGCAGGGCCGCAGATGGCAGAAAACGCAGGCGGGCCTACCCAGCGAAGGTCACCGTCAGAGAAGAGGATGAAATGGCACCCGAGGCTAACGAACTGAACTACGAGAGGAACGAGGAGTCGGCCCGCAGCGATGCGGTGCTGAGCGGGCTCGAGCGTACTGGCGATCGCGCGAACGAGTCGCAGCCGTCGAATCGCGTGCGGGTGATGAAGTTCGGGGGAAGCGTGCTCGTTTCGGCGGAAAATATTTTGCTGGCCGCGCGGCACGTTGCAGAAGCCGCGCAGAATGAGCGCGTTGCCGTGGTGGTATCGGCTCTGCGCGGCGTGACCGATCGCCTCTATAGCATCACGCGCGCGCTGCGGCTTCGCGACGTGCAATCGGCGCTCACCGAGGCTCAGGACGTCGCGCAGCTGCATCTGCACGTTGCGCGCGATCTTTACTCCGGCGATGAGCAGGAGTTCCAACTGCGCATCGAGCTGGCCGAACTTTCGCTGGAACTGGCCACCGTCGTTTCCGGAGGCGGCGAGGGGCAGACTCCCGCCGAAATCACGGACGAAGTCGTTTCGTTCGGGGAGCGCTGGAGCAGCCGCCTCTTCGCGGCCGCGCTGCGCAAGCTCGACGTGAATGCAGAAGCCATCGATGCGTTTCATTTCATCATCACCGACGGCGATCGCGAGGATCCGCATCCGAAGCTCGCGGAGTCGTATCCGAAGATCAATGAGGCGCTGCACCGCTATTTCGAAGCTGGAACGGTCCCTGTGGTCACCGGCTTCGTCGCGGCAACGCCAGAGGGCCGGATTACCACGCTTGGCCGCAACAGCTCGGATTTTTCTGCGGCGATCGTTGCTTGTGCTCTGCGTGCGCACGACCTCACGATCTGGACAAGCGTGGACGGCTTCTTCGATGCCGACCCGCGTCACGATGCGGCGGCGCAGCAGTTCGAGAATCTTACTTACGAAGAGGCGCTCGAACATTCGCAGCGCGGTGCGAGAGTTGTGCATCCGAAGGCTTTCAACTTCCTGATGCAGGAACGCATTCCGCTGCTGGTGCGCAATGCGCTGCGGCCGGATGCTCCGGGAACATGGGTTGGCAAGGGTGTCGGCAAGCAGGACAAGCGGGAGGCCGCAAGCGGAGGCTCGCGATGACCTGGCGTGTGGGCATCCTCGGCGCTACCGGCGCCGTGGGCCAAAAAATGATTTGCGGGCTGGCGGGCCATCCGTGGTTTCGGATCGCGGAGGTCGCGGCGTCGGAGCGCTCGTCCGGGCGGAGCTATCGCGAAGCCGTGCGGTGGATGCAGGGATGCGCGATTCCGGAGGAGGCTGCGGATCTCGAAGTGAAGGGAGTCACGCCCGATCTCGATTGCGATTTCGTTCTTTCGGCGCTGGATTCGAACGTGGCCGGGCCGATCGAGGAGGATTTCGCGCGAGCGGGATATCCGGTGATCAGCAATACGCGGAACCATCGCATGGATGAAGATGTGCCGCTCGTGATCCCTGAAGTCAATCCCGAGCACTTGAATCTGATTCCGTGGCAGAAAGAGCGGCGCGGATTTACCAGCGGATATCTGGTGACGAATCCGAATTGCTCGACGGTCGGATTGGCGATGGCGCTCAAGCCGCTTGAGGATGCCTTCGGTGTGGCCGAAGTTTTCGTCGTCACCATGCAGGCGCTTTCTGGGGCGGGCTATCCCGGCGTGGCTTCGCTCGATGCTATGGAAAATGTGATTCCGTTTATCGCCGGAGAAGAAGAGAAAATGCAGAGCGAGCCGCGAAAAATTCTCGGCCGCCTCGCGCAGAATTCGATTCAATTTGCCGAGATCAAGATCAGTGCGCAGTGCAATCGCGTGCCGGTGATTGACGGCCATCTGGAGTCTGTATCCGTGAAGCTGAAGAGCCGCGCCTCGGCCGCCGACGTCAGCGAAGCGCTGGCTTCTTTCGCCGGTGAGCCGCAAAAGCTTGGCTTGCCGACGGCGCCCGCGCATCCGATTCTAGTGAGCAGCGAGGAAGACAGGCCGCAGCCGCGCCGCGACCGCGATGCAGGACGCGGCATGAGCGTATGTGTTGGCAGGATTCGTCCTTGCGGTCTCGCTGATTTCAAATTCACCGTGCTCGTTCACAACACGATTCGCGGCGCCGCCGGTGCCGCGATTCTGAACGCCGAACTGCTTGCCGATCGCGGGATGCTGCCATATCGCGGCCGCGTCGAGGATTCCGTTGTAGCGCGCAAGCAGGTGTGAGAAATTTCATGACGACTTTCCGCTCGAGCGAAAATTTGCAGCCGAGCCGCAAGCAGGTGGAGATGACTACTTCAAAATCGAAACACGCGAGCGCACGCACGCCGCGCGCCGGAATGGGATCGAGCCCGCGAATCGCGGTCCTTGGGGCCGGGAAGATGGGCGGGATTTTGCTGCAGGCGTTTCTGAAGCGCGGGCTGTTCCGCCCCGAAGCCGCTTGCGCGACTCTCTTTCACGCTGAAAAAGCCGCGGCACGGGAGAAGACTCTCGGCGTCACTGTCTTCACCGATAATCTTAAGGCCGTCCGGCAAGCCGACATCGTCCTCGTTTGCGTGAAGCCGCAAATCGTGCGTTCGGTGATGGAGCAGATTCGTCCCGCGCTGCACAAAGGAAAGCTGGTCGTTTCGATCGCCGCGTCCGTGCCGACGTCGTATATCGAAAAAGTGTTGCCCTCGGGCATTCCCGTGGTGCGCGCGATGCCTAACACGCCATGCTTCGTGGGGCACGGCATGACCGCCGTTGCAGGCGGCTCGCACGCCAAGCCTGAGCATCTCGAAACCGCGCGGAAATTGTTCGAGGCCGTCGGCCGGTCGGTGATCGTAGATGAAAAGCACATGGACGCGATCACCGGACTTTCCGCCAGCGGCCCTGCATTCATTTACATCATTTTGGAATCTTTGGCCGAAGCCGGCGTGAAGGTGGGATTGCCGCGCGATCTGGCCACGCTGCTTTCGGCGCAGACGGTGGAAGGCTCTGCGAGTATGGTGCTGGAAACTGGCGATCATCCAGCCCTATTGAAGGAAGCGGTCACCACTCCCGCCGGCTGCACGATTGATGGCATTCTCGAACTCGAAGATGGCAAGTTGCGCGTAACGCTAATCAAGGCCGTAGTGAAAGCCGCCGAGCGCGCCAAAGAGTTGCTGTTGCAAGGGTAGCGCCTGCGCTACTTAAGAAACCGCTCAAGTGCTGAGCGCAATTTGCCGGCATCGGCATCTACGCTGATTCTCTGGCGCGCCAAATCCTCCGTGCTGCGGCGACGCAAACTGCTCTCTGGATCCTTCAGCTGATTCCCGGTGAGAATCGCAACCACATCCGCGCCGGGTTCAATTTTTCCGCTGCCGCGCAGCTTGCGAATCCCCGCCACAGTCGTCGCCGAAGCAGGCTCGCAACCGATCCCATCGCGCGCCAGAGCGGCCTTGGCCTCGAAGATTTCATCATCGCTCAGCGACTCGCAGATTCCATCCGTTGCGCGAATCGCCCGAAGAGCTTTTTTCCAATTCACTGGATTGCCGATGCGAATGGCGGTCGCTTCCGTGTGCGGCTCCGCGATTGGCGTCAACTCGGCAGCACCTGCTGCCAGCATGCGATAGAAGGGATTTGCGCCCTCAGCTTGCGTCACGATGAGCCGCGGCAGCTTGTCGATAAATCCCCATCGCCTCAATTCGCACAATCCTTTACCTATCGCCGAAACATTCCCCAGATTTCCGCCCGGAACGACGATGTAATCCGGCACGCGCCAGCCGCGGCGCTCAAGAATTTCGAAGATGATGGTTTTCTGGCCTTCGAGGCGAAATGGATTGAGCGAATTCACGAGGTAGAGATTCAGTTCGCGCGTTAAGGACTGCAGAAGTTGAAACGCTTGATCGAAATTTCCCGCGACCTCGATAACAGTTGCGCCGAACTCGACCGCCTGTGCGAGCTTGGCAGGCGTGACCTTGCCGGCCGGCACGAAGACGAGAGATTTCATACCGGCGCGAACAGCGTAGGCACTCATTGACGCCGAGGTATTTCCGGTCGAAGCGCACGCGACAACGCCACAACCAAGAATTGCAGCCTGCGAGACGCAGGCGGTCATGCCGAGATCTTTGAAGGAACCGGTCGGGTTCGCTCCCTGATGCTTCACCGTCAACTTCATTCCGCCTGCCCATTTGCCTGCGTGGGGAGCCTCGACGAGAGGCGTGTTGCCTTCCGCCAGTGTTACGACGCCCTTGCCCTCCACAACAAAGGGAAGTAGTTCGCGAAATCGCCAAACACCGCTCTGGTCTTCGATCGCGCTGCTCGCTTTGCGCTTCTGCCACGATGCCAGCAGCGTCGCGCGGTCTGGCGCCGGCATTTCATACTCGACATCGAGCAGGCCGCCGCACGCTTCGCACCGGTACTCGCGCGCCTCGAGCGAGTACCGCCGTCGGCAGCTAGCTTCGATACATTGTAGAAATGCGGTGGCCATGAGTCGATGTTGGCGCCGCGTCAGATCCACCTAATTCTGCAGCAGCCAGGAAAAAGTATAAGCGGCGAGGCGATTCAGGTAAACGCAGACGCACGGAAGTGTGTCCTGGCACGGTAGCGCCGGCGTCCCCGCCGGCATCCTACGACCCCGAATGTCGGCAAGTGCACCAGTCGTTCGCGGATCGCAAGGTGAAATGAATTGCGCCGATTGACTCGCACGGTCCGCGCGTGACGCGTGCTTGTGATGGGCGAGTGCTCGTCGGATGCCGGCGGGGACGCCCTTCGAAGATCAGGGCAAGCCGGCGCTACTTAAAAACTTGCGCGCCGCGATTGTCGGCTTTGAGATGCGTCGCGCGAGCCTTTACTCCGTTGCGGCTGAACTTCGCGACGAGGGCGTCACCGATTTCTGCGGGATTCTTCGTGGCAATCGCCATTACCGAAGATCCCGCGCCGCTGATAAACACGCCGCCGAGACCTTCATGGCGGAACTCGAGGCAATCCGCGATGCCCGGAATCAGCGCGCTGCGATACGGCTGATGTATGCGATCGCGAAAGAACTCTGGCGCGAGGCCGCTGCCGGAGCAAAAGGCTGCCGTCAGCAGCGCGACGCGCTGCAAATTCTGCACTACATCCTGCCGTGAATATTGCGCGGGCAGCACGCTGCGCGCTTTTTCCGTCGGCAGCGGACGACCCGGGGTGACGGCAATGAAGTCGAGCGAATCCGAAACATCGCAGCGATGAAAAAGTACTTCACCTAAGCTGCCGCCCTCTCCGCCGGTCGTTGCGGCCACGACGAAGCCGCCGCAAAGCGCAGCCGAGACGTTATCGGGATGATGTTCGAGCGCAGCAGCTTCGCGGAGCAAGAGCGCGCGTTCGGGCTTGCCTCCCGCCAGTTCCGCGCCAATCAACAATCCCGCGATAATTGCCGCGGCGCTCGATCCGAGGCCTACGCCGATGGGAATTTCGTTTTCGATTTCAATTCGAGCGCCCGCCATCGCCGTCTTCGCCGATGCGGCATACGTTCGAATCGCCTGCACAACAAGATTCTCTTCACCCGCAGGCACACGATCCGCATTTACGCCGCGATAGCGAATCTCGAATCCCGGCGCGGAACTCGGCTCGGCGGATACACGCAGGTAGAGAGTCAGCGCAATCGCCGCGCAATCGAAAGCAGGCCCGAGATTGGCCGTGCTCGCCGGAACCTGGACGCGAACGGCCATTCCGCGCTAGGCAGTGGCTGTGGCTGCCACCGCAGTCCCCATGAATTTCTCAAACGCGGCGATCTTCGGCTCGATCGCGTCTTCAAGTTGAAAACGTCCAGCCAGCGCGTCGGTCGTTTTCAAGCCGTTGCCCGTGATGCAAAGGACCGTTTCCTCATCAGCGCCGATGCGACTTTGCGCGATGAGCGATTGCGCGCACGCGACCGTCACTCCGCCAGCGGTCTCCGTGAAAATCCCTTCGGTCGCCGCCAGCAATTCAATTCCGGTCACGATGTCCGCATCCGAGCAATCTTCCGCCCAGCCTCCGCTCGACCGAATCACGCGCGTGGCATAAATTCCGTCGGCCGGGTTTCCGATCGCCAAAGAGCGCGCAATCGTCTTCGGCTTTTGCGGATCGATCTCATCCTTAGCATTTTTCACCGCATCGGCAATCGGCGAGCAGCCCGTCGCCTGTGCGCCGAAAAATTTCACGGTCTTCGCCGCAACCAAACCCAGTGCAACGAGTTCGCCGAACGCTTTGCTAATCTTCGTGATCAACGAGCCCCCGGCCATCGGCACCACCACATTGTCCGGCAAGCGCCAGCCAAGCTGCTCGACGATTTCATACCCGACCGTCTTCGATCCTTCCGCATAGTACGGGCGCAAATTGATATTCACGAATCCCCAGCGATAGCGATCCGCAATCTGCGAGCACAGCCGATTCACCTGATCATAGTTGCCCGCAATCCGCGTAACGCGCGCCCCGTAAACTTGTGTCCCGACCACTTTCGCCGCCTCAAGATCCGCGGGAATAAAGATCCAAGCCTCGAAGCCATGCCGCGCCGCCTGCGCCGCAACTGCGTTCGCGAGATTCCCAGTCGAAGAACAACTCACAGTCTCAAATCCAAAATTCTTCGCCTGCGCCAAAGCCATCGCCACAACGCGATCCTTAAACGAGAGCGTCGGGAAACACACCGCGTCGTTCTTCACCAAAAGCCGCCGACTGCCAATCCGCTGCCCGAGCCGCGGCGCGGTCACAAGAGGCGTCATTCCTACAGGCAGCCCCGAATCATACCCCTCCGGCTTCGGCAGCATCTCCGCATACCTCCAAAGATTCGCCGGACGCGAAGCAATTGACTCGCGAGTGAATTTCCCGCGCACAGCATCAAGATCGTAATGCACTTCGAGAGGAGCCATGCAGTCTTCACAGATTGACGAGGGTTTATTGCCGTGGTCACGATGGCACTCGCGACATCGCAACGAGTAATGCACGCTCATGGCCTTATCTCCGGGGCTGCGCTGGGCCCTGCGCGCCTATAAATACAAAAAGCCTCATCCGGGTTTAGGGGAATGAGGCTCAGTTCACGCGCGACCGCGAAGCGGTCGACACCCATTCTCCGAATCTCCATGTCCCCCGCGAACCGGGCGGGAATTGGCACCGAGCGACCAGTTAAATTACCTGGTCCGGTTGTCGTGGCGTCGTAGGGCCCGTACCCCTCAGCCACTCTGCATGAAATTCGGTGCACGCCCTTTCGAGCGTGCTTTCGCAATGGTAGGACGGCATGCACATCGCGTCAAGCTCCGAATCACAAGCACACCGGCAGTCGCCTGCGGCAAGCCAAAAGCAGCCTCGATTGACGCACCAGGGTTCTTTACTTAGTATGGACCGCACCGAAATTCGGTGTCCCCGGGAAGACGAGCCGGATCGCCATGAAGCATCGCCGTCGCGGCAAGCCCTCACCTCCGGCCAAATCATCCACAGCGCGCCGAGCTCCCGCGAAATCCGCCGAGCCGCACGCCGCGCATCACGGCTCCCACATCATCGCCGACGTTCTTGTCGGCTTGGCGATCGCACTGCTGCTCACGACGGTGAACTGGGGCATCGAGAAGACCGCGTTCGGCGAGCAATTCCGCGAGTCCACCTACGACGTACTGCAGCTCCAACTCATGTCCAAGTTCGATCCGGCCAATCTCGAGGTCACGGTGGTGGACATCACCGGCATCCCTACAACGCGAGCGACCTCGCACGACTACGATTATACCGACCGCCAGCAGCTCAAAAATCTGATTCGGAAAATCGCCGCACAAGGCCCGCGCGCCATCGGCGTCGACGTCGATTTCACTCCCTATCCCGATCAGATGTCGGACGACGACGAATTTCTCACCTACTGCGCGAAGCTGAGGAAGCCCGACCCCGCCAGTTCGCGGTTGGCCGTGCCGATTTACGTTGCCACGTTTCAATCGTTGCTGCTCGGACCTTCGTTCGCGCTTTATGAACCCGATTACGCCCCGCTCGCGGCATACGCCGGCTTTCCGCTGGCCGGAGAGGACGAAACGCCCAAGAAAATGGTCGATTCCGTCGTCGTTCACTACTTCGACGAAAATCACAACACGCAGGATTGGACCGTCCCGTCGCTCTCCGCCGCGACGGCCGGAATACCGATAGCGCCACCGGCCAAATGGGCCTCCTGGGCGATCGATCGTGTGAGCAACGTCACCAAGGAAGGATTCAACTCCACCGAGTTCTATGTGAATTACGGCCCACTCGATGGAATCATCGCGCGAACGATTGCATGGGACGATTCGCGAATCGGCACCGATGCGCACCTGCTGGATGGAAAGATAGTCCTGATTGGCCGCGGCCAACAGGCGACCTCCAGCGGCGATCGCCACATTCTTCCCGGCCACCGGGGAAAGCTCTTTGCCGGCGTCTACATTCACGCTTGCGCCGCCTATACGCTGCTGCACCACCCGCTGCAGAAGCTGACTTTCAAAGGCCGCACGGCGCTCGACATCTCGCTTTCGCTTCTCGTCTTGATTCCTGTGGCATTGGTGCGCTGGCGCTATCGAGCCGCGGAACCCCACGGCGGGATTGCGCATCATAGGCTAAGTGCCGTTTTGACTGTCATTACCGCCGTCGTCGCCTTTGCGGCGGGAGTCTATGCCGTCAACGTGCACCATTTGATGTGGGACGATTCGCTCTTCGTCGCTACGGCGCTGCTCATTGAAGGCCTGGTGGAACGACGCCTGGTGAGCACCGTCCAGTTCATTGCGCATCTATTGACGCTGGGATGGGGTTTGTTATTGTTCAAACAGGACGAGGGCGGCAACAGGCCGCTCGATGAAGAAACTCGTGGACACTAAGACTATTCAAATCCTCCCGTCCTGGCTGCGCGTGTCCGGCTTGCTGCTGGTGCTGGCTGCGCTCTCCGGCACTCCGCGAACTGCGCGGGCGCAACAGACCGCGTTTGCCGGCATCGTTACCGACGTCAATTGCAAAGCCGAAGTGAAAGAATCAGGCAACGACACGCCGCGCCCGCTGGCGGTCGGCAACGGCAATCGGCGCCCGTTGATCGCGGGCGAACAACTGCGCTGCACCGGGCCCGGTAGCATGACCGTGGTTCTCGCCGAAGGCCGCAAGCCCATTTCCAAATCCGATGGCTGGTTCGCGGTCCAGCAGGGCGCGATACTTCAGGGTATGGCGAAGTATGCCGAGCCCGCTTTCACGCGTGGAGCGTCGCCCGATGAGTCCATCTTTATGTCTCCGCCGTCGGATGGCACGGCCGAAATCGAGCATCTGATCGTTCGCTGGAGAACCGCCGGAATTCAGGGCGACGTCACGCTCTCGCTTTCGCCGCAGCGCAGCGAGCACGAACTCTGGCGTCAAGCCGCAGTTCCAGGAGCGAATGGTTCGCTCGACTCGGAGGGCTTTCGCCAGGTGTTGGCCGCGTATCGCGGGCGCGGAGCCTCGGCGCCGCTGTTGCTGAAAATGCAGGACGCCGCGGGCAAGAATTACCAAGTTTCCTTCTCGCTGCTCGCCACGCGCGATGAAGACGATCTGAATAAACTGCTGACCGAGTGGAATTCCCGCGACGCTATAGTGCGCCATCTCGGCCGCGCCTCGGCCTATTTGTCTTTCGACCTATTCGTCGAAGCGGCCGAGGAGTACGAATCCGCGCTTCGCGAAGCGCCCGACAGCTCTCTGCTGCTGCAGTTGACTGCTGCGGCCGAGCGGCGCATCGGCAATTCGACGCGCGCTGCTGAGCTCGCACAGAAGCTCGATCGCGCGATGGCCAAGTCCGAATGAGCGCCCGGCGAGCCTGAGGAATCCCACTCGATGCCAAATCGCACAGACACTCCGCGCGTCGCATTTCAAGGCGAGCGCGGCGCTTTCAGCGAAGAGGCCATCGTCTCGCTGCTTGGTGAAAATGTACGGCTCGTGCCCTGCGATACTTTCGAGGCCCTGTTCGCGGCTATTCCCGCCGGCAGTGCCGATCTCGCGCTCGCGCCGCTCGAAAATACGCTGGCCGGGTCCGTCCATCAGTCTTACGATCTTCTGCTCGAAGGTTCGCTTCTGATCGTCAATGAAGTCGCCATTCCGATTGCGCACGATTTAATCGGATGTCCGGGCGCTTGCCTTACGCAAATTCGCGAAGTCCAGTCGCACCCTGTTGCTCTCGCCCAGTGCCTCGGATTCTTCGTGCAAAATCCCGGGATCCAGCGAGTCGTGGCCGGCGACACGGCCGGGAGCGTGCGCGAAGTAATCGAGCGCGGCGATCCGAAAGTCGCTGCGATTGCCGGCCGGCGCGCCGCCGAAATTTATGGCGGCATGGTTTTGAAAGAACATCTGGAAGATCATCGCGAAAATTACACGCGCTTCGTGCTGCTTTCGGACGAGCCGCGCGTTAGCCCCGTCGCCAACAAGCTTTCTCTCGTCGTGAAGCTGAAGCACCAGCCGGGCGCGCTGCATTCGGCTCTCGGCACTTTCGCGAACCGCGAAATTAATCTTCTGAAAATCGAGAGCCGCCCGCTGAAGGGCAGCCCCTGGCACTACAGTTTCTACCTGGACATCGAAGGCTCGGTAGCCGATGCGCATGTGGCCGCGGCGCTCGATGAATTGCGCGCCAATGCCGAAAAGCTTCGCATTCTGGGCTGCTATCCCGCGGCGAAGCGCGTTTCTGAAGCTTCTACCGGCAACACTCCGGTTCCTGCCGTTCGAAATAGCGCCGCTCGCACTTCGGATTGAACCGCTCCACCATTCCATCGTTGACAACTAACGTACGAGCGACTAGATTTGTCCGATGCCGCACCTGAGCCAGAACGCGATTCGACCCGTATGCCTTACTGTCGTAGTATCGGGCGTGTCCTCTGGCGCCGGGGGTTGCTGAGCTAGAAGCAAAGCAAATCAGCTCTTCGAGCCCGCCGCCAGAGAAAAAGCTGGCAGGCGGGTTTTTTGTTTTAGGTAGCTCGCGTCGCGACGCGGTGCCCCATGCGCCGTACTGGCGCGTGGGGCTCTTGCGCAAAGCCGCGTACGGGCCATAAGCGACATTTATCGAATCCGACAGCAATATAAATTGGACTCTCAAGGCTAAAATGAGGCCTACTAGATGAAATCAGATAAAAGCTCGACGGGTGACCGCGCGGTGCGGCGTCGGCCGCCCGAAGCGTCCGCGCCTGAAGAGGAGCCGCGAAAAGTGATCAAGACCGGCGCCGAGATCGTGTGGGAGTGTCTTGAACGCCTCGGCGTGAAGTGCGTCTTCGGCTATCCGGGCGGCGCGATTCTCCCCACATACGACGCGATGACGCGTTATCACGTGCACCACGTGCTGGTGCGCCACGAACAGGGCGGCACGCACATGGCCGATGGCTTCGCGCGCGCCGGTGGCGGCGTAGGCGTCGCGATTGCCACTTCCGGCCCCGGCGCAACGAACATGGTCACCGGCATCGCCACGGCCATGCTCGATTCTTCGCCCATCGTCTGCATCACCGGCCAGGTGGGCAGCAAGCTCATTGGCTCAGATGCTTTTCAAGAAACCGACATTACCGGTATCACTCTGCCAATTACTAAGCACAATTATCTGGTGACGCGCGCCGAGGACATCGCCCCCAGCTTGCGCGAAGCATTTCACATCGCCGCGTCTGGCCGCCCCGGCCCGGTGCTCGTTGACATCACCAAGGACGCGCAAAACACGTCCTGCGAATTCAATTGGGAAGCGGCCGCGCCCAAAGTCCGCCGCCATGAGCCGGTGCATTTCCCCAAGCCGGAGGAGCTCGAGCGAGCGCTGGCGCTGATCAATGAAGCGCGCAGGCCGGTGATTCTCGGAGGGCACGGCATCATTCTCTCGAGCGCCATGCGCGAAGTGATGACCTTCGCCGAGAAAGCGCACATTCCCGTGGCCGAAACCCTGCTCGGACTCGGTGGGTTCCCAGCGTCGCATCCACTTTCGCTCGGCATGATGGGCATGCACGGCGAAGCCTGGGTCAACACTGCGATTCAGGAATCGGATCTGCTACTGGCATTTGGCATGCGTTTCGACGATCGCGTCACCGGAAACCTGAAGACCTACGCGCCCAACGCCAGGAAAATTCACATCGAGATCGACCCGGCGGAAATCAATAAGAATGTCCGCGTGGACATTCCTCTCATCGGCGATCTCCGCGAGATTCTGGAGCACCTGCTCCCCGGCGTGAAGCAGACCGACCGCGGCGACTGGCTCGCCTATATCAACAGCCTGAAGCACGATTCCGCCGTCCGCGACATTCAGAATCTTCCGGACAGCGGCCATCTCTACGCCGCACACGTGATTCACGATCTCTGGCGCGCCACTCATGGCGATGCGGTTGTCGTCACCGACGTCGGCCAGCACCAAATGTGGGAAGCGCAGTACTACCATCACGAAAAACCGCGCACGCTAATCACTTCGGGAGGCCTCGGCACGATGGGCTTCGCTCTTCCCGCCGCCATCGGCGCAAAATTCGCCCGGCCCGACGCCGAAGTCTGGGTCGTAGCAGGCGATGGCGGCTTTCAGATGACCATGCCCGAACTCGCCACCATCGTTCAGGAAAAAATCGCCATCAAAATCGCAATCATCAACAACGGTTATCTCGGCATGGTTCGCCAGTGGCAGCAATTTTTCTATGACGGCCGCTACGCCTCGACGCCGATCATCAGCCCCGACTTCGCTAAGCTCGCGGAAGCATTCGGCATCCAGGGCATGTCGGTGCGCGCGCGCGCTGAAGTCGGGCCCGCTCTCGAGGCTGCGCGAAATAATCCCGGGCCCGCGCTGATCGATTTCCATGTCGAGCAGGAAGATTCCGTTTATCCCATGGTGCCGGCCGGTGCGGATTTGCACGCCATGATCCGTCGCCCGAGCCCGCTCGTCGAGGAAGCCTCCGATGCCTGAAAGCGAAACGCTCCACCAATTCGTGCTCTACGTCGAGAACCAGCCCGGCGTGCTGAACCGCGTCGCCTCGCTGTTTCGCCGCCGCGCCTACAACATCGAGTCGCTCGCCGTCGGGCACACCGAACGCCCCGGCATTTCTCGCATGACCATTGTCGCCGGAATCAGCGAAGGTGCGGCGCAGCGCGTGGAAGCGAATCTCTATAAGCTCGTCAACGTTCTCTCGGTCGAGGACGTGACGCACATCTCGACCATCGCGCGCAGCCTCGCGCTGATTAAAGTCGAGGCCCACGAAGAATCGCGCCATCGCCTGATGGAAATCGTGCGCGTCTTTCGCGCCCGCGTCGTCGATCTCGCTCCCAATTCGCTCATCATCGAGATCACCGGCACGGAGGAGAAAATTCGCGCTCTGGAAGATGTACTGCGCCCGTTCGGCATTCTCGAAATGGTGCGCACCGGCCAAGTTGTAATGACGCGCGGAGTGAAGCGCCCGCGCGCCCGGCAAGGAGCGAGTTTGAGTGCTGATTCGGGCGACTCGGAAGCGTCGCACTCGGTCTGATCGAAACAATTTCGATAGCGGCAGTGAAAGCCGAAACACAAAGGAGCAGGGAATGGCCAAGATTTATCAGGACCAAGACGCGGATATTGCTCTAATCCAAAAGAAAAAGATCGCCATCATCGGCTACGGCTCGCAGGGCCACGCTCACGCGCTCAGTCTGCGCGATAGCGGCTGCACGGTTTGCGTTGGCCTGCACCCGGAGAGCAAGTCGCGCCAGAAGGCCATCGCCGCCGGTCTAACGGTTCATTCCGTCTCCGACGCCGCAGCCTGGGCCGATGTAATCATGGTTCTCGCTCCGGACACCGCGCAGCCTGCGATCTACGAAAAAGAAATCGCGCGTCATCTCACCAAAGGCAAGATGCTGATGTTCGCTCACGGTTTCAACGTCCGCTACGGCACGATCCAACTCCCGCGGGATATTGACGTCACCATGGTCGCGCCCAAAGCCCCCGGCCATCGCGTCCGTGAAGTCTTCATCGAAGGTGGCGGCACTCCCGCGCTTCTCGCTGTGCATCAAGACGCCACTGGCTCGGCGAAGCAACTTGCTCTCTCTTACGCCAAAGCCCTCGGCGCAACCCGCGCGGGGGTGATCGAAACCACTTTCAAAGAAGAAACTGAAACCGATCTCTTCGGCGAGCAAGCCGTCCTCTGCGGCGGCGTAAGCGAGCTGATCAAAGCCGGATTTCAAACGCTGGTGGATGCAGGCTACCAACCCGAAATCGCTTACTTCGAGTGTCTCCACGAACTGAAATTGATCGTGGACCTGATCTATCAAGGCGGCCTCAACTACATGCGCTATTCCGTTAGCGACACGGCCGAGTACGGCGACTACACCGGCGGCCCGCAGGTCGTCACCGAACAAACCCGCCAGACCATGAAGAAAATGCTCGAGCGCATCCAGAACGGCGAATTCGCCCGCGAATGGATCGCCGAAAACAAAGCAGGCCGCCCGAAATTCGACGAGACGCGCCGCAAAGAGCAGCACCAACTGATCGAAGAAGTAGGCGCGCGCCTGCGCCAGCGCATGACCTTCTTGAAGCCGGTCACGATCGCCGTAGAAGAAACCGCAGCCGCCGGCAAGAAATGAATTTGGCGCCGCACTGGAGCCGCCAGTAGCCAAGCGAGCAGTGCGACTGAGCGACATGAGATGATCCAAGCAAAGCGCTGTCATCCTGAGCGCAGCGAAGGATCTGCATTTTCTTGATTTCGCACAGCGGCCTACTTGTCTCGCGCCCCAAATTCATGTAAGCAATCCCAGTACCGCCGCACGCCGCATTCCGAACCCGGATGAGCGCGAATGTCGCGAATTTTTCGATACGCATCTTCCAAATTTCCGATAGGTTCGCGGCGACGGCAACCGATAAACTCATCCTCTTCTAAAAGGCAAATTTCACATGAGTGTGAATGAAAGAAGCAGGCTGATAACTCAGGGAGTCGAGCGCACGCCAAACCGCGCCATGCTCCGCGCCGTAGGCTTCGGCGACAAGGATTTCGAAAAGCCCATCATCGGCGTCGCGAACGGCTACAGCACCGTCACGCCCTGCAACGCGGGCCTGAACGATCTCGCTCAGCGCGCCGTAAGCGTGCTTCGCGACGCCCAAGCGATGCCGCAGATTTTCGGCACCATCACGGTAAGCGATGGAATCTCGATGGGCACCGAAGGTATGAAGTTCTCTCTCGTCTCTCGCGAAGTGATCGCCGATTCCATCGAAACGGTATGTAGCGCCGCGCGCATGGACGGCGTGATTGTAATCGGCGGCTGCGACAAGAACATGCCCGGCGGCATGCTCGCCATCGCGCGCCTGAACATTCCCGCGATCTTCGTTTATGGCGGCACAACGAAACCGGGCCATCTTCACGGCAAGAATCTGACGGTCGTGAGCGCTTTCGAAGCCGTCGGCGAATACAGCGCCGGGCGAATCGGCGACGCCGAGCTTCTCGAAATCGAGCGCCACTCTTGTCCCGGCGTAGGTTCGTGCGGCGGCATGTACACCGCGAATACAATGTCCTCCGCCATCGAAGCCATGGGCATGAGCCTCCCATTCTCCTCGACGATGACCGCCGACGAATCCGAAAAGCTCGAAAGCACCGCCGAATCGGCCCGCGCACTCACCGAAGCCATCCGCCGCCAAATTCTTCCCAGCCAAATCCTCACGCGAAAAGCATTCGAAAACGCCATCGCGGTAGTAATGGCCACCGGCGGCTCGACAAATGCAGTCCTGCACCTTCTGGCGATCGCGCAAGCCGCACGCGTACCTCTATCCATCGACGATTTTGAAAAGATCCGCCCGCGCGTTCCTGTTCTCTGTGATTTAAAGCCGTCCGGCAAATACGTCATCACCGAACTGCACGACGCCGGCGGAATCCCGCAGGTCATGAAGATTCTTCTCGATCACGGCGTTCTCAACGGCGACGCCCTGACGATCGCCGGCAAAACCGTAGCCGAAACGCTCTCCCAGGTTTCCGTCGAGCCGCGAAAAGATCAGGACGTGATTCATCCGTGGAATTCTCCTGTCTACGCTCACGGCCATCTCACAATTCTGAAGGGCAATCTCGCCACGGAAGGCGCCGTCGCAAAAATCTCTGGCGTAAAAATGAAGAAAATCACCGGCCCCGCCCGCGTATTTAATTCTGAAGAAGAAACTCTCGCCGCAATTCTCGCGCACAAAATCAAACCCGGCGACATTCTCGTAATCCGCTATGAGGGACCCAAAGGCGGCCCGGGCATGCGCGAAATGCTTTCTCCGACGTCAGCCCTGATCGGCGCAGGTCTGGGGGATTCCGTGGGCCTGATCACCGACGGCCGCTTTTCCGGCGGCACTTACGGCATGGTCGTAGGCCACGTAGCTCCGGAAGCCGCGGTAGGCGGCGGCATCGCGCTGGTAAACGAAGGCGACTCCATCACCATCGATGCCGAATCGCGACTCTTGCAACTAAACATCTCAGCCAGCGAAATCGAAAAGCGCCGCGAGCAATGGAAACCGCCCGAGGCGCGCTATCGCTCCGGCGTATTGGCAAAATACGTCCGCCAAGTCTCCAGCAGCAGCATCGGCGCAATCACCGATGCCGCATGACCGGAATGAATTGTCAGGGCACGACTTCAGTCGTGCCGAAAACGTCGCCAAGCAAGAACGGCTTTACAGGCCGCGGAAAAAATCGAGTTTGCGTGGGAAATGAGTGCAGCATTTGTTGTGCAGTTCTGCTATGTAAGCGGTATGCGCGGACACGACGAAGAACAAGGTGAAGTTTTTAGTTACATTCCATTGGAACAGCGGATTCCCCGGGATCATCCGCTGCGACGGATTCGGCAGATGGTGGACGTCGGGTTGAAAGACATGGGGGCGCACTTCGCAGCGCTGTACGCGCGACGCGGGCGGCCGTCGATACCGCCCGAGCGGCTGCTGCGCGCGCTGCTGTTGCAGGCGCTGTACTCGCTGCGCAGCGAGACGCAATTGATGGAACAGCTGGATTACAACCTGCTGTACCGCTGGTTTGTGGGCTTGAGTGCCAGCGATGAAGTGTGGGACGTGACGGTGTTCACAAAAAATCGCCAGCGGCTGATGGAGGGCGAGGTGTCGCAGCGGCTGCTGGAGGCCGTGCTGCGGCAAGCCCAGGAAAAGAACCTGCTGAGCGAAGAACACTTCACCGTGGACGGGACGATGATCCAGGCGTGGGCCAGCCGCAAGAGTTTCGTGCCCAAGGAGAAGCCGCCGGAGAAAGGGAGTGGCGCGGGCGGGAAGAAGTTGTTGCGCGACACGCACGAATCGAGGAGCGATCCGGAGGCGCGACTATTCAAGAAAAGCGCCGGTGCGGAATCGCGGCCGAGCTATTTGGGGCACGTGATGATCGAGAACCGCAACGGACTGGTGGTGGCGGCCTGCGCGACGCAGTCGAGCACCAAGGCGGAGCGGGAAGCGGCGCTGGCGATGTTGCAGCAACGTGGCCGAACCCCCGGCGAGGTAAAGAAGAAACGCCTGCCGGCCATCACTCTGGGAGCCGATAAGTTGTATCAAGAGAAAAAGTTCATCGCCGCGCTGCGACGGCGCAAAGTGATTCCTCACGTGGCCGAGTACGAGGCCAATGCCCATTGGCCGAATTGGTTGACCAAGAAGGAGCGGCAGAACGCGGGCATGGCCATCAGTCAACGCAAACGCAAGTTGGTGGAGAAAGTGTTTGGGTGGGCCAAGCTGGACAGCATTGTGCGGCAAGTGAAAGTGCGCGGGAAGAAAAAGGTGGACTGGCTATTTCGGTTGGTGGCCACGGCCGGCAACCTGATACGCATGGCCAAGCTGATTCCGGCAGTGTAGGCCGAGGAAGTGGTGTCGTTGCAGGAGAACAAAAGCACCGAAACAGGGGGCGGAAGAACAAAAAGGGCGCCCGCGCAGATCGAAAAACAAGAACTCTGAGGACGGAATCGCCCGCAGAACCGATTTTTTCCGCAACCTCTTTAGCCGCTGAGGTGAGTTTTGCAATCTAGGACGAAGGGGGAACCAATTATGAGACGCAGGCTAGCGTGCACTCTCGCACTATGTTTCCTGCTTTGCGGGCCGCTAGCCGCGGTGTCGCGAGCCGCCACTACAAATTCCCCCACTCCGCTCTCCACCACCTCGGCAGCAACTCTTCTCTTTCAGCAACCAAGCGAAGACCGCCTCCGCGCCCTCGAACAATCAGCCAATGACGCCCGCAGCGCCGGTGACAACGCCTGGATGCTGGTCTCCTCAGCCTTCGTCCTAATGATGACCGGCCCGGGCCTGGCGCTCTTCTATGGCGGCCTGGTGCGCAAGAAAAATGTCCTCGCAACGATGATGCAGAGCTTCGCGCTGATGGCCATCATCACGGTAGTCTGGGCGCTCGTCGGCTACAGCCTCTGCTTCGCGCACGGCAACAGCTTCATCGGCGGCTTCAGGTACGCATTTCTCCGTGGTGTAGGCGCCACGCCGAACGCCGACTACGCCGCCACAATTCCGCAGCAAACTTTCATGGTCTTCCAGCTGATGTTCGCGATCATCACGCCAGGCCTGATCGCCGGCGCCTTCGCCGAACGCATGAAATTCAGCGCCATGGTAATTTTCACCACGCTCTGGTTCTTCATCGTTTACGCGCCCATGGCCCACATGGTCTGGGGCGCAGGCGGCCTTCTAAATTCCAGCGGTGGCGCGTTCCCGACGCTCGATTTCGCAGGCGGCACAGTAGTGCATATCACCTCAGGAGTTTCAGCCCTGATCTGCGCGCTCTATCTCAAAAAGCGCGTCGGCTATCCGAAGGAACCGATGCCGCCGCACAGTGTGGTTCTCAGCTTCATCGGCGCGTGCCTGCTCTGGGTCGGCTGGTTCGGCTTCAATGCAGGCAGCGCGCTCAACGCCAGCGGCCTGGCAACCAGCGCGTTCGTAGCTACACATTTCGGCGCCGCCGCCGCAGCCATCGGCTGGGCCGCTGCGGAGTGGATTCGCAACGGCAAGCCCAGCGTCCTCGGCGCAATTTCCGGCGCAGTAGCAGGCCTAGTAGCCATCACGCCAGCCTCTGGTTTTGTAGGCCCAATGTCCGCGCTAGTCATCGGCGTCTGTGCCGGCGTCGGCTGCTACTTGATGGTCACGAAAGTGAAATCGATGTTCGGCTACGACGATTCGCTCGACGCGTTCGGCGTCCACGGCGCCGGCGGCACCATCGGCGCGCTCCTCACCGGCCTCTTCGCCACAAAACTGGTGAACGCCGTCTTCAAAGATGCCCAAGGCAACGCGCAAAATGTGGGCCTCTTCGATGGCAACGCTCACCAAATCCTGAATCAACTCGTTGGAATCGCAATCGCGTGGGTCCTCGCAGTCGTCGGCACGCTGATCATCCTCAAAGTGACCGATGTTCTCGTCGGCTTGCGCGTTCCAGAAGATCAAGAGGTCCGCGGTCTCGATATCTCGCTGCACGGCGAGGAAGGGTACAATCTCGAATCCTAGCAGGCTCATTCGAACGGGAGACTAGAAGCGATGACAAAGATCGAAGCAATCATTCAACCGTCGCGTTTCGAATCCGTGAAGGAAGCTCTGCTCGAAATCGGCATCGCGGGCATGACCGTGCTCGAAGTCCGCGGCCACGGCCGCCAAAAAGGCCATACCGAAACGTACCGCGGCCGCGAATACGAAGTCGATCTCCTGCCGAAGATCAAAATCGAAATGGTCCTGCCCGACAAGCTGGTGGACATGACTGTCCAGACAATCCTCAAGACAGCGAAGACGGGCAAAATCGGCGATGGCAAGATATTCTTATCGAAGGTGGATGAAGCGATCCGCATCCGCAATGACGAGCGAGGCGAGCATGCACTCTAGAGGCATGAGCCCTCGCGCGCTGCAACATGGCCGCGGCGCCGGCCATTAAGGCAATCAACAGCATGGCGTTGTCAACTCCGGGCCAAGTTCTGCGCGAGACCTACTCAGCCGAGTCCGCCAAAATCCAGCAGCACTTCGACGCCACGGGCGACGGCCGCGGCGTAACCGAGCAGCGCGCCGCTCTCGTTGACCGCATTGCCGTCGATCTCTGCCGTCATTTCTTTCCGCAAGAATCCAAGCCAGCGTCGAAATTGTCTCTCGTCGCTCTTGGCGGTTACGGCCGCCGCGAGCTTTTCCCGTACTCCGACGTCGATCTGCTCTTTCTCTGCGCCGACAGTTCCACCGAAGAGCGCGTCAAGAGCGCCGCGAGAGAATTCTGCCAGGCGTTATGGGATATGCGCATGCGCGTTAGCCCGTCCACGCGCTCTCTTTCGGAATGCACGAAATTCCACAGCGAGAATCCCGAGTTCAATATCTCGCTTCTCGATTGCCGCTTTCTCAGCGGCGACGAGCGTCTCTTCGCCGAGCTGCACGATCACGTGCTGCCTACCGTGGTCTCCCGCAATCGTGCCGCGCTGCGCGAAAATCTCGCGGAGTTGACCCGCCAGCGCCACGCGAAATACGGCGAAACCGTCTTCCACCTCGAGCCCAACCTAAAAAATTCCCCCGGCGGTCTGCGCGATTTCCACACCGCCTGCTGGCTCGAGCGCATCTCGGAACTTGCCGGCGAAAAGCAATTTCCGCCCCATCCGGGCCGCACCTCGCCGAAGCTCAACGCGGAAGCCGAGCGCGCCTTCGATTTCCTCGCCGCGGGCAGATGTCTCGTCCATTTCCGCCAAGGCCGCGACGACAACGCGCTCACTTACGAATTGCAATCCGTAGCCGCAAATCTCGGTCTGGCCGTTCAGTTGGACACGCCGATGCCGCCCGCCGACTGGATGCGCTGCTATTTCCGCCACGCGCGCGTAATCTTCACGCTTGCCACGCAGCTTCTCGACGACGCTGTCCCCGAGAAAAGCTCTCTCTCGGATCGCCTCGGCGAATGGAAAGCAAGGTTCTCGAATTCGCCGTTCACAGTCTCAGCCGGGCGCCTGGCCGTCCGCGATGCTGGCGGTCTCAAGGATGCGGAGCAACTTCTTTCGCTCTACGAAGTGGTGGCTCGCGATGGCCTCCGACTCAGCCGCGAAACCGAGCGCGAGGTTGAAGCCGCCCTTCCCGCGCTCGCGAGCGACGGCGCGGGGATTCCCGGCCTGTGGGCGCACTTCCAGCAAATTCTCGTCGGGCCACACGCCACAGACGCCCTCCGAGCGATGCACGCCCAAGGCGTCCTCGTCCGCCTCTTCCCGGAATTCGCGGCCATCGATTCGCTCGTAATTCGCGATTTCTATCATCACTACACCGTGGACGCCCATTCCTTCATTACCATCGAGAATCTCCAAAATCTCCGCGGCAAAACCTCCGAATGGGAAAAGAAATTTGCCGATCTTCTCAGCGAACTCGAGCAGCCGGAGCTCCTGTTTCTCGCTCTTCTCTTCCACGATGTCGGCAAGGGCATGCCCCAGGACGATCACATCGAAGGAAGTCTGCAGGCCGTGGACGAAATCTTTCCGCGCATCGGCCTCGACGCCACCGAGAGCGGCACAGTCCGATATCTCATCGCCAATCATCTTGAAATGTCCGCGAATCTTCTCCGCCGCGATATTTTCGACACGCAAACGATCCGCAACTTCGCCGAGAAAGTAGGCACTCCCGAGCGCCTCAAGCTGCTCTGCCTCTTTACCTATGCCGACATCCGCGCCGTGAATCCTGAGGCGCTCACTCCGTGGAAAGCCGAATCTCTCTGGCAGCTCTACGTTTCCACCGAGAATTATCTGAATCGCAGCCTCGATGAAGAGCGCGTCCACGCCAATCGCGACGGCCGCGAATGGGTCGAGCGCATCATTCCCCTGGTTTCGACCGACGCCAATCGCCACGATCTCCGCGAATTTCTCGAAGGTCTGCCGCGCCGCTATCTCCTCGCGCATTCGCCTCAGGAAGTCGCGCGCCATTTCGAAATGTCGCGCCGCCTGGAAACTTCCGCGGTCGAGCTGCATCTCGAATCGCACGGTCACATCTACGAGCTAACTGTTCTCACCGCTGATCGCCCGCAGCTCTTCGCCGGAATCAGCGGCACCATCGCCGCCTGGGGCATGAACATCTGGAAAGCGGAAGCCTTCGCGAATTCCGGCGGCGTGATCGTCGACACTTTTCATTTCACCGATCCCTATCGCACTCTCGAACTGAATCCCACTGAAATGGATCGCTTCAAAGCCAGCATCACCGACGTGCTCTGCGGCACGGTCAGCCTGGAAAGCCTGATGCGCGGGAGAAAAAATCTCCGCGGCCCCGCGTTGCCCAAGGTTCCAGTCTCCACTCAAATCCGCTTCGACGATTTCTGTTCCGCGCATTCCACGCTAATGGAAATCGCCACACAAGATCACCCCGGCCTCCTCTATCAAATCACCTCAGTCCTGGCCCAATACGGCTGCAATCTCGAGGTAGCCCTGATCGACACCGAAGGCCAGCGCGCCATCGACGTTTTCTATCTCACGCTCGACGGTGCCAAGCTCGGCGCCAACCATCAACGCAAACTCCGCGATCTACTCCTGGCCCAACTGTGAGACATATTCTTGTAGTCGCAGGGCCGTCCGCCTAGGCGGACTGCGCCCGCTCCGAGTAACCCAAGCGACACAGCGCGCCACAAACTCCGCGTGAATCTATCCCCGTATCTAATCGTCCCGCAGGCCTGCTAATTAGCCACAATGTTGACACACCCCCAACATCCTGAAACATTCGGGAACCTGTTGCGTCACAATAGAGAAGAAAGATTGAGGGATAGTGTGGCCCCGCAACACCGTGGTCAGACCCGCCACCGTTTTCCTCTGAAGTAGGAGCGATTGATGATCTCGAGGAAATTGTCCAGGCCCATGCTCGCGCTGCTTCTCGCACTCAGCGCATCGACGCTGACCGTCGAGGCATCGCAACAATCTCCCGCCCCCAATGCTCAAACCGCAGCATCGCGTCCAGTCGGGACGGTGAAATCCATCTCCGGCAATTCGCTGATCCTCGCGACAGACGCCGGCGCAGAAATCACCGTCGCGGTCGAAGACTCCACGCGCCTGATCAAAACCGCTCCCGGCCAAAAAGATCTCACCGGCGCCACGCCCATCAAGGCACAGGATCTGCAGGTGGGCGATCGCATTCTGGTTCGCGGCACGCCCTCAGAAGATTTCAAATCCATCGCCGCCACTTCGATCATCGTGATGAAGAAATCCGATATCGAGCAAAAACAAGCCCAGGAGCGGGCCGATTGGCAGAAGCGCGGCGTGGGCGGCTTAGTGACTGCCGTAGATCCGACCGCCGGAACGATCACCATTTCAGCAGCCGCACTGGGCGGCAGCAAAAGCGTCACTGTTCACACGTCGAAGACCACCATCATCCGGCGCTACGCCCCCGATTCCGTGAAATTCGACGACGCCAAGCTCGGTACTCTGGATCAGATTCAACCGGGCGATCAACTTCGCGCTCGCGGTGACCGCAGCTCCGACGGCAACGAACTCACCGCGGTAGAAATCGTCTCCGGCGCGTTCCGCAATATCGCCGGCACGGTGCTCTCCACGGACGCCGCCGCCAACACTCTCACAGTCACAGATTTGAAAACGAAAAAGAAGGTGACCGTAAAGCTCACGTCCGATTCCCAGTTCCGCAAACTCCCCGCGATGATGGCGCAAATCATTGCCGCGCGAATGAGCGGCGCAGGCGGAAGTCCCGGAGCAGGTCCAGCAGGGAACGCTGCGGGTAATTCTGCCACTCCGCCTGCCGGTAGTGCCGCGCCCGGCGCAAGATCGGGCGGTGGCGCAGGCGGCGGCCGCGCGGGCGGAGCACAGGATTTTCAGCAAATGTTAAATCGCGTCCCAGCCGCAACTCTCGCGGATTTGCAAAAGGGCGACGCTCTGATGATCGTCGCAACGCAAGGCAGCGGTGATGGCCCCGTCACAGCCATCACCATGCTGAGCGGCGTTGAAGCAATCCTCGCGGCATCGCCGAAAGGCAGCCAACCGATGATTCTCACGCCGTGGAATCTCGAGGCGTCCGGCGGAGAAGCCGCATCTCAATAATTTCCGGCGCGCCGCGGCGCGCAATGTTCTCAGGAGCAAGAATGAAAGCCGGGTCCAAAAGAAACCGCATCAAAATTGCAGCAGCGCCGCTCATGGCGCTCTCGCTTATTCTCGCCGTTATCTTCTGTCTGCAAGCACCCTCGGCCGAAGCCCAGGCGCCGACCGGCACTTTGCGCGGTCAAGTCACTGATCCTTCGGGGGGCGTAGTAGTTGGCGCAACTGTTCTGGTCACTTCGTCGGGCGGACAGACAACCACCGGCCAAACCAATAAAACGGGCGCCTATGAATTCAAGAATCTTGCGCCGGACTACTACGGAATCACCGTCGGCGCGGCGGGCTTCGCTCTCTACCAAAAAGAGAGCGTCACCATAACTGCCGACCAGATTCAAGTTTTGAATGTGCAATTGCAGATCGAAGTACAGAAAGAAAAAGTCGTCGTCACGGACACCACCACAAACGTGGATGTGAATCCGGCAAATAACGCCAGCGCTCTCGTCCTCAAGGGCAAAGATCTCGACGCTCTTTCCGACGATCCCGACGAGCTATCCGCCGAACTCCAAGCTCTCGCCGGCCCGTCCGCGGGTCCGAACGGCGGCCAGATCTATATAGATGGCTTCACCGGCGGCCAACTCCCTCCGAAATCTTCCATCCGTGAAATCCGCATCAATCAAAATCCATTTTCAGCGGAGTACGACAAGCTCGGCTACGGCCGCATCGAGATTTTCACCAAGCCGGGCACGAACCAATATCACGGCCAATTTCTCTTCGATGTGAACGACTCCGCGTTCAACTCGCGGAATCCCTTCGTCGCCACCGAGCCGCCCTACCACACGTTTCTCTTCAGCGGAAACGTCAGCGGCCCAATCACCAAGAAAGCTTCCTTCTTCTTCGACGCCGAGCGCCGCAATATCGGCGATACCTCCATCGTCAACGCCGTCGTCCTCGACACCAATTTCAATCCCACTCCGTTCAGCGTCGCCGTCGCGAATCCACGAACCCGCACCAGCATCAGCCCGCGCCTCGATTGGCAGGCCACCAAGAACAACACCGTCACTTTGCGTTACCGCTACGTGGTCTCCAACGACACCAATGACGGCATCAGTCTCTTCTCGCTCCCGACGCAGGGCTACAATTCCAGCAATTCCGAGCAGGTCGTGCAAGCTTCCGACACCTACGTCATCAGCGCCACCACCGTCAACGAAACGCGCTTTCAATTTACGCGCGATCGTCTGAGCGAGGCTTCTGCCAATTTCGGCATCACCATTTCTGTTCCCGGCGCGTTCGTCGATGGAGGAAACACTCTCGGCAACGTCTTGAACATCGGCGACAACTACGAACTTCAGAACTACACCTCGATGTCGCTCGGCAAGAATTATCTGAAATTCGGCGGCCGTCTCCGCGTCAACCGGCTCTACAACGATGCTAATTCCAATTTCAATGGCACCTTTACTTTCGGCGCCCGGCAGTTTCAGGGACAAACAATCAACGGCCTAGAGGCCTATCAGATCACCCAGGCAGGCCTGGCCGCAGGCGATACACTCGCGTTTATCGAGCAGCAGCTCGGCGGCGGCCCGAGCCAGTTCAACATCACCAGCGGAATTCCGCTAGCCTCGCTCAATCAATTTGACGTTGGTCTTTTCGCACAGGACGATTGGCGGATTCGCCCGAATCTAACTCTAAGCGGCGGTCTCCGCTTCGAGAGCCAGGACAATATCAGCGATCACGCCGACGTCGCGCCGCGCGTAGCTCTCGCGTGGGGCCTCGGCAGAGGCGCTGCGCCGAAGACTGTCGTCCGCGCGGGCTGGGGAATGTTCTGCGATCGCTTCATTGATACCTATGTCCTGCAAACCGAGCAGCTCAACGGCATAAACCAGCAGCAATTCGTCGTGAATTCCCCGACCTTTTATCCCGACATTCCCGCGATCGATGCGCTGCCCGCTCGCATTCCCACCATCTATCGTCTCAGCACCGATCTGCGCGCGCCCTACACCATGCAAGGCGCCGTCAGCCTCGAGCGCCAGCTTTCGAAATCGATGAACATGGCCGTCACCTACATTCACTCGCAGGGCGTTCACGCGCTTCTCATCCGCAATATCAACGCTCCTCTTCCCGGCACGTACAATCCCGCTGATCCCACCAGCGGCATTCGTCCGCTCGGCAATATCGGCAACGTGGACCAGTTCGAATCCGACGGCATTTTCAAGCAGAATCAACTCATCGCCAATTTCAACGTGCGTATGGGCACGCGCCTCTCGCTGTTCGGTTGGTACGTCCTCAACTACGCCGATAGCGACACCGCCGGTACTTCCAGCTTTCCCGCGAATCAGTACGACTTGGCCGCCGATTACGGCCGCGCCGCATTCGACGTCCGCCAGCGCTTCTTTTTCGCCGGCACGGTAAGCTTGCCCTACGGATTTCGCCTCAGCCCATTCCTCATGGCCAGCTCCGGGACGCCTTTTAACATAACCATCGGCCAGGATCTGAACGGCGATTCCATCTTCAACGATCGGCCTTCGCTCGCCACTTCCGCAACGCTGCCGCAAAATCTCGTCGTCACCAAATACGGCAGCTTCGATATTGCGCCCGCGGCAACGGCGACGATCATTCCCCCGAACATCGGCACAGGCCCGTCGCAATTCACCGTGAATCTGCGCGTTAGCAAAACATTCGGCTTCGGCAAAAAGCAGGACGCCACGAACGGCAATGGCCGAGGCGGCCGTCAAGGCTCATTTGGCGGACCAGTCGGCGGAACAGGTGGTGGCGGCGGAGGCGGTGGGCGAGGAGGCGGTGGCGGCGGTGGAGGAATGGGCGGCTTCGGCGGCGGCGGAGACAGCGGTCACCGCTACAGCCTCACTCTCAGCGCGTCAGGGCGAAACATTTTCAATCGCGTCAATCTCGCCCCGCCCGTTGGCAATCTCAGTTCGCCTCTGTTCGGCGAATCCAACGCACTAGCCGGAGGAATATTCTCCTCGGCATCAGCGAATCGCCGCATCGATCTGGTCGCCACGTTTAGCTTCTGAAAGTAGCGCCGGCGTCCCCGCCGGCATCTTACGAGCGAGAGGTCAGCCAGAGATCGAATCAGGCCGCGGCGCTGTGCGCTAAATAGTTCGTGCTAGTCGCGCTGTGGAGGCCGCGCGTGCCCGCTGCATGTGGTGGAATCGCGATCGTAAGATGCCGGCGGGGACGCCGGCGCTACCAAAACCATCAATCCGCGGTCGAAGGCAACCGCGGCGGCGCCGCAACGCCAGGCTCAGGCGGCTGATGCCGTCGCCGCCCCAGCACTCGCAGCCGGAACCGATCCAAATAAAGGTAAAGCACCGGCGTAGTAAAAAGCGTTAGCATCTGGCTGACAATCAATCCGCCCACAATCGCAATTCCCAACGGCCGCCGCAATTCCGATCCCACGCCGGTACCAATCGCAATCGGAATCCCGCCAAACATCGCCGCCATTGTAGTCATCATGATCGGCCGGAATCGCAGCAAGCAAGCCTGGTAAATCGATTCCTCCGGCGACATATTGTGCGTGCGCTCCGCGTCCAGCGCGAAGTCGATCATCAAAATCGCGTTCTTCTTCACGATTCCAATCAAGAGAATGATCCCGATCAACGCAATAATCGTCAGCTCCGTCCGGCAAAGCAGCAGCGCCAGCAGCGCCCCCACGCCCGCTGATGGCAGCGTCGAAAGAATCGTGATCGGATGGACGTAGCTCTCATACAAAATCCCCAGCACGATATAAACCGCCGCCAGCGCCGCGAGAATTAAAATCGGCTCGCTCTTCAGCGAATCCTGAAACGCCTGCGCCGTTCCCTGAAAGCTCGGATGAATCGTCGACGGCATCGCAATCGTGCGCTCCACGTCGTCTATCGCCTTCACCGCGTCTCCCAGCGCAGTCCCGGGCGAAAGATTGAACGAAAATGTTACCGCTGGAAATTGTCCCTGGTGCGCCACGGCCAGCGAAGTCTGCGTCTGCTCGTAGTGCGTGAATGCGCTCAGCGGAACTTCGGTCCCATTAGTCGATGGAGCATAAATATTTTTCAGCGCGTCCGGGCTCTGCCCAAATTTCGGATCAACTTCCATCACCACGTGATACTGGTTGATCCCCGCATACATCGTAGACACCTGTCGCTGCCCGAACGCGTCGTAAAGCACGTTGTCGATCAATTGCGGCGTCAAGCCCAGGCGGCTCGCCGTGTCGCGATCGATCACTAGCGCCGCCTGCAAGCCGTGATTCTGCTGATCGCTTGAAATATCCTTCAACTCTTTCAGCCCGCGCAATTTCTGTTCGAGCTTCGGCGCCCATTCCAGCAAGTCCGGAAGATTGTCACCCTGCAGCGTGTATTGGTATTGCGCGTTGGCCATGCGCCCGCCGATTTGCACGTCCTGGACGGCCTGAAAATAAAGCGTCGCTCCCGGCACGTGCCCTAGCTTGCCACGAAGTCGTGCAATCACCAGGTCAACGGAAAGTTTTCGCACTCCAATCGGCTTCAGTGAGGCGAACGCCCGCCCCGTATTCTGCGCGCCCTGCCCGCCTGTAAATCCCACGACGCTATCTACGGCGGGATCGTCCTTCACGATCTGAATAAACTGCGTCAGCTTCTTCTGCATCGCGTTGAATGAAATATCCTGCGCCGCCTGAATCCCGCCGCTCAGCCGCCCCGTATCCTGCTGCGGAAAAAATCCCTTGGGAATCACGATGTAGAGATAGACCGCCAGACCGATCGTGGCAAACGTCACCAGCAGCATCACCGGCTGATGTCGCAACACCCAGCGCAGCCGCGCGTCGTAGGCATCGTGCAGCCAATTAAACCCGCGCTCACTCATCCGGTACATCCAGTTGTGTTTGCGTCCCGTCTCCGGCTTCAGAAACAGCGCGCACATCATCGGCGTAGTGGTGAGCGAAACAATCATCGAGATTCCGACCGCTACGCTCAGCGTCACTGCAAACTCGCGGAACAAGCGCCCCACGATTCCGGCCATCAACAAAATCGGAATAAACACAGCCATCAGTGAGGTGCTCATCGAAACCACAGTGAAGCCGATCTCGCGCGCTCCTCGATAAGCCGCCTGCACCGGCGCCATCCCCTGCTCGATGTAGCGCGTGATGTTCTCGATCACCACGATCGCGTCGTCCACCACGAATCCCGTCGAGATCGTCAGCGCCATAAGCGACAAATTGTCGAGCGAATATCCCAGCATATACATCACGCCAAAAGTTCCGATCAGCGATAGCGGCACAGCCACGCTGGGAATTAACGTCGCCCACACGTTTCGCAAGAACGCGAACACAACGAAAATCACCAGAATTACGGAAATAACCAGCGTAATCTGCACGTCTCTCACCGATGTGCGGATCGTAGTGGTGCGATCCACAACCACGTCGATGCGGATCGAAGGTGGGATCGAGGCCTGCAACTGCGGCAGCAGCTCCCGCACGCGGTCCACCGTCCCGATAATGTTCGCCCCCGGCTGCCGGAAAATGATGATCAATACGCTGGGCTTGCCATTGGCCACTCCGGCCGTATGCACGTCCTCCACCGAGTCCACCACAGTCGCTACATCCGCAAGCCGAACCGGCGCGCCGTTCTTGTAAGCGATGATCCTCGGCGCGTACTCCGCGGCGTGAAACAACTGGTCGTTGTCCTGCAGCATTTCCCCCTGCTGCGCATCCGCCAATCCGCCCTTCGGCGAGTTCGCGTTCGCCGTGCTCAGCGCCGTGCGCACCTGCTCGATACCCACTCCCAGATTGCTCAACTGCATCGGATTCACTTCCGCGCGCACCGCGGGCAGGGAACTCCCGCCCACAAAGACCTGCCCCACGCCGTCAATCTGCGAAAGTTTCTGCGCCAGAATCGAATTGCCCACGTCGTACATCTGCGGCTTCGTCGCCGTATCGGAAGTCAGCGACAGAATCAAAATCGGCGCATCCGCAGGATTCACTTTTCGCCAGGTAGGATTGCTCGGCAGGTTCGTCGGCAATTGACCGCGCGCCGCGTTGATCGCCGCCTGCACGTCGCGCGCCGCCGCATCGATATTCCTGTTCAAATCGAATTGCAACACGATGCTCGTCGAGCCAAGCTGGCTCGAGGAAGTCATCTGCGTGATGTTGGCGATGCGCCCGAACTGCCGCTCGAGCGGCGTGGCCACCGCCGACGCCATCGTCTCCGGGCTCGCTCCCGGCAATGCCGCATTCACGTTGATCGTCGGAAATTCCACCTGCGGCAGCGGCGCGACGGGCAGCATCGTATAAGCCAGCGCCCCGGCCAGCAGCAACGCAATCGTCAGCAGCGATGTCGCCACCGGCCGCTGGATAAATGGCGCCGAAATATTCATCCCTGGCTCTCTGGCGCGCTCTCCGGCGCAGGCATTTCGATCGGATTGCCGATGCGGAATCGCGCGAATCGCTTCGCCATCTTGTCGAACGCGATGTAAACCACCGGCGTCGTATACAGCGTCAGCAACTGGCTTAGCAGCAAGCCGCCGACAATCGAAATGCCCAGCGGATGCCGCAATTCCGATCCCGTCCCACGCCCCATCGCCAGCGGCAAGCCGCCAAATAGCGCCGCAAACGTGGTCATCATGATCGGCCTAAATCGCAGCAGGCACGCCTGATAAATCGCTTCCTCCGGCGGCTTGTTGTCTTTCCGCTCCGCCTCGAGCGCAAAGTCGATCATCATGATCGCGTTCTTCTTCACGATACCGATCAAGAGAATGATTCCGATTAATCCGATTACATCCAAATCCAAATGAAAAAGCTGCAGCGCCAGCAGCGCTCCCACTCCCGCGGAAGGCAGCGTCGAAAGTATGGTCACCGGATGGATGTAACTCTCATACAGCACGCCTAGCACGATATAAACAGTCACCACCGCCGCGAGAATCAGCCAAACTTCGTTCGCCAGCGAATTCCGGAACGCCGCGGCCGCTCCTTGAAAACTTGCCTGTATGCTCGCCGGTAATCCGATATCGCGTCCGGCATTCTCAATCTGCGTCACCGCTGTTCCCAACGAAGCTCCCGGTGTCAAATTGAACGAAATTGTTACCGCGGGGAATTGCCCCTGGTGATTTAAAGCCAGCGAAGCAGTCTGCGGCTCGTAATGCGTGAAGCTGCTCAGCGGCACTTGGATTCCAGTGAGCGACTTCACATACAAACTCTTCAAATCGTCCGGGTCCGTGCGGAAATCAGGAGCCACTTCCAGCACCACATGATACTGATTCAACTGCGTGAAAATCGTCGACACCTGCCTCTGCCCAAACGCGTCGTAAAGCGTGTCGTCGATCGCCTGCGGCGTTAGCCCCAGTCGCGAAGCCGTATCGCGGTCCACCACAAGATCCGCTTCCAGCCCGCGATTCTGCTGGTCCGTTGCTACGTCCCGCAGATCGGGGATCGTCTTCAGCTTCTCCACGAAGCGCGGCACCCACGTCGCCAAATCTTTCGCGTCCGCGGATTCCAAACTGTACTGATACTGCGTCCGGCTAACGCGATCTTCCACAGTCAAGTCCTGCACCGGCTGCATATAAAGCGTGATCCCTTCCACGCTCGCGAGCTGCTTCTGCAACCGGATAATAATGTCCGTGACGCTCGACGTTCTCTCATCTCGCGATTTCAAATTAATCTGAATCCGCCCGCTGTTCGGCGTCATGTTCGTCCCATCCACGCCGATGAACGACGACAGGCTCACCACATCCGGATCCTTCAAAATCACCTGCGCCAGCGCCCTCTGCCGGTCTTCCATCCCCTGGAACGAAATCGATTGCGGCCCTTCGGAAATTCCCAAAATCACGCCGGTATCCTGCACCGGAAAAAATCCCTTGGGGATGTAGATGTACATGAGAATTGTCAGCACCAAAGTCGCCACGGTCACCACCAGCGTGGCCGGCTGGTGCTTCAGCACCCAACGAAGCGTCGTCGCGTACCGGTCAATCACCCAGTTAAACCACCGCTCGCTGGCTTTGAAGATCCGCCCTTCTTTCTTTTCATCTTTCCGGCGCAGCAGCTTCGCGCACATCATCGGCGTCAGCGAGAGCGATACCGCCGCCGACATTAAAATCGTCACGCTCAAAGTCACTGCAAATTCCCGGAACAATCGCCCAACGATATCGCCCATGAACAAGAGCGGAATCAGCACGGCGATCAACGAAACCGTCAGCGACACGATCGTGAATCCGATCTGCCCCGACCCCTTCAACGCCGCCTGCAGCGGCGTCTCTCCCGCCTCGAGATACCGGTCGATGTTCTCGATCATTACGATGGCGTCATCCACCACGAATCCCGTCGAAATCGTCAGCGCCATCAGCGACAAATTGTCGAGCGAATATCCCAGCAGGTACATGACGCCAAACGTTCCAACCAATGACAGCGGCACTGCCACGCTCGGAATCACCGTCGCCCGCAAGCTCCGCAGGAAGACAAAAATCACCATCACCACAAGCACGACCGTAAGCATCAATTCGAACTGCACGTCCGCCACCGACGCACGAATCGTCACCGTCCGGTCAGTCAAGGTGTCGATCTTCACGCCCGGGGGAAGGGAAGCCTTCAGCGCCGGCAGCAGCGCCTCGATGCGGTTCACCACGTTGATGATGTTTGCGCCCGGCTGCCGCTGAATGTTCATGATCACGGCCGGGCTGTCGTTCATCCACGCCGCCTGCGTCGCGTTCTCCACGCTGTCGATCACATTCGCCACGTCTTGCACGCGCACCGGCGCACCGTTCTTGTACCCGAGGATCACCGGCTTGTAGTCCGCGCTGGTAAAAATCTGATCGTTCGCTCCGATCGTGAACGCTTGCCGCGGCCCGTCAATATTTCCCTTGGCCTGGTCCACGTTCGCCGCCGCCAGCGCCGACCGCAAATCTTCGAGACTCAATCCGTAGGAAGCCAGCGAAGTCGGATTCGCCTGCACGCGCACCGCAGGCTTTTGTCCGCCGCTGATCGTCACCAACCCCACGCCCGGCAATTGCGAAATTTTCTGCGCCAGCGTCGTATCCGCGAGATCCTCCACCTTCGAAAGCGGCAAAGTGTCCGAAGTCAACGCCAGCGTCAGCACCGGCGCGTCCGCGGGATTCACCTTGCTGTAAATCGGAGGATTCGGCAGCGCCGCCGGCAGGTAGGTCCCCGCCGCATTGATCGACGCCTGCACCTGCTGCTCCACCACGTCAATGTTCTGGCTCAGATCGAATTGCAAGGTGATCAGCGATCCGCCGAACGCGCTGATCGAGGTCATCTGGTTCAACCCAGGCACCTGCCCGAACTGCCGCTCAAGCGGCGCAGTAACGGACGACTCCATCACGCTAGGACTAGCCCCGGGATAAAAAGTCAAAACTTGGATAGTCGGGTAATCAACCTGCGGAAGCGCAGAAACAGGAAGCTGCCGGTACGCCACAATCCCAACCAGCAACAACCCAGTCATCAAAAGCGTAGTAGCAACAGGCCGAAGAATGAATAAACGTGACGGGCTCATTTTTTCCTGTGGTTTTGTAATGCCGGTCCCGCACGCGGAACCCGCATCTTCCGCGACTAATGCGTCGCGCTCTTCCCCTGCCGCGCGCCCGAACCCGGCGCCTGCGATCCCGCCGACTTTGCCCCGGGCGCCTGCGATCTCGATCCCGCAGGCGGCGTCGGCGTCGGACTTCCCGAGCCACCTGGCCGCGCGTCCACCAGCGTGCCTTGCTGCAACTTATCCTGCCCGTCCGTAACAACCAGCTCCCCGGCCGAAATCCCACTATCAATCGAACAAACCGTCCCCTGCGTAATCCCCACCTTCACCGGCCGCACCTGCGCCGTCTTGTCCTGCCCCACCACGTACACAAAGCTCCCCTGCGACCCGGTCTGAATCGCCGCCGACGGAATCAAAATCGCATTCTTCTTCACGTCCAACTCCATGCGCGCGTTCACAAACTGGTCGGGCCAAAGCGTCCGCCCTTCATTATTGAATACAGCTTTCAATTTGAATGTTCCGGTCGTCTGGTCGATCTGATTGTCAATCGTTAGCAACGTGCCATCCGCCAGCTTCGTCAGGTCATCGCGCGTATACGCCTGAACCGGAAAGCCGCCCTTTATTCTCTGTAAAACCGGCTGCAAACTGTCTTCCGGCAAAGTAAAAATCACCGCAATCGGCTGAAGCTGTGTAATTACGATCAACCCGTTCGCATCCGTCGCATGCACGATGTTTCCCGGATCCACAAGCCGCAATCCGATTCGGCCATTGATGGGCGACGTGATATGCGCGTAGGTCACGTTTAATTTCGCCGCATCGATCGCCGCCTGGTCCGACTGAATCGTTCCCGTCAGCTGGTTCACCAGCGCCTTCTGCGTGTCGTATTGCTGCTGCGGGATCACTCCGTCTTTCACCAGTCCGGCATCCCGGTCGAGATTCAATTTGGCGTCGTTGAGCATCGCCGTGTCGCGCGCCAGCGCCGCCTGCGCCTGCTCCAACGCCACGTCGTAGGGTCGCGGATCGATCACCGCCAGCAGTTCGCCCTGCTTCACCTCCTGCCCTTCCTTCACGTTCACGGAGATGAGCTGCCCGTCCACCCGGCTCTTCACCGTCACGGTATTGAACGCCTGCACCGAGCCCAGCCCCTCGAGATAAATCGGCAAATCCTTCTGCTCCGCCGTCGCCACCACCACCGGCACCGAGCGCTTCGACGCATCATTCGCCTGCGCCGTAGCTTGCGCCTGCGCTTTTTGCCGGCTGCTTCGCCACAAAAAAATTCCCGCGATGATTCCCACCACAATCAGCGCATAAACAACAAACCGCGCCGGAGACCTCGGTCGCGTCTCGGTCGAATTGGGCTCCCGCGGCGAAAATTCTCCGCGCGTCGGTGTATCGCTTAAATTCTCGGGCATGAGCCTCTCATCCCATCTGGATTCAAAAGCGCGCGCACCATTCTTCCCCTATTTCTCACACGTATGATGTAGCGAACCTGGCTTCGGATTATTAGACGAACGCCCAGCAAAAGCCGTTTCCCGAGAGTTTCACCGCAGGGTGACTCCGCCTAGGCGGACGCCGCAGTTGCGCGTGGGCTTCTTGTGGCAATCAACCGGTCATGCTGCAGCGTGCCAATCGTGTCCCTCGTTGCGGCGCGGCCCTACTCGGTCACTGCCAACCTCGTCGAAGCAGCCCCGGCCGTCCCGCCCATCAACCACTGCCGAAAAAGTTCCCGCGCCTTCCCACCTTCAAACCGCCGCCGCACCCCATCCATCACCGCCAAATGCGCCCGCTCCCGCCTCCCGCGAAATCCCAGCCAATAAGGCACGTAAAAATCCGTCCCACTGTAATGAATCCGGTTCTGCAACCCTCGCGCACGGAAAAATCCGCGCCGGTAAATCATCCGCCGCAACCGGTCCTCAATCAATTCCGCGCACCGCTCCACCGGCAAGCCACACGGCAAAGCATTCCGCGTCTCAACGCGCATCAATTCCCCGGCAACCGGCGCCGCATCAAATCCATAAAGGTCAAGCGATCCGTCCACCGCATCAATCGCCAAAAATTTCTCCTGCGCCTCACTCCCACTCTGCACCGTCGCCCGAAATAACCGGAACGGCACATAAGCCTCCGCAATCGACCGCAGCGGACCCGACACAAGTAATTGCACCCCGCCTGCAAATCCCCCAGGCTGAAACGCCGCGAGCGCCTCCAAGCGCGTAACCCGCCCCCGCAATGCAGTTATATCCGTCATTCCTCAGCGCCCTCAGCGTCTCTGCGGTAATTCCTCTCGCACTTTCCTCACCCTCACCGAAAATAAATCCAAGGTCCGTCGTAGGGGAGGGTCTTCAGACCCTCCCGCAGTTCGGCCCCGTAAATTTCAACCTCAAGTACCCCGCCAGCTCTCTCCGCCCCGCCCCATCACCGGAAATAAATCCACAACCCCACCACGGTAGCCACAAGCAACAGGCTGAAGAAAATATTCACCCGGTGCTCCAACTGCGTCTCCCTCTCCAAATGCGGCCCCGAAACCCGCGTAGTCTCGATCTTCATTTCCGCCGTAGCAAACGTCAAACCAGCCAGATGTTCCCGCGTGGGCGCCGTCCCCTGATAACTCACAATCACCAAAACGATCGCACACACCACAAACATCAAAATCGCGTAGTGCAGAAAATTGATATCCAGCAACCAGCGAATCGCCCCCTCCTGAAAATGATGCGTCTTATCCAAAACCTCAAACGTAAATCGCACCGTCCCCATCACAAATCCGGTCATCAACGACCAGATCGCCCCGGTTCCATTCATCCGCGGCCAAAGAATCCCGAAAATAAAGCACACCGCAATCGGCGGGCTGATATAAGCCTGCACGCTCTGCAAATAGATAAAAAGCTGACTGCTGATCCGGCTGATGAACGGCACCCAAAGCAATCCCAACACCACCAGAACCCCGGTGGCCATCCGTCCAAACGCCACCAACTGAAACTCATTCGCCTGCGGCCGTATCTTCTTGTAAAAATCCAGCGTCACGAGCGTCGAAGCCGAATTGAACACCGAACTCATCGCTCCCATCAAAGCCGCCAAAAGCGCCGCAATCATCACGCCCACCAATCCATGCGGCAGCAAATTAATAATCAAAGTGGGGTAAGCGATGTCTCCGTTCGTGACCGCCCCAGCAGCGTTGTGGTTGAACAACCCGGGATAAAGCCCGAACGCGATCAATCCTGGCAGCACCAGAATAAACACCGGCAAGATCTTCAAAAATCCAGCAAAAATCGTAGCGGCTTTAGCGTGCCCTTCATCTCGCGCCGAAAGCACGCGCTGCACGATCACCTGGTCGGTGCACCAATACCAAAGCCCCAAAATCGGCGCCCCGAAAAATATCCCGGTCCACGGGAAATCCGGATCGTGCATCGGCTTGATCATGTGAAAGTAGCTCGGCGGCACCGCCGCGCGCAGCCCGGCAAACCCGCCAATCTCGTGCAAGCCGATCAAAGTCAGAATCACTGCCCCGGTGATCAAAATCAGCGTCTGCACCAGGTCGGTATAAATCACCGCAGCCAATCCGCCCGCAATCGTGTAAATTCCCGTAGCCACCACCAAAATTATCGCCGCGGTCATCGGGTTCCATCCGACCACGCGCTCCAGCACCACCGCCGCGGCATACAGGTGCACAGAAATTTTCGTGAAGATGTAAGCCAGAATCGAAATCGCCGCCAGATAAACCGCGCAGGACCTGCTGAACCGCCGCTCCAAAAATTCCGGCATGGTAAAAACATTCGTCCGCAAATAAAACGGCACAAACACCCACCCAAGTATCAAAAGGATCAAACAAGCCAGCCACTCAAAGTGCCCCACCGCCAATCCCGAACTGGCCCCCGAACCAGCCAATCCAATGAAATGTTCGGTAGAAATATTCGAAACAAATAGCGACGCCCCGATCGCAAACCAACCGACGTTCCGGCTGGCCAAAAAGTAATCCTCCGAAGTCCTTTCCTTCCGCGCGAAATAAAACCCGATCGAAAACACAATCACGAAGTAAACCGCAATCACGCCAATATCCAGGGAATCGAGCGCACGGTGCGTCACAGCGGGAACAACGAGGTGCGTCACAGCAGGAACGACAAGGTGCATCTGCTCCTCCTGGTTTTCGTCCGGCAGTCTAGCCTAATCCATCCCATTAAGAAACAAGTAGCGCCGGCTTGCCCAGGACGCTCCTGCGGGGCGCCCCTGTTTACCCCGAGCCGTGAGGGGCCGGCATCTTACGACCGCAATCTCCCAACAAGGCTGCGGCCACCCGCGGCCCGGCCCGCCCATTCAGCCCCTCCTGTCGAACCCTCCACTCATGTACCAAATCGATTCACTCGACCCGCCCCGCGCCCCCGTTCGTGACTCTCGTTCTGTCTCCCCATCATTGGCAAGTTCGAGAACCAACGCCTTCAACTCCAGCGCATCCAATTCGATGAAGGTGCATACTTTATTTTGCGCATGCCAACTCTCTCTCGCCGCGAACTCCTAATCGCCCTGGCCCGCTCCGGCCTGCTCACCGGTGCCGGCGCCCTCTCCGCCCCCTCGCTCCTAGCCTCCGCTCTTCAATCCCAAGCCGCGCAGGATCCCATCGCTCTCGTCCGCCCGCGCTATCGCGTCAGCTCCGAAGATGACGGCCTCCTCGACGAACTTGCCCGCTGCGCCGTCCGGTTCTTCTGGGAGCAAGCCAGCCCCGTCACCGGCCTGGTCAAAGATCGCGCCCGCGCCGACGGCTCCGACACCCGCGATCTCGCCAGCGTCGCCGCCACCGGTTTCGGCCTTTCCGCCCTGGCTATCGCCGATCAGCGCAACTACATCGACGGCGATGAAGTCGTCGCGCGCGTCAAAATTACCCTCCGCTCTCTCGCTGCCAAAATCCCTATCGTCCACGGCTTCTACTACCACTTCATGAACATGAATACCGGCCTGCGCGCCCTCAAATGCGAAGTCTCCTCCATCGACACTGCCTTACTCCTCTGCGGCGTCCTGACCTGCCGCGGCCATTTTGTCGACGACGAAATCCAATCCCTCGCCACGCAGATCTGTGATCGCGTGGATTGGCGCTGGATGCTCAACGGTGATTTCACCCTCTCGCACGGCTGGAATCCCGAAGGCGGCTTTCTCAAATCTCGCTGGGACACCTATTGCGAGCTGATGATGATGTATCTCCTGGGTCTCGGCTCGAAAACTCACGCACTCCCCGCCGAAAGCTGGGACGCCTGGTACCGCCCCAAATTTGAATACGAGCAGCTCCATTACATTGGTGCCTTCGCCCCCATTTTCGTCCACCAGTATTCCCACGCCTGGTTCGATTTTCACGGCAAGGAAGACAGCTACACCGACTACTTCGCCAATTCCGTCATCGCCACCGAAGCCCATCGCCTCTTCTGCCTCAGCCTCAAGGACCAATACACTTACATCACCGAAAGCCTCTGGGGCATCTCCGCCTCCGATTCCGCCCAAGGCTACAAAGTTTGGGGCGGCCCGCCGCGCATGGGCCCCATCGACGGCACCATCGTCCCCTGCGCCGTCGCCGGCTCTCTGCCATTTCTTCCCGAACACACCATGCGCGTCCTCTGGACCATGCGTCAGGTCTACGACGTAAAAGGCTGGCGCCGCTACGGCTTCGTCGACGCCTTCAATCCCGGCACCAACTGGTACGACGACGACGTCATCGCCATCAACACCGGCATCTCCCTGCTAATGGCCGAAAATCTCCGCACAGGTTTCGTCTGGAATTCCTTCATGAAAAACGAAGAAGTACAAAAAGGCATGGACCGCGCAGGCTTCGTCCCCTCAATCCCATTCCCAGGCACTCAACCGCTACCCCAGCAAATCTCGAACAAAAGCACCGGCTAAATCCCGCCGGCTCTTGTAGGGGAGGGTCTTTTTACCCTGAGCCGCGAAGGGCAGACCCTCCCGCCGTTCGGCCCTCTTCTCTTTTCTCCTCCGAACTCAGCGCCCTCGGCGTCTCTGCGGTAACCCCTCCGCGCATCACTTAATCTCCACCACCGCCAATCCGTGAGCCGGCAACGTAATCTCCAACCTCGAATCCGTCACAGCCACCTCCCGCGGCCCACCCAACTCCGCAGCCTTCCGCAATTCCTTGTACTGCTCCAAAGTCGGATAATCCGGCGATCCCATAGCGCGATAAGCCGGCAAAGACGACCCATGCTGCGGGTCCACCTGATAAATCAACCCCTTCTTCATCCCGCCCAATCTCTTGAACGCAAAAGAAAAATCCCGCGAATGTCCTTTCTCTTCCGGCAAAAATAAATTCCAAACCGCAATGACCAAAGTCCCATCCCCCCGCCGCGTGGCCAAAACCGAATCCGAATCCACCCCAATCCGCCGCTCTCCCAACAAATGCAAAATCTTGAAATCATTAAACGAAGCCTTCGGCACTCCGCCCTCGGCAATCAATCCAAATCCGCCATAAAACGGTTTCTTCGGCACGCCCTGCTCTTCAAACACATCCGACAAATCCCAATAGCTCATGATGTCCGCCAACCCATCGCACTGCCGGATCGTATTCGCCAGCCACGGCCCCATAAAAGCCGCATCCGTTACATCCGGCTCGTTGAAATACGATGCGTTGTACTCGCTCCAAAAAATCGGCAAATCCGGCCGCGCCGAAGCCTTCACCTGATCGAACACTTTCCGCACCGCACGTCCCAGCATCTCCGTCCGCGGAATTTTCTCCTCGGTCCCAAACACATCCTGCGCCCGGTCATTCCCGTAAACATGGGTAGAAACAAAATCCACCGGCACGTTCTTATCCACGCAATGCGCGATGAAGCGGTCCACCCACGCCGCCTGCGCCGTAGAAGGACCGCCGACGCGCAATCGCGCATTCACGCCCTTGATCGCCCGCGCCGTATGATCGTAAAGCTCGTAGTAGGTAGCTTCCTTCGGCTCCCCAGCCCAGAAATCAATATTCGGCTCGTTCCAAACCTCGAAATACCATTTCGAAACTTCGTCAATCCCATACCGCTCGATCAAATGCCGCGAAAACGCCGCCATCAATTCATCCCACTTCGCATAATCCTTAGGCGGCGCCACATTCTGCTTGTAAAAAAACGCATGCACGGCCAGCGTATTCGACGAAAGCGCCTTCGGCATAAAACTCAGCTCGACATAGGGCTTCACGCCGTTCTCCAGCAACCCGTCATAAACCTGGTCCACATAAGAGAAGTTAAAAACCGGTTTCCCCGAAGCATCCTCTGAATAAACCCCCATCTCGTCATGAAAGACCGCGTGAAACCGCACATACTCGAACCCGGTAATTTTCTTAACCGCCCGCAAATCATTCCGCCAACTCTCCCGCAAAGTAACAATGGCCCGCTCCGACCCAAACATCCTCTCCCAAAAATGCGGCAAAGCATGCGCCGCCCCGCCCGCATCAATCTGTATCACTTGGGATGGTGCAGAACCCTGCGAAAAACCAGGTGGAGTAACCGCAAATATCAGAAGCCAAGCGGCCACAAACAACAACAAACCCATCCGCTGAGCATGAGCATTTTTCATAGGCTGGAGTATATCGCGCGGGAGAAGCCTGGGCTTCTCACTTCTCCCGCGCCGCGGGCTGTCTCAGGTCAAACCAGAAAACAAACCGGAGTCCTAACTCGATCACTGGGTTGCGAGTTCATCAGAACGAGAAACGCGCCTGAAACTCAATCACGCGGCCGGCAAGGCCGCCCGGTGAGCGCCCGAACGAAAACGTATTCGATAAGTCGTCGTTCGACGTCGCAAATCCAATGGGAATCAGATTGAGAGTATTAAACGCGTTGAACATATTCGCTCGGAACTCAAGCCCCGCATTTTCGCCAAGAACCGGCAGCGTCGGCAATCCGAACCTCTTGGCAAAGCTCACGTCAAGTGTTTCAAATCTCGGTCCGGGGAACGTATTTCTGCCGATGGGCGGTCCCCCACGTGGAAACGCGGTCGTGAAGCAGTTGTCCGTCCCCAGCGAGCAGTTCGTGAGAATGGAAGGAAAGTTCGGATCATTCGGTGCATTAGACGAACGGCTGGTCGTCGAGGGACACACTCCGTTGATGAATTGCTGATTCGTCGGATGATCAATGCAGGTCCCCGCGTAAGAGGTCGGCCGGTCCGGCCGGTAGCTATCGCCATTCGGGTCGTTGTTCTGCGGCCCGAATACAACGGGCGTCCACGGGAATCCGGTGTGGTAAGTATAAATTCCGCTTACGCTCCAGCCGCCCACCACGTTTCCGAGAAAGTCGTGACGATTCCGGAATATGGGGAGATCCCATACGCCGGCAATCACCAGCGAATGCCGCACGTCGTAATCGGATGGTCCGCGGTCGAGAGACTGGTTTACAGGGTCAGTTTGCTGCGCTCCTATTTCATACGACGCATCATCGATCGACTTTGCGAACGTGTACCCCAGCGTTAGCAGAAATCCCTGAGAGAACTTGTGATTCACGCGCAGAATCATCGCATTGTAGTTGGCATTGACGTCCGCGAGCGGGAAGAAGATGTTGTTGAAATTCGGATTCCCGGTCAAATGCGGAGCGGAACAGGTTGGGTTGGACGCGCCGCACGGCTGGCCATTGCTGCCGCTGTTTTGCGTAAAGTCGAAATTGTCGTCGAACGTGTCCCCGGGATTCAGCCGGTTTAGGTCGATGGCTCGAATCAGCTTGTGGCTGCTGCTCCCCGCATAGCCGAGCTCCAGCGTCGTGTTGCGCAAGACTTCCCACTGCCCTCCGAAGGAATACGTGTAGACGTAAGCATTCGGCAGGTTCGGCTTTGATCCCCAAACGGTAATCCGATTGTCGCTCGTGCACGCGACATTGGCGCACAGGCCGCCCGTAACCGGGTCAACTCCAAACGCCAGCAACGGATTCGCAGGATAGCTGAAAGGCGAATTGCTCGTGCCCAGCACATAATCAATTCCTACCGACGCCGGAGTCGTCCCGGGGCCTGCGCAGCAGGCGCTCAGATTCGCGGCAAACGGTGTGTTGAAACGTACGGGATTGAGAATATTGTCGTAGATGCGGTTGTAGTTGATACCAAACCCGCCCCGCACTACGAGTTTGTGATCAAAGCGGCTCGGGCTCCATGCGAATCCTATCCTCGGTCCGAAATTATTGTAATCCCCGTCATACAGACTCTTCCCCGCAACCACTGTCCCGTCCGTGATTCCGTTGGGTCCGAACACATAGTTGCTCACCTGATTGTGCGCGTCCGTCAGCGGCGTGAAATATTCCCAGCGCACTCCGAGATTCAACGTCAGATTCGGCCGGATCTTCCAGTCGTCCTGAACGAACAATGCATAGATGCTCGTGCGAAATGCGCGCGAGCCGTTCGGCAGGCCGCCGGTTCGAGGATCAACGGTGATCGCTTCGAACTGCGGCGCGTCGTTGGCAAAGTCCAGGAAAGAACTGAACTGAAAGAGTGGCCGCGCACCGCCTTCTTCGTTGTTATTGTTCTGGTCCTTCTGCAGGTCTCCGCCAAACCGCAGCGTGTGGTTTCCCCAAATCTTCGTCACCGTATCGCGCAGGTCGTATGTGTTCTGCGCGAATATTCCCGGCGTGTCTCCGCCCTGCGTCGCGCCCGCGTTGAGGCAGCATCCGAAGCTCGGTTCACCAGCCGGCGGCGCTATTCCGAAGTCAAACACGTTGTAGAACGGAATTCCAAAGTTCGTGCTGGATGAGGAGGCCACCTGGTTGTAATCCCATCGCGTCACGTTCGCCCGCAAGTCGTTCAGCAGCGTTGGACCGAACGTGCGCGTCCAGCCAATCGTTCCAAGCCAGTTCGACGGTACAAACGTCAAATCATCAACGGGCCGGTCTCCGCCCTGCAGCTGGTTGGTGTGCGTGTAGTAGAAACCCCCGAAAAACTGATTGTTGCCCAGCGTGTAATCCACTCGCCCGTTGAACTGATTGCTGCTTGTATTGTTCGGATTGATCAGGTCGGCGCGTTCATAGTCCGGAATTCCGTCAGGTCCTCCGCCGTTCGCCATGTTGTCGTAGTATCCGCCGAGTGGAATAGTCCCAAGCAGGCTGCAGCAATCCACCGCGCTTCCCGGTAGCACCTCGGCAACGCGTGGCGCGAATCCCGTCGACGCAAATACCTTAGCGGCCAGGCTGTTTGGTGAAACGCTCTGGACGTAGGATCGAAAGTCCGGAGTTTCTACCAGTACGTTGCTGGCGATTGTCGTGCCATTCGCGCGCTCGCCTTCATACGAGAAAAAGAAGAAAAGCGAATTCTTGATCACCGGCCCGCCGATGCTGCCGCCGAACTGCCGGTACTTCTCATCTACGCGCTGCGGTTTCCCGAAAGGCCCGTTGTAGCGATTAAACGCGTCCAATCCCGGATCGTCGAACTTCGCCAGCGCGCTGCCATGAAACTGGTTCGTTCCGTTCTTCGACACCACCTTCACTTGCGTGCCCGAGTTGCGGCCATCCACCGCCGAGTACGTGCTCGACAGCACTTGAATTTCTTTCACCGATTCTTCGTTCGGCGTCACCACCGCCGCGCCGCCCCATCCCAGGCTGTTCGCGCTGACACCGTCCACTTGATAATTGTTCGCCGACACGCGCTGGCCATCGGCCACGATCTGCACCTGGTTCTCGACTTGGAAGATCAGGCTGTTCGATCCGCCCGGCCCTTGCTGGCCGGGAAGATTCTGAGAGTTTCCGTTCGCTTGTCGCCCGCCATCTCCAAAAACGCCCGGCGTCAGCCTCAGCAGTTCGTACGGATCACGGCCAACCGAAGGCAAAGAATCGATTTCTGTGCTGCTCAACGTTCCCGAAATATTCGCGTCTTCACTCTGAAGATTCGGCACGGTGCTTCCATTCACCGTCACCGACTGCGTGACGTCGCCCACCTGCAGCGTGACATCGAGACCGCGGATCTGCTCCGCCGTTACCGCCACGTTTTCGATACTGCTTGCCTTGAATCCCTTGGCCTCGACAACCAGCTTGTAATTCCCAGGAGCAAGCTCGCCAATGCGATAAAAGCCGGAATCAGACGTCTCCGCCGTCTTCGACACGGCAGTGTCGACGTTCGTCAGCGTGACTTTGGCGTGTGCAATCGCAGCGCCTCCCGGATCGAGCACCGTTCCTTCCACTCCGGCGTTGTACTGCGCGCGCGCGGGCAGCGCGAAGCCCAGGATTACGAACAGGCAGAACACAAAGCTACGCACAAGATGCTTCATGGAAACCTCCATCGGCAGGCGACTGACAATGACGTCGTATAACACCCCACGCAAAACCCCGGACCCGGCCCCAAAACCCTTACTAAAACGATTTAATTGCTTGGAAACATATTCCTGTGTCACTGCCTTGTCAAGGAGATTCAAATTTCAATCGCCTTCGGCGGCGGGCCGCTGGCTTGCTTTGCTGTTCCCGATTTGGGAAACTCGCGCGCAGCATTTTTCGCATTCTGAGTTTCTTGCGAAAGAATTCCGCGCCGGTGAAATCCGTGCCCAAAATCTCAGCGCCAAAAAAATCCGCACGCGCCGCCAAACATTCGCGCGGCGCCGGCAACGGCGCCGGCTGCCCGCCGATCAGCCTCAAGGAACTGGCCAAGCGGCTGGATCTTTCGCCGACCACTCTCTCGCTCGTTCTCAATCGCGCGACCGGCGCCAACGCCATCCCCGACGCGACTAAGAAACGCATTTTCGCCGCGGCCGAAGGTTTCAATTACCGCCCGAATCTGATGGCGCGCTCGCTGCGTTCGCAGCACACCTTCTCTATTGGAGTACTCGTACCCGAATTTAGTGACGGATATTCCGCCACAGTCCTCAGCGGCATCGAAGAAATCCTTCTCCGCGAAGGCTACATCTATCTGGTCACCACGCATCGCCACAAACCCGCGCTCATCGATCGCAATCCCAAACTCCTCTACGAGCGCCGCGTCGAAGGCCTAATCGCCGTGGACACTCCTTACGATCAAAATCTTCCGCTGCCGGTGGTCAGCGTCTCCGGCCACAAAAATGTTCCCGGTGTTACCAACATCGTTCTCAATCACCGCACCGCCGCCGAAGCCGCGCTGCGCCATCTCGTCAGCCTCGGCCATCGCCACATCGCTTTTTTGCGCGGCCAGGCTTTCAGCTCCGACACTGAGGCCCGCTGGGACGCCATTCGCGCCGCCGCGCGCAAACTTTCGCTTCCCATTCACCCCGAAAATGTCGCGCAACTCGAAGGCGATTCGCCCTCGCCCGAAGTCGGCTACACCGCCGCGAAAAAATTGGTTTCGAGCCGCGAACCCTTCACCGCGCTCTTCGCTTTCAACGACATTTCCGCCATCGGTGCCGTCCGCGCCTTCCGCGAAGCCGGCTGGCGCGTGCCGCAGGATGTTTCCGTTGTCGGCTTCGACGACGTCAGCGCCGCCGCGTATCACAATCCCGCGCTCACCACCATCCGCCAGCCGCTCTGGCGCATGGGCGTCCTCGCCGCCGAAACGTTGCTCGAACGCATCGCCGCCGGCAAAAATCGCCACGCTCCCGGCACGGTGCAAGTCGAAGCCGAACTCGTGGTCCGCGAATCCACTGCTCCAGCGCGCGCCTCCTCGCGGCGCAAACATCACGCCTGATGCCTTCGCCCGCATCCGAATCTCCGCGCCTCTCCGGCTCCTTGCGCCCGCATGAGGCGCTGCAGGACGCTCAATTCGCCGCGCACATCGGCTTCATTTTCACCGGCTTCGTCAACACGCTGCTCGGGCCGATCCTGCCGATCGTCTCGCGCGCGTGGTCGCTCAATGACGCGCAGGCCGGGCGCCTCTTCGCCGCGCAATTTCTCGGCGCGATTCTCGGCACGCTGGCCTCGAGTCGGCTGATGGCCGCTCTCGGCATTCGCCGCTGCGCCATGCTCGGGCTGCTGCTGATGTCGCTCGGCGTCACAGCCACGGGCTTCAGCGATGCTCGCTTCGGCGCCCTGGCGGTAGTGTGCTTCGGCCTGGGCCTCGGCCTCGTCGTCCCGGCCATCAATCTCTGGATCGCTCTGGCCGATCCAGCGCGCAGCGCCGCCGCGTTGACCCTGCTCAACGCCTGGTGGTGCCTCGGCGCCGCTTCGTGCGCGCCGCTCGTAATTTTCGTAGCCGAACATATCGGCCTTGCGAAAACTCTCGGCAGCCTCGGCGTGTTGCTCGCGCTAACAGCGATAGCCGGACTCGTCGCCTCCATGCGCCGCGCTGCGAATGAAGCGCCGGCCCCGCATGCGGGACAGGCATCCGTCGCCACCGATCCCGCAGCACTCGCTCAATCCACGCAGCCCATCGCTCCGGCTCCCGTGGGCCCGCTGCCGCGCTTGCAACCATCGGCGCAACGCACCTTCATCTTTCTCATCTGCACATTCATGTTCTTCTACGTCGGCACTGAATCCGGCGTCGGCGGCTGGGCCGCCACCTACGCTCAACGCCTGAACCTCCTCTCCGCCGCAAGAATCGGCTTTGCGCAATCCATTTTTTACGGCGCGCTGCTGCTCGGCCGCGCCTTCGCTCCGTTCTTCTTGCATCGCATCAGCGCCGTGCGCCTGCTTCTGGCCGGCCTGCTGCTGGGCGCCGCCGGCGCGCTGCTGTTCACCATTAGCGCGCGCCCGCCGCTGGTGCTGGCGGGAATCTGCATCGCCGGGATCGGCCTGGCGCCGATCTTTCCGGTGACCGTCTCGATCTATTCCGACGAACTCAGCAGCACCGCAACCCGCAGCGCCAGCCTGGTTTTCACCATCGCCAACGTAGGCGGCGCGTTATTCCCCTGGCTCATAGGCCGCGTCTCGACCAGCATGAATGGCCTGCGCTACGGCATGTTGGTGCCGCTGGCGTGCATCACGATCATGCTCGCCATCGCCAATCGGCTGAATACCCTGCTGAGCCGCGCCCCGAAGACGCCGTAAATCTATCGTTTCGGCGCGGCGTGAACCCTCCGACGGTTCCCTCCCAAAGTTCGCATTTCGTACTGTCGCCTCGGTCAATACGGTATGTCACCCTCCTAACACCATGAACAAATCCTCGCGTCTCCCCAGCGAGCACTTATCCTCGCCGTCGCACCGCATCTCACCGCGTCACTCTAGAAAATGCTCCGTATGCCACCATCCTAAATGCGCCGAAATCGAACAAGCCTTTCTCCATTGGGTAAATACGGTGCGGATAGCCCTCGACTGCGGCTTCGTTAATCCCTGGCCCATTTACCGCCACGCCCAAGCCGCCGGCCTGTACGCATTGCGACGTGAGAACGTACGCCGCAAACTCGAGCCTGTGATCGAGCAAGCATCCCTTGCGAACCTCAAGCCCACCGGCTCCTCGGTAATCCGGGCCGTTAATCTCTGCCTGCTCATAAGTGATGACGGCCCGAAAATCAAAGCAAAACGGCGGACCAACCGCAGGAGCGTCCTTGACACCGTAATCGATACCGTTCTGCATGATGCTGAAAACACAGCGCTTAAGCAAGGATCGGGGAGTGCTTCAGCCAGCAGCGCCAAGGTTGCAAATAAAAGTGAGGTCTAATCGCCAACGAAAACGCGCAGATTTCATCGTAACCCTAACAAAACAAAGGACGGCCGCCGTTTCTAATCGCCAATAAACCCCTTTTTTCGGACGAATAGCCTGGCACCACCACCGAGAGCGCGTTCGATTGCACGCAGCGAAGCTGGCAGCTTCTCTCCGCGGTCGAGGGGCTTGCCATCGGCGATTACATTGGCTTCGTAGGCGACTACTCCGCCATGCTTTGTGCTGCGTTCTACTTATTTGATTGTGCCCGCGCTGGCTTTCTCTTCCAGGGCCTCGCGGACTGGTGCGGGCAGGAATCAGTCAGACGGCGCGGTGCATTTTATTGCGACGCCTCGTGGACAATTCTGCCGTCGGCGATGGGTGCGGCGGTTGCTGGGAAAATGAGATCGTGTCGCGTCACGGGACCATCTCCTTTTTTGCGGCGCGAGTCTGGATAGACGCCTCGCGCTGCCGGGCAAGTCTGGCATTTGTGAACGATTATCAGTTGAAGAGGCGGGCGGAGGTAGAGATTGAGAGTGAGGCATGAGAATACCGCCGAGGCGCTGAGGTCGTTAAGTCGAGCAGAGCGGTAGAGGCGAGCGGACCGAACTGCGGGAGGCTTTGCCCTTCGCGGCTCAGGGTAAAAAGGCCCGCCCCTACTACTACTAGGACTTGTTTCGGCTGATGTGTTTTTTTTTGTGGAAGCGTATTATAGGCGCCGATTTGATCCCGCACATCTTGGGGTTTTGAAGGCGGTTCGTCATGAGCCATCGGTTCACGATTGGCGTTGAGGAAGAATTTCAGATTATCGATCCTGCGTCGGGGGAGTTGCGCTCGCACGTCAGCCAATTGATGGCAGCTTCTTCGCCGGAGGTGGGCGAGCAGATCAAGCCGGAGCTGCATCAATCGATCGTGGAGATGGGGACGAAGATTTGCAACGACGTGAGCGAGCTGCGGACGGACATTTACCGCATGCGCCGCGAATTGGTGGGGGCGGCGGACCGGGCGGGATTGCACGTGGCGGCGGCGGGAACGCATCCGTTTTCGAGTTGGATCGATCAGGTGATTTCGCCGGGCGAGCGGTACAAGAATATTGTGGACGAATTGCAGCAGTTGGCGCGCTCGCTGCTGATTTTCGGAATTCACGTGCACGTGGCGATGCCCGATCCGACTACGATGATCGACATCATGAATCAGGTGCGCTATTTTCTGCCGCACTTGCTCGCGCTTTCGACGAGCTCGCCATTTTGGATGGGGCGCGACACCGGATTGAAATCATTTCGCACCACGATCTTTCGCCGATTTCCGCGGACGGGAGTGCCGGAGGATTTTGGATCGTGGAGCGAGTACGAGAATTACATCAAGCTACTGGTGGACCTGCACTGCATTGATAACGCGAAGAAAATTTGGTGGGATGTGCGGCCGCATCCGATGTTCGGGACGCTGGAGTTTCGCATTTGCGATGTGCCGACGAGCGCGGAGGATTCGATTACGCTCGCGGCTTTGACGCAGGCGATTGTGGTGAAGCTGTACAAGCTTTACAAAATGAATCAGGGCTGGCGGCTTTATCCGCGGGCGTTGATTGAAGAGAACAAGTGGCGGGCGGTGCGTTGGGGGCTGGATGGGAAGTTGATTGATTTTGGGAAGCGGGCGGAAGTGCCGATGCGGGAATTGGCGCTGGAGATTTTGGAATTTGTGGATGATGTGGTGGATGAGTTGGGGAGCCGGCACGCCGTTGAGGGAGTGCACCGGATTTTGCGCCGGGGGACGAGCGCGGAGCGGCAGTTGCAAGTTTTCAAGGAGACGGGTAGTTTGCAGGCCGTCGTGAGGCATTTGGTGGAGGAGACGCGGAACGGGACGGAATTGAGGCAGGCGTCGTCGGCGGCGAGGGGGGAGTGACGGGGGCGGGCGCGACGTTGCCCTTGGCGTTCTTTGGTGCGCAAGTGGACGTTTAGATCCTTAGGCCAGAAACCGGCCTCAGGATGACAGCGCTTTTTACTCGGCCTCAGGATGACAGTGATTTTTATTGGCGCGGAGAATCGTAGCGTTATTTGTCCGGTTGTAGATCCACGACAGCGGGAACGGGAGATTACTTCATGAAGATTGGACTTTTGTGCGGGCGGGAGTTCAGCTTTCCTCCGGCGTTTATCGAGCGCGTGAATCAGATGGGGAAGACGGAGGGGGTGACCGCGGAATTCGTGAAGCTGGGCGGGACGCGCATGGGCGAGGCGGCGGAATATCGCGTGATTGTCGATCGTATTTCGCACGAGGTGGAATATTACCGCGGGTATTTGAAGCATGCGGTGCTGCAGGGGACATACGTCATTAACAATCCATTTTGGTGGACCGCGGACGATAAATTTTTCAATTACTCGGTGATGAGCAAATTGGGCTTGGCGATTCCGAAGACGATTTTGCTGCCGCAGAAGGGTTATCCGGCGGACGTGGATATCAATTCGGAGTCGTTGCGGAATTTGAGTTATCCGATGGACTGGGATGGGTTGCTCGATTATGTGGGGCGGCCGGCGATTTTGAAGCCGTTTTCGGGCGGCGGATGGAAGCATGTGTACAAAGTGAACAATCGCCAGGAATTGATTGCGGCTTATGACGGGACTTCGCCTTATTGCATGACTTTGCAGCAGTTCATCAATTTCGACCAGTACGTGCGCTGCTTTACTTTCGGGAAGGCGGAGATTATTCCCGTGGCTTACGATCCGAAAGAGCGGAAATACAACGTGATTCACAATTATCTTTCGCCGCAGCTTGGCGATCGCATCGTGCACGACGCGCGGACGATCAATCAGGCGCTGGGGTACGAGATGAATACGATTGAGTTCGCGGTGGAGAATGGCGTGCCTTACGCGATTGATTTTTTGAATCCGGCGCCGGATTTTGAGCGCGACCGGATCACCGAATTTTATTTCAATGAAGTGGTAGCGCAGATGGCCAAGCTGGTGATTGACCGTGCGGTGCATGGCGCGCCTTCGAACCCGTGGCCTCGTTGGGAGGAAATGCTGGGGATTGGGCGGCCGAATGGATTTGTGGGGTCGCCGGCGGCGAGTGGCGCGGGGGCGCCGATGATTGCGCGAGCGGGAGGGGCTTGGGATTGATGGCTTCGGGGGCAGCGCCGATGGGAGCAGATGCTGCGGCTTCGCCGGCTGAGGTGTGGCATTCACTTTTGCGGCCGGATGTCGAGTTGCAGCCGGCATTTTGCGCCGAGATTGCGGCGAAGATGCGGGCGCGGAAGTTGACATTTGGCGATCGGATTCATTCGCCGTTCTTGCGGCCGTTTTTTCTGGACGAGCGCGATGATGCGCGGGTGCGCGTGGTGGCGGAGACGATTGCGGGGTTGGGCGAGCGCGTTGTCGAAGCTGCTATGAAATCGCCGGAACTGCTGGCGCAATTTGGATTGCGGCCCGAGGAAGAGCGGTTGGTGGCGATCGAGCCTGGATATGCGCGGGCCTCGACGGCTTCGCGGTTGGATGCGTTTCTGCTGCCTGATTCGCTGCAGTTTGCCGAGTACAACGCGGAATCGCCTGCGGGGCTGGGTTATTCGGAGACGCTCGGGGAAGTTTTCGCGGAGATGCCGGTGATGGCGCGGTTTCGCGAGACATTCCGGACGCGGACTTATCCTTTGATGGCTTCGATTTTGGAGGCGCTGCTGGCTAGCTATCGCGAATGGGGCGGGACGGCTTCGCCGCCGCAGATTGCGATTGTGGATTGGCGCGGGGTGCCGACGTGGAGCGAGTTCGAAATTTTGCAGGCGCGATTCGAGAAATTGGGCGTGCCGACGCTGGTGTGCGAGCCTAGCGACTTGATTTTTGACGGGAAGATGCTGGCGGCACAGGGGAAGAAAATTGATTTGGTTTACCGGCGCGTGCTGATCAACGACATTTTGGCGCGGCCGGCGGAGTGCGAGGCGTTGGTGAAGGCTTATGAGGCGCGGGCGGTGTGCGTGGCGAATACTTTCCGGTGCAAGATTCCGCATAAGAAGGCGTTTTTTGCTGTTTTGACGGATGAGAGGAATCGCGAGCTTTTTTCGATGGAGGAGCGGGAGTTGATTCGCCGGCATATTCCTTGGACGCGATTGGTAGCGGATGTGCGGACTACGCGGGCTGGGGAGGCGATTGGGTTGCTCGAGCATGTGCGGGGGCGGCGGGAGAATTTTGTTTTGAAGCCTAATGATGAGTACGGCGGGGCTGGGGTGATGTTGGGATGGGAGATGGATGCGGCGGGGTGGGATGCGGCGCTGGATCGGGCGGTGACTGCGCCGGCGGGGGCTTGGGTGGTGCAGGAGAAGATTGCAGTGCGGCGCGAGGTGTTTCCTTATGTGGAGGGCGGGGTGGTGACGATGCGGGATATGTTGGTGGATTTTGCGCCGTATTTATTTCGCGGGAAGATGTGCGGATTTTTGACGCGGTTGAGTTCGACGGGATTGGCGAATGTGACGTCAGGCGGAGGGCAGGTGCCGTCATTCGTTGTCGAGAGATTGACGGCGGCGTGAAGCGCGCGAGTTTTTTGGAGACGTAGAACGCCGCAAGCGAGGTTGTGGCGCGATGTTGCCCGAAGAGGGCGCAGCAAGCGGCGCCCCTACGATCTTCGATTTTACGGTGTGGAAATTGCCTTCTCGACGGAAATAATCAAACCCAATAGAATGGTTCTAGAATGACGCCGATTGTTTTGGATCGAGTGAATCCGGAATTGATGGATGGGGCGCGGAACGCCGTGGAGACTTGTCTTGCGGTGATGCCGGGCGAGCGGGTCGTGTTGATTTTCGATGAGCCTAGCCGCGAAGTCGCGGCTTCGCTGGCGGCGGCGCTGGAGAATCGCAGGGCGAACTGGCAGGGATTTTGCGTGGAGGATTATTCGCCGCGGCCGTTGGTGGATGCGCCGGGGCCGGTTTTGGCGGCGCTCGAGACGGCTGACGCGGGGATACTTTGCTTTCAGCCATTGATTGGAGAATTGACGGCGCGGCGGCAGATTGTGGGGATTGTGGAGCGGCGGCGGATACGTTATGCGCACATGGTGAGCGTCACGCCGCAGATCATGCAGGAGGGGATGCGCGCGGATTACCGCAAGGTGGACCGGTTGAGCGATCGTTTGCGCGACCGGATGCGGTCGGCGAATTTTTTGCGGGTTGCGACGAAGGGCGGGACTTCGATTACGGCGACTTTCGATCGCTCGCTCGATTGGGTGAAGACTTCTGGATTGATCAGCACGCGGTATTGGTCGAATCTGCCGGCGGGGGAAGTTTTTACTACGCCGAAGAGCGTGGATGGGACTTTTGTTTGCGATGGGACGGCTGGGGATCATTTCAATGCGAAGTATGGGAGCTTGCGGGATACGCCGATGGTTTTGGAGATCGCCGGGGCGCGATTGAAATCGGTGCGCTGCGAGCGGCGGGATCTCGAGGAAGAATTTTGGAATTATTGTCATACCGATGAGAACAGCGATCGCATCGGGGAATTGGCGTTTGGGACGAATTTGGGGTTGAGCGAGATGATTGGGGTTTTGTTGCAGGATGAAAAATTGCCGGGAGTGCATATTGCGTTTGGGGATCCTTATGGGTCGCAGACACATGCGGATTGGTCGTCGGTGACGCATGTGGATGTGTTGACGCGGAATTGCGATGTTTGGATTGATGAGGATCAGGTGATTCGAAAGGGGCGGTATGTGCTGAGTTTGTTTGGGATGGAGTAGTTTTTGACGAAATACCCCACGCGCAAATGCGGCGCATGGGGTACCCAAATTCTTCAGAAGAAGCGCTGGATGTATTCGCGCATTTGATGCTTCCAGAAGGGCCAGTCGTGGCCGCCTTGTTCGCGCCAATCATCCAGATGATGCGGGATTCCTTTTGTGCCGAGCAGATGGGCTAGGCGGCGGGTGGGGCCGCTGTTTTCCCAGGGGCCGTGGCCGGTGGCCAAGTGGATGTCGCAGGTGGAGAGTTGATTGAGGATCCACGGATCGTTGAGATTGGGGACGTAATCTACTGGATTGTTGAAATAGAAATTGTCGTCGTACAGGCCGTTCATGAAGCTGCGCATGTCGTATTGGCCGGAGAGGCCGAAGCAGCGCTTGATCACGTCGGGATGCTTGAGGAGCGTATTCACGGCTTGATAGGCACCGAGGGATGCGCCGAAAGTGGAGATTCCGATGTTTTGCGTGCGGCAGTTGTCCCAGATGAATGGGACTACCTCTTCGCGAATGTAGGAATCGAACATCGCTTGCACGTAGCTGCGATGGAACGGGTGCGCGCCCTTGTTGTAGAAGCCTTCGCCGCTGACTGTGCCGGCGGAGAACCATTTCACTTTGCCGGCTTCGATCAAATCACCCAGCGCGCCTACCATTCCTTGATTCTCGTATTCCCATTCATCGCCGCCGCTGGTGGGGAAGGAGAGTAGCGGCGCGCCCCAGTGGCCGTAGACGAGGACGGTCATGTCGTGGCCGAGGCGGGAGGAGAACCAGCGATGGTATTCACGATTTATGGGCATGAGCGGGGCCTTATATTAATCATTTTGTGGAGAATGGCACGAACTTTTCGTCGGGGTTGATGTGCCGGAATTGAGAAACTGCAGATCCCTCACTTCGTTCGGGATGACAGCGAAAGGCAGGGATACGCACGGGCTTTTCATGATGGAGCGGCGGTTCGGAAGTGCCGAAATAGAGATCCTTCACTGCGTTCAGGATGACAGTGAAAAGACTTTGCACGGGAAACGCGTGTCCGCAGACTATACTGGGCGGCGAAATTGCTTGATTTCGGCTTGCTTGCTGGAGAGGCGCGCCTTATCCTACTACGTTTGTTGGGCCGGGTCAGGGGGGACACTTCAGTCGCGGCGTGGAATTGCGCCTGTGTTCCATTTTCTCCTCGACATGGCTCGTTGAACGCGGCTCGTGTGCCGATATTGAAGGCGACGAATCGCTCGTCAAGAGCAGACCTTCGCAGCTCCTGCTCCTGGGCCGTTAAACATCAGCCGTCAGTACGGATGGAATCGCACCTTGGAACCTGAGGGTCTTCAATCTAGTGCGGCGGCGGGCCACGGCGCGCCAATCCTAGGGCCGGGGTACACGGCCGGCACTGTCACCGACAAAATCAGCGCGATCGTGCTGGGGCAGAGGCGGCGGCGCGGCTGGTTTTTCGGCTTCGCGATCTCGTTCGCGCTGCTGATGATGTTTCTGTACGCGGTGACCTGGCTGCTGGCGGTCGGCGTGGGGATATGGGGCATCAATATCCCGGTCGGCTGGGGCTTTGCGATCGTCAATTTCGTCTGGTGGATTGGAATCGGGCACGCCGGGACGCTGATTTCCGCCATTCTTCTTCTGTTGCGCCAGAAATGGCGCACCTCGATCAATCGATTCGCTGAGGCCATGACGCTTTTTGCCGTGGCTTGCGCGGGAATGTTTCCGCTGCTGCATATGGGGCGGCCGTGGCTTGCGTACTGGATGTTTCCTTATCCCAATACGATGGGGACTTGGCCGCAATTCCGCAGCCCGCTGGTTTGGGATGTGTTCGCGGTTTCGACGTACGCGACCGTGTCACTGCTTTTCTGGTTCGTTGGGTTGATCCCGGATTTGGCGACATTGCGCGACCGGGCTCGCAGCCGGATCAAGCAGGTTTTGTACGGAATTTTGGCGATGGGTTGGAGAGGGTCGGCGGTGCATTGGCACCGGTATGAGATGGCCTCGCTATTGCTCGCCGGGTTGGCTACGCCCTTGGTGGTTTCCGTGCATACGGTGGTGAGTTTTGACTTCGCCGCGGCGGTGGTTCCCGGTTGGCACACTACGATATTTCCGCCTTACTTTGTGGCGGGGGCGATTTATTCGGGCTTCGCGATGGTGATGACGCTCTCGATTCCGATTCGCAAATTCTATGGACTGGAAGATTTCATCACCATGCGGCATCTGGAGAACATGGCGAAAGTGATGCTGGCCACGGGATTGATCGTGGCTTACGGCTACATGATGGAGACGTTCACGGCGTTTTACAGTGGGAACACTTATGAGCGGTTCGCGTTTGTGAATCGAATGACGGGGCCTTACTGGACGACCTATTGGTCTTTGATTCTCTGCAATATTGCGATTCCGCAATTGATGTGGATCAAGAAGATTCGAACGACGGTGTGGTCGCTGTTTGTGATTTCTTTGATTGTGAATGTGGGGATGTGGCTCGAGCGATTTGTGATCGTGGTGGTGAGTTTGCATCGGGATTTCTTGCCGTCGTCGTGGGGGATGTATTACCCGACGCGATGGGATTGGATGACGTTTATGGGATCGATTGGGTTGTTTTTGACTTTGTTGTTTTTGTTCATTCGATATTTGCCGGTGATTTCGATTTCGGAGATGCGGGTGTTGGTGTCGGAAGAGGATGAGAAGAAATGAGGTTGGCACGTATAGGTACCGTGCGGGTTGGCGTTGTGGCGCGATTGTGCCTGAAGAGGCCCGGCTGAAGCACGGGCCCTACGGGAGAATGTTGCGGCATTTGCGTTGACGCGGCAGTTTTGGGAAATCGATGGCGCAGATATTTAAGCACAGTACGAATCTGATTTCGCGGCTTAGCATTTATGGCTCGGCGTTCGTTATTGCTGCGCTTGGGTACGTGGTGTACGCGGTGAGCGGATCGTCTTATGTGACGGACGTGAACGTAGCGAAGGACCAGCCGGTGCCGTTCAGCCACAAGCATCATGTGGGAGAGTTGGGCGTGGATTGCCGGTATTGCCATACGTCGGTGGAGGAATCGTCGTTTGCGGGGTTGCCGCCGACGCAGACGTGCATGACTTGCCATTCGCAGATTTGGACCAAGGCGCCGATTCTCGAGCCGGTGCGGGCGAGTTACCGCGACGATAAATCGATTGAATGGACGCGGGTGAATGCGCTGCCGGATTTCGTTTATTTCAATCACAGCATTCACGTGGCGAAGGGAGTGGGTTGCACGACTTGCCATGGGCCGATGCAGGAGATGCCTTTGACCTGGGCGGCGAATACGTTGCAGATGTCGTGGTGTTTGGATTGCCACCGGCAGCCGGAGAAGTATGTGCGGCCAAAGGAATATGTGTTCAGCGTGACGTATGAGGCGCCGGCGAATCAGTTGGAGTTGGGGCGGAAATTGGTGAAGGAATACAAGATTCGGAGCTTGACGGATTGTTCGACGTGCCATCGGTGAGAGTTGGGTGGCGCGAGATTGAAGAATCCGGATCTATTGCGGTGGGTGGTCCGCGCGTGATGGTGCCTTTGGGGGGAATGGTGCTCGTCGGAAGCCGGCGGGACGCCAGCGGTACGGAGGTCGTGCCCTGACAAAAAAATGAGCGACTTATTCAAAATTTTGGATGAGCAGCGGCCGCGCGATGGCGCGGCGAATCGTGCTGCGCCGGCAGCGCACGAGGAGCATGAGGAGGAGTTTGCTCCGTTGGCGGCGGTTTCGGAGCGGCCGCTGGATTTTGCGGCGATTCGGGCGAAATTGGCGGGTGGTCACGGGAAGCGGTTTTGGCAGAGTCTCGAGGAATTGGCTGGGACGCCGGAGTATGAGGCGTTTGTGCATCATGAATTTCCGCACGATCCGGAGAAAGAGCCGGCGGAGGAGGCGGGGGATTCGAGACTGCCGCGGCGGGATATTTTGAAATTGATGGCGGCTTCGGCGGCGCTGTCGGGGTTGGGCGCTTGTACGAAATTGCCGGCGCAGAAGATCGTGCCTTACGTGAAGGCGCCGGAGGAAATTATTCCTGGGAAGCCGCTTTTTTATGCGACTTCGATGCCGGACGCGCGCGGTGCGATGGGGTTGCTCGTTGAGAGCCACATGGGGCGGCCTACGAAGGTGGAAGGGAATTTGGAGCATCCGGGAAGTTTGGGGGCGACGGATATTTTCGCGCAGGCTTCGGTTTTGACGCTTTACGATCCGGATCGCTCGCAGGTGGTGATGCGTGAAGGGCGCATCAGCGATTGGGCGGCTTTTTTGACGGCGATGGCGAACGTGCGCGGTGATTGGCAGAGCTCGAAGGGCGCGGGGTTGCGGATTTTGAGCGATGCGAGCACTTCGCCGACGCTCGGCGCGCAGATGACGGCGCTGCTGGCGTTGTATCCGCAGGCGAAGTGGTACGTACATGAGCCTTGCGGGCCATACAACGCGCGCGAAGGGGCGAAGCTGGCGTTTGGGCGGAATGTGAATTGCGTTTACCGGCTGGAGCAGGCGGACGTGATTCTCTCGCTCGATGCGGATTTTCTTTACGACGGGCCGCGGGCGGTGCGTTATGCGCGGGAGTTTGCGGACCGGCGGCGGATTAGCGGGCCGCAGTCGGGGATGAACCGGCTTTACGTGGTGGAGAGCACGCCTTCGAATACCGGGGCGATGGCGGATCATAGGCTGCCAGTGCGATGTAGGGAGATTGATGGATTTGCGCGTGGGCTGGCGGCGGCGCTGGGAGTTGCCGTTGCGGGCGGACATTCGGCGCCAGAGGGAGTGCCGGAGAAGTGGATGGCGGCGCTGGTGCGGGATTTGCAGAAGCATCGCGGGTCGAGCTTGATCGTTGCGGGAGATTCGCAGCCGCCGGCGGTGCATGCGTTGGCGCACGCGATGAATTCGGCGCTGGGGAATGCGGGGAAGACGGTCGTTTACACGGATGCGATCGAGGTTACGGCGGACAGCGACGGCACGGCGGAATTGGCGAAGGAAATTGACGCCGGGGCGGTGAAGGCGCTGGTGATTTTGGGCAGCAATCCCGTGTATACGGCGGCGACGGATGTGGATTTCACGCAGAAGTTCGGGAAAGTTCCGCTGCGGATACATTTTGGGCTTTATCGCGATGAGACCGCGGAGCTTTGCCACTGGCACGTTCCCGAGGCGCATTTCCTGGAATCTTGGAGCGATGCGCGCGGGTATGACGGGACGATCGGGATCGTGCAGCCGTTGATTGCGCCGCTTTATGACGGGAAATCGATTCACGCAATGCTGGCTGTGCTTGGCGGGAAGGCGGGAAGTTCGGCACACGATATTGTGCGCGATTACTGGAAGGGACAGCGGCCGGCAAAACAGAGCGACAAGCAATTCGAGGATTTCTGGGAGACGACGCTGCATGACGGAGTGATGGCTGGGTCGGCGCTGCCGGCGCGGAGTGTGCCGGTGAGCTTCGATCCCGCAAAGTTGCCTGCTAGCCAAAGCGCCGGAGGGATTGAAGTTGTCTTCCGGCCGGATCCGACGATCGGCGATGGGCGGCACGCGAATAACGGCTGGTTGCAGGAATTGCCGAAGCCTTTGACGAAATTGACCTGGGACAACGCCATCATGCTGGCGCCGGCTACGGCGGAGCGGTTGGCAAAAGAGATGGGGTTGTCGGGGCTTGTGAACGGCGATCTTGTGGAGTTGGGATTGGAAGACCGGAAAATTACCGGGCCGATATGGATTATGCCGGGGCATGCGAAGGATTCGGTGACGGTGTATCTCGGATACGGGCGCAAGCGGGCCGGGCATGTGGGGAATGATGCGGGGTTTGATGTGTATCCGCTGCGGGCGAGTTCGGCGATGTGGTCGGGCACGGGCTTGTTGATCAGCAAGGCGGGCGGGCGGCAATTGCTGGCGACCACGCAGCATCATCATGCGATCGATCGCGGCGGAAAGAAGGTGGAAGAGGAGAGCGTGACGGCGCTGGAGCGCGAGATTGTGCGCGTCGGGACGCTTGGGGAATACCGCAACGATCCGAATTTCGCGAAGGATCCGGTGGAGGCGACTTCGCGGGACCTTACGCTTTATCCCAATTACGAATACAACGGCTACGCCTGGGGAATGACGATTGATTTGAATAGCTGCACGGGTTGCGGGGCGTGCGTGGTGGCTTGCCAGTCGGAGAACAATATTCCGGTGGTCGGGAAGGACCAGGTGATTGCCGGGCGGGATATGCAGTGGATACGAGTGGACAATTATTTTCGCGGGGATTTGGATAATCCGGAGACTTACTACGAGCCGGTACCTTGCCAGCAGTGCGAGAACGCGCCTTGCGAGGGGGTTTGCCCGGTGGGAGCTACGGTGCACAGCTCCGAGGGATTGAATGAGATGGTTTACAACCGGTGCGTGGGGACGCGCTATTGCTCGAACAACTGTCCGTATAAGGTGCGGCGATTCAATTTCAAGCTTTATTCGGATTGGACTACGCAGAGCTTGTTTGGATTGCGGAATCCGAATGTGACGGTGCGCAGCCGCGGGGTGATGGAGAAATGCACTTACTGCGTGCAGCGGATTAACGCGGCGAAGATTGAATCGGAGAAGCAGGATCGCAGCGTTAGGGATGGAGAGATTGTTACGGCTTGCGAGGCGGTGTGTCCTTCGCGGGCGATTGTGTTTGGGAATATCAATGATGCGAATAGCCGCGTGGCTCGACTAAAGGCGCAGTCTCGGAATTATAGTTTGGTGGCGGATTTGAATACGCGGCCGCGGACTACTTATTTGGCGCGATTGAGGAATCCGAATCCGGAGATTGCGGAGGGGTAGAGAGCGCGGCGAGTGAAATTCAAAAGCCGAATGCGATCGGGCGAGGTGATTGGCTCAATTGTCGTATCGCCGCGGAAAGTCAAAAACGCCGGCTGGCAGCCGGCGCTACGGGAACGCTGGGCGGAATGACGCGATGAGGTCGAGCATAAGTTGAAGAAGAAGCCGATTTACGGATTGTTGGCTGAGTTTGAGACGCCGGAGGAGCTTTTGGCTGCGGCTGAGAGGGCGCAGCATGAGGGTTACCGGCGGATGGACGCGTTTACGCCTATGCCTGTGGAGGGCTTGGCCGAGGCCGTGGGATTTCATCATACGAATTTGCCGCTGGTTGTTTTCGTTGGCGGATTGCTTGGCTGTCTCGGCGGATTCTTTTTGCAGTATTACCCGAACGTGATTGGGTTTCCGCTGAATATTGCGGGGAAGCCGCACAACAGTTGGCCGGCATTTATTCCGATTACGTTTGAGATGACCGTGTTGGGAGCGGCGCTGGCGGCGGTGTTTGGGATGCTGGCGATGAATGGGCTGCCTACGCCTTATCACCCTGTTTTCAATGTGCCGCGATTTGCGCTGGCTACGCGCGACCGGTTTTTTCTTTGCATCAAGGCGCGCGACGCGAAATTCGATGCGACGAGGACGAAGCAGTTTCTCGAGGGACTGAAGGCGCATGGAGTGTATGAAATCGAGGCTTGATTCCGGCGGACAGTGGAGTGCGCGCGTGCCGCGGCGATTGCGCTGCGCGGCGTGCTTCGCGGCCATGCTCGTGGCGGGCGCGCTTGCTGGGTGCCGGCTCGATATGCATTTGCAGCCGAGATATAACCCGTACGACCCGAGCGATTTTTTCAGCGATGGCAGGTCGGCGCGGCAGCCGGTGGCGGGAACCGTGGCGCGCGGGGAATTGCGGATTGACGAGCAGCTTTATACCGGCAAGGTGGACGGGAAATTGGCGGACACGTTTCCGTTCCCAATTACCGCAAACGATATTTTGCGCGGACAGCAGCGCTACAACATTTATTGCAGCCCTTGTCACGACTATACCGGAAGCGGGCGCGGGATGATCGTGCAGCGCGGATTTCCGCCGCCGCCTTCGTATCACATTGACCGCTTGCGGCAGGCGCCGGTGGGGCATTTCTTCGATGTGATGACCAATGGATTCGGAGCGATGTACAGCTATGCATCGAGGATTTCTCCGGAAGACCGCTGGCGGATTGCGGCTTACATTCGCGCGCTGCAATTGAGCGAGCACGCGAAGATCGAAGATGTGCCGGATGCGGAACGGCCGAAGCTCGAGGAGAAGCAGCCATGACGCCGGGCGAAAATCTGCGGCCGGCTTTCGATCGCGTGCAGCGCGGCATGTTGATTGTCGGGCTGACGGCGATCACGACTACCTTTGGGTTCTATGCGCGGAATCCCGAGCAGTTCTTCCGGTCTTATCTTCTCGCGTTCGTTTTCTGGATCGGATTTCCGCTGGGAAGTATGGCGATCCTGATGCTGAATCATTTAACGGGCGGCGATTGGGGTTTGCCGATCCGGCGGCCGCTCGAAGCGGCGACGCGGACTTTCCCGGCGATTCTGGTGCTCTTCATTCCTTTATTGCTCGGACTGAAGACGCTTTATCCTTGGATGCGGCCTGAAGTGGTTTCCGGCGATGCGGTCTTGAGAGCGAAGGCGTTTTACCTGAATCCGTCGTTCTTCTTGACGCGCGCGGCGATTTATTTCGTGATTTGGTTCGGGCTGAGTTATTTCCTGAACAAATGGTCGGAGGAGCAGGACCGTACCGGCGATCCGGCGCTCGCGAAGCGGCTCGAAGGATTGAGCGGGCCGGGGCTGATTTTTTACGGGTTGACGGTGACGTATGCGTCGATCGATTGGGTGATGTCGCTCGAGCCGCACTGGTATTCGACGATCTTCGGCATGATTTTCATGATGATTGGAGTGCTGTGCGCGATGGCCATGGCGATCATCGTGGCCAGCCTGCTGGCGCGGCACGAGCCGTTTGCGAGCCTGGTGGTACCGGCGCAGTTCAACGATCTGGGCAATTTGCTGCTGACTTTCGTGATGCTGTGGGCTTACCTGTCATTCTCGCAATGGCTGATTATCTGGTCGGGGAATTTGCGGGATGAAATTCCGTGGTACATGACGCGGGCGCGAGGGGCGTGGGAGGGTTGGGGGCTGTTTCTGATCATCTTTCACTTCTCGGTGCCGTTCCTGCTGCTTTTGCAGCGCGGATTGAAGAGGCGGGTACGCGCGCTTGCATGGGTTGCCGCGGCGCTGCTGGTGACGGATTTCATGGTGGTGATCTGGATGGTGGTGCCGGCTTTTGAGCCGAACCGCGTGCACATTCATCCGCAGGATTTGACGGCGATGTGCGGAATTGGCGGGATATGGGTGGCGGCGTTTGTGTGGCAGCTCAAGCGGCGCCCGCTGCTGCCGTTGCATGCGACGCAGGCGGAGGGAGTGACACAACATGGCGGGTAACGGGGCGATTGATCCGCGCAAATCGCCGAACGCGGCGGGCGGGCCGGGATACGAGACTCGCGATGCGAGCATCGCGGGACTGCTGAAATTTGCGGCGTCGCTGGCCATTGTCCTCATCGTCGTTTCGTTCGGGATGTTGCGGCTGTTCGATTATTTCCAGAATACGCAGTCGCTGGGACCGGCGGCCACGCCATTTGAAAACGCGCGAACGATTCCGGCGCTGCCGCGATTGCAGGTGGAGCCGCGAAAGGAAATTCACGATTACTGGGAAGGGGAACAGGAGATTTTGAATAGCTACGGCTGGGCGGACAAGCACAACGGCGTTGTGCGACTGCCGATCGATCGCGCCATGCGGTTGGTGCTCGAGCGCGGATTGCCGGTACGGCCGGCTGGTGCTGCGAAAGCGGCGGGCAGCGAGTCGGAGGCCTCTTCACAATGACCTGGGCGAATTTCAGGCGCGGACTGCTCAGTGTGGTGGTGCTCGTTGCCGCCGGGCTTTGCGGCGCGGGTGCATCCGGGCAGACGAACTACGCGCAGCCGCCTTCGATAGATGATGCAGCGCCGGTGCAGGGCGCGAGCGTGCAGCCGGACATATTCCGCAGCGTGTCGCTCGAGCAGAAGCTGGGAGATTCGATTCCGCTCGATCTTACTTTTCGCGATGAGCACGGGCAGCCGGTGGTGCTGCGGAGTTTCTTCGGATCGAAGCCGGTGATTCTTACGCTGGTTTATTACTCTTGCCCGATGCTTTGCACGCAGGTGCTGAACGCGGTGACGCGCAGCGTGAAATTGATCTCGCTGAACATGGGCGATGACTACGAAATCGTGACGTTGAGCATCGATCCGACGGAACGGCCGGTGCTCGCTGAAGCCAAGCATGCGGTTTATTCGGGGATGTATGAGCGGCCGGGCGCGGTGAAGGGCTGGCATTTTTTGACCGGCGACGAAGCGCAGATCAAGCAGCTCGCGGCGGCGGTGGGATTCCGCTACGCCTACGATCCGGCGTCGAAGCAGTTCGCGCATCCCAGCGGGATTATGGTGTTGACGCCGGACGGGAAGCTGGCGCGGTATTTTTATGGGATCAATTATCCGTCGCGCGATCTGCGGCTTGGTTTGGTGGAAGCTTCGCAGGGGAAAATCGGAACTCCCGTCGATCAGATTTTGCTTTATTGCTACCACTACGATCCCTCGACGGGGAAATATGGCTTGCTGATTGCGCACGTGATTCAGATTGCCGGAGGGCTGACGGTTTTGGCGCTGGGGATTCTGCTGGCGATTTTGTTTCGCGGCGAGCGGCGGCGATTTCCGGGGTCGAGCGGGGATTTGCGCAAACCGAGATTGCATGAGCGGCATGTTTAATTTCGCGTTGGCGGCGATGGCGGAACCTTGGTTCGGGTTTCCGATCAAGCCGGTGGATGCCTCGACTACGGCGTCGAGCGTGGATCACCTTTATTATTTTCTGACGGCGCTGACGCTGTTCTTTACGTTTTTCATCTTCATGACGATTTTTTATTTCATGGTGAAGTACCGCCGGCGCGGACCCGGCGAGAAGCCCAAGGGCACGCCTACGCCGCTTGCCCTGGAGATAACCTGGACGGTGATTCCGTCGATTCTTTGCGCTTTCGTGTTCACTTGGTCTTCGAGCCTCTATTTCCGCAACTCGCGGCCGCCGAATGCTTCGATGGAGATTTTCGTCGTTGGGAAGCAGTGGATGTGGCATTTGCAGCATCCCGAGGGCCCGCGAGAGATCAATGAGCTGCACGTGCCGGTGGGCGTGCCGGTGAAATTGACGATGACGTCCGAGGACGTGATTCACGATTTTTCGATTCCCGTATTTCGGATCAAGCACGACGTGATTCCCGGGCGCTACGCCTCAATCTGGTTCCAGGCGACGAAGACGGGGACGTATCACTTTTTCTGCGCGCAGTATTGCGGCGCGGAACATTCGGGAATGATCGGCTGGGTGTACGTGATGACGCCGACGGATTATGCGAATTGGCTGAGCGGCGGCGGGAAGAATGAATCCATGGCGCAGGCGGGCGAGCGGCTTTTCACGCAGCTTGGCTGCATCACCTGCCACGTTGCAGATGGAACGGGCCGCGGGCCGGTGCTGCAGGGATTGTTCGGGCACCCGGTGAAGCTGCGCAGCGGCGAGACGCGCGTGGTGGACGAGACTTATGTGCGGCAGGCCATCGTGAATCCGAATTCGATGCCGCTGCCGAATTACACGCCGATCATGCCGACGTTTCAGGGACAGATTAACGAGGAGCAGGTGCTGCAGCTGATCGCTTACGTGAAATCGTTGGGGACGGAAGAAAAGGGGAAAGGGAAATGAGCACGGCGGTGTTGGAAGCTCCGGCCGAGTCTCGGGTTCATTATTTGAACTCGAATTACGGCATCAAGTCGTGGCTGCTGACGACGGACCACAAGCGCATCGCGCTGCTGTACCTGGGCTCGATTACGTTTATGTTTTTCATCGGCGGCGCGGCGGCGGTGCTCATTCGCTTGCATTTGATCGAGCCGACGGGGGCGCTGGTGCAGCCAGCGACGTACAACAAGCTTTTCACCATTCACGGCGTGGTGATGATTTTCTTTTTCCTGATCCCCTCGATACCGGCGGTGCTGGGCAATTTCCTGGTGCCCATGATGGTGGGCGCGCGGGATCTGGCGTTTCCGCGCATCAATCTTTTGAGCTGGTATCTCTACGTTATCGGCGCGGGGCTGACGCTGTATGCGATTTTGACGGGCGGCGTGGATACAGGGTGGACGTTCTACACGCCCTATAGCAGTACGTACGCGCACACGCAAGTGATTGCCACGGCGTTAGGCGTGTTCATTGCGGGATTTTCTTCCATTCTTACCGGGCTGAATTTCATCGTCACGATTCACAAGATGCGCGCGCCGGGGCTGACCTGGTTCCGCATGCCACTTTTTCTCTGGGCCATGTACGCGACCAGCATCATCCAGATTCTCGGGACGCCAGTGCTGGCGATCACGATTTTCCTTCTGGGGCTCGAGCGGCTGCTGCACGTTGGGATTTTCGATCCGGCCATCGGCGGCGATCCGATTTTATTTCAGCATCTCTTTTGGTTTTATTCGCACCCGGCCGTTTACATCATGATTTTGCCGGGCATGGGAGTGATCAGCGAAATCATCGCGTGTTTCTCGCGCAAGAGAGTGTTCGGGTATTCGATGGTGGCGTATTCGAGCATGGCGATTGCGGTGCTGAGCTTTTTGGTTTGGGGCCACCACATGTTTGTGACCGGGCAATCGGTTTATGCCGGATTGATTTTCTCGGTGCTGAGTTTCATGGTGGCGATTCCTTCGGCGATCAAGGTGTTTAACTGGACGGCGACGCTTTACAAAGGCTCGATCTCGTATGACGCGCCGATGCTTTACGCGCTGGGATTTATCGGGTTGTTTACGATGGGCGGATTGACGGGATTGTTTCTCGCGTCGCTGGCTACCGACGTGCATCTCACCGGCACTTATTTCATCGTCGCACATTTCCACTACATCATGGTGGGCGGGGCGGTGATGGCTTATCTCGGCGGGATTCATTTCTGGTGGCCGAAGATTACCGGGCGCATGTATCCGGACGGTTGGGCGCGGTTCGCGGCGCTGATTATTTTCGTGGGATTCAATCTCACCTTCTTTCCGCAATTCGTGCTGGGCTATCTGGGGATGCCGCGGCGCTACGCGGTTTATCCGGCGGAATTTCAGGTGCTGAACGTGATGTCGTCGGCGGGAGCTTCGATTCTGGGGATCGGATATTTGATTCCCTTGATTTACATGATTTGGTCGATTCGATATGGACCGGTGGCAGGGCCGAATCCGTGGGGCGCGAAGGGGCTCGAGTGGGAGACGCCTTCGCCGCCACCTACGGAGAATTTCGAGGAAACGCCCATTGTGACCGAAGAGGCTTACGCTTACGCGGAGTCGGAGAGCGCGCATGGCTGAGATGTCGGCGAGCGCGGCTCACGCGGCTGAGCACGAGCCGGGGCTGCGCCATCATTTCGAGGACATGGAGCAGCAGCACGAGGCCGGAAACCTCGGCATGTGGGTATTTCTGGTCACCGAAATATTGTTCTTCGGAGGGTTGTTTGCGGCGTATGCGATTTATCGCTCTCTCTATTTGCCTGGGTTCGAGGCGGGGAGCCGATTGCTCGATGTGAAGATGGGCGCGACGAATACGGCGGTGCTGATCGGCAGCAGCTTGACCATGGCGCTGGCGGTTCATGCGGCGCAAACGGGGAAGCGCAAGGCGCTGGTGTACTTTCTCCTGATTACGATCGCGCTGGGCGGTGTATTTCTCGGGATCAAATACGACGAATGGGCGACGAAATGGCAGCACGGACTCGTGCCGGGTTTGAAATTCGCGCCCAATGAAGAAATTCCGGGCAATGCGCCGCTGGGTTCGGTGGAGATGTTTTTTCTCTTCTACTTTTTCATGACCGGGTTGCATGCGCTGCACATGATCATCGGAGTCGGCATCATGGTGGTGATGACCGTTTGGGCGTGGCGCGGGAAATTTTCGCCGGGGTATTACGCGCCGATTGAGGTGAGCGGGCTGTACTGGCATTTCGTGGATATTGTATGGATTTTTCTTTTCCCGCTGCTTTACCTGATCGGAGGCCGCTACTAATGTCCGGTCACGTCGTGCCAGTGAAGATCTACGTGACGATATTTCTTACGCTGCTGGCATTGACGGGTCTAACGACCGGCGTGGCCTTCATTGATCTCGGAGCTTATAACACGGTTGTCGCGCTGGTGATTGCCGTGATCAAGATGCTGCTTGTGGTGCTTTTCTTCATGCATCTGCGCTACGTCAGTAACCTGACGAAAGTGGTGGTGCTGGCGGGATTTTTTTGGCTGGCAATTCTGATGACGTTTACGCTCTCGGATTACTTCAGCCGTCATTGGGTGGACCAGCCGACCGGATGGGGCCCTTCGATTTCCGCGCCGCCGCAGCCGTGATCCGCTTGCCGCGCCGGATTGAGTTCCGGCGGCTTCTCCGGTAACCTCCCGTCGGGGCATTCCTTCAAAACTGCAGTTGGGTGATTCGCTCGGAAGAGCGAGTTGAGAGGCGCGTGTGGTTGAGCAACTGTTGCGTGTGATGCCGGCGGAGGTCTTCAAGATCCTGCTGGCGCTGCTGCTTTCGTTCCTCGTTGGGCTGGAGCGGGAGGAGCGGCGGCCGGGAGAGGCTGGCTATCTGTTTGGCGGAGTGCGGACATTTCCGCTGATTGGCTTGATTGGTCTGGCGCTGGCGCAGCTTGACGCCACGTCCGTTTGGCCCGTTACCGTCGGCTTCGGCGTTGTGGGCGCTTTCCTGTGGCTGAGTTACCAGCACAAATTGCAGAAATCGGAAGCGGCCGGCGTTACGACGGAGGTCTCGGGCCTCGCGACTTATGTGGTCGGCGCACTGGTGGCACGCGATCAATATTGGGTGGCGACGGCGCTGGCGGTGATCTCGCTTTTGCTGCTCGAATTGAAGACCGTGCTCGAAACTCTTTCGAAGCGCGTGCCCGGCGACCAAATTTTCACGTTCACCAAGTTTCTTCTGCTGACAGCGGTGATTCTGCCCGTTGTTCCGAATCAGACCTACGGACCGTTCGGCTTCAATCCATTTAAGACCTGGCTGGTGGTAGTGGCGGTGAGTGCGGTTTCGTACGCGAGCTACCTGTTGCAACTGTGGACGACCGGGAAGAACGGAATACTTCTCGCGGCGATTCTCGGCGGGCTTTATTCCTCGACGGCAGCGACGGTAGTGCTCGCGAAGCATGCGAAAGAAGAGGACCGGCCGCATCTATTTTCAGGGGCGATCTTGCTGGCGTCGAGCGTGATGTACATACGCACGATCATATTGGTCGCGCTCTTTAGTGTGGAGCTGGCACGGCGGGTATTTGTGCCGATGCTTGTGCTCGCCGTCGGTGGAATCGTCGTGGCAGGCTTCTGGGCGGCGCGCCGGGACCCGGAAAAGGGTGAAGTGAAGAGCGAGAAGATGGCGACGAACCCCCTGGAATTGAGCGCGGCGTTTTTCTTCGCGGTGATCTTCGTCGTGATGCTGGCGCTGACTCACTACGCGGTGGTGTATCTCGGGCGCGGCGGAGTCTATGCGCTCGCGGCCTTGACCGGTTTTACGGATATCACGCCGTTCATTCTCGGTCTTGCCAACACGGTGGGAACTACCACGCCGCTGGCGCTGGCGGCTGCCGGCGTGTTCGTGGCCGCGGCCAGCAACAATATCGTCAAGGGTGGATACGCTTATGCGTTTGGCGACCGCAAGACGGGAACCCAGAGTCTGGCACTACTGCTAGTATATGCCGTGCTCGGATTGGTTCCGCTGTTCTGGCTTGCCTCGTAGAAACTCGGCCCCGCCGCTTCTCAGGAATGATCGCGGCGCGACACCTACGCCAAATGCGATTCTTTCTGTTTACGGTCGTGGGTCCGCGCGTGACCGTAGCTCGTGGCGATGATTGAATTCGTAAGATGCCGGCAGGGACGCCGACGCTACTTGGAGTTGCGGAAGGCTAGGACGGCGTTTAGGCCGCCGAAAGCGAAGGAGTTTGATAGGGCGGCTTCGACGCTGGCTTTGCGCGGGGCGTTGGGGATGTAGTCCAGATCGCAGGCTGGATCGGCTTGGGTGAAATTTGCTGTGGGCGGCAGAACGCCTTCGTGCAGCGCCATGATGGTTACTACGGCTTCGATTGAGCCTGCGGCGCCTAGCGCGTGGCCGTGCATGGATTTCGTCGAGCTGACGGCCAAGTGATCGGCGTGAGAGCCGAAGACTTTGCGGATGGCGCTGGTTTCTGCGGGATCGTTGCCGGGCGTGGCGGTGCCGTGGGCATTGATGTAGCCGATTTGCTCAGGTGCGAGCTTGGCATCGGCTAACGCGCCGCGGATGGCGCGGGCCGGGCCTTCGACGGTCGGCTGGGTGATGTGATGCGCGTCGGCGGACATGCCGAAGCCAACGATTTCGGCGTAAATTTTCGCGCCGCGGGCTCGCGCGGCCTCGAGCGGCTCGAGCACCATCATGCCTGAGCCTTCACCGAGAATCATTCCGCGCCGATCCACGCAAAATGGGCGGCACGTATCCGGCGCGATCACACGCATCGCTTCCCAGGCCTTCAGGCAGCCCATGGCAAACGGAGCTTCGCTGCCGCCCGTCAGCGCCATTTCCACTTCGCCGCGGCGAACCATCTGAAACGCCTGGCCAATGGCGTGGTTCGAGGATGAACAGGCCGTAGAGACGGTGTAGGACGGTCCGCAGATGCCGAATTCCATGGTGACGTGGCTCACGCCGCCGCTGGCCATGGTTCGCGGAACGATCAGCGGATGCACGCGTGACTTGCCCCGCTGGTAGAGATCCACGTAGCCGGAATCCTGCGTGATTTGGCCGCCGCCGCCGCAACCGCAGACGACAGCAGTTTTTTCGCGGAGGTCCGCGGTGAACTCGATGCCTGCATCGGCGACGGCCTCGCGGGCGGCGATCACCGCGAATTGCGCAAAGCGGTCGAGATGATCGGCGCGGCTGCCCTCGAAATATTTGGCGGAATCGTAATTGCGCACTTCGGCGCCGTTCTGAAACCGGAGAAGGGAAGCATCAACGGAAGTAATTTGTCCGATGGAGGAGACGCCGCCCTGGATGGAAGCCCACGCGTCGGGCACATTTGGTCCTGCGGCGCAAATCACGCCCACGCCGGTGATGGCCACTCTGCGATCGGCCATCCGTTAGCTCGCCGGCGCGGTCGTACCCAGAGTCGAGCCGTCCTTGCCGGCATCAAGAATCTTTTGGACGCCTGCGACGATATCGTTTACGGTGCGGATGTTGCGCGCCTCGTCGTCGGGGATGGAGATATTGAACTTGCTCTCCAGTTCGAAGAGCAGCGTGAAGGTGTCGAGCGAATCGACTCCGAGATCCTGCAGCGACGAATCCAATTTGATCTGCTCGGCGGGAATGCGTTTCACCGCAGCGAGCGTGGCGATCACTTTCTCCTCGACGGAGTCAGGCATCAGAAATCCTCTTGGTTAAACCCATGTTTGCGCACTGCAACAGCGGCCGCCCCGTCGGGGACTCCGGTATGAATTTGCTGAGCTGGAGCCTAGGGCTGCCTTACTAAGAAAACCTAGCCGAAAGTGTGAAGGAATGCAAACAATACGATTGGCACAATGGTGGAAAAAAGGGGGCGGTCGCAGGCGGCCCGGCGCCTATTGTCATCTTTTGGCGTTGGGAGAAATCTAAAGCCCGAACTGCGGCCTGAATTTGATATGCTTCCCCCTGCCTGGGGCTGCTCTAGGTACGTCCCCTCCGGGTCCCGCCCCGCGCTTGCGATGCATTCCGCGCGGGGGTAAGGTTTGCGGCCTAACAGCACAAGATCCCGCGCGCGGGTCGGCGTGCGGAAGAGTTCAAGCGCAAGTACGCGCGGAGCGGCGGATTGATGCCCGGACATTCTTCAAACGGAAACGGTAACGGCAACGGATTGCCGGCGACTATCGTCGCGACTGCGACGGCCGTTCCGCCGCACGTGATTACCGCCGCCGACGTAAAAGCTCACATCCAGTCGATTTTTCATCTCGAGGGCAGCCGCCTGGACGGCATGTTCTCGATCGTCGAAAATTCGCATATCAAGAAGCGCCATACGATTTTCCCGTTGGAATATACGGTGCAGCCGCGGGCTCTGACGCAGACGAGCCTCGAATATCAGGAGCACGCCATCCGGCTGGGGCGGCAGGTGGCCGAGGATTGCCTGGCGCGCGCGAAGATGAAGCCGGAAGACATCGATTGGATCATCACCGTTTCGTGCACCGGCTACATGATTCCTTCCCTGGATGCTTATCTCATTGAGAGCATGGGATTCCGCCGCGATGTGCGGCGCTTACCGATTACGGAGCTTGGTTGCGCGGCCGGGGCTTCGGCGCTGGCGCGGGCGCACGATTTTTTGCAGGCCGGACCGAATCGGAACATTTTGGTGATTTCGGTGGAATTGCCGAGCCTTACGTTTCAACGGCGTAATTTCACTCCGGCAAATTTGATTTCCAGCATTCTGTTTGGCGATGGCGCCGGCGCGGTGATTCTGACGAGCGACGAGCGCAGCGGCTGCCCGCGCGTTGTTGGCGCTGAGCCTTTCCTGATGCCGAATTCGCTCGACGCCATGGGATTCGATCTCAAGGATGAAGGATTCCATATCGTTCTTTCGAAGGATGTGCCGGAATTGCTGCGCGGCGGGATTCGCGGAGTCGTTGAGAAGTTTCTCGGGCGCTTCCATCTCGGAACGAGCGATCTATCTGCCTACCTGCTTCACCCCGGCGGGCGCAAGCTGCTCGACTATATGGAAACGGAACTCGGGATTTGCCGCTGCGAGACGCAGCCTTCGTGGGACATTCTTTCCGAGTATGGAAATCTCTCGAGCGCGTCGGTCTTTTTCGTTTTGCATGAATGGATTACGAAGCAAAAGGTGGAATGCGGGAAGTACGGAATGATGGCCGCGTTTGGCCCGGGCTTCACTACCGAAATGCTGCTGATGCGCTGGGCGTGACGTTGGCCGCCGGGTGGAAATCTTCGGGGTGTGCAATTCGGCTTCTGGCTGCAGTCTGACCCTTCCATGAATCAGAGTGTCATCGCTTATCTGATTTTGCTGCTCTTCGTCGCCGCGGTGCGTTTGGGCGAGCTGCAGATTTCGGCGCGGAACCAGCGGCGCATGGCGGAAAAAGGCGTCGCGAAAGTCGGCGAGCCGCGATTTCGGTGGATGGTGATGCTGCATATCGCGGTGCTGATCTCGTCTGCGCTCGAAGTGATTTTTTTGCACCGGCCATTGATCGTGCCGCTGGCTTTGGTGTCGCTCGCGGTTCTGACATTTTCGATTCTGCTGCGCTGGTGGGTGATTCGTACGCTGGCGAGCCATTGGAACGTGCAGGTGATGGCTTCGACTTCGCTGGGAGTGGTGACGAACGGGCCGTACAAATGGGTTCGCCATCCCAATTACCTGGCGGTGTTTCTCGAGTTGCTGGCGATTCCGCTGATTTACACCGCGTGGATCACGGCCATTTGGGGCACGCTGGCGCACATCGCGATTCTGCGTTCGCGAATTCACGTGGAAGAAGAAATGCTGATGTCTAGCCCGCAATATCGTGCCGCGATGGGCTCGAAGCCGCGATTTCTTCCTGGGTTGTTCTAGTAGCGTCCGCCGCTGGTACCTCGGACTTTATTTTTCAAAAACGCGCCTGTACGATGGTCGTTCGTCTTTTTCGTGGAGGCTTTTTGCGGATGTGGTTGAGTCGGGCCTGCCGTGTCGCGACCGTCGCCGGAATCCTCGCGGCATGCATCGTGGGCGCCCCCGTTCACGCGCAGCAGTTCGATGAATCGAAACTGCAGGGGCTGAAATGGCGGCTCATCGGGCCGTTCCGCGGTGGACGCTCCCTCGCTGCCACCGGCATTCCCGGCAATCCCAGTGTTTTTTATTTCGGCGCTGTTTCCGGCGGCGTTTGGAAGACGACGAACGCTGGTATTACCTGGGACCCGATCTTCGATAAGCAGCCTATTTCTTCGATCGGTGCCATCGCCGTTGCCGAATCGGATCCAAATGTCATCTATGTGGGCACAGGCGAAGCGTGCATCCGCGGCAACATCTCGTATGGCGACGGCGTGTACAAATCGGTGGACGCAGGGAAGACGTGGACGAGTGTTGGCCTGCGCGACACGCGCCACATCGGCGCGGTCATCGTTGATCCGCACAATCCGGATATCGTATTCGTCGCTGCGCTTGGTCATGCCTTTGGTCGTAACACCGAGCGCGGCATTTTTCGGACTACGGACGGCGGCAAGAATTGGGAGAGGGTCCTCTACAAGGACGACAAGACCGGCGGGATCGACATCGTATTCGATCCGCAGAACTCGCACACGCTTTTCGCTGCGATGTGGGAGGCCTATCGCACGCCCTGGAGCTTGACCAGCGGCGGTCCGGGCAGCGGCCTCTACAAATCTACGGATGGCGGAACGACGTGGAAGCGCATCGAAGGCCACGGATTTCCAGAAGGACTCCTCGGAAAAATCGGCATTTCGGTCTCGGGCGGCGACTCGAATCGCGTCTATGCGCTGGCCGAAGCAAATAAGGGCGGACTCTATCGCACCGACGACGGCGGGGAATCGTGGGAACTCGTAAACGGCGACCATCGCTTCACACAGCGGGCGTGGTATTTCACGCACGTTTATGCCGACCCGAAGAGCGTGGACACCGTCTATGTGCTGAATACGGGGATGTTTCGCTCAACCGACGGCGGCAAGAAGTTTGCGCGCATTTCCGCGACGCATGGCGATCATCACGATCTGTGGATCGACCCCACTGACCCCGATCGCATGATCAACGCGAATGACGGCGGCGCGTCGATCACCACCGACGGCGGCAAATCGTGGTCCAGCGAAGAAAATCAGCCGACCGCGCAGTTCTATCACGTCGCCACTGACACGCGATTTCCGTACTACGTTTATGGCGCGCAGCAAGACAGCGGCACCGTGGCGATTGCGGCCGATTCCAGCCGCGGCTCGATCGACCGGGCGGATTGGTCTTCGGTGGGTGGCGGAGAAAGCGGCTACATAGCCCCAGATCCCACGAATCCGGATATCGTTTATGCCGGTTCGTATTTCGGCTACGTGACGCGATTCGACAAACGCACCGGGCAAGCGCAAACAATTTCGCCCTGGCCGGATGATCCGGACGGCAGCGGCGCGGCCGCACTGAAATATCGTTTCACGTGGACGCAGCCGATCGTCTTTTCGCCGAACGATCCGAACACGCTTTATTTTTCGGGCCAAGTGCTTTTCAAATCCACGGATGGCGGGATGAGCTGGGATGAAATCAGTCCCGACTTGAGCCGCAACGACAAGAGCAAGCAGCAATCGTCCGGCGGGCCGATCACGAAAGACAACGCCAGCATCGAATTCTACGATCTGATTTTCACCGTAGCCGAATCGCCGGCGCAGAAGAATCTGATCTGGGCGGGCACCGACGACGGCCTCGTGCATCTCACGCGCGACGGCGGGACGCATTGGACGAGCGTTACGCCTCCGGGGCTGCCGCCGTGGAGCATGGTCAGCCTGATTGATGCTTCGTGGCACGACGCGGGGACAGCGTACGTCGCTGTCGATGCGCACAAGCTTGATGATTTTCGTCCCTACATTTTCCGCACGCACAAATTCGGCACTGAATGGAAGCAAATTACAAACGGAATTCCCGATGGCTCTTACGTCCACGCCGTGCGCGAAGATCCGCAACACGGCGGATTGCTGTTTGCGGGAACCGAGACGGGCGTATTCGTTTCGCTCGATGACGGCGACCACTGGCAGCGCCTGCAACTGAATTTGCCGCCCGCGCCGATTCACGATCTGGCGATCAAGAACAGCGATCTGATTGTCGCGACGCACGGGCGCTCGTTCTGGATTCTCGACGACATCTCTCCGCTTCGCCAGCTCGCCGATATGCGCGCGAGCGCCGAAGCATTTCTCTTTAAGCCCAGGCCGGCGATTCGATATCGCCGTCGTTCGACTGGATCGCCGTCGTCGTGGAAGACTGCGGGGCAGCCTGCGCCTCCGGGCGCGACGCTCTACTATTGGCTCAAGGACAAGCCCGGGAAGGACGCTGAGATCACCCTCGACATTCTCGATTCCGTAGGAAAGACCGTCCGCCACTTTTCGAGCCGCGCTCATGAACCCGAGCGTGACGTGTCGGCCGGCGAGGAAGACGCCGACCAGAAGCCCGCTGCGGCGCTTCCCGCCGAGCAGGGCTTGAATCGATTCGTCTGGGACTTGCGCTACGACAAGCCGCGGGAAGTTCGTGGTGCGGTTTACGATGCGGGCGACCCGCTCGGCGCTCTGGCTCTTCCGGGCACGTATCAGCTTCGATTCAGCACGGGCGGAAAAACGCACACGCAGGCGCTTGAGCTTCGAGCCGATCCGCGGGTCAAGACCAGTGATGACGATCTCGCGAAACAATTTGATCTCGTCGCTAAGCTGCGCGATCTGCTCGATCAAATCAACGCCGCGGTGCTCGAAATTCGCGATGTGCGCGCTCAGATTAAGGCGCTGGACAAGCGTCTCGAAGCCGACGAAGCCACGCAGCCGATTCGCGATGCCGCGAAAGATCTCGACAAGAAAATGACCGAGGTCGAGGAGCAACTTACGCAGACCAAAGCGACGGCCTCGGAGGACATGCTAAGTTATCCGGTGGAGCTAGATAGCAGGCTCGCGTATTTGCAAAACGCGGTGGACAGCGCGGACACAGCGCCGACGAAAGGGGAACTCGATCTCGCCGCGCTAATGGGAAAAAGCGTGGATGCTGTTGTGGCGCAGTGGAATGATTTGAAGGGAAAAGATTTGGCCGCGCTGAACGATCTGATCGCCAAGGACAGCATTCCTGCAATTGGAGTGACCGCGAAGGCCCCCGCAGAGCAAACGCCAAAGCCACCTGAATAAAGCAGCCGCTGCATCGTGCCGCGCGTACCGTCTGCTAGTTTGTTGGAGGCTGTAGCTGTGGCGTGCCGCACTGAGTTTGCACTTGGGGAATCAATGCGTCGTCGAGGAGCGTTTCATGGCGATCGCTTGCGGAGCAAACTTGAGTCGCGGTGAGGCCGGACGCGCCGCGCAAATCGGCGCCTGCCAGATTCGCGCCCGTGAAATCCGCGCCGCGGACGACTGCGTTCTCGAGATTCGCGCCGCGAAGATCGCTGCCGCGCAAGTCAGCTTCGATGAGAATCGCGCGATTCAGTTGAGCGTCGCGCAGGTTTACCGCGGCCAACTTGGTGGACCACAAGTAAGCGTCCTGCAGATCGGCGAGCGATAGATCGGCGCTCGAGAGATTCGCTTCGCGCAGGTCGGCTTTTTCAAAATTCGCGTGAGCGAGCTTGGCCTCGCGCAAGTCGGCATTGAAAAGATTCGCGCCGCCCAGCCGCGCATCCACAATGATGGCAGCGTGCAGCAGCGCATACGAAAGATCCGTTTCGCGCAAATCGGCGCGCGTCAAATTCGCCTTCTCGAGCTGCGCTCCCTGCAGATTGGCGCGAAAGAACTGCACGCGATCGAATGCCGCCGAGCGCAGATTGGCCTCGCGCAAATTCGCGCCGCGAAAATCCGATTCTGAGAAATAGGCGCCCTGCAAATCGGCTTTCCAGAGATGCGAGTTGGCCCAAAAAGTCCGGTAGCCCTGCGCGTAACGTAGGCGCAGATTATTGAGTTGCGCGCCTTTCACGTGCGCAACGTCTTCATCTCGCCCGCTCCATCCTGCGGGCGATATCGCAACCGCAGACTCCGTCAAATCGGCATACGGCCGGTAGCCGATCATCCAGAAAGCGTCCGCTGACCAGCGCCGCAAACTGGCCGCGCCATAATCAGGCATCACGTTCGAATCGTGCGGCGCGCCGTATACAATTCCGAGGGTGAGAATCGCCAGCGCTGCGCCGAGAATCGCGGCGGAGCTTGCGCGACGAATCGGCGTTCCATAGCGTGCCGCCGAGTTCGAGAGCAGCTCAATCGAGGGAGTACGCTCGCGCGGTGTCTCCGCGGCGGCGCGCTCTTCGTGAATTTCTGGCGGCATCTCGGCGAAAAGCGGCGACTGGAGGTCGTCCTCGGGCGTATCCTCGCTATTCACTTCCGCCTGAGACTCGTCGTCGGCCTGCATGCGACCGACGGGAGGCAGCCCGGCCTCATCTTGAATCGGAGTGCTATACATCGAAGGCAGCGTTTCGATCAGATCCTTTTTCGGTAGCGCTGTGGTAACCACGAGGGCGAGGACGAAAGCCGCAATCTGTAACATCGCCGCGCGCAGATCCTGCATCACGAGATAGCGCGCCCAGAACATCAGCAGCGTCGCAGGAACCACCACGTAGGCGAGCAGCAGTGGAATGACGGATTCGAGCACCGAAGGCGACGCTTGATTTCCCGTCCAGCCGTGAAATCGGCGGCGAAAGAGCGTCATCAGAAGCCACGAACCGCTGCGATCCACCGGCCGTCCATCGGGAAAAATCGCGGGCAGCTCGATCAGCCGCTCCCAGAGCCTTTCCATGGAAACGTGCAGGTAGAGAAAAAGTGCGAAGATTACCAGTGGCATGACCACATAAAAACCAGAAATAGGCAACCCAGCGCCGAGCCGCGGGATCGGAATTAATGGAGCATCGCGCAGAAGCAAGACATCTCGCGTGGTGGCAATCCGCAGGCAGCTCAGCGCGCACGCTATCAGAGTGACGATAAAAAGGCGGTAACATTGCCGCGCACGCAGCTCGGCCACGTTTTGGCCTTCAAATTCCGAGATGGAAGAGGGCAGGACCGCCCAAAGCAGACTCGCGCCGGCGAGTTGCTTGGTGTGCAGTCCGGCGGCGCCGTCGATCGACGCGCCCTCCAGATTCGCGCCCTTGAAATCCGCGCCTAAAAGATTCGATTCGCGCAGGTCCGCTTGGACCAGGCTCGCGCCGCGCAGATCCGCGAGCAACAATTCTGCACGCTGAAAATTGGCTTTATTCAGGATGGCGCCTTGCAGATTGGCGCCGGTCAGGTCCATCCCTTCGAAATTCGCGCGCGCCAGTTCAAGCCGCTTGCCGAAAATGCCGCGCGACTCGACCCATTCGCGATGCCGCTCGAGCATCTCCGCGAGTTCCGGCTGCGCTACCTGCCTTGGCGGAAGATCCTGCGACGGCGCAGCCGCCAGCGCGGCGTCCTCTTTGATGATTTCCCCCACACGCCACTGAAATGAAGACATACTCCGTCTGCCCCCGCTTCCCAACGAATGCTGAATTTTGTCCCGCGTGTCCGAGTCCGATGCGGCGCACGGACTTTACCGATCAATCTTCCGCGTGCTCGTGGTGCCGCCGGTGATGCTTCGATCTCGGATCGACGGTCGGAAAATAAATTCGCCAAAAATCGGGCGCCGGCTTGGTGAATTCGATGCCTAATTTCTTGCCGATCGGCGTCACTGGACCGATATCTATGACGCGGCATTCCTGCTCTTCCAGCGTCGCTTTGTTGGTCAGCAGCAGCACGTCGCCGCGTTCCACGTGCGCTTTCAAAATCAGCAAGCCGCCGAACGCGTTGACGTTCAGCATGATGGCGGTCTCTTCCAAAGGCACGCCATCGGAAGCCCTCCGGGACACAAACACCGGCACCTGCAGCTTCAGGCGGTGACTTCGCCGGGAGCCGATCCTCGGCTTATCCACTGCGTTCGCTGATCTCATTTTGTCTCTATTGTAAGAGGGTAGAGAGGCGATCCCGGCGCGGCAATGGTACGCGCGGACAGGTCTCGTTTGCTGAAGGACAGGCGGTGCCAAATGCCCGTTCCGCCAGTTTTTGGCCGGGTGAGCGGAGTTCCTGTTGCTGATCAGTAGGCGGGCGAAGGCGGCTGGCGAATTTCTTTGTCGGCGGCCGGAGGAAGTTTGTCGATGTGCTTGATAAATGTCACGAGCTGCCAGATCTGCGTGTCATTGAACTTTCGTCCCCACGCTGGCATGCCCGTCCAACGAATTCCGTGCTGGACGATGTAGAAATTGTGATTATCGGGCATGTCGGCCGGGTCGGTCATGAACTGCGGCGCGGGAGGATTGAAGGCGTGGCCGAGCGAGGCATCCGGATTCGCCGGGCTTCCATGGCAACCCGCGCAGTTGTCGCGATAGAGCTTTGCGCCCGCCAGCATCGTTTCATCGTTCGCTGTGAGCGGATTCTGGATCGCCGGGGCGTGGCGCTCGACTGATGCATCGGAAGCCGCCATCGCCATGTGCCGCTCCATTGCAGATGGCTGCTGGTCCGCGGCGAAATTCACGTAGCCGCGCTTCAAGATTACATAGCTAGCGACAATAATCAGCACGATGGTGAGAAAAACTCCCCAAAAGAAATGTCGCATTCCAACCTCCGAAATTTTTCGATCGCGCGCTCGGCCTCTATTTTGTTTCTACGAGGCGATTGTATTTCTTCAGTACCTCGCGCAGCTTGTCGTGCGGCAAGGCTTCCACGCGATGATTGTCGATTCCTGTCATCGTCTCCGCAGCGACCATCGCGTTGATCACCGCTTCTTCCGTGGCTTGCACCGTGGCCTCGAAGAGCGGATCGATTTTGGCGATGGGCAAAATCGTGATCGGCGCCGGTCCTTTCGACATTCCAGAGCCGGGATTCGCCGTCGAAAATGAGATGAAAATGTCGCCCGAATCGTTTCCAGAAATGCTGCCGTTGCGTCCGAGCCCCAGAGTCACGCGGCGCGCCAGGCGCTTGAGCTGATGCGGGAGCAGCGGTGCGTCCGTTGCCACAACGACGATGATCGAGCCTGTATCATCATCCCACACCGGCGGGCCCGGAATTTCTTTTCCGACCGGAACGCCCGCGACGCGCAGAAGCCGGCGGATTCCGTAATTGCATTGCACCAGAACGCCGACGGTGTAGCCACCGGCCTTATCACTCAATTTCCGCGACGATGTGCCGATTCCGCCTTTGAATTCGCTGCAGATCATTCCCGTGCCGCCGCCGACGTTGCCTTCTTCCACCGGCCCCCCGTGAGCGTTGCCCATCGCAGCAATCGCGTCTTCGGGTTTTACGTGGAAGCCGTTGATATCGTTTAAATAGCCGTCCCACGTTTCCGCCACCACCGGCAGCGACCACCAATCGTCTTCCGCGAGGGAGGGAAAGTGTTCGAGTTGCCATTTAATGACCGCGTCGCGTACGATTCCCACGCTGTGTGTATTCGTAATCATCACTGGGCCGGAGAGGAACCCCGATTCCTCGACCCACGTCGTGCCCGTCATCTCACCGTTTCCATTTTCGGTGAACCACCCGGCGAAAACTGGATCGGCTGATGCTTTCCCGCGCGGAAAAATCGCCGTGACGCCCGTGCGCACGGGCCCGACACCGACTTTCAATTTGCCCTCGCCCGAAATCAGGGTGCGATGGCCGACTTCGACGCCCTTCACATCCGTAATCGCATTCAGCGGACCCGGCGTTCCATCGAACGGCACGCCTAGATCGCGCGCGCGTGGCTTCGCCGATGACTGTGCCGTGGCCGGCAAAGCCGCCAGCGCTAAGGCGCAAGGGATGATCGCCACCCGCAGGAATTTCTTCATCGCGCACCCCGTTCGCCCGCACCTTGCAGATCTGTGCGCGCCTGGCGCAAGAGCTCAATATTTTTCACTAGCTCGCTCTCAAGAATCGTTTGCTGCTCCGCAGCGCGCTTCCAATCATTCGCTTCGGCTGCTTCCGTCAAACCTGGCAACTCCAGATGCGCGTAGGTGAAGCGCGCGGCGTAGAGCGTGTGTTTGAACCAGGGCCTCCCCGGAATTCCCTCCGGATTGCACCAATTGCGTTCGATTTGGATCAGCTTGGCATTCACGCGATTCATTGCGTCCCCGTTAGGCGACCCTGAAGAAGCTCCGCCCAACGCCTCGCCGATTGCAGCATTCAAATCCTGCCCCGCTTCCTCAAATTCATCAATGCGGCCATACAACGGCTTCAAATCCAAATGCTCGTGCACGCGGCTTCTCACGTCCAACTCGTCGACGAACGACCGGATATTGCGTCCATAGGCCTCGAAATCATAAGGCAGCACATCCGCATTCGCCAATCGCAGCGCCAGCACGCCCCAAAGCTGCGTCATCAGCGCGTGATACTTGTAGCCGGGATCGCCGAAATGATTCATCCAGTAAAAATCATCGTAGAGCGAGTGATACACGCCGTACGGACCATCGAATTCCAGTCCGACCGTGGGTATGCCGAGAAAATTGAGGAATACGGTGTGATCCGAGCCGCTGCCGATGCGTGTGTCCGCCAGCTCTGAATCCTCGGCTGGCCGCGTCTCGTGCAATTGCTGTTGCCGTGCCACGCGCCACTCATCATGCAGCGTTTTTCCTGAAGGAGCCGGCAGGGTGCGGCTCACGTCCACAAGCACCGTGGCGAGCGAGGCCACCGGAGTCCCATGAAACATTGAGCCGGACGCCGATGAATCCACGTTTAGATATGCGATCGCTTTTTTCTTCAACTCGTCCGCGAATTCCTCGCCCCATTCCGTCGAGCCTGTCAACGCATATTCCTCACCATCCCAACTGCAAATCACCAGCGTTCTTCGCGGCCGCACGCCATTCTTCAGCATCTCGCCGAGATTCCGGGTCAATTCGAGCATGGAAGCCGTGCCGCTCGACGGATCGACCCCGCCATACACCCAGGCATCGCGATGATTGCCCAGCACGATCCACTCATCCGGCAATTCCGCGCCGCGAATGCGAGCCTCGGTCACGAAATAGGCCTGCGTGCTCGTATCCATATCCACTTTCAGATGCACGCGCACACTTTCGCCGCCGAGATGATATTGAAACGGCAATCCGCCCTGCCACGCTTGCGGCGCCATCGGCCCATCCATGTTCATCAGCAAGGGCCGTGCGTCATGCCACGAGAGCGGCACGCCCATGATTTTCGGCAGCGAGACCGCCTCGGCGATCGGAATGCGTTTCGCTCCCGGCACTGATGCCCATCCCGGCGTTAGCGGGTCGCCCGGCTGAATGAAATCGTAAGTGATCGCGCCTCGCTGGATGTGAGTTTCCGGTCCCCACGGACCATCGGGAAAAACTTTCCCCTGACCGTAGCCATCTTCTTGCGGATCGGAATAAATCAAAATCGCTGCTGCGCCTTCGCGTTCGGCTGTCAGTGCTTTGAATCCGCGGTAGCTATATGGATTCGAATAGCGTACGAGCACGATCTTGCCGCGCACGCTGATTCCCTGAGTGCGCAGATAGTCGTAATCCTCTGGATTGCCGCTGTGCGCATAGACCACCGGCGCTGTAACCTCGCCCGAAGCCGAATATCCGAGAAACGCGCCCGAGGCCCGCGGATTCTTTGTGTCTGGATCGACGTCGTAAGGCGCTTCGCGCAGGCTCGCGCGATATTGCACCGGCGCAATCATCTCGAGTGAAATTTCCCGCGGCTTCGAGTGCAGCACGTCGTATTCGTGGATCTTCACATCTTCCATTCCCTGCTGCTTCCACTGTTCTGCAACCCAGCGAGCCAGTTCATTATTGCGTTCTGATCCGGCCATGTGCGGCTCCGCTGTCAGATAGCGATGAAATTTTGCAATTTCCCCCGTCGAAGCCAGCGAGCGATATTGCTTCTCGATCGCCATTTCGCGCTTTGCCGCGTCTGACGAATAACCCTTCAGCGCAATCTGATCGGCGAAACTCACGGCGGCGAGTCCAGCCAAGGCAGCGGTCCCAATGACTGCTCCCTGATGTATTGAACTTAAAAACCGCTGCAATTTCTCACTGCGAGGATTTAGCGACAGGGGAGCCTCCGGCGCTGGAGCGGTGGGAATTCTCGAGTTCGCTGAGCGCGTTGCCCAGCGCGCTTGCAATCATCTGAATCTGCGGCGAAGAAATGGTGAACGGCGGCGCGAGAAGAATATGATCGCCGCGCCGCCCGTCCACCGAGCCCTGCATCGGATAGGTCACCACGCCCGCTTCCATCGCATCTTCTGCGATGCGGCTGGCGATGTGCGCATCCGGCGGAAACGGCTCGCGAGTCTCGCGGTCGCGCACGATTTCGATTCCCTGTAGCAGCCCCATTCCCCGAATGTCGCCAACAACCGAAAGTTGCGCGAGCGGCTCAAGGGCGTTTCGCAACTCACCTCCCGCAGTTGCAACCCGTTCGAATAAATTGTTCTCGGCGATGTAGTCGAGAACCGCGACTCCAGCCGCCGCAGCCACGGGATGCGCGTTGTAAGTGAATCCGTGCAGAAAAACGCCCGACCCGCGCTCAATTGTTTCCACAACCCGGTCATTCACCAGCACTCCGCCCAGCGGCGCGTACCCGCTCGCCACTCCTTTGCCAACGAGAATGATGTCCGGCTCGACGCCCCAGTGCTCGACCGCGAAAGTTTTTCCCGTGCGGCCCATGCCAGTCATCACCTCATCGGCGATGAGCAGGATGCCGTGCGTGCGGCAGATTTCAGCGATGCGCTCGAGGTATCCATTTGGCGGAGGCACGGCGCCGAGCGTGGCGCCGCTCAACGGCTCCAAGATAAACGCCGCGACGCTCTCCGGATTCTCTCGCCGAAGCAAGCGATCCAACTCGTCGGCGCAATCGACGTTGCATTCCGGATAGCGCAATCCCATCGGGCAGCGGTAGCAATAGCACGGCGGGATGTGCCCCCACTCATTCAGCAACGGTGCGAAGGGCTCGCGCCGCGCCACATTTCCGGATACCGCGAGCGCTCCGAGCGTCGTGCCGTGGTAGCTCTGCTTCCGCGAAATCACGCGGATGCGTTTCGCCTCGCCGCGCTCGAGAAAATATTGCCGGCAAAGCTTGATCGCCGTCTCGGTAGCCTCCGATCCGCCCGAGGTGAGATAGACACGCCCATTGCGGAACGATCGTGGCGACAAAGCCAACAGTCGCCGCGCCAATTCCGCCGCGGGCGCCGATTCGAACTGGGATGAATGTACATAAGCGAGCCTCTCAGCCTGCTCCGCCATCGCCCGCGCCACGGATTGCACTCCGTGCCCGATCGTCACCACCGCCGCGCCGCCCGCTGCGTCCAGATACCTCCGCCCATCCGTGGTGACGATGAAGCAGCCTTCGCCGCGCACCGCCTGCGGATAACTCTTCCGGAAATTTCGCGGAAACAAAGCCTGCGCCATTGGTTCTCAAGTGGGGAAGGGTCTTCAGACCCTCCCGCCGTTCGGCCCCGACAGCTCAATGAATGAAAGAAACCGCGCGATTCTAACAAACTTCCCGATGAGCATCTCGGCGAATGGAATTCGACTCTACTATTTCCACTTCAAATCCCTGACATCCACCGTCGGCTTCGGATACTTCATCTTCAGCTCTTCCAGTGTCTCCACCAAAATCCTCGACACCACAAAGTTCCGGAACCATTTCTTATTCGCGGGCACCACATACCACGGCGCCTCCTCCGTGCTGCAGCGCCTCAATGCTTCTTCATACGCCTTGATATAATCATCCCAGAATTTTCTTTCCATGAAATCCGATTGCGAGATCTTCCACCGCCGGTCGGGATCGTCGATACGCTCGAGAAAACGTTTCTTCTGTTCGGCTTTGCTGATATGCAAAAAGAATTTCACGATCTTCACGCCGCTCCCCGAAAGGTTCCGCTCGAACGAATTGATCTGATCGTAGCGCGCCGACCAGACTTCCTTGGGAACCAGATCGTGAACCCGCACCACGAGCACGTCTTCATAGTGCGAGCGATTGAATACTCCTATCAGGCCGAGTTCGGGCACGACTTTATGGACGCGCCACAGAAAATCGTGCGCCAGTTCTTCCGGCGAAGGCTTCTTGAATGACGCGACAACGCAGCCCTGTGGATTCAGACCGGACATCACGTGGCGAATCGTGCCGTCCTTTCCGCCAGCGTCCAGCGCCTGAAACACTACCAGCAGCGCGTGCTTCTTCTCCGCGTAAAGCAAATACTGTAGCGAGTCCAACCGTCCGCAAGCTTTCTCTGTTTTTGCGTCAGTCCGCGGACCCTTCTCGTGACCGAGCGTGTCATCGGGATCGTAATCCGAGAGCTTCACTTTCTTCCCGGGTTCCACCATTAGCGCTTTTCGAACGTTCATCGTATTTTCCTGAACCGCGTTTTCCGTGTTCCACGCTGCTGTAACAGAATATTCATACTGGGGTTTAACCCCCGGGGTATCATAAACTACTGGATTGGAAATCGAACGGAATCGGTTCGAAATGCCTGAAACCAAGTCCATGGAAATCCCGGCCGTTGCTGAACGGCCGGCCGAGAAGGCTCGCGCGCCGAAGCACGATTATCCCGGCGCTCTGGTGGTCGTCGAAGGAATCGACGGCTCGGGGAAGAGCACGCAGCTTTATCTTCTGAAGCGCTGGCTGGAGATCAACGGTTACCGAACGCATTTCACCGAATGGAATTCTTCGCCGCTCGTGAAATCGGCGACGCGCCGCGGGAAGCAGCGGCGCCTTCTCACGCCGGTCACTTTCTCGCTGCTGCACGCCGCTGATTTTGCCGATCGCTGCGAGCGCCAAATCCTACCTCTCCTCCACGGCGGCTACCTCGTTCTGGCCGACCGCTATATTTACACCGCGTTTGCGCGCGATGTGGCCCGCGGCTGTCCGCCGCACTGGCTGCGCAATCTTTACCGCTTTGCGCCCATTCCCGATATCACTTTTTATTTTCGTGCGCCTCTCGATGTGGCCGTCAATCGAATCATGGGTGGCCGACCCAAGCTCAAGTATTACGAAGCTGGAATGGACCTCGGGATTTCTCTCGACCGCGCGGAGAGCTTCCGCATTTTTCAAGAGCGCATCCTGAATTATTATGACCAGATGATGGAACCCGATAAATTCGTGCTGATGGACGGCACGGTTCCGGTGAATCGCCTGCAAAAACAGATGCGCCAAATCCTCGGCGAGCGAATCGATCTCGTGAAATTCGCGCCGAAAAAATCCACATGAGCCCACGCGACACTCCGATCGTTCCCGGCGCCGGGCCCAATGGCCGGCCGCGCCGCAAGAACGGAAAGACGAAGGGCAACGGCAAGGGCGCCTCGCGCTTTTACGGCGCCTCTCTTCCCGGAGTTCGCGAAGAGGAACTGAGCGGTACTCTGATCGTCATCGAAGGCACCGACGGATCGGGCCGCTCAACGCAGATTTCGCTGCTCACCGAATGGTTGGAGTCCGAAGGCTTCGCCGTTCAAACGACGGGGCTGCGCCGTTCTTCGCTAGTCGCCGACGATATTGACGCGTTACTCGCCGAAAACTCGGTAACGCGGATGACGCTCGCGCTGATGTACAGCACCGACTTCTTCGATCAGCTAGAGCGCCGCATCCTCCCAGCGCTGCGCTCCGGCCTAATCGTTCTAGCCGATCGCTATATCTACACGCTCATTGCCCGCAGCGCCGTTCGCGGCATCGGCCGCGACTATCTGCATGGCATTTACGAGATGGCGCTACGGCCGGATCTTACTTTTTGGCTCAATGTGCGGCCCGAAATTGCGTTCGATCGCGAGTTCAAAAAATCGCATACCATCAGCTACTGGGAATCCGGCCGCGACATGTCGCTTTCGAACGACCTCTTCCAATCCTTCATCCGTTATCAATCGCTGATCAAAAAAGAGTTCGAGTACCTCTCGCGCCGCCATTCTTTCATCGAACTGGACGGCGAAACGAGCGTCTCGACCGTAAACCGCGAGCTGCGCAAGCAAATCGGCGCGCGTCTCGGCATCAAGGGTACGCACTATCAGCCCTCGGGCGCGCTTGCGCACCTCTGGCGATAGACGAATTGGCCGCTCCTGTCCACATTGCCGCGATTGACGCGGGCTCGAATGCCCTGCGGCTGGTGATCGCCCGCGCCACTTCTCCCGACCGGTACGAAATTCTCGACAGCGAACGCGCTTCGGTGCGTCTCGGTCACAATGCCTTTACGCGGCACGTGCTCAGCGACGACACCATCGCCAAAGCTGCTCGCGCGTTCCGGCATTTCCGGCGCGTGATGAATCGCCATCACGTCGCTATGTACCGCGCCGTGGCTACGAGCGCGGGACGCGAGGCGCGCAACCGCCATACGCTGATCGAACGCGTTCGCCGCAAGTCGGGAATCGAAATTGAGGTGATCAGCGGCGAGGAGGAAGCGCGGCTGGTTTGTGCCGGAGTGCTGCGGGCGCTGGCCGGCAATGTTACCCCGCGCCTAATCTTCGATCTTGGCGGCGGAAGCCTCGAGCTGAATTTCCTGGAGAGCGGAGTAGTCAAGCGCCGCGTCGCGCTGCCGCTCGGAACCGTGCGGCTCATGGAGACTTATAAAATCGAAGGAGTAATCACTGAAGACGCGGCGGCACGAATCAAAGATCACGTGCTGATCCTCTTGCGTACCGCGATTCCCTCGCCGCCGAATCTTTCGAGCGCAGTGGCCGCGGCTTGCGGTGGTAACGCCGAAGCGCTGGCGCCAATTGCCGCCGGACCGCGGCTGCGAGGATTTCCGACTATCAATCTCCGGCTCCTGCGCGATCAGGTCTGGCGCATCGCGCGGCTCGACGTGCCTGCGAGGGTTCGAACGTTTCGCGTGCGCCGCGACCGCGCCGAAGTGATGGGCATCGCTGCGATCGTGCTCGCGACCGTCGGGCAATATTTAAATCTTCGTTCGATGCTCGTGCCCGGCGCGGGCGTGCGCGAAGGAATTCTCATTGATTTGATGGAAGCAGAGTATTCGGGCGCGACGCCGAATGAAGACGAGAAGCGCGTGGCGGACCGGCTGCGCGCCGGCGCCGAGTGGTTTGCGCGCCGCTTCAATTACGATGCGGGGCACGCGGAACAGGTGCGGCGATTGGCTGTTTCGCTGTTCGATCAATTGCGCCCGCTGCACGAAATGAGTCCAGATGAACGGCTGACTCTCGAAATGGCAGCAATTCTTCACGACGTCGGCCATGCCATTGGCCACAAATCGCATCATCGCCACGGCGAATATCTAGTGCGCTATGGCGACATTCCCGGCTTGCGCGGCTGGCGGCGCGATATGGTGGCGGTGCTAGTGCGCTATCACAATTCCAGGTCTGAGCCGCAGATGGATCACAAGTCGTACGCCTCGCTTGACGGAGCGCGCCGCGAGGATGCGCGCATGCTGGTTGCGCTGCTGCGCATCGCCGAGCGGCTCGAGAGCGAGCATCGGCGCATGGTCGGCGGCGTCACGGTGGATGTCGAGCGCGGGCAAGCCATCTTCCGCGTGCAGATGCAGAATGGCGCGCGGCTCGATGTGGCCGGATTGACGCGTAAGGCGACTCTGTTCGAGCGCGAATTCGGATTGCGGCCGGTCTTCCGCCGGGCGCAATCAAAACCGAAAGTGAAAGTGGCCTAACCTATGATTCTCTATCTAGTGCGGCACGGCATTGCGATCGAGCGCGAGGATGCGAATTGCCCGCCGGAGACCGAGCGATACCTGACACGCGATGGAATTAAGAAGACGCGCGAAGTGGCGAAAGGAATCAGCGTGCTGAACGTCAAGCCCGCGCTACTCATCACCAGCCCGTACGTGCGCTCGATGCAGACGGCCGAGATTTTCGCCGAGGCCCTAGGGTATGCGCGCGAGAAAATCCGGCAAAGCCAGGCGCTCCGGCCGGGAAGCAATCCCGCGGATTTCTTAAAGGAAATGGCGCACGCGAAAGCCGATGAAGTGATGTGTGTCGGCCACGCGCCGCATCTGGATCAGCTGATTGTCGCGGCAGTAGGAGCGCGCGGTGTTTTCACAGCGTTGAAGAAAGCTGGAGTCGCGGCGTTAGAGTTTGAATCCGTCAGTGCCGGCAAGGCCACGCTGCTTTGGATGCTCCCGCCGAAGATTCTCCGCCAGATGAAGAGCTGAGAGATGTGGCTGCGTCGTTGATCGCGGACGAACCCAGCTCATCAATGATCCGCGCAAGCAATCGAAGCCGCGTCAGGGATTGCAGAGCCGTGGTTTTTTCGCAGGAGATCGAATTCGAATGCCCAGCCAGAAATCGCTTCGGCAACGGCCCGGCGAATCGTGTGTGCCGCTGAGTATCGATCGGCTGGGAGTGAGTGGTCAGCATCCGCTGCTAAAGCACTACTCGCCGTGTGATGGAGCGCACGCGGTCTGCGAGTACACCTCATAGTGCCGGACGCCGGGCTCCATTTCGATCAGGAAGTCGGAGTCGAAGTCGTAGTACTTGGCCATGCTGTAGTTGTTTCCAGCGAAACGCTTGATGGAATCGGTGTCGTCCCAGAATGTCAGCATCTCGAAATGCGTTACATCTCCTTCGGTGCGGCATAAACACCATGCGCCGCAATTTCCTTGTGTCGCCAAGTATTCGGGAAGCGCGATCCTGCGCATGAGGTCCAGGTATGCATCACGCTTCGAAACCGGAACCACGCCGTGCCATATTCGAGCGATCATTCAGCCCTCTCATCAAGCGAGCGAAAGCCAGGGACCGGAGATTTCCGGCCCCTAAAGACTATTTTCGTGACGACCGCATGTCCGGTAATCCGCCGCTGACCACCGCGCAATTGCAATTCGTGTAGGCCAAATTTCGCCGCGCGTAAGATTGGAGCGCGACCCCGCCCGTTCGCATCTTCGCTTCCAGAAACTCAGGTGACGGATCGCGCGAGATCCTTTGCCACTGCTGCTTGATTGCAATTCAAACCCGCGGCGAGCAGAATAACGCCTTTACGACGGCCCCGCCGCGGTCTAAGGGAATTCATGGCCGGAAAATCACAAACGCCGAGCTCGGAAAAATCGGATTTTAGTTTGGCGCTGTCCGCTACAAGCAAGCAATCGATGGCGGAGTCGGCGCAAGCACGGATTGCGGAATTTAGCCGCTTCAAATTGCGAGTATCTCGCTCGCGGATTCACCGCTTGGGAGTTTTTGCCGCTGAGAATATACCTGCTCGCACGAGAGTGATCGAATATAGCGGGAAGAAACTCACCCGGCGACAAGCCTGTGAGGTATTTCGAGAGCGTTTGGCGAGCCGCAGCCCACACCTGCATTACCTGGCGCGGCTTGATTCCTACTGGACCGTGGATGGTGCGGTCGGCGGGAGCGGAGCGGAGTTCATGAATCACTCTTGCGATCCAAATGTAGCACTCAAGACAATTCGGAAACGCATCTGGGCGGTCACGCTGCGAAGAATTCGCCGCGGCGAGGAATTGATGTTTGACTACTCTTTTGATCCGAAGGGGATACGGATTGCGTGCCGCTGCGGATCGCCGCAGTGCCGCGGAACGCTGAACTCCAATTGAATCGGCGGGGGGCGCAAGATGCGGAACTCGTGAACGTGAGCCGGGAGGCTCGCGGAGGCATCGCGCCGGCGCTCATGAGGCGATGGACGTCAACCTGGTTGCTGGTTGGGATTCGGCTGGCTGGATAACGACGGGACACTCACAGAGCGTCTCGAGAAGATGTTTTTTGCGGGCGAGCATGGCGGCGGAATCTACGTCATGGACGTAGCCATTGGCACGGATAATTAGCGCGGTGCGATCGCGCTGGACGCTTACGTTGAGGATGCGGCCACGATGATGGGAATCGAGGCCGTCGGCTAGGCGCAGCGTTGCGGCAAGCCACGCCACGCGTTCTTGCTCGGCGGGCTGGAGCGAGGCATAGTCTTTGTGCTCCAGGCGCGGTTCAGCGCCTCGGTGATAGCGGGCGATCAACGCTGCGCTGAAGATTTCGTCTTTCGTCCAGCCGATAGGCGGGGTTAGCTCAGTGATCATGCGGAAAGAGCGCTTGTGGTGGCCGGCGTCTTTTTTGACGCGGCCGACGTCATGGAGGAGCGCAGCGGCTTGCAGGATTCTGCGGGCTTCCGCATCACGAAAAGTATGATTCAGGAGGCTTGTGCCGAAGCCGTCGAATAGCTCGAGCGCGAGAGACGTCACCTTGAGCGAGTGATCGAAGTTCGGATCGCGGAACGACGCCCACGTTGCGAGCGTGGCGAAGGCGGCCTCTTCGAGGCGCGGGCCCGCGGGCAGTCCGGCGAACCAGACATTCCACAGAGAACCTCTTCCTGAAGTCTTCGCGCGGTAAGCGGCCAGACGCTCTGCGCGCAATGCTTCGATGCGGGTGAGCCACTGCTCGAGCTCGCTCGATTCCACTCCCGCCGCAACCCTTCGGAATTCCGTTCTCATGACGTCGAGGTCGTGAACTTCTCCGAGAAGATCCTGGACGAGCTTTAGGTTGGCGATCCATTGCTCGTGGCGGCTGGGCAGAAAATTCTCGACGGTGTAGCGGAAATGCTTTAGGGCGATGCGCACGCGATGCCAGCTCACGCGGCTGCGGGAACGCATGGCGAAGCGATGGGCGTCGCGGGCTTCGAGGCAGCGCTCGAGGGCGAGATGCTGGAAGACCAGGCTGTCCGAGGCAACTCGACGCGAGCGTTCGGCGAGATCGCGCGACCAGCGGCGCCACTTGTTGACGTCGAATTCGTTGAGCGCTGCCGTGGCTTCGGCTTTTGCCTCCGCTTCGGATTGCGCCAGCGATTCGAGAAGCCGGGACGCCAGCGGATCGCCGGCGGGCGCGAGTTTTTTGATCCATTCGCGCATTACTTGGACATCGCGCAATTGGCCAAGACTCCGGAAGGTGCGCCGGGACGCTTTCTTCATGGCGCGGAGAGATTTCTCGGGGTCGAAAGTGGAAAGCGCGTCGGCCATCGTGCGGCAGCGGCGCAGCGCCACGCGCAGGTCGTGAACGGAATCGGGATCGAGCTTCTTCGCGGCGTGATCGCGTTCCTTGAGGACGCGGGCCATGAAGTGCGCGAGCCCGGCGCGCTGCTCTTTGCGCGCGCCAACGATGTGCGTGCGTGATGCCATATTCGCCTGCTCTCTGAGGGTAGACGAGCGCGGAAGCAGGGAGGATACACCTTTCGCTGCCAGTGGCAAAGTGGAGCAGTGGAAAATGAGCGAGAGCGACTTGCCGCAGAGATGATTAGCCGGTCAAGCCGTCACGGCTGCCGCTAAGATTTGGCGGCGGCAGGGTCCGCATCCGGCAGAGAAGCCGGCTTCGGCTCACGGGGCAAAAGACACACGCGGAAATCGCCCATGTCCTCGTCGAGAATGTAAGAGTAAATCACATAAAGCGCAACGGCCGCCTTGATGAGTTCCCTCACAACGACCGCCACGACCTTCCCAAGCGCAGCGTTGCGCGAAATAATACCGAGAAACGTTCCCAACGGGAGCATCACGACGATCCAGGCAACGAAATAGTAGACAAACGTGCGCCAGACGTATGTCCACCAAACGCGTAGCGTGCGCGCTAGCGTCGGTTCGAGTGGCTGTGGTTGTTCTCCTGCGCGCCAGCAGGTACGAAGCCCGAGGCGGAAGTGACGGAAGTTTTTGTGCAAAATGTACTGCATGATGAAAATGGCGACGATGTAAGGCAAGACAACGGCTGCAACTCCCGTGGAAATCGTGATCACTAGGGTCGCGATGTCGGTCTTTCGGATGAGCATGCTACCGAGCACGCCGACCCAAAACAAAAGAAAGACCGAAATCAGCAATGTGGGCCAATAGAAAGCCCACCAGAGTCGAAGAGCGTGGCCGAAAGTCGGCTGAATGTAGTCGCCCAGCGCGGAATCGGCGCCGGAGCGTGGAGAATCGGGCATCAAGGTCTGCATGAGAATTGGCGCAGATTCTGGCCCGGAATTAGGATTCAGTCAAGTAGGCAGAAATAAACTATACAGTCCTAGAAATCATAGCGGGCGCAGCGCGGTGCTCCCGTTTTTACGGGCGGATTTGTAGTTGCTTGACACGCGGCGGTGGGTGGCCTATTTTCAGCGTAACGGAACCCTTTCCCGTTGAACGGCCGAAATTCCGACTTGGAGGTGGCCGATGCTCTTCAATCTCAATACTTTCACTCTGACCGCCGCGCCCGTGACTGTGAAGGAAGGGCTCGAGATCCTGGAGCGGGACAATTATCGCTGCAGATATTGCGGCTTGGACGGAAACGCGAATTTTGAGAACGCGCTGGCTATGTCGGTGGATTTCGTGATGCCGCGCGCGCGCAAGGGAAAGAAGGACCCGGCGAATCTGGTGGCTTGCTGCCGGACTTGCAACACCATCAAGGGCAAGAAAGTGTACAAAAATTTCGAGGATGCCAAGGCGCACGTTCTGGCACGCCGCGCGGAGTTGAGGAAGACGTGGGAAGAGAAGGGAAGACAGCGCACCGGAAAGTCTTAGAAAACCGAAGGGCAATTCTGATAATTACGATGCACGAATTGTCGCGGGTGGTCGTGTGCGCGATTGCTGTAACCATGGGGAACCAAGAAATCTCAAATTTGAAATAGAAAGCGCAGATCGAGATAGCTACTCGGTGCGGAGCGCGCGGATCGGATCGATGCTCGCGGCGCGGCGGGCGGGGATCAAGCACGCGGCGGCGGCGACGACGAACAAGAGCGCGGTGGCGGCAGCAAGCGTTAGCGGGTCGCGCGAGCTTGCGCCGGCCATGTTGGCAACGATGCGGCCCAGCGCAATGCTGATGCCCAGGCCAACGGCGGCGCCGATGCCGAGAATCACAGCCGTCGAACTGAGCACCAGCCGAAAGATGCTTGCTCGCGGCGCCCCCAGCGCCATGCGGATTCCGAGTTCCTGCGTGCGCTGCGTCACCGCGTAAGACACTACGCTGTACAAGCCGGTAGCGGCGAGCACCAACGCCAGTCCAGCGAACACTCCGAAGAGCGACGCGATAAATCTCTCGCGCCCCCAACCATCCGTATTGAGCCACCACGTCAGAGTATGCTCGTCGCCGAGAACTATCTCAGGATTCAAATCGTGCAGCCGCACGCGCACGGATTTCAGCGCGATATCGGGATCGCCCGCCGAGCGAATCATGAGCGCTTCGTCAGGAGGAAGCACGAAAGTGTAGGGAATGTAGACGGCGGGCTTCACGGGATGGTCTAGCCCGTCATTCTTCGCGTCGCCGACAACGCCGATCACTTGGAGCCAGTCAGCTGGTCTTTGCGTCATCAGAAAGATCGGTGGCACCGTGTTCATCACCGAGCTGCGAACGCTTTGACCGATCGGATCGGCGTCGCCGAGATACTGCTTCACGAAAGCCTGATTGACGAGCGCGAGGTGATCGCCACGCTGCACTTCAGCGTCGCTAAAGTTGCGGCCCTGCAGCAGCGGAACGCGAAGAGTGGCGAAGAGCTGCGGGCTGATGAGAGCCAGATTCGCATCCGCCTGTGTCAAGCCGGGCTTGCTCTGAATCTCAATCGGGCCGGTGAAACCACCGAAGGGCGGAAACCAACTCGTCGAAATGCCGACGGAAGTGATGCCGGGCACCTGCTCGATGGTGCGTCGAATTTCTTCGTTGGCGTTGACGCGATCCTGCCAAGTCGGGTGCGCGCCTTTGGGCAACGCGAGGTCAATGCCGAATACGTTCGTGGGATCGACACCCAGAGGCGTGTGCGTGCGCGCAATGAATGCGCGCGCAGAGGCGCCGGCGGTGGCAAGCAGAACGATGGTGAGCGCGACCTGTCCCGCGATGAGCAGGCGGTGTGTATTGCGGCTGCGGATGCTGCCGGACTGGCGCATGTTGTTTGCCTGAATCAGGCTGCCGAGCTGCGGTCGCGAAAGTTGCCAGGCCGGCGAAATGCCGAAAATAATTCCGGTAAGCAACGCGACGCCGGCGCTGAAGCCGAGCACGACGCCGCTGATGTGGATCGCGGCCTCATGCGGGAAAGAATAACGCGGCAGAAGCGCCGAGATAGCATCCACACCGAAATACGCGGCGAGGACTCCCAGAAGAGTGCCGCTGACCGAGAGCAGCACCGATTCGGTCAAGAGCTGGCGCACCAGCCGGCCGCGTCCTGCGCCGACCGCAACCCGCACCGCCAGTTCGTGCTGGCGAGCGTTGCCGCGCGCAAGCAGAAGAATCGACACGTTGGCGCAGCCGATAAGAAGAAGAATCACCACGGCGGCGAAGAGAATCGTGAGCGCGCCTTGAAACTGCCCCAGCACCTGTTCATTCAGCGAGACGACTTTCACCTTCGCGTTCTTCGGGAAATTCGGATCCTGTTGGCTGATGCGATCCACGAAGATCTGCAGCTCGGCTTCGGCAGGAGGGTATTTCGTGCCGGGCTTCAATTTCACGAACGCGTTCCAGTATTCGTGCGGGTCAGATGACGGAATCGCGGGCAAATAGACATCGGAATCTCCCCAGGTAAATCGCGGCGGAGCGATTCCGATGACGCTATAGAGAACGTGGTTGAGTTCGATGGACTTGCCGAGAATCTCGCGGCTGCTGCCGAACTGGCGCTTCCAAAAAAGATAGCTGAGCACCGCAACGGGCGCAGGCTTGCCATTCGTGACATCGACGGGAGAGAAGCCGCGGCCCATATAAATGGGCACGCCCATGTAATCGAACAAATTCGGAGTGTACTTTCCGACCTGAACGCTGATGGGAAGCTGATCACCTGTGAGGGATTGGCGCTCGTCGTTCTGGAGGAAGACGTCGTCAATCGACGAAAGCTTTCGCAAATCGTCGTATTGCGAACCAGTGACGATCAGCAGCGGGCCATGGCGCTCGGGAAGATTGAGCTGCACGTGAACCATGCGATTGGCATCGCGGTAAGGGTAAGGATCGCCAAGGACGCCGTAGACGACGCTGAAGACGGCAGTCGTGGCGCCAATTCCGAGAGCAAGAGAAATAATTGCCGTAATGGCGACGCCCGGTGTCCGGGTGAATTGTCGCCTCGCGTAGATGAGGTCTTGGATGAGTTTGCGCATAAACGATACCGAATCGAGTTGTGCCGCGAATCGATCGTCGCAAGTATGGGACCATGAAGCGACACTGATTAGAGACGGGTTAGGCGTTCCGCGCGGATGGCAAGTGCACGCTAAAGGATTTTAGTGTCCGGAAATGGACAGGGCGAAACAAAAAAGTCTGTGTAGAAGATACCCAGCCACTTACCGGCAGCACGGTTCATCTTCGCCGACGCCGCGTTGGACCTTCGCTAAGTCTTCGCTCTAATCGAAACGACTGTACGAATAGAATCGCCCGTAACTCGCACAAAACAAAGAAAGGGGGTCGATTCTAATCGAAACAATTTGAAGAACCTCCTGGAGCGTTTCTTGGAGAATCTCGACGCCATTTTTCAAAACTATTTGCAGCGGCCATGCCCGTCCACCGCCGCGGCATTTGGCGAGTTCCGGGGTGGTATGGGGTGAGGTCTTTGTTGGTAGACATGGCGGGTGTATGGATAGCACGTTGCGGAGGCGAGTACAAAGGTACGGGCTGCGAAATTACGGATGGGGAGGGATGGGAGATCGAGTCATATCATCGGCAACAAGAACGGCCAATCCGGGTTGCCCGGGGGATAAAGCCGATGATGCCAGGGGCGGGTCAATTTGGGAGCTCCCACCTCCGCCAAAGCTACGGTGGGCGGGGAATCTTCGACCAGCTACTAATGGTCAAACTTTTCGCCATTTGACGTGGTCGCGCTGGATGGCCTTCATCATTTTCTTGGACGCGCGATGCAGCCAGCGGCGCGGGCGATCTTTCAAGTCGCGCAAGATCCAGGGCACGGCGTTACGCGAACCAAGGTGGATATTGGCAGTCTCGAAGCCCATGGCTCCGAGTAGCCGAGCTTCATCGTGATCCTCCGGCAGAGAGGCAAGCAGAATTCGCGAGCAATCGGAAGCGAGGCGGCGCACCAGAAAATTGTCGAAAAGCTGCAGGAAAGGATCCTGAACTCTCGCAGCGCGCGAAATGATATTGGTGTAGAGGATTTTTTCGGACTTGGATTTACCATTGGCCCAGATGCAGGCGGAGGGAGTGAGGACTTTGGCTTCGCGCGCAACCCACGCGCCGCACCAGCGCGCCAGCGCGAGAACTCGAAGATGGCCCAAGCTACCGAGGCCGGCGACGCGCCGCTTGCGCTCGTAGGGTATGTTGCGATCGGGAAGTGACGCTTCCAGCTTTTCGAGGATGTGGTCGGGGACGCTGGTGCGCAGCTCTCCAAGATTAAAAATGCGCTTCCAGAAACGGACGGGATCGCGCAGACGATTGAGCGCGATCATGCGCAGCCACCGATTTTCTTCCGCCAGGACGAAGGGCTTGCCTTTCGTCTCGAGGCCCTGGCGATAGCCTTCGAGGATGGCGTCGCAGGCTTCGCGGCTGCGCAAAGTGAGATGCTCTTCGGCAATGGCCAGATGAGCGCTCGTCGCTAAGCGCACGAGATCATTGGTGTAGGCCATCGGATAAGCTTCATCGAAATCGTTGACGCCCCAGATGAGCCGTCCTTCCGCATCGCGCCAGGTACCGAAATTTTCCACGTGCAGGTCGCCGACAGCCAGAACTTCAGGCGCTTTCGCCTCCTCCGGGCAAACCTCCGGCCAAAGCTGCACCCAGCGATAGAAGGTGGCGCGAAGAAAAGGGAAGGCATCCGCGGCCATTTCTTCGTGTTTGAAATCGAGATCGGTCTTCACGATACGGATGCGCGCCGCGACCCATTTTTCGTAGCTCTCGGTAGCTTTGCGGATGTTCACGAAGATGGTCCTCCCGCGTCCGGGCGCAAATCAACTGGTACGCGCCAAAGCGCGACGCCGGATTCTACACCCTGATTAAACAACCGGCGCAGAAGACGCGGCGAGAACCAGAGAGGCAAGAGAAGTGAGGAACGGGCCCCCGCTGATGATCGGCGGAGGCCCGCGCACTGTTGGTTGGTGTTGCGATTAGTGGCTGCCGTGACCGCCGCTAAACAGATCGGACATCACGTTGACACCTGCATCGCAGGCGTGATTGAGACACGGAAGCCGGAAAGCGGACTCGATGGTCTTGAGCAGAGCGAAGTGGGTGTAGAAGTTCGAGCTCTGCAAGCCGTGGCGGCCATAGTTGGTGTCCACGATGAGCAGCACCTGGTTCGTGGTTGGCGAGATGCTGTAGTCGTTCTCATCCCACGTCACGACAATGGCGTTGCGGCCCTCGAACCACGCTGGAGAGTGATGGATCGCGGTGACGATTTGCTGGATGGCGAGATCACCGCGCTGAATCAAGCCCGGGTTCAATCCGGTCTGCGTTCCGTTGTCGTTCGGATCGAACTCACACGCCGGACCGGCGTTGCCTCGGCCGTGCTGATCGTTGCACTGGTTCGGCGCGATGAACGAGTAGTTCGGGACATGGCCGGAAGCGAGATCCGCATAGAGACCATGCGATCCCACAAAATCCACCATGTTAGCCAAACTATTGTTCGGATTGGCGCCTTCCTGAACGCTCTGGAAATAGGCAAATGGGTTGTGCTTCACCGCGTAGAGAGCCACGATATTGCTCTGCGTCTGGCCTTCGCCGGGAAGTTCCGTGCTGAGATCGTCGAGGTTGCTGAAGAATCCGTCGGCGTTGTTCACCCCGTCGGCGCCGGAGGGCGGCAGGCTTTCCTGATAGCTCTTCCAGCTCAGGCCGGCGGCAACCAACTGGTCGGCGATGGTCATACCGACGATGTTATTGGAGGCCGGGATCGACATGACGCCGTCAATATTGATATCGCCGGGGGGGCCGGAGGTCTCGTTCGAAAAATCGATGGCCGGAGTCGCGGCGTCAGTGCCTACGCCGTAGATCGGACAAATCGGGGGCTCCGTTCCATTGTCGAGCGAAGTCGTCGCGGAAGCCAGATTGTTCGTGCAGGTCGCGTTGTGCCAGTCGGGCGAGTTGTCATTCAGTACGCCGAAGTTGGAGCCGCCATTCACTTCCAAATAATTGGTCAGGCTCGGATGGGCGACCGCGAAATAGTTTGTCGCGGTGTTTGCGTATTTTGCGTACGCGTTGGCGAACGGGGCGTTGGGATTGTTCACGATTTGAGCGTACGCGTGGTTCTCCATCATGATGAAGAAGACGTGATCGAGACGCGGAACGCCGTTCGGACTGTTACCCTCGTGAGCGACCACAGCGCCCGCGAGGAGGATTCCGACGAGTCCTAGATGTACTGCCTTTCTAATCATGTCACGCACCTTTCCTTTTGGCGGAGATAGAGTGTAGGCCCCAGCGGATGGACGATGGCCGCCGGTTTGGCCTAGGCTTTGTAGAGGCGGGATATTACAGCAGCATGACGAGCAAATCGATAATCTGTGAATATCAAAAAAGGGGGGATGTGGAAATCTCCACCTCGTGATGCGAGCGCGGAGAATCTTTGGCGGGATACGAGACTGCACTTGCCTCGCGCTGGTGGATTGGATACGGTTCTAGGACGATTGGGTGCGAATCCACGAAGAGGCGGGGCTTTGAGCGACCGCGAAGACTCCAATCAGAAAACCGATCGTGCGCGCTGGGTCAGCCTTGTTCCCTACGGCTTGAACCAGCAGCATCCCAATGCTTACCGCGATATCGTCGAGACGATTTGGGAGAACCGCGACAACTTGGGTTATGCGTACCGGATTCTGCGCGATGGTTGCTGCGACGGTTGTGCTCTGGGGACCGACGGTTTGCACGACTGGACGATGGATGGAATTCATCTTTGCAATGTGCGCTTAGCTCTGCTGCGCTTGAATACAATGCCGGCGATGGATTGGCGGCGATTGGAGGACGCCGCGGCGCTCAGCGAGCTTTCTGGTAAGGAGCTACGCGCGCTGGGGCGCTTGGCCGTGCCGATGGTCCGGCGGCGCGGTGAGAAGGGATTTCGGCGGATCTCATGGGACGAGGCGATTCGCTTGGCGGCGGAGGGATTGAAGGCGGTTGATCCTCGGCGGCTCGGTTGGTTTGTCACCTCGCGCGGTTTGACGAATGAGGCGTATTACGCGCACCAGAAGGTGGCGCGATTTTTCGGCACGAATCACGTGGATACGAGTGCGCGCATTTGCCATGCGCCAAGCACGGCGGCCTTGTCCGCAACCGTCGGCTGTGCGGCGACTACTTGCTCGTACTCAGATTGGATCGGAGCCGACCTGATTGTTTTTGCGGGTTCGAACATCGCCAACAATCAACCGGTCGCGACGAAATATCTCTACTACGCGCGCAAGGCCGGGACGAAAGTGTTTGTCGTGAATCCATACATCGAACCGGGCCTGGAACGCTACTGGGTGCCTTCGATCACCGAGAGCGCTCTTTTCGGCACGCAATTCACTGATGAGTTCTTTCAAATTCATGCCGGCGGCGATATTCCGTTTTTCTATGGCGTGCTTAAGCACCTCATCGAAAATAATTGGATCGATCGCGGTTTCATTGCCGCGCGGACTTCGGGTTGGAACGAGGTTGAGGCGCGTACGCGGGAGTTTTCCTGGCAGGAGTTGGAGCGTGGAGCCGGGCAGACGCGCGCCGACATGCTGCGATTCGCGGAAACGTTCGGCCGCGCGCGGCATGCCATCATCGTCTGGAGCATGGGCATCACGCAGCATCGCTACGGCAGCGACAATGTCCGCGCCATCGTGAATTTGCAGCTTGCGCGCGGGAATGTCGGCCGCGAGCATACAGGCTTGATGCCCGTTCGCGGACATAGCGGAGTGCAGGGCGGGGCGGAGATGGGCGCGATGCCTGGCGCTTATGTCATGGGCGCGACCGTGAGCGAACTGAACGCGCGGAGGTTTGCCGCGCTCGAGTATTGGGGATTCGAGCCGCCGTCCTGGAAGGGGCTGAACACCACGCAAATGATTCTCGCCGCCGAGCAAGGTGAAATCGACGCTTTGTGGCAGACAGGCGGGAATTTTCTCGAGACGCTGCCGGACCCCGGCCGGGTGCGGCGAGCGATTGAAAATATTCGTCTGCGTATCCATCAGGACATTGTCCTGAGCACGAACATGCTGGTTGAGCCCGCCGATACCGTGCTGCTGTTGCCGTCGCGGACGCGTTACGAACAGCGCGGCGGTGGGACGGAAACCTCCACGGAGCGGCGCGTCATTTATAGCCCGGAGATTCCAGGGCCGCGGCCCGGCGAAGCGCGGGCTGAATGGGAGATTCCGGTACAGGTCGCGCGGTGCGCCGAGCCGGAGCGCGCGGCAAAAATATTTCCGTGGCGCGACACCCAAGATATTCGCGACGAAATTGACCGTGTTTGCCCCACGTATCGAGGCATCGCCGCGCTCCGGAAGAAGGGCGACAATTTTCAATATGGCGGGCCGCGCCTGCTCGCCGATCGATTCGCGACGCCGGACGGCAAGGGGCGCTTTTCAGTTGTCGAGCTACCGGGCGATGAAATTCCGGAGGGCCGCTTCATGATTTCGACGCGCCGCGGAAAGCAATTCAACGCCATGGTCCATTCCGAGTTCGACGCGATCACCGGCCTCCATCGCGATGACATTCTGATGGCCCGCGAAGATGCCGAGCGCCTGGATCTGGACGACGGCGAGGCGATTTTGGTGCGTAATGCGCACGGCGAATTTTGCGGGCGCGTGAAGATCGGCCGGATCAAACCCGGCTGCCTGCAAGGCCACTGGCCGGAACTGAATGTCGTCGTGCCCGCAGGATGCCTCGATCCCAGCGGCGTGCCGGACTACAACGCCATCGTCGAAGTGGCCCCGCTAGATCGCGGAGTTCCCGTAGTGCAGCTAGCGATCGTTGCCGCTGAGGAAGGATAGAGATTGCCGGCTCCGCGAAGCATCGAGCTAACGCAAGTAACCGAGTGGGCCGATGGCCGCCTGCGTCGCGTGAAGGATTCCGTAGCGGGCGAAGAGCCGCTGGAAATTCGTATCGGAGATGCGCCTCTGGCGGTGACGATGCGTACGCCAGGCCACGATCTCGAGTTAGCCGCCGGCTTTCTTTTCACCGAAGGCTTAATCCAATCGCGCGAGCAGTTAGCCTCGCTCGAGGCGATCACGGATGGCTCGCGAGCAAGCCGCGGAAACGTTGTGGTCGCGCAATTAGCGAACGGCGTGGCACTCGATTCCGAACAAACGCGACGCAACTTCTTCGCCAATTCCAGTTGCGGCGTCTGCGGCAAGGCGTCGATTGATTCAGTGCGCTCGCGCCTGCTTCGTCCTCCGAACGCCGCATTTCGAGTCGCAGCCGAAACGCTATGCCAGATGCCGGAGAAGCTGGGCTCATCGCAGGATATTTTCGGCCGCACAGGCGGCCTCCACGCAGCCGGCCTGTTCACGCAAGCGGGCGAGCTGATCGTGTCGCGCGAAGACATCGGCCGCCACAACGCGGTAGATAAAGTAGTAGGCTGGGCGCTGCAGGAAAATCGACTGCCGCTCTCAGATGTTGTGCTGCTGGTGAGCGGCCGCTGCGGCTTTGAAATCGCGCAAAAAGCAATCGTAGCGGGCGTCCCGGTAGTAGGCTCAGTCTCAGCCCCGTCAAGCCTGGCAGCCCAGCTAGCCCGCGAACTAAATCTGACGCTAGTAGGCTTCTTACGCGGACGAAGATTCGTGATCTATTCAGGCGAAGAGCGCTTAATCCTCGGAGATGGAGTTCGTTCAGCGTGAAGGAAGCGCAGCCCGGCCTCCGCTCGCGCTGTAAACTATCTCTCGGTCGTAAGGGCGCCGCTTGCTGCGCCCGCTCCGCGTAACGCACACCAGAACGACCGCGACAACTTCCGCGCGCACCGATTCCACGGTGTGGTTCTTCCGTAGACCATGCAAACACGTTCGGAATCATCAAACGCATTTCAAATTTGAAATTCTAAATTTGAAATGAACTTTTGCGGCGTGTAGATCGAGTGAATTCGCGATAGATCAAAGGCACGCAGGCCTAGCCGCGCCCACTCCCATTGCCATTCGAATTCTGAGCATGCCGCCTGCGGATCTCATCCACCTGCGGCCCAGCTTCAGCCAATAGCCTGCGCAATTCGAGCACCATCTTCGGATCCCACCACCCCTTGTCCGCTTCATCTTCAATCTCATCCAAAGCCTTCGACGAAGTCAGCGCAGTGCGATAGGGCCGCTCGGTCGTAAGCGCGTCATAAACATCCACAATTTGCAGGACCCGCGCCGTAAGCGGAATCTGTTCGCCGCTCAATCCGTCGGGATAACCAGTGCCATCCTGCTTCTCGTGATGATGCCGAATGATCGGCAAGACAAGCCGGAAAGATTTCAGCGGCGAGCAAATCCGCTCGCCCACCACAGGATGTTCGCGGAGAAGCTCCTCCTCTTCCGGCGTAAGCGGACCTTCCTTTAGCAGCACCGCATCCGGCACAGCGATCTTTCCAATATCGTGAACCACGCCAGCCCGCCGCAACGCCGTAACTTGATCAGCCTCGAGTCCCAGCCGCGTCCCGAGCAGCGCCGAAATTTCGGACAGCCTCTCGCAATGTCCATGCGTCGTCGGGTCGCGGGCCTCAATGCTGCGCGCGAGACTGAAAAGAACAGCCTCGGCGTTCTCAAGTTCGTCAGTGTAATTCTTCAACCGCAGCAAAGACCGCGTGCGCGCCAGCAGTTCGCTGAAATCGATCGGCTTGCTGAGAAAATCGTCCGCACCCGCATTGATCCCCTGAATGCGATCCGAAACCGCAGAAAGCCCGGTGATCAAAACGACCGGCGTGAGCCGCGTCTCGGGCACGGCCTTGATTCGCCGGCAAACCTCAAATCCATCAAGCCCGGGCATCACGATATCCAGCAGCACAAGATCGGGACGGAATTCCGCGCAGTGTTCGAGCGCCGAAGCGCCATCGGCAACGCCCAGCACTTCGAATCCCTCGCGGCGCAGGAGAATCTCAAGCCCTGCGCGCGGAGCGGGTTCGTCATCAACGAGAAGTATTCTAGAAGGCATCGTGGGTCGGGCTGGGGAAACGAGGCACCAACATTACAGCAGCAGCGCTCGCGCGGCAATAGAACCCGCGTTCTAGCCTTGCTGTTACGCCCTCGCGCCCCAAATCCCCGCGCACGAGGCTTCAATGCGAGATCGCTCCGAATCTCTTGCGTTTCCCTGTGGTTCTGGTATCACCCCAGAGTATCCTTGTGAGCTGCCGAGGCCGCCGATGAATCGAACGCTGTCGCCGGAATCACTCAAAGCGCTGGACGCCAAGCTGCGCGAACGCCATCGCGATTTCGCGCAACTTTACCCCGGCCCCGGAAGCGGCCGCCAGCCCGTCCATACGGTTTACGCCGGCGCTCAATTGTTCCACGCGGATTCAGTGCCGCGTCTTGGCGCTTATGCGTTGCAAGCCCTCGACGATTACGCTCCCGATTTCGTCACGTTTGCTAAAGCAATAGGATTGGATGGCGCCAACGAACTTCCAGATGCTCCCGAAGAAATCGAGCGCCTCGAAAAATATATTGATTCCGACCCAGACACATTTCGCAAAGAAAGCCGCGCTGCGTGGCTCGCGCTGACGATCTATCGCCGCGTGCGCGAAAAACTGGGCCGCGAGCCGGTCGAGGATTTCCGCATCGATTTCGAAGACGGCTATGGCAACCGACAGGACGAAGAAGAAGACGCGCACGCCGTTTCAACCGCGCGTGATGTAGCGGCCGGAGCGAAGTCCGGCACTCTGCCGCCGTTCATCGGCATTCGAATCAAGCCGTTCAATGAGGAACTCCGCGCGCGCAGCATCCGCACGCTCGATCTATTCGTCACGGCGCTCGCGGAGACCAGCACTGGCACGCTTCCGCGGCATTTTCACGTCACGCTGCCGAAAGTGAGCCTCGCCGAAGAAGTCGAAGCCCTCGTCGAAATTCTGGAGCGCCTGGAATCGGCGCTGCGGCTGCCCGGAGGCTGGCTGCGCATCGAATTGATGATCGAGACGCCGCAAGCAATTCTGAATTCGCGCGGCGAATCGAATCTGCTCGCGCTGGCCCGCTCGGCCAATGGTCGCTGCGTCGGCGCGCATTTCGGCACCTACGATTACACCGCCGGGCGCAACATCACCGCCGCGCACCAGCACATGCTGCATCCCGCCTGCGATTTCGCGAAGGAGATGATGCAGGTAGCCCTCGCGGGCACGGGCGTGTGGCTCTCGGATGGCGCGACAAATGTTCTGCCAGTGCCCGTTCATCGCGCGGCCAAAGGTGGCCCGCCTCTCAGCCCGCAACAAGTGTCGGAAAATCGCAGCGCGGTCCATTCGGCGTGGCGCTTGCACGCGCATCACATTCGTCATTCGCTGATCGGCGGCTTCTATCAGGGCTGGGATTTGCATCCGGCGCAGTTGCCAACGCGTTACGCCGCGGTCTACGCGTTCTTCCTCGGAAGTCTCGACTCAGCGGCGGACCGTCTGCGAAATTTTATCGAGAAAGCCGCCCAGGCAACTCTGGTCGGCGAAGTCTTCGACGATGCCGCCACAGGACAAGGCCTGCTGAATTATTTCCTGCGTGCGATTAATTGCGGCGCCGTCACGGCCGCGGAAGCGCAAGAGCTGACCGGGCTGGCGATCGAGGATTTGCGCCTGGGCTCTTTTGCGAAGATTCTGGACTCGCGCACGCGCGCGAAATAGCGGCTAGACTTCCTTCTTCAGCGTCGCCTCGATCATTCCGTGAGGCTCATCCGTCGGCACGAAAATCTCATTGTCATTTTCCATGCCGAAAGGCGTGAGATCAGCAAGGTTGTAGTGCCGGTTCGGCATCGCCAAGCGGATTTCCGAAATCGGCTCGAAACTCTTCAGCACGGCTTCGCCCATGGCGTAAAGTGTGTGCTGCACCGAACAACTCTGGTGATCGGCGAAAGTCTCGAGCAAAGCCTGTCGCACGCCGTGCCAGATGGGACTGAAAGCAACTTCTTCGGCGGCGTAGTGCCACTCGGCGCGCACGTTTGTCATCAGAATCCGGTCCTTCGTGGCTTTTAGCGTAGTGTAAGGATCGCGCATAAATCCCTCGAACGCCGACCCAGTCGTCTTCATCACCGCCAGATCCTGAATCCCTGCCGCGAACCGCGTCTCCTCGCGCGTCCCGCTGACCACTGCAGTGCGCGTCTCATGCCCGGCGCGAACGAACGAAGTCGAATGAGGCTTGCCGCCCACGGTGATGCGGTTCCACGGATGTTCGCTGGACGTAATTTTCACGCGTGATACCTGCGGATTGTAAGTGAGGAAGTGCTCGATGAGATGTTCCGCAAATTCTTCCATCGGCTCGGGTGGATATTGTTTCGCGAGTACGTAAACGGTGTTCTTAATCGTATCGGTCGGCAGAATCTTGGCGTTGTCGCCTTCGGTGTGCACTCGATCGAAATCGCCTTCAAAAAGTATCTCGAGCGTCAGCTCCTTGATTTCATGATGCCGCTCCTGCCGCGAAAGCCGCAGCATGCGCACCCTCGACTTCCCATAATTGTTTTGCCCCAGGCGTATGCGCATCATTCAGCTCCCGCGATAGGTCGTGTAGCCGTAAGGGCTGACGAGCAATGGAACGTGATAATGCTGCTCGCCATCGTTCACCGCAAATGTGACTTCGACGAATGGATAAAAGCTGGCAGATTGGCGCGCGGAAAAATAGGCCCCGATTTCGAAGCGCAGGCGGTAATTTCCTTCCGCGAGTTTGCCCGGAGGCAGCAAGTTCGCGACGCGGCCGTTGGAATCGCTGACGCCGCGAGCGATTTCCTTCCACTCGGCTCCGGCTGTCTGCATGCGCAGAATCACCGCAACGCCTTGCGCAGGACGGCCGATCGATGTATCGAGTACGTGCGTTGTAATGGGCGCGCTCATGATGCCAGCATTTTCTCCAGTCGCAGCCGCGTGATTTTGCGCTGTTCTTCGGCGGCATTGCGCAATTCCGTTTCCCGGTCGTTGGCCAGGCGACGTTGTAATTCCCGGATAATCTCTTCGCTGGATTTTCCCATGGCGCAGATGATGAAAATGTGGCCGAACGCCGCCTCATAGGCGCGATTCGCCGCGGCGAGAACGGCGCGCGTTTCGCCCGCCGCCTGCGTCACGCCCGATTGCTCTTTCGCCGACAATGCGCCGGCTTTCGCCGATTGCGTGCGCGCGGCTTTCTTCGCGCCGATTCGCGGATGATGGCGGAAGGCCTGCAGCCACTCTTTGCGCCCAAGAGTGTTCCAGATTTCATCCCCGACGCGCAGCAAATCATCCACATCCGCGAACGGCCGACGCGCCAGAATCAGCCGCACCCATTCCTGCGAGCCGCAGCAATCGAGCAGTGCTGCCGCGGCTTTTCTTTCTGGAAGGGAATTGAACCACGCAATGCCGCTCGTTCGCGCTTCCGGCGCGAGTACGCCCCAAACGCGCAAACGGCTCACGCCTCCGTCGGGATAAATATTGAATCTCAGATGCGACGCCGGTTCGGAGCCGAGAATTTCCTTGCGAAACACATGCGACGCGTTCGCTCGAAGTTTTGTTTGCGGCAGCAGCGTCCGCCAGGCCGCACCCGCTCCTGGATCATCGCCGCCTGCAACGAAAATCGCGTTGATCGAACAGCTATCGGGAAAATTTCCCTTGAAGTATGCGGTGTCCACTTCAATTCGGCGAATCGTGCCGGTCGCGCCGAGCTTGATAATCGCCGAGTCGTTGCCGGGACCGCGGCGCCGCCGCGTTTCCCAACCATCGTGCATGCCCTTACCGCGGCCCGGCATCAGCAAATTGAGCGCCGCGCTGTAAAACTCGTCACTCGCCGCCACAATGCGTCCGCCATTTTCAATCGCGGCGAGGTCGATTTCCCGCGAATTCGCGGCGGCTTTAGCTGGTGCCGGCAGCACTTCGCCATGAACGCGCAGCCGCGCCACTCCGCCATCCGGACAAATCTTCAAGCGCACATGTGTGAAGCGATGATCGCCTCGAATCTCAAACGAATTCTGAGAGTCGCCTTTGAGCTGTGATTGTGGCAACAGCTCATGCCACTTCGTGGACGGCGCGTTTAGAGCCGCAAGCTCGCGTTTCAGCCCCGGCTCGAGCGGAATCGCGCAGGCTTCGAGCGAACACTGCTCGGGATAATTTCCGCGAAAGAAGCTCGTATCCACCAGGACCCCGCGAATGATTCCAGGCAATCCCAATCGCACGATGCACCAATCGTGGCCGGGAGTTCGCCGGCGGCGCGTTTCCCAGCCGTCCATCCATTTGCCGCGGTCCGTGTATTTGTCTTCGATGAAAACTGGATTTGAATCTTTCAGAAGATTCTCTTTCGGCGCGAAAAAATCATCGTTCGCGGCGATCACGCGCGCGCCGAGCCGCTTGGAAGCTAGATTCGGAAGCTTTTGAAACTTACTCATGCGTCTGTCCGCTTCAGGATGTTCCCAATCGGTCCGGCGGAGAATTCGCCGCGCTCGAAAATCTTTCGCCCGCGAAGAAACGTCGCGGTCACGACGCCAAGCAGCTCGCGTCCGGCGTAAGGCGTCAGCTTGTGGCGCTGGTGCAGCCGTTCCGCGTCCACGCGAAAGCCCGCCTCCGGATTCCACACCACGAAATCGGCGTCGCGCCCGACATCGATTGAGCCTTTTCGCCGCGACAGTCCGGCCAAGCTCGCCGGCCCGCGGCACAACCACTCCACAAGGCGGCCCACAGAATAGCCGCGCAAACGCGCCGAAGTCCACACAGCGGCAAGCCCAAGCTCAAGCGAGGCGATGCCGCCCCAAGCCGCGAAAAAGTCGCCAGTATCTTTCCGCTTCATTTCAGGCGGACAGGGAGAATGATCGCTGGCAATAAAATCAAGCGTCGCGTCGCCAAGCCCAGCCCAAAGCCGTTCGCGATTCTCCGCCTCACGAATCGGCGGCGCGCACTTGAATTCTGTCGCCCCGTTAGGAATTCCAATGTAGCTCGGGTCTTTAGACCCGAGGCCGTTAGTCTCATCTGCTGCAAACGTCAAATAATGCGGGCAAGTCTCGGCAGTAATTGCCAAACCGGCGGTCTTCGCCGCACGAATAATATTGAGAGCCTCGGCCGACGAAACGTGGACGACGTGCAGCCGGCTCTTCGCCGCAGTCGCAAGGCGCACAAGCAGCTCGATAGCGCTGTTCTCAGCCTCGCGAGGCCGCGACGCCAACCACGATGAATATCTAGTAGCCGGCAATTTCGCAGCAGCCTTGCTCGCAGATTCGATGATCTTCGGGTCCTCCGAATGTGCCAGCAACGGAGCGCCAAGCTCTGCGAGCACGGGCATCGCAGCACGCAGTTCGTCTTCGCCCACGTGCGCGAATTCTTCGACCCCACTTGGCACAAGAAAGCATTTGAACCCGAACACTCCTTCCTGCCAGAGTGGACCGAGCTCCTGCAAGTTGCCTGGAACTACGCCGCCCCAGAATCCCGTATCCACCCAGAGTTTTCCGGCCGCTGCGGCCAGCTTTTCACGAAACGCAGAAGCAGATGTGGTCGCGGGAATGCTATTGAGCGGCATTTCGATGAGCGTCGTAACGCCGCCTGCAGCCGCCGCACGAGTCGCGGTAGTGAATCCTTCCCAATCCGCGCGTCCCGGCTCATTAATGTGGACGTGCGTGTCCACAATCCCCGGTATGACGAGATCATCGCCTGCTTCGTAGATCGATGAGCGGGTCGGCGCATCGTCGAATGGCGTGACCGCGGTTACGACGCCGTGCTCAATATGAATCGCAGCAGGAGCTGGCTCGGCGGCGTCTCCGGCGAAAACGCGCTTGCCTCGCACGATGAGATCCGGCGCGCTCATGCTAGAGCGGCGCTTTGAAGAAATTCTTCCAGCAGATTCTGCGCGACGCGCGAGCGGTAGCGCGCACTTGAGCGCATATCGTCAATCGGCGCGATTTCTGCGGCAAGCGAAGCACGCGCCGCAGCGATCGCGGTCGAATCCAGCCGCTTGCCCCGCAGCGCATTCTCCGTCGCGGCCGCGCGAATTACGCTCGGAGCCACGCTTCCCAGCGCGATGCGCACGTCGGTGATTTCGCCATCTGCAAGCTTCAGCGCGGCAGCCATGCATACTTTTGAAATCGCCTGCGCTCGACGTGTGCCAACTTTGCGGTAGTACGATTTCCATCCCGCGCGGCCGCGCGGCAACATGATCCGCGCGATCAATTCATCCGGCCGCAGATTCATCTTCTTGTAGCCAGAGTGAAAGCCTAGGTAAGGTACTCGCCGCATCCCGCCTGCAGAAATGAGCTCGAGCTCCGCATCATAAACGAGCAGCGCAGGCGGAGAATCGGCCGCGGGCGACGCATTGGCAATGTTTCCGCCTAGCGTGCCGCGATTCTGCGTAGCGATGCCTCCGGTCTCCTCAGCAGCGCGGCACAGCAACGGGAATTCGCGCTGCAGCGTAGCATCGCGCCGGATGTCCGTGTATGTCGCCAGAGCCCCGATGCTAATCTCAGCGCCCGTCGCCGAAATCTCGCGCAATTCGCCCAAATTCCAGATATTCACATAACGCCGGTGCGCGAGCTTGCCCGCTTCCAGCAAAACCATCAGATCGGTGCCGCCGGCAAATGGTCGCCAATCTCTCGGCTCGCCCGCGATTAGCTCCAATGCTGTCCCAAGGTTGGAAGGCGTGCGCAATTCGAAGGATGGCACGAGCGATCTCACTCGCGAGCCCCCGGCCCGGCAAAAGCATTCAGCACAGACTCAAAAATCTTCGTATAGCCCGTGCAGCGGCAAAGATTCCCGGCCAGCGCCATGCGGACTTCGCCCTCCGTCGGCCGCGGATTGTGCACCAGCAGCGCAACCGCCGCAAGAATCATCCCCGGAGTGCAAATCCCGCACTGCGCCCCGCCGTGCGCGATGAACGCCTCCTGTACGCAATGAAGCTGCTCGCCGCTAGCGACTCCTTCGATGGTGCGAATCGCCGCGCCTTCGGCCTGCAACACAGGCACGAGACAACTGTTCACCAGCTCGCCGTCCATCTCGATGCTGCAAGCCCCGCATTCCCCTTCGCCGCAGCCTTCTTTGATTCCGGTGAGATTCATTTGCTCGCGCAGTACATCAAGAAGCCGAGTCATCGGAAAATCGCGCAGCGTAGCGTCGTGGCCATTCACGCGGCAACGCACCGCGACCTTCTCAGGCACGGGCGTGCTCGCGCGCGTCATCGAGCGCTTCCATAAGAACTTCCGGCGTCAGCGGTATGCGGCGAATCACGACGCCCGTCGCGTTCTCCACCGCATTGATAATCGCCGGCGCTGTGCCATCAAGCGGCAATTCGCCGATCCCTTTCGCTCCCGCAGGCCCCCGCGCGTAAGGCAATTCCTCGAAATAAACGCGTATCGAGGGCACATCCATCGCCGAGGGCATGATGTAGTTCGTCATCTGGTTGTTGATCATGCGCCCTTCCTGCCAGACGACATTCTCATACAGCGCAAATCCGATTCCCTGCGCCACTCCACCCTCAATTTGCCCCGCAGCCAGCACTGGGTTGATCACGCGACCAACTTCCTGCACCGCAACAAAATCCTCGACGCGCGTCTCGCAAGTAATCATATCCACAGAAACCTCGGCGACATAAACGGCCCATCCATACGCGCCATAAGCGTCGCCGCGATAAAGCTTATCGTCCCAGTGAATCTCGGGCAGCGGCGAATAGCGGCTCGAAGCCTTCAACGATCCGATCTTTTCAATGTAAGCGCCGCAAGCCTTCGCAAACTCCGCTGCGCCATCCCCATCACGCAAAAATCCGCCCTGCAAAAGCGCTTGCCTCACTCCAAGCGCCGCCGATTCCACCAGCTTCCCAACAATCATGCAAGTCCGTGAAGCCACAGTCGGTCCGCTATTCGGCACATGCGCGGTATCCGGCTGCACCACTTCAACGCTCGAATAATCGAGCCCCAGCGCATCTGCAGCAATCTGCGAAAAAATCGTGTTCGTGCCTTGTCCCATCTCCGTGCTCGCCGCAAGCACGCGAATGCGGCCATCAACGGTAGCCTCGACCTCCGCCACCGAAGCCAGATAATCCTCACCCGACCCGGTAAATCCAGCCCCATGAAGAAACGATGCGAATCCGATCCCTCGCTTGATGTTGTTCCCCGGATTCTCCCGCGCAAATCGCTCGCGCTTGGCGCGATAGTCGCTCAACTCGAATGCCCGCTCCATCAATTCATTCATATCAATCTTCTCGTGCACCACTTGCCCCACCGCCAAGCTCTGCCCTTCGCGAATAAAATTCCGTCGCCGCAATTCCTCAGGCGCCAACCCAACAGCCTTCGCCACCTGATCAAGATGCCGCTCCAGCGCAAACACACTCTGCGGCGCACCAAATCCGCGAAACGCCCCATGCGGCGGAAAATTCGTAGCCACCGCCCGGCTGCGAATTCTTACATTCGGACAATCGTAAGGCCCAGCCGCGTGAATCGTCCCGCGCGAAAGCACCACCGGCGAAAGCGTCATGTAAGCCCCGCCATCCAAAGTGAAATCAATTTCCATCGCCACCAGCTTGCCCTCGCGCGTCACGCCAGTCCGATGCCGCGTCCGCGACGGATGCCGCTTCGTAGTCGCCGCCATATCTTCCGCGCGATCGTAAATAATCCGCACCGGCCGCCCCGATTTCCAGGCCAGCAGCGCCGCGTGCGCCGCAATCATCGAAGGATATTCTTCCTTGCCGCCAAATCCGCCGCCCGTCTCCATCTGCACCACGCGAATTTTCTCCGCGGGCAATCCAAAAAGCCCCGCCAGCGCCTTGTGAACGTAATAAGGACACTGCAGCGAGCCCCACACCGTCACGCCCTCGCGCGCATTCGCCACCGCAATCATCCCCTGCGGCTCGATATAAAGCTGCTCCTGCGCCCCACTCTCGTATTCGCCCTCAACGATAATCTCCGCCGCTCCCCAGGCCGCGTCCACATCGCCCTTATCCACACGCAATGATTTGAAAATATTATCCGCGCCCCAAATAATTTCCTTCCGCTCGAGCGAATCATCCATCGAAAAAATCGCCGGCAGCGGCTCGATCTCCAGCCGCACAGCCCGCCGCGCCTCTTCGATCAAATATTTATCAGCGTGCGCCAGAAGAACGACAGCCTCCTCAGCGTGATTCACAAACTCCGCCGCAAGGCACGGCTGATCGTCCTCAAGAAGCAGAATGGAATTCTTCCCAGGAATATCTTTCGCGGTAACAACAGTAATTTCATTCCAAGGCAAGCCGTCGCCAAAATGAATCCCCCGCAAGCGCCCCCGCGCAATCGGGCTGCGCACCGTCACGCCGTGCAACATTCCAGGCAAGGTCATATCCGCCACGTAGCGCGCCCGCCCGGTAACTTTCTCCCGCCCTTCCTTGCGCGGAACCGACCGGCCGATGATGGGATCCGCCATCGCGCCCCTCAGTAAGTCGCCTTATCCGTCTTGGCTTGCCAAGCGCGAAACGCCTCAAGCGCCTTCTCGCGCATAATCTGAATCATCGCAATCTTGCGATCCCCCAGCGGCCGCTTCAGCTCCGCGTAAATAAACGCGTCATCGAATCCAATCGCCGCAGCATCAGCCTCCGTATTCGCATAAAAAACCCGTGCCGGCCTCGCCCAGTAAATCGCACCCAGGCACATCGGGCAAGGCTCGCAAGTCGTATAAAGGTCGCACCCGGTCAATTCGAAATGCCCGATCTTCCGGCAAGCAGCTCGAATCGCCACGATCTCCGCATGTGCCGTGGGATCATTCGTCAACGTAACGCCATTCGCAGCCTCAGCAATAATCTCTCCGCCTCGCGCCACCACCGCCGCAAAAGGCCCGCCGCGCCCCGAGCGCACATTCTCAATCGAAAGCGCGATCGCCCGTTCCATGCACCGCAAATCCACGTTCTCAGGCAAATGTCACGGCCTCTTCACAAAAAATCAGTTTGAAAGTATCAAACCCAGCCTCGTGCAGAGCCCCTGCAGATTGTAGCGCAGCAAATCGCGCCCGCGTGCAGTCGTCGCGCGAATGCCGGAACTCTCCCGTAGGGGCGCGGCTTGCTGCGCCCTCTTTCGAGCTCAGGCTTCGCCACATCCGTGCGCCAGCGCGTGCTGCAATCGTGTCTTCATCGAATAGATCCGCATCTGCCGCAACCGCAAACCCCCGCTCAACCAATCATCCCCGAAAACGATTCCACCTTCCTCCTCCAAAACATCAGCAACGCCACCCCAATCAAAATCAACGCCAAACTCAATCCAATCCACAACCCAGCCGCGCCCCAACCCACAGCAAAGCACAAGTGATATCCCAACGGCAGCCCGATCAGCCAGTACGCAATCAAATGACACAAAAATGGCGTCCGCGTATCCCCCGCTCCGCGCATCGCTCCCGTCACCGTGGCCTGAATTCCGTCAAAGAGCTGAAAGAACGCCGCAATAAAAAGCAAATTAGAAGCCGCAACGATGATCCCCGGATCGGGCGTAAAAATTCGCACAATAAATCGCGGCGCGACCCAGAACAATATCGCCATGCAAAACATGAAACTCCCGCCCAGCGCAATTCCAGTCCAACCCGAATGTCGCGCCCCCGCCGGATCGCGTCGCCCCAGCGCCTGCCCTACCCGCACCGCCGCCGCCGAACCAATCCCCAGCGGCACCATATACGTAACGCTGGCAGTATTCAGCGCAATCTGATGGCTCGCCAGCGGCACCGCGCCAAGCCGCCCAATCAACGAAGTCGCCACCGCAAACACTCCAACCTCCACCGTCATCTGCGCCGCCGCCGGTATTCCCAACTTCACCAATCGCCAAACGCGCGCAAAATCCGGCCGCACCTCCGCAGCGTGCAACCCCGTGTGGTGGCGCCGCTCATAAAAATAAATCGAAAGCAGCAGCACCGCCGACATGTACACGCGTGAAATGCACGTAGCCCAACCCGATCCCACCGGCCCCATCGCGCGAAATCCGAAATGCCCATAAACCAGCACCCAATTTCCGCATAGGTTCACCAAATTGGCGCTGATCAGCGCAAACATCACCGGCGCCACGCGATTCATTCCTTGCAGGTAGCGCCGCAACGCGAAGTAGAGAAACAACGGAAACATGCTCCAGTTCAGCGCATGAACGTAAGGAATGGCGTATTGCAACACTTCGGGCGCGACCCCAAATCGATGGAGATATCCGCTGACCAGCCACACGAGTCCCATCAAAATGGGAGCCGCACCGAAACTCAGGTAGATGCTATTGATCAGCGAATGATGGCAATCCGCGACGTCCCCCGCGCCGAACGCATGCGACACCAGCGTGTCCAGCCCCAGCATCAATCCCGTTCCGAAAATTCCAATCGCGTAAAATAAAATTCCGCCGAGGCTCACCGCTCCGATGGCGTCGGCGCTATAAGGCAGCCGCCCCACCATCATCGTGTCCACGATGGGCATACCCATCCAGCCGAGCTCGGCCAGCACAATCGGCCCAGCCAGCCGCAGCATCGGCCGCAGTTCTGCACGCAAGAAATTCACCCAGATGCTCCCTGCAAGGGCGGGACTAAATTCGAGCAAGGAATCGTATCACGAGGAACTTTCGCAGCAGTGAACTACCGGAGACAAAAAAACACCCGCGCGATGCACCGTAAATAGCTAGCGAGCCGGAGCGTTCCGCGATCGGTACCGCTGGCGTCCCCGCCGGCCTCTTACGACGACAAAACTAACCCACATCCGCCCAACAACCACGGCCCCCGGATCTCGGTCGTAGGGGCGTCCGCCTAGGCGGACTGCGCCCGCCCGTGTAACTCCATCGAAATGTTACCCACGACTTTTCTCGGTGCGCGATTGACGCACATCCGTGAAACCGAAAACCCATGTCCCCGGCTACTTTCCCCCCGCCTCACTTTTCTCTACCGGCAAATCCCCACGCTCTCCCCATTCCTCATACGAACCGTCATACAAGCGCGCATCATGCCCTAATAATCGCGCCACCATATACACCAGACTCGCCCTCTGCCCGATATGGCAGTAAGCAATAACTTCATCTCCCGGTTTCACCCCGGCACTCTCAAATATCTTCCGCAATTCATCCACGCTCTTCAATTTCATATCGTCGCCGACCAAAACCTCCCAAGGAATATTCACAGCCCCAGGAATATGCCCAGGCCGCTCCCCATAGCAACTCCCTGCGCTCCCGTAGCACTTAGCCTCGCGCACATCCACAATCGCCACCCCGGCCTTGTGCAAATCCTGCTGCACCACGTCCACTTTCACCACCACATCGCTTCGCGGATGCGCCGTCAAACTTCCCTTCGCAAATTTCGGCTTTTCAGTCGAAACCGCGCGCCCTTCCTTTCGCCAAGCCGCCATCCCTCCGTCAAGATAAGAAACCCGCTCGCGCAGCCCGAGGTAATCAAGTGTCAGATAAACCCGCGCCGTAGGCGTAACCCATTCGCTGCTGAAATAAACCACCACCCGCGAAGAATCGCTCACTCCCACATCTTCGAAAACTTTCACAAGCTCCTCGACCGGCGGCAACTCCAGCATCAATCCGCTACCATGCGGCGTAGACACGCGGTCGTAGTCAAAATTCCGCGCCCCAGGAATATGCCCGCCGTCGTATTCGCTCTTCTCCCCCACAGCAAGCAGCACCAGCGACGGATCCTTCAAATGCTCCGCCACCCACTGCGTCGAAACAAATTCCGGCGCCGAATTCTTCGCCCCGCCAGATTGTGCTCCGGCCACAGAGGAAAGAAGCATCAAGCACGCAGCGGCCAGGAACAAGTGCAGCGTAAATCGTGTCAATCGCTTCATTATTTTGACTCCGATGGTTTGTCAGGGCACGGCTTCAGCCGTGCCGAAGTCGCCTCGAAAGCAATACGGCTTTAGCCGCTGAGGTTCGTCTTTGCGCGCTGTCACACCCTCGTTAGCCCCTGAACTCGCTCTCTGCGTTTGTTCAAACAAAATCCCCGCATCATTCAAATCTCAACGCCACCAACGGATCCGTCTTCGCCGCCCTCCGCGCCGGAACCCAACAAGAAATCACCGCCGCGGACACCAACAAAATTCCCACCGCCGCCAAGGTGATCGGATCCGTCGGCGAAACTTCAAACAGCAAAGTCTGCAAAAGCCGCGTCAATCCAATCGCCGCCAGCAATCCCAAAACGATTCCAGTCACACCCAGCCCAAGCCCCTGCCGCAAAACCATTCCCAAAATGTCCCGCGGTCCAGCCCCCAGCGCCATGCGAATCCCGATTTCATGCAGCCTCTGGCTCACCGTCAAAGCCATGATTCCGCCGATCCCAGTCGCCGCCATCACCAAAGCCAGCCCCGCAAACACTCCCAGCAAATCAGTCGTCAACCTCGGCGATACCAGCGTCGCGCTCCGCGCCGCCTCCAGCGAAATCATGTTCGTCAACGCCGTGTCCGGATCTACGTCGTACACGCTCTGCCGCACATCGCGCGCCACGCTCATGGGATCGCCGTTCGTCCGCACCAGCAGGCTCCCCCACTGCGGATACTGTTCGAGCGACAAATACACTTGATCGCTCGTGGGGCGATCGAGCGCAAGCTCCTTCGTGTCGCCCACAATCCCGATGATCTTCAACCAACTCTTTCCCATGTCGAACGAAATGCGATGGCCCACCGGATCGTCTCCCGCCCACTTGTGCCGCGCGAGCGACTGGTTGATCACCACCACCTGGGGGGCTTCCGATGTGTCGGCTTCCGTGATCGTGCGTCCCTCGATGAGCGGGATTCCCAGCAGCTTGAAATAATCCGGGCTTGCCACCCGCGCTACAGCCATCGGCTGCATTTCGCCGTCCTTCAGCGGGCGTCCCTCGATATCGTAGGTATTGGTGTTCGTTCCGAAAACTTCTGAATCGGGATCGAACGGAAAACTCGAAGAGAGCGCCACGGACATTACGCCGGGCCGCATCTTCGTGCTTTCGAGCACGCGGTTCGCCAACTCGCGGTACTGCTCCGGCTTCGTGTACTTCGAGAAATTCGGATTCACTCCCACGGATAGAATGTGTTGCGGCACGAACCCCGGATTCACGCGCTGCATTTTCACGAAGCTGCGCAGCATCAGCCCCGCCCCTGCCAGCAGCAGGAACGACAGCGCGATTTGCGTCACGATCAGCACGCTGCGCACGCGATGTCGCCGCCGGCTCGCCGATGCTCCGCCGGTTCCTTCCTTCAGTCCCGCCGCGAGGCTTTCGCGCGAGATAAATGCCGCCAGCGAGCCGAACACAATGCTCGTTCCCGCCGCGACGACAAACGTGAAAATCAAAACCACGTAGTCGATTCGAATCTCCCGCGCCCGCGGTGTGAACCGCGCCGCAAATCCTTGCAGCAGGTCCATCCCCCCAGATGCGAACGCCAATCCCAGCAACGCGCCAACCATAGCAATCATCACGCTCTCCGTGAGCAGTTGCCGCAGCAATCGGCTCCGGCCCGCGCCCAGCGCCGAGCGCACCGCCAATTCGCGTTCGCGCTGCGTCATGCGCGCCAGAGTCAGGTTCGCCACGTTCGCGCACGCGATCACCAGCACAAATCCGGTCGCGCCAAGCAATATCAGCAGCGTTGGCTGCGCCCCCTTGATCAATTCGCCTTTCAGTGGAATCGAAATCGTCCGGAAGCCCATCGCCGCGGGATAAAAGCTCGGATATTCCTGCGCGAGCCGCCCCGCGATCGTCTGCACATCCGCTCCCGAAGAACTCAGCTTCACGCCGTCCTTCATTCGCGCGAACACGCTCATCATGCGATGGTCGCGGCCCTCCATCATCCGCTTCGAGCCGCGGAAAGGGCACGCCACAGTGGGCATGTACACATCATTCTCATTGGGATACTGCGGCACGGGCGGCAGCACGCCGATGACCGTGTGCGTTTTGTCGTTCATTCGGAAAGTTTTGCCCACGATGTTCGAATCGCCATGCAGGCTGTTCTTCCAGAACTCGTAACTCACCAGCAAAACCGCCGGCGCACCCAGCTTATCGTCGTCATCGCGGAACGTGCGTCCCTGTATCGGCCGGATTCCGAACATGTCGAAGAAATTTGCGGACACAACCCCGGTCTGCACCCGCAGCGGCTCGTCGCCTCCCAGCAACGTGAAGGTCATCGAGTGATATTCCGCCACCCCCGAGAAAGTCTCGTTCTGATTGCGATAGTCTTGGACTTCCTTCACCGAAAACGAAATATCATCCAATCCCTGCTTCTGCGCCTGCTGCCGCAGGATCACCAGCTCCCCGCCTTTCGGATACGGCAGCGGGCTGAGCAGCACCGCATTCACCACGCTGAATATCGCCGTGTTCGCTCCGATGCCCAGCCCCAGCGTGAGAACCGCGACCAGCGTGAATCCATAATTCTTCCGCATCATTCGCAGCGCGTACGCCATGTCCTGCTTCAGCATTTCCCAATGCTCGCGCGGCCCCGTCTTTAGCAGCCCCGTCAGCGTTTCCCACCACAGCTTCATCAATCCGCCGAATCCTTCTTTTTCGCCGGCCTCGCGCTGCTGTTCGTGAAACACGCGCTGCATCTCGCCTCCATAATTGCTGCGAAAATCGGCAGGCAGCACCGCCAGCGCCATCCGGAAAATGCGATCGGAGAATTTGGGCCCCTCATTCCCCATTTTGTCATCCGTCATTTTCGTCTCCTAAGCCAGTCGCGGCCGGCGCACCAGCCGCTTCGCCCGCGCCATTTCCACCATTTCCTCAAGCCGCGCCGCCTCAGCCACCGCCACGCGCCGCCCCAATTCCGTAAGTTGATAGTAGCGGCGCCGCTCGTCGTCGAATCCAACGTCCGGCCGGCGCACTTTTTCAAGAATCAATCCCGATTCGTCGAGCCGCTTGATAATTCCGTAAAGCGTCCCCGCGCTGAGCTGCACTTTTCCGCCAGTCCGCTCCGCAACTTCTTTCAGAATCGCGTACCCATGCTTCTCGCCGTCGGCCAGCGCCAACAAAATATGAAACATCGCCGGCGTAAGCGGCCCCTGCAACTCGCGATCTTTTTGCCCCGATCCCACGTTTCCTCCTCGGTCCAATCCCGAAATCTATATCGCCCTACGGCATACTATATCGCGCCGCGTTATAGTGTGCTGCAGGGCAAGCGCCAACTCGCGTCCGCCGAATTTCGTTGATATGTCAGGAGTTAGCGCAGCGCGATGCGATAGTCGGCCGTGAAGAATGTCCGCTACCGGGATTCTAAGTTGCGCCAGCGAACACGCGATTCGCAATCGCGGGGCCGGTGCAAGATTGAAGTTGGTTTGTCAGGGCATGACTTCAGTCATGCCGAAACCGCCGCAAAACCACTGCGGCTTTAGCCGCTGAGGGGAGTCGTTCGACTTTCACTACTCACAACCGATCAATCTTCGCCGCAAGAATAAAATCACTTTCCGTGAGTCCATTAATCTTGTGCGTCCAAGTCGTGACGTCGGCTTTCCCCCAAGTCAAAAAAATATCCGGATGATGCCCCTGCTCCTCGGCAATCTCCCCGACCTTGTTCACAAACGCCAGCGCCTGCAAAAAATCCGGAAACGCAAAGCTGCGCACGATGTGATGCCCATCCACAATTTTCCACTGCGGCACTTCGCGCGACAATTTCGCCAATTCTTCCCCGGCCAGAGGAGGAACGCCTCCGCGGCACGGCACGCAAGTCTTGCTAGCCAAATCACTCATCGCCAATCCTCCTCACTCACGCGCTCGCAATCAGCGCCGCACAAATCTTAGCGCAACTTTCTAATCGAAGGAAACGCGCCGCGGACTGCCCGCCGCAGCGTTTTTTTGCTATCCTTTCGCGCGCAATCCGGCACACACAAAACGATGCGCATCTCCAGGAGAATGCCAATGCCCGAAGATCCTCAAGAGTTAGCCGAACACGCCGAACACGGCGCCCACGACGCAGCACTCGCGCGCGTCACCGTCACCATGGCCATCCTCGCCGTTCTCGTCGCCGCCGCGGGCCTTCTCGGTCATCGCGCCGTCACCGAGGAGCTTCTCGCCCAGACTCGCGCCACCGATCAATGGGCCTACTACCAGGCCAAAGACATTCGCCGCCGCAGCTACGAACTGTTCCTCGACGAAATCGGCGTTTTCACCGTTCAGAATTCGCCGCAGGTCGAGGCCATCAAGTCCAAATACGAAAAAGAAGTGGACCGTTACAAAGATCAGCAGAAGGACGCCGAAGCCGAAGCCCGCAAAACCGAAGAGGAAGTGAAACTCTGGCAGAAACGCGAAGACCGCTTCGATCTCGCCGAAGTGATGCTCGAGGCGGCGCTGGTCATCTGCTCGATCACGCTGCTGACCAAGAAGAAAATCTTCTGGCTGTTCGGCATGTTCATCGGCGCGTGCGCCATCGTCATCGCCGTCGCCGGTTTGCTCATCCGCTGATGCGGCTCTGCGCGGGCGCGGTGGCGTGCGCCGCATCGCTCGCGTGCTTCGTCACATAATCGGCGATGTATTTCGCGAAGACGTGGCTCAGCTTCGCCGTCACCGGCCCCGGCGCCGCAAACGGGTGCCCGGCAATTTCGCCGACGCCGAGCAGCCCGCGATTCGTCGACGAAATGAACACTTCCTCGCCGGCGCACAAATCTTCCGGCCGCAGCGTGCGCTCTTCGACCACCACGCCCGCCTCCTTGCCGATTTCGAGCAGCACCGAGCGCGTGATTCCTTCCAGGCACCCGGAATCAAGCGGCGGCGTCTGCACGCGCCCGCCGCGCACGCAGAAAATATTCGCGGCCGTACATTCCGAGACTTCGCCGCGCTCATTCAGCAGCACCACTTCGTTGAATCCGCCTTGGTGCGCTTCGTACAAATTCCAAACGTTGTTCAGCCACGAAGTGACCTTCACGCCCGCGAGCGGCGATGCCGCGTGCCGCCCGTGCTCGCGCAACGTCAACCGCGCCGGCTCGTGGTGCACCGGCAGCCCCGCGGAATAAATTACCAGGTCGGCGGCGCGGAATTTTTCTTCGCTGGCCCAGAAATTCGGCTCGTTGTTCACCACGTAAATTCGCGCGCTGCCTTCCACCACGCCGTTCGCGTGCAGCACCTCGTAAAGCTGCCCGCGAACTTTCTCCGCCTCAAACGGAAACGGGCAATGCGTGCGCGCCGCATCTTTTTCAAGCCGCTTCCAGTGCCGCTCGTAGGCGAAAGGAACGCCGCCCGCAATCCGCAGTGTCGTGAACAGCCCCCAGCCGCTCAGCAACCCAGCCTGCCCCGGTGAAAGACGCACTTGCTCGATGGGCAGCAGCCGATCGTTGTGAAACACAAAGCGATGAACCATCCGGGCCTCCTCGGCGAACGCTCAAATTCTAGCGCAGTTCCCGCCATTCGGCCGCCGCGCGAAAATATTTTCGCTCGCCGCGCTCCAAGCGGCGTCACGCTTTGGGCACTCTCTTCATCGATTCACTTGGGCCCAATCCTCAAAAGTAGTATTTACGCCTCAGGATCCGGCCTCTCGGCTTGGGCACGGGCTCACATGTCGGCGCACATTCGCTCTTTCTGATTCCCGAGCGCGCGCGAAAAAGTTCCGCCAGCACGCCACCCTTTTCCGAGGCCGTCCGAAAGGGAGGGAGAATCAGCCATGCGACACGCGATCCCCTGGACTGTCTTGGGTCTCATTCTCGCCGCGTCCGCGCCCGGCAGCACGGAAGCGCCCGCCGGCTTCGACAACAAAACCAACGGCGTCGTCGATGACGCTACGCATCTCACCGATCAAACCACTTTCGAGGAAGTCGAGCAGCTCAAAGACGGCCTCGGCCCGCTCTACAACGCTCAATCCTGCCGCGAGTGCCACCAGAGCCCGGTTTCGGGCGCGGCCTCGCAGGTCTCGGAATTGCGCGTCGGCCACAACGCGCCCGACGGCCACTTCCGCAATCCCGACATTCCCATCGCGCACGGCGCGGAAGTAATTTCCGGACGGTCGCTCGTCAACGATCGCGCCATTTGTCCCAACGCCTCCTTTCCAGCCAACGAAATTCAAGAGCGCGTTCCCGACACGGAAACGATCCGCACCTTCCGCCTCTCGCTGAATCTGCTGGGCGACGGCTTCGTCGAAGCGCTCGCCGATCAAACCCTCATCGATCTGGCCCGGAAGCAGTGCAAAACCTCGCACAAAAAAATCTGCGGCCAAATTTTGCAGGTGCCCATCGTCGAAGCGCCCGGGCAGATGGGCGTCGGCCGCTTCGGCTGGAAAGATCAGCACGCCAGCCTGCTGTCATTCTCCGGCGACGCTTACCTCAACGAAATGGGCATCACCAATCGCCTCCAGCCCGATGAGGTGACCAGCCTTTGCAACATGGCGACCGAGCCGAACGACACGCCCGGCCCCGACGGCCTCTCGGACATCGATCATTTCGCGCGTTTCATTCGCGCCACCAAAGCCCCCGCGCGCGATGCGCAGCTCGCCGGCACTCCGGCCGCTCAGCAGGGCGCCGCACTGTTCGCCAAAGTCGGCTGCGCCACGTGCCACGTCGAATCGCTCACCACCGCTCCCGCCGGAACCAAAATCAACGGCGGCATGTTCACCATTCCCGCCGCGCTCGGCTCCGTCACGTTTCATCCCTACGGCGATTTCCTCATGCACGACGTCGGCACCGGCGACGGCATCCTGCAAGCCACCCGCGAGCATTACGGCAACAAAGTCTTCCAGCAGATGTCGTCCTACATGTCGCACCAGGACTTCGAAGGCAGCCGCAACAAAATGCGCACCGCCCCGCTTTGGGGCGTCCGCCTGCGCCCGCGCCTGATGCACGACGGCGAATCACTGACGTTCCGCGATGCCATAATGCGCCACGCCGGCGAAGCCCGCCACGTAACCCAGCAATTCGAAAAGCTAAACAAGGAGGAGCAAGAATCCCTGATCACCTTTTTGAAGTCGCTGTGACGTTTGGCGGGACCGCGGCCACTGGCCGCTTCGGAAGACGAAGCGTCCGTGCGTTCGATTTTCATTCGCTTTCCCGAAATGCTTAACCGAAACAAGGGTTCAATTAAAACCACTCGCAAGTTATAGAAAACAAAGGATCGGGGTGGTTTCTAACCGAAACACTTTGCAAAGGTCCTCGATTGGATTTTCTTTCCTCCTGCGCAGATTTTGCAGGGCTCGTGGGCGTGGAAGAAGTGCCCCGGCGGAGCCCCATCGGATGGCAAAGCCAACGCGGTTGGCGGCTAGGCCAGCCATTTGCAAAAACCTCCTAAATTTTGAGTTGTTCGGCGCGGGGTGATCGTCACTTACCGGACTGAATCATATCTTAGGCAGGGCTCAATCATGAGCCCTGACCCGGTTCAGGCAGGGCTCGATCGTGAGCCCTGACCCGAGCCCGCACCGGATTGCGGCGGGGCGGTCGGCGGGTCCTGCTACTGGGCCTGATCAGGCCGCCCTTGCTGCTTCGCGGCTCGCATGCACAACCTCACTACGCTAGCATGGATTGGCGAGTTAGTCAACAGAAATTTTTGGGAGAAGAAAAAGCAAAAACAGGGCCGAAAGACCCCAAGTGCAAACCCATAAAAACTGGGCCACTCGCCTCAGGCCGTTCGTGCCGGATCCGTATTTTCCGCACTGGCGGTCATCCAAGACCGAGAGGCATGATACCACCGTGTAGACTACGCGGGGCCTCGCAAACGGCGCTAAGGATAGGCGCTCCTGAATTCAACATCGCAGGCACGAGGAGAACACTCGCCAAGCAACCTTTTGTAACCGTATCACTCAATAGAATTTCCCCATCTTCTCTTAGTCGGTGCAGACTCGAACCGACCGCGTTGATGGAGTACACATGGCCATCGTTCATGAAGATGTGATGGGGGTGCGAAAACAGTCCTCTGAATTGCATCTTGTCCGCGGCGCGTGTAGACTGAGGTTATGGCTTTCGCTATTTGTTCGCCTATGAAAATTGATTCATTTTTTGACGAATCCACAGCGCAATCTCGCATTAAGGCGACCATTGTCCGCGATTACTTCTGGGCATGGGCGAAGGTTATTTTACCTTCAGTTAAAAAGCGGCGGGGGCGAATCGCGTACGTCGATCTGTTCGCTGGAAAGGGCCGGTATAAGGACGGAACTAAATCTACGCCACTGTTGGTCTTGGAACGTGCCATCGCCGACCCTGAGATGAGTCAGCATCTCGTCACCGTCTTCAACGACGCTGATAGCGAGAATGCAGCAACACTTTCACGAGAAATCGACGCGATACCCGGAATCAAGAGTTTGAGATTCAAGCCGCAGGTGGCGGCTGAGGAAGTGGGCGACAGAATTGTAAGCATGTTCGACAGTAAAAACTTAGTCCCCACATTTTTCTTTGTGGACCCGTGGGGGTACAAGGGGCTGTCGCTCGGGCTGATTAATTCCGTGCTCAAAAACTGGGGCTGCGATTGTGTTTTCTTTTTTAACTACAACCGCATCAACATGGGTCTCGGTAACGACCTAGTGGAGCAGCATATCAACGTCCTGTTTGGTGAGGAACGAGCCGACAAGCTTCGTGAAAGACTAGCGGGATTGCCGCCAGATGAACGGGAGGCAGCGATTGTGGAGGCCCTGACCGAGGCCCTCCGCGAACTCGGGGCAAATTACGTTCTTCCTTTTTGCTTCAAGGACGAAAGTGGAACTCGCACCAGCCACCACCTTGTGTTTGCAACCAAACATCCGATTGGTTATCGGATAATGAAGGAAATAATGGCGAAGTATAGCTCCGAGGAGCATCAGGGAGTAGCCTCGTTCGGATATTGCCCTGCCTCACAAATTCATCCACTATTGTTCGAGCTTAATCGTCCCCTTGATGACTTGGAAGACATGCTCTTGGTTGAGTTCGCCGGACAGACGCTCTCGGCAGCAGAAGTCTACACCCGACACAACGTGGGACACCCTTACACGATGAAAAACTACAAAGCGGTCCTGTCGAAGATGGAGGCCAATAGCCTAGTGAAGGCTGAACCCTCGTCGTCCAAGCGCAGAAAAGGCACATTCAGTGACAACGTTCGCGTGACATTTCCGACGAAGAGATAACGATGCAGTAGGAGGGCTGAGATGAGTGCTAACAGCGCAATCGAATGGACGGACGCAACGTGGAACCCTGTTCGTGGCTGCACAAAGATCAGCCCCGGATGTAAACACTGCTACGCAGAAGTGTTTGCCGAGCGGTTTCGTGGAGTCAAGAGTCATCCGTACGAGCAAGGGTTCGACCTGCGGCTTGTACCCGATAAGCTCGGTGAGCCGCTTAGGTGGCGGACGCCAAGAATGATCTTCGTAAACTCAATGAGCGACCTCTTCCAAGATGGCGTGCCGGATGACTACATTGAGGCGGTCACTAACGTAATGCTCAGGGCGGATTGGCACACGTATCAGGTCCTCACAAAACGTTCTTTGAGGATGACGGAATTGCTTTCAGCAAAGCTGAAAATTGCTGCTGCCGCACGGCACATTTGGTGGGGCGTGAGCGTTGAAGACACGAAGTTCGGTGTACCGCGAATCTCTGACCTTCAGGCTGCTCCCGCCGCCGTACGATTCCTTTCAGTTGAGCCACTTTTGGAGGATGTAGGACGTCTGAATCTGAAAGAGATCCACTGGGTAATCGTCGGTGGCGAGAGCGGAGTAGGGGCGCGACCGATGAAACGCGAGTGGGTGGTTTCTATACGTGAGCAATGCGCTAGGGCTCGCGTGCCGTTCTTCTTCAAGCAGTGGGGTGGTCTTCACAAGAGCCGCGCTGGAAGGGAGCTCGACGGCCGAACATATGACGAATTCCCGACGCGAATCGCATCGCCTGGTCCGTCCGGCGACCGGATCCTCTGGGCTACCGAGATCGAAAGGAAGTTCCGCATCACCAATCTGGCACAGCTTTCGTCTCAGTCACATGCCGCTGATTGAATCGCCGCGGTATACGATAGGCAAAAAATGAGATTCTCTCTTTATGCAGGTATCCCCCTCTTAGGAGCCATGCTAACTCCTAGCCTAGGAAGCCTGGCGCAAACTCACACCCAAGAGAGCGCGACAAAAGCAGCCGCGGCGGGTGTGCCTGCGGCTTCGCCCATTTCCGGGCAGGTGACATTTCTTTATTGCAATGACCTCGGCAAGGCGAGCGAATTCTACGCGCGACTGCTGGAGAAGAAGCCCAGCCTCGATTTGGACTGGGTGAAGATTTATCCCGTCACGGATACGCTCTCGGTCGGGCTGGTGGACAGCACGCACGGGGCGCTGCGGCCGTCGGCGTCGAAGCCGGTGATGCTTAGTTTTGTGGTGCAGAACCGCAAGCAGGTGGATGAATGGTATGCGCGGTTGAAGGGGCTCGGCGCAGAGGTGCCGCACGCTCCCGAGTCGATGGATCTGAAGAACGGGCGCGGCATTTATAGCTTGTCGTTCAAAGATTCCGAAGGCTACAGCCTGGAAATTTTCGCGTGGACACCGTGAATTGGAAGCGCGCCTCGGAGCTTTGTCAGCGCACGGTTTCGGAGGCTGCAGAAAAACTCAACATCGATGGATTCACGGGCGAAAAAGTCTGTGTGAGCACTCGAGATATAAGGTTCAAAACCGGAAAACAAAACCTCAGCGGCTGAAGCCGGACTGCTTAAGGCGACTTTTCGGCACGGTTGAAACCGTGCCCTGACAAAACGTCGGAGTGACCGCAAAGACGACAGCAACGACAACGGCAATTTAAAATTTGAAATTTCAGATTTGAGAGACGGCGACGGGATTGGAGCGGGGACGGACGGCTGGCCGACATGCAGATCCTTAGCTTCGCTCAGGATGACAACATAAAGATCTCCGGACACGGAAGAAGCCCGGTTGAAGCCCGCCTGAAGATCGGGCCCTACGGGCGGAAAAGGCGGGGGACGGAAAGACCCGCGGGCGACTTCGGCGTCCGCGTTGGCGGAGGCAGCCGGCGGGCTATGCGAAATGGGGCAAATTTGCTTGTGTGCAAAATGGGATAGACAGGCTGGCGCGGACTTAGTACGCTCAGCCCGTTCGTAGGCGTGTGGTTCCTCACAGAGCGAAGAGAAATCCGGTGACGTATACGCGGTTCATTGCGCTACTGGGAATATTTTTGAGTAGCGTCGCGCCGGCGGCGGCACAGAAACCGCCGCCACAGAGCGTCCAAGTGCATGCACGCGCTGCGCCGGCGGCGACTATGCTCCGGCCGGTTTCGACCCCATCGCTGAACGCTTCCTTCCTGCTGTACCAGGATCCCGGAAGTACTCCTTTCCAATTTGGTCTTCTGCCCGCGGGAGCTACTGAACGCGACTTCCTTGTGGCGCCGCTGCCGCCGATGTATGAGGTCAAGACTTTGCTGTTCACGGAGTCGAGCGTGCCGCTGGCGCGGTTGTGGAGCGGACGGCTGCAAGTGAACGGCTTTCAGAACACGATATTCATTCAGAATCTGCAGGTTGATCCGTTGGGTTATGGCGGCGCGCTGGACCTGCGTCCGCCGCGACGGATTTATCCGGGCGGGCCGCGATCGGTGGAGCTTGCGGGCATTAGCTTGAGCTTTCATTTTGGGCGGGAGGCGCGGGAGGAGGGCTCGACGCAGGCGTGGCGGTGTGTGGCGCGGATGGTTCGGAACGTTTTTCGCTGATTCCGCTGCGATTGGGGCGGGGTGAGCGAAGAGAAGAAAATGCAGATCCTTCGCTTCGCTCAGGATGACAGCAAAAAGATCGTCGGACACGAAAGAGGCCCGGCTGAAGACCGGGCCCTATGGGCGGAAAAGTCGGGGGCCGAAAAGCCCCACCCGCAACTTCGGCGGATGATGCACCCCGAGGCCGGGGGCCGAAAACCGGGCGGGACTAGAAGGCAGGCCCGCCCCTACGACGTCAAAAGCCCCACGCGCGACTGCGGCGTCCGCCTGGGCGGAGGCACCCCGGGGAACGAAAATGCAGATCCTTCGCTTCGCTCAGGATGACAGCGTTAAGAGAAGAGCGAACAAAATGCAGATTCCCTCGACGGACTCGGGACAGGCTCTTCTCCCGCATGCGGGGTCAGGATAACAGCAAAAAGCTAATAGCCTGGGCCGGGCGGATAGGCTGGTAGATCCGGCGGGTTTGGCGGCAGTTTCTTCGGGTGCTCCTGGATTTCCTTCATCACGATGTCGATTGCTTTTTCTAGTTGCGGGTCGTGGCCGGCCATGACCTGGTCGGGCGTGTTGTCTACGACGATGTCCGGTTGGACGCCGTGATTTTCGATTAGCCATTGGCTGTCGAGGCCGTAGAGCGAAAATTCTGGGCGCGTGACGTAGCCGCCGTCCATCAGGGGGATTTCGCCGCGAATGCCGCGAACGCCGCCCCAGGTGCGCATGCCGATTACCGGGCCGAGTTTATAGTGCTTGAAAAAGTAGGTAAAGAAGTCGCCGTCGGAGGCCGCGTATTCGTTGGTGATGCAGGCCATGGCGCCGTAGAAGACGATTTGCGGCTCGGTGGTGCTGGCGGAATTGCGGGCGGTGTCCATGCCGGCGAGGATGCGGCGGAGGCGCTCGAAGATGATTTGATCGACGAAGCCGCCGCCGTTGTAGCGCACGTCGAAGATGAGGCCCTGCTTGCGGACTTGCGGGAAAAATTGTTTGACGAATTCGTTGAGGCCGGCGGCTTCCATGTCGGGGAGATAGACATAGCCGACTTTGCCGCCGGTGGCTTGGTCGACTTTTTTGCGATTGGTGTCGATCCAGTCGAGTTCGCGGAGGCTGAATTCGGTGGGGATGGTCCTGACGACTACGCGGCGTGCGCCGTCGGAAGAGGGCTTGGAGTTGACGGTTAGCGTGACGTTTTCGTCGGCGGTGTTGACGAACAGCTCGTACGGATTTTGCGGCGATTTCAGCGCGCGGCCGTTGACTTCGAGCAAGTAATCGCCTTGCTTCACGTCAACGCCGGGCTCGGTGAGCGGCGAGCGGAGGAATGGGTCCCAATTTTCGCCGGGATAAATTTTCTTGAAGTGGTAGAGGCCGCTGGCGGAATCGAGATCGAAATCGACGCCGAGGAGGCCTGTGTTGACCGGATGCAGATCAGGAGCGTCGCCGCCGCCGACGTAAGTGTGGGAATTCGAAAGCTCGCCGATGAATTCGCCGAGGACGTAAGTGAGGTCGTAACGATCGGCGACGTAGGGGAGAAGCTGGGCGTATTTGTCGCGCTCTTTGGCCCAGTCCACGCCGTTCATGGAGGCTTCGAAGAAATAGTCGCGCTCCTGACGATAAACTTCTTCGAACATTTCCTTCCATTCGGCGCGCGGATCGATTTCGGCTTGCATGTTGGCGAGATTTAGTTCGCCGTCGCCGACCTTGTGCGGGCCCGCGGTCGGAAAAGTTGCATCGATAATTCCGTAAGTGTTCGCGGCGTGAGTAGTGGGAGGAACGGCGCCGGGAACTTCGAGACCACCGCCTTCGGGGGAGGAGTAGAGCAGCTTCTTTCCGTCATGCGAGAGCGCGTAGCCGGTCGTGTCGTGGATGAGGACGGCGTCCTTGCGCTCTTTCAAATCGAAGATGTGGATGGCGAAGCCTTCGCCGGAGAGCGGACCTGAGAGGCCGATGATGGGCGCGGTTAGGTAGAAGACGAAGCCTTTGGAGGCGGTAAGGCCCGCCATCACCTCCGGCGGAGTGGGAAAGGCGACGACGCGGTTCTGAATGCCGTCGAGATCGATGCGGAACGGCTCCTTTTTTTCTTCCGGTGTCTTCTCTTCTGACTTTTTCTCTTCGGGCTTTTTCTCTTTGGTTTCTTTGGCGGCGGGCTTGGATTCTTCCTTCTCATCCGGGTTGGGCTTTTTGAGATCGACTTCGTCGCTTTGCGGAGCGAAAGGCGAAGGCGTATCGGCGCGCAGCGTTACGGCGTAAACGCGAACGGCTTTGGGATTGGCGAATTCGAAATCGATTACGCCGAGGACTTCGTTGAAATCGCGGGCGGAGAGGAAATAGAGATATTTGCCGTCGGGATCGAAGACGGGATTGACGCTGCCGTTGAAATCGGTAGTGACCGCGGAGATTTTTTTGCCGGCGAGCGAGTAAAGATAAATTACGCCGTTGCCATTTTCCGCGGCCTTGGCGTAGACGGCCCATTTGCTGTCGGGCGACCAATTGTAGTCGGTGAGATCGGCGTACTTGCCCTGGTCGATTTGCACGGGCTTCTTTTCGTCGATGTCGATGTAGAAGAGGCGGTTCGATTTGTCGGCGTAGAGGAGTTTTTTGCTGTCGGGCGACCAGACGGGTTGGAAGCGATGCATGGAACCGTCGGTGGTGATGCGGACTTCTTTGCCCATGCCGTCCTGCGGCATCAGATAGATTTCTTCTTCGCCGGTGCGATCGGAGAGGTAGGCGATCCATTTGCCGTCGGGCGACCAGGCGACATTTTCTTCGCGGATTCCCGGAGTGCGGGTGAGATTGCGAATGGCGCCTTCTTTTGCGGGGACGGTGTAGACATCGCCGCGGGCGCTGAAGGTGGCGCGCTTGCCGTCGGGTGAAAGATCGAAAGAAGTGATCAGCTTGCTGGTGTTGGTCCAGTGTTTTCTGGCGAGATCGAGATCGCCGGGCAGATAGATGGTGACTTTTTTGGCTTGCTCGCTCGAGAGATCGAAGAGATAGAGGAAGCCGCCATTCTCGAAGACGATGGAATCGGGGCCGAGGCTGGGCCAGTTCACATCGAACTCGGTGAAATGGGTGAGCTGGCGGATTTGCTTCGTCTTTGTGCTGTAAGCGAAGAGATTCATGCGGTGATCGGGGCCTTGATCGGAGTCGAAATAGATGGTGTCGCCGCGCCACATTGGAAAAGTGTCCACGCCCTGATAGTCGCTGTCGATTTGCTCGTAGTGATTGGTCTTGAAATCGTAGATGGAAATTTTCTGGGCCATTCCGCCGGTGTAACGCTTCCAGGTGCGGAAATTGCGGAAGATGCGATTGAAGGCGATCTGATTGCCGTCGGGAGAGAAGGAAGTGAGGCCGCCTTTGTCGATGGGGAGGCGCGTGGGAAGGCCGCCTTCGATGGGAACCGTGAATAGGCGGCCGAACCAGGAATTGAAAGTTTCGCGGCGGGAGAGGAACAGGATGCGCTTGCCGTCGGGCATCCAATTGATGATTTCATTTTCCATGCCCATGCGCTCGGGCAAAACGATGGCGGGAGTTTCGAAGGTCAATTGCTTGGGCTCGCCGCCTTCGGAGGGAATTACGTAGACGTTGGGATTGCCGTCATATTGGCCGGTGAAGGCGATGTGTGAGCCGTCGGGAGAGAATTTCGGGAACAGCTCGAGTCCCGGATTTGTGGTTATGCGTCTGGCGATGCCGCCGGTGGTGGGGACGAGCCAGAGGTCTCCGGCGTAGCTGAATACGATTTTGTCTTTGTAAACGTCGGGGAAGCGCAGCAGGCGGCCTTCTTGCATATCCTGCGCCTGAGCTAGAACGGGGATGGCCAGCGCTGCAATCGCTACACACAAGAATCGACGAAGCAATCTCATCCGCACTCCTCCGAAGTTTATCGTTACTGTTGAATTGCTGCGGACCCGCGCACGGTGATTGAGGCAAGCCAGAATCGGCGATGTGGGTCTCGGGCTTGCATATTTTACGCGTCTGACGCGCCGGGCACAATGAATCTAACGGTGTGGCGGGGCGTTTGCGTGAATTCGTAGTAGCCTATAGCGCTTTATGACTCTCCCTCGTATTGAGACGGTGCGTGATCTTTGCAGCCAGGGCCGCTGGAATGCTGCTGTGGGCATTCTGGTGGAGGCGGACGCTGCGGTTGTCGCTGATTTCATGATGACGCTGCCGTTTGAAGAGCAGCGGGCGTTGTTTCGCGCGATGCCGGTTGCGTTCGCGGCCTCCTTGACTGGGTGCTTCACTTATTTTCACGCTTACGTGCTGTTGCACTCGCGTCCCGCGCAGGAGATGCAATTGATCGTGAACGCGATGAATCCTGCGGATCGCGATCTTTTCCTTGACGCGCTTCCGGAGGAGGCGTGGCAGAGTTTGATGAATGAGTTGGAGGCGACGCGCGTCGCCGGGGCAGAGGCGGCCATTCCTACGGCTGAGCCTGCTGAAGGGCGCGTGGCGATCGTCCGGCCCGTTGCGCCGAAGCACATCATCGAAGCGCGGCAAATCGAGAAGAGCTATCAGCAGCCGGATGGGCGGCAGATTCAGGTGATCGCACCGGTGGATTTGTCGATTGAGGCCGACAGCATCGTGGCGCTGCTTGGCCCATCGGGGTCGGGAAAATCCACCATGTTGAGAATGCTTTCCGGGTTGATGATGCCCTCGGGCGGAGAAGTGCTTTGGCACGATACGCCGATGCCGCAGTGCCGGCCGAATGTGGCGATTGTGTTTCAGAGTTTCGCATTGTTCCCGTGGCTTACCGTGCTCGAAAACGTGGAGACGCCGCTGCTGGCGCGAGGGATGGCGCAGGATGAGAGGCGGAAGCGGGCTCTTCATGCGCTGGACGCGGTGGGATTGAAGAATTTTGAGACGGCTTACCCCAAGGAATTATCGGGAGGCATGAAGCAGCGCGTAGGATTTGCGCGGGCGCTGGCAGTCGAGCCGGAGATTTTGTTCATGGACGAACCGTTCTCGGCGCTGGACGTGCTTACGGCGGAGAACCTGCGCGGCGAACTGATGGAGTTGTGGCTGGCAAAGAAAATTCCCACGCGGGCGATTTTTCTGGTGACGCACAATATTGAGGAAGCGGTTTTGCTGGCCGATCGCATCATCGTGCTCGGGCGCAACCCGGCAAAGATTCGCGCGGACTTTCACATTCCATTGCGGCATCCGCGGGATCGCAAGTCGCCGACATTTGTTCTGTATGTGGATTACATCTACAAAGTGATGACGCAGCCGGAACTCGATCTCGCGCCGCCCCCGGCGACGGCGGGTGTGCGAAAGCCGCGGCCGCAGATGCTTCCGCACGCGCGCCCGGGCGGCGTGGCGGGATTGCTTGAGCTTTTGAACGATCGCAAGGGCGAAGAGGACATGTATCACATCGCCGAGGAGCTGTTGCTCGAAGTGGACGACCTGCTGCCCATCATTGATGCAGGCGTGCTGCTGGGATTTGTGACCGTGAGGGAGGGGGATGTGGTGCTCACGGTGAAAGGGAAGGAATTCGCCGAAGCGGACATCCGCTCGCGGAAGATTTTGTTCCGCGAGGCGATTCTGGCGCACGTCGGGCTGCTGCAGCAGATCAAGACCACGCTCGAGAGCAAATCGGATCACGCCATGCCGATCGAATTCTTCCACGACATTCTCGATGAATACATTCCCGAGGAAGAAACGAAGAAGCAGGTCGATACGGCATTGAACTGGGGCCGGTACGCTGAAATTTTCGAATACGATTCGGAGAACGACCGGCTGCGGCTTTATCACGCGGCGCCAACCGGAAAGCCGAATTGAGAGCAGCCGCTGAATGACGTCTCCGGAAAATCCGGTATCGACGGTTCCTGCGTGGGGGAAGTTGCCTGCGGGCGTTCCCTCGATGCTGCGGGATCTGCCGATCATTTTTGCAGGATTGGCGTCGTTCTATGCGCTGCTGTCACTCACTCATTATTGGATCGCGCCGGTCAGCGCGCGGCCGGAGATTCAGCTCTCGCTGGGGGCGCTGCCGAAGTACGCGATGTTTTCGCTTTTGCGAATTATGCTCGCGTATTTCGTTAGCCTGATTTTCACTCTCATTTACGGATACGTTGCGGCGTACAACGCGAAGGCTGAGCGCTTCCTGATTCCGCTGCTCGACACGCTGCAGTCGATTCCGGTGCTGAGTTTTTTGCCCGGCGTGATGCTGGCTATGGTGGCGCTTTTTCCGACGCGGCAATTCGGGATCGAGCTGGGTTCCATCCTGCTGATTTTTACCGGGCAGGTGTGGAATATGACCTTCAGCTTTTATTCCTCGTTGAAATCGATACCGCGGGAGATGCGCGAAGTGGCGGAGATTTACCGCTGGAGCTGGTGGCAGCGCTTCGTGCAAATGGAGCTGCCGTTCGCGACGATTGGGCTGGTGTGGAATTCGATGATGTCGGTGGCGGGCGGATGGTTTTTCCTGATGGCGTGCGAAATGTTCGTGCTGCAAAACCGCGACTTGCGTTTGGCCGGGCTGGGTTCGTATTTGCAGACGGCGGCGAATGCCGGGGATACGCGGGCGATTATTTGGGGAGTGGTGACGATGGTGGGAGTGATCGTGCTGATGGACCAGTTGATCTGGCGGCCGATCATTGCCTGGGCGGAGAAATTCAAGTTCGAGCAAGTGGAAGCGATCGAGTCGCCGCACTCTTACGTGCTGAATTTTCTGCGGCGGTCGAAGATTGTGCCGCTGGTGGCGCAGGTGTCGGTGCGGCCGATGCGGGAACGCTTGAGCCTGTATTTTGCGAGAGGCGCGTCGCATGATCGCGAGGGCGGAGCAGCGGGAAGAGTTCGGAAAATAATTGGGCGGGTTGTGCTCACGCTTTTGGTGGTGGGAATTGGGTACGAGTTTCTGAAGATGACGGCGTTGTTGGTCACGGTCAGCGGGCCGGAAATCCGTAGCATTTTTGTGGGAGCTGGGGCGACGTTTCTGCGCGTGGAGTTCACGCTTCTGCTTGCGGCGCTGTGGACGATTCCTGCCGGAGTGATCATTGGGTTGAATCCGCGGTTGTCGGCCGTGATGCAGCCGATCGCGCAGATCGCGGCTTCGGTGCCTGCGACGGCGCTTTTTCCGATCATTCTGCTTTTGCTGATTCGCGTGGGCGGCGGGTTGGGGATTGGCTCGATCGTACTGCTTTTGCTGGGGACGCAGTGGTACATCCTTTTTAATGTGATTGCCGGGGCTTCGGCGATTCCTTCGGACTTGAAAGAAGTTTGCGGCATATTTCAGTTCGGGAAGTTGGAGAAGTGGCGGGAGCTTTTTCTGCCGGCGATTTTTCCTTATTTGGTCACCGGGTTGGTTACGGCTTCCGGCGGGGCTTGGAATGCGAGCATTGTGGCGGAATATTTTCATTTTCACGGACAGACGTTTTCGACTGTGGGGCTGGGGGCGGTGATTAGCAGCGCTACCGATAGTGGAAGCTCCCGGGTGCTGCTTGCGGCTACGCTTTTGATGGCGGGGATGGTGGTGACGATCAATCGGTTTGTGTGGCGGAGGCTTTATGTGTTGGCTTCCACGAAGTACAAGCTTGAGAGTTGAGGGTTCGACCGTTGTGCGGTTTCGTGGACCTGGTCGGCGCATAAATAACCTGGACGATTGGCGAAAGAATGGGGCCGAACGGCGGGAGGGTCTGAAGGCCCTCCCCTACGAGGGTTGAACATTTCGGCTACAATTTGGTTTTTCTGATTAGAGAGACTTGGGAGAGCGGGATGAATTCTAAATTTTTGAGTGGGCGGGGATTGATTTTTTGTTTGGCGGTGATTGTGGCTGCCGGCGTTGGTTTTTTGGCGCCGGTTTTGGCGCAGAGTCCGGGTGATGATGGGGTGAAATCGTTTGAGGCTGCGCGGATACTTGCGCATATCAAGACGCTTTCTTCGGATGAGTTTCAGGGGCGGGGGCCCGGGACTCGGGGCGAAGAATTGAGCATCGCTTATTTGGAGAAGGAGTATCGCGAGTTTGGGCTGGAGCCGGGGAATCCTGACGGGACTTATTTGCAGAAAGTTCCGCTGGTGGGGATCAAGCCGGACCCTTCGATGGAACTTACTTTTTCGGGGCACGATCAGACGCTTCATGCTGCGTTTGAGAAAGATTTTGTGGCTTGGACCAAGCGGATGGTGGATTCGGTGAGCTTGGATAATGCGGAGATGGTGTTTGTTGGATATGGAGTGCAGGCGCCTGAGTATAAGTGGGATGACTTCAAGGGCATGGATGTGCGCGGAAAAGTGATTGTGTTGCTGATTAACGATCCGCCGGTTCCGGACGAGAAGATGTTTGGCGGCAAGGCGATGACTTATTACGGGCGGTGGACTTATAAATTCGAGAAGGCGGCGGAGCTTGGGGCGGCGGGATGCATTATTGTGCACGAGACGGCGCGGGCTGGGTATCCCTGGGAGGTCGTGCGGAATAGTTGGAGCGGGGAGCAGTTTGATTTGGCGTCGGCGGATAAGAATATGAATCGCGTTGCGGTGGAGGGCTGGATCACGCACGAGGAAGCGGAGAGGCTGTTTCATGCTGCGGGGTTTGATTTCGAGACGCTGAATCAAAAAGCTATGAGCGCGGATTTCCAGCCTGTGCCGCTGGGAATGAAGGCGTCGATCGAGATTCACAACAAATTGCAGCCGATTGAATCGCACAACGTGATCGCCAAGCTGACGGCCAGCGATGAGAAATTGAAGAATCAGTACGTCGTTTACACCGCGCACTGGGATCACTTCGGGATCGGGCCGGAGGTGAATGGGGACAAGATTTATCACGGGGCGCTGGACAATGCTTCGGGATCGGCGGCGCTTCTGGAGATTGCGCGGGCTTACAAACAATTGAAAGTGCCGCCGAAGCGGACGATGCTGTTTCTCTCGGTGACGGCGGAGGAGCAGGGATTGCTTGGCTCGCGCTACTACGCGGAGCATCCGCTCTATCCGATCGCTTCTACGGCTGCGGACATCAATATGGATGGGATGAATGTGTGGGGGCGGACGAGCGACATTACTGTGGTGGGGAACGGGAAATCTACCTTGGATGATGTGGTGGCGGCGGTGGCGCGCGAGCAGGGGCGGCGCGTCGATCCCGATCCTGAGCCGGAGAAGGGGTTTTATTATCGCTCGGATCATTTCAGCTTTGCGAAGGTGGGAGTGCCGGCGTTTGATCCCGATGCGGGGGTGGATTTTATCGGCAAGCCTGTGGGTTGGGGGATGAAGACGCGGCAGAAATTTACCGCTGAGGATTACCACAAGCCTAGCGACAAGATTAAGGCGGATTGGGATTTAAGCGGGGCGGTGGAGGATTGCCAGCTCTACTTTCTGGTGGGATATCGGGTGGCGAATGCTAAAAAGATGCCCGAGTGGAAGGCAAATGCAGAGTTCAGGGGGATTCGGGAGGAGTCTCTGAAGAAGGCTGGGGTGGGGGAGTAAGGAGCTTGTGCATTACAGGGTTGGCGGGTGGGGGACGCATTATAGCTTGCGTGCAAGAACCCCACGCGCTAGTACGGCGCGTGGGGCACCTCTCACGCTGGACACCCGGCGCTTCGCTTGGGCGGGAGTTGCAGCCGGGCCCTTGCAGGGGGATAACTGACCGGAAGAGAGTGATTGACACGTTACATTCTCAGGCTTAGATTACTTCTGGCCCTCTTGGAGGTGGAATGTGCGATTTGCACTTCGCGCATGTCTGACAGCGGTGCTGATTGGGACGTTGGTGGACCTGCCTATCGCGGGCGCAGCGGAAAAGCCGCTGGGAACCGTGACGCAGTCGCAGGCGGCGAGGCTGGACCGCGCGGCGGCGGCTGTGGGAGCGACGGTCTATCCCGGCGATACGATTGACACGGATTCGACCGGATCGATCCGGCTGCGAGCCGGAACCGCGCAGCTCTATTTGATGTCCGCGAGCAGTTCACGCCTGGAAGATTCTCCGAGCGGAATTCACGCTGAACTCGAGCGTGGCACGGCCGGATTTGCTTCGGGATCATCGGATATCGTCGAGTTGGAGGCGCTTGGGGCGATCGTGCGATCGCGATCGGGCGAAGCGTCGCACGGGCGCGTGACGATCGTGGGCGCGAATGAGCTGGTGGTGACGAGCTTCCGCGGACCGTTTGATATTTCGATCGACGGCGATACACATTCGATTGGAGACGGGCAGTCCTACCGCGTGCAGATCGTCGACGATCAGACGGGCGGGGGAAAGAACGGTTCCGGAACGATTCCCGCGGTGCGAAACCGGAAGAAACTTCTTGTTCTTATTCTGCTGTCGGCAGCGGCGGTCGGCGCCGGCGTTGGCGGCTACTTCATCTACCACGAGCTGGACGAAAGCCCCAGCCGGCCGAAGCATTAGTAGCTGCGGCGAGCGGCGCTCACCAAATTCCTGAGAAAAACTGATGCCAGTCTGCGCGCACGCGGGTGCGTATGTGTGCCCCGCATTCTGCGATCAGTGGACCTGTACTTCGAGGGCGACGGTTTTCTTGTTTCCTTGGGCGTCGGAGGCGGTTAGCGCGTAGTTGGTTGTCTTCGTGGGCGAGAGGTTGATGCAGCGGCTGACTGACGGCCACATTTCGGCGACGGGCGGATCGAGCGTTACCGTTTTGGCGTTCGAGACTCCGTAGCAGAGTTGGATGGATTCCCCGCGGCGAATCATTCCCGGGGTTGCATAGAAGCTGAGAATATTGAATTCGTTACCGCCAAGCGTTTCAACCGTGCGTTCGGCTTCCGATCGCTCTTTCGCGCGGGCTTCCTGCGCGGCCTTTTCTTCCAACTGCTTGTTCTCTTGCCACCGGGCGAGCATCACCCAACCGACATAGACGAGCATAAGCGCAAGGATGGGCGAGGTGTAAAGCCAGAACTTCTTCGCGGTAAGTCTTGGCCTGGCGGGTTCGGGGCTTTCAATCATACTGTGTGGTAAGAAATTAGATGGTACTACCTCTGCAGAAGTTCCTCGAAGTCAAATTCCCAATTCGGTCCGGCCGGGGTTTGCGATGCGTGCGGTCTCAGGGTACCATCTGGGGCCATGGTACCAAACATCCGCAAGCCGGGAGAGCAGCTGCGCGATATTCGTCTGCGTCTTGGGATCACAGTGCGCGAAGTGGCCGAGGAAAGCCAAAAAATCGCCGAGTTGGAGGGCAATCCGGAATTTGCGATTTCGAATCCGTGGCTTTCGCAGCTCGAGAATTCGAGCTCGGTACCGAGTATTTTCAAGCTGTACAGCCTGAGCAGCATTTATCGCTTCAAGTTCACGGACTTGGTGGCGCTCTTCGGTGTGGATTTGCAGAGGTTGCCGCAGCGCCAGCTTGCCGCACGCCTGCCCAACACGCATCTGGTGACCGTTGAAGATCCCGATCCCGAGAGGACGGTATCGTTTCCGATTCAGTTCGACCGCGGATTCAATCTGGATAATACGAATTTGCTGTCTCGGATGGTCGAGATTTGGGGGGATGTCCCAATCGCTTTGATTCAGCGTCTCGACATTCGCCACGGAAAGTACGGCTACATCGGGCTGCAGGATTTGAGCATGTATCCACTGTTGCGGCCCGGCTCGTTTGTGCAGATTGATACGGAGCTTCGCAAGTTTCAAGCTGTGCCGTGGCGCACGGAATACGACCGGCCGATTTACTTCGTCGAATTGCGAGATGGCTACGCTTGTTCGTGGTGCGAGATTCAGGATAGGGAATTGCTGCTGATGCCGCATCCGCTTTCGCACTGCAAGATCCGGCGATTCGTTTACGGGGCGGAAGCGGAAATCGTGGGACGAGTGACCGCGGTGGCGATGCGCCTCAATGATCCTGCGGGACCTTCAGATTCGACCGCAGTACTGCCAAAGCGAACCTAACATTTGAGATAAAGAGAGCCGCGCTGGTGGGATGCGTGCCGACGGGCACGACCACGCGAAACGGCTCGACTTCCTGCCAGGCACGGAAAAAATCTGAAGGATTTTCGCGAGTCGAGTGCATGTAGAGTTCGAGTTCGCGCGCGAGATCGGCCAGGGCGGAAGTGGCCAGTTCGCGGAACACTTCGCGGTGCGCCAATTCGAGAGCCTGCTCGGCGACATTGATCGAATAGCGATCAGCGAGGCCGGAATGATAGTAGCGGGCGGAATTGTAATCGCGCGTGGAAGCGAGATAAATGAGCCGCGCGAAGTTGCCCTGGATTTTCGAGAGAGTGCGGCGCTGCAGGTCCGCGTGGGCTGCATCCACGGTGCTGGTTGGTAGCGCGGAGGGCATGGAGGTCAAGGCGAAGGCAGTCCTCAGCTATGAATGTGAAGGCCAGAATCTTTGGAGAAATCGCCGCCCGCGGAAGCGGGGAATCCGTCGACAACAATTCCGACTTGATGTCGCATATTGCCGACGGCGCCGGCCAAACGAGCCAGCCCTTCAGGGCCGGCCAAGCGTACCGCGGCGACCAACATCAGGCACAAACTCTGGTGCAGCAGGACTTCCGCGACGAGCTTCGCTTCAAGGTTGATACTGAGATCGGGGCTGCTGCGGACGGCGCGAAAATGGCGGGCCATGATTCGATGAGTTTCGTCAAAGGCGCTCCATACCCATTGCAGCGCAATTTGCCGGCGATCTCTCTCAAAGGCCCGGCACAATCGATCAGAACCCTTGGCGCGCATAAATCCCAAATCGCCGGTGCCGAAGATGTGGTCAATTGTGGCGCGCGGACACTCGGCCCATTGGCCGTCTCCCGGGAGAAGGCCGCGGTCCGCTTGGTCGAATTCATCGAGCGCGCCGACGGGCTTGCGCCACAAAAGAAACAAGCCCGCAACTACCACCACTGTCAGGGAAACTAGAGCGACGATGGAAGCCTCTTCACTCATTCTCAGCGATCCTTCTTCCGGCCAAAAAATATTCGAGTGCGTTTGAAGCGATCGCGCGTCTTCCGTTCAGCTTCCTCATAGCTCGGCGCAACTTCCAGGCGTGACGCCAAGCCCGGCTGCAGCGAAGGCGTCCATAGTGACACGGCCCAAATGCAAAGTACAAGTAAGTAAAACACCTGTTGCGAATAAGACCACAACCGCTCGATCTCGCGTCCGAGATAGGCTAACGCAGTCAAGCTGACCAAACTCGTCGAAACGAACAACCCATACCCCAAAACAATGCCTCGCAAGTTTCTCCCAAGAGGGATGGAATAAGCAAGTAGTAAAATTACCAGTCCCAGAATGGCACTAGCCTGAACGGCTCTAAGGTTTCGTTCCAATTCCGCCGTTGTCTGCGCCGGCCACCACAGCCGCCCGCGCATCGCGCCAACCAGTGCTTTTCCAGCAGCGAAGGCGACAACTAGAGCGAGCACGTTTCGGGCCAGTCGCGCAGTTCCCGGGAATGGGGCCAGTCCCCTCCAGTAGATCTCGAAAAGAACTCCGCACCCTACGATGACGCTGATGAATTCAGTGTACCAATAGCACGCTATATACGACTGGGGATACCAATGGTAAACCGAAAATCTGAGGACTGACTGCAAAAGTACGAATAGAACGTAAGTGTAAAAGACCGGATAAATTGTGAAAAGCCTTGTGCGGATGCTGCGTGCCAGCAGCACGATTTCAAAGGCTATGGTGGCGAACCAGAGCGCGTGGGCGGGCAATGGACTGGACTCGACTGGGCTCACACCGCTGGCGCGCGATGCTAGCACGAATCGAGGGAAGGATGAGGAACATCCTTCCCTCATTGGTCAACCATCATGCACTACGCGACGTTTGCCTTGAGTCGCGGGCCACCAGGCAACGGCATCGGCAACGGGGCTGGGTCGCCACCGTCAGGGGTCAATCCGAAGACCCGGCGCGGAAGCGGCATCGGCAGCGGGGCTGGGTCGCCACCGTCGGGGACTAATCCAAACACCTGGCGCGGAAGCGGCATAGGCAGTGGCGCTGGGTCGCCACCGTCAGGGGTCAATCCGAAGACCCGGCGCGGAAGCGGCATCGGCAGTGGTGCTGGATCGCCGCCGTCGGGGACTAATCCAAACACCTGGCGCGGAAGCGGCATAGGCAGTGGCGCTGGGTCGCCACCGTCAGGGGTCAATCCGAAGACGCGGCGCGGAAGCGGCATAGGCAGTGGGGCTGGGTCGCCACCGTCGGGAGTCAATCCGAAGACCCGGCGCGGAAGCGGCATAGGAAGCGGCGCGGGATCGCCGCCGTCAGCAAAAAGAGTCGTAGAATTCGGACCGCCATTCTCCAGAAGGGCGGCTGGCTGAGAAGTGCCAGCCTGACTGGCGTTTAGCCCTCGTTGATTGGCACCTTTACTGGCACAGAACGAACTGAGGCCCAACAGCAAAGCCAAAGACACAAGCTGAAAATGCAATTTCCTCATTTTGATTTTCCTCCGAGATTTAGTGTCGGCATGGTCGAGCTGAGTCGGGAAGCCCGCCGACGGTACGCGTTTAAGCTATTGGCGAAGGTATCGGCAATCAGTATAAATACGGGCTTTGCTTCTAATCCCAAGCAGACATCCACAGACGAGAAGCGATGGTCTCAGCGCTTCAGTTCGGGACTTCCTCAGCACAGATATTCAAATGCGGGACGTTCGATTTACCGCAGAAGCATCTGCGCAGGACGAATCGATCGGTTCAACTTAGTGCAGAAGGTAGCCGAGATGCATCGGTCGGGTACTAGACCCCGATTGCGCTTCTCTGCTTGGGAAATTCTCGCGCGATCTGAGGATGCCAATCGCGAGAACGCAGCCGCATCCATGCGGGAGGAATCCCTCGGCACAGACTGCAAGCCTCAGGAATCGCGCGGCTATCGCGAGAGTTCAGTTTAGAACTCAAGACTTCAAGTGCACTTATCAGCCTGCTTGTAAGGGCGAGCAGCTTGAGGCACTGGCGTGTGACTACTGGCAGTGTGGGTGAAAATGTTGGAAGTTGGGGCGTATCAGGATTTTCGGGCGTATCGGCAGCCGAAGTCCCTCGGGGAATTTTGAGAGTCGCACAACGTTCATGCGGATACGTTCTCGAATGACGCTTTGGAACTTTGACAGGTGCGCATCCCGGACCGCGCGCCCTGGGGCTCCGAATTGGCCACTTCAGTCAGATTGAACGGCCACATTGCCCCGGTTGGCTTATCGCAGCCTTACACGTGGCCCGGGAGCTTTTGCCTGTGAGGATGGCGAGAGGCGAAGTCTGGCGTTGTACGAACGCCGAGTGCGGTTGCGAAATGCACGCAATCATCGGCGCTCGATACGATGGACCCTGCAATCCTACTTGTGCCTGCGGCGCCGCTCTCAAGATACCTAATTCGAAACCCGAGTTCAAAAAAGTCGGCGTGCAGGAGTACGGGCGATTGAAAAGGATCTACGCACTGGAAATGGCTTTAGATGTGTCGCGCTCTGTGGCGGGAATGCGTTGGCGAGATTGGAGTAGTGCGGATCAGGAAAAGGGCATGACCATGGACCAATACCGGCCGATCTGTATCGTAATTTCACTCGCCATGCTCGCCTCCGGCGCGTACATGATTTACGACGCATCGACAAATTCGCTGCCGGGCGGGACGGTGGCGCTGCTCGGCGGGGCCATCTTTTGGTCGCTGGGAGTATTCGTTGCCTTTTTTAGTTGGAGGCGGACGGACCGCGAGAGGGAAATGTCTGCGGCTGGGCACGGGGCTGGCGGGCCCCGCGCCCCCTGGCGGTTGCGACCGGCGGCGCGTCGCGGCCGGACTAATTAGAAAATCGCGGGTAACGAGCGGGTGCGTGCGAATCGCGCGGAGTGCTTGCAAGCCTTCGTGGGTCGATCCTCAGTGCTACTTCTCAGCGTTCAGCGTCCGAACTACTCCGGAATTCAGCTCTCCGAATATTGTGGCGGGCATGACGCCATTCGGCGGCCGAACTCTCATTCTGATCCAATCGAAGGATAAGGACGCGTCGAAGCCGGTGTTTACGGTAGTGGCAAGAAAGTCGCCGCCGCAAATTCGCGTCTGCACGGAAGCGACGGGATGATAGTTGGCGAATAGGGTTCCATCATGGAATCCGATTACCGCCGATCGCGTGGGATTCGGCGCCGCCCTGGCGCGAACGGAAGGCGTACCTGCATTGTTGTCTTCGATCTCAAGGCCGCTCATATCCTGATAGCCGATTGAGTCCGGCGTCCAGTGGAAGTATCGCGGACTCGAACTGCAGACGAAAAGCATTTCCTGCCCGCGCGTGGTTTGTTGCGACAACAAATCCATTTCGGCGATGTTGCTGCCGACTTGCCAATCCGATCCCAAGAAAGCGGAACCGCCTCCTCTTCCTGAATGGGCGATGAAAACTCCGTTGCCGATGCGAACTTCGCCGCGGCCTCCGGGAGTCAGCCCGCTATACCAACCCTCGGGCAGCGAACTGCCTCGGAAGTCAGCGTAGCGGAGAAATACGAGCGAGCCATTGTCGAATTCGCCGTACGTGGGGCTTAGACCGGGAGCTTCACCGGTTGTGGAGACATTGAACAGAGTGCGATCCTTGGGCGCAAATCCCATGTAAATGTTGACGACGTTTCTTGCGCGGATGCCCTCCGCTAGCTGTATCCAATAAACAGTGTGAGAGGAGAGATTCGCGTTGCCGGACTCCATCCAACTTTTCAAGATTTCGCCGCGCGCATCGAAGAAAGCGACGTTTTGAAGATTGGCGGCTTCGAAGGAGGCGTAGCGCGAACTGTCCACGGCGACGACTTGTTGAAAAGGCCCGGGCATGCCCTGCGGTTCTGAGTTTACGAGAGTAATCTGCACCCACGTTTCGATGCCCGGCGGAATCATTGGTGTAACCGACGCCGATGCGCCCTCCGCGTGAGGACCCCTCGATGCCAGCACAATAACAGCAATCGCCGACACAAATGCGAGAGCCAGCAAGCCCGCCCACTTGAAGGCTGGAATCCTGCGTTGGCGATCAGAGCTTGAGTCTGGGACATGTTTTTGCAACGGGCGCGCGGGCCCTTGATTCGCGGGAGGCTGCGGCGCGGCCTTCGATACTGCGGCACGCAGTGACGCCGGAGGTCTAGATGCCTGCCGGAATTGCAGATCTGCGCCGGCCGGGAATTGCCGCGTTCCGCGCAGCCAAGCGTCAATTTCACTGCGGAATGCAAAGACCGCGCGGCGCCCACCTCCCGGAATACAGTGCACCGGGAGAGAACGTTCCTTCTCCCAGCGCATGACGGTGCGAAGATCGCGGCCTACGTAATTCGCGATCTCCTTCCAGGTTTCGAGCTTGTCGTTCCCGTTCGTGCTCATCGCTGCTGGGTAATGAAGATACCGGTACCCCGGCGGAGACGTTGCCGGCGGATTTAGGGCCGATGTCAGCAGTTGTCGCGTTCTGACAGTTGACGGAGTCTATATTTTTAGGCGATGAGAAGCAAGCTGTGGAATTTTGGGCTGGCAGAGCTGATCGCCCTCTGCCAGCCCTCTCGTCTTGGCCTGCGGAGCCCCCGGCAGGCTGAATCCGCTGGAGAATTGCAAGGCAAGCAGGAAGGCTAGCTGCCGGAATTTCGGAGTCAAATCTGCGCAGGCGCGGACGCGCTCTGCTCGTGTGATTGGCGAAAGCGAGGAATCATGTATTGCGAGAATTGTGGAAGAGAAATCGCGGATCACTCCCCAGCTTGCAATTACTGCGGGCACGTGCAAGGGCCGGCGCGGGGCGACGGGGCGATGCCTCCGCAGTCGGCTCCGCCTTCGTATTCCAAGCCGTACCGACGCGGGGCTGGGGGACCATTCCTGGTGTTGTGGCCTTATCGGTTCGTTCTGCAAGCGCTCGAGAGTGGCAGCATCATCCGCATCGGCGTGACGTTGGCTTTGCGGCTACTCGGAGGGCTGACGGCTCTGGCGGGAGTGTACGCCGTCATTGAGCTGTTGAAAGTTGCTTTCAACAGTCGTACGTCCGATACGATTGCGGAAATCCTAGTCGCGGCGCTCATCGGCCTGGCTTTCTTCTCGGCGTTTCAGGTGTTTTTTTATCGCGCGGCGAGCGTCAGCGAACTGGGTTCGTCGTCGTTCACGGTAATGGAAATCGCCTCGATTCTGCTCCGCACGATCGGGGAAGTTTACGCAATTTCGGCTGCCGTGGTAGGCGTGGCCGGCTGCCTATTCACCTGGTTCGTGGGGATTCGCGGGGGCAATTTCGGTGCATCGTTTTTCCCGGCGCTTCCGATCTCGATGGATAACCAGTTTCTGTTCGGGTTGGCGTTTCTAGTGTTTCTGAATCTCGTCGGGTTCGGCGTGCTGATTCTGTTCTATTTCCTGGCGGAGACGGTGGTGGTAATGGCGGATATCGCCATCAATATACGGTCCTTGGTGAAGGCCAGTGGTGCGCCGGGGTCTTGAGGAATCGCGTCGGGAGACGCTTGCGGCAGGTACGTGAGTGGGTCGCGGCTGGGGTGGTGCGGCGCGTGGCGGAGGATGGCCCTCCTTAGTGCACAATCCGAATGGAACGACTACGATGACCCGCCCAAACGGGTCGTCGGTGACTCTCGGCCGCAACGGCAAGCCTGCCAGCGTGCGGACGGCGAGCGGCGCTACGGCGAAATACAACACCACGGGCAGACTGAGTTCCGTCCACGCTTCGGTTGTGAGTGCGAAGAATCCGATGCATTCCGGCGAAATGACGATTCGTCACGGGGCGCATGGAGAGAAGACGATAGTGACTTCGCGCCATGACGGCAGCCGCGTGGTGAGCACCGGAGCGCACCACGGATACGTCGAGCATGCTTTCACGCGAGGTGGTCGCCCGTATCTGCGGCGGACTTACGTGGTCGGCGGGCGGAACTACGCTTACGTTTATCGCGGCTATCCTTATCGCGGGGTCGTTTATTACGGCTACGTGCCCGCGTTCTACTTTGCTCCCGCATTTTACGGCTGGGCGTATGACCCGTGGGGCGCGCCGGTGGCTTGGGGTTGGGGCTGGGGTGGAGCGCCGTGGTATGGCTACTACGGATATTATTTCGCGCCGTATCCGGTGTATGAGTCTCCAGCTTTCTGGCTCACCGATTATGTACTTGCGGAGTACTTGCAGGCTGCGTACGATGCGCAGGCCAACGCCAGCGCTCAGGGGACGCCTGTCCCGCGCGCGCCGCAGCGAGGCGTATACGCGGCCTCCCGTATTCCGGAAATCGATACGGCTATTACTCACAGATGGTGGCGGCGTTCGTCCCGGCGTATGGAATTTCCGAAGATCTAGCGTTCTAGTTAACGAAGTCGGGCCGATGAGATCGAAAATTTCAGGAGGAAGCTATGGACCCAGACGTGGCTTACCGCAAGGCTCTTCAAGTTGTAATGGCAATTCTGATCTTCACTTTCATACCTTCAATTCTTCCAGCGCAGAAGAAAAATAATAATTCCGGAAATTCGAGCAAGCCGGCCGCAGCTCCGGCGCAGAAAGCTCCCGCGCAGAGCACAAAGACGCCGCAGCCCAGCACCAGGACCGCGCAACCCAGCACAAGGACGCCGCAGCCCAGGACGAGCACGCCTGCGACCCCAGGGACGGCGCACCATCCGGACGGCACGACTACGAAGACTAGTCCCAACGGTTCCTCGGTGACGCGCGGCGTGAACGGCAAGCCTACAAGCGTAACGACTGCCAGTGGCGCGAAGGCGACTTACAGTCCCGCCGGCAAAGTCAGCTCGATTCATACCTCCGTCGCCGATGCGAAGAATCCGAATCACTCCGGTGACATGACAATCAGCAAGGGTGCGCACAATCAACGGACGATTGCTACCACGAGAAAAGACGGTTCGCGGTTGGTCAGTACCGGAGCGCATCGCGGCTTCGTCGAGCATTCGTTCGTCCGCAATGGACATCCATACATGCGGCGCACTTATGTCGTTAACGGACGGAGCTACGCGGCTGTTTATCGCGGTTATCCTTACCGCGGAGTCGTGTACTACGGCTACGTCCCTGCCTACTACTATGGCCCTGCGTATTACGGATGGGCTTACGATCCATGGGGCGCGCCGGTGGCATATGGGTGGGGTTGGGGAGTCGAGCCGTGGTATGGCTACTACGGCGGATATTTTGCTCCTTACCCTGCTTATCCTGATGCATCGCTGTGGTTGACTGACTATCTCCTCGCGGAAAACTTGCAGGCTGCTTATCAGGCTCGAGTCGATGGCAATGGTGGCACCGCGCCTGCCCCTAGTTCGGACGATCAATCGGGAGACGCGAATAGTGCGCCCACCGCCCAGACCGCCACGGCAATGAGCCCGGAAGTCAAACAGTCGATCGATGAGGAAGTGAAGGCGCAACTCGCCGCAGAAAAGGCCGACGCGTCAGGCGGAGCTCAAACCGCTACCACCAGCGATCAAGTTCCCGCGGCACTCGATCCGAATCATCGCACCTTCATCGTATCCACGCAGCTTCAGGAGCAACTGGACGGCGGCGCGACTTGCACATTGAGCGCAGGCGACGTTCTAACGCGCATCGACAACGCGCCGGACGCAAACCAGAACGTCAAAGTGCTCGTGACCAGCAACCAGAAGGGCGATTGCCAGTCCGGCGCTCAAGTAGCCGTCTCGGTTCAGGACCTGCAGGACATGCACAATGATTTTGCAGCAAAAATCGATGCGGGCCTTCAGAAGCTGGCGGACACTCACGGCAAGAACGGCATTCCTGCCGGGCCAGCCGCTGGCGGACAGAAAAACCCAGATGGAACCGCCAACGCCGATCTGACCGCGGCCGCCGACTTGCAACAGCAACAGGACACCGCCGACCAGACGGAAAAAGAAGTGAAGCAAGCCGAGGGCACAGGGCAAGGCAACTGAGCGGCTTCGGGCGCAGCGATTTTCCGCAACGACTCGAACGTCGAAGTCTTGGTTCAACGGGAGCGCCGCGATACACTCTGTCGGCGCTCCCGCTTCATCACGCGATTCATAGCTCGATCGAAGCAGGTTTCAAGATTCATTTCGGCAGGAAATCATCGGAGGGGAAACTCAAATGCGTCGCCACCGGACTCGAACCGCACTGACGCTCGCGATGCTTTTTGCCGCACTCTTTCCATGGTCATCGGCTCATGCGCAGGGCGGCACAGAGGCATCGCTCGCGGACAAGCTAAAGACCCAATACAAGCTGGTGAAGCTGGGCACCGACTCGACGGGGATCAGAGTGATCGATGCCGGGACAGTTCTTGTAGTGCATGGGAAAAGCTTGTTCGGCACTCCTCCCGGCAACGTCATCACGTGTTCGGCGAACTTTCAGGATGGAAATCTGCATCCTCCCGGTGGATTCTGCACGGCGATGGTCAAAGACGTCGGCCGTTATTTGGATGATGGCGAAAAAGTTTATCCGTGGAAGCTGGAAGTAAGCTTCAAAAAAGAGAAGGTGACCATCACCGTCATCGAGTGCGATTCGTGCAACGGCGTCACGCAAGCGTCGTATTACAGATCAGCCGTCTCGTTTACTTTTCCGAAAGGCTATCTCGAAGGGGCCGATGCCGGACAGGTCAGCGACGTGATCAGCCAGGTCTTGACGATGGACTCCGGGAAGGGCGACGCACAACAGCAAGACGCGGCGCCACCTGCCGCTGCACCTCCCGACCAAGCTCCCGCGGCCGCGCCAGCTCCGCCTCCGCCGCCCATTCAGATTGGGCAGACGATCGAGCAGGTGCAGGCCAACACCAACAATGGGCTGGTGCTCGCCGCTGATTTGGGCGACAAGAAGATCTACCAATATAACGGCTTGAAAATTACCTTCGTGAAAGGCAAAGTTACGGACGTTCAATAACGCGGCGGAGCCGATTCCGGAGGCGAAATGTTCTGCCGCAAGTGCGGCGCGGAGAATAGGCAGGAGGCAAAGTTCTGCCAGCGCTGCGGAACCGCGCTGGCGGGCGCACCGCCGCAGCATCCGCCACAGTTTCGGGCACCAGCGCCACCGCCGCCGTTTCAGCCGCCGCAACAACCGCATCGATCGCACCCGCAGCCGCCGCCACAGCCCCTGCCACAGTTTGTGCCGCAGCCGTTCGCCGCTCCACCGGCGCCGAGAAGCCCGGTCGCGTCAGGGTCCGCTCAGCAGCCGGCGCAGGCCACCAAGCCGGCGAAGAGTTTCGCGTGGATCTGGATTGTGGTCGCAGCCGTAGTCCTCGCAGCGGCTGCGGCCGGAGCTTATTTCCTCTACGACTACGGCGGGAACAAACCGGCTGACGACGCTGCAGTTCTCCAAAAGGTGAGAGCCGGCCTATTTGATGACCCGAGCCTGCATGGATGGATGATCGACGTGGCCTCGAATCACGGAGTTGTTACGCTCAGCGGCTCCGTCGGCTCTGAAGCGAACAAGCTCAACGCCGAACGCATCGCGAATTCGCAGCCGGGCGTCAAGCGCGTCGTGGACCTGCTGATCATCCAGGCATCGTCGGCGGCCGCGGCGGCGCCGATGGCGACTAGCCCGGCGCCAACTCCCCCCAAGCCCGCGCCGGCTCCGGGCGCGGCTCATTCGGAAGTCGGGCAGCCGCCGGTCGCCGCACATCCGGGCGAAGAGCTGCACCCAGTAGCGCCTGCACGTACCTCAGATACCGTCGTAGCTCCGCCGGTGCGACCCTCCACGCCGCCGCAAATCGCAGCGCGGCCCATTATCGCCGGCGCGCTCATTCAGCCCGGCGGGACTTCGCTGCGGCTTCCACCCGGAAACATGTATCTCTACGGCCTAGTGACCGGCGGCGAATTTCCGACGTCTCCGTTCATCTCCGGCCCCTACGCGCAAACGATCAATGCCGCGGGGCAGCTCTCCGCGGCGCTCGCTTATGGCACCAACAACGAGGACAGCTACAGCACTCAGACCGCGCACCACCTGATCGGCGGAGCTTCAGTGAGCGGCACGTGGAGCGATTTCAGAGCTTTCTACGGCTCGAATGGACGCGCCAATGCCTACATCGTCGCCGCCACGTTCACGGTCAAGAGCAACGCGCTCGTCGTGGTGATCGCATCTGCGGGTGCGCACGGCAAGGCAACCATACAGGGCATCGAAGGACTTCAGATTGACGCCGCGAGCCACGGTAACGCTCTGCCCATGTTAATCGGCCATGCGTATCTCGCCCCGGGCCAATACGTCGCTTCCGAAACCAGCTCGGCTGACTCCGGCCAGCATCCCAAGCACATGGCGGACCTCATCGGCGTCTTCGTTTTTGAATCTGGAAATTAACTCCAGCACAGATTCGAAACTCCGCGCCGCTCGTTTCACTTCATATGGAATTCCTGCTTGCGCGACGTTTTGCATGATGAAGGGCAACAGAGCAGGGCATTCGAAGGGAGAATGAGATGAGTTCGATCAAGAAATCATTCGCGGCAATTATTCGGAAGCTCTTCCATGGCGGGAAAAAAGCGCGTCGGCACCGGAAGCAATCGTCAGACGGCACGTTCGACCGCGCGGCCGAGCGGCGGCTTCAACGCCACCTGCAAACCGCCCGGCGGCGCGACTCACAGCCGCTCAGTTTTTCGCGCAGCCGTAAATCGAACGAGGAATATCTCCAGCAGATCGAAGGGAGCCTGGCGAATTAAAATAATTCGGCGGCAGAATTGCGAGAAAGCTACCCCAGCGGAAACTGTTTCAGAAGACCCAGCCTAGTCCCTGCAGCAAATCTGGCGGAGAGGGGGGGAGAATCTCAGGCCATTCTCAAAAACCTTTGAAAAACCGCCCTTTTCTAATGTTTTCAACCACTTCCCAAACTTCCTACTGTTAAGCGGAGTCGAGTATAGACCATCCTAGTCGGGGTAAGTAAAGCAAAAAGTGGTAACAGTGGTGACAGTAGAAAGTTGACCGACGCTCGTCATGTTCACTTGCGAGTCGCATCGGAGTCGCCTCATCATAAGGGCGGTCACGTGCTATTATCCTGCCGTCGCGCCGTTCCTACCTTCAACAGTGGAGGGAACAATGCGCTGGTATTTCTACACCGCGTACTTTTTCGGCGGCGCTTTCCTAGTCAATGCCGTTCCGCACTTCGTCCACGGCGTGTCCGGGCGCTCATTCCCAACTCCGTTCGCTTCGCCGCCCGGCAAGGGACAGTCTTCGCCAACGGTCAACGTGCTCTGGGGCACCCTGAATGCCGTGGTCGCATACTTTCTTGTGTGCCACGTCGGGGGGTTCCACATCCGCGACATACCCGATGTACTCGTCTTGGGAGCCGGGGGCCTGCTGATGGCGCTCATGCTGGCCCGGGCGTTTGGGCGTATCTACGGCGGCCAATAAGACGAAACGCCGATGACCACGCAATCTCGGCGTCACCGGATTACGCAAAGGCATGGAGAAGCTGCCGTCATGGGACGGCTGTGATGCATGAATCCCTCCCTGCTCCCTGCGTAACTATGTTTGAAACAGACTGCCAGCACGGGCTACACTCTCTCAAGTGATAGGAGGAGATATGGCCGAGACAGGACGCAGCCATCGGCATCCGGATTACAACAAGCGAATTAAGACACTCGAAAAGTTGGTAAGGAAGCTGGAAAAACAGGTTGATGAAGTTCTGCACAGGCTCAAAACTCACCGGCATCCTCACACGCACGCTCGATGAAGGTCTTCGGTAGCACTTTTCAACATACATAGCCTTCGCCCATGCATTCAGCAAGGACGGCGGTCATCCGACGACTCTTCCGGGGTTGTGCTGCCCTTCGTCTTCCATGCAGCGGAAGCGGTCAAGCAGCGAGGGTCAGCGAAGGGTCTGCTCGGCTATAGGCTTCTTGTCGTCAGTGCGATTTGAGACAAGCCGTAAATTCTCATCGTCACATCCAACTGCGAATCAATTTGTCGTGCACAGACGTGTTCCCGGAGTCACGCTATGCAAATAGCGAATGATTTCTTCGATTTTTTCATCGCTAAGGCTGCCCTCAAAGGAAGGCATGATTCCCGAGCGTCCCGTGAGGATAGTTGAACGAACCATAGCGTCGGTCGCGGCTCTGCCGCTCGGAAGACTTGGCCGTCGAAAAATGCCTGCGAGGTTTGGAGGAATTTTGGCAAGGTCCGAGCGTCTTCCGTTATGGCAGCCGCAGCAATGTAATTCGAACTGCGCCTTTCCCCGGGCAATTGCTCGCTCTCTCCCTCTTCGCATTTCATAGCACCCCACTGGCCCCATGAAGACAAATACAAGGAGCAAGATGCCAGTGGTGAACCTTGCAGGAAACACTGAACTCCCCCTTGGGCGCTCAGTGGCGGCTTCCTACTTCTTCGGATACCCGACCGATTGCGCCAAGATGATTTTCTGCTGCGGCTGCAAATTCAGGGTCTTGGCCAGCGCGGGCTTATTGATACCGGCCCGCACCACCGTGGCAAGCCCCTCGGAGGCACAGTAGAGATAGACGTTCTGCGCGATGAATCCTACGTCGGCGGCGGTGTACATCTCTGCCTCGGAGGATGCAGCGGTGCCGGTCTTGGAAAGGTCCGAGACATACGCTAGGTTCACAGCCGCGTCCTTCACATATGACTGCGTGCCCATGGCCGCCCGAAAGTCGCCCGCCAAGACAGGGTTCAGCGCGTTGTCTTTGGCATCGTAGATGTATACGCCATCGGGAGTCGCCACGTAGATGCTCACTTCCTGCCAGTTCATGGCGGAGGGCGCGGTGCGACGCCCATCCGGTCTGTTGATTCCGAATGCTGCCCAGAGCAGGTTGGAAAGCGTTTGCGGCGAAAGGGTGCCCGGGCCAAAGTCACGGGTGGATTTCCGGTCCTTGAGCACCTGCATCAGAGGGCGGCCTCCGTCGGTCTGCGGCGGCGGGAGTTTGATGGTCTTGAGGTTCTGCGCCGCCGCGCCGAGGGAGAAAGCTACTGTCGCGAGCACAAGCACCGAAAGGAAAGATGCCTTGCGTTTCATGGGAGACCTCTTCCACAAGCCGACGCAGTGTTCGGCTATTTGGTTCGGTTCCGGCTTGCCATCCCCCGAGCCAGCCCGAGCAGAAGTTTACGATGGCGCTCATCCATCCGACGCAGCGCCTTCGCAAGCCTTCGTAGTTCCGGCCAATCCTTGTCGCTTGTTCCCCACAGCGGCTCCGTCTTCCCGGCAGGTGGAAGGTTCGGTTTCTTCGGTGGTTCCTCACCTTCATAAAAAAGCCTGTAGAGGGGGATTTCCATCGCCCTCGCGTACTTCTCCAGTGTTTCGATTGAGGGGACGGTATGCCCGCACTCGACACGTGACGTGTAACAACGCAGCAAGCCGGTGCGGTGTTCGATGTCGCCTTGACTGAGTTTCTTCGATTCGCGGAGTTCCCGAAGTCTTTGACCTATCATCATGCGTTGAGATTACAACCTATTGAGCCATTGCCTCAAGGTCATGTCGCATGTGGCCAGAGAAAAGGTGCGATAGAATCCCCGAATCATGCCCGCAAGCCCGTGGCGAACATCTGGCGCTCCCAATCCCAATGGCGATTTCGTCGCGCTGCTTTCCTATCTCCCGCTGAAAAGCTATTGGCGAGTGCCGCCATTTTTTCTCTATACCGCTCAAGTGGTGAAGCAGTTGGCATCGGCACAGGGCTTGCTCGGCTACTCGGTTCTCGCCCGCCCGCTTTCGAAGCGATTCTGGACGCTCTCGGCATGGGAGGACGAAGCGGCGCTGCGAGCCTTTGTGGAACATCCGCCACATGTGCGCGTGATGGCTGCGCTCACTCCGCACATGAACAAGACGAATTTCGTGCGCTGGACGGTCAAAGGTTCTCAACTGCCCCTGCGTTGGGATGATGCACTGCGCCGATTTTCCAGTAGCTCTCTGTAGCGCAGATGCATAATGCTTCTGTGTCTGCACCGCCGAAAGCATTCCCGCTGGAGACCACACGCCGCATATTTCGGATTCAAGCTCTCACCCTCGTCTGGATGAGCGTCGAGGCAGCGGTGTCGTTGGGCGCAGCTTGGGCGGCCCGCAGCCCGGCGCTACTTGGCTTCGGTGGCGACAGCGCGGTCGAGCTACTCTCTGCGGCAGTTGTGCTCTGGCGCTTCTATTCGCCGTCTCGCGGAGACCACACAGAACAGCTAGCGGCCAGAATCGCAGGCGGCTTGCTCTTTGTTCTCGCTGGATTTGTTGCCCTCGCTTCTGTTCTGACATTGGTAGTGCACATCGAAGCCCGGCCCAGTCCGGTCGGAATTGTGCTGCTCATCCTTGCCGCTGTGGTCATGCCTTGGCTTGCAAAGCAGAAACGGCAACTCTCGGCAGCTACCGCCAGCGCGGCGTTGAGGGCCGACGCCGCCGAATCCGCCGTCTGTGGCTATCTGGCCCTGATTGCTTTGGCGGGTCTGGTCGTCAACGCGATTTGGAAGGTAAGTTGGGCAGACCCCGTTGCCGCCTTGGTTCTGTTGCCTCTGATTGTGCACGAGGGACGGGAGGCAATGAAGGGCAAGCCGTGCTGTCATGTACCCTGAAACGCCCGTGCTGATGCTCGCCCTGTACCATCACGACGGTGATAAAATATCGGGTACTTGAAGTGCTTCCATGAATGCAAAGACGCATTGGGAAAAAGTTTATACAACCAAAGAACCAGAAGCAGTCAGTTGGTACCGAGCGCACCTTGAAACATCCCTTGTGCTAGTCGAGCGGGCGGCAGATTCGCGCTCAGCCTCCATCATTGACATTGGCGCTGGCGAATCAACGCTTGTTGACGACCTTCTTGCAAAAGGGTACGAAAATATCACCGTCCTCGATGTGTCCCAAACCGCTCTCGAAGTGACCAAGAAGCGATTGGGTCTGCTCTCAGAACAGGTCAACTGGATTGTAGCGGACATCACGCAAGTGCACTTGGAGCCGTTCGCTTATGACGTGTGGCACGACCGCGCAGTATTTCATTTTCTCACGTCGGTCGAGCAACGTGCCGCCTATGTCCGAAACGTCGCAATGGCCGTCAATCCCGGTGGGCACGTAATCGTCAGCACGTTCGGTCCAGAAGGTCCGACAAGCTGTAGCGGACTTGAGGTTATGCGCTACGATGCCGAATCACTGCACAACGAATTTGGCACGCGCTTTCGTTTGGTAGAGAGTTTGAAAGAACTACATCGCACGCCGTTTGGCACCACACAGCAATTTCTGTATTGCTACTGCAAGGTCGAATAAGCAGAGCCACGAGCACGCCCCAAGCCTCATAGAGAGTCGTCGCGGAGGTGGCTTGCGCCTATGCTTTGCTTTTCAATTTCAGCTTGTTCTTGTTTTCTTCCAGAAAGGCACGGAGTCCGTCGGCTGATTCGAACAGGCGGACCCACTGCTCGTAGTAAAGTGTCACCGGGAAGCGGCCCAGCCCGTAGACGCTGACGCCTCCCTTCTCGGTAGTGGCTCAGTCTGAATTCAGATTGAATCTAAAACCGCGATTCCTTCTTCGTATTCTTCGAGATTGTCGCTTAACCACGCCTGACCCGCCCGAAGTCTATGGAATCGGACGGTTGCTTCTCGTCCATCAAAACTTACGATGACAGCAAAACGACCTGTGAAGCGTTCGGCTAGAGCCTCAATCAATCGCCGTGCAAGTTCTAGCGCCTCCTGCAAGCTCTCGATATGAAGATGGTTGATGAAGCACTCGTAACCGGTTTCATCGTGGGTATCGGCTACACGAGTCCACGCAGAGTTGTGAGCCTCTGACGCAAGTAGCACGCAGCCCCGTTCTTCAACAAATCCTCCTGCTAAGACACGCGACAATTCGGGGGAGAGAACAATCTCATGAGTTTGCAAGTCTCTCAAAAGACGGCTCATTTTTTGATTTGTTCTCACGTTGCCGTCTAAGGTGTTTTCCGGCGCTCATGGTGGCATAAATTGGAGTGTGCGGAATGCCGGGAAACAGGTCAATGTCGGGGACAGTCGTTCAAACTGAACCACTAGCCGCTTCTCGCTTACCTTGAATTCCAAGCTGCCCTGCTTCTTTGAATCGACTTGCTTTTCGAGTTCAGCGATACGAGCTAGCAGTTCTTCTTTGCTTGGTTCTGGCATGGGGATTCACTCCGGCGAAATGTTCCGAGCAACCCTCAGGTTTTATTGACGCCCCTTGGAAGCCTTCTTTCTTTTCTCCGCCCATCGTTTCTTCATCAGGTCCGACAGCCGTTTCCTGCCTGCCGGGGTGAGACGGCCGCCCTTTTTCTTGCTGCGAGCGGCCCGATTGGGAACAGCACTCCTTTTCGCAGTGGCTTTTGGTGACTCGCCTTCCAATGCCGCAATAGCTCGGCTGAGCCGGTCTCTTTCCCTTTTCAGTTCAGCCACGATTCTTCCTGTATCCAAGATGTCCTCCTCTGATTCGCTGCCTGTTTGCAAATTGTGAGTCTGCTTCCGCCGATAGCTTAAAAGGAAAAGGCTCGACATCATCTCACGAGCGGTCTGGTTTTGCGATGGCTGGCTCCGGTCGGTGCTGTCCTGAGCGATGTGGTTTGGCTTACGCAGGCGGTTTCCAGTCTTTTGGAATTACGTTCCACAAGTCAGGGTCTTTCGGGAGCACGCCTATATGCCGAAGAAACGCAATCGTTCTACCAGCAGCCCCAAAAAAGTTATACGAGCATCCCTCAGCAGCGCAATCAACAATCCCGAACTTCCCGCCGCTGTAGCTGAACCTGCATCCGATAAACTTGCAGTTTCTAAACTCGATTCCGTCAATGATGACTGTCTGTTCTCGTATGGTCCGGTCACTCAATACTTTCATAATGTGACCTCCAGAGAATTTAGGCAGCAGCGTCCGCGTCCTGAGAGCTTACCAAACGTAGCTGACGAATCGTCTAGACGTGCTGTCGTCGCAAACATCTTTCCGTCACCACTCGCCGCACGCGGTTCGGCGATGATAGCGCCGCAGATACACCGATAGGACTGCCACGCAGACAAGCACCGCGCAGCCCACGACGAGCCACTCTGGCAGGTCGGGATACACAACTGCATCGAGAATCCGCACCAGAAACGGTCCGTGTGCGGGTTCGATGCCTGCGCGGGCTTCAAGCCACGATTCAGCTACGGTGAGCGGGCACGGCGGCCAAGGAACCAACTCGATGACGATGGCGTAGATAAGCGAAGCGATGTGCAATGTCCGCAGAAGGCGGCGGCAGCGCGTCAGTGTCCAGCCCAGCAACACCCAGCCGCACCAAAGCAGGTGCAGGAACAGCACGGCTTCCACGAGAACAGTTGCCTCAAGAATAGGACAGTTACCTCCTTTGTCCAGCTACCGGCCATCAATTATCCGCTTAATCGTTCTCTACGCTGGAGGTGCAGCAGGGCAATTTTCAACGTCGTCCCGACCATTCGCGGAGTTGCGGAATTCAAGCTAAAGTGGTGCCGTGTTCCACGCTCAATCCAGCGGAAGATTTCTTACGCCTGAACAGGCCAGTCGCGTGTACGACCGGATTGGCCGATTTCAGGACTGGCAAGCTGTCTATGAGGGCCGCGCCATCCGGGAAATTATGCGGCTCGGCTCGTTCGATTCCGCGAAATCAGTCCTCGAATTCGGCTGCGGCACCGGTGCCTTCGCCGCCACGCTCATGAAGATTGTGCCCACGGACTGTCGGTACGTCGGCATTGACGTGAGTCCGAAGATGGTACGACTCGCAACCTCACGATTGAAGAGGTGGGCGGCGCGGGCGAGGGTCAAACTCAGTGACGGCTCGCCCACGTTGCACGAGACCGAAGGTGCGTTTGACCGTTTTGTCTCGACCTATGTATTCGAACTGCTTGACCCGGAATACACGGTAGCCGTGCTCACAGAAGCTCACCGCGTCCTGTGCGAAAACGGCAAACTGTGCTTGGTCAGTCTGGGATGCGGCGCGTCAGGTCTTTCCCGTACCGTCACGGCGCTCTGGGAGCAGGTGTGGAGGCACAAGCCCGAGTGGGTGGGCGGCTGCCGCCCGACCGAATTGGGCACACTGCTCGCGCCCAACCAATGGTTTGTCGACCACCACCGCAAACTGGTCTCTTTTGGCATCACGTCGGAAGTGCTCATTGCCTCTCGGTGCTCGGAATGAGCCGAGGCCCACCGAGACAGAAGCTAACGCGCAACGGTTTGTTTCCGTGTTTCAGTCCTCAGGAGCACTTCAAAGTAGCGGCTTCAATGCCGATTCGAAAGTCTCGGTATACTCGAACCCGACGACTTTCTTCCGCAGAATTCCTTTGCGGTCATACAGCAGCGTTGTCGGCAACCCCTCAATGCCGCCAAACTTCTGCTTCAAGGCATCAGCCGCCACAGCAAGCGGGTAGCGGACTCCGATTTTCTTGGCAACCATCAAACCGAGCAGAGCCAGTAGCGCGAAGTTTTTCCTATTCATAGTTCCCCCCTTTCACCAAAGATGCATTCGAAACTGCTGTGTGATTCCGAAACTGATATGACGGCGGGGGGGCATGAACATCGCACTCGCAGAATGCGCCACATCCCAATCCATCCCGAGCCAAACGTGCATTCCGGAACGCAGACCCACGTAAGTCGTGACTCCGGCCAGCAACACGTCGCCACCACTCCCTCTCTGAGTGGCTCCTGCGATGCGGTCATCTTGAGAGTGCAGCCAAGTCAAAACAGGTCCAATGAACCATTCCCGGGCTACGTTCTTCGATTCATAAGGTCGGTAAGAAAGCCAGAAGCGCGATTCGAGGTCATTGCCTAGGCGAGTTGCCTGCGTTCCTTGCGTATGCAAGAGTGTGTGAAAATCCTCGTCGGCAACCAGACGCTTGAGGTTGAAAAGTCCGGTGTAAGTCCAATTCGCGGCTATAAAGAAATCCGTAGAACCCGAGCCGGGCTGCAAACTCGCAGGGAGCAGACTGCCATTTGCATCGGTTACGTCTGTTCGACCTGTTGGAAACTTCGGTCCAAATGTGAGAGATGCCTGTGTAGTCCCTCGTTGTGAGTCTCGCCGATAGAAGCGGTACTTCACCAACAACATCGCGTCGCCAAGCCCCGTTCCCCCAACGGTCGATTCATTCGTGCTGTCGAAGTGATTCGTGACTATCGGAACGAGAATCGTCAAGTCGAAGTTACGGTAGAAGCCCCACCTGAAATTGAAATCGCTCTCGTGTGAAAAAGAAGGACGTGCGGTTGGAGGGATGCCCTCCGCTGATTCCGGCATCAATCCGCGAGTCGTGAAGATGGAGTTGTAGGAGATGAGGCCGCCACCGGGAAACAGCGGAGGGGCCGTCTCGGGAGCGGAGCCTTGCCCTCTTGCTGCCGGTGCGCCAAAAACCGCGAGGAGAAACACGACCACGCACATTCTTCGTTCAAGACAAATGGAGGGTCGTAATCTCACAGTTTCTCCCTCCAGCAGGAACAACGATTCCCGAGCACACGAACCCGTTAAGCCGGGAGCGACTGGAGGGCAGACTAGATACGAAGAGGCGGGGGAGCCGGTGAGCAGAAGATGGGCGGAGCGTGGGAATGCTGTGAAATGGTGCGGGCAGTTGAATCTACGCCGTGAGCTTCATTGAAAGTCGTTAGTACCGCGACCACGACAGATGGGTACGGAATGCCGCCGTGCACAAATGAGGGCGGCACGAAAGGCGCGTGTATCGCTGGCATCGTCTTGCAGCAGTCCTGACCATGATGGCCGTGCGATGAGCACGGCATTGAGTTGCAGCACTGCATCGCCTGTTCAGGCGTGGTCATCGCATTGCAGTCGAATGCATACGCCGCGAGAGCGACCCCGAGAACAGCTATCAGGACTGGTCGGGCAAAGCACATCTTGACCAAATTAGACGTGTGCCTTCCACAAGTCAAGGCGATGGGTCGTGTCGAGAGTGTCTGCGTGAGGAAGAATGTCCCGAGTCCGGGCGACTCTCGTCCTCCGTTCTCAGAGGTTCAGTACTTCCGTCCTCTGGACATATGTATGCCTATGTGAGACTATATGACCATGAAGCGGACGGCGCTGTTCTTGGGAGAAGAGCAACTGAAAAAGTTGCAGGCGCTGTCCGAGAAGACCGGCGCTCCGGTGGCAGAACTCATCCGCAGGGCGATTGATAAATATCTTCAGGAGCGAGCCAAGGAATTGAAGTAAAGCGGGACGCCACGGTGTTACTAGCACCGCGACGCCCCTGACCACGCAACCTTTCGAGGAGGCTGCCATGGCTGTTCGCAAGCTACCACCATCGCTGTTCCGTGCAAAAGCCGGAATCGCGCAGACAGAAGGCTCCACGCATCACCTCCATTTCGTTGCGAGCGTCCGGCAGGACAGAAATCAGTACGCCTTCGTCTGCGAAGCTCAGCCGCTCCTGACGGTGACGAGCCACGGACGCCCCAAGCCGTGCCCTTTTTGTAGGCAGGACGACCCAATCGGCAGTGAAAGCCAATGAGCAAGACCCTTCGCCAACGTATTTTTGAGGATACCGGTTACGACATGTTATCCCCCATTTCGATTACCCGAGACCGCAAGCTGCGGGCGCTATATGAGGATTGGCTCAAGGTGAAGAACACCCCAGAAGAAAAAGGTGCTTACGAGAACTTCAAAAATTTCGTTTGGAGGGAATACTGTGTATAAGCCGAACCCTGATGAGCACTGCCCGACACCCCAACAGTGGATTACGAAGGACAAGGTTGTGACAGTGAACCGCTGTGGTCCCATTGAAACGTACACGGTAGTAGACCGCAACACCGGCAAAGTGACGACGACCACATATATCAAGACCACTCCCTAAGAGCAGGATACAAAGGAGGAACCGGCGCATGAAAAAAGCAGCCATCTACGCCCGTGTCAGCACGCCCGACCAGCATCTTGAAACCCAACTATATGACCTCCGAAAACTAGCGGCGCAGCGCGGTTTTGAAATCGTCCGTGAGTACTGCGACCGGGGCATTTCTGGCTCGAAGACGAAGCGTCCGGGGTTGGAGGCCCTGATGAACGATGCCCGGCGAGGAGAGTTCTCGGTACTGCTGACGGCAGCTTTCGATAGGGTCGCCCGTAGCACGAGGGACTTTCTTCAAATCGTGGACGAATTGAATAACCTCGGCATCGAGTTCATCTCTGCACGGGAAGCGATTGATACGAGCGGCCCGATGGGGCGCATGTTTCTCACCATGGTCGGCAGCATCGCCGAACTGGAACGGAGCCTCATCGTGGAGCGCATCAAAGCGGGAATGCGACGTGCCAAGATGGAAGGGCAGCGGCTCGGGCGTGCACCACTCGAAATCAACCACGATGCGCTTGTCCAAGACCGCCTTGCAGGGATGTCGCTGACGAATGTCGCCAAGAAATATGGCGTATCCAGAGCGAGCGTCGTCCGATTCGTTCGGGAAGCACAGCAGCGTCAAGCGGTCGCCGTCGCGTGAGCAGCCGGAATTCAGAGGTGAAGAAAGGCGGCTTAGACGAGACGGATGTCGTAGTCATCGCTGTCCCGTCCGTCGAGCAGGCTCGCGTGGATGGTGGGTCACTTTGAAAGTCTTCGAAATTCCCAAAGGAACCCTGCGCTGAAGATGATGATTGCGAACAGCCAGAAAAGCGGAGACCCAAGTTGCCAGCGAGGCATCTCTATCCCAATACCAATTGGCCCGAGGATATCCACAACCTCCACGATAACTATCGCCGGAATAAGCAGAGCGACAAGCACCAGAGCTAAGACCCCAGCGACTATGCTCTTGGCGTAGACCACCTTCGACATATGAAACTCTTCCACTGCTGCGCAAGGATACGGCTGGACCCGAAGCGCTGCACCAACAAAATTTCAAACTGCCACACTATCCTCGCGTGCTCTTGCCGGACACAGGTTTCTTTGACGTTTGCCCCGGCTCCGACGATGCGGTCATTGACAAAAAGAACGGTGTTCAAGTCCGCCTTGTCACAATTTCGAGGAGAAACTGATGCCCCGCCTCCGCCTGCCTAAAGACTGGAAAGACAGAGCGACCCGCGCCTTGAGCCACTTGAAAGCGCCGGGTGTCGCAGCGGTTTGCTTTTGGTGCGGCCATCAATACCGTCGCGGCGAGTACAGCCCGGAAACCGAATCAACCCACTTGCTTCAATGCCCGGAGTACCCGCAGGACGCCAAGCGGAGAATGCGAGAGCAATGACACGAAGCCAGAGACCCGCGCCGCGAGTGGGCATCTTCTATTTGGTCCAGAAAAAACTCTCGATTGACGCCACCCCTCTTGCCGAAGCAGAGCGTTTCTGTGACTTCGCAATTCACGAACGTGACCACTACCAATACTGGGCGCAACTCGTCAGCAGCGGGGTTGTTCCTGTTGCCGAATATGAGAAATACCCTCGCGGGCGTGTGGCGTACAACGAAAAGACCGGCAGGTTCACGCTCCTCGCCGACCGTTGCATTTTGCGTAAGAAGAGTCTCGTCAGAACAATTCTGAAGCGGATGCACCTTCCTGTGCGTGGCGCCCAAGTTGGCAAGGATTCTCACTACCGGTGTTTTCGCTGCTTCGGCCGCAGCCGCTAACTCGTTGAAAAAGGGTGCCGCTCATTCAATGAATCTGGAGGACGGAAGAAAGCTGGCGTGCCCCACGTTGACAATCAAGAAAGAGCAGTTCCCCTCGTTGAAGCAAGCAATTCGCAGTCTGCCGCCTAACTTGCCAGTCAAAATCAACCCAGTGCATGATGCCCCGAGATTCAATTGGACTTCTCCGATTGCCGTTAATCAGGCAGAATCAGTAGCCTAGGTGGTGCAGATAACCCACGCCCAACGCAGCAATCAAGCAGTAGATGCCGAAGAGGTACCAACGTCCGCCCTCAAGCCATCTACTCAACCACTTCAGTGCAATTAGACCAGCGAGGAACGCAAACACTGCCCCGAGCAGGCTAGGAAATGCCGCCGCTGCGAAGGTTGCTGTTCCATTCGCGTGTCCAGCATGCACGACCCGCATTAATTCACGCACCACCACTACTGGAGTCAGCACCACAGCCAACGCGAAACTGAACATTTCTGCGCGTGACTTTGCCACTCCTAAGAGCATTCCCGCAGAGATTGTGGCACCAGACCGGGAGAATCCACGAAATGGCAAACAAAGTCCCTGCACGGCTCCGATAATCCCGGCTTCTCTAACGTTTAGGTCCTTTGTTTTGGTCGAACCTACACCCCATTTTCTTTTCTCGACGATGCCTGCGACGAGAATCAGGATTCCCACAAGAGCGAGAGCCGGAGCAACGAGTTCGAGATGGCTGAACAGGTCCTCAATCTGCGCATGCGGAACGCCGCGGAAAAAGGTCTTTTCGATGACCTTGATGATGGCTCCGCCAATCAAGCCGGTAAGTGCAGTCGATAACACGACAAACCCTGCAAACTTCTTAAAAGAAGCCATGCTCTGGAAGTAGGTGTCGCGCCACTGCCTCCAAAAGTAGACGATGACCGCAAACATCGTACCCGTATGCAGCATGACCAGAACCAAGGTCATTGGTGGTGAAGAAGGGTCAAGGCCGAGCAGCCTCTCAGTTACTACAACATGGGCCGAACTCGATGCTGGAAGCAGTTCCGCTAATCCCTGCACGACGGCAAGGATGAGAATGTACAAAAGTCGCATTTTCACATTCTAAGGCAGCTCTGCGCTAGGCAGACAATATCTTCGTTGTTGGACGATTCCGGGAACCCCGGGGCGTCTAAATGCCTGTGTAGTCGCGAAATCAAGTCGTTTCCGTGTCTGGTTGGCGTGATTATCGTGCAAGCGGATGGTGTGCCGATGGAGACGGCTGCGGCGAAGTCGCTAACTCGTTGAAAACCGGTGCTGGTGCAAAAGGGCTATCGCTGGAGTGGTCGTAAGTCATTGGATTTGCAGGGCCGATTTGGGTGGCAACGGCTAGTCTGGAGACTACAGTCTAGGAACCACGTTGCTTTCGATGTTCCACGATTGGGGAAGAGAGGCATCCTAGTCCTGCGAAATTCATTTGTTTGTTGAAGGAATCCAAAAGTCCCGCTCTGATGCCTGTTGAAGTCAACTAAAGCCTCAGTACACCATGCCTGTTATACTGTTCGGCAGAGCATCCGCGCAAAGCAGCAGGGGTTGTATGGCCAAAGTTCGATTGTTCATTAGCTTCGATTACGACCACGACGAAGAGTTGCGGAACTTGCTCGTCGGTCAGGCTAAGCACCCTGATACTCCCTTCGACATTAAGGACCGCTCAATCAAAGAGCCACTTACTGGCGATTGGAAGAACAAATTTCGTGAACGTCTCAAGAATGTAGACCAGATGGCTGTCATCTGCGGCGAATACACACATCTTGCCGGTGGAGTCAGTGCCGAGGTAAGGATTGCTCAGGAGGAAGGGAAACCGTATTTCTTGATTTGGGGGCGCTCTGACAAAAATTGCACCAAGCCGACGAGTGCAAGAGCGACCGACAAAATATACAGATGGAGTTGGGACAACCTGAAAAACCTAATTCGGGGAGACCGGTAACGATGGCTGACGACGCTGCCCCTTCTCTCTTTTCCGTGCCTTCCGCTGAATACGGACAACATTATCAAGAGCATTTGTTCGAGCAGTACAAACTGTACGTCGATTCGGCAGACCACATCAGCCAGCGGCGGTCTTCCACAAATAGCTTCCTGCTCACCGTGAACGCATCGCTCGTTACTCTGTATGGCCTAGCGTCACATCTCAGGGCGTCAGTAGCTTGGCATCTGCTAGTCCCGATTGCCGGGATTCTCGTGTGCCTAGCGTGGTTTTCACTTGTCGAAAACTATAGGAGCCTCAACTCAGTCAAATTTCAAGTGATTCATGCGCTTGAGAAAAAGCTCCCGGCTGCGCTTTACGATTACGAGTGGAAACTGTTGGAGGAGGGGCGAGGCTATGTGTACAAGCCAGTCACGCACATCGAGCAGTGGATTCCCGCGGTATTCGCCCTGCTATACGTCGGGCTTATCGTGTATTCCTTCATCTCCTAGTTGCGCCCCCACTCGGTACCCGTCTCCCCGCTCCTGCTAAGGCGTGAGGTCGGCACCTATGTTTCGTTCAAAGCGACGCGACACTCTAATTGCGACCATCGAACGAAAGCACGGGGTCGAACTGAACGCACGCAGTGATATGACGCTGGGCACTCTGCTCGACGAACGGGGGTTCGATTCCATCACCCAACTTCTGAACGCCTATCACGGGCGGGCAGAGAGCTTCGCAAGAAAGCGACGGCTGTTCCTCAGTTTTGATGCAGACGACAAAGCACAAGTTTTCGGTTTTCGGCTGATGTCGCAAAATCCAAACGTCGAAATTGACTTTTACGAATCCAGTCTCAAGGTGCCCGTGAACAGCGAAGATGGCAGCTACATTAGGCAGGTTCTACGGCAGAAAATTGGGCGAGCCTCAGTGCTTGTCTGCCTCATCGGCAACGCAACGGCGTGGAGCGTTTGGGTGGAATGGGAGATTCGCACCGCACAAGAACTAGGGAAGGGTCTTTGCGGGGTTCGCTTGAAGGAGTCGCAGGGACGAACTCCACCAGTCTTGCGGAGTGCTGGTGCTCCCGTGGCAGGATGGGACATGGGGAAAATCGTTGCCGCAATCGAATGCGCCGCTGCAAAGCGCAGCTAATCTTCGCCCCGGCGATTTCTCTTCCCAAGATTCGAAATCAATGATTTCATGCGCATATGGCAAGAGCTAGTTTTCTGTTACCAGTGGTGTTTGTAGGCTGTCCCTATAGTCGCCCGTTTGATTTTTCAGGCTTTAGGAAAACACTGGAGCGACTTCCGTTTGCTTGGTACTACGCCGATACACAGCTTGTGAGTAAGCACCTTCTCCCGGTGCTCACGACTTATATCAACGCTGTCGATTTTTGCATTTTTGACCTTTCCTATTGGAGTCCTAACGTGGCGCTCGAACTTGGTATGGCGGAAGGTCTGGGCAATGACTACTACATTCTTGTCAATCACAATCAATCGAGCGACGTTCCTTCTGACATAAAGGGACTTCAACGAATTGAGTATTCCTCCGTAAAGGGATTCGAGAGCGACGACCTGCTTCCAAGCATCGCACGATATTTGGTGAAGGAAGAAACTCACCCTCGGCACATTTGGGAGTCCCTATCTGGCGAAAATAGGGATAAGAAGTTTTATTTGGCAATGGCCATACTGGCTCACTTCCGCGACAATACGCGGTTCTCACACGAGGACATGAGCCGCTTGTCCAGAGGTCTGTACCTACGAAAAGAAGTCCAAAATGAGGTGACTCAAATCCTCGAAGACAGGGGGCTAATATCTGCGGTCGGCTCCCGACTTGGAGCACGTTTGGCGAAGCGTCTATACCCACCGCCGCTCAGACTCAGATAAGACCAAAACTGCGGCATCTTCGGCGGGCGTGTTTCTGTTTGTACCTAAATTAGTTCGAGCGAACGTCACGGCCGAAGCGTGCCAGCATGTTCAAATACGCACCGGCGGCACCGCAGCGACCGCTCGCATTATTGGCGGGGTCGTGAGCAGCACGCCGAGCACGGCCTATCGTCGCTCGCAGGGCCTCGAAAGGCGTGCGAGGCGTCGGTCTATTGCTGAATCCCTGCAAGAATTGGCGGTGGTCGTTCGGCACGGCGTTGGTCCTCACTTCGCCATCATGGCAAGAGCGAGGTCTGATTACAATAGAACGTCAGTACTGCCAGCACAGGTAAAGCCGAACCGATGCTGACTTTTCCCTGCTCGTCTTCACAAAACGCTCTAATTTACCGTGGTAGATGGTAAACGGCCCTTGTTCAGCAGCGACAGGCACGCAATCCACTGCTTTAGTTGCTGACGAGCCAGTTCTTTGGAAATGGTGTCGTGTTCTTGGTGGGCAATGTATTTGTTGCGGAAGTTGTACACGCTTTGCAGAACATCTAACAGGTCTCTTGCGCTGCTTCCGCCGAATCCTTTTCTCAATGCCTCAAAGATGGGACACTTGTGTGTTTCCTTGAGTCCCATTTCGAGCGCAAATCTCAGGTGTCCCATTGGGGAAATCGGAGTTCTGTAGACTAGCGTCCTCTCCAGCTTACGAAACTCATCCTGATACCGCTTAACGGTTTTTGGTTCGAAACCCGTCAATTCTGGTTCGAAGAACTCCTTCTGCTCCGCTTTTGCGCTCGGGACGTAAGGCGTCAACCGTTCCACGAGCAGGGCCGTACTACTTTTTTCCAAGCTACCCATAAGCGGATTGAATGCAGGGGAAAACGGCAGTCCTTCTTTTTGCTCCGTAAACCGAAAGAGAGTGACTGCATGTCGGACGCTCTGTTGATAGGCGGGAGGCAATGCTTCGAAATCTGCGACTGCGACGAATTCATCGATACGCAACTCTGACGTTTCATCTTGCTTTGCAAACAGCGAGGGCTGAAGCTCCACATCTTCGGTCAGCAATTCTTGCAGGGATGGTTTGCAGAGGCCCACCAAATCTTTCAACTCATTGCAGGAAGACCGCTCGTACACTCCTTGGGGGACATAAACATAACTCCATTTCAATGATTTGCTGCTGGGAGACGCCTGCACGATTTCGAGGCTCCCAGAGTACGATTGAAATTAACAGTGGGACTTTCTTTTCGCCTTCGTACTCGTTCGAGGCTCAGCAGGCCGTGCTCGCGCACGAGGTTGCCCATGCCAAACTTTGGCGCGACTTCGGTATTGGGTTGGACCGCGCCACGGCTGAATTCATGGCAGACTGGTTTGTATGCCATTGGGGTTGGTCCGAACCGCTACTGAAGGACCGCCTTCGTTCTACATACGGACACGGATACTGTGGGCTGCTCGAAAGATGGGAATCGTCAACGCCCGAGGAATTTGCCGCTCGTTCGATGGAGTGGTACCAGCGCCGATTGGCGGGAATTGCGTGAGGATGGCTGCTCCGCCTGCCCGCCATATGGCACGGCAGGTCACGTCGCTACTCCTCACGGCCAGAGGGAATTCAGTACGTCCGCCAGTCGCGCCCCTGCCTTGGCCAGTTGCTCCTGAATCGTTGCTTCCGCCGCCGTCACGTATGCATCGCCCAGTTGCTCGTGTAGTTTAAGCATCCGAGCCGAGACATGGTCGTCCTCCGCACACGAACGGACATCTCGCGCGGCCTCGATGGGCACTTTGACAGGCAAATCTCCGTACACCACATCCTCGGCGATGCGGTGGCTCTCCCACACCCAAGCCGTCAGGTCTACTGGCTCCGCCTTCCACGCGGCAATCTGCGCCTTGAATTTGGTTTCTAATTCCTCCGCTACCTGCTCCGGTGTCTGTCCCCGTGTGAAGTGCTCGATGATGTCGGTATCCCAAACCCCGTGGAGGTTTGGCCGGTAGGTTTCCGATTCGGCGTTCGTTTCCTCGGGGGCACGACCGTCGAACGCTACAGGGACGCAATTCCCGCCCAAGTCGTTGTTCGTTGTCGTGTGCAATGGCTGATGCAGGTCGCCGACGAAGTGAATCAGATACCTCAGCGCGTCTGCTTTCTCCTGCGGGGTCGCCTTAGAATTGCGAAGCACGGCCAACTCGTCGGCGATTGCGCTCGTGACGCATCCGGTTGATGGCGGGCAATACTTCCCGATGTCGCCGTGGGACACACCAAGGGGAACATCAATGAAGTGCCAACCGCTGGTATCGCGGTGAACGCTGCGCTCGTCGTCGGCCCATGTCGAGGAGTCAGCGAACGGGTCGAGACCGGAGTCGCCGCAGTATCTTCGCAAGTCGGCACTGATGGGGCTGGCGGCGAGAATCTGCGTTGCCATCGCCCGCGAATGAGGGTTGAGGTGCTTTTCGGCAATCAGGGCAACGACCTGATGGCCCTTGCAGCCCCAACCCCATGCGGATGGAGCCAGCGCAGCAACCGCAAGCAATAACAGGACGGAGCAATTGAACCGGATATATTTCATGCTGCAGCGAAGTTCCGAAGCCTTGTTTTCAAGCATGACTGGAGTCAACTCTTTTTAGAAGTTGTCGCGAAGAACGCCGCCCACTGCTGTTCGACCTTGGTAGCGCCGCACTTGGGGCACTTAATCTTGTCCTCCTCATGTTCGGCAAGAGTTAAAACGGTGGAGAATTTTTTGCCACAGGTTGTGCAGAGATATTCGTATTGGGGCATGGCACCCTCCTCTGCTCCCAGACTCTTCCTCCTGAACTATAGCTCGCCCGATTTCGTCGAAGCAATTAAAGACGAGCGGGTAGAATCCAGCCCCGAATCGGACGTACACTTGCGTGCCGAGGTTGGAGGTGGAACGTGAAAGCGTTTGTGCTGGTGAATGTTCGAGCGGGGAAGAGTCCGGAAGTCTTGGCTGCACTCCGACATTTCGATGCCGTCCGAATCGCCCATGCGTGCTGGGGACGCCCGGACATTTTCGCGCTCGTCGAGGTGCGAAACGAAAGAGCCTTGGGCAACTTAGTGATGGAAGAGGTTCAGTCCATCGTCGGAATCGAGTCCACGGAGACCCACATCGTCATCGACTGAGGCCATGCAGCAGGCAGTTGCTCACCACAAGATTTCGCCGCAAGGGGCTAGGGAATCTAATCTCCTCACCGGCTTGGCGACTTTTGCTTCCGCCGATGCGACCGCCGCTATCAGTCGCCCTGTGCGCTCTTCGTAGTCGTCCAGCTTCATCAGGGTGGTGACGCGTTCAGTCTTGCCGCGCATTTCGGTGTGGCATTTGTGCGCCACGGCTGGCCCTGCTCGCTCGCCACACGGCACGGCAGGCTGGTCAACAGTCAACTTCGACGAAATCCTTGCCAGCGCCGCTGCATTTGACGCGGCACGCGGTTTCCGGTAGCTGACAGGGCTTACCGTGGAGCCAACGGCGGCCGAGTTTCTTGTTGAACCGGTCGGTGTCAGCGGACCTTCAGCGGATATTGCTGCGTGACTGGCGGTACGATGCCATTCAAACGCAGATAGACAACGAGCTGGCCGTAATGGTCCGTGATGTGCCAGACGGCGGTGACGGCGATGCCGAGGCGCGTGTTCGGCCCGGCGTAGGGACCCTCGACGCGGTCTAGCGCGTTTTGCGCGGTGATGGTGGCAAAGACATGGTCGCCGTAGTCGAATGAATCGCGCAGATATTTGACCAATTCAGCTTTTGTCTTAGCTTTTGACGGGCCGCCCCTCTCGCAGTGTTCCGGCGGAGTCTTCCCTTCAATTTCATTGAAGAAGGCAAACTGAGCGCAGGCGACGTGTTTCACCTGCTCTCCGAAGGAACGCACCCCTTCGAAATTTCCTCCAGTGGGGATGTAGGAATACTTGGTCTCGGGCATGACTTCCGCGACGGAGAGGAAGCCTTTCTCCGCCCAGCCAAGTGCGCCGCCGACGCTCTCCGAGAGGCTCTTCGAGATTTCCTCCTTCTGGGCGGAGGTGGGCGGAGCTACAAGAATCAGGCTTGCGAAAACGATGAGAGCGGCGGACTTCATGGCGACCTCCTCTTAACCGGGATTTCCGCTTTGGACCTCTGGCTCGCGCCCATTGTACGCTTGCCCTACTCTGTACCCGACGAATTTGCCACCAGAACAGGCCCAAGCGATGTCAGCGCGGTTCCGCCAGTACAGGTGTCCCCCGGCCAGCAACAACCAGTAGAGCCTGTAAGCGCCCCTCATTGGCCCGAAACCTATGGCACCGTCGCCGGAAGACCTGCATGTTGGTTTGACGCCCGAGCATTTCGCGTTTCTGCGCGACCGCGGTGTGTGGATGATGCCGCGACCTAGGACGTGGTACGCACGGCAGCCACATGCGCGTTGCGGACGTTTGGATTCTAGGACTCGCAGTTAGCTCGCAAGTCCTGCCGTTCCCTTGAGCGCGATTTCGAAAAGCCGATTCTGAACGAGTGATATAATCAGCGTTGCAGGGAGAAGTCATGGAACCAGCAGCCGAAGCGTTGGCGCGGTTAACGGCACTTAAATCCAACCTGCCAAATCCGCTGGGCGTTCAAGAGAGGTATGTCAACGAGTTTCACCAGATTCTCGATTTGCTGGAATTGAATTCAGGCAGTGACCTAAGTAGATTCCGCGTGCCTGCCAGCGAGCTACGGCCGCAAGTAGCTTCTTTGAACCGGCTCGCCGGAAGAACAAGCTATACCCACGATAGACGCTGCGACCGTAACTTTCTGACGATGAAGATTGACGGTGTTCTGAGACTGTTCGAGTTGCAGACGGCCGGGCAGGAATCGAGAATCGGTTTCCGCGCCTAGCGGCTACGCGGCCAAGGTAGACGCCGTGTTAGCTGAACAACTGGACCCGGGAAAGAAGTGGATTGAATCAGAGCTTCGCTCAGCCCTCCGAGAAACTGGGGCGAGCCTCGAAGAGCCTCTTTTATGGCGACTCGACTTCAACACTCAATGTTGCAAGCTGGAAGCAAAAATCAACGAGCAACAGAAAAGTTGGACGTTCAGCTGTGAAGACGTTTCCGATTGCCTCAACACCCCAGAGACTCAGAAAGAGATTGTGCGGCGATTGCGGGCTCTATAGGCTGCGCAGCCGCTCGCTTACACGGACGGGTAAAGCCTAACTTGATTTCCTGAGTGTCAACGCCGTGACAGGCATGATGATGCAGCGGCAGCCCCAGAAGAAAACGTACCCAGCGAGAACGAAGCCAACTATTTGTTGTAGAAGTGGATTGTGCGGCCAGACCAGCCAAACGCCAAGACAGGCCGCCCCCAACGGCACTACATCAAAGGCAAACTCCTCACTGGTAGGTCGAGATACGTTGCGCCTCCCTAAGTTGAGACAACACACAGGTGGTAGAATTGCAACGAAGGAGAGTTGATGCAACCCGGACGAGTCGAGCAGGGGAAGCGGTGGATTGAATCAGAATTTCACACAGCGTACGAGGCAATCCACGCTTCATGGCATGTGGGTCACAGCACGCAATCTGCGACGTTGGAAGCGGTAGTGAACGGGAAACCGAGAAGTTGGACGTTCAGCTACACTGAACTGTGTGACTGCCGAACGACCCCGGTGATTCAGAAAGAGATTCGGCGGCGATTGCGGGCTGTATAGGCTATCCCCCGGCGCGAAGAGTAAACCTCACGAGCATGCTTTTGTCGCTCGGAATCAATTGAAACGGCACCTTCGTTCTCTTCCATTCCTTACAATCTACGCGCGTTGGCTGGAAGGATTCAATCCGATACAACCTCGTACACTCTTAAGCATCACAGTAGCAGAATAAGATGTCGAAATTTCAGAAGCGCGAACGACGCTACTCTTTGCGGATTTTTCTGTCGTTACTGCTTATTTCGTTCGCACCGCGCCTGTTTGCTCAGGAGCAGGGTTCGTCTTCGGCACCGCTCGCATCTTCGCAGTGCGCCGAACCCGCAAAATCCGCTGATACTGCGTCCCTACTTAAGCAAACTCAGCAACAGAATCCGCAATCGCAGCAGTCCGGGCAATCGAGCGGTGCGAACAATTCCCAGCAGCCCGCCACGAAGCCGACTCAGCAAGGCGCTCCGGCTGCGAATCAGGGTCCGAATCAGAATCAGAGTACGCAGTCAGCGGGGCAGCAACCGAAGCGAATCCTCGGCGTGATGCCCAATTTCCGCGCGGTCAGCGCCGGGGCGCATCCGCCGCCGCCCACGCCGAAGCAGGCCTTCCTCATCGCGACCCAGAACAGCTTCGACTACTCGGCATTTGTCTTCGTGGGCATCACTTCACTCCTAGCCGAGGGAACCAATGCGCATTCGCAACTCGGTAAAGGCATCGCCGGGTATGGGAGATACTACTGGCGAGGGTATGTCGACAAAACGGACGGCAATTACCTCGTTATCTTTGCGCTGCCGACAGTGTTCCATCAGGACGAACGCTATTACGCGATGGGTGAGGGTGGGTTCTGGAAACGCGCCTTTTATTCAGCCTCTCGCATCGCTGTCACGCCGAGCTATCACGGACACAACAGCTTCAATGTTTCCGAACTGCTCGGTAGGGGCATCTCGCAAGGCATCTCAGTAGCCTATTACCCCAGCCAGACTCGCACTGCCGGAGCCGCTCGCCACGAAGTACGGATACGCTATCGGGCGGGACGCCCTCACGAACGTCTTCCGCGAATTCTGGCCAGACATCGCCAAGCACGTGCTCCATCGGAATCCGTGACGCTCGTGGCCGATGGTGGTGGCCACATGCAGGTGACGGCAAAGCCGTATTCCTTCCTCCTTGGGTCGTTCGCGTCGACGTGGTCAATTCTGTACTGGAGTTCCTTGCCACATTTCTTGCACACGCCGATTGGTCGTCCCTCGGACAGGGCGCGCAGCCTCGTGAGTCGAAATTCCTTTCGTTGAATCGTTGTCTGGACAACATACCCGAGATGGTCTTGGGTCTCCTCCCAATCTTGCGACAAGAGGATATTCTCCCGGGCGTAGGTCACTCGAAGGCTGGATGCGGAAGGAACGGCGCAACGTCTCCGTGCCAACGAATCACTTCCTCGCGGTCATACGAATAGCTCTTCCGGCAGGCCGCGTCGTCACATACCACGTCGAGCCGTTCGGGAAGAGGTGGGAGCGCGGCAGTCCCGTCAGTCCTTCCTAGCGGAATCCGATGCCCGGCGAACGGATTTCGTTCGTAGTGGAGCCTCTTGTTCCTACAGGTCACGGCCCAAGTAATAACCTTGGGACATGCAAGGATTCTATCAGAACGGAATGCGGCCCAACTTGCGGGAAGGGTACGGGACGGCATCCCTGCGGGTGAGTCGTCCAACTTCTCGACATCGTTGCTTGCGCGGGAATCTTCGATGCGGTGCTCGTATGCCGTGCCCCTGATGTCAACGAGGTTCGCCAGATGACGAGGCGCGTGCAAGTCCTGAACAGCCTCGATAATTTGCTTCTCGGGTGGCATCGGTTCGGCGTTATCGTTACTAAGAGACGCCCGCCCAAGGGATAAGAACGTGAGTTCATCTGCTGTCGAGTTTTGGAAGGCCGTTGACCGCTGGAACGCGAACCAAGTGCCAATCGTCCTAGAGTTTGTGAGGGCAGCCTCGCCTCAATTGCAGGAAAGATTCACGGGTACGGTGATACGCGCAGACAAGCCCTCAGTCATCTTTCGAGACGTGAAGACTGGAAGGGCGCATCCAATAGATTTTGGAGACGCTGACATATTTATTGGGGGCTTCGAGTTGGTCGAGCCCTTCGGGATGGTCCGGGTGTTCGACGTGGATTGGGAGAATGCGGAGCTTCTGACCTGCACGCTGATGGAACCGCAAGAAACGGCAATCGCGAATTGAGATTTCCGTACTTCTACCAGACGGGCTCGGTGCAACTGGATTCTTCAGAGTATGGATAGGGGATGGCCGATGGACACTATGGGCGCTATCGCAACCGCATTAGAGGCACTTGAAAGAGGCGAGACCCTGAATCAAGCGATAACTAAAATCTTGCTCAAATACGGGTACATTAACGCGACCGAAGTAACGCATCTCCAATCGGGCGAGCGCGAGTACCTTGCAACCTCCATCACCGCAAAAGGCCTGAGGCTACAGCGGCGAAAAAGCTAGGGCACACCTCAATCCCCGAACGCGATTTCAATCTTGCCGCGCAGTTTTCCGAGCCTCGCTGCACTCTCCGATATAAAGGAGTTCGTGCCCTCGCTGAACGAAATCGCCGACAAAGATTTCAAAATCGCTCTACACGAAGCGGCGCAGGTGCAAGCCTACGGGAATCATCATCAATGTCGGCGACAGGCAGAGACTTGACGAGATACTGGGCAAGGCGGGTCTGAGCCACACGGATGTTCAAAGCCTGACCGAATCGATTAAAGCAGATGGGGAAAAGAGGCCCGGAAGCAAAGTCGGAGCGTGGGTGAAGGATAACGCTCCGAAGGTTGTGATGGGCGGTGTCAAGATTGGCGCAAAAATCGGAGCGGAACTTCTCTCGCGTGGCTGAAACAGTACTACGGATTATAGGAAGACGGCACTCCCGACGATACTTGCGCTCACAGCGTTTTCTTATATGCTTGGCGTAATCTTAGCCGGAGACGACGCAACCACGTCACGAGAGGAATGTCCATGCCCACGAAGCGAAGCTTGGCTGCCAAAAAGGCGGCTCGAACACGGAAATTGAGGGCTGCTGGCAAGAAGGCAGCTAAAACTAGAAAACGGAGAGCGGCTGGCAGGAAGGCAGCAGGAACGAGGAAGCGAAGAGCGGCGGCTCGAAAGGCGGTAACTACGAAAAAGCTACGGGCTGCTGCCGCACAAGCTCCTCCCGCTCCCGCAGAAGTACAGGCTGCCCCCGCAGAAGTGCCTCCTGTCGCTCCAGAAGTGCCTCCTACGAGCGAGTGAAACTAGGCATTCTTCCAGCGGGGCGGTAGCGTTTCTGGTCTGCGGCCCGAGCGCTGAGTGATTTGGCTGCAGGGCTGTCGGGCTGCTCTGGAATTGACGCGGTGCACGAAAAGTCTGTCCCGGTATCGACGCATCCACGAATACGCAGACTCACTTCTTGTCGAGAGCTTTCAAGGCAGTCCAAGGCACATTTGGTATGACCTGCCCGCTGCCATCAGCCAATCTGATATTTGCCGCCTGCATGAGCGCGTTGACACCAACAACTTCAAAAACGCCTTCGTACTGAGTAGCACCGACACGGTCGCCCCGCTTCGGGACGGTTGCTTTGGATTCTATAGCCATCTCTTGCCTCCTGCACTTCGATTCCTTGTCATACTTCGTGTCGAATTATAGCTTACGGCCCCGGCACAATCGTCCGATTTATGCTTTTGATAGCATCCTTCGGCCGGTTCGCACCCCTGCCTCTTTAGTCGGCCCTCGACCTCGTTGCCGGTAGCAAACACCGTTCGGCCCGAAAACCGCAATTCGTGCTCGTTGGCTGGCTCGGCCGTCTCACCACGTGGCACGGCAGGTTGGTCAAGAATCCTCTGGAAGCCCCCGAACCAGCCGCTAGCCCTCACAATGTGATGCCCCGCCGTCCGAGCGTTCCTGCGACCTCCAACTCGACTTCCTGAATTCAGGTCCCCCGTGGACCGACAACCGGCTGGGAAACGTCAGGCAAGCGGGGTTGTGAGATAATCCCGCCCATGAGAGCGACCGTTGCCGTCATTGCCGGAGCGTTTCTCGGCCTTTCGGCGTCTCTCGCGCCTCTATTCGCACAGACGCCCGGCAGCCAGCAGCAACAGCCCGAGTTCATCCGGCAAGGCCAGCAATTGATGCGCGACGGAAAGTTGGACGACGCGCTGGCGCTGTATCGCAAGACTCTCCAAACTTCTCCGGATTCGCTGTCCGCGAACATCGCCGCAGGAAGTGTCCTCGATTTGATGGGAAGAGGCGAGGAGGCCCGCAAGTATTTCCGGAACGCAATCGTAAGTGCGGATACGCCCGAGCATCGGGCGATGGCACAGCGGGCGATGGCGATGTCTTACGCTTTCGAGGGGAATGGCGGGAAAACCGTCGAGTACGAACTGCAGGTCTTCGATTACTACGGGACCGCAAAGAACTTTTTTCAGCAGGGCGAGATTGCCAACGAAGCCGCTCGCGTTTGGATTGACTCGGGCGATTTGGACGCAGCCTACCAGTGGTATCAGTTGGGCCACGACACCGGACTGAAGGAACCCGACATCCAACCGGCTCGCCGAGACCTCTGGGAGTTCCGTTGGGAGCACGCGCAGGCCCGCATCGCTGCCCGGCGAGGCGACCAACCGGAGGCGCAGAAGCATGTCGCTGCGGCGAAGACCATCCTCGACAAGGGAACAAATCCCGAGCAGGCGCAGTTCCTTCCCTACCTGCAAGGCTATGTCGCATTCTATGCGAGAGATTACAAGACGGCGCTTGAAGAACTGCTGAAGGCGAACCAGAACGACCCATTCATCCAGTGCCTGATTGGCCAGACCTACGAAAAGCTCGGTGACAAGGTTAAGGCTGTCGAGTTCTACCGCAAGGCCTCGACAGCCGTCGCGCATAATCCCGCCGCAGCTTATGCGGTTCCGTTCTCGAAGAAGAGGCTCGCATCGCTACCGAGCTAGACTTTTTCGACCTCGGGGCTGTGGCGCAGCTTTCGCGTCGGGTGGCTATGCAGCAGCGCCGATAACCTTCTGCCCCCTCAACTCCGCTTCCGCTTGGAGCCAGTCATCCATCGCATGACCGTCGCGCTTTCCACGCTGCTCGTACAATTGGTATGCACGGAGCCGGATTCTTTCTTCCTTCTCGTTGAAGCCAGCATCCAACCGGCGGAAGAGCCTCTTCCACTCCCCAAGGCTGAGAAGCGGAGAAAACTGTCCGCCGCGCTGAGCGTTGTTTTGGCCATGCGTCCAAAACGTGGGAAGAATTCGTTCCTTGCCAGTTCTGATTTCGCGGAGCACCAGAAGGAACGGGTCGTAATTTTCGCCATCGGCCAGCCTCGTCCCCAACCGAACCGCTCGCGTGACGATGAAGCCGTGTTCCTCTGCGCTTGGCTCGTTCGCGTAGACGCGGTCAATTCTGTACTGGAGTTCCTTGTCACATTTCTTGCACACGCCGAGTGCTCGTCCTTCGGAAAGAGCAATTGCAGCGTCATGAATCAGCATCGCCTTGCTCAGATGGTTTTCGGGGCAACATATCCGAGAGGGCATTGCTTGAACCTCCCTTATGGCGACCTTTTTCGGTCACCATGGACCGAAGAAAGTTTACATCGAAAGGCCCTGATGGGGCAGGTTCGGTTCCTCGCCGACGTTGACTCTACGACCGCGACGCGGTCTACTCCGCAGATGTTGCTGCGCAAGGAAGGGCTTCCTTGGACATCACCCAGACCAACCGGCGAATAGCCGAACAGTTTCACGAGGCGTTCAATCGAGGCGACCTTGACGCAGCGGCAAGCTGCTTCGCCGAAGACTGCCGAAACCATGGCCGACAGGTGGGGCGTGCTGGCGTGCGGACAGTGTTGGGAGAGATTAAGACCAACTTCCCCGATGCCCGGCTCACTACTCTGAACTCTGTTGTCGAGTGCGCGTGGGTCGTTGTCCGATGTACCTACAGCGGCACGCACCGAGGCACGTCGAACTTTCCCGTTGATGGCGGGATGCTGGTCGGTGTCCAACCCACCGGGCGCTCCTTCGAGGTCCAGCACATCCACATGTATCGGATGCTCGATGGCAAGATTGCCGAGCACTTTGCGAATCGGGATGATGTCGGAATGATGCGGCAGCTTGGCCTGCTTCCGCCGCCTCCGTCGCCGCCAAGCCGGTAGGGCGACCAGCAGACTAGAATTCCCAGCCCATCGCCACCAATCTGCGCTTCAGGTCCCGACGCCCCGCCGCTCCCGCCTTTCGCAGGATGTAATCCGCAAGGGCACATGCCGCTAGCTGGTCTCTCGGCTTGGATGGCAGCCAGACCAAGCTGGCCAGCACCGCAAGCAGCAGGCGACGAAATCTCCGGTCCTTCTTGCTCCGATTCCAAAGTTGTCTGAGTTCCACACGATTCATTTTTTGCTCCGTGAGTCCATCGAATGCTTACTTTCACTTGCCCGAGCTTCCTTTTCCGTCCGAGGAGTGACAGAGTGACAGCAGGTGACAGCATTTTTGCCTAACTTTTCATACGCGAGCCGTATTAAGGGAAATTAGGTAAAAATGGCGTCACCAAGTGTCACCTGTCACCGGCTCAGTCCAACGCCTCCTCGCCCAAGTCGCCCGGCTTCTCTTCCTCCGCTGCGGCGAGAGCGATTCCGTCCCATCCGCGCTCGCTGCTCGTGCGATAGCGGCTGTATCCACGGTCGGACATCGCATTGCCGAAATCACGGTCGCTCATAATGTATTCTCCGGCGGTCTCGGCCCATAGCTTGTAGGCGGCGTACAAGGACGAGCCTTTCGTCCGCTTCCCCGTGCCCGTCGCGCACAGGGCATCAATGAAGTGCTGGAGCACGTCTTGGTCGGCACGGTATTCGCTTGTGGCGTCCATGACCGTATCAGGCTCCGCCAGCCCAATTTCTCGCCACCGGCGCAGTCCTTCGAGCGCCCAGTTGAGGATTCCCGCCGCTTCCGCTTTGAGCTTCTTCGGAAGGTCTCTGTCCTGCCGCTCCTTGGGAATCTGAACGGTGAAAGGAATGAGCCGGATGCGACGCCAGATGCCGTCGTCGGCCCCCACGATTTTCGGCTTGTGGTTCGTGGCGAGCCAGAGCTTGAACTGGGGCACGAACTCGAAGGACTCAGAGTATAGGAAGCGGGCTGAAACGGTGTCCCCGCCTGTTAGCTGCTTCACGACTGCTTCGCTCATCCGCTTGCCCGATTCGGATTCGGTTGCGGTGACAAGGCGAGCGCCGTTCAGCTTGGCGATGTCGTTGCGGATGGTTTGGTTCTTCGTAACCATGAACGATGCGAAATCGGCCGTCTGTGCATAGTCTCCGAGGACATGGCGGATTACTTCAAGGAACGTGGATTTGCCGTTGGCCCCCTTGCCGTAGAGAAGGAAAAGCGCGTGTTCGCTCGTTTCCCCGGTCAGCGAATAGCCGACACAACGCTGCAGATAGCCCTGCAACTCCTTGTTGCCAGCCGTGACCTGATTAAGGAACCGCTCCCATGTCGGCCACTTGGCTTCGGAGTCGTATTTGACCGGGCTAATCTTGGTTGCCATGTCGCGGCGGCGGTGGATGTCGAGATTCCCGGTTTCAAGGTCTATCGTCCCGCCCACTGTGTTGAGAAGCATGGGATTGGGGTCGAAGTCGTCGAGGCGCACCGGGACATCGCCCTCGGATTGAGCGAGGCCGACCATGGCATCGAGGCGGTTCTTGGCTTCGCTTCTGCGTTCGTGCTGGATGTATGCCTTGCGGGTTTCCTCGTCCTCGATTTCGGCTGCTTCGGCAAGGATGGACTGCACGACACGCTTTGCCTTCTTCGTGACCGCGCCCTTGTCGTCTATCGCCCATCGGCGGCCGGTCCAGACGTACCACTTCTTCGTGTGATTGCAGTAGCGGATATCGTTGCCACATCGCTTGACGAAGCGTTTCGCATTCCCAAGGTCGGTGAGGTAGATTTCGCCTTCAACCGTGGGCGGTTTCGGCTCGTCTTTTTCCTCGGTTCGGGACTCAGGCTCAATGGCCGCAGCCGGTGGTTCTTGGATTCCCGATGGCTGCGGCTCCGATTCCGGCTCGGCCACATCGTCAATGTCGTCCACCGGGAAGAGGTCGGATAAATCAGGCTCAATGAACAACGGTCCTTCGTAGCGTCCATTCTCCTCGTTGAACTTGCGGAGCACGTCGCCGATTCTGTAATCGGAGCAGTCGTCGGAGAAGCATTCAAACCCGAGCGAATCCCCTACGATAAAGCACGTCTTGCCGAGCGTACCGCGATGGCGATGTCCGGCCATCGGGCATTCGTCCAAAGCATAAAAGGTGCAGCCGTTTTTCTCGAACTCACCTTCGACGGTCACCCCACACCACTCCGCGAAATCGTCGACATCGAAGTCGGGGTCGAGACCCGCTGTCTTCTTGGCAGCCTTTTTCGGTTGAGGTTTCCAGCCCTCCGCCTCGACCACGGACTTGATTGCGCTCGCGGGATAAGGAGCCACGGCATTCGAGAGCAGCACGCAGCTTGTGCGATACGGTCGAAGGCCCGTCTCTTGACCCTTGCGCGATACGGTGCCGGGAACCTTGGCAAGGCGGCCTGCGTTCGCTGTAGCTGCATCAACCTTCGCTCGGTCGTCCGAGAACTTGGTGTCCAGCATCCCGATGAGCGCCTTCACCAGACCGTTGTGTTCCACATCATTCGGCCAGCCATCGACCGGCACGTAGATGTGGTAGCCGTTCCCGCTCATGGCTGTCATCCCCGGCTCGATGCCGCGCTCACGTAGCGCGACGAGGACGGCTTCGTATTTGGATTCTGCGGCCGCCAGTTCTTCATCAGACCCGGGGTCGCTCTCCCGAACCGGGTCAATGTCGATGAAAATCCAGTGGCGGGCGGCCATGGATTCATTGCCGCTGCCCTTGCGGGGCTGCAAGTCGTTCGTGGCAGGCTCCGGGCTTAGCTTCTGGATAGTCCACCACGCGACAGCTACGTCAGGGCTGTCGGCGTCCTTGAGCCAGCCGAGCATCTTCTCTACATTGTCGAAGCGACCGCTCATGGCTCCGCCCTCTTTGAGCAGGACCCGCACTTCGACCTGCTGGCCGGGTTGATGCAGGATGGCGTGGGCCTTCCGCACGTCATCCCAATTGATTTGCTGCGAACCCTTTGCGTGTGTACTCATCTCTGCCTCTCTGGTATCTCGCTTAGCCCGGAACATCCGGGCTTCAAAGAGGCAGTCCGTAGTTGTTTTTTTATTTAGTTAGCGGAACTAGCTTGTTCCACGTCAGGCCGGGTACCTTCGGGACGGCGCGGGCGGCCGGGGCCGCCAATGCTCTCGGCTTTGATGCCAAGCTGTGCTTCCAGCCCTGCAATCTTCTGCTTCAGTGTTGCGGCTTCGTCGTCGGGTAGCGAGGGCAGGCGCAGGAACATGCGCCGCAGTTTCGAGCGGTAGTTTTGAATCGTGTCAGGTGCGAGTTCGTTGATAGTCTTGAGCGCATTCATTGAGTCTCTCCAAAAAGAAAATAAACAGACTTCACTGAAGAATGTCGTAGTCAAGAAATTTGCCACTCTGCGCAGACGGCCAAAATTGGCGCTTCGGTCTTGCCTCCCGCCAGCTCGCACTGGCGGTACTTTCCGGGCACGCCTGTACCTTAGTACAGGCGCGGCGGCGGCCATCGGCGGGTCAGCATCGAGGTTGATGCTCACCCACGGCTCCTTATTCTCCGGAATCGGCGGATTCGACTTAGGCTTTTCAAGAGCCGGGGTGGAGACGGTGTGGCAGGTGGAGATAGACCCGTATGCGACGAAAGTCCTTGAAAAGCATTTTCCCTCTGCCCAAAGGTTTGCCGACATTCTCTCTGTCGGAACGCATTGCCTTCAAGCGGTGGCTATCGTCAGCGGCGGGTTTCCTTGCACCGATATCAGCACCGCCGGGCAAATGCGTGGCATCGTCGAAGGACCTCAAAGCAGTCTTTGGTCGGCTTATCTACGGATTGTACGCGAGATACGACCGCGATACGTCGTCGTGGAAAACGTTTCTGCCCTCGCGGTTAATGGCCTCGGGGTGGTCCTTGGTGGTCTTTTCGAAGCGGGGTACGATGCGGAATGGGAAACTTATCGTGCTATGGACTTCGGCTACCCGCACAAGCGTGAGCGCCTTTTCGTCGTGGCCTACCCCGTTGGCTTCCGATGCGGTAAAGGCTCGGTTTTCGGTTCAGGCGAACCGCCGCAACATGGAGCGAAAGCGCAAGAAAAACGGAGGCTACTCCGGAATATTCCAGTTGGTGGCGGACGAGTCCGACTGGCCCATGCTGACAGGCTCGGACGCCCGGCGGGCGGAAATGGGAACGGGGCGGATGGGGAAGCACAACCGCAAGCTGCGGGAGCAGAACCTGCCCCCCAGCGGCACAATACGGGGAATGGCGGCGGAGGAATCAAACTGGCAGACGCCGACCGCGGCGGACGCCTTCGTGGCAAAATTCTCGGACGAATCCATCCTGAAGTGGACGAAGCGGCGGAACGAAGTTCACAAGCTGAATGGGTACTCCGACAATTCCGGGGTTGCAGTGGGCGAGTTTGGCGAGCGCCCGAACAGTGCTTTGAGCCTGTGGCTCATGGGCTTCCCACCGAACTGGCTCGACTCCGTGCGTGCGGAAACGCCGTCGTCCCGGCAATCGCCGAGCACATCGCACGGCGCATCATCGCATTCGACGCAAGGAAAGCGGACCCGAAGCACAGGCACACGCCGTACTGCGCACTCAGGAAAACCCGTTGACAAAGCGGCCAAACGGTCTCAAGTACAGGAGGCAGGCCACGAGGGCAATCGCCATGGCTGAACCGGACAAAATGTCCGGTTCGCTCCGAGCGATGGACGACGAGGTTCTCGCCTCCGAGTTCAAGCGCCGGTACGACGCAGTCGGCAAGCGGCTGAAGGAACTGCGGCCGCTCTGTGTTGAGCTTCGTAAGCGGTTCTTCAATCTCAGCCGAGTCGATGATGGCGGCACCATCATGGGCTGCAAGACTTGGACAGAGTTCTGCGAGAAGCACCTGAAGTATTCCGACCGCCACGTTCGCCGCCTCATTGAAGGCGAGAATCCCGCGACGGAGAAGCACGGACCGAAACCAGAACGAAAGCCCGGTGCGGCTAGCGGCGGCGCTGCAAAGACATGTGGCAAGGACGACGCGGTGCGCCGCATTGTTGCGTGGACTCTGTCCTTCATCAAGCCTTTCTCCCCAATTGAGAAGCGCCAGATTGTCGAGGAAGTGTTGGCGAAGCTCTGGCAGACAACCCTTGCAACCGAGCGGCGACAAACTCACTTCAAGCGGTCACCGTCCCGCATTTCGCCGACCCGGAGTGCTCAAGGACACTGATTTCCGGTGGTTTTCCGCAGCGCATCCATGCGCCCTGATTCCGTTCCGAAATCAACAATAACGTCGGGGCCTTCGAGACCGTCTTGCGCCCATGACCGGGCGGCCGCTCTTTCGCCGTGCACGTCGGTCAACTGAACCTAGGGGTTCCAACGACGGGGATTGCGCGGCTCATCGCTCATCGCGTCGATTCCGTTAGGCTGATACTGCGACCTGTTCGAGGGAACGTATCGCTTGCGCCGTGTTCATGCGGCACCCACTTCGACCGAAGACATGAACGTGCGGATGTCACGTTCTTCGAACATCCATCGGCGTCCGATGCGGTAGGCTCGCAGCTTGCCGGAACGTACTAAGACGTAGATACTATGGCGAGATAGGTTGAGGATTCGAGAGACTTCATGTACTTCGAGCAAAGGTTCCATGAAATTGCCTTCTGCCGCTACCGCCGTTTACCTCTGGCGGGCGGCTACGTCCTACGTTTTTGGGGCTGCATGTTGATGTCTCCTCTTGGCGCTTCAACGCGCCTGTAAAAGGCGTGACAGATTTCGTGACAACTGTCTAACACATCTCGTCAATCCCCGACCTCCACAAATCTCTCTGACGCTGCGTCAGCCTTCGCCCGCTTGTTCTTGTTTCGCAGGTCAACCTTTGCCGCGTAAATCATGATGGTGTCGAGGTTCTCGTGGCCGACCCATCGCACTACGTCGGTTGGCGAGCACCCTGCTTGTAGCCACCGCGTGATTTGAGTGCTGCGGAACTTGTGACAGTAGACCCCGTCCGGGTCGAGACCCGCTCGCTTGGCAACGGCCTTTACGATACGGAGCAAGTGAACATCAGGCCCGCCGTTACCGCCCGGGAAGATGAGGTCGCTCGGCTTCTTGCCATTCATCTCCATCCGCTCTTGAATCTTCTCGGTCAGTCTTGGGCTTACAGGAACGCCACGCTGAGCGGCTTCTGTTTTGAGTTTCCAATTCCACTGCCGCTTTGCTCGCACACGCCAGATTGAGTCGCGGAAGTCAATATCGCCATAGGTCAGGTGAGCTAGTTCACCGTCACGCATAGCGGAAAACAAGAACGATTTTAGGATGAGTCGTTCCTCTGCGTCGGCGACCCGAAACATGGCTTCGAGTTCTTCCTCGCTGTACTCTTCTGGGTCTGGCTTGGGTTTCTTCGGCCAGTCCTCGGACTTGATGCCGGTCGGATGAATCGCCCATTTCAGGAAGACCATCACGTTGAGGAAGTTATTGTAGATGGTGCCGTCCGAGTGCCCCTTAGTGGACTTGCAGTATGTCTTGAACGCCAGCAAATCCTCTCGCGTCACCTGCTGAACCGTAGTTTTGCGGCAAGATGTGAGGAAGTGTCGCAGTGAGTTTTGATAGGCGCACCAAGTTCTGTGCTCCTTGTTCGCTTTGACTTCATCGTTGTAACGCTTCACGGCTGAGGTCAGCGTCTCAGCTTTGTTGCCCTGTTTCGCAGTCATCTCATTGAGTAATTCGACGCCATTCTTCGCGGCGAGAATCTGAACGTCCACCCGCCCAAGCCCGACAGTCAGGTCTTCTAATGTCTTAAATGGCTGGAATCGCCGGACGCCGTGGAGGGTGTAGCGGAGGGCGTATTGGAAGGAATCGGGGCTGACCTTTGGCTGCCCGTTCTTGTAGCAGTCGTTCACCCGTTTCCACGGATAGCCTTTGCCGCGAAGTCGCTCATAGATTGCTGGTGCCGCCATGTCCCTGTCGCTTTCCACGCAGATATAGTACTGAGCGTTTTTGATTCGCTTGACAGGGAAAATTGAAAAGTGGCAACACCAGCAGCCAAAAGTGGTGACACCTAGCGTTTTTCTTGGGAATTTTGAGTATGGCGGAGAGGGGGGGATTCGAACCCCCGACACCCTTTTGGGGTGTAACTGCTTAGCAGGCAGCCCTGTTCGGCCACTCCAGCACCTCTCCGCGGAAATAGGGCTGAACAATTCGAGGCTGCCCAACAAGTATAACATTCCCGAGGTGACCCGGCCGGGCGAAGCGGCATCGGCTCACCGCGGGGACGCCGGCTTAGCGCGAAGAGCCCTCAGGCCGAATCCGGACGAACGCGACGAAGCCCATCGGATGCGTGCCGTAGATTGCGTTGAATAGTTCGGGCTTGCCGTAGAACGTCGCCTGCGCGCCAATCGCTGTCGAGAAATGCGGCAGCACCGGGAATTCGCGATCGTATCCCGCCGTATAGGCCTGAATCCGCGCCAGGAAATGTTCTTCGAAGCCTGCAGGTTCGGGATTCTCCCCGAGCAGAAGCAGATTGGTCCGGTCAACGTTTTCGATGCGTCCCCAGACTGCATTGTGCGAAAGAAAGTGCAGGGTGGATTCGAGCAGGTAGCTGTTCAACACTTCGCCGGTCGCGAGCGATCGATTTCTTCCCCAAACGAGCGATGAAGCCCAGCTCCCACGCGAAATCGGGCGATTGTATTCAACCGATGCTGTCATCTTCCTCAAATCTTCCAGCGGGCTGAGCGCCTCGGGACTCTTGAGCGTCCCGAGCGAAAATTGGCCGCTCCAATTCGGCGTCGGGCTCACTGTGAGCCGCGCCGACCAGGAATCGATCGCTCCCGCGTCGATGTTCCAGCGGTTCTCGTCGGGCTCGCGGCCGTGAAAGCCGGAAAACTCGAAGCGCACGATGCGATAGGCGTACCCGGCTGTGACGACTTCATCGGCAATGTGCGTGGAATCCTGCATGTGATGGCCGAGAACGGCGAGCGGATCCTCGCTGGCGGATGCGCGATGCGCATAGGCGGGCGGCCCGAGCGCAGGATCGCCTATCGGCGCGGCATAGAACGAAAGCAAGCTCCGCTCGCCGATTTTCCAATCGTAAATCGCCGCGAGTTCCATGAAAAAATCGTGCGGATGCTGGCCGTCCACGATCGGATTTCCGAACGCGGTCTCGCCGAGTTGAAATAGCTCCGGATAGCGCCGCTTGGAGATCAGCCCCGGATCGAGACTCAGCATCGCGCGCGCCGTAAACTTGCCGGGTCCGGCGTCATGTTGCGCCGATCCCATGAACCAACTCTCGCCGAAAAATTTATCGCCGCCGCGCGGTCCGCTCTGCTGAATCTCGTTCACGAAAACGACGCCGTGAACCATAAAAGCCCAATTGCCGCGCGTGAGCATCCAGGCCTGATGCGCCAGCGAAGCAGGCTCGACGTCGGTGCCAGAATCAGCATGATGCAGAATTGTTCCGATCAGCGTCGCAGGATGGTCGTGTCCCATCGCGCTGTGGTCCATCGCGTCTTGGTCCATCGATTGATGGTCCATCGCGTCGTGGGAGTTCTGCGCTTCATGGCAGATTCCATCGCCACATCCGCGACATTCGGCTTTCTTGAGAGGATTTTCATAAGCCCGCGCCGAGGCGCCCCCGGCCAGAACGATGCTGATCAGCGCGAGACGCGTTATCGCGCATCGCATCATCGGTTCGGCACGCACTGCGGTTGACGATTTCTCATCGTGGCTCAGCGAAATTCAGGATCCTGCGGCGTGGCCGCGCGATTCGCGCTGGTGGCGTGAATCACGCCGGTTTCATCCGTATAGAAATTACGGTAGCCGAAATTTCCGGGTCGCGCCAGCAACACAAAAGACTTGATGCGCCCGGAGTCATCGGCGGTCGCCGGCGCATATTGAATTTCGTACCCCGCACTTTGGGCCGTCTGAATCGCAGAGCGCGAGGGCGCGCCCAGCGGCTCGATGGACGGCGGATAATTTCCGGTCGCGGCCGCATACGACGCGAGCGCCCCACGCACATCGGCGAGCGCTGCGAGCGCGCTCTTCTCCGCCTCGCCCTTCGAAGCCTCAGGCCGCGGCGGAAGCACGAACCAAACGATCGCCCACACCGAAGCGATCAAGATTCCCCAGACCGCCACGGACTTTCCAAGCCGCGACTTTTTCTTCGCGGTCCCGCCTTCCTCCAGCGCCGCCGCTGTTAAATCCGCGCCGCAGTACGGACAAACCTCCGTCGCTTGATTCAACGGCTGTTCGCACTCGCGGCAAGCGTACATCTCGCAAGAATCGTAGAAAGCCGTTCGAGGGAAGTCAAATCGCGCCGCGGGTTTAAATCAGAGACGTTTCGGACAACTCGCGTGTCCTCTCAGGTATCATCTATTATCGGGATTTCGACCCGGCCCCGGAGCCTGCAAATTGCCGACGCCGTTGCGCTTCGCGCCCGAATTCGCATCCACCGCTGAGCGGCTGTACAAGCTCGCTGCCGCGCCGTCGGATTGGGCGCTAAGCGTCGATGCGTTTCGCGAAGCGCTGGAACGCAGCGCCACGTCGCGATTTCGCGGCGCACAACCGGCCGCGCGCGAGATCAACGCCTATCTCGAATCGCTGAATCTTCCCGATCTCGCTCTCTCCTGCGCCTGCGGCGCTGGAAATTCGCGCGCCTGGGAAGAATTCATCTCGCGGTATCGCGCCGAGCTGTATCGCGCCGCCCGCGCAATCGCCGGCGAATCCACCGGCCGCGAGCTGGCCGATTCCCTCTACGCCGAACTCTACGGCCTGGAAGCCCGCGAAGGCCGACGCCGTACGCTCTTCGACTATTTCCACGGCCGCAGCAAGCTGGGCACCTGGCTTCGCGCCATTCTCGCGCAGCGCCACGTCAACGAACTTCGCCGCACGCGCCGCATCGACTCTATCGATGCCGCCACCAGCGACGATGACCCGCGCCCGGTAATCGACCCGCCCGCGCAAAACGATGCATCCGATCCCGAACGCGGCCGCTATCTCGCGCTGCTGCAAGCCGTGCTCTCCGAAGCTCTCGCCGCTCTCGAGCCGCACGATCGCCTGCGCCTTTCCTACTATTACATTGAAGGTCTCACGCTGGCGGAAATCGGCCGCCTCGTCGGCGAACACGAAGCCACGGTCTCGCGCAAACTCGACCGCGCCCGCCGCGATCTTCATCACCAGGTGGACGCAGCGCTGCGCGTTAAGAAGCGGCTCAGCGAAGCCCAGGTGCAGCTTTGCTATGAATACGCGCGCGAAGAATGGCCGTTTGATCTCACGCGCGTTTTGTCGAAGAAGGAATGAACGCATGCGCGCCTTTGCGCTGCAAGATGTGACCGGAGTATCGTTCTAAGTGAAGGGAAAGGCCGGATGAATCCGCGCGATAACGACAGGGAATTCGGAGCCATGCTGCGGCGCGGACTTGCGTCCGGCCCGGCCGCGCCCGAATCCGACTGCCTCGATGCCAGCCAGCTCGCGGCGTACTATGAACGCACTCTGACCGCCGAGGAACTCCGCGCGTGTGATCTGCACGTTTCAAATTGCGCGCATTGCCGCCGCCAGCTCGCCGCCCTCGCCCGCGCCGAACCCGAGCGCGCGGCCTCCGGCTCTCGCCCGATGTCATGGCTCTGGGATTGGCGATTGCTCGTGCCCGTCACCGCGGCTCTGACAATTTTCATCGCGTGGGTCACGGTCCGCAAGCCATTCGAAGCGCAGAAGACTGCCTCCGTCGCGCCGATCGTCGCGCAAAGCCAACCCCCGGCAGCCGCGCCTCAGCCGGCGCTCCCGCCAGCGTCTCAGGCGGTCGAAGTGTCGCCGGCACCGTCTGCCCAGGCGAAGAAATCGGAAGCCCCACCTTCGCCGCGCGCGAAGAGCGCCGACTCATTCGACACCGCCGAACGCCGGTCCGATGCCGACGCGAACAAGCGGCTCGGAGACGAAAAATCTCTGGCCAAACCTCGCAAGGAGAGCGACGTAGAGACGAAGAAAAAAGCTCCCGTAGCGCCCGAAAGAACTCGAGGCGGTTCTAGCGCAGGTGCTGCGCACGGAGAGGTGGCAGGCGGCGCATACGCACAGGCGACGCCTCCCGCGTCGGCGTCGCAGCCTACACCGCCGGCAGCGAACGAGACCGTCGAAGTTCAGTCCGATCAACTCGCCGTGACCGTTCAGGCGCCTCCTCCTGCCACCGCTCCCGACGTGAGTAAAGGCCCTACAAATCAAAATGCCGCTGCGCCCCATACCGCTGGCGGCGTTGTTGGCGGTAAACTCGGGCGATCCGCGGCCGGCGTCACCACGCAAAAAAGCGCGCCGCTGCAGGCTGAAGCAGTAACCTCGCGCTTCAAACAGGATCAATCGAAGCCCATCGTCATTCCCACCCCCGATGCCAGCATTTTCTGGCGCGTCGCGGGCTCCGATGAAATTCAATTCTCGCGCGATGTCGGCGCTACCTGGCAAGCGCAGCTCACCGAACCCGAGTTGCGACTCGCCGCCGGGATCGCTCCCACGCCGAAAATTTGCTGGATCGTTGGCAGCGGTGGCGCGATTCTCCGCACCGAAGACGGCGAAACCTGGCAGCGGGTCAAGTCGCCAACGCCAAGAGATCTCGTATCCGTCGTCGCGCAGGATGCCAACGTCGCCACCATCACTGCGAGCGACGGCGCCACATTCTCCACCAAAAATGGCGGGCGCTCCTGGAAGAAGGGCAAGAAGTTGCACTAGCTGAGTGCAAGAAATCCTCTTCGCCTCGTTCTAAGTATCGAGATGAAATCGCGCAGCAATTACATTGGGAGGATCGAATGATCCGACACAAGTTTCAATCCACGCTGGCCATCATCGCGCTCGCCGCGGGCGTGGCTGCTTTCGCGCCGTCGCAGTGGCATTTCGGCCGTGTCCACGCTGCACCGGCCCCCGCGGCGCCCGATACTCCTTCCACCACGCAGAAAGATCAGGTGGATCTCAACGTCACCGTCTACAACTCGAATGTCGCCCTCGTCCGTGATGTCCGCCAGCTCACTTTGCCCAGCGGCGACTTCTCTCTGAAATTCGAAGACGTCGCCGCCTCGATCAATCCGGCGACCGTGCATTTCCGCTCGCTCACCGAGCCCGCGCACCTCAGCGTCATCGAGCAGAATTACGAATACGATCTTCTCGATCCCGGCAAGCTGCTCCTAAAATACGTCGGCAAAGAAGTCACGCTCGTTCATCGCGAGACCGAAAACAATTCCACCAAGTGGGTCGAGACCAAAGCGCTTCTGCTGGCCGACAATGGTGGCCCGGTCTGGAAAATTGGCGATGAAATCGTTACCGGCATGCCCGCAGAGTCCTATCGCTTTCCCGATCTGCCCGAGAATCTTTACAGCCAGCCGACGCTTCTCTGGATGCTCGAAAATAGCGGCCCGAAATCTCAGCGCGTCGAAGCTTCCTATCTCACCAACAATATGAATTGGAACGCGGACTATGTGCTCACCGTCAGCCGCGACGACAAAGCCGCCGATCTCGACGGCTGGGTCACGCTAAGCAACAACAGCGGTACCGGATACAAAAATGCCAAGCTGCAGCTCGTCGCGGGAGAACTGCACCGCGTGTCGGCCAGCGGTGCAAACGCCACTGCGGGTGTGGCTTTGGCGATGAAAGAGGCAAAGGCGGCGCCACAATTCGAGCAGGAAAACTTTTCCGAATATCATCTCTATTCGCTCGAGCGCCGCACATCGATCGCCGACAAGGAATCGAAGCAGATCAGCCTTCTAAACGCGACCGCGATCCCCGTCGAGAAATTCCTTCTGGTTGAAGGCCAGCCTTATTATTACCGAGCATCGCAAGGCCTCGGGAATCCGATTCCTCAAACCGTGAAAGTGAACTACCGCTTCAAGAACGATGAGAAATCGGGATTGGGAATGCCGCTCCCGGCCGGCAATTTCCGAGTCTATCAGTCGGATTCGAAAGGCGGAATCCAGCTCGTGGGCGAGGATCATATCGGCCATACGCCGAAAGATGAGAAGGTTGCCATCTACGTCGGCGACGCCTTCGACGTAGTCTGCGAGCGCAAAGAAACCGACTTCCGCAAAATCAGCGATCGCGTGTACGAATTCGAATACGAAATCGCGCTGCGCAATCACAAAACTTCAGATGTAAATGTCGAAGTCCGCGAGCCCATCGGCGGCGATTGGGAAGTCCTGAAGTCCAATTACAAATGGACGAAACTAGATTCCAGCACAGTAGCCTTCGAAATTCCAGTAGCAAAGGACGGCAACTCAACACTCAACTATCGCGTAAGAGTGAAGTGGTAGCGCCGGCGTCCCCGCCGGCATCTGACGACCACAATCTCCGCCAAGGGCCGCAATCGACCGCGGCCCACAAACGCCAAATCACTCCGACGATTTAATCTTTCGCCGCCGCAGGAATGCGCTTCTCGCCCTTCAATTCCTTCGCCGTATCCGCAATATTGCTCTTGGCAAAATATTTGAAGAAATCCCAGCCTCCGTACTTCGCCTGCAAATCCGGCAGGACCGCCTGAACGACGTCGGCGCCTGATTTCCCACTCGCCTGCGCCGCCGCAACGGCACTGCGCAACTCAACGAGATATCCGCGAAAGTCTTTCACATCCTCCAAGGTGCCGACATCTCCGTGACCGGGAACGTAACTCCCCTGAGGCGCGACGCCCGCAAGTTTGTCGAGCGTCTCGACCCATCGATCCGTCGAAGCATCGATCAAATTCGGCAGGGTCTTCCGCCAAAAAAGATCTCCGCAAAAAATCGCATGCGCATCCGGCACCTCGACTACGGTGTCTCCGCCCGTGTGCCCCGGATAAAAGTGCAGCGCCAGCCGCCGCGATCCCAAATAAAGCTCAAGCGAATCCGAATACACAACCACAGGCGCCACGAGCGATTCCACCATCGTGTTTTCTTCCGGCGTGATCTTGTCCCCAAAGAATTTCAAATTCTCAGTGTGAATCCACTCGCGCACGTTGCGATGCGCCACGATCACAGCGCCCGCCTCCGCAAACACGCCGTTCCCGGCCACATGATCGATGTGATAGTGCGTGTTCACCACGAATCGAATCGGCAACTTCGTCGTTTTGCGAATCTCCTCGAGCAGAACTTTCGCCGCCGAGGCATCCTCAAACGTATCAATCACCGCCACGCCGTCATCGCCGATCACGAATCCAGCGTTCGCCCCAGCCTTGCTCTCGCCCGGAGATATCGCGGCATAAACACCGTCGCCAATCTTCTTGATTTCAAATAGCCCGGATTCAGTTTTCGCGGAACCGCGAACCGGATGCGCCAAGCCCATCAATCCGGCGAGGCAAACGGCAAGCAAAATCGCGAGCGGCAAAGAAATTCTCCGCGGCGCCGCTAATTTCCGCAGCCACAAATCCATCCCAAGCGTCCTCACTTAGCCCCCGCTGCTTTTTCGGCGATCGCCATTTCCGCGCCGAAATGGGGATTCTCCGGAAACTCTTTGTGCAGCTCAGCGAGCAGCGCGCCCGCTTCCTTGTATTGGTGCTCGCGCTCGTAAGCCAGCGCCAGCATGATCTTCGCAAACGGACGCAAGAAATGTCCGCCCGCTGCGGCCGAGTGCATTTGCTCGATGCCGCGCTGCTTGTCGCCGTGGACGCCGCCGAACCACAGGAACGCCTTCTTGTATCCCGGCAGGCAGCCGATTATATAATTCGCGGAGCCAAGCGAAACGTAGGCGTCCTTCGCATCAGGATCGATGGAAAGCACCTTCGTCGCTTCCGCGTCCGCTTGCTTCAGCATCGAAAGACTTGCGAGCTGCTTCTTCTCGATCATCGCGTCGTAATTCGATTCCATTCCATCGGCGATCGACAGCACCAGCAGCGGATCGGGATCGCGCGAATAACTCCGCAATCGCTCTTGAGCCATGGCGCGCGCCTGGCGGTTGGCTTCGAGAAACTTCAAGTTGCGATTCACTTCCGGCGAGCCCTCGACCCCGCCGAGGAATCGCTTGTCATCCAGGAAAAACGCCGAAGTGAGCACGCCCTTCTGCTCGAATTCCTCGAAGAGATAGGCAGCCGCCTCCGCGGCCTTGCCCAGCGCATCGTTGGGATGGAGATTCTGATACGCGGCGATCTCGGTGCGCGCCTCCGGAAACTGCAGCCGGTACATGTGATTGAAAGCTTCTTCCAGAGAAGGCCCGCTGCGCATCTCCGGCTGAATCTTTTGCTGTCCGGGAGAAGCAGGCGTCGTTTCTTGCTGTTGCGCTCTAACCGCGGGAGCCGCCATCGCGGCGGCAATACAAAACCCGGCGAGTCCAATTGGAAGCCGCCACGAGCTACGTGCGTTCATCGCCATCTTGGATGCGAAATCCCCAGTGCGCGCGTCGAGCCGCGTGATCGAATCATCCTAGTTTATCGCTCGCGCCTATAAATTATTGAGCAGAAATTGCTCGATCCGGTTGAAAAGGTCTACCTGCGCGGCGCGGTCGCCGATCGGATGCCCGCGTCCCGGAAAGATCATCAGCTCCGGATATTCATCGGCGTCGATGAATTTATTCAGAATCAGCGCCGTATTCGCAAAATGCACGTTGTCGTCGCCGGTCCCGTGCGCCACCATCAGCCGTCCCTTCAAATTCTGCGTGAAGTTTGCCGGCGAAGAATCGCGATAGCCCTCTTCATTATCTCTAGGCAATCCCATGTAGCGTTCGGTGTAAATCGTGTCATAGAGATGCCAATCCGTCACCGGCGCCACCGCCACGCCGGTCTTGAAAACATCCGACGCATGAAACAGCGCCTGCAGCGTCATGTAGCCGCCGTAGCTCCAGCCCCAAACGCCGATGCGCTTCGCATCCACATATGGGAGAGATTTCAAATAGTTCACGCCGGCAACTTGATCGTCCAATTCGAGTTTGCCGAAGTGATGATAAATCGGAGTTTCGAATTTGTGCCCGCGGCCGAGCGATCCGCGATTGTCGAGTGACCACACGATGTAGCCCCGCTGAGCCATCAGCTTCGACCAGAATTGGCCCGGATTCCATTGGTCCTTCACCGATTGCGCGCCCGGCCCGCCGTACACTTCCACCAGCACCGGATATTTCTTCGCGGCGTCGAAGTCGGGCGGCTTGATGATGCTCGCGTAAAGCGTCGCTCCGTCTGCGGTCTTGATCGTCGTGAATTCCACTCGCGGCAGCTTGTACTCGTCGAGCTCCGGCACTTTGTTTTCCACCAGAGTCGCCACTAATTCTCCATCGGCTCGATATACGCTCTGCCGCGGCGGCGTTTCCGCCCTCGAGAACATCTCCACGTAGGCGGAAGCATCCGGCGCGAGCACCGCTTCATGAACGCCCGCGCCTTGCGTAATCTGCTTCACCGTTCCATCCATCAGCGAGACGCGATAGAGCTGCGTCTCGAGGGGATTGCCTTTGTCCGATTGAAAGAAAACATCTCCGCGCGCCTCATTCACGATTAATCCATTCGTCGCGCGCGGTCCAAACCCCTCGGTGCTCGTCACGTTCCAGTCGCCGGTAGTCACTTGCTTCAGCAGCTTGCCGCTGATGTCGTAGAGGTAGATAAGCCGAAAGTCGTTTCGCTCGCTTGACCACAGAAACCGCTGGCTGTCGGAGAAAAAGTAAAGATCATCGCTGACGTTGATCCAGTAGGGATCCTCTTCGGTGAGAATGGACTTCGAAGCGCCGGTCGCCGCATCGCAAAGCAGCAAATCGAGCCTCGTCTGCGCGCGATTGAGCCGCTCGATCGAAATCTGTTTCGCGTCGGGCAGCCAATTCACGCGTGCAAGATAGACATTCGCGTCCGCGCCGGTGTCCATCCATTGCGTCTCGCCGCCGCCGACCGGAATCACTCCGACGCGCACGATGGGGTTCGGCTCGCCCGCCTGCGGATAGCGCGTGATCGTGATTCCGCCCACGTCGCTGCTCATGTCGTAGATCGCGTACTTCGTCACCGGCCGCTCGTCCATTTCGAAATAAGCGATTCGCGTCGAATCCGGCGACCACCAGTACGCCGTGCGGCTCGACAGCTCCTCGGGATAAACCCAGTCGAGCTTGGCCTTCAGAATTTCCTCGGAGCCGCCTTGCGTGAGCTGCTTCTTTTCGCCGCTCGCCAGATTCAAAGTCCACAAATTGAAATTCTGCACGAAGCTGACCCACTTGCCGTCGGGCGAAAGCCGCGAGTCTTCAATCTCTTGCTCGCCACTAATCAGCAGCTTCCGCGACATGCTTGCAAGATCAAGCCATACGAGCTGCGTGTCGCTCACAAATAGGAGCCCCTTGCCATCGGGCGCCCATTGATAATCCTGCGGCGTTGCGCGCGCGAGGCCTGTCCCTTGCGTGGCCTTTTGTTTCTCCGGCTCGAGCAGTGAACCGAGCATCTTCGCGCTCACCAGCACGCTCTTCTGCCCGCTCGAAGCGTCCATCACCCAAAGATCTGTCGCCGCGTCCCGACCAGTTCCCGTGCGCTGGAAATAGGACACGCGCTTTCCGTCGGGACTCCATTCGATGCCGTGGACCAGTGATCCGCTAAGGCTCGGCGCGCTGAACATCCGCTCGACGGTCAGCTTTTTCCCCGCGCCAGTGTTCGACTGCGCCCGCGCCGGCGCGACCGGAATCGCGCCCGCGGCGAGAAATGCGAGGATGAAAAACCTTTGTGCGATGTTCGAATGACGCATGGCTGGTTCGCTCCGGTAGAAGGCGGCACATTCTATCGTTTTAGTGTTGGCGGGGGAAGATGCGGTGCCGAACAGGACGCGTAGGACTCGCGCGCTCAGAGGCTGGGCCAAGGCCTTTGCGAGCGGCTAAGAACACTCTTGAGGGGTGCCATTTTGTATCGACCAGAAATGACGCCGGTGCTTTGTTTTCAGGAGCTTACGGCGATTTATGCTCGTGTGCGTGTATCGACCAGAAATGCCAGGGACTGCGCCGCTTATCGCCGTTTTTTTTATTTGTGCGCTGGCTGAGTTCATTGGCAATTTCCCACGCCAGCGTAGCAAGAATTTGCGCCGAATCCTATGGCACTGGATGCGGAGTTACGGACGTAAACGCGGTGACAAACGAAAGGGAAAAAGCCGGGCCGGAAGACTCCTGGCGTCGAACGGAATGAATCAGCGAGCCTGCTGCAACTCGGCAGTTGAGGCGGTAGAAGATTCCGGCGCCGATTTCTTCCGCGCCATGATAAACGCTCCAATGGTCACAGCCAGCGAAAGAACAAAGAACGATCCATCGCGCATGAATGACATCGGACCCACCTTTTCGCCGGGGCCGAAGCAGCCGCAATTAATTTCAAGTCCGAGCGCATACGCCCGGATCATGGCCGTGAGGAATCCGCCGAGCATCAGCGTGGTCAGCAGCGACGGTATCCGCAGCCAAGCCCCGCTGACCAGCCACACGCCAATCAAAAGTTCGAAAAACGGCAGCATGTGCGCCACAAAGTTCGCTTGCCACGAAGACAGCATCTGATACGAATCCACCTGCATCGCAAACATCGCCAGCGAAGTCTTCAACGATGCCGCGGACCACGGCATCGTCGACACGACCGGCCGCAATTTTACGAAGCCCGCGGCTATAAATATGCCGCCCAGGACAATTCTGCCAGCAATCAAGAGAAGTCGACCCGCACCGCTGGCTCTTGATTCGCTCATCCTATTGCGCCAGCACGCTATCGAGGAATTGCTTCAGGATCGGCCAGGAAACATATCCCGGCGTCGGAGGAAATTCTGTTCCATTGTGATAAAAGCGGTACGTCGGAGTCTGCGTCACGGGCACAGTGTTTCCCAGTGCTTTATCTTTCTCGATCGCTACGTCAATCGAACACCCGTGGCCCGTTTGCGCCCCAGTAGTCGCGGTGGCCGGCTTGATCCCGGCCGCCTCGCAAGCCTTCACCATCGATTCGGCGCGCTTAAATTCGGCCGGCGAAAGCGCCGCGGCTACAAACTTCTGGATATTTCCATCGGCAGCCCACGCATCCTGATTGTCGTAAAGCGCCGCTTCGACTTCCGGGTAGCGGCCAAGCCTCGCGCCAGCATTCACCCAGCGCGCTGCATCCGTCGAATATTTATGCATCGGCAACGGAAAATCCCGGTGTATCAGGTAAACCTTCCCGGTCGAGACATATTCGTTGATCAGCGGCTTCAGCGTTTGCTCGTACAGCATTCTGCACGATGGGCACTGGTAGTCGCTGAAAACTTCCATGGTAATCGGCGCCGATTTAGACCCAATCGCCTTCACCGGCACTTCGTCCGACGCTGCAGCAACTTTCGCCGCCGGCGCAGCCTTCTTTTGCGTCTGCGCCGTTGCAGCTACCGCGATCAAAGCGAGCAGCCCAGCCCATCCCACCACGCGCGCCGCCAATTTCGCGCGTGAATTCCAGCCGCGTGCCATCTTCAGTCTCCTCCTGAGCAGGAACTAATCACTCGGAAATCGCTATTGTAACCTCTTTTGCAATTAGAAGACGCTCTCCCTTCGCCGCGTTGCCGCAAACCTAATTATGGCAAGTAGGGGAGGGTCTTCAGACCCTCCCGGTTTTCGGCCTTTGCGGTTGGGCCGGCCGATCGTACATTCCCATCCGCTCGTCCACATAATCCATGCAAGACGCACATTATAAGCCACTTAGACTAAATCAAGAAACTTGACAAAGATACACTCAACCTGTATACTCCCTCTCGTATCTAGCGCAATGCGCACCATACTCAGCAACCTCGCCCAAAGAAGGAGCTCCATCAATGAGCAAGATTATAGGAATTGACCTCGGGACCACCAACTCCGTCGTAGCCGTCATGCAAGGCGGCGAGCCGGTCGTAATCCCGAACCAGGAAGGCGGGCGCACCACGCCTTCAGTTGTAGCCATCACCAAAACCGGCGAACGCCTCGTCGGCCAGGTCGCCAAGCGCCAGGCGATCACGAATCCGGAGAATACCGTCTATTCGATCAAGCGCTTCATGGGTCGCCGGTATGATGAAGTGACCGAAGAGATCAAGATGGTGCCGTACAAAGTCGTCCGTCAGGGCGACCACGTCGCCGTGCAGGCGCAAGGCAAGGAATACACCCCGCCCGAAATATCAGCCATGATTCTGCGCAAGCTGAAGGATGCCGCGGAAGATTTTCTCGGTGAAAAAGTAAAGGATGCTGTGATCACCGTTCCCGCTTATTTCAACGACGCGCAACGCCAGGCCACCAAGCAAGCCGGCGAAATCGCGGGCCTCGACGTCAAGCGCATCATCAACGAGCCCACCGCTGCCGCACTCGCTTACGGCCTCGACAAAAAGAAAGACGAAACCATCGCCGTCTACGACTTCGGCGGCGGCACGTTCGACATTTCCATTCTCGAAGTCGGCGAAGGCGTCGTCGAAGTAAAGGCCACCAATGGCGACACGCACCTCGGCGGCGACAACCTCGACCAAAGGATCGTCGACTGGATCATCGAGGAATTCAAGAAGGACGAAGGCCTCGATCTGCACGCCAAGGGCAACGAAATGGCGTTGCAGCGTCTGCGCGATGCGGCCGAGCGCGCCAAGATTGAACTTTCCACCACGATGGAAACGGAGATCAATCTGCCGTTCATTACTGCCGATGCCACCGGCCCCAAGCACCTGGTGAAGAAACTCACACGCGCCAAGCTCGAAGCCATGGTGGATGAAATCGTTCGCCGCTCGGTCGAGCCGTGCAAAAAGTGCATGAAGGATGCGGGCGTGGACACCAGCAAGATCGACGAAGTGGTTCTCGTCGGCGGGCAGACGCGCATGCCGTTAATCCAGAACATCGTGAAGGAACTTTTCGGGAAGGAAGGCCACAAGGGCGTGAATCCCGACGAAGTCGTTGCAGTCGGCGCCGCGATTCAAGGCGGCGTGCTCGGCGGGGAAGTGAAGGACATCCTGTTGCTCGACGTGACGCCTCTCTCTCTCGGCGTCGAAACGCTGGGCGGCGTGATGACCACTCTGATCCCGCGCAACACGACGATCCCGACGCGCAAATCGGAGACGTTCTCGACAGCGGCCGACAATCAGACTTCGGTTGACATTCACATCCTCCAGGGCGAACGCCCGGTGGCGAGCGGCAATCGCAGTCTCGGCAATTTCCAACTCGTCGGGCTTCCGCCGGCGCCACGCGGCCTACCGCAGATTGAGGTGACGTTCGATATCGACGCGAACGGCCTCCTCAACGTCTCGGCGAAAGACAAAGCCACCGGCAAGGAGCAGAAGATCACCATCACCGCCTCGACCGGCTTGAGCAAGGAAGAAGCCGAGCGCATGCGCAAGGAAGCCGAGTCGCACTCCGACGAGGACAAGAAGCGTGTCGTCGAAGCCGAGGCTCGCAATCGCGCCGACAATCTCGTCTATCAAACGGAAAAGGTCGTCAAAGAAAATCGCGACAAGCTCTCCGAATCGGACGTGAAATCCGTCGAGTCCGCCATCGAAGAGACGCGCCGCGCCATCGCCGACGGCAACGTTGAGCGCATCAACGCCGCCGCCGAGGCGCTGACCAAGGCCTCGCACCAAATCGCCGAGGTCCTCTACAAGTCGCAAGCGGCTGCAGGCGCCGCGGGCGGTGCAGGAGCAGGCGGTGGAGGCTCGCAGTCGACGGAAGGCGCCGCAGGCGGAGCACAAAGCTCCGGCGGCCAAGGGCAGGACAACGTAGTGGACGCCGAATTCGTAGACGTCGACGAATCCAAGCGCCCGAATTAATGGACTCGAGCGCACACATCGCCTCGGCGATTGTGCCTAGGCCAACATCGTCATCCTGAGGGCCCGCAGTTTGGGCCCTAAGGATCTAAGCGGAGCAGATCCGATTGCCCACTAACGGAATCAAGCGCGCCAGCCCGCCACAAGCGGTTCAAAAAGTCCGGGACAATTATTATCTGATTCAAGTCTCCATCACCGAATCGCCCAGCGCCGACTGGCGCCGTTTGTTCTACGAAACGCAACAGGATGTCCCCGCGGATTTTCCGACGCGCTCGGTGGAAATCACCGGCACGCTGCTGCGTTTCCGCTCGGACCCGGCAACGGTGGAAGAAAAAATCGCGCGGATCGATCGCTGGCTGGATCGCGCGAATCAGAAAGACGCAGCTTCCGCCAACCGCAGCGAAGAGCAACGAAGGCATCGCGAAGAGCTAGCCCGCGAAGCCCAAGAAATGACGCAATGGAACGCAAAATGGTCGAAGTTGTAGGGGAGGGTCTTTAGACCCTCCTGCCTTTCGGTCCTGATTTTGCATTGTCTGATCGTAGGGGCGGGGGTCAATCGCTAAGCGATTGCATAGCAATCGACCCGCCCGTTTAGGCGATAAGTAACAACGGTTTCGACTCAACGACAATGGCAACCACCTCCAAACAAGACTACTACGATCTCCTCGGCGTCCAGCGCAAAGCGCCTGTCAAAGAAATCCGCGCCGCTTATCGCAAACTCGCCCGCAAATACCATCCCGATCTAAATCCCGGCGACAAATCCGCCGAAGAAAAATTCAAGCAAATCCAGGAAGCCTACGAAGTCCTCTCCGACACAAAAAAGCGCCAGATGTACGATCAATTCGGCTTCAACACGCCGGGCCAAGCCGGCCCGCAAGGCCCCGGAGGCAGCTACAACGTCTCTCCCGAAGACATCCACTTCGATTTCGGCGGCTTTGATTTTGGCGGCGGCGCGGGCGCCCCGGGCGGCGGCGCCAGCTTTCGCGATCTCTTCGGCCAATTTTTCCGCGGCGGCGGCGCAGGCGCCGGGCAAGCGGGATACGAAACCGAAGCCGGCTCCGATCTCGAATATCAAATCGATATCTCTTTCGCCGAAGCCATGCGCGGCGCGCAGAAAAAAGTCAGCATCACGCGCCTGGACGTTTGCAACGATTGCCACGGCAAGGGCTCAGTCGGCAGCGAGCAGACCTGCAACGTCTGCCACGGCAGCGGCCGCGTCACGGAAACCAGCGGCAAGATGAAATTTCAGGTCGCCTGCTCGCGCTGCGGCGGCAGCGGACATCTCCGCACTGTTTGCCGCACCTGCGGCGGCGAAGGCCGCGTGCGCCGCGCGGAAACTCTTGACGTGCGCATCCCGCCCGGCGCGCAAACGGGCTCGCGCGTGCGCGTAGCCGGCCGCGGCAATGCCGGCGCGAATGGCGGCCCTCCCGGCGATCTCTATTTCATCACGCAAGTTCAGCCGCATCCGTTCTTCGATCGCCGCGGTGATGATCTCTATACGCTCGTGCCCATCACCGTCACCGAAGCCGCGCTAGGCGCCAAAGTCGAAGTCCCCACCATCGACGGCCGCACCCAAGTCCGCATTCCCCCCGGCACCGACAGCGGCAAGAAGCTGCGCCTGCGCGAAAAGGGTGCCCCATCGGCCCGGCGTCAGGGCCATCGCGGCGATCAAATTGTAGAAGTGCAGGTAGTAGTTCCGAAGCCCGAGGACGAGAAGGTTCGCGAGCTGTTGCGCGAGCTCAGCAAAGCCGCGCCCGAGGATCCGCGCGTCGATATTTTCTCGCGCGCCGCGCTGTAAGAGATTTCGTAGGGGCGGGCGTTTACTCCCGCCCGGTTTTCGGCCCTGCGTTTGAATTTTGCTTTTCGGCCGTACGGGGCGGGGCTTATTTACCCTGAAGCATTGAAGGGCTCCGCCCGAGAAGCGTAAGAACAGGCACTAGGAAGATAGTTATGCCCACACGCCCACGCAAAAAAGCCAAAGCCGGCTACATGATCAGCGCCGTGGCCGAACTCTACAATCTCCATCCGCAAACGCTGCGCCTCTACGAGCGCGTTGGCCTGCTCAAACCCTCGCGCTCCCAAGGCAACACCCGCCTCTACACCGATAGCGATCTCGAGCGCCTCGAAATCATCCTCAATCTCACCCGTGAACTCGGCGTAAATCTAGCCGGCATCGAAGTCATCCTCAACATGCGCGACAAAATGGCCGACATGCAGCAGCAAATGGAGTCCTTCATCACCTTCGTCCGCGGCGAACTAGCCCGCGGCCTAAGCCACGCTAACGAGCGCCGGACCCGCACAGCAATCGTTCGCGCCGCCCCGCCCAAAGCCATCCGCATAGTAAAGTAGCGCCGGCGTCCCCGCCGGCATCCGGCGACTGCAAAACCGGCTTCCTGCACGTCTCATGCGCGGATTACTCAACTTAAGCAATCCATCGTTGTTTTAACATCCAGGCCCGCGCGTTATGGCGACCCTTGGCGACGCCCGCGGTCGTCAGATGCCGGCGGGGACGCCGGCGCTACTTGGCTTTCCACATTTCCGAAATTTTGCACAAGCTGAACCGCTTGCGCCTTCCTGTTCCCGCGCTTATTCTCTCTTCATGGCGCGAGCTGATTGTCCTCTCTGCAACGGCAGCGGCTGGAAAACCGTCGCCCGCCCTGAAAATAATCCCGAAGCGCAACCGTCCGGCGCCGTAGCATCCTCCGAACCAAAAAATGTCTGGGCCGTCCCCTGCGAATGCACGCTGGATGATCGCGCCTCGCGCATCTTCACGCGCGCCCGCATCCCCGAACGCTATCGCCACTGCGATTTCGACAATTTCGACACCGACCTGCAATACGACATCGGCACGTCCGCCGAGGTAGCGGCATGGAATCGCAGCCTCGAGCAAGCCCGCCTGGTCGTGCAAGGCTTCACGCGCGATTATCCCGCGGGCACCGAGCACGGGCTTCTTCTAATGGGTTCGTGCGGAGTAGGGAAGACACACCTGGCCGTTTCCGTCCTGCAGGAATTAATGCGCCGCGGCCACGCGTGCCTTTTTTACGATTATCGCGAGTTGCTGAAGGAAATTCAGGACAGCTACAATCCCGAAAGCGCGTCCACGGAGCTTGGCGTCCTCGATCCCGTGGTCAAAATCGAAGTCCTGCTCCTCGATGATCTCGGCGCCAGCAAGCCCTCTCTCTGGGCGCATGAAACCATCGGCCACATTCTCAACGCGCGTTACAACGACAATCGCGTCACCATCGTCACCACGAATTACATCGACGCCGACACCAATCCACGTCCCGTCACGCGCCCATCGTCTCTGCGCCCCTCAACCATCGAAGACTCGCTTGCCGATCGCGTCGGCACGCGCATCCGCTCCCGCCTCTACGAGATGTGCCGCACCATAGAAATATCCGCCCCCGACTACCGCAAAGAAATCCGCCAAGCCAGCCGCTTCCGCGCTTAGCGGGTTTGGCTCTCCGCTTTTCGGTCGTAGGGGCGCGGCTTGCTGCGCCCTCCGGCGACCTCGCTGTCAACTAACGTCGATCTGCAACCGCGGAAGACACTCCACCCAACTCCGCTCCCGCAACACTCTTAACCAGCCGCAGCCTCCGTGACTTTTTCTTCCCGCGCCTCCGCCGTAGCACCAAGAAACTTGGCGGTAATCTCAAGCCCATTCTTGTTCATATCGAATCTCTGCTTCCGGTCCAATCCTTTCACAAACTCACGCACCGCCTTGCCGACCGCTCCGGGAAGGCTCGACGCCTCCGCCTTGACCGTCGCTTCCACCGTTGCGTCATTTCGATCTCGATAGCGAAACTGCACCTCAAATGTTTTCATGTTCCATTTCTCCTTTTTTAATCGCGAAAATTGAAACCGCCCCTCATAACCGCGCACGAATATTCAAACTACTGTGATGACTTCTGGCTCCGGCGATGTTTTCGGCTTCCAGACTTCGTGCCGGAGTGTTTCGACTTCCGGGCCGTGAGCTGTCCTTTGAGCGAATCGTTCTCCTTCGTCAACGCATCGCGGGCGGCGGTCATCGACGCAAGATCGCTCGCCGCCTGGGTGTTCTCTTTCTGAAGCTCCGCCACCTGGGTCTTCAATTGCTCGTTCTCTTGCACAGTTTTAGTGTCCTTGCAGGCAGCCAGGGGCAAACACAGCGTCACGGCCACAGCAAATTTCGCCCAGTTGTTTTTGTGCGTCATACCTCATCCTTCGTTCAAGAGAATGTGAATGGCGACCGGAACAATCGATAGCGGCCGAGGAGGGAAGGCGCCGCCAACAACGAAACCAGCGTAGTAGAATTTTTTAGATCGCGCAAGCCCGATAACCCCGGCGTACCTTTCTAACTCCAGAATTTCGCGCGTTAGAGTCTGTCTCCCAGCTTCGATGCTTTGTCAGGGCATGGCTTTAGTCATGCCGCAAGCGCCGCAAAATGAGACCGGCTTTAGCCGCTGAGGTTCGTCTTATCGCATTCACACGCTCTCTCCTCAATTTCTCTCGACGCCTCGCACTTCCGCCCTGATTCCCAAAACCGGGACTCTCCCACACCCCTCATTTTGTTGACATTATTTGCAGCCCACGCGTATCATCAAGTGCGATAAACCTTTCGAGCGCGGGCGGTTTATCCCCTTCTTTGCTCTATCCCCAGCAGGGTGAAGAGTCCGAGGCATCATTCTCGGTTAACGGGGCATCACGTTTTACGGAGGCCGCGTCCAATGTCACGCGAAAACGATCTAACTTCTGAACCTCTGCCGGTGGACGAAAACGCCGGCAATCCTGCGCCCGAATCAGCGCCTGAAGCGCCCGCCGTCGCCACCGCTGTCGCCGACGCCTCCGCGCCATCCCAAGACGCCGCTGCTGCCGCGGCACCCGCTCGCGAAACCGACGAGCAAGCCTCACCCGCGCCAGCCGCCCACGCCGACAACGGCGCCAGCGCAGCCTCCGCAGAGCCGGCCGCAGGCGATGGCGAGTCCTCCGCCGCCGAAGCCGAATCCGCCGAGGGCATGGAAAAGCTCATCGAGCAGTACGCCACACCCGAGCCCACCCCGGCTGAAGGCGAAATCTTCGACGGCCGCGTAGTAGCAGTCACCGATGCAGGTGTAATCGTGGACGTCGGCGGAAAATTCGAAGGCCTGGTCCCCGCGCAGGAATTTCTCGATGCCGGCACCACCAATCCCTTTGGCGCCGGGCAAACCATCGAAGTCGAGCGCCTTCACGAGCACAAGGACGGCTACGTCCTCCTCTCGCACACTCGCGCGCATCGCCGCCGCGTCTGGGAGCGCATCGACAAATCCTATCGCGAGCACGAAACCATCACCGGCAAGGTTCTCGAGCGCATCAAAGGCGGTCTCGTCGTAGATATCGGCGTTCGCGCGTTTCTCCCCGCCTCGCAAATCGAGCTGCGCCCCGTCCACGATCTCGAAGCCTGGAAAGATCGCGAGATCGAGCTGCGCGTCCTCAAGCTCAATCGCAAGCGCGGCAACGTAGTAGTCAGCCGCCGCGCCTTGCTCGAAGAAGCCGCCAAGACCAAGCGCGACGCGCTGATGGATTCTCTCGTCGAAGGCGCCACGATCTCCGGTCGCGTCAAGAACATCACCGATTACGGCGTGTTCGTTGATCTCGGCGGTCTTGATGGTCTACTGCACGTCACCGATCTCGCCTGGGGCCGCGTCAAGCATCCTTCCGAAATCGTCAAAGTAAATGACGAGATCGAAGTCAAGATTCTCAAGTTCGACAAAGAGAAATCCCGCATCTCGTTGGGCCGCAAGCAGCTCCTGGCCGATCCCTGGGCCGGCGTCCCCGAGCGATTTCCCGCGGGCACGCGCATCAAAGCCAAAGTCGTCGGCGTCACCGATTACGGCGCCTTCGTGCAGCTCGAGCCCGGCGTCGAGGGCCTGATTCACGTCAGCGAAATGAGCTGGTCGCGCCGCGTCAAGCATCCTTCGAAGATCGTGAAGGTCGGCGATGATGTCGAAGTCGTGGTCCTCGAAGTGAAGCCCGACGCGCAGCGAATTTCTCTCGGCCTGAAACAAGCTTTGCCCGATCCCTGGCAAGCCGCCGCCGAGCGTTTCCCCGTCGGCACGGTAATCAGCGGCCGCGTCCGCAGCCTCACCGATTTCGGCGCCTTCATCGAAGTGGACGAAGGCCTCGAAGGCCTCATCCACATCAGCGACATCAGTTGGACCGAGCGCGTCAAGCATCCCAGCGAAAAATTCAAGAAGGGCGAAACGGTTCAGGCGAAAGTCCTCAAAGTGGATGCCGAAAATCGCCGCCTCTCCCTCGGCCTGAAGCAAGTCAACGACATCTGGGCCAATTTCTTCAGCGGCCACAAAGTCAACGACGTCATCAAAGGCAAAGTGGTCCGCACAACGGATTTCGGCGCCTTCGTCGAGCTCGCCGACGGCATCGAAGCCCTGTGCCACGTCTCCGAAATCGAAGAGCGCCGCCCGAAAGGCGAGCGCGATCGCGAGAAAGCTCCGCGCAAAGATCGCGCCGCTTCGCTTCTGAACGTTGGCCAGGAGTACGATTTCAAGATCATCCGCACCGAACCGGAGCAGCACAAGATCGGTCTCAGCTATCGCGCCGCGCAAAAGCAGGTCGAGCGCCAGGAGATGGAGACGTTCCATTCCTCCACCAAGTCGTCGCCCACCGCCACCATCGGCGACGCCATCCGCGCGAACCTGGCCAAGCGGCAGAATCCGTAACCCGGGGCACGCTTTCGGTACATCATCACTGCGGCCGCCTTTCCGCAGGAAAATCTAGCTAGCGCACTGGAAAAATTATTGAGCTGGGGCCGCCGGAAAAATCATTCACCCAGGCCCCGCACGAAAATCATTTACCTAGAGATGGATTGGTGATATGCAAAGACCGTCAGGCATCCTTCGCGGGCGCTGCCAGGGGGATTTCAGGCGCGCCGTGGGATCGTGCAGCATCGGCTCTGCCGCGACTCCGATTTCGCTCTAGTCGCATCATATAGTTGGAGTTATTTCGGCCCCGGGGGAATTTCAAGAGGAGGACTGCCACTCCATGGCGAACACTGCCGGCGAGCACGTAAAAGAACGCACGGTGACGAAAGCCGACCTCATCGAAGAGGTCACGCGCGTCACGGAATTGCCTCGCAAGGATTCCGAGCTGGTCGTCGACACCATTTTCGACAGCATCATCGCCGCTCTTCAGACCAGCGATAAAATCGAAATCCGCGGCTTCGGCAGCTTCCGCACGCGCCAGCGCCGCGGACGCACCGGCCGCAATCCTAAGACCGGCGCCAAGGTCGAAGTGCCGGCGAAAAAAATCCCATTCTTCAAGCCAAGCAAGGAATTGAAAGACTTCGTCAATCACGCGAAGTCCGCCGCACCCTCCGCCTAGGGCTGAAACTTTGGATTATCTCTGGAGCCCCTGGCGCTACAAATACATCGCCACGGGCGGAAAAGACGAAGGCTGCATTTTCTGCCGCGCCGCAGCGGCCAATGACGATTCCCGCACCCACATCATTTACCGCGGCATAAAAAATTTCATAATCCTCAATCGCTATCCCTACACCACCGGCCACGTAATGATCGTCCCCTACGCGCACGTGGCCGATCTAACGGCCACCGATGCCGAGTCCCTAGCCGAAATGATGCTGCTAGCCCAAAAAATGCAAGCCACCCTCGAAGCCACCTACCATCCGCAAGGCTACAACCTGGGCATGAACCTGGGCCGCGCAGCAGGCGCCGGCGTTGAAGGCCATTTGCATCTTCACGTCCTCCCACGCTGGTCCGGCGATTCCAATTTCATGACCACAGTTTCCGAAACGCGCGTAGAGCCCGAAGACCTAGAAAGTACCTACGAGAAACTTCGCAAGGCCCTAGTGTCGTAGGGGAGGGTCTTCAGACCCTCCCGCCTTTCGGCCCTCTTGCATTTCGGCCCCTCTGCTCGTCCTCCGCGCCCTCAGCGTCTCTGCGGTAATCCTCGGGTCCCCTGTCGCAACTCCGCAATCCATGCTATTTTCCGCATATGAACGAAAAAGATCGCGCCGAATACCTAGCGCTCCTCGCCCGCACCAGCGAAGATTTCCTCTCCTCCCTAGCCGGCATCACCGAAGCCCAATCCCGCCAAAAGCCCACGCCCGAAACCTGGTCCATCCTCGAATGCACCGAACACGTAGTCGCCGCCGAACGCGGCATGCTTATCATGATCACCCAGCGCTGCACCCCTCGCACCTCTCCCAGCGAGAAAGATCGCGAACAGGAATTCCTCCGCCACGGCACCGACCGCACCCGCAAACACGTCGCCCCCGAATCCGTCCGCCCCACAGGCCGTTACGCCACCCTGGCCGAAGCCGCAGAAAAATTCCGCGAGCACCGCACTCGCACAATGGAATTCGTAACCGCCTGCCAAGACGATCTCCGCGCCGTAGAAATGCAGCACCCCATCGGCGGCATGGTCACCGCCCAAGAATGCCTGGCAATCCTAGCCATGCACCCAGCCCGCCACGCCGCGCAAATCCGCGAAATCCGCCAATCCCTCGGCCTTTCCTGACGCTTTGCGATCGCTTCGCTTGCCATTCCAAGCACGACCCGCGGTCATCTCAATCTCCCAAATCTCCATGCTACGTTCCGCCTCAATGGAAGAGCACGATCGCCAAAAAATGCTCTCGGTTCTAGAGCGCACGCGCGACGATTTCCTCAGCGCCGTGGCGGGCGTCACTGAAGATCAGGCCCGGCTGAAACCGTCGTCCGATCGCTGGTCCATTCTGGAATGTGCAGAGCACGTCGTCTCCGCGGAGCGCGGCATGTTCACCGCCATCACGCAGCGCTCCGCCCCACTTTCTTCGCCCAACGGCCACGGCCGCGAAGAAGGCTTCCTCCGCAACGGCACCGACCGCAGCCGCAAATACACCACCTCCGCGTCTCTCGCTCCCACCGGCCGCATTGCCACTCTCGCCGACGCCGTCGCCAGATTCCGCGAACTTCGCGCCCACACCATCGCATTTGTAGCCGCGTGCCAAGCCGATCTGCGCGACCTCGAGGTTCCCCATCCCATCGGCGGCCTCATCAGCGGCCAGGAATGCCTAGCGTTACTAGCCGTCCATCCAGCACGCCACGCCGCACAAATCCGCGAAGTCCGCCAATCCCTGGGCCTAGCCGTCACCGAATCACCGGCCACGCAGCAAACGCATCCAGCCACCAAGCCGAAAGCCCGCTTCGATTAATCGACAACGAAATTCCGCGCCAGCGGAGCGCAGCGTTCGTGGTAGCGCCGGCGTCCCTGCCGGCATCTTCCGACCACCAACTTCGCCAAAGCCCATCCTCAAGCGCGGACCACAAAATCACATTACTGCCGCCGGTTTGGTTTCGTTGGCCCGCCACAGGGTGCCCCATGCGCCGTATTAGCGCGTGGGGTTCTTCGTACAAACCGCCATTAACGCTGCAACATCCCCGCCCCACTCCTCTTCCCCCGTCCGTGATACCATCCGCCCACCATTCCAGGAGCCACAATGAAAAAAGCGACCGCACTTCTCCCCGTTTGCATACTCCTTCTCTACATCTCCACCAAAGCCCAGCAAGCCGCCCCGGCCCCGCCCAAGCCAGGCCCCGAAGTTCAAAGGCTCGCCTTCGGCCTCGGCACTTGGAAAATCGAAGGCGACACCAAGCCCTTCGGCCCCATGCCCGGCGGCAAAACCACCACGATACAAACATGCGAATGGTTCACCGGCGGCTTCTACCTGGAATGTCACTCGGAAAACACCAGCAACATGGGAACAAAAAAAGCAGTTTTCTTCGAGGGCTACGATCCGAACGAAAAAGTTTACACCTACCACGAGTTCAACGATTTAGGCCAACCCTTCGAATCCAAAGGCACGGTGAACGGCGACACCTGGACGTGGACCACAAACTCCAAGATGGGCGACACCACTATAAACATTCGCCTCACCGTCAAAGAAGTTTCGACTTCAGAATTCACCTACAAAATCGAAATGTCGCAAAACGGCGGCGAATTCGCCCTCCTGCAGGAAGCCACAGGCCTCAAGGTAACGACGCCAGCCGCGCTCAAGAAGCCCTAAGTCCTGCGCAAGCGGAACACCGGGTGCCCCATGCGCCGGTGTTGCGCGTGGGGTTCTTTGTTCAAACTGCGGATCTCCTCGGACTCCTCTTTCCCCCATCCGTGATACCATCCGCAAATTCCTCTTCCCGGGGGCATTCCATGCGCGGCCGCATGATGGATTTTCCGCTCACTCTCAACACCATTCTCGATCGCGCCCGCGCCCTCTTCGGCAAAACCGACATCGTCTCCCGCGATCCGCAAGGCCAAATCCACCGCTACACCTACGCCCAATTTTTCCGCCGCGCCCGCCAACTCGCCCGCGCCCTCATCCACGCAGGTCTAAAACCCGGCGATCGCGTCGCCACGCTCATGTGGAATCACTCCGGCCATCTCGAAGCCTATTTCGGCATCCCCGCAGCCGCCGGCGTGCTTCATCCGCTCAATCTTCGCCTTCACCCGCAGGAAATCGCCTTCATCGCCAATCATGCCGAAGATCGCTTCCTGATCGTCGATGACGTCCTTCTCCCAATCTACGAAAAATTCAAAGACAAGGTGAAATTCGAGCGCGTAATCGTGGTCCCCTTCAGCGGCAAACCCGTTCCGCCCGGCGCTGAAAGCTACGAAGATTTTCTAATTTCCGGCTCCGGCGAATTTCACTATCCCAAGATCGACGAACACGACGCGGCCGCCATGTGCTTTACCTCCGGCACCACCGGAAATCCCAAAGGCGTCCTCTATTCTCATCGCGCCCTGGTCCTTCATTCCTTTTCCTCCGCGATGGTGGATAGCTTCGCCGTCAGCCAGCGCGATGTCGTTCTTCCCATCTCCCCCATGTTTCACGCCAACGCTTGGGGCATTCCCTTCACCTCCGTCATGGTCGGCGCAAAAATCGTTTTCGCGGGCCCCAACGTCGATGCCGAAAGCATTCTCGATCTCATCGTAAGCGAGCAAGTCACGCAGGCCTGCGCTGTTCCCACCGTCTGGCTCGGCGTTCTCGCCGCGCTAGAAAAATATCCCGGCCGCTGGAAACTCCAGCGCAACGTCCACGTCACCTGCGGCGGCACCGCTCCGCCCGAGGCCATGATCCGCTCTCTCGACAATTACGGTTTTCACCTCACGCATCTCTGGGGCATGACGGAAACAACGCCCCTCGCCACCACCGGCGGCATTCGCGGCCACATGCTCGATTGGGAGATGGATGAGAAATATCGTGTCCGCGCTTCGCAAGGCTGGCCGTGCCCATTCATCGAACTGCGCGTCCGCGCCGCCGACGCCATCGCTCCCTGCGACGGCAAAACTCCCGGCGAGCTCGAAATCCGCGGACCCTGGGTCGCCGAGAGCTATTACAACGCTCCCGACACCGCAAATCGCTGGACCGAAGATGGCTGGTTCAAAACCGGCGACATGGCCACTCTCGACGAAGACGGCTATCTCCGCATCGTCGATCGCGGCAAAGACATGATCAAATCCGGCGGCGAATGGATCAGCTCGGTAGATCTAGAGAACGCCCTGATGGGCCATCCCGATGTCCGCGAAGCCGCGGTAATCGCCGTCCCTCACCCGAAATGGGACGAGCGCCCGCTGGCAGTAATCGTCCCCAAGCCCGGCGCGAAAGTAACCGCCGACGATCTCCGCCAATTCCTGGCCCCAAAATTCGCCAAATGGCAACTCCCGGATGCCTTCGTCTTCGCCGAAGAAATTCCCCGCACCTCAGTAGGCAAATTCATGAAAATCAAACTCCGCCAACAATTCGCCAACTGGAAGTGGGAGCAGTCCTGACCGCGTGAGCGCTAATCCGAGAATCGCATCGATCAAGGTCTGGCTACTGAGGATCGCGGCGGCCGCTCTCATCATCCACGCGGTGGCCACCTATCGCTGGTACGGCGTGCGCTGGCTAGACTACACTCGCGGCTGGTACAAGCTTCAAGTTCTGCTCGCCATTTTTCTTGTGGGTTATGCCGAGAAAATGAGACGAGCCGATGATCGCGTCGCCGACGAAGTGAATCGCGATAACGCGGCCCGCTGGGGCCATAATCTTGCGCCGCCCGGCGGCGACACGTCGGACGTGGAAGCAAGTGCGGCGGACAAACCGCGCGTCGTCAATAAACATTCAGAGGAAGAATCAGAAAGTCCCAAATAATTGCGGCACTATCTGTGGGACGATTCGGTAATCCGGGGAGCTGATACTTTTCCGGGAGCACCCGCCACAAAACCGACAAGCGCCCCCGGAATCATTCTCGAATCACATCAAGCCAACGAACACAGACTAATCGTCGCCGCTACCTTCCTGCTGCGACTGTTGCACGTCCGCCTCAGCCTTATCAGCGTTCTGATCCGCTTGATCAAGCTGCTTGTCCGCATCCGCGTCCGGCTGCGCCGTTCCTTCCGGCACCGCCTTCCTGCCCGGCGCGGGACTCGCAGGCATGCCCTTCTTTCCCTGATTGTCTGCCAACGATTGCAACCCCGCGTCCATCTTCGCGCGGAAGTCGTTGTGCATGTCCTGCAAATCCTGCACCGCCACCGAAATCTGCGTTCCGGTAGCGCAATCGTTGTTCTGCCCGCTGGTTACCAGCACCTTCACGCTCTGATTCGCGTCCGGCGTATCGCCGATGCGCGTCAGAACGTCGCCCGAAGAAAGCGAACACGCGGTGCCGTCATCCGTCTGCTCGGCCAGCGTATTCGATACCACGAACGTCCGCTCTTTCGGATCCAGTGCTTCCGGCAACTGCGTGTTCGTCGGCGTCGCTGCTGGCGCCGCATCCGCGGGAGCCGCAGAAGCCGCCGGCACAGGAGCCGTCGCGTTGGGAGCCGCCGCCGCAGCCTGTTCGGCCGCGATCTGCGCCCGCACTTCGTCGGCGATCGCTTGTTTCACTTCCGGCGTCAGCACCACGGCCTGATCCGACGCTGGCGGCGGAGCTGCAGCCGCTGCCGCCTCTGCGTTTGCCGTCTGCTGCGCGTCATAAGCCGCCCGCAAATTCTCCGCCAGCAGGAAGTCGGTTATCCAAAAAGCTGGAGACGCATACACCGGATACGGCGAGAAGTAATATCCATAGTAGCCGTACCACGGCGCTCCGCCCCAGCCCCATCCCCAAGCCACTGGCGCGGCCCACGGATTGTAGGCCCATCCATAGAACCCGCCGCCCCAGTAATAACCCGGCACATATCCCCAGTAGGGATGCCCGCCCCAGTAGTAGCCGCGATAAACGCCGGCCCAGCGCCGCCCGCCGTAGTAATACGACCGCCGCATATAGGCCCGGCCGCCGCGATTAAATGGACGCTCGACGAATCCGCGGTGCCCTCCGTAGCTCACCACGCGCCCGCCTCCCGCCAGCCTCGTGGATACTACGCGCCCGCCGCGCGCTCCATGAACGACGGTCGTGTTGCCCGAATGAATGGACGCTACTTTGCCGTTCGCCCCGAAATGCGCCGTCGCGCCACTCTTGGTCTTCAGGCTGGTGAGATTCCCGGCCTTCCCGGTGCGGAATTCCGCGCCGTTCTTAGTGTACGTTGTGCCGCCGCGCGGGTTGGGTTTCGCCGTCGCGCCCTTCGGCGCGTTAAATTTTGCAACCGCGGGTTTGGCCGCGCCGCCGGCCGGCGATTTTGCACCACCCGCCGCTCCACCCGGCTTGTTGCCGCCGCCCATGGTTGATCCGGGCTTGTTCCCGCCCGCCACCGTCGACCCAGGCTTATTGCCGCCACCTGCCGCCCCGCCTGGTTTGTTGCCGCCGCCCATCGTCGAGCCGGGCTTGTTGCCACCCGCCGGCTTGTTTCCGCCCGCATTGCCGTACCCTGCGGCCGGCTTGTAAATGTCTCCCGCCGATTTTCCCGTGGTGCTCGAGCCCGCCGGCTTGTTTCCGCCACTCGATCCTGCTCCGCCGCCCGCCGGCCGCCCTCCTCCGCCAGACGTTCCGCCCGGCCGCGCTCCCCCGCCGCCTTGATGCTGAGCAGGCGGCGCCGAATGTTGCGCCGGCGCCGAATGTTGCTGTGGTGCAGGTGCGCTATGCTGCGCCGGTGCGGGCTTCGATTCTCCCTTCTTATTTTGTGCCCACGCCGGAGCGATTATTATGGCCAATAAAATCAAGCTCCATCTCAAAACACTCATCTGCTGCGTATGGCTGGCTTTCATTCCATCCTCCTATACCCATCCAACGTAAACCGCGGCCTCACGCCGTAGGGCCCGGTCTTTAGCCGGGCCTCTTCGCGCAAAATCAAGCCACGAAGCGAACCGGCATCAAGCTTGGGATCCCAATCGTGAGACCGCAATTCTCTCCGCCAACATGAACTCTTTCCAATCGGTGAATGCGGAGTTTCTCTTGCGAACCCTATCACAAATCACTCACTTCGCAAGTCCGAAAAAGTAGCTCGTAGCGCGCGTTACGCACCGCCCAGCTTCGCCAGCCCTCCACCGGCGCCCCGACTTGATAGCCGAAAAGTTTTGTCAGGGCATGACTTCAGTCATGCCGCAAATGCCGCAGAATCAGCACGCATTTACAGGTTGCGGAAAAATGCCCAATTAATGTCAGGTATGATCCCGGCCATTCCGGATCTGCTTGTGCTTTTTTGCCTTCGTAGGGGCGCCGCTTGCCGCGCCCTCCGACGACCTCACCGCAAAATCAAAGCGTCGTACGACGGCGGACTACACTGCGTGACAACATTTTCGACTTTTCCCCAGACTCTTTAGCCGCCGAAGTCTTGTCAGGGCATGACTTCAGTCATGCCGCAAACGCCGCAAGATCGAACCGGCTTCAGCCGCTGAGGTCTTGTTTCTCGACTCCCAAAACTCAAAGACTCCCAGGAGGGATCCCCCGCATCCCGCCGGAAGCTCCCACATCCTGCCCCGAAATTCGAGCCCATTCCACACGCTCTCCCCCATGAAATTTCCCCCAATCCATGCTAGGGTCATTCCAGGAGGCAAGGGCGTGCAGAGCCGTACCGAAAAATGCCAAGTGCGTCGAAAGCGCGCAACATCACCACAAGCGAATCCAGCATCGCTCCCCATCCAAGCTATGCGAAAATCATCGTCCCGAGCCGTCATCGCCACGGGAATCAAGCGAGGGTTTCGAACTCCTAACGCCGCGCCAAACTCCGATTCGCGCCGCAAAAGACCACTCAAAACTCAAAGAGATCATGAATTCGCACCTTCAAAATCTGTTTCGGTTAGAAAGGGGTCGCATCCTTTATTTTCAATAACTTACGAGAGGTTTTAATTGAACCCTTGTTTCGGTTAGAAATCCGATTTTTGAGCCAGAAACTGCACCACTAAAAGAGGCTGCCGGACGCGCCAAGCTCCGCAGCCCTATCCATCGAGGAGCAACGCAGTGAATTTGGAACTCAGCGAAGAACAAACTCTCCTCCAGCGCACGGTTCGCGAATTCGCCGAAGCCGAGGTGAAGCCTCACGCTCGCGAGCTCGACGAGACCGGCCACTTCCCGCACGAAACATTCCGCAAAGCCGCCGAACTCGGCCTCACCGCCGTCGCCATTCCCGAATCCGAAGGCGGCGCAGGAATGGATCACACCTGCTACTCCATCATGATTGAAGAAATCGCCCGCGTCTGCGCCTCCACCAGCGTCGTTCTCTCGGTGCAAAATTCACTCTATTGCGATCCCATCCATCGCGTCGGCACTGAAGAGCAAAAGAAAAAATTTCTCATACCATTCGCGCGCGGCGAAAAAATCGGCTGTTACGCGCTCACCGAACCGCAAGCCGGCTCCAACGCCGCCGCGCTCAGAACCAAAGCCATCCTCAAAGGCGATCGCTACATCGTCAACGGCACGAAAGCCTGGATCACCAACGGCGGCGCTGCCGATGCCGCGCTCGTCTACGTCAACACGCATCCCGAAAAAGGAGAGAAGGGAATCACCGCGTTAGTCATCGAGAAAGAAACGCCAGGCTTCAAGGTCGGCAAGGAAGAAAAAAAGTTGGGCATTCACGCCACAGCCTGCACCGAACTTTCCTTCACCGATTGCGAAATTCCGGTGGCGAATCGCATCGGCAATGAAGGCGAAGGATACAAGGTCGCTCTCTCGACTCTCGATGGCGGCCGCATCGGCATCGGCGCGCAAGCCACGGGCATCGCCCAGGGCGCGTTCGAAGCCGCGCTCGCGTACGCCAAGGAGCGCCAGGCCTTCGGTCATCCCATCTCCGATTTTCAAGCCATTCAATTCATGCTCGCCGATATGTCCACGGAAATTGACGCGGCGCGCCTGCTCGTTCGCAAAGCAGCCTGGAAAAATGATTCCGGCCAGCGCTTCTCGATGGAAGCTTCCATCGCGAAATTATTCGCCAGCGAAATGGCCACGCGCGTCACTCACAAAGCCATTCAAATCCACGGAGGCAATGGCTACAGCAGCGAGTATCCCGTCGAGCGCGCCTATCGCGACGCCCGCGTCACCGAAATCTACGAAGGCACCAGCGAAATTCAGCGTCTGGTCATCGCCGCCTGGGTTTTGAAATCCTACTGAGCGACGCCGCCATGCCGCCCTCCCACGAATCCGGCGCCGCGCTGGAGCTGGATTGCGGCCTCGATTTCGATCTTGCTCGCGAAGATGAATTTTTCGCCGCGCTTCCGCCGCGCGCGGCCGTCTATGTCCTCGAGCCGCGGCAAAAAGGCGCGCAGTCGTTTCTTTCGCGCACGGTAGATTTGCGCTGCGCCGCCGAGCGTCTGCTTCGCAAGCCCGAAGCGCTCTCGAAGCGCCTGAATCTTCGCGAAACCGCCGCGCGCATCCGCTTTCGCCTCACCGGCTCGCGCTTCGAGCAATTGCTCGTGCTCTATCACCACGCCCGCGCGAATTTTCCGAAGCGCTATCGCGATTTCCTGCGCCTTCGTCCGCCCGCCGTGCTGAAAATCAATTTGCGCAATGCTTATCCGCGCTGCTACGTCACTCGCCGCATCGCCGCCGACGAATCTTTCTACGCTGGACCGTTCGCCTCGCGCCGCGCAGCGGAATTCTTCGCCGATGGCTTCCGCGATCTCTTCAAGATTCGTCGCTGCCAGATCAAGATCCGCCGCGATCCCAGTTTTCCCGGCTGCATTTATTCGGAAATGAAAATGTGCCTCGCGCCGTGTTTCGCAGGCTGCACGAGTGAGGAATACCAGGCCGAGACTGCGCGCACCGTCGAGGCGCTGGCTACGATGGGAACGTCGCTCGAAGGGGCATTCGAACGCGAACGCGCCGCGGCGAGTGAAGCGCTGGATTTTGAGCGTGCCGCCGCAATTCACAAAAAGCTAGAGAAAGTTTCCGCCGCGATGAAAAATCTGCCGGAGCTAGCCCGTCGTGTGGACGAGCTCGATGCGATCGTGCTGCAACGCGCAGCCGAGTCGAACACCATCGCGTGCTTCGCAGTCCGCGCCGGAGTAATCGCTCCGCCATTCTTCCTTCGCTTCGACGAGCTCTCCAGCCAACCGCGTTCCGTCGAAGCCATCCTGCGCGAAAGGCTCGAGGCTTGTGTAGCGCCGGGCTTCAGCCCGGCATCTTCGGACACGACCGGCAATCGCGGCCAAACATCTGATCAAACGAAAGTTGACGAGACAGCGTTGGATCGAGCACAAGATGCTGGGTTAAAACCCAGCGCTACACAAACCGATGCTGCGGCATTGCGCGCGCGCTTCGGCCTGCAGTCCATGCGCGACGAAATGCCGGATCATCTCTCGCTGCTGGCCCGCTGGTTTTATTCTAAGCCCCGCGAAGGCGAAATTTTCTTTCGCGGCGCGGACTGGCCCTACCGCCGCCTGCTGCGCGCCTGCGCCCGCATCCTCGCTCCGGCTGCGGCCCCGGCAGATTCGACGCCGCGCTCTTCGGCGCCGCCGTCTTAAATGTAGCGCTGGCCTTTCAGGCCAGCATCTTCGCAACGTCACATGCTGAACGACTCAACCAAATTGTCGCCGCAAAATGAACGCCGCACCGCAATCGCGCCCGAAATCCCCACGCAAGCGTCGTACAATACTCGCTTGAACGAAACGCTGAATGCCGCCAAGGATTCCGCCGCCGCGCCAGGCCCCGCGCCGCGGAACGGATCATCTTCGATCCGCACCTCGGCGATGTTCCGCGCGCTGCGTCACCGCAATTTCCAGCTTTTTTTCAGCGGCCAGCTCATCTCGCTGATCGGCACGTGGATGCAGAACGTGGCGCAATCCTGGCTGGTCTATCGCATGACCGGATCCGCGTTCCTCCTCGGCGTAGTCGGCTTCGCCGGGCAAATTCCGGTGTTCATCTTCGCGCCCGTCGGCGGAATGGTGGCCGATCGCATGAGCCGCCAGCGCGTGGTGATCGCCACGCAGACTACCTCGATGATACTCGCCTTCATTCTCGCGGCGCTCACTCTGCTGCGCGTCGTCACCGTGTGGGAAATCATCGTGCTCGCCGCGTCGCTGGGCATCGTGAACGCCTTCGACATCCCCGCGCGGCAAGCCTTCCTCGGCGACATGGTGGGCCGCGACGATTTGATGAACGCGATCGCGCTGAATTCCTCGATGTTCAATGGCGCGCGCGTGATTGGACCCGCGGTGGCCGGCGTGCTCGTCGCCTGGATCGGCGAAGGCTGGTGCTTCTTCGCCAATGCGGTAAGTTACATCGCCGTGATCGCCGGGCTGTTGATGATGCGGCTCGCGCCTTTTCTTCAGCCTGAGATCGCCGTGTCTCCATTCGAACACATGGCCGAAGGCTTCCGCTTCGTGATGCGGATGAAGCCAATTCGCGCGCTGCTGCTGCTTCTCGGCTGCATCAGTTTGCTGGCGCTGCCATATAGCGTGCTGATGCCGATCTTCGCCGACAAAATTCTTCACGGTGGCGCGAGGGCCTTCGGAATTCTGATGGGCGCGGCGGGATTGGGCGCGCTGTGCGGCGCGCTGACGCTGGCGATGCGCACCGGAGTGCGCGGCCTCGGCCGGTGGATCGCCATCTCTTGCGCTGCCTTCGGCGCGAGCCTGATCCTGTTTTCCTTTTCGCATTGGTTTTGGCTTTCCGTGATTCTGCTGTTCCCGGTCGGCTATTCGGTGATGTTGCAGACTTCCGCGTCGAACACGCTGCTGCAGACCATGTCGCCCGATAATTTGCGCGGCCGGGTACTCGCGGTGTATTCGATGATGTTCATGGGCATGGCGCCGATCGGAGCGTTGCTCGCGGGCATCGTGGCGAAGCATATCGGCGCGCCGCTGACGGTGGGCATCGGCGGAGTCGGCGCAATCATCGGCTCGATTTTCTTCGCTCGGGCGTTGCCGTCATTTCGCATCGAAGCGCGCGAACTGCTTATCGCTTCGGGAATGGCGGCCGGGCAGCCGCTGGAAAGCCTTCCCACGCGCCCTTCTTCGTAGTGCGGTGATGTAAAGTCTGGGAGCGCTCACGGATAGCCGAGGACTAGCCGATATAGTACCTTCTGTCTGATATACTGCGCGAACTTCAAATTCCAGCGAATCGAGGCCGGATGTCCACCCCAGCCGGATCCCCCAGCACGCGGCCGTTGAAGGCGTCCTCCGAAGGGACGCGACGCTACGCAGCGCGTTTCGCCGGGCGTGCCGCCGCGGGCCATTTCCGCGAACAGTATGCGACCGGGCTGATTCTTTCCTCGCTGGGAATCGGAACATACCTCGGCGAAGCGGATGCCGCGACGGATGCCGCATACACGGCGGCGGTGGTGGCGGCGGTCGAGGGCGGCGCAAACGTCATCGATACGGCGATCAACTATCGCTTCCAACGCAGCGAGCGCTCGATTGGCGCGGCTCTAAAACAACTTTTCGCCAAGGGATTCCAGCGCGAGGAATTGGTGCTGTGCACGAAGGCCGGGTTCCTGACGCCGGACGGCGAAATGCCGGATGATCCGAACGAATATTTTTCGCGCGAATATTTGGTGAAGGAAATATTCCGCGCCGAAGAGATCGCCGCGGGCTGCCATTGCATGGCGCCGCGGTATCTCGAAGATCAGCTCCAGCGCAGCCTGCGGAATCTCGGCGTGGCGAGCGTGGATGCCTTCTACCTGCACAATCCCGAGACGCAACTCGATGACGTTCCGCGCCCAGATTTCGTGAAACGCCTTCGCTCGGCGTTTGAATTCCTCGAAGACGCGGCGCGCAGCGGGCGGATCGGCGCATATGGCCTCGCGACGTGGAATGCTTTCCGCCAGGAAAAGCGCGCGAAGGATTATCTTTCGCTCGAGGAGATGGTGGCGGTGGCGCGCGACGTGGCCGGCGCGGCGCATCATTTCCGCTTCGTGCAGTTGCCCTTCAATCTCGCAATGCCGCAGGCCTTGACGCTGCCGAATCAGACGGTGAACGGCAAAGCCGGAGCGTTGGTGCAGGCGGCGAGGTCGCTGGGGATTACCGTGGTTTCGAGCGCGGCGCTGCTGCAGGGGCACTTGATCAAGAAAATGCCGTCGGGAGTGGAGGCGGCGCTGGGATTGAAAAGCAATTTGTTGCGGGCGCTGCAATTTGCGCGATCGACGCCGGGGATTACGACGGCGTTGACGGGAATGAGCAAGGTCGAGCACGTGCGCGCAAATTTGGAAATTGTGGGAGTGGAGCCGGCGCCGCGAGAGCAGTATTTGAAAGTGTTCGAGCAACGGGCGTGAAGGTTTGGCCGTTGTAGGGGCGGGCCTTTAGTCCCGCCCGATTTTCGGCCCTCTTAGATTTTTGGTTTTGTTTGCATTGTGCGGCGGTCGCCGCGTGCGCGAAGAAAATGGCCGCACTGCGGGCGGGACTAAAGGCCCGCCCCTACAACCTCTCGATCCAGCTTGAGATTGCCGCCGTCACTTGGTCCAGCTTGCCGGTGAAGAAGTGGTCGGCATCCGGGATGAACACGAGTTGCTTGGGCTCGGGCATTTCTTTGAAAAGAGATTCTACGCGGGCTTTTGCGCCGAATTGATCTTTGGCGCCTTGGATGATTAGCTTCGGTTTGGTGCACGTCTTCAGATAGTTCAGATCGGAATCGTTCGCTGGAATGCCGAGGCCGATGAGTTCGTGAACGCGCGCGTCCTGGCAGCCTACCTTTAGTCCCACCCACGCACCGAAACTAAATCCCGCGAGAATGATTGGGACGGCGGGAAATTCCTGCGCCAGGTAATCGATTGCGGCGCGAACGTCTTCGGCTTCGCCGCGGCCTTCGTCGTGGGTGCCGGCGCTTTGGCCCGCGCCGCGGAAATTGAAGCGGAGGACCGGATAGCCGCGCGAGTGCAGCGTCTTCGCCGTTTGGAAGACTACTTTGTTGTGCAGCGTGCCACCGAAGAGAGGATGTGGATGGCAGACGAGGGCGGCGCGCGCGGGATTTTGCGTGGCGGTGGTCCAGAGCAACGCTTCGAGTTGGCCGGCGGGGCCTTCGAGGAAGAAGCGGCGATGGAAGACTTCGGCCATGGTGAGACGAATGGGAAGTTTAGAGTAGCGCAGAGGGCGCAGTCCGCCTAGGCGGACGCCCCTACGAAGAGAAATAATTGCGTTCGTAAGAACGCAGTATCGCGGCCGGAGGGGCCGAAGAGTGTCTGTAAGAAGACGAAAACCCAAGGCCAAACCGGGGGCGTGTAAACCCGCCCCCCTACTTGGAGCGCCAGACTACGGCTACGCCTTTTAGGGGCGACGCGTGTTCGAGCTGCGAGGGAACATTCAATGCGATGGCGGCGTTGGCAACGTCGCGGCCGATGGGATCGACGCGCAGGACGCGGCCGGGAATTTCGCCGCGCTCGGCCCAGGAGCCTGAGGGGATGTGAACGTAAACGAAATCATCGTAGGCGTAGAAGTGCGTGGCTTCGAAGCGCACGCCGACGTAGGAGAGATCGATGGTCATCGTGGATTCGGGCCAGTAAGCGCCGTCGCGGCGGATGGTGATGGGCAGCGCGAAGGGAAGGCGCGGGCTCGAGCGGCGCTCATCGAATTTCGAGCGGATGCCGGGATGCGGGAGTTGAAGGTGCAGCGCGGCGACGCGGGAGTTCAAACGTCCGCGGGCGATGCGGACCAGACTGGCAGGCATTTCGGGTTGCAGGCCGGTCGTGTCGTTTGCGTCGTACGGGAGCGTTACCCAGAAGCGCGTGTGCTCGGACCATGTTTCGGAGTACGGGACGAGAACGCCGTTGCGCGAGAGATCCAGTGTTTGCGCGATTTCGGTTTGCAGGCCTAGCGGGCCGCGCCAGCGGATTCGCACCGGGAGACGTACTCGCGCGCGCGGGTGACGGCGAGATTCGGTTGTGGAAACCATTCGACGGGGGGAATGTTAGCGGGGCTGCGGCGGAGCGTCAAAGTGAGTTATTGCTGAGCGTGGCTTAGGAGTAAGAGGAGGAACAAGAGCAAGGATTACCGCAGAGACGCTGAGGGCGCGGAGTTAAGAGGAGAGGGCCGAAATACAAGAGGGCCGAAATGCGGGAGGGTCTGAAGACCCTCCCCTACTTGTACGTTACACGCCAGATGGAATTCGAGCCGTCATCCGTTACATAGAGGGCGCCTTCGCTGCCTACCGTCACGCCTACTGGTCGGCCCCAGACTTGGCCATCCTTAGTTACGAAGCCGGTTAGGAAATCGTCGTACTCGCCGATGGCTTTGCCGCCGGGGGCGGGAACGAAGATCACTTTGTAGCCGGTGCGCTTGGCGCGATTCCAGGAGCCGTGTTCGGCGGCGAAGATGTTGCCGCGATATTCGGGCGGGAATTGCGTCGCGGTGTAAAAGGTTAGGCAGAGAGAAGCGGAGTGGGCTTGAATGAGAACATCGGGTACGAGGACTTTAGATTTCAGATCGAGATGCTCGCCCATGTGGCGCGGGTCTTCGTTCGGCCCGATATAAAACCATGGCCAGCCGTAAAAGCCGCCGGGAGTGACTTTGGTGATGTAGTCGGGCGGGAGATCGTCGCCGATTTCATCGCGCTCGTTAACGGAGGTCCAGAGGTCGCCGGTGCGCGGATCGATGGCCAGGCCGACGGGATTGCGGATGCCGGAAGCATAGATTTTTTCGGAGCTGCCATCGGGCTTGAATTCGAGGATGTTGGCGCGACGCTTTTCGAGCGCATTATCGCTGACGTTGGAGTGCGAGCCGACGGCGACGAGCATTTTGGAATTGTCTTTGGAGAAGACGACGTCGCGCGTCCAGTGGCCCGGGCCTGTGACGATGCTGCCGCTGGGAAGGCTGGGGACGATGGTTTCGGATTTGGCGCGCGCTTTGAGATCGCCGTTTTGATACGCGAAGCGGACGACCGACGCGGTGTTGCCGACGTAGAGGAATTTTGGATCGGGACCGCTCGGGTAGAACGCGAGACCGAACGGGCGGCTCAAGCCTGAAGCAAACACTTCTTGCTGCGCAAAGGTGCCGTCGGGCTTCACACCGCGGTAGACGGAAACTCTGCCGGCGTTGCTTTCGGCAACGAATAGATCACCGTTGGGCGCGGTCATTATTTTGCGCGGCTGACTTAGTCCGGTGGCGAAGAGCTGAACTTGAAAGCCGGCGGGAGCTTGCGGCCAGGCGTCATTGGGACGCGTGACTATGTGAGCGCCATTTTCGGCTGAGGATGTGGCGTACGGCGCCGGTAAATCGGCGGCCGTTATCAAGCGGCGCAGGCCCGGATGATCGATGGTGGCGTCGCCGAAGGCATCGCGGCCGCGCAGAACCGCGTCGGAGGCGGAGGGTTGCGGCCGCGAAGAGAGAAATGAAACCGCACCGAAGACTCCGTGCATCGAGATTACGGCGAAGAAGATCGCCACCAGCGCCAGCGCTGCGGCTACATTTTTGCGAGGCATCCGAAACTCCTTCGACGAGACTTGCGGCAGAGACGCGGAAGGCGCAGACGAACCATGTCGCTAATAAGATGCGCGGGGGCAAATTCGGTTGCGCTTTGCGCGGCTTGATGTTAGCTTCGGCGAAATTGCCCCGCTTGGGAGGACTATGGGCCACGACGTAGAACGCCGCGCCGCCCGCCGATTCACGATGTCGCTCCCGTTGCAGGTACGTTTCGTCCCCGGAAATGGTGCGCCCGAACAGCCCGGAGAAACGCGGGATATCAGCTTCCGCGGGCTGTACTTCATGGTCAGCGCCATGGTCGAGAAGGGCAGCAAGATTGAATTTGTGCTGACGCTGCCGCAGCAGATTACGCTGGCCGGGGATGTGCATATCCGGTGCTATGCGCGCGTGTTGCGCGTTGAACCGCACAATGGGAAGAGCGGCGTGGCCGCGCGCATCGAACGTTACGAATTTCTTCCTACCCCCGCCTGACGATTCGGTTCATTTATTTAGTGTCCGGCTGAAACTTTGTGGGACAACCTCGAAATCCTGGCTTCATAGGCTGCGGAAAAAGTCAAAGCGTTGTCATCCTGAGCGAAGCGAAGGATCTCGACGTCTAACGTTTGCAACCACTTACGCTAACTGACCGCGTTGGTATGCGTCGGCTCGTCGTCAAATTGGCCATTTTTCGACACCCTCTTCCGCCGCTAAAAAGGGTGGGAGCACTGCTCGCCTCTCCTCGTCTACGAACTTCTGCGGCTAGTGCCATAGGTCTCGCCGCCCGCTCATGGTAGCGTATCGCGGGAAATTGCAAATGATCGCAGACACCATTCAAAGAAAAAGGATGAGCGCGGAGAACGGCCGGACGACCGGTTTTCTGATCGATACACCGAAACGCACAGAAATCGGCGTAAATTATTGAAAACAAAGCACGGAGGTCATTTTTGTCCGTGACAAAATCGCACCTCGTAGCAGCGGCGTGAACATCTCCCGGCGCCCGAGCAAGCCTTCGTAAGTTCCCGAAGTGCCGCCACATAGCCCTGCAATCGGAGTAGAATGGCCGGAGTTTCTGCTGGAGGAGAGACGTCGCCATGTATCACTACGATCCAGGCACGGCGCTCGACGAATTGCGGGAAGATGCGGCTCTGCCGCATCCGGTGCATCTGCGCGACATGATCTTGCGCACGCGGCTCGAGCCCTCTACCGCGCTCGATTTGAATCGCGAGTTTCAGGATTATCTGGCGCGATTCGGCGAGCTGCAGCAATTGGCGCGCGAGATACTCGAGAAATTGTCGAAGGGCGCGCGGAAGGCTTCCTGAGAGATGATGCGGGTGCGATCGCTCGGGCCGGCCATGCGCGTTGCTGCGCTGTGAAGCGCCGCGTCCTAATATTGTCGGCCTCGTCGGGCGAAGGGCACGTGCGCGCGGGGAAGGCGCTGGAAAAAGCGTTTGCGGCGCGCGGGGATTGCGACGTCGAACACATCAACGCACTCGACTACACCAGCAAATCGTTCCAGAAAATTTACGATGATGCATATATCGCGCTGGTGCGGCGCGCGCCGGGCGTGCTCGGCTGGTTTTTCCAGCACATCGATCAGCCGTGGCGGCACGAGCGGCGGCGTTTGGCGTTTGACCGGTTGAATACGCGGCCGATGGTGCGGCTTTTGAAACGCGTGCAGCCGGATATTTGCGTGACCACGCATTTCTTGCCCGCGGAAATTGTGGGTTGGCTGAAGCTGAAGGGAAAGATCGCGGCGCAACATGCCGTGGTGGTGACGGATTTCGACGTGCATGCCATGTGGATTTGCCGCGGCGTGGATCGGTATTTTGTGGCGCGGGAGGAGGCGGCGGAATATTTGGTGCAGCTGGGGCAGCCGCGGGAATCGGTGCGCGTGACGGGGATTCCGATCGATCCCATTTTTGCGGAGGCGAAGGATGCGCGGGCGATTCGCGTGAAGATGGGGCTCGATCCTTGCGCGGTTACGATTTTGGTTGCGGCAGGGGGACATGCGTTGGCGCCGGTGGAGAAGATGGTGAAAAGTTTATTGGAATTGGACCGGCCTTGCCAGATTGTGGCGATTACCGGTAAAGCGGTGCAGATTCGGCTGAGGATGGAGAAATTGGCGGCTGCGTGGGCTGCGGATCGAGCGCATCGGGCGCGGTTGAAAGTTGTGGGGTATACGCAGGAGATGGATCAGTGGATGGCGGCGTCGGATTTGTTGGTTGGAAAGGCAGGTGGGTTGACTGTTTCTGAGGCGATGGCTTCTGGGCTGCCGATGGCGATTGTGGGAGTTTTGCCTGGGCCGCAGGAGGATCGGAATGCGGAGCATTTGATTGAGTCGGGCGCGGCCATTCGGTGCCATGAATTGACGACAGCGGCTTGGAAGATTGGGAAATTGTTGGATGATCCCTCGCGGTTGGGTTTGATGCGTGAGGCTGCAAAGAGGATTGGACGGCCGCGCGCGGCGTTTGCTATCGCGGAGGAGTGCGTTTCGTTGGCTTCGGGGCCGAACGGCGGGAGGGTCTGAAGACCCTCCCCTACTGGGGGAATTGGAGAGATGGCGCGGCAGACGCTTTTGATTGATGCGGACGATACGCTTTGGGAGAACAACATTTTCTTCGAGCAGTCGATCGAGGAATTTATTTCGCGGATGGAGCCGCTTGGTTATACGCGCGAATATGCGCGGCATATTTTGAACGAGACGGAGCGGCGGAACATCCGGCAGCACGGTTATGGCGTGCGGAGTTTTCGGAGATCGCTGGAAGACACTTACATGAAGCTCGCGGGAAATGCGGCGAAACGCGACATGGTGCAGTGGATTCAGGAGCTGGTGAGCGAGATGGAAAATACGCCGCCGCACATTCTGGACGGCGTGCCGGAGACGCTGGCTTATTTGGCGGGGCATCATCGGTTGATTTTGTTGACCAAGGGCGAAGCGGCGGAACAGGCTGCGAAAGTGGAGCGCTCGGGATTGCAGACGCATTTTGAGGCGATTGAGATTGTTACTGAGAAGGATTCGAAGACTTACGAGCGCATGATTCATCAATTCAAAGTGGTGAAATCGAATGCCTGGATGGTGGGGAATAGTCCGCGGAGCGATATTAATCCGGCGTTGAGCGCGGGGATGAATGCGGTTTTTATTCCGCATCATGCGACGTGGGAATTGGAACATTCAGAGTTAGAGAGCGGCAGTGGGCGACTTTTAATTTTGACCAGCTTCCGGGATTTGCGCACGCATTTTTGAGTCTAAGTAGCGCCGGCGGCCCCTCCGACATCTTACGATTACCATCTCACCAGGAGCAGCAGTCACGCGCGGACTGTAAAGCCCGACGATCGCCGCAAATTTCACGCTGCGTGCCGCGCGTGTTTTCTGCCCTTGCCGACCCGTATGTTCGTAAGATGCCGGCGGGACGCCGGCGGTACTTACCCCGATCAAATTGGCCTTCTTCTTCGCTGCTTCGCGATTTGTTTTTTCGTGAAATCGGAAAATTTAAATCCTAGACTGGTCTGCATGACACCTACTGCGCTCGACGGAGTTGCTTCTGCCATGGACTATCGGAAGGCATTTGCCGAGTTTGATGATGTGATTTATTTGGATACGGCCACGCAGGGGCCTCTGCCGCTAGCGGCGGCGAATGCGGCCAAGCAAGCGCTGGAGATGAAAAAGCTGCCGTATCGCTTGACGGAGGAGATTTATTTCGAGTTGCCGGACCGCGTGCGGGCTTCAATCGCCCAATTGATTGGCGCGGAGCCGGACGATATCGCGATCACGACCGGCGCGAGCGCGGGACTCGCGGCTGTCGCGGCGGGGATTGATTGGAAGCCGGGCGATGAAGTGATGGTAGCGAAGGCCGAGTTCCCGGCGCACTTCGCGACGTGGTTCCCTTATCAGAAGGCGGGGAAATTGTCGGTGAAGGTGATCGAGCCCGCCGGGCGATTCATCACTGCGGACGATTACATCGCGAACTTGACGCCGCGGACGCGGCTGGTTTCGGCGAGCCTGGTGCGATTCGACAATGGTGCGCGGCTCGATGCGCCACGAGTGGCGGAAGCTTGCCGGACTTCGGGTGCGGCGTTTTTGCTCGATGCCAGCCAATGCGCTGGGGCGATCCCGATGGATGTCGCAGCGCTGGGGTGCGATTTTCTGGCGTCGTCGGGATACAAGTGGTTGCTAGGGCCTTACGGTACTGGATTTTTTTGGGCGAAGAAGGATTGGAGCGATCGATTGCCTTTGGGCGGGATGTATTGGATGGCGCTCGAGGACGCGCATAAATTTGATGTTTTGCCGCTGGAAGGATTGCGGGTAAGGGCTGGGGCACGGCGCTGGGATACGCCGGAGACGGCTAACTTCACAAATTTGGCGGCTTGGGATGCGGCATTGAAGATTGTCGTGGGGATTGGGACGGAGACGCTCTACGCGCATAACGCGGAATTGATTCGGATTTTGGTGGAGCGATTGCCGCGCGACCGGTGCGTTTTGGCTTCTCCGGCGGAGGAGGAACGGCGCGGGCAGTATGTTTGCGTTTGTTCGCGGGATGCGGGGAAAACCTTGGAGCTGTACCAGAAATTGAAGGCCGAGAAGATATTTGTGGGGCTGCGCGAGGGGGCCCTGCGCGTGGCGCCATACATATTTAATACGGAGAGGGAAATGGCGCGGCTGATCGAGGTTTTGTCGGTGTAGGAAGCGGGACGAAAGGCTTGAGGACCGAAGCGTTGCATGTGAATTTAACCCGGCGTTACGCCGCACAAAAACGCCGGCTGGCAGCCCTTCGAAGCTCAGGACGAGCCGGCGCTACGTTAGAAGTCTGGCGGAATTCTGAAGGGGATGTGAACTACCGCTTCGAGGTCGATTGGGCTGCCGTCGCGCGTGGCTGGGGTGAATCTCCAGCGGGAGAAGGCTTCGATGGCGTTGCGGTCTAGTTCGGGGTCCAGGCTTTTGAGAACTTGGATGCTGTCCACTGAGCCGTCGGCGCGGATGATAGCGTATAGGACTACTTCACCTTCCACTCTGGCCGTGACTAATGAAGTTGGATACTTCGGATCTACTTTGCGAACCGCCAGTGGAGCCGAGACATTGTCCGGGGCGCTGGCGAAGTGGCGCTCCTGCAGCTCGGCGAAATTGAGGACCCAGCTTCCGCTGGCGCTGGTTAGATTCGGTAGATTGATATAGAGCGTGTGGATGCGCTTGTCGCCGAGGATTTTTTCGGGAGCAATGCCGTTCTCGAAATCGCCGGGGCCGAATGCGGGCCTGCGCTTCATCGGATTTACCGGCGGATCGGCGACAGGTTTTGGCTGCAGCGAAAGATTTGGCCGCAAACTGGCGTTGCCGCCTGCGCCGTTGCCGCCCATGGGCGAGGTCGCGCCGGGCTGAGTCGAAGTGATTGAAATTCCTGGCGGACCGGATTTTCCGTTGCCTCCTGCGCCGCCTCCAGATCCTGTACCTCCCGCGGGCGCGCCTGTGCCGCCTGTGGCGTTCAGACCGCCGCCATTATTTCCCTGACCATTTGGAGTGCCGTTCGGAGCGCCGCCGGGAACGCCGGCTTTCGTGCCGCCCGGAGATGCGGAGAGGCGCGCGCTGAGATTGCCTTTTGGAATTTCGATGTTGGGCGAAGGCGGCGCGGGATTCGCGGAGAGCGACACGAGACGCCGAAGGCTGGAATCGCCGCCGGAATCGCTGCCGGGAATTGCCGGGGCTGCTCCGGCGTCGCCGGAACTTTTCTGTGTGCGCGCGATGGGCCCGCCGCCTGCGGAGCCGCTTCCGGCTGAGGGCATTTTGACTTGCGATGCGCCGGAGCCGGAGCGAGCGATGCCGAGAGTTGTGGCTGCATTCCCGGGTGCGGCATTGGCGATGGACGGAGCTGGACCAGCGTCGCTTTGCGTGCCGGGCATGTGCGCGATGCGGGCGCTGCTGGAGCCGACCGGCATTTTCGGTAAAGGAATGTCGGATGCCGAAGGCGCGATATTCAGTGCGCCGGAATTCGGGGCGTTGTTCTCGATTTGCGGAACGGATGCGTCTTCGGGACGGCGCGCTTGCATTACCGGCGCGCTTGCCGGATTCACCGGCATCTTGAGATCGGGGATGCTGGCGCCGGATTGCGCTACGTTCGGCGGATCGAGTTGCTGCGATTCATGGCGGATGTCTGGAGCGGTGGCGGATTCATGGCGGCGATTCTTCAGGATAGGCGCGAGAGCGGAAGCGGAGATTTGCAGCTTGGGCGTCGTCGATGGCGTAGCTTTGCCCCATTCGACGATGTTCGGAAGCTGCGGAACGACTTTCGGAGCCTCCGGCGGGGCGTCGGGTTGGATCAATGTTTGGCGCGGATGCGTCACGCGCTGCGGCTGCGAGAGAATTGTCTGCCGCGGATTGTAGGCGTCTGCGCCTTCGGGCGGCAGCGGTTCATCGGGCTTGCCGGCCGGGCTGGGCTTTGCGGCCGGAGCGGGCGAGTGCGCTGCGCTTGGCGGCGAAACCGGCGGCAGTTCCGGCAGCGGCAGGTCGTAAGTAATATTAAATGTCGGCGCGATCGGATGCGGCTGGTTCCATTGAATCATGCCCCAGATGGGCAGACTCATCACGAAGATAGCGGCGATGTGCCAGAGAGATGAGAGAGCCATGGCGCGCCCGGGGAGACGGCCGCGAATCCAGGTGACGCGCAGCGGATCGTGCTCCGGGAATTGGTTCCACGCGGGAGGCTTGGGGCCGTGGAGGACAGCATCGAGGCTTGATCGGAACGCACTGGTGGGATGTTCCCAAGCTACGCTGAACCTGGGCAGCCGAAAGGATCGCCTTACTGGGGAACCTACGGGCGGCATGGAGTGTCCATTATAGGGGCAAAGTGTCGCGAGCCGGGAGAGGCCGTCGGTACGGGTCTCGCTGGTACGGAGATGCTGGTACGAGGCTAGAGGTTGGAAGTTAGAAGTTGGAGGTTGGAGGAAATGCCGGAAACTATTTTGACGGGATAGGTTGTTGACTGCGCGAGAAGGCACGGGGCGGCGAGCAAAGCCCAGTGCCACACCGGGGGCGTGTAAACCCGCCCCCCTACAACTGATTTCATGCGGCTAGGGAGAGGCGATAGAAGCTTAGGGCGGCGTCACCTTGAGTCAGGACGCGCGTTTGCTCTAGGTCGTCGAGGAATGATGGCAGGTCGATGCGGCGGGTGTGTTCGGCGACGATACGGCCTTCGGGGGCTAGCAGGCGGGCTGAGCCGATGAATTCCAGGACTGAGATGTATTCGCGCGTTTCGGCGTAGGGCGGATCCAGGAAAATGAAATCAGGGAGTAGGCGGCGATCGGAGAGTTCTTCCAGGCCGCGGAGGGCGTCCATCCTCAGGATTTCCGTGCCGCTGCGGATTTCCAGCGACTCGAGATTTTTTTGAATCAGCTTTGCTGCGGGGGCGTGATTTTCGATGAAGATGGCTTCGCGTGCGCCGCGGCTGAGGGCTTCGATTCCTACCGCGCCGGTTCCGGCGAAACAATCTACGAAGAGAGAATCTTTTACGAGCGGGCCGAGGACGTTGAAAAGCGTTTCGCGGAGGCGATCGCTCGAGGGACGCAGGGACATCCCCTTGAGCGATTTCAGCGGGCGGCTGCCGAATTTTCCAGCGATTACGCGCATATTCGCGGGCTATCCGACGGCGGCGAGCTGATAGCGCTTCTGCCACGCAGGGCCAAGCTGCGCGGTGAGTTGGTGCAGCTCATCGGCGCGCGCGGGATTTTGGGCGATGGCGAAGGCTTCGGTGCGCGCGAGTTCGAGAAGCTTGTGATCGCGCAGCGGATGGGCGACGTGGAAAGACAGATCGCCGTGCTGGCGCGTGCCGAAAAATTCGCCGGGGCCGCGCTGTTTGAGATCGCGTTCGGCGATTTCGAAGCCGTTCGTTGTGGCCACCATGGTCTCGATGCGCTCGCGGGCGTCGCCGGTGATGTTTTTAGGCGCGATCAGCACGCAAACGGATTTCTCGCTGCCTCGGCCAATCCTACCGCGAAGTTGATGGAGTTGAGCTAGACCGAAGCGATCGGCGTGCTCAATCACCATCACCGTTGCGTTGGAAACGTCCACGCCGACTTCGATGACCGTTGTGGCGACAAGGATTTGCAGCTCGCGGCGGCGGAAGCGCTCCATCACTTCTTCTTTTTCTTCGCTGGGCAGGCGGCCGTGCAGGAGGCCAAGTTTGAGTTGTGGGAATACGTCGCGAGAGAGGCGCTCGTATTCGGCGGTGGCGGCTTTCAGTTCCTGCTTGGATTCTTCGATCACTGGATAGAGGACGTAAGCCTGGCGGCCGCTGGCGATTTCGCGGCGGAGAGATTCCCACGCGCCGGGAAGTTGCGCTTCGTCGAGCCAGCGCGTGGAAACTGGGGTGCGTCCGGGGGGCATCTCGTCGATAACGGAGATATCGAGATCGCCGTAGACGGTGAGGGCAAGTGTGCGGGGAATGGGCGTCGCGGTCATTACCAGAACGTGGGGCGAGGCGCCTTTTTCCATCAGGCGCTTGCGTTGCAGGACGCCGAAGCGGTGCTGCTCGTCCACGATGACGAGGCCGAGGCGCTTGAATTCGACGGGATCTTCGATGAGGGCGTGCGTTCCGGCGATGAATTGGGCTTCGCCGGTGCGGATGCGCTCGAGCGCGGCTAATTTTTCGCTGCGCTTCATGCCGCTGATGAGCAGCTCGACTTTGTAGCCTGCCGGCGCGAAAGTGCGGCGGGCGGAAAGATAATGTTGGACGGCGAGAATTTCTGTTGGCGCCATCAGGGCTACCTGGCAGCCGTTTTCGATGGCGATGACTGCGGCTTCGAACGCGACGATGGTTTTGCCGCTGCCTACGTCGCCTTCGAGGAGGCGATTCATGGGCGATGGGCCTTCGAGATTGGCGGCGATTTCGGCGAGGACTTTTTTCTGGGCGGCCGTGGGTTTGAAGGGAAGAATGCGCTTGATGGCGGCGCGAATTTTGTCGTCGCGGACGCGCAGCGGGATGCCTGTCTGCGAGCGCTCTTCCTTGCGGCGGGCGGCGATGCCTAGCTGGAAGAAAAAGAATTCTTCAAAGATCATGCGCACGTGCGCTGGGCTGCGGAAGCTATTGAGCAACTCGAGATTTTCATTCGCGGGTGGAAAGTGGACGTACATGAGCGCTTCGCGGCGCGAGGGAAGCGCGTAGCGCTTGCGGATTTCGTCGGGCAGAGTTTCGGGGATCTGGCTGCCGACGTCGCGAAGGACGGCGTAGATGATGCGGCGCAGCAGGCGCGAATTGACGCCGCCGATGGCTTCGTAAATGGGGACGATGCGGCCGACTTCTGTGGAATCGGCCTGGGATTCATCGCCGGAATTCGAGCTTGAAAGAATCTCGAATTGAGGATTGACCATCTCGCGGCGCGCGGTGCGAAACGGATCCATGTCCACTTTGCCGTGGAGGACCAGGCGCATGCCGGGCTTGAGGCGTCCTTCGAGATAGGCGCCGTAAAAAAATCGCACGCTGAGGATGCCGCTGGAGTCCCGGACTTTCATCAGGAACATGCGTTTGCGATCGCGGGCGAAGCGGATTGTAGCGCCAGACGTGACTTCAGCTTGGACGGTATAAGTGTTGCCGGGGACTACTTCGGCGATGGGCGTGAAGCGAATGCGGTCCTCGTAGCGAAAGGGAAGATAGCTGAGGAGATCGGCGACGGTGTGGAAGCCGCGCTCGGAGAGGAGCGCGGCGCGTTGCGGGCCGATGCCTCGCAGTCTCGAAATGTCGCTATTTAGAAGTGTGGACATCGTTCGTGGAACGCGTGCGCATCAGATCCTTTGACATTAATTTATACCATCGCATCAAAGATAGTGCTGGCCGGATGGGCGTGAGCGGGAATTGCGCGCGGCAATTGTGTGTCCTATATTTGGATTCAGCAGGCTCGCGGGATTTCGTTAGTGGTCGATTGCGCGTGTTGGTGAGTTCCCGAGCGGCTGGTGGCGTGAATTATGAGCAGGACGTTCTTGGGTACAAGCCTGCGGCGATGGATTGAGTACCTCATCGCGATACTTCTCGGCAACGCTATCTATTATTATTCCCTGCAGCCGCATTTGCCTCCTGTTTGGCGCCATCCTGGCGCAAAAATTGATCTTGGCCTGCTTCTCGATTTCATCGTATGCGTGACCGTGTTCGGCTTGATCCGGCTGGGGATATACGTGCAGCAAGAACGGCGGGGTGACGATGGCTCGACAGATGCGCGCGGAGGAGTGGGCTAGACTGGCGCCGGCTTCCCTGCCTGCATCTTGCGAATCTCGGTGTCGCGAAAGCCGGTAAATATTAGCGGTGCATGGATTTAGGATACATGGACTGCTCGCACTTAGCGGTCCGCGCGCGACCTCTGCCCTTGGCTTCATTGTGGTCGTAAGATGCCGGCGGGACGCCGGCGGTACTGGCCGAGTCCCATCCGTGGGACAAATGTTCGATATCGGTCGCATTCAGTGCTTACCTGTTCGAGTGAGCCACGTCTATGACAGTGGGGCTAGGGAGAAAGGCGAGTAACCGGGGCAGTTGCGAGACGGGGAAGCTCCCGGCGGGTGGAAATTCAAGCCCAGCGCAACCGGTGGGTCACACCATGGGGATGAGCGTCGCTCTCGAGCGAGATGCGCGCCACGCAGCCGTGAAGGTTTCGGACGAACACGCCCTCGTTCGGGAGGCGCAGGCCGGAGACCGTCTGGCCTTTGAGGAACTGGTGCGCCGCTACGATCGCGAAGTGTTACGTCTGGCGCTGAATCTGGTCCACCGCAGTGAAGATGCCCGCGACATTTATCAGGAAGGCTTTCTCCGAGTTTACCGGAACCTGCACCGGTTTCGATTTGAGTGCAGCTTCTATACGTGGCTTTACCGGATCGTCACGAACGTCGCGCTGGATCATTTGCGGCGGCGCTCGAGCCGGAGGGAAGATCAAGCGCCGGTGCCGGAAGAAAGCGATGGGACTTCTCGTGATTTCTTCGATCGCCAGCCGGAAACGCGGGCCGGAGCGAATCCGGAGCGGAAGTTGCTCGGCGACGAACTCGGGAAGCACATTCAAGATGCGCTCGAGCGCCTCTCACCGCGCGAGAGAATGGTTTTTGAATTGAAGCATTACCAGGGACTGAAGTTGCGAGTCATTGGAGATATGTTGGGAACATCGGAAGAGACGGTAAAGAATTCGCTGTTCCGGGCGACGCGCAAACTTCGCGCGAGCCTGGACGCCATGAGATAAGAAAGGCCGATAGTAATGAGCGATGCATCCAATTCGAATTTTCTCGAGCGGCCCGAGGCCAAGCCGTGCGAGACGTACGCCGAAAGAATGTACCTGCTCGCCGCCGACGAGCTGGAACGGCCTGAAGCAGTGGAAGTGGAAACACATGCTGATAGCTGCGCGGAGTGCGGCGCCTTCCTCATGGAGCACAGGCAGTTGATGGAAGCGCTGGCCGAAGCGCCGAGACCTGAACCGACCGCCGATTTGCTCGCGACCTGCCGCGCAAATCTCACCGACGCGCTCGATGAAGCGGAAGCCGCGAAGAGTCACTCGGGATGGCGCGGATGGCTCGATGCGCTAATGCCGTCGCAGTGGCTGGTGATGCATCCGGCTGCCGCAGCAGTGCTGCTGATCTTTCTGGGCTTCACGGCGGGAGCGTTCTACCCGCGTTGGTTTGGCCACGCGATCGTGACCCCGCCTCCATCCCCCGCAGCGCCTTCCGTTAGTCCCGAAGCAATGAACAGCACGCCGGGCGCAGCGCCGCTCGACGATCAATATCTGCGCACGGCGGACATCACGGGAATCAATTGGGAGCCTTCGGGAGACGATGCGCCGCCGGAAGTACAAGTGCACATGAAGTCGCCGCAGGGGATGGTGGTGCAGGGCACTCCGGCGAATGATGACGTGAAGCGGGTCTTGCTCTACGTGCTGCACAATAATCAGCGGTTCGCTCCCGATGTGCGGATCAATTCGGTGGAGATGCTGAAGACGCGCGCGGCGGATGAGGATGTGCGGCAAGCGCTGTGCCAGGTGTTGCGCAGCGATCAGAACGCGGCGGTGCGGCTGAAGGCGCTCGAGGCGCTGGATACGACGCAGCCGCAAGAAGTGGTGCAGCAGACATTGATGACCGCGCTGGTCGAGGACGGGAATCCCGGCGTGCGCATCGAGGCCATCAACACGCTGCGCGAGATGCTGGCGAAGGGGCAAGTAACTTCCGATCCGCGGCTTTTGGAAGTGCTGCACGAGCGGGCGCAGAAGGACCCGAGCACTTACATTCGCTTGCAGAGCGCGGCGATGATTCAGGATTTGGGTCCACGCGAAAAGTTCTAGATTGGAAAAAGAGGCAAGGTGGGGCGCGGCCTCTCGGACTGCAGTTAGAAAATATCCCACGGGCGTAGAAGAGGAGCCGGATGTTGGATCGTATGAGCGAGCGGGGAATGATCCGCCTGCCTAGCGTTGTGGTGCGCGCTCTGCAAGCGATGATGATGACGGTCCTCTTCGCAGGTCCAGCGGCGCAAGCGCGGCCCCGCCCCAAAGCGAAGCCGGCGACGAAAGAACCAGCGTCGGCACCGCGCGTTAAACGCGAGATTTCGGGTGCGGTCAATACGCGAGCCGGGGAACGCCTGGTGCTTTCGACCGATCTTGGATGCATTCAAATCCACACGCGCGATACAGACAGAGTTGAGTATCACGCCGTTCTAAGCACCGACGCCTCGAAACCTGATGCGCAAGAAATCCTGGAACAATTCAATCTCGTCGCGCGGCCTGAAGCCGGGCGAGTGGTGCTGCGCGGGCAAGTATTGAGTTCAAAGTTGACGGGACGTTTGTGGGTGACGTTCGATGTGACCGTGCCGCGGAAATATAACCTGGACTTAACGACGCGCGGCGGCAACATCAGCAGCGACGACATCGATGGCGGAGTTTCGCTGGCAACTACAGGTGGAAATATTTCGATCGGGCAGGTCGGCGGAGCAGCGAAGCTGGAGACCGGCGGCGGGCATATTACGGTGCGAGACGTTGCGGGAGATTTGAGCGCAGTGACCGGCGGCGGCCACATCGTCGCGGGGAATATCGCGGGCGCGGCGACGTTGCGTACCGGCGGCGGGCACATTCGCGTGGCGTCGATAGGCGGAATTGCGCGGCTCGGAACGGGCGGCGGAAACGTATCCGTGGAGAAAGTCGCGAAGGAACTCTTCGCCGATACGGGCGGCGGGCAGATTGAAGTCGGCGAGGCGGCCGGAATCGTACGCGCACGGACAGCCGGCGGCGGAATTCGAGTGGTACGGGCTTCAGGTCCGGCGACGCTGGAATCCAGCAGCGGCAGCATCTATTTGACGCAAGTGGATAGCCCGGTGCGCGCGTCGACGAGCGCGGGCGGAATTACGGCCTGGTTCGGAAACGCGGCGAAGCTTCCCGGCGGCTGCGACTTGCAATCTTCGGACGGCGACATCGTTGTGTACATTCCGAAGGAATTGCCGATCACGATCGACGCCTCGATTCAGCTTGGCGGCGCGCACGGATTCATCGTCGATCCGGCTCTGCCGATCAAGGTGAGTTACGACGACGAGTCCAACGGCAAACACGTGATTCGCGCGGCGGGAGAATTAAATGGCGGCGGCGAGCTGCTGCGGCTGCGAACGGTGGCAGGAAATATCCGGCTGGTTCTGAGCGATACATCGCGGCAAGTGAAGATTTACAAGCTGCAGATGGAGCAACTCCAACGCAAGCTCGTGGAACTTCAGGAGCAGAGGGAAGAGACGGAGAAGACAGACGGGCCGCCCGGAGATGACTGAGACCGGGATGGGCGCGGCAATAGACTGATTCGACTTTATCGGGCCAGGCGCGATTCTTCGCACGGGAGGGAGCCGTGAGTGGGATGTTGACGCAGGCGTGGCACAAGGCTGGTGGCAGGACGATTCTCGGGGCGCTGCTCAGTGCTGTCGCAGTGCTCAGCATCGCGCCGGCTGGATTCGGCGCAACTCAGGTTTACGAGCAGAAGTATCCGCTTCCGGCCGGCGGCAGGTTCGCGCTCATGAATGTAAATGGCTCGGTGCAAGTGGACGGATGGGAGCGGGACGAAGTGGAAGTGCGCGCGGTGAAGACGACCACCGGCGATGAGCGCGATCTGGCGCGCGTGGATATCGAGGTGGATTCGGCGCGGGATCACGTCGCAGTGCGCACGCGCTATCCGCAGGGCTCGGGCGTGGAAGTCGCCGTCGAGTACCACGTGCACGTTCCTTACCGGGTGCTGCTCGGCGGCGTCGAGACTGTGAACGGCAATGTTCTGGTGCGCGGCGTCGACGGAAAAGGCGAACTCCGGACGGTGAACGGCGACGTGGATGTTACCGAGAGCTCCGGGCGGTTCAGCGCGCATACGACGAATGGGAGTATCCGCCTGAAGCTGCGAAGGCTTTCCGATGACGGGCCGATGGCGCTGGAAACGGTCAATGGTTCGGTGGTTCTGAGTCTTCCTCCTGATGCGCATGCCGAATTGAACGCGCTGAGTATGAACGGCGACTTTTCGTCGCAACTGCCGGTGACCACTACTACCAGCTCTCGCGCGGGGCGCGGAATCTCTGGATTGCTGGGCGCCGGGGGAAACCGGATATCGCTACGGACCGTGAACGGCGGAATCCGGGTATTGCTGGACGAGCCGGGAATTTAACCGGACAAATGGTTTCGAGGGGCAATTTCAAGGGAACAAGGAGGGGTCGAGATGCGTATAAAGACATGGATCGCGCTTACTGGGGTGGGCGCGCTGGCTATTTTGTTGGCTGGGTTTACGGGACGGAGTTTTGGTCAATCGGCGGCACCTGCGCCGACGTCGCCTGCGGCGCCACGCGCGCTGCCGGCGCCGCCTTCGCCGCCAGCCTGCGATTTGGATAACGAAGCAGCGGAGATGGCCGCCGAGAGCGCTGATCTCGCGGCTGCGGAGGACGCGATGGAGTCGGCAGGGCTAGGAGACCTCGACAATCTCTCGGCGAACCTTGCGAGCCTTCAATCCGATGAATTCGCTAAGGAGGCAGCCGCGCTGGCGCAGGCTCAGAAGCGCATCGTCGAGATCAATCCGGAGGGAGCGGACGTCTGGAGCACGGACGACAATAGCGGATGGCTGGGCATTGAGATTTCGGAGGTCAACTCCGAGAAGGCCAAGGAATTGAAACTGGCGGAGACGCGCGGAGTGGTGGTGGGCAGCGTCGAGCCGGATAGCCCTGCGGCGAAAGCTGGATTGAAAGAGAACGACGTGATTCTCTCCTACGAAGGCCAGAACGTCGAAGGCACGATTCAGTTCCGGCGCCTGGTGCGCGAGACTCCTCCGGGGCGTTCGATTCCGCTGAGCGTTTCCCGCGATGGTAGCGTGCAGACGATGACGATTGAAGTTGGCGAGCGCGGCGGCTCCGGCGACATGGAAGCGGCCCCGCACGTGTACAAGTTCAAGATGCCGAAGGTGCAGGAATTTTCGATGCCGGACTTCGATTTCAACATGACGGGTCCGGAGGTCATGGATTTCCACACGCCTCTTCTCGGAATCGGCGCTGAAGATTTGAGCGGGCAATTGGGCGATTATTTTGGGGCCCCCAGCGGCGAGGGAATTCTGGTCCGGGAAGTGCGCTCGGGTACTCCTGCAGAAAAGGCTGGGCTGAAAGCCGGCGACGTGATCACGAAAGTGGACGGGCAGGCTGTGAAGTCAACGCGCGAGCTTCGGGCGCAGTTGCGGCAGAAGATCGATCAGAAATCGGTGACGCTGAGCGTGCTGCGGAAGGGCTCGGAGATTTCGGTGCCCGTGGCGATTGAGAAGCCGCGGCGGATTGATGCGCCGCAGATTGTGAATCGCGCGCAGCTTTAGAAGGTAGCGCCGGCGTCCCTGCCGGCATCTTACGGCCGCAGGCGTTGGCGAACATCGAAATTGTGGGCGGAGCGAAGGTCTAGATTAAATCCGTTGATCGAACTCCGAGGTCCGCGCGTGGGCGTTGGCCATATTGAGATTTGTAGTCGCCGGATGCCGGCAGGGACGCCGGCGCTACTTTCACTCGCGAACTACTTCGGCGTTTGAGGCGGGGGCTACCAGGCGCATCAGGCGGCGATTGCTGTCTAGATAGAGATCAACTTCCAAGTCTGCGGTTCGCACGCGAAGCTCTTCGAATTTCGCGCTTCCCGACGACGACTCACCCAGCGATTCCACCGTTACGCTGCCGGGCGTCACTTCCTGCGGTACCAGCACGGAAAACGTCTGCGTGCCCTTTTTCTCGCGATCGTAAAGGCGGGCCAGAATCTCGTACTGGTGATAGGCATTGTTGTCGAGAATTACTACCTGCGGAGAGGTGAACGTAAATTGCTGGGTGAACGGCTTGGCGCCTTCGACGTGCAAGACGATCGTCGCGACATTGCCTTGGAACGAGATATCAGCGGATGCTTTCTTCGCGCCCTCCGTGCTCCAGTTGTAGCTGAGCGGCGTGCCGTCGGGTTGCAGAGAGAGGCGAGAAGTGACGCGTGTCGCCGGGCCCTGCGCGGCCTTCAAATCGGTGGTGCTTTGCGCCATCCAATGATCGCCGTTCGGGCGGATCTCGAATTCTTCTGTGCCGACCGGCTGGCCGTTTGCTGAGATATGGAACTTCCCCTTATCCGCGGCAAGGAGGCCCGATGCGGCCGCCGACGCGGCTCTCATGGCAATCGCTGCACCGGATCCCGGGCGGGCATGTGAGCCGGCAAAAGGAGCGAGTGAAAGCGTCGCGGCCGAAAGCAGCACAAACGGCAATACAATCCGCCAATGGAAATTCTTGTTTGCAATTTTCATGCAGGCACCTTGTCGAGAATTCCGAGAGCGAGGATTTGTTCGACGACGCGAAGAGGCTCGACCGAGCTTTCCACGCGATAATGCGCGAGTTCGTAAAAGGGAAGCCGCTGCTCGTAAAGCGCGCGAAAGGTCGCTTCGTCGCGGAAGAGCGGGCGGTTGGTGATGTGCGCGCAGCGGCGCAGCAATTCTTCGACGGGGCAGTGCAGCCAGATCAAAGTTGCGCCGTTGCGCTCGAGGAGCGCCAGATTCGCGGGCTGAGCCGTGGTGCCGCCGCCAAGCGATACGATCGTCGCACGCCCGAGCGCCTTCGCCTCGCCCAGCGTATGCGCCAACTCTTCATATTCGAGCTTGCGAAACGCAGGCTCGCCTTCGTCCTCAAAGATTTCGGGGATGGAGTGGCCGGTCGAGTCGGTAATGCGGCGATCAAGATCTACGTGATGCCAGCCGATTTGGCGCGCGAGCAAACGCGCAACCGTAGATTTCCCGGTGCCCATGAATCCGGTAAGGCAAAGCAGCTTGCGTGAGCGATTATCTGAAATTGCGGGCGGCGAGTTTTCGCGAATGGCGTTCAGAGAAACGCGGCGCTATTCGCGCCTGTGGATGTTGATTGTACCATCGAACGATTTCAGCTCGACTTTGGCTTTGCCAAGGTTGTAAACGCTGAAGAGGCTCTGCGCGAATCGCGATGCGGGACCTTTTCTTGGCGCGGCCGGAGTGAGGTTCGCGTCGTTCTGCACCTTGCCCTTGACGGAAGTTGCGCTTAGATCGAAGGAATCATCGGGCGAGAGCTTGACGTCGATCAGGCCGCTGTAGTTCTTCAGCTCGTAGGTGCCGTTCGGAAGGAATTGTCCATCGAAGGCGATATCGCCGTGGGTTGTTTGGGCGCGCACGCTATAGCTGCGCATATCGAGCAATTTGACGTTGCCGCTGATGGAAGTGATCTCGATGCGGCCCGCGCAGCGGATGCACTGCACCGCTCCACATACGGTTTTGATCGAGAGATAGCCCGAGGCGTCCTGCAGGGAAATGTCCGCAGCGATGGTGTCGAGGGCCATATCGCCGGTGACGTCCTGTACCGCTACGGAGCCGGAATCGTTGTGAATCTGCAGCTCAGCGTCTTCTGGAACGAAAAGCTGAAAACTGGCGCGCATCTCATCGGGGCGAATGTCGTCGGCGATAGTACGCACGATCAAATCCACGCGATTCCCGGTCTGCTCGGCGTCGATTTCCAGCTTGTCGCTATCGCTATCACCAACGAGCTTCACTTCCGGCCTGGTCCAAGCTTTTACGATGACGACGCCATCCGGATTATGAATGGTGATCACTGGGCGCGCTCCGACTTTGAAATGCTTCTCGAGATGACGCGGCGCGGCGGTCGCGCTAGCGGCGAGCAGGAGGCCGATGCCGAGGGTAATGGCCGTCTTCGAGGCCCAGGATCCGACATGCATGGACACACGCATCATTGGTGATTCTCCCCACGCTCGCTCATCTGCTCGAGCAAATCCGCTTTTTGCTGATAGGCCCCGTAGAGGTAATCCCGGGAAAGCTCATCCTCGGGATCGTCCCGCACACTTTTCTCGCATTCTGCAATGTAGTTGTCAACGATTTCGAGATTCTGTCTGAACGCAACGTTTACGGTGGGGTTTGGCTCGTGCAGGGCCGAGACGGCATGAAGCTCGAACTTGCCGAGGTCGGCTGCGATCGGCGCCGTGGCCGCCTGGTTGCCGTTCGCCCAGCTTGCGCGAATATTGTAATTGTGAACCCGGGTGCCGAGCATGAAGCCGCCGGCGGCGAGAATCGCCAGAAGAGCTCCGGCAAACGCGGGACGCAGCCAGGTGGTGCCAAACGACGGCAGCCAGCTCAGCCAGCCATGCCGTGCCACCAAGCCTTCCGCTTCCAGTTGCGAGCGAATGGCGTTCCAGACGCGCGGAGGAGGATCGACGTCGCTCAATTCGCGCCCGGCGCTGCGAATCATCTCGAGGTCGGCGACGAGCCCGTTGCACGCGGCGCAGGAACGCAGGTGCGCTTCCGCCTCCAGCTGCCGTTCGCCGTCCATCCAGAGATCGAGCGAATCCATGAACTCATTGCACTGCATCGCTGGCATATCTTTAGCCCTCGCCGGCCGCTTCGCTTTTCACGGCCTGACGCTGTTCGCGGGCTTCATCCCGCAAGGTTTCGTGTAGCAACTCGCGCAACCGCATTCTAGCTTTGTGCAGTTGCGATTTGGAATTTCCGATCGAGCAGCCCATGATCCCGGCAATCTCGTTGTGCTCGTAGCCCTGCACATCGTGCAGGACAAAAATGGCCTTGTATCCCGGGGGAAGCTGTTCGATAGCGCGTTGCAAGTTTACGCGATCCACCGATCCGCTCAACTGCAAATCGGGAGCCCCGAAATCGCGCCGCGGTCCGCCGCTCTCTTCGTCCGGCTCGGTGGTTTCTTCCAGTGAAGTCTCTGGCATGCGTTTCTTCCGGAGCTTCATCAGCACCACGTTCACGGAGAGCCGGTGAAGCCAAGTCGAGAACGCCGACTCGCCTCGGAAAGAGCTGATCTTGCGAAAGAGCTGGAGAAACGCTTCTTGCGTCAGATCTTCGGCTTCGGCCGTGTTCCCAACCATGCGCAAACAAAGGGAATATACTCTCCGGCTGTGCATCCTGTAGAGGCGCTCGAAGGCAGACGGGTCACCACGCTGGGCGAGCCGGATGACGTCGGCTTCAGGCATCTCCTGGGATTCGTTTCGTCTCGTACGGGTCACAAGTCCCGGCGGGACGCATCCCTTACTGCGATGCGTCAGGCGCCCCTTGAGTTGTACTCGCGTTTCCAGCGCGGTATTCCTTTGGACGCTGAAGCGCGTCCTATGGATTCGCACTGTCTTCCTGAGGCGGAAAAACCGCCCTCACATCGAGCAAACTTGATTGTCGTAGGAAAACCGGCGTGCGTCTAGCTCGAAACCCGGGTCCGCCGGAAGCGCGAGCGCCGGGGCGCAGGCGGCAGGGGAGCTTCTACCTTCTCGCGGACGGCCGCCGTCAGGTTCGCGGGCAGATTGCGCAGAAACGCTTTGAAGATAATTTCCAGTTCCCGCGCGCTGGTGTTGAGATCGCATTCGAGGTCTGCCAGCGCGTCCCAGGGGGCAGCCTCGGCCGCGAGGTTGGATTCCATCAGCTCGTCAGACGCGGCGGCAAAGCCGGAGCTGGCATCTTCGATGATCTCCTCGAGAAGGCGCAGTTTCTGGAAGAATTGCGTGCGCGCTCCGAATAAGAGATGGTGAAAGAAGGTGTTCCAATTGGCCAGGCGGCGGGCCGCTTCGGTCCGGAAGTTCTCGGGATCCAAGGGCTCGACGACGGGCAGGTTTGCGAGGTGCCGGGATTCGTCGCGGATCAGGGTCACGGCGCGCGCGAGTTCCGCGGCATTGCGCGCTACGAGCTCGCTTGCCATTTGCACGTGCAAACGCGCTTGATCGAAGCGGCCGCGGCCGCGCAGCTCGAAAGCATCATGCAACGCCACGCCTGACATCGTTAAGGCGCGTTCCCAGCGGGTGCTCACCGATTGGAAAAAGGCGAGCTTATCGGGCGGGAGCCAAGCGAGCCAGTCGTCGCGCACACTTCGGCGTCTCGCGAACAGGGCCCTAACCATTGAGAGGGACAAGGTGCCTCCACCCGAGTGAGGGATTATACCAGACGATGCAAGCGGCTTCCTTGACGCTGTAAGAAAGGCACCGCTATACTGCCGCACGACTCTCCGAAAGGACCTCTGATTGGAATTCGAGCCGCTCGATCAGTTTCTGCAACGCCGCAAGAAACTGGCTGATATCGTCGCGCAGGGACGCGATCCTTACCCGCACAAGTACGAATGGACGCATACGGCTGTGGGGATCGCCGCGGAATTTGAATCGAAAACCGCGGATGAACTGCACGCCCAGCCCGTGAATGTGCGGGTGGCCGGCCGCGTGGTGGCGCTGCGGCCGCACGGAAAGGCCGGATTTGCCCACATTCTCGGGCAAGGGAAGCGGCTGCAGCTTTACGTGAAGCTCGATGCAGTCGGCGCGGAGAATTTCGAGCTTTTTCGTTCGCTAGATCTCGGCGACATCATTGGTGTGTCGGGGCATCTTTTCCGCACCAAGACGAACGAATTGACTGTGTGGGTGGAAAAGCTCGAGCTGCTGACCAAGGCGCTCCTCCCGCTTCCTGAAAAATTCCATGGTCTGGCCGATCCGGACATTCGCTATCGGCAGCGCTATCTTGATTTGATCGCTAATCCCGCGGTGCGCGAGATTTTCGTCAAGCGCGCGCAGATCATCGCGGAACTGCGGCAATTTTTCGTCAGCCGGGGCTACATCGAAGTCGAAACGCCGATGATGCATCCGATTGCGGGCGGGGCGACGGCGCGGCCGTTTGTCACCCACCACAATACCTTCGACATCGATCTTTTTCTTCGCATCGCGCCGGAGCTTTATCTGAAGCGGCTGGTCATAGGCGGGCTCGATCGCGTCTTTGAAATCAACCGCAATTTCCGGAACGAAGGAATCGACGCGACTCACAATCCGGAATTCACCATGCTCGAGTTTTATCAGGCGTATAGCGATTACCGCGACTTGATGAAATTGAGCGAGGAGTTGCTCGCGTCGGTCGCGGAAAAGATCTGCGGCAGCAAGAAAATTCCGTACGGCGAGCACGAACTCGATTTCTCGAAAATCGAACGGCTCTCGATGCGCGAAGCCATTTGCCGATATTGGCCCGATGGCGCGGGCGAAGCTCCTACCGGAAAGCAACTGGCTCAGCCAGGCGAGGCTCGCGGGCTCGCAGGCTGTTATAACGAATGGGCGAAGCGCGGAGGCCGCGAGCCGATCGCATTGGCTGCGGGGGCATCCGACGGCGAGATCACCGGAGCGCTCTTCGATGAAATCGCGCAGGACCGCCTGATCCAGCCGATCATCATCTACGATTATCCGACGGAGATTTCTCCTCTTTCGAAGGCGCGGCCGGACGATCGCTCCGTCACCGAGCGATTTGAACTCTTTGTGGCAGGCAGCGAAGTCTGCAACGGTTTCTCGGAACTGAACGATCCCGAGGAACAGGAGAAGCGCTTTCGCGAACAGATCGCGCGAGGCGGCGAAGAAGCGCCGAAGCAACTCGATGAAGATTATATTCGCGCGCTGGCGCACGGCTTGCCCCCGACGGCGGGCGAAGGCATCGGCATCGATCGGCTGGTGATGCTGCTCACGAATTCCCATTCCATCCGCGAAGTTCTGCTGTTTCCACTTCTGCGGCCGCTGAGCGCTACGCGCGCGGAAGCTGCCGGCGACATCAAATGAATTTCGAATGGCTGGTGGCGCTGCGCTACCTTCGCTCGCCTCACCGGCCTGCCGTGCTTCGCCTCGTAACGCTGCTTTCAGTCCTGGGAGTCGCTGCGGGAGTGGCGACTCTCGTTATCGCTCTCGCCATGAATACGGGATTTCGTCAGGCGATTCGGGATCGTCTCCTGGGAGTAACCGCGCACGTGAATTTGAAACCCATCAGCCCCGAAGGAATCCGCGATTACCGAGGGCTCATCGCGAAACTGAATGTGACCCCAGGCGTACGATCCATCGCTCCGGCGATTTACAACACGGTGCTGCTTTCTGCAGGCGGGAGTTCGCGCGGAATCGTATTGAAGGGCGTCGATCCCGAAATCGAAGGGCGCTCGGACGAAGCGCTGCGCCGCATCGTTGCCGGCAAAGCCGATTTTTCTCCCGATAGCGATGGAATTCCCGCCGTGCTCGTCGGCGCGATCATGGCCCAGGAACTGAAAGTTGCGGCGGGGGATTATGTGAGCTTGACGAGCCCGCAGGGCAGCCTGACGCCATTCGGGCTCGTCCCGCGTTCGCGGCGATTTCGCGTCGCGGGCATTTTTAATTCCGGCTTTTACGATTACGACGCGAACTGGGGCTTCGTCACGCTGTCCTCGGCGCAGAGTCTTGCGGGCATCGGCGACGTGATCAGCCTCCTAGAGGTGCGCTGCACTCACCTGGATGACGCCGCGCAAATTGCCGGCGAGCTTCGCACCAGAGCCGGGCCGGGCTTCACCACGACGACTTGGATGGATGAGAATCGCGCCCTCTTCCGTGCGCTGAGCCTCGAGAAGCTCGTCACTGCAATCTTCATCGGGCTGATCACGTTTGTGGCAGGGCTGAACGTGCTCGTCGTGCTTACCATGACTGTCACGGACAAAGCGCGGGACATCGCAGTTCTCGTGGCCATGGGCGCCCGCCGGGCGCAGATTCGGCGGATCTTTCTCCTGCAAGGGCTCGCTGTTGGTGGAGTCGGCACACTGCTCGGCCTCATCGCGGGGTATGGATTGAGTTGGGCGGCAGATACTTGGCGGTTGATTCCACTCAACGCGGAGATCTATGCGGTGCCGTACGTTCCTTTTCACTCGAGTGCACTCGACGCCGTGTGGATTGCGGCTGCGGCCATCGCGATTTGTCTGGCGGCGACGCTACTCCCGGCGCGCGCGGCATCGCGAATCCTACCGGTCGAAATCCTGCGCTTTGAGTGAGGTAAGGTTCAGTACTTTCGATAGTCGAAATAGGGTGAAAAGCTCTATGGTGCGCGCCCAAGTCCAGGAGCAACATGTAAGTGTGAGGCGAATACTATCTTCGGAGCGGGCGAGAAACGCAGTGGGCACTTTGACGGCTAAAATGAGTAATCTGTTCTCATCGGCCGAATTTGCTCTTATCGCTAATCCGTTGCAGGAAAAGGACATATCGCAGTCTCTATTCGGCATCTAACGTGAGTAGAGAAGACCACCAACATGTCGGCACAAGCTAACATCGGCGCCAATAATCCGGCCCCCCCGGCAACAGGGAACTTTTCGCCTGCCACCGGGAACGCCGAACTCCTCCGCGTCGAAAGCTTGCGCAAAACTTTCCGCTCCGGCTCAGCGGAAATCACTCCACTCGAGAGCGTGGATTTCTCCATCGCGCGCGAAGAGATGGTGGCCATCGTCGGGCCATCGGGAGCGGGCAAGAGCACATTTCTCCACACACTAGCTGCGCTGGACACTCCGACAAGCGGTGCTATATACTTCGAGCGGAATTCGCTGGAAGCGCTTGCGGAGCACGAACTCGCCGATTATCGAAACCGTTCGGTAGGTTTCGTTTGGCAACGGCACCATCTGTTGCCGGACTTTACCGCGGCAGAGAACGTGGCGATGCCTCTTATCATTTCGGGCGTCGCGCGGCAGTCCGCGCTTCGGTCTGCGGGGGAGTGGCTGGGCGAAGTAGGCTTGGGAGGCCGGGACAACCAGCGCGCCGGAGAACTATCCGGCGGCGAGCAACAGCGCGTGGCCATTGCACGCGCCCTGGTGAACCAGCCGAAACTACTCCTGGCGGATGAGCCGACGGGGGATCTGGACGAGCGCAACGCGGAGCTGATCTTCGAATTAATGCGCCGGTTGCATTTAGCCCACCGTCTCACTTCCATATTGGCGACGCATAACCTTTCACTGGCCCAGCGAGCAAACCGCGTTCTTCACCTCGAACACGGCAAGCTAGCCCGGACCGAGGAAGTCTCGGCACCGCGCTCGTATTTTGGCGCGAAGGCGGCTGAGGCTGGGGCTAATGCCCTGGGAGAGCGCGGGTGACCCGTGTTTGAACGCTATACAGAAAAGGCACGTCGAGTGATTTTCTTTGCTCGCTACGAGGCCTGTCAGTACGGCAGTCCTTACATCGAGACCGAGCACCTTCTCCTCGGCCTGCTGCGCGAAGATAAGGCGCTGGCAAACCGTTTCTTGCGCTCGCACGGCTCCATCGAATCCATCCGCAAGGAAATCGAATCCCGTATCACGGTGCGCGAGCGGATCTCCACTTCCGTGGACGTTCCTCTCAGCCAGGAATGCAAGCGCATCATCACCTTTGCCGCCGAAGAAGCGGAGCGACTCGGTCACAAGCACGTTGGGACCGAGCACCTGCTGCTGGGCGTGTTGCGGGAGGAGAAGTCTTTCGGCGCCGAGATTTTGCAGGAGCGCGGTCTTCGCTTGTCTACCGTTCGCGAAGAGCTGTCGCGCGGCGCTGGGGAGAAGGTCCCTGTGAATCGACCCAAAGAAGCATCTCTGTTGGCTGAATTCAGTCGCGACCTAACGCAGGCCGCCATGGAAAGCCAGCTCGATCCGCTCGTAGGACGAGATCGCGAGCTCGAGCGCGCCATTCAGATTCTCTGCCGGCGCACCAAGAATAATCCCGTGCTCATCGGCGAGCCGGGTGTGGGCAAGACCGCCATTGTCGAAGGGCTGGCGCAACGCATCGCCGACGGCGATGTGCCGCCATTCCTTGCCGACAAGAGGATTCTCTCGCTCGATTTGTCGTTGATCGTCGCGGGAACCAAATACCGCGGTCAGTTTGAAGAGCGCCTGAAGACCATCATGAAGGAACTGATGGAAAGCCAGAACGCCATCATCTTCATCGATGAGCTGCACACTCTCGTCGGCGCCGGCTCAGCGGAAGGCTCGCTCGATGCCGCTAACATTTTGAAGCCCGCGCTGAGCCGCGGCGAAATTCAGTGCATCGGCGCGACGACGCCGGGCGAATACAGAAAGTCCGTCGAGAAGGATCGCTCGCTCGAACGCCGCTTCCAGGCCGTGAAAGTGAGCGCGCCAAACGAGGAAGAAGCCGTTCTCGTGCTGCAGGGCGTGCGCGACCGCTACGAAAAATTCCACGCGGTGTCGTACACCGAAGAAGCCGTGCGCTATGCCGTCTATCTCTCGAACCGCTACATTTCTGATCGCTTCCTGCCCGATAAGGCCATCGACTTGATCGATGAAGCCGGAGCGCGCGTCAAATTGCGCCAGGCGATGCTGCCCGATGAGGTCTCCGAAGTTCAGAAGCGCGTGAAATTCATCACCCACCGGATGGAAACGGCCATCGCCAATCACGAATTCGAAAAGGCGCGTTTCTACTCCGAAGAAGAGCGCAAAGAGAAAGAACACCTGCGCGTGCTGCGCGAGAAGCTGAAGATCGACGATTCCGCCACCGGCGTGGTGGGCCGCGAAGACATCGAAGAAGTGGTCGCGCGCTGGACGGGCGTAGCCGTCAGCGCCATCAAGGAAGACGAGCAGCAGAAGCTGATGCGCATCGAAGAAGAGCTGCACCGCCGCGTCATCAGCCAGGATCGCGCCATCACCGCTTTGGCCCGCGCGATTCGCCGCAGCCGCGCCGGACTCAAAGCCCCGGGCCGGCCGGTGGGCTGCTTCCTGTTCCTCGGACCGACCGGCGTCGGCAAGACTGAAGTGGCGCGCCGCCTCGGCGAGTTCCTCTTCGGCAGCGAAAAATCACTGATCCGCTTCGACATGTCCGAATACATGGAGAAGCACTCGGTCTCGAAATTGATCGGCGCGCCTCCGGGATACGTCGGCTACGAAGAGGGCGGCCAATTGACCGAGCGCGTACGCCGCACTCCGTATTCGATTATTCTTCTCGATGAGATTGAAAAGGCGCATCCGGACGTGTACAACATCCTGCTCCAGGTGTTCGAGGATGGCCAACTGACGGACGGCCTCGGCAACACTGTGGATTTCCGGAACACGATTATCATCATGACGTCCAACATCGGCGCGCGGCAATTGCAGAAACAGAACTCGCTGGGCTTCCAGTCTGCCGGCGACGACGTGGCCGCCAAGTCCGCCGACGATATGGTGATGGTCGAAGTGAAGCGGGTTTTCAATCCCGAGTTCCTGAACCGTCTCGACGAAGTGATCGTCTTCAATTCGCTGACCGACGACGACTTGATGGGCATCATTGATTTGCTCGTCGGCCAGATTAACGAGACGCTGGTGCATCGCCAGGTGCAGATCGCCCTGACGCAGGAAGCGCGCCAGTGGATTCTCGAGAAGACTTGCGGTGATCGCAGCTATGGCGCACGGCCGTTGCGGCGCGCGCTGCAAAAGTATGTCGAAGATCCGCTGTCGGAGGCTTTGATTCAGGGTGGCCTACAGCGTCCCGCTACACTCGAGGTTTATCTCTCGAATGACGGCCTGGCGTTCCGTCCCCTGGTGGAAGCAACCCCGGTAGCCCACTAGGAATCCTACACGCGCGTGCCGGACGGGTTCCCGGTCCGGCGGGGGAGCAAACAGTCTTGGGCGGGGAAGTGCGGCCTTGACTACAGGTGTGGCCGCAATCGTACGAAGATTCCTGCGCGTTTTCCTTGGACTCGCCGCTGTCTGCCTCTTTGGCGTGGCCTCCGCACCTTGTGTGTCTGCTCAGATTGCCAGTGAAGGTTCGAGCGGAACAATCACGCGAATCGATTTTCCGGGCCTTCGCCGTATTCAGAAAGCCACTCTTATCTCGCGCATGTTTTCCCGCGTGGGCGATCCTTACAATGAAGAAAATGTTAGACGCGACTTTCTCGCGCTTTGGAACACGCAATACTTCGAGGACATCCGGCTGGAGGTCGAAGACGATCCCAAAGTAGAGGGGGGTAAACTCGTACTTTTTTACGTCACCGAGCGGCCCATCATCCGGCGCATCGAGTACAAGGGCAACAAATCGGTCAGCGAATCCGACATCCTCGACCGGTTCAAAGATCGCAAAGTCGGACTGACCGTTGAGAGCCGCTTCGATCCGACAGTCATCAAGCACGCTCAGGTGGTTCTTCAGCAATTGCTCGCCGAACACGGCCGCCAGTTCGCCGTGGTAAAGCCTACTTACGAAAAGATTGCAGCGACCAACGCGGTAAAGCTGATTTTTAACGTCGACGAAGGACCAAAAGTAAAGGTTGGCCAAATCAAGTTCGAGGGAAACAAGACCTTTTCGACGCGCAAGCTTATTCGCACGATGCGTCACTCGCGCCCGATAGCGATTCCTCTCGAGATCACCGATATCAATATCTGGGACAAAACCTTCGATCGCGACAAACTCGATGAGGACCTGGAAGTAGGGGTTCGCGGATACTACCAGGACCATGGATTCTTCCGCGTGATTGTCCACGATCCAATCTTGAATACGATTGATGAGAACCGCGCCGGCATCCCGCTCCCCATGCCAGGGATCGGCCGCAAACGCGGAAAGCGCACGGACATCACCATCAAAATTGAAGAGGGCGACCGCTACCACATGGGCGACCTCCATGTCGTCAGCTCCGACCCCGATCAAGGCCTCTTCTTTAAGAACGAATTCCTCGAGAAAGTATTTCCGCTCAAGAAAGGTGACATCTTTTCAACAGACAAGCTTCGAAAGGCCTTCGACAACTATAAAAAGCTTTACGGAGAATACGGCTACATCGATTTCATTTCGGAACCTTCCTTCGACATCCTCGAAGACAAAAAGATCGTCAATCTGCGGCTCAGCTTCAACCAGGGCAAACAGTTCTTCGTCCGCCGCATTGAGTTCACCGGCAACACCACTACTCGCGACAAAGTCATTCGCCGCGAAATCCTGCTCGATGAAGGCAATCTCTTTAACAACCGCCTCTGGGAAGTCAGCCTTCTTCGCCTCAATCAGCTCGGCTATTTCGACGTGCTCAAGCCCGAAAACGCCGAGATCAAGCGCAATCAGAAGGCCGGAACGGTGGACATAAATCTTAAGGTGCACGAGAAGGGCAAGCAGTCCATCAGCCTCTCGGGCGGAGTCAGCGGACTGGCCGGGAGCTTCATCGGCCTTTCTTACCAGACCAACAATTTCCTCGGCCTCGGCGAAACTCTTACGTTCTCCGCGCAGATCGGCGATCGCCAGCGCAATCTCGTCTTCGGATTCACCGAGCCCTATTTATTCGACCGCCCAATTTCCACCGGTTTCACCGTCTTCGACCAAAAGTTCGATTACAACCAGCAGCGCGAAACCTCCATCCTGCTGGGCCAGCAAGTGACCATCAATCCCGCTATCGAGCAGAATTACAACACCGACAGCAAGGGCTTCACGCTGTTTGCCAGCTATCCTCTGCGGCGCTTCTCTTTCACTCGCGTGGGTCTCACGTACGGATTCAGCACCACCAACATCACCGCGTTCAGCCAGTCCTCCCAGTTGCTCTTCCAGTCGCTGCAATTCCAGAGTCTCGCCGGCCCCTCGGCTCTCAAAGGAATCAAATCGAGCAAGGTCACGCCCACGATTAACTACAGCACGGTAAACAATCCGCAAAATGCCACTGCCGGCAAGAGTTTCTTCTACGGCCTGGCATTCGAAGGCGGACCGCTGGGCGGCAACACCAACACGATCACCAACACGTTTACGACCTCGTACTACCATCCCATCAACAAGCACCGCAATGTCCTCGCCATGCGCTTTCTCGGCGCGTTCGGCACCGGCTACGGCGGAAAAGTCGAGCCGCCGCAGAGCCGCTTCTATCTCGGCGGCGAAAACGACATTCGCGGCTTCGATTTCTTCACCATTTCGCCGTATGTTTTCATTCCGGAGTCGATCACGCAATCCGTCGTCTTTCTGAATCCCACGAAGTTGAATTCGAACGGGAGTCCGACGCTCGAGACGCTTAGCGTGCCCGTGCTCGACTTCGTTGCCACGCGGCCCGGCGGAGATGCGCAGGCCATCGGCAATTTCGAATACCGCATTCCGATCGCCGGTCCGGTTACACTGGCGTTATTCACCGACGTCGGAATGAACGGCATCGTCCGCCACTCACAATTGCAACTGGCTCCGTCAACGCTCAATCTTTTTCAGCAGCAATATCCGAACACAGATTTTCCGAATACGCAGGTGCAGGCGCAATTGCCTATCGCGGGCGGAACGAACTTCCATCCGCGAGCGTCGTCCGGAATCGAAATCGTAGTGTTCCTGCCGATCGTGAACGCGCCGTTCCGCTTCTACTACGCGTATAATCCGCTGACGCTGGACGAGAATATCGTCTCGCCGCGGGGCGCGTTCTTTATCAGTGACGACGCGCGTCGCGCTCTGCCGCCGGGCGTGCTGCAAACGCAAATTATTCCGGAGCTCAACAACGTCTTAAACGTCGACGTCCAGCGGCTGCCAACGAGTTTGCTCGAACCGCATCATACGTTCCGGTTTACTGTGAGTCGGACTTTCTAAGTACCAGCGCGTGGGGCCGGGAATCGGCAACGCGCTGCTCATCGGGTCGTGGGGAGGGGTGGGAATGAAAGTTTGGAGATTAGCCGCGGCAATCCTGGCCGCCGGAATGGCCGCTGCCTGCGGGGGGAATAGTCCGTCGATCAGCGTAATTGTCGCGCCGGCCACCGCAACGGTCATTCAAGGCGGAAACCAGCAGTTCACGTCGACGGTAAGCGGCACTTCGACCACCAGCGTGACCTGGTCGGTCTGCACCGCCGCCCCGAACGCAACTCCAGCGCCCACCTGCAACGATTCCTCGCTCGGAGTTGTCAACTCGAATGGACTCTACACCGCACCGCTTACCATCCCGAATCCCAATGACATAATCGTCGTTGCTACGAGCACCGTGAACGTCAATGATTTCGGTACCTCCGCGGTCACGATCGCCTCTGGCGTCAGCGTTCGCGTCATTCCGGCAACCAACACATGCACGGATGTCTCGCCCCCGACTTCGGCGACGATTGCCCCGAATGGAACGTTCTCTCTTTTCGCCTGCGTCACTGGAACTCAGAACACCGCCGTCACCTGGGCGGTGAACAACTTCGCCGGCGGCAACACCACCAATGGCTTCATTACACCCGGCGGCGTCTATACCGCTCCCGCCACTTCGCCCGGTGCCATCACCATAACCGCCACTTCCGTGCAGGACCCCTCGCAGTCCGGCCAGTTCGACATCACCGTCGGCACCTCTGCTCTCCCAACCGTCACTGCTTTGTCGCCGCCTACTGCCGAGCAGGGCTCATTTTTCCAGGATGTCTACGTCGAAGGGACAGGTTTCTTCTCGACAAGCACGGTGCTGATTGACGGCAGCGTCGATCCGAATGCCGCGACGACTTTTTTGAGCGCTACGACTCTGCGTGTTCGAATCCTGGCGCCGCTGCTCACCTCTACGGCGCCCATTGGTCTCAGCGTGCAATCGCAATGTCCGCCGGACTGCAGCACGTCGAACGTGATGAACCTGAACGTCATCGCCGTCCGGCCGGGCGTCATTTCGGAAACACCCGTGAGCGTGCCGCAGGCGTCGCCGGGAACTACGAGCGTCACTTTGACCGGCGGATTTTTTTCGCCTGCTACATCACTCACTTTTGGCGGAAATTCGCGGCCGGCCAGCATCTTGAACAGCCGTCAGCTCAACGCTGTTCTCTCGAGCTCTGACTTCACTGCCGCGGGCTTGGTGCCGTTGGTCGTCCAGAACGCGGGCGTAGCCGCCGGCACATCGCCGGAAGCAGCAATCAATCTCGCCGTTTCGCCGCTATCCGGCATTCCCACGGCAGCAAATTCAACGGTTGCCGTCGGCAACGGCCCCACCGCTCTGGCCATCAACACCGCCACCGATACCGCAGTCGTGGCAAATACCGCCGATGGCACTGTGACGCTCGTCAATCTCCGCACGGGAACGGCTTCCTCGGCCATCGCCGTGGGTACCAGCCCCACCGGCGTCGCCGTCGACAATATCTTGAACGAAGCAGTCGTGGTGAATAGCGGCGACAACACATTCACCGTTGTTGACCTCGCCGCAGGCACCGCGGCCGCTGCCGTGCCTCTTCCCACCACATGCGTTCAACAGCCCGCCACCTGTATTCCATTCTCCGTCGGCATCAATCCGCTCACGCATCGCGGGCTGATCGCCACGGAATCCACGAATGCAGCCACTGTCATCGACTTGACGACGAATCCCGCCACTGTGGTGCAGCAAGTGGGCGGCTCCGCGAACCCCGTCAGCACCGGCGCCACACCGCAAGTTGCTGTCGATCCGATCTTGAATTGGGCCGTCGTGACCCCCGGCGGCGCCGGCACGATTTCGATTGTGGATCTCGGCCAGCCCGCGGGTCAGGGCACGGGCATCCGGCCTCCAGTTCTAGTCGCAACGTTTACGCTTACTACCACCGTCACCGGCGTCAGTATCGATACCGAGACCCATCAGGCCTTGTTCACCGATCCCGAGACCACCAATGTCACGTCCTTCAGCATGCTCGATCAATCCGTGACCGCGATCACCTATCAGAAGGCGCAGCTCGCCTCGGCCGTGAATTCGCTCACGAATATCGGCCTCACGATCAACAATCTTTCCGGCCTCGCCAGCGTCTTCAATCTCGGCACCCAGCAATTCATTCAAACGATCACGGTCGGCAATAATCCGCGGGCCATCGCCATCGATCCGACCAGCGACGTCGCCGTTGTCGTGAATCAAAACGACAACGACATCGCCCTCATCGATCTGGGGGCGTTGCGTCCGTTGCAAATTACGGAGACGAGTCCGATAAACACTCTCTCCTCGTCCACTCCGATTTCGCTCAACGTCATCGGCGATGGTTTCCAGCCCGGCGCGGTGGTGCGCTTCGATGGCACGCCGCTCACCACTTCGAGTGTGCCCACGGCTTGCCCGGCGTCTCCGGTTTGCCGCGAATTGGTCGCCACGGTTCCCGCCAATCTCCTGAATTCCGCTCGGCGTTTCGTCGTCGACCTCCAGAATCCCGACTCCTCGATTTCGAACGCGGCCTCATTCTCCGTAATTCAGCCGGTCGCGGTCGGCACAGCCCCCGTCGGTGTCGCCATTGATACCGATCTCGACATCGCCGTCGTCACGAATTCCGGCTCCGACGACATATCCTTCGTGAACCTCGCCACCGGAACGTCGAGCGCGCCGCTCAGCGTCGGCACGACTCCGATTGGCGTGGCGGTGATTCCGCGCCTCGGCCGCGCCATCGTCACAAACAGCGGGAGCAACGACGTCTCCATCATCGACGAAATCAATCAGCTCGTCCTCTCGACCATTCCGACGTGCAATAACTGCCTCGGCCCTACCGGCGTCGCCATCAATCAGGACACCGCCCAGGCCGTCATCGCCAACACGCAATCCAACAACATCTCTATCGTTGGCTTAGATACGCTGGCTGCCGGCGCGACCCTCACCGTCGATCAGCAACCGCTTGCTGTGGCTATCGATCCAGTCCGTAATTTTGCCGCGGTCACAGCTGCGCCGCCGCCGCAGTTTTCTCCCACGAACACGGTGGACATCATCAATCTCTCCACCGACGCGGTCGTCACGCGTCTGACTGGCTTCGAGGATCCCACCGGCGCAACTTACGATCCAAGCGCCGACCAATTCCTCGTGGCCGACAGCTTGAACAACAACATCGTCATGATCGATCCGGGCACTTTCATCGGCACGCGCGTCCGCGTCGGCATCAATCCCACGTCGCTCGATTACGATTTTCAAACCAGCACGCTGCTGACCATCAACTCCGCCAGCAACACAATTTCTGTGACCGACCTGGTGAACCAGAAAGTGCAGGTGATCCTGGCGATTGCCGGCTCGCAGCAATTCTCAGTCGCCATCGACGACAAGCTGAGTCTTGCGGTCGTAGTGGACCAGAATAATCAGCGCGTTCTGCTCGTCCCGGTCCCTCGCTGATTCGCAGCGACAGTAGCGCCGGCGTCCCCGCCGGCATCTTACGAGCACGGAAGAAAGCGAGAGCCGCAATCACGCGCGGCGCGAACAGTTGGGTAAATTGCACGGGATGGACCACCAAGTCCGCGGGTGAATGTTGTACGTGGCGGATTTTGTAATCGTCAGATGCCGGCGGGGACGCCGGCGCTAGCGGCATTGAAGCATCTCGATTAACGGTTTTCGGCATCGCAACCGTAGACGTAGAAAATGCTGGGGGTTTCGGAATCCATTTGACCCGCCGCGAAATCAGCAGATATAATCGCCGTTTTGCATTGCTCTCGATTTTTGAATTGAAGGAGTGGGAAATAATGAAGATTCGAATCGCACTACCGGCCCTGTTGGCGCTTTTAATCGCTTCGGCGGCCTGGGGCCAGGGCGGCTCCGCACCGGCCGCGGCCGGCGGCAAAGTAGCCGTCATCAACATTCAGTCGGCCATCACTGGCACGGCCGAGGGCAAGCAAGCTGCCGCGGAGCTGCAGTCGCAGTTCACTCCGCGCCAGAACGAGCTGGACGGCCTGCGGAAGAAAATTGACGATCTGCAGAATCGCCTCCGCAACGGCGCCACCACTCTCAGCGACGAAGAGAAGGCGCGTCTCCAGCGTGAAGGCGAATCGGCCACGCGCGTCTTCCAGCGCAAGCAGCAGGAAATGCAGGACGACGCCAACGACGCTCAGCGTGAGGTGGTCGATCGCATCGGCCGCAAAATGCTCGAAGTCATCGACAAATTCTCGAAGGAAAACGGCTACTCGGTCGTGTTCGATATCTCCGCTCAGAACACCCCGGTCGTTTACGCCGCCAACCAAAACGACATCACCCAGGACATCGTTCGCCTCTTCGACCAAGCGTACCCGGTGAAGGCCTCCGCCGCGCCACGTCCAGCAACCCCCAAACCGGCAGCCCCAGCTCCGGCTAAGCCGCAGCAGTAACCGACCGCGTCGAGCACTTCTATCGCAATCTCACAGCCCCGAGGCACTTGCCTCGGGGCTTCGTTTTCACGCCGGAGCCCCGCTTGCCTTTTCCGTCCCCGCCCGGCTATACTGAGGCGTTTCCAGTTAGGTCGAAAGACTCAGTGGGCGCGAGCCCACTTTTTTGTTGCGCGGGAAACGGGCCGGGCGGTGCTCCCGCTTGGCACATACGGTCGGGGTGCCTCTCGACCCCGGAACGACGGCGATGGACTTGGAGAAGATTCGGGAAGCAGCGGAGCGGGTAGCCCATTCGGAAGGGGTCGAGATTTTCGACCTCGAGTGGAAGGTCGGCAAGGAGCGCTTTCTGCGCGTCTATCTCGACCGGCCACCCACCGAAGCCGAGCCGCAGGGCGGCCCGATCACGCACCAGGATTGCGAGCGCGTGAGCCAGCAGTTGAGCGTGATTCTCGACGTTGAGGATCTCGTTCCCGGACCGGCTTACATTCTCGAGGTCAGTTCGCCGGGGCTCGATCGCAAGCTGTTGAAGCCCGCGGATTACACGCGCTTCACCGGCCGGCTGGCGAAAATCTGGCTGAACGAGCCGGTAGAAAACGCCAAGTTTTTCGAAGGCCGCTTGGCAGGCTACGCGGAAGGCAACGTAAAGCTAGCCCTCCGCGACAAAGAGGTAGCAGTACCGTTCGCCGGCATCCGCAAAGCGAACCTGGTAGTAGAGATTTAGCAGTTTGTAGCGCTGGCCTTTTAGGCCAGCAGCCTTTCGGCTGGCTGAGGCAAGCATTCGGGGCAGGCAGGAGCGCACTAGAAATGGCAAGTTTGCTCTACCAGACAATCGAGCAGATCAGCCGCGAAAAGCACATCGAGCCCGATATTATCGTCGCGGCCATCGAAGACGCTATGGTTGTCGCCGCCCGCAAGTATTACAAAACCGAAGAAGACCTCCGCTCGAAATTCAACGCCGAAACCGGCCACGTGGATGTTTTTGCCGTGCGCACGGTAGTGGATGAAGTCGCCGATCCGCTGCGCGAAATTTCTCTGGCCGACGCCCGCAAGCAGCAGCCCGGCATCGAGCCCGGGGGCGAAATTTTCCAGAACAAGCCGACCGAAGTCCTCGGCCGTATCGCCGCGCAGACCGCTAAGCAGGTAATCCTGCAAAAGGTGCGCGAAGCCGAGCGCGACACCATCTACAACGAATATCACACGCGCGTCGGCGAGCTCGTGAACGGCATCGTTAAGCGCGTTGAAGGCCCCGACGTAATCGTCGACATGGGCCGCACCGAAGCGCGCATGCCCAAGCGCGAGCAATCGCGCCTCGAGACCTACAACGTCGGCGAGCGCCTGCGCGTGACCATCCGCGCCGTCGAGCGCGCCGCGAAAGGCCCGCAAGTCATCGTCTCGCGCGCTGATCCAGCCCTAGTCCAGCGCCTGTTCGAAATGGAAGTCCCGGAAATCTACGACGGCACGGTGCAAATTCGCGCGGTCGCTCGCGAAGCCGGCGAGCGCACCAAGATCGCCGTCGAGAGCCGCGACAAGGAAGTCGATCCCGTCGGCGCCTGCGTGGGCATGAAGGGCATGCGCGTGCAGTCCATCATTCGCGAGCTGCGCGGCGAAAAAATCGACATCATTCCTTATAACGAAGACACGCTCACCTTCGCGCAGAAGTCGCTGAGTCCTGCGAAAGTCACGCGCGTCCAGGTCGTCGACGTTGAAGAGAAGCGCCTCGAGGTCATCGTCGAGGATACGCAGCTCTCTCTCGCCATCGGCAAGAAGGGCCAAAACGTCCGCCTCGCCAGCAAGCTCATCGGCTGGAACATCGATATCAAGAGTGAGGAAGAGAAGCGCCGCGAAATCGAAGATCAAATGACCGCTCTCACGTCGCCCGGCACTCCTCTGACGGAGCTTGCCGGCGTCGGGCCGAAGACCGTCGAAAAGCTAGAAGCTCACGGCGTCACTTCGATCGAAAAGCTCGCCGATATGACTCCCGAGCAGTTGGTGGAAATTCCGGGCATCGGTGAGAAAATGGTGGAGAAGATCCGCCAGTCCGTCGGCACATATTTCGAGGAACTCGAAGCACGTCAGGCCGCCGAAGCAGCGGCCGAAGCTGCAGCCGCCGCTGAAGCGGAAGCCACCGCCGTTGTTGCAGCTAGGGAAGCAGAAGCTGCAGCCGCCGCAGCCGCCGCGGAACCGCCGCCTGCCGAAGAGGCCAGCGCTGAAGCCGCGTCCACCGACGAACAGGAAACGACCGAGATTGCCGCGGTCATCGACGACGAGACAACCGAAATCGCCGCGGTAGTCGATGAACCCGCGAGTGTGGGCGAGGCTGCTGAATCCGCCCCGGCGGAAACAGAATCCGCGACCGAAGTTCCGAGCGATGACCCGGCAGCGGAAGAATCACCGGAAGAACCCGGGAAGCCTGAGAATCCCGGGAATTCCGAGACGCAGGAATAAAGCGAGGCTATGTCGGACCCGAATCAAATTCGCATTAACGAGCTGGCACGCGAACTGGAGATCAAGGCGAAAGTCCTGATCGACTTTCTCCCCGAGATTGGCGTCACCGAGAAGAAGACGCACTCGAGCTCTCTCGATCTCGATCACGCAGAGCTTGTCCGCAAGCACTTCCAGTCGCTAGCAGAAGCCGAAGCCGCCGCCGAAGCGGAGAAGACCGCCAAAGCGACCGCCGCGAAAGCCCGGCCCGCCGCGAAGCCCGCAGCTGCGCCGCCGGCCCCGGCAGTTCGCCCTGCTGCACCTGCCGCAGCGCCGGCCGCGCCTGTTGCCGCGAAGCCCGCGGCTGCCCCACCGGCCGCCGCAGCGCCGACAGGACCGCGCCCGCCGCTTCCGGCGCGTCCGCCAATTTCAGCTCCAGCAACGCCCGGCCCCGCGGTTCCTCGTCCAGCCGCGCCTGCCGCGGCGGCTCCCATCGCGGCGAAACCCGCCGCCGCACCGCCGGTAGCCCCGTCCGCGCGACCAGCAGCTACCATTCCGTCAAGGACTCCCATCGGCACGCGCCCAGCGGCCGCAGGCTCCTCCGCGCCCGCGACAATCGCGGCCAAGCCCGCCGCCCCTCCGAAGCCCGTTCTTGGCCCGATGCCGAAACTGCCGCAGCGCCCAATGATCCAGGCTCCACCCAGCGCACAGCGGGAATCGCCATCAGGCCTGCGCCCGGCTGCCGCCGGACGTCCCGGCACCGCTCCGGGCGAACGCCCTGGCGGAGCATCGCGCTTTCCAGCACGACCCGGAGGTCGTCCCGGCGGCATGAGGCCAACGTCGTCCGGCCCCGGCGTCAAGCCCGCAGGCGGCGCCGCGCCCGCCGGCAAAGCCGAGCCCGGCAAGCCTCTCTATGCCCGTAAGCCCACGCCCTCCCGCGGCCGTCCGCTCATCGAGAAGCGTTTCGCCGAAGGCGAGCGCAAGCTCCATCCCGTTCGCACTCGCCCCGGCGTCGGCGCAGGCCGCACCTCGCAAGCCGAAGTCATGCCCGCGCCGGTGCAGCGCGAGCCGCGCGCAGTCACCATCACCGAAGGCATCACCGTCCGCGAACTCGCCGAAAAGCTCGACATCCGCGCCAAGGAATTGCTCAAGTCCCTCATGGACAAAGGCATGTTCGCCAGCATCAATCAAGCCCTCGACGTCCAGACCGCCACGCAGCTAGCCGAATCCTTCAGCGGCATCGTGCAGGTCGTTTCCTTCGAACAGCAAATGGTCCAGGAGGAAACCAAGCACGAAGAAGCCACCGGCAATCTCACCCCGCGCGCTCCCGTGGTCACCGTCATGGGCCACGTCGATCACGGCAAGACCAGCCTCCTCGATGCCATCCGCGAAACCAACGTCGCAGGCGGCGAATCCGGCGGCATCACGCAGCATATCGGCGCCTACGAAGTCCGCGTCAATGATCGCCGCATTGTCTTCATCGACACGCCAGGCCACGAAGCTTTCACCCGCATGCGCGCCCGCGGCGCAAAAGTCACCGACATCGTCGTCCTCGTCGTCGGCGCCGACGATGGCGTCATGCCGCAAACCGAAGAAGCCATCGATCACGCCCGCGCCGCAAAAGTTCCCATCGTCGTGGCCATCAATAAAATCGACATCCCCGACGCGCAGCCCGAGCGCGTCAAGCGCCAGCTCGCCGATCGCAATCTCATGCCCGAAGAGTGGGGCGGCGACACAGTCATGGTCGAAGTCTCCGCGAAGACCAAGAAAAATCTGCCGCGCCTTCTCGAAATGATTTTGCTGGTAGGCGATTTGCGCGAACTCAAAGCCAATGCCGACGCCGCCGCTGCCGGCACGGTCCTCGAATCCCGCGTCGACAAGGGCCGCGGCCCGGTCGCCACCGTTCTTGTGCAAAATGGCACTCTGCGCGTCGGCGATTTCTTCGTCTGCGGCGCCGTCTACGGCAAAGTTCGCGCGATGTTCGATGATCGCGGCCAGCCAGTGAAGGAAGCAGGCCCCGCAACGCCCGTCGAGGTTCTGGGTTTGCAGGGCGTCCCCGACGCGGGCGATCAATTCCAGGTCGCCGACGAAGCCAAAGCCCGCCACATCGTCGAATATCGCCAGTCCAAGCTCCGCGAAGCCACTCTCGCGAAATCTTCCAGCAGCCGCCTGACTCTCGATCAGTTGCACGAGCAGCTCCGCGCCGGCGAAGTGAAGGAATTGCCGATCGTCATCAAGGCCGACGTACAGGGCTCAGTCGAAGTCCTAAGCGAAATGCTGCCGAAGCTCTCCACCGATCAGGTCAAGCTCAAGATCATTCATGCCAGCGTAGGCGCCGTCTCCGAAACTGACGTTCTTCTCGCCTCCGCCTCCAACGCCATCATCGTCGGCTTCGGCGTCCGTCCGGAAAGAAAAGCCTCGGACCTCGCGCAGCAGGAAGGCGTGGATATCCGCCTCCACACCATCATTTACGAGCTCACCGACGAGCTGAAGAAAGCCATGACCGGCTTGCTCACGCCGGTCATCAAGGAAGTCTATCTGGGCCGCGCCGAAGTGCGGAACACCTTCCGCATCAAGGGCTCCGGCATGATCGCCGGCTCCTATGTGCAGGACGGCATCATCAAGCGCGACGCCGACGTGCGCGTCCTCCGCGACAACGTGGTGGTTTACACCGGCCGCATCGTCTCCCTGCGCCGTTTCAAGGACGACGTCAACGAAGTCCGCAACGGCTTCGAGTGCGGCATCAGCATCTCCAATTTCGCTGACGTCAAAGAAGGCGACGTCCTCGAATGTTTCACGTCCGAGCGCCTCGCCGCCACAGCGTAGCAACCGGCGCCGTAGGGTGTTGCACTTTGTAGCGCCGGGCTTTTAGCCCGGCAGTCTTTTGATTGTAGGTTGAGCGCAGCCTCTGCCATTCAAACTGCGCCGCGACAATTCGCTCAGGCCCATCCGCCCGGAGCGCCATATGCCAATCGGTCTACTCACCCTGGAAATCTACATTCCCGACGCGCAATCTCTAAAAGATAAGCGCCAGGTGCTTCGCAGCCTCAAGGACAAGCTGCGCGGCCATTTCAACGTAGCCGTGGCGGAGCTCGATCATCAGGATCTCTGGCAGCGCTCAGTGGTAGGAGTCGTGAGCATCTCCAACGACGACAAGCATCTCGAAGAATCCATGCGCGCCGTAGCCGACGAGTCCGAGCGCCTGCTAGGCCGCGATCTAATCGGCCAGGAGATAGAATTTTTTTGAAGGGAGAACTTCGACGGTTCGCCGGTGCGCGGCTTCACGGCGTCCTAAAAAAGTCACAACGGCGTCATCCTGAGCGAAGCTAAGGATCTAAGCGCCCGATGCAGGCAACTCTTTGCACCAACAGCACGCGTCGGAGTCTGTGAGATGAAACCATGACCATCGCTGGACATCGCCCCGAGCGCATCGCCGAAGAAATGCGCAACGAAATCGGCCTGATGCTGGCCGGTGAGCTGAAAGATCCGCGCCTGGCCGTACCCCTCGTGGTGAGCGAAGTGCGCCTCTCCCCGGACATGCGCCACGCCCGCGTTTACGTCGGCATCATGACCGACCCCACCGAGCGCGTAGAAGCTCTGAAGGGCCTCGCCGCCGCAGCAGGCTACGTGCGCCACGAGCTAGTCGAGCGCCTGCAGCTTCGCCGCGCCCCCGAAATCGTCTTCGTCCCCGACGAATCCGAAGAGTACGGCGAGCACATCGAAGATCTGCTCAGAAAGAGCAAAGACGCAGGAACGTAGGGGGGCGCGTTTACACGCCCCCGGGTTGGCCCTGGGTTTTGGTTTTTTGATTTTGGAATCTCCGGCGCTTTGTCAGGGCACGACTTCCCTGTCCACCGTAGCCTTGGCGAAGGTGGAAGTCGTGCCGAAAAGCCGCAAAAGCACCACGGCTTTAGCCGCTGAGGTATTGTTTCTCTGTCCTTCATACTTGTAAATGCGCGCCCGTCGCGGCCGCACTGAAAACGAAAACTCAAATCGTGCAAAATTCATCAATCATGCCCGCGCAAACCTAACCCATGCCCCGCCCCCCACAACCTGCCCCGCTCGACGGCGCAATCGTCATCAACAAACCGCGCGGTAAAACCTCGCACGACGTCGTCGAATCCGTCCGCCGCATCGCCGGTTTCCGCCAAATCGGTCATCTCGGCACTCTCGATCCGCTCGCCACGGGCGTCCTCGTCCTGCTTCTCGGCCGCGCCACGCGCCTCATGCGCTTCTACTCGAGCCGCCGCAAGCGTTACACCTGCGCCGCACGCTTCGGCTTTGCCACGGACACCTACGATGCGGACGGCGAAGCTCTCGGCCCTGATTCCGCGCCGTCTCTCGATCGCGAAAAGCTCGAAGGACTCGCCGCCGAATTCGTAGGGCGCATCCAGCAAATGCCGCCGGCATTTTCTGCCAAGAAAATTCATGGCCGCCCCGCGCACGAGCTGGCCCGCAAGAAAAAGCCCGTCGAACTGAAATCCGTTGAAGTGGAAGTCTACGAATTCCGGCTGACAAGCATCGAAGGCTCGATCGCGCGATTCACGGTCGAGTGTGGATCGGGAACCTACATCCGCTCGCTAGCGCACGATCTCGGGCAGCGCTACGGAACCGGCGCGCACCTCGCGGAAATCGTGCGCACGGCCGTCGGCGAATTTACTCTCGACCAGGCCTCGACGCTCGAAGAGTTGCAGGAAGCGGCCAGAGCAGGCCGCCTCGCGGATCGTGTGATTCGTCTCGAAGCCCTGCTGCCAGAGTTGCCCCGCGCCACGGTGCTCCCGATTGTCGAGCGCCGCGTCCGCCACGGCGCGAAATTTACTCTGCCACTCGCGCAAATTCACGCCGGACAATCCGTCACCGCGCAGGGCGCTCCCGCCGAGCTGAATTCCGGCGACTGGCAGCCCGCCCGTCTGCGCGTCTTCAACCAGCAGCAACAGCTCATCGCCATCGCCGAAGCCGTTGTGCCGCGCACCTACCAGCCGATTCTCGTCCTCGACGCCAAGCCCCAATAACCGCCGGACGCGCCGGGACAAATCACGTCTGCTCCACGCCGGAATAAGCCGTGCCAGCGAGTCTGTGTGAGAGGTGGGGTGATTTGTCAGGGCACGACTTCAGTCGTGCCGTAAACGCCGCAATATCAATACGGCTTTAGCCGCTGAGGTTTCGTCTTTCCGGGTCTCATACACACTCTCTTGCCCATGAAGAAACTAGGGTTAGTTTTGTAAATACTGTATGAGGCGACCCCCTCTCATCCCGACCGCAGCGAGGGATCTGCATTTTCTTGGTTTCGAGCAAACTCCGAGGGACCGGCGCTTCACGATTCTCGCGCCCGGCGTAAAACCGGATTCTCGATTGACCCTACGGATTTGGCTGAGGCCGCGGCCGTTGCTGCGGAGGCTGCCCTTGTGGCAGCGGCGTGACGATCGGCGGAGACTCATTCTCAGGTTGCGTTTCCGGTGGCGGAGCGACGAGCGGAGCAGGAGCCTCGGCGGGCGAATGTTGTTCGTCGAATGTCTGGCCCACGCTGCCTGCGCCTTGCGCGGGAGCGTGCCCGGCATACAGAAGTCGCTCGACGCGCGGCGCGGGATTCAGGCGCCGCGGGGTGATGAGAATCAGCACCTCATCGAGACTGTCGTCGTTTGTATGATCGCCGGTGAGGAAATTGAGGCCCTCGAGGTCGGCGAGGCCCGGATAGCCGTTCAGAGTGTGCGTGCCTTCGACATCGAGGAATCCGGCGAGCAGCGTGGTCTCATTTTCCTTGAGACGCACGGTTTGCTCGATGGTGCGGTTGCTGATGATTGGCAATTGATTCAGGGAAACGCCGGTGAGAGCGCGGACCTCGAGCGCCGCCTGCAGAGTGACTTCATTATTGGGATGCATGCGCGGCGTAACCTTGAGCTTCACGCCTAGATCGAGATATTCCACTCCGGGATATGGCGTGCCAAAGCCATTCGAAACGCCCGCGGCGTTGGCGAGCCCGGCCTCGGCCGCGCTCGAATTGATAATCACGGTCGCGGTGTCCGAGCCCTGATTGGTGACCACGAGATCCGGCAGTCCATCGGCATTGAAATCCACTTCCGCGACGGCCGATGGGCTGGTGCCCACGGTTAGATCGAATGGCTCAGCGAATAGGCCGCCTCCGAGTCCCAGGAGAATTGAGACCGAATTCGATCCCTGCTCGGCGACCGCCAGATCGGGACGGCCGTCAATATTGAAATCGGCGATGGCGATGGACACGGGTGAAGTCGTGGTCTGGAAGGGAGTCTCGGGGCCGAATGTTCCATCACCGTTGCCGAGTAGAACAGAGACCGTATCGTCATTCTTATTGACCACCGCTAGGTCCGTGATGCCGTCGCCGTTCAAATCGCCCGCGGCGAGAGCGATGGGTCCGGCGCCCGTTGCGTAATCGATTCGGTTGAAGAACGTTCCGTCGCCTTTGCCGAGGAAAACGGAAACCGTGTCGGCGTTTTGATTCACGACGGCGATATCGATCTTGCCGTCAGCGTTGAAGTCGCCGGTGACGACTTGCGTGGGAGCGGCGCCGGTGGCGAGCGTGGTCTGCGGCTGGAAAGTGCCGTCGCCGTTTCCAAGCAGAATCGAAACCGTGTTGTCATCCTGATTGGCAACCACTAGATCGGACTTTCCATCGGCGTTGAAATCAGCGACGGCTACGGAGACCGGATTCTTGCCCACGTTGAAATCCTGCTTCGCGGCCAGCGTTCCATCGCCATTGCCGAGCAGGACTGATACCGTACCGTCCGTCTGATTCGCCGTGACCACATCGAGATTACTGTCGGCGTTGAAATTCCCCGTGGCTACCGCAATCGGGCCGTTCCCCGTCGTGAAATCGGTTTTCACGCCGAATGTTCCGTCGCCATTTCCGAGGAAGACCGACACAGTGTTGTCCGTATTGTTGGCGACGATGATGTCCTCGAACAAATCCGTGGCCGTGCTGCCGGCAGTGCTACTGCGCAGAATGCCGGTAGTTACGGCGGCGGGACCCGCGCCCGTGGTAAGCGTCGAAGTCGGGAAATTGGTGGACGACACGCCGGGAATGTTTTGCGCGCTGGTCAAACTGGAAGAGAACTGCGCGAAGGAGACCGGGACGCGGTCGCCGACGAAGAACGTGGCGGGATGGCCGTCCTCGGCCCGCAGACGCACGCGCCGGCCGCTGCGCACGAGCGAAAGAACCGACGAGAAATTCGCGGTCGCTCCCGGCAGCGTCGCCAGAAGGGTTGTGTTCCCACCGCCGAATGCCAGCAAGGGCGGGATCAGCGTTCCCAGGCCGAGTTGGCCGGCGCTGATGAGCCCGCCGACTTGGCTGCTAGTGAGGCCCGAGAGCGACGATGGAGTTCCGAAGACCTGTTCGAGAACGGTGATCAACCCCGATAGGCCGGTCTGTGCCTGCGCGATTTCCTGCCGGTTCAAAGTGAAAACCTGGCCGGTCTGCGGCGGTGTGATTCCGAGATTCATCGCATTGTCGCGATTGACTTCGAGGATGTCCACGTCCAGAACCAATTGGCCGCGCGGCTTTTCGAGGTCTTCGATGATGGCGGTCGCCAGCGCGGCGGCCTGCGGAGGGGCGCGCAGCGTGATGGTGCGGCTACGGGAATCGAGTTGCGTGCGCGTGATGCCGGTGACGTCGCGCACCACGCGCAGTATCTCGGTGGCATCTTCCGGCGTGCTCGAGGCCGGCAGGACGATCGTGCGGATGACCGACGCGTCGTAATCGCGGCGCTTCTGTGCGTTATCGTCGGCGACGAAGAATAGATTTTTGCTCAGAGGCCGCCAGAACGTGCCGGTCATTGGCCCGAGAACTTTCATGGCGGTCTCGAAGGTGGCATCCGATAGACGCAAACGCACGGGGCGCGAGCGCATATCCACGTCGAAGCTGACGCGCACGCCGAATTGTTTCGCGACTTCCTGATAGGCCTGCTGCGTTGTGCCGCGTATGTCGAAGGTGTGCGTGCCGGGTTGCGGCTCGAGGTGGACGGGACTTGAGATGTTATCTTCGCGCTCGTCTTTGATGATTGTTTCTTGCGGGCTCAGCTCGTTCCAGCGTTCGCGCGCGGGAATGTCGCCGGGATCGAGAGCGATGGCGGCGCTGAGATTGGCGCGCGCTTGCGTCATGCGTCCGGCCACGGCGTCGCGCTCGGCGCGGTCCACGTAATCCTGAACCAGGCGGCTGCGGGCAATAGCGCGCCGCAGGGCGTAGTCCTTGTTGTCCGGCGCTTCGCGAACCGCTTCCGAGAAGGCTTCGTACGCTCCGCGCCAGTCGCTCGACTTTTCACTTTCGCGGCCGCGCACATACGCTTGCTTCGCGCGCTTGAGATCGACCGATGGCTTCGCGTCAGCATCGCCGGCGCTTAACGCCGCGCGAGCTTGCGAGGATTTCTGCGCAGAAAGCGGAGTGGCAGGCGCGAGAGCCAGGCAGGCTGCCAGCAACACTCGGAGCGCGCGTCGAACTTCTGCGGATTGGAGACCTCTTAGTTTCACTGTCGGTCGAGCGGGCTCGGGTGTATCGCTGCCTCGATGCAATTGTACAGGTACTGAGATGCAGTTTCGCGGCCGACCGTGATGATAGTGCTGTTCACTAACTCGAACCTCCGCGCGAATCACGACTGGGTACTCTCTTTCACAAAAAGAGTCGGAACTACCCAAATTCCGCCCTTCGGGTAATACTCCTAATACATTTCTAATCGCGTGCGAAATTATTAGAAATCGCTGTAACTCGTTGAAAACAAAGCGCGAGTGCAGTTTCTAATCGTGTCAAAACCACATGCCGCGAGAAGCCCGAACGTCCAATCCGAGAAATGTCGCGCCGGGCTTTTAGCCCGGCATTTTCGGCGCTGGCGGCAATTCGCGCCATTAACGACCGTAGCACGAAACCCAGGAAATTACATGCGCGCCGTGCCGGCCAAAGCGCAGCGCGTTGACTTGGCCCCGGGCGCGACATAAGATTCGCTGGCGTGGCTGATTCTTCTTCACTTTCCGGGCGGACGATTTCCCATTATCGCGTGCTTGAGAAACTTGGCGGCGGCGGAATGGGCGTCGTTTATGAAGCCGAAGATGAAAGTCTCGGCCGCCACGTCGCCCTGAAATTCCTGCCTGAAGATGTGGCCAACGATCGCCAGGCGCTGGAGCGCTTCCAGCGCGAGGCGCGCGCTGCTTCCGCTCTGAATCATCCCAACATTTGCACCATTCACGAAATCGGCCAGCACGAGGGCCGGCCCTTCCTGGCAATGGAATTGATGAAGGGGCAGACGCTGAAGCATCGCATTGGCGGGAAGCCGCTGCCCATTGACGAAGCTCTCGAAATCGCGACGCAGATTGCGGATGCGCTGGATGCCGCGCACGCGGAAGGAATCGTTCACCGCGACATCAAGCCGGCGAATATTTTCCTGACCAAGCGCGAGCAGGTGAAGATTCTCGACTTCGGGCTGGCTAAACTCGTTCAGACGCAAGGAGCGTCGCAGGAATCGGCTGGTGCGACGGTGGATGCCGTGGATCCCGCGATGCTGACGAGTCCCGGGACGGCGGTCGGCACGGTCGCTTACATGTCACCCGAACAGGTGCGCGGCAAAGTGCTTGATGCGCGCACGGATATTTTCTCGTTCGGCGTGGTGCTCTACGAAATGGTGACAGGCGTCTTGCCGTTTCGCGGCGAGACTTCCGGTGTGATTACGCACGCGATTCTGGCGCAAGAGCCGGTTTCGCCGATGCGCCTGAATCCGGAAGTTCCCGCGAAGCTCGAAGATATCATCAACAAGGCGCTGGAGAAGGACCGCGACCTGCGTTATCAGGCCGCGTCTGACATCCGCACGGACTTGAAGCGCCTGCGTCGGGACACAGGCTCCGGCCGAATTTCCTCGATGGCAGGGACTGCGGTGCAGGAAATCGCGCAGAAACCTGGCAGCACTTCGAGCGTGGCCATCGCCGCGCCGCCCGCAAGTGTGATGGCGCGCAATAAATATCAGATTGCGGGCGCATGCGTGTTTCTCGCGGCAGCCGCATTTGTGGCTTATCACTTCTGGAGCGGATCGAGCGCTCCCAGCGGGCCGGCAAAGATTTCGCAAATCAGCCATTGGGATAAACCGATGGATGGTGCGAGGCTTTCTCCGGACGGCCATGCGGTGGCATTTTCCTCGCCAGTGGCCGGGATTTCGCAAGTGTTCCTGATGCTCAGTTCCGGCGGTGAGCCCCTTCAGCTTACAAGTGACGAAGGGGACAAATCTGTGGATAGCTTCTCCACCGACGGGACTGAGATTTATTATCGTAGGTCCGGCGGACGCGACGAAGTTTGGGCTGTGCCTGCACTCGGCGGCAGTCCCAGCCGAGTGGCTTCCGGCAACTCGTTGGTTCCGTCCCCAGATGGGGCATCGCTCTTTTATCTAAAGTCAGAAAATCGAGGCATCTTTCGCACGAGCCGCGCGGGAACTGCGGAGGAGAGAGTTTACAGTTTTGATGCGAGCACGTTTGCTCCTGCGGAGATCTTGCCATTTCCCGGCGGCAACCACTTACTGGTGCTCACATCCAATCCAATCTTCAGCATTTCCAGCAGCTTCCACGTCTACGATCTGGATGTTTCGGGGCGATCGGCAGTCGACGTGGGTGCGGTGCCGGGATTTCCGTTCGACGCTACGTGGGGCGAACCTGGAAAGACGGTGCTGTTCAGCCGCACCGTGAACGGATTAACGAACATTTGGAAGTACGGATTGAAGGACAAAGCGCTGACACAGATGACTTTCGGAACCGGGCCGGATTTTTCGCCGATGCCCGATCCGGGAGGAAAAGGAGTTTACTTTGTAAACGGCAAGTACAGCGGATTTCTGACGGCGTACAACGTCCGATCGAAACAGCAGACGGATATCGCGTCCGAAAACGCAACGCAGCCTGCCATTTCGCCGGACGGAAAGCGGCTGATGTATGTCACCGTCCCTGCGAGCGACCGGAACGAGCTTTGGGCGGCGAACATTGACGGCAGCGGCAGGGTGAGACTGGCTACGGGGAAATCGTTAGCGACTGCGGCCTTCGCGCCCGACAGCTTTCATCTCGCATTTTTGGAGGCGGAACCCGAAGAACCCGACAAAATTTATGTCGCGGGCGCGGACGGCAGCGGTCGTCGCGAGCTTACCTGGCCGGTGAAAACAGTTCAAAATGTGATCTGGAGCGCTGACCAAAAAACTGTCTACTTGAACGGACAGGAAGCCGGCGCCACGGTGAGCGGGATATGGAGCGAGAGCGCAGACGGCTCAACCCCCGAGAAACTCGTTGAAGGCTGCGGTCTTGTTTTCGTTGCAGCACCCGGCGGACAGTACTTGCTCACGCTGACACCGAGCGGAGAGAAGACAGGAATTTACGAGCTCTCCTTATCCGATCGAAAATGCACTCCGTTGGTGCCCGATGTGGTGACTTTCGGAATCAGGATGGGACGCGATGGGAAGTCTTTTGTGTACGCCGTGCCCGGGCAGCGCGACGTTACCATTTTCCGGCAGCCCTGGAGCGACGGCAAGCTTGCCGGGGCAGCGCAAGTGGCCTTGAAACTTCCGTTTGCTTTTCCTCTGACCTCCGGCGGGAATGCATATGATTTGGCGGACGATCTTTCTAACGTGGTTTATGCGCGGCCTGTCGGGCATGCGGATTTGTATCTTTTGAGCCAGAAGTAATTCAAGCTTCGTCTTGCTTCCGAGAGTTGAGCATCTCCCACCTATGCCGAACAAGAGCGGTCCGCGCATGTTTGGTGCCTGTGGTGTGACTTGTCTTCGCCGGATGCCGGCGGGGACGCCAGCGGTACCAAACGCGCTTGACGGGATGAGGGTGTCGCGGTATAGTGGAATTCCAGTTGCAAATGTGTATCAACTGGCTCAATCATGCTTTCTGCGCTTCTTGTTGCTCTCCGTGAGGGTGTCGAGGCCGCGCTGGTCGTCGGCATTGTACTCGTTTATCTGAATCGTACGGGAAGAAGGGCGCTGGCGCCTTATGCGTGGATGGGTGTGGGCGCGGCGGTGGCGTGCAGCTTTGTGGCGGCGGTGTTGCTGCAGAGATGGCAGGTGAACGAAGACGGATTCGAAGGATTGATGATGATCGTCGCGGCGGTGCTGGTGGTGACGATGATCATCTGGATGAACCGGATCGCGCGGAGCTTGAAGAAGGAGATCGAGCAGCGCGTCGAAGGGTACGCGCAGAGGACTACGCGGGCGGCGGGAATTGGAATCGCGGTTTTTGTTTTCACGATGGTGCTGCGCGAGGGGGCGGAGCTGGTTCTGATTTTGCGGGCGGTGGAATTGTCGAGCGCGGGGATAGAAGTTTGGATTGGGACGGGGATTGGGATTCTGCTGTCGATTCTAGTGGGACTATTCTTTTTCCAGGGGACGCTCAAGATTCCGCTGGGGCGATTTTTTGCGGTGACCAGCACGATTTTGATGGTGGTGGCGTTTCAGCTTGGCTTGACGGGCGTGCACGAATTGAGCGAGGCGCAGTGGATCTGGTCGAGCAAATTCGAAATGGCTACGATTGGGCCGATTGTCAGGAATGAGGTTTTCTTTTTTGTCGTGATTTTGGGAGTGGCGGCACTGGCGGTGCTGCGCGAATGGTTTGCCGCGTCGAAGCCGGGAGAAGATGCCGGGCTGAATCCTGCGGAGAAGCGGCGGCGCGATTGGGAATTCCGGAAGCAGAGGCGCTGGAGTTTTGCTGCGGCGCTTCTTTGCATCGCGGTGATTTTGATGTTCACGACGGAATTTGTGTATGCGCGGACAGCAGCGGCGCCACCGGCGGCTACGCGGCTCGAGGCTGTGGATGGGCGCGTGGAAATACCGGTGAGCGACGTGGCGGATTCGAACCTGCATTTTTTTACGGCGGATTCGAAGGGAACGCTGCTGCGGTTTCTGGTGATTCGCAAGGGAAATGACGATTTTGCGGTGGCCCTCGACGCCTGCGAAATTTGCGGCTGGTCGGGTTACCGGCAGGAAGGGCAGAACGTTATTTGCCGGAATTGCGGGGCGGCGATTTACGTGCCTTCGATTGGGCAATCGGGCGGATGCAATCCGGTGGGAGTGAAGGCGCGCGTGGATGCTGGGAAGATTTCGATTGATTTGACGGCGTTGGCGGAGTCGGCGGCGACGGTGCACAAGTGAGCGCGGTGTGAGTGGATGGCGCGGCTTGCGAACGGATTGATTTTGTGGAGGCGAGGCGTGCGGAGGACTGGTACGTAGCGCCATCGTGCACAAAGAGGCCCGGCTAAAGACCGGGCCCTACGGGAGTTCGGCGCTTCGCGCCTTGCTTCGGGGATTGGGGAGCTTCGTCTGAATGTTTGCCCGCCTTGTTGGTGAATCCTTCGTTCGGAATCCGCGGCGGATTTTGCTTGCGGCGGCAGCGTTGGCTGTGGGCATGGCTGTGACTACGGCTACGCTGAGCGTGGCGCTTGACGTCGGAGACCGTCTGGCGCAGGAATTCCGGAGCCTGGGGGCGAATCTGCTGGTGACGCCGGAGTCGGACACTTTGCCGTTGCAGATTGGCGGCGTGGATTACCGGCCGGTGGATGAAGGCGCGTATTTGAATCAGGCGGATCTGGGAAAGCTGAAGACGATTTTCTGGCGGCATAACATTGTGGGTTTCACGCCGTTTCTGGATGTGCCGGAGCGAGTGCTTGCGGGGAGCGATTGGGCTGCCGTGAGCGTCATCGGGACTTGGTACGAGCACGACGTGAGTGTGCCGGATGGATCGAGCTTTCGGACGGGAGCAAAACTGACGCATCCGTGGTGGAAGATGCAGGGGCGGTGGTTCAGGGAAGGCGAGCGCGAGTGCGTGCTCGGCGAGGGACTGGCGGCGCGGCTTTCGGCCGGCAGCGGACCGATTATCGGGAAGAAAATCCAGCTTGAAAACACGGAGAATTCGGAAGTGACGGCGGGTGCCCTGAGGCCATCGATTCCGCTGGTTGTGACGGGAATCGTGTCGACCGGAGATGCGGAAGATAACGCGGTGCTGGTGTCGCTGCCGCTGGCGCAGGAATTGGCCAGGCAGCCGGGAAAATTTCGCAGCCTGTTCGTGAGCGCGTTGACGAAACCGGAAGATGCATTCTCGGAGCGGGACCCGAATTCGATGACGCCGGTGGAATACGACCGGTGGTACTGCACGCCGTACATTTCTTCGATCGCGCAGCAAATTGAGCAGGTGCTGCCCGGGTCGGACGCGAGGGCGATCCGCAGAGTGGCGCAGACCGAAGGGCGCGTGCTTTCGCGCGTCGGCGGGCTTTTGTGGCTGGTGACGATTGCGGCGCTTGCGGCGGCGGGGCTAGCCGTGGCGGCCACATCGGCGGCGACGGTCATCGAGCGGCGGTCGGAAGTCGCGCTGATGAAGGCGCTCGGGGCGACGAATGTGATGGTGGGCGGAATTTTTTTGGCGGAGCAGTTTGTGCTCGCGTTCGTCGGCGGCGCGATTGGATTTGTGCTGGGAACTTTGCTCGCGCGAGTTCTGGGAGAGAGCGTGTTCGGGACGCCGGCTAATTTGCGAATGGTGCTGCTGCCGATTGTGATGGGGTTGGCGACAGCGGTGGTGCTGCTCGGTAGCGTGATTCCGCTGCGGCGCGCGGCGCGATTCGAACCGGCGCCGATTTTGAGGGGTGAGTGATGTTCGGGCGGCTTCTATGGCGGCTGATACGGGGGAATCGCGGGCGGCTGGCGGTGGCGCTGCTGGCGATGGCCAGCGGGGCGGCGGTGATTTCGGCGCTCTTTAATATGCAATTTGATGTGCAGCGGAAAATGACGCAGGAGTTCCGGTCGCTCGGTGCGAATCTGGTGATTTCGCGGATCGGGGAGGGCGAGCACGTGCTCGCGAGCGAAGAGGGAATGGAAAAGGCGGCGGCGAATGGCGTGCCTGCAGGGACGATCGGCGTGCCTTATCTTTATGTCGTTGCGCGAACGGATGCGGGGCGCGCGGTGGTTTTGGCGGGGACCTGGCTGGACATGGCGGGGCAATTGAGCCCGTCGTGGAAAATTCATGGGTCGTCGATTGCTTCGCGCGGGGATCTGACGCAGTGCCTGGCGGGAGAACGTGCGGCGCGGGAAATTGGGGTGCAGCAGGGCGGCGCGCTGGAGCTGCACGTTGGCGGGAATGTGATGCATTGCACGGTGGCGGGCGTGATTACGGCAGGTGGAGACGAGGACGACCAGATTTTTGCGAACCTCGCCGCGGTGCAGAATCTGGCGGAGCTGAATGGGCGCATTCAGTTGATGCAGCTGCGTGTTCCGGGATCGTCGGAACAGATTCAATCGTTCGCGGCGCAGATTGAAAAACTTGTGCCGGAATTTCGCGCGCGGCCGATACGGCAGATTGCGGAGGCGGAAGGAGCGCTGCTGGGGCGCGTGCAATCGCTGATTGTGTCGATGGCAGTGCTGATTTTCGTGCTGACTGTGCTGAGCGTGCTGGCAACGATGACGGCGCTGGCGATGGAGCGGCGCGCGGATGTGGGATTAATGAAGGCGCTGGGTGGATCGATTGGACGGATCGTCGGATTGTTCCTGGCGGAAGTGAGCGTGTTGGGAGCGGCGGGTGGGGTGGCGGGATATTTGATCGGGGCGGGGTTGACGATTTGGATTGGGCGGAGCGTGTTTGGGACGACGATTTCGCCGCGACCGGAGGTGTTGCCGTTGATTGTGGCGTTGATGGTGGCGGTGGCATTGGCGGGGGCGTTGCCATTGCGGCTGTTGGGGCGCGTGAAGCCTGCGGTGATTTTGCGAGGAGAGTGATGGGGCGGCTGGTTCAAATCGAGGCGCTGACCAAACAATATGGAGGAGTGCGGGCGCTCGATGGCGTGTCGTTCGAGGTGGAGGCAGGCGAGTGGATTGCGATCATGGGCCCTTCGGGATCGGGGAAGACGACGCTGATCAATATTCTAGGGGGGCTTGATACACCTACTTCTGGACGAGCGATGGTGGAAGATGTGGATGTCGCGCGGCTCGATGAGAATGGGCTTACGAGGTATCGCGCGGACAAGGTGGGATTCATTTTTCAGCAGTTTCACCTGGTGCCTTATTTAACGACGCTCGAGAACGTGATGCTGGCGCAGTATTTCCATAGCACGACGGACGAAGGGGAAGCACGCAAGGCGCTCGAACGCGTGGGACTGGGTGACCGGCTTACGCACGTTCCGGCGCAGCTTTCCGGCGGCGAGCAGCAGCGCGTGGCGGTGGCGCGGGCGTTGATCAATCATCCGAAGCTGATTTTGGCGGATGAGCCGACGGGAAATTTGGATGAGGAGAACGAGCGGTTGGTGATCGACCTGGTCCGCGAGATGCATACGAGCGGGCATACGATTCTGATGGTGACGCACGATCCATCGATCGCGCAGCTCGCCGACCGGCGGATCGAGCTGGAGCACGGGCGGCTGGTGCAGGTGACTACTTTCACGGCCGAGGATGAAGAGAGATTCGATCACCTGTTGGAGCAGATTTGGATTTGCGGCGAGGAGGGAGTGCCGGCGCAACTCGAGAGGGTGCGCTCGCGCGGAGTGATGGACGCGATGCGCATGGTGGGGCGATTGAGCGACCGCGGGCTTGTGGTGGTGGGTGAAAGCGTGGTGACGTTGACGCCGCGCGGGGAAAATCGGGCGCGGGACGTGATCCGACGGCACCGGTTGGCCGAGCGGCTTTTCACTGATACGTTTGCGATCGTGGGATCGGAGGCGGATACGCAGGCTTGCAAGTTCGAGCACATTATTAGTCCGGAGTTGGAGCAGAAGATTTGCACCTTTTTGGGGCATCCAGCTACTTGCCCGCACGGGAATCCAATTCCGGCGGGGACTTGCTGCCCGCGGCAGGTGAATTAGGGAGTGATAGTTGCGCGCATTCGGAAAGAGAGATCCTTCGCTGCGCTCAGGATGACAATCGGTCCTGTGCGTGGAGCTTGCTGACGAGAAAAATGCCGATACCGATTGATGTGCGGAAGAAGCCGATGGACGTGAAGATTCACGTTTCTACCGGGAAGGGTGTGGACATTACTTGGTCGGACGGGCACGCGAGTCATTACGATTTTCCGTATCTGCGCGATTTGTGTCCTTGCGCGCTTTGCAATGATGAGCGCGAGAAGAAAGGGAAGTTTTCGAATGCTACGGGTGGTACGGCCTTGCCGATGTTCAAGCCGAAAGTTACGGCGAAGGGCGCGTCGGCGGTGGGGAGTTACGCGGTGCAGATTCAGTTTTCGGATGGGCACACTACTGGAATTTACAGCTTCGAGCATCTGCGCGAGATTTGCCCGTGCGAGCGGTGCGCGGCGGAATTTCGTTCCGATCCGGCACACTCGGGCAAGAACTAGTCGCTCCTGCGTCCTTTCCTTTCGCCGATTTTAATAATATAGTCGGTTCCCGCATCTCAACGGTCCATGGCTTCCAACCCGACTTCCTCTGGAAAACCCGCAGGTACGATTCGCCGCTCAGCTCAGGTGATTGTGGCCACGACGGCCATGCTCACGTTTATTTCCTTCTGGCGGGCGGCGGCTGTCGTCCTGAATGACCTGGCTTCGTCGGCTTATTACGCCGGTGGCGAGGCGGAGCAGTTCATCGGGAAGACGGCGCCGTGGTTCATTTTGGCGATCATGGTGTTTTCTTACGCGGTGCGCGCCGTGTACGTCGAGAGTTGCAGCATGTTTGTGCGCGGCGGCGTTTACCGCGTGGTGAAAGAAGCGTTGGGCGGGACCATGGCGAAGATCTCGGTTTCGGCGCTGATGTTTGATTACGTGCTGACGGGGCCGATCAGCGGCGTTTCCGCGGGGCAATATCTTGCGGGCGTGCTGAACGAACTGTTGCCGTACGCACATATCAATCACCAGTTGGACGCAAATTCGACGGCGGCGTTTTTCGCGATACTGGTGACGCTGTACTTTTGGTGGCAGAACATCAAGGGGATTCCGGAATCGAGCGACAAGGCGCTGCGCATCATGCAACTCACTACGGTGATGGTGGTGCTGTTGATCGGCTGGTGCGGGTATACGCTTTGGGTGCGCGGCGCGCATTTGCCGCCGTATCCGACGCCGCAGAACATGAGGCTCGGAAAGAGCGCGCTGGGGTGGCTCTACGGCAGCCATTTCGCGCAGACGTGCACGATGTTGATCGTGTTTGTAGGGCTGGGACATTCGGTGCTGGCGATGAGCGGGGAAGAGACGCTGGCGCAGGTGTATCGCGAAATTGAATACCCCAAGCTGCCGAATTTGAAGAAGACCGGGCTGGTGATTTTTATTTATAGCCTGGTGTTCACGTCGCTCGTTTCGTTCTTTGCAGTGATGATCATTCCGGATTCGGTGCGGTCGCAGTTTTCTGAGAACTTGATCGGCGGGCTGGCGATGCATCTGGTTGGAAAATATCCGATGCTGCTGGCGTTTCATGTTTTTGTCGTGGTGGTTGGCACGCTGATTCTTTCCGGCGCGGTGAACACGGCGATTGTGGGATCGAACGGCGTGCTGAACCGCGTATCGGAAGACGGCGTGCTGACGGATTGGTTCCGGCACCCTCACCGTCGTTTCGGGACGTCGCACCGGATTATTAATATGGTGGTGGCGGGACAAATCATCACGATTCTGGCCAGCCGCGGCGACGTTACGTTTCTTGCGAACTTGTACGCGTTTGGAGTGATATGGAGCTTTGCGCTCAAGGGCGTTTCAGTGCTGGTGCTGCGCTATACGCATCCGCAGGACCGCGATTACCGTGTACCGCTGAATTTCACGGTGGCGGGAAAAGAAATTCCGCTGGGCCTCGGGATGATCACTTTGGTGTTGGTGGGGATCGCCATCGTGAACCTGTTTACCAAACCGGAGGCGACGATCGCGGGGATAAGTTTCACCATCGTGCTATTCCTCGTGTTTGAAGTTTCGGAGTACATCGTGCACCGGCGGCAGGTGGGCGCGGGGCACGTGGAGCTGGATCAATTCAATCTGGCGCAGGAAGGGGATCTGACGCCGGATTCAGTGGGAGCGCGAGCGGGCAACGTGCTCGTGCCGGTGAGCACTTACTATGCGTTGTATCACCTGGAGGCGGTGCTGAAGCGCGTGCGGCCCACGCAGGATGTGGTGGTGCTGCATGTGCGCATGTTGCGGCGGGCGGCTTCGGGCGAGTATGACCTGACGCCGGACCAACTTTTCAGCACCATCGAGCAATTGCTATTCACAAAAGTGCTGTCCATGGCGGAGAAGGAAGGGAAGCCGGTGCGGTTGGCGGTGGCGTCGGCGAACGATCTCTGGGACGGCATACTGCGCGCGGCGGTGAATTTGCAATCGGCGGCGATTGTGGTGGGAAGCTCGGCGAAGCAGTCAATCAACGAGCAGGCGCGGGAAATCGGATTGACGTGGGAGCACATGCCCGAGCCGCGGCCGCACGTGGCGCTGGAGATTTTCACGCCGGCCGGATCGGAGCAGATATTTTATCTTGGGCCGCACGCGCCGCGGCTTACGCCGAAGGAAATCGATCTATTGCATCAGATTTGGCTGAGGCTGAGCGAGAAACTGGGGCATGAGGAGCTGCATCACCACGATATCGTGCATTTTGCTTTGGATGAGCTGGAGCGCGAGCTGGAGATGGGGCAGGAGCAGGACGTGGTGGATCGGCTTCGCAAGCATCTCAGTTACATCAAAGATCACCGGCTCGAGGGCGGCTAGATCTGCTGTCGGCGAAGGGAGCCGATGGCGCCCGCCAGTCCGCGGAGCGCGAGGATTGCGCCGGCGATGGCCAGCAGAAGCGGGGCATGACGGGCCGGAACTCGCGCGAGGCTCGCGACCAGCAGTCCGGCGCAGATCAGCGAACCGGCGCGCAGGCGATCGTACCAGCGAGTGGCTTCCGGGCTTGTGCGCATGCCGGTCCGCGCTCCCCAATAAATCAGGAGCAGGCCCAAAAGAAGCCAGACTACGGGTCTGTTGGGAGGATGCAGGCCGTGGAAAAGCGCCAGGACGACGAGCAGAGAGCCGAGAAGGAACACGACGAATTCGTTCAGCAAGCGGAAGAGCGGCAGTGACGCGGGCATAAATTCGCTCGTGGGCTCCGGCAGCGCGAGATTATCCTCTACGATGCGGGCAGAAGCAATTTCAACGGGCTAACTCGAATCGGATGCGGCCAGTTTTCGCCCGGAGTCGTGCGGATGTTATACTGCTCAACCTTTGCGCTGAATCGATGCGCTTGGTCACCGAATCTAAAGAGCTGGAATCGAGGAGTTCGATTTGTACAAGGTCATCATTATCGGCAGCGGTTGTGCGGGGTTGACGGCTGCTATTTACGCGGCGCGCGCGGACTTGCAGCCGCTCGTTCTGGACGGACATGAGCCGGGCGGGCAGCTTTCGCTGACGACAATGGTCGAGAATTTTCCAGGATTTCCCGATGGGATTCTCGGGCCGCAGCTCATCGAGAATTCGCGGAAGCAGGCGGAGCGATTTGGGGCGCAGTTTCGGTCGGGTGCAGTAGCGAGCGTCGATCTGAGCCGACGGCCGTTTAAGATTGTAGTGGCGAACGACACCCTCGAATGCGAAACGCTGATAGTAGCCTCGGGCGCGTCGGCGCGGACGTTGGGGCTGCCTGCGGAGCGCGAGCTGCTCGGGCATGGGTTATCAACCTGCGCTACCTGCGATGGATTTTTCTTCCGCGACAAAGAGATCGTGGTGGTCGGCGGCGGCGACTCGGCCATGGAAGAGGCGACGTTTCTCACCAAGTTCGCACGGCAAGTGACGATCATGCACCGGCGTGATGAATTCCGCGCCTCGAAAATCATGCTGGATCGGGCGCGCGCGAATTCGAAAATCAAATTCCTGACGCCATACGTGATCGAAGACTTGCACGACGTGGAGAAAAAGAATCTCGAATCGATTCGCATTCGAAACTTGAAGACGCAGGAAGTCTCGAAGATGCACACCGACGGCGTCTTTCTGGGCATCGGCCACGATCCGAATACGGCGGTTTTCAAAGGACAGCTCGACATGGACGAGAACGGCTACGTCATCGTGCATGACGGCAGCCGGACGAATGTCGAGGGCGTTTTCGCGGCGGGAGACGTTCACGATCACGTTTACCGCCAGGCGATCACTGCCGCGGGCGCGGGCTGCATGGCCGCGATTGACGCGGGGAAGTTCCTCACCGAGCACAAGGCCTAGCGAATTGGCGCGCTCGCGTGCATAATCGCGTTCGCATGCTCACCTACCGGCGTAGTTCCCGGCCTCTGCGACACCAGCCCTGATGCTGCGGACCATCCTCCTCAAATTATCGGAAAACAAGCGGCTCGCGCGGTGGTCCATGAAGAACGGCGTGAGCCGGCGCGTGGCGAAACGATTTGTGGCCGGAGAGAAGCTGGATGATGCAGTTGCTGCGGCGCGAGCTTTGAATTCGGCTGGGTTCCCGGTGTCGCTGGATATTCTTGGAGAACACGTCCTCGATCGCGACGGTGCGGTGCGCGCTGCCGACACGTATGTTGCGATGTTTGATCGCATCGCCGCGGAGAAGTTGGACGGCAATGTCTCGTTGAAATTGACGCAGCTGGGGCTCGATCTCTATCCGGAGGTTTGCGAAGCGTCGGTGTTGCGAATTGCGGAATGCGCGGCGCGCCATCGGAACTTTGTGCGCGTGGATATGGAAGGCTCGGCTTATGCGCAGCGCACGGTGGACCTTGTGCGGTGCGTCAGGGCGAAGACGGACGCGGTAGGGACGGTGATTCAGTCGTATCTGTTCCGCAGCGAGCAGGACGTGCGGGACTTGATTGCCGCGCAATGCCGCATCCGGCTGGTGAAGGGAGCGTATAAAGAGCCGCCCGAGATCGCATTTCCGGCAAAAGCGGATGTGGATGTGAATTTTGCGAAATTGATGGAGATCATGCTGCCGAGCGGCATTTATCATGCCATCGCGACGCACGATCCGCGGTTGATTGACGCGACGAAGAAGTTCGCTGCCGCGCAAGGTATTGGCAAAGAGAAATTCGAATTTCAGATGCTTTATGGAATCCGGACGGATTTGCAGAGAGGTTTGCTGAAAGAAGGTTATCGCGTGCGCGTTTATGTGCCATTTGGGACGGATTGGTATCCGTATTTCATGCGGCGGCTTGCGGAACGGCCGGCGAATTTGACTTTCTTCCTTCGTAATTTTTTTCGCTGATTGAAAGCCTTACATTTGAAGAGAGAACGCGGGGCGCGGATCCGTGTCGTTACGCACGGTCGAAAAACCGGGCCGAACACCGGGAGGATCTTAAGACCCTCCCCTACGGGTGTTGCAATTTCATTCGCGAATTGACTTGGGCGTCGTTAAATTTTTTGGGCGACCGTTACGCCGTCGCGTAGCGGGACAATTACCGGGTAGAGCGTGGGCTTGGCGTAGGTTCGGCGATTAAATTCCTGGATCGTGCGGGTGCTGGCGTCTCCTGAGCGGCCGACGACTCGGCCGTACCAGAGCGTGTTATCCGTTACCAGCAGGCCGCCACGGCGAAGTTTGGGGAGAGCTACGCTGAGCGCGGCGATGTATTGCGGTTTATTGACATCGATCAGGATGATGTCGAACTTGCCGGAAGTTTTTTCGAGACTCTTCAGGGCATCGCCAACCATCACGGTAATGCGGCGTTCCAGCCCGGCGCGCTGAAAGTATTCGCGGGCGCGGCGGGCGTTCGATGCGTCGCCATCGGTGTAATAAACGTGCCCCCGTGGCCCCACGGCGCGAGCCCACCAGATCGTGGAATAGCCGATGGCGGAGCCCATTTCGAAGACGCGCTTGGCTCCGGAAATCTTGGCGAGAAGATAGAGGAGGCGGCCGCAAGCGGGGCCGATGATGGGGATGTCGCGGCGGCGCGCGAGTTTCTCCATTTCGGCGAGGAGCGAGTCGCGCTTGGGGAGAAGGTCGTCGAGATATTTTTCAATTTTGGGATTTAGGATTGCGCCGGTCATTTGGGTTCTCCCTTGGGTCTTTGATTTGGAAACATTGGGTGCAAGCATTCACCGCCCCGAAGAATTTCTCATGCGAGAGATTCGCCGGGCTTGAGGGCGTGGACTTCCAGGCCGGCGATGTCTTGCGTCAGTTCGCGCAGCCGCTCCGGGGTGCCGGTCAGCGCAGGGAATGTTCCGTAGTGCATGGGAACGACGTGTTTGACGTTGAGCAGGCGGATGGCGAGAGCGGCTTCGCGCGGGCCCATGGTGTAGAGATCGCCGATGGGGAGCAGAGCAAGTTCCGGCGCGTAAAGTTCGCCAATGATTTTCATGTCGCCGAAGACGGCAGTGTCTCCCGCGTGATAAATGGTCAGGCCGCCGGAGAACTTCACGACATAACCGGCGGGATCGCCCGCGTAAATCATCTTGCCGTCATCCTGAATGCCGCTGGAATGAAAGGCATGGACCATCGTGACTTCGATTTCGCCTACGGTTTGAGTGCCACCCTTGTTCATGCCGTGAACTTTGCCGACGCCCTTCGATCCGAGCCATAAACCGATTTCGTGTATGGCGATGATGTCGGGATTGAATTGCTTGCCGAGCGCGACGGCGTCGGCCATGTGATCCGAGTGACCGTGCGAGATGAGCATGATGTCGAGGGCGGAGAGTTTCTTGAGCGAGTCGGAGCAGGCGGGATTTGTTGCGAGCCACGGGTCGAACAGAACTACCTTGCCCGAAGGCGTAGTGACCTGAAATGTTGCGTGGCCGAGCCACGTTAGCCGGTTTCCGCGCATGCGAAGCATCACTGCTCCTGGGCGCTTGCGAAGGAGGCCGGCGACGGCCGGCTGAATCTATCGAAGCGCGTTCAATGGCGGCTGCCCGGATGGTGCAACCACCTGTTCGATGCTGGGAATTTAGTTCCGGTGCATTCTATCCGGTCGCGCAAGTGGACTTCAACGGATGTATGAGAGGGGCTGAGCCGCTGTGTGCGCGGTCCTTGTGCAGCGCGCGGATTGGTGATATAAAAAATTTGAGTAGTTTACCTAGCTTAATTGGCTGAGAACGCTCAGAGCTGTTCTTCAGAGGAGACGCCCTAATGGCCTATGTAATCGCCGAACCATGTATCGGGACAAAGGACACCGCCTGCGTGGACGTGTGTCCGGTGGACTGCATCCACCCGCGCAAGGATGAGCCGGAGTTCGCGAATGAGAAAATGCTTTACATCAGTCCCGACGAATGTATCGATTGTGGCGCGTGCGTCCCGGTTTGCCCGGTGACGGCTATCTTTGCGCTTGAGGATTTGCCGGAGAAGTGGAATAGCTTCACGCCTATCAACGCGGATTGGTACAAGAATAAGAAGGCGTAATTTCGCCCAGGTGCGCCGGATGCGGCGCTAGGGATTCCGGGAAGAATCGTGCGGCGGGTCAAGCGGCCCGCCGCTTTTTATTGGTGGACCGGTGAGATCGGGCCGTTCGCAGGGAGTGGCAATGGAAATTCGCATCGAGCTGCCTGGCGTGAGCCTGGGCGTGCTGGAAATTGATGATGTGGCGACCTGTCCGGCGGACGAAGCCTTGGCCGAGGAGATGCGGCTCGCCTGTGAAAGAATTCGGCGGCAGTTCACGCCGGAGCAAGTGATGGAGCTTGACGCAGTGCGTGCTGTGCGGGTGATGTTCCGGACCTGGGGGATCGATCCTGCGCGCTACCGGCCTTCGTCCGAAGCGCTGTTACGGCGGTTGGCGCAGGGGAAGGGGCTCTACCGCGTTTCGAGCGTAGTGGATGCTGGCAATCTTGGCTCGCTTGAGACGGGCTGGCCTTACGGTATTTACAATCGCGCGCTGATTTCGCCGCCGGTGGCATTTCGCGAGGGCGCTCAGAGCGAGACTTACGAAGGGATTGGAAAACAAATCTGGCATCTCGCGGGCCGGCCCATTCTTGCGGATGCGCTTGGGGCGTTCGGGAGCCCGATCAGCGACTCGACGCGCACGATGGTGACTGAGGCAGCCCGCGAGATTCTGGCGGCAATCTATGCTCCGGGGAGTGCCCCGCGGGCCAAAATCGAGCAAGCGCTCGCAGATCTCGTGCGGCGCCTCGGCGATTCAGCGAAAGGCCGCAACGCGCGCACTGCGATCGTGACCACGACAGAGAGCACAACTCGCCGGGCCGCAATCTGAAATTCACATTTTCGCGCGGATGATTGGATGGAAGCAAGCAGAGTCCGACGCACGACAATTCCTCCAAGTCACGGTATCCTTAATGCGGAGCGCCAGGATCTCCCGTGCCGAAATTCCAGTTCGTTCTTCTGATTCACGGCCATCAGCCAGTCGGAAACTTCGACAGCGTTATTGAGCAGGCCTACACACATTCCTATCTTCCCTTCGTGCAGTTGCTTGAGAAGCATCCAAAGATCCGCATCGGACTACATTTGTCGGGATGTTTACTCGAATGGATCGAGAAGGCGCATCCCGAATATTTCGAGCTGCTGCGCTCGCTGACCGCGCGCGCGCAAGTGGAGATGGTCGGCGGCGGGTTCTACGAGCCTATTCTGATTTCGATTCCGCCGGAGGATCGCCGGGAGCAAATCGACCGGCTTGGGGACTACATCGAGAAGCATTTTGGGCAGCGGCCGCGCGGCGGGTGGTTGACGGAGCGTGTTTGGGAGCCGCAGCTTCCTTCGACGTTGGCTGCGGCGGAGATTCACTACACACTGGTGGACGATAATCAGTTTCTGAGCGCGGGGTTCGAGCCTTCTCAGCTTCGCGGGGCGTTCGTCGCTGAGGACATGGGCGCCTGCGTACATCTCATTCCCGGCTTGAAGCTGCTGCGCTATCTGATTCCCTATCGAGACCCGAGCGAGACCGTCGGCTTTCTGCGCACCGCTGCGGCCGAGCATCCGGGCGGATTTATCGCCATGGGTGATGATTGCGAGAAATTCGGCGTGTGGCCGGGGACGTATGAGCATTGTTATCGCGACGGATGGATTGAGCGTTTTTATACGGCTCTTGAGCGTGAGGACGAATGGCTCGAGATGACAACGCCGGGCGATGCCGCAGCCTCGCGCGCACCGCTTGGGCGGGCCGATCTTCCCTCGGCGTCATATACCGAAATGATGGAATGGGCACTGCCCACGCCGGCGCGCCTGCGGTTTGAATCGATTGAGAAAGAGTTCTCGTCGCGGACTGACATGCAACCGTTTCTGCGCGGCGGGATTTGGCGGAGTTTCATGGCGAAATATCCCGAGGCGAATCTGCTGCAGAAGAAGATGCTGCACGTCTCGGCGAAAATCCGCAGGCTGGCGTTGAGCCGGCGGCGCGGGAACGCGTTCCACGCGGCGCGTGAACGGGCTGAATCGCTCTTGCTTCGCGCGCAATGCAACGATCCGTACTGGCACGGTGTTTTCGGAGGAGTCTATTCACCGCATCTCCGCACCGCGCCGTGGCGCGCTCTGGCGGAGGCAGAAGCAATTGCAGATGGCCTGACGCATCGGGACGCGTTCTGGGCCGAGTCGAAGAGTTGCGATTATGACGCCGACGGGCGCGAGGAGATTTGCTTCACGTCCGGCACGTATTCGGCGGTGCTGTGTCCGGCGGATGGCGCGACGATTTGCGCGCTGGATTTCCGGCCGTCGAAATGTACCTTGATCAATTCGATTGCCCGGCGGGTGGAGGCTTACCATTCGCGATTGAAGAATCTCGCATCCGGAGGCGCGCAGGGCGCCGTCTCGATTCACGAGCAGATGCGGGCGAAAGAACCGGGACTCGAGAAGCTGTTGCGCTACGACCGCTGGGCTCGCCATTGTTTCCGGACGCTTGTGTTTCCGGCGATCCAGACATTCGCTGACTACGAGCAGCTCCGGCTGGATGTGCTGCCCGGGATCGCTGCGGGAACCTATGCGGCCAGCGAATTGAGCGAGACGAGCGTAACGCTCTGCCATAAGGCGGCGAACGGCTGGCATACACGAAAGAAAATTTCATTCGCTCCTCAAGACGGTGTGTTTGAGCTTTCGGGAGACTTGGAACTGTTGGGTGCGGCGGCCGACACGGTGCAAGTCGGAATCGAAATGGTGCTGAACTTTCTTGCGCCGAACGAGGCGGACCGATATATCGAGGCCGGCGGCGAGAAGCACCCATTGCGATGGAGCGCGAGCGTGCCGGGCGGCGAATTGCGTGTCGTCGATCTCTACCAGAATGCAGCCGTTACGTTATCGGCGCCCGGAGCGCGGGAGTTCTGGATTTCGCCGATCGAAACGGTTTCTGATTCGGAGGACGGTTTCGAGCGCGTGTACCAGGGCTCGCAAATTCTGGCTGTGTGGCCCGCAGAGATCAAGGCCGGCGACACGTGGCGCGGCGGCCTTTCGCTGAAAGTGGATCGCGCGCGCTGACGCTGCGCTATAGTTGCCGTGGGCCGCAGGCGTTTGTTACAGTGCTGCGTTGGAGGTCGCCCATGGCAGTTTCCCCGCAACTTCTCGAAGTTCTGGCGTGCCCCGTCTGTATAGCGCCGGTCAAGCTGACCGATGACGAGCAAGGTCTGCGCTGCGAGAAGTGCCGGCGAATCTATCCCATCCGCAATGACATCCCCGTGATGCTCGTGGACGAAGCGCGCATTGAATCCGCGTGAGCCGGCTTCGCTGCTGCCCGGTCTGCCGCCGGGCGCTGATATTCTGATTATCCGGTTGCGATCCATGGGGGATGTGGTGTTGCTTACGCCTGCGCTTGCGGCGCTGCATGCGTGGCGCTCCGACTTGCGGCTGTCGGTACTCGTTGAGCCAGCATGGCGCGCGGTGCTGGAAGGGAATCCGGCGGTTTCTGAGATTCTTATCGCGCGGGGATTTGCCGCTACGGTGCTGGCGGTGCGCCGGAAGAGGTTTCCGATCGTATTCAATCAGCACGGCGGACCCAGGAGCGCATTTCTCACCGCCGCGACTGGTGCGGCGGCGCGCGTTTGTTGGAAGGGCAAGCAGTTCGATTTTTTCTACAATGTACTCGCGCCGGACGCTGTCGAATTCTATGGCACGCTGCAGGTGCACACCGTCGAGCAACGGATGACGCAGTTTTACTGGACCGGGCTGCCGCGGGGGCCGATTCCGCGCGCCGAGGTGTTTCCGCAAGCCGATGCGCGGCAGAGGATCGGCGAGATTTTGGTCGCGCGCGGGATTGCGGCGGTCGAACCGTACGCGGTGATTCAGCCGGGCGGCCGCTATTTTACGAAACGCTGGGCGATCGAGCATTTTGCCGAGCTGGCGCAGTGGTTGATGGAGTCGCGCGGGATTCGGCCCGTGGTGATTCTAGGACCCGGTGAGCGCGAAATCGCATCGGCGATCGGCGAGCGATTTGGCGGTGACGCTGTCGTGATTGAGTCGCTCGATCTGCGGCTGTTAATCGCTCTGATCGCCGGAGCGCGAATGTTCGTGGGCAATGATGCTGGGCCTGCGCATCTCGCCGCGGCTGCCGGCACTCCCTCGGCTGTCATTTTTGGATCGAGCAGCTCAGTGCACTGGCGGCCATGGAAAGTGGAGCACTGCGTGGTGCAGAATGATTTCCCCTGCAATCCGTGCAAGGGTGACCGGTGCTACGCATTCGATGAGCCGAGATGCATCCTCTCGATTTCTTTTGAGCAAGTCCGCCACGCGTGCGAGGCGTTGCTTGCGGGCCCGGGTCACGACGCGCCTGCTAATGGGCGGCCGCGAGTGAATATTGAAAGCATTCGGACGAACTGACATGGCAGCTACATCGAAAAACGAAATGTCATTGGGCCAGTTGGAATCGCTGATCAAGCGATTTCGAGGGCGGCGCATCGCTGTAGTCGGCGACTGGATGCTCGACCGCTACATTTGGGGCACGGCTACGCGACTATCGCCCGAAGCCGCTGTGCCGATTGTGGATTATACGAAAGAGAGCAAATGCCTGGGCGGTGCGGGAAACGTGGCCGCGAATCTTGCCGCTCTTGGCGCGCGCGTTCACGCTTTTGGCGTGACCGGCGATGATGAAGCCGGGCACGCACTCCGCGACTGCTTGCGCGAATGGAAGCTTGCGGGGAAGGGAATTCTTGGCGATAGCCGACGGCCGACCACTCTGAAAACGCGAATTATTGCGCGGAATCAGCAGATTGTGCGTGTGGACCGGGAATCGCGCGAGCCACTTCACTCGGATGTCGAGAAGAAGCTCGCCGGATTGGTCATCAGCTCTCTTGCGAATCTCCACGCCGTGATTGTCTCCGACTACGATAAAGGTGTCGTGACGGATGGCTTGGTGGATCGAGTTCTTTCAGCGTGCGCAAAGAAGAGAATTCCGGCGCTGGTGAAGCCGAAGTGGTCGCGGCTGCCGATATATCGCGGAGCGGTGGCTATCGTATGCAATCGCAAGGAAGCGGAATTTCTAGTGACGCGTTCACTGCGGGATGAATCCGCAATCGAAGATGCGGGCCGGAGGCTGCTGGCGCATTTCGGCTGCCCTTCGGTAGTTATCACGCGCGGCGAGCAGGGAATGAGTGTTTTCGAAGAAGAGTCGCGCGGTGTGTTTCACATTCCGGCCACGAGCTTTGAGCAGCCGATCGGATCTCATGGCGCCACGCAGCCCCAGCAGGGACGACAGGTCTTCGACGTCACCGGAGCGGGCGATACCGTGCTCGCCACGTTGGCGCTCGCGGTGGCCGCAGGTGGCTCGATTCGCGAAAGCGCCCTTCTCGGGAATGCCGCTGCGGGTGTTGTGGTCAGCAAGCTTGGAACGGCGACGCTCTCTCCCGTCGAATTGCATGCCGCAGTTCGCGAACTTCCGCTGAAGGCGCGCGGAGGACGGTAGCGGTGCGCGCTGCCGATCCGCGCGAATCTCCCGACCGCAAATCGGAATGGATATCGGCGGCGCGATACGCGCTGGCGTGGATTGTGCCGGCGGTGTTCTGCCTCCTCGTGAAATTCCTGATTCTCGGAAATGGGCGCGGATTTCGCGTCGTCGCACGCTTCCTGGGACGATCGGAAGGTCCCGGCAATCCGGGACTCACGATCGCCGAGCGGCTCACGTTTTTCCGCAGCGAAATCGTTTGGCTCTTCATCATTGTGCCGCTAGTGCTCGTCTTGGTGATGCGAGTTCTGAATCGGCCGTCGCGAATCGTGTTGGCCGCGGTTCTTTCCGTGAGCGCCTCGCTGATCGTGTTCGTGCAGGCTCGTTCACTCGAAGAGATGGGCGACTTCGTCTCTTTTGCGATGCTTCGAATCGGCCTCACCTGGGGCATCCACGATCCTGGCGCGAACAAGGCGTATCTGCTCGGACGCGAGTTTTACTCTCTGATCGCCGGCTTTGCTCTGATCGCCATGATCCTAGTCTGGGCTGCGCGATCGGAAGCGCGCGGAACGGCATCGTCGCGAACGTGGAAAATATGGCGGGCCAGCGGGGTAGCGTACGTTGCAGCTGTCGCTCTTCTGGCGGGACTCGCGTGGTGGCCGCTGATGGCCGCGACGCCCTTCCATGCAAACATTCTCGCGCGATCCATCGCGTCTCTCTGGGCGACGGAGACGATGGACACGCGCGAGTTCGAAGGGCTGTCCACGTCCGCGCTCTCCGATCGCTACCGCGAGATGGTCGCATCGCCCGCGCCAAGCGTCGACCCGCGGTTCTTTGGCGCCATGCGCGGCGGGAACCTGATCATCTTTGTGCTCGAGACGACACCTGAGCGATTCCTTCCCTCCAACGATTCGCTGGATGAATTCCCGACACTCAAGCGGCTCGAGGCCAATTCTTTTGTCGCCGAGCAGCATTTCACCACCTACCCGTACACGAATCCAGCGTTGTTCTCCGTCTTTGCATCATGCTATCCCTCGGACGGCACGTCGAGCTTCGGCGAGCAACATCCGGATGTGAAAGTTCCCGGCCTGGTGACAGCGCTCGAAGCGGCCGGCTACCAGACGGGAATTTATCTCCCGGCGGCGTTGCACGGCGACGCCGATCGCATGACGTTTCGTTCCTTCGGATTCGAGCGCGCGCTGACACCTGACGCGGCACAGCTTCGGCCGTTCTGGCCCGCCGATCTTTCGCCGAATTGGAAGGCTGAGCGAGTTGCGCGAGATGGTGCGGCGTTGACTCTCGCCAAAGCCGACATCGATCGCTGGCTCTCCTCGCAGGAGCCATTCGCCATCGCCATTGCGCCTCAGATTGCCCACCTCCCGTGGCCGGACAAGCTGCCCGATGACACGGCGGTGGATATCCGCGCACGCGGCCGCGCGATCCTTGCGATCGAGGATGCGTGGCTCGGCGAATTGACGCGCGTTCTCGAGGAACATCATCAACTCGAGAACACAATTATCGCGGTGTTCGGAGATCACGGAATTCGCACGCGGCACGAGGATCCGAACTTCGTCGGCGGAACGCTCGATGAATACTCGTTCCACGTTCCCTTGCGGATTTATGCGGCGAGAGCGCTTGCGTCGCCCGCGCGGATTGGTTGGCTCACGTCGCATATCGACATCGCACCGACACTGCTCGATCTTCTCGGTGTGCAACGCTCGCGGGAATTGGAAGAGGGCACGCCGATCTGGGACTCTGAAATTGCCAACCGCACGACGTTTTTTCTCGCGCGCCAGGCATTCGGTGCCGACGGATACCGTTCGGGCGACCGCTTCTACATGTGGAATCAAATTTCAGATACGGTTTCCGTGAGCACGCAGCCGCACTTCGAACCGGGGAATGTGCTGCTGCGGGATTCCTCGGAATCGCGCGAAGTCATCGCGCGGATTCGCCGGCAGGTGGCGTTCGGGCAAGTGTGGCTGGAAAAGCTAAGTGAAACGAAGGCCGCCGCGCGGCAATAATGCGCGGCATCGTGCTCTCTGAAGCTTTAGGGCTGAAAAGCGATTGACTGATCGCTGAATTCGACGATAAGCCGCACTTCCTTGGTCTTGCTTTGCTTGATGCCGTCATTGCCGTCGGGAAACGGCGAGTACGGGCTTACGTCAACCACGATAAGCACGCCGGAACCGCTCTTCGGTAGGCGCTCGGCATCTTCGTAGTGGTAACTTCGAACCGGGCCGTAGAAGCCGTTCGGCCCCCAATCTTCGAGAAAATCCTGATATGTATACGTGGCCGAAGGTTTCCACAGCCTATAGGCCTCTTCCATCTGTCCGGTGACGACCGCGTTCAAAAAACGCCGTGCGGTGATTTTTTCTTGGTGGAAGCGGAGCATCCACCAAATACCTCCGGCGACGAGGGCGAGAAATACCAGTGTGGTGATCAGATAGCGCAGCATCTTTGATTGCGGATGCTCACTGGTCGTATCGAATAAACCCACGAGATCCTCCGGGTCAGAGCTGTCTCTTGAAAAGCGCGAAACATCCGCCAATCATGAGAGCGGCGAAACCACTCAAAGCTAACACGTCCACGTAAATCCCTTCAATGCCGGTAGACTTCAAGGTCAGATTCCGCAGCGCGTGAACCGTGTACGTGAATGGATCAATGACTGCGATCCAGCGCAGCCACCATGGAAATGCTGCGATGGGATACACGGCGCCGGATGGAAAAAAGAGCAGTGTATTGAGTACGCCGAAAATCGCGCGCGGGACGAGGGGATCGTCCACGCGCACCATCAGCAGAAACATGAAGCTGATCATCGCCGTTGAAGCTATGGCGATCACGACAACGAGATAGAACAGTCGCACGGGATTCCAAATCCCGGTGATGCCCGCGATGAGAGAGCCCGTGATGGCCAACGCCATCCCCGCCATGATTCCCTTGAGCGTTCCGGCGCCGATCAATCCGAGAACGAGTTCGGACTTGCTGATCGGCGTCACCAGATAGCCCTCGTGCAAGCCGCGCGACTTGTCGTCGATGTACGTAATCCCGCCGCCGATCATCGCCACGACGAAAATGCACAGCGACACCGAGCCGGCGAGCAGGTACTTGATGTATTCGATGTACGGGTACATTTCGACGACATCGAGTTGGACCTGGCCGGGAAGGCGCGAGGCGATCGCCGGTGAATTCATCTGGTCAACCATCTGCTGCACGCGCTGCAAGAGCTCGCTCGAAATGAACTGATCGGTATTGTCTTCGGCGAGGGCGATTTTGGGGCGATCCTGCTGGTAAACGCGGCGCGAAAAATCGCGCGGGATCGAAATTACACCACGGACGAACCCAGCTCTCAAATCATCGAGAGCGTCCGGCAGCGAATTGTAATCGCGGACTGTAAATGTCTGCGGACCTTCGCCGATTCCTGCGATCATTTCTTTGATTTGCCGCGATTCCGCGGTGCGGTCCTGATCCACCACCGCGACCGTGACGCCTTTGATGTGCCCGCCAAAGGCGTATCCAAGCACCACGAGCTGCAGAAGCGGGAAGACCATCGAGGCCATCATTTGCGCGGGGCTGCGCAGGAATTTGCGCATGTCCCGCTCGATGAGCGCTGAGACGCGATAGAGTTTCATTCCTATTTGTCTCCGGCTGCTGGCGATGCTCTCATCGTTGTTGATACAAATGCCCAACGTCGTAGTGGGCGCCGGCTGCGGCGGCATCGCGCAATTCGCGGCCGGTAAAATGCAGAAAGACATCGTCGAGCGTCGTGCCCTGTACCGTTACTCTGTGCACGGTGACGCCACGCGCCCTTGCGAGATCCATGAGCCCCGCGACCGTGGCTGGACCGTCGTTCGAGGAGATGTGCACCACGTGATCGTGCTGGCTTACGCTCGCGGCGTGAGACAACTTCTCGAGTTGCGCGAGCCAGTCCGCCGGAGCATTCGCGAATTCAGCCTCCACGGTATCGGTCCCCGGAATGCTGTCTTTCAGATTTACGGGCGTATCGAGTGCTGCGAGCCGGCCGTGATCGACAATGGCGATACGGTCGCAGAGCTTGTCGGCCTCGTCCATGTAATGCGTCGTCAGCACGATGGTCAGGTTCGATTGCTCGCGCAGACGCCGAATCATCTCCCAGACGTTGGTGCGCGAGACAGGATCGAGTCCCGTCGTCGGTTCATCGAGAAAAAGAATTTTCGGCGAATGAACCAGCCCTCGAGCGATTTCGAGTCTTCGCCGCATGCCTCCGGAGAAATTGCGCACAAACGTCTTGCCGAATTTCGAAAGGTCCACCTCTTCAAGAAGGCGCGCCACAAGTCCGCGCCGCTCCGCCGCAGGCACGCCGAATAGCTTCGCGTGCAGGAGCATATTCTCTTCGGCCGTTAGTTCCGGGTCCGAAGTCAGTGCTTGAGGAATTACGCCGATCACCAGGCGCACTCCATTGGCGTCCTTCACGATGTCGTGGCCGGCGATTCGCGCCGCGCCGGAGGTGGGCGGCGTGAGCGTCGTCAGCATGCGGATCAAAGTGGTTTTGCCCGCGCCGTTCGGACCGAGCAGCCCAAAAAGCTCGCGCTCGCCCACTGAAAAGCTGATGTCGTCTACCGCCACCAACTCGCCGAACTTTTTCACGAGGTGTTCGGCGACGATAGAGTTTCCGTTTGAGTTGTTGGGCGTGTCGGTCATTTGTCGTGTTCTCTAGCCCGGCTAAAGGCGCGCGAACCAGCTTCGTTTCGGCTGCGGGAGAAGGACAGTGGCGGTCATCCCGGTGAATAAGCGGCGATTGGAATTCGGCACGGCCACTTTAATGGCGAAAGTCTTGATGTCGCGCTTTGTGCGGCTGACGTCGCGTTGCGTGGCAAAGTCGCTCTCAACGCCCTTGAAGAAAACCTTGCCTTCGATCTCCTCGCCCGACGGAAGTTGAACCTTCATGGTGTCGCCGAAACGGATATCGTCGATGTAGCTTTCCTCAACGTCGGCGCGCACCCACAGGTGATCGACATCCACGACCACGACGATTGGTCCGCCCTGCGCGATCATTTCACCTTGTAAAGCAACGCGCACGGAAACGATTCCGTCGAGCGGTGAATAAATCTTGGTGTAACCCAACTGTGTTGCAGCTTGGTCGCGCAGCGCCTTTGCCTGTTGCACTTGCGCGCGCGTTGAAGCGAGATCGGCTTGCTGCACGTTCACCTGTTTGCGATTCGCCTCGGCGACGGCGAGCGCCGCTTGCTGCGCCTTTACCAGATCTCCGAGCGATTGCACGTTGGCTCGCGCGGCCTTGAGCGTGGATTCGGCCGTATCGCGATCTTGCGCCGTGCTGACGCCGGACTCGAAGAGCCCAATCGCGCGCTTGTAGTTCACTTCATCGAGTTCGAGCGTTGCGCGGGCCTGCTCGAGCTGCGCGCGCGCAGAAGTCAGCATCGCCTGCGCCTGATTCAACGCCGCGGCCGTCTGCTCATCCGTCCAGCCGAGTGTTTGTGAGGACTGATTGACTTTCGCTTGCAGGCTTCCGATGTTGGCGTCGTCCTGTGCGAGCGCAGCCTGCAACTCAGTAGGATCGAGCTCCGCGATCAACTGGCCTTTCTTTACTTCGGACCCTTCATCCACCGTCAACTTGATCATTCGCCCGGCGATTTGCGGACTGATGATCACTTCGTTGCCGTCCACGACTCCGATTAGAGGAATGCTGCTTCCGTGAGGAGTAAAAGCGAAAAACACCACCACCGAAATAATCACTACCGCGCCGAAGATTATGAAAAACTTTTTCCCGGTCATGGCCGCCTCGTCTGGGGTTGCAACAGACCGTGCATGAGCAAGTCGAGCACTGCCTTCTTTCTATCCGCCAGCGGTTTGGCTGCGATGGCGTCGCCGTCAAACAATCGCGGAAATCGCCGCGCCGCCACGAAATAGAAAATCGTCATCCCTAGCAGCGAGAAAACGGCATGCCGCGCATCCACTCGCCGGAATTCTCCCGCTTTCACTCCTGCTTCGATTGTTTTCTGAAGCGTCGCTTGGAACGGCCCGAGAAACTCGCGGAAAATCCACTCGAAGCTGGGGCTGGAGTCCATCGCTTCGCGCTGAACCAGGCGCGGATAATTTGGATGGCTTCCGAGAAAATCCATGTAGCCGAGCAGCAGATTCTCGAGGCGACGGCGCGGCGAGGCCTTTGAGACCGCCAGCTCGTCGAACAATACGCGCAATTGCCGCAGCAGATTTCCGAGAACGGCGCGGTGCAGCCGGCGCTTGTCGCCGAAGTAGTAGTAGAGCATTGCCTTGTTGGCGTGCGCCGCTGCTGCGATCTCGTCGGTGCGCGCGCCGGCCAGCCCTTGCGCCGCGAAATGATTTTCGGCGGCGGCGAGGATGCGCCTTGCTGTTTCCGGGTTCTCTACTCTTTTTCGTCCGCGTCGCATCTCAAGAATTCCTACCGCTCTCGGTCCACCGTTACTGATTGACTCGCTTCATGGCCGCTTCCGGATAGCGCAATCCCGCCGCTGCGCCGGGAGGAAAGAGCCCGGCGATTCTAGCCAAATCGGCGCGGCCCATCGAGATTTCGAGCGCGCCAAGATTCTCTTCAAGCCGGTCAATGCGCTTTGTCCCTGGAATCGGCACGATGTCCTCACCCTGCGCCAGCACCCAGGCCAGCGCAGCCTGCGAGGCTTTGCAGTTCTTCTCGTGGGCAATTTGTTCGATGCGGTCCACCAACTGTAGATTGCGTTCGAAGTTGTCGCCCGAGAATCGCGGATGATTCTGGCGAAAATCTCCCGTAGGAAAATCCGCCGCTTTGCGAAACCGGCCGGTAAGAATTCCGCGGCCCAGCGGGCTGTACGCGACAAATCCGATCCCGAGTTCACGGCAAGTCGCGAGGATTTCGTCTTCGGGGTCGCGCGTCCAGAGGGAGTATTCCGTCTGCAGAGCGGTGATCGGATAGACGGCGTGAGCGCGGCGAATCGTCTGCGGCCCGGCTTCGGAAAGCCCCAGATAGCGCACCTTACCTTGCTCGATGAGCCGTGCCATTGCGCCGACCGTTTCCTCGGTTGGCACGTCCGAATCGACGCGATGCTGGTAATAGAGGTCGATCGTAGCGATCTTCAGCCGCCGCAAACTTGCTTCGCAGGCTGCCTGCACGTATTCCGGCCGGCCGTTTACGCCAAGAAACGCGCCTTCGGGCGAACGGACGTTGCCAAACTTCGTCGCGATGATCACGCGATTGCGATGTCCTGCGATCGCCTGGCCCACCAGCTCTTCGTTCCGGCCGATACCGTAAATATCGGCCGTATCGATAAAGGTCACGCCCAGATCCACGGCGCGACGCACGGTAGCGATCGACTGCGGATCATCCGGCGGGCCATAAAACTCGGACATGCCCATGCACCCGAGTCCCAGCGCCGACACAATCAAAGAACTGTTTCCCAGTCGGCGGTAGCTCATCTCTTCGAATGTCATCGTGAGTTCCTAGTTCTCTAGGCGGCAAGCGCGAGAAGCGCGGTTCACGGCCAGATGATATCTTCAACTAACTGGTTAGTTTAATCGAGTGCGGCATTACTGTCAAGCGCCGCGTGGCTGTCGTCAACGTTCCAGCAAGCGCGTCTCAAGTGGCTCTGCCGAAGGCGCATGGCGCCTATTACCGGTTCGCGGTATCATGAATTTGTTTGCGACGTGCCGGCAGTGCCGCTGCGACTCGACTACCACAGTTCGTCGATGATCGAGCAGTCGTTAACGCCGCCCCACCCGGCTCGACGCGACACTCGGCGCGCCCGTAGCTCAGATGGATAGAGCGTGTGCCTCCGGAGCACAAGGTCGTGGGTTCGAATCCCTCCGGGCGCGCCATTTCCTGCGTACTTAGTTTTTGACAACTCCAGCCAATTCCCGTTCGTGCGTTTCGAACTCAGGTTGGAGGCTCGATTCGCCTCCAGTCAATCAAGCTCTAGTTCATTCAGCTGAGCGGCCTGAAAAACCGTTCGCGGCGTATTGTGGCTGCGGTCACAACGAAGAGTGTCCCAAGTCACCGCCAAGAAGTGACTCCAGTGATATCGAATTGACGTTGGCAGTTCTTGGTTTGAGAATTTCATTAAACCTGCGGCGAATGCGCGGGTTCAAGACGTTCCAACGGGTTAACGCGTTGAGCCAGAGGGGCTTAATGATCGAAGCGCAGCCCGCAGCCCCGGAAGTCAGGCGCGTTGCAGCGAATGCATCCAGCGCACAAAATTGAAAGGGAGAAAGCTTATGGCGAAAGAAGAGTTGAATATCGTAGATCAACGAACGAAGGCGGCCTACGAGTTGCCGCTAAATAAAGGCTGCATCCGGGCGACTGATTTGCGGCAAATCAAAACTGGGCCAGAGGATTTCGGGGTTATGAGCTACGACCCAGCATTCTTGAACACCGCGTCCTGCCAGAGTGCCATCACGTTTATCGATGGCGACAAAGGAATTCTGCGGTACCGCGGCTATCCCATCGAACAGCTCGCTGAGAAATGCACGTTTCTAGAAGTCGCATACCTGATCATCCATGGGGAGCTGCCAACCGAGAAGCAGTTGAAGACCTGGGTTGACGACATCACGCACCACACCATGTTGCAGGAAAAGACTAAGGAATTTTTGCAAGGCTTCAACCATGATGCGCATCCCATGGGGATGTTCATCAGCACGGTGGCGGCGCTTTCGACCGTGTATCCCGACTCGCGGGACGTGAAGGATCCGGAAGTACGCAAGCTGCAGATTCGCCGGCTGATCGGTAAGGTTCCCACAATCGCGGCGTACACCTACCGGCACGGTCTCGGGTATCCATATATCTATCCGGATAACGAGCTGAGCTATACAGAGAACTTCATGAACATGCTGTGGCGGATGGTGGAACCAAAGTACCGCGCCAATCCGGCGCTCTCCCGCGCGCTGGACATTCTGTTCATCTTGCATGCCGATCATGAGCAGAATTGCAGCGCGAACGTGATGAGAGCAGTGGGCAGCTCACAGGCCGACCCATACGTTTGCACCGCGGCAGCGGCGGCGGCGCTTTCCGGCCCACTGCATGGCGGCGCGAATGAAGAAGTTTTGAAGATGCTGGACGAGATTGGGACAAAGGACCGCGTCCCGGCGTATATCCAGCAGATCAAGTCGGGTCACGGCAAGCTGATGGGATTCGGACACAGGATCTACAAGAATTACGATCCGCGCGCGCGAATCATCAAGTGGGCGGCCGACCAGGTATTTCTGACCACGGGGCGGAACCCGAAATTGGATGTTGCTCTGGAACTGGAACGCATCGCGCTCGAGGACGAATACTTCGTAACGCGAAAACTGTATCCCAACGTCGACTTCTACTCTGGGATCATCTACCAGGCGCTGGGGTTCAAACCGGATATGTTCACGGTTCTGTTCGCGATTCCGAGAACCGTGGGCTGGCTGGCGCAGTGGCAAGAGATGCTGCAGGATCCGGAACAAAAGATCGCGCGGCCGCGTCAGATCTACACTGGCTACGCGGAACGGAACTTTGTGCCGATCGAGAAGCGTACCGCACAGACACTGACGACCGGACGTTAGAATCACCTGGGGCGGAGCGCGCAATCGGGGCGACGGCGGCAAGCGCTCCGCCCTCAGCATCATGATCAATCATTCTCGCTCGAGGCCTTTTGGCGCCGACCTTCTGTAATCCCCATTTCGCTCGAATTCCGCAGACCTTCCTGGTCCCGCCAGCGAGCAATCTAGCCACGCCACGGTTGTTTTCAGCAGCAGACGGCGGTACTTTACTCCTTCAAACAAACATGAAAACGGAAACGCCAGCCCCAGTTCCGGACGGGCCCGAAGCCTGGCCCTCCTTGCATTTATCCGAATGGGCGGATACTTGCGCGACGCTGCATATGTGGACGCAAATGGTCGGGAAAGTGCGTCTGGCGCTGAGCCCGAGGATCAATCACTGGTGGGAAGTTCCGCTGTACGTGAGCGCGCGAGGGCTAACAACTTCCCCCATTCCGTACAAAGAAGGCGTATTTGAGGCTGAGTTCGACTTTATCGACCACCAGCTCACGCTTGCAACTTGCAACAATGATGTCAGCATCGTTCCACTGGCCCCACGTAGCGTCGCCGACTTCTATTCCGAGTTCACGGACGCGCTACGCTCGCTCGATATTGACGTCAAGATCTGGCCCATGCCGGTGGAGATCCCCAATCCCATTCGATTTGACCAGGATCGCACTCACATGTCTTATCAGCCCGAGTACGCTCATCGCTTCTGGCGCATCCTGGTAAGCGTGGATTCCGTCTTCAAAGAATTCCGGGCGCGGTTTATAGGGAAAGTCAGCCCCGTCCATTTCTTCTGGGGCAGTTTCGATCTCGCCGTCACTCGGTTCTCCGGCAGGCGCGCACCCGAGCGACCGGAAGCCGACTCCATCACGCGCGAGGCGTACTCTCATGAAGTGAGCAGCGTAGGATTTTGGCCCGGAGGAGGCGCCGTCACGGATACCGCCTTCTACGCCTACGCCGCGCCGGAGCCGGCGGGCTTCGGACAACGCGCGGTGCGTCCCGCCAAATCTTTCTACAGCGGCGAAATGCACGAATTCTTCCTGATGTACGAAGATGTGCGCACCGCCAAATCTCCCAACGAAGCATTGCTCGAATTTTGCCAGAGCACCTACGACGCAGCCGCCGACCTCGCCGCCTGGGATCGCAAAAATCTCGAGCGGCCGGCATTACATTAGCTCTCGGCTACGCGCCAATTCTCGATTCTCTCTAGCGCCCACAAGCTCTTCCGTTTGCATCGCGCGTAATCCACTTCGTGTACCCGCGGTATACAAATAGAATTTTCTTGACGTACACCAGGCCGCGGTGTACCGTCCGCTAACGACCCGTGGGGCTTAGGCGGAGGCAAACATGAAGCACGTACTTGCAGCTCGATTTATTTTAGCGGCTCTTTTTCTCGTGCTTTTCTGCGCAGGGACCTCCTCAGCGCAGTTATTCCCGGGCCGCATCACCGGCGCGGTCCGCGACGCCCAAGGCGCCGCCGTTCCAGGCGCCACAGTCAAGCTCACCAACCCGTCCACGGGCCTCGAGCGCACTCAGATCTCCGACCAAAACGGAGAGTTCAATTTCCCCGAGCTAGCCCTCGGCAATTTCACGCTCACCGTCACCAAGGACGGATTCAAAACAACGGTCATGAAGGATATCGTCACCTCGCAAGTCGAAGTTAATACCGTCACGCCCGTTCTCTCGGTCGGGTCACTCTCATCTGAGATTCAGGTCACGTCGGAGACCCCTTTACTTCAGACGGAAACAAATTACACAGGCGGGCAGCTTGAAGAGCAGCAAGTCGAGTCGCTGCCGATCGGGAACAGCGACTATACGCGCCTGGCGCTGGTTCTCCCGGGCGTAACGCAAAACAGCAACTTCGCTTTCGCCCAGTACACCATCAACGGCAGCCGATCCCGCTCGAACGGCTTCAACATCGACGGCGCCTCGGATACCGACCCCTCGACATATTTGCCGTCGATCAATGAAGGCGGAAACTCCGCTACGGCCGCAACGCGTTTGCCACTCGATGCCATCCAAGAAGTGAGCATCATCGCAGCGGGCGGTGCGGATTCGGGTCAGAATTCGGGCAGCGTAATGAACGTGATCATTCGCAGCGGAACCAACCAATTCCATGGCTCCCTCTACGAGTTGCATCGCGATGCAGCTCTCGATGCCGCAAACTTCTTCGAAAATCTCAATGCGGAACTAAACGGCGTTCCTACTTCCAAGGCCCCGTTTGTCTGGAATGAGTTCGGAGGAACGGCTGGGGGGCCGATTTACATTCCGCACGTGTACGACGGCCGCAATCGTACATTTTTCTTTGTCGGCTACGATGGAAGCCGTCTGCGTCTCGGTACTACGCTCCACGGCACGGCCCCGACCCCAGGTCAAATTCAGCAGGCTACGACTCTCGTTCAGGGTGCGGGAATAACGCCGAATCAGCTGGGGCTCAATATCTTGGGTCTCTACTCTTCGCTGGGGCTCTCCGGCCCGTTTGCTGCGGATAATCGCGGCATGCAAACGCCCAATAGTTATGTATTTAAGTTCGATCATAAGATTTCAGATTCTGATTCGCTCTCCACTCGATTCCTGCACGGCACAGGGGAAGACGAGTTTCCCGGCGGCGGACCTGGTCCTGGGGGCGGGTCGCAACTGAACCCGTGGTTTGGCGTAACCCCGACCGTTGCTGATAACTTCGCGATTAGCGAAGTTCACATTTTTACTCCCAATTTGATCAATACTTTGCGGCTGGGCTGGAATCGCTTCTCTCAATTTCAACGAGGACGCGACTCCAACGTCGATCCGTCTACGATAGGATTCAACACCGGTGTGGCTCCGAATTGCTTTGGCACTCCCGAGATCGACATCGGAGATACCGTTGAGGGCGGGTTCTCGAACCTTGGACTGCAAAATTGTGCTGGTGGCCGCGTGGCGACGAGCTATCAGATCGCCGACGATTTCAACTGGACCCACGGCGCGCATGCGTTGAAATTCGGATTCAATTTCCTCCACGATTATTCGGATTACACCATCACCGGCTCTCGAGGCATCTTTACATTCAACGGAACCCAGCTCGGAAACACTTTGACGACGACTGACCCCGGGTTGAACTGCAACGCCACGCCCAACCCGTGTCCTCCGATTGCGGTGCTGGTGGATTTGATTGCAGGTCTTCCGTCGCCCGGCCCCGGTGTGACTTCTATCAATCGAGTGGGCAGCGGGCGCGCCAACATCAACCAAAATGTGATCAGCGGTTTTGCGATGGATACATACAAACTTACCCAGCGCCTCACTCTAATCGCGGGTCTTCGCTACGACTTCTTTACCACTGTGAACGAATCAAGAGGCCGCTTCTCGGCATTCGATCCGACCCTCGGGCTTGTTCCGGCCTCGCAATTGCCGGGTGGAAAAATCTACGACGCTCCGAAACACGACTTTGGGCCGCGCGTCTCTTTCGCGTACAACCCGCCATTCACGCTGATTCCCGGACGCCAAACGATCTTCCGCGCGGGATTTGGAATCTATTACGACACGATTCCCCTCAACAATTTCCAGGAAGGACTGGCGCAAAATCCGGTCGGGCCAACTGGGGGCTTTCAGGTCGTGCCCAGCCTGCCGATTCCGTTCGGTGTAGGCGTGCCGATTTTTGGCACCGGTGCACCTGAACCGCCCTTTAACGTCGCAAGCATCCAGCACAACCTGAAAACTCCGAACACGATGCTGTGGAATTTCAACGTGCAGCAGGAATTGGCTCGGAAGATTGTGCTGCAGCTCGGTTATGTCGGCAACAAGAGCATTCACCAGCTGCAATTGATTGACGTCAATCAGCCGCCGATGGGGGCGGGCTTTGGCCCCGGCTGCAACCCGGTTCTGCCTCCGAATCAAGCATCCGGTGACCCCGTTTGTGAGCAGAATGCGCGGCCGTTCAATGCGCTCTTCCCCAACCTGTCGCAGATCAACACGATTTCGAGCAATGGATTCGCCACGTACCATTCCCTGCAGGCAGTTCTGCGTGCCGACGATTTCCATGGGTTCACGACGCAAGTTTCCTTCACGTGGTCCCACAATTTGGATACCGCGTCGGAAGTCGAAGACTTCTTCGGTACCAGCGGTTACGTTCCCCAGAACGCGCTTGACATCCACAGTGGTTACGGAAATTCGGAGTTCGATCAACGTCGGGCGCTGATCTGGACTTACATTTATGCCATCCCGTCGCCAAAGATCGACAACAAGTTCGGGTACGTGCTGCGCGACTGGCAGATTTCTGGGACTACCACGCTTCGTGACGGTTTGGCGGCTCCTATACTTACGTTTGGGGACGAATCTGGCGTCGGCAATTTCCATACCTATTTTGATTGCGTCGGTCCGATTCACTATCAATTGCACGATTTCACAATGTCTTACGCATCGATGAGTTCGTTCGCCGAGCCAGCTCCGGGAACGTTCGGGAATTGCCCGCGCGACCCACTTGTGGCTCCCGGGCTGCAGTCATGGGACTTCTCGATCCAGAGAACTTTCAAATTCGGCGAGCGCTTCGGATTTCAATTTCGAACCAGCTTCTTCAACGCATTTAATCATCCGAACTTTGCCGAGCCCGCTCCGGACATCGGCACGCAGATTACGGCGAGCGCCGATGACGGCAGCTTTGATTCTCACTTCGGCGTAGGCGGGCCGCGCAACATTCAATTTATGGGAAAGTTCACGTTTTGAAGACCGAGCAGGCCTTCGCTTCGTGAATACAAACTATTCCCTCGGCTGCTCCGGAGCGCGGTTCCGGAGCAGCTTTTTTGTTCGCTGTGAATTCCTGAATCGCTGCCATCAGCGAGTATCATCCGCACGCGGAGGGCTCAATGACCATTCAGAGCGGAATTCGTTTCAGCCTCACGATTCTTGTCTTCGGGCTGTGCATGGCGCTAAGCGCATCCGCGCGCGCCAAAACTCCGCCGCCCGGCCCGATCACTATCTCCGTGGACGCCACCGACGCGCCTCGCCGCGTTCTGCACGCGAAATTGCAATTTCCGGCGCAGCCCGGTCCGCTCACTCTCTATTATCCGAAATGGATGCCCGCAGATCATTCCCCCGACGGGCCCATCTGGAATCTCGCAGGCCTGCATTTCTCCGCTGGCGGGAAAGAGATCCCCTGGCGACAAGACGACGTCGACATGTACGCGTTCAACATCGATGTGCCGCAAGGTGGCAATTCAATTGACGCGTCTCTAGATTTTCTTCTCTCGCCACCGGGCCCCACAATTGATTTCAGCGCGTCCGGCGCCGCAAAGCTCTTCATCTTGATGTGGAATCAGGTAGCGCTCTATCCCAAGGGTTGGCGGGCAGCCGAGCTGACTTACAATCCGTCTCTCACGCTTCCGAACGGTTGGAAATTCAACACTGCACTGCCGGTCGCGAGCCAGTCTGGCAATTCCATTACTTTTTCACCGGTAGCTTTCGATTTGCTCATCGATTCACCGGTGCAGGCCGGCGAATTCACGCGCGTTTATCCTCTGAATCCCACGATCAAGCCGCCGCACGAGTTGGACGTCCTCTCCGATGATGCCTGGGCGCTCGATATTCCACCCGCGCTGCTCGAAAATTATTCGCGTCTCGTCGCCGAAGCTGATGCGCTCTATCGCTCGCATCACTATCGCGATTATCATTTCCTCCTCACGCTAAGCGATAACACCATGGGCCTCGGCCAGGAGCACCACGAAAGCAGCGACGACCGCATCCGTCAGCGCACTTTGCTTGATCCGAACGCGCGCCTCCTCGAAGCCGGGCTTTTCCCTCACGAATTCACGCATTCCTGGAACGGCCAATTCCGCCGCCCCGAAGGCCTGGCCACGCCCGATTTTCAGCAGCCGATGAAAGGCGAACTGTTGTGGGCCTACGAAGGACTCACGGAATTTTTGGGCGAGCTGTTGACCGCTCGCAGCGGACTCGCCACTCCGCTACAGGCTCGCGAGCATCTCGCCGAGACCGCCGCGATGCTCGATCATCGCGCCGGCCGCCGTTGGCGCTCGCTGCAGAACACCGCCAACGCGGCGCAAATTCTTTATTTTTCCGTGCCCGAGTGGAGTTCCTATCGTCGCAGCGTGGATTTTTATCCCGAAGCCGTCCTCATCTGGCTCGATGTGGACGCAACGATCCGCAAGCTCACGAACGACAGCCGCTCCATGGACGATTTCTGCCACGACTTCTACGCCCCGCCCGATGGCGAGCCCGTCATCAAGACTTACACCTTCGATGACGTCGTCGCGACGCTGAATGGAATCGCGCCATACGATTGGCGCGCCTTCCTCCGCGAGCGCCTCGATTCCACCGGCTCTCACGCCCCGCTCGGCGGAATCACCGGAGGCGGCTGGCAGCTCGTTTACAACGACGAACCGAACGAATTCATCGCCGCTGGCGACGCGGAGTCCGGCGGTGCCGACTTCACCTCATCCATCGGCCTTCACGTGAAAGGCGACGGCACCGTAATCGATGCGATTCCAGGCATGCCCGCCTTCGAAGCGGGCATCAGCCCGTACCTCAAGATCGTGGCCGTGAATGGCCGCCAGTTTTCCGTAGACGAACTAAAGCGCGCCGTACACGATTCAAAATCAAATTCTGCGCCGATCAAACTGTCCGCGCTGAATGCCACCACACTCGAGACCCACGAGATCCAATATCATGATGGCAATCGCTACCCGCATCTCGAGCGCGTCGAAGGCACCCCCGATTATCTCGACGAAGCGCTGAAATCGCTGACGCCCGCGAACGCGCACTAGCGAGGTGTGATTTCAAGGGAAGGGAATTCTATTTCGCCCGAGCGGGCGTTTCCTGATTGAGAATGGCGACCCAACGATTCCCGCGCTTGATCCAAGTCGTGCTTTCGATCACTGGGTCCATTGGAAACGCCTCTCCGCTCTCTTCGCCCAGCCGCAAAGCCTCGTAGCAAAGGACGACGGTAGTCGCATTGGGCATGAATCCACGAATGTTGCGAAGCTCATAGCGGGAGATGGTTCGCTCTTTCATCGTCGCTAGATATTCCGGCTGCGTCACAATCCCCGATCGAAAAATCATCACCGCATCGGCAGGCACAAGTTCCGCGAATCGCACCGCGTCTCTCTCCTGCGCCACTTTCCACACGCGCTCTTCAAGCCGAATGATCTTGCGAATAATCGCGCTCTGCTGCGCGGATGCTCTCTTTCGTTTCTTAGCCACAGCCCGGCGATGTTTCACGCCAATCTCCCGTAGCGCCGGCAGCCTGCCGGCGTTTTTGTGCCGCGCCACCGCAACCTACAATCGCAATCCTGCAGCACTTCGAGCTTGACTGCGGCACGAAGGTACCACGTTGCAGCCGATCGAGAGGCGCTGGAGAGCGCGCGAAGTTTTTTACGAAACAATTGTCACTCGGAACCACCCGCTCGGTGGAACTGCATGCAGTGAGGTGTTAGCTGCGGCGGGAAGCAAATCCCGTAAGCCCAAGCACCTTGTCCTTCGACTGAATAATGTGCTCGTACATCCGCTGCCGTGCTCCTTCGGGATCGCGCTCCTGAATTGCCTTTAAGATCTCGCGATGCTCCCGGCCCGGCGCTTCTCCGTAATAATTGATATCAATTGCGGCGAACATGATGCGTTCCATCTGGCTGCGCGCCTCGCCGACTGCCTGCACCAGCATCTGGTTCCGCGAAAGCCGCGCAATCATCACGTGAAACGCCGTATCCGATTCGATGAACTTTACGCAACTCTCGCGGTCATCGGCGCTGCATGTAACCTGCGACAATTCGCTCAGCTTCCGCAGCGATTCCGCGTCCACGCCCTTCATAGCTGCCAACTCGGCCGCCGCACATTCCACCGCGCAACGAAATTCGTATATATCATTTAACACTTGCAGGGTAATCTGCGCGACGAAGTAGCCGCGATTCGGCACGATCCGAAGCAGCCGCTCATTCTGCAAACGCACGGCCGCTTCGCGCACCGGCGTCCGGCTGCCCTTGTAGCGATCCGCCAGCGCTTTCTCGCTCAACGCTTCGCCGGGCTGATAGACGCTGTGAATGATGTCACGCTTAAATGCGCGATAGACTTTCTCGCTAAGCGTTGAGGCGGCGCCCGTCGCCGGCGATCCGGGAGAAAAGAGCGGGGAAATGGAAACTGCGACGCGCCGTTGAAATTTCCCGCGGGTTGCCGTTTTCGCCACGATGTCCTCCGGGGCACCTTGCCGTCCAGACAGCATTCTTCACGACTTCGCCGTTTCTGTCAAACGTATACCGTCGGCATACAAGAACCATTCTCTTGACATGCCAACGTCGCCGGTATAGGTTTTGCCCTACGCTCATCTTTGCCGTGAGGGAAGAGCACTCGCGGGACCGCACCCCTCGCCACATCGGAGCCCGTCAACCCATGCCTACCACCCTCGGCGGCACGCCGGATACCAAAACCCCGTTCCGATTTCCTATCGAGTCTGTGCGCGCGAAGTTTCCCGCCCTCCAACACGCTTCCCCCTTCGTTTTTTTCGACAATGCCGCCGGCGCGCAAATCCCTCAAATTGTTTTTGACGCCATCAATCGCCATCTTCTCGAATGTAACGTCCAGCGAGGCGGCCGCTACCCCCAGAGCCAGGAAGTCGACGCCACCATCGACCGGGGCCGCCGCAGCGTGGCCGATCTGCTCAACGCCCGCGACCCCAGCGAAGTCGCCTTCGGCATGAACGCCACTTCGTTCATTCGCATCGTTAGCCTTGCGATCGGCCAGATGCTTTCCGAGCGCAACGAAATCGTCATCACCGACATGGATCACGAAGCCAACGTGGCTACCTGGATGGCCCTCGAACCCGCCGGTGCCAAGTTCCGCTTTTGGAAGATGCGCGACGACGGCAATCTTCATTCCGAAGATTTGTGGCCGCTGCTCAACTCGAAGACGCGCCTAGTTGCCTGCACCGTCACCTCCAACGCTCTCGGCTCGATCGTGGATGTCCCCGCCGCCGCGAAATTTGCGCACGATGCCGGCGCTGAACTTTTCCTCGATTGCGTTCACTATGGCCCGCACGGCCTCATCGACGTGCAAGCCTGGGGCTGCGACTATCTCGCCTGTTCCGGCTACAAAATTTTCGCCCCCCACATGGGTTTCCTCTGGGGCCGCCGCGAGCTTCTCGAAAAACTCCCCACCTTTCGCGAAGATTTCATCCCCAACGAGCCTCCCGTCAAAATCGAAGCCGGCACATTTGTCTATGAAAACGTCGCGGGCATGACTGCGGCGATCGCCTATCTCGAATCCCTCGGGAAACAAATCAGCGGCAATGGCGCATCGGACTCTCGTCGCGCAAATCTGGTAAAAGCCATGGCCGCCATTCGCGAGTACGAGGAGGCCCTCTCGATCGAAGTCCTGCAAGCCCTCGAAAAATGCGGCGCCGTCGTCTACGGAATTCGCCAGAAGGAGCGTATCGGTGAGCGCGTGCCGACCTTTCTTTTCAATTTGCCGCGAGTCTCGCCGCAGGCAGTTACCGACGAACTTTCTCGTGCGCAAATCGGCGTTCGCGACGGTCACATGTATTCCCCGCGGCTCATGAAACGCCTCGGGCTCAGCATGGACAGCGGCGCCGTACGCGCCTCTCTGGTGCACTACAACACGTCCGAAGAAATTCGACGCTTCAGCGAAGTTCTCCAAAAGCTGAGCAAAAATGGATAGCCCTAACGGCCCCGCTGAATCGACATTGCTAGTTGGCCCGGACAGCAGTTCCTCCTCCTCACCGTCACGCCCTCAGGAATTGCGCCGGCGCCTCAGCCAGCGGCAACTCACGATGCTCGCCATCGGCGGCGCGATCGGCGTCGGCTTGTTCTTAGGGAGCGGCGTTACGATACGCCTCGCAGGCCCCGGCGTGATCGTCAGCTATCTGTTGGGCGCGGTCATCGCCATGATCGTTGCCTATTCGCTCGCGGAAATGGCCGTCGTGCATCCCGATGCCGGCTCATTCGGCGTATACGCCGAAACGTATCTAAGCCGCTGGGCCGGCTTTGCCGTACGCACCACGTACGGTCTAGTGCAAATGATCGCCATCGGCGCAGAAGTCACCGCTGTCGCGATCTATTTTTCCTTCTGGTTTCCAAACGTCCCGCAGTGGATCTGGGTTGTTTCAGTCTCCGCAGGATTAGTGGGGCTCAACACGATGCACGTTGGCCGCTTCGGCGAAATCGAATACTGGTTCGCGCTGATCAAAGTCGTCGCCATCCTCGTTTTCATCGCAGTCGGCGCCGCTCTGATTTTCGGCATTGGAACTCGCCATCCGATCGGCCTGACCAACCTCACAGCGAACGGCGGATTCCTACCGCACGGCTGGCTCGGCGTCTGGCTCGCTCTCACGCTCGTCGTGACGAGCTACATGGGCGTCGAAGTCATCGCCGTCACTGCCGGCGAGGCCGAGAACCCCGAAAAATCCATCCCGAAAGCGATGCGCACAATCGTCTTCCGCCTGATTTTCTTCTATGTCCTCGCCATCACCGTCATGCTCGCGATGACGCCCTGGAATCAGACCGGTGCCGGCACCGGCCTCACCGCCAGCCCATTCGTTCGCGCGTTTTCCTCCGTCGGTGTTCCCTTCGCCGCCACGATCATGAACATCGTCGTCATCACCGCGGCTCTCTCGAGTTGCAATACCGACTTGTATCTCACCACGCGCATGCTCTTTTCTTTGGCGCGTGGCAAGTACGTGCCGGCATCGCTCTCGAAGTTGGCCAAAAATGGAGTACCGCGACGTGCGCTCGCAGTTTCTTCCGCCGGCATGGTCGCTGCGATTCTTCTCGCCATCTACGCGCCCGGAAAAGCATTCCTCGCGCTCTACGGTGTCGCCGTTGCCGGAATGTTTTTCGTCTGGGTCGTCATCCTCCTCACGCACATCGCTTTTCGCCGCGCCCTCGGCCGCGAGCGCATCGCGAAACTTCCCATGCGCATCCATTTCTATCCCTATTCCACGATTCTCGGCATCGTGGCGCTCGTAGGTATCACCGTAAGCACTTTCTTCGTGGATGGATTGCAATACACAGTTCCGGCATTCGCTCCGTTTCTCGTGCTCATCACCATCGCATACTGGTTCGCCCGTCGTCGCGCGCAACAAGCCTCGGCATTGAATTCGGCTGCCAATATTGGCGCCGAAAGATAAAAATCATCTCCGTGAGGTGAGAAGATCACCGCCACGAAACGCTTCGTCCTCGGCGCGCTCAAGTCGTCCCGGTGGCTCAACCGGCTATGGCGATCTTGGCGGCAACATTTTCCGCGGCCCATTCGAGCAGAACTGGGATTTCTCTATCGGCAAGACGTTCTCATTCACGCAGAATCAGCGGCTGGAATTCCGCTCCGAGTTCTTCAGTCTTTGGAACCACCCGAATTTCAACAATCCATCGTGCGTGGATGTAAGCGGTCCAAACTTTGGTGCCATCACCACGATGGCCGGCACGCCTCGCGCGATCCAATTCATGCTGCGCTATGGCTTTTAGCTGTAAGATCGGTCGGGAGAATTTCTTGAGTCGGCGATGTAATTCGATCGTTCTGGCAACCGCGATACTCTTCTTGTCCTCGCTCGCCGCCGAATCAACTCGCGCCCAGGCCCAGCCTCTCCCGGGCAACGACGTCAGAGAAATCTACAACCGGCTCCTCCCGCAAATCGAAGCCATCCGCGCCTTCGACAATCACGGCCACCCCGGCTACGCGAATGACACAGACGTGGATGCCATGGCGATTCCCGCCGACAGCTCCGCTCCTCTGCGTCTCCGCGACGAGAACATCGAAATCCTCGATGCCGTAAAATTCCTTTTCAACTACCCATATTCCGATTTCTCTCCCGATCATCAGCGCTGGCTCGTAGACCAGAAAGCCGCCGCCAAGGCGAAACTTGGCGCAGGCTATTTCTCTCACATCCTCGATCAAGTCGGCATCGAGACGGCCGTCGCGAATCGCGTCTCCATGCCGCCCTATCTCGATCCCGCTCGTTTCCGCTGGGTTTTCTTTGTCGATAATTTTCTTTTCCCCTTCGACGCGCAGCAGCTCGAATCGCGCAATCCCGACCAAAAACTCAATTTGCCTCTCGAGCGCAAGCTCCTCGCCCGAAATTTGAAGCAAGCACATCTTGAAAATCTCCCAAGCGATTTCCGCGGCTATCTCAAATTCGTCACCGCTATCGTCGAAGCCGACAAAGCCGCCGGCGGCGTCGGCATCAAATTTGAAATCGCCTATTTCCGCTCGCTTCATTTCGATGATCCGGAAGAATCGCGCGCCGCTGCGATCTACGCGAAGTATCGCCAGAGCGGCATCCCCACCTCTGTCGAGTACCGCGACTTTCAGGATTACGTTTTCCGCTATTTGCTGCGAGAAGCCGCGCGCCTCCATCTGCCCGTGCAAATCCATACTTCAGTCGGCGGCGGTGATTTCTACATGATCGAAGAAAGCAGCGTGATGGGTCTCGAAAACATTCTCCGCGACCCGCGCTACGAAAATGTCACCTTCGTCCTTCTACACGGCGGCTATCCGCACCAAAGCGAAGCCATCTGGCTCACCGCGCGTAAAAATGTCTACCTCGATTCATCGCTGATGGGAATCTTCGTCTACCCGGCCGAACTTCATCGCACCCTGAAGCAATGGCTCGAACTTTTCCCCGACAAAATCCTCTTCGGCTCCGACACCTTCCCGCTTAGCGATGCTAACGGCGCCGAGGAAGGCTACTGGCTCGCCCTAAAATCCGCGAGACTAGCAGTCGCAGCAGCTCTGGCCGAAATGGTCTCCGAAAAAGAGATCAACGAAACCCAAGCGCTACAAATGGCCCGCGCGTATCTGCACGACACCGCCGCAAAAATCTACGGCCCCGCGCACTAGGCACCGCAGGTTTTCTCGGCGCCCTCAGCGTCTCTGCGGTAGTCTCTGCCTCTTCTTGAAAAATCTCCGCGCCACATCCAGCAGCGCATCCACATCTTCCTCGCGATTCGATTCATGGATCGCCGTCCGAATCCCGCCGATCCCGGTCACGTATCGCAGCGAAGCAAACACGCGCGCCTTTTTCATTTCCTCGAGCAGCTTCTTCTCCTCCATCGCGCCGCCGGGCAAACAAAATGTCACGATTCCCGCGAAGGCATCCTCCGGTGGCTCAGGCCCTCCCAGAAATCCAATTCCCAATTCCTGCAAGCCGTTCACCAGCCGCGCGCGCAATTTCTTGATTCGCTTCCAGCTGCGCTCCGGCCCCAGCTTCTGAAAATCCTCGATCGCCGCATCAAGCCCCATCGCCCCCAACCAGTTCGGATAACCACCAGTCTCCATCCGCCCGGCATCCGTTCGGTCCGCCGGCAAATCAAATGGTGTTCGCTCCGCCAATTCCATGTAGCGGTCCCAACCGACTTCCGGTTCGCCGAGCGCCAGGTACCCTTGAGACGCCGGCTCGAGAACTTCGAGCAGTCGAGGCCCGAGGCACGCGAATCCGAGGCCGAACGGACTGCGCAGCCATTTCTGCCCGCCCGCGCAAAACGCATCCACTCCCAGCTCCCGGAAATTCACCGGACGCGCGCCAGCCTCCTGAATCCCGTCGGCAATCACGAACGCGCCGTACTTCGCCGCTAGTTCACCGATGGCCCGCAAGTCCGCGCGCCAGCCGCTGACTTCCTGCACCGAGCTGATCAGAATCGCCCGCGTTCGCGAATTCAGTCGCGCAGCAAACTGCTCGGCGAAAACTTTTCCGCCAGTCGTCTTCACGGGCAAGATCTCCACGCCAGCGCGCCGGCAAGCCCCTCGCCACGCGACCGTTGCGCCCATGAATTCGATGTCGGCCATCAAAATATTGTCGCCGCGCGACATTGGCAGCGCTGTGGCGATTGTCCCCAGCGCCTGCGACGTATTGCCAACGAGAAGAATGTTCGCAGGAGCGGCATGAACGAACTGCGCGACGCGCACGCGCGCCCGCTCCACGGCCTCGAATTGCTTTAACGTCTCCAGGGTTCCCGTCGATGCAAAGGTGGCAAGATTCGACAGGGCAGCGTGCAGCCGGTCCAGCGTTCGCCGCGTGGGCCGCCCCATCGAAGCGTGATCGAGATAGTGAAACTTCGTTCTGGGTTTCATTTCGGCTTTTGTGTACGCGTCCCCGGGAGCTTAGCGACTGCAGGGCCGGCTCGCCCGCCCGCGGCTTGCGAATTCTTTCCAACCTGTGCCCCAGTGTCAATCGAATTGAGATGGTATACAATAAATATGCTCTTGACATGGCATTTGTGTGCGTTATACGGTGCCTCTGCGAGAGGCCGGGCCAGGGGATGAATACCACCCCTGTTGACACGGCCGCGCGGCGGAAGTTCCAGCAGCATGCGAAGCGGTTGCTCTGGTTGAGTTTTTCCCGACCCGTACCCAGGGGACAAGGAGCGCGGCCCCGGCTGCGCTCCTGGTACGGCTTCTTCGTCCCTGAATTATTCATGGTTTGATATGCTTCTTTCTTCACGAGGCCTCTAAATTGCCCACCACGTCTGCAATCGAGTCGGTTCGCGCGCGTTTTCCTGTTTTCAAAAAGAAAATCTATTTGAATTCGTGCTCGCAGGGGGCGCTCAGCGACGCCGTCGAAGCGTCGCTGCTCGAGCATATTCGTAGTTGGAATGAAAACGGCTCGCCGTGGGACGTCTGGGTTGAGCAATACGAAGCGGCGCGCACCGTGTTCGCGCGCTTCATCGGCGCGGCGCCGGAAGAAGTGGCGGTGATCCCCAGCGCATCGGCGGGAATAAATGGCATCGCCAGCGCCCTCACTTTCGGAGAGCGCAAAAAAGTGGTGATGGGCGAATTCGAATTCCCGACCATGGGCCAGATCTGGCTGGCGCAGCAGCCGCGCGGCGCCGAGATTCGCTTCCTCTCCGCGCAGAACGGGCGCATCCCTGCCGACGCATACGCCAGTGCCATTGATGCGCAGACGCTGATCGTGCCGCTCACGCACATCTGCTTCATGAACGGCTTTCGCTCCGATCCCGGCGCGGTAGCGAAAATTGCGCATGATCGCGGCGCGCTGGTGATGCTGGACGATTACCAGGATTGTGGAACGCGGCCTGTCAACGTGAAGGCCCTGGATTTGGATTTTTATGTCAGCGGTGCGTTGAAATATTTGCTGTCTCCTTCGGGAATCGCGTTTATGTACGTGCGGCCGGAGCTGATCAAGACGCTCACGCCGACGATTACCGGCTGGTTCGGCCAGCAGAATCCGTTTGCGTTCGATGTGAAGCATTTCGATCCGGCGACGTCGGCGCGGCGCTTCGAGATGGGTTCGCCGCCGGTGCCCAACGTGTATGCGATTCCTGCGGCGATCGGTTTGCTCGAAAGCGTCGGCGCAGAGAAGATCGCGGCACATGTTGCCAGCCTCGCGCAGGCTTTGCTCGAGGGCGCGCGGCAATTGAAAATCAGGACCAAGACGCCTTCCGACACGCGCGGGCCGCTGGTCGTGCTGCAGATGAAGGATTCGGACGCGATGGTGAAGAAACTCGCGGCGAGCCAAATCGTGTCGTCGAATCGCATGGACGGCCTGCGCATTTCGTTTCATCTCTACAACACGCTCGAAGACGTCCGCGCGGTACTCGGCGTACTCGAAAAGAATCTGGATTTGACCGTTCGCGATTGAAATCGCGAGCCACCATCGTAGAATCTCTCCTCGCCCGGGTTCTCCGGGTTGACACTCGATGAGCACTCCCATCCACGAACTCTTTGCAGCGCTCCGCGGAAAAATCACGGGCGATCTACTGCGCCCCGACGATGCCGAATACGGCGACGCGAGCAGAATCTGGAACGCGATGGTGCAGCGGCGGCCGGGGTTGATCGCGCGGTGCGCGGACGTGGCCGATGTGCAATTGGCAGTGAAGTCGGCGGCCGCGGCGGGCGTCCTGACCGCGGTGCGCTGCGGCGGGCATAGTCTGGCTGGCTTCAGCAGTTGCGAGGGCGGCCTGGTGATTGACTTGACGCGCATGCGAGAAGCGTCGGTGGATGCGCCGGCGCGGCGCGCGCGCTTTGCAGGAGGCTCGCTGCTCGGCACGGTGGACACGGTGACGCAGCAGGCGGGGTTGGTCTTCCCCGCGGGCGTTGTGTCGCATACGGGCGCGGGCGGCTTGGTGCTTGGCGGCGGAACCGGCTGGCTGACGCGCATGTTTGGTCTTTCGTGCGACAACGTCGAGGGATTTTCGCTGGTGACGGCTGACGGATCGATGGTGCGCGCGAACGGGCGCGAGAATGCGGATTTGTTCTGGGCGCTGCGCGGCGGCGGCGGAAATTTTGGCGTGGTTACTGAATTCGAAGTGCGATTGCATCCGCTGACGTCGGTGCTGCTTGCGACTTCGTATTGCATTGGCGATGACATATTTCGAATTTTGCGCGACTGGCGCGAGTTCATGCCGGGCGCGCCGGATGCGCTGAAGTGGAATATTTCGCTGCGGCTTGCTCCTTCGACGGTCGCGATTCCTGCTGAGATTCGCGGCTGTCCGGCGGCGAGCCTTTCGCTGGCGTGGTTTGGCGCGCCGGAGGAAGGGAATCGCTACATCGAGCGCGTCTTTTCGATCGGCAAGCACTACGCGCGGACCAAGGAGACGTTGTCGTTTCTCGCTCTGCAGACCATGGCCGATGCCGATTTCCCTCACGGGCGCCGCTACTACACGAAATCCGGCTACTTCGCGGCGCTTGACGAAGGCACCATGCAAGTCATGGTGGATGCGCTGCCTTCGATTCCTTCGCCGAATACGCAGATCGAGCTTGCGTATCTGGGCGGCGCGGCGGGGCGCGTGGCGGCGTCGGAGACGGCGTTCGGCGATCGCAGCGCGCCGTTCATCACCAACCTGCTCGCGGATTGGTTGGATCCGCGGGAAGACGCCGCAAATGTCGCCTGGGTGCGCAATCTTTTTGCCGCCCTGCGCCCGGCGATGAAGCCCGGCGTTTACGTGAACTTCATGAGCGGCGACGAGCAGGACCGCGTGCCTGAGGCCTACCATGAGCGCTGGGAGCGTATGGTGAAGGTGAAGAGCCATTTCGATCCCACGAATTTCTTCCGGCTGAACCAGAACGTGCTGCCGACGAATGCGCCAGAGAAGAGTTAGCCGCTTCGGCCAAATCCAAGCTTCGAGTTCGGCGTCTCATTCCGCGCATGTCCCAGGCCCTGGTTTGACTCGCGGTCGTCAGAGGGCGCAGCAAGCGGCGCCCCTACGAACTGCAAAAGCCGGAGTACCCAGACCTCTAGCCGGAGGCCCCTACGGCCGAGAGTTCGATCATGTCTAGGCAGGTTGGCATGGTTGGGCGCGAGACTGGTTTCGATTTTCATTCGCTCTAATCGAAACGACTGTTCGAATAGAATCGTCCGTAAGCCTAAGAAAACAAAGGATGGGGTTCGTTTCTAATCGAAACAATATTAAAAAGTCCGCGGGCGGATTTCGGGTCCCTTGAGCCCTCCTCTGGACCGCTCGGGCGATACGCCGCTAAGGGTTGGGCTACTTCTCCTCGAGTTGTCCGTTTCGTTCATAAATTCTCAGCGTAGCTTAGCATTTGATTGCGTGGGGCGGGATCGTACTGATTGCGGAAGTACGTAGTTGGTGGGCGGGGAGAATTACCGCAGAGACGCAGAGGGCGCTGAGGACGGACTGAGGACTGCAGGAGGGCCGAACTGCGGGAGGGTCCCCGACGTAAAGTCGGGACAGGCTGAAGACCCTCCCCTACGAGAGGTGCGGAATTATCACGCGGCGCGGCGGTGGCGTTGGCGCGTGAGGGCTGCCTTCAGGGCAGCCAGATGCAGGCCGCGCTTGCCTTTGGTGTGGACGGCGCGCTCGGCGCTGCGGTGACGGGCGGCTGGGCCGCGGCGCCGGGCGCTGGAGCGAGCTTGGCGGGCAAGGGCCCTTCTTGACGCTGTGCTAGTGCTCTCGCGTTTCAGGGCTCGCTTGATGGCGCGGGAACGCGTTCTCGAAACCTTGCGGCGAGGATGGCGGCCCTTGCGGAGGTCGCGGGCGGCTTGAGCGCGGACTTTGCGCGATTGCGAGCTGCGTTTTGGGGCTCGGAGCTTTACGCCGGCGCGGCGAGCTTTGGAGAGGCCGATGGCGATGGCTTGTTTGACCGAGCGGGCGCCGTGCTTGCCTTCGCGGACGTGCTCGATTTCTTCGCGGACGAATTCGCCGGCTTGCGTGGAGGGGGATTTGCCTTCGGCGGCGTCCTCGTGGGCTCTTTGAATTACTTCATTTTCTGGCATGGCTTTTCCTTTCCTGTAATTAATTCTGCAGCCGGTGCTTGCGCGATGGTTCTTGCGGCCAATTCTCAGTAAGCTCTCGCGCGAAGGGCTTGGCAATACAGCGAACCGCTGAGAATGGGATGCGGCTAAGTGCTTGGAGGTTCCAGCGGGGAATTACCGCAGAGACGCAGAAAGCGCTGAGTTCGGATTGAGGGCAGCAGGAGGGCCGACTGCGGGAGGGTCTGAAGACCCTCCCCTACGGGGTGCGGAATTATCAGGCGGCGCGGTGAGTTGTTTGACTCCGAAACTTGTGCGACCTAAGATGCTCGGCTGTTGCGATACTTTGGATTTTCTTGGGAGATTTTATGACTAAGAACCGGCAAGTGCTTTTGAAGAGCCGTCCTTCGGGCGAGCCTACTGCGGTGAATTTTGAAATTGTGGAAAGGGAAGTGGCGGCGCTCACAGATGGAGACGTGCTGGTGCGGACTTTGTTTCTTTCGCTTGATCCTTATATGCGCGGGCGGATGAATGAGGGGCGATCTTATGCGGCTTCGGTGGATGTCGGCGGAGTGATGGTTGGCGGGACGGTGGGAGAAGTGGTGGAGTCGCGGGCGGAGGGATTTGCGAAGGGCGATTTCGTGCTGGGATTTGGCGGGTGGCAGGATTATGCGATTTTGCCGGGAAAGACTTTGCGGAAGCTAGATCCGAAGGCGGCGCCGCTTTCTTATACGCTGGGAATTTTGGGGATGCCGGGGATGACGGCTTATGTGGGGTTGCTGGATTTGGCGCAGCCTAAGGCTGGAGAGACAGTAGTGGTGTCGGCGGCTTCGGGGGCGGTGGGATCGGTGGTGGGGCAAATTGCAAAGATCAAAGGTTGCCGGGCGGTGGGGATTGCCGGGGGCGCGGAGAAGTGCGAGTACGTGGTGAAGGAATTGGGATTTGATGCTTGCGTGGATCATCGCGATCCGATGTTGCCGAAAAATTTGCGAGCAGCTTGCTCGAAAGGGATTGATGTGGATTTCGAGAATGTGGGAGGGGCGGTGCTGCAGGCGATTTGGCCTTTGATGAATGATTTCGGGCGCGTGTCGGTGTGCGGGTTGATCGCGCATTACAACGATACTTCGCTGGCGCCGGGGCCTAGTTGGCTGTTTCTGCTGGCGCGAAGGCTGAAGGTGAGCGGATTTATCGTGTCGGATCATATGGCGCGAATGGGAGATTTTGTGCGGGATATGTCGGGATGGATGCGGGAGGGGAAGATTAAGTATCGCGAGGATGTGGTGGAGGGGCTCGAGAAGGCGCCGGAGGCTTTTCTTGGGCTTTTGAAGGGGAAGAATTTTGGGAAGTTGATTGTTAGGGTAGGGAAATAGGACCGGATTACCGCAGAGACGCTGAGGGCGCAGAGGAAAGTCGGAGCGGGAGTCATTGAGCGGGTTGAGTCCGCGTGCGATTGCGGTTGTGGCTGGCTCTGTTGCTCGTAAGATGCCGGCAGGGACGCCGGCGCTACTGCGGCTGGGCGTAGATGGGGGCTAGGTCGCTGCGTTTTGTGATTGTGTCGGACTTGGATTCTTTTTGGATTTCGTCGGCTAGTTGGCGGGCTTGTTTGAAGTGGTCGGTGGCGTCGGAGGATTTGCCGGAGAGTTGCAGGGTGCGACCGAGGAGATATTGGGCCTGGGCTTGAATGGCTTTCAGGCCGAGGGTGTCGCTGCGATTGATGGCGTTTTGCAACTCCTGCTGAGCGTGGGTGTAATCCTTGAGATTCATGAGCGCTTCGCCGCGATAGACGGAACATTCGGCGGCTAGGTATTTCGCGCCGAGCGATGTGGCGTCGTCGCTGAGCTTTTGCAGCGAGGCGGCTGCGGGAGCGAAGCGACCTTGCTTGACGCCGAGTTTGGCGGCATTGATTTTCGAGACGAGAATCTGGCGCGCGTCGGAAGCATGCTGCGCGGCTTGCAGAGATTGATCGTAGAGAGGACCGGCGGATTTAAAATCGCCGCGATAGTAGAAGTTGTCGCCGAGGAAGCCTTGCGCAGCGGCGATGCGTGCGTTGTCCTTGCGCTTCTGCGCGACGCTGAGAGATTCGCCGAGGGCTTTCTGAGCGTCGTCAAATTTTCCCACTTGAGCCAGTGCGTTGCCATAGTCGCTCAAAATTTCGGGCAGCCAGCCTTTGTCATCGGGAATGTCGCGCACGGCTTTGACGGCATCTTCTTCTGAACTGAGAGCCGCGCCGAGGCGGCCTTGATAACCGTAAAGCACGCCGAGACTGGCGGACTCGATGGCGACGCCGAGCTTGTCAGAAGCTGTTCGGCGCAGATCGAGGGCGCTCAAATATTGGGGAATCGCCTGGTCGTATTGACCGAGCCCCGTGAAAGTGTCGCCGAGATTGTGCTTGGTGTCGGCGATATCGGAGGGAAATTTCAGCTTCTCGCGAATTTCGAGAGACTGCGAGAAAAATGTGCGCGCGTTTTCATAGTCGCCCTTGGATAGATAGACGTCGCCGATATTGTTGAGGACCAGGCCCTTGTTGTTTTCATCGCCGACATCCACTTCCACCTGCAGCGCCTCTTTGAGCAGTTTCAACGCGTCATCGTATTGCCCGCGGCGCTTGTAGCACTCGCCGAGATCGTTGAGGACGTCGCCGGTGCGAGCTTTGTCGCCGATGTCTCTGCGGATGGCCAAAGCATCGTTGTAATTCTTCAGCGCCAGGTCGGTATTTTGCAGATCGAGTTCGATCGAGCCGATCATTTCGAGATTGTCGGCGATGCCGCGCTTCAGGTTGAGTTTGCGATTGATGGCCATGGAATCCTGGAGGCTGCGAAGCGCTTCATCGCTTTTTCCGAGCACGGAATAGGCGACGCCCATGGCCTGGAGAATCAGGGCTTTTTCTTCCTCGTTGCCGAGTTCGTTGGCGAGAGTCTGCGCGTGAGTCAGATCATCGAGGCCCGCTTGCGGATTGCCGCTGTTGATTTCCGTGCGGCCCTTGGCGCGAATGCCGCTGATGCGTTTGGGATCGAGCTGGACGACTTTTGTGAATTCGGCGAGGGCTTTGTCATAGGAGCCAACGGTCTCGTACATTTCGCCGAGTCCGTAGAGAACGTCGGCGTCGTTCGGCGAACCTTTGGCGAGATTTTCGTAGGCGTCGATGGCCTTGGCGTAGTCCTTCACGATGCGCTCGTGATCGGCTTGAATTAAGAATTTTTCGGGGGCCGGGAGGGTGGCACTGAGGGAGACCGCTTTGCGCGAGGCCTCTTCGGCGTCGTTGTCCTGGCCTAATTTTGCGAAGGTTTGCGCGAGCTGGGAAAAGGCCAGCGCGAAATTGGGATCTTCTTGAACGGCGGAATTGAATTGCTTCACGGCGTCGGGAAGATTGCCCTGGCGCTGAAGTTGCAGGCCGAGATCGTAATCGCGGAGAGCGGGAACGGAGGAAGTGGAAGGCTTGAAAGCCTGGGCTTGTAGTTCTTTGATGCTGCTACGGGAAAGAGAAAGATTCTTGCGAATGTCGCCGGCGAGTTGATCGAGCGTGGTTTGAATGTCCTTCTCTGCGCCGGATTCGGTGAGCTTGGTGGAGTGGCCGCTCTTGATGTCGTCAATCGTGGCTTCCAAACGAATTTGATCGCCGAGGCGCGCGTAGCGGCCCCAGACTACGTCATCGGCTTTACTGAGATCGGCGAGGCTGCGAATTGTGGCGGTGTCGAGGGCGGTGTCGGGAGAAATTTTCAAATCGTGGAGCATCTGGCCGACGCGTTCGGAGGAAACCATGCGGAGGCTGGCGGATTCGCCGACGCCGGTGCTGAGAACTTCAGCGACGGTTGAGCCGAGCCAGTCGAGGGATTGATCGCCCGAGGCGTTGTGGAAGGGAATGATGGCGAGAGAAACGGCGGGCGCGCCCGGTGCGCCGGAATTCGAGGAGCGGCCGAAAAATAAATATCCGCCCACGCCCAGAAGCACGACGGCGGCAATTCCGATGCCGATCATTTTCCAGGGCAACGCGGTGGCGGCCGGGGGCTCGACGATTTTCGTTGGGGCTGGCTTCGCACCGCCGCGCCAGGCTTCGAAATCAGTCAAAATTTCGCGCGCGGATTGATAACGGGCTTGCGGATCGATCTCGAGGCACTTCGTAGCGATGTTGCTCAACGCGGAAGGAATCTTCGCGTCAACTTCGATGGGTGGCTTGGCGCGATCGCGGGTGCGCTTGAACATCGTGGCTTGCACGGAATCGGCTTTGTAGGGCGTGGCGCCGGTGAGGAGCTCGTAGAGAATTACGCCGTAGGTGAAAAGATCGGAGCGGGCGTCCACTTTTTCGCCCATGACTTGCTCGGGAGACATGTAATCGGGCGTGCCGACAAGCATGCCAGTCTGCGTCATGGTCATGGCGCCGGGCTCGATGGAGCGAGCGATGCCGAAATCCATGACGGCGGCTTTGCCGGACTTGTCGATCATGATGTTCTGCGGCTTCAGATCGCGATGGACTACGCCTTCGGCATGTGCGGCTTCGAGCGCGAGAGCGACTTGCTCCATGATGCGGACGGTTTCTTCGTATGGGAGCTTGCCCGAGGCGGTGACAAGATTTTTGAGATCTTGTCCCTCGATGAACTCCATGGTGATGAACTTGATGCCGTCGGCCTCGCCGAGATCGAATATGCGAATGACGTTTTTGTGAGTGATCTGGCGCGCGAGGATCAGCTCTTGTTTGAAGCGATGCAAGATTTCGGGATCGACGGCGAGTTCCGGACGAATCACTTTCAGGGCGACGAGGCGCTCGAGTTCGCGGTCTTTGGCTTTGTATACGGCGCCCATGCCGCCCTGGCCGAGGAGATTTAGGATTTCGTAGCGCGTGCCGAGGATTGTGCCGGAGGCGATGGGGGCGGAAGTTGCGCCGCCGGCGTTGGGGCTCGACCAGCCGCTGGGGGCGCCGGTGGCGGGAGTTGTCATGTCGGAGGCAAAGGCGATATCGGAGTCTTGCGATGCGCCGGACGGAGACTTCGTCGGGGCGGTGACGCCCATGGTTGCGTCATCGGCTGCGAACGGTGCGCTGCACTTCTGGCAGTGAGTCGCGGTGGAGGGATTAGTGGAATGGCACCGCGGACATTCCACTGTGTTCGGCGTCATGCGGCGAACGATGCCTTCCAGCCGGGCGGAGATCTCGAGAGAGGCTCGACGCAGCCGGCTATGTTTCGAGGACATGCCATCTTACACCAGCGCCGGGAGGCGATACACGCGAGACGCAAGAGTGAGTTTCGTTGCGGGCTAGGGCTTGGCGGCGAGGTAGAGGAATCGGGAGAGGCGCTTGTCGCTAGTCAGCGCGTGAACGCAGAGTAGGAAGCGCTGCAGGCCGCTGAAATTGGATTCACCTTCGATCTCAACGAGGGCGGCCTTTCTGCGGGCGCGGGCATCGTGCCAGCTTTTGGCGATAGCGGCGGCGTTCGGGGTGGTGTTGTCACTGCGGAGAATCTGGAAGCCGGCTTCATTGAGGAGCCGCTCGTTTTCGCCCTGCGGGACGATTAGAAAATGTCCGATTGAAGTGCGTGTCGCGAGTTCCTCATTCGAAATCGCGCCGGTTATTACCAGAGCATCGCTGAAAATGATTCGGGCGCGTGGTTTCAGGACGCGAAGGCACTCGCGGAGAAAGTAGGAGCGATTTGGAATGTGGCAGAAGGCGTCGTTGGAATATATGGCGTCGAGAGTGCCGGACTCGAATGGAAGGCCGTTTGAGACATCGTGCTGCAGGAAATTGACTTGATTGCAGAGCGCCTTGGCCTCGACCAAAGCGGCGGCGCTTTGGACGGCTTCGCGATTCATGTCCAATCCGGTGACGCGGCAGCCTGCAGTTTCGGCGAAGTGGATTGCGCAGCCGCCCGCGCCGGAGCCGATCTCGAGTACGTGCGATTCGCGCCGTAACTCGAGGGCGCTGGCGATCTCGTGGAATTCTTCCACGGTGGTCCAACTCGTTTGACCAAAGTCCTGGCCGTAGGTTTCGAGGCGCACCTGGCGATAGGTTTCGTCGCCGGAGTTTCCGTAGGTGTTGTTGTAGAGATCGACCTTTGGCACGGTGCGCAATCGTAGCACGAGGGCGCACACTCCGAGGTTGCGCCGAAATTCAAGGCGTGTGATAACTGCGGGCCAATATGACTTTCACGTTGCTGGATTGGACAGCGATTCTTGCGTATTTCGTGATCACTTTGCTGCTCGGGTTGTACTTCCGGCGGCGGGCTGGGACGAGCACGGAAGATTATTTTGTTTCGGGGCGGAAGGTGTCGTGGTGGCTTGCAGGAACTTCGATGGTGGCGACTACGTTTGCAGCGGACACGCCGCTGGTGGTTGCGGGCATTGTTTATTCGCAGGGGATAGCGGGGAATTGGATCTGGTGGGCGTTTTTGCTGTCGGGAATGATGACGGTTTTCTTTTTTGCGCGATTGTGGCGGCGGTCGGGATTGATGACCGACGTGCAGTTTGCGGAGATGCGCTATGCGGGGAAGCCGGCGGCGTTCTTGCGCGGGTTTCGCGCGGTGTATCTCGGGTTGCTGATGAATTGCGTGATTCTGGGTTGGGTGACGCGGGCGATGACGAGCATCGTTTCGACGACCTTGGGGCCGACGATGGCGCGCTGGACTTGGCTTGGAGGATTCGCGAATTTTTTGAGCGGGATTTTTGGCGCGTCGTTTGCGGGGGCGGATGGACAGGCGCTTGTTGTGTGCATTTTCTTTTTGATTCCGTTCACTGGGCTGTACGTGGCGCTGGGTGGATTGTGGGGAGTTCTCTGGACGGACCTTTTTCAATTCGTGTTGAAGATGGGGATTGTGATTGCGGTGGCTTATTACGCGGTTGCTGCGGCGGGCGGTTTGGGTCCAATGACGGCGAAGATCGAGGCGATGCGCGGGGCGAGCGGGGCTGCCGATCCGCTGGCGTTTTTTCCGGATTTTTCGGGCGGATTTGCGAGCGAGGCAGTGTGGACGCTGCCGGTGATTACGTTCATCGTCTATCTCGGGATTCAATGGTGGGCGTTCTGGTATCCGGGGGCCGAGCCGGGCGGCGGAGGATATATTGCGCAGCGGATATTCAGCGCGCGGAGCGAGCGCGAGGGGCTTTTCTCGGTGCTGTGGTTCAACATCGCGCATTACGCGCTGAGGCCATGGCCGTGGATTTTGACGGCGCTGGCAGCGATTGTCTTGTATCCGGGATTGGCGCATCCAGAATCGAGCTACATGATGATCGTGAACGAGCACGTGCCGCACGCGCTGCGAGGCGTGATTCTCGCGGGATTTTTGGCGGCGTTCATGTCCACGATTGCTACGCAATTGAATTGGGGAAGCTCGTATCTGGTGGCGGATTTTTACCGGCGATTTTTGCGGCGTGGCGAGAGCGAACGGCATTACGTGCATGCGTCGCAGGTGGTGACGCTGCTGCTGGTGGTGGCGACGGGCTATGTTTCGGCGCAGCTTGCGACGATTCGGACGGGATGGCAGGTGGTGTTGGAATTGAGCGCGGGGAGTTGCAGCGTTTATTTGCTGCGATGGTATTGGTGGCGGATTAATGCTTGGAGTGAGATTTCGGCGATGGGTACTTCGCTGTGCGTCGCGGTGTTGCTGCGATGGGAGGGATTTTGGGCGGCGGTTTTGCACCGGCCGCATTTGTTTGCGGGATCGAGCACGGTGGTGTTTGCGAAGAGCGCGTTGACTACTACGCTGGTTACTACGATTGTGTGGATTGTGGTGACATTTTTGACGCAGCCTGAGCCTGAGGAGACGCTGGAGTCGTTTTATCGCCAGGCGCGGCCGGATTCGCGGGGTTGGCGGCGCGTGGCCGCGCGGGTGCAGGATGTGCCGGAGACTCGCGATCTCGGGCGGAATTTTCGATGTTGGGGGCTCGGATGTGTGATGGTTTATTGTGCGTTGTTTGGGGTGGGAAAGATGCTTCTTGGGCATCCGGGAATTGGGGTGGGGTTGGCCGTGGTTTCAATTGCTTGTGCTTTGGAGTTGTGGCGCGAGTTGCGATGAAATTGGCGTGGGGCGGTTGTGGCGCGCAAGAACGCCGGCTGGCAGCTGGCGCTACGGGTTAGAGATATTTGGCGGAGGCGCGGCGTTCTGCTGCCACTGCCTCAAGGAGCTTTTCGCTTGTGGGCATCATTGCTGGCGGCATGCTGAGCTTCGGCTTGATGCTGGTGGCGATTTGTTCGGCCATGCGGAAGCGGACGTCGGGAGGTAGCGCTTCGCGGCGATTGAGGAATGTTTCGATTAGCGAGAATTCTTCGGCGGTGAGTTTTTCGGCGCCGTAGCTCACGGCTGAAGGATTCACGGGTGCTTGCCATAGCGGGCGGAAATCGCGAAGCTCCTGCTCGTGGACTACGATGGTGCCGGCGACGAAGTCGCCGAGGCGTTTGTTCTGACGGCTGATCAGCGCGCTGACAATTCCTACACCGTACAAAAACACCGGCATTTGATCGACGAGGCGCATGAGATTGCGAGCCACCGCTTCCGAGGGCGCGATCGGCCTGCCCGTATCTTTGATAACGCGGATGCGAATGATGCGCTTGCCGGGCGTCTGGCCGTTCCAAACGGCTTCGAAGATCGCGAAATAGCCGATGAAAATTAAGAATAGCGCCACCCAGAGCAACGCGATAGCCCAAGTGGCGCCGGACTCGAACGGAAGCATCGCGCGAAAGATAACGGCGCCGCCGAAGACGAACACAATGATCGCCACAATCTGGATGAGAGTGTCGAGAGCGAGAGCGAGGAAACGGCTGCCTACTCCGGCGATGTTGAACTCGAGGTCCGTTTGCTCCGGAGTTTCGATGGTAAGCTTATCGGCGTAGGAGCCGGAATAAGGCGCCGAAGATGGCGGCAGCGAAGACATGATCTCTACCCGATGGCTGGAGAAGCGGAAGCCATATTGGTCGCGGCTTGAAGTGCTCGTGAATCAATCGCGGGCGCGCGGAGTTGCGGCGCTCAGTCACCGCGAGCTGCAGGAACTGGGACTATTATATCGCCAGACGGCGTCGGATCTTGCGGCGGTGCGCGAGGACGTGACCAGCACGCAACTTGCCGCGTATCTGAACCAGTTGCTCGGCCGGGCTCATAATCTCATCTACATGGGCCACAAAGCAAAGATCAGCGGGATTGTGCGATTTTATTCGCAGACGTATCCGCAAGTGTTTCGCGAAACGCTGCCGCAGACGACGCTGGCGTTCTTGATTTTTGCGGTAGCGGCGATCGCGGCCTGTGCGGTGACGCTGCGCGATCCGGCGTTTGCGCATCGTGTGCTGGGCGCGCAAATGATGGAGACCATCGAGCGGCGCGAAATGTGGACGCATTCGATTGTTACGATGAAGCCGTTGGCTTCCTCCCGGATCATGACGAATAATCTTTTTGTTGCGTTCGCGGCTTTTGCTTACGGGGTCACGGCCGGTGTGGGCACGATTTGGATGATGCTTTTGAACGGCTTGCTCATTGGCGTGATTGGCGCGGCGACCTGGCACGCGGGAATGGCGAAGCAGCTTTGGAGTTTTGTCGCGCCGCACGGCGTTCTCGAATTGCCGGCGATTTTTATCGCCGGAGGCGCGGGGTTGGAAATCGCGCGTGGGATGCTTTTTCCTGGACTTTTGCCGCGACGCGAATCGCTGGCGCGAGCCGGTGGCCGGGCGGCGAAGCTTTTGTTGGGGACAATTCCCTTGCTTTTTGTTGCTGGGATTATTGAAGGATTTCTTTCTCCTTCGGATATGCCCGATTGGACGAAGTTTCTTTTTGCCGGCGTGATGTTTACGGCGCTGGTGGTTTATTTGAATATGGCGCGCAAGCCTCGGGCGGCTCCTGCCGCTTGAGCTGAACTCATTGCATTAAGAGCTCGGGCTACCGAACCGAGTAATTGCTGGGTCTAAGAAGTATGCGAGAACTTGGCAAGCAGACCCTCAGCGGCTAAAGCCGTACAAAATTTGCTTCGCTTGCGGCATGACTGAAGTCATGCCCTGACAAATCATTATGGTTGTCACTCACCCACTGTAGTCCTACAGAAGATTCCGCTCTTTGATGTCGAGATATTGATTCACGATTGAGCTGGCCAACATTCCGGGCATCACTTCCAGGGTGAGGACTCCGCGTTGGCGAAGGCTGCGGAGGAGCAGGTCGCGGCGCTGGGCGATTTCTAGAGCGGCGGCGTGGCGGTACATGTCGTCTTTCGTATGCGGAGTGGCGGCGGCTAGTGCGTTTAAATCGGGTTGTGCCATGGCGGCGAAGAGGACCAGGTGGCGCGAAGTCAGGTGCATGGCGTATTCGATTACATCGGGAATCGTGGCGGTCTCGGCAAAATCGGTGAGCCAGACGACGAGGCTGCGGCGTTTTTGGGTGGTCAGTAGCGTGTGCGCGGCGCGGCCGTGATCGGCTTCGAGAACTTCGCTTTTCACACGCGCGAGAGATTCGAGAATGGCGCGAACCTGTCGGACGCCGCGCGCGGCGTTCACATTTTGCTGAATGCGACGGCCGTAGGCGAGGAGGCCGACGCGATCGCCGCAGTGAATGGCGACCTGCGCGAGTGAAAGCGCGCCGGTGACGGCGTAATCGAGCTTTGAGAGACGAAGCTCGCGGCCTGGTTCCTGAACCTTCGCGCGCAGCAGGCGACCCGCATCGAGGACGAGCCAGACGGCCTGGCTGCGCTCGATCTGAAAAACGCGAGTGACGAGATGATGGCGGCGAGCGGTGGCGGTCCAGGAGATGTCGCGAATTTCGTCGCCCTCGCGATACTCGCGCATGCTGTCGAATTCACGGCCGAGGCCGCGTTGATGACGGCGGCGCTTTTCGAGTTCCACCTGGCGGCTGCGGATTAAGTAGAGCGTGTGTTTTTTGGCCTCTTCGATGTTGGGCAGAACGCAGACGACTTGCGAGGTTTCGGCGATGGCCCAACGCTCGGCTAGGCGCATCGCGCTTTGGTAGCGGATGAAGGTGCGGCCCAGGCGAACGTCGCCGCGTTCGCTGGGAAGAATCGAGTACTCGGCGCTGCCGGTGCGGTTGCTGCGGACGAAAAGCTCGAGCGTGGGCGGCTCGAGGCGCAATTGCGGCCGGGTTTCGTCGACGACGCGCGCGTGAATCACCAGGTTTCCGGCGTTTCTCAGCTCGATGGTGATCGAACTCGGAACCGCGAGAGCCGGACGCAATCTCCAGATGCGATGCACTTCGAGTTGGGGGGCGCGAGGGAGTTGCTGCAAATCCCAGAACCACGCGACCAACAGAAGAGCATCCCACAGGAACATTGCCACGATTAATCGAGGGAGCCACCAGGCCGGGACGAGCCATGCGAGGCCGAGTATCAGCGCGACGAAAAATCGCGAGCCGAAGCCGAACGAAATTCGCCCGTTCGCGCGCGCCGTTGCGACAGCAGCTGGCGGAACGAACGGCGTGTCGGCCATTATTTTGGCACCTGCACGGCGGCGAGAACTTCGGCGACGGCGCGATCGGCCGTGAGGCCTTCGAGATCGGCTTCGGGCTTGAGCAAGATGCGGTGACGAAGGACGGCGGGCGCGGCGGATTTCACATCGTCGGGTATCAGGAAATCACGACCTTCCATGCCCGCTAGCGCGCGGGCTACGGTGAAGAGGCCGATTGCCGCGCGGGGACTTGCGCCGAGAGAAATTGCGGGGAAGTCGCGCGTGCGACGGACGAGATTGACAAGGTAATTGTAAAGCGCCGGCTCGACGCGGACTTTCGAAATTTCCTGGCGGGCCGCATCCAGAATGCTCCGGTCGATCGGAGTGATCGGAATTTCATCGAGACGGCGCGGATCAATTCCCTGCTCGTAGCGCGCGAGAATTTCGGCTTCCTCTTTTTCGGAAGGGTAGGCGACGCGAATTTTCAGCAGGAAGCGATCGAGTTGAGCTTCGGGAAGCGGGTAGGTGCCTTCAAACTCGATGGGATTCTGCGTCGCCAGGACGGTGAAATCCGCTGAGAGCGGATACCGGGTGCCATCAATTGTGACTTGCCGTTCCTCCATGGATTCGAGCAGGGCGGCTTGCGTGCGAGGCGATGTGCGATTGATTTCATCGACGAGCAGGAGATCGGTGAATACCGGGCCGCGATGGAGCGAGAAGGTGCTACTGGACATATTGAAGATGTTCGTGCCGATTACGTCGGCGGGCATCAAATCGGCCGTGCATTGGATGCGCTGAAAGCCGAGGCCGCAGATGCGCGCGAGGGTTTTCACCGCGAGCGTTTTGCCGATGCCGGGAACGCCTTCCATGAGTGCGTGGCCGCCGCAGACGAGGACGAGCACGAGCTGATCAATCACTTCGCGCTGCCCGATCATGACTTTTGCGAATTCGCCGCGGATGTGCGCGGCCAGGCGTGAGAGATTTTCCACGGTCAGATTTTCTCCTGATATCTGCGGCGTTTCAATCCGAACTGCTCTTCGTATTCCTCGAGGCGCTGAACGAGGGCGAAAGCATCGGCGGCGGAGACTTTGGTTGCGCGGCTGGCCGCGGCAGCGCGCTGCATGGTGCGGACGAATTCGACTCCGTTGGCGCCGAGCCGCTGCGAGACCGCCTGGCCCAGTTCAGTGTCCGAGCCGGTGGATGAAAGGCGCAACTGGCGGGTCAGCGAGGAGCGAAGTCGCTGGTACACGATGCCGACTACGGCAGGCTCGGCGTGAGCGCGCTGGTACAGTCCTGCGAGCGTGTCGACGAACTCCAGCGGCGAGAGGCGCGAAACTATCGGGGGAACCGCAATCGGTCCGCTGCGCCGGGCGAACGTGAAGATCACGGCGATTCCGATGATGGCGATTTGCACGATTCCCCAGGGGAGCGGCGTTTCGGCGACGTAGCCCGAGAGCGAGTTGCGCTCACCGTGAAAATATTCGTCCCAATAAATGTCCGGCTGTTTATCGGCGCCGGCTGCAGGGTCGCTGACGGCGTCGAGAAACAGCTCAAGATTATTTTCACGCAAAAGGCCGGCGTTTGTTAGCGGCGTGGGTCCGGCCCACCATAGCAATGTACCTTTCCCGATGCGCCAGCTCAGGACCACCGGTTTGGACGTGTCGCCGTAGAGCGCGAACTGGGAATCGTTGAGTTCGAGCCATTCCGCTTCCGGACGCATGCTGATTTTCGGAGCGCCGCGGGTGAAGCCGCTCGGCAGGTTGGCCTCGAAAGTTGCTGGTTCGAACGACTCCTCCGATGGGGTTACGATCGCCTCCTGGAAAAAAACGCCGGCCCACGGCCCGGTGAAGAGAATGCGTCCGCCTTTTTTCACGAATTGCAGCAGGGCAGCCTGCTCTCCACTGGCCGGGGTCTGGGTTGGATCGGCGATGATCAGGACGGAATCTTCGGGATCTTCCGGGAGTTCGGTGGGCGAGGCCTCCCAGCGCGAGACGTTCCGATGCATTTCCTGGAGCAGCGAATAGGCCGCAAGAGCGCCGCCGGAATCCGATGCGTAGGTGGACGGCGTGGATTCGCCGCGCTGCGTAGCTTCGGGCGAGATTAATGATACGAGAAGCACCAGCACGAACAGGACGATGCCTGTGATGGTGAGAATCTTGCGATCTGATGCGGCTAGGACACCCGGCATCCGAGATCCTCGGCCTGGCGCAGGCAATCTTGAAAATCGGTTGGGCCGGCGGCGCGGCGGCCGTACCAGACGCGCTCGAGGCAGGTAGTGAGCGCCGCGAGCGATTCACGCTGCTGGGTGGTTGCGTGGATGACGTTGGCGGCCGGATCGCCGAGAAGTCGCAGCGATTCACGCGGGGTGCGAGAGGGATCGGGTGCGAGCGCGCCAAGTATTTCGAGGCGCGAGACGCCGGCCCAGTAAGTTGAGTGGACCGCCTCGCGAAAATCGCCTCGCGCGGCCGCTTCTCGCGCCGCGCGAATCCATTCCTGCCAGGGGCGGCGGAACGCGACCGTCGAGATTTTTTCGATGGATTCGAGCTTCGCGCTTCTGGCCCAGAAGCGGAAGAGCATCATGGCCAGCCAGCCGACGACAGCGGCGACGATCAGCCAGAAAAAAGTTTCTGTGGCGATGGGATGGCGGCCGAGCCCTCCGAAAAGCCAGATGAAAAGACGCCTGATGAGTTCGTTGATTTTGCGACGTAACAGATCGCGCGGGTTGGGCGCGCCGATTCCGCCAAATTCGCGGCGCGCAAGAATATGTTGGGCCGTGCCACGCGCGGCGGAATCTTGCGCCTGTTGCTGGGCGGAATAGTTTGCGATTTGCTGGCTTAGATCAGAGAGCCAGTTGCGAGCGGCATCGAGGTTTTCAGCTCGCGCGGCGCGATCGCTCTCGGCGCTGCGCAAGATTGAGATCAGCGGACGACTGGGAATCGAATAGTGGCCCTCCGGCGATTCGACTTCCCAGGAATCGGGGAGGGAGGTGCGCACGGCGGCAATTTGTTCGGCGGAAATGTGCTTCGAATCCAGGCGGCTCTTGAGATTGCGAAGTTCGATGGCGAAGGTCGCGGGAGTGCGTGCCGGCGTTTGACTGGCAGACGCGGCATGTGCGAAGTCCTGCGCAAGCAAATCGCAGGGAATCGCGAGTAGCACGAGTAGCGCGAGGGCGAATGTTGCTGGGAATCGCGTCATCGGCCGTGCCGATTTCCTCCGGGCGTCTCCGGGACTCGCGTCAGGAGAGCACCGTGGGAACGCCGCCGCTCGTCCGCGCGATGCCGAGTGGGCTCATCAGCATTTGAAGATCAAACGCTTCTTTCCTGACGCGCAGATCATAGTAGAACACGGCGCTGGCGATGGTCACGACCGGAGTGACCAAAACTCCTGCGACGAATGCGCCGACCTGCGTCATCGCCAGCCAAAAGGCCATAAGGCCGGGGCTGTTCTTTGAAAAGAAGACTCCCACTTCGAATGGTGCCGCAAACAAGGCGCCAGCACCGAAAGAAATCGCAAAATAAAGCAACAAAATCATGAATGCGCGGCCGGCGTTATCCAGCGTGAGTGCAAAGCTCCGCTCGAGGGATTCCACCGGTCCGAGATTTTCTGTGAGCGCCGCTGGGACGCACACGAGTAGGCGGCACATGATATAGATGCCGGGGATGACCAGTAGAATAAATCCGGCGAAAACGGCCAGCCCGTTCAGAATTACTACGCCTAGAAGCGTTCCCAGATCGCCCCGCACTCGCCGGAACGAATCCGCGATGGTGATCGAGCGGCCGAGGTAGAGCTCCGAAACGGCGATGATCGTTGCCCCCTGCGTGAGCAGCAGGACGATCAATCCGACTACGAGACCCAGCATCGCCAGGACGGCATACGCGACGATTCCTCCGACCATTTGCGTAGACGGAACCGGGGCCCTGGGCGAGGTGCCGCCTAGACCGAGGCCACCCATGGGGATCAACACGAAAACTTGCGCCAAATTCAGAACGAGTACGAGAACACGCGGAATCGCAGAGATGCCGACAAAGAGCAAGAAATAGCTGCGGTAGAGCGTGAACGTGCGGTCGAGGATTTCGCCGAGGGAAAGAGGGCGCAGGTCGAACGTGTTCATCGCAGTCTCCGCGGTGAAGCGCAGTCGAGTGTTAGCTCGCCGGGCACTTTATCAGAGATTTAGCGGAAACGAAATTGGGCGCCGGGCCGTGGTTTCGAGACCTGCGCGCAAAAAGCGGTGGCCACATTGGTCAGAGGGCCGATAGCAACGATGGAAATTTCGCTGGGATTGACGCGAACCTGCAGTAATGGATCACCTCTTCTGCGGCGACCGCTGAATGGGATTTTCCGGCTCCGGGTCCTACATCATTTTGGCGCGAAAATGCGCGGGCACCGTGATTTTCGACGATTGCATTCTAGGGTGGAGCGGGAGAAAATGTCGGCGTTGGCGTCTGAATCAGTGCCTGGCTGCGCTGCGCGGCTCCAGGAAAAAATCAAGGGGGTATCGGTGGATGAAAAGAAACGCGACCTGGAACTTGGAATGGGCCGCGCGATTACGCGCCGCGATTTTCTAAATGGATTCAGCATTGCTGTAGGAAGCGCCCTCGTTTTACCCCATTCGCGATGGTTTGAAGCTTTCGGCCTTCCGCAATCCCCGCTTGATCCTGAAAAAGATCCGCATTATTACCCGCCGTCGCTTACGGGAATGCGCGGAAGCTACGACGGGTCGTTCGAAGTGGCACACGCATTGCGCGACGGCGAAGAATTCGCTGCTGCGACTCCGGACAATGAGAACTACGATCTGGTGATCGTCGGCGGCGGGCTAAGCGGACTCGCGGCGGCTTATTTTTATCGCAAGCAGGTGGGAACGAGCGCGCGCATTCTTATCCTCGACAATCACGATGATTTCGGGGGGCATGCGAAGCGGAACGAGTTTCAGGTGGGCGACCGTTTCTTGATTGGGTATGGCGGGACGCAATCGATCGCCGGGCCAAAGCGCTACAGTGCGGAAGCCATGGGCTTGCTGCGCGAACTGGGCGTTGACGTCGAGCGCTTCAAGCAGTATTACGACGCGAAGTTCTTCGAAAGTCGCGGACTTTCTCGCGGCGTATTTTTCTCGAAAGAAGTGTTCGGCACGGACCGGCTTGTCGCCGGCGTTGGAACACCCTCGTGGTCCGAATATCTGGCCAAGACGCCCCTCTCACCAGAGGTGCAAAAAGATATCGCGCGGTTGCAAACGGCAAAAGTGGACTATCTGCCGGAGATGAATCGCGAGCAGAAGAAAGCCTACCTTGCGCGCACCAGCTACAAGGATTTTCTTCTGAATGATGTGAAGGTGCACCCCGATGTGATTCCGTACTACCAGAAATCGTCATACGCACTGTTCGGAATGGGGATCGACGCCGTGCCCGCGGCCGACGTGACGCCGCTCGGAGCGCCCGGCTTCGAGGGAATGGACCTCTCGGGCCCGCCGGGACCCGGACTGAGCTACGAAATCACGCGGCAAGATTACGAGGCGCCCTACATCTATCATTTCCCGGATGGCAACGCGTCGCTGGCGCGGCTGCTTGTGCGCGCGCTGGTTCCCGGATGCGCGCCGGGGCACACCATGGAAGACATCGTCCTCGCGCGCATGGATTATTCGAAGCTGGACGATCCGGCGTCGGCGGTGCGCATCCGGCTGAACTCGACGGCTATTCACGCGAAGAATGTCGGCGATCCGGGGGCGTCGCGTGAGGTGGATGTCACGTATGTACGCGGCGGAAAAGTGCGATCGGTGCGCGCCGGGGCGTGCATCCTGGCGTGCTGGAACACCGTGATTCCTTATCTCTGCCCTGAAATGTCCGACAAGCAAAAAGAGGCTCTGGCATACGGCGTCAAAGTCCCGCTTGTCTATACAAACGTGGCGATTCGAAATTGGACGTCGCTCGATAAGCTGCGGGTCAACTCGGTGAGTTGTCCCGGATCATTTTACGACGAGGTTTCGCTGGATTTTCCGGTGAGCATGGGCGGCTACCATTATTCCGGCCGGCCGGAAGAGCCTTGCGTTCTTCATGTGCAGTACGTGCCGTGCAAAGCGGGGTTGCCGGCGAGGGAGCAGCAACGCGCGGGCCGGGCCATTCTTCTGCGCACGAAGTTCGAGACGTTTGAACGGAATCTCCGCGATCAGCTCGGGCGGATGCTTTCCGGCGGCGGATTCGATCCGGCGCGGGACATCGAGGCGATTACCGTGAATCGCTGGCCGCACGGCTACGCCTATGAATATATTTCGATGTTCGATCCCGATTTCGCGCCGGATCAGCAGCCGTGCGTGATCGGGCGGCAAGCTTTCGGGCGGATTCACATCGCCAACTCCGACGCGGAGGCCTACGCATATACGAACGCCGCAATCGATCAGGGGTTTAGAGCGGTGAAGGAAATTACGGGCAAATCCGCCTGAGAATTGAGAGCAAAGCGGCCGCTCCGTTTCGGAGCGGCCGCTTGGTTCCCGCCGTATCGCAGAATTAGAACCGGACGATCACGCCGCCGGTGAAATTTCCTCGATTCAGAAAATTCCTCTGATTGGCTGTAAAGCAATTCCCAAACGAATCACAGAATTGCGCCGGCGAGGAGTTCTCGTATGTAGGAACGAATCTCGCGTCTGCGCGGAATCCCAGATGGTTCGTAGCGAAGTATTTCACGCCGCCGCCCACGCCGTAGGAGAACGCCAAATTGTTCGCATTCATCCCACTATTGTCGAAGTGCGTGAATCCGAGTCCCGCCGCCGCGTAGGGACGCAGTTTCTTCTCCGCGCTCCGGAACATGTAAAGCATGCCGAAATGAAATTGATCGATATTGGAATTGTATGCGTTCAGGTATTGGCCCGAGCTGGTGTCGTGTTCGGCAAACTGCGTCCGATTGCTGTTCCACATGAATTCAAACTGGAAGTTCTCGGTGAGCGAGCGGTCGATGAACGTCCCGAAACTCAAGGACTTATTGGCGCGCAGCCGGTCCACGGTCGAAGAATTTTGCACTGGAAACGAGCCGCCGGTCTCGAATCCAGCGAACGGCGATAACTCCCATTTGTAGTACTGGCCGCCATAGCTATAACTCTGGGCGCGCGCTGCCCCCGCGAAAACCAACAGGCCTGCCACTAGGAAACCCAATCTAAATCTCATTATTCCTCCAGATAGGTGTGATTTTTGTGGTCCCGCGCCTCTTTCACTAAGATGCGCGGTCCGACCCCTCAGGTTACGGTGGCATTTCCGAAAAACGTGCCGTTTTCTCAAATTGATACAGTTCGAGGGCCTAGCGCTATCCCAGGGGCCAGGCGTTAACCGCGCTCCAAGAGCGAAGGGTCCCCGACCTTCGCGCGAATCGCCCACCGTGCCACCGTGAAACTACACCTAAGATCTTTGCATCTGATGGCTCGAATCGGGTTAGGGCTTTAACACAGTTTTAACAATTCGATAACCTTGCTTTCACCCGATGTCTATAGCTTTCCGTACTCTGTGGTTACGAGTTGATCTCAATAAGCCCTCTCGGTGTCAGAATCCGTCCGCTGAAAGTGGCTGCGAATGGCTTTGTTTGTCAGTGGGCAGCGGGTAAAAGGGCTCTCGGCGGCAACAAAATTTCGTGGCTCGTGCGCGCGGCGTCATGAGCCGGAACAGATTCCGTTAGTCTGAATTCGAATCTTAAGGAGGAATTAAATGCGAGTGTTTGTGACATGTTTACTGGCCCTGGGCCTTGCGATTAGCCCGGCCTGGGCCGGAGACGACGGCAAAACGGATACGGCCAGTACGACGAAGACAACTTCGTCGGACAAGACGGCCACCTCCGATAAGACCGCCGGGCCAACCAAGACTGCCGCGGGCGAATCGAGTCCGGTGATCGAGACCGAACTCCAGCAGATGCGCGATTTGCTGAAGGCCCAGGCGGACCAACTCGAGGAGCAACGCGCCGCTCTGGCGCGCGAAGAGCAGAAGATTCAGGATCTCGAGTCTCGCCTGCATGTGACGGAGACGACCGGAACCGCTTCGGCCGGATCTGCCGCTGCCGGAAATGCCTCCGCCGGCTCGAACGCAGGTCCCGCTGGAGAGGCGGCGCTGGCTGCGACGGGACAAGCGGAAATGAAGAAGGGATCAGACGACGGACCCGCTTCTATCCGCTTCAAGGGAATTTCGCTCACGCCAGGAGGTTTCGTGGCGGCGGAATCGGTGTACCGCAATCACGCTACCAGTGCGGACATCAACACGCCATTTAATAGCATCCCGTATCCAGGGAATGCGCTGAGCAAGGTTGCCGAAAATTATTTTACGGGCCGTCAGAGCCGCGTCAGCTTGCTCGCTGAGAGCAAGATCGATACGGTCAAGCTGACCGGCTACTATGAGGCTGACTGGCTCGGCACCGGCGTCACTTCCAACAACCGCCAGAGCAACAGCTACGTCCTGCGCCAGCGCCAGATTTTCGGCCAGGCTAAGACGGACAGCGGCTGGAGTTTCACGGGCGGCCAGATGTGGAGTTTGGCGACCGAAAACCGCAAGGGAATCGACAACCGTGGAGAAGCGATTCCTCTGACGATCGACCCGCAATATAACGTCGGCTTCACCTGGGCGCGACAGTATGGTTTCCGCGTGGTTAAGGATTTCGGAGGCAAGTTCGCCCTGGCGGTTGCCGTTGAAGGGCCGCAGGCGACGATCGGCGGACGCGGCTTCTCGCTCGTGACAACGACGACGGTCGGGACTGCTTCGGTAGCCACTTCGGGCAATACGTTCCTTGACGCTCCGGGAGCCGGCGCCGGCTTGTTTAACTTCATCGACACTTCCGGTTACACCATAAACAAGACGCCCGACTTCATCGTGAAGGCGACGTTGGATCCAGGTTGGGGTCACTACGAAGTGTTCGGGATCATCAGCACGTTTCGCAACCGGGTCTATCCTTGCGGCGTAGTCGGCACGCAGGCGAACGATACCGTGCCTCCGGCCACCCCGATAACCGTTCCGTGTCCGATCGATGGGTCGGTCGTTCCCAGCTCGCTCGGCGCGTTCAATGACACAAGAACCGGTGGCGGAATCGGCGCCAGCTTGCGCGTGCCGCTATTCTCCAAGAAGCTGGAACTTGGGCTAAAGGCGGTTGGCGGAGACGGCATCGGGCGCTACGGGTCGGCGCAGCTTGCGGATTTGACCTTCCGAAGCGATGGCACGGAAGCGCTCATTCGCACTGCCCATGGAATCGGGGAACTTGAGTTCCACCCCACCCCGATGCTCGACATCTACGCTTACTTCGGCGGCGAGTACGCCTGGCGTGACCCATATGGCGGCTTCACCAGCATCGCGGTCCTCAAGACGCCGGCAATTCCTGCTACCGCAAACGTGGCAGCAATTCCAGCGACGGTCACAACCACAATCAAGCAGAACCAAATCGGCGGATATGGATCGCCATTTGCGAACAACACCGGTTGCAGCACGGAAAACCCGCCCTCGAACCAGCTCACGCCGTCCGGCGGTGGTACCTGCGCCGGCGACACTCGCTTCATCATGGAGGGAACCCTCGGCTTCTGGCACAAGATTTACCAGGGACCGAAGGGCGGCCTGCGATGGGGCATTCAGTACTCCTACTTCTCACGGAATGGCTGGTCAGGCAACAACAACGGCGCGGCACCCGGTACGGCGCCCAGGGCCGTTGATAACGTGGTTCTGACTTCGTTCCGTTATTACATCCCGTAGCTTCTGCCGGCAGGCCGCGGCTGATTTAATTGCCCGTGCCTAGCTAGCGAAACAAAAACTTCCGCCCCCGGATTGCCAGCTTGGAAAGGGCGATCCGGGGGCGGACTTGTCTTCATTTCACTAATCCTCGTTTGAACCCCTGCCGATAGGTTTCCGTAGGCTGTGACCGCTGGGTGGCCCTTCCGGTTCCGAAATCTGTCCAGTCGATGTGTGCGCGCTTGCGCGAGGCGTGAGGAGGATTTCCATGCGAGTGTTCGTGGCGTGTTTACTGGCCGTTGGATTGGCGGCGGGCCCGGCCTGGGCCGGAGACGACGGCAAGATGGATGCGGCCAGCGCGGCGAAAACATCCCCTTCGGACAAGACGGCCGATGCGAACAAGCCTCCGGCTCCTGCAGGAAGTCCGGCGGTCGAAGCTGAACTGCAGCAGATGCGCGATCTTTTGAAGGCCCAGGGCGATCAGATTGAGGAGCAGCGCGCCGCGCTCGCGCGCGAAGAGCAGCGGATTCAGGATCTCGAGTCTCGACTGCACGGGACCGAGACCACCGGGACAGCCTCGGCAGAGGCTGCCGCGAACCGAAACATCCCGGTCGGCGCACCCGAATTTTCGACCGCCGATGCGGCGCTCGCCGCGAGCGGACAGGCGGAATCAAAGAAGGGATCCGATGACGGACCATCCTCGATCCGCTTCAAGGGCATTACGCTCACGCCCGGCGGTTACGTCGCGGCTGAATCGGTGTACCGCACCCACGCCGCGAGCGCGGACATCAACACGCCGTTCAATAGCATCCCGTACCCGGGCAATGCCCTGAGCAAGGTCGCGGAGAGCTCCTTCACGGGCCGTCAGAGCCGGATTAGCCTGCTGGCGCAAAGCAAGATTGGAGCAACGAAACTCAGCGGCTACTACGAAGCGGATTGGCTGGGCACCAGCGTGAATTCCAACAATCGCCAGAGCAACAGCTACGTCCTGCGCCAGCGCGTGCTTTTCGCGCAAGCGGCGCTTGAGAATGGCTGGAGCTTTACCGGAGGCCAGATATGGTCTTTGGCGACCGAGAACAAGAAGGGAATCGACACCCGCGGAGAAGCGATTCCGTTGACGATCGACCCGCAGTTCAACGTCGGGTTTACGTGGGCGCGCCAGTACGGCTTCCGGGTGGTCAAGAGCTTTGGTGATAAGTTCGCTCTGGCGGTCTCCGTCGAAGGGCCGCAGGCGACGATCGGCGGACGCGGCTTCTCGCTTGTGACTACGACTACGGTTGGGACAGCTTCGGTAGCGACAACTGGGAACACATTCCTCGACGCTCCGGGCCTGGGCGGCGGCCTGTTTAATTTCATCGACACTTCCGGGTACACCATAAACAAGACACCGGACTTCATCGTGAAGGCGGCGGCGGACCCGGGATTTGGGCACTATGAGTTGTTCGGGATTATCAGCACGTTTCGCAACCGGATTTATCCTTGCGGCGTGGTGGGAACGAATGCAAACGACACTGCGCCTCCAGCCACGCTGACGACAATCGCATGTTCCGTTGACGGGTCCATCGTTCCTAGCTCGATTGGCGCGTTCAACGATACGCGAACTGGCGGCGGACTCGGAGCGAGCATGCGCCTCCCGCTGTTCTCGAAGAAGTTGGACGTCGGGCTCAAGCTTGTTGCCGGCGATGGCGTGGGACGCTACGGATCCGCGCAGCTTGCGGATTTGACTTTCCGGCCCGATGGCACAGAAGCGTTGATTCGCACGGGCCACGGGCTGGGATCGCTGGAATTTCACGCGACTCCAAAGTTTGACATCTTTGCCTATTTCGGCGCGGAATACGCCTGGCGCGTGGGATATCAGGGCTACGACAGCATTGCGGTCACGAAGACGCCGGCGATTCCTGCATCGTCCACTTCGCCGGCAATTCCCGCGACGGTTACCACTGCATTCAAGCTGGACCAGATCGGCGGATACGGATCGCCATTCGCCAACGACACGGGTTGCAGCACGGAGGACCCGCCATCGAATCAATTGACGCCGTCCGCTGGCGGCACCTGTGCGGGCGATACGCGCGTGATCATGGAGGGCACGCTCGGTTTCTGGCACAGAATCTACCAGGGACCCAAGGGCGGGCTGAAATGGGGCATTCAGTATTCTTACTTCACGCGGAATGGCTGGTCGGGCAACGACAATGGTTCAGCGCCTGGTGTGTCGCCGAAGGCTGTCGACAACGTAGTTTTGACTTCGTTCCGCTACTTCATTCCGTAAAGTCGGCGCTCGGGTGAAGGCCCGTCCCGCGTGCCGGGCGGGCCTTTTCCTTTTCATTCGAGAAATCGAATCGTGAAGCCTCCCGGTTCCGGTATCATGATGCCACTCCCGTATGTCTGATCGCGCTATGCCAGTTTGGATGAGAAGGCTGCTCAAAATTGGCGCCACTGCGTTGGCGGTGTGGCTTGTGCTTTCGGCTGCTCTTTTCGCTGTGATGCACCAGCCGCCCATCGTGTTCAATCACGTGATGGCGAAGACTCCGATGGTCGCCTTTCTCGTTCTTCCGTTCGAGACCCTCTGGCTGCAGGCGCGAAGCGGGACGCTGCATGTCGGCGATGTCGCTCCGGATTTCACTTTGAAGACTTCCGACCGCTCGGCGGAAGTGAGCCTCTCTTCATTTCGCGGCCAGAAGCCCGTCGTCCTCGTTTTCGGCAGTCACACTTGACCGCCCTTTCGCCGGGAGGTTCCCGCGCTCAATCAGCTCTACGAGGAATATAAGGATCGCGTGGCGTTCTACGTGGTCTATATCCAGGAAGCGCACCCGACCGATGGCTGGCAGATGCCCAGCAATTTGACGGATGGCGTGCTGGTGGCCAGCACGCATACTTTTGATGAGCGCGACTCGGCTGCCAAGATGTGCGTCGTTAAGTTCGGCATCAAGATTCCCGCGCTGATTGACGATCCGCAGGACACGACCGAGCGTGCCTACACTGGCTGGCCCGATCGCCTTTACGTCATCGACCAGTCCGGCCGCGTGGCCTACAAAAGCAAAGCGGGGCCGTTCGGATTCCACCCGGACGAGATGGCGAAGCGCCTGCAGCAGCTCGCGCCGCCCGCGGAGCAATCAGCGCACTAGATCGCGCGCAGCCAATACTGATCTTCGCAGGCGGTGAACGCGAGGTGAGCTCTACGGAGCGTCATTCGCGGCCGACACTGATTCCACGAGTCTCTGCACCGAAGGCACGATCATCAACAGCAAATCAGATTGCGGCTTCTTAGTTTCCTCGATGAACGACATTTCCAGCGCCGTCCATTCGGCCGGTGCGCTCTCTCCTTTATCGCGATAGTCGAGCGCTTGCAATCCTGCGTCACCCAGGGCGGCGAGTTTCTGCGAGAGCGGCTCCAGTTCTTTCAGCAAATACGATCGTTGGAGGAGCGGCGCGAGTCGCGCGTCGTTATCGCGCCACGCCGTGAGCTGTGCGCGAATTTCGGCCTCCTCTGCGCCGCCGCGCGAATCGCCGGCGAGAAAACGATTGACGCTCCGCCCGAACCGGCGAGCTGTCTCGCTTTCGGGAGGCACTGCGTCAACCAAGCGATTCAACGCGTCGTTGCTCGATAGCTCGATTCCCGCTTTCTTCGCCTCTTCTTCGCGCACATATTCTTTCAGCGGCTCGACGACATTCGCCAGAACCACCAACGGCGCGATGTTGTCCGTCCCGGCCATTCGGTGCAACATGCGCGTCTCGCTTGTGCGATGTGTTAGGCCGAGCTCGTCTAACTCGCGGCTGACAGCCTCAACTCGTTCGTACATCGCATCTACGTCCTGCACATCTTGCGGCGACCATAAACGTTCCGCCACCACGGCCGTGCGCGGCCAGATGCGCGAGTCGATATTTTCCGTGGAGACGTACTCCGTCCACATGCACGCCTCGCCCCCAAGAATCGACCGCTGCTCTTCGGGACTGAGCAATCCCGCCTCATCGCTTAGCGGATCAACGCCGTAATGCTCGAACGCGGGATGCATGAGATCGAGGTAGTAGCCGAACGAGAGAATTCCGCGGTATCCCTGTTTCGCCGCTTCGGCCAGCGACTTCTGTCCGCGCCACGATTGAATCACGATATCTTTCGGCAGGCCCGGACTCAGAATTTCATCCCAGCCGACCATGTGCCTGTGATGCTTGCTCAAAATCTTTTCGATATGGGCGTTGAAATACTCTTGAAGGTCGCGATGGGTCTTGAATCCATGCTCGCGCATGAATTCCTGGATCTTGGGATTCGCGTCCCACTGCTTTCCTTTCACCTCGTCGCCGCCGATGTGGAAATAAGCGTCGGGGAAAAGCTCCGCCATTTCGCCTATGAATTTATCGAGAAACCGGTACGTTTCTTCCTTCGTCGGATCCATCTCGGGTTCGAACACGCCCCAGCGGCGCTCGATCTCGTAAGGTCCCGGCGCGCTCGCCAGCTCGGGGTATCCGGCGAACCAGGCGGTCGTGTGTCCCGGGATATCGAATTCGGGCACGACGCGAATGCCGCGATCGCGGGCGTATTCGATCAACTCGTGCGCCTCTTCTTGCGTGTAGTAAAGCCCGTCCGAGCCCAGTTCGTGCAGCTTGGGGAATTTTTTGCTTTCGATGCGGAAGCCCTGATTGTCCGACAGGTGCCAGTGAAAGACGTTCATCTTCACGGCTTCCATGCCGTCGAGATTGCGCTTCAGCACTTCAAGAGGCATGAAATGCCGGCCGACGTCGATCATCAACCCGCGCCAGACGAATCGCGGCTGGTCCTCGATTCTCACCGCCGGCGCTGCGAATCCCTCCGGCGTTACTTGTACGAGCTGCAAAAATGTTTGCAGGCCGCGCAGAACTCCGAGCGGATTTGGCGCTGCAAGATTTGCACCACTTGAAGTTACTTCGAGCGCATAGCTCTCATCCTCATCGAGTTCCTGTACGGGGCGGCTCGCGCGCTCCGCGTGAATCACAAGCGTAGCGTTCGCGGGCTCGCTTAGGTGCAAGCTGATCGGCAGTCCTGTCCGGCGCGAGAGAGTTTGCACGAATCGCCGCGCCGCGCGTTCGAGGCGCGCTTCCTTGTATCCCTCAATCCCGACGCTGAACGTTTGCGTGATCACGAGACGCCCGTCGCCAAGCCGCAGGCTCGCGGGCGCGGGCATCAACTGAAAACGCGGCGGCGCAACATCGGCGATTACGGGGCTGAGGACAAAGCTCGAAAAAATCATCGCGAACAAAACTCGGTAGGCTGGGCTGGCAATACGCCAGTGAATTCTTCGGCCGGCCATCATGAACGGCGCAGCATAGTACACGGCACCAGCGCCGACAAATAGTTTCCGAATCGCGCCCGCGTGTTCAGTCTGAGCAGCGCCGGCGATATCCCCGGCTCCAATCCTCCGGCGACAATCCAAAAATATGTCCACGAGTCATTATTGCTCCGGGTGGGTGGACTTGCGGCCCAACCGTGCGCCTCGACGCGGCTCTGCCACTTGTGGCAAGATAATTAAGCGTTTTATTAAATGAATTCCCTTGGGGGGATGGAGATGGCCAAGGCCACGTTTGCGGCGGGTTGCTTCTGGGGCGTCGAGGCGGAATTCCGCGGCCTGAAAGGTGTGACTTCCACGCAGGTCGGTTACACCGGCGGCCACACGAAGAATCCCAATTATAAGCAAGTTTGCAGCGACGGCACGGGGCACGCCGAGGCTGTCGAGGTGGAGTACGATCCAGCGCAGATTTCTTACGATGCTCTCTTGGCGGCGTTCTGGGAAATACACGATCCCACGACGATGAACCGCCAGGGACCCGATGTCGGATCGCAGTACCGCTCGGCGATTTATTACCACTCGCCTGAGCAGGAAGCCGCCGCGAAAGCCTCCCGCGACAAACTCGCTGCTTCCGGCAAATTCAAGCGCCCAATCGTCACCGAAATTAAGCCCGCGCAGGAATTTTGGCGCGCCGAAGATTACCATCAGCAATATTTGGAAAAACGCGGCGCAGCCTCCTGCCATTTGCCGGGATAGTTTCCTTGGCCGTGACCCTTGCGGCTGTCGCCTACGAAAATATCCGGAACGCCGCGAATCCGAGCCCCGCGCCAATCATTGATCCCGCGATGACATCGCTCAGGAAGTGCATTCCAAGAATAATTCGCGACGCTGCAACGCACACCGCGATGAATAGTAACAAATCCTGAAGCTGCGGATAGAAAAGCCCGATGCACACGGCGATGGCAAACGCCGTGATCGAATGTCCCGAAGGAAATGAGAAACGATCCGGCGGGAGAATCGCCGCCCAGCAATGCGGCTCCAGTTGGCAGGGCCGCACGCGGTGGCTCGCGCTCTTGAGCAACTTGAATAATAGAATTCCGGTTGCGACCGCGAGCCCCGCCGATCCCACCGCCAAATACCGCTGTGGCCCGCCGAATAGCAAAAGAATCGCGCCGAGCAGATACCATAGCCAACCGTCGCCGCAACGCGTCGCGAGGATCATCCAAACTCGAACCCACTTCGGCGCGCGCCAGCGGTGCACCCGGCGCATCAGCCGGTGGTCTCGCGATTCGATGTAGCCCCAAACCGCGCGCGCGACGGTCATTTTGTCACTCCATCGCCGATTCCATCGCCAATCCTGGGAACGGAATGCGCTCTCGGCGCCTTGGGATAACCTGAGCAGCCCAGCGGCGCACAAACCAGGTTTCCCCGATGCAGTTCCCGAACACATAAGCTGGGATGAGCAGCCCCAGTGGCGCCAGAATCGTCTTCCATCGCGCCTCTCGCATCATTTCGCCGGCAATCAGAAACACATCGCGGGTCAGCTTCCAGTAGCCACCCGAGTCGCCGCGCGGCTTGCCAAGTCCTTGCCGCAATCCGCGGAGAAATTCGTCTTTGCTACACGCGCTCAAAATCTCGGTGTAAGCCGTACCCGCCGAAGCCAGCGTGTGTGCGTCACTTCCACCAAGCGCGATCTTCCGCGTCCGCCGCGCCAGCCGCACAGCCTGCCGGTTATTCTCCGCCGCCATCAATCCATTCAGCGTCTCCATGGCGGGGAAATATTCGTTGAACCACTCGAAATCCTCGCGCACGCGCCGGCCGGTCAACACGGAGAAAACGTGATTCAAGCAAAAGAACAAGCGCTGCTCCGTCAGATACATCAGCAGCGCAATCAGATCGTTCCGCCGCCGCTGGATCTCGATGTGCTGCCGCTCAGTGATGTCATAAACGCCGACGTGAATGCGCGTTCCGCTCGGCATCCGGCAGGTAGCCTCAACGCTCACAAAGAAATCTGGGTAGCGCCGCAGCGGCTCGCAGCCCTCGATCGAATCGTGATCAGTCAGCGTGATCAGGTTCATCCCGCGCCGTTTTAGAGTGGTGTAAAGCTCCTCCGGCCGGCTGTAACATTCGCGGCAAATCGCGCCCATTCCCGCGTCTTGCGCGGGGCCCGAGAAGTAGGAGTGGACATGTAGATCGCAGCGCATGAAAAATTTGTAACACTCTTGCGTTACATGCCGATGAACCCCGCGCAAAAGTTTGATAACGCGAGACTTATAACTCATAGGACATCTGTAACCATCTTTTAACAGAGCAGACACGCGCGCGCGGTAACTCGCCTGCAACAATCGCGCCGCTTATGAGACGTATCGAGTTTGTTTTCTTCGACGCCGGTGGCGGCCATCGCAGCGCCGCCACGTCTCTGCAGATGGCCGTCCAATCAGCAAACCTTCCGTGGGATGTTCATCTGATGAATTTGCAGGAGGTTCTGGATCGCCTGGATATACTGCGGCGGTTTGCGGGAATACGAATCCAGGACTTCTATAACAAGATGCTGGCGTCGGGTTGGACGCTTGGTAGCGGGCAGTTATTGCGCGTCCTGCAGGTCGCCATTGCCGCCTATCATCGGCCGTGCGTGCGCATGCTAGCGGATTGCTGGCGCGAAGCTGAACCCGATATGGTCGTTTCGTTCATCCCGCACTTCAATAGCGAGTTGTGTGAGAGTTTGCAGCTCGTTTATCCCGGGCGGCCGTTCGTTACCATCCTCACCGATCTCGCCAATTATCCGCCGAGATTCTGGATTGAAAGGCAGCAGCAGGAGTTCATCTGCGGCACGGAGCACGCGGTCGCGCAGTGCCTCGAAGTCGGCCACTCGCCCGATCGAGTCCATCGCGCGTCCGGCATGATTCTTCACCCGCGCTTTTACGAGCCGATCGAAACGGGCCGCGCGGCCGGCCGCGAAGCTCTGGGTCTATCGCCCGATCTCCCGACCGGCCTCATCCTCTTCGGCGGCCATGGCTCAAACGTAATTGGCGATATCGTCGAAGCCCTTGATAAATCCGATCTCGATATGCAACTCATCGCCATTTGCGGCCGCAACGACAAGCTCGCGCAGTCTCTGCGCGCGCGCCGCTCGCGCATACCTCTGTTCGTCGAGGGATTCACAAAGCAGATTCCGTACTACATGCATCTCTCGGATTTCTTTATCGGCAAGCCCGGCCCCGGCAGCCTAAGCGAAGCGGTGGCGAAGCAATTGCCGGTGATCACGGAGTGCAATTCATGGACGCTGCCGCAGGAGCGGTACAACGCCGACTGGATTCGCGAGAAGGAAATCGGACTGGTCGTCCGCAGCTTTCGCCAGATCGAGCCCGCCGTGCGCGAGCTACTATTTCCAGCCACACTCGAGCGCTTCAAGCGCAATACCGCTGCAATGCCGAACCGTGCGGTCTTCGAGATTCCGGGAATTTTGGAGGAAATTCTAAGCCGCTGCCCGCCCGGCTCCGGGCGTTGTTGACCTCCTGCGTGTGGGCAAACGCGGACACAGCCAGGAGTGGGCTGTGCTACTGCGGGCCGCTAACCCTTCGGCTCTAGCACTGCCTTGATCTGCGTTTGGCTATCGCGGATCACGTCCAGATTGCGCTCCCAGGGTTTCTTCCCGTCCGCCTTCACCACCACATTGTGCGTTCCCGTTCCCAGCGGCAGAATCGACGGCGTATCGCCGACAAACTTCCCGTCCACATAAATTTCCGCGCCCTCCGGCTCCGAATGTACGGCGACAGTCCCGCTGCCATCCAGCTCGCGACTCTCCGGGTCGAATCCCAGCGATGCTTCCGGAATCTCGCGATTGCATCACGTTGATCAAATCCTGCGCGCTCAGCGCAAAATTTAGCCCTTCGAGTTTGATGCCGTCAGGTCCGACGCTCTTAAACGTGGCAATTCCGACGACTTCTCCCGTCTCGTCCACCAACGGCCCGCCGCTATTCCCCGGATTGATCGCGGCGTCGGTCTGTATCCACGTCCCTTCGTGCTTTTCGACACGCCCGACTCCGCTCACAATCCCGCGCGTCACCGATTCCGGCAAGCCACCGCGTGGATTGCCGATGGCAAACACCGTCGCGCCAGGCCGGACCGACGCCAGATCGGCAAGCGGCAAGCGCGGATATCCGACGCCATCCACTTTCACCAGCGCCAGATCCAGGCTCGGGTCGGAGTAAACAACTTTTCCCAGCAGCCGCACGTCCGCCGCCGTCACTACGAAAAAGCTCGCCTCTCCGTCCGCCACGTGTCGGTTCGTGGCGATGATTCCGTTATCCGTGAGGAAGAATCCGCTACCTTGCGAATGTTCTCCATCGAGCCGCACCACGGCCGGCATCGCTCGCCGCATGATCTCTTCAGCCGAGAGCTTCCTTGCGCGGACCCGCTCGCTTCGGTGGACCGTACCGGCGCTGACACCGGCACTACATTTCCGCCGTCGAAGCAGCGTCGCGGATTGCAGCGACACGTCCACGTGCTTGGTCTTCAGCAGGTAATAAGTTGACTGGTTCAGCCCATCGCCTGATATCGTCCATTTGTAGGTCCCTGCGTGAGCACAAATTCCTGTGCCGCGAAGCCATCCTTGTATATGCGCGCCACCATGGGATGCTCAAGCCGGTCGCTGAAAACCGTATGGACGCGGTGGAAGTAGCCGCCCGGGACCTTCATCTCGTACGGAGTCGTGCCGACCACAACGCCGTCCAGCTCCACGGTAGCGCCGGGCGGATTGCTCGTGATCGTAAACGTATCGGCGCCGGTCGCCTTCACGATCAGCAGCGCCCACGCCGCGCAGATGCACACCCAGACCCCGGCTCGACGAATCGCCATCTTCGCCAGCCTCCTTCCCCAAGTTCGAGGGCTCGCAAAATCTCACTCCGATGCGAAAGAGTCAATTGTGGGAATTACGGAATAAAAAGCTAAGTACTTGCCGCAGAGTACTGCCGGCGTCCCTGCCGCCTCTTTTAGTGATTCGCGAGCTGAGAGATCGTCAGTCGGCGGTAGTCTTCGATAAGCTGACTCGTTTCGGATTTTGCGGCGGCTCACAGCCACCGGCGATGCTAAACTCCGGCGTTTGACGGCCCGGCTCTAGCAGATGACCATCTCCTCCATCCACATAGATACCCGCCCGGACTGGCGCGGCGGACAGAATCAAGTCTCTCCTGACGCTTCACGGCCTCAAGTCGCGCGGTCATGCCGTCGAGCTACTCGCGCTCGACGGCGGCGAACTCGAACGCCGTGCACTCGATGAAGGCTTTCCACGTCCACGCAATCCCTGCGAACAGCGTCCGCTGGGACGGCTCTACGCTCTTGCGAGAAGTTGATGGGCGCGCATCGCTACGATATCGTTCACGCGCACGATCCTCACGGCCTCACGCTCGCATGGCTCGCGCGTGCACATCGCAGCGCCGTGCTGATCGCTCAGCGCCGCGTCGCAAATCCACTCAGCCGCGGCCCCTTTGCGCTCGCGCGCTATCGCGCTGCCAGACGCATCTTCGCGGTCTCGAAATTCATCGCCGAAAGCGTAGTCCGTTCAGGTATTCCCTCAAATCAAATAGAGGTTATCTACGAAGGAGTGAAACTTCCGGCACCGACAACGCGCGGCGAACGTGAATCCTTTCGCGATCACTGGAAGATTGGCGACGCGGACACTCTTCTCGGCTGCGTCGGCTATCTATTGCCGGAAAAAGGACAGGAAGCTCTCATCCGCGCGCTGCCTGCCATCCAGAAAGATTTCCCCGCGTGCCATCTGCTGCTGGCGGGCGATGGCCCGAGCCGCCCCGCGCTCGAGAAGCTCGCATACGAACTCAATGTCTTCCGCGCCGTGATTATTCGCGGGATTCGTCGAGCACATCGAGAGTATCTATCACGCGCTGGATATTTTTCTCTTTCCATCGCTAGCCGAGCCGCTCGGCACTTCGATGCTCGCTGCAATGTCCTACGGCTTGCCCGTCATCGGTGTCGCCAGCGGCGGAGTCCCAGAAATTGTGGCGTCGGAGAAAAACGGCCTTCTCGTGCCCAAGCCCGACCCAGACGCCTTCGCAGTTTGCGTCAAGCGCTTGCTGCGCAATCGCGAGGAAGCCCGCCGCTTCGGCGACGCCGCCCGCGCCACAATTGCTGAAAAATTCACAGACGATCGCATGGTGGAAGCCACGCTCGGAAGCTATCAGGCGCTTCTGAAAAAAAATTGACGATCTTGCAGGCATCGCCTGCGCCGCTCCCCGGCATCCCATTGGACTGAGCATCTGCATTTCGGATGCCTGCCCCGCGCTCTCGGTCCGGCCTTTTGAACCTCTTCCGGGACAAATCAAAACAACGGAGGATCACGGCAAATGAAAATTCGGTACTGCGATTTGTTGTTTGCTGCGGCGGTGCTGACGATGGCAGCGCCCGCTTGGGCTCACACCGACACTGCTATGCTGACTTTCGAAAAGTCGGTCCACATCGGTACCACAATGCTCGACCCGGGCAGCTATAAAGTGCGGGCCGACGAAAACGCCAGCCAGATTGAGGTCGAAAGAAACGGCAAGGTGGTCGCTCAGATACCCTGCCACTGGATCCAGCTCAATTCCAAGTCACCGAGTGACGAAGCGGTCATCGACAATGACTCAATCCAGCAGATTCGTTTCGAGGGACGCGCCGCCGCCGCGCAGTTCGAATAACCACTCCGGGAAGAGGGCGGTCTGCGGGCCGCCCGCTTCCAATCATTCCGTCGCATAGATTGTCGTCTGCGTTTACTTCAGGTACGTCGCCAGCCACTCGAGGAAAGTCTTGTACCAGAATTCGCTGTTCTGCGGCTTCAGCACCCAGTGGCCTTCATCAGGAAAAATCACGAGCTTCGAGGGGACGCCCTGCCGCTGCAGCGCGGAGAAGAATTCCAAATCTTGCGAGTACGGAATCCGGAAATCGAGCTCGCCGCCGACGACCAGCGTCGGCGTCTTGAATTTGCCCAGCGCGCTCGCATATTTTTCCGGCGACCATTTGTCGTACAGCTCCGGATGCTCCCACGGCGTTCCGCCGTATTCCCACTCCTGAAACCAGAGCTCTTCGGTGGCGTACATGCTGCGCGCGTCGTACGGCCCGGCATGGCTGATGATGCATTTGAAGCGGCCGGTGTGCGTGGCCATCCAATCCATCATGTATCCGCCGTAGGACGCGCCCGCCGCGCACACTTTCGATCCATCAATGAACGGATATTTCGCAATCGCGGCGTCGAGACCGATCATCAGATCCGTGTAGACTTTGCCGCCCCAGTCTTTGCTGATCTCCGACGTGAATTTCTGTCCGTAGCCGGTCGAGCCGCGTGGATTCACCATCACGACGACATATCCCGGCGCCGCCATCACCTCTGGATTCCAGCGGTAGCCCCATTCGTCGTCCCACGCGCCCTGCGGCCCGCCATGCACCAGAAACAGCAACGGATATTTCTTCGTCGCGTCGAAATTCGGCGGCCGTACGATCAGGCCATTCACCTTTGTTCCTTCGGCGCCGGCAAACCAAAATGATTCAGCTTTCGAAAGATCGAGCTGCGCGAGCCGCGCGTCGTTGTGGTGCGTGAGCTGGCGGACGTCGCTTCCGTCCGATTTCGCCACAAAGATTTCCGGCGGCATCGTCAAGCTGGTGCGCGTGAACGCAATCGTGCGGCCGTCGCGGCTCAGGTCGAACTCCATGTTGAAGCTGTCCGCGATGACCGTCATTGGCGTGCTTCCACGGCGCAGCAGCGGAGTCGAATAGATCGGCATTAGCGGCTGCTTCTTCCGGAGCATTTCGAGATAATAAATCGGATCTGTGATTGTCCGAGCAGTCCACTTCGGTATGGTCGATCGACGTTGCGATCAAAATTTTCAGTCAGGTTGTAGCGTCTCCCGCCCGCGCGTTCGTAAATCATCAGCCGCCAGCGATCTGCTTCGAAGCCGGGAGTGAGCTGCGAGCGATAGGCGATCCATTTTCCGTCGGGAGAATAGACCGGCCCCCAGTCATCGCCCGGATTGTCGGTAATCCGCTTCGGCGCGCTCGATCCATTCACCGCCACGGTGAAGATGTCGCCGTTTGTGCTCGTCGCTGCATCCTTATCCGTGTTTGCGGTAAAGCCGAGTTCCGTGCTGTCGGGCGAAAAGCCAATGGCTTCCGGTGCGCCCAGATTGAAAGGTGGAACATCGTAATCCGCCCCCGGCGTCAAATCGCGCGGCTTTCCTACTTCGGCCGAAATCACAAAAAGATGGCTGCGCTTGCCGTCCCACCAAGTCGTCCAGTGGCGATACAGCAGCTTGGTATAGACGCGCGCCTTCATCTTGCTCTTCTGTTTTTCGGCGTCGCGCTTCACGTTACATTCGTCTTCCGCGCAATCGGGATAGACGCTCGACACAAAAGCGATCATCTTCCCGTCCGGCGACCACAATTCATTGTCCGCGCCGCCCGAAAGGGAAGTGAGGCGCGTCGCTTCGCCGCCCGCGAGCGAGATCCAGTAAACTTGTGTCGTGCCTTCGCGCGCCGAAAGAAACGCGAGCTTCGTTCCATCCGGCGACCATCGCGCACGCTGATCGCTGCCGCCGCGCGTCAATTGCCGCGGCTCGCCGCCCGACGTCGGCACGATCCAAATGTTCGGCGCGACGCGATTCGCCTCTCGATCCGGCGTCGCGACGGTGTAAGCGATGTAGCGCCCGTCGGGCGACATCTGTGGATCGCTCACGCGATGCATCGCCACCAGATCGTCGAACGTCATCGGCCGCTTCTCGCTTTGCGCCGATGTTGCGACGCCAAAGACGGCAGCGAGTGCCGCTAGTACCAAACTCTGAATGAAACGTGACATCTTTCCTCCCAACAATTTCAAAACGCCCTGCATCAAGCTTTCACTTCGGAATGCCGACGGCCCAGGCATAGCCGTCTGGGTCTTCGACGATCACATCGCGCCAACCATGCGGCTTGTCTTGCGAAGGCTGCAAGATCCGCGCTCCGCTTGCGATCGCGCGTTTCTCGAGCTCATCCGGATCGATATTGAAGAAGCCGCAACTCCGCGCCGAGTCCGCGCCGCCCGCCGTCGGTCAACTCCGCATACCACGGATGATGCTCGTAAGTGTGATCGGCATGAAACATGAATTCAATCCGCCCAGCCCGCAGCGCCGCAAAATCCGCATCGGAATGATGCACTTTTGCGCCAAACACGTCGCGATAGAACGCCACCGACCGCGCAACATCCCGGACCAGCAGGTTCACGGTGAAATCCGGCAACCCGCGCCCATAATCGTCCGCCTGCATCCATGGCTCTTGCGTTCGCTTCGTAGCCATCGCAATCAGCCCGCGCTACTTCGCCTGTGGCTTGATGATGTCGCTCAGCAGATCCGGCTGCGCCTCGACGCGCGCCAAATGCGGATAGCGCAACCCGCCGTGATAGTCGAGCGCATAAGATTTGAAGTAAGTTCCGTTGGCGATCAAAAGCTCGATGGCCCGCGGCGACGTTTTCGCGCGATCCACCGCCTCGTGAAACACATCCGGCGAAAATTGCTGGCCGTTCACCGCCGCGATCTTCATTCCCGGGCCGATTCCCGCACTGTACGCGGCGCTTCCATGAATCACGTCCACCACCGCGCCATCATCATTCAGAAGCAATCCAGCCGAATCGCGATAATCCGAGCGGTGCGCCGCTTCATTCGCAGCCAGCTCGATTTCATTCGGCGCCTCACTGAAGATCAACTTCCATCCGCCGTTCTCGATTCCGCCCAGCGGCGCATGAGCCTCGACCGAATTTAGCCGCGTTTTCAGCAGCGCCGCCCAATCGTGCGCCACCACGGAATTCAGCGCCGCCACCACATCCTCGAAAGTGTAGGTCTTCAACTCCGGCTTTCCACCCGGCCCGCCGTGAAAAATCTTGCAGAAATCGTCGAGCGATTTCTTATTCCCCGTCAATTGCCGGATGCGCGTGTCCACTTCCAGCCAAATCAATTCGCCTTCGCCGTAATAATCCACGCTCCTCCGCCAGTTCTCCCAGTTGCCGGCGGAAAAATAAAGCAGTTGCGCCGCGTCAGCCGTATCCTGCAGCGGCCGCCAAGTCCGCCCCGGCGTGTATTCAAACTCCGTGGCATCGGCGGCCAGATGCTCGCGATACTCCTCCGGCGAATAAAGCCCGCTGCGCCCGGTCAAAATGTTGCCGATATATTCGGTCAATCCCTCGTAGACCCACAGCAGATCATCCTTCATCGGCTGCTGGTAATCGGGCGTCGCAAGATCGGCGGGACGGCGGAATTTTCCATTCCACGAATGTGTGTACTCATGCGGAAGCAATCCCGCAGCATCAATGCGCAGCACCTCATCGATCAACGAGCGCTCCGGGATGCGATCGTCGCTCGATTCATGATGCTCGAGCCCGAAATGCGCCGTATCGTCGCTCAACGTCAGCAGGAAATGATAATCGTGGTAGTGCCGCGTACCGAATAGCGCATACGCCTCGGCGATCAAATTCTTGAAGTGCTGTTCCATCTGCGGCGGCATATTCAGCGCCGCGTCGCTGTCGGCTGCCACATCGATCTCGTGCGACGGAGTCTGCCCCGGCGTCAAATCGAACGCGCGATAGAAACGCCCCGCGATTACCGGCGCATCCACCAGCATCTCGAGCGACACGCGCTGAAAATGAATTTCGTTTCCCGATTCGCCCGCAACAGGCAGCGCCGTTCCGTATTTCCATCCCTCCGGCAGCCGCAGACTCGGCTCAAAGAAAATATCGCTGACCGGCGATCCCTTCGGATACAGCAGCACCTGATTCCAACTCAGCAAATCGAGCTGCCCGGTAGCCGAAGCTCCCGCCGAAAAACCGGACGCCGCCGCGGAAAGCAGAAAATCGAGCTGCACATCGAGCGATTCGGCCCCCGCCGGCACCTCGAGATGAAACGCAAACATATCCACTAAATCGCGCCGCCAAGGGATGTCCTTCCCGCCCGCGCTAAATTTCAGTCCCGCAACATCCGTGATCGGCCCGTCCGGCGCGTGCTCGCCCGGAATCCATTCCGGGTAATACAAAGTCAGCGCTCCAGCCTTTACGGGAATCGTCTCGTTGATATGCAAAATCTTCTGCGGCGCCGAAGTCGCATCCACGGCAAGCCGAATCGTTCCGCCGGCGCTCAGCGCTCGCGCGCTGCTGCACCACAACCCCACGCTCGCCGCCAAAAGAATCGCCGCGCACACTCCTCGTCCCATCCCTCGAATCATTTCATCTCCCATAACGCGGCGAGGGCGCGGCTTGCTGCGCGCTCCGCGTGCGCTTTACGTGAATTGACGCCGATCGAGCGCGTTCGTTATTCGACGTTCACTCCGAGTTGCGAATAAAGGAAGCTCAGAATATCGATCCGCTCCTCGATTTCCTTATTGCGCGGGCGCCCGCCCGAATGTCCCGACTTCGTGTCGTAGAGCAGCAAAATGGGCCGGCCCGACGCATTCGCAGCCTGCAACCGCGCCGCCATCTTCCGCGCATGCAATGGCGCAACGCGCGTATCCCCATCGCCGGTGATAAAAAGCACAGCCGGATACTTCGTCCCATCCTTCACGTTGTGATAAGGCGAGTAAGCCAGCAAATACTTGAACTGCACCTCATCGTCCGCCGAGCCATATTCCGCGACCCACAATGGCCCATCCATGAACTTCTGAAAGCGCAGCATATCCAGCAGCGGATACGTGCACACCACAGCCCCATACAAATCCGGTCGCTGCGTAATCGCCGCGCCCATCAACAATCCGCCGTTGCTTCCGCCCTGAATCGCTAATTTCTCGCGGCTGGTATATTTATTCGCAATCAGCCATTCGCCCGCCGCAAAGAAATCGTCAAACACCGCCTGCTTCTTCTCCCTCATCCCCGCGCGATGCCAGGCCTCGCCGAATTCGCCGCCGCCGCGCAAATTCGTCATTGCATAAATTCCGCCGCGGTCGGCCCAGGCCACCGCCGGTTCGAAGAATAGAGGCGTTTCGTTCACATCGAATCCGCCATAAGCGGTCAGCCATACAGGCCGCGCCCCGTCCCGCGCCATCCCTTTCTTGTAAAACAAAAACATCGGAATCTTCGTCTTGTCTTTCGATTCATACCAAACCTGCTCGACCACATATGCATCGCTCTTGATCGGCACAGCCGGCTGTGCCCATTTTTCGCCAGCGCCGCGCTTCACGTCGAACCGGTAAATCGTCTGCGGCAAGTTGAACGACTCGAATGAGAAGAAAACTTCATTCGAGCCCCAGTCGCCGCTCAACCCCGCGATGGCTCCGAGCGATGGCAGCGGCACCTTTCCCGCCGGTTTCCCGTCCGCATCAAAATACCGCAACTCGGATGACGCGTTGCGAACGTACTGGACGAACAATCTCCCGCCGTACGCTCCGAAATTCTCGATCGAAGCATCGGACTCGGGCACAATTTCCTTCCACGCGTCGCGCGCAGGATGATCGAGGTCCACGCGAAAGACGTGCCAGTTCGGCGCGTTCCAGTTCGTGTTGACGTAGAGCTGCCCGCTCGAAATATCGCCGAAGAAGAGCGCTTCCGTGTCGTTCACAATCGGCCGGAACGGGCCGCCGCTTCGCAGGTCCTTCACGTACAAATCGGTGCGAATGCTCCCCGATCCATAGGAAACGACGATGAGCAGCCAGCGTCCGTCGTCCGAAACGCTCGCGGCGATTTCCTTGTCGCTTCCATATTGCTGGCCGAACACAAGCTCATCTGTGCTCGCCGCGGTTCCCATCACGTGATGAAATACGCGCCCGCCCTTCGGCGTCAAAACCGTGTAGTAAGCGCCGCTCATCGATGGCTCGATCGCCAGCGATTCATACATCGCGCGCGGCAATTGGTCGGGCAATTCCTTGCGCGTCGCCGTGTCGATGAAATGAATTTCCACTTCATCCTGTCCGCCCGCTCGCACTCCGTAAGCCGCGAGCGATCCGTCGTGAGACAAGTCCTCGATCACCACGCTCGTCGAATGGTCCGCGCTCAGCGCATGTGGATCCACCAGAACTTCATCCTTGCCCTCTCGTCCATGGCGCACATAAAGCACAAACAATTCCTGATCCGCCCGCCGCTTCTCGAACAAGTAGACTCCATTACGCTCGACCGGCGGATGATACGAATCCACTTTCATCAGCTCGCTCAGCCGCGCCGAGATCTTCGCGCGCCCCGGCACCGCATCGAGCACCGCCGCGGTGCACGCATCCTGCGCGTCAATCCACGCTCGCGTTTCGGCGCTGTTCTGATCTTCAAGCCAGCGGTAGGGATCGGGGATCTGCACGCCGTGAACAGTGTCCACCACGTCGTCCTTGCGAGTGGGCGGCGGGCATTTGCCCTTGGGCGATGCTTGCTGGCCTGAAGTAACAAGCGGCATGGCGGTGAACGCGAACAAGAATATCAGGAAGAGAAGCGTCGAGCCCCGCGCGCACTCGCTTGCGGCCTCAACGCAAAATCGAGGCCCGGATTTTCGATAATGCATTATTCCCTTTCTGCGCCGCGGCCGCCCCAGCCGCTTCTAGGTAATCGGAGTCGCTGTCTTGCGCGGAGGATTGAAGAACGGCAGCTCCCGCACCGTGGCGCGCACCTTTTGCCGCACCGCTTCCACCGTCAATTCGACCTGAAGCTCGGTGCCCGCGGCCGCATGCTCGCGATTAAGCGACGCGAGCGCAATCATTTTCTTGAGCGTCGGTGACCACGTCGTCGAAGTCGCTTTGCCCACCTGCAATCCGCCGCGGTAGACCGGCACGGCCACGCGCGAAGCTGCGCTCGGAATTTGTGGCGCCAGTCCAACCGTTTCGAACTGCCGCTCGATATCCGGCCAATTCACGTCCAGGCCCATCAGCAGCCGTTTCGCGCCGCGCTTGTTTTCCTCTTCGAGCGCCGTACGGCCGATGAAGTGCTCTTTCTTCAAATCCACCAGGCGGCCGAGCCCGATTTCATACGGCGAATATTTCTGCGTATCAATCAGCGCCTTCTTGCTGCTGAAATAATCCACTTCAATCAAAATCAACCCCGCCTCGATGCGCGCCACGTCCAGCGCCAGCATTCCCGCCGGATGAATATCAAATTCACCGCCCGCGGCCATCAAGGCGTCCCACACTCGCCCGGCCTCATCCCACGGAATCCAGATCTCATAGCCGAGATCGCCGGTATAACCGGTCCGCGAAATATCCACTTCGACGCCGCCGATTTTCCCGTGCGTGAATCGAAAATATTTCAGATTCGTGATGTTTGCTTCAGCGGCGCGTTGCAGCAGCCGCCCGGAAGTCGGGCCTTGCAGAGCCAGCGCCGCAACTTTGTCGGAAATGTCCTCGATCTGAACGTCCAGCCCCAGCGCATTCTGCTTGAACCAGCGCAAGCTCGGATCGGCCGCCGTCCAGCGATATTTGTTCTCTTCCAGCCGTGTGATCGTCCCGTCGTCCACCACTTTGCCGGCTTCATCGCACCAGCAACAGTAAATCACCTGCCCGACCGCGACCTTATTAATGTCGCGCGTGATCACCCGATTGACCAATTTCGTAGCGTCGCGGCCCGTGACCAGATACTTGAACAGTGGTGTCACATCAATCAACGCCGCCGCATTGCGAATAGCGTTGTACTCGTGCTCGTGATGCATCTCGTAAACGCTGACCGCGTAATACCCCGACCACTCGCGATAATTCAAACTCTCGCAAAGCGGAAATGTTCGGTCATGCACAGCAGTCCCGATCGGCACGTTATCTCCTGCCTTGTAGGGGCGGGGGTTCACCACCCGCCCGGTTTACGGTTGGGTTTTCTGCCCCGCAGCTCCACGACAATTTAGCGCGCGAATTATAGTTCCGCGTCACACGCCCCGCAACCCTCGACGCGCGATCTGGACTCCCGTGCCAGGCCTGCTAAAGGGAGTGATTTAGATGGTAGTCGGAGTGATGCTTGGTCGCGCGATATTATGGCCTGCGATGCGGTGCGAGTGAACTGAAGAACGAGGCGGTCCAAAAAAATTGAGGGCGCAACGACGCTTTCGCGTGTTGCGCCCTCTAAATCGATCCGTAAGTTTACAGGCGTCCCGGCCAATCCGGCGACCCAACAGCCTTGCGGCCAGTCGCGTCTTCCAAACTGTGTCGTACAACCTGCGAGCTTCTTGATTCCGTCGAGCGCCGCAAAAGCCGTGAGGCTTTCGCAACCTCTTTACCGAATCTCGAAACCTCCGAGACTTCGGATGCAGCCGGTGCTGCAACAGCGGTGAAGCTATTGCGGCGTCCGGACTGCACCTTCATTTCTCCGAGCTTCACGCTTCAACTCGACTCCGCACTTGCCTTTCGGCTCCTGCGATGCCTTCGCTGCCTCGTGAAGTCTTACAACTTTCCGTTCCGGTCGGTCCCGCAAAAACGGTTAAGTGTTCGCTAAGTCCCGACCGAACCGTTAAGTCTTCAAGCTTCCGGTTCAATCTGCGCGCAAAATAAATCTTTCCATTTGCAGCGTCAACAAAAATCGCGCCGAAAGCCTGTGGAAGCCTGTGGACGACTGTGGAAAAATCCCGGGAAGATTTGGCCGCCCCCGTACCTAAATCCTGGCTGATCCGCTGATCGAACATGTCCGGTAAGACGACGAATCGGGATACTAAGGGAGGATTTGGATAGTTGTCGGAGCAAGAACCGCGGTCATGCACTAAGACGCTGACGCGCCAATGTAAATCGAATTTCACGCACGATTGCCGCACCCGGAATAAAGTTGCAATCGAACTCACAAACTGAAAGGCCCTCACCGGTAGTGGCGAGTTCTGCGTTGTGCATCATCGTCCACACCGGATACGCAAGCCCACTCAACGCGGCGCAGACAAGGCTTAGAGCTATCGCGGTGACCATCTCTCTTCCCTTGACCGCCAAAGCCACGACAGAGACCAACAAGCATCATCAGCAGAAAGCGTCCAATCTGGATTTGCACCAAGAATGCCCGCAGGCCATGAGCATACTTTGGAGTGAAAGTGAAACAGTAGTCTGAAGTGGAACAATGCTAGGTCCGCTAATCCCAGTCCAAACCACAACAACAAACACCCTCCGAGTACGGCGCCAGCAATCAACCAAGGCGCTCCGCAAAATCCGGCGCCCATAAGACGTGCCACCGTGTTTATACTCTGTCGCCAGTACCACCGGCGCGCAGTAGCAACACCTGATGACGACGCGAGGCTTGAAAATTCCTCGACCAGGTCTCCTTGTATGGCTTCAGTTTGTTTATCAGGGGTGAAGAAACCGACGAGCCAAACAGCTATGACAGGCGGCCGAAGGATGCGTGACTCCATGAATGCCTCCCAACAAGATTGAGACCTTCCGACATACTCAGCAATGCCCGGTGGGTGCGATTGACAGCGGACACTCCCTTTGCCGTAACTCTGAAAAAACGCTTGGAGCGTCCACCCCTCTCGGAAGTTGGTTCTCCCAACCGCGACGTCACATAGCCTTTGGTTTCCAGGCGGTCCAGGGTGGCGTAGATTGCACCAACAGAAACGTCACGCTGTGTACGTGCAGCAATCTCTTGTCGCACCGTGACTCCGTAGGCCCTGTCACCTAGGCGCATCAGTGCCAGAACTACTATGTGCTCGAATTCCCCGAGGTAGTCCCGAATAGACATTACCTATACAATGTAGAAGAAATATTCGCTCCTGTCAAGATGCAATACGCTGCATTTGACATGCGGCAGACCAATGCGCCGCGCGACTTTGTCCGATTAACGCGCTAATCCGAAACCAAACCACCACACTCTCTCTCCTGACCTCAGGTCAACGCGCGCCGCGTTCTTCCTTGTGCGTTGAACCTTGCGGCCTGTAGAATGTCCGCGCCTCGGGCCCGCCGCTTTGTTTCTGAGCGTTGCCCGGCCTCGGAAGCATCCGCACTCATCGCATGGCTTCTTCTTACGATGTAATCGTTATCGGCGGCGGGCACAACGGCCTGGTGAACGCGGCCTATCTGGCGCGCGCCGGGCGCAAGGTGCTGGTGCTCGAAAAGCGCCACGTGCTGGGCGGCGCGGCAGTCACCGAAGAGATCATTCCCGGCTTCAAATTCTCGGTCTTTTCCTACGTCGTTTCGCTCCTTCGGCCTGAAATTATTCGCGATCTCGATTTGCCGCGCCACGGCCTCGAAATTCTGCCGCTCGACGGCACGTTCACGCCCATGCCCAGCGGCGATTATCTGTGGCGCGTGAACGATCACGGCAAGACGCGCCGCGAAATCGCCCGCCATTCGAAAGTGGATGCGGAAGCCTACGAAGAATTCGGCAAGGAAATGGTGCAGATGTGCCGTTTCGTGAAGCCGATTCTGGCGATGGTGCCGCCCGATCCGACCACGCTCGATCCTCGCGATCTGAAGAAGCTATATTTCCTCGGCCAGCGCTTCCGCGCCCTCAAACCCGACGATCGCTACAACCTCGTCCAGCTCATGACTATGAGCGCGACAGATTTTCTCGATCAATGGTTCGAGACCGACGTGCTCAAGGCCACGATGTCCGCGTCGGGGATTATCGGCACGTTTTTGGGAGTGCGTTCGCCCGGCACGGCTTACGTTTTGCTGCATCACTACATGGGCGAAATTGACGGCGCGTTCCGCTCCTGGGGCTTCAGCCGCGGCGGCACCGGCGCGATTTCCAATTCCATTGGCGACGCGGCGCGCGAAGCCGGCGCGGAAATCCGCACCGAAGCGATCGTCTCGAAAATCCTGATCAAGGATGGCCGCGCCGAAGGCGTGGTCCTTGATCGCGGCGAAGAAATTCGCGGCACGATTGTTTCCTCGAGCGTCGATCCCAATCTCACTTTCCTCAAGTTCATGGATACGCGCGATCTGCCTGCCGATTTCGTCGAAGAGGTGCGGCGCTACAAATATCGCGGCTCTTCCGGCAAAGTGAATCTCGCGCTCGATGCGCTGCCGGATTTCACCTGCCTGCCGGGCGTAGGCCGCCACCTGCGCGGCGCGATGTCGATTTCGCCGAGCGTCGAATACATGGAACGCGCCTACGATCAGGCCAAGTACGGCGAATTCTCGCAGCGGCCTTACATCGACATGGTGATCCCGAGCCTCACCGATCCATCGGTCGCGCCGCCGGGCAAACACGTTTTGTCCTGCTTCGTGCAATACGCGCCCTACAAACTGAAGCCCGACTTGAACTGGGACGACCAGCGCGAGGCATTCGGCGACGCCGTGGTGAACACGATTTCCGAATACGCGCCCAATTTGAAAAACATCATCATCGGCCGCCAGGTGCAAACGCCGCTCGATATGGAGCGCAGCATCGGCCTCACCGAAGGAAATATTTTTCAAGGCGAGCTTTCGCTCGAGCAGCTTTTCTTCCTGCGGCCGGTCGCCGGCTGGGCGCGTTACAAAACGCCGATTCGCAACCTTTATATGTGCGGCTCGGCGACGCATCCTGGCGGCGGAATCATGGGCGCGCCGGGACGTCTTGCAGCGCTCGAAATTTTGAAAGACAAGGGAGCGAGATAGTTGGCCGCGGGACGCGACATCGTCATTCTCGGCGGAGGCCACAACGGCCTGGTCACCGCGTTCTATCTCGCCAAAGCGGGTTATAAGCCGCTGGTCGTCGAGCGCCGCGGCGTTGTCGGCGGCGCGGCCATCACCGATGATTTTCATCCCGGCTTCAAATGCTCCACGCTCGCCTATGCCGATGGGCCGCTGCTTCCGGAAATCGTGCGCGATATGGAGCTCGAGAGCCACGGCCTCTCAATGATTCATCCGCACATCCGCCTCTTCGCGCTTTCGCCCGATGGCCACGGCCTGCTGCTGTTCTCCAATCCCGCGGATACCGCGGCGCATCTTTCGCGCATTTCGCGGAATGATTCCGAAAAGTACGTCGAATTTTCGAACGCGCTCGAGCGTTACGGCAGCATCCTGCGGCACGTGCTCACGCTCACGCCGCCGGACATCGACAAGCCTTCGACCGATGAAATCTGGAAGCTGCTGAAGGTCGGGCGCAACGTGCGCGGGCTTGGCAAAAAAGACATGATGCGGCTGCTGCGCTGGGGGCCGATGGCCGTCGCCGATCTCGCCTCGGAATTTTTCGAGACGGAACTGCTTCGCGGCGCAATTGCCGCGCGCGGAATTTTCGGCGCGGCGCTGGGTCCGTGGTCGGCGGGCAGCACTGCGCTGCTTCTGCTGCGCGCGGCGGCCGATCCGCATCCGGCGGGTTCGTCGTCGTTCCCGCGCGGCGGGATGGGCGCGCTGACACAAGCGATGGCTGAAGCCGCGACGAAGGCCGGCGCTGAAATTCGCACCGGCGCTGCCGTCGAGCGAATTCTGGTGAAGGACGGCGCAGCGGCCGGGCTCGTTCTCGAAGGCGGCGACGAGATATCTGCGAAGACGGTGATCTCGAACGCCGATCCGCGGCGAACCTTTCTCAAATTGACCGATCCGGTGCATCTGCCGCCGGGCTTCGTCGTGAAGATGCAGAATTTCCGCGCGAACGGGACCGTGGCGAAGATCAATCTGGCGCTCGATCGCCTGCCGAATTTCAAGGCGTTGCAGGACGTTTCGACGGCCGCGGCGCTTTCGATGAACGATCCCTCGGCGGCGCTCAGCGGGCGAATTCACGTCGGGCCGAGCATTGATTATCTCGAGCGCGCGTTCGATGCTTCGAAGTACGGCGAATATTCGCCCGCGCCTTATCTCGATGTCTCGATTCCTTCGATCCTCGATCCGTCGATGGCTCCGCGGGGGAAGCACGTGATGTCCATTCACGTGCAATTCGCGCCGTTTAAGCTGCGCGATGGCGATTGGAACAGCCAGCGCGAGGCGTTCGGCGACAACGTGGTGAATACGCTCGCGCAATATGCGCCCGATTTGCCGGAGCTGATTCTCGGCGGCCACGTGATCACGCCCGGCGACCTCGAAGAAACTTATGGACTGACCGGCGGGCATCCGTTCCACGGCGAGATGTCGCTCGATCAGATCTTCACCATGCGGCCGCTGCTGGGCTCGGCGAGGTATCGCACGCCGATTCGCGGGCTCTACTTGTGCGGCTCGGGGACGCATCCGGGCAATGGTTTGACCGGGGCATCCGGTTTCAACGCCGCCCGCGAAATCCTCAAAGACCTACGCTGATCGAAGCGGAGGCGATCCGAATTTGTAGCGCTGGCGTCCCCGCCGGCATCTTACGAGCGCGACTTGCGCCACGTGTGAAATGCAAGCCGGACGCATCGTGTCAACCAATGCCGGCTTTTTCGGTCCGGCCGTGAGATCGCTGCTAGCCAACCTCTGCGCTCGCAAGATGCCGGCGGGGACGCCGGCGCTACTTTGAAGCGCGGCGGTGCGTGATGCACGTTCCCGTGTTAACCTTCGCGCCTCGAGGCCTCCACGAATGACTGCGTCAATGCAATCTTCCTCTGCATTTCATTCCATCGATCCCGCCCGTATCGCCGAATTGACCATCCGCGAAGAGAAGCGCTTCATTGCCGAGCGGCCGAAATCGAAGGCGCTGTTCGATCGCGCGCGGGCTTCGCTGCTCGACGGCGTACCCATGAACTGGATGGTGAAATGGGCCGGTCCATTTCCGGTTTTTGTGGCCGAGGCGAAGGGTAGTCGGTTCATCGACGTGGACGGCATCGAGTACGTCGATCTTTGTCTCGGCGATACCGGAGCGATGACGGGTCATTCGCCCGATGCGGCGGCCGACGCGATTGCGGCGCAGGCGCATCGCGGCCTCACGTTCATGCTGCCGACCGAGGATTCCATCTGGGTCGGCGAAGAGCTGGTGCGGCGATTCGGCATGCCGTACTGGCAATTCACGCTGACCGCGACGGACGCGAATCGCTTTTCGATTCGCCTCGCGCGGGAAATCACCCAGCAGCAATTCGTTCTCGTTTTCAATTATTGCTATCACGGCACCGTTGACGAATCCTTTGCGAGTTTGCTCGCGGACGGCTCGGTCGGGCCGCGGCGCGGAAACATCGGCCCGCCGGTGAATCCTGCGGCGACGACGAAGGTCGTTGAGTTCAACGATCTCGCGGCGCTCGAGGCTGCGCTGGCTTCGCGCGATGTCGCTTGTGTGCTCGCCGAGCCGGTGATGACCAACGTCGGGATCATTCATCCTGACGCGGGCTACCACGCGGCGCTGCGCGATCTCACGCGGCGGTTCGGCTCGCTGCTGATTCTCGACGAGACGCATACGATTTGCGCCGGGCCGGGCGGTTATTCGCGCGAGCACTCGCTCGAGCCGGACATGTTCGTGATCGGCAAGCCGCTGGCTAGCGGCATTCCTGCCGCGACCTACGGCTTCACGCGTGAAGTGGCCGAGTGCATCGTGAAGCGCATCCACATCGAGGACTGCGATACGGGCGGCATCGGCGGCACGCTCGCGGGCAACGCCATGTCGCTCGCGGCGATGCGCGCGACGCTCGAGAACGTCCTGACGCCCGCGGCGTTCGCGCGGATGATCCCGATGGCCGAGCGCTTCGAGCGCGGCGTGGCGGCGACCATTGCCGGCGCCAAGCTGCCGTGGCACGTGACTCGGCTAGGCTGCCGGGCCGAGTACCAGTTCCGCGCGACGCTGCCTCGAAACGGAGCCGAGGCTGCGGCCGCGATGGACTTCCCGCTAGAGCGCTTCCTGCATTTGCACGCGCTGAATCGCGGGGTGCTGATGACGCCGTTTCATAATATGGCGCTGATGTCGCCGGCGACTTCGGAGGGCGACGTAGACCGTCATACGCGGGCGTTTGGCGAGGCGGTGCGGGAGCTGATTGGGTGAACCGGCTATTGGGCTAGTGTTTTCACGCGATTAGAAATGACCTCCGTCCTTTGTTTTGTGTGAGTTACGGCGATTTCTAATAATTTTGCACGCGATTAGAAATTGCGTTCGGATGGGTCTCCCAGGAAGATAGTCAGGGAGCGCCCCGGGGCCGAGGCGCTTTGAAGCCGAGTTTTCTTGTGTGCGCAATTTCTGTATCCCGCTGCAAATCGTGAATATAGAAAGTGCGTTTTTGTCCCGATTAGAATCGTCGCCGATCGTTTGTTTTGTTTGAGTTACGGGCGTTTCTAATCGTTCGGCGTCCCGATTAGAAATTTGGACTTCTGGGCGGTCGATCGGTCGCTGGTAGGAGAGAACAGGGCCGAACACCGGGAGGGCTAAAAGCCCTCCCCTACGACGGCTAGCGATTGCTCCTCGCATCTGGGACTTGCTCCTGCAGATTCAATTTTTGCGCGGACTCGCGGCGGGCTCAAGCTTTTCGCCGAACTGAATTACCAGCCCGGACCCGGACCTGCCCCGCAGTTAGGGACTGCGCGCTGCTTTAGGGGATATAGCGTAAGAGTTAAGTTCAGTCAATGGTACGTTGGTTTCAATTTTTCGAGAATTCGAGATGTTGGCCAAGAGCGGGGGAGGCCCTTCGAGTCTCAGGGTAAACAAGCGGCGCACCTACGAGGAAGAGGCAACGGCCGGTATCAACGACGCGGTTCAGGCCGGCGGTTTAGCGTGGCGTGGATTGGGTGGGGAGGTCGTCGGAGGGCGGAGCAAGCCCCGCCCCTACGGGAGCAAGAGGGAGCGAACGTTGATCTTGGTGGAAACCGGGCGCGGCCCTTTTTGAATGTTGCGGCTAGAGGGTTGCGCCCGGGTATGGCCTCGGAAAAGATAACGGCGAAAGGCCTCAGGTCTGAAGACCTGAGCTACATTTCGGCGGATTTGATCGAACATTTGCTTTGTTCGGGTTTAGGCGCCTTTCTTTAGTTCTCTTAGTTTTGCTGGTTGATAGGTGCCTGGGACCGTTCTTAGGGCTATGTTCAGGCGGTTCCAGCTGTTGATAGCGATTACCGCTAGAGTTAGGTCGGCTAGGGCTTTTTCGGTGAAGGACTTGCTGGCTAGCGCGTAAACGTCATCGGGGACGTGGGCTTCGCCTAGCTTTGTGATTGCTTCGGTCCAGGCTAGTGCGGCGCGTTCGCGATCGGTGTAGTACGGGGATTCCTGCCAGGCATCCAGGCCGTAGAGGCGCTGCTCGTGCTCGCCGGCGGCGCGAAGATCCTTCCAGTGCATGTCGATGCAGTAGGCGCAGCCGTTGATCTGCGAGGCGCGCAGATTGACGAGGTTGAGCAGCGATTCATCGAGGCCGCTTTGGCTGAGGTATTTGCCAAAGCCGAATAGCGGCTCGAGGAAAGTGCGCGGGAGTTTCAGGATGTCAATTCTTGGTTCCATCGGGGTTCCTCCTGGTTTTTGATTGCGGCTCCGCCAAGCTGTCATGCGATGCCGTGATCGGCGGCTTGCCGGGGTGATGCGCGGTTCGATTTCGACTGCTCGGGGTTGCGTCGCGTGATTTCAGAGCTGGTGACTCGTAAATTTGAGGGCGGGGAATCGGGGGCTGATAATTATTAGAATCGATGGGGTGGGAGGAGGTTACAGGGAGTTTTTGATTTGACGACGTTTTTCGTGGTAGGCGATCGGCTCGGGCGACTGACCTGGCTCTTGTTGTTCGGATGGCGGGTGGAAGCAAATGGCGGGGCCGAAATGCGGGAGAGCTAGCGGGCCTGTGGGGAAACTCGAAAAGACGAACCTCAGCGGCTAAAGCCGTACTCATTTTGCGACACTTGCGGCACGGCTGAAGCCGTGCCCTGACAAAGATTCGGAGTTGTCACACAGAATCTGAAGACCTTCCGCGTATGGGGCCAAGTTGCAAACGATTGAGTTGATTCACGGCTCGCGGGTTACTGGGGACATCTCGATTTCTGATTCTGGGCTCGCGACGCGGTGCGTTGCCGCGGTAGAGATTCCCTTGCCTGCCGGGGGCATGGCTGGGCGCTTCTCCGGGCGGGTGGGTGTTGGTTCGCCTAGCTTGAAACCGACCAGCAGCGTTTTCAGCTCGAGGGCCATTTTTGAGACGTCCTGGCAGGCTTTGGCTGTGCCGTCGGCGCCTTCGGCGGTTTTGCGGGTTACGTTGGCGATCTGGTCTACGCTGTTGTTGATTTGTTGCGTGGCTGCGGATTGCTCGGTGGCGGCGGCGGCGATTTGAGTGATCATGTCGCCGACGCGCTCGGTGGATTGCATGATCTGCTGCAGCGACTCACCCGCCTTGGTGGTGGTGAGGACGCCTGCTTCGACCTGGCGGGTGCCCAGTTGCATGGCGTCCACGGCGTTCTTGGTCTCCTGCTGAACGCCGCGGATCATGGCGGCGATTTCTTTGGTGGCTTTGGCGGTGCGCTGGGCGAGGTTTTTCACTTCGTCCGCGACCACGGCGAATCCGCGGCCTTGCTCGCCGGCGCGCGCCGCTTCAATGGCGGCGTTCAAGGCGAGGAGATTGGTTTGCGCGGCGATCGCGTCGATCACGCCGACGACTTTGCCAATTTGCTCGGAGCGGGTGCCGAGCGCTTCCACTTTTGCGGCCGTGTCGCCCACTGACTGGGCGATCTCGCGCATGCTCTCGAGCGCCTGATCAACGGTGCGGCTGCCTTCCCACGCGGTGCTCGAAGCTTTGCGCGCGGCGTCGCTTGCTTTCACGGAATTTTCGGAGATCTGGGATACGGTTGCGGACATTTCTTCGATGGCGGTGGCCACTTGAATGGTCTGATCGTTTTGAACCTTTGCGCCGGCGGATTGTTCGGCGGTGGAGGCGGAAATTTTTTCGCTGGCGGAAGCCAGTTGTGCGGTTGTGGCTCCGACGCGCGACATGGTGGCTTGCATCTTGGCCATGAAGGTGTTGAACCATCTGGTGAGGTTCCCGATTTCGTCGTGGAGGGAGACTTCAATGCGCTGGGTCAGGTCACCTTCGCCTTCGGCCAGACCTTTCATGCGCGCGGTGATGGTGGCGATGCGCGAGAAAATCGAGCGGGCCAGGAGGCCGGAGGATATGAGTAAGACTGCGAGACAGGTCAAGGCGATGGTGGCCGCGCGGCGTGCATTGGCGCGCCAGGTTTCATCCACGTCGTCTAAATAAATTCCTGTGCCGATGACCCAGCCCCAGGAGTCGAAACCTTTTACGTAGGAAATTTTTGGGACGGGCTTGTCGCTGCCGGGTTTGGGCCAGCGATAGAAGACGAAGCCCGCGCCCTGGTTTTTGACCGTCTGGGCCATTTCGACGAACATAGTTTTGCCCGTAGGGTCTTTGTAGTCGGTCAGGTCCTTGCCGTTGAGACTGGGATTCATGGGGTGCATGATCATCGTCGGGTGCATATCATTCACCCAGAAATAATTGTTCTGGTCGTAGCGCATCACCTGGATCGATTCGATGGCGCGCTTCTGGGCTTCCGCGCGGCTCAGCTTGCCTTCGGTTTCGAGGCGGTAGTTTGCGGCGACAACGGAATAGGGAATTTCGATGAGCGCTGTGGCTTTGTGCTGGCGTTCGGTGAGGAGCGTGGACTTCTGGCTGAGCAGCCAGGCGCCTGCAACCGTCAGCAATCCGGCTGCTGCCGTGAAAATGATGCCTGCGAATTTTGTCCTGATGCTCATAATGCTCCTAGGCTGGACTGGAGACCGGCGGCGCAGCGGCGAACTTCAGCGTGCTTCTCCAAGTTAATCTTCGGCAATCGGATTCGAATTGATTAGAGGATTTTGCGACGGGCGCATGAGGGGAGATAGAATGGCTTTGTTGACATCGTGGTCCGAAGCAAGAAAAAAAACCGGACCGAGGTGTCCTACGAGATCCCCTCGGAAGACTCGGGGCAGGCTCTTCGGGCCGCGCCAAAGCGCCCGATTTCCGCGCTGAGTTGTGATCTATGGACGCGGAAATCGGGCTGCGCGGCCCTCAGGATGACACGAGCTCGTTCTTTGCGAGAGGAAGTCAACAGAGCCAGATAGAATCTAGAACGTGGAGGATCGGACGGCGTCGCTGGCGCTGGGTCGTAGCTCATGGTACGGAAAATATCGCGGAGGACCTCATGGAATCGCGGACGGATGGAGCTCCAATCTCGAAAGGCCGGCTTTGGACGGGTTACATCATTACAGCGCTGGTGGTGGCGCTTTTGACTTTCGATTGGTCTACGAAAGTTTTGAGGGTGAAGGCGTTTGTGGATCAGGCGGCGAAGATGGGATTTTCGTCGGATACGATCTTTACAGTGGGAGTGCTGTTGCTGGCGTGCACCGTGTTGTACGTGATTCCGCGCACTGCGGTGTTGGGGGCGATTTTACTCACCGGTTATCTTGGCGGCGCGGTTGAGACCAACTGGCATGTGGGGCAACCTCTGCCCTTGATTTTGTTTCCGGCGATTTTCGGCGTGCTGGTTTGGCTGGGGATTTATTTGCGCGAGGGGCGATTGTGGGCAGTGGTTCCGTTGCGGAAATAAAAAGCTAAAACCGACAGCGAAAAACCGAAGGCCTCACCTCTGAAGAGGTGAGCTACATTTTATTAAGCCGGGCTGAACCATCAGCCCGGACCCGTTATTAAGCCGGGCTGAGCCACCTGCACTTGCAGGCGCAGAGCACCTGACAGCCCGGACCCGGGGGATCGATTGAACTGGATTCATCATTGGCTTTGCCGTTCGGATTGGTGGCGGAGGACTGTGCTTAACGACATTATGCCTTGGGGATTGGATGGCGTGGAGTTGGGTGGGAACGTGCTGGAGATTGGACCTGGGCCTGGGACTACTACCGATTATTTGCGCGAGCGCGTGGAGCGGCTTACTTCGCTGGAGATTGATCGCGGGTTGGCGGCTTCTTTGCGCGAGAGGACGCGCGGGGGAAATGTGGACGTGGTGGATGGCGACGCAACTGAGATGCCGTTTGAGGATGGGCGTTTTTCGGGGGCGGTGTCGTTTACGATGTTGCATCATGTGCCGAGCGTGGAATTGCAGGACCGGCTTTTGCGGGAGACTTATCGGGTTTTGCGGCCGGGGGCGGTGTTTGCGGGGGTGGATAGCCGGGATGGGTGGATCATGAAGGTGATTCATATTGGGGGACGTGATGAATTTGGTGGAGCCGGGGACGTTTGCGGGGAGATTGGAGAGGGCTGGATTTCGGGAGGTTAGTGTGGAGGCGAATGAGAGGAGATTTCGGTTTCGGGGGCGGCGGGGGTGAGTCGCGCGACTGCAAGTGCGAAAGAGAATTTCAAATTTGAAATTTCAGATTTCAAATGAGGCGAGCCGGTTTAAGGTTTGATTTGGCGCTGCGTGAACGGTGGGAAAACATGACCGAACGGCGGGAGGGTCTTAAGACCCTCCCCTACTACGGCTCGCCGGGTTAGAATTGAAGTTGAAATGGAAATTAGGAGGCTGGGATGACGGCGGCTACTACTGTTGCTGGGGGCGGGGAATTTAGGAATGAGGCGTTTATTGATTTCTCGTCAGCTGAGAATCGGAAGGCTATGGAGGCGGCTTTGGCTTCCGTGCGCTCGCAGTTCGGGCGCGAGTATCCTTTGACGATTGGTGGCGAGAAAGTTTTTACGAAGGAGAAGATTCAGTCTACTAATCCTTCGAAGCCTAGCGAGGTGATTGGAATTTTTCAGAAGGCTACCGTGGAGATGGCGAATCAGGCGGTGGACGGGGCGCACCGGGCGTTTGAGAAATGGAAGCAAGTGCCGGCCGAGGAACGCGTGGCTTGTCTTTATCGCACGGCGGAAATATTGCGGAAGCGGCGATTTGAATTGCTGGCTTGGCTGACATTTGAAATTGGGAAGACTTGGCCGGAGGCGGATGCGGACATCGCGGAGTTGATTGATTTCTGCGAATTCTATGGGCGCGAGGCTTTGCGATTGGCTGGGCCGCAGACTTTGACGCCTATGCGCGGGGAGAAAAATTATCTGCGGTACATACCGCTGGGAGTGGGCGTGGTGATTCCGCCGTGGAATTTTGCCGCGGCGATTATGGGCGGGATGACTTTGGCGTCGATCGTGACGGGAAATACGGCGATTGTGAAGCCGTCGAGTGATTCGCCTACGATTGCGGCGATTTTCGTTGATATTTTGTACGAGGCGGGAGTGCCGCGGGATGTGGTTAGCTTTTTCACCGGGCCGGGCTCGACGGCTGGAGAGGCTTTGGTGACGAATCCGAAGACGCGGTACATCGCGTTTACGGGATCGAAAGAGGCGGGGTTGCGGATTGCCGAGCAGGCGGCGAAGGCGCAGCCGGGGCAGGTGTGGATCAAGAGGACTGTGCTGGAGATGGGCGGGAAGGACGCGATTATCGTGGATGACGAAGCGGATTTGGATGCGGCGGTGGAGGGCGTGGCGCTTTCGGCGTTTGGGTATCAGGGGCAGAAATGTTCGGCTTGCTCGCGGGCGATTGTGGCGGAGAAAGTTTACGACAAGTTTCTCGAGAAGCTGGTGCCGCGCGTGAAGTCGATCAAGGTGGGATCGCCGGAGGATCCGCAGAATTATATGGGGCCGGTGATTAACAAGGGCTCGATGAAATCGATTATGGAATATATCGAAGTGGGGAAGAAGGAAGGGCGATTGGTGGCTGGAGGGAATGCGATTGGGAATGACGGATATTTTATCGAGCCTACGGTGATTGCGGACATTTCGCCCAAGGCGCGGATTTTTCAGGAGGAGATTTTCGGGCCCGTGTTGGCTGTGACTAAGGCTAAGGATTTTGATGATGCTTTGCGGATGGCGAATGATTCGGAGTTTGGATTGACTGGGGCGGTTTATTCGAAGAATGCGAAGAAGATTGAGAGGGCGGCTGAGGATTTTCATGTGGGGAATTTGTATGTGAACCGGAAATGTACCGGGGCGATGGTGGGGGCGCATCCGTTTGGGGGATTTAATATGTCGGGGACGGATTCGAAGTCGGGCGGGGCGGATTATTTGCTTTTGTTTACGCAGGCGAAGACGATTGCGGAGAAGGTGGGGTAACGTTCGGGACGGAAGAGGGGATCACCGCAGAGACGCTGAGTGCGCGGAGGAAGACAGAGAAAGAAAGAGAAGGAAAGAGAAAGAGGGGCCGAACTGCGGGAGGGTCTGATGACCCTCCCCTACGACGGCTTTAGTTTGAACGCGTAACGCAGGATTACGTAGGCTATTGGGCCTAGCGCTAGAAGAACTGGGGCCCAGTGGAAGACTATTGGCTCGCTGTAGTAGACCTTTACTGCGCATAGGGCTGCTGGAAGTACTACTACACAGAGTAGGCCGAAATTTCCCATTGGAATTTTGAAATTGCGGGGGGCATCCGGCATTTTGCGGCGGAGCTGCCAGGCGGCGAGGACTGTCATCATGGATGTGGCTATGCGCGTCCAGATGTAGATGTTGACTAGATCTACGACGGGGAATTTGGCGAGGATGCAATAGACGATGGTGGAGACGGCGATGGCGCGGGCGGGCGTGCCGTAACGCGGATGGATTTTGCCGAGCCATTGGGGGAGATAGCCGTCTTCGGCCATGGCGGCGGGGATGCGCGTGGTGTAGAGGATGGTGGCGTTCGAGAGCGAAGCTACGCCGATGATCGAGGCTACCAGCATCGCTACGCCAAGAGCGGTGCCACCGACTAGCTGCGAGGCGGTCACGATGTAGCCGGTTTGCCAATCCTGCCAGTTGCCGAGGACGGCTAGAGCGAGCGTGGCGGGAAGAGTGTAGGTGAGGATGTTCATGGGCGTGTTCCAGCCGAGGACGCGGACGAAGGTGCGTTGCGGGTCTTTCATCTCCGCGGTGCAACTGGAGAGTTGCTCGTAGCCGGCGTAATCCCACATGGCGAGAGCGAGGCCTTTGCCAAAGACGCTGCCGAACGGATGGCCCGGCGGGACGAAGGGAAGGATGGGATTGAAGTGCCAGTGGAAGAGCGAGACGAGGCAGAGCCAGGCGACCGGAAGGAATATCGCGACTTGCAGAATAATGGCTAAGCGGCCGGCGACTTGAATGCCGCGCGCGTTCATCGCGGCGAGAATGATGAGCACGAGCGCGGCGCCGGCCCATTTTTCATTGGGCGTGATTGAGATGTAGTCTTTTATGTAGTCCATGAAAAGCACGCCGTAGAGAGAATTCAGCAGGAACGTGCCGCTCCAGTTCCACCAGCCGCATTGAAAGCCCCAGAAATCGCCGAAGGCTGCGCGAGACCAGCGATAGAAGCCGCCTTGCACCGGGAGGATGCTGTTCATTTCGGCGGAGGCGAAGGAGATGGGGATGCTCCAGAAAAACGGGACGAAGGTTAGGAAGACAAGAGCCATGCCGGGGCCGGAGCTGGAGAAGATTTCTTCGTAACCGAAGGGGCCGCTGGCGGTGTAGCCGTAGAAGAGGGCGAGAAGTGGGAGGAAGCCGATTTGGCGGACGGCGCCGGGGGAGAGTCGGGGTTGGGGAGGAGATGGGGCGTCGGCCATGGTTGGGCGAGAGAGGCCGCATGATAGTGAAGCGTTGGGGGCAATGCAATTGGAAAGGGGGGGAGGCGCAGGCAAGAGAAGAAAATGCAGATCCTTCATCCGCCTAGGCGGATTCAGGATGACAGCATTTTCTATCAGCGGCGATTTGCCACCGAGTTGCGAGTCCGGACGGGATTGCGGTCGAAAAGAGAGCGGCAAAAAATTATTTCTGTGGTCGCGTGCGCAGAATCGGGCCGTTTTATCGGGAGAATATGCTTGACCGCGATTGGGGTACGGCGGAGAATTGCAGCCCTGAAATTCCTCAGTCCGGGGTGTGAATCCGGCCGGGAGCGGTCGTCCATGCGTGTCATTCGTTTTGCTTTTATTGCCCTACTACTGTCGGCCACCTGCGCACAGGCGCAGAATCTGCGCGTCGTGCCGCGAATTTCAAACCGGCGCGCCGCCTGGGAAAAGAAGCTCTTGAACCGCGCGAAAATTGCGAATGCCCAGCCGGCAGCAAGCCGCTGCCGTACCCGGTCTCGAAGAACCCACGGCGCTGGCGTTCGATTCCTCCGGAAATCTTTATATCGCCGCGCCGGCGTTGCTGGAGATTTTGAAAGTGACGCCGCAAGGCGTGGTCTCGGTGTTCGCCGGAACGGGTTCGGCCGGGTACACCGGGGACGGCGGGCCGGCCGTGGACGCAACGCTTGATGATCCGTTTGGAGTGACGGTGGATGGAAGCGGGAACGTATTCATCGCGGATACAGTGAATAATGTGGTGCGCGAAGTGACCACCGACGGAAATATCAAGACCGTAGCGGGCCCCGGACCAGTTTGCACCACCGGGGCGACGGACGCTGTGGGAGACGGTTGCCAAGCCACGGCTGCCACGCTAAATCAGCCGGAAGGCGTAGGCATCGATGTAAACGGCAATTTGCTGATCGCCGATACGAGCAACGCGTTGGTGCGCAGGGTGGATAAATCCACGGGAGTAATTACCGTAGTAGCAGGAGGGGCGGCGAGCCTCTGCGCGGGGAAGCTGAATAATGTTGGCGACGGATGCCCGGGGACAAGCGCGGTGCTTTTCGAGCCCGTGGGACTGGCAACAGACACGCTGGGAAACATTTTCATCGCGGATGTAGGACTCTCGGCGATTCGCGCCGTGAATGCGGCGGGAGTCATCAACGTCTACGCAGGGGATTATACGACCGGATACACGGCAGATAACGTGCCGGCAACATCGGCGACTCTGGACCAACCGATGGGCGTAGCCGTGGATGCCAGCGGAAACCTGTACATCGCCGACGGGGTCACGAACGAAGTCCGGTTTGTCAACGCGTCGACGCACATCCTCACCGACGCCGCCGGCAATGCGTTCGGGCCGTCGACGTACAGTGGCGACGGCGGCCCGGCGACGAGCGCGACGTTTTTTAGCATGCGGGGCGTGGCGGTTTCGCCGACGAACGGGAATCTGTTTGTCGCGGACATGTTTGACAGCCAAGTGCGTACGGTGGACAAAAGCAGCGGGATCATCAGCACATTCGTGGCGCCGACGATGACGATCCCGCAGGCCTTCATCGAGCTCGATAAGCAAGTCATCAATACGTCCACCACGCAGACGACGACTTTCACCAACACCAGCGGCGCGGACCTTACCATCTCAGCGGCCCTCGTTCAGGGGGCGGGTTACACAGAGACCGATAATTGCGTAGATGAGACCTTGACGCCGGGGCAATCGTGTTCGGTGTTCACAACATTCACGCCCACGCAGGTCTGTGAAGTGGACGCCAACGGCAACGGCATAAACAGCGGGGTCGTATTTCTCGAACATAACGGGCCCGGGGGATTCAGCTTCGTCCAATTCATAGGCGATGGCGCGGATGCTAGCGGGCTATCGGTCACTGACCTTACGAATGATTCACTTTCGCCGGCGAGTGTCGCGCAAACATTGGTTGGAACCGGCGTATCCATCAGCAATGTGACCTACAACGGCGCGCCGCAAGCGGCGGGGACTTTTTCGGGCGGGCAGAACATCATCGGGTTCGACAGTGGAGTCATATTGAGCGCGGGGAGCCTGGCGAACGTGGTGGGGCCCAATTGCGAGACGGGCATTACGCGCAATAACGGGCTGCCGGGCGATGCGGACCTGCAAGCGCTGCTGCCGGCGAATTCAACGGCCACGATGGATGCCGCGGATCTGGAATTTGATTTCGTGCCCGTGGGCAATTCGGTGAATTTCAAGTACGTGTTCGCCTCGGATGAATACAACGAGGAAGTGGGGTTTTTCGACGACGTATTCGGGCTTTTTGTGAATGGAGCGAATGCGGCTTTGCTGCCGGGAACGAATACGGCAGTGTCGGTCAACACCGTCAATGATGGAGATTCCAGGGACTCGTCGATTCCGATCTCGAATCCGCAATTTTTCATCAACAACGACTTCCAGTTTCCGACGACCGCGCCGCTGGATACGGAAATGGACGGCATGACGGTGGTGCTGTCGGTGCAGGTGCCGGTAAACGCGGGGGTGACGAACCACATCAAGCTGGCTATTGCCGATACGGGCGATCACGTATTCGATTCGAATGTGTTTATTGCCGCCGAGAGCTTGAATAGTTCGCCGCTGAGATTGTCGGTGGGAACCCTGGCGTTCGGGAACGAGGCCGTAAATGCGACGAGCCCAGCGCAGATCGTTTCGTTGACGAACGGAGGCGCGAGCGCTGTGGCCATCGCCAGCATCACGGCTTCGGCGGGATTCACGGATACGACGACGTGCGGCGCGTCTTTGGCGGCAAATCAAAGCTGCAACGTGAGCGTTTCGTTTGCTCCCACCGGTGCTGGAGCGGTGCAGGGACTGTTGACGGTGACGAGCAATGCGAATGGGCCGAATACGGTGCAGACGGTGAGTTTGTCGGGTACCGGCGTTTCGCCGCTAACGATTACCGTCACTCCCAGCCTCACTTTCCCAGCGCAGGCGCAGAACACCACCAGCGCGCCGATGACGGTGACGGTGCAGAACAATAGCTCGAGCGTCGCGAATCTGGTGATCACGAGCGCGGGCTCTGCGGCGCCGTTTGCGATTTCCGGCGGGACGTGCCCGACGGGCGGGACGGGGATCGCGCCGGACACTTCGTGCACGATTCTGGTGACGTTCACACCTACGGGTACGGCGCCGAGTTCCGGAACGCTTGTGCTCGAGGACAATGCTACCGGCAATCCTCAGAGTGTTCCATTGAGCGGAACGACTGCCGGGCAATCAATCACCGTGACCTTCACACCGCCTTCGCTGACTTTCCCGGCGACGGCGCAGAACGTCACTAGCGCGCCGATGACCGTGACGGTGAAGAACACGAGCAGCAGCGCGACGAACGTCACTTTCTCGGCGATTTCTACAACCGGACCGTTCGCAGTATCCGGCGGTACGTGCTCCACTACGGGTCCGGGAATTGCGCAGAATGCGACTTGCACGATTACCGTGACGTTCACGCCGACGGGGACGGCGCCGAGCAGTGGGAATTTATCGGTTACGGACAACGCTACGGGCAGCCCTCAGTTGGTGCCGTTGAGTGGGACGACTGCGGCGCAGTCCATCACCGTGACCTTCACACCGCCTTCGCTGACTTTCCCGGCGACGGCGCAGAATGTCACTAGCGCGCCATTGACCGTGACAGTGAAGAACACCAGCACCAGCGCGACAAACGTCACGTTCTCGGCGATTTCTACAACCGGACCGTTCACGGTTTCCGGCGGCACGTGCTCGACTACCGGGCCGGGAATTGCTCAGAACGCGACTTGCACGATTACCGTGACGTTTACTCCGACGGGGACGGCGCCGAGCAGCGGGAATTTGTCGGTTACGGACAACGCTACGGGCAGTCCTCAGCTGGTCCCGTTAAGCGGGACGACGTTTATACAAACAATCTCGCTGACGACCACGCCGCCGAGCCTGACGTTCCCTGCGCAAATCGTGAATACGACCAGCGCGCCGATGACGGTGACGGTGAAAAATACGAGCAACACCGCGACGAACATCACCTTCTCCAATATTTCTACGACCGGTCCGTTCGCGGTTTCGGGGGGCACTTGCTCCACTACCGGCCCGGGCATCGCGCAGAATGCCACGTGCACGATCGCCGTGACGTTTACTCCGACGGGAACTGCACCGAGCAGCGGGAATTTGTCGATTACGGACAACGCTACGGGCAGTCCGCAGTTGGTGGCCTTGAGCGGCACGACGACCGTGCAGACGATTTCGGTGACGGTCACGCCGGGAACTTTGACGTTCCCGGCGACGCTGCAAAATACGACCAGCAACCCGATGACTGTAACCGTGAAGAACACAAGCACGGGCGGGGGAACGATTACATTCACAAATATTTCCACGGGCGAAGGGCCGTTCGCCGTGTCGGGCGGAAGCTGCGCGGTTGACAGCTCGCCGCTTGCGGCCGGAGCGAGTTGCACGATCACCGTGACATTTACGCCGACCGGAACGGCGCCGAGCAGCGGGACTTTGACGATTGGGGACAATGCGCCGAACAGCCCGCAGAGCGTGACGTTGAATGGCACGACGTTGATCCCGGTGATTTCTGTGCAGATTACGCCGGGGAGCTTGACGTTCCTGGCGACGGCGCAGAATACGACGAGCAGCCCGATGTCCGTGACGGTGAAGAACACCAGCACGGGCGGCGGGACAATTTCGTTCACGAGCATTTCGGCGGGCGACGGCAGGCCGTTCGCAGTTTCGGGCGGGAGTTGTTCGACCGATGCATCGCCGTTAGCGCCGGGGGCTTCGTGCACCATTGCGGTGACGTTCACGCCCTCGGGCACGGATCCCAGCAGCGGAACGCTGACGATTTCAGACAACGCGGCGAACAGCCCGCAGAGTGTGCCGTTGAATGGCACCACGCTAGTGCCGCAGACCACGGTCACGGTAGCGCCGACGAGCCTCACTTTCCCGTCGACGCTGCAAAACACCACCAGCGCGCCGATGTCGGTTACGGTAACGAACACCAGCAACAACGGCGCAGTGATCAGCTTCCCGCAGATCTCAGCCAGCGGACCGTTCGCGGTAGCCAGCGGAAGTTGCATCGATACCAACGGCGTGACGGTAGGGAACTCCTGCACCATCAACGTCACCTTTACGCCCACCGGCACGGATCCGAGCAGCGGGACTTTGACGATTACGGATAATGCGATCGATAGTCCGCAGACGGTGGCGCTGAGCGGGACGACGCAATCGCCCAACACGTTTACGTTGACTGCGGGCGGGAACGGCAGCACCAGCGCGACGGTGAATCCGGGAGATACGGCCGTGTTTCCGATCGTGCTGACGGGCTCGCCGGGGACCAGCGGCACCGTGGATTTGAGTTGCGAGCCTAGCACGCCGACGATTACGTGCTCAGTGACGCCGACGAGCATCACACTCACTGGGACGGGATCGGTGAATACCGGAATTTCGGTTACGACGTTCTGCAGCGGAACGCCGCCTGTGACCGGCCCCTCCGGACGATGGGGCGCGCCGCGACTTTTGCTGATTCCGGTGGCGTCGCTGCTCGGATTGATCCTGATGCTCTTCGTATTTGCGCGGACAAACCGAAGACGCTGGGCGCCAGCGCTGGCGGCGGTTGTGTGCCTGGCCGTAGGCGCAGCGGGCTGCAAGAGTCTTGCGAAGGGGCCGAACGGGAAGACTTTGCCGGGCACTTACACTTTGACGCTGACGGGGACTTTGAACGGCCAGTCGCAGAGCATTAATCTTACGCTGAAGGTGATCTAGGGGTTCCGGAGAGGGCGCGCGAGGGTGCGGCTATCTTGCGTGGCCAATGTCGAAGAGATGCGCGTGGAAGGCATCGAGGCGGACGTAGAGGCCCGGGCCGCGGAGTTCGTCCGCGTCGCGTAGATAGACTGCTTGATTGAGTTGATCGTTGAAGCGATAGCGGCGGCCGGGTGCGATGCGGTCTCCAAGATGAATGCGGGTTTGCGACGCTGCGTTCGCCAGGTTCACGACGATCAGCTTCCAGCAATTGTCCGTTTGCCAATCGTGAACGATCAGATTTGAAGCCGTGCTGTCGCCGATATCCTCGGCCTCGAGGCGGCGCCATGCGCCTGCGTGGAAGACCGCTTCATTGGAGATTTGCAGGAGTTGGCGATAGAGAGCTTCGATCGCAGGATCGGAGGGCTCCGAAGCCGCGTGGCTCAGCGCGATGGGGAGACGGATGCGGCGGCCTTCGAGCTGGCCTTGATAGTAGAAGCGCAGGCCCGGGAGGGTGGCGACGAGCGTCGCGACGGCAACAAGCTCCTCGGCGCCGAAATCCGCTGCGCTGCGTTCTTCGTCGTGATTCTCGAGAAAACGCGCGAGGTGGCTTTGGTAGGCGAAATCGCCGCTGATGCAGGCGCGGACTTTGGATGGATCATCGGCGCGCAGAGCATCGTAGAGCGACTTGTCGTACGCGAAATCGAAGCCCAGATTGATGAGGCGGCGTTCAGTTCCCCAGTAGGATTCAGCGAGGAGAATTGCATCCGGCAGCGCCGCGCGAACATCGGGCCAGAATTCGCGGGCGGGTGGTCCAGCGCCGGCGAGATGGTTCGACCAGGTCTGCGCGAAAATGTCGTTGAGGACGAGCATGGCCATATCGCAGCGGAAGCCGTCGCAGTGCTTTGCAATTTCGCGCAGCACGTCGAGTAGGGCGGCGCGCATCTGCGGATGGAAGTGATTGAGCTGCGCGACGTCGCGCCATGGCGGGAAGTAGGGATCTTTGGCGCGGGCGATGAAGCGCGTGCCCAAATTTGACTCGGCGCGATAGAAGGCCGAAGGATCGCGGGCGAAATCGTCGGCCGATCCCTGAATGAAATATTCGGGATGCTCGAGAATCCAGGGATGATCGAGGGCGACGTGATTGGGGACGAAGTCGAGGATGAGGCGGAGGCCGCGGGCGTTCAGCTTGGCGCGCGTCGCGTCGAGCGCGGCCCAATCGCCCATGCGCGAATCGGGTTGATAGCGGCGGATGGAATAAGGCGAGCCGATGACATCGTCCAGCGTCGCGCCGGGCAACGCTTTCTGAAAATTGGCGAACGAAGCTTCATCGCCGCGAAATTCGCGGCGCGATTCGGCGCTGCGTTCCCAGACGCCCATCAGCCAAATGAGATCGAAGCCGAGGCCGGCAAGGCGATTCCATTCGGAATCGGGCACATCGGCGAGGGACACGCGCCGCCCGGGGCGTAGCGAAAGATCTTCGAGCCACGCCCAGGTGTTGATTTCGTAGAGATGTGGATGAGGGCGGAGTTTATTCATCGCGGCGCGGGAGCCGAAGAGACTTCAACGGTCCGAGCTACGATGATGCCATTATTCGTAGCGCAGCGCGACGATGGGATCGACGCGGGCGGCGCGGCGCGCCGGGAGATAGCAGGCGAGGAACGCGACGCCGAGGAGCATCACTGCCACGCCGAGAAACGTGAGCGGATCGCCGGCATGAACGCCAAAGAGGAATTGGTTGATCAATCGCGAAAGAAGCCACGAAGCAATTCCGCCGATGAGAATCCCTGCTCCGACCAGCGCGAAGCCGCGTGCGATGATGAGCGAAAAAACATCGCGCCATTGCGCGCCCAGCGCGACGCGGATGCCGATTTCCTGCGTGCGCAGACTCACGGAATACGACATCACGCCATACACGCCGATGGCGGAAAGAACCAGCGCTAACCCCGCGAGCAAGCCTAGCAGCAGCGTGCGAAATCGCTGCGCATCGAGCGAATTGGAGATGGATTGCTCCATGGTGCGGACATTCGCGAGCGGCTGATTTTTATCTACATCGAGGATGGCGCTGCGCAGCGCGGAAGTCATCGCCGTGGGATCTTGATTCGTGCGCAGCGCGATAGTCAGCCCGAATAGCGGCAGTACGGGCTGCATATAGGGCACGTACATCTCTTCTTTGGCGTCAGACTCCAGCTTTTGCTTTACGTTGCCGACGATGCCGACCACTTCCATCATCGGAATTGAATTGTCCGGCGTTTCTCCGATTTGCAGGCGCTTGCCGAGCGGATTTTCACCGGGGAAAAATTTTTGCGCCATGGCCTGATTCAAGACAACTACTGAAGGCGCAGTCAGCGAATCTCGCTGCTCGATCGCGCGGCCGGCGATCAATGGGATGCCGAGAGTTGTGAAGTAGCCCGGACTAACCACGCGATAGCCCGCCATGATGTAATCGTTCGGCGTCTTAGGAGCGCGTCCCTCAATGTTGAAGTGCAGCACGCCGCCTTGGCCGGAGACTGGCATCGTAGTTCCAGCGCCCGCGGACTTCACACCCGGTAACCCGCGGACGCGATCGAGCAGGTGATCGAAGAAGGCGACTTGTTGTTCGGGCTTGGCATAGACGGTCAGGGAAATTGGCACGTCGGCGAGTAGGATGTGATCGGGATGGAAACCCGGCTCGACGGCCTGCAAGCGCGCAAAGCTGCGAATCAACAAGCCCGCGCCGATGAGCAGGATCATCGAGATGGCGACTTCGGCGACGACCAGGACGCTGCGCAGTCTTTGATGCTGCCCGCCGGAGCTCGAGCCTCGGCCGCTCTGATTGAGCTGATCGCGAATGTCGAGGCGCGAAGCCTGGAACGCGGGCGCGAGGCCGAAAACTATGCCGGTGAGGATCGCGAGGCCGGCCGTGAATCCAAGCACCGTGGGATCGAGCCCGATGCCTTCGGCGCGCGGGACACTGGCGACCGCCAGTCGAAGAAGTGAATCGAGGCCGAGCGCCGCGAACGCGAGGCCCAGCGCGCCTCCCGCGACCGACAGCAGTACGCTCTCGGTGAGCAATTGGCGCACGATTCGACCACGGCTGGCGCCGAGGGCCGTGCGGATGGCGACTTCTTTCTCGCGCTGCGTCGCGCGGGCGAGAAGAAGATTGGCGACATTGGCGCAGGCGATGAGAAGGACCAGCCCGACCGCGATCAGCAAAGTGAGCAGCGCGGGACGGACATTCGAAACCATTTGATCGTGAAGTGGAAGGACCAGCGCTTCCACGTTCGTGTTGGTCTCGGGATATTGGTGCTCGAGGCGCTTGGCGATGGTCTGCAGCTCATTGCGGGCTTGCTGGAGTGTCGCGCCATCCTTCAGGCGTGCAATGGGGCGAATTCCCGTATGCCAACTGCGATCGTCGGGCAGAGTATGCGCCCAGGGCTCGAACGGCACGAAGACTTCAGAGGGAGCCACGATCTGAAATCCGGCGGGAAGAACGCCGATCAGCGTGTAGGGATTGTTATCGAGCGTGAGTGTCTTGCCGAGCGCGTCGTGGCTGCCGGCGAAGCGGCGCTGCCAGAGCGCGTAGCTGATCAAAACTACCGGAGCCCCGCCGACGCGATCGTCATAGGGCTGGATCAGGCGTCCTGCGACCGGCTGGATGCCGAGCATCGGCAGGAGTGACGCGGTAATTGGCATGCCGGTGACGCGCTCGGGATCGCCCGAGCCGGTGAGCGTGTAGCTCAAAGGCTGGATGGCGGCGACAGTTTCGAACGAGGTGCTTTGGTCGCGGAAGTCTTTGTAGTTGTCGTAAGAGACCGAGAGAATCGGGAAAGCCGGCCAATGTTCGGCCAGCAACACAAGCTGATCAGGATGCGAATAGGGAAGCGGGCGAAGGAGGACGGCGTTGATGACCGAGAAGATGGTGGTATTGGCGCCGATGCCGAGGGCGAGGGTGAGAATCGCGACAAGAGTGAAGCCAGGCGACTGGCGGAGAGTTCGCAGCGCGTAGCGGACATCCTGGCCGAGCGTCTGAAACATGAGGTCTCCTCGCAAGCTACGCCGCGGCCAGCAGTGCAATAGAACCTCCAAATAAGCTCCGAGCTAATGCCAATAGTTTCAGCTTGTTACGGGCATTCGAGAGGGTCGTAGGCTTTCTCTGTGCGCGAATTCGGGACGGTCGCGTTCGCCACCGCAACACCGAGAATGAAGCGGACATCTGTATGGCCTCTCCAGTAGAATCGGGCGCGTTCATCGAGGAGCGGAGCGCTATGGGAGCCAAGCGGCTGGGGATAGGGATGATCGGCAGCGGATTCATGGCCAAATTCCATTTGGAGAGCTTCGTCGGCGTCCGCGACGCGGATGTGCTCGGCGTCTGGAGCCCAAACCGGAGGCATGCAGCGGAGACGGCTGCGCTGGCGCGGTCACTGGGCGTCGGCGAGACGAAGGCCTACGATTCGATTGTGGCGATGGTCGCGGCGCCGGAGATTGATGCGCTGTGGATTTGCGGGCCGAATTTTTCGCGCGTCGAGAATATCGAGGAAATCGTTGATGCCGTCACGCGTGGGCGAGGAACGCTTCGCGGCATCGCGTGCGAAAAGCCGCTGGCGCGCAACGTGCGCGAGGCAAAGAAAATTACGGAATTGGTGCGGCGTGCCGGCTTGGCAACCGGCTATCTCGAGAACCAGATATTCGCTCCTGCCATTTCCATGGGGCGCGAAATTCTTTGGGCGCGCGGCGCATCGCTGACCGGCCGGCCTTATCTGGCGCGCGCGGCCGAGGAGCACAGCGGCCCGCACATGCCGTGGTTTTGGCAGGGCCGACTGCAAGGCGGCGGTGTCCTGAACGACATGATGTGCCACTCGGTGATGGTCGTGCGGCATTTGCTGACGAAGCCGGGCGCGCCGGCATCGTCGCTGCGTCCGCTGCGCGTTACGGCGCAAATTGCGAGCCTGAAATGGTCCCGGCCTGAGTATGCGAAAAAATTGGCGCGCGCAATGGGGAAGAGCGTGGATTATCGCAAGCATCCGGCGGAAGATTTTGCGAGCGCCAGCATCGAATTTCAGGGCGATGACGGCGCCGTGGTGATTGGCGAGGCCAGCACTTCGTGGAGCTATGTCGGGCCTGGGCTGCGGCTCTCGGCCGAATTGCTCGGGCCGGAGTATTCGATGTCCTGGAATTCGCTCGATAGCGGACTGAAATTGTTTTTCAGCCGCGCGGTGAAAGGAAAATCGGGCGAGGATTTGGTGGAAAAGCAGAATGCCGAGACGGGGCAGATGCCCATGGTCGCAGGCGAAGCGGCCGCATATGGATATGAGGCCGAGAACCGGCATTTTGTGCGCGCGTTTCTGAGCGGCGAGAAGCCGGCGCTTACTTTTGACGATGGACTCGAAGTTGTGAAGCTGCTGATGACGGCGTATCAGAGCGCGGAGCAAGGGCGAACGCTCGAGTATCCGCCGAAGGGCCTCGACGCATTCGTCCCGGCCGTAGCGCGCGGTGCTTGGAGACCGAAAGTTTCGAAGAGCAAGTAGCTAGTGTAGTGCGTCGCGCGGAACGACGTTCTCTAGGGTGCGCCCTGCGCATCAGCCCTTCTTCCCCTTCGCGGGAGGAGCCAGCGCGACGGCGGCCTCGGTGGTGAGCAGCAGGAAGGTAAACGTCTCCTGCAGATAGAGTCGAACAGCTCCATCGGTGTGGCTGAGGTAGCCGATGGAGACATCCTGGCCGATGTGCAGGTCGAAATCGCCGCCGCGCGTGGTCAGCACGAAGGCACCGGCGATGGCGGGCGCCCAGATGATTTGATCGTTGACGAGCCGCTTGACGTGCTCGAGCACCGGATATCCGTGGTCGCTGGTCTCTGCAAGTGCGGTGTAGGCATCAGCGCCAAGCAGCACCGCGTAAGGGCCGTTGACACCGACGAGCCGCAACTGACTCAAGCCCTGGGCAATGGCTGTCGGATACTCGCTCACATCGGTCGGGAGCGTCTTAATCGGATTGCTGGTCCCCTTCCGGATGCCGCCAATGCCGGCGGCGTCATAGCCCTCGAAAATCGCGCCGTCCTCGGCGAAGGCGATCTGCCGCGCGGCGTCCTTTGCCGGTTGCCAGTCGGAATCATTCGCTCCGCGTTCGACGTCGTCAATCGCGTGACGATCCAGTTCGAACGGAACGCGCAGCTCCACTAATGCCTTCACTTCGCGCTGCCTCGCCACAATTCCATCCTTCGGCGCCGCGATCTTCCGCAAGTGGCCGGTCCCGACGGCGGAGACGCCGGCGCCGCCCGGCCCGCGGACGTCAACCACGCGCCGTCCGGCGAGATAGCGCTTGAGGGTGCGCGATGTTTCCTGTTCGATCTGCGCCCATGCCGCATCGGAAATGGGGGCAAGCTCGCGATGCAGATTATTCATTGGGGATATCTCCTTTGAGGGAACCGATACCGAGCGAACCTTCGTGCTTCGCCGGGACGGATAGAGAAGCATCGGCCTCCGCTGACGGAGCAGACGACGCTGCAGCCGTAGGCTGATCTTCGGTCACGTCCTCGAGAAATGATGCTGTCGGCACGAAGAAGAGGCTCCCGGTGACGGCTCGGCTGAAGTCCAGCAGCCGGTCGTAGTTTCCCGGCGGCCGCCCGACGAACATATTCTCGATCATCTTCTCCGTTGTGCTTGGCGAACGGCTGTAGCCGATGAAGTACGTTCCAAATTCACCGTGCGCGGGACGGCCGAAGGACATGTTGTCGCGCAGGATCTTCATTTCTTTCCCGTCCTCGACAATCGTTGTGAGCGCGTTGTGCGCTGAGGTTGGCTTGACGGAATCGTTCAATTCGATGTCCGAGAGCTTCTTGCGTCCGATGATTCGTTCCTGCGCCTCAGTGGAGAGGGCGTTCCAGCCGTCAAGATCGTGGAGATATTTCTGCACGATGACGTAGCTTCCGCCCGCGAACGCTGCGTCTTCCTCGCCGACTATCACGGCATCGATGGCTGCCTGGCCTCGCGGATTCTCGGTGCCGTCGACGAAACCGATGAGATCGCGGTCATCGAAGTAACGGAAGCCGTGCACTTCGTCTGCCGGTGTAACAGCATCTCCGATGCGCGCCATGATTTGCGTCGCCAGCTCGAAGCACAAGTCCATGCGCTTCGAGCGAATGTGAAACAGCAAATCGCCCGGCGTGGAAACTGCGTGGCGGTCTCCGGCACGAATCTCGCGGAAGGGATGGAGCAACGCCGGCCGCGGCGCGCCAAATAGCCGGTCCCATGCCTCGGACCCTATTCCCATGATGCACGAAAGCGCGGCTTCGATATCACGAGTCTCGACTGCGCGAAGCACGGCGCCAAGATCTCCGCAGAATGACCGCACGATCGCGCGGCATTCGGAGCCTGGTTTTAGAGTTACAACCAGGAACATAGCGGCGCGAGTGAGCGGCGCGGCCACCGGCTGCGCCAGCGCGCGCAAACCGCTCGCGGCATTGCCTGTATTCTTCGAATCGGGCTCCATCGGATGTTATCCCGGCGGCGCGCCCGGAATTTCGCTTTTCAAAATTCCGCGCCCGCTCATCATGCGAAGGTCAAGCGCGAAAGCTTACCATCCTCTGCCGACGAGCGTCCACGCCGGGCCCACGCTTCAGAGGGGTCCCAGCCGGGCACAACGCCGCGCTTGGAGTTGATAGTTCTCCTCAGCGCAATACGCTACCGCGGCGTCCACTGCGGATGGCCGGTGAAAAGGCCACTAACGAAACCGATTTGATAGGCAAGGAACAGGCCGAAGCCCAGGCTGATTAGGCCGGACGCGACGCGAATGCCCCAGTTCATGCGGTGCGAAACTTTTCCGGCATAGGCGAACGGCACGCCGATCGCGGCTGTGATCAGTATCATCCCCGCGATTGTCCCCACACCGAAGACGGCGAGGTAAGCCGTGGCCCACCAGGGATCGCGGATCGTCGTCAGCACGAGCAGCGCGACGGCGGCGGATCCCGCGAGGCCATGCACGAGGCCGACCACCAGCGGGCGCGCCAATTGATAGAGGCCTATGCCGCCGAAATGGCGATCGAGCCAGCTCAGCGGCGTGTGCTCGGGGTCGTGAGTGTGAGCTTCGGGATTGTGCGCGTGTGGATGCGTGTGGATGTAATCGCCGTGACTATGGGAATGTGAATGAATCTCGGCGTGCGGTGCGGACGCGGTGCCTGCGAAATTTGAATTGATCCATTGCATGATGCCGGTGAGATTCATGATGCCGAGGAGAATCAGCATCAGGCCGACGGAAAATTCCATGGAGAGGCCGACGCGCGCGGGGATCACCCAGCCGAGAAGAATGATCGCGCCACCGACGGCGAGAATCGTCAGCGTATGGCCGACGCCCCAGAGTCCGCCGATCAGGGCCGCGTATTTCACGCTGCGATGGCGCGCGACAATCGTGGTCACGGCGATGACGTGATCGGGATCGGTGGCGTGCCGCATGCCGAGGAAGAAGCCCAAGGCAATGACGGATAACAAGCTGACGATATGCATCGCTCCTCCGGTAGCGCCGGTGGTACCTCAATCCGCAGATAGCATTGTTGCGCGCAGCTCTGCTTGGCGCGAGCGCAAGAAACCTAGATACTCGGCCATTCCTTCGCCTGTTTTCGCGGACACTGGAAAGACTTGCATGCCGGGGCGGACGGCCTGGATATTGCGCTCGAGCGCATGCATGTCGAATTCGACCGCGTCAGCCAAATCCATTTTCGTGACCACGGCCGCGTCGGCGCTATTGAAAATCGTCGGATACTTCAGCGGCTTATCCTCGCCTTCGGTGACGGAGAGAAGCACGAAGCGCAGATTTTCGCCCAGATCGTACGACGATGGACAGACGAGATTGCCGACATTTTCGATAAAAAGGAAATCGAGGGGCCCAGTCTCCCAGCCATCGAGGGCGCGCTCGATCATTGCTGCCTCGAGATGGCAAAGCGTGCCGGTGGTGATTTGCTTGACCGGGGCCTGACTGCGGGCTAGGCGCTCGGCATCGTTTTCCGTGGCAAGATCACCGACGAGCGCGGCTACCCGATAGCGCTGGCGGAGCTGGGTGAGCGTTCGCTCAAGCAGCATGGTCTTGCCCGAGCCGGGAGAGGAAACAAGGCTGACGACGAAGATCTCGCTCTCGCGAAACCGCTGACGAAGGGCGCGCGCCACGACGTCATTCTGCTTCAGGACGTTTTTTCTCACTTCGACCAGTCGAGGTTGCGAACTCATGGGTGCAGCTCCAGGGCTGAGACTTCGATTTGTTTTCCTTCGATGATTTCAAACGCCGGCGTGCCGCATTCGGCGCAGCAGAGCAGTTGCGTCGAGTGCACGGGCCGCCGCGCGCCGCAGGTAGCGCAGTGAATCGCGATGGGCACTTCTTCGATCACCAGGCGCGTTCCGTGAAGAGAGGTTTGCTCACAGGCCAGTTCGTAAGAATTGAGCAGCGCCTCCTTGACGACTCCGGAGAATTGGCCGAGTTTCAGATGGATCGCGCACACCCGCGGGCCGCCGAGACGTTCGGCTTCTTCCTCGACCAAATCGATGATGTTCATCGCGATGGAAAGTTCGTGCATCGTTTCGTCGCCAGCTACATTTTCGCTGCAACGCCATGGTCCACCGCAACACCCGTATTTTTCCGGTGGCTGAAGGCAGCCATCGCGGCTTGGCCGAGGCTGATGCCGCCATCGTTTGGCGGAACGGCATTATTGGTGAAGATTTGCAGCGCCTCTCCATTCATCGATGACCTGACATCCTCGAGCAAAAGCTCATTCTGAAAAACTCCGCCGGAAACGACGACGGTTTCCGTACCGTGCGTCAGTGAGAGCGTTTTGCCGGCGTTGCAGAGGCCATGTGCAATTCCTCGCTGGAACGCGCGGGCAATTTCGCTTGGGCTGCGGCCGCGGAGGCGGTCGTTCGCTACGGACTCCAACAGCGGCCGGAAATCGAGTTCGCCATCCTCGAACGGAAAAGGATATGGCTTAACGAGTGCCGCGCGCCGAGACAAATGTTCTATCCACATTGCTGCCTGGCCTTCGAAAGTAATTTCGCGCGTGAAGCCCAGCAGTGCTGCAACTGCGTCGAATAGGCGTCCAACGGATGTTGTAGCGAAAGTTCTGACGTTCTTGCGGATCAGCTCCAGAGCACTTTCGTAGCGATCGGGAAAACGAAACGGAGCCGCTTTCAGATTGGGCAAGTCGGGGACCTGCGCCAGGAATCCGGCTGCAGCCTGCACCGGATGCTGCGCCGCGGCATCGCCGCCTGCGAGCGCCGCGGGGCGGAGATGCGCCACGCGCGCGAATCCTTCGGCTATGCTGCCGGTGAAAATTTCGCCGCCCCAAATTGTGCCGTCATCGCCATAGCCCGTGCCATCGAAGCTGATGCCGATTACTTGCTTGTTCCATTCTTGGCGCTCGGCTAGCACTGAGGCGATATGGGCGCGATGATGCTGGATCGCGATCTTTTCGGATGCGGGGAGACCCTGGGCGAGGGCCGTCGAGACGTAGCCGGGATGGGCGTCGTGAACTACGAGGAGTTCATCCCAATCGATCTCGTACATTTCAACGAAGTCGCGAATCGTCTGCTCGAAAGCCACGCGCGATTCGTAGTAGTCGAGATCGCCGATGTGTTGGCTGACGAAGGCTTGGCCGGCCACTACGAGTGTGATTGCATTCTTGAGATCGGCGCCGAGAGCGAGGATGGGGCGATCGGAAGGAATCTCGGCTACGGCGCTGGGCGCATAGCCGCGCGCGCGGCGGAGGACCGTGGGTCCGAGAGCGCCGACGCGCGCGACCGAGTCATCCACGCGGCGGGCGATTGGGCGCTCGCCGATTAGGAACGCGTCGGCGATTCCCGAAAGACGGGCGAGGGCTTCATCATCTTTGTAGGCAATTGGTTCGCTCGAGCGATTGGCGCTGGTCATTACCAGGATTTCGGGCGCGCCGGCGGCGAAAAGCAGATGATGCAGCGGCGTGTAAGGCAACATGACACCGAGTTCGTCGTTGCCGGGAGCAACGTCGGCGAGATTTGCGCGGGCTCGGGCCAGGACGATCGGCCGTTCTGTGGATATCAGCAACGCTTCGGAATTGGCGTTGAGCTCGATGATCTCGCGCGCAACGTCGGCGTTTCTCACCATTAGCGCAAACGGTTTTTCTTTGCGGAATTTTCGTTCGCGAAGTGCAGCGACGGCCTTCGCGTTTCGCGCGTCACAGGCGAGGTGATATCCGCCCAGTCCTTTCACGGCGAGAATCTTGCCATCGCGAAGTAATGCGGCGGCTTGGTGGAGGCTGGCTTCGTTTCCGGTGATGTTCTCGCCTCCAAATTCCAGCGAATATCCCGGGCCGCATGCGGGGCATGCGACCGGTTGCGCATGGAAGCGGCGATTGGCGGGATCGTGATATTCAGCAGCGCATTCGGGGCAAAGCGGCCAGGAGCGCATCGTCGTGTTCGGACGGTCGTACGGCAGGCTCTGGATTACAGTGAATCGAGGGCCGCACTCGGTGCAATTAATATAAGGGTAGTGAAAGCGGCGATCTCTTGGATCGAAGAGTTCGCGCAGACAAGCGTCGCAGACAGGTAGATCGGGAAGTATGCGGACCGTCGGCCTGTCGCGGCGGGAGCTCTCGCGGATGGTGAAATCGCATAGGCCGGCGGGGGCGCAGATTCGCACTTCGATCGCGGCGATTTGAGCGGCGGGGGGCGGCTGGCGCTTCAGGCCGTCGAGGAAATGATCGAAGCTGTGCTCGGGGCCTTCGACAAAAATTTCGACACCTTCTTCGCCATTCAGGACCCATCCGGAGAGAGTATTGGCGCGCGCCAGGCGGAATACGAACGGACGAAACCCTACGCCCTGCACAGCACCGCGTACTTTGATGGACCACGCGCTCGACATTCGAGATTAGTCTCCGGGCAGGACGCAGCCGCGTCCTTGCCAGCCACTCTGCAGAACTTTTCCGTCCTCGACGAGGACCGGCACAGTGCGCTGGCCGATGGCTAGGGCGCGAATTCTTTCCCGCGCGCCGCGGTCGGCATCAACGTCGTACTCGACGAATTCGGTGCCGCGAAATTCGAGCCACTCGCGCATCTCCTGCGTGTAGGGGCAGCTTCGCGTGCCGTAAAGCTCAAGCTTGGCCACGGGAAAGCACCTCCAACGACTCGCGCATCACGTGGTAGATCGAAGCTTGAACTTCCTGGATGCGCGGAATGTAATCGCAGTGAACGATGAGAGGAAAGTCGGCCAAGCCGCGCCGATTGATTTCGCCGCCATCGTAGCCGAGTAACGCTACGGTGAGGATCTCGCGCTTGCGGGCTTCTTCTAGAGGCATGACGAGATTTTTTGAGCCGCCGCTGGTGGAAATGGCGATGGCCACGTCGTCGGGGCGCGCTTGCGCGATAAATTGGCGGAGAAAAATTACTTCGGTGCCGACATCGTTGGCGATCGCAGTGATGTTGGCGGGCTCGAGAGATAGTGAGACGGCCGGGATCGGCCGGTAGCCGTTTGGCGGCGCGATGCAATCGATGGCGAAATCGTTGGCGTCGGTGGCTGAGCCGCCGTTGCCGAAAATGATGAGCTTGCCGCCGCGCTGGAGCCGCTCGCGAATCGCGCGCGTGGCAGCGCCGATCTGCTCGGCTTCTGTGCGAGCCACCTGCTCGCGAAGCTTGGCATCATCGCGGACTTTGAGAAGGATTGAATTGGCGACTTCGGCGATTATATCGAGCGTCTCCTGTTTTTCCTGGCCGAGGAATGGATAGAGGAATTCGGCGGCGCCGACGTCGTGGCCGAGCTGGCGGTGCTCGAAGAAGACGTGCACTGTTTCCCATAGCGTGTGGTAGAGGATTTCAATTAGTTCCTGATGCATGAATGGATTGCTCGTGGCGGGGGCTGCGGCATAGGAGCCTTCGAGGCCGGGGAGAGCGATCGTCATCGCTTGTTTGGTGCGAGCGGCGTCGAGCGCGGCCCAGACTTCGGGATCGCCTTCGGGCGGGCCGAAGCCCACAACGATGTCATCGGGTGTGAGAAGCGCGTCGAGCCACGGGCGGAAGAGCAGGGAAAGATCGAGCGCGGGGAGCGCGCGCTTGCCTACGATTACCGGGTGGACGAACTCGACGGACACGTGTTGCGCGTCAGTCGCATAAGGGCCCTGACCGAATGCTAGGAGCCGCCCGCCACGAAGAAAGCGTTCGGACATTTCGCGGCATGCTTCGGCCAGACGCAGAGACTCGCGCGAGAAGAAGGATTCGTTGAGCTCGTTGCGCGCGAGTAAGCGCTGTTCGATTTGGCTCGAGATATCGATCGCGGTGGCCATTTGTTTCTCGGCGTTACCACACCTAGCAAATTCGAGGCAGCGGATCGCCTACTAGCATGTCCACTATTCGGCTCGCGCCGTAGCGCGTTAGCGCCAGGACGGAGCCTGCTGGTTGCCCGCGGATTTCGCCGACTAGGCAGGCTTCTTCGCCGCCATCAGTTGCGCGCAAAGCTGCCAGGCCGGCGCCCGCATGCTCTGGCGCTACTACCGCGAGAAACTGACCTTCGTTCGCGATGTGAAATGGATCGAGACCGAGCAGTTCGCAGGCGCCGCGGACCGTTTCACGGACCGGGACGTTATCTTCATAGAGTGCGACGCCGAGACCGCAATCGCGCGCAAGTTCGTTCAGCGATGTGGCCATGCCGCCGCGCGTGGGGTCGCGCATCCACCGCACGCCTGCGCCGGCGGCATTCACGAGCGCTTCAACCAGCGGAAGCACGGAGCGCGTGTCGGAGCGGAGATCGGCTTCGAGATCGAGTTCGCCGCGGGCGAGCAAGATAGTGATGCCGTGATCACCGACGGGCCCGGAGAGAAGAACCTTGTCGCCGGGGCGGACAGATGCTGGATCGATCTTTACGCCGGGAATCAGGCGGCCAATTCCCGTAGTGGTGATGTACATGCCGTCGGCTTTGCCGTGCTCGACAACTTTTGTGTCGCCGCCCGCGATTGTCACTCCGGCTCGCTTGGCGGCCTGTGCCATGGCGCGGACTTCGGCTTCGAGAATTTCGGTGGGCAGGCCGGCTTCGAGGACAAACGTGACTACAATCGCTTCCGCTTTCACACCGGAAACGGCGAGGTCGTTCACCGTTCCGTTGATCGCGAGCTCACCGATCGAGCCACCGGGAAAACACAGCGGCTTCACCACGAAACTATCGGTGGTGATTCCCACGCGTACTCCGTCGAGCTGAACCTGCGCGGCATCGCCTAAAATTCCTGAGGGACTATCGCAGAGAAGGGGAACGAACAAGCCTTCGATCAACCTGCGGCTAGCCTTGCCGCCGGCGCCATGCGCCATTTCAATCTGCGGCTCCTGGAACCGAATCTTGGAAGTTACGGCGGTGGCCATCTCGAGTTAATCCTTTAGGCCGAGGCACTGATGTTTGTCAACACGGCCGTCTTGCGATGCTCGTAATTGTAGAAGGCTGCGCAGGAGCCTTCGGATGAAACCATCAGCGCGCCGATGGGATGCTCGGGTGTGCACTCGCAGCCGAAGAGCTTGCACTGTGCAGGCTTCAGCACGCCTTTCAGCACCTCGCCGCACTGCGCGGCCTTAGGATCGGTGACGCGCAAGCCGGGGATGTTGAAGCGCTGCTCGGCGTCCCACTCGGCGTAAGTGTCGCGGATGCGCAGCGCCGACTGCGAGATGAAGCCGAGGCCGCGCCACTCGAAATACGGTCGCAACTGAAAAACTTCAGCCATCGCCGCGAGCGCCGCGCGATTGCCTTCCCACGGGACCACGCGCTTGTATTGATTCTCGACGCGGGCTTCGCCGTTGTTGAGCTGGCGAAGAAGCATGACGATGGATTGCAAAATGTCGAGCGGCTCGAAGCCGGAAACCACGATGGGCTTTTTCTCATTTGCAGCAATCCATTCGTAGGGGCGGCAGCCGATGACCGTCGAGACGTGACCCGGGCCTACGAATCCATCGAGGCGCATGTCCGGTGAATCGAGAATGGCGCGGATGGCGGGGATGATCGTGACGTGATTGCAGAAAATCGAAAAATTGGCGAGGCCAAGTGATTTTGCGCGCATCAACGTGAGGGCGGTGGAGGGCGCAGTGGTTTCGAAGCCGATAGCGAAGAACATCACGTGCCGGTCGGGATTCGCCTGCGCGAGCTTAATCGCATCCGACGGCGAATAGACGATGCGCACATCCATCCCGCGCGCTTTGTGCTCGAGCGGGCTGCCTTGCGTGCCAGGGACGCGCATCATGTCGCCGAACGCGGTGAAGATAACATCGGGATCCTGGGCCATCGAAAGCCCGTCGTCGATGCGGCCCATCGGCAGAACGCAGACAGGGCAGCCGGGGCCGTGAATGAGCTCGATATTTTCCGGGAGGATGTCTTTCAGGCCGAAGCGATAGATGGCGTGGGTATGGCCGCCGCAAACTTCCATCAGGCGGTAATGGCGCGAAGGATCAGCGAGGCGGCGGATTTCGTCCGCAGCTTTGTTGATCAGTTCCGGTTGGCGGAATTCGTCAACGAATCTCATTTCGTTTTGCCCCAACTTCGGAAATCGATCGTCGCCCTGCGGCTAGGAGACGGGCGGATCGCCGTCTTCCTGGCCCAGGCCGTAGCCGCGGATTTCCTTCATTGCGGCTGCGGCTTCGCCGAGCATGGCGAGAGTATTCATCTGATCCAGCGCATCTTGCTCGCTAATTTTGCTCATTGCAAATCCAACATGAATGAGAACCCAGTCGCCTTTGACGGGCATGTCTTCTTCGAGAAGGCCGAGATCCACGCGGCGCCGCACTCCGGCAACTTCCACGAGAGCGAGGTTCCGCTCTTCGGGAAAGAGTTCCACGATCTTTCCTGGAATCGCTAAGCACATGTGGCACCCTCCGGAGATTACATCGTCTGCGTCGTCGGAACTCATGCAGTTCATCCCTGCCTGTGGGCGAGACTCGGAAGGTCCCGGCCTGCGGGGCTCAGTCCGGTTCTTCGCGCCCCATTCTACTGATTTTCACCCGCCGCGAAAGGAATGAGTTCAGGCCCCTCGGCGAATTCAGGTTTTGATGATGCGAATGGCTGACGGGTGTACCATGGTGCCGTCCTCGAGATCAAGAACGAGCTCCCGTCCTCCAGCCTCTCTTGACCTATTGGCACGCGGCGTCGGATTGTCGTTTTCTATCATCATATTCGCCTAGGGAGATTGGCGTGAGGATTTGGAGCCCGCTTGTAAATCTCGTGGTCGCTTTCACGGCGCTCGTGTTTCTCCTGAGCGCCTGCGCCGGCTCCGCATCGAATTCGAATTCCGAAGCTCCGCCGCCTCCGCGAGCACCGGCGATCACCACTCAGCCCGCCAATCAAACTGTGCTTGCCGGAGCCGCGGCAACTTTTTCGGTCGCGGCCACTGGTTCGAGCCCGTTGAGCTATCAATGGCAGAAGAACGGCGCGGCTGTCGATGGCGCGACATCGGCGAGTTACACCACGCCTTCGACCACGATGGCCGACAATAATTCCAAATTTCAGGTCGTGGTGAGCAACTCGGTTGCAAGCGTGACGAGCAACGCCGCTACTCTCGCAGTGAACCCGGATCCACTGCCGCCGAACATCACTACTCAACCGGCTAGCGTCTCCGTGGCGCTTGGTCACACGGCTACATTCTCCATCGTCGCCTCTGGAACCGCTCCGCTGAATTATCAATGGCAAAAAAATGGCGCGGTGATCAGCGGAGCAACTTCCGCGAGTTACACGACTCCGCCGGCCGTAGCGTCTGACAATGGATCGGCCTTCCTGGTCGTCGTCAGCAACTCGGTTGGCAACACATCCAGCAACAGCGCGACATTAAGAGTGACTGCCGATACCACGCCGCCGACGGTCTCGATCACTTCACCGGCGAACGATGCGACCGTGAGCGGCACGATTTCGGTGAATGCGACGGCGTCGGACAACGTTGCAGTCGCAAGCGTTCAGCTTCAGGTTGATGGCGCAAACGTCGGAGCAACGGATACGAGTTCGCCGTACAATTTTTCATGGAACACCGCGTCGGTTCCGAACGGCAACCACGCGCTGACCGCCATCGCGACAGATACTTCCGGCAATAGCGCGGTCAGCCCCGCGGTAAACGTGACGGTCAACAATCAATCGTCCGGCGGCGGAATTCCACCCACGCTGGGTTGGTTCGATGTGCAAGGACAGCAGCAGAATGGAAATTGTCCTCCGAACAACTTCGGCGGATATGGATACGACTTCCCGTCGTTCTGCTCCGGCGTAGTGCGAGCGTGGTCTGGCGGCATCGCAGACACCAAGCGCAATCGCCTGTGGTTCTGGGGCGGCGGACACACGGATTACGCTGGCAACGAACTCTACTATTTCGATCTCAATGCGTTGCAGGTAGTCCGTGCCGACGACCCCGCCGAGCCGACCGAGTGCACCGAAACCATGCCCGACGGCTCGGCCAATACGCGCCACAACTACGGCGCTCTCGTCTACATCCCCACAGCCGACCGCATGTTTTTGTTCGGCGGCGGTTCGTATTGCCCGGACGGTGACTTTTCGAGTGATACGTGGACGGTGGACCTCTCGAAAGTCGGTACGGGCAGCCCAAATGGTTGGCAGCGCATGGATCCCACAAATGGCTCGGGCACGCCGTGCGGCGACACCAACGACACCGAAGCTGCGTACGATCCGAACACCGATCTCGTGTTCGTCAACGATTCGTGCAATTTTTCCGGATTGTGGGCTTACAACTACAGCACCAATACCTATACGCAACTGAACTCGGCCGCCTCGAATATGGGGTTACAGACGAGGGTCGTCATTGACCCGACCAGGAAATTGTTTCTGAGATTCGGAAACGGCGAAGCCACGAAGATCAACATCGCCACCGGAAGCAGCTACGCGGTGCAGACCCTGACCGCCAGCGGCTGCTCCGCGCTTATGAATGCAAGCTCTCCCGGCCTGGCTTTCGATACGGTCCAGAATTTGGTCGTCGGCTGGCCGAATTTCGGCGGGACAATCTATCTCTACGATCCCGACACAGACTCATGCACCACGCAGACCTTCAGCGCGAGCGCTCCTCCGGATTCCGCGCACCGGAATTCCCCGAGCACGACCAATGGAACCTTCGGCCGCTTCCAATATTTCCCGGCGCTCGGAGTCTTCGCGGTCATCAATGATTTCGATATCGACGCGCACACGCTCCGCCTGACTGCTGCCGGCAGCAACGGAGACACCACCACCAACTCGGAAACTTCGCAGGGGCCCGCACGCTGACGGTCCGCCGGAGCGGATCAGTAGGAAAAATTACAGTGGCCGAAAGTTTTTTGGTTATCATCCATTGCAGTCGCAGCCGGCAAGTGTAAGGAGGAGTCATGGCGGAACCAACCTACGAGGAACTCAAAGCGAAATTGGCGGAATTGGAGAAGCAAGGAGGCGGACGCCGCGCTGGTGAGCTGGAATTCAGAGTCGGAGAAAAAGGCGGCGTGAGCGTTTACGGTCTCGGCCGTTTTCCCGTCACGCTGTATTACGAGCAGTGGACTCGGCTTCTGAACGCCGGCGATAAGTTGCGCGCGTTTCTCGAAGAGAGCAAGGCCAGCGGCAAGCTGAAGCTCAAAGAGAAGTAGATCCCGGCATCGAGTCCGTCCACGACTGAGAGGAACCATGTCGATTCTTCGGGTGCGCCAGTGTGCAATGGCAGCGTTATTCATTGCGATGTTCGCGGCGTTGGTCGTGGCGCGCGGGTCAGCACGCACCCCGAATTCCGGAGCCACCGATCTCGATCCGAAGGCGCTGGCCTACAAACTGCCGGATCAAATTCCGTGGAAGGACGATCCGATGGGAGCAAAAATGGCGGTCCTGCAGGGCGATCCCTCGAAGCCGGGTCTATACGTCGTGCTGGTGAAATGGACTCCCCATCACATGAGCCATCCCCACTGGCACCCGAACGACCGCTTCATCACCGTGATTTCTGGGACGTGGTGGGTGGGCACCGGGCCGAAATTCGATCCGGACACGACAGTGGCCATGCCGGCCGGGAGCTTCATCACGCATTTCGCGAAACAAATTCATTACGATGGCGCGAAGGACACCGAGGCGGTGCTGGAGATCGTAGGCGAAGGGCCTGCGACGGCTACGCCCGCCGAAGAAAAGTAAGCAGCGGCAAAATTCCGAAGAAATAATCGGGCGCCGGAGGCGATCGGACGAAGTAAATCTGGTTTTGCGGGCTAATCGCGCGCGGCTTTGTCCCGGGCGATCGAGCTCAATCCTGCTCGATCGTGATTTTAACCGGTTTACCGGCTTCAAGGTATTTGGCTTGTTCTTCGCTCACGTAAATGCTGCAACAGTAGTAGCGGTCGGCCACGGGAATCTCGGCTGTGCCTTGTCTTTCCAATGACACTTGAATTCTGAATTCGCACTCCTTGCCCCAACTTCGGCTTTTGAGCTTCTCAGTCAGCCGCCCGGTTAATGCCATGCTGGTTTTCGGATTGTGCCCGTTCGAGGAATGCTGCGCTGCTTGTTGCGCACCTGTGAGAGCATCCAAGAGAAGCTGAGCCAGTTGTGTTGACGCGGACTGCGCTGCGGTAGTCGCGTCCGGAGTGCTGGCTGCCTCGTGCGGTTGTCCGAGAAGCGCTTCCAAATTCAGCTTTTCCGCCACTGCCTGCACGATGCGCGCGTCAATCGTGTCGCATTCTTCCGAGTAACCCAACTGCAGGGCATTGAAGCACAGATTATTTATACTTCGCGGGATGCCCTGACTGCGTTCTGCAATCAGCGCCACGGCCTCTGGGGTGAAAATCGCTCCAGTCGGTGAACCGGCTGCCCGAAGGCGGTGCTCGATATACTGCGAGGTCTCGCTGGCGCAAAGCGGCTCGAGGTTGGTGAGGATGGCGATGCGCTGGCGCAATTGCGAAAGACTTGGCCGCAGCAGCGTCTCGATCAGTTGAGGCTGTCCGGCAAGAACAATCTGGATCAGCTTTGCATGACTCGTTTCGAAGTCTGACAGCAGGCGAATTGTTTCCAAGGTCGAGGCGTCCAGGTTCTGTGCCTCATCGATGATTAGCACAAACCGCCGCCCGTTCAGCATCTCCTGAAATAAAATTTCGTTCAGCGCGCGGTGCATGGAGACAACGTCCATCGCTTCGCTCTCAACGCCCAACTCGCTGAGGAGATAACGGAGCAGCTCGCGAGAATTGCATTGCGTCTGGAAGAGGAAGACGGTACGCGCCGTTTCATGGAGCTCTTCCATCAACCGGTTCAACAGCGTCGTCTTGCCCATCCCAGGTTCCGCGACAAGGGCCATGAATCCGCGAAGGTTTTGTATACCCTGCGAGAGGGAACTCAGAGCCTCGCCGTACATCGGACTGAGATAGAGGTACGCTGGGTCAGGGGTGACGTCGAAGGGCTGTTCACTCAGGCCGTAGAAGCTCAGGAAGCCGAACGCCGGCGTAGGTGGTTCCGTTCCCGTATCGGTGACCGGAAAAGACTGAGGATCTTCCGTTTCTGCTACTGTCTGCACCTGCGGTGAGTCAAGCTCTTCGATACTCACGCCCACGACGGGAACCGGTGCGATCTCCATGTCCTCGACTTCTCGGTGAACTAACGGGCAACTGTTTTCTGCAGCAGTGTCCTCAACGGGCGCGACAGCGATCTCCACAATCTCGATGGATTCTTCAATAGAGAACGCGTCGAACTCCGGAACATTTTCCTCAGCAAGCGCGACGGGTGCGGCCTCCATATATTCGGCTGCATCCTGATTCCGAGATCCGTTGGGTTCCGCGGCCGCATCCTCAGCGACACAGGCAGACACAATCTGCGCATCCTCCGTCGCTTGTAGAAACGCCTGTACGCCCTCGTCTGCAGCAGTGTAGCTAAGGATCGGATACATCCTCTCGCGCGGCAGCGGGAGCAGGAACCCGAAGTTCCCCCCGCCGAGGTTCATTGAATTGCATTCGGAGGCAAGGGCCGCCGCCGATTCTTCTTGCCCGTCGTTGGGAATGCCAATAGGAGGTAGCATCGCTAGTTGAGCCTGCCCTTCTGACGAAGCGTAGTAGGATTTTGAAGCAGCGGAACGTCGGCCCCTCGTTTCTGCAGAACGAACGTCTCCAAAGGCATCCGCCGTGGCGCCTTTGAATCGCGGCGCAGGATTCGTCTGCGCCCAGGTTGCGGCCGTTGACTCGCTGCTGCGCACCGGCCTCACGACAAACCCGATGCCGACGCCAAGAGTTCCGTGAGCCCTCGATGTAATCTTCGCGTTCTTCTTGGCGGTCGTCCGATAGAGACCTACCAGGAGGAGACAAACCACGACGCTGCACGTCGCGTAAGCCGATATCGCTGCGATGCCCCCTGCGGGCAAGTTGTTATTCCTCCTGCAATCGCGCCTCGGCGCTGCTACAAAACGTGGACCGAGTTACTTAGTCCAAAAAGAGGACAGATCTTCCCAAACGCGCGCTGGATTGCTTCGCGAACGCACGCGGCAGGGCGTCAGAAGGATGCTACTTCGGGGATACGTCGCATTCTATGGACAACTGGGACCATTCGCTCTGGCCAAGAGGTACTGGAACGCGCTAATTCCAGCGCAACGCAGCCGAGAAGTTGAAGTCGATTTTGCGCCCAAATGCGCCCAAATCTCGACCTGACGCTAAGTGGATTCAATAAGATAGGTGGGGTGAGCGATGGGATTTGA
>CAWEVU010000010.1:0-512150 GCA_963812645.1 uncultured Acidobacteriota bacterium
CCCGGCGCTTTATTTCACGCGCTTTTGATCGGCTACTGTTACACCGCCCTCCGCATAGTCCGTCGGCGGCAAATCCACGAAGGTGATCTGAATGTGTTCGCGCTTCGCCGCACCTTCAGCAATCAGCGTGTCCGTGACGCGCTCAACGATGCGCCGCTTTTGTTCCGGGCTGCGACCCGCGACCCAGGTAATCTGCACGTAAGGCATTGAGGCTCCTCCTGTCAGAATTTTACGCGAGACTTGTCGATCGGCGTCGAGGGTTTTGTCTTGTAGGGGAGGGTCTTCAGACCCTCCCGGAGTTCGGCCCCTAGCTTTAGTTGACGCCGGAGCGAGATGCCGCTACTCCCCAGGTCGCGGCCGAGTGCGTATGTCAACCTTGCTCGGGCTGGGTACATGGCGGAATCGTGGACCGAAGAGGGCCGAACTGCGGGAGGGTCTGAAGACCCTCCCCTACAAGATCCGGCCGCGCATCCCTACGCTGTGCGCGGGATCGGGCCGGGGAGCCTCGTGCCGCAATGGCCGCAGTTCGACCACATGGGCTCGACGGCTTGGCCGCACTGCGGGCAGGTTGGCTTCAGCGATGTGCCGCAGCTCGGGCAGAAGGCAAACTTCGATAAGACCTTGGTGCTGCAATGCGGGCAGGTTACCGGCATCGGATCGCGCAAGATGAAATACAGGATGATGCCGATCGCGTCGGGCAGGAAAATCGCCAGCAGCGTCCACATCACGTAGCGCATGCCGCGCTGCTTCGCGTCGCCATAAACGAAGCCGATCAGCAAAATCATAATAAGTGTGAGTGCGCCGCACAGGATCGGCAGGCAGATCTTCGCAGCCAGCGGCAGCGGCGCTTCACCATGACTCGGCGGAAGATGGGATAGGGTGACGACGAGGACAACGATTCCGAGTGTCAGCACGCCAGCGATTACTTTCGCCGTTCGCGGGATGATTGCGATGCGTTCGCTCCAGGTGCTCATGTCGTTTCCCTTTCGCGCCGGTTGTGCCAGGCCAGGACGATGGCTGCCGCTCCGGCGGCGAGCCAGCCGAGGCCTGTGAATCCGGCGAAGGCGTACCAGGATTGCGGCAGGCGCGCGGTGAGCCACGTCTCGATGCCGCCGCTCAGAAGCCGCACGATGGGCCAACTCACAATCAGCAGCGTCCACGCGAAGCCGATGAGTAAAATCAGAACTTTGCGATTCGAGCGCTGCTCGGTTTCTTCCGCCATGCGAAACTCGGCTCTGGCGCGGGCGCGCTCCACCAGCATTGGAGAAGGCTGCGGCGTCGGCAAACGGCGCAGGCCGCGCGCGACGAGCTGAAAACTATCAAGCTCGGCCGCGCAAACGGAGCAGATGCGCACGTGCTCGGCCACGCGCTCTTCGGCTTTCCGGTCGAGCGCGCCGGAAGCAGCGAGCGCCAGAAGATCGCGGATTTGGTCGCAGTTGCTCATAGCCAACGTTCCCCGGGATAGCGGGCTTCGAGATTCAGCCGCAGCGATTCGAGGCCGCGGCGCAGGCGCGTTTTCACCGTCGAGAGCGGCGCGTCCAGCACCACGGCGATATCTTCGAGTTTCATTTCTTCTTCGAAGCGCAGGCTCAGAACTTCACGGTATATCACGGGTAGCTCGACAACACATTCTGCCAGTCGCGTACCCTTCTCGCGTTCGATCAGGCCTTCGAGCGCGGGTCGATCAGCGGATGGCAAGCGATCTGCCGGCGTCGCGCCTTGCGGATCGTGCGCGGCTGGTTCGTCGAGGCTTTCGGGCCGGCGGCGGCGCAGATGATCGATGGCCAAATGCCGCGCGAGCGTAAAAAGCCACGCATCGAAATTGCGGCTGGGATCATACTTGCGAATCTGCTCGGCCACGCGAATCCACGTCTGCTGGAATAAATCGTCGGCATCGGCCGTATCAGGCACCAGCCGCAGCAAATAGCGATAGAGGCGATTCTGGTAGCGGGCCAGCAGGACAGAAAGCGCGTCGAGGTCGCCACGACGAAGCTGACTGACTTCGGCTTCGAGCCCCACCCGAGCCTCCCCAGCGAAGATTGCCGCGGCTATCATATAAGCTATACGGACGGCCGAGCGAAAAAGACGCACGCGTAACTTGATGAAAAGACGGCCCGATACAGGCGCGGCGCGAGGCGGATGATGCTCGCAGCCATCGGCGCGCTTCGGTCGTCGAATAGGGAGTACCGGTGCAAAGCAGATGCGGCGGGCGCTGACACTCATTCTCGGGCTGGCACTTGGCGCGAACGCGCTATGGATGTTCGTCAGCCCAATGAACTGGTATGGCGCTGTTCCGGGTGTCGCGGGAACCGGGCCTGCGAATATGCATTTCATCCGCGATATTGGCTGCGCCTATCTTGCTACGGCGCTGAGTTTGTTTTGGCTTTTTAAATCGCCGAAGCTGGCGTGGCCTGCCGCGATGCTAGGCGGCGGCTTTCTCGTCCTACATGCTCTCGTTCATCTGTGCGATGCGTTCGCGGGCCGCGAGCACGCGCATCAACTGCTCGGCGAATTGCCTAGCGTTTTTCTTCCGGGCCTTCTGATTATTTGGCTGGCGTGGCCGGTGCGGCACGCGGCGAAGGAGTGAAGCCATGTTGGGTTGGCTGGTGAAGAAAAGAATCGCAGCATTTGAGAAGAATTTCGATTACGACGCGGAGTACATGCGCGACATGTATACCGCGAGCCCGCGGGCGTTCTGGAAGTTCGCAAAAATCACGGCGATGTCGGAGCATCGCGAAGATGTGCCCAAGGAAGCGTGGTACGCGGCGAAACTCACGGCCACTCTGGCCGAGGATTGCGGCCCATGCACGCAGTTGGTGGTGAAGATGGCGGAACGCGCCGGGGTGAAGCCCGAAGCGCTGCGCGCGATCGTGACCGGCAATGAAGCGGCGATGCCGGAAGATGCGGCACTCGGCTGGCGCTTCGCGAAGTCGGTGCTGGCGCGCGACATCGCTGAATCGGATCGTCTGCGGGAAAAAATCATTGATCGCTGGGGCCGCCGCGCGCTCGTTTCGCTGGCGCTCACGATTGCCACTTCGCGCGTCTATCCGGCGCTGAAGTATGGGCTGGGGCATGGACACGCGTGCGTCCGCCTGCAAATCGGCGGCGCGCAACTACCGGTGCGCCCCGAAGCCCAAGCCGCCAAATCAGGCCGCTGAAAAGTAGCGCCGGCGTCCCTGCCGGCATCTTCCGAGCAGAAGTGTTGGTAAAGGCTGAAATCGTGCGCGGAGAACAACAGTAAATAAAATTCGTCCTGCTCAGTGGTCCGCGCGTGAATGTTGCCTCTGGCAGAGAATGTGCTCGCCGGATGCCGGCGGGGACGCCAGCGGTACCACACCCTGAACGCCGCGACGCATGTGTTAGAATTCATCTCCCGTGCAACCCGTCATCAAGCACCTTATCGAGCTGCAGACCGTGGATGTGGGTCTGAGCGAAGTTCGCGCGCGGCTCGCGGCCATTCCCAAAAAACTCGCTGAAGTCGAAGCGCGCGTCGCGGCGGCGCGGGCCGAATTGGAATCTTCGAAGGCCGCGCATCTGACCGCTCTCAAGGAGCGCAAGAAATACGAGTTGGACGTCGAGCAGTGGAAAGAGAAGGGCCGCAAATATCGCGATCAGGCCTATCAGGTCAAGACCAACGACGCCTTCAAGACTCTGCAGCACGAAGCTCAGATGGCCGATCAGGAAGCCGCCAACGCCGAGGATCGCCTTCTCGAACAGATGGTGGCGGGCGAAGAATACGACCGGCGCATCAAGTCTTCGGAAAAAGCGTTGAAGGAAGTGGAAGAAACATCGAAGGGCGAGCGCGCCAAGATTGAAGCTGAACGCGCCGTTGCGGAGAAGGAACGAGCCGCTCTTGAAACCGAACGCGCCAAGGCTATCGCGGCTGTGCCCGAAAACCTGCTCGATCATTATCAGCGCATCGCGCGCAGACATGGCGGTACGGCGCTGGCGGAAGTCCGCGAAGAGAAATGCGGCGCTTGCGGCATGCGCGTCCGGCCGCACGTGTTTCAAGAGATGCGCCGCGATGGAAACGAAGAGATCTATCATTGCGAGACCTGCACGCGAATTCTTTATTATTTCGAACCACCGAAACCACCCGCTCCTCCCGCAGAAACCGTTGATTCAACGCCGCCAGCTCAACCGACCGAGGGACAGTGAGCTCGGCGAACTTTCGCGTGGCGCAATCGTGCACGAAGAGGGCGCAGCAAGCCGCGCCCCTACCACAGATCGGCGCGTGGCGCGGTTATTCCCCGCACGCCTGGGCGCGTCAGCACAAGAAGCGCGGGCCGCACATGAATCGCTCACAAACATGAAACGTGAACGCGCCACCGCTCCGCCTCGCAGCGCGCGGCTCTTCGGTGAGCCGCAAGCTTCGGCTGCGCCGTCGGGCGTTTACACGGCGCTTGTGGACGGGGCTTCGCGCGGAAATCCCGGCCCGGCATCGTATGCGGTGATAATTGACGCGCCGAACGGCGAGCGCGTTCTTGAACTGGGAAAATATCTCGGCCGCGAAACGAATAACGTTGCGGAATACTACGCGCTGATCACCGCCCTCGATTACGCTACGTCGCACAAACTTTCACGCCTCCGCGTCCTCAGCGATTCCGAGCTTCTCGTCCGGCAGATGCAGGGGCGCTACAAAGTGAAGAGTCCCGATCTGCGCCCGCTTTACGAGCGCGCCTCGCAGATGGCGCGCACGCTAGATTACTTCGCCATCGACCACATCCCGCGCGAACGCAACCGCGAAGCTGACAAGCTTGCCAATCTGGCGCTCGATCGCACCGGAAAGAGTTCCGGCGATGGCGCACAGCAGCCCGCCAAGTCGAGCGCCGCCGCGAAGCCCATTCGCGTTCGTGCGCATTACGTTAAAGGCGTGCTTGTGCCCTTCGAGCCGCTGGAATTGACCGAGGGCGCGGAAGTGACGCTCGATATCCGCAAGCTATTGGAATGAGACCGTTTAGAGGGCTGCGTCTTTCGCTCGTAGCGCGAACTTGCACGAAGATGCCGGCCTGAAAGGCCGGCGCTACATAAACCCCAAAAATTAGAAATCCCCAAAACTGGTACTTCTGGTCCATTGAGCGGTTTCTGCACGCGCTGCTAATCTCGCGTCTCCTCAGGACATACGTTCTTGAGCATAATGCTGGACAAACTGCCCACAATTTTGACGCTTGCCGTGCTGGTCGGAATCTTCCTGGCGCTGCGCAAGCACTCAAGCTCCACGCGCGTCCGCCTCTGGACCTACGCCTGGGCGCTGATCTTCGCTCACTTCCTGATCCAGATATTCGAAGGTCGCAGCGGGACGATCGAGAACGTCTTCGAGTCCATAGATCTCGGCGCGCTGGAATTGTCCGGCATAGTTTTCATCGTATCGATGGCGCGGTCGGTGGAGGATCGCTTCCGCCGCCGCGTGCTTCTCGTTTTTCTATGCGTGCCGACGGCCTTCCATGCCACGGCGATCACTTTCGGCTGGCACATGCGCGGGGTGTTGGTCGGCGCGCTCGCGGTGCTCACTCTCGGCAGCGTGTTGTTCACAATCCTGGAGGAAGGTTACCGGTCCTACTTCGCACTGATTCTCTCGGCGGTCATACTGGCGACGAGCGCGTGGCCGCTTCACGATCAATGGCAGGGGAATCCGGACTTGGCCGTCGTCGCGATCCTGACGCTATCGTTCGGTGCTTGCGGCGTTTTGTTCTGGAGGCGAGTGCCGCGCTGGACGCCCGGCGTCGTGGCGGTTGCGGGCGGATTCCTTGCGTGGGGCGCCGTCTTCCCCACTGCCACGATTTTGGGGCACTACCTTCCGAAGCTTCAGGTGAATCCGGAGTTGTGGAACGTGCCGAAATTCTTTGTGGCCATGGGCATGATTCTGAAGCTGCTCGAAGACAAATCCCAAATGGTGGAAGAGGCGCGCGCCAGAGAGCACTCCGAAAATCTTCTGCTGCAGAAAATGTCGCAGATCAGCTCGCGGCTGCTTTCGAGCCGCGACCCGTTCGCGCTATGCGGCGAAATCACGCAAGCGGTCACCAGCGCCAGTAGCTTCAAGCGCGCCGCGCTATTTATCCCCGGCGAAGGCGGGCGTCTTTCGCTGGCGAGCGCCAGCGGCGTCACCGAGGCGGAGACGAGCCGCCTGGGCGACGTCGCACGCGAAGTGACCTGGACGAATTATCAAGAGCAGCGCGCCTCCGGGATGCGTGTGGGCAACAATTCGTTGATCATGGATTCCTGGGAACTCGCGCGGCGGCGCGGCGTGCGCGCGGAAGCGATTACCGATCGTTTTGTCGTGCTCATACCCCTGATTTCGCCGCGCGGCGCTCTCGTGGGCGGACTGTGGCTCGCGAGCGATCGTAGCGTGGCCGAACTCGATCGCGGCGAGATTGCCAAGCTGGAAATGATGGCGGGCGATCTTGCCGTCACGATGGAAAACACCCGGCTGCACAAACAGTTGGTGCGCACCGAGAAACTTGCGGCGCTGGGGCAATTGGTGGCGGGCGTGGCTCACGAATTGAACAATCCGCTCACCGGAATTCTCGGCTACTCTGAATTGTTGAGCGAGGAAGTCGAGAAGGAAACGACGCTCAAGCGCATCGGGAAGTTGGGCCACGAGGCGCGGCGCATGAAACGAATTGTGGACGGCCTGCTCCATTTTGCGCACCAGAGCAGTACGGCCGCGCGTTCGAGCGATCTGAGCTTCGTGGTCCGCGAAATCGTTCAACTTCGGGAATACCATCTCCGCAAGCTGGGTATCCAGGTGGAAATCGAGATCGAGGAGGATTTGCCGCCGGCTGCTATCGGCGAGGACGAGTTGCGGCAAGTGCTGCTCAATCTTTTGTCCAATGCCATGGACGCGGTCGAGGACAGCAAGGAGCGGCAGATCCGCGTCTCCGCTTCGGCGCACCATGAGCGTGTGCGCATCCGCTTCGAAGACAGCGGGCCGGGATTTGCGGAGTTGAATCGCGCGTTCGACCCGTTCTACACGACGAAGCCGGTCGGCAAAGGCACGGGTCTGGGCTTGAGCATCTGCTACGGGATCATGCAGGAGTGCGGCGGCGGCATCACTCTATTGAACAAGCCGCCCTACGGCGCAAGTATAACCGTCGAAATTCCCACAGCCGCCGTCCCCGCCGCGTCTTTTCCGCTGAGAGCGTAGGGCAGGGTCTTCAGACCCTCCCGCCGCTCGGCCATCTTTTCCGTAGCGCCGGCGGCCAGCCGGCGATTTTCTGAGGCGTGGCACAGCGAAAAAAAGTTGGCGGGCACTTCGGCAGATCGGCACATCAACACCGCTCTTCCCGCTCGATTATTATTGCTTCAAAAAGTAAGTGCGGTAGAGAGTGTCGCGCTGCGCGGGAATATAGCCAGCATCGCTGATGATGCGGCGCAATTCGGATTCATTGGTGCGGTTGCGGACGCCTGCGGCGTAAACCACGTTCTCCTCAATCAAGATGCTGCCGACATCATCGGCGCCGAATTGCAGGCCGATCTGGCAAATCTTGATTCCCGGCGTGAGCCAGCTCGATTGAATGTGGTCGATATTGTCGAGATACAACCGGCTGATCGCCAGCGTCTTCAGATAATCCACGGCGGTAGCTTCCGGCACTTTCTTTCCCAGCGGCGTATTTTCGGGCGCGAAGATCCACGGAATGAACGCCGTAAATCCGCCGGTTTCTTCCTGCAATCGCCGCACGCGCTCAAAATGATTCACGCGGTGCTGAAAATTCTCGCCGCAGCCGAACATCATCGTGGCGGTTGTGCGCAGGCCGAGCGAATGTGCGGAGCGGTGCACTTCTTCCCATTCATTCGCCGTGCATTTCAGCCGGGAAATTCGCGCGCGGATTTCATCGTCGAGAATTTCCGCGCCGCCGCCGGGAATGGATCCGAGCCCGGCGTCGCGCAGGCGCGCAATCGTGTCGCGGATGCTCAACCCAGAAATTTCCGCGATGCAGATGATTTCCGGCGCGGAAAAGCAGTGCAGATGCACGCGCGGATATTTCTGCTTCAGCGAGCGGAGCAGATTCTCGTAGTAATCGAGCTTCAAATCGGGATTCAGGCCGCCCTGCAGCAAAATTCCGGTCCCGCCGAGCTCCAGCATCTCGTCAATCTTCGCGCAGATTTGCTCGAACGTGAGAATGTAGCCCTCTTTCGATCCCATCGGGCGGTAGAACGCGCAGAACGAGCAATACTCGGTGCAAAAATTCGTGTAATTGATGTTGCGGTCGATCTGATAGGTCGCAATGCGCGGATCGGTCTTCTTCCGCCGGACTTCGTTGGCGGCCATGCCGATGCCGACGAGGTCGTCAGAATTGAAGAGATCGAGCGCTTCTTGTTGTGAGATGCCCATGAATGTTTTTACACGCTGTTACCGCGCCGCGCCCGCCCGGCTTTCGCGACGTTCCTTGGCGTCGGCGAGCTCGAGACGCCGCGCCTGCGGAATCAGCCCAAGCGCCGCCGCTTTTTGATAATACAGATCGAGGCCCTCGAGATTCGCGGCATCGAGCGAAAAATCGATGTTGTCCGTGAGATATTTCTCGAGATCCTTCTCAGGAAGATCGAGCTCTTCCTCGGCGCCATCGGCGATATCCGAAATGTGCGCGAGGCCGTATTCCTTCGACGCTTGAAAATCGGCGATCACTTCAGGCGTGATAGCTTCGCGCCGCCCCGCCCAGATCGCCAGCACGCACGGCTTGCCGGTTAATTCCTGCCACTCGTAAGCGACGTCATACGCGAAAATCGAATCGTAGCCCGGCACCGGCATGTCTTTCGGATCGCCCTGGCAGCACGATTTGCCGCTGGGCGCTTTTCCGGCGAGCTGATCCATCTTCACCGAAATGCGCAGCGCAGGATCGCCGATCACCAGCGCGGCATCGGCTGTCTCCAGCATTTTCGTGGCGTCGGGCGCTGCGTCAACGAACTCGGGCCGGATTCCCCACTTCTCCGCAGCAAGAATGCGCACCAGCGCGGCGGAACTGCGCGAACTGGTATCCAGCGCAATGCGCTTGGCCATCTCGATCGGCTTCGTCGAGAGCACGAGGATACTTCGCACCGGCTGCTTCGCGGCCACCGCCATTCCCGGCAACACCACAAGATTCTCGATGCGCTGGTATTCAATGGCCGGGATGATGGCGATGTCGGCCTCGCCTCGCCGCAGCGCCTCGGCGCATTGGGACGGCAGCGTAAAAGACAAATCGTAGCGCCCCGCCAGCGGGCCATTCGTGAAACCCCAGACCAGCGGCGCGGTATTCAGATATTCGACAATCGAAATTCGCAGTTTCGCCAAGGTTCCTCAGTTCTGTGGGGACGCCTAAATTCTAGCACAGACGCTGCGCGCGTCCATTTAACGATCGGCCCGTCGAAGATTTCAGCGCGGCTGAATCGCGAGAACGGTAAGCACCATAGCTGCTATTCAATTCGCAGCGCGCTCATCGGGGAAATCGACGCTGCGCGGCTTGCGGGGATTATGGCGGCAAAGAACGAGCAGATCGCGAGCGCACCCGCGGCCACCGTCAACGCGAGAGGATCCCAAGAAGAAACGCCGTACAGCTCCGAGGAGATCAAGCGGCCGCCGCCAATTGCTAATGGCAGTCCCAATATCAGGCCGATCAGCACACGCTGAAAAGCCCCGCGCAGCACCATTTGAACGATTTTCGAGCGGTCTGCGCCCAGCGCCATGCGAATGCCGATTTCATTGGTTCGCTGCGCCACCGTATAAGCCGTGACGCCATAAAGCCCGATAGCCGCCAATAGCAGCGCCACGATTCCAAACATTCCGGCAACGCTGGCCACGGCGCGCTCCTGATCGAACGAAAGATCAACCTGCTGTTGCATTGTGCGGATGCTGCTGATGGTCAGATTGGGATCGATTTCTCCCAGCGTCTTGGTGAGCAGCGGCTCGAGCGTTCCGGTTGGGACATTCGTCACCAGCATCATCCCTGCGATGAAATGGGATTGGAGCTCGACGCGCGTCATCACATTGTCTGTGTACTTGACGTTCTGCGAGAGCGGAACGAAGAACATGGCACGCGCGGGCCTGTTCAAGCTGTAGCCCGCGAATTTCGCATCGCGCACCACCCCGATAATCCGGAAGGTGCTGGCGTTCTGCGGCAAGTCCAGCCCGAAGTGCTGTTCGAGCGGATCTTCACCGCTCTTGAAAAAGCGCTTTACGAACGCTTCATTCACGATTGCCACCGGCGCGCTCGTTTCGTTGTCCGCAGCGCTGAAGGCGCGGCCGCGCAAAATCGTCATGCCGAAATTCTGAAGATAATTGGCGCTGACCCGGTCCCACGACGCGCCCGCTTCCTCTTCCATCTTCGGAGCGGGATGTCCGGCGACCAGAATCAATTCGCCCCAATTGTTGGTGAGCGGGTTATAGAGCGCCAATCCGGATCCCTGCACTCCCGGCAGGCGATTGAGACTTTCTTCCATCTGGCGGTAGATCGACGCCAATTTCTCCAGCGTGTACGTGGCAGGGGGCTCGAGAAGCTGCACCACCACGCGGCCTTTCACTTGATAGCCGAAATTTTGATGCTCGAGCTTGTTCAGGCTGCGCGCCAGCATCGTCGAGCCGGCCACCAGCACGACGGAAACCGCCGCCTGCACGATCAGCAGGCCCTTGCGAGCAAAGGAGGCGTGATCGCCGGTGCTGCGGCCTGCTCCGCGCAAAGCCTCCGCCGGATCGACGCGCGTCGCAAGCCAGGCAGGAGCAGCGCCAAAAATAATTCCCGTGACGAGCGCGACTCCGAAGGCGAACGCCAGCACTATGAGGGACGGCGCGGTGCTGATCGGAAGAAAATGCGCGCTGCGAAACGCCAGCGCCAGCAGCAATCGCGCGGCTGCCACCGCGACCGCGAGCCCTGCGATTCCGCCCGCAATGGCGAGCCCCACGCTTTCCGTGAGCGCCTGCGTGACAATCTGCCACCGCGTCGCGCCCAGGGCGAGCCGCAGCGCGGTTTGCCCGCGACGCGTCACCGCGCGCGCCAGCAGCAGGTTCGCCACATTCGCGCAGGCGATCAGCAGCACCATGGCGCACACCGAAAGCAGTATTTGCAGGCTGCGGCCATATTCTTCTTTCATCTCCGCCACGCCCGCGCCCGCCGGCACCACGTTCACGAACTGTTTCGGAAGCATTCGATTCACGTCGGGCATCCAGTCGGCCGGATAACCGGAATCGTGCTGAATCCATTCACGCAACACGCCGGTCAGCCGCGCCTCCATTCCCTCCGTCGAAGCTCCGGGCCGCAGCCGGCCGATGATGCGCAGCCACGCGGCGAAAGAATTGTGCACCAGCGAGTGTTCGCCGCCGAGCAGCGGCTCTTGCTGCAACGGGAGCCAAAGATCGGGTGGATCGCGCGCAGTGTTTCCCCGAAGAATCCCGGCGGAGCGATTCCGATCACGGTGAATGGATGACCATCGACGACGAAACTCGAGCCCACGACTGCCGGGTCGCCGCCGTAGGCAGCCTGCCAGACGCGGTGGCTCAGCACGGCCACCGGAGGAGCCGCGGGCGTGTCGTCGTTCGCAGTGAACATGCGCCCGCCGAATGCGCGCTCTCCCAGCGTCGAAAAATAGTTTCCCGTGACGAACTCCGAGTGCAGAGGGCGGGCCGCGGATTCGGCGCCTTGACGCCGCACACTCAAGAGCTGTGGGCCGGCCTGAAAAGCGGCCAACTCTTCGAATTCCGGCGTCTGCGTCTTCAGCCGCTCGTACAACGAGGAAGAAAACATTCCCCAGCGGCCCTGCGGACTGCCCTCTATGCAGCAATCGTCGCCGTCGCCGATGCGGTAGAGCCGCCCGGGATCGGCGACAGGAAGCGAGCGAAGCATGACGGCGTGGATCAGCGTGAAGATGGCCGTGGTGCCGCCGATGCCCAAAGCCAGAGTGAGCACGGCCGCGGCGGTGAAAACCGGCGACATGCGGAATTGGCGCAGCGCGTAGCGAAATTTGCCGATGAAGTTCTGCATGGCGCACCTCTGCTTGACTACGGTACGCAGGCAAGCCGCTGAAGGTTCCCCAAACCGGCGGAGAGTGCCGGATTGGCTCCACTCGCCGCAATCATCGACTTCCGAAGCGATTGCCCGCGCCGGCACCTGGATCGTTCGCCGCGGCGCTAAAGCTCAAATCCTGTAGGACGGCGGCTTGATGCCTTTGTCGCGCAGATAGATTTCGGCCTGGCCGCGATGATGCGCTACGTGAATGTACACGGCGAGCAGGATTTCCCGGCCTGAGAGCCGCCCGTCGGATCGAGCAAGACTTTGACTTCGATTCGGCGAGTCCATAAGATACGCGGACGGGAAATTTAGCGGCTCAGCATGGAACAGACCATTTCTCATTACCGCATCGTGGAGAAATTGGGCGGCGGAGGCATGGGTGTCGTTTACAAAGCCGAGGACACTCAGCTTGGGCGCTTTGTCGCGCTGAAGTTCCTGCCTGAGGATCTCGCCCGGGATGTGCAGGCGCTGGAGCGCTTTCGGCGCGAGGCCCGCGCTGCTTCTGCTCTGAACCATCCCAACATTTGCACGATTTACGAGATCGGCAAGCATGACACCCAGTCCTTCATCGCCATGGAGTTTCTGGACGGGTCCACGCTAAAGCATCGCATCTCCCGCCGTCCGCTCGAAATTGGCCTGCTCCTGAGTCTCGCGGTTGAAATTGCCGAAGCGCTCGACGCGGCGCACTCGAAAGGCATCGTTCACCGCGACATCAAACCGGCAAATATATTCATCACCGAGCGCGGCCACGCGAAGATTCTCGATTTTGGGCTGGCGAAAGTCGTTTCCGGGCGCGGCAAGGACAAGGATGACGCAGAGGCCACGGCCGGTCCCACTGCCGGTGTCAGTCCCGAGCAACTGACTTCGCCGGGCTCTGCGCTGGGCACGGTGGCGTACATGAGCCCGGAGCAGGCGCTGGGCGAAGAACTCGATGCCCGCACCGATCTATTCTCCTTTGGCGTGGTGCTGTACGAAATGTGTACGGGCCAACTGGCATTTGAGGGAGCTACGTCTGCGGCAGTCTTCAACGCCATTCTCAACAAAGTTCCAGCCCCGCCGGTGCGGCTGAATCCCGATATCCCGCCGGAACTCGAGCGCATCGTCAACAAGGCGATCGAGAAGGACCGCGATCTGCGCTATCAGAGCGCCGCCGATATGCGCGCCGATCTCAAACGCCTGCATCGCGACCGGCCTTCTTCTCCGAAACATTTCGTCGAGGCCGCAGAATCCGGCGCGGCGGCAGCCGCAGCACCAGCTCGAGCCGTCGAAAGCTCCAAGGCTGCCACGCCGGTAGGCGTGAAGGGCAAACAGCTTCCCCTCCTCGCCGGTGCCGTGGCGCTCGCGCTGCTTGCGGCGATATTCGCCGGCTTCCTCTTCGGCGAGGGAGCGGCCACGCGGCCTGTGCCCACATTCCGCGAACTCACCTTCCGCCGCGGCGCTCTGCTGGCCGCTCGATTTGCTCCCGATCCGCGCTCGGCCATCTACAGTGCCACTTGGGAAGGCAATCCGGAGGCGGTTTTCATCAGCTCCCCCAATACCACGGAATCGCGCGATCTGGGGCTTGCAGAGACGGAAGTCATGGCGGTCTCTTCGATGGGGCAAATGGCGGTGATGCGGAATTTTCGCGTCAGCAACAATGCCTTCACGCATGTCGGCACGCTGGCGCAGCTTTCCATCGGCGCGGATGCACCGCGCGATTTGCTGGACAAGGTTGAGTGCGCCGATTGGACTCCGGACGGATCCGCACTGGCGGTGGTGCACGTGGCCGCAGGCAAAAGCCGCTTGGAGTATCCGATCGGCAAGGCGATCTACGAAACGGCGGGCTGGATCAGCAATCTGCGCTTTTCTCCAAAAGGTGATCACCTGGCGTTCATTGACCATCCCCTTCTTGGCGACGATGGTGGAACGGTCAGCGTGGTGGATCTCAGCGGCAAGAAAACAGATTTGACCGAACGCTGGGCCAGCGCCATTGGCTTGGCGTGGTCACCGTCCGGCGATGAAGTGTGGTTCACCGCGACATCCACGGGTTTCAGCCGTTCGCTGCGCGGCGTCACTCTGTCAGGCAAGCTCCGCGAACTTCTAAGTGCCCCAGGCACCCTCACGCTCCACGATGTAGGAGCTGGCGGCCGGGCGCTGATTTCTCGTGACGCGTTGCGCGCCGGCGCGATCGGCCTGGCACCCGGGGAAACCAAAGAGCGCGACCTGAGCTGGCAGGATTGGACGGTGCCTTCGGCCATATCCGACGACGGCAAGGTCGTTCTCTTTACTGAAGCGGGCGAGGCCGGTGGCGGCGAGTATGCGGTTTTTATTCGCGACACGAATGGCGGACCCGCCGTGCGATTGGGCCAGGGATCCTCGCGCGAGCTTTCATCCGATGGGAAGTGGGCTCTGGTGCTGCGGCAGAATATGTCGCCACCGGACTTCGTGCTGCTGCCGACCGGCGTGGGGCAGCAGCGGACGATTGCGACCGGCAAAGTCATTCCTAATCGCGGCCAGCTGATGCCGGATTCCAAGAGCGTGCTGTTTGATGGCCACGAGCCGGGGCATGCCTCGCGGGTTTACATCGTAAGTCTGGACGGCGGCGAGCCGCGGGCGCTGACGCCTGAAGGATTCAACTTGCCGCGAGGCCGCGCGCTGTCGCCGGACGGCAAGCGCATCGTCCTTGGAACCGGCGATGGAATTGCTTGGGTCTCCGTCGAGGGGGGCGAACCACAAATGGTGCGCGGCTCGCAACCTGGGGAGCTACCGGTGCACTGGGCGAAAGACGGGCAGTCATTGTTCGTCGGAGTCCGCGGTGATACCGCGTGTGTGGTCTCGCGTCTGAATGTCGAAACCGGCGCGCGGACGCCCTGGAAGACTTTTGGCGCCTCCGACGTGGCCGGCATCATTGGCGTTTCGTGTCCCAGCATTGCTGCGGATGAGGAACACTACGTAATCGGCTATACCCGCAGCTTATCGGATTTATTTCTCGTGGACCACCTGAAGTAGATAACTGAGAGCATTTCGGAGGAGTCTTTTGCGCGGAGGCTGCGCGCTCCGGCTAGCATCGGATCATCTTTCGTTTCTGACCCGCCTTGCCGGCCGCCTCGACCTTCTCGATGTACGCAGTGGCAAGCGGAACATTGCAGGATGTCTCGCCCATGTCCACCGAAACGGCGCCGATCTGCCGGGCCGACGCCTTCGCCTCTTTCACCAACGGACGCACGCAGCTTCCGACCGCGATGACAAAACCATTCATGGTGTAACGAACCCGGTTTTGCGTGCCATGGATTTCCTTGACCACTGTCCCGAGAAGCTGCTTGATTTCCGCGAGGTCCAAAATGTCGTCTGCCTGCGTACCGACGATTCCCGCATACGTGCACCAACCGCAGGATGCCATCTGCTCGTTCTTTGACTTGATCCAGCGCATCGCCAGTTCGCGAGCCTGCGCGTTCTCCACCGCCACCGACGGGACCGTATATTCGGCGATCATCTGCAAACCTGCCGCGCTCTCAGCCCACTCATTCAATTGTTTCGCGGTCATCTGCGCACCATTCGCCACTAGCCCGGCGAGATACATGGCATCCATGTTACCCGTCGCGTAAAGTTCGCAAGCGAGGGCCTGCTGCCCCTTAATTTTCTTCGCGATGACCTTGAGATCCGCCATGCTCACGCCAAACATGTTTTGCGTGGCGTTTCCGTGCCGCGCATATATTTTGCGTGTTTGCGCGCTCCCCTTCTTTTTCAACTCGGCCATGATGGACGCGGCGCTTGGCATGATTTCTCCTTCACTCCTTCGCGTGCCCCGGCATTTTGCATGAGGAATGCACCGGATGTCAGCACCCGGCTAAAGATTTTTCCGCGCCTTCCAGAGTGATAAACTGCGCCGGGGCGAATCCAAAAAAGGAAATTCTGGGTGAGATACCAATGCTCTATCGCACATGCATCGCTTTGATTTTGACGCTGGCCGCCGCGCAGGCGCAGCCCACGATCCCGGACACCCCGGCCGGCCACACATTCAAGGCCTGGCTGGAAGCGTTCAACAGCGGTGACCGGGCGGCCCTAGACGCTTACTACCGGAAGTATGAGCCGGCCAAGTCAGCGGACAACATGATGCAGTTCCGCGGCCAGACCGGTGGATTCGACCTTCTCGCCATCGAGAAGAGCGAGCCGCTGGAACTCCAGTTCCTCGTCAAGGAGCGGCAAAGCGACACGAAAGCTCTCGGGAAGATGGAGGTGAAAGATGGCGACCCTGCCGAGGTCACCAGCTTCACGCTGCGCGCTATTCCTCCGGGCGCCTCCGTCTCGGATTTCAATTTCAAAATTGATGCCGCCACTCGAAACAAAGTGATCGATGGTGCGATCGCGAATCTAAACGAATTCTACGTATCTCCGGATTTGGCGAAAAAGATGGAGGAAGCGGTGCGGGCTCGGCAGAAAAAGGGCGACTACGACTCGGTGACCGACGGCGACGCCTTCGCCATGATGCTCACCGACAATTTTCAGGAAGTGAGCCACGACTTGCACCTGCATGTGATGTTCAGTCCCGTGCCCATGCCCGATAAGCCGCAAGGCCCCGATCCGGACGCTGACGCCCGGTATCGCAAAGAAATGGAGCGCGTAAACTGCGGCTTCGAAAAGGTCGAGCTCCTCTCCGGCAACGTCGGCTACCTGAAATTCAACATGTTTGCCGATCCGGATGTCTGCGGGCCCACGGCAGTGGCGGCCATGAATTTCCTCGGCAATGTAGACGCGATCATTTTCGACCTGCGCGAAAACGGCGGTGGCGATCCAAGAATGATCGCACTCATCTCAACCTATCTATTCTCTAAGCCCACGCATCTGAACGATCTCTGGGAGCGGAAGACGGACACTACCGAGCAATATTGGACGTTGCCGTATGTTCCGGGCAAAATTTTAGACGGCAAGCCGGCTTACGTGCTGACCTCGAAGCGGACCTTTTCCGGCGCGGAGGAGTTCAGCTACAACCTCAAAAATCTGAAACGCGCCACCATTGTCGGCGAGACGACCGGAGGCGGCGCCCATCCCGTCGCGGGTCACCGCATTGACGACCATTTCAGGATTGGCGTGCCGTACGCGAAGGCCATCAACCCCATCTCCAAGACCAACTGGGAAGGAACCGGCGTCGATCCTGACGTGAAGGTTCCCGCGGCCGACGCGCTCGCAACCGCGGAGAAGCTCGCTGCGGAAAAGCTAGGCTCGAAATAAGCTCAGAAGCCGGTGAAGGCAACCGCACGTTTAAACGATTTCTGCGTGGCGCCAGTCGGCTTGTCTTTTTTGATGTAGCGGTGCGCGTCCACCGAGTTATCTTCGTTCTTTGAAGAATTCTGTATGATGTCGTGGCTTGGGGAGGTTTCCATGATGCGACGTGGAACGGCTATCGCTGCACCAGTTGCCGCCTTGGTTGGGCTTGCGCTTTCCTGTGCGGCGCAGAACGCGCCGGGGATGCGCGTCGTGGATTTGACGGCGGCGGACGGAACTGCGCTGAAAGCTACGTTCTTCGCCGCGGCAAAGCCGGGGCCGGGCGTGATCATGCTGCATCAGTGCAACCGGCAGCGAAAGGTTTGGGACGACCTCGCCGGGAGCCTTGCTGCTTCAGGGATCAATGTGTTGACCTTGGATTTCCGCGGGTTCGGCGATAGCGGCGGCACGCCTTTGGACAAGCTTACGCCGGAGAAAGCCGGGCGGGATATGCAGGAAGTTTGGCCCGGCGATGTGGATTTGGCGCTGCGATATCTCGAATCACAGCCCGGCGTGAGTCACGACTTCATCGGCGCGGGCGGCGCGAGTTGCGGCGTCGATCAGGCCGTGAAACTTGCAGCGCGGCACGCGGAGGTGAAGTCGCTGGTGCTGCTCTCCGAGGGAACGGATCGTGCGGGGCGGGAGTTTCTGCGCAAGTCGCCGAAGCTGCCGCTCTTCATGGCTGCTGCAGACGACGATCCCGATCTCGGCGTCGTGGAAATCATGCAGTGGCTGGGCGATTTGTCGCCCGATCCATCGAACAAGCTCGTGCACTACACGACCGGCGGGCACGGCGTGGAGATGTTCGCGGCGCACAAGGAATTGCCGGGAATGATCGTGGATTGGTTTCACGCGACGTTGAAGGATCCGCCGAGCGTCCCGGCTATTCGCGCGGCGGGCGCGATGTCCGCGGAGTCGCGGTTCCTCGAGCTTCTGGATCAGCCGGATGGATTGAGCAAGGCGACCGCGATGTATGCGGAAGAGCGCCGGCGCGATCCGAAGAGTGTGCTTTTCTCGGAGATCGTCCTGAACCGGATCGGATACGAGCATCTAGTAACCGGCGACAAAAAAGGCGCGATCGAGAGCTTTAAGCTCAACGTCACCGCGTATCCGAATTCTCCAAATGTCTACGATAGCCTCGGCGACGCGTACCTGGCGGATGGTCAGAAGGATTTAGCGCGCGAGAATGCGAAGAAGACGCTCGAGCTGCTGGCGACGGACACGGTTGATAGTCAAGCGCGACGCGACGGCATCAAGGCCAACGCCGAATCAAAGCTGAAGTAGCACTGGCCGCAACGGACGACGGTTTCGTAGCGCCGGCTGCCAGCCGGCGATTTTGTGCCAAGCGGGCGCGATACCGGTTCATAAGTTGCAGCGGGCCCGATTGCGCGCAGTTTCTATCTCGGCATTCAACGCTATCTCGACGCTCGACGTATTTACTCTCGCGCACAAAAAAACGCCGGCTGGCAGCCGGCGCTACTTCTTCGGATAGTTCGGATCGGCTTTTACTTCCAGTATTTGCTTGGTGTGGCGTTCGCTATGCGCGCCGATGAACAGCACGAACTCGTACGCGTCCATCGGCGCGCCCAGCGGATTCTGGTCGGTGACGTGAGCGCGGAGATCGGGCGTGGTCTTCAGGAATTCGATGGTCTTCGCACGGCTCTTCAGGAAATGATCGAGTGCTTCCGACGGCGTCCAGCGGCCCGTGGGCACGAGCGGCGCGGGCGCCTGCGCTTTGTGACTGCGGTCGGGAATCATGGCCAGAACGCCGGCGTCGATCTTGGCGTAATCGCGATCTGCTGCGCCTGCGGGAGCTGTCATCACCTTCGACGAGACTTCGCCGAGAATATATTCTTCAGCCAGCGCGATGTGCTCAACACATTCCGCCACGGACCAGCGGTCCGGCGCGGCCTTGAATTTCCACTGCGCATCCGAGAGGCCTTTCGTCGCATCGATGACGCCCTGGCGCGTTTTTTCGAGATAGGCTACGCCCTTGGCGCGGTCTTCATCGGACAGGGTCTGCCCGAAGGCCGCAATCTGAAAGCAGAGAACCGCGCAAATCAGCAATGCCGCTTTTTTCATCTTGGAGTCTCCTGAGAGTCTTATTACGCGTCCAGCCGGATTCCTTTAGAGGTTGAACATTCGCATCGCGAGGCATTCGCGGCGCAGGGACAGATTCTAGTCTCCTTCCCGGCGGCCCGCAACCACGTGTGGCAGAGGCATTCGAGCGCCTGATCGGCGGCGAAGTGTGTCTGCGCGCGGTGACCACCAACGGAAAATAATTCAACGGCTGCGCTGTTGATTCGATGGGCCGCGCAGCCACCAGCCGCCGCTGTAAGGGCTGCTGCGCCAGTTGCCGGCGATTTCCTTTTCCATCGCGCTCTGCAGCAAGTCTTGAATCGTCTTTCCGCTGAGATTTGCATCGTTCGAATTCCACGAGCCCGTGAACGAGCGTCCCTGCGTGGTGCGCGCGGTCCAAGTCCCGCGCCATTCTGCGCCGGTTTTCTGGGCTGTCCAGGTGCCCTGAATCACAGATTGACCGGTATCAATGATCAGCGACCATGATCCGCGCGCCGAATTCGGATTCTTCGGAAGAACGCTTCCTGTCCAGGTGCCGCGGAAAACCTGAGTGGGCCCAACAGTTGCCGTCCACGATCCATGAAATGGCGCCACGCTTTCTTGCGCCAGCGCGTAGCAGCCGAACAACAGCGCGAGGAGTAATCCCAAAGTCTTCATAACCACGTCCGCGTACAAGGCTACACGATTTCGCCGCGCGCGGCTTGGCTCGCTGTGTCGCGGGCGGCGCCGACTTCTCCGCATTTCGCGCCGGCAGTGATATCCTGCTCGCACGCGTGCATATCGAGAAGGTCAAGTTTTATGTTGCGACAACTCGCTCTTCCGGTCTTCAGCATAGTTCTCGCGCTTGAGCTTGCGGCGACCTCCGTTCGCGAGCAGGAGGCGCAGCCGGCAGTTTCCCCCGCGGTTTCCGAGAGCATCGCACGCGGCGACGCGCTCGTCTCGCATCAACAGTTCGCCGAAGCGCTCACTGCATATCGGGAAGCCGACAAAATTTCGAATCACAGCTGCGGTCTCTGCTTCCTGCGCATGGCCAGCACGGAACGTATCCTCGGCGATTTCGTTGCCGCGCTCGAAGCGGCGCAGAGCGCCATTGAGATTGCCGGCAACGATCACTGGCTCGCCGGACAAGCTCATTTTTTGCGCGGCTCGATTTTCGCTTCCGAATCAAGCGAGCCTTCGTCCCCGGCGCTGAAGCAAGCCGAAAACGAATTTCGCGAGGCGCTCGCCGCCGATCCCAATCGAAGCATCGCGCGTTTTTATCTCGGCGAAGTTCTGCTGCTCCAGGGCCGCGATGCGGAAGGCATCGCCGAGCTAAACGGCTTTATCAACGGCCCATTCGCCGAGCCGGGACGCGTCGAGCAAGCGCGGCGGCTCATCGCCTCTCCCGTGCTTGCGCGTGAGCCAGTCGGCCCGGCCTTTTCCGTCGTTACTCTCGAAGGCCGCAAGATCGGTGCTGCATCGCTGCGCGGCAAGGTTGTGCTCCTCGATTTCTGGGCTACGTGGTGCCCGCCGTGCCGCGAGTCCGTGCCGGCGCTCGTCAAGCTACACCATGAATTCGCCGACCGCCCATTTCAAATCGTTGGCGTCAGCGCTGATCGAGATGAGGACGACTGGAAGAGCTTCATCAAGTCCAATCACATGGACTGGCCCGAGTCCATCGATCTTGGTCGCGAAATGCAGGCGCTGTTCGAGGTGGATGCGTTTCCGACGTACATCGTCCTCGACCGCAGCGGCGTTATCGGGTTTCGCCAGTCGGGCTTCGGCGGGCCCACGGCGCAGAATTTGGAGCGCGCCATCAACCGCGCACTGAGTAAGCCATTCGAGCCGCAGCCAGCAGTGGCAACAGCGCCGCCTCCTGCGGTGGTTGCGCCGCCTGTTTCGCCTGCGCGCCCGATTGCGCCCGCGCAGCTCGCCTCCATTCCGCTCGATGCTCTCGCAGCCGCGGCTGTAAACCCCGGCCCCGATGCAACCGAACTCTCCGATGCGAATTTTATCTTCGCGCCCGACGACATAGAGAACGGCGACGCCGAGCACGGCGTCTATCGCAATGATTTTCTGGGACTGCGCTACAAATTCCCGCAATCTTTGGCGGCCGTGACACCAGAATCTCTCGAGCAGATGAATCAGGCCGCGCTCGAATGGATGAAGAAGCACGCGGCCGCAAACTCATCCGCGCCGATTGCCTTTCCGAAAATTATCTTTCTCGCGTCCGCGGATCCGCGCAATCACGCTCCATTTGTGCGCATCAGCGTGGCGATGAGCGGGGCTCTCGATCGCGACTCCGCGTTGAAGCGCCAGAAAGACCTCGAAGAGCGCGGCGCCACGGTCTCCGCTCCGTTGCAAGAGATTGCGCTCGGAAAGCTCTCGCTCTTGCGGACCGACCTGGAATTTCCGTGGGCTTCGCCGCCGGTCTGGACGGCGTCTCTGCAGATCACGGCGGGCGGGAAGTTTCGGGTCACGCTCGAAATCTTCGCGCGCTCAAAATCGGAACTCGATTCGCTCCTGCCCTCGGCTGAATCACTTGTCGTTTCCCAGAAATAGATATCGCCGGTCTTCCGGGAAATGTGCCTCGCCGAGGGGAATGCGCGGCCCCAATTCAGGGACCTTGCGACCGCTCTTAGGCCGTTGAGAGAGACCAGAGAGGCGTCTGAGGGGGTGCGATTTTGTCTCGGTTAGAATTGACCTCCGTTGTTTATTTTCAGTGAGTTACGGCGATTTCTGTTCGTTTGCGTGTATCGATTAGAAATCCGGGATCCGGACCGTTTGCAAGGGGCGTTGTTGCTCGTGCGCTGGGCTGATTCATTTGCAATATCCCACGGCAGGCTAGCAACGAAAAGTGGCGAATACCAGAGTACGCGACGCAAAGCTACGTAGCAGGAAAGAAGCGAGCACTGGTCTCACGCGCACCCGAAGGCCCGAGGCTACAGCGGCGTTTTCAGCGCGGGGAGGGGACTTCGTCCCAGTTTTGCTCAGCGGGAAGGCGGGAGGCTACGGCTTGCTCCAGCTCGTGGGCGCTTTTTGCGTTGTCGGGATAATTGCGCACGAACATTTCGAAAGCGAATTTGCTCACGGGCGCGATGGCGCGGATTGTCGGTTCAAGTTTAGCGGTGAGCTTCTTCGCGGTCGCCGTGTCCGTATCCGAAAGCACGACGCCGAAGAAGCCGCTGGCCAGTTGATACATCGAGTCGGACGCCCTGAGATTCCGGCCGATGGCGCGCGCGATCTCGCCGAGCAGAGCGGTGGCTTCGTTCGAATCCGTGACGTTTGGAGACACGCTTACTTTGACGGCCAGAAGCGAGAGAGCGCGCTCCATCGCCGACGCACGGCGATATTCCATGGCCAGGCGATCCTGGAAATGGTTTAGATCAGGGATAGTGTGCAGCAGATCAGCGTCGGCCTGATGGCGCAGGTCAACATTGCGCTGCAGCTCGGAGACCAGTTGCTGTTTTATGCTGCGGAAGGTGCGTTGGCGGTCGAGCAGATAGGCCGCGATGAGCAGCGAAAGGACGCAAAATCCGAAAAAGGCAAAGCGCATCGGCCATTTGGTGGCTTCTTCCGCGTGGACGAACACCAGCGGATACATGAGCAGAGCCACGCCGCCGGCGAGAACGAGCACGATGACGGCAGCCAGGATGGTCAACTGGCGTTCGCGCCGTTCGAGTTGATCGAGTTCCGATTGATTGAGAGTGGCCATCGCCTATTTCCCACGCGCCGCCAAGCAACACGAATGCGGCGCCGGCATGTGTGCCGCGCCATTTCCCTACATCGATTCTCGAACGCGCGCGGCTGCGGCACCAGCTATCTATTGGGGTGTGTTGCCTAGGTGTTACCGCTGGGCCGGCGGAGATTGGCTTGCAACGCTGTATCCTATGTGCCGCATCTACTTTTTCATGAAACCCGCGCTACTTTATATAATTCGCCGGGTTAGATTGGACTTATACATATGCCACATACGATTCGAACGATTGCTTGCACCGTTTTAGCCATTGCGTTTGCGGCGTCGGCCGCGAGCGCGCAGAAGTTGCCACCCAAAAAAGAAGCTAAAGAATGGCTGCGGAAGGCCGCGGCGGATTCAGAACTGCGGGGTTCCGGCGGGGCGCCATTTCACCTGGTTGCGAATTTCAAGTACACGCTGGACGACAACGCCACCGAAGGCACCTACGAGCTTTTCTGGGCGGCGCCGAACAAATACCGCGTAAATTTCAAGATGGGCGGGGTGGTCGAGACGGACATCGCGGCTGGAAACAAGCTGGCCGTCGAGAGGAGCTCGAAGGCGCTGCCTTTGCCGCTGTGGCGGATCGAGCAGAGTTTGCGCTCGCCTGTCGCGCAACTCGTCGGCTCGGATCCCGACGTGAAGAAAGTGTATGCGGACAAGAGCAGCGGAGATTACCGGACGTGCGTGGAATTTGAGTCGAATTACGCGCGGCCGCAGGCTTGCTTCGATCTCAATACGAATGCGATCGACGCGGCCATCGGAGGGATCTACGGGCGAGCTGCGCGATCGGAATTCCGGATCAACGATTTCGTGTCGATTGGCGGCAAGCGATTCCCGCGGCACATTTATCTGACGGCGCTGGGTGAATCGATTGATTTGCACATCACCACGCTCGAAGCGCAGAGCAATTTCGACGAAACGCTATTCGCCGCCGGCGCGAAGGCCGAAATGCACGATTGGTGCTCTGAGCCGTCGCGAAAAGGCGGCATCAAGTGGCCGCATCCGCCGGGCGTTTGGGGATTGCCGGGGCCGGCGATGGCGCCTCCGGGAGATTTCAGCGCGTATTATTTGCTGATTGGGCGCGACGGGCAGGTGGCGAATATCGTCGCGTTGCGGCACGGGCCGGAGGAAGAAAATCGCCGCATGGAGGGGATTTTGCATGATGCGAAGTTTCCTGTGCGGCGGTGCGGGGATGCGCCGGTTGATTACGAGATTATTCTTAGCGGCAGCCGATTCGGGCCGTATGGGGCACTTTAGTTCGGGCGGCGATTTCGGATTGTGAAGCGGCAGCGTGGCCGTTTGGTGCAAAGACGCCGGCTGGCAGCCGGCGCTACGGTCAGATAAATAGACTGGTGCGGGATTTTAGGGCGTCGGCTAGGTATGTTGCTACGCCGCCACATTCCAGGCCGGCGGCCATTTCTTCTTCGCGGATGCCCATCAGGTCGCGGGACATTTCGCAGGCGATCATGCGGACGCCTAGTTCGCGGGCTAGCGCGATCATTTCTTCGAGCGAATTGACGTTCTTGTGCTTCATCATACCGCGCAGCATTTTTGCGCCGGCGCCGAAATAGTTCATTTTCGAGACGGGAAGCGATTTGCTCGAGCCCGGCGACATCAGCGCCATCATTTTTTGAGGAATCGTCTTTCCTGAGAATTGCGTGCCCTTCCGCAGCACGGCTAGGCCCCAGAAGGTGAAAAACATGCTGACCTGCTGGCCCATTGAGGCGGCGCCGGTGGCAATGATGAAAGCGGCGAGAGCGCGATCGAGATCGCCGGAGAAAATGATGATGGCGACGCGATCTTCCGGGGCGCGCTCTTCGAGAACGGCGAGGCGCTTTTCAAGAGCTTGCACCTGCTGCCCGAGAGCTTGCACGCGCGATGTTTCGATGCTCGCTTGCATTCCGGCGCTGGCTTCCATGGGTGGGTCTCCTCAGCTTGTGCGCTTCACGTAGTGAACGTAGATGTTCCCGCCATCGATAGTTTCCGTTTCCTGGCTGAGCAGCTCGACATTCTTGGCAATCTTGGCCCAGCCTTGAAAATCGGCGAGTGAACCGCGATCCGTGGCCATAATCTTCAGCACCTGGCCGGGCTCGAGCTTGCCGATTTCTTTCCGGGCGTTTACGAGGGGCATGGGGCAATTCATGCCGCGCGCGTCGAATTCCTTGTCGAATGGCTGGCTCATCGGACGGCTCCTGATTTTGCTTCGTAGGCCTGGGCGAGCGCGCAGACGTTCTTGCCCAATTCGAGCGTGGAGGCGGCGTCTTCGTCCGGCGAAAGCAGGCCGGCGTTTACGCGCTTGATATCCACGTATTCGGGGATGAATTTTGGCAGGCTTTCTAGCAAATAGCGGACGAAGCCGCTTTCGTTTTCTTGCTGCAGGACGCGTAGGCCGTCGTTGCAACGCTTCAGATCGCCGAGAGAGGCGGCGAAGAGGCCGGTTGCGTCCGCTTCATCGAGGCCGCTGAAGTGGCCGGGCAGAATGATCATTGAATCGGGCAGCTTCGAGAGCTCTTGCAGAGAATGCGCGTGCAGCGGGGCCCAGGCGTCGGCTTTGCCGCCGAGATCGGGCCTTGCGATCGAGCGGATGAAGATGCTGTCGCCGGTGAAGAGATAGTTGCCGGCGAGGCGCAGTGCGACGAGGCCTAGCGTGTGGCCGGGAATGTGCAGAACTTCTAGCTGCTGGTTGCCTACGTGAAAAATCTGTCCGTCGTGGAGCGGCTCGTAGGCGATTGTTGCGGGCAGCATGTCCATGGGATGGATTGCGTCGTAGGGATGCAGCCAGTAGCGGCAGCCGGTTTCGGCGGCGAGCGCGACACCGCCGCTAATGTGGTCGGCGTGGCCGTGCGTATCGATTACGGCTTCGAGGGTGAGATTTTTTTCGCGCAGCAGATTCCGATAAGGCTGGAGGTGACGCAGCGGATCGATGACGATGGCTTTGCCTTCGCTGGCTACGACGTAACTCAGGCATCCGCGGGCGGGCCGGCTCACTTGATAAATGGCGAGCGCTGGAGTTTCGATCACGGGGCGCGCCGCATAGTATTCGCCCCAGGCTCGCATTCCACCGGCTAGTTCGACGGTGTTGTAGCCGAGGCGGCGCAATCCTTGCGCGACGTATGAGGAGGTGTCGCCTTTGGCGCAGACGCTGAGGATTAATTGATCGCGCGGGAGCTGGGCGGCGAGCTCTTTCTCGACGCAGGCGACGACGGAGTCCACCATTTCGTCCTGGCCGCCGAGTTCGAGCATTTCAAAATACGGGATATTGAGGGCAGGCAGAGGCTCACGGCCTTCGAGGCGGAAACGCTCGAATTCATCGTGATTGCGCACGTCGAGGACGAAGAATTGGGCGCGCTCGTGCAGTTTTTCGAGGAGATCTCCGGGCGTCCAGGCGGCTTCGCGCGTTTCTGGCATCGGGCTTTTACTCCGCAGGTGCGGCTTAGCATATCACACGCCGGATAGTGAGGATTTCGAAGCAAATTGCTTTCGGGTGCGTGGTTCGAACTCTTCGTGAGGTGTGGGAGGTCGTGCATAGAGTGTCCTCAGCGCGGGAGTCCGAGGGTGGAATTTAGTCACCGAAAGGTGACACTTTTATTGCGATGCGGGAATTCGCGTTCCACAAGCGCTGTGTTTTCAATGGCAAATCATTGCTTAATTTGGCCAGCTAGCTGCACTTGGATTCTGCGGGCCGGTTTGGCCGTTGGCATTCGCGCGTGCGGAAATTGCGGAGAGGAGACTGGAAATGAGGAATTGCTGCAAGGTGGTGCTGATCCTCGCCGCGTTTCTGGTCTTCGCCGCGCCACAGGCCGGGGCCAACAGCGGCAGCCACCATTGGTTCAAAAACGTATTTCATCACCAACAGAAAACGCCCAAGCACCCCGAACGAGGTTCCGATAAATTGCTCGCGCGCCAGGAAAAAGCGAAGGATCGCAGCGCGCGGATGCGCGAACGCGCCGCCGAGCAGCACCCCATCCCGAAAGAAACGAAGACTTCCACTCAGAGCAAATAGCGATCGTCGCGCTAGACGGGCAGGTTCGAGTACGCCAGCGCTGAAGCGCTCCTTCCCCCGCATAAATGCGGGGGCTCCCTCCGAAGTGCTAAGACACCCGTAAAAATGCGCATGCTTCCGCTTACGGCGAGGCTTCGGTGGGCAGGCCCACCAAGATGCGGGGACTCGCACCGCGCAAAGAACTTCAATCGATATCAAATTGGGACATGGCCACTCTTTGCTCCACTTCGACCTTGCTTGTGTATCGTGTTAACTTGATGGTCCGGGGAAATTGCGAATGTTTGAGACCTTAACTGAAAAATTGCAGCGGGCTTTCAAGAACCTGCGGGGGCAGGGGAAGCTTACCGAGGAGCATTTGGATTCGGCGCTGGGGGAGATTCGCGAGGCATTGCTGGAGGGCGACGTCAACGTCGGCGTTGTAGACGAATTGATCGCGCATATCCGGGAGCGGGCGCTGGGGGCCGAGGTGCTGCTGACGCTTTCGCCGGATCAGCAAGTGGTGAAGATTGTGCGCGATGAGCTTTCGATTTTGCTGGGGCGCGAGGCGAAGATGCAATTTGCTTCGCGGCCACCTTCGGTGTGGCTGATCGTTGGTTTGCAAGGCTCGGGCAAAACTACTACCACCGGGAAATTGGGGAAGTGGCTGGGCGAGCATGGGCATCGGCCGATTGTGGTTTCAACCGACGTTTACCGGCCGGCGGCGCGCGAGCAGTTGGCGCAGGTGGCCAAGGCTACCGGGACGCCGATTTGGCCTGGGACTGGGACCGACAAGCCGGTTGAAATAGTGCGCGGGGCGGTGCGCGAAGCGAAGCTTTCGGCTTACGACGTGATTCTCGTGGACACGGCGGGGCGTCTGCACATTGACGATGAATTGATGACCGAGCTTTCGACACTGAAGAAGGAGCTTTCGCCCTCGGAGATTTTGTTCGTGGCGGACGCGATGATCGGGCAGGACGCGGTGCGCTCGGCCGGGGAATTTCACAAGCGGCTGGCGGTGACCGGGGTGATTTTGACGAAGCTGGATGGCGATGCGCGCGGCGGTGCGGCGCTTTCGATTCGCAAAGTGACCGGCGCGCCGGTGAAATTTGCGGGCGTGGGCGAGAAGTACGATGCGCTCGAAGCGTTTTATCCCGACCGCATTGTGTCGCGGATTCTGGGCATGGGCGACGTGCTGACGCTGATTGAAAAGGCCGAGAAGACGATTGACGAGAAGAAGGCGCGGGAGATGCAGCGCAAGCTGCGCGAGAATGAGTTTACGTTGGACGACTTCCGCGATCAGTTGCAGCAGGTGCGCAAGATGGGCTCGCTCGAGCAATTGATGGGCATGTTGCCGAAGATTGGGCCGTTTGCGAATTTGCCGAAGGATGTTTCCGTGGATGAAAAGCAGTTGCGGCAGATTGAGGCGATCATCAATTCGATGACTGCGGCGGAACGCGCCGATGCGGACATTGTTGACGGCAAGCGGCGCAAACGGATCGCGCGCGGAAGCGGGACCGCGGTACAGGAAGTGAATCAGGTTTTGAAGCAGTATGCGGATATGCGGCGGATGTTGAAGAGATTCGGGGGCATGGCGAAAGGCAAGATGCGCGGGATTGGCAAGTTTGCGGGGTTGAAGTAACGCTGGCTTGGCGGGGGCCGGGCCGCGCGAAACGGTTGGCACTGGCGGGGTTTGTGGTCGTAAGAGGCCGGCGGGACGCCAGCGGTACCAAAGCGCTAGGGGGAATCGGCTGAGTTGGCTATAATTGTGGGATTCAAGTGGGAGGAAATGTCGAGTGGTAACTATTCGTTTGGCACGTATGGGTAAGAAGAAGCGGCCGTTTTACCGCGTGGTGATCATGGAGAAGACGCGGCCGCGCAACGGGCGGTTTGTGGAAATTGTGGGGACGTATGACCCGCTGAAGAAGCCTGCCGAGATCAAGCTCGACGCCGAGCGCATCAAGTACTGGCTGGGGGTCGGGGCGCAGCCAAGCGACACCGTCCGCAGTTTTTTACGAAACCAGAAGATAGCCTGACACGTCCGATTCCACAGGGGAAGTGTTTTCATTTTCTAGCTCGAGCGACTTATCCCGCTCGCCCTAGCGACCTGTGGAGGGGCGCTATATGAAAGATCTCGTTGAGGCTATTGCGAAGGCTCTCGTTGACCACTCCGATCAAGTTTCCGTTCGCGCAGTGGATGGTGAGCAAGTTACGGTCCTGGAATTGAAGGTTCATCCCGAAGATCTCGGAAAAGTTATCGGCCGGCAAGGGCGCACGGCCAAATCGATACGAACAATCCTGGGCGCAGCTGGGATGAAGCTCAGGAAGCGATACACGCTGGAAATACTTGAGTAGTGAGCGCTGAAAATAAGAACTACGTGACGCTCGCCCGCATCGTCCGACCGCAGGGGCGTCGCGGGGAAGTTGCGGCTGAGATCCTCACTGATTTTCCTGAACGGTTAACCCGCTTAAGTTCCGTCTACTTATGGGATGGCAAGAGCGATCCGCGGCAGATTGCGGTACGTGCTTGCTGGTTGAGCCAGAGCCACGGCGGACAGGCTGTCTTTCATTTCGACGGGTCCGATTCCATCAGCGATGCCGGGAGTCTGGTCGGGCTCGAAGTGCAATTGCCGATTAGCGAGCGCGTGGAGCTGCCGGCGGGGAGTTTCTTCATCACCGACCTGATCGGCTGCGAAGTGCGCGAGCGCGAGACAGGAAACCGGCTGGGCGTGGTGCGCGATGTGCAGCCTACGGGAGAAGTGACGGCCGGGACGCCGCTGCTGGTGGTGAATTCGCCGCGGGGCGAATTGCTGATTCCGCTGGCGTTGGAAATTTGCGCGAAGATTGACCTCGTTTCGCGAAGCATTGAGATTCTCCCGCCCGAAGGCCTGCTCGACCTGAACCTCGATTCCTAAGCGGCGATTGACGTACACTGAGGCGAAATTATTTGGCGCGAGTACGCGCGAGGCTCGGTGCATGACGGAGCCGTCTACCAACAAAGCCGCCGTTGTATTTCTCCTGCTGAGGGTGGCGATTTTCACCGTGGTCGTGCCGGCTTCGGTGACGGTGTGGATTCCCCTTTATTGGCTATTCCCGTGGCTGCGCGGCGAGGTGACGCCGAATCGCGGCTTGCAAGTGATCGCGGCGGTACTGATTGCCTCGGGAGCGGCGGGCTACGTCTGGTGCGCGCTCGATTTTGCGTTTCGCGGCAAGGGCACACCCGCGCCCATTGAACCGCCGAAAGTACTGGTGGTGCAGGGGCTCTACAAGTTCGTGCGAAATCCAATGTACATCAGCGTGCTGACGGTGCTGGTGGGCGAATGCGTGCTGTTGAAATCGCCAATTTTCGTCGAATATGCGGTGCTGGTCGCGCTGGGAATTAACCTATTCGTGCTGCTCTATGAAGAGCCGGCGCTGCGGAGAAAGATGGGCCCGGCCTACGAGCAGTACTGCCGGGAAGTGCCGCGGTGGATTCCGCGGTTTGCGCCGAGGCGAGCGAAAGATGCGCTTTGATATTGTGACGATTTTTCCGGAGTTCTTCGCTGGGCCTCTCGATTATGGAATTGTGCGGCGGGCGCGGGAGGCGAAGCTTATCGAAACGGCGGTGCGCGATTTGCGCGAGTTTGCGCACGACCGGCATCGCACCGTGGACGACCGGCCATTTGGTGGCGGTGAGGGGATGGTGCTGAAGCCGGAGCCGCTGTTCGAAGCGGTGGAATCGCTGGTGGGCTCGACGGTGGCGCCGCCGCGGACGGCGATTGTGCTGCTATCGGCTTCGGGCGAGCTGTTCCGGCAGGAGACGGCGCGGGAGTTTGCGCAGCTCGAGCGGATTGTGTTGCTCTGCGGGCGCTATGAGGGAGTGGACGAGCGCGTGGCGGAGCATTTGGCTACGCATGAAATTTCGATCGGCGATTTTGTGCTGTCGGGCGGCGAATTGCCGGCGGCGATGATTCTGGATGCGGTGACGCGGCTCATTCCTGGGGCGCTGGGGAATGAAGATTCGACGGTGAATGAATCGTTTTCGGAGCCATTGCATGCGGTTTCCTCCGCGATCGCGATAACCGCTGCGGTGCGGCGCGAAAATTCAAAATCCCCACCCGCACATTCGGCGGATGGGGCACCCTACGCTTCGCGGGGGATTTTGGATTGCCCGCACTACACGCGGCCGCAATCATTTCGCGGGTGGGAAGTGCCGGAGGTGCTCGTCGGCGGGAATCACGAGGAGATTCGGCGCTGGCGGCGTGAGAAGGCACTGGAGAAGACGATGCGAAACCGGCCGGATTTATTGGCGAGTGATTCGGGGCGTTCGTAGCGACGCGAATAGGTTGGAAATGAAAGACAAACATCTTTGGATTCTCTTGCCGCCGTTTTGCGGACTGGCGTCTTTGTTTATTTACTTTTGGCAAGGGCCGTGGTCGCGGATGCGGTGGATTGGCGCGGGGATGATTGTCGCCGGGTTCGCGTTTTGGACCGTGGCGCATGTGCAGCTTGGGGCGTCGTTTACGGCGAGCGCGCAGGCGCGGAAGCTTGTTACGCGCGGGCTTTATTCGCGGATCCGGAATCCGATTTATGTGTTTGGATCGATTGGCATCGCCGGGATCTTTTTGTTCTTGCAGAGGCCTTGGTTAATGTTGGTTTTTGTGGCGTTAATTCCGATGCAGATTTTTCGGGCGCGGAATGAGGCGCGGGTCTTGGAAAATGCGTTTGGGGAGGATTACCGCGAGTATCGGAAGAAGACTTGGTTTTAACGTGATGATCTTCCGCGGTTCAGTGGGAGCGTTGGATGGGCGGCGAGGTCGTCGGAGGGCGCGTCGATTGCTTGCAATCGCACAGCGATTGCCCGGCGCCCCTACGGGATGGAGTTTTTAGGTTGGTGGGAGGCAAATTGGCAGGTTGAGACCTCACCTCTGAAGAGATGAGCTACATACATTACACATTAAAATTATTGCGGAGCAGATTGGTTCCTGGAGGATGGGATGAGTGATGCGGCTGATTTTCCTTACGAGACTCGAGTGAATATTTTGTATAAGCCGCTGGAAATTGTGGATGAGAAGGCGCTCGCGGATGCTTGCGAATACAAGTGGTACAACCAGACTTTGTGCAAGGTGAACGCGTCGGTGGTGCGCATCGGCGTGTTCCAGGGCGCATACCATTGGCACAAGCACGAGGCGGATGATGAATTTTTCTATGTGGTCGAAGGGCTACTCTTGATTGATCTCGAGGGGCGGACGGTGGAATTGGCGCCGCGGCAGGGATTTGTGGTGCCGAAGGGCGTGATGCACCGGACGCGGGCACCACAGCGGACTGTGGTTTTGATGTTTGAGAATGCCGGGATTATTCCGACCGGCAATTAAAGCTGGTTGCGTCGGTTTAATTTCTACTAAATCTACATGAGCCGATAAGCAGTTGTTTCCCCCTGCAAAGACAAAAAGCTGGGCCGAACTACGGGAGGGTCTGAAGACCCTCTCCTACTTGAGCCTATTCACAGCGTAGGGCTACCATGGGATCTTCGCGGATGGCGAGGCGGTCTTGTTGCGGATACGGCAGTGGCCGGAGAAGGAGGGTGCTGCTTACGCTGAAGACGGCGGTGGGGGCACCTAAGCCAAGGCCGGGCGAGAGGATGATGACCAGCGTGAGGCCGGGATTGCGGAGGATGCGGCGCCAGCCGAGGCGCAGGTCTTGAAAAAAGGTGTCGTTGGACGCTATCGGGCAGACGATAGCACTGAATTTGACGATTTTGCGGGGGAATTGCAGCAACTTCAGGTGGCAAAAAGTGTGAAAATCCCGTAAAATTGTGGTTTGGCTCGATAGAGCTGGCCCCACCTGAGCGGGTCTGCCGGGAAATGCGAATATGAACCCTACACTTGCGAAAGCACAACATGCGCAATTGCGCAAAGACTTGCCGCACTTCCGCCCAGGCGATACGGTGCGCGTAAACGTGCGATTGAAGGAAGGCGACAAAGAGCGCGTGCAGCCGTTTGAGGGCGTGGTGATGCAGAGGCGCGGGGAGTTGGCCGGGGCGAGTTTTACGGTGCGGCGCGTGAGTTTCGGGATTGGCGTGGAGAGGATTTTTCCGCTGCATTCGCCGATGATCAGCACGATTGAAGTGGTGAGGCAGGGACGCGTGCGGCGCGCGAAGTTGAATTACTTGCGCGGGCGGAAGGGTAAGGCGGCGAGGATTAAGAGAGTGGAGAGGGTGGAAGTTGCTGAGGTGGCGAAGGCGGAAGCTTAGTCGCAAGAAACACTATTTGGAATTGAGAAGGGCCGAGAGGGTTTCGGCCCTTTTTGTTTTTGGCGGTGCGATTCATAGGAGAAAGCGCATTCGTTTTACGACGTGAGTCCGCGCATGATCGCTGCCTTTGGCGGGGGTTGTGGTCGTAAGATGCCGGCGGGGACGCCAGCGCTACCAAGGCGGATGCGCGAGGGCGAGTGGAGGTGGCGACTGTGCGGGTTCGTTGTGACAAAAACGCCGGCTGGCAGCCGACGCTACGGTGGCCGTGGTAAAATCTGCGGCCGATGGGACGGCTTTGTTCGTCGCGGTACGAACGGATTGCGCGGCAGCGCGGTTGGCAACGTATCGCTGGGATAGATGAGGCGGGACGCGGCTCTCTCTTTGGTCCTGTGGTTGCGGCGGCGGTGATTTTGAATCCGCGGCGGCGCATCGTTGGGTTGGACGATTCCAAAAAACTTGCGGCGGACCGGCGCGAGGAATTGGCGCCGCGGATTCGCGAACATGCTTTGGCCTGGGCTGTAGCCGAAGTGGATGCGGCGCGGATTGACGCCTGGAATATTTATCAGGCTAGCCGGCAGGCGATGACTGCGGCATTTGAGGCGCTGGCGATGGCGCCGGATTATTTGCTGATTGATGCTATGCAGTTGGATGTTTGCTGCGAGCAGCTATCCTTGATACACGGAGATGCGCGGTCGGTTTCGATTGCGGCGGCGTCGATTATCGCCAAGGTGGAACGCGACCGGATCATGACGGAGTGGGATCAGGTTTATCCGCAGTATGGATTGGCGAGCAACAAGGGTTATGGGACGCCGGATCATTTGGAGGCTTTGCGGATTCATGGGCCTACGCGGCTGCACCGATTTTCGTTTGCACCGGTGAGAGAGGCGCGATGTTGGGCGGCCGGGGCGACGCAGGAGGCGTTGCCTCTGGCGGTGGAGGTCGGCGGGGCGGAGTGAAAACGACTGGGGTATCCGTGCGCTTGCAATTGCCTTTGGTCTCGTAGAGGCGCCACTACGAAGAAAAAACAACGGCACATCCCGAAACTTCAAAAGCCCCACCCTCCCGGAGTAAGACCCCAAGAAGGGCCGAAAACCGGGAGGGTCTGAAGACCCTCCCCTACGGGGCCCTCCGGGCTGCTGTTGTCGGCTACCAAACAAGACCTCAGATGGTTCGTTGACCGTGTTTTTCTTCGCGTGCTACGTTTGAGTTTCCGCATTCCCGGCGGGCTTTTTGCGGGCTGCTGCTGAGGGCCGCATGAAGCTCGTGTCCCTGCTGAGAGCAGGATCGGAAGATTGCGGTTAGCGGCCAACGAACCATGGCATTTAACAAGAGCAAAGCACTCGAGTCGGCACTGAAGTCCCTGAACCAGGGACGCGTGCCCGACGCGATCCGCGAATACCAGCAAATCCTGCGGCAGGATGCGAAGGACCAGGTCACCCTGATGACGCTTGGGGATTTGTTCGTGCGCCAGGGCGATATGCACTCGGCGACGCAATATTTCGAGCGGCTGGCGCAAGTGTATTTGACGGATGGATTCAACAGCAAGGCCATCGCAATTTACAAAAAGATTGCCAAGCTGGCGCCAAATGAATTGGATCCGCTCGAACGGCTGGCTGATCTTTACGTGCAGCAGGGAGTGCTGAGCGAGGCGCGGCCGCTTTATTTGCAGATTGCGGAAGGGCACCTGAAGGGGAATCGCGCGCCGCGAGCGGTGGAAGTGCTGCGGCGGCTGCTCGAAGTCGAGCCAGAGAATCTGCGCGTGCAGATGCGGCTGGCGGAGCTTTACAACGTCATCGGGCAGAAAACCGAGGCGGCGAAGACCTATTTGAATTACGCGCAGCGATTGATCGAGCGCGGAGATTTGACGGAAGTAGAAAAGCTTTGCGACCGGGCGCTGGAAGTCGATCCGTCGAATACCACTGCGGTGGCGATGAAGGCGCAGGCGTTCGGAATGTCGGGGAACACAGGCAAAGCAGTGGAATTGTTGCGCGCGCAGCCCGACGCTGAAGCCGGCGGAGAAACGACTTCGCAGATCATCAATCACCTGCTGCGCGATGAAAAATACCCACAAGCGATGGAGCTGTCGCGGCGCGTCTTCGAGCGCGGAAACCAGTTCTATCCGTTCCCGCTGCACGTGGCGACGTCGCTGCTGCAAGCGGCCGAGCCGGCGGATGCACTGGGACTGCTCAAAGAAATTCGCGAGGCGATGATCGAGGCAGGCGAGCAGGACAAGCTGCTCGAAGCTTTGACGGCAGTCGTAAATGGTTTGCCGGGCGAGATTGAGCCGCTTGAGGCGCTGGTGGGCTTCTGCCGCGAGACGAGCAATTCGTTCCGCTTGCCGGATGCGGTGAGCCAACTCGCGCAAGCCTACTCGGATGCGGGGCAATTCGAGCGCGCTGAAGGACTGCTGCAGGAACTGCTCGAGAAGAAACCCGACGACGACAAACTGATTGCGCGGCTCGAGCAGGCGCGAGCCAAAGTTGCGGGCAGTCCAGCAGGAACCTTGGAAGCAGCTTCCCCGGCGGTGATGTCTCCGGTGCAGGCGTTTCCGGAGGAGCCGAAGAGGGATTTCGATGCGCCGGCAGAGGAAGAGAAAGCGGCGCAGCAGGCCAAGGTGCAGGTCGAGCCGGTGCTGGATGAAGAGACGCAGAAGTACGTGGCACAAGCGCTGACGGATGTGGATTTGTTCTCGAGCTACGGGCTGACGCAGAAGGCGACGCATCTGCTGGAAAGCGTGCTGCAGAAGGCGCCGCGGCATACTCCGGCGTTGGAGCGGCTGCTGGATATCACACTGGGCGCCGGGGATGAATTGCGCACAGCGCAGCTTGCGGCGCAGCTCGAGCAGATTCATCTGTCGCGCGGAGATCAGGCTAGCGCGGAGAGATTCGCGGAGTTGCGGCAGAGATATCAGGGAGCGGCGGTGCAGTCGGGCGCGGCCCAGGCTGCAATGTCTGTGCCCGTCGCGCCACCGCCGGTGGCGCCGCCTGCCGCCCAGGCATCCGTCGAGGCGCCGGCGCGTGAACCGGTGGCCGCTACGCCTGAACCCGAAATAGCGGAGTTTGATTTGAGCGTGGCCGAGCCGGAAGCCGAGGCGGCCGTCGAGGCTCGTGCTGGAGCTGCGCCAGCGGCCGAAGAAGAAGTCGATCTGTCGGATGAGTGGGAGTCGCTCTCGCAGGAGGCGGTAGATGCGGCGAGTAAGCCGGCAGCGACGCCGGCGGAGGCGGAAGAATTCTTCGAGATCGAAGAGCCGGTCTCGAGCGAGGCGCAGAGCGCGATGACGCCGGAATCTCCGGCGGAGGTTCATGCGACGCCGGAGCAAGTGCCGAGCGCGGCTGAACCCGTTGCGACGGAAGCCGCGGAAGAAACCTTACTATTCGAGGACGAGGTTCAGGCCACGCCCGCCGAAGCCGCACCGCCAGCGGCAGTAGAAGCGGAGCACAAGGCGGAAGCTGAGCCAGCACGCGAGCCAGAGGTCGCGCACACAGCGGCTGACGCAGCGCCGCCTGAGCCAGTCACAGAGGGCGCCGACGAATTTGAGTTTGAACTGGTGCCCGCCGACGGAGACTCGAAGGAGCCTGCCGCAGCCGCGCCGAAGTCGCCGATGACCTCAGACCAGTTCTTGAGCGATCTGGCCGCGGAACTCGGGACGGATGGCGAGCCCGCACATCCGCGAGCACCTGCTTCCGCCGCACCCCATGCGCCCGCTTCGACCGATACGCACGCGGTGAGCGCGCCGCCGGCCTATCAAGTTCCGCCACACGTTCCTGCAGCAGCGCCGATATCCGCGCTGGGATCGACGGTACCGCTCGAGGCCGGCGTGCAAGCGTCGCACCAACCCGGCGCCGCAGCCATCGCGACCGAAACTCTCGAAGCCGGTGCAAATCTCAACGAGCTCGAAGAAGTGTTCCAGGAATTCCGCAACGAACTCGGGGAGATGAGCGACGAGGACGAAGATCTCGAAACCCACTACAATCTCGGAATTGCCTACCGCGAAATGGGGCTGCTCGACGAGGCCATCGGAGAATTTCAGAAAGTGGCCAAGGCCATCCAGCGCGGCAAGCCGTTCCGCTACGCCATGCAGTGCTCCACGCTTCTCGGATTGACGTTTATCGACAAGGGCGAGCCGCAAATCGCAGCGCTGTGGTATTCTCGTGCGCTTGAAACGCCCGGCATCGATCAGGAAACGGTGCTGGCGCTGCGGTACGATCTCGGCCTCGCTCAGGAACAGGCTGGAGATTCCCCCGCGGCGCTCAACAGTTTCCGCCAGGTCTACGCGGTGAATATAGATTACCGCGACGTCGCCGAGCGCATCGCCACGCTACAAAAGCGCTGACGCTGACTACTACTACTGAATGAATCGCGTACTTCGCGTTATCCTGCTACTCCTGTGGCTGGAACTCGGGTTACTACTCGTGTTGGTGCCCTGGTCTGACTACTGGGAGATGAATTACTTCCTGAACCGCTTTCCTGGATTGATTCCCTACCTTTTGAATCCATATTTGCGAGGGGCGATTTCCGGGCTGGGATTGGTGGATGCCATCCTGGCTGCGGAGACGTTCCGGCGGCGGGCGACGGCCATTGTCGAGCGCCACTGAGCCGCGGATTCTTTGCTATATCACCGATCGTAACGGGCTTGGTGCGGATTCCGGAGGTGCGGAGCCGGAGGTCGAGCGTGTGGCGAGACTGCTTGCGCGGATTCGTGATGCGATCGAGGCTGGGGTGGATTGGATTCAGATTCGGGAGAAGGATTTCAGCGGGAAGCAGCTTGTGGAATTGACGCGCAAGACTGTGGTGGCTGCGGCGAGACGGCGAACGCGAGTGATCGTCAACGATCGACTTGATGTTGCCGTGGCTGCTGGCGCGGGTGGAGTTCATCTTGGGCGCGAATCGTTGCCTGTGCGCGAAGTTGTGGCTTGGCGGGAGAGGAACAAGGCTGCGCGCACGACAGTGGCGGGTTTTGTGATTGGGGCGTCCTGCCATAGCTTGGTGGAGGCGCGCGCTGCGGCTGACGAAGGGGCGGACTACATTATTTTCGGTCCCGTCTTTGAGACGCCGTCGAAGATGCAATTTGGCGCACCGCTCGGAATAGAGAGATTGAGGGAAGTTTGCGGCGAGATTCGGATTCGAGTTCTGGCGATTGGCGGAATCAGCATGGCGAACGCGGCGCAGTGTTTCGAGGCAGGCGCAGCCGGAATCGCGGCGATTCGGTTGTTTCAGGGCGCAGCGAGTATGGACGAATTGCGACGTCGCATTGAGGCGTGGCGGCAGTTGTAGCGCCGCCGTCCCTGGCGGCATCTTACGGCCACTTGCGCCGGCAACTGTAGAAGTCATGCGCGGACCTCTTCGTAGAATTAGGGAGACCCCTGAATCTACAGTTTGTAATCCGCGCTTGGATCTCTCGAGATTGATCCGCCAGGTCGTCGGATGCCGGCAGGGACGCCGGCGGTACTACGCGCCTAACCAGCGGCCTACGGGCTGGAGATTCTCGATGTTGTCGCAGAGGACTTTGATCGTCGCGGTAATCGGAATTGCCAGGATCAGTCCGGCGCCGCCCCAGATCCAGCCCCAGAATAGCAGCGCTACTGTCACCGCCAGCGCGTTCAGGTGAACGCGGCGGCCCACCATCGCGGGAAATAAAAGGTTCGCAGTAATCAAATGCAGAAACATCAACATCGCGTAGATGCCGAGGAACGGCCCGACAGTGTGGAAATGCTTCAGGCCGATGAGCGTCGGCGGCACGAAGGACATGACCACGCCTAGATATGGGACGAGATTGAGAAGGCCGGCGACCAAGCCGGTGAGAAATGCGTAATCGAGACCGATGGCCCAGAAGAAAAGCCAACTGGTGATCACCAGCGTGATGGCCACCATCGAAGTGCCGATGACGTAGCTGCGCAGGACGGCGCTGACATCGGTGAGCGTCTGCTTCACCTGCGTGCGCTGCCCCGAGGGAAACAATTGCATGGTGGCGTGCCAGACCTGGCGTTTCGCCGCGAGCATGAAGAAAAGCAGAAAAGGAATAAAAGTTGCGCCGAGAACTACCTCGTAGAGTCCGCTCAGACGCGACACCACAGCGCTGCGGAACGGATGTGATTCCGTGACTTGCAAGACCTTCGGACCAGTTTCGCCGGGCGCAATTTCGGAGACGTGCGCCTCGATTCCTTCGAGGCGCTTCTCGACCGCTGCGGTAGCGGCGCGCAGCGGCTCACGATATTTCGGCCAATCGGCGGAGAAGCTGTCGATCTTGCTGACTAGGACCCAGCCAATCGCGAACATTCCGCCGATGACCGCCATGACGATCAGAAACGAGCCCAACGCGCGCGGAATGTGCCAGTCCTCGAGCCAGGTGACGATGGGATCGAGGAAATAGGCCAACAGGACGGCCACGAGGAGAGTGACCACGACGCTGGATGCGAAATGTAGGAACGCGATTACGATACCGGCGGCGATAATGCGCGCGCTCGCCGAGTTGGGCAGGCGAAAGGTCGCGTTCGCGACGGACACGATGGGCGTCTGCGTTTCCATATAATCTGCCTACGATAGCATAGTCTGCGCGCTTGGCCGGATTCCGCGCGGCGCGGCGTTACGAATTCGACTACACAGCGCGGGACGCGAGATGTGCCCACGCGGCGCTGTGCTAGACTCGAATTTCATCGCGCGCTTCCCGCGAAACTGCACTCCATGAGCAAACAGCTTTTTGGCACGGATGGAATCCGAGGTGTCCCGGGCGAATTTCCGCTCGACGACGCGACACTGGTGCGCGTGGGCGCGGCGCTGGGGCATTATTTGCGCAAAGTGATTGCGGCGACTGATTCGCGGAATCGCGTGCTGATCGGGCGCGATACGCGCGAGTCCGGCCCCCATATCGAAGAATGCATTGCGCGAGGGCTTGCGGCTGCTGGGACGCAGGCATTTTCGAGCGGAGTGCTGACTACGCCGGGAGTAGCCTGGGTAGTGCGCAACGAGGGATTTGCGGCGGGCGTGGTGATCTCGGCTTCGCATAATCCTTATCACGATAACGGCGTGAAGCTGGTTTCTTCGAGCGGAATGAAATTCCCGGATGCGATTGAAGCGGAGATCGAGCAGGAAATTCTTTCGCCGGAGGAGCACGAGCAGGTGACTGCCTCGGCGCGGATCGAGAGCGATCCGAAACTGGAAGAGGATTATCTGGCATCGCTGCGGGCCCTGGTGCCGAGCGGCGTGAAGCTTGCCGGGATGAAGATCGTGCTGGATTGCGCGAATGGGGCGGCCAGCGCTTTGGCGCCACGCTTGTTTCGTTCGCTCGGCGCGGATGTGCTGGCGATGAATGACCGGCCGGATGGGAAGAACATTAATGCGGGCTGCGGCTCGCTGCATCCGGAAGTGATGCAAAAGAAAGTAGTAGAGACGCGCGCGGCGCTGGGCGTGGCTTTTGACGGCGATGCGGACCGGGCGATTTTTTCGAGCGCGAACGGGAAATTGGTGGATGGCGACGGCGTGATTCTCTCGATGGGACGCTATATGAAGGCGCGTGGAACGCTGAAGGGCACGACGATTGTCGGGACGACGATGGCGAATCTCGGCCTCGAGCGGGCGCTCGAAAAATCGGGACTGAAGCTGGCGCGCGCGGCGGTGGGTGATCGCTACGTGCTCGAGGAGATGCAGCGCATCGGCGCGAATCTGGGCGGCGAGCAATCAGGGCATATTTTGTTTCTCGATGATGCGACTACCGGAGACGGGATGTTGACGGCGGTGAAGATTGCCGCGCTGGTTGCGGCCGAAGGGCCGCTCGATTCGCTGGTGGCCGATTTGAAGATTTATCCACAGACGATTGTGAATGTGAAGGTGCGCTCGAAGCCGCCGCTCGATTCTCTGCCGGATGTGGCTTCGACGCTGGCCGAGGCGCAGAAGACCCTGGGCGATTCGGGGCGTGTGGTGCTGCGTTATTCGGGCACGGAGAAATTGGCGCGCGTGATGGTGGAGGCCGAACGCGATGAAGACGTACGCCGCTGGGCCGACGCGCTGGCCGGGGCACTGCGGACGGCGATAGGGGTGTAGTTTCGAAGCGGCTGTAGCTCCCTCCTGATTTCTCCCTAAGATTTAGAAATCATTCACAATTTCTAGCGCAGGTTTGGTACCGCCGGCGTCCCCGCCGGCATCTTACGAACCATATACACGCCAAATCTCCAAAACTAACGCGGCGCAATACCGACCCAACACTGGCACGCATTTCAGCTCGGCTCAAGTTTTCTTCTAGATGTATTACGGAGCGCGAGTGTCTGTGTGGTCGTTGTTGCGCTGTTGCTCGTCAGACGCCGGCAGGGACGCCGGCGGTACCGAGCTTGGGAACTTTTCGGCCGGAATCGGCATTATAGATAGTGAGAGCTGAGCCGTGAGAGTTGCACTCGAGATGCAAGATTGATGGGCGAATTCGTTCTAACGCTGGGGGCTGAGATTGGACCGAACTGCGGGGCCGAACATCGGGTGGGACTGAACGGCAGACCCGCCCCTACAACGGCGAGAAGACATGCGGCGCGATGAAGAACTGATGTTGGAGTTTCAGAAGGGCTCTACCGAGAGCTTTTCGGAATTGTTTTTGCGTTATCGCGATCCGCTTTACGGATTCTTCCGGCGGCGGCTTGCAAATGTGAGTCGGGCTGAGGAATTGACTCAGGATTGCTTCTTGGCGGTGTTGCAGGGTGCGGAGCGGTGGGAGCCGCGGGCTACCTTTCGGACGTATTTGTATGCGATTGCGTTGAAATTGACGACCGCGGAATACTGGAAATTGCAGAAGGAGCCAAAGTCCGGAGTCGAGGCAGATGAAGTTGGGCAGGCGAATAAGACGGAAGCGGAGTTGGGCGTGCGGCGCGCGATCGCATCGCTGGATGCGGAACATCGGGAAGTCGTATTGCTGCGCGAGTACGAAGGATTGAGTTACGAGGAAATTGCCGCGGCATTGCGGATTCCGGTGAACACGGTCCGCTCGCGGCTGTTTCGCGCGCGAATGGCGCTGAAGGAGTTGCTCGATCCGCAGCCGCAGCAACTGCGCTGCGAAACGCAGACAACGGCCGGGCAGGAATTGAGGCAGGAACCATGAATCGCACCGCGCATGAAATCGAACCAGAAGAAGTGATGGCGTATCTCGATGGCGAGCTGGGAGCGTCGCGAGCGGGCGAAGTTGCCGCGCACATCGCAGACTGCGCGGCGTGCTCGGCGGTCGCAGCAGACTTTTGCGCAATCTCTGAAAAGCTCGCCGATTGGACAGTCGCTGGACCGACAGATGCGCTGACTAAGGTGATTGGGTACGTGACACAGGTTGCGAGGAAGGCCGATCGACCGAGAACTGGGGTTCTCTCGCGCGTCGGCCAAGTGATGAGAGGGAGGCCGTGGAAGATTGCCACTGCATTTGGCGCATTGGCGGCGCTGGCGTTGGTGGCGGTCACGTTTCTGCAGCCGATGTACATGGCGAAGCGTGTGGCCAGTAGCTCATCGAATACGGATCTGTATCTGTATTCACCAAACCCGGGGCTAACGCTTAGCGCCGGGAGTGCTGCGCCTACCGGACGCAACCGCGCGACCGTCGTGAGTGGAAATACCGCAGCAGAAGACTCCGATGCTCAAAGCGCTGAGCGCGAAAAGACGGCCACAGTTGACCGTGCGCCTACTACCGGTCCGATGATCGCGCGGACGGCGGCGATGAATCTGGTGGTGGCCAAGCTGGATCCGGCACGGGCGTTGCTGGAGAAACTGCTGGCGCGGCATCGCGGGTTTGCGAGCGCGATGACGCTCGACAAGAGCAATGACGCCTCGGCTTCGCTCGATGCGACGCTGCAGGTTCCGGCGGCGGAACTGGATTCGGTGCTGGGCGAGTTGCGTGGGCTGGGGCGCGTTACGACGGAATCGCAGGGCGGCGAAGACGTTAGCGACCAGCACGTGGATTTGGCGGCGCGGCTGCACAATGAGCGCGAGGCCGAGCAGCGATTGATCGAAATCCTGCGGACGCGGACCGGGAAGCTTAGCGACGTGGTCGAAGTCGAAGAGCAGATCTCGCAGACGCGCGGCGCAATCGAGCAGATGGAAGCGCAACTCGCGAATCTAGATAAGCGCGTAGCGTATGCCTCGATCAAGCTGCAAATCGCCGAGGAATATAAGGCGCCGGCGGCCACGGGCAATGGCTCGGTGGGGCTGCGGTTGCGCAACGCCATCGTAGGCGGATATCGCGACGCGATCGAGAGTTTGATTGGGCTGCTAGCGTTCGTATTGAATGCCGGGCCGATGATAGTGCTGTGGGGATTCATTCTCTTCTGGCCGGCCCGCGCAATCTGGAGGCGCCGCGGGTTTTTGCGGGCAGCATTTGGCAAAAGCTAGCGGAGCTAACGCGCGGCCATCAATTACCGTGATTGCCAGTGCCCGCCTTAAAAGGCCGGCGCTACAGAATCCGGATGTTTCCCCCTGAAGATAATTGACTTTAGTGCTACTCTCCGGTAATTCCTATCGCGCAGCGATACTCAATTGAGGGAGTACATTCATGCGGAATCATGCCGCAGTGCTCGCGCTGTGCCTGAGCTTCGCGACGCCTCGCGCCTGGGCGCAAGCATCGCAACCTGAACCGGCGACTAGTTCCCCTCAGGCTGCTCCTAGCGCGCCGCAGATTCCACAATATCGGGATTCGGCGAAGGGCCTCACCGCGCTCGCCCAAGACATAGTTGCTGCAATCAAGAAAGGCGATACGGCCACTACTAAAGCCTATGTGAACGCCCTCGTGCTGCCGGACCCGAATTCCTGGTTTGCCGAGGCATTCGAAAAGGATTTGGCGCAGAAATCGGCAGCCGAGTATGCGGAGGTAGCTCCTTCACTCCCGGCAATACTCGAGGCAGCGTTTCGAGATTTAGCCGATCCCGCTGCGACAGCGATCACGGGCTATCATTTCTTTGAAGTCTGCGATACCGGGATGAACGGCAACATGATTGTGTTGCTTTCGATGCGCAAACGTAAAATACCGCTCGACGAGATACGTTTTCGCTCGGGAGATGATGAACGGGGGATCTGGGCATTTGCGTATGTGAACGGAGGCTTTCGATACATTGGCAATACGCGGCTCGGATTCGGCAGGCGGTTAAAGGATCTTGTACGCACAGCTTCCGCGGCCGACAGCCAGCCAAAGCCGGACGATTCAACCCGTCTTAGAGTCAAAGTTGGCGGAAACGTCGCAGCAGCCAAGATCACTCACCAAGTGCCGCCGACCTACCCAAGCGCTGCGAAATCGAACCACGTGCAAGGCACGGTCGTTCTTCACGCGATAATTGGAGCAGACGGGACCGTGCAGCAGATCCAAGTGAAGCAGGGGCCGTGCATGCTGGACGAGGCGGCGGTCCGCGCGGTGCGCCAGTGGCGCTACTCGCCCATGCAAATCAATGGCGAGCCCGTCGAAGTGGACACGACCATCTCGGTTATCTTCACGCTCAGCTACTAGGCAAAATCGCAAGAGAATCTTCCAAAGACTGTAGATGGGACACGCGTATTTTGTGAGAAAGCGTAGCGGGCGAATATCGGACGGAGCCCCGGACGCGCTAATTCTGCGTAAATCCTGTGGTTTCAGTGCGAGATTGCTTGGGCTTGTAGATTTGGGCTGTGGCATAGAGCGTGCAACGTAGGAGGCGGCTGTCTCTTCTTCCCGGGGTGGGCCGGTTCCGCCGCGCCGGAATCGGATACTGGGGGATAGAGCATAGGGGTCCCGTTCGCGGGACCCCTTTTTATTTGGGCTGAAGGATCCTGCGTGGATTCGGAATGGTGCGGCGACCCGACACACAAAAATCGCAGCCGGCCGAGCGGGTCCGCGCACAAACTGCGGCATTTGTTGACGCCTCTGGTCGGAAGATGCCGACATGGACGTCGGCGCTACCAAGCGTCGCGAATTCGCGCTTAATCTTCTACGGGCCAGGTTGGAGTGGTGCAGGCGTCGCAGCTCATTTCGGTTAGTTCCAGGCTTGCGGCGATGTCGGCGACGTCGGGGAAATTGTGATCGCTTGTCACATTCCAGATTGCGGCCAGCTCGCCGTAGCGATCGGTTTGGAATACGCCGAGTTGAGCCAGTCCGGCCGGGGATAGGGAGTGTTTGCCGAGATAGGCTATTGCGGCGCGGCCTGAGGAATCTACGCCGACGATTACCGATTCGTGCAACGAGTCTATTAGCACGCGCGATGGTTGCGCGAGTACGGCGGCCAGGACTACCGCTTCATTTTCTTTCCATAGCGATGCGTTGGCGGAGAGCTGGCGGAGAAATTCTTCGCAACGCGGACATTCGTTGTGGAGAAAGGCGATGATTAGGTTTTTCTTTTGCTTGTAGTCCCACGCGCGGACGGTTTGGCCGTTTGAGGCGTGCAGCGTTAGCGGCGGAATCAGTTGGCGCAATGGCAGCACGGAGACAGTTTCTGACTTTTGTAGCGCTGCCCTTTAAGGGCAGCATCTTCGGTAGTCTACGCTCGAGGCTGCCGCCCTTAAAGGACGGCGCTACACAAACCTCGGTATCTTCGCAGTTCGCGCTCGAACGACGCTACGCTGGCAGCGGTAACCGATCGCCCTGATCGGTGTGCCAGATCTTGCGAAAAGCGTAAACGTAATTGGAATCGCCGGTCGTGTTCACCGTGGCGACGTCCGTGCCGACGACTTCGGCAAAATGCTGTTCGATCAGGCGCGCCATCTCGGCGCTGTCGGCCTTCGAGAAAACGTAATTGCCATCCTTGAGATCTACCGCGTGGCCCGACCAGCGGCGCAAGAGTGGCTCGCGTGAGATTCCCACGCAGTAATCGGCCGGCACTCCGCCGAGCTGCCGCATAAACATTTCAAGCCGGGTGGTGATTTCATGGGCGCGCTTCGCGCCTTGCTCGCCGAGGAGGATATTCCACTTCACCGATTCGATGATGTCGGGCGCGAAGGGCGATTGTCGGTCCGCGGGCCGCACGGATATTTTTTTAGCTGCACCCCGAAGTGCTTCCGCAATTGATGCACTTGTAACAGCTACCGTTCGGCACCATGAGCATGCCGCATTCGGAGCACGACGGCGCATCATCCGTGGTGAAGCGCGTGCGTGCTGTCGCCGCCAATCCGGTTGGATCGGCGGGGGCGGCCATTCCCGGAGTTGCAGCCACCGCTGGCGCCACCGCATTGCCTGCCGCGGACGCTTGCGTGCCGAGCATGTTCGCGTCGTCGTCTACCGGCGGATTCAGTTTCAGATATGCAGGCGAGATGAATTTGCCACCGAGCCAGCGCGCGATGTAATCGAGCACGGAGCTGGAGAACCGGATGTCGGCGTTGTGCGTATAGCCCGCAGGTTCGAAGCGCGTGTTCATCAGCTTGTCCACCAGCGCCTTGAGCGGCACGCCATATTGCAGGCCGATGGAGATGGAAAGCGCGATGCCGTCCATCAAGCCGGAAAGCGTGGCGCCTTCCTTGGCCATCTTGATGAAGAGTTCGCCGGGCGTGCCGTCATCGTACATGCCGACGGTGATGTAGCCTTCGTGGCCGCCGAGCCAGAATTTGTGGGTGATCGATTTGCGCTCGTCCGGCAGCTTTCGGCGCGAGGTGCGCACGAAAAGTTCCTGCTGCTCGGGAGCCGGCGGTACTGCGCTGCCTTCAGCACTCTGCGCCGCGGCTTCCTTCTTCCCGCTGGACGCTGAGAGCGGTTGCGAGCGCTTCGAATTATCGCGATAGATGGCCACAGCCTTCAGACCATATTTCCACGATTCGATGTAAGCCTGCATGATGTCTTCGACGGTCGATTCCTCGGGCATGTTGATCGTCTTGCTGATCGCGCCGGAGAGGAACGGTTGCGCCGCAGCCATCATGCGCAGATGTCCGCGCCAGGCGATCGAGCGGCCGCCGCCCGCAGGAGTGAGCGAGCAATCGAAGACCGGGAGATGCTCAGGCTTAAGATTCGGCGCGCCTTCGATCATGCCGTTGTGATCGATGAAATCTACGATCTGGCCGCCTTCTTCGGGCGTGTAGCCGAGGTGTAGCAGCGCGCGCGGCACGGTGTTGTTCACAATTTTGATCACGCCGCCGCCGACAAGGCGCTTCTGCTTGACGAGCGCGAGATCGGGCTCGATGCCCGTCGTGTCGCAGTCCATCATGAAGCCGATGGTGCCGGTGGGAGCAAGAACAGAAACCTGCGAATTCTTGTAGCCGAACTTTTCGCCGTGAGCCAGCGCGTTGTCCCACGATTCCTGCGCGGCATGGAGAAGATTGGGCTGGACGTTGTCTTCCTTGATCGGCCGGAGCGAATCGCGGTGCATGCGGATCACGTCGAGCATGGCTTCGCGATTGCGCTGATAGCCGCTGAACGGGCCCATGCGCTCGGCAATTTTCGAGGACTGATAGTAGGCCTCGCCGGTCATTAGAGCCGTGATGGCGCCGCAAAGATCGCGCCCCGCGTCGGAATCGTACGGCACGGCAAGTGACATCAGCAGCGCGCCAAGATTCGCGTAGCCGAGGCCCAGCGGGCGATAGTCGTGCGAATTCTTCTCGATGCGGTCGGTCGGGTAGCTGGCCTTATCCACCAGAATTTCCTGCGCGGTGATGGTCACGTCCACGGCGTGGCGGAATCCTTCAACGTCGAATTGATCGTTCGAGCCGAGGAATTTCAGGAGATTGAGCGAGGCGAGATTGCAGGCCGTGTCGTCGAGGAACATGTATTCCGAGCACGGATTCGAAGCATAGATGCGATCGGTGGATTTGCACGTGTGCCAGCGATTGACCGTGGTGTCGTACTGCATGCCGGGATCGCCGCATTGCCACGCGGATTCGGCCATGCGGTGTAGCAGCTCGCGGGCGGTATATTTCTCGGCGGCCTTGCCGTCGGCGACGTTCTTGGTCCACCAATCGCGATCGTCTTCGGCGGACTGCATGAATTCGTCGGTGACGCGGACAGAGTGATTGGCGTTCTGGAAGTAAATCGAGGAATAGGCTTCGCCGTCGATCGAGGGATCGTAGCCATTCTCGATCAACGTGTGCGCCTTGCGTTCTTCCTTCACTTTGCAATCGATGAATTCGGCGATGTCGGGGTGATCGACATTCAGAATCACCATCTTGGCGGCGCGGCGCGTCTTGCCGCCGCTCTTGATTACGCCCGCAAACGCGTCGAAGCCCTTCATGAAACTGACCGGCCCAGAAGCGATGCCGCCGCCGGAAAGCGATTCGCGGCTGCCGCGCAGCGTCGAGAAATTCGTCCCGGTACCCGAGCCCCACTTAAAGAGCATGCCTTCCGTCTTCGCCAGGCCCATGATGGATTCCATGTTGTCCTGGACGGAGTTGATGAAGCACGCGGAGCATTGCGGCTTGGGCTGAACGCCGACGTTGAACCACACCGGCGAATTGAAAGCCACTTTTTGCTCGACGAGAAGATGCGTCAGCTCGTCGCGGAACGCATCGCGCGAGGCGTTCGAGGCGAAGTAGCCACCCTCTTCACCCCAGCGGACGATCGTGTCGGCGACGCGGCCGATCAACTGGCGAACGGAAGTCTCGCGCTCGGGCGTGTTCAGCTTGCCGTGAAAATACTTCGAAGCGACTATGTTTGTAGCAGTCTGCGACCAGGACTTGGGTACTTCTACATTCTCCTGACGGAAAATCGTCTGGCCTTTATCATTGCCGATTAGTGCGGTGCGCTTTTCCCATTCGACTTTGTCGTACGGGGAGATCGTGCCGTCGTTAAACATCCGGCGGAATTCCAGACCGCGCTTGGAGCCGATCTGTTGCTCTGAAGCGAGTTTGCTGTTGAGTGCCATTCGTGCTTCTGCCATGTTGCCTCCGCGCAGGCATTAGAAAGTTGAGCCGTGTGTGGGCTTGGGGAAACCGCGCGAAGGGCTGTATCTATTTTACCCCAGCACGAGTCCCAGTAGTATGGCTACAAAGCCAAAATTAGAGAACGCTCCGCCACGCCGCGAATCACACCGCCATCGCGGTGAGTGGTTGGGGGTGGTTCCCCGCAATTTAGTTGATTAAATCCGAGAGGCCCTCGTGATGCCGGAGGTCAGGCGCTGGGCATGACCAAGAAATTCACCGGAACCACGCCCTCGAATCTGGGACGCGAGTATAGGGGATGTGGAAAACTTGTCAAGAAAAAACTGGCCAAGAAATACAAAATGTTGTGGTGAAGTTGTCGTAAGCGTCTAGGTGTCGTGGTACGTGTGCGAAAGATACGGAGCTGGCAACGCGGCCAGTTGACGCCGAAAGCGCGGAAGCCTACTCTGAATTTTGTGCCGGAAAGTTTCGTGAAACGAAGAACAATCTTCGCGGCGATTACGCTGCCGGTGATGGCGTTGCTGTTCGCTCTCGCGACCGCGCCGCGTTCGGAATCCGGCACGCATGACGCCAGCGATCCTGCGCATGCTCCTGCGAAGAGAATTTCGCTCGCTGGAGTTGGGAATGCGGGCGAAGTGACGCTGACGCTTTTTCGCGGAGCGCAGCCGAGTTCCGAAGGATTTCGCGCACTGGCTAAGTTCGGGATCGTGATTGACGTGGATTTGCGATTCGAAGGCGATCGCGCGGGAGAAAAAGAAGCGGCCACGCACGCGGGCCTGCAGTATGTGGCGCTGCCGTGGAGCTGCCATTATCCGAGCGATGCGACTACGCAGAAGTTTCTCTCTTTGATTCACGAGAACGCCGACAAGAAAATTTTCGTCCATTGCCAGCATGGCGTGGACCGCACGGGAATGATGATTGCTGCCTATCGCATGGCGGAACAGAATTGGACGGCGGAGCAAGCGCGGCGCGAGATGATTGCTTATGGCTTCGATCAGGTGCACCGGACCTGGTGCGGGGCTCTGAATAGTTACGAAAGTATTTTTCCGCAGAGATATGCTGCCGATCCGATTTTTGCGCCGCTGCGCGCCCCCGCCCCGCCAGTGATTCCGGCCGTCCAAGTTCCGTCCCAGTAGCGCCGGCGTCCCTGCCGGCATCCGGCGAGCAGAAAATCCGCCATGGGCATCAGTCGTCCGCGAAAGACAAGTCAAAATCGGCCTTATTTATTTACACTGCGCCCCGCATCATTACGGTTTGTAACGACACTCGCGGTCGTAAGATGTCGGCAGGGACGCCGGCGCTACCTTCCGAGTTCGTGCGCTAGATCTTCAGCGATTTTATAGACAGGGCCTTCCATGGCTTTTGCGGCGGGGAGAGTTTCTTTCCAGATTTCGCCGGGCTGGTAGAGAACGGCCATGTCCCAATAGTAGCCGCCGTCATCGCAGCAGGCTGGCTCGGGTTGCCCGGAGATTGCGGTGCGGCTGCGGCGCAGCTCGGCTGAGACTAGATGTTTCGGGTCCCAGAATTGAATGGCGCGACGATCGGAGACTCGGGCTAGCGTGCCGCTTGATGGATGGAACCAATCTGTCGTCAGCATCGGTTCCCAAACGACGAGGATGCGCACTTTAAGCTGCGGATTTGATTGCAGAATTCGCTCGGCTGCGGAGGCCCCCCGCAGGCATGCTGCTCAAGTGGGCGAGAAAAGCAGAACTAGACGCGCTTCCTGCGCGTCGGCGTTGAACGCGTCGCGAAAATCCTGAAAATTTGCAGCGGCGAGCGATTCGAGCGACGGTTGTGGCGACGGCGTGCGCGCCGGGCCGAATTGCCGCCACGCAAGAATCGCGATGGCCAGCGCCACGAGGCTGAGCAGCACGGCTTTTAGCCGCGCGTTTGTGTTCATCGCGCAGGTCCCGCCATCAAGCCCGCGATCCACTGCGGAAAAATCAGATTGGTGAGAACGATCGCGGCGGCGGCCCATAGAATCGCGCTCGACCAGCGCGCGCGATTGCGATCGCACTGCGGCGCGCGATAGTGCTGAATGAATCCGACGGCGAGCATCACGACGGACGCGCCCAGTAGCCAGGGGCGATAGCGCGAAAGCGACATGCCGACGCCGGCGAGGCCCGCGGCCGCGGCGAAGCCCATGGGCATGCAGCAAGCGAGCGTCGCCAGCGCGCTCAGCACGGCGCTCGCGGATGCAGCGGCTGTTTTTGTTCCGGGCATGCTAGGTGTGATGCTTTCCGTTGCGCTTCCGGTTCGCCTCAAGAAGCGGGAGTGAACTCGCGGCGGTAGCCATCGCCCTCGCGTTTCAATTTCACGAGCAGCCGCTCGTATCGCTGCTTGCCCTTCAGCGGCTTCAGAAATTGATCGTCGCGGAACAATTCATAATTAGGCAAGCCGAAGCCTCCAGCCTTTTCGAGCAATTCGATGGCGGGAGTCGGTTTCCCAAGAAGCGCGAGCGCCGCGGCGGCGGTGTGCCACATGTGATGCGTGTGAAGGAGCGGCTTGGTCTTGCCGTGCAGCGCCACATGCACGTACTTCGCCGCTTTGGTTCGTTCGCCGCGCAAAGCCCACAAGAGCGCCTCGCACGAGTGCAGCCACGGATCATCCGGCAGCGCATTCTGCGCCGCCCGAATTCGCGACTCGGCTTCGTTCAGCTTCCCGGCATAAATAAAAACTGTAGGCTGAAACACATTGGCCCAGATGTTCACGGGGTCGTAGCGCAGCGCGCGCTGGAGACATTCCTTCGCTTCTTCGTAGTTCCAGGCGTTCATCGCGGCATGGCCGAGGAAGACATTCGTAAAGGCGTCGTCGGGCCGAGCCGCGAGAGCGAGAAGCAGCCCTTCCTTTGCCTCTTTCAACATTCCGATGTGATTGAAGATCAGGGCTTGCCAAACGCGCGCGGGTTGGCAGCCCGGATTAAGGCGTAGGGCGGTGGAAAGCGCGCGCAGCGCCGGGCCGTTCTGAAATTTCTTCGCGGGAGACCAGAGAATGCGGCCCTTCGCGCAGTGAGCCTCCGCGTTGTCGGGATCTAAAGCGATCGCTTTCTTTAGGGCTTTCTCGGCGTCGCGCACCCAGTGCGGCGAGGCGCTCGAAGTCGTTCCTACGAGCATCATGGCTTCGGCCAGGCGCGCCCAAGCGTCTGCGAATTTGGGATCGAGCTTGGTGGCATTCTCGAGCATGTCCACCGCCGCGCGATTGTCCCAACTGTTTAGACGAAAGAGGCGATCGGCCGCGCGCAGGTAAAGCTCGTAGGCGATGGGATTTTTTGTGGGAGGCCCGGCTGCCTCATCGTCGTGTTCATGCGTCTTGAGCCCCAGAGATTTTCCGATGCCCTCGGCAATCGAATCCTGCAGATGAAACAGGTCGGCGGCATCGCTATCGTGCTTGGCGGAGAGAAGCACCGAGCCGTCCGCCGCGTTCCAGGCGCTGATGTGCACGCGCAGCTTGCTGCCCAGCTTTTGAATGCTGCCGTCCACCACGATATGAACGTTCAGCTCGCGCGCGGCCGAGAGAGGATCGGTTTGGTGTTGCGCATAACGTGAAACGGACTGCGCCGGGCGGACTAGCAATTCACCGCTGGCGCTCAGGTGATTGATCACTGCGTCGGCGAGAGCCATGCTGAGATATTCGTCGCTTGGATTCGGCGTCAGGAGTTTGAACGGAAGCACGGCCACCGAACGCTGTCCCGCCAGCGCTGCCGGCAGAAATGAGCCGAGCTCGAGCTCGCGCGATATGTTGGTTAGCTCGCGCTGCAGATCTCGAGCGGATTGAAAGCGCCGCGCGGCTTCTTTTTCCAGAAGTTTATCGACAATCGCGCAGAACGCGGCAGGGGCGCCCGGCGCGGCATCTCTCAAGCGGGGCGTAGGGCCGGAAATGATCTGCGAGATGAGCGCAGCGAGACTCGGAGCGGCGAACGGGCGCCGGCCGCACGCGAGTTCGTAGAACACCACGCCGAGCGAATACAGGTCGGCGCGGCCATCGGCCGGCTCGCAGCGCAGTTGCTCGGGAGCCAGATAGGCAATGGTGCCTTGAATGCCTGGGGTTATGTCGACTTCAACCGGCGCGCTGATCGTTCGAGTGACAACATCGTCGACGCCGCGGCGCGCCACCCCGAAATCCAGGAGCTTCGCGCGCCCGTCGGCTTGCACCACGATGTTTTCGGGCTTGATGTCGCCGTGGAACACGTTTCGTGAATGGGCGGCGTCGAGGGCTTCGGCTAGCTGCGCGCCGATTTCGACGATGCGCCTCGGATCGAGCGGGCCATCGGAGAGCAGCGAGCGCAGCGTGCGGCCTTCCACCAGCTCCATGACCAAAAATATGCTCTCGCCGTCTTCGCCGACTTCGTAGATGGTGGTGATTCCCGGATGATGCAGGCTCGAAGCGGCGCGCGCCTCGGCCAACATTCGCGAACGCGCTTCGGCCGAGCCGGAGGATATATCCGAGAGAATCTTGATGGCGACGGAACGGAGCAGGCGCTCGTCGTGCGCGCGATACACGACGCCCATGCCCCCGCGGCCAAGTTCCGCGCTAATGCGGTAATGCGAAATGGTCTGACCAATCATGCGTCGGGAGAGCTATCTGGCCGAGCGTACGTGGCGCAATTCCGAATGTCAACGCAGTGCGGCGGCAACCGTAGTTGGTGAGTTTCCAATTCTCCAAGGTGATTCACTCTGCGCGAAGAGCAACGACCGGGTCCACTCGACTAGCCTTGCGCGCTGGCAAATAGCATGCCGCTAAGCCGACCGTGAGAATGACGGCTAGTACGGCAAAAAAGGTCCAAGGATCCGTTGTCGAGACACCCCAGATCTGGCTGGCGATGAATCGTGTCATGGCCGAGCTGATAGCCACTCCAACCACAATCCCCGCGGTTATCAAAACCAAACCCCGTTTCAGCACCATGCGCAAAACATCGATCTGTTGAGCACCCAAAGCCATTCGAATGCCGATCTCGCGCATTCGGAGCGAGACTGTGTACGCCATAACGCCGAAGACTCCGATGATCACCAGCAACAGTCCAATGCTTGTGAAAGTTCCGAGCACAATCAGGATGAATCGCGGTTCCGCGAAGTACTGGAGCTTAAGCAAATTCTCTATCGAGCCGGCCTCCAAAACGGCAACGTCCGGGTCCAGCGCCCACACTTCCCGCCCTATGCTCGCTAGGATTCGATCCGTGTTCCCCGCGGTCCTAACCATGATCCGGCGATGACCCACTCCAGTGAGCGTATGGGGAAAATATGCCTCGGGACGCGGGGGAACCTGCAAGCCGTGGTTCTTAGCGTCTGCGATGATCCCGATAATCTCAAAGTAAGCGTCACGCGGCCAATCGGCATACATTTCGAAGCTGCTGAATCTGATTTTCTTGCCGATGGGGTTTTCGTTTCGGAAATAGGCGCGAGCGAGTGTTTCGTTGACGACGGTTACATGTCGTGCCGAATCAACATCGCTTTGCGATAGCAGCCTGCCGCTCAACAGGCGCCGGCCTAGTGTCTCGAAGTAACCTTCGCTGCACATCTCGGGCACGGCGCCCCATGGCTCCGAGTGCGTTCCTCCGGGTACTTCCACCTCCGTCCAGCCCCAGGAATAGGGCGGCATCGAGCTAGCCACGGTCGTTGCGGTTACTCCTGGAATAGCTTTCATGCGATCGAGTATTTTCCGGAAGAAGATTTGCTTTTGAACAGCGGTATCGTAACGTCCTTCGGGAAGAGCCAAGTCCACATACAAAACGTCGGCCGGATTAAATCCGATGTCAACGCGCTCGAGCGCAAAAAGAGTGCGCACCATCAATCCTGTGCTTATTAACAGCACCATCGAGACTGCCACTTCCGCAATTACAAGACCGGAGCGCAGTCTTCCGTGTCGGGAGTTCCCATCTGTGCCCTTTCCGCTTCCCACGAGGCCAGCGCGCAGATCCCGGCGGATGGCGTGGACCGCAGGCGCGAGACCGCAGAGCAGCTTGGTCACCGCAGCGACGCCCATGGCGAAGAACAATGCTCCTGGCCGCAGGCTGATGGCCACTTCTGAGGGGATCGCGTCCGGCGGAATCGCCGCGACCACTCCCTTTAAACCCCAAGAGGCAAGGATGTAACTGACGACACATGCTGCCGTCGCTAGAATGAAGCTCTCAACCAGCAATTGCCGCAAAAGCCGGCCGCGGGTCGCGCCCATAGCGGCCCGTATCGCGATCTCCTTTTCACGCACAGTTGCTCTCGCGAGCAACAGACTTGCGACGTTGCAGCAAGCAATCACAAGCAAGATCGCGACTGCGGCCACCAGGGCGAACAGAATAGTTTTGAAGTGCCCAACAGAATCATCCAGCAAGGTGTTGATTCCGATTTTGAAGTGAGACCGAAAATAGGCGGGGTACGATTTCTCCAGTCGCTTTGCGATGACTTCGAGATCTGCCTCCGCAGCTTGGCTGCTCACACCCGGTTTGAGGTGTCCAACCATCCACACTTCGTTTGCTGCTAGACCAAAACCCGTAATGAAGGTGTCTCGAGCAAGGCTCAGCGGCATCCAAATTTCACATTCGCCGAAACGAAATCGCGGCGGCATGACTGCGACCAGAGTCCTTGGGGTGCCATTGAGATTTAGAGTGGCACCGAGCAACTTCGGATCGCTGTTGAACTGCTTGGCCCACAATCGATAGCTCATCACGAACACCGGGGGAGAACCGGAGTTTCCGTCCTCCGGCGTAATTGGCCGTCCCAGGAAGGGCTTACTGCCGAGAACATCAAAGGTATCCGGGGTGACCCATCCGCCCCAGACTTGCTGGGTCGCTCCGCGCACCGGATACCGGACGCGCACATAGGCGAGCCCGACCATATCCTCGAACGTATGATTTTGTTCCTTGAAATCTAGGAAGACCGGGACTGGAAAACGTGTGAAGTTGATCTGATCAGGCAAGCGGATCGAAGGCGTCGCCAGCCTGTCTGCGTTTGTATACGGGAAGGGCTTGAGCAGGACACTGTTGATGACGCTGAAGATCGTCGTCGTCGCGCCGATTCCAAGGGCGAGAGTGAGAACTGCGACACTCGCAAAGCCGGGACTCTTGGCAAGCGTCCTCAGGCCATACCGAACATCACGCCATAAACCGGTCATCGGCTAATCTCGCACCGCTGAATGAAATCCTATAGTCCTTTGATACAGTTCGTTCAAGCCCTTTCAACAAGCGACTGATTTTTCGGCCTTCGAATCCGGCCCATGGGATGATTGGGCGGCAGCCCGGATACGAGGGCTCTTCGTTCCCTACGCCAATCCCCGACTTGCGCGCCGATCGAATACTGATCCGCTAACCGGGGAGTGCGGAGTTGCTGGTTTGCGCTGGAACACAGTTGCACGAGCGCGATTGACTTTCGGGGCTCCGTCCAAAAAAATGTTGTCGTGGGCACTCCTGCCATCGAAATCGAAGGTCTGACCAAGGACTACTTGGTCGGCTTCTGGCGCAAGCGCACGCGGCGGGCGCTCGATGCGCTGACATTCCAGGTGCGCGAGGGCGAAGTATTCGGATTCCTCGGGCCAAACGGCGCAGGGAAGACGACCACGCTCAAGCTCCTGATGGGACTGATTTTCCCGACCAGCGGCACCGCGCGGATTCGCGGCCGCTCGATCGACGACGTCGAGATGCACCGCGAGATCGGCTTCCTGCCCGAGCAGCCTTACTTCTACGACTACCTGACGGCGCGCGAACTGCTCGACTACTCCGCGCGGTTCTTCCGCTTCAGCGAAGCCGACCGGCGCGAGCGCGTGACGCGTTTTCTCGAGCGCGTTGGGTTGAGTGCCGCCGCTGATGTTCAATTGCGGCGCTTCTCGAAAGGCATGTTGCAGCGCGTGGGAATCGCGCAGGCAATCTTGCACGACCCGCAGGTAATTTTCCTCGATGAGCCGACGTCCGGGCTCGATCCCGTCGGACGCCGTGAAGTACGCGACATCATCCTGGATTTGCAGCGGCAAGGGCGCACGGTTTTCTTCTCGACGCACATTTTGCCGGACGCCGAAGTGCTGTGCGATCGCGTCGCAGTGCTCGTCGGAGGAAAGCTGCAGGGCGTGGGCACGCCGCAGGAAATCGTGTCCATTGAAGTGCAAGGAATGGAAATTCTCTTCGAGCTTCCCGCGGGCCGTTCTGTCCCAGGAACTTTAGCGGGGCGCGTGACGCCGTCCGGAGTGGCCTACCGGCTGGAAGTGCCCGAAGCCGAACTCTACGACGCCATTTCGCAATTGCGCGCCTGTGAAGCGCGCATTCTCTCGGTCACGCAATTGAAGCCGACGCTCGAAGATTATTTCTTCCGGCTGGTCGGGCGCGAGACGGCGCCTTCGTATGCCGTCGAGGTGGCGAACAAATGAGCAGCGTACCTTTGTTCGTTGCGGTCAATACGTTCCGGGAATCAGTGCGCGACCGCGTGCTTTACAACTTAATTTTCTTCGCGCTGCTGATGATGGCCGCCGCGGTGCTCGTGGGACAGATTTCGATCGGCATCGAGCGCCTGGTGATCATCAATCTCGGCCTCAGCGCGATTTCGCTCCTAGGATTGGTTATGTCGGTCTTCATCGGCGTCGGCCTCGTTTACAAGGAAATCGAGAAGCGCACTCTCTATAGCATTTTGGCCAAACCCGTGCGCCGCTGGGAATTTCTGGCGGGCAAGTACTTGGGCCTGCTGCTGACGCTGGCGATCAATACCGCGCTGATGACGCTAGGTCTCTTCCTCGCGCTGCTCTATGTGGATCGCGCGATCGAACACGCAGACGCTCACATTTTGCTCGCCGTCTATTTCATCTTGCTCGAATTTGCGTTAGTGACAGCGCTCGCTCTCTTTTTCTCGTGTTTCTCGACGCCGATTCTTTCCACGCTGTACACGCTGGGGCTTTACGTTGCAGGAATGTTCGCTTCGGATCTCCGCGACGCCGGCGCGCTAAGCAGCAGCGGAGCGGTGAAAGCGATTACCTCTGTTCTCTACTACGCGCTCCCGAATTTCAACAATTTCAATGTGATCGGCGCGACCGCCCACGGCGACGCGATTCCAATATCACTCGTTTGGCAGAATACGGCGTACGCCGCCATTTACATTTTGGCTCTGCTGCTCGCCGCGTCAGCCGTTTTCTCGAACCGGAACCTCAAATGAACTCCGCCCGGCGAGAATTTTGAAATGGCAGCTTCCGCCCGCAGCAAGCAAATCTGGATTGCGACGCTAGGCGTGCCGTTGCTTTTGCTCTCTCTCTATCCTCTGCAGCAAAGCATCGCCGAGAAAAAAGAATCGATCGCGGTCCAGCAGCAGCAGTTGCTACTGCGCTCCGGCAAACTGCTGAAGAAGCTGAGCCTCGGCTACGACTCGCTGCTCGCCGATATCTACTGGACGCGGACGGTGCAATACAATGGCGGAATTCTCGAAAGAGGCGAGTCGGATTTCAGTTTGCTGGCGCCGCTGCTCGATGTGACCACCGATCTCGATCCGCGCCTCGATGTCGCTTATCAGTACGGCGCAATTTTCCTCTCCGAGAAAGTTCCGGCCGGCGCCGGCCGCCCCGACCAAGCGATCGCGCTGGTGCGGAAAGGCATCGCCTTGAATCCGTCGAACTGGCGCCTCTACTACAACCTCGGCTTCGTTTATTACTGGTACCTGCGCGATTACAAGCAGGCCTCGCAAACTTTCTGGGAAGGCAGCAAAGTTCCCGGCGCGCTGCCGTGGATGGGGGCCATGGCCGCGCACATCGCAGAAACAGGCGGCTCGCGCGATACTTCGCGGTTCATGTGGTCGCAGATTTACGAATCGACGCAAGACGTCACAGTCCGCGCGAATGCACTGGCGCATCTCCAGGTCTTGCGCGCGCAGGACGACCTCGACCTGCTGAAAACTTTCATCGAAACCTATAAAAAACGGACGGGCCGCTCTCCCACTTCCGTGCAAGATCTCGCTAACGCCGGATTCCTTCTCAGCGTCCCACAAGATCCAGGCGGCTATGCGTATGTCCTGGACGCAAATGGCGAACCGGCCGTTGATCCCCAAAGCCCGATGGCCGAGCGCGTGCGCGACTGGTCGGGGCGAAAGTAAAACGGGCTTCCCTCTGACCAGCGGACGCAGCCCTAAATCTGTACTGGTGGACAGGCCGCGCGCATCGAACACTTGCTAAACTGAGGGCATCGGGGCGGGGCGTTGAGCGGCGGCTCATTTGCCGAAGGATGGGCGAAATGCGGGGACGAATTCGAATTCAGCGCGCACTCTTACTCTTCGCGGCTGCAACGTTGGCTTCGTGCGGCGGCGGTAGGGGAGGCGGCTCAATCGGCTCGAATCCGCCAGTCGCGCCGTCGATCACAGTGCAGCCCACCGACCAGAGCGTTACTGCACCCGCGACCGCTACTTTCTCCGTGACGGCGACGGGCACGGCGCCGCTAACTTATCAGTGGCAAATGAACGGCGCGAACATCGCCAGCGCCACGGCGTCAAGTTACACGACTCCGCCTACTACATCCGCGGACGACGGCGAGATGTTCGACGTCGTCGTCAGCAATGCCGCCGGTAGCGCGACCAGCAACACCGTCACGCTCTCCGTGAGCACAACTTCGACAACTTCCAACACGGACGTAGTCACTTTTCACAATGACATTGCGCGCACGGGCCTGAATTCGACGGAGACCGTGCTGACGCAAACCAACGTCAACTTTCACATGTTCGGCATTCTCCGCAATCTTTCTGTGGATGGAAAAGTGGACGCCGAGCCGCTCTATCTTTCGGCCTTGATGGTCAATGACGCAGCCCACAATGTGGTGTTCGTGGCCACGGAAAACGACAGTCTCTACGCCTTCGATTCCGATACCGGCGCGACCCTCTGGCAGGATTCAGTCCAGAACTTGCTGCCTTCCGGCGAGGCCCCCAGCGACATGCGCGGCTGCAGCCAGGTGATGCCGCTAATCGGCATCACCTCTACGCCGGTGATCGATCGCCACGCCGGCCCGCACGGAACAATTTTCTTCGTCACCATGTCGAAAGACGGCCAGAGCAATTATCACCAGCGGCTCCACGCAGTCGACGTGACCACCGGCGCCGAGCTACTGAACGGTCCCACCGAAATTCAGGCAACTTACCCGGGGGTGGGCGCGGGAAATTCCGGCGGCACGATGACCTTCGCGCCGGGAAATTACAAAGAACGCGCGGCGCTGCTCCTGCTCAACGGCGCGATTTACACCAGCTTCGCGTCGCACTGCGATGCCCCTCCCTATTCCGCATGGATCATGGGCTATAGCGAGAGCACGTTGAAGCAGACCACCGTCTTGAATCTTTCGCCGAATGGTCCGAATTCAGCCGGTGGGCAATGGGGTTCCGGCGCGATCTGGCAGAGCGGCGGTGGACCTGCCGCCGATCCGCAGGGCAATATTTACGTCGAAATTGCCAACGGCGATTTTGAGACCACGCTCGATGGCAACGGCTTCCCCAATCAGCAGGACTTCGGCAATGCTTTTGTAAAGCTGTCGGTGAACAATGGGAAGCTCGCCGTTGCCGATTACTTCGCGATGAACAATACTTTGACCGAATCCGACAACGATCGGGATCTCGGATCGGGTGGCCCGCTGATTCTGCCTGACCTGAGCAATGGCAGCAGCACCGTGCATCTGGCGATCGCCGCCGGCAAAGACGGCGCGATCTATGTGGCGGACCGCACCAACATGGGCAAGTTCAACGCCTCCACAAATAATATTTATCAGGAGCTGGATCACGTGCTGCCGGAAGGAGTCTGGGGAGTCCCGGCGTACTTCAATCAGACGGTCTATTACTGCGACCAAGCCAGCCAGCTGAAGGCCTTCGGGATCAGCAACGCGAAGCTGACATCCGCTCCCACGTCGTCAACGGCGATGAGTTTTGGATATCCCGGCGCGTTACCGGCCGTCTCCGCCAACGGAACGTCGAACGGCATCGTCTGGGCGATCGAGAATTCCGCTACGGCCGTCTTGCATGCTTTCGCTGCAAACAATCTCGCCAACGAGCTTTACAACAGCAATCAAGCTTCGGGCAACCAGGACCATCCCGGCGCAGGGAATAAATTCATCACCCCGATGATCGCCGATGGAAAGGTATTCGTAGCCACACAGAACAGCGTCGCGGTCTACGGATTGCTCGCGACGCAACGTTAAGCTAGAAGCCGGAAGTCTTATTCGTAGCGCAAGGCTTCGACCGGATCCAAGCGCGATGCCTTCATCGCCGGCCAGACGCCAAAAATCAGGCCGATACTCACTGACACCGTAAAGCCCATGATTACGGCCCACGGCGTGACCACGACTTTTAGCGAGGTCACCGCCGGAATCAGCATCGTCGCCCCGCCGCCGACGATGATTCCAATCACTCCACCGATGCCGGTCAATGTCATCGCCTCGAACAAAAACTGCCAGGTAATATCCGCGCTTCGCGCCCCGATCGCCTTCCTCACGCCAATCTCTCGCGTCCGCTCGGTCACCGAGACCAGCATGATATTCATCACTCCCACTCCGCCAATCAGCAGCCCGATCGAGCTGAGCACAATGATCGCGACCACGGTGCTTTTGATGATGTCGTTGAATTGTTGCGCGGTCTCCTGGTTCGTCTGAATGAAGAAGTCGTCGGGCTTATCGTAGGGCACGTCGCGGCGCCGGCGCAGAACGTCGCGCACTTCGTCCACGGCCTTGTCCACCCGGCCTGGATAAGCCAGAAAACGGATGAAGATTTCGAACGCCGCCGGATAAATTTTTCGAAAGGTGTAATACGGCAGAACCACGCGGCGATCCTCATCGTTCGTCCCGAATCCTCCCACAGGTTTCTGCAACACGCCGATCAACTGAAACGTCGAGCCATCCACAAGAATGTTCTTGCCGATGGCGTCGGGTATCGTGCCGTAGAGCGCCGTGGCGATATTTTCGCCCACCACCGCCACGTTATCGCGGTGTATGTTCTCCGTATCCGTGAAAAAGCGCCCCGCGGCCATCGTTGCATTCGAATACACCTCGAGAAACGCCGGAAAAGTGCCGCGGAATTCGATGCCCTGTACTTCGTTGTTCTGATACCGCACGTTGTGCGGCGTTTCCCACTGAAAGATCGATACCGCCACTTGCTTCACCGCCGGGCATGACGGAAGAATCGCCTCTCCGTCCTCGAGTGTCAGCGCCTTTCGTTCGCGCTCCTCTTTCGGCCGCCGCGCGTTATTGTTGAAATTCTGGTTGAAACGCTGCACCCAGGCGGTGTCGATGCCCTCTTGCGTGATTTCGTCCTGGATCACCATCTTGAAGCCGTCCACAAGCCCGACCACGAGAATAATCAGCCCGACGCCGATCATCACGCCAAGCACGGCAAGAAAGCTGCGCAGCTTATGCGTTCGCAAGGTGTCAAACGCCAGCGCCAAATTTTCTTTATAATCCTGCTTCATTCTCTAGCCCTGTGTAGCGCCGCCCTTTACGCGCGGCATCCAACCTAACCGCCCACGCCCCGATCGATAGTGCCTTGTCAGGGCACGACTTCAGTCGTGCCGAAAATGCCGCCGAATGAAATCGGCTTTAGCCGCTGAGGTTCGTCGTCTCGAGCTCTCACACATACTCAAAACCCCACCACCACTAACTCCTCAACCCTCAGCCCGCAGCGCCTCAATCGGATCCAACCGCGCCGCCCGCATCGCAGGATAAATCCCGAAGAACAACCCAACTATGGTCGAAAGCGAGAGCGCAATCACAATCGTAAAAATAGGCGTCGAAAACGGAATCGAGGTGGCCGACCGCACGATCGCGGCCAGCGCCAGCGCCAGAAGCACTCCGATTCCTCCACCGAGCGCCGCCAGCAGCGACGATTCCACCAGGAATTGCAGAAGAATATGCAGCTTTCGCGCCCCGAGCGATTTCCGCAAGCCAATCTCCCGCGTTCGCTCGGTCACGCTCGCCAACATGATATTCATGATCACGATTCCGCCGACTACCAGAAAGACCGACGTAACCCATACCGCTATGCCGAAAGCATTCCCGGTGATGCGATTCCAGATGCTCGTGAGCGCCGTTGGCGAAACGACGCCAAAGTTGTCCTCGGCGTCGTACGGCACGTGCCGCCGCGCCCGCAGCAGCACCCGCGCTTCATCTTCGGACGCCGGCATCAGGTCGGGCGTAGGCGCCTGTATAAACATCGCCACGGAATCGAGAGGCGCAAGCCACCCTTTGCGATAAGTCGAGAGCGGCATCATGATGAAGTCATCGAGCGATTGTCCGAGCACGGTGCCCTTCGCCGCGGCGACGCCCACAACCTCGTATTGCTCAGCCCCGGCCCGGATAAGCCTGCCGATGGGATCACCCGATGGAAAAAAATAGTTCGCGACGTCCGCGCCGATGATGCAGACATTCGAACGATGATCTTCATCGGTTCCGGTGAGCAGGCGCCCGGTCGACGTCTCGACGTCCCTGATTTCCGCATAGCTGGGCGAAACGCCCATGATCGTCACGTTCTCGCGCAAGTCATTTCCATAGCGCACATCCGCGATGGTCTGCATGAACCCCGCGATATTGGTCGCGAGTTTCATGTCCGCCTGCAGCGCTTCGAGATCTTCCATTTGCAGCGGCGGTCTTTTCCTCGCCCTGTTCCACTGCTCGAAATTAGTGACCACCCCCACGCGGTCAATGACGTACGCGTTCGCTCCCAGATTGGCCACCTTCTCCGCGACGTAAACATTTAGTCCGTTCAGGACCGACATCACGGCAAGCAGAGTAGCAACCGCCAAGATAACTCCGAGCAAAGTAAGGAAGCTCCGCAGTTTATGGGCTCGCAGCGTGTCTACAGCAATGGCCAGCGTCTCGCGCAGCGCCACGCGCGCTTCGCTCGCCTTCATCGCCATGCGGAAAGGAGCCATGTGTCTAGTATAGACGGTTGTAGCTACAGAAATGTTCTCCGGCGCACTCGATATTTTGGGGCCGCAAACCGATAGAATAGTCTACGAAGCAAGCCTGCTTGCGCCACCATCCCGGCGGGCAGGCGCTCACAAATCGGAGAGGTGCCCGCCCTCGGGTCGTCGCATCATGAGACGTTTCGCGATACTAGTAGTTTACGTACTGGCCTCAATTCTCGGCTTCGCCGAGCCCTCCAGCGCTCAAGGTGTACCTCGCAAACCCCCGGCCGCCAAGCCTCAGGCTCAACCGCCGAGCTCACCGGCAGCCGCCTCGAGCGAAGCCCAGATTCATGATCTGGCGGAGCGCGTGATTGCTGCGCAGCATGCCGACGATGTAGCTCTCGAAGAATTCGACCGCATCGACCGCCACACCGTTTATTCCGGCTCGAACCGGCGCGTCACGGACGGCAAGGTCTATCGCGTCGTCCCAACCGGCTCTGGCACACTCAAACTTCTTTTGAAGGACGGTTCCTCGCAGGTCGAACCCAGCGTTTACCGCAGAGAATTGCACGACTGGGAGCAAGTGCTGGAGATCGCCATCAATCCCAATGACCCGCGCCAGCAAGCGGTCTATGCCAAGTGGCAGAAGAGGATGAAAGAGCGCAAGGATTTGGTGGATGCGGCGCGTAAGGCTTTCCGCGTGACCGCGTCGGCGCAGGAAATGCGCAACGGGCGCCTTTGCGACATCCTTGGACTCGAACCCAATCCAAGTTTCGTTTCGCACTCGACCGTCGAGAACGTCTTCACGGGAACGCGCGCGAAAATCTGGATTGACGACTCCACCGGCCACATCGTGCACGGCGAGGCCGACATCATTCGCGATATTTCATTCGGCGGCGGCATTTTTGGCAAACTGTATCGCGGCGGCCATTTCTCCCTGGACAATTCGGAAGTTGCGCCCGGAATCTGGCTGCCCACGCGTGTGCAGTTCGATTACTCGGCGCGAAAGTTTCTTTTCACGTTTGAGACTCATGAAGTAACGGAAACGAGCCGCTACCGCCGCCTGGGAAAGCCGCAGGAGGCACTAGCCGCGGTGCGCGACGAATTGGCGCGCGGTGCGCCTCTGCCCGCCGATCCCTGATTCCTACCGCCGAGCGCAGTATCGCTGGGATGGAACGCTTTCTTGATATCAGCTCTTACCGTCTTAATCGGTCGTTGGATAATTGACTCACCATGTGCCCGCGACGCCTGTGCATCACCGCCGTACTCGTGTTCCTGTCAACATTCACAACCCAGTTGCGCGCCCAGAGCGCCCCGCAGCAGCCGGCTCCTGCTCCTGCATCGGCGTCCCCGCCCAGCACTCCACCTCCAGCGCCGGAGTCGAAACCGCCAGCGAAGCCGGCAACCTCAAAAAAGGTATGGACCGACGAAGATATGAGCTCGCTCACCGGTCCAACCTACGATGCGACTCCGAACTCGAAGTCATCCCGGCCGAACTCAGGCCGCCCGCGAGGCTACTCAGGCACCGCAAATGGGGACTACTACCGCAATCAAATTAACTCGCTGAAAGCCAGAATCGCCGACATCGATCAAAAGATCGACAATTATGAAGCCTTGGCCCACGGCGAGGCGCCGGGACAAGGAGAGAAGCAATCCGGCGTGAGAATCACAGATTCGCGCGCAGACATTCAAGCCTTAGTGAAGCAAAGGCAAGCTCTACAAAAGCAAATCAGCGACATAGAAGATCAAGCCCGGCACGCAGGCGTAGAGCCCGGCCAGTTGCGGTAGGCAGTATTCTCTTGTAGGGGAGGGTCTTTAGCCCTCCCCTACAAACCATTACCTCGCCGCAGCCGCAACTTCCTTCTCAATTGGCGCGCGCACCAAATTTCCCCACTCGGTCCACGAGCCGTCGTAGTTCTTCACTCGATCGTAGCCCAGCAGATATTTCAGCACGAACCAGGTATGCGAGCTACGCTCCCCAATGCGGCAATAAGCAATCACTTCATCCTTGCCGGTTATTCCCTTGCCCTGATAAAGCTGCTTCAAAGCGTCGGCGCTCTTAAACGTCCCATCCTCCGCCGCTGCCTGCGACCAGGGAATGCTCGCGGCTCCGGGAATATGCCCGGCGCGCTGCGCCGTTTCCGACATTCCCGGCGGCGCAATCACTTTGCCGGTGAACTCATCAGGCGAACGCACATCCACCAATTGTCCCACAGCCTTTTTCGCCACCAACTCCTGCACGTCCTCGCGATACGCGCGAACTTTCTCGTTCGGCTCCGAGGCGCGGTAGCTTGTCTTCGCATAGTTCGCCACATCCGTGGTCAGCGGCCGCTTCTCTTCCAGCCACTTTTTTCGTCCGCCGTTCATCAGCTTCAAATTCCTGTGCCCGTAATATTCCAGTTGCCAGAAGGCATAAGCGGCGAACCAATTGTTGTTGTCGCCGTAGAGAATCACGGTTGTATCGTTCGAAATTCCCGAGCGGCTCAGCAAATCCTCAAGCGCCTCCTTGGTGATCAAGTCGCGGCGCACGCCGTCCTGCAGTTGCGTCTGCCAATTCCAGCCAACAGCTCCGGCGATATGCCCTTGCTCGTAAGCCGACGTGTCCACATCCACCTCGACGAGCCGGATCTTCGGATCATTCCCGTGGCCGGCCACCCACTCAGTTGAGACCAATACTTCCGGATGCGCATATTCAGACATGTTTGGTGCTCCTTTTCGCTCTCATGTAATCCTCTGCGTCGGGTTGGGGACATCGCGCATTATCCGGGCGCAAGCCACGGCACGCAACCCCGAAACGCTGGTAGCTTGGATGCCCCGCCTATTGCCGCGATTCCTCAAATTCACTCGCTGGTCCAAGCCAATTTCTAATCGCGTGCGTTTCGATTAGAAATCGCTGTAACTTACTGAAAACAAAGAATGGAGCCCAATTCTAATCGCGTGAAAACGGCTCCTTTTTGTTCAGTTTTTATCCTCATTTTACCCTCGCGCCACTAAACCGGCATCAACTTCCCTCCGCTGGACTCCTGCTCGATCCGCAGTATCCAATCGAAGTGAAATTTCTCCGATGCGAGCCATTTCTCGAGTTCCTCGCGGCTCGCCGCTTCGAATTCCACCAGCAGCTTCCCGTCCTGCAGGCAAAGCATCACGCGCCGGACGTGGACTTCGGAGGCGCCGTGGAGCCGTGCAGTCAGTTCCTCGGCGCCCTGACGCGTCAGGCAGGCAATCGTGTGCTGCGAAAGATAACGCCGCATTCGTTGGGCTCCTTGTTTCGCTTTGTGTAGCGCCGGGCTCTTGGTCCCGGCAGGTTTGGACCTTTACTGATGCCGCCCTGAAAGAGCGGCGCTACAGACTGCGTGACGCCGGCGCGCCAGATTTTCGCATTCGCGATTGGCGACCTCCTCGGATACACTGACCGCGGAGAAAAAGCAAATGCCCGAAACGCGCTCGGCTCATCCCTATTTTCTCTACGACGCAATCGTCGCCCAGCCAAAATTGGTCGAACAAGTCTTCTCGAAATCGCGCGCGGCGATCGAGCGCGCGGTGCAGGCCGCGGCCGGGCGCAAGCGCATCGTCTTCATTGGCATCGGAACTTCGCTCAACGCGGCCAACGTGGCCGAGCGTTGGATGCGCCATCATTCCGGCGGACGCGCTCTCGCGCGCGCGGAGCAATCTTTCGAGTTTGCGCACTATCCGCTGGCGCTCGGCGCCGACGATGCGGCCGTGATCATCACTCACACGGGCACGACTTCGCAGTCGGTGGAAGCGCTGCGCGCGGCCCGCGCCATGGGCGCGCTCACCATCGCGGTCACGGGTCAAAATCCGGGCGAAGGAGTTCTCAGCGCGGACGTGCGCATCGAGACCTGCGAGCAGGAAGTGGCCTTCGCGTACACGAAAAGCTACACGACCGCTCTCGCTGCTCTCGCGTTGCTGGTTCTCGGCGTGCTCGAAAAGCGCGGCTTGCTCAAAGATGGAGCGAGCGCCCGCACCGCGCTCGAAAAAGTGCCGGCGCTGATGCACGAAGCCCTCAAGACCGAGGCTAAAACGCGAGACGCCGCCGCGCTGATCGCCGAGCGCCAGCGTATCGTATTCTTCGGCGCCGGACCTTGCTGGGCCACTGCCTCTGAGGTCGCACTCAAGATCAAAGAGACCAGCTACATCGCCGCCGAGGGCTTTGAAACCGAGGAAATCCTGCACGGGCCATTTTCAGAAATTGATGACCGCGACGCGATGATCGGCATGCTCACAGGCGAACCCACCGACGAGCGCGCCCGCACGATTCTTCGCGCCGCCGGAGAGTTGGGTATGCTCCGTATGGCCGTTACAACCCCGGCCGCGAATCGCGATATCGCCGCCGACCACATCATCGTCGCGCCCGAAGCGCCGCCTTGGCTCTCCCCCTTCGTGCACCTAGTCCCGCTTCAGCTTCTGACCTACCACATCGCCCTAGCCCGCAAGATCAATCCGGACACAGGCCGCCAAGACCAAGAACCCCACGCCCGCGCTCACCGCGTTTACAAATTGTAGGGGAGGGTCTTCAGACCCTCCCGGTGTTCGGGCCCTGGTCCAACATGCACTACGATTGCCACGCAGATCCGACAGAAAATCAAAATCGAAGAGAGCCGAAAGGCGGGAGGGTCTGAAGACCCTCCCCTACGATACCGCTGCCTCTTGGCCCGTCCGGACGAACAGGCTAACCGATACGATGAACGCATCTCCTGCGCGCACCGTACGGCGTTAAACTCGGGATTAGCAGATCAGGAGAATAGGCATGAAATCCCTCTTCGGCGCTCTATTGCTCGCGGCGCTGCTGCTGACCGCACAGCCGCTGACATCGCACGAACACCTCGGCACGCTCGAGGGCACGGTGTTGCGCGCCGATGGCAAGCCGCTCGAAGGCGCGCGTGTCACTGCCGAGCAGGCCGAAGGCGCGCACCCGCACGCCACACTCACGAATTCCGATGGCCGCTTCTTCTTTCCGCGCCTCGATCCCGGCCTCTATAGCCTCCGCGCCTACTACAAAGGGACGTGGTCGGAATGGACGCGAAATACCGAAGTGAAGGTCGGAAAGGGTACTGATGTAACCCTGCGCATCACCGTAAGTAAAACAAAATAAAGGCCTAGCCTGCCACCTCAAAATAGCCTAGTACTACAACCCGAGTACAACTCTATTGAACCTTCCGAGCCATTGGCGCCGCCCATCCCTTTCCCTACCATCGTCGTGCGGGTTGGGAGCTGCGTTGCGGGGACGACGGTTCCGTAAGGAGCCGGGGCACGCTACCCAATCCGCCCAGCCCTCCCTGTCGGCATACCCCTCCTGACCCCCAGCTGACAGGGGGGCACGTCTGGCCACTTCGCATCTCCCATAAGCCTCCCTCCAAGTGCCTGGCAAGCTTCGTGCATCCCACATAATATGAGTGCGATTCCGCGCGGACTTGGCGCTCTGGAATCAGTGGCTTAGGCGCCGAGATTCGCCGAAGAGCCGCAGGCATCGCCGACATATGGCGTCCAAAACATCCAATTGGTTTATTCGCATCCGCGCGGTTCTGGCTCTCGCGATAGCTGCGGCGATCTTTTCCACCCCGGCCGCTGCGGTGCAGCTCAAGCCTGAAACGCTTCAGGCCTTCGATCATTACGTACAAGCTTCGGAATCCAGGATGGCCGCGGAAGATTACGGCGGCGGGCAATTCCTGTACGTCGCGGGCTTGCCTTCCGATCGCCGGGCGGCAGCGCTCGAGAAATTGAAGCGCGGCGAGGTGGTGATCGAAAAGATCGAGACATCCGAGAACGGTAAGACCATCACCGCGCCCGGCGCCATGATTCACGACTGGATCGGAACCGTCTTCATCTCCGGCGTCACGCTGCAGGAAACTCTCTCACTCGAAGAGGATTACGATCGCCACCAGGATATTTTTCAGCCGGAAGTGATGCGTTCGAAAATTCTGCGGCGAAACGGCGGCGACTTCACCGTCGATTTCCGTTTGCGAAAAAAGAAAATCATCACCACCATCCTCGATACCGATCACGAGGTGCAATACCATACGATTGATGCTACGCACGCCGAAAGCCGCTCACGCACCACGCGCGTTCAGGAAGTCGAGAACGCCGGGCAAGCGAATGAATCGCTGAAGCCGGTGGGCGATGACAATGGCTTTCTCTGGCGGATGAACACGTACTGGCGCTTTGAAGAAAAAGACGGAGGGACTTACGTCGAATGCCGCTCGATTTCTCTCACGCGCGACATTCCCACCGGCCTCGGCTGGATGATCGGCCCATTCGTCACCAGCATCCCGCGCGAATCGCTGAACTTTACGCTGGGAACCACGCGCTCGGCGCTGGTGAAAAGAGCTGCGGCGAGTTCCGGTTCAGCGTTGGTAGCGCCGGCGTCCCTGCCGGCATCTTACGATTAGAAGCCCCACCACAGGCAATCGTCACGCGCGGACCACACTTTCGAACTAACGCCACTAATTTAACCCTGTGCGCCGCGCAAGGATTTGGGTTCTCGCAGGCCCTTTTGCTCGTAAGATGCCGGCAGGGACGCCGGCGCTACCAGCGCGCAACCGGCGTGCTGATTTGTTGAAGATTATTAGAAACTAGAAAGAGGTGCCGGCGAGGAAAATATCGCCGAGGCCGGTGGCGAAATTGGCGACGATGTTCGTCGCGGGCGAGATGAACGCGACGGTATGGCCGTCGCCGCTCACCGCCGGACGCAGCGACACATTGTTTGCCTGCGTTCCGCCGATCGAGATGCTGCGCTGCGAAGTTCCCGGCGTGCAGGAAGTAGTGGTTGAGCTGACCGCGCCTTCGCACGTATTCCGCACGAAGATATTCTCAAATCCGTTGGACGTCCCGGGCACCAAGTTGGTCGCCAGCGAAGCGAAGGCGATGAATTGTCCGTCACTCGCATTCGCAATTGTCGAACTAATGCTCGGCTGCTCGCTCAATCCGTTTCCCGGCGTAACATTATCGTTAGCGATCGAGACGAGCGCAGTTGAAGGCGTGCAGCCCGAAACAACAACGCCGCAAGTGTCGCGCACGAAAATCTGCTGCGTCCCACTCGTCGCCGTCTGTACCAGATTTGTCGCTGTGGACGCGAACGCGACAAACCGCCCGTCCGAAGTGATCGCCGCCTGCGCGCTCGCGCCATTCGCCGGCGTGGTGCCGTCGTTCGAGGACGCCACTACGACCACCGGCGCGCAATCCACCAGTCCGGCAATGCACGTCGCCGCGCGGTAAATCTGCGGCACCGGCGGCGTCACGCCGCTCACCACATTCGTCGCCGCCGACGTGAATGCAACAAACGCTCCGCTACCCGCCGTCGCCGGCTGCGAGCTTGGGGCATCCGCCGGCGTGAAGCCGTCCGGCGAGGAAACCAGAATCGTCTTCGGCGTGCAGGTTATCGTCGTCGAAGTGAGGTTCAAGCAGGTATCCCGTAAATAAATCTGCGCGATCCCGCCCGGGTCCACTCCCGCGATGAGATTCGACGCCGTCGAAACGAACGCCACGTAGCGGCCATCCGGACTGATCGAAGGCTGGATCGCATCTGCATTCGCGGCGCTCACGCCGTCCGCCGCCACCGACACCAGCGCCGTAGCGGTCGTTGTGCATGTTGTGCTGCCCGCGCAGCCGCTGTGCAGGAAGATTTGCCGCGTCGTTCCCGTCAGCGTCGGGAAGTTCGGATCAAGATTCGTGGCATGCGACGAGAACGCGATGAAGCCGCCGCTTGTGTCCATAGTCGGCTCGAGGCTGTCGGAATTCCCCTGCGATCCGGCCTGCGTCCCGCTGCCGGATGTGCCGGAAATGCTGACGAGCGCCGTCGAGGGCAAGCAGGTGGCCTGGGCGAAGCACGTGTCGCGCAGGAAAACATCGGATTGGCCGTTCGTGTCGTTCGTGATCAGATTGCTCGAAACCGACGCAAACGCCACAAAGCGCCCGGTTGAACTAATGACCGGACCGGAGCGGCTCAAATCGCCGATGCCATTGTTCGCCTGCATTCCATCGAAAGAATAATCAACAAGCTCGGGCAAGCCCGTGTAGCTGGGATTCGTGGTTGTCGGTACGATGCCGTTCACCGCGAATGTTAGCGGCTGCGAAGTCCCGCCTCCCGGCGCCGGATTCAGCACCACGATCTGCGCCACCTGCGCCGCGCCGAGGTCCGACTGCGTGAGTATCGCCGTCACCGACGAGCTCGACGCAAACGTGGTCGCTCGCGAGCTCCCGTTGAACAATACCTGCGTCTGCGGCACGAAGCCGCTTCCTGTTATCGTCAGTGACGCGGTGCTCCCGCCGGCCGCAGCGCTCTTCGGTGAGATCGTCGTGAGCACCGGAACCGCGTCGTTCACCGGCAGCGGCAATGTCCCGGAACTTCCGCCGCCCGGCGCCGGATTCAAGACCCCGATATTCAGAATTCCTGCTTCGATCAGGTCTCCACCGGCGATTGTCGTCTGCAATTGCGTGCCGTTAACCAGCACTGTCGGCCGGTTGTCGCCGTTCACCGTAATTTGCGAAAGCGACACAAAATTTGTGCCAAAGACATTCAGCGTAAAACCCGCCCCACCCGCCAGCGCCGTCGATGGCGACATGCTGGAGATCGTGGGAATCGGGCTGGTCACCTGCGTAATCATGAACGTCAATTGGTTCGAAACTCCGCCGCCGGGCTGCGGCGTCTGGACTTCGATCGTCGCGTTGCCTGGTGTGGCGATGAATGACGAGGAAATGTTGGCGGTCAGTTCGTTGCCGCTCTGAAATATGGATTGGATGCCGCTGCCGTTAAAGAAAATCACCGACTGCGGCGAAAAGCCGCTGCCATTGACAGCTAGCACGAAGCCCGGCGAGCCCGCGGAAACGCTTGGAGGATTCAACGAGCTGAGCTTGGGGCTCGGGTTATTGGCGATGCCCTCGCCGCAGGAAGCGAGTAGCAGTGCCGCCGCGAATACCAGCCAATTTCGGAGCGAACTTTTCCCCGTCAAATCCCCGGCTCCTTTTACCCTAAACCCGGTCACCTCGAACCCGCTCGACGCGTGTGGGCCCTGTAGAAGTGGCAACTGGAATAGGAGAGACTACTAGAGATGAGGCAATGGGGCAATGCGGATGCCTCGGTATCCCGGTCCGGCTCGACGATACCCGTTCTCGAATCTGCGGTTGTTCTTCGCCCACTCCCCCGCCAGAATAAATTTCCTGTGATGATGGTTTCCGTTGACTCCAGTCCTGTACGATGGGCTAAGCTGTCGCCGTGACGCGAAATCATGCTAATTCGCTCGAGCGCAGGGCGCAGGTCGATGCCGTTGAAGATCGCCCTCCGTATTGCCCTCGCAGTTTTCGCCATCGTGGTCTGTACGCCCGTCATTTCGGCGCAGGACGCGCCTGCGGCGCCCGCCAGCCTGCCTTCTCCCGCTGACGCACCGGACACTTCCAGCGATTCCCCGGTAACTCTCTTCCCGCACTCCGAAACCGCACGCTTTTGGGTTTCCGGGCAGGCCAACATCATCCTGCAGTGGCATCCGGCGTTTCACGCTGCCTATAGCGGCACGAACAGCTTCCGCGCGCCCGGGGAGAACGACACGTCGAAGGTCTATACGCTCTACACAGGCTTTGCGCTGACTCACAACACCGAGATCTTCGTCGATGCAGAGAGCGCCGGGGGGCACGGCTTGAGCGCCGCCCTGGGCCTCGCCGGTTTCACCAATCTCGACGTGGTGCGCAACCCGGAGCTGGGCCCGACGCCGTACCTCGCGCGTTTCGAGTTGCGGCAAATCATTCCCCTTAGCAGCGATCGCGTGGAGGCGGAGCGCGGCCCATTCGGCCTCGCCACTTCGCTCCCGGCACGGCGTATTGAGATTCGCGTTGGAAAAATGGGATTGGTGGATTTCTTCGACGCGAATACGGGCGGCAGCGACAGCCATCTGCAATTTCTGAATTGGACCGTGGACAACAACGGCGTTTATGACTATGCCGCCAACACGCGCGGCTATACGGATGCCGCCATCGTTGAATTCGACGCGCGCTCGTGGTCGTTCCGCTTCGCTGAAGCCATGATGCCCAAGGTTGCCAACGGCATTCATCTGGACGCCGATCTGTTCCGCGCTCATGAGGACAGTTACGAAGCCGAATGGCGCGAGAATTTTCTCGCCGGGCGGTCCGGCGTGATCCGTTTGCTCGGCTATGAGAATCACGCCAACATGGGCAACTATCGCCAGGCGATCAATGATTTTCTCGCCGGCCAGGGTTCGCGGCCCGACATCATCGCCACGCGCCGGCAAGGCCGCGTGAAATACGGGTTCGGTTTAAACGTGGAACAGGATCTCACGAAGGAATTCGGCGTCTTTGCCCGGCTCGGCTGGAGCGATGGCCGCAATGAATCTTTCGCCTATACCGAAGTGGACCGCACCGTAGAAATCGGCAGCTACTTCCTCGGCGATAGCTGGCATCGCAAAAACGACCACGCCGGCGCGGTCTTCACCATCAACGGGATCGTAAGCGACCACGCCCGCTATCTCGCTCTCGGTGGCCTCGGCTTCCTCCTCGGCGACGGTGCGCTCACCTACGGCCACGAGAAAATCTTCGAGGGCTACTACACCCTCCATGTCTGGCGCGGCATCTTCGCCAGCTTCGATCTCCAGCACATCGACAACCCCGGCTACAACAAGGACCGCGGGCCAGTGACCGTCCCGGGTCTGCGCTTGCACGTAGATTTCTGACTGGAGGGCCACTGTCGGACGGTATGCTCGGACTGAAGGGCGATTCTAATCGCGTGCAAAATTATTAGAAATCGTCGCAACTTATAGAAAACAAAGGGCGAACTCATTTTCTAATCGTGTCAAAACCCACCCCCTAAAAACGCTGTCATGGCCTGCCTCGCCAATCCGCTTGCCCTTTTCCAACGTCTAAGAGCACAATCGCGCGCCGCCGCGAGCGTCGATGCGGTCGAACGCCACAAGGAGATCCGCCATGCTGCGAAAGTTCTGCCTGCTCGCCTGCGTCGTCGCTCTCTCTGCAACTTTCACTCTAGGCCAGGATCAGGAAAAGAAGCCGGCCGAAGCAGCGCCGGCCACCGCGCCGCCTGTCGCAAATCCCGCTGATGTGGCCTCGCGCGATGCCATCATGGCGGCCACGTACGACGTCATCTCCGGAGATGCAGGCAAGAAGCGCGATTGGAATCGTTTCCTCTCGCTTTTCGCTCCCGGTGCGCGGCTTATTGCCGTAGATAAGAATCATGATGGCCAGTTGGTCGCGCACACTTTTTCGCCTGAGGATTACGTGAAATTGGCGACGCCGTATTTCGATAAGGAGGGCTTCTTCGAACGCGAGTCCTCGCGCACACTCGAAAGTTGGGCCAATATCGAGCAGATCTTCAGCACCTACGAATCGCGCCACGCCGCTGCCGATCCCAAGCCTTTCGCCCGCGGCATTAACAGCTTTCAGCTCTTCAACGATGGTAAGCGTTGGTGGATCGTCACCATTTACTGGCAGGAAGAATCTGCGGATACGCCGTTGCCAAAGAAATATCTTGGCAAGAAACGTTGAAGCGCGGCTTTATGATTTGGGCTTGAAGATGGCCGAAAAGCGGGAGGGTCTGAAGACCCTCCCCTACGACGGCTCGGGCTGGAGGCTTGCATGTATAAGAACGATTTGCTGAAGGGGCGCAACATATTGGTCACCGGGGGCGGGACGGGGCTCGGCCGCTCGATGGCGCTGCGCTTCGCGGAGCTTGGCGCGAATCTGTTTCTCGTGGCGCGGCGGCGCGAACCGCTTGAGGCCACCGCGAAGGAGCTGCAGGCTAAGGGTGCGAAGGCCGGATTTGCGTCTTGCGACATTCGCGACTTCGCCGCCGTCGAGAAGGCTGTCGCCGCCGCGGAGAAGGACATCGGTCCCATCGATACTCTCGTCAACAATGCCGCCGGCAACTTCGTCGCGCGCACGGAGAAGCTCTCGCCCAACGCTTTTGCCGCCGTCGTGGGGATCGTGCTCGGAGGCACGTTTCACTGCACGCTCGCTCTCGGCCGCCGCTGGATCGAAACGAAGCAGCCCGGCAATGTTCTGAACATCGTCACGACTTACGCGTCCACGGGCGCCGGCTCCGGATTCGTCGTTCCCTCGGCTTGTGCGAAGGCTGGAGTGCTGGCCATGACCCGCTCGCTGGCCGTCGAATGGGCTCGCTACAACATCCGCCTCAATGCCATCGCACCCGGACCGTTCCCCACCGAAGGCGCGTGGTCCCGCCTGATGCAAAGCAAGGAGTTCGAGGAGATGGCCATCAAGAACCATCCGATGCACCGCTTCGGACGCCATGATGAACTCGCCGACCTCGCCGTTTACCTGCTCAGCCCGCAGGCCGAATACATCAACGGGGACTGCGTCACGATCGACGGCGCGCAGTGGCTTGCCGGTGCCGGCGAGTTCAACGAGTACCGAAAGCTTCCCGACGAAATGTGGGCGATGATCGAGCAAGCCCGGAAGAAATGATCTGCGTCACGCTTGTCTGAGCGCCGTGCAAATCTTTACTCCGGCTCGCCGATGCGCTAGGCTCTTTTCGCAATTGGCATTCTGCCGCGCGGAACGAGGAGGCTACTATGTACGCGCGAGTCACGCACTTCCACATCCTCCCCGGCAAGCTCAATGAATTCTCGCAAGCCGTTCAGTCGCTGATGCCGGAGTTGGTGAAACAGAAAGGCTTCCGCGGGCTATTGGTAGTGCATACGCAAACGGCCGATCCCATCGAAGTCGAGGTTCTCTCACTATGGGATACGCAGGAAGATCTCGACGCTACTGAACGTAATCTCTCCTTCTATCATGCCCTCGCGCGCGTGCAGGGCTTTGCGCAGGGCTTTCCGTCCATCCATGTTCATCAAGTGCTCGTGAGCAAATTCCCCTGAAGATTGGCCGCGGCCGTCTTGACCGCTTGCGCGCCCGCCAGTAATCTAATTCTGTTTGGTCGAGCGAACGAATCGTATGGATACCATTCAAGTTACGCTGCCCGATGGCGCCAAGCGCGAAGTGCCGAAAGGCACCACGCCTGTCGATATTGCGCGCCAGATTTCGCCGCGTCTTGCGGACGCCGCGCTGGTGGCGCGCGTGGCTGCGCCTAATAATGGCGAAGGCGAGCTGTTCGATCTGCGGCGGCCTCTCGAGGGCGATGCCAAGCTGCAGATTCTTACCGAGAAAGACCCGGACGCGCTGTTCGTCTTCCGCCACTCGGCCGCGCATCTTCTGGCCGCCGCCGTGACCGAACTCTTTCCAAACGTGAAGCTGGGCATCGGGCCACCGATCGAAAACGGCTTTTTCTACGAATTTTTGCGCGAAGAGGCTTTCACTCCCGAGGATCTGGCCAAGATCGAAGCGAAGATGCACGAACTTGCCGCGCAGGATTTGCCGAATGAGCGCAAGCTGCTTCCCAAGCCTGAAGCCATCGAGCTCTACAAGAAATCGCAGCAGATTTTCAAATGCGAGCTAGTGGAAGAAAAAGCCATCGAGCCAATGGTTTCCTTCTACACCACCGGCAAATTCATCGATTTCTGCCGCGGCCCGCACATCCCTTCCACCAAACGCATTCAGGCGTTCAAGCTCATGAGCGTCGCGGGAGCGTACTGGAAAGGCCACGAAGGCAATCCGCAGCTTCAGCGCATCTATGCCGCCTGCTTCTTCACCAAAAAGGAACTCGACGAATACCTGCATCGCCTGGAAGAAGCCAAGCGCCGCGATCATCGCAAGCTCGGCGCCGAACTCGATCTATTCAGCATTCAGGACGAAGCCGGGCCCGGCCTGATTTTCTGGCACGCCAAAGGCGGCCTGATCCGCAAGATCATCGAAGACTGGCTGCGCGACGAGCTTCTCCGCCGCGGCTACGATCTCGTCTTCACGCCGCACATCATGCGCCGCGATCTCTGGAACACCAGCGGCCACACCAATTTTTATCGCGATAGCATGTTCGGCCCCGTGGAAGTGGAAAAGGCCGATTACCAGCTCAAGCCCATGAATTGCCCGGGGCACATTTTGATTTACAAATCGAAGCTGCGCAGCTATCGCGAGCTGCCCGTACGTCTCGCGGAGCTCGGGACCGTCTATCGTTACGAGCGCTCCGGCGTGCTTCATGGGTTGCTGCGCGTGCGCGGATTCACGCAGGACGATGCGCACATCTTCTGCATGCCCGAGCAAATCGAAAAAGAAATCGAAGACTGTGTGGATTTTGCGTTCGCGGTGATGAAGAAATTCGGCTTCGAGAGCTATGCCGTCGAGCTATCGGACTGGGACCCGATGCATCCGGAGAATTACGCCGGCAAGCCGGAAGATTGGAAGCGCGCCAAAAATGCGCTAAAGACCACTCTCGACCGGCTGAAGATTCCATTCAAGCACATCGAGGGCGAAGCCGCGTTCTACGGCCCCAAGATCGATATCAAATTGATCGACGCGATCGGCCGCCCCTGGCAGCTCACCACTGTCCAGTTTGATTTCAACCTGCCTGCACGATTCGATCTCGAATACGTGGGCGAAGATGGGGCGCGCCACCAGCCGCTGATGGTTCACCGCGCTCTGTTGGGTTCCGTCGAGCGATTCTTCGGCATGCTGATCGAGCATTACGCTGGAGCGTTTCCGGTATGGCTCGCGCCCGTCCAAGTCTCGGTTCTGCCATTGAGCGAAAAAGTGGCGGACTACGCAAAGCAGGTCACTGAAAAACTGAAGGCCGCCAGCTTCCGCGTCCATCTAGACGAGCGCAACGAAAAGCTGCAAGCCAAAATCCGCGACGCCCAAATGGAAAAAATCCCGTACATGCTCGTCCTGGGCGGCAAGGAAGCCGAAGCCGGCACTGCCTCGGTCCGCCATCGCACCAAAGGCGACCAAGGTGCTATTCCGCTGGACCAATTCATAACCAATCTCCGCAACGAAATCGGCCAGCTCTAGTAGGGGAGGGTCTTTAGACCCTCCCGGTTTTCGGCCTCTTTCAACCGTGAGGGCATTGACCCGTATTTCCTGGCCGCCGGCGAGCCGAAGGACGAAAAGTGGTACGACACTGGCCATGAGCTGATGAACATGCGCATCGTTCTCGATCGCGGTAAGTGGCTCCGCGAGCAAATCGGCCTCGAACCCATTGCCCCATTGATGGAGCAAGCCCTGAAAAACGAGAAATAGGCCGGTGGACTTCGCTTGGTGCTATAATTCCTTTGCCATGTTTCAGAACCTCGGACATGCAATCTGGTTCGGCTTGGTCGTCGTGGGACTGGTGGCCTTCCGGCTGCTGTGGGGCCATCCCGCGTTCAATGCGATGATTCGGTACTTCCCCGAGAGCTGGCAGCGCTGGCTGCTGGATCGGCCGCGTACTTCCGCCACCAAGCCCCATTGAGACCCTTCCTGGCAGCAGTTCCGGACCGGGAATGACGCGTCTTCCTGCGGGTCACTTCATTTGTGCCTCTGTGGCGTCATGCTATACTTTCTGCCCCGTGCCTCTCGCGGGCTTGCCTGTGGGCGGGGTATCATTGCGGGGCTTCTTCTGGAGGTGGGTTTATCGCTGAACGTGGAGCTAGCAGCAATAGCGGTCTGCGGGTGAATGAGCGCATCCGGGCGCGCGAAGTCCGTGTGGTGGATGAAGCCGGAAATCAGCTCGGAGTGATGTCGCTCTTCGATGCCATGAAGGCGGCGCGCGAGGCGGGGCTGGACGTTGTGGAAATCTCGCCCACGGCCGTTCCCCCGGTCTGCAAGCTCGTGGACTATGGGAAATTCCTCTACGAGCAGAACAAAAAAGCGCACGAGCAGAAGAAGCATCAGAAATCCGCGCACATCAAGGAAGTGAAATTCCGGCCGGCGACGGCCGAGCATGACTATCAGGTGCGCAAGAACCAGATTATCCGCTTCCTCGGCGAAGGCCATAAGGTCAAGGCTATGATCTTTCATCGTGGCCGCGAAATGGCGCACCAGGATGTGGGCCGCGCCAAGATGACGCGCCTGTTGAAAGATATCGGCGATCACGCGCAGGTGGAATTCGGCCCGCGCATGGAAGCGAATATTTTGCTAGCGCTTCTGGCACCGAAAAAGGGCGCCGTTGCCGGCAAGTCGGCGGGCGGGCAAGCATAATGTAGCGCAGGTCTTTAGACCTGCGGTTTTTCGCTGTTCTGTGAAATTGAGATAAGGCAACAGGTGCTGAATTGTCAAAAGCAAAGCCAAAAGTTCGCAAACTAAAAACGCATCGCGGCGCGGCCAAGCGCTTTCGGGTAACGAAGACCGGCAAAATCATGCGCCCGCACGCCTTCAAGCGCCATTTGCTCGGCACGAAAAAGCCGAAACGCATGCGCCATCTGCGCCGGTCGGTCCAAGTGGATCCGTCGGACGCGAAGAAAATCCGGCGCATGTTGCCGTACTCTTAGAGTTTCGTTTTCGTAGTTCGTTCCCGCGCCAGGCAGCGCGTATTCCCGCCACGGCGGGCCTGCCGGCCGGATGTTCTGATCCTGAGGGTTAGGATCGGAGCACAGCGCCGCTTCAAGTGGTATGAAATGGAAGCGGCCAACAAAACTCGCCGTGGAGATCGCTCGTGCGTTTTGCAGGCCGCGGACCTTTGCGTCCGTGACTGTTCCTCGCCGCGGCATTCTCCACGTCTGAAATCATTCGGAATCATTCAAACGAGGAGAATCGCAAATGTCTCGAGTCAAACGCGGCACCAAACGTCGCGCCAAGCGCAAGAAGCTACTCCGCCACGCCAAAGGCTTTTTTCTAACTAAAGGCAAGCTCTATCGATCGGCGCGCGAAGCGGTGAATCGCTCGCTACGCTATTCCTATCGCGATCGCCGCAATCGCAAGCGCGATTTCCGCACGCTCTGGATCCAGCGCATCGGTGCCGCCGCGCGCAACAATGGCCTCTCTTACAGCCAATTGATTCACGGCCTGAAGATAGGCGGCATCGACTTGGATCGCAAGATCCTGGCAGACATGGCGGTCAACGACGCAGCGGGCTTCACGTCGCTCGTCGAATCAGCCAAGTCGCATCTAGCCACCGCTAAACCGGCAAAATCTTAGGCGCAGTTGTAGGGGAGGGTCTTGAGACCCTCCCGATTTTCGGCCCCGTCCCAGTCGGCATTTCCCGGTGCGCGCCATGACCGCTCTCGAAAAAACTGCTCAACGATTCGATCAGCTTGGGGTGTCTTCGGTGTCGGACATAGGCTCGCTCATCGCCGAATTGCGCTCGCTCGCCGACGGCGAATCCGCACAAATCCGCGGCGGCGATTCGCTCGAATCTTTTCGCGTGAAATGGCTGGGCCGGCGCGATGGCATTTGTTCGCGCATTACCGAAAATTGGCTCAAGCCAGCGCCGCCCGAGTTCAAGAAAGCGATGGGCGCCGGGCTGAATGAACTGCGCAGCGCCCTCGAAAGCGCGATCGAATCCGGTAAATCCTCGGTCGCCGATCTCAGTTCGGGTCCGGCTATCGATCTATCGCTCCCCGGCGTCGAGCGGCCCGTCGGCACGCACCACTTGATCCGGCAAACCTACGAAGAAGTCGAGCGCATCTTTCTTTCTCTCGGCTTCAGTGTGGTCGAAGGCCCGGAGATCGAAACGCCTTACTACAATTTCGAGGCGCTCAACATTCCCGAATTTCATCCTGCGCGCGACAACATGGACACCTTCTATATCGAAGGTTCAGGCGGGCATCTGCTGCGCACGCACACTTCGCCGATGCAGATTCGCACGATGGAAAAGCAGCCGCCTCCGGTGCGCATCGTCGTGCCGGGCAAGGTCTATCGCCGCGACAATCCCGACGCCACGCACGGCTACATGTTTCATCAGATCGAAGGCCTGGCGGTGGACAACGACATCACCTTCTGCGATTTTCGCGGCACCGTCGAACATTTCGTGCGCGAATTTCTTGGCGCGAAAGTGAAGACGCGCCTCCGCCCCAGCTATTTCCCCTTCACCGAGCCGTCGGCCGAAGTGGATGCGTCGTGCCACGTCTGTGGCGGGGACGGCTGCCGCACGTGCAAATTCTCCGGCTGGATCGAAATGTTTGGCGCGGGAATGGTGAATCCCGCGGTCTACGGCTTTGTGAATTACGATCCGAAGCGGCTTTCGGGATTCGCGTTCGGCATGGGCGTAGATCGACTGGCGATGCTGCGCTACGGCATGACGGATTTGCAGGTGCTATTCCAGAACGACGTGCGATTCCTGCGCCAGTTTCCATAATGAAAGTCCTCTTCAATTGGCTCAAAGAGTTCGTCGACCTCAAAGCGACGCCGGCCGACCTGCGCGCACGTCTCTCCATCTCCGGCACGGCTGTTGACGCGATCGCAGAATCCGCAGCCGGCCCGATCCTCGACGCCGAGCTGACAGCCAATCGCCCTGACTGTCTCGGCCACTACGGCGTAGCCCGCGAAGCCGCCACGCTCTACCGCCTCGCGCTGAAACTCGTGCAGCCAAAATTCACAGAATCCGCAGCGCCCGTATCGCAAGCGGTGAGCGTGGCGATCGAAGCCCCAGAGCTCTGCTCGCGCTTCACCGCCCGAGTTGTTCGAGGCGTAAAGGTGCAGCCTTCGCCCGACTGGCTCCGCCAGCGCCTCGAAGCTCTCGGCCACGCTTCGATCAACAACGTCGTGGACATCACCAACTACGTCATGCTCGAGCTGGGCCAGCCGCTGCACGCTTTCGATCTCGACAAAATCGCCGAGCATCGCATGATCGTCCGCCGCGCTCGCGCCGGCGAAAAGCTGCGCACCCTCGACGGCATCGAACGCACGCTGGCCGCTGGAACATGCGTCATAGCCGATCCGTCGCGCGCCATTTCCCTCGCCGGAGTGATGGGCGGCGCTGACACCGAAATCGGCTTCGCCACGCGCAACGTGCTGATCGAAGCCGCGTGGTGGGATCCGATTTCCATCCGCCGCACCTCGAAGGCGTTGAATCTGCGCACGGAGGCCTCGATGCGCTTCGAGCGCGGCGCCGATCTCGAGATGGCCGAACTCGCCTCGCGCCGCGCCACCGAGCTGACGCAGCAACTCGCAGGCGGTGAAGTTCTCAGCGGCGGCGTGGATGAATATCCGGGCAAGGAGCCCCTGCGCAAACTCGAGTTGACGCGCAAGGAAATCCTGCGCGTTATGGGCGCCGACGTTCCTGATCGCGACGTCGAAGACATGCTTAGCGCGCTGGGCTTCGCGCCTGTGCGCGTGGATGCAAATCGCGGCAGCGCGGGCTCGCTTGCGGCCGCATGGGAATGCCGCCAGCCTTCGTGGCGCCGCGACGTCACGCGCGAGATCGATTTGATCGAGGAAGTCTCGCGCATTTACGGCTACGACAAATTCCCGCCGCGTATTCCGCCATCGAAGCAGGCCGCATTGCGCCAGCCGCGCGCGCAGGCCGAGGATCTCGTGCGAGAGCGGCTCGTCGGTCTCGGCTACCATGAAATCGTCACGATTCCGCTAGTGGATGAGGATCAGGACGCGCTCTTCCGTGACGCGAGGACCGCGCCAGCGATCATCAGCAATCCGCTTTCGGAAGAAGCCTCGGCGATGCGCAGCTCCGGCGCAGTGAATATGCTCGCTACGCTCGAGTGGAATCTGAATCGCGGCCAGCGCAATCTGCGCCTGTTCGAAATTGGCCGCGCCTACGCGCTCGAAGCGGGCAAGCCGGTCGAGACGCGCATCTTGGCGCTCGGCGCGACAGGCCTGGCACGCGAGAAAACAATCCACGACGACGCCCGCGAGTTCGAGTTCGCCGACCTGAAAGGGGACCTGGATCGCCTTGGCGAACTCGCTGGCACTTTCGAATGGAAGCCGGGCGCACCGGCTTGGCTTTCGCCTGCTGCAGCCGCGCAAGTCGCCGCCGCGAATCGCAGCGGCCAGTCGCTGGGCGCCGCCGGGAAGATTGGTCGCAAAGCCGCTGAGGCATTCAAGCTGCGCCAGGATGTTTTCTACGCAGAGCTAAAGCTGGATCCTCTGCTGGAGGCCGTCGATGCCGCTCGCGCCACGCGCCGCTACGAGCCGCTGCCGCGTTTCCCCGCCGTCGAGCGCGATTTCTCTCTGCTGCTGAACGACGGTACAACTTTCGCGCAGGTAGTGGAAACAATCCGCGCCCTGAACATTCCGGAGTTGCAAAAAGTAGAAGCCGTGGATCTATTCCGCGGCAAAAATGTGCCCGCAGGAAAATTCTCGCTACTAGTCCGCGTAACGTTCCAAAGCAGCCAAGCCACGCTAACGGACGCCCAGCTAACAGATTTCTCCACTCGCATCGTCAGCGCCCTGGAGAAGTCGTTAGGCGCCACTCTTCGCGCAAGCTAACGTACCGCTGGCATCCCCGCCGGCCTCTTACGAGCGCAAATCACAACTAGAACTGCGATCATGCGCGGACTTGCTCCGTCTATGTCTTTCAGCTGTGGCGTGTTTTGAGGTCGCAAGAGGCCGGCGGGGACGCCAGCGGTACAATTACGCTCGCTCCGCTCGGGACGACGCGTAACTCCCTAGCCCTTCGCGTCACCCACTGCGGCTTCTTCTTCCAGAATCGCAGCGGCGGCCGCCACGCGGTCGCCTTCATCCAGCCGCAGCAATCGCACGCCTTGCGTGGAGCGGCCGGCTTCGCGTATTTCACCGGAATGGACGCGGATTACTTTGCCCTGGCCGGTGATAATCATTACGTCGGAGTCTTCCTTCACCTGCAGAGCCGCGACTACCGGGCCGTTGCGATCCGTGGATTTGAGATTGATCACGCCTTTGCCGCCACGCGACGTGACGCGATACTCGGCTAGCGGCGTGCGCTTGCCGTATCCCTTCTCGGCGACGGTCAGCATCAGCGACGTGAGTGATTCGCGAATCTGATCGCTCTCAAGCTCGTCGAGATTGTCCGTGGTTTTCTTGAATTCCTTCTTGATGATTTCGAAGTCCGGCTGCACGGCGTCCATGCTCACCACGAAATCATCCTTCGCCAGATCCATGCCATTCACGCCGCCAGCAGCGCGGCCCATAGCGCGGACTTCTGTCTCGCGGAAGAGAATGGCCTGGCCGTCGCGGCTCGCGAGGAAAACCATCTGCTTGCCGTCGGTGAGCTTAGCGCCGATCAACTCATCCTTCTCATCGAGACTAATGGCGATGATTCCCGACGGGCGAGGATTTGAAAATTCCGCGAGCTCGGTCTTTTTCACCGTGCCGTTGCGCGTGGCAAGGAAGACGAAGCGATTAGCTTCCTCGAGATTCCGCGCCGAGACGACGGCTGTCAGCTTTTCGTTTTCCTGGAAACGCACAAGGCTGGTGATCGCCTTGCCGCGCGTAGCCGCCGCAGCCTCCGGAATTTCGTACACTTTCAGCCAATAAATGCGGCCCTTCGAGGTAAACAGCAAAATATAGCTGTGCGCCGAGGCCACGAAGAAATGTTCGACGAAATCTTCCTCACGCGTTCGAGCCCCAATGCGCCCCTTGCCGCCGCGCGACTGATGCCGGTACACATCCACCGATGTCCTCTTCACGTAGCCCGCGTGGCTCACGGTGATGGCCATTTCCTCGTCTTTGATCAGGTCCTCGAGCTTGATTTCTTCGACGCGGTCCACGATCTGCGTGCGCCGCTCGTCTCCATAGAGTTTCACCACTTCCTTCAACTCTGCGACGATCACGCTGCGCAGCTTCTTCTCGCTGGCCAGAATTTCGCGCAGCTCGGCGATGCGCTCGCGAATCTGCGCGAGTTCTTTGAGAATGTCGTCCACGGAAAGCTGCGTCAGGCGGTGCAATTGCAATTCGAGGATGGCGTCGATCTGGATGTAAGTCAGACCAACGTGCTCAACGCGCGCCGCGCCGGCGATTCCATATTTCTTGTGATCCAGTTTGACGCCGCGAACTGTGGTTTCTTTTCCGCCCACAAGGACGCGCACGGAACGGTTCTCGAAGAATTCGAACAAATTCTGGCGCGCGTTGGCACGGCTTGCCGACCCGCGGATGACCTTGATGACCTCGTCGATGTAATCGAGCGCGATCTGATACCCCAGCAAAATGTGCTCGCGCTCTTCCGCCTTGCGCAAATCGAACTGCGTGCGCCGCCGCACGACTTCCACGCGGTGCTCGATGAACAGCCGCAGCAAATCCACAAGCCCCAATTCGCGCGGCTGCCCAGCCACAATCGCGAGCAGAATCATGCCGAACGATTCCTGCATCTGCGTGTGTTTGAACAGGTGATTCAGAATAATCTCCGGCTCTTCGTCGCGCTTCACTTCGATGACGATGCGCATGCCGTCGCGATCGCTTTCATCGCGGATATCGGCAATGCCGTCGATTTTTTTCACCTGCACGAGCTCGGCGATGTGCTCGATGAGCCGCGCCTTGTTCACCTGGTATGGCAGTTCGGTGATGACGATGTCCTGACGGTCCTTCCCCCGTGCCTCAATCGCGGCCTTCGCGCGCACCTGGAACGTCCCGCGGCCTGTTTTGTAGGCCTGCTCGATGCCCTCGCGGCCGTAGATGTAGCCGCCAGTGGGAAAATCCGGGCCGGGAACGAGCTTCATCACTTGCTTCAGAGTCGTCTCAGGATTTTCGATCAGCAGAATCGCGGCTTCGATCGTCTCCTTCAGATTGTGCGGCGGAATATTTGTAGCCATGCCGACGGCTATGCCGCTCGAGCCGTTCACGAGCAAATTTGGAATCTTTGTTGGGAGGACGGTCGGTTCCTTGGTGCTCTCGTCGAAATTCGGAACGAAATCGACGGTTTCTTTCTCGATGTCCGCGAGCATCTCCTCGGCCATCTTCGAGAGCCGCGCTTCGGTGTAACGCATGGCCGCCGGCGGATCGCCGTCCACAGAGCCGAAGTTTCCCTGCCCGTCGATGAGCGGGTAGCGCATGTTGAAGCCCTGCGCCAGACGGACCAGTGCGTCATAAACAGGCGAATCGCCGTGCGGATGGAATTTGCCGAGGACTTCGCCGACGATCTTCGCGCACTTGCGATACGGCTTCGTCGAGGTCAAACCTAGCTCGTACATGCCGAAGAGAATGCGGCGATGGACGGGCTTCAAGCCGTCGCGCACATCGGGCAGCGCGCGGCCGATGATTACGCTCATGGCGTAATCGAGGTACGACTTCTTCATCTCCGCTTCGATATCTACCGGCGTAAGAATTGATTGATTCGGTTCGTCAGCCATTTATTCCCCGTTGTGAAATTGAATTCAGACCGCGCGGGCGATGCCCGATCTTTACCTTCTTTCCAGAACGTAACTTTTCACCGCTTCGAAAGCGGAGGCGTTATTCGAAAATCGCATCGGACTGAAATGAGCTTCCAGGCGCGAGAGAAAAGCTGCGCATTCGTCTTCGCTTGTGCAATCGAATGCTACACCGCGCTCCATGTCCGGCGCGCTCGTCGGCAACGCCTTGAAATCGGAGCACGAAATCCCTCGCAATCCCGGCAGCGTTTCCCAATTCAGCTGGTAGATCATTCCGGGCGGCGCGCTCAGAATTTCCAGCGCGTGGCCGATTTCGGAAAATCGCGCTCGCGCCACGCGAAGACGACGCGCGGCGCCACGGCCAGAATGTAGGGCGTGCCCGGCGCGTCGGTCAGCTTCATCTTGTATTTTTTCTGGTACGCGGCATCGATGGCCGCGATCGCGTTCTCGCCGGTGATTTCGCGCGCGGTGCCTTCGAGCATTACCACGTCCGCGCCGCTCTCCAAATGCACGGTCGCGCGCGGGTTGGCCTGGAGGTTCACGCCCTTCTGCGAATTGCGGTCGGTGCCGAAAATCAAGGCGCCGTCGTGCCATATTCCCCAGATGGGCATGACGTGCGGGCGGCCGTCAGGACGCGTGGTCGAAATCCAGTAGCTGTGCGATCTGGCAATCTGGGCGCAGGCATCGGCCCAGGCGATCATGCCTTTGTCGCCGGCCTTGATGCCGTAGCCTTTTGCGAATGACGGCCGGCTGCGTGGAGGCTCGGGCACACTGTATTTTGTCGAGAGCCGTGGGGATTTTTTCTTCGCCATGTAGCCTGCCTCACTGCAAGAGAATGCAGATCCCTCACTTCGTTCGGGATGACAGCGTTTCCTCTATGCTCGAGTCGCTCCGCCTAAATATCCAGGTTCACCACGTCCAGGGCGTTTTCTTCAATGAACTTGCGGCGCGCATCTACGTTCTCGCCCATTAGCGTGGTGAAAATTTCCTCCGCGGCCACGGCATCCTCGAGCTTCACTTGCAGCAGCGTGCGCGTTTCTGCGTTCATCGTGGTGTCCCAGAGCTGCTCGGGGTTCATTTCTCCCAAGCCCTTGAATCGGGTGATGGCGAATTCGCGCTTCGCATCTTCGAGCACGTACGCAAGCACGCCGCCCGAATCTTCCTTCACCACTTTGTCGCCATTGTGGGTGATGGTGAAAGGCGGGCGATCGAGCGATTCAATCGCTTGCTTCAGCGTGCGCAGGCGCTTGTAATCGGCGGTTGCCGCAAGGCCCCAGTTGATGCGGCGCTCGCCGCCGTTCGTGAGAACCAGTTCGAAGAGGCTGTGCTCTTCGTCGAATTCGATCTTGGCTTCGAGCTTGAGTTTGGCCTTTTCGATGGCTTTGATCAGCTCGGCCAATTTTTTCTTGTCGCCGAAGTCGGTCTTCTTTTCGATGTCGCTTTCGGCGAGAAGCCCGACCAGCTTGGGATCGCGCAGGCGGCGATTGAGTTTGGTGGCTACTTGGCCGTATTCCTGGACGTTGAGCAGAAACTGCGTGAGGGGGCCGCCTTCGAGCGTCTTGCCGTCCTTGCCCTTCACGGCGTGCTCTTCGGTGGCGCGCTTCATCAGCTCGCGCGAAAACTCGCGTTCATCGCGGATGTAACGGTCCATTTTGCCACGCTTCACGCGATAGAGAGGCGGCTGCGCGATGTAGATATAGCCCTTCTCGATCAACTCGCGCATGTGCCGGAAGAAAAACGTCAGCAGCAGCGTACGAATGTGGCTGCCGTCCACGTCCGCGTCGGTCATGAGAATCACTTTGTGGTAGCGCAGCTTGACGGCGTCGAAATCGTCTTTGCCGATGCCGGTACCCAGGGCCATGATGATCAGCCGCAGTTCTTCGTGGCCGAGCATCTTGTCGTAGCGCGCCTTCTCCACGTTCAGGATCTTGCCTTTGAGCGGCAGGATGGCCTGATAGCGCCGATCGCGGCCTTCCTTGGCGGAGCCGCCGGCCGATGGACCCTCGACGATGAACAGCTCGCAGCGCGACGGATCGCGTTCCTGGCAATCCGCCAGCTTGCCCGGCAAGCCGCCAGAATCGAGCGCCGATTTGCGTCGCGTGAGTTCGCGGGCCTTGCGTGCGGCTTCTCGTGCACGCGCGGCATCAATGCACTTGCCGATGATTTTTCGCGCGATGGAGGAATGTTTGTCAAAGTATTCGCCGAGGCGGTCGTTCACCATCGTCTCGACGGTGCCCTTGATGTCGCTATTGAGCTTGCCCTTGGTCTGTCCTTCAAATTGCGGTTGCGGCAGCTTCACCGAAACGACGGCCACGAGTCCTTCGCGGACGTCATCGCCGGTGATGGAGATTTCGTCTTTTTGCTCCTTCAACATCCCGAAGGAGCCGGCGTAGTAATTGATGGTGCGGGTGAGCGCGGAGCGGAAGCCGGAGATGTGCGTCCCGCCGTCCACGGTATTGATGGTATTGGCGAAGGCGAAGACATTTTCGGCGTAGCTGTCGTTGTACTGGACGGCGATTTCGATCTCGACGTTGTCTTTCTTGCCTTCGAAATAAATCGGTGAGTCATGCAGCGTCGTCTTGCCGCGATTCAAGTGCTTCACGAATTCCGCGATGCCGCCGGTAAAGCGGAATTCAGTTTTCTTGTTGCCGCGCTCGTCATCGAGCGTGATTTTCAGACCTTTGTTGAGGAAAGCCAGTTCGCGCAAACGTTGCGAGAGCGTGTCGTAGCTGTAATTTGCTGTGGTGAAAATCGACTGGTCGGCATGAAAAGTGACTTTCGTGCCCGTCTTGCGCGTCTTGCCGGTAACTTTCAGCTTCGATGTGGGAACGCCCTTCTCGTAGCTCTGCTCCCAGACTTCGCCGTCGCGATAAATTTCGAGATCAAGCCAATCGGAAAGCGCGTTGACGACGGACACACCCACGCCGTGCAATCCGCCCGAAACTTTGTAAGTGTCGCTATCGAATTTTCCGCCGGCGTGCAGCACGGTCATCACGACTTCAGCAGCAGGCTTCTTCTCCGTGGCGTGCATGTCCACGGGAATGCCGCGGCCGTTGTCCACGACGGTGACGGAATTATCGTCGTGCACCGTTACGTTGATTTCATCGCAGAAGCCGGCCAGCGCTTCGTCCACGGAATTGTCCACCACTTCCCAGACGAGATGATGCAGGCCCAGCTCGCCCGTCGACCCGATGTACATGGCCGGGCGCTTGCGCACCGCCTCCAGCCCACCGAGCACTTTGATGGAAGTGGCGTCGTACTTGTGCCCCGGGCCTTTGCCGGCCGCACCATTCTTTTCACCCATGATTGGACCGCTCCTCAGTTGCGTGTGCAGGAAGGCGTGCGAAGGAACTCGACACTTGCCTTCCCCTGTGGCCCTCGCTGGCTGCATTGCGCGCGGGCTCGAAGGGTAATCGTTCGCTTCATCCCACCCCACCCCGGCGAGCCGGAGGGGTGCGGCGAAGACAGTTTCTCCTTGCGGAGAATCGCGGCGGGCTGGCGGCTCAGCGCCCTGGCGTTTGCCCCGATTTGCATCGGAGCGGCGCGTAAAAATCGAGCTGCTTGACCCCGCTTAAGTGCCGGTCTGGAGGAATCCCGAGACCAACGACGAACGGAAAAATCTTAACCGATTCACACAGATTTCTCAAGGCGATTCTTGCAGCCGGAAGGCAGTATAACCTTTTATTTTCAATGGTTTACGGGATGAGTTTGGCCGTACGTAGTTATTCAGATGCTGCGAGATTCGCCCCGAACGTGATGGCCGATTTTATTGTGCAACTGTTTGCCGCGGTGAGCAAAAATCAGATGCGCATTGGCATTACAACGTAGCGGTAACGCGTGGCTTCGTCCGCGAGAGGGCGCAGTTGGCCGGCGGATTGTTCATCTTTCAGCTCGAAGGCGATGGGGCCGTCAGCCGCGGCGGCCAGGAAATCGAGGATGTATTGCGCGTTGAAGCCGATTGCCAGCGGCTCGCCCTTATATTCCTTTTCGATGGCTTCCTTGGCTTCGCCGTATTCGGGGCTTGAGGCCGAAATCTCGATCGCTTCCTTCGCCAGTGTGAACTTCACGGCGCGGGATCGCGCATCCGCAAGCTGTGAAACGCGGCGCAGCGCATCGTTCAATTCATTGCGCTCGAGCACCACAGTCTTGTTCGCATCACGCGGCAGCACGGCTTCGTAATTCGGGAATTGCCCAGTCAGCTTGCGCGAAGTCAGCAACCGACGGCCAAACTGGAAGAATAGATGGCTGTCATCCTGCGCAAAATCAGCAACAGCATCATCGCCCGAACCGCCAACCAACCGCGAAATCTCGGACATCGCCTTCTTCGGCACCAGAACTCGAACCTCGCTACTCAACCCGTCAAACTTCTGCGAAGTCTCAACCATCGCCAGCCGGTGCCCGTCGGTGGCCACCATGGTGATCGAATCCGGCTTCAGCACCAACAGCGCCCCGTTCAACGTATAGCGCGATTCCTCGAGCGAAATCGCAAACGTAGTCTTAGAGATCAAATCATTCAACGTTGCCGCGGGAATCTTCACCAGCACATGCGGGAACGACGGCAGAATCGGAAAATTATCCCGCGACATTCCCACCATCTTGTAAGTTTTGCGGTCGCAACTAATCTGAATCCAATGATTATCAAGCAGCTTGAACTTGATCTCCTCGTCCGGCAGCAACCGCACCAGATCGAGCAACTTCTTCGCGGGGATTGTCCCCGAGCCATCCTTCTTCACTTTCGCTTCGCACGAAGTGCGGATGCTCAACTCCAGATCGGTAGCGGTAATGGACAGGCGATTCCCGTGCGCCTCGAAAAGAATATTCGACAGGATGGGAATGGTCGTCTTGCGCTCGACGACGCCCTGCGTCAGCTCGAGCTCCTCGACGAGATCGTACTTCTTCACACTGAATTCCATATCCGTCTGTCCTCGCGCTGCGTCTTTCGTGGCTTGCGTGCCGGTTGCGCTCATAGTGTGTGCCTACTCTACAGCTTTTCTCCTTCAGGATAAAGATAAGACCCCGCCGTCGTCGCCGCAACTGTGGAAATTGCGGATATCGCCCTATACCGCTGAGGCGAAGCGCATTGAGTGGTTTGCAAAGCTGTGGATGGAAATCGAACGCCGAGGAAGAACCGCTGAAGTGCCGCCAAGTCCGCCTTCATAGCCCACGAAGCCCCAGGGATTCACAGCGCGTCCACAGCGAATCAACAGGCCAAAGGCCGCCGCGCGGGCCCGCCACGAGCTAATCTCATCCGAATGAGTCGAGTAGCCTGTTGATCGTCTTGTTCAAATCTTTGTCCGCGCGGCGCAATGTCTCGATTTTGTGGATCGAATGCAGCACCGTCGTGTGATGCTTGCCGCCGAATTGCCGGCCGATTTCCGGCAGCGAAGCCGACGTAAGCTGTTTCACCAGGAACATGGCCACCTGGCGCGGGAAAGCGATTACTTTCGAGTTCGATCGGATCTTCAAATCCTGCGCGCGCAATCCGAAATGCTCTCCCACGCGCTTCTGAATCTGCTCGATGGTGACTTTCTTCTCCTGGATCTCAATGATGTTCTTCAGCACTTGCTGCGCCGTGGCCAGATTCACCTCAGCGCCGGTCAGCGACGCAAACGCGATCAACCGGATCAGCGCACCCTCAAGCTCGCGAATATTCGACTTGATCGACCTCGCGATGTACTCGGCCACGTCATCAGCCAGCCGAACGCGCTCGTTCTCCGCCTTTTTCTGCAGAATCGCGATTTTCGTTTCTAGGTCCGGCGGCTGGATATCCGCAATCAAGCCCCACTCAAATCGTGAGCGCAACCGCTCTTCGATCGCCGAAATCTCTTTCGGCGGACAATCCGAAGAAATCACAATCTGCTTCTGCTGGTCGTATAGCGCGTTGAACGTATGGAAGAATTCTTCCTGCGTCCGCTCGCGCGTGGCGATGAATTGAATGTCGTCCACCATCAGGACGTCCATGGTGCGGAAGCGATCGCGGAAGCTGCTCATGCGATCGAAGCGCAGCGAGGCGATCACCTCGTTCGTGAACTTCTCAGCGCTGACGTAAGTAAGCCGAATCGCCGGATTGCGCTTCTTGATCGAGTGGCCGATCGCCTGCATCAAGTGCGTCTTGCCCAATCCCACCCCGCCATACAGAAACAGCGGGTTATAGGACTTCGAGGGCTGTTCGGCGACCGCCTGGGCGGCGGCGTGCGCAAACTGGTTCGACGCCCCGACAATAAACGTCTCAAAAGTATACCGGGGATTGAGCTGGTGACTGACGGAGTCGAAATCGAGCCGCGCCTGGGTGGACGGAACCCCCTCCGCCGCGTCCTGCTCCACGCAGATGTACTCAATCCGCGTGTTCTCAAGCCCTACTTCGACCAGAACACCCTGCAAAATCTGCCCGTAGGTCTCCGTCAACCGCTTGCGGAATAGCCGCGTGGGTACGCGCACGACAATGCGCCCCTCATCCGCGCTTTCCAGCCGCGTAGGACGAAACCAGGTATTAAAACTGTGTGGGTTTACCCGGCGCTCCACATGGTGCAGGATCCGATCCCACTGATTCATACCAACGCCAACCCTTCCGGCCATTCCCACAGATGTGGAAATGTTGTGGAAATCCCGCATCCGCGCGGGAGCGATATCACAATCGCTTTCAATACAGAGGAGCGGTTAGGTCCCCAAGACCGCATTCACCCGAGGAGTGCATGGCTCCGAATGACGTCCCTAATGCGAGGCGGGATTGTGCATAAAAGAATGGTTAAGGGCAAGAGAAAATTGAGCGAAGGCCACCCACAGCTTTCACACAGAATTCACAGGATATCCACAGCGCCAAATCGGGAGAAAATGCTCAATTTTTTCAACGTTTGTTGAGAAAACATGCGGCACCGCGCAAAGAACTAGCACTGCTGAATTGCACAGGCGCTTGACACTATGGTTTCTGTGAGGGCGCCGCAGGCGTCTTCACAGGCTTGCTCTCGGGTTTTTCAGCCGCTTTCTCTTCCGGATTGCCGGACATCTTGTCGGGTCGCGCAAAGGCAAAAACGCCGACTGGATCGGCGGCAAGAAGCAACCGATTGGGCTCAACGAGAATTGATACCGGCTCGACGCGCGCGCCTTCGGGAGAAAATGTGCGATACGTCGTTCCTTTGCGATTGCCATCCCGATCGTAGTGCACCAATTCGTCGCTGACGGCGATCCAGATGTCTCCTGAATCCGGGTCCACGCCGATGGCATTCACCACCGGCTTCAAATCCGCCGCAGCGCTTTTCTGATCCTGCTCCCAAATCACGCGGCGCTTAGCCGTGGCCACCGGCGCGAACTCCAGCGTGTTGAGCGCAATCTCCAACGTGGAATATCCGAAGCGGTCGTAGCGGCGCACCGTCGGCTCCGGGTAATGCGTGAACGCGAGATAGAGATGACTCTCGCGATCGGTAATCACGCGACCGCCGTTCAGATAGCGATTGAGCGCGAGGTGGTCGGCCAGATTGGCGAGGTCGCCGAATTCGCGCACCAGTTTGCCGTGAAGATCCAGAATCTGAACCAGGTGCCTCTCATGCACGCTGGTAATCGCAATCTCTCCGCCCGTGAGCGCTGCTACTGAGATCGGGGAATTCACCGGAATCTCCGCGACATCCTGGCCCCCGGTTTCGATATTGCCGAAGACGCGAATCAGATTTGCTCCGCGGTCCGCGACGTAAATCTGCCCGGCCGCGTCCACATCGAGATCCGCGCCATAGCTGATCGCCGTCTCTTTCGTCGGCGACGCGGGTATTTTGCCGACAAACCTTCCGCCCGGCGCAAACACCATCACCGAGGCGCCCGGCGCCGTGAGCGCGTAGTAACGCCCAGCAGCATCTCGGCGAATCGCTTGCAAGCCGGGTCCGACATCCGGAAGCACGCGCGCCGTAGCCGTCAACTCGAAGTCCAACTCCTGCGCGCGCGCTTCAAAGAGCGTCGCAGCACCCGCAAGTGCGGCTAGCGCGGCGACAAAAAGAGCGATGGCGGACGTGAGCCGAAGTTTCATGGGATTCAAATTGTAGCGGCTGCAAGCACCAAAGATGCGCCGCCAACAAGAGGCGTTGCCCGGAATGCTATGAGGATACGCTTCAAGGATATCTCCGAACGATTTGTCAGGGCACGACTTCAGTCGTGCCGCCAGCGCTCGAAGTGCTGACGGCTTTAGCCGCTGAGGGCCGGTATCGACAGCGAAAATAACCTATTCATTCCGCCCGAAACACCAACCGCTCAATCGACCGCGCCTTCCCGGTGAATTCATCCACGTCAATCAGCACGGTATTCATCCGAACATCGCGCTCGCTCACTGAAAATCGCGCCGGCAACCCGTCGAGAAATCGCTGGATGATCCCGGCCTTGTCCATGCCGATCACGGAATCGTGCGGCCCGGTCATGCCCACATCCGTGATGTAAGCCGTGCCCCCCGGCAGAACGCGTTCGTCGGCAGTCGCCACATGCGTGTGCGTGCCCACAACGACGGAAACCTTGCCATCAAGAAACCAGCCCATCGCCTGTTTTTCGGACGTCGCTTCGGCGTGCATGTCCACGAAGATCACTTTCGTAGTCGGAGGAATCTTCGCCAATTCGCGCTCCGCCCCGCGGAACGGGCAATCAATCGGCGTCATGAACGTGCGCCCCTGCAGATTGAGCACCGCAAAAGGCACGCCATTCTTCGCCGTGCCCATAAAAAGCCCGCTCCCGGGAGACCCATTCGGAAAATTCGCCGGCCGCAAGAGCCGCGGTTGGTGCGGAAAGTATTCAAGAATTTCCTTGCGATCCCAGATGTGATTGCCGCCCGTCAAAACCTCAACACCTGATCCCAGCAGCTCGTCTGCGAGCCGCGGCGTGATACCGAACCCGGAAGCGGAGTTCTCGCCGTTCGCGATGCACAAATCCACGCGCTGTTGCGACACGACATCGGCTAAATGGTCGTGAACCACCTGCCGCCCAGGCGATCCCACAATGTCACCAACAAACAAAATTCGCACAAGTCTCCCAGCCGTTGTAGAGGAGGGTCTTCAGACCCTCCCGCCGTTCGGCTTTGTTTTTAGCCGCGCGCATGGCACAGCGCGCCCAATATCCTCGTAGCTCAATTTTGAATCGGAATTCAAAGCGGAGGAAGTCCACTTCGCCGTGCGGCGCTAGACCCTGAACCCCACGAATAGGTGGGTGCCCTGCGCCTGCTTTCAGGCTTTCCGAACCGGCGGAGCCGGCGAGGACATGCGCAACGGCAGGACGACGGGGGCTCCCGGGGATCCAGTGTTGGTTCAAATAGGCCGTCACACCGGCACCTGCGTCGCAGGCCGCCTCCACGTTTTATTGTAGCAGGAATCATTCGCGCCCCGCTGCGCGCGCCCAGCGCGTGCGTTGTCCTACCGTAGGGCCCGGTCTTTAGCCGGGCCGGGCGCAACTCGAGTTCACGGCGTATCCGCGTAGTCCCGCAGCGGTCCATTAATGAGACGGGTTCGCGAGCCGAAGCAAGAGCCTTCGCGCACCGCCGTGCGCTTTGGTTCCGGCACAAGATTTTGGAATAGTCGCGAGTTTGAGAGTATGTATAAGAACTCACAAGTTTTGTCAGGGCACGGCTTCAGCCGTGCCGAACTCGGCGCGGGATCATTACGGCTTTAGCCGCTGAGGTTTTGTTTCTCCGGCTCTCACACACACTCTCAAGCCCCTGAAGACGCTCCTTGAAGTCTAGTGCTCGCGCACCGCATCCTGAAAATACGACACAAGCCGATTTCAAGTGTCATTAGACAATTCCGGGCCGCCCGCGTGTCTTATCCCCAGAGAAGGCGGCTCGACGGGACGCCAGCTTGCCAGAGCAGAAGCTTAGCGCAAACGACGTGAGGCAGCTTTACGATCGGCACGGCGCCGCGCTGCTGCTCTTCGCACGCGGATTCGTCGCGGATGCAAACTCTGCCGAAGATCTGGTGCACGGCGTCTTCCTAAACCTCCTGCGGACACGCCCAAATGTGCGGGAGGCTCCAGCCGCCTATCTCTATCGCGCGGTGAAGAATGCGGCGTTGAATCAGCACCGCAATCGCTCGCGCGAAGCCCCGCTGCCGGACCACGAAGCCTGGTTCGTGCATCGCGGTGGCGATCGTGAATCCGCACTCGCACTGCAAAGCGCGCTGGCAGAATTGCCCGCGGAGCAGCGAGAAGCGGTCGTCATGCGCATTTGGAGCGGCATGACGCTTGAGGAAGTCGCGGAGGCAACAGGCGTGCCACTGAACACAGCAGCATCGCGCTACCGTTACGCCCTCGAAAAACTGCGCGAGATATTGAAACCACGCGCCAAGCTTGAAGAATGAGGTGGACGGCATGAACGAGGATCGCAACTTCGAAGCGTTCTTACGCGAGTTCGAGCCGCGCCGCCCGCGTCCTCTGCTGGAGGTCGAGCGCACATCCCACTCCTGGCCACGCCTCGCCGCGGCCGCCGCGCTGATTCTAGCCGTCGGAGGCGCCTCACTGTGGATCGGCCGGCACCACATTCAGACGAATCAACGAAACGCCCAGTCGCCTGCATTGAGTGTCACGGGCGCCTCCGCGAATCAGCAGCCGATATCCACAATCTCTCTAACTCGAGCAGCCCTCGAAGGCAGCCCAGATTTCGATCGTGAGATGGACGAAATGGCTCGGCGCAGCCTGCCGCGCTTCGACCGCAAAGACAGCATGCTTCGCGTCCTGGCAAAGGAATAAAAGGAGAACACAATGAGTCGAGACATCCTAAAAATCCTCGCACTGGCCATTTTGATCGCCGCACCAGCACCTGCGCGCGCGCAGGCGAAATCCGTGCAGCCACCCGAAACCCGCAACGCCGCCTTGCGCTACTGGCTGGCTTTCGCCGACATGCAAGACCCGCCCGCAGACAAGTCCACGCAGGATCTCCTTGAGAAAACTGCCGCGGGCGATGCGCCTTGGGATGAGTCGAAGCTGGGACCCATTCTCGACCAAAACGAGACTGCCATCCTGGCCATGCACCGCGCCACAAAACTCCCGGAATGTGACTGGGGCCTCGAGTACAGCCGCGGCCCGCGAGCTTCGATAGCCCACGTACCCCGCTCGCGCGTCCTGGCGCGCCTCAACACCCTCTACGGAATGCGCCTCATGGCGAAAGGCGAATCTCAAGCCGCCGTGGACACCTGGCTCGACGGCATCCGCTTCTCGCAACACGTCGCGCAAGGCGGCACGCTCATTTTCCAGTTGATAGGAAAAATGGCGATGCTATCCAATTTTCGCGCGCTAACCAGCGCGGCCGAATCACATCACCTCAATGATCAGGAAAAGGCGCAGGCCCTTGCGGCTGTTCGCGCTCTGCCTGCCGGTGGCTTTGATTGGGCCCAGGCGCTCGCTCTCGAGGAGGCAACGCTAGAAGTCGGCATCCAGCAGATGGCGCAAGCCGAAAATCCCTCAGCCTATTACAAGGAAATGATGGGCCACGATGCGCCGCCGAATTTTACGGCGCCCGCTGCAAAGGACATCGCAGATGTCCGCGCACTCTTCTCGAATGCCCAAGCGGCGATGCATCTTCCTACCGCACAGGCCCGCGAGCGCATGCTGGCCATCGAGGCGCGCGTAAGCACGCTACACCCCTACTTTCGCGAGACGACTCCGACGCTCTCCAAAGTGAACGACGCCCGCGCCGAACTCGAAGCCTCGCGCCAAAAACTCCTAGCCGCGTTCGGCGGAAACTGAATGGCCTCTGCGAGCGCACGGCGTAGAGGTGGCGGAAGAAATCCCTTAGTTGTCATCCAACCCGGTTTTTAGGGTGAGGGATCTGCAGTTTCTTCGCAGTCTTGCGCTCTACTGAGTTCGCAAAGTCTTAATGTAAGCCACAATCTGCCACCGCCGTTCCTCCGGCAAGCCGGCCCACGACGGCATCCCCTTCCACAAATTTCCGTTGCGCAGGAACGCCACCAAGTCCGCCGGCGATTTCGCCTGCACGTGCGGCGATTGCAGATTCGCCGCTTTGCCGATGCCGCGGCCGTCGGCCCCGTGGCATTCCGCGCAGTGCTGGCGGAAAAGCTTTTCGCCCGCGCGAATTTGATCCTCGCGGCCGATGTACATCTGCTCTTTGCCGTTCGGCGCCGACTGTGCCGTCGCGTCAGCCGCTTTCCCGTGCGCGTGGCCAGCGCCCGCGGCGAGCGCCACGGAAGCCGCCACCATCAGAATCGCGCCGCAAAATCCAAAGTCTCTCATCGGAACAGGCTCCTCAGTTTCCGCCCCAATTCGGCAAATTCATAGGACGCGCCAAAGCGCAACATGAAGCCATGGCTCGCGTCGGTCAGCCCAAACGTAGGTGAAATTCGCAGATTCCAACCGCTGGGCAACTGCCACGCGAGTATCGGCGCAAAATAATGCGACGTCCCGTTCAGCGTGAAATTTGAAACCGTGCCCAGCCCGCCGTACATCTCCGCCCCCGCCACAAAATTCTCGCGGCAAAATGTGCACGCCGTCGGCGTAGCCGCCAGCCGCAGCGACCGGCTTGCACCCACCGCGTAGCCGAATTCCCACGGCTCGTGCCCCAGATTCTTCTCACCAATGAAATTCTCGGACACATCCCAGCCCTTGAAATTGCTTCCCAGAATTATTTTTGTCTCCAGCTCGTGATCGATTCCGTTCAACTCTGCATTGCGCGGAACGAAGTCGCCCTGCCCGTCGAATCCCACCACTTCCTTCATCGTTTTGTCGGCTTCGGTGGTGTTCTCGTACTCGACGTACAGCACCGGATTGATCCAATGCTGCTTCATCAGCGGATGGAAGCGGTTCTCCCAGCGGAAACCGGTAAAGACCGAGCTGTCGTGAAAAGTGGATTGCCCGTCGAGATAGAACTCCGTGGTCCACCAACCCGTCGCCCCGTATTCGGATTCCGTCCAATACGCAATGTAGTCGTTTCCGCCGCGCTGCGTGCCGTAGGTCGCGTTGAAATTGATCTCCAGATTTCCGGACTCCTCCATCGCCTGGCCATAAGCCACAAAATACGGAGGCTCCTGCGCGCCAGCCGGCGGCGCCGCAGCCGCCCCCGCCACGATCAGCGCAGAAATCCACAACAGGCAGCGAATCCAGGCAAACCGCACGGCCCCTCCTAGTTGATACCAATTTTCAAGTAGGAGAGGTTAGGCTACTTGTAAATTAGTGTCAAGTAAAAAGTCGCCCGCACCGGTGGAAATGCCACCCGGCCCGATTCATTGGGAGCGGCGAAATTCCGCCGTGCGGCCGTAGGGGCGCGGCTTGCTGCGCCCCATCCGGCCAACGGATAACTACAGCCTAAGACTAGAAGTGGAAACCGAGCTCCGCGGAATAAGAGCGCGGCGTAACGTAGTGCGTCCCGCTGAACGTCGAAAGGAAATTGTACAGCGCGTACTTGTTGGTCACGTTGATCGCCGTCAACCGCAAACTCCATTTGTAGCGATCGCCGCGAAAGAGGTTGTCCTCGCCAAGCGCCACGTCAAACAAGCTCCGGGGCGCAACGCGCGGCGGATTGTGATCATCGTTTTCGGTGCCCGCCTTCGGCACCGTCAATAGCGTGGACCCGTACAGCGACGCCGGGCACAAGCCCGTAGGGCTGATGGGTGTGGTCGGAGTGGCGCGCACGCCGTTGCAGAATAATCCCGCCTGGAACTGTTGATCCGGGGTCAGCCCGGACACATCTACCGTGCTGTTGTCTCCCAGCGGCCCATTTGCGCAATTCCCCCCCGCGCACGGCAGTGCACCAGCCACCAGTCCGCTGTCGTAGCGCCAGTTGAGGCCGAGCCACGGGCCTTTCTTCCACGGCTGATACTGCAGGTGAGCCGTCGAGTTGAACTTCTCGTCGTGGTCGATCCGGAAGACCTCCCCGCTCTGGCCGACCGTCACGCCCAGCCCGCTGAGTTGCGGTGGGAAAAAGCGTGCAGCCACGCTGGACATCACAACGAACGCCGTGAATCCGTGGAAGTTCGGGACGCTCGCGCGAATCGCGTACCCCGGAATTTTCGAACTCTGCCATGCCACCGGAAACGTAATTGGCGTCGCTCCGAACGTGCTGAAGTCATACCCGTTGTGGGTGTATTTCCAGATGTATTCGCCGTCAACCACAAGGTACTTCCCAAACGCCTGCTCAAACCCCGCGTGAAACTCGTTGCGGTAGCCCGGAGCCAGTGCTGCCGGCACGCACGGGATCAGCGCCGGAATGAATCCCGTCGGGTCGCTGCAACCCGTGCTCGAGAGGATGAGGTTCTCGTTGAACGGCGACTCGAGCGTCCGCGCGTACGATATGCGCATCACGGTGTTGGTTTTCTTGATGTTATACGCGACTCCCAGCCGGGGCTCCGCCTGCCGCGCGCTGATCAGTCCGTTGTACAAATCGCCGCGGATTCCGACGTTGAACGTCCAATTCTTCAAGCTGATCGAGTCCTGGACGTAGAGCGCGAGTTCTTTCACGTCCGTATGTCCGCGAAACGGGAACAGGGCACTCGGAGAACCCGCACACGGATCCGCCGGGTCGGTCGGCAGCGGCCGGGTCAGGTCGCTGCAGGCCAGGATCGGACTGAACGCCGGATTGATGCTGCCGAGCGGATCGAGAGGGCCTCCGCATTGCGCGCTGTTCGTCACCGTAGGATCGGTGTTCGGACTTCCGTCGGCATTCAAGCAAACGGGATTAAACGTAGGATCGACGATCCCGAGCGTATCGTTCTCCGTCAGAAACGTGTGCTGATACGTGACTCCTGCCTTGAGGTTGTGGATGCCCTTCACGAAAGAAATATTCGACCGCACGCCCGCGTTGGTGAGCTTTCGGGACTGCCCCACCGTTTCTGCCTGTAAGTCCGGAGCTAGGTCCGCAAGGGGATTGGCGCTCGGGTAGTAGTGGTATTGGTCTTGGCGCACGAAGGCGCCAAACGTAAACGCCGTGGACGAATTGATCAGCCGCGTGTATGTCGGCGAGATGTTAAACGTTCCGATTTTCGCGCGTTGGTCGGTTGTGCCGAGTGGACCCCCTGTAACGTTGTCAACGACTCCGTCATGAAATTCCTGGTCGAATGAATTGGGATTCTGAAACCACGAGCGCGTGTACTGAAAATTCAGATGGATGGAGTCCGCTTGCGATAGCTGGTAGTCAACCCGGTCGAAGATGTTTTCTTCGTTGCCCTTCGCGTGCATCACCACAAACTCCGGCGGATCGAGAAACCGGCCGGAATTGAGTCCATTGGCGGCGATGAAATTCCCCCACTTGTCTCCGCCGTAGGACAGGTCAAACCCGGCGGTGGCTGTCCCAAAGCTTCCGTACGAAGAGGAAACGCTGCCCGTCGGATGCTTCACGCCCTGGCCCGAGCGCGTGGTCACATCAATCACCAAGCTCGTCTTCCCGCCGTATTCCGCAGGCGGCGCCCCGGAAATCACCTCGATCGATTGAATCGAATCCGCAGGAATCTGGTTCGAGAACACCTTGCTCTGCTGATCCGTGATCGGCTGGCCGTCCACTGAGAACGAATTTTCGGCGTGGTCGCCGAGCCCGTGAAATAATCCGTTCGAATCTGCGGCAACTCCCGGAGTCGAAAGCGTAACCAGCGAGCTCACTGATGACGACGCGCTTTCCAGCGGCAGCTTTTCGAACAGGTCGCGGTCGACGTCCGTGTGAAATGTCGATTCCGTCTCGACCAAGTCGCCGCCGTTCGCCTCCACCGTCACGGTCGCTGATGTCCCCGCAATCTGCATCCCAATTTGCAGCGCCACCGGAACCGATGAACGGAGGTCCACGTCCTCCGTGTAAGCCGCGAATCCCTTCGCCGTCACAACCAGGTGGTAAGGATTGAACGGCACGTTCGGGAATTTGAACGAGCCATCCGCACCCGTCGAGGCATATCGCGTGTAGCCGCTCACGGGATTCGTGACTTCCACCGACGCGCCGCTGATCACGCCGCCCGTCGCATCTTTCACATTTCCCGAAATCGTTCCCGAATTCCCTGTTTGCGCAAATGCACTGGCGCTGGTTAGCGCCGCGCCGAGCGACAACAGCAAAACCGCCAAATACCTGAATACACTTCGCATTTTTCCTCCGTCCCCCGAATAGTCGGGGACCTGATGTGGGCTAGTCGTTGGAAGGGCCGCCGGAAAAAAGGCGGAGCGCCAAGGCCGTGTCGGGCTCAGCGCGTGAGATTCAGACTAGTGTTCAGTCGGTGGATTTACGCGGAAGGAGGTGCGCGGGAGGAATGGTCGGCAACCAGCAGCTCGAGCTCGGGCGTGCGAACCTCGCACTTCACCCCGTGAGCCACCGGGACCAAAACCGGCAGCTTGACGACCGTAGCCGTTTGAATCGGCGCATTATGCGCGATGTGGCAAACCGGGCAGGCCGCGTCGGTACTCCCCGCGTGATGGTGCGCTAGGGTCGACTCGGTCGCCATGAACAGCAGCGCGAAGACGGCCAGGCAGACAAACAACACCTGAGCCTTGCGGTGCCTCGGGTTGGCCCAGAGCTTCATAGCTTTGCCATTATATCCGCCAAATGCCAATTAGACGCAAAAAATGCCCGCTGGTTTGCACCACAAGTTATACACCAAGCTCAACTCTGGCTCCGAGGCACAGTCCAGCCACGCCGTTCAGCTACCTACACCTGCAAAACGTCCCCTTCGCGCGCCACCATCTGGTAAAGCACTGGACTCACGATTCGGCCCAAAAATAGCCGGGAGATGAGTCCCGCCACTATGACGATCGCAAACGGTTTCTGCGAGTCCGAGCCCACTCCGGTGGAGAGCGCCGCGGGCAGAAGACCTAGGCAGGCGACCAGCGCCGTCATCATAATCGGTCGCAGCCGGATCAGCGACCCCTCCAGCGTGGCTTTGCGGATGTCCTGCCCCTCGAGACGCAATTTATTGATATAGGAAACGTCGATGATCGCCGTCTCCGCCGACACGCCCATGAGCACCAGCAGGCCGAGAACCGAGGACACACTAAACGTCGTGTGCGTGAGCTTGAGCGCCAGCAGCGCTCCGACCGGCTCAGTCATCACCACGCCGATGACCACCGTGAGCGGGAACTTGAAATTGCCATAGAGCGCGAACAGAATTACGAAGATCAAGAGAACAGCGATTGGGCCGATGACGGCGAACTGCTGTCGTGCGGCGACGTACTCGCTGTATTCCCCGCCCCAGTCCAGCCGGTAGCCCGGCGGCAATTTGACCGACAATTGCACGTCCCTCTGCGCCTGGTCCACGGCGCGCGCTAGGTCGCGCCCCTCAATGCTGAATTGCACTCCGATGTAGCGCGAATTATTCTCGCGATAAATGAAGGAAGCCCCGTTCCCCTGATGAATTGTAGCCAGCTCGGAAATCGGCACCTGCTGCCCTGAAGGAGTCGGCACCAGCAAATTGCCGATGGCATGCTCGCTCGAGCGGTACTCGGGCTTCATGCGCACCACCAAATCAAACAATTGCTCGCCTTGGATCACCTGCGTGGCTGCCTGTCCGCCCACCGCCGCTTCGACCACGCCTTCGACATCGGAAACATTGATGCCATAGCGCGCGATTCTTTCGCGATCCACGTCGATCTGCACGCTGGGCTGCCCCAATTCGCGCACTACGGTGAGTTCCGTGAAGCCGGGCACCTGCTGGAGCACCCGCTTGATCTCCACTGCTTTGTCTTCGAGTACTTGCAGATCCGGGCCAAAAATTTTCACCGCCAGCGCGCTCTTCAAGCCTGTGAGCGCTTCATCCACGGCGTCTTCCGCCGGCTGCGTGAAGTTGAAAATCACGCCGGGATAAGACTCGACCTTTTTCTGAACGTCCTTGGTCAGATCGGCCTTGTTGTGGATCGAGCCCTGCTTCCACGCCGCGTCCTTGTAGGGCTTCAGCCCCACGTAAAATTCGCAATTGAAAAATCCGGTCGGGTCCGTGCCATCGTCGGGTCGCGCCAGCTCTGAGCCCACCTCGGTCACCATCGGGTAGGCCATCAAGATCTTGCGAATCTGCGGCGCGAATTTCGCTGCTTCCTCGAACGAGATGGTGTAGGGCATCGTGGCGCGGACCCACAACGCTCCTTCGTCGAGGTGCGGCATGAATTCACCGCCGATAAACGGAATCAGAAGAAGTGAAGCGCCGAAAATTACCGTCGCCAGAATCATCGTCAGGTTCGGGCGGTCCAAGCACCAGCGGAGTTCCGTAGCGTACTCGTCCTTCAGCCACTCGTACGCGCGGTTCACCTTTTCCTTCACTCCGTGCGTGAACCAGTACGAGGCGACCACGGGAACGAATGTAAGCGTGAAGATCAGCGAGCCGAGCAGCGCCCAGGACATCGTTTCCGCCATGGGGTGGAACAGCTTGCCGGACGGCCCGCTCAGCGCATAGATGGGAATGTACCCGGCGAGGATGACGGCGATGGAATAAAAAATGGGCCGGTCCACGTCGCGCGCCGCCGCGATGATTACTTCGTGGAGTGAGTACTCCTTCCCGTGACGAGCGGCCAGTTCGCGGTAGATGTTTTCCATCATCACCACCGTGCCGTCGATGATGATTCCGAAATCGATGGCTCCGATGGAAAGCAGATTCGCCGGGATGCCGCGCCCGTGCAGAAAAATGAAAGAAAACAGCAGGCTCAGCGGAATGGTCAGCGCGACGATGATCGCCGCGCGCACGCTGACCAGGAAGAAGATCAGGACGATCAATACCAGCGCCATGCCCAGCAGCAGGTTGTGCTCTACCGTGTCGATCGTGACCTGCACGAGATCGCTCCGGTCATAGAAAGGCCGCACTTTCACGTCCGGCGGCAGAAGATCGCGGTTGATCTCCGTAGTCTTTTCTTCCACGCGCTTGAGCACGTTTTGCGTCTGCTCGCCGGTGAGCATGAGGATGACGCCTTCGACCCTGTCGTCATCGTTCTGGAAGCCGAATTCTCCCAGGCGGGGGGCGTGGCCGATGGTCACCTCGCCAATGTCGCGGACGCGTACGGGGACTCCGTTGTTGGTCCCCACCACGACTGCGCCGATGTCCTCGGTCTTGGTTACCAGCCCAAGTCCGCGCACGTAGAAGAATTGCGAACCCTGCGAATAAAATCCGCCCCCGGCATTCGCGTTGTTGGCGGCCAGCGCACTCAGTATCTGCGGCAACGGAATGTGGTAGCTGTAAATCTTCGCCGGATCGAGCAGCACCTGGTACTGCATCACCGTGCCGCCGAACCCCGAATCATCAGCCACCCCCGGCACGGACTTGTACGCCCGCTCAATCACCCAATCTTCATAAGTCTTCAACTCCTGCGGCGTGCGGTCGGGACTCTCGATCACGTAGCGATACACCAGATTCGACGGGCTCGAAAGCGGCGCCAGGCTCCCCGTCACTCCCGGAGGCAGCGTGGCATCCGAGAGCCGCTCAAATACCACCTGCCGCGCGAAATAGTTGTCCGTGTCTTCCTGAAACGTCATGATCACGTCGGACAAGCCATACAGCGAGATCGAGCGCATGAACACCATGTGTGGCACGCCGTTCATCTGCAATTCGATCGGCAGCGTCACCAACCTCTCGATTTCCTCCGCCGCGTGCCCGGGCCACTGCGTGATCACCTCCACCAGCGGCGGCGAAAGGTCCGGATAAGCGTCCACCGGCATGCGCTGGAACGAAATCGTGCCGGCAATGATGATCAGCACCGCCGCCATCAGCACCAGGAAGCGCTGTCGCAGAGCGAATTGGACGATGCGATGAATCATCTGTGCTTCGTTTCTCCTTAGTGCTGGAGCGAATTCTGGAATTGCAGGAAAAGGCTGCCCTGCCCGACCACGCGGTCGTTCGCCTGCAACCCGGTTAAGATTTGTGTCTTTCCGTCCAGGCTTTCGCCCACCGTAATGTCGCGCCGCGCGAACTGGCTGTTCCCGGTCTGCACATACACGTAGGGCGAGTTTTGTTCGTCGCGCAGCACCGCGGTGTTGGGCACGAACAGCGCGTTTGGAATCACGCCGGCTTGGACCTCCGCGGTCACGTACATTTCCTTCTTCAGCCGCTCTCCGGGATTGGCCGCTTCGATGCGCGCCTGTAGCGTGCGCGTATTGGGGTCCAGCGCCGCGGAGATGTATTCGATCTTGCCGCGCACCACCCCGGGATACGCTTCATTCTCGATCGTCACCGGATCGCCCACGTGCACGTAGGCCACATCTTTCTGGTAGACGTTCACCAGAATCCACACCGAACTCATGTCCGAGATCGTGAAGCACTGCGTAGCGCCCGGCGTCAGCAATTGCCCTGCGGAGCATTGCTTGTCCACCACTTCTCCCCCCACCGGCGAAAACAACGGGATTTCCGCCGAAGCGGGTTTGGTGATAATCGAGTCCGCGTCCGCTATGCCAAGAATGTGGATGGCGTCGGTGCTGGCTTCGAAGTCGGCACGCGCCTGCTCTCGAGTCGATTCCGCTTGCTCCAAGTCGGCCTCGGCAATGGCCTTGTGCTCGTACAGATCCTTCGCGCGAGCGTACGACTTATCCGCCAGCTGAAACGCGTCGCGCGCCTTGATATACGCCGAGCGCAACAGCGAGTAGTCCGGGCTGGCGACGTAAAGCAGCGGCTGCCCAGCCTTCACATGTTCGCCCGGCGCAACCACCACTCGGCTCACCGGCCCGCCAATCTGCGTGATCACCGGAGTAGTCTTGAAGTCGTTGTACTCCACCGCCCCGCTCAGGCGCAGCGTTCGCGGCAGCGCTCCCGGCTCCACTGTCACAACCTGGATGTGAGACATCTGGTCCTCGGGCACCGAGAACAGTTCCGCTTTGGCTTCCGCACTTTCCGCCGCCGAGTACGAAGTCATTTTGCCGGCCTGATCTCCCGATCCGCATCCGCTGAGCGCCAGGCCCAGCGCCAGAATCAGCGCCGAGTCCAGTAGCGCTCCGTTAAATCGCAAGAAGCCTGTTCCCGTTTTCATGGCAAGTTCCTTGATCCCACAGCTTCGCGAAGCTGCTCGAGCGCCGTCTGGTAAGACGCGAGAGACTGCAGATAACCGAGCTGGACCGCCCGAAAGCTGCGTTCCGCATCGAGAAAATCGAGCAAGCTGGCCGCCCCGCGCTTATACGCATACTCGCTGATGTCCCGCGATTCCTTGGCCGCATCCAGATACCCCGAGCGATACAACTTGATCACCACGTCGTTCGTCTGCACGCTCTCGTAGGCATTCACCACATCGCTCAGCACCTGCTCCTGTGCCGCCTTCTCTGTCTCCTGCGCTTGCCCGATGGCGTAGCGCGTCCGCGCGATTTCTCCCTGATTGCGGTTGAATATCGGCAGCGGGATGCTGAAAAACATAGAGACCGAACTGACGCCCGAGGTATGCGAGTAATCCGCACCGGCGGTCAGGTCTTGTTTGGCGATGGACTTCTGCACTGCGTATTGGCTCTGCGCCGCGGTCACTCCCTGTTGCGCCGCACGCAAATCCGGCCGCTGCCGCAGCGCCAACGCTTCCAGATCCTCGCGCTTCGCCTGCACCGGCTGGTAATCGAGTTCCCCGGCCACGTCGTAATCCGCGGGCACGGACTCGAATCCAAGCTGTTGCCGCAGCGAAATCAGCGCCTGCACTTTTGCCAATTGTGCCTGGGAATAATCGGTCTGGAATTGAAGAAGCTGCAACTTGATCTTGAGATAGTCGCCTTCGCTCATGCCGCCCGCTTTCAGACGGGCTTCGCTGATGTCCACCGTATTCTGAAAGCTCTTCACATCCTGCTCGGCCAAAGACAAAGTCGACTCCGCGAGCTGCACGCTCACAAAATCCGAAGCCACCAAAAACATCAGCGCCCGCTCGTTATCGGACACCTGTGATTTCGTCTGCGCCGTGATGTCCAGCGCCGCTTGCAACCGGTGTTGCCGTTTTCGTCCGATCTCGAAGAGATAGCTCAGCCCAATATCGAATTGCGCGTTCTGGTCGAAGTAATTCGACCCTGCCTGGGTAGGCTGAAAGAGCGGCAGGAATTGCGCATCCCAGGAAAGCGTTGGATTGGGGCGCAGATTCGCGGTGGTCTCTTCGGCCTGCGCTTGCAAAATCGTCGAGCGCTCGGCCTGCAACGTATGATTGTGGTCGAGCGCCATCTTGATGGCGTCATCGAGCGTAATCCGCACGGGCCCCTGGGCTTGGCCCAGAGCCGTGTTCGCGCTCGCGCCACAAAACAGCGCCGACAACACCAGGAAACTACTCAATCGAATCCACATAGAACCGCCATTTTCGAAAGCAGTTGGAAAAGTGAAGAAATGCGCCTGAAGCGGCGCAGGACTCAAGCAGGTAGGTTTAAGCAGTAGGAGGCGCGCGTGCAGGTATTCGGTGGATATCAGGAGCCGGTTCGAACGCCGGCAAAACCGCGTCGATATTCCGTCCCACCGGCGCAAGCACCGGAAGACGGTGCCCCGCCAACGGTTTATCAACGGCTTGGTGGCTGTAGTGGCAGACCGGGCACGCTCTGTCGCAACCGGAGCAGTGACTTCGGCACACACTTCCAAGCGTGCTGCCAAAGATCAACAGGCCGGCGAGTGCCAGCGACACGACGACGTTCCGAACATGGTTATTTGCGGGCATCACTTTTACTACTGGTTCAAACACGAGTCCCAACAGCTTCAGTTTAGCGAAGATACTGGGACTCGGGAAGCGTGGTGTGCCTGGTGGTATCGCATCGCGCCCTGAGCTCACGCCGATTGCTCAAGGGCCTTTTCGACCATCGCCACGCACTTTTCCACGCGCTTCTGCAGCGGCCCATCGATGGCATCCTGCCGCCGCCGAATCGTATGCAGCTCGTCGGCGATATTCAGCGCCGCCAGCACCGCCACGCGAACCGAGTCCACCGTGCGCGTAGCCTCGGCCACCGTCCGCATCTTCGCATCCACGTACGCCGCGAGCTCCTTCAAATATGCCTCATTCTCGTCGGCCTGCACGTTGTAAGCTTGCCCATAAATTTCAATCTTCACGTGATCTATCTCCCCCGCTGAGCCAGCCGTATTCTCCGGCCCTCCAACCAATCTGACAAGTCCTTTGTAACCCCGGTCCGAAGGTTCCGTGTGAGAAGAATGTTCGCCCCAGCTTTCTAGGCATTTCCGCAATCCGTACAATAGGTTCCGCCGCCAATTCCTGCTAGCCTGCCGTGGGAAATTGCAGATGCACGCAGACATCGGCAGTGTCAGGAATGTGCCCGGTCTAAAATGTCAGGTATGATCCCGGCCATTCCGCGCTTGAGCGCTCCGGGAAAAGCTTCGCCTATGATGATGCGCTTTAGCGCTGGATCCTTGAAGCACCCCTCATGGAAACTTGTGCCGTCGTGTCCCGTCCCGAAATCAAGACACCTCGCTGCCACGGCACAAAAAACACCTCAACCGGCAGCCCGATGCACGATTTTCTGATCGATACACGGAAACGAACAGAAATCGCCGTAACTCGCTGAAAATAAAGCACGGAGGCAATTTCTAATCGATACAAAATCGCACCCCCTAGAAGCCGTCTCAGCCACTTTTACGGGCTTAGGAGCCTTCGCATGGACTGCAGAAGCGCAGCGACACAACCTCTTCCGCCCGGCACTTACTTCGCGGGCGGGGGCGGCAGGTAATACCCCGGCCGGGTCCGCAAGCGCACTCCCGGCCGCGTCACCGTCACCTTGATCTCATGGAATCCCGAAGGCTCATCCCCCGGCGGCTTATAGCCCAGCGTGTACTGCGCGTGAAGCTCCGCGCCGATTTCATCCATGGCCTTCTCGATGGTGCGATCTTTCATCGTCGCGTAATGCACTCCGCCGGTAGCCTCGGTGGCCACTTCCAGCGCATGATTCTTCACCGCATTCGACGCATGCTTCACCACCCAGATCGCCAGCGAGAGCATGTCGATATTCCCGTACACCTGCGATTCCGTCTGCGGCGTCTGCGGCACTCCGGGCGGCGTTGGCAGCGGAAAAGTTCCCGGCGGCCCGATCTCCGTCGGCGTATAGGGTTTCGGCGGATTGCGCAATTCCGCCCCGAGAGTGCTCAACCCAATCGTGTAAATCGTCACGTTCGCCAGCTCAGCCTCGCGCAAAGCCTCGCCAAGCTTCTTCTCACTCCCTGTATCTTGCGCTTCGCCGGCAATCAAAAGAATTCGCCGCTCGCGTGGCGGTTGCGCCGCCAGCAGCGCAACGCTTTTCGAAATCGCGTCGTAGAGCCGCGCCCCCGACGAACCCATCGGCAGCTTGTGAATCGCACCCTCCACAGCTTCCGTGTCGCCCGTGAAATTTCGCAGCACGTCGATCGAATCATCGTAGGTCACCACCGCCGCTTCACCCGTCTGCGCCATCACCGTCTGCGTGAATACCGACGCCGACCGCCGCACCGCGGGAAGCAACGCTTCAATCCGCGAGCTGCTCTCCGCCAGAAAAACCACCGCCAGCGGATCGCCCCCCAGATCGAAATGCAGAATGTTCTGCTCCGCCCCGTTATCGAACATATGAAAATCCTTCTGTTCGAGATCGAGCACAAGTTCCCCATCGCGATTCTGCACGGTCACCGGCGTGATCACTTCCGTAGTCCGGACAATGATGGGCTTCTCTTGCAGCGGCGGCGGCTTCAAATCAACGGCAGGCTTCTTGTCCGTAGCCCCGGGCGGTGGATGAATCGGCCCCACAGGCTCCTGCGCCCGCGCAACAGCCGGCACAGCGGCAAAAATTAACGTGAGCACAAGCCACACGACACTTCGAAAGCGCTCTCTCATCGGATTCAGTCTATCTGATTCCCTCGCAATTCCCGGTGTTGTACGCACAGTAGCGCTGGCGTCCCCGCCGGCATCTTACGATCCTCAGCGTCGGCGGACCCCGAAATCGTGCGCGGCGCGACACACTAAAATTCAATGCGTTTGTTGGGGTGCGAGGTCCGCGCACGACTGGCGGCTCTGGCGAACTTGTATTCGCCGGATGCCGGCAGAGACGCCGGTGCTACCGAACCACAAGCAACCTGTGTTCGTTGACTTGGCTTCGGCCCCAAATTAAGATGAGCGCTCAATGGCGGATTCTTCCTCGTTGATCGGCAGCACCGTCTCCCATTACCGCGTCCTCTCGAAACTCGGCGGAGGCGGCATGGGCGTCGTCTACGAAGCCGAAGATCTCAATCTCGGACGCCGCGTCGCTCTCAAATTCCTGCCGGACGCTCTCGCCGCCGATGCGCAGGCTCTCGAACGCTTCCAGCGCGAGGCCCGCTCCGCTTCCGCGCTGAATCACCCCAACATCTGCACCATCTACGAGATCGGCCAACACGAAGGCCGCCCGTATCTCGCCATGGAAATGCTCAAAGGCGAGACGCTCAAGCATCGCATCGCCGCCGGGCCGATCGATACCGAGACGCTTCTCGATATCGCCACGCAAATCGCCGACGGTCTGGACGCCGCGCACACCGAAGGTATCGTCCATCGCGACATCAAGCCCGCAAACATCTTCATCACGCAACGCGGCCAAACCAAGATTCTCGATTTTGGCCTCGCCAAACTCGTGCCCATGAAAGGCGCCGCCGATTCCTTCACCGCCGCCACTCTCGGCGACAAGAACATCTCCACTCCCGGCGCGGCCGTCGGCACGGTCGCCTACATGTCTCCAGAACAAGCCCGCGCCCGCGAAGTGGACGCGCGCACCGACATCTTCTCCTTCGGCGCCGTGATTTACGAAATGGCGACGGGCCGCCAGGCCTTCAGCGGAAATAGCTCGGTTGAAACTTTCGATGCCATCTTGAATCGCGCCCCCGTGCCGCCGGTTCGCCTGAACCCCTCCGTGCCCCCCGAACTCGAGCACATCATCAGCAAGTGCCTCGAAAAAGACGTGAAACTGCGCTATCAACACGCCTCCGATCTGGGCGCCGATTTGCAGCGCATGCGGCGCGACACCGCTTCGGGCATCGTCAGCGGCACGCACTCCGCGCAGTCCGGATCCTCCGCAACTGTTTCCGCCTCCGTCGGCGGAGGTACATCTGCATCGGCAGTCGTAGCACCACAGACGCAGCCCGCCCACACATCGGGAAGTTCCGTCGTAGTCGCCGCAGCGAAGCAGCACAAAGCCGCGCTCGTCGCCGGCGTAGTCGTCGCGCTTCTGCTCATCCTCGGCGCGGGGTACGGCCTCTACTCGCTCCTAGCAAATCGAACGGTGACGATTCCATTTCAAACCTTCGCCGTCGCGCAGATCACAAACTCGGGCAAGGCAGCTCTCGCAGCAATTTCTCCGGACGGGAAGTACATCGTAAGCGTGGTGAACGACAACGGAAAACAAAGCCTATGGCTTCGCAACGTGCCGAGCGGCAGCAACACGCAGGTTCTCGAACCTGATCCTTTTGTCATTCGCAGCGCCGCATTTTCTCCGGATGGGAGCTTTATCTTCTACCTCAAAGCGGTCGATGCCACTCAGAACGTATTCCGGGTGTATCGAATGCCCGTGCTCGGTGGCACGCCGCAAGTCTTGGTGAGCGATGTCGATTACGGACCAACCTTTTCGCCGGACGGCAAGCGCATGGCGTACGTACGCGCAAACGATCCGGAAGCCGGCAAGTATCGTCTCCTTTCTTCGAATGTGGACGGGAGCGACGAGAAGATTCTCCAAATCGCTCCGCTTCCTATGCCGGACAACCTCTCTTGGTCGCCCGACGGAAAGCGAATCGCTTTTATTTCGTACTCCCAGAGCAGTGCCCAGGGACAGATCAGCACGTTCGAGTTGGCGAGCAGCAAAGACACTCCGCTGACGTCGTTCCCGGACAAGGTTTTCACGGACTTGGCCTGGACTCCAGATGGGCGGGGCCTCCTTGTGAACTATCGTTCCTCGGGTTCGAATAACCGGCAAATCGGCTTCATTTCTTATCCCGCCGGCCGGTTCCAATCGCTCACCAACGACACTCACGGCTATCGGACGCTGAGCGTTTCTGCCGACGGAAAGGCGATGGTCTCGATTCAGGGGCAAGAGTCTGATTCCGTTTCCCTGCAACTCGCAACAGGCAATGGGACGCCCACCGCCGTTCCGGGCCTCCCCAATCAGGTCGAAGTCCGCGGTGTGGCCTCGAACAGCGAAGGAGACTTGCTCGTCACCACGACGACTTCGATCCTGCGAGTGTCACCCGACGGCAGCCGGCAAGCCACTCTAATGAGTGACCCGTCTGAGACTTTGCGCTTGTCGTCGGTTTGCAGTCGAGGCGGCCCCATTCTCTTCAGCACGTATCTTCGGGAAGGAAAGACGTCCTATAACATCTGGCGCGTGGACGCGAATGGGTCTCGTCCAAAGCAGCTCACGAGCGGCAAGAATGAAAACCGTCCACTCTGCTCGCCGGATGGAGCGTCCTTCTACTACGAGGACAACGTTTCGAACTGGATCATGAAGATGCCCATCGACGGAGGATCTCCGGAGCTCATCAAGGCTAGCGTACTCCCCAATGGATTCATGGAAGGCGCAGCGAACTTTTCGCCGGACGGCAGGTGGATGCCGGAGATCGAGGCGACAACCGATCCGGCCACGCAAGCGAGCACGCACAAGGTTGCTCTCGTTGATCTAGCTGCGAACACCGAGACGTCCGTGAAGTATATCGTTCCCCGTGCTGACATCTCCGCTCCCATCGCCATCACTCCGGACGGGAAGGCTGTGGCTTACACCATCGTCGAAAATGGCGTCGGAAACGTTTGGGCGCAGCCGCTCGATGGCTCGCCGGGTCATCGCTTGACGAACTTCACGTCGGATCAAATTCGCACGTTTCAATTTTCCCCGGACGGCAAATCGCTCGCGGTTGTTCGCTTTCACGTTGTCTCCGACGTAGTCCTGCTGCGCGACACGCACACTGCAGCTCAATAGCTGCACGTCCGCCCGCAACAGTTTCCGGAGTCCGTTTTTGGAGAGGTGAGTCCCGCCCGCCGTTATTCGTAGCGCAGCGCCACCATCGGGTCCACGCGCATCGCGCGGCGCGCAGGAATGAAGCAAGCAAACAATGCCACAGCGCAGAGCAGGAGAGCGACGCTCAAAAACGTCAACGCATCGGTGCTCGTTACGCCCAGGAGCAAACCACTCAGAAAGCGCGTCAGGGCGAACGACAGCACCAATCCCACTCCGACGCCGGTGAGCATCAACCGAACTCCATGGCCAAGCACCAAGCGGAACACGTCTTTCTTGGTCGCCCCGAGCGTCACGCGGATGCCGATTTCATGAGTGCGCTGCCGCGTGGTGTAAGCCGTTACTCCGTAAATTCCCACCGCGGCCAGAACCAAAGCGAGCAGCCCGAACGCTCCGACAAACGTTCCAGCAATGTGCTGACCGAAGCTCGCAAACTGATTGCGCAATTCCAGCGTGGTGATATCGAACAACCCCACATTGGCATTCAGTTCGTGGATCGTTTTGTCGAGCGTCTGGCTGAAGGTCAACGGATCTCCGGCCACGCGCGCACAGATTCCCATATCGGCGCGGTAAACCTGGTACAAAGGCAAGTACACGAAGGGCCGGGGCTGTTCATTCAGGCTGTTCGTTTTGGTGTCGCGCGCCACTCCGATCACCGTGAACCATTCGTGCGTCAAGTCGGAATTGAGCTGCTTGCCGATGGCTTCCTGGCCCGGCCAATAGCGATTCACGAATGCTTCGCTCACAATCACCGCGCGCTGCGAACTCTTTGTATCCTGCGCCGTGAAGTCGCGCCCCTTCGCCATCGGAATTTGCAAAGTGTGAAAATAATTCGGCGAGATGATGGCGTCCTGTATCTCCATCGATTCGTTGGCCTGCGCGACGTAGCCTTCGGGCTTCACGCTCGTCGACCCTCCGCCAAATGCCAGCGGCATGCGGTTCGACAGGGTCACCGACTGAACGCCCGGCAGCGCTTCCAGGGTCGCGACCAGCTGGCGATCGAATTCCACGCCCTTCTCCTCCGAATATCCCGCGGTAAACAGATCGTAGGAAGCGATCAGCACGTTGTGGGAGTTGAAGCCGGGATAGATTTGCTGCGCGCTCCGGACGCTGCGAATGAACAGTCCCGCGCAGATCAACAACAGCAGCGACAGCGAAATCTGTGCCACCACCAACCCGCTCGCAAGCCGCGCCTTCCGCAGTCCGCCCGACGCGCTCCCCGTCTCCTCTTTCAACACGCCGACCGGCGCTTCTCTCGAGGCTCGCAGCGCCGGCAAAATTCCGAAAATCACGCCGGTGAGTATCGAGATGACCATCGTCGCCAGCAAGACCGCGCGGTCAGCCCGGATGCTGAGCGAAATCGGGATATCTGGCGAGTTCGGCAGGAAGTCCATCAATGTTCCCGCAGTCCACGTGGTGATCAGCAGCGCAACCGCGCCTCCCGCCAGCGACAGCAGCAGGCTTTCCACCAACAGCTGCCGCACCAGCCGCCAGCGGCTCGCACCCAGCGACATTCGAATCGCCATTTCACGCCGCCGCCCCACCGACCTCACCAGCATCAGATTCGCCACATTCGTACATGCCAGCAGCAGCACCAGGCCCGCGATGCACATCAGTGCCGGCAGCAAAATCGAGAGAAACATATTCAGGCCAAATGGATTTCGCCACAGCGGATACACCGTCACGGTGTCTTTCCCGCGGTGTTCCTCGGGATAATTCTTCGCCTCCGGCTTCAGTCGCAGCGTCATTTCCGCTTGCGCCTGCGCCACCGTGACGCCCGGCTTCAACCGTCCAAACGCCAACAACCAGAAATAGTGATGGTCATTGAGCAGGTTGCCCTGCGGCGTCACTTGCTCTTCCATCATGATCGGAATATAGATCTCGGTTCGTACGCCCGTCTGGCTCCCCTGAAACACCGCCGGCGTGACACCGACAATCGTGTAGGAGTATTCGTTGATTTCAATCGACTGGCCCAAGATGTTCGGATTCGCGCCGAAACGCGTTTGCCACAGACGGTAGCTGATCACCGCAACAGGCGCGCCTCCTGGCTTCTCGTCTTCCGCGGGCAGAAAGCCGCGCCCAACGACCGGCCGCACACCCAGAACATCGAAGTAATTCGCGGACGTCACCATGCCGAAGACCCGCTCCGGCTTGCCTTTGCCGGTGAGGCTCATGGTGGCGAAGTTGCACGCGGCGATGCCCGAGAAACTCTGTTGCCCGTCGCGCAGCGCTTCAATATCCGGATACGTAAATCCGAGCGGAGTGTCTCCGGGCTTGCTCAGCGTCAGCGACACAACGTCGCTCGAGTTGGTAAGTCCGGGAACTGGATTCAACAATGCCGAATTGATCCAACTGAAAATCGTGGTGTTCGCGCCGATGCCCAGCGCGAGGGTGAGGATGGCAATCCCCGCATATCCCGGCGCCTTGGCGAGCATTCGCAGGCTGTATCGAAGGTCGAGCCAGAACGACGTCATCCGCGCACCTCCAGGAATCTGTTATGACTACTACAGCATGTCTTCGCCCAACCCAGGCACTCACTAACTCACTACAGGAGAGTCACTTAGAGGACCAAGGTATTTACAATCGAGCTTCACTGTTCATTTGTGGGACGCGACTTCAACGAGACTGAACAGCCGATTGAATGAGGTTGACGCGACGCTTCGAGCAATCATCAGGCAGGACGATAGCGGCGAGCTAACTCACTGTTGGCAGGATTATCGGAACTGCGATCCTTCCGTTCTCGCAACTGTCTGGCTTTTCACCGCGGCGTTCTCCTAGAATGACAGTTTCGTTCTCACGGTCGGGCTCTCGTAGGGGAGGGTCTTTAGACCCTCCCGTTTTTCGGTCTTGTCGTTCGCGCCCAGGCGCGTGTTTTGACACTCAGGAGGAAGAATGACCCCAGTCCGCCATCTGCCGATGTCGAATCTGGCCTATCAGGATCCTACGTTCATGGAGAGTCTTGCGGCCCGGCCGCTGCGGATTCTCGCCGAATATCTCGATCCTCTCACGCGCTTGCGCCACGAAAACGTTGCGGACACCATCGTGATGTTCGGCTCGGCCAGAATTCCTGCGCGCGACCGCGCTCTTGCTGCGGTGCGGCGGCTTGAGGCGGCTCCTGCGAAACTCCGGAAAGGCGCTGGTTGGCGCGCCAAAATGCGCGAGGTGAAATCCGACCTGGAAATGTCGCGGTACTACGAAGAGGCCCGCGAGCTTTCGCGGCGCATCACCGAATGGTCCATGACTCTCGGCACGAATCCGCGGCGCTTCGTGATTTGCTCCGGCGGAGGTCCCGGCATCATGGAAGCCGCCAATCGCGGCGCGCACGATGCCGGCGGTTCCTCGATCGGCTTGAGCATTCAATTGCCGCACGAGCAGCGCCCGAACTCCTACATCACGCCGGAGCTGAATTTCTGCTTCCATTATTTCTTCATGCGCAAGCTGTGGTTCGCGCAGATGGCCAAGGCGCTCATCGTTTTTCCCGGCGGCTTCGGGACCATGGACGAACTGTGGGAGATGCTCACGCTGCTGCAAACAGGAAAACTTTCATCGCGGCACTTGATTTTGATTTACGGGCGGAAATATTGGGACCAGGTGCTGAACTGGAAAGCCATGGTGCGCTGGCGCACGATCAGCCAGCGAGAATATAACCTGCTCGAATTCGCGGATACGGTGGATGAGGCGTTCGATCGGTTGCGACAGGACCTGCAATATCCCGGGCGCGGCGGAATGGGGAAGATTTGGTAGCGCGTTGCCTCGCGCGTCGTCGTCCGTAGCGCCGGCAGCCTGCCGGCGTTTTTGACTTTCATCGGCCAAGCCCGATGCCGCGCCATTCACCGGCCACATTCCGCTTCCAGTCAGTACGTTGCCCAACAACGCGGGTTTGAGCAACCCGCGGCGTGCCGCCTCCGTCTCATATCCAAGGCTGCGGAAACCTCCCAGCCGGCTGCGCAGCCGGGAGGCCATCATGCTACGCCATATTAAGCAGGTCGCTGTTGTAGTGGGGCTCTTGTTGATGCTGGGCGGTCCTCTCGCGGTCACGGCAAGCGCCGCGGACCGCGATTGCGGGGAACGCATTGCGCGCGAACAACGTGAACTGGACAGGGCGATAGACCGGCACGGCTACAACAGCCGTCAAGCCGAGCATGAACGCCGCGAAATCGCCAAGCTCCGCGCGAGATGCGATGCTTACCGGGATCGCTACGGTTACCGGTGACGCGCTGGCGGCAGTAAGAAGCTGACGATCAGGAAAACACGAGAGGGAGGGCTTCACGCCCTCCCTCTTTTGATTTGTAATGCGGGGGATTTTGGAACCAGTGCAATTCTCAGCAGCGCCAACGCCGGGCCGAACTGCGGGAGGGTCTGAAGACCCTCCCCTGCTGGTGAGGCTCGAATCGTTAGTTCGAAGCTACGCCCAGTTCGAAATCGTAGGCTGCTTCGAAGCGGCGCTTCTCAGCCCGGTCATGCAGCAACACTACCGGGGCGACGTGGATCGAGTGCTTGCACTTGCGGCAAATCGCCGATTCGCCCTGCAAATCCTGAACGAAGCCATCGGTGAAGTGGTAGGCAGCACGCGGGCGGCGTGCGGCCTTGTCTCCCGGAGTACCGCAGTCCGGGCAGACGAATTCGACCCGATCTTCGAGCGGATTGCGGTCTAGCGCTGCCCGCCCGGTATAGCGAAGTCCCAATGCTTCCTTGGTTGCTTTTTCCATGGTCGTTACCCCAAGACTGTCTCTGTTCGTCCTAGAATTGGATGTCAGGGAGTCGCAACTTGATGCATGCACTCCGAAGGATCGAGTAAACAGCCCATTTTATTATACTTATGGACACAGCTTCGCACCGATCCAAAAGTTAGACGCTTTCCCTGGGGCACTAGTTTCAGGCTCCGGTGTCTATCCCTTGCAAGATCGCGCGATCGGCAACTCCTCGTTTCGGCGTTGCAAGCCGGGACGAAAGGCCCAATCCCGCCGCGCCCTGAGGCGGCGATTCGAAGGAGAGAAACGCCGATGCGCAACTCTGATTTGCTGTCCGATTGCTTGGTGGATTCCGATGCGGATGCCAGCCGCCGCGCCAAGCAGCGCCGCCGCAAAGCGCTGACAATTTCCCTAGCCGTGGAGTTTGTTCTGGTGGCGGCATTGCTGGCCGGGCCGCTGCTCAATCCGAGCACGATGTCCGCGCGCTTCGCTGTCGTGCCGGTGCCGCCCTTCCCCGGAGGTGGACATCGAGCAGCGCATCCATCGAACCCGCACCTTCCGCCGCCTATTATCAGCGACGGTACCCCGGTCTTTCCCGTGCCCGGCGCCCATCCCCGTCCCGCGCCACAGTCCGACGTGGGCGACGAAGCGCCGTCCATTGGCGAAGGCCGCGGGGGCGCAGGAATCGGCCCGGACATCGGCCCAGGCATTTTCGGCAGTCCGGGGCACGGTCCGGCGCCACCGCGGCCACCGGAGACGAAGCCTGCCGTGGCGCCAAAGCCAGTTTTTGTTAGTCAGGGCGCGCAGGAAGCGATGCTGACTCGCCGCGTGGAGCCGCTTTACCCAACAATCGCGCGGCAAATCCATTTGTCGGGAACGGTGGAATTGCGGGCCATCATTGCGAAGGACGGCGACGTGATTGATCTCGAGGTGGTCAGCGGGAATCCGATTCTGGTGCGAGCCGCCGTTGACGCTGTGAGACAGTGGCGCTACCGTCCGACGCTTCTGAACAAGCAGCCCATAGAAGTGCAGACGTTTATCACTGTGAAATTCGTGCTTGAGTAGGTTTTCTGCGGTAGCGCCGGCGGATCTGCCGGCATCTTGCGACACCGAGTTTTTGCGGAAGGCTCGATCTCGAGCGGAGCGCGGGGTTAGAGACGACGTGTTGGTGGGGATGCGAGTCCGCGCGTGATGCTTGCTCGTGGGGAGACTCTCGCTCGTCGAATGCCGGCGGGGACGCCAGCGCTACCACGGAAAAAGGCCGGCGCCAAATCGACGCCGGCCTCTTTCTTTCGTTTCTGCATCTGAAAATTCAGATCTTAATCAAAACTGCTCTCGCTGGTGCGCTTCTAGAAGCGGAAGACGATTCCCGCCGAAGCGCGGGCATTGTTCTGATTTAGGCTAGCGAAGCGCGTGTAAACGTCGTCGATCTCAAACACGCGGAAGGCAAAATTGTGGCTGGCGTGGATATCGATTCCGCCGCCGAAGCCCATGGCGAAGGAATTATCGGTCGCGCCGGAAATATTCAAATGCGCCCCGCCGAAAAGAATGTGCGCGAACGGCGAAACACGCGCCGGAAACGAAAATTGCGGACCGAACATGTAGGTATGAACGCTGCCGCTGACGCCACCCGGCGAACCGTAATCCCCGGCGAAGTCGCCGACGATGCCGACCCCTCGAAACAGCTTGTAATCGAGGGACGCGTTCCAACCGTTCAAATTGACGTCGCCGCCCGTGGGGTTGAAGCGCATGTAGGAATAGCCGCCGAAGACTTCCGCTTTGGAGTCCTGCGCCTTCGCTGTGAGCGAAGTGCAGAGCACAAGGGCCGCCAACACCAGAAACTTTCTCATCTAGGATTCCTCCGTGTGAATTAAAGATTCGCGGGGACACCGGCACACCGCGGCCAGTAGCAAAGGCATGAGATTTCGCAACCGGGCTTCCCTGAAGACCCGCTCTGAACTGGCAGTCAATTGGGTGTGTGTGCGAGGCGCGGGGTTGGCAGGTGGGTGGTGCGGGGTTGCCAGAATGGGCGCTCCGAGGGGCGAATGCGCGGCCTATGAGACGAGACCGAAAACCAAAACCCAAGTCGAGCGGGTAGTAAACCCCGGCCCCTACAGCAGAGGCTCGCCGGTATTTTTGCCGATGATCTCGCGGACTGCGTCGCGCATGCGGACGATTTCGCGCCAGTCGGCTTGTGCGGCGCCGTCTCCGGCGGGTTTTACCGCATCGGCTTGCGGCTCGACGAGCGGGCCGAACTTCACCTCAATGCGCCCAAATTTGGGGAGCAGCGTCTTGTCGCGCAAAATTTCGCGAGCGCCGCGCACGGCCACCGGGCAAATCGGCCGCCCCGCAAGCACCGCAGACTTGAACGCGCCAAGCTGGAACGGACGAATTCCCGGCGCCGACGTAAAAGTTCCTTCCGGAAAAATCAGCACCGATTCGCCGCGCTCGAGCGCCTCGCCCACGCCTTCGGTCTGGCGCACACGCGCTTGCGAATCGCTGCGGTCGAACGCGAAATGTCCCGAGCGACGCACAAACGTTCCGATCAGTGGCATCGAGCGCGCCTCGCCTTTGGCCACGAAGCGCACATCCGGCGGCAGCGCCGCTAGCGTTACGAGAACATCCAGATGGCTCGAGTGGTTGGGCGCGAAAATCCAGGGCCCCGAACCATTCAATCCGCCAAGTACTTCGCGACCGCTCGTCGAGACCTGCACTCCCGCGCAGGCCAGCATCGCGCGAGCGCCGAATCGCGTCACGCGAGCCGCCGTTCGGCGGTTCGGCGACAGTGTCACCGCGAGCCACAGCGGCACAATGAATCCGCCGAAGACCGCCAGCGCGTAGGCCCCGTAAATCGTCTGCGCAGCCGATTTCGTACCGCTCTTCAAGCCTTTGCCCACACGCCGCGGCGCGCTCATCAATGCGAGCCGTGCCATTTGCAGCCACACCGCTGTCTGCTTCCCGAGCCTTCCCTCGAGATAGAGCCGCCGCGTTTCCATGCGCCGCAATTTTCCGCTCGAGGTCTTCGGAATCGAATGGGGCGGAAGCAGTTCCACGTGGTCCGGGGGCATTCCAATCGCTTGCGAAACGAGCGACGTGATTTCCGCCGCCACTCGCTGGCGCTCACCTGCATTCCGCAATTCCGCCGCAACGATAAATCGTTCCGTGCCGCTGCGCGCGTCCAGGGCGCCGAACGCGACGACGCATCCTGTTCTTACGCCCTTCACGCGCCCGACTACTTCTTCGATTTCGTGCGGATACAGATTTCGCCCGCCCTTGATGATGATGTCTTTTGCGCGGCCGGTGATGTAAAGGTCGCCGTCCGAGCGGTAAGCGAGGTCGCCCGAATCGAGCCAGCCGTCGGCTTGCACGAGCGATTTCGTCGCAATAGGATTGCGGTAATAACCCTGCGTCGCCGAAGGGCCGCGAAACAGCAGGCGGCCTTCGATGCGCTCGCCTGCCTCGCGTCCTTCGCGATCGAGTATCTTCACTTCGAAGCCAGGGATCGGCGCGCCTGCGAAGACAAATTCCAAGGCGTTGGTATCGGCCCGATCGGCGGCCACGGCGCGGCCCTCGCGCTCGAAGGCTTCGCGCGCGACGCGGTCGACTTTGTAACCCGAGCCAACGGCGGGCGCGGAAACGCAGAGCGCTGCTTCTGCAAGTCCGTACACCGGCATCAGCGCCTCGCGCCGGAAACCGCAGCGCTCGAATCGCGCCGCGAATCGTTCCATGGTTTCGGCGCGTACGGGCTCAGCGCCGTTCAACGCGGCGCGCCAGCAGCTCAGATCGAGACCTTCGAGGTCCGCGTCGGCGATCTTTCGCGTGCAAAGCTCGTAGGCGAAATTCGGAGCGGGGCTCAACGTGCCGCGATGCTTGTGAATCGCGCGCAGCCAGCGTTCCGGGCGCGTCAAAAACGCCAGCGGCGACATCACCACCAGCGGAAGCCCGTAGCACAGCGGAAAAAACCACGCGCCGATCAATCCCATATCGTGATACAGCGGCAGCCAACTGACGGCCACATCCTCGGGGAGGACCTTCACGCTCTCGCCGATCGCGCGAAGATTCGCCAGCAGATTGGCATGCGTCATCACCACGCCCTTCGGATCTCCCGTTGAGCCCGAGGTGTATTGCAGGAACGCGATTTCTTCGCCGCGAGCCTGGCCCCGCAAATGCCCATCGGTCGGGCGCATCTCTGATCGTGGGGGCACCGACGATCGCTCGGCGCGAACCAGCTCCGTTGCGTCCAGAATATCGATCAGCGAAGGCACGCGCGGACCGAGAATCCGCGCTAATCCTTCCACCTGGCGGAAAGTGATCAGGAACTTGGCTTCGGCGTTCCGGAGAATTCCTTCTTGCCGCGCCGCATACTCCTCAATACGGTCGGCGCGGAACGGTGGATACATCGGCACGGGAATCCCGCCCGCCATCCAGATGCCCGCGAAGCAGAAGAAGAAATCGGCGCCCGTCGGAAGCATCAGTGCCACGGACTGGCCCGGCGCGAGGCCGCGCCGCGTTAGCTCCGCGCCAACCGCCGCTGCGCGCGCGAGCAGCTCTCCGGAAGTAATCGTGCGGATGTGGTCATCGTCTTCATAAACGTGAATGTGCGCCGCCTCAGGCTCGGCACGGCCGCGAGCGATCAGAATTTCCGTCAGAGATTTCGCGGTCTCCAGAACGCCGCGCAGCCATGCCCGATCCCTTCCGTCGGCTCCCGCCGCCGGTCCCGTAGCCGTCGTGGAAGAAGCGGCGCTGCGCCCATTGGCCTCGCGCGATGAAGGAACCTCGACCAGCACCGCCTCAACCAAGTCACTCACCGTGTCGGCTTCGGACAGTGCGCTATCGGGAAGTTGAACTGAGAAAGCCTTGTCGAGGCGCACCAGCAACTCGACTCGTTCCAGGCTCCCCAGCCCAAGGTCGCGCTCAAGCTGCGCGGCCAGCCCAGCGCGCGCGCAAGTCTCGATGGCCGAACGGTTTCCCAGCTCGGAGAGTAGTTCGCGAACGATGGCGAGGGTCTGCTCTTCGACGATGGGCGAGCGGTCGAGTTTCATGCCGGGAGTAGACATAGAAATACCTGTGAGGTCCCCCCGGGGACGGAACTGCAGCCAGCTAGTCGAAGGCTATCACCACAACCCTCGGGGTACAACCGCCGGCGTCGGCTGGTGCGTAACACGCAAGGCCCGATGCCAACTCCGCCCGCCAGCTTAGTCCATTCGTACTAGGCGAAAATGAACCCATCGGGCTATCGCCAGCCGCAATTGCCGCTGGCAGAATCCATAGTGTTCGAGGCTGGGCGCCCCCATAGACGCCGAGTTTCGAAAGTGTCTGCACCTCCATCACCCCATGCCCACGGCGGCCGGCACCCCCACCGGCCGCCTTTCTTCTTTTCCGGCAGAACCCACGGTCATTTCGGCGCTTCTTTTAGTTTCACCTCGTGCTTGACATCTCGTAGCCACGAATTTATACACTCTGGCAGATTCTTCAGGCGGCGCTGATTTCGGGGTGATTCGGCAGCTCCGGCTCGATCTGGGGTGTTCGGCGGGTGCGTTCCAGCCTACGTTACTCTCATCCGGCACTAGCCGCCTACGGAGGTGTGGCATGAGGCAAACGCTGAGTCTTCCCCGTGGTGTCCTTCTACTCGCACTGATTTTCACATCCGCCGCGGTGGCCCGGGGCCAAGATACAGCTACGCTCCGTGGCACGATCAGCGACCAGAGCGGCGGCGTAATCGTCGGCGCAAAAATCACGCTGATGAATACTAATACCAACATCTCCCGAACCACCACCAGCGGCAATGATGGCGGCTATCTCTTCACGTCCGTTATCGTCGGCACTTATTCCCTCACCGTCTCTCATGCGAGCTTTCAAACTTCCGTGCAGACCAACATCGTTCTCGAGCTGAACCAGAACGGGCGCGTGGACGTGGCCCTGAAGCTTGGCGAGTCTTCACAGACCGTGGAAGTCACCGCTGTCGTGGCACAGGTGGATACGGCCAGCGCGGTTCTCGGCAAAGTGGAAGACGAACGCGCGATTCGCGATCTTCCTTTGCTGGATCGCGACACTCTGCAACTGGGCTTGTTGCAAGCCGGCGTATTCGCTCCCGATCCCGACGACTCCTCGGGCAATCCCTTTTCGGTCAGCGGCCAGCGCTCCGAATCGCTCACTTTTCTGCTTGACGGCGCTAACAATACCGACTTCCTCGGGAACAACATCGTGGTCAGCCCCAATCCGGACGCCGTCGAGGAATTCAAAATTCTCACCAATAATTACGACGCCGAATACGGCCGCACTTCCGGCGGCATCGTCAACCAGATCACCAAGTCCGGCACGAATCAATTCCATGGAGACATTTTCGAATTCCTCCGCAATGACGCCCTGAATGCTCGTGACTTCTTTGCCGCGGATCGTTCCTCGTTCAAGCGCAATGTCTTCGGCGCCACCACCGGCGGCCCCATCAAGAAGGACAAGACATTCTTCTTCCTCGCGTACCAAGGCGCTCGCCGCCGCGAAGGGCAAACGCCCACGCCCATCGCTGTACTCAGTCCGACAGAGCGCACTGGAGATTTCGGCGACATCTGTAGCTCCTACGACGGCGGCGGCAATTGCACCGACCCTAACGGAACGCAGCTTTTCAATCCCATCACGGGAAATATCATCCCCTTCAACAACATGGCCACCGCCGGCCTCGTCAATCCCACCATTCAGACCTACATCAATAAATACCTGCCCATGCCCAACGTACCGGGCACGAACAATTTCGAGGCCTCTCCGGTCGCCGCGATCAGCGACGATCAGGGCATCTTGCACGTCGATCACAACCTGACCTCGCACGACACCCTCGCCTTTGTTTATGTCATCGACGATATCCGCGACTTCTTTCCGGAAGAAGGTGGGACCATTTCCACCAACATCGGAGCTCAGCCCGATGGACAAGGTGGCGACGTTCCCGTTGGCTCCGGCGGCACGGATAAAAGCCGCACGCAGATCGGCACCTTCACCTGGACGCACACGTTCTCCGGCGGGAAGCTGAACCAGTTTCGCTTCGCCGCGAGCCGCTATGCCACATTGCAGGCCGTACCCGCAGATACGACCTCGCCCTCGGGTCTGGGATTTACCAACGTCTTTCCGGACGACCCGGGCGGCGCCGCTCCGCCGATTATATTTGGGCCATCCTTCACGTTAGGTCCTTCAGCGCAAGGCCCCACCAATCTGCGCCGCGCAACTTTCGAATGGGAAGACAATTTCACCTGGACGCTGGGCCGCCACGAGATTAAGTTCGGCGGTGATATCACGCGCATCCGCCAGAACTATCACTACGATTTTTATAACAACGGCAGCTTCGACTTCACTTTCGGCGACTTCACCGGCGACGAATACGCCGATTTTGTCGGCGGATTCTGGGACAATTATTTCCAATTCTCCCAGGCCCTCTACGGCATTCGCACCGGCTCGTTCGCGGGATATGTGCAGGACACCTGGAAGATCTTGCCGCGCCTCACGCTGAACTACGGATTGCGCTATGAGTTCAACATGCCGCAGCGCGACATTCACAACAACATCCTGGGCTTCTTCCCGGGGCAGCAATCCACCAAGTTCCCGGGAGCGCCCACGGGTATTCTGTATCCTGGCGATCCCGGCACTCCCAATAGCGCGCTCGTTTACCCGGATTACAACAACTTTGCTCCTCGCTTCGGCTTCGCCTGGGATATGTTCGGCAACGCCAAGCTGGTGATGCGCGGCGGCTTCGGCATCTTCTACGATATCGAAGACGGAGCGCTAAACTTGCAATTCGGCGGGCAGCCGCCCTTCGGCTTCGCTTCCAACAATTTTCCGAATGATTGGACCACCGCTTCCGGCGACATCGTGGCTGACCCCTACACGCCTCTCGGTCTGACCCAGCCCTTCCCGTTCAAGTTCACGGGACAATTTCTGGTGCCTGCCATAAGCTTCGCGTACACGACGTGGCCGCATTTCCGCACGCCGTATTCTGAGAACTTCAACTACGGTTTCCAGTGGCAGACTACGAAAGACCTCATGGTCGAAGCGGTCTACGTCGGAAGCCTTGGACGGAAGCTCGTCAGCACCGGGGAAACAAACTTCCCACAGCCCAGCATCATGCGCAATCAACTCGATATGTATGGCGAGATTAATCCCGAGTGTGCCCGTCCGCTCGCGGCCTGCACCGGCGGGACTCTGAACCCATCCGATCCTAACGATCCGAGCGGCTCGCCGACCGGGGCGTCCCAACTACTCACCAATTTCAGCAACGGCGTTTCCGACAGCCATCAATTCCAGCTCACCGTAGACAAGCGCTTGAGCCATGGCCTCCAATTGCGCGCCGCCTACACTCTGGCCAAAACCATCGACCTTAGTTCCGGCTTCCGCGCGCGCTCGGGGGAATTCACCGATCCGCTCGACTACAATCTTGATCGCGCCGTCGCCGATTTTGATACGCCGCAACGCCTGGTTTTCAGTTGGCTTTGGGAAGTTCCGTTCAATCAACTGGTGCACAGCGACGGCTTCATGAAGAAAGTCGTGGAAGGCTGGCAATTCAACGGCATCGCCTCGTTTCAACGAGGCAATCCGCTCACTTTCTTTTCCAATAGCAACGCCAGCGAGCAAAATCAATTCCCGGATCTGACGCGCACCGACGTCGTCGGGAAAGTTCCCTACGCAAATCCACGCAACTCACAGAATTCTTTCGGTGACGATTGCAACGGCGGGCCTACCACCGGGAATTTCTGGATCGATCCGACGAACATGGTCTGCACGCCCTGCCCGACTACCGATCCAAATTGCATCCTGCCGGGCGATAGCCCCGGCATTCCGCTGTTCACCTTCGGCAATTTCGGCCGCAATACTCTGCGCGGCCCCGGAATCAACAACTGGGATCTCTCCGTCACCAAGAAAACCAAAATCGGTGAATCCCGCGAAGTCGAATTTCGCGCCGAATTCTTCAATGCTTTCAATCACACGCAATTTCTGCGCGTTGACGACGCAGGCGGCAGCGCCACGTTCGGCCAGGTCATCTCCGATCGCGGCCCGCGCCTGATCCAATTCGGCCTGAAGTTTTATTTCTAACTGGCTCCGCAGCCAGGGCAACGGTTTCGTAGGGGAGGGCCTTCAGACCCTCGCGGGGTTCGGGCCTTGGGTACAGCGTGCGCTACGATTGCCGAGTATGCTGAAGGAAAAACAAAACCGAAGAGGGCCGAAAGGCGGGAGGGTCTGAAGATCCTCCCCTACAAGATCTTGCTGCGGGGACGACGGCGACGCGCCTCAGGCCGCATGCCCGAACTCATCGCGCGATTCTGAAGACTCTCCTACCCGAGCGCCATAGTGCTCGCTCGCGCGCTCTTACCTCGGCCGGAGCCTCGGTCTATAGGCGCTTAACGGGCGTGGTCTCATCCGGAATCGCGGGGCCAGCGGTGGCGGCACGTTATGCAGAGGCGCGCCGCAATTAGTGCAAATCTCCTGCTGCGTGCCCTCCACGCGCAACCAATGCCCCCGCGCCGGACACTCCGGACTCAAACACTGCACCGTCCAACCCGGCAGATATTGCATCGCTCTCCCAGATTTGATTCCGGGCCCCGCGGCGCTGCGAACCCCAAATGCCCCCGTCGCCGCGCGCGAAATCCGGAAAAGATGCCGGGATTGTGAGCGAGGGTCCCTAGTGTGTCAAGAGAATTCGCTACAATTAGTAGTGGTGCAGTTCCAAAGTGGTCCAGAGTCAAGTTGGGACAGGTGTTTGGTGGCAGACGTCACAGTGGGGACTAAGCGGAAGGGGCGCGCTGCGCTTGTGCGGACGCCCCTACGGAACGGAGGTTATTCACCGCAAGGGAGCTCAAGAAAATATCTGGTATCCGAGATTTCTCGCTGCCTATGTCCTCGCCGCCCCTTGCACTCGTCGTTCAAATCTATTGCAGGTCGTCGGGCGGCCGGGGCTCTGCCGGCTTCGTCTCCGCCGGCTTAGATTCGACGGGCTTAGTTTCAGCAGGCGCAGTTTCGACCGGCTTAGTCTCGGCTGGCTTGGCCTCGGCCGCTTTCGTTTCCGCCGGCTTCGTCTCCGGTGCCTTCACCGGCCCGGTTCCAATCTTTGCCTGCAATTCCGCCAGCATCTGCTGGGTCAACTTCAATTGCTGCTTCTTGTCATCCAGGCTGCCTTTCTCCTGGTTAATGGCCTTCTGTCCGTCCTTGTCCGCCTCATACTCCGGCTTGCCGTAATACATCGCCGCGTCCAGATTATATTTCCGCTGCGAGAGATCAATCTGCTGCTTCAATTCTGCGATCTTGTCCTGCGCCTCTTTGATTGCGGCCTGCGCGTGCGCTAGTTCCTCGGGAGAAAGCGCCGCTGGCGCGGCCGCACCTGTCGCAGTTTCTGCCGCGCCTCCAGCATTCGCGTCTGTAGCCGGCGCGTTGGCATCCGGCCCAATGACTTCAACGTCGCTCGCCGGCATGGCAATGTTGTCGTTGTCCCAGACGCGCGCCGTCTTCGCGTCGGTCTTCTTCTGTTCGCGCGCCTTCCGGGCTGCCTGGGCCGTCGACTCAGTCTGCGCGGGTTTCTCCGCAGCCTGCGGCCGCGCCGCGGCAATTCCCGCCAGCGTCACAAATCCCAGCAAAACGAATCCGCAACGCCCGATCTTCATAAACATATGCGTGGCCCTCCCGCGAAAACACTCAGCCCATGGTATTCCCCTGCGCTCTTCGCAAGCTATCCGCGTCCGCCGTAGCGCCCAAAGAAGCACTGGTAGCGCCGGCGTCCCTGTCGGCATCTTTCGAGCACACGAGTCGCGAAAGGCAACAACCACGCGCGGCCATACATCGCCAAACGACTGCCCGTTATCAACCTCTCAAGCTTTAAACTCCGCAAACCGCTCAATCGCCTTCTGGGTGTACTGGCCGAGTTCGATGATGTACCCGTCCGGATCGCGCATATAGCATCGCCACTCGTGGCCATGATTGTCGAGCGGTTCCGTCAAAAACTCCGCTCCCTTGGCCTTCCATTCCTTGTAACAAGCCCAATCGTCCGCCACCCGCAAATTCAGAAAGCAACTCGCCCGATTCAAATCCCGCGGCGTCTCCAGAATTGCCTCGGGCTTGTCCGGCGTCGGCCCGCCTCCTACATTCAAGATGATCCAGGAATTCGCCAGCTTGAGATAGCAAGGATTCTCCGGCAAAACTACTTTTGCCCCGAGAACCCGCACATAAAACTCCCGCGATCTCGCCTGGTCCTGCACAGTCAAGAAATGCGTGACGAAAAATCCTTTCTTCGCAACCGGTGCATCAGCCAGACTCATCGATTCCCTCCTTCGACGGATACCTGATCGCAACATAGATCTGATGCTTCAGGCATCTGTTTCTGTTCACGGTAGCGCGAACGCGTTTCGCAATCACGTTAGTCGCCTTGCGGTCCGTTCGGCTGAGCGGCATACTCTGCCGCTCGGAATCGGCGCGCTTACAAATCAAGTTTCAAGGGAATTCATCTTGCGCAAATGGGCGCTTTCGGCAACGTTTTGCCTTCTCGTGGCTGCCGGAATCGGAGTCGCCGCAACATCTCCGCAAGCCGACGCACGTAGCGCCCTCATGCAAGCTCCTGGCACAGCACCGCAGGAAAAGCACATCGCGCCGTCAACCGCTCCTGAATCGTCGCCGATGCTACACGTCATCGCCTACACTCTTCCGCCCGACAAGTACGCGAAGGCCCGCCATTTGGCCCGCATTGGTTACGTCGCGGGAATCTTGGTTCCGCTCTATACCATGCTCATTTTTTATTTGCTGCTGCGCTCCGGGTGGTCGGCCAAGTTCCGCGATTGGGCCGAGGCGGTGAGTTCGTGGCGCATCGTCCAGGCCGCGGTCTATACAGCCGCGTTCAGCTCGGTTGTCGCGCTTCTCACACTGCCGATCGGCATATGGTTCCACAGGCTGTATCGGCAGAATGATCTTGTGATTCAGGGTTGGGGTTCCTGGTTCGGCGATCGCGGCAAGATGCTGCTCATCAGCGCGATCATGGCGACGATCCTCATCTTCGGCGGCGCCGCCATCATTCGCCGCAGCCCGCGCCGGTGGTGGCTCTATTTTTGGCTGGGCTCGATCCCGTTCTTGATCTTCATTATTTTCCTCACGCCGCTGGTGATTGATCCGCTGTTCAACAAATTCGAGCCGCTCGCTGATCGCGATCCGCAACTGGTGAATGATCTCGAGCGCGTCGTCCATCGCGCCGGCCTCGAAATTCTGCCCGAGCGCATGTTCCTGATGAAGGCCAGCGAAAAAGTGAAATTTGTGAACGCCTATGTCACCGGTTGGGGCGCGTCGAAGCGCGTGGTGGTGTGGGACACGACCATCGCGAAGATGACCCGTCCACAAATTCTCTATGTTTTCGGCCACGAGATGGGCCACTACGTGTTGAACCATATCTATAAAGGTTTGATCGTGGCCGCGTTTGGTCTTCTTGTGTGCTTCTTCCTCACGGCGCGCATCTCGCGCCGCTGGCTCGAGCGCCACTCCGCCGACTGGAAAGTTCGCGGGCCCGCGGATTGGGCCGCGCTGCCGGTCTATGCCATCCCGATTCTGTTACTGACGATCGTCTCGACGCCGATCCGCAACGCCTACTCGCGGTATGACGAGCATCAGGCGGATCAATACGGCCTCGAAGTTACCCATGGGCTCACGCCGGATTCCGGCCAGATCGCCGCTCAATCATTTCAAATTCTCGGTGAGATTGACTTGGAAGATCCTGCGCCGAACCGGCTCGAAATTCTGTGGTATTGGGATCACCCGTGGATCGGCGATCGCATTCAATTCGCGCTGCATTACGATCCGTGGTCGAAGGGCGAAAGCGGCGAGTTTGTGAAATGAAGCCCGCCGAGAAACGAGTTTGTTAGGCGCGAATTTTTAGCGTCATTGGCACGCCGCCTCGCGCGCGCAATGTCACGAGCGGCTCGGGCACGACTTTCGTTCCTGCGCTCTCGACGAATCGGAATCGCTGCGCGAGCGTTGCCGCCACGAGCGCGGCTTCCATTAACGCGAATGCCTGCCCGATACATCGCCGCGGCCCGCCGCCGAACGGAAAGTAAGCGTAGGCCGGCAAGCGGCTTTCCAATCCATCGAGCCAGCGCTCCGGCCGGAACTCGTCGGGCGCATCAAAATAGCGCGAATCGCGATGCACGATCCATTGCGACATAATCACCGTCGTGTTCACCGGGAAATGGTAGCCGGCGAGATCGAATGGCTCGACCGAGGTGCGCTGCAAAACGTACGCCGCCGGATAAAGCCGCAGTACTTCGTGAATCACCGCATCGAGATAGGGCAGACGCGGCAAATCATCCGGCGTAGGCGCGCCGCCGAGCACGCTGCGCACTTCCGCCGCAAGCCGCTCTTCGACGCGCGGATATTGCGCGAGCAGATGCCACAGCCAGCCGAGAGTGACGGCCGTGGTCTCGTGCCCGGCAATAAAGAGCGTCATCACTTCATCGCGAAGCTGCTTCGGCGTCATGCGGCTGCCGTCTTCATCCATGGCGTTCATCAGCAGCGATAACACGTCGCGGCCTTCCGGCTCGCCGGCATCGCGCCGCCTCCGGCGCTCTTCAATAATTCCGTATACGAGCGAGTCAAGATATTTGTAGGCGCGGTCGGCTCGCACATTCGAAGGCGTCGGCCAATGCATGGGAATTTTGACGGGCGAGCGAAGGCGGCGAAGCTGGTAGCGCATCAGCAGCGTGACGGCCGGGCCGACGCGCTTCGCTTCCTCGGTGAATTCGATTCCGAAGAGCGTTTTCACGGCAATGACGAGTGTCAGCGCCATCATCTCTTCGGCCATGTCGCGCACATCGTCATCGCGCCAGTCGCGCGTGTGGGCCAGCGCCTGCTCGACCATCACCTGCGCATATTCCGCGATGCGCTGGCGGTGAAAAGCCGGCTGCGCCAACCGCCTCTGTCGCCGCCAGAGCTCACCTTCGCTTGTGAGCAACCCTTCGCCGAGCAGCCGCCGCGAAGCATCTTTCAATCCCGGCCCTTTGTCGAATTTCTGCGGCTGGCGGACGATCAGGTCCTCGATCCATTCCGGCCGGCTTACTAAAATGCGGCTTTGCATGAGCAACGGCATGTGCGCGATGTCGCCGTATTCGCGCACGATCCGAGTGATCGTGCCGAGGACATCGCGGCGCAGCGAAAGCGCCACGCCGAGGAACGGCAGCCCTTTAGGGCCCGGCGGCACGGCACCATTTGCGGCGGTTGCCAGAGGTTGTGGAATTCGCGTCGAAGGCATCGAATGAGCGGCGCGAGAAAAATCGCCGCCTTTCAGTCTAGCTTCTCGACGCCATCATGGCCAGATTCGTATCGCGGCTTTCTGCGACGGTATCGTGGGCTCGAGAGAGTTTTTTTGTGACTTACGCGGAATTACTTTTGATCGTATGCCTGCTGCAATTTGTTGATGTCAATTTTGATCATCTGCATCATGGCCCGCATCACTCGCGCTGCTTTTTTCGGATCTTTATCCGCCATCAATTCACCCAAATTCGTTGGGACGATTTGCCACGCGAGGCCATACTTGTCTTTCAGCCATCCGCACTGGATTTCTTTCCCGCCTGCCGTCAGCTTCTCCCACAGGTCGTCCACCTCTTGCTGCGTCTCGCAGTTCACCAGGAACGAAATGGCCTCGGTGAATTTGAATGCCGGGCCGCCGTTCAGGGCCATGAATTCTTGCCCATTGAGCTGGAATTTGACGACCATCACGCTGCCCTTCGGTCCCGGCCCCGAGTCTGCATATCGAGAAATGTTCAAGATCTTAGAGTTCTTGAAGATCGAAACATAGAAATTCGCCGCCTCTTCGGCGTTGCCGTCAAACCACAAGAATGGGCTAATCTTTTGCATCGCTTTCTCCTTTCTTTCCTCGGAATTGTTCAAGGCTGTCGCAGCCAGCCCTTCGTTCAAGACCAGCTTGCGCCTTCTTCCATCCTGCGAGCGCCAAAAGATGGCAGCCGCTCTGCCAGACGGTTGTAGCTCATTGCCATACCCTCTTCCATGGCCGTCTTGAGCGCGCCATCGCGCGCGGCGCGCGAGGAGTAGAGTATCGATTGCGTGACTGTCGTTTTCCCGGCGTGCTCGATGAAGGTCATGGTCACCAGCGTCTCGCCGCCGGTCCAGTCCTCGTCAAAGACTTCGGTGAACACCAGCCGTTCGAACGGCACGATTTCTCGATAGACGCCGCTCAGCGCCATTACGCCTCCATCGCGGTGACGCCACTCGAATCGCAGCGCGCCGCCCACCCTCAAATCAACCTCGCAGACCGCGAACGGCCAATCGTCGGGCCCATAGAGCCAGCGCTTCAGCAGTTCGGGCTTGGTCCAGGCGTTGAAGACCAGTTCACGCGGTGCATCGAGGGTTCGCGTCATGGCGATTTCTCTGTCGCTCGGCGTGGTCACTATCAATTTTCCGGTGTTTGCCATTGGCCGCTTATCGCTTTTTGCGTCCACATTTTTTCTCCTTGGCTTTCAATTCGTCGAGCAAAGCATCGAGGTGCTGGAAGTTGCCTTCCCAGAATTTGCGGTAGCGTTCGAGCCATTCAGTGGCTTCGGCGAGCCGGACGGCCTCGAGCCGGCGCGGGCGCCGCTGCGCGTCGCGGCCGCGAGAAATCAGCCCGGCACGCTCCAGCACTTTGAGATGTTTCGAGATCGCGGGCTGGCTCATTGCGAACGGCTCTGCCAGCTCCTTCACCGATGCCTGACCCGACGCCAGCCGCGCCAGGATCGCCCGCCGCGTGCGATCTGCCAGCGCCGCAAAGGTCGCGTCAAGGCGAGCAGGGGTCTTTCGTCCATAACCTGCGAGTTGCATAACCGAATGAAAATATACAATGATGAAGGTTCCTGTGTCAAGCCCTAGCGATGCTGCTTGTTAGACCTTTAGGAGGCGGTTGTCTATCGGGAACCCAGCGGCCTTGAATTGGCCATGTAGGCAGCCACATCGGCGTGAGGTATGGCGTCTGCGGCGAAAGTAAAAGTCCCTTTGTCTTTTATTTCCCGGGCGGCGCGCACAAAAGCTCCCAGGGCGGCGCGAGCCAACGCTCCGCCTACGCTGATGCGCTTGACTCCAGCGGCGCCGAGCTCTTCCACCGAATAGGTCGCGCCCTTCAGGCCCATCAGGGCGTTGACGGGCTTGGGAACTGATGCACAAACTTTCTTGATGGCTTCGACACCCGGGAGTCCCGGCGCATAGACGACGTCGGCGCCGGCTTCGGCGAAGGATTGCAGGCGGCGGATGGTGTCGTCGAGATTTGGGCGGCCGTGGAGGAAATTCTCGGCTCTGGCGGTGAGAACGAGGTGGGAATCGTGAGCTGCTTTAGCGGCCGCGGCTACGCGCTCGACGGCCAGATTAAATTCGTAGATGGGATCGTTCTCATCTCCTGTAGCGTCTTCGATCGAGCCGCCGGCCAGGCCAACTTCCGCGGCGCGTCGAATGGTTTCGGCGCACACTTCGGGCGCGCGGCCGAAGCCATCCTGCAGATCGGCGGAGACCGGCAAATGCGTTGCCTCGACGATTTCTTTCGCGTTTGCCAAGACTCCATCGCGCGTTAAGACGGCTGTGGAGTCCACGCTTCCAGCGGAGAAGGCATAACCGGCACTCGTAGTTGCGAGAGCTTCGAAACCCAGAGCCGTCAGAATCTTGGCAGATCCTGCATTCCACGGATTAGGGATCACAAAGATTCCAGGGCGTTCATGAAGCGCCCGGAATGTCCTGTATTTTTCTTCGCGTGTCGGCATGGTGCACCTCGTATCGAACATTCGAATTGTGCCACAGTCGGCTGTTGTACTCGACGCGAGACGGACGGCATTCTCGTGGAGCAACTCTGTAACGGATTGCCTGCAGACCGCCGCGTCATTTCGCGTTCTGCCGCATCCGTTGAAGTAGAGCGGAATTTGCGTCGGACGCTGCACCGGCCTAAAATGGACCCAAGCAGATTGCGCAGCGGCCCGCCTGCGGCGAATGATTCCCGAGGGAGTGCAGCAGTGGAGCACGAACGGCCCGAGTGGCTGGAACAAGTCGAAGGCGTTCTCGAGACGCTCAATCAGGGCGTCATCATCACAGACGATTGTCACCGCATCGTCTTCGCCAATGAAATTTTCCTCGAGATGATCGGCCGGACGAGAGATGAAATTCTCGGCCGCATAGGCAGAGATTTTTTTGCCCCTGAGGATGCGCCGATCTTGGCGCGTCAAATCGAAATCGGGCAGGCGGCGGGCCGCAACCGGTTTGAATTTTACGTGCCGCAGGCCGCCGGAACGCGGCTGCCGGTGGTGATCAGCGCGCGGCGGCTCGAAGATCCCGACGGGCGCGAATTTGCCGTGGTCACGTTTACGGATATCACTGAACAGAAGCGCGCCGAAGACGATCTGCGCAGCGCCAATACGCAACTCGAGTTGCGGGCGCGCGAAATCGAGGAAGAACTCACGCTGGCTTCGCGCGTACAACAAAGCCTGGCGCCCAAGGGCCTGCTTTGGGGCACCGCTTCCGTTGAGACGTACTTTCAAGCCGTGCGCTCGATTGGCGGCGATTTTGGGCTGGTCACGCCCGGTGAAGATCAGCTCGATCTACTTGTGTGCGATGTTTCGGGGCATGGAATCAGCTCGGCGCTGGTGGCCAACCGGATTTACACCGAGACGATGTCGCAGATCGAACGCGGCGAAGGCCTCGCGCCCATGATGCGCCATCTCAATCGCTTCGTGATTCAGAATCTGGGTAGCTCGGTCTTTTATTTCACCATGGCGGCGGCGCGGCTGAGCCGCGACGGCAGATCGCTTGAATTTGCCGGAGCGGGCCATCCGCCGGCAATGCTGATTCGGCCGGGCGAGGCGCCGCAACTGCTCGAGTCGCGCAGCGTCGTGCTCGGTTTTCTGCCGGATGCGGTGGATGGCGAAGCGACCATCGAAGTCCCCGTGCAGCCCGGCGATCGCGTGATGATGTACACCGACGGCCTGACCGAAAATTTCAACGCGCAAAACGATATGCTGGGCATCGACGGCCTGAGCGACATCGTCCGTGACACCTCCGCGTTGCCGCTGCCGCAGATGAAACAGGAAATCCTCGATCGCATCGCGCAATTCCGCCACGGTCCGCCCGCGGACGATATGTCGCTGGTCCTCGTCGAGATTTCTTGAACTCCAGAAGCACAGCCGCATGGCCCGCCTAGAATTTGAGCAACGCATCGCCGCGTCGCCAGCCTTGGTCGCCGCATTTTTCGTCCCGCAGCGGATGCCCTACTGGTACGGCCACGAGATGAAAGCCGAATTCGAGATCTTAGGCGGCGCATCGGATTTCGCGGCCGGTCAGAAAGTGCGAATCACAGGCCGCCTCGGCAGCCGCGAAGTAACGCTGACGGCGGTAGTAACGCGCTACGAATTCGGCCGTGCGCTCGAATGGCAATTTCAGGATCAGTACGGCGTGAAGGGCAAGCAATTTTGGGAGATCGCGCCGCAAGGAGACGCGACACTGGTGCGCATGGGCGATGGATATGAAATGGCCGGACGCTTCGCGCGCGCGGTGGACGCGATACTCACGCGCCACGCTGTAGCCCGCCGCGACCGCGCCTGGCTCGCGCGCCTAGCCCGCCTCGCCGAACGCCGCTAACGCGCAAACGTGGCACCGAGACCTTGTTTCGCCGGACAACGAGCCTGCAGCGACGCCCTTCGAGACTCAGGGTAAACCAGCGCTACTGGATTTGAAATGCGCACTGCACCGTGGCGCTGACTGTGATTTTCTCCGGCAGCGGCAGCGGCAGCGGCGGTGGCGGGAGTTTCTCGCGTGAGACGCCGGAAGCGCTGCCGGCTGAGACTTCCACGAGTTGTTCGAGTGACCTGACCTCCAAGCGCGCGACGCCGACGATCTGCTTTACATCGACGCTGGCGAAGCGCAGCGTGCCTACTTTCTGCCCTTTCTGATCCAGCGCCGCCGTGGCGCGGCCCACGGCGCGGCGCATGGCCTCCGCGACGGCGTGCTGCTTCGTCGCTTCTTCATCGGCGAGAGAGTACGTCAGCGAGCGAAGATCGGTGATGTCGCTTGTGACGGAATCCTCGAGGATCGCGCCGAGCTTCGAAAAATCGCGCACCTTGAGAATGATCTGTCCCTGCACCAGAAATGACTTCGCGCGCTTCTTGCGGTCGCCACCGTAGTAAGGCACGACAGTGAGCACGCCGCTCGAAACATCTTCCTTCTTCACGTCATTCTTCGCCGCCAGCGCCACGATTTTCTGCATGGCCTGCGACGCATTTTCGTACGCCGGTTTGAGCTCTTTGTCCTGTGAGGAAATGTCGAAAGTCAGTGTGGCGAGGTCCGGATCAGCTTCGATGTCCCATCGGCCTGCACGACGAGCGTATCGGCGATGAATTTCACGTCAGCGTTTTGTCCCCGAGGTGGGAAAGCAAATACAAGCAGCAACGCAGAGCAGAGAGCGATCCGAGTCATACGTGCCTCCTGAGTCGAAAAGTCGGCCTGGCGGCGCGAGCATCTCCGCCACACTGCCTAGTGCAGATGTTCACAGCGCTCATGCGCCGTCGCTCAGAGAACGAATAAGAGCGGAAAACTTGCAGGCCTGAAGAAAACTGGACTATTAGTTGCGCGAGCGTTATTCGTGGCGCAGGGCGACGAGTGGGTCGACACGCGAGGCGCGTCGCGCCGGGATATAGCAGGCGACTAGCGCTACGCCAGCCAGCAGCAAAGGAACTCCGGCGAACGTAGCGGGATCGAGGACGCTGATTTCGTAAAGCTGGCTGGCCAGCGTGCGGGTCAGCGCGAATGCAAGCGCCAGGCCCCCGGCGACGCCGGCGAGCGCCAGGCGCATACCTTGCCATGTCACCAGCCGGACGACGTCAGTCGGCCGCGCGCCGAGGGCTACGCGTACGCCGATCTCATGTGTGCGCTGGCCTACGGCGTAGGAGATTACGCCGTAGATGCCCACGGCCGCGAGCGTCAATGCCAGCGCCGCGAAAAGGCTTAGCAGCACCATGCTGAGGCGCCGTTGGAATACAGATTCGGACGCGAATTGCTCCATGGATTTGATCTCGGTGATGGGTTGTTCCGCGTCCACCGCGAGGACCTCGCGGCGCACGGCCGCCGTCAGGCCTTGCGGCTCAGTGACCGAGCGCACGACCAGGCGCATCAAGCGCGAAGGGTTTTGCTCCAGCGGCAAGTAGATTTCGCCGATATTTTGCGAGCTCAACTGCGGCTGCCGGATCTCACCGGCGATGCCTACGATCGTCAGCCACGAATCTCGCGCCGCAGGCCGCCACGGCGCATCCGATCGCGGGAATTTCAGCCGGATGTGCTGGCCGATGGCGTCGCCGCGCGGCCAGTATCGGCGCGCCAAGTCCGCGCTGACGATGGCGGCGCCGGGCGCGTTCGTTGCATCGCGCTGATCAAATGCGCGTCCGGAAAGAATCGGAAGTCCCAGTGTTTGAAAATAATTTGAAGCAATCACGCGGTATTGTCCGATTGGCATCTCGTCGGATTGCGTTTCTGTGCGCCCCTCGATGGAAAAACTGACGGAGTCTCCCCAAGCGCTCAGCGGCAGGAAATTGATGGCGCTTGCGGATTGAACCCCGGGCAGCCTTGCGAGGCGTGTCAGCACTTGATTATAGAAATCGGGCACACGCTGCGCGTCGGGATAGCGCGACTCGGGCAGCCAGACTTGCGCGGTCAAGACATTGTGAGCGTTGATGCCTGGATTGACATCGAGGAGTTTGAAGAAGCTGCGCATCAGCAACCCGGCGCCAATCAGCAGAGTCAGTGCGAGCGCCACTTGTGTAACCACGAGCAGATCGCGCAGTCGGCCACCCCGGCGCCCTCCGTCGGAGCTTCGTCCACTTTCCTTTAGCGATTCGTTCAAATCCGCTCGCGTGGCCTGAAATGCCGGTGCTAGGCCAAAGAGAATGCCGGTAAATAGCGACATCGTGAGGGCGAACGCCAGGACGCGGAAATCGATTTGCGCCGAATCGAGGCGCGGAATGGCGCCCAGTCCATAGGCCGGAGTAAGCGGGCGAAGGAAATCCAATCCCCAAAACGCGAGTGCGACGCCCCAAGCACCGCCGAACAAACCGAGAAGCGTGCTTTCCGTGAGCAATTGACGGATCAAACGCGCGCGGCTGGCGCCCAGCGCCGTGCGGATGGCGATCTCTTTTTGGCGGCCGGTGGCGCGGGCGAAAAGAAGATTCGCCACGTTTGAGCACGCGATCAGCAGCACAACGCCTACGGCCGCGAGCAGAAGAAGCAGCTCCGGGCGCAGGCCGGTCACCTGGCTTTCATAGAGCGAGACCACTTGCACGCCCCAGCCGCGATTTGTCTCCGGAAATTCCTGCGCGAGCCGGTCGGCGACGGCGGTCAGATCAGCCTGTGCCCCGTGAATTGTCGCGCCAGGCTTCAATCGTGCATAAACGATCAGAGAGCGATCGTCCCGTTTGAGATTTTCGCGATTGAAGGCAAAAGGCATCCAGAGATCGTACGAGCGGCGCGTACCGAAGAAATTGAAATCCGCGGGAAGAATGCCAATGACGGTGAAGGGCTTGCCGTCGATCTCGATTGACTTGCCGATTGCGGCCGGATCGCCGCCGAGCATGCGCTGCCACAGGCCGTAGCTCAGGATGGCCACTTGATCGCGCACAGGCTGATCTTCTTTCGGAAAGAAGGTGCGTCCGAGCGCGGCGCGCACACCGAGAAGATCAAAATAATTTGCCGAGGTGCGCACGCCCCAGACCTGTTCCGCCTCCGCGCCGGCGCGGATGTTGTAGAACCACGTGCGCCAGGCGGCCATTTCCTCAAAGCTGCGGCTCTCGTCGCGCCAATCCGCGAAATCGGCGGGCGAGGCAATTCCGCGCTCGATATTCTGGCTGTGATTGAACGTCCAGAAAGTGACCAGTCGATCCGCCGCCGGAAACGGCAGCGGGCGCAGAAGCACGGCGTTTACGACGCTGAAGAGCGCCGTGTTAGCGCCGATGCCAAGCGCCAGCGCAAGGATCGCGACCGCCGCAAATCCTGGATTCCTCGCGAGCGCGCGGAGCCCGAATCGTGCGTCGTCGAGGAGTTGCATGGCGGAGTGCTGCCAATGCTATGCCGTGCTTTGAAGACGGGTCAAGCTGTCTGCGCTGGAGTGCGTCGCCGAGGTCTCACGAAAAAGAAGTTCGTGTCTCAGACTCGCGGAGTCAGTTTGGATTTTCAATCACGTCGACACGAACAAAGATTGCGGTTTTAGCTGAAGCTGCGAGAGGAATTGTTCGCCCGCGCCGCTGAACACGCCTACCGACGCGTCTATAAATTTCGGGCGCAGAAACTGGGCGGCAATGAGAAAGGTGATAAATCCGGCCAGCAAGATCACGAAAAAAGCGAGCATTGGATAGATCAGATAGTCTGCCGGCACGAGAAAAGAGACAATTACAAAAATGCTGCTGCCGATCATCATCAATATAGCAGCCAGGCGCAACCACTGAAAGCGCATCCTGTGTTGTGCGCAGAGAGGGATCGCCAGGTCCATTCTTTTCCTGACGATGAGCGCCGCGATGACGTACCAGATCACTTCGGGCAGCAGAAGGATGTAAAGCCAGGGTTCGTGCCAGTAGAGTTTTTGGCGTAGGAAGCCGCCAGTCGCGGCTTGGCCGCAGCGTATGCAAATGGGCGGTAACTCTGCGCCGCGTGTCACGACTAGATTTTTTCCGTCCCGATAAACGCCGGTTCCGGCGGGCGCTGCGGTGGCAGCCATCCCAGCGCCTCCTTGAGCACTCAATCTAGAATCCCGATTCTTGCTTGGATGAGACGGTAGTCATGAGGTGTCCAGTCGTCAACTTCCGATTGCTATACGACGACGAGGCGAAAAAACCTCTTTTTTCCAGCACGAACAAGAAACTCGCCGGGCGTTTCGAGGTCGATCGTCGCCGAGACGTCTTCCATGCGCTGACCATTAACTTCGAGGCCCCCCTGTTTAAGCAAGCGCTCGGCTTCCCCTTTTGAGGAGTATTCCTTCAGCCAGACTAGCAATTTTGCCCACGTCAGCTTAGGCGCAAATTCAAACGGTGCCATCATTTCGGACGTAATAATGCTCCCTTGCTTCTTATGGAGAATCACCTGCCGCGTTCCCGTACGTTGCACTTTGTACTCCACGATTTCAGACGGCGCCTGACGGTCGCGGAAGACGCGCTGGAATTCTTCGGCGGCTTTTTTTGCCGCGGCTTCGCCATGGAAGCCGGTGATGATGTTGTGGGCTAGCTGCATTTTGGCGTCGATGGGCGGGAGATCGCCGTCGTGGACTTCTTGTTTCAGGCGCGTGATGGTGCGCTCATCGAAATCGGTCAACAGCTCGTAGTAAATCCACATTTGCGCGTCGGAAATGGACATCAGCTTGCCGAACATTTGCTGCGGCGACTCGGTGATGCCCACGTAGTTGTTCAGGCTCTTCGACATTTTGCGGTCGCCGTCGAGCCCGACGAGGATGGGCATGGTCATGGCGATCTGCTGCGGCTTGCCATATTCGCGCTGGATTTCGCGGCCGATCAGCAGATTGAATTTTTGCTCGGTGGCGCCGAGTTCAATGTCGGAATTCACTTCGACGGAATCGTAGGCAACTAGAAGCGGATAGAACAGCTCGTGCACGGAAATCGGCTGGTTGGAGCTGAGGCGCGAGCGGAAATCTTCGTGCTCGAGCATACGCGCTAGGCGATATTTGGCGCCAAGCTGAATCATTTGGATGCTGGTAAGCTTGCCGAGCCAGTCGGCGTTGTTCACCACTTCTGTTTTTTTGGCATCGAGAATGTGGAAGGCTTGATCGAGATAGGTTTTCGCGTTGGCGTCTACCTGCTCGCGAGTTAGCGGCGGGCGCGTTTCGGATTGGCCGGTAGGATCGCCGACCATGGCGGTGAATCCGCCGATCAGAAAAATCGCGGTGTGGCCCAGATCCTGGAAGTGTTTGAGCTTGCGCATCACGACCGTATGGCCGAGATGAAGATCGGGAGCGGTGGGATCGACGCCGAGCTTCACGCGCAGCGGCTTGCCGGTTTTCATCGATTGCTCGAGCTTGGTGCGGAATTCGTTTTCCGGGATGATTTCGGCGACGCCTTTGCGCAGGTAGGCGATCTGCTCTTCGACGGGCTTGAAATTCGGCATCGCTATTTTTTCTCCGGAGTGATCAGAACGCGGCGGCCTTCGATGCGAAAGCGGCCCTCGACGATGACGCGCACCGCTTCGGTGTAGATGCGATGCTCTTCGCCGAGGATGCGCTCGGAAAGCGATTCGACGGTGTCGTCATCGCGTATCGCAACCGCGGATTGCAGTACGATCGGCCCGGCATCTAAATTTTCGTCCACGAAATGGACGGTGCAGCCGGTGAATTTAGCGCCGTGCTCGAGCGCCTGGCGCTGCGCTTCGAGTCCGGGAAACGCGGGGAGCAGTGAAGGATGAATATTCAGAATGCGCTGCGGAAACGCAGCAATGAAGTACGGCGAGAGAAGCCGCATGTAGCCGGCGAGGCAGACGAGATCCACCTTCGCTTCCTGCAGCGCAGCGGCTACCTGGCGGTCGTACGTCTCGCGCTCGAGTCCTTTCGAGGGGATGACGCGTGTGGGAATCCCGCGGCCGCGAGCTTTCTCGATCCCCGGCGCGCCTTCGCGATTGCTGACCACCAGCGCGATTTCGGCTCCAGGTATGCGCCCCGCGCGAATACTCTCCGCCAGCGCCTCGAAATTCGAGCCGCGGCCGGATAAGAGCACGCCGATTCGCTTGGCCATAAGCGAAGAAAATTAGCACAGATTCCGCAGGCAACGAAGGTCGCGGCTTGACTTCGCAGTGAGCACGGGGCATCTTGCTGGGCGAAGATCGAAATCGCGGAGGGGCGATGAGAAATTCCAAGAGGCTGATCGAACTGGCGGTCGTTCTGATCATTTGCGTGGCTGGGATTGCTTGTTCCTCGGCGCCGACGCAACCTTCGGTGCAAGTACCGCCGCCCGTCGATCCCGCGGCGATCGAGAAGCAGATTCGCAGCATGGATGCGGATTGGAGCCATGCGGCGAACCTCGGAGACGTTGAAACGTGTATTTCGTACTACGCCGACGACGGCTTGCTCCTCGAGCCGAATGCCCCACTCGTCACCGGAAAAGAAGCCTTCCGGAAATCGTGGACCGCGCTGGTCACCGGGCCGAATTACGTGAGCCTCACGTTTGCCTCGACGAAAGTAACCGTCGCGCAAGCCGGAGACATGGCCTGGGACATCGGCACATACGAACTCACGACCAAGGACAAAGACGGAAAGGCCACCAAGGAAGCCGGGAAATACGTGGAGGTCTGGCAGAAGCAGGTAGATGGTTCGTGGAAGGTCGCGGTCGATACCTATAATACTGGGCAGTGAAGTCTTGCGAGCGAGTTCTCAGGTCAGATTTTCTGATCCCAGGTTGCGCGGATTTTTTTCAGCATGGCGGGATATATAATCCATCTTCGGAACGGATCGATTAGGCCCATGTACAAGGGCGTAATCCACGTTCTCTCGCGCACGTAGACCGCAAAGTAGAATCGATAGCCATCCGCCCTTTCAATGAGGGCAGTGAGGGCCGCAGCGTGGACGGTACGATTCTGGATTTCAAGTAGCTGTTCGTTTTCGAAGCGATAGACGACGCGGAACAGTCCTTCCGGCGTTCCCGAAACCACAGAAGAGCTAGCGCGATCCTCTGCCGTCAGGCGGCATCCAAACGAGGCTGCCGAAGCATTCTTCGGTTCGTCCTCCAGCCGGAAAATGCGCCCGAGAAAAAACCGCAGGCGGAAAAGCGCGCGAGCCACTGGCGGAAATTTCTTGATCTTAGCATCCGTTGCTCTGGATTCGTCCTGACTCGTGCGGCGAAGAAATTCAGAAAGGGTAACGCCTTCGCGGCGCGCAGGCAGATCAACCGCCCAAACGTCGTGCAGAGGAACGCCAGCGAGAAGTGTGTGCACGCGAAGGGGTAGCGCGTAAAACTCCGTTGGAGAAATCTGCGGCATCTTTTAATTCCAGTTCCTATTCATTGATCTCGGGTTTCTATTTCACCCTAAGAGTGGCTGCCAATCTTCGCCCAATCCTTGCCCACATTTCAGGAGATGGCGGTCTAGACTGGAAGATTGCCGTTGTAGGTGACTTTGGGGGCGCCGGCGGCGGTTTCGATGTGGCCGATGGCGTAGAATTTTTCGCGGCGGCGGCGAAGTTCGGCTTCTACTTTGCGGACGTATTTTGGCGGGATCACAAGAATCATTCCCGCGCCCATATTGAAAGTCCTCAGCAACTCTCCCGCCTCCATTTTCCCCAGCGTCGCGAGATAGCGGAAGATCGGCAGGACCGGCCACGAGCCTAGTTCGATCACGGCGCGAACATTGCGCGGAAGTACACGCGGTAGATTTCCGGTGATGCCGCCGCCGGTGATGTGCGCCATGCCGGAAAGCCAACCTTTGCCGACGATGTTCTTAAGCAGAGGCCAATACGCGCGGTGCGGCTTGAGGAGTTCGGCGCCGATTTTATTGCCGACGGCGGCGACGTAGGTGTCGGCTTTCAACCGCGCGACTTGGAATACCAATTTGCGGGCGAGCGAGTAGCCGTTGGTGTGCAAGCCGCTCGAGGGCAGCGCGAGAAGCGTGTCGCCGGGCCGCACGAGACGCGGCTCGAGTCGTTTCGAGCGCTCGACCGCGCCCACAATAAATCCTGCGAGGTCATATTCGCCGGGCGCATAGAAATCCGGCATCTCAGCGGTCTCGCCACCGATTAACGAACAGCCGGCCTGCTTGGCGGCTCGGCTCATGCCTTCAATGATTTGCTCGACCACGCGCGGATCAAGCTTCCCCATCGCCAAATAATCGAGAAAAAAAAGTGGCTCGGCACCCTGCGTGAGAATGTCGTTTACGCAATGATTGAGAATATCCGCGCCGACGGTCGAATGAACACCTGTGGCAAAAGCAACCTTGAGTTTCGTTCCAACGCCATCGGCGCTAGCCACGAGAATGGGATCGCGCCAACGTTTGTGGTCGAGCTCGAATAGCGCCCCGAAGCCGCCGATAGAAGAAAGCACGCCGCGCCGAAACGTGCGCCCGGCCATGGTGCGGATGCGCCGCTTCGCCTCTTCGGCGACCGAGATATCCACTCCTGCATCGGCGTAGCGCATCGAACAGGCCCTCGATTGGTCAACAGCGGCAGCCGCGCTAGAACGTATGGAACAATCGCTTCCAGCGCACCTCGTGAGGATGGATCAGAGCGTTGAGATACGTCGCGAAGCGCTGTTCGATGTGCCCGGGCTCCCAGACTTCTTCGGGCGCATCGATGGACATGTAGATGAGCAGCGGCGTCCCGACGATGTTCGAGCGGGGAACGAAGCCCCAGTATCGGCTGTCGTAAGAATTATTGCGATTGTCGCCCATCATGAAATATTCGCCCGCGGGAATTTTCACTGGCCCGAAATTGTCGCCGGGACTGGGCGGATCCATGCGATACGGCTCAACGAGAGCCTGATTATTTACATAAACGATGCCACGACGGACTTCCAGAAGATCGCCGGGGAGCCCGATGGTGCGCTTGATGAAATCCGGATTGCCCATCTCCGGAAGCGGTGCGCGGAAGACGATAATCTGCTGCCGTTTTGGTTCGCGCCACAGCGTGGTGTGCCACGGAGTAAAAGGGACGCCGGCGTCGTAGCCCATCCGGCTGACGATGAGATGGTCGCCGATGAGAACGGTCTTCTCCATCGAGCCGCTGGGAATCACGCGCGCCTGGACGATTCCTCCTTCGATGAAAAGAAAAGCCAGGATCACCCAGAACCAGGAGATCGCTTCGCGCATCGCGCGGCTCTTCCAGACTGATTTCTTTCCCCTGGGCTCATCGAACGCGGCCGCGCGGGATTGGGCTTCGACTTCAGCTTTCACGTTGTGCCTCCACTTCGAGTTGCACCAAATCGGTGGGATAAACGCCCGTGTAGCAGGCGGTGCAGAACTGGCCATCGCGATCTTCGACCGCTTCGCGCAAGCCGTTCAGCGAAAGATAGCCGAGCGAATCGGCCTCCAAGAACTGGCGAATTTCTTCGATGGAATTATTGGCGGCGATCAATTCGTTGCGCGTGGGCGTATCCACTCCGTAATAGCACGGCGAAATCGTCGGCGGGCAACTGATGCGCACGTGAACTTCCGTGGCGCCGGATTCGCGCACCATGCGCACGATTTTCCGGCTGGTGGTGCCGCGTACGATGGAATCGTCAACCAGAATCACCCGTTGGCCCTCTATCATTCGACGCACCGGATTCAATTTCAGCTTAACCCCGAAATCGCGAATCGCCTGTACCGGCTCGATGAATGTGCGCCCAATGTAATGGTTTCGGATGAGCCCCATGCGAAACGGGATGCCCGATTCCGCCGCATACCCGACGGCCGCGGGAACTCCCGAGTCCGGTACCGGAATCACCGCGTCGGCTTCCACCGGATACTCTTTCGCCAGAAGCCGCCCGAGGAGTTCGCGGCTTTGATTCACCGGGCGGCCGAAAATCACGCTGTCGGGCCTGGAGAAATAGACGTGCTCGAAGATGCAGAACTGGTGCGGTTTTTCGGGCGCGAAGTGGATGGATTCCACGCCGCTGCGCGAGATGCGCACCAACTCGCCTGGCTCGATCTCGCGGACGTACTCGGCGTCAATAAGATCGAACGCGCAAGTTTCTGATGCAACCACCCACGCGCCTTCAAGTCGGCCCAGATTCAGTGGCCGGAAGCCGCGCGGATCGCGCACGGCATAGAGCTCATCGCGCGTGAGAATGACCAGCGAATACGCGCCTTCGATTTGCTGCGCGGCATCCGCCAGCGCGCCCACTAGATTGCGCGATTTACTGCGCGCGATGAGGTGCACGATCACTTCGGTATCGCTTGTGGTCTGAAAAATCGAGCCGCCATGCTCGAGTCGCCGGCGTAATTCGAGAGCGTTGGTCAGATTGCCGTTATGCGCCACCGCGAGCTTGCCCTTGTTGCAATCGATCACCACCGGCTGAGCGTTTGTCAGCGCAGTTTCGCCGGCGGTGGAATAGCGCGTATGTCCGATCGCGGAAGTGCCGGGCAGGTGCGCAAGAACTGCCGGCGTGAAGATTTCCTGCACCAGGCCCATCGATTTGTAGAACTCGAGCGAGTTGCCGTCGCTGGAAGCAATCCCAGCGGATTCTTGGCCGCGATGCTGCAGCGCGTAAAGCCCAAGATAAGCGAGCTTCGACGCTTCTTCTCGGCCAAAAATACCGAAGACGCCGCACTCATCGTGAAAATGATCCGAATCGAGATGAGAGTGAGGTTTCATTCGTCCTAGTGATCGCTCTGCAGAGCCCGTTCCAACGCCCCGGCCCAGGTGTCGCGAAGAGACGACACTGCGGCACTGGCGCAAACTACTCCATTTAATTCGATGCGGAGATCGCCCCGCGCGACCTCACCAATGCGTCGCGCCCCAACCTTGTATTTTGCCGCAAGTTCCATGACGCGGGCAAGCGAAGCGGGCTTCGCGGTGACGATCGCGCGCGCCCCGCTTTCGCCGAAAAGCGCGTATTCCGGCGGCGCGAAAGAATCGAACGAAATGCGCGCCGTGAAATCCTCGCTCCCAAATGCACATTCGGCGATGGCCACGGCGAGCCCTCCATCGCTCAAATCGTGCGCCGATTCAACCGCGCGATCCACAGCCAGCGCGACGAGACATTCCTGCAGCCGCTTTTCCGCCGCAAGATCGATATCCGGCGGCGTGCCCGCGGTGATTCCGTGGATCGTCTTCGCATATTCGGACGATGAAAATTCGCGCCGCAGCGTATCGAGCGAACGCGCGGACGCAGCGTCGTCGGCGCTGTCGAGCAGCACGATCGCATCGCCCTTGTTGCGGAAGGCCAGGCCGAGCGCATTCCCCGCGTCATCCAGAATCCCGAGAACGCCCAGCACCGGCGTCGGATAAATCGGCTTACCCAGAGTTTCGTTATAGAAGCTGACGTTGCCGCCAGTAATCGGCACGCCGAGAACCTTGCAAGCCTCGGCGATGCCATCAATCGCCTCGCTGAATTGCCACATCACTTCAGGCTTCTCAGGATTGCCGAAATTAAGGCAATTCGTTGCCGCCACCGGGCGCGCCCCGGAGCACGCCACATTGCGGGCGGCTTCGGCAACAGCATGCATCGCGCCGAGCCGCGGATTGAGCGAGCACCAGCGCCCATTGCCGTCGGTAGAAAGCGCCAGCCCGCGTGCGGATTCTTTCAGCCGCAGCACGGCGGCGTCGCCCGCGCCGGGAATCACGCGCGTGTTGGTACGCACCTGAAAGTCGTACTGCCCGATGATCCATTGTTTCGAAGCGATGGTTGGCGACGCGAGCAGCTTCTTGAAATTGGCCGTCAGATCGGCGCCGGACGTGGCAAATTCGACAAAGTGCGCATTGCCGTTCGGCTGCGTGGGCGGCGCCAGCGGCCGCTGATAAACCGGGCCTTCTTCCGCGATGGCGTGCGCCGGAATTTCAGCCGTGATTTTCCCGTGGTGCAGCGCTCGCAGCTTGCCGTCGTCGGTCACGCGGCCGATTTCCACGGCGTCGAGGCCCCATTTAGCGAACACGCGGAAGACTTCCGCTTCGCGGCCACGCTCAGCCACCAGCAACATCCGCTCCTGCGACTCGCTGAGCATCATTTCATACGGCGTCATGCCGGTTTCGCGCTGCGGCACGCGCGCCAGCTCGATTTCAATCCCCATTCCGCCGCGCGAAGCCATTTCAGAGCTCGAGCTGGTAAGCCCGGCCGCCCCCATATCCTGAATCGCGACCACCGCGCCCGTGCGCATGGCTTCAAGGCACGCTTCAAGAAGAAGTTTTTCCATGAACGGATCGCCGACCTGCACGTTCGGCCGCTTCTGCTGCGATTCTTCGCTGAATTCCGCAGAGGCAAGAAGCGACGCCCCATGAATTCCGTCGCGCCCGGTCTTCGCGCCGGCGTAAATGACCGGATTGTCCACACCGCGCGCCCGCGCAAAGAAAAGCTCGTCGCGCTTGGCAATGCCGAGCGCCAGCGCATTCACCAACGGATTATTCGAGTAGCAAGGCTCAAATACAACTTCGCCGCCAACAGTCGGCACGCCAAAGCAATTCCCATAAAACCCAATCCCGCGCACCACGCCATCCACAAGCCGCCGATTCCGCGCGATTTCTTCCGGCGTGACGTTTCCTGCGTCTTTGCCGCGCATGATCGGCCCAAATCGCAGCGAATCCAAAACCGCAATCGGCCGCGCCCCCATTGTGAAAATATCCCGCAAGATCCCGCCAACTCCGGTAGCCGCCCCCTGAAACGCCTCAACAAAGCTAGGATGATTGTGCGACTCGATTTTGAAGACAGCGCAAAGCCCGTCGCCAATATCCACGACGCCCGCATTTTCGCCCGGCCCTTGCAGCACCTGCGCCCCGCGCGTAGGCAAGCGTTTCAGGTGCACCTTGCTCGATTTATACGAGCAGTGCTCGCTCCACATCACGGAAAAAATCCCAAGCTCGGTGATGCTAGGATCGCGCCCAAGAATCTTCAGAATGCTCGAATATTCCTCGCCGCTGAGCCCGTGCTCGGCCGCAAGTGCAGGCGTAACTTTTGGTTCAGTAGCGATCAAGCCGGTTGATCCTTCTAGAGTAGGGGAGGGTCTTCGGCCCTCCCGCAGTTCGGCCATCTTTTGAATTTCTGGAATTGCACTAAGCAGGCACCGCGATCCGCTGTACCAGACTCTCCACCATCGAGCGAAAAATGACCAATCCATCAGCGGATCCAAGCGGCGCCTCCACAGCCCGCTCAGGATGCGGCATCAATCCAAGCACATTGCGCTCGCGATTGCATATACCCGAAATATTCGCAAGTGAGCCGTTGGGATTTCCGGCGGCGTCATCGCGGCCATCGGGCGTCGTATAACGGAAAATAATCTGATCGTGCTGCTCGAGATCCGCGAGCGTCTCGTCGTTGCAAAAGTAGCTACCGCCCATATGCGCGATCGGCATTTTCAGGATCTGACCGCGCTCAGCCGCGCAGGTAAAAGGCGTGTCGGTACTTTCCACGCGCACATGCACCTGGCGGCAGAGAAAGCGCAGCCCGGAATTGCGGAGCAGCGCTCCAGGCAAGAGTCCCGCCTCGCACAGGATCTGGAAGCCGTTGCATACCCCGAGAACCAGTCCGCCGCCCCGCGCGAATTTCTCCACCGATTTCATCACCGGCGAAAAGCGCGCGATGGCGCCCGTGCGGAGATAATCGCCGTAAGCAAAGCCGCCAGGAAGAACGATGGCGTCACAGCCGGCGAGTGTTTCGGTACGGTGCCAGAGGAACTCGACGGGCTGACGCAGGACGCTGCCGACGGCGTAATAAGCGTCGTCATCGCAATTCGAGCCCGGGAACACAACCACGCCGAATTTCATTCCGGGGAATCTCCCGCGCGCATTTTAACACAGACGGAGAATTGGCCCGCAGCGATGATTGAAGCGCCGGCGCTACCGGCGACGCGATTTCTTCGTGCGGCGGCGCTTGGGCTTCTTCCGTTGCTTCGCTTCGCGCGCCAATTCAGCCCGCCGCGCTTTCGCCCAACCAGTCTTGTTCGTTTGCCGGCCGCGCGCGATAGCCAGCGCGTCGACAGGAACGTTGTCTGTGATCACCGAGCCGGCGGCCACGTAAGCCCCGTCGCCCACGCGCACCGGCGCCACCAGCGCCGTATCGCTGCCAATAAAAACGCGCTTGCCGATCGTGGTGGGATATTTGTGTACGCCATCGTAATTGCATGTAATCGTCCCGGCGCCGATATTCGCGCCGCTGCCAATCGTAGCGTCGCCGAGATAAGTAAGATGATTCGCCTTCGCGCCTTCCCCTAACACCGTTTTCTTCAGCTCAACAAAATTCCCCACATGCGAGCCTTCGCGCATATCAGCCCCAGGCCGCAAACGCGCAAACGGCCCGAGCCTCGAGTTCTTCCCGATACGGCTATCAATAGCCACGCAATGCGGCTCGATCAGCGCCCCTTCATCCACCCGGCAATTCGTCAGCACGCTCCCAGTGCGAATCATGCAGCGCTCAGCAACGCGCGTGCTCCCAAGCAGCTCGACGCCGGGCTCGATGATCGTATCGCGCCCCACCTCGACGTCGGCATCAATCACCACAGTCTCCGGCAAATAAATCGTCACGCCCGCGTCCATCAGCGCGGCAGCTTTGCGCTGGCGAAAAACGCGATCGGCATCGGCAAGATGCGCCCGCGTATTGCAGCCGATAATTTCATCGGCGTCGGCGGTCGTCATTGCCACCACGCGTTCCTGGTGCGCGTTGAGCAGCGCGATCGCATCGGTAAGATAAAGTTCGCGATGCACATTATTCGGACGCAGCGCGGACAAGCACGGCCACAGCTTCTCGAGCGTGAAGCAGTAGATACTCGAATTTACTTCGTTGATCGCCCGTTGCTCGAGTGCAAGCGCGCTCTCTTCCACCACCGCGGCTACGCTGCCGTCGCCCTCTTTGCGGATCACGCGCCCGTAGCCCGTAGGATCAGCAAGATTCGCCGTCAGAAGCGTCGCAGCAGCATTTTCTTTGCGATGCGTCTCGACCAGCGCAGCGAGCGTTGAGGCTTTGAGCAGCGGCGCATCGCCGGGCACCACCAACAAAAACTTTGCGCTGCGTCGTATCGCTTTGCGCGCCACTTGCACCGCATGGCCCGTTCCTCGCTGCGGATTCTGGACCACTGCTTTCGCCCCAAGCGGCTCGACAACCGCGGCAACCGCTTCCGCCTGATGCCCGACAATCACGACGATCTCAGCCGGCTTCAGTAGCTGGCAAGCCCGCACAACATGCTCGACCAGCGATCGCCCGCCCGCGCGATGCAGCACCTTGGCCATGTCGGATTTGAGGCGCGTGCCTTTCCCGGCAGCGAGTACGAGGGCGACGGTGTCTTTCGCAGGCATCGAACGATTATTCTCGCCTCACCGCCTCCGTTTGGCAAATCCGGCGAATACGGACGTGTTCCAGGAGCGCGGGTGCACAATTCGCCGAATCGCCCCGCAGCATTTGGCCTTTCGGCACGCAGCACTGTTACGATGCCGGTACTTCCCTTGGGCCAGAAAGTCCGGAGGCGACTGTGAAAATTTGTCCCACCTGCGGGAAAGCGAACGAAGACGCCGCAGCCTTTTGCAACGGATGCGGAACGAATCTATCGCTAGCCGCGACAAGCACCCCAGCCCCAGCCGGGGTGCAAGGAACCAGCGGCATCGCGGTCGCCAGCCTGATCTTCGGCTTGCTCTTCTTCATCTTTCCGGCTCCCGTCATCGCCGTAGTTCTCGGTCACATCTCCCACTCGCAGATCCGCAAAAGCGCAGGCCGCCTAAAAGGCGCGGGGATGTCTCTGGCGGGAATGATTCTCGGCTACGTCGGCATCGCATTGATTCCTATCATTCTGATTATCGCCGCGATCGCCATTCCGAATCTGGTGAGAGTCAAAATGACAGCGAACGAGGCGACCGCCGTCTACAATCTGCGAAACATCGCCACGGCCGCCGTCAAATATCAAAGCGCTTACAACACCTATCCGTCGGGCCTCTCAGCGCTCGGACCGCCGCTCAGCGGCAAGGCCCCGGACGCCGACGGCGCCGGTCTTATCAACGCGATGCTGATGAGAGGTTCCGAGAGCGGCTACGAATTCATTTATCAACCGGTGAGTTCGCACAACGACGGCGTCTTCGACGGCTTCGATCTTACCGCGAACCCGATCACTCCAGGCGCCACCAGCAACCGTCATTTTCATGTGGACGAGACCCTGGTGATTCGCGTCGAAAGGAATAGGCCAGCAGGACGAGATAGCCTCCCGCTGGAATGAAATGCCGCGCAGTAAGGCATTCGTAACGCCGGCAGCCTGCCGGCGTTTTTGTCACAAACGGCCGCCCGGAAAAATAAGCAGCGCGATTTCGAGCGTGTCACAAGCCCATGATATGGAATCCAGCATCCACAAAGATCGTGTTGCCGGTTACGCCTCGGCCCAGATTGCTGGCCAGGAATACGGCAGTGTCAGCTACTTCAGCGGGGTCAGTGTTGCGGCGCAGCGGAGCGTGCTGGGCGACCACGTCCAAAATCGATGAAAAATCTTTGATGGCGCGCGCCGAGGCCGTTTTAACCGGCCCAGCGGAAATCGCATTCACGCGAATATTCTTCGGCCCCAAATCACTCGCAAGATAACGCACGGTGGCTTCGAGCGCAGCCTTGGCTACCCCCATCACGTTGTAATTGGGCACCACGCGCTGTGAGCCGAGATAAGTAAGCGTCAGCAACGATCCGCCTTGCGGCATCAAGGGCGCGGTAGCCCGCGCCACCGCAAGCAGCGAATAGCTGCTAACTTCCTGCGCGAGCAAATAGCCGTCGCGCGATGTCTCCACGAACGGCCGGCTGAGATCGTCGCGGTTGGCAAACGCAATGGCATGCATCACCGTATCGAGCCCGCCGCTCAATTCTGTAGCCAGAAGGTCGAGTTCCGCCGGCTGCGTGACGTCGCACTGAAAAACTTTCGCCGCCCCGAGTTCCTGGCCTAATTCCTCCACCGTTTGCTTCAGCCGCTCACTCTGATAAGTGAGGGCGACCTTCGCCCCTTCGCGGCGATAAGCAGAAGCAATCGCGTAAGCCAAACTCCATTTGTTGGCCACGCCCAGAATGAGCGCAGTCTTTCCTTCCAAGAGATTTGCCATAGGTCGGCCATTCTATCGTGGAATAGCCTGACGAGGAACGGTGGCAAACGGGCCAAAAAACGGGAGGGGGCCTAAGGAGTCTGGAAGAGAGCTCACCCGGTTTGTCAGGGCACGGCCTCAGCCGTGCCGCAGACCCGCGAACTCGACCCGGCTGTAGCCGCTGAGGTTCGTCTTCTCGCGTGTTCACGCAAGCTTTAAAGACTATCCCCTACAAAATCTCCACCGATTAATCGGCGGCGGACGCTGACTCTCGAAGCAAAGGCGACGCCGTGGCAGGCTGCCTCTCGGATTCAACCGTGGTTTCCACCCACAGTGTAGGATCGGCCAGCAGGCGAGTGACAAGCTGCGTGTGCAGCGCATGACCCGCTTTATGAGCTACGACGCGGGCCTTCAGCGGGCGACCCACCAATGCAAGATCGCCAATAAGGTCAAGCGCCTTGTGTCGCACGAACTCGTCAGGGAAGCGCACGGGCCCGTTCAAAATATCGTCAGCGGAGAGCACGATCGCATTTTCCAAAGAGCCCCCGCGAATCAATCCCATCGCCCGCAAGCCTTCAAAATCGCTCATGAATCCAAAAGTCCGCGCGGTAGCCAACTCGCGGCTGAAACTATCGCGATTCACGCGAATCTCGATTTCCTGCCGCCCGACTTTCGGATGCGCGTAGTCCACGAAACAGCTCACCACGAAATCATCATGCGGATAAATTCCAATCCGCCGATCGCCTTCCGAGACCTCTAGCGGTTTCACGACTTTCAGATAAGTTCTCCGCCGGCGCAACCGGCGCAACCCAGCGCGATTCAGCATGCGGATAAACGGCTGAGCCGACCCATCGAGGATAGGCACTTCAAGATTGTCAATTTCGACGAAAATGTTGTCCACCCCGCAGGAATAAACGGCGGCAAGAAGATGCTCGGTCGTAGAGAGGAGCACGCCCTGTTTCATCAGGCTGGTGGCATAGCTCACACGAGCGACGTTGCGCACATGCGCTTCAATGCGAAAACCGTCAAGGTCCGTCCGGCGAAATACGATTCCAGTCCCAGCCGGCGCAGGAACGAGCCGCAAATGCGATTGAACTGCGGTGTGAAGCCCGATACCCGTCGCCTCGACAGGCCGGACAATCGTGTATTGGAAGGACATTTTGAGGGCCGGGACTACTAAGCACTTATGCTGCCCCGTCCAACACATTTTAGCTTAATGTTTTCAGCGATTTACAGAGAATTTTCGGCAGGATTTCAAGTCGGTGTTGTAGATATACAACACTTTCGCCTCAATCTCTGTGGCCGCGGTTCTACGGTATGGTACCGCTTCGGATCAGTCGACCCGCCTATTGCTGGGCCGCGCCGGTGCTTAATTTCGGCGCCGCAGGCGCCGCCGCCGTCGAGGCAGTGGCGCCTCCCTGATTGGCCGCCGCGTCAGCTGCTGGCGTCGGCGTCTGTGCAGTCGGAGCACTTCCCGCTTGTGTCGCGAGACTCGCAGCCTCGGCTCGCAGCGCCACGATAGCCTGCTGAAACGCCGGCGGATCAAGATCATTCAGCAGCCGTGCGGCATCCATCATCTGACTCTGCGCTTGCGGCGAGAGCCCGAGCTGCTGCAAGTACTCGGTGAATTGCAAGAGCTGATTCTGGCTCTGAGATGAAGCTGCAGGAGCGCTCAGCGCAGCGCCCGTCGATGGCGCGTTGGCTGTCTGCGCCGCATTCGCCGCAGGCGCCGCGTTAATCGCGGTCGGCGTTCCCGCGCCTGCCACGATGCCGTTGACGTTGTTCGCGGGCGCCGTGTTGATTGCGGGCACAGCCCCGGCGTTCGCTCCGGCGGCATTGAATTTGTTCGCAGCCGGCTGAACCGTGGCAGCATTCTGCGCGGCCGCCGTCTTAGACGCTGCCGCCGTCGCGGTAGGCGCGTTCAGGGCCGCAGCAGCGGCGTCATTCGCTTTCAGCGCCGCTCCGGCATTCGCGCCGCCGGATGACACGGCCGAAAACGTCGATATTACGGGCGCAGCCACCTGAAACAGCCCGGCCTCTTCTGCCGGTGTCGGCCGAGGTACGCCGTTCGACAGCGTCACCGTGTCCTGAACCGGATTTAATTGCGCGGGCTTGGTCGTTGCGCTTTGCGGTTGCAGCGCCAATTGAGCCTCTGTGCCCAACTGTGCCGTCCGATTTGCTGCTGCCACTGGAATAGAAGCCACGGGTCCCTCCTCAGAGCGGGTGCTCCTAACCCCGCTGCGCGGCATACCTGAGTGAGTTATCGGCACCATCGCTGGCCAACTTAAAGACCCAGTGAAAATTAATAGAGATTTCGCAGCAATAAAGTGAATCAATTCGGAACAGCTAGATGTCAGCAGGGGCACGCCGCGGTTGTCGCGCCCACAGAGAGTGCGTAGAATGGAGGCAGACGCGTACTCATGGCCTCACCTTTCCCAATTCTCCCCAACATCGCGGCAGTCCCGCCGCCCAGCGCCCATCCGCGTCCTTCCTGGCTGCGCGTGAAATTTTTCGGCGGCCCCAATTATCAGGATTTGAAGCGCATCATGCGCACTCTCGATCTGCACACCGTCTGCGAGAGCGCCCGCTGCCCCAACATGGGCGAATGTTGGGAACATCGCACCGCAACGTTCATGATTCTCGGCAACATCTGCACGCGCGCCTGCGGATTCTGCGCCGTGCCCTCAGGCAAGCCTCTCGGTCCGCCGGAAGAGGACGAGCCCGAGCGCGTAGCCGAAGCAGTCGAGAGAATGGGCCTGCGCTACGCGGTGGTCACCTCGGTGAATCGCGACGATCAACCCGATGGCGGCGCCGCAATCTTCGCGCGCACCATCGCCGAAATTCGCGAGCGCGTAACCGACTGCCGCATTGAAGTCCTGATCCCGGATTTTCGCGGCGTCTGGCCCGCTCTCGAAACGGTAATCGCCGCGCGCCCCGACGTCCTCAATCACAACATGGAAACCGTTCCGCGCCTCTATCGCCGCGTCCGCAAGGGCGCCGATTACGAGCGCTCGCTCGAACTGCTCCGCCGCGCTCGCGAAATGGCTCCGCAAATGGCCACGAAAACGGGCATGATGCTAGGCCTCGGTGAGACGCACGAAGAAGTCCTGCGCGCCATGCAAGATATCGTCAAGCAAGGCACGCACATCCTGACCCTCGGCCAATATCTCCAGCCGACGCCGGAACATCTACCGGTCGAGCGCTTCGTTCACCCCGATGAATTCGCGGAATTCAAGCGCGTCGGCGAACAAATGGGCTTCAAGCACGTAGAATCAGGCCCGCTAGTCCGCTCCTCCTATCACGCCTTCGAGCAAGAGGAAGCCGCCCGTTCGTAGCGCCGTCGTCCCTCTTCGGTACCGCTGGCGTCCCCGCCGGCATCTTACGATTACAAACTCCGCCAATGGCAACACTCAGGCGCGGACCCCGCATCCCGACCAGCGCAACTTATCTCAAGCGGTACTCCGCGCACGGCTGGATCTCTTGGCGCCGCTTCTGATCGTCGCGATGCCGGCAGGGACGTCGGCACCAGCAGCACTCACTTCACCGTAGCCAGCAACGAATTGGCCAATGCCCGCACCCGCGCCGCACACGCAATCTCGCAGCAAGCCTGACCCACCACAGCCCGCAAACTCGCCACCGCCTTTTCCCTCCGATTCAATTCCAAATTGAAATTGCCAAGAAATAAATTGAAGATCCCATTGCTCGGATACTGCCGCGTAAGCGGCTCAATAGTCACAGCGGCCCGCTCATACTGCTGGTCGTAAGTGCGCAAATTCTTCGCCAGATAAAACCGCGCCTCCGCCGCCGTCATCCCCCCGCCGTTAATCGCCGATTCTAGTTGGCGAATTCCCTCCTGCTTGCTGCCGCCGGGGACGCCCATGAAAAAGCGCAGCAGCCTGACGATGCCCGAAAGCGTGTCGATGTAATAGTTGTAGAGCCCCAGCCCCGTGTCGGCGTCGGTCATTTGCGGATCGAGCTGCTTGGCGCGCAAGAACTCCTCGCGCGCGCGCACGCCAACCCGCGCCGTGGCCCGATTCTCACTCCGCATGCTGTAAAGACGTGCCTCCAGCGCCAGCGCCAGCCCGGCGTAGAGATGCATCTCCGCGGAATCTTTTTTCGCGGATTGTGCCGCAGCCAGCCGCACCGCCTTTTCCGCGAGCGCCAGATATTCATCATCGCCCGCCTGTTTCCCGCGCTTTGCCGCATCCACCATTCCCCATTTCACTTCCAGCGACGCGCAATAATTTTTCCACCACAGCGCCTCACCTTCGAGAAGATACCCCAGCGGCTGGTCCGGCGCGGAAGCCTGCAGCGCGCGAAACCGCGCAATCGCCCCGTCCGCATCTCCATTATTGAGTTTCTCAAGCCCCTGCTGCGCCTCCGCAGGCAGCACCGGATTACCGGCAACTGCCGGCACTCCGAGAATTGCGGCCATCGCGACGAGCAGGATCAGCCTGGCGGCGCTCGCGAAAATCATCGTTGCCACCGGATCTTCATCACCCCCAGCGCCGCCACGTACATCACGAAACACTCCAGCGCAAACGCCGGAAACCCGAGAAAGCCAGGCGCCGGCATCTCAAATATCTTCGCATTCTGAAAAATCGGAAAAATATAGCGCCATTTCGCCTCAGCCCAGAAATTCCAAAATTCCCACAGCCAGCCGCAAACCCATCCAGCAGCCAGGAACGACCAAAACCGCGTATGCAAGCCCTCGGAGAAATCGCCGATAAACGACGGAAGTCCCGTCCGGTAATTCAGCGGATCAAGCACCAAAAGAAACCCAATCCACACCAGCGCAAAAAGACAGGCCGCGATGTGCCGCGGCAACACCAACGGAACCGCAACGCACACCGCTCCCGCAATCATCAATCCCGTTTGCGCGCCACGCGAAATCTTTATGGACTCCCTCTCGCCGAATGGCAGAAACGCCTGAATAAGATCGGCCGTTTCAAAAATCGCAGGAGTGATCGTAGCGAACGACCAAGCGTAACCGATCATTCCCGCAGGCCAAAAATCGGGAACGCCGTCGTAAGTCCAGTTGCGCAGGCGCAGGTTGTAAGCTTCGAAAATCAACCTCAGCGGAATCGAAAGCGCCGCCATGCGCAACAGCGCCAGCGGCGCCGTCCGCAGCCGCGAACGTCCCGTAACGGAAAACACACCCGCATCCACAATCAGGATGTAAGCCGACCATGCCACAGGAGTAAAAAAAGTAGCCACAGGCTCGATGCCGCGAAACATCAGCCATTCAGCACCCGCCAGGCACGCGATTCCAAGCCATCCATACGCGGGATACGGTGCGCGGCGCAGCTGGAGGTATTCGGCAACGAGCAAGGTGATCGTTGCAAACGTGATGACCACGCCATATTCGACCATGCGCGACTATCCTAGCGTAGGACGAGCGCAGATTTCGCCTAAGCGTGCGAATCTTTGCTACTCTTTGCATTCTTTTGAGCGGTTCAAAAGAGGTCAATCGCGCCGCACCACGCAGGTGCCCGTCCATAAATGAAATGAGCGCACCCGAACAACTCGAACGCGGCCTCACGCTCACCGAAGCCACCGCGCTCAACATGACTTTCATGGTCGGCATCGGGCCATTCGTCGTAATTCCCTTCGTCGTTCAAGCGATGGGCGGACCGCAATGTTTGCTCGCCTGGGTGCTCGGCGCCGCGCTTGCCGCGTTCGATGGCTGCGTCTGGGCCGAACTCGGCGCCGCCATGCCGCAGGCCGGCGGAAGCTACGTCTTCCTTCGCGAAGCCTACGGCGTCCAGAGCTGGGGCAGGCTGATGTCGTTCCTGTTCATCTGGCAGACGCTCTTTCAAGCTCCGCTCAGTATTGCCTCGGGCGCGCTGGGCTTCGCGGACTATTCCGGTTTCCTGGTTAAGAAATCGAGCTGGCTCACAGCGACTCTCGCTCCGCTAGGGCCGTATGCCGGCAAATTCATCGCCGGAGCAACGGTGGCTCTCGTCGTACTCCTTCTCTACCGCCGCATCACCACAATCGGAAAGATCTCCGTCGTCCTCTGGGTCATCGTCATCGGCACGATCCTCTGGATGGTTTATGGCGGAGTGCGCCATCATCAACCCGGCCTGCTCTTCGCCTATCCCCCCGGCGCCTGGAATCTCTCCCGCCTGTTCTTCCTCGGCCTCGGCCACGCCACCGTCCAGACCGTCTATTCATATCTCGGCTACTACAACGTCAGCAATTTGGGCGGAGAAATGAAGCACCCGGAACGTAACATCCCGCGCGCGATTTTCATCTCCATTCTAGGAATTGCCGTGCTCTATTTGGCGATGCAAGCAAGCGTCCTGAGCGTCGTCCCCTGGCAGGAAGCAGCGAAAACGCGCGCAGTGGTAAGCGTATTCGTCGAGCGCGCCTTTGGTTCGAACTGGGCAACTCTCGCCACCGCTCTGATTCTAGTCAGCGCCTTCGGCTCCGTATTCTCAGCCATGCTCGGCTATTCTCGCGTGCCGTATGCTGCCGCTCTCGACGGAAACTTTTTCTCCGTCTTCGCCCGCATTCATCCCAAGAAACATTTTCCGCACGTTTCGCTCCTGGCGCTCGGCGCCACCGCGATTCTCTTCTGCCTCTCGCTCAGCCTCATTGACTCAATTCGTGCCATCCTGGCCATGCGCTGCATCATCCAATTCATCGGCCAGGCCGTGGGCCTGTTAATCTTGCGGCGCCGATGGCAAGCGTCCAAATTCCCATTCCACATGTGGTTTTACCCGCTGCCGGTAGCCATCGCCATTCTAGGCTGGGCAGGAATCTTCATTTCGACGGGCCCCAAACCCATGCTAGCGTCTCTAGTCGCGATGATCGCCGGTGGCGTAATCTATTTCGCTCGCGCCCGTCTAATAAATCAATGGCCGTTCGAGATGTAGCTCACCTCTTCAGAGGTGAGGCCGTTAGGTTTAGATTTTGACTTTGCTTTTGGTTTTGACGTTGCTTCTGCGTTTGCATTTGTTTCGCCTATAATTTCGAGCTCGCTTTTGATCTCGTTCGATTGGGGCAATCATGCCGAAAAGAATCGCGACGCTCTGCATTGCCGCCGCTGCAATTTGCCTTCTCGCAACCGCCCCTCTCCGCGCCCAATCCCTCCCCGAAACCGTCGAAGCCATCGACAAAGCCCGCGTCACCACGCGCGTCCTCTTCATTACCGCCCATCCCGACGACGAAGCCTCTGGCCTCCTCAGCTATCTCTCCCACGGTCTCGACGCCGACGTCGGCCTCTTCACCATCACCCGCGGGCAAGGCGGCCAGAACGCCATCGGTCCCGAGCAAGGCGCGCGCCTCGGCATGTTGCGCACCTCGGAATTGCTGGCTGCAAGCCAGCACAATGGCGTCACCCAATTCTTCTCCCGCGCCCCCGATTTCGGCTATTCAAAAAGCGCCGCGCAGACCATGAAAATCTGGGGCGATACGCCTCTGGAAGACATGATCCGCGTGATCCGCACCTTCCGCCCAAACATCGTCATCAACGGCTGGGGCGGCATTCAAACCGGCCATGGCCAGCATCAATCAAGCGGCATCCTCACGCCGCAAGCCGTGAAACAGGCCGCCGATCCCAACGTTTTCCCGGACCAAGTGAAGGAAGGGCTGCGTCCGTGGACCGTCGGTCTTCTCGTGGACGACCGCCGTGCGGAATCAAAAACCGGCTTTCGCGTCCCCACGGAGCAAGTTTCCGCGCTGTGGGGAAAAAGCTATTCGGATTTCGGGCGCGAGAGCCTCGTCTATCACCGCTCGCAAGGCGTAACCATGTTCCTCAGCTCCCCGTTTCTCCGCGCCTCCCTCTATCTCGTGATCGAAAATCCGGACTCGGAAACGCAAACGCTCAGCCCTGCAGATTTCTCAAGAACTCTGAAAATGTTGGCCATGTCAGCCACTCCAATGGGCGTAGGCCTGGAAAAAGCCGATGATTCGCTAGCCACGGCGCACGATGCCGCTCTGCAACTTGATTGGGCCGCCGCTATCAAATCCCTGGCCGCAGCCGGCTCGCAAATCGCCGCCCTGCAAAAAACCGCGGCCCAGTCTCAAGACCCCGGCGCCGCCGATCTCGCCTGGGAACTCGAGCACGAGCGCCAGAAAATCGATCGCGCCTTGGCCGACGCTGCCGCGCTGCACATCGACGCGCGCTCGGATAAAAACGAACTGGTTGCCGGCGAATCCTTCAAAGTGAACGCGCGCTGGACGCTGCGCTCCCGCGCCGGCGTGACCGTGAACGATGCCGCGGTAATCGCCCCGCCAGGCTGGGCCGTCGCAAGCAATTCCGCTTCGGGCGCCGGCGATCACCAACAGGAAGCAACGGACACCGTCTCAGTTCCCGCAAACGCATCCGTTCCATCCTCGCCCGCGGACGCCGTACTTCCCTGGCCCCCGCCACTGGTCCGCGAGCGCCTCGAACTCACCGCCGGAAATTATTCCTTCGCCGCAGACGAGCCGGTCGTCTCGATCCATGCCACTTCCACAAGCGTAGACACATTTTCGCTAACGCTCGTTCCCGCCGTCACCGTGACAATCGAGCCCAAAGAGGTCATGGTTCCAGAGGATCGCGCCGGCCAGCCGATCGACTTGCTCGCACGCGTGCGCTATCACGCGACGACGACCGGATCCGTGCAATCCGGATGTTGCGCTATCGCACCAATGGAGCCAGTCCAATTGGGTGTAAAGGTACCCGACGGTTGGACAGCACCGCCTTCGAGCACTGTGCAATTCTCAGGGCCAGGCGATCAACTCGTCCGCCTTGAAGTCACGCCACCATCGCAGCTCGCAGCCGGCACCTATTCTTTGCGTCCATTCGCTTCCATCGGCCATCGTGAATTCGATGTCTCCGTCGAGCCGCTCCCCTCGCTTCCCACGCGTAACTGGACCGAGCCCACTCTCGCCACAGTCCACGTCGTCGATCTCAACGTCCCGAAAGATTTGCGCGTCGGATACATCACCGTAGAGACCGATCCGCTCCCGGAAATGCTCGGCCAGCTCGGCATCCGCGTCGAGCGCATCAACGAAATCGAATTGGCCTTCGGCGACCTGAGCCACTACGATTCCATCGTCGTCGGCATCCGCGCCTACGAACTGCGCCCCGATCTACCTCGCGCAAACTCCCGCCTGCTCTATTACGTAAAGCAGGGCGGCACGCTCCTAGTTCAATACCAGCGCGATTTTGCCTGGAACAGAATTCTCCCCGCTCCCTATCCCGCGACCATGCCCGACAGCACCGCCCGCACCACCGACGCGAATTCCCCCGTGCATTTCCTCGCGCCCGAAAGTCCACTCCTGAATTTCCCCAACAAAATCTCTCTCGAAGATTTCAAAGGCTGGACGCAGGAGCGCGGCCTCTATTTCTGGGGCAAATTCGATCCGCACTATCAACCGATCCTCGGACTCACCGACCCCGGCGAAGAGGAACTCAACGGAGCATTAGTCACCGCCCGCGTCCAAAAGGGTGTATACATCTACACAGGTTTGTCGTTTTTCAGGGAGCTGCCGGCGGGTGTTCCTGGGGCATATCGCTTGTTCGTAAATTTGCTGAGTCAGTCGAAGGCGCCGTCGCAGTAAAGCACGGACACAAAGGATTCTAGTTTGGCGAGCGCAGCTCCGACTCCGTCTGAATCTCCGCGCAGCGACTTCGGCCCGCGCATGGTGCGCATTCCCGAAGGCTATTTCCAAATGGGCAGCGAGATCGGCCAGGATAACGAACGGCCCGTCCATAAAGTCTGGGTTGATGCCTTCGATCTCGCCGCGTGCCAGGTCACAAACGCCGACTACGCCCAATTTCTCGAGGCCGCAGAACATCCGAAGCCTCTTCACTGGGACGATCCAAATTACAATCATCCCGAACAGCCCGTCGTGGCCACCTCCTGGTTCGACGCCTCCGCCTACTGCACCTGGCTCTCGCGCATCACCGGCCGCCGTTACCGCCTGCCAAGTGAAGCCGAATGGGAACGCGCCGCTCGCGGCGGTGTCGAAGGCAAAGCCTATCCGTGGGGCGATGAGCCGCCCGAATCGCTCCTCGACTACCATTTGCGCTGGATCCATGGACCTGATCCGGTCGGTAAATCTTCGCCGAATCCCTACGGCCTATTCGATATGTGCGAGAACGTCCACGAGTGGTGCATCGACTGGTACGACGCAGAATATTATTCCGAACGCCCCGAAAGAAATCCGCGCGGCCCCGCAGAAGGCTCGCGCCGCTCCTCCCGCGGCGGCTCCTGGCGCCATTACATCAAAGTCTCGCGCTGCGCCGCCCGCTCCAGCATCCCCCCAGGCTTCCAATACGCCGACTACGGTTTCCGCATAGCCAGAGACGCCAAGTAGCGCCGGCTTGCCCTGAGTCTCGAAGGGCGTCCCTGCCGGCATCTTACGACCTCAATCGCAGCCACGATCCCAGATCACGCGCGGACCACGCCTCTAAATAAATTCCTCTCGTCCCGACCACCTTGCGCAATTTGAAACCCTCTCCGCCCGTAATCCACCCAATCCGTTGAATCATGCTATTCTCCCCGCAGTCTGGGGGAAATGAACGATGATGAAGCGAAGATTCTTGGGAAATCCAACCTGCCTGGCCTTCCTTCTGCTGCTCGCCGTAGCATTTTCAATCACAGCCACATCCGCGGGCCAGGATCAAAAAAAGCAAAAGAAGGTCAAACAGGACACCAAAGAAGATCCCATGCCCATGCCGCCCATTCCCACGCCCGATGAACTCGATCGCAACATCGGCGAAATGCTAGGCGCCTGGCAAGTCGGCGACGTCGACGCCATGCACAAGTTCTACGCCGATGACGCCACCTTCACCAGCGGCGCCTTCGAGCCTCCCATCGTCGGCTTTCAGAATTACGTCGCGTCCTACCAGAAAGCCCGCACGCGCTTCGAAGGCATGCAATTAATCCGCAAGAACACGGTCGTTTATTTCCGCACAGATTTCGCCTGGGCTTCCTATCAATGGGAATTGCTGGCTACCGTGGAGGGACAACCGTTCAACGCGCGCGGTCAAACAACGCTGGTTTTTGGCAAGACCGGAGACAAATGGCTCATCGTTCACAATCACACGTCGCAAGTCTGCGACGCCGGCGCTCCCGCGGCCTCTCCAGCGCCGGTGAAGCCGTGATACTAGAAGCTGCGGATCGCGTGCCAGATCCACACGCCCGCGAGCGCCACCAGAAGCAATCCCGATAGCCACGTCAATACCGCAATCGGCCGGCCCAATCCTTCGATCCGCGATACGATCACGCGTTGCTCCGCCGCCATTCCCTGCTCGGCTTCATCCAGGTACAACTGGTCGCCTTCGCGGTTGCTCAGCTGGCTCCGGTAAATCACCAGTATCAGCAGAATCCCGGTCAGGACGCCCCAGATCCCCAGAAGATAATAGATATAACTGTGCAGAGATTCGAGATCCATGCGCTTCCTCCATGCCCGACAGACCGCGGCAGCATGAGCGAATAAGGCGAGCGGTCCCGTACGGGCCCGAGTGACGCAATTGTACCACTGTGGAAGGCAAAGAATGTCAAGCAGGACGTGGTGCTGTTTCGTTGGGGAAATGGATGCCCCAGAAGCCTTCGAGCGGCTGCAGCATCTCCACTCCCAGCTCGAAGACGCCGTCGCGCGCCGATTTCGCCACGCGCACCACGCGGAATTCCTTCACTTCATCGTTCAAAGCATTTAGCACTTCGAGGACGGTACCAAGCCCCGGCTCAATCGGCGCCCACAGCAGCGCCCCCACGCGGCTCACCGTAACCGCCTCCGCAGCCGCTCGAATCGGGTGCCCCGCACCATCATTGCTAAACACCTTGATCGGTATGCGAATCAAAACGCGCGGAGCACGCCGCCGCTCAATCCGTGCCGACGAACTAGCCATCGCACCTCCGCGCCCCCAACAAATTTTCGCACACTGTATTGAACCTAGCCCCAACGGTCAAGAGCTTCCCAGTACCCCTCCGCGTTGACATTCAACCACGTGCGCGTCAAAATCAATTCGCATCATTTTCCTCAACCGTGCCCAGGTGGCGGAACTGGCAGACGCGCTACGTTCAGGTCGTAGTGGTCGCAAGGCCGTGGAGGTTCGAGTCCTCTCCTGGGCACCATCTCCTTAAGGGTGCCTCCGCTTAGGCGGACGCCGTACTTGCCCGCGGGTCTTTCCTTTCCTCGCCCTAATCCCAAGCGCTGTCATCCTAAATCCTCCTAGGCGGATGAGGAATCTGCATTCGCAGTTACCTTTTCCTCGTAGGGGCGGGCCTGCTCTTCAAGTCCCGCCCGGTTTTCGGCCCCGCCGTTGCCTTTTCTCCCGTCGGGGCGCGGGTTAACCGCTGTGCGATTGCCGAGCGATCGACGCTCCCGGCTTCGCCTCATCCCCTCGTCGCCTCCGTACCCGCGGGTCGCTGCGGCCCGCAAAACCCAGTGCCACACCGGACCGTCCGCTTAGGCGGACCCGGTCCCTACGATGCGTGTTTTTGACACGACTAGAAATCGCCGCCGTCTTGTGTTTTCTGTAGGTTACGGCGATTTCTAATAATTTCGCGTGCGATTAGAAATGCGCTTGCCGGGGGTTCGAGGCCGGAAGAAACGCCAACGGAGCACCGCAGAGACGCAGAGACCGCCGAGTTGAAAAATGTACGTTTTTGTCTCGATTAGACCGGGTCTCCTTTCAATGTTTTGTTGGAGTTGCGGGCGTTTCTAATAAATTCGTGTCTCGATTAGAAATTGCCTCCCGATCCCCCCACGTAGCTCAGGTCTTTTAATCCTGAGGGCCCTTGCCGGGGCCGAAGGACAGACCTGAGGCCGTTAGCAGTTGGTTGTCGGCCCGCATCCTGTCCATCGTCGAACCAAAACCAAACAGCCTCATCCGCCGCGGCGGATGAGCTACATAAAGATCCATTTCGCGCGCACCTGCAGTAGCGTCAGGAAAGCCAGCCCCGCGCTTAGGGACTGCGCACTACCGCGCTCAGCATCGCGCAGCAGTTACCAATTGTCAATAGTAATGAAGTACTAGAGAGTACTAGAGGCTGGAGCTTGGAAATTAGAAATTGGAATAGGGCCAAGCCCGCCGCGCTGCTGCGCGCTACCTTCCAGTCTCAAACCTCCAGCGTCGATCTTCCAGAACCGGGAAGCATGGGCCACCCCGGCGAGCAAATCCGTCGGAAAAGGCTGGCCCACGCGCCAGAAGGCGCGATCGGCGAAGACAAAGGCCGAGAAAAAAGCTTGATTTCTAAGGTAGGTGAAAGAGCAGTTCCCATTTCGGCCCGCCATTAACCTGTATAAAGTAGGGCGACGCGTGCTTTTTGACCCAATCTGAAATTATGGAAAGAGATTCGGAAAATTGGGCGTTCCAGGTATAGATTTCAATGTCATAGGATTTGTCAGCGTCGAGAAACACGTCAGTACTGAATCCGTGCTTTCCCGGAGAGATTGGTCCAAACCATTTTTCTACTGCGCTCATGACTGTCGCTTGACCCTCGGGCGTTTTCATCAAACGCAGGCTCTCCTCAGCATTGAAATGTCGATGAATGATTACGTGGCAGAACAGAAGAGGAAACTTTCCGGAAGTTATCACAGCCATACGCCATTGATTTCGGTCCGGCACCTCTGTCACGGGCATGAGATAGCAGAATTGGTCGTCTCCGGTAATCTGATTCAGGCTATACCTCGTTAAATCGAGGTTCCTTTTCGAGGCATTCATCGTTGTAGTGAATTGATCTGCGCCTTTACTAATACCTGCTTGTATGTCGCCCGCAATCGTCTGAAATTGGTCATTCTGTTCTTTTCTTCTGCTTTCATCCTTGGCGACAGTCTCGAAGTGGTCCTTATTGATCGCATGATATTCGACGCCAGCGAGCCACAAAACTAATATCAGATAACACGTCTTGTAGACCTTATTCGGATCGAGGACAGTCATAACGACTGTGATCGCCGTTAGAACAAGCATGGATATGTTTGGCAGCGGATTTTTCAGAGACCATATGAGACATTGCGATGCGGCGAAAAACAGGACCGCGACGTGAATGAAATCGAGACTCATCTGATAAACTAACTTTCTGGGCACGAGCTTGTCCTCCGTATTGGTAGAATCAGTCGGAGGATCAATTGCGTCAATAGTGATTGAAATGTGGAATACACAGAGAGCTGTGGAAAAGGCGGGTGGGCCAGCCCGCCTATCACGCACAGAGGCAGATTCAAATGCGGAGGGTGCGCCACCGTATCGTTTTTCATCGGCGTCGAGTCCATCGAGAATCTGCCTGTAACCACTCGCGCGAAATTGACGGCCTTTTACGCCAGGATTGGTAAGAATGGCCGTAATGTTGTAAAGGCTGTCAATCATGCACCGCACAAGCGGAAGGGCTGCGGCACTGTACACTGTCCAGGCCGCCTCCTTCTCCCGGCGTTCGTCGGCATTCAGGTGGAAGATCAAGTGATAAATACTGATAGACTGTCGAAGCATTACGTAAATGTCTGTGGCGACAAAGCCTGGGTTTACGACCTTCACCGCCTCGCGTTGAACCTTAAGGGCCAGCGTGTTCGCAAGGGAGCCAAGCTGGGTCTGAAACGTCTTGGCGTTGATGACGGACTCCGTGGGTGATTTCCTAGTTTTCATCGCCATCAATTATAAGACAAGTAAGCCGCTAGGACACCGTCAGCCTTTTCCGACGGAGTCGCTCTCGAAGGTGGACGGGTGGTGCAGCCTTTTCCGAAGGTTTGCGGTTTCGGGTGCCCCACCCTTCCCACAAACCGGGAAGGGTGGGGGGGGGTTCGGACCCGTTTTGATTTGTTCGGCCCTCCAGCTCCCCGCGTCCCCTCCCGATCTGGTTTACGCCGGATCAGTTTTCACTAGTCCCCTTCATAAAACTGTTGACAAGTTGGTACTCTTGTGATACAAGGGTTCGAGTAGTGCGCAGTCCCTAAGCGCGGGGCTGGCTCTTCTGAGTCTGCTGGAATTGCGCGCAAAAAATTTAAAATATAGGAGCAGAGTGCAAAATGCGTGGCTTCGACGCCGGCGGCGATTCCGCCCGCGGCGATCGGGTTGGTTTTGTAGGGGAGGGCCGGCTTGCCCTGAGCGGAGCCGAAGGGGTTAGCCCTCCCCTACAGTCGGAAACGGCAACGAAGCGACGCGGCAGCTTTGATTTTTGTTTCGGCTAGAAAAAATTCTGTCGTTTGTTTTGTTGGAGTTACGGAAAATTTAAATGAACCCTTGTTTCGGTTAGAGGGGCGCAGAGAGCGAATAAGAATCGAAAGGAGGAACCAAGAAACAGAGGCAGGATTTCCCTGGCCACCATAGCGTTGGCGAAGGTGTAGCGATTCTCACGCCCAGGTGAAGCCATGCTTGGAGAGTGACAGCGAGCGGATGCGCTTGTCGGTGAGCGTAAATATCGCGTTGCAGACGGCGGGGAGGATCGGCGGCAGCGCTGGTTCGCCCAGGCCGGTCGGCGGATTGTCCGACTTCAAGAAGTGCACTTCGATCTCGGGTGGGGCTTCGTTGATACGCACGGGCGAGTACTCATCATAATTGCTCTGCATGGTGCGGCCGCGCTCGAAGGTGATCTCGTAGCTCATGAGATGGCTCAAGCCATCGATCACCGCGCCTTGCGCTTCGTTCACCGCGCTGCTGGGATTGATAATTTGGCTGCCGATGTCGCCGGCGACCCAAACTTTATTGACTTTTACTTTGCTGTCCGAGGTCACGCGCACTTCCGCGACTTCGGCAAAGTATCCGCGATGGCTGAAATGAAACGCCACGCCCATCGCCGTATTCTTCGGCAGCGTGCGTGAGCCCCAGGCTGATTTTTCCGCGGCGAGCTTCAGCACGCCTTTCATGCGTTGCGCGTCGAATTGCATGCCGGGGCCGCCCGCTCCCGCCGGCGGCGCGGCATCGAGCAGCGCGAGCCGAAATTGCACCGGGTCTTTCCCGGCCGCGTGCGCCAACTCGTCGATGAACGACTGAATCACATACGCAATCGCGTTGCTCCCCGGCGCACGCAGCGCACCGGTCGGGACGCCCAGCGGCATCACAGAAGAGTGCAACGCGTAATTCGCGATGATCCGAGCCGGGAACTCATCGCGCGAAATTCCCGCGGCCGGAGCGAATTCGTCGCCCTCGCCGAAGCTGACGAAATGATTTCGCCACGCGACCAACTTTCCCGACGCGTCGAGCCCGCCCTTCAAATAATGAAATCCCGCGGGACGATAGAAGTCGTGCTGCATATCGTCCTCGCGCGTCCACAGCAGCTTCACCGGGACGCCCGCGCTCTTCGCGATCCATGCGCCTTCGATCATGTAGTCGTTCACGAGGCGCCGGCCGAAGCCGCCGCCCGCGCGCGTCAGGTGAACGATGATGTCGCCCTTGGCGATGCCGAGCGTGTCGGCCACCTGCGTCAAGCCGCGCAAAGGCGTTTGGCTCGGGACCCAGATTTCGAGCTTGCCGTCGTGAAAATGCGCCGTGCAATTCTGCGGTTCGAGCTGCGCGTGCGCGATGAACGGATAGTAGTAGGCGGCCTCTACGACCTTCGCGGCATTTTGCAGAGCGGCCTCAGCGTCGCCGTCGTTGCGCAACGTCCTTGCCGGCTTCTGCTTCGAGAGTTCGTCCGCCTGGCGCGCGAAGCCTTCGCTGCTCTGCGCTGCCGTCGGTCCTTCGTCCCATTTCACTTCGAGCTTCTGTCGCGCTGCGCAGGCGTGCCACCATGTGTCCGCCACAATCGCAACGCCGCCGAGGAGGAGTTCGAGGTCTTTGCCGCCTTCCGCGATGAACGCATGCCTCACGCCCGGCATGGCTTTAATCGCGTCCAGGTTGGCGCTCAGCACTTTGCCGCCGAAGACCGGGCATTTCGCGAAAGTCGCGTACAACATGCCCGGCAACGTGACGTCGATTCCGTAGAGCGGCTTGCCGGTGGTGATGGCGACGTTATCGACGCCCGGAATCGGTTTGCCGATGATTTTGTAATCCTTCGGATCCTTCAGGTGGACCGTTTGCAGATCCGGCGCGGGCAACTGGGCAGCCTTGGCCGCAATCTCGCCGTAGCCTACCGAGCGCTTCGTCGGCCCATGAATTACTCGCCCCGATGCCGTGGTGCATTCTGATTCCGGAACTTTCCAATTTTGCGCGGCGGCGGTCACGAGGATTTGGCGACCGGCTGCGCCCACGCGGCGCATGGGCTCCCAATTATTTGGTGTCGCGGTGCTGCCGCCGGCGATTTGCAAACCATACTTCGCAAAATCGACGTCCGCCTGCTCGATGCGCACATCTTTCCAATCGACGTCGAGCTCTTCCGCAAGCAGCATCGGCAGCATGGTCTTCACGCCCTGGCCGATCTCCGGATTCTTGGCCATGAGCGTGACGATGCCGTCAGGAGCGATGCGGATGAACGCGTTCGGCGCGAGTGGCGCTGGCGGCGCTTGTGCCAGCACTTGCGCGAGCGGTTCGGCGTAAAACGCCAGCAGCATGCCGCCGCCTGCGAGTGCGGTCACACGCAGAAACGCTCGCCGTTCCATCACTAAAGTTTCCATGGCCGCTCCTTCAACTGCGCACCACTAGCCACGATGAACGCTTTGTCTCGTCGCCGAGTTTTCCGCTTCGGCGGCTACGCGTCTCTGGCGCCAACTGCGTTTGCCACGTGCTGCGAATGGCTCTCGCTAATCTCCGCAGCTTTATGGATCGCTTGGCGGATTCGCAGATACGTTGCGCAGCGACAAAGATTCCCGGCCATCGCGTCGTCAATTTCTTGCTCTGTTGGCTTCGGATTTTTCGCCAGCAGCGCTGCTGCAGACATCATTTGCCCTGCCTGACAATACCCGCACTGCGAGACGTCGATTTCCCGCCACGCGAGCTGCACCGGGTGCGTTCCGTCTGGCGACAGCCCTTCAAGTGTGGTGATGTGCTTGCCATCCGCCTCGGAGACCTTGGTCATGCAGGCGCGCACCGCCTCGCCATCGAGATGCACCGTGCAGCAGCCGCAGAGCGCCATGCCGCAGCCGTATTTCGTCCCCTTTAGGTTCAGCACGTCACGCAGCACCCATAGGAGCGGCATATCCGCCGGCGCGTCCACTGTAGCAGCGCGCCCGTTCACCGTAAGTGTGAAAGCCATCGGTCAGCCCCCGAAAAACAAAGCCTGAAGCGTCCGCCAAAAACCTAGCACCGCGCATGCACGGCGTCAATTTGCCTCGCTCGCGTCTCCGCTGAACGCAGCCACCGTGTCCCAATATGTGCCGCTCTCAGGATTAGAATCCTGGGGTAGTATGGGCTGGAGTTCTCGCGAGTTCGGGGAGATACGTTGATGCGAATGCGAATATTAACGGCACTGCTCGCTGCAATCCTATGTCTTTGCTGCTCTCAGCGAATTGCGCGCGGAGCGCCGTGCCTCGATGCCGATTTGATCGTGCGAGGCGGGCACATCGTCACGATGGATTCGAGCGGCGCGATTGTTTCGGCGCTGGCCATTCGCGACGGGCGCATCCTGGCGCTTGGGATGGACGCAGAGATCGCGGGTTGCGCCAGCGCGCGCACGAAGATCGTCGATCTGCGCGGCGCGACCGTTCTCCCCGGTCTGATAGATGTACATACACATACGATGGAGTGGGCTGAAGGGATTCTGCGCGATCAGCTTGATGTCACCTATCCGAAAGTCCATTCGATTGCCGACATCGTCGCGATGGTGCGCGAGCGGGCGGCCAAAACGCCGAAAGGGCAATGGATCACCGGGGCGGGCTGGGACGATTCGAAATTCGCGGAGCATCGGTACATCAATCGCCACGATCTCGACGCGGTCGCGCCCGATAATCCGGTTTATCTCGATCACGTCAGCGGGCACTTGATCGTCGTCAACAGCGCGGCGCTGAAACTCGCCGGCATCACGCGCGACACTTCCGATCCGACCGGCGGCGTGATCGAAAAAGACGCGGCGGGCGAGCCCACCGGCATTTTGAAAGATACGGCGATGGATCTTGCGGGCAAATTACTGCCGCCCGATCCGCCGGATATTCACATGCGCGCGGCGAAACTAATTTCCGAGCGTGCGCTGGCTCTTGGCCTCACCACGATTCATGACATTTTTATTTCATCGGATGAAATTCGCGGCTATCAAGACGCCTTCGCGCGGGGCTGGCTCAAGCTGCGCGTGCAAATGTCGCCGAGGATCGGAAGCATCGAGGACGCCGAGCAACTCGCGAAGATGGGAATTCACACCGGCTACGGCGACGACACGCTGAAATTCGGCGCGGCGAAAATGTTTGCCGATGGCGGAATGGGCGCGCGCACGATCGCCATTTATCCGCCGCCGGTCGCTGGCGAGCCCCAGAATTTCGGTGTTTTGCGCTGGAAGCCGGAAGATATGCATAAGGCGCATTTGATCGCCGCACGCGCCGGCTGGCAACTCGAGACGCACGCCATCGGCGACCGCGCCATTGATGAAGTGCTCGATTCCTACGCGGCGGTGATGAAGGAGTTGAATCTCACGGACGCGCGCTTTCGAATCGTGCACGCGGGAATCTCGACGCCCGCGATTCAAAAGCGCCTCGCTGATCTGCACGTCCTCGTAGACGGCAATCCGCCATTCGTCTATTGGATCGGAAGCTGGTTCAAGAAGTATGGGCCGGAGCGAGTGCGCTGGTCGTATCCGGCGAAATCGTATATCGAAAATGGAGTGATCGAAGCGGCCGGTTCGGATGTGCCGGTGACGCCGCTCAGCCCGTGGTGGGGAATCTGGGCGGCGGTGGCGCGCAAGGATCTGGCGACGGGCGAAGTTCTGGCGCCGGAGGAACGGCTGACGATCTCCGAGGCGCTGCGGCTTTACACTTACAACGGGGCTTATGCGGGATTCGAGGAAAAATCGAAAGGGACGCTGGAGCCCGGCAAGCTGGCGGATTTCATTGTTGTCGATCGCGACGTCATGTCCGTGCCTACGGATGAGTTGAAGGATGTGCAGGTGGTGAAGACATTTGTTGGCGGGGAGATGGTGTTTGAGAGGCGGGCGGAGTTGCGTTAGCGGCGAAGGTGGTGTCTGGCGATACGCCCGCGGGCGGAGCACGCCCCGCCCCTACGACGGCGAAGATGGGCACGGAGTCATGTAGGTGCAACCGTTCCGTCGTTTCATTTTGCGCCCAGAGTATTGATGTAGATACATTCTGCTTGTCCTGCCAGAACGACTTGCCTGTTGACTTAGACTCCTGAAAGCTGTATATACATGCATATGTGTCCAAGCACGCGATCGAAACAACCGGCGGATGCACCCGAGGACGTGAAGGAGTTCCTGTGCGCGTGCGCCAACGTCCGCCGCGCCTCGCGCGTGATCACGCAGTTCTACGATTCCGTCTTTCAGGCCGGAGGACATTCGATCGTGCAATTCGGTTTGCTGCACGCGCTGGCGCTTTCCAAGATCGCCACGCAGGCGCAATTGGGAGCAACGCTGACGATCGATCCCACGACCCTCAGCCGCACGCTGCGGCCTCTGCTGCGTCGAAAATGGATCGAGAGAATTCCGGGATCGGACCGGCGCGAGCAATACCTGCAGCTCACGGCCGCCGGGCGAAAGCAATTGAAGAAAGCACAGCCGAGCTGGTTGCGCGCTCAAGCGCGCCTGCGCGAAAGCCTCGGCGAGAAAAACTGGACTCAATTGCAGTCGCTTTTGACCAAGGCAGTGGAAGCCGTTCAGAAGGCGTGATCAGCGCATGTTTCGCGCAATCCATTTCGGTTGCGTCGGCGATTCGTTGGCTCCTCGAAGTTTGCTCTGCGGGATCTTTCTATTCTTCCTTGGTGCCCTGGTTTTTTGTCCAGGCGCGGGCGCGCAGGATATCGCGCTGCAGAATTGCGGCGGGCTGCTGACGATTCCGGTCAGCACGGGCGATCGTGCGCTGACGTTTCTGGTGGATACTGCGGCGAATTCCACGTTTCTCAACGTCAAGTCATTTCCCTACGGCGCCGTGAAGCCGGCCACGATCGCCAATTGGCACGGGAGCGATTCGGTGATTGGGCACGAAGTTCTGCTCGACGAGCTGGTCATCGGCAATCAGCATTTGAAGGATTTGAAACTTTCCGCCGTTGACCTCTCTTCGATGCAGCAGGCGTGCGGCAAGCGCATTGACGGCGTTCTGGGCGCGAATTTGCTCGAGAAATTGGGCATGACGATTGATTTGAAGAATCGCGTGGCGCGGTTTGCGGTGGTGGCGAAGGATGAGCAGGCGCAGTTTGATGAATTGGACCGGCAGTTAGGCGTGTGCAGCCAGGCTTTCAGCCATTCGGATGAGCAGGTATTTGCGGCATGCCTTGATCCCGAAATTGTGCTGTACACATTTGCCGGCGAGTATCACGGACGCGAGCAAGTGCAGAAATATTTCGCGAATACTTATTTTCATCGCGATCCTGCGGCGGTGCTGACGCTTACGCCGCGGGCTCATCATTTGACGGGCAATGTGATTTGGCTTGAGTATGAACTGCGCATTGTGCTTCCGCAGCAAGTGGTTCATGCGCGAGGGACGGCGCTTTTTCGCAGTGCGGGTGGTTCGTGGCTCTTGCTGCACATGAATCATTCGCTTGCTTACGACGAGTAGCGGCGTTCTTCGGCGTTAATTCAATTACATTCCGGGTGAGGCGCGAAAAGGCTGCCGGGCTGAAAGCGCGGCGCTACAAAAGGCTACGGCTTGGTGGGATCGAGGAACGCTTCGGGCGGATCTAGCGAGCATTGTTTCCAGAAGGCGGGTTCGGCTAGGGTGCCGCTTTTCAATTGTTGCAGGCTTGCGCGCGTTGCGGCGATCTGGCCGCCATCTACCGCGTCGAAAACTACGACCACGCCCGCGACATCCGCGTCCGCGGCGCCGAGTCCAGAGTAGGCGTTCAGTAACACAGACTTCGCGTACTCGCGTTTTGCGCGCGGGCTGGTGAGTTGATTTTCGGTTGAATTCGGCTGCGCCCAAATTAGTTTGACTGTCTTGCCTTTCAGCGGTTCCCACGTGCCGGCGAACGCGCTGGTTTCTTCGCGGGTGATGTGAAACAACTCGTCGGCATCGGCAGGCTCATCGGTTGTCTTGCCGCCGGTGGGAGCGTAGCCCGCTGGTAGATCGAGCAGCGCGCGCCGGATCCAGCCGCGGGATTCTCCGGAAATTTGCACGTGCACCCAGGCGCCGTTCAATTCCAGAATCTGAAATTCGTCATCGCCTTCCGCGCTGAACAGAACTTCGGCATCGCGCTGGGGCTTGCTGAGCACCGGCGTGCCGGATTTCTTCACGACCACGAGATCGTTGGGATGCGACTGGTTCTGTTTGATCTGCTCGAGATTTTGGAGATAGGCGTTCAAATCGCGGACTTGCTTTTCGCTCTGCTCGACTCGCTTGCGAATGGCATCGAGGCTCTCGCCGGGAGCGACGGTTGGAGGAGGCGCATCGGCCGAGGCTGCGGCGGGAGAACCAGCGCCGAAGTCCTTCGGAGTTGCACTCTTGGCGTTATGCGAAGTTGGCGGCGAAGTCTTGGAGCTTCGCGCGGGGGTGCCGGTTGCTCCCCCGAGCCGTGCTTCGAGGCGATCGAGGTAATCGGCTTCTATGCGGCCGTTCGAAGGGAGCTGGCGATAGCCGGCTTTCGCGGAATTCGGGTCGGCGTACCACGCGGTGATTTTCGCGGTGACGCGAACGAGCGTTGCGCCTCCCGTCGCAGGCGTTGCTTGAACTTCGCATTGAAAGAAGCCGCGCTCAAAACGATCCAGAGATTCGTCAACGGCGTCGACGAAGCCGTCGAGCACGGGCAGCCGTCCCGAAGCCGAAGCGCGAAGATCTTTCACCGCCGCTTCCACCGCGTCCTTGGAATTTTTGAATGTGCGCTCGACAGGAGCGCTCTGAGCGGCGACGGGTGATGGCGCGAAAACAGTTGCGATGAATCCGAGGAACGCTGCGAGAGCGATGGCAATCCGGGCGATTGATAGGACGCGATTTACGGCGCTCATGGCAGCGGCTCCACGTCATCCTGAGAGAGCCAGCCGCGCTTGCCGTCGGCCGTTTCGATGCCGTACCAGTGTTCGGTGATGATCAGGACGAGAACATCGGACTTGGCGTTTAGGGTTTCGAGCTTTGCGGCTTTCTGAAAGGGCGCAGACTTGAGATCCGCTCCCGGCTCCTTCACGCGCACTTCGATATCGTGCTGCATCTCGCGGATGCGTTGCTGGAGCGTGCGAATTTCCGCCTGGGCGGACTCAAGCCGTGCGATGGCCGCTTCGCGAGTTTCCGGCTGGCTGGCCTTCACGCGCGCTTGCGCCTCGCGCAGGCGAGCGGCTTCGGCGATTTTTTGTTGCTCGAGCTGAATGGCCGCGAGTTGATCCTGAATCTCCTTGAACTCGCTCGTTTCTACGCTGCCGTCGGAAGGGTGAGCTGTGCGCCGGCCGTCTTCGACGAATACCGCATCGATTTGCAGGCGCGTACTCTTCTCGTTGATCCCTTGAACGACATAGCGAACCGTGATCGTCCCAACGTCATTGCTCTGCTTGAAGTGGCGCGGCGCGACCGTTTTTATCCGGACTTTGTAGAGCGCCTGACCGGGTCCCTTCCAGGGGCCATAGTAATCTGAAGACTGCGCAGGCTCGGCGCCGTTGAGAACCGGCTCCTTTTCATATTCGAGGGTGCCGTGAACCGTTTCGTCGCCGGCGACTTCGCGGACCGCCTTGAGCACGTCGGCTTCGGGCGCGGGCAGCTCGATGACGAAGCTTTCGTAGCCGGATTTCTTCTCGCTCTGTGAAGCCGCAGCAGGCAGGGTGATCAGGAAGATAGCGAGGGCCGCGGCGAGGCTGTTGGTGTTTCGGCGAGGCGCCAGGTTTCGTAGCCCGGCTCTTGGCCTCGGTGAATTCTTGACGTGCTGGCCCGGTGCATTCATTTATCGGTTTTCTTTCTACTCCCGTCAGCCATGGGGAACGCAGCGTCGCACACCGCGGTGGGTTGTGCAATACCTGTTGCGATCGGTTTTGCGGGCGCTGCGGATTGAATGCGGGCTTAATAGCTTGTAAAGGAACGCGATACGACGTTGGACGCTTAGATCCTTAGCTTCGCTCAGGATGACAACGTTTCCAGTTTTTTCGCAGTGGCTGAAGCCGTGCGCTGATAAAACTTGCTGGTTGTGATACCGACGCCTGGGAGCTCTATTTTGTGGCGAAGGGAAGGTGCAATTCGATTAGTAGACCGCCGTCCTTGCAGTTCTCCGCTCTTACCGTGCCGCCGTGCAGGCGGACGGCGCGTTCTGTGATGGAGAGGCCGAGACCCGATCCGCCGGAGAAGCGATCGCGGGCGTCACCGACGCGGTAGAACGGCAGGAAAATATCTTGAAGCGACTCTTCCGGCACGCCAGTTCCGTGGTCGCGAACGGTAATCAGGGCCGTTCCGTTTCCATTCGCGGACAGAATCTTGAGCGCAATCTGCACTTCGGTGCCTTCGGGGGTGTAAGCGACAGCATTACGAATCACGTTTTCGATGGCGCTGCGCAAGAGTTGCCGGTTTCCAAGAATGGTGCAGCCATCGGCGTGTGTCACGCGCACGTGACGATTGCGAGCCTTGGCTTCGAAATCGGCGTCGGCGGCTACGTCGTGGACCACGCGATCGAGCACCACCGGATCTCCCTCGAGCGCTTCGCTGCCGCTTTCCAGACGCGCGAGTCTGAGCAGGCTGCCGATCAACGTGTTCAGGCGCCCGGCTTCGAGTTCGATGCGGTCCAGTCCGCTGGCACATTCGGGATTGGCATAAAGGCGAGTGAGGCCGAGCGCGACGGTCAGGCGGGCCAACGGCGATCGCAATTCGTGGGAGATGTCCGCTATCAGCCGGCGTTGCGATGAAATCAGCGATTCGATCTGTTCCGCCATGTGATCGAAATCGCGGCTGAGCTCCGCCAGTTCGTCGGCGCGATTGCCCGCGGCGGCGCCCACGCGCGCGCTGAGATTGCCGGTTGCCAAGCGGTGAGTAGCCGCGCGAAGGTGCAGGATGGGAGAGGTGATGTAACGGGTGAGCCAGAAACAGACGAACCCGGCGATAAAAAAAACTGCGGCGGCGCGGACGATTTGGACTTCAATCGGAGCGCGCAAGACGTCTGCCACGGACTCGACGCGCCTGCCTATCACCAGAACGTAGTGAGTTCCGGTTGAGCCGGTCGTGCGGGTGGCAGCAAACTCCGTGCCATGCAATATCTTGATGGTCGTTTCGTTCGTTTGCAGCGCGAATTGCGCCATGTCGTCCACCTCCGACGGAGGCGACTGCGCGAGAATCTCCTTGCCCTCGTCATCGTAGAGATAGGCCTGCCAACTGAGAGTGGTCTGAAGTGAATTGAGAAAGCCGGCCAACGCGCCCATGCCGTGATCATCCAGAATGTCTGCGGCGCGCGCGGCCATGAGGGGCATGAGCGTGCGGTCAAATTCCTCGGCGCGCATGGCTTTGAATTGGGACTGAGTGGTAACGACAGAGGCGATGAGGGTGGCGCTGACGAGCACCATCGCCAGCCAGAACGACAGAAATATCTTCAGAAAAAGACTGCGCAATTCCGGTTCACCCGCTACCGCTTATTGAGGTGCTTCTGACACTACGTACACGTACCCTACGTTGCGAATCGCGCGAATTCGCTCCGTGCCGTCGGGACATGCCCCGAGCTTCTTGCGAAGGTTGCTGATGTGCACGTCCAGGCTGCGATCCGAAGGTTCCAGGTCGCGGCCCAAAGCAGTTTTGACCAAGTCGTCGCGGGAGAGCACGCGGCCGGGCGACTTGAAAAACAAAGCAAGAAGCTCGAATTCCGCCGCGGTCAATTCCACATCACGGGTATTGTGGCGCGCCGTGCGCGTGCGTGTGTCCAGGCGGATGTCGTCGAGGAGTATCGTGACGGGGGTAAAAGGCTCCCTGTTTGGCCCGGCTGCTGTTCGCCGCAGGACCGCATGGATGCGCGCGGCGAGTTCGCGCGGATTATACGGCTTGGGAAGATAATCATCGGCACCGAGTTCGAGCCCCACGATGCGATCCACGTCCTCACCGTGCGCCGTCAGCATGATTACGGGCACCGCGGACTTGGCTCGAATTTGCCGCAGTACTTCAAAGCCGCGGATTCCGGGCAACATCACATCCAGGATCACCAGGGAATAAATACCGGAGAGAGCGCGCTCAACTCCGCTCGAGCCATCGTGAACGGCGTCAATCTGAAATCCCTGAGAATTCAGATATTGCTCGACCAGTTCGCAAAGTTCCACGTCATCGTCGACGATGAGAATGCGCGTCGCAGGCCAATCGCCCGGATTTTCAGTCTTGGCCGGCAGCATCCAGCTAGTTTATACCTCGCTCGCGCGCGAATCGAAACTGTGAAAGAGCGTCCGAAACGATGGCGCGGCCGCGGCGCCGTTTGGGGGCTATTCCGTGTTTCCAGGCATATTACAGCCCGGAACTCTTGCTAAGCCACTGATTATGAACGGTTTATATTATTATCAGGAACGTTTGATAAAACCCCCCTCCCGTCACGGTAGCTTAAGATGAGTAAAGGATTATTAATTTTTATTGTTGCAATCGGAATTTTAGGGGAGTACTTTCGTCGAGTTTTTCGACATGGTCCGGTGAACGTTTCTTTGCGGCACAGGCATTCGAGCCCACGAATGATTGCCTATCTCAGATTCGTCGCTGATACAGGAACCGTCCTCCGCGGATGGGTTTTTCCCTCTCGCCTGAATAGTGAATTGCAAATAATCGGAATGGAATCCCAACGCCCGTATTAAGGAGGTCGCATGATCACTGGGTCTGCGAGGAAATTGAAGAGCAGTCATCTTTCCGTGCTGAGTTCTGTGCTGATGTTTGCGTGTCTCGTCGTTGGGATTCTTTTCGGAGACAGCCAAGCGGCCTACACGCTGCCGCTTCACAAGGTGACGGCCATTCCGGCCTTCGCCAGAAAGTATGGCTTGCCCTGTTCGGCGTGCCATACGGCGTGGCCGAAGCTGAACAACTTCGGAATGACGTTCCGGGACAACGGCTACCAGCTTGGAAACGATCGCGATTCTCCCATCTTTCAGAACCCTTCGTATTTCCCGGTGACTTTCCGGATCACGCCGAACTGGCATCTCGAGCACGCAACCAACCAGCCGGTCGATGCTACACCGGGCGATCCCACGACGACGGGCGTTTCGACAGTCACAATGCATGGATTCGATCTCTCCGGCATGGACCTTTGGACTGCTGGAACCCTATTCAACAACATTTCCTTTTCGCTGCTCCCTTCGTCGGATTCCACGGCTTCTTTCCACTTCGAGAACGCATTCGTGCGTTTTGACAATTTGAAGGGCAGCTCGTGGTTCAACTTCAAGTTTGGGAAATTTGAGCTGAATAACCTGATCTCTGAAAAGCGGTTTCTGTTCCTGTCGGGAAATGGGGGCTTCTACCAGAGCTACCATTTCGTTCCTCCGGGCGACACGAACGACTTCGGGCTAGGCGACAACCAACTCGGCGTGGAGCTGATGGGTCACTCAAGAAATAGCTACACGCGTTATTCCGTGGCCGTGTTGAGCTCCAACGAAGGTACAGTCGGGTTTTCGTCGGGAAGCGGGGCGCCCTCAGGCCGCAGTTACGACACCTACCTCACGTTTGACCAGGCATTCGAGGTTGGCAGCCTGGGCGTGCAGAGAATCGGCGGGTACGCCTATGTAGGACAGCGGCCGACTTATTTCCAGACGTCGGGTGGCGCGCCGCTCTATGGGATCGGAAACGAGCCGTTCTATCGCGTGGGCTTCACCGGCGATCTCTATTTCGGGAAGATCAACATCATGCCGTTCTACATGCACGGCCACGACAACATGTTTTTGGGGCTGGGCCTGCCTTCGAACTCACCTGCTTCCGCGATTCCGACGGGCGCCAAAGGACCTTCGTGGAATGCCGGATTCGTCGAAGTTCACTACTACCACAGTCCGCAGCTCGTATTTTTCGGGCGCTTCGAAACGGTGCGCATGCAAACGCAGGCCAATCCGGCGACTCCGAGCAACTTCGGAAATATCGATGCGTACTCGGTCGGCTACCGCTGGTACCCCATCATGTTTAGCCGCGCGGGTCTCGCTTTCCACAACGAATATTCCATCAGCAAATCAATCGGCTTCGCGCCATTGAGCGGCACTGGCGGCGCTTCTGCCAGCGCGACGGACCCTGCGGTGTGGAGCAGCAGCTTGATGATCGGCTTTGACTTCGACTTCTAGGAACGGAGGACTCTGATGAGAAGAATAGCAACTGCCTCGGTCTTGATGTTTCCCGTTGTGGTCCTCCTGCTCTTGGCGACTGCGAGCCCTTCGTACGCGCAGATCGACCACAATATCAAGCCGGTGAATGCGAAGGCGGAGAGCCATGTCGGGGGACTGACTGGAGAAGCTTCCGGCGAAGCCCAGGGCGGGCTCGTTTTGTACCGCCGCTTCTGCGTCGGGTGTCACGGTCCGGCGGGCGACGGAACCGGCGAGAACGCGCAGTGGATCGACCCAAAGCCGCGGGATTTCACTTTGGCAGTGTTCAAGTGCCGCTCGACGCCCACGGGCACGCTTCCGACGGATGAAGACTTGTTCAATGCAATCACTCGTGGTTTTGATACCACGAATATGCCGTCATGGCGACCTCTCACCGAGCAGCAACGCGCCAATCTGATCGCTGCGGTGAAGTCCTTCTCGCCGCGGTGGCAGAGTGAAAAACCTGGAACGCCCATTACGATTCCGGCCGAGACACCGAGCAATATTGAAAGCGTTCTGCGCGGCCGCGCGCTTTTCCAGAAGATGGAATGCTGGAAGTGCCACGGACCCGCCGGACATGGGGACGGACCTTCGGCCTCCACGCTGACGGACAGCAAGGACAATCCGATCCGGCCGTACAATTTCTCCACCGGCACGCGCTTCAAGTGCGGCCAGACGAACCAGGATCTTTACAAGATCTTCATGACCGGCTTGGATGGTACTCCGATGCCTTCTTTTGCCGATGTCCTGAAGCCGGAAGAGGGCTGGGATCTGGTGCACTTCTTGCGCACGCTGCAACCGCTCAATACGCAGGAGGCCTCGCTTTGGAAAGCGTACGCCGCCGGCCATTCCTCCGAAATCAAGCCGATTGGGCCGGATAACGGAGCGGGCGGATCAAAGTAGACGTTTTTGTAGTTTGTAAAAAGGGGGTTGTAGTATGAAAACTAAATATTTTCTGCTGCTCGCAGTCATTGTAGCGGTTAGTTCAGCGATGCTCGTCGCGGCGGCCCCACCCGCCGGAACTGGCACCATCGCCGGCAGAGTGACCTACACCGGCACTCCGCCGAAGATGAAGCCCATCGATATGTCGAAGGAGCCGACCTGCGCCAAACAGCATGCGACTCCTGTAACCACCGAAAACGTTGTCACTGGACCTGGGAACGCGCTCGAATACGTCGTCGTCTATATCTCCGCCGGAGATCAAGGCTCGACGCCAGGCACCAAAACCGTCGAGTACGATCAGAAAGGTTGCCAGTACATCCCGCACGTAGCGGTGATGCAGCCGGGTCAACCTCTGGAGATCAAGAACGACGACCAGACCGCTCACAATATCCACCCGCTCGCAAAGGTCAACCAGGAGTGGAATAAATCGCAGCCGCCAGGAACCGCGCCGATCGAAACCAAGTACGATAAGCCGGAGTTCATCGCCGTGAAGTGCAACATTCACCCCTGGATGCACGGCTATTTCGCGGTGATCAATACGTCCCACTATGCGGTCTCCGCCAACGACGGCAGCTTCAGTTTGGCCGGACTTCCCGCGGGCAAATACACGGTCACCGCGTGGCACGAGCAATATGCGGCGCAATCGCAGGAAGTCACTGTCGGCGCCGGCGAGACCAAGAACATCACCTTTACATTTAAGGCTCTACCGTACTGATCGGCCCGGGCTCTCGTGTATCACCTGACCGTTTGCGTTGTGGCGGACGGTCAGGTGGGGATCGATTGGCTATATACATCGAACCAGTTCTTCGAGGCGAATGATCATGGGTAAATTCTTCGCTGTTGTGATGGTCATCATTACCATCGTTTCCGCCTATTTCGTGATCGCGCACACCTGGTGGATGCCCGTGGATGTCTCCGTGCACGGGCCGGGCGTAGATCACCAGTTGGAGGAAACGATGCTCGGCTCGGGCATCCTCTTCGTCCTTTCGCAGCTCGTTCTCGCTGCCTTCGTGTTTATGTTCGGCGACAGTAAGGGCGCGCGAAAGATGAAGAAATTTCCCGGCGGCGCCACGCCGCTGGTGATCGCCGCCATCGTCCTCGTCGGAATTGAGATTCTGACGCTCTCCTTCGTCGGCTCAAAAGTGTGGGCCTCGATTTACTTCACACCGCCCGATCCGAATTCCCTGGCGGTGGATGTCCAGGCGGAGCAATTCGCGTTTTACTTCCGCTATGCCGGACCCGACGGCAAGTTTGGCGAGCTTCATCCGGACAAGATCGACGATGGGAGCGGGAATTACTTTGGTCTCGATCCCGCCAACGACGTGGCGGCGCGTGATGACATTGTCGTCGGCTCGCTAACGATCCCCGTGAACAAACCCATCTTGCTCACGCTTCACGCCAAGGACGTCGGCCATTCCTTCTTCGTCCGCGAATTGCGCATACAGCAGGATTTCGTTCCGGGCCTCGTGATCCCGATTCACTTCACCGCGACGCAAACGGGAAGGTTCGAACTCGTTTGCACGCAGCTCTGTGGTCTCGGGCATTACAACATGAAGGCGTACGTCGAAGTCGTTTCGCAGGACCAGTTCGATCAGTGGTTGAAGAGTCAATCGCAATAGCGTTTTCTCCCGGGCGCCGCTGCGGCTCATGGCAGCCATGCGCCGGCTTGGGACTGTGAGGAAGGCTATGGATCAAGCATCAGCGCAACCCACGGCTCATCATCATGCGCCGCCTCAGGGCTTCATTCGCAAATACGTCTTCAGCCTCGACCATAAAGTCATCGGGCTGCAGTACTATGGCCTCGCGCTCATCGCTGTAGTCACCGGGATGGTGCTTTCCTGGTTCATGCGCATTCACTTGGCCTGGGGCTCGGCGGCAATCCCACTGCTCGACAAGCTTTCGCCGAATGGTGCGCCCGGCGGCGTCATCACCCCGGAATATTACCTCTCGCTGATGACCATGCATGGCACGATCATGGTGTTCTTCGTTCTCACCAACGCTCCGTTCGCAGGCTTCGGCAATTACTTTCTGCCCATTCAGATCGGCGCGGAAGATATGGCCTTCCCGCGCTTCAACATGATGTCCTTCTGGACCACCTTCGCCGCATTCCTCGTCCTAATCACGGCATTCTTCGTGGCCGACGGTCCGCCCATTTCGGGCTGGACGGCGTACGCGCCGCTGAGCGCTGTGGGCAAAGACTCGGGGCCGGGCGAAGGTCTCGGCCAGTCGCTTTGGGGCATTTCCATTGCCCTGTTTTGCATCGGCCAGCTTCTTGGGTCGCTGAATTTTATCGCCACGACGCTCGACCTCCGCACCAAGGGTATGACGCTGGCGCGAATGCCGCTGTCGACTTGGGCGTGGTTCATCACGGCGTGCATCGGCTTGCTGGCGTTCGCCGTATTGTTTCCCGCCTGCATTCTTCTAATCCTCGACCGAATTGCCGGGACGAGCTTTTTTGTTCCCGCGGGGCTGGTTATCAGCGACAAGCTGCAACCACATTCCGGTGGCTCACCGCTCCTCTGGCAACACCTGTTCTGGTTCTTCGGCCACCCGGAGGTCTATATCGCCATCCTGCCGGCGATCGGGATCATTTCGCACATCCTGCCGACGTTCACGCGCAAGCCGCTCCTCGGCGGAATGCGCGTTGTCACCGGATGCATGATCGCTATCGGCTTCCTCAGCTACATGGTTTGGGGACATCACATGTTCCTGAGCGGCATGAATCCTTTTTCAGCGCTGCTGTTTTCCGTGCCGACCCTGATCATCACGATTCCTGCGACGATCGCTACACTCGTCTGGCTCGGCTCGATCTACGGTGCCAATATCCGCTTTACCACTCCGGCGCTCTTCTGCCTGGGCTTCATCTCCGTGTTCATCAGCGGCGGCATCAGCGGGTTTTTCCTGGCGCAGCCATCCATTGACACGTACCTGCACGCCACCTATTTCGTGGTCGCCCATTTCCATTTCGTCATGGGCGTTGCCGCCATCTTCGCGATCTTCGCCGCCACGTATTTCTGGGGACCGAAGATGTGGGGCCGCATGATGAACGAAACGCTGGGCAAGTGGCATTTCTGGCTGACGTTTATCGGCGTCTACGGAATTTTCATGCCCATGCACTACCTCGGCCTCGCCGGAAACGTCCGTCGCTACTCAGCCTTCACCGACGACTTCCTCATCCCGTTGATTCCCGTGCATAAGTTCATCACGTACTCTGCGCTGATCACCGGCGCTGCCCAACTGATCTTTCTCTACAACTTGATCTGGAGCCGCTTCAAAGGCCCGAAGGCTACCAACAATCCCTGGGAGGCCACGTCACTCGAGTGGGATACAACTTCGCCGCCACCGTTCGACAATTTCGGCGGCCGCCACTTGACTGTCTATCATGGGCCGTACGAGTACAACGTGGAAGGCTCGCAAGGCGACTACGTGATGCAAACCTCCTCGGAGGTTGCTGTCGAGAAAACCTAGCTGGCGCAAACGAGAGAGCGCAGACGCATGGTTTCGACAACCTACAAACGGCCCGCTCCGGCGGTGAGAAGAATCGAGCCGTCGCAAACTGGCATTTGGGTCGCCATCTGCGCGATTGCGATGACGTTTGCCGCGCTCACCAGCGCGCTCGTCGTTCGCCAGGGCGCCTCGCTCGATTGGCAGGCCTTCGTCCTGCCCCGCATCCTCTTTCTGAATACCGCCATACTTCTGGCCAGCAGTTTCACGCTGGAGATCTCGCGCAAGCGTCTCGCTTCAGCCGGAGTCGTGACCGGCGACGCCGCCAAGAGTTTCTACGACGCCACGCGTTACTGGCTCTACGTAACACTCGCCCTCGGCCTGATCTTTCTCATCGGCCAGATTCTAGCCTGGCGAATGCTCGCCGGGCAGGGCCTTTTCCTCGCCACTAATCCGAGCAGTTCTTTCTTTTACGTACTAACGGCGCTGCATGGCCTGCACGTTCTCGGCGGTATCGCTGGTTTGCTCTACGCCGGCGCTCGAGTCTCGCGCGCCGCCGCAGCGGCGAAATCACGAGCGCTCAACGCCGCAGCGGTCTACTGGCATTTCATGGATATTCTCTGGGTCTATTTGCTTTTCATCATCGCGGTCCGGATGTAGCGCGATCAAATCGCAGGAGGCGCCGTGAGCGAATCCGAACTTACCATGGGAGCCGGGCACGAAGCCCTGATGGAAGGATCTCCCTACGGCATTCAATCGAAAAAACTGGCCATGTGGCTGTTCATCATTTCCGACTCGGCCACATTTGGCGCTATGCTCTTCGCCTACGGATACACGCGCGTGGGCAGCCCCAACTGGGTCGCGCCGTTCGAATTTTCACCGACGATCGTCAACGCAATGGTGATGACTCTTGTCCTCCTCATCAGCAGCCTAACGATGCTTGCTGCTGTCCGTGCCGCTCGTGCGGGCCAGAAGGCCTCGGCCAATAAGTGGCTCGCATTCACGATGATCCTCGGCACCATCTTCGCCGTCCTGCACCTCCGCGAATGGTCTAAGATGTTTAGCGAGGGTTGGGGGCTATTCACCAATCCCACCGGCGGCGCAGTCCAATTCGGCGCCGCGTTCTTCAGCGTCACCGGTCTGCATGTGCTCCACGTCATCAGCGGCGTCGTTGCGCTCCTCGTCATCACGCTCGGTTTCAATCGCGGCCGCTTGGACGCCAACCACGTCGAGACCGCCGGCCTCTACTGGCATTTCGTGGATGTCGTCTGGATGTTCGTTTTCCCGCTGATGTATTTGCTGAACGCCCGCTGAGCTTCGCGCGGAACGAAGGAGAAAGCACTCGCCATGTCATCAAACCAAGAGCCGGGAATGAAATTCTTCGTGGTGATCTGGTTGGGCCTGGTCATAATCGCTGGAATCGAAGTGTTCCTGACTTATCGGCACTTACCCGTGCGCACGCTGCTCTTCTGTTTTCTCTGCCTCTCATTCATTGAAGCCAGCCTCGCCGTAATGTATCTCATGCACCTGAAATACGAGCGCAAGAGCCTTTTCTGGAGTCTGATCCCCTACGTGATTTTTGTTCTCTTCATGATGGACCACGTCTGGCCCGACGCCTTCCGCGTCGCCCGGATGAGCCTGCTGAAGTGAACGCATCGTAGAGCGCTCACCCGGTGATATGGCGCTTGCGCGATGCCGGGAACCCTCCACTTCGAACAGGCGATCAACCTTGTTGAAAAAAGACAGTTTCGTCTTATCCGTGAGTTCGAGAGTCCGGTTCAGTCATTTGCCGCAGTCGGTGAGCTTTCTGGTGACAGATGACACAAAGAGCAATCAGGTTTTCGGCCGCGTCATCACCGTGGCGGCTCCGCGGCTGGAGGTGATGGACTTGAAGGCCTTCGATTTGCCCGCACGATTGGCAACGCCAGCCGTCCCGCTCCAGGACTTCACGGCAGAGCTGGCGGTAAGCCTCAGGCTCGAGCTTCAAGCGTGGCCGTTTGTATCGAATTCCGGTCAAGGGACTACCTGAACGCTCTCGAGGAGTTGTTCCCGTTGCGGCATCGGAAGGCCGAGTACCAGCCGAGTGAGGGCGGACAGGAGAGCATCCTGATTGCCGGTCTCCAAGCTCGCTCCAGCAAGAAAGTCCGCGCAGATCATTTCCAAACAATACCCGCGAGATTTGTCCGTTCCGAGCATCAGGGCCGCGGTCTCGAGCGCCTGCTCGATCACCGGTAGTTGGCTCTTGTAGGCCTTGAAATAAAGGATCTCCCACGGCTCGGTTTCCTTCCCCGTCAGGTGTCTCTCCACTTCCCGCTTGAACTCCTCCCGGGGTAGCTCTCGCGCCTTGTGCACCCAGGGTGCACATTCGAACCCCTGTTGCTCTCTTCGCGCCACCTTGGCCAATTCCCTGGCCTTGGTCCACCCCATCGACCGCAGGTCGGCTTTCGGAATCCGCGGCAGATGTTCATGGATGGCCATCAGGTAGTAGGCCTTTCGCCGCGACTCTGGGAACTTCCTCTCGAGGAACTCATCGAAGGACTTCAGGTTGTCGAGCCGCCAGTACTGCCCGGAACGGACTTCGCACAGATAGCGGCCCAGATCCACAAACCGTGTATCGCGCTCCCGATCAATGGCCCTATCCCAGTCCAAGATTTCATCAATCTTGGCCAACACAAACAGAGCCCTGCGGCGGTTGAGTTTCGGCGCCACGAGCGGTCTCCCGTTAGTCGTCAAGGTCGTTAAGCCAATCAAGGTCGCTGGCTCCTGGCCGGCGGATGAGATTCGCGTCGATCAATGGCTGGTTGTTGAGACACAGGCCCAGATGCGGACAGCTCACACAGCCGTTCTGAGGGAAACGGATGCCGCTATGCGAAACGAATTGGCCGGCTTCGATTTGAGCAACTGTGGCTTCAACGAGCCGGCCGTATTCCCTACGTTGCTCCTCGGAAATCGTGGCGCGGAGGTATTGAATCTCAGGCTGGTTCTTGCGCACGAACACGACCACTGCGACTTCGGAAATCCCGCTGACCCAGGAGTAGCAAATCAACTGAGGGTCGAGCGCCAGCAATCCTTTAGGCTCTTCCGGATAACGGCTCGTGGTGGTCTTCCAATCGATGACGCAGGGTGTGCCATCGAGTTCCCCGAGAGCGTCAATGTAGGCAACGAATTCGTTGTTTCCGGGAAGCGATCGCAGCATCTTGACCTGCAGATCTTTCTTCGGCCGGGGAATTTGAACCCGATCATCCTGGGCGAACTTCTGGAGCAGATGGATTCCCTGATGGACCAGGCGGTCCCAGGAATCCCCTTTCTTGTATTCAAACGCAGCGTCTCGATACGCACCCCAATCTTTGAACAGCACCGCACTCGGATCCTCCCGGAGGAAATAGGCGCCGAGGGCCTTCTCAAACGAGCGGCCGAAGACCATGGCGGCACGGGTTTCTTTTTCCTGCCAACCATCGAGATAGCGGTAGCGATAGCTGCGCGGGCAGCGCAGGTACTGGCTAATCTGTGTGTGGCTGAAGATCATCGTCATTCCTTCCCTGGATTGCAGTGCATGAGAGTTCTTCCCACTCACCGGCAGGGGCAAAAGCTTCGAGGCTCTGATAGGAGCGCCCGTTGAATGTGGCGAGCGAGGTTCGTACGACTCCTCGAAGGTTGAGGAGCGCTTTCTCATCCACTTGATCTTGCCCGAGCAGTTCGGGGTCGTAGCCAAAGTCGCGCAGAAACCAATTGAGCTTCCAGAGCGCTCGCCGGCTGCAGTACAGCCGCCCGGAGAAGGAATATGTGGCGAAGGATTCGGGCGCAAGGACTACAAAGCGGAGAATGAGGAATGGCTTCTGCGGATGCCAGCGGTAGGAAGCGGCATCCACACGCACCAGGAAGAAGCCCTCGAGGCGACGATCCATCGCTTGGCGCACTGAGTGAAGGCCCGGGATATGGCGTTTCATGGCTGCACCTCCGCAGATTGGGTGTAGGAGTTGAGTTTGCAGATCAGAGCACCCCGGTCGTTTCTTGCAGAAGCCGCGAGATGGGAGATGAAGGATTCGACCAGATCCCGACTGGCTTCCTTGAGAGTTTCGGTGCCGCAGAAGTCCGCGGCGTAGGCCTTCACGAGTGTCGGGTCGAGGTTGAATTGCCGGATCAGAAGGCAGAGTTGGTCGCGCAGTCGGGGCTGGCTGTGACTGGAACAATTTCCATTGCCAGAAACAGGCATGGCTTGCTTGGGATATGCGGCAGGCACGGGTGGGGAGAAGGATCCGAGTTCTTCGACCGAGCACAGGCCGATCCCATAGGCTTTGCGAAGGGCGCGATTGACGGCGCGCGTCTCAGCCACGCGCATCTCGGCGCCGCGGACCAAAGGAGACACGTTCGACGGATCGGCGTCTCCATAGCCGACGAAGCCGCGAGAGCGAGGAGACTTGTAGACTGTCGCTCTGAAGACCCAACGGCTCGTGGCCGGATCGGACAGCCCTCTTTCGATAGCTGTTCTGATTCCGGCGCATCGGTTGCGTCGCGCTATTTGAAGTAGCCCAGCATTTGTCACGTACCATCGGTTGTCCAGAAACTGAAGCTCTCCCGCTGCTACCTCAAGGGAGTGCGTTTCGGACAACTTCTCAAGAGTCTCGAGCGCGTACTTCGGAAGCGCTCCCCAAGCGGCTCGGGCGCGACGTGCGTTTAACTTGAAAAGCACAGAGCTTCTATGCGCAGATCCGCTTGCTTGTCGCAGCGCTTTCGACGGGATGTGATTCTCGTCTTTCGGGACGATGACGTTAGAATTAAGTTTTGGGCTCATGGCCTTCCGAGATCTCCTTCTGTTAATCTACCGAGAGCGTGCTTTGGCAGGGGTCGTAAGTTGGGGGGCGCTTACGAACACATGAACCCTACCGTCGGTCGTGTACTCGTAAAAAGAATACTCTAGAAATGAATAAAGTCAAGCGACATTTTCCAGGCAGGCCGCGTCGTTCCCAAAGTGAAGTAGACCTTCAGGCCGTAGGACAAAGAATTAGACAGCTAAGAGGCGCGGCTACACAGGAGGAATTCGCACGCGCTTTGAATATTAGTCAGGCGCAGCTCTCGAAGTATGAGCTCGGGCAGAGCGCACTTCCCCTGAGCTTACTGGCCAAGCTAGCCGAAAGCTCCGGCCGGACTACAGACTGGATTTTGACAGGGAAGGGCTAACGTCCCGACCTGATCTCACTTCGCTCGCATTTCCGCTGAAGTCAAACAGCAATTCGGAAAGTCGATCGAATGGCGGCTCACAAGAGAAGGCTAAGGTCATAGCCGTACGGCGAGAACGGCAGCCGAGCTGACCTGATGTGACGCGAAGATCGTGGCTTGTGGCCGCTAATCGGCGCCCCCATACAGAGCGCGCTTATTCCCGCACGTTCTTGTCTTCTTCCATTTCCGGATTTTCTTCAGCAGATCCGAGTTCTTCTGATTCAGGCGTTTCATCTACTTCGAGCAATGTCTCGACGTTAATCGCCCCCTCAATGGCAGCCTCGATTGAGAACCTGCTGAAACTCAAGTCTTCAGGCCAGGCGCGGTTCTGACAAAAAATCGCAGCCCGGGTGTCGCCAGCTAACGCCGCCGCGACTTGAGCCTTAACGATGCCTGGCCACTCCCGACACGCAATGAAATCGCCGAAACCCATGTTTCGCATCGCGAGCCATTCGGTGCGCTTTACCACATCGCGATCTTGAGCCCACCGGTAGATTGTCGTTCGCGAGACATCGAAGTGCTTGGCGAGAGCAGCGACGGACTTGAATTGTCTGCATTGTTTCGGGGCGGCGAGAAATTGTGCGACCGCTTCATCGCCCGGATAATCGAGAGGCTGGCTTCCATTATAGTTTTTTCTACGTTTTTTCCGCGGACCGTCCGGGGTAGCAGAGCAAGTCTCCTGAGGCCGTGGGTTGTTCGCTTCAGCGGCTGCTCCGGAAATCGATTCGGTTACCTCTTGTTTCTTCTGATCGTCGCCGTTCATCGGTAAATCCCTCTCTGCGAAAAGAAATTGTGCTGCAGTTTTTTTGACTACCGGACGTTTATAGCAGGCGTTTCAGACGCCTTCAAAGGAATCGAAAAAGCCAGGAAAACGCGACTTTCGTTTCCTCTGCGATGGCAAAGCGATTGCCTAGAGTCGGCGAGAAGGGGTGGTCCAAAGCGACGATTGCAGTGGATTTTTCTTTTTGAAGTTTATTAGTCCCTTACGGATGTTCATTGGATTCGTTTCCCAGGAATCTGTTTTCTGTCCCGCGGCTTGTCGGCCACCTTTTATGAGGGACACGAGCTCTTGAGGTGTTGGTGGTTGGTGTGTTGCTTCGAAGACAAAACCCTCAATCATCGCCAAATCGGTCCACGATCTGCTGACCCCAAGGCGCTTCGTGTTGAAAGCAGACTTGATTCGCGACAACGCTCCTCGAGCAAGTCTTGTCTCGTCAGCGATGCGATTCGCGGCTTCGACTTGGTCGTAAACTCGATACAGCGTTTCAAGGTCACGGAAAGATCGAACCGCGGACGTTAAGATCTCCTTGGCTTTCTTCTTACGCTCTTTGCGGTGCACATGTAGCTTGGATGAATGGCCGATCACGTATCGATGGATCGAGATGGCGATATTTCTAGGATCGCAACCCGCTTTTTGCCAGCGGCGCACGATTTCGGCAGTGTTTGGATTATCATCCAAGTACTGCCAGAACGATTTGAACCATTTGTCCCGTTGAACTTTCGTCGTACCTGAAAACTCGTTGACAATCGCGGTAGCGAAAGATGTCTGGTTCATCGAAATCTTCCGTGAAGCCCGTCGTTATGCATGTATCTGGATATCAAGAAGTGTAACAAGATAGGCGCCAGCGGTATTCGTATAATTCGTTGATTCCATTCAGTTAATCGTGCTGAGGCACTCGGGCGCATCGCGTTACATGTATCAAAGCACTGGCGATGCCCGAAATGCGGGTCGCTGCCGCGCTGCCGTTTGCGGACGGCATCGAGCGCTGCGAACTCTGTCGATCGGATGACTCTCCCGCCAGAAGAAAGAGCCCTCCGAGTAGTTTCGGCTCGGCCGGATCTCGGCCAGTTCCCAGGCTGCGATAGCGAAGACCAAGCGCAATGATAAACGGTAGGTTCCGAAACACGCTGATGATTTGACGCCGTATTTCAGAAGAGCGGCCCATCGGGGCCGGCATCAAACCGTGCAGGCGCGTTGATAAGGCGATGAACCCATGAAGAGCGTTCCAATGGCGACATGCAGAGTTCGCTCTCGTCCTCGTGCATCTTCACCCTTTGCGGGCCGACTCAGTCGGCCCGAATTAGACTGTCTCCGCCGCAAGCCGTCCGGCCAACCCTAGGCCGTCCGGGGCCCCGAGGCTCCGGCAGTCTAATCCCTGTTGGAGGTGAACTTGAACTCGAGACATTAGCTTAGTCCTGCTCTTGCTTCGCTCACATTTCCACAGAAGTCGAACACCCAAGTTTGAAGCGTCGGCCGCTTCGTGAGGTCAGAGTCTCGGTCTTGCAGGGCGGATCCGTCGCGAAAAACGCGCGAACTGGGGAAATCTACGGAATCGAATGGGATCAAAAAAATCACGGGCGCGGAGCTGGGCCGCGCCCGTGTAGGGCAATGCGCACTGACCTTTAATCCGTGTTACTTGTGACCGAGGTAAAAAACTACTCCCGCCGAAAATTGCAGGTTGTCCTGCCGCAGGCCCAAAAATCGCGTCATCAGATAATCCGCTTGCCCGCGGACGCCCACATTATTGTTAATCCGGAACGTCACGCCGCCGCCCGGCGCGATGGCCAGCTTGAAAGCCGAATTTGATATTCCCAGATAGCCCGAGTTCGCGTGGACCGCTCCGAATTGCGCGTGCACGTAAGGCGTCAGCTTGTCGAACCTGCGGAACGAAATCACCGGGCCGTAGGTAAATGTCTGCGCCGAAACGTTCGTGCCGCCGACCGAGCCGCCCCAGGCGTTGAATTCGAAGCGTCCGCCCAGCCAGCTATTCAGGTTCTCATCCGCCGAACCGTAGCCGCCGTTGAGGTGAAAGCTCGAGCCTGGACCAGTCAGGTTCGCGTCCAGGAATGAATAACCGCCTGAAATTTCCCACTGCGCCGTGTCCTGCGCCTTCGCAGTAAAACTAAACAGTAGAATTGCCGGGACAAGCCAAAGGACGCGCTTCATCTAGTTCTCTCCTTGAATTTCTTCCATCTGCGCGTCGCGTAACTTCTTGACCCGCGACTGCGAGAGGCCGACTACTATTCGATCCAGCATACCGAATCCAACTGCCGCTTACTTGACCTGCAGCGTCACTGGTGTCGAATGGGTGATGGTGCCGTTCGCTGAACTCGCCACCACGTTGATCGTGTACGTGCCCGCAGGCGTTCCCGCCTGAGCTCCGGTGGAACCGCCGCCGTTGCAGGCCACCGAGAACAGGATCAGACCCGCCGCGAACACCAGCGTTGCCGCCGCGCGCCGCCCGCGCTGGGTTCCTGCCGTCCACATGCCAAACATCAGCAGGATTAGCAAGCACGTCACCCACAGCACGTTGATATTGCGGATCAAGCGCGCCGGCGGAGCGATGCGAATCTGTCCGCTCGGCGGCGCCATGGTGCGCTCGCCCGTCGAGATGTTCACCGTCGCCGCGGCTCCGGCTGGCGTTGGAGTCACGGGATTGACAGGAAAGGTGCAGTTGGTTTCCTTCGGAAGCCCGGTGCAGCTCAAGCTGACCGGCTGGTTGAATCCGGCGATCGAGCTCAGCACGACCGTGTAGGTCGCAGTGCCTCCCGCGGCGATCGTCGCACTTGGGGTTATAGATCCGATCGAGAAGTCCTGCGTCTGTACGAATCCGCTGCCCGTCAGCAGCACGATTTGCGGGCTGCCCGGCGCATTGTCGTTAAGCGTCAAAGCGCCCACGCTGGACGCCGTGGACGATGGCGTGAACGTGACGTTGATTGTGCAATTCGTCGTCGGCTGTAGCGCCGTCGTGCAGTTATCGGTCTCGGCAAAATCACCACTCGCCGTGATGCTTGTGAAGGTTATCGGCGTCGTGCCGTCATTCGTCGCAGTTACGCCCTGCGGCGCCGACGTCTGGCCCACCGGCACACTGCCGAAATCCAAACTCGAGGCCGAAAGCGTCAGCGTCGAAGTCGTGCCCGTCAGATTGATCACTTGGGGGCTGTCCGGCGCGCTGTCCGTCAACGTAATCGTTGCCGTGCGCACTCCCGAAGCTGTGGGTGTGAAGGTTACCGTGATGGCGCACTTTGCACCTGGTGCCAGTGGTGCGCTGCAGTTCGAAGATTCTCCGAAGTCGCCCGCGTCAGCGCCGCCGAGCGCGATGCTCAGGCTCGTCAGCGCCGAGTCTCCATTCGTCAGAGTGACCGTTTCAGGCTGGCTCGTCGTGCCCAGGCTCTGCGCCGGGAACGAAAGCGATGACGGGCTCAATTCAATCCCGTTCAGAATCGTCACTTTGGAAATGAAAGCATCGCAATTGCCGCCGGGCGTAACTTGTTCCGCATTTGAAGTCGGGAAGTTGGAGGAACAGGTCTGACCTGCGACATAGGCAGAGCCTGTCGTGTCTACCGCGATGCCGTTGCCGTTGTCTGTGTCTGTTCCGCCGAGATAGCTCGAATACAGCAGCGTTGCGCCGCTCGGATCGAACTTCGCGACGAAGGCGTCGTCATTGCCTCCGCCGTAGCTTGCTTGGAACGCTGCAGGCTCGATCGGGAAGTTACTCGACACCGTTGACCCGGTGATGTAGATGTTCCCGGTGGGATCCAGCGCGATGCCCGATGCTGAATCCGCCAGCGAACCGCCGAGATATGTAAAGAAGATCTCAGACGCTGCGCCGCTCAAGGCCGGATTGATCTCCACGATGAAAGCGTCGCCCTCGCACTGGCCTTGCCCGTCCAGCGTGCAATTGGGCTGAAACGCTCCCGCAGTTGCGAGGCTTGGCGTACCCGAACCCGTCCCTCCAGCGATAAACGCATCGCCGGTCCCGTCGATCGTAATGGCGTTCCCCGCGTCGAGTTCGCCGCCGCCGAGGTACGTGAGATAGAGCAATGAGCTCGGGCCCGACCCGTTAGTGTTAACTTCCGCAAAGAACGCGTCGCCGTTCCCGCCGTAGCCAGGTTGGAATGCGTTTCCGGTCGTCGTGAGATCGCCAGAGTCCGTGAAGCCAGTTACGTACGCGTCGTTGTTCTTATCCACCGCGATTCCATTGCCGACATCCTCGCTGCTTCCACCGAGGTAGCCGGAGTACAAAATGCCGCTGCCGGTCGCGTTGATTTTGATGACGAACCCATCCGTGGAACCACCGCCGAAGTGCGGCTGGAATGCCGTCGGCGTGATCGGGAATGGGGGCGCCGTGTTGACGGTTACTGTCCCATTGCCACTGGCGGGGCCGCCGGCAGCAGCAATTACAAACGAACCCGGAGCGGAGCTGAGCACGATGAATGAGCCATCGAACGGGCTCGGCGGATTCGGATCCGCCGTCGTCCCGCCCACCCCGGCAATAGCCACAAGCTGGTTGATGGGAAGCACGACGTTGCTGGTCACAAAAATTGTGGAAGTGCCGTCCCCGTTGGAGATAGCTCCGTTGGGAGACGCGAGAATATTGAGGACCACTGGGGTTCCGCCCGACGCGGCGGTCGCAAAACCGTTGGGCTGCACAGAACCGGTAATGTATGCATTCTCATTCGCGTCAACTGCGATTGCGTTCCCGCTTACATTCTCAAACGATCCAATGAATCCGGAGTAGATGATTGCTGACCCGGCCGCATTAATTTTTGTAACGAACCCATTCGCAACGATCAGCCCGGTGGAATTAAAAGTAGCGCCACATTTTCCGTCCCCACCGCAGAGCGTATTAAACGACCCCGGAGTCACGGGAAAATCCGGCGATAAAGTCGTCCCGGCCACAAACGCTTCGCCCGCGGCATCAACAGCGATCCCTTGCGCGAAATCCTGGTTCTTGCCGCCGAGATACGTAGAATACAGCAGCGTCGAACCATCGGCGCTGATCTTGGTTACGAACGCGTCCTTCGGAAAGTCGAGCGATCCTCCGTCGTTGGGCTGCAGCGGATGAGCCGTCGGGAAATCAAGCGAATCTGTGGCACCCGCAATGAACGCCGTATTGTCTGGCGCCACTGCAATCGCATGCGCGACATCAATGTCGCTTCCGCCGAGATACGTCGAATACGCCAGGATCGGGTCAATCACCAGCGGCCGCGTGGCATCGTAATTGTCGATCGCGAAATACACGCGATACTTCCGGTCGCCCAGGTGAAAGCGCGCCGCAACCGGCTCTTTCTCATTACCCTTCATCTGGTACGCATACGGCTGCTCGAATTTCACTTCGCCGCCCGCCAATCCCAAAATCAAATTCCCCGCCGCGTCCACGCGCAACTTCCGTGCGCCCTCGAACGAAATCTGAATCGCCTTCGGGTCCGCTCCCGGCGCCACGTTGAAATCGTATTCCAGCTGCCGCTGCGTCCCGTAGTAGACGAGATCGATTCCCGGATAGACATTCTTCTCCGCTACTTTGGCGTAGTTCGGAACGTTCGATCGCCAGTTCTTCTGATCGCCGATGAAGTAGTTGCTCTTCCCCGGCAATTCATTCTGCGCGGAAAAATTCGGCGCCGGATTCGATCCCAAAAGTTCCATGCGCAGAACGCCGGTCGAGTGCGCAGACTTCGCCGCGGGCTGTGTGCTCTTGGTCGAATGCCCAGCCATCGCGAGCACAGCTTCGTTCGAAGTCAGAAAGAGAGAATACCCATCGCCGCGCGCCAGAAATTTCGCGTCACCGTTCGCCTGCCCAAGATTCGGCTCAAACGAAAGCGGCAATTTCGCGTACTGCTGCACCACCGCAGCGTGATTCGCAGTCTTCGATTGCGACTTCGCCGCAACTGTCGCCGGTTTCGCGGCCGTCGGCGCAACCCTCGCGCTCGTGTTCGCGGACTTCGCGTCGACTTTGGTTTGCCGCTGCGCGGTCGCGCCTAGATTCGACACTCCGGTCTTCAACCCGAAAGCAAAGAAAGCAGTCAGGCATACGATTACTCCGATGCCCAGCGTCAGCCGTTTTGCGGTTGCGCCAAAAAAGAATTTCCGCATGCAAGACTCCCCTAATACCGGATTCTGTTGACAGACAAATCGCGAGGGGAAGGCAGCAAGGCCATGACCAAAGCGTACTAGTATCTAAGCCATTCCGTTGCAATGGGTTAGCAGCCACCGCTGCCCCGCCCATCGTCTACAGACAGTGACACCCAACCCCCCTCAAAATCACATTTAGAGGACGTTTTCGGCAGGCGTGCAAACGCGGTAAAAAAGCGGAAATTCCGGTGCCAAAGGTCGGCAATTTTGTAGTGCATCCCAACTTCGAAAATCCGCGCGGCGAGAAGCCAAAAATGGGGCGCCGGAATTCTAGCTCGGCATCCTCACTAAACCGTCCGCCATTCACCTGCACGCGACCCAATCCGAGGCTCTCCGCGTTCCATCCATCTCACGAACCGGCACGATGTGATCAAATCAATCTGAAATTTCAAATGGCTCTGCTGACTTCCTCCGCGGTGGTTGAATTTCTCCGCCGTAGGGGCGGGGGTCAATCGCTATGCGATTGCAACGCAATCGGCCCGCCCGCGGGCGTGGCCCCTGCGAAAACGTCAGCCATTTGCTTCCGCGCAACCCGATCGGACTGTTTAAAGATTCTACCAGCCTCGTTAATGGGCAGGATGTCAACAAAGCCATTTCAAATCTGAAATTATCTTCTCCCTGCGCGTCTCTCAATCCGCCTTCGGCGCCGTCCCAGGCGCTTCCGCCGCCCCCAAAACCGCCGGCGCCTTCTTCCGCGCCCCGCCGATCGACTTCCACCATCTCTCCACCGCCCCCTCAAAATTTCGCCTCACTCCGAATCGCCCAAATTTAAACCGCGCCTCGCGCAAAGTCCGCGCACACCGCCCGCCCTCCGCTAATCTCTCGTTCCACTGCCCCTCTTCGCTCTGCCAAATTCCAAAAAATCCCCCCGGATGCGCGTAACCATGATTCTGATGCACCGCCAAAACGCGCGGCGAAGCATCCACCACTGGCGCGCCAATATCTCCAGCCTTCCACACCAGCCAGTTGTCCCACCACAGCCGCCCAATCAACATCGGCGGCACCTCGCGATACAACCCCCGCGGAAAAACAAAATAATCGATCCAGCTCACCGATCGCCGCTTCCCCCGCCGCGCCACATCTGCTCTCAATCGCGATTCCCAATCCGCCGCCGCAAAATCCAATGGCGCAGTGATATCAATGTCCCACCGCCGCCCAGCCATCAAAAATTGAGGCCGCCACGCCGCGACGCTCTCGATAGCGCGTAAGAATTCATCAAACAAAATAATGTCCGAGTTCACGTACGCGACAATCGGAAACGAAGCCGCCGCCTGCGCCTGCGCAAATAAATCATCGAGGAACGGCGTCCCTCGATCATTCCGCCGAATCGCCGCAATATGCCGCAATCCAAATTCCCGAGCAAACTCCGCCGTCCCAATCTCATCGCCAAACAAAATAATCTCCGGCCGAGGCGAAAGCCGCGTCCAGCTAGCAATCGCATTCCGTTGAATGATGCCGATATGCCCGTCAAATCCCTTAGGCATAGCAAAAATCGTAATCACGCCTGCGCCGCCCCAATCCCCAAACTCAAATACCGTACTCCCGCCGCATTCTCGATATGCTTCAACCCCCGCCAGCAATCCACCACCACCCGGCCGCCGCCGCTCCCCCAAGTCGCCGCAGGAATCTCCAAAAATTCCTTCCACGGTGTAGCCACAATCACAATCTCCGACCGCGCAATACATTCCTCCGCCGTCCCCGCAAACTGAATCGCCTCGCCCAATTCCCTCCGCGCATTGGCCATCCCCGCCGGATCAAACGCGCACACGCGAAATCCCCGCGAAGCCAATTCCCGCGCCAACAAAAATCCCACCGCTTCCTCCACTACGTCCGTCTGCGGCTTATAAGTCAATCCCAGCACTCCCGCAGTCGCACCGCGCTTCGCATGACGCCCCACCAACTCCGCCAGCCAAATCACCTGCGCCCGATTGAACGAATCCGTAGCCTGCGCCAAATCCGCCGGCGCCCCCAACCCCCGCGCCAAAGCCGCCAGCGCCCGGTTGTCCCGCGGAAAGCAAGGCCCGCCGTAACTCACCGCCCCTTTCAAATATTTCGCTCCGATGCGCGAATCCAATCCCAGCGCCGCAGTAACCACATCCACATTCGCCCCCGGCGAGGCCTCGCAAATCCGCGCCAGCATATTCGCAAAGCTGATTTTCGAGGTCACGTAAGTGTTCACCGAAATCTTAGTGATCTCCGCATTCATAAAATTCATCCGCGCCACAGCAGGCTTCGAATCGCAAACGCGTTTGTAAAGCCCCTCCAGAATTTCGCCAGACCGCGCATCCGATTCCCCAATCAAAACAAAATCCGGATTCAAAAAATCCCGTATCACGCTGCCGAGCGCAATAAATTCCGGCGAATAACAAAGCCCAAAATCCACGCCGCAAACTTTCCCGCTAGCCGATTCCAATTTCGCCCGCACCGTCCCGCCGGTAGCCCCAGGCATGACAGTGCTAGTAAGCACCACAACATGAAATTCCTTCTTCCCGCGCAATCCATGCCCCACCGCTTGGCAAACCGGCAAAACATGCCGCAGCGAAAATCCCCCATCTCCCTCGCTGGGCGTCCCAACAACAATAAAAGTGATCTCCGATTCCGCGACAGCAAGCGAAGCATCCGAAGTAGCCCGCAATAAATCCCCATTCTCCCGAATCAAAGCATCCAGCCCGGGCTCAAACACCGGCGCCCGCCCATGCTCCAGCGCCTCAACTTTCGCCGCATCCGCGTCCACCCCAATCACACGAAGCCCCTTAGACGCCAAACAAGCCGCCAGCGGCGCTCCCAATTTCCCAAGCCCAATTACGGCTACAGTCTCGATCTCATCCTCCCATCGCGCTCAAAAAAAATCTTCGTAGGGGCGACGCTTGCTGCGCCCGCTAATCTCGCAAGCTCCGCGATGCGCGCTACGTCCCGACCCCGCGCCAATCCTTATTCACGCCCAACCACTCCGCGGCCGACTGTATAATGCCGCCGCCCCATCATCAATCGAAAGCGAGGCCGCAAATGAAGTCCTTCCTACTAGCGACACTGATCCTAATCCTCGCCTCAACCACCGCCGCGCAATCCCCCGACCCGCAACTCCTCTCCGAAATCCAAAAAATCAAAGCCATCGACAATCACTCCCACCCTCCGCGCCTCCTCGCCCCCAACGAAACCGACGATGAATTCGACGCTCTACCCTGTGACCCGCTCGAGCCTTCCGATCCTCCCACCGCCAATCGCCCTGACAACCCGCAATTCCTGGCCGCATGGAAATCTCTATGGGGCTACAAATACGACGACAAGACCGAAGCCCACATCCGCGAACTCCTGGCCACAAAAGCGCGCATCCGCCAGGAGCAAGGCGACAATTATCTCAACTGGGTCCTCGATCGACTCGGCATCGAGACCGAACTAGCCAATCGCATCGCGTTAGGCCGCGGCCTCACCCCGCCGCATTTCCGTTGGGTTCCGTTCGATGATGCTCTACTCTTCCCGCTCTCAAATAATCAACTCGCCGAAGCCTCTCCCGATCGCAAATTTTTCTTCAGCCGCGAAGATATGCTGTTGGCCAGATATCGAAAGGATCTAGGCGTCGCCGCGCAGCCCAGTTCCCTCGACGATTACCTCAAATCCGTAGTCACCCCCGAACTCGAAAAGCAAAAGCAACAAGGCGCCGTAGCCATCAAATTCGAAGCCGCCTATTTGCGGTCGTTAGATTTCGAGCCCGCGACTCGCGAGGATGCCGCTGCAGTCTATGCCAAATACGCCCGCGAAGGCCTGCCGCCAGCCGACGGCTACACGCGCCTCCAGGATTTTCTCTTCCGCTACATCGCCGCCGAAGCCGGCCGCCTCGGCCTCCCCGTCCACATCCACACCGGCGCAGGCTGCGGCACCTACTTCAATCTCCATGGCTCCGAGCCCATGCGCCTCGAATCCGTCCTCAACGATCCCGCGCTCCGCAAGACAAAATTCGTCCTGCTCCACGGCGGCAGCGGCCCTTTCACCCGCGAAATCGGCTATCTATTGATGAAGCCAAACGTCTACGCCGATTTCTCCGAACAAACCTGGATGACCTCCTCCCGCGCCCTGAGCCAGGTAATCCGCGACTGGCTCGAGTGGTACCCGGAAAAAGTTCTTTTCGGCACAGATCTATTCCCAGGCAAAGCAGAATACGACTGGGAAGAAATCGGCTGGCAAACCACGCAAAACGCGAGAACAGCTCTAGCCATAGCCCTGACCGGCATGATCCAAGACGGCGAAATCACCCGCGCCAGAGCGTCCGAGCTAGCCCACATGGCCCTACACGACAACGCCGCCAAGCTCTACAAGTAGCGCCGGCGTCCCCGCCGGCATCTTACGACCGCAATCTGCGCCACAGACAGCACTCTCGCGCGGACCAACCCGTGACGGGAATCACGCATTTTGGCCGGATCTACCCCCGAAAAAATTATTTCTACACTAAACCCTGTACCTTTTACCGTTCAACGCGCTGAACGCCCGATTGACACCCCGAACAGCCAGCGTACACTATACTGGTAGCTTGTTCAGCGTATTGAACACGGCCTCGTATCCCACACGGGCCACCTAGGAGCAAGTCATGGAAGGTTCCTCACAGCGCTTTTTTCACCGCACCGAAGAAGATTGCCCCGTAGCGGTACGCAATGGCGATCGCCTCGACCGCATTTCCCACGGCTTCGGCAATCTAAGCGTAGGCGGCATGTTCGCCGCCGTAAGCGAACTCCCCATAGGCTCCCACGTAAGCGTAGAGGTTGGCGGCAAGCATCCCTTCCACGCCGAAGGCGTAGTCCGTTACGTAGCCCCAGCCCGCGGCATCGGTATCGAATTCACCTCCCTAGAGCCGGTAGACGAAACGCTAATCGCCGACCACATCGCCGATCTAACCATAAGAGGCCTACCAGCCGCCTAACCCGGTACCGCTGGCGTCCCGCCGGCCTCTTACGACCACCGCGTCGACTAAAATCGCACGCGACCGCGGACCGAGAATTGCCTCTCGTCTTCTCCTCTTACCTCCGCGCCCTCAGCGTCTCTGCGGTGACCCGCCGTTCTCCGATTCCTCTTCCCACTCCCCGCGCATATAATCCCCAACAATGGAAACGCTCGCCGACTGGCTAAACTGGCTCCTTGGTCCAGAATCCAGCCCAAAGCCTGCCCAGCAACCCGCCACCGGAATCCTGACCGCCCCACTCGAAGAAGCCAAGCCCGGTTCCACTCATCTGTTGCCCCGCTGGCTCTTCCTCCGCGCCATCGGCCTAATCTACTTCTCCGCCTTCTATTCCCTAATCTTCCAAATCAAAGGCCTAATCGGCCCCAACGGAATTCTGCCCGCCGGCGAACTCCTCCACGCCGTCCCACAATACTTTCCAGGCCTGGCCCGTTTCTGGTACGCCCCCACGCTCCTCTGGTTCAGCACCAGCAATCGCGCACTTGAAATCATCTGCTGGGCCGGCCTGATCGCCTCAATCCTCGTCGTCCTCAATATCTGGCCCCGCGCGGCGCTGCTAATCTGCTTCGTAACTTTTCTCTCCTTCGTCTCCGCCGCCCGCGATTTCTCCGGCTATCAATCCGACGGCATGCTCCTCGAAGCCGGCTTCATCTGCCTTTTTTTCGTTCCTCCAGGCCTTCGCCCCGGCCTCGCCCGCAGCCACGCCCCATCGCGCGCCAGCCTCTTCCTCCTCCGCTGGGAATGGTTCCGCATCTATTTCGAATCCGGCGTGGTGAAACTCGCCAGCGGCGACCGATCCTGGCGCAGCCTCACCGCCATGGACGACTACTACCAAAACGGCCCACTCCCCACCTGGATCGGCTGGTACGCGCACCAATTGCCGCACTGGTTTCATGCCTCGACCGTCGTCCTCACGCTAGGCGTCGAACTCGTAATCGTCTGGATGCTTTTCCTGCCCCGCCGTTTCCGCATCATCTGCTTCTGCATCGTCACGCCCTTCGAAGCGGGCATAATCCTAACCGCTAACTACACCTTCCTGAATTACCTGGTCCTCTCCCTGGGAATCCTGCTGGTGGACGACAAGTTCCTCGAAGCCATTCTGCCCACGCGCTTCTGCGATTTCATCGCAAGACGCGATGCCGGTTTTTCTTTAGGGGGTCGGAGCTTTAGCTCCGACATTGAAGGCTCGAAGAGCGCTGGGCTTCAGCCTCTGAGGACACTCCGCTCTCGGGCAGCTACCATGTATGGTGCCGTCTCAAAATCAATCGCCGCCCTAGCCCTCGGCATGGTCTTCTACGTCACGTCGGCGATTCTGATCCAGATGTTCATCCCCGGCATTCCCTTTCCGGAAGGTCCCATGCGCTGGCTCGATCCCTTCCGCATCGCTAACCGCTACGGCCTCTTCGCCAACATGACCCACGAGCGCTACGAAATCGAATTCCAGGGCACGCGCGACGGCAAGACGTGGACACCTTATCCCTTCCGCTACAAGCCCCAGAACCTCACAGCCGCCCCAGGCATTTACGCCCCCTACCAACCCCGCTTCGAATGGAACCTCTGGTTCGCCTCCCTGGATTCCTGGCGGCGATCCCCGTTCGTAGTAGCCACCGAAGAGCAAATCCTGAAAAACAGCCCGGGTGTCCTGGCTCTATTCGCAAGCGACCCTTTCAAGGGCGATCCACCCAAAGCCGTTCGCGCCGTAATCTATCAATACTGGTTTACGGACATGGCCACCAAGCGCATAGAAGGCACCTGGTGGCGCCGCGAGCTTCTAGGCCGCTACTGTCCAGCCCTAATCCGCACCCAAGACGGCGAAATCGCCGAGGATGATTCCGAAGATCTGAGCCCAACAGTCCATCCTCCCAGAGAGTAGTCCAAACCGATGTAGCGCCGACCTTCCGGGTCGGCATTCTATAAATCCACCGGCATCAATCTCTTACACAATTCTAGCGGAGGCCCTTGCATTTTCCTGGTTATGTGTTATTCTAATAGCAGGTCAGAATTTCGTAGTAAGAAGCGTAAGAAAGGCCCGGGTTTCACACCCGGCCCTCCAAACTCGAGGAACCCTCTGGGATCCTCGCCGCCTCTGTAAACCACGCAAGCTGACCCGCCAATTTCTAATCGCGTGCGAAATTATTAGAAATTGAGCTAACTCACTGAAAATAAAGGAAGACTATCATTTCTAATCGCGTGAAAACGAGCACCCCAACGGGGTCGCTCACAGGCAGTAAATCACTTTCAAATGGAGGCCGAACCGAAGAAGAAGGGGGAGAAGCCTCCCGACGAAACCCCTCCCCACCTTTGTCCCTGGGGTACGTCGTAAATGACCCAGCCAGGAGAAGCGGGCCAACGACGCACACAGTGTTTCCCGCTACAACCCAAGACCCGCAAATTAGTTTCGGTGCAACCAAACATTTCTCAAAAAATTCCGGCCGCGCCGACAAGCGTTCTCCCGGGCCTTTCCCGCACGCCCCGGCGCCAGTAGAATGGCCGCCTAACGGAATGAGACCCGAAAAGAAGCCGCACGAGCCGGAAATCAACGAGCCGCAACTTCTCGCGCACCTCGCCAAGATCGACCGGCCGCAGAGCATCCGCGAAATGGCTCACGAGCTAGGCCTGCATCATCGCGGCCGCCGCGCGATTCCCAAGATTCTCTCGAAACTCAAGCGCAACCGCGTAGTCGAAGAAGTTTCCGGCGGCCGGTTTCGCCTAGCCCAAGGACATCTCCGGCGCTCAGTTCAAAACGCCGCCGCCGGAAGCCAGGAGAAGGCCAAGCCCGCCCAGCAGGAACAGCATCGCAAGCCGCAGCGCGATCCGAATCTCATCGCCGGGCGCTTCATCGCGCATCGCGATGGCTACGGCTTCGTCGTGCCCGCCGAGCCGCAGCCGAAAATGGACGGCGACTTATTCATCCGCCGCGATGCCGTCGGCGACGCCATGCATGGCGACAGCGTCCTAGCGCGCATCGAGCGCCGCCGCTCCGATGGCCGCGCGGATGGCCGCATCGTGCAAATTGTCGAGCGCGAGCATCCGACTGTCGTCGGCCTGTTCCGCTACGGCCCGCAGAGCAATGTCGTGCTTCCCTATGACACGCGCATTCTGCACGAAATCGTAATTCCGCCTGGCGATGAACTTTTGCCCGCGTTGAAAGACAAGCTCGGCGAGATGCCCGCTGCGGCAGGCACAAATCCGCGCGTGGCCAGCCGCCGCGTGCGATTTCCGGAACTCGATGGCGCCGTGGTGAACGTCGAGCTCACGCGATTTCCAAGAGGCGGTCTCGCTCCGGCGGGCCGCGTGATCGAAATCCTTGGTCGGCCCGGCGACATCGGCGTGGACACGGAAATCGTGATCCGCAAACACCACTTGCCGCATGAATTTGCAGAAGATGTCGTCGATGAAGCTCGGGCTGTGCCGCAGCAAGTGAGCGAAACGGATCGCCGCGGGCGCCATGACTTTCGCGATTTGCCAATCGTCACCATCGACGGCGAAACCGCACGCGATTTCGACGATGCCGTGCACGTCGCCACGCTGCCGAACGGCAATTTCGAATTGCAGGTGCACATCGCCGACGTCGCGCACTACGTCAAGCGCGCTTCGCCGATCGATCTCGAAGCGCGGCTCCGCGGCACATCGGTTTATTTCCCGCTGCGCGCCGTGCCCATGCTGCCCGAGGAGCTCTCGAACGGAATCTGCTCGCTCAATCCGCAGGTCGAGCGGCTGGTGATGAGCGTCATCATGCAAATCGATGGCGAAGGCCGCATTGCCGGCACGGAATTCACCGCCGGAGTGATTCGCTCCGCCGAGCGCATGACTTACACCAACGTGAACAAAGTTCTCGAAAACGATCCGGAAATGAGCGAGCGCTACGCCGCGCAGGCCGGGCAGTTCCGCCGCATGCGCGAATTGGCGCTGCTGCTGAATAAGCGGCGTTACGGCCGCGGCTCGATTGATTTCGATTTGCCCGAACGGGTGATCGAATTCGATGCGCAGGGACGCATGACCGGAATTCTTCGCAGCGAGCGCAATATCGCGCACCGCATCATCGAGGAATTCATGCTGGCAGCGAATGAAAGCGTGGCGCGCTATCTCGACCGCCGCGGAATCGTCAGCCTGCACCGCGTGCACGAGAAGCCGGACCCGAAGAAAGTTCTCGAGTTCGAGGAAATGGCCAAGGCCTTCGGCTACACACTCGGCGTGACCGATCTGCTCGAGCGCCGCGTGATGGTTCGCCACGGCAAATCGCAGCCGCCCGCGCGCCGCGACCGCGCCGGCCACGGCCGCATGCGCCCGATGGAAGTGACTCTCCCGGCCACGGAAGAAATCGATATTCGGCCCGAGCATTATCAGCGGCTCACGGAGAAAATCGCGGGCAAGCCAGAAGAGCGCATCGTCTCGTATCTAATGTTGCGGTCGCTACGACAAGCTCGCTATGCCGCGGAACCGCTCGGACATTTCGCACTCGCCGCCGAAGAATACACGCACTTCACTTCGCCGATTCGCCGCTACCCCGATTTAATCGTGCATCGCGCGCTGAAATGGGCGCTCGAGAATCCGGACGCGTCCGGTCCGCGCATCGCGCCGGTGACAAAATCGCGCGGTGCAGATAAGCACGACGGATCGGAAGCTCCCGGCATCGGGCCTTATCGCCGCCAGGAACTGGATAAGATCGCCGTGGAATCTTCGGAAGCGGAACGACGCTCTGATGCCGCCGAACGCGAGTTGATGGATTGGAAGACGGCGCAATTCATGGAGAGCCGCCTCGGCGAAGAATTCGAGGCGCTGATTATTTCCGTGCAGAAGTTCGGATTCTTCGTTGAGCTGATCGATGTATTCGTCGAAGGGCTCGTGGGCATCGATCAAATGGAGGAATTCACGGCCGGACGGTGCCTGTATCGCGAGCGCGATCACGCCATCGTCTGCGAGCCGCAGCATCACGGACAGAGCCGCAGCCGGACGGCCGCCATCGCGTTCCGGCTGGGCGATCGCATTCGAGTTCGCGCCGAGCGCATCGATCCGTTCCGCCAGCGCGTCGAGTTTGCGCTGCTCGCGCGTGAAATAGGAAAGGTGAATTAACGATTGTTGCCTGAGGACTGACGCTGCTGCTCGTCTAGAGCCGTCACAGCCAGGAGTGGCTGTGCTACTGTTGCGCTATCGTTCGTGTTTGGCCGGAGGTGGGTATTGGCGATTCGAATGTGTCCTGTGAGCTTGACTAAGATCGGGGCGATGACCGTGGTTGCGCATTCGTATGATTTGGTTTGTCCGGGTTGCGGGCGGCATTTGGAGGTTTCGCGGATTAGCCGGAATCTTTCGATGTTTGCCGGATTGATCGCGGGGTATGGGGCTTGGTATTTCAGCACGCAATCGGCGGGGAATCATCAGGCGCTGGGGTGGGTGTTTCCGATTTTGTTTGCGATTCTTGCGTTTGGGATTGTTACGCCGGTGGTGTTGATGCTTACCGCGGATCTCTCGTTGAAGGCTGAGTTGCCGCCTCCGGAAATTTCGACTCATGCGGATGCGGGGCATGGCGCGACGCATCACTAGAAGTCGGTAGCGCGGGCGTCCCTGTTTATCCCAAGCCTCGACATACCCGAAACTTCAAGGTATACGGTTCCATCGGCGAAGGAGTCCGCGCGCGATTGGTGCTTGTCGCGACGTCTGTGGTCGTAAGATGCCGGCGGGGACGCCGGCGCTACTGGCGACGCTTCGCGTCTGGTACCTTCGGACCATTGACCCGTACTTTGGGTCCAGCGAAACTCGCTGCCCTATGAGCCACTACGCCCCGCTCCTCGGAAAGAAAGTGGAAGCGCATTACCGAGCCAGTGACCTCAACCTGCTGGCCGTCGGCACGTTGGTTGCCGATACCGGCAGCTCGATCTTCATTGAAGACCGCTTTACGCAGAACGGCCGCGAGAAGAAGATGCGGCTGGAAATTCCTTATCCGCACGTGCACCGGATATACGAACGGCCGGATGCGGCCGACGCTGCGCCGGTCGGTCCAGCGCCGGTGCTGCGGGATTGGCAGCCGCCTGGATCGAAGAGTTCCTGAGTAGATCGTTCGACGGCTTTCTTCCGCGCTGGATTGATGCCGTCGGCAATCGTTGTCTTCGTCGGATGCCGGCGGGGACGCCCCGCAGAGGCGACCGGGGCAAGCCGGCGCTACCAACGTCGTTCCGATTGCGCGGCCGCTTTGTCCCTCTTAAATTTCTGACTACTTTCGTGTTTGGGAATCGCCATGCGGTACACTCTTTTTCTTTCAGGAGATGGCGATGAAACCTGCTGTGGGATTGATTGGGCTGGGATTGATGGGCAAGCCGATGGGCCGGAACTGGCTCAAGGCGGGATTTCCACTCACCGTTTGGAATCGAACGCAGAGCCGGGCTGAGGATTTGTTGCGCGACGGAGCGAAGTGGGGCACGAGCCCGCGCGAAGTTGCGGCGGCTAGCGACGTGCTTTTTACGATCGTCAGCGATCCGCCGGCGCTGGAACAAGTTCTGTGGGGCGCGAACGGAGCGATCAATGGATTGAAGCACGGCAGCGTGCTGGTGGATTCGAGCACGGTTTCGCCCGGGCTTGCGCGGCGGGCTGCGGCGGCTTGCGGAGAGCGCGGGATTGAGTTTCTCGATGCGCCGGTGACCGGCGGAACTTGGGGCGCTGAGGCTGGCGAATTGGTTTTCATGATCGGCGGAAAGCAGGAGACGTTGACGCGCGTTGAGCCGGTGCTGCAGGCGGTGGGGAAGCGATTTTTTTTGCTGGGGCCGAACGGGGCCGGCCAGACCGTGAAGCTGGCGATGAATATGATATTGGCGCTGCAGGTGGAGGCGTTTTCGGAGGCGCTGGCGCTAGTTACCAGCTCTGGAGTTGCGGGAGAGAAATTGGTGGAAGTTTTGCAATCGAGCATGGCGCGCTGCGGAGTTTTGGATGTGAAGATTCCTGTGATTTTGAAGGGCGAATTCAAGCCTAGTTTTCCGTTGCGATTGATGCATAAGGATATGCGCTTGGCTTTGGAATTGGCGAAAGAGCGCGGAGTGCCTATGCCTGCGGGTGCGGCGGCTTATGAGACTTATAGCGTGATTCGGGCGGCGGCGAAGGATGATCCGGATTTTGCGGCGGTGGCGAGATTTTGGGAAAAGGCGAAGTCGGCTTAGCGGAGAGCGTGTAATTGGTTTTGTGTAGTCGGCGCAGGATTCTTGTCGTTAGCGGCTCGCGCGGTCGCAAGCGGGCGCGTCGATTGCTTGGCAATCGCATAGCGATTGTCCGGCGCCCCTACGAACCGGGATTTGATTTGTCATGGCGATCAGTAGATATGAACCGCGAATCACGGTGTGTTTTCAGTCCGCGCGCGGCTGTCGTTCTTGGCGAATACTTTGGTCGTCGGATGCCGGCGGGGACGCCAGCGGTACAACGGCTCGGAAACGGCGCTACCCTAGGGCGTCTGGGTGGAAGAAACTTAGAGGTAGATCGCGCGAGGTGCGCAGGCCTGCTGGAGCTGCCAGGATTACCGGGATTGCGTTGACTACTACTGCGGCGGTGGCTATGTCGCCGTGCGTTCCGCCTGGGATTGTCAGCGTCAGCTTGGGCTCGCCTTCCAGTTCGATCGTGTCGGCGGCATTTCTTGCGCCTACGTACATTTTCAATTCCATAAAGATTTTTTCTTTGCCTGCGGCGGTGCCTCGAGCGATTTGATGGACACCTGCTACCTGTCCTGCGGCTACTTCCAGATATTCAGTTCTCACTGAATCGGCCGCGATTACCGGCTCAATGGTTTCGGAGATGTCGTCAACGGAGAGGCCGAGGCCGTCGGCCACCATGGCGATTGATTCGGGCAGGCCGTGATGCTTGATCACTCCTGCGGCTACCTGCGCGCGAAATTCTTCGGGGGTCATGCCAGCGCCGATTTTCTTTTGCAGCGGGAGGCGGCGATGCGATGCGTCCACAATGCGCGTGGCTTTGGCGTGATCGACACGCTTGGAAACGGCGGCGAGCGTGAGAACTAGCTTGTCCATCACAAAGCCGGGATTTACGCCGGTGCCTACGAGCGCGACGCCTTCTTCTTGTGCCGTCGTATCAAGCTTTTTCGAGAGCTCGGGATGCTTGCGGAATGGGTAGGCGAGTTCCTCGCACGTTGAAACGATGCAGCAGCCGGCTTCGAGGCAGGAGGTGAGTTGATCCATCACGCTTTCGAGGTAGGAAGACGTGGAGTGAATGACGACATCTACATGGCCGTCGAGAATTTTGGCGGCGTCGCCGGAGATCTTGACGCCCCAGGGGGCGTCGGGCGCGCCGGCGATTTCGCCTAGATCTTTGCCGGCTTTTGCGGGATCGGTATCAATTGCGCCGACGATATCCAGGGCGCTCTTCTGTCGCATCAGACGGGCGATGGATGCGCCGATGGGGCCTACGCCGTATTGCACTACGCGGATTTTTTTTCTCACTGCGGCTCCCTGAGAAGTGAGGGAATAGCCTAAAGCGAGTGGGAGTTATAGGCAATCTAATTCGGAATCGCGAGTGGGGGATCGCGACGAGAAATGCTAGAGGCAAGAGGGCCGAACGGCGGGAGGGTCTGAAGACCCTCCCCTACAAATGCTTGTGGCATAATGCGAACGATTTTTCTGTGAACTCCACGTCTACTAACAGCTTAAGAAAACGCGCTCTTGGAGGCATTGTCCTTCGCATCGCGGGGACGATTCTTGTCCTGGGGCTGTTGTTTCATTTTTTGCCGGTGCGGCAGGTGGGAGCGGCGCTGCGGCTTGTGCCGCTGCATTTGTGGCTGCTGGTTGTTGTTGGTTATTTAGCGAGCCATGTGGTTGCTTCGATGAAGTGGCGGTTGATGGTGAATCGGGCGGGCTCGGGATTGAGCGTGGCGCAGGCGGCGCATTGTTATTTCGCGGGATTATTCAGCGTGCTGTTGCTGCCTTCGATTGTGGGCGGCGATATTGTGCGGGCGGGATTGGCGATGCGGATGGGGAGGAGCAAGGCGGCGATTTTGTTTGGGAGTTTTCTGGACCGGATTCTGGATTTTCTGGCGCTGGCGTTGCTGACGGCGGCTGGAGCGGTTCTGGTTCCGGGAAGCTTGAGCGCGGAGAGCCGGCATTTGTTTTTTGTTTTGGGAGCGGCGGCTTTGGGGTTGGCGATAGTTGCGTTGCTTGTGATCGTGCTTTTGCCCGCGCGGCGATTTTCGTTTCGCATGCGGCGGAAGTTGGTGCGATTGCGAGAGGCGCAGCAGGCGATGGCTGAGCGGCCGCAGTTTGTGCTGGCGGCGCTGGTGCTGGCTTTGCTGGTGCAAGGTTCGTTTATTGCATTGACTGCGGTATTGGCCGATGCGGCGGGATTGCATTTGGCGTTTCAGGCTTGGCTGTTTGCGTGGCCGATGGCGAAAATTTCGGCGCTGGTGCCTTTGACGCAGGGAGGGATTGGAGTGCGTGAGGCGGCGCTGGTGGGATTGTTGTTGCCGTTTGGCGCGCCGGCGGCACGGACTGTGGCTGTGGGATTTGCTTGGGAGGGTGTGATTATTGCTGGCGGGTTGATTGGGGGGTTGGGGGCTTATTTAATTGGGAAGTTGGGGTTGGATGTTGGATGAGATTGCGCTCGCGTGAGAAACGACGATGGCCGAAATGCGGGAGGGTCTAAAGACCCTCCCCTACTGTGACGCGCCGGCGCGCGTTGTGGCTGTGAAGCGATTGCGTTTGGCGTCCTCGAGAAGTTGGGCGGCGGCTTTGTCGGCGGCGGCTTCGTCGATGCAACTGCAGACGAAGTGGCCCAATTCGTGGGCGTAGATGTTCTCACCAGTGCGGCGCTCGGCGCCTTTGCGGAGGGCTTCGGCGTAGAACCAGGTTTCGCGCAGGTGAAGATCGGAGACGGCGGCGCGCGAGCTGACGATCACGCCATACTCGAGTGTGAGATGATGCATAATGCTGCGCCATGCGGCGCGATCGCAGACGAGATAGATGCGATGTCCGCGGACGAAGGCGAATTCGCGGATGAGGCGCTGCAGCTCGGCGAGACTTTCCTGACATGCTGCATCGTTCGTGCCGACGATGGTGATGCTGGGCGGCAGAGTAAGGCTGCGTGCGGGCTGGGCTCGCAGCGGAGCCGGCACGAAGTTCGCGACGGAAAACAATCCGCAAATCACAAAAACGAGCCGCAGCCTTGCGAATCGTTTATTGATATTCGCTGCTTGAGTTCGTGCGGGCACACTTCTACTGAATGAATTCCCGGGCTTTTTCATTTTTTCCGTCCATCCAGCGACTTCGGTGCTGGCTTGACTGAAGATCTCGCGGCCCCGAGTGAGCTTCAGGCCCATCGAGCGTAGCGATTCACGAAAAGTGAATCCAACGCTTTGATTTCATCATCCGAATGAACAGCTTTCATGAATCCTTTCCCGACGCTGCACATTATCTTTAATGCGCGGGAAGTGACTATCCGGATCTTGCGCGTAAATTCAGCAGGCGTGGGCGTCGCTTCGCGGAGGCAGTCATGAGTCTCGAAGTGCGGCACCTGAAACTAGTGGCGGCGGTGGCGGAAGAGGGCACAATCACGCGGGCGGCGAATCGATTGCATTTGACGCAATCGGCGCTGAGCCATCAATTGCACGATGCGGAGGAGCAGCTGGGCACCACGCTTTTCGAGCGCACCAGCAAGAAGATGAAATTGACGGACGCAGGCGAGCGCGTGCTGGTTTCGGCGCGAACCGTGCTGGAGGAGTTGACCCGCGTCGAGAAGGACATTGAGTCGCGCGCGACGCAGGTTCGCGGCAAAGTGCGGTTGACGACGCAGTGCTATACCGTTTATCACTGGCTGCCGGCGTGCTTGTTGCGGTTCATGAAGGCCTACACGGATGTGGACGTGAAAGTGGTGGTGGAAGCGACGCCGGATCCTTTCCAAGCGCTGATCGAGGAGAAAGTGGATCTGGCGATTGTTTGCGCGCCGGTGCGCGACCGGCGAATCGTGTACACGCCGCTTTTTTCGGACGAGGCAGTGGCGGTGTTTCCACCGGGGCACGCATTGGCGCAGAAGGCCTATCTTTCGGCGGAGGATTTTGCGGGCGAAACTTTGCTGGTTTATCCGCCGAAAGAGGAGAGCATCGTGATCACGAATTTGCTCACGCCGGCGGGGCTTGCACCGCGCGCCGTTCAGGAACTTACGTTGACCGAGGCGATGATCGAATTGGTGAAGGCGGGAATGGGAATCACGGTGATGACGCGGTGGAGCATCGCGCCGCAATTGGAGGATGGAAGTTTAGTGGCCGTGCCGATGACGCGCGAAGGACTGTGGCGCGATTGGAGCGTAGCGCGATTGAGGCGCAAGAACACGCCGGCGTACATCACGGAATTCCTGCGTTTACTGACCGACAATCCGCTGGGCACTCTCACCAAGCGCCATGAGAAAGTGTCGGTCACCGCTTCGCGACGCCAGCGCACCGGCCATGCGAGCCCGGGCCCACATCGCCGGTTGAGCGCGATTACGGTTTAGAGATATTGGAATAGTCCGGGAATGGCGGCCGCTTGGGCGTTGGCGGCGGATTTTTCTCGAGCTCCTTCATCAGGATGTCTACTGTTTTTTCGAGCTGGAGATCGTGGCCCTCGCGCCAGGCTTTGGGATCGAGCTCCACTTCGATGTCCGGCGGCACGCCGTGATTCTCGACTTCCCAGGTGCCTTCGGTGGTGTAGAAGGCGACGCGGGGTGCGGTGACGAAGCCGCCATCCATCAAAACCGGATAATCGTAAATTCCTACGAGGCCGCCCCAGGTGCGCTTGCCGACGAGTTGGCCGATGCCGACGTGACGGAAGAGCCAGGGCATGTAATCGCCGCCTGAGCCGGCAAATTCATTCACGATCATGGCTTTGGGGCCGAAGATGCCGCCGACGGGCGTATCGAAATCGGCGCCTTCGCGGGTGAGCCAGTAATTCCAAAGTTTGCGCTGGAGATATTCGATGACGTAATCGGCTGCGGCGCCGCCGCCGTTGAAGCGCTCGTCGAGCACGGCGCCTTGCTTGCCTACTTGCGCGAAAAAGTAGCGATTGAAATAGGTGTAGCCGCCGGTGGCGGTGTCGGGGAGATAGACGTAGGCGAGCTTGCCGCCGCTGAGCTCGTCGACTTTGCGGCGATTGCCCTCGACCCAGTCGCGGTTGCGAAGAGCGGTTTCATTGTCGATGGGAACGGCGGTGACGTCGCGCGACCCGCTGCCGTCGGCGTTGGGACCGACCTTGAGGAGAACCTGCTTGCCGGCGGTTTCCTGGAAGAAGCTGTAGACATCATCCGAGCCGTGGAGTTCGCGGCCATTGACGGCGAGAAGATATTCGCCGGTTTTGACGTTGACGCCGGGTTGCGTGAGCGGGGCGCGTAATTGCGGATTCCAGTTTTCGCCGTTGTAGATGCGGGCGAAACGGTAGCGGCCATTTTCGATGGAATAATCGGCGCCGAGCAGGCCGACTTTGATCTGTTTGAACTCGGGAAAGTCGCCGCCGGCGACGAACATGTGGCCGACATTGATTTCGCCGAGCATTTGAATGAAGAGATAGTTCAAGTCTTCGCGGCTGGCGATTCCCTCGAGATAAGGCTCATACTTTTTCTTCAGCGCGTCGAGCTTCATGCCGTGGTAGTGCGGGTCGTAGAGGAAATCGCGCTCGATGCGCCAGACTTCGTCGTACATTTGCTTCCACTCTGCGCACGGCTCGACCCAGACTTCCATTCCATCTAGCTTGAGCTTGCCTTCGCCTGGTTTGGCCGCCGACTTCGTTGCAGCGATGAACCAGTTTTCACCCTGCCGGTAGAGATATTTCTCGCCGTCGAAGGACAAACTGAAGGCTTGAACGCCTGAGACGAGCGGCTCGGTCTTCTTGGTCTTCAGCTCGAATTTCTCGACGTTGACACCTGGGCCCGGGCCGCCGCCATCATCATCTCCGCCATCGCTGCCTGGGGGATTTTCGCCGAGAAATACTTCGCATGTCTTTCCGGCGTCAAGCCCGACGTAATCTTTCGCCGGTACTGGGAGAGCGAGAATGCGCTGGCCGATGCCGTCGAAATCAATTGTGACTTTGACGGATTCTTCCGGTTTGGATTTGTCTTTATCTTTGTCCTTGTCTTTATCGGAGTCGGATTTGGAATCTTTCTTCGCGTCGCTTTTGGAATCATCTTTCTTTGAATCGCAGGCTGAGCCGGCGTCTTTCTTGGAATCGCTGGATTTGGCATCGGAGCCTTTTTCTTCGTCGCTTTCCGGAGCGAGAGGGGAAGGCAAATCTTTGCGGAGGACGATCACGTAAACGCTGCGAGTAACGTTGTGGCCGAAGCTGGAGAGATCGAGCCAGCCAGTGGTCGGGCCGATATCGGTGCTGGCGGTGAAGTAGAGATACTTGCCGTTTTTATCGAAGGCGGCGAATTCGGCGTCGCTGAGGCCATCGGTGATTTGCGTGGACTTTCCGGATTCGAGGGAATAGACGAAGACGGCGCGCAGATGGCTGGGCAGCATTTTGGTGTAGCCGATCCATTCACTATCCGGCGCCCATACGGGATTCAACTGGCGCTGGGGATTGTCGTAGGTGTCGGTGTCTACCTTGACTGCCAGGGTGTTTTTATCGAGGTCCACATACCAGAGATTCAGGCGCTTGTCGGTGAGGAGGACTTTCTTGCTGTCGGGCGAGAACGCGGGGGAATAGTAGTAGGAAGGCGTGTCGCCGATTTTGATCGTGCGCGTTTCGCCCATGCCATTTTGTCCGCGGATGCGCAGCGCGTATTCACCGCCTTCATCGGAAAAGTAGGCGATGGATTTTCCGTCGGGCGACCACGCGGGATCGCGATCGGCGACGCTCGGGGAGTTGGTGAGATCGCGGATGTCGCCCTTCTCGGCCGGAGCGGTGAGGATTTCGCCGTGGGCTTCGAACACGGCGCGGGCGCCGGTGGGAGAAATCGTGCCGGTGGCAATGTGCTTGGCTACATTTTCGAAATGAGGACGCGCTTCTTCGAGGTCGCCGGTGATGCGAATGTCCACGCGGTGCTCGGCTTTGGCGGCGAAATCGTAGATGTGCAGCGAACCGAATTGCTCGTAAACGATGCCGCCCGGCCCTGCGGAGGCGCTGCGAATGGGCATGCCTTTATTGGGGACGACTTCTGTGACGGCTTTCGAGTTCGTGTCGTAGGCGAAGAGGGCGAGCGGGCCAGTGCGATCGGAGAGGAAATAAATGGTGTCGCCGGACCACATTGGATCGATATCCATCGAGTCTTGCCGGGGAACGCGTTCGATGCTCGAGTCGGCGAGGTTTGCGATCCATACGGCCGACGATGTGCCGCCACGATAGTGCGACCACGTGCCGAAAGGCATCGGAACGGGGCGATAGGCGAGATGGGAGCCGTCGGGCGAGTAGGAGCCTTCGTAGGCCATCGGAAGCGGAAGGGCTGTGGCGTAGCCGCCCGATGAGGAGACCGTGTAAAGGCGCACGACTCCTCGGTTATAGGCATCGCGATTTGATAGGAACAGGATGCTTTTGCCGTCCGGGGTCCAGCCGGAGACGATGTCGGGGCCGGATTGGAAGGTGACGCGGCGCGGAAAACCGCCCGTCGCGGGGACGACATAGACATTGGTGCGGCCTTCATATTTTGCTGAGAAGGCGATCTGTGAACCGTCGGGAGAGAAGCTGGGATTTGATTTCGAGCCGGGGCCGTTCGTGAGTCGCGTGGCCTCGCCGCCTTCACGGCTGACCGTCCAGATATCGCCACCGTAGACGAAGGCGATTTGAGATTTGCTCATCGTGGCCTGGCGCATTAGCAGGGGCTTTTCGGATTGCGCGTGGCAGACGGCGGCGAATACGAGCAGGGCCGTGGCGAGGGCGAAGACGAATTTCCTCACAGATTCTCTCCTTGGTTTTGGGTAGGCGATGTGGCGGCTTATTGTAGCTTTAGACTGCGGAGAAACGAAGATGTGAGCGGAAGCGATGGCCGAGCAGAAGCCTCGGCGGCGCTTGTCCGGCTGCCAGCAGCGCAACTATTTCGGATCCTCGGGGTTTCACTGGGGTCGGCGAAGACGCCGATCTTTCCTCCGGAAGTCCAGCGAGGAGGCTTCCCCCAGAGCCTCCTCATTTTATTTCCGTGCGCCCGCGTCGCGCCGAAGGGCTTTTGACGGCGTTGCTGCATCGCGCATGGTAACTGGTGACGTGAAACATTTTCGCTGCTGCAGCGTTAACTTAGGTAGGAGACATCGGCCATGACTAAGTCGAAGTGGACGCTGATTGGAATCACCGCGGCCGCGCTGGCTTTCTTGCCTGGGCTGCGCGCGCAGCAGGGTCAATCGCAGGGGCAGCAGCATTCTCATCAGCAATCGGATCCGGACATGCAAGGCATGGACATGGGGGAAATTCAGCATGGCACGGATCAATCGCCACAGGCGGCGCGGGCGGCGAATGAGGACATGTCCGGCATGCATATGGAAATGAGCGCGCACATGAAGATGACTTCTGAGCGGCCGGAAGCGCCGGGAGATGAGGCGCGCGCGGAAAAGATTGTGGAGCAATTGCGGCCTGCTATTGCGAAGTACAAGGACTACCACGTCGCGCTGAACGATGGATTCAAGATCTTCCTGCCGAATATTCCGCAGCAGCATTATCACTTCACGAATTACACTAATGCGCTCGCGGCGCAATTCACGTTCGATCCGGCGAAGCCAACTTCGCTGCTCTATAAGAAGGTGGATGGGGAATACCGGCTGGAAGGCGCGATGTACACGGCGCCGAAGCAATTGAGCGAGGATCAATTGAACGAACGGATTCCGCTCAGCATCGCGCACTGGCACGAGCATGTGAATTTGTGTTTGCCGCCGAAGGATGTGCCGATGAAGCAGGCCGATTGGAGCCAGTTTGGACTGCGCGGGGCGATTGCCACGCGGGATGCTTGCGATGCGGCCGGTGGGCGCTGGATGCCGATCGTGTTCAACTGGATGGTGCATGTTTATCCGTATGAGGCGGAGCCGGGGAAGATTTGGGCGCATTAAGAGGCGTGGTTTGTGTAAGCGCGGGCCCTTTAGGCCGGCAGGTGTTGAAGTGGCGAGGTACGTCCGCGGTTGAGTTCGGTGTTTGTTGAGATTGCGCTCGTAAGATGCCGGCGGGGACGCCAGCGGTACAAAAACAAACGCCCCGGATTTTTCCGGGGCGTTTGTTTTGCGTCGATTGTTTGAAGAGATTTCGCGCTTACTTCTTCGCTGCGCCGAAGTTTTTTGTGATTTCGTCCCAGTTGAGTACATTCCACCAGGCTTCGATGTATTCGGGGCGGCGATTTTGATACTTCAGGTAGTAGGCGTGTTCCCAGACGTCGAGGCCCATCACCGGCTTGCCGCCGCTCATGAGGGGATTGTCCTGATTCGGCAGGGATTCGAGTGTCAGCTTGCCGTCCTTGGAGAATAGCCAAGCCCAGCCGGAGCCGAAGCGCGTGGTAGCAGCCTGATTGAATTTGGTTTTGAAGTCCGCGAAGCTGCCGAATGTAGACTTGATAGCATCGGCAAGCTCGCCCTTGGGCTCGCCGCCTCCGCCCTTCTTCATGATCTTCCAGAACATCGAGTGATTGGCGTGGCCGCCGCCGTTATTGCGAACCGCGGTGCGGATATTCTCGGGCACGCGATCAATTTGCGCGATCAATTGCTCGACCGAGAGCTTCTGCAGATCGGCGTTGCCTTCGAGGGCTTTGTTCAGGTTCGTGACGTAAGCGCCGTGATGCTTGTCGTGATGGATTTCCATCGTTTTCGCGTCGATGTAGGGCTCGAGCGCGTCGAACGCATAGGGAAGAGGCGGCAGGACATGGGTGGTTTGGGCTGCCGCGCCTTGACTTGTTGCTTGGCTCATTTCTTCCTCCTAAGATTTCAGTCCTGCCCCATAATTATACTCCGCGCGATGCCGGATAGCGCGGGCGCCGTGGAAATTCCCAGACGCTTCGTTTTGAGGGAGAGAGAATGCCGACGACAAGTCACGTCGAAAAGCATTTCACGACCGTGGCCGCGGTGCGCGACGTAGTGATCGGGATGTCGGACGGACTGACCGTTCCATTCGCGCTCGCTGCGGGATTGACTGGAGCGGTTGCGGCGGCCGCGACGGGAATCATCGTCACGGCGGGACTCGCCGAGATCGCGGCGGGATCGATCGCCATGGGGCTTGGCGGGTATCTCGCGGCGAAGACGGATTCGGAGCATTACGAATCGGAGAAGCTCCGGGAATACCGGGAAATCGAGGAGATTCCGGACCAAGAAGAGCTCGAAATCGTGAAAGTATTCCGTGAATACGGCTTGAGCGACGAGCAGCTCCAGCCGGTGGTGAAGGTAATTCGTTCGAACAACGATCGCTGGGTGGACTTCATGATGCGCTTCGAGCTTGGGCTGGAGAAGCCTGATCCGGCACGGGCGTCGAGAAGCGCGGGGACGATCGCGGCGTCGTATATTGTCGGGGGATTGATCCCGCTGGCGCCTTACATGCTCATTCACAACGTATTGGATGCGCTATGGGTGTCGGTTGGTGTCACGCTTGTTGCTCTGTTTGCTTTCGGCGCATTCAAGGGATACTTCACGGGCGTCAAGCCGTGGAAAGCCGGATCGCAGACGGTGCTGGTGGGTGGATTGGCCGCAGCCGTGGCGTTCGGACTGGCGAAATTGATTAGTTGAATTTCCTCGAGATTCGCACGGAGGCATCGTTCGATGCCTCCTCCTGGGTCAGTTCTTTTTTTCCGGCTCACTCCCTAGATCACCGAACGGCCAGATTCCGAATCTCTTCAGGAAGCCGTCCTGATGCTTGTCGATCAGCATGCGGGCTGTTTTCTCGGCGGGCCACGGGCTCGCGAGGCGATCGGCGCGGTCGGCGATCCAGAAGGAGGTGAGCGCCATCACGGCCGTATCGCGCGAAAGGATGTCGGGCTTCACTTTGTCGTAGGTGTCCACGGCAGAGTGGTGCGTGTACTTATAGTCGGGCGAGTCCTGATCGAGATTGATGCCCGGGAGTCCGGCAATCGAGAAGGGGCCGGTGTCGGTGCCGAACTCGACGTTGTCATCCACGGAAATTTCACCGAACGCCCGCAGATTTTTCGCGAAGTCCTTGGCGGCGGGAATCAGGTCAGTGCGGCCACCAAGATTCATTGCTATGACGGGGCCTTGGCCGTTGTCGAGAATCACGGCGGCGACATGATTCGCGAGTTCGGCCTGGTGCATCCTGGTGTAGGCGAGCGAGCCGAGCAGACCTTCTTCTTCACCGGTGAAGAGAACGAAGCGGAGAGTGCGGCGCGGCTTGAGGCCGGATTTCACGATGGCCTCGGCGGCGCCAAGAGTTGTCGTCACACCCATGCCGTTGTCCGTCGTGCCTTCGGCGAGGTCCCAGGAATCGAGATGGCCCCCGACGACGACGATTTCTTCGGGATGCTCCGTGCCGCGGATTTCACCGACGACATTTGCGGAATCCACCGGCCCGGCAGTGACGCGATTCTGAACATTGATGCGAATGTGCACGGTCTTGCCGCGCTCGAGAAAGCGCTCGATCTGCCCTTGATCTTCCGGTGCAATGCTGAGGACGGGAATGTCGTAAAAAGTGTCGAAGCCGAGCACACCGGTGTGCGTCAGATTCATGCCCTCGGATTTCGAGCCGCCCTGCCCGCCGATGACTGCTACGGCATGCGCCGCGTACGCTGCTTTCAGGAATGGTCCGAACTGCGCGAACGTGGAGTGGCGGTCCGCCGGGGGATCGCCTTTGTGCACGACGAGGATGACCTTGCCCGCCCAGTTGCCGGAATTGTTCTTCATTTCGTCGGCGAGTTGGTACATGTTCACGGTAACGATGTCGGCTTCAACTCCGCCTTCGGGCGTTGAGCCAACCCAGCCGAGAGAATCGAGGGTGATGCGATGATGCGCGGGCGAGAGCATTTCGGCACTGGCGGAGACGCGCGTCCATCCGCGCGACATCTGCCACGATTCGGTATGAACGTTTTCGAGACCCATGGACTTCATCTTCTCGGCGCCCCAGGCAATTGCTTGCGCGGCTTGAGGGGTGCCGGTGACACGGCCACCGATGTCGTCGCTTAGCTCTTCGAGATATTGATACGGCTTACCGTCCATCATGGCTTCGCCGGCAATGGAGGCGAGCTTTCTGTCGAGATCCGCATCGGAGGGCGGCGCGCCATCGTGATTATTGCGCGCAGTGCGCGCGGGCGCCGCGGCGAAGAGAAGGAGCAACGCAACGCACACGGTGCTTGCGAGTCTTCGTATCATTCTGAAATCTCCTTGATGAAGAGCTTGGATTTGCAATCAGGGCGGCGTACGCTCAAATGCGCAATCTCATCCGTGAGGCTTAGACGGGCATCAAGCTTGACCAGTTTCGATGATGCGAAAAACAGGGCATTCCCTCGAGCGTTTCGAGCGTAATATAATTGTATTAGACGCGTGAGTTTGAAAATGTTTGCGTCCCCAGCCCTGCTTACCCAACGCGCTTTGCTGCGTCTGCATCTAATGGGAAGCGGGCTCGGTTTCAGTCTGATGCCCCGCAGAACACAGAGACCATATAGCCAGGACGAATCCCTTATACATCACGGAATCGCAAATTCTAAGGGCTGACTAGCCCGCTGGAATCGAAAAAAGGAGAAGAGCAGAAATGAGTAGCAAAGTGATTGGAGTACGCCGCTGGGTTGCCTTGACGGTGCTTTCGGCAGCCTTGGTGGCGGGAGGAATATTTGGCGTATGGGCCATGAACTGGTCTGGCCATACGGTGCTGGGCGCTGCGAAAGTGGCGTTGAGGATGGCGGGGAATCCGAGTCCGGTAAGTCTCGGATCATTCTCGAATGGATTCTCTGCGATCGTGAAGCCGGCGCTTCCCGCGGTCGTTGGCATTTCGTCGTCGAAAATGGTGAAGGCGCCCACGGGCGGACAGCCATTTTTGAATGATCCCTTCTTCCGCCAGTTCTTCGGCGACCAATTCGGCAACCAGAATCAGCAGCCGCGTACTCAACGGGAGTCGAGTCTCGGCTCCGGGGTGATCATTAGTTCGGACGGCTACATTCTGACGAACAATCACGTCGTGGAAGGCGCCACGGATATCAAAGTGACGCTCAATGACCGCCGGCAACTCGAGGCCAAAGTCATCGGCACGGATCCGAAAACGGATGTGGCCGTGCTGAAGATTGAAGCGACTGGACTGCCGTCGCTGGCAGTTGGCGATTCTTCGAAGGTCGAAGTCGGCGATGTTGTCTTTGCAATCGGCGATCCTTTCGGAATCGGCGAGACGGCCACGATGGGTATCGTCAGCGCGAAGAATCGCGGGCTTGGCAGCGCGATTGAGGACTACGAAGACTTCATACAGACCGACGCGGCCATCAATCACGGGAACTCCGGCGGTGCGCTGGTTGACTTGCATGGGAATCTGATCGGGATCAATACCGCGATCCTTCCCGGCAACGGCGGCGGAAACCAGGGCATTGGCTTCGCAATTCCAATCAACATGGCGCACGAAGTGATGGATCAGCTCATCGCGCACGGCAAAGTAGTGCGCGGTTATCTGGGGATTCACATCGAAAGCCTCACGCCGGCACTGGCGAAGTCGTTCGGATTGCAGGATTCGAATGGCGCGTTGGTTGGCGACGTAACTAAGGACGGGCCCGCGGGCAAATCTGGTTTGCAGCGAGGCGACGTTATCACCGGACTGAATGGGCAGAAGGTGGAGGACGCCAACGACCTTCGTTTGCGAGTCTCGCAGACGGCGCCGAACACTTCTGTTCAATTGAAGGTGGTGCGCGACGGTCAGCAGAAGGAATTCAACGTCACGCTCGGCGAGCTTCCTGAGAAGGACGAGAAGGCTCCGGCAACGGAAAATTCCGGCTCATCGCTCGATGGCGTTCACGTCGAGGAGCTCACGCCGGATATTGCGGAGCAGCTCCAATTGCCGGCCGGCGTCCGCGGCGTGGTGGTGGACAACGTGGATCAGTCCAGCGCGGCTGCCGAGGCCAACCTGAATCGCGGAGACGTGATTCAGGAAGTAAATCACAAGGCAGTGACCAGCGTCAGCGAGTACGAGCATGCCATTCAGTCGGCAGGCAAAGGACCGGTCTTGCTGCTCGTGAATCGTGGTGGTATAACAGCGTACGTCGCGATTGACGCGCGCTAATTTCGACCCAGCCATCGAATCGAACCATGGAGGAGGGCACCGTCAACTAGACCGTGCCCCCTCTTTTCTGCTCCGCCCCCAGCGCTGAGACTACGAACCGACCTAAGAACGCGAAGCTGCATCTAAGTTGGCTAGGCGCTTGCAGGTGACTTACGGGGGCGTCTCAAGACGAAACTCCGACCCAGCCGCGGTGTTCAATCGAAGGGGATGTGTTTTTCGTTGGAAACCGGCATTAAGGACAGAATCGGAACAGGTTATGCTTTCAACACGACCGGAGCTAGAATAGTACTTCGGTCCTATTCTCCCAGCCCGTTGACTAGTACTTAATGGTTGTGGCGGGCGTATTGTGCGCGCGCTTCTCATTCTGGGAAGTATCGGAGACAGCGATGGCTACGAGTTCGAGGGTATTATTTTCTCCGCTGGAAGACGGGCAATCCCGTCTACGGTTTTTCGGCGCGGGATTTGGAATTGAATGTCTGGGAATCGTCCTGCTGGTCGGAATCCCGTTGCTGATGCCTCAGAAGCTTGAGATGGTGCGCCAGCGCTGGATCACGCCGATCGAAGCGCCTCCGATCGTGGCGTGGAAGCCGCAACCGCCTCCAAAAACCTTCAAACCGGCGCCGATTAAGCAGCCGGTGATCGCCAAGGTAATTCCGCCGGAGCCCGTTGCGCCGCCGAAGCCGAAGATTATGACGCCGGTTTTCACCTCGCCGGTAGTAAAGCCGGCGACGGCGAAGAAGGACACTCCTAATCCGGACGCTCCGGGACTTAAGAACATCTTCGTTGAGAAGAAGCCGACATCGATTGGAAGTTCGGCGATTCCAACGATTCAAAAGCCGCGGGAGCAAGTGCAGACGGGCGGCTTCGGAGATCCGAATGGCGTTCCTGCAAATCCGAATAGCCACGGTTCGCCGAACATCGCTGTGAAGGGCGCCTTCGATCTACCGCCGGGTCCAGGCTATGGCAACGGCACGGGAGGCGCGAAGGGCGCCAAGGGCATTGTGGCTAGCGCAGGATTCGGCAATGGCACAGCGGCAGGCAGCCCGAACGGCGGCGGCCGCGCTGGCGGCAAGGTAGAGACCGGAGCATTTGGCGCGCAGAACGTTGCAGCGCCCACGCCGACTGCGAAACAGGCTACGGTAGCGGCGAAATCCGAGCCGATCGAAATTATTTCCAAGCCGCGCCCGTCGTATACCAAGGAAGCGCGCGAGAAAAAAATCGAAGGTGACGTAGTTGTACAGGTTGTATTTACGGCATCAGGCCAAGTACAAGTGCAACGCGTGGTTCGCGGTTTGGGGTATGGTTTAGATGAGGCAGCCGAAGCCGCGGCACGCCAGATTCAGTTCAAGCCGGCTCGCCAGGATGGGCAGCCGGTGGATTTCAACGGGTTGGTACATATTACGTTTGAGCTGGCGTATTAACGCGAGCGGTTCCGCAATCAATCGAGATTTAGCGTAGGGGGGATTTTCAATGCGCACGTGGAAGAAGTATTTTCTATTGGCGGCAATGATTGCCGCGATTCCCGGTTTGACAAAGGCGCAGGCTCCGCAGGCGCCCTCCGCGACTGACCAGGTGGTGGATCGCATCACCACTCGCGAGCATCAAGAAGTCGCCACCATCCGGCAGTACACGCCTCTGATCGAGACCTACATTCAGGACATGAAGTCCGATCGTGACTTGGGCGCTGTGCCGGTGAAGGATCACTACTTCCTCGGGCTCGCCGATTTCTCCAAAGGCATCGTCGATAGGTCGCTTCTCGACAAGCCGAAAAGCGGAGTAAAGGGCAAGCTGAATCCTGCCGGACCGCTTTCTCACCTCTTCTCTTCGGAATATGTTCCCGAAGGCTTCTTGCAGATGGTGTTTGTCGATACCAACGGATTCGATCGCTCGCACTATGCCTTTGAGTATGTCCGCCGCGAGTTTCTGGGCGAGGTGCGCTGCGTGGTGTTCGACGTGACGCCGCTGAAGAATTCGGGCAAAGGGCGGTTCAAGGGGCGCATCTGGGCAAACGATCAGGACTATACGATCGTGCGCTTCAACGGAGTGTACACGCCGATCGCGAGCTTTGGCGGCTTTAATCTTCACTTTGATTCCTGGCGCGTGAATATGCAGCCCGGAGTCTGGCTCCCAGCATACGTCTTCAGCCAGGAATCCAATCTGAAAGATGCGCTCGGAGGGGAAGTCCGGTTCAAATCACAGAGCCGGCTGTGGGGCTACGCGCTGAGGGGTATGACGCGGGAATCGGAGTTCGCAGAGTTGACCGTCGAAGCTCCCGGCGCAATTCAGGACCAAACTACTGCGAATCAGGATCCGTCGCCGGTTGAGGCCGAGCGGCAATGGCAGCATGAGGCGGAAGACAACGTCCTCGAGCGGCTGCAGCGTTCCGGCTTGATCGCGCCGCCGGGCGAAGTGGACAAAATTCTTTCCACGGTTGTGAACAATATCGAAGTCACGAACAATCTCGATATTCAGCCGGAAATTCGCTGCCGGGTTCTGCTGACCTCGACGCTTGAATCGTTCTCCATTGGCCACACGCTGGTTCTCAGCCGCGGCTTGCTGGATGTGCTGCCGGATGAGGCGACCCTGGCGACGATGCTGGCCGAGCAGATGGGCGCCATCATCGTGACCAAGCCTCAGACCGACCAATGGGGCTTCAACGATCTGACCAATATTTCTACCACTGAGATCATGACGCGGCTCTCGTTCCGGGATACGCAGCACGATATGGACCTGGCGAACGCCAAAGCCATCGAGCTGCTGAAGAATTCGCCGTACAAGGACAAGCTGGCAGCCGCTGGTTTGTTCCTGAAGCAGCTCCAGAACGAAGAGAAGGCGCTTCAATCGCTGATTAACCCGAAGCTCGGCAACAGCGTTAATTTTGCGGACGAGTTGGAAAAGGCTGCGCCGCAGCTCCAGGCCGGGAAGCTCGACCAGATTCCGGCGTTGCAGCTTGGCGCGCGCGTCAAACTCGACCCTTGGAGTGATAAGGTCGAGATGAACAAGGCCAAGGCTGTGGCGTTGATTTCCGCGCGGGAAAAAATGCCATTCGAAGTCACGCCATTCCTGCCGTTCCTGACTTTCTACCAGAAGCCTGGTGCTTCGACGGCAGCAACGCCGCCCAAACCGGACGTCGCGAAAACACAGGTGGATTTGCCGCAGCCGCCAGCCGACGCGCCGCAGCAACCGCAGCCACAGCCGCAGCAGTAACGCGGACACAATTTCACGATTAACCTCCGGCGGCGGGCATCAGCCCGCCGCCGTTTTTTTCTTCACGACGCGCCGGTTGCCCGAAGTCCTTTCCAATTTCCACAGGAATGAGGGAAACTCCGAGTGGTATGCGTCACGATTCAATGGCTCAATATTTTCGCCCGGACTCGCGTCCTCCGCGTGAGATGACCGTTGCGTGGCGGCAGGGCTACCGGATGGAACGGTGGCCGTGGAGAAAGCTTTTGGGCGTCGCCGCGCAGTTTGCGCGCGAACTCGAGGCGCGTGGCATCGCTCGCGGCGAGCGCGTGTTTCTCTGGGGGCCGAATACCGGCGAGTGGCTGGCCGTATTTATCGGATGTTTGCTGCGGGGAGCGATTGTGGTGCCGATGGACGCCATCGCGTCGCCCGAATTCGCGCGGCGAGTGATAGCGGAGGCAGCGCCGCGATTGGCGGTGATTTCGCGCGAAATACCGCCAGCGGGGATTGTTGGCATCGTTCTGGAAGATATTCAGGAGATTGTGAGCGGCCGATCGCTCGAGCCGTATGATTCTAGCGCTCTGCAGCGCAACGATCCTCTCGAAATTGTCTTCACCTCGGGCACGACGGCTGAGCCGCGGGGCGTCGTTCTCACGCACGGAAACGTGCTCTCGAATCTCGAGCCCATCGAGCGCGAAATCGCGCGCTACCGGAAATACGAGCGACTTTTTCATCCGCTGAAGTTCTTGAATCTACTTCCGTTGAGCCACGTTTTCGGCCAGTTGCTCGGGATCTTCGTCCCGCAAATTCTCGGCGCGACGACGATTTTTCTTGATTCCCTGCGGCCCGGCGACGTGGCCGCAACGATTCGCCGCGAGCGCGTATCAGTCCTCATCACCGTGCCGCGCCTGATCGAATCCTTGCGCGACAAACTCGAACGGGATTTGGAAGCCGAGGGCAAGACCGAGCGATTCCGGCGCGATTTCGAGCGTGCTGACGGTGAGAAGTTCCTCCGGCGCTGGTGGCGTTTTCGCAAGATTCATTCGCGCTTCGGGCAGAAATTCTGGGCGCTGATTTCGGGAGGCGCTGCGCTGCCCGCCGAAGCGGAGAAATTCTGGAGCCGGCTCGGCTACGCTGTCATTCAGGGTTACGGCCTCACAGAGACGACTTCGCTGGTGAGCCTGAATCACCCCTTCCATCTCGGCCGCGGCTCGATCGGTAAGTCAATGCCGGGCATCGAAGTGAAACTCGATGCCAACGGCGAGATTTTGGTCCGCGGAGAAAATGTTTCGGCGGGCTATTGGAAAGGCGGGCGGCCGGAGTCCGCGGTCGGCGAAGACGGCTGGTTCCGGACCGGCGATCTCGGCGAGCGGGACGCGGAAGGGAATCTGTATTTTCGCGGACGGCAGAAAAATGTGATCGTCACGCCCGAGGGAATGAATGTTTTTCCCGAGGATCTCGAGGCGAAGCTGCGCACCGATCCGCGCGTCCGCGATTGCGTCGTTCTGGGGCTGGATCTCAATGGGAGCGGAAACGAGGAACCCTGCGCAGCCCTGCTATTGCGAGAGCAATCGGGCGACGGGGCGGCAATCGCGGAGTCGGTGGTGCGCCAGGCGAATGAATCACTGGCTTCCTATCAGCGCATACGCCGGAGCTTTGTCTGGCGAGATCAGGATTTTCCGCGAACGCCGACGCAGAAGCCGCTGCTTCCACAAATTCGCCAGGTAATCTCGGATGCGTTTGCCGTGCCTACTGCTCCGCCGGGAACGTCTGCCGCGCCGGCGTCGAGCGCGCTCGCTTCGCTTGTGGCGCGCATGACGAATCGTCCGGCCGCAAGCCTTTCCGCCTCCTCCGACCTCGCTGCCGATTTGAATCTGAGCTCGGTGGACCGCGTCGAGTTGATGAGCGAGATCGAGGAGCGCTATCAGGTCGATTTAAACGAGACGCGCTTCACCGATGCCTCAACGCTCGGCGATCTCGAACGCTTGCTGAGCGAGCCGGCACCGCGGGCGGCCGAATTCGTCTATCCGAGGTGGGTGAATCGCTGGCCGGTGCCGTGGATTCGGATCTTCATCTATTACTTACTGACCTGGCCGGCGACAATGATTCTGGCGTATCCGAGAATTCGAGGGCGCGAGCACTTGAGCGGGATTCGCGGGCCGATTCTCGTTGCTTGCAACCACGTGACGTATCTCGACGTGGGCTTCGTCCTGGCGGTGTTGCCGCCGCGTATGCGTCACCGGCTGGCCGTTTCCATGGACGGCGAAAACCTCGCCGCGATGCGTCGGCCGCCGAAACAAATGGGGATGTTTCGATCGCTGATCGAGCGGGTGAGCTATCTGCTCGTAGTGTCGCTGTTCAATGTATTTCCGCTGCCGCGCCGCTCGGGCTATCGCGAGAGCTTCGCGTATGCAGGTGAGCTGACGGATCGCGGCGAGAGTATTTTGATTTTTCCTGAAGGCGAGCTGACTCCGGATGGAAAAATTGCCGCCTTTCGTCCCGGAATCGGTCTGCTGGCCTTGCGGTTGAGAGTGCCGGTGGTGCCGATGCGGATTGATGGGCTGTACGCGGTGCGCATGGCGGACAAGAGCCACGCGCGGCCCGGCACAGTTCGCGTTTCGATCGGCGCGCCGGTAAGATTCGATCGCGGCGCCAGCACCGAGGAAATCACGCGAGAAATCGAGCAGTGCGTGCGCGCTCTTGCCTGGGATTAACTCTAGCCCGCAGCCGGCAATCGAAGCCGGGCCGCCACGCCGTGACCGTCCTTCACATTCTCAAGCGTCAAACTTCCGCGATGCGCTTCCGCGATTTGCCGGCACAGCACTAGGCCGATACCTGAACCGCCCTGCTTGGTGGTGAAAAACGGAACGAAAAGATTCGCTGGGTTCGGAATTCCGGGGCCTTCGTCGACCACGCGGACTTCCAGGTAGCCGTCCGAAGCTTCCCAGCCGACACTCACGCCGCCTCCGGTTTCAAGCGACGCTTCCACTGCGTTGTGGACGAGATTGATGAGCAATTGATCGAGCTGGTCGGGATCGGCCTGAATTCTAAGGTGGGGCCCGGGCATGACAGTGACCTTCATGCGCGGCTCGAGTCCCACGACGCGGCGGACCCAGGCGCTCACTTCCATCGGTTGAAGCACCGGCGCGGGCAACTTGGCGAGGCGTGCGTAGGCATTCATGAACCGCGCGAGGCTATCGGAGCGCGCGGCGATAACGGCGAGGCCCCGCTGCATATCATCTTCCCAGTCCTCTGCGCGGCGCGGCCGCTTCACCAGGGTGAGGAGGTTTTCCGCGACGGACTTGATCGGCGCGAGCGAATTGTTCAGCTCGTGCCCGAGAACTCGAATCAGCCGCTGCCACGCCTGGCGTTCCTCTTCGCGCAAAGCGCGGCTCACATCGGAAATCACGAGCAATTGGTGCGGCAGCCCGCCTTCGCGGAACATGCCGTGGCGAATCTCCCAACGCCCCGCTTTTCCGGGAAACACGACGGAGGCGATTTGCGGGCCCTCCGCCTTGAGGCACGCCGCGAGGCCAAGCTCGCTGGCCGTGCGCCCCGCCATGCGCACGGCCGGCTGGTCGAGCAGGCGCTCTCCGGCGCGGTTAACGAGGCGCAGGCGGTCCGCGCCATCGAATGCGAAAACTGCGACGTCGATCTCCTCCATCACCTTTCGCAGCAAGGTGGTCGCTTCGAGCGCGCCGAGGCGCTGCTGCCGCAGCGTCTCCCCGAGGGCATTCACCTCGCGAAGAACTTCGCCGAGCACATCATCGCGGTTGGCGCCGCGCGCGCGAATCGAGAAGTCACCCTCGCGCAGCGCAGCGAGGAGGTTCGAGAGTGTGCGCATGGGGAACGCAACGCGCTGCTCCGTGCTGAACGCGAATCCCAGCCACGCGACGATGATCACCACCGTCAGCGTCCATTGTTCTTTCGGAGAGAAATTGCCGAACCACAATAAGAGCAGCGCGACGAGGGTGCTCACGCCGCCTGCCGCCAGGGCCAGCAGGAGGATGCGCCGCTCGTATGGAAGTGGCCTCAAAGGCTGTATTTTTGCAGGCGGCGATAAAGCGCGCTGCGGCTCAGGCCGAGGGCCTTGCTCGCGTGACTCACATTGCCGCCATAACGCGCGAGCGCTTTTTGAATCAGCACTTTTTCGACTTCTTCGAGCCCCATATCGTCGAGCCGCAACGAGGTTTCGCGCGCTTGACGAAGCCCCAGATCGCTCGCACGTACCGAATCTCCCTCCGCGAGCAGCACAGCGCGCTCGATCGAATGATCGAGTTCGCGAACGTTGCCAGGCCACGGATGATCGAGCAGCAGTTGCAGCGCCACAGGCTCGAATCCCGTCAGATTCTTGCGGTAACGCTGGGCTGACTGGCGCAGAAAGTGAAGCGCAAGAAGCGGGATGTCTTCTTTTCTTTCCCGCAAAGGCGGCAGTTGAATTTCGATGGTGTTGAGACGGAAGAGCAGGTCTTCGCGGAAATGTCCCGCATGAACTTCGGCGGAGATATCGGCGTTCGTCGCCGAAAGAATGCGGACATCCACGCGGCGGGTGGCCGAAGAGCCGACGCGTTCGAATTCTCCGGTTTCAAGCGCGCGCAGCAGCTTGGCCTGCAGATTCATTGGGACATTGGCTATTTCATCGAGGAAGAGTGTGCTGCTGTCGGCGAGCTCGAATCTTCCTACGCGGTCCACCTTCGCATCTGTGAACGCGCCCTTCACGTGGCCGAAAAGCTCGCTTTCGAAGACTCCCTCCGGCAGCCCGCCGGCGTTTACGGTGACAAGCGGCCGGCCAGATCTCGGCGAGAGGGCATGCAGAGTGCGCGCCACGACGTCCTTGCCGGTGCCGTGCTCGCCCATGATCAGGACGTTCGCATCCGAAGGCCCGACGCGCGAGATGAGATCCATCACGGGCCTCATCGCGGGCGACTCAGCGATCATCGCCGGGCGGCCTTCGGCGCGCAGTAGGCGGTTTTCTGCTTCGAGCCGCTGGCTGCGCTTTAAGGCTTGCGAAAGCTCGATTTGCGTTTTCAAGATCGCCAACAGCCGCGCATTCTCCCAGGGCTTCTGAATGAAATCTTTCGCGCCGCGGCGCATCGCCTCTACCGCCAGCTCGAGGCTGCCCCACGCCGTCATCACGATGATCGGCACGGTGCTGTCTTTCGCGCGGATGCTTGAGAGCAGATCGAGTCCTTCCTGTCCGGAGGTCGTATCGCGCGCATAATTGAGATCGATGAGCAGGGCGTCGAACTCGCGCGTCTCGAGCGCCGCCAGCACCGCTGCGGGAGACGCGGCGCTCTCGGTATCAATTCCTTCGGTCTTCAGCAGCAGGCGCAGCGCTTCACGCACGTCGGCCTGATCGTCTGCGACGAGCACTCGGACTCGATTATTTTGGGTGTGAAACATAGTTGATCTGTTTTCCCGATAGACTCTATTCTGTCCGGGGCCTTCCCGGGTCTCTGTACTTGAAGTCATTCGTACCTCAATGCTCTCACGGGATCGACGCGCGTCGCTCGCCGCGCAGGAATGTAGCAGGCGAGCAGCGCGACGCTAATCAACAATCCCGCCACGCCCGCCAGAGTGGCTGGGTCCCAGGCTTTGACGCCGTAAAGGTCGCTGGCAATCCACCGCGCCGCAACGATGCTGGCTGCGCCGCCGATCAGAGAACCAATCAGCGTCAATCGCAGCCCTTCGCGCACCACAAGCCGCAACACGTCTCCTGGTTGCGCGCCGAGCGCCATGCGAATCCCGATTTCGTGCAGGCGCTGCGAGACCGCGTAGGACATCACGCCGTATATACCCACGGCCGCGAGAAATGTGGCCAGCCCAGCAAAAACACCGAGAAGCACCATTCCGAGCCGCCGCTGCGACATCGCCGCGTCCAGGAAATCCTCGACGGTTCGCACTTCGCCGACCGGCTGGCTCTTATCCACCGAGAGAACGGCGCTGCGCATCGCGGATGTCATCGCAGTGGGGTCATTCGAGCGAACCATCAGCCTCATGAGCCGCGAAGGGTTCTGCAGGTACGGCAGATAGATTTCGCCGGGGCGCTTCTCGCCCAACTCCCACTCGCGAATATTCCCCACGATTCCGACAATCGTGAGCCAGGCCTCACGCGGCTCGGGTCTCCACGGCGTTTTTGTCGCATCGAAGTGAACCCGGATCTGCTTTCCGACGGGATCCTCATTCGGCCAATACTGATGCGCGAGCGCGTCGTTGATGACGGCGACGCCGGGAGCATCGGGCCCGTCAGCGGGAGCCAATTCGCGGCCTTCCTTCACGCGCATGCCCATGGTGTGAAAGAAATTCGAATCGCACACCACGTATTGTGAAGTAAATTCCTCACCCGCCTTCGGCACAGGCCGGCCTTCGATGTCGATATCCACAAAATCCCGCCAGCCGCTCAGCGGAACGAAATTCGCCGCGCTGGCCGCCTGCGCGCCGGGAATCGTGGAAATGCGCGAGATGACGTCTCGATAGAAATTCACGACGCGCGTCGTGTCGGGATAGCGCGATTCGGGCAGCCACACCTGCATCGTTTGCACGCCTTCCGCATGAATCCCCAAGTCTTCGCTCATCATCTTCACGAAGCTGCGAATCAGCAACCCCGCACCCACGAGCAACACCAGCGAAATCGCCACCTCCGCCACCACCAGACCGGCGCGCACCGCCCGGCCTCCGCGGCCTCCCGTCGTCCCTCGCCCCATCTCTTTAAGAGTCTCGCCGAGCGCCGATTGCGAAACTTGCATTGCGGGAACGAGGCCGAAAATAATTCCTGTGCCGATCGATACCAGCAGCGTGAATCCCAGGACCGTGCCGTCGAGGCCGATCCAATTCGCGTGCGGAACTTCGCCCGGGGTCCCCGCCTCGGGCAGGATCGTTCGAATGATGTTCAGTCCGCCGTATGCGATCAGCAAGCCGAGCGCTCCACCAACGAGCGCAAGCATCACGCTCTCGGTCAGGAGCTGGCGAACGAGGCGGAACCTCCGCGCGCCCAGCGCCGTGCGCAGCGCAATCTCCTTCTCGCGCGTAGCCGCGCGTGCCAGCAGCAGGTTCGCCACATTCGCGCAGCCGATCAACAGCACGCAGCCCACGGCTCCCAGCAGAATCCGCAATTGCGGGCCCAGTCCGACCGTCAAATCGTCGTGCATGCTTACCACGCTCACGCTGTCCTGCGGATCGGCGCCGCTGCCCTGTTTTTTCATGTTCTCGAAAAGCGTTTTCATGGCTGCGTCGGCGCGCGCGATCGGAATTCCCGGCTTCAACCGCCCGAGCACGATAAACGTATGGTCCGTGTAATTCCGCTGCGCGCGATCGAACGCCACGGGCATCCACACATCGTTTTCCCGGCTCAATCCCAGTGGCGAAAATCCCGGCGGCAGAATCCCGACGACCGTGTAGGGCTGCTCGTCGATAGTGATCGGCCGCCCAAGCAAACTTTGATCGCCGCCGAATTGCCGCTGCCAAAGCGCATAGCTCAGAATTACGACGTGCTCGTGTCCCGGAATTTCCTCATCCTCGAGAAAATCGCGGCCGATCATCGGCTTCACGCCGAAAACACGAAAGAAATCGACCGACGTCTTCACGCCGTAAAGTTGTTCCGGCCCCTCGTTCCCCTGCACCGTGTATGTCCACTTTCTCCAAACCGTGAGCTTGTCGAAAATGCCGGATTGTTCGCGCCAATCGAGAAAATCGCCGGCTGCGGAGCCGCCCTTCTGGACATCCCGCACCGCCGAAGTTTCCCAAACGATCACCAGCCGGTCCGGATCCCGAAACGGAAGCGGGCGCAGCAGCACGGCGTTGACGACGCTGAAGATCGCCGAGTTGGCGCCGATGCCAAGCGCCAGCGTCAACACCGCCACAATCGTGAATCCGCGGCTCTTCGCCAGCATTCGCGCGCCGAATCGAATGTCCTGCCACAGCGTTTCCAACAGCGATTCCTCCGAGAGGGTTGGGAGCCTTCGATTGTAATCTTACCCATCGATAATCGCTTCGGCTTTTCGCGAATGTGACCGTAAGCCATCGCACCGCACTCGCGCATGCTGTCGGGCTTCTTCTCTGCATGCTTATAGGCCTCGTCCGGCGCGAGACCGCCTGCGCCCGGCGGCTCGCCTCGTAGTCATCCGACGCCTGCGCGGATTCTTGAGCCCCGTCGTCAATTTGTTCCGGACTTCGCGCCGCACTAAAGCGGCGAGCGCGGGCCCTCGTTCAGTGACATAACGCTGCACCGCTTTCGGTTCTACCTTTGCAAGCACCCGGAGCGCCCACGACAACGCCTTCACCACCATTGGATCGCGGTCGCTCTCGAGCATCCGGCAGACTTGTAGCGTACGGCGAACGTCGCCCCGGCCGCCCCACGACTTGCTGTTCAACGCCACGGTCGCCACCAACGCCGCGCGTCTCCACCACCGTTCATTCGAGCGAGCCCACTTGTGAATCACGCTGTCGGCCGCCTGCCGCCGTTGCCAGACGGGCCCCGCAAGGAAGATGCAGAACTCATCGGTCTGATCCCACGAACTGATTCCGCGTCCCAGCATCTCCAAGTCTCGGCCCGTGACCTGCGAGAGCGCCGGTCTGTGGTGATAAATCAATTCGTAGGCCACTAGGCGATGGTGGTTCCCCGGAGATGCCAGCAACTTCTCCGCGATGCCCATCACGGCGCCCGCCGGCGCCGTCTTGAGGCGTTTCGAAAATTGGCGGCGCATCGCGCGGATTTCGGGCGTCTTGCGGCCTTGCAATTGCCGCAGGCGTCCAGCGATCTCTTCCGCGATGTTCAGGGATTCGTCCGTCATTGCGCAACGGCCCCGCGTTGCCGCGTGGTCAGGAATTCCAAGCCACTCGCGGAATCTCGCTGCGTCGCGATTTCCAATTCTCGCTCGAGAAAATTCGCGGCGTCACGTCCACCAGGCGCGGGAAAATGTTATACACCGCGAGCGCAGTCCAAGGCTTGCCGTCGCGCGTCGCGTAGCCGCGCCGATTTAACTCCTCGGCCATCCGCGAGAGCGAGCGATCCTGAACGACCAACTCCATCATCGTAAACAGGATCCTCATTTCGTCGGGATTCTCCTCGAGATGCCCGCAATCGGGCGCGATCTGCAAGCCGTAAGGCACATCCTCGACGCGCGGGGCGCCTTCGCTTGCCGCAGGAGCTTCACGCTCCCATTCCACCGCGCGCGGCTTCCATCCGTCGGCTAGCATTTCGCGGATGTGCGCTGCGTCGAGCTCACCTTTTACGATTTCCCGAAGATATTCGTTCCGCGACATAACTCCTCCTCGTCTGAATTCGCCCCGTTGATCAAGCCGTGCCCGCCTTGGTTTGCCCATCCACGATCCAACCGTCCGCGAGCTGGATGATTCTGTTTCCGTAGGCCGCCCAGGCTTCGTTGTGTGTCACTTGAATAATCGTTGTGCCCGCTTCGTTCAGTCCTTTCAGTAGATCCATGATCATTTTTCCCTGGCTCGAATGCAGGCTGCCGGTCGGCTCGTCGGCCAAAATTAATTTCGGATTGCCAATCACCGCCCGCGCGACCGCGACGAGTTGCTGCTGGCCGCCAGATAGCTGGTTGGGAAACAGCGCCTTCTTGCCGACGATCTGGAAACGATCGAGGATGTCGGCGACCATCGCGTCGCGCTCCGATTTCTTGATGTCGCGGTAGGACAGCGGCAAATCGAGATTCTCCGCCACAGTCAAATTGTCGAGCAGGTGGTACTGCTGAAACACGAAACCGATGTATTTTTTGTGCAGCTCGACACGGCGCCGGTTATCGAGCTTATGCACGGCGTTCTCGATCAGGTAGTACTCGCCCTTCCAGGAGCCATCGAGCATCCCGATGATGCCCATGAGCGTGGATTTCCCCGCACCAGATGGACCCATAATGGTTATGAAATCGCCCTCTTTGATATCGAGGCTGATCCGGCGGAGCACCCACGTTTTTCCCGCGCCGGATTCGTAAGACTTTTCCACGTCAACCATTCGAATCAATTCGCACCCACCTTCAATCGAGGATAAATTCGCCTCTTATTCATATCGCAGAGCGACCATCGGGTCTACGCGCATCGCCCGCCGCGCTGGGATGTAGCAAGCGGCCAGCACGCATCCCACCAGCAGAACGGCCACCTCGGCGAGCGTAGCCGGATCGCTGGGCCGCACGCCGAAAAGCATGCTCTTCAGCAATCCCGAAGTTGCCAGCGCGCCCGCAATTCCCAGCGCCACGCCGATCGTCGCGATCGCCAATCCTTGCCGCAACACCAGCCGCAGCACATCCCTGCGTTGCGCCCCTAAAGTCATGCGAATCCCGATTTCATTCGTGCGCTGTTCAACGCTGAACGACATCACGCCGTAAATCCCGACCATCGCCAGCACCAGCGCAAGCCCCGCAAATATCCCGAGCAGCGTCGAATCAAGCCGCGGCTGCGCAACGGACGCGGCGACGTAGTCATCCATCGATTTCACGTCGTAAACCGGAATGTCCTTGTCGAGCGATGCCACTTGTTCCCGTATCGCCGGCACCAGGCTCGCCGCTGGCGCAGACGTTCTCACCACCCCCGACATAAATCCGATTCCCATTTGCTCTTGAGGCAGGTAAGCCTCGGGATCGTCCGGCCGGTCAAGTCCTCTGTGTTTCACGTCGCCGACAACCCCCACGATTTCCCGCATCTTCGCCTCTCCGGTTATCGCCAGGCCCGGCTTGATATGTTTTCCGATGGGATTTTCCCCGGGAAATATCTTGTCGGCGAGAGCCTTATTGACAATGACGACTGGTGGCGAATCCGCGCGATCTGCTTCTGTGAACACGCGACCTTTCACAAGTGGAATCCGCATCACGGAAAAATAATCACTCGAAGCGATCCGCATGTGTGCTACTGGCAGATCCGCTTTCGCAATCGCGCGGCCCTCAATCTCGTAGGAGATGCGGATCACCGACTGGCTCAACGGAAGCGGAATCACCGCGCTGGCCGATTGCACGCCTGGCAGCGCGCGCACTCGTTCGAGAAGTTGCCGGTAAAAAGCCTCGGCCATCTCCGGTGTCGGATAACGCGGGTCGGGTAGGTCCGTGCTGAATGTGATTACGCCGTGAGTATCGAAGCCCGGATTCACGTGTTCTAGGCTCATCAGGCTCCGGATCAGCAGGCCGGCTCCGCTAAGCAAAATCACAGCCAGCGTCGTCTCGGCCACAACAAGCGCGTTGCGCAAGTAATTGCGATGCGCGCCATGTCCCGCGCCGCGGCTTCCTTCTTTTAAGGTTTCGCTGATACCCAATTTCGAAAGCTGCAGCGCCGGCGCGATCCCGAAAAGTATGGCGGTCGCAATCGAAGCGGCCAGTGTAAACGCGAGTACGCGCGCATCAAGGCCCGTCTCTGCAACACGAGGGATGCTGCTCCCCGCGAGATGCGCGAGGAATGATGAGCCCCACGTTGCGATCAGCAGCCCGACCGTGCCGCCCGCAAGTGCGAGGATTCCGCTCTCGATCAAAAGTTGCCGGATAATCCGGCCGCGGCCCGCGCCCAGCGCCGCGCGTATCGCGAATTCGCGCTGGCGCGACGTCGCGCGCGCCAAAAGCAAATTCGCCACGTTGGCGCAACCAATCAGCAACACCAGCCCGACCGCGCCAAACAGAATCCGAAACTGCGGCCTTAAATCGCCGACGAGAGCATCCAGCGCCGGTTCGGCGCGAAAGCTCAGACTGGTGTTCGTATCGGGGTAGGCCTTCGCAAGCCGCGCGCCAATCGCATCGAGCTCGCTGTTCGCCTGTGCAAGCGAAACACCCGGCTTCAGGCGTGCCACGCTCGCGAGAAAGTGCGCCCCGCGCTCCTCTGGCTCGGCCTTTTCGCCGTTTTCGGAGGTGGCCATGGCGGAAAGCGTGGTCCACACTTGCGGTGGATCGGAATCGATAGGGAACGCAAAACGCGCCGGCATGACTCCGATGATCGTGTAGCTGCGGCCGTCGAGTGCAAAGGCTCGCCCGATCGCGCCTGCATCACCGCCGAATTGCTTCTTCCAGAATTCATGGCTGAGGATCGCGACGTAATTTCCCGGCCGGTCCTCGCCCGGTGCGAAGTTGCGGCCAAGGATCGGCGTAACCCCGAGCGCCGAAAATGTTTCAGCGCTGACCACCGCCGACGGCACGTGCAGCGGCTCGCCCGCTCCGGTGATCGTGGCCGTCGCGTCTGTATAAGCGGAGACATGTTCAAGGGCCGTGCTCTGCTTCTGCAAATCCTCGATGTCGGGATAACTCAGCGCGCGTCCCTTTTCACCAAGACGAGTATTCAGGCCGCTCACAGCCACCAGGCGGTCCGGCTCCGGGTATGGCAGCGGCTTCAACAACACAGAATCTACAACCGAGAAGATGGCGGAGTTCGCGCCAATGCCCAGCGCCAGCGTAATCACCGCAACAGCCGTGAACCCCGGCGACTTTCGCAGCATACGCAGCGCATATTTCAAATCCTGAATCAGAGCACCCATCTTCGCCTCCGCTCTCAAACGAGCCGTGTCTAGCGCCGGGCTTTTAGCCCGGCAACTTCGTGCACGATCGCGCCACAAACCGGATCGCGCTAAAAGCACCGTCTGCCAGATCGCTCGCTTCTTCCAGCCTCAAGCGTCCAGTCCCCAGCCTCTAGAACTACTCGTATCTCAGCGCCACAATCGGATCCACGCGCATCGCCCGCCGCGCCGGGATGTAGCAAGCCGCCAACGCAACAATGCCAAGAATGACTGGCACGCCCAAGAATGTCAGCGCATCGGTCGGCGACACACCAAAGAGTAGCGCCGCCATCCAGCGTGTCAGTATCGCTGCACCCACCAGCCCAATCGCTAGGCCCGCGAACGTCAGCATCATCCCCGGTCGAAGCGTGAGCAGCGCAATGTCACGCCGTTGCGCTCCCAGCGCGATGCGCAGTCCCAACTCCTGCGTTCGCTGGCTCACCGCATACGCCATCAACCCGTAAATTCCCATCGCCGCCAGAAAAAGCGCCAGCATCGCAAAAATTCCCATCAGCGCAAGAGCGAATCGCCGCCGCGCCATCGATGCTCCCATTATCTGAGTCATCGTGCGCGCGCCGAACACAGGAAGATCGGGATTCACGCGATGCACCGCCGCAGCGATCGCAGCTTCGGGAACCTCCGCGTTTGTATTCGTCCGCAGATACACCACCATTCCGAATCCGCCACCCTGGTATATCGGAAGGTAGATTTCCGGGACCGCCGGCGTATCCAGCCCATCCACGCGCACGTTTCCAACCACTCCGACGATCCGGATTTTTACAGGCGGCGTGCCGAACATCATTTGCGTGCTCAGCGGATCGCGCGTCCCGAGAAAGCTCTTGGCGAAAACATCATTCACTACGGCGACGCGCTCCGCAGTGTCTGTGTCCGCGTCCGTAAAGTCCCGGCCGCTAAGCATCGGAATTCCTAGAGTCTCGAAATACGCCGGCGTGACGGTATCGATCGGAGCAGCCAGCTTCGGCGCGCTCGGATCCGAGTCGCCGGCAATCGTAAAGGGCAGCGTGAAGCGTCTGCTCACAAACGGCAGGCCGAGATTTACGCCCATCGCGACTTCTTTCACGCTCGGAATCGGTTTGAGCTCGTGAATCACATTGCGCACGAATTGCGCGCGGTCAGACACTTTCAGATACGGATTCATCTGCGGATTGTTCGGCACCGGAATCCAGATTTGGCCGACGCTGAGGCGGTTGGGCTCGAATCCTGGATTGACTCTCAGCATGTTCCAGAAACTGCGTACCAACAGTCCCGCCCCGGTCAAGAGAATCAGCGAGAGCGCAATTTCGCCGCATACCAGCGCATTTTGGAAACGATTGCGGCGAGCACTCCGCCCGCTGCCGCGGCTGCCTTCCTTCAGATCGTGATTGGGGTCTGCGCTCGATGACTGCAGCGCGGGCGCCAGTCCGAAAAGCAGACCTGTGGCGATGGAAAGTATGAACGCCACGCCGATGACTAGCGCGTCGAGATGGATTTCGGTCAGTCGTGGCAAATCCGCAGGAACTAGAGCAAGCAGCGATTCACGCGCCAGCAGCAGCACCGCGATGGCGGCGATTCCGCCAAGCACCGACAATGCAACGCTTTCGGTCAGGAGTTGGCGTATCAAGCGCGCCCGGGAAGCACCAAGCGCCTGGCGGATCGCCAATTCCCGCAGCCGCCCCGAGGAACGCGCCAATAGCAGGCTCGCGATATTCACGCACGCAATCAACAGTACGAATCCGACTGCGGCCAGCAGCACGACTAGCGTTGGCCGGACTTTGCCCGTCAAATTTTCCTGTACTGGCTCTAGCCGCACAGTCCAACGCGACGCCGCGGGATATTCTTTCGGATAGGTCTCTCGCAACTGCCCCACGAAGGTATCAAGCCGCGACTGCGCCTGTTGCACTGTCATCCCCGTCTTCAGGCGGCCGATGGCTCCCGGCAAAAAGTTCGCTGCGCGTATCGGTGGATGCGGGAAGGGATCGTTGGTGAAGCCCGCGGCAGCCCACATCTCCACGTCGCCTTCGAGAGTCTGACCCGGGTGGCGAAAGTCCGGCGGCATCACGCCGACGATTGTGTAAGGATCGGTATCCATGTGCACGCGATGTCCAAGGACTCCCGGATCGCCGCCGAACTGCCGCTTCCACAATCCGTCACTGATCACGACGGGATCGCTGAATCCTTCCTGGGCATCCCGCGGCCCATAAACGCGCCCAAGCGCCGGCTGTGCACCAAGAATCTGAAAGTAATCGGGGCTTGTGGCCAGCAATTCAATGCGTTCGGGATGATCTCCCCCCACCAGCGCTGCGCTCACCGGCCAGAGCACGCTCACGTCGTCGAACACGCCCGAGCGCTCGCGCATGTCGTAAAATTCCGGCACGGACATCCCTACATCACTTGCGTTTGCGCCATTCAGATCATCGAACACGCGCACGAGCTGCTCAGGATGTTGGAACGGGAGCGGCCGCAAGAGCACCGCGTTTACGATGGAAAAGATCGCAGTATTCGCGCCTATGCCGAGCGCCAGCGTGAGAATGGCGACGATCGTAAAGCCGCGGCTCCGCCCAAGCGTCCGCAGCGCATACTTCAAGTCCTCAAATAAACTTCCCACGTTCTGGCCCTACTTTCCCTACGCCCCATTGACCTTCACACTCGAGCCGCGCTGTCAGCTCCGACGCCGCCGCTCACCGCGAGCACCAGCAGCGTCGCGTCATCCTCAAACTCACGTCCGCCGAACTCGCGAACCCTCTCAAAAATTCCGCTGAGCACCGCGGCAGCACCGCTATGACGCAGCGAGAGCCCCTCCGCCAGAATTCGCTGCGTGCCGAATTCATCACCCGCTCCGTCGTGGGCCTCCAGCAACCCGTCAGTGAAAAGCACAACGCGGTCCCCCGCACTCAACTGAATCTCTCCATTCTGAAATTCCCCGCCCACAAAGACGCCAAGCACTCTCCCGCCTTCGCACAGCGCTTCGTGCGATCCGTCCCGGCGTATCACCAGCGGCGTCGGATGACCGGCATTCGTGTAGCGAAGCCGGCCGGTCGAAATATCCAGTACGGCGTAGAAAAACGTGATGAACCGGTCGCCGCCGATGCTCCGGCACAGCAGCCGGTTAATCGCCTCGCAAAGCTCACTCGGAGAAACCGATGGCGACGCCAATCCCCGCACCGCCGCCTGCAAATTCGACATCAGCAGCGCCGCCGGCATTCCTTTTCCCGCCACATCGGCGATGCAGAATCCCAGCGTGTTCTCGTCGAATCGCAGCACGTCGTAATAATCTCCGCCCACGATTCGCGCCGGGCGCCAGTCCGCCGCAATTTCATATCCCGGCGCTTGCGGGATTTCCGCAGGCAGCAAGCGCATCTGAATGCTGAGCGCCTCGGACATCTCCTGCTCTTGCAGCCGTAATTTCTCCGAGAACTCGATGCGCTCCAGCTCGTTTTCCCGTTCGTGGCGCTTCATCTCGCGCCGCTCGCGGCCCAGCGCAATCTGCTTTTCGAGAATTTCGATGAGCCGCGAATTCACCCACGGCTTCTCCACAAAATCACCCACGCCGCGCTGCATCGCCTGCACTGCCAGCCCCACCGTCGCCCAACCGGTCATCACCACGATCGGCGGATACGTCTCGCGCGACTGGATGCGTTCGAGCAGATCGAGCCCTTCGCGCCCCGAAGTGGTGTCCCGTGCGTAGTTCAGATCCATCAGCAGCAGATCAAACTCGCGGCCCTCCAGCGCCGAAAGAATGCTCGCAGGCGAGCTCGCCGATTCCGTGTCGTATCCCTGCGTCTTCAAAAGCAGCCGCAAGGCTTCCACCACGTCCGGCTGGTCGTCCGCTATCAGAACCCTGGGAATGATTCCTCGCTCTTCTTCGATAATCGGTTGGGTTTGTGAGGCCATGTCGCTCAATCGCTCTGGCCCAGCGGAAGGGAAATCACCACTAGGACGCAAATCTGAACGGCACTCCGAGTACCAGCCACAATCTTGTTTAAGTGTCCTGTTATGTGTAAATTATAGAATGGTTAGCAGGGGGAATCGCCCAGTCTTGCCCAGTTGCGGGATACCCTCGTCCCAAGATCGGACATCGCGAATCGCAGCCCACACGTCAGGCTCTTCACTCGTACCGCAGCGCCACCATCGGGTCCACCCGCGTCGCCCGCCGCGCCGGAATCCAGCACGCCATCAGCACCGTCGCAAGCAGCAATGCGCCCACCGCTAGGAACGTCGATGGGTCCGCCGGACTCACGGCGAACAGGAGATGCGCAAGTGTCCCCCGCAAAGCCAGCGTTCCCAACGCTCCCAGTGCGATGCCGATCGCTGCCAGCCGCAATCCTTCTGCCAACACCGAGCGCAGCACTTGCGCCGGCGAGGCTCCCAGCGCCAGCCGGATGCCGATTTCGTGTGTTCGCTGCCCGACACTGAACGAAACAACCCCAAAGACGCCGACTCCTGCCAGTAGCAGCGCCACGCCAGAGAATGCGGCGATCAGCGTCAGTAGAGACCGCTTCGGCGCCACCGATAGCGACACCACATCTTCCATCGTCCGTATGTGATCCACAGCTTCCTCGGAATCAACACTCCGGATCGCGCTGACCAGCCCTGCCGCGGCGCTCGCAGGCGGGCTTGCGGTCCGCACGGCCACCGTCATGAATGTCCATGGATCCTGCGCATACGGCGCGTAAAACATTGGATCAGGCGGCTCGCTAAGGGAGTGTTGGTGCACGTCTCCAACGACACCGACAATCATCATCCACGGCCCCTTGTCGTCGTACGACCCGATCTTCAGCCGCTGCCCCAGCGGATTCTGATTCGGCCAATACAGCGCCGCCATAGCGCGGTTGATGATCGCCACGGGCGGCGCGCTTGCACTGTCCGCATCCGAAAAAGTGCGCCCCTCGAGCAGCGGAATTCCCAGCGACGCGAAATAATCTGGGCTCGCCGTCACGTAGGCCGCCGGATCAAACTCTGAGCTCTGTCCCGGAGAATAGCTGCGCCCGTCGATCGCGAAGCTGCGCGAACTGTAGCCCCGATTGAGCGGCAGCCTCGAGACTACGCTCGCGCTGCGCACTCCCGGCAATACTTGCAAGTTCTGTAGAATATTTCCGGCGAACCGCGCGCGTGATTCCGGCGTCGGATAATTTGACGGCGCGAGCGAAAGTCCCGCAGTGAGGATGTGATCGGTTCGAAATCCTTCGTTCACGGAAACCAGTTTGGAAAAACTCTTCAGCAGCAAGCCCGCTCCCACGAGCAGGACAAGCGCCAGCGCGGTCTCGACGATTACGAGTAGGTTCTGGCCACTGCGGCTGGCGGGTTGCGTCCCTCTTCCGCCTTCCTTCAAAACGTGATTCGGATCAAGCCGCGATGCCTGCAACGCCGGCCAAATCCCAAACGCCACGCACGCCACTACACACAGAGCCGAAGTAAATCCGAGCACGCGCGCGTCGGGATGAACCACCGGCAGCCAGCCAACGGTCGCCGAGAGAAATGACCTGAGCGGGCCAACGCCCCATATCGCCAAAAGAATTCCCGCGCCCGCTGCCAGCAGGACCAGCAATCCACTCTCCGTAATCAATTGCCTCGCGAGCCGCGCTCGTCCCGCCCCAAGCGCCGTGCGCACCGCAAATTCTTTGCTGCGCGCCGTTCCCCGCGCCAGCAGCAGATTCGCAACGTTTGCACAAGCAATCAGCAGGACTAATCCGACGGCACCCAGCAGCGCAACCAGCGCCGGCCTAGCATCTTCCACTTGTGATTCCTGCAGCGCCTGGAGCCAGACATGCGCATCCATCAAATCCGAATCCGGATGCGCTTTAACGATCTGTTGAATCACCACATTCAGATCTGCTCGCGCCTGCTCCAGCGTGACTCCCGGCTTCAATCGCGCCACTTGGTCCAGATAATGAATTCCTCGCGACTCCGCCGGATTGTTGTCAGGCTGCAGCGGATGTTCCGGCACCGGAAATCCCGCGCGCGGCGTCACCCACAATTCAGCCTCGGGCGGAAACGCAAATTCAGGCGGCATCACTCCCTCGACGGTGAATGCTTCGCGGTCAATCGAGATCGTCGTGCCGAGGATTCCCGGACTGGCGCCGAAGCGGCGCTGCCAAAGCGCGTAGCTCAACACCACCTGTCTGCCGCTAGTAGCTGCATTTGGTCCGGTCAAAAACCCGTGACCCACGCGCGGCGCCACGCCCAAAAGCGATATCAAATTCGGAGTCGTTACCACTCCCGAGATTTTTTCCGGCGTCCCTGCGCCCGTGAGAGTCAGGCTAGCCTCGCGATACGCCGCGAATTGCTCAAACGCATGATTTTGTGCCGCGATATCGAGATAGTCCCCGGGACTCAATGTCTCGAATCCGTGCTTCGATTCCTGTCCGACGTCGAAGAGCTGTTCAGGATGTGCAAAGCCGAGTGGCCGAAGCAGCACAGCATTCACGACGGAAAAGATTGCGGTATTCGCCCCAATCCCCAACGCCAGCGTCAGCGCCGCGACGAGCGTAAATCCCGGCGCCTTCCGCAGCATTCGCAATGCATATTTCACATCTTGCATCACCGAGCCCATTCGCGCCTCCGTATCTCCGAACGTAGGGCCCGCGCTTTAGCCGGGCCTCTTCATGCACGCCCTTCCCGGATCACTCATGCCGCAGCGCTACCACAGGATCCGCGCGCATCGATCGCCGCGCCGGAATCCAGCAAGCAGCAAGCGCTACACTCGCGAGTACGAGCGTTACCGCCACGTAAGTCGCCGGATCGGTCGTGCTCACCGCGATGAAATCGCCGGCCAGGCGGGCGAATGCAAATGCGGCCACCAGCCCGGCGATGATCCCAACTCCTACGATCAGCAATCCTTCTCCGAACACCATCTTCAAGATGTCCGCCGGCCGCGCTCCCAGCGCCATGCGAATTCCGATCTCATGCGTTTTCTGGCTGGCAGCGTAGGAAATCACGCCGTAAACGCCCACCACCGCGAGAATCAATCCGAGGATTCCCATCGTCGCTGCCAGCCCTGCGCCGATCTTGAAAATGAGAAGCCCGTTCAGCGTGTCGAGCGCCTCCGTCATCGTCCTCACGTCGAACACCGGCAAATCAGGCGCGAGCCTACTGATTAGCTGTTCCGTCTCCCGGATCATTTGCGCCGGCGGCGCAGCAGACTTCACTTGCAGCGTCGTAAGAGAATTGCCCGCGTAGTGCTGGGCGAGAGGCAAGTAGAAAGCCGCCCCGATTTCGCCCGTTCCTCCGTTGTATCGCGAATTCTTTGCCACGCCGACAATCTCGACCTGATGGCTCGCGTCTCCCGCCAACCGGAAGTGCCGCCCGATCGGATCCACGTCGTGCCAGTAGCGCTGCACCATCGTTTCGTTCACGATGGCAACGTACGGCGCGGTCGCACTGTCCGCGTCCGAGAATGTCCTGCCGCGCAGCAGCGGTATCTGCAGCGTGCGGAAGTAGTCCGCCGAGATCACGCTGTAAACTGCAAACGGCGCGGCCTGGCCCGCCGGCGGCTCGAACCCATCGATTGTGAGCGTGTCCGCATCATTGAAGTAACCCATCGGCACCGCGTTGGTCAGGCTAGCCGACTCCACGCCCGGAAGCTCCCGCACGCGATCCAGCACCGTCTTGAAGAACTCCATGCCGCGCGCATCGCTATAACCAATTTCGGCCGGATCCATGCTGAGATTGACGACGCCTTCCGGACGGAATCCGAGATCGGTCTTCTGCGCCTTCTGCAAGCTGCGCGCAAATAATCCGGCAATGACCAGCAGCATCAGCGAGCCCGCCACTTGCGCCATCACCAGCACGCTCCGCAAGCGCTGCCGCCCTCCGGCAACGCTGCGTCCGCCTTCGTGCAGGATCGTGCTCAAATTGCCGCGCGAGATGCGGATTGCCGGAATGGCCCCGACAATCAAGCCCGTAAGCAACGCGGCCGTAAACGCAAAGATGAAGATGCGCCAATCCAGGCTGAAATCGAGATGCACGGGAAGATCGACCCCGATCTGAATCGAGCCGACCGCGGCGCTTCCCCACGCCCCGAGCAAAATCCCTGCTGCGCCGCCCAGCACCGCGAGCAGCACGCTCTCCGTAAGCAACTGCCGCATCAGCCGGCCCCGCGCAGCCCCCAGCGCCGCGCGAATGGCCATTTCACGTTCGCGATTCGTCGCCCGCACCAGAAGAATGTTCGCCACATTCACGCAAGCTAGCACCAGGACGATCGTCGCCAGCCCCAGGAACATTGCGGAAATCAGCAGGATGGTGTTGTTCGGATCAGGATTCGGCCGCGAACGCAGCTCGGGGAAAACCTGGATGCTCATATCTTTTTCAACTTCCGGATGGTCCTGCGAAAAGCGTTGCGCAATCACCTCGAGCGATGAGTTTGCTTCCCTGATGCCGACGCCCGGCCGCAGCCGCGCAAGGACAGCCATATTGCGAGACCCGCGGTTGGTCATGAAGTCGGCGGGATTCTCGGTCGTCGCCATCCCCAGCGGCAGATACCCCTGAGCGGATGCCAGCGAGAACATGCCGGTGAATCCCTCCGGCGCGACACCCACGATTGTTACCGGCCGCCCATTCACGGAAACTTTCTGGCCCACGACGTCCAGCGCTCCTCCGAAATGGTCCTTCCAATACGCGAAACTCAGAACCATCACCGGGTCAGCGCCAATCGTCTCTCCTTCGCCCGGCAGAATAAATCTTCCCAGCGCAGGCTTGATCCCCAGCGTCGAGAAGAAATTTCCGGTGACGTAATTGGTCAAAACCCGCTGGGCCTTGCCGTTGACACTCAATCCATCCAGCCCAAACTCGTAGCCGAATACTCCGTCGAACACTCCGCTGCTTTGGGCCGCCAAATCGCGATATTCGGGAACCGAAACCTGATTTTGCAGCGGCCCTTTGCCCTGCTGGAACGCCAGCACCACGAGCCGGTCGCCTTCCTTCACCGGCAAAGGCCGCAGCAAAAATGAATCCACCATGCTGAAAATCGCCGTATTCGCGCCAATTCCGAGCGCCAGAGTCAGCACCACTACGATCGTGAATCCCGGCGATTTCCGCAGCATCCGCCATGCATATTTCACATCCTGAATCACCGCTCCCATTCATTCCTCCGCATCTCCGAATGTAGGGCCCGCGCTTTAGCCGGGCCTCTTCGGGCACGATCGCGCTACAATCGCAATCCCGTCCTACCCCGGTCCGGCTAAAGCCGGACCCTACGAATGCAACCACCTTCGCGAATTACTCATATCGAAGCGCCACCATCGGATCCACTCGCGTAGCTCGCCGCGCCGGTATGTACGCCGCCGCCAGCGCCACCACCGCCATCAACGCCGGCCCCGCCAGCAGCGTCAGCGGCTGTCCCGCGCTCACTCCGTACAGCATCGAATCCATCAACCGTCCAAGCCCATATGCGCCCGGCACCCCAATCGCTACTCCAATCGCCACCAGCACCACCGCCTCGCGCAACACCAATCGCCGGATGTCATCTTGCATCGCGCCCAGCGCAATCCGTATTCCGATTTCGCGCGTCCTCTGCACCACCAAGAACGCCAGCACTCCGTAAATCCCTACGCACCCGAGCAGCGCCGCCACCAATCCAAACGTCAGCGACATTCCCGCCACGATCGTTTCGCTGGCCAGGTCCTCGCTCACCACCGTTTCTTCGGTCTTCATGTGCGCAGTCGGCAGCGAAGGATCGATTTTCCGCACCGTGTCGCGAATCACGCTGGAGAGCGATTCCGGCGCCTGCGATGTTCGAACGTAAAATGTTGCTTCGCCGAGTGTCTTATCCTGAGCGATCGGCGAAAACACGAACGCTCGCTTGTCTTCCCGTACGTTCGCGTACTTCTCATCTTTCACCACTCCCACGACTTCGACGTCGATCTTCACTCCGTTGCCGGTTCCAAATCCGAATCGCGCACCGACGGGATTCCGGTCCGCCAGATACTGACGCACGAACGTCTCATTGACGATCGCGACTTTCGGGCTGTCCAGCGTATCGCTCGGTGAAAATTCCCGCCCCGCCAACAATGGCACGCTCAAGGTTGAGAAGAACTTCGGGGCCACCCGGTCCCGGCTCACGCGCTGCTCTTCAGGGTCTCCGTTGCGTACCTTGCCTTCAATCTCGACGCCTGAATTGTTGTCCGTGCCGACCAGCAACGGGATTTGCGCTGCGCTCGCTCCTCGAACACCGGGAAGCGCCGCCAGCGCATCGTTAAGCTGATTCGTGAATGCCGCGGTGCGCGCCGGCGTATAGCCGTTCAGCGACGGCGACACCGTGAACTGCATCACGTGATCAACCTTCATTCCCAAGTCCACTTTTCGCAGGTTCCAGAGCGTCTGCGTCATCAGCGCCGCGCCGCTCAGCAGCAGCACCGTGAGCGCCATCTGCGCGGCCACGAACACTTTGCGTATCCGCACGTGGCCCGCCCCTGAAGTTGCGCTGCGATCCTGATCTCTCAGCACCGCGTTCAAATCGCTACTGGAAAATCGCAGCGCCGGAGCGATCCCGAAAAGAATTCCTACGCCCACGGCAACCGCAAAATTGAAAGTCAAAATCCGCGGATCAAGATTCGCCGAGAGTCCCTCGATTCCGTTGCCGCTCGACGCAATTCGCGTCAGAGTGTCAATGCCCCACACCGCGACGAGCAGCCCCGCCAGACCTCCGACCAGCGACAGCATCAAGCTTTCAATCAACACGGCGCGCACCAACCGGCCTCGCTCCGCGCCCAGCGCCCTTCGAATCGCATATTCGCGGCTTCGCGATGCTCCCCGCGCCATCAGCAGGCTCGCCACGTTCGTGCACACGATCAGCAGCACCAAAATCACCATGCCACCGAGCGCCAGCAGCGGCGCTTGCGCGTCGTTCTGCAATGTGGGCCGCCCCTGCGACCCGGGCATCAACAGCAGCTTGCGATCGATGAACTGCTGCCGCCGCGTCTCGGATGCCCACTTCGTCGTCCGTGCCGCTTGCTCCTCCACCAGCGCGTGATACGTCACCTGCAGCGACGCCTCCGCCTGTTTCATCGACATTCCCGGCTTCATCCGGCCGATCAGCGGAAGCCAATAATCGTCCCACGCGTCGAGGCTCCACTCGTTGGGCATCGCCTGCGCGGTCATCGTGAGCGGAATAAAAACATCCGGAGACTCTCCGGCCTGTACGCCCTTGAATCCCGCCTGCGCGACGCCGACGATGGTCATCGGCGTTCCATTGATCGGAACCGATTGATTCAGAACTTGCGGGTTGGCGCCGAAGTGCCGCTGCCAGTAGCCGTAGCTCAAAACCACGACGGGATTCGCTCCCGCCGCCTGTTCATCATTCATCGAGAAGACGCGCCCCAGCGCCGGGCGCACGCCAAGCACCTCGAAATAATTTCCAGAGATGAGTTCGCACTCGGCCAGCTCCGTATCGCCCTGGTAAGAAACGCTCACGCTCGTGACGTATCGCGCCAGCAGCCCAGTGAGCGCTTCGTTCTTCTCCCGCAGCGCCTTGAACATCGGATACGAAAATGTCTGGCCCTCCGGCCCGCCGTCGGCCCAGCGGCTGCCATTTATGTCGCCGGGCGAACGCAGCACCACGAGTTGCTCCGGCTTCTGCACCGGCAATCGCCGCAGAAGAATTTGGTCGAGCAACGAGAAGATCGCCGTGCTGGCGCCGATGCCGATCGCCAGCGTGAGAATCGCCACAATCGTGAATCCCTGCGACTTGCGCAACATCCGCAGCGCGTAGCGAATGTCCTGCATCACGTTGCTCATGACGCCTCCAATTCGTGAGCCGCAAATCGCCCGATTCGTGGCTTAAGAGGGCCTGTTTTGACACGATTAGAAATGAGCTCGGCCCTTTGTTTTGTTGAAGTTACGGCGATTTCTAATAATTTCGCACGCGATTAGAAATCGCCTCATTCCAGGTCTCCACTCTCACTCGTAGCGCAGCGCGACCATGGGATCGACGCGCATGGCGCGGCGCGCCGGAATCAAGCAGGCGGCCAACGCGGCCGCGGCCAGCACCACGCTTACGACGACGAATGTCGCCGGATCGGAGGCGCGCACCTCGTAGAGCAGGCTTCCGAGATAGCGGGTGACCACGAACGCGCCCGCCAGGCCCAGCGCCAGCCCAGCCGCTGCCAGCTTCATCGTGCGGCCGAGAATCAGACCGCGGACATTCGCTGGCTGCGCTCCCAGAGCCATGCGAATACCGATTTCCTGAGTGCGCTGACTCACGGTGTAGCTCGTGACGCCATAAATTCCGACGGCAGCCAGCAGAAGCGCCAGCCCGGCAAACGTGCCAATCAGAACCGCCGCAAATCGCCGCGGCGCCACGGAATCCGAGAGCAGCTCATCCATGGTCAACACTTGCGCGACCGGAAGATTCGCATCGAACCTGTGCACCGCGTCGGTGGCCGCAATCGCCAGCGCCGCAGGATCGGCCGCGGTGCGAATCACGAGATACGGCGTCCAACCTCCCGAAAAATAGACATCGAGGGTCGGCTCGGCATCGAGCCCGAACTGATGCACATCACCGACAATCCCGATGATCGAAAACCAGCACGGCTGCGGCGCCAGCGAACAAACATTAATCCGCTTACCCAGCGCATCGCCGTTGGGCCAATAGCGCCGCGCCAATGATTGATTGACGACGATGACATTTTGCTGCGCCCAATCCGCCTGGTTGAACAGCCGGCCTTGAAGAAGTGGAATATCAACCGCTGCGAAATAGCCCAGGCTCACGCTGCGAATCTGCGCCACGGGCCGCGCACCTGCTTCAGGAACCGGCCGCCGTTCGATCACGAATCGCGAAGCTTGCTTCAGAGCCGAGGCCAGCGGCAGCACGTCGATTCCGCCCGCATGCTTCACCCCCGGCAGCGCCTCGATCTTCGCGGCCAGCTCTTCGAATTGCAGCGACTGCTTTCGCCCCAGATCGTTCAACTGATCGTTCGACAATTGGCTCAATTGCGACGCGGGGATCGCCGCTTGCGGAATCTGCATCGTCAGCACGTGATCGGTGGCAAATCCGGGGCTGACGCTCAAAAGATGATGAAAGCTGCGCAGCAGCAATCCCGCGCCAATCAACGTCAGCAAGGCCATGGCAATTTCCGAGACCACCAGAAAGTCATGCGCGCGGCGGCTCCCAAACGCGCTTGATCCCTTGGTCCCTTGCTTGATCACGCTGCCCAGATCGGCGCGCAGCGTCTGCAATGCAGGCAACAATCCGCAGGCCACGCCGGTGAGCACGCAAACGCCGAGCGTGAACGCGAGTACGACGCCGTTCAAGGTCACGTCATGCACAACCGCCAGATCCGCTGGAAGCATTGCCGTCAAAGCTTCAATCCCCACGCTGGCCAAAAGCACTCCGAGCGCCCCGCCGAGGAACGAGAGCAATACACTTTCCGTCACCAGTTGCCGGATCATGCGCCAGCGATTCGCGCCCAGCGCCGTGCGCAGCGCAATCTCCCGCTCGCGGCTGGTATTTCGCGCCAGCACCAGATTCACGATGTTGGCGCACGCGATCAACAACACGAGCCCGACCGCTCCGAACAACACCAGCAGCGTTCGCCGCAGTTTCACCGCCGAGGGATCCTCGAATCGCTGCACCAGCACGCCCCAATTCTTGTGCGTATCGGGAAAAGCCTCGAGCTCGTGGCGATTCAGAGATTCGATTTCGGATTGTCCCTGCGCCACGGTGACACCCGGCTTCAATCGCGCGAGGACGGTAAACGGATGATGGACGCGCCCGGTGAGATCATCGGGATACTGCCCGCTCGGGAGCCAAATATCGGGCCAGGTCTCGAGCTGAAAATCGCCGGGCAAAACGCCGACCAGCGTGTAGCGCTGCCCGTCCAGCGTGATCGTCCGCCCGATCGCGCCCGCATCGCCGCCAAAGTGGCTCAGCCAAAAACGATGGCTCAACATTGCCACCGGCGCGCTGCCGGTCTTGTCCTCCTCAGGAGCAAATGTCCGCCCCAGCGCAGCGCGGACTCCGAGCAACGGGAACAATTCCGCCGTCGAATAGCACGCCTGAACTCGCTCCGTCGCGCCCTCACCGGTCATGTTAAAGCCCGCCGAAATCGCCACGTACGCGCCCATTTCCGAAAAACTGCGCGACTGCTGCCGCCAGTCCGCGTAATCCCCCGGTGATAATCCAAGCTGCGGCCACACCGGTTTGTAGCTGTTCGAAATCTGCACGAGATTTTCCGCGTGAGGATAAGGAAGCGTCCGCAGGAGCACGCGCTGCACCACGCTGAAGATGGCCGTATTCGCGCCGATGCCCAGCGCCAGCGTAAGTATCGCCGTAACCGCGAACCCGGGCGATTTGCGCAGCATCCGCAACGCGAATTTCACGTCTTGCAAGAACCCGCTCAAGCTCGCTCCCAGATTTCACTCCTATTTTCTGCACGCCCGGTGCTTCACGATTCAGTCTGAACGTCGGGCCCGGTCTTTAGCCGGGTCTCTTCGTGCCCGATCGCGCCACGTTCGCAATCGCACACAATCCCAGGGGCCGAACTGCGGGAGGGCTAAAGAGCGTGTGTGAGAACTCAAGGATTCAGCTTCAAAACCGGAGAGACAAAACCTCAGCGGCTGAAGCCGTAGTGATTTTGCGACAGTTACGGCACGGCTCAAGCCGTGCCCTGACAAGGCGTCCGAGTACTCACACAGACTCTAAAGACCCTCCCCTACAAAACCCTCACTCGTACCGCAACGCCACCATCGGATCTACGCGCATGGCGCGCCTGGCGGGAATCACGCACGCCGCCGCGGTCACTAGGCACAACAAAACCGAAACCGCCGCCAACGTCAGCGGGTCGGTCGGTTTCACGCCGTAGAGCTGCCCGGCAATCAATCGCGTCAGCGCAAATGAGCCAGCCAATCCAATCGCCACGCCAATTAATGCCGGCACCATCCCTTGCCTCAAAATCAGTCGCAGAATATTCCGCGGATTCGCGCCCAGCGCCATGCGGATTCCCACTTCATGCGTCCGCTGCGCGACTGAATACGCCACCACGCCATAAATTCCGATCGTCGCCAGCAGCAATCCGATGATTCCCGCGACGCTGAGCACCAGCGCCGTTCCCTCGTAACCCACCAGCGAACTTTCGATTCTCTGCCGCATCGTCTTCAAGTTGCTGACGCTCACCGCCGGATCCATCTTGCTCACGGTCGCTTGAATCGTATTGGCCAGCGATTCGGGCGCGGCGCCGGTGCGCACGAACAGCGCGATCTTCGAGCCCACTGTCTGCTGGAAGGCAACGTAGTAATAAGGCGCCGGCTTCTCCGACATCGCTTGGTACTTCGTATCGGCCACCACGCCGACCACTTCGTCCCATTTATCCGTCTCGCCTTTTACGCGCTGACCGATGGCGCTCTTCCCCGGCCAAAATCTCTTCGCCATCGTCTCGTTCACAACCGCCACGCGCGGCGTTTTGTCATCGTCCGACCAGGTGAACTCGCGTCCGGTGCGCAACGGCAGGCCCAGTGTTTTGAAAAAGTCGGGCGAGATCATGTCGAAGCCCACGGTCATGGACTCGTCTCTCAGCGGCTGGTAGCCATCAACGATTACCGTTGTCGAATAGGAGTTCGCCTGCGCCACCGGTCCGGCCTGCGCCGACGCTACCGCTTGCACTCCCGGCAACGCTCCGACTTGGTCGATGGCCTGGCGAAGAAACGATTTGATTCGCGCCTCGTCGTACCCAGCCGGGCCTGTATCCACGGATACCGATAGGATGTCATTTGGCTTGAAGCCCAAATCCGTCGCGCGCGCGGCCAGCACGCTCCGCAGCAACAAGCCTGATCCCACGAGCAGCACCAGCGACACGGCCACCTGCACCGCCACCAATCCCGAACGCAGCGGCGACTTCCTCGAGCGCCGCCCGCCCTCTTCGCCCTTCAACGCAGGAACTAAATCCACGCGCGATGCCAGCAACGACGGCGCAAGACCAAACAAAATTCCCGCCAGCGTCGCCACCACCAGCGTGAATCCAAATACTTGCGCGTCCAGCCGCGCATCGAGGCTCAACGGCACGCCCAGCGCCTCCGGCGGATGCGCCATGAAATTCGTGGCCCACAGCGCCAGCAACAGCCCCGCGGCTCCGCCCACCAGCGACATCAGCACGCTCTCGCTCAGCAATTGCCGCATCAAGCGCCCGCGCCCCGCTCCCAGCGCCACGCGGATCGCCACTTCCGTCCGCCGCGCCGTCGAGCGCGCGATCAGCAATCCCGCCACATTCGCGCACGCGATCAGCAGCACAAACGCCACCGTCCCCGAAAGCATCGCCACGATCGGAAGCAGCGTCGGCGCGGCTCCAAACGGAGTCTTCCACATGGGAGACACGGCGGCAGTTTCCGTTCCCGACGTCTCGCCCTGCGACTTGGCGAAATCTTGCACGCTCACCGTCATCGCCGCCTGCGCCGTCGCAGGCGTCACGCCGGGCTTCAGCCTTCCGAATGCAAACAGCCAGTTCGCGCCCGCCACTTCCAAAATATTTCCGCCCGCCACTTCTACCGGCAGCACCACCGGCTGCATCATCGCTGGAACATAGAGTTGCGCCGGAATTCCCACATTCGCGCCGTGAAAATCCTCGGGCATCACTCCGATGATGGTGAACAATTTCCCGTCGATGGTGACGCTGCGCCCGATCGCCGAAGGATCCGCACCGAATTGCGTCTTCCACAACTCGTGGCTCAGCACCACCAGCGGTTCTCCTCCCGGCACTTTGTCGTCATCGGGCGTGAACGTCCGCCCCAGCTCCGCGTGCACTCCGAGCGCTTCGAAATAATTTCCGGTCACCACCTCGCCGAATTTTCTCTTCGTCTCGCTGCCGAATTTCACCGCGAAAGTAATCGGGCAGTCCGCCGCCAGCGATTCCAGGACGCCATTCTTGTCGCGCATCGCCCGGTACAGGGGATAGGAAAGCGGAAAAGTATCGCCCGCCGCATGATGGTCGCCCACCGCTACGATTTCATCCGAATGCCGCACGCCGGAAAGCGGCTGCAGGATCACTGCCTTTACGATGCTGAAAATCGCGGTATTCGCGCCGATGCCCAGCGCCAGCGTCAGAATCGCCACCAGCGTAAATCCCGGCGACTTCCGCAACATCCTCACTCCAAACTTCATGTCCTGCATCAAAGCGCCCATCGATTCCTCCGCGGTCAGCTCCGATCGTAGGGCCCGCGCTTCAGCCGGGCCTCTTCGTGCACAAACTCGCCATAAACTCAATCGCGCCCAACGATGCTTATGTAGCGCAGGTCCCGCATGCGGGACCGGCATCCGCGTCCACTCACTCGTAGCGCAACGCCACCATCGGATCCACGCGCATCGCCCGCCGCGCCGGGAGGTAAGCCGCAAACACCGCAACAAACGTCACGCCGACCGCCACCGTCACAAATGTCAACGGATCCCCCGCGCCAACTCCGAACAGCAAATCTCTCATCGCCCGCGTCACCAACAGCGCCGCCGCCGCTCCCGCCGCCGCGCCAAAAATCGCCAACTGCAATCCTTTCCCCACCACCAGACGCAACACGTGCCCCTTCTGCGCGCCCAGCGCCACGCGAATCCCGATCTCCCGGAATCTCTGGCTCACGCTGTAAGAAAGCACGCCATAAATTCCCAGCGCCGCAAGCAGCAATCCAAGCCCGCCCAGCACCGACGCCAACGACGCCGCCGTGCGATTCGCAAACATCGACACATGCAGCAATCCGCCGAGATCATCCGCCTCGAGCGGCTGCACTTTGGCATCGAGCGAAATCGCCGCCGCGCGCACCGCGTTCACCGCCGCCGCCGTCGGCAGCTCCGATCGCACGATGATGTTTGCGTCTGTCCCGTGCGCTTGCAGGTTCGGAACATATAGGAACGACTGCGGCGGCTCGTTCATGCGGTGATATTTGATGTCGCGCGCCACGCCCACCACCGTCCGCCAATCGCCCCACATTCGCAGCCGATGCCCGGTCGCGTCCTGTCCCGGCCAGAAGCGTTTCGCCAGCGTCTGATTCACGATCACTACTTTCGGCGAGTCTGGCCGGTCTCGCTCGGTGAAATCGCGCCCCGAAATCAATGGAATCTGCAGCGTGTGCAAATAATCCGCGCCGACCATATTCAAATCGATGTTCATATCCTCGCCGGGCGCCGGTGTATAAGCCTCGGCTTCCACCGGCGAGTAGCTGCGTCCCGTGAACCACAGCGGCACGAATCGCTCGAGGCTCGCTGATTCAACGCCCGGCAGCGTGCGGATTTTCTCTAGCAAGCGGTCGTAGTAAAGCGTAGCCTCCTCGCTCGAATAACCGCTCGTCCGCAAATCGAAGGCAGCCAGCGCCACATGATTCGTATTGAATCCCGGCCCCGCCGCTTCCGCGTTGCGCATGCTGCGCAGCAGCAATCCCGCGCAAACCAGCAGCACCGTCGCGAACACAACTTCCGCGATCACCAGCGCGTCGCGCAAGCGATGGCTTCCCGCGCGCCCTTCCGTCACGCGCCCCGCCGACTTCAGCGACTCATTCAAGTTCGTCCGCGAGCCACGCCACGCCGGCACAAGCCCAAAAATAATTCCCGTCGCCACAGAAAGAATCAGCGTGAACGCCAGCACGCCCCGATCGACACCGAGCATCAGCCCAATCGGCAAGTGCTTCGCCGGCGGTGTAAAGAAAGTCAGCAAGTTCGCGCCCCACAACGCCAGAAAAATTCCACCGATTCCGCCAGCCACCGCCAACACCACGCTTTCCGCGAGCATCTGCCGGATCAATCGATTGCGGCTCGCTCCCATCGCCGCGCGAATCGCAATCTCCCGCTCGCGCACCGTGGCCCGCGCCAGCAGCAGATTCGCCACGTTCACGCACGCAATCAGCAGCACCAGCGACGCGATCACCATCAAAAACCCCAGCACGCTGCGCAGAAAATCCTGCACGCCGTAATGCGCCTTCCACACCGGCCCAACAAACACGCCCACGTTCTCGCTCGTCGTCGAATATTCTTTCGCCAGATTTCCCGCGATCGTCGCCAGATCCGCCTGCGCCTGCGCGATGCTCACCCCCGGCTTCAGCCGCCCTATGATGTGCACGAACGTCGGATTGCGCTCTTCGATGCTTTCCCCCGGCAGCACTTGAGGCTGCATCATCATCGGCACGAAATACTGCGCGTCGATCCCCACGATCGTCCCGAAAAACGCGCGCGGCGCCACTCCGATAATCGTGAAGGGATGCCCGTTCAGATGAACGATTTTGCCCACCACATTCGGATCCGAACCAAACCGCCGCGCCCACAATCCGTAGCTCAGCACGATGTGAGGATCGGAATTCAGCGCCTGATTCGCCTGCTCGTGAAATGTGCTGCCCATGGCAGCACGCACGCCCAGCACGTCGAAATAATTCTCCGTGGCGATAATTCCCCACACGCGTTCCGCCGGCTCCGTGTTCCGCAAGCTCATGTTCACGCCCGAAAGCTCGAATCCAATCACGTCCGAAAAAACGTGATTCTGCGCCCGAAAATCTTTGAAATCGGGATACGAGCTGGTGTGGTACTCGCCGCTGGGCATGATCGATTCCACCGCCACCATCTGCTGGGAATCCCGCACCGAAGGAATCGGATTGAGCAGAATCGATCGAATCCAGCTAAACACGGTAGCGTTGCCGCCAATCCCCAGCGCCAGCGTCAGAATCGCAATCGCCGCAAACGTCGGCGCATTCGCCATCATGCGCATGGCATGCCGCAAATCTTGTATCAATGTATTCAAGTCTCTCTCCCCGATTCAGTTCCCGCTTTTCTCTGCGACCTCAGCGTCTCTGCGGTAAAAATCTGTCACCCACAAACAAAAATCCGCGGCCGCGCAATCACTCCCGCGCTCCGCGTCCAGAAACACCACTAGCATTCGAACTCTCACCATGAGTCCGCTGTTTTTCGCCGCTCGTTGCGCGTTGCCCGCGCTATTTTGTTGAAATTCGTCAGACGCTCTCGACGCGCGTCCCGACCGTATCCTCGACGATGCGCCCGTCGAAGAGATGAATCGCTCGATCCGCGATGCTCGCGTAGCGCGGGTCGTGCGTCACCATGCAGATCGTGGCGCCTTCCCGGTGCAGTTGCCGCAACAACTCCATCACGGCTTCGCTGTTCTTCGAGTCCAGGTTTCCGGTCGGCTCGTCTGCCAGTAGGATCGACGGCTGACCCACCAGCGCGCGCGCCACTGCCACGCGCTGCTGTTGGCCGCCCGAAAGTTGTGAGGGGTAATGCTTCATGCGGTGCGCCATCCCCACGCGCTCGAGCACTTCCTGCACTCTCTTCTTGCGCTCGGCCGACGGCATGCTTCTGTAGGTGAGCGGCAACTCGACGTTTTCGTACACCGTCAAATCGCCGATGAGGTTGAACGCCTGGAAAATAAATCCGATTTCGCGGTTGCGAATGCGCGTGCGGTCCGCCAGCGAAAGATTCGCCACCGCCTGCTTGTTGATCCAATAATTCCCGTCGCTCGGTGAATCGAGCAACCCGAGAATCGAGAGCAAGGTCGACTTGCCGCAGCCCGACGGCCCGGCAATCGACACAAACTCGCCGGTCTTAATCTCGAGATGCACCCCCGCCAGAGCATGCGTCTCGACTTCATCCGTATAAAAAACCTTAGTCACGGCATCCAGCTTAATTAAGGATTCAGTCCCGTCAGCCATAGTCGTCCGCTCCTCGCGAAACTCTAATTTCTAGCTACTCGATGTCTCGCGCTCTCAGCCCAAACCAATTGCCCTTACTTCAACTGTATCCTGTCAAAATTATCCCACTGCGACATATCCGACAAAATCACCGTATCCCCCACCTGCAAGCCCTTCACGACTTCCACCGAATTCACCGAGGTCCGTCCCACCTGCACCTGCACGCGCGTCGCCTCGCCCGCATCGTTCCACGGGCCATTTGTTTTGAAGAGACCAATCGTGCTGTTCGCCTCGCCGTGCACCGGCCGTCCGACAAAGAGAACGTCGGTCAGCCGCTCGAGTTCCACTGTCCCCTCAACGCTCAAATCCGGCCGCGCTCCGGAAGGCAGCTCGCCCTCGAGCGAGCAATCCACAGTCACCGTGCCGTTCTGCACCGCCGGATCGATGCGGCTCACGTGGCCGGTGATAATTCCGTTGTGCGTATCAATTGTCGCCTTCTGCCCGATCACAATATCCTTCGCCTGCGTCTCAGCAATCTTGAGTTGCGCCTTCAAATGCTGCGGCTGCGCCACGCGCGCCAGCACCGTCCCGGCAGTCACCTTCTGGCCCACCTCGACGTCCAGCTCCTGCAGCATGCCGTCAATTCCCGGCCGGATCTTCAATTGCTCCACTTGCGATTGCTTCAATCCCGCCAACGCGTGCAACTGGTCCACTTTCGCCTGCTGCACCGCAATCTGCGCGTCAATCGAATTCGCGAAAGTGTCCACCTGCTTTTCGGCGATCTCGTTCTGCTTCCCCAGTTCTTCTTCGGCCACTTGCGACGTTCTCAGAATCACGTCCGAGGTCAGTCCCAGCTTGAAAAGCTCCGCATTGGTCTCGCGCTGGATTTGCGCCTGATGATAAGCAGAACGCACCACGGCAGCCTTGGCTTTCTGATCCATTAATTGGTTCTGCAGTTGCGCCTTCAAATTATTCAGCTCGGCCTCGGCACCTTTCACCTGGTACTGCGCATCCATCGCCGCCTGCTGCAGCTCCGGATTGTTCATCAGGAAGATGACCGTGTCCTTTTTGACGGGGGTTCCCGGGAGAAGATAGCGCTGCGCGATCTGCCCGTCGGTCTGCGCCGGAATCAGCAGGATCGTCTCGGGCACCAAGGTCCCTAGCCCGCGCACTTCGCGCAGCATCGGCCCGCGCTGCACCGTCCCCGGCCACAGGGTAGCCTTGTCCACGCTCGGCGCCGCAGGCTTCAAGGTGTGCAAAGCCCCGGTAATCAGGACAATAGCCACCAGCCCGGCAACGGCATACCCGATCTGCCGCAGCCTCTTCTTCCGTTTAACATCTGGCCGAGCAATATCCAACGGGATAACCTCGCTATGTAATAAGGCAACTCACTTGCCGCTCGAAGTGATGCCCTAAGACCTTTAATAGCATAGGCTTAGAACAGGCACAAGCCCCCGCCAACCCCTCATTTTGCTCGCTCATGGGATTAAACCGTCCCGGAACCGAACAGGCTTTTCGACCGATCTCGACTCCCACGAACACCCTAAGATACGCAAGTCCGAGTCAGCGAGTTCCGCCCCAAGAAGCCTGGAATCCCTGCGCACGCAAGCGAGCGTACGAGCGAGTGTAAAGGATGTCCTGCTAACGCTCTGTAATGTAATGGGACTAGACACAGAAGTGACTGCGCTACTGGTTGACTCTCGCGGTAAAGCTGGTACAAGGATTCGGGGTGGATGAGTTAGATGACGCGACGGCTTGATTACCGCGAGGGCGTGGTCTCGGCTTACCCAGAGGTGTATAGCGCAGCGGCGATGCAGGCGATGGAGGCGCTGGCGCCGCTCAACCGCGAGCGGCGCGAGTTGATGGCGAAGCGCATCGCGCGGCGCTTGACCCGGCAGCGCGAGCGGCAACGCATCACCTTCCTCGATCCGCAGGCGCTGATTCCGCGCACGGGCATCCGCGTTCAGGATGCTCGAGACGGCAAATTCGAAGGGAGCGAGATCCCGGCTGATCTGAAGCGCCAGTGGATTCAAGGCACCGGGCCCGCCACGAAGCCGAGAGCGAGTATCGAGAGCGGCTTGCGCAACGTCGCATATGCGCTGCTCTCGGGCGCCGACGGCTGGATGTTCGATGGCGAGGATGCGCTCGGGCAAGTCGATACCATGTCGCTCGAAAACCAGCGCAATCTGGGGCTCGCGATCGCCGGCGACGCGCGTTTCCTGCGCGTTGCCGAAGAAGTCGCCGCGGAGATGAACAAATGGGCGCAGGGATTTTTCGGGCGAACGATCATAGCCGACTGGCGCCAACAACTTAAATTCACCACCAAGATTTTCCGCGCGCGCGGTTTGCATCTCGACGATCGCCATGTGCGCGAGCAGGACGGTACCGGCTTCTCCGCTTCAATCGTCGACCTGGCGCTCTACGTGGTCAACAATCACCAGCGGCTCCGCGATTCGGGCGCGTCGATCGTCCTTTACTTGCCGAAGATTCAGACCGCCGAGGAAGCCGCGCTCTGGAACGATTTGCTTGCCGCGCTCGAGCAGCACCTTGGGCTGCCGGTGGGCACGATCAAGGTGTACGTCCTCGTCGAGCAGATCGAGGCGACCTTTCAGTTGATGGAAATCCGCGCGGCGCTCGGCCGCCACTTCGTCGGCTTCAACACTGGGCGGTGGGATTACATCAACAGCGTCTCCGACGCGATGGCGTGGGACCCGAGCTTCCTCAATCCGAATATTGACGCGATCGGCATGACCTACGGCTATATGCGCAACTACGAGGATCGCGTGCGACGAGCCGTGAACTCGCCAGACCGGAACGGCCGCTGCGCTCTCTGGCAGGGCGGCATGGAACCGAACATCCCGGTCGGCTCCGAGGCGGGCGTCGCAGCGGGAATGCGCAGGGCGAAGGCCGGCGGCCAGCGCGAAATGCTCGCGGGGGCCAGCGGCAAGTGGGTGGCGCACTGGAAGATGGTGCACATCGTGCGGCCAGTATGGGAGGAAGCCGGCGCCGACAACCAACTCGGGCACGCGTTCCCGCCGCTCACCTACACGCAAGACGACGCCGACGGGCTGGCATTGCTCGAGCCGGCGCCGCGCACCATCCGGGGCGCGCGCGATTTGCTGAGCGTCGCCGTACAATACGGCAACGCTTTCGAGCAGGGTTTCCAGGCCGCGGCTCTCAAGCCCGCGGATTTTTTCGGCAACGACAACGAGCTCTACCTGATGGAAGACATGGCGACCGGTGAGATCCGTGTCAGCATTCTCTGGGAGTGGCTGCACAAGGGCGCGCGGCTCACCGATGACGACCCCGCGACCGGCGCGCGTGCCGGCGATCCCTTCAACGCGACGCTCTTCGCGCGGTTGCTCTCCGAAGAGTACGAGAAGCTGCTGCGCGCAAGCGACCGCGACGTGTACGACGACTCGAAGGCCACCACTCTGCCCATCGCCCGCGAAATCGTCGCGAACTATGTCAGCAATGGCGTCAAGCTGCCCTGGTACATCGACCTGTTGAACCTCAACCTCGCGAACTACGACCTGACCATCGCCAAGTCCCGCATCCATGCCTACATCGAGGCCTTCGAGCGCGATGGAACGCGCATCACCGAGAACCTCGACTTCAGCCGCCAGAGCCAAGGAGCGCCGTCATGAGATCGTTCGATCAGGAAATCGCCACGACGCAGCAGTGGTTCGAAAGCCCCAGATTCAAGGGCATCGTGCGCCTCTACACTGCGCGGCAAGTGGTGGAGCAGCGCGGCAGCATCACCACCGAATACCCCGTGGCGCGCGAGGCCGCGGCAGCATTCTATGATCGCTTGCGACAGCTCTTCGCCCAACGCAAGTCCATCACCACCTTTGGTCCGTACTCGCCGGGGCAAGCGGTGACCATGAAGCGCATGGGAATCGAAGGAATTTATCTCGGCGGCTGGGCGACCTCCGCCAAAGGCGGCACGAGCGAGGAGCCCGGACCAGATCTCGCCAGCTATCCGCTCAGCCAGGTGCCCGATGAAGCGGCGACGCTCGTGCGCGCCCTGCTCACCGCGGATCGCAATCAGCAATATCTGCGTTCGCGGCTGACCGAGGCGCAGCGCACCGCGTCGCCCGCTCATGATTTCCGGCCGTTCATCATCGCCGATGCCGACACCGGCCACGGCGGCGACCCGCACGTTCGCAATCTCATCCGCCGCTTCGTTGAGGTCGGTGTGCCGGGCTACCACATCGAGGATCAGCGTCCGGGCACGAAGAAGTGCGGCCATCAAGGCGGCAAAGTGCTCGTGGCACAGGACGAGCAGAACAAGCGATTGAACGCGGCGCGCTTCCAGCTCGACGTCATGGGCGTGCCGGGCCTGATCGTCGCGCGCACCGATGCCGAAGCCGCCAATCTAATCGACGGCCGCGGCGACGAGCGCGATCAACCCTTCTTGCTCGGCGCGACGAACCCCGACGTTCCTGCCTACAAGCCCTGCTTCCTTGCGCTCATCCAGCATTTCTTCGAGTTGGGAGTCACCGAACTCAACGGCCATCTTCTCTACGCCATCGCTCCCGGCGAACACGCCGTCGCACGCGAGTGGCTGGAGAAGAAGGGAATATTGGCGCTCGCTGCTGAGGCGGCGGCGTCGTTGCGAGCAGGAAAAGAGACGTCGATCGACGCCATGTTCGACCGCATCGCCGCCCGTTTCCTCGAGGCGTGGGAGGATGAGGCCCGCCTCAGGACCTTCGGAGAAGCCGTCGCCGAAGTGCTCGAGTTCCGCAAGAGCGAAGGCGAGCAGCTCGAGATGAGCGCTGACCAGTGGCGGCGCATCGCCGCCCGCGCCTCGCTCTACGCCGCCCGCGAAAAGGCCCGCGCGCTCGGCACCGAAGTCGAGTGGGATTGCGAGGCGTCAAAAACGCCCGAAGGCTACTACCAGGTGCGCGGCGGCATTGCGTATGCCATCGCGAAATCGTTGGCAGCGGCGCCTTTCGCCGACTTGCTCTGGATGGAGACCAAGACCGCCGACCTCGCCGACGCCCGCGAATTCGCCGAGGCGATCCACGCGGAGTTCCCCGACAAGATGCTCGCCTACAATCTCTCGCCGTCGTTCAGTTGGGACACCACCGGCATGAGCGAAGAGGAAATGCGGCGCTTCCCCGAGGAACTCGGCAAGCTGGGCTTCGTCTTCAACTTCATCACCTACGGCGGCCATCAGATCGACGGCCTCGCCGCCGAAGAGTTCGCCACCGCGCTCAAGCAAGACGGCATGCTCTCGCTCGCGCGCCTGCAACGAAAACTCCGCATGGTCGAGTCGCCTTACCGCACGCCGCAGACGCTCGTCGGCGGACCGCGCGCGGACGCCGCATTGGTCGCCACGTCGGGCCGCACCGCGACGACCATGGCGATGGGCAAAGGCTCGACGCAGCACCAGCACCTGGTGCAGACCGAAGTGCCCAAGAAGCTGCTCGAGGAGTGGCTCGCGATATGGACGCGCCATTACGAGTTACCCGCGACGCTGCACGTGCAGTTGCGGCCGCACCGCGCGGGCTCGGAGCTGCTCGAGCTCGGAGTCTACGACAAGGGCGAGGAGAAAGTGGCCAACGTAGTCTTCGCCCCCATCCACGACCGGCACGGCCGCAGCATTCTCTCCGTGCGCGACCAGAATACTTTTGCAGAATCGCTGCGCAGGAAGCGCCTGATGACCCTCGTCCACCTCTTCCTGGTGCACCGCTTCAAGGCCGACTCGGTGCACTACGTCACTCCCACCGAGGACAATCAGTACCAGGCCGCAAAGATGAAGTCTCACGGCATTTTCCGCCAGGTCAACACCGAGGTCGGCCAAATCATAGTCGCCGACGTCGATCACCAGCGAATCGCCGAGCTTCTAGCCCCGGATCAGGAAGCGCTGAAAAAGCTGATATACAAGCAAAGGTAGGCTCCGCAATGTAGCTCAGGTCTTTACAGTTGGCGGAAAAAGCCAGAACGTTGTCATCCTGAGCGAAGCGAAGGATCTCAGCGTCTAATGTTTGCAACGATTCACGCCAACTCGATGCTTCGATGTACTTCGGATGGTCGTCGAATTGGCCATTTTTCCGCAACCTCTTCAGACCTGAGGCCGTAGTGTTGAATTCGAACCAACACCAAAATCAAAACACAATGCCTCACCTCTGAACAGGTGAGCTACATAATGTGCCGATTCGGCGCGCGCTCCCAGCCAGCTCAGAAGAGCCAGCCTCGCGCTCAGGGACTGCGCACTACCGCATCGAGGGTGGCGCAGTAATTACCAAGTGTCAATAGTTCCTTGGATCTAATTTGAGGGCTACTGCGTAAAGGTTCGGAAATTTGAAATTGGAAAAGGGCCAAGCCCGCCGCGTGCGTGCGAGGATTCTTCAAGCTCCAAGCTTCTACCATCCGGCGTCCAGAAGGCGGGGCCGAAACCCGACGCTTCCCAAACCCCAACACCGGGAAAGATCGGGCAGCCGCAAGAGTAACCCCGCCGGAAAAGGCTGGCCCACCCGCCTGGATTGAGTCTGTAGCCTGTTCAGATGCCTCGAATCCACTTGTCCGGCAAGGCGACTTATCAGATGGGATGAGAAGGCCGGTCTCCAGCGGGATGCGATACGCTCCCAATGATCGACGCGCTCGAGGCGCAAGATAAAGGAGACCGGCTATGAGGAAGATTAGCACTGTCGTGCTAGACGGAATCGAGAATTTCAAAGGTCACAAGCTAACCATCGGATTGGATCTGGGAGACCGATTCAGCCATTACTGCATTTTGAATGAATCGGGCGACTTGATTGGGGAGCACAACCTACCAACGACGCCGAAAGGAATCGACGAAGTCTTTCGCAGGATCCCGCGCAGTCGGGTCGCGCTAGAAACCGGAACCCATTCGCCTTGGGTCAGCCGGCAGTTGGCCCGCTTGGGGCACGAAGTGATCGTAGCTCACGCGCGCAATGTGCGACTGATCGGGGACAGTAGCCGAAAAGATGATCAAGTCGATGCCCGGACCCTGGCGCGGCTAGCCAGAATCGACCCTGGCTTGTTGGGTCCGGTGCAACATCGCAGCGCCCAGGCGCAAATCCATCTCACCGTGCTCCGCGCTCGAGCGGGACTGGTGAGTGCGCGCACGGCGTTGGTGAACACCGCACGCGGGTTGACGAAATCCTATGGCGAGCGGCTGCAGAAATGTGGCACCCAGAAAATGAATCGGGAAATGGCCCAAGGACTGAGCCAGGAGTTGAGGGACGCCTTGGATCCGCTGTTCGGAGAAATCGAATCGTTAAACGAGCGGATCGCGGAATACGACGGGCGGATCGAGCAAATCGCCAAGGAAGTCTATCCCCAGGTGGCACGGCTCAAACAAGTGAAGGGAGTAGGAACACTCATTGCCTTGACCTACGTTCTGACTCTGGACGACCCACACCGATTTCGCCGCAGCCGGGATGCGGGGTGCTTTGTGGGGTTACGCCCTGGTCGCAGAAACTCGGGTATGAGTCAGCCACAGCTGCACATCAGCAAAGAGGGAGATGTTTACCTGCGAACGATGCTGGTGCAGGGCGCGCACTACATTCTCGGACCGTTTGGACAGGACTGTGATCTGCGGCGCTGGGGACTGAGACTTGCTGAACGCGGAGGGAAGAATGCCAAAAAGCGAGCGGTCGTTGCCGTAGCACGGAAGTTGGCCGTACTGCTTCACAAGCTGTGGGTAAGCGGAGAGGTCTATGAACCACTGCGGAACAACCACAAAGTGATGGCCGCAGTCGCGTAGGAGTGAGGGGGATTTTAACAGCCGAGCTCAACCGCCGAGTTCAGGTGACTGCGACTAACTCCTGGCCCAACTCCCCATCGAACCGATGGGAGCCGAGGTCGATTATCAGGTAGCAGCACCTGCTGAAACGGGTACGCCCAACTGGCACCGAGCGACAATCGCTCCACGAACGAGTGCGGATGGAAGGATGGCGACAGAGGCGGCTTGGCTCGAAGGCAAAGAACCGACGTAAGTAAAAACAGTCTTGACTCGCACCGGCCTTCTCATGGAAGGAGTTGGCCCGCGACTGTGACGGAGGGACACGAATCGCGAGTCGATAACAAATGTAATTCCCCGCCAGCCAAGGCTGGCACTAGTGCTGGAATTGACTGACAGCGACACACGGACTGATCCTTCAACCGAGTCTTCCTCTTTTATTTTCAACATCGTGTTGGCAAGCGTGGATATGTCGCTATGGCCCCGGCCTTGCACTCCCCGTTTAGCCGTTGGGATCATGGCGAGCAGGATTGCCCGATGAGCAAATTTATCGGAGCCACGTTCGTATCCAGACCGGGTCAGCACATTTTCGAGTGTACACTTGAGCGGCCTTGCGATTTCGTCGCATCGTAGTGCGAATCCAAGCAAAGGAATGGGATGAACTGGCAATTAGCAAAGTTCAGCCAAAGAAAATCAGTCGCCTTGATCCTGGTGGGAATCGCGTTCGTGTTCGTTGGGCGAGCGCAGTCCCAAGACGCCGAACCAGATCGCAGGGAAAAGCGTCCGCTGTTGGAACTCGATCTTCGGAAGTTCGGATACGACGCGTCCAACGGCACGAAGCGTTTGCGCAAATTTGTCGATTTCACCGACGCCAGCCATCTTGCATTGGCCTGGCTGACAGTTGACGACTCGACTCGAGCGGAGAAAATTGGTCCGCTCACGCCCAAGACTGCGCATCTACACGTCCTTGTTGTTGACCCTATGACAGGCCGGAAACAAGGTCTGCAGGAGTGGTCTACGCCGTCCAGTCCGGTTCGCTTCTTGGGAGTCCAGGACGGAAAGTTTCTCACCTGCACGGGAAACGTACTTCGTTTGTTCTCACCTGCGTTTGAAATAATAAGGGAACAAAACCTGCCAGCCGAGCGTGCTTGTCAGGATTTTGGGTTCTCTTCAGAGCTGGGAATTTCCCCAAGCCGGCAATCTTTCCTCCTTTCCTCACACACAGGGCGGAGCTACCAACAAACGCTCATAAGCGTCGAGACGTTTGCTCCAATTGCCAGCTGGAATGAAGACTTCTCGACGATAGACATTTCGGACCGCTTGCTAGTTGGGCATTGCAATAAACCATTGGAGACTTGTATTCGCGAGATTGACCGCGCCTGGCGGCCCTTTCGACCTGTGGGACTGGACAAACAAATGACCCATGCCAGGAGTTCTATGGCTTTCTTCGTAGAAGAGAATACGTTAGTACTCGAAGCGTGGAACAATATGGCCGTGGTGACGGCGGACGCGACGGTTTTATTTCAAGTGAAACTGCCGAGGAATCGATCGTTCGGCAGCGCAGTGAGATCGAGCGGGGGCGAACGCTTTGCCGTAATCGAGAATAGGCAAAGAGGTGTGAGAAGTGAACCCCTGGATATGTATCCCTTTCCATCGAATGATCGAGCGGTTGTGTACAGCATTCCCGATCGCCGGGATATTTGCGCGGTTAAACTCAAAGGAAGGTCACCGTGGCCTCCGTGGGAGGCTCATCAGAACCAGTTGGCTCTCTCGCCTGACGGTGCCCTGCTTGCCGTGGTATCTGACGGGCTACTCAGAGTCTATCGGCTTCCAGACCGTAACTCCCGGTAAACGATTAACCGGGAGTTACGGCGCTTGCTATTGGTTTGGTCCTCCCGAGCTGGTCGGATTTCTGTAGAAAAGAGTCCAACATCAATTGCATGACCCGATGCGATAGTCGAGGCTGCATGTCAAAATTCCTGTTTGCCGTTACAGTCGATCGGATCGCATAGAATGGGCCTTGATTCGGCCTGTCTTTGAGTGCTTGCAAGTATTGGTCGCGGGTCCAGTTTTGATCAAGTCCTTGTCGCAACAACGTGATGGCCTGCTCGTAGGCAACTACCAGCGTCTCACGATTCTTTAGTATTGCTTTCACCCAGTCGGGATCTCCGAAATTTTCGCCATCGACCCAAACACCTGCAACGACTTCGACTTTATCAGGGAGTGGACCTCCGACCCTGTGACCGAGATATTGCGAAATGCTTGCGTCCGGTTCGATTGGGCGCACATCTTGTACTAGCGCATCCCACAACGTATATGACACGCCTTTCTCCAACGACGAGGAGAGCCTGACTGCGCAAGCCGTTACAGTCTTGCCGGTGAGATTGGTCACGATATACTTCGGTGATCCGTCTCCCGCGGTCTGAATCTCGATTTGAAACTTCGGTGGCTCGATGACCGCCGATTGTCCGTGAACAGGCAACGAGAAAAGCGTGGCGACGCTTAACACGCAGAAAGCTCCGGCAAATATTTTCATTGGAAATCTCCCGTAACCGAACCTGCCTCAGGTAGCTACTATCTCGAATTTTCACCCCGGAATCACCACCGAATTGCGACGGCTTCTAGGTCAACTCCTGATTAACGCACAAACCGTCCAAATGGGCGGGTGGCCCACCCTTTGCGGGCTCTCCGTGTTTTCCGGAGTGGCGCTCACGTGTGCCGAGCGGCATTCTACCACTCTGTAAGTTAGCCGCACGGTACCGGTTTTAGGGGTGGCCCGTCCTTCGCGGGTTGTGCGAAGGGTGGGGCTTTTCGGCCCCGCTGTTCGGACCTGGTTTTCGGCCCCGCCTTCTAGCAGCTCGATGCTGGAGGCTCGAAGCTGGAATTAACGTCCTCAAGCAGCGCGGCGGGCCTGGCCCTTTTCCAATTTCTAATCTCCAGTCTCCGGCCTCTAGTACTCTCTAGTACTTCATTACTATTGACAAGTGGTAACTCCTGCGCCATGCTGAGCGCGGTAGTGCGCAGTCCCTAAGCGCGGGGCTCGCTCGGGTCCGGGCTGTCGGGCGCTCTGCGCCTGCAAGTGCAGGTGGCTCAGCCCGGCAAGTAACCCTGACACTACTGCAGGCTTGTCCTGAGCGAGGCCGAAGGATTCGCGCGAAATGGATCTTTATGTAGCTCATCTGTTCAGAGATGAGGCCGCTCGGCTTGGTTTTGGTTCGACGGCGGACGGGGCTGCGGGGCCGACCACCAACTGCAAAAGGCCTCAGGTCTGAAGACCTGAGCTACATTGGCGGCCCGGGAGGCAATTTCTAATCGGTACACGAATTTATTAGAAACGGGCGTAACCCCAAGAAAACAAAGGACGGGAGGTGCTTCTAATCGATACAAATCACGCCTTTTTCACCCGACTTTATCTCCGGCCGCACCCGCCCGCTTTCCAAGCCCAAGCCGCGCAAAATTCATCGCGCCGGGCAAAAAATGAAGTCGGCCCCAATCAATTTTTGTTTCGGTTAGAACTGCACCCGGCCCTTCATTTTGTGTGAGTTAGCGAAATTTTAAATGAACCCTTGTTTCGGTTAGAGCTGCGCAGTACGGCGAATAGAAATCGAAACCACTGCCAGCAATAAGCGCAGCTAAAAAGCGAGCCTGCGCCACGAAAGGATGTGCAACCGCGGAATCGATGGCAAAGCCGGACACACCTGCAACTCCGCCCCAATTGCCTGAATCCGAGGCTGGGCGTAAGATGCTCGGCCTGTGACGGAATCCACTCCAATGATCGGGCGCACCATCTCCCATTACCGCATCCTCGAAAAACTTGGAGGCGGCGGGATGGGAATCGTCTACAAGGCTGAGGACGTGCGGCTTGGCCGGGCTGTGGCGCTGAAGTTTCTGCCTGAGGCTACGGCGCGCGATCCCCAGGCGCTGGAGCGCTTCCGCCGCGAGGCTCGCGCTGCTTCCGCCCTGAACCATCCGAATATCTGCACCATCCACGATATCGGTGAGGAGCAGGGCCACGCCTTCCTCGTGATGGAGTATCTCGAAGGGCAGACGTTGAAGCACCGCATCGCGCGCGGTGCGATGCACATAGACGAACTTCTGCAGATTGGCGTGGAGGTGGCCGGCGCGCTGGACGCGGCGCATGCCAAAGGCATCGTTCACCGCGACATCAAGCCCGCCAACATCTTCTGCACGCGAGGCGGGCAGGCAAAAGTCCTCGATTTCGGCTTGGCGAAGATTATCACGCAGCAGCGGGCGTTTACGGACGTGGACGCGACGGCGATGCCCACTTCGCCCGACGATCAGATTTTGAGTAGTCCGGGTTCGGCGATCGGCACGGTGATGTACATGTCGCCGGAACAGGCCATGGGCGAAGAGCTGGACGCGCGCACTGATCTTTTTTCTTTCGGCGCGGTGCTCTACGAAATGGCGACGGGGGCGCTGCCGTTCAAGGGCACAACGTCAGCCGCGATCTTCGACGCGATCCTGCACAGAGTCGCGGTGCCGGTGTCGCGCATTAATCCGGAGATGCCGGCGGATCTCGAGCGCATCATCAATAAGGCGCTGGAGAAAGACCGCAAGATGCGCTACCAGCACGCCTCGGATTTGCGGACGGACTTGCAGCGGCTGGTGCGCGATTCACATTCGGGGAGCGTGGTCTCGCCGGTGGCGGATCTGGTCGAACAGGGCGCAGTGACGACCGGCGGATCCTCTTCGCGAATCAGCGCGGCGCCTGCTTCGCTGAGCGATTCATCCTCGGTGCGCCAATCGGGCAGCACGGTGATCGTCGAAGCGGCGAAGCAGCACAAGTTCGGTCTCGCCACGGTCGCCATCCTCGTGCTGGTGCTTGTGACTGCGGCGGCTTACGGCATTTACGCGCTCTTGAGTGGCAAGGGCGCGACGCCGTTCGAGAATTTCACCATGACGCAGGTGACGGACAACGGGAAAACGATTGCGGCGGCGATTTCGCCGGACGGCAAATATCTCTTGAGCGTGCTGGAGGACAATGGCAAGGAAAGTTTGTGGCTGCGCAACGTGCCCACGAACAGCGACACGCAGGTGATTCCGCCGGCGGATGAATTTTACCAAAGCCTGACATTTTCGCCCGATGGCAATTCGATTTATTTCCGCAAAGCGATGGATCGCTTGCATACAGGATTCAATCTTTACCGCGCGCCGGTGCTGGGCGGCACTCCGCAAGTGGTGGTGCGCAACATTGACACCGACGTAACATTTTCGCCGGACGCCAAGCGCATCGCTTACATGAGAGGAAACAGCCCGGAGGCTGGCAAGGATCAATTTCTTACGGCGAACGCGGATGGCACCGACGAGACGGTAGTCACCGTGGAATCGATGATTGATCCCGCGGCTGTTCCGCCGATCAGTTGGTCGCCGGACGGCAAGCAGGTTGCGGCGCCACTTGCCGATGCATCCGACGCCTTCACCCAGATTCAACTCAGGGACCCGACTTCGGGTAAGCGAACGACGTTTTCCGGATTCGGGCAAGTGATTCTCAACGGATTCTTGTGGACGCCCGATGGGCGCGGTTTCCTGGCGGCCTATCAGAAGAAAATTACACCCGATGTACGAAACCAGATCGGATTTATTTCGTATCCCAGCGGCAAACTGCGGCCGGTAACGAAGGATACGAACAACTATCAAACTTTGTCGCTTTCCTCCGATGGGAAGACGCTGGCGGCGATCCAGCAGAAACCTACGCGAACGATGTACTACTTGCCGGTGGGCGGTTTTAGCGGAACTCCGCCGGGTCCCGCGGCGGCGCAGAACAAGAATGCCTTCGTTTTCGGATGGGCCAGCAACGGAGATCTCTACTTCGATTCCGGCGGCGATATCGTGCACATGTCGGTGGACGGCAGCAACAAGACGACGCTGCTGAGCGATCCTGCTTCGCAAGTTGTGCGGCCGGTCGGATGCAAAGGCGGACGCTACATTTTATTCTCATGGTCCGGTCACGCCGGAATCAACAAGACCAATATCTGGCGGGTGAATGCCGACGGCTCAGATCCCAAGAAGCTGACCGATGGGTCGAACGACATAGCGCCGCTGTGCTCGCCCGATGGGAAGTGGGCTTATTACCAGGACTTCTTCGGAAACCAGATCATGCGGGTGTCCATTGACGGCGGGAAGCCGGAGTTCGTTCCGGGTTCGAGCCAGGCAGACGCCTTCCTTGGCACGATTGGATTCGATATTTCCCGCGACGGAAAGATGCTTTCGGTGATGTTTGTCAGGACCGTGGAGACGGCTCCGGTGCCTGTCGTCGCCGTGGTGGATTTGGATGCGGGAGCGAAGCCGCCGGTACGGTTGTTGAATCCCGATCCGCGGATTTCGGGAGCGCCAGGATTCACGCCCGATGAAAAAGCTGTCGTGTATAACATCCGCGAGAATGGCACAGAGAACATCTGGTTGCAGCCGTTGGACGGGTCAAAAGGCCGGCAGATTACGAATTTTCCGTCGGACACGATCCAGATATTTGATTATTCGCCCGATGGAAAGACGATCGGCGTGTTGCGGAATCATGTCGAATCGGATGCAGTGCTGCTGCACGATAGCGGCGCCGAAAAGTAGCGCCGGCTCGTCCTGAGCTTCGAAGGGCGTCCCCGCCGGCATCTGACGACCGCGATTCCACAACAGGCAGCGCTCACGCGCGGACCATACAGCCAAACAATCGCCGCGAATTTAGCGCTGCATGCCGCGCACGTTTCCTGCCCTTGCCGGCACGTGCGGTCGTCAGAAGCCGGCGCGACGCCAGCGGTACCAAAGGCGCCGCGATTGGCCTCTTTTGAATCCTCATGAGGCTGGGCGTCGTCATATATTCATTGCTACTTTTCGGCATTAGGAGGTCGCATGGCTTCTGCACCTTTGCCTAGCGCGTTGGATGTTCGCACGCAAGCTTTTCCGGTGTTGAGTTCTGCGCTGATTGAGCGCCTTCGTGCGGTCAGCAAGGTTCGGCATGTGTCGAAGGGCGAGATTTTGTTCGAGCCTGGAGATACCGGCGTGCCGTTTTTTGTGTTGCTTTCCGGGGCGATGGAGATTGTGCAGCCGGATCTAACGAGCGAAAACTTGATCGTGACTTACGGTGCGGGACATTTCACCGGCGAATTCGCGATGATTTCGGGACAGCGATGCCTGGTGCGCGGGCGCGTGACGCAAGAAGGTGATTTTCTCGAGCTTCAGCCTGAAGGATTGCGGTCGATCGTGGCCAGGGATGCGGAGCTCAGTGAGATTTTCATGCGCGCGTTCATCCTGCGGCGGTTGGAACTTGTGCGCCTTGGCATGGGTGACGTGATCATTCTGGGTTCGCTGCACTCGGCGAATACGCTGCGGCTGCGCGAGTTTTTGACGCGCAACGAGCATCCTTTCACGTACGTGGATCTCGATACGGACAAGGCTTCGCAGGGGCTGCTCGATCGCTTCGAAGTGAAGCTGGACGAAATTCCTGTGGTGATTTGCAACGCACGCACGGTGCTGAAGAATCCGTCGATTGCGCAATTGGCGGATTGTTTGGGATTGAACAGCGCCATCGATCAGGCGCAGGTGCGCGATTTGATCATTGTGGGCGCGGGGCCCGCGGGATTGGCGGCGGCGGTTTATGCGGCTTCGGAAGGGCTGGACGCGTTGATGATCGAGTCGTCGATGCCCGGAGGACAGGCGGGATCGAGTTCGAAGATCGAGAATTATCTGGGATTTCCTACAGGAGTTTCGGGGCAGGAATTGGCGGCGCGGGCGATTGCGCAGGCGGAAAAATTCGGCGCGAAGATGATGGTGGGGCACAGCGTCACACGATTGGATTGCGGGAAGCGTCCGTACGAACTTGTGCTGGACAACGGCCACCGGCTGCCAGCGCGGGCGGTGGTGATCGCCAGCGGAGCGCAATACAACAAGCCGCGGATCACGAGTCTCGATAAATTTCAGTGCCAGGGGATCTATTATGGCGCGACGCACATGGAGGCGCAGCTTTGCGCGCGGGAAGAGGTCATTGTAGTGGGCGGCGCGAACTCGGCAGGCCAGGCGGCGGTTTTTCTTTCGCAGACGGCGAGGAAAGTGCACATGCTGGTGAGGTCGAGTGGATTGTCGGAGAGCATGTCGCGGTATTTGATTCAGCGGGTTGAGGAGAATCCGCGGATCGAGATGCACTATAAGACGGAAATTGTTGGCGTCGAGGGAGACGCGCATCTCGAGCGTGTGACTTGGCAGGACAAAGCGACCGGCGAGACTTCGGTGCGCGAAATTCGCCACGTTTTTATCATGGCGGGAGCGTCGCCGCGGACGGAGTGGCTGCAAGGCTGCGTGGCGATGGATGATAAAGGATTCATTCTGACCGGGCGGGATTTGGATCATGCGAACGGCGGCGGGCCCACATGGAAATCGACGGCGCGGCCGCCATTGATGCTGGAAACTAGCTTGCCGGGTGTGTTTGCGGTGGGCGATGTGCGCTCGGGGAATGTGAAACGCGTGGCGTCGGCGGTGGGCGAAGGAGCGATTGCGATTCATCTTGTACACCGGGCTTTGGCGGAAATTTAGGAGGCGAGAAAATGAGCGAATGCACGCACATGGGGCAGATCAAGAACGTGAAGCCGAATACCAATGGGTGCGAAGAATGTTTGAAGATGGGCGACACGTGGGTGCATTTGCGGCTGTGTTTGGAATGCGGCCATGTTGGTTGCTGCGATTCTTCGAAGAATAAGCATGCTACGAAGCATTTTCATGCCGTGAAGCATCCGATTATGAGATCGATCGAGCCCGGTGAGAATTGGGGCTGGTGTTATATCGATGAAGTGGAGTTGGATTTTGCGCGAGGGCGGTCGGCGGGATGAGGTGCGGCGCGGGGATTATTTTTTGGCGAACAGGCGCTTGAGGAGCTGGATTTGGCCGGCGTGATAGACATCGTGAAAGGCTACGCCGGCGATCATTTGGCGCCGAGTGTATTTGCTTTTTGGTACGCGTCGATCGAGTTGTGATTCACGGACTTTTCGGACGGCTTGGAGCAGCGATTGGTGTTCGCGGTTTAACGCGGCTAAATCCTGGCGCCAAAGTTTTTCTTTTAGGACTGGGCTGAGATTGGCAGCCGCGCGCTGGAACCAGTTGCTGCCTTCTTCGTTGAAGCTGCCGCGGGGCCCGCCTAGGAGCTGACGGCGGACGGCGTATTTCCAGTAGGCGGCGTGAACAGTAAGTTCCCAGATGTTGTGACGGCCGGGAGCGGGGCGCTGTGCGGCTTGTTTGGCGGTTACGCGCGAGAGCGAGGCGCGCAAGCTGGGGCCGTGCCAGGCTGGGCCTTTGTAGGCTTCTTCGAGAGCGGCTAGGAGAGTTTGGATTTCGCGGGGCATCAGTGGCTCCTACAATGAGAACGAAAAACTAAACTGCCGCGATCGGTTCGACGGAAATTCGATGCTCCGTGCGGAAAGAGAAATCGTGAATATTTGCCGGCGGCGCGACGCGGAGAGAAGAGGGCCGAAATGCGGGAGGGTCTGAAGACCCTCCCCTACTGGAAAAGCCGCTACACGCCAGAAATTTAAACGAACCAGGGTGCTACCAGTCGCGGCGACCGCCACCGCCACCACCGCCGCCTCGGCCGCCACCGCCGCCGCGACCACCACCGCCGCCATAGCCGCCGCCACCGCCACCACCGCCGCGGCCACCGCGTCCGCCGCCACCGCCACCACCGCCGCCTTCGCGTTGCGGGCGTGCTTCGTTGACTACGATCTTGCGGCCTTTGAAATCTTTTCCGTTGAGCGCGGCGACAGCTTTTTCGGCTTCACCGTCATCGCCGATTTCAACGAAACCGAATCCGCGAGGTTGTCCCGAGAACCGATCGCGGATCAATGCAACTGAATCGGCCTTGATCCCGGCTTCGCTGAAGAGCGCTTGCACCTCTTCCTCGTTTGCTTGGAAAGGGAGATTCCCCACATACAGTTTCTTCACTTGAGTCTCCTTCGCCCTGAGGGCGGGTACGTGAGGCTGAAGGGACGGGATCATGACCACGGGCCGTCCGGGAGACGGCCACCTGGGCTGAGGCGAGCGCTTCAGCGGCTCGCGGGAATCTTGCGCCAAGTTGGAGCGGCAGTCAATGGGAGGCACCTTTCGCGGCGGGCCGGAAAACTGCGAGGTGAGATTCGCTGGCGGAGCCGGGTCGTTGTAAGATGCCGCCCTTAAAGGGCGGCGCTACAAAAGGCTTTAGAGGAGAGGCGATGAAGAGAATTGCGTTGGTGATGGTTTTGATTGCGGCATTGATTGGAGCGCCGGTGTTGATGTCGCAGAACGCGATGCCGGCTGCGGCAGTGCGCGTGGTGGCGGTGAAGGCTGGGCGCGTGTTGGATGTGCGTACGGGAAAATATGCGGCGAACCAGATTATTTGGATCGAGGGTGAGCGGATTAAAGAGATTGGCGACGCGAGCGCGCTCGAGTCGAAGCTGCCGAAGGATGCGCGCGTGGTGGATTTGTCGAAGGAGACGGTGCTGCCCGGGTTGATTGATTGCCATACGCATTTGACGATGGCGCCGCAGACGTTGGGGCCTGGAGGATTAAAGCTGTCGTATCCGCGGCAGGCGCTGCTGGGGGCGCGAAATGCGCGAGTGACGCTCGAGGCTGGATTTACGACGGTGAGGAATGTGGGCGGCGCCGGATACGCGGACATCGCTTTGCGCGAGGCGATCAATGCCGGTGACGTGCGCGGGCCGCGAATGCAGGCGTCGGGGCCGCCGCTGAGCATTACCGGCGGACACGGGGATGAGAATTTTTTGGCGCCGCAGTATCACGCGATGGAAGAGGGCGTGGCCGATGGCGTTGCGGGCGTGATGGCGAAGGTGCGCGAGAACATCAAGTTCCGTGCGGACGTGATCAAGTTCATGGCCACTGGCGGTGTGCTTTCGGAGGGCGACAATCCGGCGAGCGCGCAATACAGCCTCGAGGAGATGCAGGCGATCGTGGCGACGGCGCACGGGCTGGGGCGCAAAGTCGCGGCGCACGCGCACGGAGCGTTGGGGATCAAGTACGCGGTGATGGCGGGCGTGGATTCGATCGAGCATGGCAGCTTCATCGATGATGAAGACATTCGATTGATGAAGGAGCGTGGGACTTATCTTGTGCCCACGCTTTATTTGAGCGATTGGTTCATGGAGAACTACAAGGCGCTGGGATTGAGCGAGGGGATCATTGCCAAGGCGCGAGTGGTGATGCCAGCGGCGCGGGAAAATGTGGCGCATGCGTTTCATGAGGGCGTGAAGGTGGCGTTTGGGACAGACGCGGCGGTTTATCCGCACGGATTGAACGCGCATGAATTTGCGGTGATGGTGAAGCTCGGCTTGACGCCGTTGCAGGCGATTCAAACTGCGACGGTGAACGCCGCGGATTTGCTGGGATGGCAGGATCGCGTGGGGACGCTGGAGGCGGGGAAGTTTGCGGATTTGGTGGCAGTGGATGGTGATCCGCTGGCAGACGTTAGCGTGCTGGAGAATGTGAAAGTGGTGATCAAGGGAGGAGAAATCGTAAAAGAATGATGTGCGTGCGATGAGATTTGCGTCCGAGTCGAGACTCGAAGAATCAAACGGACGGCATCTTCAGGAGATCTCGCTTGGCTGGAAAGATTTTGGGCCGGAGCCTTCTCGCTTGCGGCGTCATCGTGATTCTCTTCATCGCGGCGGCGGTGACGTTGACGTACACCGAGCGCGGGCGCTTGCGGGAATATTTGGTTACGGCGCTGGGCGAGAGGTTTCATAGCGACGTCCAGATTTCAAGTCTTCAGGTGTACGTTTATCCGCGTGTTTACGTCGTGGCACATGGAATTTCGCTTAGATTTCACGGGCGGACGGATGTGCCGCCGTTGATGACCATCGAAACGCTCACGCTGTCGGCGAATTTGAGGTCGTTGCTGGCGGAGACGAAGCACGTGGCGGCCGTGCACATCGAAGGGCTGGAGATTACCGTGCCGCCTCGACCGCTGAACAGGCCGGTGGGTCCGAAGGCGCCGAAGCCGAAAATGAAATTGCCGGTGGTGATTGATGAAATCACGGCGGACGACGCGAAGGTGACGACGCTGCCGCGTGACCCGAGCAAATTGCCGCATGAGTGGGACATTCATAATCTTGTGATGGAATCCTTTTCATTCGATCAGCCCGCGCATTTTCACGCAACGTTGTCGAATCCGAAGCCGATCGGGGAGATCGACTCAGAGGGGGAATTCGGGCCGTGGGATGCGGATGAGCCGGGCGATACGCCATTGGATGCTACGTTTGAGTTTTCACATGCGGATCTGGATTCGTTGAAGGGACTCGGCGGAATTCTATCGTCGCAAGGGAAATATGAAGGCGTACTGGATCAGTTGAATGTGGAGGGCGATACGGACACGCCGGATTTTTCGCTGGATGTGAGCGGAAATCCGGTGCACTTGACGACACATTACGTGGCGGTGGTGGACGGAACGAATGGAGATACGGAGCTGACCCCGGTGGTGGCGCATTTTCTGCATACGACCGTGGAAGCGAGAGGCGACATTGCCGGGATTCGAGGTAAGCCGGGGAAAGACATCGAGCTCGATGCGGTGGTGCGCGATGGGCGGATTGAAGATTTGCTGCAGCTGGTGATCAAAGGCGACAAGCCGGTGATGACGGGCAACGTCAGTCTCAGCGCAAAGATCAGCTTGCCGCCGATTACCGACGTGAAGATTATCGATCGCTTGAATCTTGACGGGAAATTCGGCGTCACTGGCGGACATTTCACGAGCGACGTGACGCAAGGGAAGATTGATACGCTGAGCCGCAAGGGGCAGGGGCAGCCTAAGAATGAAAATATCGAGGACGTGATTTCGAATGTGCGCGGGGAATTTATTTTTAAGGACCAGCGAGCGACTTTTTCGAGCCTTGCATTTGATGTTCAGGGCGCGTCGATTCAGCTCAGCGGAACTTATGATTTGGACCAGCAGATGCTGGATTTTCACGGGCACCTGCGGATGGATGCGAAGCTTTCGCAGATGACTACCGGAGTGAAATCTTTTTTCCTGAAGGCTGTTGATCCATTCGTTTCGAAAAACGGCGCGACGGATTTGCCAATCAAGATTACCGGGACGCGCGCCAATCCTTCGTTTGGGCTCGACCGCGGGCACGACGACGAGAAGAGAAAAGCGGACCAGGCGAAAGATAAGGATAAGGACAGAGAGAATAAGGGAAGTCTGTGACGATGAATGCGGCGAATCCATTCGCGGCATTTGAGCGGCAGAAATATTTGAGCTTGGAAACGTTTCGTAAGAGCGGCGAGGGAGTGCGCACGCCGGTTTGGTTTGCGGCGGAAGAGGCCGGTGGCGTTGATGGCGGTGCGACGGCGCTCTACATCTATACGATTGGGAACACGGGCAAAGTGAAGCGCATTCGGAATAATCCGCGCGTGCGGATTGCGCCGTGCGATATCCGCGGAAACGTAGCGGGCAAATGGATGGAAGCGCGCGCTGAGATTTTGCAGGGCGATGCGGCGGCGCATGGGATGCAGCTACTTAACCGCAAATATTTTCCGTGGAAGCAATTGCTGGGCGTGGGCGCGTTTTTCAGCCGGCGCGAACGCGTGGTGATGGCGCTGCGGCCGGCTTAGACCGCTCGAAGAAATATTCGATTCTTCGCCGCGCGTCCATCATCTGCGGCGCTGACTCCTTGAAGTAATAGCACTCATACATGGGCGTGGATTGAGATCCTTCGGGCCCCAACACGGCCGGGGCCCTCAGGATGACTGAGTTGTTGTCGGCAGCGACCTAGAGCGAGGCCTGTAGGTCCCGCGAAGAATTAGCTGCCGAACTACTACGGCTTGGCCGCGGCGGCTTTGGCCATGAACTCGGCGGCGCGTTTCTTCATTTCTTCGGGCGCCACATCCTCCTTGTGCGTGGCGATGCCCCAGTGATGGCCGGCCGGGTCGATGATCTTTCCGTAGCGATCGCCCCAGAACATATCTTGAATGGGCATTTCGGATTTTGCGCCGGCTGCGAGCGCGCGATTGAATGTGGCGTCGGCGTCGGTGACATAGAGAAAGAGCTCGCTGCTGGGCAGCGCGTTGGGATTCGGCGGGATGGCCCTGCCGGGGAATTCATCGCTGAGCATGAAAGCGGAGTCGCCAATTTTCAGTTCCGCGTGGCTGATTTTGCCGCCGGGCGCGGGCATGCGCATGATTTCCTGCGCGCCGAAGGCTTTCTTGTAGAACTCAATTGCGGCGGCCGCATTGCCGCAAATCAGTGACGGAGTGATGGCGTGATAGCCATCGGGAATCGGTTTCGCAGGATTTGCCATTAGGGTCTCCTTGTCGGTCTGAGGTTGCCGGGCGCGAGCTCGGGTGGACGGACGACGAACGCCCGGCGGATAAATTCTACAACTGACGCTGGGAGCGAGGCCAATCAATTAAGAAGGCCGAAAGGTGGGAGGGCCTGAAAACCGTCCCCTACTAGGTGATTCCCTTCACTAGCAGAACTACCGCTGTCGAGCCGGCTTTTCTGTCTTTGGCGATTTGCTGGTAATCGGGGGAATCGGCCCATTCGCGAAACGCGGCTTCGTCGGGGAATGACAGCAGGACGAGCTTTTCGCGATCCCATTGGCCCTCGACGACTTGAGGGTGTTCGTCCGCGGCAAGCACGCGGCCTTTGTAGCGATTCATCACGCTCATGAAGCGGGATTGGTAGCGATTGTAGACGGCGCGATCGGTGATGGTGAGCTGAGCGATGGCGTAGACAGTCATTTGAGATTCCTAAGTCGTGTCGCTAAGAAAGGTCGCGTAAGGCGCGCTGCTTTCAGAGCGCCCGCGGGCATCCATTCTAATCGAGTTGCTTCTAAACGGAGAGGTTCCAAATCGCGTGCGGGGGTGACTCTGCCATGACTGCGGATTTTCTCCGGGAACAAGGCGGCGTTGCGAATGTTTTTGGATTGCGAGCCGGACGATTGATGGGCTCGCCGGATCGCGGGCGCGCAGAGTGCGTCCAGGTGCGGCGCGTGCAGGCGCTTTCAATCGCGATGCACGTAACTTTGGTCGTTTTGATTGCAGCGCCGATGTTGACGGATATCGCTGGGCGGAGTCCGGGTGCTGCGAGAGTTAAACAATGGGTGCGCTTCGAGCTGCCCGCGGGAATACGCACGCTCACCGAACCGAGAGCGAAGCCGGCGCTGATACGCGGCGGCGGATCGGGCGGAGATCGGGAAGCGTCGCCGGAAAGCGTAGGACGCTTGGCGCCTTTCAGCCATCTCGTGTTTGCGCCGCCATCAGTGAAGCCGCCACTCGATCCGCGTTTGTCGGTGACGCCGAATCTGCTTGGGCCGCCGGAGCTTCATCCGCCGAGTCCGGACACGGCGAATTGGGGTAATCCGCTTGCGCCGCTGGTGACGGATTCGAGCGGGCCAGGACACGGCGGCGGGATCGGCACGCATTGCTGCGGCGGAGTTGGAGACGGAGATCAAGGAGCAGGATACGGGCCGGGGGACACGTCAGGCTGGGGAACGGGCCATCCTCGCGCGGGGAAGGATGGATACGGCAATCCTCTTTGCGTGTATTGCCCGCAGCCAAACTTTTCGCGCGAAGCGGTTGAGGCGAAAATTCAAGGAAGCATTTTTATCGAGGCAGTGATTTTGCGCGACGGCCGGCCGACGCAAATTCGAGTTGTGCATGGATTGGGATTTGGATTGGATGAGAACGCGATTGAAGTGGTGCGGAAGTGGCGATTTAAGCCCGCGATTGGCCCCGATGGGCGCGCGGCGGATGTGCGGATGGTGATCGAGCTTGCATTTCGGCTGTATTGATAAGGCTTCTTGTAATTCAGCGTGCGAACGGATGCCGGCCTAATGGCCGGCGCTACAAACTTCTGTAGTTTCCTCAACTCAAAGGCCATCCGAAGACGCACTCGCGCGAGAATCTTTCGGCGCGGGCTGCGCGTTTGATTTATGCTTGCGCGCGGCAGAAATTCACTGGAGGACGGTGATGATAGCGGCCCGGCGGATTTTGATGATGGCAGTTGCGTTTGTGATCGGCGCTTGTGCGGCGGTGCCGCTTGGCGCGCAGCAATATCCTGAGAGCACGTATCAAGAATTACGCTGGCGGTCGATTGGACCGTATCGCGGGGGGCGGACGCGGGCTGTGGCGGGCGTCCCCAACCAGCCGAATATGTTTTACATCGGGGCGGTGAATGGCGGCGTCTGGAAATCGGATGATTTCGGGCGCACCTGGACGCCGATTTTTGATTCGCAGTCTACGCAATCGATTGGGGCGATTGTTGTCGCGCCTTCTGATCCGAAAATTATTTATGTCGCGAGCGGCGAAGGATTGCAGCGGCCCGATCTTTCCGTCGGGAACGGAATTTATAAATCCACGGATGCGGGGAAGACCTGGCAGCACTTGGGATTGCGCGACGGGCAGCAGATCCCGGCGATGGCTATCGATCCGCACGATCCGAATCGATTGTTTGCGGCGGTGCTGGGGCATCCATTCGGCGCGAATGAGCAGCGCGGGATTTTTCGCTCGACGGATGGCGGGAAGACTTGGGAACGCGTGCTTTATAAAAATGAGAATACGGGCGGCTCGGATATCGAGATGGACCCTTCGAACCCGGATGTGCTGTATGCGTGCTTGTGGGAATCGCGCGAGGGGCCGTGGGAAGACAACAATTCTTATAACGGTGTGAATGGAGGGCTTTATAAATCCACCGATGGCGGCAGCACTTGGAAGCAGCTGACGAATGGGCTGCCGAAAAATCTTGTGCAGATCAACGTGGCCATCGCGGCGAGCGATTCCAAGCGGCTTTACGCGACGGTGGGAACGAGCGAGCCGGGGGATTATGCGTCGGGAAAAGGGCTGGGCGTGTATCGCTCAGACGACGCGGGAGAGAGCTGGACGCAGATTACGACGGATCCGCGGCCGGCGATGCGCATTGGTGGCGGAGACTTGCCGATTCCACGAGTGGACCCGAAAAATCCGGATGTGGTTTACAGCGCCAGCATCGTTACCGTGCGCTCGAGCGATGGCGGAAAGACTTGGATGAGCCTTCGCGGCGCGCCGGGCGGCGATGACTATCAGAATCTTTGGATTAATTCGAACGACCCGCGAATTATTTTATTGGTGAGCGATCAAGGCGCGCTCGTAACCGTGAACGGCGGGCAGACATGGAGTTCCTGGTACAACCAGCCAACGGCGCAGATTTATCACGTCAGCGCCAGCGGCGGATTTCCATATCGCCTGTGCGGCGGCCAGCAGGAAAGCGGCTCCGTGTGCATCTCCACGCGCGGTAACGATGGCGAAGTTTCTTATCGCGAATGGCATCCGGTGGGCGCGATTGAGTATGGGTACGTCGTGCAGGACCCGCTCGATGCGGACATTATTTATGGCGCGGGCCGGGCGGAAGTGTCTCGGTATCACTGGAGCACCGGGCAGGTGCAGAACGTCACGCCGTTTCCCGTGCGCGACGAGAAAATTCGCACCGACCGGACGCAGCCGCTGATGTTCTCGCCGATCGATCCGCACATTCTTTATACGACGGCGAATTTTGTCTACAAAACCACGGACGGCGGGCAGAACTGGCAGACGATCAGTCCCGATCTCGGGCGGGCACATGCGGGCGTGCCGGCGAACCTGGGAAAAATGGCGGATAAGGATGCGAAGGCTGAGAAGCAGCGCGGCGTGGTCTACGCACTTGCGCCATCGTTCAAAAGCGTCGAGACGCTTTGGGCGGGCACAGATGATGGATTGATTTGGATCACGCGGGACGGCGGTAAAAATTGGAAGGATATTACGCCGCCAGAGCTCACGCCGTGGAGCAAAGTGACGCAGATCACGGCGTCGCATTTTGACGAGGAGACGGCGTACGCGTCGGTCAGCCGCCTGCGCATCGACGATTTGCGTCCTTACATTTATCGCACGCACGACGGCGGGAAAAATTGGAAGTTGATTTCGAGCGGATTGCCCGCCGATGCGCCGGTGGATACGGTGCGCGAAGATCCCGTGCGGAAGGGCCTGCTCTTTGCGGGGACGGAGACGAGCGTGTGGGTTTCGTTCGATGATGGCGAGCGCTGGCAATCGTTGCAGCAGAATTTGCCGCACACCTCGATGCGCGACCTTTTGATTCACGAGAATGATTTGATCGTAGCGACGCATGGGCGCGGCTTTTGGATTCTGGATGACATTTTGCCGCTACGGGAAATCAGCGAAGCCGTCGCGAATGCGGACGTCCATCTTTTCAAGCCCGCGGCGGCGATTCGAGCCCGGCGCAGCACATATACCGATACGCCCGTGCCGCCGGATGAGCCGAACGGCGAGAATCCGCCGGACGGAGCGATCGTAGATTATTTCCTGTCGAAGCCGGCTTCCGGCGCCGTGACGCTGGAAATTCTAGATGGCAGCGGGAAGCTGGTGCGGCGCTTTTCGAGCGAGGACAAGCCGGAGCTCAGCGCGGAGGAACTGCAGAAACAATTGATCCCGATTTATTGGGTCCGGCCGGCGAAGAGTCTCTCAGCAGATGCGGGGATGCATCGCTGGGTCTGGGACTTGCGCTACCCGGCGCCGGTTTCGACCTCGCATGAGTATCCGATTTCGGCTGTGCCCGGAAATACTCCTCGCGGGCCGTTAGGGCCGCTGGCATTGCCGGGACAATTCAGCGTTCGGTTGACGGTGAATGGCGCAAGCTACACCGCACCATTTACGGTGAAGATGGACCCGCGCGTGAAAATTGCGCAGAGCGGACTGGCCCAGATGTTCCAGGCGCAGACGCGCCTCGCAGATATCTACTCGCGAAGTACAACGGCGCTTTTGCAAGCGCGTTCGGCGCGTGAACAACTCGAGAAGCTTTCCGGAAAACCGGGCGCCGGGCTGAATGAGGCCGTGATCGCGCTCAAGAAGCAGATCGTGATTCTGCTCGATGGGCACGAGGGCTCGGAAGTGGGCACGTCTTCGCAGGCGGCACTAAGCCGCGTCAATACTAATGCAGGCGCATTGTACGCGGAGCTGGACCGGGCGGATGCGGCGCCGACCGCTGCGCAGGTGAAGGCGCTCGGAGAAAGCGACCGCGATTTTTCTGCGATGCTGAAGCAATGGGATGAAATTAGAAAAACTTCCATTCCGGCGCTCAATCTGCGGCTTAACGACGCCCGGCTGCCGGAAATTGTGATTGAGGCAAATCCGCGGGTAGAAGAAGAGCCGCACGGCGACGAGGAGTGAACTAGAAGGTGCTGCTGGATTTGGAGTTGTCGGCGGCAATTTGCGCGCGCAATTCTTCACGTGAGTTTTCGCAGTAAGGAGAAACGATGGCGATTCTGGTAACCGGCGGCGCCGGCTACATCGGAAGCGTGACGGTGGAGAAGTTGCAAGCGGCGGGCGAGAGCGTGGTGGTGCTCGACGATCTCGCGCGCGGACACCGCGAGGCTGTTACGCGCGAGACGCCGTTCTACCAGGGCCGCGTGGGCGATCGCACGTTGATTGCGAAGTTTGCCGCGGAGCACAAGCTCGAATCGTGCGTGCACTTTGCGGCACTCGCCTATGTGGGCGAATCCGTGGAAAAGCCGGAAAAGTATTTCGAGAACAACGTCGAGCAAGGAATCGCGTTTATCGGAGCTCTTCTTTCCGCCGGAGTGCGCCGGATTGTGTTTTCTTCCACGTGCGCCACCTACGGCGAGCCCGATCGCATTCCGATCAGCGAGGAATGTCCGCAGTGGCCGAAGAATCCCTACGGATGGTCGAAGCTCTTCATGGAGCGGCTCTTCGATGCTTACGACACGGCGCACGGACTGAAATTCGCATCGCTGCGATATTTCAATGCTGCGGGCGCGACCCAGCGTTGCGGCGAGCATCACGAACCAGAGACGCATCTGATTCCGATTGTTCTTGAAGCTGCTGCGGGGAAGAGATCCGAGGTGCCGGTGTTCGGGAGCGATTATCCTACGCCGGACGGGACCGCCATTCGCGACTACGTCCACGTCGCGGATCTGGCCGACGCGCACATCCGCGCGCTCGAACATTTGCGCAAGGGCGGAAAATCGGATTTCGTGAATTTGGGAACGGGCGACGGCTATTCGGTGCTGGAAGTTATCGAGACGGCGCGGCGCGTGACCGGAAACGAAATTCGCGTGCGAAAGGAAGCGCGGCGGCCGGGCGATCCTGCCAGGCTCGTGGCCGACGCGGCAAAAGCGCGCAGCGTTCTGGGATGGGCGCCGGCAATGTCCGATCTCAGCTCCATCATCCGCTCAGCGTGGGAGTGGAAGAAACGGCATCCGCGCGGCTACGATTCCGCGTGAGGATGGAGCGGAACGGGATATTGCCGCGACATATTTAGGATGGAAGCGGCGTCGATCTCACTGGCCCGCGGGGATAAATCCATACTTCTGAAACACCGCGCGAGCTTTCGCACCTAGCAGGAAGCCAGCGAAATTCGTAGCCGCCTGGACATTCTTTGAGCTCTTGATCACCGCCAAAGGATAAATCACCGGCGAATGCGAGTCTTCCGGCGCGGTGGCCACAATCGTGACTTGCGATGAAGTCTGGGCATCTGTGGCGTACACGATTCCCGCATCCACATTTGCAGTAGCGACATAGGTCAGCACCTGCCGCACATCCTTGGCCAGCACGAGTTTAGTCTTCAACTTCTCGTACATGCCGAAGTGCGTCAAAATCTGCTGCGCGTATTTTCCCGCAGGAACGGTCTGCGGTTCGCCCACCCCGATGAATTTCACGTCCGGTCCGGCAAGGTCTTGAAAGCTGGAAATACCGGTCTTGCCCTTCGGGACGATCAAAACGACGCTATTCCTGACCATGTCCTTCCGCGATCCGGGCAGCAAAAGCCCCTTCGACTCGAGCGCGTCCATTTGATCGGGAGAAGCGGAGATGAATATGTCAATCGGGGCGCCCTGTTCTACTTGCCGCTGAAGTGTTCCTGAGCCGCCGACGTTGAAATGGATCGCAGTTTCAGGTTCCTTCGCGCGATAGAGTTGCGCGAGTTCGTCAAGAGCATCCTTGAGGCTGATGGCGGCCGATACAGTCAGATCGACGCCAGGGCGCGGCGCTGCGTATTGCTTGCTCAAGGATGTTCCAACGATTAGTGCGCTGATTAGCGCAGCGAGAACGAAACCGAAGGATCGGCGATTCAGCAAAACGCGGCCCCCTCAGCAAACGCCACCGACGAGCGACGACAGGGATTTTCCTCGAGCAGACTCAGAATGGAAAGCGCACCGTCAAAATTCCGTTGTGATTGTTGGTGTGAAAATGAGTCGCGGCGATCTGGAATCCGCCACCGGCTGTAAAACCCAGCCTGTGCCACAAATGGAATCTGCCAAACAAGATTCCCGGGGTCATGAAAGCTTGCGTTTTCCCGTCGTTGGCGCCGTCGTGAAAATGGGTGTAATTCACTTCCACCTCGGGCCAAACTTTCTTGAACACGTGGTATTGAAAAGCATTATTCCAGGGAAAGGTATAGCCGATCGCGGAGTGGTTGCCCGTGGGTAAAGTAGCGCCGAAAGTTCCCTGAACGTCGAATTTGCCGAATCCTTTTCCATAAGCGATGGTCGGGTTGATGCTCGCCTTGGTGGATCCATTCTTATACTGCCCAGTGGGGAAAACTACCTGAAGAAAAGCGGTGAGAATGTAGTTCCCATGTTCTTCGTTCGAGGCCAGAAAGCGGTACTTGACGAGGAAGGCCCAGTCGCCGAATCCATTCGTAACCTTCGGATTGTTGTGCACGATGTATGCCGGCGGGGCGACGAGGATGACCTCCACGTGTCTCGCGGGGATTAGTTCGAGACCTTTTCCGCCGCCATAGTTCTCCGTCGTGATGCCTGTATTGCCCGGCTGCCAAAAAATATCGTAGCGGAATTCCTGTTCGAGGCGCGGAGTTGTCGTCGCGACCGGAGTGACCCAGTGGGGCTGCTCCGCCTGGGTGCTCGATACCATGGCGAACCAATCGTGGAAGAAGCCGCTATCCTGACTGGACGCGCCGGGTTGGCTGGAGCCACCCGGAGTGGCCTGAGCGCGAGCTGTTTGAACGGAGCAAAGAAGAATGGGCAGCAGGAGCAAGAAAAGCGACCGCGACCTCATGATTCCTCCCGAAGAAGTGCCGCGTCGCGCCTGGTAAGGGCATAAAAACCGTACGCGGACGGAGCGCGAATATATATGAGAAGAATAGTTGTGTCAAACCGGTTTAATACGACTTTGAGATTTGAAAAACGCACCATCGAGCCCAAAAGCCACATCGCGACCGCAATATCTCGTGTTTTTGGCCTACCTACGGTTTCGGGCAGAATCCGCGGGATTCTGGCTCTCTGCGCTGATAGAGCGATGACGGCGCTCGGACCCAGAGGGCACTCGAGACGTGATTCTCGTCACAATCACCTGTGACATCTCTCACCGCAACGATAGGGTTGAGTAGGGTATCAACACACTGGGTTTCCATAAGAAGGCTCATTCGAGGGTCTAAGGGGGAGACGAGCGTGGCTAAGCCGGTCGGCAGAAGTTGTTTGTCCCCCGTAGACGCGGCATTTCTGTACCTTGAACGCAAGGAAAGCCCCCTCCATATCGCCAGCGTCTCGATATTCGACGGGCCAGTGCCCTTCAGGGAATTTGTCGCCAGCATCCGCTCGAAGCTGCACCTGGTGCCGCGCTACCGGCAAATCGCAGTGATACCGGCTTGGAACGTTGGTTTACCCACCTGGGAGGACGATCAGCACTTCAACATCCGCCGGCACATCTTCCGGGAAACCCTTGCGGCTCCCGGGGGCGAGAAGGAATTGGAAGCGTTGGCCGGGCGGATTCTCAGCACTATGCTCGACCGCAAGAAGCCACTTTGGGACATACATGTCGTCGACGGATTGAAGGACGGCAGAGGGGCCATAATTTGGCGAATGCATCACGCGCTGGCTGATGGGATCTCGGGCACTGAAATTCAAAAGGTGATGCTGGATGCTACGCCCGCAGTCCCCGTAGCGAGCCGAAAGCCGCGCTATCGCCCAGCGCGCGCAACGACGCCGGGCCGCACCGAGGATTCGATTTTTCATGGTTTGCGCAGCTCATTCGAAGGCCTGCTCGCGCTGGAGAACGGGCTGCTGAGTTTCGGGCAGGCGCTTCTCGACGACGAAAAGAGAAATGAGCTAACGGGCCTCTTCAAATTACTGCCGGAACTGGCAGCCTCGGTGGAAAGACTGCCGTTCAACAAGCCTTGCAGCGGAGAGCGGAAGTTCTGCTGGACCGAATTCAATTTTGCGGACTTGCAGGCAGTGCGCGACGCTCTGGGAGGAAAGGTCAACGACGTCGTGCTGGCGGTCCTGACGCGGGCGCTGGCGCGCTACGTGAAGCTGCACGGAGAATCCGTGGTCAACCGCTTCGTGCGCATCGTTTGTCCAGTCAGCTTGCGGCAAGGTGAGCAGGGCAAGAGCAGCGGCAACCAGATCACGTTTTTGCCGGTAGCGCTGCCAATGGACGTGCGCAATCCGGCGCGCCTGCTGGAGAAAGTCACGAGCCGGATGGAGACCATGAAGCGCTCCGGGGCCGCCAATCTGGTCGGACTGCTGGCCGCCTGGATCGCTTCCGCGCCCGCGCCATTGCAGGCGCTGCTGTGGCGGACACTTCCCGACATCATCTTCCCGGTGCCGCTCTTGAACTTGATCTGCACCAACGTTTCTGGATCGCCGATGCCTCTCTATGCCGTCGGCAGACGGATGATCGCGTCATATCCGCAAGTGCCGATTGGCTATGACTTGGGGGTCGGTGTCGCGGTAAGCAGTTATGACGGAAAGCTCTTTCTCGGCCTGCTCGCCGATGCACACGCCGCGCCGGACGTGGACCAATTGCGCGATTTCATCGTCGATGCGTTTCAGGAGTTGTGCCGGTCCGCGAGTGTGAAGAAGGCGCGTGACCTCAGTCGCGCAAGCAAGAAAATCGTGGCGCAAGCAATGAAGATGGTCGACGCAGCTCAAGCGCTGGTTCCCCGACCCGTGAAGGACGCGCCACAGACGGCCGCCACCGAGCCGGTAGCCGTACACGTCCACGCAGCCTGAACTTCAGGGCGCAAATCAATCGGTGCTATCGATGTACCCGAGTTTTTGCGTCAGCGACTGTATACGCAAGGCAGCCTGAGGAATACAGAAGCGACCTGCAATTTGCGCTCAAGCACAGATCAAGCGATGCCGAAGTGACCGCGCCACAAACCCGCGTCTCGCTCAGATCAGACGCTAGTGTTCAGGATTTGATGCTCATCGGTATGGGAATATTCCTGAGTTAAAAGAGTCGGCAAGTCGGGCGCCGGAGCAGAGACCACAGTGCGCACGAAGTTCCCCACCTGTTGCCACCAGCCCTGATAGGTTTGGCCCTCGGTGTGACGAACCCGCAGAGGATGCCAGCCGTCAAGCCCGGCTGAAGATTCGGCGGGTTCGGCAATCATGCACCGAGTATCCAAACGAAGCCCCTCATGCAGCGCCTTGAGAGCGCTCTCTTTCGCGCTCCAAAGCAGAGCGAGAAGCCGGGAGCGGTCCGCGGCAGGCGCGTGCGCAACGAGCGCTTGCTCTTCGGCGGTGAAATAGTCGGCGAGGAATGCGTCGCTGCGCGGTTCCACCATCTCGAGATCACAACCCAGAACCCCGCCGGATGGCCCGATAGCGCAAAGCGCTGTGCCGCCGCGGTGGCTGAGGCTAATCGTCGCGCCCGCGGGATTATTTCTGTAGAAGAGCACCGGCGCGCCGCTCGCCGCCGGGCGTATTTCAATTTCCCTGAATACTTGCGGCTCGCAAGGAAGTTTCAAGTACGCGGCCCAAGCTTTCTTTGCCGTCCAACGTCCCAATCGCCAGTCGTTGCGCCGTTTGGCAAAGAAGATGTCGTGCGAGCGGAGCGCCTCGCTGGGGCTGAGCCATTCCTCTCCCGCGGGCACATCCGCTTCGATCTGTTCCAACCAATGAATCTGCATTAAGAAGCCCCAGTCGCGGCGAGGGCAACGGCCAGTTCCAAGTTCTCGCCTTCCTGCTTCGCGGATTCCAATCCTTGTACGCTTGCCGACCCGCGTTCGACGGCATGAATGAGATAGGGACGAAGATCGGCGGGTGGAAGAATATGATTCAGCGCTCCCACGCTCAAAGCGCGATGCACGTTGTGTACGCGGTCGAACTCCCCGGCCACTTCACCGAGGTTCTCCGAGTGCACGATTTTGAAGAGCTCATCCCATTCTTTTCGCAGCCGGCGTTTCTCCACGCTATCGGCCTGCGCCATTGCCTGGCTCAAAGCTTGCAAGCGCGGGTCTTTGCGGGTTCTGGCTTCGACTTCGCCGGCGAAAACAACGGCCGCCGCCGGCGCGCCCCCGATGACGGAAGCGAAGGTTCCCTCCAAGGCCACGACTTCGAGGTGTTCGTTCAGCGCCCGCGAGAAAACCACGTAGGCGCCGCCGTGATAGCGGGAGACGACGCAAAAGACCATGGGTCCCTTGAAGTTCACTACGGCCCTTCCGATTTCCGCGCCGTATTCCAATTGCAGTTTACGCATGGACTCCGGCGAGCCGTCAAATCCCGATAGATTCGCCAGGATCACCACCGGCCGGTTGTTGCTTGCGGCGTTGATCGCTCGAGCCACTTTCTTCGAGGATTGCGGAAAGAGAGTGCCGGCACACCATTGATCCGGTCCGTCGGCAGGGACGAATCCCAATCGGGACACCGGCCGCGATTCAATGCCGATCAGGCAGACAGGATATCCGCCGAGATGCGCGTCCCAGACCACTGCTGTTTCCGCAGCACGCATACCGGGCCAGCGCTCGAGCGGAAGATGATCCTGGTCCACGACCGCCATCATCACGGTGCGAATATCGAAGGATTTCTTTCGGCCGGGGTTGGTTGCGTCGGAGAAAATCTCGCCAACTAAGGCGAAGCCGTCCCCGTGGGTGTTTCCATGCGGATAGACCTGAACGTCGCGATCGATGGGATCGGTCGTCACGGCCTTCCGCGGGAAGCGTTCGCCCGGCGCGAGATAGGTGTGCTCATAGTGGCGGAACAGGATGTGGCACGCTTCATCGATGTCTTTGGCCCAATATTGCGCCTGGCCATTGACGCCCATGATGCGATCGTAGCCGCCGATCCCCTGGTTGTCTTCGGCCGAAACGCTACCGGAGTAGTCGAGCGCGCGCTTGCCGGTGAGCACCATGGCCGATTGCGGCGTCATAATCAGAATGCCGCGCGTGTGCATGAGCATGCTGGCCTCGGCGTTCCAGTAAGGCTGTGCGCCGACGTTTATGCCGTTAATGACCAGATTCACCTCTCCGCCGCCTTGCGTGAACTCCACCAAACCACGCAGGACGCGGGCGATCCAATCCATGTTTTCCACGCCGCTTTCCATGGAGATTTTCGCACCGGCCGAGATGGGGAACCATTCGAGCGGTGCGCCCTTTTCTTTGGCAAGTTTCAGAGCCGCGAGGATGCGCCGGCATTCCGATTCCGCGATAGCGCCGAGATCCTTGCTCGGATCGCCCATCAGCAAGACGCGCGTCATGCCCTCGGGATATCTGTCCGTGTAATTCCGGATGACGCCCACGATGATATTCGATTTGTTTTGACCGTAAGGACGCTCGACCGGAACCAACTGGCCATCGGCATTGAGATCGTGCTCGACGAAATCACCCGGCGGGAATTCCGCGCGCGTGTCTTCCGGCGACGGCGTGAGCATTTCGATGATTTCGTAAGGGTAGGTCATTCCGCGCTGGCGCATGCGAACGACTTTCTGGTCGTACTCGGTCAGTGGATTCAGTGGAGACATTTTTCCGGCGGGCCGGAAGGTAGTAAGAATGCCGCTGCCAGCGGGCCGCGAGACGCGCAGCACCATGTCGCGGAGCTCACCCGTCTCAGTATTCGGAATGCGAGCACGCAACACCACTTGTTCCAATCCCAGGCCATCCGTCGCCGGAGCCAGCCGTTGCACGATGTCGTGGAATTCATCGGGCTTCATACTAAGCGGCGGCCAGACGTAGAGAAGGACGCGATTCCAATACATACGATCGCGAGGCGAGCGCCGGGACAGGTCGAGCCGAATAGCGGCCAGCGCTTCTGAGAACATGCGCTCGAGATGCGGCAACTGCACGATGCGGCCGCTCTCATCGCAGACGGGCGTGAGATCGCGCACTTCAGCTACAGCGAACAGCCGTTGATCTTTTGGATTTTCGCGGGCCACGGCGTGGAAGAGGTAGACATCTTCCACGGAAGGCAGCCGCTCGATGTTGAAATTGCTGAAACGCCACAGATGGAGCCGCTGCGCCATCATGGGGTGGATTCCGCGATAGAGCTTCTCCTCTTCGTACGCGTTCCCGGAGGCGCGATAAGTGTAGTGACGCATGTTTCCCATACCCGGGCCGAGACCCGGGCCGGTTACCGCAACCACGATGCGCCGGATCGCGCGGGGAAAGCCTGCCTGGTTGAGCATCGTGCAAACTTCCACTTGCGTGGCTTCCGGATCGCCCAGCGTGCCGGGATGCCAAACGTAAAAATCGAGGACCACATCGTGATCCGCGGGGACTTTCTCGAGCAGTGGAAACAAAGCCTGCGCCGATTCGCGCAGCCGCGGAGACTCCGCATGCGTGGTGAAGAGATGGACTTGCTTCCCATCTTCCAGATACTCGGCGGATACGCAGTGCTGGCCGTCCACGCCCATGGGGTGCAGGTCTAGCAGGTTCTGAGTCCGATAGTGCCTGCGCGTGAGAACTTCCAACATCAATTGGCTGAGGGTCACGTCTGCGGAGGTGAACCGGTCGGCGAATAAGCTCACGAGCGGTTGCGGACACTCGACCAGCGCCTGCATTCTCTCGTGGCGGTCGCTGCCCTCCGGGTTGGCGGCAAGGTGGGCTAGGTGCTCATCAGCTTGCGCATAGATTTGTTTTCGCGCCTTTAGGAACAGCGGCTGGTCGAAGCAGCGATAACGCAGCTCGCTGGCCAGGTCGCTGATAGCGGGGAATTGCCCGCGGGTCATGGAGATCATGCGATCGAGAAGAATGCGGAAGGAATCTCCAGTCGGCGGCGGCAAAGTTTCGAGGCATCGCAGGCGCCGTTCGAGCACGCTCTGAATGAGAGTTACCTGCTGCTCGACGCGCTGGTGCGATTTGTAAATCCACAGCAGGCTTTCTTCCAATTCGCGCGAACGATCGAGCGCCTTCACTCCATAATGAGCGAGCGCGCGCCGCAGTGCATCGAGGAACGTTGCGGGAAGTCCTTCGCCGCACGTCTCGATCATGCGCAGGTAAGAAAATAAGTAAGCTTCGGAGCTGGGAGATTCACCGGTGATCGAACCGTCCATCTCCGGTTCGCGGTGGAAAAGACCGCCGATATCCACGAAGATTCGCAGAATCTCATTTTCGCATCGCCTGATTTCCGCGCCATCTCCTGGCTCTTCAGCGTAATCGTTCCACTCTCCGAGCAAACGCGCGGTGTGCGCGGGCTCGACGTCAAAACCCAGCATGAGCTGCTGGAGGTCTTCGAGATTCTGGCGGAAGCGGGAATGGATGTCGCCCTGGCTGTCCTCTGCGGCGCGTGACGCGCCGAGCGTAACTCGCGCAGAAAATGCCGCAGGTTCGTCGCCGCCGAGCGCTTCGATCTGCATCAGCGGAGCTCCGGCGTCTACTTGCACGTTGCGAATGGCCATGACTTGCCGGACTTTTCCGGAAAATGGGGCGACAACCTGCATCTCCATTTTCATGGCTTCCAGTACGGCCAAGCGCTGCCCGGCCGCAACGATCTCTCCGGGCTTCACGGCGATAGAAACCACCACCGCCGGTGCCGGTGCGTGCACTACGCCACCATCATCGCGATCGACGCGGTGCGCGACGCCGTCCACTTCGATCAGAAAACTGAGATGTTGGACTACGGAGACGACATTGAAGCGCTGCCCAAAGCAACTGAGCGAGGACTCAAACTGACCCACGCGGCTATATTGCACATCGATGCGCGATCCGTCCGACTCCACGCGATAGTGATGGGGGCCGAGCCGATACACTTTGAGCGAATAGGATTGGCCTCGATGACGAAGGGCTACGGTGCCGCCAACTTCATTGCGGACCTGCGGCCGGCCGCGGACCGCCGAGGCGTAAAATTGCGTTTGTTCCACCGCCAAATCGGCATCGTAAGTTGCGATCGCCGCTTGCAGCAGAGCCACATCGGCGTATCGGCGCGAGAGATGTTCGTCGCTGGCCACCAGGCGTTCCATCCATCCCACATCTACTTTTCCGCTCTGGACTTCGGGCCGGTTGAGCAATTCGAGAAGAAATGATCTGTTGGTGGCGCCGCCCTTGATGACGATGACGCTCTCGCGCAGCGCGCGCTGGAGGCGGGAAAGCGCTTCTTTCCGCGTTTGTCCATAGCCGATGATCTTGGCGATCATGGAGTCGAAATCTGCGGGGACGGAGTCGCCTTCCGCTACGCCGGTCTCAACGCGGACGCCAGGACCTGTCGGAATTCTGAAGCGCTCAATGGTGCCTGGGGCGGGAGCAAAACCGTTGTCTGGATCTTCGGCATTCAGCCGCACTTCAATGGCGTGGCCGATGGTTCGCGGCGCATCGCCTTCCAGCTTGCCGCCGCGCGCAATGTGAATCTGAAGCTTGACGAGATCGATTCCGGTGGTGCATTCCGTCACTGGATGCTCGACTTGCAAGCGCGTGTTCATCTCCATGAACAAAAAGCGCTGGCTTTCCGGTTCGTACAAAAATTCCACCGTGCCTGCGTTGTGGTATCCCGCTGCGCGGCTCAAGCGCACTGCGGCTTCGCGCAGGGATTGATCCTGCTCCGGAGACAACATTGGCGGAGGAGCTTCTTCGAGGATTTTCTGGTGGCGGCGCTGGATGGTGCAGTCGCGCACGCCGGCGGCCCAGGTTGTGCCTTCGTGGTCGGCGATGATCTGGACTTCAACGTGGCGGGCGCCCTGAACGATCTGTTCCATGAAGACGGTGGGGTCGCCGAAGGCCTTGTGCGCTTCAGCTCGGGCGCTCTCAAAGGCTTTCGCGAGCTGGTTCGGTGAATTCACGCGGCGAATGCCGTGACCGCCGCCGCCGGCCGTAGCCTTGATGAGAAGCGGATAGCCCAATTGTTCGGCGTGGCGTACCGCGTCGTCGAGTCTTTCTACCGGCCCGCCGCTCCATCGCGCGACTGGGATTTGCACTTGCTGAGCCAGGAGCTTCGACGAAATTTTGTCGCCGAGCCGGCGCATCACGTCGCCATCCGGACCGATAAAGACGATTCCCAATTCGCGGCAAAGGTCCGCGAAATCGGCGTGCTCGGCTACGAAACCCCATCCCACCCAGACCGCATCGGCGCGCGCGGCTCCCAGTGCCCGTTCGAGCGTTTTGTAATCGACGTAACTGCTCTTGGATTGCTGGGTGCTTGGGTCGATCGTGTGGGCGGCGCCAAGAGATACGGCTTCGTCCGCCTCGCGAACGAACATGGCATTGCGGTCAGGCTCGGTGTAGAACGCGATGGTGCGTAGTGACGTGCCATGCTCTTGATTGAATTCCCGCACCGCATGGATGAAACGCATGGCGGCTTCACCGCGATTTACGATGGCCACCCGCTGAAATTCCTGCAACATGACCCCCTCGAATCGGCAGCGCTTAGCTGCAAAAAATCACCTCTTCTAGACCGCGACGGCGTGCAGGACCTTCAGAGGTTCCGCATCCACGCCGTTGGGGAGTGCAATCGTCCGGTAGCCGAACAGCTGGACACACAGGCTTCCTGCCGCATCCACGACCTCGGCATCGAAGCTCTCTTGCTCCAGATTGGGGGTCACTACGGCATACAGCCCGCCTGCTGTGTCATTCGCTGCGCGTCGCACGCAGACTTGATCGATGTGCAGCGGAAGCCCCATGTGTCCTTCCGCGCTCATTTCCCAGAGGCCGGCGGTTTGGAAGCAGAGCTCGATCAGCCGGGGCGCCATAAGCGTCGGCTTCTCGCGCGGGTAATGATTCTGTGGCAGGTTTTCGGCGAGTTGGCCGATGATGAGGTCGCCTTCGCGCCAGGCTCGCCCCAGGACTTGATACGCTGGCCCATGGAAATAAATGCGATAGATCTCTGCGGCTTCGATGACAGAAACTGACGGCCCGCCAGGCGCCGGCCCGGTCAGAGTTTCCGGCGCCTGTTTTGTGAATCGTACGCGGGCCGAGAAGTGGGTGGTCACTTGCGGTTCCGGCTGATTCGGGAGCGTCCGGCGCCCAAGCAACCGGCACTCCGCGACCACCTCGTTCCCTTCAAGATGAAATGCCGCTTGGATCGTCAGCGTGCGCGGCTCGTTGCGGTAAAACTTAAATGGTGCGAGAAAGTTCACGTCCTCGATGGCCGCAATGTGCCAGCCGGGGAGCATCGATTGTGCGGCTTCCGCAAAGGCTTCGACGCCCATGACGCCGGGCAGCACGGGCGTGCCGTCGATTTGATGATCGTGTAGGAACGGTTGAATCTTCGGATCGAGCGTGGTCTCGATGGTGAGGCCGTGATAGACGCTCATGCCTGCGATCGTGCCGACCATCGGGCCATGCGGCGACAATCCTTTCCCGACTGCGTCCTTCATTGCGTTAAGTTCGATTCCGCCGCTCGCGTCCCATTCATTCAGTAACGCGCCGAGGCGCTGGCCGATGACGATTTCTCCGCGCGTTCCTCCGGCCGTCAATTCGCGGCGAATCAGAGGAATGCCCGCTTCGGGCGGCAGCATATCGATGCCGGCGAGTTCCATCATTTTGGGGATGGAGCCGCGCGTGGCCATTCCGATGCCGCCCCACGCGGTCCAGTCAATGACGATGCCGCGCGTGGCTGGGCGAGTGGTGCGGAAGCTCGAGGTGATTTTGCAGAGCAGATCGTTGGCGGCGCTGTAATCGGCTTGTCCGCCGTTGCCGAAACGTCCAGCGATCGAGCTGAACGCGACCGTCGCTCCGAGCGGCATGTCGCCGATTGCACGCAGCAGATTGAACCAGCCGTCGCTTTTCACATCGAAGACCAGGTCGAATTCGTGCGGGTCTTTGTCGGGAAGGAAATGGCTTCGCTCGATGCCGGCGGCGTGCAGCAGCACGTCAATATGCCCGCTGCGCTGGCGCACTTGTTTGATCACATTGGCCACGGCGTCCGCATCGGTGAGGTTCACGCTGAAGTAATGCGGCGTGCCGCCGGCCGCGCGCACGGCGTTGATCGCGCTCAAGGCGGCCTGGCTGCGCTCCAGTGCCGCGAGTTCCTTTTCAACGAGAGCGGGTGTGGCTCGCTCGCCGCGCGCCTGGATGCGCGCGAAAAGATCGCGCTTCAAGCCGTCTTTGTCGCTCGCAAACCGCTTGAGGTCGGGATTGTTCGGATCAGGTTCCGGCACCAAATCGAGAAGGTAGAACGTTCCGCCGGAAGCAGTCGCCAGGTCCGCGGTGATCGCCGAGACGATACTTCCCGCCGCCCCGCTGATCAGAAAGACCGAATCGGCGCCCAGTGTGAGGCCGGGCAGTCCGTCGACCGCCAACTGTTCTTGCAAACAAATGGTCCAACGTAGCCCGCACTTGTAGCCAATCTCGACTGCGCCTGGATCGCGCAGAGTTTCTTCGATCAGTAGCTCGGCAATTTCTGCCGGCGGGCACTGGAGTTCGAAATCTACCGCCTTGACGAGGGCGTCCATCCGCTCGCGTTTATACGTTTTGGTGAAACCGGTTACCGCACCGCCTAACGGAGCAACGGCTCCGGTCGCGTCGTAGCCGTGCTGTCCTCCAAGCCGCGTGGCGCTCACGAAGAACGTATTAACCGCAGCGATCTGCCCGTAGAGGGCGCGCATGGTGGCATAGAGTGACTTGATACGCACTCGCAACGCTTCGTGCCAGGTAGCCAGATCCATCTCGCTGAGATTTCCCTCGTTGTCCAATGCGGGTAGCCAATAGACGCCTTGCACGGGTCCGGCAGCAAGCCAGCCCTTGAGCTGATCGGCCAGTTTGTCCGAATTCCACGCGGAGTCGATCCGCAGGATTTGCACTCCCTTCGCCTTGAGCCGCTCGGCGAGCGCGTCTCCTGTTCCGTTTTTGTCAGGCATGAGTACGACGCGGCTGCCGGGGCCAAGCGTCACGCCTGTCTGCTTGCAGATCGCCAGCGGTGGGCGGAGATTGGGCACCGGAACGCGGCGAGGAATGGCATTCGCAGCGTCTAAAGAAGCCGGTGCGGGCCGCGGCGATGCGGCCGGAATCGCAACTGGAGCCTCGGCTTTCTTCGCGACGATCTCCGGCGCCTCTTCCTTCTTTGAATCCTTCGCGGCTTGCGCTGCGATGGGTTCGATTTTCGTTGGTGAAGACGGAGCAGGATTGCCAGCCAGGTCCGGCCGCTTCTCAAAGACGAACCCGATGACATGCGCCAACGTCGGATAATCGCGCAGCTTGCGATTCTCGTCGCGCGGGATGTTGTAGATCTCGCGGATGGCCGCGAACATCTCGGCCTGCTTCACCGTGTCCACGCCCAAATCCGCCTCGAGGTCCAGTTCCAGGTCGAGCATATCCTTCGGATAGCCGGTCTTCTGAACGACCAGTTCGAGGATGCGTTCTTTCACTTCATCGGCGCTGCTCGCTTTGATCACCTGGGGGGCAGGCGTGGCGAGGATCGGCTTGATCTCTTCTTTTATCTCTTCCTTCGCCTTTGCCGCTTGCGGTGGAGCGATCGCTGCGGCCAGGTCGGGCCGCTTCTCGTACACGAACTGGATAACATGCGCCAATGTCGGATAGTCCCGCAGTTTGCGGTTCTCATCGCGCGGGATGCTGTAGATTTCGCGGATGGCCGCGAACATCTCGGCCTGCTTGACCGTGTCCACGCCCAAATCCGCTTCGAGGTCCAAATCGAGATCGAGCATATCTTTCGGATACCCAGTCTTTTCCGCGGCCACGGCGATAATGCGTTCTCTAACCGCATCGGCCGCACTCTCTTTCGGCGTCTCGGCCGCGGTGGTGGCGATTGGCTTGGTCGGTTCCGTTATAGCGGGCGGCTGCGGTGCAGAGACCTTTGCGGCCAAGTCTGGGCGCTTCTCAAACACGAACCGGATCACGTGCGCTAGAGTCGGGTAATCGCGCAGCTTGCGGTTCTCATCGCGCGGGATACTGTAGATTTCGCGGATGGCTGCAAACATCTCGGCCTGCTTGACGGTATCCACGCCCAAATCTGCTTCGAGATCCAGATCGAGATCGAGCATATCTTTCGGATAGCCGGTCTTCTCCGCGGCCAGGGCGATGATGCGTTCTCTTACCGCGTCGGCTGCGGCCGCCTTCGCCGTATCGGCCGCAGGGCTGGCGACGACTGGCTTGATCGGTTCTTTTATTTCTGCTGCTTGCGGGGGCGGGACTACTCCGGCCAAATCCGGACGCTTGTCGTACACGAACTGGATGACATGCGCCAAAGTCGGGTAATCGCGCAGCTTGCGGTTCTCGTCGCGAGGAATGTTGTAAATTTCGCGGATGGCCGCAAACATCTCGGCTTGCTTAACCGTATCAACGCCCAAATCTGCTTCAAGGTCTAGATCCAGCGCGAGCATTTCAAGCGGGTAACCAGTCTTCTCGGCTGTCAGAGCGAGTATCCGCTCTTTTACCGGATCGCCCTTCGTCACAGGCTTTGGCGGAGCGGAAGGCGCGGCCGCAACGACTGCAGCGGCGACCTTTGCTTCCGCGACTTCCTTGCGTGGCGAGCTCACCCCGACTGGCACCGCTGCAACTGTCATGACAGGTTGGGGCGCCGGAAGTACAGGCGCTGGTGCCGAGACTGGCCGAGACGCCGGAGCAGATTCCAACGGGCGAGCCGCCGGACCCTGATCTTTCACACGCAGAGTGCGGTGGATTACTTCCAGATCGGCATTCGGATGGCCAGCCACGCGGCTCAGCCAAGAGCTCCAAGCCGTACTGTCAACCAAGCGTGTCGCGTAGCCCAGAGCATCGGGTTTCGGGCGAACGCCATCTTTCGCCCCCATCCAATGCAGCAGCGTCATGCTGATCTGTGAGCCGAACCCAGCTCCCAATCGCAAAGCGTACTCGATGGGATAAGCGCCACCCTTCGACAGATTCAAAGCACCCAGCTCGGGATCGATTTCCTTGAAATTGGCCACGGGCGGCACGCATCCGGTTTCGAGCGCCTTCACTGCGACGACATCTTCGATGCCGGTCGCCATCGCGTGCCCGGTAAATCCCTTGGTATTGGCGATCACGATCTGATCCGCATCGCTGCCAAAGACGCGACGCAACGCGTAGATCTCCGCCGAGGCGCTGCCACCACGCGCAGGCGTATACGTTTCGTGAGAAACAAATACCGTTCGCGGGGCGATCTGATGGCGGGAAATGCCGCTGTGCGCTTCGGCCTGCGCGACAAGATCCTCCATCATCTGTCCGATATGCTGGACATCAAGGCGAGTGCCGTGGAACGCGCTGTTGGCCGTGACCGCGCTCAACACTTCGCAAATAGGTTGGATTCCGCGCTCCTTTGCCGCTTCCGCGCTCTCGACCACCAGCGCTGCAGCGCCCATGCCCACGATCATCCCGTGCCGGCGACGATCGAAAGGAGTCGCAGCATCCTCGACCACATCATCGGTGGCTGCCGCTCCGCTGGCCAAAAAGCCCGCGCCCATCCACTCCATCAGATTGTCGGAAGTGACGTCGTCCGCCGAGAGGATCACCACGCGGTGGCAGCGCCCGGCGCGGATCCAATCCTCGGCCAGCGACACGGCCTGCGCAGTGCTCGCGCACGCGGCGTTGATTTGCGTGTTGGGTCCGCGGGCGCCGATGAATTCGGCAAATTGCGAATGGCCCATGGATAGGACTCTGAAGAGGAATCGCCGGTCGAAGACGTAAGGTTCTTTTTCAATTGTGGCGCGCAATTCCTCGACGCGGTGATTCAGCTCTTGCGCCAGATTGGAATGGCCATTCGATTCGACCAGCCGTGCGAGCAAGCTTTGCAGACTCGCCAGATGCTCGCGACGGGCATGATCCGTGTAGTAGCGCGCCATTTCATCCGCGAACGAGTTGTAGCCGGGGAAGGCCGATGCGAAGATCACGCCCGTGTCGTCGCGCAGAGCGTCCGGCAAGCCCCAGCGATCCGGCAACTGCGTGCCCTTGCTGGTCGTCTTGTAGCGCATGACCAGCGGAATTCCGGCGTCGCGCAATGCGTCGAGGCCGGCCGCGATCGCCAGGCTGGTGACGCGATCCAGGGCGGACACGCGCTCGGCGGATACGCCGAATTCGGCTTCCAGATCGAACGCTCCTCCGCGCCCAGCCAGCTTGATGACGTCCGCCACATCGCTCAAAGTTTCGAATGAGGCTCCGCCATTGTCGCTTTTCACCAAGCGGGTGATGTGCTTGTCGAGCATGGCCTGGCGCAAGCGCGCTGGGATCAGATTGATGAATTGATCGCCGCGCAGAATACGCGCAACGTTGGAGTCATCGAAAATGTGTTCAGTGCCAGGGAGACCCAAGGCCGCTCCGGTGATCACTACCGGTAGAGTAGTTGTGCCGCCATTCTTCCCGTGCCAAATCTGATAGCCTCGCTCGAGAGTGTCGGCAAACAAGCGGCCAAGCTCGGTGTAGCGATCGGAATTTAACGAAGCCACAGGCGCAGAGGCGGTGCTTCCCACGGCCACTGGCGACGGAATTGGTTTCTGAATTTCCGCCGGGGCGGAAGTCTTGGACGTTGACGCGACAGTACTCCCTTGGGTCTCAGCGACTCCCCGGCCCAATCCCGCAGCATAGAGCCCGCACAAGGCCTGATTGAAAGCCGCGATGTCCCCGAATTTCGGATGATTGGTGAAAAGCGAAATCACATCCCCGCGCTCACCGAGAACATCCTCCACAAATCCTTGCAACGCCTTCTTCGGTCCGACTTCGACGAAAACGCGCGCGCCTGCATCATGCAGCGTGCGCAAGCCCTTCACGAACTGCACTGGCGATGCGACCTGCTTCGCAAGAATGTCCAACATCTGCGTCCGCACATCCGCGCCAGTGGGATAAAACTCGCCATCTACGTTTGCAACGATGGGCACGCGCGGTGATTGCAGATGCAGGCGCTCGAGTGTCCGGCGTAGCGGCTCGCTCGCCGGAGCCACAATCGAAGTGTGGAAAGCGTGGCTGACCGTGAGCGGCACGGCGTTGTAACCAGCCTTCAGGAAAATTTCCGTGGCTTGCTCGACGGCTTTGCTCGCTCCGCCAATTACCGCCTGGCGGTCGCTGTTGATATTCGCGATCACCACGTAGCCCTGCACCGTCTTCAGAATTCTCTCGATTTCAGCAAGCGGCGCAAAAACGGCTGCCATCTTGCCGTTATCTTCCCAGGAAACCTTAGTCATCTCACGGCCGCGCGCGCTGACGGCTTCCAGCGCATCCGCAAACAGCAGCCCGCCCGCGGCTACCAGCGCCCCGTATTCACCCAGGCTGTGCCCCATGGTCATGTCGGGCTCGATGCCATAAGCGGCCAGGAGCCGCGTCAGTGCGAGATCGGTCGCGAGCACCGCGGGCTGAGTGATGGCCGTCTGGCGCAGATCTTCTTCTGCCTTGGCGACGGCATCTGCATCACCGTGATCGACGAAAATAAAATTGCTGAGGGGTTTTCCCAGCAACGGCGTCATGATGCGATCCGCTTCGGCGAAAGTTTCCGCCACGATCGGTTCAGCGGCGCGGAGCCCTTGCAGCATGTTGACGTACTGCGAGCCCTGACCCGTGTACAGGAACGCCACTTTGGGCGCCGGGCCGTGTCCCCGGTAAATGCCCTGCGCGCGCAGAGCTTTCCAGACCGGAGCTTGGTTGATTGCCAGCGCTTTGAGAGCTTTCGCCGACTTCTCCGCCAGGTCCGCGGCTTCGGCATAATCGATGGCCAGACGTTCAGGCGCGCGCAAATCCGATTCCGCCGGCGGGGCCAGTGGAGGAGTGCGGCCCGCTTCGGCATCCTTTTGCACGGCGCGCAAACGATCGGCAAGCCCGGCCTCGGAGGCCGCGCCGATCACCAGAGCGCCACGCAGCGGCGCCTTATAAAAAGATTCCGTATTCGCTGTAGCAGAAACATTTTTGAAATTCACACTTCCGCCGTTTCCCGCGGTAGCCGGTGTCTCACTGACCGCGAATGTCCGCTTGCCGTTGCCGTTCAGCATGTGCGGGATGTATTCCTCCAGCACCAGATGAAAATTCGTGCCGCCGAAGCCAAAAGCGCTAACGCCGGCGCGCCGCGTGCTATCCGCGGGCACGGTCCAGGGTTTCAACGTGGTATTGACGTAAAGCGGCGAGTGCGCGAAGTCGATATCGGGATTGGGATGTTCGCAATGCACGCTGGGCGGGAGAACTTTGTCGCGGAGCGCGAGAGCAGTCTTCAACACGCCCGCAGCACCGGCAGCGCCTTTGAGATGTCCGATATTCGATTTGACCGAGCCGAGCGCCACCGAGCCTGCAGGAAGATGAAAGCTGCTGAGCACATCCGCCATGCTTTGCACTTCGACAACGTCGCCAACACGCGTCGAGGTGCCGTGACCTTCAAGGTAAGTTACCGTGGCGGGAGATAGTCCGGCATTCTGCCAGCCGCGCTCGATCGCCAGCTTTTGACCGATCGGATTGGGCGCGGTGATGCCTTTTCCTTTGCCGTCGCTCGACCCACCGATTCCGCGCAGAACTGCGTAGATCTTGTCGCCGTCGCGTTCCGCATCGGCCAGCCGCTTCAGCAGGAGAATCGCGCCGCCTTCGCCCATCACGAAGCCGTCCGCTCCTTCCGCATAGGGGCGCGTGCCGGTGCCAGAGAGCGCTCCGATCTTGCAGAACTTCACAAACGTAGATGCGCCCATGTTGCGGTCTACTCCGCCGGTGATGGCCGCGTCGAAATCGCCCTCAATCAATCCTTCTGCCGCTGAACTGATTGCCGCCATCGCCGATGCGCACGCGGCATCCACCACGTAATTCGGGCCGTGGAAGTTATAAATATTTGCAATGCGGCCGGCGATGCAATTGGACAGTTCGCCGGGCATGCTGTCTTCCGTGATTTGGGGGAGATGTTTCCCTACTCGTTCGTGAAATTCGCGGGTGATAGCCTGGCGCACATCCGCCGGCAGCGCGGCAAAACTGGCGCTGGCTTCCAATTCCTGGGCGTATTCCGGAAAGTAGACGCGCAACGCGGTGAAATAATGTTTTTCACCGGCCATGGCGTTCCCGAGAATCACCGCGGTGCGATTCGGGTCCAGCGGCCGCTTGGGATAACCGTAGTCTTCGAGCGCCTCACGCGTGCAAGCGATGGCCCATTTCTGCGTTCCGTCCATGGCATCCGCGACGCGCGGCGGAATCGGCAGGTGCCACTTTAGTGGATCCCATTCGTGCTCGCGTACCCAGCCGCCGATTTTGGAGTAAGTCTTATCGGGCGCGCTCGGATCGGAATCGTAGTAGATCGCAGGGTCCCAACGGTCGGGGCTGACTTCGCTGATGCTGTACCGGCCGTTCTTCACGTTTTCCCAAAATGCCGCTACGTTTTTGGCATCGGGCAGAACGGCTCCCGCCCCCACGATGGCGATCGCTCGATAATCTGTATTTTCCATGACGACGCTCCCTCTCGAGTGGGAGCGGCAACGGGCCATTTTGTCGTGGCGGGATGTCAGTCCCACATCTATGAATGCTATGCGGCGGCAACCACGGTGTGCTTCGCCGCGCGGTCGTAAATTACGTCCGCTATAAAGTCCATGTCCGAAATCAAACCGGCCTGCGCGCGATGAATCGCGGGCAGTCCCAAACTCGTTTCAAAAGCCGGCATGTCCGCATCGTCCACGCCGCCGGCTCCGCTTACCCAGCGCAATCCCTCTTCGCCCACTTTGAGAGCTGCTTCGCGAGCAAAAATGCGGCTCAGAGCCGCCAGCGCTGTCGCGTCAAAGCGCCCGTTGGCTTTTTCATTGAGCTTGCCTTCCGCCATTCGCGCGGCACGGCGGGCGAGACACGCCGCACTCTCGGCGAAAGCGATCAATTCGCCCAGGCGCAGAAGAATATGTTGATGACGTGTGAGGTGCGCGATGCGCGCCTTCTCCATCACTTCGGCCAAGGCATGCAAAGCCAGCGCCGCGGTATTCGCGCCCACATCCGGATGCTGCGCGTGCAGAGCTTCAAGCGCGCGAGCCTGTTCGTGATAATGCTGCCCGCGTGTTTTCAAGTGCGACTGCCAGCGGTCGCGGCTGATGGTCATCTCCATGATTTCGGAGGTGCCTTCGTAAATCGTGGTGATGCGCACGTCGCGGCTGATTTTTTCCACCATGTATTCGTGCGTGTAACCGTAGCCGCCCAACGCCTGAATGCTGGCGTCCGCGGCTGCATTGCCGGCTTCCGTGGCCATGTACTTGGCGATGGCGCCTTCGGTGTTCAAGCTGCCTTCGCCGGCGTCAATGCGCTCCGCGGTTTCTTCGATGTAGGCCCGGCCGGCTTCCAGCCGCGCCACGTGCGGGATGATCAGCTTGTGCGTGTAGCCCTGTTTCTCTGAAAGCGGCGCTCCGGCTTGGATTCGCTTGGTTGAGTACGGAATCGCGCGATCGAGTGCCGCCCAGCCGGCCCCCAGGCCGAACGCTGCCACCATCAAGCGCGTGTAGCCGAACACTGCCTGCGCCTGCAGCAAGCCCTGGCCTTCCACGCCGCCGATCAGGCGGTCCGTATCGACAAACACATCGTTGAAGGCGAGCGCTGCCGTGTTGCTCAGGCGAATGCCGTGCTTGTCTTCGGGTTCATCGTGGGTGAAACCCGGCGCGCCCTTTTCGACCACGAACCAACTCGGACCGCCCGGAGTGTTCGCTAAAACGGTGTAAGCATCGGCAACCCCGCCGTTGCTGATCCATTGCTTGCTGCCATTGATCTTGTAACCAACGACGCGGTCGTCTTGCAGTACACGGTCGGCTGTTGTGCGAAGGGCTGCCAGGTCGCTGCCGGCTTCCGGCTCCGTGGCTCCGTAGGCGAACAACAATCCTTCTTCTGCAATGCGCGTCAGCCATTTTTTCTTCTGTTCCGGAGTGGCGCCGACGGTGATCGGATCGCTGCCGAGAAATGTGGCCAGCACGGCCGTAGCGACACCCAGATCGATTCGCGCCATCTCTTCGCAAATGCAATACACATCGAATGCGCCGCCGCCCATTCCGCCGAACTCTTCGGGAATGAACAAGAGTTGAATGCCCAGTTTGTCCGGGCTGCACATGTAGCGGACGATCTCCAGCGGACACTCGTCACGCGCGTCCAAATCGCGGAGCTCTTGGTCCGGCAGACGCTTCTTCGCGAAGTCGTGGAGTGATTTCACACTCATTTTCAGCGTTTTCTTCGTAATCATGTTCGGTGCCTCTCTTAAGCCGAAACGGCTGATATTTCGCGAATCCTGACGGTCAACGCCGGCAAAAATTCCAGCATGTCCGCAACGATTCCTACATCTGCTACTTGAAAGATGGGGGCCTTGGGATTCTTGTTGATGGCTACGATGAGTGGATTGCCCTTGATGCCCACCAGGTGCTGGAACGAACCGCTGATGCCGCAGGCCAGATAGACCTTGGGCTTCACGGTTTTGCCCGACGAACCCACCTGGCGGGATTTTGGCAGCCACTTGGCGTCGACCACCGGCCGCGAGCAGCTCACTGCCGCGCCCAGTGCTTCGGCCAGCTCCTCGGCGATGCCGATATTCTCTTTTTCCTGAATGCCTCGCCCGACGGAAACCAGGATGGCCTGCTTGGCGATATCCACGTCACCCGACTCGGCGACTACCGTTTCGAGGAAGCGCCGGCGAGCTGTCAATGTGCCGACTTCAGAGGATTTATCTGTAACGCGTCCAGCAACGGGAGCACTTTCCAGCGGCTTGAACGCCCCCGGCCGCAGGTTGATCACCGCGCCCGAGGAAATATCGCAGCGCACGTGCGCGCTGATCTGTCCACCGAATTCCTGGCGGATCAGTTTGAGTTGAGTTCCTTCAAGCCCCTCGATGTTCAGCACGTCGGAGACATAAGCAGAATTCATCTTGATCGAAAGACCCGGCGACAGATCGACACCGAAGTGCGCGTGCGGTACCAGCAGAATGCCGTCGTGGGGCAGAACACTGACCAGCGCTTTCCGCACCAATTCCGCATTGGGGTAGGCGAGGGCTTCATTCGCGATTTTCCAGATCTCCGCGAATGAGCCGCATAGCGCTGCGCAGACCGCATCGAGCTGTGGGCCCCGGCCGACGACAACGGCTGTGGGTGACGCCGCGGCGTCAATTTTCTTTGCGGCGGCCAGCAGTTCTGCCGCGGAATCATCGGCCACGCCGTCTTTGTGAATAATGTAAGCGAAAATCTGAGCCATTATTTCAGCCCTCCTTTGGCCTTTATCAACTCCAGGAGTTTCTCGATAATCTCTTCCCGGCTGCCTTGCAGCATCTCCGCGCCCTTGCCCGATGCAGGTACGAAGTAGTCCGTCCGTTTCACTTTCGCCGCAGCTTCCCCAACGGCGCTGGCGTCGACACCCAGCTCCGAAGCGCCGAAGGTTGGAATATCTACAGAGGCGACTTGCCGGATGCCGCGCATGCCGACGTAGCGGGGCTCATTAATGCCCGTCTGAATCGAGAGCACGCACGGGAGATCGATCTCGTTCAACTCTTTCGTCCCGCCTTCGATTTCCCGGCTGATTTTCAGCTTTCCGCCGTCCAGCACTTCAATGGAAGTCACCAGCGAAGCGAAGGGATAATCCAGCAGCGCCGCCAGCATCCCGCCCACCTGCGCGCCGCCATCCTCGGCTTGCACTCCGGTCAAGATCAGGTCGTAATGCCCCTTCTGCACAAACGCTTTCAGGACTGTGGCGATGCCCTTGCCATCCGAGCCGTTGAAGGCCTCGTCCGAAATCAGCACGCCCCCGTTGGCGCCCATAGCCATCTCCCGGCGCAGAACCTCCTCGTCGTCTTCGCCGCCAACCGTGACGACCGTGAGCTTTCCACCGGTTCTCTCCGCGATCTGTATGGCTTCTTCGACGGCGTAGTTGTCCGGCTCATTCACTGAATAGACCAGGTCGTCGCGTTGAATATCGTTCGTGGCGGCGTCCAGTTGGATTTCGTTCTCGGAAGTGTCGGGCACTCTTCGTATGCAAGCTAGAATTTCCACGTTCGTTCCCCTCACTTTGATTCAAGTTCCAGAATTCTTCACATCACCTGCGCGCTTTCGCACGCCATCTGCTTATCCACCAACTCCGCCAGGTCAATCGCGGTCATCTTGCCTTCGAGGCCCGCGACCTTGATCGCATCTTCCAGGTTCACCATGCAGAACGGGCACGCCGTGACGATCACATTGGCCCCCGCTTCCGCGGCCATCTGCACTCTCTTGACGCCCATGCGCTGTTCTTCTTTCGGCTCGTAGAACAACATCAGTCCGCCGCCGCCGCAGCAAAATGAGCGATCACGCGACCGGCTCATCTCCACTCGCTTCAAGCCGGGAATCGCATCGAGCACATCTCGCGGGTCGTCGTAAATCTGGTTGTGCCGCCCCAGGTAGCAAGGATCGTGGTAGGTGTAGACGTCGCCGTTCGTCACCGGATTGAATTTGATCTTGCCCGTCTTTACTTCTCGGGCGATCACCTGGCTGATGTGCTCCACCGGCGGGACATTCTTGTAATCATTCTTCAGCGCGTTGTAGGCATGAGGATCGGAAGTGACGATGCGCTTAACTCCCGACTCTTTGATGGCTTCCGCATTGTGGTCCCGCAAATCCATGAACAACATTTCTTCGCCGAAGCGCCGCACTTCATGGCCGCTATCTTTTTCCGCCGCGCCCAGAATTCCGAAATCCTCTGCCACATGCCCGAGGATCCTGGCCGTCGCCCGCCCGATTTTCTGAATCCGGTCATCGTAGGAAGTAATGCTGTCCACAAAATACAAAGTCTCTGCGCAATTTTTCCCATCGAGGATCTTGAGGCTGCAGGATTGCTGGAATCCGTCCGCGCGCGCCCAATCCGCTCTCTTCTTCTCCATCTTGCCGTACGGATTTCCGCGGCTCTCGATGGCCTTCAGAGGTTTCTGCAGCGTCTGCGGCACGTTTCCTTCGTCGATCATGCCCCGCCGCAAATCCACAATCTTGTCGATGTAGTCCACCAGCAGCGGGCATTCTTCCTCGCAAGCCCCGCACGTGGTGCAGGACCAAATCTCATCAGCGGAATAAATGCTGCCGATCAGCGGCTGATTGTTGTGTGCACTTCCGAGGACCGGAAAGTGCTCAAAGCAGTAATCTCTCGCCTTGATGGTCAGGAATCGCGGCGAAAGCGGCCTTCCCACCGCGTTGGCCGGACAGTTGTCCGAGCACCGCCCGCAATCCGCACAGGAATAAAAATCGAGCATCTGCTTCCAAGTAAAGTCTTCGAATTTCTTCACGCCGAAGGATTTCACTTGATCGAGATGCTCGTCGGCCACTCCCCACTTCACGGGCTTCACCGTTCCCTTATCCAGCTTCGCGAAATAGACATTGAACAGCGACGTCTCCACGTGGAACTGGATTCCAAACGGCCGGTAGCACAGCAAAAAGTAAAAAGTCACTTCGTGGAGATAGGAAGCCGCAAAGTGGAGATGCCGGAGTGTCGAAATCGAAGTGGAGGCGAACGCACCCTTCAACAACCACGGCAGCGACAGGAAAGAGACGAATTCAAGGCCCTGGCCAGCCTGCGCAGGCGTCCCGCCCTTCGTGGCCTCAAACACGCTGTCAGCCACCATCAAAATGCCGATCAGGGCCAACAGGAAGATGGCATCGGCCTTATGCGCTTTGCCAAACTTTGCCGGAACCTCATAGCGCGCCGGTTTGAACACCACACGCCGAATCCCGGCAACGATCACAGCGGCAAGAACAATCGTCGCAGCGTAGTCGGTAGTGGCCTCATACAGATGTCCCAATGTTCCCGACAAGCCGGGAATCACAAGGTTTTCGTTGAATCCGAGTATCAGCAGCGCGAACGCGCGAATCGCGAGAGTGAGGAAGCCGGCAAAAATAAAAATATGGATGATTCCCGCGGTCCGATAACGCGGATGCTTCCACTGCCCGAACCAATACTTCAAAATCCGCTCGACTCGAATCCACGGCCGGTCGAATCGAGAATCCGGTCGGCCCCGAAGCAGCGGCGACATCCGCTTCGCCACGATATACGCAAAACACGCTAAGCCAATTACGTGCGTGACCAGGAACACATCTCGCCACGGATTCAGCCAGTACGCTGCCTGCGCCGTTAATCGGATGGCTTCTAACATCCCCCAACTTTCTCCACTTCGGAGAACGTCCCCCAGACTGCTCAGCTCGAAAACACGTCCAGTCGAGACCCCCGCCGCGTCGCTGCCGGGACCCTCTGCTTATCGTGGTTCGTAAATTGGCTTAAACCGGGGACTTCGTCCGTGCTGCCTTTCGCATCGAACGAGTAATTTGCTTGTCGAAGAGTGATCCGGACAACAGAGTGGGCTTCACTGCTGGAAATAGCTTCGCGCTCTGACCGGGTGGGCATTCCTCACTCCTTACTAACGCCCATGTACCGTGAGCTACGCTAGCCTTGACGGGAGCCCTGCGTATGTGACTGACCGCACTGTCCGTTGTGACAAGAGTCACAACTGTGAAAATCGCGAGCGAGGGACACGCGCGCGGCTGTGATTTGCCAACTGTTCCTGGAAAACTTGCGGGGTCAATTCCTGGCGAGGCGTTGGGCTACGATGCTGTACACCAGCGGGCTGAACACCATTCCGATGTGCGTTGAGGAAACTTCAAAATCCACGTTCGGGTCTCCGGTCCGGCAGACACGCCAGTTCAGAATGCCGTCCGACTTCGAATAGATCGCCGTTTGGCGCACCGATTCTGGGAAATCGCCCTTCAGCGACTCGACGAAATCACACGTACAGCGCGCGGTATAGCATGTCGGCAACACTCCGCGGCCGTGCCGCTCGAGGATTTGCTGCCGTACAAGGTCGGCGGCGCGCTGAATCGAGGCATGGGCTTCAAGGCCGCGGATCGGCGCCGCGAGCGTGATCACCGAAGCGATGCGCTCGGGCATCTGCGCCGCGGCGGACCGCGCAATCGAGCCTCCCAGGCTGTGGCCGATCAAATGAATTTTTCCACGGGTTGATTTGCAGGCTTGTTCGATCGCCTCGTTAAGGCGCCGCCGGATTAATATGTTCGGGCAATCGGCGTTCAGCTCGATTCCCGAGTAGAAGGGTTTGTAATCGATCCGGCGCAGCCAGTCCGAGAACTGCGACAAATACAAATCCGTTCCCAGAAAACCCGGAACCAGCACTACCGCCGATCCATCCCCGTGCGGGACTCCGTAGCCCCACCAGATTGGAGAAAGCCGCAGGAAAGTCAGCTCAACTCCGGCCATCCACTCGTGCCAAAGTGATGACGGTTCCGCGTCTGGCTCTTTTCGCCGCAAGCGTTGACGAGGTTTCACGTTTCTCTCAGTCTATCCATCGCAGTGTGCATCGCAAGATGCAATTGCTTGCTACCCTGCGAACCGGTTAACCGCCCGCCGCCGATTCCTGCCGTTGCCGGCAAGAATCGGCTCAGCAGTTTCCCGTTGGATTAATTACGTGCCTCTCACGCGGCGTCAGTGGGATCAGGCCCCAACGGCAACGGCCTTGTGTTGCGCGGTCTTGTGTCCTGCAACATGCGCTTTCCGGCCATGCGCCCGCGGCCCTGCATTATGCACTGCTTCCTTCCGCGTTTTCATGGCCAAATCGAGCAGCGACTTCTCCGCCGTCACCAGGTTCTTTACGCTCTTCTCCGTCAGTTCTGTCCAGATCGGCTTCTCTTCCTTCCGTCCTGCTTCTTTGTGCCCCGTCTTGGTTTTGCCGATCGTCTCCAACTGCTCCAGGGTCATCTCCACCAGCTTCTTCTGGGCCCCCATGTACTTCTCCGCGCCTTCCCGCACCATACCCGTCAACACCTTCATGCGGTCGTGTGGCGCTTTCCCGTTGCCCTTGCTGCCCTTCGCCGCCGTGGTTACGACCTGTGCTGCCAGATCCAGGAACTTCTTCTCACTCTCAACGAACCCTTCCATGCCCCGCCGCGCCAACTCCACGGCATGGGTCATGGCGTGCATTCCATTGCCTTCTCGAACCGATTTCGCTATCGCGCGCGTCTGTTCCTCGGCTGCATCCAGCATCTCCTTCTGCAACCCGATCATTGTCTCCACGCGATGCTTTAGCAGGTCCGCCACCGCTCCGGCGGTCGCCGGCAGCGGCAGCACTTCTTTTACTCCCTCGACCATCATTTCCGTCTCACCGGCTGCCAAATCCAGCAAGATCTTCCCGGCGGCCGTGAAGTTCTTCACGCCCGTATCGGCCATTTCCACCAGTGCGGCTCCGGGCTGGAACCCGTCTTTGCCGAACTGTTCCCGGGCCATGCCCAGCAACAGGGCATTCTCTTGTGCCGCCAAATCGAGCAGAATTCTCTGCGCAGCCATAAAGCTCCCCATGCCCTGGCGTGCCCAAGTGCCCAGCAGGGAAATTGGCGGAGCGGCTCGCGTGGCCTTCTTATCTCTGTTCTTCATGATGTTATCTCCTCTGGGATACGCTATACTGCATTGCAGTATCCAATAAAACTGTACGCCTGCGTCTTTATCGTGTCAAGCTATTTCTTCAACCTGGGGATTGGACTGCGTGCAAGCCGGGGAGGAGCCCATGAAACATTCGAAAGTTCTCATCCGCAAATACAGCGACCGCCGCCTTTACGACACCACTCACAGCCGCTACGTGAAGCTGAAGGACATCGCCCGCATGGTCCGCGATGGCGTCGAAGTCCGCGTGGTGGACGGGCGCTCCGGCAAAGACCTGACCCACATCATCCTGACCCAAATCGTCGTCGAGGATGCCAAGCAGCGACAGATCGCCTTGCCGCTCGAGCTCTTGACGCAACTGGTCAGAGCCTCCGATAAAGCCTCTCACGATTTCTTGAGCTGGTATCTCAACAGCACGCTGGACCTTTATCAAAAGGCGCAAACCACCGTCAAAACTGGACTCTCGGAAGCGAAGACCGTCGTCTCGAACCCGCTCGATTTCGTGCACAAGTTGCTGGAGGGACATGCCTGGCCGGCGGCGCCGCAGGGCGGCTCGGAAGTCGATAAACTCCGCAGCCGCGTCGAGGAGTTGGAGGCGCTTCTGGCGCAACAGGGTCAGCCGCCACGTCGCGCGCCCAAACGCAAACGCTCCGCCAAATGACCCGGATGAAAACCCTGAATGAGCCTTATTCGAAGCTCTCGATGCGCCGCCGCTACGAGGTGTGGTTTCTGCGGCTCGGCTTGGCCGATGGCAGCGGGGCTTGGTGGTTCCGCTATTTGTTGCTGAATCCGGGCCGCGGCGGTTGCCTCGAAAATCCGCAGGGGTATCCGGCGCAAGTCTGGGCAACTTGGTTTCCGCGGGATGGGAAGCCGCAAACTTGGATCCAGGGATTTCCGCTCAAGGATCTTCGCCTAAGCCCGCGTAACTCCGCTCCTTTTCTTCTGGAGATGGGAGAAAACCGCATCAGCGAGAATGAATGTCGTGGAGCTCTGGAAATCGACGGCCGGCGAATCACTTGGGATTTGCGCTACCGCTCGTCATTCCACGTGAATCTGAGCAGCATGGGCTGGATCGGATTTTCGCGCACGCCCCATTCCGATGCGCTCTTTTCCGGCCAGATAACCCTCGATGGCCGCGCGTTTCAGGGCGAGCCTCTTGGTTTTGGGATGCAGGGTCACAATTGTGGATATCGCCACCGCAATTTCTGGACTTGGACGCACTTGCATTTTCCAGGAGCGGCGAATGGCGGCTCGACCTTCGAGGCGCTCGTCTACGAGATGCCTCTCGGCCTCTTCTTTCACAGAGCCGTTCTCTGGCACAACGGGCAAATCTACACGTTTCGGAGTTTGCGTGAAGATGTCCGCGATCCACGCGAACTGATCTGGAGATTGCGTGCCTCGGGCAGTCCAGATGTGCAGGTTGAGGTAGACATTCGCGGACGAAAAGGTTTTGTGCACCACCTTCCGTATCTCAAAACCGATTGTTCGGGACAATTCGAAGTAGCAAACGACAGCTTGGCGCAAGCGCGCTTGATTCTGCATCTCTCCGGAAAAACCCCCGAAGAACTAACAACCGATACAGGCGCCGCGCTGGAGATGGTCGGGAACGACCTTTCGTAGTGACTTGAAATCGCCCCTAGAATCAAGGGTTCTAGAGTTTGTGTGAGAACGCCGAATCTTTGTCAGGGCACGGCTTCAGCCGTGCCGCAAGTGCTGTAAATTGATTACGGCTTTAGCCGCTGAGGTTCGTCGTATCGCGTTGTCTCGCACTCTTTAGTCCCAGAAGAAACTAAGCGGATTCGGCGCTCGGAGCCAAACTGGGGAGCGCCTGCCATTGACGAACCAATTCGCGGCCAACCACGCGCGAAGTCAGCGTCAGCGCGCTCCAATCCAACGCCATCAAATCTCTGAGCGATAGCATCGAGAAGAGCCGCGCCGCGGTATCTCCGCAGTGGGCTAGAGCGTACCCCGCGATCACCGAATCGATCCGCACGCGGGAGCCCGCGATATCTTCCAGCACTCCCTCGAGCGTGAACGATGCCTTGCGGAACATCAGCAGCGCCCTCGGGAAATGAACTCCGTCCATCGCGATGTCATCCAGCAGCCGCATCGCATCCATCGCGCCTGGCCATTTCGTCAGCGGCAGCTTATCCAGCAGCCCCGCCACGTGCTGGCGGATCACCCGCCGCGTCCACTGATTCTTCGCGCCGCGCAAACAGAGCTGCTCGATGGCGCCGGATAAGCCGCTCGCATCGCGCAGGATCAGCATGATCACCAGAAGAAACACATTCTTGCGCTGCTCCAAAGTGAGTCGTTCCGTCAGCGCCCAATCGAGGATCACCAATTCATTTTTTCGTTTGTCGTACAGAATATTCCCGGCGTGCGGATCGGCATGAAAGATGGCGTCCTTCTCCGCGGCCAGCACCGGAACCGCGAGCAGCGCTTCGGCTAATCTCTCCGCCACTTGCGCTTGCAGCTTGGCGGGGCGGATAACCGCCTCCGTCGCCTTCGTGCCCTTTTCTCGCGTAAGGGCCGTAATCGTGGCCTTCGAAAGCTCCGGCAACAAATTCGGCACGCGCACTCCCGGAATCGAGCGATACGCTTTCAGAGCGCTCAATAGCGTGGCCTGCTCACGCGGAAAATCTACTTCGTGCGAAAGCAAAACTTGGATCTCGGCCAGCGTTTCCGCCACGCCGCCTAGATGCATCCCCACCGTTCGATGCTTGTGCACAAGATGACGTGCAAGGTCCCGGAGGATACGCATGTCCTCCGCATAGCAGCTCGGGATATGCGGCTTCAAAACTTTGAATACCCCGCGCTCCCGCCGCCCGCTCTTGGGGTTTCGCCAACTGAAGCCGACCACGGCGCTCACGCTGGCCTCGGAAAGCATCTTGCTCTCGAGCCTCACGTCATAGGTTTTGATTTCGGATTCCAATTCCCTGTGAATGATGGCGTGAACTTCTTCGATGCTCACGTCGGAGATTCCGTTCTCCAGTTTGATCAGTGCCCGCCGCAGCCGCCGATCCAGCTCCCGGTTCCGGGCCAACATCTGCCCGATCTTCTGCAACCCCGGCACTTTCGCGATGAATCGCAGCAGGCGCACTTCGGAAGGAGTATCCGCCGCGAGCCCAATCTGTTCCACGACCTTAGGAGCTAGGCGGGAAGCCGACAATTTCGACACCACAAACAGCATCGCCTCATGAACCAGGGGCCGCCATCTGCGGTGCACTTCGGGAACCAGCAATTCGACCGGCACTACCCGCGCCGTCCACTTTCCCAGTTCCTCGCGCCAGAACTTCCCGCCTTCGCTCTCCAGAGCCGCTTGCACCGCACCGGTTTTCTCCGCTGGGGTTTTGTACTCCCGCAGAAACGGATCCAGTTGGTGTTGCAGCGGTTCGTTACCGAGTTTGAACCGGTTCTCCACGCCACCTCGCCTCGTCACTTCCCGGGGCTCCAACGGCTACTCCGTCGGCGCCTCTCAAGCGGCGCCCGCGAGATTAAGCCCCCATGGCAACGACTTTTCTTCCATGCGCTGCCTTGTGCCCTCCCACGTGCACTCTATGCGCCCGTGGACCTGCCTTGTGCGTCGCTTCCTTCACCGGCTTCATCGCCAGCTCCAGCAACGACTTCTCCGCCGTCACCACATTCTTTACACTCTTCTCCGTGAGGTCGGCCCACACCGATTTCCCTTCTTTTGGCTCTGCTTTCTTGTGCTCGGCCTTCCCCATCGTCTCCAACTGCTCGAGGGTCATCTCCAACAGCTTCTTCTGTGCCCCCATGTACTTCTCCGCGCCTTCCTTTACCATTTCCGTAAACACCTTCATGCGGTCCCGCGGCGCTTTCCCGTTGCCCTTGCCGCCCTTCGCTGCCGTCGTAACTACATGCGCGGCCAGATCCAGGAATTTCTTCTCACTCTCGACGAAGCCTTCCATCCCTCGCCGCGCCAGCTCCGCAGCATGCGTCATGGCGTGCATCCCATCGCCGTCTCGAACCGATTTCGCCACCGCGCGAGTCTGTTCCTCGGCTGCCTCCAGCAACTCCTTCTGCAGTCCGATCAACGTCTCCACCCGGTGCTTCACCACATCCGCCACCACTCTGGCGCTTGCCGGCAGCGGCAGCACTTCTTTCACTCCCTCGACCATCATTTCCGTCTCACCGGCTGCCAAATCCAGCAAGATCTTTCCGGCGGCCGTGAAGTTCTTCACGCCCGTATCGGCCATTTCCACCAGCTTGGCTGCGGGACGGATTCCGTCTTTGCCGAACTGTTCCCGGGCCATGCCCAGCAACATCGCATTCTCTTGTGCCGCCAGATCGAGCAGAATCCTCTGCGCGGCCATAAAACTCCCCATGCCTTGGCGCGCCCAACCCACCAGCAAGGATGCCGGCGGAGCGGCTCGCGTGGCCTTTTTCTCTCTCGCATTCATGTTTGTTTCTCCTCTGGGATACTCTATACTGCGTTGCAGTATCCAACAAGAATGTACGCCCCCATTTACCTCGTGTCAAGCAGATTCTTGCTATCCCGATGGGATGAACTTTTGGAGGGACGATGCGTGCCGAGAAATGGTAGGCCCGTGCGGACTTGAACCGCAGACCTCTTCCGTGTCAAATCCCGAAACTGTGCGAGACGACGCGACGCCGGACGAGTCCGAGTGAGATAGAGAGGGAGTGTTTACGCGGGTTCCGCGCATCTCCTGCACGTCGCAATTGTCACCGAACGAGGTCATTCGAGACCCTCAGATATGGGCAGGGATGCCAGAGTTACGACACAAACGACGACACAAAAAAGAAGCCCTGGGTCGCCCTCGGTAGCGTTCGGTGGTGGGCACAAAATTGGGCACAGCACGATCGTCAAGTCCTCGCGACGAACTTCGTCACCTCTGCCTCGGTAATGTTTGCTGGTAGAGAGCAGGCGGCAGGGTACAGCACCGCAGCACCGGCAATGCTGGCGAAGGTGACCGCAGTGGTCACAATAGACAAGAGAGTATGATCGACTTCTCCGACGATCTGATCTGGATTCTCGTGAAGAATCGTGTTTCGAAGCCGGATCACGCGGTCGAGCGAGCCGACTATTTTCCCGTCAAACCAGTTGATCTTTAGTCGGTCACGAAAGTAGTTCGACTTCTTCTCGGGCGTCTCCCGGTCGAGCGATTGAACTTCGCGTTCAATTTCAGCCCTAATCAGAGCTTCGTGTCCCTGCGATACCAGTCTGCCGAGGTCGATCTTTCGATCTGCTCGTAGTAGTGTCGGTGCTGCTCTCAGAACTTCTCGATGCAGCGCCTTCATGAAACTTTCAAATATGGCTACATGGAGGACATATTCATGCTGCAGAAGGCGCGACCTCACGGCGGAGACTCGCTGAGGCACTGTGGCTCTAACTTCGTCAAGGTAGTGCATGATACGTTCATTATCCGAAAAGACCCACCCCGAAGTCGCATTTTCGTTCTCTTCTCCAGGTGTTTGGCGGAACATGTGCCGCAGGTTCTCTAGCTCGTCATTTGTGTAGCGATCCAAAGCGTCCTGGCTTTGCGCCCAGCCATCTATAGCGGTCGCCGCAAGATGAAATTCGCTTCGAAGATCAATCACCCGCTCGAAATAACTCTCCCAAGTTAGCATCGCGCTCACCTGCACTTCAGTCTACTATACCGAGGCTTGGCACAAGTGCGGCGCGGGCAGATTGAGATTATTGGCTCGTCCAACGCGGGGAACTTTGATGAGGTGCCCATGTACCGCTTCGCTGCCGGCGGCTCAATTGATGTGGAAGCACTGCGCGAACGGCCATGGCACAGTGGGATTGGTGGCAGGCAAGAAAGTTATCCGCGGGGACGAAGCTCCGACAAAATCAGTGCGCAGTGACATCCCCACTCAGACGTGCAGTGTTCGTAGGGGATTTCTGGCACGGTGTCGATGGGCCAGGGATGTTCGCTCAGTTCGAAGCAGGCCTCGCAGGCGCCATCACATGAGCAGGTCACTTCCACGCTTGAAACGAGCCCACTTGCCCGCCACGACTCAACGTTTCGTTCGGTCTGAACACGCGAAATCACCATGTCAACCGCGATGTCGCTTTCTATTTGAAGGCCGGTGACTAGGTTCTCGGGAAGCCACTTTGTCCCGAGACCGAGAAAGGCCATTCCCGCGGCGAGGCGGACACTGTCTAGAACGTCGTCGCTGATACCCTTGAGGATTTTTGGTCTCACGGAGAAAACTCTGCGTAAATCGCGGACGTCAGGTTTGCTGGGCATGAGTGGATCTTCGGGGAAACCCAGAGCGTCTTGAAATTCACTCACGACACTGACGGCCAAATCCAAATTCTTCTTGCGTAACGCCTCCAGGGCTGCGTTCTGCATTTCAGACTTGCGAGCAAGGAACGCGCTGGCGAGCGTCCTACCCAATTCCGAGCATTGCAGGAGACTCAGTCCAGCCAGAACCTTTTCCATACCTTCTGGGTCGGATTCGCAAAGTCGCTCGGCCATCTCAGCTTTGCGGCCCGAGATTTTCAATTTACGATCTCTGAGCAATTGCTTCAGTTCGGTGTATGGCAGTTTCCAGGCGAGTCGTTGGGATAGGGGACAGGGCACTAGCAATCCGGTGTCGATAAATCGCCGAATTGCGTCCTCATGAGTTTCTCCCAGCGCACTCCTCCATTGGTCTGACCAATATCCCGGCGGCAGAGGCTCGTTCGCGCGAGGGTTTGAATACCTGTTCAGCAGCATGAGATGCGCTAGGGTCCATCTCGGATCGTCCCTGCTGGGAGAGGAGGGCATCGCGGCCTAGACGCTATGCCGGTATCGCGGAAGATGTCAACGCCGCAAATCTTTCACTGCAACCGGGGAGTCGCCACTCGGCCTGAGCAGCGATCCCCCGGCCTTGTCTGCATGGCGCTGACTCGGGTCGAGGGCACCTTCGGGCAACGGTCTAGGTCTACACCGTCCAATTCTGGCTCAAGACAAACCAATTACACTAGAACCATCGCCGCTACCTGAACACCAAATGCCACACTCCGATGGCAGCGAATACAATCGTTCCGCCTCCGAAGAGGATCGTAACTAATACGCCGTACAAAGCGCACACGTCGCAAATCCACTTTGAGCCATCGGACATCTTTCGGCAGCCCACCCACATGCTAGGGAGAGCCAATCTTCGACCAATACTGCTTTTGCAGGTAAGCACACGCGGGAGGGCCTCGTAGGCAATGAAGCACCCCGCGGCGGCTACGAATGCGTCAGGTACATACACTGCGATTCTCAGTCCTTTAGTCCTGCCCTCACAAAACGCCTCTGGGCTGTGCAGTGGCGGTCCCGAACGGTGTCACGCGCGGCGATTTGGATCTTCGGCTCTCTGCTACAGTTTACTTTGGTTTTGCATGCAGGGTGGCGACCAAATTGGGCACGGTGCCCGGCGCTCTCATTCAATGAGCGAACCCTGATCTTGCTGGGTGCGTGCGAATGATAGGCGCGGAATTCTCTCTAAGCGTGCGCACAGCGTCGAACAGAACCCTCAGCGCAGCTTCGCGTACTCGGCCTTGGCTTGCTGCAGGATGGGGATGTCGGGGTCGGCGTCTTTCCAGAGCGCGAGGAAGTCCTGATACGCAGTCTGGGCTTTGGGGGTCTCGCCCCGCAGGGCGTTGACGCGCGCAAGACCGAGATGCCCCGGCGCGCCGATGGGTTCATAGTCCACTACGCCGTGATGCCCGATGATTCTCTGGAACTCGGCTGCCGCTGTAAAACACAATGCCCAACGATCCACGAAATTCAGAATGACTTACAGCGGCGATTGCGGGCTTTATGGGCTACGCAACCGGGGCCCGAGAGCTACCTTTGGCCTCAATTCCGTGACGGCATAAACCGCGACTTGCAACCCATTCGAGTGATAAACTCCGGCCAAAGGTGAAACGTGGCGAGAGATTTTAGTGTCCGTGGAAATCCAAACTTAGAAGGGCTGCGTTTTCCGTCATTTGAACAAGCGTGTGCAGCTTGGTACCGCGATGGAAGATTTGGGGCAGTTCTGCGCGTGGATCTGAAGGACCGAATAGTCGAGAGATTTAGCCGTGAAGAATGCGATGACACGGCGAAACGATTCTTGAGCCCTGAAACCGCAAGACGATTCGGCCGCGATTGGTGACGCTAGAGAATTTTGGCCTAGGTAAGCCTCGAATTAATCGCCCCGGCTTTGGTCTCAGCTATCACCGCCCTGTCGTACTCGGCGAGCGCCTCTCGAGCATCCTTTAGAGCAATCCGTCGCTCGTTGGGTCTCGGTTTATGAGCGGGGCCTAGCAAGGGTATCGACCGTCGTAACGCCTCAGCCAATCGCTTTTCTAAGTCACTCATGGTTAGTCCTCCAGATGCAAGCTCATCTTAAATCCCCTTGAAGACGTTTGCATCGCCCCCTGACTGCAGTTCCCGAGCGATGGCGCATCGACTGGTGATTCTGCGTTTTTGCAGCGAGTGGCTCTCTAACGTGAACTCGGTTCTAGGGCCTCCACCGCGAAAAACCGCATGTCCGTTCGGACCTAGTATTAGGCGTCAAAAGAGAGTACGCTCCCGAAATCTCTCTGGCATCTTTCCGCTGCGTCCACTCGCTGCGGTTCCTCATCTGCCGCTGCGAATGAAGTATGGTCAACAAATCTACGCGCCGCCGTGCCAAAGCTCATCTGAAGCCAGCGCTTCAAGCTTCCGGATGGCCGTGTGCATGTGTCGAATGAATCTGCGGCTTTGGGCGCGACGGGATGGTGATTGATTTTTGACTCATTTTTGTCTGATTAGAGGATCGGAGAAGCACAAATGAGCGAGCGTAAACCGCCAACAGCAGAACAGATTGAGCAACGAGCATACGAGCTATACCTTGAGCGCGGCTGCAAAGACGGTCACGATGTGGCGGATTGGCTTGCCGCCGAGAAAGAACTGACCGAGTTGTCGGAACAACCCGCTTCCGGCACGCCGAGCGCCCGCGCTGCCAGCGCTGGTCAGGGGCCAACGCTACCGAGCGCCGACAGCGGATCGGTAACGCAAGCGCCGAATCGGTCACAGGGCGGGATCATGACGAAATGGGACCGGCCATGGCTTCGATGAACCTCCTGACGGAATGAGAAATCGAGAAACCGCCGTCTTCTGGAAGCGATGGCCGCTCCACCTTCGGCCCGCCCGTGGCGCGCGCTGCCAACGCCGGCGCAATCGCGATCCTCACCGCAGCTTCGCGTACTCGGCCTTGGTGTCACCCTCTCATGGTCCTGGTTCTATCCGCAAAAATACGGATAACCGGTGGGCGACGCCTCTCTGGCGGGATTGCTATTTAGGAGGTCTTGACAGCAATACTTTACGGTTAACTTCTGCGGTGTTATCATCCTCTCCATCAGCCCGATGACCCGACCGGAGAAAGTGCGCCGCGGAGAAGGGCTGCCCTCTCGTCCCGGCCGCCTCGCCGATCTGACTTTCACGCGTTGCTTTGCGTCGTAGGCACCGGGGCGGCGAATGCACATAAGTGAGATGAGTAAAGAAGAGTGCTGCGAAATCCTCGCACGCCTCGGTTTTGGGCGACTCGCCTGCGCACACGATAATCAGCCGTACATCGTGCCGATTTACTTCGCGTATGAGCCTGGATACCTCTATGGGTTTGCGACCATGGGACGAAAGATCGAATGGATGCGCCTGAACCCGCTCGTCTGTATGGAGGTTGACGAAGTGCGGAGCCATTTGGAGTGGGTAAGCGTCTTGGTCCGAGGACGTTACGAGGAATTGCCCGACAAGCCTGAGCATGGCTCGAAAAGGCGACAGAAGGCGCAGGCATTGCTGGAAAAGAGGTCGATGTGGTGGCAAGCCGGATTTGCGGCCGCTCAGACTCGCCAGCAGTACAATCGGAGATCCCCGGTCTTTTATTGCATTCACATCGAGGAGATCACGGGACACCGTGCGTCGCCGGATCCGGTTGAGCCTTCAGTGGGCCCCGAACCCGCCCGCCTGCCCCCCTTCTAAATCGAGGTTGGAATTGCACTCGTTCGAAAAACTAAGGGAACAGGATCTCGAAGAGGCTCGTGCGATACAGAGCTTCATGATGCCCGCGGAATCGCTACGCGCCGGCCCGGTCACGATCTCTCACGAATTCCAGCCCATGGCCGACGTGGGCGGTGATTTCCTGGATTATTTCAAGCTCATGGATGGAACCATTGGTCTATACCTGGGCGATGTTTGCGGCAAGGGGCTGCCAGCCGCGTTGTATGCGGCTTTGGCGGTTGGGTCATTGCGGGGCGTGCACAAAACAGGGACATCGGCGAGCGACGTACTTGCGACTTTGAACCAGAGATTGATGATCCGCGGCATGCCCCGGCGGTACGCGGCGATCCAGTATGCGGTTTTCGAGCCATGTACCTCCAACCTGCAAATTGCCAGCGCCGGGATGCCCGGTCCTTTTTACCTCTACGAAAACGGTTGCCGCATGCTGACGCTCTCGGCGGTTCCCCCGGGATTGTTCGCGGGAACGGACTACGAAATGTTGACATTGCCCCTAAAACCCGGCGACTCCGTACTCTTTTGCACCGATGGTCTTACGGAAGCATTCGACCAGCATGGCGAGCAGTTCGGCTGCGAGCGCCTGATGGCACTTTGCAGTGAGCGGCGTGCCGCGCCGCCGACAGACTTGTTGATCCAACTCTTCTCTGCAGTGGGGAGTTTTTCCGGAAGGCGTGAACAGCAGGACGATATGGCGGCGGCGTTATTTCATTTTTCGGGTTGAGGCGTATGGGCTACCCTCGGCGTGGGCGGCGTCCAGAGCGTCCCGCAATTTCCATGGCGAGGTTGAGGAGAGTCTCTATTTCCACGGGGCGGCCACCGGAACTTCGAGAATCATTTGTATTCGGAACCCGTAAACCGGCATCTTGGCCCGACTGATTCTTCGAGACTTATAACGCCGGATAAAAGGGGGTTTTCGGAACCCAGAAAACCACTGCCGCTCTTCTCGGCGAACTGAAGTTGCATCGCTGGGACCGCGTGCCGAACCATCGGTCCGATTGAGCCGAGCTGTCGTATCCTATATAGAGCGGGGAGGCTGCAGCGATGAAGATGAACCTACGCGTCGCGCTTCTTGTGCTTCTCATTCTGGCGTCGCCGGCGTTTTCCTACGACTATCCACTTACGCCGGAGGCAATTCGCGAAGCCTATATCGTCGGCACGAGCGCCGACGCTGCAACCCCCAGGTTTCTATCCGAATATCGGCACACGATTCCGGATCTGAAAGTCGAAGCTTACACTTCAATCGTTTGGATCGAGACGCCTTTCACTCTCATCGCCGAGCACTCCCATTTTCAGATGAATTACAGCGCGCAGGACGCCGTAAAGGAATTCCTGCACAAGCCCGCGATGTTTCACGTTTACCTGGACATTTGCTACTGGCCGCCGAAACCCGATCCGATAAAAGTTCGAGTCGCGCAGTACGATAAGGCAGTCTTGCCGGACAAAGACGAGCGCGAGGGCTACTTTCCCGTGCAAGCGGATCCCTACACTCCCGTGCACAGTATTGGCGAGCACATCCACTTGCAATTCAAGCCCGGCAGGATCAGCTCTGAGGATCTTCTCGTCGAGATCGATACTCCCGCGGGCCAGCACGCTGAGACGAAATTCGACCTGCGAACGTTGAAGTGAGCCGCACTCCCCGTAGAGACGGATGTTGGGTTCAGATAACCCTTTCGCGAGTTTTGGAACCGCCTAGCGCGAGTCGGTAGAGAGTTCCCACGCCTACTCCAAGCTCGGCAGCGATTTTCTTCCATCCGAGGCCCTGTGAGCGCAGATCGGCAACCCTTGAGGCATCCAGGACTGACCGCGGCCGCCCGAGCCGTTTCCCTTTAGCTCTCGCGTTCCGAAGGCCTGCCCGGACACGCTCCACAATCAGGCTGCGCTCTAACTCGGCTACGGCCCCTAGAACGGTGAATATCATTTTGCCGGTGGGCGTCGTGGTGTCCATTTGCTCGCTCAGGCTGACAAACGCGATGCCAAGTGCGTTGAACGTCTCCAAGGCCCGAAGTAAATGAGAAACAGAACGGGCGAAGCGGTCAAAGCGCCACACGATCACGATATCGAAGCGGCGCTTATGAGCATCGGCCATGAGGCGGTCGAGCTGCGGGCGCTTATCTTTGCTGCCACTGATTCCAAGGTCGAGGTAGGAATCGACCAACTGCCAGCCGCGCGCCTGGGCGAACTGTTCTAGTTCGCGCGTCTGTAGCGTCACGTCCTGGCCGTGGTTGGTCGTCGAGACTCGCGCATAGATGGCGGCTCTCATTTGGCACGCTTCTTCGGACCCGGCTTCTGCGTGGCCTTGACCTTGCGTCCCTTCGTGATGTCAGCCTCGGTCCAGCGCCAGAGAATCCGGTCATCGCCATAGGCGAGTTGCAGCGATGGCCGAATCTTCCCCAGAGCCAACCATCGGTTGAGCGTCCTGAATGAGACGCCGATCTTCGCCGCGGCGCCCTTCGTACTGTATGTCTTTTGCATCGGTGCTCCAGTTCCGGCCCTAGAGGGCCATTAGCTCCACTTCCAAGCGTCCCAGGCAATCGCGGACGTTATTGCGACATTCTTTGGAGAGTCGCGCGAAGTCTGGCGCGTTACCGTTTCCACCTTCTGCGTGCCAAACCTTGTCCAGATACTCGGCAATTTCCCCGGCCATTCCGTAGCTTGAAAAGTCTATCGGTAGGCATCGGCTGAGGAATCGCGGCTCTAGTCCGTCCGTCGAGTTGCAGGTGAACACAAACACCGTCCCCTTGGGCGCGTCCGTCGAGTCGAGTTTCGAGAGTAGCGCGAGCTGCGCCGCACGCGATGCCGAGTCCACCTCGTCGATCAGCACAAAGTGGAATCCGCCAGTCAGTGGAACGTACTGGCAGATGCGGCAGATTTCCTCAAGGTTCTCCAGGTTGCATTTCTGCGAGCCCAGGTGATGGAATTCGGCGCCCATTTCTTCTGCCATGGCCATAGCCATCGAAGTTTTGCCAACACCTGGCGGGCCGAAGAATAGGAACGAGCACGCGTAGGGATTCGCCGCAAACTTCGCCAAGACGCGCTTGGCCTTGGCTAGCCCGACAAACTCCGCCACCTTGCGGGGCCGATACTTCTCGCTCAAGCGGACGGGAAACGCGAAAGTAGGGGTGGTCATTGGCCACCCCCCTTGAGTGCTTCCGTCTGCGAGACGTGGAACACGGTCGTCGTCCAGGGACGGCGGATGATCTTCCGTTCGCCGGTGTCAGCGTCGAGTTCCTTGCTGCGGCAATCAATGAACGTCGCAACCTTGACGCCATGCTCGCCGCGACGCACGACACGTCCTAGTGCTTTCCATGCGTCGAACGTGAACACGTTCTCCCGCGGCTTGATCTCAGACTCTGGAATACCTTTCGCCGCGAATCCCTGGTAAATCGCGGGAAAGTTAGTGAGCGACTGGCCGGAGACTGCGCGCGTGAGTGCTTCTTGCCTCGACTGCGATTCCTTGCCTTGCGGATAGCCGGTTGGTAGATTCGCGTTAGCTTCCATGGTGACTCACCTCACTTTGGGAGTTAGGCTCTGTCGGTCGTTTGCGCGACTGGCAGAGCCGTTCTGTTTCTAGCACTACATATGCCACAATGTTGGAAACGTGTCAAGGAAAAACTGTCGGCTCGCGAAAAATAGTTTGCGGCCGCGCAGACTTTCGCGCGATCTTACGGCGATTTTCGGCCGAGTTTACGGAGCACCCGCCAATGTGGATCGCGCGCGAAATCGATACGCGAAATGGCATGCGCTCGGCGATGGCTGAGTTGTCCGGCGCGGGAGCACGGCGACGACGGGGACACCTCCGCAGCCTGCGAGGCACTTTCATTTTTTATTTATTCTGAGAGCCCAGCCTGGTCGCCGAGAGATATGTCCACGTGATTGCGAGACAAATCCCGTCGGACGACCACTTCCAAGTGGGCGACCATCCGCCTAGAATCTCCTCATGCTCTGCGGGCTAATGAGCGGCGAACTCCGGCTGGTCCCGACTTTCGGTTTGCGAGTCATTCCGCCATATGGCCTTAGACGGCGTGGCTCCAGGCGGGCCCGTTGAGGTAAGATTCTCTTTTCGATTTCTATGCCAACCATTCGCCAACTTGCCAAACTCTTCCAGGCTGTGTCGGAAAGAGATCTTGGGTCTGCGGAGCAAATTGCGAAGCAGATCGCAAGTTTTGAGGAGAAAAAAGGCCACCATTCTGCCGCCCAGCTGCTGAGGGGATCACTGCACTCAAACGGAATTAGGGGGCATCGCGCACCGGAATCAATCTCTGGCATACTGACGAACGGCAATTTTCTCGAAGCTGCGCTTTCGAGGGGCCGCAGTTTCACGCGGTTGAAGGATGTTATGCTGCGCCCCGCTTGCCGGACGGCACTGGAAGCGCTGTTCAACGAAACACGCCATGGTGCCTTTCTTTCATCGAAGGGAATAAGGCGCAGGAGCAAGCTTCTCTTTGTAGGCCCACCCGGATGTGGCAAGAGCTTTACCGCTCAAGCGATCGCTAATGAACTGAGCCTGCCCCACTACGTGGTTCGTTTCGACGCTGTAATTGGAGCGTACCTCGGCCAGACGGCAATCCACTTGCGAGAACTGTTTCGATTTGCCTCGAATAACCCATGCGTCCTAGTATTCGACGAGATTGATGCGCTTGGGAAGCAAAGAGGTAATCCTCTCGATGTCGGTGAATTGGACCGAATCGTTATCGCTCTCATGCAGGAGTTGGAATTCTTAGAAACGCCAGGAATCGTCATCGCTACTTCAAACCTACCGGAGAACCTCGATCGGGCCTTATGGCGTCGCTTTGATCTGGTCTTGCATTTTCCAAGGCCTGCAAAACGTGAATTGATCGCGTACACAAAGCGAGTACGAGCCAAATTCAACTTGAAACGAGGCGTAGGCGCGCTGAGATCCTTGGGATCGGTGAAAACGTACGCGGACGCTGAGAAACTCGCAGAGGCAGAAGCCCGCCGCGTCGCCCTAACGGAAGTAGAGGGCTGATGAGCCCCGAGGGCCGGGTAACACCGCGAAATTTCTATCTAAATGAACAACATGAACTTGCTCGTGCGGAAAAACAGGGCGGCGGCGGTATCCCAAAGTACACGGACATCAATTGGGCAGCCAAAGGTACGGCGATTGGCCGGTCGCTAAGCCAGGCGAGACGGCAAGTTCAGAAATCCCGCGATCCTTCGAGGGAGAATCATTACTTTCTGCTCGCGGCGCCTGTCAAAAGGCTCGCCAAGACCTCCACAGATAAGCGCAAAGCCGTTGACGGTAAGGTATTTGAGAGCACCGACTTTGCTCGTGAGCATTCGCAGGTTTTCCGGCGACTCGGTCTCGATCTGCTCAATGTGGAAGAAGACGGCTCTGCCGTGGTCCACATGAAACCTGAAATAATGGAGCAGCTTTCGAGGAGGGCACAATCCTTGCAGAAACTTGGGGCGAAGGAACAGTCCCGATGGGCGACGATCGATCGATTCGAATTGATTCCGCCGGAATTCCGAATCGATTCCGATTGGCTGGACACTCTCGGTGCGAAAAAAATTACCGACGCGGTGATCGAATTCCAACCACTGCTCGCGCGTTCGGAGATCGACGCGCTGATTCGGGCAATTGTGTCAATGCTTCTTCGAAATCTGGGGGAGGCGGTGACTGGAACAGGAACCGATTTTTCAGGACGGCAGTGGGTACGAGGAAAGATCACGCCGGAGTCTCTAACGAAAATGTCCCACGACTTTTTCGCCGTTCAATCACTGCATTCGCCGCTTATTTCGAAAGCGGCGGGCAATCCGCCCCCCGGGCCGATGAGCCGAGCTACACGTAGTTTGGAACTGGAAATCTCGAATCTCCCGATCATCGGTGTCGTGGACACGGGAGTACCGGCAGACCATTCGATACTGGCGAGATATCGGCGGGGAGCCTACACAGCTCCAACTTCGACGTCGGTTCCTGCCGACGAACACGGTTGCTTTGTGAGTTCAAGAGTCGTCTTCGGGGACTTGGATTTCAGCGCCGGGCCGCCGAGCCGAACACCGACAGGATCTGCCTGCTATTACGACATCAACGTCAGCGGTGTCAGACCACGAGATATTGATGACAAGAGCGTTGTGAATCCGGCGTTGCAGGCGATTGTGTCGACCGCCCCCGATGTTCGGGTTTTTAATATGAGCTTTGACACTGACATACCGCTCGATCTGATATCGCCAGTCAAGCGGTCCGAATATCTGAACTTAGTTCAGGACTTGGACAATTTCATTTTCCAGAATGATGTGTTGGTGATTGTTACGGCGGGGAACAGCATTCCAGGCCTAATCCCGTCGCCTACGTACCCTCGCCATTTCGAGGACCCCCGATGGGGGCTTGGACCCTGGGCAAGAAGCTTCAACTCTCTCACGTGCGGCTCCTTCGTCGAAAGGCTTAGTACCGGGGGCCTCGTCAATCAGGTAGGGTGGCCTAGTCCGTTTTGCCGTGTCGGCCCCGGACTTTGCAACAGCCCTAAGCCAGATTTTTCAGCCAATGGTGGTAACGCAACACCGAACTACCAGTACGGCCCTGGCTTGGGAGTTTGGGGGCTTGCTCCTAACGGAATGTGGGAGGATCGTCCAGGAACGTCGTTCGCCGCTCCTCTGCTGGCGCGCGAGGCAGGCTATGCCCTGCAAAGATTGCAGCGCGTCTGCGAACGAGGAGCACAGCCGTTTGCCGTTACTGCCAAGGCTTTTCTTTCCTTAACTGCGATTCCAGCCGTCGATAACGATGCAGTTAAGGACCTAGCGGAGCGAACGCTAGGAAGGGGCCTAGCGACCGCGCAGGGGTTGGTGGTCCCGTCAGCCGGAACGGGTGTCATGATTTGGCAAGGAGTCCTGGAAGATGAGAAAGACATCGCTAGAATACAGATCCCGATACCGACCGACTGGCTGAACGAGGCTGACGGGCCGCACTTGAAGCTGATTGTTGTATGGGACCCGCCGGTCAACGCTGCGGTCAAGCATCTTTGGGCTACACGACATGTATCCGCGAGATTGAGGATGCATCCGGAGGCACCAGCACAACGCACAAGCACCGTTAAGTCGCACGGAAGTTATCCGCTCTTGGAGCGGCTCTATGACTTACGCAAGATTCCGGAAGGTTTCACCGTCGAGGGAGACATGTGGCTTATCGAGATCTCGTATGAACAGATTGCGGCATATCATCCAGCGATGACGTTCCCACCCCAACAGCGCGTGGCGTTCGCTGCCGAGCTGTTCGATGCAAGTGAGAAAAGACTCAGTCCCCAACGAAGCCTTCAGTCGCTCTCGTCAACGAAGACGATGAACCGTTTGACGGTTCCGCCGGCCGCGGCACGGCTACCTGTTGTCCTCAGAACATCCCTCTAATGGGCCACGCACAACGTCACATCGCACCTGAGTCGGATGAAAAAATCACTCCCTTTGCGGAACTAAGTTAGCCGGACGAGCAGCTGGCTGCCCGCTCGCAACAATTTCATCGGCGTCTGCAGTTTAGGCCCGAGTGGCGGCGCACGCCGAAGATATCTCGCATCTTTCGAGAAGTGGAGCGCGGCTCGGTCGTGTAACGCGCTGATCGGAAGGTAGCCGTCCCGCGATGGAGAAAATCCTGGGCGCAGAGTTGTTCCGACTTGGACGGCGTCTGGATACAGTTGGGCTTTACGTCTGAGCGCAATCCTGCAGCATTACCAGCGTCGGTAACGGCGGTAGTAATTCGGTCCTCGCCCTCGCCCGTAGCGGGCCGGCAGTTGCGATGGCGGATCGTGGCTCAGGAACGACATGCCGCGTGCGCCTTCGGTCAGGAACAACTCGCTGTCTTCGCCGACTACCAGCTTGCGAGCTTCAAGCTTTGCTACTGCGCCCTCTAGGATATTGCGAAGCTTAGGAGTCAGCCTCGTTCGACCGAGGTGCTCTAACGCCAACCTGAGAACTGCTTCGTGCTCTTTCGAGCCAGCTTTCAGAGCTTTGATAATCGCAGCCTCGAACGATGTCACCGTATGGGAAGCTCCGCCGTCGACTCGTGCAGTTTCAGTAGTTTCCGGAAGTTCGTTATCAGGCGGTAGCAGGGCATCGAGTACACGGTCGAGGTGCAGACCCTTATTCGCCAGCCATCCGCGATACGGCAACCTCAGCACCGTCCAGCCAGCGCGCTCTAAGATCTCCTGTCGTTGGACATCTTCGAGCTTTAAGTTCCCATGTTCGTCAAGATGCCAAAGCTCGCCATCGCACTCAACCGCAATGCGTCGCCCATCATTTTCGGCAACGACATCAATGAAGTACCCGCAGCTCGGATATTGCGATATCGCCTTGATACCCCGCTTCGAGAGTTCCTGAATGACCTGTGCTTCGAACTCTGATTGGGCGTGCTCAACTTGATTTACGGCGGGTGCTAAGTTTTTTGCTGCGCGGTCACAGTGTTCTAACCAGTCGCGAATTGCCCCACTGCCTGAGGCCATCCCGAACTCATGAATTGGCGCAGTGTGAAAAATGTGAACTTCATCGCGCGCGCGTGTGAACGCGACATTAAGCATCCCTTGAATGTGCGCCCGATCAGCTTGTCGCGCGGATAGTGCCGCCTGATCCATGCCGTCTGCGTCATAGGAGAGCGAATAATAAATCACGTCCCTCTCATCGCCCTGAAACCCGTCGGGATTTACGACCACTAATTCATGACGCGTTCGGATTTCTTCGGGAATCCTCTCGGCTACAAGATCGTTCACCAAACGCATTTGCTCCTCAAATAGGCATATGACCCCGAAACTCGCGTCAGAATATCCCGGATGCTGTAATTGGGCCATCAATGCCTCCACCAAAGCAGTTGCTTCGTTCTCATTTTCCTGTGTGCCAGGCTCCACGTGCCCTCTAGGGACCCTGTGTAATGAAACCGTCGGGGCCTCTGGATCGCCAAATCTTCGATCATCATAGTCACGCATCAAGCGTAAGCGCCCTGAGTACCAGCGAGTGTTCGAGAACTCGATTATCGGCGGCAGAGACCGATAGTGTTCATCGAGAAAGGCTTCCTCATCCATCCGAATAGAAGCAAGCTGCAGGAGGTCAATCTTGGTCGGGTTTAGCCAACCATCGGGATCTAAGCGGTCCAGGCCCTGTTCACGCCACGCTTGAGCCGCGACCTGATTCCCGGTGAACGCGAAGCGCTGAGCTTGCATCTGTTTCGCATCGCCGACGATTACGGCTTGCTTCGCTCGGTAGAGGATCGGAGTCATTGAAGGCAAATCGCACTGAGATGCTTCGTCAACGATCACCGTGTCAAACAAGCCCGGCTCACACGGAAACAGCCGCGCTACGTCGTCTGGAGACATGATCCAACAGGGCAAAATTCCGAGTAGCATCTGGCAGCGCTCAGGCTCGCTCTTCAGTCGATCGAAGACCCTGAAATTCTTGAAGTTCGCCTGGTCACGTGCGAAAAGCTTTGAGAATTCACGCAATTGATTTCGTGCGTTCCTGTTTGCCTCACCCGTTCGATGTTCGGCGGCAATGCTTAAGAGCCCGAGAGACGCGTTGAGTTGGTCGTTGCGTTTCTGACTCGTTTCCGCACCAACTTCGTCGGAAAGACGTGGTGAGCGCTTCCGAGCTAAGCGTCGCGCCCGTCGGCAGCGCCATTTGGCCTTGAGACGCCTGAAAAATTCTGGGGAGAAACTCAACTCACGGTCTGCGTGTTCCACAATGTGCTCCGCGAGCAGAGCGCTCGCGAGTGATTTTTCCGACTGTTCGATGTCGTCAGCGAGCTTGTCGCACGCTGCGAACTGAGCTTCCGTGAGGCGCCGTGTTTCTGCGGCAGCTCTGTTTTTCTGGATTAGGTCGAGGCGCTCCTTTAGCTCTCGCTTTGAATCGCGATCTTGTCTGAGAAGTGTTAAAGGAAGTTGAGGCAGATTCAGACGGCGAAGAAGACCGTCCACAACGTCCAGTGCCTTGTCTTTTTGCGAAGTGATGAGAACTCGCTTTCCACTCGCGATCAAGTGACAAGCAACGTTTGCTATTGTGAGAGATTTTCCAGTACCGGGAGGTCCTTGAACCACAATGATTCTATTTTCTGCGTCGTTCGCTAAGAGCGCTACGCGTCGCTGACTCGGATTAGATGAAAACGGGAAATGAACTCTCTTGCTGTCCCCAAACGTCTCGGCGGTGGGTTCTTCGGGGCGACTCCCCAGGAGCCATCCGAGTGCTGTCTGTCCAACTGATCCTGCTCCGTTCGAACCGATATGCTTGAGGTCACTGGAGAGAAAGTAGCTGGTTTTTGGTGCGACAAAACATGCAGCGCAATCGACGATCTCTAGGGGCATGTTGGCCCGCGGATGAGCCGGGGGGGACGTGATCGTGCCGTCGAGCCTCCCACTCACAGCGACTTTCAATTCCCTCGCGACGCTTTCGCAAAATGTCCGAAGCGTCGAAGACGAGAGCGGAAACTCAGGCGCACTTTCTATTAAGCGGGCAAGTGCTAGCTCTTGTGCGGAGGTTTCAAACTCAGAGCGAAACGGCAAGGAATTGAATCGGACGATCTCTTCGTTGGGGTGAATTATGAGTGTTCCACCATCGGCCGTGATGGTGACAGGGATTGTGAGAAGCGGAGCCCGAATCGGAATGTTGTCGATCTGACCGACAAGGTATGGATATCCGTAGAGGAGTTCGCGCTCATAGGGATTGAGTTCGATCGTCGCCATCATTTTGTTGACGGACTCATGAGCTGAATTGGACGGATCAATGCGCACATCGCGAGCAGCGAACATGAGGATTTCCATCTCCTCGTCGATCCAGGTGAACTCGTGGGCACGTCGGTGTGGCGATGTCCAGCGGACAAATGCCGAAGAGGCAGTTCGCTGGCGTTTGATTAACGTAGCGTAAGCACTCGTCATTGCCTCGACAAGACCCTCTTTAATCCTAGGAAGACGCGGAGCCTCGGAGATCCGCTTGGCGTACTTCGACGGGCCGCTGCTCACCGGCGGCTTACTCAATGGATCGTTCACAATTGACCTATTTTAACAACGCCACCGCGGACACGCTGTTTTCATACCGTGTTGGCAGCAACATAGTTACTGTCGCGAGTTGGTATGAAGATTCATGCATGTCAACCTCTAACGATACAGTATGGTCGCCACGTATGATGGCAATCTAACAAACTGTCCGAAGCTCGGTCGCCGCGAACGTCTCATGAGCTATTATTGCCGAACTTCGGCCAATGCCGTACCCTCGCATCGTAAACCCGATCAACCGAGAGAAAAGAAGAATAACCGTTGGGATTGGCAAACCGTGGGTGCACAGGGATTCCTAGTTCGTTAGGGACGCGCCGAATTTGGGAAGATAAAAGGTGTGTTAGGAGATGATCGTATGCAGAACTTAGATATCCACGTGCAGCGCTTGCACGAGCGCGTCGATGCGCTCGAAAGGCAAAATTGGAGGTTGAAGGTCATAGTAGGTGCGGCCATTCTTGCCGTCGCCTCGCTCGGATTGATGGGGCTTACCGAACAGCACCGAATCGTGGAAGCAGAGCAAATAGTTGTGCGAGACAGCCAAGGTCGAGTCAGGGTCACCATTGGGACGCCCAAATCATCAGGCGCCGCCGTAGGTCTCCAGGCTGAGGACCCTGCTATATGGATCACTGATGAGAAGGGGCAAGATCGCGCCATCTTGACCAAGGACAACCTGCGATTTGCTGACGAGAAGGAGAAACCGTTGTGGTCCGCTCGCTGACTCGGAGCGATCCCCAGGTGTAACGCATTGCGACATTTCGCTTGCTGTACCGACAGGTTCTGCGGAATTGTCCAACCCCCGCTTGACTTGGACTGCGAGCCCGCTGCCGTTCAGAGTGGACTACGGCAAGAGATAGTCAGCCGTGATCGGTGCAGTATTCGCGTCGCAGCGAGCGAACGCGCAAACCTGTTCAGAATCCCAACTAATGCCCCTCATCCCACGCGAGGCAGTCGAGGCTGATTGGTGGTACGCCTGCTTTACTGGCAAGCTTCCGCATACCGGACTGAAAGGCGTTATACATCTCCGCGTTCTTCACGAAACCCATGCTGGCGGTGCTCGAAACTTTGCGTATCGATCTGGGCTCAGGAAAGGATTCGACGCAATTCGCGACAGCCCGAATCGTGTAGCTATCAAGGGGCACATGTAGAAACCAGACGATACGCTCGAAAACATCCGTCGGCGTCTCACGATATACGCAGAGACGCTTCACTAGAAGATTTGGAAGCTTGAAGGCCGGGCCGAATGAAATCTCGCTTCCCATGTGCTCCTTCCAATGTTGTTGAAACCCCGCGGCCAAGCTCGACAGCCATTCGTCATATTGGCTCTGGGAATCCAACAGTAAAAGGCCCGCGAGGGCCGGCTTATCGAGCGCCTGATACGCCCAATTTCGAAATGTCTCGGACGGTCGGTTCGGCAATTTGTGAAACGCGCGAAACGTGTTGCGCTCGACGGCGACTTTGATGATTGCCCGCAAATCTTTATCGGCGTCCGATCGCCGGCCCGCGTGAAACCATCCTCGCCAGTCGTAGTGTTTCAGATCGTCCACGAGTTTCGCTGGACTATCCCACTGCTTTGGAGTCGGCAAGACGTGCTCCATTTCACACCGGACGTGCATCCGCAGGAGACTAGCTCGGACGGCTGCACATGGCAAGCAATGGCCCGGTGGCTGGTCATCAATTTGCAAGCTGTCGCAGCGGCTCGACAGCGAAAGCGAGCACTCGTTCGCCGACCGCGCTTAGTTGTTCAGATGTGACGTTGCGACCGGAAAGGAGGCCGTTGGCGCAAATGTATGTTGCTTCCTGCAAGTCTTCTCCGCTTGAGATCAAACTCCGGAGACCTGCACCCGCAGTCATTGCCAGCGCACGCCAACTGTGCGGAAAGGAATGCTGAAGAGCCCTTTCCCATTGTCCTGGCCACTGTTCAACAGCGTCATCACGACTGAGAGTCGCGATTGCCAGTACACGGCCGAGGTCTTTGTTCCGCCGCTTGAGCGGACGACCGTTGAATTCTGTTCCTTCGATGATTGTGGTTCCAAATTCCCGATGTTCCAGCAGGTTCATAAGTGCCATCATCTCCGGTCGAGCGCAACGGATGCCGAAGTCGGTGGCCTGAGCATCGAACGTGGCGACTCCAGTAAACTGAAAACTCGGCAAACCGTAGTGCTCGCCGGAGGACAAGGGCAAGCGCGTCCACTCGCGCGTGGACTGATTTTCGCTGGCCGGCTCCGTGAGGAGCTCGATAAACCATTCGGTGGATCCAGGCGGGTAGAGTCGGACAGCCGGCAGCATATTGGTGGCTGTTTCGCCATTGCCAGGCATTGCGAACTTGCCGAATGCAATGGGTTTCCAACCGCTGGCGAGAAGCTTCTCGGCCACTGCGCGTCCCGCTTCCACAGCGATGAGGTGAGGTGACAGAACGCAATCAACGTCTTTTGTGCGGACGCCGAAGGCTTGGTCATGTTGGAACAGCCAGTAAGCCGCTGCAAGGCTACCGATGATGATGATGTTCAGATGGAGATCGGCGGGGACGGCAGCAGCAACCTGCTCTAAGACTCCCCTCGGTGAGACCTCTTTCGGCTCGACGTTCACGGTTGGGGCCGTCGATTTCGCAACAGTGCATCGAGGAACTGGGCTGCCTGGGCCTCCAGATGGGCCTCATGGAGGTCAAAAAGGCATTCCAATGGGTCGGCCCAGAATAGACTTCCGTCGCGGGGTTCGAACAACGAATTGGCGCTCCGCACGATATGGACGACGACGTTGGGTGTCTTGAGGGGATCCTCTTCTCGCTTTAAAGCTGGATCAAGCTGCGCGATGAAAGACAGGTCCGCGTGCTTCTTCGGGCAGTGCAACGAGAGGTCGAGTCGCGGAATACCGACGAGGTCGAGGTCGCGATAGTAGTGCCGGGCGCCGAGGACGCCACCAAGCGCCACCCGAGGGATTTCTAGCTTCTCGAGGCGGCGAAGATGCACCTCTGGTGAACGTAACTGGCCGGAGCGATCGACGAATCGAGATGTAGACCGGACTTTATCGGAAACGGCCAACAGTCGAGAGAACTCCTCGCGTGGAAAGTAGCGCAGACCGATGCGACGGTCTACTTTTCGGTCCAGCAAGCCCCCAAGCTTGCGCAGCGCTCTAGCCACAGTTAAGTAAGAGCACCCCGCAGACTGAGCCAGCCAACTAGTCGTTACGGGCTCACCGACCGTGAGCCACTGATGCAGCAGTAGTTTGAAAACAATGTAAAAGTAATCGGGTCGGATCACACCAGAAGCAGCAGGCGAGCGTTTATCGCGGACAACTTCGTCGAGCACCGCTTGCATGCGCGGCTCGGGGTCCTGAGGTATCCCGAGATATTTCCCTTCGGATCCACTGCAGATTGTGACGCGATCAATCACTTCCGGCCTGAAAATAGATTGAGCGCTTTGCCACTCGGCACGCAACCGTTCCTCGGTAATAGTGGAATTCACTAACACGAGGAATCCCTTGCACTCAGGATATCTGGCCAAAGAATAGGCCAGCTGCATGACACTCGTCCGGACCGTGCGTAGAGCGTCAGTGCCAAACTTCACTTGAATCAACGCGCTGCCTACGCGCGCGTCTACCTCGGTTTGTCTGCGTGGGGATTTGTCAGCGTCTGGTTCAGCATTCATGCAGGGTATTATACTGCAGGTTGTAGATTATCCTGCAGGTTTTAGATTAAACTGCAGGTGTAACATGTAACCTGCAGGATCTGACCGCCCTTACCCCGGAGGAATACTACGCGGAAACCGAGACTCCAACGAAAGTCACCCATTGCATCCGTGCATTCCCATTCGGCCGCCCGCGCAAGCGCGGGACGAAATAGTCTCTATGTCTCGCTGTCCGAACGTGACTTGGGCAATGCCCTATGGCCCGCTGCAAGCGTCCCTGCGCACTCCGCACGCCAACCGTTGCTCCGCCGTTAGCCCCCGCCCGAGACGAAGATCGGCCGATTTCCCCGGCGCGTCATGGTTCGAAAACACACTCCAATGCTCCAATGTTCGCTTTAGCTCAATCAGCCCAACTCCTAGACGAAGAACGACATACGCGCCGATCCTGCGCTGAAAGGTATCCATTGAATCGGACACCTGTCAAGTCGAGTGTTCGGCCCGCTCAACACTGGCGCGACCAGCGCTCGCCGCCAGCGAATCAGAACTCCGCCGCTGCAGCCAGCGCTCGGGCAGCGTTGGGCCAGCGCGATGATCGACCGACGACACCGTGACGGGGTGACGCCTATGTTTTACGGTATGAAGGGGTGAGCACAGCGGGCCAGGCCACGAAAATGCGTCGCCTTTGGTGTCCCGATTTCGTCAATTTCGAAAGTCGACGCTGCGACGCTGCGACGCAGGCGACGCTCAGTTTCTATTTCCTCCCCAGGACAAAGAGACTTGCGAAGACGGGGAGTAAGAATGTGAGTCCTGCGTCGCATGGTCGCCTCTACGAATTGACGACGTGTCACTTCGACGCAGCGTGCGTCGCATCGTCGCAGGATTTCCTAATCGAGATAACTCGTTGAGAGTTACTGCCGTGTGTCCTCGCAAACTCAATGACTATGCCGACTTGAAGAAGGTTTGGAGCCAGCCGTCTAAGCGCCTCGGAAAGCTCCCTAGGTGATCTCGGGAGATCGCCTTGCCCCGACGGCAGATTGTTTAGCCCATCATCCGCCAAATCGGATTGGAGCTCAGTTGCGGTGCCCTGCCATGCGCCCCGCTCTGCAATTCGTGCGAGGGGCTGGACCAGCGGTGAGGCCTCAAGCGCCAGTGTGTTTGAGTCTCGACGGTTCCGGCGATACGCATCGAGAAACGATCCTTCGGACCACCCCAGGACCGGCTCGGCGGCGCAGATCCATGTTGCGAAGTCTGCCATGCGAGGCAAGCTCGTCGGCTTGATATCCGGGAGGCGACGCAGCCCGCAAGCGACAGCATCCATCAAGCCTCCGAGGATAGAAGGCCGACGATCCTCAAACCGCGCGATAAGATGGGCCTCGGTCTCACGAGTCTCCTCCGAAATCGGTGGCAGCGACAGCGTTATGGCTCTGTCCAAAAGGTCTCCCCGCTCGATGCTCATGTCGATGCCATTCAGCAGGACGGGGCGCATTCCTTCGAAAATCTTTTCGGTGTTGTCCGTGTACAGTGCGCGAGTCGAGAACCCACTTCCCGTGGAAAGTCGACATAGGGCGTCGGCGAGCCATGGCCGCACCGATGAAAGATTGTCGAATCCTAGGCACCAAGCGTTGCCGGCCGAAATCGCCAGATCGCGAGGATTCGTCGGCCCGGCGCGCAACGGAGCCATGTTTGGGTCAACGAGAGTGCGCAACAACTTCGCGCATGTACTTTTCGCACTTCCGTGACTTCCTTCCACGACCAGCAGAGGGAAAGGGCCCGCGGGCCGCAAAGCTCCGATGAGCCAGCTTACCGCCAATTTCCAATCGTCTTCGTCGACCAAATTCAAGAACGGACGTAAGTCGTCGACGCTTCCTCCGTGCACCGGGGATGACAGGGCCTGCATGCCCGGCGTCCGCAGAAACTTTATGGGCACGTGGGGGACAACATCCCAGCCTTTGTCCGTGATCCTAACCGCTTCCCAGGATTTGTTGCCTAAGTCTATGTAGATGGCACCGTCGTGTCCCGCCACCCGCACGTAGACTTGTATTTCACGACCACTGTAGCGGGCGCGACCTGCGAATACCGTCCTGGCCTCCACAAGGGCCCTTTGAGAGGGCGCCGCGCCCAGATGGTGAAAACACATCGCAGATAGCCAATCCTCGAAAGCCGCACTCTTGACGTGCGCGGTTTCCCAGTGATCTTTGACCCAAAAGCTTGCGAAAGGTTCGAGCCCCGGCGTATGGAAGAGCCTCACTTGTACTTTTTCGGCGAGCTTGACAATTCCGGTGGCCGACAGGTCTCTCCTAGCCTGTTCGGTCTTTCCTTGGCTCACTTCGCCTCCGCCAGAAAGCGCGAAATCTCATCAGGGTGGAAGAGCAATCTTCGACACAGGCGGATGGGACGAAGCCTCCCTTTTTTCACCCAGCTTCGAACGGTGTGCGGACTCACGCACATCGCGTTCGCCACCGCTACGAGCGTCAATAGTTGCGGAACTCCTTCGGGCACTGATTTCCTCGCAGGGTTCTTACGAAATCAACGCTTCTGTTGGCAGGCGTCTACCGAGTTCTTAGTTTCCGCTGCTTGTTGGGACTCGGAACGCCCGTCGTTGCGATCCGGACTATCTCACTCTCCGGCACTAAGCGACGGCGACCCACGGTTACGGTGTGTATAGCTCCAGCCTTGGCGAGACGCCGCGCAGTGTGTACCGAAACACCCCACGCATCAGCGGCTTGCTGGATGCTTTTTAGTGCCATCAGCCCACCTCCGAGAACTGCTTAATCATGCCGCTTCCAGAATGAGCCTGAGTATGCTAGAGTGTCAAGACATTCGAATACACTAGCATTTATTCAGGGAGATTTATCTAGCATGCAATCACCGGACCTAAGACGGATGTTTCGGAAGTACGAACGAAAGTTGGAACGCGATCTGCAAAGAGATAAATGGAGCCTCTTTGAAGCGTTACAGGGGTTCGCGAATGTGCGTGCCGACACGGAAGGCTGGGCTCACTTCAGAAAGCTTTGGCCGAACTTCTTTCCTGCAGAGGTGTACGACAAAGCAGAAAGAGATTTGAGACCCAGCATTCGCAACTACCCCTATTGGCTTGATCAAATCTGGATCGGTGGTGAGACTGGGCCGTATTTGAAAATCTTGCTGGGTCTTGACACCGCACCAGACCAGGGGACACCCGAGGACGCTTGGATCGCTGACCTTTCCACGATACCCGCAAAGTTTTGTGTCGATTGGGACGAGGGTAGTTTTCGCTATCATGGCGCCTGCGATTTTCACAGAGCGCTTTATCTTCTTTTTCGAGAAAGTTGGAGGGCTAGAGTCTGCGAGAAGTGCTCTACCAAATTCATCGCGCGGCGTGCGGCGCAGAAATATTGCTCGACTGACTGTAGCGAAAATATGCAGCGCGAGCTAAAGCAAAAATGGTGGACTGAACACGGGCAAACATGGCGAAAGCAGCGAATGCTCGGACGATGGAAAGGAAAAGGTGGATTAGATGGCACTCGTAAAGCGCGGTAAGACGTGGCACACGCACTTTTTTGTTGATGGCATCCGATATCGCCAATCGCTTGAGACGAGAGACTGGCGAGAAGCTCAAGCGAAGGAAAAGGATCTCATAGCGAGAGCTGCTCAAGGCAAGCTCAGTGCGTCGCATCAGGGGTTCGCCAAACTGTCTTTTGGACAGGCGGCCGAAATATATCTCGACGGTCGCAAGCTGGAATTAAGCGATTCCAGCCGGAAGAAAGAACGACAACTCCTGGTCAAACCGCGGCAGTTTTTCCAGGAAAAGTGCCTGTCGAAAATCGCGGTGGAAGATATCCTGCGGTTCCGCGAGACGCGGAGCAAAAACGGCACAGGCCCAGCAACCATTAATATGGAAGTGGGCGTCATTCGCCGAATGCTAAAGCGCGCGAAGCGCTGGCATACCATTGCTTCTGACGTTCATCCTCTGAAAGAGCCACGGACTATCGGGAGAGCCCTGAGCTACGAAGAAAAGTTGCGGTTGTTGCAGGTCGCTCGGCAGAACGAAGAGTGGGGGCGAGCTGAGTCTGCAATGTCACTAGCCCTCTGCACTACGATGCGAGGGTGCGAAATCAAACGTCTACAGTGGCGAGATATTGACTTCCTCAGCCCGGCGATACTCGTCCGCGCCAGCAAGACAGAAGCGGGCGAACGACTGATTCCGATGAACGACGAAGCTCTCCAAATTGTGAAGGGTCTGCGGGAACGCGCCAAGAAATTCGACGCGATCGACCCCGCGCATTACATCTTCCCCGCCTGCGAGCACGGCCATGTCGATCCGACACGCCACCAAAAGAGCTTCAGAACAGCATGGCGCAAATTGACAAAATCGATTCGGTGTCCGTCTTGCAAGAGCCTTCAATCACCGCGAGATGTTTGCGCCAACAGGAACTGCAAAGCCGAGATTCGGGGCATTAAAAGTCCCTTGGACGGATTGCGATTCCATGACTTAAGACACCACGCGATCACGGAGCTTGCCGAGGCTCGCGTCTCGGATCAGACAATCATGGCCATCGCCGGCCATGTGAGCCAAAAAATGCTTGCACGATACTCTCATGTGCGTACCGAAGCTCGGAGACAAGCCGTGGCGGCACTCTCTGCCAGACCTAAAATGCGCGAATTTGCCGCGAGCGGTGCCGACAGTTACGACACAAACGACGACACAAAAGATAGCGTAAGAGGCGTGCCCGAACCGGAAGTCATTGAAAAGATGGTAGGCCCGTGCGGACTTGAACCGCAGACCTCTTCCGTGTCAAGGAAGCGCTCTAGCCAACTGAGCTACGGGCCTATGGACCAAAATATCTTAGCACACGCACGCCGCGGCGAACTTGCGGATGAGGTGTTCATCCCCACACGCGGCTCTTGCGCATCCTCGCAGCCACTTGCCTAAATCGATCGACATCTCTGATGTAAAATGCCGCAGCCAGGGAGGCTCTTGTGAGTATGAAGCAAAGCCGTCGCAGCTTTTTGCAAACTGCAGGCGCGGCCGGGGTAGCTGCGGCCTTTGGAAAAACCAATTCCGCCGCGCTTTCGAATTCCGATCAGGGCGCGCGCCGTTTCCATTTCATGCAGATCGATGTTTTCACTTCCCACCGCCTGGAAGGCAATCCTCTCGCTGTGTTTACGGACGCGCGCGGTTTGAGCGACTCGGAAATGGCCGGCTTGTCTCGCGAGACGAACCTTCAGGAAACAACCTTTATCTTTCCCCGCGACGCAGCAACCGAGCGGGAACACGGAGTCAAAGTCAGAATCTTTATTCCGGGCGAGGAGATCCCGTTCGGCGGGCATCCGACGCTGGGCACGTCGATGGTGCTCCGCAATCTTCGTCTCGCGGCGCAAAAATCAGAACCATCGGCGAGCAGCGACCTCGACCGAATTTCCCTCGACCTGCAAGTCGGCAAGATTCCGGTCGAGTTTCGCACCGATTCCTCGGGCAGCATTTTCGGAGAAATGCACCAGGTGGATCCGATATTCGGGCCAGTCCATGATCGGGAGACAATCGCGGCGCTTCTTGATTTGTCACCCAGCGATATTTCCAGTGACGGGCCCATTCAGACCGTTTCTACGGGCCTATATTTCGTCCTCGTGCCCATCAAGAGCCTCGCGACGCTTCAGCGCCTAACCGTCGCGCCTCAGAAAGCCTACGACTACCTGCGCCGCCAGAAGCTGCCCGATACCGGCGATTTTTATTACTTCACGCGAGACACCGGCGATCCCGCGATCGGTTTGCGCTCCAGAGGGCTCTTCGCCGGCAGCACTGGCGAAGATCCCGCTACCGGCTCTGCCTCAGGATGCACAGCGGCATGGATGGTGCGCTACGGAATCGCGAAGCCGGAGGAGACCGTTCACATCCTGCAAGGCGCGGAGATCAAGCGCCCCAGCCACATTTTCGTCCGCGCCAGTAAAGATGGCGACAGCGTACGAAATGTTCGCGTCGGCGGCAACGCGGTACAAATCATGGAAGGGGCATTCTCCCTCTGAGCTCCGCGCCGAAGAACACTTCACCTGGTCTTGCTTCGCCCCTCCATCAACTGCTTCGCTCAACCACCACTGCCGAGCCGTACGCCAGAACCTCGGTCACGCCCTGCATCACTTCATTGGCGTCGTAACGCACCCCAATCACCGCGTTCCCTCCATGCTCCGCCGCATGCTGCATCATCAATTCCAGCGCCTCTTCGCGCGTCTGCTCGCACATATCCGTGAACAGCGTGATATTGCCGCCGATGATCGTCTGCAGCGACGCCCCCAGCGTCCCGAAAATGCTGCGCGAGCGCACCACAATACCCCGCACCATCCCCAAATTCCGCACGATGCGGTATCCAGGCATCTCGAAAAGCGTAGTCACCATGCTAGGTTCAACGCGTACGCTCATTCCCTCTCTCCTCACTCGCGAAAATCATTGGCTCGCCACCGGAATTTCCACGTTCGAAGGATACCGGCTCGAGCGATAAATCCGCTGCGTCGTCTTCTGATAATCCGCCTCGGTCGCCTTGAATATATTCGGCACATATTTCTGCGGGTTGCGGTCGATGATCGGAAACCAGGTGCTCTGCACCTGCACCATAATCCGGTGCCCTTTCAAAAACGCGTGATTGTTCGTGTGCAAGTCGATCGTGAACGGCGTCACCTGATTGGGCGTGATCGCCTCTGGCTTCTCGAAGCTCTTCCGGAATCGCCCGCGAAGCACTTCATCGGCAATCATCAATTCATATCCGGCCATCGCGGGTTTCGCATCATATTTTTCCGGGTAAACATCAATCAGCTTCACGATCCAATCGCTGTCGCTCCCGGTAGTCGAAGCAAATAGATGCGCGATGATATCGCCGGACACCGTCACCTCCGCCGTCAGCGGCTCCGTTGACCACGACATCGTATCCGGCCGGTGATCCACAAATCGCTGGTCTTCCACCAGCCACGTATACCAGCGGCTCCCGGGCGAATAAGTCTCCTCCACCGGCCGGTGACGATAAGGCACCGGATTCGCCGGATCCGAAACATAGGAATCATATTCTTCGCCGGCAGTCGCAGGCGGATCAAAACTCATTTTCCTCGAATCGTGGAAATACAGCTTGCGAACCGAAATCCCATCCTTCGGCGGCCACGTACTATAAGATTTCCACTCGTTCGCCCCGGTCTCGTAAGTCACCGCCTCTTCCACCGGCAAATTCCCCTTATCTTTCAGCCAGTAAGCAAACCACGGCGCCTGAATCTTTTCGCGAAAATAGCGCGCAGTAGAATTCCCAAACTCCACATTCCCCAGCTTGTCTCCCTCGCCGTAAGCCCAACCGCCGTGATTCCACGGCCCAACGACCAGATAATTTTTGCGATCCGTATCGTTCTTCTCCATCATTTCGTAAATCTTCATCGGCCCATCGAAATCTTCTTGATCCCACCAGCCCGCCACGTTCAAGTTCGGCACCGTCGGCTTCAGTTTCTCCAGGTAATGCCGAAAAGCCTGCTTCTGCCAGAACGCGTCGTAATTCGGATGCTCCACGAAATCGTTCCACGTCGGCAACGACCCATGAAAATATTTCGCGTTCGCATTCGAAAGCGCGCCGAGTCCGAGATACCAGTCGTAGGTGTCGTAGCGGTCAAATTGAAACGAGAAATTCGTCTTGCCGGTCTCGAGTAGCGCCGCATATTCGAATCCGTAGCTCAAACGAAACGCGCCATTGTGATGAAAATCGTCGCCCAGAAACATGTCCGCTGGCGAAGCCTGCTCCGACACCGCCTTCATCGCCGGATGCGGGTCGAGCAACGTCATCGCCGTGAGCCACCCGCCGTAAGAAATGCCCACCACGCCCGCCCGTCCATTGTTGTTCGGCACATTTTTCACCAGCCAATCAATCGTGTCGTAGGTGTCGCTGGCCTCATCAATCGCCTTCGCATCGGATTTATCCCGCGGGTCCCGCTGCATCACAAATGTCCCCTCAGATCCAAACCGCCCGCGAATATCCTGAAACACGAAAATGTAACCGTCCGGAATCATCTCGCGGTAAGTAAAAATCATCCGCGAAAATCCCTTCTCGTCGTCGCTCAGCCCATAAGGCGTCCGCTCGATCAAAAGCGGCAAAGCCTCCTTCGCATCCTTCGGCGCGTAAATCTCAGTGTGCAGCCGCACACCATCGCGCATAGGAATCATCACGTCAGTCTTGTTGAAGGTTTGCGAATAATCAGGAGCAGGAGTCTGCGTAGCAACCGCCCGCGACCCCGGCACAACCAAAATGATCGCCACCAAAGCACTCGCGCCCAAGACTTCCAGCGCACGACGAACAAGCCGATCCATCACAATCTTCCCCCGGTGTATGTAGCGCCGGCCTTTCAGGCCGGCGTCCGACGAGCAAACACCCTCATTGGGCGATCATCAAACGCGAACCACGCCGCCGGGCGACCGAGATTAGCACTTAGCGTGTAGGTTTCCGATTATCGGAAACTCACCGACCTCCGGATAGCACACCCGGCGAGCACGCGACGCGCCCGCATGATAGAATAAGACGAGTTCGTTGCGCTCGTCATTCTAGGAATGGGATGAAGCAGGGCTGCAGGGACCCCGGCAGCCCTTTTTGTTTGCCCGCCGGTCGACGCACGGAACCTAACAACATGCAATCCATTCGCAATATCGCCATCATCGCCCACGTGGATCACGGCAAGACCACGCTCGTCGACGCCATGCTCCGCCAGAGCGGAATTTTCCGCGCCAATCAGGTGGTCATCGACCGCGTCATGGACTCCAACGATCTCGAAAAAGAACGCGGCATCACCATCCTCGCCAAGAACACCGCGCTCTTCTATCACGACACCAAAATCAATATCGTCGACACGCCCGGCCACAGCGATTTCGGCGGCGAAGTCGAGCGCGCCCTGCGTATGGTGGATGGCGTCCTTCTCCTCGTTGACGCAAGCGAAGGCCCACTCCCGCAAACGCGATACGTTCTGCAAAAAGCTCTGCAAGCCAAGCTCCCGCCCATCGTCGTACTAAATAAAATCGATCGCAGCGACGCCCGCACCGTCGCCGTCCTCGATGAAATCTACGATCTCTTCATCGACCTCGACGCCACCGAAGACCAGCTCGATTTCCCGGTCCTCTATACCAACGCCAAAATCGGCGTGGCCCATCGCAAGTTAGGCGATGATTCCGCAAATCTCCAGCCGCTCTTCGAAACCATCGTCGCTTCGATTCCGGCGCCCACGGGCGATCCAAACGCAGTGCTCCAAATCCAAGTCACCAATCTCGATTACAGCGATTATCTCGGCCGTATCGCCATCGCCCGCGTCTTCAACGGCACGCTGAAGCGCGATCAGGAAGTCGGCATAACGAAATTAAGCGGCGTGATCGAAACCACCAAAATCACCAAGCTCTTCACCTTCCGCGGGCTCGACCGCGACGAGGCCGATGAAGTTTTCGCCGGCGATATCGTCGCCATCGCCGGCGTCGAAGGCATTCAGATCGGCGAGGGCATCACCGACCGCGATAATCCCGCGATTCTCGATCCACTCACCATCGACGAGCCCACTCTCGCCATGGTTTTCACCGTAAACACCTCGCCCTTCGCCGGCCGCGAAGGCCAATACGTCACTTCCCGCGATTTGCGCTCTCGCCTGCAAAAAGAATTGCTCACCAACGTCTCCGTCCGCATCGAAGATGCCGACACCACCGACTCCTTCCGCGTTCTCGGCCGCGGCGAACTGCAACTCGCCATCCTCATCGAAACCATGCGCCGCGAAGGCTACGAACTAATGGTCGGCAAGCCCGAAATCGTCGTGCGCATAGTCGGCGGCAAAAAAATGGAGCCGCTCGAATTGCTGGTGATCGATTGCCCGGAAAGCTTCATCGGCATCGTCATGGAATCGCTCGGCAGCCGCCGCGGCGAACTCGCCAAAATGGTGAATCACCACACCGGCCGCGTGCGCATGGAATTCAAGATTCCCTCTCGCGGCCTGATCGGCTTGCGCGGCCAATTGATGACCGACACGCGCGGCACCGCCCTCATTCACTCCATTCTAGAAGGCTGGATGGAATACACCGGCGACATGGCCATGCGTCTCACCGGCGCGTTAGTCGCCGATCGCCCAGGCACCGCAACGGCCTACGCCATTTGGAACGTGCAAGAGCGCGGTGAACTTTTCATCGGCCCCAGCACAGAAGTCTACGAAGGAATGATCCTCGGCGAGAATTCCCGCGAGCAAGACATGGACGTCAACATCACCAAAGAAAAAAAGCAAACCAACATGCGCTCCTCCAGCGCCGACGAAGCCATCCGCCTAATCCCGCCGCGCGACCTAACGCTGGAAAAAGCCATCGAATTCATCTCCGACGACGAATACGTAGAAGTCACACCCAAATCCATCCGCCTGCGCAAAAAAGTCCTAGACGCGAAGAAGCGCCCCAAGCGCTGGCAAGAAGTCCGCGCCAGCGCCGAAGCCGAATAACCCGCGAATCGATTTTTCGTTGTCATCCCGAAACGAAGTCAGGGATCTGCATTTGTTGTTGTTTTTTCTTCCGTCGGGGCGTCCGCCTAGGCGGACTGCGCCCGGTTTTCTGCCGCGTGGCAACCCCCGCATTCATGTGGTGGAAGGATTAACTCGGCGCTCCCGTAAGAGCCGCACCCTCACGCGCCTCCCCATCCTACTTCGCCGACATCAAAGTGCTCGTCGTCGCCACGCACTGCCACGTCCCATTGAGCTTGATCCACGTGTCCACGAATCTTTCGCGATGCATGTAAGCCTTCCCCTTCTCCGTGCCCTTCACTCGAAACACTCCGACGACCACAGCGGCATCTCCGTACACTTGCACGCTGCTCTGCTCCGTCACCGCCTGCGACGGCTGGTAGTCCGGCGCCTTGATGCTCGCCAGGAATTCGCTCCTCGACGCAACGCTTCCGTCAATATCTACGGACAAAAAAGTGCTTGCGAACAGCATGCCCAAAGCCTTGGTGTCTTTTGCCTCGAGTGCATGGTTCCACGCATTCTCAAGCGCCAGGATTTGTCCGCCCTCATCGCTCGTGCTTTTCTGTTGCGGTGTCGCCGCAGCGCCACTCCACAGCAATATCGCCAACACCAGAACAAATTTCTTCATGGTTTAACCTCGGCCAACCCTCACCCCCGAACAAGTCTTAGCCTAAAACAGAAATACCGCCGCAAGAGATTTTCCGCACCGAAATTTCTGGCACTGCACACGCCGAAAGGATGCCTCGCGCGCAGGATTTGGGCGTGCGGTTTTTGACGATCGGAAGTCTCGGTAGCGCCAACCATGACGCCCCAGCACGCGAAAAAATCTCATCGAGGTCATCCAAAGTCCGCCCGAGCGGACTAAGGATCCGCCGTTTCTCGTGTTTCAATTTTTCAAGGCAATTTTTCCCTGTTCACTGAAGCCTTGGCGAAACAGGAAGCTGTGCCGCCAGCGCCGTCGGCGGCAGCCGCTGAGGTTCTGTGTATTGGTGACGAAGCAAGAGCCTAAAAAATCCGTGGAATCTCCGGCATTTCGGAGGGAGCCCCCACATTCATGTGGGGGAAGGAGCGCTTCAGCGCTCCGGGAAAAGCCCCGCCTCCCCTCTCGCGCTTTAGCGCAGGGCACCTCGGCGCTCACCCGTAAGGCACGCCCGAAGGAAGGCACTGCGACGACGCTCGTTGTGTCCTCCGAGCGCCCGTAGTAATTTGAACTGCAGCCCAATGGCAACGCGCGCTAAAATCCGTTTGTAGGCAATCACCAATTCGAAACAATCTTTTGCGGCAACGCCAACATCACCACAATTTCTTACACGCGCTCCGATGTTTTTGGACGAAGCGCCAAGCCCTGACCATCTTTCGCGCCCAAATCTTCAGCGCCTGCGTTCTGATCCTGGCAGTAAGCAGCGTCGCGCAGGAGCATCAGCATCCCGCAGCGGGCGAAAAACTCGGCACCGTGCACTTCACGACCTCCTGCAATCCCGCAGCGCAGCAGCACTTTGATCGTGCGGTCGCCCTCCTGCATTCCTTCCAATTCAGTCGCGCCATCGATGGCTTCAACGCCGCGTTGAAATCCGATCCCTCGTGCGCCATGGCCAATTGGGGCATCGCGCTGAGCCTCTGGAGCAATCCATTTGCTACAGGGCTGAAGGCCGCATCGCAATTGCAGGATGGCCGGCAAGCCGCAGAACGCGGCCGCGTGATTGGCGCCAAAACGGAGCGCGAGCGCGCGTACATCGCCGCGGTTTCAAAGCTGTACGCGGATTTCGAGAAAACGCCGCAGCAAGTCCGCCTTTTAGCCTATCGCGATGCCATGGCCGAGATCGCCGCCAATTACCCGCAGGATCATGAGGCCTCCATCTTCTATGCGCTGTCGCTCGCCGCATCGGAGGAGCCGACGGACAAGACTTACGCCAACCGGCTCAAGGCGGGCGCGATCCTCGAAGCCCTGTTCGCCAAGGAACCTGATCATCCCGGCCTCGCGCACTACATCATCCACACTTACGATGTACCGCCCCTGGCGCCGCGCGCTCTAGTGGCGGCGCAGCGGTATTCCATGATCGCGCCCGATGCCCCGCACGCGCTGCACATGCCCTCGCACACCTTCACCCGCGTCGGTTACTGGCAAGATTCCATAGACAGCAATCTGGCCGCCTCCGCCGCAGCCCGCCGCGAGGGTCAGACCGCGGAAGAATTGCACGCGCTCGATTACCTGGCTTACGCCTATCTGCAGACGGCGCAGGACGAAGCCGTCCGGCGGCTGGTGCAATCGCTCCCTGAGCTCCTGTCGCGTTTCGACCCCAACACACTGAGCAGCGGCGCCGCCCCACCTTCCGCAGGATACTTTGCGCTCGCGGCCATTCCCGCGCGCTATGCCCTCGAGCGGCAGGACTGGAAGGCGGCAGCACACCTCGAGGTGCGTGAAACCGCTTTCCCTTACACCGAGGCAATCACCTATTTCGCTCGCGGTCTCGCGGCCGCGCATCTCGGAGATATCTCGAGTGCCCGAGCTTCCTGCGACGCGCTCGCAAAAATCCACGAGCGGCTCGCGAAATCGAATGAAACCTACTGGGCGGGACAAGTCGAGATTCAGCGCCGCGCAGTCTCCGCGTGGACGGCGCTGGCGGAAGGACACAACGACGACGCTCTACGCGAAATGAGATCCGCCGCGGAGTTCGAAGACGCCACAGAAAAAAGCGCAATAACCCCGGGACCGCTGGCCACCTCGCGCGAACTGCTTGGCGAGATGCTGCTGCAGATGAATCAGCCCGGCCAGGCCCTGGAGCAATTCGAAGCCACACTCAAACGCGAGCCCAACCGTTTTCGTCCGCTCTACGGCGCCGCTCGCGCCGCGCAACTCAAGGGCGATCGCGACACCAGCCGTACGTATTTCCGTCAGCTTCTAAAAGTCTGCGAGCACGCGGACCAGCCGGGCCGCGAGGAGTTAGCGGAAGCCACGAGGGCAGCGGGAAGCTAGGGCCAGCAATTAGTCTCTGGCGGATTTTTGGCGGTTCACAGAGAAATCGGGCTGCCTGCGGGTCAGTTTTCTAATCGCGTGCAAAATAATTAGAAATCGCTGTAAGTTATTGAAAACAAAAGTTCGGCGTCATTTCTAATCGCGTGAAAACGCGTGCTCTCAAGCCTCATTCTTAGCCGCCGCTCGCCCTCCGCGGCGCGCTGCAAGCCGCCGCCACCTGCGACTTTGCGTCCGCGTCGTCGGAGTTTTCCACGACGGCTTCGCTCTGCGCCACGTCCTCAACTCGCCCGGCAACAAATCGAAACCGCTCGCAAATCGCCGATTTCACGCCTCCCCGCACCAGCTCGCCAACATCCAGCCCCGATTCAGCCGCAACCAACTCCTTCGACTTCGCATACAGCGCCGGCACCCGCGGCATAAACGCCGGACAGCAATCATGAAACGGCTCCGAGGAAATATCGTAAGTCCCGATTTCCCGCGCCAAAGCCATGATCTCGAGCTTGTCGGTCCCTGCCAGCGGCCGGAACACCGGCATTTTCACCGCATCGCCCACCGCCACCATATTCTGCAAAGTCTGCGAAGCCACTTGCCCAAGGCTGTCGCCGGTCACCAGCGCCAGCGCATGCCCGCGCCGCGCAATCTGCTCCGCAATGCGCATCATCATCCGGCGATAGAGCAGAATCCGGTACTTCTCCGGCGCAGCGCTCACAATTTCCCGCTGGATGCCTTCGAACGGCACGCGATACAACTTTGCGCTGAACTGATAAAGCGTCAGCCGCCGCGCCAATTCCCGCGCCACGTGAAACGAAGATTCGCCCGGCCGCGATCCAGTGCCATAAAAATGCACGAAGCTCAAATGCGCCCCGCGCTTCATCATCTGATAAGCCGCCACCGCAGAATCGTATCCGCCGGAAAGCAGGCACATCATCCGCCCGCCGGTTTTCGCCGGCAGCCCTCCGGCGCCGGGGATCTTTCGCGCATAGACCAGCGCCGGCCCGGGCGTAATCTCAATCCGGCAAGTAAGTTCCGGCTTATCCAAATCAACGCGCACGTCGCGCCCCGCCGCCCGAAGCTTATCGAGAAGATAGCGCCCAACCGTCGCCTCAATCTCCATCACAGGATGCGGAAACGCCTTATCGCTGCGCTTCGCCCGCACCGCAAAGCTCAAAAACTGCAGCGGCGCAACTTCCTCCCAGGCAGCCTCGCACAACGCATCAAGATCCTGCTCCACAGGCCGCGCCACAGCAAAATTCACGATGCCGAAAACGCGCCGCACCCGCTCGATCGCGGCCTCCAAGGCCGCCCCGTCGCCCAGCCGCACCAAAAACCGGTGCCCCGGCTGCTCGATGCGCTCCACCGCAATCCCCTCAAGGCTCTGCCGCAGCGCCGTAGCCAATTTGCGCGTAAAGAATCGCCGGTTGCGGCCCTTCAGCCACAATTCGTGATAGTGCGCGACGATTACCGGGTTCGCCATTTTACGTAGAATTCACACTGTAGAAATTTCGATAGATGCAGTATACCAATCCGCGAGCGCTCGTAGGGCCCGGTCTTCGGCCGGGCCTGCCCGCCAGAATCTTGGCGGGCCTCTGCGGGCACAGATGCGCCAGAATCCGAGTCCGCGCATCAAACCGATCGAGCCGATGATAAATCGCTTCCAACCGCCCTCGCGATGCATCCTGTTGGTCATTAACTAGATCGTGACACAGCGCCCGAATCGCCGAGCAAAGATTTGCCGCAGCGTTAGAATCCGTAGCACCCGCGCAACCCGCGGCGCCTGCACTGGGGGACACCGCCAAGGAACTTTTGGCATCCAATGTGCATCAAAGCTTCATGAGCCAAGGCAGTTGGAGGGGGGCTATGTGGAATCGGCGAGATTGGGATGAGTTCTTTCATATCGTGCAGCGACGCTGGCACTCGCAGCGCCCGCCCCGTCCTCTGGACCGCTCGATGCTCAATCGCCTGGTCCCCGTCGAGGGCTACAGCCTGGCCGAATTGGATGATGCCGGCATTAGCGTAGAAACGGCGGAAACCCTTGGTTTGCCAGTAGATGCGGGCCGTGTGGGTTCCTACAGCCCGAACGTTTCGACGCTTCGCGAATTCCTGCGCGCCACGCGTTCGCGCTTCTAATCAGCGCTGATCTTCGCCGAGGTTCGCGGGCTCAGACGCCAGACTTCCAGCTCGCAATTTCGCCCATCCCGGTCCAATTCCAGGTCTCGACCCCTGTGCAGGTTCGTCGCCTTTTCGGTCCCATTTTGTCACTGTGTCATGACACGAATGGGCTAGTACGCATGATTCCCCAACTTTGACACACGTACTCTTGACGGAGCGCCAAAAATCCGTAAACTGCATTTTTCTTTGTATGGCGACTCAACCCAACTCGCTGCCGGCCGCTCCCCCAGAGGCCCTAAGGGACTACGAATTCCCCCAGCGCGAAGCCGCCTTCTTTTACGGCCTATTCCTGCGCGGCCACTCCGCCGAGCAGCTCCGCCGCGACATCAGAATCCCGGTCGAAGTCCTAGCCAAATGGGATCGCGAAACGGCCCGCGAGCCCGAGCTCCGCGCCGTACTCGAGCGCGTGGTCGAATACCGCCGCCACGTCCTCGCCATTTTCGACACGCTCGTCGATCACGACTCCTCCGGCCAGCCTTTGCAGTAATCGCTCGCCTTCTAGGCACGTTTCCCAGCAGGATTTCACGACTCAAAAAAGCCTACTGCCCGGCGGCCACCACCTGAATCGCGTTGACCAGAGGATTGCCGGCAGTTCCCGTCGAAAACTGGATGGTGATCGTTCCGGTGCTGGTGACAGTAAATGTCTTGTCCACCGCCTTGAGCGACGCCCCGGCCGCGGCGAAGATGTCAAAATTGGAGAGAACGTTCGTCCCGTTGATGGCCACGTTGAACACGCGCTTCCCCGCTGACGTCCAGTAAAGCTCAGCGAACTTGAGCGTCACCGAGTACGAGCCCGCCGGCGCTGTAATCGCATACTTGAACGATGATCCGTATCGCGAAGTCTTGTACAGTGTCGGATCCGCCGTATTCGTGATCGTCGAGGTCGTCGTATACACACTGCCGCCCGTATACGAGGTATCCGCCACCCAAGCTTGCCCCAGCGAATCCGTGTAGGCGGGCCCGCCGGAATTGATCCGCACTGGCTTGAAACTCGCGGGCGGCGTGACTGTCAGAGTCGCCGTCTTCGCGCCGCCGAATGTAGCGGTAATCGTCACGGAAGCCGACGCGCCGACAGCAAGCGATGTCACCGTGAAAGTGGCCGAGCTGGCATTCGCTGGAACCGTCACGCTCGCGGGCACAGTCGCCGCGGAAGTATTGCTGCTGCCCAGCGTCACAACGGTTCCGCCGGAAGGCGCGGAGCCGTTCAGCGTAACGGTGCCGGTAGAATTTGCGCTGCCGCCCACCACACTTGTCGGGTTCAGCGTCAAAGACGTCAAGCCAGTAGCCGCCGGATTCACGGTCAGCGTGGCCGAGGCGGAACCGTTGTATGTCGCCGTGATGACCGCCGTCGCCGAAGAAGTAACCGCGATCGAAGTAACAGTAAAGGTAGCCGACGTAGCGTTGGCGGCGACCATCACGGATGCCGGCACTGTCGCTGCGGAAGTGTTGCCGCTCGAGAGCGCGACCGTAACGCCGCCCGCGGGCGCGGGATTGCTGAGCGTCACCGTAGCGGTTGAATTTGCACTGCCGCCAATCAACGTCGCGGGATTCAGCGAAACCGACGAAACTACCAGCGAAGTGACGCTCAAATTCGCCGCCGCCGAGCCGTTATAAGAGGCCGTGATCGTAGAGCTGGTGGAAGCACTGACCGCCTTCGAAGTAATGGTAAACGTCGCCGAAGTCGCATTCGCAGCCACCATCACCGTGGCAGGAACCGATGCCGCCGCCGTGTTGCTGCTCGAAAGATTCACAACAATGCCGCCCGCAGGCGCCGCGGCACTCAGCGTCACCGCCCCTGTCGAATTTGCGATGCCGCCGATCACACTCGTAGGACTCAGCGAAAGCGACGTAACCGAAACTCCACCGCTCGTTGCCGGACCCATCGTGTAGGTGTAGGCGACTTGCCCATTCGTGCCCGCGCCCGATGTGAAAGCGCGCACGTAATCGACGGTCACCTGCGATGAAGTAACCGTCACGCGCAGGTGGCCCGAGTTGGGCAGAACGGTCAGCGTATATGGATCGGTCGTATGGTATTCCGCGAATCCATAACCGTAAGTGGCGTCGGCGGCCATCGGGAGAAGCTGATACACGACGCCATCACGCTTCTCATAAGCGAATTCATGGTCATGCGCGTGGAAGAAAGCCGTGACGTTGTACTTCACTAATAGCTGGTGAACGGGGCTGTCCCATCCGGCGCGACGCGTGTCAAATGCCCAAGTGGTTCCGTCGTCGTTGTATCCGCCCCATTCAACATAAGGAACCGCGTTCGCGCCGCCTCGCCCGTAGTCGTCCATGCCTCCCGCAACCTGGTGCGCGAAGATAAATTTGTACTTCGCGGAACTGCCCTGCAGCGTCTTCTCGAGCCACTGGTACTGATTCACTCCCAGTGTCCAATCCCAGCGGTCGCCGGACCCCGGGTCGCTCGATTCTCCTCCTCCTTCATTTCCGACATACGGTTTGATGGTCGAATACCAATACGGATCAATGACCACGAAGAGCGCATCGCCCCACGTGAAGGCGTAATAGTCCTCAATCGCATGATCGCCGCTGATGCCGGTAAATGAACTGTCGGTGTTGCCCGTATAGAACGAACCGAGCAATGGATCCGGATTGAGATAATAAAGATTTCGCGCGTTCGCGCTCATTACCGGCGGGCTGACTGCGAAGCCCGGGTCGTCCAGATGCCAGCCTTCTTCCTGCTCGTGATTTCCCAATGCCAGGAATAGAGGCACCGACGGGCTCATGAGGCCAAAGAAGGATCGCAGGTAGAGGTAATTACTATTGGCCTGAGACTGAGTCGTCACGCTGTCCATCGCGAATGTGTCGCCCAGATCGAAGTGGAAGTCGGGATTCTCACCGGCAACGTTCTGCAAGGTTTGCTGATACAGGGCCGCGTTGCCGAAGACGATGTTGATGTGCGAATCGGCGGCCACCGTGAACGCGAACGTGCTGCCTGGCGGCCTCTGCGTCCAGAACGAATGTTCCGCCCTCGTGGTCCAGGAAGACGTGCCGGTCTGCCGGTAAATCATTCTGTAGAAGTAATGCGTGTTGGGAGTGAGACCGCTCAGCACAACCACCAGTGGCGCGTTTGCCGCCGCGGAAACCGGCCCCGCCGCTCCAGCAGCAGGGCTCGTTTGCGTGTAAGGTCCCCCCGACTGCGTGCCGTATTCGAAGTAAGCATCAATCGCCGCGCTGGCCACAACATTTATCGTCACGGACGTATCCGTCGGCCGCCCCAGAAGCTCCGCGCCAGGGAAGCTGACCTGTGCACGCGCGTTTGAAGCAAGCAACAAAATTGGGAGCGACGCAAACGCGAATTTAAGAATCTTGAATGGACTCATGTCCGCACCTCGTTCTGAAAGTGCCGAAAAATAACGGAGGAACGCCGCCTGCTTCTCTTTGCGGGGAGTTAACGAAGCAAGTTCGCGGATGATATCACCGCAGTGCCGGGTGTCAACACGAACCTAAATCTCGCAGCCCCGGCAAGAAGGATCGCTCGCCGGAACTTCCGATGTTCAACTCCATTCAATCTTTCTGACTGGATTGCACTAACCGCGCCCGCTGCATTAAGATGGGTTCAAACACTTTGCGTTCCTGTTCCCCGGTAGCTCAACGGTAGAGCATTCGGCTGTTAACCGAAGGGTTGCTAGTTCGAATCTAGCCCGGGGAGCCATTCTTCTCCTTTTCTTCAATTCGTTACGGCGGTTTTCGCCTCCTCCTTGGGGTCTGACTCTCTCGAAAACATGACACAAATTGCGGGAAGCGCAAAAAATTCGGCAATTGACAACGAAGCAAGGAGAAAACAGATTACCGGAATTTGCGACAACTTGATGATTCCGTTCGAATAGCCATCCCTTTGGCAAGATTTGCAAAGAAGGTCGACCAACTTCTAGCTAAAGCGTCGCGAGGCCTAACACTCGCGGCAAGGCATCAGGTTTGGACAACCTCGGCAACCGCATAGCCGAGTGCAGAGTACCCTGCAAGCCGCTTCTTGTACATGCGCGCCAGCATTGGCACCATCACGTCCGCATAGTCGTAAACGTGGACTTCGCTCTTGTTGTCGTGGAGACGATGGAGACGGCCCACGTACTGCTGCAAGGTACCTTTCCACGAAATCGGCATTGCAAGGAGAAGCGTGTCGAGACGTGGGTCGTCAAACCCCTCGCCGAGGTAACTCCCGGTCGCCAGAATCACACGAGGTTCATTGTGAGGAACGGCCGCTAGAGAATCAGCTAATTGCTTTCTTTGCTTGGCACCCATCCCACCCTTCAAAACGAAAATGTGCGGACAAAGTCCACGCAAGCGTCCAGCCAGGTATTCGAGATGTTCCGTCCGGCTTGTCAGAACAAGTGGTGAACGTCCGCTGGACAAAGCCTGCTGAAGGTCTTGGACGATCAGGTCGTTTCTCTCTTGGCTAACGATGAGGGCAGCATAAATATCCTGAATGGCAGTCTCGCTTTCGGGCCGATTCCAACTAAAATTGGTACTCCTCGGGAAGACCTTATGTTGGAGCGGCGATGATTCCGCAGCCTTCTTCGCGCTGAGATAAAAACGTATCGGGCCACACTGCATGTAGATGATTGGTTGATGCCCATCTTTGCGAGTTGGTGTTGCCGTCAAGCCCAAAATGTATCTTGCCTTGACCTCGCGAAGGACTCGTTCAAATGTGACTGCTGACAGGTGATGGCATTCATCGACAATCACGTGACCGTAGTCCGCGACGAAATCTTCAACTTCTCCTTTACGCTGCAGGCTTTGGATTACAGCAACATCAATCAAGCCGGTCCTCTTGGCTCTTCCTCCTCCGAACTGTCCGATGTGCTCAATCGGCAAAGCTAGAAACGCCGCTAATCGCTCACGCCATTGGTCCATCAATTGACGCCGATGAACCAGAATGAGGGTGTTAGCCGCCCGTTTGGCGATAAGGCAGGCCCCCACCACAGTCTTTCCGAATGCCGTTGGCGCACAGAGTATGCCTTGGTCATGAGCCAGCACCCGCTCGGCGGCGTCCCGTTGTTCAGGCCGCAATTCACCCTGGAAAGAGACGTCGATTAGCTGCCCTGCGGTTCGTTCATCATGAACATCCACACTGATGTGATGTGACTTGAAAACACGGACCACCTCTTCCATACACCCTCTTGGAAGGCCAATGTGCCTGGGGAAGACTTCACTGCAGGATATGACCCGCGGCTTACCGTACGTGGAGAGCCGCATCGATTGAGCTTTGTAAAATTCCGGGTTTTGAAACGCAGCGATGCGAATCAGGCGATCTACCATTCCGGACGGCAGGCCCTCTTGCTCGATATAGATAAGATTGCTCACCACCACACGCACATTCGGCGGCAGCGGACCTGCGATCTGTTTTTCCTTCCGCTTCCGGGAAGGGCGCCAGAGCCATGGAGCTTCGCTCTCGTCTTCATCGGGCAAATAGAGGTGCACTCCGATGGGATTTCCTTGGGGAGCTATCGCGCTAGTTATTCGAGCGACCTGATCAATTGGCATTTTCTGAACGGACTCTAGAAACTTCCACTGGTCAGGATGGGGCTGAAACATTTCATCCAGGAACACGCTATTGCCCTGTTCTCGGGGACGTTTTTGCAATGGCAACGCAATCAAATTTCCGAAACCGCCTTTAGGCAGGGTGTCCTGATTGGGGAAAAGGCGGTCGTATGAATCAAGGCCGATCTCGTGTCTATCTTCCATAGTGCGTGTCAACAAGGCACATCCCAGCCTTCTCGCATCGGCGGCAGATACCCGACGATCAAAGAATAGCCATATATGCGCGCCATTTCCTGATCGCGAGCGCTCGACAGCCAAGGGGACCTGGAATCGCCTGCATGTTGAAACAAACGCGGCTGCATCAGCCACCCAGGACTTCTTGTCGAAATCCACTGCAAGAAACCAGCAACTGTCGTCAGGTAGGAGGGGATAAATGCCAACTGTGTGCTTTCCAGTTAGATGATCACGAATCGTGTCATCCGTCAGTGGTTGGAGCATCCTGGTTTTGCGGGCAACCTTCTTTCGCTCTTCTGGTCGCGCGACATGGATGGCACGCCAGTCCATGATGCCAGCCGGTGAATAGCCTGATTTACCGCTCTTTCCTTCCCACCGAGTGGCGAAAACATCTTCGCGCCCACGAAAGAGCTTTCGGAACAGCGCAATCTTTCTTTCTGGCGTGGATACCCCGCTTGCCCCGGTGTCGGAAAGCTTTGAGACTTGGCCCGCTTGAGAAACGGGTTCGTTGGCGGGCGAATGATCAATCCCGAGCATCGCACGGAAACGCGCATTCTCTTCACGAAGCCGTTGGCATTCCTCTTGCATTTTATTCAGGCGCTCTTGAATATCGCCCTGACCAGGCATGTGACTGTTCATTGCCATAAGCTCCAAGAAAGATCTTATCCGAGGAAAGAAGCGAGCAGACAACCGATCTTGCCACCCAACAATGTGAGTCCGATTGCTGCCAGATACCGACCCGTCTCGGCATGTTTGGCAGAGAAGTAAGCGAAACGGTCTATTGGACTGTGATTGTGCCCGGCACCGGAGGAACGTTTCAGGTGTTTGGTAGCATTGCGTATCCTCATGAACTCTGCCGAGGGGTTCAAGGGCAATTGGGGACGGGGGGACCTCAATAATTCAAATTTTTAGTGTACGCACGGGAGCGAGCTCGAGCGGTGTGAGGGATCACGGCTTCAGGCCAGGATGATTCTTCTCGATCCATGCATCGAAGGCCTCTTTTAGCTTTTGGGCAAGCAATCGCATCTCTTCGACATCTCGTTCGGAGACACTGTCAGCGCGTTCATAGTCCGAAATATTCCGCTTTTTTCGGAAAATATCGAACTTCTTAATCGTTTCGGCATCCGTACCAAGTGTCAGGCTCAGTGAGTCGATGACACGGTAGTGATGATTCGCGCGTTCCGCCTGGTAGCCGCTGGCGGCCAGTGCGGCTGTTGCAAGCTGCAGAGCAGCATTGTAGGCGATGTTGAAGCTCCAATCATTGTGGAGGCCCGGAGTTTTCGAGGCCGCGAGGTCGCGAACGACCACGGCCATGAGTTCTGTGATTTCGTTGCGGTTGGTCTTGTGCACCTTCAGCCAACCGAACTTTTGCCAGTCTGCCAAGCTCATGCTCGTCTCCAATCAGGAACAGCTTAGGGCCTTCAACCACGTTGCTCAAGAAATTTTGGCGCTCCGCAAGCCTGCGGGAGAATTCTTTCGGCGTATACACGGAGGGATTCACCTCACGCCCGAGTTCCCGTTCCGTTTCCCGGACGGCAGGAATCAAATCGGAAAGAGTCACATAGTTCGCGACTACCATGAGGTCCAGATCGCTTTCCGATCTTTCTGTACCGCTCGCCACGGAACCAAAAATGAACGCAACGTCGATTCGGTTTGCGATGGGCTCCAGAGCTTGCTGCAAAACCTGAGTGACCCCGAATGTCTTGCGCACGAGTCCGCGGAGTTCCTCAAAGACAGGACAGCGATGATTGGCCTGGTAATGGGTTTGTCGGCCTTCCGTAGTTCGGACCAATATTTCGGCTCTCCATAGCCTTTCGAGCTCGCGCTGCACAGTTCCCGAACCCAACCCAATGCGCTTGATGACCTCTTTTTGTAAGAACCGCCGGTCCGGTTGACCAAAGAACAGGCTCAACACGGCCTGCCGGGTTTTTCCGTAGAGTGCCTCGCCGATGGCGGTAACGAGTCTCTTGTTACCCATTATGGGTTCTATAGTACCCATTCTGGGTATTTAGTTCAAGCGGGTTGTTCCTGATTCTGCGAGACAGAAACGATGTGGAAGGGGAGAACTGCTGTCATGGAAATCTCATGCTTCCGTTTCCCCGTGAATCCTACTTTGAGCGGGCCTGACGATCCTCTCCCCCGAGGAATCATATCCCTCAGGTGTGCTGATTGTGAGCGCTAAAATTCAGTTTTCCACCTTCCAGAACTGCCGTCGCTAGGTAAGCCACATTGGTGTTCGTTTGCGCCTCTCGTGTGGGTTACCGCCGCTTTTCGGTTCGAGGGTGTTTGGAACAACTTCGGAGCATTTGAGAGAGAAGATTGGCTTGCTAATGACCCTAAGCGACGGTTGAACAATGACTTATGGATTTGAAATCGAACCTGTTAACCGAAGGGTTGCTAGTTCGAATCTAGCCCGGGGAGCCAACTTCTTTGCATTCAATTGCCTCTGAAATTGCATTCTCACGTTTCGCTTTCAGAAAACCATAGTGTCATGAAAGCGCGACTTTGTCCGGTTCACCGATTACGCCTTCACGCCTGCTTTGCGAAGGATTGTCATCATCGGGCACCAGTTCGTAAAGGCCGACTGGAAAAGGTTCAAGCCCACGAAAGCTGTGAAAAGAAACCAGTACGGGCTTACCCAATATCCCAATGCGAGGGAAGCCAGGACGAAAGCTCCTGCGATGAGTCTAAGGTAACGGTCTACGGTCATGGTGTTGCCTCCTTTTCAATCTTCTGCGGATACGAGATCTTCGCCGCTGGGCGGCAGCGTTTTCGTGTCGCCGCGTTCACTCAAGTAATAAAGAACCGGGACAGTCATTCGGGAGAGCACCGTCGAAGCAACTTCCCCTGCCATCAGCGAGATCGCGAGCCCCTGGAAGATCGGGTCGAATAAAATCACACTCGCACCGACAACGACGGCGGCTGCCGTTAGCAGCATGGGACGGAAGCGCACCGCTCCGGCATCGACCACTGCTTGTTCCAGCGACATTCCGTGCGAGCGGCGCAATTCGATGAAATCGACAAGGATGATGGAGTTTCGAACAATGATTCCAGCACCGGCGATGAAGCCGATCATTGAAGTCGCGGTGAAGAATGCCCCCATCAATGCATGAGCTGGCAAGATGCCGACGAGTGTGAGCGGGATCGGGGCCATGATTACCAAAGGCGTTTTGAACGACTTGAACCAGCCGACCACTAGCACATAAATCAGCACTAGAACAGCAGCGAAGGCCAAGCCGAGGTCGCGAAATACCTCGACAGTGATGTGCCACTCACCGTCCCATTTCATGGCGAAACGGCTTGTGCTTTCCGGAAGTACGGTGCCCGAATAGAGCTTTACGTGGCCGCCATCCGGCAGTTGGAGCTTTTTGATTGACTCGTTCATCTGCACGATCGCGTACACAGGACTTTCCACGATTCCTGCAACATCCCCGGTCACATAGACGACGGGTCGTAAGTTCTTGCGATAAACGCTTTGATCGATCGCGGCTTCCCGTATGTTGGTTACCTCGCGAAGGGAAACCTGTGTGCCCGAGGGTCCGGGCAGCTTAAGGCTTTCAAGATCCTCGATGCCGGACCGATCCGGTCGAGACAAGCGCACCTCGATAGGGACATCTTCTCGCGATTCGGGATCGTGCAGCAGCCCCGCTGAGGCGCCGCTCAGACCTATCTGAACCGTTCGCGTAACTTCCGCTGCTGAGACGCCTTGCAGTGCAGCCTTGTCGAGGTCAACTTTCATGTCGTACTTGTTCTGCGGATCTTCGACATACCAATCGACGTCCACCACACCGGGAGTCTCTTGGAAAATCTTCTTTATCTTTGCGGCGAGTTCCGTCTGACCTTTGTAGTCCGGCCCATATACCTCCGCGACGAGAGTTTGCAGAACTGGCGGACCCGGTGGAACCTCGGCGACTTTGATGCGCGCGCCGAACGGTGCAGCAATCTTGTCCAGCTCGGGCCGCAATCTACGGGCAATTTCGTGGCTCTGCGCTTTGCGGTCATGTCGAGAGAGAAGATTCACCTGGATATCGGCTTGGTTTGGTTGACGCCGCAAGAAATAATGTCGCACGAGCCCGTTGAAGTTGTAGGGCCCCGAGGTTCCTGCGTAGATCTCGTAGTTGATTACCTCCGGTTGCTCACCCAAATAGCTTCCCAATGCCTGGGCCACATGTGTCGTCTGCTCCAGTGGGGTTCCATCGGGCATGTCGATGATCACCTGGAATTCGCTCTTGTTGTCGAAGGGGAGCATCTTGACCTGCACCCACTTGAGGGGAATGAAAGCCACCGCCGCAAGCAGCAGCACCACCACACTGCCGAGGAAGAACCACCTCCGGCCTGAATTCTGAATCATCGGATTCATCAAGCGGCGATAGAACCGCGTGGTCCAGCCTTCGGCCTCGTGCCCGGACTCAGAGCGATCAGCGTAATGATGCAGCAAGCGCAGAGCGGCCCAGGGTGAAACCACGAAAGCGACGATCAACGAGAACATCATCGCTGCGGAAGCGCCCACTGGAATCGGACGCATATACGGTCCCATCAGGCCGCGCACAAAAGCCATAGGGAGAATGGCCGCAATCACGGCAAACGTCGCTAGGATGGTCGGGTTGCCGACCTCATCCACGGCTTCAATTGCAACGTCAGCAAGTGAGCGGCCACGATTTTCGGGCAGCCGGAAATGGCGAACGATGTTCTCGACCACCACGATGGCGTCATCCACCAAAATGCCGATGGAGAAGATCAGTGCGAAAAGCGTGACCCGGTTCAACGTGTACCCGAACAAGTAGAAGATAGCGAGAGTCAGTGCGAGGGTTACGGGAATGGCCAGCAGCACGACGCCTGATTCGCGCCAACCCAATGCCAGTGCTATCAGTAGCGTGACGGAAAGCGTGGCAAGGAAGAGATGCTTGAGGAGTTCGTCCGATTTGTCCTTTGCCGTTTCCCCATAGTTGCGCGTGACGGTGGCGTTCAAATCGTTTGGCAGCGTGTTGCCTCGAAGAGAGTCAATCTTTTGCAAAGCGCCCTCAGAGATGAGCGTGGCGTTCGCGCCCTTGCGCTTCGCCAGGGTTATCGTTACGGCTGGGTACTCTGCATTCGCCGTGCTTCCAGTAGTTCCTTTAGCGCTGGCGAAGAGGACGTAACTGTCCGGCTCCGCTGGACCGTCTAGGATCTTTTCCGCCACATCCCGCAGGTAGACGGGCCGCCCTGCATGAACTCCCACGACGACTTGTTGCAATTCTTCGGGGCGCGTAAAGAAGTTGCCAGCTTCGACTTGAAACTCCTCGTTGCCGCGCGCAAAGCTCCCCGCCTGAATGCGTGTATTCGCGGCTCCGAGTTGCATGACAACGGAACTCGGCGTCAGTCCGTATGCTGCGAGGCGTTGCGTATCCAGCACGACGCGCAATTTGCGCGGCTGCCCGCCGATGATCGTTGTTTCGGAAACGTCATCCAGTTGTTTGAACGAATGCTCCAGCTCTCCTGCGATGCGCCGCAGTTGGTAGGCGTCGTAATTCTTACCCCAGAGCGTCAAAGCGAGAATCGGAACATCATCTATTGAACGCGCCTTGATGATCGGTTGCGAGACTCCTTGGGGGATGCGGTCGAAGTTCGAATAGAGCTTGTTATAGGTCTTTACGATCGCATCTTCTTCTTTCGTGCCTACATAAAAGCGCACGATCACCATGCTCAGGCCGGGGTGGCTGATCGAGTAGATGTACTCGACTCCCGGTATTTCACGGAGCAGCTTTTCCATGGGCACGGTGGCGCGTTGCGCTACTTCCTCTGCCGACGCCCCTGGCATCTGGACAAAGACATCCAGCATGGGGACGACAATCTGCGGTTCTTCCTCCCGCGGCGTCTGCAGGATGCTGAAAGCCCCCAGAAGGAGAACACCCACGATGACCAGAGGTGTCAGCTTCGACTGAATGAATAGGTGCGCAATCTGGCCTGCCAGTCGCAGGACGTGCGTGGAGTTGCCCGGCTTGGGAGACGTGTCGGTCATGGCCGTATTGCGATTCGTTTGCCGCCCAAGTCGCGGTCTCCGGCTATAGCAACTAACTTTTCTCCCTCTTGTAGTCCAGAGAGAACTTCAATCTGTTCTGCGGCACTCTTGCCCAACGTGACGTAACGCAATCCGGCGATCTGGTTCGCGTCGAGCACGTAAACTCCCTGGAGTTGGCCGCGCTCTACCAATGACGTGCGTGGAATCAACAATGCGGATCGCTCGCCGCGTGAGAAGCGTGCCCTCCCGAAGAGCCCGGAACGGAGACGCACATCAGCGGGCAATTCGACTTTCACGAGGAAGCTACGGCTGGCCGGATCGACCGCCGGAACGATTTGCACGACCCTGCCGGAAAGCTGGACATTTCCGAGCGCGTCAATCGTCACTAGGCTGACCTGCGCGACTCGGACGACACCGAGTTCGCTTTCGTCTACTGTCGCTTCAAGCCGGTAGCTCCGCGTATCTTCAATAGTGAAGATAGGCATGCCAGCCGAGGCCAACGTGCCAGCATCGGCCTTTTTTTCCGTCACTACGCCGGCGAACGGCGCGCGTATGCGCGTATACCCGAGCGAAGTTCGAGCCTGAGTTAGCCCCGCAGTTGCTTGTGCCTGCCCGGCCTGCGCCATATCGCGGCGTGCGTCCGCTGATTGGTAGCGGGCTTTGATCTCGTCGAATTCCTGTGGACTGACCGATTTCTTTTCATACAGTTGTTGGTAGCGCTTAAGTGTTGCTTCGGCGAGAGCGAAATCCGAATCGGCGGCCGAGACTTCTTTTTCCGCTGCATTCAAGGCAGCAGTGGCTTGATCCGTTCCGGAGCGAGATTGCGCGTCATCGAGAATCGCAAGCACCTGACCGCTTTGCACGCGGTCGCCTTCATGCGCACGGATCTCCAAGATGTTGCCCATCACCTGGCTGGAAACCTGGCTCGTTTGTGTGGCACGCACCGTCCCCACAGCTTCCAGCCAGTCAGGTACCATCGTCTTTTGCACGGCAACCACCGAAACGTTGCTCAACGTTTCTGGTGGAGCGGTCGCTGCCCGCCGTTCGTTCGTGCAACCTGCTAACACTCCGCCCAGAGCCATAATTAATACGTAGGAGACCTTGATTGTGTGAGTCTTGTGACTCATGGCGTCACCACGGGAGATTGAGGATTCAAAGTTCCGCTGGCCAGTTCGAGATTCGCGTAGCCAGTGTGATAGCGATAGACCGCTTCCCAATATCCCGTCTGGCTGCGCCGGGCGGCTTCTTCCGCCGCAAGTAGATCGGTAATCGTCGAAAGGCCGGAATCGTAGCGGTTCTGATTGATGCGCAGGCTTTCCTGAGACTCCGCAATCGTTGCGCGCGCCACTTCGACCTGCTGGCGGGCGGAGTCCAACTCGTAGTAGACGCGGCGCACTTCGATCCGAGTCGCGTCGGTGGCGATTTCCTTTACGGCTGCAACCTTCTCCTGCATTGCGCGCTCATGGGAAAGCCGAGCCCGCTTGGCTCCGCCTTCAAAAAGATCGAACTGGACCTCGATTCCGGCCTCCCAATTATTTCCCCCTCCGCCGCCGGCAAGCGTTGGATTGTCAGCCTCCCATCCCGCAAACGCATTCACTCGTGGACCGAATGATGATTTCGCGATCGACACGCTTTGTTGCTGTGCGGCTTCCTCCGAGCGGATGCGTTTCAGGTCTGGACGCAGTTCCACTGCTTTTTTCTCTGCTTCTTCAAGCGTCGTTGGCGGGAGATTTCTTTCTGCCAGGGCCTCGGCTGGGTCGAAATCATGTTCCGTGGACATTCCAATCGAAGTACTCAACTCTGCGCGCGCCAGTGCCAGATCATTTTGGGCGCGAATGAGTTCCTGCTTGCGCGTGGCCAGCCGTACTTGGGCGCTCAGTAAGTCCGATTCCACGACCACGCCGCTTTCGAAGCGATCCTTGCTCCGATCGAGAATGGCCTGCGCCGTCTTCATGCTTTGCCCAGCGACCTCCAGTTGTTTCTTCGCGAGCAGCACTCCGTAATAGGAGTCCACAACGCGGAAGATGATTTCCTGGTCGGTACGCTCAAGCTGATGCCCGGCCGCGTCCTTCACACGCTCCGCGCGGTTGACCCCGCGCCAGCTTCCGAAGGAATCAAAGAGATTCCAAGTTCCCCCAAAGCGTGTGGCGAAGTTGCTCAAAGGGGTTGGCGTGTTCAGGACGTTCAGCGCGAAATCTGCCGTCGTGAACCGCTGCTGCCGCAACTTGCTGCCGAATACGTACACAGGGTCGTTGCCACGCGTAGCCGTTTCGGAAAAGGTGACGTGCGGCAGCAGAAATGATCGAGCTTCCATAACATCAGTTGAGGCAACTCTTGTGTCAGCGAGCGCTGCTTTGCGTTGGGGATTTTTTTCCAGTGCGATGCTGACTGCCTGTCGAAGCGTGAGAGGAGAAGGCTGCTCCGTTTGCTGCGCGAAGAGCGCTCCTGGGACACAAAACACAACGAGTGCGATCAGAAGACAACCCGCTACAGAATGAGAAATTCGTCTAGAGCGGATAATCTTTGGCGCCTTTTCACTCGTTTCGCCGGCTTGTCGTCCGCACATTCTCATGGAGAGTCTTCAACCTTCTACGATTGCTGGAGTCAGCGTGAGCCACTGCGTTTTCTCTTCGACGATCTCGTAGGTGGTGTGCAGGATGGCTGTCTGCTTGACCATCGCGCCGACGGAGCAATATTTCTCTTCTGAAAGCCGGATGGCTTGCTCGATTGCCGCGGGATCTATTTCGAATCCAGTGACCACATGGTGGATGCGGACGGAGGTAAACACTTGTGGCGGGCGTTCTGCCTGATCGGCTTCCACTCGCACCTCGTAACCAGTCACTTTTTGGTGAAATTTCTGCCGCAGGACGGTGATGACATCGAATGCCGTGCACCCGGCCAACCCCACTGCGACTAACTCAATGGGCTTGGGACCGGTGCCACCGGCCGCGTCGTCGAGCAGTATGTGGTGTTCGCTGCCGGTCGTCGCGGCGAACTGGCGTTCTACCTTAAGTGGTTGAGTAAGCAGAACCTTAGCGGTGATCATGTGTACCTCCCATCGGCCCCGGCGATCCGGAGCCACACGAATAAATGCAAAAGGCTGGATTTTGTTACAGGAAAATGCAGCTTGAATTCAGAGGGTCCGGAGGAGAGTTAACTTCGCTTTACGTCGATTGCCTCGCGCTTGGTGATGTCCGCCATTAGTCTGTGATACTCGGATATCAATTCGCGTCTAAGCCTGGCCGCGACACGCGGGTCTGGCGATTCATTTGGTGCTGTCCGGCATTGCTGGATCGACTTCTCCAGGCTTGATAGAAAGGCTTTGCAGGGCTCGCAGCCGTCCATGTGCTTTTCCAGCTCTTCACAGAGAGAATCATCAAGCTCGTCATCAAGGTAGTTTGAGAGATCGGCGAACATTTCTTTGCAGTGCCGTTGGCGCGGTTGTGCGGAGAGGTGCATTTCGCCGGAGGGCGTCGCTGTTTGGCGGCGTATGCGACGCGCATCCTGTTTGGCTAATTCCTTTCTCACGAAGAGTCGCGCCCGGTGCAGCCGCACGCGGATTGTACCTAGCCGGAGGCCCGTGATTTCGGCAACATCGCTGTCGGACAGCTCCTCCATGTCATGCAGTACGAGAATGAGCCGATAGTCCGGCGGCAATTTCTGCACTGCTTCTCTGAGGCGCTTGGCACTGTCGCGACGCAACAGAGATGTCTCTGGCGTTCCATCGGGACTGCCCGATAGTTTTTGCAATTCCTGACGGTCGGGCATCAAGTCTTCGAGGGAGAGATCTTCCTTAGGGGCAAATTTCTTCATGCGTCTGCTCATCAGACAATTGTTCTTGGCGACCTTATAAAGCCAAACCATTAAGGCTTTGGGGTTGTCGAACTTCGGCAGGTTGGGAACCGACTTGAGCAGCACTTCCTGCATGGTGTCTTCAGCATCTTGCCGCTGCCCACACACCTTCATGCTGAACGAAAAAACTGTTTTCTGTAACAATGTCAGCGCTTCCTCCAAAGATTTAGGGTCCTTGCGCTGGATCAGTTGAACGACTTGGTCGATCTCGGGTCGCACGGGCCAACTGTAGCACGACAGGCTGGACCTCAGTATTTGCTAGCCCGCTCCGAGTCGTGAAGTGATCCAATCTTCAAAATTCACACCTAACCCGAGTGTCATGCGAAGTGTGATGAATCGCGGTAAACTGCAAACAACAACTGAAAAGAGAAGGTGAATCCGACTTGTCCCACGTTGTCAGAACTTGCAGATTCCCTTCGATTTCTCTCGGCTCCTGCAAATTGTGATTAGTTTGGTTTCGAGGCTGTTAACCGAAAGACTGGAAGTCCGAGTCGTAACCCAGGGAAATACGCTAGATCACTTAAGAAAGCGCTCTGCTTCTGGGCTCTACCTGCTTGGAAAATTTGTGCCGTACTCTGTGAGGTAACCCTGCCTGGGTAGCCCCGGCAAGTGCTTTCCTCGCGTGTCATCTGCTGGCCATGATCACGCGACGAAAATCCTCGCAACTTCGGCGGTCAAATGCACTTGTGGCTACTCGTGGCTTTCGCTGTCCTCATCGCCTTCTGAATTGACACGGTAGAGGTCTGCGGATTCTTGCCACACTGGCCAACATCCTATGCCGTTGAGGTGCATTTCTTTACAGCCATCGCTCGACCACATCTAAAGCATGGTCAATGCAGCCATTCAGATACTTCGGTTCCTACGGGGCGGATCACCCAAGCGTCAGTTCAAGTGTCAGTTGGAATTTTATTTTGCTGCGGTGGTGTGCGCCGAGGCGCTCGGGCAATATCTGGACAGGTCCCGCAGAATTAGTCTCTTTGCGCGATATTGCCGATTGGTGCGCGACTGTGCGTCACAGCAAAATATCGATTTAGGTTTCTTTGAGTGCCGGACGGTCCAAGGAGTCTGCAGAGTATCCCCCATCTTCGTAGACGCGATAAATAGTGTAGTTCTCTTGACTCCGGCAATAAGCTTCGAGCCGTTCCCGTTGGGTCTCTAGCGAACTATAGTCGGCGTCTGCCTGATTTCGACTAGAGACACGCGTGTAGAGCCCACAGATCGTGCCGTTCATGTTCATTCTCGTTCTGCCACGTTGGATGATTGCGCGGGCGACAGACGCGAACAAAGGTAGAGAATCAACGCGATCACAAGAATTACAGCGCTCATGAAGAAAGCTGCGAGAGGGATGGTGAGGGATTCTGGATTTTGCTTCAGCACATCTTCGCGCTCTTTGTCGTTCGTTGTCGCAGAAATCAATGTGGCCGCGAACATATCCGCTTGGAATTCCGCCATGTCTTTGATCTGGAGGCTAAGCTGATTGGGATCTAGCGTTGGATTCACATGTAAAACCTGGTGCCCTAGTTCATGGGCGATGGTGTACTGCTGGTCCGGCAGAGACTTGGCTCGGTTAACGACTATGTGGGGTTTGCTCGCAATGACCGCTGCAAATCCACTGACTTTGGACGGGAGATCGACGTAGCAAATTTCATATCCAGCTCGAATGGCTGCGGCGGATAGGTCCTCCAATGAACGCATGTTGAAGTCTCGCTGCAGCTTCAGCGCCTCCGCTCCAGGATTCCAAATGATGCCCAAGCCTACGAAGACGATGTCGGTGGTAGATACTTCGGTGCCAGATCTCATGTTCGTTTCCTGGTTTGATGGTGCCGTAGAGCTAGGGCTTCCGCGGTTTTGATCACTTCCTGGAGCTCAGTTTCGCTCAGTTTGCCGCTAGCTCGCAACAGCTTGGGAATCTGTGGCTGGCTCAGCACGGGCCTGAGTTCCTCGGGAATGCGCCCGGCTTCGATCAGGAGGCGTTCGGGTGGTTCGAGGTCAATCAATTGGGCCAGGCGCAAAATAATCCGGTCCGAAGGTAAGCCTCGCTCTTTGTTCAAAATCCGGCTCAAGAAAGCAGGGGATACCCCGGTCCGATAGGCCAATTGATTGAGGGATATCTTTTGCCTTTCCATTCCTTCCCGCAATGAGTTGACGAAGCCTTCAGGAGCCACATGTCTCGGGCGTCGTCGCATGGAAATGACTTTACACCCTCCGTTGCCTCGCCGTCAATGTTGACAGTCTGGCAATGGAATGGTACGGTTTTGAGTGTATTGCCATATGGGCAACAGATGGTCAAGCAATCCGATTTCGTTGTGGAAGCTCATTTCGTTCCTCTCCCTGCGAACGAGGCAGACGAGCGGACGCGACGATTCCGTGCCCTGTTCCTACGAGGATTCCTGCGCTGCGTTCAGAAGCACACAGATCGCGGTAGCCAGCCTGATGGATATGGAGCAGCCCAGCCGTTGCCCTTGGACTTGATGCAGAAATGAAGACGAATAAGCATCAAACTCTGCTACTCGTTAAGAAGCAGCAGGCCGTTCACGCACGCGATCTTGTACAACATTTTGCATATTCTCCTGGGACAGCGCGGTCGTATCTTTCGCACCTTGGGAGGCAAGGGCTGCTCGAACGGATCGGACCAAACTACGGGCTAACTGACAAGGGGCGGGACCGCCTGCAGCATTTCGATGTTTTCGGCTGTCCAAACCCTGCGTGCCCGCTTTGTCAGGGGAAAGCGGGGTACTTGACTTGCCCCAGTTGTGAATACCGAATGGCCAAGCAAGAGGCAAAAATCATCAAAGAATCGGACTATATATTCGTAGTTCGACATGCAGGCGTTTATTGCGACCAGTGTTTGAGGCTTGTCTTCAACGAAACTCAGGCACGACTGCTCGGGATACGCGAGGAGGAATAAATGGAAAACATGGGATGGGAAATACAGCCCGCCGGGTGGATTCTTCTGATTATCGTTCTACTGGTGCTGACCTACTACGTCGCGAATTGGTTGCAGCGTCCTTCAGATTAGAATCAGTGGAACATTTAACTAAATTCTGGTTTCCGCGATATTTTATTTCGTCTTCATCGGTCCTCGTGGATCGGTCCGCTCATCCAACGACACAACATTTTCACTCATGGACTTGGTTTCTTGAAAACGATAAAAGAACCGTGCACATCCTGAGGAAACAAACTAGCTTACTCGTTTTACTCGTCCTTACTCGGCTTAAAAAAGCGTATCTAGTTTGTCGGCCTACCATCGCGTCATCCCATGGTGCCGGGAAATTACTTCACAAGTTTCACCGCTCCGGGAAGCCGTCGTTTTCTATTTAAGATACGTCGAGGTATCCGGCGCGCCGCCATTCTGGTGAGTTCGTTCATCTGGCAGATTCCTCTACGTATCCATTCGCTTCTCCTGCGAATATGGGCGCATACGGGACACCATGAACCTCGCCTCACTCTACTCGGTGCAGCATTCCATTCGTGCTTTTCGGCGCAACGCCACCACAGAGCGGTCCTCTCATTCGAATATGCCTGGGACAAACACGCTCCGCCTCTGCTTGCGGCGATATCATGAAATTGGAACAACTCTAGCCGTTGGTTGCGGGCGCAGACCGGGCACCACGTTCCTTGAACCACGGAAGAAGGTAGCGCCTGCCAGCGATGTCCAGCCGCACATTGCCAGCTCAGCTTGGCCTTGCTGCCGAGGTACTCCGCAGACGCGCATACGCCTCCGCGAGCGATGGCCAGCTGTCTCATCGCTTCAATACTATGTTTTGCACGAAACCTTCGCCGCCAGTTGTAACATTCCCTGCACCAAGTCCCCTTCCTCCGCGTTCCGCTTTTCACGTTAGCCGGAGATGCCTTCCAGTAATGTCCTTGATTGCATACCCACAACAGGGGAATACGACCGCTATCGTAACGCGACGACAGGCATCTACCGCCACGCTCCCTTGCGATCTCTTTCATCTCATCAAGCTTGAGTCTCTGGTTGTGCGCACAGACTGGACACCAACTGCCTGCTTTGATCGATGACGGCCGCGCCAGCCATTCATGACCAAGCGCGCATTTCCATCGCAGTGGTTTCGACGAACTCAGGTATTCAATGGACAAACATTGGCCGCCTTTTCGGGCGGCGATACCCTGCATTTCATGCAGGGTGAGGCGAGCAACCCTGGCGCAAAATGGACACCAGTGGCCCTTCTTTATTTGAAGAGGTGTCGCGCTCCATCCGTGACCTTCTGAACAGCACCACTCGAGTTTTGTCGCGTTGTTCCAATAGTGCTCGGAAAGACAGCAACCGCCGCGGGATTCGGCGATCCGTCGCATCCCTTCCAGCGTGAGTCGTCGTACGCCCGCGCAGTCAGGACACCAACTCCCCTTCCGGATGGCCGCTGGAACGCTGCTCCAGCGGTGACCGGCCGCGCATTCCCAACCTAGAGGCACTGTGGAATTTATGTAAAGAGTCGAGATACACCGTCCACCCCTTCCCCGGGCGAGAGATACCATCGCCTGAAGGTTCAGCTTCTTCATAGGACGCCCGTCTGAACGAGCCACCGTCCAATGAGAAGAAAAGCCCTGAAAGAACGTGTTCTATTCGACCAGGGCTTTCATCTCACATTGCAATCTCAGAAGTGGAAGCCGAGCTCCGCGGAATAGGAGCGCGGCGTAACGTAGTGCGTCCCGCTAAACGTCGAAAGGAAGTTGTACAGCGCGTACTTGTTGGTCACGTTGATCGCCGTCAACCGCAAACTCCACTTGTAGCGATCGCCGCGGAAGAGATTGTCCTCGCCCAGCGACGCATCAAACAAGCTCCGCGGCGCAACGCGCGGCGGATTGTGGTCGTCGTCCTCGGTTCCCGGCGCCGGAATCTGCAACAGCGTGGAGCCGTACTGAGACGCAGGGCACGAGCCCGTCGGACTAATGGGTGTGGTCGGTGTCGCGCGCACGCTGCCGCAGAATAGCCCCGCCTCGAATTGTTGATCCGGCGTCAGCCCCGATACGTCAACCACATTGGGAACGCTCTGGTCGCCCGCGCAATTGCCTCCGAAGCACGGCACCGGCCCGGCGACGAGACCGCTGTCGTAGCGCCAGTTGAAGCCGAACCACGGCCCAATCTTCCATGGCTGGTATTGCAAGTGCGCCGTCATGTTGAATTTTTCGTCGTGGTCGATGCGGAAAACCGAGCTGCCGGAAGGCGCAGCCCCGATTCCGCTCACCTGGGGCGTGAAGAAACGCGCCGCCACACTGGAGAGCACCACGAATGCCGTGAAGCCGTGGTAACTCGGCACCGTAGCGCGCACCGCGTAGCCTGGAATCTTCGAGTGATCCCACTCGATGGGGAAAGTGATCGGCGTATTCCCCAGCACGCTGAAGTCGTACGCCTTGTTCGTGTACTTCCAGATGTATTCGCCGTCAACCACGAGGTATTTTCCAAACGCTTGCTGAATCCCGGCGTGGAACTCATTGCGAGTGCCGGGGCTGAGCGGCGCGGTCAAGCAAGGAAAGCCCTGCGTCACCGACATGAGCGCATTGACCACCGCGTTATTACAGCCGTCGCTGGCCAGCACCAGGTTTTCATTGAATGGCGTCTCGAGCGTGCGCGCGTAGGATAAGCGCAGCACGGAGTTGGTCTTCTTGATGTTGTAAGCGGCGCCCACGCGAGGCTCCGCTTGCCGCGCGCTCGTGATTCCATTGTAGAGATCCCCGCGGATTCCGACGTTAAATGTCCAGTTCCTGAAGGTGATCGAGTCCTGGACGTAAAGCGCCAGTTCCTTGATGTCCGTATGGCCCGGAAACTTGAAAATCGCGCTCGTGGACGTCGAACAATCGTCGGACCCTGGCAGCAGCGCCGTGCGCGTCAAGTCAAGACATGCCAGCAGCGGATTGAACGGCGCGACCGAGCCCTGTCCCGTGTTCGGCTGCAGCGTCCCGATGCATTGCGTCTGACTGGTGATCGTTGGATCGGTATTGGCGCTGCCGTCAGCGTTCAAACAGACCGCATTGAACGTCGGATCGACGATTCCCAGATTATCCCCTTCCGTCAGCAACGTCTGCTCGTAGAGAACTCCCGCCTTGATGTTGTGGATCCCCCTGACGTACGACAGCGCGGAATGCGCTCCCACATTCGTCAGCCGCCGGCTCTGCCCCACCGTCTGGAACTGCAGATCGGGCGTAAAGTCGGCAAAAGGATTGTCGCTTCCGTAGTAGTTGTACTGATCCTGCCGGGCGAAGCCGCCGAGCGTGAACACGGTATCGGCATTGATCAGATGCGTCCACGTCGGCGCGATGTTGAACGTTCGAATCTTCGAGCGCTGATCTTGCGGGCCGACCGGCAGTCCGTCGGGGCCGAGGCCGCCATTATCAACCACCAGCCCGTTCCAGGCTGTTGCGTTTTCCGCGTCGAAAGAATTCGGCGTCTGAAACCACGAGCGCGTGAAGCCGAAGTTCAGGCTGATGGTATCCGCCTGTGAAGGCTTGTAGTCCACGCGATCGAAGAAATTCGCCTGGTTGCCCTTATCATGCATCACCACAAATTCCGGCCCATCAAGAAACCGGCCCGTGTTCAATCCGTTTGCCGAAATGAAATTGCCCCAGGATTTTCCGCCGTACGAAAAATTGAAACCGGCGTTCGCCGTGCCGAAATTTCCGTACGAAGCCGTTACTTCGCCGTGCGGCTGCGTCACTCCCAGCCCCGAGCGCGTGGTCACCACAATCACCACGCTGGTTTTGTCGCCGTATTCAGCCGGCGGCGCGCCCTGGATCACTTCCAGCGACTGCACGGAGTCCACCGGGACCTGATTCGAGAAAATCTTGCTCTGCTGGTCCGTGATCGGCTGGTCATCCACCGAGAATGAATTCGACGCGTGATCCCCAAATCCATGGAAGAGGCCGTTTGAGTCGGCCGAAATCCCCGGCGAGGCCAGCGTCACCAGTGAACTCAGTGACGACGATTGGCTCTCGAGGGGAAGCGTGTCGACAAGCTGTCGATCAATGTCTGTATGCGCCGTCGAGTCGTTTTCGATGAGATCGCTGCCGTTAGACTCCACCGTCACCGTCGCCGATGTCCCCGCAACCTGCATCCCGATCTGCAGCGTCACCGGAACCGAAGAGCGCAGGTCGACATCCTCCGTGTAGGGCGCGAATCCCTTCGCTGTCGCCACAAGGTGGTAAGGGTTGAACGGCACGTTCGTGAATTTGAACGAGCCGTCCGCACCCGTGGATGCGTAGCGCTTGTAGCCGCTTACGGGGTTCGTAATTTCCACCGACGCCCCGCCGATCACACCGCCCGTCGCATCTTTCACATTTCCCGAAATCGTTCCCGAATTCCCAGTTTGCGCAAACGCACTGGCGCTGGTTAGCGCCGCGCCGAGCGACAACAGCAAAACCGCCAAATACCTGAATACACTTCGCATTTTTCCTCCGTCCCCCGAATAGTCGGGGACCTGATGTGGGCTAGTCGTTGGAAGGGCCGCCGGAAAAAAGGCGGAGCGCCAAGGCCGTGTCGGGCTCAGCGCGTGAGATTCAGACTAGTGTTCAGTCGGTGGATTTACGCGGAAGGAGGTGCGCGGGAGGAATGGTCGGCAACCAGCAGCTCGAGCTCGGGCGTGCGAACTTCGCACTTCACCCCGTGAGCCACCGGGACCAAAACCGGCAGCTTGACGACCGTAGCCGTTTGAATCGGCGCGTTATGCGCAATGTGGCAGACCGGGCAGGCCGCGTCGGTACCCCCCGCGTGATGGTGCGCGAGGGTTGACTCGGTCGCCATGAACAGCAGCGCGAAGACCGCCAAGCAGGCGAGTACAGCCTGTATCTTGCGGTTCCTGAGGTTTGCCCAAGAACTCATATGTCGCTCATAATATGCGCCAATTGCCCGTTAGACGCAAGAAACGCCCGGCGGTTTGCACCAAATAATACACATCTAGGCTTAACTTAGCCCCACAGACGGAACCCGGAACGCCCGCGCGCGTAGCCTGTGGCCTGTATCTGCTAGACATTGCCGTCGTGCGCCACCAGTTCGTTACCTTCAGGTTTGAGATTCGCGCTCGTTCTACAAAGGCCGACTTGGCAGACAGTAACATAGCTAGGTATGAGTCGCTTGATCCTGGGAGGAATATATTCATGGAATCTACGCTCTTCGCACAACGAGTGTACGCTCAGCGACATGAAGAAACTATTCTTCTAATTCACAGCCGCAGCCGAATAGTGCAGATCCCCTCGAAGGGACTTCTTTGCAGATGACACGGCCGGAAGTAGCCTGGCGGAATTCAGAATAAAAATCATTTCGGATGAGACGTGAATGAGGGCCGCGAGTAGCGGAGTGAGCCATCCGGACGCGGCAAGTCCTACACCGAAGCTGTCAACGGAACTTCGAACTTCCCACAAGCGGACTTCCGGCCCGGAATAGCTTCCGGTTAGCTCAACAGGGCGACCACTCGATGAGGATACTCAATACGGCATCCGCCAGTTTTCTGCTCAGCGGCAATGAAGAGCACCAGTCTTGACAAACTTTTAGATTAGATATATTCCAGATCTTGCATGGATGCTTCGGCGATTAAACGGTCCTTGGAAGGCAGCGAGTTGCGGTGCACGCCGCAGCGCTACGCCGTGATGGCATTCTTGATGGAATGCAACAGGCATCCCACGGCTGCGGAAATCTTCGAAGCCGTGAATCGCGCGGATCCACGCTCTTCAAGGGCCACGACTTATAACAATCTGCGGGACCTGGTGCAGGCAGGTTTGGTGCGTGAAGTGGCCGCTGAGGGCCGCGCTGCGCGATTCGATGCCAAAGGCATGCGGCATCACCACTTCATCTGCGACCGCTGCGGCAACGTCGAGGACATGAAGTGGTATGACGTGCCCAGGCCTGCCTCGGCCTCCCTCGGTAAGCGGGTTCTTCGTGAATGCGAGCTCATTTTTCGGGGGCTCTGCACGAAGTGCGCTTCGCGTCGCGCTTGCCGTAAAGCGTCGTAGCCATGCGGGTGGGAATAAATGGCGCGCCAGCCTGCGGGCGATGGCGCGAGCGGGAAGCGAGTTTAGGTTCGGAACTTGCAATTCTTTTGACCGAATCGACTAATTCGAAAGAAGGAAGGAGCAAACCTTGTCAACCGAAGCCAAGTGCCCGGTCATGTACGGGACCACGAATGTTGGAATGAGGTCGAACAGCGACTGGTGGCCGAACCAGCTGAACCTCAGGATTCTCCGGCAGAACTCGCCCCAGTCCGATCCGATGGGCGAGGCCTTCAACTACGCCGAAGAGTTCAAGAAGCTCGACTTCAAAGCGCTGAAGAAGGACCTCCACGCGCTGATGACGGACAGCCAAGACTGGTGGCCGGCGGATTTCGGCCACTACGGGGGGCTCTTCATTCGCATGGCGTGGCACAGCGCGGGCACGTACCGCATCGGCGATGGACGCGGCGGCGCGGGTGCCGGCCAACAGCGCTTCGCGCCGCTCAACTCCTGGCCCGACAACGCGAGCCTGGACAAGGCGCGCCGGCTGCTGTGGCCAATCAAGCAGAAATACGGCCGGAAAATCTCCTGGGCCGACCTGATGATCCTTGCCGGCAATGTCGCGCTCGAGTCGATGGGCTTCAAGACGTTCGGCTTTGGCGGCGTGCGCCCCGATATGTGGGAGCCCGACGAAGCCGTCTACTGGGGCAAGGAGGACACCTGGCTTGGCGACAAGCGCTACACGGGCGACCGGGAGCTCGAGAATCCGCTCGCCGCGGTGCAGATGGGTCTCATCTATGTGAATCCGGAAGGGCCGAACGGCAAGCCGGATCCCGTCGCGGCGGCCAAGGATATTCGCGAAACGTTCCGCCGCATGGCGATGAACGACGAGGAGACGGTTGCGCTCATTGCTGGAGGTCACACCTTTGGAAAAACCCACGGCGCCGGCGATCCGAAGCTTGTTGGCCCCGCTCCCGAGGCAGCGCCCATTGAGGAGATGGGCCTCGGCTGGAAGAGCAGTTATGGCACAGGCAAAGGCAAAGACGCGATCACCGGCGGCCCGGAAGTTACCTGGACGCAGACGCCAACGAAGTGGAGCAACTACTACTTCGAGAACCTGTTCGGCTATGAATGGGAGCTGACCAAGAGCCCGGCCGGCGCCTATCAGTGGCAAGCGAAGGGCGGCGCCACGCCAATTCCGGATGCCTTCGACCCGTCGAAGCGCCATGCGCCAACGATGCTGGTCACGGACCTCTCTTTGCGGGTCGATCCGGTCTACGAGAAGATCTCCCGGCGCTTCCTCGAGCATCCGGATGAGTTCGCCGACGCGTTTGCCCGCGCGTGGTTCAAGCTCACCCACCGCGACATGGGCCCGCGTTCGCGTTATCTCGGTCCGGAAGTCCCGGCGGAGGAGCTGATCTGGCAAGACCCCGTTCCCGCGGCGGACCATAAATTGATCGGGGAACGGGACATTGCTGCTCTGAAGGCCAAGATCCTCAAATCGGGACTGTCGATCTCCCATCTGGTCACGACTGCCTGGGCGTCGGCCGCGACGTTCCGCGGCTCCGACAAGCGCGGCGGTGCGAACGGGGCGCGCATTCGCCTAGCTCCGCAAAAGGATTGGGAAGTAAACCAGCCGGCAGCGTTGGCGAAGGCTCTCAAGACGCTGGGGGCGATCCAAAAGCAGCTCAACAGCGGGAAGAAGAGGGTTTCGCTTGCGGACCTGATCGTTCTCGGCGGTTGCGCGGCCGTTGAGGAAGCCGCAAAAAGGGCTGGGCACAAGGTGAAGGTTCCCTTCTCGCCGGGACGCACGGACGCTTCGCAGAAGCAGACCGATGTGGAGTCCTTCACCTATCTAGAACCGGTCGCGGACGGGTTCCGCAACTACCTCAAGGCCAAGTTCAGCGTATCGGCGGAGGAGCTGCTGATCGACAAGGCGCAACTTTTGACGCTGACAGCGCCTGAGATGACGGTTCTCGTTGGCGGCCTGCGCGTCCTAGGTGCAAATGCCGGGAAGTCCTCACACGGCGTCTTCACCAAGCGGCCGGAGACGCTGACCAACGACTTCTTCGTCAACCTGCTCGATATGGGCACGCAATGGCAGCCGTCTGTTGGCTCGGAAGGCATATATGAGGGGCGCGACCGGAAGACAAACGAGGTCAAGTGGACCGGCACGCGTGTTGACCTGGTCTTTGGGTCGAACTCCCAGCTGCGCGCCCTCGCGGAAGTCTATGCGTGCGCGGACTCTAAGGAGAAGTTTGTGAAAGACTTCGTGGCTGCGTGGACCAAAGTGATGAATCTCGATCGCTTCGACCTTGTCTGAGCTCGTCGGACGAAGAGAGCTATCGGCTTGCCACTCATCCCTGGTTCGCGCGCGCCGGATTGCACGCCCTTTGATTTTGCGAAGGTCTTAGTCCGCTTTTTCTCCCCATGAATCACCAGATCGATTGGGAGCTGTCGGAATCCAAAATCTTCAAGAACGGCTGCGTCTGCGTTACCTATCGTGTGAGGCGCTGAACCAACCCGACGAATTTCATCTGAATCTGGACTCGCAGCGCCGCACAACCTGCTCATCGGAATCGGGTCCTGAAACGGGGTTCTGGGAAGTGAAGGACTAGGCTTCGGGCGGATAGTCTGCCACTCGGAAGCTATCCCAGCGCGGCCGGGAGCCGGAATGACGAACCGGTGGCCTCCGATGCCCGCGAGCGATGCGACGTGTGATGCAGATTCCGACGCAGAAGAAGGGGTATGCGATGCTGGTGTATCAAAGGGTTGTCCGTTCAGTGGCCGCAAAGTATAGAAAACTCGAGGCTGGATCTGGCAGAAATCAGACGTATCAAATCATTTGTTTGTTGAAACAGGAATCGTCGCGTTCGATGCGTGCGAGAGTCGTACGTCTTGGCGGCCCTCGCAACCATCCCCCGCGCAGATTGACTTGCCGTTGGGCGCGGCATAAGATTCGCGCGTCCATGCCCGATTCCTCTTCTTCTTCGGGACGAACCATCTCCCACTATCGCGTTCTTGAAAAACTCGGTGGCGGCGGAATGGGTGTGGTGTACAAGGCTGAGGACACGACGCTGGGGCGCTTCGTCGCGCTGAAATTCCTGCCGGACGACACCTCGCGCGATGCGCACGCGCTCGAACGCTTTCAGCGCGAGGCGCGCTCCGCTTCCGCGCTGAATCATCCCAACATCTGCACGATCTACGAAATTGGAAATCACGAAGGGCGCAACTTCATCGCCATGGAATATCTCGACGGCTCGACGCTGAAGCATCGCATCGGCGGGAAGCCGCTGGAGCTCGAGACGCTGCTCGAATTGGGCGCTGAAATTGCCGACGCTCTTGATGCCGCGCATTCGGCCGGGATTATTCATCGCGATATCAAGCCGGCGAATATTTTCGTGACCGCGCGCGGGCACGCGAAGATTCTCGATTTTGGGCTGGCGAAGCAAGTGCAGCAGAGGGCGAGTCATTCCTCGGCTTCGGCCACGCAGGACGAGCCGAATATATTCGACCGTGAGAATTTGACGAGCCCTGGCACGGCGGTCGGCACGGTGGCGTACATGTCGCCGGAACAGGTGCGCGGGCAGGAACTCGATGCGCGCAGCGATCTTTTCAGCTTCGGAGCGGTGTTGTATGAGATGGCCACGGGCACGCTGCCATTTCCGGGCGAGACTTCGGGCGTGATCTTCAATGAAATTCTCGAGCGTCCGCCTGTGGCGCCCGTACGTTTCAATCCACGGATTCCGGCAAAGCTCGAAGACGTGTTGAACAAGGCGCTGGAGAAGAGCCGCGAGCTGCGCTACCAGCACGCGTCGGAGATGCGCACCGACCTGAAGCGGTTGATGAGGGATACGGGCTCAGGGCGCGTGGCGGCGCCTTCCGCGAGTTCGGCTGCGATTGCGACAGCGCCTGGCGTCGAGACGCGAAGAGAGGCGACTCAGACATCTGTGAGTAGGGACGCGGTGCAGCCAGCGGCGGGCCCAGCATCTGCACGTGGCGTGGCGGCGGCGTCTTCCACGATTTACGCGGCTCTCCAAGGCGAACAGGTTCAATCACAGGAAGAGCGCAGCCCGTCGAGGCTCAGGGTAAACAAGCGGCGGTCCTACGGAGTGCTCGCTGGGACGGCGGTGTTTGTCTTTGTGCTGGCGGCGGGGGCGTATTTCTATTTTCATCGTGCGCCAAAGCTTACTGTCAAAGACTCGATCGTGCTGGCGGACATTACCAACACGACGGGCGACTCTGTGTTCGACGGCACGCTGCGGCAGGGGCTTGCAGCGCAGCTCGGGCAATCACCGTTTCTGAATATCGTCTCCGACGATCAGATCGCGGGGACGCTGCGCTTTATGGGCCAGCCGCCCGATGCGCGCTTGACCAAGGATCTTGCCCGGCAGGTTTGCGAGCGGTCCGGAGACGCGGCGGTGATCGAAGGCTCGATCGCCAAGCTCGATAATCAATACGCCGTGGGCATTAGCGCCCTCAATTGTCACACCGGAGAAATTCTGGCGCAGGAGCAGGTGACGGCGGACGACAAAGCGCACGTGCTCGCCGCAGTGGGCAAAGCGGCCACCGAAATTCGCGGCAAGCTAGGCGAATCCCACGATTCGCTCTCGAAATTCGATGTTCCGCTCGAGCAGGCTACCACGCCTTCGCTCGAAGCTCTGCAAGCCTATAACCTCGCCCGTCAAGCGCAACTCTTCCGCGCAGATTACACGGCCGCCATCCAGTTCTCGCGGCACGCGGTGGAACTCGACCCCAATTTTGCGATGGCCTATGCGGTGCTCGGCACGAATTACAACAACCATGGCGAACCCACATTGGCAGGGGAGAATCTCAAGAAGGCGTTCGACCTGCGGGAACGAGTAAGCGAAAAGGAGAAGTTGTACATCACCACCCACTACTACGAAATTGGGCTCGGCGACTATGAGAAGTCGGCTCAGGCTTACCAGCTCTGGACGCAGACCTATCCCCGCGACGACGTGCCCGTCAACAATTTGGTAAATGCCTATTTGCAGCTTGGCCAGTACGACAAAGCCGTCCCAGTAATGCTCCAGAATCTTCAGATGAATCCTGCGAGCGCGCTGGCGTATTTGGGCTGCGCAAATGTGTACTTGGCACTCAATCGCTTCGACGAAGCTCAGGCCATGATTGACCAGGCGCACGCGCACAAGATGGATTCCTACAGCTTTCATACCGAGTTGTATCTTCTATCGTTCCTGCGAAACGACGCCGCCGGTATGGCGCGCGAAGCTGCGTGGGGTTCCGGGAAGGCTGGCATTGAGGACTTCTTCCTGTTCTTGGAGTCGGACACGGCTGCATATGCCGGCGGACTTCAGAAGGCGCGCGATTTGATTCACCACGCCATGATCTCGGCCAATCAGGCCGACGAAAAAGAAGTTGCGGCCGCATATCAGGCGTCGTCCGCGCTTCATGAGGCAATCTTCGGCAACGTCAACCAAGCGAAGCAAGAAGCTCTTGCAGCGCTGAAGATTTCGACCGGCCGCGATGTCCAGTCGGGGGCGGCCATCGCTCTCGCGATCTCCGGCGACGCACCAGACGCGCAGAAACTCGCAGTCGATTTGCACCAGCGATTCTCGCAGGATACCTGGACGCAGAATCTCTACCTTCCGGCGATCCGCGCCTCCGTGGACCTGGATCATCGCGAGGCACAAAAAGCCATCGAGAATCTAAAGCCATCGCTGCCCTACGAGCTTGCCGGCATCGGAGTCGACGCGGAGCTCGTAACCGTCTATGTTCGAGGGCAGTCGTACATCGCGGCCCACCAGGGCAGCGAGGCTGCTGCTGAGTTTCAGAAGATTCTGGATCATCGCGGCGTCGTCGCGAACGCGCCGATTGGCGCACTCGCGCACCTCGGTCTCGCCCGCGCCTACGCAATGCAGGGCGATAGCGCCAAAGCCAAGGCCGCATATCAGGATTTCCTCGCTCTCTGGAAAGACGCCGACCCCGACATCCCCATCCTGCAGCAAGCCAAGGCCGAGTACGCGAAGTTGCGGTGAGGGTCTCGATTGCCGCGCCGCCCGTTACGGTGTAGCGTTGGCTCATTGCCCGTAGGCTCTCTCCCGTCCGGAAGACACGCCCCTGCGGACAAGGCCGGGGGATCGCTGCTCACGCTGAGTGGCGACCCCTGGCTGCATTGGCGGACTAGCGCCAGGGCCGCTCCGCGCGTCGTGGAAATGAACTAGAAACGATTCCGTTGGCGGGCGATCGAGGTGTGCCGAATTACTGCCCTAGTGAAGAAGGACACGCAGGATAACAACTAGAGCGGCGAGAACAAGCAGGACCACCAGCAGAAACCGCTCCCCCCTCCCGCGCTTTATCGCGCTGTGACTTATGACGTGCTCGCGCTGCGATCAATCTCCCGACAACCTACGCCCGCGCTTGTGGGAGAAACAAGCGGAAAATTAGCGGGCACGCGGTCAGTTTACCAGGCGCCATGCGTTTTCAGGAAAACGAAGGCATGTGCATCGCGAGCCAGGCCGCGAAGCTCTGCCAGGCAGCGGTGTGGCTGAGGGGATGGCGGATTTGCTGCACGATGACCATGAAAATCGTCGACCAGATCGTTACACGCTGCACTTTGCCTGTGGACCACCAGTCGTAACCGATCATTAGCAGGAGCAGCGGTGTGAAGCAGATGAGGTGTACAACCGGAAGCGAGTAGGGATCAAAGACCGGCCAGCGGTCGAAACCTGCGTCCAGAAGCGAGAGCGTAGCGAACCACATCAGCCGCTTGTGCGCTGCCGGCTGGAAACGGTTGCGATAACCGAAATAGACGAATGTGGAGAACATGAGCATGTCGCCGAGCGGGACGGCGTAGAACGCACGCACTTCCTCCACCGTATCTGTGCCCGGTTGAGCCACATGGCGAGCAAGGCGGTCGCTCGCGGTCACCGTGCCCAGCACGATCATTACAAGGGCGAGCACAAAGCCGAGCAGCCCGAGACGACGATGGAGATGCACGCGGCGCGCCGTAACCAGCGAGATCTGGGTAATGAAGAGGATGATCCAAAGCGTGAACGCAGCGCCATGAATGTGCACGAGCAGGTTCGGCAGTGGAGCTCGAAACAAGCCGGCCAGAAAGTAGGTGCGGGCGAAGCCGATCAGGACAACGGTCAACGCCACAGCCGCCATTCCGGAGAAGAAGAGGTCGTCGTAGCCAGGATGGAGGCGCGGGCGCGCCGTGGCAGTGGCCATGAACCCTCCAAGGGAGGTCTCGAAAGCGGGAGGAGCGCAACGCGCAGGTATCTTACACGAATTCCTGTCTCACAGTACGAACCTTAAGCTCTGATGCTTAGGTCCGTTCAGTAATGCCCGGTCAGTCGTGCCGTGAGGAAAACAGAAAGTTCGGTCGTGTGGATGGCGGAAGAGGTAGAATCCGATAACGATCGAGGCACCCCTCGCAAGATGTTTCGAGGAGTTTCCCATGTTCCCAAATGGATTGAACCGCTGTTTCCTGATTATCGCGCTGTGCCTGGCAGGTGTGTCGGTGGCGCAGGCGCAGTCATCGGCTGAATATGGGGCGGCGACATCGGCTTCGGGGACGGCGGCGGCAGGAGCCAAAGTTCCGATTCCGAATATGACGCTGCCGACCACGACGCCAGCCCAGGGCCGTGCGCCCGCAGCGGCGACGAGGGGCAACCCCACGGGTGTGCCGAGTGCCGATGCGGCTGCTGCGAATAATCGGCTAGCCTTGGAGAAGAGAGCAGGGCCGGATGCTGCGGAGGTTTCGCTGCGTTCGGTGCCCGACGGTGCGCTAGTGTGGGTTGATATGCAGTTTGTTGGCGCGACGCCGATGAGGCTGAAACTGGCCCCGGGCCAACGTCGCGTGCGGATGAGCGCGCCCGGAATGCAGGCCGGATACGAAGACGTAGATCTAGCGGCGAAGCAGCCGAAGGAAGTCGTGGTGACGCTAAAGCCGCGAGTCGAAGCGAAGCCGGCGGATCAGCAGTGAGTGGTGCGTGCGCGGGCGACGCGCTTCGGGGTGCGTTCGTTTTGCCCGATCGTCGAGATGGCGCGGAGCCGAACTTCCGCTGTGCCCAATTTTGTGCCCACCCTCCTCAACAAATCCTCACTCTGCCGCACCATTCGCTGCGGGCGCCGTGCCGCCGAGACGGCGGCTAAGCCACTGAAATATATACCAGGTATCTCAGACGCATCAGCAGTCGCTGTCTATCACATACGCCCACGGGGTGGCCGTGGGTTTTGGCTTGGCCTGTCCAGAAAAAGCCCAAATCCACATCGGGCCTCCGCCTAGGCGGACCGGCCCCTGCAACGCCGGCGGCGACGCCGCTCGCGGCGATCGAATTGGTTTTGATGGGGTTTACAAACGGTGCTTGTTTGGGACCTTGTCTGCGATGGGCCGCATCAGCCGCCACTGACAGAAACGAATCGGCACCTTTGATTTTTGTTTCGGTTAGAAAAAATTCCGTCGTTTGTTTTGTTCGAGTTACGGAAAATTTAAATGAACCCTTGTTTCGGTTGGACATGCTTAGCGAGCGAATAAGAGTCGAAAGGAGGAACACATCCGGTATCCGCGCAGCTCCCGGGTTCATTTTTCGGTGTCGGTATGCCAGCCGGGATTGGTCCACTGGCCGTGGCGTCGGACGAAAATTTCGGTGACGCGGCCGGAAGTGACCTCGCGCTTGCCGTCTTCTTCGGTTTCATACAAATACTGGCTATAGAAAATGGCGACGTCGCCGAAACGCTGAATTTCGGTGCGCGGGAATTCCAGGCGGATCAACTTGCTGCCTGCTGCATGAAATTTGGCGGCGGAGCGAAGAATGTCGGCCTGGTTCCTCCACTGTTCCTGGCCGGAACCGATGACGATCGTGTCCGGCGGGACCATCGCTTCGAGAGTTTTTGTATCGTTGGCGAACCAGGCGCGCCAAACCGCTTCGCGCGCCTTCATGAGTTCCGCACGGTCGTCCGGGCGGGCGGCCGAACCGGACGCTAGCAACATCATCAGAACACCAGCCACCGCCACGGCAATCGAGTTTATGCGACGCATATTTCCTCCTGAGAAGTTTTTCATGAATTCACTCCAGACTTGCGGTCCTGATACAACGCGAGCAGAACGGCTCCAGCAGATGCGGAGAAGACGGAATAGTCCATCGGCGATTTGATCCCGAAGGAAATCGCCATGGCGATGCCGAACAATACGAGCAGTGCGGCGCTGCCGAGAGCCGTCCAGCGCGGCCAGATGCCGAGAATCAGCGCGATTCCGAGGAGTAATTCGGCCGCGGTTGCAGCCCAGGCTAGAAATGGAATTGTGGCAGGAGGCATGAAGGAATTTACCTGCGCGGTGTAGCGCACGAAGCCGGCGAAATTTCCGTAGCCGACGTTGCGGCCCCAGTAGAGGCCAAAGCGGTCGGCGATGCCGGAAAGGAAGGCTGCGCCGAGTGCGATGCGCGCGTAGAGAATTCCGAGGCGCTCGAAAGTTTGGGCGCGCTTGCGTTGCGCAGCTTCGTTCGGCATGAGTTGCGATGCGGGTTGCGATGCGGGTTGCGATGCGGCGTGCGATGCGTTGGCCATGATCACTTCTCGCTTTCCGGTTTGCTTACCGGGACGTCCACACTGAGCGGCGTTTGGTGGTCGCAAACAAAATAGGCCAGGAACTTTGCCGGCACTTTGTCGCTGGCGTTGGCGGAGACTTGATGAACTCCGTTGGGAGCTTCGTAGAAACTGTCGCCGGGTTTGTAGATGGATTCGGGTTCGCCCTTCACCTGCGTGCGGAGCGTTCCTGCGAGGACGTAACCGATGACCGGGCAAGGGTGACTGTGGGGCATGGAGGATTCGCCGGGGCCGTAGTTGACCTCGACGAGTGTGACGGTGAGCTTGCCGCCGTTCATCGGCGGCAAATCGCGGGTGATGGCGACGCGAGAGCGTGCGGGTTTCTCCTGAGCAGCATGGGCCGCGGCGCGCGCTGTAACGACGTGGCTGCCGGCTACCGCGGCGCACGAAATCACGAGCGTCAGGCTGGCCCAGATTCGAATGGCTTTCATCATCGGGCTCCCTCCTGAGGGCAATGTACGATAGAGTGGACCTGTCGCAAAGGTCCACTTACGGTATTTTAGGTGTACCACTTTTATGACGAAACGAGCCTCTGGTTTCGGGTTGGTGCTGCCGCCGCGTCGTGCGGCAACTTCTGCTCACCGGTGGTTGTATGCGTCCTTGCGCGCGGAGATTCTGGAGGGCCGGCTGCGATCCGGGGCGAGGCTTCCTGCCACGCGCGATCTGGCGCGGCAATACGGATTGTCTCGCGGAACGATCGTGAGCGCGTTTGAGCTTTTGAAGTCGGAAGGCTACCTGCAAGGGACGATCGGATCGGGCACTTACGTGAGCAAAATTTTGCCCGATACGCTGCTGCAGGTGACGCGCGCCCCTGGCTCGACACCATCAACGCAGCGAAAAAAGAAATCCAGCGTTTCGGATTTTGGCAAGCGGGTGAAATTGTTTTCTGGATTTGAAATGCGCGCCAGCCGCGCGTTCCGCTCGAATGTTCCGGCGCTCGATCTATTTCCGACAACTTTATGGGCGCAGATCACGGCGCGGCGATTGCGGCGCGCCTCGATGCAACTTCTTCTGGGTTGCGAAGCGATGGGCTACGCGCCACTGCGGGATGCGGTGGCCAACTACCTGAGCACGTCGCGCGGCGTGAATTGCCGCGCCGAGCAGATCGCCATTGTCTCCGGTGCCCAGGAGGCGCTCGATCTCACTGCGCGGCTGCTTTTGAATCCCGGGGATCGCGTGTGCATGGAAAATCCGGGATATATCGGCGCGCGGCTGGTATTCGAGGCTGCAGGTGCAAAGATCTCTGACGTGGATTTAGATGATGAGGGAATGAAAGTGCGCGGGCGGAGTCTGCGCGGGTCGCGTTTGATTTACGTCACGCCGGGCCACCAGTTTCCTCTTGGAATTACCATGAGCTTGGCCCGGAGGCTGGAGCTGTTGGAGTGGGCGCGGAAAACCGGCGCGCTAATCTTTGAAGATGATTATGACAGCGAGTACCGCTATTCGGGGCCGCCCATTCCGGCGCTGCAGGGATTCGATCGCAACGGGCTGGTGATATTTGCAGGGAGCTTCAGCAAAGTATTGTTCCCATCGCTGCGGCTGGGATATCTGGTGATTCCGCCGGATCTGCTCGCCCGCTACACCGCAACGATTTCGTTGACCACGCGGCACGCGCCGGTGCTGGAACAGGCGGTGCTGTGCGATTTTATTAGCGAGGGGCATTTCGGGCGGCACTTGCGGCGCATGCGCGAGGTTTATGCGGAGCGATTGGTGGTATTGCTGGAAGCCGCCCGAGAAAAGTTAGGCGGCTTGCTGGAAATATCCGCGATCGAAGCGGGCTTGCAGACTGTCGGATGGTTGCGCGAAGGGATCGACGGGGAATCGGCTATGCGGGCGGCGGCGGCCCGCGGCGTGGACGTATTTCCGCTAAGCCGATACACCCGAGGCAGAATTGCGCGAGAGGGATTGCAGTTGGGTTTTGCGGCGGTGGACGAGCGTGAGATCCGGCGCGGGGTCCAAGAACTAGCGGCTGCGTTGGAAGCGGAGGCGAAGGCATCGCGACACCGAGGAGCGCGCCGGGAGACTGCCGAGGCTCGCTCCACGGCGCCGCCAAATTGATTTGACGCGTGTGGCGCGTATAATTTCAGCCGTTTCCCGGCGGGTGCGCATGCGACGAATAGTTAGATCAAACACCAATTTCATCAAAATCTCCTTTACGACGCTTGGTTTTCTCGGCGTATTCATTTCTTGTTTGACGCTGCCGGATTCGCTCGCGAGCATTTCTGCCTCCGGGGCTCGCCGCGCGGCGACTTCTACGCACGAACCGGCCGCGAAGGGAGAAGTAGCGCGCTCGGTGCTTACGCGCAGCGAGTTGTTTGCGAAGAAATCGCCGTCGAAGCCCGTTGATGATGAGGCGGGATTTGCGATTCCTGCGGGTGCCGCGGAGGCGGCGCAATCATTTGAAGGTACGCTGACGTTGAATGATGTAGCGGCCAACGGCGATTTCAGCGCGCTTGCGGATATCTTCAATTTGATTCCTGCAATCGATTCGCCGTGGAAGCATCTTGCGCCGTTTCAATTTCAATTCGTGCAATCCGGCAGCGATCTGATTCCCGCGCAGCAGGGACTCGCGATTGTTGGCAGCAGTCCCGTGTGGAATTACATCGTTGGTCCCGGGCGAGTGTGGAGTGAAAAGAGCGATGAGGGCTACGCGCGCGCGGCTTTTCCCTTTGCGCTGGTGCAACGCAATCAGAATTGCGTGCACAACGGGGAGATGACTTTTCTTTTCAAAAACGCGGGCGTGCCCAATATTTCGAACGTCTACTACCAGATCACGCAGGAAACTTGCTACCCGATGAAATTCAATTTGTGGGGCATAGTTTCCGCGACTTACACACCGGGCGCGGTTGGAGATGCTGCAACGATCAAAGCCAATCACAAGGCCGAGCTGGCGCAGCGCATTCCTACTAAACCATTCGCGGATCTGGCGAAGAATTTTTCAGATTCACGCATTGTTCTCGCGGCATTCACCGCGGCATATAAGCACTCCGAGAATGTCACCACGTACGGCCTGATGATTCACGGCACGAATTACGTTTCCGGATGCCCGACGCGCTCTGGCGAGTACGCGTTCTGCGCGGAGATGCGCGTGCCGTCCTATTCCATCGCCAAGTCGGTATTTGCGGGAGTGGCGTTGATGCGGCTTGGCGAGCTTTACGGCCGAGAAGTCTACAATCTGAAGATCAAGGATTTCACTCCAGCGTCCCTGATCCGCGGGAAGTGGGACGCGACGACATTCGGCAACGCTTCAGATATGGCTACGGGAAATTTCAATCTCGGCGGCTACGAGGCCGATGAAGACAGCCCGGTCAACGACAAATTCCTGGTTGATGAAGCGTACGCCGCGAGATTGGCGGACGCATTTGATTTCAAGGATCACTCCGTGCCGCCGGGAACCAAGTGGGTGTATCAGAGCGCGGCGACTTATATTGTGACGCAGGCGATGAACACCTACTTCCATCAGCAGGGAGGGCGCGGCGATATTTTCACGATGGTTCGCGACGATATTTACAAGCCGCTGCACGTGAATGAAGGCGGATTGACGACGATTCGCACGGACGACAGCGCGGCGGGCGCGCCGACGGGCTATTACGGGCTTTTCTTCAACCAGGACGACATCGCGAAGATCGGGAATTTCTTGAATACCGGCGCCGGGATGATCGACGGCAAGCAAGTGCTCGAGCCGTCGCGGCTCAACGAAGCGCTCTTCCGTTCGGCCAATGTCGCCGAAGCCGGCGTGGCGATTGAAGGGCGCAGCGTCGCGTCGTTGTTGGGCGCGCCGCCGGCCGTTCACGGGAAATCCGGCGATGAGAACGTACGCCGGTACAGTCACGGATTTTGGGGCAGGAAAATCACCAGCGCGGAATTTCCGGAGTATTCGTGCGACTTCTGGACTTCATCCATGGCGGGTTATGGCGGAAATATCGTGATGCTGCTGCCGGATGGAGCGACGTACTACATTTTCAGCGATGGGATGGAATTTCCGTGGGAGCCGGCGCTGCGCGAAGTTAACAAGGTCGCGCCGATGTGCAAGTGAGATGAATCTAATTGGCTTGGATTGAATCGTGCCAATTACGAGGCCGATGGAGCGCCGGGAACGGGAATCAATTTGCACCGCGGGGACTCGTTGCGGACTTCGCGGCCGAGCTTACCTGCGGCGGGCGGAGCAAGCCCCGCCCCTACGAAGAATCTTGGCACGCGCGACGAGCATGGCGCATTTGCGGTAGGCCGAAGGTCGACTTAAAATTTTCGCGAGTGTTCTTTGGCCCAGCGCTCTACTACTACTTTTTTGTCGGTGTAAAATTCTACGGAATCGCGGCTTTGTCCGTGAAGATCGCCGAAGAAGCTGTCCTTCCATCCGGTGAACGGGAAATAGGCCATGGGCGCGGCCACGCCGATATTGATGCCGATATTTCCCGCGGGGGCTTCGTATTTAAAACGGCGCGCTGCCGCGCCACTTGACGTGAATATCGAAGCTTGATTGCCAAAAGGGCTGCGCTCGAGGATGGCGAGAGCTTCGTCCATGTCTGCGGCGTGCACCAGGCTCAGCACAGGACCAAAGATTTCGGTGTCGGCCAGAGAGCTCGTTGGCGGCAAGCCATCGAGTATTGTCGGCCGGATGAAATTACCGGACTCGCGATTGGCGATCTTTGCGTTGCGGCCATCGACGAGAATCTTCGCGCCATCTTTCGCGCCGCGGCCGATGAGGTCTTCGATTCTTGTCTTGCTTTGCGGTGTGATGACTGGACCCATCTGAACATTTTGGTCCAGGCCGTCGCCGACTCGCAGATTGGAAGCGGCGCCGGCGATGGCATCGCGAAAAGTTTTTTGCGCGTCGCCAATCGCGACGGCAACCGAGACGGCGAGGCATCTCTGCCCGGCGCATCCAAAGGCGCTATCGCTGATAATCTGCGTGGCCGATTCCATGTCTGCGTCCGGCAGGACGATCACCGGATTTTTCGCGCCGCCCTGGCACTGTGCGCGCTTGCCGTTGGCCGCCGCTCGCGCGTAAACATACTTGGCGACAGGCGTTGAGCCGACGAAACTGATGGCGCGGATCTTCGGATGATCGAGCAGGGCATCGACGACTGCCTTGCCGCCATTGACGAGGTTCAAGACACCCTTCGGAAATCCCGCGCGCTCGAGCAATTCAAAAGCAAAGCGCATCGTGAGCGGCACGCGTTCGGACGGCTTCAAGATAAATGTGTTGCCAGTGGCGACGGCGTAAGGAAGAAACCAGAACGGAATCATGCCCGGGAAATTGAAGGGAGCGATTGCCGCGACGACGCCGAGCGGCTGGCGAATCATCGTTTCATCGATTCCGCGCGCGACGTCCTCGAGATTGTAGCCCTGCATTAGGATGGGAATGCCGCAGGCGACTTCCACATTTTCAATCGCGCGGCGCATCTCGCCGCGGGATTCGCCGAGAGTCTTGCCGTTTTCTTTGGTGATGATGCGGCAGAGTTCATCGAGATTGTCTTCGAACAGTTGCTTCAATTTGAAAAGCGGCTGGATGCGCTCTTCGGGAGGGGTGCGCCGCCAATTTGGGAACGCCGCGGCAGCGGCTTCGACGGCTGAGGTGACATCGTCGCCGGTCGAAAGAGGAAGTTCGGCGAGTGATTCCTGCGTGGCCGGGTTGATTATTTGCTGCGACTCGCGAGCAGAGCTTTTCCTCCACTCGCCGCCAATGTAGTTCGGAATGGTTTCTGTGACAGGCATGATTGCTCCACGGGACGCGGTGCGCTCAGCGGCACGAATGCAGGCGCGGGCCGAGCGCTCGATGCGTCCGCTCTCAGCTTGCCGAAGTCGGCGCTAAATGGCAATCCAGTTAGAAGAGCACTTTCAGCCCCAGTTGAATCTCACGCGCCGGAAAAGCGGCAGTGGATTGTCCGAACTGGGGGCTGCCCATATCTCCGATGGGATTGTAGAGGTTGACGCGATTGAACAGATTGAATGCTTCGGCGCGGAATTGAACTTTTAGCGATTCGCGAATGCTGAAGTCCTTGAAAACGCCGAGGTCCATCGAAGCGTACTTCGGTCCGCGGAACGCATTGCGGCTGAGCGTGCCATCCTGAGCCACGGGGACACAGGGCGTGCCGTCGAAGAACGGAACGATCCCATTGGGACAGAAGACGCTGAGCGCCTGCGACATCCTGGTCGGCCCAGGTCCAGAGAACGTCAGCGAAGGGCTGCCGAAGACGCCGGAGACGAATTGCTGATTATTGAATCCCGAAGTTTTCAAATTTGCGGGAGCGTTCGGGCGGTCGTATGGAATTCCGTCCATATTGAAGTCGCAGCCCTGAAACCACGCCAATCCGCAGTCCACGTCAAACGGGCGTCCGGATTGCAGCGCGAGCAGCGGATTCAGTTTCCATCCGCCGAAAACCTGTTTCATCACGCCTTCTTTTGGCGAAGGCAGATCCCACACGCCCGCAAGAGTAAAGCGATGGCGGACGTCGAATTCCGATGGTCCGCGATCGAGTTGCGGCTTGCTGATGTCCGCGACTCCCGTGTAGAGCGCGGAGTAAGCGTTGACGTTGAAGTAGTCGCCGAGATTTCCTTCGGTGACGTTGTCGAGAACTTTTCCGTAAGTGTAATTCGCAGTCCACATGAATCCGTGGCTGTAGTTCTTGCGCAGCGACACGTTCATGCCGTGATAGATCGAGTTGCCTTCATTGGAAGTGTAGTACTCGTTGTTCCATCCGGGATTGAGGCGGTTGATGGTGAAATCGCACGCTGTGGGCGAACACACATCGCCATCAAAGCGGTTGTAATCCTCGCGCGTGTAGTTCCCTACGCCGTGCGTCCCGACGTAATTGATAGTGAAGCCGTAATCACGGAAGAATTGATGTTGAATGCCGAAAAACCATTGTTCCGCATAAGCGGAACGCAAGTTCGGGTCCGTGCCGTAGAGATTGATGTTCAGGCCTTGAATACCGCCATTCGCCCGCGCCGGCGCCTGGAAATCAGGGCTGGGCTGAAACGGAAAGGTGTAATTGATATTCGTTCCGAAGCCGAATACGGGATCTTCGACAACTCTTGCCGAATTGGGAGGATCGAACCGCGAGCCATTGGACCAGAGATTCGAGAACGGTTCGTTGTAGGCGATGCCGGCGCCTGCGCGAATCGCCGTGGTGCCCTTGCCGAAAGGATCCCAGGCGATGCCGATGCGCGGGGCGAAATCGTCCTTGTCGGTCTTCCAGAGCTGACTGACGCGGCCGACGGTTGCGGTGGTCATCGCTTCCGGCAAGCTGCTTCCGGGGCCCAGAATAATGTTGTTCTGGAGGCCGTGGACTTCGCTGGGAGAGCCGAAAATGCTGTAACGAAGTCCGAGATTTACGGTGAGGCGCGAAGTGATTTTCCAATCGTCCTGAAGGAACGCGGCCCACTGCGACCAGCGGAAATGGCGAGGCGAGTCCGTGAACTGTCCGAAGGTCGCGTCACTCGCGCGGCTGATCGTGGCAGAGATCAGGTAGGGGTCATCGTTCGCGAAGTTGAACTTGCTGTTGAATTCGTAGAAGGGATTGGCGAGAAGGCCGTAGTCGCTATTTTCCTGGACGCGGCGGAATTCGAAACCGAACTTCAAGCTGTGGCGGCCGGCGATATGCGTGAGGATGTCGTTGACGGCAAATGTGTTGAAAACGAAGTGGCGGGGTTGAAAGATTTCGCCGCCCATGGGAATTACGCCGTCGTCGAAAAAGAGAGTTCCAAACTTTTCGAGAGAGAGGCCAGCGGCTTTGAGAGTGGCGGCGGTCTGAGTGTTCGGGGACATGCCGAAGCCGAGGTCGCCGTCGTTTCTGGAGAAGGCGAAGCGGAAATCGTTCAGCGTGGACGATGAAAATTCGTGCGTGTAGCCGAGGCTCAGGTCCGCGAAAAAGCCGGTCTGCGGCGAGGTGAAGCCGCGAATGTTTGCGCCGGACAATTCTTCGCGAGCGACATCGCCGGAAGCGGAGGTGGCGATCCAGCGTCCATAAAACTGATCCCGCGAACCGAGATGTTGGTCCACGCGGATCGTATATTGGTCGGCCTGGTTGGGCTCGAGTTGCGATGCGGCGCCGACGCATTGATCGGGAAGATTTGGATCGGGCGGGCCGACGGCGAGCGGTCCGTCGATCTTCGGCGCGACGCTGCCCGTGGAAATTTCAGTGCCCGGCAAACACGCGGGGCCGGGAAAATCCTGATAAAACTGGGCGGCCAAGCTGGTGGGAAAATTGGCAATGACACTGGCGCGAAATTCCGGGGTCTCGGTGGTGACCAAGGCCGGAGCGCCGTCTTTTAAGCGCGATCCTTCGTAATCTACGAAGAAGAAAGTCTTATCCTTGAAAATGGGTCCTCCCACCGAACCGCCGAACTGATTTTGTTGCAGCGGTGTTTTGCTCACGGCATCGAAAAAGTTGCGGGCGTTGAGCGCTGTGTTTCTTCCGGAATAGAAAGCGTCGCCGTGAAAATTGTTGGTGCCGGACCTGGTGATCACGTTGACGATCGCGCCGTCATTGCGGCCATATTCGGCGGAAAAATTGAGCGTCTGAACTTGCACTTCCTGGACTGCGTCCAGAGACGGAAAGATGAGAGGCGTGCCGCCGAGCCATTCGTTGTTGTTGGAGTTGCCGTCGAGAATGAAATTATTGCCGCGCGGCGTGGAGCCGTTGGCGATGAATCCGTCGTCGAAAGTGGTGGAGGACGTGGGGGAAGAGACGTTGGAAACCACCGGCGCATTTGTCGCGGTGACGCCGGGCTCGAGGGTTACGAGCTGGAAGACGTCGCGGCCATTCAGCGGCAGGTCGGTGACTTCGCGCGTGCTCAAAGTATTCGCGAGGCGGCCTTCTTCCGTTTGAACGAGAGGGGCGTTGGTATTGACTTCGATGGTTTCGGTGACGCTGCCGATTTGCAGGGCGACGGTCAAGCTGTTCACCACGTTGACGCTGACGACGAGGTTGTCGCTGACCATGGTCTTGAATCCGTTGGCAGAGACGCGCATTTGATAGGTGCCGGGCGCCAAGTGCGGCACGCGCGCGTAGCCGATATTGTCGGTGACCTCTTCCACCTCGCTGCCGGTGCCCAGATCTTTGATGGTCACCTTGGCGTTGGGAACCGCGGCGCCCGATGCATCCTTTACGGTGACCGCTATCGTTCCTTCGGTGAGCTGTGCGTGCAATGTCACACTCAGCCCCAGCAGCATGAAGACACTCACGATAATCCTGGTCATTAGCTTACGGTAAGACATGAACACCCCCCGCGCATCGTCGGCGAGAGACGATTACGCTTTCTCAATGGATCTGAAATCCAATCGCCCCAAATTTTTTTATGTCTACAGAAGTAAAGTAAGGTTGTCAAGCGGAATGTCGCCTGTCGCGCGGAACTCGGGGAGACTGTGCGATTGGTAGAGTGCAGCAGCGGCTTCAATCTGGTAAGTTTTAGCCGGTTGTGGGGCTGTTTTCGAAATTCCATCCATCACGGGGAACTTATGACGCCTTCGACGAGCGAGAAATTGTCGTCATCGCAAGTGAGCGAACTCACCGCTCATCTCACCTACGGAACGTGGCGCCGCCAAAAAGGCTGGATGCCGTTGCACGTCGTTGACGCGGAAGGCTGCTATTTCGTGGACGCCGGCGGAAAAAAGTATCTAGATTTTTCGGCGCAGCTCATGTGCGTCACTCTTGGCCATAAGAATCGCGCGGTCATCGAGGCGATTCAGCAGCAAGCTGAAAAGCTAGCATTTATCGGGCCGGGGTACGCGACGCAGGTCCGCGCGGAACTGGCCGAGTTGCTGACGGAAGTTTTGCCGCAAGGCCTCACCAAATACTTTTTCGCGACGTCCGGCACGGAAGCGAACGAAGCGGCTTTCAAGATCGCGCGCATGTACACGGGCAAGACGAAGATTATCTCGCGCTACCGCTCCTACCACGGTTCCACGATGGGCTCGATCGCCGCGACCGGCGACCCGCGACGCTGGGCCATGGAGCCCGCGGGAAAAATTCCCGGCGTCATTTTCGCGCCGGAAGTAAATTGTTATAAATGTCCCATCGGGCACACGTATCCTGGGTGCAACATCGCCTGCGCGGAATACGTCGAGCACATGATCTCGAATGAGAGCGACGTCGCGGCGGTCATCGTCGAGCCAGTGGTCGGAACGAACGGCGTCCTGATTCCGCCGAAGGAGTACATGCCGCGGCTGCGGCAGATCTGCGATGCGCACGGAGTGCTGCTGATTGCCGACGAAGTTATGAGCGGCTGGTGCCGAACCGGGAAGTGGTTTGCGATGGATAACTGGAACGTCGTTCCCGATATTCTCACCACCGCGAAGGGCATCACCAACGCCGCAATTCCGTTGGGGCTCTGCGCCACGAACGAGAAAATTGCGGCGCACTTCGAAGATCATTTCTTTTCCCACGGCCATACGTACGAAGCGCATCCGCTCACTCTTGCGCCGGCCATTGCTTCCATCAATGAAATGAAGCGGCTGAAATTGAACGAGCGCGCCACAGAAATGGGCGCGTACCTCGGAGAGAAATTAATGGAGCTCAAGCCTCGCCATCGCTCGATCGGCGACGTGCGAGGTATCGGCCTGTTCTGGGCCGTCGACTTGGTGAAAAATCGGGAAAAGAAAAATCCTTTCAACACCGGCGAAGAAAAGCTTGCGGGCAAGCCGCTGGTGGTCGATCGCATCGCCGCGAGAATGATGGGGAATGGCGTTTTCATTCAAGCCTGGATGAGCCATTTTGTAATCGCGCCGCCGCTGATTATTTCGAAGGAAGAAATCGATCGCGGCGTAGCGGCGCTGGATGAAGCGCTGGCTCTTGCGGATGCCGAAGTGGAAGCGTAAAACTCACGCCTGGATTTTCCGGAGGTGCCTCAGTGTGGCCAGTTTCGCGTCGGAAATTTCTGCATGGACTGGGCGCGTTTGCTGCGCTGCCGTTACTGCGCGCCGAAGAACCCGATGTGGTCCTCTATAACGGCGACATTTGGACCGTCGATGAATCGCAGCCGCGTGCGCAAGCCGTGGCTATCATCGGCGGGAAATTTGCCGCGGTCGGCTCGAACGACGAAGTGCTGCACTTGGCATCCGCGCGCACTCGCAAAATCGATCTAGGCATGAAGAGTGTGCTGCCCGGATTTAATGACGCGCATTCTCATCCGTGCGACTCGGGCGTCGAGCATCTGCGCAAGGTCGCCTGCGATATTGACTCGATCGAAAAAATTCAGGCAGCGTTGCACGAGCGCGCTCAAAAAACGCCTCCTGGACAATGGGTCCTCGGATTTTTGTATGACGACGGAAAAACTCCGCGCCCGCTCAATCTTCACGATCTCGATGCGGCGGTGCCCGATCATCCGGTGATCGTGCAGCATCGCGGCGGCCACGTCGCATTCGTGAATTCCATGGCGCTGAAAATGGCAAACGTGAACGATGGCACTCCCGATCCGACGGGCGGGCGGTTCGAGCATGATGCCGCGGGCCAGCTGACGGGATACGTCGGGGATGCCGCGGCGAAAATGATTTTCGCTATGGTGCCAGAGACCAACACTCGCGATGACTACCGCGCGGGCTCGGCTTTTATTTCAAAGATGTTTACCAGCAAGGGTGTGACGTCGGCGTGCGATGCGGACGCGGATCCCGAATTCGTTCAGGGGTATCAAGAGGCGCGCGACGCCGGCGAATTGCGCATGCGCGTCTATTGCATCGTTTCAGCGCGATCGCTCGACCGGTACATGGCCGCGGGAATTCACACCGGCTTCGGCGATGATTGGGTGCGCATCGGCGGCGTGAAGCAATATGCCGACGGCTCGATTTCGGAGCGCACTGCGTGGCTCTCGCAGCCGTATATCGGAATTCCCAACAACTTCACCGGCCTGCAGCTGGCCACCCGCGAAAAGCTTTATGAGGTCGGCAGCAAGGCGCACGCGGCGGGCTGGCAACTGGCCACGCACGCTAACGGCGATCTGGCGATTGACCGGATTCTCGGCGTTTACGAGCAGATTCAAAAGGAAAACCCAAAGAAAGATCCGCGATTCCGCATCGAGCATTGCACGCTGCTCAACGATTCGCTTATCCAGCGCATGCGGGCGCTCAACGTGATACCGGCTCCGTTTTCCTGCTACGTCTATTTTCACGGCGACGTGATGCATTTTTACGGCGAGGAACGCACCAAGCACATGTTCCCGATGCGCAGTTTCCTCGATGCCGGCCTGCGGCCCACGGATTCCTCGGACTACACTGCGAGTCCCTCGGACCCGATGATGTGGATGCAATCGCAGCTCACGCGCACGGACATGAAGGGAAATGCTTGGGGGCTCAATCAACGCATCGGCATCGAAGAAGCGATTCGCTGCGGGACAGTGAACGGCGCCTACGCGGCATTTGAAGAGGGCATTAAAGGCTCGATCCAGCCCGGGCAGCTCGCCGATCTCGTGGTGTTAAAGCAGAATCCATTCAAGACCGAACCATCCGAGCTAACTAAAGTTCAAGTCGAGCGAACTATGGTTGGCGGCAAATGGATGTATGAATCGTGAAGCAAATTTGCGGCGCAACCGACGCGATGCGACGCTGGGTGATCTATGAATAGGCGGAAGATGCTTGGCACAATGGCCGGCCTCGCGGCGCTCCGGGCATTTCCTCGCGCGTCCGATCTTTTCGGAACGCCGATCGCCATCGAAGACGATCCGATCTCGGTTCCTTCGGAAGGATGGATCACCGACGTCGACGGAATCGAAGTCGGCCACTTCACCGATGATCGGCGTCCGACGGGCTGTACGGTAATCCTCTGCCGCCGCGGCGCGATTGGCGGAGCAGATGTGCCCGGCGGAAATCCCGGCTCGCGCCTCACGGATATGCTTCAACCGATTCGCAATGCCGACGAATCCGTGATCGTCGAAGCCGTGGTGCTGACGGGCGGCAGCGATTACGGTCTGGCTTCTGCCGGTGGAGTGGAGCGCTATCTTCGCGAGCGCTATCTCGAGCGGCACAAATCGGAGCCGCATCCTAAGCCGCATGTGCCCATCGTTCCCGCGGCGGTAATTTTCGATCTTTTCGCCGATCAGGACTGGACCATCGTTCCCACAGCGGAGTCGGGATACAAGGCTTGTGAGGCTGCCGCGAAGGGAAAGGTCGCGGAAGGATGCGTGGGCGCGGGAGCGGGAGCTGCGGTCGGGCACTGGGGCGGGAATCCGACTAAATCGGGTCTCGGCACCGCCAGCCTGAAATTGGGCGACACCGGTGTCGTTGTAGGCGCGATTTGCGCCGTCAATGCCGTGGGTGATGTCTACAATCCGAGCACAGGAAAACTTCTAGCCGGCTCTCGCACCGATGACGGAAAGAATTTCTCGCCGATTCTCGATCGCCTCCGTGCGGGAAAAGAAGTCGTGCTTCCTGCTCCGGGCACGCACACAACAATTTCATGCGTGGCGACCAACGCCAGCTTCGAAAGCTCCGCGATGGCCAAAATCGCGCAGATGGCCTCAGCCGCGCACGCGCGCGTCATCAATCCATCATGGGCTCCCGGCGACGGAGACACGGTATTCGCTCTTTCCACGGGCACACTGAAGACCCCAGTCGAACACGGCGCCATCGGCGCGATGGCCGCCGAAGTCCTGAAAGAAGCGATCCTCCGCGCCGTCGTGAATGCTACAGGAAGGCCCGGCATGCCCAGCTATCGCGAGATGCTTCGCAGTCGGCAGTCGTAGCGCGGGTCCCGCGGCCGCTCCGCTCGTTGAGGGAACTCGGCGATAGCACTTGCCCGTGCGCGAACTTAGGGCTCGGTCGCGCTTCAGTGTGCGGCGGCAGCGACGCCACCTAGCGCCAACTCCGCTTTGAATTTCGCGGTGTCGGCCGGGCGGTTCAGCGCCGTATATTCTTCGGCGAGGTCCTGGCGGGCATTTTGCAGCCAATTGATCGAAGGACTCGTTTGCTTGACTAGAATTTCGTAGCCTGCGCGGCTTTCCACTTCCGCATCGGAGTAGCGCTGTTGGCGAAGAAGGCTGCGGCCCAACTTGATTCTCGCGATGCCGGTATTGGGATGGCTGGGCGAGAGCTCTTCCGTGTAGCGCCGCACGACATCTCGAAAAATATCTTCGGCGCGCGCGTAGTCTTTTCGCTCCATGTACACGCTGCCCAAGTTCGACAATGCCGTCGCGACCAAGTAGTGCTTGTCGCCGTAAACCGACTTCTCGATGTCAACCATCCGGCGAAAGTATGCTTCGGCGTCGTCGAGCTTTCCTTCTTGCAGGGCGACTTTTCCCAGCTCGTTCAAAGCCGAAGCGACGCGCGGATGAACTTTCCCGTAAACGCGCTCTTGTATGGCCAGCGCCTGTTGCAGCAGATCCGTCGCCTCGCTGTAGCGATTTTCTGCGACAAGCGTCCTGCCGAGAATCGTCAGCGCGGACGCCGTTTCAGGATGCTCGTTCCCGTAAAACGCGCGATCAATTTCCAGAGCTTGCCGGTCGAAGACCTCGGCTTCCTGATAATGGCCCAACTCATACTTGACGGCGCCCAGATTAATCAGAGTATCCGCGACGAGCGGATGGCGATCGCCATAGAGTTGGCGATTCATTGCCAGCACTCGTTGATTGAGAGCTTCTGAAGTGTCGTAATGACCGGCATAAAAATGCGTATTCGCAAGTTCCGAAAGGCTGGAGGCTAGTTCGGGAGTCACGGCTGCTCCGGTGGATTGCAACCGGACAGCTTCATCGAGAACCTGGATGGCTTGGTCGTATGTACCGCGATCTTCCAGCACTTTGCCGAGAGCGGCGGTGGCTTTCGCCACGTCGGGATGATTTGGCGGCAAGTGGCGCTTGCTCATCTCTAAGCCCTGGCGCACCAGGCGCTCGGCGTCGTCCAGCTTGGCCTCATCGGCGCGCAGCAAGCCCAGCGCCACGAGGCTTTCTGCTACTTCGCGGCTGTCGGCGCCGAAGAGAGACTTGCGTTCGTCGAGAGCGGAGCGCATCAGCGCTTCCGCTTGATCCAGCTTGCCGAGCTTCTGATAACTTTCACCCAGAGTTTGATACAGCTCGGCCTGCACTTCGGGCTCTTGATCAAGCGCGCGCGCTTCCTGCACGCCGCGATCGAGCAGCGTTACCACGCGAAGACTATCGGATGGCCCAGCTGCTTCGTCACCGCCCTGAAAAAGATTGGTCATGAATTGCTGTATACGTTGCGTGCGCGCGGCCTCGGCCAACGCTGCGTTGCGCGCGATCGCGAGCCGCACGGTGAAGAACACGATGACGCCCAAAATCAGCGCAAAGGCCGCGGACGCTGCAATGACGGAGCGCCGATTCCGGCGCACGAACTTGCCCGCGCGATATCTCAAAGTATCGAGGCGCGCGTCCAATGGCTCGCCGTTCAAGTAGTGATCGACATCGCGGATGAGCGCTTCGACGGACTGATACCTTCTCGCGGCATCTTTGTGCATCGCCGTGAGGCATAAAACGTCCAGGTCGGCCCAGGCCGTTTTACTGGGTGATGCAACGGCCGCACTCGAGCCTCGCAGTTCCTCCGTTCGGCTCACGACCGCAGATGGTTTCTCCGGTTCGTGCTCGGCGATAATTTTTTCCGCTTGAGCTGAGGTGCAATTCAAAAAATCGAAAGGAAGCTTTCCCGCGAGCAGCTCGTAGAGAATCACGCCGAGCGAATAGACATCTGTCTGGATTCCGGCGCGTTCGCCTCGGATTTGCTCGGGCGCCGCGTAAGCCGGAGTCATGAGCCGCAATCCGGTGCGCGTTTGGTCCACCGGCGTCTCGAGGCTCTCGAGTTGTTTGGCGATGCCGAAGTCGAGCAGCCGAACCGAACCATCGTTCTTTACGAGGATATTGGAAGGCTTCAAGTCGCGGTGGATCACCGCCTGCCGATGCGCGTATTGCACGGCTTCGCAGACGGAGCGGAACAATTGCAGGCGCCGTTCGATCGAGCACTCGTTCTGGCGGCAATACTGCGTGAGTGGAACGCCTTCGACGTACTCCATCACGAACCAGGGAGTTCCGTCGGCGAGCGTGTCCGCGTCGTAGAGCCGCGCTATCGAGGAGTGATTGAGTTGCGCTAGTGTGCGTTGCTCGCTGGCGAAGCGTTCGCGGCGCGCAGGCGAGAGCCATGCATCGCGCAGAAATTTAATCGCCACTAGGGTGCCCAAGTCGAAGCGTTCGGCGAGGTACACTACGCCCATTCCGCCCTCGCCCAACATGTGCTTGATGCGGTATGGGCCAAAATCTTTGAACGACAGCGGAGAGTTGGCGGCTTCGCTGAAGAATTGCCCGGCGACATGCGAGACGTCGCGATCGAGAAGCGAAGACCCCTGCGCGTCTTCCGCGAGCAGGGCGAGAACCTCGCCCATCAGGGCGTCATTTTCACCGCAGGCGTTTTTCAGGAAGGCGCGCTGCTCCTGCGGCGGAAGATCCGCCGCGGCGTGAAATAGTTCCTGGACTTGTTTCCAGTGCGCGCTGTCCATTTCCGGCTCTGCGAATGGCGTGAAGGATGCGAGCGGCTCAGCGCGCTCGATGCAGCTCGTTAGCCAGCCACGCTTTCACTGCGCGCCAATCGCGAAGAATGGTGGCCTCGGAGATCGCGAGCAATTGAGCAGTCTCCGCGATATCGAGCCCCCCAAAAAACCGGCATTCGACCATCGTCGCTTGCCGCGGATTCACTCGGGCAAGCTCGTCGAGAGCCGCATCCAGTGCGACGAGATCATTTCCCAACGCCGCTCCGTCTCCGAGGGATTCATCGAAAGTGACTGTCATTCCCTCCGGGCCGCCTCGCTTCCGCGCGTTCCGCCGGCGCGCCGCCTCCACTAAAACCTGCCGCATCGCCCGCGCTGCAATGCGCTTGAAATGCAATCGGGAAGTGGAGGCGATATCGGGCGAATTCGCGAGCTTCAGCCAGGCCTCATTGACCAGCGCCGTAGGGTTCAGGGTTGCGCTTGGGTCGCCGCGCCGGACGCTCGAGGCCAGCCGCCGGAGTTCTTCATAGGTTTCGCTGAACAGGCGATCGATCGCGCGCCTCTCTTCCGGGGTTACTCCCGAGTCGCCGGGGTCGAATCCCGGAGCAGGCTGATAATTCTGAGGCGGCATGACGGTTTTGCCTGCGCTTTAGCGCATTGCCAACTGGACGGCCACGACTCACGAGCCCGGGAACGGGTGAGGAAGGGCACGCTGTAGCTGCCGAGGCCAAAATCGTAGCATCGAGCCTCGCGCGGCGGCAACAGATCGGGACGATTTGGGCCGGGATTCTTGCGGTTCAAAGCGCGCCGGATTTGGGGGCCCAGCAGGCAAAACGTGGCGAAGCTCTCCCGCCGGAGCAAAATCGGGGGGCGCAACATATACTACGGGCCGGAGTTCAATTTCCCATCGGAGGTCGTAATGAATAGATCGATTCTTCGCATCACGCTTCTTGCATCCGTCATGACGTGCATTGGCTTGGGCCTCGCGGGCTGCGGCGTTCAGGGAACGTACAAAGATAAGACTGGCGCGGTCACGATGGAACTCAAGGGCGACGGCAAGGCCACGTTTTCCATGATGGGCCAGACCGCCGACTGCACGTACAAAGATGACGGCGACAAAGTCTCGGTGACGTGCACGGGCATCACGACGGATTTCAAGAAGCAGAGCGACGGCTCGCTCACACCGGGGCCGGACTCCCAGTTCGGAGCGCTGAAGAAGCAGTAATTTAGCGCCACGCTTTACCGCGGTTGTGAATTCGTTGGAGCGATAGCGCCCGCGCCGCCTTGAACGGCGGCGCTTCGGCTATCACACACAGGAGGCCAATTATGGGTGGCGAGGGTGTGTCTAAGATTAGAGGAACTGTTCTCAAGGTTCCGGATACGAGTCCTGGCCTGGTTTCCGTCAACGGCCAGCAGAAGCCGTTCAATCTCGCCGGCGTGTGGCGATCACCGGTTGCGCCGGCGGCGAACATGGTCGTTGAGGTCGAGAGCGACGCCAGTGGCGCCATCATCGGCTTGTCGGCTGTGGACGCGCAGCAGCTAGCCAAAGAGCGACTCGATCAATTCAGCGGCGTCGCGCAGGAACGCGGCAAGCAAGCGGCTGAGATTGCGAAGCAGGGAGTCGACGCGCTCGCGGCTCGCATGGGCAAGGTGGCCTTGGGCGCAACTGTTCTGCTCTGGATTGCGTGGTTTTTGCTCCCGGCTTACAACGTCAACATGATCATCGATTCGAAATCGTTCACCTACTGGGAATTCCTAGGGATCGATTTCGGGCACACGATGGCCGGCTTTTCGGTAGAGCACGGCTTCTTCAGTCTCATCGGGCTGCTGGCGATTCTCGCGCCCTTCGCCGCTCCCTTCATTCCGAATCCTAGGGCGAAATTTCTCAATGCCGCGCCGCTCGCTTACTTAGTGCTGGCGTTCATCAAGTTCAAGTGGGAGATCAGCCACGCGCTCGGGCAAGCCGCGAAGGAAATGGGTGACTTCGGGCAGGAAATGGCGAAGGCCGCATCCCAGTCACTGTCGGATTCGATCTCGACGAGCTGGGGGCTTTACGTGCTGGTGCTCGCGGCCATCGTGATTGCAGTCTTCGCAATAAAGCCGAAGGCCAACGCATAGAGCCGCAGCGCACGGCCATTCATTCGCAGTTTTCGCCGGCAACTCGGTAGCGATATAGGCGGCGCATTGGTTCTCAGCGGCGGCTCACGATTTTGTCCGGTGCACCATCTCCGCGATGAGATCGGCGATCGCTGAAGCGCCACGATCGCCGAGAACGATCGTGTAATGCGTTGTGCCGGGAATCTTGTGATCCTCGACGTGGGGAACAAGCGCCCGAATCTGGTCGGCCAGCGGATCTGGAAACAAAGGCGGCTGGTCCGGAATGAAGCCGCTCTCTGCGCGGATCAGCATTGTAGGAACGCGAATCGAGCGCAGCCGCTCGGCCATTTCATCGCGGCGCAACCCCTCTGCAAGATCAGCGAGCACGCCGGCCTGAAAAGCCTTTGGCTGGACCGGTGATTCGCCCCCGACTTCGTAATCCAGGAATGCTTCGGCCCACGGACCCCAATCCGCCGGTGGAAAATGCGGTTTGGCGCGCCAAAATTCCCGATAGGCTTGGCGCGAGGGATAAGTCTGCGTCAATTGCATCACGCGCTCCGCAAGCGCCGCATTGAGCGACTCGTTTGGCGCCGCACCGCTCATCGCAGGAAGGTAGCCGCCGTCAATCAGGACGAGGCCGGACACCAGCGCGGACTCCTGCGCGGCCAGAGCAGCCGCAACGAACGCGCCCATCGAGTGCCCCACGACGACGCTCGGGCCGATTCCCATCGCGCGCATCGCCGCGGCGACATCGCGCGCATGCTGCGCGAATCCGTAGGGGCCCTGCGGCTTATCGGATTCACCACGCCCTCGCAGATCAAAGCTGAGCAGCGCACAGCTCCCAGCGAGCCGCTCCGCGATGCCTATAAAATTGAGGTAGGAAGCCGTGAGTCCGTGAAGCGCAACAATCGGCGCACCGCGGCCCGGCCAATAGCCGAAGGCCAGTTCGACACCATCACCTGATACACGTCCACGAGCCTCGCGAACAACTTTTACTGGCCCTCGTTTCTCAAGACTCATTGGAATCCCCTAGAAGTAATCGGAGCACGGCATCTGAATAAAGGCAGCTCTTGAAGCGGGGCATTATTGCGCAGTCCGTGCCCGGGCGCACAAAAAGATGAGAAAAAAGCCGGGCCCGCTCGAGCAGGCCCGGCGCGGCGCCACATCAGAAACTGAATTTCACCGCAAACTGGATCACTCGAGGTCCCGTGGAAGTTGCCACGATCTGCCCAAAGTTGCCCGAAGCAGCCACGTTAACGGGGTTGGCAAAATTCACGTTGTTGAACAGATTGAAGAATTCGGCCCGGAACTCCGCGCGCATGCTTTCTGTGATCGGAACAGCCTTCATGATGGAGAAGTCCGTATTCGTTTGTTTGGGTCCCCGCAGGATGTTCCTTCCAAGCTGTCCGAAGTCGCCGAATGCCGAGGGCTGTACGAAAGCCGTCGGGTCGAAGTAAGCGTTCAAGCGGTCGGTCACGGCGCCACCCTTGAGTGCGGACGCGAGCGTTCGGCCGGGCGCCAAGTCGGCTCTGGTCGCTGCAAACAAGGCAACCTGGCCATCGATGGAGAACGGAGTCCCGGATTGCAGGGTCACGATTCCCGACACGCTCCAGGAATTCACCACTTTTTTCCCGAAGCCCGAATCGCCCCGGTAAAAGTTCGGCACGTTATATACGTAGCTCGCAACGAAGCGTTGCCGCCGGTCGAAATCCGAGGAGGCATAGTTGTGTTCGTTGACCATGTCACCGGGGGTCAGCGAAATGTCGCTCACATCGCTCCCGGAGTAGTCGTCCAGAGAATGCGAGTAAGTGTAGGCGAGCAGCATTTGCAGGCCTTTGGAGAGCCGCTTGTTCACCGTTACCTGGAGAGAGTGGTAATTGGAATTGGAGTTGCTTCCCATCAGGAAGCTGCCCAATCCGGGGGCCGGCAGATTGCCGAAGCCCGGGAACAAAGGTCCGCCCAGACTTCCCAATGCATAGATTCCCGCGGCCGCCGGGGTCGCCGCCTGATTGAATGAGAACAGCTGCGGAAACCTGCGTCCTAGCGAACCTACGTAGCCCACGTCCAGCAACCAGTTGTTGGAGAAGCTCCATTGCACTCCGAAGTTGAAGGTTTGCACGTAGGGGATGTTCCAGTCCTTCAGGTCGGGATAAATCCCGCTGGCTGGAACCGGAGTTTCTATGGCGAGTGGTCCAGTGTTCGTGAGCAATGTCACCGGCAAAAAGGCCGGATAACCTCCGAGTGGAAAGATGGAGGTATCACTGAGATTCAGCGGGAACTGGCTGGGCAGCGGGACCTGCACGAATGGATTTTCGTTCGGCGTGCCCAAAGCGGTGGCTAGCATTTCGTAAGGCATGTTGAACAGTTGGCTGTTAAACAGCCGCATGTTGGGACGGTCGTAAAAAATACCGTAACCGCCGCGCAGCACAATCTTTCCGGAATTCGTCAGTTGATAAGCGAAGCCCAGTCGCGGCCCGAAGTTCTTGTAGTCGGCATTCACCAAGCCGTTGCTGACTTTGGGAATTCCCGGCAGATGTCCATTACCGGCCTGGACGAAACCGCCGGTGACCACCGAACCGCAGGTGCTCAAATCAGCCGGGCAATTCGTGCCATACCCTGCCAGAGCCAGAGGCATCGTGACCGCCTTCGATGGATCGAAGCCTACAAAATGGCCGTCGGTCTCCGTGGTGGGACCAAAGTAGTCCCAGCGCACGCCCAGGTTGAGCGTAAGACGCGGAGTGACCTTCCAATCGTCCTGGAGGAACGCCGAAAAGTCGTTGGCGCGATTGTGGAGGCTGTTGGTGCCCGAGCCAATTACGGACACGCCCGAAAGCCCGGATAGAAAATCTTCGAAGACGTTGCCGCTAAAGCCCAGGTAGGCCATTTCGCCGTTGGGGAATACATCGAAATAGGGAGCATCTAGCTCCTGCCGCTTGTATTCGGCGCCGAATCGGATGGTGTGCGGGCCCTTCGTCCACGTCATCATATCGCTCGGGCCGAATGTATTGGTCTGCGCGTAGTTGATGCCCAGCGGAGACGGCCCCAACGTGAACATGTTCGGGAAGATTATTGTCGGCATTCCGGGGAACAAGGTACTCAGGGGCGACTCAATTCCCAGCTGTGTGGAGGAGACAGGTTGAGATGGCTTGCCGGGACCATAGATCATGCTCCAGCCGAATTTGACTTCATTCAGCAAACGGCTCGAGATCACGGAAGATACTCCTACCGAAAGCACGCGTTGGGTGATGTCTTCCTCGGTCGGCCAACCGGGCGCCTGCAGCGGGTTGCCATCGCCAAAGGTATCGTAGAGCGCCTCATTGGTGCGGTTGTTGGCAAAGAAGAATTTGCCGAAGAAGCGGTTTGCATCATTCAGTTTGACATCCAGATTGGTGTTGAACTGGTCCTCCGCGAAGGTCGAGTTCGAAGGAATCGTCTGGAGAACGGGATTGCCCGGCTGCCCCGGCGTGCAGCCAACGCCGGTAGTGACGCCGGGGACCGAAGGAACCATGAATTGTCCGTTGGGAAGCTTGGTCGACAGAACCGCTGCGGCCACAGGATCGATGAATCCACCCAAGCCATAACACTTTGAGAGGGCCGACAGAGATAACGGATCGCGCTGCGGTCCCAAAAAGGCCGGCAGAAAGACGGTGGAAAGCGAGTTGGTCAACGAGGTGCCATTGGTTTCGCGGGTGCCCTGATAAGAGGCAAAAAACCAGACGCGATCCTTCACAACCGGACCGCCCAGAACTCCGCCAAACTGGTTGCGGTTGTAAGTGGGGCGCGACGTGCCGATTGCGTTGAGGAAGAAATTGTTGGCATCCAAGCTGGTATTGCGCACGAACTCGTACGCATCGCCGTGGAAGGTGTTGGTGCCGGACTTCGTGACTGCGGCTACCACGCCGCCCGCGTTCCGTCCGGTGGAAGCATCGTACAGGCTGGTCTGCACGATGAATTCTTGTATCGCATCAATTGAGGGTACAGCGAGATTGGGCATCGATCCCGTGCCGATGGAGTTCACATCGACGCCATTGATCACCACATTGTTGGAAAGCGCACGCTGTCCGTTGACGTATATCGCGGTGTCCCCTCGCCCCAGGTCAGAGGAGTTCGCCAGGGAACCGGAGGTTCCCGTAGACAGGCCCAGCAACTGCTGAAAATTGCGGGTGGGCAGCGGCAAATTGCCTACCTCATTCTCATCGATGACCGTGCCGCGCGCGGAGCTTTCCGTCTGCACCAGTGGCGTTTCCGAGGTGACCGTGACGGTCTGCGCGCCTCCCTGTACGGACAGATCAGCGTTCGCGACGGAATATTCGGTGATGCGCACCTCGACTTTCTCCACGATGAAGGGCTTGAAACCCTTCGCGTCGACTTGCAGGCGGTAGATGCCGGGAGGAATAAGCGGGAGCGCGTAGCGGCCATCGGAGCTCGTCGTGACTACGCGGTCGACTCCGGCGTCGCTGGTGAGCGTGACTTTTGCTCCCGCGACCACAGCGCCACTCGGATCTTTCACCACGCCGCTGACCTGTCCCGTCGTGGGAGATTGTGCTCTCGCGCCACCGGCCGCAAACAAGAAGACCACTCCCAAGACGAACAGTGCAATCGTTCTTCGCAAGTCGTGCATAACATTCTCCTTTTTCCCAGCAATTAAACTCTGCGGCCCGAGATAGCTCCCCTTCCTGTGTACAGCAGAACAAGTTGCTCGATGGCCTCTTCGTCGCTCACTCCCAGGTGCCGCTTGGCTCCAAAGAGCTCCTCGACGAGGAAATAAGTGAAAAAATGCAGATAGATCGATGTGTAACCGAGCCCCGGATCCACGCCGGCGGGAAACGGGAACTTCGATCGCTGCGCCATCGCGCTTGAAAAAGTCCGCAGGCCTCCCGAAATCTCGCGGAAACTGTGAATGAAGTGCTTGTGCCGGAATTCCACCACGTCGATGTACATCAGCCGCCAGTAGTCCAGGTTCTCGCGGACGATGCGCCCGATGGCCATCGCCAGTTTTTTCAGGGACTCCGGATCGACGGAGCGCATCAGGGGAACGAGCTGTTTTAGCCGGATCGTTTCCATCTTCTGCCCGAGGTGATGAACGAGGTCGATGAAGATGTCTTCTTTGGTCTCGTAATAGATGTAGAGCTTGCCCATGGACACGCCGGCCTTCTTCGCGATTTCACGGACCGTGGTGCCGTGGAAGCCCTTGCGCGTGAATAGCTGCAGAGCGGCGCGCTCGATCTTCAGCTTGTTCTTCTCGATCGTGCCGTGAAGAAGTTTGGGCATTTTTGCTTGCCCTGCGCCTCGATTGTTGTTTAGTATGTCCGAACCAAAAAGAGCGAGCGCTCGCTTTGGTTGAGAAGAGATGTATCGTTGTTGCGGGGAGTTGTCAAGAAGATTTGCTGGGCTAGGGAGACAGGTCTCGCTCGGGCGAGGGGGCGTGCCTGGACAGCGCCGCGGCAATCGATGTATTCAGACTGTACGGAGGAGAGCGTGAAAGGGAAAGTCGCAGTCATCACCGGCGCCGCCAGCGGCATCGGCTTCGCCATTGCGAAGTCGTTTGCCGCGGCCGGCGCGAATTTTGTCATTGCCGACCTCGACGAAGCGGCAGGCGAACGCGCCAAGTCCGAGTTGCAAGCTCTCGGCGTTGAAGGAGAGTTCATCGCCGCGGATGTATCGAAGTCAGCCGATGCGCGGCGGCTGATCGAATCGGCGGCGAACCGGTTCGGGAGAATCGATATCCTGGTGAACAACGCCGGATTGCAGCACGTCTCTCCGGTGGTCGATTTCCCGGAAGAGCGCTGGAACTACCTGATCGGCGTGATGCTGACGGGAACGTTTCTGTGTTGCAAGCATGCGCTGCCGCACATGATCCGGCAGAAATGGGGCCGCGTGATCAATATCGCTTCGCTGCACGGCAAAGTTGCTTCGCCCTTCAAGGCTGCTTACATCTCGGCGAAACATGGAGTGCTCGGGCTTACCAAAGTCATCGCGCTGGAAGTTGCAGAGCACAACATCACCGCGAATGCCATTTGTCCCGCCTACGTCCGCACGCCGCTTGTCGACAAGCAAATCGACGAGCAGGCCCGCCGCCACGGGATTTCGCGGGATGACGTGATCCGCAGGATCATGACCGAACCTGCCGCGATTCACCGCTTGCTCGAACCCGCAGAGGTCGCGTCGCTGGCGCTTTATCTCTGCAGCGACACAGCCTCCGGAATTACAGGTGCAGCTCTCGATATGGATCTTGGCTGGACCGCGCGCTAGAACGCCCATCTGGCCCCGCGGTCTTCCTGGATCGAGGCTCGACTAGAAACTCGTGTTGAGCCGGAGGGAATAGCTGCGCGGAGGGCCGATGGCGTTGCCGGAGAATAGCCCGCCGAAATCGATGACGTTGAGGCGGTTGTTCAGATTCTCGACATCCGCCTGCATCCGCACATTCAACCGCTCGGCCTTGTAAATCTCCGCACCGAGCGACGCGTCCACGGATAGCCCGGGCTTCACGCGGCCGCGATCGAAATTGATGCGATCCACTACTTGCTGGCCGTACTGCGCGAGCGCTTCCGCAACAGTCCCGTCGAACTCGAAAGGCAGGCCGCTGCCATATTCGAGCCCTCCAGCCGCCCAGAGGCGCTTGTTGATCTGGAATCGCACGCGGCCTCGCACCGTGTTCCGCTGGTCTTGAGAATCGGGGAAATGGCCTGTCACGTTGGTTGTGGCGTTGGTGGCTTCCTGGCCTAGAAAGAGTCCGCCCGTCACGGGCAGCCACACGTTTCCCACCATGTACGAATAGCTGACGAAGCCGGAGAAGCGGCCCCATTCGGGGATTTCGAGCTTGCCCTCGGCGCCGTAGATCAGCGATTTCTCGAAAGCGATGGGAAAGCTGACTGCGGTATTGAGCAATTGATCGTCGTCTGCGTAATTGTCCGCGTAGCGGCGGTAATAGTTCGCCTCCAGGCGAAGTTTGCCAAGGAATCCCTTGGTCATTCCCACTTCAAAATAATTGCCATAGGAAGGCAGGACGGGAAGCCGCAGCACATTGGGGTTGAGCGATCGGATCGCAGGAGAGCTGGAGAGAAGGATATTCTCGAATGACGGAGTTTGAAACGCGCGATCGTAAGAAGCATGCAGCACAAGATCGGCCGGCTTGAAATAGCGCGCCACCGCGAGGCGCGGGCTGACGGCATTCCGATTCACGAGAAGTTGATAGTGATCCCAGCGCAAGCCGGCGCTCACCGTCCAGGCGCCGAGCCGGATCATGTCCTGCACAAACGCGGATTGCTCGAGATCCGAATGGCTTCCCAGAAATGAGAACGTAGCCGGCGTTCCGGGATCGAATTGCGTCGGATCGGTGATGCGGTCGTTGAATCCCTCGTGCAGTGAGAGCGTGTCCGATTCGACGCCCGCTTTCCACTCCTGCCTGCCGTGGTGAATCGAAATGCTGCCCTTGAAGTATCCCTCGCGGAAATTATTGTTCAGGAATGCAATCGTGGGCGTCGAGAATTCATTCGACCAGAGATCATTCGAAGTGTCGCGCACCATTCCGCGCAGGTCGGCCACCACGTCGGGAGAAAAAATGTGCTGATAGGAAATAATTCCCATCGTTTCGAAGTTGTCGCCGTTCTGCAGCTGCCCGGCGGTTTCCTGGATCTGTTCGTTCGGAATTTCGAAGCGCGATAACGCGTGGCGCACGAGCACGCTCAAATGATCGCTTTTGGTGAAATCGCGCTCGTAGCGCGCAGTGAAGTCGCCGGTGGTGCCCGTGTTCGTAAAATTTTCCGGCACTACGGGATTCAAGTAGCGGCTGGTCAGGCTTCCATCGGCGCTCACGCCGAACGCGTTCTGTCCCCAGACGTATTGCGCTTGCGCGAAAGCTCCGCCGGTACCAAAACTTCCGCCGGTTAGAACTACGTCTCCGTGAAATCCGGGCGGAACGTCTCGTTCTGTATTCACTTCGATCACGCCGCCCATCTTTCTTCCGTACTCGGCGGGAAATCCGGAGGTGTAGATGGCCATCGAGTCCACGTCGTCGGCTTCGATTTCCGGCCCGAAGCTGGGCGAGCGATTGTCGGTGAGCGGAATTCCATCCACAACGAATTGCGTTTGATACTCGGACCCGCGCGGGTGCAGGACGGCATTTCCCTCGTAAAGCCATCCAGGCTGCGAGTTGACCAAGTCCTGCAGCGAACGCCCAGGCAACGACGCCGGGCGATTTTCGATCATCTCTTCGCCGAGTTCTTCCACCGCTCCAGGCCGATAGGGATCGATGAGCGTGTCCGCTGCATGCACGGTGACTGTCGCAGTCTTCGAAGCCAATCGCAATTGAACTTTGCATTCCGTCGGGAGCGCCGAGCGTATCTCCAGCGTTTCGGAGACCGGAGCAAATCCCTCTTGCTCAATCTTGATTTGATAGACGCCGAATGGCAGGCGCTTCGCCACCGAATTTCCGGCGTCATCGGTGAGGAAGTCAGCGCGATACTGATTTGCTTCGCTCAGCAGTTCGACTTTGGTCTTCACGCCAAGGCCGAGAGAGTCGGTGATCTTTAGGCGCAGTTCGCCGCTATTGCTTTGGCCAAATACCGCGGGGCCAGTAAAGAGTACGAGCAACAGTATGAGGTGTCCTGTCTTCACAAGTCGGCAACCCTCTCATCATATTTTAAGGTTTGGCGCCCATCGATTGACAGAAAACTCGTGGCTGGCGGCGTCCTTCACACACGCTATGGCAATGCGCGGGAGGAACATGCCAAGCGCGCGCGACGCGAGTATGATAGGCGCTGCCATATTCTCCATTCCAAGCCTATCCGGCGAATTCGGTTACTCGCCAGGAAGGCGAACAAGAAGAGGACTCACCCGTGATTAAAGACCGGAATCTCACATTCGGCGCTATCGCTGTAGCGATCGCTTCTCTGTGCGCGGCGGCATCGTTCACCTCCGGCGCCGCTGCCCCTCAAGCTTCGGGATATCATCTGGCGAAAAAAATTACTCTCGGCGGCGAAGGCGGCTGGGATTATCTGGCATTTGATTCGCAAGGGCGCCGCGTCTTCATTTCGCGCGGTACGCACACGATGGTCGTGGATGCCGATGGCAAGCAGTTGGGCGACATTCCCAATACGCAGGGCGTCCACGGCATCGCCCTCGCCCCCGAATTCAATCACGGCTTCACCAGCAACGGCCGCGCCAATACCGTAACGATGTTTGAGCTCGACTCACTGAAGACCATCCGCGAAATCGCCGTGAACGGGCAGAACCCCGATGCGATTCTCTATGACTCCGCGTCGCATCGCGTCTTCACTTTCAATGGCCGCAGTCACGACTCTACGGCCATTGACGCCAAGACTGGCGAAGTCGCCGGCAGCATTCCGCTGGCCGGGAAGCCGGAATTTGCGCAGGCCGATCGTGCCGGCCACATATTCGTGAACATCGAAGACAAGAGCGAGCTCTCTGAAATCGATTCGAACGCACTGAAAGTTCTGAATACCTGGCCGCTCGCTCCGTGCCAGGAGCCGTCGGGGCTGGCCTTCGACGTCGCTCACAAGCGGCTATTCGCCGGCTGCGACAATAGGATGATGGCAGTTGTGGACGCCGACAGCGGAAAAGTTGTTACCACTGTTCCTATCGGAGATGGCGTTGACGCAAACGGATTTGATCCGGAGACTGGCTTCGTCTTCGCTTCATGCGGCGAGGGCACACTGACGGTCGCGCACGAAGATTCACCCGACAAATACACGGTCGTCGAAAATGTCCCCACGCAAAGAGGCGCGCGCACGATGACTCTCGACCCGAAGACGCACACGGTTTATCTGGTCACCGCTGGGTTCGGGCCGCCGCCTGCCGCGACGGCTGACAATCCTCATCCGCGACCGGCACTTTTGCCAGACAGCTTCACGCTGCTGATTTTCACTCGCTGATTGGAATTGAATTCGGCGGTACTTAAAGCCGGCAGATCAGCAATTCTCTTTCGTAAATCATCTCGGGCGGCAAGTGGTCGTGCAGGCGGATAAAAAGCTCCTCGTGATCCATCACTTCGTTCTGCCACGCGGCGCGATCAAACGCTTGTAATTGCTCAAACTGTTCTTTCGGGAACTTCAAGCCCTTCCATTCGATATCCTCATATCGCGGCATCCAGCCGATGGGCGTCTCCGCTCCGGGCGCTCGCACACGCGCGCGATCCACGATCCATTTGAGCACGCGCATATTCTCGCGGTAACCCGGCCATAGAAATTTTCCGTCGGCGCCCTTGCGGAACCAGTTCACATGAAAAATTCTCGGCGTCACGCTGAGCGATCGGGGCATTTTGAGCCAATGGCGGAAATAATCGCCCATGTGGTATCCGCAGAACGGCAGCATGGCCATGGGATCGCGGCGCACTTTGCCGATTGTTCCCCCCGCTGCCGCGGTCATCTCGGAGCCCATGGTCGCGCCGATGTAAACGCCGGAACTCCAATTGAACGCCTGGTAGACGAGCGGAATCGTGCTGGCCCGCCGGCCGCCGAAAATAATCGCGCTGATCGGCACTCCGTTCGGATCTTCCCACGCTGGATCAATCGTCGGGCATTGCGAAGCCGGCGACGTGAAGCGCGCATTCGGATGCGCGGCCTTCGCGCCCGTTTCTTTCGCGATCTTCGGCGTCCACTTCTTTCCTTGCCAATCGAGACATTCCGCCGGCGACTCCTCCGTCATTCCTTCCCACCAAACTCCGCCATCTGGAGTCAGCGCCACATTTGTAAAGATGGTGTTTCGCGAAAGCGTCGCCATCGCGTTCGGATTGGTAGCCGATGAAGTTCCCGGAGCGACGCCAAAAAATCCAGCCTCTGGATTTATGGCGTGCAGAACGCCGTCCGCTCCCGGCCGAATCCAGGCAATATCATCGCCGACAGTCCAAATCTTCCAGCCCTCGAATCCCTTCGGAGGAATCATCATCGAGAAATTCGTTTTGCCGCACGCGCTCGGAAACGCCGCCGCAACGTAGGTCTTCTCGCCCTTGGGATCCTCGACGCCGAGGATCAACATGTGTTCCGCCAACCAGCCTTCGTCGCGCGCGATGTTCGAGGCGATGCGCAGCGCGAAGCATTTCTTCCCGAGCAACGCGTTTCCGCCGTACCCCGAGCCGAAAGACCAGATCTCGCGCGTCTCCGGGAAGTGAACGATGTATTTCTCCGCACTGCAGGGCCACGGCACATCCTTTTGTCCGGGCACAAGCGGCGCGCCGACAGAATGGACGCAGGGCACCACGCGACCTTCATCCTTATCGATCTCGCGGAAAACAGAAACGCCGATGCGCGCCATGATGCGCATGTTGACGACCACGTACGGCGAATCCGTAAGCTCCACTCCTATTCGCGACATCGGCCCGCCGACCGGCCCCATGCTGAACGCCAGCACGTACATCGTTCTGCCGCGCATGCATCCGTCGAAGAGACCTTTCAGTGTGCGGCGCATCTGATAAGGATCGACCCAGTTGTTCGTCGGCCCCGCGCTGTCTTTCGAGAGAGAACAAATAAAGGTACGGTCTTCCACGCGCGCCACGTCGCCCGGGTCCGATCGCGAATAGAAGCAGCCCGGCCAGAGCTTCTGATTCAGCTTGGTAAAAGTGCCGGACGACACCATTTGCGCGCAGAGCAGGTCGTATTCTTCGCGCGAGCCATCCACCCAGTGAATCGCATCTGGCTTGGTCAGCTCGGCAATTTTCTCGACCCACCTGACGAGATGGTCATTCGTGGTGAGCGGAATGGAAGTGTTTTGAATGCTCATGAGATGTGAAATCCGCGCCGCTTGGATTGGCTGCCAATCATGTCGAAGCCCAGACGCAGCGTCCCCACCGGCTAATCAATTCTACATCAGCGCGAGCATGTCCGAAAAATGGACGCATGCGAGATTGGTCGTATCCGGCATTTTAGGCTGGTTTCTCGAGAAACACGGTTTTTTGGCGATTAGAAACACAATTCGTTCTTTGTTTTGTGTGGATTACGGGCATTTCTAATCGCTTTCGTTGGCGATTAGACCTCACTTTTGCCTGGAGCCGCTAACTGCTGATTTATGAGAATATTGGTGATTCGTAGGCAGTGTGCGCTGAAGACAGAAACATGGATCAAGCATATATCTGCGATGCAGTGAGAACGCCGTTCGGGCGTTATGGTGGCGCGCTTTCTGCGATTCGCACCGACGATTTGGCGGCGCTGCCGATTCGCGCGCTTGTCGAGCGCAACGCGAAAGTCGATTGGGCGGCGCTCGATGATGTGATCTACGGCTGCGCGAACCAGGCGGGCGAGGATAATCGCAACGTCGGCCGCATGGCGCTGCTTTTGGCAGGATTGCCGAAGGAAGTGCCCGGCGTGACCGTCAATCGACTCTGCGGCTCGAGCATGGAGGCGGTTGCAAACGCGGCGCGCGGCATCAAGAGCGGCGAACTTGCGTTCGTACTTGCCGGCGGCGTGGAAAGCATGTCGCGGGCGCCATTCGTGGTCGGGAAAGCCGATGCGGCGTTCTCGCGCTCGATAAAACTTGAAGACACCACCATCGGCTGGCGATTTGTGAATCCGGCGATGAAGGCGCGATATGGGGTGGACTTGATGCCCGAAACCGCGGAGATCGTGGCCGAAGAATTCAGGGTTTCGCGCCAGGATCAGGATGCGTTTGCGCTTCGCAGCCAGCAGCGCGCTGCAGCGGCGATTCGCAGCGGGCGCCTTGCGAAGGAAATTGTTCCGGTGGCAGTGCCTCAGAAAAAAGGCGATCCCGTTCTCGTTTCACAGGATGAGCAGCCGCGGCCCGACACGAACTCTCGAGGCGCTCGCCAAACTCAAAGGGGTGGTGAAGCCTGATGGCACGGTGACGGCGGGAAATTCTTCGGGCATAAACGACGGAGCCTGCGCGTTACTCATCGCTTCCGAGGCAGCAGCACGCCAGCACGGCCTCAAGCCCAGAGCACGCGTCGTCGCTTCGGCTGCTGCCGGAGTTGCGCCGCGGATTATGGGAATGGGTCCCGCGCCGGCAACGCGCAAAGTTCTCGCGAAGGCAAATCTAAAGCTTGCGGACATGAACGTCATCGAATTGAACGAAGCTTTTGCGTCGCAATCGCTCGCCGTACTTCGCGACCTGGGAATTTCGGACGACGCGCCGCACGTCAATCCGAACGGCGGCGCAATCGCCATCGGACATCCGCTGGGAGCGAGCGGCGCGCGATTGATCACGACAGCCCTCTATCAATTGGAGGAAACGGGCGGCCGATACGCGCTGTGCACGATGTGCATAGGCGTGGGCCAGGGCATCGCGGTAATTCTGGAGAGAGTGTAGCTTCTACTGGCCGCTCTTTTCGCGCGGAACTTCCAAGTAGCCGACGATCACGTCGCGGTCGACCTTCGTCGCGATCACCTCGAGCGGCGCGGTATCCTTCGACACCGCAAACTGCACGACCTCAAACATCGTCTTGTCCTTCAGCTCGATGCAAGAGTCCTGAATCCAAACGCACAGGGTATAGCGGTGATTCTTGATGTTCGTGGCTTTGAGCGTGAGCGTCACCGGCCCGACGGGCTGGCGATTCGAACCACGGCGCAATTCGAACGGAATTGCGGAGAGCGAAGTGCGCGCGAGTAATTGATTCAATTGCTCCTGGCTCTTGATCATCGCGTTGTGCTGCGTGCCGACTTGGCCGGTAACTTCCGCGAGACGATCCGTCGTAGCCTGCCATGCTTCCTGGTTCGCGTTCGCGTCGCTCTGCAACGAACCCACTTTCTGCTGCATCGCGGCGAGTTTTTGAGCCGTAGCGGGATCGGGAGCCGCGGTTGTAGGCGTGTGCTGCGGAGTCGGATTTGAAATTTGATAATGAGGAACCGGCTTCGTGTCCGCCGCTTGAGCGGCAGGCTGAGCCGCCGGAGCCGCCGGCGCAGGCGCGGACGCTTTCCGGCCGCGATCCTTCTCCAACTGGTCGATGCGATCTTCGATCATCGAGAGCCGCTGGTCGAGTTGCGCGATCACGCGCGGGTCCGTTCCTGATGCACTTTCAGAATTCTGTATCAACACCTTGTAAGCAATCAGGCCGAGCGCGACCACCGATACTACCAGCAACAATCCCATCACCAATCGCGGCGCAGCGCTTGGCGGTTTGGGCGCACCCGCCACAAACGCTTCCCGGTTAAATTCGATTCCTTCGCTTTTGCGATCCATAAGATTTACGCTCGCATTCTTGAGTAAATTATTTCATCGGAACTTGAGACGGATAGAGCTGCTTCAAAGTCATGGCGACTTGTTGGGTTTGGTTGGCGAGAAGGCCGACGATCTGCGATCCAGTTTCCAATCGTCCGCCGCGCATTTCCACTTTGTATTCTCCCGGCGGCACGATCAGCAGCATCGGCGCCTTGCCGACGTACGCGCCGTTGATGAAAACTTGCGCGCCGCCCGGCATCGAACGCAGCAGCAACTTCCCTGCATCCGGCCCGGCGTTCGCTTCCAGCGCTTTGCGATTCACTTCCTCGGGCGGAGGTCCGTCGGGCGCAATGATATGCGCCGATTCGCTCGTTGACTTCGGGGCCGAAGCCATCAACGGCGGGAGAAGCTTGACAGCCGGATCTTTGTCGCTGCCTGCGGGCTTCTTATCCTTTTCGACCGTTGCGGCCACGCCCGCCGAATTATTGTTCGAGCCAGCCTGCGCTGAGGCAGCCTGTGCCCGAGCGATCTGCGGCGCAACCGCGAGCACGAAAATCAGGCCGCTCATGCGCATCCATCGCATCAAAGCCCCTCCAAAAATCCTTGGCCCAGCTTCGGGCTCCATTACTCCTAGTTCAACCGCAACCCACTTCCTTGCTCAGTGGACATACCCCGAGACGCTATACAGACTCGTTCCAGACTTTGCAGGTATCCCAGCAGGAGCCGTTCCAAACGCCAGCAATTTCCCTCGGGAAGCAGCCACAGCTCTTTAACGCCGTGCGACTTAGCAAACTCGCAGCTTCGCGCAGGAAAAATAGGCAGAAGGGTGACCAAAATCATCCAAGCCGGGGCAGGAATTGTGCACAAATGGTGACTTTTGCGAGGTGCTTTGGTTCATTTTCACCCATTCTGTTTGTGCCGCTGGTTGGGAGTCCAATGGAACGAATCGTGCTCCGTTTCTCTTCGTTTCGCGAGGGTGGAGTGTATTTTCACTCTGCCAGACGCCCTTTAGGGAAGGAATACTGAACTTTCGTGGAGTGAAGTGGAATTGCCGTTCGGTCGCTGGAGAGTGCCGTGTCCCCGGAAGGCAGAGATCCTGCGATTATCATGTTTCCTTCGGGTAGCTCGAGAAAGCCCGGAGTCGCCGGCCCAGCGGTTGTGCGCCGGCCTATGGTGCCTGTGAATATCCCAAGATTTCTAGTTACAAGAGATCGTGCCTCGTCGGGCTGGTGGGATTCGCTCAAAGCGATTTTTGCGCGCGTACATCCGTCATCTTCGAATGTGTACGTCTACCTGTTTCGCACCACCGATGTCGCGCGATTCCAACTGGCCAGCCGGCCTCTGGGCGCCTCGTTTCTGGTGCACTGTTCGTTCATCGTGCTGCTGGTTTGCTTGCATCGCGCGTTTCCGCCGAGCGCGTTTGCATATTCAGATCCAACGCACGATTACGGAAAAATCTATTACACGGTTCCGGCGCCAGTGGTGAAGAAAACCATGCCGCGCCTTGCGCCGCCGGGACCAGGCGGACGTCCGGGCAGCGGATTTGTGCCGGACGTTCCTCCGGCCCTCGGCAGTACCGCGAAATATGGCGATCTGACAGTGGTTTCGAAGCCGCTGCATCGGGATAACTTTCACCAGACGATTATCCAGCCGAATTCACCGCCCGATCTGATCATCAAACAGGATTTGAAAGTTCCGAACATCGTGCTCGGAAATCCGTCCGACAAACCGAAAGCCGCATTCAAAACGAATGACGCAAAACCCACGCAGGCCACGCGGCAGGTGAGCGCGGATCCCGCACCGACGGTCGCGGCTGTCGCTCCGAAATCGGAACTGACAACATTTCTTCCTCCATCCGATTCCACGCCGAAGCTTGCGATCCCTGTGAGTGTTCCTTCGGCGCCGGTGCGCAGCTCGGCGCACGGAGATCCCGGCGCTGCATCAGGCTCAGGCGCAGGCTCGCCCGGCGATGCCAACGGACTACTTGTAATCAGTACGGATCCAGCTCCTCCCGGCTCGCAACTGATTCTGCCTCCCGGAAATCGCTACGGTGAATTTTCGCTTTCGCCCAACGGCGGCGGGCCCGGTTCGCCGGGCGGTGTTGCCAATGGCGTGGTAGGCGGCGGCAGCGGCGGGCACGGCAGCGGCGGCGATGGAAGCACGGGACTTGGCTCAGGCGGCAGCGGCGGAGGCGGAGGAAACTCGGGATCCGGAAACGTCTATATCAACGGAAACGGCGATGGCGGGGGTTCGACCTCGCTCAACGGCGGAACTTTCTCCGGCGGCATGGTCTATCCCGTGCCGGTAGTAGCGACGAAATTGCGCAAGAATTCGCTGGTCATTGCAGCGGGCTCCATCGGCGGCGGCGGCTTGGATGTTTATAACGTCCTGCACTGCGGCAAGATCTATACGATCTATCTTCCGATGCCGAATACGAACTGGGCGATGCAGTATTGCCAGAAATCAGACTCGACTGCCCGCCACGTTTCGCAAACTCCTTCTACGGTGATTCATCTCGAGGCGGGCTTGCTGCCGCCCAACATCGAAACTCAATTTGATTTCAAGCGCCTTCCCATCCCGGAAGAAAGAGCCCACAAGAACATCGTTCTAAAGGGAACGCTTCGAGAAGACGGCACTGTCGCCGATCTTCAAATCTTTCAGGGCGTGCTGCCGGCGATGGATGAGGCCGCGCGCCTTGCTATGAGCCAGTGGAAATTCAAGCCGGTCATGCGCAACGGCAAGCCCGTCTCCGTCGAAATCCTGGTCGGCATCCCCGCGGTAGTATCCGAATAATCTAATTCTTGCGCGCGAATTCTTCGACGCTTCTCAGAGCTCAACTCACTTTTTCACAGGGCATTGTCTGTGGATTTCGAGGCATTTCGAAGCTAAAACGCCCGTTTTCAACATGTCTTCAGTTGGTTCCAATCACGCCATAATCGCTTTCAGCAGCATCAGATAGCTGGCGTCTCCGCAATGAGACAATTTGAAATCCAAGCAAACGGGCCGGAAAATGAGATTATATTGCTGAAATTGACTACAAAATTTCACATCACAAGGTGACATTGTCTCCGTTCGAGTACCGTTGCTCATTTTGAGAGACGCATCTAGCTGACAGTTACGGGGTTAGTCTTCTTTCCCTCAGGGTGTCACCAACCGGGCGTCTGGCACCCGACTTGCCATTCTCTACGACAGCCATTCCGCAAAGAGCACGTCCCACCGGGTGGCGAAGGTTTTGCAGAGGCACCGAAATTTATTTCCCGAAAGCACGGTTGTCTGTATAGGGCCCCCTGAGATTGATCAAGGTCCTGATGGTAAATCGGCCCCTGGGCCAGTTGCGGCTACGCTAGCGCGAGGGAGCGTTCTTGGTGAGTGAGCAGACGATTCGTTTGTGTTTCTTGAGTCAAGATTCCAGCCTGGCAGCAGTAGTGGGACGAGCTTTGGGAGAAGGTTTTGAGACGCGGACGTCCGATGAACTTCAGGGCAATCGGCTAAACGAACTTCGTGAGTGGTGCGACGTAATCTTGATCGATCTGCGCACTACGAACGTGCAAGGCGATTTCGAAATCGGCACGCGCTTGATGGATGCGATCAGCAAGATCCCTTCGCATCCGCCGATGGTGGTCCTGTGCGACGGCGAAAACAGATCACTCCTCGTCGGCGTGATGGAACACGGGGCGTATGACAGCGTCACGAATCCGCCGAACATGATCGAGCTGCGTCTCATCTTGCGCCGCGCGTTCAAGTTTCATTCCGCACAAAAAGAACTCGATCGCTTTCGCGCCGATGCGCGCGGGGCGGGCCGGCTCCACGAACTGCTCGGCACCTCCACCGCGATGCAGGAGCTTTTCGCGCTGGCGCAGAAGATCGCGCCGTGCGATGTCAATGTCCTGGTCACCGGCGAAACCGGCACCGGTAAGGAATTACTTGCGCGCGCGATTCACCAGATGAGCGGACGCAACACTCGCCCTCTGGTGGCGTTCTCTTGTGCGAATCTTCCTGAGACGCTCATCGAAGACGAACTTTTCGGTCACGAGAAGGGCGCTTTTACCGGCGCGCTTATGAGTCGGCGCGGCCGCCTCGAAGCTGCCGATCAGGGCACTTTGTTCCTCGACGAAATCGGCGATCTGACACTCGGCCTCCAGCCCAAGCTTCTGCGCGTGCTGCAAGAACGCAAATTCGAGCGCCTCGGCAGCAATGCTACGATCAACGTGAACCTCCGCCTGATTTGCGCCACCAATCGCAATCTCGGCGAAATGGTGCAACAGGGCAGGTTTCGCGAAGACCTCTACTACCGCATGAACGTGGTGCAGATGACGTTGCCGCCGCTGCGCGACCGCCGCGACGACATTCCGCTTCTTGCGCATCATTTTCTTCAGGTCTCCTCGCAGCAGTTCAATAAGAAAGTGAAGCGCTTCTCGCAGCCGGCGCTGCACGCTCTCGAGGAATATGCCTGGCCCGGAAATGTTCGCGAGCTCGAGAACGCTGTTCAGCGCGCCGTAGTGCTTTCCGAATCTCAGAGCGTGGACGTCTGGCATCTGCCCGCGGCGATTCGCAGCAATTGTGACGAGCCTACTTTCAATCGCACTTCGTATGAAGAGGAAGTGCGCCAGTTCAAGCGCCGCCTGCTTCTGCGCACGCTGCGCGAATGCGGTTGGCGCAAGGCCGAGAGCGCCCGCACGCTCGGTGTTGCACGCGGATATCTCCATAGGCTCATCAATCAGCTCGATATCAACCAGCGCGAAGACGAGAGCCACAACGGTAACGGGAATGGCGCGAACGGTACGAATGGTTCGAACGGCGGTGCTGTTCGCGAAAAATTCCCCGCGCCCAAGCAATTGATGTGACGCGGCGGCCCCGTTGCCATGCGACCTGCCTTTTCCATTCCGCAGGAGTCCCGAAGTTTCGGCGGAGCTGAAGCCGTGACTTTCTCCGAAGAGATCTGTCTACCGTATCTTCGCGCGGCGCAGAATCCCGACGGGGGTTGGGGTTTCCGCGGCGGCTCGCAAAGCCGTATCGAGCCGACGGCATGGGCGGTCCTCGCGCTCGATCAAGTTTTCCCGGCACACGCCGCGAGCGAGGCGATTGCGCGCGGCGTCCGCTTTCTGAGCGATTCGCAGCTTCCCGACGGCTCCTGGCCCGCCGCAGCAGGACAGGGCCAGGGATCGTGGGTCACTTCGCTGGCGTGCTGGGCTTTCCTTTCGACGAACGAAAACCGCGACGCGCTCAAGCGCGGACTGAGTTGGCTCGTGGCGGAACGTCCCGGCGATTCCGGTGCGTGGTGGCGGCTCATTCGCCGTTTGACCGCCCATAAGAAAGTGTCGATGCAGAACGACGCTTACTGGGGGTGGAGTTGGACGTCCGGAACAGCGAGTTGGGTCGAGCCTACGGCATACGCCCTTCTTGTCCTGCGCGCATCGCCACTGGATCTCTTGCCGCCGCAGGCCCCCGGCCGGCAAAAACTTGCTGAGGGGATGCTCTTCGATCGTATGTGCCCCGGTGGCGGATGGAATTGCGGGAATCCGATGGTTTACGGCGTTCCCGGCGAACCGCAGGTTAGCACCACCGTCTGGTCGCTGCTGGCGCTTCGCGAGCACGCGGAACGAAGCGAAATTCAGCAAAGTCTCGCGTGGCTGGAAAAAAATTGGGGCAGCATCCAAAGCCCCGCATCGCTGGCATTGACGCAAATTGCTCTCAACGCATTCGATCGCGGCAGCTCCGCGTTCTCTGCGGCGACCGAGCGACTGTACGAGCCTGACGCCATTTCGTGGAGCGTGCCGGTGGCTGCTTGGGCCGCGCTTGCCTTCAGCGGCAAGAAATTTTGGCTGCAGCCGGAGCGGGCGGAAATCAAGAACTGAATTATGCCAAGACCTTCGCCATCACTATTGCCATCGTTCTCGCGGCCCGAGTCGCGCGTGGCCATCCGCCGCGTCGCGAACTATCAGGCCGATCTTTCCAGCGTGCTTTTCGAAACGCTCTGCGAATTCGATCTCCCCGTTCGCGGCAAGACTGTTCTGCTCAAACCGAACCTCGTCGGTCTCGATCCTCTGGGCATGATGAATACGCATCCCGCGGTAATCGCCGCGGCTCGCGAATCGTTTCTGCGGCTCGGCGCGGCGGAAGTGATGGTGGGTGACGGCCCGGCGATGGATCGCGATACGCAAGCCGTTCTCGAATCCATCCGCCTGCGCGAGTTCGCCGGCCCGCTCTCACGTTTCTTCGTGGATCTCAATGTCGACGATGTGGAGCGCGTGCTGTTGAAAACCCGCGCCTCGCGTCTGCGCGAACTCTATTTTCCCAAGACCGTCCGTGGCGTCGATTTTCTTGTGTCGCTGCCGAAGTTGAAGACGCACCACTGGGCCGGCGTGACGCTCTCGCTGAAAAACATGTTCGGCGTAATTCCGGGAAGCTGCTACGGCTGGCCGAAGAACATTCTTCACTGGGCCGGAATCGATCGCGCCATTCTCGATATCAATGCCGCCGTGCGCCCCGATTTTGCCATTGTGGATGGAATCATCGGAATGGAAGGCAACGGCCCGATCCAGGGAGTTTCGAAGACGGCCGGAGTTCTCATCGCTGGCGACGATCCCGTGGCCGTGGATTCCACGTGTGCGCGAATCATGGGCCTGGCGCCCGAGAAGATCGATCACATCGCGCGCGCCGCGACTTTTCTCGGCCATATCGAGACGCAGAAAATTCGCCAGCTTGGCGAAAGCATTGCGAGCACGCGCACGCCGTTCACGGTCCTGGAAGCTTTTCGCCATCTGCGGCAAGAGGCTGCGTGAGGTGTTTGGAAAGAGAGCTGCGGTGAATATCGGAGCAGATGGGCTGTGCAGCCTGGAATGTACACGAATTGTGACAGCGGCACCGCGCGCGGAAGTTCTTGATCTGAGCGCCAGTTAGAGCGGCGAGAAAGCACATGAGCGAGTCCGAGGTGACAGTGAACCAGGTATCGGCCACAAACGGAGTCACTCTTCGTTCCACCGCCGAAGCATGTCCGCCGGCAATGACCTTTGAGCAACCTGCCTCCGGCTTCCTGGAACTTCTTCGCCGCCTGTTCTCCTTTCCGGCGATGCTGGGCATGATTCTGGTCGGCGGCGTTTATTTGAACGCTCGCGAATTCATTGTGGATCCGGATTGCTGGTGGCACATCAAGACCGGCCAACTGATCTTAGCCACGCACCACTGGCCGCATGGCGATCCGTACTCCTACACCGTCGCAGGGCATCCGTGGCTTTCTTACGAATGGGGAGGAGATGTTGTCCTCGCCTTGTTCGCCCGCTGGGGCGGCTTGCGCGGGCTGGAAGCATTTCTCATTCTCGTCGCGGGAGCGACGTTGCTCGCCCTCTACGGGCTCGCGACAATCTGCGCCAAGAATGCTAAGGCGGGTTTCGTTGCCACGATTGTCCTTCTTGCGTTGGCTCTTCCCTCGTTTTCGTTGCGCCCGCAAATGCTGGGCTACTTGTTTCTGATTCTCACGCTGATTGCCCTCGAGCTCTTCCGCCAGGGCAAGCGCGGCGCGCTGTGGTTTCTTCCCATTCTGTTTCTGGTGTGGGTGAATACCCATGGCTCGTGGATCATCGGCCTGGGCACCGTAGTTGCCTATTGGTTCGCCGGCCTTTTCGAATTTCAACTGGGCAACCTCGAAGTTCGGCGCTGGAGCCAGCCGGATCGCGTGCGCCTCTCTTTTGTATTCCTTCTGAGTCTCTGCGCATTGCCGATCACTCCCTACGGCATCGAGCTCTGCACTTATCCGTTCCAGGTAGCCTCCTCGCTGCCGATTAGCGTGGCCAATATCCTGGAATGGCAGCCCATGCCGTTCCAGATGCCGGGCGGGAAATTCTTTCTCGCCCTGATTCTCGGCTTCATCGTCCTCCAGGTGATCTTCCGCTTCGCATGGCGGTTGGAAACGCTGGCGCTGTTCTTGTTCGGCACGGCCATGGCCGTGATTCACGTACGATTCATTCTGCTGTTCGTTCCTTTCTCCGTGCCAGTGCTGGCTTTAATCCTCGCTCGCTGGGTGCCGGCGTACAATCGCGCGAAAGATCAATTCCTCCTGAACGCCGTTTTGATGATCGGCGCGACTGTCGCGATGATTTATTACTTCCCCTCGCGCGCGATGCTCGAAGAGAAGGTTGCAGCGAATTTTCCCGTGGGCGCGGTCGCGTATCTCGATCACCACGATGTGCCCGGCCCCCTGCTGAATACCTACGGCTTCGGCGGCTATCTCGTCTGGGCGCGCGGTCCCGAGCACAAAGTTTTCATTGACGGCCGCAGCGAACTCTACGAGGCGGGCGGCCTGCTCAATGACTACTTGCAAGTGCTTGATATCAAGCCGGCGGGTCTCGCGGTGCTGCGTTTCTATGGAATCAAGTCGCTGCTTCTGGATCGCGGCGAGCCGCTCGTCACGGTGATGAACGCTTTGCCCGAGTGGCAAAAAGTCTATTTCGATAATCGCAGCGTGATTTTCGTCCGGAAAGAACCTGTGGCTCCCGTGGCGGACTCAAAAATTTCCAAGCCGGCTGGACAGGAGTGAATATGACTCCCCGAATGATCGATCGCATGCGCGGTCCTTCGCAGCTCAGCTTTTCGGGTTCCGAAGCTCGCCGTCTTCTCCTCTCGGTCGTCGTCCCCTGCCACAACGAAGAGGAAGTTCTTCGCGAAACGAACCGGCGTCTTCTTGCGGCCCTCGAAAATATTCCCATGCAGCTCGAAGTCATCTACGTGGATGACGGCAGCACCGATGCCACCGCCGAAATTCTTCACGAATTGCAAACCGGCGATCCTCGCGTTCGCGTGGTGCGTTTCTCGCGCAATTTCGGCCATCAAATGGCCATCACCGCCGGCATCGAGCACGCTTCCGGAGACGCCGTGGTCATCATCGACGCCGATCTCCAGGATCCGCCCGAAGTGATTCTCGATTTCCTGGATAAATGGATGGATGGCTACGATGTCGTTTACGGCGTGCGCACGGAGCGCGATGGCGAATCCGCTTTCAAGCTCTGGACCGCAAAATATTTCTACCGCTTCATCGGCAAGCTTTCGGATACGGAGATCCCTCTCGACACCGGTGACTTTCGTCTGATGGATCGCCGCGTCGTTGACGCACTGCTGGCCATGCCCGAGCGCGACCGCTTTGTCCGCGGCATGGTGAGCTGGATCGGCTTCTCGCAGACTGCCGTGCCTTATCGCCGCGCCGCGCGCCACGCCGGGACTACCAAATTCTCGCTGACGAAGATGATGCGCTTTGCGACGGACGGCATCGTGTCGTTCTCGATTCTGCCGCTTCGCCTGGCCACGTGGGTGGGCTTCGCGGCCTCCGCGGTCGCGCTCCTGGGAATCCTGGTGGCGATCATCGAGCGAATCGTTGGCACTCCAGGCTTGGTCAAAGGCTGGGCCAGCTTGGTCATCGCCGTGCTGTTTCTCGGCGGCGTCCAGCTTATTTGCATGGGAATCATCGGTGAATACGTCGGGCGCATTTACGGCGAGTCAAAGCGCCGCCCGCTGTACGTCGTGCGCGAACGGATGGGCTTTGAAGCCCAGAACCGCGGCGTCGCCGAAAAGCTGCGCCCGCGAAACATGGTGGCCGAGCGCTGAATGGCAGCGAGACGCCAATGAACGCACAGAATCCCGGAGCCGCAATGTCAGTGGACACCACGACTCACGAGCGCGAGGCCGCCTTTCACGACGCGTGGGCCAATAGCACGCGCATCGACGACGTTCTTGTCCGCGAGTGCTTCGAAGCTCCCACCGCGCTCGAGAATCAGTTCATTCTCCAGCGCATGGGCCCGCTCCGCGGCAAAAAGCTGCTCGATATCGGCGCCGGCCTCGGCGAATCGTCGGTTTATTTTGCTCTCCAGGGAGCCAGCGTCACGACCGTGGATATCTCGCCGATGATGGTCGAAACCGCTCTCGAGTTGGGCCGCAAGCACGGCGTCACTTTGGAAGGAATCGTTTCCGGTGCTGAGGATCTGAATCTCCCGCCAGCCGCCTACGACTTAATCTACATCGCCAACACCATCCACCACGTTCACGATCGCGCGTCGCTTTTCGAGCAGATGCACCGCGCCCTCAAGCCCGGCGGCGTTTTCTTTTCCTACGATCCGCTCGCCTACAATCCGGTCATCAACGTTTACCGCCGCATGGCCACGGGCGTCCGCACTCCAGATGAATCCCCGCTTACCGTCGCCGACCTCAAACTCGCGCAGAAATATTTTTCCAATGTCGGCCACCGCGAATTCTGGCTGTCCACGCTGCTGCTTTTCGTCAAGTATTACCTGAAGAATCGAGTCCATCCGAACGCCGACCGCTACTGGAAGCGCATCCTCCGGGAAACGCCCGAAAGCCTGCGCTGGTGGATGCCCCTCCGCGCCCTCGACCGCGCGCTAACGCGCATCCCCGGCCTTCGCTGGCTCTCCTGGAACGTCGTCATGTGGGGCGAAAAACCAAATGAGCGTGCAATTTCCGCGACCGAGGCTGACCGTGCGTGACGCTCGCCTCCAGCCGACTACCTCGCGAATGCCGCTGGGCCGCTCCGGCGGCTTTACCAGAATTACTAGAACTACGTCCTTCCCAGGGCTGGTTAGGTGCCCAATCGCGATAAGAGCACGTTTGTTCGCGAGCTTTTCAAGGAAGTGTAACTTAGATGGGACACGCCGCGTGCTGGACCTTCGACTTTACGATCACAAAGACTTGCAACTGTCTATAAATGTTGGGGTTAGCTTTTTCCTCTACCCCAGGGAATGGCTTTCCAGATGCACTACAAAGAGGGATGGCGGCAGAGGGCTTCCGTGCCGCTGACCTTTAACCTATCAGGAGGTAACAAATGAAGAACCTTCTCATGCGCCTGTGGCACGAAGAGGAAGGCCAAGACCTTACCGAGTACGCGTTGTTGGTGGTCTTGCTGGCGTTGGCCGCGATTGTCGCTATGAAGAGCTTGGGTAGCGCGATCAGCAACGTCTTCTCCTCGGCCGCCTCGAACCTGACCGTAAATACCTAACCCCCTCCTTCACCGAGGGCATTGGTGTGACGGAGTTGCTGGCCGCTGAAATTCAGTTGCGGTTTTAGCGGCCAGAGGCCGTCTAGGTAAGTTTTTGTGGCAACACCTAATCGATTCGGTTAGCAACCGACGGAGGACTTAGATGGGTAAGCTGCTTATAAGGCTGTGGACAGAAGAATCGGGGCAAGACTTGACCGAATACGCCTTGCTAGTTGTTTTGCTCGCGTTGGCCGCGATTGTCGCTATGAAGAGTCTCGGTTCCGCGATCAACAACGTATTCTCAGCCGCTGCCTCGAACTTGACCGTAAATACCTAAACCCCTCACTTCACCGAGGGCATTGGTGTGACGGAGTTCGCTGGCCGTTGAAAATCAGTTGCGGTTTTGGCGGCTAGAGGCTGTCCGCATCGCTTTTTGTGGCAGCACCTAAGCGGTTCGGTTAGCGACCGAGGGAGGATGTTGATGGGGAAGCTGCTGATGAGGCTGTGGACTGAAGAATCGGGGCAAGACTTGACCGAATACGCCTTACTGGTTGTATTGCTCGCGTTGGCCGCCATCGCCGCGATGAACAGTCTCGGCTCAGCGATCAACAACGTATTCTCAAACGCTGCCTCGAACTTGACCGTAAACACGTAACTGGTGGGAGCTGGTGCTGAAGCCGAGAATTTCGGGAATCGAACAAAACGCTTATGACCGCCACTGAAACAATCTGGGCTTTCACGCTGGCTCTCACATTTTCCGCCGGCTGGATCGACTGGCGCACTCGCCGGATCCCCAACTGGCTCACCGTGCCCGCTCTCTTCCTCGGCATTGCCGTGCACACCGTCATGGCGGGATGGCCCGGCGCTTTGGTGTCGCTCGAGGGAGTGGTGCTCGCTTTGGCGATTCTGCTTCCGCTTGTCCTGCTGCGCGCGCTCGGAGCGGGAGATTGGAAGTTGATGGGCGCTGTGGGAGCTTTTCTAGGACCCTTGATGTTTCTATTCGTGTTGCTCGCCAGTGTCTTCCTCTCGGGACTCATGGCGGTCGTGATGATGGTCTTGACTCATCGCGTGAAAACGACTTTGCGAAATCTGGTTGTCCTGGTCCGTGGCTTTTTCGTATTCGGGTTGCGCACTCACCCGGAAATTTCGCTCGATAATCCGACGCTGCTGAAGTTGCCCTTTGGCGTCGCTGCTGCGACCGGCACGTTCATCTGTTTTATCGCGGCACACTGGGGCTAGCTGAAGAGGTAAAGGAGAATTATCCCATGAATCGGAATCGCTTGATGGTCGGCCTGGCTCTCGCGGTACTGCTCGCCTTCGTCTTGGCCGCCTACGTCTATCACGCGTTCAAGAAGGTGCAGGTGTCTGCCGCAGGGCCGGCCATGCGCATGACCACCATCGTCGTCGCTGCTGAGCCGCTGAAGATCGGTGAGCGCCTCGATGCCTCGAAGGTAAGGACGATTCAGTGGCCTTCGGGTTCGAAGCCCGCCGGCATGTTCAGCGACATCTCGGAAGTCGCCAATCGCGCAGTGATCACCAACCTCGCCGAGAACGAACCGATTCTCGCCGACAATCTCGCTTCCAGCGACTCCGGTGCGGGCCTGTCTGCCACGATTCCCGAAGGCATGCGCGCTGTCTCGGTCTCCGTCAACGATGTCGTCGGCGTCGCCGGCTTCGTAACTCCCGGCACCATGGTCGACATTCTTGTTACCGGCAATACGGTTGGAGTCGGCGGTAGCAGCTCCATCACGCGCACGATCCTCGAGAACATCCGCGTCCTCGCGGCGGGCCAGAAGATGGAACAGGATCGTGAAGGCAAGCCCGAAACTGTTCCCGTGATCACGCTACTCGTCACGCCCGAAGACGCGGCCAAGCTCACCATGGCCAGCACGAATGGCAAGATCCAGCTCGCCCTTCGTAACACCGTCGATACCAAGGCCACCAATCCTGCTCCGGTGCTTCAGTCTTCTCTCTTTGCCGGTGGCGCTCCGGCCGCACCTGCCGCCGCCCCCACACCGGGGAAACACGTCGTCATGCACAAAGATGCTCCGCCGCCGCCGTATTCGATTGAAGTAATCACCGGCGGCAAGCAAGAAATGAAGAACTTTCCAAATCCCTGAGCTTTACGCGGGAGTCTCGAATGTACGCAGATCGTCATAACAGAACTCTGATTCGCACCGGCGCTCTTGCTCTCATCTGTTCTCTGCTTCTGTTCAGCGCGCCCGGCGCAACGGCTCAGCAGTCCTCGGTACGTCCGGCAAACGCCGTCGTCCAGGCTGCGAAGTTGCCGCAAGCTAGCGTTTCGCTGGCTTCGCTTCCGCCTGCTCTCCAGTCGCAGCAGGCGTCCGAAGTCCCGCAGGCGTTGCACCTGCTCGTCGGCCGTTCCTTGGTCATTACCTCGCCGACCAGAATCAAGCGCGTTTCGCTTGCCGACCCGGCCATCGCCGAGGCCATCGTCGTCAGCCCGAATCAGGTTCTCGTCAACGGCAAAGCTCCGGGTGGAGTTTCCCTCCTTCTGTGGGATGAAGCCGATCAAAGCCAGGACTTCGAAGTCTCCGTGGATATTGACACCCTCAGCCTGAGCCAGAAAATCCACGACGTATTCCCGAACGAGCCAGTTCAGATCGAAACTTCGAAAGACGTCGTTATGCTCTCCGGCCGCGTCTCCTCCGCTGCGGTCGCCGATAAAATTCTCGAAGTTGTGAAGAACGTAACGCCTAAAGTCACAAGCCTGATGGAAGTTCCCCCGCCACCGACGGGAGAGATTCTTCTCGAAGTGAAATTCGCGGAAGTTGACCGCACGGCCATCACGCAACTCGGGATCAATATTCTCAGCTTGCCCGGCGCCAAGAACGTCGGCACGCTCGGCACGGAGCAATTCTCGCCTCCGGCCATTCAGGGCAACCTCGGCGCGGGCGCCAACTCCGGAACGACCACGACGACCACCGGGTCGACCACTACCACTGCGACCAATTCCACCACGCTTGCTCTCAGCGATCTCTTGAACATCTTTCTCTTCCGCCCGGATCTCAATCTCGCCGCGACCATTCGCGCTCTTCAGGAAAAGAACATTCTTGAGATCTTGGCAGAACCGAATCTCCTTACCGCTTCCGGCAAAGATGCCAGCTTCCTCGCCGGCGGTGAATTTCCTTTCCCGGTGATTCAGTCCACGGGCGGATCGGGCAGCTTTCCTTCGCTCACGATTCAATTCAAGGAATTCGGCGTGCGCCTGAACTTTACCCCGACGCTTCTCGAGAACGGCATGATTCACCTCAAAGTAAAGCCGGAAGTCAGCGCTCTCGATTTCGCGAACGCGCTCACCATTCAGGGCTTCGTCATTCCCGCGCTCTCCACGCGCCGCGTCGAATCGGAAATGAACTTGAAGGATGGCCAGAGCTTTGCGATCGCTGGTCTCGTCGATAACCGCGTCACAGAGATTCTCGAGAAAGTCCCGGGAATCGGCGATCTTCCCATCATCGGCAAGCTTTTCCGCAGCAAGTCAATCACGAAGAGCCACACTGAGCTGCTTGTTCTCGTTACGCCGCGAATCGTTAAGCCCTATGAACCGGGGAATGCACCTGCCGGCCCGGCCATGATTAATCCCATCATGGGACCGGATCGCAGCGGTATGACGGAGACGCCCGCGCCGTCGCGTAAATAAGGAGAAGCTCTTTGACGTTGCGTCTCAAGACATATGTCGGTAATCGGAACCTCAAACCATGCTGACTGTAGCCATCGCAAGCGGTGATAAAAACACTTCGGGCCAGCTCCTGGCGAGTCTCGAGCAGACCGGTATGGTCGGCTCCGTCAAGCACTGGTCCGTTCCCATGGAGAAGCTCCCGGATGTCGGAGAAACCATTCCCGACATCGTCTTTCTCGATCTTTCCCGGGATCCCGAACCCTATTTCACTCTGGCGGCTCATCTCCACCGCCTGCGTCCCGGCGTGCATCTCATCGCCTGTTCCGCTACCTATCCACCGAATCAGCAGCTCCTGCTCGATGCCATGCGCAGCGGTGTACGGGATTTCATCGCCAAGCCCGTCAACTCGGACTCTCTCGCCGATCTTCTCTCGCGTCTCGGCCAGGATCTCCAACCCACTGAGAAACGCTCCACCGAGAAGCTCATTGCCCTAATGGGTTCGAAGGGCGGCGTTGGTACCACCACAGTCGCTGTCAATCTCGGCGTTCAACTGGCCAGCCACGCCCAGAAGCGCACGGTCTTGCTTGACTTCGCGCGCCCTCTCGGAAACGTCCACCTCCTTCTCGATCTTCATCCGCGTTTCGGCGTCCGTGACGCTGTCGAGAGTCTCGACCGTCTCGACACCCATTTTCTCAGCGGCCTGTTGACGCAGCATAAAACCAAGCTCGAGATCCTCGGCGGCGCTTTGCAGCCGGAAGAGTGGCAATCCATTTCGATTGCTCCCCTCGAGCGCATCATCAATGTCGCCTCGGCCGGTTTCGATACCATCCTCGCCGATCTCGGCTCGCAGTTCTCTTCCGAGTGGAGCCCCATCCTGCAGCGCGCCCGCATGATCATGATGATCGCGGAGGCCAACGTTCCGTCGCTCTGGACGCTGGAGCGCCGCCTGTGGGCCTTGAATGGTCTCGGCATCGACCCTGACCGCATTCGCATCATCATCAACCGTTGGCACAAGGGCGACGAAGAAGTTCTCAAGACTATTGAAAAGAACCTCAAGCGGCCCGTTTTCGCCAGCCTCCCCAATGATTTCACCAAGGCCAACGCCTCCGTGAATATGGGGACTCCGCTGATGGAGAACCACAACAACATGCTCAGCAACCGTTACCGCCAGCTCGCCGCTCAAATCGCCGGAGTCGAGGCGATGCCCAGCGCCAGCAAAAAGGGCGGCATCGGCAACTTTTTCTCATTTCCCAATAAAAGGTAAGGCCCCATGCCACCGACTCCTACGCCATCAACGCGAACCGACTTAACCGCGGTTAAGGCCGCGATTCATCGCCGGCTCATCCAGAAACTCAACCTGGATCGCGTCAACGACGTTCGCCGCGACGACGTTCGCCGCGAAGTTTCGCTCATTCTCGAGGAGCTCGTCGTCGGCGAATCTACACCGATGAATCTGCAGGAGCGCGAGCGTCTTTCCCAGGAAGTTCTCGATGAGGTTTTCGGCCTGGGACCGCTCGAGCCGCTTCTCGCCGATCCCACGGTTTCCGATATTCTGGTCAACACTTTCAGCAAGATTTACGTCGAGCGCAAAGGTCTTCTCGAAGCCACAAACATTCAATTCCGCGATGACGCCCACTTGATGAGCATCATTGACCGCATCGTCTCCGCGATTGGGCGCCGCGTCGATGAATCTTCCCCGATGGTGGACGCGCGCCTCCCCGACGGTTCCCGCGTTAACGCCATCATTCCTCCCCTCGCCGTCGATGGCCCCTGCCTCTCCATCCGGCGCTTCAGCCGCGACCCGCTCACGGCGGACGATCTCATCGCCAACCACGCTTTCACCGCGCCCATGCTCGAGCTCCTTCAGGGCTGCGTTAAAGCGCGCCTCAACATTCTGATTTCCGGCGGTACCGGCGCTGGAAAGACCACGCTTCTCAACGTGCTCTCTTCCTATCTGTCCGATCGCGAGCGCATCGTTACCATCGAAGATGCCGCAGAATTGCAGCTCCACCAGGAACACGTCGTGCGTCTCGAAACTCGTCCACCCAATATCGAAGGCAAAGGCGCCATTTATCAGCGCCAGCTCTTGATCAACTGCCTGCGTATGCGTCCTGACCGCATCATCGTTGGTGAGGTCCGCGGCGAAGAAGCCCTCGACATGCTCCAGGCCATGAACACTGGTCACGACGGTTCGCTCACCACTATTCACGCCAACTCCCCTCGTGACGCTCTATCCCGTCTCGAGACCATGGTGGCCATGTCCGCGTTGAACATTCCCGATACGGCCGTCCGTCGCCAGATTGCCTCCGCTATCGACGTCGTCGTGCAAATCACGCGACTCAGCGACGGCACCCGTAAAGTCACCAACTTGACCGAAATCACCGGCATGGAAGGTGAAGTCGTCACCATGCAGGACATCTTCGTTTTCCGGAAGCGCGGTGTTTCTCAAAGTGGCGAAGTCATGGGCGAATTTATGCCCGTCGGCATCCGCCCGAAATTCGCGGAGCGCCTGGCCGTCACGGGGATTCCCCTGCCGGCAAACATGTTCGAGGTTCAGCACGCTCGCTAAGGACCACAGAATGATCGCGAAGCTTTTTATGCACGGGTTTACCACTGAGACGCTCGGCTCCGGTGCGCCTTTGGTTTCCGAGGAAAGGAGGCTCACGTGGCGCTGCTTCTAGCTTTGCTCACGTTTTTAATCGTTGCCATCGTCGCTGGCGCTATCTGGATGATTGCCGGCCGCAGCGATGGCCGCCAGGAAATGGTCCGTCGCCGCATGGAGTCTGTCCGCAAGGCAGAGAGCCGCGGTGACGTTTCTCTTGACCTCAAGCTCGTCCGCGACGAGCTCTATAGCAACGTCCCTCAAATTCAGCGGCTTCTCATGCGCCTGCCCTGGTCCGGTTCGCTCCAGAACTTCATCAACCAGTCTGGTCTGAAATTGAAGGCCGGCAAGTTTTTTCTCTGGACGGCAGTCGCGGGTCTCGGCACCTACGTTTTGCTCAGTCTCATATATCCCGACCACGGCCTGGCGGCGTTGGCCCTCGGCTTGATAGCGCTGGCCGTTCCCATCGCCTTCGTGGCTTTCACGCGCATTCGCCGGTTGGCGAAGTTCGAAGAACATTTTCCGGAAGCCCTCGATCTTATCGGGCGCGCCGTTCGCGCCGGCCACGCCTTCACCACCGGCCTCGAAATGGTTTCCAAGGAATCTTCCGAGCCGGTCTCGGGCGAGTTTCGCGCCACGTTCGAGGAACAGAATTTCGGTCTTCCCTTGCGCGATGCGCTTCTGAATATGGCCGAGCGCGTACCATTGATCGACGTTCGGTTCTTCGTCACCGCGCTGCTCGTCCAGAAGGAAACCGGCGGCAATCTCGCCGAATTGTTGGATGAGCTTTCACGCCTGATTCGCGAGCGCTTCCGTATCTATCGCGAAGTGAAAGTGCGCACGGCTCAGGGCCGGCTCACCGCCGCCATTCTTGTCGCTCTGCCGTTTGTCTTGCTGGTCGTGCTGCAGTTTCTGAATCCCGATTATGTGAAAGTGCTTTGGACCGATCCGATTGGCCCCATCGTCCTGGGAATTGCGTTGGGCCTGCAGGTTATCGGATCTCTGATTATTTGGAAGATTGTTCATATAGAAGTTTGAGGGAGAAGTTGACATGCTTTGGACTTTGACAGCGGCGACCTTCCTGGCGACGGTTCTCATCCTGCTCGCCATTGTCTACGCCTTTTCTCCGAGTGAAACGGCAGTCGCGCAACGCGTCAGCCGGATGTTGGATTCCGCCAACGCAGCGCCGGAAGGCGAGCGCTCTCCCGAGGAAAAAGGCCCCGGTTACTTCCGCGTGCTTTTCGCTTCGTTGGGGAAATTATTGCCCGCCCTCAAGGGGAAGGCCCTGTCGCGTTCCGAACTGATGTCGCTTCGTGCCGGCTATCGCACGCCCGACGTCATTCTGGCCATTCGCGCACTCAAGATTCTCTCGCCCGTCATATTCGTCGCGGTGGTTTTGTTCACCGGCATCTACAAGTCCAACCCTTTGATTATCCTTGCCGTTGCTGCGGTTGCGGGCTACATGCTTCCGGAGCTCTGGCTCAATCTCAAGATCCGCGCGCGGCAGAATCGCCTGCGCCTGGCTCTTCCCGACGGTCTCGATCTGCTCGTCATCTGTGTGGAAGTTGGCCTCGGCATTGACCAGGCTATCCTGCGCGTCGCCAACGAACTCCGCATCGTTCACCCGGAGCTCAGCGATGAATTGCAGCTCGTGAACCTCGAGATGCGCGTCGGCAAATCGCGCACCGAAGCTCTTCGGGAACTCGGGCGCCGCACCGGCCTCGAAGACATCAAGGCTCTCGTGGCCATGCTGGTCCAGACCGAGCGCTTTGGCACCAGCATTGCTCAATCCCTTCGTATTCATTCCGAGGATTTGCGGACCAAGCGCCGGCAGCGCGCTGAAGAATTGAGCGCGAAGACCTCCGTCAAAATGGTTCCGGCGCTGGTGTTTTTCATTTTTCCGGCTTTGATGGTGGTGATTTTGGGCCCGGCGTTCATCACTCTCCTTCGGCAGTTGGGGGGCGGCGGGCACTGAGGCACTAGCCGGCTCCGCTCGCCCGGCAACTCGACCCGTACTGCTGGCGGGTTCACGGCACGAGCAAAGGATCAGGCACTTGCAGTCCGTAACCCTGATTCGCTTCGTAGCGGAAGACTTGGCGGCGGTCGTGCTGTTCGCATTCATGTCTAACAGACGCGCCAACGATTCGGAGCAACAGAAAGATATTTGCTTCACGGCAACAAACTGAGGGGCGCCAGGGCGGCGATGATGAAGGATCGCAAAAACGGGACAGGCATAGTCTATGTCTATAACAAGACGCGGGAAACCTTCGTCGCCACCGAAGCTACCGTTGCCGATAGCTATGTCCGCCGTCTCGTGGGCCTTCTCGGCAAGACCAAGCGCTGGGCCCGCTTCGGCTGCGGCCTCTGGATCGTTCCTTCGCGAGGCGTTCATACCATCGGCATGCTCTTTCCCATCGATCTCATTTTCCTCAGCAAGGAAAAGGAAGTCGTTTACGTCGAAGAGTTCGTGCGGCCCTTCCGCATCTCTGCGGTTTCGCTCAAAGCCGCCAGCGTCCTCGAGGTTCCGGCTCACACGATTTATCGCACCGGCACGAAGGTCGGCGATCTCCTCGAGATTTCGTCGCTCAACTCGTCGGCTGCTCGTCAGGCCCGCGCCACCAGCGCCTGATTGGATTTTTGTGCTCATGGCGCGCCCGTGAGATTTCCCGTGGATTCACCGCAGAGAATCCGGCGCCGCCTTCGCTTTTCGCACGGCCCTGAGGGAGAAACGGCGAGCCTCCTGATTTTGTTGTTTCAACTCCCGCGCTCCATCGGGAGCACAAGGCCATGACTCCTACTAGCTCGCGCGACTACCGCGCTGTCAAAGAAACCATCCACAAAAAGCTTCGCGAGAAGCTCGACGTCGGCCGCATCACCAAGCTCAGCCGCGAAGCGGTGCGCATCGAAGTCACCGACATCGTCGAGAGCCTGGCTACCTACGAACGCACACCGATCACACTTCAGGAGCGCGAGCGCCTCTCCAAGGAAGTTCTCGACGAAGTTTTCGGTCTCGGACCTCTCGAGCAGCTTCTCAAAGACAATTCCATCTCCGACATTCTGGTCAATAACTACAACGAAGTTTACGTCGAACGCCGCGGCCGCCTCGAGCGCAGCGATGTTTCCTTTCGCGATGATGCCCATCTGATGGCCATCATCACTCGCATCGTTTCCGCCGTGGGCCGCCGTGTGGATGAAACGTCGCCCATCGTCGACGCGCGTCTCGCCGACGGCTCTCGCGCCAACGCCATCATCCCTCCTCTTTCTCTCGACGGTCCCTGCCTTTGCATCCGGCGTTTCGCGAAAGATCTCCTCACCGCCGACGATCTCATCCAGAATCACACGCTCACCGCGCCCATGCTCGAATTCCTGCGCGCCTGCGTGTTCGCGCGCATGAACATCATCGTCTCCGGCGGCCCGGGCTCGGGCAAGACCACGCTGCTCAATCTTCTCTCGTCGTATATCTCGCCACGCGAGCGCATTGTCACTATTGAAGACGCCACTGAGCTTCGCTTCCAGCAGGATCACGTGGTGCGGCTCGAGACGCGTCCGCCCAACATCGAAGGCTCCGGCGCCATTCCGCCGCGCCGCCTGGTCATCAACGCTTTGCGTATGCGGCCCGACCGCATCATCGTCGGCGAAGTCCGCGGCGATGAAGCACTCGACATGCTCCAGGCCATGAACACCGGCCACGACGGCTCGCTTACCACCATCCACGCCCGCGCGGGCTACGACGCCATCAGCCGCCTCGAGACCATGGTCACCATGGGCGGCCTCGAGATTCCTCTTCCCGTCATTCGCGCGCAAATCGCTTCCGCCATCAATCTCGTCATCCAGGTAAGCCGCCTTACTGACGGCACCCGAAAAATCGTCAACATCGCCGAAATTACCGGAATGGAAGGCGACGACATCGTCCTTCAAGACATCTTCGTATTCAATAAGACTGGCATCGGCGAAGACGAGATGGTCCTCGGTGAATTCGTTCCCACCGGCAATCGCCCGAAGTCGCTCGAACGATTGTCCGCCGCCGGTGTCAATCTTCCGGTCTCTCTTTTCGATCCCCGCGAGATTCAAGCTTTCAATCTGGTGCTTGAACAACGCGGCAATTCCTCTGATCTCGGCGCGCGCAAAGCTGTCGCCGAAGCTCTCGCCAGCAAAGCTGCCGCGCTCGCGCCGCTCGATCGTGTGGATGAGGAACTCGAAACCTACGACGACATTGTCGAGCGTTTTGGCGCGGCTTCCGAACTTCCGCTGCAGGAGCACGTGGCCCGCGCCCTCGTCGGAAAGGGTCTCGTTCTCGATCGCGTCGATCGCCGCGAAGAGGCCGTCGCCGCCTACGATCTCGCCGTCAAGCGCCTTGGCAACGCCACGGAGCCATCTCTTCAGGAACAGATCGCGCGCGGCCTGGTCAGCAAGGGCATCGCGCTCGCGCACCTAAACCGACTTGAAGAGGCCATTCAATCCTATGATCTGGTGGTCAAACGCTTCGGCTCTGCCTCCGAATTTCCGCTTCAGGAGCAAGTCGCACGAGCCTTGGTCAACAAAGGCGTTGTCCTGGGCCGCCTGAATCGCCGCGATGAAGCCATTCAATCCTACGACGCCGTGATCAAGCGCCTGGGCGACCCCAACAAGCTCTCGCTTCAGGAACAACTCGCGCGTGCCCTGGTCAGCAAAGGCGTGGCCCTGGGCCGCCTGAACCGCGGAGAAGAAGCCCTGCAGTCCTACGACGCCGTCACCAAGCGATTCAGCACCTCCCAAGAGCTATCCCTGCGCGAGCAGGTAGCGCGCGCGCTCGTGAGCAAAGGCGCAGTCCTCACGCAGCTCAATCGCACCGAGGATGCCATCCACACCTACGATCATCTCCTGGAAATATTTACGGCCGCTCCCGAAGCATCGATACAAGCCGAGGTGACTCGCGCGCTGCAAAACAAGGCGGCCGCCCTTACAACGCTGGGCCGCAGCGAAGAAGAGATCGAATCCTACAATTCCATCCAAGAGCGTCTTCGCAAAGTCGTCACCAAGCATATCGATCCGCGAAGCTGGACCCGCTAACTAGTCCCAGTGCACTTTCCCTGGCAGCGGCGCTTGGTGACGAAGTTCATCAGCATTCGTGCCCGAATCAGTCGGACCTTTTAACCATTGCCTTGCCAGCGTTACACTCCGCTTCATGCTCTACATGGTGATCGAGCACTTCCGCAACGGCGACGTAACTCCAATCGACAATCGATTCCAAATTCGGGGCCGCATGCTGCCCGAGGGCCTAACGTACCAAGCAAGCTGGATAGACCCCAAAGACTCTCGCTGCTTTCAGGTGGTGGAAACCCAAGATCCCGCGCTGCTGACGGCCTGGATCAAGAATTGGGACGACCTGATCGATTTTGAAATCATTCCAGTCCAATCCTCGGCCGAATACTGGAGCAAACGAGAGGTCCCGTAAGGATGGTTTTTAGAGGCTGTGCGGCGGCCTTTCGGGGCTCTTCTGAAGGCGCTAAAGCCGGTTGGAGCGGCTCAGGAGACTACCGAGGGGGTGCGATTTTGTCTCGGTTAGAAATGACCTCCGTGCTTTATTTTCAGTGAGTTACGGCGATTTCTGCTCGTTGACGTGTATCGACCAGAAAACCGGGGTTCGGGCTGTTTGCTGCGGTCATGTTTCTTTGTGCGGTGGGCGCGTTCATTTGCAATTCCCCAGGTCAAGCTAGCAGAATTCTTGGACGAAAAGCAAATTACGAGTTAGGGAACTACGTAGAAGGCTCGCGGCGAGGAATGTCCTCGCGCACCTTTGTGTCCGGGCGGGAATAGTTACGCCGCGCTGGCCTCTTTGCCCAGAAATCTCTCTGCGTAATCCTGGGCGAAGCGGAAAAAGGCTATCGGCCTGCTGCCGGTGAGGTCGTAAACCGTAGGAGTGACGGTTTCCGCCTCTCCGCGGCGATAATGATCGTAATCTTCCATTAGGCCATCGGCTTGCCAGGCCGGCATGCCAAATCCGAGCAACGCTGCTCTCATCGCGGCGGGCGGAACATCTACATACTTGATCGGCTTGGCCAGGGCCCAGGATAGTTGATCGGCCATTTCGGCGTGCGTGAGGGCTTGGGGGCCGGTGATGTCGTAGATTTTTCCTTCGTGGCCGGATTCGGTTAAGGCGCGGGCGGCGATTGACGAAATGTCGCGTACATCGACGACGCTGACTTTGGCGTTTCCGGCAGGGGCATACAAGCTGCCGCGCGATGAAATCGCCGAGCGGAAAATGAGAAGGCCCTGCATGAACAGATTGGGCCGCAGGAAAGTGAAGGGGATCCCCGACTTGCGAATATAGTTCTCGACTGCGCCGTGATAGCGCTGGAAGCGTCCGGGAGCATTCTCGTCGGCGGCGAACTGCGAGAGCTTTACGATGTGGCGGACATTGCTGCGTTTCGCGGCGTCCACGAAATTGCGTTGCTGTTGTTCGACTTCGGAAGACGAAGGAATCAAAAGGAAGAGGCGCTCGATTCCTACCAGCGCCCTGGTGAACGTGGCGGGTTGTGCGAAATCGCCCTCGATGATTTCTATTCCGGGGAGCGCGATCGACCGCGCCGATGCGCGCCTGTGGACGAACGCGCGCACGCGCTGCCTGCCTCCCGCAAGTTTCTTGACCAGCTCAATTCCGACATTGCCGGTAGCACCCGTGATCAAAATCATTCGTCCCTCCTGGATTTCATCAGAGGGCGGGTAAATGATTGGATGCTGCCGGGCGGCGGGCCGTTTTGCGCTACGCGAAAATATTTGCGATCAGGCCCTGGAGCTTGCGTTTGGGCACATTGAATTTCTGAGGAGTCTCGAACAACAGCAGCGGAATCGGAACGGCCAGCCGCAGTTAAGGAAGGTTGATCGTTTTGTCGGGAAGCAAGAAAGTGGACTTGGCAAGATCAGATGAGAGCGTTTCGCTGCGATAGTATTTCTTCAGGACGTTGTCATCCCAATTCAATAGGTCTGCGTTTCTGCTTGCGAATTCAGACCAAGTCAGCTGGCATCCTGCCCGAGCCATGCGCTCTCGAATCAAAAGCAGGAAGGCCCAAGTGACGGTCTCGTTGTAGCGGCCGGGCTTGCCGTTTGCAGTGGCGAATCGAATTAGCGAAGTCGAAAAGCGCTCGAGAGCTTCCAACACCGGGTACCGGCACAAATAAAGGAATGCCATACGGACATGGTCCGCGTGGTGAAAGGACTCGGCGGCAAGACTACAGTCCTCGAAACTCGCAATAACCTCATCATCAGTCATGCGGCACCTCCACTGCGCCGTCGTCACGGTGGATCATGCAAACAATTACGGCCATGGCGTATACAATCAGTCCTCCGACGTCAAACTCGCCGTGAAGCAAGTGCAGGATTGCAGCGATCGCAAAAACGAATAGCAATAGGTAGCCGCCGACCAGGCTTACAGGTGGCACCAGAAATAAAAGTACGGCGATTATTTCGCTTCCGCCAAGTACGTGGCGGATCCACTGGGGAAAGCCGGCTTTGGCGAAATGGTGAATCGTCGAGGGTGAAAACACAAAGTGAACTGATTCCCACAGGACGACCAGGCCCAGTGTCCATCGCAATCCTGCAATCGAAAGCTTCTTGAGTGGCGGATTCATTCGCCGGTCCTCTCCTTCTTGAGAGAATGAGCTGCGCCGGCTTCCACGAGGCGATGGCTGGCACGCGAATCCAGATCAAGCCCATAGAATTTCTTCAATTCCTTGATGCGTTGCAGGTTGGGCTGGCTGAACGGGCATTTCCCATCGAAAGCGTGCAGAACGATGCCCTCGAGAAGATCGCCCAGGGTCAAATCGTGGTATTCAGCAAGCGCCTTCAGCACTTTAAGTAGCCGCTTCTCCATGCGCACACCCGTCTGTACGCGCTCGACGATGTGTTTCTTTTCTGCTGTCATAGGCACCTCACTGGTACCAATATACCATGGTACATAGATAAAAGCAAGGAACGACCGCGGCAAGAGTCCTGGGCGTGAACCCGTGTTACAAATAACCGGCCTAGCCGATCGGGGGGGCTTCAGAGGCGGTACAGGCTGCGGAAAAATGGTCGATTTGGCGATCAACAGGCAGGTTCCGGGGTTTCTTGTCGGCGCAGTTGGTTGCAAACATCGGACGCTTTGATCCTTAGCTTCGCTCAGGATGGCAACGCTGCGACTTTATCCGCAGCCTGTGAAGCCGTGCCCTGACAAATCCTCGGAGTACTCACAGGAACTCGGTAGCCCTAGAGCACATCGGGGAAGCGGAAGGCGGCGGGGCTGGGGAAAATTTCGTTATGATGGCTGTCAAGGTGATGGCCGCAACTTTCATTTGGCTGGACTCGGGATCGCCGCTGCTGATCGCCGTGACTGTGGTGTGCGTTTTCGTGGTGCTGGCGGTGCTGTTCGCGGCTTCGCGCGGAAAGTTGCACATTCCCGGATACGTCGGGCTGGCGTTGGTGTCATTCGCCGTGGCGTTTATTTGCGGCCGGATTTCGGGAGCGCACAGCGTACGCGGCACGCGCTCCGGCGAGATTTTGTCGATCGTGTTTTTCCTGCTGGTGGCAGTGGCTGTGGGATCGGTGCTGGCGATTTTCTTTTATCGCGAGCCGCCGGAAACGTAAACGGGATGTTCGCGATGTAATAGCGATCGCGAGCCGGGAGTTCATGCCTCCGAGCCGAACGCGAAGTTTTGATACGCGGCTTTTTTTGGGCGTTGTGGCGCTCTGCATCCTGGTTTCGAATCTGGCGCTGTTTTACGTGAAGCGCGACGGACTGCCATACCGCGACTTCAAGATTTTTTATTCGGGCGCGCGGATTTTACGGGCTTATCCGGGGACGGAGCTCTATAACCTCGATTTGCAAGCGCGCGTGCAGACCGAACTGCTGAATATCAAGACGGAAGAGGCGCTGCCTTACAATCATCCACCGTTTGAGTTGCTGCCATTTCTTCCCTTGGCCGGGCTTTCTTATTCGCTGGCGTTTTATTTGTGGATTGCGATCTCAATTGCGTGCGGAATTGTCAGTGCGAAGCTAATTGGACGAGAGCTTCCTCGATTGCGCGAAATCTGGATGTGGATGCCTTATGCGCTCGTAGTGTGCTTGTTTCCTTTCTTCATGGTGATTCTCGAGGGGCAGGATTCGGTACTTGCGCTTCTGCTGCTTGTTGCGGCGTGGGTTTCGATGCGGCGCAGAGAGGACGCGAGCGGCGGATTCTGGCTGGGGCTGGCGCTGTTCAAATTTCAGGTGATTTTGCCTTTGACGTTCATTCTGACGTTTCGCAAGCCGAAATTGCTGAAAGGATTTTCGATTTCTGCGGCGCTGGTGGGATTGATTTCGCTAATGATGATTCGTCCGGCGGGTGTGATTTCCTATATTTATTTGCTCACGGGAATGGCGCGGGCTTCGTCCGAGGGCGTCAGCTTGAAATTTGGGATGGACCCGCGATTGATTCCAAATTTGCGGGGATTGACGTACGGAATTGTAAGCGCGGGCGGCGGAGCGCTCTCGCATTCATGGGCCACTGGAGTGATCGTGGCGGTTGGACTGATTAGTCTAGCAGCCCTAGTTTGGACAATCCGGCTCGTGGCGCCCGCGCACGCGGATTCAGTAGAAGGATTCGATCTCGCATTTTCGCTCGCTGTGATCGTCAGTCTGCTTTTGAGCTTCCATATCCTGGCGCACGACTTGGTGCTGCTGGCCGTGCCGTTTGCGATAGTGATGGATCAAATGATTGCGCTGCGAACTGCGCGAAATGCGCAATTTGCCGGGCCGGTGGTTTTGATCTTGACGTTTTATATATACGAGGTTTATCTGTTCTTGTTTGCCTGGTCGAAGGTTTATTGGTTGGCCGCGGCTTTGATTGCGCTCGCGATTTTAGTTTCGATGGAGTTGGCGAAGGTGAACGGGCGGGGGAGTGTTGCGAGAGTTTCGTAACGGATTTGGTCTCCGATACCTGCAAGACCTTCCAATTCTTCAGAGAACACCACTCGCGGCTGATGATCGTAGGCTGGTTTGCTGAGAGGAATGGGCGACCAACGCCGCGAGAAGCAGAAAAAATACCGGGACAGCCGCTTGCACGTGCAGATTGCGAAAAACGGGGCCAAATAATGGCAGGGCGTAGCTCAGATAGAGCAGCCAATTTGTTCTCCTCAGGTCATCCGCGGCGGAGTTTTCGAGAATCCAGTCACCAATCAGAAGAAATGCAGGCGCTAGCACAACCAAATCGTAGGAAGTGAGATGAGGATCCACGAGGACGCTGGCCAGCAAGAATGCCGCGTATCGCAATGACAGAGGTCCCGGCGAGCGCCACGTCCGGTAAAGAAGAGCGAGCGCGATAACCGCGCTGATCAGGTACAAAGAGAAAGAGACGCGTGGCCAGGGCAGCAGCATCTGCCAGAACGACCGCAGCGAATACATCTGGTAGAGCTTCGGTTCGAGGAGTCCGGCGTTCTGTCCAAGGTTGCGCAGTGCGTGGACGTAGTCCAATAGAGAAATCTTGCCGTAGTAGGCCCACGCAATCCCGAATTGTCCAGCGGCCGTGACAAGGCCGCCCAGAATCAATTTCCATTCGAATGTGAGAACAAATAAAACGGCGGCGGCAATCCCGAATGGAGGCTTGTACAGGAGCAAGCCCAGCGCCATGCCGGCAAAAAACGAGTTTCCGCGCCGTAATGCGAGGTAGGCCAGGACGAAGGCAGCGAGTGCGATGGCGGAATTCTGGCCAAACGCGATTAGATTGAAGAACGCAGGGAAGGCGAGTGCGAGGATCGCAATGGTCGTCCCTTCTCTTTGGAGATTCGGAGTGGTTCGCCACACTGCGTAACAGCAAGCCGCATAGACTGCGGCGCTGAAAAGGATCCACAGCGCCGCCGCCCAAAGGTAAGGAAGTGCCGCAAACGGCGAATAGAGCAGCGAAACCTGCGGCCCGTAAACGGGCAGGTAACTCTCGCTCTCGAGGCCCGGGATCGCCTGCCGCGAAAGTTGAAGCTGTCCCTGGTAGTCGTAGAGCAGCGGCTCGTTGTGCTCAAGAGCGATTTTCCCCAGGACGTATTCGTGGACGAAATCTGTGCCCTTCACTTGCCCAAGCCAATCGCGCAGCCCGGGATGCGTAAGATTCGCAGCGTAAAGAGTCCACACCACCACGGCCAAAAGTGCGGCGTGACCACGAATGCGCTTGCGCGTGAAGAATGATGGGGATTCCGCCAAATCGAGCCAAGCCTCGGATTCGTTAGCAGGGATAGTGTGCTTGCCCCCGCTTGCGGAGCGAGTGTACCCGGAAAATTGCCAGGCAGCCACGCGAGGGCAGCCGATGAAGGCTCGGGAGCCTGACGCTATGTGGGTTAGGGTGTTTCGGGGTCGCGCCATTCGCGGCCCATGTTGTCGTCGGTGATGATTGTGCGTTGACCTAGACGAGCGGTGATGGAACTCGAGAGTTCCATGCCGGAGGGGACGGGAGGCTTATTGACGGAATCGGCTAGCGCTTTGAAGTTCGCCAGCGTCGCTTGCGAATTTGGCCGTGCGGGGCTGAAAACCAACTGATCGTCGATTTTGTATTGCCTCAGGATAGCCATCCAGCGATCCAGGTTTACTTCCAGAGGGGCGTCACTCAGCGCGAGGAAATTTAGGACACGGAGACCGTAGGGAAATACTTTTAAGCCTGTGGCCATGGCGTCTCGGGACGCGGTAGTGTTGTAGTAGAAGACGCCGCCGGCGTCGAGGTGCGCGCGGACCAACTTGGCGAAATTGGCGGAGAGAAGGTCGGACGTGTGATCGCGCCAGTAAAATGAAGTGTTCATGATGACCGCGTTGTAGCGGGATTGCGGATGAGCGTTGAGCCAGCGCCGTCCGTCGTCGATGTAGATGTGGAGCTTGGGATTCTGCAGCAGCGAGCGGACGGGCGGGTATTGCGGAATGAGTTGCAGGTAGCCAGGATTTATTTCCACGACGTCGAGCGACTCTAGCTGCGGGTGATTCACGATTACTTGCGCCCAGGAGCCTGACGAGAGGCCGATCATCAGGACGCGCTTGGGATCCGGGTGGAAAGCGCTGAGGGCGAAAGCGCGGATGATCAGATTGACGTCGTTGGTGGGATCTACGTTGAAGTATCCATCGTAGACGCCGCCGCCGTAAACGGCGCCGTCGCGAGTTACGGCGATCACGCCATTGCGATTTTCGACCACGTGGGCAAATGGAGCAATTTTATCGGCGGTGCTGGCGAAGATCAGGCGTTCAAAGATGCTGGAATAAAATCGCGGCGCGATCGCAATCGCAATCAGCGCGAGCGCTGCGACGCTGATTGCTCCCAGAGTGGGCCTCTCGAACCGCCCGCGCTGGTAGAAGAGAACCGCGCTGCCGGTGATTGCGGCGGCGAAGCCCAACTGCAGTGAAACTTGCTTCAGCCCGAAGTAATTCATCCAGACAAATCCGATCGCCAGGCTGCCGAGAGTTGAGCCGATGATGTTGGAGACGTAGATCAGACTGACGCCGCGTCCGGCGCGGCCGTCGGCGGAGACTGATAGGCGGCAGAGGAGCGGGAAGACGGAGCCGACGATCGCGGTAGTGATGAAGAAAGCGACGCTGCCGAGAAGATAGGGAATGCTCTTCCAGCGCAGGAAAGCAATGAGTGGCGGGAGATAGACGGACGCGGCTCCGGCAATCACGATCAGCAGTCCGACGATACGGAGGATCGCCGCGGAATCTTCGCTCTCGGTGAGCTTGCCGGAAATGAACGAGCCCGCGGCAATGCCGGCGAGGTAGGTGGAGAGCAGCAGGGCGAAGGCCGGGGCGCGATCGAGGGAGGCCAGAGCGAAGATGCGGAACCAGGCGATTTCGAAGCCCAGAGCGATAAATCCTGTGACGCCTGCGACGATCATCGCGACGCCGAGCGGCAGCCCTGGATCGCTTGCTGCGACCGGCGCGGCGGCCATTTGATAGTCCGCGAGTGACGATTTCACGCGGCCACCGAGAATGAACGCGAATGATGCGACGAGGATGTTGAAACATGCGGCCACCAGAACGCTACCGGACTGGCCGAAATTGCCGAGAAGAAATATGGCGCACAGGTAGCACGCTACTGCGGAGCCGAATGTGTTGGCGAAGTAGAGTGTGGCGACGGGATAGCCGACACGGCCGAGATTGTGGACCAGATGCTGGATGAGAAGCGGGAGAGTGGCGCCCATGAGCATCGTCGGAAGGATCAAAAGAAGGATGCTGAAGACGATCGTGGCGGGAAGATTGGCGCCAGCGGTAAATGTTGCGGCCCAGTGGAAGATGCGGAGGGAGCTGAGGCCAATGAGGGCTACGCCAAGCTCGGAAACAGCAAAGAGGAGAATTGCTTTTTGCGGGAAGCGCGACGAGAGCCAGCCCCCGACGAGACTGCCCAAGCCGAGACCCAACATGAAGGCGCTGACGACTACGGCCACGGACTCGGCGTTGGTGCCGTAAATGGCGAAGAGGGCGCGCTGCCAGACTATTTGATAGATGAGCGCAGGAATGCCGGAGAAGAAAAATAGAACGCTGAGCAAAAGCAACTGGCGCTGATTGCCGGATTTCTGGCCGCGCGTGATAGCGGCTGAAAAGATCAGGAGATTGTAGATGAGCAGGGCAAGGATCGGCGCCGTGATCACGGGTCTTCTTGCTCCTCGAGGGACGAGGCGATTGAACGGACGAATCCCGATCAATCCGGGCAACATTTCGAAGACTGGCCGGTCACCTGTAGCGCCTCGCGGGGGCATACAACTTCGCGCCAGACGTTATGGATGCGGGGAAGCGCACCGCGAAGCTAGTTCTGAACCGGCGGGGCATCAACCGCGCCGCTTGGACCGGGACGCCATTTTAGCCCATCAATCATGGCTATCACCAGCACGATGAGGGGGATGGCCGCGAGGAGGTCGATCACGTAGTGCTGTTCGAGGAGAAGGATGCAGGGAATCAGCAGGATATTAAAGATCAACGAATAGGAAGGCCAAGCGCTTCCACGGGCGGAGAAACCAGAGCGCAATTATCGGCTGGACAATATGCATGCAGGGTAGAGCGGCGAAATAATGCGGCCCGAGAACGTCTGGGCGCTGGCCGGCCATGTAGCCCTTTAGGACTTCGATGTATTCGTAGTGGCCGGCGAACATATTCATGGTGCGGGGGAAGACCGAGAAATGGTCCGGGCAGATTACGAATGGGCCTACTGCGGGGATCAAGTAGAAGCAGGCGACGACGATGTAGTAGGAGGTCATGAGCGCGCCGACGAATTGCATGGCGCGGGCGGCTCCGGATTGCAGGGCGAGGAAGACTAGCGTTGAGCCGAGGGCTGGGAACAGAAGGAAATAGATGACGGTCATGACGTCGAAGGTGCGGAGCGGCACGTGAGCGGCGACGAGATGCGCTAGGCGTGAGACGGTCAGGCCGTGCATCATCCAGGCGTCGATGCGATTGAGTTGGGCGTCGGCCTGAAAATTGAATTTCAGGGCGGCGATGATGTCGTTGTAGGAGAACGCTACTATCAGGCCGATGAAAAGATAGGCTGCGGGAAGCAAGACTGCGGCGACGCGTTTTGCGAGTTGGGTGAACTGGGCGGAGAGTGGGGCCAGATCGCGGGGAGATTTGAGCCAACGACGGAATTGTCCGGGGCAGCCGATGAGGAAAAATAGAGTGGCGCCGAGGATCGAGCGGATGCCGAAGACGAACCAGTAGCTCAGGAAATACTGAGGCCAATTGTACCGAACGGGGAAGCGGGCGGCCTGAAGCGCGAAAGGCAGGGCGAGGGTGAGTGCCAGAGTCGCGGCAAAGTGGAGATTGCGGGCGGCCCACTTGAGTGGATGGGTCTCGCTCGCGGGCGATTGAGACTGGGGATCGGGTGGCACCGCGCTTGGCGTTGGTCGAGACACCGGCGGAATGGGGATGCATTGCCCCGCGGTTGGCGGCAGGTTAAAGCGCCGCAGCTGCAGGGAGCGAGATATGCTAGCAGTCTTCCCCAGCTAATTCCCTATTTTTTAAGTTCCAGAGCGATGTGTTGGAGTATCCCGCCAAGGTCTGGCCCCGGAAATCCGTGTGATTCATGTCATGTTGCACGGTGACGTGAGTCACAGAGACGACGTGCCCGTGGCGCGAGACTTCCTTCCGGCATGGGATCCACGTTCCCAAACGTGTAGTGGCGCGGCACTTTCTCTGGATCGAGGGATCCGGGAGACGGGAGGAGCAGTCATGAGCTTTAGAAACCGGGTCGATGCAGGACGCAAGCTCGCGCGTAAGCTGAGTTCATACGCCGAGCGCGACGACGTGATTGTGCTCGGAATTCCGCGTGGCGGCGCTCGGGTTGCGTATGAAGTCGCAGAGGCGCTGAACGCGCCTTTGGATGTATTTCTTTCGCACAAGCTTGGAGTACCCGGGCACGAGGAGCTTGCCTTCGGTGCCGTCGCGTCCGGAGGTGTGAGCGTCCTGGATCAGCGAGTCGTCGCAGGGATGGGCATTTCTCGATTCGAGATTGAACGGATCAGCGGAGCAGGTGAGACGCGAACTTGAACACCGCCAGCGCGTTTATCGCGGTGAAGTGCCGGCCCTGGATGTCGCAGGGCTGACCGTGGTGCTCGTAGATGACGGCATCGCGACCGGCTCGAGCATGAGGGCGGCGGTCGAGGCGTTGCGGCGGCTGAGACCGGCGCGGATTGTGGTGGCGACGCCGGTGGCGCCGGCTTCGACTTGCAGTCGGCTCAGAGATATCGCCGATGAGCTGGTGTGCGTCGACGTACGTGACGAGTTCTTCGCCATCGGGCAATTTTATGAAGACTTCTCGCAGGTAACGGATTACGAGGTGACCGAGTTGTTGCGCCGGGCAAGGCGACGCGACTATCGGAAAGTTGCTTAGGCGAATTGGTTTACGAAACCGGGGTGCGGCAATTCTGGATTCTCACCGGCTGTGAGGTGTTAACTTGTTGATGGCAGAAGCATGCGACACCAAATATCTATTCGCGCTGTGTGGCTGTGCCTACTCGCGCTTGCAAGCCCGGCGCACCTGTCTGCGCAAGGCCGCGCGTGGATGTCCCGCGATTGCGGGAACGGAGTGCGGTTGCGATTGAGTTCTGCCTCGGCCAGTCAGGGTGATTTGCTGGAGTTGGAAATCAAGTCGGCTTCGCCGGCGGCTGATTTGAAGGCGTCGTGGGGCGATAAGGCACTTCAATTTTGGACGGATGCGAGCAACGGCCTCGTTCACCGGGCGCTGGTCGGAGTGGATCTTGAGCAAAGCGCCGGGAAATACGATCTCGCTTTGAATGGGAAACTTCAAAGCGGAGATCCTTTGAGTTGCAGCGCCGTTGTGTCCGTAAGAGCTGGCCATTTTGCAATTGAAAAGCTGCGGGTGAATGGGAAGTTCGTTGAACTGAGCCCGGAAGACAGCAAGCGAGCCGAGCAAGAGCAGCATCGTCTGCGGGAACTTTTCGCGCGCGCGACTCCTGAACGGTTGTGGCAGGGGCGGTTTCGAATGCCGCTTGATGGCGTGCATACCGGCAGCAATTTCGGGCGCAGGCGGGTTCTAAACGGAAAGCCGGGATCGCCGCACAGCGGGCTTGACCTTGCAGCGGCAGCGGGCACGCCGGTGCACGCGTCGCAGCGCGGCCGGGTTGAGTTTGCCGGGGAATTATTCTTCTCCGGAAATACGGTGATTCTCGATCACGGCCTGGGACTCTACACATTCTACGGACATCTCGAATCGATCTCAGTGGCGGTGGGCGACGTGGTGGAAGCAGGCGCGAAGCTGGGGCGAGTTGGAGCTACCGGGCGCGCCACCGGGCCGCATCTGCACTGGGGAATGTACGTCAACGCAGCAAAGGTGAACCCGCTCGGAATTTTGCGGCTGCCTACTGATTAGTGAGGCCGGTGGCACTCAGAGATAGAAACGAAACTGAGGCCAGAGCTCCGAAAGCGGCATTTTCGGACGACGACAGATATAGACCGGCAGATCGATCTCGTTGGGCATTGCGTAGGGATTCGAGATGACCGCCACCTCCCGCACGTCGCCGAAGAATTGCTTGTCGAATTCGGCGCGCTCGCCGAACAAGATCACGCAACCGCCGGTGTAGTCGCGCGGACCCCAAAAGTAATAGCTATTGTGCGGGCTGATTGCTTTCGGGATGCCGTACGCTCTGCCCAATAGGTCGATTGCTCCGGCTTCTCCATAATTTCCGGCGAGAATGGCGCAGCTGTACCTTTCTGTGGGAGGCAAACCGTAATATACGCGGGCGATCGTCGCGGTCATCTCCGGCCAGCCGAATTCGTCCGCATAGAGCTGCGGGAGTTCGCTCGTGGAATCGCGCTCGGATTTCACTTCGTGCGTGACGGGAAACATTCGCTGATAGCGCAGGAACGAATCCAGCGGCAACACAGGAACGCCGAAAGGCAGTGTGATTAGTCCTGCGAGGATCAAGACGCCAACGTAGGTTCTGCCGCGCCACTGGCGGCTGGGTGCAAAAAGAAACGGCTCGAGCGCGACGCCTCCGGCGGCAAGAAGAATCGGGTATGCCGGCAACAGGTAGTAGGCCTTGCCCTTGAAGAAAATAAAAATCGCGGCGGAACACAGAACGATATACCCAAGCGGGCGAAATGGCTTGCCTCGGCCGGAGGAGAAATACCAGACCAGGCCTGAGAGAGCGACCGGCAGCGACACGGGGCTCATGAAAAGTACCTGCTCCCACAAGTATTTCAAGGGAGAGAGCGCAAGTGTTTTGACGGCGCGGTCATTGCGCACGACTTCAATCTGCGGCCAGTGGTTCCGCGCTTCCCATATCAAATTGGGCAAGAAGATTGCCAGCGCAATCGCGCCCCCCAGCCAAAGCCATCGCCGGAGGAATTCACGCGGCATCCCCGACGCGAGCAGGCCTACGACAGTCGCGAAGCCGAAGACAAGAATGGTGTGCTTGTTGAGAAATGCGATTCCCGTTACAAGCCCGAACCATAGCCAGAGACGCGGATTGCCACCATTGAGGATGCGCGCTATGAGAATCGCACCGAGCGCCCAGAAGACAGGCTCGAATGCATTCATGGAGAGAAAGCTGTTCATGGCGAGGACAGCGGGCGCGAACAGGATTGTGACCGCCGCAAGAATTTGCGCGCGGAGGCTTCCGCCTAGGTCGCGCGCCAGCAATCCCGTGAGAAACACCAGCAGGGCGCCAGCCGCGGCGGGGAGCAATCGCGTCGCTGCGAGGGAACTACCGAAGGCGTGCTGCGAGACCCAAGCCACAGCGGCAATGAATGGCGGTTGGTCTACATAACCCCACGCCAAGTGTCGGCCACAGGCCAGGTAATAGAGTTCATCGCGAAAAAAGCCGTAGCGTCCGATTCCGGCGAGGTGAATGCCGAATTTCAGGACGGCCAACGCTAAGAGGACAACGGTGCCGCTAGTTGCGATTTCTGGAAGACCGGAAACGCGCGCGCGGTCGATATTTGCCTTCACCTTAATTCGAAAGCTGCGAGCTGTGACCTGCGCGCACTTGAGCCTGCAGTTTTGCATTCATCTCAACGAGTCCGATTTTGTTTACGCCGCTGCAAGCGATGTAAATCCGCCCGTCCGAAGTTGCCGCCATATTGCGGACAACGCCGCCTCCAGAGGGAATCTTCGCCTCCGAGAAAGTTTCCGTGCGCGGATCGAAGCGCACGATCGTGTTTGGATTCACGCCCGCCTCGCTGTACCACACCATCCCGTCAGGCGTAATCGTCATTCCGTAAGGACTCGAATTTGGGCCGCCTGGCGAGGCCCACATCTTCACCGCGCCGGTCGCCGGATCGAGTCTCCCCAAGTGTCCTTGCTCAAAGTCCGTGAAATAGACTTTGTCATCCGCTGCGATCGCCATTCGCCGAGGGCGCGTGCCTTCGGGCAGCGTAAATTCTGCAATCTCCATCGTCTTGGGATCGATTTTAGCGATCTTGTTGCTGCCAAATTCACAGAAGAACGGAATGCCCTTGCTGTTGATTCCCATCCCGTAGGGCGAGGCATCTTTCGTGGGAACTTTCTTGAGATCAATTTTTCCGCTCTGCGGATCGAGCCGGCCGACCATGTTTCCGCCTTGTACCGTAAACCAGAGGATGCCCTGCGCATCAAAAACGGGCGTGTGCGGATCGCTCGCCAGCGGATCCGGCATTTTATATTCGGTCACGGCTCCTGTGCGCGGGTCGAGCTTCCCAATCAGACCGGCGTAATTCCCGGTATACCAGATATTTCCGTCGCGATCCGCCACAAGGCCGTGGGGTCCCGAGTTCGGCGTCTTCAGGGGAAATTCGCGAATGGCGCCCGTGGCCGGGTCGAGCCGCCCGAGTTTGTTGGCGAGTTGCTCGGTAAACCACAGCGCTCCATCCCTTCCGACCGCGGGATCATGCGGCCGCGCTTTGGCGGTGGGGACGTCCCACTCCAGAATTTTAACATTGAGCTTTCCGGCGGCGGGGCCGGCTGCGGCGTTCCGCGAGCCACCGGCTGAAAGAAGTGTTGCAGAAAGCACTACAGCAATCAGCGGCAAAACCTTTGCGGATTTCACGGCTCCTCCTTTTACAGCTTGGGGATCTTATACCATTGGATGACTATCCCGCTGCGCGCGTCTGCCAAGTAGCACTGGAGCCTGGATGACGGTGCCTCGCTGCCGTGTGGAGACTTTCATTTGCCGTGGTATAAGGACTCGCCCGGTCAACAACTGCGGGTAGTTCGAGATACGAATTCTGATTCAGAGCATGGTGCGATGGCTCGTTATAACGATAAGAAAGAGATCCGGGCGCTCTACGATGTTACGAGCCCTTATTTTCGCGCGATGTGGGGCGAGCACATCCATCATGGCTATTGGATTCAGGGCGATGAGACAAGAGAGACAGCCCAGAATCAGCTCATTGACCATCTCGCCGGTATCGCGACGATCCGATCCGGCGCCAAGATTCTTGACGTGGGTTGCGGCATGGGAGGCAGCAGCATTTATTTGGCGAAGAATTACCAGGCCGAGGCGACGGGTATCACGATTTCTCCCGTTCAGGTGGAGATGGCCAGCGAGTCGGCGGCAAAACAAAATGTGAAGGCCAGATTCCTACTCATGGATGCCGATGCCATGAACTTTGGTGAATTGTTTGATGTCGTATGGTCCGTCGAATCGATCTCGCATTATCACGACAAGGAACGATTTTTTGCCTCCGCCGCACGATTGCTCAAACCTGATGGAACGATGGCAGTAATCGACTGGTTCAAGAAGGCGAATCTCGATCCGGCCGGCTACAAGCGATCAATTCTCCCGATTGAAAAGGGAATGCTGATCGAGTTGGGAACGATGCTGGACTACGAACAGCACATCACAGCAAACGGCCTGAAAATCACGCACACGGAAGTTATGAACGAAAATTGCGCGAGGTCGTGGGATATCGGCCTGGAAATCGTGAAGGACAAGAGCTTCTGGCGAGCCGCTGCCGAGCATGGCCTGATGTTCGTCCGGTTTCTCAGAGCGTTTAGAGCCATGCGGGCCGGCTTCAGATCCGGAAACTTCGTCCTGGGGCTCATCGTGGCCAGCAAACTCCCGAGCCCTTGATCGATGGATGATGCCACGGTGGGAGATCCGGACGCGCCCGCCGAATTTATTGCGCTTTAACGATCCGGCTTCTTCCAGATATTGCGCTTATGCATGAGGGCGATCTGTTTTTTCGTCACCTTCTCGAAATATTCGGCGTGTTTCATGGGGGCGCGCTTCAGATAGAGATTCTTGGGATAGATCGGCTGCTCGTAGACGATCTGATATAGCTCGGTGCGAAGGTCTTTCATCCAGTTGTCCCATTTGGCGCGGGCGCGATGATCCCGCAGGGCCTCGATATCAATCACTCCGGCGACATAGCTTGATCCGCCACTGTATTCGAGCTTGCCGACTTTCTGCCCTTTGTAATTGAAGATGTAGGAGCGGCCGCCGAAAGTGTCGATCGGCGTGGTGTCTTCGGGGAAGAGATAATAGGTGCCGACGTTGGGCGCGACGATGTACATGTTGTTGTCGAGGGCGCGCGCGGCGCTTTGGATTTCGAAATAATCGTTGCCGGTGCCTGGATGCGGATACGAGGCGCGGTAGACGATTTCGGCTCCGTTCATGGCCAGGGCGCGGGCATTTTCCGGATACGAGCCTTCATTGGCCATCATGATGCCCATGCGGCCGATTGCCGTGTCCACCACCGGCCAGAACGCCTGCAAATTGCGGCCGTATTTCTCGACCCACCAATCGTAGATATCGTGTGGGCAGACGGAATGTTCTACGGGCCAGAGCGGGGCGACTTTGTAATGCTGAAGAATGATCTTCCCTTTGGGATCGAGGATGAATCCCACGTTGAAGAAGCGATCCTTCCATTCGGGGTGGCGCGCTTTGGCTTGGGCCATGATGAAGCAATTCCATTCGCGTGCGAGCTTGCCGATTTCTTCGGTTTCTTCGCCGGGGATGTCGATAGCACATTCGCGGGCAAATTTGGCGTGATCGACGTCCAAAACTTCATCATTGAAAGCCTGTAGGGCACCTTCGGGAATCGCGATCAGGCGGACGGGAATGCTCAGACCCGAAAGCCAACTTGCGGCTTTGACGAGGTGCTTTAAGTGCTCGAGGTTGTTCTTGATGTCCTTGCGGGAGCGGATACCGCGAATTGTGGGAACCAAGCCGACTGTAGTGAACGGTTTAATCATGGGCTTTATCCTAAGTGAGAGGTGTGAGTGCGGAATGGCGCTGCCTGCGCCCGAGATTCAGCATCGGACGACTTCATCTCACACGCTGCGCTGGCAGGTCATCCAGTGTTCTTCACGGGCTAAAGAGCTTGCGTGAGAACTCGGCTAACTGTACCTCAGCGGCTAAACAGTATGCGGAAAAATGGCCAATCTGGCGATCAAGCGGCAGATTCAGAGGTGTTTTATTGGTGCAAGTAGTAGCGAACATTGGATCCTTAGATTCCCTCGAGGGACTCGAGCGCAGCAAGCTTGAGATGCTAGTGGCGTAATCGACGCCCAAACACGAGCGGTTCGATCACGCGCCCGCTTGTTGGGCTCCTATTAGTTTTTGGGCTTCGCTGGGATCGAACCACCACGGATTATAGTCCGGAGGATTGTTGAATCCGTTGGCGATCCGGCTGGCTAGAGGGGGAATCTGCGACGCTGCGCCCATCAATTGAAGGATGTGGGGCGGAGGCGGAGTGAGCAGGGTGTTGGTCCATTTCACGACCCATTGCGCGTAGGTCCAGAATGAATTGAAGGTGTCCTGCATCCACGCGGCGCCGAAGGGCTTGTCACCGCGTTCCAGGATGCGGGTCATGTAAACCTTCGCTGCTTTGCTGGCGGTATTCGAGCCTTGACCCGTGATTGGATCATTCAGGACAACTACATCCCCCATTCCCATGGCCAGGCGCCCCGAAGGCAGCTTGCAAACAGGCTTGCGGACGGTGGGCGCGAATCTGCCGGCGAGGATTCCCATCTCGTCGGTGAGTTCGATATTCCGGCAACGGTCTGTTTCCCAGGGGAGAAACTTCTGCAAGATATCTTTGCTACGCTGGAGATGTTGAGCCGGCGTTTTTACATCGCCCCAGCAATCCATTGGCCCGCCGGGGACACCCTCGAAGACCATGATTTCGCACGCGCCGCTGGTAGTCAGCGCCGGGAAAACGAAATATTCGCCGACGCCGGGAATCAGGTTGAAAGCGACCGCTGTGAATTTTTCGCGCGGCACCATGTTTTTTACGTAGGTGAGCGCTAGGGCTCGCATTGGCGTGGAGTAAGGGGTGTTCACCGTATCCGTTTCAAATAGGCGCGCGATTTCTCCTTTTCCCGAGGCTACTATCACGAGGTCGTTGTTCTTCGCATGCTCCTCGAGTTCCTGCACACCGGCATCCTGGATGACTACCTTGCCGCCGCGCTTGGTAAACTCTTCCACCCAGCCGGCAAATTTCACGCGTTGATCGACGGATTGTCCGGGATGGTCGAGTTTCGCCTCCCAGAAGAGGGCGCGACCGCCGTCTGGCCCGGGCACCGCGAAAGCTATTCCGTCCGTGTTCGGACATTCCTTCTCCCAGAAGTTGATGCCGAGGTCCCTCTCATTCTGGAGAGAATCGTGGAACATGAATTGACTGGATGTGACGCGACCTTTGCGGATCTGCTCCGGGGTGCGATTGGAAACGACGGTGATGTCGTAGCCGCGCTTCTGCAGGCCCAGCGCTAACTGCAATCCCGACTGTCCTCCGCCGATGATGGCGATCTTGCTCATAATTCACCTGACGAAATGTCTCTGAAGGCGGCCTATTTTGCTCGTTCGGATACGGCGAGTCCAGAATTTTCTGGCGCGTTGAGCAAGAAGGGGGCGAAAGGCGAAGGCAAAAGCTAAAGGCCTCACCTCTGAAGAGGTGAGCTACATGTGGGAAGTACTTCAAGGAACTTTGTCGCTCTTCGGGCGCGTGTTAAGGTTACGCGCAGCGAAATCGAATAGACACTGCACCGGGGGATCTTTCCGTGGACGGACTCAAAGACAAAGTCGCGATTGTCACCGGAGGCGCGACATTAATCGGCGCTCAGGTCGTTCGCGCGTTTCATCGCGAAGGCACGAAAGTTGTCGTGGCGGATGTGAATGCGAAGGATGGACAGGCGATCGCCGACGAACTCAAACCAAACGTTCGCTTCGTCAAGACAGATCTTGCGGATGATGGACAGCTTGCAGCGTGTGTCGAAAATACCGTAAAGATTTTCGGCGGCGTCGATTTTCTTGTAAACCTCGCGTGCGTCTATGTGGACAATGCACTCGACTCGACGCGGCAGGAGTGGCTCGAGAGCTACAACATCAACGTCGTCGGCGGCGTGCTGATGCTGAAGGCGGTGCGGCCGCACATGGCGAAACGCGGAGGCGGGGCGGTTGTGAACTTTGGAAGCATCAGCGCCAAAGTTGCGCAGACCGGGCGATGGCTTTATCCCACTACCAAGGCCGCGATCCTTCAAGTCACGCGCAATGAGGCCATGGATTTGGCACGCGACAATATCCGCGTCAATTCCATTTCGCCGGGCTGGACGTGGTGCCGACTGATGGATGAGTTGACCCACGGGGACAAAGTGAAAACAAATAAAGTCGGCGGCGCATTTCATTTGCTCGGGCGCGTGGGCGAGCCGGACGAAGTCGCACAAGGCGTACTGTTCCTTTGCTCGTCACACGCATCTTTCATCACCGGCACGGATCTGGCCGTCGACGGCGGCTATTCCGCGATGGGACCCGAGATGGCTGAGCCGGCGATTCCGAAATTGATGCAATAGCAGGGCTTCCCCAGGCCTTCTTCATGAAACGCATCGCCATTGTTGGCGCGGGACAATCCGGCTTACAGCTCGCCCTCGGCTTACTCCACGCTGGCTACGAAGTCACGGTCTTCTCCGATCGATCGGCCGATCAAATCCGCGAAGGTCGCGTGATGTCGAGCCAGTGCATGTTCGATTGGGCGCTGCAAACCGAACGCGATCTGGGCCTGAATTTTTGGGAACAAGAGTGTCCCAGTGTTGAAGGCATGAGCTTCACGGTTCCCGGTCCGCATGGCGTCAAAGCCGTGGATTGGGCCGCGCGTCTCAATAATCCTGCCCAAGCCGTGGACCAACGCATCAAGATGCCGCGATGGATGGACGAGTTCCAGCGCAAAGGCGGCGAGTTGGTCGTAAAGGATGTTCAGATCGCGGACATCGAAACTTACGCTCAGAACCACGATCTGGTCATCGTCGCGGTGGGCAAGGGAGCGCTTGGCTCGCTCTTCGAACCCGATGCGACGCGATCGCCTTACCGAACGCCCCAGCGCATTCTCGCGCTCACGTATGTGACGGGGATGCGTCCGCGTGAACCCTACGCCGCCGTTTCTTTCAATCTCATCCCGGGAGTGGGGGAATATTTCGTGTTCCCGGCGCTCACCGTATCGGGCGCGTGCGAGATCATGGTTTTTGAGGGCATTCCCGGCGCCCCGATGGATTGCTGGGATGATGTGAAATCGCCGGAACAACATCTTGCCAAATCGAAATGGATTCTCGAAACGTATCTGCCCTGGGAAGCGGAGCGTTGCAGGAAGATCGCGCTGACCGACGACAACGGCACCCTGACCGGCTCTTTGACTCCCGTGGTGCGCAGACCTGTGGCGACTCTTCCTACGGGAAAACAAGTCCTCGGGATGGCGGACGCGACCGTGCTCAACGATCCCATCACCGGACAGGGATCGAACAATGCCGCCAAGTGCGCCGACATCTATATGCGAAGCATCATCGAGCACGGCGAGCGACCGGCGGATCGAGAATGGATGCAGCAGACCTTCGATCGCTACTGGAACGGCTACGCCCGCTGGGTCACGGAATGGACGAACACGTTGCTCAATCCTCCGCCGCACGTGATCAAGATTCTGGAGGTCGCGGGAAGATTGCCGGAAGTGGCGGAGGCAGTCGCAAACGGATTTGATGACCCGCGCTCGTTTTTCCCATGGTTTATCGACGCCGCGGAAGCGGAGACGTTTCTGGAGCAGGCTGCGCGGGTTGCAGCCGAGCGTTTCGACCGGCGCGATTTCCGTCGTGCTCTGGGCCAGTTCGCTACGGGCGTCACGGTGGTGAGCACACGCGCGCAGGATGGGCGCCGCGTCGGAGTGACGGTGAATTCCTTTTCCTCCGTGTCGCTCGATCCTCCGCTGGTGCTCTGGAGCTTGTCGCGGCAATCGTCATCTCTGGCGGATTTCACGAAGGCGAGTCACTTTGCGGTCAGCGTGTTGGCGGCCAATCAGCATCATCTTTCGCGGCAGTTCGCCACTTCCCTCGAAGACAAGTTCGCCGATGTCGAATGCGTCGAGGGACGCGGCGGCTGCCCTTTGGTGAAAGGCGCCACCGCGCACTTCATTTGCCGCAACCTCCGGCAGTATGATGGCGGCGATCACGTCATCTTCATCGGCGAAGTCGAGGACTACAAATGGAATGAAGGCGAGCCCTTGATTTTCCATTCGGGCCGCTACCATGTGCGAACGCGCCACCCGGATCTACCGGAATGAACGGCCCGGTGAAAGCTGCAAGACCGCAGTTTCTAAATTATGATGGCGACCAACTTTTCTCAGAAAAAAGGGGAATCTCATGACTTCATTCGCAACTCTGAATAAGCAATACATTGGCGGCGCCTGGAGAGATGGCAACGCCGGCAAGATCCTGACTGACCGGAATCCCTACAATCAGAATCCGATCTGCGAATTCAAGCTCGCGAATCTCGCGGACTTGGATGAGGCCTATCGTTCCGCGGCAGCCGCTCAAAAAATCTGGGAGGGTGTGAACGCGTACGAAAAGCGCTCCGTCCTCGAGAAGGCTTTCGCGTTCGTCGAAAAGAACGAAGCCGAGATCACGGACATTATCATCGAGGAGCTGGGAGGCACGGGGCTCAAAGCGTTCTTCGAGATTTCCATCGTCAAGAACATCATCAAGGAAGCGTCCACGTATCCGCTGCGGATGATCGGCGAAATCATTCCGTCGGCGGTCGAGGGCAAGGAGAACCGGTTGTATCGCGTTCCCGTTGGCGTCGTCGGTGTCATCAGCCCCTTCAACTTTCCATTTTTCTTGAGCATGCGCTCGGTGGCGACGGCCATAGGCGCGGGCAATGGCGTGGTACTTAAGCCGCACGACGATACGGCAATCACCGGCGGAACGCTGGTCGCTAAAGTATTCGAAGAATCGGGAATTCCGAAAGGCTTGCTGAACGTGATTGTCGCGGACATCCGCGATCTCGGCGATAAATTCATCGATCACCCGATTCCGCGGGTCATCTCCTTTACCGGATCTGAAGGCGTCGGCCGGAAGATCGGCGAAGTCGCTGGCAGGTGCTTGAAGAAAGCAATTTTGGAGCTCGGCGGAAACAGCGCGTTTATTGTGCTGCAGGATGCCGATCTCGAGCTAGCTCTGAACGCGGCAGTATTCAGCCGGTTCACGCATCAAGGGCAAATCTGCATGTCCGCCAACCGAATTCTGGTCCATCGCTCGATTTACAATCAATTCCTCGAAAAGTACGTGAAGCGCGTGGCTGGTTTGAAGGTCGGCGATCCGCGCGATCCGAAAACCGATATCGGCCCACTCATGAATAAAGCGCAAGCAGATACGCTCTCGAAGCAGATTCAAAAGGGCGTCGCCGAAGGAGCGCGCGCTGTTCTGCAGGGCAAAGCCGAAGGCAATCTCGTTTCGCCCACGATTTTCGCCGATGTCCGCCCGAATATGTCCATCGCCCAAGACGAGATGTTCGGCCCGGCGGTCTGCGTCATGCCATTCGACACGCCGGAGGAAGCGATTCGCATCGCGAATGACAGCCCGTTCGGCCTCAGCGGCGCCATCCATACACGCAACATCGAATTCGGCGCCCAGCTCGCAAAGCAGATCGATTCCGGCGCGATCCACGTGAACGACGGCACCATCAACGACGATCCGCTCGTAGCTTTCGGTGGAGAAAAAGCTTCCGGAGTGGGGCGCCTGAATGGCAGATGGGCTCTAGAGGAATTCACAACGCTGAAGTGGGTTTCCGTTCAGCACACCACGAGACACTATCCCTTCGAAGCAGCAGCGGCCGGAGCCTAGCAGAGAAGCGCCCGAATCCTGGAAGCGCCGTCCGAAGTGTGCTCGACAACCTGAGAGATAATGCTATTTCTCAGAGCTGGAATTTTGCGGCACGAGCGCGAGCGAGCACAAAATCATGCTAAGGCCGTAAAATCCAATTCCTGCGATCAGTCCGGCCAGCGCGCCAAAGCTATGGCCGAACCAGAGCGCGCCAACGATGCCCGCCAGGATCGAGGTCACCAGGGAAAAGCAGATCGCGACGTAGTCGATGATGTCGCCGGCTTCGTGCTTCATTCCGAAGAAGGCGAGTTTGAAGGCCGTTTCTGGGACTTTCATGGCTCTCCTCCTATCTTCCGCTCACGGGAGAACGAGGTTGGAGAGGGGACTCGTCTGGCCCCCTCTCCAGAAAGAGATGCCGAAGCTTAGTTGTGAGCCACTGTGGCAAACTTCTCAAACTTTGGAAGCGTTGCATACCCCACTTCGAAGGTCTTCACGACCGGCATGCCCTCGATGTACTTGTTCATGATCTTGGCCGCCTCTGGATAGAAATCCCGAGTGTAATTGTCAGCAAACTCCTTCTTCTCCCACAAGCTGATGGCGACCCCTTCCGGCTTGTCGGGCGCAACTAGGATCACCTCATCCAAGAAGCCCTTCTGCGTGCGTAGCAGGGGAAGCAGTTCCTTCTCAATTATTTGCGGAAACTCTGACACCGCATTCTTCTTGATCTGGAACGTCATGTGACGGCTAAACATAAATCCTCCTTCTTGGGCGCTCGCGCGGTTGGTTCGCCCCGCGTACGTCATTGCACCGCGGAGTCGCGCATCGCGCCGTCCTCCATCAAACACGTTTACAAAATTCCGCGCGAGTCTGCCATGATCTGCGTCACGGAACAGCGTGACAGCGGATACGCAGGACGACCCGCTCGATTCGGTTCGGATTTTCATCTTCTGCGGTGTGACGCAGGGCACCGCACCGGGTGATGGGCTTCACAGACGGCGGGTCCCGGGAAGGGGAACATTGTTATGTAATGCCGTCTAGTTGCAAGTGTTTGGTTGGCGGCGGGGAGGACACCATGGCAACTGAGGTTTATGTCGTTATCGCATTGCTAGCCATCGCCATCGTGTTCGTGACCAGGCGAGTTTGGGGAGCGCTGACATTTCGGGGCAAGATGCTGATTACCTGCCCAGAAACGCATGCGCCGGCAGCTGTCAAGGTGAATCTCCGGCGCGCTACGCTAAACGCGTTAGCCGGACGGGACGACATTGAGCTGTGCGACTGTTCGCGCTGGCCGGAGCGAGCCGATTGCGATCAGGACTGTGTCCCGCAGATCGAACGTGATCCTGAGAATCATCGCGTGTGGTCCATCGCTTCGCACTGGTTCGCAGGAAAGAAATGCGCGTATTGCGGGAAGCGAATCGACACCCTTAGCCACTTCGACCACAAACCCGCGCTGCTCGACCGCGAGAGTAAGACGGAAGAGTGGAATGATCTTCCTCCGGAGAGCCTCCCGGGAGCGTTCTCAGAGGACTTGCCCGTCTGCTGGAGCTGCCATATGACTCAGAAGTTCGTGCGAGAACACCCGGATATGGTGGTCGTGCGGCAGTGGGAGAAGTCCGGTCCACTCGGCGAGTACGTTCCAAAGAAAGCGAATCCCAAGGATTCAGCTCGGGCGTAATCAATCTTCTTTCGGATGGCACATCCAACGAGGATTGGTGTGTCGCGACGCGCCACACTCCATAGCGCTGCTACGCCACAGTCTTACACGGTAACCGGCTCAGGCACCTCCTCGCTCCTCTCCGAAACCGGCAAACTCTCCTGGGCATCCACGACGGCAAAGGCCGCGATGTTGACTATCTCTTCCACTCCCGCGCCGCGCGGCAGGACGTGCACCGGCTTGGACATGCCCATCAAGATTGGCCCGATGGTCTCCGCTCCTCCGATGCGCGAGAGCAGCTTATAGGAAGTGTTCGCTGAAATGAGATCGGGGAAGATCAACACGTTGGCTCCGCCATGCAGGTGCGAGAACGGGTAAGTCTCTTCGATGATCTCCGGCACCACCGCCGTGTCGGCCATCATTTCGCCGTCCACCATCAGCGTGGGATCCGCTTGCCGGACGAGCTCGACGGCGCGGCGCACCTTTTCTGTTTGCGGGTGCTCCGTGCTGCCGAAATTGGAGAATGACAGCATGGCCACCCGCGGCGTGACGCCAAACCGCCGCGCGGTTTGCGCTGCGCAAGTGGCGATCTCGGCCAGATCTTCCGCCGTGGGATCAATATTCACCGAGCAATCCGCCAAGAAGTAAAGATCGCCGTGCTGCGTGACCATCACGTACAGTCCGGATACTCTATGCAGGCCGGGCCGCGGCTTGATCACTTGCAGCGCGGGGCGAATGGTATCGGGGTAATGCTGCGTCACGCCGCTCACCAGCGCGTCCGCGTCGCCCAGTTTCACCATCATGCATCCGAAAATGTTGCGGTTCATAATCAGCTCGGGCGCTTCGGTCAGCGTCACGCCCTTCCGCTGCCGTAGCTCATAGAACATCTGAATGTAGTGATCGCGGCGGTGCCAATCAGCGGGGTCCACGACCTCCATGCCATTGAGCGAAAGGCCTAGGTTGGCCATGTTGGTGCGGATGGCGGCCGCGTTGCCCAATAGGATGGGCTGGGCGATCTTTTCGTCTACCAGGATGTGCGCGGCGCGCAGCACTTTTTCGTTGTCGCCTTCCGGGAATACCACGCGGCGTGGCATCGACTGGGCTTTGCGGATCACCGTGCGCATCGTTTCATGCGCTTTGCCCAGCAGCCGCTCTAGGCGGTCGCGATATTCGTCGAGGTCCACAGTTTGCCGGGCCACTCCCGTTTCCATCGCCGCTTTGGCTACCGCGCTCGCTTCCCACACCAGGACGCGCGGGTCGAAGGGTTTCGGGATGATGTACTCCGGGCCAAAGCGGATGCGTCCGACGCCGTAGGCGTTACACACGGAATCCGGAACGTCCTCTTTCGCCAGCGCCGCCAGGGCGCGTGTTGCGGCCAGCTTCATTTCTTCGTTGATTGCCGTGGCCCGCACGTCGAGCGCCCCGCGGAATATGAACGGGAAACCTAGAACGTTGTTTACTTGGTTGGGATAGTCTGTGCGGCCGGTGCAAATGATCACGTCCTTACGGGCCGCCAGGGCATCCTCGTAGGTAATTTCGGGATCCGGATTGGCCAGCGCAAACACCACCGGACGCGGGCCCATGGCACGAAGCATGTCCTGCGACATGGCACCCTTCACCGAAAGGCCGACGAACACATCGGCACCTTCAAGTGCCTGCGCCAAAGTGCGCAGATCTGTTTTCTGCGCGAATCGCGCTTTGTACGGATTCATGCCTTCGGTGCGGCCCACGTAGATCACGCCTTTCGTGTCCACCATAAAGATGTTCTCGCGCTTCACACCCAGCCGGACGTAATGCTCCGCGGACGCGATGGCCGAGGCCCCCGCGCCGTTGAACACCACGCGCACCTTATCCAGCGGCTTGTTGACTATTTCCAAAGCGTTCAGCAGCGCCGCTCCGGTAATGATGGCAGTGCCGTGCTGGTCGTCGTGCATCACGGGAACGGTCATCGTCTTCCGCAGTGTCTCTTCGATGTAAAAGCATTCCGGCGCTTTGATGTCTTCCAGATTGATGCCCCCGACGGTGGGTTCGAGAAGCTGGCAGAACTTGATCACGTCTTCCGGATTCTCCGAGCCCACTTCCAGATCGAATACGTCGATATCCGCAAAGCGCTTGAAGAGCACCGCCTTGCCTTCCATCACCGGCTTTCCCGCCAGCGCTCCGATGTTGCCGAGGCCCAGCACTGCAGTTCCATTGGAGACCACGGCGACCAAGTTGCCCTTGCCGGTGTACAGAAACGCCTTGCTGGGATCGTCCTGGATATCGAGGCAAGGGATCGCTACGCCGGGCGTGTAGGCCAAGCTCAGGTCCCGTTGCGTCCGGCAAGGCTTGGTGGGCACGACCGAAGTCTTGCCCGGCCGGCTGCCGGCGTGGTATTCGCGTACTTCCTTCGGCGTTATAGACATGTCAATTCTCCCTCATTCCCCTTAAACCATTTCCATCCCTGGAGTCTTGCCCGGAGTAATCCGTTTGTTGGGTCGTGCCGCGAGCTTTCCTTCTTTATTCAGCGAAGCCGTCGGCCTGGGTCTCCGGGCCTGCCCAAATCTTTTGATCCACAAACTGGCGTCCTTCTTCAAGCGCTTTGCGGTTGATCTCGAGCACCGCGGTTTTCTTGACCTTGGCCGCGATGGTGTCCAGAGCCGTCTTCGTTGTGAAGCAGCCCGTCTCTTCGAGCAGCGCACCCATTAGCACGATGTTCGCCGCCTTTGCGAAGCCCAGCTTGTCGGCGATCTCTGACGCTGGGATGCACGCCACGCGCGCCGCAGGAGGCGCGAAATCTTTCGGGAGAGCCGCGCCGTTGTAGAGAATCAGCCCGTGTTCATCCAGTTCCGCCGCGAACTTGCGCAGCGAGATTTCGTTCATGGCAATCAGCACATCCGGCTGGGAAATCAGCGGAGAGCCAATGCGATTCCGTGAGAGGCACACATGGCAATGGGCGCTGCCGGAGCGCATCTCGGGGCCGTAGGAGGGCAGCCAGCTCACTTCCAGCCCTTCGCGCACGCCGATCTCGGTGAGCAATTGCCCCAGCAGTAGAACGCCTTGGCCGCCAAATCCCGCTACCTTGATTTTCATCTGCTCGAAACCGTGCTCGTGATGCGGTGGGGCGGAGAGTTGCGCATCTTCCTGCGTGCTCAATTCCAGGACTTCGGGGATTGTCCGTTGCGGCGGCGGATTGTCCGCCAGGGCTTCGGGCTTCCGGTCGCGGAACACATTCAGAGGGAACACCGGGATCATGCTCTTCTCCACCCACTCGCGCGCTTCCACCGGCTCTTTGCCCCAGATCGTCGGGCACGGCGATAGGACCTCGACAAACGAGAAGCCCACGCCATCGCGCTGAATTTCAAGCGCCTTGCGAATCGCCCGACGCGCTTTCATGATGTTCTTATTGTCAGAGAGCGCCACGCGCTCGATGTACACCGGGGCTTCCAGCGACGCCAGCAATTCGGCCATGTGCATCGGGAAGCCTTCATTAACCGGCCGACGGCCGAACGGCGAGGTGGTGGTCTTCTGTCCGACCAGCGTGGTAGGCGCCATCTGTCCGCCGGTCATTCCATAAATCGCGTTGTTCACGAAAATGACGGTGATTTTTTCTCCGCGATTCGCGGCGTGCACGATTTCCGCCAAGCCGATTGCCGCCAGGTCACCGTCACCCTGATACGAGATAACCATCTTGTCCGGGCATGACCGCTTGATGCCTGTCGCCGCAGCCGGAGCGCGCCCGTGCGCCACCTGCACGTTGCCCAAGTCGAAGTAGTAGTAGGCAAACACGGAGCAGCCCACCGGACTCACGAAGATGGTCTTCTCCTGGAGATTCAAATCCTCGATCGCCTCGGCGATCAGCTTGTGCACGATGCCGTGCCCGCAGCCGGGGCAGTAGTGCGTCTGATGTTTCAAATCAGACTTGCGTTCAAAGATTTCGTAGAAGACCGGCGACTTGGACTGGACCACTTCGTACTTCGTGGCGTCTGCCTCGAGCCCCTTGATTGCCACTTCTTCTTGATTGGTCATGGGCGTCCCCTTCACTTAGACGGTCAACGCTGCGCGAGCCATCAATTCGGCGCAGATTTCCTCCACCGACGGCACGTTGCCACCGGTTCGTCCGTAGAATTCCACGGGCACCTTGCCGTTTACAGCAAGGCGCACGTCTTCCACCATCTGTCCGTTGCTTAGCTCGACAACCAGCACTTTTCCGGCGCGCGTCGCGGCTTGCGACACGGCATTCGATGGGAATGGCCACAAGGTAATTGGCCGGAACAATCCCACCCTCAACCCCTTGCGGCGCGCCTCTTCCACGACTGAACGCAAAACGCGGGAAACGATTCCGTATCCTACCAGCAGCACGTCGGCGTCCTGTGTGCGGTACTCTTCGTAACGCGTCTCCTCGTTGCGTGCCCGCGCGTATTTCGCTTCCATCTGCCGCTGATGTTCTTCCAGTTCGTCAGGCTCGAGGAAGATGGAAGAGACCAGATTCTTGCGCGTCTCTGGTGTTCCCTTCACGGCCCAGGGTTTTTCGGGCGGCATCGCTTCGCGGTAGGTCAGATCGAGCTTCTCCATCATCTGTCCAACGAAGCCGTCGGCGAGGACGATCACGGGATTGCGGTATTTGTCGGCCAGGTCAAAAGCCAGCGTGGTCAGTTCGGACATTTCCTGCACAGAAGCCGGAGCGAGAACGATGTTGTGGTAATCGCCGTGCCCACCACCCTTGACCATCGCGAAATAGTCGCTTTGTTCCGGCGCGATATTGCCGAGCCCCGGTCCGCCGCGCATCACGTCCACGATCACGCAGGGCAATTCCGCTCCGGCGATATAGGAGATGCCTTCCTGCATCAGACTGAGACCCGGTCCCGAGGAGGCGGTCATGACGCGAACTCCCGCGGCAGCCGCTCCATACACCATGTTGATAGCGGCGACTTCGCTTTCCGCCTGCAAGAACGTTCCGCCCACTTGCGGCAGAAACAGCGCCGCGGCCTCGGTAATTTCGCTTGCGGGAGTGATTGGATAGCCGTAGAAAGCGCGGCAGCCTGCCAGCAGAGCGCCCTTCATTACCGCTACGTTGCCCTTACAAAGCTGCGGCATAACTGCCTCCCGGCTGCGCTACCTCCACAGCCTTGGCCGGCTTCTTTAGCCGGTAAACGGTAATTGCTCCGGGTTCGGGGCAACAGTAAAAACAGATACCGCAGCCCGTGCAATCCATGCCGGAATAGCGCGCCGGATGCACGCCGTATCCACTCAATTCCGGCGCCAGCGCCAAGCAGTGAGGAGGGCACGACTCGACGCACAGCCCGCATCCTTTGCACTCGTCCTCGTTGATAAAGACGTTTCCGCGTGCTGTAGTGGCCATACTCACCTCACTTCACCAACCGGCTGGAGTTGCGGATGCTGCAGCCACTTGGTGCGTTCGCAGTACTCATACAGCTCGTCCCGGAATTTCGGGTGAGAGATCTCGATGAGCGCCTTAGCTCTGTCGCGGATGGTCTTGCCATGGAGATTGGCCACGCCGTATTCGGTGACGATGTATCGCACCAGCCCGCGGCTGGTCACTACGCCCGACCCGGCGGTGAGCGTTGGCACGATGCGGGGAGTCTCGCCGTTGCGCGCCGTCGAAGGCAGCGCGATGATTGGTTTGCCTCCCTTGGAATGTGCGGCGCCCCGCAAGAAGTCCACTTGCCCGCCTATGCCGCTGTAGAAATTTGTTCCGATAGAATCGGAGCACACCTGCCCGGTCAGGTCCACCTGCAGGGCGGAATTGATCGCCACCATGTTGTCGTTCCGCGCGATCAGTGCCGGATCGTTGGAATAAGCACTTGGGTGGAATTCGAAGATCGGATTGTTATCCACAAAATCGAAAAGCTTCTTCGTCCCAAGCGCGAATCCCAGGATGATCTTGCGCGGCTTGAAGTTTTTGCGCGCTCCGTTGAGCACCCCCGCTTCGATCAGCGGGATCACGCTGTCGGACACGAGTTCTGAGTGCACACCCAGATCTTTTCGGTCCATCAAGAATGGCAACACGGCGTCGGGGATTCCGCCGATACCAGTCTGGATCACCGCGCCGTCGCCGATCAGGCTGGCGACGTTCCGGGCAATGGCCACGTGCAGTTCGGAAATCTCCTGCTTGGGCAATTGGCAAAGCGGCCGCGATGAGTCGACGAACGCGTGAATCTGGCTGACGTGGATGAAACTATCGCCGAAGGTCCGCGGCATCTGGTCGTTGACTTGTGCGATCACATGGCGCGCGCATCTCGCCGCAGTCAGCGTGGTATCCACGCCCACTCCAAAGCAGCAGAAACCGTGCGTGTCCGGTGGTGAAACCTCGATCAATGCCACGTCCAGCGGCATGGCGCCGCTCTCGAAAAGTTCTTCGACCTCGCTCAGATATACGGGCGTGTAGTCCGCGCGGCCATCGTTTACCGCAGCGCGCACGTTGCCGCCGATGAAGAACGCGTTGTGCCGGAAGTGTCCCGCCATTTCCGGCGCCACATAGTCCGCGCATCCAAGCGTAAGAAGATGGACCACTTCGACGTCGCGAACGAAGGGAGCGCGTTTCAGCAGCGCTTCCACCAGCGTTTCCGGCTCGGCGCAACCCGGCTGGATGTAAACGCGCATTCCCGATTGCACCACGCGCAACGCCTCATCCGCCGAGTGCAACTTAGTTCGGTATTCGGTCTCCCAGGAACTCACGTTCGTTCCCCTTTCCCATGGACAATTCCTCGGACTCCTGCGACGCGCTTCGCCCTACCACCGGTCGAGACTCTATCCGCGCAACTGCCGGTCTCCGAAAAAGCTACAGACGAACTGGCATTTTGCCAGCCCACAAAGCCTGCCTGAGGGAGCCGATCCGATGAGTGGTTGAGAACATTGGGGATGTTCATGACCGGGCTCCTTCAGCTCTCACTCCTGCATTCTCGGTCTCCCCGGCAACATTATCTGTGCCTCATCACACAGCCGGGTGTGACGCCCGTCACACGTCAGGAGAGCGGCCGCTCACGCGCCAAGTTGCCCCACTTGAACGCAACGCGCTTCGATGATGCTCGGATTTACGACCCGTCTAAGCCGGGTTCTCCCGAGGCAAGATAACTTCTTTCCCTACTTACATTTCCGCTGAACTCGTACGCGCATTTCGGTAGAATTGCCGTGCGCAACCTGCCGGGCGGGCACCGCCCGATTCAAGGATTCAAGATCAACATGCGAGGCCTCAGACTCGCCCTCGTCCTGGTATTTGCCGGGAGTGTCCCCCGACTTTTCTTCGCAGCACAGCATTTCGAAGCGCAGGACTCCGAACAACGCGTCGAAGCGATTCTCAGCCGCATGACCCTAGAAGAGAAAATCGACTTGATTGGCGGCATCCCGAATATGTATACGCATTCGTTTCCGCGCCTCGGAATTCCCACGCTGAAAATGTCCGATGGTCCTCTGGGTGTGCACGATTACGGCCCGACGACCGCCTATCCCGCCGGGATCGGGCTGGCCGCTTCCTGGGATACCGATCTCGCCTCGCGCGTCGGAGTCATGATGGGCCGCGACGCTCGTGCCCGCGGCGTTCACATCATTCTCGGTCCCGGAATGAACATCTATCGCGCGCCCATGTGCGCCAGGAATTTCGAGTACTTCGGCGAAGATCCATATCTCGCCTCGCGAATCGCCGTCGCCGAAATCGAGGGCATCCAGTCCCAGCACGTAATGGCAACAGCAAAGCATTTCGTAGCGAATGATCAGGAATACGATCGCAAGACCACCAGTTCGGACATCGACGAACGCACTCTCCGTGAAATTTATCTGCCCGCGTTTGAGGCCGCCGTCAGAGAAGCCCATCTCGCCGCGATCATGGACTCCTACAATCTCGTGAACGGCGTGCACATGACCCAGAACGCCTATCTCAATAATGAAGTCGTGAAGAAGGAATGGGGGTTCGATGGAATCATCATGTCCGATTGGAGCGCGACGCATGATGGCGTCGCCGCTGCCAATGGCGGCCTCGATCTCGAAATGCCATCCGGCGTCTTCATGAATCGCGCCACGCTGCTGCCGGCGGTTCAACAGGGCAACGTGACGTTGGCGACGATTGACGACAAAGTTCGCCGGATTTTGCGGAAAGCCATCGAGTTCGGCTTCTTCGATCGCGATCAGACTGATCCCTCGATTCCAGCGCTCAGCCAGGAAGGCCGCAAGCTCGCCCTCGAAGAAGCCGAGAGCAGCATGGTCCTATTGAAAAATGCCCATAACATTCTTCCTCTCGACAAACGAAATCTCAAAACGATCGCCGTCATTGGTCCAGACGCTTATCCTGCGGTGGTAGGCGGGGGCGGAAGTTCGCTGGTTACTCCGTTCAATTCCGTGAGCTATCTCGAAGGAGTCAGCAATTATCTCGGCACCGGCGCAAAAGTTCTTTACGCGGCCGATACAGTCCCTGTCAGCGAAGTCGTGGCGCAATCCGAGTTTCGCACTGAGCCGAGTGGCGGCGAGAACGGCTTGCACGCGGAGTACTTCGATAATCAGGACCTTGAGGATCCTCCGGCGCTCGTGCGCACCGATCCGAGCGTCGATTTCGATTGGGGTGATGGCAGCTACCGGCCGGATGGACCCATCGATCATTTCTCCGCTCGTTGGACGGGCTACTACGTGCCGAAGAAATCCGGCGATTTCAAATTCTACGTTTCCGCGGATGATGGAGTGCGGCTATACCTCGATGAGCAGCGCATCGTGGACGATTGGCAGCGGCACAGCGAGACGCTCGATCTGGCCACGCGGTCTCTTGAAGTCGGGCGCGCCTACAAAATCAGATTGGAATACTTCGAAGCAGTTGGAAGTGCAGCTGTGCACTTCGGAGTCATTCCCGCGGAATATGGGATCGGCCGCGAAACGAAGCCCCTCGCCGCGCGTGCCGATGCCGTCATTCTTTGCGTCGGCTTCGATCCTTCCACGGAATCCGAAGGCGCGGACCGTACGTTTCAGCTTCCCAGCGGGCAGGATCAGTTGATCCGCGAGATTTCCAGCGTGAACAAGAATGTGATCCTCGTAATTACCGCCGGCGGAAATGTTGATATGACCGGCTGGATCGAATCAGTGCCGGCGATTCTTCATGCTTGGTATCCCGGCCAAGAAGGGGGCGACGCACTCGCCCAAATTCTTTTCGGCGACGTCAACCCGTCAGGCAAGCTTCCCGCATCCTTCGAGCGGCGCTGGGAAGACAACCCAACATTCAAGAGCTACTATCCCAATCCGGGAGAGAAAAAGGTCGCGTACACCGAAGGAGTTTTGCTCGGTTATCGCGGCTACGATCGCTCCTCGACAAAACCGCTGTTTCCTTTCGGCTATGGACTTTCCTACACGAAATTCGAGTATAGTCATCTGAGCATTTCTCCTCAGGCCGGAGCGGATCCTGATTCCGTCGTAGTTTCGTTCGAGATCAAGAATTCCGGCGCGCGGACCGGCGCCGACGTCGCGGAACTCTACATCGGCGACGCGCACTCCCCGGTGCCTCGCCCCGTTAAAGAGTTGAAAGGCTTCGCGAAGGTTTTCCTTCGACCCAATGAATCACAGCGGCTCACACTCAAGCTAAACCGTAGATCATTTTCCTATTACGACGTCACCACCAAACAATGGACGGCCCAGCCAGGCGAGTTCTCCATCCTCGTCGGCAGTTCGTCCGAGAAAATTGAACTGAAAGGAACATTCAATCTCACGCGATAAACTCTGTGTGCGATTCGCGGCGTTCTCACAATCTGTCTGAGTGCGCCCGCTATATTTCCGCTTTCGAACCGCGGCCCGTCCTGTTATTGGCGATCGCCGTCATTCCTCGAGCGCCCCACTTTTGAAGGTCAGGATATGGCCGATCTGATTGCATTCCTTTACAGCGTGCGCTATTTCGAGCTCGGAGGCTCACCCATCATTGGACAGGAGCTATTCAACGAGCGTAAGTGCAGTCAGTGCCATGGAAGCGACGCGAGCGGAGGGAAATACGGCCCCAAGCTGAGGAAAGTCGGCAAGGTCTTTACGCCCGTGAGCTTCGCCCTGGCTCTTTGGTCCCACGGACCGCGCATGTATTCGAAGGCCGAGGCGCTGAGTCTGGGGTGGCCCACTTTGAACGAGGGCGACCTGAGCCACTTGTTGGCTTTCTTGAACAGCCCTCCCGTCAAGGATCAGAGATGAGAGAAACGCCGAACCGAATCTGATCTTGCGCCAACAGTTCCCGGAGTTGCAGCCGCGAATCGCACGACGTCAACTTCACCGTCCTTTTTTGCGTACACGAACGCAATGTCACTCGTCACACCCAAACGTCGGTGAGGAACTTACCTTCTTCGAGTGCACGCTCGAAGTAATCGACCGGCCAGAGACCGTGCTCTCTGCTGCCTTGCTTGCCTTATGGAATGCGCACAGAAACCGGGAAACGCGGGCGGTCAAACGCCGTGGCCCGGTTATACGCGGCCGCGATCTGCTCACTGAAGAGTCCGGCCTTCAACATCAGCATCATCATCGAAAAGTCCCCAATCAGCTCACAGCTTGCGATCAGCACGATTAACAGGGAGGAATGCAGAGTGGAGTGCAAGAGCGAAAGCAGTAACGTGGCTGCCAGCCCGACCAGCAAGACGAGTCCGAAAAAAAACCGTGCGTAAGTTCCGCGCAGCCATTCGCCCAGGGTCGCGCGGGCGGCCGGAAGCGACCGGCTCATGCGGTAAAAATAAATTGCCAAGATCAAGAAGTTGGCGACTAGCAGTCCATGTTCGAGAGATTCGAGACCTGCCGGCGGAACTTCACCGCGAAGCTCGCGAATGGTCAATGAAAGAGTGATGCCTCCGAGCGAGGCGTACATGAACAGCAAGAGGGGCAGCAACAGCGTCCGCCAGAACGCCACGCCCGCGGAAGATCTCATGAGAAAACCGTCGTAACACGCGATGAACAGAGCGGAAGCGGTAGCGAGTGCGAAAGTCAAATTGGCGGCGGGCTGCGAGAGGTGAATGAACTGTACGTGAGCCTGGAGCAAGATGCTCAACACACCAGTCACCATAAAAATGCCCATAGCCCAGATTCCGCGGGCGATCCAGGAGCGGTCCGGCCGTCTCGCTGCCGACAGGAAGCGCTCCGGGCGGCCAAGAAAGAGGAGATGCGCGGTGTTCTTGCCAACGACTACGATCAGGAAACCAGCGATCATTCCCGCAACGTGGCCCGTCAGCAGCGAGACGAGGAATAATCCTCCGCCCAAGCCGCCGAAGAAGAATGCGGTTCCGATCAGCCAGTTCCAAAACGTCTGGCGATGATATCCAGCGGCGAATCGGTGTGGAGCAATCAACAACTCTTGTGTCGCCATGCTTTTTCTCCGTTCTAATCCCAAAAGATTCGCGGCCTATGCATCGAGATAATAGACGTTCGGTTTTGTCTCGTACTCCGGCAGCAAAGCCCAGCCTTCTCGTTCCTTCAGGAGGCGCTGCAATTTGCCGTTTTCGTCCTCCCAGTCGCCGAAGATGCGTGCGTCGGTGGGGCAGGTCACCACGCAAGCCGGCTCCAGGCCCTGATCTATGCGGTGGGCGCAGAGCGTGCACTTAATATTGGTGCCTTCGTCGAAATCGGCGAACTTGATGGCTTCCAATGGGCTGATTCCGTCAGTGCTGTATCCATGCTTGAGCAGCCCGTGCTCGATGAAATGGCGGTTCATATAAGGACATGCCACGTTGCAGGCGCGGCAGCCGATGCACAAAGTGTGGTTGACCATGACGATTCCGTCGGGACGAATGTAGGTCGCTCCGGTGGGGCAGGCGGCGGCACAGGGAGCATCCGAGCAGTGATTGCAGAGAGTGGGGAGGAACGTACGTTTCGTTTGGGGATAGGTCCCGACCTCCTGCGTGACGACGCGCGCGAAGTGGATTCCTTCGGGCGTGCCGTTTTCCTGCTTGCACGCCAGGGTGCAGGCATTGCAGCCGATGCAGCGCTTGAGATCAATTACCATCCCCAATCGAGCCATCGCAGCACCTCACAGAGCGATATCTGCTAACCACCGGCCAGATGACGAATGATCGCCATAGTGACGATCTGTTCGCCGCCTTGCAGTTGCCGGTCCAACTGATCTGCCCCCAGACTCAATCCATCCACGACGATGGCGAAGTCGGGCCGTAATTTGCCGTTGCACACGAGAGTGTCGTAGAGGGGACGCCCGTCCTGTGTGGGCAACTGGCGCAGCAGATCGGCGATCGTGGCGCCGTCAAACTCGACCGTGCTGCGGCTGAAACCCAGCATCTTGCGCGTGGTACCCAGGGCAGCGACATTGGCAATCGGCATGGTCATCTACCTTTGCAGGCGCTCGACGCGCACGCGCGCGGTGGATTCGAGTCCGCCGGTCGCGCTGTCGGTATATTTCATGGAGCCGGTCAACAGCCGGTTGAAGTGCGTTCCTCGCGTCTTCACTCTTTTGTTGGTCACGACGTTTCGCGTGATGGAATTGCTCACGCCGAAAACCTGGGGATGGATGCCCTCGACCACCTGCACTCCGCCTTCGATGCTTCCCGCCGGTGAGGTCAAACGAATGCGGTCACCCGTCTTGAATCCCAGTTTGCGGGCGGTAATGGAATTAATCAGGATCCCTCCGTGAACGGGATCTTTCTCGCTGACTTCCGAAAGCCACGGCATGACCATGGTGTCGGCGAAGGTGTGCAGACTTTCTTTGAAGGTAATGGCGAAATACTCGTACCCGGCCTTCCCGTCGTCGATTACCTGCGAGTTCTTCCAGTACGGAAGCGGCTGGTAGTTGTCGAGCGGCCAGTCTTTGAGGCCCACTTCGGAGAACTTTTGCCGCATCTCGTCGCCAGTGCGCTTGATGAACTCGAAGTAGAAGGGGATGCGCAAGCTTCCGTAAGGCATGTAGGTTTCTGCCGGAGTGCGGTAGCGCACCGCGTGCCCGTGCTCTTTGAACCAATCGAGTCCCCGCTCTTCGCCGTAGACGCTGCGCGCGTAGACGTCCCAAAATTCCTCGACGCCGTAGCGCTTGTCTGGATCCAATAGATACTTTGGATTGGCCGTGAAGCCACACACCATGTTCAAAAGATCATTCCAGTTGTCGCGAAAACCCATCCGCTCCGACAATTCAGTGAGGATCTCAAAGGCGTCCCGGGTATCGCCAAGAGGCTTCACCACCGGCTGGCGCAGCGAATGGCCGGTGACCGCGGGCGGCTCGAGGCAATTGAGGAGGGTGGATTCGAGGAATGTCTGGTCTGGCAGGAAGACATCGGCCCATTGCGTGGATTCCGTCTCCTGAATCTCAATGGCGACGACAAATTTCATCTGCTGGAAGATTTCCTCAATCTTGTCGGTCTCCGGCATGTTCCACCACGGGTTCGAGTGGTAGATCAGCATGGCTTCCGGGCGGTAGTTCAACCCGAAGCGCTCGGGATTCAGAAGCGTTTCGGCGTTGAGCTGACCGGCGTCGAAACCGATGGGAAACCACTCCATCAAGTGACTCGAATCCGCCGGGTACTTGAAGGCTGGCGCGGGATGAAGTTGGTGCGGCTCGGGCTTCACCATGCCATCCTCGCCCGGGCTGACGAAAAACCCCCGGTGATCGAGAGGTACGCCCAGATGCCCACCGGGAACGTCGATGTTTCCCACCAGCATGTTGAAGAGCTTGAAGGTCATGTTGTCAAACAAACCGTTGCCGTGGGATTGTGACCCCCGGTAGTAATTGAGAGCGGCGGGACGATACGGATAGGTCTTGCCCTCGATCTCGATCGTGGCGCCGATCTGCGCGGCGTCCACAAACTCCTTCGCAATCTTTCGGATGGTGGAGGCCGGTACCGTGGTGATTTCGGCCATCTTCTCGGGCGTATTTTCGAGCAGGATATCTTTCCACACTTGGAACCCGGTGCGGACGGTCATGCCATCGTGGAAGAAGGCGCCTTCCAGGGCCATGAACTCGGGGGGAACCTCATCCCAGACACGTGGGACGTTTGCGCTCAAATCCCAAACCTGGGCTTTGCCGCCGGCATCGCGCAAGAAATCGCCATTTTCGTTCACCAGATAAGGCGCATTGGTGCGGTCACGGAGGAATTCACGGTCATAGCGGCGGAGCTCGTGAACGAGAACATGCGCCATGCCGAGGACGAAGGCGCGATCCGTACCGGGGATGATCGGGATCCATTCATCCGCTTTTGCCGACGCAATGGAGCAGCGTGGGTCGAGTGACACCACTTTCATCCCGCGCATGCGCGCATCGGCCATGCGCTTGGCGCTTCCGGAAAGATGCAGGTGCGAGGAGAAGCCGTCGCCGGAGCCGATCTGAATCCAGTAGTTGCAATATTCGTAGTCGTTGATGGAGGCAAAAGAGCCATCTACGCTCCCGTTCACCGGATGATAGGAACCGCCGCAATAATTTCCGAGTGAAGTAAAGAAATTCGGCGACCCGAAGACGGCCGGCCAGCCCCAGAAGAGAATTCGCTGGAAGTCGCCGAGGGCACAGAGCAGCTTGCGGGGATCGTCGCGGCGTACCTTACCGAGCTCGCGCGCCACGATCTCATACGCTTCATCCCAACTGATTTGCACCCATCGTGGATCTTCATGCAGACCCTTCTTCGGGTTGGTGCGCTTCATGGGATGGAGCACTCGAGTGGAATCATAAAGTCGGGCCAGGCCGGCGTTGCCTTTCGGGCAGAGCTTGCCCAGGTTGTCCGGGTTCGTGGGATCGCCTTCGATCTTGAGCGCCACGCCCTTCTCGACATACACTTTGATTCCGCAGCCGTGCAGGCACATGCCGCAGGTGCTGGGTATCCAGCGGCCCTGGCTCGGAGTCACTGCAGTTGTGGTCGCCATCGTCGCTCTCCTTGCTTCGTTGACGGAATCAGTTCAGACGTATCGGCTGCCTTAGGAATCGGGACGCGCGTAGACTTACGCATCTGCGCCAAATCCGCCACGGTGGTGTGCTCGAGATAATTCACAAATTGCTCCCGGAGAGCCGACCACATGGGGTGCAACAGGCACTCGCGTGAATTCCCGCAGGGATGATCTTCCAGAATGCAACCATCCAATGGCGGCCCATCGATCGCCTGCACAATCTCCAGAAGCCGGATCTGGTCGGGCGGCACAGCCAACTCGTAACCCCCGCCGATTCCCCGGACTGAATGCAACATGCGGCATCGGCACAGCGGTAGAAGGACTTTTCCGAGGAACGCAGGCGGAATATTTTCCTGATCGCAAATCTCGCGGCTGCTGGAGAGCCGCCCCAGAGGCTGTTCCGCGAGATGCGCCATGGCTCGGATCGCGTAAGAGCAGGGCTTCGATAAAATGCTGTTTGACATGACTAACGGAGTTCCATATCTTGATGTCGAGATTCTCCTCGCCCCACATTTTTCGGCAATCGTCGCTTTGACCTAGCCTCTGGGGCGATTGTCACGGCTCTTCAATGCTGGAAAGAGAACTCTTCACGCTGCTGGAAAGCACGGCCGACGCCGCGTTCAGCGTGGACGAGTTGGGCATGATTCGTTCGTGGAACCGCGCTGCAGAAAAACTCTTTGGCTATCCTTCAGCCACAGTGCTTGACCATCCGTGCGCCGCACTTTTTCAAGGCAGAGGCCCACTGGGCAACGCCGTCTGCAGTGAAAACTGTTCGGTGATCGAGTGCGCGCATGCGAAGCGCGAGGTCTCCAATTACGACCTCGAGGTAAAGGCAAACGGTGGACAACGCCTATGGGTGAATGTGTCCATCCTGGTTTTCTTCGACGACCGGACCAAGCGTCGTCTGGTGGTGCATCTGGCCCGCGATATCACGCGCCAGAGGAAGAAAGAAGAGCTCGCTCAAAAGGTTCTCGGAGCAGCCCAACAACTCGCTGTACTCTCTGATGACCACGGGCCCTCTCCGCCGGTTTCTCCCCTCACTGAACAGGAGCGGCGCGTGCTCTCCCTGCTTGCCGAAGGAAAAGGCCCCGCCGATGTGGCGCGGGCGCTGCATATCACTGCACGCACCCTGCGCAATCACATCAACAACGCCGGCCGGAAGCTAGGCACCCGCAGCCGCCTCGAAACCGTCATCCACGCCAGCCGCCAGAAACTGATCTAAAATCCCCTCGAAAACGACTGTAGAATGGCGGCGATGTTCCGAGGTAAACAGAATGAAATCCAAATTACCCTCATCGATTCAAAATCTGCGGAGGTCATATCCCGCCGTCTGGAAGCATTTTGAGCAACTGGGAGAGGCATGTCATGAAGCCGGCCCCCTGAACGAGAGTACGCGGCGCATTGCAAAGGTGGCCATCGCCGCGGCAGCTCAGACGGAAGGCGGCGTTCATTCCGCAGTACGAACTGCCCGGGCAGCGGGCGTGTCCGCAGATGAGATCCGGCACGCGATTCTGCTTACGCTAACGACCATCGGATTCCCTCGCGCCATGGCAGCATTAAGCTGGGCCGAGGATGTCTTACGGCGTCGCGCCCGCTGAGATTTCGATTCATCCGTTCTTCTCTTCGGACGAAATAGGCGCTGCCGGAAAAGCGACACGACCAAGCGTATTCCGTATTGCGGCATGATCTCAGGCATTTTTTGGATAGCCGTTGAAGTGTGTTCATCCCGCGGTTTGGGGCATTCAAGTGTGGTAGTGTCTGCGGGGAGTTTGATTAATCCGTGTCGATTCGCCCCATCATCGAGCCTTTCCGGATAAAAAGCGTCGAGCCCATCCGCAGCACCACGCGGGAGCAGCGTCAAAAGCTCATCGAGGAGGCCGGCTATAATCTCTTCCTTGTCGAGTCCGAAGCGATTCTCATTGATCTACTGACCGATTCCGGCACCTCGGCCATGTCCACCGAGCAATGGGCGGCCATGATGCGCGGCGACGAATCGTATGCCGGCTCGCCCAGCTTCACGCGCTTTCGCAACTCCGTTCAGGCCATTTTCGGCTTTCGCCACGTGATTCCCGCGCATCAGGGCCGCGCCGCCGAACGCATCCTTTTCAACGTCATGTGCAAGAAGGGCGACATTGTTCCCAACAACACGCACTTCGATACCACACGCGCCAATTGCGAGTTCGTCGGCGCCCAGGCTGTCGACCTTCCCGTTCCCGAAGCCAGGGAACCCGCGCACCTACATCCTTTCAAGGGAAATATGGATACCGCTCGCCTCACGGAATTGATCGAGCGCGAGGGCGCGAAGAAGATTCCGCTGGTGATGCTGACGGTGACTAACAATTCCGGCGGGGGTCAACCGGTCTCGCTCGCCAACATTAGCGATGTGAAGCAAATCTGCAAGAAGCATGGCATCCCGCTGTACCTCGACGCCTGTCGCTACGCGGAAAACGCCTACTTCATCAAGCTGCGGGAGCCCGGCTACGCCGCCAAGTCCCCGCGCGAAATAGCCCGCGAGATGTTTTCCTATGCCGATGGCTGCACTATGTCCGCGAAAAAAGATGGTCTTGCCAATATCGGCGGCTTCCTCTGCACCAATGACGATGCCCTGGCCCAGCAAGAAAAGGATCTTTTGATTCTCACCGAAGGCTTCCCTACCTATGGCGGCCTGGCCGGCCGCGACCTTGAAGCGATCGCGGTCGGTCTGAATGAAGCTCTCGAAGAGGACTATCTCCATTACCGCATTGCTTCCACGGCGTTTCTCGGAGATCACATTGCCGCCCAGGGCGTGCCCATCGTGCAACCGCCGGGAGGTCACGCGATTTACATTGATGCGCGCGCATTCTTGCCGCATATCCCGGTTTCGCAATTTCCGGGTGTCGCCCTCGCTGTCGAGCTTTATCTCGAAGGTGGCATCCGCTCCGTGGAGATCGGCACGCTTATGTTCGCAGAACACGCCACCATGGACCTGGTCCGCTTGGCTATTCCCCGCCGTGTCTACACGCAAAGCCACATCGAATATGTGGTCGAGGTCATCCTGGATGTCTGGCGCCGGCGCGAAAAAATTCCCGGATACGAACTGGTGCACCACGCTCCCTTCCTGCGGCACTTCACCGCCCGATTGCGGCCCCTCGGCACCTAGAAAAGCGGACATTTCTACTTTGCAGGAGCCAACCATTCTGATAATCGAGCGGCACTGAGCGATTTTTGTTGACAAATTGCTTCGCGTAAATTACCAGTGAGTGTCTCATTTCTGAAACTTGCCTTGAGAATTTTTTTGGCAAGTACGGACGAATCGGCCAAAGTTAAGACCTTCGGGCTGGACTTCCCCGCCCTGAGCTGGAGGCCTTCACGGGCAGACCGATCGGTCCCGGTCATTCTCGTCGCTCCAATTCGAGCTTGGGTGAAACATCCCCCGGCTGGTTCAGAATCATCCTCGCAGCTTCCGTCGTCCTGCTAAGTTCTCCGGCATTCGCGCAGACCAGACTGACCCCCTCCAACTTATCCTTCGGCAACCAGGCAGTTGGCATCGCCAGCGCTCCTGCCACCGCTACGTTTAAGAATACGCAATCCGTTGCGATGACCATCAACAGCATCGCAATCGCCAGCGGAACCGCTCCCGCCGACTTCGCGTTGGGCGGGGAACTGCCCACTCAGTCCAGCCACGCTCGGCGCAGGAAAGAGTTGCAGCATCACCGTTACGTTTACGCCTTCGGCGTTGGGCAATCGAACCGCGACGCTGACGGTAACCCATAGCGCGTCGACGAGCCCACAGTCCGTGGCCCTCTCAGGCACCGGCGTGAGCTCAGGTCACGCTTTCGGCGGCCAGCGTGAATTTCGGGACGGTGGCGGTCGGAAACGTCAGCTCGGCTAAATCAGTCATGCTGACGAATCGCAAGAACACGCTACTCACGATTTTCCGGCATTTCTGCCGAGCGGAGACTTCTCGATCGCAACCAACACTTGCGGCGCAAGTATCGCGGCTGGAGCCACGTGTACGATCAGCGTTACATTTTCTCCGGCCACGACTGGCTCGCACGTCGGCACGTTGACATTTAACGACAACGCCACGAACAGTCCGCAGACAGTCAGCCGTCAGCGGGACGGGTTCCTTGCCCGTCACTGTTTCGGCCACGAGCCTGACATTTTCCAGCCGCACTGTGGGCACGACGAGTTCCGCTCAGACTGTCACGCTCACTAACCATCTCAATACGTCTCTGGCAATTTCGCCCATCGTCATCACCGGAGATTTTGCACTGGCCAGCAACACCTGTGGCTCCAGTGTCGGGGCCGGACTCACATGCAAAGTAGGAGTGACATTGACACCTAGAGTAGTCGGCGCCCGGTCCGGCACTCTCACGATTCCCTACAGCGCCTTTGGCAGCCCGAGCTTGGTCGGTCTTACCGGCACTGGCAACGCCAGTGGGCTCACATCGATCACCGTCACACCTGCTAATCCATCGATTCAGTTCGGGAACCGCACAGCAATTCGTGGCCACCGGCAAGTTCAGTAGCGGCTCTCAGGATCTCACCGCTTCCGTGGCTTGGAATTCGTCCGTTCCGGCTGTAGCGACGATTAGCAATACGTCCGGCACTCAGGGCCTGGCCACCAGCGTCGCGCAGGGCAGCTCCACGATTACGGCGACTTTGAACTCGATCAGCGGCTCAACCAACCTGACCGTCGCGCCGCCGCCGCTGGTCTCGATCGCGGTTAACCCTACGAACGGAACCGTACCCGTTGGGCGAGGCATGCAATTTCGCGCCACCGGGACTTACGCCGACAACAGCACGAAGGACCTGACCTCGTCGGCCACCTGGACATCCTCGGTAGTGACCGTAGCCGCAATCGGCGCCAATACGGGCATGGCCTCCGCCGCTTCGACAGGACAGACGACGATTCAAGCGGCGTACAACTCCATTGGCAGCAATCAGGCAGCGTTGCTGGTCACTCCCGGTTTCGTTCCCACCGGCAGCCTCAACACCGCGCGCGAAGATCACACCGCGACTATGCTGAATAATGGAAAGGTTCTCTTCGCGGGAGGCTTTGACGGCAGCAATAGCGCCTCGGCCACCGCTGAGCTCTACGATCCTGCGGCCGGGACTTTCTCGGCGACCGGCAGCCTGAACACCGCACGCGAATATCAGACCGCGACGCTTTTGAATAATGGAAAAGTTCTGATTGTAGGAGGCTTTGACAGCACGAATAGTGCAACGTCCGCCGCGGAGCTTTACGATCCCGTGGCCGGATCATTCTCGCCAACCGGCAGCCTTAACACCGCGCGCGGATATCACACCGCGACGCTGCTGATCAACGGAAAGGTCCTGATCGCGGGCGGCGTTGACAGTACGAACAGCATCTCGGCTAGTGCGGAGCTCTACGATCCCGTGGCCGGAACGTTCTCTCCAACCGGCAGCCTTAACACCGCACGCGAGTATCACACCGCAACGCTGCTGAACAACGGAACGGTACTGCTCGCGGGAGGCTTCAACGGCAGCGTCTTGGCCAGCGCCGAGCTGTACGGCCCCACGGCCGGTGCCTTCACGACTATCAGCAACCTGAACGTCGCGCGCGAATATCACACCGCGACCCTGCTGAACAACGGAACGGTGCTGCTCGCGGGAGGCTTTAACGGCAGCGTCTTAGCGCTCGCGGAGCTGTTCGATCCCGTAGCGGGAATATTCTCGCCAACCGCTAGCCTGAACACTGCGCGCGAATATCACACCGCGACGCTGCTGAACAACGGAACGGTTTTGCTTGCAGGAGGCGCTAGCGGCAGCGTCTCGGCCAGTGCGGAGCTGTACGATCCCACCAGCGGCACCTTTTCGCCGACCGGCAGCTTGAACACCGCCCGTGAATATCAAACCACGACACTGCTGAACAACGGGATGGTTCTGATTGCCGGCGGCTCCGACAGTACGAATGTCGCCACGAACAGCGCAGAGCTGTACGAGCCGGGCACGCTGATTCCCGCAGGGCTCGTTTCGATTTCTCTGAGTCCCGCAGCCCCGACAGTTCCACTCGGCGCGAGTCAGCGCTTCATCGCCACGGGCACTTTCACCGACGGCACGACACAAACGCTGTCGTCAGTGACCTGGAGCTCTTCCAACGCCGCGGTGGCAATCATCACCGACGATGCCAGCAATCTCGGCGCCGCTGATGCCGTGGCGACTGGCTCAGCGACGCTAAGCGCGTGCACCGGCTCGGTCTGCGGTTCTACGATCTTTGACGGTAGCAGCGCCGGCGCTGAGTCTCGATCGCGGTCACTCCCGCGAACGGCGCGCTTCCCGTTGGGCAATCGGTGCAGTTTGACGCCGTCGGGACTTACACCGACAACAGCACTCAGGATTTGACCTCGTCGGTCGCGTGGAGTTCAGGATCACCTCTGGTCGCGACGATCAATTCGACGGGCCTCGCCAGCGGCGTCGGCACCGGGAATTCAATCATCAGCGCATCCCTGAATGGTGTAACCAGTTCGACCATGTTGACGGTGAACCCGGCTCCCATACCGCTGACGATTACGGCGCAGCCGGTGAGTCAAGCGGTGACGGCGGGCCAGACAGCCACCTTCTCCGTCATCGCCTCCGGAACTTCGCCGCTCAGCTACCAGTGGCAGGCGAACGGTTCGCCAATCACCGGCGCGAATTCCTCGAGCTACACAACTCCGCCCACGGCCGTGACCGACAGCGGTACGGCATTTCAAGTCGTGGTGAGTGATCCCACGGACACCGTCACCAGCAGCGCAGCAACCCTGACGGTGAATGCCGCGCCCGTGGCACCAAATATCACCATGCAACCTGCGAGCACAGTCGTTACAGTGGGCCAGTCTGCCACGTTTTCAGTTGTAGCCGCCGGGACCGCTCCACTCAGCTACCAATGGCAGCAGAACGGCTCGGCGATTAGCGGCGCGACATCCGCGAGCTACACAACTCCCCCAACATCCATGTTGGATAACGGCTCGACGTACAGTGTCGTCGTGAGCAATCCGGTGGGAAGTACCCCTAGTAGCGCCGCAACGCTCACGGTACAGGCGCCGCCAAGCATCACCACGCAACCGGCAAATCAGACGGTAATCGTCGGCCAGGTGGCGACATTCTCCGTTGTTGCGACCGGCACAGCTCCATTGACCTATCAATGGCAGAAGAACGGGACGCCGATCAGCGGCGCGACTTCGGCGAGCTACACGACTCCGGCGACCACCGCCAACGACAATGGTGCGCTGTTCATCGTTATGGTCAGCAACGTCGCAGGGAATACTCCAAGCACGAGCGGTACGTTGACGGTCCAGGTGCCTCCAAGTATCACCACGCAACCGGCAAATCAGACGGTAAACGTCGGCCAAGTGGCGATATTCTCCGTAGTCGCATCAGGCACAGCTCCATTGACTTATCAATGGCAGGAGAACGGCTCGACGATCAGTGGTGCGACTTCGGCGAGCTACACAACTCCACCAACCACCGCGGCCGACAACGCTTCGACCTTCCGCGTCGTGGTCAGCAACGCCGCAGGCAACACGCCGAGCGGTGCGGCATCGCTGACGGTCCAATCGCCGCCCAGCATCACCGCGCAGCCGGCAAGCGTAACGGTAACAGCGGGCCAGACCGCCAGCTTCTCCGTCACGGCCGCGGGCACATCGCCCTTAAGCTATCAGTGGCAGAAGAACGGCGCGAACATCAGTGGCGCGACATCTTCGAGCTACACAACTCCAGTGACCAAGACGTCTGACAATGGCGCGAGCTTCATAGTCAGCATCACCAATCCGGCCGGCAGCATGTCCAGCGGCGCAGCGATATTGACCGTCAACGCCGACACTACCCCGCCCAGCGTCTCCATCACCTCTCCAATATCCGGATCAACGGTAGGCGGCACGATCTCGATCACGGCGACCGCGTCGGACGACATCGCGGTGGCCAGCGTGCAGTTGCAAGTCGATGGAGTGAATTCTGGCTCAGCCGATACAACTTCGCCCTACAACTTCTCGCTCGATACGACGACGCTGACAAACGCGAACCACACTCTGACAGCCGTCGCCACAGACACTTCCGGAAACCAGGCCACTTCCGCCGGCGTTTCCATTACTGTGGCGAATCAAGTCGCCGGCGCGCCCGGTTACGCCGGCAACGGCGCGGGCTGTCCACTCTCGAACGACGACAAGCAGACCAGCGATCGAGTCACGCAATACCACTGCCCGCTGCCGAATCCCACAATCTCGGGGAATCTGCTCGTGCTGCTGCTGCGCTACAACACGCCCGCGCAATCGCCGTCGTTCACCGACAATGTAGGCGGCAATTCCTACCAGCTCGGCGTATCCTGCACCGATGGCACGCACGGCGTAGTCTCCGCTATTTACTACGTTCAGGGCGTGCGAGCGGGCGTCGACGACATCGACGTTCACCTCTCGAGCACCCAATTCGTGCAGATGCAGCCCTACGAATTCTTCAACGCCGGCGCCCTCGATCAAGCCACCTGCCAGTCAGGCAGCGGCACGACGGTCGCCACTCCGGCGCTCAACGCCCTCACCACTTCAGGCGACCTCGTATTCCAGCAGGCCGTGGTGGACAGCGTTCAAACGATTTCGGGCTGCACGAAAGGCTCGCAAAGCAATATCAACTGGACATTGCGAAGCGCGATGATTGCCGATAAGTTCCCGTCGTGCGTGCAATACGGCGTTTACAACTCGACAGCCTCGTTCGTCCCATCCTTCACGCTGAGCACTTCAGCCAGCTTCATCACCGCAGCCGCAGCCTTTAAACCCGCCCAAACCGGCGCAGCTCCGCCCGCGGGTATCCGGGTTGTCTATGTACAACACGATGACACCGAAGGCGAGCAGGACACGACCGTCCCGCTCGAAACTCCCATCACCGGCAACATGTTCGCGGTTCTGTTCGGCTCCGGCTGTTTGGATCCAAGCAGCACGGATTGCGCGTATCCAACGTCAGCCACTGATGGTGTGAACACCTACATTCAGATCGGGCCGACGGTGACCAGCCATTTCGGAGACGGCGGCGACTCGGCAGGTAACGTCTGGTACGCGAAGGGCGTCACTCCGGGGACTTACTTCACGACCTGGACGATGCACCCGCGCTCCTCCGGCGGCAACGGCAACACCATGTTCCTCTACGACATTGCCGGCGCGTCGAGCGATCCACTCGATACCAATTTCGGCGGTGCAGGAAATGGCCTCGCCAGCAACATCGGCGACCAATCCACGGACGGGAGCGGTGGGAATCTGACGACCATCACCGCCACGCCGTCGCAGCCGAACGAAGTCATTCTCATCACGGTAGGCGCCGGATGGAACACCTTCACGGGCCTCACCGCGCCCTCCGGTGCCCAGTTCCTCTCGTCCCACTACAACACGGAGACGAACTCATCGCACTGTGACTTGAACGGCGGCTGGGGCCTCTTCTACAACGGCTCATCCACATCGCCCGAGTCATGGACCTGGACGCAAGATGCCTCGAACTTCCCCGGCGTCGGCGCGTGGATGTCAGTCAGCGCCGCGTTTCACTAACGCCGCGGGCTTCACCAACCACTTCGTATGGCTGCACGTGCACGGCTACCACTCTTTCCTGCTCTCGCCCTCGGAGATAGTGACGTAGCGATCGATGGGCAGGTCGGAGAAACGCTCGACGAGGCTACTGGGCTGCGGCCATTTGATTTCGAGCCAATCGATCCTGGTCCGTGGGCCGACGCCTCATCAGCCCGGCAAACCAGAATCGCGGGCGCCGCGCTTCACAGCGGCGATGGCTCCCGTTCGTTTTCTTTCTCTCTTTCATTTTTCTTTTCCCCGAAATATCTCTCGAGAGTCTGTCGAGCAAGGTCTCGTCCGCCTAGCCCAAACGCAATGGCAAGAGCCAACATCAGCGCCCCGAAGACGATCGAAAATGCCGTGACCACGGTCTGCCTAGCTAACCCAATCTGCTCGAGCGCCATCGAGATTGCTAGGATCCAAATCACAAAGCGAATCGACCCGCTCCAGAGCTGTGGGGATCGATAGCCCGCATTCACCGCCGTCAGCAGTGCAGCCCGCGAAAAGAAGTTTCCCGCAAGCAGTCCCACAAACAAAATAATGATCGCAATCAACACTTGTGGCAGGAGTTGGAACAAGTGCGAGACCTGTTCTTGCAGACTCGCGATGCCGAGGACGCTGATTCCCACCAAGATGAAGCCCAGCCACGTCAACCAGAATAGGGATCGACTCAAAAGCTCCGTGATAGGTGGCAGAGCTGCACGTCGAAGGATCCGCGATGCACCGGATTCTTCGGAGAGCCGATCGAGTCGCGTAAGATGCAAAATCGCCCGTAACAAGTATTTAAACGACAGCGCAACGAGCAATCCGACAAGACCGATAATCAACATCACCACAAGCCGGGGCAGGAACTCGGCCATCATGTGGGCCATATTTACATAGGCCTGCTGAAGGCCTCGGATGATCATGTCCTTCATGACATCACCTCACTCCCTTGCTTTCCATTTTTCGAGAAGGTATGGCTTTTGGTGCTCGAATTCGAGACAAAGGGTTTCGGTGCCTGCCTCGATCTCTTCAGGAGACGAGTCATGGTGTTCCAGCAAAAAGGAATAGATACTTCCACGGTAGAGGGGTACCAGTGCCTGAATTAGATGGTCACGGTTCAGGACAGAATGGTGATAGGCAGCAGCGAATTCATAGAGTGTTTTTACCCAGACCTCCGCCGGAATGGTCACCCGTCGATCATCCAGAGCTGCGATGCGCTGTATCTCTGCGTGAGTTCCCGGCTCGAGAATGGTCTCCAGTATAGTTGTTAATTCTGAAACCCCGCTTCGGAACATCTCTAGCATCTCCTTCGGATTCACGCGAACTGGCTCGGAGGTCAGGTCGTGGTCCGAACCGGTGGTTGGCACTGGCTCAGACCCAGTGCGCTCCATCCAAACAACCTGTTGAGATTCCATACACGAGAACAGAGCCGCGACGTTTCGACGGACCGCTGCGACGATCTCAGTTCCCGAACTCGTTGCAGGGTGTGTCTTTTGCCCCAGGAAGGTCTGGCAACATCGAAAATCGGAGGAAATTGCGTCAACCGCCATCCAAATTTCGGGCGAGAACTGAAGGGCCTCATTGTGCCATCCATTTTGGTTGAGCCAATGGCTCCCGAGCCTGCATGAAAACCCAAATTCGTCGGAATGAAGTTCACGGATTCTTTTACCAAAGATCGCGCGGCTCATCGGATAGAGAAGGTGTCGCGCGAGCAGACCGTCAAACTTATGGCGGCGGTAGAGCGGCGCCACGTAATCGAAATTCTCTCGGGCCACAGGTTTGAGGAGAGCGCTGATGTACGCAGGGGTCAAGTTCGACGCCCCGGGTGAGATCACTGCACAAGCCTTAGCCCGAAGCAGATCCGCGGCCGCCAGCATTGTCCGAAACGCCTCGCCCTGCGATGGAGCGTCGGAATACCTCGTTGTAACGCGATGAATGGTCCGAAGCGAAGTCAAGCCGCGGGGGTTCGAATTCTTAGATAAGGCAGCGTTGAGGAAAACTTCTGAGGTGGAATCTGTTGATCCGTCGTCGACATTCAGGATAACTACCCTATCTCGCGGGAAGCTCTGCTGAAAACTCTGCTCGACCGTCTCGACGGCCCGTCCGATGGTCGTCGCGTTGTTGTGCGAACGGATCCCAACAAGCAGATCAACCTCGCCGACACTCATCAGTTGGCGAAGGAAACCGTCAGCCAGGAAGGAGTCTTCGGCCGATGAAATCACTGCCATCGATCTCCGGCTCCACGCGACCTAACAACTGATCTTCGACATTTGGAAATATTTTTTGTCATGGGTTGGAAAGTCAGAGTCGGCGCAGGCGAAAAGCAAAAGATTGATAGGGACCCATCGTCATCAGATAGGGTAGCTCACCGATGCGCGGGAAGATGTTTCTCGCCGCCATTTCGATGGGAACAGTTCCTTTGTAGCGCTGCAGATCCAGCTCCACGGCCTGTGACGAAGCCGACAAATTATTCACCACTAGGATCTTTTCCTCGCCTAACTCTCGGACATATGCCAGGACTCTATGATTTGAGGGCTGCAAAAATTCAATCGATCCCCGGCTGAACACCTGAGATGATTTGCGTATTTCAATGAGGCTCTTCATCCACGAGAGCAGCGAGTGTGGCGATCGTTTCTGCGATTCCACGTTGATGGCCTGGTATCCGTAGACGGGATTGGAGACCAACGGTAAGTACAAGCGTTCCGGGTCGGCGCCAGAAAATCCCGCGTTCCAGCCGCCATTCCACTGCATCGGAGTGCGCACGCCGTTGCGGTCATGGAGATAAACATTGTCACCCATACCGATTTCGTCGCCGTAATAGATGATTGGAGTTCCTGGCATCGACATCAGCAACACGTTTAGAAGCTGGATTCGCCTCCTGTCGTTATCCATCATGGGTGCGAGACGTCGTCGGATGCCCAGATATAGTCGCATCGTCCTGTCTTTCGCATATTCGTCATACATGTAGTCACGCTCCATGTCAGTTACCGTCGCGAGCGTCAGCTCATCGTGATTGCGAAGGAAAATACACCACTGACAAGTCGCGGGAATGCATGGAGTCTGCTCCATGATTTCGACTATGGGCTTTCGATCTTCCAGCTGCACGGCCATAAACATTCTTGGCATCAAAGGGAAGTGAAAAGCCATGTGGAACTCGTCACCAGCGCCAAAGTAAGAAGACACCTCCGCTGGCCATAGATTAGCTTCGGCTAGTAACATTTTGTTCGGATACTCTTGGTCAAGCCTTCGGCGGAATTCACGGACAATTGCGTGCGTCTCTGGCAAGTTTTCACACGATGTGCCATCGCGCTCTACGAGATAGGGGACCGCGTCCAACCGAAACCCATCCACACCAATGTCCAGCCAGAATTTCATCACGCCCCACATCGCGTCGAACACGGCGGGGTTGTCGTAATTCAAGTCTGGTTGATGTGAGAAAAATCGGTGCCAATAGTAAGACTTCGAGATCGGATCCCAGGCCCAGTTCGACGTCTCCGTATTGAGGAAAATGATAGATGCTTCCCGGTAGCGCGTGTCCGTTTCGCTCCAAACGTACCAGTCCCGCTTGGGGTTCTCTCGGGAACTTCGCGCCTCCTTGAACCATGGATGTTGGTCGGATGTATGATTCAGGACCAACTCGATTATGATGCGGATGCCGCGCTCATGAGCTGCGTTGAGGAAGGCCTTGAAATTCTCGAGCGAGCCGTAGTCATGGTGAATGGCCGTGTAGTCGGAGATGTCGTATCCGTCATCACGTAAAGGCGACGGAAAGAACGGCATTAACCACAGGGCATTGACCCCTAGCTCTTGGAGGTAATCCAGCCTCTGCATGAGTCCTGGGAAATCCCCGATGCCGTCATTGTTGCTGTCACAAAATGCACGGACGTGCAGTTGGTAGATGATGGCGTCTTTGTACCAAAGCGAATCGCCCGCTGCTGTCACCGATCGAGTCTCCCTTGTAGTGCTCCCCGCTGCATTAGCCAATCAAAGTCTTCGAGTTTGGTACAGCTTCGAACGTCAAGAGGGCTTCGGGCTCAGAATCCAGTTCCTACCTGACATTTGACGTCCGCGAAACCACGAAAACTCGCTTTTCTACAGTTTACCTTTTGCGCCCTGATCTTCGCGCGGGCAATCGTACGAAATGCGCAAAAAGTCAGGGCTAGCGTCGACCTAAGAGGTTCCAAAATGACCGCGGAAGTCTGGGGGAGTGAGCAAGGTGGCAAACGTGTTGTGTTTGGGCTCGGTCACCGCTACTTCTTGGCAGTAGGCGCGTGTCGACGACTGTCCATTCTTTGCGCTGCAAAAAACAGCAAATGGCGATCTTTCTCGCTCATGCGTGCGAGGCGCTGAGTCAGCTTCAGATGAAACTTACGATCCTGGTGTATTTGGCGATGAAATGTCTGCCTCGGTGACAGCCCGCGCAGAGCGTGATGAGATTCTCTTCGGCATCATCTCCCAAGTGGTTACGCCAGCGGACGTGGTGGACCTGAAGATCTTGCGCGGTGCCGCAGTCTCGGCAGCGCTACCCATCGCGTGCAAGCCGTCACGGGAGAGCTCGAGATACGCCTCGGGTTCAAGCTTCAGTCGCGACCGCTTCGGTTTGAACCGGTTCGAGGCTGTTCCTCACGAATTCCGGCGAATGCAGTTTCTGCCCAAAGGGAACGGCGCCGACTATTCACTCCGCTGCGGAGGATGCGCGGTCTCGGTCGGCCGCAGATGCCGTGGCTCGACCCTCCGTATCACCTTCAAGGGCTCTTGCTCTCTCAAGCTCTACTTGATCTACCCTTGTTCCATCGGGGCTCCCGGCCCCTAGTAATGCAGGAATTTCTGGTCCGCACGGACTGGCATTCTCGTTTTGCAGTGACAATCAGCAATTTTATGTTGACAAATAGCTTTCCGTAATTTACCTGTTATTGTTTCACTTTAAGAACTTGCCTCAGTAATTCCCCTGCGGCAAGTCTGGGCGACTCGGCCAAGGTTTAGAGCTTCGGGCTGGAGTGGACGGCCCTAAGCCGGAGGCCGTCACGGGTAGACCGACCGGGCCCAATCGCTTCCGTGGTTCCAATTCGAGCTTGGGTGGAACGGCACCCATCTGGTTCAGAATTATCGTCGTGGCCTCTGTGGTCCCCCTTGGTCCGTCAGCATTCGCCCAGAGGAAGCTGTATCGGTCTCTAGGCTCACTCCAGCAAGAAAGTCCGTACAGGTCATTTCAAATCGGTAGGGCAATTCGATGATGGATTCCGCCCGGGCGAGGGGTGCCTTTGCTGCTGGCGAGAGGATGCTTGGCTGCAGGCCCAGCCATTGCCCTCGCGAGCGTAAGGCCGCCTCGGGCCACCGAGACGGAATCGGAGGGGCAAAAAGAGTATCCCATGCCGAAGACTCAACTTCGTCCGACGAACGATAGCTATCCGAACCCACCAGCGGAGTGGGATGCCAGCGTGCCCAGCGCTGCTGCCGCCGACGACGCCATGCTCGATCTGGCATCGCTCCGTAACACGCTAACCCGCAACCAGCACCTCAGCCTGGCGCGCCCCGTGCGGCTCGGCGTTTATGCGCTTGCGGCCGCCGGCTGGATCGCATTCTTCGGGCATCTGGTGTGGATCGCAGTCACGAAGCCGACGCGCTGACGCGGACGGATTCCTCCCGCACGCGAGCCATCGGCGATTGCTAGATTGCTGCGACATCATAGGCGGCCTGCTGCAAGTGTCTGTCCGCTTCGTGTGAGCAATCGATCTTGTTGGGAAAAATAGTCTTGGCTTCTCGGTGTGTTCAAGAGTCCGGCTCAGTGTCTCCCCGTTGTCGGTGAGCTTTCTGGTGACAGATGACGCAAAGAGCTATCAGATTCTCGGCCGTGTTATCTCCAAGGAGGCTGCGCGGCTGTACGTGATGGACTTGAAGGCCATCGATTTGCCCGTACGATTGGCAACGTCAGCCATTCGTCCACCACATCTCCGTACCGGGAGATGCATCACCGAGTAATCGGGAGGGTTCGCATCTCGAAGTGCTGGGTCGCGCATTCTTAACCCGATATTTCCGATAGCCAGAAACCGATTAGGGTGACCGCCGGACTCGATGTGCGAACGGCTCCAGCCATGGTCAGCGTATTCTGGCCAAGCTATGCGGCAAGATGGATCCTGGAAGAGATCCGTTCAAAGAATTTCATGGCGGAAAAAGAGAAGAATCTCTTGGTCAAAACGAGAAAACACGAACGCGCCGGCCGGCCCCGAAGACTGAGCGCGACCCGATCACCTCGAGCTGCCCCTGCTCTGGGCTGCAGCTACTTCTTTTTCAGGGAACGGATGTAGCCGACGAGCTGCTTAATCTGATCGTCAGTGAGCTTGCCCTTGTAGGCCGGCATCTTACCCTTGCCGTTTTCGGCGATCTCCGTTAATTGGGCGTCGGTCTGCTTTTGCACGTCGTCCGAACTGAGATCACGAACCTTCAGTGTTTTCCCCATGGAGGTCTCGCCTTTGCCGTCCGGACCGTGGCAGGCGGCGCACTTCTGCTTGAACAGCGTCTCGCCCGCATTGTCGCCGCGCGCCACGGGAGCGATCACAAAGGCGAGAAGAATCGCGCCCGTTGCGCCGCAAATCATTTTGGAGATTCTGCTCATAGATTTCCTCCGTCAGTGCGTAACTCGGAGACTTTATCAGCGAAACCGGGCATTACTCAAGAGGTTTTCCGCGGCTCACACGAATGCCTCGTCTTTACGTTGCGCAGGCCTTCGGTTCAAAACGAATAGTGAAGCCTCCGCTTCGAGCGGGGGATCGGCCTTGTTGACAAAAGATGGTTTTACCATATCAATGAATTTGATAGTCCCGCTTAGTGTCTTTCCGTAGTCCGTTAGCCTGTTGGCGACACATAACGCGACTAGCTATCAGATTGTCGGCCGTGTCATGGCCGAGGCGGCTCCGCGGCTGGATATGATGGACTTGAGGGACTTCGATTTGCCCGCACAATTGGCAACACCAGCCGACCCGCTCGAGGACTTCATGCCAGAGTTGGCGATAAACCTCAGGCTCGACCTCCAAGCGTGGCCGTTTGGATCTAATTCCAGCCAAGGGGCCAGCTGAACGCTCTCGAGGTGTTGCTCTCGCTGCGGTATCGGAAGGCCGAGGACCACCTGGGCGATGGTCGACCGGAGGCCGTCCTAGTTGCCGGTTTCTAAGCTCGCTCCGGCCGGGAAATCCGCATAGATTATTTCTAAGAAATAGCCGCGCCATTTGTCTGTCCCGAGCATCATGCGGTTGTTTCAAGCGCTTGCTTAACCACCGGTCGTTGCCTTTTGTAAAGTCTGAAGTTGATCTCTGTCCGCTCCGACCGACATCCGTCATCGTGCCGCGACCGCGACAACATCGTTCCGTGTTCGTACAAAACCAATTTTCGCTTGACATCTTGTTTGTATCGAACGTTAGCTTGGAAGTGCCGATGACTGAAAGCATCGAGACCCTGCTGCGCAAGACACCGCTGTTTGCGAGTCTAACGGAGAATGAAATCAAGGCGCTAGCAACTCGAGCGAGCAAGAGACGCGTGCAGCGAGGCGAATTGCTCTTCGGCGAAGGCGATCCTTGCAAGGGGCTCTTCCTCGTCGTCTCGGGGAAGATTCGCATCTTCAAGGTGTCTGCGGAAGGTCGAGAACAGGTGCTGGCCATCGAGGGGCCGGGCAGTTCGTTTGCGGAGGTTCCGGTGTTTGACGGCGGCAGCTATCCGGCGGCGGCTTCGGCGTCGGAAGACGCGGAGCTTCTCTTCATCTCGCGCAAGGACTTTCAGAATTTTTGCCGCGAGCACCCTGATGTGGCGCTGAAAGTAATTGCTGTGGTGGGAACACGGCTGCGCCGCTTGGTCGGTATCATTGAGGAGCTGTCGTTCACGACGGTGCGACAGCGGCTGATCGCGCTCATCTTGCAGCTTGCGGAATCTGGCGGCATACCATCGAAGGACGGCGTGCGAGTGGAATTGACCAAGAGCCACCAGGACTTTGCGGCCGAGCTCGGCACGGTTCGAGAGCTGATCTCGCGGAACTTGAGCAGGCTGCAAGCCGAAGGGTTTCTGGAGGTCGAGGGCCGTAGGCTGATTGTTAAAGACATCGCGGGTTTGAAGCGCGAGATGACCTCGCAAGAATAGATCTACCAACTCCCAATCGCTCAACGCTTTCCAAACTAGTGACTTTAGTCACTGCGTCCTCACCGGCGTGCGCCCAAACTCGCGTTTGTGGGAGGCGTTTATGAATATTAGTGAGACGACGCGGGTGCGAGAAATTGTGGCCGCCAATCCGGGCGCGGTAAAAGTGCTGGAGCAGGCGGGAGTGGACTACTGTTGCGGCGGCGAGAAGTCACTGCACGATGCGTGCATGCACACGGGTGTCTCCTCCGAGGAGATTCTGAAGCGCCTCGAGGAAAATAGGAAGCAAGTGGGACCGGAAGAGGCGAACTGGGCGGCCGCATCGCTGAGCACTCTGACGCAACACATCCGCGACAAGCACCACAAGTACGTGCGCGAGTCAGTGCCCCGCATTCGCGCCCTGGCGGCAAAAGTAAACACGAAGCACGGCCCCAATCATGCCGAGCTAGCCGAGATCGAAAAGCAATTCTTCGCTCTTGGCCAGGAGCTTTACGCGCACATGCAGAAGGAGGAGCAAATCCTTTTTCCGTACATCGAGACGCTGGAACGCGCGGCGGGCGGAAACGGAGCGGTCGAGCCACCCTTCTTCCAGTCGGTGCGCAATCCAATTCACTCGATGATGCACGACCATGATGCTGCCGGAGAGGCGCTGCGCGCGATGCGCAAGCTAAGCTCGGGATATCAGGCGCCGGCGGATGGCTGCGAGAGCTATCGCGAACTTTACCGCAGCCTCCAGGAATTCGAAGCGGATTTGCACACGCATATCCATCTTGAGAACAACATACTCTTCCCGCGCGCCGTCGAGCTGGAAGCGGCTGTGTTGTGAGTGGAGCGCGCGCCATGGAGACACACGCTGAAGTTCTCGAACGACCCGGCGGCGACGGATTCACGCACTCCGACGGCCGCCGAAATATTCAACATGGCCCGAGAGCGCGAGTTGGCGCTTTCACGACTGCTGATGGCCTACATCAGCTCGGGACTCTTTTTCATGGTGTTTCCGGGGACGATGCTGGGCGTGTGGAATCTCATGCAAATTAGCGGGCGGGAAAGCATCGGACTCGTCTCACCGGCATGGCTGCAGGCGCACGGTCAGGCGCAAGTGTTTGGCTGGATCGGCAGCTTTCTTCTGGGCATCGGCTTTTACTCGATTCCCAAGCTACGCGGGACGGCGACGGGAGCGATCCGCGCGGCCTGGGCTTGCTGGGCGCTTTGGACTGTAGGCGTCGCGGTGCGCTGGGCTGCGACCGTGTATTTGTGGGAGTGGCGCGTACTGGTTCCGGCGTCGAGCGTATTGGAGCTGGGCGCATTTTTAATTTTCCTGGCGGTGGTATCGCAGCATCGCCCGCAGAGCTCCAGCAAGACCCGCCTCGAGCCCTGGGTGTGGGTCGTAATGAGTGCGACGCTGGGCTTCCTGGCGGTTGTGGCCGTGAATGTCGCGGGAAGCTTCTACGTCGCATTCCGCGGCGCCAGCCCTGCTTTTCCGCACCGCTTCGACCAGCGCTATCTCGCGCTCATGGGCTGGGGGTTCCTGGTGCCATTCGTGTGGGGATTCAGCGCCAAGTGGATGCGAGTATTTCTTGGGCTCAGGCCGTTGCGTCCGCGCGTGCTGCTCACCGCGATTCTGGTCAACGCTGGGGGCGTGATTCTGGCGATCGCGGGGAAGACGTCACTGGCGACGTGGATTTTCGTTGCCGGTGCGGCGCTCGCGATTGCCGCCATCAGGACGTTTGAACCAAGCGAACAACCGCCAAAAACCAAAGGCGTGCACCGCACGTTTCCCATCTTCGTCCGCGTAGCTTACGGCTGGTCACTCGTGGCGGCGTTTCTGAGCGTTGCGGCGTCGCGCTGGGATACTTCGGGCGGCATCTGGGGCGCGTCGCGTCATGCGCTCACTGTAGGATTTATCGCGATGATGGTTCTCTCAGTCGGCCAGCGGATTCTGCCGGCGTTCGCGGGGATGCGCCTGCTGTGGAGCGAAAAGCTCATGTTCGCCGGGCTGCTTCTATTGACCGTTGGATGCACGTTACGAGTTTCGTGCGAGGTGCTTGCGTATCAAGGATACGCGGGCTGGGCGTGGTCCGTGCTGCCCGCATCCGCCCTAGTCGAATTGACCGGCCTCACCGCGTTTGCGCTCAACGTTTTCGGCACGTTTGTGTTGCAGCCGAGTCATGTACACCCCCAGCCAGTGGTGATGGGTACGGCTGAATTGCACATCGGAAACACTACGCGGTGACGGCGCCGATCGAGTCGTAGTTGAGACGAAACAAAAACCACTTTGAGAAAGGACGCCGCAAACATGAGAAATACCAGGACTCGCCTGGGAATGAACTTTGTGCTCTGGGCCGCTGCGCTCGCTCTGCTCGGCGGGATGCCAGTTGCACGTGGACAATCTTCTTCTGATGCACCCGCACCGCCCGATGCGGCGAAAGCGCAAAACTCCGATCAGGCGACGACTCCGGAGGCCGCGGACATCGTGCGCGACCCCGCGGACGTCGCGCCACCGGTCGGAAATCGAGAGCCGCAAATAGTAAAGATTTCACTGGTTGCGCGGGAACTGGAAGGGAAGCTGGACCCCGTTCTCGGCACGACGTACGAGTATTGGACTTTCAACGGTAAAGTGCCCGCCCCGATGATTCGCGTCCGGCAAGGGGACACCGTAGAACTGACGCTGAAAAACGATGGGCGTCTCGTTTCTCATTCCATCGACCTGCACGCGGCTCTTGGGCCGGGAGGAGGGATGGATCTCACGGAAGCAAAACAAGGCGAGACCAAGACGTTCACTTTCAAGGCCGTTGCGCCCGGTGTTTTTGTCTATCACTGCGGCACCAATCTCGCTGCGCAGCATATTTCCAATGGCATGTACGGCTTGATCGTGGTCGAGCCGCCGGGCGGTTTGCCGCCGGTGGACCGCGAGTTTTATGTGATGCAAGGCGAAATATATACAGTTGACGATATGGGTGGGGAGGGGCATCAGAAAACGAGCTTGACGAAATTACTCGACGAAAAACCTGAATATTTCGTGTTCAATGGCGCCGTCGGCGCTCTTTCCGCCCAGCATCCCATGCACGCAAAGACCGGCGAGACCATTCGAATTTTCTTTGGTGTGGGCGGGCCAAACATGATTTCCTCGCCGCACATCATCGGGCAGGTTCTGACGCAAGTCTACAACGAGGGCTCCTTCACTTCGCCGCCGCTGACGAACGTGCAAACCACCGTCGTGCCTCCGGGAGGCGCAACCATCCTCGAACTCAAGCCGCTCGTGCCCGGGTCGTACAAACTGGTGGACCACGCGCTCGTCCGAGTGGCGCGCGGCCTGGTCGGCGCGATCGAAGTTACCGGGCCTCCTCGCCCCGACCTTTTTCATGACGGGCCAGCTCAATAGTCGCAGCACAAAACGTCAGGCGCTGGGAAAAAATCAAGGACATAACGTGTTTCCGGGGGGAAATGATGGTGGGATATCGGTCCTTGATGACGAGTCAAAATCGCAGGCTCGACGTTGTTCATCAGAAGTAGCCCCGGTCGTAATCAGAAGAGCAGCAAATGCTAAGCGCGCTAGATGAAGCGCAGTCGCGGAAAGGTTTTTTAACCGGAGTTTCTGCAAGGTCCAATACGCGCTTGAGGTCGGATAACGGTGTACTCGGAAACTGAGCTTTAGTCGGTGGAAACCCTTCCGGCGGCAACGCAACACTCTATCCTGTTGTGCGCGAAATACCAGCGGATGTGCACAACTTTGCAAAATTTCCGACACCTTTATCGGCCAGTATGACGAACTCGTTTCGAGCCTTCTTTATGTCAGTCCCCCTCCAAGGCATATCATCCTCCGCTATAAGTTGCGGGACTTGGAACGCAGTCCATGCGAGATGCATGGCGGATGCGGCAAAAAAGTATGACACTTTTATGACACTTGCACTATTTTGGTGCAATCCATCGGGTCGACGGAATTGTGGAACTCCTTGAAAACGAAAGAATAAGAGTGGTGGGCCTGGGGAGAGTCGAACTCCCGACACGCGGTTTAGGAAAACAGTGAGCGGTTTTGACCCGAGTTGAAAATTTTCGATTATATCTGTCGTGTCAACCTTTTAGGAAAACCCCGTCTTGATTCGTTCTGATTGGTTTAGACCCGTTTTGAGCCAAGAACTATAACACTTTTATGACACTTGATGTTCTTGGTTGCAGAGTCGCGATCGGATCACTGCAGCGCTCGAATCTGAAGATTGACTTCGCGTCATTAAGATGCGGCCAAGCTTACTCGGCACGAGCAGCGGACGCCCTAATCTGATCAGTCTATTAACTGTCGATTTCAATGTCTACGGGGGATCCCGATTCGTGTAGTTCCTTAAAGAACTTGACGAAATCGGCGGCGAAAATCTTTGCTTCTGCGCCTATCGACGCGTAATTCTTTATCCTCACCACGTAAGGGAGTTCGATCTTATTTATTCGGCCGGTAACGATGCTGTCGCGTAGAGCATTGAAATTGCGGCCGTGCCAACTTGGGGCTCCGACCGCTTTAAAAAAAGCGTCATAAAGATCGTCAGGAGTCTTCCATTTCTTGCCATCCAATATTAGTTGTTGCACCGCACCGCCCTCATGCCTTTTTCCGTTGTTCGATTCTTTCCTTAGAAAGTGTCACGCCGACGCTCGCTCTACTTTATCTTTGTGAATGTCTGGTAGTGATCATCTGTGTAGTATGCGCTCTTGTCGCTGCCCGTGACAATTCGTTGCGCGTCTCGTGGCCCACCTCCAGAAGGACTTACGTCCCATTCCTGGTATTTTATTGGATTCCCATTCGCGTCTGTTTTGGGCAAGACCTCTCCTCCCCCCCCGACCGTCGTTCTCAAATGTTTGGCCGCCTTCGAGCCCAGCAGGCGGCTGACCAAGTCGTTCAATGAAATCCAAAACGTTGAGCACGTTGATGGGAATAGGTATGCCGTTCGGAGGGGAGGTTGTATTTTGAACGAATGGCATAGGGACGCTCACTGTCCTTATTCCGAGAAGCCACCTGCCGTAGTAATATTTGAGATCGGGATCGGATGTTCGCGTATATGCCTTGAAAACTTCCCACCACGACGGCTGCTCTTGTTGCGGAGGAGCAGATTCTGGCTTCACTTTCTTCCCACCGAAAAGTGACTTGATCCAGTTAATAAAATCATCAACCGGACCGTGTCCGTCGTCGTCAATTCGACTTAAGGGGTTATTGCGGACGTAGGTGTAGAGGTTAAGTGATTGCGGGTCGTCAAGGTCGGCGTAAGGCACATCTGCGGGCCGAGCCGACCAATCGACTGACATGAAGCGACCGAGGGCGGGGGAATCATAGCGGGCGCCGAAGTTGTCGACGTTCGATTCGGTGTCGCGCTCTTTGCCGGTGAACTTGTAGTTTAGGCCGCAGGTACCGCTGTAGGCGCGTTCGCCACCGAAGGGGTAGAAATCGGCATCGTAGCAGGGAGCAGTCTGGCCCGAAGCTACGACGACGCGCGAGGTGTCGAGTTGGTCTGAAAAGCTATAAAAAATTCCGGCTGTTGAGGAGCGGTGCTCGATGCGATGGCCTGCAAAAAAGACATATGAGTGCCAATTCTTCATCAGTCATCATCTGAAGACATTAACACCGCGCTCATGATGAACGAAAGCGGTCGACGAATACTCATACCAATGGAAACGGTCGACAGGGTTCTGGCGGAAGGTATACCGCCAACGAGAAGATCGTAACCGAAAGTTTGATCGAAAATTGCATCAGTCTTACTGGCGTCGAACTCGGAAAAATCAGCGGGCTTCGCAGTTTACCTTGACTCCGACGAAATTCCGGCGGCGAAGGAACACTTCACCCAGATGAACTCAAGGCAAGAGGCGTCCGAGACGGTCGCAAAAAACACCGAACAAGTATTACGGGGTGAGCAAGGTGGAAAACCTGTTTTGATTGGACGCGGTCACCGCTTTTTCTTGACACCACGCACGGATCGACGCCGCGCCATCCTCTGCACTGCAAAAAAGAGCAAATTGCGTTCCCGCACTTTCATGCGTCCGAGGAGCCGGGCCAGCTTCAAATAAAACTTACGATCTTCAACCGATTCGATCTCTGACTGACCGAGATCACGGCTGGACAGGAGCGGTGTTGTCGGCTGATCCCCTTCATAGAAAATCTTCCAGAGTGGCACGTCGAATACAGACGCGAACTTCTCCAAAGTCTCAATGCTCGGAACCGTGTGGCCGTTCTCGAGTCGGGAGGTGTAACAGCGGAGGAGACCAGTACGTTTTTCGATATCGCCTTGGCTCCAGTTCTTCGATTCGCGGAGTTGCCGTAGACGGTCGCCGATCACCATAGGACTCAAACAATAAGTGGTTTCACAAGGTTCGTCAAATCCGGCGCGATAGACGGATTCGTTTCGTAAAACGGCGCTGACATTTCGTCGCGACAATTTATGGACTATCTTCGCGTTCGAGCACGTCGCTTGCTCGCGCCTCAAATCTCGTCCTGCATATCGAGCAGATCAAGTTTAACTGAGACTCGCAGTCCTTTAGATGAATAAAGCGGACTCCTTCGGCGGTCAAGACGACAAGTCTGCTTGACTAACGTGGTAATCGGAAACTGACCGGATGCTCAGGTCCCGCTAACTTTCTGCTTGTCTTCTACAGAAGCGAAGGCGTAGGTTGTGAGCGAGATTGATCGCACCGCCAGCACGTCATGAATCGCAGCGACATGAAGCACGGAATGGGCGAGTGGTTTTTGATGGCGGTCCTTCTTGTTCTCGGCGCTCTGGTTTTTATGCTGCACGTCTTTCTTCGCTAGCGGAGTGATTCGGTACGAGCCGCGATGGAAAAACGACTGCCTGTATCGTATGAAACTTTGGCTGACCCAGGTGCCGCGGCGCTGTGATCGATTTTCGATTAATTGAGTCTGATTTAGATTTGTAGAGGGAAAAAATGAATGAACGCAAATCGCCAACAGCAGAACAAATTGAGCAACGAGCATACGAGCGATACCTTGAGCGCGGCTGCGAAGACGGTCACGATGTGGCAGATTGGCTTGCCGCCGAGAAAGAACTAATCGAGTTGTCGGAACAATCTGCTTCCAGCACACCGAAAGCACGCGCTGCCAGCGCCGGACAGCAGCCAACGAAACCGAGCGCCGACAGCGGATCGGCGACACAAGCACCGAATCGGTCACAGGGCAAGATCATGACGAAATGGGACCGGCCATGGATTCGATGAATCTCCTGACGGAAGGAGAAATCGAGAAACCGCCATTCTGGCCGTGCGACGGCATCACGATCTTCCGGGGTCAAAGCTATGGTGAGAGTCTGAGCGTTATACTCGTCCTCGCGGCCCGTTCGAGTAGTGGTTACGTCTTGGCCTCGACTGCGGCTTCTCAAACTGAACCACTCCCGAGAGGTCGATGGATTCGCGCCCAAAGGAACCGCGATAGTCAGGTTGATTCTAGACGGGCCAAGAAAAACCGAAACCTTCGACCAAAAACAGGATTCCTGCATATCTGGGCCGAATTCTGCGTAAAAGCCACTCTGAGTGCGTGTAATTAGCAGGAACGGCGGGTTTAATACTGGGGGTAACCGGGGATTTTGGGGGGTGTTCGAGAAGTGAGCAGAAGGAAAGGAAAAGGCCACGAAACCGTAGCGGAGACTGATGGTCCTGAAATTAGGAGCCCAAACGTTCCTTCCAATCCAGACTCCAGAACCAGCGACTAAGAATTCCGTATAATCGCCCGTGAAGGAGACCCCATGAAATTTCTTGTGCTGTGGCACCTGGATGTCGGACGGCCCAGCCCCGAGCTTATCAAGGCAATCGCCGAACAGCCGAACTATGGCAAGAAGCTGGAAGCCGATGGCAAGCTGGAATGCCGCTACCACCTGGTCGGCCGGCACGGCGGCGCGTGGATTTACAACGTGAAATCCAACGAGGAGCTTGATCTGCTCCTGGCAATGGCGCCCGTATACAACTATGCGCACTATGAGGTGCTACCGCTGGCGGACATGGCCGATCCTGCATCGGTGCTCGGAAAACAAAAATAAACCTGTACTGCCCGAAGATATTGCGTCTTTGTGAGAGTTGCGAATTCAGAATCTCAAACTACAGCGGATGAAACTCTCGTTGGGGTGACCATGTATCGCTTCGCTGCTGGCGGGCCAATTGATGTGGAAGAACTAAGCGACCGTTTGCGGTCGCGCGATCGGTAGAGTCCTTCTTGATCAAAGTCCGCCATGGTTCTCTATAAATCTTTCAGTTGTTCCTGAACTGCGCGATAAGCCTGGTCGATGGCAGCGTTGGTGTAAGCGCTGGCGCCGGCGTCGGAATTTGCAATCGAGATCCGCCCAAATTGTTTTCGCCCGATCACGCAAGGACGCTCCCCTTCCGCCCAGTGCGAATCGGAAAGGGAATCGTATTCGTAGGCATAGCCGTGCGCCCAGCGGTTCACGGTGATAGCGGCAATGTCACGGGCGGAATCGAATCCACCCGGCGAGAGCATTCGGTTCAGTTGATCGCGGATGTTGCGCTCAAAGGTGGAAAACGGTGTGTCCATCAGTTCAAATCGCCCCATCCTGTACTGGTCACGGCGCGGTAAGCCGGGTTGGCACGGCGTGCGCAGCAGGAACAGCACCATCGGCTCCTGAGGAGCGCTTGGGAATTTATATGCACCCAGGCTCATGGGGAAATCCAGCATTGTGAAGCAGTGATAACTACCGGGAGAAATTATCTGTCGGATGCCCAGCTTGTGAAATGCCGCCCAGTTGCGAATGGCCACATGAGTGTAGATAAAGGGTTCCTTGACGCCATAGTGCAGAGCTTCCTTCTGCGCCTCCGGCAGTTCCGGGCAAAGATAAGGAATCATGCCATTGTAGCCAGCCAGCACGCAGGCGCTTGCTTTCGCGCTCCGTAGCCTTCCTTCTTGCACATAGGCGACTTCCACTTCTTTCGCGTCCGGCGCGCCGAGATGGCGCGCCCGCACCGCGGTGCTGTTCAGCCGAATGCGGATGCGAGACGAAGGCTGATCGAGCTTGTCATAATCGGCGCGGGCCGTGACCACATCTTCCATCGTGTTCCCAGGAATCGATCCCGGGACCAGCGACCGAACTAGCAGGCGAGCAACGGAGGCGTTGCCATCGGGAAAATGAAATATATAGGGTTCTTCTTCTTCACCCTCGGCCAGGTCCATACCATCGAAACCCGCGTAGCTGTAGGCCCCGTAGG
>CAWEVU010000011.1:0-231915 GCA_963812645.1 uncultured Acidobacteriota bacterium
CATCGAGCGACGGCACGCGCATGTCTTCAATCGGCAGCCGGATGAATGTCAATGCGAGCTGCTCGCAAGAGAGTCCTTCTGATTCGAGCTGCAGCTCTTTTTGCTCTGCGTCGGTCAGCAGAGAGACGAGCACGGAGAATCCTTGATCGCGAATCGAGCGAATTTCATCCTGGAGCCGGTGGCCGCCGCTTGGCCGCGCCATCACACCAATCTTTGAGCCGCCACTGACGGCGACGCTGTAAATCGTCCAAATCATGTCCGTTGGTCGGAAAACGACCAGAAGTGCTGATCCGAGCGGGCCGAAGCCAAATTCAGTGACTGCTCAATCGGCATAGCCAGCTTACTACTTATCGGGCTCCGTGCTATCGTAGAGTTTTCGGCGGACCCCTACAGAAAAATCCGTGAGTCCAGTGACCAAGCGCGCGAAGGATGCTTCAGCGAAAGATGTCTCCATGGCCGATATTTTCGGCGATGGCGGATTGCTGGCGAAGCGCCACCAATCGTTCGAATTCCGGCGCGGGCAGCTCGAGATGGCGGAGATCGTCGAAGAAGCTTTCGCCAAGCATCAGCACGCTTTGATCGAAGCGGGCACGGGAACCGGCAAGACGCTCGCTTATCTTTTGCCGGCGATTCGCAGCGGGCGGCGCGTGGTGATCTCCACCGCCACGAAATCGCTGCAGGAGCAGCTCTTCCACAAGGACATTCCCTTCCTGCAAAAACATTTTGCGCCGGATTTGAAAGTGGCGTTGATGAAGGGGCGCAACAATTTTCTCTGCCGCCACAAAGTGCATTTGATGGCCGGGCAGCCGGTGTTGAAGGGCATGGATGAAGTGGATTGGTTCGCGCAGATTCGCGACTGGGAGAAATTGACGGAGACGGGCGATCGCGCGGAGCTGAATTTTTTGCCCGATGACGCCGATTTGTGGCACCGGCTCGACGCGCGCAGCGATACCTGCACCGGCCAGAAGTGCCCGGAATTTCAGAATTGCTTTTTGACGGCGATGCACCAGCGCGCGAATGAAGCGGACGTGATCATCGTCAATCATCATTTGTTTTTTGCGGACCTGGCCATCCGGCAGGATGATTTCGGCGCGATTCTGCCGGAATACAGCGCGGTGATTTTCGATGAGGCGCACGAGATCGAAGATGTGGCCAGCGATTATTTCGGGCGCGCGGTTTCGAGCTACAAATTCGACGAGCTTTCGCGCGATGCCGAGCAGACGCTGAAGATGTTGAGCATTGATGCGCCCACGCTGCGGCGCGCGGTGACGCGCATGCGCGAGCGGTCGCACGGCTTCTTCGAGCTTTTCGGGGCGCGCGAGGGGCGGCATCCGTTTGAGCCGGCCGAGCGGGCGTCGTTCGTCGAGAATCACCGCGAGACTTACGAGGAATTTACCGGGGCTTTGAAGAGAGTGGAAGCGGAGATGGCGGCGCTGCCGGCGAAGCCGGAGGAAATCGTGTCGCTGGCGCGGCGGGCGTCGGAGGCGCGGCGCGAGCTGACTTTCTTGCTCGAGAGCGACGAGAAGAACTACGTGTACTGGTTCGAGAAGCGCGGGCGCGGCGTTTTTCTGGCGGCCACGCCGATCGACGTGAGTGCGATCCTGCGCGAGAAATTGTTCGAGCAGTTCGATACGGTGGTGCTGACTTCGGCGACGCTCGCGGTTGCCGGGCATTTCGATTATTTGAAGCAGCGGCTGGGGCTCGATACGGTGCGCGAGCGCGTGCTGCCGCAGGAATTCGATTTTCGCGAGCAGGCGGTGCTTTACATTCCGGAGCGCTTGCCGGATGTGCGCGACGCGTCATTTCAGGCGCGCGCGGCCGATGAAATCGCCGGGCTGCTCGAAATTACCGAGGGGCGCGCGTTTTGCCTCTTCACCAGCTACGTGCAAATGCGCGATGCATTCGAGCGCGTGAAATCGAAAGTGGATTTTCCGTTGATGCTGCAAGGGACGGCGCCGCGCTCGGTGCTGCTCGAACGATTCAAGACCACGCCGAACGCGGTGCTTTTTGCTACGGCGAGTTTTTGGCAGGGCGTGGATGTGCCGGGCGCGCAGCTTTCTTGCGTGATTATTGATCGATTGCCGTTTGCGGTGCCGAGCGATCCGGTGGTGGCGGCGCGCGTGCGGGCGCTGAAGGAAGACGGGCGCGATGCCTTCGCGGAATATCAGGTGCCGGAAGCGGTGCTGGCGTTGAAGCAGGGATTCGGGCGGCTGATTCGTTCGCGCAGCGATCGCGGCGTGCTGGCGATTCTGGACAACCGGATTCGCCGCATGCGCTATGGTAGAATTTTCTTCGAGTCGTTGCCGGATTATACGACCACGTTCGATCTCGCCGCCGTCGAGCGCTTCATGCAAAATTCATGAGGGAATAAGGGCGCCACTGATTTTTCGCCGATAGAAACTCGGGACAAGGGCAGGGTTCATGTTCGAAGTCAGCGTCGATGAAACTTTCTCCGCCGGGCACGCGCTGCGCGGCTACAAGGGCAAATGCGAGAACGTGCACGGGCACAATTACAAGGTGCGCGTCACCTTGGCGGGCGCCGAACTCGATTCCGTGGGCCTGCTTTATGATTTCGTGCATTTGAAGCAGGTGATTCAGGGCGTGATTCGCTCGCTCGATCACCGCTTTCTGAACGATTTCGCGCCGTTCGATACCACCAATCCTTCGGCTGAAAATATCGCGCGGCATATTTTTGACGAAATCAGCCAGCAGATGAAGCCGGTGGAAAATGGCGCGGCGATTTCGAGCATCACGGTGTGGGAGACGGATGTGACCTCGGCGACTTACCGGCCGTAGGCGGCTGCAGCGAAGCCATGAATAAAGCCTTCCTCGTGATTTGGATTCCCGCGATTGCGACGTCGTTTTATTGGCTGTATGAAGGTTATAGCCTGCGCGCGGCGATTCTTGGGACCATTGCGGAATTGGCCATCGCGGCAGGAGTGATTTTGTTTTTGCGGCGGCGGGAAAAGCAGGCCGCACGTCGAACTTAGTAGTGATAGGTCGTAGGGGCGCCGCGCTTCATTTCCGGACGTAGCGTCGTCACCGATCGTCGGATGCCCGCAGAGACGCCGGCGCTACTCGCAGAAGATTTGCACGCGCTTGCCGTTGCCTTTGTCCACGTCGATGCGCATGTCTTCCATTGAGCCGGTCATCGCGCCTAATGTGGCGACGTCAATGCCCAGATCAGCCAGCTTTTCTGTTACGCCGAGCGGAAGCACGGCCATCAGGCGCGAGCCCGTGCGCGTGAACGCCATCGGCATGCGGATATTGACCTGCTCGTGGCCGGGGCGATCGACGACGATGCGCATGACGCGCGGCTGCTTCGGCGCCCCGCCGGTGTCCGGCGCCTTTTCCTTCGCGGTTGCGTCGCCGCTCGATGCGTTGAGCTTGTCCAGCAGCTTTTCCGCGTCTTCGGCGGAAATTTTCCCCTCAGCCAGCATCTCCAAAATCTTTTTCGTTTCCGCGGACATGTTTCGTTCCTCCTAGGTATGGATTTCAACTGAGTTGTTCGAGAGCTTCTTCCACGGTCAATTCGCCGCGAGCCAGTTGCTCGAGAACGTAGAGATTCGGCGAAGGGCCCTGGAAGCTTTTGTCGAGAGCGGCGGCGATGGCATTCAGTCGATTTTTAACCGTGGGATAGCTGATATTGAAAATGCTCTCCATTTTCTTGAGCGAACCGTGATGGCGGAGAAAAGCAATGACAAAGGCTTGCTCGTCGAGGTTCAGGCTGCTCAAGGGAGTAAGCGCAAAGCTGCCCTGCATGACGAAACTGCAAGTCGGGCAAGCCATGCGGGAGATGGTTAGAGGGCGCTTGCAGTCCGGGCAGGTTACGTTGGCGATTTCCATGGTGTCCTGTCGTCTCATCCATATTCTTAATATAGAACTAAATAAAGTCAAGAATAAAATTGAGTTTATTTAGTATGGCAGAAATAGACCTGGATAATGGTACTCAGAAGCCCCTGCCGTTGTCACGGTCTCCTGCGCACGAGGTACCGGACCGAAAGGAGGGTGCCCCGACAGTCTGGCTCGCTCACGCCCGCAAGCTCGACTCGGCGTGCGCGTCCCTTCAATCGACGATACGCGCTGTTTCGGTTTTGTGCGGAGTCAGATCGGGCTATACTCCGCGCCATGGCAACGGCGGAAAAGCAGAAGGCGGTTGTGCTTCTCAGCGGCGGGATGGATTCGTGCGTCACGGCGGCGATCGCGCGCGAAACGCATCAACTTGCGCTGCTGCATGCGAGCTACGGCCAGCGCACCGAGGAGCGCGAGAGGCGCGCCTTCGACGAGATTGCGGATTTTTATGGAGTAAGCGAGCGGCTCGTAATTCGTCTCGATGCGCTCTCCCAAATAGGCGGCTCCGCTCTAACCGATCCCAGCATCGAAGTGCCCGAAGAAGGAATCAATCCGCGCGCGATTCCCATCACCTATGTTCCTTTCCGCAATGCGCATTTTCTTTCCGCGGCGGTAAGCTGGGCGGAAGTGATCGGCGCGTCCGCAATCTTCGTGGGCGCGGTCGCCGAAGACAGCTCCGGCTATCCCGATTGCCGTCCGGAATACTATCGCAGCCTTCGAACGAGTGATTCGCGCGGGCACGCGCCCGGACACGCACATCGAAATCGCGACGCCGGTGATCGGCATGCGCAAAAATGAAATCGTGCGGCGAGGGCTGGATCTCGGCGCGCCGCTCGAGTTGACCTGGTCCTGCTATCAATTCGACGAAGCGGCTTGCGGCGCGTGCGATAGTTGCCGGCTGCGCCTGCGCGCTTTCAGCGAGGCCGGAGTGCCCGACCCTATCGCTTACCGGACGCGAGTTGGGTCATAATACGCTTGGAATGAGCCGGCGGGGTGGCCCGGACAAAATATTGGGAATTCGCAGGCAGTTTGGAAGGAGGCAGCTATGAAGAAAAATTTGATGCGCTTCTGTGGAATGTTTGCGCTGGTCCTGTTGGCCGCCGCGAGCGCCGCGGCGCAAGGACTTGGGCGGCTCGACGGCGAAATACGCGACATGCAGGGCAATCCCTATCCTGACGTTTCGGTCCTCATCAAGAACCCAGATACCGGTCAGACTTTGACGACCAAGACCGACAAGAGCGGGAAGTTTACGGTGCTGGGATTGCGCACCGCGGTTTACAACATCACGCTTTCGATCGAGAGGGACAAACTGACATTTCAGGATCAGTTTCACGTCGTTGAGACGGGCGACAATCTGTATAAGTTCAGTTTCAAAGAGCAGATGAACAAGCCCGGCATGGTGAATGCCGAAGAGGTGAAGAAGCGGCAGGAAGAAGCCCAGAAGACCGAGGGAATGAAGGCTCATTTCGACGCCGGGATGACGGCGATGAATGACGCGAAAGCAGTGAAGACGCAATTGCAAGCCGCGCCGACGGACCAGGGACTGAAGGACAAGCTGGCCGCGGATTACCAGACGGCGATCACTGAACTCAAGCAGGCCGAGCAACTTGTGACCGCCAAGGATGCCGGCAACCACGCTGTAATCTGGGCGCAGTTGGGCGTGGCCGAGGAAGGCACAGCGCAATGGGGCGACGCCGCCAACGCTTTCGGCAAAGCGGCGGAACTAAAGCCGACGCCGGGCTACTACGTGGCGGAAGCGACGGACCTGGCCAAGGCGGCAAAATACGATGACGCGCCGGCCGTCTGCGATAAGGCGGTGGCGGCCGACCCGACCCTCGCGGCCATGTGCTGGAAGAATCTCGGCATCGTGCTGTCGAACGCGGGAAAATTCAAGGAAGCGGTCGAGTTTCTCCAGAAGGCCACTACTGCAGATCCCAAAGATGCCCAGGCGTGGTATCTGCTCGGGAATTCGCTCGCGGCAATGATTGACAGCAAGCAACAGGGCGAGAAGATGATTTACATCATTCCGCCTGGAACCAAGGAAGCCTATCAGAAGTGCATCGACGCGAATCCCAGCGGCCCTTATGCGGCGCAGGCCAAGGAATCGCTCGCGGGCCTGGATCAGTTGGACCAGGGCGTAGATACGACGGTTGGGAAGCGGCCGACGAAGAAGAAGGGCTCTGGGAATTAGAGACGCTGGCGGCCGGGTTCGGGAGAGACTGCGCCCGAGAACTCGGCCGGTCGCCCGCAACGTCTGAGTGCCCGAATAAAAAACCGTCTGTGCGCACTCGATTTGGAAACGCGAGAGTGATATGCTCCCGCTATCTTGAGGCTACGACGTGGCTGAGCCCGCGACGCCAGAGCCCGCCGTGCAACGGCGGCGCAGCACACGCATCGCCCGAACCGTGCCTCTCACCATCCGCGGCGTCGATCTTCTGAGCCAGCCTTTCGAAGAACGCACCACCACACTTTCCTTCAACACCTTCGGCTGCCGCTATCCCTCGCGCCATCATTTGCCGAAGAACACCTGGGTGACGCTCGAAGTTCCGTCGAGCGAAGCCGCAGGAGGCAGAACGCCGCGTTCGTGCGCGCGTCGTGTGGATCCAGAAGCCGCGTTCCGTCCGCGAGCTTTTCCAAGTGTCTGTGGAACTCGAGTCGCCGGGCAATATCTGGAGCCTCGAAGTGCCGCCGGACGATTGGACGACGGCGGACTCGCGATTTGCCGCCGCCATTGAAGAGGATCGCAAGGCTGCCGATGTCATAACTTCGTGGCTGCAGCCGGGCGAAACTCTCGCAGTAGTTCCCGATGCACCACCAAGGGATAGGCCCATCCGGAAATTGGAGACCCCCGTGTCAGAAATTTTCGAGCGCGATCATGAAGTGAGCAAAGGAAATGGAGCGGACGAACCGTCCGCACCGGCATTTGGATTCGCCGAGGCTGCTGCGCGCGAACAGGCCGAGCCCGGGGAGATCGAAAGCCCGCTGCTGCGTGAATTGAAGGCGCAGCTCGAGCGCGAGGCGCAGCGCGCCGTCGAAGAAGCGGCGTCGAACGCTACGCAATCTTTGAAGCGCGTCTCCGAGGAAGCTGAGCGGCAGAACCTGGCTTCCGCGGAAGCGCTGTTCGAGCGCTGGAAGGAAGCGATCGAGCGCGAGCGCGACGACCGCGCGGGAAGAGACGACCAAGAGCGTGGCCGAGCAAATCGCCGGCGCGCGGGATGAAATCGCTTCGCATTTCACGGGACAGATGGCCTGGGCGCGCGAAGAAATCCGCTCGGATCTCAAGCTCGAGTTCACCTCGCATCTCGATCAAGTGCGCGGGCTGGTAGCCGACCTCGAAAAAAATGCGCAGGCGTTGCGCGAAGAAGCCGGCGCGGTTACTTCGGCGTCGGATCGCATGGCGCAGATCAAGATCAGCCTGGAAGCCGCGGAAGCGGCCGTGGATCAGCGTATGCGGCGCTTGAATGACGTCGCCATTCAGGATTCCGTGCTGCTGGAAGAAATGGGCGTGGCGTGGCGCGGGCAGCTCGACGAACAGATGAAATCGGCAGGCCGCGAGTGGGATGAACTGCTTCAAACTTCGCTCGATGGAGCGGCGCAGCGGCTGGCTTCGCGGCTGGCGGAAGGCTCGCAGTCGGCGCTGGAGGGCGCGGAGAGCAAGCTTTCCGAGCGCATTGCGCAACTGGCGCAGCCGGTGACTTCGGCGGTGTCCGATGCGCGCGCGGCGCTGCTCGAAATCCGCACTTCACTCGACGAGGAATTGCACCGGGCGCGCACTTCTCTGCGCGAGATTGAGGGCGCGGCCGAGCGCATGACGGAATTTTCGTCGCAGATGGATGCGGCGACTCATGACGCGGTGAACCAGTTGCACCGGCGGCTCGAGACAGCGCTGGAATCGCAGGCGGCAGAGCTCCGCCGGCAAGCCGATGCTATCGCCGCGGACATGCCGCAGCGGATTCAGCCGGCGCTAGATGCTGCGGGGCAAATGCTCGTCGGGCGCACGCTGGCGGAGCTCGATGCGCGCTTGACGCCTCATCTCGAGCGCGTTCCGGAATTGCTGCGGCAGCTTACGGCGCATGAAGTGCAAGCCGAAGAAAGCCTGCGGATGCACCGCGAGCGCTTGCGCCAGGCTGCCGAAAGCAGCCGTCGCGACGCTGCCGCGCAGCTCGAACAGGCGTTCGCGGGCGTGCGCAGTGAATTCGAAGCGGCGCGCGCCGAGGCGCTGGCGAAATGGAGCGAAGAGTTGAGCGCGAGCGGGGCGCGGGAGGCGCACGCGGCGATCGAGGATCTAGTGAAGTCCGCAGAATGGCATAAGGAGGAAGCCAAGGCGCATGTCGAGAGCCTGACGCAGGAATCGCTGCGCCGCGCCGAAGGAGTTTTCGAGGAGCGGACGCGCGCGGCTTCCGAGAGTCTCGCTGAAGAGCTGGAGAAGCGCAAAGCGGTGTTTGCGGAGGGCGCGCAGGCGCAGCTCGAAGCTGCGGCGGCTGGCGTCGAGGCGCGATCTGCAGCCACGCTGGCGCAGGCTTCCGATGCGGCGTCGAAAGCGTTCGAAGAGCGAGTGAACGCCCTCGCTTCGGGACTGTTCAAGGAATTCGAAGAAGCCGGCGCGAAGGCGCTCTCGGAGAAAGAAACTCAGGTCGAACGGATTTCGGAAAAAGTGCGCGTGAATTTTGAGGAATCGGCGGCGGGGCTTCTCGATCGCTACCGCAACGATATTGCCGCGCAGGCTTCACGGCAACTTGCCGAAGTGCGCGAGACTCATGCGCGGGAGTTGGCGGCCGCGGTGGAAGCGGCGCGCCTCGAGCGCGCCGCGCGCGACTCGGAATCGCGCGAAAATCTGGCGCGCACACACGACGAAGCTCTCCGCCAGTATGAGGACACCCTGCAGCAGAGAAATGAAGCGTGGGTGAACGAGGCGGTCGAAAAGCTCAATCAGGACGGGCAGATTGCCGTTGCGTCGCTCTCGCGTTTCGGCGAGCAGGCGCTTCGCGGGTCTTTCTTGAAAATCTTCGAGCAAATTGCGGATGCGATCCGCGTGAGCCTGAGCGAACCGGCGAGCGCGAATACAGATACGAAGGCGATGGGCGCGGCAGCTTCGGCGTCGACTTCGGCGCCGCCGCCGATGGTGAATCCGAGCGGCGCGGGGCACGATTCGCACGCCGGGATTTAGCTGCACAAAACCGGCCGCGCTCCGCTGCGGCGGACGCCACTTCGACGGCTTATTCCCTCAGCAACAATTCTACGAAGTTCCGCAACTCGTAATATTGTATCCGCCGCGAATTGCTGCTAGCCTATCGTGGGAAATTGCAAATGAACCCGGCCAGCGCGCAAAGAAAAATACCGCATCGCGCAGTTCGCACCCGATTTTTCTATTCAAGACACGCAAGGGAGCAGAAATCGCGGTAACCTACTGAAAACAAAGAACAGAGGTGATTTCTATTCAAGACAAAAAACAAGCGAGTATAAGCACTCTCGGGCGCTTCCAAGGGCTGTGCATCCTTTGCAAGGACCCCTAGGATCAGCTATTTGCGGCCGGCGATGTCGCGGAGGGCGGCGGCTACGAATTCTACCTGCTCGACTTGCAATCCGGGGAACAGGGGAAGACTGAGGACGCGCTCGCAGGCGCGTTCGGCTTGCGGCAGGCTGCCTTGCGGAATGCCCAGCGTGACGTAGGCGGGCTGAAGATGCAGCGGGCGCGGATAGTGGATCATGGTTTCGATGCCGCGATCGGCGAGCAGCCGCCGGACGCAATCGCGCTCATTAACGTAAACGACGAAGAGATGGTAGGCGCACTCGTCGCGCGAATCATCGAGCGGGATATCGACGCGCACATCGGCGAGCGATTGGCGGTAAGCGGCGGCCAACTGGCGGCGCCGCGAATTCCATTCCTCGAGATGGCTGAGTTTGATTTGCAGCACCGCGCCCTGAAACCCGTCCATGCGGTAGTTGTAGCCGACGAATTCATGCTCGTAGCGGTGGGATTGGCCGTGATTGCGTGCGGCGCGCGCGAATTCGGCGATGCGGTCGTCGTTGGTGGTCAGCGCGCCGCCTTCGCCGTACGCGGCGAGATTTTTTGTGGGATAGAAGCTGAAAGCCGCGGCCTGGCTGAGGGAACCGGTGCGGCGGCCGCGATAACGCGCGCCGTGGGCTTGCGCCGCGTCTTCGAGCACCGTGAGTTTGTGTTGCGCGGCGATCTCCATGATCCGGTCCATGTCCGCCGGCCGGCCATAGAGATGCACGGGAAGAATTGCTTTTGTGGCGCGAGTTATGGCGCGAGCGATTTTGCCGGGATCGATATTGCCCGCCGCATCCACGTCCACGAAGACGGGCCGCGCGCCGCAATAGGTGATGGCTTCGGCGGTGGCGAGAAACGTGTTCGGCGTGGTGATGACTTCGTCGCCCGGTTGCACGCCGAGAGCAAGAAGGCCGAGATGCAGAGCGCTGGTGCCGGAATTGAGCGCGACGCAGTGCTTTACTTCGCAGAACTCGGCGAATTGCTTTTCGAAGCGCTCGACTTCCTCGCCGAGGACGAAGCTCGCGTTGCGGCAGACGCGATCGAGCGCGGGAAGAATTTCGTCGCGCAGTGAAGCGTATTCAGCTTTCAAGTCGAAATACGGAACGACGGTCGCGGCCGCTGTGGTCATCTTCCCCGCCTTCGCTGTCACTTTACTTCAAATCGGCGCAGCGTCTCAAGCTGCAGAGGCACCGCCGGCGCTACTTGAACGGCCCGAAAGAGCTTGCGGGACATTTCACGGACAGGGCACAATCTCTGCTCTTACTTCTTGATGCAGAGTGATCGCAGAGGCCACGCGACCCGATGTAACTCGCTTGGCGGCTTACCAGGCAACTGCGGCTCTTCAACTGGAATCTCTAGGATGACGAAACGCACAGGAGGATCGGCGTGATGCGAAAGTTCTTGGGACTCGGAATTCTGATGGCGGCCGCGGCATTGCCCGCGAGCGCGCAGATCACGCCAAAATACGAAATCAGCGGCGGCTATCAATACATGGCGTATTACAGCACGGCCGGCGCGTCGCGAATCAACATGAACGGCGCGGACGGGTCGGTCACCTATAATCTCTACCGTTGGGTCGGCGTCGGCTTTGATGTGAGCGGCGGGCACAACAGGCAATCGTCTTCGGATCCCGCCGTCAATGGAGAGACCACGACTGTTTTCACTTATCTCGTCGGTCCGCGATTCTATCCATTCGGCCACCGCAAATTGACGCTCTTCGGCGAGGCGCTCTTCGGCGGAGGCTATTTGCGCGCCGGCATCCCGGCCGTTCCGCCGTTTCCGCAGCAGACGCTGAGCGATCAGGCGTTCGCGTGGGCGGGAGGTGTGGGGGTGGATTACGCGCTGGGCGATCACTGGGCCATCCGGCTGCAGGGCGATTATCTGTCGACGCGATTCTTCAGCTCGACAGCGGGATCGCAGGGCAACGAACGGCTGATCGGCGGTGTCGTCTATCGCTTCGGAGTAAGAGGACCGCACCGTCACAAGTAGCATCGGCGCGCAGAATTCCGCAAGCAAGGCGGCGAAACCCAGGATCAGGCGCGCGAGTCTGGTCTGAGTTCACCGGGAAAGTGAAGTTGCGGATTGTTGGAACTGGCCGCCTTGGGCAGTGAATCGGTAAGAACGAGGTCGATGCGGGCCATAGCCTCGTCGATCCGGCGCATGCGTTCATTCTTGTCATCGAGCACGGCGGACAATTCGATTAACGTCATCGCGCTGCGCAGGCTGCGATTCAACTCACCGACGAGGTGCATGCGTTCTCTGGCTCTTTCGAATTCCTGGTCCCTCTGAGTCTTCAGTTGATAAAGGAGCAGTGCCGCGCCGCCGAGCACACCGATCACGCAGTCATTAAGAATTGTAGCAGCGATAGGGATTCCCATGCGATCCAGCACCATGTCGATATAATGGCTCGCGAAGGCGAGAACGACGATCGTAAGAATGACCGGAACGACCGGGTCGAGAGCGAAGCGGCGTGGGCGTTTCTGAGAGGATTTCATCGAAACTTCTCCAGTAGAAAACAGTTCGATTCATTCATAACGAGCCAAAAAACATTTGATGCGCTGGTCCGAAATCGGACAACTAGAATGTCTTTCCAGTCTGGGGGACGCTCCGGTTCCGGAAGGCTGGCAAGACCCTACCTCAAGCCACCCACGCAAGCAAGAAATTTTAATTGCGCGGCGGGGGCTCGGCCGACTGGACGCTTCCAGTCGAGAGGAGTAAAGTGCAGCACGTTGCGAGGGCGGTTGCCGACTGCGGCTGAGAGCCTCTGCGCAGCAATCGTAGCGTCTGGGCTGCAGAATTAAAAAATCCAGCCACAACTTCAAAGTTGGAGGTTACAGAGATGAGGATGCTTGTGCACGTGAAGTTTCCGCATGAACCGTTCAACAACAGGGTGAAAAACGGAAGCGCGGGAAAGCGAATCGGAGAAATTCTGAAGGAGTTGAAGCCCGAAGCCACGTACTTTACGGAAATAGAAGGACACCGGGCGGCGATTCTGATTGTGGAAGTGGCCGAGCCTTCGCGGGTGCCTGCGATCGCCGAACCATGGTTTTTGTCGTTCGGGGCGAGCTGCGAGTTTCGCATAGTGATGTCGCCGGATGAATTGGGAAAAGCCGGCCTCGACGGACTAGGAAAGAAGTGGGCCTAGAGCGCCGGGCGAATCGGCGCGTGCCGCTGAGCGGCGGCGGCGAAACGGCGGGAGTTGCCGGGGCGCGGACCTCTCACGCCCCCGCGGCGTCTCTCAACACGGTGCAGACTTCAAATTGTGAATTTCCACTTGCGCAGAGCTGAAGTTCCGGTGCAGATTAACGGACAATGAACGTACCCCTGGATACCCCTTTGAAGCGGAGGGCGCTGATCGCAGGAGCGGCGCTGCTGGCCCTGGTTTTTGTCTATTTAGCCGTGAAGCTGGCACTCGCGTCATACCGGATGTATTCGGACGATGCCACGAAGATGGAGAGCGCGGTGGCTCTCGAACCCGGGTATGCCGAATACTGGGATCGCGTGGGCCGCCTTCTGCAATTTGAGTTGGATGCCCAGGATCTGCCGGGCGCGCTGAAGGATTACCAGAGGGCGGTGAAGCTGAGCCCGCGCACGGCGCGGTACTGGGTGGACCTGGCGGTGGTGCAGGAGAACCTGGGAGACGTGCAGCAGGCGCGAGACGATTTCGCTCGGGCGCTCGCTGCGTATCCGGCGTCAGCGGAAATCCGCTGGGAGTATGCGAACTTCCTACTTCGTCAAGGAGAGCTTTCGCCCGCGCTGGCGGAAATGCGCAAGAGCATCGCCGGCGACCCGAGCTTGCTGCCGCTGGCCGTGACGCGGGCGTGGCGTGCCACTGGCGACGCCGATCAACTAACGGCGAATGTGTTGCCGAGCGATGCGAACGCATACCTCAATGCGCTAGATTTTTTTGCGGAAGAGAAAAACGTGGACGCGGGATTGCGCATCTGGAGCCATCTCTCCGCGCTGCATCAGGAATTTCCCATCGAGAAGCTGTTTCCGTTCTTCGAGGAGATGATTCGCGAGAATCGCGCTTCGGACGCGCAACGGGTGTGGAACGAGGCGCTCGAGGTTTGCGGCATTCCCCACGAGAAACTGCGCGACGAACTGCTATTCAACGGCGGCTTCGAAAACGACATATTGAACGGCGGGCTCGATTGGCGGCTGAGTCCCGGCGCAGGAATGAGCGTGGAATACGACACGCTGGTGCACCATGGCGGGCTGCGATCTTTGCGAATGGACTTCAACGGCGGCGTGAATCTGGATCTCAGCGAGCCCCTGCAATTCGTTCCTGTCGAGCCGGAGCATTACTACAGGTTTCATGCCTATGTGCGCACCGACGCGATCAGCACCGAGAGCGGATTTCATTTCGAGATATTCGATCCAACTCGCCGGGGAGAAATCACCGCAAAGACGGACGATCTCAACGGCACGCATCTATGGACCGGCGTGGACGCCGAAATCCACACGGGGCCGGAGTCCGAGTTTCTTGAAGTGTTGTTGCGGCGCACGCCGAGCCGCATGTTCGAAAACAAGCTGAGCGGGACGGTGTGGATTGACGATGCTTCACTGAGCCCCGCTTCGAATTCCGATTCCGCCGGATCATCGCGGGCGCGAGGAGCCCAGTGAAACTGCTCCGCGCGGGCGTCTGCTTGTTAGTGGCATTTTCCGTACTCGCCCACGGAGTTGTGGAAGTCTGGTCGGAGTCCGTGCTTGAAATCGGAGCGGCGCTGCTTTTTCTAGCGTGGGCGATCGCCACGGTCCGGTCGAGGGACGCGAAAATCGAATGGGGCGGCTTGCATTGGGCGGTCGGAGGATTGCTTGTGTGGGCCATCCTCCAACTGGCATTGCGAATCACGGTGTACCCGTTCCTCACATGGACCGCCATTCTGCGCTGGGGCGCCTGCGCGCTGATCTTTTTTGTTGCGACGCAGGTATTTCGGGAGCGGCACGACTATCGCGTGATGACCTGGTTTCTAATTCTGCTGGGCTTTGGGGTCGCCCTGGAAGGAATCATCCAGTACTTCACTTCGGCCGGAAGTATCTACTGGCTGCGCCAGCTCAGCGCCGGGGGCGAGCCGTTCGGTCCGTACATAAACCGGAACCATTTCGCCGGACTGATGGAGCTGCTCGCGCCAATCGGCATGGCATTCCTGGCGTTTCGGGGAGTGCGGCGTGATTTAGTGCCACTGGTGGGGCTGTTCACGCTGGTTCCCGTAGGCGCGATTTTCCTTTCAGCTTCGCGCGGGGGCGTGGTCGCGTTTCTCATCGAGACAGCGATATTGGCGGCGCTGTTTATTTTCCGCAGATCGCAGAAATTGAGGATCGTTCCGGCCGCAGCGTTTGTGCTTCTCGGAATTGCGGTGATCGGCTGGCTGGGCGCAACGCGAGCTGTCGGACGCTTTTTGCCAAACCATCCCGGCGAAGCGACTGTGTCGCGCCGCTGGTCGATGTTCAAGGGCGCCGAGCGTATCTTCTTCGCGCACCCATTGACCGGCACCGGACTGGGAACGCTTGAGGTGGTCTTTCCGCGCTACGAAACGGACTACGACGGCAAGCTGGTCAATCACGCCCATAATGATTACATCGAGACCCTGGCCGATCTCGGAGTCCCCGGAGGACTGCTTGGCCTGGCGTTTCTGGTGACTCTTTTCAAAAAGGGCACCGGCGGGCTGGCGAGCGAGCAGAGCCACTTCTCCTTTGCGTACCATGCTGCGGCTTTGACAGCCTGCGTAGGATTGCTTTTACACAGCCTTGTGGATTTCAACCTACAGATTCCCTCAAACGCCCTGATCTTCCTCATTCAAGCGGGTTTAGCGGTCACACCAGTCCTGTCACAGGAAACCGTCGTACGTAGAAGCCGCAGTTCATCGTTGCGGCAATCCACAGTTGACACGGGCGTCCCGGCTCGTCCATAGTAGGCCGGGGTCATAATCTAGATGATTTTTGCTGCCCGTCGGGCCTTGGCCCGGTTAATGGCGAAGTTTCTGTGGTTTCTCCCGCTCCTGCTCTGGGGGATCCAGCCGGCTTATTGTCAGGATAAGTTCGAAACCCCGAAACAGACGAACGAAAAGATCTTTCAACTGGCGCAGGCGCGAAGCGCGCGTCCCGTCGAAACGCCTATCGGCTCGGGCGATCTCATTCACATAGACGTCTTTGACGTGCCGGAACTTACGCGCGAGGTGCGCGTGGGAGACACAGGCGACATTTCGCTGCCTCTGATTCCCGGGCGAATTCACGTCGCAGGCTTAACGACGTTCGAACTGGAAGCCAAGATTGAGAACCTGCTGATGGAAAATGGTCTGGTGAGTCATCCGCAAGTCAGCGTCTTCATGAAAGAACAATTGAGCCAGCCGGTTTCCGTGGTCGGGGCGGTGGGGCATCCGGTAGTGATGCAGATACTCCGGCCGACGACGCTGCTTGAGGTGTTGGCGGCGGCGGGCGGCCTTGCGGATGATGCCGGAAGTGTCGTGTTCGTGACCCATGGATCATTGAACCCCGAGATTAGCGTGCCGAGCGCGCCCGCGAAACCCGCGGAGCAGCCGCAAGATGCTGCGCCAAAAGGCGGAGGCCAGGATGCGCCGGTGCCCGCCGGGCCGACCGAGAGCGTGCGGTTGAGAGATTTGCTCGTTTCCGGGGATCCCACCTTCAACATTCCCGTGTACGGTGGCGACGTTGTGTCGGTGCCGCGTTCGGGAGTCGTGTACGTGATCGGCGCGGTGGGAGCACCCGGCGGGTACGTTCTCGAGAACCGCGGGGACCGGATTTCAGTGATGAAGGCCGTTGCGATGGCGCGCGGATACACGGGAACGGCGAAACCGAATAACGCCGTCATCGTCCGGCAGGATCCGAAAACGGGAGCGAAAGAAGAGATCCACGCGCCTTTGAAGAAAATTCTCGATCGAAAATCGGAAGATTTGGCGCTTCAAGCTGGCGATGTGCTGTACGTTCCGGACAGCACGGCGAAGAAGGTGCTGGCCAAGGTGGGCGAAACTGCACTAGTGACTGGTACCGGAGCTCTGATTTACCACTCGCTGTAAGAATCAAGCCGGTTGAGGCGACCGGCGCATCTTACGACGCTTCGAAAAGGCGCGATGGAAGAACCGACTAGACTGTCGCTGAGAGACCGCAAAAGCACGGAGTCTCTTTCGCTGATTACGACTGCCCCAGTGGCGAGTTGGGAGCAGTTGCCGAGAGAGCCGCACCTTCTCGATTACCTGATCATCCTCAAGAAGCATCAGTGGCTGATCGTGAGCTTTCTGCTGACGGTTGTCACGGTCGTGACAATCGCGACCTTCAAGACGAAGCCCGTGTACGTCGCCGCAGCGCGCGTGGAAGTGGACCGGGAAGCGCAAACAATGCAGCCCTTCCCGGACTCGAGTTCCTACGACGAGTACGTAGACACGGACAGCTACATCGAGACGCAAACGAAAATCCTGGAAAGCGAGACGCTGGCGCTCTCGACGATCAAGTCGCTCGATCTGGCAAGATACCCTGAGTACGGCGGAAACCCGAATGCCGCCATAATTCCGCGCATAGGCCAGACCGGGCAGCGGCCACCCATTCTTGGGTCGTTCCTCGGCAGTCTGGGCGTGAAACGCGTACCGAACAGCCGGCTGATCGAAGTGCAATTCGAGGCGGAAGATCCGCAACTGGCTGCGCTCGTGGTGAACGGCCACGTCCACAATTTCATCGAGGAGAATTTCCGCAGCAGGTACGATGCAACGACGCAGGCTTCGAACTGGCTTTCGGCTGAACTTGAGGAACTGCGCATTAAAGTGCAGAAATCCGAGGACGCGCGCATCGCCTATGAGCGCGAAAATCAGATTTGGACCATCGACGAGAAGCAGAACATCACGACGCAGAAGCTCGCCGATCTGAACAAGTCTCTGACGGATGCGCAGACCGATCTTCTTCAGAAGCAAGCGCTCTTCGAAATCGTTAAATCGGGTGATGTGGACCAACTCTCGCAGGTTCGTGAGAACTCTTACATTGCCGATATTTTGAAGCGGAAATCGGATGTTGAAGAGCAGTACGCCGATGCTTCGGCGCAATTCGGGCCCAACTACCCGAAGGTGCAACACCTGCTGCTCGAAAAGCAGAATCTCGACGAGGCTCTCACACGCGCCGAGAAGAACGTCGTCGCCTCAATTGAAGGAGATTACCGAACGGGGCGCGAACGTGTGGATCTTCTGCTGGGAGCGCTGGACAAGCAAAAGGGCGAAGCCAACGAAATGGCCGAAAAGCTCGTTCAGTATCACATCCTCGAGCACGACGCGGAATCGAATAAGCAGCTCTACGACAGTCTGCAACAAAAATTGAAGGAAGCCACAATCACGGCAGGATTGCGGTCGAGCAACATCCGCATCGTGGACCCGGCGCTCGTTCCGACGCACCCGGCGAGGCCGCAGAAGTCCCGGAACATCTTGCTTGCGTTCCTCGTGGGACTCGTGGGAGGAGTGGGACTTGCGCTGCTGCGCGAGTATCTCGATAACACGGTCAAGTCGCCCGACGATATCGAGCGGCTTGCCGGTTTGCCTTCGCTGGCCGTAGTTCCCGAGGTCCGGAGTCTTAACGGGCACGGCCGCGTGCGTTCCGGAAAACTCCTGGGTGACGGGACGGAGGCCGAGGAAGAGAGCGAGGAATCGCGCGTCGAGATTGTTTCTTTCGCGAAGCCGAAGTCGCAGGTATCGGAGGCGTTTCGCGCCTTGCGAACGTCCCTGTTGCTTTCCCAGGCCGATCACCCGCCTCAAGTGATTCTGGTGACGAGCGCGCTCCCGCGCGAGGGAAAGACGACCGCGGCCGTCAATCTTGCCGTGACGCTGGCGCAGCTCGGCGATCGCACTCTGATTCTCGACTCCGACCTGCGGAAGCCCGGCGTGCGGCGAGTGCTGGGCCTCACGGTCGGACGCGAATCGGGCCTGAGCTCTTACTTGGCCGGGGTCTCATCGCTCGACGAAGTTTGCTTTCCCCATCCGCAGATCGAGAATCTGGTGGCGCTGCCAACGGGACCGATTCCACCGAGTCCCGCCGATTTGCTCTCCTCGCACCGCATGCGCGATGCGATCAGCTATCTGCGGCAGAAATACAAGTTCATCGTGATCGATTCTCCGCCGATTATGGCGGCTACCGATGCCGTGATTCTTTCCGCGCTCACGGACGGCGTGTTGCTGGTGGTGCGAAGCGGCACGACTCCGAAAGAAGCTTTCACGCGGACGCGAGACCTTTTGCATGCGGTGAAGTGCCGATTGCTGGGCGTGGTGCTGAACGCCGTTGATTCCAGCGCTCCGGATTATTACTACTCGTATCGCTACTATCCCTACGCTTACGGCTACGGATACGGCGAAGAGGCTGCCGAAAAAGCGAAATTCCGGACCGGTAACGGCGGCTCGAATTCCTAACCTTGGGAGGACACGTTTGCGATTCCTAATCACGGGCGGGGCTGGATTTATCGGATCGCATTTGGCGGAACGATTGTTGCAGCGCGGCGACGAGGTAACGATTCTCGACGACCTCTCGACAGGCAGCGTTGAAAATATCCGCCACTTGAAGTCGCACCCGCGTTTCCACCACGTGTTCGATACGATTCAGAATCGTTCCGTTCTCGCCGAGTTGGTTGACGAATCCGAAGTGGTGTTCCATCTCGCGGCGGCTGTTGGCGTCCGCCTGATCGTGGAAAGCCCGGTCCACACGATTGAGACTAACGTTTACGGCACGCAGCTTGTGCTGGAAGCCGCGTGCAAGAAGAAGAAGCTTGTGTTCGCGGCCTCGACCTCGGAGGTGTACGGCAAGAGCGAAAAGGTTCCGTTCCACGAAGACGCCGATCTAGTGATGGGCGCGACGACAAAGGGACGCTGGAGCTATGCCGCGTCGAAAGCTCTCGATGAGTTTCTGGCGCTGTCTTACTGGAAGGAAAAGCATCAGCCAGTAGTAATCGCTCGCCTCTTCAATACGGTCGGCCCGAGGCAAACCGGGCGTTATGGCATGGTGCTCCCGAATTTTGTGCGCCAGGCGCTCGACGGCGCGCCCATTACGGTTTTCGGTGACGGGAAGCAGTCCAGGTGCTTCTGCGACGTAGCGGATTCAGTGGAAGCGATCTTGCGCCTCATTGCGACGCCGGCAGCCGTCGGGGAAGTCGTCAACATCGGCAACGACGAGGAAATCAGCATCGAGGGGTTGGCGCACCGAGTGAAGCAGCAGGCCAAGAGCAGCTCGGCGATCGAATTTGTGCCGTACGATCAAGCATACGAGCCGGGTTTCGAGGATATGCCGCGCCGCGTGCCGTGCCTTGACAAGCTCGTGAAGCTCACAGGCTTCCGTCCGGCGACGCCGCTGCAGAAAATAATCGACCGCGTTATCGAGCACGAGACGGCGAGGCGCTCGGCGAGCAAGAGCGATGCGCAGGAAGAAGTCCGCGAGATCGCCGCGCGGGCATTGGCGATGTAAGGAATTGAAGCTCCGGCTGGTTGGTCGCTACCGTTTTCTCGTTGCCTCCGACGTCGAGCCGGTTCGTCGTCGCAAGCGAAAGCCTGTACAATTCACTTTCAGGATGGAGCAAAGAACACCGCCCGAAAAGGCGATCTCGATATGGGTGTATGGGTCGGCGCGACGCATGAGCCGGAAGCCTCCGGCGATAGGATCGTGAGGGGAACCGGCTCATGAACGATTCTCCGGCGCGACCCAAACTCTCGGTGGTGATTCCCGTCTTCAACGAGAAAGCGACGGTCGCTGAAGTTTTGCGGCGCGTGCAGCTCGTCGAAATCGACAAGGAGATCGTGGTTGTCGACGACGGCTCAACGGATGGTACGCGCGAATTCCTCGGCGCTCTAGCCGGGCCGGACGCGTCAGGCATGCGTGCGGACATCCCCGCCGCTGCCGCGAATATCCGCAGTGATAACATTCGCGTCTTCCTCCACGACAAGAATCGTGGAAAGGGCGCCGCTGTGCGCCGCGGAATTCTCGAAGCGCGCGGAGAGTACATTCTCATCCAGGACGCCGATCTCGAATACAACCCGCTCGACTATCACCAGCTTCTGGCTCCTATAGAGGACGGAGTTGCTGACGTGGTCTTTGGCTCGCGCTTTCTCGGCGGTCCACATCGCGTTCTATATTTTTGGCACTACCTCGGCAATAAGGGCCTGACGTTGCTGTCAAACATGTTCACGAATTTGAATCTGACGGACGTTTGGACTTGCTACAAAGTGTTTCGGCGCGAAGTCTTTGACGGCTTCGAGATCCAGGAAGCGCGATTCGGATTCGAGCCTGAAGTGACGGCGAAAGTGGCTCGCGGCAAATGGCGAGTTTACGAAGTTCCAATCTCTTATTCGGGACGCACCTACGAAGAGGGTAAGAAAATCGGCTTCAAAGACGTGCCACGAAGTCTCTGGTGCGTGCTGAAGTACGGATTGTTCCGAAGCGGTATGAAATGATTCGAGCAGTCGCAGCGCTTAAAAGCCTGAGCCGGAGCGAGAAAGCTCTGATCGTGCTGTTTCTTTTTACGCTGCCGCTCGTCAATCCGTGGGTTCGCGGCGATGGCGTCGGTTATTACGCCTACGCGCGGGCCATGTTGATCGAACATTCGCTCAATTTCGAGAAGGACTGGAAGTCCGCCAACGCTAGCTTTACCGTGACCCACTTCGACGCCAGCGGCAATCTCCTTCCGGAGAATTTCACGTCCACCGGGCATATTCAGAATCACTTCACGGTGGGACCGGCGATTCTCTGGGCGCCATTCTTGATGTTGGCGCATGCGGGTGTGCTCTTGTCGAACGCGCTCGGCGCGCACATTCCGGCCGACGGATTCTCGTGGCCGTACGTCTACGCCATGGCGATTGCCACGGCCGTCTATGGGTTTCTCGGCCTGTGGATTTCATTTCGGTTGGCACGGCATTACTTCAGTGAGTCGGCAGCGTTCGTCGCTACGCTGGGCATCTGGTTCGCCAGCTCGCTGCCGGTTTACATGTATTTCAACCCGTCGTGGTCCCACGCACTATCGGCCTTCGTCGTCGCGCTGTTTCTGTGGTACTGGGATCGCACGCGTGAAGGAAGATCACTGCTGCAATGGATAGTGCTGGGACTTCTCACCGGGCTCGCCCTCGACGTGTATTACCCAAACTTCATAATCATGTTGCTACCCGGCGTGGAATCGTTGGCGGTATATGCGGGAATGACGTCAAACCTGCCCGGGAGCAAGTCGCGCTTCGCGGCCGGAAATATTGGGTACGGTGCCGGAGTGCTGGTGGGATTTTTACCGACGCTGATCACGCGATGGATTATCTACGGCAGCGGGACCGAAACGGGATATGTCTCCGTGTTCGACTGGTCCTGGCTGCGGCCTCACTTACTCTCGGTATTGTTTTCCTCCGATCATGGTGTCTGGAGTTGGACTCCGATCGTATTTTTCTCAATCATTGGCCTGCTTGCGCTCTTGCGCCGTGACCGCCAGCTTGGAATCATTCTGCTGTGCGTGGTGGCAGCATTCACGTACTTCATCGCCGCCTATCCCACGTGGGATGGGCTTTCGTCTTACGGCAATCGCTTTTTCGTATCGCTCACGGCGATTTTTGTGATCGGGCTCGCCGGCGGAATAGAAATGCTCGAAGGCGTCTTGACGGCCTGGCGCGGACGAGCCCTTGCTTATGGAGCGACCGCGGCTCTGCTCCTCTGGAACCTGGCGTTTATCTATCAATGGGGAATGCATCTCGTTCCCGCGCGCGGGCCGATCTCCTGGCATCAAATGGTTTACAACCAGTTTGAGGTCGTACCGGAAAGAGTCACGAGCGATCTCGGCCAGTACTTCATCCATCGGAAAGCGTTGATGAACCATATCGAGACGGTTGACGTGGAGCAAATCAAACACCAGGGCGCACCGGAGCAGAAAGAGAGCCGATGAGCGCGTCTTGCGAAGTGCAGATTCTGGTGTATCAAGAAGGACGAAGCACGGCCTTGATGGTGTTCGAGAAATGATTGCCTTGATGCTTTGTTTGCAAGACAGTCTTTGCAAGGAGCTGTGGGGCTACGCGCGCGCTTTTCGCCGCCAGGGCGTCACGCTGGAGTGCCTGGAAGTCGGAACGCCGCTCAACGTCGAAGTTCGCGACTTGCTCGGGAAATTGTCCGCGCGTCCGGATTTCATCCTCCAGCCGGAATCGGATTTCCACTTCTTGCCGAAGGCTTGGTGCAACAAGACATTCCGTGCGTTTGCTTTCACTTCGATACTTATCACTCGCTGCGGCGCCGCATTCGGTGGTCGATGCTGTACGATGTTCCGGTCGTGTTCCATCCCAATTTCGCGGACGATTATCGCCGCGCGGGACATCCGAGCGTTCTGACGCTCGCTCACGCCGCCCAGTTGGACTTCTACAGTGGCGCGAATCTTTCGCCCGGCGAGCGCGCCTACGAAGTGGGATGGGTCGGACGATTGAGCGGAGCTCCATACGATGCGCGGCGGCGAATTCTGCCTCAGCTTGCAAATCAATTCAGGATGAACGATTGGAATCGCTCGTATTCGATCGAAGAAACCGCCGAAATCTATCGCCACTCGAAAATCATCGTGAATGTCAGCCGCGACGATTACCCGCAGGATGCGAATATGCGCGTGTATGAAGCGATGGCGGCCGGTGCGCTGCTGATGACTCGCACGCCAACCGATCTTTCGACGCTGGGATTCGTGGAAGGCGAGCATTTCATCGGCTATCGTGACGAAACGGAGATTGTTCCGGCGGTGCGGCGCTTTCTCGCAGACGAGACGGGCCGTGCGCGCATCACCTCGGCCGCGCGCGGATTGGTGTTGGCGCAGCATACTTACGACGCGCGCGTGCAGTCGCTCCTCGAATTCATCGCCGCGAACGGATCGAAGTTGACTGCTCCGGCACGGCACTGGCCCGAATCGAAAGTACGGCTCACATATCTCGACTATTATGCCGGGACGTCTAGTATGGACTGCGCGTACAAGGAATTCGGCTGGATCGCGCGGAACAGCCTGGTGGATTCTGTGACGGGAGCGAGGATTCTGGCACGCGGGTGGGCGCGACAGGGGCTTAACCGCATGGCGGCGTGGTCGCAACGACGGCGCGTAAACGACTCAGGCGCTGACCGGACCCTGGCGCAAAATATTACGCTGGACCAGCCGAAGTGAGGGCTCATTGAAGATCTTGATTACCGGTGGGTGCGGTTTCGTCGGCGCGCAACTCGCGGTGCATCTGCAGCAGCGCGGGCATCGGGTCATCGCCGCCGATAATCTCGTCCGCCGCGGCAGCGAATTGAATCTGCCTGCGATTCAAGCGGCATGGCATCGAATTTTTTCACGTGGATGTGCGCAATGCGGAGGATCTCGCTTCGCTGCCGGCAGGGATCGATCTTATCTGCGACGCGAGCGCGCAGCCGTCGGTGGTAACGGGCTACGCGAATCCTCTTTTCGACATCACCAACAATGCGCTCGGGATTGATTCACGTCCTCGAATTCGCGCGCCATCGCAGTTGTCCCTTGATTTTCTGGAGTTCGAATCGCGTTTACAGCGCGGACAAGACCAACGCGCCGCCGCGCCGTGCTACTCCGACGCGCCTGATCTGGGACAAAGAGAAATATCTCCGCGAATATGCCGCCAAGCTGATTCCCGGCTTTGATCCCGATCACGGCGTCTCCGAGGAATTCACGCTCGATGGCAATGAGCGCAGCATCTATGGCCTCAGCAAGCTCATGGCAGATCTCGCCTGCCAGGAATACGCCGGAGCATTCGGCCTCAAAACAGTGATCAACCGCTTCGGCGTCATCAGCGGCGAGGGGCAATTCGGCAAGACCGATCAAGGCTGGGTCGCGTGGTGGGCCGTGGCATTTCATTTCGGACTGCCGCTCAAATATATCGGCTGGGAAGGCAAGCAGGTGCGCGACATCCTCTTCATCGAAGATGTTTGCCGCCTCGTCGAACTGCAGATGGAAAATCTCGACCGGCTGTCGGGTCAAGTCTTCAACGTCGGTGGCGGCCCTGCGAATTCCCTCTCGCTCGTCGAAGCGACGAATCTTTTGCGGGAAAAGCTCGGCCGCGATATTCCCATCACGCACGAGAGCCAGCCGCGCAAAGCCGACCAGTCGATCTACATGACGGATAATCGCAAGATCGAGCGAGTTCTCGGCTGGAAGCCGAAGATCGGCATTTCCGAAGGCTACGACCGGATTCTCGCGTGGATTCGTGAAAATGAAGAATCGCTTCGCGTTCTTTATGCGAGCGAAGAAAAGGCGGCGTCGAGCGTCCGATGAAGATTCTGGTCACAGGCAGCAGCGGATTGATCGGCTCGGAAGCTGTGGAGCATTTCGACCGACAGGGGCATACGGTCATCGGCGTGGATAACAACATGCGCCGCGAATTCTTCGGCCCGCCGGGCGATACGCGCTGGAATCTCGCGCGCCTGCAGCGCGCCACGAAGCACTTCGCGCACCACGACATGGATATCCGCGACCGCGAGCGCATCTTCTCGCTCTTCCGCGAGAATCGCTTCGACCGCATCATTCATTGCGCCGCGCAGCCCTCGCACGACAAAGCCGGCGAAATCCCGCTGGTCGACTTCGACGTGAACGCCGGCGGCACGTTGAATCTCCTCGAAGCCGCGCGCCTATTCTGTCCCGAGGTCGTGTTCCTGTTCATGAGCACGAACAAAGTCTATGGCGACGCTCCGAATGAGCTGCCGCTCAATGAGCTCCCCACGCGTTACGATTACGCCGATCCAAACGATTACGAAGGCATCAGCGAATCCTGCCGCATCGATCGCTGCCTGCACTCGATTTTCGGCGCATCAAAAGTCGCCGCGGACGTGATGGCGCAAGAGTACGGCCGCTACTTCGGCCTGCCCGTAGGAATCTTTCGCGGCGGGTGCTTGACCGGCCCAAATCACACGGGCGTCGAGCTCCACGGCTTTCTCTCTTATCTCGTCAAGGTCGCGTTCACCGGCCAGACTTACAATCTCTTCGGCTACAAGGGAAAACAGGTTCGCGACAACATTCACAGCCACGACGTGATCGCCGCGATGGAGGCTTTCGCAAAAAATCCACGGCCGGGCGAAGTCTATAATCTCGGCGGCGGCCGCGCGAACAGCGTTTCAGTCCTCGAAGCCATCACGCGCATTGAAGAGCTGACCGGGCAGAAAATCCGCTGGGTCTATCGCGAACAGGCGCGCAAGGGCGATCACATCTGCTACATCAGCGATTTGCGCAAGCTCGAATCTCATTTCCCGGGCTGGCGGATTACGCGAAGTCTCGACGCGATTCTCGAAGAAATGGTCGCGGTCGAGCGGCAGCACGCGCACAGCGCCGGCACGGACTAACGCAGCGACAATTCGCGCCGCCCTCCGGCGCACAAACTTGGGAGACACGGCGGCAATGCCGCAACCGAAAGTCACAGTCCTAATCGACACCTACAACCACGAGCGTTTCGTGGAGCGCGCCATCACGAGCGCCATCGAGCAGGATTTTCCGGCCAACGACGTAGAGATTCTGGTCGTGGACGACGGCTCGACAGACTCGACGCCCGCGATCGTGAAGCGTTTCGCCCCGCGCGTCACTTATCTCCGGAAAGAAAACGGCGGCCAGGCGAGCGCCTTTAATTTCGGCATTCCGCAGGCCCGCGGCGAAATCGTCGTCTTTCTCGATGGTGACGATTGGTGGCAGAAAAATAAGCTCAGTGTTGTCGTCGAGACCTTCGAGAAGAATCCGCAAGCCGGCGTTGTGGGCCACGGAATCATTGAAATCGATAGCTACCACGCTCAGAGGCTCTTCTCTTTCGCCCGAGCATCCCGGCTACTTCGATCTGCGAAGTGATGCCGGCGCACAGCGATTTCGCAATTACATGTGTTTCCTCGGAACGAGCCGCGTGGCCATCCGCCGCAGCCTCCTCGAAAAAGTGCTTCCGATTCCTGAAGCCCTCGTCGTCGAGGCCGACGAATTCATGTCCGCGGTTGCGATCGCGCACGGCGGCGCCTATTTGCTCGCCGAACCGCTGACCTTCTACCGCCTGCACGACCAGAACCAGTATCAATTCCGCGAAGGCGATGCGCCGCGGATGCACAGGAAGATGAACGCGCTTGCTTCACTCGAAGACGCGCTGACGGTGCGGCTCGCAGCGGCGGGAGTCTCGGCAGCGGCGGCGCAAATCATCGTCGAGCCGATTCATATCACCGCCGCGCGGATGAAGCTGATGCTCAAGGGCGGCATGCCCTGGGAAACCTATCGCGTCGAGCGCGCCGATTTTCGCCTGGCGTACAGCAAGATCTCGCTCGGCTATCGTGCGTGGAAGGAATTGACTCTGGCGATGTCGCTCTGCTTGCCGCCGCGCTGGTTCTACCGCCTGCGTCGACTGGTACTCCGAGCAAAATCTGCGACGGCTCCGCAGCGTCGTCGGCGAGCCTGTGCCCGCTGCGGCGATTCGTGATGTCCCTCTCGAGCATCGCGGGAATGGATGACGAGCCGTGCTTAGTCTCGGCATCAACTATTCGCAGATGCACGATTCTTCGGCGTGCATTGTGCGCGATGGCGAGACGCTTTTCGCCGTCGCCGAAGAGCGCCTGAGCCGCACGAAGCACGACGCGCGATTCCCTGTCCGCTCCATTCAGGCTTGTCTTGATTTTGCCGGCGTCACGGCTTCCGATCTCGATTTCGTCTGCTTCGGCTGGCAACCGCCGCGTGCCGCTTATTTGCACGACCTGCGCGACTACTTCAGCGGCAAACGCAGCTTCGGCTCGAACAATCTTCTGAATTCAACGCGCCATTTTGCGAGCATGCAGCGCCAAAATGGCGGCGAGAAACCGTTCCTTCGCAATTTCGGCCCGACGCGCGCGCAGTTTCGTTTCGTGGATCATCATCTGGCGCACGCCATCAGCGCCTACGCATTCTCGGGATTCGACGACGCGGCCGTTCTGGTGATCGATGGCCGCGGCGCCTGGGAAGCCACGTCTCTATGGCACGGAAGCGGCGGTCGCCTCGAGCACGTCTTCACAATTCCCTGGCCCAACTCGCTCGGCCTGCTTTACGCGCAATTTACGCAATATTTGGGATTCGCTCCGTATAGCGACGAGTGGAAAGTGATGGGGCTCGCGCCTTACGGCGAGCCCGGCATCAGCCTCGCCGATTTCGTCAATCCGAATGACGATCCTTACCGCGTCAATACGAAGCGGCTCTTCGGCCGCGATTCCGCGCCGACGGCGGGAATCGAGGAACTCCTCGGCCCCTCGCGCGTCCCCGAAAGCGATATCGGCGATCGTCACAAGAATGTCGCGCACGCTATCCAGGACGCCTGCGAAGCTGCGATGTTCACGCTTGTTCGCGCTGCCGTGGCGAAGACGAAATCGCGAAATGTGTGCCTGGCCGGCGGCGTCGCACTCAATTCGAAAGCCAACGGCAAGATTCTCGCCTCCGGCCTGTGTGGACAAACTTTTCATCCAACCCGCTGCGGGAGACGACGGCGTATGCCTCGGCGCTGCTCTCGCTCCGTATCTCGATAACGGCGGGAAATTACCGCTGCATCGCATGCGCCACGCTTATCTCGGCCCCGCCGCATCCGAATCCGAGATCACTCGCGCTCTCGAGACCTACAAGATCCGCAACACGCGCCTCAGCGATCCCGCCGCCGCAACGGCCGAACTTCTCGCGGCCGGAAAGATCGTCGGCTGGTATCAGGGCCGCATGGAATTCGGCCCGCGCGCGCTTGGCAGCCGCTCGATTCTCGCCGACCCGCGCGATCCGGAGATGAACGCGCGCGTGAACAACGCCGTAAAATTCCGCGAATGGTGGCGCCCCTTCGCGCCCTCTATGCTGGCTGAGGCTGCGTCCGACTATCTCGAAACGACGCCCGACTCGCCCTTCATGATCGTCACCGCGCAAGTGCGCGCGGATAAACGCAGCGTGATCCCTTCGGTAACACACGTGGATGGCAGCGCGCGACCGCAGACCGTCGAGCAGGATGTGAATCCGCTCTATTACAAATTGATCGAGGAGTTTGGCCGGCGCACGGGCGTGCCCGTCATCATGAACACTTCGTTCAATTTGCGCGGCGAGCCCATCGTCTGCTCGCCGACCGACGCCATTCGCACGTTCTATAGCTCGGGCCTCGATGCCCTCGTTCTCGGCGATCGGCTCGTGGAAAAATGATGCCAGCCCGCCTCATTGCGACGAAATGGAGCCGGCGATTTGCATCGTAAGGCTCTCGAACTGCTGGTTTGCCCGGCCTGCGGCGATTCGCTGCGCCTCGCGGAAATCATCAACGAAGAATCTGGCGAAATCATCGAAGGCCGGCTCGATTGCGCGCGGTGCTCGAAGATCATTCGCATTGTACGCAACATTCCGCGATTCGTTCCTTCCGAGAATTACGCGGCAAATTTCGGCTTCCAGTGGAATCGCTACGATCGCATCCAGCTCGATAAAGTAATGGGTAACAATCTCAGCCGCGATCGCTGGAACGCCACCACCGGCTGGCCTGCGCGAATGGAAGGCCAGCGCATTCTCGAAGCAGGCTGCGGTGCCGGCCGCTTCACTGAGCTTGCGCTCGAAACGGGCGCGGAGCTTTATTCCTTCGATCTGAGCGACGCCGTGGACGCGAATCTGCGCAATCATGCCGCGCAAAACCTCAATATTTTTCAGGCCAGCATTTACGAAATCCCGCTGCGGCCAGCGAGTTTCGATAAAGCCTTCTGCATGGGCGTCCTGCAGCATTGTCCGGATGTGAAAAAAGCTTTCCTCAGCCTCATCCCATTTCTCAAGTCCGGCGGTGAAATTGTTATCGACGTCTATCAGATGCACACGGGCATCGCGCCCCTGAAATACTGGGCGCGCCCGTTCGTGAAGCACATGAAAACCGAAACGATCTACAAATTGTTGCACCGGACGATTCCCCCGGCCTTCGAGGTAAAAAAAGCAATCCACCGCATCGCGGGCGTGGGCCCGACGCTGGCCAAAGCGATTCCGATTGGCCCGATTTCCCACGCCCCGCGCCTGATCTACACCGACGACGAGTTGAAAGAAGTAAAAATCTTGAGCGCACTCGACATGCTCTCGCCCAAATACGACCAGCCGCAGAAAATTGAAAGCGTGCGCGCGTGGTTTGACGAAGCCGGACTCGTCGACGTGAAAACATGGCTTGGCTACAATGGAATCAACGCCCGCGGCCGCAAGCCCAGCTAAGACGATTCACGCGCTACTCGGCCGCCGCGATGCGCCCACCGACGGCGTGGCGGATTTTTGCGATTTTCTCGGCGATGCGCTCGCAGCGCGTGGGATATGCCTCGAAACCGTCCAGGTGCCGTGGGTGGACCACGGCTGGCCCAGGGCGCTACGATCGCTTCGAGAAGCCAGCCAGGACTGGCGCGGCGAGTGGGTGCTGCTGCAATACAGCGCGCTGGCCTGGTCGCGCCGCGGCTTTCCGGTCGGCGCTCTACGCGTCGCACGAATCCTGCAGAGGAATGGAGCGCGTGTAGGAGTGATCTTTCACGATGCCGTCGGCTTTGAAATTCGGCGGTTGCACGATCGCGCCCGCCTACGGATTCAATACATGATCATGCGCAATCTCTACGACCGCTCGGAGCGAAGTATCCTCACGATACCGCCCGAGTCCGTCGATTGGCTTCCTCCGAATCCGTCTCGCGTCACTTTCATCCCCATTGGTGCAAATATTCCTGAGTTTCTCGGCGACCGCTCGGCTGCCGATCGCGCTGTTCCTACCATCGCCGTTTTCAGCATCACCGGCGGCGAATCAGGCATCACCGAGATTCAGGACATCGCCTTCGCAGCGAGGCGCGCAAGAGAGCGGCTCGGCGCGGTGCGTCTCGAAGTATTTGGCCGGGGGGCGGAAAATGCGCGCGCACGTCTGGAACGCGCGCTCGAAGGCAGCGGCGTCGCGCTTCGTCTTCGCGGGATTTTGCCCGCCGAAGAAATTACGCGCACCCTCGCCGGTTCCGATGTCCTTCTCTTCGTGCGGGGCCTGGCAGCGTCGCGGCGGGGGACATTCGTGTCCGGCATTGCGTGCGGCTTGCCCATCATCGGTTACGGCGAAGCCGGCGTGGACCCAGCAATCGATGCCGCCGGCGTGCAGCTCGTACCTTGGCACGATATCGAGCGTCTTGCCGAGACCCTCACGCAAGTTCTCGCGGACAGCAATCTGCGGCAAGAGCTTCATAAGCGCAGCGTGATCGCGCAAACGGAATACTATTCCTGGGACAAGATTGCCAGCCGCTACATTGACGCCCTCGGTCTCGGAGGCGCCGCGCGATGAAAGACGGCAAGTATCGCGTTCTGCTCCTCTGCGAGCATCCGGTGCAATACAACACGATTCTGTGGAGTTTGCAGGCGCGGCATCCGAAACTCGACATTCTCGTGGCGTACTGCAGCATGCGCGGCGCTCAGGCCGCGATGCATCCCGAGTTCGGCGTCGAGATCAAGTGGGATGTGCCGTTGCTCGAGGGCTATCCGTGGAAGCTGATTGATCCCGCCAAGACCGGAAAAAACGGCGCCGCACGCCCCGGATTTTTCTCGAAAGAACTTTCGCGGCTCGTGCGCGACGGCGGATTCGATGCGATTTATGTCGGCGGCTATTATTTTCCTGAAGCGTGGCGCGTTCTGCTGGCAGCCAAGCGCTTGGGGATTCCGTATATTCTCTCCACGGACGTTCATGCGCTCGAAAGCCGGCGCGCGCGAAATCCATTTTCCCGCGCAATCAAGAAGGCAATTGTCGGACGCATCTTTCGAATGGCCGGGGCCGTGAGCACTGGCTCGACCGGTGCGACCGATTACGTGCAATCGCTCGGCGTGCCCGCGGACCGTATTGTTCTCGGGCGCAATACAGTCGATAACTCCTGGTGGGCCACGCGCGCCGCTGAAGTTGACCGCGTCGCAATTCGCCGCGCGTGGAACATTCCCGCCGATGCGCCCGTGGCGCTCTTTTGCGCCAAGCTGCAATCCTGGAAGCGCCCTGAGGATCTTCTCGAAGCGTTCGCGCGCGCAGATGTTTCGGGAAGCCATCTCGTGTTCGCCGGGGACGGTCCGCTGCGTCGAGAGCTTGAGCAGCGCGCCCAGTCGCTCAGCCTCGCCGATCGTGTTCATTTTCTGGGCTTTGTGAATCAATCCAGCCTGCCCGCGGCCTATGTCGCTTCCGATTTGCTGGTTTTGCCTTCGGATTACGAGCCGTTCGGCTTGGTGGTGAACGAAGCTATGATCTGCGGCTGTCCCGCGGTGGTCAGCGATCGCGTCGGCGCAAAGTACGATCTCATCCGCGAAGGCGTAACTGGCAGCGTTTACCCCTGTGGCGAAGTGGAGGCACTTGCCAGCACGATTCGCTCGCTGCTTAGCGATCGTCCGCGTCTCGCGCAGATGAGCGCCGCCGCAAGAGAGCGCCTAAAATCGTGGACGCCGGAAATGAACGTCGAGTCGTTTGTCGAGACCGTGGAACTGGCGGTCAACCGCAACTCCCAGACGAAAAAAAAGGTACACTAGTCGCAGGCATCACGCGCCAGGAAATGCATGCGGTTACGTGATGCGATAAGGCCGGACGGCCAGCTCCGGAGCTTGGGCTTCAGAACAATCGAGACGCGAGCTATTCGAAAATGAATATTCTCATCTATACGGACGATTTCGCGCCGTCAATCGGCGGTGTGCAGACGATCACCGCGATACTGGCGCAGGGGCTCGCGGATGCGAGGAGCCCGGCGAATGGCCGGCCTGCGGACGTGAATGAGGTCACAGTCGTTACGCGAACGCCGCTAGGCTCGATGGACGATGCGCGTCTCGGGTTTCGCGTGGTGCGCTTTCCAAGCACGCGCCAGCTCTACCGGCTGATTCGCAGAGCCGACGTCATTCATATTTCCGGTCCTGCGATTCTGCCGATGGCGATTGGGTATCTGCTGCGCAAGCCCGTGGTCGTGGAGCACGACAGCTATCAGGCCATTTGCCCGCTGGGAAATTATCTTCATTTGCCCGATCGCTCGCTTTGCCCCGGACACTTCCAGAATGGCAACTATCGCGAGTGTTATAGGTGCCAGTCCGTCGAGTTGAGCCGTGCGAGAAGCATTCGCAATCTAATGCTAATGTTTCCGCGGCGCTGGCTATTGAAACGGGTCGCTGTGAATGTCGGCGCAAGCGATCACACCGGCCGGCGCGTCGCGCTTCCCCGCACCCAGACGATTTACCACGGAATCGAAGACCCGCTCGCAGCTGCGCCTACTCGGGCGGGCGCCGTTTCGCCCGTACAATTTGCATATCTCGGGCGCCTGATTCCCGAAAAAGGCGTCGATCTCCTTCTGCGCGCCGCGGCAATTTCGCAGAAGAGCGGCCGCGATTTTTCCCTTCGCATTATCGGCGATGGCCCGCAACGCCGCGAACTCGAGAATCTGGCGGCCGAGTTGTCCCTCAACGGGCGAGTGGAGTTTCTCGGCTATCGTACGGGCGAGCAGCTTATCGAGACGCTTAAAACAGTGTCGGTGAACGTGATTCCTTCGCGCTGGGAGGAAGCCTGCCCACTCACTGCGATCGAACAGATGATGCGCGGGATGCTGATCATCGCTACCGAGCTGGGCGCTACTGCAGAAGTTGTCGGCGACGCTGGGCTGAAGTTTCCGATCGATGACGCCGACGCACTGGCCGCCTGCATGTCGCGGGTAATCGACCATCCCAAGCTGATCCGCTCGCTGGGCGATGCCGCGCGGCGTCGCGCGCTCGATGTTTTCAGCAAAGAGGAAATGATGCACCGGCATCTGGAGCTCTACGGTCATTGCATGCACGTCGACGGTGTCGTGCATGAATGACTTGCAGAAGCTGATCGTCTGGACCGGGAGGCTCGTGCCGCTCAGCGTGCGCGAGCGAATCATCGGCGACGGCTACCGGCCGTCGTGGATCTCGACGGCGATCCATTCGGTTCTCAATCGCGCGTCGGGCGAAAAATATCCCACCCTTGAATGCGGCGCCTTGCTCACCGGCTATCGGATGAAACTCGAATGGGCTCGCTTCCGCTGCTTCGCCTACGGAAGCTGGGAACCGGAACTCGTCGCCCTGGTGGCGAAGAAAGTCCAGCCCGGATTCCGCGTGGTGGATATCGGCGCGCACATCGGCTATTACACGCTGCTGCTCTCGCGCCTCGTCGGCGCGAATGGCCGCGTTTACTCCTTCGAGCCCGTGCCCACGAACTTCGAATTCCTCTCTGAAAACGTGCGATTGAATAACTGCACGAACGTGGAGCCTGTCAATCGGGCCGTTGTAGATGCGCATCAGCAAATCCACTTTGATATTCGCGAGGGCGATCCACTGCCCATCGACGTTTGTTTCGCAGATCCGAACAGCAGCGGCAACCTGGTGGTCGAAGGCGTATCGCTCGACGAATATTTCCTCGCGCGTCCCGAGAAAATTGATTTCGTGAAGGTGGACGCGGAAAGTGCCGAAGACAAAGTGCTCGACGGCGCTCGCGGCCTTATCGCGCGCGATCACCCCAGCATTTTGATGGAAGTGCACCACTTCGACGGCAAACTCGAATCGCGTGTCACTCCAGCGAAACTTCGCGAACTCGGTTACCGCGTGGAACAACTCGATCGCGGGCCACTCACTTCTCATTTCTGGGCCGAATGGCCGGAGCCGAATTGACTTGCACGCCGGTTCGCGAGCAACCTCGCTGAGTCTTACCTCCAAATAGCCACGAGTCAGGGCCGCTCCGCAACATCGCGCGAACTCTTCGCCCGGACGGAAAACTTGCCCTCTGGGTCCCGGTCCCGCCGGGCGGAATCGACACCGACGAATTCGGCCACAGACGCGAAGGCTACACGCTCCCTGAAATCCTGAAGCTGCTCGAAAGTGCACGTTTCAAAGTCCACCGCACCGCCGGCGCTCGATTCAAAATCTGCCGCCTTGCCGACAGCATCATCTGCGCGTGGCGCAAATCGCTGCACATTCAGGCGCCATTTTTCACCGGCTGGATCAGCTACCTCGATCTTCTCCTCGACGCCGAACGCCTCCAAAAAATGCCATTCCGAGCCGCTCGACCTCGTCGTACCGGCGGAAAAACCCTGACAGTTCCAAAAACTACCATCCGTATTTGTTCGTGTTTACAACCCACCTTCTGCAGAGTAGAACACACGCTCTAATTACAAATGCAGGGCCGGCAACCCTTCCTGAGGAGCACACAAAATGCCGGAAAGTTGGGCCGTTTACCTTTGTAACGGCCGATACCCTCTCCCCGCGCGCGCGCCAACTCGCGGCCATCCCGCCGATTTGCCGGCGGCATTCCCCGGCAGAACTATGGCTCATTTTTTCCTCTCTCGTACGTATTTCGTAAATTCATGTCGGCTCAAGGTGCCTTGCATGAACATCCTCATTTGCTCGACCGTATGGTCTCCCTCGATCGGCGGCGTTCAAAGCGTTACCAACACTGTCGCCCGGGGCCTCGCCCGCGAATCGGCGCAAAGCGATGACGCCCCGGTGGAGCTGACTGTTGCCACACGCACCCCGGCGGGCGAAACGCTTGAGCGCGATGAAATGCTGCGCGTCGTCCGTGATGCCGGAATCCTCCGGCTTGTTTGGCTCGTCTGGAAATCCGATATCGTTCATCTGGCGGGTCCGGCTCTCGTGCCTCTCTTCCTGGCGTGGCTTCTTCGCCAGAAGGCCGTAATTCACCATCACGGTTATCAGGCGGTCTGTCCGGATGGATCGCTTGTCCACTACGTCGATCAACGAAATTGCTGCAGTTCCTTCGCGGCGGGCGAGGTGCGCGAGTGCGTGCGGTGCCGCGCGGCAAATGTCGGCTGGCGACGAGGGATCGTTAGTGTAGCGCTGGGATATCCGCGGCTTTGGCTCTGCCGACGGGTGAGCGCCAATATCGCCGTGAGCAGCCATGTAAAAGAACGGCTGTCGTTGCCCCGCACCACGACGATTTACAACGCGCCGGCCGAAATTCCGGATTGCCCCGCAGATGAGTTCTTGTCTACGAAGCTGTCTAGCCGTTTCGTCTTGGCTTCAGACGTACCTCTGATCGCCTTCGTCGGACGCCTCACTTCCGAGAAGGGAGTTCCGGTCCTGCTTCACGCGGCGGCAACTCTGGCCGGCGATGACATCGATTTTTGCGTGCGAATCGTCGGCGATGGCCCGGAACGCGCAAGGCTGGCGATCCTGGCGTGGTCGCTGCGGCTACGCGAGCGGGTCGAATTCACGGGCATGTTGGAAGGCAGCGCTCTCGAAGCCGCGGTATCGAGCGCCGTCGCCGTCGTCGTGCCGTCGCTCGCCGAAGAAGCCGCTGGTCTTGTAGCCATCGAACAGATGATGCGCGGCCGGGTGGTGATCGCTTCCGACACGGGCGGCCTCGGCGAAATCGTCGGCGACGCCGGCCTGAAGTTCCTCCGGCGACGTCGCGGCGCTGACGGCTTGCTTACGTCGCGTCCTCGGCGATCCGGAATTGCGCGTGGCTCTCGGCCGGGCGGCTCGCTCCCGTGCGCTCCAGCATTTCACACAACAGCGCATGATCGAAGACCACCTGCAGCTCTACCGCAGGATCCTGGCGCGGCCATTCCCGACCCGACCGCCGGCGCCTGCGATCTCGCGAGTGACTCTCCCCGGACGCCAGAAGCGTGCCAGTTGAAGATTACCGCCGCTTGGCGCTTGCGGGGCGAGCCGCCAGTCGGGGATAATCGTGCGTTCGTCCTGGCCCTCTCAAATCGGTGAATAGTTGAATCTGCGAGTTGAATCACCCAAACAGCAGACGGTCGTCGGCCTGGGCCTGACCGTCCTTAGCCTCGCTCTCGCCTGGGAGATCGGCGGCTGGATCGCCGGCGAAAATCTCAAACAGGTTGAGTATCTCTTCGTCGCCGCGGCCATTGCCGTCGCCTCTGTCACGATTCTGCGCAATTGGCGCGCGGGGTTCTACCTCTTTTTTGCCTGGGTGCTCTTCGAGGACGCCATCCGCAAGTATCTTGGCAACAACATGATGATTTACTTCGGAAAAGATTTCCTCGTGCTGATGATCTACATCTCGCTGTACCTCGCGGTGCGCGACAGAGGGATCGCATTTTTCGTCCACCCTTCCTGATTGTGCTAAGCCTTTTCTTCTGGTGGGCGGTGATCCGAGTCCTGAACCCGAATTCGCCGAGTTATCTCTACGGCTTCCTGGGACTCAAGATTGATTTTTTTTATGCGCCGCTGATGTTCGTCGGCTATGCCCTTATCCGTTCGGATGAAGACTTGCACGAGTTCCTAGTTGTCAGCATGTTGCTCGCAGCCGCGGTCGCAGGGCTAGGAGTAATCCAGCTATCTTCGGGCCCGGATTTTTGAATCCTGCGACTCTGGCCCCGGAAATCCGCGAGCTCGGCGATCTTTCGAAGAGTCGCCCATTACCCACCAGATCATTCACCTCCCTTCGTCCGTGTTTGTCAGTGCCGGACGCTTCAGCGGTATCTGTTTTCGGCGTCGGTACTCGGGATTGGGACTGCCGGATACTTTCTGCTGCACGCCGCTCGAAGACGCTGGATTATTTTCGGCGCGCTCGGCGTGATCGCGGTGGCCATCGCGCTGTGCGGCTCGCGAGGCGCGCTGATTTTGAGCGCAGGAAGCGCAGCGTGCATGAGCGCAGCCTTTATGTGGGGCGCGCCGTGGAGAACTCGCCAGGTTTATCGGATGCTGAAGGCTATACGACGCAGTGCGATTTTCATCGCGATGGCCTTGGCGTTGGCCGCGCTTGTATTTCCAAAAGAAATCGGTTCGCGCTGGGCCTTCTATTCAGAAACTCTCGATCCCCGCAGCACGGCTTCCGAACTTCCAAGCGCGTTTGGGATTATCCTGTCTACAACATCATGGTCGCCTTTTCGGAGCCGCATTGGGTGATGGGCTACGGGACCGGCACTGCTTCTCTCGGCGCTCAATACGTGACGAAAATCTTTAAGCAAAAGAAGCCCGAAGTCGCCGTGGAGTCCGGTTGGGGCTCGCTAATGGTTGAGCTGGGGATTTTCGGGCTTGCCCTTTGGTTCATCTGGACCACGGTTCTCGTATATGGATGCTGGCGGTTGGTTCTCAAGCTTCGCCAGACGCGCCTGTTTCCGATCGGCTTCGGAGCGTTCTGGTTCATCGCGGTGATGCTGATTCCGGAGACCTATGCCAGCCTAAACGTCTACCAGGACTACGTCCTGAACGCCTATCTCTGGCTGCTGGTCGGCATTCTCTACCGGCTTCCCGAGCTTCTCGTGGCGCGACCTGTGCCGGTGGCGTGTACCGCCACGTCGCGGGCACTCGTCGAGCAGTTGGTGCCGTAAAGGAGCCATTCCGACGTGTGTGGGATTGACGGGATTGCCGCGCGTTCCCTGTCTCCCGCGCATGTTTCCGCGTGCCGTTCCCTCACCGCGGCCCTCGCGCATCGCGGGCCCGATAGCAACGGAGTCGAATCCGTCGGGAATTGCGTTCTCGGCAATACGCGACTGGCGATTCTCGATCTGAGCGAGCGCGGCCGCCAGCCGATGCCGAATGCGGATCGCTCGTCCTGGATCACCTACAACGGCGAATGCTACAACGCCGAAGAGCTTCGCGAATGGCTGGTGTCGCGAGGGCGGAAATTCCGTTCGGGAACTGATACGGAAGCCGTGCTGCACCTTTATGACGAGATCGGTGAAGCCTGCGTCGAGCGGCTGCGCGGCATGTTTGCTTTCGCGATCTGGGACGCGCGGAAGAATCGCCTGCTCGTGGCGCGCGATCGGCTGGGCATGAAGCCGCTCTACTACGCATTGACACCTGAGGGGATTGTTTTCGCGTCGGAAATCAAAGCGCTTCTCGCTTCCGGGACTGTTTTTCGCCGTATTGCGCCGCACGGCGTCCGCGCTTTCCTGCAACTCGGACACATTCCTCCGCCCTGGACCGCGCTTGGCGGCGTTCAACCGCTTGAGCCGGGCCATCTGGCTGTCTGGCAGGATGGCGAATTCGAAAAGCGAAGCTATTGGGAGTTGAAGCCACACGCAAATGGCGCCAGCGCGAAAGACGCGGCGAATGAAGGCGGTGGATTGCCGGAGCAACTGATCGAGGCAACGCGCCTGCATTTGATTTCTGACGTTCCAGTCGCGCTGTTCCTGAGCGGGGGCGTGGACTCGGCAGCGCTGGGCGCTCTGGCGCAGCGGGCCGGAGCCGATAAGCTCACCGCGCTAACGATCGGGTTCGACGATCCTGCGCTCGACGAGTCCGAGGCGAGCCACCGCACCGCCGAGTTACTCGGCATTCCGCATCGCGTTCTGCGTCTCACGGCGCGCGAGACGCACGATTCGCTCGACCACGCCATCTGGGCGATGGATCAGCCGACTGTGGACGGGCTGAACGCGTATTGGATTTGCCGAGCCGCAGCACACGCCGGCTTCAAAGTCGCACTAAGCGGGCAGGGGGGCGATGAATTGTCTGGCGGCTATTCTTCGCTTCGCAACTTCGAGCGCTTTACCCATGCGGCGGCCTGGTTGAGACCCGTGCCGCGCGGCTTCGCCACTGCCATGTTAGATCACGACGCATTCCCGTTTCGCTGGCGCAAGCTCGCTTATCTCGCAAGCGCCGATGATCCTTTTGTGGCTGCGGAACTCGCGGTGAAAATTCATTTCCTGCGGCGCGACGTACACGAACTGCTCGATCCTGAACTCGCGGCGGCGGGCGAGGACGGCGAATTCGCGGAGCGCGGCGAAGAGGCCGGCGCACATCTCCGCAAATGGGCGGGACGCGCTGGCGGCGCGGATTTACTGGAAAAAGTTGCGTATCTCGATATTCACGCGCACCTCGAGCCGCGTCTCCTGCGAGACGCCGACGCCATGAGCATGGCCCACAGCCTCGAACTGCGCCCGGTGTTTCTGGACCACAAGCTCGTTGAATTCGTTTTCGCCATGCCTGGCTCGCTGCGAATGCAGTACAAAAAACTGCTTCTCGAATCCATGCGCAGCGTGATGACGGACGATACCTACCGGGAAATCGCGGGGCGTCCGAAGCGTACGTTTTCGTTTCCATTTGCCGAATGGCTTGCAGGCGAATTGCGTCCCGAAGTTGAAGCGGCATTCAGCTCCGATCGCGTTCGTTCTGCGGGCATTCTGAATCCTGCGGCCGTGCAAAGTGTATGGACGCGATTCCTTCAGCATCCAGGGCGGGTGGGATGGTCGCGCGTCTGGTCGCTTTTCGTTCTGCAGCGCTGGTGTGAGACGATGAAGGTCACACGCTGACATCTGATGGCTCGCCCGAAACCTATCCTCGCTGTCGTCTCTCCTTTCATCGATAAGCGTCATGGGACCGAGCGCCGCGTTGCCGAGTGGACTTCGCGGCTCACTTGTGACTATGACGTTCACGTCTACAGCCAGCGCGTCGAGGATCTCGACCTCACTGCACTGACCTGGCATCGCATTCCAAAGATTTCCGGCCCACATCTTGTGAATTTCATCTGGTGGCTTTGGGCGAATCATACCTGGCGTTGGTGGGACCGGCGATTCCGCGGAATTTCGCATGATCTCGTGTTTACTGCCGGGACGAATTGCCTCGATGCCGATGCGATTTCAATTCATATCGTGTTCGCGGAATTCGTGCGCCAGGTGCGTCCAGAGTTGAGCTTCGGCCGGAATTCGATTGCATCGTGGCCGCGGCTGATTCATCGCCGGCTTTACTATCGCTTGGTGCAGGCGCTTGAGCGGCGGCTCTATGTGCAGCCACGCGCGCAGCTCATCCTGATCGCGAGCAAGACCCAGGCAGATCTCGATCGCTTCTATGGCAAGCATCAGCCGTTGCCGGTGATTTATATGGGAATCGACCATGCTACGTTCAATGCACAGATGCGCGAAGCGCGGCGCGGCAATGCGCGGCGCGAACTGGGCATCGCCGATGATCGTTTTGTTTTTCTGCTCGTAGGAAACGATTGGCGGAAGAAGGGGCTGTTCACGCTTCTCGATGCGATGCCGCACTTGGCTGATTTGCCGGTGATGCTGCTAGTCGCGGGAAGCGATGAAACTCATTCGTATCAGAAGCAGATACAGGAAGCGCATCTCGAAGATCGTGTGCGATTTCTTCCATCGCGCGGTGATGTGGGCTTTTATTACGCGGCCGCGGACGCGTACACCGGCCCGTCACTCGAAGATACTTTTGCGCAGCCGCCGGCCGAGGCCATGGCCTGCGGCCTGCCCGTGATCACCACAGTGACGAACGGTACGGCTGAGATCATCACCAATGGCGTGGATGGCATTCTTCTAAGCGACCCTTCGGATGCACGAGCACTGGCGGCGGCGATGCGTTCACTTTGCGTGGACCGCGAACTTAGACGACGCTTGGGCGAAAACGCAGCTCGAACGACGCAGCAATACACCTGGGACCGCAACGGCGAGCAGTTCCGGGAGCTATTTGCGCAAATGCTAAGCCGAAAAGAGAAGTCTCCCGCGGCAGCTCTTCGTCAAGAATCGTGAGTCAGGCGTGACGGGACGGCGGGACCGAGCGATACCATTCCACGAATTTCTTGATGCCCTCTTCGAAAGTTGTGGCCGGGGAATAACCGAGAGCGGCTTTTGACTTCGTGAGGTCGGCCCACGTCAGCGGCACATCACCGGGTTGCATGGGCTGCGGCGAGCGGCTGGCTTTGCGACCGATGGCTTGTTCGATGACAGTAATCATTTCATTCAGCGTCACAGGATGCGAGTTTCCGAGATTGAAGATCTCGAAGCGCGCGCCATTGGCGACAGGTGGAGTGAACTCGAGCGCGCCGAAAACTCCGGCGACCACATCGGTTACGTACGTGTAGTCGCGGCCGGCCGAGCCGTCGCCGTAAACGGGTACCGGCTTCCCGGCTTCAATCAGCGCGGTGAATTTGTGAATCGCCAGGTCGGGACGTTGGCGCGGGCCATAAACGGTGAAGAATCGCAGGCAGATCATCGACATGGGGTAAAGATGCGCGTAAGTGCAACACAGCATTTCCCCGGCGATCTTCGTGGCGGCGTAAGGAGAGATGGGCTGAAGATTCATCTCGCCTTCGACGAACGGAGCTTTGCTGGCGGCGCCATAAACAGAACTGGACGAGCCGAAGATGAAATTCTGCACGCGGAATTCGCGGCAAAGATCGAGGAGATTGAGAGTGCCGGAGACGTTGACGCGCTCGTAGAGCTGCGGCTGCTCAATGGAAGGGCGCACGCCGGCGCGTGCGGCAAAGTGAATTACGGTATCGGGACGGAACGCACGAAAGATTTCGCGAACCCGCGGCGCATGGCAGATATCGGCTTCAAAGAACTCGAAGCGGCCCACGCGCCGCACGTCTTCTAGATTGGCACGCTTCCAGGCGGGAGAATAGAAAGGGTCGAGCGAATCGACAATCGTGAGCTTCGCGCCGCCGCGGACCAGGGCTTCCGCGACGTGCGAGCCGATGAATCCGGCACCGCCTGTAAGCAGGATTTTTCGCTCCGCATCTACCAAGAATTCCTCCGCCATCGCGGGCCACAAATCAGACTATCAACAATCTCAGCGCGGGGAAAGATTCGTGAGGCGCCGCTTGTTGTTTTCACGCTACAGGCCGGCGTGGGAGAATGTGGCGCGGAAGGTGCGATGATTGTCGGACTTTTTCCGGATTTGCTTCCCGCGGGGGGAGTGCAGCTTGCCGGCCGGCATACCGCGGCTGTGTTGGCGCGTTGGGCTGCCGAGCGCGGCTCGGAAATGCGATTTCTCAGCTTGAATGACCCGGAAGGGGAGCATCAATTAAACCTAGCGGGAGTGCCGGCGCCGTTTACTGGCTTTGGACGATCGAAACGGCGATTCACATCGCGGGCCGTGGGGCTCGCTCGCGGGGCGAGGATTGTGTTGGCGGCGCATCCGCATTTGGCTGTGCCGGCGTCGGCAATGCGGGCGCGATCGAAGAAATTCTGCCTCGTGGTGCAGGCGCATGGAATCGAAGTCTGGAAGCCGATGAGCGGGTTGCGGCGAATTTGTTTGCGGCGCGCGGACATTGTGACCGCCCCGAGCCGCGATACGGCTGCAAAGCTGCGCGAGGTGCAGCGGGTGCCCGATGAAAAGATTCGCGTCGTACCCTGGGGGCTCGATCCTGCTTTCCTCGAGTTAGCAAATCGCGCCGCGGAATTCCCGCTTCCTAGGGGAGTTCCGAATTCGCGATATGTGCTAGCTGTGGGCCGCTGGTCTTCGGCTGAACGATACAAGGGCTTCAATACGCTGATTCGCGTTTTGCCGGGGCTCTTGCGTGACACGCCGGACTTGCATCTCGTGCTCGTCGGAGATGGCGATGACCTGCCGAGCCTTGAGACGCTGGCGAAAGAAATGTGCGTCGAGCAGCGCGTGCATTTTGTTTCGGGGCTTTCGCGTGAGCAGATTGTTGCTTGCTACGCCGGCGCAGATGTATTCGCACTGCCCAGCGGCGGAGAAGGATTCGGATTGGTTTTTCTGGAGGCGATGGCGCTGGGCAAAGCAGCAGTGGGTGGCAATCACGGCGGTATTCCCGATATCATCGAAGACGGGGGCACTGGCTTTCTGGTCACGCATGGCGATGAGGGTCAGCTCAGCGAGAAATTGAATTTGTTGCTGCGAGACCCGGCACTGCGCGAAGAGATGGGGCAGCGCGGGCGGGATCGAGTTACACAGAAATTCGCGTTCGAGACTTTTGAGGCCGGACTCCGGGATATCCTGTCAAAATCCCGCCGCCAGTGAACGCGAAACGGCGGGAGCTATTTTCGATACTGCCCCTGCATAGAATGCAGTGAAGATTCTAAAGGTTTCACAGGCATATCATCCCTTCCTGGCAGCGGGCGGGCCGCCTACGAAGATTCGCGCAATTGCGACGCGGCTTGCACAACACGGCCACCAGGTTACCGTCCTGACGGCAGACCTCGGTCTCCGGCGAAACGGAGAAGGCCCTGCACATCTCGAGCTGGATCGGTGGGGCTGGACGAGCGCGGAAGACGGCGTCGAAGCAATTTATCTGCAAACGCTGGCGCGATATCGGGCGCTCACGGTGAACCCTGGTGTGATAGGCTTCTGCAGAGAAAAGCTTGGAACCTTTGCCCTGGCCCACCTCTATGGCTTGTACGATCTCTTAGGACCGCAGGTTGCACGCTCCTGTTCGAGCCGAGGCACGCCTTATGTCGTTGAGCCAATGGGAATGTACCGGCCGATCGTGCGGAACCTGTTTCTGAAGAATTTGTACCACCGAATGCTCGGGGACCGGCTGGTGCGGGAGGCGCGATTCGTGATCGCGACTTCGGAGCAAGAGCGGCGGGAGCTTGCGGCGGACGGAATTGATGAAACTCGAATCATAGTCCGCCGGAATGGAATTGAAGCGCCGGAGATAATGCCTGAGTTCGGGCAATTCCGTGAGCGATTCGGGATTCCAGATGACGCGCGAATGATTCTATTTCTCGGCCGGCTGGTGGCCAAGAAAAATCCGGACGTCTTGATCGCGGCATTTGCCCGCTCGCGCGCGAATTCCGCAACGCCAACGCGCGCGGTTCTCGTGCTCGCGGGGCCGGACGAAGATGCTGATTATGGACGACGGTTAAAAGAGCGATGCACGGAACTGGGGCTGGGCGATGACGTTCGATTCACCGGGGCGCTTTACGGCCAGGAGAAGTGGCAGGCCTATCGCGATGCGGATGTGTTCGTGCTGCCTTCGCAGAATGAAAATTTCGGTAATACGGCCGCGGAATCTGCGGCTTGCGGCACTCCGGTGATCGTGACGGATCAGTGCGGAATCGCTCCGTGGATTGACGGACGCGCAGGCGTGGTTGTGCCTTGCGATGTTGACGCGATAGAGAATGCGTTGGCCTCGCTGCTCTCGAGACCGCGGTTGAGGGAACAATTTCAAGAAGGTTGCGCGGGAGTGACACGGGAACTTTCGTGGGAAGAGCCAGTGGCGCAATTAGAATCGCTCTACCGGCAGTGTGTGGAGGAGACACCGGGACGATGACCGGCGGCAAAATCTTCGGAGGCGCGTGGAAGGTTGTCAGCATTCTGTTCGCAGCCTCCGTGGTGTTTTTCATCGTCGCGGCGTGCTGGGAATATTCAACACGGCGGTACCTGCATGGGTTTTCGGACGCGATCGTACCGGCCACGGCCTCTCCGATTGAGAAGGCGGAAGCCATCCTGAATTGGATGGAGCATGGCCCCACGCGCCGTGAAGCTCCGCAGCACGGCGACGACAATATCCGCGAACCCGAGGAATCGCTGAATTACGCTTCGCTCCTGCGCGTGTGCGGCACAGCCACGAATGCGTTTGTGAATCTCGCGAACGCCGGAGGATTGCCGGCGCGGCGCCTGTTATTGATGAGCGACGAGAGATCGACGAATCACGTAGTCGCTGAAGTTTGGACCGGCGATCGCTGGATCGTAGTGGACCCGTCGTTCCGTTTCATCCCGCGCGGCGCCAATGGCCAGCCTCTGACCCGTGAAGAATTGAGCGATCCGGACGTGTTCGAGCGGGTGGTCCAGAGCGTGCCGCATTACGATCCGCAATACAACTACGAGCACACCTCTCATCTGCGTCTCGCGCGATTGCCGGTCATCGGGCGAGCGCTGCGGAGAGTTCTTGATAGTATCGCACCCAGATGGAGTGATTCGGTTTACATCACCCTGCTGGCGGAGCGGCGTTCGTTTGCGACGATGCTAATCGCCGCGCTCCTCTGCGTGTTCTTCTTTCTCGTGCGATTGATCCTCAGGCGAGTCAGCGAATCGCGGTTAGGCATCCACCACGTCAGATTCCGCGAACGGCTTTGGCGCGCTTGCCGGACATTTCTTCAGGAGACAAACTGAATCGATGTGCGGAATCTGCGGCGCAATCGGCATAGAAAATCCGCGGGAGGCGGAGCCGGTCGTGCGGCGGATGATGGCGAGGCTTGTCCATCGCGGGCCGGATGAAGAGGGATTGCTGGCCGCGCCCTGGGCTGTGCTGGGAATGCGGCGATTGAGCATTATTGATTTGCCGGGCGGCGGTCAGCCCGTTTGGAATGAAGAGGGAACGCGCGCGGTTATTTACAACGGCGAAATTTATAATTTCGGCGAGCTGCGAGCGGAGCTTGAGGCGCTCGGACACCGATTTCGCACGCGATCGGATACGGAAGTAATCGTTCACGCCCACGAGGCTTGGGGCGCGGATTGCGTGCAGCATTTGCGCGGGATGTTTGCGTTTGCGGTAGCGGAGATGCCCGGTGGCCGGGAAGGCGCCGTGACGCGCGTTTTTCTGGCGCGCGATCGACTTGGAATCAAGCCGCTGTACTACGCATTTGCCGGCTCAAAGTTCGTATTCGCTTCCGAAGTGCGCGCGCTGCTCGCCTCGGGGCTTGTCCCACGCGAGATTTCAGCGGGGGCCGTGGCGAGTTATGTTCTGTTTGGCTCGGTAGGCGAGCCAATGAGTTTGATCGACGGCGTGGCGTCGTTGCCTCCAGCACACCGAATGACCGTGGATCCGGCTCGTCCGCTAGTAGCGAATGGCCCTGAGGCGTACTGGGGCGTGAACTCGATTCACAACGTAGGCGAGCGCGACGGCCATGACGACGGCGAACGGCCCGCAGCCAGCGTGCGGGCGCTTCTCGAAGATTCCGTGCGGAAGCATCTGATCGCGGATGTGCCGATCGGCGTTTTCTTGAGCGGCGGGATTGATTCGACGGCGCTGACGGCGCTGGCAAGCCTCGAGCGCACGGGCTTTCATACCTTCACGCTGATTTTTCCGGAGCTGGAATTCAGCGAGGCGGAGATCGCGCGGCGGACCGCGCGGCAGTTTGGTACCGAGCACACAGAAATCGAGGTGAGCGGCGAGCAAATGCTGGAGCGTATGGATGAGGCGATCGCGGCATTCGATTCGCCCAGCGTGGATGGAATCAACACATTTTTTGTCTCGTGGGCCGCGCGACAAGCTGGCTTAAAAGTGGCGCTCTCAGGTCTCGGCAGCGACGAGATCTTCGGCGGCTATTCGGAATTTCGAGTAACCCCGCAACTGGCGCGATTGGCCCGAGTCGCGCTTGCAACTCCCGCTGCATTACGTAACGCACTGGCTCCCGCAGTCGATTTTCTTGGCAAACGAATCAGCCATGAAGATGGCGCGCGCAAGCTGGTGGCGGCTTGGACTACTCCTGATGCTCTGCCAGATGCGTATTTTTTGGCGCGCGCACTTTTTACGCCGCCGCGGGCCACCGAATTACTGGGCAGCGATGCGGCGACTTGGAGTCGCGCCCCGGCGGGTCGCTGGCTCGAAGAAACAGCGCGACAGGCGGGATCATTGCACGGAGAGGCGCGGGTTTCCTGGCTTGAGCTGCGCAATTACATGGCCAGCACGCTGCTGCGCGATGTGGACGCTATGAGCATGAGCCACTCTCTCGAGGTGCGCGTGCCTTTTCTCGATCACCCGCTCGTGGAGTCTGCTTTGCGTGCTGCGGACTCCGGTTGGTCCAACGGCAGCAAACGGCCAAAGGCCCTGCTCATAGCCGCTCTTAGGGACTTGCTGCCAACCGAGGTGGCCGACCAACGCAAGCGTACATTTACTCTCCCGTGGGAGGAATGGATGCGCGGAGCGCTGCGCGGGCGTCTAGCAGCGGCGTTCGCAGAGTGGTCGCCGCAGCTCGAGGCGCATGTTCCCGGAGCAGCGGCGCGCGGAGTTTGGGATGCATTTCTTGCTGGGCGCACAAGCTGGTCGCGGCCGTGGGCGCTTTACGTGTTGAACGAATGGGTGAAGCACAATCTGGAGAGCAGCCGCGCTCCAGCGCAGATTTCCAGAGCAACATCCGTAATCCCCGCAGTGACGTAACGGCCCGAAGGTCTCTATAATCATTCCCGCACGAATTCGATGATCATTCTTGGAATCAACGCGTATCACGCGAACGCTTCGGCGGCGATTGTCGTCGACGGGCAACTCATCGCCGCGGCGGAAGAGGAACGCTTCAACCGCGTGAAGTATGCGGCGGGCTTGCCGGTGCAGGCGATTCGTTATTGTCTCGCCGAGGCTGGCGCGACTCTGGCGCAAGTGGACCACATCGCGATTCCGCGGAATTCCTGGGCGCGTATGGGAACAAAGTTGCGCTATGCGCTGCGCATGCCGCGATTTGCGATCGAACGCGCGCGAGTGATGGCGCGATTTTCGGGAATCAAGGAGGAGCTGGCAGCGGCGTTCGAGATGGATCCCGCTGCGATTCGCGGCGCGTTTCATCGCATCGAGCATCACGTGGCGCATTTGGCCAGCGCCTATTTTGTCTCGCCATTCGATCGCGCCGCGGTCCTTTCGGTGGATGGTCTTGGCGATTTTGCGAGCGCGATGTGGGCGGATGGCGAGGGCGCGGCGCTCTCGCCGCACGGGGCGACTTCGTTTCCTCATTCGCTGGGAATGTATTACACGGCGCTCACGCAGTATCTCGGCTTTTGGAAATTTGGCGATGAATACAAAGTGATGGGCCTGGCCGCTTACGGCACGCCGCAATTTCTCGAGGCTTTTCGAAAAATAGTGCGCGCCGATGCGGGCATGAAGCTCCGGCTCAACCTCGATTACTTCACGCATCAGCGGCAGGGGCCGGAAATGACCTGGCGCGATGCGGGAACGACGCCGGTGCTGGGGCGATTATTTTCGGAGCAGCTCGAGAAATTGCTCGGGCCGGCGCGGCGCGCGGTTGAGCCGCTCGAGCAGCGGCATCGCGATCTCGCTGCGAGCATGCAGGCCCGCCTGGAAGAAGTGCTGCTCGAGCACGTGGCTGAACTGGCGGCGCGAACGAAGCAAAAGGCGTTGTGTCTGGCAGGCGGCGTGGCGTTCAATTGCGTCGCGAATGGCAAGATGCTTGAGCGAACTCCGTTTGAGCGGATTTACGTGCAGCCAGCGGCAGGCGATGCTGGATTGTCGGTGGGCGCTGCGTTCGCGGTAGAACACACGATTCTTGGCCGGCCGCGCGCGTTCGTAATGGAGCACGTCGGCTGGGGGCCGGGATTTTCGCGAACGCAGATCAAGCGTGCGGTTGACGAGCGCGTTGCGGGGAACGAGGGCGTTGAGATTCAGGAATTAAATGAAGATGCTGTGGTGGATGCCGCAGCGCGCGAATTGGCCGACGGTAAAATTCTAGGATGGTTTCAAGGCCGCGCGGAATGGGGGCCGCGGGCGCTCGGCAATCGCAGCATTCTGGCCGATCCGCGGCGCGCTGAGATGAAAGACGTCCTCAATCAGCGGATCAAACATCGCGAAATGTTTCGGCCCTTCGCGCCCTCAATTCTGGAAGAAGCCACGGGCGAATACTTCGAGCGCACTCATCCCTCCCCATTCATGACTTTTGCTTATAGCGTGCGCCCAGAGAAACGCGCCGCTATCCCAGCGCCCACTCACGTCGACGGGACGGCGAGGCTCCAGACGGTCAGCCGCCGAACAAACCCGCTCTACTGGAAATTGATCCGCGCGTTTGGCGACCTCACCGGCGTGCCCGTCGTTGTGAACACCTCGTTCAACGATAACGAGCCAATCGTCTGCCGCCCCGAAGAGGCGCTCGATTGTTTCCTGCGCACGCGAATGGATGTCCTGGTGATGGGAAATTTCGTTCTGCGGAAATCCGTGATCTTGAACGCGGACGATGCGCCCGTGCAAACCCCCGCGCGCCGGCTGGCATGAGTACTCGCGCTTTCGAAATGCAACCGCTGTCGCTTCAACTCGAAGATCAGCCGTGCGCATTCTGATCCTCAACGAGTATTACCCGCCCGATACTTCCGCGACCGCGAAGATGGCCGCGCTGGTTGCCGAAGCCCTGGCGCAAAAGCACCGCGTCACAGTCGTTGCGGGACGCCCGTCCTACGATCCCGACGAAACTTATTCGTATTCTCTACTGCGCAAGGACGTACGGAATGGCGTGACGGTCGAGCGTGTCGGCTCGACGGCGTTTGCCCGCCACAAGATGAAGCGCCGCGTTTCGAATTACCTCACCTACCTCGCGCTTGCCATTCCGCGAGCGTTGGCAATTCGAGCTGACCTAATTTTGGCTATGACGGATCCGCCGGTAGCAGGCATCGCCGGAGCTTTTATGGCCCGGCTCAAGCGTCGGCCTTTCGTCTACAACATTCGCGACATGTATCCGGACATGGCGCTCGGCGGCGGAATCGTCGGTGATAGCGGCTGGGTGCGCCTATGGGAGAAAATGCACCGGCGCGCGCTGCGGCGAGCGGCGCGCGTAATCGTTCTAGGCGACGATATGCGCGAGCGAATCCTGCGCAAAGGCGTCGAGCCGCAGCGCGTGGTGGTCATCCGCGATGGAACAATGATTCCGGAAGCTCTCGCGGAGCAGAGCCATCCGATCGCTCAGGAAATTCGCTGCGGGTTTCCGTTTGTCGCGATTCACGCGGGCAATCTCGGCTTCTACGGCGCTTGGGACACGTTGCTGCAAGCGGCTAAGTTGCTCGAACGCGAAAATATCGGGCTTGTCTTTGTCGGCGAAGGCGCCAATCGCGAGCGGCTGCAGCAAGCCGCGCAAGGCTCCGCGAATGTTCGCTTCCTTCCGTTCCGGCCCGCAGAAGAAATTCCCTTGGTGATGGCGGCGGGAGATGTACATATCATTTCCGTGCGGCGCGGTCTCGAAGGCGTCGTCGTGCCGAGCAAACTATATTCAGTTCTCGCGGCGGGACGCCCGGTGCTGGCTGTGGCGCCGGAAGAATCGGACGCCGTCAGAATCGTGCGCGAAGCGCGCTGCGGTTTGGCAGCCGATCCGGACGATCCAGTTGCTGTGGCGACGGCGATCACGGCCCTGCGCGACAATCCCCGCGAGTTAACCGATATGGGTCAGCGCGCCAGAGATGCCGCGAAGAAATATGTTAGAGTGAACGAGCTGAAACGATTCGTCGGGGTCATCGAAGAGGCGGCCAGTCGCAGCATCCCGTAGTGTAACGAACGGAATTCAGCATCTTGGCGCGGAGTTAAATTGGCGTTATTCAGGCGCGCGTTCCGCATGCCTGGCGGCGCCCAAACACTTGGGAAACTCTGATGTACGGTGATCTGCTGGCGTTTTTCATCGCGCTTTTCGCCACCGCTGGACTGACCGTGCCCGTGCGCGGCCTTGCCTTGCGCACCGGCCTTGTGGACAAGCCCGGCCCGCGCAAAGTGCATCTGAAACCGATTCCCCTGCTTGGCGGTGTGGCCATTTACTTCGGCTTCGCTCTGGCCGTGCTGGTCACGTCGCACACCACGGCGCGTGAACAGACCGTCAGCATTCTTGCGGGCGCGGCGCTTCTTGCGGTGATCGGCTTCCTCGATGACGGCGGCATGCTGCATCACCAAGTGAAATTGTTCGTGGGCATGCCGGCGGCAGCGCTTCTACTGATCGCGTCAGGAATCCGCTCGCACATTATCTCAGCGTTCGTTCCGGGTGAGGCAGGAATCATTCTCGACGCATGCCTGACGATTCTGTGGGTTGTGGGAATCACCGCCGCGTTCAGCATATTCGATCACATGGACGGGCTGTGCGCCGGAATCGCCGCGATTGCCGCATTGTTTTTTACCATCGCGGCGAATCAGGGCGGCCAAGTGATGGTGCGAACGCTGGGCGCAGCGGCGCTGGGCGCGGCGCTCGGATTTCTCGGCTGGAATTTCAAGCCGGCAAAGATTTTCATGGGCGACGGCGGCGCGATGTTCCTCGGCTTCCTGATGGCCACGCTGGGATTGAAGCTGCGGCCTGAAACCGGCGATTCGCAAGCCGGCTGGCTGATCCCGATTTTGATTCTGGGCGTGCCGATTTTCGATACCACGCTCGTATCGATCTCCCGCGCGCGCCGCGGCTTGATTCCCTTCACCTCTCCCGGCAAGGATCACACGGCCCACCGGCTCTCAAATCTTGGCCTCGGACAAAGAGGCGCAGTGCTGGTTCTGTATGCGCTCGGAGGCTTCTTCGGCAGCATTGCAATCCTGATTCCGCTGCTATCGCCCGCCAAGGCCTTCGGACTCGCCGCCGTCGTCGGCCTCTGCGCGCTCGTGGCCATCTACTTTCTTGAGAGCGCCCCGTACGAGCGCCAGCAGAAGTTTCAGAAGCCTACAGCCATTCCCTAAAATCCACCCGGCGCGAATTCGTTTGTGGAATCCACCGCGTAGGATATACTTCCTTTCCCGACGCACGAGCCGCACGTCGATTTGTAAGTACGCAAGCGAGCGCGCCTGCAAATCCCGAAGTCATCGTGAATTTTGTACGCTCGCAAGAGGGCATTTGCGGTCGCCTGACATACAAAAATTCGAGAGCTAACACATACGGTGAACTCGTTGTCAGGCCAGAACTCACACACCAAATCGCAGTCTCACGCCACATCCCAGAAATTACCTGTAGCTGTCGTCGGAGGCTCCGCAGCGGGCTTTTTCACCGCTTCGCTGCTCGCGCAACGCGGCGTCCCCGTGCAAGTTTTCGAGAGAGCCGAGACGCTCGAGCCGATCTCGCGCACGCTCATCGTGACGCACAAGTTGCGCACGCTGCTCGGCCGCGCCGCCGCAGGCAGCGTAGTGAACGAAATCCGTCGCTTCGAGCTATTCACCGACGGCCGCGCCGCAAAAATTCAGCTCAATGAACCCGATCTGATCATCGAGCGCTCCACGCTAATTCGCGGCCTTGCCGATGAGGCCCGCCGCGCCGGAGCCGAGATTACTCTCGGACGCCGCTTCCATGGCCTGCACAGCAATGGCGCAAGCCTGGTGCTCGATGTCGAGCGCAGCGCCGATGGCGCGCGCGAGGAAGTGCGCACGCAAACTGTCGTCGGCAGCGACGGCGCAGCAAGCCGCGTGGCGCAATCCGCCGGATGGCCGCGCCAGGAAACCGTGCCGCTCGTGCAGGCCATCGTCGAACTGCCGAAAGATATGCCGCCCGAGACCGTGCGCGTCTGGTTCGTTCCCGACGACACGCCTTATTTTTACTGGCTGATTCCGGATTCCGCGAATCGCGGCGTGCTCGGATTGATCGGCGAATCGGGCCAGGAAACGCGCAAGCATCTCGAGCGATTTCTCGAGAAGCGCCATCTCGAACCCATCAGCTTCCAGGGCGCGCGCATTCCTGTTTACAACCGCTGGGTGCCGGTAAAGCGCCGCGTCGGCGCCGGCGATGTCTATCTAGTCGGCGATGCAGCCGCACAAGTAAAAGTCACCACGGTCGGCGGAATCGTCACCGGATTCCGCGGCGCTCTCGGCGTCGCGGAATCAATCGTGAATCGCGGCGAGAGCCCGGAATTGCGGCGCTTGCGCCGCGAGCTGGATATGCATCTGCTTCTTCGCCGATCTCTGCATCACTTCCAGCAAAGCGACTACAGCCGCCTAGTCGATTTGCTCAACGACTCAGCGCGCCGCTCGCTCAGCGATTATTCGCGCGATGAAGCGCTAAAAGTAATCTGGCACATCTGCCTGAGCCAGCCCCGGCTGCTCCTCATGGGCCTGCGCGGATTATTGACCGGCGGGCGCACGTTCGCTCCGCCGCCGCGCACCTAGCTGCTTGCGACTTCCCTTTTCCTGCGAATCTTTCTCCACGTATAGTGTTGTGCGGTATGGCATCTGAGGGCTACATTCTCGGCCTTTCGGCTTTGGCGCATGATCCGGCCGCAGCGTTACTCGATCCGAGCGGCAAGATCATCGCCATCGAAGAAGCCAAGCTGGCGCGCACGCGCGAATCCACGGGGATTCCGCGCGAAGCGATTCACTATTGCTTCGAGCGAGCCGGACGTCGATTGGCGCGACGTCTCCAGCATCGCCGTCGCCAGCGAGCCGCGCAAAGCCTGGCGCCGCTCCACCGGCCTGCGCCTGCGGCAAGCCCCGCGCGCCCCGGTAGCCAGCGGCTATTACCTCAGCAAGTCGGTCGGCGAGCTAGGACGCGAGCTAAATAATTTCCGCATTCTCGACGGAATGGCGGGCGATCCTGCGGGCCGCGTGATCGCCAACAGCCATCACATCTGCCATGCCGCCAGCGCATTCTTCGCCTCGCCTTTCGATCGCGCTCTCGTTCTCGTAATGGATGAACAGGGCGACGGCCACTCGGCGCTCGCCGCAATCGGCGAAGGCACCAATCTCCGCGTCATCAATCAACTCTCGTTCCCTCATTCACTCGCCTGGGTCTATTCGCAGATCACCGAATTGCTGGGCTTCACTCCGCACAAGGACGAGCAGAAGATTCAATGGCTCAGCCTCTTCGGCGCGCCGGCATACGAAGACATGTTTCTCGATATGCTCCGCCGGAAATCCTCGCCCTGGCCAAATCTCGACCGGCGTAGCTTCACGCGCGGATTCACAGGCCGTCTGGCGTTTTCGGACTTGTTCTACCATCAGATCGGCATTTCGAAACCCGCGGAGAGGATTACGAACGAGACGCTCCGCGCGAATCTCGCGGCCAGCATTCAGGCCGCGTGCGCGAAAGTCGTGGTCGATCTTCTAGAATCGCTCCGAAGCGCGGACGAGATCGACCACCTCTGCCTCGCAGGCGGTCTCTTCCTCAACCCGCTTCTCGTCTCCGCGATCGAGCGCGGCACTAAATTCAAAGATGTATTCGTGCAACCTGCCGCTGGCAACGAAGGTACGGCACCGGGCGCGGCGTGGAACGAATGGCATGGGCGGTTAGGCCGGAAGCGAGTCGCGCCGATGACTCACCTCTATTGGGGTCCGGCCTACTCAAACGATGACATCAAGCAGGTGCTCGACAATTGCAAGGCCTCATATCGCTGGGCGAATTCCGACGCAGAGAAAATTCAAGCGGCGCTGCGGCTGTTGAGCGCAGGAAAAATCGTAGCGTGGTGCCAGGGCGCCGCGGAATTCGGCCCGCGCGCTCTCGGAAATCGCAGCCTGTTGGCGTCTCCCTGGGCGCCTTTCGTGAAAGAAAACCTGAACGACTACGTAAAGCACCGCGAATCATTCCGCCCTTTCGCGCTGGCGGTACCGGCAGAAGATGCAGGGCGCTTCTTCGAATCTACTCGAGCAGCGCGATTTATGGCCTCCATGGGCGTCGTAAAACCGGAAGCGCGTGAATTGCTGAAGGATTTTATTCTGCCGGGAAATCTCGTGCGACTACATGTCGTCGAACGCACAGCGAATCCGCTCTTCTGGCAACTGCTGAAGCAATCGGGCGAGAATGCGCCGGCACCGCTGCTGGTAAACACATCCTTCAATCTCTTCGGCGAGCCGCTCGTAATCACGCCGCGCGATGCCGTACGCAGCTACTTCTGCTCAGGCACCGATGCGCTAGCGATCGGCAATTTCATTCTCTCCAAGTCCTGACGCACGCTCGCGGAGATCCGTTTCCTCATTGTCATCCTGAGCGAAGTGAAGGATCTGCAGTTTCTTAATTTCGCCGCACGCACCGGTTCCGCATCGTCGCTCTACGCGGCCTACTCGGAGCCTCGCCTCAGTGCATCGCGTACTTATCAATCCACTTCAATTCTTCGCGCACTTTGATTTTCCCGTGCCAAGGATTTTTCTCCAGCGAATGCCCCTCTCCCGGAAAGATCAGCAGGCTCGTGGGAATTCCGCGCGTGAAAAGAGCGCGTTCCAGCAAATACTGTTCTCCGACGTAAACGCGAATGTCGTCCTCTCCCCCGACGACAAGAGTTGGCGTCGTCACCTTGTCGATCTGCCAGATCGCCGCTTCCGCCTCGTAGTTCGCCTTCGCCTCCCACGGCTTTCCGCCCAGAAAATAAGCGTCGTCCATCGTCGTGTCGTCGTTCCCCCAATTGATCACGTTCTCGACGGCCCCCGCGCCCGTAACCGCCGCCTTAAATCGCGTCGTCTGCGTGATCAGCCAATTCGTCATGTAGCCGCCATAGCTGTAGCCGCCCACCGCCAGATGATTCGGATCGGCGATTCCCTCCTTCACCAGCGCATCCACTCCTTCCAAAATATCTTTCCCCGGCCGCGAAACGATGTGCGGAATAATTCCCAGCGCGAACGCATCGCCATATCCGACCGATCCTCGATAATTCGGCTCGAAAACCAGCCATCCGTTCGTCGCCGCCAACGCTCCCCATTTATACCAATCCGCCTCGAAATAATTCGCGTCGGATTCCTCCGGTCCGCCATGTATAAACGTGAATGTCGGAAGATTTTTCGCGTCCATTTTTCCCGGCGGGTACACCAACATCCCTTCGACAGACGTGCCGTCGTCCGCCGTCCAACGATACGGCTTCCCCTGCGGCAAAGCGCGTTCGGTGAACAGCCGGTTAAACGAAGTCAGCGGACGCGCCTTCGATATTTCAGCCGCGCTCTCCGCAAGATAAACCTCGGAAGGCCGGTCCAGCGCGGAATAGACGAATGCCACGCGCGGAGAATGTGCGGCGGCCGAGAGTTTCTCGTATACGCCCGGCCATCCCGCGCACTTCGAGAAATTCTGCTCCGAGCGCAGGCTGCGTATACGTCTGCACCTCAGTTCCAAGTTGCCCCGCAGCAAAAAGATCTCCGGTAGATAGAACGGCGAAATCGAGAATGGCGCCGCTGAAGCCGGCCGCCCAGCGCGCGTGCGCAGCCGGCGTGCTGTCTGCGCCGCCTGCGGTCGCAGGCCCCGCATCCACCCAATAAACCCGCTGCTGCGCATCCTGATACGCGCCTTCCACCGAACCATACAGAAAGGAAAAAAATATGTGGCGATTGTCCTTGGCCCAGCGAATTCGTTCGTAAAGCGCCGTAGTGTGGCTGACCACGCGCGGGGGCGCGGTTCCGGCGGCTCCGAGCTCCATCACATAGATCGAGTATGGATCGATCGACTCTTCGCGCTCCGATCGCGGCTCAGTGAAAAACGCGAGCCTTTCACCGCTCGGAGACATATCAATTTGTGCGACGCGTTCGGAAATCGCCGCAATTTCATGCGTGGCCGGCGCGAGGTCACTCGCGGGCGCGCCTTTCGCCCGCGCAGACTCCACCGCAGCAACGTCCACGCGGAAAATCTCATCGCCGCGCTCCGATTCGCGGAAGCGGATGACGTCTTTCCATTCCTTTTTTTGCGCGGCCTTCTCCTCTTTCGATCGCGGATGCTTCGTAGCAAAAAAAATCGAGCGCGAATCCGCCGACCACGCAAACGAGTGCACGCTGTCATCGCCCTCGCTGGCCGGAAACGCTTCGCCACCGAGAGTGGAAATCACGTAGAGGTGTTCCGGCGCCTCGGATTTCTCCGAGTCCTCCGCATCGTCTTCATCCTTCTCAGCACCCTTCGATTTTTCCGCAGCCCGATCCGAGAGAAACGCGATCCAGCGGCTATCCGGCGACCACTGCGGTGAATGATCGTGGCCGGTCTGAGTGAGCGGCATAAGCACACCGTCGCCAGCGCCCGCGCGATAGAGCCAAAGATCGTCGCGATTCCGGTTGGCTTCCCAATCGGCGCGCTCCGTGGCTATGGCCACCGCCCCGCCGTCGGGCGAGATGCGCACTGCCGTGAAATCCACCGAATTGAAGAATTCATCCAGCGTGATCGGCGGCTTCTGCTGCGCGTCCACTGGACGGCGGAGCGCCAAGCCGCACACAAAAAGTATCCCTGAAACCGCGAGAACGATAGGAAGTCTGCGCATGATTTCTCCGGAGGCGCGAAAAGATATACTCTGGGCGCGGATGAAGGTCAAGAAAGCGAACGTACTTCTCAGAATTCTCTTACGGAGTCAGTGTGACTGGCGTTCATAACTCGCAGCGTCGCGGCTCGCGCAAACGCCGCTACTGGATTGCCGCCGCGATCTTGCTAATCCTCGCGCTCACAGGCGCCATCGTCTTTCGCGGCATCGGTCGCTGGCTCGTGGTTGAGGATCCGCTCGAACATTCCGATGCGATCGTCGTCCTGAGCGGCGGTTTGAGTTATCGGGCGCTCGAGGCCGCGAAAATCTACCGGCAAGGCATGGCGCCGCAAGTTTGGATTACACGGCCGGCAAGTCCCAGCGAAGCGTTGGGCAAGATGGGAATTTCATTCGAAGGCGAGGAGAGTTACAGCCGCGCCGTGCTGCTTCATGAGGGCGTTCCAGATAACGCCATTCGCATCTTGGCGCCGGTAATTGTGAACACCGTCGACGAAGAGCGCGCCACCATCGCCGAAATGCAAGCAACACGAGCGAGCCGCGTCATCATTGTCACTTCCCCGCCGCATACGCGCCGCGTCCGCACTCTCTGGCGAAAGCTCGCGCCCGCGGGCCTAACCTTAATCGTTCGCCCGGCGAATGAAGACAACTTTGATGCGGACCACTGGTGGAGAACGACGAAGGATGCACTGGCCGTAGTGCGAGAAACGCTGGGACTCCTGAATGCCTGGGCGGGACTTCCGGTCCAGCCCGCCTCTCACTAATCCTGGTAAACCGCGGGCGGGATCGCCGTGCGCCGGCTTTAGCTCACCTTGGTCATCTGCTGCGCTTCCACGATCTTCCAGCGATCCCATTCCGAACGCCGCACCAGATCGCGCAGCCAGAGATGCCACTCGATTCCGGTCTCATCGTCTTCGTTTCCATAGAAAGCCATGAATTGATGACCGTTCGAATCGTGCCCGTTTCCCGGAGCCTTCTCGAAATCGGCGGCGTCTCCATTCGAAGCGGATTCATGAGCCTTGTGAAAAGGCTCGAGGCGCGCCGGATCAAGCGGCACGGAGAGAAGAATCCGCTCCTCGGGGACCAGCGTGATCACATCATCTTCGTTCGTGCCGCGGCGATTCTGCAGCGCGCACAGCTCGAGCTCGCCATCGCGCCAGCGCAGCTCAATTGTCGGCACTCTTCCAGTTGCCGCGCTGGCTTTCGCTTCCTCGAGCGGCATCTCCCACAGCGTCACGAACTGCGCCTCGTTCGCGCTCTCCGGGAAAATATCAAAGCTGCGTGTCTGCCAGCTCGCGGATTTGCTCTGCGGCAGAAGTTCGGTCACCGTCAGAACAGTATGGCTCCGCCAGCGCTCGATTTTCACCGAGCCGAGAAAATTGCCCTGTTCGCGTATGAAGGCGCGCTGTGCCTCGGTTGTTTCCAGCGTGTTCTGCCAGAAGCGATCGCTCAGGCGCAGCCCGAAAGTGTAAAACTGCTCGAGCGGCGACGGCGCGGACTCATCCAGCTTGCGGCGGAAATTTGGGTCGGCAACTTCCTCGAGCAAATGGAGCCGATCGGTAAGCCGTCGAATGGACCAGGCCTGGTGCGCAAGAAGCCTCTGCCAGTGACGCGCCAGGATCACGAAAACGAAGCCAACAATTATGCAAACTCCCAGCGCGACCCACAAAATGTCCATGTTCCTGCCTTCCCTGGCCCCGGGGCTATCTCTCACAGGGAGTATGAGAGTTACCGGATTCTACCGCATGTCTGAGGCACGAGAATAGAGCATCAGGCATCCGCTGCCCACCACTGAAGTGCCAGAGATAGGTCAGATGGACTGCTGCTGGCTGAAGGGCACCTGACTCGCAGGCGGTTCCGGACAAGGCTGCGATGCATCGTGATGCTTCCCGTGCCCGCATAATAGTGGAAGCTAAAGAAACATTTGATTGGTAGGAAGTCAGGGCGAGGAGAAGTGTGTGAGAAATGCTGTCGAGCAGCGACAGCTCGAGTTTGCTGGTTTTCTCCGTGGTCACTAAGAGACGGCCCGGATGGCAAGATTACGTACAACGGCTCGAAAGAAGCAAGTAGGTGTACAATTCCATTTATTTTGGATGGGAAAGCAGAAATCCTAGTTGAGACCGGATCGCCCCTTTCGTACACGTTGCAACCTAAAGATGCAAAGGGCGTTTTTCAGCTTGATTCAAAACATCATTTTTGTCACGCAGCGTACAACCGCGTGGCGTGGGCGTGAACCTCTCTTCTGCAAAGTCCGGACATGTTGAATCTGTGGGACTCCATTTGATCGAGACTGCCCCAAATCATCGTGAGGCGAACGCCGCCTGGCTGGCAATTCTTGTCCTCGGCGTTCTCTTGCGGATCGCTGTAGTCGCTCTTCCCGGCAATCAATCGCGTGCTCCATGGAGCGGCGGCGGCGGCGACGCGCCAACGTACGCCCTGCTTCCCCAAAATTTGCTTAGCGGCAAGGGCTTCACCTACGCGTCACAGCCGACCGCGTTTCGCGCTCCTGGATACCCTGTGGCTCTGGCCGGATTGATGTGGCTCGTCGGTAGTAAGTACGTCCTCGCGGTTCGCTGGATTCAGTTGTTTATGGGCCTGGGTACAGTTTATTTTTGTTCGCGGGCAAGCGTTAGCGTCTTCGGCGAAAAATTTGGTCGTGCGACTGTTGTCATAGGACTTTTTTCCCTACGCTCATCTATGTCACCGGAGAGGTGCTGACGGAGTGCACCGGGCTCTCGATATGGGCAGGTGGTTGCTTATGTTTTATTTGTAAAGTACAGTGCCGAGAATCCGCTTCGGCCCCAATTCGATCAAGTAGAGCGCTTATGAAGGTTCTTCATCCGTGAGCTCCGAAATGAACGAAACCACTACAGAAGAACGATTTTGCAACTGCGCCATTCAGATCATAGTCATACTGGCGTTGGCCTCCGCCGGCGTCACACTCTTTCGTGGACATTTGCGCGGTAATCGGCTCGTGACTTCGACGGGTAGGTTCGTTTACGTGCAGGAACGATCCCGAATTGGCATCCCAGTGACCTTTATGAATGACGGTCCAGGACCAACGGTTATCAATTCCAGTAGTCTGACCCTCTACGACGATTGGAATACCTTCCAATTCGATCTTAAACTTGTTACTCCGCCCGCCGAAGACTGGAATGACGAGGGTGGAAAAATCAAGCCTCTCTTGCTGTCGAATCCTTTGGATTCACCGGTGACGATAAAGGCGGGCGATGCAGTCGAAGGCGTTTTCTGGTATTCGCCGAGACTTGCGGACTTTAAGCTTCGGGCAAATACGAACTATGGTGCCAATTTGTCTTTCTTTGGGCCAGCCGCCGAAGCAGTCAAAACGGACTCTTCTGCCCCAACAACCGCATTGGAGTCGTGCTCGGCGATTGTCCTATTCCACATTTACGAACTCGCCGCCGAAAACGCCGCACAAAATGAGGGCATAACAATTTCTGTACCCACCGGATGGCCGACGCGTCCGTAACCCCGATGTCGCCGCAGACCGCACCGCGAGAATCAGGAGTTGCCGGCAACGATCGCGACGTGATCGAAGATTCATGGAACAGCGGGAGTGAGAGAGAATTCACTCTTGGGAATGACGGTCATGTTGTTCCAATCGGAGTGCTCGACGTTAACCGAACGCGTAGTCTTCAAACGATTTCCAGCAAATTGACCGGACTTGGCTACCAAGCGAGGGAACGCCACCAATCCGAAGAATCCGCGATAGCGGATATCTGGGAGCACTCCGCTTTTCAACTTTTGCTTGCGCTTCGAACGAACTGATCGAACCATCGTTTTTGGGACGATTTCGACCCAAGTCAACACACCGATGCATTGCCGTCAATCCTCCCTAGTGATGAGCTGAATGAGGATGCCACAACTTGGCAGGATGCTGCGCGGACGAGCTGGGGACGCTGGAAATGATCTGAAATCCTGCCTCCCGAGTCCCTTCCCATCGGAATCATTCCGTCTGCACTGGGTCGATCCGGGTCAGGATACCTTGTCTCTGCATTTCCGGCGTGTCATCCCCTCACATCTCTGCGAGCCGTCACTAGTGTTATTACAGGCAGCGAACACAGACTGCTTGTGGGCCAGCGCCGCCTGAGCACGGGAGAGTGAAAGAGCCCGGATATCGGAGATGTTCTCCGTGCGTCATTAACGCGGTTACCGAAAATTGAAGCGCTACTTCAGATCAGCGATTATCTGACTGATCGGGGCTAGATCCTACTCTAAAGTTTGGAGAGCCGCCCGGCCGTTGACAATCGCCGTTTACTCATGACAAATCAGAGTGCCAAGGAGGCAGTATGAGACGCACTTTTGCGCTTGTAACTATGGCGTTTGTCGCAGAGCTCGGCGTCGGCCACTTCTCCCGGCGCGCTGATACACGCGCAGAGCTATATGTCGAGCGCGGGACGAACCTTATAACGTGCAAGATCGGCGCGAGCCCCGTGAGCCGAATGTCGTCGGGCACCACGAGGCCATGGGCTCGGTATGCTCTGGGCGAATGCACCGCGCCGGGAGCGGGCACGACCATCGGGGCGGTGGGAGTCAGCTCGCATTTGATCGGAGACAGTCACACCGTGCCGGCAAACGTTCACTTCGGCGGTACCGCGCAATACGTCGATGTCGCCGCCTACGGAGCTCGAGCCCTTTCGGGCGCGCCTCCCCAAACCACGGTAACGGTTCGTGGCGGCTCCACTGCGGCAACGCTTGCCGCAACTGGCCCTTTCCGGAACGGTGATGGCGTAGTGATCTACGGCGCCGGCGCAACAAACACGATGAGCACTCCGTCGGCTCCGACCGTCGTTGCATCGGCCGCCTCTTCTCTGATGTTTACCGGCAGGACCGTCACCGGAGCGAACGTCACCGGCGCGACGTCATACGACTATGTGATCGAAGCGCGGGACCAAAACGGCGGGATCACGGCGGCCTCGAGCGAGACATCGATCTCGAACGGCGTGGCAACCCTGGGAACGACGACCGGCGCGATCACTTCGTCCGCCCGCGCCGGCAACACCGTCACCGTCACCATGTCCGCTCCCTTCACGCCTGTAGTGGGGGCGATGGTCTACATCCTGAACGGCTCGGATCCGAGCTTCTCGGGCTACTACCAGATTGCCGGCTCGTCTGACAGCTCGCATTTTACCTATGTGCAGGGGACCAACAGCAACGGCGGCGCCGGGACTTCCTCGACGGGCGGATCCGCGGTGATGTATCTCTGCAATCACATCAGTTGGACGGCGGTGACTGGCGCCTGGCAATACTACATTTACGGGAGAACCTCGGGCAGCCTGGCTTATATCGGCGCTTCTCGACCGGGCGAGCTCTACTTCGACGATTACGGATCTGGCGCAACTTCGCACCTAACCAAGCCGCCCTACGTGACCTCTACGCCCCAGGTTGCGGCTACGAACGACTACCTCTCCACGACGATCGTTTCAGGAGCGGGCACGACCGCGGTGACGATCGCCAATCCCACGGTCAACACTGTGGTCGGATCTACGTTTCTATTCGACGATGCGCCGGGAATCCTGGCGACCGTGGCGGCCGCGCAAGCGGTGGGAGGGACGGTTCACTTTCCGAAGTTTGTAGGATCCTACGTCATCAACAGCTTTTTGAATCTAGGCCAAGGGATCTCGATCTCGCAGGACGCGGGAATCACGATCAACGAAACGGTGGAGATCGGGCAATCGACGACGTGGCGGGGCAGCCCCCCTAGTTCCATCGCGCCGCAGTTCGCCTACTCCGCCGGCTCGCAGATCAACGCGAACGCATACCCGTCAATCTTCGAAACCGACGCGAACTCGGTGCATTTTGACCATCTGACTTTCGGCGTCCCCACTCAGGGCCTCGGGATGATGTTGGGCGGCGGCACGTTCAATGCGACGTTCGACTACGTGAATTTCATCGTCTCCTGCTGCAACGGCTTCGATTACACCGGCATGGGTTTCTACTCGATCGGGATCAACGAGGTCATTTTCCGGCACTCCGCCTTTACGCAAAGCCCGCCAGGGGGCGCCGGCAACACCAACACTCCGATCGCTTTTTTCAGAGATACAGGCTCGGGGGGAATCGGACACATTGAATTCAAGGACTGCACCGAGTCCGGGCGCGGGATTTCAGTAGACTCGGCCAGCGCCTCGGCGATCTACGTGACCAACATGTACGCTCAGGCTCTGCAATCTTCGATGTTCACCGTGTACCTGACAGCGTTCGGCAATCCTACGGTCCATTTCGATAACAACAACAGCGACACCAGCAATCAGCCGCTATTCGTTTTGTTCGGCGCGGGAGCCAATCTCATTTGGGAAGGCAACGGCGGTGCCCAGGCCGAAGCTGGCGGGTTCCCTGGCTCGATCAATGGGAAGGTGACGGTTGACATACGCGGAGGGCAAAACACCGGAATCAATGCTCGTGGGTTCTCTCATGTCAACTACAACGCGATGCGAATTCCGTTTTGGGATCCGTCTCAGGCGGGCCAGGCACTTACTCAATCCGAGATCCGGGTTGACAGCGCCATGCACTTCCCGTCGCAGTATACGGCCTATTGGGATTTGCAGCCCCCATCCAATATCGCCGCGGCGCCGGTCGCGGGCGGAACTACTCCCGACGGAACCTATTGGCTGACAGTCACGGCCACCGGATACGATGGCGGAGAGACGGTGCCCGGCACGGCAGCGTCCTGCACTACCAGTTCCGGGACCGGAAATTCAACGTGCGTGGTGACGTGGAACGCGCTCGAGGGCGCTGCAGCGTACACGGTCTATGCTGGATCAATGGCCAGCGGCGCCGGGCACACCAACGCTCAGGGATGCGTGCAGATTGCGGCACTGACTTGCACGATCGCCCACGTAAATCTTTCGGGCGGGCAATCTTCTCCGTCGGTGTCCGGGACCGGGCTCACCACGATTATGAGCGGCCGGGTAATCACGCCAATTTTCCAGTGCAACGCTTTTGTGACCGTGGCGTCCCTGCCGGCTGCATCGGCGAGCAAGGGTCTTTGGACTTGTGTGGGCGACTCGACGGCGATCGTCACAGAAGGACAACCCGCGGTCGGCGGAAGCACTCACGTAGCGGCTGTATTCAGCGACGGCACTCAATGGAAGGCTTTCTAGGAGGCCAACGGGAAAAAAGATCCTGCCTCCGCTCGGCCTCGCGCTGGTATTCCCACGAGCCACTCGAGCGCGAGAGCGTGTGTTGGCGACGCCGGATTGCGTTCTCAGTGCCACGTTCACGTCCCGCCGGGCTCGGCGGCTAGCCAGGGTCTATCTTATGTGGCGTGCTTCCAACCGTGGACCTCGTGATGACAGCCGGCGCACAGGGTGATGAGATTCACCGCGGCATCGTCGCCAAGTTTACTTCTCGGGCGCGTGTGGTGGACTTGAAGGTCTGTGAGACTGCCGCAGTTCTGGCACCGCCACCCATCCCGCTCAAGCACTTGCCGCCACAGTCTCCGATAGCAAGCTGGGCTGAGCTTGAGTCTCGGCCTCTTGAGACGCGGTCGTTTCATGAGGCAGCTCGCAGCTGCTCGAGGAATTCCACTTTCTGAGCACGCGGAAGAAACTCGATGAGCCGGTTGAGCGAGAAGAGCAGAGCCTTGGGATCATTATTCTCGAGGTTTGCGCCCGCCAAGAAGTCCGCGCAGATCATTTCCAAGCAATAGCCGCGTGATTTGTCTGTTCCGAGCATCAACGCCGCCGTCTCGAGGGCCTGCTCGATCACGGGGAGCTGGCTCTTGTACACCTTGAAGTACAAGATCTCCCACGGCTCCGTCTCCTTGCCCGTGAGGTGTTTCTCGACCGCATGCTTGAATTCTTCCTTGGGCAATTGCTGCGCTCGGTGCAACCAGGTTGCACAGTCAAAGTCCTGTCCATCCCGCCGCGCCACCTTCACCAGCTCCGTCGCCTTCGACCAGCCCACCTGTGTCAGGTGGAGTTTCGGGATCCGCGGCAGTTGCTCGTGGATGGTCATCAGGTAGTAGGCCTTGCGTCGCGAGCCCGGAAAGCGCTTCTCGAGAAACTCATCGAAGGATTTGAGATTATCGAGTCGCCAGTACTGCCCGGAGCGGACTTCACACAGATAGCGGCCGAGCTCCACAAACCGCGTATCGCGCTCTCGCTCGATGGTTTTCTCCCAAGTCAAGATTTCATCGATCTCGGCGAGCACAAAGAGAGCCCTGCGGCGGTTGAGCTTCGGAGCCTCGAGCGGTCTCCCATTAGTCGTCAAGGTCGTTAAGCCAATCAAGGTCGCTGGCTCCTGGCCGACGAATCAGATTCGCATCGATCAACGGCTGATTGTTGAGACACAGCCCCAGATGAGCACAGCTCACGCAGACGTTCGAAGGAAAGCGGATACCGGAGTGGGAAACGAACTGGCCGGCTTCGATCTGGGAAACTGTGGTTTCAACCAGCCGACCGTACTCCCGCCGTTGCTCTTCGGAAATCGTGGCCCGGAGGTATTGGATCTCAGGCTGGTTCTTCCGCACGAACACGACCACCGCAACTTCAGGAATACCGCTGATCCAGGAGTAGCAAATCAACTGAGGATCGAGTGAGAGCAATCCCGCGGGCTCTTCGGGATAGCGGCTCGTGGTGGTCTTCCAATCGATGACGCAGGAAGTGCCATCGAGTTCACCGAGGGCATCAATGTATGAAACGAATTCGTCGTTTCGTGGAAGCGCCCGGATCATCTTGACCTGCAGATTCTTCTGCGGCCGGCGAATCCGAACGCGATCGTCCTGAGCGAACTTTTGGAGCAGATGGACTCCCTGATGGACCAGGCGGTCCCAGGAATCCCCTTTCTTGTATTCAAATGGAGTATCGCGACACGCGCCCCATTCCTTGTGGAGCACCGCAGTTGGATCCTCTCCCACGAAGTAGGCGCCCAGGGCCTTCTCAAACGAGCGGCCGAAGACCATGGCGGCGCGTGTTTCTTTTTCCTGCCACCCATCGAAATACCGGTAGCGATAGCTGCGTGGACAGCGAACAAACTGGCTAATCTGTGTGTGGCTGTAGATCATCGTCGTTCTCCTGCGGGCTGCCAGTTTCGAGAGTGGCTAACTCTTCCCAGTCTCCGGCCGGTGCAAAGGCGTCGAAATTGAGGAAGGAGCGGCCGTTGCGCGTCGTGCGTGAGGTGTGGACGACGCCGGTTAGGCCCACAAGCGCCTTTTCATCCACCTCATCCCGAGCAAAGAGGTCCAGGTCGTAGCCAAAATCCCGGAGGAACCAATTCAGTTTCCACAAGGCTTTCGGTGTGCCATACAGACGCCCCGAGATGTTCTGACCGGACAATGGCTTCGGCTCAAGAATCGAAAGCCGCAGCGCGAAGAAGGGTTTCTGCGGATGCCAGCGGTACGAGGCCTGATCGACGCGAGCGAGAAACAGTCCTTCGAGCAGGTCGTTAGCGCTCTGAGATTCCAAGTGCAAGCCCGGAAAATGGCGTTTCATTGCTGCACCTCCTTCGGTTGTACATACGAGTTGAGTTTGCAGAGCAACCCATCCCGGTTTTCTCTTGCGGCTTTCGCAAGATGGGAGATGAACGACTCGACCAGATCACGACTGGCTTCCTTGAGAGTTTCGGTGCCGCAGAAATCCGCGGCGTAGGCCTTCACGAGCGCGGGATCGAGACTGTGTAGGCGGATCAAAAGGCAGAGTTGATCCCGCAAACGAGGCTGGTGGCCATTGTTCGAAGCGCCTGCGACGTGAAATCTAGTCGGCCGGTCAGGACGAAGAGACGAAGTTGGCGGGCCGAAAAGCGAGCCCAACTCCTCGACGGAGCAGAGTCCGATCCCATACGCCTTTCGGAGGGCCCGATTGACCGCGCGCGTCTCAGCCACCCGCATCTCGGCGCCGCGGACCAGCGCGGAAACATTGCCGGGATCGGCGTCGCCGTAACCGACGAAGCCCTTGGGGCCAGCCGCTGTATATGCAGTTGCCTTGAAGACCCAGCGATTTGAATTGCTATCGGACAGCCGCCGATCAACCGAAGTTCTGATTCCGGTGCAGCGACGCCGTTGGGCGATGCGGAGGAGGCCCGAATGAGTCACGTACCACCGGCCGTCGAGCAACTGGAGATCGCCAGCAGCGACGGAGAGCCGGAATTTCGCTGTGAGTTCCTTCAGCTGCTTGACCGCAGCTATTGGAAGTGCGCCCCAAAGAGACCGGGCCAACTTCAGGTTCGATCTGACGGGAATTGAATGCTTATAACCAGCGCGAATCATGTTTGTCCTCCGTCGGTCTTCATTTCTTGCATTGCGCTTTGTCTCGCCGGAATGTAAATAGGTACCCTGGGATTAAGCGCACCGAGTCGGTATTACTTCATATAGCTATTTTAGCTATATACGGCTATTCATGTCAAGAGAAAAACTACGGCATTCGGTGGGCATAGTTGATTGGATCGCGGTCGGACGCCGAATTCGAGAGTTACGGGGATTCGACATGACTCAACAGGTCTTTGCTCGTCGCATACAAGTTAGCCAGAATTATCTCTCCGCGATGGAGCACGGCAAGGTTGAGATCGGGGCAGAAATTCTATTGAGAATTAGCGTCGAGTCCGGGAAGTCGCTCGAGTGGTTGCTCACAGGGAAAGGCTGATTTTCTCGACGGTACGCTTTGTAGGGCGACGGAGTGATCACGGAGCGACAACGCGGCGAAGCCGGGGCCCAAGATCTCGCTTAAACATCGCGTCGTGACTCCGCGCGCGGCGCAGTCCCACCGTGGTGGGCGAAATTCAGGGCAGCAAAAGAAACAGAGAAGAAGACCGGTACGAACAGCAACTCGGTTGGTAATCTGCGGTGAATGGTAGCCTCGAGATCGAAGCTTCGCGCCGCCGAGGGTTCGAGAGTCCTAGGAAGCGCAGGTGAAACGGCCAAACCAACGTAAGGCGCGTCGAGCGCTTACCACTTATATCGCGAAGACCAATCCAGACATGAGTTCCACCAAAACGACCCGAACGCGCACTCGAATGGTTCGGCGATCCTTAATGAATTATCCCGTATCGGCCGCGGTGCTGACTCGCCCGAGCCAGACATCTTTCTGGCTGCAGCCGCAGGGTAGCAGTTGCTGCGTATACGCCGCGGTCAGCCGTAGCGGCCATCGCATCCGTTCCCCCGGAAAAATTAACGGCAATGCACCTGCAATAACTGTGCTCCAACGATCACCCCCAGCATGGTGCGTCCTATTGAAAAGAGGGGAATGAGTGCTGGAATATGAATTAGATTTGGATAAGCGACCGGGCAAGAATTTCGCCGGTCGTTGATTCTGGTGAATGACACGGACGTCGGTGCGAGGTTTTCTGCCGGCGTCTTTTTTTTGGCGCCCCGGCAATCGAATCCTGCGGAACGATGGCAGCTCTTGGTTCGGGCGGCAGACGTGACCGCGACGCTGAGGCGACAAATGAAAACAGCGAGCGAAGACACCCAGAAGCCAGAAGTTTCTGATTTGCCGGCCGAGCAGATCGACACGCTCGGTGAAGTTTTCTCGGACGGCAGTTTCATCGAGCCCGTCCACGATCCGACGGACCGGGGCGCTTTGAAGTTGATGCTTTGGGACCGCAAGAGCGTCCAAATCGCATCGCACGTCCAGCACGAAGGCCGCATCTACGTGGCCTGCGAGATCAATCCGGGCATTGTTCGCGAGCTGTACCTGCCGACGGAATTTCGAGCGAGTGAACCGGTGCCGCAGCTGCTAGCGGATGTAGTTGAACTCATTCAGCGATTTACCGGCCTACCGGATAAACCTGCGAGGCTAGTGGCTCGATTCCCTCTCTCGACCTGGGTAGTGGAGGCACGCCGTGTCGCGCCGTATCTCGTTATCGTGGGTCCGGACTGTCGCGAACTCTCTCAACTTCTCGCTCTGTTGCGGTGCCTCTGCCGACATGCGTTGGTGTTGACCGAAGTCTCCGCGGGCGGTCTTTGTTCACTGCCGATGGATTTGGGCTTGACCTTGCTGATCGATCAACCAGAACTTAGCGAGCCGGTTCAGCGGATTTTGAACGCCTCGCAAAAGCGCGAACAGAAACTCCCACGTCGCGGCGGATTGTGGCGCCCTTTCTGTTCGAAAGCTGTACATTGTGCCGGATATTTCCAACCGTGGGCGATCGGAGCGGTCAAAATTCTGGTGATTCCAATAGGTCGCACGCTGCCGGCCCTCGATGAACGAGAGCTTATGCGGATCGCCAACGATCTTCAGCCACGGCTCCTGTCGTATCGCTTTGCAACGTTCCTAAAAGCGCAGGAGTCGCAGTTTGACAACTCCATTTCTGATTTTGCGACGCGGGAGACGATCAACACTCTCGCGGCCTGCACGCCCGAAAACAGCGACCTGCAGGCCGAGATCGTCGACCTCGTCGCCGACCAAGCGGAGGAAGTTCGTCACGCACGCTGGACGGATCCGACGGTTATCCTTATCGAGGCCCTCTTATTTCACTGTCACGTCTCCAACGAACCGGGACCTTACATCGGGCACATTACTGACACGATGAAAACCATCTTCTCCGCGCGGGGCGAAGAGAAGGACTGGAAGCCCAATCAGGTTGGGAACATGATTCGCCAACTCGGTTTGGAAACCGAGCCCCGAGACAGCCAAGGTATTCAATTGCTGCTTACCGAGACCGCACGCCGCAATATCCATGAACTCGCCCGCAATTTCGCCGTGCCGTCGATCGAAAACCCAGTGGGGGGATGCGCGCATTGCGCGGCACTTGAAAAGAACACGGAATAGCTCTTCGCGAGGAGCGACGTCACAAGATTTGGATTCGTGGGGTTGAGGCAAATCATGCAGGCAGTGTAGCTGGTGTACGTGATGTAGGTAATTTTCGAAGGAACTCTGGTGAATCGCCGAGCCCGTGGCGATTGCTGACTCTGGTGCGGATCTCGGCCGCGCCTTGAGGAAAGGACCGTCTCGGCAAGGAGGACAACTATGGCGAAGGTACCGTATTGGATGAACCGACGCGACCTCGTTCGGCAAATGCATCAGCTAGGAGTGCACACTGATGTGACGAGAGACGATCTAACCGATGTTACGTCGGAACGTAGCATACGCATTGTCTGTATCGGCGGCGTGATGGAAACGAGCGTGTGCGATCTGGATCCTGGCGGCACGGACTACATGCTCTCGCTCTCGCTGACTGTCCTGCGCGAACCATTCGCGATCACATCATTCGATCTCGCACTCCCGTGGATGAAGGGTCCCGTGATCTGGCTTTCGGACCCAGCCGAGTGCAACGGGCCTCGCTGCACGTACAGTCTTCCTGAACGACATACACCCGAGTTTCCGAGAGACATCGTAATCAATCATCGCGATAACGCGCAGCGGAATCTCCCGCGCGGAGCGTCCGTCGAAGGATTGCTGCTCGGATACGGACTCGATTCGATTCCGGACTGTTTTCAACATGGCGGTGAGGTGGGAGGGATGCTCGGCGTCGTTGATCAGTTTGGCGTGGAGCACTCAGCGGAGATCAATTTCTGGGTTGATCGCAGCGCGAAACTGCATCCCAGGAAAAGAAGCGGGCCGCCGCGACCGTCCCTCTTTGAACGCCCCGTTCTTGCCGGCACGTGATGAGGGCCGGAAAGCAAGAGCCGGAGTGATACGCTTGAAGGCGCTGCTCGCGATGGAGCGAGTTTGGTGCGTTCTGAGAATCACCGCTACTGATTGTCGCAACAAAGATTTGCTTGGGCGTTCGTTGCAATTGGTTCAAAATGCTAGCGGTATCCTCAGTGAGTTGAGTCATTCCGACGTCGGAGGTTTGGATTGAAAATTTCGGTAGTCGGTTCAGGTTACGTGGGACTTGTCACCGGCGGGTGCCTCGCAGAAATCGGCCACGAAGTAGTGTGCACGGATAGCGATCTCGCCAAGATCGAGATCCTCGAAGCCGGTCAATTGCCGATTTACGAGCCGGGGCTCGAAGGCGTGATCGCGCAGAATCGCCAAGCGAAAAGGCTGCGTTTCGATCGCGAGCCTGCCAAAGCCGTCGCTGCCTCCGACGTGATTTTCATTTGCGTGGGAACTCCGCCGTTGCCGAATGGCGACGCCGATCTGAGCGCGATTGACAGCGTGGCGCGGCTCGTCGGCACCGAAGCCCGCAGTCCGAAATTGGTGATCGAGAAAAGCACCGTCCCGGCGCAGACCGGCCAGCAGCTCAAGCGCCAGCTCAGCATGTACGGGCGCAACGGCACCGCTGAATTTCGCGTCGCTTCGAATCCGGAATTCCTGCGCGAAGGAACCGCCGTCGGCGATTTTCTGCATCCCGATCGCATTGTCGTCGGCGTCGAGGACGAGCTGACCGAAAAGCAGATGCATGAAATTTACCGGCCGGTTCTCGAGCAGCGCTTCAATTGCCCCATCCATTCGCCGTCCTGCCCGAAAGTTGATCCTCCGGCCTGGATGGTCACCACGATCAACAGCGCCGAATTGATCAAGCACGCTTCTAACTCTTTCCTCGCGCTGAAAATTTCCTACGCCAATATGCTCGCCGATCTCGCCGAAAAACTCGGCGCGGATATCGAAGAAGTCGTTCGCGCCGTCGGAAAAGATCCGCGCATCGGCGAAAGTTTCCTGCGCGCCGGAATCGGATTCGGCGGATTCTGCCTGCCGAAAGATTTGCAGGCCTTCATGCGCCTCGCGCATCGCTGCGGCGTGGATTTTTCACTGCTGAAGGAAGCCGAGAATATCAACAACCGCCGCATCGATCATCTGGTCGAAAAGTTGCGGCGCGCGCTTTGGGTTCTCCGCGGCAAGCAAATTGGCGTCCTCGGCCTGGCTTTCAAGCCGAATACGGACGACATTCGCTTCTCGCCGGCCATCGCACTAATCGAGCGATTGAAAGCGGAGGGCGCGCGAGTTCAAGCCTACGATCCCGAAGCGATGGAAAAGACACGCGAGGCGCATCCCGATCTGCAAGTCGGCGCGTCCGCGTACGATGTGGCTCGTGGAGCCGACGCCGTAGTGATCGCCACCGAATGGAAGCAATTCCGCGAACTCGACTGGGAACGCATGAGAGATTCGATGGCCCGCCCGCTAATCCTCGATGGCCGCAATCTGCTTTCACCCAACGAAATGAAAGCCCTCGGTTTCGAATATCACTCCATGGGCCGCCCCGACGAAGAAGTCCGCACCATGGTCAACGGCACCGCGTAACACGCCGCGGAAAGAGCCTCTTCGGGTTGTCATGCCTGAGACGAAGTGAAGGCTTATCTGCGAGGTTTTGTTCTCCGCGCCGACATGCCGCTTCGCAGCGGTCCGTTCATCCCTTCGCCGCCGTCTCTGCAATCTTCGTCTGAAAATATTCGAGCGTCAGCCGCAATCCTTCTTCCAAATTTACTTTCGGCTCCCACTTCAAAACGCGCCGCGCCTTGGTAATGTCCGGGCAGCGCTGCTTGGGATCATCCTGCGGCAGCGGCTTGTAGATAATTTCGGATTTCGTTCCGGTCAGCCTCCGGATGCGCTCGGCAAATTCCTTGATGGTGATCTCCTGCGGATTGCCGATGTTCGTCGGCTCGTGCTCACTCGATTCGAGCAGCCGCAGAATCCCTTCCACCAAATCGGACACGTAGCAAAAGCTGCGCGTCTGGCTGCCGTCGCCGTAAACGGTAATCGGCTGGCCGGTCAGCGCCTGATACAAAAAATTCGGCAGCGCGCGACCGTCATTCAGTCTCATGCGCGGCCCGTAAGTATTGAAGATGCGCACGATGTGCGTATCCACGCCGTGGAAGCGGTGATAGGCCATCGTCATCGCTTCGGCAAATCGCTTGGCCTCGTCGTAAACGCCGCGCGGCCCGATCGGATTCACATGGCCCCAATAAGTCTCGGGCTGCGGGCTCACTTCCGGATCGCCGTAACATTCCGAAGTAGAAGCCAGCAGGTAACGGCTCTTCTTCGCCAGCGCGAGGCCCAGTGTGTTGTGCGTGCCGAGCGCGCCCACTTTCAGCGTCGGGATCGGCAGCTTCAAATAATCATCCGGGCTAGCCGGCGAAGCGAAATGCATCACGGCATCGACGCCGCCCGCGACATCGATGAAACGCGTCACGTCCTGCTGCATCAATCGAAACCGCGGATTCGATTGCAAGTGCGCCACATTCGTCGCAGCGCCCGTCACCAGATTATCGAGGCACAGGACCTCCCAACCGCGCGCCAGCATCGCATCGCACAAATGCGATCCCAGAAATCCCGCCCCGCCCGTAATCACCACTCGCAATCAGGTCGCTCCTTTCGGGCTCACTTCGAATGGCCAACAGCGACGGCCATTATCACCGAAAAACCAACGAGATAGTAGGAGCGCTGCCCTACTGCGTCTTCTCCGCCGCAGCAGCAGGCGGCGGATAAGCTGTCGTGTGGTCGTGTACCACGCGCCAGCCTTCCGGCAGCTTCCTCACAATCACGGTGTAGACGCCGGAGAGCCGATCCTTCTCCCGCTGGAGTTGGTATTCGCCCGTGGCGTAGGCCGCGTCGGCGCTGAGGACCTTGATTTCGAGATTCGAGAAGCTCAGGTGCCCCATGGCCTTGGCGTCGGGGTAGACCCGATGGTATCGCGCCAGAACCGCGTCCCAGCCGCGCAGGATGCCGCTGGCGCCCACGAATTCCGTGTCTGGAGACCTCCAATAACCCGCCATAAAGGCATCGGTATCGCCCCGGTTCCAGGCTGCCGTCTGATCATCGAAGACTTTGCGGATGGCTGCCTCGTCGGATTCACCGCCGCGGGCCGGAATAGCCCTTACCGCCAGCCAGCTGGCCGCAAGTGCAAGGGCGCAACCGGCCGCAAGTCCCAGGCGTTTGAAAAGCATCTCTTCCTCCCTATCTAAGTTGCAGAACCATAATGCTTTACATAGATTGGTACTACTGGCCTATTGTCCAGTGCGGTCGCCAACGGCACAATGGTCTCGTTAAACATGATCGCCGCACTCATCTTCGTGATCTCAGTAGCAGCCCTCCTGCAGTTCGGGCTCTACGCCTGGCGGGCAGCTTTCCTGTCCGTTGCGGCCCGGGAAGTCTCCGCAGAGACCCGGGAGGCGATGGGCGCGGCCGCCGCAGCCGTCGATAACGGCGATCTTGAAGGCGCCACGCGGTGGCTGGACGTCAGCCCGAACCTCGCGGGCGAAGATCGCCGCCTGTGGACCGTTAAGCTCTATTACGTGGCCCTACGCGCGGTTGCCGGGCTGAGCCGCCTAGCGGCCCCGGCGGGCGACTGGTCGCACCGGGAAATGGTCGCCTGCGCGCGCTACGCAGCAGTTGTAGTCGAAGAGCGCATGCAGCGCAACCGCCTGGTGGTAGCCGAGATGCGCTCCTTCTAAGCTGTAACCTCCTTTCGCTTCCTTTTCACTTCACAACTCTGAATCGTTACTTAAGCCGGGCTGAATCATCAGCCCGGACTTTTATTTTGCCGGGCTGAATCATCAGCCCGGACTTTTATTTTGCCGGGCTGAATCATCAGCCCGGACTTTTATTTTGCCGGGCTGAATCATCAGCCCGGACCCGCTAACCGAAACAAGGGTTCATTTAAAATTTCTCTAAGTCGCACAAAATGAAGGATCGAGATCTGTTCTAACCGAAACAAAAATCGATGGTGCCGTTTCCGTTGTAGGGGAGGGTCTTCAGACCCTCCCGCTGTTCGGCCGTCTGTTGAGCGTGCCATCAAGATCGAATCTCCGCCGGCGAATCACTTTTATGGCGTTGGAGATTTGGCCCGAAAACCGGAGCCGAAAACCGGGAGGGTCTGAAGACCCTCCCCTACAAATTCACCCCCGATTCCGACTGATTTCGTCGCACCCAAAACATGCGATTTTTCCCGACGGCGGCAATCAATTTATCGATCGGTTGCGCGCGCGAAAAGCGGTTGCCTCGAGTTTGTATCGATTAGAAATGTCCTCCGTCGTTTATTTTCATCGGCTTGCAAGAGATTCTAATTTTGGAATTGTATCGATTAGCCCTCCGACGCCGAGGCTTCGGAGGGTGAACCGTTCTTCCTCAAGCTCCTAAGATTTGTGTCGCGCGGCGCCTTCGACTTCACTGAGGACGAGCTTGCAGCAGGCTCAAACTCTTCGCCGGGCTGAATCATCAGCCCGGACCCGGAGCAGCCCCGCGCTTAGGGACTGCGAACTACCCGGACGTTTGTACCACAAGAGTACCAAGTTGTCAACAGTTTTATGCAAGGTATGAAAGGCATCGAGAGAGTTCCGATCCGGTGTGGGAAGGCGGGAGATAAACGAAAGCAGAAAGAAAAATCAACGGCGGGGCCGAAAACCCCCACCCTTCCCAGAAACCAAAACCGGGAGGAATAAGGCCACCCGAAATCGCAAACATTCGGAAACGACTGCGCCAACCGCCCTGCCAGCATTTACTTGTTCTGCGGGAGGTTTGCGGATTCAAGCGCGTCGGATACGTGGCGCAACAGGGAGGCGCGAGTAAATGGCTTTTGCAGGATTTCCAAGCCCGATTCGAGTAGCCCGCGACGTCCGGCGCCGTGGCCCATGTATCCGCTCATGAACACGGCCTTCATATCGGGCCGCGAACGCGCGAGCACCGCGGCGAGATCCGGTCCGCTAATCCCCGGCATTACGACGTCGCTGAGCAGCAGGTGAATCGTGCCTTGAAAGCGATTGGCGAGCTCAAGAGCCTGGTCTCCATTTTCAGCTTCCAGAACTGTGTAGCCGCCATTGTCGAGCAACTCGCGCGCCAGGCCCCGCATGGATTCGTCGTCTTCGACCAGAAGGATCGTGCCCGTCCCACGTGCCTGCGTCGCGGAGGGGCTGGTCACAGCTTCCACTCTGGAAAGTGCATCGACGCGCGGTAGATAGATTTTGAATGTGGTGCCGCGCCCGAGTTCGCTGTAAACCCAAATGAACCCTTCGCTTTGTTTCACGACGCCATAGACGGTCGCAAGGCCCAACCCTGTGCCTTTTCCCAACTCTTTGGTTGTGAAGAAAGGCTCGAAAATGTGGGCCTGTGTTGCGGCATCCATTCCCATGCCGGTGTCCGTGACTGCGAGCAGAATATGCGGGCCAGGCCGCAGCGGTGGATGGAGGCGCGCATAAGGGTCGTCCAGATCCACGTTGAGGGTCTCGATCGTCAATCTTCCACCGTCGGGCATGGCATCGCGTGCGTTGACGGCCAGATTGACGATGACCTGTTCGATTTGTCCCTGGTCGGCCTTCACCTGACCCAGCTTCGGATCGAGCGCTGTACTGAAATCGATGTCCTCGCCAATTAAACGCCTGAGCATCACTTCGATATCAATCACGACTTCGTTCAGGTTCAACGAACGTGGGTTGAGAACCTGTTGGCGGCTGAAAGCCAGGAGTTGGCGAGTAAGAGTGGCGGCACGCTGCCCAGCCTTCTTGATCTGGGACACTTTCTTGAGCATCACCGCATCCCCAAGCAAGCGTTCTTCAAGGTCTTCGCTGTAGCCGAGAATGACTCCGAGTAAGTTGTTGAAGTCGTGCGCGATTCCACCGGAGAGCTGCCCGACCGCCTCCATCTTCTGGGCCTGTCGAAGCTGGCTTTCCAACGCTTTGTACTCTGTGACATCCTTGGTGACCGCCAGCAAACACCGCTGTCCGGCTACATCTATGATTTCGGCCGAAAACATCCCTGCTCGCAATTCACCGGATTTAATCCGAAATTTGACCTCCACATCGCGGAGGGAGCCCTGTCTCTGCAACTCGTTAATGAGCCGCTGGCGGTCGCCAGGATTCTCCCAGAACAGCAGCTCGTCGGCGGTCCGGCCAATCATTTCCTCGCGGCGGTGACCGGTGTTTCGCAGATAACTCGTGTTAGCGTCAATGTAGCGGCCATCGGAGAGGGTGCTAATGGTCATCGGCTCGGGACTGGCATTGAAAGCTTTGTAAAACGTGTCTTCCAGTCTCTTTCGCTCGGTGATGTCGCGAGCGATGGCGGAGGCCCCGACGATCTTTCCGTTCGAATCCTTGACGGGAGACACTGTAATCGAGACATCAATACGTGTACCGTCCTTTCGCGCCCGGACGGTCTCGTAGTGGTGGATGGCGTCACCGCGCTTAATTTTCTCGAGAATGGCGAACATCTCGTCATGGCCGTCCGGAGGCATGAGCAAGTCGATGGGCTGACCGATCGCTTCGCTTGCGGAATAGCCATACAATCTTTCTGCGCCCGCATTCCAGCTCGTAATCCTGCCCGCTAGCGATTTGCCGATGATCGCGTCATTTGATGATTCGACGATCGAAGCAAGCTGAGAGACTTTCTCCTCCGCGCGAGTGCGGTCGGTCACATCCAGCACGACGCCGGACAGCCGGATCGGTTTACCGTGAGAATCGTATTCGGCGATGGCTCCCAAGACTTGCACGACGCGCTCGTCGCCGTCAGCCCGGATGATGCGGTAGGAATATGGTTCGAAGGGTTTTCCCTCGACCATGTGTTGGAGTGATCGATCACGCCGCTCGGCATCTTCGGGGTGAATCAATTTGGCCATCGCCGGGAGTGTTGTTTCGAAGGTTTCCGGAGAGACTCCATAAATTCGGTACATTTCCGCGGACCATGAGATTTTGTTAGTGACGAGGTCCCAACGCCAATTTCCAATGTGCGCGATGGCTTCTGCCTCGGCAAGTTCCGACTGGCTGGTGCGGAGGGCATCCTCCGCCAGTTTTCGGTCCGTGACATCCGTGGCCGAAACGAGTCTGGCACGCTGTCCTGCCCATTCGAAGTCGTTCGAGATCACTTCGACGAAGATCAGAGTTCCGTCTTTCTTCCGATGCCTCCAAACCCCGGAGTTCTCGAAGCCCCCGGAGCCTAGCGAAAGGTTTTTCTGCAGCGCGGACACTTCCTGTTGCGGGCGGATGTCCTTGATGGTCATGCGCAGGAATTCATCGTGGGAGTAGCCGTATTGCAGGACGGCTGCTTCATTGACGGCCAAGAACGCCAGTGTTTTCAGGTCGTACACCCACATGGGACGGGGATTTTTCTCGAAGAGGAGCCGGTAGGGTTCTTGAGACGAGAATGATGGTTCGGGAAATCGGTTCCCTACGAGCGTGTCTTCTGGATTTGCTTTTGCCACAGAGCGCTCACTAGAGAGAGAGGCTTCCAATCGACGGAGAAACACCCCGCAAAGTGCCTGGAGTTTTTCGGAGCGTGGAAATCTTCCCGCCGGCAACCATGTTAGTGGCGGGGGTGCGGGTGGTCAAAGAAAAGGGGCGAGGAAATAGCTGAAGAGTAACGGAGAGAAGGGGCGTTGGACGACAAAGGAGGGCCGAAGGGCGGGCGGAGCAAGCCCCGCCCCTACGACGGAAAAGGCAAGACAGGGACGACGGCGGGGAAGAAGAGCGGAGGGCCGAATTGCCGATCCTTCACTGCGTTCAGGATGACAGCGGGAGTTGTGTCGGAGGACAATGAGTTTTTGTGTCCGATGAGAACGCAGAATCGAGCGGACGTTAGTAGGCCCAGCGGAGTAGGACTGAGCCTGAGGTGTAGCCTGCGCCTACGGCTACTAACAGGACTAGGTCGCCCTTCTTTAGGCGCTTCTCTGCTAGGGCGTCCATTAGGCCTAACGGGATTGTGCCTGCTGTGGTGTTGCCGTAGCGGTCGATATTTACCATTACTTTGGAATCGTCTACGCCCAGGCGTTGTTGCATGGCGCGGATGATTCTTAGATTGGCTTGGTGCGGGACTACCAGGGCGAGGTCGTCGCTGGTGAAGCCGTTGCGCTCGAGTAGCTGGGCCGCGAGATCGCACATGCGGCGCACGGCGTACTTGAAGACTTGCTGGCCTTCCTGGTGGACGTAGTGCATGCGCTTTTCTACCGTTTCGTGCGTGGCGGGATGGAGCGAGCCGCCGCCGGGCATGAAGAGGCAGCAGCCGCCGCTGCCGTCTACGTCGTGGCTGAAATCCAGGATGCCTTCGGAATCGGACGTGGCGGGCTCGAGAAGGACGGCGCCGGCGCCATCGCCGAAGAGGACGCAGGTGGCGCGATCGGTGAAATCGAGGATGGAGGTCATGACGTCGCTGCCGATTACCAGGACTTTTTTGTGCGTGCCGGCGCCGACGAATTGCGCGCCTACTGTGAGCGCGTAGGCGAATCCCGAGCAGGCGGCGGAGAGATCGAAGCCCCAGGCGTTTTTTGCGCCGAGGCGGTCTTGAATCAGGCAGGCTGTGGCGGGGAAGAACATGTCCGGCGTGACGGAAGCGACTACGATCAGTTCGATTTCTTCGGGATCTAGATTCTTGTGGGCTAGCAGCTTGCGGGCGGCTTCGGTGCCTAGATGCGATGCGGCTACGCCGGGATCGGCGTAGCGGCGCTCGCGGATGCCGGTGCGCGTGCGAATCCATTCGTCGTTGGTGTCCACGCGCTTTTCGAGCTCGGCGTTGGTCACGACGCGCGGCGGAACGTAGCCGGCTACGCCTGTGATTTTTGCGGCGATCCTTCGCGGCATTAATGCTCCCTCAAAAATACAAGGCGCGATTGTACGCAATCGCGCGCGGCAGCGGCAAGGAAATCGGGGATTGGGGCGAGTAGAGAATGTGGTTGGCGTTTTGGTTTTGGTTACGCGGAGCGGGCGGAGCAAGCCCCGCCCCTACGGAAGAAAAGGCGACGGCGAATGCAGATTCCCTCGAGGGACTCGGGACGGGCTCTTCGCTGCGCTCAGGATGACAACGCGGAGAGAGGCGGGAGGATTTCGTAGCGGAACGTGATTTGGGCGGTTTTATTTAGCATGGCGGCTACGGAGCAGTATTTGTTTTCGCTTAGTTCGATGGTGTCGCGGACGGCTTTTTCGTCTAGCTTGCCGCGGAGGCGGTAGGTGATTTCTAGTTTTGTCCAGACTTGCGGCGGGTCGGGGGCGCGCTCGCCGGAGATCACTAGCTCGAGGCCTTCGAGCTTTTGGCGCTTCTTGGCGAGGATGATGATGATGTCGGTGGCGGTGCAGGTGCCGAGGGCGGCCAGGAGAATTTCCATGGAGCCGGCGGCGGTGTTTGGGGTGGGAGCGTTGTCGAAGGGAATGGCGTGGCCGGAGGGCAGGGTGGCTAGGAATTGTTGATTTTGGACCCAGCGGATTGTGGCGGTTTGCATTTGGGGAGCTCCCTTCGGCGTTGAAACGTCTTTCAGGATGCGGGGGAGGAGCGCTGGGCGTCAAGGGTTGGCAGCGCGGGCCGCGCGTGAGTGGTGCTTGTGGCGGAGTTCGCGGTCGTAAGAGGCCGGCGGGACGCCAGCGGTACCGTCGGAAAATCGCGTTGTGCGGGCCGCGCGTGAGCGGTACTTGTCGCGGAAGTTGCGGTCGTCAGATGCCGGCCCCTCGCGGCTCGGGGTAAACAGGGACGCCGGCGCTACTTGGTGGCGCTTTCGGGGTTGGGTTCGGCGATTTCTACGTCGGCTATGGGATCTGGGTTGCGGCGAAGGATTTCTACGAAGATCGCTACTAGCTGCGGATCGAATTGCATGCCGGCGCAACGCTGAAGTTCGGCTACGGCGGCTTCGGCGGTGCGCGGCTTTTTGTAGACGCGCTCGGAGGTGATGGTGTCGTAGGCATCGGCGATGGCGATGATGCGGGCGCCTAGCGGAATTTCTTCGGCGGAGAGACGCTCGGGATAGCCGGAACCGTCGAAATATTCGTGATGGTGGCGGACCATTTTGCGTACGCGATCCATGGCGCGAAGGGGATCGAGAATTTGCGAGCCGAGTTCGGTGTGGGATTTCATGGTTTCCCACTCGACGGCATCGAGCGGGCCGGATTTATTCAGAATGGCTTCGGGGATGCCGACTTTGCCGACATCGTGGAGAAGGCCGGCGAGGCGGACTTCTTCGACTTCCACTGCGCTGAGATTTGCGTCGGCGGCGATTAGCGCGGCGTAGGCGGAAACTTTTTGCGAGTGGCCGTTGGTGAATTGATCTTTGGCGTCCACTGCCAGCGCCAGCGAGGTGACCGTCTCGACTACCGACGGATGCAATTGATCGAGCGACTTGCCGTCATTTTCTTCCGCGAGAGACCGGGTGAATTGCTCGATGCGGCGGCGAATTTCGTCGAAGGCTTCGGGGCCGGTGACGAACTGGCGCTTGAGAGTTACGCCGAGATAGGCTTCGAGAACGTCCTGCTTCCATTTTTTCGTTTCGCCGGAGGCTTTGTCTTCGGTGGTGGAGACGGCGTTGCCGCCCTGATGCTTCGAGAGATACATCGAAGAATCGGCTACCTGGATGAGCTCTTGCGGCGTTGAGCCGTGGAGCGGATAGGCGGCGATGCCGAAGCTGCCGGTGACATTTTTGTCGCGCAGGAGCGGATCGGAAGCGACCCAGCCGCGGAGTTTGCTGGCTAGAGCGCGCGATTGATCGATTGTCGTTTCCGGCATGAGGATTACGAATTCGTCGCCGCCGTAACGGGCTACTACATCGGAGCGGCGGCAATTTTGCTCGAGGATGTGGGCTACGCGCTGCAGGACTACGTCGCCTTCGAGGTGGCCGTAGAAATCGTTTACGAATTTGAAGCGATCGAGGTCCATCAGAACGATCGAGAACGGGCGATTGGCGCGCGTGGAACGCTTCCATTCGGCGGAGAGTGCTTCCATGAGGAAGCGATGAGTTTTGACGCCAGTGAGACCGTCGGTGATGGCTTGCTCCTGGGCCTTTTGGAAAGTTTGCGCGTTGTGGAATGCACCGGCGAACAGATCGGCGAGCGTGCGTAGGAGCTGCATTTCGTCGGCGGTGAATTCGCAGGGCTCGGAGGATTCGACGTAGAGAACTGCGAGCATTTGATCGGCGTAATTGACCGGCAACGCGGCTGCTGAGACGGATGTCGGCAGGACGGGGCGGATACTGCCGGAATGAACTTCGCGAATCACTTCGGCTTGGCCGGTGCGGGCGACTTGGCCGACCAATCCGTCGCCGAAAGCGATGCGACGGCCGAGCGCATCGCGGCGGCGGCCGCCTTCGGCCTGAACGAGCAATTCCTTGGCGGAGTAATCTACCGTGGCGATGCCGATGTGGTCGTAGGTTAGGCCGCGCTCCATTTCCGCGGCGATTTTGAAGAGCATTTCGTCGGGATTGAGAGTGGCGATGGCGTGGCTTGAGATTGCGTTTACGAGCGAGAGCTGGCGCGTCTTGCGCTGCTCTTCGCCGAAGAGATGGGCGTTCTCGATGGCTACCGATGCTTCGCTCGCGAGCACGCGCAACATTTCGAGGTGGCCTTCGTCGAAGAGGCGCTCGCGGCGGCTGTGCACGGCCATCACGCCGATGGCGCGATCGTGCAAGATCAGCGGGACGCCGCAGAAGCAGCCTGTTTCGCAGAGCAGCTCTACGCCCTGGCGTTCCAATTCTTCTGCGATGCGCTCGCGAATCAGGACGGGCTGGCGATTCTTGACGATGTGTTCGATCAAGTGATTGCCGGCGGGGCGCGTGCGCTTCGGCAGGCGCGCTTTGTCGTCAATTTCGAGTTCGAAGTTTACGTTCGGCTGGCCGGGCTCATAGAACGCGATGTAGAAGCTGCTGACGTCCAGCAGGCGGCTCATCTCGCTGTAAATTCTTTCGAAGAGCGAATCGGTTTCGAGCGTGGAGCTGAGCACGCGGCCGATTTCGTTCAGGATGTGCAGCTCTTCGCTGCGGCGCGAAGTTTGCTGCACGAGATAGCTATTTTCGACGGCCAGGCCGATCTGGTGGCCGAGCGCGAGAAGAAGGCGAAGTTCGGCGGTGGTGAATTTGCGGCTGTCCGGAGTGCCGAGGAGGAGCACGCCGAAGACGCGCTCTTTGGCTTGCAGGCTGATTCCTACCACCGTGAGGAGTCCCTGGCTGAGAAGCTGTTTGCGAACTGCTTTGAAGGCCGGCTCGCGCTCGAGGGCTTCCCAATTGGAATCGCGCTCGAGTTCCGCGAGAACCATCAGGCCGCCGAGGCGCGCGACCATTTTCACCATGTAAACATCGAGGCGCTCATCCTGCACGGCTTCGCAGAAGGTACTGCCGAGGCCGGTGGTGACTACCGATGCGGGACCTTCGGGATCGCCGTAGTGAAGGCAGAGCGCGCCGGCTGGAATGCGGGCTACGTTGAGGACGCGGTCGAGCGTCTGGGCGAGCATTTTTTGGATTTCGCCGCCGGCAAAGCTGGAGGTGGCGAGATTGAGGCTGGAGAGCGCGAGCATGTTGCGCTCGACGCGGCGGCGCTGCTCTTCGTAGACGCCCATGACCATCAGCACGCCGGTGAAGAACTGCGGCACGACGACGAACAAGCCGAAATTCTTGCCCGCGAGAGACGGGATCATGGGCTGAACGGCGTTGAGCGCGACGAGCAAGCCCCAGGCGGCGAAGGCCAGCGCGAGCAATGTATCCGCGCGCGATTCCTGATTCCGGCCGACCTTGGCGAAAACACCGGCCACTAGCAGAAGCAGCAATCCTGCGCCGAGTGAGACGGGAACCATCACCCAGCCGCGCGAAAAAGCCAGCGCCCAGACGACTGCGCCAAACGCGGCGACGATCAAACTCTGAGCCCAACTTTTATGCCCGGAATAAAGCCGCGCGGCGCCCAGGAGCGCGAGAATGGCGAGCGTCAACGACCAATCGGCGAGGGCAACGCTCCAAGCCAATTGGCTGCCGGCAAAGGTGACGGTGGCGAGCGAAGTGGAGCTGGAAGAAACCATGAGCGCGAGATAGTGCACGGCCACCAGCAGCCATGCCAGCGACCACAGACGCAGATACATCTGCCGCTTCTCTCGAAAGATCGAGGCGAAGAAGATGGATAGGAGCAGCGCGCTCGCGAATAGTACGATTCCGCTCATCGATTATTCTTTCCGGGCTGATTCATCAGCCCGGACCCGGCTTGGGCACGGCAACCGGCAGCCTGAGCCGGTCAAAGACACAACCTCAAGGCGAGCGTAGCAGAAAATATTCACGTCGCCCGGGCTTGTATGGCCCTGAGTTACGTTGGGGTTAACCACCACCGGGAACCTGAGGGTGATGCCGGTTTTTCACTCTCTGCTACCTCGATTACTGTAGGGCCGGGAGGTACAGGCGGCAAGAGTACTTTGGTACTTTGTGCGCGCACGATGCATCGCCAGGGTGCGCGTAGTGGTCCAGCTTCAGATGATCCGGCTTACCGGGACCTAGCCACGCGGGTGCGACGATACGTTCCGAGTCGACCACCCGGGCTCGACCGGTGGCGTCTGGCGTACTTTGCATGCACAATGAAGCGTCGTGCACATCGGAGCCCGCGGCGAACATGAACGCAAACTTCTTCGTTCGCGATTTCCGCAATTGCGCAGGAGTTCCACCGGCTCGCTGGCGCAAATAACAGCGTTTAAAGGCAGCGCTGCCTGAGCCCGTCTTCATTTGTGGAAGGAGAAGCAATGCAAAAGCGCAAACTTGGAAAAAGCAATTTGGAAGTCTCGGCAATCGGACTCGGCTGCATGGGCATGAGCTTTGGTTACGGCCCGCCAGCCGACAAGAAGGAAATGATTTCGCTGATTCGCACGGCAGTGGAACGCGGCGTCACTTTCTTCGACACCGCGGAAGTGTACGGTCCGTTCATAAACGAGGAACTTGTGGGCGAGGCGCTTGCTCCATTCCGCGACCAGGTGGTGATCGCAACGAAGTACGGCTTTGCGCCGGATCCTAATGGCGGACCAGGGTGGAGCGCGCTAAATAGCCGGCCAGAGCACATCAAGGAAGCCGCCGAGGGTTCGCTCAAGCGGCTCAAGACCGAGGTCATCGATCTGCTCTATCAGCACCGTGTTGATCCGAACGTGCCCATCGAAGATGTCGCGGGAGCCGTGAAGGACCTCATTCAGCAAGGCAAGGTCAGGCACTTCGGCCTTTCTGAACCCGGAGTGCAGACAATCCGTCGCGCACACCGAGTCCTGCCGGTCACGGCAGTTCAGAGCGAATACTCGCTATGGTGGAGGCGCCCTGAACAGGAGGTGTTGTCGACCCTCGAAGAGCTCGGCATCGGCTTCGTTCCGTATAGTCCGCTTGGCAAGGGCTTCCTCACGGGCAAGATCACCGAAGCTACGAAGTTCGAGAGCACCGATTTCCGCAACATCGTCCCGCGCTTTACCCCGGAGGCTCGCAAAGCGAATCAGGCCTTGGTTGATTTGCTTAGCAACGTTGCAGAACGGAAGAAGGCGACACCCGCTCAAATCGCGCTCGCCTGGCTGCTGGCGCAAAAGCCGTGGATCGTTCCGATCCCGGGGACGACAAAGCTTCATCGCCTCGAAGAAAACCTCGGAGCAGCTTCTGTCGAACTCACGCCCGACGATCTTCGCGACATCAATAGCGCCTCCTCAAAAATCAAGTTGGAAGGGGCGCGCTACCCGGAAAGACTAGAGCAACTGACTGGTCGTTAATCGCTGGCGGACTAACGGGGCGCAAGGAAGAGCAGCGTGCGAATCGGCACTTAGCAACAGAAAGCAGAGCGCCGCTACCGAACAGGCCATCGATACAGAACCCTCGGGTTTCGCCAGATAATCGTGCCCTCGTGACGAGCTATTCGGAAATAATCCACACGCTTGATGAACGGGTTGATCGGAAACTCGGCCACTTCCGTCGCCGGTGGGCGGCTCGATTTTGCGTACCGCTTCCGCTAAGATGAATAATTCTTGGCATGCCAGGGGAGTTCACCGGATAGATGACGACGTCCTCGAAACCTCGTGTGCGTTTTGCGCCTTCTCCGACAGGATATTTGCATGTCGGAGGGGCGCGCACGGCGCTATTTAATTGGCTTTTTGCGCGGCATGAGGGCGGAACGCTGCTTTTGCGCGTCGAGGATACGGACGTCGAGCGGAATCGGCCGGAACTTGTGGACGGAATTCTCGATAGCCTGAAATGGCTCGGGATTCAGTGGGATGAGGGACCTTTTTTTCAATCCCAGCGGTCTGGAGATGTATCAGAAAGCTGCGGCGAGCTTGCTGGCGAATGGCGCTGCTTACGCGTGCTACTGCCGCGCTTCGCAATATGCGGGCGCGGATGCGGCTCCGCCTGCGGGCGAGACTGACGATGAGGGAGATTCCGAATCCGCCGGAGCCGAAACGAAGGCTGCACGCCGCGCGCCTTGCGAGTGCCGCAATCTGACTGCCGAGCAACGGGCTGCGAAGGAGCAGGCGGGCGAGCCGCGCGCCATTCGATGCCTCGTGCCGCGCTCTGGCGTCACAAAATTCGAAGACGCGGTTTTCGGCGCGCGTGAAATTCAGAATGAGGAGATCGAAGACTTCGTTCTGCTGCGCTCGAACGGATTGCCGACGTACCAGCTCAGCGTGGTGGTGGATGACATCGACATGCGCATCACGCACGTGATTCGCGGGGCGGATCATCTTTCGAATACGCCGAAGCAGGTGCTGCTCTACCTGGGGCTTGGCGCGACGCCGCCGATTTTCGCGCATGTGCCGCTGATTCTCGGGCCGGATCGCACGCGGCTTTCGAAGCGACATGGAGCGACGAGCGTGGGTTCGTACGTCGAGGAGGGATTTCTGCCCGAGGCGTTCCGGAATTTCCTTGCGCTGCTCGGTTGGTCATCGGGCGATGATACTGAATACCTGCCGACGCCTGAGCTACTTAAGCGCTTCTCGCTAGGCGGCGTGAGCCGCACGAATGCTGTGTTCGATCGGCCGAAGCTCGAATGGTTCAACACGCAATATTTGCAGCAGATGCCGATTGAAGAATTGCTGCCGCATGTCGAAGGGCAGCTGCGCATGGACGGCCTGTGGCGCGAGGAATGGGCGGGAAGTGAGCGTGAGTGGTTGACGACCACCGTGAATCTTTTGCGCCCGCGAACACGCTATTTGAAGGATTTTACGACTTGGGGGCGCGGTTTCTTCAGCGATGTGTTCGATTACGAGGATGAAGCGCAGGCGAAATTTTGGAAGGACCCGAAATTGAGCGATCTGCTTGGCAAGCTGGCAAATGGGCTTGCTGGGCTGCCGGATTGGAATCATGACGCCTGCGATCAGGCTTTGCGGCAGCTTGCCGCCGCGGAGGGCGTGAAGGCCGGGCTATTGATCAATGCTACGCGCGTGGCGATTGTTGGGCGGGCTGTTGCGCCGCCGCTGTTCGATACGATGGTTGCCTTGGGGCGGGAGCGGGTTGTGGGGCGGCTGCGACGGGCGCTGCCTTTTGTGGCGGGGAATCAGGAAACGCCAGCAAGCTGAGTTTGTCTGCTTTGAAGACACCTGAAGAAGACCAAAACCGCGGGATCAGTTCGCGCGGTGTTTCTTGCGAACATTTCGGATGGCGTTACTAGGAACGGGCGCAGCAAGCGGCGCCCCTACGGCCTCAAATCCACGTTTCGCTTCGTCTCGCAGCTCCGAAGTGCGCTTTTCTGTGTGTAAGGAAATCGGGCGACCTCAGCGACGTAGATGGTTTGGTAGGCGTGCTGCGGAAAGTCAAAAACGCCGGCTGGCAGCCCCTCAGCGATGCTCGGGATAAACCGGCGCTACGTTAGAGCTTCGGTTCGTTCTTGAAAATTTCGGGATGGCTGGGATGCGTTTTTGTTTCTGCTGTCGCTATGGAGACGTGTACTGGCACGGCTAGCTTCGCCGGGGGCAAGCACGCGGTCGCGTTGCAAGCTTGGTAGCGCACGACTATTGGCAACGTGATTTCGCCCAGCGGCGCGTCGTTTTGGGCTTGGAAGCGCAGCCAGATTGTGGCGCTGCCGCTGTAGACGGACAGCTTGTCCTCGGAGAATGAGAATTTGATGGATTGCCCTGCGGGATAATTGGAACCGCCCTGTTGGAATCCCGAGGTGTCGGCAAGCGTTACGTTGGTCGCAATTAGATAACTCTGGGCGGGCGTGTGGGAGTTGATGTGATAGCCCGAAGTGATATTCAGCATCAGCGCCACGTCCACGGTGTGGCCCCGCGGCACTTGATCGAGAGAAACGTAGGCTACCGGCGTGACCACCGAACCGGCATTCGGAGGAACGGCGGGACTCGCCGAACCGTTTTGCGCCCTGGAAGCGGCGGGAAGTAGAGCGGCAGTAACGGCAAATGCCGCGCAGGCAATCGTTCGAACAGCCGCTGATTTCATTTTCACACGCTCACCGCCGCGCCAAGTTGCTGCGTCAGAATGCGGCTCATCACCTGATTCAGTGTTTCGCCGGTCTTGTCGAGCACGAAGGCCTGCTGCTGCTCCGACCAGCCGAGTTTGAAGCTGGTGGTCAGCGCGGAAATCCAGATTTGACGGACCGGCGCGTTCGGGCTGATGACGAAGCGCGTCTCGTCGTCATCCTCGAATTCGACTTCGAGCTTTCCGCTGCCGCCTTCCACTTGGAAATCGTGCGCGTCGCCAAGCTCCTGGAGGCGCTTCAGCAGTGATTCGAACGCCGCGTCGCACTTCCGCTGGAATTCGTGCTCATCCATCATGAATGCAGCTTAGGACAGGCGATGAATCGTTTGCAAGTGCGTGATCAACGCGTTTCAGAAGTCGCGGTCGTGCCGCCCTCAAGATCGCTCTGAATCGCGCTTTCGAGATCATCATGATTCACGAGGCCCATGATGTGTTTTGCGATCTTACCGTCCCGCGTGATCACGAAACTCGTCGGCAGGCCCAATATGCCGCCGAATTTATCGCCGACTTCGTCGCTGCCGAGGACGATGGGATAATTTATTGAGAGCTTTTGCCCGTCCACATCGAACGTTTCTTTTTGCACGAACGGAGCGACAACGGACGCACCTTCCTCATCCATAGCGGCGCCTAGAATCGTGAAGCCCTTGTCGGCGAATTTCTTCTGAAATTCGATCATCCACGGGAATTTCGATCTGGCAGGGTTCGCACCAGGTGGCCCAGAAATTCACGACCACGACTTTGCCTTTCAGACTCGTCAGAGAAATTTCTTTGCCGTCGAGGCCCTTGAAGGTCACGTCCGGTGCGGTCTTGAATGTCTTCGGGTCCGCTTTTTCATTGGCTGCGGCTTTTTGTTTCATCGGGCTGCAGGCGCGAATTCCCGTCGCTACAAAAACCAAAACCAGCCCCAGAAACAAAAGCAGACGATTTCTCTTCATTCCGTACGCTCCAATCAGAGCAAGAATCGATTCAGGAAGCCGAGCTTACCGGATAGCCAGGTCAGGCGATTCAAGAAAACCAGGCCGCCGACCGCGAGCAGCAGCACGCCGCTGAAAACTTCGACTGCGTGCATGTGGCGGCGGAATTTTTTGTAGAACTTCATGAAGCTGCCGAGGCCGATGGCGGTCAGCAGAAACGGAATCGCGAGGCCCGCGGAGTAAACTGCGAGAAGAAAGATGCCTTGCGAGACCGTCTCGCGCGTTGCCGCTACTGCGAGCACACCGCCGAGGATGGGGCCGATGCACGGCGTCCATCCGAAGGCAAACGCGAAGCCCATCAGAAAGCCGCTCACCGCGCCCGGGCGGCCGCCCAGCTTGCGGAAATGTAGATCGCGGTTCAGCCAGCGGGTCAGCACCGGGCCGATCAGGAAAATCAGGGAGAGCGCGAAGAGGTGCGCGGCGCGAAATTTCGGGCTGGTCAGGTCCGGCTTCGCCAGAAGGAATCGCGCCCGCTGCGACGAGAATCGCTCCCACAATCAATCCTGCGCGAATCGAAATTTTCCCGAGCGCGCCGATCAAGTGCAGGCCGAAAAGCAGAATCATCGCGCCGGCAATTGGGGCGAGCAGGCTGCGATTGCGCAGCAGGAATGAACCGACGGCGCTCGCCGATGCGCCCAGCATGATGAAGACGATCGAAAATCCCAGCACGAACGCGGAGGCTGAGCCCAGCAGGCTGGTGATCTTTCCTTCGCCTTCGCTCAACTCTTCGACGCCCACTCCTGAGAGCATCGAGACGTAGCCCGGCACCAGCGGCAGTACACACGGCGAGAGAAACGACACCAGGCCCGCCAAAAACGCCGCGAAGATTGAGACATCAACCAATTTTGCCGCTCCGTCTGCTGCGATTGGATGCCTGCGAACTGAAAAAGCCACAGCCCAAACCATCATTTTCTCACATATACAGAGACACCGCCCGAATTCTGAGTTGAGCAACGAATGCTCTTCCGTAGCGCCGGCAGCTTGCCGGCGTCTTTGTGAGGCGAAAAAGGAAAAGTCAGCGCCGGGCGCGCGGGCTGGCAGAGTGATGGCACGTGAGGTTGCTCGGACGCGGAAAGTCAAGAACGCCGGCAGGCTGCCGGCGCTACGAAAAGGGGGAGCATCGCTCCACCCGTCGGCGAAATCCGACATTGAGTACGTCGGCGGCTACTTGTGCGAATCGCGGCAAGTCATTGTTTTGGCGCGATTTGCGGCGCTTCGAGACGATGGCATTGAGCATGCCATTCCTTGCGCGAGGCCCGCGGGAAGTACGCCGGGAGCGGCGAGCGATCGCCGTTCGTTCTCGCGGGCCGTTCGCTCTTTCGAGGAGGCTGCGATGACGCCGAATCAGATCACTTGCGCGCGAGTGGTGGCCGCGTTTGCGGCTGTCGGTTTTTTCGTGTGGGCGGGAGGCAGCGTTGCGGCTGATCTTGGGGCGCTCGCGCTGATCGTTGCGGCGATTGCGCTCGATGGGCTGGACGGCTATCTCGCGCGGCGCAAGAATCTGGCGACTGCACTTGGCGCGCAGTTCGATATTCTCGGTGATCGAATCGTCGAGAATTTGCTTTTCACCTTTTTCGCCACCGGCGGGCTCGTGACGCTCTGGGTTCCCGTTTTCTTCTTCGTCCGCGGCACGATTACGGATTTCTTTCGCAGCGTGGCGGCGCGCTCCGGTCGCAGTGGATTCGGAGGAATGGAATGCACGAGACGTGGTGGGGCCGTGCGCTGGTGGCGTCGCGGCGAGCCGCGACCGCCTACGCTGCGCTTAAGTGTATTTGCTTTTGTTATCTCGGCATCGAGTGGACGCTCACGCATGTTTCCGCGCTTTCAGCTTTCGCCGCGCGCGCCTATGAATGGATCTCTCTCGGCTCTCACGTGCTCGTCGGCGCGACCGTAGCGTTTTGCTTCATTCGTGCGATTCCTGTCTTGTGGGAAGGACGACGCTTCATCTTGCTGGGTCCGGCCGCGCCGCGTTCAGTGACTCGATTTGCGCGAAGGACAGCAGCTCACGCTGCCATCGCGGAGGCTGCGCGATGAGTGACGGCCGCAATATCGGCGCGTTCTTCGATCTCGACGGCACGCTGCTGCCGCCGCCTTCGCTCGAACGGCGATTCATCGGCTACTTGCTGCGGCGGCGCGTGCTCCGCGTCACGTCGCTCTTGGGCTGGTTCGTGGATGTGCTCGAGAACGCGCCCATCGGCACGCCCTTCGCCGAGGCTGATCGCTCTTACCTCGCCGGATTGAGCGCGTCGCTCGCCGACGAATGGCTTGCCGATCTGCCGCACATCGCTTCCCTTTTTCGTCGAAGGACTCCGCGCTCATCGAACAGCATGCGGCGCTACGGCCATCGCGTTTTCATCATCAGCGGAACGCTCGCGCCGCTTGCTCGCGCCGTCGCGCGGCAGTTGCCTGACGAGCCGATAGTTTGCGCGACAGAGTTGAAAACCTGCGAAAGCCGCGCTCGAAATGATACAGGCGCGCTGCTTTGGAACGGACGGCTCGCCGGGGAATGGCTGAATGGCGCAGCAAAGGCGGGTGCGGTGCATAGCCTCGGCGCGCAATACGAACTCGATCTGTCACGCAGCTTCGCTTTCGGCGACTCTGCGGGAGATTTCGCGATGCTCGTGGCCGTGGGAAATCCGCGAGCGGTAAATCCGGCGCTCGGCCTGCGCCGCATCGCGCACGCGCGCGGCTGGCAGGTCGAGCGCTGGAATCAGCGGAAGGCGATGACGCGCGTTAGCGTTACGGGCTCGGTGCTCGTCGCTTATCCGGAGAGAGACAGATGATGTTGCGTTCGACTGAGTACGCGGATGTGCGCGGAAGTTGGCAGGAATTGCGGTCGCAAGATGCCGGCCCCTCACGGCTCGGGGTAAACAGGGACGCCGGCGCTATGACGATTCTTTCGGTGTGCGGGGCATTTGAATGGCTGACTTTCTTTTATCTGACGTTGGTCAACACACTCCTGTTTGCATTCCAGCGCAATCTTGCGTCCGCATGGGTCTACATTCTGATCCATCAAAGCATCGCCGTCGGAATCATAGCGCTGTCGTATGCCGCGGTTCGATGGCCAAGCCGCTCGCTACGTTTTCTTCGCCATTGGTATCCATTGCCGCTTTACATTTATTTTTTCGAGGAGCTTCGCGGGCTTGTCCACCTGATATTTCCCGGATGGTTCGACGCATGGCTGATCCGTTTCGACTATTCGCTTGTCCACGTTCACCCGTCGCTGTGGCTTACGCGTTTCGCTAGCGCGCCGCTGAACGACTTCATGCAGGGCTGCTACATGACCTACTTCATTTATCTGGTTGCGCTGCCCGCGATTCTCTACTTTCGCCGCGAGACTCGCGCGTTCTGGACGGTGATGACTGCGACAGCAATCGCTCACTATTCCGTGTACGTCATCTCGATTCTCTTCCCCATCGAAAGCCCGCATTTCGCGCTTGCCGCGGTGCAGCCGCATCTCGAAGGAGGCGCCTCGACCGCGCTGATCAATTTGATCGAGCGCTTTGGGCGCGTTCACGGAGCTGCGTTTCCTTCGGCGCACGTGGCGGGCTCGATGGTGGCGATACTTGCGAGTTGGCGCTATCGGCGATGGCTTTTTTGGCTGTGTTTGCCATTTTTCGTGGGGATGATGATCGCGACAGTTTACGGCGGCTATCACTACGTCGCGGATGTGCAGGCGGGAATGTTGGTGGGCGCAATCGGCTGGGCAGTCGGCAATTGGATCATGCAGCGTCGGGGTTTAGTAGCGCCGGCATGCCTGCCGGCATCTTGCGATTGGAACTGTCCGCGAGAGTCGCGATTGTCCGCGGAGCGTATAGCTAATTAATTCGTGCTGGTTGTAGTGAGAAGTCCGCGCGTGAGTGCTGCTTGTCGCAAGGATTGTGATCGTCGGATGCCGGCCCCTCGCGGCTCGGGGTAAACAGGGACGCCGGCGCTACTTCGGATGGCGCGTCTGCCAGTCGGTTTCGGATTCGTAGAATTGCGCGATCTCGAGCAGGCGCGCTTCGTCCCAGTGCCGCGCGATTAGCTGCATCCCGACCGGCATGCCCTCGGCGGTAAATCCGCACGGAATCGAGATTGCCGGATGGCGCGTGAAATTCGCTGGGCGCGAAACGCGCACCAGCGCGGAGCGCACGGTTTCCTCTTCGCCGCGAATTTTCACGACGCTCTCGCCGATGCGCGGCGCGGCAATGGGTGCCGGCGGCGCCACGATGGCGTCCACGCCCGCTAGCGCTGCGTCGAATTCCGCCACGATCGGGGCGCGCGCATCGACCGCACGCAAATAATCCGCTGCGCGCACATTGCCGCCCAGCTCGAGCCGCGAGCGCACATCGGCGCCATAGTCCGCCGCACGCGCGGGATAAAATCCTGCGCTCTGGTGATAATGCAGCGCCTCGGCTAGAGCGATCTGTGTTCCCGCGTCCGCCGAATCCGCAAGATGCGGGAGTGAAACCTCCCGCACTTTCGCGCCCCGCTTTTCCAGCAACTTCACGGCGGCTTCAATGGCCCGCGCAACTTCATCATCCACCTTCTCGAAGAAGAAATCGCGCGGCCAGCCCAGCGTAACGCGCAGGCGCCGCGATTTCCGCCCGCGGCCGCCCGCAGCCGGCGCGCGAAATGCATGCTCCTTCGCCGATATCGCCGCCAGCAGCAGTGCCACATCGTCCACGCTTCGCGCCAACGGCCCCACATGATCGAGACTCACCGACAGCGGAATCACGCCGCGCACACTCACGCGCCCGAACGTGGGCTTCAGCCCCACAATCCCGCAAAGCGCCGAGGGAATCCGAATCGAGCCGCCCGTATCCGTTCCCACCGATCCGAATCCCATGCCCGAAGCGAGCGCCACGGCTGATCCACCGCTCGAACCGCCTGAAACGCGTGTGCGATCCCAGGGATTCCGCGCTGGGCCGTAATGCGGATTCTCATTCGTGATTCCGTAAGCGAATTCATGAAGATTCGTCTTGCCGATAATCACCGCGCCGGCCTGCCGCAACGCGGTCACGACATCGGCATCCCGCGTGGGGACAAAATTCGCAAGAATCTTCGATCCCGCCGTCGTGCGGATTCCCTGCGTCTCGATATTGTCTTTGAGAGGAAGCGGAATGCCGTGAAGCGGCCCGCGATGCTTGCCGCGCGCAATTTCGCGCTCAGCTCGGCACGCGTCCGCCCGCGCTTGCTCCGCAGCAACAGTAATAAATGCGTTCAGTTCGGGATTGAGCCGCTCGATTCTCTCGAGGACCGCATCCAGCAATTCAACCGGCGAGATCTTCCGCCGCCGCAGCATCTGCGACGCCTCGCGGATGGAGAGAAAACATAACTCGTTTTTCGGAGCGGTCGGCACGCAATCAATGTTAGAACACTTTCTCCTGCCGCCGCAGATTCCCGGCCGAGCCAAGGTTCGCGATCAACAACACGACGCGGTACTGATTCTCCGTGCGCACCGTGCCGAGAGAAAGCCGGCGGTATTCGAATCCCAGCCCGCAGCAAGATCCGTTGTAAGTAATCTGCGCCACCTGGTTCTGAAACGCGTGCTCGGCTAAATCGTAACTGAAGCCCACGGCCGTATTCCATCCGCGGCGATTCATGTCGCCGTAGCCAAAAAGTGCGCGCGCCTGATCCGATCTCACTCGAAAGTTCGTCGTCGGCTGCGCGGGGGGAAGGTTCAGCGTCGAGAAATCCGCCACGGTGATGAACGATTCGCGATAAGGTTTCAATTTCAACAGCGTCCCGATGGCCGTCATCTGCCCGCGAGTGGGATCGAAATCCACCAGAAATTGTGCGTCGTAATGGCCGCCGGGCGTCACGCGAATATCGCTGATCACCGGCGAAAAGTGCCTCGGCTCGTCCTGAAAAGCAAACGGGGTCAGCGCATCGAGCGCCTGAAACACGTTTCTCTGCCCGGGAATCAGTGCACCGCCGAATGTCGGGTCGAAGAAATATTTCTGCTTGATGTCCCAACTCACCAGCTCGTCGCCACCCGAATCTCCCGATCGCCGGAACAATCTTTGCCGGATGCCGTATTCGATCTCGTTGGTGTCCGTCAGCGTCTCATCGTCATCGAAGCGAATGAACCGGCCGAAATCATTCACGCCGTTCACATATCGATAGACGAATTCCGGCTCGATCGTATGCTTCCACTTCGCGCCCGCGCCCTGCCAGATGCGCTCGAAGGAGGGCGGCCGGATATCCAGCGTGAATTCCTCCGTAGTGCGCACGAACGATTGTCCGAGATACTGCCCGGCCGGAGTAAGCTGCCCGCCATAAGAAGTCGAACGCAGCGTGAAGTTCGACGTCACTCCCAGCCACGGTCCCCAATGCAGCGGAATCGTCACGCTCGGCGCAATCTCGCTGCGTTCAACGAAGCTCGGCGTCTCGAATCCCGTAACCGTATCCCTGCGATGCACCGCGCCCGTAAACGAATCAAAGGAAAAATAAACAGGAATATGCTCGAAGGGCGCCTGATCCACGGAGCCGAAGCGCACCTCCGGCGCCGAGCGCAGCGAAATATACGTCTGCGGCGACGAGCTCAAAAAATTCTTGTAACTGCCGGCCGCAACATCAAAGCTGAATCCCGAAAAATTCTTGGTGGCGAACGTGGTGTTGCGCACTTCGGAATTCACCGCCTGCGAAAATGTCTCGGCAAACGCCAACCGGAAAGTAAGTGAAGTGAGCTGGTTCAAATCGACCACCGTCCGCCAACCATCCGGCAGAAACGCGTCGAATCCCAGATGGGCTTCGTGCCCGCCCTGTTTCTCAATGCCGCCGGGCTCCGGCAAACCGCGATCAATCACGCCATAGTAGGAAATGTCGAGCTTGGCGTTCTCCCACGGACGCATGCGGATATCCGCCCTTTGGCTCCAGCCGCGCTTGCTGAGATACGTCGCTCCTACCATGGCATCCGCCCAGTCCGTGGGCGCCCAATAATAGGAATCGCCAAAGAAAAATCCCTTGGCCGTGGAACTTCCCGCATCCGGAATCATGAATCCCGATTGGCGGCCTCGCGAGGCCGGCAGCGTCGCATACGGCAAATACACGATGGGAACGTAGAGCAGCCGGAAATCCGCATTCACGAGCTGGATATTCTTCTCGAGGCGCACCGTGGCTTGCGGCGCATAAAATTTCCAAGTTGGACGATCGGGGCGGCAGACCGTGATCCAGCCTTTATGAACCTTGTAAGTCGTCTCATCGAGGCGCTCGGCTTCTTCGGCTTCAAAGTGGAGAGGATTCGGACTGATGAGCAGCGTCGGATTGGGCCGCCGCTGGATTCCCAAAGTGGCGCGAACGTGATGGAAAGTGCCGCGGCCGTTGTTCAGATTGTATTGGGCTTCGTCAGCTTCAACGTGCTCGTCGAGCCGGTCGAGCTGAATGTGGCCGCGCGCTACGACCACGCCGGTGCCGTCGTTATATTCCACGTGATCGGCGCGCAGCCGCACATCCTCGTAGTGCAGCTCGACGTTTCCGTCGGCGTAAGCCACGCGCCCCACCTGGATCTGCTTCTCCGCCTCGAGCGTCGCGATGGCGCCGCGCCGGTGCTGGCCGATCGCCGGGGCTGCGACGTGCTTCTTCGGCGGCATCGTTTGCGCTCCGGCAGCCGGAACGAGAGCAACCGTCAGAAGGAGAACCTCGAACAATAGGCTTCGATGAAGGATTCTGGCCCCGATCGCGCCGCGCAGGGCGGCGGAAAGAAGTCCGAGACTAACACGCACTCCAAATTTCAGGCAACGCACGTTGTCTTCACTTCGAGCGCTCCCCGCGTCCGCAGTTGTGCTACGATATTCCCGCTCCCAATCACCGGGACGTCCGCGGCGCAAAACGTACAGGTGATTAACATATGCTCGAAGTGCGGCGCCATTCTGTTTGAAGACGCCTCTCGCTGTTCTTTCTGTGACGCGCCACTCACCGAATCCGCGCAACCGGACGAGCTCGCCACGGTGGCCGCCAACGACGTAGAACCCGACTGGCACGTCGAGGTTGCCCGGCGACTGGAACTCTATCGTGCGCGACGCCGGCGCGTCATGCCCGACGATACTCAGTCGCCGCTTCCCTTTCAGGAGGAATCCCATCAGCGAACTGAGGAGGAATTCTTCGTCGTGGACGTGGACGAGGAGCTCGATCTTCCTCCGCGGCCGGCGCGCAAGACCGCGCCCCCGCGCGCTCCGGAACGCGTCGAGATCTCTCCGCTGCAACCCGAACTCGATTTCTCAGCTTCCGGAGATCCGCGCGCCCATCCGCAAACGGCTCTCGTCCCCGTCGCCGATCTTCACGAGCGCCGCCAGGCCGGCGTGCTCGATTTAATTTTCCTTACGCTGGCCTATGTCGGATTCCTCGGCTTGTTCCGCTCTCTCGGCGGCCACTTTTATTTCGCGCGCGTGGATGCGGCCGTCTATGGCGCGGCGTTTGTTCTTTTCTACGCTCTCTATTTCTCGATCTTCACCATCTTCGGCGGCGCGACGCCAGGGATGCAGCTTCGCGGGCTTTATGTGGTGCGTCTCGACGGCCAACTCGCCGAAAACCGCCAATTGCAATGGCGCGCATTCGCTTATTTGCTCTCCGGCGGCGCGCTGATGCTCGGTTTTCTCTGGGCCTTCTGGGACGAAGACCATTTCACCTGGCACGACCGCATTTCGCACACTTACGTCACCTCGGCGCTGCCGCTCGGCCAGGAAGACTCATTCGAGGTGGGGCCGCCGCGGCAAACCTTGGCGCACAAGTAGCATCACATCATCTCCGGCCCTGTGTTCGCGGCTGGAATGTTATACTTGGCAGCTAGGCGAAAAGGCCGAAACCTTCACCTGTGGGGCACCTGTGAAGGCGGTCCAGGGAACGGGATAGGCGTCGTAGCCGGCCGAAGGAAACTCAATGAGCCGTTTGATGAAGCAGATTGTCGTCTCGCTGTCGATCCTGATCATGGTGTTCGTGGTTGCCGGCCATGTGATGGGCCGTCCGCCCGACGATAAGTCTTATCGCTCCCTCAGCGTCTATAGCGAAGTGCTCGAGCACGTCCAGCGCGATTACGTCGAAGATCCGGACATGCGCCAAGTCACCAGCGGAGCGCTGCATGGCCTACTCGATTCCCTCGATCCGGATTCGAGCTACCTGAGCCCGCTCGAATACACCGACTACAAAGAAAAGATCCAGAGCAAGGCCACCGGCACCTCGGGCCTGGCGCTTTCGAAACGCAATGGCTACATCATCGTGATTTCGGTGCTGCCGGATAGTCCCGGGACGCAAGCCGGGCTACATTCGAGCGACTACATCGAATCGATCGCCGGATTTACCACCAGCCAGATGTCCATCGGCCAGGCGCGCGTGCTGCTTACCGGCCAGCCGGGGTCCACGGTCAAGCTTTCCGTGATTCGCCGCGCCAAAGTCGAGCCGGAGCAGATTGATTTAGTACTGGCGAAAATTCCCGAGCCCAAGATTCTCGAAGAGCGGTATGAGGGCGATGTTGCTTACTTGCGGCTACCGGCGCTCGATGCCGGAACGGTCGCTCGCCTGCGCGACAAGCTGGCACAGCTTGAGTCCAAGGGCGCGCACAAGCTCGTTCTCGATCTGCGCGATTGCGCCATCGGCGAGCCGGCTGACGGCGTCAGCGCCGCCCAACTGTTTCTTCCTTCCGGCACGATTGCTTCGTTGAAGGGACAGACTGTCTCCGAGCAAACTTTCACGGCTGATGCCACCAAGCAAGTTTGGAAAGCGCCGGTGGCTTTATTGATTTCGAACGGAACTGCGGGCGCCGCGGAAGTTCTGGCCGCCGCGCTCTCTGACAATCATCGCGGAGAGACGATTGGCGATCGCACTTTCGGCACCGCTTCGTGGCAGCGCGTCATTCAGCTCGATGACGGCTCGGCGCTCATTCTAACGATCGCCAACTACTACACTCCGGCCGGAAAATCGATTCCCGCCGAAGGCGTCGCGCCGACCGTGCAGGAAACGGCCGACGACGTTGCGGCGCTCAACGACTTGCAACAGACGACTTCTCCGCCGCCGGGACAAGTAGCTTCGCAGGATGATCCGCTGCTGAAGAAGGCCATTCAGATCGTTCAAGCAGGCGGCGTAGCCAAGAAGGCCGCGTAGTCCCGTCGTGTCTCGCGCGCGGCTCCCCAGCGCCTCGGGCGAGCCGCGATTCTCCTTCTCCTTAGCCAGCAAATGCAAAACATCTGCTCTTCGTAGGGGCGCGGCTTGCTGCGGCCGCCCGACGTCAAACTTTCTATCAACGTCGGCAAATTATCCGCCGCGTTTCCCGAACCGAATCCCTGGGCCACATCGCTGGGTCCTGATTCCATGCATCGCGCTGGCGCTGGTCTTCTCGGGATGCTGGAAGAAACGCCTCTCCGCAAGTGAAATTCACGCGGTATCGAAGGAATTCGCGGACGCCGCCAGGAGCATCGCCGGAAAGCAATCAGAAATCGTAGTTCGCCCCGAGATCGCAAATCTTCCCGGCGGCCAAAGCTACTTCGCCGACGATCAGATCTTCATCATCCTCGAAGATCTCAATAAACAAGCTGCTATCGAAACGGCCCTCGATGCCGTAGCCCGCCGCCATCACCTCACGCACGGCTCCGAGACAGCCACGAACGGCGGCGGCGCTCGATTCGAATACTCCCGCGGCGACCAGCGCACTCACATCATCCATATCTTCGAGCACGTCGCCGCCGCCGCGCCGCATCCATCGAATCTGCCCGCCAGCGCGCCGCGGCTCGCCATCATCATCGATGATCTTGGCCACGATCTCCCGCCCGTGCGCGAAATTCTGCAGCTCCCGTATCCACTCACGCTTTCCGTGATCCCCGGCCTTCCCAATTCCAGCGAAGTGGCCAACGACGCGCACAGCCACGGCGACGAAGTTCTTCTCCATCTACCGATGCAGGCAATCGAAGCCGACGCGAAGACGGAACCGGTTGAATTGCGCGTGGGAATGAATTCAAATCAGGTAGATCAAATTCTGAGCACGATGCTGGAAAGCGTTCCTCATGCCGCGGGCGTGAACAATCATCAAGGATCGCGCGCCACCGCAGATCCCGCACTGATGAATGCGCTGATGGAGTCGCTCCAGCATCGCGGCCTGTTCTTTGTGGACAGCCGCACAACAAAAGAAACTGTAGCCTACGACACCGCCGAAAAAGACGGCGTTCGCGCCGCCTTTCGCAATGCGCAATTCTTGGACGACACGCCCACGCAAGCCGCAATCGTCGGGCAACTTAATCGCGCCATCGCCGACGCCAAGCGTAAAGGCTGGGCCGTCACCATCGGCCATCCACATCCAGCCACAATCGCAGTCCTGCGCGAGCAACTTCCGCAAATAGAATCGAAGGGAATAAAGCTGGTATTCGTCTCTGAGGTCGTTAAGTAGCGCCGGCGTCCCCGCCGGCATCTTACGAGCGCAAATCAACAATCCAAGCACAAACGACCGCGGAAGAATCAGTCCATTATTGAAACGCGCGCTGAGCATGTCGAAAAGTAATTTAATGTAGTATACGAAAACCGCCGGCTGGCAGCCGGCGCTACGAAGGAAGCAACATCCGCATCGCCCTAATCCAAAATTTCCGCCGCGATCCCCAAGACCTGCTCCGCAATCGCCGGCGCCGACGTCAACCCCGGCGATTCTATCCCCATCAACTCAATCACCGCCGGTACATCCGGGTCGCGCTCAATGATAAAATCCGCGATGCCGTGCCCGCCGGGCGGCACCAGCTTCGCGCGAATTCCCGAGTAACCGGGCACCAAATCCGCAGCCTCCAATTCCGGCACCATCATCTTGGCCCCGCGCGCGAAATCCTCCACCGGCTCGCGGTCCCGCTCGTAATCATTCTTATCCTCTACGTACCGCGCCGTCGGCCCCAGCAGCACCGTTCCCCAAAGCGTCTTCGTCAAATGCACGCCCAAACTCAATCCATCCTGATGCGGCAGCGGATAAACCAGTCCGCGAATCAAATCCGCCTTCCCGCGCACCACTTCGCAATATTCCCCGCGCACGGGATAAATGCGATGCTTCGCCATGGACGATCCCAGCATCGCCGCCACTTCATCCGCAAAAAGCCCCGCGGCATTCACCAGGCAGCGCGCTTCAATCTCTCCCGCCTCGCTCGTCACGCGCACGCGCCCGCCGGCCGGCTCGAGCTTCTTCACCTTCGCGTGCGTGACAATATTCGCGCCCTGATCCGTGGCCACACGAGCGTAAGCCTTCACCAACTCCTCGCTCGAAACAATCCCGGTCGAAGGCACGAACATCGCATGATCGCCTTCAACGTGCGGCTCCCGCGCGCGAATCCCGGCGCGATCCACAATCGACAATCCCTCCACGCCGTTCTTCCGCGCGTTCTCCATCAAAGCCGCAAGCGCCGGCGCTTCCTTCGTCGACGCCGCGACAATCAATTTCCCGGTATTGCGGTGCGGCACGCCATGCGCCGCGCAAAATTCGTAGGTCAAAATGTTCCCGCGCACGCAATGCCGCGCCTTCAAAGACCCCGGCGGATAATAAAGTCCCGCATGAATCACGCCGCTATTCCGAGTGCTAGCTCCCATCCCAATTTTCGGCATCGCCTCGAGCACAAACACGTCGTCCCACCGCGCCGATAGCACCCGCGCAATCGCGCAGCCGACGACACCACCGCCAATAATGACGACGTTAGCCTGCTCCATATTTCAATTATCGCGGAATCTTGTTCGCTTGAAGGAAATTTTGAACTTGCAGTTGCCTTTCTCTTCGTAGGGGCGTCCGCCTAGGCGGACTGCGCCCGGCTTATCGCCCGGCGATCCGCAACCACTGACGCTCTGCGTGCCTCACGATTCTTTCGGTCGTCGCCCTAATAATCCCCGCCCACCGCATCAAAATACCCCGCGCAAGGCACCAACTCCGCCTTCACCCCATCGTGCACCGCATAATGATGCGCCGTCCCATCCGGCCCCTTCCCCCAAAGCGACGCCCCGCCATGCTCCCCATCCTTATTCAACGCGTAAAACAACAAATGAAATTTCTTTAATCGAGTTTTATCAATCGCATAATTCCGCACCACGCGATCCACCGCCTCCAGGCAAGCATCCTTCGGCGATTTCCCATGCCGCATCGCCTCCACAACCGTGTGCCCGCCCGAAATCTTGATATTCTCCTCGCCGCGTCCCGTCGATCCTCCGCCGCCCACATCGCCGTCCACAAAAAGCCCTGCCCCAATCACCGGCGAATCTCCCACGCGTCCAGGAATCTTCCAAGCCATTCCCGAAGTCGTAGTCGTTCCCGAAATTTCGCCCTTGGCATTCACCGCCAAACAATTGATCGTCCCGGTGGGCGGATGCGCCACCACCTCCTCAATATGCGCCGCCCAAGCCTGCCGCTCCGGCGTATCCAAAAGCTCCGCCATCTTCTCTTTCCACTCCGGGCTGTCCAACCCCGGCCGCCAATTCTCCGAAGCCGTAGCTTTCCAAGCCAACCACGCCAGCCGCGATCGGTCGGTCAGCAAATTCATAGTCGGAAATCCCTCGGCCACAGCAAATCGCAGCGCCCCGTCGCCCACCATGAACACGTGATTCGATTTTTCCATCACCGCCTTCGCCACCAGCGAAGGATTCTTCACCTTCTGCAACGAAGCCACCGCCCCAGCCCGCCGCGTAGGCCCATGCATCACGCTGGCATCTAACTCCACAACTCCATCTTCATTCGGCAATCCACCATATCCCACCGAATCATCCTCAGGATCGTCCTCAACTTTCGTGACCACCGCCAACGCCGCATCCAGCGTATCGCCGCCCGCCTTCAGCACCGCCATTCCGTCGTCCAGGTGCTTCACTCCATTCGCCGCGGAAATAATGATCGGCCGCGCCTTAGCCGCAACGCTCTGAATGGCCGCATCTCCCACGACCGGCGCCGCCCCAAACAATCGCCGCGAGCTAGCCGCTAATCCTCCAATCGCGCTCGCCACAACAAATCTTCGCCGCGTCCATTCACTCATCATCGCCTCCACGCAAATCATCGCACGCCGCGCAGCATAATTCCCGCCGCGTCACTCAGCAAGAACAGATTCAGTTCGATCGATTTTTCTTCCAGCCAGAAAGCAATTACTTCTTCGAAGAAGGAACCGTCGTCCCCGCACTGGGTGGACTCACGGGCACCGGAGTCACCGCCGCCGCTGAATCCCCAACCGGCGCCGCCACCACCGCCCCCGCTCCCGGCCGCCCCTGCAGCATCTCAATCACCGCCTGATACAATCGCGTCCGCAATTCATGCCGTTCATTCGCCTGCGTAATGTAGCGCACGGTAATTTCAATTCCAGAACTCGTCGGCCGCACGCTAACTCCCGGCTCAGCCGAAAATCCCTGCAACCCGCGTGAGGAAGTAACGCGCTTCCATTCTTCCTCGGCAACCCGCGCGTTCTTCGAAGTCTCCGCGGCAACCATCTTTTGGATCGCCTGCGCAATCGGCGCCGGATCTTCACTCGACGCAATAAAAACCTGCAACTCATCCCACAACCACTGTCCCGAGGTAGAAAAATTAAAGTAGTGCCCCTCGACCGCATAACTATTCACAAAAGAAACGCGCCGCCCGGTAGGATGTCCGGCGTCGGTCCAATTCCCAGTCTCAAGCAACACAGTATGCAACAATCCAATCTCGACGACCTCACCTCCCACTCCCTCAATCTCCACCCAATCTCCAAGCTGAATCCCATTCTTCCCCATCAACACAAACCAGCCGAGAAACCCAACAATGAAATCCTTCAGCGCCACCGTCAATCCCGCGCCAGCCAGCGCCAGCACCGTCGCGAGTTGGTTCGGCGGCCCGAGCATCACCAGCAGAATCAACAGCACTCCAACGGTCTGCACGCCGATCTCGACTACGGTGCTCACTGTCCGCAATCGCCGCCGTTCCGGCGCGAGCTGTGAGAAGTACCGCGTGATGTAGGAATACGAGATCACCATCGCCACGCCGATCAGCAGAATGATCGCGATTGAGAGCAGCACGCGGTGCAGCGCGGTCCGCTCGCGCCCCGCGACGAGCTGAACCCATTTTGCGTACGTGGCATCCAGCTCCTTCGCCGTTTGCAATCTCTTGTCCGTCTGCGCGATCGTCTTTTGATCTTCGGCGAGCTGCTGCAGCGTGGCCAGCGCCGAAGTCGCATCCTGCTGCGCTTCGGCCGGCGTCTGGCGCGCTTCGGGCTTCTCCGCCGATTCGCTTTTCACCTGCGCTTCGAGCGCCGCCTCGCTCTTCGCCAGATCGCTCTCCAGTTGCGCTACCTCTTGTTGAACGGCCTGCACCTGCCGCCGCTTCGCGCGCAAATTCCACCACACGCGCGTTTCCGCAATCAGGCTGTACGAGCCCGCGCCGCTATCGGCAGGAACGGCTGCGGTCGTCGCGTGCGCCACCGCGTCCTTCGTGTTCTGCGTTGAAACGTCATGCTGCGCCTTCAATTGCTGCAGCAGTGATTGCTTGTCGCCTCCCGCGTTGATCAAATCGCGCTTGGCTTTGTCGAGATCGTCGTACTCCAATTCGAGCTGTGCCTGCACCAGATCGAGCTGCTCCTGCAGGCGGTCCTGCGCGACGCCTTTCGCTGCCGCCGTCGCTTTCGTCAGCTTCGCGTTGGTGGCTTCATCGGCATCGATGTGCGACTGCAGATCGTCGATTTGGGTGTCGAGCTTTTTGATTGCCGGCGTCGGCGGCGCGGGATGCTTGATGGCGTTTTGCAGCGCGGCGTCGAACGCCAGGTCAACTTCCTGGTCCGCGATGCTCAGTGCTTCCTGCAGCAGGGCCAATTCTTGAGGAGTGGTCGCCAACGGCGCAAGCTGTTGGGCGTTTTGCAGCGGCCGCTGGTCCACGAGTGCAGCGGCCGCGCGTTCCGCCTTCGTCGCCGCATCGTCGGGCGGCGCGGCCGGCGCGCGCCAGTCGCTCGTCCAGAAAACGCCCACAGCCACCGCGATCAGTACGATCAGCAGCGCCGCCAGCGCGATCTGTGTCCCTTTTCCCATCGTCCGTTCAGCTTGCCCGAAGAAATCTCATTCCGGCGACAAAACGTGCCGCCATCCCGAACTACAAACTCCCAACGATCCAAATATCACAAAGGAAAACGCCAAGCATCAGCGAGGGCGAGAACCAAATTCTAGCACATGCCGCTCCCCGTACCGCCGGCGTCCCTGTTTACCCCGAGCCGCGAGGGGCCGGCATCCGACGACCGCATACTCCGCCACGGGCAACAGTCACGCGCGGATCACGCAAAGTGTATTGGCTTCACGCTGAGTCCGCCCAGAGTCGCTGCACTCGCCGACATTCGAGCTCGTAAAATGCCGGCAGAGACGCCGGCGGTACCAACCCTACGGCTTGAATCCCACACTCTTCCACAATTCCGCGCAATCGTATGCCACGCCGCCGGTAATCACGGTCTTCACGTTGCGAAGATTATGAATATTTTCGAGCGGATTCCCATCCACAAGAATCAAATCCGCCCGCTTGCCCGCTTCGATCGTCCCCAGTTCGCCGTCGAGCTTCATCACCCGCGCCGGAACAATCGTCGCCGCCTGAATCGCCTCCATCGGCGTGAATCCCGCATCCACATAAAGCTCCATCTCGCGATACAGACTGTACCCGGGCACCGACTGATCCGTCCCCGCCACAATCGGAATCCCCGCGCGATGCAGCGCCCCAACAATCGCCACGTACTTCGAAAACATCTTTCGCATATTTTCGCGATACTCCGGCGGAACTCCGCCGCCGGCAAACTGCACCGCAAGCTCCGGCGCCACCTTCGCGACTCCGGGCTCGAGGCTCGCGAGCGTTAGGTCCGGTCCCACGATAAATCCTTCGAACACCACCAGAGTTGGATCGATCACCGTGCCGTGTGATTTAAGAAACGCAATCGCGTGCTGCGCTTCGGGCGAATTCAAATCAATGTTCCCCACGGCCTCGAGGCGATCGACGCGCTTCGCGTCCGCCGGCAACGACTTGATCATGATATTCGCGACATACTGAACGTGATTGATCTGATCCATCCCCGCTTCTACGCCCTGATACGCATTCACACCCTCGGGGATGTGGCCGGTCACCGTCATTCCCAGGCGATGCGCCTCGGCGGTGATCGCGGAGATGCTCGCCAATTTCACCGAGCTGTAAATCTTGATCTGCTGAAATCCGAGATCGTGGTAGCGGTCCACCCATTCCTTGGCCTGCTCCGCATTGTTCACGCGCTCGACTCCCAGCGCCAGCGGCCCATCGCCGTCCACGACCCCTGCCGCCAGAATGCGCGGGCCCAGACCGCGGCCGTTGGCAATTGCATCCCGCACCGCGGTGATGAATTCCAGTTCGTTGCCGACATCGCGCACCGTCGTCGCACCCGCTGCGAGATAAATCGGCCCCCATTCCACCTGCTCGAAATGCGCGTGCATGTCCCACAGGCCCGGAAGAATTGTTTTCCCGGCCGCATCAATGATCTTCGCTCGCTTCGGAAGTTTGACTTGCGCGCGCGGGCCTGCCGCGATGATTTTCCCGTTCTCGATCACCACCGTCGCATTCGCCAGCGGCGGCTTTCCCGTACCGTCAATCAGCGTGCCGTTGACCACGGCGATCAGGTCGCCGCGAACGCCGGAAATTCCTTTGGCCATCTCCGCGAGAGCCGCCATTTCGTCCGCTCCGGCGCGGGCGACAAATGTTCCGAGCGCCGGCTCGTAGCCCTCGCGAATCGCTTCGAAGTGATCGAATTCCGCATCCACGCTGATTTCCGCTATCAGTTGCAGCTTGGCATCGAACCACAGCGTCTCGCGGCCCCAGATCAGTCCTTCGATCGTAAAGCGTTGCAACTGCTCGGTCTTGTCGCCAATTTTGATCTCATCGCTTCCGCGCGGCTCAATCCTCACTTCGCCGCTCGGGAAAGTTCTCAATTTCGCTGGCGATCCGTGCGCCTTCCAGTACTGCACTAGGAGCATCTGCATCGTCGCGGGCGCATATCCGGCGATAGTGAAAAATTTCTCGGGGCGCGGCTCCTCGCGCCACGCTTTGTCCTCACGCACGCGAATTTTTTCCGGTCCGGCCTCGACGCACTCGTCGATCGACGCCGTCCGCGCATTTCGCCCACTAATCTCAAATTCCGTAGGAGTCAGATCATCCCGGGAAGTGAAGTGGGCTTGCAGCGGCACTGGTGATCCGCGATCCGTAAATTCAAAGCTGATCGAGAAATTGCGGCCGCCCGCCGCCGCCGTCTCCACGTAAGTTTCCTCCCCGATCGCCTGCTCGAATTTGTGCAAACGGAACTTCGCAGTAGTCTCAGCAGCCGCTTGCTGCGGCGACGTGAACGAAGCCTCCGCGCGCCACGCCCGCGCACCCGGCTCTGCTCCAAGCGGCCGCCCCGTCGGCCCCGCCAGCCAGCACAAACCTATCGCCAGCAAAATCCAAGCATTCCGTCGCACCGAAGCTCTCAATTTATTTTCCTCTCGATATATTTTTTCCGCGCCACTGTGCACCGAAAGTTCGCCCGCCAGATTATGCCAGTTCGCAGGCCACCGAACGCGATTTCTGTAATCGCATTTCTCTCTCGTGAAATCGATCGTCGACGTCAATGCGCCGGAGCCGTTTCCGACCGTAGGGCCCGCGCTTCAGCCGGGCCAGGCACTAGGTACATTCATGGCTAATTTGCGGCCCGTCGCAGCGGCCTCTTACTGAGACGTTCTCGCACGTGCAACCCCACCGCTTCTCGCGCGACCGTGCACGAAGAGGCCCGGCTGAAGCGCGGGCCCTACGGTGCTGCATCGGTGCGAAAACCTTGATTTCGCCGCAACGGCGCGTCACTATGTCTCGCCCTGTCGCTCAAATCATATTTGCGGAGCCATCCTAAGAAATGAATCGCATCGCAACCACTCTCGCCGCAATCCTCGCCGCATTTTCGATCCCCAACATCGCCACGCCATCCCCAAAGGCCGCCGCACAAAATCCCGCGCCGTCTACCGAATCTGCCTACACCATGAAAATTCAATTCGGCGTGCGCATCAAGATGCGCGACGGCGTCGAACTGTCCGCCGACATCTATCGCCCCGACTCGCCCGGAAAATTCCCCGCCATCCTTCGACGAACGCCGTACGTGAAAGCGGGCGGCGGCGCGCGCGCCATCGATCGCATGCGCAAATACGTCTCGCGGGGTTACGTCTTCGTCTACGAAGACGTGCGCGGCCGCGGCGATTCCGACGGCACGTTCGTTCCCTATCGCGCCGATGGACAGGACGGCTACGACACCATCGAATGGTGCGCCGCGCAGCCGTGGTCGGACGGAAAAGTCGGAACGTTTGGCGGTTCCTACGAAGGCGCAAATCAGTGGCTCACCGCCGTGCAGCAGCCGCCCCATCTGACCACCATGATCGCGCTCGTCTCGCCTTCCGATCCTTTCGTCGAATCGCCTACCGGAATTCCTATTCCGCAGGACATTAGCTGGTATTTCTTCACTGCGGGCCACGTGCTGCAGAATATCGACGCGGTGGATTGGAATCGTGTCTATGAGCATTTGCCGCTCGTCGAACTCGACGAAGTGGCCGGCCGCCGCGATCAGAATTGGAAAGACCTGTTCGATCATCCCACGCTCGATGCCTGGTGGGAGCCGCTGCGCTATCAGAATAAATACGAACGCGTCCGCGTTCCCGTGCTGCACATTTCCGGCTGGTACGACGACGAGCAGGTCGGCACTCCGCTGAACTACATCGGCATGACCACCAAGGGCGCGACACCGGAAATTCGCAAAAATCAAAAGCTGCTGATGGGCGCGTGGCCTCACGCCGTCAATTCCACCAGCAAACTTGGCGACGTGGATTTCGGCCCGGCCGACGTCATCGACCTCGATGCTTACATGCTGCGCTGGTACGACTACTGGCTGAAGGGCAAAGACACGGGAATCATGTCCGAGCCGCCGGTGCGAATTTTCGTGATGGGCTCGAACGAATGGACCAACGAGAATGAATGGCCGATGGCGCGCACGCAGTGGACGAATTATTACGTGCACAGCGCCGGCCGCGCGAACACGCTTTCCGGCGACGGCGTGCTCTCGACCACCGAGCCCGCGGCCGAGCCGCCCGATGGCTATCGCTACGATCCGAAAAATCCAACTCCGTTCATCACCGCGCCTTCGTTCGCGCAAATCGGCGGCCCGGATGATTACCGCTCGGTCGAGGCGCGCGATGATGTGCTCGTTTATTCGACCGAGCCGATGAAAGCCGACACCGAAGTTTGCGGGCCAATCCGCGCCGAACTTTACGCTGCGTCGAGCGCGCCCGACACCGACTTCATGGTGAAGCTCATTGATGTCTGGACCGACGGCTACGCCGAGCGACTGAGCGACGGCATGGTGCGCGCGCGCTATCGCGACGGCATGGAATCGGCCTCGCCGATCGAGCCGGGAAAAATTTATCGCTACTCGGTGGATGTGTGGAACACGTGCGAAATGTTCAAGGTGGGGCATCGCATTCGCGTGGAGATTGCCTCGAGCGGCGTGCCGAAATTCGATCGCAATCCGAACACCGGCGAGCCGCTGGGCAAGACGACGCGCATGCAATCCGCCGATCAGAAAATATTTCACGACCGCGAGCATCCGACGCATCTAATCTTGCCGATCGTTCCGCCGCGTCCGGCTGCCACGAAATAATTCCGATCGCTTCCGAAGAAGGGAACAAACCGTGCGCCGACTGATTTTGATTTCTGCTGCGATCCTCCTTTCGACTTTCATCGCTGCTTCGCAAGAACAGCAACAACCTCCAGCGCAAGAGGCGCCACCGCAGCAGGCGCCGGCGCAGAAGCCCGGAACCGCGCGGCCGAAGATCGGCGTGCACGTCGTTGGAAAGGGTACGCCTGCTCCCAGGAAGGTTGAAGACCCGCTTCTTGCGCCGAAGATTGATCCCGATTCGCCGGAGGCGAAAGCGGTTGAGGCCATGTTCGGCGTTCACGAATTTTCGCAAGTGGCGATTTCGCCGGATGGCAAGCAGGTCGCGTGGGTCGAATCGCTCACAGAGAAGAACGGAGCGCCATCGCCGAACTCGGCGATTTACGTTGCGGACGTGAAAGATCCGAAGGCCGCGCGGCAGATCACGGCGGGCGTCGCGGGCGCGCCGCATGCGGAGAGCGATGTCGCGTGGTCGCCCGATAGCAAGCGTCTCGCCTTTCTCTCGGACGCGGCGAAGGCCGGGCAGTCGCAGCTCTATGTTGCCAGCGCAGCCGGCGGAGCCGCGCGGCGTTTGACGCAGCTCAAAGGATTTCTCGCCAGCCCAGGCTGGTCGCCCGACGGAAAAACGGTCGCGCTGCTTTTCACCGAGAATGCCACGCGCGCGGCGGGGCCGCTCGTCGCCGAGACGCCGGATGAAGGCGTGGTCGGCCAGGAAATTCATGAGCAGCGCTTGACGCTGGTGGACGCCGCCAAGGGCACCGTGCGGCAAATTTCGCCGGCCGACATGTACGTTTACGAATTCGATTGGTCGCCGGACGGCACGCGGTTCATCACCACTGCCGCGCACGGCAACGGCGACGACAACTGGTATGTCGCGGGACTTTACACCGTCGATCTGGTCACGGGCGAAACCAAATTGTTTTATCAGCCGAAGATGCAGATTGCCGTGCCGCACTGGTCGCCGGGTGGCGAGACGATCGCGTTCATCGGCGGATTGATGAGCGATGAAATTTCCGTCGGCGGCGATGTTTACCTCTTGCCGGCTGCCGGCGGCGAGCCGCGCGATATGACTCCGAACATCAATGCCACGCCGAGCTCGCTCACCTGGATCAACGGCGGGCGGCAAATTTTAATTTCTGTTTATGTGGACGGGCGCACCGGCGTCGCGCTGCTCGATCTGACGGCGCAGACGATCAGCGTCGTCTGGACCGACGTCGAGACGATTTCTTCTGGCTGGTTCGGCGCGGGCATGTCGGTGGCGAATGACGGCGTGACCACCGCGGTGATTCGCCAATCGTTTGTGCGCCCGCCGGAAGTTTGGGCCGGCGCGATCGGCGATTGGAAGCCGATCACTTCGCGCAACGCGGGGCTCGAACCGGCGTGGGGCCCGGCGCAGAGCATTCACTGGACCAGCGACAATTTCAAAGTGCAGGGCTGGCTGCACTATCCGCCGGATGTGGATACTTCGCTGAAGCATCCGCTGGTTGTCGCAGTGCACGGCGGGCCGGCGGCGATGATTTCGCCGATGTGGCCGGTGCAGTGGAACTATGAAATTGCGCTTGCGGCAGCGGGATTTTTCGTGCTGGAGCCGAATCCGCGCGGAAGTTTTGGCTCGGGCGAGGAATTCACGCGCGCTAACGTGAAAGATTTCGGCTACGGCGATTTTCGCGACATCCTCGCGGGGATTACGGAATCGCTCGCGGCGGCGCCGATTGACAACAACCGCGTCGGAATTACCGGCTGGAGCTACGGCGGATATATGACCATGTGGGCCGTGACGCAGACGGATCGCTTTCGCGCGGCGGTGGCGGGCGCCGGGGTCTCGAATCTTCAGAGCTACTACGGCGAGAATTCGATCGATCAGTGGATGATCCCGTACTTTGGCGCGCCGGTTTACGACGATCCTGCGGTGTATGCGAAGAGCTCGCCGATTACCTTTATCAAGAAGGCCAAGACGCCGACTTTGATTGTCGTTGGCGATCGCGATGGGGAATGCCCGCCGCCGCAATCTTATGAGTTCTGGCATGCCTTGCAGGCGAATCGTGCGCCGACGCAATTTGTGATTTATCCGAATGAGGGGCATTTGTTTGTTAATCCGGAGCACAATCGCGACGTGATTGCGCGGGCGGTGGCTTGGTTTAAGCATTATTTGTGAGGTTTGCGGGACCTTGAATTTCTCGATGCGCGTTTGATTTGCGAAAGTGCCTGCCTTGAGTTTGTATCGATTAGAAATGATCTCCGTCGTTTGTTTTGAGTGGGTTAGGCGGAATTCTAATTTTGGAATTGTATCGATTAGGATTTTTTGGCGGGATGCGGCGGAGCTGTGCTCGCGTGCGGCTCGAATGATTTTACGTTCTGCGGGAATTGGGCGCATTCGGATGTGGCGGGCCAAAAACGCCGGCTGGCAGCCGGCGCTACGGGGGAGGCGCGTTTCTAATCGTATGGTGTCCCGATTAGAAATTTCTGCGGCGAGGGTTCGGACGGCGAGAGATTGTGTTCTGCCGGACGTCGCGGATGCGAGATAAGATGGCCGAACGGCGGGAGGGTCTAAAGACCCTCCCCTACAGCGGCTGGCGATTGCGCCACGCATTTTGGGCTTGCTCCTGCATCTTTCATTATTTTTGCGCACACTTTCGGTGGGCTCAGGAGAGCCAGTCCCGCGCTTAGGGACTGCGCACTGCTCGTGCTTGGATAGCATGGAAGTTACCGTATGGCAATAGTACTTTAGTTTCAGTACTGTGTTGATTTTGGGATATGGCGCGGTGGCGGGAGGATGCCCGGGAAGTGCTTCAAGGGCCCGGCGCTAAAGCGCGGGGGACGGAGTGGGCGCACTTCCCGGAGCGCTCCGAAACAGCGCGTCATCAATGAAGCGCTTTAGCGCTGGGCGCTTCAGCGGCTCATGCCATCGAATCCGATACGCGATCAGGGCAGTCTCCATCTTTTCGCCCACCCTCCAAAATCCCCCGCAATCCTCCCTCCTCGCCAATCCCAGCGCGTGCCGAAACGTTTCAATATTTCCGCACTCCCCCGTTGCCGCCCCCCGCTCCCGCTGCTATAGTCCCCGCTCGATATTCGATTCACGAATTGTCCAGGGCGCCCGACTTGGCCGAAAACTCTGCACCTCATCTTCCCCCTGAGATCTCGGTAGCCTCCGAAAAACTTGTTCGCGGCATGGGTTTGCTGCAATCCACCGCCGTAAACATGCTGGAGATGATCGGCATCGGCCCGTTCATCACCATCGGAGTGATTCTTTCCGCGATGGGCGGGCCGCAGGCCGTGCTCGGCTGGTTTCTCGGCGCACTGTTTTCCGTCTGCGATGGCATGGTTTATGCAGAACTCGGCGCGGCTATGCCGGGAGCCGGCGGCGCCTTTATTTATTTCCGGGAAGCTTTTAACCCGCGCACCTGGGGCCATCTCTTCTCCTTCCTGTTTCTGTGGCAAACAATTTTTGTCGCTCCGTTGGCCATCTCGGCCGCGTCGGTCGGCTTCGCCGAATATTGCCATTATTTTTTTCCGGGCTTAGGCCACGCCGGCGTCGGTGCCATGGCTGCGTCGGTCTGCGTGGTCATTACCTTCCTGTTGTATCGTCCCGTGAAATCGGTAGGGCGCTACTCGGTGGTCATGTTGGGGGTGGTGTTGGTCGCGATGCTTTGGGTGATCTTGTCCGGCATGATCCACATCAACACCAAGATGGCGTTTGATTTCCCTCCGGGCGCATTTCATCTCTCCAAGTCATTTTTTTATGGGCTGGCGGGAGCCACCTTGATCGCGATGTATAACTACGGCGGCTACAACAACATCACCTACCTGGGAGCCGAGGTCAAGAATCCGTCGAAGAACATTCCCCGAGCGATCGTGCTCTCGGTGCTGATCGTCGCGGTCCTCTACCTTCTGATGAGCGTGGTGATCATCGGAACGATCCCCTGGCGCGACGCGGCCGTCTCCCACGCCGTGGTCTCCGAATTTATCGGTAAGCTCTATGGATCGCGCGCCGCCTCCGTGATGACCTGCCTAATTTTAGTCGCGACGCTCGGCGGAATTTTCACCATGAGCCTGGGCCTATCGCGCATCCTTTATGCCGCGGGCGCCGAGGGCAGTTTTTTTAAAGTGTTCGGCCGCGTCCATCCTACGGGCCATTTCCCCACGGTTTCGCTACTGGCGATCAACGCCATGGCCATTCCGCTCTGCTGGCTTTCGCTCGAACGCCTGCTCTCCTCGCTGATGATCATTCAGATTATTTTTCAATTCATCCCGCAAATCTTCGCCGTATTTGCCATCCGCAAATATCGCAGTGAAATCGAACGGCCGTTTCATATGTGGCTTTATCCACTCCCTGCACTCGTGGCTCTGGTAGGCTGGATCTATGTAGCAGCTACTCCCGATCAACGCCAAAATCTCGGCACCGCTCTAATTCTTCTCGTGTTGGGATTGGGCGCGTACTACCTCCGCGCCAGAGCCGTCAAAATTTGGCCGTTCGGACAATCCAGCACTCGTTAAGCCCCGACCCTCGTCAGCGCATGACTTCTCATCCAGCCCGCCAGGTTTTTGGTGGGAACCCTCCGGGAGCGTCTGCATTTTGGTGGAAGCCCCCGCGATTCAATGCGGTGAGAGCCTTAGCACTTTGGTGGGAGCCCCCGAATTTATTCGGGGGAGGAGCGCTTAAGCGCTCCGAAACGGCGTCTCCATCATCGATGCGCTTTAGCGCTGGGTACTTCGCAGCCGCCCTTCAGCGCCCGTCCTGACCAGGAAGCGCGCGCCCCAATCGGTTACAAATCCTCCCAAATTATTCCCTTAAGGTAACGATACTTTGCTGTTGAGATATACGTTAACTAATGCTAGCCTATATCCGGCTCTGCCGTTGAGCCTGGACAAAATGTGGCGCCGCAAATCCGCGCCAGAAAGGACCCCCAGCAAGCCGCGCCATAGAACTGCGCTTCACAATCCAGAGAAGCCACAGTCCAGCCCGGCCCCACTCCGAGGGCAACCCCATGATCCCCTCCCAAAACTCAGCGCCCTCAGCGTCTCTGCGGTATCTTTCGCCTTTTCCAGCCTCTAGAAAGGCGAAGAAAAATCTAATCGGGACACAAATTATTAGAAACGCCCGTAACTCCAACAAAACAAACAAAGGAGATCGATTCTAATCGGGACAAAAACGCGGTTTTGCAACTGCGAAAAACACCAAATTTCGGGACAACCGGCGAATCTGCGGCGAAACAAAACCCGAGCACTTACACTTTCTTGGGAGGGCAACAGGAGTCTCTGACGATCAGTTGTGTCCCGAGCAGGGCCGGCGTGGGAGTGTTCGCGCGGCCTTCGATGTGATCGATCAAAATCCTCGCCGCCGTCATTCCGATCTCCCTCGCGGGCTGGCGTACCACCGTTAGCCTCGGCCGTAGCAGCGTGGCCCAATAAAAATCGTCGAACCCCAGCAGACTGATCTCCTCAGGGCAGGTGAGGCCGATTTCTTGTATGGCCGCCAGGGCGCCCAACGCCATCATGTTATTGGTGCAGAAAATTGCCGTCGGCCGTTGCCCGCGGGTCAAGAGCTGCATGGCGTGAAAATGGCCACTTTCCATGTCATTGTGCCCGCTATGAATCATCGAGCGGTCCGGACGGAGTTTCGCGCTGCGCATCGCGGACAGGAAACCCTGCACTCTGTCCTGCGAGGTGCCGCTGGAGGTATCACCGGCGATGATGCCGATATCGCGGTGCCCGAGACTTAGCAGGTAGCACGTGGCGCTTTCCGCCGCGCGCGCGTTGTCCACTTCCACTCTTCCGATATAGGCGTCCTGCTCGTGCGGGTGGCGGTCGGCATACACCACCGGAAGATTGCCCAAGACGGCTTTGGCTTTTCCGCCGCCTGCGTTAATGACGGGGACGCGCACAACACCATCGACGCGGCGACGATGAAAGGACTCCAGATAATCGCGCTCTTCCTCCCAACTTTCCCGCGAATCCCCGATCAAGACCGTATAATTCGCGGAGGCCGAATAGTCTTTCACTCCGCGGACGAGCTCGATGTAGAAATTGTTCGAGAGATCCGGGACGACGATGGCAACGGAGCGGGTTTTCTGCAGGCGCAGGCCGCGTGCGAGGTCGTTGGGAAAATATCGCAGGTTCTTGACGGCGTCTTCAATCCGCCGGCGCATATCCGTGCTGACATAGTCTGAATTATTCAGCGCCGCGGAAACCGTGGAGACAGAGGCGCCCGCGGCCTTGGCCACTTCGCGAATCGTGACGTGGCGCTTCGCAGGCTTGGCCTTCAGGCTGCTTCTTCCCGCGCCGTTGTTTGAGTAGGTATTCAAGGTGCTTTACAAAGCAGGAGCTTACTAGAAACCGTAAGATGACACCACTGCCAGCTTCGCGGGCTTGATTGAAGGCGCCCCACAAATCTGCTAACGTGCCCGCTGCGGGAGAAAGTCGCATGCCGGCCGGCCGAGTTTTCAATGGAGCAATTCTGCTGGCATTGCTGTTGATCTTCAGAGCGTCACCGTTTGGCCTTCATGATTCTCCGCGCCGCTTGTTTGCACAGCCAGAGGCTTCGACTTGCTATCGAGCTGTGTCTCCGCTTACAGAGAGCCAAGCGAATCGCGAGAATTATGTTGGTGACGGCGCATGCCGGTCGTGCCACGAGGCCATTGACCGCACATATCTCCGCACCGGGCACCATCTGACCTCGCAGGTCCCCAGCGAGAGTTCGATCTCCGGAAAGTTCACTGTTGCATCCAACATTTTGCGGACTGCCGATCCAAATCTTCACTTCGCCATGACTATCCGCGACGGCAGATACTTTCAATCGGCGGTATTCGGCCGGCCTCCCGATGAGGTGACTCATACCGAACGAATTGACGTGGTTGTCGGTTCGGGTCAACGAGGTCAGTCCTACTTGTATTGGAAAGGTGATCGGCTCTTCCAGCTACCGGTATCGTACTGGACTCCGCTGGGGGGGTGGGTAAACAGCCCCGGCTACACAGATGGCACCGCCGACTTCACCCGGCCGATCGACCCGCGATGCCTGGAGTGCCATGCGGGTTATATCGCGTCGATCCCATCAGGCGCTCCTGAAAATCGCTACCAGAAGACGGGTTTGGTCCTGGGGATTACTTGTGAGAGGTGCCACGGTCCGGGCCGCCAACATGTCGCAGCCGAACAGGCTCGGGCGGCGCATGCGCCGGATTCGCCGCCCGAGGCAGCGCCGGGCAAAAGTATCGCCGAAAATTTGGAGATCATGAATCCGAAAGGTCTGTCGCGTGAGCGCCAGGTGGATGTTTGTGCGCAGTGCCATGGAGGCTTGGGCGAAGAGCGCGCTCCCGCTTTCTCGTTTGTTCCCGGGCGGTCGCTCGCAGATTACCTCCAGCTCGTGATTCCGGACCCAGATGCCAAGTTAGATGTGCACGGAAACCAAGTCGCGCTCCTGGAACGAAGCCGCTGTTTTCAAAACTCATCTAAGATGACTTGCACCACCTGCCACGACGTTCATGCGCCCGAGCGCACCGCTGCCGCGTATTCGGATCGCTGCCTCGGCTGTCATAAACCAGAGAGCTGCGGTCTTTATGCGAAGCTTGGTCAAGATATCGCGCGGAATTGTGTGGATTGCCATATGCAAGTGCAGGACTCGGATGTGATCGTTTCCATCGTGGACGGCAAACAGGTGAAAATGCGAATTCGCAATCATTGGATCAAGGTGTATGCAGCACCGCTCACCAGTCTTCAAGCATCGCAGCGTTCACACTAGTTTCGACGCCGCCTGCCGAGCCTGGTCAATCTACTCTTGCGGTCTGATTTGTTAAGCGAAAAGCCATCACTCGAAATGTCTAGGAAAAAATGTCCCCATTGGCGTGACAGTTCGCGGTCCAGCAAGACCGGAAGAGGTTTTCTGCACGTCGTTCGCGCGGCATCGGCCGCGAAATCAATCTCTTTCGTCGAAGACCAAAGCGAGAGAGAAACGCCCGGACTGGCTGGCGGAGGAGCCAGTCACGAGCGAACTACTCTCCGGCCTAGAACAGGGGAAAATACAGGGAAAACACCGTACGCCGAAAGACTTCCTAGGCTGTGGTTGGTCGAAACCAATTCACCAGCCTGCACTTGCGACAAAAATCCGGTATCGACGTCCGAGTCCGAACACGGAATAACAGGGACTCGAGCAGGGATTTGAGAGTGCCAGCGACGCGAGCGACGTATCGGTGGATGCAGACGACTTCCCGAGGATCGCCCTCAGTGTCGACGAGGCCTGAGAGAGATGACGCTTCACAGTCTAGTTTCCAATGTTCAGCCGCGCCGGATCTATGTTTTCTCTGGGAGCGTGGCGTACCATATCCAACAAGCATCAGCCGAGGAAGTCTCGAAGCGCATTGACCCAGATTTCAAATTTGAACTCCTCCAACGAACCCTTGGGTGTCTATGTTGATCTGTACTCGTGGGGCTTGGATGCGATGAAGCCGCTCTGGAGGTACATACCCGGTGGATGAGAAACAAAACCAGCCCTTTCAGCTAATGTTCAACGGTTCCGTGAAAGCCGATTTCCAGGGATCGCGAGTGACTTTTGATGGCGGCATGTTTCTGGCTCGCGAGTTGGATGAGCGACTTGGTTTGGAGAAACCCATCTACAATGCAAAAACGAGAGGCTTGGATCGCAAATTCTGGCTCAGATCAAGAGCGATTATTGCCTTCTGCTTTTTGCTTGTTCTGAGCAAGGCGCCGGTGCGCGCAGCTCAAAATAAACCGAACAAAGGGGACGCTGAGAACAATCCCCTTTTTCTGGTCGCCCGCCCTGGGCTACGGGATCCGATGTTCAAAGAGTCGGTAGTGTTGATGTTCCCGACTTCCGCGAGTACAGGGGAAAGTCTGATCGTCGGCGTTATCGTCAACAGACCTGCGCGCGTTGCGCTGAGCGAGATCTTTCCCGATGACGAGGCGCTGAAGAACCGCTCCGATACCGCGTACTTCGGCGGGCCTGTATACCCTCGGGCTCCCGGCGTCGTCTTTCGCTCGAGCAGGGCCGCCAAGCAGGCGGCGCTATTGTTTGGCGATGTTTACGTGAGCTTCGATTCGGATTTCATCATAAAACTTTTGAAGGAGCCGGAGAAGACACCGGACTTGCGCCTATTTGTGGGACGCTCCCAATGGGCGCCAGCGCAACTCCAAAACGAGATGGTCGTAGGAGCGTGGGACACCGTCCGGACTGAATCGAACCTAATATTCAGGGCCAACCCGAAGTACCTCTGGCGCAGATTGTTTGAGCAGGCGGAGCCTGCCCCGTTTGCGAAGGTCTCAGGGGATCCCTTCGCTCAGTTCGCATATCTCCCTCTAATCCTTCGCTGAATGGGCTTTGCGAAGCAAACGTTTCGGTAGAGGCTTGCCCAAAAAACCCTCCTTGCCACAAACCCGATGCCTTGATCTCTCAAAATCGTCGAGAATTATCTTGTCCAAAAGTGTGTGGCGCTCGCGTCAGAAAGAACTGTTTTTGGGCCCTACAGCCAAGTGCTCCAACGAATAGCGCATTTGCTATCTGATAAGGGCGGAGACCGCGATGGAGAAACGTCAGGTTGTGTACAACACGCAGCGCTGGCACTTGGCGCTCGGCTGTAGGCGGGCGCGTATAGCCCCGTGGTTCTATCAAGCTCAGCCTCACAGCCGACGGCTGTGATGTAGACTCTCTCACTCGCTGTGGTACAAAAACTCGGTCCGGTTATGTCAACGCGCGTCGGGATAGGGGATAGGAGGGAACGAAACTGGCCCATCTGCACAATTGTGGTGTAATCGCATTCGCTGGAATCACGGCTATTTTTAACTGACCGTCAGCTGTCCGGTTGGCGCCTTCATTAGGCACTGATTAATTAGCCGCTGACAAATCAAGTTCCCAACTACAAGATCGAAATGCCACGCTTCGATCGGACGTTGTTAAAGTAAGAAGTAAGTGCGAAAATATGTCAATTATTCCTGTGCCTCGCCGAAATGCTTGCGACCCGAAGAATCAACAACTTATGTTCCTCATTGCTGAGGTAGTTTGTTACAACTGCGCACCATGTTTCCGCTCATTTTGCTCTGCTTTGCGTTGTTGTTTCGTAAACGCGGCAGCCTCATCTTGGAGAACTTGGTCCTCCGCCAGCAACTCGCCGTGCAGAAACGACGACGCCGTCGTTCTCCCCTTCACGCGGTTGACAAGCTCTTCTGGGTTGTCGTTCGTCGATTCTGGCCGGAATGGAAGCGCTCACTCATCGTCGTGACGCCCGAAACCGTCGTACGTTGGCACCGGGCCGGCTTCCGAATGTACTGGAGGCTGATTTCGAGGGTTCGAAGGTCGATTGGGAGAAAGCCGACTCCCACGGAGGTTCGAGAGTTGATCTTTCGAATGGTTCGCGAGAATCCGACGTGGGGTGCGCCCCGCATTCACGGCGAGCTGTTCATGCTCGGTTTCGACATCTCGGAACGAACCATCTCCCGCTGGATGAAACGTGCTCCTAGAGACCCTGCGGCAGCGAAGCGCTGGCTCGCTTTCTTGCGCAATCACCGGGAAGCGATTGCTGCAATGGACTTCTTCACCGTCCCAACCATAACCTTCGGCGTCGTCTACTGTTTCTTTGTAATCGCCCATGATCGACGGCGAATCCTGCACTTCAACGTGACTAAGCATCCGACGAGCCTTTGGGTAGTGCAGCAACTCCGCGAGGCGTTTCCTTTCGGTTCGGCTCCCCGATTCCTCCTGTTTGATCGGGATGGGAATTACGGGTTCGAGGTTCCCTCGGCGATTCGATCGCTGAGGATCACTCCGGTTCGGACTTCGTTTGAGAGCCCGTGGCAGAACGGCGTAGCCGAGCGGTGGGTCGAGAGCTGTCGGAAGGATTTACTGGATTACGTGATTGCTCTGAACGAGCGACATCTGAAGAGGCTGCTCTCTGAGTACGTCAGCTATTACCACGAGGATCGAACACATCTCGGATTGGGGAAGGGAACGCCGAACTACCGACAGCCTTCGCTCGCTACCGGATGTGTCATGGCCCACGACAAACTCGGCGGGCTGCACCATCGATATGATCGAGCCGCCTGATTCGAACCAGCGGTTCCGAAGCAGCCGCCCCCTCGAGCTCTATCCTGATATAGGTGTGCGCAGTAACTTGCTTGAAGATTATTGCGCGACAGGATCACGGCGCTAGCAAGCATTTAGGATTCCGCATTCAGACGCTCGGCATGAGGGAGTCGCACCATTCTGAGCGCGGATGCAGTTTTGGCGAAGCACAGGCCTGGATGACGCGTTTCGTGTTTCTGAACCTTGTCACAAACCCAATGCAACAGCCGCAGAGCTCCACGGTTCCAGTGGACTGATCGTTTTGTTTACCTGAGGGAGCCCCCACTGGTTCTCAGTGTGACCGGCGTCACGCGGTGGCGTGATTTGCGTCATGGCAGGGTTCCGGCGAAAAGCGCGTAATCGGCGTCGCGCAAACTGCAAGCCCTTCAGATACCTAGAGCTAGCGAGAGGGGCGCTTAGGGGGAACGATGAACGGACGAAAGGCCAATGTTTGCCTAAGCCTGGGTCTTCTGGCTGCAGGGACAGTGCTCTGGCTCATGGCAATGGCGCCGAGGGCCAAGGCGATCCCCGCGTTTTCGCGCAAGTACCAGACCTCCTGTGCAACGTGCCACAGCAATTTCCCCGAGCTGAATGATTTCGGCCGGGCGTTTAAGATGAACGGATTCAAGTTTCCAAAAGACGATGATGCTTTTGTGAAGGAACCTCCGGTTCTGCTCGGTGCCAAAGCCCAAAAAGAAGCCTTCCCCAACGCGCTTTACCCCGGGGAGTTGCCTGGAAATCTGCCGATTGCATTTCGCTATTCCGGGTTTGCGCAGGTCAACAGCAAAATCCCGTTGGCGGTTGGCTACACGCCGCGAACTGACCTCTTCGCGCCCAACACGTTCACAATAATTTCCGCAGGAAGCTTTGGGCCCAACATTTCATTCTGGATTGATGACGATATCTCCACAGGCGGATCCGGCGCGGACGGCGGCCTGGGCGACGGATACATAAAAGCGAATGACATCGGGCACTATCTGCATCTTCCCAAGGACGCGCTCAACGTTCGCTTCGGACAATTCGAACTGGATCTTCCCTTCACGCAAGCGCGCACGATCAACCTCTCCGACTACGACATTTATGATCAGGCAAGCGTCTCGCTCGCGAATCCGGCGCTGTGCGCTCTGGCACCGGTTGGCACTCCTTGCACCACCAATAACCCATTCGCGTTCGGCGTTCCGCAGCGCGGCATCGAATTCGGCGGATATCCGAACGACGGGAATTTCACCTGGTCCGTGGCCATCGTGAACGGCAACAACGACAGCCCGGCGGTGCGCAACTCAAAGGACGTTTACGTCCGCATCTCGCAGCGATTCAATCTCGAGCGGGATTCCGCGGTCCGCAGCCAGGTGCAGGCTTCCGGTCCGACCGGTCCTCGCGACCACACCTCTCTCACGCTTGGCGCATTCGGCTACTACGGCCGCAACGCGCTCAACGTCGGCGAGTCTCTTTTTCCGGGACTGCCGACGATTCACGAGCCGTTTTATCGCGCCGGTGGCGATTTTCGATTTAAGTATCGCAAGTTCGAACTGTGGGGGCTGGGGATGTTCGGCCATGACACCAACGAAATTCCCAACGCCAGCGGCACGGAGTTTGTATCGGCGACACCCGTAACATTCTCAGGGGGCTTCGTTGAAGCGGAGTATTGGGCGTATCCCTGGCTCATCGGTTTGATGCGCTACGACGTCGTCAATTCACCGACGGATTTTCAGGCTGGGCTTTCGAGCAACAATACGCGGAATCGGTTCAGTCCTGGAATTCAGGTGCTCGTGCGCGCGAACTTGAAGCTGGAATTCGAGTATCAGCGCCGCTTCGAACAGCCAGTGCCGGACTCGAACAATACCTTCCGCGCAAACGGATTTGTGGTTGGAACGGATTTCCTGTTCTAGATCGTCGAACGACTCCGGTCCCGCAAGACCGGCACTCATTTTGAGAGGAGAGAAAGTATGAGCAGTGTTAAGCGAGCAATACTAGCGGGGGCGATTTTCCTTGGCGCGCTGTTCCTGGCCGGCCTGGCCTGGGCGGGGGACGTAAAAGGCAAAGTCGAGGTGCAGGGCCTGCGCTCGGCGGAAAGCATCGCCGTTTATATCGACACGATTCCGGGGAAGAAATTCGATCCACCCGCGCAGCACGTGACCATCGATCAGCGCAAAATGACCTTTTCTCCTCGCGTCACGGTCGTTCTGCAAGGCACCACGGTAGATTTCCTCAATAGCGATCCCGTCGGCCACAACGTTTACTGGCCGTCGATCAGCGGCAACAAGAAGCTCGCGCACAATTTGGGAACGTGGCCGAAGGGTGAGAAAAAAGGGTTTCAATTCAACGATGCGGGTGTAGCATCACTTCTCTGCAATGTTCATCCGGAGATGTCGGGCTACATCGTGATTTCCACCACGCCGTATTTCGCAGTCACCGATAAGGACGGAGCGTTCGAAATCAAAGACGTTCCGCCGGGCACTTATACGCTGAAAACGTGGAGTGAAGACGGCAAACCCACGACGCAGTCCATTACGGTGGCTGGCGCTTCGACGAGTGTCGACTTGACTGTTAAGAAGTAGCGAATCGAATTCGGGGATCGCGCGTTTGGAGCTACGCACAAAGTTAGTGGACTTGGACTGGCTGGAGTCGAATTTCCCGTGCATGAAGGCCTGTCCAGTCCACACCCAAGCCGGGCGGTACGTCTCTCTGATCGCTGAAGGGCGATATGAGGAGGCGTATCGCTATGCGCGCGAGCCGAATCCTTTTGCCTCCATCTGCGGCCGGGTCTGCGGCCACCCCTGCGAAACCGACTGCCGGCGCGGAAAATTCGATTCCGCGATTTCCATTCGGGCGCTCAAAAGATTTCTGACCGAGCGGCATGGGCCGGAATCGCGCAATCCGATCGATGTGTTTCCGGAAAAACCAAAGGTGACGCGTCCCGAAAAGGTCGCTGTGATCGGCTCGGGTCCCGCGGGACTTTCCGCCGCGCACGATTTAGCATTGCTCGGCTACGCCGTGACAGTTTTTGAAGCAGCGCCGATTCCCGGTGGCATGTTGCACCTGGGAATTCCCGAATACCGCTTGCCGCGCGACGTCTTGCAAGCCCAAATCCGTGAAATTCTCGATCTCGGACCTGAGTTGCGGCTGAACGTACGTCTGGGAAAGGACTTCACGATTGCTGATCTGCGAGCGCAAGGCTATAAAGCCATCCTGCTCGCGTTTGGTTTGCACCGCAGCCGGGATCTCACAATCCCCGGCAACGATCTGGACGGCGTCGTCAAAGGAATCGATTTCCTCCTCAACGTCAATCTCGGCTACCGCTTCTCCATCGGCAAAAGGGTAGTGGTAATCGGCGGCGGAAACGTCGCCATTGACGTGGCGCGATCAGCCCTCCGGCAGCAGCAGAAATTGACTCTAGAGGCGTTGAGCACCTCGTTGCTGCCCGATAGCCTGAACGAAAGCGAAATGAGCGTGGCCATGAAGGAACTGATGGACGTTTCCCGCGCGGCGCTGCGCATGGGCGCGCGGGAAGTTCATCTGGTGTGTCTCGAATCGCGCGAAGAGATGCCGGCGTTTGGAGAGGAAGTAGAAGAAGGCCTGCAAGAAGGCCTGAAAATTCACCCCTCGCTTGGGCCGAAGCAATTCGTGGGCAAGAACGGAAAACTGAGCGGACTCGAGACCATTCGGTGTACCTCGGTCTTCGACACGAATCACCGCTTCAATCCCGTATTCGAATCGGGCTCGGAGTCCGTCATCTCCTGTGACACAGCAATTCTGGCGATTGGCCAGACCTCTGATGTTTCCTTCTTGACTCCTGAACTCGGCGTGGAGATCACGCGACAGGGAATCCTGAAAGTCGATCCCGAAACGCTCTCCACCACTGCTCCCGGCATATTCGCAGCGGGAGACATTGCCTTTGGGCCGCGCTTGATCATCAGTGCGGTGGCCGATGGCAAGCGCGCTGCGGAAGGGATCGATCGTTACCTCCGAGGCGAGGAGTGGAAGCCCAAGCCGAAACACGTTCTCATCACCATTCTCGACCACCACGAAATGGCGGCCAATTACGACGAATACTCTCGGCTCGCTGTTCCTGTCATTCCCATCGACCGCCGGACTGGCGTGACCGAAGTGGAATCCGGTTTTACCGAACAGCAAGCGCGTCTCGAGGCATCGCGCTGCCTGCGATGTTGGATCAACACGATTTTCGAGGGCAACGAAGCGGAAGGCACGGAATGTATTCTGTGCGGCGGCTGCGTGGATGTGTGCCCGGAGAATTGCCTCCGCCTCGTGCCACTTAATCAGTTTGTGTTCTCAGACCAGACCAAGCGCGAATTGCACGAAAATAGCGCCTATTATCCGGGCACGCTCCAGCATCTCGAGGCCGGCGAACTCGACGCGGTCGAAGGTTCAGTGATGGTGAAGGACGAAACGATCTGCATTCGCTGCGGGCTGTGCGCCGAGCGCTGTCCGGCTCGCACGATCACCATGGAATCGTTCGAAGTTTTCGATCGCCCGCCCAATCTGGTTCACATCGAGGAGGTCATGCTGCACCGATGACTGACTCCAGCAAGCCGGGAAATACCGACGAAATGCCCAACGCGAGCGATGCGGGTGTGAACCGCCGCGATTTCTTGAATGAGGTCACCTTCGCGGCGCTGGGCATTGCGGCCGCCGGTTCGGCGATTGTCACCTATCGCTATCTGGAGCCCAATGTTTTGTTCGAGCCGCCCACGAAATTCCGCGCCGGCGCTCCCGATCTCTACCCGGTCAACACCGTCACGTATCTTCCCGATCAGCAAGTGTACATCGTCCGCACGCCCGAGGGATTTTATGCCGTCTCGGCCGTATGCACGCATCTGGGCTGTATCACGCAGTGGAAACCGGAATCGAAACAGATCGCTTGCCCTTGCCACGGCAGCAAATTTCAATCCGACGGAACGAAAATCGAAGGGCCAGCGCCGCGGCCGCTGCCGCATTTCTCGATTTTGTTAACGCCGGACGGCGAACTGCAAGTCGATAAGTTGGAGACAATCAGCGCCAATCAGGTCTTGAGGGCGTAGGCGAACAATGGCCACATCGACATTCCAACAGGCGCTTACGCATTTGCGCAATACCCGCGTTTGGAAGTCCATTTTCCGGCGAGGGCCTGCGTTCACCAATCGAACGCGCAGCGTCGCCGTCTTCGGCAATCTCTTCTTGCATTTTTTGCCCGTCAAAGTGCGCGAGAAGTCGCTCCGCGTACGCGCCACCTATTATCTGGGTTCAATCTCGTTCCTGCTCTTTGCAATCCTTACAATCACGGGCATTCTCTTGATGTTCTACTACCACCCGGCCACGCCGCAGGCTTATCGCGACATGAAAGATCTTCGCTTCGTCGTTTCAAACGGCGTCTTCCTGCGGAACCTGCACCGTTTGGCTGCGCAGTTGATGGTTCTGGCCGTCTTTGCGCACATGTTCCACGTCTTTTATCGCGGCGGATACAAACCGCCTCACGAGTTCAACTGGGTTGTCGGCGTTGTGCTTCTGCTGGTCACCCTGTTTCTCAGCTACACGGGATATCTGCTGCCGTGGGACCAGTTGGCATTCTGGGCCATCACCGTGGGCACGAACATCATTTCTGCAATGCCGGTGTTAGGGAAGTATGTTCGATTTCAGCTTCTGGGCGGGAACATCGTGGGGGAGAACGCGCTCCTGCGATTCTACGTGCTGCATTGCGTGGTACTGCCGTTGGTGGCCATAGTTTTTGTCGCCGTCCATTTCTGGCGCGTGCAGAAGGACGGCGGGTTAACCGTGCGAGAACCGGATGGATCCAAAAAAGACTAGCCACGAAGCCGGCATGGCCTCGGACGCGCTCAAGAATCCGCAGCGCGTCGCGTTCATCACCCGAAAAACTTCGGCCAAAGTAGTAGGCGAAGTTCCGGGACAGGTGATGACGTATCCGCACTTGCTGATGCGCGAGGCGATCGCATTTTATATCTTAGTGATCGCGTTGGTTCTGGTCGCGCTCGTCTGGGATGCGCCGCTCGAGCAACTTGCCAATCCGCTTCTCACGCCGAACCCGGCGAAAGCGCCCTGGTATTTCCTTGGCTTGCAGGAATTGCTGCATTATTTTCCGCCATTTGTCGCGGGCATCGTGATTCCGACGCTGGTCGTCGTCGCTCTCGTGATCATCCCTTATTTCAACGTAAACGTGCAGGGCGATCCGCTGTGGGCCAAAGACGGCCCACGGCGTCTGCGCACTTTTTTCGTGATGCTCATCGTGTTGGCGGCCTTTCTAGCAGTATTTGAAGCCTGGACCGTACTTGTCCCGACCGTGTTGATCGGCGGTATTATCTTCTATTCCTATTTCGTGCCGGCGGGTGCGTCGCCGCGGACGGAATACCTTCGCACACGTCCGGTTTCCTGGTGGGTGATGACCTGGTTCATTCTCGTGGCCGTGGTGCTCACCGTCGTCGGGACTTTCTTCCGCGGGCCCGGCTGGTCCTGGGTTTGGCCGTGGGGGTCGCATGCCGGCTGAGAATATGGGACGCGTTCCACGCTCGCTACGGCTGGCACTGGCCGTTAGCAGCGCGGCATTGCTGGTCGCACTGGCAATTTCACCCGTGAAGGACCTGCGCCGCGAGTGGAAACTTTATAAGCGCGACTACACTCGTTTTGCTCAGACGCGTCCGGATACGAAACGCCTGCTCGCGGATTCTCATCCGGGCATCGATCAAATCTGGATCCCCGAGATGGGCGTGGTGGACCGCTGCACCACGTGTCATCAAGGCATTTCGCAATCAAGCCTAGCGGGGGCTTCTGTTCCGCAACCGTTCCGCGCGCATCCACCCATTCCGCATCACGTTCAGGAGTGGGGCTGCGTCGTGTGCCATCGCGGCCAGGGCGCGGCAACCGAAGTGGCCGAGGCCCACGAAACGACGCTCGCCTGGGAACAACCCATTCTCCCGATTCATTTCATCCAAGGCGCGTGTGGCTCCTGCCATCGCGAAGATTTGCCGCAAACGCCTCAATTGAATCGCGGCCGCGAGCTGCTCGCCAACCTGAATTGCACCGGCTGCCATCGCCTTCAAGACATGGATCGGCCGCAAATGCTCGGCCCTGATCTGACGAATGTGGGCACGAAGCTGAGCCGCGAGTGGATTTACAAGTGGCTCAAAGAGCCGCGAACGCTCACCGATGCCGATGGCAACGTCACTGTGGATGGTGTCGAGAATGAAGACGAGCCGCGCATGCCCCGGTTCCGCTTGACCGAAGACGAGCTTCGCGCGCTTTCCGCTTACCTGAGCACGCTTCGATCGAAGCCGGTCGAGCCACACAAGATCAGTCCTGCCGTCGTCGCTTCCTGGTCGAAAAATCCGGCCCTCCTCGAACAGGGGGAATTGCGCTTCCGGCAAATGTTTTGCTCCACTTGCCACTCTCTCGCCGTAACACGCGGCGGCGAAACGAAACTTGTCGGCGGCGACATCGGGCCGGAACTCACTAAAGTCGGGACGAAAGTAAAGCCCGATTGGCTCGTATCGTGGCTGCGCGACCCCCAGGGTTATTTGCCGCACAGCAAAATGCCGCGCTACGGTTGGTCCGACGAAGATCTTTTCCAGGTGACGCAATACATCGAGACGAAGCTGACCGATCCGGATCTGCTGAAGAGCGTCCCGGAGTTGGGTGCGCCCGCGGACGCAGAGGTTCAATCCGGCCGCCGCCTATTTTCGGAGAAGGGCTGCGCAGGCTGCCACGCGATCGAGGGTGTCGGGTTGCAGAAAGATTTCGGCCCCGATCTCTCCGCGCTCGGCGGAAAGAATGTCTCCCAGCTCGAATTCGGCACTTCGAAAATTCCGCGAAACCTTATTTCCTACATCCAGGCGAAGATCACCAATCCGCTTTCGGTGAACCCGGCGGCGCGCATGCCTCAATATAATTTGACCCCCGCCGACCTCGACGCGGTCACAACGGCGCTGCTCGGCATGACAGGAACGCCGGCGACGAGCGGAATGGAAAAACTCCTGGTACCCAAGCGGCACGCGGAATTCCAGGCGGCAGGCGAATTCGGCAAGGTCTACGAGCGCTATAAATGTTACGTCTGCCATCAATTCAATGGCTACGGCGGCACGCTGGCTCCCGATCTTTCCTATGAAGGTAGCCGCGCCAACCGCCAGTGGCTGATACAGTTTCTAAGGAATCCGCAAACTCTGCGGCCCGCGCTCGTCCTTCGCATGCCTCAGTTGAATATGTCGGAACAGGAAGCGGCCGCCATTGCCGACTATTTCGGCATGGTCTTGCAGCATCCCGAAGTGAATCCCGCGTCGGTGACTCGCCAGGATCTCTCGCCGCAACAAGCGGCGCTCGGCAAGCAGCTCTACGACGTTAAATATCAGTGCCAGGCTTGCCATACGATCGGTTCGACCGGTGGGTACGTGGGGCCAAGCTTGAACGATGCGGGAAACTGGCTCACGGCTGCATGGATTGAGGCTTGGCTTCAGAATCCACAAGCTTTGGTGCCGGGGACGATCGAGCCGCGCCGTGCCTTCACCCCGGACGAAGTTAAAGCACTCACCGCATATTTGCTGACCCTAAAGCAGAGCCCTGCAGTGACGCGAGCGGGGCACGCCGGGGCAATGGGAGGGCAAAAATGAATTTGCGCCTCCGAACTCTCTTGGTGATCGCATGCTTTACGCTGACGAGCTGCAGCCGGAAGAGCAGTGTTGTGAAATCCGATCCGCTCGCGAGGGTATACGATTCGGAAGCGGACTGGAACGATCCCCAACGCATCATCCCGCTCAGCTACGAGCAGGCACAGGGCAAGCGAATCTTCTATCAGCAATGTGTCTGGTGCCATGCGGACGCTACGCCGGCCGGGCCCTCCAATCGGTCCAACGTCACTCCTTCTCCTCCGCTGATGAACGATGGCGCAGTCTTGAACGCCGAGAGCGACGAAAATATTCAGAACACCATCGCTCTCGGTGGTAGCGCCGTGGGCAAATCCGCTATGATGCCTCCGTATGGCAAGGTGCTTTCGAAGGATGAGATCCGCTCCGTCATCGCTTACATCCGTGCGATCGCCGCGCCTCCCTATCAACCTCCTGCCAACCCCGCATCAGCGTACTCGGAGAAGTAATTGGTGACCAAGCGAGCGGTGGCCTGCCTCGGGTTTCTCGCCTGCGCTGTCCTGTTCCTCTCCGCAAGCTCTGCCTTCGGGCAGGTCAGCCCGGCCGAAATTTTGAATCCCAAGCTGAAAGCGGTGGAACAAAGGTATCTTCCGCAATTGGAATCGCTGCGTCGCACGATCGATGAAACGCGATTCCCGTTCCCTTTCGTTTTAACGCGTTACGTCGGCTCCGACTCTGAGAAGGGTTTGGTAGATACACGCGGCTTGGAATTCGTCAACTTTCAGGAGCGTATGCTGCTTAAGGTTTCGGGGCACTACAACGCCGCATTTAATTCGGAGCAATTGACGCAGAACCAGCGTGCCGACCGCACTCTTCAAGACGTCGTCGTGCCGATCTTGCAGTTGATGCGAAAACAATTTCCTGGCGGTCTCGATTGCGATGGGATTGGCTTCGAGATCGCCTACCACACGCGAGCAACGAAACAGAGCTATGAGTATGAAGGAAAGGAAATGATGGTGGTTGTATTCTCCGTCGAGGACGCTTTTGCCTTCTTGACTGTGGCGGGAAATGAGGCGCGCCAGGCGATCATTAACCGGTCGCAGGTTTTCGAGGACGGCAAAGAGGTTGCTCTAGCGTTGGGTGCGCGTGATCCGCTCGATTTGGACGAGCTGGGACGAGGGGACTCAGCTGAGCGGCCCAGTTCAAGTTCGGCCGCTCCTGGGTTGGGTTATTCCTCCCAACCTCCGCGCGATAGCCCTCCTGCCGCGCCTGCTTCTCCTTCGAGTCAGGATCGGGCAAATCGCCGCGAGCAATCTCCCCCGGCGGCTTCATCCGCGGGCCCCGCGGTCGTCGGGGCCGGCGCGCCGACTACCGAGTCCGTGCAAGCCGATGCCGACCGTTTGCAGGCGAAGTTCCAGTCGCAACTCGACGGCCTCACGAAAGACAGCGCCGAGAAGCTCCATTTCGTCGACTACGCGCCGCCTTCGTTTGCGGTCTACCACGACGCCGTCGTTCTCCAAGTTTCGCTCAGGAATCCACAGACGTTCGACAAGGGCGCAAGTTCGATCTACAAGCGGGCCGCCCAAAGCCTCGACCTATTCCTGGCGCCGGAATTAAAGGCGTTGGTCCCGAAACTCCCGGCGGACCCATCAATTTCCGCTCTCGATTTTTCAGTCCTGAACCGCCTAGGCGCGGAGAAGGATTCCTCCGAAGCGGTAGAATTCATCTGTCCCATGAAGGCCGTCAATGCCTTCATCCGCGACGAAATCACCAGCCAGGACCTGGCAAATCAAAGCATCGTCCTCGTCAACGGCGTGCGCATCGCTCTGAATCTCCAACTCGTCGAGTAATTCCGCCGGAGCCAGGGTCGTTTGAGGACAAGCCCCGCAACACGAGGTATTGTGGGCGCGAACCTCTCCCGGCAACCATCGAAATCGCGTAAGTGCATCCCGGGCAGTCTTGAGTGCCGACGACCAGCTGCTGTGACGCCGGTCACGATTGACCGTGATGCATGTCATAGCGGGGTAGTGATGCCAAGCTCAGTCTCGTTCAGCTATGGCAGGCGATACGCGTTCGATGCGCTGCAACTAATGAGATCTGAGGCCGGGAGGGAATTGGTGATGGACCGACGCGGGATTCCTGCCCATGGGATCTTGGGGCGTAAGCACTAGCACGGGGGAACATGACAGTTCGGCACCACTTCGTGGTCTGGGTTGTCGCTGGCACAGCGGCCCTGTTCATTCTGGTAAGTATCCTTGTGTGGCGGCGGGAGAGCAGTGCCGATCGATGGAATACTTTTCTGGTGGGCGACCCGCACGCCGGCGCGGAAACCTTCCAGCAAAAAGGGTGCGCCGACTGCCATTCCGTTCTCGGCGTCGGAGGAAATCTCGCACCTGATCTAGGGTTGCAAGGAGCCGCAGGTTCCAGCATGAATGAGCTGGTGACGCAGATGTGGAACCACGCGCCGCGCATGTGGGAGCAGATAAGAAGCAGCAAAATCAATTATCCTCAGTTTGCACCGGAAGAAATGGCAAACCTGTTCGCCTACCTCTACGTCACCTGCTACGACGATGAATCGGGGAACCGGGATCACGGAAAGCTCTTGTTCACAGAGAAAGGGTGCATCCGCTGCCATTCGATCGGCGACACTGGAGGCAGCGTCGGGCCCAATCTGAGGACAATCGGTCCTGTGGATACGCCAATTTTTTGGACGCAGACAATGTGGAACCATGCTCCAGCGATGGAAACCCACATGCACGAACTTAACATGCCCTGGCCGCGGTTCGAGGGAGAGGAGATGAACGATTTGTTGGCCTTTGTGCGCTACGTCCGAGCAGGGCCGGAGCGCGAGAGCAATCTACTCCCAGCGAACCCCCACCGAGGCTGGGCTTTATTTCGCAAAAAGGGATGCATCTCCTGTCATGCCATCCGCGGCGAAGGAGGAACCGTAGGTCCGGACCTTGGCTCGGATCGCCCGTTGCCCCGCACTCTGACCCAGATGGCAGGTCGAATGTGGAATCACTCTCCGGAGATGTTGGCAGCCATGAAGGAAAAGGGCATCGAGCGTCCCACTTTTGAAGGTCAGGATATGGCCGATCTGATTGCATTCCTTTACAGCGCGCGCTATTTCGAGCTCGGAGGCTCACCCACGATTGGACAGGAGCTATTCGACGAGCGTAAGTGCAGTCAGTGCCACGGAAATGACGCGAGCGGAGGAAAATACGGCCCCAAGCTGAGGAACCTCGGCAGAGTCTTCACACCCGTGAGCTTCGCCTTGGCTCTTTGGTCCCACGGACCGCGCATGTATGCGAAGGCCGAGGCGCTGGGTCTCGGGTGGCCCACTTTGAACGAGGGCGACCTGAGCCACTTGTTGGCTTTTTTGAACAGCCCTCCCGCCACGGGTAAGAGATGAGAAAGGCGCCGACTCGAATCTGAACTTGTCCCAACAGATCCTGGGGTAGCAAGCGGTGATCGCACCACGATCTCGAGGCCCGAGGTTTAGAGCTAGCCGAGGCAGGGATAGGCGCGAACGTAAATCGCGCTACATGCAAGAGTGAGGTCGGCCCGAACCCACCTTAAGTTTGTTTGCCAGCGTGATACCTGCCCGCGACGCTTACCCGGAGCTGATCCTCCCGCTGACCGGCATAACGGAATTGGGCACGCCGTCACAAGGGTGCGTGATCTCTGTCACAGAGAATCCGCCCGGATGGCGCATAGTTGCAGAGACCGTCGGTAGAGGAGACATGCGATTGGACTTACGGCGAGCCAGACTCGAACTCTCGTGCAATGGACAGGTCGCGACCCTGGTGCTGGCTGCTCCCAAGGCTAACATCCTCGATCGCGAGATGATGCGGGATCTCGACTGGACCCTAAAGGGGCTGCGACCAGGCGCGAATCCAAAGATGATCATCATCACGGGGGAGGGACCGAGTTTCAGCTATGGCGCGAGCGTGCGCGAGCACCTGCCGGATGAGATCGAGTTGACGCTAAAGCAACTTCGCGAGCTCCTGATTGCGCTGGCGCACGCGCCCGCGCCGACGATCGCTGCCGTGCGGGGACATTGCCTCGGCGGAGGATTCGAGTTGGCGCTGGTCTGCGATCTGATCTTGGCGGAAGAGACGGCGCAGTTTGGCTGCCCGGAGATCAAACTTGGCGTTTTCCCTCCGGCGGCGTCTGCGCTGCTGCCGGTGAGGGTGGGATCGGGCTGGGCGAACAAGATCGTTCTGACCGGTGATACATATTCCGGGAAAGACCTCTTCGCAGCGGGCGTGGTGTCGCGGCTGACCGCAGGCGGCGAACTGGAGGGAGAGTTGGAGCGCTGGCTCGCCTCCGATTTCTTACCGCGGTCGGCGGCGGCGCTGCGCCATGGAGCAACCGCCGCGCGACTTCCAGTGCTGCGCGCTTTGGAGCAGGATCTGCCGCTGCTCGAGAGAATCTACCTCGACAAACTGATGCGCGAGCCTGATGCGGTGGAAGGAATTCGCGCGTTCCTGGAAAAGCGCGAGCCGCAATGGTCGGCACCCAGATCGGCGGCGCGTGAGATTCCTAGCCAACAACATAAAGCTGCGGGCCCTCCAGCCGCTCCGACTGGCGCGAAATCGATTTGAACGAAAGGTCGAAAAGGGTCATGAACGAAATCGACGCATTTGGGTACAAGCTGGCCGAACCAAATCGGCCGCTCCATTTCACCGATTCTCTTGAACTCGAGCCGCGCTCCGACGAGGTGGTGGTGCAAGTGGCCGGCTGCGGAATCTGCCACACAGATGTCGGATACGCATGCGGCGGTGTTCCAACGCGGCATCCGTTGCCTCTGATTCTCGGGCACGAAATTGCCGGGCGAGTCGTGAGGGCCGGAGAAAACGCGCAAGTATGGCTCGGCAAGAATGTGATCGTGCCTGCGGTTATCCCCTGCGGGAAGTGCGCTAGCTGCCTCGCGGGGAGACCTACGATTTGTCGCGCGCAGTTCATGCCTGGTAACGACGCGGACGGTGGCTTCGCGACGCACGTGCGTGTTCCGGCACGCGGTCTGTGCATCGTTCCAGAAAAGCTGCCGGCAGGGATCTCACTCGACTCACTATCCGTGCTCGCCGACGCGGTAACTACTCCATTCGAGGCGATACGGCGATCCGAACTCGGGAGCGATGACGTCGCGATCATTATTGGCGCGGGAGGCATCGGAGGATTTGGCGTGCAGTTGGCGGCGGCGCGTGGAGCCGCGGTGATTGCGATTGACGTGGATGCAGAACGCCTCGAGCTGGCGATGAAATACGGCGCGTCGCTAGCGCTGAATGCCCGCGAATGTCACGAAAAGGATCTCAAATCCGCCGTGCGAGAGTTCGTCAAGCACAGCGGGCGCCTGGGAATCGGCCGCAAGATTTTCGAGATGAGCGGCACGGCGACAGGCCAAGCGACAGCATTTGCTCTATTGGATTACGGAGCGTACTTGGCCGTGGTGGGATACACCCCGGAGAAAGCTGAAGTGCGGCTATCGAATCTGATGGCATTTGATGCCACCGCGCGCGGCAACTGGGGTTGCCCGCCGGACCAATATCCCGCGGCGCTCGCGCTGGTGCTTGAAGGAAAAGTGGCCATCGAGCCGTTCATTGAGCGGCATCGCCTGCAAGACACGCCAGTAATTTTCGACGCGGTCGCGAAGCACGCAACAAAGCGCCGGGTGGTGCTCGTGCCGAACGGGTCGGCCCACTCGTGATCGAAGGAGAAGCTCTGTGAAAAATCACAATCTCACAGCGTCATTCGAGCCGCGCGACGTGCTCGTTGAACGACGAGCCGTGCACGACCGGGCGGGATACGCGGTGAAAGGCCTCCACAACGTCTGGATTACGCTCAACAATCCCGCGGAGCTGAACGCCTACACGACCGACATGATCAAAGAGGTCATTCTGGGCGTGCGCGAAGCGAGCAACGACCGCGCTTGCGTCGCCGTCGTGCTGACCGGCGCTGGTACGCGATCGTTCTGCGCGGGCGGCAACACGCGCGAATACGCCGAATATTACGCCGGCGCTCCCGCCGAGTATCGCCAATACATGCGCCTGTTCAACGACATGGTTTCGGCTGTGCTGCACTGCGACAAGCCGGTGGTCTGCCGCGTGAACGGAATGCGCGTCGGCGGCGGACAGGAAGTCGGGATGGCGTGTGATTTTTCCGTCGCGAGTGATCTCGCGATTTTCAGCCAGGCGGGGCCGAAGCATGGATCTGTTCCGGATGGCGGGAGCACGGATTTTCTGCCGGTGTTTGTGGGCGTCGAGCGCGCCATGATGAGCAGCACGCTGTGCGAGCCGTGGACGGCGCACCGTTTTTACTGGCTTGGCGGGCTGAGTCAGATCGTGCCCGTGCTGAAGGTTGACGGCAAGTGGGTGGCCAACCCGATGGTCGTCACTAACCGGGTGCTCGATGAATACGGAAGAGTCGCTCTTGGAGAATGGAAAACCGGCACCGAATACGAGCGAGGCAAGGAGTTGGTGAACCGCGGAACCGTTGATTTTGCGCTGCTCGACGAGGCGGTTGAGCAGCTTTGCACGAAGCTGCTTTACACGATGCCGGACTGCCTTACTAAAACTATCGAGAGCCTTCGCAAGCACAAGCTCGAGCATTGGGACCGCAACATGGAGACCAATCGCGCATGGCTCGCGCTGAACATGATGACCGAAGCGAACGCCGGCTTCCGCGCATTTCACTATGGCTCACGCGACCACCGCGAGGTTGATTTCGTGCTTCTGCGGCGACGCTTGGCCGAAGGCGCGCGCTGGAATGAAGAGCTCGTGCGGGAGATTGCTCCGTGGCTTACGGAGGCGACAAAGGTGGAAAAATGAGTTTCTTTCTGCCGTCGCTTCAGCAAACGTCGAAGCCAGGTCTGCGGCCCGAACTCGGCGCACTCATCGGCAGAGCCGAAGCGCTCTACGAAGATTTAGACCTGAAAGCTGTGCGGGCGTGGAAGGAAGAGGTTCCCGGCCGCAAAGCAATCGGGCACATGCCAATCTACGTCCCGCGCGAGCTGATCCATGCAGCGGGGATGTTGCCCGTCGGAGTCATGGGCGGTGGCGATCGCGTGGAAATTGTTCGCGGCGATGCGTATTTTCAGAGCTACATCTGCCACATTCCGCGCAGCACGATCGAGCTGGCTCTCTCGCACCGTCTCGATGCGCTCGACGGGATGCTGTTTCCCTCCATTTGCGACGTGATTCGAAATCTTTCGGGAATGTGGATGATCCTGTTTCCGGACCGCTACGTTCGCTACATGGATGTCCCGCAGAATTACGATCCCGCAGCGGGCGGCCGGTTCTGGCACCAGGAACTGAGCGCACTCCGCGATGATCTCACGAGGCTCGCGGGCAGCCCGGTCACCGACGATGCCCTGCGGCACAGCATCGGCCTTTACAACGAGCATCGCCGCGCGATTCGAGAGCTCTACGAAGCGCGCGGCCGGGAACCGTGGTTGTTTCCTGCGTCCGAGCTATACCTCGTCCTGCGCGCGGGAAACATTTTGCCGGTCGAATCACACACTGAGATGTTGCGCGAATACATGCGGCTCGCGCCTCTCGAAGAGGAACGCCGCGAGCAAGATCAAAGCCGCGTCGTTATAGTCGGGATGTTCTGCGAGCAGCCTCCACTCGGGTTGCTCATCACGCTCGAACGCGCCGGATGCTGGGTGGTGGACGACGATTGGATGCTCGGTCTGCGCTGGCTCAAGGGTGACGTACCGCTCGATGGCGACCCGCTTGAAAAGCTGGCCAACGCGTTCCTTACGCAAAGCGTTTCAAACGCATCGAGATACGAACCTCTCGGGCACCGGGGAAAGTGGCTCGTCGAATCGGTTCGCCGGAACCGCGCCGAAGGGGTGATCTTCTGCGCCGCGAGTTTTTGTGATCCCGCGCTGCTGGACCAGCCAATGCTCGTCGCCGCTCTCGACGCCGCAGCAATCCCGCACACGCAATTCAAATATTCCGAAGACACAGGGCAATTCGCCGTGATCCGCGAACAGGCCGGGACGTTCTCCGACTCGATTCGGCTATGGAGCGAAGCATGAGCACTTCGAAAACTGGCGCCGTCGCCGAAGTCCAGAAAGAACGCAGCATGGAATTGCAGAAGGAGATGATCGCCGCGCATTATGACGCTCTCTCCGAAGCGCCTGAAACGGGGCACAAGGTTGTTTACACGTTTGTCCCCGGTAACCTGACGGAATTGATGCGTGCGTTCGACGTATTGCCGGTCCTGCCCGAGATCAACGCTCTGCAATCTGGAATGCGCAAGCTTTCCGGTGACTACATTACCGAGGCGGAAAAATACGGGCACAGCGAGGACGTCTGCACGTACGTGAAGTGCGACATCGGGATGTTGAAGAAAGGAAATATCGGGCCGACCGGCAAGAAGCTGCCGAAGCCCGACTTGCTGCTTCTCTCCTACACCGGCTGCTTCACGTTTATGAAATGGTTCGAACTGCTGCGCGAGGAATACGACTGCCCGGTGGCGATGCTGCATGTACCGTACCAGAGCGAAGGCATCATTCAGCCGCACCACCGCGACTACATCGTGAAGCAGCTCCGGACCGAGGTAATCCCAAAACTCGAGGAAGTGACCGGGCGGCGATTCGACGAAGACCTCCTGCGCGAGAAATTGCGGCTCTCGGCGCAAGCCGAGGACGATTTGGTTTGGGTGCTCGAAAGCGCGAAGAATATTCCTTCGCCCATCGACGCCTATTTTGGTGGCGTTTTTTACATCGGACCGATGTTTTCCGCGTTCCGAGGCACTCCGGAGGGCGTGGAATATTACCGCACGCTGCGCGCAGAAGTGGCTGCACGGCTTAGCGCGGGGCTTGGGCCCATCGTGCCAGAAGGCCAGATGGAACGAGAGCGCTACCGGTTGGTGGTCGAAGGGCCGCCGAATTGGACCAGCTTCCGCGAGTTCTGGAAGATGTTCTATGAAGAAGGCGCTGTGATCGTGGCGAGCTCGTATACGAAGGTCGGCGGCCTTTACGATCGCGGATTCCGACACGATCCGAACCATCCGCTCGAAACACTCGCCGAATATTGCATGGGTTGCTACACGAACCTGGGTCTGCCGACGCGCGTCGACCTTCTCGAGAAATACATCCGCGACTATCACGCCGACGGATTCATGATCAATAGCGTAAAGAGCTGCAACTCCTTCAGCGTTGGACAATTGCTAATGCTTCGCCAACTCGAGGAGCGCACCGGCGTGCCCGGCGGTTTCATCGAAAGCGACCTCGTGGATCCGCGCTACTTCTCGGCGGCCAACATCAAGAACCGGATTGAGAGCTATCTGCAAATGATCGAGCAAAAGCGCTCCGCCGGGAGCGCGGCATGAGCGAAATCCTCGTTTACGTCGGCATCGATCTGGGCTCAACAACTACGAAGGCTGTCGTCCTGACTGAAGCCGGCGCCATCATCGGCAGGGGCATCACGAACAGCCGCAGCAATTACGATGTGGCGTGCGAGATTGCGCGAGAAGAAGCGTTCATCCAGGCGCGGCTCGCGCTGCTGCGCCAGGCTCTGGAATCGAATCCGACGGTGTCTCACTTGCAGAAGGGTTTCCTCTCGGACTTAGTGCGCAATTTCCGCATGGAGCAGCATCTCGAGCGCCTCCACGTGCTGGCGCGGGTGCTGCGAGAAGAGGCGGAAACTCCGCGACACCGTGAGCACAAGAAAGAGCTGGATGCAGTCCTCGAGAAAATCCTGGATGCGCTGCGAGAGCGCGCCGTGGCGCACTTTGGACCGCTGGCCACGCGGAAGAGCGACTTCTTCCGTGATCTCGCAGCCGCCGACTACATGAACCTCGCCGAGCAACTGGGTGACCCGAGAAAAATTCCTTTCGACACGCTTTGCGCGCTGTTCGATGCCGCGATACTCGTTGTCGAAAACACCTCGAGTGGGAACGCTTTCGCACAACACATCGGGAGCGCGCTCGAGCGAACCCTCGCAACGTCAGGTAAGGCGCTGCAGGAATACGGTGCGGAAGTGCGCCGCGAGGTGGACGCTGCGCGCTCGACCCGACTTGTCGTGGCGGGAACAGTAGGAACGGGCTATGGGCGGCAGCGCCTGCCGTTTCCGAAAGAGCAGATTCGAAGCGAAATTCTCTGCCACGGCCTCGGCGCGCACGCAATGTTTCCGTCCACGCGGACCGTGCTGGACATCGGCGGTCAGGACACCAAAGCAATTCAAGTCGATCCGCAAGGAATCGTGACGAGCTTTCAGATGAATGACCGCTGCGCGGCAGGTTGCGGGCGATACCTCGGCTACATCGCCGACGAGATGAATCTCGCGCTGCATGAGCTTGGACCACTCGCGCAGCAGAGTTCGTGCCGCGTGAAAATCAACAGCACGTGCACCGTCTTTGCGGGAGCAGAGCTGCGCGAAAGGCTCTCGCTCGGCCAGAATCGCGAGGACATTCTCGCGGGCCTGCACCGCGCGATTATTCTCCGCGCAATGTCGCTGCTGGCGCGCTCGGGCGGCGTCTCTGATGAATTTACCTTCACAGGAGGCGTCGCGCGCAATCCAGCGGCCGTCGCGGCGCTCGAAGAACTGATTCGCGAGAACTACGGTGAGCGCCGGATCAATATTTCAACAGAATCGATATATACCGGGGCGCTAGGAGCGGCACTGTTTGCGCAGCGAACCGAGCGAAAGGCGGCATGAGCGCGACGATTACAATCCGGCCGGCGGAAAATATCGGGACGATTGTGACCGCGGGCGTGGACGTCGGCTCGAGCGCGGTGAAAATTGCCGTTGTGCGGATGGGACCGAACGGCGCTGCTGACTCGCTGGCGCTGCACTCGGAGCGCGTTCGACGGCGTGAGCTGCGCAAAGTAATTCATGAAGGCTTCGATGTGGCGCTCGAGCAGGCAGGCATCGCGGCGGGCGATCTTGCCTATATTGCGAGCACGGGCGAAGGCGAGCTGGTGGATTTCCGGCGCGGCCATTTTTACGGGATGACCACGCACGCCCGCGGCGCGAAGTTTCTGATGCCAGAGGCACACGCGGTCCTCGACATCGGGGCGCTGCACGCCCGCGCGATGCTGATTGATTCGCAGAGCCGCGTCCTTGCGTATCGTATGACTAGCCAGTGCGCCTCAGGATCCGGGCAATTTCTCGAAAACGTCGCGCGATACCTCGGCATCGCACTCGAAGAAGTCGGCGAGACCTCATGCCGCGCCAAGAATCCTCAAGTGGTGAGCAGCATCTGCGCCGTGCTCGCGGAAACCGACGTCATTAATATGGTCAGCCGCGGCATTTCGACCTCAGACATTCTGAAGGGGATTCACCTGTCGATGGCAGGCCGGTACATCAAGCTGCTGCGCGCGATCGGCGCGGAAAGTCCCGTGGCGATTACGGGCGGGCTGGCAATGGATGTCGGTTTGGCGGAGGCGCTGGAGGAACGAGCGCGCGAAGAAGGAGCGGCAATCAAGGTCTTGACCCATCCACATTCAATTTTTGCGGGCGCACTGGGCGCAGGGCTCTGGGGCGGCTTCCGGCATCGCGTCTTGTCGCGGCGCGCGGAGCCGCGGAATTGAGCACGTCATGCAGAGTGAGGTAGGGAAAATGGCAGCTGAACGAGAACTGGAACCGGGGATTCTGGATACGGACGCGATTTTGGTCCGCACGATGCGCGAGGACGACCTCGACGCGATCGTAGCGATAGATGCCCTCGCCACGGGCAGGCGACGGCCGGGCTATTTCGAGTTGATGCTGCAGCGGGCGATCAAACAGGCAAGCCTGCAGATTTCGCTCGTCGCTGAATTGGACGGGCGCGTGGTCGGTTTCCTGATCGGTTCGCTCTATTACGGGGAATATGGCGTCGTCGAGCCAACGGCATCGGTCGACGCGATCGGCGTGGATCCGCGCTACCGCGGGCACCGAGTCGGCAAAGCGATGATGCGTCAACTGCGGATCAATCTCGGCGCGCTACAGATTTCAACGTTGCGCACGGAAGTGGACTGGGCCGACCTCGATCTGGTCGCCTTTTTCAAGAGCGAAGGATTTTCACCAGCGCCGAGGCTATGTCTCGAGACTTCGGTTGACCTTGCCTCTCCGCGTTCAGCGAGCGACGCCTGAACGAGCACGCTGTTTCTCCCAGGCTGGCATCTGGCGAGGTATTGGCTTGAGGCATTTGCCTCAGCGCGTGAACAAGTGTTTTATGCGCGGCGGGCCTTCGGCGTAGACCTTGCGGCGAACGACTTGGTAGCGATCGCGCTCGCGAAGATGCTCATTGGGCATCCTCTTGGTAGTGCTGATGGCCGTGCTGATCTTTTGTACCTCGACGAATGAAAGACTTTGCGTCACAGCCTTGGACTACGAAATCGTGCTTAGCGGAACCAGAGGTTACAGGCAGTTGGTGGCTTGAGCCCCAGTGCCGAGTGCGTCCACTTTGAGATGTATACCACCCGTGACAACTCGATTGTGACCTGCGCCGTCTTTAGAGAGCTGTAGATCTCTCCGTTCAGACCTCTGTCGACAGTTCCTACAAACAGTTCTTTTTGAGGTGAGCGATGGGTATTTTGGGGCGAGCGTATACTCAACGATTCCGAGACTCCAAGAAATAGAGATTTTGGGCGTGGGAATTTTTGTGTAGGCTTCAGATTGGTAAGGTGAGGGCCGTCGTCAGCATTGCATCCAAAGTCTAAGTAAAGAAGTCTTCAAGCGTCGCTAGTTATTGATCAGGCTGACCAGTTCCGTATCCGTGGCTGATGGATTAGGACAAATCCCCCAAGCCTGCGCGATGCGCCGCCACGACAGCTTGGCCGAGACTGATTCCACCGTCTCCAGCGGGCACTTGAGAATGCGTATAGACCTCGAATCCGTCGCTTTGTAGTTGATGCTCCAAACCGTTTCCGAGACACGCGTTCTGAAAGGTCCCTCCACTCAAACAGACAATGTTCAACGAGGTTCGTTTGCGCAGAATCCGCGCAATTGCCGCCAGAGCTTCTAGCAGGCCGTCATGGAAACGCTGGCTGATTTCCCCGATCGCTGCACCCTGAAGCAAGTCTTCTACGATGGCCCTAAAAAGCGGCCTCGAGTCGATCTGCAACAGATCACCTGCTTCGCTCAATCCAAAAGGATAGGGCTGACCCGCGGCAGTTGCGTCTCGACACATTTCGAGTTCGACCGCCGCTTGCGCTTCGTAATTCACTTCGAGGCGAAGATTGATGAGCGCTGCTACAGCATCGAATAGGCGTCCACAACTGGAGGTTAGGGGAGAATTCACCTGACGTTCGATCATTTGAAGAACAGTTCGAACTTTTGTCTGCGGAATCTGCCGGAACAGAGGGATGGGTAGTTTAAGCAGATCGGGCCCGAAGGATGCCCACAAGTGGCTCACGGCCGTCCGCCATGGCTCACGAATCGCTGCCGCGCCGCCAGGCAGTGGAACATAAGCGAGATGCGCCGCGCGTTCGAAACTGAGGTAGTCCGCCAACAAGACTTCGCCACCCCAGATGCGGCCGTCCGTGCCATAGCCAGTGCCATCCAGTGCGAATCCGATGACCCGTCCTTCGAGATGATTTTCGGCCATGCAACTGGCGATGTGCGCATGATGGTGCTGCACACCGACGGCGTGCACTCCCTTCAATTTTCGTGCCCAGCGAGTCGCGAAATAGTCAGGATGCAGGTCGTAAGCGACAATTTCTGGCCGAATCTCGAGGATTCTTTGGAGATTGTTGACGGCTTCCTGAAAGAACTTGTAAGCCTCGACGTTTTCGAGATCGCCGATGTGCTGACTGAGGAAGGCTTCCCGCCCGCGCAGGAGGCAAATTGTGTTTTTCAGTTCTCCTCCCACGGCAAGCGTCGGCGGGAATTCTCTCTTCAGAAACACGGGCACAGGCACAAAACCGCGGGAGCGGCGTATCTGCCGCGTGCGGTCACCGGTGCGGCGGAGCACTGAATCATCGCACCGAAGAAGAATTACGCGATTGTGAAGCAGAAACCAATCGGCGATGTCCCCGAGTCTCGCAACCGCCTCGGAGTTCCCGATGGCGATCGGCTCTTCGCTTAAGTTGCCGCTGGTCATTACCAGCGCTTGGAGTTCGCTCTCTCTGAAAAGTAAATGATGAATGGGCGTGTATGGGAGGAAGATTCCCAAGTATGGGTTGAAAGGAGCCACGCTGTCCGCCAGGGAACATTGGTTCGTCCTCGGCAGCAGCACAACGGGACGCTGCGGCAGGCAGAGTAGCTTTCGCTCTTCAGCATCAAGCATGCAGAAGCGCGAGACCGTTTCGAGATCGGAGACCATAACGGCGAAAGGTTTTTCGACGCGGCGCTTGCGCTCGCGGAGCCGGCCGACCGCTGCAGCGTTTGTGGCATCCACCGCCAAGTGGAATCCACCCAGCCCTTTTACGGCGACGATGTCGCCAGCACGCAGTCTCGCAATCGCCTCGGCGATTGGGTTTTCGATCGAGAGGGGCTGCCCTCGCGAGTCACAGAACTCCAACTGCGGTCCGCAGTTCCAGCAAGCGTTGGGTTGGGCATGAAAGCGCCTGTTGCGCGGGTCCTGGTATTCAGCGAGGCAGTGCGGGCACATCGGGAAGACAGACATCGAGGTCTGCGGTCGATCGTACGGAATCCCCCTTACAATCGAAAATCTGGGGCCGCAGTTCGTACAATTAATGAAAGGATAGTGATAGCGGCGGTCGGCAGGATCGAATAGTTCGCGGAGGCAATCCGCGCACGTTGCGATGTCGGGTGAAATGAGCGTTCGAACCGACGCTGAAGAATCACTCGGAAGAATGCAAAAATCGCTCTCCCCGGTGCGATGAATTTCCACCACCCGGATCTCAGTCAGCAGCGACAGCGGGGGCGCTTGGGCAGGCAGGGATGAAAGAAAGTCGTCCACTACTTCGACCGCGCCCTCTACCTCAATGACCACTCCCGATGAAGTATTGGCGATTTGTCCGGCCAGATGGCGCTCGGTCGCGAGTCGATACACGTAGGGCCGGAATCCAACACCCTGCACAATTCCTGCAACGTGGATGCGCCGCCGGACCTCCATAAGAGCTCTAAGTTGCTGCCATAGTCTTTATCGAGGAAGCGATCTTGCCATCGATCCAGCGCTGCCATTTGGGCAATCCTTCTCCCGTCAAGCAGGAGACCTCAATAATCTCCATGCCGGGATGGACTTTCTGCGCATTCTCTCGAGCCTTCGCCATGCTGAACGGCACGTAGGGCAGCAGATCAATCTTGTTCAGGATGAGAAGCTCGGAACGAAAAAACATGGCTGGATACTTCAGCGGCTTGTCTTCCCCTTCGGTCACGCTGAGAACCACAATCTTTGCCGCTTCTCCCAGGTCGTAACTGGAGGGGCAGACAAGGTTGCCGACGTTTTCAATCAGCAACACGTTCAAGTCCGCGAGATTCCAGTCGGCAATCGCTTTTTCGATCATGCGGGCGTCGAGATGGCAGGTTCCGCCCGTGGTTATCTGCCGGGCCGGAAAACCAAAACGAGCGAGACGCACCGCGTCGTTGTCCGTTTGAATGTCGCCGGTGAGCACGGCTACTCGCTGCGTGGGAGCGAAGGCTTCCAGAGTGCGCTCCAGCAGGCTTGTTTTCCCCGCCCCGGGAGAACTGACCAGATTCAAGCAGAGAATTCCGTGAAGCGCAAAACGCGCACGCAGCTCGCCCGCGATCCGGTCATTCTCATTCAAGACTTTTCGTTCGAGGGGGATCTGGGTCATACGTCCTCCAACTCGAGATAGGCGAGTTCGAGTTCATCGCCGCCGAGAAAAACGGTCAATACCTCGCCGCATTCCGGGCACGATGTCTCATAATTCACCACCACAAATTCATTGGCGCAACGCGAGCAGCGCTGGCGCCGCGGCTTGCGCTCGATCTCGAGAACTACGGTTTCGAGATCCGTTTCTTTGGTCAGTGCCTCGAAACAGAAACTCAAGGCGTCAGGGTCCAAGCCCGCCAACTCACCGATGCGCACGCCGATCTTGGAGACGCGCATGCCGGGACGGAGCTGAGCTTCCGTTCGAACGGCATCCAGAACAGAACTGGCGATGGCGAATTCGTGCATGGCATCAACAAATTCGAGGAAGCTGATCGCCCGCGAGCATGTCCACGATCCTCGTCGTGCCAAGAGTCGTGCGCATAACCACCAGGCCCGGATCCTCGGAGGTCACGGTGCCGATGATTTGGGCTTCGCGCCCTAGTGGATGACGCCGCATCGTATCTAACAGCGCTTCCGCCGCGCCGGGTTCCACGATGGCCACGAGTTTCCCTTCGTTGGCAACGTAGAGCGGGTCCAAACCCAACATCTCGCAGGCACCGCGCACTTCCTCGCGGATCGGAATTCGCCGCTCCTCGAGCATCATCCCCACCCCGGATCGCCCGGCAATCTCATTGAGCGAGCTGGACAACCCGCCGCGGGTCGGGTCTCTCATACAGCGAATGCCCTCGGATGTCTTCAACATCTCGGCGACGAGAGAATGCAGCGGAGCGCTGTCACTTCGTACCGGATTTTCAAACTCGAGGCCTTCGCGTACTGCGAGGATGGCGATCCCGTGTTCACCGATCGGTCCGCTGAGCAGGATGCGGTCGCCCGGCCGGGCCAGATCCGCGGACAAGTGCAAACCCGGCTTCACCGAACCGATTCCGGAAGTGTTGATGAACATCCCGTCGCAGCATCCTTTCTCCACGACTTTCGTATCCCCCGTGACGACCTCTACCTGCGCTGCCGCAGCCGCGCTCCGGAACGACTCCACAACGCGGCGAAGCGTCTCAAACGGAAGTCCCTCCTCGAGGATGAACGCCGCGCTGAGGTAAAGAGGACGCGCTCCCCCCATTGCCAGATCATTGACAGTTCCATTTACGGCCAGTGACCCGATATCGCCGCCCGAAAAGAAGAGAGGTTTCACTACGAACGAATCCGTCGTAAAGGCCAGGCATTCTCCGTTCACTTTCACAATCGCCTGGTCATCGAGACGCGAAAGTACCGGGTTTTCGAATGCAGGCAAGAAGAAACGCTGGAGCAAATCGGCGCTTAATCTTCCGCCGCTCCCGTGGCCCAATAGCACACGGTCAACTGCCGCCAACGGCACGGGGCACGAAAGAGAGCTGAATGAGGGGGCTTGGTTAGCCATGGCAGACTCTTTCTTGCAAAACCTTGTGCCTTCGATAGCGGTAGTACGCTGCGCATGCTCCTTCGGCGGAGACCATCGGTGCACCAAGCGGACTCTCCGGTGTACACCCGTTCGCAAATGCCGGGCAATCCGGCGGCTTTTTGAGCCCCTTGAGAACCTGCGCGCTGATACATTCGGTGGGCTCTTCGACCTTGATCTCTGACATCCCGAAGATTTTCTCTGCGTCGTGCGCGGAGAACTCAGGGCGTATGCGCATACCACTCTGCGGAATCGTGCCGATGCCGCGCCACTTCTGGTCGCACACTTCAAATACGGTTTCAAGGATTTGCTGCGCCGGCAGATTCCCTTCACGCGTCACTGAGCGCACATACTGGTTTTCCATTACGGCCAGCCCAGCCTCGAGTTGCCGCACCAGCATCAGAATGGCCTCTAACAGATCCACTGGCTCGAAGCCACCCACCACAATCGGAACGCGAAATTCTCTTACCATTTCTTCGTATTGCCGATAACCCATGACAGTGCACACGTGGCCGGGGGCAATAAATCCCTGCACCCGATTGTCAGGGGATCCCAACAGCAGCCGCATAGCGGGCGGAACCAGGACATGGGATGCCAAAACGGAAAAGTTGTTGAGTCCCTCCCGCCGCGCTTGCCGGACGGCCATAGCGTTCGCGGGAGCAGTAGTCTCGAACCCGATCGCCAGAAAAACAACCTTCCGGTCGGGATTGGCCCTCGCGATCTTAAGCGCTTCGAGAGGCGAGTACACGACGCGTACATCGCTCCCGTTCGCCTTGGCGTGAAAGAGATCGGAGCTCGACCCGGGAACGCGCAGCATGTCGCCGTAAGAAACGAGCGTCAAATTCGGAAGCGCGGAAAGCTCAAGAGCCTTGTCAATCGTTTCCAACGGAGTGACACAGACCGGGCACCCGGGCCCATGAACGAGCTCCACTTCCCGGGGAAGAAGCTCATCAATTCCGTACCGCATGATGGTATGCGTCTGGCCGCCGCAAATCTCCATCAACACCCACCTGCGGGTGACACGCTCGCGGATTTCTTGCGCGAGGGCGTGCGCAATCTTCTCGTCACGATATTCGTCGAGGTATTTCACTGAAGCGTCTCCGGAGATTCCTGTGCCGAAGGTGGTAACTCGCCTTCGAGGAGTCCCATCGCTTCCAGAATCTGATAGGTGCGCTCTGCCTCTTCGCGGTCCACCCGGCTGATGGCGAAGCCGACATGCACCATGACGTAATCGCCTACTTCCGCTTCGGGGGCAAAGTCCAGGCAGACCTGATTGACGATTCCACCGAATTCGACGCGGGCAGCGCTCACTCCATCCTTTTTTGAAATGTCGAGAATCTTACCGGGAATTGCGAGGCACATAGAACGCTCCTGAAATGGACTTGCTATTCTGGATCGAGCCGGCCTCTCATCGCAGGACTCGCGAGACCAATTCCCGCACCTTCCCCTGCGCCGCGAGGCTGGACTGTTCTAGAGTCGTTCCACAACGAGCACTGTGCGATGGCAGCTTCTACGAGAAGCTGCAAAGAGGATTCAACACTCTTCGACAGTAACGTCCCAAGCTCCGTCGTGGCCGGCTGAATGCCCAGCAGGACGATCTCCTTCGGCTCTTGCCCGAGCAGGCGCAGCGCATTGAGGATGTCCGCAAGGGCGAGATCATGGACATTGCCCTTGCCCGGGAGAGAGCGAAGCTCCTCATCCCGAACGCACAGGATCGTGCCGGCGACTGCGCCCACGTCCACGGCGTCAAGCACCAGAAGCCGGGAAATACCGGAGATGTAAGAGACAAGCTCCAATCCTTTTGTCCCACCTTCCACCAGATCTACAGAGCCCGGCACTCTGCGATCCGTTTCGAGACACCGCAGTGCAGCCACTCCGACACCATCGTCTGAACGAATTGGATTGCCGAGTGCCAGTACCAGCGTTCGAGATTCGGTTTGTTGATTCATGCACCATTCCAACGCCGCGCAGTGAGTGTCCGCAAACCCTGCTTAATTGCATCTCATTGATTCACGCGCTTCGCAGCCTTTGATTCCTGAAGCTCCGCCTCCGGGACAAATTTATATCCGGTGAAAATGCTCTCGATCAGGGCATTGCGCTCTTCCCAGGAAACCAAAACTGCGCTGTAGACGTGGTGGATGACGAAGATGAAGAACGCAAACATGATGCAGAAGTGCGCGAGCCTCAAGTGGGAGATGTCGATGAGGCGCGGCAGCCAGCCGATGAAAAAGGTGAGCACGCGGTTGCTGACGGTGTAGCTGTAGAGAGCCAGCCCCGTGAGGATCTCGATGAACATCAACGTGAACATCAGCATGTACGTGATTGCGGCCAGAGCGTTGTGACCCACGTAGTGCGCGATATTCTTGCGGAAAAAAGTGTAGTAAGAAACCATCCGCCCCATCCCGCGCCATTGCTCCCGGCGGATTGGCACGAAAGCATCCCAGCGCGACCATTCGTTCCCGACGAAAAACCAGTAGATGCGCAGCAGAAACGCGCAGATGAATACGGAGGCCGCGAGCAGATGGATGAATCGCATCGTCCCCATCACATACGCCGTGCTCGACCGGGTGATGATGAAAGGGTTGTGCATGTAGTAGCCCGTGAAGGAGAGCGCCACAACCGAGAGGAAAATGAACCAGTGCGAAACTCGCACCGGCAATTCCCACACGTAAGTGCGCACGGAATTCCCCGGCGCATATGGTGCTCTGGATTCCGACCAGGAACGCGCTGGCACGCTCATTGGCGCCTCCTCTCTAACGAACCTGGACTTCAGCGAAGCGACGCCCTTGCGCATTGGTTACGTGCACCGCGCAGGCCAGGCAAGGATCGAACGAATGAATCGTGCGGAGAATTTCGACCGGGCGGTCGGGGTCGGCGATGGGCGTCTTCAGGAGAGCCGCCTCATATGCGCCCCGCTGTCCCTTCGCATCTCGTGGCCCCGCGTTCCAAGTCGTCGGAACTACGCACTGGTAATTTTTAATGGCACGGTCCTCGATTTGAACCCAATGGCCCAGCGAGCCGCGCGGTGCCTCGTGGAAGCCCCAACCCTGCGCGGACTTCGGCCAAGTCGCTGGATCCCATTTCTCGCCGTTGTGGACGCGAAGGTCGCCGTGGTTGAGATTCTGATTCAGCTCATCGATCCACTTCGGGACCTGGCGCGCCATGAGTTGCGTCTCGAGCGCACGCGCAGCGATACGCCCGAGCGTGGAAAATAGTGCTGTGGGCGGGGCGTTCAGTTTGCTGAGGACGCCGTTCACCAGTTCTTTGACTTCTGCGTGCCCGGAAGCGTAGGCAACGAGCATGCGAGCCAGTGGACCAACCTCCATGGGCGTGTCCATGTATCGCGGCGATTTTAGCCACGAGTATTTCTCTTCCACATTGAGGTGTTCAAACGGCGGCTTCGGTCCCGTATATTTCGGATTCGTCTCGCCGACATACGGATTCTTTCCGCCCGAATCCCCGCCTGAGTATTCATACCAAGAATGCGTGACGTACTCGCTCACCTGCGCCGGATCGACGGGATGCACTTTGGAAAGATCCCGTCCAAGAATCGCTCCGCGCGGCAGGAAGTACTTGGACGTGTCGTGAATTCCTGCCTGCGGGTAGTCGCCATAGGAGAGGAAGTTTCCCAATCCCTCCCCGCGGCCAAACCAATCGCGATAGAAACCCGCGACGGCCAGCACATCTGGGATGTAAACCTGCTCGACAAAGGTCTGCGCTGTCTTGGCGATCTCGGAAAGGAAAGTGATGCGCTCCGGATTGATCGGAGCATGTGGCTCGTTTGGATCCATTGCACACGCCATTCCGCCCACTAGGTAGGTCTGCAAGTGCGGGTTCTTGCCGCCCAGCACGGCATGAATGCGGATAAATTCGCGCTGAAACTCCAGCGCCTCGATGTAATGGGCGACCGCAAGCAGATTTGCTTCCGGCGGCAACTGATAGGCGGGATGCCCCCAGTACCCGCTCGAGAACAAGCTGAGCTGCTTGCTTTCAACGAGCCCCTTCACGCGATCCTGGATCGCCTTGAAGTACGCGCGGCTGGACTTCGGCCAGTTGGAAATTGACTCGGCGAGCTGTGAAGTCTTGGCTGGGTCGGCCTTCAATGCCAGGGTGACATCCACCCAATCCAAAGCGTGCAAGTGATAAAAATGGATGACGTGGTCTTGCACGTATTGCGTCGACGCAATAATGTTGCGGATGAGCTCCGCGTTGGGCGGAACTTCGATTCCAAGCGCGTCTTCGACCGCACGCACGGATGTGAGCGCATGAACCGTAGTGCAAACTCCGCAGATGCGTTGCGTCCAAATCCACGCTTCGCGGGGGTCGCGTCCCCGAAGGATTATTTCAATGCCGCGGAACATCGTTCCGGAACTCCAGGCATCGGTGACCGAGCCGCCTTCCACTTGGGCCTCGATGCGCAGATGGCCCTCAATCCGGGTCACGGGATCTACCACAATACGTGCCATAACAGCCTCCTATGCCTTGGCGGAGTCGCTTGGGTTGGCCTTCTGCTCCTCCGTGGGTCTTGTTTCTCCTCGCGCACGATCGCGAACTGCGCTAGCTATTCCGTGCAGGATTGTCGCGCCGGCCACAGCACCGGTGAGGACCAGTCCGATTTCTCCGGCAGGAACATCCACGCCGAAGCCAGGAACCTGCGGCAGCCGCTCATAGAATGGTGACTTGGTATCCCAGAACCGGTGGGACGCACATGCCAGGCAGCCGTGGCCCGCTTTTACCGGCCAACTCGTCTGATCGTTCCAGCGCACGTTCGGGCAATTGAAGGTAGCCTGCGGGCCTTTGCAGCCCATTTTGTAGAGGCACCATCCGCGACGATGTCCTTCGTCTCCCCAGTCCTCAACATATCGGCCGGCGTCGTAGTGGGCACGGCGCTCGCATTGGTCATGGATGAGTCGGCCATAAGCGAAAAGAGGCCGATGGTACTGGTCCGTGGCCGGCAATTCACCGAAGGTCAGGTAGTGCACCAGAACTGCGACGGTGTTCGCTGGGTTCTGCGGGCAACCCGGCATATTGATGATGGTGATTCCGGGAACCGCCTCCTCGAGCCCCACGGCACCGGTGGGATTCGGTTTCGCGGCGACCAGTCCGCCGTCCCAAGCGCACGCGCCGACAGCGATGGACGCGGCCGCATTTCCGCAGACTTCGCGCGCCAGGTCGATCGCGGTTCGCCCGGCCACCGTGCAGTAGACCCCACCATCCGCCAGAGGTATGGCGCCCTCCACGACCACTAAGTACTTTCCTTTTTCTTCTTTGACCACTCGCTGCAGAGCAGCCTCGGCCTGTTTGCCTGCCCCCGCCATGATGATTTCGTGGTATTCCCAGGAAAGAAGGTCCAAAACGACTTCCAGGACCGTCGGATGGCTCGCTCGAAGGATAGATTCGGAATTCCCGGCGCAGTCCTGAAACTGCAACCAAACCAAGACAGGTTTTCTTGCTTTGCCCAGAGCCTCAACGACTTGTCCCAGAAAACGATCGGGAAGTGCCAGGATCGCCACCATGGCACTGCAGAATTCCACAAAGCTCCTGCGGGATACCCCGCGCGCTTTCAAGGCACCGGAGAGAGTTTGTCCTTCAGGAAGCATGCGTCACCTCAATTTGGGGGAGACCCGGCGGGAATCTTGCTTGGGTTCAAAGGATTTCTCGTCCGCCTCTGATCCGTCGATTGCGTATAACAAGATCGATAATCAGCTTCAGTGATCAGCCTCACATATCTACGTGACCTAGCTCACTATGGGCCTGTGTGTGCTGGAGGATGCGCGCGACACAGCAGTGGCCGGAGACAAGTTCGGTGGCAAGATGAGTCGCTCGAGAACATGTGTTTGTGGGCGCGCCAAACCACCAATTTCGAGTGCGTGAAATCAAGCAGTTGTGGCCGCCGAGGGTGTGGGGTTTGTGGGCAGGTTTGAACGCCATCGGCGAAGTTGCCATAGCCGCGCTAACCCTGGCCCTGGTGCTAGCTGTGCAAAAATTCCTGCACTAATTCAAGTCAGGCACGGCGCACCAACTAACGCACGCCGGTGCCTTGCCTCCTGCACAAACTGCGACGCCCACGTGGTCATAAACGCTATTTCGGTGAATGGAGATTATTTACGGTGCTTCCGTCATGCGCTGCCAGCTGCCGTTTTCACCTTGGTTTTCCGGCGTGGCATTGGGACTGTCGTAGGTCCGATAGTTACCGAAGCCGTCGGTGAAGTGATTATAGCCCCCCAGATTGGAGACTTCCTTCGTACCTCCAGTGCTGGGATCGTTCATGGTATCCACGTTGCGCAGGAGATCGCTGACACGATCAGCGGAAGTGCGGCCGCCGCCCCCACCGCCGCCAGAATCATCGCTCCGTAGAAAACCGTCCACCGAATTCCCGCCTCCGCCGTCGCGCATCATCGCAGTTTCCTGGCGCCCAATGTTGTCCAGGAACTCCTGATTCCGCCTCATCGTCTCGTCCGTGAGCGCGTCAGCCGCGCGGATCTGATCCCATCCTTGCTGAAGCTTCTGGTTGAACATCTTCGTCAACGTCGCCTGGATGGCCCGATAGCGCAACGTCCATTGCGGATCGTATTGAACAGACTTGGCGATCAAACAATACACCGGCATGCGCTTGTCGAGTGTGCCGGCGGGCGCGCGGAAGCTTTGCAGCGCCTGCAATCCCCAATTGGTCTGTATTAGCTGGTTCGCAGCCATTGCCTGGTGACCTGCCTGCACCGCCGAGTTTCCCGCTTTATTCAGGTAATAAACGCCAAAGAAGGCTTCCTCGACGGGCTTGCCATCTAAGTCGTAACTGATTTTTATCGCCACGCCGTGCTGATTCGGCGAAGGGTCGAGTCGCAGCGCCTTGGCCAGGTCAGGCAGGTCCTGCTGGCCAATCCATTTGAGATTCGTTACGTTGCCGCGAACGTTCTTGATGAACATGGCCATGACTTGCAGCGGAGGGACCGGCGCGAGGTTAATTTGGCCCGTAGGTCCCCGCTCACCAGGCTTGGCCGGCTTTACGTGTCGCCGGTATTGCGGCGCTACGTCCACATTCGCCAGACGCAAAGACTCGTATTGGAAATAGGCTTCAGCATTGGCGGCGTTTTCAGCCTGCCAGGATGGATTGACCGGAACCTCGACCCACCCGTAGTGCCACTCGATCTTGCTCTCGAAGTGCCAGTTTTCTGGAACGTAAACGGTTGCTGCCGTCATGCCGCCCTGCTGGGTGTCGATCACCGAGCGCTGCACGAAGCGTTCTCCAAGGACGGTGACCGGCTTCGCGGCAGCTTTGGTTGCGGGCGCCGGTTTGCCGTGCGAGTCCGCAGCCGGCCCGCTCGGTGAAGAACTGGGCGGCACAGCTGGCGAAGCGGGAGCGCCGGGCGCGGCACCATTGTTTGATTTCGGAGGCAGACCCGCTGCCTGTCTGCATCTATCAGACAGCGAATCCTTGTGCTCCTTGAGGCAGGCCAGGATTCGGCCGCCACCCGATTGCACGTTCGCGCAGAACTTTTGCGCATCCTCGGCACACGCGCTGCGAATCGCAGCAAGCTGATCGTCCCCCTGCGCAGATTGCGCCAGAGTGGCGCGCGCCGCGCTCGCCTGGTGCGCCGCAAAAATTAGAACCGCGAAAAGCAGTCTGCGAGTGGGAAAGAACATCTGCGTATCATACCTCGAAAAAGAAACAATCTTTGGCAGGGGCACCGTCCCCCGGCCTCGAACTCCGCACCCACCCATCATCGCACTGCCCCCGAATCCCTCAGCAACACCGCATCCGATTCCACATGCCTCCGCTCGACCTCCAAAGTCTTCCCATCGGGCGACCACGCATAAGCCCGGATCCCATCCGTTTGCGCTTCGCTGATCGCGTGCCGAGGCGCGCCGTCCACCGGCTGCGCCCCGATTGCTCGCCGCACCGTGGTCGTTGATCACGTAGGTGACATAGTATTACGGATGATGAGGCTCGATCTCACCGCTGCGCCTTCGGCATCGACATCGCTAGGATCGGAAAACAAAGACGTTCAAACCTGCCCACCAACCCCACTTCCGCGGCGGCCACAACTGCTTGATTTCGCGCACTGGAAATTGGCGATTTTCTGTGCCCACAAACAGACCCTAATTGGGCGATCGGCAGCCACTGCCTTCACGCGTCCCTGCGGTGAGCAGTTTGTAAAATTCCCCGTGCAATCACCGGAATGGAGTTCCGCTCAAGGCATCCGCGCGGCTAAATGAGGGCACGCTCACGGCGCCAGGGCGGATCCATTGGGCCCCACATTCCATACACCTAAGGCCGCCGGGAATTGGTTGGCTCATCACACCCGTACAGTTTGTACAGGGCATGGACTGCGGGATGGCCGAGCACCGTATGTCCTCTGACCTTTGTTCACGAAGATGTTTTAGATACGATTGCGTGGAACGCCGACTTGTGATCAATCCAGCCGAGGCCCGTACCGTACGTGAAATCTTTCGGCAATATTTGCGGCTGCGCAGCGTTTCGAAACTTCAGAAATTCTTGGGACGCAATCAAATCCGATCTAAAATTCGTACGAGCGTTGGTGGGAGAACTGCAGGGGGCGCAACATACTCACGAGGTGCGCTACACCACCTTCTCAACAATCGAATTTACCTCGGACAAATTTCCCACCGAGGTCAATCTCATCCGGGCCAACACGAGCCGATCGTACCGAGAAGGCTCTGGGACAGGGTTTCGGCGCTACTGCAAGTGAACGATCGGCCGCACCGCAAGGGGACATCTCGCTCTTCTCCGAGTTTTCTAATCGGCAGACTGTTTGATAATAAAGGCGGCCGCTTCACGCCAACGCATGCCGTCAAGAATGCAAGACGCTATCGATACTTCACATCGCAGGCCGCGATACGGGCTTATGGCAGCAGGCCCGCAATTGCACGTTTTCCAGCGAAAGAACTCGAGCAGTTGGTCGAGTCGCAAATACTCCTTCTGCTGAAAGCGCCCGAGAAGTGCACCACGGGAATGGAAGACGGACCAAGCAAAGACGCCGCTGCGGATTGCGCCAAGGATTTGGCCACCGGCTGGCCGATGCTGGAGATGTCAAAGCAGCACGAGCTCTTAATCAATATTCTGAAACGCGTGGTGCTTGGCAGCACGTCGGTGACGATCGAGATCGACAAAACTAAGCTGCTCGCAACCCTTTTGGCCGAGAACCCTGAAGCCTCCGCATCTTTGCGGACACACAAAGCTGACACTATGACGCTCACTAGCGCCTTCGGCGCTCTTCGTCGAGGAAGCAAGCTTTGCCTCGTTACCCCTCAAAATGGCTTGGGGTTCGATCGAACTCCCGTCACGTCGCTCGCGAACGCAATTGCGCGCGCCCGCGATTGGTATGAACGAATCGTTGCCCGAGACGTGAACACAGTAGGACAGCTCGCAGGCAGTGCAGGCCTCACTCGGCGCTACGTCCGGAAGATTTTGCAGTGCGCGATCCTTTCGCCGCGAATCACCGAGGCGATCTTGATGGGCGACCACCGACCCAATCTAACGCTCAAAGAGATTCGGCAAAGCGTGCCGCTCGATTGGCGAGAGCAGGAACACCGATTTCTCCACCACGAGTAAACAACCGGCGCAATTGATATCCAGTTTGTGCCATTTCACCGCACAGGTGGTTGACCTGTGCCGGGCTCCTTCCGTGGCCCTGATCGAACCGGCGACCCCCTGCTTGCAAATTCTACAACCGACGATGACAGGGAGTGACACGAGTGTACCTAAATGGCCAGCAGCGTTGAGGTTGCGAGCGATTGCGCCGTTTTGACGTGGACAGCAGCGGACACGCAAAGACAGGACTTGCCGGAGCTAGCCAAGCGGGGTTACGTCACAAAGTACGGCACAAAACCTCAAGTGGAGATCGAAGTCTGCAGTGGGCACAAGATTGGGCGTCGTCGAGACTCCGCGAGACGACTTGGCGAGATAATACTTCTGGCGTTTACTGCGCAGTATCGCTCTCTATGCGCACCCTGAACGGTGAGCCTGTCGGAGAAGGCTCGCCCCCTCTCTCAATTTTATCAGGCGGAGACCTGCCCGACGAACAGGTTGTACAGCCAGCCAAAAATGAAGCCGCCCACTCCGCCGTCGATTAATGCGTAGGCCGCCCCAACCAAAGTGTCCCCTAAGCTACGGGCGCCATGGAAGCCCGGGTAAACGGAGCTGATGCCGTCGAGGAAACTGGTTCCGTAACTAGGGAATGCGAGGTGAAGCAGCCCCAAACATGCAATTGCTCCTCCCCAAATCAACCCGCAAGCAAAAGTGAGAGCTCTTGCCGATAGACGCATAATTCCTCCTTCCAAAATCTACTTCGCGACCGAAAGTCCTCTGCGCTTCTCCCAAAAATGGGCCATCAAACCAGCCTCCTGTGGATCGAAGATCTTGTAAGCCCCGAGTTTTACTCGGTCATTGACGAGAAACCACGCCAGCGCGTAGCCCCATACAAAGAGGGCCCAAGGCCAACCGATCGGGGCCATGAAAACACCGTAGACGGCAAGCAACGTGGCGATCACTTGTGTCCCCAGAACTGCGAAGAACAGGATCGCCGCTGGCCGAATGCTCCAGAAAGGGCGGCGGGTTCGGGTGATGAAGATGGTCAGATGACCCGCGACGGAGAGCTTCAAGTACATCAAGGATTGAATCATTTCGCGACTGAGGTGAAAGACCCGTTCGCCTAGGTAGAAAAGTCCAAAAGAAGCGAAAATGCCCGCGATTCCCAGTGTAGTTGCGACGCCAAGTACAACGGGCATGTTCCACGACTCCGGGAGCTCTGAGTAGCGCACGCGATCATAGGCGATGGACAGAATCGCTCCGTCGTTGAGGATTGCCAACAGCACGATCATCACCGCAGTCACCGGATAAAAGTTAAACACTAAGATCGAAAGCGTCATGAACAGCAAGACGCGGATAGTTTCCGTAATGCGATAAATAGCGTAGCTATTCATCCGCTGGAACATGTTCCGGCTTTCTTTAATGGCATCGATGATCACGGAAAGGCCTGGATTCAGCAGAGCGATATCTGCAGCGGCTCTGGCCGCATCGGTGGCTCCCGAAACAGCGATTCCTGCGTCAGCTTGCTTCAGCGCCGGAGCGTCGTTCACGCCGTCACCGGTCATTCCCACGATGTGCTTCTGGTCCTGTAGGGCGTGGACGAGGCGGAACTTGTGTTCCGGAAATACCTGGGCGAACCCGTCCGCCGCATCAATCGCTTTGGCTAGCTCACCCGAATCCAAATGGTTCGATTCCGCGAGAACAGCAGCATCCACAATGTTTTGACCCAATCCCAGTTGACGCGCCATTTCTTTGGCGATGGCGACTTGGTCGCCCGTAACCATCTTGACCTTCACACCCATCTGTACAGCCGTCGCAATTGTCGCTTTTGAATCTTCTCGCGGAGGATCAAATAGCGGCAAGACGCCCAGGAATCGCCATTGGCCGCCTTCCGTGGTCTGAGCTACTCCCAAGGAGCGGAAGCCGCGCGCGGCAAATCCCTGCACCGCCGCTTCGACTGCGCCTCGAACCTGATTGGCATCAGCTGCCAGCTCAAGAACCACTTGCACTGCGCCTTTGGAAACCCGGAATTCGGCGGCTTCGGGCCCTCGGACAATGGCCTCCGTCCGTTTGTGCACCGGATCAAACGGCTGGAAGTGCAAGATCTGGTATTTATCCAGCTCCTGCCGGTCTTTCAGGCCGCTCAAGACAGCGGCGTCAATGGCGCTTGGACTGTCCACACGACAGGCCAGCGCGGCCGCAAGGATCAGCTCCGAAAATCCCACACCGCTTGCGCAGAACGCATCGCCCAGGGTCAGTTTGTTCTGCGTCAACGTGCCGGTCTTGTCGGAGCACAGCACATCAATTCCGGCCATCTCCTCCATGGCAGCCAAGTGCGTGACGATGGCATGTTTTTCGGCCAGTCTGCGAGCGCCGACGGCCATTGTCACGGACAGAACAGCGGGCATGGCTACAGGGACGGCGGCGACGGTCAAAACCAATGCGAACTGTAACGTGGTGAGCATCTTGTCACCGCGGAACAGAGCCACGGCAAGGATCAGAATGACGAGAGCGAGAGCGATGACGATGAGAAAATCGCCGATCTTTAAGACCGCACGTTGAAAATGGCTAACCGTATGAGCGGTTTCGACCAGGTGTGCCGTCTTCCCGAAATAGGTGTTTTGCCCTGTGGCGTAGACCAGAGCGTCACCCTCTCCTTGCTTGATGATGGAACCTGAATAGACCACTTCGCCCGATTTGCGCTCAACGGGCAACGATTCTCCCGTGAGCGCAGATTGGTCAACCTCGATCGGGTCGCCTTGCAACAGGCGGGCATCTGCGGGGACGATTTCACCGATGCAGACTCGCATCAAGTCCCCCGGCACCAACTCGCGCGCAGGGATAGTTCTCCAGCTTGCGTCGCGCTTGACTCGGGCGTGTAATGCCAGTTTGGCCTTCAGCGCGGCGATAGCGTTACCCGCTTGGTATTCCTCCCAGAAGCCCACGCCGGCGTTCATCAACAGCAGCGCCAGGATGATCGCAAAGTCCTCCCAATGCCGGACGAAAGCCGACAGGATCGCAGCCACCTCGATCATCCAAGGAATTGGTCCCCAGAAATAGGACAGGAATTTGAGTATGAAATTTGACTTCTCTTCGGGAAGCTCGTTGTAGCTGTACTTGTCCAGTCGAGCCTGCGCTTCGAAGCTGGTGAGACCTTCGGCGGAAACTCCCGACTCGGACTCGGCAGATTGGAGCGAGAGCGTGCTCAAGTCGTGCGGCGGTCCTGGTTCCGTTTGAGGCGTTTGAGTTGAAGCCTCTTGAGGCTTGGCCAATGGACTTGCCTCCCGAAAAGATACGCCGAGTCCTGAAAGACTTGTGCTCGCAAGCGTATTATGACTGATTCCGTACTCGGTGCTAGTCTACCGATACGCTCTCCTTAGCTCAGTTGCGGCAATTCAGTGATGGGATCGCACTCGAACGATTTGGACTGAGCATCGAGCATAATGGGCCACAGCCTCGGAAACGCTTCCCATCAAGAAGCCTTTTATGCCCGTTAGCCCACGGGAGCCAACGATGATTAGGTCGGCGGCCCAACGTTCCGCGTAGTCGAGGATGATTAGTCGCGCGTCGCCTTCCTCCAATAAATAGGAAGTCTCGAATCCGGCGGAGCGAAGCCTATCCGCAGTCTTACTAAGGTATGCCGTGGCCTGATCTCGGATCGCCTGCCGCGCAGCAGTGAAGTCAGGAGAACCTTTGCTCCCCATTTGCTCCGCCAGAGCCACGGGAAATGGCTCAAGCACGTGCATCAACCTTATTTCTGTACCGTTCGTCTTCACTTGGGCGACGACTGCATCCGCCGCTGCTTCAGAGAATTTGGATTCGTCGACTGCAAGAAGAATTCTCACGGTTCATTCCTTCCGCTCTCCCCCGCGCTTGGAGATTCGCACGATTTCGACAGAACACGGCGCGTGACGTGCTACGGCATCTGACACGCTTCCTAGTAAAAACTCTCCAAAGCCCTTGCGGCCATGTGACCCGATAACGATCAAGTCGGCACACCAGTGTAAAGCTGCGACGAGGATTTTGGATTTTGGCTCACCTTGTTCCACTGTTGCGATCACTTTCAGACCCTTGGAGCGCAAATCATTCGCGACTTTTGTGACCAATGCCTCTGCCTCCTTTGTTTCTGCATCCCACACGGCGTCGAGGCGAGGATCATAGCCACCCATCTTCCTGGCCACCAGTAGTGATGGCGGTTCCACGACATGCAACACTTCAACTTCTGTATCTTGCGGCTGCGCTTGCTCGATTACAGCTTGTACAGCTGCCTCGGAGAATTTGGAGTCATCGATCGCAAGCAAGATTCTCATGTTTCTTGTTCTCCCAAGTTATTCTCGCTGGCCCAAGTGACGGTTTCCGTGACGTAGATCACGCGCCAAAATGTCGGGTGGCGCAGCGGGTGGCCGAGCCTTCTTCGGTCTGGGCCTTGAGGGTGCCTATCTTCGCTTCAGGCGAGGGTAGCGATTTTGACCCGCACTCACCCTGGCCTCTGCATCCTGAGTTCTGAAAACCGAGATGACGATTGAGGGCGATGCTTTGCCGTGCGCTAGACTGCAATCAGGGTGACCATGTACCGCTTCGCTGCTGGCGGGCCAATCGATGTGGAAGAATTGCGCGAACGTGTCCGGCGGATCACGGCCGATCAACTCCTCAGGTGCGGAAAAGCAGCCGCCTACATGTGCACACCGAAATCAACCCTCGGACGGCCTCCGCGGGAATCGGTTCTGATTCAGGCTGAGCAAACCGCGCGGAATGGCGGGGACGCAAGTCTGTCAATTCAGCCGGGGTTGCGTGGTGACTCAGTTTGAATATTTAGCTCTTCTCAGTGAGAAACTCCCGCGTGATTACTTTGTCCGCGAGGTCTAGCAGCAGTCGGAACTGTTTGAGTAGGACCAACCTATCCTTAGCGTCCCGAGCGCTCTCTAGCTTCGCGGCAATGTTGTCCATGCAACTGAGCAATTCGCGAACGTTCTCCGTAACTGGCTGGGCCTGGGCCATCGTGTCCCGCAGTGTCCCACATTGAAACACTGGTGCACTATACCGGAAATACCTGATATCCGATTTTCAGCAAGCGCGTGTATCAGTTGCCGACACGTGCGCACCGAAACTACGCCCAGATACACGTGACGCCCGGAATGGCGTCGGCGTAAATCTGTCAATGCAACTGGGGGGCGCCACTCGCGGAACGCATAGGGAAGTCGCGGGCACCGGCACGGAGTCGTGTCTACCGCGCTGCGTCGTTCGCGGACCGCTTCTCAAGACGCTCGACCACGCCGTCGAGATCAGGATAGCCTGCGCCGAAGCGGCGCGTGATCCAGTTCCCACCGCGCTTGCTGATCATCTCGCCGTCCGCGATCACATCGAACTGACCGATTTTGCCAGGCGTGCAGACAGGTTCGACATGTAGGCGGGCCTTGATGAGGGCCACGAGACTCGTGACCTTGGCGTTATTGTTCTCTCACGTCGGGCAGTGAATGATTTCGATTTTCATTACAGTCTCCAGGTTCAGCTTCACTTTAGCTTCGCGTACTCGGCCTTGGCTTGCTGGAGGATGGGGATGTCGGGATCGCCGTCTTTCCAAAGGGCTACGAAATCTTGATACGCCGCCTTGGCCTTGGCGGCGTCGCCTTGCATAGCGTAGGCTCTGCCGATTTGGAGATGCGCGAGTGGGCCGATGGGTTCGTTGAGCACAATTCCGCGATGGTCGAGGATTTTCTGGAACTCGGTTGCGGCTTCGCTGCCCTGATGGGCGGCTAGATAGGCTTCTCCGCGGACATAGACAGGATACAGGGATGTCCAGCCGTAACTACTGTAAGTCGTTCGTCCTAGCTCATACGGCAGCGCGACTCTGAGAATCTCCTGGGCTTCAGAAGCATTTCCCTTGCTGACCGCAAACTTTGCGCGGAGGGTTGGCAGGTAATTGAACTGCACGATTGTGGCTTCCGGGAACCTCTGGTCCAAATCGTCGGTAAGTTTTCGGGCTCGCTCGTCGTCTCCGGCGTAGGCCCACGCAAGCGCGGAAGCATACTGCAGGTCGTGGCCTGCGGGATGCTTCATTGCCAAAGTGGCACGCCGTCTTGCTTCGTCTGCGTTGCCCAACAAGGCTTCTCGGAGGGCTGAAAGGGCGGAGTAGGTTGCAGCCGCTTCCTTGTCTCCAGCCCGTTCGGCAGAATCTACTGCCTGACGGGAAAACTCTCGGGCGGCCCTAAGCCCTCCGGAATAGGCAGCGGTATCGGCCTCGTTCGCCAACAAGGTGGCTTCTAGCCCCGGCTTGCCCGCCGACGCTGCCACCTGCTGCGCCATCCCCGCTAAATCGTTTTGCAAAAAGGCAATCTGATACAGGGCTAGAATGAAGTAAGAGCTTTTCATTTTGCGTTCGAGAGCTTGCTCATACGTGGCCTTCGCCTCATCGAGGCGATTGAGTGAGATGTAGTCACGAATTGGGACGTAGTACGAGGGGGAAAAGTTCGGACCCAAGCGGACCGCCTCTCTGCCATGTTCCACCGCTTTTTCATATTGTGCTGTATCCGGGTAGATGGCTCCCGCTAAGTAAACATGTGGGAGTGCTGCGCGGGGATAAGCTTGTATCCATAGCTGGAGGGCTTCTTCGGCCTTTTCCAGGTTCCCGGTGACCACCTTTTGGAAGCGAGCCGTGATGAAGTACCTCTCAGGCTCGCTCGTTCGGTCGCGCAGTTCGTAAGCTTTGCGGTTGCACTCAACATCCATGCTGAGTTCACCAACACCATTATATGCGAGGCCCAACCATGCGTAGGCGAGTGCGAATTTTGGGTCGAGTTCGATGGCCTGCTTATAAAACGGGATAGCCGCAGCATCCCCGGCAGTAGTATGAACTTGAAAACCTGAACTGAAGGCTTTCAGGGCCTCAAGCGACGGCGTGGTGGCCTGCTCAAGTGGAGTATCGAATTTCTGCACCGTGCTCAGCGACTCGCCCAGCTTGCTTCGAATTTCCGAAGCTGTTTTTCCCAGAGCATCGAGGACTTGGTTCTTGTCGGTCGCCTGAGCCTCGGTGCTTGCCAGCGATTCACCGCTGGCGCAGTTGACCGCCTTGACGGTCAGAAGGTACTGCGTGCCAATCTGCGCTATCGAACCGTCGAGGACTGCGGCGCTCACCGTTCGCTGGCAGAGTTCCCGCGCAATCGTTGGTGTGAGTTTTGTGTCGGCTGGCTGGCCCATCATCTGGAGAGTTTGCTGGATTTGCTGGTCAGAGATAATGCTCAGGAAGGGCGATTGCTCTAGCTGCACCGAGAGTCCTTGCCGCAGTGTGCCATCAAATACCGCATCGCCGGTCGAGTTCGTGAAGTCGGCGAGGACAATGGTGTCCTTGTCCGTCAGCGCGTGCGCCTTGCGAGAGAAAAACAGCCAACCGGCCACGGCTAGTCCGATGACCACGATTGTTGCGCCAGCGACCGCCGCCCATCGAATGGATTTCCGGGCGGACTTCGACTCGACCTGCGCTGCCACGGCGGCTGAACGGGTCGTATCCGAATCTCGCTTCAGCCGCTGCAAATCCGTGCGAATTTCAGCGGCGCTCTGGTAGCGCAGCTTTCGGTCTTTCTCCAGCGCCTTGTTGATGACTTCTTCGAGCTTGGGCGAAAGGTCGGGATTCAGTCGAACTGGCGCAACTGGCGTGCGATTCAGAATTGCTTCTGCAATCACGCCAGACGTCTCGCCGCGGAAGGGGAGAGCCCCCGTCACCATCTCGTAGAGCACCACACCAAAAGAAAACAAATCAGTGCGAGCATCTAGCTCTTCCCCTCGCACCTGTTCGGGTGACATGTTTGTGATGGTGCCGATCGCCGCGCCCAGCCGGGTGAGCTGTTCCAGCTCGCTGGCTGTGGGCATCGCCGAAAGATTCGCGGCAGCGCCCGACGGTTCCAGTTTGGCTAGACCAAAATCCAGAATCTTGGCGTGGCCGCGCTCGGTCACAGAGATGTTTGCCGCTTTGATGTCCCGATGGACGATCCCCTTGGCGTGGGCCGCGTCCAGCCCGTCCGCGATTTGGATGGCCAGATCGAGGACTGTTTCGATTTCCATAGGACGGCCACCGATACGATGCTTCAGCGTTTGGCCGTCGAGAAACTCCATCGCAATAAACGGCTGACTATCTTGCTGACCGATTTCATAGATCGTGCAGATATTCGGATGGTTCAGGGCAGATGCCGCCTGCGCCTCGCGCTGAAAGCGGGCCAGCGCTTGCGGGTCTCGGGCTACTTCATCCGGAAGAAATTTCAAAGCGACAAACCGGTGCAGGGTTACGTCTTCCGCTTTGTAGACGACACCCATGCCACCGCCGCCAAGTTTTTCCACGATGCGGTAGTGCGAGATGGTCTGGCCGATCATTGCAGGGATGCCGCGCTTGGCGAGGCATGTTAGGCCGCGACTGCGGGCAAGTCAACGCGCGGCAGTCAGTCCCAAAGGTCTTGGTAGAATTGCCGCGAAGCGCCCTCGGTGCATCAAAAATCATTTCTTATTCGAACACGCTGCATGAACCGCGCGCGTCGCTTTCGCAGTCACGTCCGCGAACTGAACACTCGTCGTGTAAAGTCATTCTTCGTGATCGAGAGGCATCCCGTCGGGGCCGACCTGAACCTCAGACTTCTTGCCGTTGGTGATCACCTTGGCTTCATACGCGACGATCGAGCCGAGTTTGGTAATTGATTCGGTTCTCGTGATCGTGCCGGGGCCAGCTTTCTTTTGCAGAGCTCTTCGCACCGCCGCCGGCAATTTGTCGAGAGCGACCTCGTCTTCGGTTTTGAGGATGTTGCCCTTAGAGTCGATAATGACATCCTTCGAGTGGCCGTTGACGGTCAGCTGGACTTTGTACAGGATCCGCCCTCCGTTGATCTCCATGAAGTAGCCGTGGACTGTGGCCCCTTTGCTTTGCTCATCGGCGGTCTTCTGGTCTGCGTCCGGCATTTGGGACCTCTCGACCCGCACTTCCTGGGCGAACGCACAGGTGGCCACTGAGAGAAACAACAGTGCCATCGTGGGGCGAATGAGGGTAGTTCGCGTCAAGAGATATTCTCCTGTTTGCGGCGCTTACCTGATCGTACAGCATATCGCGCCACGAGCGGACGTCTTGCATACGTTGGGACCAAAAACATCTGATTTGTGGACGACAAATCTGGGTGGCTAACCTCTCTGGTTACAGCGTCAGACTGTGTGCGATTTGCGAGAGTTATGTGGACAAGGATGCGGGACACTCTCAGGACAATGGGGATCCCGTCCTTCAATACGTTCTTGGCGTTTTTGCGTGTCATTTGCAAAAAACGGACGAGTACAGGACATCTCAAATGGCTACGAGAAACAGCGAGAGGATTCTAAAGAATGGTTCCGGCGAGGGTAGTCAATTTGGAATGGGGTTCTGTAGGCTCCGCGAAAGGGAACTGCTCGAACTGCGTTGGAGAAATACCGCCCGATTGGCGCCACGGTTCGCGGTCGATTGAAACTAACGAGACTGTTCCGCGCGTTATCTGTCTGTTTTGGCCAGCAAAATCGATGTTTCGCGCCAAAGAGAACTCGGAGAGAGAGATGCCCTGCCTGACTGGCGGAGGAGCCAGTCACGAGCGAACTACTCTCCCGCCAAGAACAGGGGAAAATACAGGGAAAACTCGGTACGTTGGGCGAGTTCGTAGGTCACGATTGGCCGAAACCGATTCACCGGCCTGGAGTTGTGCGGAAAATACAGAATTAACGCCCTCGGCCGAACAGGGAATAACAGGGACTTGAACAGGGATTTAAAAGAGCTAGCGACGCGAAAAGACGTTTCGGTGGACGCAGACGACTTCCTTAGGCTCGCCCTCAGCCTCGAAGAGGTCAAAGAGACGTCACGATTCACATTTAAGCCGCTTTATGGGTCGAATCGACATTGTTTATCTTCGGCTAATTTATTTTTGTGCGACAGACTTCTTTCCAACGGGTTCACTATTTTAAACACCACAATTTGGCAACGTTCCCATGCTTCTGTCAGCGCCAGGAGGGCGAGTCGTGCCACAGAATGAAAGGAGCTTCTAGCGGCACGAAGGCTCCGCTATTCTTGGGAACGAGTCGCGGTGTGTAGTCAGCTGCGGGACGAGTCACGGGAATTAGGGCACCGTAGCTGAAGCCGTTTGTGGAGCCGACGAGGTGTTCACCACGATTCAGCGGCTGCGTGACCGGCGCATCACCGTTCAGCGCATTCGCATACAGTTCGACTCTTACGGCATCGGGATCGAGATCGTCAAGAAAAACCTGAACCTGGAAGACGAACTGGCCTTCCTTTTGTTCAACTGTCGCGCTGCCAAAGTGCAGAGCTGACCAGTGCTTTGCGAGCTGGGCCCGCCAATTGAGCAATTCAGCTCCCAGCGAACCCTGCTTTGCGGCGCGCTGGCGAAACGCAGCTGCAGCGGGTACGTAGTGTTCGTCGGTATATTGGCGCACCGCCCGGTTCGTCGAGAAGGCCGGAGTCAAGCGAGCCATGCTTTCTCTCATGCGCGCAACCCAGCTGCGCGGAATTCCCCGGTCGTCGCGCGAGTAGAATTCGGGGATGATCTCTCGCTCGAGAATGCTGTATAGGGCTTCAGCTTCCGCCGCGTCCCACGAAGGATCGTCGCCGTGTTCGCGTCCGTCACCGATGGCCCAGCCGACCTCCGGAGAGTAGGCTTCCGCCCACCAGCCATCCAACTCCGAAAAATTGAGTCCGCCATTGACGAGCACTTTCATGCCACTTGTGCCGCTCGCTTCCCAGGGACGTCGAGGCGTGTTCACCCACAGATCGACGCCCTGAACCAGTTGCTCCGCCATGAGTAGATCGTAGTCACTCAGGAAGACGACTCGAGACTTCGCTTCCGGGCGATGGGAGAACTCGATCCACTGCCGGATCATGTTTTGGCCCTCGAGGTCCTGTGGATGGGCTTTTCCCGCGAGTACGAGCTGGACCGGGCGTTCGCTATTCGTAAGGATGTGAAGGAGGCGCGGCGGATCGTGCAAAAGAAGGTTGGGGCGCTTGTAAGCCGCAAAACGGCGCGCGAAGCCGACGGTCAAAGTGTCGGTGTCGAGCGCCTGGGAGGCCTGCGTGATGTCCTCGGAGGAAGCTCCCGCCTCTGCCAATTGCCTTGAGTGGCGTTTGCGAACGTATTGAACGAGAGACTTGCGACCATCGGCGCGGAGCTCCCACAGATCGGAGTCGCTGACCTTGCGAATATCCTGCTCCATTCCTTCGGTCACTTCGCGCCAGCGGTCTTTTCCGCAGGCGGCTTCCCACAGGCGGTCTGCTCGTGCAGAATCCCACGTAGGCGTGTTCACTCCGTTTGTCACATGAGTCACCGGCACTTCGATCTCCGGCCACCTCGGAAACAGCGGCTGAAAGATTCGCCGGCTGACCTGACCGTGCAACCGGCTGACGCCGTTAACGGCGCCACTGCCCCGGAATGCCAAGTAGGCCATATTGAATGGCTCGGAAGAATCATTGCGGTCGCTCCGCCCGAGCGCCAAAAGGTCCTGTAGAGAGATCGACAGAGCTTCCTCTGCGTACTTCCTGAAATACCACTCCATCAGGTCGGGAGCGAAACGGTCAAAGCCCGCTGCGACGGGGGTGTGGGTAGTAAAGAGGTTGCCAGCACGTGTGACCGTAAGCGACAGGTCGAATGGCTCTTTGTTATCTGTCATGTACGAGCGAGCTCGCTCCAGCACGGCGAACGCCGCATGACCCTCATTGAGGTGGCACACTTCAGGCTGCAATCCGAGCGCCCTCAGGAGCCGCCAGCCTCCGATCCCAAGAACCAATTCCTGCTTTAGGCGCAACTCCGGGCCCCCTCCGTAAAGTTCGGTGGTAATGCCGCGGTACGCCGGGATATTCGCAGGATCGTTTGTATCGAGCAGATACAATCTCGCTCTGCCCACCTGCACCTGCCAAGTGCGGATCCAGAGCTTGGCGCCGGGAAAGTCGATGGATAGGCGCAGCCATTGGCCGTTTGGCTGTCGCAAAGGTTGGATTGGCAGTTGCCCAGGGTCATTGAATGGATATAAGGCCTGCTGCTGACCCTGCGCGTCGATCTCTTGCCGAAAATACCCTTGTTGGTAGAGAAGACTGATGCCGATAACCGGTACGCCCAAATTGCCTGCCGACTTGAGCTGATCGCCGGCCACGTTTCCAAGCCCGCCCGAATAAATTGGCAGCCCCTCGCTCAACATGAATTCCATGCAGAAATACGCGACCGCCGAGAGACTGGAATGAGGATGTGCCTTTTGAAACCAGCCTTCTGACTGCTCGATCATTTGCTTTTCGCGATGGAGATCAGTCAGGAGCGTTTGGAAGATCGGGTCAGCGGTGACACTCTGCAGTCTTTCCCGGGATGCAGTTTGCAGCACAACCCAGGGATTGTGGGTCTGGTCCCAAAGTTCGGGGTCGATGCGTTCCCAGAGCTGATCCGCAGAATGATTGAAAGACCATCGCAGGTCCAAAGCCAAATCAGTGAGAGCATCCGAGACAGCTGTATCCGAGGGCCGATTGCTGAAAGCAGGACTGCTCATAAATGGCTCCTTCGGCTTAGCTGCCAGCCGCTGCTCGGGCGCTGCGTGCCAGCGTCTCTAAGACTATGGACTGGGCTTCCTCTTCGATCCGTCGCAGATGGTCCTGGCCGAGGAAGCTCTCGACGTAAATCTTGTAGATATCTTCGGTGCCCGAAGGGCGCGCCGCAAACCAGCCGTTTTTTGCGATCACCTTAATTCCGCCGATCGATTGGCCATCTCCGGGAGCGGCAGTCAAAATCTGCTCGACCTTTTCACCGGCGATTTCATTCACACGGATATCGGCCGGCGCCAATTTCTCGAGTGCGGCCTTTTGTTCCGCCGTGGCGGGAGCTTCAATGCGATCGTAAAGCGGATTCCCGAGTTCACGAGTGAGTTCGCCGTAGATTTGGCCCGGATCTTTTCCGAGACGCGCCGTGATTTCCGCGGAAAGCAGACAAGGAATGATGCCATCCTTGTCGGTGGTCCACACGCTGCCGTCGCGCCGCAGAAACGAGGCCCCCGCGCTCTCTTCTCCGGCAAAGCCCAGTTTTCCGGCCAGCAGTCCTTCGACAAACCACTTGAAGCCCACGGGCACCTCGTACAGCCGGCGTGACAAACGCGCGCTGACGCGATCGATCATGCTGCTGCTCACCACAGTTTTCCCGACGGCGACATCTTTACCCCGGCTGCTCCGATTCGCAAACAGGTAGTCAATGCACGCGGAGAGGTAGTGGTTTGGGGGCAACAAGCCGCTCCCCTTGGTTACGATGCCGTGCCGGTCGTGGTCGGTGTCGGCGGCGAAAGCGATATCGAATTTGTCTTTCAATCCGATAAGCCGTTGCATGGCGTAAGGAGAAGACGGATCCATACGAATTTTGCCGTCCCAATCGACCGTCATAAATCGAAACGTTGGATCAACGGATTGGTTCACCACTGTCAGATTGAGACCGTACCGCTCGGCGATCACAGGCCAATAATCAATACCCGCGCCTCCGAGTGGGTCAACGCCAAGCGTAATCTTGGAATCGCGGATCGCCGCCATATCGACCACATTCTCGAGATCACCGACGTAGGAGTGTAGGTAGTCGTATCTCTTGGTCGTCGATGCTCGAAGTGCCTGTGCGAATAGCATTCGTTTTACGCCGTCGAGTGCGTTCCGAAGAAACTCGTTGGCTTTCGATTCGATCCAGGAGGTGACGTGCAAATCGGCGGGCCCTGCGTGCGGAGGATTGTACTTGAAGCCACCGTCGTCCGGCGGATTGTGAGACGGAGTGATGACGATACCGTCGGCGAGCCCGCTTTTTCTTCCGCGGTTGTAACGCAGAATCGCGTGGGAGACGGCCGGCGTCGGCGTGTAGGCAGTTCCTTCCGAAAGCATCACCTGGACGCCGTTAGCAGCAAGCACTTCCAGCGCACTTGCGAATGCAGGCTCGGACAGCGCGTGAGTGTCCATCCCAAGGAAGACCGGACCGTCGATGTTCTGCAGCTTACGGTAATCGCAAATCGCCTGAGTGATTGCGAGGATGTGCCACTCGTTAAACGCGCCGTCGAATGCCGATCCGCGATGGCCGGACGTTCCGAAGACGACCTGCTGCCGCGGGTCGCTCGGGTCTGGGCGCAACTCGTAGTATGCAGTGACCAGCTTCGGAACATTCACCAGGATGGAGGGGGCAGCCGGCTTTCCGGCGGCGGGATTGATTTCCACTTCTCACCTCGATTAAAAAGACGTCCCAAAGCCCAACATCTAAGACTTGCAGTAGCATGTTTGATGCGCGGTTAAAGTCGGACGCTACAAAAACTGCGACGCGCGCTCAGAATATGAAACCGCCATGCGATGAAGCAGTTGTCCGGTCGGTGCATGCTGACGTTCCGTGCACGGATCGGGCCAGGCGCTGGATCCTCGCAGCGACAATCCTCGGCTCCAGCATGGCCTTTATCGACAGCACGGTTGTCAATGTAGCTCTGCCCGCACTTCAAGCAAGTCTCCACGCAACCGTGGTCGGTGTGCAATGGGTGATCGAGTCTTATGGGTTGTTCCTGGGAGCTTTAATTCTCGTTGGCGGCTCCCTCGGCGACCTGGTCGGCCGCCGTGCGATATTTCTGCTTGGCGTGGGAATTTTCGCAACGGCTTCCATCGCTTGTGGTTTTGCCTCGAATATTCAGCAACTCGTGATTGCACGGAGTATCCAGGGCATCGGAGCTGCCTTTCTCGTGCCCGGCAGTCTATCGATCATCAGCGCAAATTTCGACGAGAAAACCCGCGGTCCGGCCATCGGTACCTGGTCCGGCTTCACGGCGATCACAACAGCCATGGGACCGGTTCTCGGCGGCTGGCTGATCGAGCATGCCTCCTGGCGCTGGGCATTCTTCATCAATGTTCCGCTCGCGGCCGGGGTGATCGCAATTTCGCTACGGCATATTCCCGAAAGCCGTACCGCCAATGCCAGCCATGTGGATTGGTGGGGAGCCGTGGTCACGACTCTCGGATTGGCCGGCGGAGTCTATGGGCTCATCGAATCTACAAGTCTCGGTTGGGGCCATCCTCTGGTTTACGGAAGTCTGAGTGCCGGGCTCATGTGTTTGATTGGTTTCGTATTCGTTGAGATCAAAGTAAGTTCACCCATGGTTCCGATGACGCTGTTCGCCTCACACAGTTTTAGCGGCGCGAACCTGCTCACTCTGTTTCTCTATGCCGCTATGGGAATCTTTTTCTTCTTGTTCCCGCTAAACCTCATCCAGGTGCAGGGATACTCTACGACCGCGACCGGTGCCGCCGCACTGCCGCTAATTCTCCTGATGTTCTTTTTTTCGCGCTGGTCTGGCGGATTGGTCACGCGTTACGGGCCGAGGGCCCCATTAGTCATCGGACCGTTGATTGCGGCAACAGGCTTCGCTCTCTTCGCCGTGCCTGGTATGGGGGCCGGTTATTGGAAAGGATATCTTCCGGCGTTCGTCGTTCTCGGTCTTGGAATGGCGATTAGCGTCGCTCCTCTCACGACCGTGGTCATGGGTTCCGTCGATCAGGACCGCGCAGGCACGGCCTCGGGCATCAATAACGCCGTCGCCCGGGTTGCAGGCGTGCTTGCCATCGCAATCCTCGGGATCGTGATGGTAAAATTATTCAGTTCCAGTTTGAATCGCAGCCTCACGGGCGAACCACTTCCGGCCGGCGTTCTCCAGTACGTTCAGTTGAATGAAAGCAAGCTCGCGGGACTCGACCTACCCTCGGGACTGGATGCCGACACGACGGCGCTGATCCGGATGTCTATTTCCCATGCGTTTGTCTTTGGATTTCGCGCCGTAATGCTGATCTGTGCAGGCCTCTCGTTGGCAAGTGCTGCAGTCGCGTCTCTAATGATTAGTCCAAAAACCGGATAGATCGTGCTCAATTTCCGAGCAACCTAGTTAAGGACCATCCGCGCTCCGCTATAGCTCCATGGAAAGACATCGTTTACTTGGCTGCATAAAGGCCAAACGGCGAGGTGGCCGCACTGGGCTTTTCGGCGTGAGACTCAAGCGATAACTCCTGGACTGATCCAGCTCGGCGACTATCGCCATGTTTATCGACTCCTATTGAGCCTCAGCTGCGACGCGTGTGCTTCGTCAAACTGTGATCCGCTCCGAAAATGGCGCGAGCCCCTGTCGCGAATGTCTAAATGAAAGCCGAGAATTGACTCAAGGGTGCTCTGCCGACGCCAAGATCCTCCCTCGCAGTCACCCGTGAATGTGTCCCGCATACATATTAGGATGGAATTCGGGCTGTGGTTTCGGAACTATACCGTTGGATGCGACCAAACCGAACTTCCATCATCTCATGTTGTTTAAGCGGCTCAGAAGTCTAGAATTGCCTTCTTTACTAATCTGGGACGATTCATGGCGAAGCCAATTTTGCTCAGCGTGGATGACGACTCTGATGTTCTGCGTGCGATCGAGCGCGACCTGCGTTCGAAGTACGGTGCTGAATACCGCGTGATAGGGAGCGATTCCCCCGACCGAGCGCTCACTCTCTTAAGACAGTTGAAGGTGCGAAATGACAGCGTGGCCCTGCTTCTTGCTGACCAGCGCATGCCTCACATGGACGGCGTGGCATTTCTGCAGGAAGCGATGCATATCTTCCCCGAAGCCAAGCGGGCACTCCTCACTGCCTACGCTGATACGAACGCTGCGATCAGCGCAATAAATCAAGCGAACATCAACTACTTTTTCTTGAAGCCGTGGGATCCTCCCTCGGAACATCTCTATCCGCAATTAGATGATTTGCTCGACGATTGGCGAGCTTCCTTCCGACCAACATTTGAGGGAATGCGAGTATTGGGGACGCGTTGGTCGCCTCGGTCGTATGAATTGCGAGACTTTCTGGCCCGCAACCGTGTTCCTTATCAGTGGATTGACGTTGAGCTTTCCGCGAACGATCCGGAAACGAAACGTCTTCTCGAAGCCCTGGGGCCGGAGGCCGTCAGTCTTCCAATCGTACTTTTCCCGGACGGCACAAAACTTCTTGAGAGCGCACCAGCGCAAGTCGCGCAAAGGGTAGGGTTGAGGACTCGCGCGCAGACGAATTTTTATGACCTGGCGATCGTAGGTGGCGGGCCGGCTGGCCTGGCGGCTGCCGTCTACGGCGCGTCGGAGGGCCTGCATACAGTGATGATAGAGCAGGAAGCTCCCGGCGGTCAGGCGGGTATGAGCTCGCGCATCGAGAACTATCTTGGATTTCCAATGGGGCTCAGCGGTGGAGATCTTGCCCGCCGCGCGGTGGTGCAGGCCCAGCGATTTGGAGTGGAAATACTGTCGCCGCAAGAGGCCGTTGGCGTCCGAACCGAAGGGTCCTACCGGATAATCAAATTGGCGGATGGAAGCGAAATCTCCTGCCATGCATTAATGATAGCTACGGGAGTGCAGTGGCGACGACTCGAAGCCCCAGGAATCGATCGGTTGCAGGGGGCGGGTGTCTACTATGGTGGTGGTGCCACGGAAGCTCTGTCTTGCAAGGGCGAGATCGTTTACGTGGTAGGCGGTGCGAATTCCGCGGGTCAAGCGGCAATAAACTTCGCGAAGTACGCGGAAAGAGTAGTCATCGTTGTGCGCGGAAGCTCTCTATCTAGCACGATGTCGCAGTATCTGATTGACCAGATCAAGGAGACTCCTAACATTCAGATATGGCCGCACGCCAGCGTGGCCGAGGTGCACGGCGAAATACATTTGGAGGAGATTTCATTTCTCTGTTCGGATACCCAGAAGATAGAGCGTGTTCCGGCGAGCGCAATGTTCATTTTTATCGGGGCGCTGCCGCGCACTAACTGGCTCGCGGATGTGGTGGAGCGCGACGAACGAGGTTTCATCCTGACTGGCCCCGACCTTATACGGGACGGCCAGCGTCCCAAGGGCTGGGCGCTTGACAGAGATCCTTTCCTACTCGAGACAAACGTTCCCGGCCTTTTCGCGGTCGGCGATGTACGGCACGGCTCGGTGAAACGTGTAGCTTCCGGAGTCGGTGAAGGATCGGTAGCCGTGCAGTTCGTTCATCAATATTTGAGCAAGGTATAAATGGTCGAAAATTCGGAACTGCTTCGCGTCCCGGTATTCGCTAGTCTGCCAGACGATCAGATTGCCTGGTTTATCGGCCACGCTGAAGAGTTGCGTCTCGCGGCTGGCGATTCATACTTTCGCCAGGGCGACCCCGCCGACGCAATGTTTGTGATCCTGGAAGGACAACTCCAGGCGCGCGGCGAAATCGGTGGCGAAACGGTCGTGATTGCGATGAAGCCGGGCGATGTGACCGGATTGCTGCCTTTTTCAAGAATGAAGCAGTTCAGCGTGGGCGTACGCGCGGTCACGGACGCCCGCGTTCTGCGTTTCCCCTCGTCGCTGTTTCCCGATCTTGTGCAGAAAATGCCGGAGTTAACACAGCGTCTCGTTGGTCTGATGTCGGACAGAATTCGCGAAATCACTCGACTGGAGCAACAACGCGACCGCTTGGCTTCTCTAGGAAAACTTTCGGCAGGGCTCGCGCATGAGCTCAATAATCCGGCTTCCGCCGCCAAGCGCGCCGCAAGCCAGTTGCGCGACCTCCTATACAAGATCCGCGACGCGAGTCACGAATTGGGAAGTCGTGACCTCACAGCCGGGCAGAAAGTAGAAATCGAAAAGCTGGAAACCGCATTCGTCCAAAGCAACGAAGTGCCTCCGGATGCGCTAACAATCAGTGATCTCGAAGAGCAGATAGATTCCCTCTTGCGCAGCCACGGACAGAACGACTTGTGGCAGATGGCGGCGGACTTGGCGCGAAAGAACGTTAAGCCGGAAGCACTCGAATCGTTATTCTCGATCCTAGATGCAAATACGGCCCGGGCCGCTTTGGTGCGGATCGCTGCTTCCGTCGAGGTCGCAACCCTCCTGAACGAAATCGAGAGCGCCACCTCGCGAATCTCCGACCTGGTCCGTGCAATTAAAGAGTACACATACATGGATCAAACTCCTCTGCAGAACGTCGACATCGTGAATAGCCTGGAAACTACGCTTACTATTTTGAACCATAAGCTCAAACACGGAGTGGTTGTGCAGCGCGATTATCAACGAGTCCCGCTTCTCGTAAATTCGTTCGGGAGCGAGTTGAATCAGGTTTGGACGAACATCATTGACAATGCCATTGACGCCATGAGAGGCCAAGGCGAACTTCGAGTTCGAATTTATCGCGAGGACAACTGCGTCGTGGTCGAGATCGCCGACAACGGTCCAGGAATATCGCCCGAAATACAGTCGCATATCTTCGAGCCCTTTTTCACGACGAAGGGAGTCGGCGAGGGTACGGGCCTTGGCCTTGACACAGTTCAGCGAATTGTGAAAAAGCACAGGGGCAATATTCAAGTCAACTCAAAACCTGGGGACACACGTTTTCAGGTGTGGCTCCCGTTAGCAGAGGGTTTGACGACTTAGCCTGAACTGCGGCGCGAGATCAAAGCATTGCCGATGCGGATAGAATTTTGGCGAAGGGCAGCCTCAATCTCCTGCCTGTTTCCGAATCGTCGCGGTGAAGCGTTAGGGATCTTTACTCGTACCGCAGGCAATCAATGGGGTCGAGTTTGGCCGCCACGTTTGCCGGATAATAGCCGAAAAACAAGCCCACGCCGACGGATATCGCGAAACCAATCGACACCCACAGAAAAGACAGCGTTGCGGGAATCGAGGGAACGAGAGTGCGCACCAATGTGGATATGCCGGCCCCGATTAAGATGCCGATTGTGCCACCGACCAGGGTCAGGACCACGGCTTCCAGCAGGAACTGCAAACGTATGTCCCCGCGGCGAGCGCCGATAGCCTTGCGTACGCCAATTTCCTGGGTGCGCTCAGTCACGGAGATGAGCATGATGTTCATCACGCCAACGCCGCCCACCAGCAATCCTATCGAGCTGATCACGGTCGTGAGGATCACCAGCGCGCCGGTGAGTTGATTCCACAGATTGCTCAGAAAGTCCGGCGAGGTTAATTCGAAATCATTCTCCTTGTCGGGGGGAACGCGGCGTAAGCGGCGCATCGCCTGGATGACCTCGCCCTGCGCCAGTTCGATGTTCACATTCTTGGGGACTGTGAATAGCATCACCAACTCTTTGGCCTCGGGGTACTGCTTCTTGAAGTTGCTCAGCGGGATGATGGCAAAGATGTCCACGCCTGGGCCGAGGAACAAGCCTTGGTCGTGCTCGAAAACGCCGATGACATCGTACGCGCCACCGTTGATGCGCACCGTCTTGCCGACGGCGTCCGTGCTGGGGAAGAGCGATTCGCTAATGGCCGCACCCAGCACCACGACGGAACGCGCGTGCTCCTCGTCGAAGGCGCTGATGAAGCGGCCTCGCTCGATCGAAAACAACGGAATCGCCTCGGTGTACTCCGGCTCGGCGCCGCGCACGATGACTTTCTCGACGCTATGGTCCCCGCTAGAAATCAGATTGCTATCTCCTAAGAAAAAGCCGCGCGTGCCAACGGTGGTCACGATCTGCACGTCGGGAGCGGCTTGGCGGATGAAGTCGGCATAGTTGTATTCAAGATACTTCCGTGTGCGGATGCGCTCCGGCATGTGTGAAGGGTCCAAACCCGGCGGAAATCGTGTAAGAAAATACGTGCGCGAGCCGAGGGATTCCACTTTATCCTGCACGAACTTGTTCAGGCCGTGAATGATGGCCGCCATGGAAATCACCGAGGACACCCCGATGACGATGCCGAGCACGGTCAAGGCGGATCGCACCTTCGACGAGCGCAGCGTCTCCATCGCAGCGAGAAAATTTTCTCGGGCCTGGGCAAGCGTCATAATTGTCATCAGTCAGACCTCAAGGCGACAACCGGGTCCAATCGTGACGCGCGCAATGCCGGATAGATTCCGAAGAACAGTCCAACCGCGGAGCTAAGGAATACTCCCAACACCGCCACCCAGGTCTGTACGGAGGCAGGGAACGGTGTATACGTGCGCAAGGCTAGCGCGACCAAAAATCCCAGCGTGACGCCGGCGAGGCCTCCTGCAATGCATTGCAGGACGCTCTCCACCATGAACTGGCGCAGGATGTCGGGCTTGGTCGCGCCCACTGCGCGCCGGACGCCTATCTCTCTCCGTCGAAGGGTCACGCTCACCAGCATGACGTTCATGATCACGATGCCGCCAATGACCACCGAAATGGCGCTCACCATAATGAACACGGCGAAAAACGCCGAGCTGATGCTGCGCCACAAGGCCATGTAACTCTCCTTCGTGCCAATGAAGAAATCGTCGTCCATATTGCCCGTAAGATGGCGCCGCGCGCGCAAGATCAATTGTGATTGGTCCTGCGCCTTTTCAAAGTTCTGTGTGCTCGTCTTGACGTTGATGGTGACGCTAAAATGTATTCCCTGATTTCGAAGGAAAACAGGGAGTGGGACCATGACGAAGTTGTCCTGGTCCTGGCCGAGGACGCTGCCGATTTTTTCCATCACTCCTACGACCATGAATTCATCGTTGCCGATGCGAATGGACCGCCCGAGGGGGTCCATGCCGAGAAATAGCTCCCGCACGAGCGTGTCGCCGATCAAGCAAACGTTGGCCTTGTGTTCGGCTTCTGATGGAGTGAAGTAGCGGCCGAGTTCGACTGCTCGCGAGTCAATATCTGCCATGTTAGCCGTTTGGCCGTATAGGCTTACGTCCTGTAGTTCTTTGTCGCCGGACCGTGCCCGAACGGTGGTGCTGGCGGTGGCGCCGACTTCCTCGCAAGCGCTGCATCCTTCAGCAATGGCGGCCATGTCCTCGAGTTCAATTTTCTTGTACTTCAGCGCTTTGATGATGATGGTGAAGTCGGTCACCGCAAACGGCGTGCGCGCGATCTGGAAAACGTTTGTGCCTAGGTTGGCGATCTTCTGCTCAACATAGAGGTTAGCGCCCTGCACGATGGTCATGACCGTTATGAGCGTGGCCACACCCATCGTTAGTCCCAGCATTGTGAGCGAAGCGCGCAGCTTGTGCACGCGCAGGGCTCTGAAGCACTGGGCAAGATTGTCGTTGAAAGCGAGCATGGTGGTAGAAAGGACTTCTCCATTTAGCTTATCAAATTCTGCGAAACGTGAAGTGTTGACTTGCCGGCGATTCTCGAAGCCTTCCGGAAAATCGGGTATCGGAGAAATGTCAAGGACAATGGATTTTTTGATTCAAGATCGGCGTACAGGGCCAGCTATTTTCGTACTCTAGATTGCCGGATAACATTCAATCTTTTCGCGAAGCGAGGACAAGTGCGGCATAGCCACGCCCAGGCTCTCACCGGTGCTGAGCACATCGAAGTAATAGCGCTTCATCTCCTCGGGGCTGTGGGAGAAGTGGCTTGCTTTAAGAAGGCGTCGACCTTTTTCGGTGAACCGAATGGCATACATAACGGCAAGGCCCGCTAGCCAAACAGGCGTATTCAAAATGCTTCTCGCGTCGGGATAACGGTGCAGGTCGATGCCACGGGCCGCTACCACAGCCAGCGCCTCCCGAATGGCCAATGTACCCAGCCTCAAGGTCGTGAAACTCCGGGTTGCTTGGGCGATTCCTCCCGCCCAAAGACAGATTCCTATTCCACCGGCATTGATAGCGTGGTGCACCCAGAGCCACTCGATGATATTGGATTTAATGTCCAAGGTGAAACCAGCCCGTTGGAACAATTCCGTCACGGACTTGAACTTCTCCGGATCGGAGCCTTCCAACATTCCGAAACGAACCGCGGGATTCACGGTCGCGATGAGGGTGCCCTGATCATCGGGGCCACCACTTGCAGCGGCATAACCCCAGAGGATAAAGGATCGCGGCAGAACGCGGTCTATCTCCGCTGTTCCGTCCCAATTCGCAGTGAATAAGAGGAAAGTGGCGCCAGGTGCAGCGGGCAGATATTGCTGGATAGCCTGAGCCGCTTGGTAGTGCTTGGTCGCAACAATCACGAGGTCAAACCCGTCTGATGGGCTGATCTGTCCAACGGTCTTGGGGGCATAGGTTACTCGACTGTGTTTGGGATACCCGGTCCGCAGATCCAATAGGTCCAAGTTGTCGGTGACAGGAAGCCCCTCTTTTCGCACGACATGGGTTACGTCGATGCCTGCCTTTGACAAGGCCCAGCCGTAAATTGTACCCACCACACCCCTGCCAATGATGAGGACTTTCATGATGTTCTCCGCATGGCCCTGACAATCCCGTATGTTTCCAGAGAAGGATGCCGGTTCAACCGGTCGATGCAACACCATCTAATCCGTTGATCTGAGAATACTTCCCCTTGAGAATCGGTCTATACGCCAAAACCCAATCAGAACCTAAGCAGGGCAGCGTTCTTTTTGAATCAACACTCGCGAACGAAATCAGCGTCTTAGACTCCTACAAGAAGACCTCGAGCAAGTGTTGCGTCGACCCATTGAATCCACCGTTCTTACCGGAGAAGTTGGATAGCCCGAACGCAGTTGTCCGGTTTGGCGACTGACCAGGGATTGAAGAGCACTTAGGATCGCACGCCACGGAAGGGAGAACCTGCAATGCGTTTCACCAGCAATATGGTGACATCATCCTCGTTGAATTTCGGGTCTACTAAGGATTTTAGATTAGCCATCGTTCGTACCGCGCTCTCAGCGAAAGCAGCACGCAAACGATTTTCGGGATGCTCCCCCTGAATCGAGTCGGTCAAGCCGTCTGTGAATACGAGGAGGGTATCCCCTAAACCAATAACAGCCGTACGAGCTTCGTACTCCGCATCGATAAACAGGCCAAGGGGCGGGCCGGTGGCTTCCAAGGATGTCATTGATCCGGAACAGAACTCAATCGGGGCATTGTGACCGGCATTTACGTATGTCAATTCTCCCGTATCGCGGCTGAGCACAATGAACACGGCCGTAGCAAAGCGATCACTTGGTGTGTATCGACTCAGATGCTTGTTAATCTGTTTGGCCAATGCCAGCGGGGTCGATTCCACACTGGCGATGCTCCTAACCAGTGCTTGTATATTTGCCGCAAGCAGAGCCGCTGGAATCCCCTTTCCAGACACATCGGCTAACGCGAACAGCGTTCGGTTAGCAGGAAGCTCGATGACGTCGAAGTAGTCGCCACCCACCTCACGTAAGGGCTTGTAAAACGCCTCCACCTCGTAGCCCGGCAACTCTTCCAGTTTCCCAGGCTGGAGCGTCTGCTGGATCTGCCGTGCGGCTATCTGGTCAGTTTCAAGCTGTGTCTTGCGAACAAATTCTGAAGTTAGCATTCCGTTCTGGATGTGGTAGCCGGTGTAATAAAGCAGGAACACCAACACATAGCTGACTGGCCGTCTAGGCAGTACCAGAAGATACGCATACAACCAGTTTGGCAACATGAAAGCCCACATAAACATAAAGTAGAGAGCATATCCCTGAAGAATAATGCCGACATACGTGATGATGCGTCTAGACCTGGGCATTTCGCGAGTCCAGTCATAAAAGGCGTACTGCAGCGAGCGGCGAAAAGGGCCGGCCGATTTGTCGAGCTTCCAGGTCTTAATTAGAGACGGCATGGCGGGAGTCTAACAAGAAGCAGTCATACTGGTGAAACAATCAGATCGAGGTCCACTGCAGACGAGATTCGGCTGAATTATTTTACCGGTGATGAGTAAATCTCGATCAACGCCCTTACCGAAGAAGTGGAATCGCCCGCCGAATGAGTTGGGGAAGGTCCGGTAACTCAGGCCCGGCTAGCTCTTGGCTCCAGTAAAGTGGTATGCTCCAGTCTCCCCTACAGATTCCCTCCGTGAGGTTCAAATGATTGCAGAACTGATGAAGAGCTATCGTGGAGTGCCTTGTATTTGCTGCAAGGAACCGATCGCCGTCTCCGCAAAGGTGGCGAGCCTCCGAGATGAACTCGAATCCAAAGAGACAAATCCTCCCCGCGCATTGATTGCTCGCTGCAAGCTGTGCGAGTGCGAAAACGTCTACTCGATCACCGATATTCAAAACTTCAGCGGAGAGCCGCGGAGAAGAAGTTCAAAGGCACGGGCAGCTGGATCCGCTGCGTGATGGGATACATTGCGGCGCGTCTGGGTAATTGAAAACCGTCATGCCCCCAATCTTCACTGAGACGCGTCACACTGAGCCAGCGCTGTGAGCTAGTGTCCGAGAACTCGACTTACCGCGAGTTTGTCCGTAGCATTTCCATGTCAGAGGCTTCTTGCTCCCCTTCAGGGGACACGCGTTAGAATCCACCGCGGTTTTGAAGTGGGATCAGGCCGTATGTGCGACACACGACAGCGCTTAGGATTTCCGACTCTCCGGTTCGGGATTAGGAGGTCGGTGGTTCACCCCACTGAATCAGGATTGTAGACGTCTATTCTCAGTTTCGTTTGTTGCAGGCGTTTGTTCACGGTGCCCAACATTTTGGCCGCCGAGTGAATCTGCCCGTCGGCGTGTTAGCGGTGCAATAGCGGCGCATCGTCATTCACGGCGATCAATTCGTCCAACGCCCCGTCATTATTGAAGTCCCCGGGTGCCAGCCCTCTGCGAGCCATCGGCTTCGAGAAGACCGGGCCGCTCTCCTGGATCACAGTCTTGAGCCGGCGCCACTGTTGTGGATCAGCGGCAGGGGCTCAAGATCAGAGTTTTGGGGTGGGAGCCGTTACCCATTGCTGGGTAACGGCTCCTTCTGGGGGCGTACGATACAGGTGCTTCGTCAAAAGTTAAATTTTATGCCGAATTGTATCTCCCGGCCCGGATCCTGAGACTGAATGAGTCCAAACGTGCCCGCACCTGTGCTGCCGCCAGTCACCGGGTCCGTGTCAATCACGCCATTGCACGACGGGGCGCAGGAGGCGTGCGGCGCGCCGAAGATCGGCGTGTTGGTCAGATTGATAAACTGGGCCATAAACTCCAGGTTCATTCTCTCAGTGATGGGGAATCTCTTGATTATATTGAGATCCGCAACTTCGAGGTGTGGACCGCGAAACGCTCCCACGCCGCAATTTCCGAAAGTGAGCGGTGCGGGAAGCGATACGGCGGCGGGATTGAGGAACTGGATTCCGATGTTTCCTCCGAGATCCTCCGACGCGCCGCTTCCGGATTGCGAGACGCCTGCCACACAGTTTGGCCGGTACGCCGCGCCAACTCCGCCTCCTGTCGTAGATTGATCGGGAGCTGCAGGACTGATCGCGAAGCCGGAGTGAATATTCCAATCCGCCGCGACAGACCAGCCGCCGATGATCTGATTGACGACCCCGTTGGCGTTGCTAGCGAACTGGCGGCCCCGCCCAAACGGCAGATCGTAAATCATGTAGCCATTGAGCGAGCCGGCGACGTCGTTGATGCAGCGGCCGTAATCGTTGTGTTGGTCGTAGATATTCTGGAAGAAGAAATACCCGCCGTTGGTTTGGCTCTGGCCGAGTCCTTCTTCATCGCCGTACTGCCCGAAGTAACCGAGCGAGTTCGACAGGCACTTGGACCAGGTGTAGTTGACTTGTGCGTTGAGCCCATGAAAGTTGCGTTCGGTCAAAGTGAGCTCGAGAGCATTAAAGCGTTGGATGGCCTCCGTGTCGTTGTACCTCACGTTTGCACCGGCGGCGATGAGTGGCGCCGCGAACGGACTCGGTGAAAGAACTCCGTTTTCGAGAATCTGCTGATTGAGAAGGAAGATGTCCGTCATGTGATCAATCTTGTTGCCCACGTAGGCAGCCGAGACTGTGGTGCTGCGCCCGAACTGGTGTTGGACGGTCGCATTCCACTGCTGGTCAACCGCCGGCTGGACGCGCGGATTTGTCAGGTGAAGCGTTGTTCCCGAGAGGCAGTCGGGTGAGAACGCAATCAGCAGGGGGGCGGTACAAGCAGCAGCCGGGAAGGCGGCGTAGCCTTGATCCAGCGTGGTGGCGGGCAAGGCTAACCCGGTGTTGTTCTCATCCCGGTTGACTACGTACGGAGGATTCACGACCGCCAAGTTGTTGACGCCATTCCCCTCCATATAAGTCGAAATGCCGTACGCGCCGCGAAATACCGTATTGGGCGCCCACGTCGGCTGCCACGCGAAGCCCACACGGGGCTGGAAGTTGTCTCTGCCGTTGTACGTATTATAGTTTGTGCCGATTTCCGGCGTGCCCGCGAACGCATTAAAATTCACGTTGTGGCTTGAGTTTGCATCCCCGCGCGGCGTCGTTACTTCATAGCGAAGGCCGAGGTTCAGGGTCAGGTGACTGGTTATGCGCCAGTTATCCTGCACGAACGCTCCGAACAAGCTATTCCTTAAGTGGAAGGCCAGGGGCGTTCCTTCGGTAACGTTACTCGGAAGGCCCAGCAAGAAGTCGGCCACCCCATTCCCTCCGCTCGTGCCGGTTGCGCCGTTGCCCGTGAACTGGCCGCTGAACGTAAACGATCCGGCAACGCCTTCGTTTCCGGGGTAAATGTCATTCATAATGTAGTGGTAAAGTTCAGCCCCGAAGTGAAACACATGCTTGCCGTGCGTCCACGTAAGAGTATCTTCCGCTTCGACCGTGGTGTCGTGAAAGATTTCGACGCTGGCGGTGCTGCCGATGTTGGTAAACGCCCCGCCAAAACTAATTTGGGGGAGGATCGACGTTTGAACTCCGGGAATTCCAAACGACTGAGGTAGATTCGTGCTGACCGCATTCGTAAACACCTGGTCGTTCGCGGGGAAGAGTTGCATCCCGAAACGCGCATCGTTGACGAGCGAGGAAGAAATTGTCCTGACGTAATCCACAACAAAATTCTTTAGCGGATAGTCGCGCTCGAGATTTGGCAACAACAGAATGCTGTTCGTCGTGTTGTTGATCACATATTGCTGCGAGTAGCGGCCCATGATGTGATCTTTGTCGGACAACTGCCAATCCATTTTCAAGTCGCCCTGGTAGGAGTTGACGTAATTATGTTGCAGGTAGCTTGAAATGGAAGCGGCTGGGAAAAGCGAGGAGCTGAGAATGTTTTGTGCCGCGGTGCTTAGAAGGGGAACTTGATTGTTGGCGTACGGCGTTCTGGTTGTCGGGTCCGCGCTGGAAAAGGGATCGTACAGCTGTTCTGAAGCCGTGGTGCAAACGCCTGCACCGTTGAAACCAGTCGTACAGAGCGATGAAAAATCACCAGTGCGGAATGCCGACGGAATTGGGGCGAAGGGCGTGGTGGTTGCCGGCGTATCGAAACGCGCTTCTTGAAAATCGGCAAAAAAGAAAAGCTTGTTCTTGAAGATCGGTCCGCCAAACGTACCGCCGAAGTTGTTGTAGTGCAGCGGATTGCGCGGCGCACCAAGAGCGTTATTCTGCCAACTGTTGGCATCGAGGGATGTGTTGCGAACGAACTCGAACACATCGCCGTGGTACTGATTGGTGCCGGACTTTAGAGTCTCGACGATCACTCCCCCGATATAGTTGCCGAAGTCCGCAGGCGCATTGCCGGCGATCAGAGTGAAGTCCTGAATGGCGTCTGGACTGGGCACGTACGCCACTTCATTGTTGTCCGCCTGGTTGGCATCCATGCCGTCGAGAGAGAAATTGTTATCCTGTTCGCGGGCTCCGTTAACGTAAGGGCGGCCAGTGCCAAATGTCGTTTGGTTGGCCTGAAACGCGAAAATGTTCGGACTGACCACGCCCGGTGACAGCAGCGTGAATTGATTGAGGTCGCGGGAGGCCAATGGCAAGTCGACGCTGGCAATTTCGCCTATTACGGTTCCCACTTCAGTTGAGTCCGTCTGCAATATCGGTGGGGCAGCAGAAACTTCGACAGTCTCCGTCACCTGACCGACCTTCAACTGGAAATCGACGCGCGCAACTTGATCGGGAATGAGCTTGAAAGCAGGCTGAACTTGCGTGGCGAAACCCTTGGCTGCCACTTTGACTTCAATGTTTCCCACCGTTATTTGCGGGAATTCGTAAACGCCTGAACTGTTCGTTTGGGTAGTCCACGTGGTATTGCGATCGACGTCACGCGCTGTGACGTCCGCATTGGGTACGGCGGCGCCCATTGCGTCGCTCACCGTGCCGGTGATTGAGCCAGCAGCCTGCTGGGCCTTCGCGCCGGGCGCGAACAGCAACAGCGCCGCAATCAAATTGAGCGAAAGGAGACACCCCTGGATAAACTTTCCAGTTCTTGCCCTCACAGAATCCTCCAGTCTGAACTTGCGTAAAGAAGAGTTCACAAGCACCCCACTGCCCCGACTCGATACAGAGCTATATAGCACACATTTCTGCTTGTCAAGCGAAAAGTGTGCATGTATAAGGTAAGCTCGCGGTCTTGAGGGTAAGAGCCCTTCAAGATGCAACAGAGCTCTATAGCGGAATATAACAGCTCTATAGCACGCCGCACAGCTCTATAGCACGAAAACACTAGACGACAGGCCTTCGGGCCGTGCGGCGCCTGCGGGTCTGTGGTAAGTAATATCCTCCTGTGCGGAGAAGTGATGAGACAGAACAACCGAGATGGACAGCCCGCTTACCGAAGAATTCAAAGCGCGATCCGGCAACGTATTGAACGCGGAAGCCTGAAACCTGGCGATGTAGTCGATTCGGAGCGCGAGCTTGCCAAGGTTCACGATGTCAGCCTGATGACCGCGCGCCATGCGCTTGCGGATCTCGCCCGCGAAGGTGTGGTTGAGCGCCGCCACGGCGCTGGCACGTTCGTCGCGCCGCCGAAAATTAATTTCAACAAGTTGATGAGTTATACCGAGCAAATGGCCGGACGCGGCCTCGCCGCCCGCTCGAAGATTGTCTCCTCCTCGGTGATCAACACCGAGCACGAGATTGCCGCCCGCCTCGGCCTTTCCGCTTCCGCGCGCCTCATCAAAATCGAACGCGTGCGGCAAGCGGCCGACGAACCCTTCGCTCTTGAAACTTGCTACTTGTCCTACGGGGAATTTTCGGGCCTGGTGGAATCGCCGCTCGACCGCACCTCACTCTTTACGACTCTCGGACAAGAATACGGTGTGGAGATCGCCTACGCGGACGAAGAGATCGATGCCACCGCGGCCGATGCGAGAACTGCCGAGCTCCTCGCTCTACCGCGCGGCGCGCCGTTGCTTCGCATGCGGCAACTCATTTATTCGACAAAAGGCAAGGCTACCGTGTACGTTCTCGGACTCTATCGCTCCGGGAGGCACACGCTGATGATTCGGAGATTCCGGTAGGACATCAAGCAATTGAATTGTGAACTGCCGCTGCGTGCGAAATTGCGGCGGCGGGATAGGCGAACGGATTGATCCTCTCAGGAGACATCGGCGGAACGAAATGCAACCTCGCCGTCTTCGAGGAGCACGGCGGAGCTCTTGAGGTCTTGTTCCAGAGCCGGTTTGCCACGCACGATTTCTCCAGCCTTGAAGAACTCATCGAGAATTTTTTCACCAAATCCATTCCCGCTCGCGACGCCATCGCCGGCCAGCGCATCGCCGCCGCGGGTTTCGGTGTCGCCGGTACAGTCGTGGATGGATGTTTGCATGCCATCAATCTGCCGTGGGTGCTGAATCCCGAAGCGCTCGCGCGCGCGCTCCATCTGCGCACCGAAGAAATCGTTTTCATGAACGATGTCGCAGCCACCGCCAGCGGCCTCGATAAATTGCGCCCCGATGATTTTCTCATCCTGAACGAAGGAACTTCGCGGCCCACGGCCAATAAAGCGCTCATCGCCGCGGGCACCGGTCTGGGCGAAGCCATCCTCTTCTGGGATGGACGCCGCCATGTCGTCTCGCCCTCCGAAGGCGGCGCCGCGGATTTCGCTCCCCGCACCGACCTGGAAATGCGCCTGGTTCAATCTCTCAAACAAACACTGCCGCGCGTGACCTGCGAGGATATTTTCTCCGGCCGCGGCTTTCTAAGAATTCATCACTTCCTCGATCCCGGCGTGCAACATTCGCCTTCCGGCGGCAACGGCGACTCCGCCCGCCAGATCACGCAAAACGCTCTGCACGGCACATGCCCCGTCTGCGTTGAGACCCTCGATTTCTGGATCGATGCATTCGGCGCGGAAGCGGGCAATTTCGCATTGCGCGTCCTTGCTTACGGCGGAATTTATCTTGCCGGTGGAATCGTCCTCAAAATCCTGGCGAAGCTTCCGCAGAGCAGCTTCTGCCGCTCGTTCGCGGATAAGCTTCCGCTAAATTCGGTCCTCGCTGGCATCCCCATCTCTGTTGTACTCGACGAAAATGCTCCCGTCTTGGGAGCCGCCTACGCTGCCCTTCGCGCCGTGCGGCCGCGCGTCGAGGGCAAGGCGCAAGGTTGTCACGCCGATTGAGTCCTCACTCTCAGGTCAAGCCCACCCATCCCGCCGCCTGGGTTCCCACTCTCTACTTCGCCGAAGGCATCCCGTTCTTCGCCATCTCGCTGATCGCAGGCATCGCCTACAAGCGCCTCGGCCTGCCCAACGACACGATCGCCTTCTACACCAGTTGGCTGCTCCTGCCCTGGTCGCTCAAGCCGCTCTGGAGCCCGCTGCTCGAGATGTTCAAGACGAAAAAATTCTTCGTCGTTCTCTTTCAATTTGCCGGCGGCTTGAGCCTCGCTGCGGTGGCGCTGTTCCTACCGTCTCCAAATTATTTTCGCTATTCGCTTGTTCTTTTCGCGGTCGTCGCATTTTGCTCCGCGACGCACGACATCGCTGCCGACGGTCTCTACATCGCCAGCCTCTCGAATAAACAGCAGTCCGCATACGCCGGCTGGCAGGGCGGCTTCTTCAATGTCGCTCGTTTTTTCTCGCAGGGCGCCTTGGTAATCCTGGCCGGCTATCTCGAGGCGCGCACGAACGTGCGCCATGCCTGGATGACGATCTTCGCGGCCATGGGACTCATCCTCGTCGCGCTAAGCCTCTATCACTCGCAGGTCCTTCCGAAAGGCGGCCTCGAGCGGCATTCGGAAACCATCCGCAAAATGGCCGCCACTTTTTGGGACGTCGTGGTCAGTTTCTTCAAGAAGCCGAATATTATTCTCCTTCTCGTGTTTATCTTTCTCTATCGCGCCGGCGAGGGACAGGTTGTAAGAATCGGTCCACTCTTTTTGGTCGATAAGCGAGCCGTGGGAGGCCTCGGGCTCACCACCGATCAGTTCGGCGCAATCTACGGCACCTTCGGGACGATCGCTTTCATCACTGGCAGCATCCTCGGCGGCTACTGCACTTCGTGGCTGGGCTTGAAACGGGCCTTGCTGCCGCTGATCTGCGTGATGAACTTTCCCATGCTCGCCTACTATTACTTGAGCACAGCTCTTCCCACAAATCACGCCATGATCACCCTGGCGATGAGCCTCGAAATGTTCGGCTACGGTTTTGGCTTTGTCGGCATAATCCTTCTGATGATGCAGGAAATCGCTCCCGGTAAATACCAGACCGCGCACTACGCCTTCGCCACCGCTCTAATGAATCTGGGCCTGATGATCCCAGGTACTGTAAGCGGAAAAATTCAGCTCACGCTCGGCTACCGAAAATTTTTCATTTGGGTGCTAATCTCCGCGATTCCCGCCATAATCCTCGCGCGCTTTGTGCCGATCCGAAGTGGCGCAGCCAGGCAAGAGACAACGCCCCCCGCAGGAGCCTGAGCGTCGCCCGTCGTGCGGGCCTCCTAACGAAACCGGCGGGCAACGTGAGCGACTATTGCACCATGCGGATATCAATGTTGGCGTCGTCCAGAACGATGCTGAAGATGAAAGTGCGCAACAGTTGGCCTGTGCCTCGCCAAAATGCTCGCGGCCCGAAGAATCAACAACTTATGTTCCTCATTGCTGAGGTAGTTTGTTACAACTGCGCACCATGTTCCCGCTCATTTTGCTCTGCTTTGCGTTGTTGTTTCCTAAACGCGGCAGCTTCATCTTGGAGAACTTGGTCCTCCGCCAGCAACTCGCCGTGCTGAAACGACGACGCCCTCGTCCTCCCCTTCACGCGGTTGACAAGCTCTTCTGGGTTGTGGTTCGTCGATTCTGGCCGGAATGGAAGCGCTCACTCACCGTCGTGACGCCCGAAACCGTCGTACGTTGGCACCGGGCCGGGTTCCGAATGTACTGGAGGCTGATTTCGAGGGTTCGAAGGTCGATGGGGAGAAAGCCGACTCCCAAGGAGGTTCGAGAGTTGATCTTTCGAATGGTTCGCGAGAATCCGACGTGGGGTGCGCCCCGCGTTCACGGCGAACTGCTCATGCTCGGTTTCGACCTCTCGGAACGAACGATCTCCCGCTGGATGCGCCGGGCGCCTCGAGATCCCGAGCCGGCCAAACGATGGCTCACCTTTCTTCGAAACCACCGCGAAGCCATCGCAGCAATGGATTTTTTCACGGTTCCAAGCATCACTTTCCATATGCTTTATTGCTTCTTCATCATTGGCCATGACCGTCGACGCATTCTGCACTTCAACGTCACAAAGGGTCCCTCCGCAATGTGGATCGCCCAACAGTTAAGGGAGGCGTTCCCGTTCGAGGCGGCGCCGAGGTTTCTCATCTTCGACCGCGATGCGAAGTATGGGACGGAAGTCCCAGCCACGGTTCGGTCAATGAGAATCTGGAGTGTTCGAACTTCGTTCCAGAGTCCCTGGCAGAACGGAATCGCGGAACGATGGATCGAGAGCTGCAGGCGTGATCTGCTGGATCACATCATCGCGGTGGACGAACGCCATCTCAAACGTTTGCTCTCTGAATACGTTCGCTACTACCACGAAGACCGTACACATCTTGGACTCGGGAAGGAAACACCGGGGTGCAGAATTCGGTCTGCGGCTACTGGTCGCATCATTTCTCATGAGCGCCTCGGCGGGCTGCATCATCGCTACGATCGGGCTGCCTGATCCGGATCAACTTCCGCCCATCCTTGAATATATGTACACCGCATATGCCCAGATCCTTGCCTAAAGAGAACCTTCGCGCTCCTAAAAGCGACTCTTGGCCGCGTCCAGGCTCTCTTTTCAATCCGAGGCACGAGGCGAATCGCGCCATTTTTGACGCGGTTGAGTTTTTGGCGGGACACAAGAAACAGATTTGCCCACCAGACCCGACTTCTTCGGCCTTTTTTCAACAGCCTTGTTATGAAAAGGACCAACCAATTGTCTGTATAGGCGGGGCTAGTGTGTCTCGCCACGGCTCGGTAACCGATCAGTGCCAAGGAAATGGTCGTGAACGACATGCCGTCAAGCCGCCGCCGGGCATTGACCGAATGGAGGTGCAAGTGAGCATCGCACAACAGAAAGCGCGGTCCCCCCAATGGACTGGACGATCGCCGAAGCTTTTGGTTTTTCTATCGACATTAGTGATCATTGCGATGGTCCGGGCCTCAGCGAGCGGCGGTTCCGCCGAAATGGATTCACCGCGCGTGATCGTTGGGTCCAATATGTTGGTGAGCCGGGACGGAGACATTCCGCACGTGGAGTTGAGCGTGGCGTCAAATCCGCAGGATCCCAATAATCTTGTCGGCGCATCGATTACGGCAACGCGCCTGGAAGGCGGGTGGGCGTGCAAGGTCTATTCGTCCCACAACGCCGGAGATTCGTGGGCGGATGCGGTGTTGCCCGAGCAACATATTAATGGAGGCGGAGATCCGCAAGTGGCGTTCGGGCCAAACGGAACGGCGTATTTCGCAGCGCTCGGCGCGATGAAAGATTCCAAAGGGCGGGACCGCGATGGGCTGTTTGTCTATCGCTCCGAGGATGGCGGCACGACCTGGCACAAGCCCGTGAATCTGGGGCCAGGGTATGACCACGACGTAATGGCCGTCGATGAGAGCGCCGGGCGGTTCGCTGGACGTATATACATTTCGATTCTTTACGGCTATCCGGTGTACCGCCTTGGTGTGTTTCGCTCCGACGATGACGGGCGGAGTTTTTATGGCCCCGCCGAATCGGCAAATGGCGGCGGAAAGCTGGGGATCAACACGGCAGCGAATATTTTGATTCTGTCGGACGGAACGCTGGTGATTCCGTACGAGGACTTTGAGTTTTTGCCTGAAAAAGCGAAAGAAAGCCACACCCAGAATGTCTGGATTGTCTCATCGAGTGATGGAGGCGTGACGTTTGCGGCCCCACGCAAGATCGGAACGCAGGAAACCAACAAATCGCCCGATGCGCCGATGATCATGACCTTTCCGAGTTTCGCAGCCGACAACCGTTCGGAAGCCTATAAAGACCGCATCTACAGGGCTTGGACGGATTTCCGCGACAACGAATATCGCGTCTGGTTTTCCTTCTCGAAAGATCGCGGGACCACGTGGTCGGAACCGAGGAAGATCGACGACAGCGTTGCGAAGGGCACCTGGCAGTATCAACCGATGCTCGCAGTGAACTCGGACGGAGTCGTAGGTCTCACTTGGTTTGACACGCGCGCGACCAATGAAAACCGAGTGTACGACGAGTACTTCGCCGCGTCGCTGGACGGGGGCGATACCTTCTTGCCGCCAGTTCGCGTTTCGTCAGAGCATTCTGCTTTTCCGGGCAAAGGAAATCTTGCCACTTATCCAGGCGCATGGAGCTATAAGGGCGAGATCCGTTTGACATTCCTGTCCGCCGCCAGCCGCTGGCCGATGGGCGGCGACTACATCGGGTTGGGGGACGATGCGGATGGAAACTTTCACCCCTTCTGGCCGGACAACCGGACGGGAACTTCGCTGATTGAGACGGCGACAGTTCGCGTCCAAGGAGCACCGAAAGCGCGTTCGGCTGGTGCCGACGAGAGTGAAGAGACATCCCCGGCGCCGCCCTCCAAGCCGCGCCTGGCGCAAACGGACGTGACCTCGCGGCTCGAGCTTGTATTTGATCCGGCGAATTTTGATCCGGCGTCAGGTGAGCTGGAGATGAGAATCCGCCTGAAGAACGTCTCGACTCAGATTGTCTATGCGCCGATTGTGGCGACCGTCCAGAGTTTCGGGAGCGGCATGGGCGAGGAGGAAAGAGAGAACAGCCCGAAGATTCAGAACGCCTCGAACGGCATGGCGGGCGCGGGAGCTACATTCAGTTTCGATTCAGCGCTGGGAGACGCGCAACAAATCCCGCCCGGAGGAGTTTCCGGAGCGGTGATGATGAAGCTGCAACTTTCAAAACCCCTGCGGACTCCCGATATGCACCTTCGGTTGAGTGGATCTCTCGCCGAACCCAAGTAGACTGGCCGGGAGTTGCTGGATCGAAACAATAAGAATCCCGCCGCGAGTTATTAATGTTTGGCCGGCCGGACTGCGTCGCCGTCGAATAATACGGCGCCGTCTGAATTCACGGCCATGTTCAAATGCTCGGCCAGGAAATCAAGACGCCGCTGCCAGAAGTCCAGAATGTCGGCTGACTTGGTGAGGACGTGTCCTTCGCCCTCGTAGACGCGGTATTCAGCCACTTTGTTCAAGCGCTTCAGCCCTTCAAAGATCGCGTCCGAGGGAGTCAGGTCGCCGTCGTCAGCGCCTTGTCCGATCAACAGCGGAGTCTGCACGCGATCGAAAGAGAAGAGTGGTGAGTTCTCGAGATAGCGGTCGTGAAACTCCCAAATCGTGCCGTGCATGTTGCCTTGGCCGTGTTCGTAGTAGCCCGTTGCGCGCAAGTAGTCGGTGAATAAATCGGGATTGAGGACCGCGGCAGTAATCACGGCGGCTTTGAACCGTGTGGTCTGCGAAATGAGCGCGAGGACGCAGTAGGAGCCGTAGCTTTGTCCCATGATGGCAGCGCGCTCAGGATCGGCGTAGCCCTGCTGGACAGCAGCATCGACTCCAGGGATCACAGTCTTCATTAGATCGCGCATGGGCGTGCCTTCGCCGAGCGGCGTATCGGGAAAAAGGATCGCGTAGCCGCGGGTATCAAGAATGTGAAAATCGAACTGCGGGTAGTCGCCCCAGAACCCGAAGCGATTTACGTAATTTGAGCCCAGCGACCCGCCATACACCCAGACGACGAGGGGTAAGCGCCGACCCTTCTGATAATTCGGCGGCAGGAGCAGCGCGCCGCGGAGTTTTTGGCCGTCCATTCCGTACCATTCGATCACTCGCGCGGTTCCGAGGGCGTAGTGCTCCATCGGTTCGTTGAGGTGGGTGGCCTGATGCGTCGCGCCGGTTTTGGTGTCGAGGATCCAGATGTCGGCGAGATGCTGCTGATCTTTTGCGACAAAAGCGATAGATGAGGCCGCGTCGGAGCCGTCCAGGCAGAACACGTCGTTGTAGGACCTGGAGTCCTCGATGACCGCCGTTCCTTTTCCCGTGGCCGTGTCGATTTTGAATATTCCTTGTTTGCCAGCTTGTGAGTCGTGGGCTACGACCCACAAGGTTTGACCGTTGTCGGTAGACCAGAGACTTCTACGCTCGTCGCGAGTGACGAGCGCGACAATTTTGTGTCCCGGAATTTCGCCGACGGACACGGCCTCGCCGCTGCTGACATTAATTTTCCAGACCTTATTGACCTGACCGGAGTCCTCATGAAGCACGCTGACCGTCTGCCCCACGGCGTAAATATTCTGCCCGGAGCGATCGAACAGGGGCGGCCATTCGCCTTCTCCATTGTTGAATGTGGGCGCATCCTTGGCGTTCGCGGCAAGAACGCGAACGGAGCCATCCGTAACATTGATGATCGAAATGCCGCCTTTGCCCATTTGTCCGCTGGCGATATAGGCGATGGACTTGCTGTCGGGCGACCAATTCAGTTCGATCCCATAATTTAGGAAAACATTCTCGCCAAGTTTGCTGGTTTTGCCGTCGGCGATGGAATAGGCGAAGATTCGCCATTGCGACTGCTGCGTGTTGGAGAGAAATCCCATTAATGAGGTGTAAGCGACATACTTGTTGTCCGGGGAAAATTCAAACCATCCGGGTTTAACCCGCGATGCGACGCGCGTTACGCTTTTGTCCTCGAGATTCAGGATGGCCACATCGCCGAGCGAGCGGTTGGTCCATGCGTTGTCCTCTAAGCTGGTTGATGCGGATGCCGGCTTCTCGTCATGCTCATTTTTTTCGCCGGCTTTCTTCACGATGACCGACGCCTGGCCGGGCTCGACCTTCGGAAATTCCCTGCCCGCAAAATTCTTGGGTATCAGCGCGTTGGCCTGTGCGAGCGTCATGCCTTCCGGCAGGATCTTTGCAAGGAGCTTCTTGCCGTCGTTCGACCAGCGCAGCACTTCAAAGCCAAACATCGCCCGCGCAATCACGCCGGGGAAACGCGCAGCCTTGCCGGTGCTCTTCTCCCAAATCCAGATTCCCGCTTCGCCGCCTTCGTCGGAATAAAAGGCAACTCGGCTTCCGTCGGGCGACCAAATGGGGGCCCAGTTGTAACTGTCGTGGCTGCCCAGAACGATCGATTCGCCGGTCTTAAGGTTGGTAATGCTTACTTGCTTCTGATAATTGCCTTCAGCCAGCGGGACGCCCGTGGAGGTGAATGCCAAGCCTTCCGCGACGGTGTTCTCCGTGGACCAAGTGTAGGCGATCCACTGGCCGTCGGGGGAGAATTCGAAGGACGAACGGACGTCGTGGTCGTGCGAAGCGACCGCGATTTTGAGCGGCAAGGGAGCTGAAGATTGCTGAGCGTGCGCTGGCTTCGACAACGCGAAGAGCGCGGCGAACGCGCCACACGCCATCAGCAGAAGTCCTGCTTTGTATCCCGTTTCAAATCCATTCCAGCGATTGGTCATGTTTATTCCCCGGCGTTCGCTTTATCGGCGTTTGTATCCGGCTTCGCTTTGGGCGGCGGCAGGAATTCATCGAACCAGGCGAAGAGCCGCTGCCACATGTCCGCGATGTTCGCCGGGCTTTCGAGCACGTGCCCTTCGCCCCAATAGCGGACAAATTCGGCACGCTTGCCCTGACGATAGAGAGCGTTGAAGAATTCTTCGCCCTGCTGCATGGCAACATAATCCATATCGCCTTGCATGATCAGCAGCGGAGTATCGACGCGTTCGACATAAAAGATGGGGCTGTTTCGGAGATAGCGGCCCAAATCGTCCCAGGGAGCGCGGCCCATGCGGGCCTGGCCATTCTCGAAGAGCCACATCATGAAGATATCTTCTTGGGGGAATTCGGTGTAGCGAAGGCGCGCGTCGAATTGGCCGTACAAGCTGAACAGATCGGAAAGTCCAGCGAGAGCAGCGGCTCCATGGAATCGATGAGTTTGAGTAATGAGGCCGTAGGTGCTGAAGCCACCGTAGCTCTGCCCCATGACGCCGACGCGGTCTGAATCGGCGATGCCCATTTCGACTACCTTATCGACCGCGGGAAGCACGCCATTGGTGAGATCGAGCATCGGATCGGAGGTCACGCCTTCGGCCGAAAGCGGCATACTCGGAAACAGCACCGCGTAGCCGTGCATCGCGAAGAGCTGCATGTTCAAGGCGATGGGATCGTTCAGACGGCTTAAAAAAGGCTTGCGAGCCTCGCTCATCATGCTGCCTGCATAGACCCAGACGATCATCGGAAACTTGGTGCCCTCTTTGTAATCGATGGGAAGAATGAGCCAGGCCTTCAGGGGCTTGCCGTCGAGCGAGCGGTAGTCGATCAATTTCAATTTGCCTTCGGCGACGCCATCGAGAAACGCATTGATATGCACTACTTCGCCGAATTTGCCGGAATCTTCGCGGCCAGTCCAAAGCCAATCGCCACTGCGGCTGCTGCCGTTGAAAATGAGTGCCCCACCTTTTTGGGGCCGCGCCGCGAGCACTGCGAACTCTGCAGGCTTCGCGATTGCCTTAAATTCCGAGCTTGAGAGATTGAGCCGGTAGAGCGAGGGCCATTCGCCTTCGCCGGCGCCGACGATGATGTCGGACGGCGCGATGGCCTCGGGAGTGTTTTCCTTCGGCCACACGATCGAAGTTATTTTTTCATTCACCTTCGGCGTCAAATCCTGCGGCGTTCCATCGAGCGGAATGCGCCAAACGTGGCCATCCGCTACGCCGACGAACGTGTCCTGTCCAGCCTCGGCCATCAGCTGGCCGGGAACTCGTTCGTCTTTCAGTGACTCTGTGATATTCCGTTTGCTGCCTGGCGAAACCAGCCACCAATCCGATCGCTTCGCGTCGGGACGTTTCGCATAAAGCAACAGCGAATTGCGAGAGGACCACGCAAATGGCGCGGCGTTCGCGCCTTGCACGCGGGCTTGGGACATCGCGGTCTGCAAGTCCTCGCTCACCCGTTCGCACTTTCCGGCGGCGATGCGGCAGACGAGAGTTGCAGCACCACCTTCAGCCGCATCGGCCGGATCTTGCGCGAGCGCCAACTGGCTGCCATCCGCCGACCATTTGAGCGAGCCCTGCAGGATGTACTTCACCTTCCCCAAATCTTCGCTGATGAAATTGCCGCCGCGACCGAAAATTTTCAGTGAATACTGGCCGGGCACCGCCCACGGCAAATGGCCCTTCGCGGGCGTAGAGAAATTCGTTTCCTGAAGTAGCGCGACGTAGCTACCGTCAGGAGAAGGCGTTAAATCAGAGAATCCCGGCGCTTCGATGAGAGTCTTCGCACTATTTTCGGCATTCTGAACATCAATGAGGATCAGCCTGTCCTGAGGATGCTTGGCGGCTTCCGACGGGACGCCACTTTCCAGAATGCTGGGAGTGGCTTCCTCGCCCTTCCAGCTCTTGGCCCATTTCTTCATTGCAATCTCGCCCGTCTGCATCTCGACGGACATGCTCATGGGCTGCTCGCCTTCGGGAAGCGCGATGGCAACGAGCTCGTGATTCGAAAGCCAAACAAAGGAATGCGCACCAATCAGCTCAACTCCGCCGCTGGTGAGCCTTCGCGGCTCGCCGCCACCCGGCTCGCAGACCCAGAGGCGCACGTTTCGCTCCCCTTCGCCGCGCGTCGAGACGAAGGCGATGTATTTGCTGTCGGGCGACCAAACGGGAGACCACGCACCCGAGCCATCGCTGGCACCGTCGGTCAGTTTCCTGGGAGTTCCGCCGGCGGTAGGCACGACGTAGAGATCCGATCGGTCGCCGCCACCCAGAAATGGCTCCTGATGAAAATTGCCGGCCTTCGGCCGCTGAATCGTATAAGCGAACCATGATCCATCCGGCGACATGACACCGACATTTCCAAATCCATCGCCCAGCGATTCCAATTTTGAAAGATCGCCCGGAGTGAGCGGGCGCAGCTTTTCATCGCTGCGCGGTGACTGGCCCTTCACCGATGACACGAATAAACCAGCCAGGGCGATTACGGCACCGGCACGCTTTACGTGCCTAGCGAACTGATCTGCAGCCATTCACACCCCCGAAAGAAAAAGCGGAAACACCGAGTTAGGTGCCAAAAGTCTCGCGTAGACTTTCCGCTGCGAACCTATTTTTTCTCGCTAGCTACCGACGTTGCTTGCAGGTGCTTATCGAACCAGTCGAGCACCCGGTTCCAGTAATCCTCGACGTTGGGCATGCCCCAGGTTCCTTCCCAATGTTCCTCGCCGGCATAGTTGGCATAGGTGACCTCTTTGTTGAGGCGGCGCATGGCCACGAAGACTGCGTCGGCCTGCTCGCGTGGAACGGTCTTGTCCAATCCTCCCTGGATAATCAGCAGCGGAGTCTGAACGCGATCGAGATAGTAAAAAGGTGAATTCTCGATATAGCGGTCGCGGAATTGCCATGGCGTGCCGCCCATTCTTCCCTGGCCGGTCTCGGCCCAACCGATCGCCCAGCTCGAGCCTTTTTCGTCCATGATCGCGTAATCGCTGATCAGATCTCCGGGACCAGCACTATCCACGGCTGCCTTGAAGCGCGTGGTCTGCACGATGAGCGATAGCGTCGAATAGCCGCCATAGCTATGGCCCATAACGCCCAATCGATCTGGATCGGCAATGCCAAGCTCAACGGCACGATCGACTGCCGGAATTACCGTCTTGAGCAGGTCCGACATTGGATTGTTTCCGTGCATCGGCGTATCGGGCAGCAGGGCGGCGTAACCGCGAGTGGCTAAGATTTGCAAATTCTCGACGCCCGCGCCGGAAAGTCCGAAGCGAAACACCGTCTCCGAACGGTACGAGCCGCCGTACGGATCGACAATCAGCGGGTACTTCTTGCCTTCCTGGTAGTTCGCGGGAAGAAGCAGGGCGCCATGGAGATGCTCGCCATCAACGCTGTAGTAGTCGATGACCTGAGCCTTGCCAAACGTGATGCTGTCCAGACTCTTGTTAATGGACGAGACCCGCTTTGGATCTTTGAAATCCGGACTACTGGCCCAAATATCTTCGGGATGCTGCGCATCCTGTGACGCAAACACGATCGTGTTCTTGTCGCTGCTGATATCGACGCCGAAAATCATGTCCCGGCCGAAGTAAATACTGCGCTCGAGGAGCTTGGTCGCTTTGCCGGTGGAAATGTTCAGGCTGTAGAAGCCTTCGTTCTTAGTCGCCTCGTCACGCGCGCCAACGATGAGTGAGTCGCCGCCGAAAAACTCCGCTTTGCCGCCGATGGACGGTGAGACGATTTCGAGGACAACGCGGTCCGGAATCACGCCGGCTACTGAGAAGTTGTGTTCAGCAACCGACGCTTTCCAGACTTTGTCTGTGCCGAGCCGGCCGTAGTTTTCCGAGCTGATTAGGTAAAGGTTTTTTCCGGCGGAGTCCCATAACGGGGCGCGATGTTCGTCGCTGAACGGCGGATGGTCGCCGGACGTGAGCAGTTGCGGCGCGCCACCGTCGGCCGAGACGACAAAGCAGTCGCCTTTGGTCAATGGCCCTGCAGTCAGATACGCCAGCGACTTGCTATCAGGCGCCCAGCTAATTGAAATTCCATATTCCTGCGCCAGGTCGGGGACAACGGTCTTCGTCGATCCGTCAGAAAACGAGTAGGTTCGCAGTTCGTAGGTGGTCTGCTGGGTATTTTCCTTGGTGCCCTTCCAGTGGGTGTAGGCCAGCGTTTTGCCGTCAGGCGAAACCCAATAGCCGAGCGGGCGCACGCCTTTGACGATGTGATTCGACTTGCCGCTCTGGACGTCAAAAAGAGTGAGGTCGGCGAGATAACGATTCATCCAGGGCTCTTCGAGCAGTCGCTTCTCCGGTTTTGCCTCGCTGCTACTCGCCGAGGATGAGCCCGGCGTGGGCGGAACAAAACTTAAAACGGTTGCCGTGACTCCGGGAGGTCCGTCTGGCTTTTTGTCTTCGCCATCCTTCTTAACTGGCCCATATAGCAGATCGGCGGCCTGTTCGACCGTCTGCCCCGCCGGCAAAGTCTTGGCGATCAGCTTCTGACTGTCTGGAGTCCATCGCGCGACCTGAAAATTGAAAAATGGACGGACCACATCATCGGAGAGCTGGCGCATTTGATTCGAATTCTTCTCCCAGACCCAAAGATGTGCGGTGCCGCTACGGTCCGAATAGAACGCGAGGAATTTGCCGTCCGGGGACCATACCGGAGCCCAGCTTGTTCCTTGTCCTTCCGTCAGATTGCGCGATTCTTTCGTCGCTATATTGCTAATCCAGATGTCGCATCCGAGAGCTTCGGTGAAGGCGCCGGTGGGTGAGTAAGCGCTGTAGCGCTCGCTGCCCGTCGTTTTCCGCTTGCTGTTGTCTTCTACTGTGTACGCCACCCACGCGCCATCGGGCGAGAGTGCCAAATACGTTCGGTTCGAGAGGTCCAAGACGGTCATGGCCTGCTCGACGCTCAGAGGTGCGCTCTGTGTGTTAGTCGCGGGCTTGTCTTGCGGCGCGCCCGCGGAACTGTTGGCGAAAAGCAGTATGGCTAACGCAAAGCAAGCGGCCGCGAGACCGCCACCGACCAATTCGTTCAACTTGCTTCTGGCTCGCCTGAATCGCGACATATTCACAAGCGCCTCCCTTGGAACGCACTTCGACCGGCGGATTGCAGATCGTTTCTAATTCTCTAGCGAGGCAACGGCTTGTGCTGGAACCCTTTTTGGCTAAGAGCTATGGGTTCTGCGCAACTTTTGTTGCATTGTTCTTCAAATCTTCCTTCAGCGTTTGCCACTGCGAGTACTGCTCGCGTTTCTCCGGCGCGGGATCTTCGTAGCCCTGCAGCCAGAATCGGAACCAGTCGAGATTGCGCTGCATCGAGGCGATGCGATGCTGAGGCTGTGAATAGATGTGGCCATCATCGGGATAAATCACCATCTGCACCGGCTTACCGAGGCGCTTCATTTTTGTGTAGAACTCGAGCGAACCGAGCATTTCGGAAGTATTGGTCTCGATCAGCAGCGGTGTAGTCACGTCCTCGGCGCGTTTCACTGTCGAGAGATCGTCGAAGCGCTTGTCATAATTCCCGTAGGGAGAGCCGGCCATGGTTCCTTCGATGTAGTGCCGGAACGGCCCGCCGAAGAGCCAGTATTCGCCAGGATTATTCGATCCACCCGAACCAGCGGAAGCCGCTGCGAAGGTGTGGCTGTGCGTGATCTCCAGATTGGTCAGCTCGCTTCCGTAGCTCCAGCCCATGATTCCGGCGCGCTTGGGATCAGCGATGCCCATTTTGTCGAGGTACTGGACCGCGGCTTCGATGCTGGCCAGGGCGTTGTAGTCGCGATCGAAAGCGAACTGCTCGAAATTCCCGTAGCTCCAGCCATATTCTTTCGGCTGGGTCGTAAGCAGTACCGCGAATCCATTCGAAGCGAAAGGCTGTGCCGGATAACTCGAAATCCATTCGGCCTGGGTGAGGAACGACCCGTGGAACCCGTACAGAATAATGAGCAGGGGATAGCGCTTGCCCTGTTCGTAGCCGACGGGCTTGATCAGGTAGCCGAACGTGTCGATTCCGAACTTATTCGCCCAATTGATTTTGGTGACTTGCCCCAAATCGATCTGGGAGAAACCGGCGTTCAAACTGGTGAGGTTAGAGAGTTTGCCATCGCGCAGGGAAATGGAAGCGAGTTCGGGCGCGCGCATTGACCCCTCGGCGATGCACGTGCCCTTCATCCGATCCGCACTTAGCGAAAACTCCGAAAGATAGGCGTCGCTATTCGCAACTTTCTTCGCCTTACCGCCCTCGGCAGGCACCTCATACAGCGTCGCCGCCTCTCGATTGACGTCCGAGAACAAAACGGACTTGCCATCAGGTGTCCACCAGATTCGGCCATCCGAGCGAATTTCCACTCCGGGAGTTAGCTCGCGCGGATGATCCTCACCCAGCGGCTGGGCCAGCAGCGTGCCGCGATAACCGGCGCGCGGAGTATCGGTCGCGACTTCGCCGACGTAGGCGATGGTGCGGCCATCGGGCGACCAGCTCGGTGCACTCTGATAGGAATGGCTGGACGGCAGAGGAGTCAACTTGCCGGCAGCCAGCGTGATCACTCCAATGCCGGAATCAAACGCAACCGCAGCGTCGCTCGACGTGCTAGCCGATGTGTTATAGGTGACGGCGATGGATTTGCCGTCCGGCGACCATTCAATGCCGCTGATGGAAAGCCCGGGTGCAAAATGTATCGACGGCTCTTCTTCCATTAGCTGGGTCATCGTTTTATCGGCTGGATGGAAGATCCAAATGCGGCTCGGCTTACGAATCCAGGAATGCGTCATGAAGCGCCAGAAATTGAATGTCACCTCGTCGTCGTAGACGATGCCTTTGGACGACGCATCCGCCAGTTCCTTGTCAGTCGGTGCGGCGGCCGAGATGAACGCCAAGGCGCTTCCATCCGGAGCCCATTCGAACTCGCTGACATCTTCGGAGCGAGTGAACAAAGCCGCAGGTTCGCCGCCGCTCGCGGCAATCTGCCAGACTTTGCCGTCCGAGAGATAATCGACAGCATCGTTTCCCGGCGCCCAGCGCACATTGGAAATGCTTTTCGCGCTGAGTAGTTCCTTGGGCTGGTTGAGAGGATCCGTAGCGCCGCTTGCACTCTTCGCTGGCGGGCCAGAGGCTGGCATCACGAAAAGTGTGTACTTGTAATCGTTCGTCGGGATCTGGGCGTCTTTGACGATGAACGCGACATTGCCCCCATCCGAGGAGATCGCTTGGCCGGCAATCTCTCGGACGGACAGCACATCCCGAACGGTCATGAGCCGTTTGTCCGCGTTCGCGTTCGAAGTCGTCACGGGCCGAGGCGGAACGGCGAGCCAGAGCAAAGATGCGAGCATCATGCAGGTTGCACCAGCTGCGCATTCGAGGCCTATCTGGCCAAGTTGCCTCACTCGCCAGAGTCCATTCGCACGCCACCCGGACTTAAACTTCGAACGAGGGGTCGGCATTTTCGCCCCACTAAAACTCGAACCCGGCGCGCAGCGCAATCATCCGAACCGAAGAATCTCCTCCCAGCCCTGAGCCCAGCAGTCCGGTGGAAGGACCTACGGTGGTGTTTATGTTGCCGAAGCCAGCCAGGGTAGAGGGAATACCGGGGATTCCGGCGGCCGCGTTTCCTGCATATCCTCCCGAGCCATTCGGAAATCCGAAGTTGGGATGATTGAACAGATTGTAGAACTGGACATCGAATCGGAGGCCAAACCGTTCGTGAATGGTAAATCGTTTGGTCACATCAAAGTCGGTCCACTTGAATCCTGGAGCGCGCAACGTATTCCTACCTGCATCGCCATTTTGGCAAGTGGTTGGCGAGGTCGCCGGGTAACAACTAAAGTCGACCGGGTTGATCACGGAGGTAAAGGCGTTCGGATTCACCCACTGAATCGAGCCGGGTTGCGTTACTCCGGAGATGGGACTCTTCTCGTATGGAGACTGGCCCGAAACGGTGTTGGCGAAGACCGTGGGGAATGCATTGACGAAACCCGAGGGGCTTACGCTAAAGACGGAGAACGGAAAACCGCCTCGGACGAAAACCGTCCCACTGACTTGCCAGCCGCCGACCACCTGATTGAGTGCGTAGTTGGAGGACTTGAACGGTAGGCTGTAAACGTACGATCCGTTCAAAGAGTGGCGCACATCGAAATCGCAGTTCCCGTAAAGCTGCCTCACCCCGCCGTTGTAGGCATTGAAATTTTCGTTCTCGTTAAAGATTTCTACGCCGCCGTTGGAGATGTAATCCAAGCAGTGGCTGTACGTGTAGTTGACCTGGAACGAGAGCCCATGGCCGAACCGCTTGGTGATGTTCGCTTGCATCGCGTTGTACGAGCTTCCCACTCCGGTCTCGAACGGGAAGATATTTCCAAACCTCGCGTCGGGAGGCGCACCGAACGGATAATTCTTCCAGCATCCAGAGCAGACAACTTGGAACCCGTTCGGCGAATCGGAATAGAACATGTCCGAAGCATGTGTGCCGACGTACTTGATCGAGAAAAGGAAATTCGTCCCGAGTTCCTGGTCAATTCCCAGACTCCATTGATAAAACATGGGAAACTTTTGGTGTTTGCTCTCGAACGTGGTGAAACTAAGTTGTGGAATGCAATTCGCGCCCGCATTTGGCGAAGAGCAAGAGAGCGCGCCATTGGCGAATCCCGACTGAAATGCGGCGTTCGCTGCCACCGCGTTGTCCACCACGCTGTTCGGCACGCCTGGAGCGATCGCGATTCCGCCGACTGGTCCGAAAATGCCGCCCTCAAGGAAAACGTCGGACGGAGCATTCTCATCCAGATAACTCGGGAGGAATCCCATGACCGGGTTAGTGAAGACACCGGCGCCGGCGCGCACGACGGTTTTGGGCCGCACTTCCCAGGCGATTGCCGCACGTGGCTGCCAGACGACCAGAGGTGTCTCAGCGAACATGTGGTGCTGGCGTCCCAAAATCGCCTGATTTAACGGTGTGTTAACATCGTGATTGAGGTCGGCGAAAGGAGTCACCAGCCGCGCTAAAACATTCTCCTGGCTCACGGGATTCGAGTTCCATGAACCGCGCACCCCGAGCGTAACCGTTAAATTTGAGCGCACCTTGTACGTGTCCATTGCGTAGAGATCCAGACCTACCCCTCTCAAGTGGTCAATTCCGTAGGTGGGGAAAGCCTGAAAAGACTGACAGGCAGCGCCGTAGATGAATTCGGCCAAAGAACACTGATATACGTAGGGGGTTACGGCATAGCCCTCCGATTCGGCGGAACTGAACAGGACACGGCGCAGGTTTTCGCCAAACTTGAAGGTGTGCCGACGCACGGTCCAGCTCAGGTTGTCATTGAGCTGCCACGTAGTGGTCCGGTCGCCATACGGAATATTGCCCAGCGTCCCTCCGATGGAACTCATGCCGAACAATGGCAAGGGCGCCACTGGCAGTTGGTGTGCTTTCGCCGGATCAGCTAGGTTGTGCACGCGGTTTTGATAGGAGATCCCCGGGTTGAATTGGTTCACCAGACTCGTCCCGAATACGTGCGTCCAATCGGCCGACGCAGCTTCTTCCGGCTCGTTGTCAACTGTGTTGAACACCGGATTTACCGCGTCGACTCGGACGTTCGACCCGCGGTTGAGCTGGAAGCGGAACCAAAAACTGTCTTTTGGGCTCAGGGCGTAGTCCAGCTTCAGGGTCCAAAGCGTCTCGCTAACCGGCGGTGATGCGCTGAAGAGCCGCTGAATTGCGCACCCATCGGCATTGGCGCCGAGCGGGCAGCCGGGAAGTGCGATGGGAGTTCCAGTAGGTGTTCCCACAAGGCCAAACAATGTGTTGTACAGAGGAACTTCGCCGGGTTCAGGTGGCAAAAGAACGCCCGATGCCGGATCAACCTGATTGCCGATTGGCAGCTGCTGCAAAACGTATGTCTGGAAAGCCGAGGATGGTACGATGGCATTCAAGAGCTGCGGCAGTACGATTCGAATTCCTTCGAGATCGGTGAAGAAAAACAGCTTGTCCTTCAGAATCGGACCACCAAAGTTTCCGCCGAATTCGTTGGTGTTGGAAAATGGCTTCTTGGTCGGAACCGGGTTGGCGTTAATGAAGTAATTTGAGGCATTCATCGACGACCCGTTCCAAATTTCGTAGGCGTTGCCATGGAAGGTGTTGGTGCCCGACTTGGTGACGTAGTTGACTTGCGACGCGCCCAGCCGGCCCAGGTCGGCGGCATAAGATTCCGTGTTCACCGAGGCTTCCTGGACGGAATTCAATCCCAACATCAGGCCGCTAGCGCCCGAGCGATTGGTGCTTTGCCAGGCATCATTGGCGTCCAGTCCGTCGATGGTGAAGTCATTCGCGATCGACGGAAGTCCATTGAACTCGACGTTTCCTCCATTGTAACCACTGGCCGAATTAACATTCATGACGGCGCCCGGCGCGACGTTCGCGACGTAGGTCAGGTCTTGGCCTGGATTAGGCAGATTTTGCAGGTCGCGATCGGAGATCGTGGTCGTGGTATTCGGGTTGCCGGTTTCTATTAGCTGAGCTTCCGCTTTCACGTCCACTTCGGTAGTCACAGACCCGACCTGCAGGCGGAAGTCGACGCGCGCACTGTGATCGATGGCCACTGTAACGCCCTCGCGGGTTACAGTCTGAAATCCCTGCGCTCTCACTGTAATTAGATACGTTCCGGGCGGCAATAGAGGGAGTGAATAGTATCCTTCGGCGTTGCTCTTCGTCTCCCGCTGTACCCCGGTGTCCCTGCTCACTGCCAAGATGCTGGCGTTGGGGACAGCCGCATTCAAAGCGTCCGTAATAACGCCGCTGATTTCAGCGGTCGTTTGATTCTGTGCCAGTGCCGGTTGAAGTCCGCAGAACAAAACTGCCAGGAGTAGCAATATTCGCACCGACGAGCGCCCCATTTTCGTGTCCCCCTATCGTTCGGTTGTTTCTTTTCCGGTCAGATAAATTCCGCTCACTGCCCGGCTGATGTTAGGCAGCACCTCTCTGAGTTTTTGAATCGTGTCGTTCAGCTCCTGAACTTTGCAGTCCACGTTTTGGGAATTCTGCGATCCCGCAAGCAACAACGTAGTGTCGTCCTGCACCTTCTCGAGACACGTAAAAGCTGCCTTGGTGCTCGACCTCCAGTCCTCGCCCGAACAGCTAGCGGCGTACACCCCGACTTCCGGGGCGTGGGGCGGCAAAACCTGTTTGAGAAGTTCGGACTCCGCCTCAATTTCCTCCCACATCGCGGCCACGTGATCGCGAACAAGAAGACCGAGCATCTGCCGCGTGGAAGGATCCAGCTGCGCGACGGCATCCGGTGAGTAGCGTTCCCGCAAGCGACGAACGGCCCAAGCATGCGCCATCGCAGACTGCGCGGCTTCGAGGGTCGAATCGACGAACGTCTTGCGCGCATCGGCATCGGGAAACTTCGTTTTCAGCGTGGACTTCAGCAGAGGCTCGTCCGCCACGACCACCGGCGCATCCTCGATAAGGTCTTTCTCGGAGTTAGCGGCATCCACGTTGGCACCCGATGTAAGGCTGTCGCCTGCAACGGCCAGACTGGTGTGGACATCTCGAATGCCCTGAAGCTCGGACTCAATTTCTCTCTTTCTGATCTCAGACGGGAGCACACCCTGCACAATTACCGCATTCGCGTCGCTGCGCTGGATATTAATTTGATCTCCCAAGTCGGCTCTTACCGCGTGCAAGGCCACGCGCACTAGCATCTCGGCCGTCTGCAGTTCGTTCTCGTTGGGTACGTGAATGGCCGGCGTCGGCGGAAAAATGGGCTTCGCTACCGGCTGAGGTTGAGCGCCCTCGTTCAGAGCAAAAATATTCGAATCGATCACGTTCATGCTGAAGACTTCGAAAAATGACTCGGTAATCCGCACCAGGCTTGAATCCCTGAAATGGATGTCTTCCGCAACGGGGTGGAAGTCCGACCCTCGAAAAGTGAATCGAAGCTCGGCGACTGATCCGCTTGGGAATGTGGAACGAATTGAAACCAGCCCGGGATCACTGCCGTCAACGCGCTCCGCGGATTGCGGATGCAAATCTTGCCAACGTTTGAATGAATCGATCGAGAGTGGGTTCGACCAATCGAGTCCGGCCTCATCGAACGTGCGCTTCAAGCGTTCGGACGGGAAACCAAACTGCTCGGTGTCGATATCGGTTCTGCCTTCCACCAGTCTGTTCGCAATAGGATCAGAATAAATCGCCCGATCCATCGTCGCCCAACGCGACGGCTCAACCGAAGGCTCAGTTATTTGAATTTCGAACCGCTGGTAGATCACGGGCCGGGGAACGCTTGTCACCAATTGCCTCTGGGCATTGGTAGACTTGCGCACCAGTTCGTCAGCTGAAACGACCGCCGGAGACCGGAAGGTCCTGATCAGCAATGCGAAAATGCACACCATCGCTACCGCGGCTGTCCACGCCGGTCTTCGTGGCACGCCTCTCAAAAAATCAAACAGCCCCGTCAGCCGGGCCCACTGAGAAGGCCGGCGCCCTCTCTCCGCCAGTTGGTGCAAGCTCTTCAAGAATCTGGTCTGCCCTTGCTCCGAAGGTGGATACTTTTCGCGTATCAAAAGATTGCTGTATTCAACGACTCCGTTTATCGACTCATTGATCTGTTCGAGGCGCGCCCGGCAAGTCCAGCACGCCTCCAGATGAAGCCGCACCTCGTTTGCGTCGTGCGCGTTTAGTTCACCGTCCACTGCGAGCAAGAGCAGCTTGTCGGAAAGATGAGCGTCAATCGACTCGTCTTTTTTCCCGAACGAAAAATTTCTCTTATTCATTCGCTTTTCCGTCGTCCTTGGCGATCCTGGTGCTCTTCGGTCCGGATGTACGCAAGACGCCGCACTGCTAGCCGTGTCGCTCTGGAGCTAGCTTCACCACCGCGCGCCGCAGCGATTCCGCCACCGTGGGAACCGACAAGCCCAAGATTTCCGCGATTTCTCGATACCGAAATCCTTCAATCCGTAGGTGAACGCACTGCTGCTGCAAGCGTGACAGCCTTCCAAGAGTTTCGTGAATGTGGCTCATCTTTTCTTTGTCCAGGAGTTGCTCTTCCGGCCCTGGATGCGGATCCTCGCGCGTTTGCAACATGCTGTCCCACTGCTCCGGCGTCATGCACGTCAGGTACTTGCGCGCTTTTAGTTTGTTTACCGCCAGGTTGTGTGCCACTCGAAAAACCCAGCCACGAATGTTCTCAATTCCCCGGCGGCCGCTAAGTTGCTCGAACAAGCGCAGAAACGTCTCCTGAATCAACTCATCCGCTTCTTCGGGAGTGACATGAATGCCCACCAGGTAGCGGTACATCGGGATCCGCAGTTGGCTAAAGCACTCAATAACTTGGTCTTCGATTTTGTGGGCAGAAGGGCAGCGCACGCCCGCCACGGCCGCGGGCATAAGACAGTCGGGGCCCACAGCAGCTTGGGTCGCCAGGTTAAGGCCTATCGGTCCCGTTTTACTGATGACACGCCCCTACGAGCCCTCCGCATTTCCTTGCGATCGCCTGGCAAATCTATGCGGTGCTCGTATGCTACAAACTGACAATCGGTGGCTGTGTTTTTACGACAGCTCGCTCGAAAAATAAATGAATTTCTCGAAAAAAATTCTGTCTCTGCGTATATTCGCCGGACCTACGCGCAGCTTTTGTCATAAAAAAGTTGTCGCGATTGTCTTCATCCGTGAATGCCTGCTTCGAGATTCAACGGCAGGGGTGTATGGCAGCGAGGAGCTCCGGCCTCTAGAAAAATCTCACGGGGCGGACAGAGAATTGCACCGGCCGCAACGTGCGGCCGTTCGGAAATCGCTCGCTCACTTTTGTAGTGCGTTCGATCTGCGAGACTTACGTGCTATCGTCGGAGTCAATTGTTGCAGCAAGGGCGAGTATCGCAATCCGCAGTTCGGTAGCGCCAGGAGGTCCTAAAATGCAATTCCGCCGCTCTCCCCGGCTGATGAGAACTGTGTGGATGGTCACAGTACTTGCCTCCGGAGTTTCCGTTCTGTTCGGCCTCGAATCTTGGCGCACCCCGTTGCGCGCCGGCGAACCCGCGCGCCACGACCGCATGTACAAGCATGCCCGGATGTTGATCGCCTTGGCGAAGGTACGAAATGAAAAGGACGCCGTCGTCCTGGTGGCCTCGCGGCCAGGCCAGAACGCCGCAGCCGTGGCGGAGTTCACCAAGCTAGGCGGCGAAGTTCACTACCGCGCTGACGATGTCGACTACTTTCGAGGACGCCTGCCGGTGGATCAAATTCTGGCCTTTGCTGGCTCCCCGCTCGTCGAGAGTTTCGACCTCGACGTAAACATTGATCGGTTCGATCCGACTGTAGAGTTTCCCGAGCCACCCGAGCCGGCATCCTCAGGACCTTCAGATCCCGACACGCCGCTCAGCCACCCGTATCTGCCAGAAAAAGACATGGATATCACAGATATGCAGGCCGCCCACCCCACCTACGACGGCCGCGGAGTGGGCATGGCCATCCTGGACGCTACGCCGGACATGCTCGTACCCGAGCTGCAATCGGCCACATCCCTCGATGGCCAGCCCATCCGCAAGATTTCCGAACTACTCTCCGTCACCGACCCGCGCGATGACGTCGATCCCATGTGGGTGAAGATGGACCGCGTGGTGCAAGCCGCTGGTCAAAAGTTCGAAGTCGATGGAGTCACCTACGTGGCGCCCGCCGACGGTGAGTTTCGCTTCGGAATCTTCAACGAGCGCGATCTGAAGAATCCTGCCTACCTGCATAAGGACGTCAACTTCGACGGAAACCCCGAAGGTAGCAGCGGCTTATTTGCATTGCTCTGGGACGAAAAGTCCAATACTGTTTGGGTTGATACCGATCAGGATCACAATTTCCAGAACGAGCGCCCGTTGCAGGACTATGCGCGTAAGGGCGACATTGGGATCTTCGGAACAAATCAGCCGCCCTCGGCGCGGCGCCACACCGTGGGCTTCGCCGTGCAAACCAACCCGGAATTGCATTATGTGCGCCTCAACCTGGGCGTCTGGCAACACGTCACGGAGGTGTCGGGCGCGACGCTCGGCAAGGGATTCTACGGCCACGCCTATAACGGCATCGCCGGCGAAGCCACCTTCGTAAGCTATTTCAGCAGCGATAATTCGATGTATCGCCGGGTGGAAGCCGTCATCGAAGCCGCCCGCAATCCAAAGGTTGACGTGATCTGTCTTGAGCCTGCGGTTGTGGACGACGTGACCAGCCCGCTCCACGATGGCACTCTGGTCGCCGGCGTAATTTTCGACCGCGTCACCGAAAAATACAAAAAGCCGCTGCTCTCTCCCGCGAATAATACTTTTGGGATGACCACAGTTCTTGACGAAGTTTCGAGCCACGGAATCCTCGCCGTCGGCGCATACCAGGCAGGCGAAGCCTATAAGATCAACAACGGCGCCGAGGTGGCCGAGCACGACAATCTCCACCTGGTCGGCTCGTTCGGACCCGCAGGTAATGGCGCTCTAAAGCCGGACATCATCAGTCCCTCAGAGTTGGTCAGCACGGATTGCGGCTACAAACCCCCAGAAAAGGTCAAAGGAGTTTATGAGCTGCCTCCGGGCTACTCCGTTGCCGGCGGAACATCGACCGCGGGGCCTTCAGCCACGGCGGCGATGGCGCTGCTGGTCAGCGCCGCAAAGCAAGCAAAAATCAAATACGATGCCGAACGTCTGCGCGTCGCTGTCATCTCCACAGCCCGCTTCATCCCCAGATTCCAGGCGTACCAGCAAGGAAACGGCCTTGTGCAAGTCAACGCCGCATGGAAAATGCTTCAGGAACTCGACAAGAAATGGGATCCAGTGGCCATCAAGAGCAGCGCCCCCGTGAAGACCGAAACGGCCGCGTATCTCGACCCTCCTTACACAGGCCCTGGCATTTTCGAAAGAGAAGGCTGGACTGCAGGCCAGAGTGCGACTCGAAATGTGACCTTCACGCGCACCTCCGGCGGCGCATCGCCCATGACCTTCGATGTCCAATGGGTGGGGAACAACGGCGCGTTTGAATCCGCTTCGACCATCTCCTTGCCCCTGAATAAGCCGGTCGAGTTCCCGATTAAGATCCAGACCAAAGACCCCGGTGTGTACAGCGCCATCCTGAATCTTCGTCGTGCCAGCTATCCGGGCATCGCCTATCAAATTCTGAATACGGTAGTCGCCGCGAGCGCCTTCAATCCCGAAAACAATTTCACAATTGAGGACAAATTCAGCGCCCCGCGCCCGGGAACGGAAAGCCGCTTCTACTATGTTCCCGCCGGAACCTCCGCGCTCCGCGTACATCTGACGATTCCCAACGGCAAGCCAACCATTCGCGTTTCCGCCTTCGCTCCCGACCGCAACGCAGATCTCGCGTGGGATTATGTCGGGGTCACAGACAAGGGCACGCTCGACAAGATAATTCTCAATCCCGTCTCAGGCGTCTGGGAAATCGAATTGTGGGACAACAACTTCGTCTTCCAGCCCGAGCAGATCGATTCGAAACCGCTGGCGCCGGTGCCGGCCGATCTCACGGTTTCACTGCTCGGCATCAGCGCTTCACCCGATGCTGTGAATCACTCGGCCTCAGCCGACGGCAAATCTCATGCCGAGCAACTGAAGTTTTCGAATTCCTTTGCTCCGATCGATGCTAAATCGAGCTCTTTTCCTCTGGGCAGCGAGTTCCAAACCTCCAAAACGATTTCGCCCGGAGAAATGCAAATCACGGAGCTCGAGATTCCCGAAGGCACCGCGCGGCTCGAAGCCAGCATCAGCCACGCTTCCGATCCACATGCCGATCTGGATCTCTATCTTTACCTGGAGACGAAAGGCACGATGGTCCTGAGGGGCCGTTCGGATTCCACATCCTCAAATGAGGCCGTCGTCATCGATCATCCTGCCGCTGGCAAGTGGAAAGTCGTCGTTGACGCGTTTCGGGCGCCCGGCGGTTCGGTCGAATACAAATACCGTGACGTATATTTCCACCCGGCGTTCGGCTCGGTCTCCATCGATGACAAAGATCAACTGCGAAACCGCAACGACAGTTGGGATGTTTCCGCCGACGTGCAAGTCCGAGCGATGCCTGTGGGCGAGCGCACTCTTACAGGAATTGCCCCGGTAGTCGCTGCCGCGAAATCTGGCGATCCTGTGCCATCCCGCCCGGAGACGCCGCTCGCGACTGGGTCCGGAGGATCAGCTCCCATCGTGGTCGTGATTGGCGAGTCTCGCGTGAAGCTTAAGGAATGACGAACTGCACCGGTAGAAAGCAGGTCGCGCCGCTCGCCTAATACTGCGCGGCCGGCGATTTTGAGGTCTTCTGAGCGAAGAGTTTTACAACCTGTGCCTCGCCAAAATGCTTGCGACCCGAAGAATCAACAATTTATCTCCCTCATTTCTGAGGTAGTTTGTTACAACTCCGCACCATGTTCCGGCTCATTTTGCTCTGCTTTGCGTTGCCGTTTCGTAAACGCGGCAGCCTGATCTTGGAGAACTTGGTCCTCCGCCAGCAACTCGCCGTGCTGAAACGACGACGCCCTCGTCCTCCCCTTCACGCTGTTGACAAGCTCTTCTGGGTTGTCGTTCGTCGATTCTGGCCGGAATGGAGGCGCTCACTCATCGTCGTGACGCCCGAAACCGTCGTACGTTGGCACCGGGCCGGCTTCCGAATGTACTGGAGGCTGATTTCGAGGGTTCGAAGGTCGATGGGGAGAAAACCGACTCCCGAGGAGGTTCGGGAGTTGATCTTTCGAATGGTTCGCGAGAATTCGACGTGGGGTGCGCCCCGCATTCACGGCGAGCTGCTCATGCTCGGTTTCGACATCTCGGAACGAACGATCTCTCGCTGGATGAAACGTGCTCCTAGAGACCCTGCGGCAGCGAAGCGCTGGCTTGCTTTCTTGCGCAATCACCGGGAAGCGATTGCCGCAATGGACTTCTTCACCGTCCCAACCATCACCTTCGGCGTCGTCTACTGTTTCTTTGTAATCGCCCATGATCGACGGCGAATCCTGCACTTCAACGCGACCAAGCATCCGACGAGCCTTTGGGTAGTGCAGCAACTCCGCGAGGCGTTTCCTTTCGGTTCGGCTCCCCGATTCCTCCTGTTTGATCGGGATGGGAAGTACGGGTTCGAGGTTTCCGCGGCGATTCGATCGCTGAGGATTACTCCGGTTCGGACTTCGTTTGGGAGCCCGTGGCAGAATGGCGTCGCAGAGCGGTGGGTCGAGAGCTGTCGGAAGGATTTACTGGATTACGTGATTGCGGTGAACGAGCGACATCTGAAGCGGCTGCTCTCTGAGTACGTCAGCTATTACCACGAGGATCGAACACATCTCGGATTGGGGAAGGGAACGCCCAACTACCGACAGCCTTCGCTCGCTGCTGGATGTGTCATGGCCCACGACAAACTCGGCGGGCTGCACCATCGATACGATCGAGCCGCCTGATTCGAACCGGCTGTTCCGAGGCAGCCGCCCTCTTGAGATCTATCGTTACATAGATGTGCGCAGGAACTTGTTTGAAGATTATTGCGCGACAGGATCACGGAGCTAGCGAGCATTCAGGATTCCGCATTCAGACGCTCGGCGGCAGAGAGTCGCACCATTCTAAGCGCGGCTGGAGTTTTGGCGACGCACAAGGACAAATCTATTGCGGCAGGCCCACGCGGTGCACTAGCTCGCGGAATCGCGCATCGGAGCGGATCTTGTCCCAGAACGGGTCCACGTTGAGGTAAATGAGTCCGTTGCCGTGATTCGCGAATCCCTTCTCCAGCGAATCGAACGCAGCGTTGAATTCGCCCAGGCGAACCTGCACCGCAGCCACGTCCGCATCTTGCATGTAGTCACAAAAACCGTAACCGGCGCTATTGGCGAACTTTCGCGGATGCGAAGAAGCCTCCTCGCACAATGACAGGTACTTTCGCCAATAGCCTTTTTCACCGGACACTTGGTACACCTTCCGCAGCTCTGCCAGGCTCTCCGCGCTGATGCCAAACCGTTCTTCCGCCTTCATGAATTCAGGAATCGATTCGCTCGCGCGTCCCGTCTGCTCGTAGATTATCCCGAAGTGATAGCGCGGCCAAGCAGCTTGCGGGAACAGCTCGATTGACTTTTCGGATTGTTGCAGCGCAACGTCGTAGCGGCGGGCAAGATAAATCGCCCAGGAGGAGAACTCTCTGACATATTCCGAATACGGATCAAGTTCCATAGCCCGCCTGGCCTCGGCACTCGATTCGTCAAACCGGCTCATGGCAACCAGGTAGTGCGCGTACCACATATGCGCTTGCGAAGAATTAGGATTCAATTCAATTGCCCGCTTGAATTCTCGCTCGGCGTCGGACCAATTCCAGTCGAGGATTAGCGCCACGTTTGCCCGCGCCGTATGCGCCTCCACCAAGCTCTCATCCAGCTGCAATGACTTTGTAGCCGCGATTCGCGCCTGCTCCATCACGTCTTTGGGCGAGAGATCGCCCGCAAAAATATCTCCCGCCCAAGCCCAAAGCGCATAACAGTCAGCGAGGCCGGCGAAGGCCAGCGGATCGTTCGGGTCTTCCTGCGTGGCCTGTTGCAGGAGTTGAATTCCCTTGTCCAATCCCTCGCGAGTGTCTGCGTCGCAAAGATAGTGACCCTTGAGATAGTCATCGTGGGCTTTGGGATTGACCGGCCGCGTGCTGCCAAGCAGCTTTTTCTCTTCCGGCGTCAACTTTACTTGGATCTCGCGCGCCACTGCTTGTGCGACTTCGCCCTGCACGGTGAGAATGTCGCCGACTTCGCTCTCATAGCTTTCCGCCCACAGGTGCTTTTCGGGTGAGGCTTGCACCAGATTTGCCGTTATGCGCAGGTGGTTTCCCGAGCGCGCCACCGTTCCTTCTACCAGCGCGTCCACGTTCAATTCGCTCGCAATTTCTGGCAGCGTCTTCTTCGTCCCTTTGTATTGCATCGTTGAAGTTCGGGAAATCACTCGCAGCTCGCCGATTTTCCCGAGATCTGTCGTGAGCGCCTCCGTCATCCCGTCGGCAAAGAAGTCCTGATCCGCATCGCTCGACAGATTCTGAAGCGGCAAAACGGCGAGCGACTGAATCTGTGGCGAACTGCCCTTAGAAAAGTGCCCGCGCACATCAATCCAGGTCGCTACCGCGACTGCGACGAGAGCCGCCAACGCGATCCAAGCCAGCGTCTTCGCCCGGCCTCCGCGAAATCCGGGAGCAAGCTCGGCTAACGTCGGCAGCTCGCTGTCGGCCGCAGTATTGGCAGGCGCAGCGTTCGGTATCGCCGGCGCTGCAAGCGGCGTCTGTGTTTCAACTGGGGCAATAAAGCGGTAACCGCGACGCGGCAGCGTTTCGACGAAGCGCGGATTCTCGGCCGAATCTCCCAGAGCTTCCCGCAGCCGGTTGATGGCCGTGTTCACCCCGTGGTCGAAATCCACGAAGGTGTCACTGGGCCACAGCCGCTGTTGTAGCTCTTCGCGCGGCACCACCTCGCCGGGGCGCTCCAGCAGCATGGCAAGGACCTCGAAGGGCTGGCCTTGCAGCTTGATTCTCACGCCGCCTTTGCGCAGCTCGCGCGTGCCCAAGTCGGCTTCGAAGGTCCCAAACCGCACGGTGCGGGCCTTCGCGCTGGGTTCCGTTGTCATAGGGAGATCTTCAGTACCGCAAAGTGTATCACCGCACTCAAGATGGGCGAGGTTCACCCGGCGAGATGTTCGAGGAACTGCTTAGATATCAGGGAGTTGCGGAGCGAGGAGGATTCGAGTCCGCGTGCATTGAGGTATTTGGCGGCTTCCGCGAATCTCGGTGCGTTCGACGGCCCAAACGCAAAACCGGCCGCGACGAGAGGAGACGAACATGAAAGCTAATCGCCGAATGGCAGCAATCGCGCTGTTGGTTGTAGTGGCACTGACGAGCTTGTTTGCCGGGACAGCAAACGCACAGGCTATTTCACCCACTTACGTCGGCAAATTCACGCTGACCGCTGAAACTCATTGGGGCAAGGCGGTGCTGCAGCCCGGCAGCTACACCATCACAATTAAATCCACGGGCAGTCCGGTAATCGCATTGATCCGCAACGCGAACGGCGACGCGTTCACTTATGAGGTGAGTGGAGCGCAGAGCCGCAACCACAACGGACTGAATGCTCTGCTGATTGGCGAGAAGCACGGGCAGTTGACGGTGCACTCTCTGGCGCTCGCGGAGTTGGGCATCGTGCTGGTGTACGACCGCTCGCTGGCGCGAGAAAAGACCCAGTATGCGCAGCAGGATCAAGCAGTTCCCGTAGCGTGGGCGAAGAAATAGGCGCGGCTCTGAACAGTGAGATGGAAGGCGGCGCTGGCGCGCGAATGGCGACGTTGCGTTCGCCGCGTCGCCCGCCTTCTCCGATTTAGCACTCAGGCCCCGTGCAGAATGAGCTAATCGGCGCGCTGGCGCACTTAGGCCTGGGCCGCGCCTACGCGCTATCGGGCGACACCGCCAGAACCCAGTCGGCGTATCAGGACTTCCTCGCGCTCTGGAAGGACGCCGACCCCGACATCCCGATCCTTCAGCAAGCCAAGGCCGAGTACGCGAAGCTGCGGTGAGGGCTTCGTTGGATGTAATCCCGAATCGCCAGAGTCCAGTTCGCCGAGCGACTCAAAGATACGAGCTGAGGTAAGGGCATTCAACGCAGTGAACGCAATCGCCGACATCAGACCACTTCATTCCCGGGCACGATCCTCTGATGATGGCGAATTATCCCGCCGCGAAACCGGAGTTGGAAGGCATCGTCGCGCGCCTCAATGTCGCACCGTCTGCGACATTAGCCTAGTACGCTTTCGCTGTGATCGTGCGGCGTTATTCAATCCAGACGGTCTTTATGTCAGTAAATTCGCGGATGCCGTGCACGCCGAGTTCGCGTCCGTGACCGGACCACTTCACGCCACCGAAGGGCAGGCGAGGGTCGGAGGCCACCATGTGGTTGACAAACACCATGCCCGTTTCGATCTCGTTGATGAACCGCTCGCGTTCTGCCGGATCGTTCGTCCACACACTGGCGCCCAAGCCGAACCGGCTGTCGTTGGCGATGCGAATGGCGTCGTCCACATCTTTGGCGCGAAACAGGCAAGCGGCCGGCCCGAATAATTCTTCGCTATAACCGGGCGAATCCTTCGGAATATCGGTGAGCACCGTTGGCGCATAGAAATAGCCGGGACCGTCCAGGGGGTGTCCGCCGGTGAGCAGCTTCGCGCCGGCTTTTACGGTCTGTTGCACGTCGCGATCGAGATCGGTGACGCCACTGGCCATGGCGAGCGGGCCAAGCTCGGTCTTTTCTTCCATGGGGTTGCCGATCTGCAGTTCCTCCATCATGCGCACGAAATTGTTCTGAAAGGCGTCGGCAATCGGTTCGGCAACTATGAAGCGCTTTGCGGCGATGCAGGATTGTCCGTTATTGATGATTCTGGCTTTCACGGCGGTGGCTACGGCTTCGTCGAGGTTCGCGCTGGGCATCACCACGAACGGATCACTGCCGCCCAGTTCCAACACCACCTTTTTCACTTGCTTGGCCGCGCCCATGCCTACTTGAACGCCGGCGCCCTCGCTGCCGGTGAGCGTCGCCGCCACGACGCGCGGATCCGCGAGAACGCCCTCGACCTGGTGGGAGGTAATCAACAGCGTCTGAAACACCCCTTCCGGGAATCCGGCGCGGCGAATGATCTCCTCGATCGCTAAGGCGCACTGCGGCACGTTCGATGAATGCTTCAACAACCCAACGTTGCCCGCCATCAGCGCGGGCGCCACGAAGCGGAACACCTGCCAGAACGGAAAATTCCACGGCATCACCGCCAGCACCGGTCCCAGCGGCAAATAGCGGATATAACTGCGTTTGGCGGTCGTTTCCACCACTTCATCGGCGAGGAAGCGCCCGGCGTTCTCGGCGTAGTAACGGCAGGCCCAGGCGCATTTGGCGGATTCGTCCATCGCGGAACGAAGTGTCTTGCCCATCTCGGTGGTCATTAGCCGTCCGAAGGTTTCTTTTTCTTTGTCCAGAACGTCCGCCGCCTTGCGCATCATGTCCGCGCGCTGGGCAAAGGACATCTTTCTGAATTTGCGAAACGCGTCCGCGGCCTGCTGAATTTTTTGTTCGATCTGCGCGCCGGAAAGCGGCTCGAATGTCTTCAGAGTTTCACCTGTGGTGGGATTGATTGTGGCGATGGCCATGGTTTGCTCCTTTAAACCAGAATACCTTAATGCAGAATTATGAATTCAATCTGTTTTTATCAATTCCGTACCGTTCTCTGTACCATTGAAACTGTCGATCTGGTTCTCGGGATTCCGAAAGTGGCTTTGGAGCTAATTGTTGTCGACCCAACCGAGGATTGTGAACGATACGTTCGGTTCCGGTAATGACGGAGGATTTGGAGGAGGGGTGATGAGCATTTCTTTTTCCGCGCCCGACTCTATTGGGCGACGGGAATTGTCTGATCAGCTGTCATTTCACACCTCTAGAACAACAGATCGGCCGGAACTAGCAGAACTTTAGCGAAAAAGTAAGGCGGGGTTTCGGTCGGCGGAGTGCCGATCGTGCGAAAAACTTTCTGCGGAAATACGTACGTAGCACTACGGATTGACAGGCGCGTCGATCGGCGTAACGTTGGCCCATTGCCCGAAGGCGTCCTCCACCCGAGGCACAGCGCCCTGCGGACAAGGCCGGGGCGTCGCTACTCACGGCGAGTGGCGACCCCTGGCTGCATAGGGTGCGTGACGGTCGGTCGACATTACTTTCCCAAATTCGCAGTAAGTTGGACTTCAGAGCCGGATTGCACAGTGATATCCTTCGACCAATCCGCATAGCCGGACATCTTCACCGTGATTGTATGTTTCCCCGGCGCCAGTTTCAGCGCGGCAGGGGAGTTCCCCACGAAATCCCCATCGACGGACACATCGGCACCAGTCGGGTTCGAAGAGACATTCACGGTTCCTTTTGCGGATTCCGCGGGGGCGTTTTCGGTCGGCTTAGTTTCGGCAGCTTTCGCGTCCGCGGGATTTTCCCCGCCCTCTCCCTTGGTCACTTCGGCTCGTACGCTTACAGGGACAAACTCGCGATCTTTTTCAGCAACGGCCACCGGTACGCCGGTCACGCCTTGGAGCGCAACGAGGATTGCGCGGTAGTTGTCTTTGTCGCCCTGGAGCAGGATACCGCCTGTTTTCTTGTCTGGGGTCGTGTACTGAATTCCAATGTAGTGGAGCCGGGTCTTGTGAAATAACCCAAACAAAGCGACCGGAGCGACCAGGATAGCTAGAGCGATCATCGTTCCGACTCGTCTGTGCGCCTCTTGACCATAGCTTAGTGAAGTTACGGTCTTGGGCGGGATATCAACTTTCTTGCCATCTTTCAGAGCCAATGTAATCATGTCGGAAGTTACAGTAAGTTGGTTATGCCAGTCTTTCGGGTCTACCTTCGAGTCTACCGATCCACCGTTGTACCGAACCTTATCGAATGAATTGCCCTGCGCCCAGGCGACGACAGCCGAACATAAGAGTAGGGCAAGGAGCCTTTTAAGACTTGTCATAGCGCCTCCATACAGAATTTGAGGGATGCAGGAAATTCAGTGACCTAATCAGAACTATACCAGAGACTAATACGACGTTCTCGCTCTCGTTCGATTAGAGACTGTCACGAAATGGGTTGCCAAAGACGATGGTATGCGAGGCCATGGCTTCGGCGTGGCTTGCTACTCCCGAACCGTCGCGACAACGTGGGACCAACTTTTCGCAGTGCCCAATTTTGTGCCCACCACCAAGCCGAGTTCCGTACGGTCAGCGGTGTCAGTTGTGGTGTCACTTGTTTTGGGAATTGTCGCGGAATGATGCGCGGATGAACCTTCACAAAGCGCGGAAAGCAAAAGGGATCCCGAAGTTGTACTCCTCTGAGCGCATCAACGAGCGCATGTCGGACGGATTTTAAGTCCCCTGAACTCTGCGCACCACTACCCATCAATTCTGCGAATGCAGGTTGCCCAAAGACCTCTTCGGCTTCGCTCTTGCAAGCCCTTGATTCTACGCGCCTGAAATTCTTGATTCAGATTGCCCACAAACACAAGTTTTCCGAGCGCCTAGAACCGGCTAGACTCGCGAACGAGTCACTGCACAAATTTAGGGCATACTGCGCCAGCGAGGTGCTTCCGGGCGCTTCTACCTAGGAGAATTTTGCCCCAGGCAGCAAAGAATCCCTTCATTCCTGATACCAGCGGAATCCCTGGCGTTGCTCGGCCGCGTTTTTCCTAAGGAGTTCGCGCACGGATGCGCTCGGGTAATAGCCGCAGGCGGCCAGAATCCCTTCGAGCAGGCAAATGGGAGCGGCGTAGGAAGCGCCGAACGAGGGCGATTCGACCGAGGTGATGAAGGCCTCGTGAGAGAAGCGTGCGATGGGAGAAATCGAGGAATCGGTGATGCCCACGCAATAGGCACCGTTGGCGCGAGCTTGCTGCATGCCCTCAACGGTCTGGCGCAAGCCGCGGCGATAGCTGACGGCTATAACCAAGTCCTTCTTCCCGGCGGCCTGAGCCAGATGGAGCGTCTCGCCTATCGAAGTACTTCCGAACACCGGAAGGCCGAGAAACCGCAAGTGGTACTCAAGATATCCGACCAAGACAGCGGCCAAATCTCCGCCAAAAACCAAAATGCGCCGCGCAGAGTAGATGCGCTTGGCCAGTGCTGCTACACGTTCGTAATCGAGACTGTTGCGCAGGCGCTGGAGATTTTGAAGGTTGCGATCGACGGTCTCGCGCACGTGAGCTGGCAGGCCCGGACCCTTGGTTCTGCTGGTGTGCATGGTGTCGAGAGAGGTGGCTTGAGAGATGGACAGTTCATGCAAGAAGTGCTGGAAATCGCGGTAACTGGCGAAGCCCATGCACAGTACGATGCGTACGGCCGTCGCGGGATCAACGTGCAACTTTTGCGCCAGGCTGCGGACGCTGAGCAGAACATACTGGCGGGGATTCTCGAGAACCGGACGAATGAGCTCCTGGCGCTTTCGGCTGAGCCGCTGAAGGCAATTCCCCACTGAAAGTGGATGACGGCCCTTTCCTTCGCGGTTTGCGCCAGTTCTCATGGAGCCTCTACAAACGCCCCAGTGTAAGGGCTACGTCAAGCAGATGCAACGCTTGTTGCAATCCGGACGTAGCCGCATGCAGCGAGCAGAAATTGCCTTCTGGCTGCTTTCCGGCGATTCTTACTTACCCCTTGACAGAACAAGCTGGACCCGTCTAAATTCCTGCAACCATCGGGGCAGATTACAATGCAACATTCATTGCGCCACCTGCCTGGCATAGGGGGTTGACATGATTGTGGCTCCGCGAAGAGTCGCCCGAGATCACTCACTCCAAACACGGATCGCCTCGCTCTTATTACTGACACTGGCCTGGTTTTCACCGTGGGCCACTCCCAAAAGCGCGGCACAGAGCGCCACCACAGGCGCAGTTGCCGGAACCGTGACCGATCAGACCGGCGCAACTGTGCCGGACGTTTCGATCAAAATCATCGCCGAGGCGACTGGGGACGTCCGCACGATCAATTCTCAAGGCAGCGGGACGTATCTGGCTCCCCTGCTTTTGCCCGGAGTGTACCGTCTGGAAGCGTCGAAAGCAGGGTTCAAGACACTCGTGCTGACCGGCATTCACGTGTTCGTCACGGAAACGGAGACGCTGAACTTCCGCCTCGAGCTGGGACCGATGACGCAGACAATCACAGTGATTGCTGAGGGCACCGTGCTCGAGACGGAGAACCCCACGCTGGGCCACGTCACCGATGGCGAGATGGTGCGCGACCTGCCGCTGGTGAATCGAAACTACACGCAAATCGTGGGTTTGTCGCCGGGCGTGGTAACGGACGTCAACGATGCCTCCGATCTTGGCCCTGGCGGCTCCAGTTACAACGCCGCCAATCAGGGTTTCTCCGCTCACGGCGGCGCCACAAACGACAACAATTTTCAGATGAACGGCTCCGAGGTGAACGACCTGATGGGCTCGGCGATCTTCAGCGGTGGCGTGCCGATTCCGAATCCCGATGCCATTCAGGAGTTCAAGGTACAGACCGGGCAATACGACGCGTCGTACGGCAGAAACGCCGGCGCCAACGTGGACGTGGTGACCAAAGGAGGCAGCAACGAATTTCACGGGTCAATTTTCGAATTCCTCCGCAACGACGTTCTCAACGCCAACGATTACTTCCTGAATGCCGAAGGCGCGCCGCGCGCTTCGCTGAAACAAAATCAATTCGGCTTTGCGCTGGGCGGGCCGGCAATCAAGGACAAGCTGCTGTTTTTCGGCTCCTACCAGGGCACCCGGCAAGTGAACGGTCTGGATACCAGCGCCGCTTGCCTTTCGACCTTTATCACTCCGCCCGAACTCGCCGCGGCAGGCGGCCGATCCGCAACAGAACTGGGCGCTGCTTTTGCCGGCGAGATGAGCCCCGTCACGGGCCAAACGATTGCCGCCGATGGCTCAAACATTGTGCCGCAGGCGGTGAGCCTATTGCAGTTGACCCTGCCGAATGGCAATTTCCTGATTCCTGCGCCGCAAAACACCACCACCGGCGAGTCAACGCTCACGGAGAACTGCTTTTACAACGCGGACCAACTCGTGACCAACGTGGACTTCCTGCCGACGTCGAAGAGCAAGCTCTCGCTGAAGTTCTTTTATAATGACGGCAGTCAGGCAGCCACGTTCCCGGCGGCCTTTTCTCCCACGCTGCCCGGCTTTCCTCAGGACGTACACACTGGTTTTCGTGACTTTTCGCTGAACTACACCTACACATTCAGCTCAAATTTGTTCAACCAGTTCGGAGTTGGCTTCAACCGGCTCAGCAACTTATTGTCGCAAGGCGAACCCCAGGTCAGTTCTGCCGGCGGATCCGGCGCTTCTCCATTCACCTATTCGCTGATCGGCGTCACGGCGCCCGGCGAGGACAACAATTTCCCTGGAATTGGCGTAGATGGAAGTTGGGAATTGGGCGGAAACGGGCAAGGCTTGCGGCTGATTCAAAACGCCTACAACATCGACGATCTGCTTAGCTATGTGCGCGGCAGGCATTCTTTCCGCTTCGGCGGAGGATTTTCCGCCCAGCAAATCAACTTCGAACGTTTCCATTTTCTCGGCGCCGCGATCTTCCTGGACTTCCCCGACCTGCTGCTGGGAACCGTGTTCGAATCGGAAGACCTCGTCGGTCTTCCAGACCGTGCCTGGCGCGCGCTGAACGCCGACGCCTTCGCGCAGGATGACATCAAGCTGACTTCGCGCCTGACTGTGAATCTCGGCGTGCGCTATGAGCGCCAGGGCGCCATCGGCGACGATCTCGGCCGCGCCGCAATATTCGACATTTCCAAGGCGGATCCGACTTCGTTGACCGGCAGCCTGGCCGGATACGTTGTAGCCTCCAATTTCCACGGGACAATTCCGGCCGGAGTCTCACAAGCCGGAAATAACGCCGCCATCAATGAAGACGGCCAGAACAATGTCGCGCCGCGCGTGGGCTTCGCGTGGCAACTGCCTTACACGAACCGCTTCGTGCTTCGCGGCGGCTACGGAATGTATTTCACTCGCTCGACGGGGCAACCATTCCTGCAGTTGCTCGGAGCGCCGCCATTCGGGCTGATCCGCCAGGAGCTGATTCAGCCTTTCTCCAGTCCATTCCCGGCCGCGCCGGCCAGCATTCCGTTTTTCCCAGCCTATGCTCTGGGAACGCCAACGACGCCGCCGACGTCATTGACGCCGGTTACGTTCTCGCCGAATTTTCGGCCGCCGATCGTGCAGGAATACAGCATGAGCCTGCAGGCCGAGCTGGCGCGCAATCTGGTATTCGAAGTCGGTTACGAAGGTTCGCGCGGGTCGAAGCTCATCCAGTTCCGCGACTTCAATCAGGCCCTCGATGCCACTCCGTCGAACCCGGTGAATGGGAACACTTCCAACACTCTCGCGAATCTCGCCACGCGCGTTCCGATCGAGGGATTGTCTCCGACAAATTCGGACATCATCGAATCGGCCGGCTCGTCCTGGTATAACGCGCTCAACGTGAGCTTGAACAAGCGCTTCAGCCACGGCTTGGAAGTGCTGGCTTCCTACACCTGGGCGCGCGAGCTTACCGCGGACAACGCCTACAGCACCAGCCCGAACGGCGGCGTGTTGGTCGGCAATCAAAACGATCCGGCTTCGCGCTACGGCGCGGACGGATTCGTGCGTCCGCAGCGCCTGGTGATCAGCTACGTGTACGATTTCCCCGGGCCCCATGATCGTCTTTCGCTGTCCGGGCGAGTTCTGGGGGGTTGGTCCGTAGCGGGCGTGACGACTTTTCAATCTGGCCACTACCTGACGATTAGCGACGTGAACCTGACTAATGCGTTCGGCATCGCCGGCGCCGGGATGGACACCCCGGACCTGGCGACGGGATGCACGCGCAGCCAGCTCGCGACGCACGGTTCGGTCGAGAGCCGCTTGAACGGCTTCTTCAATGCCGCGTGCGTCACCGGACCGCCGGTAATCACCGCCGACGGAGGCACGGATTTCGGCAATCTGGGCGTCAGCGTGGTGCGCGGGCCCGGTCAAGCCAATTTCGATATCGCGCTGGTGAAGAAAACTCCGCTGCTGGCCCGCACCGAGCGGATGAATCTTGAATTCCGCGCCGAATTTTTCAATGCGTTCAATCATCCGCAATTTGCGGATCCTTCTGCCACCAACTTGATTGCCGGCGAGGTGGTCGGACCCACATTTGTTCCACTTCCATCGTTCGGCGTGATCACTAACACCAGCGTGAATCCGCGAGTCATTCAGTTGGCGTTGAAACTAAATTTCTAGGCGGTTCGTACTCGAAACCCTGGGGGCATCTTCGCGCTGGAATCGAATCCATGCGGATCGACAAACTGACATTGCGGGAGATTCAACTTCGCCTGAAATCGCCGTTCGAGACCAGCTTTGCGCGAATCGACAGGCGCCGAATCCTGCTGGTGGAAGCGTTTGCCGACGGCGTTTGCGGCTGGGGGGAAATTACCTCGGGCGAAGGGCCTTTCTACAATCCCGAAACGGTGGACACGTCGTGGGTGGTTTTCAGCCAATTCATCGCGCCGCTGGCGGTCGGCCAGGAGATCAGCGGCGCGGTGGAAGTGGCGGCCTTGCTGGCGCCCATTCGCGGCCATGAAATGACGAAGGCGGGTCTCGAGTGCGCGTTGCGGGACGCGGAGTCGCGGCAAAAAAACCTGCCGCTGGCGCGGCTGCTGGGAGGCGAGCGCGAGGAGATTGCCTGCGGCGTGTCCATCGGAATTCAGGAATCGCCCGAGGCATTGGTGGCAAACGTCGAGCGCGAGCTGGCCGCCGGCTACCAGCGCATCAAAATCAAAATCAAGCCGGGCAAAGACCGCGAGCTGATTCAAGCAGTGCGCCGCCGCTTTCCGCAGATCCGGTTGATGGTGGATGCGAATTCCGCCTACACTCTCGCCGATTCTCAGCACCTGAAATCTTTCGACGAGTTCGCGCTAATGATGATCGAGCAGCCGCTGGCCTGGGACGATATCTACCAGCACGCCCGCCTGCAGGCCGAACTGCAAACTCCCATCTGTCTGGACGAAAGCATCCACAACGCGCATCACGCCGAAGCGGCCATCGGCCTGCGCGCTTGCCGCATCATCAACATCAAGCTCGGCCGGGTCGGCGGGCACTCTGAAGCGAAGAAAATCGAAAAATTCTGCCGCGACTCCGCGATTCCCGTCTGGTGCGGCGGAATGCTAGAGTCCGGAATCGGCCGCGCGCACAATATCGCCATGTCGTCGCTGCCGGGCTTCGTAATGCCTGGCGATGTTTCCGCCAGCCAGCGTTACTGGGACGAGGACATCATCGAACCGGAGGTGAAAGTCACCCCGCGCGGCACGATTCGCGTTCCCACCGCGCCGGGAATCGGCTACAAGGTGCGCAGAGAGCGGATCGAGACGCTGACCGTTCGCCAACAAACATTCGAATCGCGCCCGGTGGTTGTCCCGGTTAGCTAGCGGCGGACAAAGCAGTCACGCAAACGTGCGGAGCCATGAGACAGCAACAAGCTGGGAGTTCCCTGCTTCAGAGTCTGTGTGGCAACTTAGGCTGGCCAGAGGGGTTATAGTGGCGCAGGAGGCTGCGCGATGCCGAATTTTTACGAGTACAACCCAGAGCAAGGCTACCTGTTGCCGCCGAACGTGCGGCAGGTGCTAGGAGAAGAGCATCTTTGTTTTTTGGTGCATCGGGCGGTCGAGAGGCTGGACTTGCGGAAGTTCGAGCAAGCCTATAGCGAGGAAGGGCATCCGGGATATCATCCGGCGCTGTTGCTGAAGGTGTGGTTGTATGCCTACGCGCTGGGGGTGACCAGTTCGCGGCGGCTGGAGCAGCGTGTGCGGGAGGATTTGGCGTTCCGGTATTTGGCGGGAGGAGCGCAGCCGGATTTTTGGGCGTTGAATGAGTTTCGCAAGCGGCACGGGCGCGCGATCAACGATGTGTTCACGCAAGTGGTGGAACTGGCGCGGTCGCTGGGGATGGGGAAGCTGGGGCATGTAGCGATAGACTCGACGCGCATCGCGGCGAACGCGGCGCCGGATTCAACCGACACGATGGAGAAGCTGCGCAGGGCCCGGGCCAAGATTCGGCAGCGCATCCGTCGCTGGCAGCAGCAATGCGAAGCGCCAGATCCGAACGAGGGGGCGGGGACCGAGATGACACGCACGGTACTCGGGAAGCTGGAGCAGCAGTTGGCAGAGCTCCCGGCGCGCATGGAGCGGCTGAAGAAATCGGGAGTGCAGCGGTTGTCGCGCACCGATGAAGACAGCCGGTTTCTGCGGGACCGCAGAGGATTCACGCTGGGCTACACGGCGACGGCGGCGGTGAGCGCGGATCATTTGATCGTGGCGCAGCAGGTGAGTCAAGAGCCCGCGGACAACGAGCTGCTGGTACCGCTGGTCGACGCGGTGGAACGAGAGTGCGGGGCGCGGCCGCAACAGGTGAGTGCGGACAGTGGTTTTTTCTCGCAGAAAAACTTGCACGCGATGGAGGAGCGGAAGATCGACGCCTACGTTCCGGACTACAACATGGCGCGGGTGTTGAATCGCGGCGGCCGATTGACAAATCGTACCTGCGATCCGGCCCATCAGCGCATGCGGCGGAAACTGCGTTCTGCGGCAGGGCGCGCGGTGTATGCACGGAGAAAAGAGTTGGCCGAGCCGGTGATGGGAGTGCTGAAAGAGCAGCGCGGGATGCGGCGGTTTCGGCGGCGCGGATTGGCGAAGGTAGCGGTGGAATTCGCGCTAGCGGCCACAGCGTTGAATCTCACGCGCCTGTGGCACGCCGCTCCGCAACTGCGTTGCGCAATGTAAGGGTCGGTACGAGAACTACGAACAACATGCCGCAACGTCGGAAGCTAAGCTCCCTTTGATTTTGTGGGTCGTTAGCGCGCGACCGAGGCCGCTCCCTGACGAAAAACACATGTTGCCACACAGACTCTTCAGCAGGGGTAGCTGGACTTCAGTCCAGCGAAACGCACGGCGCGTAGAGACGGCTTCAGCCGCGGGTTCTTAGCCGAAATCAAAGCGGCGCGGAATCAACAAATTGGAAGGGGGCTTTCGTGAACGCACAAAATAGAACGAGAAGGAATTCGAGAAGAGCTTACCTGCGAGGCGGATTGGCACTCCTATCAGGCTTGCTGCTTCTCTCCGGCGCGATCACTCTCCGCGCCCAGCGCGAAGCAAGCGCCAAGAAGACAAAACTAGCGCAAGCGGAGTCCGCATCGCCAAACTCCGCGACTGAGGCTCACCAAATTACCTACGACGACGTCTCCGCGTTCCTCGACGGCGCAATGCCACTAGAAATCCAGCGCGGCGACGTCGCGGGCGCAGTGGTCACCATCGTGAAGGACGGAAAGATTCTGTTCGCGCGCGGCTATGGCTATTCCGACGCCGAAAAAAAGACGCCGGTCTCCCCCGAAGAAACGCTTTTCCGCGTGGGCTCCGTCTCGAAACTCTTCACTTGGACCTCCGTGATGCAAATGCAGGAGCAAGGCAAGCTCGATCTGGATCACGACGTGAACGATTACATCGCTTTTCACATCCCGTCGGAGTTCGGAAAGCCCGTTACGGTGCGGAATCTGATGACGCACACCCCGGGATTTCAGGAAGTGGTGAAAGACCTCTTCGGCTCACTGCCGCTCATGTCACTGCAGGAATATACGGAGACGCATATTCCCCGCCAGATTTATCCGCCCGGAACCGTCCCGGCCTATTCGAATTACGGCGCCGCGCTCGCGGGCTATATCGTCCAGCGCCTTTCGGGGAAGCCGTTCGATGATTACGTCGCGGAAAATATCTTCAAGCCGCTGGACATGCCGCACTCCACCTTCGATCAGCCGCTTCCGCCCGCCCTCGAGCCGCTGATGTCTAAGGGCTATGCGCGCGCCTCCGGGAAACCACGGCCCTTCGAAATCGTGATCGCTGCGCCCGCGGGAAGTCTGGCCAGCTCCGGCGTGGACATGGCGCATTTCATGCTAGCGCACCTGCAGGACGGCCAGTATAGCAGCGCCCGCATTCTGCGCCCGGAAACGGCGCAGATGATGCACACGCGGCAGTTCACCATGGACCCGACCATGAACGGCATTTGTCTAGGGTTCTACGAAGAAACCCGCAACGGCCATCGCATCATCAGCCACGCCGGCGACACCGAGCAATTCCATACCGACCTGCATTTGATGGCCGATCAGAATCTCGGCTTCTTCGTTTCCTACAACAGTCTCGGCCGCGAAGATCTCAATGCCGGCAGCCTGCGCACCGCTCTCTGGCACAAGTTTCTCGATCGCTATTTCCCGTACACGCCTCCGTCGGCGACAACGCTCGATAGCGCGAAGCAGGATGCCGCAGCCGTCAGCGGCGCGTATATCTCCAGCCGCCGCAGCCAGACCAACCTCTTCTACGTCATCTCGCTGGTTGGCGAGGCCACTGTCGCGTCGCCGAAGAACGATGGAATCATCGTCATCGATGAAGTGAAGGATCTAAACGGCGAGCCGATGCGCTGGCGCGAAATTGCGCCCTTGCGCTATCGCAATGTGGATGGCCAGCAGGAAATCTTATTCAAGCGCGCCGCCGATGGCCACCTCGACCTTCTAGGAATTTTCCCCGTCTTCATTTCCCAGAGCACTTCCGGCACCAAAAGCAAGAAACTGATGCTTCCGCTGATCATCGTAAGCCTCACGCTCATCGTTCTGGCGATTTTGTTGTGGCCGGTCGGCGCACTGCTGCGCAGACACTACAACCATCCCTTGAATCTTGATCCCAAGCTTCGGCGGCTGCGCCTTTTGGTGAAGCTTGCTTGCATTCTTGATGTCCTGTGCATTCTCGGCTTCGTATATTTCGTTACCAGAATCACCGGCGACATCGGCGCGCTGAATTCTCATCTCGATCCGCTGGTTCATTTATCGCAGCTACTCGGGGTGCTCGGCGGGCTGGGCAGTCTGGTGGCGCTCTACTATGCGTTTCGAATCTGGAGTGCCGGCCAGAGCGGCTTTCTCTCCAATTTCTGCGACACGCTTGTAGCCCTCGGCTGCGTCTGCTTCACGCTGCTTCTGCTCATCACTCATCTGCTGAATTTCAATTTGCACTATTAGGCTGAGAAAATGATGCGCGCGAAACAGGCACAGTGGTTCACAGGGGCAGTCGCGGGTCTCGCGTGCCTGCTCATTCTCGGCGCGGCGCCGCGGTCCGATGAAACTCAATCCTTCGACATTCTCATCCGCAACGGCCACATCCTCGACGGCAGCGGCAATCCCTGGTACGCCGCCGATATCGGCATCCGCGGTGACCGCATCGCCGCCATCGGCAATTTGAAAGATGCTTACGCTGCGACCGTGATTGACGCCGCGGGCCAGATCGTCGCGCCGGGATTCATCGATGTCCTCGGGCAATCGGAAATGTCGCTACTTATCGACAATCGTTCTCTCAGCAAACTCTCCCAAGGAATCACCTCGGAAATCACCGGCGAGGGCAACTCCATTGCGCCACAAAACGACAAGACCATCGCGCCGCTTAAGCCTCTCCTCGATCACTACCATCTCGCCATCGACTGGACCACTCTCGACGGTTATTTCCGCCGTCTCGAAAAGCAGGGCACTCCGCTCAATCTCGGCACGTTTGTCGGGTGCGCGCAGGTGCGCGAAGCCGTAATCAGCGACGACGATCGCGCTCCCACCTCGGCCGAGCTGCAACAAATGCAGGAACTCGTAGCCCAAGCGATGCAGCAAGGCGCGCTCGGCGTTTCGACCGCGCTCATTTATCCTCCCGGCCATTACGCCAAGACCGAAGAACTAATCACGCTCGCCAAAGCAGCCGCCCCTTACGGCGGCATCTATGCCAGCCACATGCGCAGCGAAGGCGCTTCGGAAGTGGAAGCCATCGACGAAGCCATCCGCATCGGCCGCGAAGCCGGCGTGCCGGTGGAGATTTTCCACCTGAAGGTAATTGGAAAGCCGCGCTGGGGCTCGATGCCTCAAATCGTTGCAAAAATTCAAGCCGCTCGCGACAGCGGCCTCGATATTCGTGCCGATCAATATCCCTACGTCGCGGGTGGCACGGCGCTAGCCGCTGCTCTGCCGCCGTGGGTCGCCGACGGCGGCACAGCGAAATTGCTCGAGCGCCTCCACGATCCGAAAATTCGTGATCGCATCAAAACCGAGTTAGCCACAGATCATCCCGAGTGGGAAAACCTCTATTTCGACTCCGGCGGCGGCTCTGGCGTGCTGATTGCCAGCGCGGAAAATCCCGACCTCAAGAAATACCAAGGCCAGACGCTCGCGCAAATCGCGCAAGCCGAAGGCAAGCCGGAAATCGACGCGCTCTTCGACTTCATCCTGGATGATAAAGGCCAGACCGGCGCGCTCTACTTCATCGCCTCCGAAGACGATCTGCGCTACGGCTTGAAACAAAGCTGGGTCTCCATCGGCCTCGATCAATCGGAAACCTCGCCCGATGGTCCGCTCTTCGAGCCCCACGACCATCCGCGCGCCTTCGGCTCGATGCCAAGATTCCTCGGCCATTATGTCCGCGATGAACGTCTGGTCCCGCTTCCCGAAGCAATTCGCCGAATCACATCCATGCCGGCGCAGCGCTACCACCTCACCAATCGCGGCCTAATCGAGATTGGCTTCTTCGCCGACATCACCGTCTTCAACCCCAACACCATCATCGATCGCGCGACTTACACGCAGCCAACGGTCCTATCTGAAGGAATTGAAGACGTGCTTGTGAACGGCAAGATCGAATTTGAACGCGGCAAATTGACAGGCATAACAGCTGGGCGAGCGCTCCGCGGAAGCGGCTCACAGTCCCTCGTTGCGGGCCACAACTGAAGGCTTGTGCTTCGCCAAAATGTCATCCGCGCCGAAAATGACGCGAGCCCCTGTCGCAAACGTCTGAGTGAGAGCCGCGAATTGACTTAGCGGTGCTCTGCCGACACCGAGATTCTCTTTGGCAGCAAGCCGAGACTGTGTCCGGCACATATATAAACGATAGAGTTTGGGGTGCGGTCTCCGAACGATATGATCGGGGATCAGGCAGCCCTATCGTAACGATGATGCAATCCGCCGAGCCGATCATGAGACAGGACGCGACCAGAGGCCCTGGAACGAGGCCTGCAATTCGGCGTTCCCTTCCCGAGTCCAAGATGCGTGCGGTCGTCATGATAGTAGCCGACGTAGTCAGCGAGCAGCCGCTTCAGATGTCGCTCGTTCACCGCAATCACGTGATCCAGTAAATCCTTCCGACAGCTCTCGACCCACCGCTCTGCGACTCCATTCTGCCAAGGACTCCGCAACGAAGTGCGGACACGGACTCACCTTCAGAGATCGAACGGCTGCGGGGACCTCTAACCCGTACTTCGCATCCCGATCGAAAATGAGAAACCTGGGGCCGATTCGAACGGAAACACTCTCGCAACTGCTGGACGATCCACGAACTCGTGGGATACTTCCGTAACGTTGAAGTGCAGAATGCGCCGCCGGTCATGGTTGATGATGAAAAAGCAATAGAGCACGCCGAAAGTGATCGTTGGGGCCGTGAAGAAATCCATTGCGGCAATCGCTTCCCGGTGGTTGCGAAGGAAAGCGAGCCAACGCTCGGCTGGCTCGGGACGTCTCGGCGCCCGTTTCATCCAACGCGAGATCGTTCTCTCGGAAACATCAAAACCCAGCATGAGGAGCTCGCCATGAATGCGTGGTGCTCCCCAAGTTGGGGTCTCGCTAACCATCCGGAAGATCAACTCCCGCACTTCCCTCGACGTCGGCCTTCTTCCCGACGCGCGTCCTGGCTTCGAGAGATCAGCCTCCAGTACAAACGGAATCCGGCCTGGTGCCAGCGGACTACGGTTTCGGGCGTGACGATGGAGGGAGGGCTTCCAAGCCGACCACAACCCGCCGAGCAACTACCCAGAAGAGCCTTATCGAAGAGGCCGACGCTCGGGCGAGGATGTCGACCCTTCGAAACGGCGAGTTGTTGGCGTAACGCGGAGCACTTCTCGAGAAGGAGGCTTTGCCGACCGTGAAACAGGCGAACCAGAGTTCCGACGCAGAGCTTGACGAGGGCGAAGACATGGGTCATGGGGAGTTTTTATAACAGTGCAACGCTGATAAGGCACGGCGGCTATGTTGTTGATTTCACAGTCGGCTAGAGTTTTGGCGAACGACAGGGG
>CAWEVU010000012.1:0-160920 GCA_963812645.1 uncultured Acidobacteriota bacterium
ACGGCGCGATTCATCCTTCTGCCAGGTGCCCGCGACGTACTCCCTGAGCTGAAGTTCGCTTCGGCAAGGCTGGCTGGTAGCGACTTCTCGAATTCGATGATGGCGTTCCCAAAGTAAGCGTCCGCTCTCGTCCTCTCTTTTCTCCCGTTGCCCGCTCAATACGGATGAGTTTCTCGACTCCGCGCGAGTATTGAGTGACGGCATTTGTACCGGGGAAGCCGCTGCAGCAATCAGACCAACAAATAGAGAACGCTTTGCAGCCTCATTTGGAAGTGACTTCACTTCTCGGACATACTTCCGTAGAACTTCTCTGGCCCTAGGTTCTAATGTGTCGCGCATCTACCCCGGTAACTATACCAATTTTGAGGCAATACGCAGTGAGATGAAGGTCGAGAGTGAATGTCGAAATAGGCAACACCTTTCCTCATGCTTCTAGCATGGCGCAAAACCCCAGAGTACTGACGCCACATCAAGCGTGACCAACCAAACATTTAAATGATACGCTTGCTACCGCATCAACAAGAATGGCCGCTGCGCATTGGGGATTCATAGATGAACTACTGGCTTGACCTGTTCACTGGAACCACGTGGCGCGAGTTCAGGGAAGCGGGCGCTGACATATAAGGATCCGTCCCAAACAAGCCAAATCGGCAAAGCGAGTCGAGATGGAAGATATTTTCCTCTGCTATTTGACTGGGGTAATGCGCTGGGTCGGGGCGTTGGAGATTATGAGGATTCGCGCAGACGCAAGCAAATTTGGAGAGAACAAGATTTTCCCGTCCGCTTCAAAGTCAAGCCTTTGATATTGCTCGAACCTGAATACGGAATTCCAATGGCGCAGTTAGAAGGTCGCGTGCAAATTTTACTCAAGTAGTAAGGACAAAGGAAAGTTTCGCGGTTTCGTTCGGAATAGTCTGAATCTGTTTCAAGACACGAAGGATAAAGTGATTGGTTCTCTGCTACGCGACGCTGAGAAAAATCCAATTCCCGTGCCGTAGACCCTAAAAAGCTCGCAAGGAAGCCGCTCTCATCGAGTTCATCTCCGAGGAAGATTATGGCAAAGCCAAAGCCGAGTACAAAGCCTACCGAAAAGGTCTGGGACAAGCCGAGGAAATGCCAAATCTTTCTGCCGCTCTCGGCGAGTTTGAAGCCGAAACCGACCAAGTAGTCGAAGTCGAAGACGACGCCGATGGACATTGGGTCATCATCGGCGGTGCTCACGGTCTTTATTTCTGGACATACGGATACGATTCAACGGCGCCGTGACCGCGATTCAGATTTCAAGTAGGCACACTCCCACCTAGTATCATCCTGACGTACGTGCGGATAGGATCGAAGCGCACTGCCCGAAGCACCTGATGAGATTCTGAAGGATAGGAGAACGCAAGTGATGAGCTATCACAGAAGAACAATGTGCGGTGAGTTCAGAGCGGGCGATGTCATCCGACTTAAGGCCGACAAGGGTATCGTGGTCCGTTCTCAGACATGGTGATTTTCGGCTTCGACGATACCTGCAACGCATTGCTCGCTCGACCCTACGCCTATGCGGCGGCGTGGGAGCCGCACACCGACAGCCGACACCGGCTGCGAGCAGGTCGCCGTACCTGAGCCTCGATGTTCTGAAGTTGCACGACGTCCATTACCCGAGACCGGACGGTCTTTGGTGCTAATCGAGAACGACCATGAAACCAGAAACGATTTATTGGCGGCGTTCGGTCAAGACTGGTTCAAAGACTGTAGTCGAGAAACCAGCAGCGGTCTCGAATATCTGTACTGCAAATCCAACGACTTAGGACCACTCCAAAGATAGCCCTTTTGCACCAGCACCGGTTTTCAACGACTTAGCGACTGCGCCGCTGGCAGCCGGGACAGCGGTATCCACTGTCTGTGCCCGTATTGGTGTCTCGCGCCGGAAGGCGCATCCGCGAAAAAATCGCGCTGACGACGCTTCTCTCGCAAGACGCACCGGTCGGCTAACTGGACGTCTGAAAAAACCACCTGTACGATTACGGCGTTTACCGGGACCTAGCGGACTTGCGGACCGATTCGGAGATACAATCGCTTCTTGATTAAGGAAACACAAGCCTCGCTATTATCCAAATGAGCTTGAAAACCATCGTGCAGAGCCTCGTTCCGATGCGATGGCAGCGAACTAGCAAGCGGGAACCGCTTTCAATAGTTTTGCGACTCCGAAAACCGCATTTGTTCACCGCTGCGGAGATTCAGCTTGCCGCCGAGAGAGCTTGGCATAGGTCGTTTGATGGTGAGGAGAAGGAATCCATGCATTGCGTCAAGCAGATAGGCACCGTCACGCTGATGAAAGCTGGGCCGCACTTAATCAGTTTCTTCTATTACCCCGGACCTTACGTCGAGAACCCAAAAGAGAACATGGATTGGCTTCCACACCCAAGTCAACGCCAAGCGTGGATACAACACTCAGGCTGCTTGGGAGTTGACTACATGAACGATGGCGTGAGCGTCGAGCTTGGGTACTGCGTGCTTTCACAACTCATTGCAGAGATGCTCGACGGCAACTGTACTGGGATTTACATTCCGAGAGAACGAAGCCTCATTCCAAACGACGATTCGCTTTACTTGGAATTGCACAAACTTGGCTCCGCTTGTGAATCTGGCATCAACTTGAGCACGTAAATCCTGATTTGTCGGGTTACCGGACATCTACCCAATTGATTTTGGGGTCGATTCCACCTCTCGGATAACCGCGTTACACGTCCTTTGAGAATACAGTTTCCGAGACGGCCCTCTGCCTCACCAACTGTTTCCATTACCGCTGGTGGTCGCGCTCGTGAATCACAAAGTCACCGACATCCATGCCCGAGCGAGCGGCGTTAAGTCAGTCAGGAGTTTTCCTCCAAAGACGTAAATGACGCCGACTTGGGTGCGGGTCTTTGGCTTCGCGTCATTGCTCTCGCATTCTCCGCTTGGCGTCCTGCGGGTACTCCGGGCATTGGAGCAAGTGGGTTGATTCGGTCTCTGGGCTGTACTCGCCGCGACGGTATTGATGACCGCACCAGAAACAAACCGCTGCGACGCCCGGCGTTTTCAGGTTGCTCAAGGCGCGGGTCGCTCTGTGTTTCCAGTCTTTAGGCAGGCGGAGGTGGGGCATCAGTTTCTCCTTGAAATAGCTCCTCGTTTGAGCCGCTTTTCTTCATCTTTGGAGTCCGGCTGCTCACGCGACGGCGACAGCCTGACGCTGCTGTGCTTCCCGAACGAATCGGACGACGCTCGCTCTGGATACGCCATATTTCTTGGCGACATTCGTCAGCGACATTCCTGCTCGGCGGTCTTCAACAAGCGCATCGCGGTTGATTTCGAGTGGTGCTCGTCCGAGCCGTTGGCCTTCCATCTTGGCACGTCGCATTCCCGCTTTAATGCGCTCCACGATGAGGCTCCGTTCCAGTTCGGCGATGCTGCCGACCATGGTGAGGAACATGCGACCCATTGGGCCGCTTGTATCAATGGCTTCCCGTGCAGAGATGAACTCGATGCCGAGGCTATTCAATTCATCCACGATTTGAAGAAAGTCCCTCGTACTGCGGGCGACCCTATCGAAAGCCGCAGTCAACAGCACCGAGAACTGTCCTCGCCGGGCATCGTTCATCAGGGCCTCCAATCCCGGACGCTTTGTCTTCGAGCCGGAAATGCCTCTGTCACAGTACTCACGCACGATTTCAAAACCGCGCTGCGCCGCTAGTTTTCGGAGGTCGTATAGTTGCGTTTCCAGATGCTGGTCGGGCGTGCTTACACGCGCATAGATGGCTGCTTTTTTCATTCGTTGGTTCCTCCTCTGTATACCGCTCCTCAGGCAGTTGTCTTGATATACGTGGTCGTCTTCACATTGCCGGTGTTGCGGTCCACTTCTGTATACGTCTCAATCGGACCGCAGCGATTCACTGTCACAATCTTATCTTTGCTGATGAACGTCTGCGGCATTGGTGCCGTCTCGTTTCGCTTCTCGCTCATGGGTATTCCTCCCTGACGAATTTGACGAACGCTGCATAGGCGATGACTTCTTCCGGGGTGCCTTTCGCTTTCAACCATGCGTCGTACAACGCACGGAGTCTCTGGTCTCGGGCAATCGAAATGGGGGATAACATGTCGTAACCCGTGTCCTCAAAAACACGTTGGCGAAGGGTTTTACTCATGACTTTCGCTGCCGATTGGGTCGTCCTGCCCACAAAATGGGCACCGTTTAGGAAGTCCATGGCTTGTCAGCGTCAGGAGCGGCTGAGATTCGCAAACGAATGCGTACCGATTTCTGCTCTGTCGCACGCTCGCAATGAAATGCAGGTAGTGCGCTGAGCCTTCGGCCTGCGAGATTCCGGCTTTTGCACGGACCAGCGATGGTGGTAGCTTGCGAACAGCCATGGCAGCCTCCTCGAAAGGTTGCGTGGTCAGGGGCGTCGTGTGGCTCGAACCACGCGGCGTCCCGCTTACTTCAGTTCCTTCGCTCGCTCCTGAAGATACTTATCAATCGCCCTGCGGATGAGTTCTGCCACCGGAGCGCCGGTCTTCTCGGACAGCGTCTGGAGCTTCTTGAGTTGGTCTTCTTTCAAGAAGAGCGCCGTCCTCTGCATGACCACAATGTATCATACAGGCATACATGTGTCCATAGGACGAAAGTACTGTGCTCAGAGAAGGGAGCCGAACTGGGAGCGGAGAGGTACGGATTCAACACTTCCCGACACGTTGACATGCCTCCATGGCGAGCCTAACATTCCGGCGGAATGCCAGATTCCAAGCCGCCGTTCAACCAAACTGTCTCCCATTACCGCATCCTCGAAAAACTCGGGGGTGGCGGCATGGGTGTTGTCTACAAGGCGGAAGACACCCGTCTCGACCGCGCCGTTGCTCTGAAATTCCTTCCCGACGATGTGGCGCACGACGCGCAGGCGCTCGAACGCTTCAAGCGTGAAGCCAAAGCATCCTCTGCGCTCAATCACCCCAACATCTGCACAATTTACGACATCGGCGAGGAGAACGGTCGCGCGTATATCGTCATGGAATTCTTGGACGGCCAGACACTGAAGCATCGTATCGGTGGCCGTCCCCTCGAAACAGAGACTCTCCTCAACCTCGGCATCGAAATTGCGGACGCGCTCGACGCGGCCCACGGGGAAGGCATCGTCCACCGCGATATCAAACCTGCCAATATTTTTGTCACCAAGCGAGGCCACGCGAAAATACTGGATTTCGGTTTGGCCAAGCTGACACCGAAGCGGGAAGCCGTGGCCTCCGAGGCCACTGCCGCCACGAATGCGATGGGGGAAGTCAGCCCGGAGCATCTCACCAGTCCGGGGACGACTGTCGGCACCGTTGCCTACATGTCGCCCGAGCAATTGGGTGCCAAAGAGTTGGATGCACGCACGGATTTATTCTCTTTCGGCGTCGTCCTTTACGAAATGGCCACAGGGACGTTGCCCTTCCGTGGAGACAGTTCGGCGCTCATTACGAACGCCATCCTGACCCGCGCTCCCGCGCCGCCGATGCGATTGAATCCCGACATTCCGCCAAAACTGGAAGATGTCATCAACAAAGCCCTAGAGAAGGACAAAAAGCTCCGCTACCAATCTGCTGCGGAGATGCGTGCGGATTTGCAACGGCTGAAACGAGACACGGAGACAGTCCGGACGGCGGTCATGGACGATGAAGCCGGAGCCGTCGCGCAGACGACCTCAAGTCGTCAGCCTTCGAGCAGCAAACAGAAAGCCGTTTCTTCTCGCGCGGTTCCGGCTGTAGGAGAGCAACGCCCGGGCGTTCGCTGGAAGGTTTTGGTTCCCGCCGCCGTCGTTGTGGTCGCCGCTCTTGTCGCTGGTGTTCTCTACTTCCGTTCGCGTCCAGCAGCGCCGCTGACCGTGAAAGACACCATAGTGCTGGCCGATTTCGTTAACTCCACGGGAGACCCCGTTTTCGATGATGCTCTGAAGCAGGCACTCGCCGTGCAGCTCGGACAATCTCCCTTCCTCAACATTCTCTCCGACCGCAAGGTGGGGGAGACGCTGCGGCTGATGGGGCGTCCGTCGAATGACCGCATCACCCGCGACGTGGCGGGAGAACTCTGCGTACGGACAGGTAGCAAGGCGATTCTCTTGGGTTCCATTTCCAACTTGGGCGGTCAATACGTTGTCGGTATAGATGCGGTAGGTTGCAGCAGCGGGGATACGTTGGCCAAGGAACAGGAAGAAGCTGCGACGAAGCAGGAGGTGCTGAAAGCACTGAGCAAGGCAGCAGCGAGCCTGCGGGGCAAACTTGGCGAATCGCTGTCCTCCATTCAGAAGTTCGATGTTCCCATTGAGGCCACGACAACATCGCTTGAGGCACTGAAAGCCTTCAGCATGGGAATTACAACCGGCCGCACCAAAGGAGACGCCGCGGCGATTCCATTCATGAAACGTGCTCTTGAACTCGACCCCAATTTCGCAGCAGCCTACGCGGGTCTCGGGGTCGAATACAGCAATCTCGGACAAGCCAGCCTATCGGCGGAGAATATCAAGAAGGCTTATGCTCTACGCGACCGCGTCAGTGAACATGAAAAATACCGTATCGCTGACTTGTACTACGGCATCGTCACCGGGGAGTTAGAGCAGGACATCCAAGTCTGCGAACTTTGGGCCAATAGCTATCCGCAGGATTTGACGCCTCCCGGCAACTTGGGGGTAATTTATAGCGAGCTTGGGCAGCACGAAAAGGCTGTAACTAAAACCCAAGAAGCCTTGCGGTTGGAACCAAATGCAGTGGTTGATTATGTCAACCTCGCACAGAACTACCTTGCACTCAACCGACTGGATGACGCCAGAAAAGCAATTGCGCAGGCTCAGCAGCGCAAGCTCGACGGAGACACACTGCACTGGGCAATCTATCAACTGGCCTTTCTCAAAGGCGACGCGGCAGAGATGGAGCGGCAAGTGGCTTGGGCCGCAGGGAAGCCGGGGGATGAAGACCTCCTGCTCTCGTTCCAATCCGACACGGAGGCGTACTACGGACGGCTCGTGAAAGCACGGGACTTCTCCCGGCGTGCTGTGGATTCGGCTCAGCGTAACGACTCTAAAGAAAGTGCTGCGCTGTGGCAGGTGAATGCAGCTCTGCGGGAAGCGGAGTTCGGTAACACCGCAGCCGCGAAGCAAGGTGTTGGAGCAGCACTGGCTCTGGCTCCGGGGCGTGACGTGAAACTGTTTGGCGCCCTGACACTGGCACGAATTGGTGAAACCACTGGTGCCAAGGCCATCGTAGAAGAACTGGAGAAGAACTACCCGTCGGATACGATGCTGAAGGTCTACTGGCTGCCGACCTTTAAGGCAGCGATGGAACTTAACACCGGCAATTCCACCCAAGCCGTGATGTTTCTCGAAGCGGCTGCACCGTATGAACTAGGCATGCCGCCCCAATTGCAGTTGGGAACCATGTATCCCGTCTACATTCGCGGCCAGGCGCAGCTCGTGGCCCACAACGGGGCTGGTGCAGCCACCGAGTTTCAGAAGTTTCTCGACCATCGAGGAGTCGCACTAAACTTCCCACTGGGCGCACTCGCCCATCTCGGCCTCGCCCGCTCCTACGCCATGCAGGGCGACACCGCAAAAGCAAAGACCGACTACAATGATTTCTTCACGCTCTGGAAAGACGCGGACTCCGACATTCCCATTCTCATCGCCGCGAAAGCCGAATACGCCAAATTGAAGTAATCTCGGCGCTCAGAATTGTAGCGCCCGCGTGACGCAAGACCTGCCGACATCTCCCATGAGAAGTTCTTGCTGATTGGGGATGCTACGCAAACTGCCTACGTTCAGACGCGAACCATCTGCTCAGGCGGCATCGCAGCACGGCTTGCCCTTCATTGCCTCCCGTCCCTCGTGCACAATCAGAGGCAACAGAACCAAGGCGGCAACGGGGTCTGCCCAACTTACCCTCCAAATCGCGTTGACGACCAGACCCGCCAAAGCAATCAGGGCCAGATAGCCACAAACGGCGGATTCGGCGGCGTCGGCCCTCAACGCCGCGCTGGCGGTAGCTGCCGAGAGTTGCCGTTTCTGCTTGGCAAGCCAAGGCATGACCACAGCGGCAAGGATGAGCAGCACAATTCCGACCGGACTGGGCCGGGCTTCGATGTGCACTACCAATGTCAGAACAGAAGCGGCGGCAACAAATCCAGCGAGAACAAAGAGCAAGCCTCCTGCGATTACGGACGCTCGATGTTCTGCGTGGTCTCCGCTAGATGGTGAATAGAAACGCCAGAGCACAACTGCTGCCGAGAGAAGTTCGACCGCGCTGTCGCCGCCGAAGCCAAGCAGCGCCGGGCTGCGGGCCACCCAAGCCGCGCCCAACGAAACCGCTGCTTCTATCGTCATCCAGACTAGTGTGAGAATCTGAATCCGAACTATGCGGCGTGTGGTCTCCAGCGGGAATGTTTTCGGCGACGCAGACACAGGAGCATTATGCATCTGTGCTAGAGAGGCCTGCTGTCAAATCGGCGCAGCGCGTCATCCCAACGCAGGGGCAGTTGGGAACCTTTGACCGTCCAGCGCACGAACTTCGTCTCGCCCATGTGGGGAGCGAGCGAAGCCATGATGCGTTGGTGCGGCGGGTGGTGCACGAAGTCAGTCAGCGCGGCTTCATCCTTCCATGCCGAGAGCGTCCAGAATCGCTTGGAGAGTGGGCGAGCGAGAACCGAGTAGCCGAGCAAGCCCTGTGCCGATGCCAATTGCTTCGCCACTTGCGCCGTATAGAGGAAGAAGGGCGGCACTCGCCAATAGCTCTTCAGCGGGAGATAGGAAAGCAGCGCGACGAAATCGCCGTTGGGGTCGGGAGCGCCAGATGTTCGCCACGGGCTTGCGGGCATGATTCGCAGATTCTATCGCACCTTTTCTCTGGCGACATGCGATATGACCTTGAGGCAATGGCTCAATAGGTTGTAATCTCAACGCATGATGATAGGTCAAAGACTTCGGGAACTCCGCGAATCGAAGAAGCTCAGCCAAGGCGATATCGAACACCGCACCGGCTTGCTGCGTTGTTACACGTCTCGCGTCGAGAACGGTCACACCGTTCCTGCAATCGAGACGCTGGAGAAGTACGCGAGGGCGCTAGAGATTCCACTCTACCGGTTGTTCTATGAAGGTGAGGGACCGCCGAAGAAACCGAACCTTCCGCCTGCCGGGAAGACGGAGCGGCTTTGGGGAACGAGCGGCAAGGAATGGCCGGAACTGCGCAGGCTTGCCAAGGCGTTGGGTCGGATGGATGAGCGCCATCGTAAACTTCTGCTCGGGCTGGCTCAGGGGATGACACGCCGCAATCGCGCAAAGTAGGGCATGACGAGGAAAAACATCGAGCTTACCTATCCACCCAGCCTTTATTTGGCGTGGAAAAGAGGCAGACTCCATCATTAATTCTATCTGTTTCCATCTGATTTCCTTACTCGAAGCCGATTATTTAATTTTCAATGAATCGAAGAATTTTTCGGAATCTTCTTCTGATAGCCCATTATTGCCGCGAGAGCTAGTCATGAGAGTCCACACGCGAAGACCGTCCGGCGAGTTTGCCATTCGCCAACGAACAGTAACATCTCCCGCGCTGTCTGACGTTTCTCCACGTAATGTCTGCTCTTTTCCGGGCAGTTCGCCTACTGTTGTGTCCGTGATAGGACTGCTCCAGTACCCCGGCTTAAACGCAGCGGGTGGCGATTTTGACATCGCAGTGGCAACTTCTTCTTGCGGCGGTTTCGCAGAGTCAGAATAGCTGACGATTGCAACACTACTTCGTTTTGGTATGAGGCCATCGTAGTCGTAGCTAACGACATCTTCGTCTTGTTCTTTATGTTGCTCCACTTGGGTACCTGCCGGATACCGTACAGAGGAAACGGATGTCTCGTAGGGCACAACTTGTGTTTGCGTGTGAACCGTGTTCTTGTTTGAAACTGAACTCGCAAGAAACCAGACGACGACAATGATGGCAATGACGGCCCCAGCGGCGAAAACTTTTTTCATGTCATTTTCTTTCTATTTGTTAAAAGCCACCTGTAATCGCACCGTTTTGCCATACGGCTTACGGGCTGCGTTCTAAGAAATTTGAAGCAGGACAAACAAGATTCGAACCCATGTCTCAAGCTGGTAAGGCAAGCGTGCTAAACCATTACACTGCTGCCCTATTTAATCATCATGATGGAGGGGTAGTAATGTAAAGCATGTAGTGGAGTCGTAATGCGGTATCTATAATTAGCAAGATTTCTCAGAATGAGAAATTCAGGTCGCTACCGGGAGGGCGGAGTTGCGTAAAGTACATACTTCCGAATGGTTTTGACGAACACGACCTCCGCATCGTGCGGGGTCAGGGTCTGAAAGGCAATCATTTTGGCGAATGGTTCACCGCGATTCACTACGCCGAGAAGGGACACGGCGTTCTCGTCGAGAAATATATGTACGGAAACCACAGCAGAAAACGCGCAGTCGTCAGTGAAATTTTCGGAGACCGTGGTCTGAACCTGCTTCGCAAGTGGCGGAGGCTGTACCATTGTCAGCCACCCGACCTGCTCGTTTTCAAAGGGAACAGGTATTTCTTCGTGGAGGTCAAGCGCGGTCGTGACTTCGTCCGAAACTGTCAGAAGGCATATTTCAAAAACATCGAGAGAGAGTTCGGCTGAGCAGTTGTGATTGTTGACCTTCAGGCCCGAAGACCTTTTCGCTTGAATGCAGGTGCCATCAGGAGCCGACAACGGTGGGGGTACGGGACGATACAAACATCGAAACACTAAAACTGTTATCCGAGCAGCTTCAGTTGACCCGCACGCTGCTCAGTAGAGGTTCTCCGGTCGGGGCGAAGGTCACAATCATTCTTCTAGACAACATAGCAGATTCATTGATGTATCGCCGTTGCTGTCACGAGTTTGAACGAGACACTGATTTTGCGTTCGTTCGACGCCAAAGATTCTCGCGGATTGAACGAAGCGAGGCTTTCCGAGATTTCAAGGCAAAAGTGAATCTCCTTTGCAGCATCGGCTTTCTAACGCCCGACGATTCGACTGTGCTCAAGATTGGTCACTCTTATCGCAACGCTGCTTATCATCGGGATATCCACAACCCGCAAGTCACCCACGAATTGGGAAGGCTTCTGTTCATGTCCGTGTGCAACGTCGTCCAATCGTATTACAGGAACGGGGTATCAGCCGGGGGATTCGAGCCGCATCCGTGGTTAGCCGATTACGGCTTGCGAACAGATTTTATCGAGTTTGAGTCGGCAGCGAGAACTATCGTGACGCAATTGGTGGAAGGTGTCTCGATAACTCTCGCAACTGCTCGTGTTGCATTTCAAGAAGACATCGACCTACGACTGAGCAAAGTCGAGCAAAGCATTCACGACCTTCCGACTTGGTGTGTGGACGCTAAGCTGGATGAGGGCCTCAAATGGGCAGAGTTTTCGGATAAGCATCCTGAAGAAGAATTCTCTGAGGAGCTTTGGGAGATGAATTACAGGGTTGCCAATGGGAACGAGTCGGCCGTGAATCCCAGAGGTTATAGGATTGCCGAATCGAAGGCAAAGAAGCAGCGAGAGGAGGCGTTTAAGAATTTCGTTCCGATATGCACACGAAATCTCCTTAGAAAGTTGCGAAACATCGAGAGCGTCAAAAGAGCGAAGAGCGTACGTAGCCTGTTGTCCGCGTACCAAAACCTTGACACGACAGTATCTCGGTTTGAAGCATCCGTTGAGCAAATCGCCATCTCAATCGAACGAGCAGCGGAAATTGAAGAAGACATTAGAAGAGGGAAATAGTGCTCTGGCTTCGTTATGAGGAGCCTTGAACGCTCTCAGCAACAATTATTGCGCCAATGTGACGCACATCCTGACAGCGAGCTAATGCGCGCCTCAGAGCATCGCTCATCGGCAACCTGTATCTAAACGGCAGCACCAGCGCCTTTGGTAGATTGCAAGCCCCGCAACCATCTGATTTCGGTACTCAGAGACGGGACTCCGGACTCTGACTCCAATTGACTCCAGTTGGAACTTGGCAGAGGTGGCAACGTTATCTATCGCCGAGACTTAGAATTTGGAAGCTTGAGTTCGACTCCCACACGCTTCCGCCAACTTTCTGGACACCGTTCGGTGCTTCAGCGCGAGTTTGAAAACGTGTGTATTTTCCCGATTAGAATGGTCGTCGTTCCTTTGTTTTGAATGAGTTGCGAGTGCTTCTAATAATTTGCTTCCCGATTAGATTTTTGTTCGCCTTTCCGGGCCGATCCTGAGCTGAAGCCTTGGAGGGAGAGGTTTCCGCCATTCCTGGCTGACAGGAAGAGGTTCCTACGACGGCGATTCCGCGAAGCACTTTTTGAAGCTCCTTTTTGATAGCTATTTGGTGCGACTAACGGCTGGCTCGGAAAAGCCGGCCCGGCGCTTAGGGACTGCGGACTACCCGCTCGTTGATAACATTATAGTTATCGTAAGTCAATGGTACTTTAGTTCTAGAACTGCATTTTTGAGGAGCCCGGACGCAAACCGACCCGCGGCTGAAGCCGATTTTAGGGGCGCGCGCTTTTTCCGCTGGACTGAAGAGGTTGCAGAGAAAAGGCCAATTCGACGACCATCCGACGTCTTCCGTTGGCGTAAGTCGTAGCAAGCGTTAGACACCTAGATCCTTAGCTTCGCTCAGGATGACAACATTTCGACTTTTTCCGCGGCCCGTGAGGTCCAGCTTCCCCCTGCTCGAAGAAGAAAAGAGAAGGAGGGCCGAACGGCGAAGAAAAAATGCAGATCCCTCACCCCTAAAAGGGTTCGGGATGACAGGGGTTAAGGCTTTTTCCCGCAGATTGTGAAGCCGCGTTTCAGGGGCGCGCGCGTTTTTCCGCTGGACTGAAGAGGTTGCAGAGAAAAGGCCAATTCGACGACCATCCGACGTCTTCCGTTGGCGTAAGTCGTAGCAAGCGTTAGACGCCTAGATCCTTAGCTTCGCTCAGGATGACAACATTTCGACTTTTTCCGCGGCCCGTGAAGTCCAGCTTCCCCCTGCTGAAGCACGGGGCTGCCACCGGTAGAGATGGCGCCCGCCGCAGTAGTAGACTAAGTCGGCCTGGCAAGGCTGTGTGAAGGTAGAGCGCTCATGACACGAGCAGCAGTAAATTCAATCTCACCGTTCTTCATCGTCAATCGTGTGCACAGGTCCCTCTCCTTCTATCGAGACAAACTTGGATTCGAGGTGATGTTTCAAGAGCCTCCGGCGCCGGACCAGGACCCATTCTTTGCAATCATCTGCCGGGACGGTGGGATGATCTTTCTAAAGGGGAGTGGCGATCCTCTTCCCAATGCGAAGCGCTATTCCTGGGCCAGGTGGGATGCGTATCTCAATGTACCGGATCCCGATGCACTTGCCGAGGAGTTCTCCAGCCGCAGCACGGCTTTTAGCGAGCCGCTCAAGGATACGCACGATGGATTGCGCGGCTTTGAGATAACCGATCCAGACGGCCATGTTCTTTTTTTTGGACGACCGAGGAAATAGATCTTGCCTGAGACGAGGTTGTGGCGCGGAAAAGGGGTTCGACGGGTGGCAGGCGCTCAAATCAGGAGCAGATGCCATGACCGATGAACCCGGACTGACGACGCCACGTCCAGTTCTCAATTCAATTGAGGCGCAGCTCTTTGTTGCGCACATCAAGACCTCCTGCGACTTCTATACAAGTAAGCTCGGCTTCGCGGTCCAATTCATCTATGGTGAGCCGCCCTCCTACGCGCAGGTCTTCCGCGACAATGCACGAATCAACTTGAGGCTGGTCTGCGAAGCCGTGTTCGCCGGCGATGTTCGCAAGCGCGAACATCTGCTGTCCGCTTCCATCACAGTTGCCACCGCGAACGAAATCAAACAACTGTTTCGGAGTTTTCAGGCTGCAGGAGTGTCTTTCCATCAGGCACTTAAGAAGGAGCCTTGGGGTGCCAGAACTTTTATCGTTTCGGATCCAGATGAGAATCTCATCCTCTTCGCTGGCCCGGCAGACGACTGAACTGCTCTAATTTAGAACTGCGGACGCAGACGAATACTACCCAAAAGTCGGCCAGCGTTTACTGATGATTTTACGGAGGCGAGTTTCCCAGGAATCGTGATCAAGTCCTGAGTAAACGCGGTGACTGGGCGCTATGTCAGTCCCGCGCAAACGATTATTCTGAAGAGTGGCCGAAAATCCAGACACACTCCCTAAGACCCCGCTTCGGAAGGGCTCCTTCCGATCGTTCGTTCGATGGTTTTTCATCGGAGCGGCGCTGCTTTGGTTGCTGGGTGTGCTGATGCTTGTGGCTGTGCGGTGGATCGACCCGCCGACCACCGCGGTGCACATGGAGCGCCGCTTTCTGGCCTGGGTTCACCACACGCCTTATCACGAACGATACGAGTTCGTTCCGCTGAGACAGATCTCGCCCGATCTGCAGCATGCGGTGATCGCCGCGGAAGATGCGCGCTTCTACGAGCATCATGGATTCGATTGGCACGCGATGGAAATCGCCGCTGAAGACGATATGGAAGGCGGGCGCATTCGCGGAGGCTCGACGCTTACGCAGCAACTGGTGAAAAACCTGTTCTTCGGAACCGGCCGCTCCATTCTCCGCAAGGGGGCCGAGTTCACGCTTGTGCCGGTGGCCGAACTGGTGCTCGGCAAGCGGCGCATTCTGGAACTCTACCTCAACGTGGTCGAGTGGGGGCCTGGAGTTTATGGCGCGGAATCGGCTTGCGGTTACTACTACCGATCCTCGGCGCGGAATATCGACCGGGAAGAAGCGGCCCGACTGGCCGCAATTCTGCCGTTGCCCCTGAAGCGACGGCCCGAGCATATGAATCGTTATAGCGGATTGATCATGGAGCGGATGCGGGAGATGGGTTGGTAATCGCGGTAGGTGGCCTGCGCGGGGGCAAATGGCTGACGGTTTCGAAGGGGTTAGGCCCGCGGGCGGGTCGATTGCCTCGCAATCGCACAGCGATTGGCCCCCGCCCCTACGACGGAGAAATTCAACTGCACTTGAATCTTCGAACCGTCGGAAAAGGCGGAGCCGCTCGGCTACTCGGAAAGGCGGCGAGCGCGAGGCCGAGTTGGCTGATGTGGTAAGCTGCGACCGCGAATGTTCAGGAGGCAGTGCGTGAAAGCGCGAATTTTCTACCGCATTTCTGCTGTTCTTCTGCTGCTATTTGCCGCCGGACATACGTTTGGGTTTCGCCAGAATAATCCGGAGTGGGGAGCGGAGGCGGTTCTTGCGTTAATGCGCTCCGTGCACTTTGACGCGCAAGGGTTTACGCGGAGTTATTGGGACTTCTTCAGCGCGTTCGGGCTTTTTTTCTCCGTGTTTCTTTTGTTCGCGGCGGTATTAGCGTGGTTGCTGGGAGGACTTGCGGCAGAGACTTTGGTCCGCGTGCGAAGTATTGCGTGGGCGCTGGCTATTTGCTTTGTAGCGGTGACGGCTTTGAGCTGGAGATATGCGTTCACTACCCCTCTAGTTTTCTCAGCTCTGATTTCCGTGTGTTTGATTGCGGCGGCGTGGCTGTCGGGGAAGGCTGAGGCTTGATTGGGAAACCGAAAGGTCCGCGGCTAAAGCCGGGTTTCGGGGCGTGGGCGCTTTCCACTGGAATGAACAGGTTGCGGAAAAAAGACGAATTCGGCGATCAGCCGAAGTATACCGACGTACGCAGTTGGCGTAAGTGGTTGCAAACATTAGACGCTGAGATCCTTCGCTTCGCTCAGGATGACAACGTTTCGACTTTTTCCGCAGCCTGTGAAGTCCAACTTCCCCCTGCTGAAGAGTCTGTGTGGCAACTTAGGCTGGCCAGAGGGGTTATAGTGGCGCAGGAGGCTGCGCGATGCCGAATTTTTACGAGTACAACCCAGAGCAAGGCTACCTGTTGCCGCCGAACGTGCGGCAGGTGCTAGGAGAAGAGCATCTTTGTTTTTTGGTGCATCGGGCGGTCGAGAGGCTGGACTTGCGGAAGTTCGAGCAAGCCTATAGCGAGGAAGGGCATCCGGGATATCATCCGGCGCTGTTGCTGAAGGTGTGGTTGTATGCCTACGCGCTGGGAGTGACCAGTTCGCGGCGGCTGGAGCAGCGTGTGCGGGAGGATTTGGCGTTCCGGTATTTGGCGGGAGGAGCGCAGCCGGATTTTTGGGCGTTGAATGAGTTTCGCAAGCGGCACGGGCGCGCGATCAACGATGTGTTCACGCAAGTGGTGGAACTGGCGCGGTCGCTGGGGATGGGGAAGCTGGGGCATGTAGCGATAGACTCGACGCGCATCGCGGCGAACGCGGCGCCGGATTCAACCGACACGATGGAGAAGCTGCGCAGGGCCCGGGCCAAGATTCGGCAGCGCATCCGTCGCTGGCAGCAGCAATGCGCAGCGCAAGATCCGAACGAGGGGGCGGGGACCGAGATGACACGCACGGTACTCGGGAAGCTGGAGCAGCAGTTGGCAGAGCTCCCGGCGCGCATGGAGCGGCTGAAGAAATCGGGAGTGCAGCGGTTGTCGCGCACCGATGAAGACAGCCGGTTTCTGCGGGACCGCAGAGGATTCACGCTGGGCTACACGGCGACGGCGGCGGTGAGCGCGGATCATTTGATCGTGGCGCAGCAGGTGAGTCAAGAGCCCGCGGACAACGAGCTGCTGGTACCGCTGGTCGACGCGGTGGAACGAGAGTGCGGGGCGCGGCCGCAACAGGTGAGTGCGGACAGTGGTTTTTTCTCGCAGAAAAACTTGCACGCGATGGAGGAGCGGAAGATCGACGCCTACGTTCCGGACTACAACATGGCGCGGGCGTTGAATCGCGGCGGCCGATTGACAAATCGTACCTGCGATCCGGCCCATCAGCGCATGCGGCGGAAACTGCGTTCTGCGGCAGGGCGCGCGGTGTATGCACGGAGAAAAGAGTTGGCCGAGCCGGTGATGGGAGTGCTGAAAGAGCAGCGCGGGATGCGGCGGTTTCGGCGGCGCGGATTGGCGAAGGTAGCGGTGGAATTCGCGCTAGCGGCCACAGCGTTGAATCTCACGCGCCTGTGGCACGCCGCTCCGCAACTGCGTTGCGCAATGTAAGGGTCGGTACGAGAACTACGAACTATATGCCGCAACGTCGGAAGCTAAGCTCCCTTTGATTTTGTGGGTCGTTAGCGCGCGACCGAGGCCGCTCCCTGACGAAAAACACATGTTGCCACACAGACTCTGAAGCAGGGAGCTCCCGCCGGGCTGCTCTGCTGGAGCAGGGGGCTCGTTCGTGACTCAGAAGGATGCGCCGTATTTCAGGCGGATGTTGAATTGTTGATAGAGGAAGGATTCGGCTTGAATTCTTTGTGGCGTTGAGGTCGGAGGAGTTGAGTTCAGATAGAGAATGTAACTTTCCGCGGCGGCATCGGGGTTGCCTTCGCGCTCCTGCGATTGAGCGCGGGCGAGAATTTGTTCGGGTAGGCGTTGAACGCTGGCGCGGGCGGCTTTAATTAGAGAGTCGCGCGCGATGTTCTCAACGTCAATTAGAAATTCGTTTTCGTCGGGGATGTTGCCCTGCTCTTTTACGTTTTCGGTGTCTTCCGGTTTCACGTTCTCCAAGATGGTAACGGTCTGAGAGTTGGTGCCTTTGATGGGCTGGCTGGTTTCGATGATTTGGCCGCTGGAATCAAGAATGCGGTAGCGGAGCTCGACGGTGGCGGAGAGTTGCAGCTTTTTCTCCGTGTAGGAATATGGCTTGATGATGTCGCGGATCGTCGATTTGGGTATCGAATCGAGCTTTTCTAGATCCGCATTCACCTTTTTTTCCGCGGCCTTGACCTTCTCTTCGGCATCCGCAGTTTCTTTCTTCTTGCCGCGAGCGATGGCTCCCTGCACGACGGAGCGCGCGCTTTCGAGTTCCAGTTTCGCGGCTTCGTATTCGCGGTTGGCGGCGTTCCATTGATCGTTGGGAACTGTCTCTTCACCGGCGCGGTATTTGGAATCTTTGGGATCGGAATGTGGGGAACTGCTCTTGCGATGGTCGACCACATCTCCTATCAGGCTGAAGTTCGGCTCGACGACGGGATTGTCGCCGGGGCGGACAATCTTTACCGGCAGGCCGGAATTTTCGAGTCCCGTGGCGATGGCGTCAGCAAGTTGTTCGGCAACACCGATGCTGTCACGGCGGGAAGTCTGGTCGCGAAACTCGACGCGGATGGAGAGGCGCGAACGCATCTGGTAAGTGGCGGAGGTTTTCGTTTTCTCGTCGCGAACTGCCTCGACGTTGCTGGCTTTGTAAGGCATGGCTTTTTCGAGATTCGACCAGCCGATACAAACGCCGGAACCCATGGGCTTGGAGATATAGCGAAGGGCTGTGTCTAAGTAATATGCGCTGAGCTTGTCGGCGAGGTCATCGCGACGCTCTTTGAGGGCGGGCTGGCCGTCGATGGCAAAAGCGCGGTCGAGATAGCCGTAGGCCTTTTCGATTTCCTTTTCGTCGGGGACGCCGCGAATTGGGTCATGGGCTTTTTGGATCTGTTGCGCGGCTTGGGAGGCGCTGGTCACGTAGGTGGGGCCTAACGCGGTGCGGTCGGCATCAACCAGGACGCGCTGATCGGCAGGCAGGTTGTCCAGGACTTCGTAGGCGGAGATGAAGTCGCTTTGACTTGCGTATTCCTTGCTTTGACGGAGAGCGGCTTCAGCGGCGGCTATGTTGTTGGCCTTCTCCAATTCTTTTTTGGCGTTGGCGAGGGCCGAGGCGGCTTCGGGAGAGGGCTTGATGTTGTTGGCGAGATCAAATTCGCGTGAGGCCTCCGCCCAGTTGTTGGAATCCGCTAGGGACTTGCCCTTGTTGAAGTGGGCGCTGTAGGAAGAATTGACGACCTCGGCGATTCGGGGATCTTCGGCGAGGAACGAGAGATAAGGAGAGACGGTCTTCAAGGCATCGTCGACGTGATGCGTCGAAATCAGATTCTGGGCGGTGTGGATCGCTGATTCGTAGGTGTTGGTTTCCTTGGTCGTGTCCGTATCGAATTTCACGACCGAAGGATTTTGCGGATCGATTTCGCGGAGTTGCTGAAGGAGTTGATTGGCAGTGCGCAGATGCTCATAGCCGGCGGTCTTGGCTGAAAGAGCCTCGCGGTAGCTGGCGAGTTCTGCGCTGCCCTTTTTTGCGATCGTGTCCGTGGCGGCGGCGACTTCTTCGCTGATGGTCTTGGCGTCCGGATCGGCCGGCAAGATGGAATTGGCTTTGAAGGCCAGTTGCGTCGCGGTTTTCAGTTCCGCGTACGCCGGCGAGGCTAGCGATTCGGAACTTTTGTAGAGATCGAGATGAGCGCGGCTTTGTTTCGCCAGGAAATGGGTGAATAGAAGCTTCGCTTCCTTCGTGTGGGGGGCGGACGGATATTTCGCCAGGTAGGTATCCCAGGCTGAAATTTCCGAGGCGCGGGAGGCCAACAAGAACTCGGCGTATTCGGGATCCGGGGCGGAAACGAAGACGATTAGCATGCCCGGTTTGAAAGCAGGCAGCGAGGAGGCTGCGCCGGCAAGTTTTCCGTCGAGAGAAGATCGACTGGCCAATTGAGCTGGCGTGAAGCTCGCGTTCTTTTCAAACTTTAGATTGTCGGGAACGACGCACGTGGAGGAATTGTCCTTCGTATAGCGGAGGCTGCCGTTGGCCAGAACTTCGAGGGTGGCCGGAGCGGAGAGGCGGATTTTGGGGAGCTTGTTGTAAACGGATTTGTCGATGGTCTGCTCGTTGCCGCAGTCCTTCATTTCGATCTTGGCGTTGAGTTGGACGTCGGTCGCCTGCACGTAGGTCCAGGCGGAGGCGTTCTGATAGACGACGATGGCGTTGAGAGGCAGCTCTTTGGCTGGGAGGCGGAAGGGCGACGTGGATTGAAAAACGCAGAGAGCGATTAGGACTAGCGCCCAACGAGAAATATTCTTCGCGACGGAATGATTTGAAAAGTGGGTCTTCATGTTTAGAATGCCTCCCGTGCAACTGCGAGGTGTTGCCGCGAATGCAGGAAGTTAGGCATTGACCGCTGGCATTGCATGGCTCACCTTTCCGCTGAACAAAGATTCCGTGAATACCCTGCTAAAATCCGCTTGCGAACTGCGCGCTGCCTACATCGATTTCGCTTTGCGAGTGCGCTCCAGGCCGATACGCGCCTGTTCGTTGTTGGGCTGGCAGGCGAGGACGGCGAGATACTCGCGCTCTGCGCTGTCGTAGTTTCCTTGCGCGCTATTTCTGTCGGCGCGGTTCAGGCGAACGGGTAAGTCACTCGCCGATAGCTCGCAGCCGGGATTTGGTTGCGTTGTCGCTTCAGGATTTGCCGGGGCGCTCTTTTTTGCATTGGCCTTGTCGTCTGGGCGCGGGGCTCGGGGCGATTTTTGCGGGGCGAGTTTTGCTTGGAGCGACTCTGCTTCCAGTTGTGCTTCTTGCGTCACTTCGTTCTTTTCTTGGAGCGCCACTTCTTCCATGTCGCCGTGAAGGTCTGCCAATTGTGTCAGCAGGGGCCCGGCCTGTTCATAGCTCTTGGCCGACCTCGCCTGCTCGGCGGCTTGCTTGAGCGACTTCTCCTTTTCAAGGAGTGCTGCGAGCCGCGTGTATTCCTGGCCGGCTTGACCTGCGAGTGCTCCATTTCCCGTTGCTAGGGTTTGATATTCGGCGGCGGCTTGCGGCCATTTCTTATCCTGTTCATCCAGCGTGGCTTGGTGGAACGCGGAGCTTTCCCGGTTTGCCGCTTCGCTGGTGGTTCTCCATGCGATTAACAATGCAATCGCGGCTACTGCAACCGCACTTGCCAGAAAGCCAATTAGTTTGGTTTTCGACCGAGGCACTTTGGAGGAGGGAATTGGCTTTTCGAGATCGATATTTGGTCCCGCTGCGGCGTCTGTGGGAATGTTCGATCCCTGCGCCTCTCCTACGGCTGCGATCGGCGCTTGGATTCTGTATTCGAGCGGAGTTGCATCAGCGCTGGTGACGCGCGCGGTCTCGTCCGGCCGGACGGCGCAGCGCCAGTCGGATGCGACTTCCGTTGCGGCCTGATTCGGGAGGGCGGGTTGCTGCTTCAGTTCTGTTTCGGGCGCTTCGTGTACTGCCGCCGTGTTTCCTCCAACCGTTGCCGTTAGGCTCTCGTTGCCGGAACTTTCATAGTTCTTGATTTCGTTCATCAGAGCGGCGACGCGCGGATCGTTCTTCTTGAATACACGCGTCACTATCGCGTCCTGCGCCAGCGCCATCGCTTCATTCTTTTTGCCGTTTGCCAGCAGGCTTCTTGTTTCCGAGAAAGTCTTCTCAGCTCCGGCTGCGGCATCCGCAGGTTTCTTCGAGCGAAGTTTCTTGCGGATCGTGCGCAGTCCGGCGTCGGTCGCGCCATTTTGTTTGCGCGCCTCGGCCTTGCGAATTTCCTCGGCCATGAACGACTTCAAATTGCAGACTACGGGGTCATTGGGAAACTTTTGCAGCAATTGCTGCGCCTTCTCCTGCGCGGCTGGAAAGTTCGCCTTTCCCACAAGCGCGCGGAGCTCTTCGATTGCTCGTTGCCGTTCCTGCTGTGTCAGCGCTTCGGCGAGATCTTTGCGTACCATCTCCTGTAACTGCAGTAGCTCGGTTTCTTCCGGATATTCCTGTAGTCCTTGGCTCAGCAACGCTAGGCACTCGTCTTCTTGGAGCGCGGCCATGAGCACGCGGGCGCGGCTGACAATCTCATTGATCCGCTTGCGCTTGAGCCTGTGCTGTTTTTCCTGCTCGAGTTCGCGGCGTAATTCCAAGGATTGCGTATTGCCGCTGCCGGTTTCTTCGAGTTCCTTGAGAAGCATTTCTGCCTGGGTCAGTTCGCCTTCGGAGATGCGCAGGCGGATCAGGCGCAGCTTGTCTTGAACACATTCTTTTTTCTTTACTTCATCCTCGATCTCGTCGAGAAACTTCCGTGCGGGCTCAAAAGTGGCATCCAGAGAAAGCGCGGACGCGATTTCTTCTCTGGCGCTTTGATACTCTTCCATGTGCGCAAAATCGCGAGCGCGTTTCAGATGGGTGTGCAATCGAGGCAGCAGCTCTCTGCGCTGCAGCTCTTGATCCACCTTTTGCATAAGTTCTCGAAGCTGCGAGTTCGAGGCGTCGTACTTTGCGGGCTTCGGTTAAGACGGATTTCGCGTCTTCCAGTTCGCCGATTTCGCAGAGGTCGTTCGCGCGGTGAATCAGGCTCGCGGCCGTCTCGGAGCGCAGGCGCTTGGCGATCGGCTCGAGGTCGATCAACAAATCTTCAACTGTGGCATAGCGGTGTGAGGCGTCTTTTTCGATCATTCGCTGAACTACAGCGTCCAAGTCGCTTGGACATTCGGGGGCAAGCTGCCTCAGCGGCTTGGCCTTGGCGCGAATTATGCTTCTCCTCAAGTCGTCGAAGTCTTTGCCCTGAAATGGCCGCTCGAACGCTATGAGCTCGTACAGGGTTACTCCCAAGGCCCAGATGTCGGTGCGCTCGTTCGCGCGGTCGGTTCCGGTCAATAGCTCCGGCGCCATATACGCGGGAGAACCAATCAGCATATTGGTCTGGGACATCGAGAAATTCTGCGTGTCGGAGAGATTTACGAGGCGCGCGATTCCGAAATCGACGACTTTGACGACTTCATCGTTGCCGTCATTGTGCAGCATGATATTTGCGGGCTTGATGTCGCGGTGAAACAGCCCGCGGCGATGCGCGTAACTTAGCGCCATGCCGGCTGCGACGATGTAGCCCAGGCGCTTTGCCAGCGGACTTGCGTCCCGTTTTTCGATGATGCGATCGAGGCTTCCGCCGTTCATATACTCCATGACGATGAAGTGCATTCCTTCGGCTTGATCAGCGTCATAGATTTGAACGATGTTCTGATGCTTCAGCTTGGCCAGCGCCTGACCTTCGCGCTTGAAGCGTTCCAGCAGAGTTGCGCCTTCCAGGCGGGTGTCCTGAATTGTCTTCAGGGCTACGTAATCATGAAAGCCGGGGTGCCATGCTTTGTAGACACACCCCATGGCCCCTTGGCCGAGCTTTGCTTCAATCTTGTATTTGCCGAGCGATTCCATAAAACGTCGAAAACGAAACTGGCTCCGTCAAAAAATCAAACTGCTCGAAGCTCACTCTGGGCCCATTGAAGGGTCCACTAAGGTACTCAGAGTGTGATATTCGGGAATGTGCACCACAATGGAGCGGCGGGCGCAAATTTGCCTGACTAAAGTCCTATTTTTTACTAGTACTCGGTGGGGCTTCGCGCCAGTCACAGGGCGAAAGGAGCCGCTTAAAGAAAACGCTAACCTCAATGGTTTGAGCGATTAGTGGGCGCTTGAGAGCCAGTTTTCTGAGGACGTAAGGGAACGAGACCGCCACGCCTGGAGGATCGGCGAAGAATGCGAAAGTTACGAAAATCAGGATCGTGCTGGCACGTCTCTGGCGGCAACGCTGATTAAGGCCGCGATCGCCGAGTACGTAGTCGTCTAGAACAGGACGGTTTGCGACCAGATTTGCATGCTTACGCCGTCGCGGGTGTCGGCCCAGGCGGCGTGGACCAGGCCATCAGGGCCGGAGGCTAGTTGCGTGTAGTCTCCGAAGTAGCCGCATCCGGGGAAGCCGTTGCATGGGTTGAATGGAAGGTCGTTGATGGCCCTCTGAATCGGGAAGGTGCGCCCTCCGTCGAAGGATTTTCCGACGAAGTACTGCACGTTGGTGTTGGCGGGATCGTTGCGGTCGTCGTACCAGCCAACGTACACGGAGCCCTCCGGCGTTGCCGTCGCCCAGGCGAAGAAATGGTGCTTGCCGTCGTTGAATGAATCGTTGTTGACGCGCGTGACTCTGGAGGCGGCGGTATTAACGTCAACGCTGGCCAGATAAACGCTCGGTGAACTCTCGGCATTTCCACCCGCCACTTGAAATGCTGAGAACGCGCAGTAGGCCGTGTAACCACGGATTCCACAACCAGGAATCGCTGCGCCACTGTCTGAGAACGACCAATTGGCATTCCCCAAGCCGTTATACATGAAGGTGGCCACAGGATTTTTCGAAACGGTCCATACGCCGCCGGTGAGCGTGGATTCCCACATCGTGATCGTGGGAGTGTTGGAGTATTCGTCGAAGAAGATGTGCGGCGTGCCGGAGGGATCGATGACCATGTCGGCGAACTCCGAATTGGTGAGCGAACCGCTGACCAGCGCCGGGGCGCTGAAGGGTGCGTCAGGTCCGGACGAATGGGACTCGAGGATCACCGAACTGAAGCTGGGAATTGTGGCGGCGCCGTCGGTGCATGAGCCGGACGGCAGGTTGCAGAAATACGAGTAGTAAACGTAGGTCGTCCCGGCGTTCGGACTGTTGGGATTTGAATCCGTGGAGTTCATAGGCTGGCTCAGGGCTGCGTCGCACACGAACGCACCAAAAAACATTCCGTTGCAGGACTGAGCATCGATTACTGTGGACTGGATGTCTGAGTATGTACCGTTCGAGAAGCCCTGTACTTCATCTACCTCGGTGTCCAAGTTCAAGTAATTGTTGGTGAAATCTTCGATAATGTTGCCGCTGAGCGCCGAAAGATAGCTGTTGCCGGCATCGTCGAACGAGAGCCCGGGATCGAGCTGAAAGGTCAGCGGAATGAAGCTGATGAAGGGATCAGCACCCCCTACCATGGCATCATCCGTCCAGGTTTTACCCGCGTTTGTGGAGACGTGATAGAAAACTCGGTTGACGTTGACGCGAAAATCGTTCGACATGACTACCCAGGCGCGCGGATCCACAGGATTCACGGCCGATGCAATGCCCGTTTTCGGCCATGGATTACGATCCTGGTTAACCTTTATGTTTTGGTAGGCGTGCTGCGCCGTTCTCGCGCTCAGCGCCTGCATCTTGGCCTGAGTTGCTTGCAGAGCTTTGGCTGCTCCTTGTGGTATCACCACGGCGCTGCGATTGAACGGGGCCTTGTGGTTCTTCTGCATCCACGCGACGTAGCTTGGAAAATCCTTGAAGGGCGCTGGTGTGCTCGATTGCGCCCCGAGCGGCACCGCCATCAGCAATAGGATTACCCCCGTCAGCAGCTTTAGGCGCAGAGTCTTCCGACTTTGCATTTTCATCATTGGCGGCTCCCTCTTCCTTGGTTGCGGGACGTCGCGTTCGGGAAGGGTCAGATCGTAGTGTTTGCGTGGGGATTATCGACTTCGCGAATTACATTGTCAATATGCGGGCTAGTACTGGCTTGAGGCGATGAACGGATGCCAACGAGTTGCGAAAGGAAGGCAGGCGTCTGCCTCCGCAGCTCGCAAGGGAGCCAGACGCCCGCCCAAACACACCTGCCAGAACTGCTATCTTTCCTCTTTTTTCTTGTCGATCATCGAGCTGACCTTAATCGTGCCTCTGACGCTATCTTCAAAGTTTGGAGGCACGGGTGGCTGCGGCGCGCCGACATCCGTCGGCACAACCGTAATGGTCGAGCCGTAATACCGCGATGCAACGTACTGGGCGGGGCCAGTCCCTGCTGGGCATGGCACGTAGTAGTTGGCCTCGTTTTGAAAAGCATTGACGGCAGCGCCGCCCACGAAGGTCCAAGCCCAGCATGTGGGGTTACAAGTAAAATAGACCGCTTCGTTGTAGGTGATGTCTTGGGATGGTGGTACCACACTGTAACTGCTTCCAGCCTTGGTTATCGTGACGGTGGCTACTGTCGCGGGAGCTGGTTCGGCCATTTTTCATTCTCCTCTTGAGGATTCGACTTCTTCGCGTTGAGCTTAAATTTCGCCCAGTGTGGAATTCGCAATTACTTTTTATCCTGCTTCGTAATTACTCCCGATGAGGAGACCTTGATCGTGCCTCGGACGCTTGCGACATGAAGTTGTGCAGCTGCTAGTTGTGCAGTTGGGGGATTCGAGTTTGGAGGCTCCGGAATGACGGTAATCGTCGAATTGGCGTACGCCGGTGCGACGCTATAGGCTGGGCTCTGCCCCGGGGCGCATACCAGGTAGTTATTCGTCTCTCCGACAAACGCATTGACCAAAACGTTGTTCACCATGGTCCAAATCCAGCACGCGATGCCGCAAACAAAATAGACCTCGCCGGAGCTTGCGACGCTCGAGGCTGCTGGTACGACACCCCACGCGCCGCCGATATACGTTACCGTGACTGGGTCGGTATCTGTTACCGCAACTTTAACTGTTGCACCTTCCGCCATTGTTCATTCTCCTTTTTAAGGATTCGACTTCTTCGCATTGGGCCTAAATTTCGGATCGTACAAAAGATTTTGGAGGTCGGGAGAGCTCTTGAGGTCATCGAGAGAATAACCCTTTTGCAGGGCTTTCTGGATGTACTCGAGAGCTCGGGGACGGTCGCCGAGATTCTCGTAGGTTTCGCCCGCAAGTTCAAGGACTTTAGCATCCTCGGGGGCGCGAGCCAGAGCGGATTGGACGCGAGTGAGCGCTTTCTCGCGGAGCCCTTTTTGGGCGTAAAGGGCGGCCAGGGAGACCTGCGCGAGCGCATCCTGGGGCTCGAGATTCACCTTCTCTTCGAGCAAGCCGATGGCATGGTCACGCGCCGCTGCGAAGTTGTCCTTCTGATCCAGCGCCTGGTAAGCGCTCATGAGGTTGGCCCAAACGAGGTAATTCTTGTCGTTGAGCTGCAGGGCCTTTTGGCTCATGGCGACGGATTCGGCGTAGCGCTTTTCGTCCATGTATAGAAAGGCGAGATTGGCATAGGCGGGATAACTGGGGCCCAGTTCGATGGATTTCTTCAGAGCGGCCTCGGCCTGCGGAAAATCCTTGGGGTCTCCACGATCGAGATACGAGGCTGCCAAATTGATGTAAACGACAGCGTTATCGGGAGTCAGCTGGGCGGCGTGCTCGAATTGAGCGATGGCATCCGCGTACCTGCCCTCGCGATTGTAAAAAACTCCAAGAGTATTATATCCGTCCCAATCGTCCGGCCGGAGGGCTACTCCCTTCTTATATGTCTCTTCGGCATCCGCGATGCGGCCCATCCTCTCGTAGGCGTTCGCGGTACCCATCAAGGCGTCGGCATTATGAGGCTCGAGTTGAAAAGCGTGCTGGAATTCCTGCAGGGCGAGATCGAATTTGTCGCCCTCGGCGTGAACACGTCCCAGCGTGACGTAAGCGGCAGGAAGACGATCGTCGAGTTGCAGGGCGTGGCTGCAATTCGCGGAGGCTTCCTCGAGCCACTTGGGATTCTGATCCAGCGAATGCTTGAGACGGTAGGCTTCGCCAAGCTCGGCGAAGCCCAGCGCGAATTGCGGATCGGTTTTCACGGCGCCTTTGAGAGCGGTGATGGCGAGATCCAAGTTTCCCGGCGTGTCGTAGCGCAACACGTAACCGAGAGCCTTCAGGTAAGACTCGTACGCGGCGGGATTGGCGGAGCCGCCCGTGGCGCGCAGCATCTCGGCCGTAACGTTGATGTGCATCAGCTTGGCGAGCTTTGCGACGGCTTCGTCCTGCAACGTGGCCAGATCGCCCGCGCGATCTTCGAAACTCGCGGAACCGATCTGGCGGAGATTGTTCGTGTCGATGAGGTTCACGGTGAGTTGAACGTCCTGGCCATCGCGCGCGATGCTGCCTTTCACCACCACCGTGGCGCCCCATTCGCGCAACGCAGCGGCAGGGTCGGAGATCTTGCGGCGGCGTACCTCGCTGGACGGAACTACCCACAGCGATTTTCCGCCCACGTCGATATCCGATAGCTTCCCCGTGAGGCTGTCCATCAATCCTTCAGCGAGCGGTTCATTCGCCGGATCGTTCCCGATATTGTCGAAGGGCAGGACGGCGACGTGCTCCTCGCTCGGCGCGAGAAGACCGCCGTTGAGCCGGTTCCGCAGTGAAGGAAGGAAGAGCCATCCGAGCACGGCAATCGTGACGGCGGCGCCTGCAGCGACCCACCATCGCCAAGCGTGACTTTTGGGCGGAGCGGCGACACCGAGGGTCGACTGCGATGCATGGCCGAGGTACTTCTGAAAATGCGCGGATTTGAACGATACGGTGGGCGCCGATAGGTCTACGCCTGACTTCGGCGCGACAGAGTTGCGTATACTCTCGAGATCGGAGCGCAGCTCGGTGCAACTTTGATAGCGGTGAGCAGGGTCCTTCGAAAGAGCGCGATAGACGATCTGCTGAAGTTCGAGAGGAACTCCTTCCATGGGGCGCGGAGGATCGTTCAGGATGGCGACGACGGTGGAGGGAACGCTATCACGCCAGAATGGATTCTGACCGCCTAGCATTTCGGCGAGCACCACGCCCAGCGCCCAAATATCGGTGCGCAGATCAATGGGCTTGCCGAGGGACTGCTCCGGCGACATATAGCCCACAGTGCCGGAGGTGCCGCCCGTCTGCGTCATCGTGGGGGAAGTGACCACGCGGGCGAGACCGAAATCCACAATTTTTGCCAGGTCGTGCTGGGTGACCAGGACGTTCGAGGGTTTCACGTCGCGATGCACGATATTGCGCGCGTGTGCGGCTTCCAGGCCCTTCGCCATTTGAATGGCGATATCCACGGCGTCGCGGACGGGAAGCGGGCCGCGGCGAATCTTCTGCGTGAGCGATTCGCCTTCGTAGAAGGCCATCACGATGAAGGCGTGGCCGTCTGCGGTTTCCTCCACGCCATGGATGACGCCGATATTCGGATGATCGAGTGAGGAGGCCGTGCGAGCTTCTTTCAGGAAGCGCTCTTTGTCTTTTTCGCTGGCGTTCAGTTCGGGAGGAAGGAACTTCAGAGCTACGGTGCGCTCGAGCTTGATGTCCAGCGCCTTGTAAACCACACCCATGCCGCCGGCGCCGGCCATGGCCAGGATTTGATAATTGCCAACCCGTTCTCCGGGTCTTAGGGTGCTGCTGGTGTCAGGCATGCCCTTGCCCCGCGCTGGAATCCGGGCGCGGCACGCACGTTCGCTGCTCACTCGATGAGCGCTTACGGCCCTGCGGCCCTCATCATAAGCTGCGGACTTCCGACGTTGCAACAAGTCTCATCACGGCGACGGAACGGGCTTGCACGGACTACTCTGGGGAAGGGAATTGCATCGTTGCTCTGCGGGCTGAAAAAATTGTCAGACTAGGGCGGGCACGTCGCGATGCAGGAACCAGCGGTCTAGAACGACGTGGCGCGCGAACCAACCGCTCGTCAGCAGCACTGAGCAATCGCGCTCATCACGCTGGTGGGGAGCCTGCGGCCGATCGCGGTGGACCAATCGTCTTTCGCGCTCCCGAAGTGCGATTCGAGGAGCGTTCGATAACTTGTGAGGGTGCTCGCGGAGTAGTTTCCGTCCGCGGCGACAATGGATTTGGCGGCCAGGAGGCCCGATTCAATCGCGGGGCGGATTCCTTCGCCGCTTTGCGAATACGCAAGCCCGGCGGCGTCTCCCACTAGCAGCACGCCATCGCCGATGACTTTTCGATGGGCCTCGCGATAGATCAGGTACGCGTGACCTTTCATTCCAGATGGCAGTTCAAACGCGACTTTCCCGGTCTTCTTCAGAAATTCGAGGAAGCTGGAAACATGTTTCGGCAGGCCTTGCTGATCCAGGCGACCCAGGCCGATGTTGAGGAAATTCTGCTTCCGGAAACACCAGCCATATCCTTTCATATCCGCGCAGAAAAATAATTCCGGTAATTCTGCGCGCACGGTGCAACGCTCGCGTTGAGCGGCGTCCATTTCGAACTCGATTTCTTGCGCGGCTACCGCGACTTCGCTTCGCGCGCCGGCTCCGAGCAATCGCGCCACGGGGCAAAAATGTCCTGCGGCGCCGACGATCAGACCTGTCTTGATCTGTGAATTCACCATCCACGAATCGCCCGTGCGCTCGATGGTCTTGATTGGCTGACTCGGAAGCAGGTGCGCTCCGCTGCGCCCTAGCAGATATTCGTCAAATTCGCAGCGGCGAATGCCGTAGCTGATGGGCTTCGCGTAGTCCGTCTCGACTTCCTGGCCTCCGATGCTGCTCGTGCGGAAACCGGTGATCGGCTGCAGCACGCGGCCGCGGCGGTATTCTTCGGTGTCAATCTGAAGTTCTTCGAGGACGGCGGGAGTGATCCATCCGCCGCAGACTTTATCTCGCGGAAACGAGCAACGGTCGAGAATCGCCGTGTCGAGACCCGCACGCCGCAAGCCCCAGGCGCAGGACGAGCCTGCCGGGCCTCCGCCGACGATCAGGACATCGCACGAATCCATCGCGGCTCTTTCTCGGCAGGCAATTTCTTGCTGGTCTTGATACAGGTAAGCGCGAGTCCACGGAATGCGCTTACATTCCGATCCGGCGAATACGACTTGGAACAACTGTATCGAGCCGGTCGTGAAAGCGGCGATCGATCCGGCCAGATACAGCCTCCACGCGCGCACAAAATCAGCGCCGAACATTTCTTGAACCCGCTGCGTGGACTTTTCGAAGCGCGCGAGCCAATGCTCCAATGTCAGGGCATAGTGCATGCGCAGATTTTCCACGTCCAACACGGTGATATTCGACGGCTCGAAGATATCCATCACTTCTCGCAGTGCCGGCGCGTGCGCACCGGGGAATATCTGTTTTCTGATCCACGTGCTGAAGGGCCGTATTTGATTGCGACCGATGAAGTGCAGCAATCCTCGCCCGGAATTCCCCATAGTGCGATGGATCACGCGGCCGAGTTGAGTGTAATGCTCCGCTCCGACATGCTCGAGCATCCCCACCGACATGAAAACGTCGCATTTGCCGGAGATATTGCGGTAATCATCCTGGATGAATTCCACCTGGTGTTCCACGCCCTCGCGCCGCGCCCGCTCGCGCGCAAAGGCAATCTGCTCCTTGGAGATATTGAAGGCACGGACGTTGGCGCCGTACTCTTTGGCCATGTGAATCGCCAGCGCGCCCCAGCCGCAGCCGGCCTCGATCACTTTTTCTCCCGCGCCGAGCTGAACCTTGCGGCATACGTGGTCCATTTTGGCGAGTTGCGCGTCTTCGAGATTTGTTTGCGGCGTCGGGAAATACGCGCAGGTATAGACCATTCGCGAATCGAGCCAGAGCTTGTAAAAATCGGTTGTCAGGTCGTAGTGCCGGTGAATGTTTTTTGCCGATCCACGCGGTGTATTCGCCTGCGCCCACGCCAGCCAACGCGAGAGCAGCTCCCCGTACCACGTCGCCGCCTTGGCTTTGTGCATCGAGCGGAACACTTCCTCGAGGCAACGAACGAGGTCGCCGTCAACTTCCACGCGCCCTTCCATGTAGCTGTCGCCGAACCCGACTTCGGGATCGAGCAGCATTCTGAGGAGCGCCTTGCGGTCGCGAATAATCACTCGAGGCCTCGGATCACTGCCGGGCAGGGGAGTCTCATCGTCGCGCCCGAGAACCATTCGCACCGGAGCGTGTCCGATGGAGCGCTGGATTTTCTTTACCAGCCACTTTTCAGCCGAGGAGAAGTTTGATGTCGCCACAAATCGAACCCTCCTTTGTCGGGAATATACGCCTGTTCGTTGAGTTAGATTCTGGAATCTAGAAATGGTCGCAGGCGAGCCGCGCGAAAAATGCCATGCGCGCCGCGAGCTGGGCGCCGAACGGGATTACACACTTTTCATTTCTTTCCGTACAGCATGAGTTTGCCGTCCACGACGTTCGCGAAGTAACGCCCGCGCATAAGAAATTGCATCACCTTGTGCCCTTTGCGAGCCAACTGTGCCCATCGCGACGCCGTCTGCGGGTTCTGCTCGATTCCGCGTACGCCCTCGTCGCCCACGCGGAAATCCACTTCGCGCAAATGCTTCTTGGCCGTTAGTCGTACAGGAGAGCGCAACCCATTCAACTCTACTTCGCGGCTTTCTTCCACCAGAGTCTGCCGCCAAACTTCAATCAGCGCGTCCTCCAGGCCCAGTTCTCTCTTGATTCCCACGACGTTTACGCCCGGTCCTCACTTGCCATCGGAGATGCGCACGATTTCCACGGAACAAGAGGCATTCCGCGCGACAAATTCCGCCACGCTGCCCAGCAGAAACCGGCGGATCGGTCCGTGTCCATGCGAGCCTATCACGATTAAGTCCGCATTCCACTCCGCTGCCGAATCGATCAGCCGCACGCGGATATCGCCCGTCTCTACCGCGGTGTCTGCCTTAAATCCTGCTGCCTGCAGCGACTTTGCCGCCTGCGCCACCAATTCTCTTCCCAGCTTGACTTGATCTTCCAGCTCCGGTGCATACGCCGGCGCCATCTGCGGCGGCGTCGCGACAGTAACCGGCTGAACGACATGAACTACGCGCACATCGGTGCCTTGAGGCCGGAACTGGTCCGTCACCGCCTTCAGCGCCGCTTCTGAGAACTTCGAGCTATCCATACCAAGTAAGATCTTCATGGAGTCCTCCGCTCTTACGCCACCGCTGCGGGCCACTTCAGAATCCAGATCACCATCACTCCGTAGTACACAATCACTATTCCGAGGCAAACCAAAAACGTGCTCCATCCCTGGTGCGCTCCGGCAAACTCACGCTTCCAGCGGTACCCGCAGAAGATCATCAGGAGCACTGCCAGAATCAGAGTGATGGCCGCAAGAAAATGCGCCGCGAAATCCGGCCGCTGCAGCGTGAGAACGAGCATCACTTGATGCAGAATTCCCGTCATGCCGCCTATGAGCGTAAATAAGACCAGCCAGGCCGCCGGCGCCAGAATCCCCAGCATGTAGGCCCAGCGATCTTCGAAATAGAACAGCATCAGCACGATCGCCAGATAGATCAGCGATTCGTAGAAGTGAACCAGAAAGAACTGCGGATCGAAGTGGCTCAATAGCAGGAAACACGTTGCCAGAGCCAGGGCTATACTCGCAACTCCTCGATGAACCATCGTAGAACTCCTTCTCGGCCGCTCCGCGCTCCTCGCGACTTGCCCAGGCGCAGAACTGCCCACATTCGACTGCCTTCGCTGCCGCTGTTGTAGCTAACTATCGCGGAATACGATGTGACGTCAATCACAATATTCCGTGACTAATGGCACCCGCCGGCGGCGGCCCGGATACATGCGTATTTAGCAGTCTCCGCAAAAGGCTCTGAATTGAATGTGAGAACTTCGGCCTCGTGCGCACCAGCTCGTGAGGAACATCCGCTACGCTCGTGCCTGCGTGTCGGATCGCGACAGCAAGCGCGAAAACACGATTGCCGTGAGAAGCATGATTACCGGATCCACTGGCTGCCTGTACCGCGGCTCGACGATGGTGAGGTAGTAGGCCCACGGGAGTACAAGCGGGAAGATCGCCAAGGGAAACGTATACGCGTTTCTCCGCGCGATCAGAACAATGATTCCGGCGAGCGCTCCGACTGCCGTCAAAATATTAAAGATCAGCACGTAGCGGAACCAGGGGGAGCCGTTGCGAATAAAATCGGCAAGCGGCGCAGGCGTTCCTCCGCTCCAAAACGTGAGAAATCGCACCCAGGTGAGGTGCAGTTCGCGCCGCGGGTGCGTCAGCATGTAGTTGAGCGCCTCGTTGCGCTTCTCGTGCTCGTAGGCAATCTCGCCCAGCTCGATGTAGCGGGCGCGCTCTGCGGAGTCATGGATCGGATGCCCTTCGCCGAGCCAGAGGTCACGCGCACCGTCATTGTTGCCGCACCAGAGTTGCACGCCGAGATTCGCGCGAAGCGGCACAAAGGCATCGAACGCCAAGTAATTGCGTATCGTCCACGGCACGCAGCAAAGCACCATCACTCCGAGCGCGATGCCCGCGGGCTTCAGCCACGCCTGCCCCTGTCTGCGCAGCCGCCATGCCAGCCAGCCCAACAGAAACGGCAGCAGCGAGATCATCGTGGGATTCGTCATCAGCGCGAGTCCCCACAGCGCGCCATAGCCGCACCAGTCGCGCAGCCGCGCGCGATTTCTCGAGCTCCAGCGTCGCCCACAAGATCGTAGCGGCGAGCAGCGCCGCAAGCGACGCGTCCCACATGCACTCAAACGGAATTAATATCGCATTCGGAAAAAAGGCCCAGAGCCACGCCGCCCCTGCCGCGACGCCGAGGCCTGCGACTCGCCGCCCGGCCCAAAAAATGGGAATACACGTGAGCGTCGAAAAAGCAATGTTGAGCAACGTGGCCGCGACGAACGCGTGAAACGTGTACGCGCCGAAGATTTTGAACACCGCGGAAAGAAGCAGCGGATAGACAGGCGCCATCCAGGCGGTGGGCCCGCTCGGCACTCGGAACGGCGACGCATATCCGTGCCCCGAGACAATCGATGCGGCGATATTGCCCGGCTCAAACAGGAAGGGAAGCACGCCCAGGGCGTGATGCGGATTCTGATTCCCGTAATCCCAGAAAAATCCGAGGCGCAGAATCGCCGCGACAATCACTATCAGCGGCAGGGAAGTAGCAAGCGCGCGCAGCCGTCGGAGCATGAAGAAGTATCCCACAGCGGTACCGCCGGCGTCCCTGCCGGCATCTTACGAGCAGAAACGTCAACGAAATCTCCAATCGCGCACGGCGCGAAGCGTCACATAGACGGGGCTGGCTGGTACGCGCGTGAGTGTTGCCCGTGGCGTGACTTGCGATCGTCGGATGTCGGCGAGGACGCCGGCGCGACTTACCGCACTGCGAGTGTATAATTCGCTTCAGATTAATTTTGCTTCGGAGACCTAACAGGTGAGCCCATTGCGCAAGCCGAAGAAATTCCGCGCGGCGAAGGAAGCGCGCCGGCGCGCCCGCATCGCTATCGGAACACCGCAAACCGAGCGCGTAATCCCAGACAAGCGGAAGAAGCCGCCGAAGCACAAGAAGAAATTGATCGAAGAAGCGCTCGAATGAGCGTTGGCCTTCAGGTGATCTTTGAAAGGTTCCGCCGGAACCTAGTTTTTCGATCCTCAACCCGGCTTGTAATCAGGGACGATATCACTAGGCTTGAATAACGCCGACGCCGGCTTGCCGCTCGCCGCCGCAAATTCTTTTGCTGCATACTCCAAGTCCTTCTTAGAGAATCCCGTCTCGCTCGCGCGGATTTTTCCGTCCGTCCCAACGAGAAAAAGCGTCGGAACGTTGGTAATGCCGTAGCGATTCGATACCGAGTATCCGTTGTCATCGATCAGCCCGGTGAACGAAATCTCGAACTCTCGATTGAAGTCTCGGGTATCCGGCGCGTCGTCCTGCGAGATTCCCCACAGCGTGACCTTGGAGTCGCCGTACGTCTCATGCAAACGCTCGAGAAAGGGAAATGTGAACTGGCAAATCGGGCAGCAAACCTTGAAGAAGGCGAGAAGCACGGGACCCTTTTTCAACGCCTCCGAAAGCGAATGCGTCTTTCCGTCGATCCCTGTGAGCTTAAAATCAGGTGCTGATTTTCCCGCAGCAAGCATTGAGACTCTTAGCCTCTCCCTCAATCATCCAACGATGCACGCCCAGCGCAAGCACAATTCTACCGCAACGTATCTGATGCTCGCCGCACCTGAAAGCTTCTGAATTTCCGATCGGATACATCCGGTGGGGCGCTTACTAATGTACGTTGCGGGTCTTCTTCTGAACGTAATCCATCAGCAGATACTGCCCCAGCGTGTAGGGGGTGGTGAAGTAGGCTTTGCCGCGGCAAAGCTCAGTCACCTTCTGCACGAAATGCACCAGGCTGTAATCGCTGGCGAGCATAAATGTATTGATCAGAATTCCCGCGCGGCGGCACTTGGTCACTTCTTCGAGCGTCTGCGTCACCACCAGCGGGTCGAGCCCAAACGCATTTTTGTAAATCCTTCCGTCCTCAAGGGTCAGAGCTGAAGGCTTGCCGTCGGTGATCATCACGATCTGCCGCATGTCTTTCTTCTGCTTGTTCAAAATCCGCTGCGCCAGCCGCAATCCTTCGCGCGTGTTCGTGTAATAAGGTCCAACCTGAACGCGCGCCAGCTTCCCGAGCGGAATTTCCTCCGCCGAATCGTGGAACAGCACGCAGTGCAGCGAATCTCCCGGATATTGCGTCTTGATCAGCTGCGCCAAAGCCAAAGCCACGCGCTTCGCCGGCGTAAAGCGATCCTCGCCGTAAAGAATCATGCTGTGGCTGCAATCGAGCATGAGTACGGTGGCGCAAGAACTCTGATACTCGCACTGGTGCACCATCAAATCCGAGTAATCAATTTCAATCGGCACCTTCGCGCCCTGCCGACGTACTGCGCGAAACAAAGTTTCGCCGATGTCCAAATTCAAAGTGTCGCCGAACTCGTACGGCCGCGATATCCCGCCCGATTCCACTCCGGTGGCCAGATCGCGGGTGTCATGCCGGCCGAAACTCGATTTCCCGAGCGACGCAAGCAGGTCCTTCAGCGTCTTGAACCCCAGAAAATCGATGGCCTTGTCGGTAATCTCGAATCGCGCCTGAGCGTCGGGCTGATCGCGGCCAATCTGCCCGCCGGGAGTCTCGCTGGGCGGCGGAGTCACCTGCGGCGGCTGCTGCGAAATGAATCCTTCTTCCTGCAGCCGCTCGATCAAGCGGTCAATCATCTCCCGCAATTCCTGATTTTTCGAAAGGTCAGGATTCTGCAAAAGCTGTTCCATCAGCTCCGGCGGAACGAGATCGCCCTCTTCGAGCGCCCGCAGTATCGCCTCGCGCAGCTCGTCCATCATGCGCTCGGTGGACATCTGCGGATCCATCTCGTAAATCCCGTACTGCGATTCGAATCCGCTCTGCAGCAGAAAATCGGAGAGCTTGTTCATCAATTCCTGGAGGTCCACGTCGTCCGCGGCCTCTCCGGTGTATCGCGAATAGCGGATGTAGCGCATCGTCTCGGCTAAACCGTCCTCAATTGAACTGCCGGCGCGGCATGCGGCCGGGCTGCTGTTCGCGCGCTTCGGGTGACTTGCGCGCTTCGGCGAAAAATCCGCGTTCCTCGCTGCGGCTGATTCGCTTGTGCGCCCAAAGTCCCTCGAGAACAAATTCCGCGGCGGCTGCAGCCACCCCCGCTTCGTCCTTCGGGCGGATGCCGAGCGGCGATAGATTGTCGAACAATCCCTGAATCTTCTTCAGTTGCGCCAGATGCTCCGCTGCTGGTGCATTCGTTGCGACTTTCAAATCGCCGCCCATCTCGAACCATTGCACTACCGGCTGCAAATTCGCATCTGAAAAATAGCGCGTAAAGACTTTCCCGACCGCAGCGCGAATCAATTCTCGGGCAATATTGTCGGCGCCGCGTAGCTCGCCTTCGTACTCCAGCTCGAATTTTCCGGTCATCGCCGGGATGGCCGAATATATATCCGCTACACGCGCCACGGCGTGCCGCTCGCCATTCCGCACCGCGCGCTGCTCGGCGCTGCTGGCCACATTCTCGAGCGCGCTGATCGGCAGCCGCTGGCTCACTCCCGAGCGCCGGTCCACGCGCTTGTCCTCTCGCGCGAGAAAGGCAATCTCTTCGATCACTTCGGTGAGATAGACGGGCACATCCACGCGCAAATGCGAATCCCGCGAAGTCCACGATTCCTGCGCCGTAATCGACATGCCCTCTTCCACCGTCGCAGGATAGTGCGTGCGAATTTCCGAGCCGATGCGATCTTTCAGCGGCGTAATGATTTTTCCGCGCGCGGTGTAGTCCTCCGGATTCGCCGTGAACACCAGCAGCACATCGAGCGGCAGGCGCACCGGATAGCCCTTAATCTGGACGTCGCCTTCCTGCATGATGTTGAAGAGCCCCACCTGAATCTTTCCGGCAAGGTCTGGCAGCTCATTGATCGCGAAAATACCGCGATTCGCGCGCGGCAGCAATCCGTAATGAATTGTCAATTCGTCCGAGAGGTCGCGTCCGCCGCGAGCCGCCTTGATCGGATCGACGTCGCCAATCATGTCCGCAATAGTCACATCCGGCGTGGCCAGCTTCTCGACGTAGCGCAAATCACGCTCGATCCACATGATCGGCGTCGCGTCGCCTTCACTCTTCACACGCTCCCGGCATAACCGGCAAATCGGAGCATACGGATTGTCATTGATCTCGCAGCCGGCAATCGCGGGAATCTCAGCATCCAGCAGCGCCGCCAGCCCGCGCAGAATGCGCGTCTTCGCCTGCCCGCGCAATCCCAACAAGATGAAATTGTGCCGGGAGAGCAGCGCATTCACGATCTGCGGGATCACCGACTCTTCGTAGCCATGAATCCCCGGAAAGAGCGGTTCACCCTTGCCAAGCCGAGTCAAAAGATTTTCGCGCAGCTCCTGCTTCACGCTGCGCTTCGCGATCTTTTCCTCCGACCAAGCGCTGTGCCGAAGTTCGCCAAGATTCTTGGGACGATTGCTCATGAATGCCTCAATAAAATCAATCCGCAAGCTGCGTAATTTCGCAGCTCATCTCCATTATAGATGATGGCGCAAGCTAGTGTACCGCCGGCGTCCCCGCCGGCATCCGGCGACCGCAATCGTCGCAATCGGCGGCACAAACGCGCGGAATACGCAGTTCAACCAGACCGTTGCTCGACGGTACGCTCCGCGCATCATTACGGCTCTTGCTGACGCTATGCTCGTAAGATGCCGGCAGGGACGCCGGCGATACCAGGCTCAGACCTTTGCGTGACCGTTGCCGCCGGCTTTCTGCCTCATGCGCTGGCGCATCTCTGCGCGCGGCACGAGCTGCTGAATCATGGGGAGGAGCTGCGCGAGCCGTTCGTTCTCATCGCGCAACGCAAGCAACGCCTGCTTATCGTCGAGGTCGATCGGCAAATCCTCGGCGATGGCATAAGCAAGCGAGGGGTGCTCGTCGCGGTCAATCTCATCCGGCGTCGAGCCGTAAAGCAATTCGTGGCACTTGTCGTAAGCTCGCATCACTTCGGGCGGCGCTACGATAGTCTTCGGGTCGGGATCGTCGACAAGGAACTTCGCCTGCGCCTCGATACACGGTTTGTCCTGAAATAGTTCCAGAATTTCAAACACGCGACGGCCCTCGACGGCGATATCCATCCTGCCGTTTTCATATTCCTGAGTGATTTCGACAACCTGCGCGCTGCAACCGATCTTCGCCACGCCGGCGTCGCGCTCGAGCACGATTCCGAACTCCGATTCGGTGTCAATGCAGTGGCGGATCAATTCCCGGTAGCGTGGCTCAAAAATGTGCAAAGGAACCGCTCCGTGCGGGAAGAGCACCAATTGCAGCGGAAAGAGCGTGATGCGTTCAGGAACCAATTTCTAGAATCCCATCCGGGATGGAGTCGGGGTTCTCATCCGAGCGCGGAAAGCGCCGCCTGCATTTCATCGCGCGCGTGCGTATCACCTGTCTTCGCCGCTGTTGCGATACCCTCCGCGAGAATTTGCTTTGCCTGAAGAATCTGCCCGAGTTGCGCGAGGAGCTGGCCAAATTGGAAATACCCGGCGACGTATTCCGGATGCGCGGCGAGAAGCTGGCGAAAGTGTTCGGACGCTGCAGAATAGTCGCCCAGTTTCGCGCATTCGAGCGCCAGGCCGTAGCGCGCAAAAGCATCACTCGGGTTTGATTGCACAAACCCTTCGAGAATTTCGCGCCGGGACTTCGTCGTTTGGGTCATTATCGTAAGTGCGTATTATATCGGGCGCAGCCATTCGCGCCAAGCAAACGCCGCGCGGGTGGTTTTGCGCCGCGTACGGCGAATCGCAGGAGTAAGCCGAAAAATGCCGAAGAAGTCAGAAAAGTCGGGATCGACGAGCACAGCGGCACGCATCGAAGGCTTCGGTTCCGATGAATCGAAGGGCAGACCGGTCAGTGCCTCGCGTTCAGAGATGGTCGAGGCGGTACTTCCCAACGACGCGAACCCGCTCGGCTACATTCTGGGCGGCCGCGTGATGCACCTCGTAGACATCGCCGGGGCCATCGCCGCGCACCGCCACGCGCACAGCCACGTGGTCACGGCTTCGGTCGACTATGTCGATTTCCGCAATCCCGTGCGCATCGGCGAACTGATTATCCTCAAGTCCAGCGTCAACCGCGTTTTCCATACTTCGATGGAAGTGGGCGTAAAGGTATTCTCAGAAAATTTCATTACCGGCAAGCGCCTGCACACCAGCAGCGCCTATCTCACGTTCGTCTCCATCGACGCCGACCGCAATCCGCAGCAGATCACGCCGCTAATACTAGAAACGGACGAAGACCGCCGCCGTTTCCGCGAAGCCGCCGGTCGCCGCAAGATTCGTCTAGCCCACCGTTACAAGCGCCCCATCATCGAAAGCTAACCGCACCGCTCTCCGTAGCGCCGGCTGCCAGCCGGCGTTTTTGTGCGGCGTCACTCGGATTCAAAAATCATTTCGAGGAAGAAAGTGTTGAATGCACTGCACCGGCAGTGAGCGGGACCATTTATGCAGTATTAGTCGCACCTAGAGACCCCGCCGGTTTACCCTGCAAGAATGTCTGCACGTCCTCCGCAGTCCGATTGCTCTGCTCGATGCAGTTCCCAATGGAAGGTCCGTTGAGGTAATTTCCCGCCAAATGAATTCCTGGCACGTCCGCCAAGGCCCCGCGCACATTCGCCAGTACGTGCGCATGCCCGAGATTATATTGAGGCAGCGCCTTCGGATGGCGCCAGATCTCCCGCGCCACCGGAGGCCCGCTGATCTCCAGCAGATCCTCTAGTTCCGCTTCCACAAGCGCGGCGATCTCGCTCGGCTCGCGCGAAACAATCTCGGTATCCGTCGCGCCGCCGGCAAAACTTGTCAAAGTTGCGGAACCATTCGGCGCGCGGCCCGGAAACAGCGAAGAATTCCACACCGTGCCCAGCGTATGCAGCCCGGCCTTGCGCGGAATCAGCACGCCGAACCCGTCGAGTTTGTTCCCAACTTGTTGCTGTTTGTATCCTGCCGCAATCACCGCCACCGGAGCGTAAATCACCCCGCGCAGCCCATCGCCCGCGCGTTGCGAAAGCCCTGCCAATAAGTTCCCGGCAATGTAAGCCGGAGCGGCCATGACGACCGCTCGCACTGCGATCGATTCGTGCTGATTGCCCTCGGAGAATCGCACGGTGAATCCGGAAGGCTCAGCCTTTTCGATAGCCTCGACGCGCGCGCCCTTAACCAATCCATCTCCCAGCTCCGACTCCAGCGCCTGGAGCAAACTCCTAAGCCCGCCGCGAAAAGTGCACAGCCCCGGCCGCGCTCCGGGCTGCTGCTTGCGCGAATTCATCGCGCCGCGCAGCACGCTGCCGTACTCGCGTTCCCATTCATCGAGCGAAGGAAATGCCGCGCGCAGGCTAAGCGTCTCCGGATCGCCGGCATAAACGCCGGACACAAACGGCGCCACTAGATATTCTAAAATCTCGTGCCCAAATTTTCGCCGCACAAAATCCGCCACCGATTCTTCATGTACGGCTGGTCTAGTCCGGCGCAGCGGCTCGGTCAGAACGCGATACCGCGATCCCACGCTCAGCAGGGAAGTGGTGAACAACGCCACCGGCGACATCGGTACCGCCTGCAGTCGCCCTTTCACATAAACGTAGCGAGGCGCTTTCGGATCGGCCTGAATCAGCTCGCCCTCGAGCTTCAGCTCGCGAATCAGGTCGAGAGCCGGCGCCGTGCCCAGAAAGCTCTGCGGCCCGGCTTCGAAGAGAAATCCGTTCCGTTCCACCGTTCCGATAACGCCGCCCGCGTTCTCTCCGGCTTCAAGGACCACCGCCGAAACTCCGAGCGCACGAAGCCGGTGAGCGCAACCCAGCCCGGAAATTCCTCCGCCGACAATCGCGACTTGAATTGAATTGGGCATGTGGCGCGTTACGTCACAGCGTCTTGGAGAATAGCGGGCGAGCGTCCATCTGCTGCTCGCGAAGGTAACGATCGAAAATCATTCCAAGATTGCGAATGAAAACACGGCCGAGCGGCGTTACGCGAATTTCCTTCGCGCTCGTCTCCGCCAGGCCGTCGCCGCGAAACTCGTCCAGTTGTCGCAGTTCCGGCGCGAAATATTCATCGAACGAAATCCCGAATTCACGTTCGATCTCGCCCTTATCAATCACCGTGTGGCAAAGCAGCCGCGAAATCACAGCTCGCCGCAGTCGATCGTCCTCAGTCATGCGATAGCCGCGCATCGTGCCGATTCCGCGGCGCACCACCGCGTCCGAATACGCGGGAACCTCGCGGTAACTTTGCGCGTACGCAGCATCGAACCCGCTGATCGCGCTCACGCCCATGCCGTAAAGATCCGCGCCAGCCTTCGTCGTGTAACCCTGAAAATTCCGGTGCAGTGTCCGATTGCGTTGCGCGACTGCCAATTCATCCGCAGGCCGCGCGAAGTGGTCCATTCCGATGTATTCGTATCCCGCGCCCGAAAACTTCTCCAGGCCAACACAAAAGATCCGGAATTTCTCCATGCCCTCGGGCAAATGGCCTTGAAACGAGCCTTGCTGCTTTTTCAGCCACGGCACGTGCGCATAGCTGAACATCGCCACGCGATCCGGCGCAATCGTCAGGATTTTATCCAGCGTGTCGGTAAAACTATCGGCCGTCTGATAGGGCAATCCGTAAATCAAATCCACATTGATACTGTCAAATCCCAGCTCCCGCGCCGCAGCAATCAGATCGCGTGTCATCTCATACGGCTGGACGCGATTCACCGTCTCCTGCACCAACGGATTGAAATCCTGCACGCCCATGCTCAAGCGATTGAATCCCAGCCGCCGCAAAGTTTCGAGATGCTCAGTTGTCGTCACCCGCGGATCCACTTCGATCCCGATCTCCGCATCCGCCGCAAACGAAAATCGCTCGCGTGTAAATTCGAAAAGGTCGTTCATCTGCGCGGGAGTGAGATAGGTCGGCGTTCCTCCGCCCCAATGAAATTGCACCACCGGTCGCTGCTTCGAAACAAATCGGCCCACGTGCGCGATTTCGTTCTTCAGCGTCGCAAGGTAAGGCACCGCAACGCCCTTGTTCTTCTGAATCGAAACATTGCAAGCACAAAACAGGCACAAGCTCTCGCAAAATGGAATGTGCATGTACAGCGAAACCGGTGTGCGCGCCGCGTCCGCCGCAGCGAAAGTCTGCTCGAGATCATCGGGCCCAAAATCGTCTTTCCAAACCGGTGCCGTGGGATAACTCGTATAACGCGGCCCCGGCCGATTGTACTTGGCGAGGAATTCCTCGGACACCGCCGCAACAGCGCGGGCATCAAGCGAGTTGTTCTTCAATTCATCCATCTAATTTTCAGCACCGGATTCGACTGCCCGGCTGGCCCCGCTGCGCCCTCTCGCCGTGACGCCCGGCAACTTGAATTCCTGCGCTGCCCGGACAAACGCCACGGCGTTCTCGACCGGCGTCTTCGGCAAAATTCCATGCCCCAGATTGACAATGTGGCCGATTCCGCCCGTCTTGGCAATCGTCGCGTGCACGGCGTCCGCGACAATCTCCGGCGAAGTCAGCAACACTCGCGGGTCCACGTTGCCCTGCAGTCCGATATGCGGCCCAAACTTCCGGCGCGCTTCGTCCAGCTCGATGCGCCAGTCCACGCTCAACACCTGCGCGCCAGTCACGGCGAGCGATGCGATACAGTGCGCGGTCCCCTTGGTATAAAGAATCACCGGCGTCCCCGAGTCACGCAATGCATGAATTACGCGTTGCGTAATGGGCAGCGCAAACGAAAAATATTCGTCTCGCGTGAGTTCCCCGGCCCAGGTATCAAAGAGCTGCACCGCGGCCGCTCCCGCCTCGATCTGCGCCTGAAGGTAGAGAGCTGTCGCGTCGGCGATCTTCTCAAGCAGCGCGCGCAAAAGCTCCGGCCGGGCATAGAGCATCCGCTTGCTCGTGGCGATCTCGCCGCGCGTCTTGCCTTCGATCATGTAGCAGGCCAGCGTCCACGGTGCGCCGGCAAATCCTATTACCGGAACGTCTGGCCCCACGGCGCGGCATATCTCACGAATCGCATCGCCGACAAACCGCGTCGTGACATGCGGATCGAACGCGCGCAATCGCTTGACCGCGGCTACATCGCGAATTGGCTTGCGCAGCACCGGCCCGCTCTCCGGCACCTCCAGCGGCATCCCCATCGCTTCGGCCACGATCAGAATGTCCGAAAAAACGATCACCGCGTCGACGCCGAGCCGCCGAAACGGCTGAAGCGAAACCTCCGCGGCGAGTTCGGGCGTCTTGCAGATTTCCAGAAAGGAGTGCTTCTCGCGCACCGCCTGATATTCCGGCAGGTAGCGCCCCGCCTGCCGCATGATCCACGCCGGCACGTGTTCCACAGCCTCGCCGCGGCATGCTCGGAGGAAGTTCTGCTTGCGATTGTACGTGTGCGTGGACGGCATACCCGGTGTCGCTACTTTTCCATAATAGCAGAACGCATCGCCGCCGCGCCGCAGAGGCCGCCGTACCCGTTGTACGGGAGGGTGTTCAGTCCTCCCGCAGTTCGGCCCCGCCGTTGAATTTGTTGTGGCACGTGCTTCGCGTGCCATCACCGCAACTCAGCGCCCCGATTTCTCCATCAATTCCTTCAAATACTGCTGCCAAACCGCCGCCCACGTATGCGTCCCGTGCCCATGCGTCTCCTCAGAAGCCGGCAGCAATACAAACTTCCCATTCTTCACCTTCTTTATTTCGCGCTCCGCAATCCCCAATTCTGGCGGATTAATAAAATCATCCACCGAATTGACAAACATCACGGGCGCTTGAATCGTTCCAAGCTTCGCCGACGGATCGTAATTCCGCGACGAATTGACCGCGCAAAGAAAATCGTTAGCATCCAGTCCCGCCACCGTCCTCTTCATAAATGCATCGAGAATGTTGTCGGCAGTATCGCGCGTTGGCAAATCCTCTTGCAAACGAAGCGGCGCGCTACCCGCGATCAACAGAAAATCCGCGGCAATTTGCAGCCCCGCGCGCGGCTCGACTGTGTAATCTCCATTCTTCCAATCCGGATCCTGGCGAATTCCATCAATCACCATCTTGCGCCAAATCCGGTTTCGCCCGGCAATTTCCACCGGCAGGCAAGCCAAAGGCATCAGCGCATCCATGTAATCCGGATACGTCTCGCCCCACATCCACGAATGCATGCAACCCATCGATGTACCCAGAATCAGCCGCAAATGATCTACGCCGAGCCCCTTCGTGACCAACTCGTGCTGCAAGGCCACCATGTCCGCATATTCATACTGCGGAAAATGCGCGTGCATCCCATCGCTGGGCTTACTCGATTTCCCGTGCCCGATGTTATCCGGCAAAATGATGAAATATTTGTTGGCGTCGAGCAGTTGTCCCGGCCCGAACAGCACACCGCCAAAAATCGGCCGTAGAAATCCACGGCCATCTCCGCCTGTCCCGTGAAGAATGAGAACCGCATTTGTAGTGTGTCCGCCGGCATCTTTCGCAGGCTTTCCCAGCGTCGTGTAATGCAGCCGCACCTCCGCCAGGGTCTCTCCCGATTGAAAGTGAAAATCATGAACAACAAAATCGCCCTCTTGCGTCGCAGCCCCGGAAGGAGCCGCCCCTGGTGCCTGTAGCGCCGCGGTTGACCCCGCAGCTATCCCCAACGCCAAAGTCGCGAGCAACCCAAGACAACGTCCCGTCTTCATGATGTGTCCCTCCACGCAGCAACAGAAAATTCCGATCGGCATCGCCGCCGCGAATTGCGAGGCGAGTTTACACCCATGGCGAATGCGCGATCCCGGCTCCCGCAGGGGAGTCCGCCTAGGCGGACTGCCCCCGGCCCGGTCGCAACGCATCCCAGAACTATGACGCCATGTCTGCGTTACTCTGTTATGCGCCCCTCAATATTGGGGACTATAATGGGGAATTCCATGAACTATGCTCCATCGACTTCCGGGCCACCCGCGGGCTGCTCGCGCTTGGGAAAGACGGCATGAACGGCGCGTGGGCCTACGTCAATCTCGCTCTCTACGTCCTCAGCTTCATCTGCTATGCCCGCTATCTCTACGGAAACAATCAATGGGTCGGCCGCCTCGCCACCGTGTTCCTCGCGGCAGGAGTTCTCGCGCACTACGTAGCGTTGCTCGAAAGATCGCGCTGGATGCACACCGTCCCGTACGATGATCTCTACGGCTCGATGTCGCTGTTCGCCTGGCTTCTCGGCGTGACCTACTTGGGGCTCGAGGTCTACCACGGCCAGCGATCGGTGGGCGCGTTCGTCACGCTGCTCTTAATCATTTGGACCGCGCTGATAATGGCATTCGCGCCGGCCGCAGCGCCCCGGCCGCATCGCGCGCCCGCGGCCCGCTCTTCGCGCTGCACGTCACGCTCAACACGTTGGCCTACGCAGCATTCGGCCTTTCATTCGTGCTCAGCGTGATTTACCTGATTCAGAATCGCGTCTTGAAGGCCCGCCGCCCCGGCCTGACGTTCTGGCGATTTCCGGCGCTCGACGTTCTCGACGGTATGAGCCGCAGCAGCGTGCTCGTCGGGCTAGTCGCTCTCGCGGTGGGCATGTCTTTCGGATTCGTCTGGCAGCATCGCTTGAACGGCCACTACTCCGCCGCGGACCCAAAGATCATCGTGACGGTCGTGATTTTTGCGCTGTACGTTGCGTATTCATGTCTGGCCGTGAAAGCCGGCTGGCGTGGTGCACGCGCCGCTCGAGTCTGCGCGCTCAATTTCATCCTGGTGCTGTTCAGCTATACGATCGTGAATCTGTACTTGACGAGTTTTCACCGCTATCTCTGATGTCTACAGCCACAAATTCGAACAAGGCGTTCAGCGGCCGCGTGCAGATCGCGCTCATAGGTTGCAGCCATCGCACCGCGCCCGTCGAGTTGCGCGAGCGAATTGCCTTCACCCCCGATCAAGCGCTGCGCGCCGCGGATGAATTGCGCTTGAGCGGCACGCTCGAAGAAGCCGTGGTGCTTTCCACCTGCAATCGCAGCGAGCTTTACGGAGTCCCGCGCGATGCCGATACGGACGCCCAGGCAGCCATGGAATCGTTCCTTACCAATTTTCACGGCATTCCGGCATCCGAACTGGATGGACGGCTATTCCGTCAGCAGAATTCGGAAGCAGTGCGGCACTTGTTCCGCGTTTCGGCCGGCCTCGATTCGATGCTTCTCGGGGAAGCGGAAATTCTAGGGCAGGTGCGAGACGCCTATGGCCGCGCGCTCGATCATGGCTCGACCGGACCCGTCCTCAATCGCTTATTCCAGGGCGCGCTCGAAGTAGGGAAGCGAGTGCGTACAGAAACCGAAGTTGGTTCGCGCCCCATGTCTGTCGCTTGGGCCGGTGTGAAGCTGGCCGAGCGCGTGTTCGGCGATCTCGAGGGGCACGAAGCTCTAATTCTCGGCGCCGGCGCCGTCGCCGAGCAGGTCGTCGAGCATCTTCGCAATCGCGGGATCGGACGCCTTCGCGTCGTCAATCGCTCGCGCGATCGCGCCGAAGATTTGGCCCAGCGTATGGGCGGCGAATCGGTCGACTGGAGTCATTTGGAGCACGCGCTGAAGTCGCCGGACATTATTGTCACCTCCGTGGGCGGCACGGAACCGATTTTGAGCCGTGCACTTCTCGATCGAGTTCACTCAGCGAGAGGTGGACGCGCGCTGTTTGTGGTCGATTTGGGCGTGCCGCGAAACGTCGAGCCGGATGCCGCCAGCCTCTACAATCTCTATCTCTACAACATCGACGACCTCGGCGAGATCGTCGAGCAGAATCGCAAGGCCCGCGAAGCCGAAGTTCCGCGCGCCGAAGCATTGATCACAGAGCACATCGGAAAATTCGAGACTTGGTGCACCAGCGTCGAGGCTATTTCACTGACGCAGCGTCTCCGCGAGCGCCTCATAAAGGAGCGCGGCAAACTTCTCGACGAGCGCGCCGCAGAGATGGCGAGTCTTTCCACGGAAGAGCGCGAGCGCATCGTGCGCCTCACCGATGAGTTGATCGAGCGCGTGGTGCAAACCCCGAACGAGCGTCTGCGCCGCACTCGCGAGCTGCGACGCCGCCTGGCCGGAATCGAAGCCCTGCGCGATCTCTTCGGTCTCGATGGCGAGGATTCATGATCGGCATGCGCATCGGCTCCCGCGGCAGCACTCTGGCGCTCTGGCAGGCCAATCACGTCAAGAAACTGCTCGAAGGGCACGGCCACGTCCTCGCCGAAATCGTGACTATCAAGACCTCGGGCGACCACGATCAGCATTCCCCGATCAGCACGCTCGGCAGTCAGGGCGTGTTCATCAAGGAACTTGAGGAAGCCCTGCTCGATAAGCGCATCGATCTGGCCGTGCATAGCATGAAAGATGTTCCCACTCAGATTCCCGAAGGACTTACAATCGCCGCCATCTTGAAGCGCGATGAAGTGCGCGATTGCCTCGTCTCGAAATTCGGCCACAAGCTTGCGAAATTGCCCCGCGGCGGCCGCGTCGGCACCAGTAGCGTGCGGCGTCGCGCGCAGTTGCTGCACAATCGCCCGGATCTGGACATTCGCGATCTTCGCGGAAATGTCGACACTCGCCTCCGCAAGCTCGACGAAGCTGAGTTTCACGCCATCGTTCTGGCCAAGGCCGGACTCGATCGCCTCGGACTCGGCTGGCGCGCCGCCGAAGTGCTCACCACCGAAATAATGCTACCCGCCGTCGGCCAGGGAGCATTGGGAATCGAAACCCGCGCGGATGATGAAGAAGCAAAGAATCTGGTCGTGAGCCTGGCACACGCCGAAACGCGCGCCTGCGTCACGGCCGAACGCGCCCTGCTCGCGGAGCTCGAAGGCGGCTGTCAGGTCCCGCTCGGCGCCTGGGCCAATATCGAGGGAGGTTTTTTAACTCTCGATGCCTGCGTCGTCAGCCCGGACGGAAGTGAATACATTCGCCTCAGCCATTTCGGCTCCATTCAGGCCGCCGAAGCCATCGGCAAAAAACTCGGCCGCGAAATGATCGAAGCCGGCGCTGACAAAATTCTCCGCCTCGCAAGGCCAAATGCAGAAGGAACCAGCGCGCCGGGCGACGCGGCACAAGGAACCGCCGAATGACAGTCTTCGTAAAGCCGCTCAGCGGCAAGTGCGTTGTCGTCACGCGCCCGAAAGATCAAGCCGCAGAAATGACCGCGCTCCTTGTTTCTTCTGGCGCCGAAGTGCTGCTTATCCCCGTCCTCGGGTTCGAGGAGCCGTCCGACAAGGATCTGCTGGACGCAGCCCTCAGGGCGCTCGCAAAAATCGACTGGATTGTGTTCACCAGCGAAAACGCGGCACGATACCTGGCGCTACGCGCCGCGAAAATCGGCGTTGATATCCGCACCGCCGCAGCGCAAACAAAAATCGCCGTGGTCGGTCCCGCCACCGCCAGCGCCGCCGAGTCGGTCGGCTGGTACGTCTCGCACGTCGCAAAACATCACAATAGCCAGTCGCTCGCGCAGGAATTGCAGCGCCAGATCGCCGGCAAGCGCGTCTTGCTGCCCCGCAGCGATATCGCCACCGAAGAACTGCCGCGCGCTCTCCGCCAATCCGCCGCGCAAGTCATCGAAGTCGTCGCCTATCGCACGGTAGCTTCCAGCGTCGAGCAGGGCACGCTCGTCGGCCGCATTCGCTTCGGCGAAGAGCCGCGCAACCCCGATCGCGAAGCTCTCGATCGCGCGCGTCGCGGCGGATTTGATGTCATCACCTTCGCCAGTCCGTCCGCCGTAAAACATTTCGCCGAACTGGTAGGACCGCAATTCATGAGCTCTTTCGCGGATCCAAAGCTCGTGGCCTCGATCGGTCCCACAACATCGAAAGCCATCGCCGATCTCGGCTGGCATGCAGCCATCGAAGCGCGCGAATCCACATCCAAAGGCCTGGTCGCTGCCATCGTCGCCCATTACGAACAACTCGCCTCAGGAGCCAAGCGCCCATGACGTTCCCCGTCCATCGCTCGCGCCGCCTGCGCCGCAATGAAGCCATTCGCTCGCTCGCCCGCGAAACCCGCCTCAGCATCTCCGGTTTCATCTATCCCATGTTCGTCTGCCCCGGCACGAACGTCCGCCAGGAAGTCAGCTCCATGCCCGGCATCTATCAGCAATCCGTTGATAAATTCCTCGAAGAAGCTCGCGAGGTAGAAAGCCTTGGCATCCCCGGCATAATTCTTTTCGGCCTACCGGAGCACAAAGACCCGACCGGCACCGAATCCACCGCCGCAAATGGCCCAGTTCAACGCGCCATCGAAGCCGTCCGCAAAGCCAAGCTCAATCTAATCGTGATGACCGACATCTGCCTCTGCGAATACACCGACCACGGCCACTGCGGCGTAATCAAAGACGGCGAAGTCGCCAACGATCCGACCATCGAAATTCTCGCCGAAGAAGCCCTCTCCCACGCCCGCGCCGGCGCCGATATCGTCGCGCCCAGCGACATGATGGACGGCCGCGTAGCCGCCATCCGCTCGAAACTCGACGCTCACAATTTCGAAAATATCGCCATCCTCTCCTACGCCGCAAAATACTGCTCCGGCTTCTACGGCCCCTTCCGCGAAGCCGCCCAATCCGCTCCGCAATTCGGCGATCGCCGCAGCTATCAAATGGATCCCGCCAACGCCCGCGAAGCCCTAAAAGAAGTCGCCCAGGATTTGGAAGAAGGCGCAGACATGGTAATGGTGAAACCCGCGTTGCCGTATCTGGACATCATCCAGCGAGTCCGCGAGCGCTTCGATGTCCCGGTAGCCGCCTACAACGTAAGCGGCGAATACGCCATGGTAAAAGCCGCCGCAAAGAACGACTGGATCGACGAAAAGCGAGTAACGCTAGAAATTCTAACAAGCATCCACAGAGCCGGCGCAGGAATAGTCCTCACCTATCACGCCAAAGAAGCCGCCCGCTGGCTAAAGTAGCGCCGGCGTCCCCGCCGGCATCCGACGACCTCCGACGCAAACCACAACCTAATCCACCCGCGGAAGATATCGCACGCCAAGAGGCGTTCGGCCCTCTTCGTAGGGGCGGGTTCTTCAGACCCTCCCGCCTTTCGGCCCAGTTCCCCTGGCAACCCCTTCCGCAATGCACCGGCCCTTGCGCTTCGATCCTCCAAATCATAATTTGGCCAACCACCGCGAATGCGCTAAATTCCTCCCATGGCCCGCAACGATCGCCCCCGCTCCACCGAACTCTTCCACCGCGGCGAAAAAATCCTGGTAGGCGGCGTAGATAGCCCAGTCCGCGCCTTCCGCTCGGTCGGCGGCACCCCGCTAGTAATCGAGCAAGCCCGCGGCGCGCATCTATTCGACGTAGACGGCCACAGCTACCTAGACTACGTCTGCAGTTGGGGCGCGCTGATCCTCGGCCACGCCCACCCAGGCGTAACTCGCGCCATCCAAGAACAAGCCGCCTTCGGCACCAGCTACGGGATGACCTCCCCGCTAGAAAGCGAACTGGCCGAACAAATCGCCCAAGCCATCCCATCCATCGAAATGCTCCGCTTCGTAAGCAGCGGCACAGAAGCCACCATGTCCGCCGCCCGCCTAGCCCGCGGCTTCACCAAACGCGATCTAATCCTGAAATTCGAAGGCTGCTATCACGGCCATTCCGACAGCTTCCTCTCGCAAGCAGGCTCCGGCCTGGCCACGCTGGGCATCAGCGCCAGCCCAGGAGTCCCAGAAGCCTTCGCGCGCCTAACTCTGAATGTCCCCTACAATGATCTACCAGCCGTAGAAAAAGCCTTCCGCGATCATCCCAACGAGATCGCCGCAATAATCGTCGAGCCAATCGCGGCAAACATGGGAGTAGTAAATCCGAACGATGGCTATCTGGAAGGCCTGCGCGAAATCAGCAAAAAAGAAGGTGCGCTGCTAATCTTCGACGAGGTTATCAGCGGCTTTCGCGTAGCCCTGGGCGGCGCGCAAAGCCTCTACAAAATTCAACCCGATCTAACCACGCTCGGCAAAATCATCGGCGGCGGCCTGCCAGTAGCCGCCTACGGCGGACGCCGCGACATCATGCAAATGCTGGCTCCCGTAGGCCCGGTCTACCAGGCGGGAACTCTCTCCGGCAATCCGTTAGCAATGCGCGCCGGCCTAGCCACGCTCCCGCATCTGCGCGCCCCTAATTTCTACGAAGATCTAAATAAAAAATCCCAGCGCCTAGCCGAAGGCCTACGCAAAGTCTTCGCCGAAGCCAAAGTCCCAACTCAAATCAACGCCGCCGGCTCGCTGCTAACAATCTTCTTCAACGCCAACCCAATCACAAATTACGACGACGCCAAAAAATCCGACACACAGAAATTCGCAAAATTCTTCACAAACATGCTAGACCAAGGCATCTTCCTCCCACCCTCGCAATACGAAGCCCTATTCGTAAGCTCCGCCCACACCGAGTCCGACATCGACCGCACCATCGAAGCCGCAAAGAAATCAGCGTAGCGCCGGCTGCCAGCCGGCGTTTGTGTCCCAACCAACCCCCGACCGCAGCCAACGTGCGCGATCGCCCCTAATGCTTCCAATCATTCTTCACAATCTCCCCGCCCTTCATCACAAACTTCACCCGCTCCAATTCCTTAACATCCTCAAGCGGATTCCCCGAAACCGCAATCAAGTCCGCATACTTCCCCCCAGCAATCTCCCCCACGCGATCCCCCCAACCCATCAATTCCGCCGCCGTCAAAGTAGCCGCCTGAATAGCCGCCAGCGGCGTCATCCCAAACCGAGTCATGTATTCAAACTCAATGGCCTGCGTCCCATGCGGAAACGGTCCCACGTCGGTACCAAACGCAATCTTCACCCCGCCAGCCAGCGCCCTCTTAAACGAAGGCTCATGAATCCGCGCCCGCGTAGTCTTTCCGCCCGACATCTCCAAATCCTCCTCCGGCTCGAATTCATAAACATAAAGCGTTGGCACCAAATAAATCCCCTTAGCCACCATCGCGCGCACAGCCCCATCATCCAAATCCAATCCATGCTCGATCGAATCCACCCCGCCATCAATGCAGTTATGCAATCCCTCGCCGCCATAAGCATGGCAAGCCACCTTCACTCCCTCGCGATGCGCCTCATCCGTGATCGCCTTCACTTCCTCCAAAGTAAAAGTAGCAATGCTCACCAATTTCCCGTCCGCCGAAAAATGGAAATGATGCGTCCCATAAATCTTGATCAAGTCCGCCCCATATTTAATCTGGGTCCGTACCGCCTTGCGCGCCTCGTCGGTCCCATCCACAATCTGCACTCCCGAAGGCACCGGCACCTCGGGCGAATAACCCTCCAGCGGATACCCACCGGTAGTAGAAATCGCCCGCGTGGCCACTTGCAATCGCGGCCCGGGGATCAACCCACGATTGATGGCATCGCGCACATCCACATCGCTATACATCGCCCCTTCAGTCTCCACATCCCGCATCGAAGTAAATCCCGCCTCCACGTCCCGCTTCGCATTCAAAACCGCCTCAATCGTCCGGTACTGCCACGATTCCTTCAAAAGCTGCTCGTCATACCTCCCATGCGATTCCCCAGTAAGAAAAATATGCGTATGCGCGTCAATCAATCCAGGCAACACGGTGGCGGAGCTCAGATCGATCGCTCGCGCCCCGGCGGGAATCGCAATCTCCGCAGCAGCCCCAACGCGCTCAATCCGATCCCCGCGCACAACAATCACGCGATCCGCAAGCATCGCCCCCGATCGCACATCCAACATGTGCCCAGCCCGCACGTAAACAACAGGAGCATCCGCCGACCGCGTCGGACTAATTGTCAAAAGCAGAATGGGTAACAAAATCCATCGCCGCATAAATTTCCTCCGCTCAAATGTAGGGGAGGGTCTTCAGACCCTCCCGCAGTTCGGCCCCGAACACGTCCGCGCAGCCGCAATGCCACCCACCATCCCAAAGCCGTGCCAAACCCCTAGCGCCGGCTGCCAGCCGGCGTCTTTGTGCGGCACAACCTCGTATTCAAATCTCTGCCACCCTGTCGCACCAAGCTCCCCAACGCGCGAAACTCTATCACGATTCCCAATTTCGAATCTCTTCGTTGCCTCGCAGGTCAGTTTCCGAGAATCCGACTAATCGGGCACTGACAAAGTGAGAGTGCTCGGAAAACTTCGCAGTAATTTCCCCACTCCCGGACCCTATCTCGCGAACCCTTTCACCAATGATCGAAACTCCGCGGTGACACTCCACGTCACAAGGGTATACATAGCAATTCTGATTTTGCAGGGCGTCACAAAAGCCAGACGCTGGAGCCGGCTCATGAAAATCACACTCGTACTGTCGTTGCTCACGATGCTCGCGTTGCCCGCCCACGGTCAAGATCAGGCCACAGCCGCCCGCACCGCCGCCGGCTGCGGTGCCGACAACGTCCAGTTCGACGTCAAAACCGACAAGAGCCAGCATCCGCAGGGACAAGTGCCGGCGGGCAAAGCGCTCGTCTATGTTTTCGAAGTGGAGAAGACAGACGCTGTGGCCGTTAAGATTGGCGCTGTATCAATTCGAATTGGGCTCGACGGCCAGTGGGTCGGCGCGAATCACGGCAATACATACTTTTACGTCCCGGTCGATTCGGGCGACCACAGTCTCTGTGCGAACTGGCAGTCAAGCCTCGGAAAGTTTTCGAAGTTGTCCTCGGCCGTCAGCCTCACGGCGGAAACGGGCCATGTCTATTACTTCCTAACGAAAGTGGATGAGCGAAGCCACGATAATCCTGCCGTATGGATGGAAGCAGTAGACCCCGCGGAGGCGAAGCTCCTCATCGCATCCGGATCGCTCAGCAATTTTCATCCCAAAAAATAGCGCTGCAGAGTAATTACGGAACAGCGTCCGCGGCATCTCAGAGTCCCCGCGTGTGCGCTCCGAAGCAAAACTTTAGGAGCCAAGAATCAGCTCGCTCATTCCGAAGAAGCTTCTGCTTTTATTTGCGATCGCGCCGCACAACCCGTAGCGCAGGCTGCCAGCCGGCGTCTTTGTGCGGCGATACTCCACGCGAAACTCGAAGAGCAACCGTAACCGCGAACCGCCCGATCGCGCGACACTCGATCACGATTGCCGATGTCATCGAGATTGCGGCACTTGCGATGGGAACTGCGTCGAGGGGTGGCAAGGACCGAACGCGCACACAAACCATTCGCGCTAGGCAAACGGTTCTTCGTTAGCTTGCCAACTATAGCAGTTGACGTTCGAGCCCCACAGTTCGGCCACTTCAGGGCACAAGAAATTGGCATCAACCTTCACTGGAACGCTAATTGACGAGCCATCGGAAAATTCTATCGTCAAGCCTCGGTCCAGATACTCATCGAAACCCGAAACTACCTTTCCGGCAAACGCGCACAGCGCTGCCCGGTACGCGTCATCCGAGAACCGGAGAATCTCGCCGCCGACCGACAGATAGGGCCAGTTGAAGATGTTAAATTTGTACGGCGAAAGCTCTAGCTGGAAATAGTCCTCCACGAAAGTTACGGCACTCACCTTATGCCCAACTATCGACTCGACAGGGGAAGTTAGCTTCGTCCATCTCCGATCAGGTTCTGGGATATCCCGCACGATCAGCTCCCGAAACGATTTCTCGAGGAACAACCGCCGTTGCTCGTCCGATTGGAAAAACCGCCGATCAGAAATGGAATTAGATTGCGCTCCAAAGGTGAATAGATAGCTCAAGACTTTCTTGCTGGACGTGCGCGCGGAATCGTAATAAGTCCGGCTGAGGATCCTCAGGGTCACCTCGTATTTCTGGTTCCCCCAGACGCCCTCTCCCTGCGCTGTAGTCATTTCCAGTTCGTCCATCTTCATATCTTAGACCCGCAGTCGTACGCGCCGCCGAATAATTACTAACCGACGAATGTCAGCCGACGGCGTTGATTCCCGAACGATTCAATAAGATTTTGCGATAGAATCGGCTCCCGCATGGCGAAACTCTTCGACCTGTCATCCGTCCAACCCGCCAATCGCAATCAATCTCAAAGATCGAAGGAGCCAAGAATGAAATCGGTGCATTCCCAGCGATTAATATTTTGTCTAGCAATCGCAGCAATCCTATTCGCACTCCGCCCCGCCCAAAATCTAAGCGCCCGCGCTCCGCAAGACCCCGCCCAAAAAGACGAAAAGAAAGACGAAAAAGAAAAAAAGCCCGAAAAACTCCCAATCGAACCCAAACGCAAAATCACCTTCACCACCGATGAAGGCACCTGGATGACCCTAGACGTCTCCCCAGACGGCAAACAAATCGTCTTCGACATCCTAGGCGATCTCTATCTTCTACCAATCGCAGGCGGCGATGCCAAAGCCCTCACCACCGGTATGCCCTGGGATTGCCAACCGCGCTTCTCTCCCGACGGCAAGCAAATCGCCTTCATCAGCGACAAAACCGGCAGCGACAACATCTGGCTAATCAACGTGGACGGCTCAGGCCTCAAGCAAGTAACCAAAGAAACCGACGACCTGCTGGGCTCTCCCTCCTGGACTCCCGATGGTAACTACCTCGTCGCCCGCAAATACGGCCCTTATCCCGGCCCCGAAGACTATCTCCGCATGACCGCTCTCTGGCTCTATCACAAGGATGGCGGGAAGGGAATTGAGCTGGTCAAAGGCAAGGGCGAAACGACGATCAATTCCGGCGCGTATTTCTCCCCGGATGGCAAGCTCCTCTATTTCTCCAGCCATCCAGATCGCTTCCGCTACAACGTGGACATCGGCCGCTTCCAGGTCCACACCTTCAATCGCGACACCGGCGAAATTCAAACCATCACCTCCGAATACGGTGGCGGCCTCCGCCCGCTCCCATCTCCCGATGGCCGCTATCTCGTCTACGCGAGCCGCCGCGATGCCAAGACCGGCCTGCGCATCCGCGATCTGCAAACCGGCGAAGAGCGCTGGCTAGCCGCGCCTATGCAGCGCGACGATCAGGAAGGCTTCGCCGTAAACGATGTCCTACCGGGCTACGCTTTCACGCCGGACTCGAAAGCAGTCCTCTTCACCGGCGATGGACACATCAAGCGCGTCGATGTCGCCACGCGCACCGTCACCACGATTCCATTCAACGCAAAAGTCGATCTCGATCTCGGCCCGCGCGTCCACACCGATTACACCATCGACGATGGCCCTCTCACCGTCCATCAAATGCGCTGGACCAATCAATCGCCCGATGGCAAGCAGCTAGTCTTCAGCGCCGTAGGAAAAATCTGGCTGATGGATATCGCCAGCGGCAAATCGCATCGCCTCACCGATGCAGCGGTTCGCGAATACGGCCCGGTATTTTCGCCCGACGGAAAATGGATCGCCTACACCACGTGGTCCGATTCCGAAGGCGGCGAATTGTGGAAAGCGCCGGCCAGCGGCGGCGCGCCCGTCAAGCTCAGCAAATCGGCAGCCTATTACGCCATGCCCGCCTGGTCGAACGATGGCAGCAAGCTCGCCTTCGTCATGGGCACCGCCCGCGGCTGGCTCGCCGAAGATTCCAGCGACGTGGACGAAATCCGCTGGATCTCAGCAGACGGCGGCGAAAGCCATCCAATCGTAAAACTCCCGGGCGGCTATCAAGCTCCCTCATTCAATTCCGACGGCACGCGCGTCTATTACATGGACGCCGCTCCGCCTCCGCCCGATGCCGAAGGTCCGGCAAAGCCCGCCAGACTTCTGCGCTCCATCCGCCTCGACGGCACCGACAAGAAGACGCTCATGAAATTCCAGGGCCATTTCGTACTCGCAATACCATCGCCCGATGACGAATACATCGCCATTCAGAACCGCTACGACGCCTATCTGGCCGCATTCCCAAGATTCGGCACCGAAACGGTCACGCTCGATCTGAAAACTCCAGCCGTCCCCGTTAAGCGGCTCACCACAACAGGCGCCAACTACATTCACTGGGCCGACGGCGGAAAAACAATCACCTGGAGCTTCGGCAACGATTTCTCACGCGTCAATCGCGACACCGCATTCGAAGCCGACAAGCCCGATCAATGGAAAGCGGAAAAGATCTCCATCGCTCTCGCAGTGCCGCGCGAAATTCCCAAGGGCCAGCTACTCTTACGCGGCGCACGCGTCATCACCATGAAGGGCGAAGAAATTCTCGAGCACGGCGACGTGCTCATCGAAAATAATCGCGTCAAGGAAATCGGCGCGACCGGCAAACTTCACGCCGCCGCCGATGCCAAGGTAATCGACGTCCGCGGCAAAACCATCCTTCCCGGCTTCGTCGACATCCACGCTCACCTTCACGCCAGCCGTGACGAAATGACCGATCAGGAATGGAATTACGCCGCGAACTTGGCCTATGGCGTCACCACCACGCGCGATCCTTCGATCGAATCCAACACCGTCTTCGCGCAAGGCGAACTCGTCACCGCCGGCGAAATGGTCGGCCCGCGCATCTACGCGACCGGCACTGCCATCACCACCGAAGCCGCCAGCATCACCAGCTTCGAAGATGCCGACAATATCGTTAAACGCTACAAAGCCCACGGCGCCGATTCGCTCAAGCAATATATGCAACCGCGCCGCATCCAACGCCAGTGGCTGGCCATGGCCGCCGCCAAAGAAGGCGTCAACATCACCGCGGAAGGCGGCGGCGATCTAAAAACCGATCTCAGCATGGTTCTCGACGGCTACACCGGCGTCGAGCACAGCCTCCCGGTCGTTCCCATCTACAAAGACGTAATCCAACTCGAAGCACAATCCGGCACCACTTACACGCCCACGCTCATCGTTTCCTACGGCGGCGAATTCGGCCAATTCTATTGGCGCCAGCGCATGAATATTCACGACGATCCAAAAATCATGCGCTTCACTCCGCACGAACAGGTCGACAGCGTAGCCCGCCGCCGTCCGTTGCTACTCGACGAGGAATATATTTTTCCGCTGATCGCTCACGGCGCCAGGACGAAGTCTTCAGAGTCCGGCGGCCACGTAGCTCTCGGTTCTCACGGCGAACAACAAGGAATCGGTGCACATTGGGAACTTTGGATGTTACAATCCGGCGGCATGACAAATTGGCAGACGCTTTACGCTGCGACCATGAACGGAGCGGAAAGCATCGGCCTCGAGAAGCAAGTCGGCTCGCTCGAGCCGGGCAAACTTGCCGACCTCGTGGTCTACAATACGAATCCCGCCGAAAATATTCGCAACTCCACCGACATTCTCTACGTGATCAAAAATGGAGTCGTCTATTCCGGCGACACGCTCGACGAAGTCTGGCCGGCGCAGAAAAAATTTCCGCCATTTTTCTGGAAGCGCTCGGATGCGGACTATCAAGCGCTGCCGTAGTACTGCGTCAGTTTCGAAATGCACCAAGGAATCTGGGGGCTTGGGGGATAGGAGGATCAAGCTGAAAGGCCATAGGCCTAATATGAGATAAACCTAATAATATCAACGGCTTCCGCGAGTACTACTCGGCCGGTACAGACCATCTATTCTCGCCGGCCGTTCGCCCACGTACCCTCTCCTACGCTGAGGTGAACAGACATGCTGCTCGCGACACTGGTGGTTCTGCTCCAAATGCCGTTTGCGCCCGCTGGCAAGCTTCCAGCGCAGCCGCAGGCCGCGGCCCCGGTACTCGTTGCCGAAAACACGCCGGCGAAGTTTCCTCCGCCGAGCTCCTCAGCAAATCCCTTCGCGCCGCCAACGCAAACGATCTGTTCGACCGCGACAAAATCCGCCTCGTCGATCTTTCGAGCAGCAAGCCGCCTCGGATGACAAATCCAGCAGCGACGCGAACAAAATTGCCGGAATGCGAGATCCCAACGCCGATCCGGAAGAAGCTTCCGCAATCCTCGCCGAAGTCCACATTCCCACGCACGTCGAACCCGCGCCGCCGGACAATTTTCATCCCGAACACATTGCCGCCGAGCGCCAGGGCCACACCTGGCTGGCTCTCAGCATCGCCCAACACGGCGCAGCCACCTTCGACGCCTGGACCACGCGCCGCGCCATCAACGACGGCCACCAGGAAATGAATCCGATTCTGCGTCCCTTCGCCGGCAACGCCAGCATCTACGCGGTCATTCAGGTAGGCCCGTCAATTTTCGATTACGTAGGCCGCCGCATGCAGCGCAGCGACAAGCGCGTCCTCCGCGAATTCTGGTGGCTACCGCAATCCCTAGGCACCGCCGCCTCACTATTCGCCGGCGCCCACAATCTCAGCGTCACGCACTAACGTTTCTTGTCTTGCTCTTCGTAGGGGCGCCGGCTTGCTGCGCCCTCCGGCGACCGACGGCTCAACCCACATCTCCGAATCGTGCGCGGACGAACTCTCTCCTCTTCCTCCGCGCCCTCAGCGTCTCTGCGGTAATCCTCCGCTCTTCGTCTTCAAATCCGCCACCGCTAAAACACCACATCCTTGATATGCGTCGCCACCGTCCACATATTCCCAAAAGCGTCCATCAAATTAGCGCTGCGATCGCCATACGGCTGATCCGCCGGCGGATTGATAGATGTCGCCCCAGCCACAATCGCCCGCGCATAAACTTCATCCGCATTCGGCACATACAAGTGCATCAATCCCGGCAACGGATCCGACACGCCGCGCCACTCGCTCAATTCAATCACCGCATCGCCGCCAAATCGCATCTTCGCGTGCACGATCGTCCCATCCGGCGCCTGCACCTTCTGCAATTCCTCCGCGCCAAATGCAGTTTTCATAAAATCGATCACCTTCTGCGTTCCGACGGCATGAATGAACGGCATCAAGCTCGGCACTTCCTCGGGAATCGGATTCGCGCCTTTCCGCGCGCCGATGTACCAATTATTTCCGAGCGGATCGCGCACGGCGCAGTCGTAGTCGCCATATTCCTGATCCACCGGCGCGTGATACGAAGTCGCGCCGGCCGCAAGCGCCCGCGCGTAAGCCGCGTCCACATCGCGCACATAAACATGAATCGGCATCGGCCGCGCCGGGTATTGCTCGTTCGCGTCGGCCATCTCGATGATGCAATCCCCAATCAACGCCTCGGCGTGCATGATTCGACCGTCGGGCCGCGGCACACGGAACCTCTCCGTCGCACCAAAAGTAGCCTTCACGAAATCCAGCAGCTTCGCCGCGCCATCCACGACGATGTACGGCGTCACCGTGCGGAATCCCTTGCGCTTCCAATCGACTTTCGCCGCGCCGCCTTGCGCCTCTCCACTGGTCTCGCGCGCCGGTGTTGCATTTGTACTCATCGTTGTTCTCCTCTCGAGTTCACTCTTCAATTTCGTTCGGAAACTCTCGCGCGGCAGCTCGCGCAAATCGATCGCGAGGCTAATCAGCGGCGCCAGCTCCGCTCCGGCCTGCGGCACGAACGAATCGCGCCGCTCGAGCAGCGCCGTCACGGCCGCGTCGAATCGTTGGCTCGCTGTTTGCTTAGCCATCGGCTTTCACCATCTTCGCCCGCAAACTCTGCACCGCGCGGAATTGCAACTGCTTCACCGCGCCTTCGGTCTTCTGCATCGCCGTAGCAATCTCGCGCACGCTGCGCTGCTCCACAAACCGCATCAGCACCACGCGCCTCTGTTCCGGCGGTAACCGGCGCACCAGCGCGAAAAGGCGCGCCCGATTTTCGATCGCATCCGTATCGATCGATTCGAATTCCTCCGGCGCCGGATCGCCGCGCTCGCGCCCAGCCTTCGCCCAACGGTCGGCCATCGCATTCGCCGCAATGCGGAACAACCAAGCCGAGAAGGGAACTCCGCGCCATTCGAATTTCGGCAAATTCTCAAGCGCCGAATGAAACGTCTGCGAAGTCAAATCCTCAGCCGCATCGCGGTCATGCACGCGCGAGACGATGAACGCATACACGCGGTCAAAATAGCGCTCGTAGAGCGCCCCAAAGCGCGAAGCGTCGCGCTGCGCCTCCGCGATCAGCGACCGCTCGTCGGCCTCCGTCGGATAAGCCTTCAACCGATTCTCCGCGATTCCATCTCTCAGTAGGGTAACCGCTGTCTGGGAGAAAGGTTACGCCAAATGTAGCTCAGGTCTTTAGACCTGAGGCCCTTTGCCGTTGGTGTTGAGTCTTCCTGACTTTGAGTTCGAATCCGAGTCAAAACCAAGACCAAACGCAAAGTCAAAACCAAAAGCAAAACCAAAACCGAACGGCCTCACCTCTGAAGAAGGTGAGCTACATTGCGGCTCGGTATGTGTCTTCGCTCGATATTCGCCCGAATTTAACGGGGGGGCTGTTTTGTATCGATTAGAAATGTCCTCCGTCGTTTGTTTTGTTTGGCTTGCGGGGAATTCTAATTTTGGAATTGTATCGATTAGAATGCGCTTCCGCCGACGCTTTCGGCCATTGGGCCAAGCGTTTTCAAAAACCTCCCGATGAAAAATTGATTGGCGCGGGTTGTCGATAACGGCCGGGCTGAGTCGATTCATGGCCCGGATCCGGGCCAGCTTAACGGGGCCAGCCCCGCGCTTCGGGACTGCTGACTGCCGAATCCTGTTTAACGCGGAAGTTACGCGGTGTCAGTGGTACGTAGGGTTCAATTAGGTCTGTTGGCGAAAATAATTGCAAACATTAGACGCTTAGATCCTTAGTCCGCCTAGGCGGACTCAGGATGACAGCTTTCGGACCGTCCCGTAGGGGGGCGGGTTCACACGCCCCCGGGTTGGCCCTGGGTTTTGCCGTCGCCGTTGTAGGGGAGGGCCGGGTTAGCCCTCCCGCGACGGCCGGTGTATGGCCGTCCCCACGCCGGCAATCGGTGCGGCGCAGAGCAGGCGTCGGTTTCGCGCGGGCTGGAATCGTCGCTTGCGGATTCTTGGATTTGACGCCGTTGGCCGCAGACGGTAGGGGTCGGCTGACACCGCCGCTCGCGGGAGGGCTAACCCGGCCCTCCCCTACAAAACCGATGCGAACTCGCGGAATCGCGTCACAATCACGGGTGACCCTCATCACAGCCCTTCCGCGCGCCGAACGCCACAATTATCTTCGAAATTTGGCATTCGAACGGCCCGAATCACCGGGCCCCGTGGGAGGCAGAAATGATCACCGCAAAAGTTCAGCTTGCTCAGCCGCTTAAGATGGAGCGCCAGTTCGTCGCCACCAGCGGCAGCTCCCACCACATGCTCCTCGACGACGCCACCGGCGCCACCGGCCCCAAGCCCATCGAGCTAATCGCCATCGGCCTGGCCGGCTGCACGGCCTTCGACGTCATCACCGTCCTGCGCCAGAAGTACCTCCAAATGGTCACCGGCTACGAAGTCCGCGTAGAAGCCGATCAAGCCGAACGCCCCCCGCAAGTCTTCACCCAGGTGCGCATCCATCACGTAATCACCGGCTACGACATCGATGCCGCAGCCATCGAAGCGGCCATCCGCCTCTCCGAAGACAAGTACTGCTCAGTAGGCGCGATGGTAAAGCAAACCGCCACCCTGCACACCACCTACGAGATCGTTCAGGAGAAAACGGAGTGGCTCGCGCCGGTTCCGGCGACCGTTGAAGTTTGAAGACTCGGAAGAGGATTTCCGGACGATAAGACGAGGAGCCCAGCCGGTCGCGAAAGAAGCCGTTGGCATCGGCCAGAATCGATCCGCGGAAAAGCAAAACCAGTGCCGAAAACCACGCCCCCTCGCGGGGTTTTGAACCGCGGCGGATGCGGCACGCCTGCGCAAGCTAGCCCGATCGAAAAAGACTTAGCTACAGCCCGGTTCTCAGAAGTCATCCCGAAAGGGAGCGGCGTCAGGGCTTTTTCCTGCCGCGATTTCATCCATCGCGCGAAGAAACTTGGACTTGATCTCGCGCTCCCTCTCTGTTAGTTCCTCGTCGCGCACCTCTCGCACAAGGCTGGCGACAGCCTTAAGATCTGCGAACTCCGCGATGGGTTTGACCGGAACGCTCACGATCACCCTCGGGACCTTGTCTGACAATCCCATAGTTGTGCCGATACCGGCGAACGAGGCAACCAGCCTGAGAGCCCCGGTCGGCGTGCCCATAAGTTCCGATGCGACCCAGTCCACAGCCCTCTGGGGATCTCCCCATTTCCTCCAACGGGACAAGACGGCCCCCAGTTGAGGCGCTGAACTCAATCGTCCGAGTTTCGCGGCATGCTCTATTGCCTCGACGGCTATCATCTTGATGTCTGCTGCCATTGGCGGCGTCAGGTCGGGATAGCGTGACCTGAGCACTGCGGAACTGGGATCGTCTTGGGCGACGATCTCAAAAGTCGCGGCGACGTCCGAGATGGTGAACACGGCCGCGTGTCTGCGCATGGCTTCGCAAAGGATCTCAAATCGTCTCGACTGGAGGACGTCAAGAATGTCGTAAAGCAGCCACATAGCGAATCGCATGTACTCTGAAATTGCCCCAAATAGGGGTGCTCCCTCGATCTCGACCTCGTCGCCGAACGTGAAGATTGACCCAAGAATGACAAGAAGTTTCTCTTGCGGCAAAGAGCGTACGTGGTCTCTCAATAGGTCGATGAATGGCCCAAAGCGCTTGGAGGTCTTGAAGCGGCGGAGAGCACCCACAAAAGCCTCGACTGAAGTTGCTTCGTTAAGTGTCGTGTTAAACTCAGATTGGGATACCTCAGTTTCCGGGACCGCAAGCTGGAAGTAGTAAGCGAAATATTTTGAGGAGGCGATCCTCTTGTCCTGCTGCCAAGAGGCTTCCCATTCGGGTCCGTACCGTGCATTAAGCCTGCCGTAAATGTGCTCAAGCTTCGGAAACAAAAATCTACAGAGCGATATCACCGATTCGTGCTTCGTCTTCGCCACTTTTGAAAAAATGCCATCGTACGGTGCACGGAACTGTTCGCGATCTTCTGGCCGCTGGTCGAGCGCCCCCCAGCCGCCAACGAACATTCCGGGATTGTCCGCGATGGCTTGATACACAACAGGGTAGAAGAGAGCAACTGCTTCAACGGCAGCGAGGTCGACGAAATCAGTGTCGTGCCGCATCAGATTGAAAGCGAACTTGAAAAGATTGAAATACCTATTGACGTCGCGTATGGTACGAAAACTTTCCCTAAACCCCGAATGAAACATATTGCCGAACCGCTGTGTGCTGGCTTTCTGCAATTTCACAGAAGCGAGAATTTGATTGAAGTTTGCGATGATGATCTCGGTGAGGGTCGACTCAGCGATTACTGGTAGGTCGAAAGGTATCTGGACTATCTTCTCCAAATATTCCTGTGGGCGACCGGGGGCGACTTTCCTGAGCGCTTTCTGAACGAGATTTTTATCGAATGCGACAACATAGACTGTGTTCGAAAAGTTGGCGTTGAGTTTTATCAACTGAAATACTTCACGAATCTCTTCGTTGTTCAGTCGGTCGATATCGTCGATGAGTATGATCAGCTTCGAGCCAGAGTCGCTGAGGCCCAAGTTAATTTGGACTTTCAGTTCTGCCAGCGAACGCTGCCGCGCAGGTCTATATTTCCTAAACCACTTCCAGCCAAATCGAACGGCCTCGGCGGCGCGAGGGAAAATCAGGCGAGCCATCGGGCTGAGGAGTTGGCCGTATTCTTCCACCGTTTCTGACATCCCCGATAGCGACGGAATACTCATGTGGAGCTTGAGGAATGCCGAAAGCTCGGCAAAAAATCTATCCGATAACTGATTCTTGTCCGAGAAACCCCATGGGTTAAAGCGAAAGATGACAGGGGCCTCCGGCGATACGGCTTGCAACTGCTCGTCGAGCATGTTTAACAACGAGGACTTTCCCGTACCCCACCGGCCGTGAATTCCTACCACCACACTCTCCGCACGGTCGAAGCCTATAATCGCCCGCGCCAGTTCGGCGGCGAAGCCAGATCGATTAAGCCTGTCGTCTGCGGAGGAACGGATCGGATCGTCTGGCGTGAGGGCGGCGCTTGTGCGCGCCCATTGTGCCCCGGACCGGGCTACCTCGGCTGGGCGCTCGAGCGTGCCCGCGAGATTCTCCAACTCAACTTTGAGCTTGTCGTTCAACGATTGTCCAGTAGATGCTGGATTAGCGCATGGATTTCGCGGGCAGCGTCGCGGCCGGACAGGCCGCTGGTAAGTGCGGGCACTACTGACAGCGCTATTTTGCGCCGGTGAAGTTGGATGAGGAGCCTGATCGGCCAGACGGCGAACCCGGTCTCCCCGGTGCTGATGCCAATGAGGACGCGATCTCCGTGCAGGGCTCCGTAACTCAGGATTGATAGTCCGACCAGAACCATGAGCCCCAGCGCCCCCCAGAGGACGCGCTCAAACGCGGCGTTGTCCTTGAGGCACTTGTCGATGCGCTGGTTTACTTCGCCGATCACCCACGCTTGTTGCGCTGACGATGATGCCAAGGTCGACCAATCCTCGCTCTACCAGATTTGACCCACTCGCAAATTGCCGAAGAAGAAAGTATTTAATCATATCAATACGCCCGTGGAATTTGAATAGGTACGAAACCTGGCGGGTGGTTCATCTCAGGGGTGTCGAGGGTGGGGGATTCGTCCGCGGATTTGGCTTTTCTACCCCCCCCGGTCCCACTGCAACTCTGACCCGAGTCTAGAAGCTGGATGCTAGAAGCTAGAGGCTGGAAGGTACGTCCTCGAGCCGTTCGGCTGGCCCGCCTTTTTTCGGACTTTAGATTTCCAGCTTCCAGCCTCTAGAACGTCCCCCAGATTCCAGGCAGATGGGCCAGCCTTACTTCTTCTGAGCAAATTTCGTCGAGTGCGTCTGCCAAATCCCGAGGCGTGATCACGCTGCTGTTGTTGACTTCGCTTTGCGGAGAGCATATTTGTGACTGATGCGTTTGCTTCTGTGCAGCTTGCTGGTGGCGGCGATTTGCGCTGTTCGAGTGGCGCCGTCGTCCTCGGCGCAAAGTCCGGCTGAAGTCTTGCACGTGCCAGAACTCGACGCCGGCTTTCACCTTCTCTACGAACTGAAGCTTCAGGAAAGCCGCAGCCATTTCGAGGCCTGGCAGAAGTCGCATCCGGAAGATCCGCTGGGAAGCGCGTCGGAAGCGGCGGCCTATTTGTTTGAGGAGTGCTACCGGCAGGGCGTTCTGACCTCGCAGTTTTTTCTCGACGGCAAGCGTTTTCTGGGGAAGATTCCTCTCAAACCCGATCCGAAACTGCGCGCAGCATTCTTCGCCGCGGACAAACAGGCGCAGGAGTTGGCGCAACTGCGATTGAAGACGCAACCGGACGATACGAACGCGCTGTTCGCCATGTCCCTGAGCGTGGGCATGCAGGCCGACTATGCCAGCCTGATCGATAAGGAGCAGTTCGACAGCTTGAAAAAGATCCGCGAGGCTGACAAGTACGCCAACAAACTCCTGGCCATCGCGCCGGACGCGGATGATGCCTATCTTGGCCTGGGCACGGCGAATTTCGTGATCGGGAGTTTGCCGGGATTCAAGAGGTTTCTGCTCGGCTTCGCGGGAATCCACGGCGACAAGAAAGAAGGCATCCGGCAACTGGAGATCGCCGCCGATCGTGGCCATTACCTGCGGCCGTTTGCGAAGATCGTGCTGGCGCTGGCGGCCTTGCGCGAGAAGAAGCCGGAACTCGCGCGCGCGCAACTGAAAGAGCTCGTTGCGCAATTCCCCGAAAACCCGCTTTTTGCCAGCGAGCTTGCCAAACTTGAATAGTTCTCCTGCCACTCATTTCCCTGAAAAGTGAATTCTTCCTCCGCAGCATGTGCGCCGGCGGTCCGTGAGATTCAGGGGTAGAGAATCACGACAATCGAGCGGGTGTCTCATTTTGGACAGTTTCGCGCGGGAAGATCGCATACGCTTTCGATACGGTTCACTGACGATTTCGGAATTAGGGATTCGAAGAGGAAGTTGAGGAGCGCGTCCGCGAAACGCATACGAGGAATAGGTCACGAGCGGGTCTTGTACGTGCTCGGCGTGCTGCGTTGAGCTTGTTGGGATCGCAGTGAAAGAGTGACGGTTAAGGGCCAGTAGTATGTGCACGCAAATGGAATAGGAATCACAATCGCGCCCGCCCTGACGAACGAAGGGCGCGCGAAATAACGGTTATGGAGGTAACACAGATGAAACCAGTCAGTCTTATCGGCACGGGAGTTTTGTTCCTGCTTCTCGGGTCCGTCGTCCCCACGTACGCTCAGGATCAACATGAACAGGATGCCAAGCCCGCGAAGCAGGATGAGAAGGCGAAGCCGGAAAAGAAGCAAGAGGCGAAGCCTGCGAAACAGGAAGAGCAAGCTAAGCCAGAGAAGCAACAGGAAGCCAAGGCTCCAAAGCAGGAACACGAAGCTAAGCCTGCGAAGCAAGAGGAAGCCAAGGCTCCGAAGCAGGAACACGAAGCTAAGCCTGCGAAGCAAGAGGAAGCCAAGGCCCCGAAGCAGGAACACGAAGCTAAGCCTGCGAAGCAAGAGGAAGCCAAGGCTCCGAAGCAGGAGCAGCAGCATCAAGCCAAGGGCCAGAAAGAGCAACCAGCCAGAAGTGAGCAGCACGCGCAACCACAAGGGAACTGGGCCCACAATGGTCAGAAAGATAATCGCGGCCACGTGTACAGTGAAAGCAGGTTTGGACGCGAGCATCATGCCCGCTTTGAAGAGAATGGCGGTCGCTTCTACAATGGGCGTCGGGAATATTCTTACGGTGGATACTGGTTCTATGCGGGAGCCTATCCGCCTTGGTTTTACGGGCAAGAGGTGTACTTCATCATGGGAGCGGACGGGCTATGGTATGCAGTTGCATACGACGACCCTTCCTTAATGTTCCAAGTCGATATCGATTAGGGTGAGTGCCCGTGTGACGGAGGCTTTGTTCGGCGGGTGCCGAAGCCTTTTCCGAGGTTTTGCGGTGGGTGCCCGTCGATAAGAACGAAGGCGTTGTCAAGCAACACTTCGCCTTCGCGGTGTTCTTCGCACCGCGTGGTTGCCAGAGAGTTGGAGGACACAGAACTCTGGAAATCTCACGGTGAATCACTTCCCGGCGAAACCGTTCCACCAACCATCGATACGGCCTAAAACTTCGACCATGATTCTTCTATGCGAATCCCGGCCCGCGCCGGGACGAGAGCGCCCAATCAATTCTTCGGTCTGGCGTTAGCCGACCACGGGCACCCGCGGGCTGCTCTCGATACGAACGATCTCCGGATACCGCTTTTGCATGCGCAGCATCCAGTAGAGTCGAATCGCCAACTTCCTCGCCGCCGCCACTTTCGCCACTCCCTTCGGCTTGCTGTGGCAACGATGCAAATACTCGTTGCGAAATCCCGGATCGCACTGCACCGCTACCTGCGCCGCCTCCACCAGCAGCATTCTCATAAATCGGTTGCCCTGCTTGCTGATCGAGCCGAAGCGCTGATGTCCGCCCGAGCTGTACTCTCGCGGAATCAGTCCCAGATAACTCGCTACCTGCTTGCCCCGGGGAAAGCGGCGCACATCTCCCATGGTCAACACGAACGCCAGTGAAGTAATCGGCCCCACGCCCGGCTGGCTCATCAGCAGTAGCGCTCCTTCATTCTTCTCCGCCACTGCTTTCACCGCCAGGTCCAACGACGCCACCTGCGCATCGAGCATGGTCAGCAGCTTCAACAGATCTTCCCGCCGCCGGCCGGCCCACGGCGGCAAGGGAAGTTCGCGCAGCGCCTGCTGTCCCGCGGCGCTCCACAACTTCCGTTTCTTCTGCATCCCACGGTTCATCGCCAGATGCTGCAGTCCGTTCTTCACCTGCGCCCGCAAGCGCACCAGCTTGTGCCGGTGAATCAGCAACTGCCGCGTGTCCCGCTGCTCGCTCGACGGCGTCCAGATTCGCGGAAACCGTTTTTCACTCAACAGCCGCAACAGCAGCGCGGCATCCCGCCGGTCATGCTTCTGCTGCCGCACCTCGCTCGCGCGAATCTTCGCCGCATCTCCGATCCACACTTCGTGCCCCAACTTCTCCACCAGCTCCACGAACCACTGGCAATTCCCCGTCGACTCCATGCCGATCAACGCCGGCGCCGCAAACCGCCGGTAAAACTTCTCCACTTCCCCCGGCGCATGCACCACCTCGTTCTCTCCCGTTTCTCCGGTCTCCGCATCCAACCAACAAACTTGTTGCCAACTGGGATGGAAATCGCATCCAATAAGCACCATCGAGGGCTCCTTTCTTCCCAGTTTCTGCGTCCTCCAAACCAAGAATACTGGATTACGAAGGGAGCCTTCGTTCTTATCCAATCAATCCTTCCCCGTTCGTGGGAAGGGTCGGGTTCTTCGGCACCGGTTTTGATTTCTTCTTGTCCGGGTTCGGTGGGCGCCCCTGCGGCAGGGCTGGCGAGCGAGGGGCTTTCGTCCACGGGTTTGACTTTTCTTCGCTCCGGTCCTCCTGCAAATCTGGCCCAAGCCTAGAAGCTGGATGCTAGAAGCTAGAGGCTGGAAGATAGGTCCTCGAGCCGTTCGGCTGTCCCGACCCTATTTCCGACTTCAAATTTCCAACATCCAATCGCCAAATGTTCGCCCTACTGACCCAAATTTGTATCGAACGTACCATTGACCTTCCGTAATACCTGCGCCATGCTGAGTGCGGTAGTGCGCAGGCCGGACAATTTGCCTTCGCGATCTGCGAGCGATCGTAGCGCCGCCAGCTTGGCGGCGTTTTTGTTTGGCATGGCGCCACTCGGGAGTGCTTTCAGGGATGCCGCGCTACTGAAAGAGGCGGAAGGGCCTCAAGAACCGACCACGCGGCCGGAAAATTCGGCGGAACGTTGATCGAGGTGGTCTGATTTTTGTTTCGGTTAGACGCGACCTCGATCCAATGCTTTCTGCGACTTACGAGGAGTTTTAATTGAACCCTTGTTTCGGTTAGCAATTGCAGCGAGGTGAATACGAAGCGAAAGGCAGGGATTCGAATTTCGAAGAAAACCCCGGTCTCGACGACTACGGATGCTGATGGCGAACCCCGAACCACGCCGCAAAGCCCAAGAGCAGCTCGTAACAGCGCATCACCCCGCCGCCAAATAGGAATGACACCAGCGCGATTAATCCCAATGCGCTGAAGAAGATACAGAACATGAAAAATGCGGCGAGCAAGTCGCGTACGGGAAACAGCCCCGCCACCACAACCGGTGCGACGAGGCAGCCTGCAACGAGGAATTTGCGTTTGCGGCTAGGGGTCATAGGACCACCATGATCCCACTTGGGGCGCCTGCCGTATGTGATGGCCCGCACAGGGAGTTGTGACGACGCGGTCTGGAGGCTGGAGAACGGAGGCGACGAGGGATTCCTCGGCGAACGGCGCCGCGGAATGACACGAGGAAAGGAGGCGGAACAGTCATAAACCCCACGCGCAACGACGGCGTCCGCCCAGGCGGAGGCACCCGGCGTTGGGAGGACCGCAGATTCTTCGCCGCGGAGGGCTCAGAATGGCAGCGAGGAGATAAAAGGCGCCGATTGTGTCGCGGGCTTTACGGGCGTAGGATGCGTGGGCTTGAGTTCTGCTACGGTTATTCCAGGGCAAGTTCAACACATTCAAAATTTTGAGGGGGAGAGCGATGAAACTACGGATTGTGAGCATTTTGGGGATAGCGTTTTTGTTTGCGTCGGCGGTTGGGGCGCAGACTAAGGTTTCCGGGCAGCACAAATGCGACAAGGCGCCGGAGGTTATCGGCACGGCGGATGCTGGGGACAAGCCGGGGCACAGCTTGGCGGTGGTGAAAAATACTTGCAAGTGGACGACGCCGATGGAAATGGAAGGCGGAAAAACTACGGATGGAACTTCCGTGGCGTTTTTGGAGATGACGGCCACGCGCGCGACTTCCAACGGCACGTACGTTGGGAACATGGACAGCGGCGATAAATATTTCGTGAGCTTCCGTGATTCCGGACCGGCGAAAGATGGGAAGCCCGGAGTGACCAAGGGGACTTGGTCGTACACGGGCGGGACTGGGAAGTTGAAGGGGATTACGGGGAAGGGAACTTACACTGTGACGCCGAATGCGGATGGCGGGGCGGTGGTGGATGTCGAGGGCGAGTATTCGATCGCGGCGGGTGCGATGAAGAAGGCGCCGGCTAAGAAAGAGAAATAGATTCGAGAGCGAGTGGGCTGAACGCGCAATCCAAAAGCCGAGATGCCATTCACTGAGAATTCGGGCGCCAAAATTTATTGGGACGAATCGGGGAACGGGGCGCCCGTTCTCATGATTATGGGGTTGGGTTGGGCTTCGGCGATGTGGCACCGGACGCGGCCGATCTTGGCGCGGCGTTATCGGACTATTGCGCTGGATAATCGCGGGGCGGGGCGCAGCGATGTGCCTGCGGGGCCTTATGCGATTGCGTTGATGGCGGCGGATGCGGCGGCGGTTTTGGATGCTGCGGGAGTGCAGAGCGCGCATGTGATGGGGATGTCGATGGGAGGAATGATCGCGCAGGAATTTGCGCTGCAGTATCCGCGGCGGGTGAGATCGCTGATTTTGGGTTGTACGGCTTCGGGGGGACCGCAGGCTGTGCCGGCGGCGCCTGAGGTGCTGCAGGTTTTGATGCGCGTGGACATGAGCCCGGAGGAGGCGTCGCGAGCGATTCAGCCGTTTATTTACGATTCGGGGACGCCGCGGGAGCGGATTGAGGAAGATTTGAAATTGCTTTTGGAGTGGTACCCGACTGTGGAAGGGTTCATGGCGCAGTTGCAGGGGATTATTGCCTGGGAGGCTTACAGCCGCATCGGGGCGATTACTGCTCCTACTTTGGTGATTCACGGGGAGAGTGACCAGCTTGTGCCGCCGGAGAATGGGAAATTGATTGCTGGGCGGATTCCGGGGGCTGAGATGGTTTTGATTCCGCGGGCTAGCCATATTTTTAGTACGGACCAGCCGGAAGTTGCACATGCGGCGATGTTGGAGTTTCTGGCCGCGAACGTTCGACCGCAGAATTGAGCGCACTAAATTCCCCACGCGCAATTATGGCCGTGGGGCTAGCCTCGTCGCGCAAAGTCAAATTCAACGGCAAAGGCCTCAGGTCTGAAGACCTAAGCTACATTACGCTGCGTAGCCTGCGGATTTCGTGGCCTGATTCGCGGACTTGCCTTTTAGGCGATCGCTGACCCAGTTGGCGGCTTTTTGGCTGGAGGCTACGGCGCCCATGGCTAGGGATTCGGGGCCTTCGCTGTCGGCGTTGGCGAAGAAGACTCGTTCTAGCGGATGGCGGGCTTCGGGGATGGTTTTTGTGTAGTTGCCTGGAGTGGCCATTAGCATGGGGTGGCCGCGGCGGTACATGTGGAGTTCGATGGGATCGTGCTCGAATTCGGGGAGGAGCTTTTTGAAATCGCGGAGAACATTCAGGGCGATTTTTTTGCAGCCGTCTTCGGTTAATTGCTTGTGGCGTTCTTGTTCGTCTAGCGGCGTGTAAAAGGTGAGGATGTTGTTTTTTTGCTTGTAGTCCGGTTGATTGCGGACGGTCCAGTCGGCGACGGTGAAGTCGGTGAAGGTGTTGTTGGGGCACCAGGTGTCGTAGCCGCGATTGTAGATGGGCTTGTCGAAGATCAGATTGATTACCGGGTAGGGAGCGTAGCGGATCGCTTGCATGGCGTCGCGTTGATTGGGGGAGATGCCGGAGGTGATGCGCGAGGCGATTAGTTTTGGGGCGGTCATGATTACCAGGCGGGCGGAGACTGTTTGGAGATGGCCTTCGTGGAAATAGGTTACGTGGACGGAATTTTTTAGTTGCTCTACGGCTACCGTGGTGGCGCCGGTGAGCATTTGCGCGGCGTATTTTTCGAGAAGTAATGCGGCTAGCTTTTCGGAGATGGCGCCGTTGCCGCCCGGCAACGTGACGCGGTCGTCTTTGGCTTCTTCGCTGGCGAAATCGTGGAAATCCTGGAGGGCGATGTAGGTGGAGGTGTCGGCGGATTTTGCGCCCCAGTTGGAGGGGCCGTAGGCGTCCCACCAGTGGGTGATTTCCGGGGGGAAGCCCTGGAGATATTTTGTGAGCGGCTCGCTGTCGTACTGCTTGACGTGCTTTTCGGGATCGAGAGCCAGCATTTTTTTGCGGAATTGCTTGAAGGCGTCGCGGATTTTTTGGGGATAGGGGAGTTCGTCTATGCCGGAGCGCCAGGTGTCGGCTACCCATTTGCCATTGAGTATGGTGGGATCGGCGCAATTGACGGGCAATTGCTCGAGGCCGATTTCTTTGGCGAGTTGGTTGCTTTCGGAGCCGACGAAATCGTAGGCCGAGCCGGTGGCGAAACCCTGACCTTGGAATTCTTCTTTGAAGGCGTTGCCGCCCCAGTGAGGTTCCTTTTCCAGCAGCAGGAAATTTTTCTCGCGCAGGAAATAGGCGCTGCTTAGGCCGGCGATTCCGCCGCCTACGATGACGATGTCATAGCGTTTGCTGACTGGCGGAGGGATGAATTTTTGGCCGTCGCGGATTTTGTGGCAGATGTCGTAGTGATCGCCGTCGACTTGCGGGGTGGGGGCTTCCGCTGCGGAGAGTAGCTTGAGATCGAAGGGGCAGCCTGCGGCTACTGAGCCGGCGAGGACGAAGCGCAGGAAGTCGCGGCGGGATTCGGTCATGCTTGTTCTCCTTGGATGGCGGACGGAAGGACGTCGGCGGCTTCTTCGGCGCTTTGCGATCTGGTGCGCAGGCGATACCAGACGAGAATTAGGACGATGGAGAAGAGAAGAATGATTGTGGAGACGGCGTTGATTTCCGGAGTGATGCCGCGGCGCAGGCGGGACCAGATTTCTAACGGCAGCGTGTTGCTGCGGCCGATCAGGAAGAAGCTTACGGCGATTTCATCGAGCGAGAGAGTGAAGATCAGTAACGCGGCGGCGATTATTGAGACGCGGAGATTGGGGAGCGTGATGCGCCAGAAGGTGATCCAGTGATTGGCACCTAGGTCGAGGGAAGCTTCCTCTTGAGCGCGATCTAGTTTTTGCAGGCCGGCGAAGATTTCCGTGGTGGCTACAGAGATTAGGGCTGTGCCGTGGCCTAGGGTGATGGTGATCAGGCTCAGCTTCATTTGAGCCACGACGAAGAGCATCAGAAGAGAGAGGCCGGTGATTATGCCGGGAAGGATCAGCGGGAGGAGGACCAGGCGGCGGAACAGGGCTTTGCCTGGGAATTGGGCGCGATCGAGGGCTAACGCGGCTAGCAGGCCTAGCGTGATGGCGATGGCTACGGCTATTACGGCTACGATGGCGCTGTTAAGGACTGTGGCCCAGATGGCGTCGTCGGCGAAAAGGATGCGGTACCAGTTGAGCGTCCAGTTGCGCGGGGGGAAGCCGCCTACGCCGCCGCCGTTGAAGGAATAGATGGCCAGGACGGCGATGGGGAGATACAGGAAGGCGTAGACGAGAGCGGCGTAAATGCTTAGCCAGCGGGAGCCGGTAGTGGCGGGCGAGTTGGAGTTGGCGCTCATTGGAAGCTCAGCTTCTTTTCGAGGCGCTCGACCAAGAACAGGAGCGCTACCACGAGAACTAACATGCAGAGGGAGATTGCGGCGCCGAGGGGCCAGTCGTAGGCGGCCCCGAATAGGGTGACTACGATGTTGGAGATCATGATGCCGCTGGGGCCGCCCACTAATAGGGGAGCCAGGAAATCGCCTAGGGTTAGGACGAAGGCGAAGGTGGCGCCAGCTAGGACGCCTGGTAGCGATAGCGGGAGGATTACTCGCCAGAACGTGCGGAACGGGGAGGCGCCTAGGTCTTGCGAGGCTTCGATTAGGTTGCGCGGGATGTGTTCTAGCGAGGCGTAGATGGGGAGGAAGGTGAACGGGGTGTAGATGTGCGTGAGAGTTAGGATTACGGCGAAGGGGCTGTAGAGAAAGAACTCTACTGGGTGGCTGGTGATGTGGAGGTATTGGAGGAAGCCGTTTAGGACGCCGTCGCTGCCTAGGATGGTTTTCCAGGCATAGCCGCGGACTAGATAGCTGACCCAGAGGGGGATGATTACGAGTTGATAGAAGAGATCTTTGCGGCGGGTGGCGCGGAAGGATAGGAAATAGGCTAGCGGGTAGCCGAGGAGCAGGGCTAGAGCTGTGACGGCGCCGGCTATGCGCATGGAGCGGAAGAGGACTTGGAGATAGGTGGGTTCGGTTAGGAGCTTTTTGTAATTGGCTAGGGTCCAATTGTGAACGATTACTTGGAGGGGTGACACTTGCCAGAAGCTGTAGCAGAAGAGGATGGCGTAGGGAATTAGTAGGAATACGGCGACCCAGAGGAGTGGGGGGATGGAGACGGCGGATTTGTAGGCGCGGGTGTACATGTTAGGTAGGGTCCGTGTCTTTTACGCGGATGGCGTCTTGGGGGGCGAATTCGAATTGGGCTGGGCCGTCCAGGACGCCGCGGCTGGGGATGCGGACTCTTAGGGTGCGACCTTCGGAGAGAGTGATTTCTAGGAGATCAGTCGCGCCGCCGAAGGTTTGGTTGGTGATGCGGGCGGTGAAGCGGACGGAGTTGGGGGTTGAGGATACGTCGGTTAGGCGGATAGATTCGGGGCGGAGTGAGAACGTCGCGGACGTTGCGGAGTTTTCTGCCGCGGTTGAGGGGAGGTTTGATTTGGCACCGAGGTCGTCGGAGGCCGGCGGGGACGCCAGCGGTACGTCGGAGGGCGCTACGCGCCAGGTGATGCCGCTGGAGGTGGCTAGGCCGTTGCGGAGTTCGGCGCGGAGTAGATTGGTTTGGCCTATGAATTGGGCGGTGTAGGCGGTGGCTGGCTTGGCGTAGATTTCTCTGGGCTCGGCTACTTGTTCTAGATTGCCGGCGCGGAGTAAGGCTATGCGATCGGAGAGGGCCATGGCTTCTTCTTGATCGTGGGTTACGAAGATGAAGGTGATGCCTACCTCGCGTTGGAGGGATTTGAGTTCTATTTGCATTTGGCGGCGGAGATTGGCGTCTAGAGCGGAGAGAGGCTCATCGAGTAAAAGGACTTTGGGACGATTCACCAGCGCGCGGGCTAGGGCTACGCGCTGTTGTTGGCCGCCGCTTAGGCGCGACGGTTGGGATTGTGCGAAATCGCTCATCTTAACCATGGCGAGGGCTTGCTCGACGCGGCCGGGAAGCTCAGTTTTCGGCGCGCCCTGAACGCGCAGGCCGTAGGCGATATTTTCGTAGACGGAGAGATGCGGGAAGAGGGCGTAACTTTGGAAGACGGTGTTGACGTGGCGATGATAGGGGGCGAGGGAATCGATGCGCTCGTCGGCCATCCAGATTTCGCCGCTATCGGCGCGCTCGAAACCGGCGATAAGACGAAGGAGCGTGGTTTTGCCAGAGCCGCTTTCGCCGAGGATGGTGAGGAATTCGCCGGAGGCTACATCGAGAGTGATGCCGCGCAGGACGGCGCGATTGCCGAAGCCTTTGGCGACATCGCGAATTGAAAGCAGAGCGCTCACTGAGCGGCCTTTACCTCGTTCCAGATTTCGGTGTACTTGGCGCGGCGCGGGACTTGCTGCCAGAAATAGATGCGGGTCATGTAATTGTCCACGTCGTCGAGATGCAGGCTTTTCTTCTGCGCGTCGTCCATGTATTGCGCGGCGCCGGGATTGGCGGGGTCATAGCCGGTTACATCTGTGACTTTCTTTTGGGTTTTGGCTTCGATCATGTATTCGAGAAAGTCAGTGGCGAGATCTTTGTGCTCACTGGCGGCGGTGATCATTAGGTGATCGATCCAGCCGGTGGTGTTTTCTTTAGGAATGGTTTCGGCGATGGGGAAATTGGCGGCGCGCAATTGATTGGTCATTAGCGGCCAGCCCATTGCGGCTACGACTTCGTGGTTCTGGAAGAGATTGGTCAGCTCGCCGCCTGAGGCCCACATCTTGCGGATGTTCGGTTTGAGTTCGAAGAGCTTCTTCTTCACGTCGTCCAGTTCGTCGTCGGTCAGATTATAGAGATGGCTTGAGTCGGGCTTGTCGTAGCCAAGGATCTGCGCGGCCATGTAGAGAGTGGAGAGTTCGTCCCAGACGGAGATCTTGCCTTTGAATTTTGGATCCCAGAAAACGGCCCAGGTGTCGGGGACTTTGGGGAAGGCGGTTGTGTCGTAGAGAAGGGGATTGGGACCCCAGGTGAAGGGGACGCCGTAGACTTTCTCATTGACGCGGACGAGAGGCATGTTGCGTAGGCGGGCGGAGGTTTGCGGATAGGAGGGGATTTTGGAGAGGTCGAGGTCCGCGGCGAGGCCGGAGGAGGCGATCATGGTGGCTACATCGCTTGAGGGGGAGATTACGTCGTAGTTGCTGGCGCTGCCGCCGCGGAGTTTTGCTACGAGTTCGTCGCTGGAGCCCATGTAGGAGGCGGAGATTTTGCAATTGTGGGAGATTTCGAATTCGTGGACGAAGGCAGGGTCGGCATAGCCTTCCCAGACTAGGAGGCTGAGGGTGGGGGATTCTTTTTTGCAGGAGGTGGCGGCGAGGAGGAGGGCGGCGGTGATTGCGATTAGAAAGCGTTGGCGCATTTAGGTTTTTCTCCCTTGGCGCGAGTCGGAATTACATGCGCGACGCGCGGGAACGTGGTTGCGTTTAAGTTCCGCCGCATTCGAGCGGGCGCAGTCCGCCTAGGCGGACGCCCCTACGACCGGATTCTTCATGACTTCTGCATCGCTCACACGAAAGTAAAAGCAGATCCTTCACTTCGTTCAGGATGACAGCGTAAAAGAGCATTGCAAACTCGTCCGCCGAGGCGTCAGAAAGTCGGCGGCGTGTTGACCCATAAGACCCAGGCTTCTTGTTTGCCAGGGTTGCTCCAGCGGTGCTTCATGTTGCTGGCGAAATAGAAACTGTCGCCTTCGCGCAGATGCTCGGGTTCGCCGCCTTCGAGCGCGATGTCGAGATTGCCGCGGAGAATGTACAGGAATTCTTCGCCTTCGTGGGCGTAAGAATCGCCGCTTCCGGCGCCGGGAGCCACGCGGAAGAGATGCGGCTCCATGACGGCGTCGCCCCAGGCGAGAAGTTCCATGCGCACGCCGGGGCCAGTTTCGAGAATTTTTCGCTCGGAGGGGCGGACATGGCGCGGGTTGGATTCGGAGGCGTCGAAGAGCGAGAGGATGTTGATGCGATAGAAGCGCGCGATGCGAGTGAGAGTGGAAATCGAAGCGCTCATCTGGCCGCGCTCGAGGGCGCTGAGGAAACCGACGGAGACGCCGGTGGCTGCGGCGACCTGCGAGAGAGAAGCGCGCTTTCGCAGGCGCAGCTTGCGGAGACGCGAACCGACGGGGCTGGGCTTGTGGCTGCTGCCGTTTTTGAGAAGCCCTTCGGAGCGAAGCAGGTGCATAATCGCCGGGGCGTTCATGCCGCGAGCGCGGCGGAGGAATTGCGCGCGCTTGAGCAAGCGAACGTCGCGCGGAGTGAAGAGGCGGTAGCGGCTCTCGGTGCGCGTGGGCGAGATGAGGCCAACGCTTTCCCACGAGCGTAGCGCGGAGGGGGAAACACCCACGAGACGGGCGACATCGCCGATGCGTAAATAGCCGTGCGAGCGATTCATTTTCTTCGTGTTGTGGCGGGCGGGAGTCAACCGAATTTCCTTGACAGGCCCCAGGCCTTGCAATAAGGTTCGCGGATTATAGTAAGGTTTTTTCCCAGGGCGCAATCGAAATTTGGAAGGATTTTGGGGGAGTGTCCAGCGATCCCGCATGAGGCATAAAGGAGCGGCGATGAGAACGAGACTTGTGCTCGGAGTGTGTCTTTTTGCGTTACTGGGAGTATTGACGCTCGGCGAGCCAGCGTGGGGGCAGACCGGTTCCATTCGCGGGAGCGTCAAGGACCAGTCCGGGGCGATAGTCCCCGGTGCGCAGGTGACGATTACGCTGGCTGGGACCGATACTTCGCGATTCGCGACGTCGGATAAGGATGGCTCGTTTGAATTCGTGGAGTTGGCGGTGGGGCACTACGAGGTGACGGTGGACGCGCCGGGATTCAAGAAGTTCGTGGTGACCGACGTGGTGGTGGATATCGGGCACGTCGCAACGGTGAACGCGAATCTGCAAGTGGGGGCCTCAGCGCAGACGGTAACGGTGCAAAGCGAGGCCGCGCAAGTTGAAACTACGAATACGCAGCTTGGCGGCGTGATGAATAGTCAGGCGGTCACGGAACTGCCGCTTAGCACGCGGAACACCTACCAACTTCTGCAATTACAGCCGGGCGTTCAGTCGCAGGTCGGCGCGGACCTGTTCTATGGATCGGATTCGCCGGGCGTGGTGTCGGTGAACGGAGGCCGCGGGCGGTCGAACAATTACATGGTGAACGGCGGGGATGGGAATGACATCTTCGTGAACCTACCTGCGATTCAGCCTTCGCCGGATGCGATTGAGGAATTTCGCGTGTTGACGAATACATTTGATGCGGAATATGGGCGCAATTCCGGATCGATTGTGAACGTGGTGACCAAGTCCGGGACGAACCAGTTGCACGGGGATTTCTACGAATTCTTCAGGAACAACATATTGAACACGCGCGGCTACTTCGATCCTTCGGTGCCGGATTACAAGCAGAACCAGTTCGGGGCTACTTTGGGCGGCCCGATCAAGAAAGATAAGACATTCATCTTCGGATCCTATGAGGGCGACCGGTTGCGCCAGGGCGTTTCGTCAGGCTCGGTGATATTGCCGACGGCCCAGGAAGCGATGGGAGATTTTTCGGCGGGCGGCGGCAGCAATCTAGTTCCGTTCGTGGGAACTTTGACGGACGACAATTTTGCTTCAATCCTGGCGGCACGCGCGACTGGACCGAGCGGGCAGACGTGCCAGCAGGCGGTGACAGCGGAAGGCGGAACGACAATCGCTTCCGGCACGCTTTTCTCGTCGATCTTCCCGAATAACCAGATTCCGATTCCGTGTTTCGATCCGACGGCGCTGGCCCTGTATCAGAACAACGTGGCGCCGCTGGGAACCTCGACGGTTAGCTTCGTTCCGACGCGGCCGACGCGAGACGATCAATTCACGTTGCGGCTCGATCATAAACTCAGCGACACGCAACAGTTGACCGCCTACTACTACTTTGACGACAACGGACGCACGGAGCCATTTGCGACCTTTCAGGGCGCAGGCTCGGACGTGCCTGGATTCGGGTCAGTTTTCAAGACGCGCGTGCAGCAGATCAACATCGGGCACACCTGGACGATCGGCACGACCGCGGTAAACGAATTTCACTTCAATTACTTCCGCGAGGGGCAGGGAAATCTGAGCCACCCGGCTCACACCATCGATGTGCATGCTTCTTGCGTTACCATCCCGACGAGCTTGTGTTTCCAGGATCCGTCGAACCCGAATCCTCAGGCGGGGATCACGACGAATATTCCGAATCGAGAAGGTTTGCCGTACGTAACCGTTCCGGGTGGATTTGCGATTGGGAACAATTTCGAAGGCGAGCTGCCGCAAACCGGGAACACGTTTCAGTGGACGGACAACTACAGCAAGATCATCGGGAAACACAGCTTGAAATTCGGGGGCGATGTGCGGCGGCAGGTTTTCGATCAATTTCTGTATTTCGACATCAACGGCGAGTTTACGTACACGAGTGATTCGACGCTGTGCACGTCTCCCGCGCAGACAAACTGCGATTCGCCGTTCACCAACGATGTCGGTTTCGGAACTTCGTATCCCAACTACTTTATCGGAACTCCGAGCGGTTATGTTCAGGGAGCAGCGCAGGGTGAAAACACCAGGAATTCCGCGCTCTACTTGTTCGCGCAGGACAGTTGGAAGATCAAGCCGTCGCTCACGCTGAATTATGGATTGCGGTGGGAACTGAACACGGATTACTACGATACGGGGAATCGCTTGCAGACGTTCCGGCCGGGTACGGTTTCGACGAAGTATTCTTGCTTACTGAATCCGAATAATTTCTTGAGTTCGCAGTTGATTGCCACCTACGGTAGCGCAGACTGCGGCCCGAATGGTCCGGCGAATGCGGTTTACCCGCTGGGCCTGGAGTTTCCCGGAGACCCGGGGGTGCCGCGGGGTTTGACACAGACGTACTATAAGGCGTTTGCGCCGCGCGTCGGGCTGGCGTGGAGTCCCGGATGGACGGACGGCTGGCTTGCGAAACTGACTGGCGGTCCGGGGAAGTCGAGCGTGCGCATGGGATGGGGAATGTTCTACAACCCCATCGAACAGCTTGTGCTGGAGCAATTCAGCGCAGAGCCGCCGTTTGGTGGCAGCTCCTTCCTGTCCAGCACACTGTTTAATCTTCCGTTTGAATTCCAGGCGGGGGGGTACGCTCCAAATCCTTTCACCGGCATCATCAAGCAAACTCCGAGCACTCCGTGTTTTAGTTCCTCGGGAAGCGCGGGCTGCGTGGATTTCTCGAACTTCAGGCCGATGCTGTTGTTCGGGGAATTTCAGCCGCACCTGCGGACACAATTTGCGGATCAGTACAATTTGACGTTCGAGCGCCAACTCGCGCAGGATCTGATTCTGCGAGTGGGATACGTAGGGACGCAGGGCCATCGTCTGCTCGCTTCGCACGACTTGAATATCGGGAATGCCGCGACGTGCCTGGCGCTGAATCAGATCGTAGGGGATGGGACGTGCGGGCAGTTCGGCTCAGACTCGACGTACACCATTCCGGGCGGCACGGTGCTGCCCGTGGCACTGCCGTTGCCGTACAACGCCGGGAGCGGCGGGTTGACGATCCCGGCAGGAACGAAACTGGGCCCGGCCGGCGTCACGCTTGTAGGCTTGCGACCATTTTCATCGCCGGAGTGCCAGCCGTTAACCGGCAACGGATGTCCGGCGGATGGAGTGCCAGTGTTCAGCAACATTTTCGCTGAGGACACGATGGCCAATTCGGCTTACAACGCATTGCAGGTGCAACTCGAGAAACATTTCTCCCACGGATTATACTTCTCGTTTGCGTATACGTTCAGCAAGGCGATCGACCAAGGCGCATCGTTTGAGAATGAGCTCAATCCGCTCAATTTCAAATTGAGCCGCGGATTGTCTTTGGTGGACGCGAAGCACCGATTCGTATTCAGTCCGTATTGGGAGATTCCGATTCCCAAGCATGGAGGCTTCACCGGGAAAGTCATCAATGGATGGGCGGTCTCGGGCATCGTGACCTACCAGAGCGGATTTCCGATTCGCGTGAACACTCAGGACGATAATGAACTTGAGAGCAGCATTTTCTTCGAGGACGCCAATACACCGCAGCTCACCGGGCCGCTCACATTCACGGATCCGAAGAAGAATGCCGGCGTGTGGTTTACGGGGAATATTGCGGATCCGGCGCTGGGGACGTTCGGAAACATGCCTCATGCACTGTGCTGCGGGCCGGCAATCAGCAACACGGACATCGCGATTGAGAAGAAGACTCGAATCACGGAGAGGTTCTCTGCTGTGTTCCGGGCGGAATTCTTCAATGCATGGAATCACACCCAGTTTGCGAATCCGGACGGGAATTTCTCGGATGGCTTGCCCATCGTTTCCGCTAATGTCAACTCGGGCGGGACGTTCGGCCAGATCCAGAAGACGCGCGAAGATCCGCGGGTGATTCAGTTTGGTCTGAAGATTCTGTTCTAGATTCGGGCCGAACGCGAGGGACAGCTGTTCGGGGGTCGGGGATTCCGGCCCTTCGCCCTTGTTGCTGACCGTAACGATCCGGCGTCCCGAAGCTTTTCTTTCCTGTGGATTGCGATGGCGGGATTGCTACGGGCTTAGGAGCTACATGGAATTCGTAGTGCTGGGCGCGGGGATGATGGGGCGGGCGGTGGTGTATGACCTGGCGCGCGCTGGGGATGTGCGGCGGCTGATTGTGGCGGATTTTGATTTGGGGCGGGCGCGAGAGGTGGCGCGGATGTTTGGGCGCGGGAAGGCGCGGGCGGCTTTTGCGGACGTGCGCGAGACGGCGAAGCTGGCGCGGCTTTTGCGCGGGGCTACTGCGGTGGTGAATTGCACGCAATACAATTGGAATCTAGAAGTGATGAAGGCGGCGCTGGCTGCGCGGGTGAATTATCTCGATCTGGGCGGGCTTTATCACATGACGCGGAAGCAGTTTGCGCTGCATGCGGATTTCCGGCGGATCGGGAAGATGGCGATCGCGGGAATGGGCGGGGCGCCTGGGACGACGAACATCATGGCGCGGCATTTATGCGATCGGATGGAGCGGGTGGATTCGATCGTCGTTTATAACGCTTCGACGGATTTGCGGCATTACGATAGCCCGATTGCTTACACTTTCTCGATTGCTACGATTCTTGACGAGTTGACTTTGGCGCCGGTGGCGTTTCGCGGAGGGCGATTTGTGGAGCGGCCGATGCTTTCTGATCCGGTGGAGGGAAGATTTCCCGCGCCGATTGGCAAGGTGACTCTGCGAAATTCGATTCATTCGGAATTGGGGACCTTGCCGCTTAGTTTTCGGAAGAAGGGCGTGCGCGAGGTGTATTTCAAGATCAACTATCCGCCCGAACTTGTGAGCCTGGTGCGAAACTTGACGGATGTGGGATTTACGAGCCGCGAGCCGGTGGGCGTGAATGGATCACGGGTGGCGCCGCGGGATGTTTTGTTGGCGTTGCTGAACCGGAATGCGCCCAAGGAGCCGGCGCGGGACATTGAGACGATTCGCGTAGTGGTGAAGGGGCGCAACGCGGGGCGAAGAGTTGCCGCTGCGGCGGAATCTACGGCGAAATATTCGCACTTGCCGGTGTTTTCGGCTGTGGCGCGCGATACAGGATTTCCCGCGGCCATTGGGGCGTTGATGCTGGGGCGCGGGCAGTATTCGGGAGTGGGAGTGCAGGCGCCGGAGAATGTTGTGCCGCCGGAGCCGTTTTTTCGAGAATTGGCGGAGCGGGACATGCCGGTGCGCGTCCGGAATTTGCCGCCGGCCGGAAATTAAGGGGGAACAGATGGCAGCAGCCAGTGAAGGACCCATGCACGAGGGACTGCAGAAGGAAATTCAGGCGTACGAGCGGCGGACCCCGAAGTCGCGGGAGGCACATGCGAAGGCTACGAAGCGCATTCCACTAGGCGTGGCGAGCAATTACCGGGCTTACGATCCTTATCCGCTATTCGTGCGAGACGGCAAGGGCGGGCACTTGCATGATATCGACGGGAACGAGTACATCGATTTCAACTTGTGCTTCGGGGCTTTGATGGCTGGGCATTGTCATCCTGCGGTGATCAAGGCGGTGCAGGAGAAGTTGGGGACGGGGACGATGTTCGGGATGCCGCACGACGCGGAGAACGCGCTGGCGGAAGAGATTTGCGCGCGATTTCCGGTGGACATGGTTCGGTTCAGCAATAGTGGGACGGAATGCACGATGCATGCGGTGCGTTTGGCGCGCGCGGCGACTGGGCGCGACCGGATTATCAAGATGGAAGGCGGATATCACGGGCTGCATGATTCGGCGCTGGTGTCGGTGAAGCCAAAGTTGAATGAAGTGGGGGATGCGGGCGCGCCGAATGCGGTGCCGGGCGGCGAGGGCGTGACGAAGGCTACGCTCGCGAATACGGTGATCGCGCAATTCAACGATCTGGCGGCGGTGGAGCGATTGTTTGCCAAGTATCCCGGCGAGATTGCGGCTGTGATTGTCGAGCCGATCATGATGAATGTGGGGATCCTGATGCCGGATCCCGGATACCACCAGGGGTTGCTCGAGATCGCGCACAAAAATGGGGCGTTACTGATTTTTGACGAGGTGAAGACGGGCGCGAAGCTGGCGCGGGGCGGAGCTTGCGAATTCTTCGGGATCACGCCGGATATTGTTTGCCTGGCGAAGTCGATCGGCGGCGGATTTTCTTTGGCGGCGTTTGCGGCGCGCAGCGAGATCATGAATTTGATCACCGATCATCGCGTGTTTCACGGCGGAACTTACAACACGAATCCGGTGGCGATGGCGGCTGGACTTGCGACTTTCCGCGAAGTTCTGACACCGAAGGCCTACGAGCACGTAACGCGGCTGAATAAGAGGCTGGTGGAGGGCTACGAGAAGCAGATCGCGAAGACAGGGATGCAGGCTTACATGGCGTCGGCGGGAGCGAATGGGGCGCTGATGTTTTTCCCGAAGCCGATCCGCAATTACCGCGACTGGCTGACGATTGACAGCGACGTCTGGCGGCATTACTGGTTCGCGATGACGAATCGCGGAGTGATTCCGCAGCCGTATTGGTGGGACGAGCAATGGACGGTGTCGGTAGCTCACACGGACGCGGATATTGACCGGCATCTCGAGGTGTTTGCGGAGATCGCGCCGGCGGTGGCGCAGGCGCAGCGCGAACGGGCGCTGGCGGCGGCGCGGTAAGGGCATTGCAAGAGTCAAAAGCCCCACGCGCAACTTCGGCGCATGGGGCACCCAACTGTCCTTCGGACCGTTGAGTGAAAGGCAACCGGGTTGTCTGACAACGGGCGGCAAACTAGCGGTGCTCATCTGGTGCGAGCGTTGGGCCGCTGGGATCTTGTCGCGTTGTTCGTTGTTGCGATCTTCAATCTCAACGTAGTGCCGAGTATCGCCGCGAATGGCGGCGTGACTCTTTGGTTGTGGCTGATTGCGCTGGTGTTCTTTTTCTGGCCGCAGGGAATCGCTGTGTTGGAATTGGCGCACCGCTATCCCGGCGAAGGTGGAGTTTATTTGTGGGCCAAGGAAGTCTTCGGCGATTTTCATGGATTCCTTTCCGGTTGGTGCTACTGGACGAACAACATGATGTACGTGCCGACGGTGATGCTGTATTTCGTGGGCGTATCGGTATTTGTGCTGGGGCCGGGCCACGAGTCGCTCGCGGACAATAAAGCGTTCACAGTGATTGCGTCAGTTGTTTTGTTCGTGCTGCTTGTGGTGCTGAATATCAGAGGGCTGGGCGTCGGGAAGTGGGTGAACAACCTCGGCGGAATTGGGACGGGAATTGCGGCGGCGGTGTTGGTCGGGCTTGGGCTTGTCATGTGCATGCGATTCGGGACTTCAGTGACCGGGTCGGATTTTCGGATTCCTGCTGATCCGCGGTTTGTGTTGAATTCGTTTGGCGTGATTTGCTTTGGGCTTGTGGGGCTGGAGCTGGCCTCCGTGATGGGCGATGAGATTCGCGAGCCGCAGAAGAATTTACCCGGAGCGGTGGCTTGGGGCGGCGTGTTGTCTGGCGCACTTTATATTTTGGCTACGCTGACGCTGCTGGTTGCGGTGAGCAGGAACGAAATCAGCGTGTTGCAGGGAATTGTGCAAGCGGTAAGTCACATGGCGGCGCGGGTGGGAGTGGCATGGATTGTGGCGCCTTTCGCGTTGATGCTTAGCATTTCGATCGCGGGAATTGGTTCGGCCTGGCTGGCGGGATCGGCGCGGATACCATTCGTTGCGGGGCTTGATTCTTATTTGCCGAAGTGGCTGGGGCGAATTCATCCTCGCTACGGGACGCCTTATGCGGCTCTCATTTTGCATGCGGTCGTGTCGGTGATGCTGGTCGGGTTGAATTTTCTTGGCGGGAGCGTGCAGGAGACGTTTCAGAAGTTGCTATCCCTCGCGGTGGTACTGCAATTGGTGCCGTTTCTTTACATGTTCGCTGCATTGCTCCGGCTGGCGGTTGGCGAGGCGGACGGGAAAGGGCGCTACAGCAAAGGCGTGTTGATTGCGGCGGGCACTAGCGGGTTGATTACTACGATTTTGGCGATCATTGTGGCGTTCTTCCCAGCGCAGCAGATTACTTCGGTGTTTTTGTACGAAGTGTGGATGGTTGGCGGGACGGTTCTGTTTATTGGATTGGCGGCGTTTTTCTTTTATGTGTACGGACGGCGCAAAGAGGCTCACGCTGCGGCTACCGGCATTTAGAGTTTGAGTGAGGCAGGGCGACGGAGGTTGCAATGGCTAGCGAGGCGAAAGTCGGGGTGCGACGGTATCGGAACTATATCAACGGGGAATTTTGCGAGAGCGCTAGCGGGAAATATTTTCCGGTGATTGATCCTTCGACGGAAGAGATTATTGCGGAAGTGCCGGAGGCAGAGGAAGCCGATGTGAATCGAGCGGTGGCTGCGGCGCGGACGGCGTTTGATTCAGGGCCATGGCCGCAGAATACGGCGCAGGAACGCGGGCGGATTTTGTTCCGGCTGGCGGAGAGGATTCGCAAGGAGTCTGCGACGCTGGCAGAACTGGAGGCGCGAAATTCCGGCAAGCCGATTGTCGAAGCGGAGTATGACATCGCGGATTGCGCTACCTGCTTCGAATACTATGGCGGATTGGCGACGAAGGTTCTTGGGCATCGTGAATCCTGTGCCGGACAACGCGATCAGTCTTTCGTTGAAGGAGCCGATTGGCGTTGCGGCGCAGATCATTCCGTGGAATTATCCGTTGTTGATGGCGGCATGGAAATTGGCGCCGGCGATTGCGGCGGGTTGCACTTGCGTGCTGAAACCTGCGGAGCAGACGCCGCTCACGGCACTTGAATTTGCCGGTTATCTGACGGACGCGGGATTGCCACCGGGCGTGGTGAATATCATCACTGGATTCGGAGAGACCGCTGGAGCGCCGCTGGTTCGTCATCCCGATGTAAATAAAGTTGCGTTCACGGGCAGCGCGTCGGTGGGGAAGCAGATCGTGAAGATGGCTGCGGATACGGTGAAGCGCGTGACGCTGGAGCTTGGCGGAAAGTCGCCGAATATTTTCTTTGCCGATGCGGATTTCGAAGCGGCGATTGATGGAGCGCTCTTCGGCGTGTTCATCAATCAGGGCGAAGTTTGCTCTGCGGGGAGCCGCATTCTTGTCGAGAAGTCGATTTATTCGAAATTTGTGGACGCGATGGCGGCGAAGGCGAAGACGATCCGGCTGGGACCGCCGCTGGAGCGCGAGACGAAGATGGGGCCGCTGGTGAGCCGCGATCAGTATGATCGCGTGAATTCTTATCTGGCTTTGGGCAAGCAGGAGGCAAAGCTTGCGGCCGGCGGCGGACGTCCTGCGAAATTTGCGAAAGGATATTACGTTGAGCCTACGGTTTTTTACGACGTGAATAATTCGGCGCGGATTGCGCAGGAAGAGATTTTCGGGCCTGTGGCGGCGGTGATTCCATTTTCGAGTGAGGCTGAGGCGATCGGCATCGCCAATGCGACGCCTTACGGGCTTGCGGCGGCGGTGTGGTCTCGTGACATCTTCAAGGCGTTTCGCGTGGTGAAGGCGCTGCGTGCGGGGATTGTGTGGGTGAATCACATGCAGCCCACGTATGTAGAAGCGCCGTGGGGCGGATATAAGCAATCTGGATTTGGGCGCGAGCTTGGGCCGTTTGGGATCGAGGAGTATCTCGAGACGAAGCAGGTTCACATCAATTTGAACGAACAGCCGATTGGATGGTACTGAAATGGCCGCGATTGAATTGCGCACAGCTATTCCCGGTCCGAAATCTCAGGAGTTGATGCGAAGGCGCACCGCGGCAGTGGCGCGCGGTGTGGCGCATGCCACGCCTGTCTTTGCGGCGCGCGCTGAGGGTGCGCTGATCGAGGACGTGGACGGGAATCGGTTTATTGATTTTGCCGGTGGAATTGGGTGCACGAATGTCGGGCACCGATCGGATCGCGTGGTGGCCGCCATTCGAGCACAGGTGGATCGATTCTTGCACACGTGCTTCAGCGTCGCGCCTTATGGCGATTACATTGCATTGGCTGAGAAGCTGAATTCGCTGGTGCCGGGCGATTTCGCGAAAAAGACAATTTTGGTGAATAGCGGGGCTGAGGCGATTGAGAATGCGGTGAAGATTGCGCGATGCCATACGCGGCGGCCGGCGATTATTTGCTTCGAGGATGCGTTTCACGGGCGGACGATGCTGACGATGTCCATGACCAGCAAGACGGCGCCGTATAAGGCGGGATTCGAGCCGTTTGCTGCGGACATTTACCGCATTCCTTATGCTTACTGCTATCGGTGTTCGTACTCGCTGAAGTATCCGTCGTGCGGGATGTTTTGCGCGCATCATTTGGAGGATACGTTCAAGCGCGTTGTGGCGGCAGAGGCCGTGGCCGCGATTGTGGCGGAGCCGGTGCTTGGCGAAGGCGGATTTGTTGCGCCGCCGCCGGAGTTTTTCCCTGTACTGCAGGCAATTTGCAAGAAGCACGGAATTCTTTTTATCGCGGATGAAGTGCAGACTGGATTCGGGCGAACGGGGCGGCTTTTTGCGTGCGAGAAGTACGGGATTGTGCCGGACCTGCTGGTGAGCGCGAAATCGTTGGGTGGCGGGATGCCACTGGCGGCGGTGACGGGACGAGCAGAGATCATGGACTCGCCGGGACTTGGAGGGCTGGGCGGGACTTTTGGCGGGAATCCAGTATCGTGCGCGGCTGCGCTGGCCGTCATTGAAATTATAGAGGAGGAAAACCTCAGCGCGCGGGCGGAATTGCTGGGCGAGAAATTTGCAGCGCGAGCGCGGGAATGGCAGCGGCGCTGGCCTTTGATCGGGGAAGTGCGCGGGCTGGGCGCGATGCAGGCGCTTGAGCTGGTCCGTTCGCGGGAGACGCGCGAGCCGGCAAAGTCGGAGACCGAGCAGATCATGCGCTTCTGCTACGAGCACGGCCTGCTTACGATTTCGGCGGGAACTTATGGCAACATTATTCGCGTGCTTGTGCCGCTGATGATTCCGGACGCGCAATTTGATGAGGGGCTTGCTGTGCTGGAGGGAGCTCTCGCCGCAGTGAGTGAGTCGCACGCCCATGCCGAGCCGCGTCACGCCTGATGCGGCGATTTTTCCCGGGAGGCCCTGATGGCAATTAGTACGAAAACTCCGGCGAAGAATTATCCGTTCTTCGTCGCGGGGAAATGGGTGTCGGAAGGGCGGCCGCTGGAGGTTGTGTCTCCTTACGATGGGACGCTCGCGGGAGTGACGTACTGGGCTACGGCGGAACAGCTGGAGCAGGCAATTCGGGCCTCGGTTTCGGCGTTTGAGACGACGAAGCGGTTGCCTGCGTATGAGCGCCAGCGCGTGCTTCGAGCGATTTCTGATTCGATTGCAGTGCGGCGGGAGGAATTTGCGCGGTTGATGGCGCTCGAGGCGGGGAAGCCGATCAAGACGGCGCGGGTGGAGATTGATCGCGCGGTTTTTACTTTTGCGGTGGCGGCGGAAGAGAGCGTGCGGATCGGCGGGGAATGGCTGCCGATGGATTTGCAGCCGTCTACCGCCGGGCGTACAGCGATTGTGCGGCGGTTCCCGCTGGGGCCGATTGCGGCGATCACTCCTTTCAACTTTCCGCTGAATTTGGTGGCGCATAAAGTTGCGCCCGCAATTGCGGCGGGTTGCACGATGGTGCTGAAGCCTGCGCCAAAGACGCCTTTGTGCGCGCTACTGCTCACCGAGATCGTCGAGAAGGCCGGCTGGCCTGCCGGTGCGCTGAATACTCTTTCGCTTTCGAATGAAGACGCGGGGCGCATGGTTGCCGACGATCGGTTGAAGCTGCTTACTTTTACCGGGAGCGGTGTGGTGGGCTGGGCGCTGAAGCAGCGGGCGGGAAAGAAGAAGGTGGCGCTGGAGCTAGGCGGGAACGCTGCGGTGATTGTGCATGGAGATGCGGATGTTGATTTCGCGGCAGAGCGATGCGCGCTGGGCGGATTTTCTTATGCAGGGCAGAGCTGCATTTCAGTGCAGCGGATTTACGTGCAGCGTAGCGTCGAGGAGAAGTTTACTGCGTCACTGCTTTCGCGCGTATCCAAGCTAAAAGCCGGCGATCCCCTCGATGAAGCGACGGACATCGGCCCGATGATCAATGAAGACGCTGCGAAACGGGCGGCTTCGTGGGTCGACGACGCGGCGAAGGCAGGCGCGAAGATTCTTGCGGGAGGAAAGCGCAACGGCGCGCTCATGGAACCGATGGTTCTGTCGCACACGAAGCCGGATATGCGCGTCAATTGCGAGGAAGTGTTTGCGCCGGTGGTGGTGGTCGAGCCGTACGATGACTTCGGCGATGCGTTGCGGCGCGTGAATGACTCGCCCTATGGTTTGCAGGCGGGACTGTTCACGCGCGATGCGAAGCTTATCTTTCAGGCCTACGAGGAGCTGGAAGTTGGCGGCTTGATCGTAGGCGACATGTCTTCTTTCCGCATCGACCACATGCCATATGGTGGCGTGAAGGATTCGGGGCTTGGGCGTGAAGGGCTGCGTTACTCCATCGAGGAATTGACCGAGCCGCGGCTGTTGGTGCTCAATCTTCGCTAGGATTTGCCGGTGGCGCGACGCGCGACGCAAGCGCTGCCACGGCGAGAACTCCGCAAATTACCGCAAGCGAAACTCCATTCGAGATTGCAAATCGCTCGGATAGCAGCATTTTCAAGCCGACAAATGCGAGAACTATCGCGAGTCCCTGATGGATATAGCGGAATCGCGGAAGGATGCGCGCGAGCGCGAAGTAGAGAGAGCGAAGGCCGAGGATAGCGAAGACATTCGATGAATAAGCGATGAAGGCATCGCGAGTGATCGCGAGTACAGCGGGAACGGAATCGACGGCGAAGAGAATATCGCTCAACTCCACAGCAATCAGTGCCAGCAGAAGCGGCGTGGCGAGCCATTTTCCCGAGCGGCGCACGATCATGTGCGTGCCGGTGTCCTCGGTGGTGACGGGCAGCCACTTGCGGGCCATGCGCACTTGCCAATTCGGCTTTGATGCTCCGGTTTCCACTTTCTGAAAAATCATGCGCCCGCCGACCAATATGAGAAAGCCTCCGAATACGTATTCGAAGAAGTGAAAACGCGAGAGAAGCGCGACCCCTCCGAAAACGAAAGCCGCGCGAAGGATCAGCGCGCCAAGAACGCCGTAATAGAGGACACGGTGCTGCGCCTCGGGCTTGACCTGAAACGCGCGGAAAATGACAGCGAAGAGGAAGATATTGTCGACACTGAGAGATTTTTCCACGAAGTACGCGGTCAAAAAGTCGAGCCCCGCGACGGGACCGCGGCTGAGATAAACCCACAAGTTGAAGAGCAATGAGATGGCGATCCACATGCCACTGACAAGAAGGGCCTCGCGCAGCTTCACCTCATGGGGCTTGCGATGCAGAACGAATAGGTCGATAAGGAGCAGCGCCAGGATGCCCACGCCGAACAGGAGCCAGATGCCGACTGGAGTCGTTGTCATGGTGCGCGCCGGTTGAATTCGATACGGTAGCGGAATCCGTCATTAGAATCGAGTCCCGGGCAGAAAGAATTGCTATATCATGAATTGAAAATCAGTCCGGTACGAATTCGGAGATTCATCCGCGCTTTCCGGGGAGAACAAAATGGACCGTGAGCATTTCTACGCGACGATGAACGGCGAGGGGACGCTGGACTACGAGGTGTATCTCAATACGAAGGTGCTCCTCGGTTGCCAGAAGGACTTCAAGGCTTTCTGCAATGGCGACGAGCTGCAGTTCCAGATCGTTCATCAGGTCGAAGAGCTGTGGATGAAGCTGGTCGGCTACACGCTTCTGGATATCGACGATTTCATCCAGCAGGAAAATACCAATCGAGTGATTACGCTCTTTCGGCGCGTGCATAGTGCCTTGCGGCTGATGACCAGCCAGCTCGACCTGCTCGAAACGATGTCGCCGAAGGAATATCAAGAGATACGGCTGCAGCTGGGCAATGGGAGCGGGCAGGAATCGCCGGGCTTTCGCACGATCCTGAAAATGCCCGCGCCGCTCTGGCATTCCTTTAAATCGGCGTATCTCGAGAAGCATGGATTGACAGTCGAGAAAATCTACAACTCGGAGTATTCACACTCGGATGCGTACGTGGTGGCCGAAGCGCTCGCGGAATTCGACGAGCTGTTCCAGCGATTCCGTTTCTGCCACATTCAATTGATTCACCGGACCATCGGTCTCGGCGCGAAATCGCTGAAAGGCCGCGCGGTTGATCTGCTGAACGAAGGCCAGCGCGTGAAGTTCTTCCCGGAGCTTTGGGAAATCCGGAATCAAATGACGGATGCGTGGGGCGGGAAATACGGCGTGGTGCGCGACTCAATTGGCAGCCACTAGGACCGAGTGCGGCGCATCCGACGGCGCAGGGCGAAGCGAAGCAGGAGAATCAGCGAGCAAATTAAGATTGTAACGAGCCTATCCGGCGCGGGCAGGGGCGCGAACGAGAAGAACGTCGGAGGCGGCGAACCACCGGGCGGAATGAAGAACGGGATGATCGGGATAAACCCGACCGGCCGGCGAAAGAAATGAGCAGGATGCAGCACTCCTTGTGGGGCGCGCACCACGCTAGCGACGTTCATTTCCTCAGCAGCCGGCGCCACAGGACTCACGGGAAGCAGTGGCACTTCCGATAGCCTGTTCCCGCAGCGCACTCGCGCAAGATTGAATCCATCCGTGACGAGGGTTTCGCCGCGACGCAGGAGCATCGGCCGCGAAGTCCAAAATATTCCCGACGGCAGCCGGTACGACACGTAGAAAGCCTGGTCCCGCCCAAGAGTCACAAAGTTGACGTGCTTCAAGCCGAAATCAGAGTAGTGGTCCGCGACGACGGGATCATCCGCGACGGCCTCGCGCAGCTCGTCCGCGGACTGAATCCCTCCGGGAATCACGGAATATTGGTAGAAAAACCGCAGACCCGCCGAGGCGCTTACAGGCAGCACCGAGTTGGAAGGACGCGGTGGCGCTGGCGTGGAAAACAGCGGCAGCGGCTCAGTTCCGCCTCTCCCCGAAGACACGGCCGAAAGCAGAACCATCCCGAAGACGCCGGTGGCGACCAGCAGGAATCCGAAAATTTCAACTAGGCGGAGGTCACGCGAGAATTTCCGGACGACGCGGGGAGAGGACCGCGGAAGGTTCGACCGAAGGCGCCTAAGTATGGGCCGCATATGCGCAAAGTTTTGCAGGGGTCCCAAGTCCCGGAAGGTTCGCCGAGGTGACCCACTGAGAGGAATACCATGCACCGCTAATGCCAAGAGTTAGTGCAAAACCTGGAGTTTTGCGGCGTCGAGAGGGCGGATGAACGCGCTGTAAACCAGCTTCCCCCGGGCAGAAGGATACACAAATACTCGCCGATAACAAGTGGGGAATGGGGTATATGCGGGTGAGCCGGGTTTGCGCCGAATTGGACCGTAAAATCTTCGCGGCTGCGATGAGATCATTCCCACTCTCAGGAGTAATGGTTCTAGAACCAGAAGAATTACGCGATTCGGAAAGTTAGGCAAGCTCCTGCCTAGATTGCGCAATAGTTTGCATACTCGGGGACGAAACGATTTGTCGGAGCGAGTTGACTACTATGAGCTAGCGACGACCGTGGATCGTATTTTCAGTGCGCGCCGGCTCCTGAAGAGCGCACACGCCGTACCGAGAGTTTACGAGAAACGAATCCACGAGAGAAGAGATCGTGTGCGTGCGGTCTTGCCGCAGCCGTCGGAGCCATCCCGTGGGGAAGACCGTCGGCTGCCAGGACCTTGGCAGAAGAATATGAGCATCTTAAGGGATTCTGTTTGCATCAACATAGGTAGCGCTTCTTGAGGCGAGAGCCCGCATTTCTCGGCTTCTTCGACCCAGCCTACCGAAGTTTGGACTTAGATACTTGGAGGTGAAATTGGCGGATTCCTGCGATGTCTTTGTGGTCGGCGGCGGCCCGGCTGGCCTGGCGGCGGCAATTTGTGCGCGCCGGATGGGCTTGACGGTCACCGTGGCCGATGTCGCGGTGCCGCCGATCGACAAGCCGTGCGCCGAAGGATTGCTGCCCGATGCGCTTGAGGCGCTCGACAAAATGGGGATCCCTCGCGTTGCTCTCGATGGCTGGGACGTCGAAGGCGTTCGATTCTTCAATTCGGAGAATTTTGCCGAAGGAAGATTTCCGGGAGCGCCCGGAATGGGAGTCCGGCGAACCAAGCTGCACGAAACGATGCTCGCGCACGCGGTGAATTGCGGCGTGAACTTCCTATGGCGCACGGGAGTCTCGGGACTGGCCGATTCCGCCGTATGTCTCGGAGACCGGCTATTCGGGGCCAAATGGGTGATTGGCGCTGACGGAGGAGAATCGAGAGTGCGGCGGTGGGCCGGGCTGGATCGCGGCATGCGCGCGAGCACGAGAATTGGTTACCGGAGGCACTACCGCGTTCGTCCGTGGTCGCGCTCGCTCGAAATCTATTGGGGGAGCAAAGCGCAGTGCTATGTAACACCGATCGATCCGGGCGAAGTCTGCGTCGCAGTCGTGAGCCTCGACGCGAAGCTGAGGCTTGAACGCGCCTTAGAAGAATTCCCCGACCTCGCAGGCCGTCTTGCTGGAGCGGAGGCTTCCTCGGCTGAGCGCGGTTCGTTCACCTCGACGCGACGCCTCAAGCGGGTGTGGACGGGCCGAGTCGCGTTGATCGGCGATGCCTCCGGGGGCGTTGATGCGATAACCGCCGAAGGACTGAGCCTGGCGTTCCGACAGGCTCCGGCACTGGCTGAAGCGCTCGCGAGCGGCGATTTATCCCGCTATCAGTTGGCGCATCGCCGGATCCTGCGCCGGCCAGCAAGAATGGTGCGGCTGATGCTTTTACTCGGCCGGCATCCGCAATTGCAGCGGTGCGTCACGCGAATTTTTTCCCAGAAGCCGCAAGTGTTCGAGCGCTTTGTTGCGGCGCATATGGGCGAAGCGTCCGATCCCAATTTGGCCGCTTCCACTCTCTTGCTCGGTTGGCATATGCTCTCGGCCTAAGTCGGCCGCATGCTCATGATGAGAATCGGCTCCTATCGTTTGCCAACTCGGGTGATCGTAATTGCCGTGGCGCTGGCCTGCTTCCAGCCGGCCACGTGGGCGCAAAGCGCCCCTGCCCAAGTCTCTCTCGAACTGGATCCAGCGCAGTCGAAAATCAACTGGACCTTGAGCGCGACGTTTCATACCGTCCATGGAACCTTTGCTTTGACGAAGGGCAGCGTGCAATTTGATCCCAGCAGTGGAAAAGTCGACGGCGAAATCACTGCTGATGCGCGCAGCGGTCAGAGCGGCGATTCCGGCCGCGACAAGAACATGCACGAAAAGGTGATTGAGAGCGGGAAATATCCGGCGATAACGTTCAGCCCCGATCGCGTGGATGGCAAGATCGCGTTGGAGGGCGGTTCAAAAGTTCAAATCCACGGAATATTCGAGATTCATGGGGCCAAGCACGAACTGGCGGTTCCAGCGGAAGTAAATTTTTCCGATGATCGCTGGACTGCGAAATCTGAATTCGAGATTCCCTACGTTCAGTGGGGGATGAAGAATCCCAGCAATTTGTTTCTGCATGTCGGCGATTCGGTCAAGATCGAGCTCGAGTTTACGGGCCGCGCAGTTCTCCCACGCACAAACTAGGCGGTTGTTCCGACGCGCATCCCGAGCAAGTCGCCGATGCGCTCGCGGCAGCGAGCTGCGATGCTCGACCACGAATACGAGGCGCGAATCTGGGCAGATGCGGGGCTCGCTCTCCGCGCGACCTCGTCTCGGTGCTCATAAACGAAGCGCATAGTCTCCGCGAGATGGGCGACATTTGGCTCAAACCAGGTGCACTCGTTCGCAAGCGGGCCCAGATGATTTGGCGGCTCGAGCATCGGCACCGCCGTAGCATCGATGAAATAGCTCGCGGATTCGGGGCAGAACTCTCGTGCCGGACCGAGCCCGGTGGTAATCACAGGTTTCCCGTAAGCTAGCGCCTCGGCCAGCGGCATTCCGAATCCCTCGCCTCGATACGGCAGCACAAAGGCGTCGCAGCCGCGGTAGAGCGCTGCGAGTTGTGCGTCTTCCATTTCTTTCGTTATCACGATTACGTGCGGATTTGCGTTGCTCTTGGCCATTCGCTGGAAGCGCCTCAGCAGTTTCGAGCGCCGGTAAAAAGTGGACGAACCCTGGTCTTTGATGATGAGCGTGACTTCGTCGCTTCGACGAAATGCGACCTCGTATGCCTCGGCGAGCAAATCCAACCCTTTGCGCTCGATTACGCCACCTACGAATAAGAAAGCAAATCCACGGCTGCCTTCGGGGCGCCAAAGGCTTCCTTCGGGACGAAATACCTCGTCATCCACACTATAGGGAATCACGCGCAGCTTTCGCGGCGAGACGCCTCCAGTGATGAAAACGCCGCGCACAAACTCGGACGGCACCCACAGTTCGTCCACATTTTGATTGATTTCGCGAACCCATTGCACGGGGACTGCTCCATATTCCCAGGGCACGATGTTTACGAGCTTTCCGCAGATGGGGCCGGAGCGACCTGAACAAATTGTGCAGCGGTGCCACAACCGGATTGAGATTTTCATCGATGGGGGTGCCGAGGATGACGATGATTGCCCGGCAGTCCGCCGCGGCAGCCAAGTCAGAGGTCATCGTGAGCCCGCCATTGGCCAGTACGCGCCCGAGCATTATCGCGGCGCCTTCCTCGATGAACGGCACCTCCCCGCGCCGCACCGCGTCAATGGCGGCTTAGTTGATGTCGATACCAAACACTTGATGTCCGGCGTCGGCGATGCTCAGCGTCAGCCCCAGTCCGACGTGACCCGCCGCCCCGATTACCGCCACGTTTTCATGCATCATGTATTACCCACCAGTAGTTGCGGCCGAAAGCTGTTCGCGCTGCGAAATGTGCTAAGTGACTTTTCGACTGAACTGCCGCTGACTTTAAGCACATCGGCGGCCACACGCGATGTCGTGAATAGATAAAGCCAATGAGCAGCGACAAAGGCGATCTGAGACGTCGCTCGGGCGTTTGATTAGAGAATTCTAATTTTCTCGGAGATGGTCGGGCGGCAGAGATATAATTCCACCCACTATGACTACCGAAGAAATCCTCTACAGCGTTTCAGATGGCATCGCCACGATCACCTTGAACCGTCCAGATAAATTGAACGCCTGGACCTCGACGATGGAGCGCGAGGTGCGAGCGGCAATCGAGGCCGCGGAGGACGACAGCGCCGTCCGCGTCATTATTCTCACTGGTGCGGGGCGGGGCTTTTGCGCGGGCGCAGACATGTCGCTGCTCGGCATGGTCGCCAGCCAGGGTGTTGACGCGCGCGTTCGGGAACAGGCCTTGCGAGCCGGCGGCGTGCGCGAAGGTGTGCGGGCCGATTTTCAGAAGAAGTATTCGTATTTTCCGGCGGTGACCAAGCCGGTGATTGCTGCGATCAACGGTCCCGTCGTGGGCCTGGGATTGGTGATCGCGCTCTACTGCGATCTGCGTTTTGCATCGGACACCGCGCGCTTCGGTACAGCCTTCTCGCGCCGCGGCTTAATCGCCGAGTACGGGCTGGCGTGGTTGCTGCCGCGGATTGTGGGTCTGCCGAATGCGCTGGAGCTTCTGTTTTCCGCGCGCATGGTCGATGCGGCAGAAGCGCAGCGCATGGGATTGGCGAACGCGGTGTTTCCGCAAGACGTATTTCAGGGCAAAGTCCGCGAATACGCGCGCGATTTGGCGGCCAACGTCAGTCCGCGATCCATGCGCGTGATGAAGAGGCAAGTGTACGAGGGAATGTTTCAGACGCTTGCTGAGGCGTTCGAGCTTTCAGAACGCGAAATGCTGGCCAGCCTTCAGTGCGAAGACTTCAAGGAAGGCGTCGCGCACTTTGTCGAGAAACGCTCAGCGGCTTTTACCGGCAAGTAGTCAGGCAGTCGCCGTCTGCTGCTTGTTGAAGTCGGCGAACGTCTTGCCTTGCTCAGCGAGTTGCTTCAAAAGCGGCGCGGGCTCCCAAAGCTCGCCGTGTTGCTGCTCGAATTCGCGGACCCGATCGTAAACTTTCTTCAGTCCGACTGTATCCGCGTACCACATCGGCCCGCCACGATGCACGGGGAAGCCGTAGCCGTTGATATAGATGATGTCGATATCGACTGCCCGCAGAGCATAGCCCTCTTCGAGAATGCGGGCGCCCTCGTTCACCAGCGAAAATACGCAACGATCCACGATTTCGGCCGGTGAAATCTGCCGCTGCTGGATTCCTGCCTCAGCCGCCCACTTCTTCACCAGGGCCGGGACTTCGGGATCAGGAATCGCGCGGCGATTCTCATCGTATTTGTACCAGCCCGCGCCGGTCTTCTGCCCGTAGCGTCCCAGCTCGCACAACTGATCCCCCGCCATCGCCACCCGGACGCCCGGTTTTTCGAGATGGCGGTATTCCTTGCGGATTCGCCAGCCGACATCGAGGCCGGCGAGATCTCCGACGGCGAGCGGTCCCATAGCCATGCCGAATTCATAGAGCGCGCTATCCACCGCTTCGACGCTGGCGCCTTCTTCGACGAGGAACACAGATTCGCGCACGTAGGGATGAAACATGCGATTGCCAACGAAGCCGCGGCAATTGCCGACGAGGACGCCGATCTTGCCGAGTTTCTTCGATAGCTGCATGCACGTGGAGATCACTTCCTTGCTGCTGGCTTTGCCGCGGACGATTTCGAGCAGGCGCATCACGTTGGCCGGGCTGAAATAGTGCGTGCCGATCACGAATTGCGGCCGCGAGGTCGAACCGGCAATTTCATCGATATTCAGCGTCGAAGTGTTGCTGGCCAGAATCGCGCCGGGCTTGCAGATGCGGTCGAGCTCGCCGAAGATTTGCTTTTTCAGCGCCATGCCTTCGAAGACCGCTTCGGTCACCATGTCGGCGTTCTCGAAGCCGTCGTAGGTGAGAGTCGGCGTAATCATCTTCAATCGTTCGTCCACAAATTGTTGCGTGAAGCGGCCTCGCTTGACCGACGTATCGTAATTTTTCCGGATGTTGGCCATGCCGCGATCGAGAGCCGCCTGATCGGTCTCTTTCAGATGCACAGGAATTCCGGCGTTGGCGAAGACCATGGCGATCCCGCCGCCCATGGTTCCTGCGCCGACAACCGCCGCGCGATTCACGGGAATCAGCGGCGTCTCTTTTGGAATGTCGGGAATCTTGGCCACCTCGCGGTCGCCGAAGAAAACGTGAATCATGGCTTTCGACTGATCCGAAAAGAGGCAATCCATGAAGAGCTTACGCTCTGTCTTGCAGCCCTCCTCGAAGGATTGCTTCGTAGCTGCTTCCACCGCATCGATGGCTGCGAGCGGGGCCATTAGGCCGCGCTGCTTCTTGCGCGCCGCATCGCGTGCGGCTGCAAAGATGGCGGCATTCTGCTCGGGCGCGCCGAGTTCTTCGTTGCGTTCTCGCGTCTTTGGCGCAGGTTTCCCAGCAATCTCACGCGCGAAAGCGACGGCGCCTTTTAGGAGGTCGCCTTCGATGAGCCGGTCCACGATTCCCAGCTTTGCGGCTTCATCAGTCTTGATCGGATTTCCACCGGCGCACATCTCCACGGCCTTCTCGATGCCTGCGAGCCGGGGCAGCCGCTGCGTTCCCGCAGCCCCAGGAATGATCCCGAGCTTCACTTCGGGCTGGCCGACCTGCGCGCCCGGCGCGGCGACGCGATAATGGCCCGCCATGGCAAGTTCGAGGCCTCCGCCAAATGCTGTGCCGTGAATGGCCATGACAACCGGCTTGCGGCAGTCCTCGATGCGCAGCAACACGGTCGGCAGATCGAGAGTGCCTGCCGTCTTTCCTGAGGTGATCTTGCCGAATTCCTTGATGTCGGCGCCGGCGATGAAGGTGCGCCCGCCGCCGATGAGCACTGCCGCCTGAATGCTCGCGTCGGCATTGATTTTGTCGATGGCGTCGGCGATTCCTTCGGGCACGCCGGGGCTCAGCGCATTCACGGGCGGATTATTGATGGTGATTATCGCAATGCCATTGTCGGTCGTTAATTGAACGAGATCGCTCATGGTGTTTGGAAAGCCTGCCTTTCGAAGAGTTCTTTAAGCTGTCTTTGCGGCAGCCGCCGCAGTGTCAATCACGAGCCTCGCGATCCGCTCGCGGTGAAAAGTCGCATCGCCAAACATCGTTTCGCAAGCCTTGGCGCGCCGGTAATACAAATGCACGTCGTTCTCCCAAGTAAAGCCCATACCGCCGTGAATCTGGATTCCGCGATTGCCGACGGTGCGGCTGGCGTCACTGGCATACATCTTCGCGATCGAAACGGCTGTCGCCGCGTCCGGCGCGTTCTGCTCGAGCGCCCAAGCGGCATAATAAGCGGCGGAGCGGGAACTCTCGGTCTCAAGATACATGTCGGCGCACTGGTGCTGCACCGCTTGAAATGTGCCGATCGGCTTGCCGAATTGCTTGCGTGTCTTCGCATACTCAACGGTGAGATCCAGTGTGCGCTGCATCCCTCCGACCATTTCAGCCACCAGCGCGGCAGTCGCAATGCTTCGGGCACGCGGCAAGCCGGCGGCATTGCCGAGTTTATCCCCAGGCGTGTTCTTGAATTTCACGGAATATTGCCGCCGCGTGAGATCCATGCCGGGCATCGGCTTGATCGTAATTCCCGGCGCGCGAGAATCCACGACGAAGACGCCATTGCGCGCCACAACGATGATCGAATCCGCCACAGCAGCATCTGGGACGAAGAGTTTCTCGCCGTTCAGCTTGCCGTCCACGGCTTCCACCTGAATGTCGGATAGGTCCCAGCTCGCGCCGGCTTCGAGAAATGCCACAGTCGCACGCGTCTCGCCGCGGCAGATCGGGCCGAGGTACTTCTTCTTTTGTTCAGGACTGCCGGCGGCATCGAGCAACGAGCCAGCTTGCACGACGGTAGTAAAGAAAGGCCCCGGCAAAAGCGCGCGACCCGATTCCTCCATCCACAGAATCAAGTCGACGATGCCGAGCCCAGCTCCGCCGTATTCTTCCGGGTAGATAAAACCCGTGTAGCCCTGTTCGGCCATCTTGGACCAGAGCTTGGCATCGTAGGCCGTATCGGTCTCGATCAAGCGGCGGACTTCCGCCATGGGACATTCGCCGGCGAAAAACTTCCGCGCGGAATCGCGCACGATTTCCTGGCTCTCAGACAGTCCAAATTGCATTGTCGTTCCTCAGTAACTTCGCGGCAGTCCAAGTACAAAATGCCCGATGATATTTCGCTGAATCTCGGAGGTGCCTGCTTCGATCGTGTTCCCACGCGCGCGGAGATAGCCGTAAGACCATAGGCCATGATCAATCGACTCGTCGGCGTCGCCCGTAAGTTGCCCATACGGGCCCAGAAGCTCCTGGGCCATTTGCTGGAAGCGTTGATTTAATTCGCTCCAGAAGATTTTCTGAATCGAGCCTTCCGGCCCAGGCACTCCCGTCGCGCTGATTCGGCTGAATGCGCGCATTTGATTTAGGCGCATGACTTCGATTTCGCCGTAGCACTGCGCCAGCTTCTGCCGGATGATCGGGTCTTTCGCCGCCGGAGCCCCGTTGCGCTGAGTCGAGTACGCCAGCTCGGTGAGCCGATCCATATTGCGTTTGTATATGATTTGCAGCCCAGCGCCGAATGTACCGCGCTCATGCATCAGCGTGCCCATGGCCACGTCCCAGCCCTGATTCACCTTGCCGACGACATTTGCGACGGGAATGCGCACATCGCGAAAGAACACCTCATTGAATTCGGTTTCGCCGGTCATCTGCCGCAGCGGGCGAACATCCACGCCCGGCGATTTCATGTCCACGAGCATCACAGTCAGGCCTTTGTGCTTCGGCGCGGCCGGATCGGTGCGCACCACCACCTCGCACCAATCAGCAAGCCAACCGTAGCTGGTCCACACTTTTTGCCCGTTCACGACGTAGTGATCGCCGTCGAGCCGCGCGTCAGTTTGCAACCCCGCCAGATCGGATCCGGCGTTCGGTTCCGAGAATCCCTGGCACCAGATCTCCTCGGCGTTGAGAATATTGCGCAGATAACGCTTCTTCTGCTCCTCGCTTCCGAAAGCGATGATCGTCGGCCCGATCAGGCCGAGGCCGAGAACATTCGCCATCGGTGGCGCTCCGGCACGCGCCATTTCCTGCCAGAAAATCACCTGCTGCATCAAGCTCGCGCCGCGCCCGCCATACTCCTTCGGCCAGGAAATTCCGGCCCATCCGCCGTCGAAAAGTTGCCGCTGCCACTTGCGGAGAAAGTCGAAGCGGCGATCGAGCGATTCCTCACGCGCGTCATCCCATTCGCGCGGGACATTGGCCTCGAGCCACGCCCGCAGCTCGTCGCGAAATTTAAGCTCGTCAGGTGAGAGATTGAGATCCATTTGCGCTACGCTCCTGCAACTCTAATCGTTTCCTACAGACTCCGGTCGAATTGTATTCTGTCCGCCCCAATATTTCTTGCGCAGCTCTTTCTTCAGGACTTTACCGGTGCCCGTTTTCGGCAGGGTCTCAAAGAACTCCACGGACCGCGGCGATTTGTAATGCGCCAGGCGCGCCCGGCAGAATTCCAGAATTTCCGCTTCCGTAGCTTTCGCTCCCGGCTTTAACACCACGAGGGCCTTCGGCAACTCGCCCCACTTTGCATCCGGGACGGGGATGACCGCAACCTCATAGATCGCCGGATGCGCCGCCAGCGCCTTCTCGACTTCCAGCGAAGAGACGTTCTCCCCACCGCTGACGATGATGTCTTTTTTGCGATCAACAATCAGGAGATAGCCATGCTCATTGATCGTTGCCATGTCGCCGGTATGAAACCAGCCGCCGCGCATCGCTTCCGCAGTGGCTTCGGGCTGATTCCAGTAGCCCGCCATCACGCCATCGCTGCGCGTGATAATTTCGCCGATGGTCTTGCCGTCGCGCGGCACATCCACGTCGTTGGCGTCCACGACGCGCATTTCAACTCCGGGAATCGCGTAGCCGGTCATAGCCTGACCGGCAAATTTCTGTTCGCCCTGCCAGTCACAACCCGGCTTTGAAACGGAGGTCGAAAGCGTCGGCGAAGTCTCCGTCAGCCCATAGCCCGAAAAGCAGAGGCAGCCCAGCTTTCGCTCCAGTTCACGCACCAGCGTTGGAGAAGATGCTGAGCCGCCGATGCTAATCCGGTCCAGGCTGCTCAAGTCATGCTTGCCGAGTTCAGGTGAATGAATCAAAGCCAGCGCCATAATCGGCACCACGCCCATGCCTGTCACGCGCTCTTTTTCAATCAAGCGGAACACCTCAGCCGCATCATACCGCTGCATCATCACGTGCTTGCCGCCCAATTGCGTGACGAAATGCGCCGCACCCCAGCCGTTTGCGTGGAACAGGGGAATCGTGTGCAGGTGCACCATGTCGATCGAAGGATTAAAGCTCAGGCAGATGTAGAAAGCGTGTAGGTAGATGTTTCGATGGGTGAGCATCACGCCTTTGGGGTTAGCGCTCGTGCCGCTCGTATAGAAAAGCTCCGCGAGTGCGTTTTCATCGAAGGCCATGATATCGGGCTGATAGGGAGCAGCCGCGGCGATCATCGTGTCGTAATTCTCTCGCGCGAGCCAATCTCGCCGCGGCTCGCCATCGAGCAGGACGATCGATTTCAGCGATGGAACGCTGTCGCGGAATGAATTCACGACCTCGAGAAATTCGGTTTCGACGAACAGCATGGTTGCCGCAGAGTCGTTGAGGATAAAGGCGATCTCCTGCGGCGCGAGCCGGATATTCAGCGGCAGCAGCACTGCACCGGCCTCCAAAACTCCATAATAAGCCTCAAGAAGCCGGTGGCAATTGAGGCTCATGAACGCAACGCGGTCGCCGGGTGTCACTCCTGCGGCGCGCAGGGCGCCGGCCAGCTTGGAAGCGCGCTCGCCAAACTGCGCATAGTTCAACCGCAATTCCTTGCACACGATTGCAGTCGTGTCGGGAAATTGTTGCTGCGCGTATCGCAAGAATCGTACGGGGGTAAGAGGGATATTCATGAAGCGGCGCCCGCCTGCTTAGGCGGTTTGGCCTCCGTCAACTACCAACACATGCCCGGTAATAAAATCTGAGGCGTCCGAAGCGAGAAACACCGCCGCTCCCTTCAAATCGTTCTCGGAGCCAAATCGTCCCAGCGGAATGCGTTTCAGAAAGGCTTCCTTGTTGCGTTCGATCACTACTTCCGACATGTGCGTGGGGAACCAGCCTGGGGCGATGGCATTCACGTTGATATTATGCCCGGCCCACTTGCAAGCCAAGTCCTTCGTCAACGCGATCACTCCGCCTTTGCTCGCGTGGTAGCCGATGGCCGGAAGCTCGCGAGGCGCGCCGCGAAATCCGGCAACGGAAGCGACATTGATGATCTTCCCGCGGCGCTGGCGAAGCATGATCTTGCCCGCTGCCTGGCAGAAGAGAAACGTTCCGGTCAGATTTGTCTCGATCACCTTGTTCCAGGCTTCGAGCGGCATGTCTTCCACCGGCGCGCCCCAGGAAACACCAGCGTTGTTGATCAAAATATCGATTTGGCCGAACTCGGCGGCGCTGCGGTCTACCACTTCGCGAATGCTGGCCGGATTCCTTACGTCGCAGCCGAGCGCTAGGGTTTTCACGCCGAGCTCTGCCAAGTCCTTCGCCGCCTGTTCGCAGCGGTCCTTTTTGCGCGCACAGAGAACGATGTTGGCGCCCATTTCGGCCAGCGCCTCGGCCATCTGAAGCCCGAGGCCCGCCGCGCCACCGGTAACGATAGCCACACGTCCGGTAAGGTCAAACAGTTGTTTGACGTTCATGAATTCACGCGCCCTCGTGGTGATGGCCGGGGAATGTTAGAAATTCCGGCAGGGAATTGCAAGCCAACAAATCGGCACGGATTGATCTCGAGGAGGGATTGCACGCGAGACAGCAAGCTGGAAACGCTGCCTCAGCAGAGGCGGCGCGCTCGATTCGAGCGCGCCGCTCTCCGCGAAGGAAGCTAGTTAGAAGGTGAACCGAACGCCAAGCTGGAATTGCCGCATGGGCAACGCCGAAGTAAAGCCTAGCGGCGTGCTGGGCCCGGCGGTCGTTCCGTCAGGCAGAAGCGTTCCGGGCTTTATCCCTTTTACGTTGAAGCCAGTGAATCCCGGAGTCAACGGGAAGAAAGGTCCGACTTCGTTGTTCACGCTGGCATAGTTGGTGCGATCGAAAAGGTTAAACGCTTCTGCGGTGATCTGCATCTTTAGCCGCTCAGCGATCTTGTGCTCCCAGCTCAATCGCATGTCGAAATCATACAGGTTGGGCCCAAGACCGCTGTCGCGCGGTGCGCCGACGGGCCGCTCATTCGTGGTGTGATTGTTACCATTCACTTCGCCTCCTGCGAGCAAATTGAACGGGTGGCCGCTGTGATACGAGAAGATCGGAGCGAGCGAGAAGCCCGAAAGGATCGATTCCTTGAACGGGCTGTCGAAAACTCCGGCGACCACGAATTTGTGGCGCTCGTCGAACTCCGAGAGCCCCCGGTCCGCTCCCAAGTTCGTAGGATCCTGCGGGCCGTAATCGGTGTTGAAGTCGGTCGATGTGTCGTACGCTTTGCTGTAGGTATAGTTCCCGAAAAGCGTGAAGTTATTCCCGAAGCGCTTCTTCACTTCGATGATCCCGCCCTCGTACAGCGCAGATGCCGCCGACGTGTACTGGTTATTCTGGACAATCAAAGGATTAACGAAGCAGGGCGAGACCGGCTGGCCGAAGCCGTTCAGAGTGATGGCGCACGGATAGACACCGCCAGCCCCGGCACCCGCCGATTCGAATCCTGCGTATGGATCGGCCGTGGCGCTCGTGTTCCAGTTTTTGTAGGTCACGGTCTTTCCATTGGCGAGAGTGATCGTGCTCGTCGGCGTCGAGGGCTGTAGGTTCGTGTCAATCGCCACCGGCAACCGCAGAGTGTGCGAGTAGATTCCGCTGATGGAGATTGAGAAACCCTGAGCGATCTCCCGTTCGATCCCGAGCGAAATCTGTTGCGAGTAGGGAGGCTTGTAGTTCGGCGGATTGCTGAATAGTACCGTCAGTGGCGACACCGGGCCGTTGTTCGCCGGGAAGATTCCAGAACCCAACGGGTTCGGAAAAAGGCCGCCCGCTGACATTGGGCCCAGAGACTGGGGAGTAATGCAAGCACTGTTCCCCGCCGTAGGCGTCGTACATTGAATCAGCCCCCCTGCGAAAAGAGTGCCAAACACTTGATCCGCCGTCGCAATCGGCAGGCCGGAAGGGCTGATGGGATCAACGTAAATTGAGATGAAGCGGGTGCACGGGCTGCCGCTGCCGCTCCCTGGGAAAATCACGGACCCCGCGAAGGAAATCCCGCACGTGCCCACGACGTTATTGACCTGGTCAGGAACCTGGCTCGAATTGTGCTGGTTCTCGACCGTGCTGTGATCCTTGTTCAGCACCCCAAGGCTCAAGTCCACTTGATTGATCTGCGCGTCCACGGGCCCATAGAAAATTCCGTAGCCGCCGCGAATCACCGTCTTATGGTCTTTGAACGGGTCCCAAGCGAACGATACGCGTGGGCCAAAATCGCGGTAATACGTGTTCAGCGGCTCGAATTGCGAGTCGATCTCATAGCGCACTCCAAAGTTGAGCGTGAAATTTGACGCGATCGCCCAGGAATCCTGCCAGTAGAGCCCCGTCAGCGGACGCGAATACGCTGGATAATCAGCATCGCCAAATCCCTGCTGATAGACCTGCGGCAGACCGAAGGACGCGGACTCCAGCGACGACAAGCTCGGTAGCTGCGGAGTCAGCAGTATTCCCGGCAAGGTCCCAAACACGAACCGCCCGGGGAGAAACGTGTGCGACTCCGTGTGGTTCCCGCGCAAAAGTTCGGACGCGCCGAACTTCATGGTGTGTTTGCCGCGGATCATCGTGAAATTGTCCGCGATCTCAGGGCGCCGCAAGATCGTCAAATTGGGAAGAAAGATGTTCGTTCCCAGGTTATTCGCAAAGCCCGAGATTTGGAGCCCCACCTGTGCGGGCTCGTTTGGAATTACATTAAAACTGTCATAGTCATATTGCGCCCGGAACTCATTGAGTGTTCTGGGACTGAACTGGTGAAACCACGCAACCTGAAGGTTGTTGTCGTAATTGTGAATCGAACTGCCCGCCGAGAATCCCGTCAGTGATTGAACGTCCGGATTCTCCTCCAAATCATGTGCATAGCGGTATGTGAGAGACAGTTGGTCGGATTCACTGAAGCGGTGGTCAAATCGCACCGAGGCAAGGTATTCGCGAGTATTGTAAGGAAACAGGCCGCCGTTACTTTCAAACTGATTTACGAGGTAAGAGTTGACGGCGGCGGCGGACGGAATCGGCGCTCCGGGATTCACCGTCAAGGCGCCTGTGAGTATGGCTGCGCAAACGGGTCCCGGAAAACTTGACATGCCACCAAACAATGTAGCCGATAGAAAACCGCCCACAGGCCCACTAAGGCAGGGAACCGTTCCTGAATTGCCAGCCAACGCCGAGAGTGCAGCCTGCTGGCTTGCGGTCGGGCGAAAAATGCTTGTGTCCGTCAGCAACGGTACTGCGTTCTGAGCGTCCTGCAGAAGTCCCTCGAATGAACCGAAAAGAAATGTCTTGTCCTTCTGGATCGGGCCACCCACATTTCCGCCGAATTGATAGCGCTGCAGGGAATTCTTGATAGGCTGGCCGCTTATATCCGGTGCAGAAGGATCGAACACCGCGCCCTTCGCCAGCGCCTGGCTAAACGCAAAAGGATCGCGCGCGTCCAGTGCGTCGTTCCGGAAGAAGCCGAACAAGCTACCGTGCACGTCGTTCGTGCCGGACTTCGTCACGATGTTAATCGACGCGCCGCTCGCTCCTCCGAGTTCAGCGGTGTAATTGCTGCGGTTCACTTGAAATTCCTGCACGTCGTCCTGTCCCACAGTCGGACGCACGCCGCCGGCATCGTCCTGCGATTCACCGCCATCCACGGTGATGCTATTGCCTCGTCCGTTGCTCCCGTAGAAAGAAAGCCCGCTCTGTGGCGTCTGCTTGACGCGAAAGTCCTGATCGTCAGCCAATCTAGTCGAATCCGAAACGCCCGGCATGAGCAGTGTGAACGTTAGATAGTCGCGGCGGTTGATCGGCAGATCTTCGATGTATTGCTCCGTCAGCGTGTTCGCCTGGCTGCCGCGCTCCGTCTCGACTACCGGCGGTTCCGCGTTAACTTCGACCTGTGTGGCAGAGGATGCGATGGTAAGGTGAATATCCGCAATCGTCGTTGCGCCGACGTTCACCACCACGCCTTTCAAGACCTCAGTTTGAAATCCCGACATTCGGGCAGTCAGCGTGTAAATCGCCGGAGGCAGTCCGTTGAGCCGGTAGACACCACTGCTCTCAGTGGCTGCCGTGAACTTGATTCCTCGCGAGAGTTCCTCGGCAACTACCGTGACTTTCGGCATCACGCCGCCGGATGGATCGGTCACCGTCCCCGAAATATTGCCTGACGATCCCACGCCCTGCGCGCGAGCCGCGCGAGTCCCCACAAGCAGGAATACGAACACGCACGCCAATGAAATTAACTTCTTCATACGTTTTCCTCCTGGAGTTCTGAGTTCCCGCGCCGCTCTTCTACGGTTTCAGAAAAATTCAAAACAACCCGAACTCTGCCAATCATATCGGTGCTTGCAAAAGCGACCGTCCGAACGCTCGGAGCCTCCGCGGATCAGAGTATTTGGTCCCGGATATTACTGCTGTTTTATTTGCTGTACAACGATTCAGATATCGCCTAACTCTCGCGTGGACCCGCGCGGCCGCGCGAAATCGCCCAGTGATTTTCGGGACACTCGAGCAATACCGAGTCGTGCCGTCCCGCAGCCCCGTGGAACCCCTACTTTCTGTGCGGGAGTATGCCACGCCCAAGCCCCCGGTCAAGGTACAGTACCTAGCTGTGTTTCAATGAGTTATACGTTGGACCGAGGCGCCTCCGACCCTGTTTCCTCAAGCATATTCCGCCCCCGACGCGTTACCAGATTTCATAGCCGTTACTGGAATCCAATAGCCCTTTTGTCGTCTGCGCCCGTTTGCAATTGGCGCCCTTTCAGCCAGATTTCAGATGGGAGGACTAGATTGGGGCGCGTGGCGGGAAAGGGGGCCTATCGCGTGATATTTCGCAGCATCCTCACAGTCTGCTTTTTGTTCCTATTCGCGGCGACGCCGCCGGCCAAAGCCCAGGTGCCGCAGCCGTTGTCCCTGGGAGACGCGCTCAGTCGTGCCACCCGCGATAACCTCGATCTTCGGGCTGCCCGCGACCAGCGCGCCGTCTCTCTGGCGGGCGTGCGCGCCGCAAAGGAAATCCCGAATCCAACGGTTAGTTTCGCCGCTTTGCGTGACACTCCCCACGAAAGCTTATTCGTCGATCAACCCATCGAGATCGGCGGCAGGCGCAAGCAGCGCATCGAACTGGCGCGGCAGGAAGGCGCCTTGACGGACTTCGATATCGCAGCGGCCGAGCGACAATTGCGAAGAAATGTCCGCGAAGCCTATTTCGGCTTGGCCTTCGAGCGCCGCGTGACCCAGGAGAAAAGAGAAGTCGCCAGCCTGGCCGGGCGCCTGCACGACATAGCGCAAGCCCGCTTCGACGCCGGGGATATTCCGCAACTCGAAGTAATCCAAGCGCAGCTCGAACTCTCGCGCGCGAATGCCGAGGCCCAAGTGGCAGTCCGCGACGAACAAGTGGCTCTTAGCCGCCTCAACGTCCTGCTAAACGTGGCCGCGCCGACCTCGTGGGATCTTTCAAGCGCTCTCGACGCTTCCCCCAGCCCCGCGAGCCTCGACGAGCTGGCGGCGAAGGCCGTCGACTCCAATGCCGAAGTTCAACACCTATTCCAGGAAGCCAAAGTCGAAGACACCCGGCTGCGGCTGCTCAAAGCCGAACGCATCCCCAATCTCGGAGTCGAATTCGGCGCAGATTTCAATTCTCCAGGAGCAGATGGTTTTCGCGAAGGCGCGCGCGGCCAAGTCTCGATGGAGCTCCCGATCTTCAGCCGCAATCAGGGCGAGATCGCGCAATCCCAGGCGGTTTCCCATGCACTCGAAGACGAGCTGGCGGCAAAAAAACGCGCCGTCGCCGGTCAAGTCGAGGCTGCTTACTACGAATTTACGTCGCGCGCCGCTCAAGTGATGCTCTACTCGCAAACTCTCGTACCCGCGTCGCACCATCTCGAAGACATGGCCGAGGACAGCTACAAGTCCGGAAAGACAAACATCCTAAGTGTCGTCGCCGCGCAGAAGGATATTCAGCAAGTCGATAGCGAATACCTCGATAGTCTTCTCGCCATGCAAACGACATTCGCCGAGCTGGAAGAAATCGTAGGCGTTCCGCTGGAATAGAGGAGAAAGCTGCGAACATGAGATTGCTCCAGCCCCGTGCGAATTTCGCATTAATCGCAGCCGTTGCGTTGCTGATGGGTTGCTCCCACGGCACGCCTTCCGCGGCAGCCGACGGCAGTGACAAGGAAGCCGCCAAGGCCGAAGTGACCGTCACTCAGGTGACCCGCTCGGACATTCAAGATGTAGTGACCGTGAGCGGCACCGTCGCGGCGATCCCCAATCACGATGTGCGAGTCAGCTCACTCGTTTCTGGCCGCATCGCGGAAATGAAAGTCGCCGAAGGCGATTTAGTCAAGGCTGGCGAAGTGATTGCACAGTTAGACGCGCGCCCGCTGCACGATCAGCTTCTCCAGGCCGAGGCGGGTGAGGCGCAGGCGAAGGCCAACCTGGAAAACGCGCAAGCTTCGAAGAAGCGCAACGAGGATTTGTATCAACGGGGCATCGCATCGCGCAAGGATTTCGAGGACGCCGCGACGCAGGAGAGCGTCTCGGCCGCTAGTCTTAAGCAGGCCGAGGCCAGCCTCTCTATCGCCCGCATGCAACTCGACCGCACGCAAATTCGTTCGCCTCTGACGGGAAAAGTCGCCAAGCGTTTTGTCAGTGTCGGCGAGCAAGTTGACGGCACCGCCGCACAACCGGTCGCCGAGGTCGCCGAACTCTCGAAAGTTGAGCTGCTTGGCAATCTGCCCGCAATGTATCTCGCGAAGTTGCGCGTGGGCGAGACGCTCGCGATCGAAAGCGATGCCTTCAACGCCAAAAAGCTCAGCGGCCGCGTGGTCGCCATCTCGCCTGCCGTCGACGCTGCTACCAACGTGGGCCTCATTCGCATCCGCATTCCAAATTCGAATGGCGTACTTCGCCTCGGAATGTATCTGACCGCGGAAATAGCCGTCGAGAATCATCCGGATGCTCTCACGCTTCCTCCTGACGCCGTTTACCGCGATGATAAAGGCGATCCGCGCGTCTATCGCGTCGAACAGAACAAGGCCACCGCCGCGGACGTAAAGCTCGGAATTCAAACTAAAGATCGCGTCGAAATTCTCTCCGGCGTTAACGAAGGCGACACCGTGATCCTCTCGGGCGGCTATGGCCTCCCCGATCAAGCCGACGTTCAGATCAAGCCATGAACGTCGTCGCCTCTTGCCGCCGCAATAGTTACGCCGTGTACCTGCTCACGGCTTTTCTCTGCATCGCAGGACTCCTGGCCGTCTTCCGGCTTCCCAGCAACATTTATCCGGAATTGAATTTCCCCCGCATCGTCATCCTAGCTCATTCCGGCGATCTCTCGCCCGACGCGATGCTCCTCACCGTCACTCGGCCTCTCGAGGAAGCCGCCAGCACTGCTATGGGCGTGCATCGCGTGCGTTCCAAAACCATCCGCGGAAACTCCGAAATCTCAATCCTTTTCAATCCGGAAATGGATATGCAGTACGCACTGCAGCTTGTGCAGGCGCGGGTGAGCGACGCGCAGGGCTCCCTCCCTCCAAACACGGAAACCCAGGTCGAGCGAGTTTCACCCGTAGTGTTTCCGGTGCTGAGCCTCATCTTGAATGGGAATGTCCCAGACGCTGATCTGCATGACGACGCCCAGTATGTATTGCGTCCACTATTTAGCCGCGTGCCCGGCGTCGGGCTGATTCAGGTCCAAGCCACGGACACTCGCGAAGTTTCAGTAATCGTGGATCCGCAGAAAGCGCTCGCCCACCGGTTGTCGCTCGTCGATATTTCGAACGAACTGAAATCCACGAACCAGGTCACTTCGGTCGGCCGCCTCTCGAAAGATTATTCTCAATATCTCGTTCTCACCACGAGCCAGTTCGCCGATCTCGACGACATTCGCTCAACTGTCGTCACCATCGAGAACGGCGTCCCCATCCGCGTCCGCGATCTAGCCGAGGTTCGCGACGGCGTCCAGGATCGCCAAACGCTCATCACCGGAAATGGCCAGCCCGCCGCGCTCATCAACATCTCTCGCCAAATCGGCGGGAATATTCTCCAGCTTACGCAGGACGTCAAAGACCAACTCATAGACCTCGGCTCGGCGATCCCGAAGACGCTGCACATTTCCATCGTTTACGATCTCGCGGAATTCGTCTCCGATTCGATCGGCAGCGTTCGCGACGCTATTCTCATCGGCGGTCTTCTTGCGGTCATCATTCTTCTGGCGTTCTTGCGCGACATGCGCACCACTCTCGTAGCCGCCACTTCGCTGCCACTCTCGGTAATCGGCACTTTCTTCTTCCTCAAGTGCTTCGGCGGCTCGCTGAACTTGATGTCTCTCGGCGGTCTAGCCATCGCGATCGGTCTGATCATTGACGACGCCGTAGTGATCATCGAAAACATCTATCGCCACCTTGGTCTCGGCGAAGATCCGCGTCAAGCCGCGGAGTCCGGTACGCGCGAGTTGCTCGGGCCCGTCATCGGCTCCACGGCGACAACTCTGGTCGTCTTTCTACCACTAACGCTTCTTGAGGGCGTCGTCGGAGAATTCTTCACTGCCCTGTGTCTCACTTTGGGAGTCTCGATCCTTCTTTCGCTCGTTTTCGCCATCACCGTGATCCCGCTCCTCTCGATCCGCTTCCTCTCCAACGTGACGCACCGCGAAGAGTCCGCCCACTTCATCGCTCCAGTCAATCGCGTGTACGAACGCGCCGTTCGTGGCGCTCTAAAACATCGCCGATGGGTCGTCCTAGCCGCCGTCGCATCCGTCGCTGTAGGCATCTTCGTGTTCACACAGGTGGGAACCGGCTTTCTTCCCGAAATGGACGAAGGTGGTTACGTCCTCGACTACCGCACGCCCCCAGGCACTTCACTCGACGAGACCAATCGCATCCTCACGCTGGTCGAAAAGCGCGTCGCCGATATGCCCGAGACGGCCTCCTTCTCCCGGCGCACCGGCGCCGAGCTCGGCCTATACGCCACGGAGCAAAATACCGGCGACATCCTCGTAAAGCTCAAGCCCGTCTGCCATTGGCCGCGCACTTGGATCGGATGCCCGTCCTCCGAACGACGCCGCGCCGCCGATGAGGTAATTGACGACATGCGCGACCAGATCGCCAAAAACATCCCCGGCATCGACGTCGAGTTCACTCAAATTCTTCAGGACATGATCGGCGATCTCGAAGGTTCGCCCGAGCCGGTCGAAATCAAGCTCTTCGGCAACGACATGCCAACTCTCGAGCAGCTTGCCGAGGAGATCCAGCCGCGCCTCGAGAAAATCAAAGGCCTCGTCGATTTCGTGGGCATCACAAAAGGCAATCCTGAAATCGTCTTCCACGTGAATCCCGACCTCTCCGGCCGCGCCGGCCTGACGCCCGATCAGGTCAGCGCACAGGTGAGCGCCGGGCTTCTCGGAATCTCGGAGACGCAATTGCGCCGCGCGGATCGCACCATCCCCATCCGTCTGCGCTTTCCGGATTCATTCCGAGGAAACTTCTCGGCCGTTCAGCAATTTCCGCTTGTCACGCCGTCGAAGCAGATTGTTCCGCTTTCCTCGCTCGCGCAGGTAGATCAGGTGCGCGGCGAAAACCAGCTCCAGCGCGAAAACCAGCGCCTCATGGTGACCCTGACCGCCCGTTTGGAAAATCGCGATCTAGGCAGCGCTATTCACGACGTTCGGCAGGTCATCAGGCAGATCAAATTCCCGGTGAACACTTCTTACGAGATTGGCGGCCAGTACGAGAGCCAGCAAGCTTCATTTCACCAGTTGCTCTATGTCCTCAGTCTGGCGCTCGCAGCCGTCTTCGTCGTCCTCGTGATCCAATTCCGTTCCTTCGGCCCCGCGCTAATCATTCTCTCGGCTGCTCCACTCTCTCTTCTCGGTGTCTTTCTCATGCTGCTCGTCACCGGCACGGCCCTGAATGTTTCCTCGTTCATGGGAATCATTCTCATGGTCGGGCTGGTAGTGAAAAACGGAATCATCCTCTTCGAGTACGTCCACAAGCTTCAAGAAGAAGGAGGCGCCTCGCTCGATGAAGCCCTCGTCGCCGCCGGGAAAATCCGCATTCGCCCAATCCTGATGACCACGCTGGCGACTCTTTTCGGCCTGCTTCCTCTCGCTCTTGGACTCGGCGCCGGCGCGGAACTCCAGAAGCCGCTGGCCCTCGCCGTCATCGGCGGCCTCTTGCTCTCCACCTTCATCACGCTCCTCGTCATGCCGGTGCTCTATTCATTCCTCGAAAAACGTAGCGTCGCCGCGTAACTTCCGGCGGGTTGCGGACGTCCCCTAAGTAATAACCGGTATTGACGCGGAATGGCGGAAGCCTTATACGGTACCGCCCCACACGTCACGTCGCGGCGGATCGGTTAATGTCCGGGCAACGAAAGGTGGGACTGGCGAATCACACTCGAGACGAGCGATTCACGGAGAGCTCAGATGCAATACCAACTCGATGCTTTAGTCGTATCGGAACGCATGGAACACGTGAAATCGCTTGTCCGCATCCTGGACGGACTGATGATCAACGTCTACGTCGCGTGCAGCGTCAAACAAGCCCAAGAAGTTCTCTGCCGCCAGCCACTTGCGCTCGTCTTTTGCGATGAGCGCGTTCCTGGCGGTTCGTACCGCGAGCTGCTTCAGAGCGGAGACACGCGACGGAAAGCCTCGCGCTTTGTGGTCATGCTCCAGACCGGCGAATGGGACGAATACCTCGAAGCTATGCGCCTCGGCGCCTTCGAAGTTATCCGCTGCCCCGTGCAACCGACTGACGTGGAAATGACTCTAATTCATGCGACCAGGGACCAGGCGCAACGGGCTGCCATGCGTATGACTGCCTGAGCCAATAGCATCGAATTCGAAGAAACGGCGTCGGACAAATTCACCCTTTCATTTCAAGCCCAATATCTTCCGACGGGCTGGCCGCCGATCCCAAAATCAGGTCCGCTGGGAAGAGGCCGCTCCTGCCACTTTTTAAGGTGCAAAGTCAGCGTTACTGCCCGAACTGCGGCAGCCGGAAAATCTCGAAGTCTCATCGGCGCTCCTTCTACGAGCGCCACATCCTCTCGCTCTTCCACGTACGCCCCTATCGCTGCGATTCCTGCGACGAGCGCTTCTATCGCCACACCGATTCCGAAGCCTCGCCCGACGCGGCCTGAAGCGTGGCGCGCACCGCAGTCGCGATTCGCCCCGGTTTACAAACCGCCAAGTTCCGGCGACGCGCCTATCGCGCACCGAATTTGACGCTACAGTGCGCTTCCGCTATTATTGCAACGCGGGGTGGAGCAGCCTGGTAGCTCGTCGGGCTCATAACCCGGAGGTCGTTGGTTCAAATCCAACCCCCGCAACCATGGGCGTTTTGAGGCTAAACCTCGACACGCCCTTTTTTATTTATATCTACGAACGATCTCGGCTTCTCTCTAATTCCTAGTTCACGTTCGCGCTGCCCGTATCTGTTCCGAATTTAGGAACAGTTAGGAACAAATGCTCCGAAGATATCGCATTCTGCCGCCGTGGCAGCGTCTTACTGGCTGGCCTCAACGCCGTCGGTGCACATGTCCGCCGCGATTTTAAGCGGCGTGTGGCCGAATGTATGTAACGTCGCATTCCGAACTTCGCCGCTTCAGCATGGCGAGTTGTTGGCGGAGCACGAAGTTCTCAAAGACAAGGTCGTCGCGGCTGCGAAACAAGTTGACAAGCGCGCCGAACAACAAGAAAGATAAGTTGAACACGGCTTGGCCTAATACCAGATTACGGGTGGGGAGATTGCAGCAAGCTGTTGATTCTGCGGACGAAGAGAGCTTTGGCGAACGACAAGTACGAGAGGAGTTCATCTCGATTCTCCCTCGGGACTTTTGATCACGACGTTGCTCACTCCGTGTGTTTGCGCTGAATCCACACCGCTGCCCTCGCGCACCACATAGAATTGATTGGCTGAAAGATCTTTGAGTATTTCCACGAGCCCACTCGGCCAACGAATTGTGATTTTATCCGCCTTCGGCGCGCTGCCCAGCCCGAAGTGCAGCCGCAAATCGCTCTGGGATATATAACCGTCCCCGCTCCGCACTTCCTTCTCGCGTTTGTCCGTGTCTTGCTCGAGTGTCACCACCGCCCCCAGGGCCCCGCGGTTCGACCTCACGCCGACCAGTTTCAGGCTGATAAAATTTCCGACCGGTGCAGTGTTGTAGTAAAGCGCTGGAGGTTCGTTCATGTTATTTATGACGGCATCTTGGCGTCCGTTATTGAACAGATCGCTGAGAGCCATGCCATGGGCGGCGTGGGACTCGCTCAACACTGCTCCGGCCTGAGCCGTGATGTTCGCGAACTTGCCGTTTCGCAGATTGTAGTGAGCGACTTTAGGCTCTCGATAAGTCGTGCCCACTCCCTTTCCGTCTACGTCGGGATAGACGTGCCCGTTGGCGATCAAGATGCCAGGCCAGCCGCTGTTATCAAAATCGATGAATTGCACTCCCCACCCCAACCATTGCCAAATCTGCGCGAGGCCTGCCGATTTCGTGACGTCGTCAAACTCATTGTTACCCCGATTGAGGAAGAGTGTGGGAGTGTCATCGCTAAAGTTCGTCTTCACGATGTCCTGAAAGCCGGCATGGGTGTAATCGTCTGCGGAAACGCCCATGCTTCCTTGCGGGATTCCATCTTCGTTGTAAGCCACGCCCGCATTCTTGGCTATCTCCGTAAACGTTCCGTTGTGGTTGTTGTGATAGAGAAGGCTGGGCGTAGAGTCGCATGCAACATATATGTCCGGCCAGCCGTCGTGATCGAAATCTGCTGTCAATGATGTGAATCCGTAGCAGCCAGAGGTGCGCCGGATTCCCGACTTCTCCGACACGTCTGTGAATGTCCCGTCTCCGTTGTTGTGATACAGCGCGTTGACCGGGATCTTCAAGCCCTGCGGCCCGCACAACACTTCCAAACCCTTCCAGTGGCACGAGTGCGTCTGCCCGGGCCGCGGCGCGTCATCGTATGAAAAATCCACGTATCGCGACACGAACAGATCCACTTTTCCATCGCGATCATAATCAACGAAGCTGCACCCCGTGTTCCACTCCGCCCTGGCGGTACTCAGCCCTGCTTTCTCGGCGACGTCAGTGAATGTGCCGTCGCCATTATTGTGGTAGAGAGCATTTTGCCCCCAGTACGTCACAAAGAGATCCAGGTTGCCGTCATTGTCGTAATCGCCGACGCAGCCGCCCTGTCCCCACCCGGCGCGCGCGAGCCCGGACTTTGCTGTCACGTCCGTGAAAGTGCCGTCGTGGTTGTTGTGATAAAGGTGCCCTGTCGGGGCCCCGCCCGGCGGGAATCCTTCGACGGTCGAGCCATTCGGAAGAAAAATGTCAGGCCAACCATCGTTGTCGTAGTCGAAGACGATGCTGCCATTTCCCGTGGTCTCGATAATGAACTCTTTGTGCTTGTCGCTGCCGTAGACGTTCAGCGCGTTGATTCCCGCTTGTGGCGCGATGTCCACGAAATGCACCGGCCCTGGCGTCACGTGGGTGGCGGAAGATTGCACAGGATTAGAACGCTGGCCGGCGTCTATTCCCGCAACGGTCACTGCTGCGAGCGCGGCAACGATGAACGGAAAAATCGGAGCCCGTTTCATGCGTGGCCGTCGATTCTGACTCTGTGATTTGCCAAAACTGCGGCCGTCCGTCGGATCAGTGACTCAACTCGGTGTCCATCGACAATTCTGACGTAACTCCGGGCCATGTTCAATCTGCTGTTTCTATTCATCTGAGCGAGTTTTGTACCGGCGCGAGTGAGAGTTTATACCACAGAGAGAAGAGTCGGCGACTCGGGCGCCAGGGCCTGATCGGCAGCTTGCCAGAGAGACTCAGTCACTCGAATAAACTTACTTACGCAATTCCTGGAAGTGCTCGGCCACGACCCTGGGGGTTTCCACGATGCGCTTCTCTTCTGCACAAGCCGCCAGCCGAAGAAATTCCGCCATACTCCACGCCAGCGGCGTCGCGCTCCCGGTCCCGTAGCCAAAGGAAAAATGGGACGCAGTCGGTTCCGCTTGATCCCAGACCTGTTCCGGAATCATTCCCCCCGCATTAGCGAAGCGTTGCATGGACATGAGGTACACCGTCGGGTCATGCCCCAGCGCAATCTCGTATTCCCCGCGTTCCCCGGTAAAGATGGGCCAAAGCCGCCCAATGCCTTGGCCAAGCCACGGACCGCCAAAGTAGGTTTCTCCATATCCATCGTGATTGTAGCGGCGAAAGCCCGGGCCATTGGGAGTCTCGACGCGAATGGTGGAATCTATCACCTGAACCGAATGCGCGATTATTGGATCGCCAGCGGGCCGAATTCCCAACCGCACCAACTCCAGAAATCCGGCGTCCACCACGTCGCGCTTGTCCCACACGCCGCCGCCATTTCTCACGTCCAGCGTTGCTCCGTCATTGGGATCGGCGGACTCATCGATGCGAATGTAATAGCCTGCTCCAGAACCGGGCGAGCCGAGATGCCCGGTCGTCGTGACCGTCCACCTTTCGAGGTTGGCGGCCCAATCATCGGCCACCCGCAAGTAATGTTCAGCGTCGTCTGTGGCGTGGTTTTTCCGCGCGATGTCCGACGCGCAGACCAGTCCCGCAATTTCTGCCGCAAGCGTCGAAGGCGAGTAACCCTTCAACTCTTCCCAGCGCTCCTGCTCGGTTACCGGCCCGTGGGAAATTATGAATTCCGCTTCCGGCCTCAGGTGCTTCGTCCAGGTGTCCGCATCGGCGCGGCCCAGCTGCCAGGCAAGAACGAGAGGATATGAAACTTCATCCATCTGCAATGCTGTCCAATACGGCTTGCCATCCAGCCAACTGTTTTGGGGGAAGCTGCCGTCGGGCTTCTGCTGCACCGTAAGCAGATAATTCAACGCGCGCTCGGCCGCGGCGCGATCGCCTGCCGCAAGCAGCCCGGTGGCCATCTCATATAGGTCGCGGGCCCATACGAGATGATAGCCGCCGACGCTAGGCTCGGCGGCCTTCACCGCGAAGCCCCACGGTATGCTCATGGAAGCGATCATGGCGCCACGGTAAGTCTTGTCTTCGTGAGCTTTCAGCAGCATCGCGGAAAGCTGAAACATTCGCTCGTAGCGCGGATCCACATGCCTCAGGCCTCCCACGTATTCTTTCCACCCGTTCACATATTCGCCGCTGACCTTCGCAAAGTCCTGTTGCAAACTGCTCTTCGCCGTTGCCACCGCGGCTTCAGCGTTGGCGCCGAATCCCAGCGCGATCACGAAATGCTTCGCACCGGGCAGTTTCGCCACTTGCAGGACGTTTCCGTTTTCCGCTCGCTCATATTTTTGCGTCAGTGCATGATGCCGCAGCAAATCGGTGTACCCGTCGCTCGTCCCCGCGAAGCCGCTGGTCATTTCCGCAAAGCTCGGCGTGCTGATCAGCGCCGAGGCCACATCGCCCTTCCGCGTGACCAGCGCGTCCCCCTGCGAGAATCCTGTATCGCCGTACCCGCTGTTCTTCAACGCCGGATCAAACAAAACGTACAGCGAATCTGCCGGCGAGCCGCTGAAGGAGACGTCGATCAACAGCGCATCGCGTTGCGGATCCGTCACGTACGTCTTCGTGAGTTCAAATGTCCCGCCCGGATCGCTGCTGCTTTGCTGATAAAGCAGCGCCGCATCCTCAATCCGCCGCAGCGAATGCACCATATCCTTCGATTCCACCCACATCTTTTTCCCGTCGCACACCGCGAACTCCAGCGTGCGGACATCGGCGGTGTCCAGCCGCGGGTAATAAACCTCTGTGAGGATTCCGCCTTGCAGCGTGAACCACACTTTCGAATCCGCGGTCGTGGAAGTGCCAACCGCTTCCTTACCGCCGGACGTCCACGTCGGAAGCTCTCCCGGGGCGTTAGGGGCATCCTGCTCTGCCGAGGCCAATGCGAAAATTCCCGGGAGGAGGGAAACAGCTAGGAGGCATTTGATGCGTATCAACGAATTGCCTTTCAGGGAATCGGGAGGATTAGGGGCGGGCAACGAAAGCCCGCCCCTCCCGGGGTGGCCGGACTAAAACGTGAACCGCATGGCGAGTTCGACCTGCCGCCAGCTGTTCGTTAGAACGCTGTTGATCTGCCCGATGTGTCCGTCGTTAAGGTTCGTATCACTCGGATTGGAGAAGTGCGGCGTATTGGTTAGGTTGTACGCTTGCGCGCGGAACTGTGCCCGGAACCGCTCGGTGATTGCGAAGTTCTTGAACACAGCAAAGTCCAGGTTCGAGAATCCCGGACCACGGATGAGATCGCGGGCTGAAGTGCCGGGAGCTAGGAAGATGCCCGCACCATTCTTGGCTGGCACTGCGAAGGCACCGGCCTCCACGTAGTCCGCGACATTGCCCGGATGTATCACCGGCTTGCCTACGAGATCTGCGCGCGTGCTGCTGGGAGTGCCGCTCGCGGTGATGCTGAATGGAGTCCCGCCCTGGAGCACGTAGATCGCGTTGAATTGCCACCCTCCAATCGCGTAATCCACCCACCTGGAAACATCTCCGCCCCATCGTTTTCCGCGGCCAAAGGGCAGTTCATAAATTACGCTGGGGCTGAACACGTAATCCACGTCCTGGCTGGACAAACCGTGCTCAATCTTATAGTCCGTGTACAACTGCGGAGCACAGGCGTCCAGATTGCCGCAGGAGTCATCGGTCGTCTTGGACCACGTGAAAGCGCCAGTTACCTGTAAGCCTGCGGCCAAACGGTGTTCATACTGAATTTGCATGGCGTTGTAGTCCGATTTGCCGCTGGTGTCCTGGATCGTGGCGTTGCCGTTCAGATTCGGAAAGAGCCTGTCACCCGTGACGAATAGCTGTTGATTGGCATTGTAATTGCGCACCAGGTGCGCCCCATGTGTGCCGACATAGGCGATGCTGATGGACTGGTTTGTCCACAGTTGTCTCTGCACCTGAAGGTTCCATTCGGAGACCATCGGAACGACATTCTGCGAAAGCAGGCCGACAACGCTCACATTCGTCGGTGCGGACAAATCCAAACCATTGAAATTTCCGGTCGGCAACGGCGCGGTGGCATTCGTGGAAATTAGATCTGCCGATGAGCAGCTCGGCGAGCAGGGTAGAGCGCCGGTGAGTGTAATGCGGTAGCCCGCAGCATAAGTAACCGTCTGTTGGCCGGCGAACGGGGGATTCTGCGACAACTGATTGCTGATGCCGCCACGATCTATGAAATAAAAGAGCCCGTAGCCGCCGCGCACAACGGTCTTACCATCGCCAGTGAGTTGATAGGCAAAGCCGAGGCGTGGACCCAAGTCATGATAGTCGTTGGGAATCGAAGTGCGCGACGTGCCGTTGCTTCCGGCCACGACCAGCGCTCCAGTCGTCAGGTCGAAATTCGCCTGCCTGTTGTCAACCTCTGTCGGCCAAGTGAGGACGTCCCAGCGCAATCCCAGGTTCAGCGTCAAACGGCGCGTCACCCGGAAGTCGTCCTGGGCGAAAAACCCGTTTTCCCAAGTCCGCGTGCCAACAATCCCAAAGGGCGTACCGTGTAAATAGTCGTCCATGAAACCGGCGAACAAGTCGGAAACTTCATAGCCGGTGTCAAGATGTCCCGAGCCACCATTGCAGCAAGGTTGAAAACCATTCCCTGCCATATCAAAACCACCTTTGCCTCGCAGCGGCCGATACAAATTCAGTTGCCGGCGCAAAATGTCGACACCCATTTTGACCGTGTGCTTGCCCTTGATCCAAGTAACTGTGTCGTTATAGTTGAAGCCGGTCTGCGGAACAATGTACTGTCCAAAGTCTCCGGTGTACTCAAGTTGCTGAGCGTAGGCCCCGATCAACGCAATGCCCACATTCGTCACTGTATAGCAGTTGGCGATGCCGAACTTCGTGCACCAGGCAACGTTATTCAACGGCGGCGTATACCCGTACTGGTCGCGGACGTATCCGGCGCGAAACTCGTTGATGAACGTTGGAGTGAAAGTCGTGGTCAGGCCGATCGAAGCGCCGTTGGGCCAGTTATAATTCGTTCCGGAGCCAAAGCCCGAAGGGAGAATGCCCAGGGAGGTGGTGCTCGTCTGGTCGGTGTGGCCGTGACTGAAACGTGCGAATAAAGAATTCTTGCTGTTAATAATGTAATCACCGCGGATGTCCCAATCATCCCAATTCTCGATCACGGATCTCTCCAGCTTGAAATTGTGATGAAGGGGATCGCAGTTCGAGTCCTGTATGGAGTTCCCTGGTCCACAATTCGGCTCGGGGTAGGCGTTGAGGTAAGCTAGTGCCGCCGGGTTTAAGCGGTCCGAGGGGATGACATTGGGCTGCGTGCCATTACCCATGAATTGCAGCGCGCCGTTGGGATTGGTTGCTGTGACAGGTGCCATGCCGTCAGTCGACGGGTCATAGATCGGGGCAGGTTGGTTCGGGCCGTTCTGCGTCAGCGGGAGGCCCGTCGGCAGGTCCAGGTTGGTCGTCAACGCTGGATTCAGCAACTCGGAGAAGTCTCCCTTTCGCATCAGGTCCGTGGGCACAGTCGAGTAGGATGGTCCGCTGGGTACGGCTTGCCGCAATCCCTGATAATCGCCAAAGATAAACAGCTTGTTCTTGATGATCGGCCCTCCCGCAGACCCGCCAAACTGGTTGCGTACGAAACCCGGAGTCGGCCCGCTGCTAAAGAAATCTTCGGCGTTCAGCGCTTTGTTGCGGTTGAACCAAAAAACGCTGCCATGGTAGTCGTTGGTTCCGGACTTGATGGACGTCACCACCAACGCTCCGCCAGCCCGGCCGAACTCGGCAGGTGCGATGTTGGTCTGCACCCGGAATTCCTCGATCGCATCCGCAGGTGGGAAAATCACAATGGAGTTCACCAGCGCTTCATTGTTATCAATTCCGTCCAAAATGAAGTTGTTGGCTTGGGCGCGGATTCCATTCACCACCAGTGACGCCCCGCCTTCTTGTCCGTAGCGGAATGTTTCCGCATTGCCAGCCGAACCCGTAGCGTTGCCGCTTCCGCGAACGACGCCCGGTACGAGCATCGCAAGCTGCGTGAAATTGCGGCCGTTCAACGGCATCTCCTCGATTTGTCGAGCTTCCACGACCTCGCCGATCGCCGAATCCTGGACATCGATAACCGGCGATCCGGCAACCACGTTGACCGTTTCCGTGACCTCACCTACCTCCAGCTGGAAGTCGGCGACCCCAAGTTGGGCCACCTGCAATTCCAAGTCCCGCGTAACCTTCTTGAATCCTTTCTGCGAGACCTCCACATGGTAATTGCCCGCCGGAAGCGCCGAGACGGAATAATAACCAAGGTCGTTGCTCGCCACAGTCGACGGCCGTCCCGTCTCCTTGCTCGTAACCGTGATGGTCGCGTCCTTGACAGCCGCGCCCTGCGGGTCCGTTATCGTTCCCTGCAAGCGTGCGGTGTCGCTCTGCGCGAAGCACAGAGTCGCGGTCGAGAGAATCAGCAGAAATGCCTTGGCGAGAAACTGGAAGTTCTTGCTGCTCATCGTATGCCTCTCTTCTTAGAAAGTCTTAGGACTGGCAGGTCAACGATTCGCATCGACACCCTTTCGGCGTGAAGGGACATCCTGATTGAGCGCTCTCGAAAAGACAAATCGTCCACCCCGAACGATTCAACATTGTGATAATGGGCATCTTGTTCTCAAATCGAGCGCGCGATTGAAAGTCTCGTACCGTTTGAAACCGTTACACTCAGAAACCCTTCTCTTGCACAGTTTTATCGTCTTTGTTACGTTGTTACGCGACGTTGCATACCGGCGATGGGGACTGTATGTCCGAGCATGATCTGTTTTCGAGGCAGGTCGAGAAGGTCGCGAACAGTGGTGTGCTTCACGGGTCGGAGTCGTTACGTAAGCTGCTTCGCTACCTCGCTCACCACGCTCTCACTCATCCGGGAACGCCCCTCAAGGAGTATCAAATTGCGACGGAGGAATTCGGCCGCACTCCTGACTTTGACCCCGCCATTGATTCCATGGTTCGGGTGCAGGCCGGCCGCCTGAGGGCCAAACTTGCCGAGTATTACGCCGCCGAAGGCGCCGATGATCCGATTCGCATTGAACTGGCGAAGGGCGCTTATACCCTGTCGTTCCATCACCGGCAACCCGGAGAGTCCCACCCTGAGATAGATCGCGGACTCGAACACGAGCCGCACTCGCCTATCTCGCCGGCGGTGCCGCGCGCGTGGCTGGTCACCACCGCCACTTTATCTGTTCTCCTCGCAGTTGCGTTGATCGCGCTTTTTGTCACCAGCAGGGAATCCTCTGTGTCCGGCGCGCGCAATGAGGAATCCGTCGCCACATCTCTGCAAGTCTTTTGGAAGCCCTTTCTTCATAGCGCGGACGAGCCCTGGGTCGTCTTCAGCAACGCTGCGTTTTTCGGCCGGCCGGAGACCGGGATCCGCTACTACAATCCCGCCCGCGATCCGGCCGACGCCGTCTGGGATCACTACACCGGAGTCGGCGAAGTCCTCGCGGTCCATAATCTCGATCAGGTTTTCAGCGCGCTCCACCGGCAGATTCGGGTCAAGCGCGGCAGCCTGTTCTCCCTGGACGACGCCAAGAACAATGACCTGATTTTTGTGGGCTCCCCGTCGGAGAACTTGACCCTGTTGGAGATTCCCGGATCCCACGAATTTGTTTTCCAGCGGATGGATTCCGGCCCGCGCAAAGGCGACTTGGCCGTCGCAAACATTCATCCGCAAGCCGGCGAATCCAAATTTTATTTGGCGAGTCCCTCCTCCGCTCCGCTCTCGGAAGACTACGCCGTGGTGGCTTTTGTGCCGGGCCTGAACCCCGACCGTTCCGAAATGATTATCGCGGGAACGACCACCTTCGGCACTCAAGGCGCTGTTGAATATGTCTGCCGCCCGGACTCCGTCGGAGAGCTTCTGCTTCGTCTTTCCGCCTCCAATAGCAGCGATCTGAAGCCTTTTGAGGCGCTGCTCCGCGTCAAAATAACCAAGGGCGTGCCCGTCGAGACAGAACTCGTCTCCGTCAGGAAACTAAATTCCTCATAGCGCAAAGTAGCGCCGGCGTCTCTGCCGGCATCCGACGACCGCAATAGCAACAAAGAACCAAATCACGGGCGGAGCACAAAGCTCTAAGCCATGTCCGAATTCGGGGTGCACCACGGGCCGGCGTTGGTGTGGGACTCTTGACTTTACTTCAACGCAAAAATCGAAAGACTCTGCGGAGGCAACATCAGCGTCAGTTGCTGCCCATCGAGATGAGCTTGCGCCTCGCCGAAAAGTGTGGAGATGCTCGCGGGCGCTCCGGCAGGTGTGTCCTGCAAGGATACGCTTACGGTTTTCGAGTTCGCGCCATCGTGGAAAGCAACCACGACTTTTTCTTCGCCTGATTCCCGAAGAAAGACATAGCTGGAATCATCGCAAGCTAGATGCCAAAGTTGTCCTTCCCGCAGCGCCACGTGTTCGCGTCGCAGCCGCAAGAGCGATTGCACATATTCGAAGATCGACTGTTGCTGCCGCGTTCTTCCTTCGCGCGTGAATGCATCGTTCTCATCCTCTCTCCAGCCGCCCGGAAAATCGCGCCGATTGTCCGGATCCCCTCCGCCATTCATCCCGATCTCATCGCCATAATACAATTCGGGAATCCCGCGGAGCGTCAACGTCAATCCATAGGCAAGTTTCAATTTGTCAGGAGTCGCGCCCGTCGCGCTCGCAAAGCGCGGAACATCGTGATTTCCGAAAAATGACACCAAATAATCCGGATGAGGATACAGCGAGTCCTGCCGCAAAATATTCGTGATGCGCCCCGCCGGCGCGCCATTCAGCAAAACATCGCGCAACGCAAAATACAGTGGATAATCGAACACCGTCGTCACTTGCGTGTCAATTCCGTCCCAGCCCTTGCGCCCGCCGGCAAAGATCGACGTGACTGTCGGGTCCGGATGGAAGACTTCTCCTATCGTTGACAGGCGCGGGTAAACTCCCCGCAAGGCCCCATGCCATTGCGACCAGAACTTCCGCGGCAAGTAGGGAAACGTATCGATCCGGTATCCATCCAACCCCGATGTCTCCGCCCACCAGATGCTGTTCTGAATTAGATATTGCACCACCATCGGGTTCTCCGTGTTCATGTCCGGCAATTTGCCGAAGAACCAGCCGTCCGTCAGATTCTTCCTCATTTGTTCCGGCGTGTGCGGGTCCGCCAGCGTCTCAAACAAGTCGCTCGTGATCTCCTTCTTCTCCGGCTGGCCATAAAACCCGCCTTTCACTGGCGAAGACGAAGACAGATGATGCTCCGCGGTGCCGTGGAACCAGTCCGGCATCGGCGGATCCTTCACCCAGGGATTGAGAGGCCCCACGTGATTCGGCACCACGTCGAAAAACACCTTCATCCGCTGCTGGTGCGCCGCTTCCACCAGTTCTTGATAATCGCCGAGCGTTCCCAAGTGCGGATCCACGGCGTATAAATCTACCGCTCCGTATCCGTGATAATCCGCGGCCGCTCCATTCTTTACAACGGGCGTCAACCACAACGTGGTCACTCCCAAATCCTTAAGGTACGGAAGGTGCTCCTTGATCCCACGCAGGTCGCCACCGTGATACGCCCGCGCATCCGACCGGTTGTGCGATCCGGGGAATTCGGCTGGTTCGTCGTTACTGGGATCGCCATCGGCGAAACGGTCCGGCATGATCAGATAGATCACGTCGTCCAGCGCAAGGCCCTGATTTCTCCCAGATTTTGGTTTGCGCGAGCTAATCGGGACTTCGAACGACGTTTGGCCTTTAGCGGTAGTAATGCGGCATACAGCTGTTCCGCTCTTCAGTTGCGGTGAAAATTCCAACCACACGAAAAGATAATCGCCGTTGGACGACGCCTTCGTCTGCTTGACAACCACCTCCGGCAAATCACACGCCACTTGCGTCGCCTGCAAATTCTCGCCAGAGAGCAGCAGTACAACTCCCTCGGTCAAGCCTACCCACCAATTCGGCGGCTCCACTTTCCTGACCACAGGCGCGCTCGCTTCGCTGGGCCCGCGCTCATGAGTCCGACCGCCGCATAGCGAAAGCACCGCAGTGCATACCAACAGGGTCCGAACAAGATGATGATTGTAAAAGTTGTGACGATGCAAACGTGAAGGTGTGCCGCGCAATCCGCCAGCTTAGCATCGCTCCCGCTCGCGGACAACAACACCAGCGGCGCACACATGAAGCGCAAAGCGGCCCACGCAGCAACAAGGGCCCCTGCCGATCGAGAAACATTGACAGCGCGGACTACCCTGTGGCATTTGCAGTGGCATGTCTGTCTCCGAGACGGCGATGCACTCACCTCCGCGGAAACTGACAACGCATCGGAAGGCGGTGCTAATTCAGGGACTGCTGACGTTTCCCGACCAACAGGTTGGCGTCTGGTATTCACCAACAGCCACCGACGCGTTCGCGTATGCCCAGGATTTCCTGACGATCTTCAAGTCGATTGGGTGGACGGTGAATGATGCTGAGCCCGCCGAGATCGTCACCGCTCAATCCACGGGCTTGGCCCTCATCGTGAGCCGAGGGGGCAGCCTGCCTCCCAGTGCGGAGGCGCTTCGAAATACCCTGCGGATTTACGCAATTGAAGTCAACACAGTCTGCTAGCACGCAAGGGCGACGGCGTGAGTGAACGCAAGTGTTGAACTTCCCAGCTTCAAGTTGATTGTCTCAATGAACCGCGCCCGTGCCTGCTGCCGCTCGGCCCACAACTCCTCAAGCGTTCCCGTTGTCTTACTCCGACCTTTCACTTGACTCCAAACTGCTCCAAGAGTTTGAAAACCAGAACCACCATCCAAACACAAAAGCATACGGAGCCGACTATCTCGACCAAAGCGATCAGCCCAGAGTATCGTTCTAGCCAGTCGAAAATCCGCTGCACCGACTTATCCGGCAGCTTCATACCTCACCCCACTCCACGCATCCCTTCGTAGAGTAAGTGGCGTGATATTCCCCATCTTCGCTGGTCACTGAATAACTCAAAACCCCGACGCAAATCGCCCACTGCACTTGAGACCTATCGGCCTTCTCTGTACCAAGGCCGCGCTTCTCGGCATCCTCCTTCACGGCCCTGAAAGCGCTAATCATCGGCTGACGGCCGTAGGTAAACGCCATTGCCGCAACGGTCCGATAAGCCGACTCAGGCACAATCCGCCTGGACAGTCTGGCTTACACATCCGTGTCGCGCGGAACTAAAGATCGCGCGCGGCAAGAGGAGCATTTGACAAGATTTGGATGGCGCATGATCCGATTCTGGGGCGCCGCGGGATGGACCGACCACATCGGAAAGCACTCCAATGCTAGGCCGAACATTTCAAGTCTCTCCCGCGCCCGCCATTAGTAACTTGAACCGGGCAACAATCTGTTGGGTGCGCTCGCTCAAGACGACATGTTTTCCGGGCGAACGCGCTTGTAGTTCTTGGATTCTGGCCTCGGCGGTTTGCAAGTCCCGAACGGCTTCAACAAATTCGAAATTCACGACGTTCACGTTCTTCAGAATGTCGAAGGGGGTTCCACCGTGGCACCTATCCGCAACCATTCGCGCAATCTGAATAGAGCAAGGCTCGATACTCTTTCAGAATCCTCTAAGTTTGCCATCCGCTCCTATGTGTTCCGACTTCCGAAAGATCCTTTTACGCCGCTTCAATATCGTCCTTTGAAGAGTGGTCGCTTTGCATGAACACGAGAATCACCTTGTATTTAGCCCGCGAGTGATTCGGCTAAGCTGGATTTCTTGTGACTCGCGGGTACTCGGCACAGGTATGGGCTGTGAACTCTTTGTCACGCTGTTGTTCGTAGTGCGTCTTCATCTCATCAATCGATTTGCCAGTGGGAGGCCCTGAAGGATTGAACGCCCATGCGCATTTGGAGCAAGCCCAGCCCTGAAAGTTCTGTCTTGCAACCCATATCAGTTTGCGACCCGACGCCTCCATGGCACCCCTCGGAATTTGGTGCAGTTATGTTTCTTTGAAAGACGGTGTAGCAGTAGTCTTCGACGGCACTGCGACTACAAGTGCGGCTTCATTGATTGCCCTCGGCGAGGCTCTTCGCCAGTCGCCACTCTTTGGACACGCGTCAAAGCCGAACGGAATACGATAAGGTCCTGGAGATTACCGATAGAAGAGAGTTGCTGTCTGTGGGGTATCCAACACTGACAAGAATTTCTATCTCAATCCGAGCTCATCCTCAAACTGTCGAATGACGCCGTAGCACTCACAGGCGGATCTTTCGAGTTTCCTGCGGTTCACAATCTTCACTGCGCCTCGCACGTATTCTAGGATTCCCTTTTTTTGCAGTACTGACGCCGCCAGGCTCACCGTGGATCGGTCGGTACCCATCATGGTCGCAATGAAATCGTGGGTGATCGGAAGCAACCCCGAATCCACCCGATCCTGCGTCATCAGCAGCCACCTCGAGAGGCGTTGCTGTATATCGTGCAACCGGTTGCACGCCGCGGTCTGTGCGACCTGCATTCCTTGAAGCCCCGTATGCCTGTTCAATATCAACTGTAACTGCGGCGCCGACCTCAAAATGCGTTGGAGCACATTCCCCATCATTCTCGAGCCGTCGCCGGCGATTTGGATTATTTCTCGCACTGAACTTCTGCTCAAGCCGGCTGCCAATCCTGCCCCAACGTAGCCCTCGTTACCCACTACACCCACTTCTACGGTTCGTCCGTCTTTGGTCACTACGACTTGAGAAACCATTCCTCGGTTCAGGAAATAGACGAACTCGATATTTTGCGTCGGCTCATGAAGGCTCAGATGATGCGGCAGGCTAATATACGTCAAGTCAGCACGCATCAATTCATATTCATCGTCGGGCACTGCCAACAGAACTCTGTTCCGTACTGATTTTCCGTCGACGTTGGTCCGGTCGCCTGCCCGCACGACTCGAAAGCTTTTTCCACTCATGTCAACCCTGAACGGCGCCAAAGTGCCTTGCATTCGTTAGCCGATGCTTCATCGACCTTGAGATTCCATGTCAATTCAACCATTACAGGGATCTAACAAGCTGTGCGAAATAGGACACCTCTCAAAGCCGAGGCGGAGCGAATCAACCGGGAGATCGATGCGCGTGAACTGGGGAATCCGATACTCTTACCGCGGATTCTCGACGTGCTCGAACCAACCTTTCTCCGCGCGCGGATGGCAGCCAATAAGCCTTCTGCATTTGACATGAAGTCATCTCATAAATGGTTTGTGGTAAGAAAGCCACAAAACCTCTGGAACGGGAGTCCATGGAAGCCAATGATTTGGCTACGTTTCACGGGTCGCGTTCTATAAGTGCCGTGCTTTGTGCCGCGCGTGGGCATTTATGAGATGACTTCATTTTTGGATAGGTCCCGATTAACACCCCAACCGGAAAGATGCCCCGTGGCTCCCCTCGAGGTTTGGTTGTGTCAAGTCGGACAGCTCCGCTGCTGCTTGGCGAATCGAAAACCTACCGAACCAGCGCCACGGCGTCACGGAAACGAAGTCCTCCGGTATTCTCGCCCAATGCGGCAAAAAAGTATGACACTTTTATGACACTTGCACCATTTTGATGCAATCGATCGGATCGACCGAATCGTGGAACTCCATGAAACTGAAAGAATAAGAATGGTGGGCCTGGGGAGAGTCGAACTCCCGACACGCGGTTTAGGAAACCGTTGCTCGATCTGAACTCGCAGTGAGTTCCTCGCGACATTTCTCATGCCCTCTAGGTTGGATTCCGGTTTTTGCTCGTGCTATCGCGCCCCCGGCTCGCTGTATTGTGCTTGCGATTTATATGTCTGGCTCTGTGACAACATGCGCATAGCGTGATGAGATTCGCTTCGGCATCGTCTCCCATCCGGCCGCGCGAGCGAAGGTGGTGGACCTGAAGATCTCGAGCGATGCCGCAATCCTGGCAGCGCCACCTATCGCGTGCGAGCACCTCGCGGCAGAGCTGGCGGTACGCCTCTGGTTTAAGCTCGAGTCGCGGCCGCTTCCGTTTGAACCGGTTCAAGACTGTTCCTCACGATGTCGAGCAACTCGAGTCTCTGCGCTACGGGAAGTGCGCTGATCAGCCGAGCGAGCGCCAAAAACAATTTGCTCTCCGCGCCAGCTTCGAGGCTCGCTCCCGCCAAAAAGTCTGCACAGATCATTTCCAGGCAATACCCACGCGATTTGTCCGTCCCGAGCATCAGCGCGGCGGTCTCGAGTGCCTGCTCGATCACTGCCAGCTGGCTCTTGTACACCTTGAAGTACAGGATCTCCCACGGCTCCGTCTCTTTGCCCGTAAGGTGTTTTTCGACCTCGTGCTTGAATTCTTCTTTGGGCAGTTGCTGTGCCCGGTGCAACCAGGTTGCACAATCGAACTGCTGCCCATCCCGCCGCGCCACCTTGACCAACTCCGTCGCCTTCGACCAGCCCACTTGTTTCAGGTGTAGTTTCGGGATCCGCGGCAGTTGCTCGTGGATGGTCATCAGGTAGTAGGCCTTGCGCCGTGATCCCGGAAAGCGCTTTTCCAGGAATTCGTCGAAGGATTTGAGATTGTCGAGCCGCCAGTACTGCCCGGAGCGGACTTCGCACAAGTAGCGGCCGAGCTCGACAAACCGGGTATCGCGCTCCCGATCAATGGCCCTCTCCCAGCCCAAGATTTCATCAATCTTGGCCAGTACAAACAGAGCCCTGCGGCGGTTGAGCTTCGGCGCCACTAGCGGTCTCCCGTTAGTCGTCAAGGTCGTTAAGCCAATCAAGGTCGCTGGCTCCTGGCCGGCGGATCAGATTCGCGTCGATCAACGGCTGATTGTTGAGACACAGACCCCAGATGGGGACAGCTCACGCAGCCGTTTTGAGGGAACCGGATGCCGGAGTGCGAGACGAACTGGCCGGCTTCGATCTGAGCAACTGTGGTTTCAACCAGCCGGCCGTACTCTCGTCGTTGCTCTTCGGAAATCGTGGCGCGGAGATATTGAATCTCCGGCTGATTCTTGCGCACGAAGACGACGACAGCCACCTCTGAAATTCCGCTGATCCAGGAATAGCAAATCAACTGAGGATCGAGCGCCAGCAGTCCTTCGGGCTCTTCGGGATAACGGCTCGTGGTGGTCTTCCAATCGATGACGTAAGGTGTGCCATCGAGCTCTCCGAGGGCGTCGATGTAGGAAATGAATTCGTTGTTTCCTGGAAGCGAACGGAGCATCTTGACTTGCAGGTTCTTCTGCGGCCGGGGAATGCGGACGCGATCATCTTGGGCGAATTTTTGGAGCAAATGGACTCCCTGATGGACCATACGATCCCAGGAATCCCCCTTCTTGTATTCAAACGGAGTATCTCGATACGCACCCCATTCCTTGTAGAGCACCGCACTCGGATCCTCCCGGCAGAAGTAGGCTCCGAGAGCCTTCTCAAACGAGCGGCCGAAGACCATCGCGGCGCGCGTTTCTTTTTCTTGCCAACCATCGAGATAGCGGTAGCGATAGCTGCGCGGACAGCGAACGAACTGGCTAATCTGTGTGTGGCTGTAGATCATCGTCATTCCTTCCCCGGATTGCGGCACACGAGAGTTCTTCCCACTCGCCGGCAGGGGCAAAAGCTTCGAGGCTCTGGTAGGAGCGCCCGTTGAAAGTGGCGAGAGAGGTTCGTACGACTCCATGAAGGTTGAGGAGCGCTTTCTCATCCACTTGATCTTGCCCGAGCAGTTCGGGGTCATAGCCAAAGTCGCGCAGAAACCAATTGAGCTTCCAGAGCGCTCGTCGGCTGCAGTACAACCGCCCGGAGAAGGAATGTGTGGCGAAGGATTCGGGCTCAAGGACTACAAAGCGGAGAATGAGGAATGGCTTCTGCGGATGCCAGCGGTAGGAAGCGGCATCCACACGCACCAGAAAGAAGCCCTCGAGACGACGATCAATCGCTTGGCGCACTGAGTGAAGGCCCGGGATATGGCGTTTCATGGCTGCACCTCCGCAGATTGGGCGTAGGAGTTGAGTTTGCAGATCAAAGCATCCCTATCATTTTTCGCACAGGCCGCGAGGTGAGAGATAAAGGACTCGACCAAATCTCGACTGGCTTCCTTGAGAGTTTCGGTGCCGCAGAAGTCGGCGGCGTAGGCCTTCACGAGTCTGGGGTCGAGGTTGAATTGCCGGATCAGAAGACAGAGTTGATCCCGCAGTCGGGGTTGACCGTGACTCGAACCATTTCCGTTGCCACAAGTAGGCGCCACTTGCTTGGCATGTGAGGCTGGCGTGGGCGGAGAGAAGGATCCGAGCTCTTCGACCGAGCACAGGCCGATCCCATAAGCCTTGCGGAGAGCGCGATTGACGGCCCGGGTTTCCGCAACGCGCATCTCAGCGCCGCGGACTAGTGGGGAGACGTTGGAGGGATCGGCGTCGCCAAACCCGACAAATCCCTTCGATCGCGGAGACGTGTAGACCGTAGCCTTGAAAATCCAACGGCCTATGACCGGATCACACAACTGGCGCACCTGATGGACTCGAATGCCTACACACCGCTTGCGTTGGGCTAGGCGCAAGAGCCCCGCGTGCGTGATATACCAACCGCCGTCCAAGTAATAGAAGTCTCCCCGACCCAGAGAGAATCCAAATGTTTTCGTCAGGTCACGCAATCGGTCCTTAGCTACCGTACCCAACTGTCCAGCGGCCCAACGCCTTGCCAAACGAATGTTCTTGCGAACTAAACTTCCTAGTTCACTGGTGTCTACAATCCTATTCTTCATAAAGAACCTCCGTGGCTATCATTGATACCCAATGATAATCATTGAACACACATTTGTCAAGCGTAGGATTTGTGAAGGTCGAAGGATTGCCGTAGAATGCGCAAGCGATCATGACAAAAGACGAAAGTATTGGAATCAGAGTCTCCGCGGAACTGAAGAGGGCACTGATTCAAATTGCTAGGAGGGAGGGCAGAAGTCTTGCGCAGCTGTGCGAGATTCTGCTGAGGGGTGCCGCTGTATCGTACAAGGAAGAAGGGCCCGCATATCTCCAGCGCTTACTCTCCCGCCAAAAGAAAGAGTCTTCCGAGTAGTTCCGGCCCGGCCGGATCTCGCCTAATTCCCAGGCCGCGCGCTTTTCACTCAGCTGATACGCTTGTCGCACTTCCTGCACCATTGCTTCAGACCTCGACCTCATGGACATCAGCCATTTCTCACTGCTTTGCTGATCGTGTGGCCTTTTTCTTTGTGTATTATCAGATAGTAAGCATTACGTGTCATGGTTCGCGGTGAGAACATGCCCCACGTTATCATTTAGACAGGCCATCCCTTGATGAGACGAGTGCGGAGTGCAATCGCTCTTCTGTGTCGGGTGAAGAGGTGGATTTGCGGTTGTGAAGTAGGCATGTTGGCTCCACGCAGGCTTGTTAGCGTGAAGCGGAGGAGACCAAACGGATGACGAAGGTATTTGTAGTGAGCGCGGATGACTCAATCTCGGTGTTGCAGCGAGAGCCAGAAACTCCCCAACGTGAGTCAAGACTTCCGGAGATCTTGAAGCAATTGGAGGATCCAAATTTCTCGGCAGTTAAGGTATCGGACCTCATCAATGAGGAGATTGCTCTGGTGAATATGGAAATTCGGAAATGCGGGCATCGCCCCATTCAAAAGTCGGAGCGGGATAATTTCCAAGCCACGATCGAAGCCCTGCTTTTGTTGCGGAAGACCATGGTGAAAGCCGAGAAGATGCCCGACCAGCTGAATTTTGACGGCCCGAAGTTTCAACATTTTTTATACCTGGCCAATATTCTCTTTGAGAAGGCCGTTCGGGACGCGCTAGGAAAAGGCGGCAAGAACAATGTCGATAAGATCATGAAAAATCTTGAAGACGAAATGGCAGCACAAATGCCAAAAATCCGCCGAGAGGTGGAAGAAATTGGCTCGAGCCCCGGTGGAGACCTGTCCCAAAGCGGTGATGCAAAAAATGGATCTGAACAGTCTGAGTGACGGGCGCTTGCGAGTTGATGGACAGCTCTACTGCAGCGAAACGGTCAGTAGGCATGAGGGCCTCTAGGTAGAGAAAGTCGAGGCTCGTGAGTTGGGAGCGTAGAGGTCAGAGATCACGGAGAGAGAATTTCAGACTCGATAGGAACGAGAAGGAGGTGAAGCGTATGGAGCAGATACCGCACATCACGACCTTCGGAGAAGTCTTAGCCCGGTCTATGATCGAGCTTGTCCCCGATGACATTCCGAATGGGCGCTTCAATCTATTACTTTGGGATGGGACGCAGGCGCACATACAACCCAGTTTGCCGTTCAGACCAAGCGCTGGTTCTGAGTTCAAGCCGAGGGTATACGAGGCGCCAGTTGTGGACCCGACGATTTCGCAAGCGATCCGTTTTCCAGCGCACACCGCTCCGTATGAATCGTGTCGAAAGCTCTTCGATGATCTTTGCGCACTGGTTGAGAGATTCACCGGCCTGTCCGAGAGTCAGGTTCTCCTGGCCGCTCATTGCGTTCTCGCAAGTTGGTTTCCAGAATGCAGTTCCATTCCTGTCTGCGTCTCGATTGTCGGTCCATATTCGGCTCAAGGTTCCCAATTATTTCATTTGCTGAGCTGCCTGTATCGCCGTCCATTGCTGTTAGGAGAAATGAGTGTCACTGGGTTGCATTCTCTGCCGCTGGAGTTGTGCCCATCTCTCTTCATCGAACGCTACGAATATAGTGCGGAACTGCAGAGACTTCTTTGTGCTTTGAACGCCTATTCAGGATACATCCCGCGGAAGGGACGACTCGTCAGTCTGAGTTTTGCCCGAGTCGTTTGTACCGAGGAGGCTCCAAATGATGATGCACTAGGCGGTCGCGCAATCAAAATTCCAGTAACGCCAACTTGTCAAACATTGCCACTACTTGACAAGCGTGCTCGGCAAGAGATCGCCGATGAGTTTCAGCCCAAGCTATTGATGTATCGCTTGGCGAATTACAGTCGGGTTGCCAAGTGCGATTTCGATGTCCCATATTTCTTGCCTCCGGTGCGTGAACTCGCCTGCTTTCTAGGAGCCTGCGGACCAGATGCACCTGAATTTCAACAGCAAATCATTGCCCTATTGAAAGAACGGAATGAAGAGGTTCAGACCGACCGTTCGACAAACCTATTTTCATTCGTGGTCGAGGCAATGCTCTCGCTCTGCCATGAATACAAGAGACAATCTGTGCGTGTAGCGGAGGTGGCGGATAGAGTGAATGCAATCTTATCTCAACACGGCGAAATATTGACGGTGAATGCCAAAGCCGTGGGAACCAGATTGTCGAAGTTGCACCTCTACACCAAACGACTTGATGCCAAGAGCCGCGGGCTGCTACTAACCGACGCTGCTCTTCAACTCATTCATAAGTTAGCTGAGGATTATCAGATAGTCTCAGCGCAGGCAGAGAAGTGCCCCTACTGCAAGGCTTTTGCGGATTCTGACAGCGGGACCACACGTTCTTAACCAGGTTGCGTCGAGACGCCAGAAGACCAGGACGATGTGGATGATATTCAAAACGATGAACCCGAAGATAAAGAATAAACCCAAGCGACCGGTTTGTGCACGTCGTGCACTTAGTGCACATTGTTTCTTGCCAATGACCACCAGGAGAGAGAAATGCCAAGACTGGCTGGCGGAACGGGTAGTCACGAGCTAACTACTCTCCCCCCATAGAATAAGGAAAAATACGTGGAAAAGTCAGTACGATGAGCGATTTCCTAGGCTACGTTTGGCCGAGACCAATTCACCAGCCGGCAGTTGCAAGGAAAATACGAAATCAACGGTCTAGTCCGAAGAGGGAATGGCACAGAATCGAACAGGGATTCGAGAACGGCAGCGACGCAAGCGACGTGTCGGTGAATGCAAACGACTGCCCAGGGATTGCCCTCAGGGCCGACGAGGCCTGAGAGAGGTCACGCTTCCCATTCAGGTTTTTGATGTTCAGTCGCGCCTGATCTATGTTTTTTCTGGGAGTGTGGCGTACCATATCCAACAAGCAGCAGCCGAGGTGGTGTAGAAGCGCATTGACCCAGATTTGAAATTTGAACTCCACCAACGAACTCTTAGGTGTCTAGGTTCATCTGCATTCGTGGGGGCTTGGATGCGATGAGGTCGCTCTTGTGTCGCCGACAGCTTCTGACAGTTATAGTAACGAGTTCTATAGTATAGTAGTAATATACTGGTAGGCAATTAGACCTCGATTTGTCGATCCAAACGGAGGGTTAGTTTCCGGCAAAACCTAGGCCTGAAAAGGGGAACCTGCCGGGAAGAAGAAATGGTTTGTTGTGGAACAGATCGTTGCCATTCTCAGCTCGATACATCTGTACGATGAAGTAATTGCGGATCACTTCGAGGTTTCCGCCGGAAAACTCGAATCGAATGAACAAATGAGTTGACTGCTACCGTATTCATCGGATTGATAGTTCCTCGTCAAACGGGTACTCTGCCGGGGAAGCACCAGAGCATCAACCGAAGGCGGCCATGTCCCTTCGGGGAGTGACTGCACACGGCTGCCCGAGCGGGCCTTTGCAGTTTGACCGACTTGGAAGCAGCCCTTGGCCGCCTTGGTTTTCGACGCTACCTCGCCCGGTAGGGCGTTCCCTCGAACGAAGATGTTCCTGGCGCTGTTGAGTGGACGTCGCAAATTCCGGCGACAATCTGATTGGAGCTCGTCAACGAATCGCACTTTTCGGCAGCCCAATCCGCCGAATGCGTGAATGGATCCTCCGGTATGGCCGGTAGGTAGTTAGCTTTTTGGAGGTCGGCAAGGTTTTGCGGGGCAGCATTCATGTCCATCGTGAATTGGTCAATCGCCTCGCGCATCACAAAAAGCCGCTGATGGAGGAGCGCTTCCTTCGAGCGCAAAAGGGATCGTCCCCGTTGCTGTCGAACTATAGGGAAAATCAGAATCGCTGCCGCGATAGCGAGTACGTTCAATGCCGCCGCAGCGCAGATAGCAACGTTGCGAGGCGGATTCACGACGGCTCACCAGGAACTGTACGCGGTTCCTTCGAAAGGAGAGTTTCCGGGAGAGACGGAATGTACATCGCAGATTCCGGTTGTGGTTTGATCGGGGCTCATCAGCGTATCGCAGGTGTCCGTGGACCAGTCAGTCGAACGAGTGAAAGGATCCTTGGGAATTACCTTGAGGTAGCCGGCTTGTTGCAGGTCATCGAGGCTTTGCGGCGCGGCATTTTTGTCCATGGTGAACTGATCGATGCCTTCGCGGATCACGAACAGGTCCTGGTGCAGCACGGCCTCGCGCGTGCGCAGCAGCGATTTCTGGTATTGCCCGATGGCGATGGTGGCCAGAATCATGATGATGGTAATCACGATCATCAACTCGAGGATGGTGAAGCCGCTCGCTTCGCCTCGAACTTTCCGCGCGCCCTTCGCCCTTTGCAAAATTTCGCTACTCAAGATCGCCTGCTCCTACCAGTCGCTGTACTTGGTCCCGTCAAGCGCCGTGCCCGTAGATTTCGAAAAGACGTCGAAGACGTCCTGGCCGCCCCAACTGTTGGAATCGGCATCGTCCTGCACCGAGCGCATGCCCCATTCCTTCTTTCCCGTAATCGGATCCACCGGAATGGCGCGCAGAAATCGAATCTTGCGGTCCGGCGCTCCCATCATGTTGACGCCCTTCACCAGCGTTTCCATGTCCGGCGGGTAGCCTTCCGTGCCCACTTTCACCTGGATCATGTTCTTGTCGGCTACGTCCTTGTAACGGTCGATGGCATCGCGCATCTGGCGCAGGTCGTAGCGCAGGATCGCTTCCTTCTGGCGCGTAACCGTAAATCGAGCCACGGGAAGCGCGGCGGTCGAAAGCGTAATCAGAATCGCGCAGGTGACTACGAGCTCGACCAGCGTCAATCCAGCTTCAGCGGCGCGCGAACGCATCGCGCGATCGCCCGCGATTACGCTGCCATTGCCGCTCATCATCCTTTTCTCGTCCATGTCCTTGTCCCGCCGCTTACTGAACGTTTATCGAAGCCTCGTTCGAGACCATCGGTATCACCTTCTGCTGCGAGTCTTTCGCGTTCACTTGCACCACCTGCAATTGCGAACTGCCCGCGGCCACCGCGTGAATCACGATGCCGAAGATCGTTCCGGTCCCGTTGATGCCGGTCGAATTCGGCTGCCGCATCGCGGAGACGATTGCTTGTCCGCGCTGCTGATCCACGCGCTGCACGACCGCAATTTCTTGGGTGCCGCCCGAGAGGAATCCGCCGTTCCTGACCTCATCAATCTGAATCACCGCCGGGTTGTACTGCAGCATCACCGGAATGGCGAACAAGTCTTGTACGTTGGTCACAGTCAACCCGACTGTGGCCGTTTCGCCCGGCTTCAGCGCCACGTTCGCTGGCTCAAAGCGCAGTTGCACTGCGGGCTGCCCAGAGGCCGGTGGCACGGCGCCTGTCGTTCCCGGTTTCGTATCGGGCAGCACGGAGTCCAGCGCGCTGCGGTAGACGCGCACGTTCGTGTCGGTTCCAGCGGCCAGCGCGCGCAAATCGTCCGCATCGATCGACGGCAGGCGGATGATATGCGGCGTGATCATAATCATCACTTCATCGTCCGAGATGTCTCGCCTGTCGTCGGAGACGAAGTAGCGCAGGAACGGAATATGCGCCAGTCCGGGCCAGCCGTTCAGAGTCTTGGTCTCATTTCGCGTGATCAAGCCGCCGATAATGTTGGATTCGCCTTCCTTCAAGCGCACTTCGTTCTCGATCTTGCGCTGGCTGATCACCGGCTGCTGAATTCCACCGATGGTCTCTTCGCCCGTCACCGAGGAAACTTCCAGGCTCTCTTTCAAGCTGACATCGCCGTCGGGATGGACGCGCGGAGTGACGTCGACATTCACGCCGACGTCCAAGTACGTAAACTGTGTGTTCACCAACGGATTCACGAGGCCCGCGCCCGCCTGAGATCCCACTCCCACTCCCGCCTGAAAGCTGCCCGTCGCAATCGGAACGCGGTCGCCAATTCGCAGTTTCGTCTGTTCGCCGTCGGTCATGCGCACTTCCGGATCCTGAAGAATTCGCGTGGAGGTATCAGTCAAAATCGCGTTGGCAGCGGCGCCGGGGAGATTGATGCTGTAGTCCGCGGTCCCGAGATGCTTCAAATTATTCAGCGTAATCAGCGGGGTTGTCGTGTTCGTTCCCGTCGTGGTGCCGGTAGTTCCTGTTCCAGTCGTTCCCGTTCCTGTGCTGGTGCTGCTCGGACTCAGCGCGGTCCGCGGCGAGAACTGCACCGAAGCGCTCTGTCCCGGCAAAATTCCCAGGTCATGGAGACGGTCGAGGCGCGTTTCCAGCACTTGCACGTGCAGCAGCACTTCGGGCTTGGCTTTGTCGATGGTGTGCAGAATTCTTGCGGCCAGCAGCACTTTATCCGGCGTGTCGCGAATGATAATCGCGTTCTGCGAGTTGATTTGCTGCACGCGCGTCAGATTCAGCGTCTGCCGCAAGCCGGTGATGATTTCCGTGATGTCCTGCGGCGTCAGCGTGTTCGAGAGATAGAAGGTCCGCACGACTTCGTCTTCCACGTCCTTGCGTTTCTGCGGCTGGTCCGGCGCGACGAAAATAATGTTGCTCGAAATCGGTTTCCAGAAAGCCTTGCTCTCGAGCGAAACCGCATCCAGCGCCTGCTCCAGCGTCACGTTGGGCAATTCCGCGGTGATGCGCCGCGAAGAAAAATCCGGATCGAAAATCACGCTCAGCCCCGCCAATTTTCCGATGGTCTCGAAAATAATCTTGGCGTCGTTGGTCATCGTCAAGTTAATCGGTTCGCGTGAGATCGGTTTCAACTGCGGCGGGCCGGCAAGAACTTCGGTTTCTTCGGGCGGCGTGGGAGGCTTGGGCGCCTCGGAGGCGCTCTTCGCCGCGAGCAATTCCATCGTATGCTGCACTTGCTGCTGGGCCGTCGCGTTGGATGGATCGATGGTCTGCGCTTTCTGATATTCCGCCAGCGCTGTCTGCAGATCGCCGCGATCGAGCGCCTTCTTGCCCTGGTCCACGTGGAACTGCGCATCGATGAACTTCAAATGCGCCACCTTGACTTTGTATTCCAGATTCGAGGGATCGGCGCGCAGCGCCCGCTGGTACTCCACCAGCGCCGTGTCGTAGTCTTGAATATCCTCGGCGTTCCGGCCTGCGTGGTAGTTAGGATCGCCCTTCGGACACCCGGTTAGCAGCACTGAGGCGCACCCCAGCGCGGACCACAAGAGGAAACGGCGCAAATCAGACCTCCGCAGTGTTTCGGCTAGCAATTCTCTCTGAGTCTAGCATCGAGGGTAGGATGCATCAAGGAAAGCCCGTGTTGCCGGTGACCCAACAATCTCCTCCCGAAATGTTACTACTCGGCAACAAGCGTACCGCCGGCGTGTTTGCCGAAGCAGTCGTAGGGGAGGGTCTTCAGACCCTTCCGCCGTTCGGCCCTCTTCGATTTGTCTTGTCCCCGCGCCACAAATCTGGCTGGTGTCTTAATTTCGAAATGGGATTTGAAAGTCCAACCTCGCGTATGGAGCGGCTTGACGGGCTAACTCCGAAGTGCCCAGCGCTAAAGCGCATCTTTGAGTCATACGCTATTTTCGGAGCGCTGAAGCGCTCCTCCCCCACATGAACGTGGGGGCTCACTCCCGACTGCAACGGCTTCCGAGCATGAATGCGATGCGTCCCGCCGTGCGCCGAGGTCCCCGCGAAATTGAATGGCGACACCACTCAAATCCGCCGCAGCCTTGCTCCTCCTCGCTGTGCCCAGATATCATTAACGTCCGTGAAATCCGCTTCTAAAAAAGAATCTGAAGGCGTAAAAATCGTCGCGCAGAATCGTGCAGCGTCCTACAACTACCATATCCTCGACAAGGTAGAGGCCGGCATAGCGCTCGTTGGTACCGAAGTGAAGTCGTTGCGCGAAGGCAAAGGCTCGCTCCGCGAGGCTTATGCCGAAGTGCGCGGCGGCGAAATCTGGCTGCAGAATTGCCACATCCCCGAATACCGTCCCGGGGGTCCCTGGAATCACAATCCTCTGCGCCCGCGCAAACTTCTGCTGCATCGCCGCGAACTCGACAAATTCGCTGGCAAGGTGCAGCAACGCGGGCTCACTATGGTCCCGCTGAAAATCTATTTTCGCGGCGGCCGTGCTAAAGTCGAACTCGCACTCGCGCAAGGTAAAAAGTTTCACGATCGCCGCCAGGCGGAGCGCGATCAGGAAGCGAAACGCGAGGCTAAGGAAGCGATCGCTCGCTATCGCCGGCGTTGAAATATGCAGGACGAAGGAAGAAAGGTGAAAGGAAAAAATGCAGATTCAAATTGAATCCCAGCCGTTCGCATCTATTTCGTTCGACGCGCTCGTCACTTACGTTTTCGATAAGGACGATCGCATCGAAGGAATCGTAGCCGATCTCGACCGCGCGACCGGCGGCAAGATCACGCCACTCGCCAAGAGCGGTGAGCTTAACGGCAAATCTTTCGAAATGGTGCTGCTCCATTATCCGCAAGGTCTGACTGCGCAACGCCTTTTGCTGATCGGGGCAGGGAAGCCGGACAAATTTTCATCTGCGGATTTGCGGCGGCTGGCTGGCGCAGCTCTTCGCTATCTTAAATCGCGCGGCGTGAAAAAATTCGTCTGGCTCGCGCGGGAAAAAGACAACAACGCCGCCGCATTGCAAACCGTCGTCGAAGGCCTGACAGCGGCCGATTTCGAATCCGACACCTATCGCAGCAAGAAGGAAAACAACAAGAATATCGAGGCGGTCGGTCTGGCAGGGTTTCAGGGCACTGATCTCGCGCCGCTCTCGAGCGCGGCACCTTGCTCGGCGAATCCCAGAACTGGGCGCGCGCGCTGATCAACGAGCCTTCCAATAAACTCACCCCGCGCATGCTCGCCGACCGCGCTGAAGCCATGGCCAACGAAGCCGGCCTAGCCATCGAGATTCTCGATGAAGACCGCATCGCGGCGTTAAAAATGGGCGCGCTGCTCGGCGTATCGCAAGGCAGCGTCGAACCGCCCCGCGTCATCGTGATCACTTACACGCCTGCGAATCTTAAGCCAGGCGCACCGGTTCTTGGGCTCGTCGGAAAAGCCGTCACCTTCGACACCGGCGGCATCTCCATCAAGCCTGCCGACGGCATGGAAAAAATGAAATACGACATGGGAGGCGGCGCCACCATGTTGGGGGCCATGCGCGCGATCGCGCGGCTGAAGCCGGCGATTAAAGTGATCGCCGTTGTGCCCGCTACCGAAAATATGCCCGGCGGGCGCGCGCAGAAACCCGGCGATGTTCAGGTGGCCATGTCCGGCAAAACCATCGAAATCATCAACACGGACGCGGAGGGGCGGCTGATCCTGGCCGACGGCGTGGCGTACGCCAAAAAGCTGGGCGCCACGCATCTGATCGACGCCGCCACGCTTACCGGCGCGATCATGGTGGCGCTGGCCAACGTGCACGTCGGCGCGTTCGGCACGCCGCGCGAATATCTCGATCGCTTTCTCGAGAGCACAAAAGCGGCAGGCGAAAAAATGTGGCCGATGCCGATTGATGACGAATATCAGGAAATGATCAAGAGCAATATCGCGGATATTCGCAACACCGGCAGCGGAAAGGGAGGCGGAGCGATTACGGCCGCCTGGTTCATCAAGGAATTTGCGGAAGATACACCGTGGATTCACCTGGACATCGCCGGGACGGCTTGGAACGACGACAATAAGCCGTGGCTGGCGAAGGGGCCGACTGGCATTGCGATTCGGTCGATCGTGGATTTCGCGACGAAGTTTTCGTGACGACATTGGGCGGGACGGCAGAGATTGGAGAGTTGGAGGCCAGAAGGGCAGAACGGCGGGGCCGAAAACCGGGAGGGTCTGAAGACCCTCCCCTACATCTCTTCCGGGGCTTCAATCCCTAATAATCCTCAACGCTGCCACCAACTGCTTTTCCACCATCGAAGTCAACAGAGAGCAGAAACGCCTTCTTCGCGGCGTCCTCTTCCGAAAGAATCCTGTGCTTGTGATAGAACAAATTGAACGCTTGCGCCAACTGAAACGCGTACTTCGCTACGAAGGCTGGCTCTTGCGCCGATATCGCCGTTTCAATCTGCGCGCCGAGCGATGAAGCGGTCATCACCACGTCCCAAATATCGTCCGCGTCAGAAAGAAATCGCCCAGCGGCATCACCCGAAGCGTGAGCCCCACCTTCTCCTCCTGACGCCTCTAATGCCTTCCTCCAAATGCTGCGCGCGCGCACAATCGCATACAAGCAATAGGGCCCCGTCTCCCCCTCGAAACTCAGCGCATCTTCGAAATCAAACGCAATGATCGTCCCGCGCGTAAATTTCAGCAAAAAATATCGCAGCGCACCGACGGCGATTCTTCGCGCATTCTCCTCGCGCTCAATTGCCGACGTTTCGGGATGCCGCTCGTCCACTTCGCGGCGCGTAGCCTCCATCAACTTGTCAATCAAATCGTCACCCTTAACGCCCTGGCCCTTCCGACCGCTGATATCCACGTATTGCTTCTTCGCATCTTCCGACGGAATCTCGTAGCCCAATTCCGCAGCACATCGCGGCGTGAGCGCCACGACGTCATAAGCCAAATGCTTCAGGTGCTCCGCTTGTGCGTCAAATCCGCCCGCGCGCAATCCAGCAGCGACAACTTGCTGCGGGTAAGTTTGCCGCGTATCGATCACGTTATATACGCTGCTCGCCCGGCCAAACTCCGGCTGATCACGTAAGGGCGACGTATTCGTAGGGGCGCCGCTTGCTGCGCCCGGTTCGGCGTGAGATTCAACCGAGGATGTAATCCAAGCCTCCCGTCCCGACGGATGCTTGTAGAACGGGCGATAATAAAAATCCCGTTGCAGCAAACCAAACTTCCACAGGTGAAAAGCAATATCCTTCCCCACGTACGTAACGGTCCCCGTCGACCGCACAATAATCTTGACGTTCTGGTCGGCGTCGGAATCTTCGGCCTCGTCGGCCGCGCCTCCTCCGCCAACGCCCTCCGCCAAAGGCATTACCCAACAACCGGCATTCTTCCCGCTTGTCGCCAGTCGGATCGCACCGCGTTCCTTCAACATCGCAAAGGCCGCATCCCAAAATTTCAAATGCAGAATCTCACTCTCTCGCGGCAGATAGATCATAATCAATCCCCAGGCGGTCCATCGTGCGCAGATGGCAACGCACAATCGCGACCGAAATCAATTCCGCCATCTCCGCTTCGATTCCGCGGCCCTCCTCCATTTTCTTCAGAACATCCGCGCGCAATTCCAGGCGCTTCTTATCCTCGTCGAGAAACATGGTCACGCGCGCATAAAGATCCCAGCAGTAGTAGTCAAACCTTTCTGCTTCACTCAAACGTTTCACCTCGGCAATTGACTTCTTCTCGAGATGCAAAAATCCCAGCACCACATCGGCAACCTGTACGCCGGTATTGTCGATGTAGTTCTGCACCTCGACGCGCTCGCCCGCATATCGCAAAATCCGCGAGAAGGAGTCCCCCAAAACCGCATTGCGCAAATGCCCGATGTGCGCCGCCTTGTTCGGGTTGATCGCCGTGTGCTCCACGATCGTCTTCGGCGCATCCGCTCCAATCGCCCGTTCCTCGCGCCCAGCGAGCCGGGACACTTCATGGAAAAAGGCGCCGCGCTCTAAATGCGCGTTCAAATATCCGCCGCCGGCTACCTCAAACCGCGCCACGCCATCAATCGGCCCGATCGACGCAGCAATTTCCTGAGCAATCACGCGCGGGGCCTTCTTCAATCGCTTGGCCAGCTCGAAGCAAACCGGAGTTGCCACCTCGCCCATTTCCAGCCGCGGCGGCCTCTCGGTCAACACCTTCAAGTCCACGCCGTAAGCCAGACGAATATGCCCCGCAATCGCAGCACGAATCCGATTCACAATTTCGAGATACACAGGTCTCCGATCAAAAAAGAATCCCGCGATTATAGGTCAAGCGCATCAACTCCGCGACGTTGCTTTCCAGCAACGATTCCGACCGAAATTTCCGCGCTTCCACGCAAACGCGCTGACAAATTAAGCCGTCTTACAAATTGCGGCCGATTTGACACTCCGCAAGGCCCAGACTACTATCGTTTTTTCAATATTTTGCGCCGCCATCATGTATCCGGCGTCAATTCCATGAAACTAGCCCATTTCGACTGTTTTTCAGGCATTAGCGGCGACATGACCCTTGGGGCGCTGGTTGACGCCGGTGCCGATTTGGGTGCGCTGGAAGCCGAGCTGCGGGGGCTCGAGCTGAAAGGCTGGCAAATTTCGGCGGCCAAGGTGAAGCGCGGGGCACTGTACGCCACGCAAGTGAAGGTCGAATCGAGCGAGCAGCATCATCATCGCGGACTTTCGCACATTTTGAACTTGATCGATCGCGCTGAACTCGCCCCGCGCGTCAAGGATCGCGCCAGCCGCATCTTTCGCCGCCTCGGCGAAGCCGAAGCTAAAGTGCATCAAGTCGAAATCGATAACGTGCACTTTCACGAAGTGGGTGCTGTGGACGCTATCGTCGATATCGTCGGGGCCGCTATTGGATTTGAGCTGCTCGGCATCGATGAATTCTCGTGCTCAGCGTTTGATGTTGGTGCGGGAACCGTCAAAACTGCGCACGGCATTCTACCTGTGCCAGCGCCGGCAACCGTCGAGCTTCTTCGCGCCGCACCGAGTTTTTCGAGCGGCATCGAGCGCGAGCTTGTGACGCCGACCGGCGTGGCCATCGCGACGACGCTTGCGACGCGCTTCGCTGAGATGCCGCCGATGAAAGTCGAATCCGTCGGCTATGGCGCTGGCAGCGCCGATTTACCCGATCGGCCGAACGTGATGCGGCTGCTCGTCGGCGTGTCTGTTGCAATGGAAAAAGGCGAGCGCTGGGATCCGCCGGTTAGCGTGATCGAAGCCAATCTCGACGACATGAGCCCGCAGATTTACGGCTATTTCGTCGAGCAGGCACTGGCCGCGGGGGCTCTCGACGTTTTTTCATCGCCGGTGCAAATGAAGAAGAATCGGCCGGGCTTACTGGTCACGCTTCTCGCAGAGCCGGAGAATTTGAATCGCTTGATCGATCTCGTGTTCCGCGAGACGACCACCATCGGCGTGCGCACGCACGAGGTCCGCCGCCGCACGCTGCAGCGCGAATTCGTGGCGGTAGCGACGCCGCTCGGGGAAATCCGCATGAAAGTCTCGCGCCTGAACGGCACAATGCTGAACGTCGCGCCGGAATATGAAGATTGCCAGCGCATCGCCGCGCAGAAGGGAATTCCGCTCAAGCAGGTTCTTGCGCTCGCGAACTTTCACTATCAGAAGCAACGCGAGTCGCTGAAATAGCCCATGGCCGAGCCCAAGCCCAAGTTTTATCTCACAACTCCGATCTATTACGTGAACGCGCGGCCGCATCTTGGCCATACGTACACGACGATCGTGGCCGACACGATCGCACGCTTCAAGCGCATGTGCGGTTACGACGTCGTGCTGCTGACTGGAACGGACGAGCACGGCCAAAAAGTCGAGCGGGCCGCGAAGGCTGCAGGCATCACGCCGCAGGCTTACGCTGATCGCATTGCGCGTGAATACGAGCAGCTTTGGAAAGAACTCGATCTCAGCATCGATCGATTCGTGCGCACTACCGAGCCGCGGCAGGAGCGCGCTGTTCATCGGCTGCTGCTGCAAGCCAAGGACAAGGGCTACATCTACAAAGGTTTTTACGAAGGGCAGTACTGCGTCTTTGATGAAATGTATGTGGATGAGCCGCTGCCCGGCGGACTTTGCCCCGAGTGCAAGCGGCCGACGGAAAAAGTTCGCGAAGAGAATTACTATTTCAAGCTATCGGAGTTTCAGGATCGGCTGCTGCAGCTTTATGAATCGCAGCCGGATTTCATCCAGCCCGAGACGCGCCGCAACGAAGTGATGGCCTTCGTGCGTGGTGGCCTGCGCGATCTCTCCGTGAGCCGCACAACGATCAAGTGGGGGATTCCGTGGCCGGACGACGAGAAGCACGTCATTTACGTATGGTACGACGCGCTCACCAGCTATATGACGGGGATCGGCTACGGCGACGATGAAGTGCAATGGGAGAAATATTGGCCTGCCGAGTTGCATCTAATCGGCAAGGAGATTCTGCGTTTCCACGCTGTTTACTGGCCCGCGTTTCTGATGGCCGCCGAAGAGCCTCTGCCGAAGCGCATCTTTGCGCACGGCTGGTGGCTCTTTGCGGATGAGAAAATGTCGAAGTCGCGCGGCAACATGCAATATCCGCAACCTATTGCGCGCACGCTCGGCATTGACCCGCTTCGCTATTTCTTGCTGCGCGAAATGGTCTTTGGCCAGGACGGAAACTTCAGTCGCGACGCGCTCCTTACGCGCTACAACGCCGATCTAGCAAACGGCCTCGGCAATTTAGCCAGCCGCACGCTGGCGATGATTCATCAATATTTCGGCGGCGCGCTGCCGTCACCTTCAGCGGATCCCTCGGTTTCGCAGTTCGCCGTAGCATTGGCGAGGAAGGCCGCGGAGACTCAAGACGTTGCGGTTCAGAAGTACGAAGAATTCAAATTCTCGGAGGCGCTGGAATCGATCTGGGAACTTGTCGCGGCGACGGATCAATTCATTACCGAGACAAAGCCGTGGGTGCTGGCAAAGGATCCCGGGAAACAAGCGGAGCTCGGCGAAGTTTTGTTTGCCGCGGCGCAGAGTCTTCGGCATATCGTGGCGCTTGCATATCCGGTAGTGCCGCACGCAAGCGCGAAGATCTGGGGGCTCCTCGGCGAAAGGTCGGACGTTGCGTCGCAGGACCTGCGGCATCTGGCTTGGGGGGCGTTGCGGCCCGGCACGCACGTCGGCGAGCCCGAGCCTCTCTTCCCACGAGCTGACAAGAAAGAAATTTCGGAAAGGATAGAAGCCATGGAAGACGAGATTCGCAATCCCGCAGGAACGCCGCCGGCCTCTGCGCCAGCGGCGGGATCGACGGCACCTGGCGCTCCGGCTGCCGCGGCAGCCGCAGCTCCGGCTGCGAACGCCAAGATCGGCATCGAGGATTTCACCAAGGTCGAATTGCGCGTGGGCCTGGTGAAATCCGCCGAACGCATTGCTGGGGCCGATAAAATCCTGAAGCTGATGGTCGATATCGGCGAGGAGGTTCGGCAGATCGTCGCGGGACTCGCCGTGTCTTACACGCCCGAAGAACTAGTCGGCAAGAAAGTGGTCGTCGTTGCGAATCTCGCGCCGCGCAAGCTTCGCGGCGTCGAATCGAACGGCATGATCGTGGCGGCGTCCGTGGGTCCGGGGGGGAAGCCGGTGATTTGTACGTTTGCTGAGGATGTGCCGGCTGGGGCGAAGTTGAAGTAGGGTTGGCGTTTCTGGCGGCAGCTTACGGGCGTGAGAGTTGGCTAGGGTTGTGAGCTTGCGCGGCGCACAGGATAAGATAAATCGCCTTTGATTGGGGTGAGTGGTCCGCGCGGCAGTGCTGCCCTTCGTGAGATTTGTAGCCGTCGGATGCCGGCAGGGACGCCGGCGCTACCGGGACCGAGCCTTGGAAATCATCGACTCTCACGCGCATTTGGAATATCCGCAGTACGATGAGGACCGCGATGCAGTGCTGCGGCGGGCGCGCGATGCTGGCGTGGCTACCATCCTCGCGATTGGCGGAGCTGCGGGGCCCGATCATCTGGCGTCGGCCATTCCATTTGCTGAAGCGCATGACTGGATTTACGCTACCGCGGGAATTCATCCGCACGAAGCCAAGCTCGCAACGGATGCGCATTTCGCGCAGCTCGCGGAACTGACACGCCATCCGCGCTTTCTCGCCATCGGCGAGATCGGCCTCGATTATTACTACGATCACTCGCCGCGCGACGTGCAAGCGCAAGTCTTCCGCCGCCAACTCGAAATCGCCCGCGCAACGAAAAAGCCCATCGTCATTCATTGCCGCGATGCCTGGGCGCACTGCCTCGCCGTTCTTGAATCCGACTGGCGAAGCGCAGGCCTGGGTGGAATCCTGCATTGCTTCACCGGCACGCTTGCGGAAGCGCAGAAGGGAATTGAAATGGGCTTTCTGGTTTCTTTCACCGCCAACATTACTTATCCGAAGAACGAGCCGCTGCGGGAGGTGGCGCGCCAATTGCCGTTCGACCGCATCCTCACCGAAACGGATTCGCCCTATCTGGCCCCGCAGCGCGTCCGCGGAAAACGCAACGAGCCCGCCTTCGTCGTGGAAGTGGCGCAGACTCTCGCGAGTGTGAGAAACTCTAGTACAGAAGAAGTTGCCGCTGCGACGGCGGCTAATTTTCGCCGCTTTTTCCGTTTGGGAGACGCGTAATGTCATCGGCCGCCCAGCCTCGGAGGAGCCCCATCTCAACGCTATCGGCGCGAGAGATTTTCGATCTCGTGAGGGACGATCTCGTGCTCGTGGAGCGCGAAATCGCGGCGCAGAGCAATTCGACGGTCGAGCCCGTTGTTGAGATCACGAGTTACCTGCGGGAAGGCGGCGGAAAGCGGCTACGTCCTGCGCTTTTGCTTTTGGCTGCGGGCGCGGCGGGATATCGCGGGCCGGGCGCGGTGCGGCTCGGCGCGGTGGTCGAGCTGATTCACAGCGCCACCTTGATTCACGATGACGTGATTGACGGCGCGAATACACGCCGCGGCCGGCCAAGCGCGAATGTGCGCTGGGGCAATCACATGAGCGTCCTCGCTGGCGACTGGCTCTACATGCAATCCTTCGAAATGGCGCTGGCCGAGCGCAGCTTCGAGATTCTCGACATTCTCATCGATCTCACGCAAAACATGGTGGAAGGCGAGCTGCTGCAGCTCACGCACATCGGCCGCATTGACGTGACCGAGGCCGAAGCCGCCGATCTTTCGTATCGCAAGACGGCGTGCCTCTTCAGCGGCTGCACGCGCTTGGGTGCGGTTTTGGGGCGGCTCGATAAAGCCACGGAAGAATCGCTGGCGGATTACGGGCGCTATGCGGGGCTCGCGTTTCAGCTCGTAGATGATTTGCTGGATTTCACCGCGTCATCGGAACAGATCGGCAAGCCGGTGCTGAGCGATCTGAAAGAAGGCAAGGTCACGCTGCCGCTGATTTTCGCCATGCAGAATGGATTGGGCGGCGGAGCCGATGGCCACGCTGCGGCGCACCGGATGGTCGCGACGGTGCTTGAAGAAAAGGGATTCCATAGCGTATCTGCCGAAGACATCACCCGGCTTGTGAATGAATCCGGCGCCCTCGACCGCACGCGGGATCTGGCGCGTGATCACGTACGCCGCGCAAAAGCTTGCCTCAGTGGTTGGCCCGAATCGCAATTTCTCCGCGCATTACTCGCAGTCCCCGATTTTATTTTCGAACGAGAAAGCTAAGCTCGGTAGCGCCGGCGTCCCTGCCGGCATCCGACGAAGGCGAGCTCCGCCAGGGCCGCCATTCGCGCGCGGACCGGGCAAATTAAAAAGCACCGCATATTGATCACATCGCGCCGCCCACGACTGCGGCCTTGGTTGGCACTTGCGGTCGTAAGATGCCGGCGGGGACGCCGGCGGTACCACACCTCACTTCGCCGGCTCGATTTTGATGTTGTCGACGTAGGCGCCGTCGGGTCCGACGATCAGATCGGCGGTGATTTTGTCTTTCGGCTTCAGTTTGGCTAGGGCTGCGGCGTCGTGGATTGTGTATTCCATGGTCATCGCGTCCATGAAGCCGGGAATGGCGTCGGCGTCTATGCTTGCGGATTTATCTTCGGCGTGAACGGCCACGATTGTGCCGCGCATTTTGTACGTCGGGAATTTCGAGGCGGTCGGCGCGGGCTTGCGACATGCTCCAAGCAGTCCGCCGCAGAGCAGCAATATCCCGCAAAGGATTTGCAGCGCTACGCTAGATCGCATTCGGTCGCTCACAAACTCTCCTGCCAGCATCATCCCCCGATCTAGTAATGGAATCTATAGCGAAATTGAACGTAGATCTCTCGCGGATTGTCCCAGTGAAAGCCTCCAAACGTCAGGCTGTTATCAAGCTCGATGCGGCGATTGGCGACATTGAGCGCGCTAATGGACGCCGAAAGCCGCTCGCCAAACTCCTTACCGAAAGAGAGATCGAACGTCGTGTGCGACGGCAAATAGTTGCCAGGATAAGGCTGGCCGGGAAAGCCGTTGGAGAAGCCCGAGCCGTAGTAGACATTCGTCGAGGCATAACTGCGCCACGGAAGCGTGATGTCCCCTCCCACGTTCAGCGTATTGCGCTGATCGTGGTCGAGCGGATTGAGCTCCGGGAAAACCGTAAAATCGGTGAGCCCTCCCGTGATGGTGCCGCTGCCTTCGGCGATTTGATTCGAGTATGCCAGGTGAATCTGGCCGCGGTGAGCGAACCGCGGTGAGCGCAGCGTCAGTTCCCAGCCGCGAATTACCGCCCGCGAAACTGTGATGGGGAAAAAGATGGTCGAATCGCCGATATTGTTGTGATCCAGGAAATTCGTAACATTGGTTTTGAAGTTGTCGGCATCCAGCGCCCAACCGCGGCAAGGGATGGTCACGCCGAACTGATGTTCTTCGTCGAATTCGCCGTGCAGCGGGATGAAGGCAAGGCCTTGGCCTTGCGCGAAGTTGATCAACGCCGGACCTGAAGCAGTCTCGAGTGGTGGCTCCTGGTAGAAGTGGCCGTAGAACGCTCGGAAGGTCCAGCGCAGTTTGGGAACGGTAAAAGTTGCGCCAAAGCGTGGGCTGATCGCGCTTTCGGTGAATCCTCCGGTGGCATTGACGGAAAAACGCGTAGGTCTCATGCCCGCCGACAAAGTCATCCAGGAAAACGGCTGGAACTTGTCGTCGATGAAGAATGCTTCGAGATTTGCGCTGGGGTGTTCCGTGTCCGCCAAAGGGGCATCGCCGCTGCCGTCGTTGAAGTTCGCGCCGAAGAACTGGTTGTCGCTTTGATAGAAGCTAAAGAAACCCGCCTGTAAATTGTTTCTCGCGAAATTAGCGGTAACGCTGGCTTGCCCACCCGCGTAGGTCGTTCTGCGATTTTCGGTGGAGGCCACGGGAAAGTCCGTGGGCAGACTGTTATAGTCGCCGCTGTTGTAATGATAGAAAGGCGAAATTGTCAGCAGGAGTTTTGGGCTGAACGTGTGCACCCACGAGAAAACCACACCCGCGTCGGCCTCGCGTTGGCTGTCGCGAAGCCCGATGCTGGGGAACTGCGCCTGGAAATCATTTCCTGCGATGGGCGCGTTTTCGATGTCGTTTGGATTGGGATCGAAAGGAATCTGGTAGAAGTCCCTGCGAAGCGTGGTGACCAGGCGGAGCTGATTCGAGGGATCAGCGTTGAAAATAAATGAACCGAAACCGCCGATGCCGTTGGCAGCGTCGTGCGTCACCTGGGGAACCGGAGTCTGAAGGCCGAGATCGGTGCGATTGCCGTTCACGCTAGCGAAATAGGCGAAACGCTCAGTGTGGCTGCCGAAGCTCAAGTAGTCGTCCGTTTGATAGAAGCTTCCCGCAGTGACGACGAGTTCGCCTTCGTTGTTGCGCTCGAAGCCCGTCCGCGGGACCACGTTGAACACTCCGTACGTGCGGTCGCCATACTCAGCTCCATAGCTGCCGCGGCTTGCCTCCAGATAGTCGATGTCTTGGGGATGAAATTGTGGGCCGACATTGACCGCAATCGCCGTGTTGACTACTGGAACTCCGTCCAGGAGCCAGAGTGTTTGGTGGCCGCCGCGGATGTGAAGCATATCGTGAGTGAAATAAGAGCCCGGCACGAAATCGGTGATCATCGCGAGACTGTTGGTGCGGTCCGCTCCCGGTGTTCGGGCGATATCGGCTCGATTCACCAGAGTCGTGGGGGTTGCCGTATCGGTCGGTGCAACCTCCGGAGCGCCTTTCACCGTGACCGTTTGCTTCTCGGAGGCAATCCGCAATTGTACGTGAGTGACGGCAACCGATCCTGAGATGACCGTGACGTCTTGCGTGGCGTCCGCAAAGCCCGCAGCTGAGACCAGAACCGAGTAATCGCCGAGCGGCACGGCGTTAATCTGGAATTCGCCATTTGCGTCTGTTGACGCACTTTGGCTCCGGTCGGATGTTTTTGCCTTGAGTTTAACCGTTGCGTTCGGGACGGGCCGGTGCTGCGGATCGTGGACGATGCCGCGGACAGTACCAAAAACGTCTGCATGTGCGAGTGCGGCGATAAATGCAAGAGATACAGACAATAGAACGATATTTCCAAGCATCAGCTTGTGCATCAGAAACCCCCTTTAAGATTTACGCGTGCGCGGGTGGAGCGGACTACGCGCGCGGGGGTTCGAAGGGAGTTGCTCTAAAAAGCGAGGGGATGATGAGGAAACGCGACGCAACTACGGTACGAGAAATTGCTGGAGCTTCGATGCCGGCTACGCGAGGAATAATCGATAGCGGCATTATGACCGTGAAGCCATAATCGAGAGCGTGATTCGATGTCGGCTCATCGCAGCAACGCGCTGATTGAGCTTGATTGGCGCCATGGCAATGGCTGGCCGCGGGGCTTTTCGCGGAGTGATGCAGCGCGATGCAGCAAGAGTTCGTGCAAGCCTCCGCGCACGCCTCGCTGCGGGCCAGCAGAGCCAGCGGTGTGGCCAAGAGCGCGATCAGCACAAGAACGGCTTGGGCGCGGCGCATCGAGCAAAGATTATCATAGTGGCGACGTAAGTAGAAATCGCAGGTGGAATGTGAAAGACAAGTTGCGGGCAGGGCGAAAATCGGGCTAGGCTCTGGGGTCCATGTTGCCATTCAAGCTGATTTATGACGACCGCTACGATCTGAATCTCGGCGCGCACGTTTTTCCTTCGCAAAAATACCGGCTCGTCCATGAGGCGCTGCTCGCGCAGGGAATTGCCGCGAAGGACGATTTTCTGGTGCCGGAGCCGGCGAAGGACGAAGACATTTTGCTCGTGCACGGCAAGGAATACATACACAAGCTGAAAACCGGAACGTTGAGCTGGGAAGAAAAGCTGCGAATGGAAATTCCCTATTCGAAGGAAATGGTTGAAGCTTCCTGGCTGGCGGCGGGCGGATCGATCTTGGCGGGGCGGCGTGCGCTCGCAGATGGCTGGGCTGGAAATATTGGCGGCGGATTTCATCATGCGTATCCGGATCATGGCGAAGGATTCTGTGCGATCCATGATGTCGCGGTGGCCATCCGACGACTTGCAATTCGATCGCGCGGTTGAGAACGCGATGGTGATTGATACCGACGTGCATCATGGCAACGGAACTGCGGCGATTTTCGGTGGCGATCCGACGGTTTTTACATTCTCGATTCATCAGGAACACAATTATCCGTATCCAAAGCCGCCGTCGAATATTGATGTCGATCTGCCGGACGGCGTGGACGACCACGATTATCTGGCGCTGCTCGAGAAGAATCTGCATCGCGCGTTCGATGAATTCAGCCCGGGGATTATTTTCTATGTCGCGGGAGCCGATCCTTACCGCGAAGATCAGCTCGGCGGATTGGCGCTTTCGCTCGATGGATTGGCGCGGCGCGATGCGATGGTTTTTGATTATGCGCGGCGGCATCGCGTGCCCGCAGTGATCACGCTGGCGGGAGGATACGCACGGCGCGTTGCTGATACGGTGCGGATTCACGTGGGAACGATAGTCGCGGCGCGAGATGCGGCGCGGGCCGCGACGTTGAGCAGTCCTTCCTGATGAATCAGGGCGCGCGGCGAGTGATGGGCGCGAAGGAACGATCGATCGCGTTGGACAGGCGTTCGCCGAATTCCTCGGATTGGTAGCCGTTGATGCGGTAGGAGATTTTCCCGGTGTGATCGAGGACGATCACCGTTGGAAGTGAAAGTACCCTCAGGAAGTCGTCGAGACCATCCGCAAAGACGACCGGCAGTCTTCCATTTTTGTTCGTCGAGAAACGGTTTGACGCGCGCTTCGTCTTCATCGGTGTTTACCGCGAAGAAGACTACGTCGTTCCTTCCTGCATAATTTGCGGCAACGTTGGCAAAGAGAGGCTCGAGCTCGCGGCAGGGGCCGCACCACGTGGCCCAGAAGCTAAACACGACAACCTTTCCGCGATCCGGCCCGAGCGCAACAGGCGTACCGTCGAGCTGGCGCAGGGTGAACGAGAGCGCGTCGCGTGCATCACGATTGCGATCGTGCGGCCGCGGCGTAGCGAGAGGAGGTTGCGTGTGGTCATACGCGCCGAGAACGGCATCGCCGAGCCCATTATCGCTGCCGTGCACTTCCCGCCAGACGTTGCCAAGATTCTCGCGGATCAAATGGCGGTCGGCTGCGCCACCGGGGCCGTTTTCAGGCAGAACAAACGCGTCGAGATAATATTCGACGGATTTCGAGAAATTCTTCTGCAGCTCGGCGAGTTCGGCAAGATGTTGAGCGGCTAGAGCATTGGGGCGAATGCTGTAGCTCGCGGCAAAGTCTTTCACCGCATCATCGGTCTTCTTCTGTTTTTCTTCTATTTTTCCGCGGAGGATATAAAGCGCGAGGCGTAGATCGTTCTGCTGGGTCTGCCAATCCTGCTCGGAGATGCGCGCCGATTTCTCCGAGGAATTCGTTTTCTCGACGCGGTCGAGCACGCGCGTGAGATAGCCGCCGGCGCGCGCGAGGCTTTCAGCGTCGCCGCGCTGGTCGAGAAGATTGACGGCGACCAACATCATTTCGGAATCGTCGGGATGGTTGGCGATGAGCAGCTCGGCGTATTCGAGCGCGCAGGCGGAATCCTTCAATTGCTCACAGCTCTCGACGAGCGCGCGATAGACGGCCGTCTTCCTCGGGGCATCCGGGAAACGCTCGAGATATTGCTGCAGCTTGTGAACGAGCGCAGCGCGATCGTTGCCGGCTTCGCGCACGGCGCGATCGAGGGCGGCGTCAGGATCTTCGGCTTTCTTTGACGCAGGCTCGGGAGGTTGCGCGGCAGGTTGCGCCGGTTTCACGGCGGGCGCCGCCGGAGCCGGAGAATTGGCCGGCGGCGAGCTCTGCTCCTGCGAAAAACATCGCGGCGCTGGGAACAGGACCGCTACAGAGATACTGAGGAGCAGCGACGCGCGGATGGCGTGGCTCGAGAAGCGTTTCATTTCTGATGCAGCGCGGCGTTGAGCGAGCCCTGGCGATAGCCTTCTAGATCGATGGCGACGTAAAAGAAACCGGCGCGCTTGATGCCGGCGTCGATGCGATCGGCCATGTCGCTTTCCAGCGCGCTCGGGAGTTCATCCTGCGCAATTTCGACGCGCGCAGTTTCGCCGTGAGCGCGAACGCGAAATTGGCGAAAGCCGAGGTCGCGCAGCGACTGCTCGGCCCTCTCGATTTTCGCCAGAAGGTCCGGCGTGACGGCGGTGCCGTAGGGAACGCGTGAAGAAAGGCACGGCGATGCCGGCCGATCCCAAGTTTCGAGGCCGGCACGGTGGGAAAGGAAGCGAATCTCGGATTTTGTGAGGCCGGCGTCGAGAAGCGGTGCGACGACTTTGTGTTCGGCGGCGGCGCGATGGCCGGGGCGGAAGTCGCGCATGTCATCTACATTTACGCCATAGGCGACGGCGGCGAAATGCCGCTCGCTGGCGAGGGCGTCGAGTTGGGAGAATAGCTCGTCCTTGCAGTGATAGCAGCGATCGGCGTTGTTCGCGATGTAGAGCGGATTCTCGGTTTCGTGCGTTTCGACCCATTCGTGGCGAATTCCGTGATTGCGCACAAACGATTCGGCGACGCTGCGATCGTGCGCCGAGTAGCTGGCGGAAAGCGCGGTAATCGCGAGGGCGCGTTCGCCGAGCGCGTTCTTCGCCGCCCACGCGAGATACGCGGAATCGGCGCCACCCGAGAAGGCGATGAGCAGGGAATCAAGTGTGCCGAGCGACGCGAGCAACCGCCGCTCCTTCTCGATCGCCGCAGCCTCGTTAATCGACAGCGGCGAGGAGTTTCGCGCGGCTGCTGTTCCGTTTGCGGACATTTCGCTCATCGATTTCCAGTATAACGCCGCGACACTATTGAAAGTCCATAAGCACGTCGACCCTTGCGGTCTTGGGATCTTTTTGTAGGTAGTGGCCGATCTTTTCGTATCCCCAGGGCAGATCGCCGAACGCCGCGCGAGCGCCTCCATTGACGAAGGCATCCACGACACTCGCATCGAACACCGCACCGTCAGGAAGTTTCCACGCGGCTAGAATGCGGCGCTCGCCTTCAAGCGAGAGGCCCGTGAGAACCAGCGCTCCCATGTGGTATTGCGGGCCCTCGGTGACCACGACGCGACAAGAAGCGCGCGCCGCGGCGTCGTCCAGCGCCGGAGTTTTCTCGAGCGCCGCGTCGAGGTAGCCCTTCTTGCCGTAAGCGTCGAGAATATTTTGCCAACCGGCTTCGAGTTTCATGCCGTCGGCGGAATCGCCGGACTTCATGCCAGCGAGAGCGTCGAGCTCTGCCGCAGAAAACGAGGAGTTGCCGCTCCAAGTCGCGCCCGCCCATTTGTAGACAGGCCCGGGACGGATGCCGATGATGGCTTTCACGCTGCTGGGAAGAGGCTTCGAGGGGTCGCCGGTAAAGCGAGCCTGCGGAGCGTCAAACGTCACGCGCAGATTCCCGTGCGCGAGATAAATGGGACGAACCTGCTCAAAGCAGAATCGATCGATGACCACGCGTGAGAACGGCTTGCCGCGAAGATCGCTAAGACTCTGCTGAATGGCATGATCGTTTTTGGCGAGCGCATCACTGAATTCGACGCTTTCGATGGAAAGCTCGGGGCCTTCGAGGCGAAATTGTTGAACGGTCTCGCCGCTGGTAGCGAGGCGCACCGCCTGATGCGACACCGTGCCCGTGACCTTCCGAGTTTCGAGCAGCTTCGCAAGCGCCTTCGAAATTTCGTCGAGCAGAGTGCCACTTTCAGGAACGCGGCCGTCGTAGAGGGGCACGGCGCCTTTGAGCGCCAGATTGATTTCGTCATCCGTGAACCAAGGGAAATTGTCAAAAAGCGGCGCGATCGACGGCGCATCAGCGACCTGAAACTCAACCTCGACGTTACCGCCTCGCGTGGCATAGCGGTAACGCACATCGGAGAAGACGCCAAGGTGCGCGAGGCGATTGGCTGCCGCCTGTAGGTCCTCGCCGCTGATCGATTGGCCCTGTTTCAGCCCGGATGCCGCGGCAATCGGTTCAGCAGAAAATCTCTTCGAGCCGCTAGCTTTTGGTGGTGTGAGAGTGCCGGATACCACCGGCGCGGGCAGACCCTGAGCTCGCAGACTGACGCACACGAGCGGCGAGAAGAAGAAAAGGCAGGCAACGCGAAACGCGAGCGTCGCGAACCTGCTAGAAGCTGAGCGTGACATCCACACTATGGTTCTCGTGGTCCAGTTTACGCGACTCCCGGGGGCTGGCCATCTTAAATCCCAAGCGGCTCAGCCGCGGCGGAACTTCCTTCGTCAAAAACTCCTCAAGATACGATCCATCGAACACGTCACCAGTCTTCAGCTTCCATGCTTTCCGGAATCCCTCGGCTGCCTTTCCGGGCAGCCCCTCGATCTCAAGCTCGCCCATCCGAAACTGATTTCCTTCCGTAACACCGATGTCGAAGGATACGCTGCCGTCGGATTCTTCGAAAGTCTTCTTCACGTGAACTTCGGCTTCCAGGTAGCCGGATTTCTCGTAAATCGTGCGTGCGGCATCGAGTCCGCGGTTGAATTTAATCAAATTCGCCGGATCGCCCAGGTGCTGCCCAAGACCTTCGCTGAGTT
>CAWEVU010000013.1:0-149976 GCA_963812645.1 uncultured Acidobacteriota bacterium
CGCTCCCGAAAGGCCGCAAGACCACAGCCCGCATCTACGGCCGCGTGACCACAGCCGTCATCGCCGCAGGCCGTAACCCGAGGCATGGTCCAGATCGCAACGGGCGGCGGGCCGGCGGCAGCCGGGCGCGGTGCAGGTGGCGTTGCGGGCGCGGATCAGATGGGCCAGCTTGCGGCTGCGGTGGTAGCCGATTTCGGCGTGGGCGTGGTCGCAGGGGCCACGGGCGACGGGATCATGATGAGGTTCAGGGAGCTGGGGGTGCGGGGCCGGGCGGGGGATGCCGGCCGGTCAGGCAGCCGTGCGCGGCGGCGGTGCCGTCGGGGTGCAGCGCGGTGATGCACCACCGGGTGCCGGGTGGCGGGCCGCGGCGGCGGCCAGGTCGCGGGCGTCGTCGCCGTCGAGCAGCCCGAACCCGCCGGCCTCGCCCGGTGTATCGGAGTGGCCCTGCAGGGTGGCCCAGGGGATGGTGAGGGTGACCAGCGCGGCCACGCTCGGCCCGGTCGCCGGGCCCGGGCGGCAGCCGCGTCTGGGCGGGAGCGGGACCACCGGGACCAGCACCGGGGCCGGGACCTGAGCCTGAGCCTGGCCTGAGCCGGCCGGGGCCGCCGGGACCGCCGGGCTCGTGACCCGTCCGTCTTCGCCTGGACCGCCGGGTCCGTGGTCAGGTGCGCCGGGGACGTCCGGTGCGCCGGGTTGCCCGCCGTCCGGCGGTGGCTGGGCTGGGCTGGCGCGCGGATCGCGGGCTCGGCGGACGGGTCGGGGGCGGCCTGGTCGCGGCTGTCGCGTTCCTGCAGAGATCAAGGTAGGCGCGCACGCGCAGCTCCTGCAAGGTGCCGGGCATCCCGGCCGCGCGCAGGTCCAGCGCCCGCTGCTCCACGTGCTGCCACGAGGCCAGCACCTCATCGGACGGCAGCTCCCGGGCCACCAGGCCGGCGTTGCCGGAGGCCTCCCGGAACCGGCGCACCTGCGCGTCCCGCCTGGCCGCCTCCTTGCGCTTCCTCACCGCCTCGGGATCCAGCTTCAGCACCAGCTTGCGCGCCGCCGCCCGCATCTCCCCGAACGTCAGACCCGGCGCCTGCCCGGCCAGCACCGCATCGGCCTTCGCCGCGTCCTCATCGGAGAGGATGCCGGTCTCATCCTCAGCGATCCGCAGATGCACCGGGTGAATCAGCCCCGCCCCCAGCAACGCGAACATCCCGGGCAGCCTGCGGGCCACCGCAGCCGCATACCGCATCTGCTCCCCGGCCGACAGCCAGGTCAGGTGCAGCTGGAAACCCAGCTCATCCACGGCAAACTCATCCGCTGGCCGGGACCCGTCATGACGCCCGGCAAACTCCCCCACCGCAGCCAGCAGCGTCCACGCCGCCCGGGCCTCCATCCGCCGCGCCGCCGAGATGATCCCCATCAGCTGATCATCCGAACACCCGCCCAGCCCGCTGCCGTCCTCCCCAGTGACCGTATCCACGACGGCAGCCAGCAACGCGCCCGGCGCCATCGTGTCCGCCTCCCCGCCCTGCGCGAACCCCTCCAGCGTCACCTGCCCCGCCGGGACGCACACATACAAGCCCTGCCCGGGACTGCCGTCAAGGTCGTCGTCCGAACCGGCCCCCTCGGCCACGGGCGGCAGCGGGGAGCCATCTGGCTCCCCGCCGTCTGGCCCGGGATCGGGGAACGGGTGCTCGGGCATGAACCACGCTCCGTTCGGAAGAAGACGTAAACACCCCGTGTGAACAGTATAGCGTATCTACGGTAGAAAACATGATATTCTACGATTCGCTCGAGGACATGCGCACGCTGTTCGACGGAATTCCGCTCGATCGCGTTTCGACTTCGATGACCATCAATTCGACGGCGGCGATTTTGCTGGCGCTGTACGTCGCGGTCGCGAAACAGCAAGGCGCAAATCTGCGGCGGCTTTCGGGGACGGTGCAGAACGATATTTTGAAGGAATACATCGCGCGCGGGACTTACATTTATCCGGTGCGGCCGGCGATGCGGATTGTGACGGATATATTTGCGTGGTGCCGCAGCGAAATTCCCAATTGGAATGCGATTTCGATTTCGGGGTATCACATTCGCGAGGCTGGCTCGACGGACGTGCAGGAGGTGGCGTTCACGTTGGCGGATGGAATTGCGTATGTCGAGGCGGCGCTCGCGGCGGGGTTGGCCGTGGACGATTTCGCGCCGCAGCTATCGTTTTTCTTCAATGCGCACAATGAATTTCTGGCGCAGGTGGCGAAATTCCGTGCGGCGCGGCGGCTTTGGGCGCGTTTGATGAAGGAAAGATTTGGGGCGAAAGATCCGCGCTCGATGATGCTGCGATTTCATGCGCAGACGGCGGGATCGTCGCTGACGGCACAGCAGCCGGAGAATAATATCGTGCGCGTGGCGATTCAAGCGCTGAGCGCGGTGCTTGGTGGATGCCAGTCGCTGCACGCGAACGGGCTCGATGAGGCGCTGGCGCTGCCGACCGAGCAGGCCGCGGTGCTGGCTTTGCGGACGCAGCAGATTATTGCGCAGGAAAGCGGAGTGACGAATACCGTGGACCCGTTCGCGGGATCGTATGCGATTGAGGCTTTGACCAACGAGATTGAAGACGGCGCGCGGGCTTACATTGCGAAGATTGATGCGCTCGGCGGGTTGTTTCGAGCGATCGAGACGGGATTTGTGCAGCAGGAGATTCAGAAGGCGGCTTATGAGTATCAGAAGGCCATTGAGAGCGGAGAGCAGGTGGTGGTGGGAGTGAACCGGTTCACGGCGAACGAGAAACATTCGGTGCCGACGCTGCGGATTGATCCGGTGATTGAGAAGGAGCAAGTGGCGCGGCTGAAGGCGTTGCGGGGGCGGCGCGATGCGGCCAAGACGAATGCGGGGCTCGCGGAGGTTGAGCGGCGGGCGAGGGGAAGCGAGAATTTGATGCCTGCGATACTGACGGCTGTCGAGGCTTATGCGACTGTTGGGGAAATTTCGGATACCATGCGGCGGGCGTTTGGGGAATACCACGAAACGGTTGTGATCTAGGCGGAGAATACCGCAGAGACGCTGAGGGCGCAGAGTAGGCGCGGAGTTCAGAAACTTAAATGAAGCTCATTCTTGCATCGGAGTCTCCGCGACGAGCGGAAATCATGCGCGGGGCTGGATTTGTGTTTGAGGCGTGCGCGGCCAAGGTGGACGAGGCGCGTCACGGTGGAGAAGCGCCGGCGGATTACGTGCGGCGACTGGCGCAGGAAAAGGCGCGGGCGGCGGCAGCCAAGTTCCCGGAGGCCGGATCGCAGGAGACAGCTGTAATCATCGGCGCAGATACGGTCGTGGTCCTCGAAGGAGAGATTCTTGGGAAGCCTGCGGGCGCGGCCGAGGCGCGCGCGATGCTCAAGCGCCTGAGCGGGCGATCGCACGAGGTGCATACGGGCATGGCGCTCTTGCGATTGCCGGACGGCGCGATGCGGATTCTCGAGGAAGTTACGCTAGTCGAATTTGCTCCGATGACGGCGAGAGAGGTTGAGGACTACGTCGCGAGCGGCGAGCCCTGCGACAAGGCCGGGGCTTACGCGGTCCAGGGACTGGGCGGCCGATTCGTAAGGCGCATCGGCGGCTCTTATTTCAATGTGATGGGCTTGCCGGTGGCGAGGCTGTATGAAGAGTTGCTGGCGATGGGTATCGAAGCGGATGCGCTGTCACCCGCCGCTGTGAAGGATACGTATCAGCTCTGGAATGAACGCGCCCGGTAGAAAACCAATGCCGGGCCGCGCGATGGGCTTCAGGACTTCTGTTCGGGCGTCGGCGGCGGAGCGCTTGTGGCTGTCGTCGTGGTGTTGGACGCCGGCGGATTCGTCGGCGGTTGATCGTTGCCCTTCATGCCTTCTCTAAATTCGCGGATGCCTGAACCGAGGCCGCGCATCACTTCAGGGATTTTCTTCCCGCCAAATAGAATCACGATGATCAGCAGCAGAATTAGTATGTGAGGCAGACTGAATTCCATGCGAACTCCTTTCGACGCCCCGGAAGACAGCTCGGCTCCCGCCCGCTCGCTTTCGGAGAGACGTTCGCTGCCTAGAGTATAACACGCTCGTCGCCGACGCGGCGGGTGACGCGCTCGCGGTCGAGGTATTCGAGCAGCGGGATGGCGTATTTGCGGGTTACGCCGGTGAGGTCTTTGAAGGCGCCGATGGGGAGCTTGGGGCCTTTTGTTTTCTTATAGTTGGCGATCATTTCGCGCAGGCGGGCTACGGCGCTTTGGTGGAAGACGAGATCCTCGGCGATTTTGAGCAGTACTTTTTCGCGCAGCAGGAGTTGCAGGATTTTCTGGGCGCGCTGCTTTTCCACCGGCAACTTGCCGAGGACTTCTTCGAAGCGCGGAACGGCCAGGCCGGCGCGGTCGAATTCAGCGGCGATCAGCTCTTTGGCGCGGGCTTCTTCGGGGAGTAGCGCGATTTCGCGGCCGGCGCTTTGGACCAGATCGCCGGAGAGGGTGATGGAGCGGGCGGCGGCGAGTTGTGCGAGGGCGGCACGGAAGATTTCGGGTTTTGCTCCGGTGCGGCCGCGGAGATCTTCTTTCGGGATGCCGACGACGAGCGGATTGGCGCGGTGGAAGCTTTCGAGTTCTTTGCGAATTCGCGGCAGGAGCGCGGCGACGGCTGATACCGGGATAACGGTGAGCGGCTCTTCTTCGAGGACGGCGAGCGTGCCGTTCGCTGTCAATCGCGCGATGGCATCGCGGGCTTCGGTTTCGAGCCAGCCGGTGCGGGCGATGAGGCGCGCGAGCGAGAGGCCGCGCGGCTCGGCGGAAGCGAGCATTGCGAGGATCGCGTCTTTGTCTCCGCGCTCGAGCGTGGACAGAAATGGAAGCACATTCGCGTCTTTGCGGCGATGCAGCGGGGCGAGTGGATCGAGGACGGCGCCGCCACCGGTGGTGGTGACGGGCGAGAAGCGGCGAATGATGAAGCGGTCGCCGGGCAGCGCGAGGATTGGTTCGCTGAGGCGCAATTGCGCGAAGGCGGTTTGGCCGGGGGCGAGTTTTTCGCCTTCGATTAGCGCGACTTCGGCGATGGTTTCTGTGGTGGCGTGATGAAAATGGACGCGGGAGCGATTTTTTAGCGGCGGCGAGGATGGCAGCAGTTCGAGGCGGACGTCGAGGCGCTTCGTCGGAAGGAATCTGTCGGGCGCGGCGAGCGTCATGCCTCGGTGCAATTCTTCCAGCTCGACTCCGGCCAGATTGACGGCGGTACGTTGGCCTGCGACGGCTTGCGCGACAGATGTGCCGCCGGAGTGCAATCCGCGCACGCGGACGCGGCGCTGCTGCGGGAAAAGCTCAACTTCATCTTCGGAGCGTACCGAGCCGGAAACGAGCGTGCCGGTGACGACGGTGCCGAATCCTTTCATCACGAAGGCGCGATCGATCGGCAGGCGGAAGTGGCGCGTCGCGTCTTTGCCGGGGACCGATTGAGCGGCGCTGGCTAGAGCTTGCTTCAGCGCGTCGAGGCCGGCGCCGGTTTTGGCGCTTACTTCGATAATCGGCGCGCCTTCGAGGAACGAGCCGCGCACCAGGTCTTCGACTTCGAGTTTGGCGAGGCCGCGGACATCTGGCTCGGCCAGATCGGATTTGGTGAGCGCGATGACCCCGATGCGGATGCCAAGTAAGCGGCAAATGTCGAAGTGCTCGCGCGTTTGCGGTTTGACGCTTTCATCCGCGGCCACTACGAGAAGAACGAGATCGATGCCGCCTGCGCCGGCTAGCATATTGCGGACAAAGCGCTCGTGGCCCGGGACATCTACGAAGCCGATGCGGATTTCGCCGAGCGTCAGAAATGCGAAACCGATATCAATAGTGATTCCGCGGCGCTTTTCTTCTTCGAGGCGATCGGGATGAGTGCCGGTTAGCGCGGCGACGAGCGCGGATTTGCCGTGGTCAATGTGACCGGCGGTGCCGACTATGACGTGTTTCATTGCGGGGGGAATGATAGCGCGGGGAGGTTATGTAGCGCCGCCCTTTAAGGGCGGCATTTTAATCGTGCGCACGCTGATGCCACATGCGAAGAATTCGATCAGCGGCCGTGCGCGAAGATGCCGGTCTAAAAGGCCGGCGCTACATACTGCGACACCGGGCCGAATGGCGGGAGGGCTAAAGACCCTCCCCTACGACACTTACTGCGCTTTTTCTTGCAGCGGCGTTGCTGTTGTCGAGCCCTTGTAGATTGACTTGCCCAGCTTGGCGATCCATAGGCCCGAATTGATGTCGTTGATGTAGATGTAGCCGTTCGACGGTTGCGCGCCCCACGTGAGCGGCATGTTCACGCGGTAGCCGTTGGGATCGCCGGTCCAGAAGCGCGCGATTTCGCGGCCCTGGCGATAGAGATCGCCGCGCAGCTCGCCGGAAATGTCCACCACTCGGCCGCCGCCGTTGTAATCACCGAGGAAAAGCTTGTCGTCGTCGCACCAGAAATTGTGCGTGCCGCCCTCGGGCACTTCGTAGAAGGCGACTTCCTTGGGATGCTCGATATCCGAGACGTCCATCACGTGAGTAATCGCGCGTGTGGGTACGCGATCCTTGCTGATGATATTGAAAAATCCGGGCAGCACTTCATCGCCGACAAAAAGATAATTCTTCCAGCGGAACACGCTGTGCGTCCCCGAAAGCCAATTGTCGCCATAGAGCGCGTAATGATTGAATTTGTACTGGCTGATGACTTGCGGATGCTCGGGGCTGCCGCCTTTCATTCCATTGCCGACATCGAGAATCACCAAGCCATCGCGCCAGTAGGCGAGATACGCGATGCCATCCTTGATCCATAGATCGTGGAGGTAGCGCCCGCTCGATTGCGGGCCTTCGGGACCCTCGATCATAGTGGCGCGGGCATTGGGCACTTCGAAACGCGCCACTTCTTTCGGATGTTTCAGATCGGCGAAATCGATCACGCGCAGCGAGCCGGTCGCATCGTCGGTGATGTAGGCGTAGTGCTTGTCAATGAACGCGCTGTGCACGCCGCCAGTTACCGTCTCGGTGTATTCCGACGCGATTTGAATTTTTCCCGGCGTGGAAAGATCGAGAATCGCAATTCCATTTTTGCGATTCGAAGCGCCTTCGCGTGAAATCACGCCGGCCTTTTCGTCGGGCGTGGTGCTGACGTCATTCACCAGCCGCGCATCGACCTTGAGCATGTCGAGCTGCTTGGGGTTCGAGGGATCGGAAACGTCGTAGAGAAATACGCGGTCGGCAATCGTGGAGAGATAAACGTGATTGTTGATGACCCATTCTTCGGCGGCTTGCAACGGCTTGCCGTCGTCGTCTTTGGGCTGCACGTGCGCGACATATTCGATGGCGCGCTCGGCATTGCGCGGAGCCACATTGATGGACGCTGAAGCCGCATGCGAGCCCACTTGTGCGGTAATCACGTAAAGTCCCGGCCGCGCGGCCACAAACGCTCCATCCCAATACGCAGTGCCCGCCGGTCCGCTCACCGACCAGCGCGCGGCAAGATCTTTCACCGGTTTGCCGCCGGCATCGCGCGCCGCAGCTTCGAAATGCACTACGTCGCCCGTCTTCGCGCTCGCGGTTCCCGGCTCCACCGTAAGCCGGCGGACCGAATCGGCCACCACGCGAACTTCTCCGTCCGCGGTAGCTTTGTCGCAGGAGGCTTGAATCTTTGCGGTGCCGGGCGCGACTGCCGTCACCAATCCCACCTCATCCACTTTGGCGACATTCGGCGTCAGCGATTTCCACGAATACTGCGCACTTGGCTGCGGAATTCCGTCGGCGGTATAGGCGGTGATCGGAAGTGCGATCGCGCCGCCTACCGCCAGTGCACCTTTCGGCGCCATAATTTCAAGACGCGCCACCGGATCGCTCGCAACCATCACCTTCGCAAATCCCACTTGCTCGCCGAATACCGCGCCGACCGTAATTTCGCCGGGGCTGGTGAAATGAACGAGGCCGTTCACGTCCGCGGTCGCCGCGTCAAACGGGGCGGCGAACCAGACGGTGGGCTTCATATCGAGCACGTTGCCCGCGGCGTCCTTCGCCACCGCTTTGAATTGCAATTGATCGCCGAGTTGTGCGTTCCCCGTTTTCGGCGTGACCTCCATGCTGGCGGCCTTGGGTCCTTTTTGCTCCTCGGGCTTTTTTTCTTGATCCTGCGCGCGGGAGACGGCTGCGGATAGCAGCGCTGCGAAGATTAAGGCGAGCATGGCGATGCCGAATTTCCGAATCCGTCCTGGGCGAAAATTCATTCTGTTCTCCTGTTGAATCGGGCGTCCTCAGCCGCGCAAACCTTTAAGGCTGGCTGGGCGCCATCTTCCAGAAATCGACTCCTGCGGCCTGCTCGCCAATATCGAGCGACGCCAGGCTTTTGTATGTGCCTAGATCCATCACTTCGACGGTGCCGGGCTCGGCGCCAACGCCTTCTTCGGTGATGAAGACGTAGCGATTATCGGGCGTGACCACCGCGCCGTGAACGACTTTGCGCTTCGTCGGCGTGCGCGCGAGCTCTTTGCCGCTTTGCGGATCGAAGAACGAAACTGATTGCCCGCGCTTGTTTGTCGCGACAAGCCGGCCGTCTTTGGTCATCGCCAGGTTGTAAGCGCCCGTGCCCGCCGGAAAGCGCTTGATCATTGTCCACTTGTCCGCGTCCACTGCGACGATTTCACTGGATTTGTTGCAGGCTACGTAGATTACGTTGCCGTCATTCGACGGTTGCGCCCAGGTGGGAACGCAGGTGGCGTTCATCGGATGCTTGGCGTCGTGCCCTTGCGGCACGCCGGTCATGCCCATTTCTTTGCCGGCCGACAGCATGAAGTAGCGCGAAAGCTGCAGCGTGTTCGTGTCAATTTCGGCGAGCATGTCGTCCATCATGCAGACGGAATAATGCTTGGTGCCCTGTGGATTGAGGCGCGAGCCGTGCGGCATGGTGCAAGTGGTGATGCGCTTCACCTCGACCATGGCGTCGGTGGTCACCACGGAAATCGAGGACGGCACCATGTCGCCGTGAAAATTGGCGTTGGCCACGTAAATGAACCGGCCGGTCTTCGAGACATCCGTGGTCGCGGGAAAAAGTCCGAGAGGCGCAAAGTGAATCACTTCATCCGTGCCGGTGTTCAGTTTCCAGACCGAGCCGTACGGTCGCCCGTGCGCCACCGATACATAAAGGAATTGCCGGTCGGGCGAAATGGCGATGCCGTGCGGGCCGTTGATGTCCGCGGGCATCAGCCCGATGTGGATTTCGTGGTCGAGCTTCAAGCTGGGCGCATCGCCGGGATGAAAGCGCACGCGCTCGATTTTGTCCGCCGATTCGCAGACCACGTAGGCGAGATAGTCCTCGGGGGCATTTTGCGCTCGGTTGATTGGAGAACCAAGCAAAGCGAACGAACAGAGAACGAGCAGCAGGCGTCTAGAGAACTGCGTCAATGGAGATGGAGCCTCCGGAAAGTGCCCAGCGAAAATGAACTGGATTCGCAGCTTTGTCAATAGCCGCGGGCAATTTGAAGGCACGGTGGCGAACGGAAGCGTGTTTATCAGGGCCTTTGCACGCGGTCCGAAAAACTTGTCTGCTGAGGGAACCACTGCTATACACTTGACGGACTATGACTCCCCGCAGCGACATCCAGGAATTTTTCGAGTCGGCAAAGAGCCAGGGAGCAAGCGACGAAGTTATTGTTGAGCTTTTGCGGGGGCGGGGATGGCCGGAAGAGGAAGTCTACCGGGCGCTGGCCGATCATTTTGAAGTCCGGAGCGGCCTCTCTGTCCCGGTCTATAAGCGCTCCGGTTCGGCAAAGGACGCATTTCTCTACCTGCTCAGCTTTTCGACCTTGGCTACCTGGACAATCGGTCTCGGTGCGGTCGTCTTCACGCTCATCGAACGCTGGATCAAGGATCCAGTCAGCCAGAACAATTATTACGCAAACACCTATTACCAAATTTCCGATTCACTCGCATGCATCATCGTCGCGTTTCCCGTCTACCTTTTCACCATGCGCTATATCACCAGAGAGGTGGACGTTCATCCCGAAAAGCTCGAGTCGCCCGTAAGAAAGTGGCTCACTTACATCGCGCTGCTCATCGCTGCGGGAATTGTGGTCGGTGACTTGATTACGTTTTTGACCTATTTCCTGCGAGGGGAATTGACAGCTCGCTTCGTCGCAAAAGTCGTTACTACGCTGGTGATCTCCGGCGGCGTCTTCTGGTATTACATGGGCTCGTTGGCTAGGCGCCCGCTTGCGCGGAAGAACGCCGATGAGTAGAGATACATGGGCGGCTATTGTTGCGACGATTGCCGTTGTCGCTGTCGTAGCCGTGGGATGGCACGCTCTGGGTGGACCTGGAACTCAGCGCCAGGTTCAGTCCGACTTTCGTGCGGTCCGGACGCTGGCGGAACTTGCGCAACAGATCGTGTTTACGTGGAATAGCTCGGACAAGGTGCTCCCGGCTGATCTGGAGAAATTTCCTGACTCTCTGAAGCAGAATCCCGTTACCAATAAAGCCTTTATTTACCGGCGAAAGTCCAACAGCGAATTCGAACTATGCGCTACGTTCGTCACCGATAGCCGAAATCTTCAAACTCAAAATACGTACGATTTCTGGGCTCACCCGAAGGGTGACTACTGCTTCCAATTCGATGCCTCGCAACAGGTACCACAGATGCCCTATGTTTACTGAAGCGATCGAGGCTGATCTCTTAAGCTAGGGTCAGACCGTCAGCGTGAACCCGCCATCGGGGGTGAGCGTCGTGCCGGTGATGTAACTCGCAGCGTCCGAGCAGAGGAAGACTATCGTTTCGGCGATCTCCTCGGGGCGGCCCGCGCGGCGCAGATGAACGCGCTGGCTCAAAACGTTGTCGTACAGCGCGTCGCCGAGAACCTCACGCAGCCGTTGATGCATCGGCGTATCGATGATTCCTGGGCACACCAGATTGACGCGGATTCCCCGCGGTGCGAGTTCCGCGGAAACGCTCGACGTCAGCCCGATCAATCCGTGCTTGGAGGTGACGTACGCTGAGCCGGTAGGGAAGCCAAGAAAAGAGTTTATGGACCCGACGTTAACGATTGCTCCGCCATGCCCGCCCGCAAGCATGGCGCGCGCCTCGTGTTGCAGGCACAGAAAGGTACCCTTCAAATTTGCGTCGAGAACTCGATCCCATTCCTGCTCGGGTAGATCGGTGATTGCGGCGAGCTGCCCCTCGATGGCTGCGTTGTTCACGGCGTAATCGAGCCCCCCAAATTTCTCAATGGTGTGCGCCACCATGCGTTCCACATCCTTGGCAATCGCGACATCCGTGACCACGAAGCTTGCTTTTCCTCCCCGCGCCTCTATCTCTTTCGCAAGCGCCGCCAATTCGGCTTCGCGCCGCGCCGCGAGAACTACCGTGGCGCCTCGCGCTGCAAAGGCCTCGCCCGTCGCCCGGCCGATCCCGCTGCTCGCTCCGGTAATTAAAGCTACTTTGCCGCGCATTTCTGACATAAACGAGGTTCCCCATGATTGACCGCAGCCGGCCTCAACCCTAACGCCAGCGCGATGTCGGCAAATCTACGAGCCAGTCTTTCCGAATTCGACGCCCTGATCATCGCTCGCATCGCCGACGGTTATATAAAGCCGGTGTGGCGTCTTTCGGCCAAGAATCAAGAGGCTCGGCATTGGATAAGTCGTGTTGCAGGCGCTGTCCGTCGAGGCCGTCGAGGAAACAAAGTTGTTAAAGACCAAAGACCAGCCGACGCCGCCATTTTCTTGATCCGATAGCTGCCACTCCGCCGCGCCTGATAGTCTGCAAACTAGCCGACCGCCGGAAAGGTCGAATTTTGGAAAATTCTCGACAGCAACCGTGTGATCGGGCTTGAGCGTTATCGTGGCATCTTGCATGCGCACCGACCGCGCCAGATCATTCTCGAGTGTCACCTTTGAGAGTTCGTATGTCCCGGTGATGTCGGCGTCGTCGGGTTTCGCCTTGACGTACTCCGGCCCGCATCCTGCCAGAAGCAAGCAGAAGCACATCAGCATCGAGGCCAGCGCGATGGATACTTTCATTGGCGATTGCGGCGGGTATTATGCAACGAAAGTAACGTCGGCGTCTCTGCCGGCATCTGCCGACCACCGAGTCTGGCAAGGGCTGCAAACGAACGCGGATGACAGCGAGCGCGCGACTGTGGCTCAATGCAATTCCGAGTCGCTCTTACGCTAAGATGCGCTGATGCGAAACACCCGCGTCGTCCTCACCGCTCTCGGCGGACCTGAAGTCTTCAAAACTATCGACGACGAAGTCCGCGATCCGGGCGCGAATGAATTGCGCATCCGGATTCTCGCCTGTGGAGTTGCGTTCGCGGACGTGCTGATGCGCCGCGGGCTCTATTCCGGCGTTCCCCCGCTGCCCTATTCCCCCGGCTACGACATCGTCGGCGTCGTTGATTCCTGTGGCGCCGGTGTTACGCAATGGAAGTCCGGCGATCTGGTCACCGCGATTACGAAGACCGGCGGATATTCGCGCTATATCGTGCTGCCGGAGTCCGAACTCATCCGGGTTCCCGCAGGACTTGATCCCGCCGAAGCGGTGAGTCTGGTTCTGAATTACACCACCGCGTATCAATTGATTCATCGCATCGCGAAGCTCCGCGAGGGCGAGAGCGTGTTGATTCACGGAGCAGCCGGTGGGGTAGGAACGGCGGCGTTGCAACTCGGCTCGCTTGGGAAACTGAAGAGGTACGGCACCGCGTCCAAGCCCAAGCACGATCTGGTGGCAGCGCTCGGCGGCATACCCATCGATTATCGCGCCGAGGATTTCACCAAGCGAGCGGCAGGCGTCGATGCGGTTTTCGATCCGATTGGCGGACGCAATTGGCCCCGCTCGTATCGCGCGCTTGGCCGCGGCGGACGTTTCATCGGCTATGGAATGTCTGCGGCGATTGAAGGCGGGCGTCGACACATGATGCTGGCCGCCGCGAGTTTCGCATGGCTTTGGCTAGTGAGTCTCATCCCCGGAAAATCCGCACGCTGGTACAACATCATGACGGAAAAAGATAAACACCCCGAGTGGTTTCGTGAAGATCTCTCGCGATTGCTGGCCATGCTGCAGGAGAAATCCATCAGCCCGGTAGTCGCCGCGCGCCTGCCGTTGCGCGATGTCCCCCGCGCACACGGGCTGCTCGAAAGCGCCTCAGTCACGGGGAAAATCGTCCTGATGTGCCAGGAATAATCCCCCGATTTGCGCTAGCCGATCCTTGAGCAGATCGAGACCGCCATGCGACGCGTGGTTATGCGCAACTTCGCAAACTCTCTTCGATTCGGGCTTCGTGGCAATCGTACGAGGCGTTATGAGTCGGCGATCTCTGCGGCGATTCGGGCTACGGCTTCGCGCGGGTCTTTCGCGGCGGTGATCGGGCGGCCGATTACGAGGTAATCGGCGCCGGCGCGAACGGCTTCGCGGGGCGTGGCTATGCGGGCTTGGTCGTCGCTTCCGGAGTCGGCTGGGCGGATGCCGGGAACTACGATCAACATCTTAGGTCCCACGGCGCGGCGAATGGCGCGCACTTCGCGCGCGGAGGAGACTACGCCATCTAGTCGCGCTTCCTTTGCCAATTTCGCCAAGCTGACGGCGCGAGCGGATACCGGTCCTTTGAGTCCGACCTGGCGGATGGAGGCTTCATCGTGGCTAGTGAGAAGCGTGACGCCAAGCAGCTTGGGCGGATGCTTGGCTTCATCGGCGGCCCGGCGCGCCGCCAGCATCATCTCCGCTGCCCCGAGGGTGTGCAGCGTCAGCAGGCGCACCCCCGGCAGCCTGCACGCGGAGGCGATCCCGTGGCTCACCGTATTCGGAATATCGTGAAACTTCAGATCGAGAAAGATGCCAAAGCCCATCCTCGCCAGCTTGCGCACCACGGACGGGCCTTCGGCGGTAAAGAGCTGATTCCCAACCTTGACCATGCCGACATGGCCGCGAAGCCTTCGCGCCAGGGCGCACGCGTCCCTGGCGCTGTCGAGATCAAGGGCGACGATTATTCGCTGGGAGGTGAGGCGGGGCGTGAGGGAACCTCCAGGAGTTCCAGCCGGACGGTAGCAACACCGCGCTGGTCGAATCCTAGACGGCGGGCAACTTCGTAGGAAACGTCAAGCCCGCGTCCTTCCACGTATGGGCCTCGGTCGTTGATGCGGACGATCTGGCTGCGGTTATTCTTCGGGTTGATAACCCGGACGATGGATCCTAGGGGCAGGGTTGGGTGGGCGGCGGTGACCCCGTACATGTCATAGGTTTCGCCATTGGCGGTTGGCCGGCCGTCGAAGTCCTCGCCGTACCAACTTGAGACGCACTCCCAGGTCTTACCCGGCTTTGGGGCCAGGGCTGGGTTGGGGGAGGCCAGATTTGAGTCTGATGGGGGCTGCATAGCTTGCGCCACGAGCCGGGAGTCGGCTGCCGCGACGGTTGATGGCGCACTAAGGACTGGCGCCATGAAAAAGAGTAAGAAGCCTAAAAATACGGCCCCTGCGATCGCAATGTTTTTGTGTCGCATATTTTCACCTAACCTTTTTTGAATGAGCGAATTATACCACTTTTGGGCCTTCATTTTCAATCCTAAACCTTCTGAAGACTGCCTTGTAATTCGCTCAATCTAAGTGTGTTATCGTCCCGGCACCACTTCTCCAGTCCCGCGACCAACCTCTCAGTTGCCCTCGGGTCCACGAAATGGGCCGTTCCGACTTGCACTGCCGACGCCCCGGCGACCATATATTCGACTGCGTCATCCGGGGTTTCGATACCTCCGAGGCCGACGATTGGTAGCTTCACCGCTTTCGAGGCCTCATGTACTAGCCTCACAGTTATAGGTTTTATAGCCGCACCGGACAATCCGCCTGTAGTACTGCCCAAATGGGACTTCCTGGTGTGTGGATTTAGACACAATGCAGGGTAGGTATTGGCGATCGTGAGGGCATCGGCTCCGGCATCTTCGGCGGATTTTGCCATAAGTCCAATGAATCCAACAGTCGGTGCTAGCTTCACCCAAAGGGGCCTCCGGGAGGCTCGCTTAGCCTCCGAGACCACCCCGGCGAGGGTGATCGGGTCGCACCCGAACTCCGCCCCGCCCCTGTCCACATTCGGACAGGAGGCGTTCAGCTCGTAGGCGGAGACCCCGTCGGCCTCGTTGAGCACATGGATGACCTCCAGGTAGTCTTCGACCGTCCGGCCGAAGACGTTAGCGATGACATGAGTGTGGTAACGGCGCAACAGGGGGAGCTTTTCGGCGACGAACGCCCGGACTCCGATATTCTGTAGCCCGATGGCGTTGACCATGCCCGACGGGGTATCCCAGATGCGGGGTGCCGGTGCGCCGGCCATTGGCTGGACGGAGAGGCCTTTGACGACGATGCCGCCGAGGCGATTCAGATCTACGAGTTCGGCGAACTCGACGCCGTAGCCGAACGTGCCGCTGGCAGCTATGACGGGATTTTGAAAGGCAAGTGTACCGACGCTGACGCTGAGGTCAACTTCCGCGGGGCCGGCTCGCGCTGTGACCGGTTGCGGTGCGCTCACTGGCGGAGAAGTCTATCACGCGAGTCAAGATGAGACTCTGTGGATGTCTGTGGAAAACGCTCGATCGCTGGTGAAGCCGATTAACGCGAAGATTCCGCCGAGAGCGCAGCGGTGAGCGGCTGGCCGTCAGTGTGGGCGATTGTGATGCCGGTCAATTTTGCCAGCGTCGGCGCGATATCGGCAGGCGTGACCGCGTCCGAGTATTTTCCTGCGCGGATTCCATAACCCATCAGCAGAATCGGCACATCCTGGTCATAGGGATACGGCGAGCCGTGAGTCGTTCCCTCGCCCCACGCTCCCGATTTATCGCGTCGATCGAAAAACCAGTACGGCTTCGTGAGCACCACCAAGTCGCCGCCGCGCCCCGGAAATTCGCTAAGTGAGGCAGCCTTGGCGAGCGGGTTCTTCGCCGCGAGCTCGTTAAGTTGATCCGCCCGGAAAACTTCGGCGACGCCCGGCACGCTACGAATCGCTGCAATCACCGCATCGAGCGCCTTAGGATCGCCGCTCACTTTGTCCCAGACGCCCGGCGCGAAGTAGAGATCGCCATCAGTGAAAGCCGCAATGGGATGTTCCCCACCGCCGAACGGCTCGAGCGCCTTCGTCACACGAGCCTTTAGTTCCTCGACGTCCGCGCGCCCAGCGTCGGTCCCTTGCCTGGCTGCCTTCTCAGGAATCGGCGCCACGCCATGATCGCCTGTGAGTGCCACGACGTAATTCCCCTTGCCGACCCTATGGTCTAGAACGTCGAACAGCTGCCCAAGCGTTGCATCCAGGTAGAACAGAATCGTTCCAACGGTAGCGCTGTCCGGTCCCTCCGCATGTCCGGCGAGATCGAGCGCGGAGAAACTGATCGCCAAGAAGTCTGTGCCGTTATCCGTTCCAAGCTTTAGGTTTTCGATCTCGACCTCAGCTAATCTTTCGAGATACACGTCCGAAAATGAACTAGCCTCCCATTCGCCGTAGGTGTAGTCCTTCCAAAATGGAATGGTCGATCTGAGTCCTTCCGGAGTGACTGTGACTCCCACTGGCAGATCAGCCTGGGTGGTCGTTCCATGGCCGTTTTCGCGGATAGCCAGCTCCTTCCCAAAGTCCGCCGTGATCGGGTGAGACTTGACGTACGCTTCGAGCTCGGGCCGCGGCGATGCGCCAAATGCCGTCGATGTCACCCAATGCTCGTCGCCAAACCACGTCACAGAATCCGCACTGCGGCCAGCCATTGAAATCGCGGCTCTCGCCTTGAGCGAGAGTGTAGCCACGCGCGAGCCGGCCGACTGTGCGCGAAGCTGTTCCGCAAACGAAGGGGCTTTCATCTGCCAGGCGCTCTCTCCCGGAGTCGCGGCCATCGCTCCGTAAGTCAGCAGCGACGTCTTCGGATCGCCCGTGCACGTCACCATCTTTCCCGCCGCGCGATCCCACCAGGTGTTGTTGATCATGCCGTGCGTCGCTGGGAAATCGCCTGTCGAGACTGTCGCGTGCCCGGCGCAAGTCACGGTCTTAGCGTAAGGATAAGCAGCATGAGTGAACCACGCGCCCTGCTTCATTAATCGCGTGAATCCATCGTGAAAAGTGGCGCCATACTTATCCAGGTAGTCCGCCCGCATCTGGTCCACAACGATCAGGACGACGAGCTTCGGTCGAGCGACATGACCGGGCTTCGCTGCAGCCAGCGGCGCGGCAGGAACGCGAGCACCTATCAACACCGCGGCAATAAGAATCGCGGCAAAAAGTGACGGTCTAGCTGCTACCGTGCGCCTATTCTGATTCATAATTCGCGAGTCTAGCACGCCTCCTTGCCGCGCACCGACGCCGATTCCCGAAAGCGCGAGCGCTATGTTAGGATGAGCCACCAATGCGCGTCGTCGAGAAAAGGCAGCTCCTCTCCGCCGAAGAAATCGATCGCACCCTTCAGCGTTTGGCTCATGAAATCGTGGAAAAAAGCGGCGGCACCAAGGATGTCGCGCTGATTGGCGTGCGCCGCCGCGGCGTCCCACTCGCCCAGCGCCTGGCAAAATATATCAACGGCTTCTCGCACGTAGAAATTCCCGTAGGCACGCTCGATATCACTCTTTATCGCGACGATCTCTCGACGGTCGCCGCGCATCCAGTAGTGCAATCCACCGAAATTCCTTTCGTCGTAGACAATCAAGATCTCGTCCTCGTCGACGACGTGCTCTACACCGGCCGCACCGCCCGCGCCGCCATGAACGGCCTCTTCGATCTCGGCCGGCCGAAGCGCGTGCGCATGTGCGTGCTCATCGATCGCGGCCATCGCGAGCTGCCCATCGAAGCCACCTTCATCGGCCGCAAAATCACCACCGCCGACACGGAAATCGTCGAAGTTCGCTTGCAGGAAATTGACAAGGAGGAGCGCGTGATGCTCGTGGATCGCGTCGACTGACGCCGTCCCGTCTCCACTCAATCCCGTGCCTCAACGCCTGCGCCATCTGCTCGGCATCGAACCCCTCAGCGCCGAGCAAATTACTTTCATCCTCGATCAGGCGAAGCCATTTCAAGAATTCCAGCGCCATCCCCTAAAAAAGCTGGCCACGCTGCGCGGCAAGACCGTCGCGCTCGCCTTCTTCGAGCCTTCCACGCGCACGCGCATCAGCTTCGCCACCTCCGCCGCGCGCCTCGGCGCCGACACGATGAATCTGCAAGCGGAATCCTCCAGCCTTAAAAAAGGCGAGTCCTTGATTGACACGGTTTGGACGCTCGAGGCCATGAAGCCCGACGGAATCGTGATACGCCACGCCGCCTCGGGCGCTGCAGATTTCATTGCCCGCCGCGTGAATATTCCGGTGATGAATGCCGGCGACGGCACGCACGAGCATCCCACGCAAGCGCTTCTCGACGCGCTCACCATTCGCGACCGCAAAGGCCGCCTCGACTCTCTGAACGTGACGATTCTTGGCGACATCCTGCACAGCCGCGTGGCGCGATCCGATATTCATCTGCTCGGCAAATTCGGCGCGCGAATCACTCTCTGCGGCCCGGCGATGTGGGTGCCGCGCGAGCTCGAATGTCTCGCGCCGAACATTCGTCGCGAGCCGCGCATCGAAACAGCGCTCACGGGTACCGATGTGCTCATCGTCCTGCGCGTGCAATCCGAGCGCATCCACGAGCCGCCGATCTCGCTCGACGATTACATTCTGCGCTACCAGCTCACGCCGGAGCGCCTGCGCTGCGCCAAGCCCGACGCCATCGTTCTGCATCCCGGCCCCATCATCCGCGGCCTGGAAATTGATCCCGCGGTCGCCGACGGGCCGCAGTCGTGCATCCTCGAGCAGGTCACCAACGGCCTCGCCGTGCGCATGGCGCTGCTCTTCCAACTCGTCAGCGGCGCCGCGCCCGATGCGCCGCATCCGGCAAAGGAAAATTTCGCATGATTCTGATTCGCGACGGCCGCGTGATCGATCCCGCCAGCGGCACCGACAAGGTGCAAGATGTTCTTCTCGATGGCGCGGGCATCGAGCGCACCGGTCCGTCCATTTCCGCGCCCGATGCGGAAATTCTCGACGCCCGCGACCTGATCGTCGCGCCGGGATTCATCGATCTTCATTGCCACTTGCGCGAGCCCGGCCAGGATATTTCGGAAACAATCGAAACGGGCACGCGCGCAGCGGCACGCGGCGGATTCACCGCCGTTTGCTGCATGCCGAATACGCATCCGGTAAATGACAATGCGTCGGTGACGCGCTCGATCGTCGAACGCGCCGCAGCCGGCGCAAGCGTGCGCGTCTGGCCGATCGGTGCCGTCTCGATGGGTAGCAAGGGAGAAGCGCTCGCGGAAATCGCCGCGATGCTGGACGCGGGAATCGTCGCCGTCAGCGATGACGGCCGCCCGGTCGCGACCGCCAAACTGATGCGCCAGGCGATGGACTATTGCCGCTCGCTAGGCCTCCCTGTGATCGAACATTGCGAAGATCCCTCGCTCGCGGCTGGGGGCGTGATGCGGGAAGGCCCGCGCTCAGTGCGTCTCGGCCTCAAAGGAATTCCCGCCGAATCGGAATCAATCTGCGTGGGCCGCGATGTCGAAATTGCCGCGCTAACCGGCGCGCGGCTGCATATCGCCCATCTCTCGGCCCGCGCTTCGCTCGCCCACGTTCGCGCCGCGAAGAAGCAGGGCCTCGCCGTGACTTGCGAGGTCACCCCGCATCATTTCACGCTGATTGACGAAGACGTCGTCTACGACACGCGCTACAAAATGAATCCGCCGCTAGCCTCGCGCGAAGATCGCGAAGCGTTACTCGCAGGCCTGGCCGACGGCGCCGTCGATGCCATCGCCACCGATCACGCCCCGCATCATCCCGCAAGCAAGGACGTAGAATTCGATCGCGCCCCGTTCGGCATCACCGGCTTCGAGACCGCCCTAGCTCTCGCACTCGCCGAGCTGGTGCACACGAAGCGCATTTCGCTGATGCGCCTCGTCGAACTTTTCACCACCGGTCCCGCGCGCATTCTCGGCATCGAGCGAAAAATTGCCGGCGGCGAGCCCGCCGATCTGACAATTTTTTCCGTGAATCACAACTGGACATTCCGCGCCAACGAATCCGCCAGCAAATCGCGCAACACCCCGTTCGACAACCGCGAATTCGCAGGCGCCCCAATGGCCACAATAGTAGGCGGCAACATAGTCTGGCGCCGCGAAGCCGCCGCCGCAATGTAGCGCCGGCGTCCTTGCCGGCATGCGACGATCTCGTATCTCAAAGGTGCCTGTACCGACCGCGGACCTCACTCGTCGATCCAAGTCCGCGAACCGCCACAAAGATCGAGGAATCCCACTTCTCCAAGCCGCGATTTAGCCGTAACATTCCGGCGAGTCAAAAATGAGAACTATATATCTCAAGAGTGATGTCCGCACCACACTCAAAATCTCCGCTGCGGCGCTCCTGTTACTTTCACTCGCCGGAATTCTCTCCGCTCAATCAGCGCCGAAGCACGCTCCCACCCAGAATTCCGCCACCGCCGAATCCCGCGCCGCTCGCGGCCTCGACGTCGCGCGCCAAAATCCTCTCGCGCTCCGCGCGTGGCTTTACAAAATGCCCAAAGGCGCGGACCTGCACATGCACTTGAGCGGCGCCATCTACGCCGAAACCTTCGTCCGCGATGCCGCCGAAGACAATCTCTGCGTGGATACCACCAAGCTGGCCTTCGTGAAAATCGTGGGCGCGTCCACTTCCCAGCCGCCATGCGCCGCCGGACAAGTGGGGGCCGCGCACGCCTTCCAGGATCAACATCTCTACGACGCGCTGATCGATTCCTTCTCGATGCGCAGCTTCGTTCCCTCGAGCGGCGAAAGCGCCCACGATCATTTCTTCGATACGTTCGGGAAATTCGGCGGCACCGCCCCGCGCCACAAAGGCGAATGGCTCGATGAAGTCGCCACGCGCGCCGCCGCTCAGAACGAGCAATATCTCGAAATCATGGAAACGCCGGATTTCTCCCACACGGCAACGCTCGCGCTCGCCACGCACTGGACCGAAGATTTCAATTCACTGCGCGAAGATCTGCTCGCGCACGGATTGCGCGACGATGTCGCCGTCGCCCGCGCGCACTTCGATCAAGCCGAGTCCGTCCGCCGCGAACGCGAGCACTGCGGCGCAGCCGATGCCGCGCCCGCTTGCTCCGTCGGAATCCGCTATCTCTATCAAGTCCTCCGCGGCTTGCCGAAAGAAATCGTCTTTGCGCAAGCGCTTCTCGGTTTTGAAGTTGCCTCTGCCGATCCGCGCGTGGTCGGAATCAATTTCGTCATGCCTGAAGACGGCTACGTCTCGATGAACGATTACGCCCTGCACATGAAAATGGTCGCGTTCCTCCACTCCGTATATCCCAAAGTGCACATCAGCCTGCACGCCGGAGAACTCGCTCCAGGCCTCGTCCCCTACGAAGGCCTCTGCTGCCATATTCGATTAGCCGTCGAAGAAGCGCATGCCGAGCGCATCGGTCACGGCGTGGACGTGATGTACGAAAAGCGCCCGCACGAATTGCTGAAAGAAATGGCCGCGAAGCACGTGATGATCGAAGTGAATCTCACCAGCAACGACGTAATCCTCGGCATCAGCGGCAAAGATCATCCGCTTCCGATTTACCGCCAATTCGGCGTTCCAGTAGCGCTGTCGACGGATGATGAAGGCGTTTCGCGCATAGATCTAACGCACGAATACGTCCGCGCCGCGGAAACTTATGATCTGAAGTATCTCGATCTCAAACAAATGGTCCGCACCGGCATAGAGCACAGCTTCCTGCCAGGTGAAAGTCTTTGGCGCGCCCCGGACAATTTCAAGCAAACGGTAATCGCGTGCACGAGCGACGCGCCAGGCGCCGAAAAACCCACGCAACGCTGCGCCGATTTCCTGAAGCCCAGCGAGAAAGCACAGCAGCAATGGGAACTCGAGCGCCGCTTTCGCACATTTGAAGCAAGCTTTTAGTAGCGCCGGCGTCCCCGCCGGCCTCGTACGAGCAATCGTGTCAACTACTGCTCACGCCACGCGCGGCGCAAGAGCGAAAACAACGGCTTCGGTTTGCATTTTCTTCCGCGGGAGTTTGATCTTGTAAGTGAATCAATGCTCGTCAGATGCTGGCAGGGACGCCGGCGCTACCAAAGCTAGTTCGCAGCGGGCTCCGCAGCCGGATGCAATCCATGCTGCGGCACTTCGTGGACGCCGCGCGTCGGCGGCTCCTGATAGAAGCGGAAAAAATGATTCAGCGGACCGGGGCCCTTGCCCACCGGATAACTCTTCTCAATGGCCTTTGTGACATAAGCCTTCGCCAGAATCGCGGCCTCGTGCAACTGCTGCCCGAGCGCCAATTGCGCCGCGATCGCCGACGAAAAAGTGCAGCCCGAGCCATGGGTGTTCTCACTCTTCACCGCATCGCCCGCGAGCTGCGTAACTTCGCCGCCCTCCCAAAGGACATCTACCGGCTTCTCGAAGTGCCCCCCGGTAACGATCACGGCCTTGGCGCCCTGTTCGCCAAGTTTTAGCGCCGCCGCCTTCATGTCGTTGACGTCTTTAATCGGAATGCCCGCGAGAAATTCGGCTTCGGGAATATTCGGCGTAATAACCGTAGCGCGGCGGATGAATTCATCGCGCAGAAAAGTCAGTCCGCCTTCGTCGATCAAGTCAGGCGAGCCGGCCGTCGGTTTCGTAACCGGATCGAGTACGATGTGCGCGAATTTGTTCTTGTCGAGAAATTCCGCCACCGCAACAGCATTGGCCTTAGTGGCTAGCATCCCGATTTTCACCGCTGCGATGGTGCAATCTTCCGCCAACGCATCGAGCTGCGCGCGCAACGTCGGCGCCGGCGTGGGATGCACGGAACGCACGCCTTGCGTCGATTGCACGGTCAGCGCCGTAATCGCCGCGATGCCGTAGCAATTATGCGCCGCAAAAGTCTTCAGGTCCGCCGAAACGCCCGCGCCGCAAGAGGGATCGAATCCCGCGATGGTCAAAAGTATCGGCGGCGTGTGCGTCCCGTGATTCGATTGAACACTCAACTCGTCAGCGTCTCCGTCCAGTAACCTTCAGGCACAAAAGCCGGCGTCACCCAATTGCAGTGGTGAGCCGGCAAGAGAAATGTACGCGTGTTGTTCGACACACCGCAAGCGAAATATTGCAGACCGGTTTCGTAGCGTCGGCTGCCAGCCGGCGTCTTTGTGCGGCGCCGCCGGAGTCTTACCAGCGTCTAGAGTGCGCCGATGATCGAGTTTTTGATTTTATTTGAAACTACGGATAAAGCCCGCGCACCACAGTCGCATCCGCTACGCGCCCCACAGACAAAATATAAGCCCCGGTCCTCATATGCGCATGATGCTTCCGCGCCGTCTCATGCACTTGCTGGAAAGCCCGCTTGATCACCGTCTCCAGCCGGCCATTCACCTCAGCCTCAGACCAGAAGAACCCCTCTCGATTCTGTGCCCATTCAAAATAGCTGACGGTAACTCCGCCGGCATTTGCCAAAATATCCGGCACCAGCAAAATTCCCTTGCGCGCCAAAACCTCATCCGCATGAGGCGTAGTCGGCCCGTTCGCCGCCTCAGCCACAATGCGTGCCTTGATCAGCTCTGCGTTATTCAAAGTAATCACGTTCTCGAGCGCCGCCGGAATCAAGATGTCGCACTTCATCGTCAGCAAATCATCATTCGAAAGCCGCGAAGTTCCCGGCATGCCCACGACAGTCCCCGAGCGTTCCTTGTAACGCATGGCCTTCAGAGGATCGATCCCGCGCGAATTATAAACGCCGCCGCGCGAATCGCTGATCGCCACCACGCGCGCCTTCTTCTCCGCAAACAATTTCGCCGCCGTGGCCCCGGCATTCCCAAATCCCTGAATCGCCACGGTAGCGCCGCGCAAATTAATCTTCTTCACCTTGCAAGCCTCTTCCACCGCGAAGAGGCATCCGCGCGCCGTCGCCTCTGCCCGCCCTTCCGATCCGCCAAGCGATACCGGTTTGCCCGTCACCACGCCCGGCATCGATTTCCCGACCGTGATGGAATACGTATCCATGATCCAAGCCATCGTCTGCGAATCGGTATAAACGTCCGGAGCCGGAATGTCCTGCTCCGGCCCGATAATCGGCAAAATTTCCGAAGTAAACCGCCGCGTCATGCGCTCCAGCTCGCCCTTGCTCATGCGCTTCGGGTCGCAAATTACTCCGCCCTTCGCTCCGCCGTACGGCACATTCACCGTCGCCGTCTTCCAACACATCCACATCGCCAACGCCTTCACTTCATCGAGCGAAACATTCGGGTGATAGCGCAGCCCGCCCTTCGCCGGTCCGCGCGCCACGTTGTGCTGCACGCGATACCCGGTGAACACTTTCACCTGCCCGTTGTCCATCTTCGTCGGAATCGACACTTCCATGATCCGCTTCGGCGTGCGCAAAATTTGTCGCAAGCCCGGATCAAGCTTCAAGTGCTCCGCCGCAATGTCGAATTGAATCTGCGCGATGCGATACGGATTCAAATCCTCGCGCGGCGCAATGCGCGGTATCGGTTGCGGGGCCGGTTTCGAGACGGTAGCCATTCTCATCCCTCTTCGCGCCGCGCGTTACCTCGCGCCGCACGAGCCACGTTCCGACTGATTGTCCGTGGGGTAATCGTAAACTCCGGTGACACAGGAGTTTAGACAAGCCGGAAAACCCATGTCAACGGAAACCACCCGAATCCGTAGGATTTGTGCGCGAAACTCATACTCCAGAAGGCCCACCCGAGCCCCAAGAATCAAAGTAAGCCATGTATTTACAGTTACTTACAGAGAGCCTATGTAGCGCCGCGCTTTTAGCCCGGCATCCCAGCAACCGCAGTTCCCACCTCTCCATCTGCCACAAATCCCGCCCGTAGACATCGCAATTGACCCTCACTCTCGAAACAGCTACTCTTCCGCCGCGCCTTGTCGCCGGCCAATTCAGCATCATGTATCACTATGGCACGCCGGACTTTCTCAGCCGCAATCCACCGGCACGCCCGGCGGCGTACCTAGTAAGTGAAGCATCCGAGGCTTCGTGAACGCAGCAGCAGCCACAGACCAGCGCTCCTCCGATTGGTCGCTGATCGAGCGCGTCGTAGCCCGCGACGAGACCGCCCTCGCCGCACTCTACGATCGCTATTCCGGCCTGCTCTGCGGAATTTTGAATCGCATTCTTCGCGACGCCCAGGCCAGCGAAGAAATTCTGCAGGATGTCTTCTTCCAGGTCTGGCGCAACGCCGCGCAATTTGATCCAGCGCGCGGCTCGATTGCCGGATGGCTCGTAGTCGCCGCGCGCAATCGCGCGATTTCGCGCCTGCGCCGCCGCAATCCGGGCGAAACGGAAGAATTGATCGAGAACACTGTGGTGCTGCCGTTCAATCTCGAATCTGAAGCCGCGCAAAAGGAAATGCTCGGCAAAGTTCGCGGCGCGCTGCAGGATTTGTCCACGGAACAACGCGAGGCCGTCGAGCTGGCCTATTTCGAAGGCTTGACGCACAGCGAGATCGCCGCGCGCACCGGCGATCCGCTCGGCACAGTAAAAACAAGATTGCGCTCGGCAGTAGAGTCACTGAAGCAGAAGTTGGGTCCAAACTGAACATGAGCAACGGCCATCCATACGCGGACGCGGACTACGATCTCTACGCGCTCGGCGCGCTGCGCGGCGAAGAGTGCGCCGCCATCGAGTCGCACGTAGCCTCGTGCGATGAATGTGCGGCGAAGCTTGCGCAAGCCCGCGGCCGCATCGCCCTGCTCGCGCTAGCCGTCGAGCCCGTCGAACCGTCTCCCGGCATCAAGGAAGGCCTGCTGCGCCAGCTGCACGCAACGGTCGAAGGCCACGAAGGCCGCCGCGCTCCCGAGCCGGCCCGCATTCGCTTCCGCGCCACCCGATGGTGGACCGCCATCTGGGCTCCCGTAGCAGTCGCCTTCGCGTGCATCACAATTTTCTTGGTAGTCGAGAATCGCAAGATAGCTCAACAAATCGACGGCATGCGCGCCGACGTAGCACAACTCCAAGCCCAAGTGCAGGACGCCCAGTCCAACGTCGCCCTCTTCAGCGCCAAGGACACCGTCCGCGTCGCTCTCGCTCCCTCCAAAGAATTCCGCGGCGCCAACGCCAGCGTTCGTTACAACGCCCGCCTCGGCAAAGCCTTCTATTCCGATTCCATCTCAACTCCAGCTCCCGCAGACAAAAGCTACCAACTCTGGCTGGTCCCAGCCGAAGGCAAACCAATCAGCGCCGGCATCCTCTCCCCATCCGCAGGCGCAGGCTCCGAAATGTTCGTAAGCGTCCCCCCAGGCACCACCGCCAAAGCCTTCGCCGTAACAGTAGAGCCCACCGGCGGCAGCTCCCAACCCACAGGCCCAAAAATCCTAATCGGCGGCATGTAAACTCCGGTTTGGTAGCGTTGGCGTCCCCGCCGGCATCTTACGGTCCACACCCAAGCCAACTCCGACCACCAACCGCGGACTCCCGCACCGCGATTGCAGGGGCCGGTCCGTCTAGGCGGAGGCCCGGTTTGGCCGTTGGTTTTTCCGACTCCGCGCTTAACTCAGCGCCCTCAGCATCTCTGCGGTAATCTTCAACCTTCGTAACTTTCTCCGTCGCCCCCAATCCAATCCCCAGGCTCTCGCGTACTTTCTATTGGAGCTTTCCGCCCGACGGTGAGAAAATACCCGCCGTGGGGGTGGAGTCCATTTCACCCAGGAGGATTCGATGCGAAAAGTAATTCCCGTTCTAGCGATACTCGCCCTGGTATGCGCAATGGCCACGTTTGTTTCGACTGTCTCAGCCGATGAAAAGACCCAGACTTGGACCGGCTGGATCAGCGATGACCATTGTGGCGCCAAGGGCATGTCCGCGGAACACAAGGCCTGTGCAGAGAAGTGCGTGAAGGATAAGAACGCCGCTTACGTTTTCGTAGACACCAAGACCAAGACCGTTCACAAGATTCATAACCAGGACGCCGTAACGGACGCGAACCTCGGCGCCGAAGTGAAAGTAACCGGCCATGTGATGGACGACGGGCAGATTCACGTCGACAGCATCGCCGCCGCCAAATCGCAGATGTAAGACGTCGTTGTACCGAAGTAAGCGAGGGCCGGGCGGACCTCCACACCGCCCAGCCCTCGTTTTTATTTTCAGGATGTTGAATGGGAAGGTCCTCAGACCCTCTCGCAGTTCGACCTTCATTGTAGGCCGCTCGTGCGGTGGTGATCTGTAGAGAAGTTCAACACACGCCGCTGTAAAATTCTACGGACAGCAAGTCATTGAGTAGGGGGAGCTTCTTCTTTTCTGCTGTGATCTTTCACAACGGGCTGTTGAATTCTTCGGCAGTCGAAAAAATCCAACTGACAACGACATTTGCGGCTCTCTCGAAGTCCAATTGTTTCAAGCATTCACGGACGCTGGAAAGCGCATATTTCATGCGGCTTTGGGCAGAGGCGTGCATTTAGTGAGGGTGGCTGCGGAGAAACAAGAAGGTCGAGAAGCACAGCCGAAGAGGAGAACGACCATGACAGTCATCCTGGTTCTCTTGATGTTCGGAACTCTGATCGCGATCGACTATATCCGGAATCGCAATAAGGCTCCGCAGACTGCGGCGGCAACCGTGCCGCGAGTGGCCACTGGAATTTCACTGGGCGACTTCGTTGAAGGTTTCCATGTGCCGGAGAATTTGCGCTATCACCCCGGACATGGATGGGCGATGCGCGAGAGGACCCGGCTGGCGCGCGTAGGAGTGGACGAATTTGGTGCTGCGCTGCTGGGCACCGTGGATCGCGTTGAGCTGCCCAAGCCGGGCCACTGGGTCCGCCAAGGACAAAAAGCGTGGAGCTTCTATCGCAACGGCGAGAAAGCTGAGATGGTCTCGCCGGTCGAAGGGGAAGTTGTTGAGGTGAACGAGGACGTTATGAAAGACCCATCGCTGCTGCGCAAGGATCCATTTGGCAAGGGCTGGCTGATGGCGGTTCACGTCCCCGATGAAGAAAGTGTGCAACACAACTTCCTGCCGGTTTACCTGGTGAAAGATTGGATCCGGCAAAGCGCCGAGCGGCTGTTCGCACGCCAGCCGCAACTGGCAGGGCCGGTCATGGCCGACGGCGGTCGGCCGATTGGGAGTATGACGGAAGGGCTGCCGGGATCTTCATGGACAGAACTCACCAAGGAATTCTTCCTTGTCTGAGTAAGCGAGCGCGGGGCCACGGATAACTCAAGAGCCGCTGGCCCCGCGTTTCATTTTGGAACTGACACTCCCCCAAATCTTCTTTTTCTAGCTTCCGTGTTTCACATCGGACTTTCTGCCATCTCACCGCCCGGTTTGTGAGGTGACCGCGAATACATTCACGGCAATGGACTTACAGAACGTTGTGACGGCTGACACATCCGGAAGTGAGTGGCATCACGGCGGCATTTCGGCCTATCCGCGAAAGTAGGGCATGGCCAAAGGTATCCTCTACGACAGCACCATGTGCATCGGCTGCAGGATGTGCGAGAAGGGCTGCGCCGAGCATCACAACTTAGCCTACGACGAATCCATTGCCTCCGAAGAAAAGCTCTCCGCGCACAAATTGACGGCGATCACCACGCATGGGGACAAGTTCATGCGGCGATTGTGCATGAATTGCCTCCAACCGACCTGCGTCTCGGTCTGTCCGGTCGCTGCGCTGAAGAAGACCGCGGACGGCCCAGTCACCTACGATGCGAGCCGTTGCATGGGCTGCCGCTACTGCATGTTTGCCTGCCCGTTCCAGGTGCCCAGCTATCAATGGAGCAGCCGGCTGCCGCTCGTGAAGAAGTGCGACATGTGCGCGGATCGCGTCGCGGCGGGCCAGCAGACGGCATGCGCTGAGGTTTGTCCGACCGGCGCGACGAAATTCGGCGAACGCGACGATCTCATCGCCGAAGCGCGCCAACGAATCGCTGCCAACCCCGGCCAGTACAACCAACACATCTTTGGAGTGGAAGAAGTAGGCGGCACATCCGTGCTGCTTCTTGCTGCGGTACCCGTCGAGCAGCTTGGTGTTCGCGCCGGCCTGCCGAGCACGCCGCTCTCTTTGCTCACTTGGAATGCTCTCTCGGAAATTCCCAATATCGTCACGGTCTGCTGCGTAGCGCTCGGCGGAGTCTGGTGGATCACCCACCGGCGCGAAGAAGTGCAAGCCGCCGAAGGGAAAGAACGGGAGAAAAAGTCATGATCGGAGCGCGACGCTTGCCGCGACTGACTTTTTGGCAAATGGTTTTCTTTGTGGTCATGGCCGGCGGACTCTATGCCAGCTATATGCGCGTGATGCATGGCCTGGGCGGCGCCACTCATCTGAGCGACCAGTTTCCCTGGGGCCTATGGATCGGGTTCGACGTTCTGTGCGGCGTGGGCTTGGCAGCCGGCGGCTTCACTCTGGCCGCCACCGTCCATATTTTCAACATCGAGCGCTACAAACCCATCCTCCGCCCGGCAATTCTCACCGCGTTTCTGGGCTACTTGCTCGTCATTCTCGCGCTGATGTTTGACCTAGGGCGCCCCTATCGCATCTGGCACCCGCTGGTGATGTGGAATCCTCACTCGGTCATGTTCGAAGTGGGCTGGTGCGTCACGCTTTACACCACGGTGCTCGCGCTAGAATTTGCTCCGGTAGTACTTGAGCGCTTTCATCTCGTTCGCGCCTTGAAGGCCATGCGAATAGTCTTGATCCCGCTGGTCATTCTCGGCGTAATTCTCTCGACGCTGCATCAATCGTCGCTCGGCAGTCTCTATCTCATCGTTCCCGAAAAGCTTTATCCGCTCTGGTACACCTCGCTGCTCCCAGTTTTCTTTTTCTTATCCGCGCTTTGCGCCGGCCTGGCTATGACCATCTTTGAGTCCTGGCAAAGCAGCCGGGCGTTCGGCAAACATTTGGAGCTTCCGCTGATCAGCAGCATGGGGCGGCTTCTGGCAGTGCTGCTTTCTGTGTACATGACGGCGCGCTTTCTCGATCTCCTGCATCGCGGCGTCCTTCCCTTGTTGGCGAGACGGCGGCCGGAAACGTATCTCTTCTTATTGGAAATTGCGCTGTTCATCGTGCCGATGTTTTTGCTCTTCCGGCGGAAGGTGTACTCGAATGCATCGGCGCTCTACGGCTGCGCGGTGATGGTGCTGCTTGGATTCGTCGCCAATCGATTGAATGTCAGCGTGACCGGCGTCGAAGCGGGCTCCGGCATAGCGTATTTCCCCAAGTGGACGGAAATCGCCGTCACGCTCTTCATCGTGGCGCTGGGCTTCGCAATCTTTCGATTTGCCGTCAAGTATCTGCCCATCTTCGAAGGCGGTGTACCGGCCTTCGCGAAAGAACAAGCCACTGTTTCGACGCTGCCGGTGACTTCGACAGTCCCCGCTGATTGAGTGAGAGGAGGAGTCATGCGCACGGGCAGGCGGTTTCGATTCGGCCTGGCCGCAAAGCTGGCTTTTTGCCTGGGAACAACCGCCGCAGCCGTCATTCTGACTTACGCATCGGTGAGTCTGCACTATCAGCGCCTGGAGTTCGAGCGCACCGCGGTCCAGGACGCAGACCGCGTCGGCGAGCTCATCCAGCGTTCCACGCGTTACTCGATGCTGCACAACGATCGCGCCGCGCTCACAGAAGCCTTCAACACCATCGGCGGACAGCCCGGCATTCACGTTGTTCGCGTCTTCTCCGACAAGGGCACCATCCGCTTCTCCACTGATCCCCGCGAGATTGGCACGGCCGTGAACAAGGACGCGGAAGCCTGTAATGGATGTCATGGAGATCCGCGCGGCCCCGCTCAATGGGAACACCCGGCCCACGCCCGGATCGTCACCGACCCCAGCGGAGAGCGAAAGGTCGGCGTAATCCGCGTGGTTGAAAACGAACCAGCCTGCGCGAACGCGGATTGCCACGCCCACCCGGCCAGCCAGCGCGTTCTCGGCGTCATTGATACGAATCTTTCTCTGGCGGGCGTTGATGCCCTTTTGGCCGCTCAACAGCGAAGAGTCGAGCGGGTAGCGCTGATTACGCTGGTCGTCTTGACGCTGGCGTGCATCGCTTTTGCGTGGTGGGTGGTCGGCAAACCGGTGCGCGACCTGATGGAGGGCACTAAGAGCCTGGCGCAGGGAGATCTTGATCATCGCCTGGAAGTGCATTCACAGGATGAACTCGGCGAGCTGGCCGCCTCGTTCAACGAGATGGCTGGCGCATTGGCGCGCGCGAGGCAAGAAATCACTGATTGGGGACACACGCTCGAAGACCGCGTAGAGCAAAAATCGCGGGAACTCGAAGGCGCGCAGAGATCACTTGTGTTGCGGGAAAAGATGGCGTCGCTCGGTAAGCTTGCCGCGACGGTCGCTCACGAAGTCAATAATCCGCTCGCCGGAATCCTGACTTACGCGGGGCTCTCGGTAAAACAGTTGAACAAGATGCCTTGCGACCCGGCGATGCGTGCCGAGATCATCGAAAATCTGCGCACGATAGAACGCGAAAGCCGCCGTTGCGGCGAATTGATGCGCAATCTTCTGACCTTCGCGCGCCAGGTGCCCAGTCAACGCGAGTTGAATGATTTGAATCAGCTGGTGAAGCAGGGACTGGCATTGGTTCACCATAAATTGGAATTGAGCGAAATTGAATTAGTGGAGAACCTGCAAGCGAATCTTTCTCCAGTCCGTTGCGATGCCGGGCAGATGAGCCAACTCGCCTTGGTATTGATGGTGAATGCTATTGAAGCCATGCCGGGCGGCGGCGTTCTGGAAGTTTCGACCGGAGTAGATCCGGCCGGGCAAAATGTGACTCTGCGAGTACGCGACACCGGCATGGGAATCCCTGCCGAAGTCTTGCCGCACATTTTCGATCCGTTTTTTACGACCAAGGATACGCAGCAAAGCACCGGACTCGGATTGGCGGTCGCTCATAGCATCGTCGAGCAGCACGGGGGCGAGATTACCGTGAATTCCATTCCCGGCAAGGGCAGCGAATTCAAAGTGTCCCTGCCTCTCGATGCAAAAGTGAATGAAGGCCTGGCTCTTGCGAGCCAGGAAGTGAGGTAAGCAACGTGGAAAACTTAAATCCGGAACAAGGTGGAAAAATCTTAATCGTGGACGACGAGCTGGTCGTCCGGGATTCTCTCGGCAAGTGGTTTACGTCCGAGGGTTACACCGTCAAGACCACCGGCAGCGCTCACGAAGCGTTGACCTCGTTTCAACCGGGCGCATGGGATGTCGCTCTGCTCGATATCAAAATGCCCGGCACCGATGGCATCGAGCTGCAGCAGCGCCTCCACGAAGCGGACCCCGACTTAATCGTCATCATCATGACCGGCTACGCTTCAGTCGATTCGGCCGTGCAAGCGTTGAAGCAAGGCGCCTACGATTACATCACCAAGCCTTTCGATCCCGATGAACTGGTGCACCTCGTCGGCAACGCCATCAAGCACCGGCACGCGCAGCAACAAGTGGTCCAGCTCCGCGAGCATCTGCAGGAAGTCTCGCCTCATCCGGAAATTATCGGCAACAGCCTCGCCATGAAGCGCGTCTGCGAAGCCGTCGAGATGGTGGCGCCGACCGATGCCACCGTTCTCATCACCGGTGAGAGCGGCAGCGGCAAAGAAGTGGTGGCCCGCGCCATCCATGCTGCCAGTCCTCGTAGGCTCATGCCATTTATGGCCATCCACTGCGGTGCTCTAACTGAGACCTTGCTCGAGAGCGAGCTTTTCGGCCACGAGCGCGGCGCGTTCACCGGCGCGCAGGCCCGCCGCAAAGGCAAATTCGAAGCTGCGGATGGTGGAACGGTTTTCCTCGATGAAATCGGGGACATCAGTCTCAAGACGCAGACCGATTTGCTGCGCGTCCTGCAGGAGAAGGAAATCGTGCGCGTCGGTGGAACGCAGCCCACCAAAGTGGACTTTCGTTGCGTGGCCGCCACCAATCGCGACCTCGAGGCTATGGTGAAGGACGGAACGTTCCGCTTCGATCTCTTCTACCGGCTGAATGTTTTCTGCATCCACGTTCCGGCGCTCCGAGAACGCCGTGAAGACATTCCTCTGCTCGCGGAAGTCTTGCTGAAAAAACACGCCACCTCGATGAATCGGCCTCTACCGCGAATTTCCCCGGAAGCCGTGGAATTGCTGCTGCAGTACGATTGGCCGGGCAACGTGCGCGAGTTGGAAAACGCCATCGAACGGGCTCTGGTGATCGGGCGCGGCGCGGAAATTCAGCCTCAGGATTTTCCCTTCTTCCACCCGGCGGGCCTCCCAGTTTCCGGGCACCGCCTGGAGGATGTAGTCCGGCAACATATCGAGCGCGTGCTCGAAGAAACTCAATGGAACTTCACTCACGCCGCCGAGATTCTGGACATCGATCGGACCACGCTCTACAACAAAATGAAGAGCTACGGTCTGAAGCGGCATGAGCCGGTCCACGGATGAAAGCGATTCACTTGCTCGGCGTTGGCACTGGGCAAGGCGACATGCCGGCCCGGCGCGGAGCCGTGAGCCTCGATCTGCTCGACGATCTATCCGCCGAATTGGCTCGAATCTTCCAGGTTTCCTGTCGCGTCCGCAAAGACTACTTGGCGACTGACTTCGCGCTTGATTCCATCCGCGGGCAATATCACTCCACGGCCATTCTGCAACGCATGCAATCGCTGATCCCCGAGCCTGGCGCACACCTGCTGGGTGTAACCGAAGTCGACTTGTACGTGCCAGTGCTGACCTTTGTTTACGGCGAAGCGCAGCTTGAAGGCGGATGCTCCCTGGTATCGCTGCACCGCTTGAGGGATGATTTTTACGGCCTTCCACCCAACGAGCGAGCGTTACTGGATCGGCTGGCCAAGGAAGCCGTCCACGAAGTGGGGCACACGCTGGGCCTGCGCCATTGTTTCGATTGGCGCTGCGTAATGGCTTCCTCTCACAACGTCGAACGTATCGATAGCAAAGAACGCGAGTTCTGCGCTGATTGCCGGCGAAAAGCCTCACTGCCGGAACCGGCCCCACAGCGCGGATTCTCTGGAGTATTCACCGGCGGACGCGAGGATGCGAGTTGAATCCACGCCAAGACCAATCGTGCGGCCCGTGAGCGCGGAATGTCTTAATTGCTCTTCCTGATCCGGAAGCCCTCATACGCAAGATAAGCTGCGACGAGAGCCGCGACGGCACTAAGCCACATCGGAAATTGCCACCCGCCGACAATCACTTCCCACTTGAACGCCAGCCGCAACACGTGCGCGATCGCGACGATCAGAAAGATCGCGCCGGCCAACGACGAAAATGTGTTCTTGCTCATTTGTCTTCACCTCCGCCAGGAGTGTAAGCAGTTCGCTTTGCGGGATTGTACTTCATTCGTGAGCGAAAAGAGCGCAGGTGAGCAGATGGGATGCGGCTCGCATCACGATGCAATGTGTGCAAAAGTGAACAGTCGCAAGACGTCGCCGCTTCTATAATGAACACTTGTGGGTGACGAAGGGGATCAATGCGAAAACAAGTACAAGGGCTCCCTCTTGAGCACAAGGGAGGCACGCTCTTGCCGGAGGACATTCGGCTCGAAACGGAGTCAGTTGTAATCGGCAGGGCTCTGCTCAAAGACCTCGAGCGGAACGAAGAGCCGTTATCCGATTCCTCGCGAATCCGGCATCCGATTTCTCAGTTAGAGAGCTCCGCAGTTGTGGACGCCCCCTCCGAGTACATTGAGATAGACCTCCCGCGCGTGCCTGAAGTGGTCAACCTTAACCTTCATTTTACAGAAGAGAAATCCGCGCCTCCGGCGTCGATGCATCCGCGGCCGCTGCTGCCCAGCAGAATCGCCATCATCGGAAATTACCTCCCAAGGCGCTGCGGAATTGCCACGTTTACAACGGATTTGTGCGACGCGATTCACGGCGAGTTTGGCGCCACTGAGCTGCTGGCGTTGCCGGTCAACGACACGCCAGAAGGCTACAGCTACCCCGCACGGATACGATTCGAACTTTCCCAGGATGAGCTAACGTCGTATCGGCAGGCCGCCGATTTCCTAAATTTCAGCAACATCGATTTGGTCTGCCTGCAGCATGAATACGGAATTTTCGGCGGATCGGCCGGCGGCCACATTCTGGAGCTCTTGCGCCGCCTACATATGCCGGTCGTCACTACCTTGCATACGGTGCTGCGTGAACCGGATCCCCATCAGCGCGCGGTGATGGAGGAAATTGCAGCTCTGTCGGATCGTCTGATTGTCATGAGCCGGCAATCCGCGGACATTCTTCAGGAAGTATTCCACGTTCCGATCTCGAAGATCGATCTGATCCCGCACGGCATTCCCGATTTGCCGTTCACGGATCCGCACTTCTATAAGGATGCCTTTGGAACGGAAGGCAAGGACGTCTTGCTCACGTTCGGGCTGCTTTCGCCGAATAAAGGCTTAGAAAATGTTATCCGGGCTCTGCCGGCTATTCTGTCGCGCCACAGCAATGTGGTTTACATGATTTCCGGCGTCACCCACCCGCATGTCCTCCGGCACGAGGGCGAGAAATACAGAGACTCGTTGCAGAGCCTGGCGAGAGAGCTCGGAGTTGAGGACAACGTAATCTTTCGAAACCGTTTTGTAAGTCCACAAGAGCTGGTTGAATTGATCGGCGCCGCAGATATTTACATCACGCCCTACAAACACAAGGGACAGGTGGTCTCTGGGACGCTCGCGTATGCCTTGAGCGCCGGAAAAGCGATCATCTCCACGCCGTATTTGCATGCAATCGAATTGCTGGACGACGGCCGCGGCGTGCTCGTTCCCTTCGATGATCCAGAGGCGATCGCCGCGAAAACGATCGAGCTGCTAGAGAACGGCACCGCGCGCCATGCCATGCGCAAACGCGCCTACCTCTACACCCGAGACATGGTCTGGCACCGCGTGGCTCAGCTCTATATGGGCAGCTTCGAACGCGTTTATAACGAGCGTCTGCGAAAGCCACGCGCCACTTTTTCGGCCCAGAACACCGAAAAAGCTCTCGACCGCCTTCCGCCCGTCAAGCTGGATCACTTGTATCGCATGACCGACCAGACGGGAATCGTGGAACACGCGGTCTTCGTCATCCCGAACTATCCGGAAGGATATACAACCGATGACAACGCGCGCGCTCTAATCGTCGCAATTCTCCTGGAAGAATCCGGGAGCCGTACTCCGAAAGATTCGCTCGATCTCGCTTCGCGTTATCTGGCTTTTTTGTGGCTGGCTTTCGATCCCATCTCCAAAAGATTCAGAAATTCCCTGAGCTATGACCACCAATGGAACGATCCGGAGTGTACGGAAGACAGCCACGGACGCGCGGTGTGGGGCCTGGGCACCGTTCTGGGAAGATCCAAGGACGCTGGGCTGCGAGGAGCCGCAGCACGCTTGTTCGAGTTGGCCATTCCCGCGGCCGTGGAATTTAGAAGTCCCAGGGCCTGCGCTTTCGCTCTGCTGGGTCTGCTGGAATATCTCGAAGCGATCCCCGGGGATCGTGCGGCGCTGAGCGCGGCCGACTCGCTGGCCAATCGCTTGCTGGATTCCTACCGAGCCAACCGCACGGCGGACTGGAAGTGGTTTGAGAATGAGCTGGCGTACTCCAACGCTCGACTACCGCAGGCGCTCATTCGCGCTGGAATGCGCGGCGGAAATGATGCGATGGTTTCGGCCGGGCTCGAAGCCTTGGATTGGCTGGCGACGGTGCAGTGTTGCGACGTCAAAGGCCACTTCGTGCCGATCGGATCGCACGGTTTCCACTCCAAGACGACGGAAAAAGTCCGCTTCGATCAGCAACCCGTCGAAGCCTGCGCGGCCGTTTCGGCTTTTCTGCAAGCATATCGCGCCACGGGAGAGGAACGCTGGAGGAAAGAAGCGTGGACTGCTTTCAATTGGTTCCTGGGAGATAACGACTTGCAGATTGCGCTCTACGATCCCACCACCGGCGGATGTCGCGATGGTCTGCATCCCGATCGAGCCAATGAGAACCAGGGCGCAGAATCGACGCTTTCATTCCTCATGGCACTGCTGGAGATGCGCAAATTGGAAGTATCAGGCGTGACAGACAACAAGTTTTGACCACCCCTTCATTGTCTTCTTGCCCTGCTGCACTGCGTGAAAGCTCGCGGATTCTTGCGTTCAGATAGTAGATGAGAGAGATGATGATTCAACACGACACTTTGTTTCACCGGCACGCATCGAATCCGCTCCTGACCGCCAAAGATTGGCCCTACTCCATGAACAGCGTTTTTAATCCGGGCGCCACCTTGCTGCCCGACGGCACCACTCTGCTGCTCTGCCGCGTCGAAGATCGCCGCGGCCTCTCGCACCTGTGTGCCGCGCGCTCGGCAAACGGCGTCGATGGGTGGCAGATCGATCGCGAGCCTACACTAATGCCCGACCCCGAGCGATTCCCCGAGGAAGTGTGGGGCATCGAGGATCCGCGTATCACCTACGTGCCGGAACTCGCGCAATATGCGGTGACGTACACGTCCTACTCGCGCGGCGGCCCGGGTGTCTCTCTCGCCCTTACGAAGGACTTCCATACCTTCGAGAGGCTCGGCGTGATTATGTCGCCGGATGATAAGGATGCAGCCCTCCTTCCCAGACGAATCAACGGATCGTGGGCGTTGATCCATCGCCCCATGACGCCTCTCGGCGCCCACATTTGGATCTCTTACTCCGACGATCTGCGCCATTGGGGTGACCACAAGCTCATGCTCGAAGCCCGGCGTGGCGCGTGGTGGGACGCAAACAAGATAGGAATGTCGCCGCCGCCGATCGAGACATCGAGAGGCTGGCTGATGATTTACCACGGCGTCCGAACGACGCCCTCAAGCTCCATCTATCGGCTTGGCCTGGCCCTCTTTGATATTGAACAGCCGGAAAAATGCTTGATTCGAGGCGATTCCTGGATGTTTGCCCCGGAAGCGGAGTACGAACGTCACGGAGACGTTCAAGACGTTGTATTTCCGTGCGGCTACACGATCGCGGCCGACGGCGACACCATCAATCTCTACTACGGCGCCGCCGACTCAAGCATTGCGTTGGCTCGCGGCAGCATCAGCAAACTGCTCGCCTGGTTGGACGCGAATGGCCATTCCGAGCAAGCCCATGATCGGCGGCAACGGCACACGTAGGTCCCGTTGGGGTAAATCCTTGCGCGAAGCCTTGCAATCATGCGCGCCACTCGATCTCGATTAAACACATTCAGTGAAAAGTCGTTCGTCAATCGTGCAGGACAACGCTCAGAAGCGAGGTGTTGATCTGAAGTCCGCCGTTGTACTTGATGAAGCCCAGTTTTCTGAATTTGTTCATAAAGAAATTCACGCGTGATCGCGTTGTGCCAACCATTTCCGCCAGCATCTCCTGCGGTATTTTGGGGAGAACCCGTTGCGGCTTGTCTTCCTTGCCATAGCGCGCGAGCAGCAACAGCGTGCGAGCCAGCCGCTTCTCGCTGGAGTTAAAAAGCTGATCGATTAAATCCTCCTCGACCCGGATATTCCTCGAAAGCATGTAAGAGATGAAACGGTCGGAGAATGCGTGCTCATCGTGGAGCACTCGAATCATTTCCTTCTTATCAATGATCAGCACGGTGGTCGCGGTAATCGCCGCCGCCGTCCCGATGCGAATGGGCTGGCCGGCCAGGCATCCCTCGCCAAAGAAATCGCCCGGTCCCAAAACCGCGACGACGGCCTCTTTGCCGGATTCATTGACGACCGAGAGCCTCACCCCGCCTTTTTGAATGTATAGGACATTCTTGGCGGGATCGCCCTGCGAGAAGATCGCTTCCTTCTTCTGAAACTCCGCGACTCTCCGGGCCACACCCGCCGAATCGAGAAAGGTTTGAACGTTAAACGCCTTGCTGCCATTAGGTTTCAGGCGATTTGAAGCTGGAGTTGCCATCGACACCCCGACCTCTCTACGCAATATCGTAGCATGCGTCCGCAATTCCGCAAGCAATGTGGGAATGTGTGCACAACTGAACAGACGCTTATAGTCCTTCCTTTTAAGATGCTGGCGTATGGGTGGAGCAATAGAACCAAGGCGATAAGAAATCCAAGAGCTTCCGCCTGACACTGGAGATCGCAGGACCCCTCCCACTCCAGCCGGCACTAGAAACACCTGGGTCAATTGAGAATCGGGTGCACGCCTTGGGACCGGCTGAAGTGTCTGCCTGCGAAGAAATGGAGGTCAATAGTTCATGCCTTTACTTCAAGTCTTGCTAGTTCTGGTGGTGGTGGGTGTTCTGCTTTGGCTGGTCAACAGCTTCATACCGATGCAGAGCACGATCAAATCGATTTTGAATGGCGTCGTGGTAATCGCAACAGTTTTGTGGCTGCTAAATGTTTTTGGAGTCTTACATTCGCTTTCCCGCATACACGTTGGGACGTAAATGAACCTCGATGAACATTAGCCGGAAGGCTAGCGTGTCATCGACCGGAGAGAAACACAGGAAGTACGAAGCGCGGCCAACGCAATGATCGAGGGGCGCGGCGTGCGTATAGCCATCAACGTGGTGCCGTAGCCGCCTGTGCGATCCCGCTTTCGGGGCCGGCTGCGATGCACAGCGGTCGAGTCGCCCCGGCGGTGCTGGCAGATAGGCGAGGATCCATTCATAGGTTAGCGAATTAGAGAAACTTGGAGGGAACAATGCTCGGAACGATTTTGATCGTGGTCTTGATAATGGCGCTCCTGGGCGTGCTGCCGCGGTGGTCGCACAGCCGGGATTGGGGCTACGCGCCGACAGGCGGAGTGGGATTGATCTTGGTGATCGTAGTGGTACTTCTGCTTCTCGGCCGCATCTAGTTGGCACCGAATTGTGAAGTTTCTGACGGAGCCCCTTCCGCCAGGTCATCGCGGTCGACTGAGCGCCCGGATTCAAACGAGGCTCGAGGGGTGCGGGCCTCACTTACCATCAAGCTGTATTGTTCGTTGCAATCTCGAGGTGACAAATGGATGAATCGAAGCGGCATGCAGTCGAGTTCTTGGAAAAAGAAATCAAGACGTATATAGCGCTGGCACTATTTTTGTCGAAAGAAGGCATCAAAGAACGCGTGCAATTGGGTGACAAAGAAGTCCTTCTCGGCCCAACGTATTACAAGGAAAGAATGAAAGAGGCCAGGAAGATCGTAAACGCTCTCAGACATCTGAATTAGCGCGCTCGTCTCCCAGCGGCGTCGAGAAGCGGCTTTCCCGCGATTTCGCGCCGCAGCTACTTCGCCACGCGATCTCCGGATGTGTTCACTAGTGAACAGAAAACCCAGTCGCATCCGGCTAGTATTCAGCCGTGTGGGTGAGCAGCAGAGCGGTATCGCAAACCAGACTTCTCGCTTCAGACTGACAGCCTCGGCTTCAAACCTGCACTAAGAAAGAGAAATGCGGGGTCAAAATGCTCTGGACAATCTTTATCGTCTTGCTGGTTTTGTGGCTCCTGGGAATGGCCACTTCGTACACGCTTGGTGGATTCATCCACCTGCTGCTAGTCCTGGCGGTCATCACCGTCGTCATCAAGCTCTTCCAAGGTCGGAGGATCTCCTCCTGATCGTGGAGCGAACAATATGAAATCCATCTCGATTGCCGGGATCCTCTTGATTCTTCTGGGCGCGCTGGCCCTCGCCTATCAAGGCATCACTTACACTCGTCGAGAAAGAGTCCTCGACGTGGGGCCGATCCACGCCACAAGAGACACGGAGAAGACGATTCCTCTTCCTCCGATCCTCGGGAGCGTCGCGATTCTTGGGGGAATCGGTCTGCTCGTCGCCGGCGCGAGACGAACGGCTTAACGGAAATTTTCGGTTGGGGATGGCTCCAGAATGATTTTCATTCGACGGCTTCCACCCGGCTCATGGCGTGGTGTTAGGCGCCCCACAAAGGTTTCGGAGTCAGCAAACTTCCGCAGCCGCAATTCTGATCATGGAGGTCAGCGATGATACGAAAAGCAGTTCTCGTTTTGTGTGTGGGACTGGTGGCAACAGTAGCGCTCTATGCAGCGAACAAGGAGCAAAAGCGCCTCGAAAATTCAGGCGTCGTGATGCAGGAAATCATGAACACTCCCGAGAACATCCCTCAAGACGTGATGGAAAAAGCGGAGTGCGTCATCGTGTTTCCGTCCGTTCTCAAGGCGGCGTTCGTGGTCGGCGCGAACTACGGTCGCGGCGCCATGGTTTGCCGCACCGGCAAGGATTTTAGAGGACCGTGGGGCGCTCCAGCCATGTACGCGCTCGAAGGCGGCAGCGTTGGATTTCAAATCGGCGGAGAAGCCACCGATCTCGTGCTCTTGGTCATGAACGACAGAGGCGCGAGTGCCATTCTCACTTCCAAAGTTAAGTTGGGCGGCGATGCTTCGGTCGCGGCAGGCCCAGTCGGCCGCGACGCTTCGGCAACCACCGATGCGACCATGCGCGCCGAAATCCTAAGCTATTCACGCTCGCGTGGTCTTTTCGCCGGCATTTCGCTCGAGGGAACCACGCTTCGCCCCGACGATGATGCTTCGGCGGACGTCTATGGCCGCAAAATCACGGCAAGAGAAATCGTGATGGGCGGAAACACAAGCGTACCCAAGTCCGGCCGCCATCTGGTTGCCGTACTACAAAAGAATTCACCGCGGAATGATTCGAAACAATCCGCGACTACGAATTAGTCACTGAAATACTTTTAGGGCCACGTTCTATGCCGGTTCGGGAGCTTGATAAACAAGGACTCGTCGAGCTCCCACTCCGGTCATTACGCGAAACATTGACACGCGGTTGAGGCAAGATCATCATGCGTCATCCCGTAAGAACCCTGCTGTACGAGATCTTCGTTGAACCGGTTACCCGGCTCTTACAGCGAGTGCTCGGACGACACATTGAAGCACCTTCGCCAAAAACTACCGTACCGCCAACGGCATAACAGGAGTAGAATAGCGGTTGGCCTCGCTCCACTGCACATGGATTCTGCGCCGTGGCCCAAGCCTCGTAATCGCTAGCACGCCGATACAATTAAGAAATGAAGACACGGGTGGATTCTATGGACACATTGCGGCTCGACGCTCTGACGAAAAAACAAAGTGCTGAAGACGGAATAAACTGGGTCACCGCCACATTTATGGTTCTATTTCATGTGGGCGCGTTGGCGGCAGTCTTCTTCTTCACCTGGAAAGCTCTATTCGTTGCCATCTTTTTGTGGTGGATTTCGACCAGCCTGGGAATCGGCATGGGGTATCACCGGCTGCTGACGCATCGCGGCTACAAAACCCCCAAGTGGGTCGAATACGTTCTCACCGTTTTCGCCACCCTCTCGCTCGAAGGCGGCCCGATATTCTGGGTAGCCACGCATCGCATTCACCACCGCTATTCCGATCAAGATGGCGATCCACACTCGCCGGTCGACGGCAAGTGGTGGGCGCACATGGGCTGGATCTTGTTCGGCAAGTCCATGCATCACGACACGACCACGCTCACTCAATACGTCCCCGATCTCGCCAAGGACAGATTTCACGTCTGGATCACCAAATACAACTACGTCCCAATCATTTTGCTCGCGATTGTGCTGTTCGCCATCGGAGGATTGCCGTTCGTATTCTGGGGCATCTTCGTGCGCACGGTTGTCGGGCTGCATGCCACGTGGCTGGTAAATTCGGCGACCCATTCGTGGGGATCACGCCGGTTCGAGACGCGCGATCATTCAACCAATAGCTGGTGGGTCGCTCTGGTAACATGGGGCGAAGGCTGGCATAACAATCATCACGCCCACCCGGTCTCGGCCCGTCACGGCCTGAAGTGGTACGAGATCGACTTCAATTGGTACGGGATTTGGATCATGAAGAAGCTCCACCTCGCCCGGCAGGTCCACTGCGCCAAGATTCTTACACCGCAAAACGAAGACGCTATTCTTCCCCCTGAAACTCACAGCAAATTAATTTCGGTGTAGTCCACGTAGCGCCGGTTTACCCTAAGTCGCGAAGGGCTGCCAGCCGGCGTTTTTGTCACAATCAACCTGCGCCGCGGCCACGTGCACGAACTGTAGTCAGTAGCGCTGGCGTCCCCGCCGGCATCCGACGAGCAGAGCACGCGCTAAGAGCAACGATCACGCGCGGACCACCCAGCGCCGCCAGCAATTCATTTTTAACTGGACACTCCAGGGACCCGGTGCCTCGGCAGAATTCTTCGGTCGTAAGATGCCTGCAGGTAGGCCTGCGCCACTAACAAAGCAAACTTCTCTATCTCGCCAGGTTCTCAGACCAACTCTTAACAGGCTGCGGAAAAAGTCGAAACATTGTCATCCTGAGCGAAGCGAAGGATCTCAGCGTCTAATGTTTGCAACCACTTAGGCCATCTGGACGCGTCGACATACGTCGGCTGATCGTCGAATTGGCATTTTTTCGGCAACCTCTCAAGCCCGGAAAACGCACTGAAAACCGCGACTATTTAGAGGGTGACTCCATTGCAAGCGTACCGGGAGGTACGCGCCATCAACTCAATCTAGGCGTCGAAGGTCAGTTCGCTGGCGAAAAGATCCAATCAAACGGCACGATCTGGCGCAACTTCAGCCGCGAAGCTCTTCCGTGCCAGCCACAGTGAGGGGCCTGGCAGGTGATCTCCTCGTCGACGAACAACGCCTTCGCCTCAACCTCGGATAGTGTTGATTTTGAAGACTTTCGCTGCAAATTGATGCTATGAGGACCGCGCGGGCACTCAAAAACTACTCTATAAGCTTTGCTCATACCCTAGTATACGCGGTATTCCGCCATTTCGGCGCGATTATTGATGGTTCGTGCAACCTATCAGTTCACACCGCGAAACCGCCGTTCGCGCCGCGAAACGCTAGCCGCCGCCCTTTGATTTCCGCCTCATGGTTAATCGGTTTGCCTTGCTGTCGGCCCACCGCTGTATCGCGCCTTCTCGGGCATGGCGCTGCATTTGCTTCTCGGCAGCGCCGGCGTCGCCGTATTTCTGCTGCGGAGCTGCTGAGGCTTCCCCAAAACTGAGCGGGTCCCGGAGGTTTTGCAATTCGCGATAGAAGTAGAGGGCGGTCGGGCGCCTGCCTGCGAACCTCATTCTTTTCAGAAACGCGGTCTCTTCCTCGCTGGCATCGCCGCTCATCGCCCGATTGCGAATGAATTCCTTGAAGCCGGGTTCTTCCTCAAAATTTCCGTTCGATTCCATTTCCACGAATTCGAGCTTCTTCAGAAAGCCGGGCGCCAGCCTGCGGTTCAACACGATCTCCATGTCGAAATTGTTCAAGTCGATGTCCCAGGAATCGATCAGCGGCGCGAGGAACGTCTTGCAGTGCTCCGCGGAAACATGGAAGGCGTCAACGTCGAGGAATCCCAGGATGATCGCGCGCATCTCCTCGTAGCTTCGGCCGTTCAGTTGCGCGACGCGCTTCAGCCAGCCTTCGCCTTCCAATTCTCGTTTGGCCACTCGCTTCACCACGTCCAGCAGCTTCTGCGTCACGAGCCGCTCCAATTCACCGAACGGCTGGCGCTCAAAAATCGAGCGGATTTCCCCGGCCTTGCCGGGAGCGCACTTGCGCAAGAGCAGCTCGCGCACATCCTTGAACAGCGGCGCGGGAGAATTCGTCAGCTTCTTCTTCAGTTCCTCGGTGCGCTCGTGGCCGGCGAGTTCGGAAAGCTTTCGCGGCGGAAGCTTCAGGAATTTCCCCATCTTGGCGTAGATTGCCGTGCGGCCCGGCGCGGGAGGCAGCTTCTTTCCCGAGAGGAGCTGAGAGACATAAGAGTCCGTAACGCCGGCGGCGCTGGCCAAATCTTTTTGTTCCAGATGCAATTCTTCCAGCCGCTGCCTGATCGCCGTGCGCACGTTCACTGCGGGCCTCCGGGAGCTTCCGGCCTGCCGCTGCGCCGGAATTAACTGACGTACGATAATCACAGAATGGAGTTGACAGATCAAGTTAATTAACTCAATATAGTTAACGGACTGAGGGATTCTTCAGGTGACCTTACAACTGGCAGTTATCTGAACCGTTTCTTGGCCATCAGAAACCTAAGGAGACCCCACATGTTTGCTCGACGTGTCTATATGCACTTGAAGCCCAATACCGCTGCGGATTTCACGCACAAGCTCGAAAAGGAAGTCATCCCAGTCCTTCGCAAGCAGAAGGGCTTCCTGGACGAAATTTCATTTGTCGCCCCATCCGGAATCGAAGCGTTTGCCATCAGTCTGTGGGACCGGCCGGAAAGCGCGGAGGCTTATAACCGCGCGTCTTATCCGGAAGTCACCAAGACGCTCGCGTCCGTGATTGACGGGCCGGCCCAGGTGGAGACGTTCAATGTCGCGAACTCCACTTTTCACAAGATTGCTGCTGCTGTAACGGTCTAGTTCGTTCCAGAAATTCGCTCGAGGGGGGCGGAACAATTCCGTCCCTTTGAGCGAGCAGCAGAGAACGAATTCGGGGCGAAGCTTCTGGCACAAGGAGAAGCAGATGCAACTCGTACTCTGGGTAGTTGAAGGTTTGGCGGCAGGTTGGATCGCGGGAAAGATGCTGTCAGGAATCGGCCGTGATTTGATGTTGGATAGCATAATCGGCATGGCCGGCGCGATCGTTGGAGGATTTTTCATGAATGCTTTCGGCTTCTTCGGCCCAGGACAAATGATTTACTCAAATTTGACCGCGATCCTGGGCGCCATTGTTTTCACGGTAGCTGCGCGCCTGATCAGCGGAAAGCGCGAATCCAGAGCAACGGCTTAATTCGACGCCGCTCTGGCACTTGTCGAACGGTGAAGGAACTCGATCGGACAGAACGAGGGTTATGTGCCTGCAAAGATCATGAATGGATTTCCACTGCGGCGCTGCTCCTGGTTTTTCAACCCCATCGTTTCCGGCACGCTTTCTCACAGAATGATCCGATGGCTGGATTCAGTCTGCCTCAAGCGCGTCGCCGTGAAGGCGTGAATTAGCCGCCGCCAAGCACCACGAACGAGTCCGGGAAATCGCCTATGGCACATGAGATCACAACGGGAACGATCCTGATCAAGAACGGCGCACCCTTGCCCATCGGTCTGCAATTCGAAACCGAGGCAGGCGTGCCCGGCTGGCGATTCGTCAAAGGCATCGACGCGCTTGCGATGAACCGGGCCATCCAGAAAACGGGCTGGACTTACTTTTGCCTGGCCGGAGAAATTAAGACCACCGTATTCGGCATTGATACGCAACGAATGGTGCGCACAGCGATCGCGCGCATTCTAATCGACCCGCGGTCGGAGAACTGCAATTCCCTGGAAATCACGCGGTTGGTTTCCGTCGGCTCGGCGCGATTCCCGCTCGTTCACTGCGTAACCGTATCCGCCCAGTCGCGGCACATCCAGGAAAGCATCTTTCTCGGCGGCAAGGCACGTCCCGAGTTGAAGACAAAGAAATTCGAGCCGCCAGCCGGCGCGCAAGGAATTGCGATCGATAAGAAACCTCTCGCGCAAGAACCGGCGAAGCACGTCCGCGCGGCTGCGGTCTAGGGTCAGCAACGAATTGAAAAGTCTGAAGGAGATGCTCACATGAAGTCGCTACGCAATATCGCCATCGCACTTGCCGCGATCCTGCTCTTCGCTCCATTGCTTCACGCGCAAGACCTTTCCAAGTACCGGAGCTTCTCGCTCGGAACGAATCTCGTCGAAATCTCCAAGCAAGTGAACGCGAGACCCGCCGACGCTATCGTCATGCATCCGAGTCCCGCACTCATTCAGGAGCTGACGTATTGGCCCTACCGTTCCTATGAGGCGTCGGCGCCATCCGAGCCCGTCCAGGAGATCGCATTCTCTTTCTACAATGGGGAACTCTACAAAATGGTGGTCACTTACGAGGGCCGTTCGACACAAGGCATGACGCCTGTAGACATGGTCCGAGCCATCTCCGTGATATACGGCGACGCAACCGTAGCGGCAGCCGCGGCGAATCCTTCCGACATCGGAATCTCTGACCGTACGGGCGCACCCATCGCCATGTGGGGAGATACGCAACACTCGCTGACATTGTCCCGCTCTCTTCTTTCGAACGCGTTTCAGCTCGTCTTCGTTTCCAGACAATTGAACGCCCAAGCGGACGCCGCCATCTCCGATGCCACGAAGCAAGCGCGCGAAGACGCTCCCCAAAAAGAAATCGCACGCGCAAAAAAAGAAACCGATGACCTAGAAGCGCAACGCCAGACAAACCTCAAAGTCTTCCGGCCGTAAATTAATCCACAATCGCCGGCGCGCAGTGATACCGCCGGCGTGCCGTAGTACTGCTGGCGTCCCCGCCGGCATCTTACGACCTGAAGCGAGAGCAACTACCGTAATCGCGCGCGGACCACACCTGCCAAATCAAAGCGGTTCAACGCCAACCGATCGCCACAACTCAATCACCCGTTCCGCTCGACCCACCCAAGCATTTAGCAGCTCTAAAGATGCAGTATGATGCTCCTTCTGAAGCGGCGCCGTTGCCGTGAGGCGCTCTGGAAACCGCGCAATCGAGAAGTAGAATCGTTCTCTCAATGGAGCTCACTCAATGAAGCTTGCAAACTATGTATCCGGCCAATGGAAAGAAGGAGCGGGCGCCGGAGATGCGCTCGTCGATCCGGTCACCGGAGATGAACTCGCCCGCATTTCCTCCCTGGAAATTGATGTCCGCGGCGCTCTCGACTTTGCGCGCACGCGCGGCGTGCCGGCGCTTCAAGCATTGACCTACGGCCAGCGCGCCGAGTTGCTCGCCAAGCTCGGCGACGTTTTGACCGCGAATCGCGATGAATACTTTCGCATTTCGCTCCTCAACTCGGGCGCGAACGCAGCAGATGCCTCCTTCGACGTCGATGGCGCCCTCTACACCATGAAATTCTTCGCCAAGATTGGCCGGCCTCTAGGCGACGGCAAAATTTTGAAGGAAGGCGCGGTGCTGCCGCTCTCTAAGACCAACGTTTTCTCGGCGCAACATTTTCTTGAGCCGGCCAAAGGCGCAGCCGTCTTCATCAACGCCTTCAACTTTCCCGCCTGGGGCCTCTGCGAAAAAGCCGCACCCGCGCTGCTCTCCGGCGTTCCCATCGTAGTCAAGCCCGCTTCGCCCACCGCCTGGCTGACGCACAAAATGGTGGAAGACATCGTGAAGTCCGGAATTCTGCCCGAGGGCGCGATCTCCGTCCTCTGCGGCTCGGCCCGCGATTTGCTCGACCACGTGCGCGAAGGCGATACGGTTTCATTCACCGGCTCAGCCGATACGGCAGCGCGCATCCGTTCGCACGCCAATGTCCTGCGCCGCTCCGTGCGCGTCAACGTCGAAGCCGACAGCATCAACTCCGCCATTCTCGGCCCCGACGCCGCGCCAGGAACCGATCTATTCGATCTCATCGTCAAAGAAGTCGTGCGCGAAATGACGCTGAAAGCCGGCCAGAAATGCACCGCGATTCGCCGCATCCTGGTCCCGCGCGCGCAGTTGAAAGCGTTGGGCGAAGCCATCGGTGCGCGTCTGGCGTCCACCAAAGTGGGCAATCCTCGAAATGCCGAAGTGAAAATGGGCCCGGTGGTGAATAAAGCGCAACAATCTTCTTGCCTCGAAGGCCTGCGCAAATTGAAAGAAGAATGTTCCGTGGTGTTCGGCGGAGACGAAAAGTTTCAGCCGCTCGACGCCGATCGCGAAAAATCATCTTTCATCCAGCCGACGCTGCTCGCGTGCAACGATGGCCTCGACGCGAAGTATGTGCACGACGTCGAAGTCTTCGGCCCCGCCGCAACATTGGTCGCCTACGACGGCGTCGAGAATCTTATCGCCATCGCGCGCCGCGGCCTCGGCTCGCTCGTCGCTTCGATTTTTTCGAATGACGCGAGCTTCGTCCGCAACGTGGTCCTCGGAATCGGCGACATGCACGGACGCCTCGTCGTTGTGGACTCGAGCGTCGGCACGCAACACACCGGCCACGGCAATGTCGTGCCGAGCTGTCTGCACGGCGGACCCGGCAGGGCCGGGGGCGGCGAAGAACTCGCCGGCCTCCGCGCTCTCCTGCTCTATCATCGGCGTTTCGTCGTGCAAGGGCCGCCCAGCTTGCTCGGTGAACTCGCGGCGCTCTCGGCCGATGCGAGCCTTCTCTATTCATGATCCTCCTCGAACTCTATCGATCGCCTCTCCTTCCCCATTGAGGCTCAATCCATGAGCGCGAGGCCCTCGAGCACTCCGCCTCACGGGGCGGCTCCGCCCGATTGGGATCGCATCGCCGCCAGCCAAGAATTCCAGCATCTCCTCTCCATCAAGCGCCTCTTCATCGTCCCGGCGTTCGTATTCTTCTTCATCTACTACTTCCTGTTTCCCCTCCTCATCGGATTCGCACCGAAGTTCATGTCCACGCCGGTAATCGGCGCGTTCACGCTGGCCTACGCGTTTGCGTTCTCGCAATTCTTCGTCGGCTGGATCATCGCCTGGCTCTATCTGCGGGCGTCGGCGAGATTCGATCAGCTCGCCGGAGACATTCTCGCGCGCGGCGCCGGTCAAAAAGGGGAGAAGTAAGTGTCCGCTTCCGTCGCGGTCTTTCTCGCCTTTGTCCTCGCGACGCTCGGAATCACCTACTGGGCCGCAAAGCGCTCGCGCGGCGCCAGCGCCTATTTCGCCGCGGGCCGGAAAATCACTGCGTGGCAAAACGGCTTCGCCGTCGCCGGCGATTTCATGAGCGCCGCATCGTTCCTCGGCGTGATCGGCCTGATTGCGCTGCAGGGATTTGACGGCTTCTTCTATTCCGTCGGCGGCTTCGTCGCTTTCGTCAGCATCCTCCTGCTGGTTGCTGAGCCGCTGCGCAATGCGGGCCGCTTCACCATGGGCGATCTCCTGGCGTATCGCCTGCAGCCGCGGCCGGTGCGCGCTATGGCCACGCTAAGCACTCTCGCGACAATCATTTTCTATCTGCTCGCGCAAATGGTCGGCGCGGGCGCGCTGGTCACGCTTCTGTTCGCCGGCTCGGGCATCAGCTTCAAGATGGGCGTCATCGGCGTCGGCACATTGATGATGCTCTACGTCGTATTCGGCGGGATGCTGGCCACCACCTGGGTTCAGATCATCAAAGCCGTAATGCTGATGGCCTGCACCATCGCCACGACACTCCTGGTCCTCGCTCACTTTCACTTTCATCCCGGCCAACTTTTCGCCGCCGCTACGAATGTTGCTTATCACCAGGGAGGCCAGTCGATCATCAGCAACTTTCTCCGGCCCGGCATGCATTTCCGGCCGCCGTACAGCGCGCTCGATTTAGTCTCGTTGAGCTGCGCGTTGATTTTCGGCACCGCCGGGCTGCCGCACATTCTGGTGAAGTTTTATACGGTGCCTGACGCGGTGACGGCGCGCAAAAGCGTCGTCTGGACCATGGGCTTGATCGGCAGCTTTTACCTGATGACCTCCATCATTGGAGTAGGCGCGACGGTTCTCGTCGGCCCCGACTACATCGTGACGCATGGCGGAACGAACATGACGGCCCTGCTACTGGCCCGCGCGCTGGGCGGCGATACATTCCTGGCCATCGTCTCGGGCGTGGCATTCGCCACAATTTTGGCCGTGGTCGCGGGACTCACCATCGGCGCGTCCACCTCTTTCGCACACGATTTCTGGTCCAACGTGATTCATCGCGGCGCCGAGCGCCATGCCGGAGAAATCGTGCTCGTAGCGCGCGTCGCAGCCATCGCCGTCGGGATCATTGCGATCGTCCTCGCCATCGGCCTGGGACCGAACTCGAATGCGGTAATCCTCGCGACCATGGGCATGGCCGTAGCCGCCTCGGCGAATTTTCCCGTCATCGCGCTCTCGATTTTTTGGCACCGCTTCAATACCGCGGGCGCGGTGGCAGGAATGTCCGTGGGATTGCTGGCGTCGGTTGGCTTGATTCTCGCCGGACCCTCATTCACAGGAATCGATCCGCCGGGAATAGCCGGCGCCGCGCATCATTTATTTCAAGCGAGACCCTGGTTTCCTCTGGAAAATCCGGGAATCGTTAGTGTTCCGCTAGGCTTTCTCGCCGCCATAATCGGCACGATGCTAAGCCGCGAGCCGAGCGCAGAAGCAAAATTCAACGAGCTAACAGTTCGCGCCAACACCGGCTTGGGCGCCGAAAAAGCCGCGTTGCACTAGAATCGTGCACTTGAAAAACAGTGATTTTTTCCCGATTAGGACGGGGTGCCCTCCTTTTTTTTCAATGGTTTAGAGTGGTGTCTAATAATTTCCTTCCCGATTAGACTTTGGCTTGGCCGGAGGGGGATCGGTTGAGGGTTGGCTTCGTTGGGGAAATGCGTCCGCTGCTGGCGTGGGCCAGACATTTTGTGGCAACTCCTGTTTGAATTGTATGGCGCGGACTGCGGTTGGCTCTGACGAACCGGACCTTGCGCCGGGACTGCGGCTTACGACAGGGATTTTTATAGCATATGTTAGTTAATTAGTCAACAGAAAAATGACGGGAAATTGGAACGGGAAGTCATGTCACACGACCTCAGAGGCGAAGGAGTTTGCGGAGAAAGAGGGGATGTTGTCATTCTGAGGAGTCCGCGGTTGTAGGGCGACTTGATTCTACAGGGAGGCCGTCCGAGGGCGCAGCAAGCCGGCGCCCCTACGAAGGCAACGACAAATACAGATCCCTCGCTCCGCTCGGGATGACAACGATTAGGCTTTTTTCGCAAATTGCGAAGCGAGGTGGTAACTGGATCGTGTCAATGGCTACCGATACCTTGGGGGATTCACGGACTGATCCATGCCCATGCATTTTTCTCCGCCCTTGGCTATATTGACGCAGATAAGTTGCGGGGCTGGCTTCGCGAATGCCGCCTTTAGTGCGGGCTCCAGATCTTCCGGGCGGTCAACTTCCTGCGCGGCCATGCCGTAGCCTTCAGCAATTTTTACGATGTCGATCCCGGGAATATCCATGCCGTGCACATTTCGCCCCACTTGCGTGAAGTCGCAGAAGGATTTTAGAGCGGTGTAATCGGAGTTGCGCAGAACGATTACGATTACCGGGGCTTTGTGTTGCACCGCGGTCCAGAGAGCCTGGACCGAATATTGGATCGAGCCATCGCCGACCGGGCAAACCACTCGCCGCTTTGGATTGGCCATTTGCAAACCGACCGCCGCAGGCAGACCGAATCCGAGGATGCCGTTCGGCACGGAATAAAACGAGCCCGGCTCGTCCAATTCAAGATACTGGTCCACATCTCCTTTTGACGATGGACACTCCTCCGCAACGATCACGTCGCGCGGCATCACCTTATTAAGGACGCTGAGCAGATACGCCGGCGTAATCGGATGCCCGGCTTTCGGCACCGGCGGCTTTATCCGCCCCTCTTGAGCCTTCCCGTGCCTCGCTCGCGCATGCTCGTGAATATATTTCGCGGCGGCGGCGACATTCCCGACGATGCTCGTCCCGGCCAATGCAGCAGCCGCATGATCCGGCGAGTTCGTGATTTGAAATAGCTTCGTGCCGCGTTTGATCGGCTCGCCGGGCACATACGCGTAATACAGAAAAATCGGCGCTCCCAGCACGACCACGGTGTCATACGCCGCCAATTGGTCCGCCAGCGGCTGCTGAGCCGGCAACAAGCCGCCGCGAAATAGCCGGTGGCGCCGCGGAAAAGTCAAGCGCGGAGGAATCGGCTGCTGGTAAACATCGGCGTTTAGATGTTCGGCCAGCGCGATAACGTCGTCCCATCCGCCGTCTTCTTCAATCTGCGCTCCGGCCACGAGCGCCGGGTTGCGGCTGGAATCGAGCGCGCGGACCACTTCATCCAGCGCCGCCGGATCCGCCAGCACAGTGTGCGTCACGCGGCGAACTTCCACCGGCGCACATTCATGAGTCCAATCATCCATGGGAATGGAAATGAAGACCGGCCCCATGGGCGGCTGCATCGCAAGATAGTAGCCGCGCGCAATCGCCGCGGGCACATCTTCAGCCCGCAGCGGCTCGTGCGCCCACTTCACATACGGCTTCACCGTCTCCACCGCGCGGCTCACCAAGAACGGCTCCGCCAGAACATGCCGGCGATCCTGCTGGCCGGTAGTTACCACCAGCGGCACGTGTCCGCCGAATGCATCCACCAGCGCCGAAAGCCCGTTTCCTGCGCTGGCAATCGAATGTAAATTTACAAACGCTGCCTTTCCAGTCCCCAACGCATAGCCCAAACCCATTCCCGCAGCCGAGCGTTCGTGCAGCGCCAGCACGTACTTGAAATCCGCGGGCATGTCGCGCAGAAAAGGCAATTCGGTCGAGCCGGGATTGCCGAAGATCACGTTCATCCCGGCGCGGCGCAGAACTTGGTAGGTAACTTCTCGAACGGTGCTCAACGCGTTACTCCGTCAGTTCTGGATTCGAGAGCCGTCCACTTTCACGCGGAACAGCGCATAGGGCTTTTTGCGCAGATCCTGGCCATTACGGAAAATGCCCTGGCGCTCGATCTGATTCACGATGAAATAAAGATAGCCATTGGAGGCCAGCGAGAGCGTATCGGGCCAAAGCACGCGCGGATCGTGGACCAGCGTTTCAATCTCGCCGCCCAGATTCCGCCGCGTAATCGAGTCATGCTCGTAGTCGCTGATATACACCCGCCCCTGCGCATCCGATTCCAAGCCGTCCCCACCTCCGCCCTTCTCGCCGAGATCTTTCACCGTAGCCGCCACGTCGGCATCGGAAACAGTCCGGTCGGCCAGCGCATCCGCGCTGACGCTGTATAGATGCCGGCTTGTCAAAGGACAATAATAAAGAATCCTTCCATCCGCGCTAATCGCGATGCCATCCGAGCCCACGGCAAACTTGGCGGCCGGCTGTCCCGGCAGCCGCATCTGCAAAACTTCCCCCTCCACAATCGGCACAAACGCAGGATCCGCCTTGGTCGAAGAATGATCGTTCAAGCGCCGCCAACTCTCACCGGACGCAAGATCCACGACGATGATTCCGTTCGCGCCCGATAAAGACGAATCGGTAATAAACGCGGTGCCGGCAGGGCCCCGGTGCATGTCGAAGCGCACGTCATCCACGTAGCTTGTGGGCAGCGCGACACTCCCGGGAAACACAATTTTCTTCACAATCTGGTTCGTCCGCAGATCGATGCCCAGAAGTTTCGGCCCGCCGGGCTTCACGGACCCAAACTGGATGCTGCCGGTATCGAGAACCCACAATTTTTCTCCGCTCGGATCGACCACCACGCTTTGCACGGAGACAAATTTCTCATCGAGCTGGTCTCCTGCTGCGTAGCGATTGATTTCCGCGTTGGGATAGGCGAACGTCTTGCCATCTTTCACTTCCGCCACGGTGTAGTCGACATTCTCGCCCCAGCGCGGAAAGTTCACGAAGATGCGGCCATCATTCGCGACGGTCACGCCGGTCGGCATCGGCCCGTCAAATCTGGCGACCAATTCGAGTTGCCCGATAACGTGCTCTTTGGCGATCTCCTGGGCCGCGCACATAGCGGGAATCAGTAGAGACGCGCATAGAAGGAAGCCTGCGCTCAGGGTTCGTCGTTGCATCCTGCCTCCGTCAATTTCCCGATGCCGCCGGAATTGCAGCGGGCGCGATGCGCGCTAAGCAATTCGCTTTTTCTGTCCGGGAAGCTTGAAGACGCGCCGCACCGATTCCAGGAAGGAAAGCGTGACCGCCGAGTCCTCGCCCTTGCGCCACGCCGCGCAAACATCAATCTTCGCCTCGGGCTCATTCAGCCGAATGGTCGCGAGCTCCAAGCCGGCGACCGAGCGGTTCACCGTCGCGCCCGCGCCCACGAATATTCCTTTTCCTGAGGCGATCATGATCGCTCCGGCTTCTTCGTGCGCTTCGACGTGCGTCAACGTGAGGTGCGGCGTCAATCCCTGGCGGTTGTACAGGCCCAGAATTTTGTCGTAAAGCCCGGTGGAAAAACTCCGGTCGAAGATGATCAGCGGCTCGTCCGCGACATCTTTGAGTTTCAAATTCCTACGCTTCGCCAAACGGTGGGTCTTCGGAAGAACAACCACGAACTCTTCCTCAAACAGCCGGTAGCAATCGAGATGCAATTGATCGACAGGCGGGCGCAAGAATCCGACGTCGATTTCGCCATTCTTGAGGGCTTCGTTCTGCTGCGTGGAGAAAATATCTTTGCACTCGACTTCCACGGCCGGCCAGTGTTCGCGATGCTGGAACACAACTTTGCTGACCGCCGCGCCCAATCCCGACGCAACGCCGATGCGGACAACGCCGGACTCGCCTTTCTGCGCGTGGCGCGCAGCCTGCGCCGCATGACCGGCCTGGACGATCAGCTTACGCGCTTCCTCGAGAAACGCCTGGCCTGCTTTGGTGAGCTCGACGCGGCGTTTATTGCGCGCAAACAGCGTGACGCCCAAATCCTCTTCCAATTGGCGGATCTGGCGGCTGAGTGGTGGCTGCGCGATGTGCAGTTGCTCTGCGGCTCTGCGGAAGTTGCGGTACTCCGCAACGGCGAGAAAGTAGCGAACGTGACGTAATTCCACGGGCGGCTATTCTATACCTTCTTACAATTTCTCTTGCATGAGCACTCGTAGGGCCCGGTCTTCAGCCGGGCCTGTTCGTGCACGATCGAGCCATGGATGCCGTTCGCGCACGCTCGCTATTCCCGGCCTTCGCGATTCTGCCGCTCGCGCAATTTGAAGCGCTGCAATTTCCCCGTCGATGTCTTCGGCAGCTCGGGAACGAATTCTACCCACCGCGGGCGCTTGTAACCGCCCACGCGCTGTGCCACCCACTCTTGCAAATCATGCGCGAGATCATCTTTTGCGGAGAACTCCGGATTCACCACCACATAGGCCGCCGGTTTGGTCAAGCCGCTCTCGTCATCCCGCGCGACTACCGCGGCTTCCAGCACCGCCGGATGCGCGATCAGCGCGCTCTCCACCTCCGCCGGGCTTAGCCATCTTCCATTCACTTTGAAGGTATCGTCGGCGCGCCCGGCATACCAGAAGTAGCCGTCTTGGTCCTGATGATATTTGTCGCCGGTGCGGAACCACGGGCCATCAAACGCCGCCTTGGTCTTTTCAGCCTGGTTCCAATAGCCCGCGCAGATCGAATCGCCCTTCACCACCAGATTGCCGATTTCTCCCGGAGGCACCAGGGTTCCGTGTTCGTCGACGATCTTTGCATCATAGCCGGGAATAATTTTGCCACTGGAACCAGGCCTCACTTCGCCGGGACGATTGGCAATCACCATTTGTAAAGTTTCTGTGGAGCCGAGGGAATCGAGAATTTCGACTCCGAATTTTTGCTTGAAGCGCTCGAAGAGCGGCGCGGGAAGCGATTCACCGGCCGAGACCGCATGACGCACGCTCGAGAGATCGAATTGTCTGCCGTTCTCGCTGCGGTGCGCCAGCAGCGCGGCATAGTTCGAAGGCACGGAGAAGAACAGCGTCGGCCGGTAGCGTTCGATATCCGCGAAGATACCCGCCGGCGAAGGCCGCGACGGAGAAAGAATGGTCGTGGCTCCCGCGGACAACGGAAAATAACCGGCGTTTCCCAAGCCGTACGCAAAAAACAAGCGCGCCACGCTGTAGCAGCGGTCACTCTCATTCATACCCAGGATTCCTTTGGCATAGAGCTCAGCGCACACCACCATGTCGCGGTGAAGATGGATGCACGCCTTCGACGCTCCGGTGCTGCCGGACGAATAGAGCCAGAAAGCGGGATCGTCCTTGCCGGTCGTCTCGGCTTCAAGCACGGGCGAGGATGAATTCAGCCTCTCGCTCAGTGAAGCGGCGTCTTGATGGGCCTCGCCCGCGACGATGATGTCCCGGAGATTCGGGATCCGTTCCCGGGGGATCGATCGCAACTGCGGCAACAGCGATTCGTCCACCACCGCCACGCGCGCTGCGGAATCGTTCAACACGTACTCGTAATCTTTCGGCTTCTGAAACGGATTCACCGGAACGGCGACAGCTCCGATCTTGATCGCGCCGAAGTAGCAGTACAGGAATTCGGGACAGTCGAGCAGCAGCAGGAGCACGCGCTCTCCCCGCCGGACTCCCAGCGCGCGAAACAAATTGCCCGCTTGATTGGTCTTCTCCAGCAGCGTCCGGTAGCTGACCCGCTGGTCGCCGCATTCGATGGCAATCTTTTCCCCGCGCCCCTCGAGGACGTTGCGGTCCACCAGGTGACTGGCGACGTTGAATCTTTCGGGCAGGGTGATCACGGAATTTCTTTTCTTCTCGCGCCAGCGGGCATAGAATCTCGCTGTTTCCAGAGTGTGACGCGGGAGTATAACATGGGCGATTATCGCTCGACGGGCCTTGGGACACGGCGCGGCGTTCTCGCTGCTCACGCTCGCCCGTCCGCGCTCCGGTTTCTCCCTCGCGCTCCGCTCGCGCCGGCACGCAGAGCGGAAACAATCTCGCGCCAAGTGTGGGAGTTACCGCCTCGCTCCTCCGCAAAAGCCTCGCCGTCGCGTCTTGCTTTGCAGTATGCTCTGATACCTTGCAGGTATGAAATCCAAACTCAACATGTATTGGACACTTTTCCGGTTCCCAACCATTCTCCGCTCACGTGGGGGCCATCTTTCGTCTGGCGGAGCTTGGGGATTCGCTATTTCGCACACAATATAAGTCTAGTTCCCATCGGGGCGCAGTCGCTTCTGCTTGAAAGGAGTGTCCTATGAGGGCACGCACGACTCTGCTGGCTATCCTGTTGTTCGCGATTTCGTTCGGATGCGTTTATCCCGCCGTCGCGCAAGTCAGCGTGGCTCAATTGAACGGAACCGTGCGCGACGAAAGCGGCGGCACCGTGGCCAAGGCCGCTGTCTCTTTGCGTGACCTCGATACCAACCGCACCTATACCACGTCCACAAACGATCGCGGCTACTACGTGCTGCCTAATCTCACGCCGGGCCGGCTCGAATTGAAAGTCTCGTTTGCGGGTTTCTCGAATTACGTTCAGACCGGCTTGATCCTCACCGTCGGACAGACGGCGACCGTCGATATCACCCTGAAAGTGGCCACCAAGGGCGAGGAAGTAGTGGTTACGGGCGAAGCGCCGGTGATCGAACCCACGAAAACGGAAATCAGCCAGGTAATCGACACCAAGCAGATCGATTCACTGCCCATCAGCGGGCGCCTTTTCACCGACTTCGCTCTGTTGACGCCGGGAGTGGCGACGGGCCGCACCAGTTTGCAATCCACCATCACCGAATTTGAAGTCACGCGCGTTTCCTTTGCGGGCATGCGCGACCTCAGCAATGAAGTCACCGTGGACGGCGCGGACAATATCAACACTGCGACCGGCTCGCAGCGCTCGACGCCGCCGCAGGAAGCCGTCAGCGAATTCCGCGTGGTCAACAACAGTTTCGGCGCCGAATACGGCCGCGCGCTCGGCGGCATCGTCAATATCGTCACCAAGTCCGGCACGAACGATCTGCACGGCTCGATTTACGATTACTTGCAGAACAGCGCCACCGACGCTCGTTCGCTGCTGCAGCCCGCGCCACAATCAAATGCCTTGCGCCAGAATCAATACGGCGCCACGGTCGGCGGTCCCCTCCAGAAGGACAAGACCTTCTTCTTCGCCAATTACGAAGGCCAGCGCCGCGGCGAAGCTCCCACGTATCCGACCACGCTGCTCGAACCGGTCACGTTGCTGGACGGCACGCAGACGACAAATCTGGCGCTGATCAACCAGGCCAAGGCGGCGTTGGGAATCGCGCCTGAGAATTTGAACATCCTCAAAACAAAAGATAATGACTACGGAATCGTCAAAATCGATCACCAGTTCAATCCCAGCAATCGCTTGTCCGTGCGCTACTCGATTGAGGACGCCCGCGATTTGAATCAGTTGGTCGGCAGCACGCTGGACGGCGGCGGCATTGGTGCTCCCAGCAGCGGTCACGACGTTTTCCTGCGCGACCAGTCGCTGGTGGGCGCCTGGACTTCAACGCTCAAGCCGGATCTGGTCAACAGCGTTCTCGTGCAGTGGGCGCGCCGTCATTACAATTTCCCCGGCACCACCGGCGAGCCCAACCTCGACATCCCGAACACTCTTCTCTTCGGACACAACTTCGGCGTTCTCGATGCCATTTACGAGAGCCGCGTGCAATTTTCGGATTCCCTCGCGTGGGTCAAAGGGAATCACGTCGCCAAGTTCGGTGTGGACGTCAACTATGTCAAGAATTTCGTGATCTGGCCCGGCTTCACGCCGATGCGTATCGTCCTGCCCGGCATCAACTGCTTGGTGGACTTCGCCAACTTCGTCAATCCGGCTGCCGGCATCTTCTCGTCTCCCACCGATGGTCCGTGCCCCACCGCGGCTCCTCCCTTTTTCCCGGCGAGCCCGTTCGGAGCGAATCCCAATGATTTTCTGAACGGCGTGCCCATCGTCTTCTGGGGCGATCCCGTGGGCAGCGGCGCGGTCGCACCGGGATTCGAACCCCCGCCGATCCCGACGAACTGGCAGAACGCTTATCTACCGGGGCAGGCTGTAAATTTCTCGGAAACGCTTAATCACAGCTACTACGGCTTCTTCGCGCAGGATCAGTGGCGCGTCACTCAAAAGCTGACGGTGAACTACGGTCTTCGCTACGACTTCGAGACCGGCCTCTCGAAGCAAATTACTCCGGACTATAAAGGCGTCCAGCCGCGCATCGGATTTGCGTTCTCGCCGAACAGCAAAACAGTCATTCGCGCCGGCTTTGGCCTCTTCGACGATCGTTATAACCTCTCGTTCCTGTTCATCACGCAGCCGCAGCGTCCTAACACCATTCCGGGTGAGACTCTGCCGGGAATCAGAGCGGGCGCGGATTCGGCCACGTGGGTTCTGAATCAACTGGGTCCTGGGCCGCCGAACCCGGGCGGGATGCAAATCTTCCCGGCACCAGCCGCCGCAACGCTGATCACCACGGGCGTTGTCCCGCCGGAATACCTTACCGGCATGCCGGACCAAACCGTCACGGCAGGCTCGGGAATGGTGGACCACGCCAGCAAAATTCCATATTCCGAGCAGGCCAATCTCGAAGTGGACCGCGAAATCGGCCACGGTCTCGCGATCAGCGCGGGATACCTCTTCGTCGCGGCGCACCACTTGGTTCGCGCCGAAAACTTGAATGTCTGCCCGCCGGATGGCGCTGCAGCATCCACGACCGTTCCCGCCATCACGCCCGGCACTCCCGGCTGCGCGATTGGACCCGCGTCGGCAATCCCACCAGGCTGGCCCGCAGGCAAAGCCTATTTTTACAATGGCAATCCCGGCGGCAACTCCGCGTACGCCAATTCCGGCCTGTTGTATTTCACGGATAATTCCGGCAATTCCGTCTATCACGGCCTGACCTTGCAAGTCAGCGAGCGGATCAAGTACTTCAGCTTGAACGCCAACTACACCTTCTCGCACACGCTCGACGACGGCACATTCACCACCTTCGTCAGCACGCCGCAAGATTTGTACGACCGCCCGCTCGAGCGCGCCAACTCCAACCAGGACGTCCGCCATCGCTTCATCGCCAATTTCACCGCCGATGGCCCGAAGGACAGCTTCCTGCGCAATTTCTCGTTCAGCAGCATCATTACGCTGCAATCTCCGCGTCCCTTCACGGAGTTCGTCGGCTTCGATGCCAACGGCGATACGAATCCGGTCACGGACCGCGTCGGAACCATCCCGAGAAATTCCTACTTTGGCGACGATCTCTACTCTTGGGATCTGCGGCTCTCGCGCTACTTCCAGATTAAAGAGCGTCTAAGACTCGATCTGATGGTCGACGCGTTCAATCTACTCAATCGGCCCAATGTCGACGAGGTCACGTCCGTGTACGGCGCGGCCGTCTTCTGCGGGAACGGCGCAATCCCAACGCGTTACAAAGACAAGGCCACCATCACGACGGAGCAAACCGCCGCATTCTTCGACTCGGCGCCTCCGGGAACGGTGCCTCCGAGCTGTCCGGTAGCTGGCTTGGGGCTTACTCCAGCTCCCCCAGTGCCGAACGCGCTCTTCGGCACGCCGAGGACGATGCTGAACCCGAGGCAGTTCCAGTTCGCGGCAAAGTTCTCGTTCTAAGGGCTAACTGGGGGCGAGCAAGCGATCCAATCGCGTGCTCGCCCTTCACCAAATTCACCACCATCTAAAAACGCCGGCCGTATGTAGCGCCGCCCTTTTAGGGCGGCATCTGCGCCGAAGCCGCAAGCTACCTACCAATCCCCGCGCAAGCCCTCGCACCCGCCTCTCTCTCTCCGAATAAGTGCAAAGACATTTCAACCTAATCCATAATATGAATCGCATTGCTATGCGGGAACAAAACTCAACAGTCACCAATCACCAAGCCTCCAAGAAAACTCCTCGCCCCCTCCGCCGCGCCGCCCTTCCGCAAGACACCGAAGCCCTGGCCCGCTACTTGATCGGAAAAACTCTCGTCCGCGAAACCCCGCGCGGCAAAATGATCGGCCGCATCGTAGAGACCGAAGCCTACGTCCTCGGCGACGCCTCCTGCCACGGCTTCCGCGGCGAAACGCCCCGCAATCGCTCTCTTTTCCTCCAGCGCGGGCACGCTTACGTCTATTTCATTTACGGCATGCACTACGCGCTAAATGTTTCCGCCGGCGCAAAAGGCCAAGGCACCGGCGTCCTAATCCGCGCTCTCGAACCCGTAGAAGGCATCGAACAAATGCAAAGAAATCGCGGCATAAAAAACATCCACCAATTAACCAAAGGCCCAGGCCGCCTAGCCGAAGCCCTGCAAATCGACAAGCGCCTAGATGGAATAGATCTATGCACTGCAAAATCTCTCTGGCTGGGCGACGCGCTCGCACCGCCCGCCCCAATCGCCTCCAGCAAGCGCATAGGCATCACCAAAGAAATCCATCGCCCGCTGCGTTTCTTCGAGCAACGCAACCCGTACGTAAGCGGCGCCAAGCATCTCAATCAACAAAAACGCCAAGACCATTCAGCTCGAAATGATCGATAATCCAAAACTGAAAGGAGAACCAAATGCCGCAATCCGCACCGCAGCCCATCAAGCCCCCCTTCACCGAAGAATCCGCCCGCGCCAAAGTGCAATTCGCCGAAGACGCCTGGAACTCCCGCGATCCCGAGCGCGTAGCCCTCGCTTACACCGAAGATTCCGATTGGCGCAATCGCGACGAATTCATCCACGGCCGCGAAGAAATCAAATCCTTCCTCCGCCGCAAATGGACAAAAGAACTCGACTATCGCCTGAAGAAAACCATGTGGTGCTTCACCGCCAATCGCATCGCCGTAACTTTCGAATACGAATCCCACGACGCCACCGGCCAATGGTGGCGCTCCTACGGCAACGAGCTCTGGGAATTCGACGACTCCGGTCTGATGCGCCGCCGCATAGCCAGCATCAACGACGCCAAAATCCATGAATCCGACCGCCGCATCCGTTGATACTCAATCACGATTCTAGAATGAACTTGTAAGGACGAATGAATAGCGGCCGTTGGGGCGGGGGTCAATCGCTGAGCGATTGCACAGCAATCGACCCGCCCGCTCCACGTCCACGCCACCGCAACTCTCGCCACGGACGACGTGAAAATCGAACCGATGTCTTGGTTTTTGCGTTCTATTGCAATCAGGCAGGCAATTCGAAAATCGTCAACTCACCCCAGGCGGCGCAATCCCCGGCGTCTTCAAATACTTGCTCCGCACATCGCTCTTCCCCGCGCGCCCTTGCACCGCGCCATTCGCCGGCGCGCCCACCAACTCCGCTTCTTCTTCCGCCGGCAGCGCTCCGACGGCTTGATTCCGCCCCGAATGTTTCGCTTCATAAAGCGCCCGGTCGGCCATTCCCAGCACTTCCTCGTAATTCACCGCGTCCGGAAAATCTGGATTCCACGGAAACGCCGCCCAGCCAATCGAGCAAGTCCGGTAGAGCGAAACTCCCGCGCCCTTGATCTCGAACGGTTCGCGCGACACATTCCCCAGCACGCGCGCCGCCAGCGCCACCGCATCCTTCCTCTCCGTGAATCGCGACACCACCAAAAATTCCTCGCCGCCCCAGCGCACCAGCACATCCGAATGTCGTATCGCCGAACTGATTCGCCGCGTCATCTCGATTAACACTTGATCGCCCGCGTAATGGCCGAAGCGATCGTTGATTTCCTTGAAGTGGTCCGCATCGATCAAATAAAAAATCAAATCGCGATTCCGCCGCGATTTATCCCCGGAAGCGTAGCCGCGCACCGCCTGCCCCACGTCCGCGGGAATCGTCACCTGAAAATACCGGCGGTTCCGCACGCTGGTGAGCGGATCGGTCAGCGTCATCTCCTCCAGCACCCGATTGGCCTCGGCAAGCTCCGCGCTGCGTTCCTCCACCGCTTTCTCCAGCCGCATCCTTTCGCGTTCCAATTGTTTCGTCCGGTTGCGAATCACTCCCACCAGCGCCAACAATCCGAGAAGCAACGCCCCGCCCCGCGTGTACCACTCCTGCCACCACGCCGGCTCAACCACAAACGCAAATCGCGCCGGCGTGCTCGCGGCTCCGCGCGACGACCGGCACGTCACATCAAAACGGTAATGTCCCGGCGGCAGCGCCGGATAACGCACGTCCCGCGAAGTCGTCTCGTTGACTTCCGTCTCCAATCCGTCCAATCGGTACCCGCAGCGCACATTTTCCGGATCGCGGTAAGTCAGCGCCGCAAACTCCACACTGAATGTGTTGTCGTCATGCGACGCCTTCGGATTCACTTCGCTCAGGCGGTTCTTGGTGCCAAGATGCGCGGCCGTAATCACCACTGTCGGCGCTACATCGTGATTGTCGTCGACAACAAAAGGATTGAAGCGTGCCAGTCCGCCGCTGGTGCCGAACAGCAACGCTCCATCCTGCTCTTCGTAAAATCCGCCCGCGCTCAGATCGTTCCAAATCAATCCGTCCGAGCGCGTGAATCGCACCGCGCCGCCGTTGTGCACAAACTCCGTCAGCCCATGCTCGCCACCGGCCCACACATTTCCTTGATGATCCGCGCCGAGCATATAGATCTCGAGTCCCGGCAAGCCCTGGGCAATCCCGAAATGCGTCACCTGCGTTTTTCCATCCACGATCCGCAGCCGGCTCACTCCCAGCGCGTCGCGATAATGAAACCACGCTTCATTCGCGCTCAGCGGCGCAATTTCCGTGACCTCATCCTCCATCAAGCCATCGTCCCGCGTAAAATGCGTCCACGAGTGCCCGTCGTAGCGCGAAATTCCCTTATGCCCGCTGCCCCACAGCACGCCGTCCGGACCCATCACGATGCGGCTGGCGCTGCCAACCACTCCCAATCCCGGTGGCGTCGGCACATCCACAAAGCGATACGGCCGCTTCGCCGATTCCAGCGCCTTCAAGTAGCTGTAATTTCCGATCCACAATCGCCCGTCAGGCCCGCGGCTGATTCCCGTGGGATTTGGTTCCGGCGCCGCAACTTTTTCCGGCTGCAGCGTCAGCGGATCAAAGCGCGTCAATCCTCCAGGAAAGCAAAGCGCCCAGACCGCTCCGTCAGCAGCCACTGCCATGTCGCGCACCGTCGATCCATTCAGTCCATCCTTCGCTTTCCACACTCGCCACGCATGCTGTTCGGCATCCCACATCGCCAAACCATTATTCGTCCCCACCCACAGCCGCTTCTGCAAATCCCGCAACTCGCTCCACACCACGTTGTCCGGCAATCCTTCGGCCTGCGTCCAACTCGCCCACGTCTTTCGCCCAATCCAGCGCTGAATTCCCGCGCCGCCCAACCCGATCCAGTACGCGCCCTCGCGATCCTCGGTAATCGTGAACGTCGCGTTCGTAAACATTCCGCGGCTCTGATCGATCAGCTCCCAGTCTCCGTTCACCCGCCGGAACAATCCCATCACGCTGGGGATCATCAAATTCCCCGCGTGATCCAGCGCCGCCCGCCCGAAATCATTCGCCGGAGGCAGGTCCGGCGCGTCCGCTACAAAATGTGTCTCCCCGGGATCGAGCCGGTACAAGTGCAACGAAGTCCGCACCCACAACACTTTCTGATTGTCGCGGAGAATGGTCACAATCTTTTCCCGCGGCAGCCCGCTCTCCAGCGGAAAAAATTGTAGATGCTCTTCTCCATCCAGCCATCCGACGCGATGATCGGACGCGAGCCACACCCGTCCGGTTGGGCCCACCGTCACCGCTTCCACTTCGGCCGCAGGCATCCCATCCGCCTTGCCCCATACTCTCGATATCTTTCCCTTTGCCGGATCGAGCCGCAGCAAGCCGTTCAGCGTCGCCACATAGGGAATTCCGGCGCTATCGAGCGCCAGTGACTGCGCACCGTCGAACTCAGAATTCGCTTCGGGAAGTTTGAACGAATGCACCGCATTTCCTTCGAAAAACGCCAACCCTTCCCGCGTCACGATCCAGATTCGCCCGCTCGGCGCCTGTTCGATCTGCTCCACGTCCGTGCTCGGCAATCCCTGGTCCAGTCCAAAGCGGATTACCCGCGCGCCGTCGTATCGCAGCAATCCATCGCGCGTCCCGATCCAGATAAATCCCAGTTGATCTTGAAGAATGCAGGAAGGAGTGACGGACCCGAGTCCTAGTTCCTCGCCCACTCGTTGAAATACATAGTGAGGCCGATCAGGAACCGAAAGATCGGCAGCGTCCTTGGTTTGCGCGCCACCGCCAAGCGGAGCCGCGAGCAGCAACATGAGAGCAAGAGCGGGAGAGGGTATCCGCATGAGCGCTCCGAATTGGTTATACAAAAATATAGTTTAGCGTGCCCCAAGCATGGATGTGCGGCGGTGTACCAAAACGATAACGCACTGACCCTCCTGAACCATACTTTCACTCCCGTCCCCTAACCGTGACCGCCATCACCTCGTTCCGTGACACCTCTCACTGCTTGCATCCTCCCGCTTCTTGCATCCTTTTACCTGAGAGGTGGCATATGACAACTCTTCCTGTGGGCTCGCGCATTTCTCTCAGCAGCATCCTGTATCTCACGGATTTCTCAGCACCTTCCCAGGCGGCGCTCGCGTTTGGCGTTTCTGTCGCACGGGAATACGGCGCGGCCTTGCATGCCTTCCATGTCCTGACGCCTACCACTCTGGCCTACACGACTCCGGAACTCGCTGCGGCCACCCTGGAAGCCGAGGAAGAAGCCGCCGAAATCGAAATGCAGCGCATCGAATCGCAGCTCGATGGCGTAACTCACGACACCACCGTCAAGCGCGGTTTCGACGTCTGGCCCACCATCGAAGATGCCATTCTCGAATTCAAGGCCGATCTCATCGTTCTCGGCACCCACGGCCGCACTGGTCCCCAACGACTTGTCATGGGCTCCGTCGCCGAAGAAATTTTCCGCCGCTCGCCCATTCCCGTTCTGACCATCGGCCCCGCGGTCGATCGCGGCCTTCACAATGGCGGACGCTTTCACCGCATTCTCTTTGCCACCGACTTCACCCCGGAATCGCTCGCGGCCGCTCCCTGGGCCATTTCCATGGCGCAGGAAAATCAGGCGCGCCTCGTGCTGCTGAATGTCCTGCGGCAGCGCCAGGTTCTTACCAACGAAAGAGTCGCGGAAGAAACCGTGGCGAACTCCATGTATCACCTTCACGAGCTGATTCCGCCAAGCGCGGAACTCTGGTGCCGTCCCGAAGCCTTCGTGCAATACGGCGATCCGGCCCGCAAGATTCTCGAAGTCGCGCAGGAACGCGGCGCCGATTTGATCATTGTCGGCGTGCGTGAGGCCACCGGCTATGTCGGCGCAACCACGCATCTGGCGCGCACCACCGCGCAACACATCGTCGCGCACTCTCACTGCCCGGTTCTTACCGTCCGCGGCCAGCACGTCGAGCTCGCCACCGCGAAGGCGCGGCCCGCAGAAACGATCTGCGGAGTATCTACTGCACTAGTGATTTGAAAATCAGAGTGGCGCGCAACCCGGCCCGCTGCTAGTCTGAATTCCCCTTCCCTCGGGAATTTGTCTCGCTAAATTTCCTTGATCTTTGCGCCGTAGCTGCGCGCATCTATGCCGATCACGCTACCGAGGACTTGAAACCATGACCACTTCCGCCGATAGTGTTTCTATGACCGACGTGAATTCGATTCCGAAATCCGAAACTCTCGCCTCCCCCGGCGCCACCATTCAATCCCGCGCCCTCGACTCCATCTTCAAGCCCTCGCGCGTCGCCGTCATCGGCGCCACCGATCGCGAAGGCAGCGTCGGCGGCACCGTCCTCGCCAATCTCGCCAACGGCGACTTCAAAGGCCAGGTCATTCCCATCAATCCCAAGCGCTCCGAAATTCTCGGCCTGCAGGCATTCCCCGCCATCGGCAAAGTTCCCGGCAAAGTGGATCTCGCTGTTATCGTCACGCCCGCTCCCACTGTCCCCGGCGTAATTCACGAATGTCGCCAAGCCGGTGTCGGCTCGGTTGTGGTGATTTCCGCCGGCTTCAAAGAGCGCGGCGAAGAAGGCGCCGCCCTCGAACGCCAAATCCGCCAAGACATCCAAGGCAGCCGCATGCGCGTGATCGGCCCCAACTGCCTCGGCGTAATGAATCCGCTCGTCGGCCTCAACGCCACCTTCGCTCACACCATCGCGCGCAAAGGCAATGTCGCTTTCCTCAGCCAAAGCGGCGCGTTACTCACCGCCATTCTCGATTGGAGTTTGCGCGAACAGGTAGGCTTCAGCGCCTTCGTTTCCACCGGCTCGATGCTCGACGTAAGCTGGGGCGATCTAATCGATTACTTCGGCTACGACTCCGACACGAAAAGTATCCTCATCTATATGGAGTCCATCGGCGATGCGCGATCCTTCCTCTCCGCCGCCCGCGAAGTCGCCATCACCAAGCCCATCATCGTCATCAAAGCCGGCCGCACCGAAGCCGCCTCCAAAGCCGCTTCCTCCCACACCGGCGCGATGACCGGCAGCGATGAAGTCTTCGACGCCGCTCTTCGCCGCTGCGGCGTCCTCCGCGTTCCCAGCATCTCCGACGTCTTCTACATGGCCGAAGTTCTCAGCCGCCAGCCGCGCCCGCAAGGACCGCGCCTCACCATTCTCACCAATGCAGGCGGCCCCGCCGTCCTCGCCACCGACGCGCTTATCAGCCACGGCGGCGAACTCGCCGCGCTCTCCGGCGAATCCGTGCAAGCTCTCAATGCCTTCCTCCCTCCGCACTGGAGCCACGGCAATCCCATCGACATCCTCGGCGACGCCGATGCCGATCGCTACGCCCGCACCCTCGAAATCGCCATCAATGATCCCGCGAGCGACGGTCTCCTCGTAATCCTCTGCCCGCAAGGCATGACCGATCCCGCCGGCGTAGCCGAACGTCTCCGCCCCTACGCTCACGGTCACGGCAAGCCAGTCATCGCAAGTTGGATGGGCGGCGAACTAGTCTCCAAAGGCGAATCTCTTCTCAACTCCGCCGGAATTCCCACCTTCGCTTATCCCGACACCGCCGCGCGCGCTTTCGATTTCATGTGGCAGTACACCTATCATCTCCGCGGCCTGTACGAAACTCCCGCCATCGCCGACTCTCCCGACGCCGCTCAAGCCCGCCGCCGCGCCGCCGAAAATTTGCTCGCGCCTATCCAGGCGCAGGGCCGCACCATCCTCACCGAATTCGAATCCAAGCAAATTCTCGATCTCTACGGCATTCCCGCAGTCCCCACAAAAATCGCCCACTCGGCCGACGAAGCCGCGAGCATCGCCGGCGAAATCGGTCTCCCGGTTGTCTTGAAATTGCACTCCGAAACCGTCACTCACAAAACTGACGTAGGCGGCGTAAAACTAAATCTAACCACGCAAGATGCAGTCCGCGAGGCCTTCAACGAAATCCGCGCGTCCGTCACAGCCCGCGCCAACGCGGCCGCCTTCCAAGGCGTCACCGTCCAAGCCATGATCAAGCTCGATGGCTACGAACTAATCCTCGGCAGCAGCGTCGATCCGCAATTCGGCCCGGTCCTGCTATTCGGCTCCGGCGGCCAACTTGTCGAGGTCTATCGCGATCGCGCCCTCGCTCCGCCGCCCCTCAACACCACGCTCGCTCATCGACTGATCGAGCAAACAAAAATCTACAAAGCTTTGCAAGGTGTCCGCGGCCGCAAACCCGTCGATCTACCCGCGCTGGAAAGCCTGCTGGTCCGCTTCAGCTCTCTCACGGTAGAAGTCCCGCGCATCAAGGAAATCGACATCAATCCGCTACTCGCTTCGCCGGATCGCCTTCTCGCTCTCGACGCGCGCATCGTCCTCTTCGACAATTCCGTCGCCGACGCGCAACTTCCGCGTCCAGCCATTCGTCCCTACCCAGCCCAATACATCTGGCCGTGGAAAATGAAAAATGGCGCCGACGTAACCATCCGCCCCATCCGTCCCGAAGACGAGCCGCTGCTCGTCCGCTTCCACGCCACTCTCTCCGCCGAAACCGTCTATCTCCGCTATTTCCACATGGAAAAACTCGACACGCGCGTGGCCCACGAGCGCCTGCTCCGCAAATGCTTCATCGACTACGACCGCGAAATGGCTCTCGTCGCCGAAACCAAGCCCGCCGCAGACGGCCAGCGCGAAATTCTCGGCGTAGCCCGCCTGACTCGCGAGCGCGACACGCGCGACGCCGAAGTAGCCGTCCTGATCACCGACAGCGTCCAGCGCCAGGGCCTCGGCACCGAATTCCTCCGCCGCCTAATCGAAATCGCCCGCGCCGAGAAACTAACCAGCATTACCGCGAACATCTTGCCGGAAAATCGAGGCATGCAAGGCCTAGCCAAGCGCTTCCGTTTCAAGTCAATCCCCAGCGAAGATCCGACAGAACTAACCGCCATCCTGAAGCTCGAATAAACGATCTGGCTGCCTTAAACGCATTGCACGAAGAATGTAAGTGTTTGATATTGCTCCCGTTAGCAGAGTTCGTTTTTTCATTTTGGCTTCCTGCAAATCGGAAAAACGTCAGACCCTTCAGCCTTAGGGTGCAAGCTATCTAATGCGAGGCGAGGCAACTGTGCCTCCCCTATCCGGCCTTGAACCCGTAGATCCAAATGACGTACATAACGTACACGACATACATCAGTCGTCCGGCCATCCTCACCGCGTTCATTCGCCCTTTGCCTCTTCGCTTTCCGCAATAGCGGCTTTCGTTCTGTCCGGGGCAGCCAGCAGCTCAGCGCAAAGGCTGCATGACGCCCCGCCTTCCTCCAAGGGCGCAACTTCGAAATCGCGCGCTAGATCGTGAACCTGACGGCGCATCCTCTCGGTTAGAACGATTGAAAATCCCTGTCGGTCGCGCTTCGAATGGATTCCCAGTGATCGCAGGATCTCACCGATCTGTCGCGCCTCGAGCGCACCGGTTTCCCCACCATTTTTTTGAATTTCCTCGATGGCTGCCGTGATTTCGCCGACATACACCTTCGCATCTGGCCGCGTATGACAGAACGCTAATAGCGCCTCGATGGCAACGCACCGCACATCGCACCAGTGCTCCGCTCGAGCTTCTGCATCGTGGCTTTCGAGGATCCTCTTCAGGTCAGCCTGAATCTCCGGCGCTCCAACCACGCAGGCGCCAAGCGTGCGGGCTAAGATTCGGATCTCGGACGACAACTCCGGCAGGTCGAACGTTGATCGGCTTACGGCGAGGTGACTCCCGGCGCGATAGGCGAGCAATTTGGGCTGGAACTCCTTGGCGATCCGCAACTGGTCTTCCGGACTGAGCACGGGAAGGTGTCCTCGAATCGGCGCAAGATGGATTCGGATCGCGCCGCCGCCGAGATCGTCGTTCGTCAGCGCAGTACCGCAGTAAATGGCCTTGGAGTGAAATGCATTCACGACTTTCGTCCCACGCGCGAGCTGACATCCGCGGCGGCTCGAAATCGCTAGCAACTCCTTCGCCCTGGGTCTTGTCGATTGGTGGCTGAGCAGCAGCGTAGGCTGCAGTTCGTACGGCAGGCAGGTGAGGATCGCTCGCTCCAGGTCGCCGAAATGCAGCGGACGACGGACGATGCAGCCGAGAAGATCGATGAGAAGCAGCGCTTCGGATCGAGGCCCACAGATCACGAGGCACGGCGCGATGGCGTGAGCTTCCGGAAACCACGTCGCAAGAATGAAACATGTTGCGAGGAGTGAAATATCTTCCGAAAACCCGTGGTCCGTGAATAGCTTCCGAATCGCTGTGAAGAGCTCATTGGTCGATTTGTTTGTTTTCAGCTCCGTCGGCAACACCGTCGCGCGTAGAAACGACGGGTCGATTTGCACGGGCACATAAATGAGGCCCTGGACCTCAGGCCTCGCGTCGATGCTCGTCTCCTTGCCGCGAACATACACGAGCTCCAGTTGGTCCGATTGGGACCGCAGAATTAGGTCGAGGCAACTGCCGTCTGGGAACAGCTCTCCCGCGGTCGAGCGTCGCAATGGTCGCTCACCACCAAAAGCTTCGGCGAAGAGCTCTACGGCATCATCGGGAAAACCGCTGTTTCTGGTGGGCATTGGCCCCCCCTTTTTTTAGTTCATCAGCCGGGCAGCGCTGGCTGCCCATTCCGTCAATTCAAGCCGACGAACCCGAGAGCGAGCCATTGGTGCCGCAAGCTCTCAAGGGACCTAAAAGTACATTAGCGCACGGCCAGGCGTTGTCAAGCCATAAACGCATCCGTTTTTGACCACGAGAATGACTATGACGAAGAAGCGTCACAATTGAAGAAAACTGTATCGTGCAGCGCACTTCGTTTTGACGCGGCGAATTACTTGTTCTCTCAAGCTCTTGCAGTTCAATTAGAGCCGTTTATTCGAGTGTGTCTGCATAAGAAACCTTTTAGAAATTCCCAAGCGATTCAAGGGAAAGCGCTCAGTTCCCACTCCTCGTCCTTGGTCGTGGCCGCGCAAGCAAGCGCTGAAGAAAGCCAGAGCCTTGGTCCTTATAGCTGTCGGATCCCGCTCGCAAGAATGCTTCACATACCTGTGCAACGCTGCGCCCTTCGGCGGCAGCGATCGTTTCCAGAGCCTTCTTAAGATCTGATCGCACTCGGAATGAAAGCCTGGTGTCTTTTCGCATGCAGAGGGAATCTTATCATCCTTGGCAGGTTGGCTCACGGATTGAAGCCCTTGACACCTACTGACACCCAGTGTCATTATATGGGTTCCAATGGGTTCCAAAGGAGGAATCATGAAACGACTTTCTATCGCGTTCCATTCAAACGCCAAGCTCGCCAGAGCTACTTGGGGCGATCTTTCCCAAACCACAACTTCGCACCTTAAGAGCTTGACGGAAAAACATGGATTACTTGTGTCAACGGGCGATCTCCTGCTTCTGGATGGCCGTTGGTACGTTACCCACTCCGGCCTGCTTAGAATTGCCCTGCGCCACCGCTGTTCCGGAGTAACGTCTGCGCTGGTCGAGCGACATTGTGATCCGGCGGCAGGCCGCTGGGTCTTCAAGGCAACTGTCTATAAGACTCCTCGGTCTCGTGGTTTTGTTGGGTACGGCGATGCCGATCCGTCCAATGTCTCGTTTCTCGTCCGCGGTGCCGAAATGCGCGTCGCCGAAACCCGCGCCGTCAATCGCGCTCTCCGCAAAGCGTATGGAATCGGCCTGTGCTCGGTCGAAGAGCTCGGATCGTTCTCTCCGCCCATGCCAGCTTCACATCCGAAGCAATCCGCGCCTGTCTCTGGCAACGGAAATGGATCCTGTCACGGTCAACCCCGACTGCGGGACCAACTCTGTGTTCCGATCCATCAGTACAACCTCGACCCCGCGCTCGTGAAGGCGTACGCAGCTGACTTTTGCGGCAGCCAAACGCTCAAAAATGCCAGTCGAGACCTGGTCGAGTCCTTCATCTCTCACATCGCCACAGCAGCCAAGAAAGATCGAGATGCGCTGGTCTGCAAACTCAACTCCTATGCCCAACCCACGGAGGCAAAACCATGAGACGCCATATTCCCGGCCTGCACTCAAGAGACCAGAATCACGAGAGTCAGCTGCAAGGGTTGTTTATGGTTCGTGTGGACGGAGCTTCCTACCGCTGGCATCCGCACAAACCCTTCTTCTCGCTCCGCTTTGTGGTCTTGGAGCCTGAGCCTTTTGCGACACGGACCTTCTCCGGGCGGCTCTACTGCAGCGAACGCGCGCTGTGGAAGCTAACTTGGTTTCTGCGCGACTTTGGCTATGACCCCGAACTTCTCGGCCGCGATCAGGTGGATGAGAAGGGCCTCCTCAATCTCCGAGGCGTCGTGCGCACCTCGCTAATCGCCTTCAACGGCCGCTCCTATCAGAACCTCGAATCTTTCGCTCCGGCTGGAGAGTGGGAGGAACTTTCCTGCACGACCGTGAGTGAGATTCCGAAGCAGGAGAACGCCGATGATCTTTAGTCACACACAGATCAGCCAGTTCCTGCGCTGTCCGCGCAGCTATCGCTACCGCTATCTCGATGGCTGGCAGGAAAAAGAAACCCGCGCCGCCATGGTCTTCGGCCGCTCGTTTGAGAAGGCCCTCGGCGCCTACTTCTGCCACGAGGATCCGAGTGCCGTGCTCTTCAAGGAATGGGGTGCCTATCGAGATGTCCCATTCGAGTACAAGAAGGGAGATTCCTGGGACCGTATGGTCCACCAGGGAGTCCATTTGCTCCAGAAGTTTGCCCAGGACGATCGGGTCCACGTTCCCCGGGCGCAGAAGAATCTACAGGTCAAGATGCTTCGATCGCTTCCTGGAAACAACGAATTCGTTGCCTACATTGACGCCCTCGGAGAGCTCGATGGCACTCCCTGCGTCATCGACTGGAAGACCACCACCAGCCGTTATCCCGAAGAGCCCGAGGGATTGCTGGCGCTCGACCCTCAGTTGGGTCGCTACTCATGGATCAGTGGAATCCCTGAGGTCGCCGTGGTCGTGTTCGTGCGCAAGAACCAGCCTGAGATTCAATACCTTCGGGCCACGATTTCCGAGGAGCAACGACGGGAGTACGGACGGCTGGTTGAAACCACAGTCGCTCAGATCGAAGCCGGTCAGTTCGTTTCGCATAGCGGCATCCGTTTCCCTCAGAACGGCTGCGTGAGCTGTCCCCATCTGGGGTTGTGTCTCAACAATCAGCCGTTGATCGACGCGAATCTGATCCGCCGGCCAGGAGCCAGCGACCTTGATTGGCTTAACGACCTTGACGACTAATGGGAGACCGCTGGTCGCGCCGAAGCTCAACCGCCGCAGGGCTCTCTTTGTGCTGGCCAAGATTGATGAAATCTTGGGCTGGGAGAGGGCCATTGATCGGGAGCGCGATACTCGGTTTGTGGAGCTTGGACGCTACCTGTGTGAGGTCCGGTCCGGGCAATATTGGCGGCTCGACAATCTCAAATCCTTCGATGAGTTTTTGGAGAAGCGCTTTCCGGGCTCACGGCGTAAGGCCTACTACCTGATGACCATCCACGAGCAACTGCCACGGATCCCGAAACTACACCTGAAGCAGGTGGGCTGGTCGAAGGCGACGGAATTGGTGAAGGTGGCGCGGCGGGACGGGCAGCACTTCGATTGTGCAACCTGGTTGCACAGGGCGCAGCAGTTGCCCAAGGAAGAATTCAAGCACGAGGTCGAAAAACACCTCACAGGCAAAGAGACGGAGCCGTGGGAGATCCTGTACTTCAAGGTGTACAAGAGCCAGCTCGCGGTGATCGAGCAGGCGCTCGAGACCGTCGCGCTCATGCTCGGGACGGACAAATCGCGCGGGTATTGCTTGGAGATGATTTGCGCGGACTTTTTGGCGGGAGCAAGCCTGGAGGCTGGCGCGGAGAATACGTTGTTCTTGGCGCTCGCTCGGCTCATCGGCGCTCTACCCATGGCGCAGAGACTTCAGTTGCTAGACACGGTGAGGAACGGCCTTGAACCGATCCAAACGGAAGTCGCCGCGACTGAAGCTTGAACCCGAGGCCTACAGCCAGCTCTCCCGCGAGGTGCTCGCACGCGACGGATGGCGCTGCCAAGACTGCGGCACAGCACAAAATCTTCAAGTCCACCACCTCCGCTCACGCAGCCACTTCGGGGACGACGCCGAAGAGAATCTCATTACGCTATGCGCAGGCTGTCATATAGCCAGACACCTACATTGCCAAACACAACAGGGCAATCTAAGAAGGCGATAGCGCGAACCAAAACCGGAACCCAACCTGTAAGACATAACATAATGTTGCGAGCAACTCACCGGCCAGAACCTTCGATGCGGCGCGACATCACTGTTCTCCGCCGCCAGCTCAGATAGAGCAGCGGTTTCCTAAACCGCCTGTCGGGAGTTCGACTCTCCCCAGGCCCGGAACCCAAGTTTCACTTATCCAATTTGTACGCAATTTTCAGCCACTTCTTCACTTCCTCATCAATCTCCGAAGTAGACTTAATCTCCATCCGGTGCGTAATCCGGTCCTTTTTCGCCGCTCCGCCCGTATCAATCACCCGCTTCGGCAATTTGCCCTTGTAGTCCGTCAAGCACAATCCCAGATCCACTCGCGTATTCGTGGTCGGCTTGATTTGCGCGAAGACATGCTGCCGGTAGAACGGCACGATTGTCTTGCACGGACAAGCCTTCACATCGTCGCCCAACGCTCTGCCCAGCGCCAGCAACTCGTCATAAATCGGCCGCAACGAGGTCTTTGCTCCCGAATACTGCTGCTCCACATATCCGGCCGCCGACTTCAAATAGTTTTCCGGATCGCTGTCTTCACCGCCCTTTCCGTCTGCGCGCTCCGCCAACCACCAGGCCGAATTTGTTCCCAATTTGTGCTTGGCCTTGAGCCATTCGCGCCGTGACTTTTCGTCTTTCGGCCCGTCTTTCTTGATCAGTGCAACCCATTCCTCAACGGATCGCCCGGTCTTGCCCTTCAGCTCCGCCACCCACTTCTGCACCACGGTCACGCCAGGATGCACCCCATAAAGCCGTTCCGCCCGAGCCGTTCCGCTTCGTGCCATGTCAGCGTACCTCCCAGCGGATTTTTTCTCACGAATCAACGTCCAGCGTCAATTCCGGCGTCGAATTTTTTATCTGTCTTTGTCCGATTTAGGATTGGCCACCGTCGATTGTTTTGTTGGCGTTGCGAGCGTTTCTAATAATTGGCGTCCCGATTAGAAATGTACGGCGGGATGAGCTGTTCGGTAGCGTCCAAAATTCGGGACGTGACGGGACGCGATGGCGCAAGCATCCACGGGAGCTGCTTTAGGGAGCCAGCGCTTAAGCGCATCCTCAAAGACGATGCTTTTTCGGAGCGCTGAAGCGCTCCTCCCCCGCATGAATGCGGGGACTCCCACCTATGCCAAGGCTACGGTGGGCAGGCCCACCACAATGCGGGGCCGAACAGAAAATGCAGATTCCTAGGCGGACGCCTCGGAATGACAACGTATTCTTTGTCGCGAGGGAAAAGACGGCGGCGGGCCGAAAGTCCAAAACGCGGGCTAGCAGCGGGCGCTACGGAAGAAGGGGAGGCAATCATGGTTCGGTCGTGAAGGTGGCGATCTGCCAATTCGGGTCGCGGGATCGAAATCGTATTGTGTGGACTGCTAGCGGCTTTGGGCGGATAATGAGCCGCGATCGCGTCCCCTCCACTCTTACGTTTCTGGCTGCTGGCGACGATTGTGGGAGTGTTGCGCGTCACGAGCGAGTGTGACGGACGTCACAGCGCGGTGAGCCTAGATGCCTTCAAATAGGCGTCATGCAAGGTCACCGCCGAGCTGTCGGATACCCGAACTGTACGGCGGAACCGTGTGTTCGGATGTCATTGAAAGCAGGGGTGTTAGTTCTGCGCCGGGCTGATTCCGCAAGCGGAATCAAAGGATCTACCACGTTTCGCTCGGCTCGATCGCGCAATACTTTTACACACAGTCACTTAGCAGGTTGTGAGACGAGCAAACTCAACTCTAGGAGTAAGCGGATCTTGATCTTGCGAAGGCATGGCTTGGTGCATAGCGCGCCAAGCGCTCTGCCACTGCTTGCCGTCATCGCGTTGTTCGCGGTCACGCAGGCGCGGGCGGATGTCCATCCCGTTCCGCTCGACAAGAACACTCCCTCGGCGAAATGCCTCGAATGTCATACGGAAGAATCAAAAGGCAAGTCGGTGCACTCGGCGATGGCGCTGGGATGCACTTCTTGCCACGAAGTGCGCGTCAATCGGGATGTAACGCGCGTAAAGCTGATCACCACGACGCCTTACGGACTGTGCCTTACGTGTCACGCGGATAAGAACGCGGCGCAAATCAAGGGCACGGTGCATCCGCCGGCAGTTCGCGACTGCCTGAAGTGCCACGAACCGCATTCTTCGCCCAACAAGTTTCAACTGCTGAAGCCGACGTCGGGAGACGCGAAAGAAAATCTGTGCCTCGAGTGCCACACCAAAGGTTTGAATGTTCCGGAAAAGGGCAGCCGGCACGCGGCGCTGGACGCGGGCTGTGACACTTGCCACGTCACGCACAAGACCGGCGACAGCCAGGATCGCGAATTCAGATATCACCTGACGAAGGCGGTCCCGGCGCTGTGCCTGGATTGCCATGACGTGAAGGATGCAGATCTCACCAAGGCGCATCAGAACCAGCCGTTTGAAAACGCGGATTGCCTGCAATGCCATAATCCGCACCAATCCGACCGGCCGAAGCTGATGCAAGCGTTCGTTCACCCGCCCTTCGCCGAGAAGCAATGTGATGTTTGCCACCAGCCGGCAAAAGACGGCAAGGTGGTTTTGACGCAGGCCACGGCGAAGGAAATTTGCGTCACCTGCCACGCCGACAAAGCGAAGCAGATTGACACCGCGAAAGTGCAGCACCCCGGCGCACAAGCGGATTGCACCGATTGCCACAGTCCACATGCGGGGAGCTCGCCGGGCCTGGCGAAGCCGAACCCGGTGAGCGTTTGCCTGACATGCCACGTCGAGCAGGCTGACGAGGGAAAGAAGCGCGTGTTGCACCAGCCGGCGTTCAAGCAAGGTTGCGCGACGTGCCACGATCCGCACGGGAACGACACGGAACATTTGCTGCGAGCGCAGGGTAATGCGCTTTGCCTGGAATGCCACGGGCCGGACTCGGTGCCGCAGAAGCTGGACGCCGAGCATGTGCTGACAATTTTCAACGGCGCGGTGAAACTCCCGGACGACTACTACAAGAAGAACCGCGTGCCGGTGCTGCCGCTGAAATTCGGGTTTGGGCATCCGGTGGAAGGCCATCCGGTTTCGGACGTTCCGGATCCGAAAGACGTGACGAAGGTGCGTTTCGCGCTGAGCTGCTTGAGCTGCCACCAGCCGCACGCTTCGTTGCAGCCGGGGCTGCTGGTGAAAGATCAGGAAAATAACATGGCGTTCTGCGATACGTGCCACAAGAACAGAATCGATATGGGCCGGTAATGCGGAGAGAGGCGATGATCGGCGAGCGGACAAATTCGATGAGCAAGACGCAAGCGGCGATGGCGCTGCTGCTGGCGCTGCTGCTCGCTTCGCCGCTCTGCACCTTTGCCGACAAGAACAAAAAGAAGAAGGCCGACCCCAACGCGGCGCAGCCTGCACCGAAGCCGGAGATCGATACTTCGAAGCTGGTGTGGCCAAGCCCGCCATCCATCGCGCGAGTGCGCTACTTGAATTATTTCGCCGGAGAAAAGATCGATACGACGGCGGTGCCGAAGAAGAAGAAGCAGAGCTGGATGGATCGTCTGGCAGGCGAGCAGGGACAGACTGAGAAATTCGATGTCAAGACTTTCCCGTTCCAATTGCTCGGTCCGTTCGGGATCGCGTTTGACTCGAAGGGCCTCGTTTACGTCGCCGATCAGAAGGTAGGCGCGGTTTTCATTTTCAACACCGAGACGCGGGACGTACAGCTCATCCGCAATCAGTATGAAGCGCATTTCGGACTGATCAATGGCCTGGCCATCGACGATGACGACCGGCTCTTCGTGTCCGATGGCAAGCTGCATCGCGTGCTGGTGTTTAACGCCAAGCATGAAGTGATCAACCAGATCGATCAAGGGCTGGTGGATCCGGTGGGGCTCGCGATCGATACGGAGAACCGGTTCTTGTATGTGGTGGATACGCAGCAGGACCAGGTGATGGTGTTCGACGCCGACACTTTGAAATTGATCCGCAAGATTGGAACGGGCGGCAAGAATCACTGGCTGACTACGCCGGGAGATTTCGGAGCGCCGTCGAGCGTGGCGTTGGACAAGGACCGCAACGTCTACGTGACGGACACGATGAACAACCGCGTGGAGATTTTTGACGCCGATGGACAGTTCATCGGAATGTTCGGGCAGCATGGCGACGGGCCGGGCTACTTCGCGCGGCCGAAGGGCATCGCGATTGACTCCGACGGACACATCTGGGTGGCGGACGCGTTCCAGGATCGCGTTGAGGTGTTCAACCGCGAAGGGCAATTGCTGACCTGGATCGGCGGGCACGGACATTACCCCGGGCAGTTCGAAGCGCTGGTGGGTATCGCGATCGACAAACAGGGTCGCGTTTTTACCACCGAGCAATATCCGGGACGGATGCAGATGTTCCAGTACGTGACGGACGCGGAGGCGGCTGCGGAGAAGGCGCGCCGCGAGGCGGCGCCGGAGAAAGCCGCGCCGTCGCAGCAGCAGCCGTCGGGCACGTCGTCACAGAAAGACGGCCCGTCAGCCGAAGTGCAAAGTTCCGCGGCGCAACAAGCCGCCAAGAGTTTTTGGCTGTCTCAGGATAGCCGAGAAGAGAACAAAGCAGGAGAAGGCCTACTTGCCCAGTTCTCGTACCTGGAAGTGAATAGAAGTAAGAGAAGTAGCGTGCTGCAGCATGAGTTGGAGGTTTGTCCATGAAGAAAGTATTAATCGCCCTACTAGTCGTGCTGGGTTCAGCGAGTATCGCTGCGGCTCAGTCCGGCTGGTCGCCGTCGACTGACGTCCTCGGCGCTCACCTAAACTATGGCCGCGGTTGCGCGGCTTGCCATGCGCCGCACAGCGGCTCATCTGGCAACGGCGCCAACAAATCCGGGGACACAACAACCGGAAACGTAGCGCTGTGGGGCCAGGACGTAGGCAACCTGTACAACAAGGTGATCAACACTGGTCAAGGGAGACCCGGCTCGTTCTACGTCGAGACTCTGCCGGCCAGTTTCAACGCCACTACGCCCGATGTGTTCGGGGTTTTGACCTGCCTCAGTTGCCATGATGGCAATTACGCACAGGGCGCGATGATGAAGAATCAGGTCTATGAGACGCTTCCTCCTACGTACGGGACCTTTAACACGATTCCGACTTTGCTCGGAAACGACGGTACCGGCGCAGGCAACTATCTCAACGACCACCCGGTGGGACTGAACGCCGTAATTGGCTGCGGTGGGCAGTACAACTGGGATTGCACCATCACGGCTGGCGTGATCAACGTCCCGTCCGGAACCAATTTTGCCAAGTTCATTACGAACTATGGCTTCTTTGTTCAGCCGGGAAATTACAACAACACTTCGCCCGTGGTTATGTGCACGACCTGCCATAACCAGCACCTGATGAACGTGGTGAAGGTCACGAACGGCCCGAGCACTGGTCTGCCTTCGGGCTACTACCGAACGATGTTCTTCATCCGGGCGCCTTACAACCCGGGCTCAGTCACCGCTGGCTCGAATCAAGACGCGCAGTTCTGCCGACAGTGCCATGGCGGCGAGGCGAATGAGTCGAACAACGGAACGGCTGGGACCACTTTCTAACCTCAACCTATGAGGGGAGAGCGAAGTCTCTCCCCTTATTTTTCCAAGCGCGATGGGCCGGAAGACGTTATGAAGCTTCAATTTATTGCCGGCATGGTGGTCCTGGCGGCGCTCTCGACGGCGCGCGCCCAAGCGGCGCCTCCGCAGGCGGCAGCGCAAGCGTCAACGACGCCGAACGCAGTGGCTCAACCGGTGGGCCGCCCCGTTGCTCGAGTGAACGGCACGGTGCTGACCGATCGCGACCTGCTGCGCGAGATGTACGCGATTTTTCCGTACGCGCGGCAACACAAGAACGGCTTCCCGAAAGAAATGGAAGCCAATATCCGCGACGGCGCCATGAAGATGATGATCTTCGAGGAGCTCGTCTATCAGGAGGCATTGCGCCGGGGAATGACGGTGCCCGCCGCGAAGTTGGAGAAGGGGGAGGCGGATTTTCGCGGCCAGTTCTCGTCTCCTGACGCTTATCAAGAATTCGTGGCCACGGAATTCAACGGCTCGCAGCAATTGCTGCGCGAGAAGATACGCCGCTCGTTGTTGATCGATGCGCTGCTCAAGATTGAAGTGGAGCAAAAGTCGAAGGTGTCGGAGCAGGAGCTGAAGAGCTACTACGACAAGAATCCGACTCGCTTCCTGTACCCGGAAGCATTTGCCTTTCAGACCATCTCCATTCTCCCTCCCCAGAACGCAACTCCGGACCAATTGAAAGAGGGGCGCAGGCGCGCAGAAGACGCGTTGCGCCAGGCAAAAGAGACCAAAAGCTACGAAGAATTCGGAATGCTCGCGGAAAAAATCTCGGACGATGATTATCGCGTGGTGATGGGGGACCACAAGACGGTGGACCGCGCGAAGTTGGACCCTGCGGTGGTGCACGCGCTGCTGGCGATGGAGCCCGGGCAGATCACGGACATCATTCAAATCGAGACGGCGTACACCATCGTCCGGCTGAACAAACATATTATGGCGGGCAAGACGAAATTTGCCGATACAGAGGCACAGCTGCGCAAGGAGCTGGAAGGCAAGAAGACGAACCAGGTACGTGCCGCGCTGGACGAGGCGCTGCGGCGCAAGGGGAAAGTCGAAGTTCTTTAAACGGGGACTTGGGAGTCTGGGGGAGCTTTGCCGCGTGTTGCTCGATTTGTAGGTTTCGCCACGGCCGGACTTTTGATGTTTTGGGCGCGCCCAGCGGCCGCGCAGATTCAAGCCGGCGATGTGAGCATGAACCTCACCGGGGTGATCTCGGGAGGCTACTCGGCGGCGTACGGCGATGAGGTTCCTTCGTCCCACAGCCTGAATTTCGGGGGCACGGCGAGTCTGGCGGGATATTTCTACGATCCGAATTTCCTGACATTCAATCTTTCGCCGTACTTGAACCAATCGCGAGCCGATTCCAACTATCAGTCCATTTCCGATGCCAGCGGGCTGAACTTCAGCTCGGGAATCTTCAACGGCAGCCACTTTCCGGGATCGGTGAATTACTCGAAGGCCTACAACAGCGAGGGAAGCTTCGCGATTCCGGGGCTGCCGAACTTCACCACGCACGGGAACAGCGACACGTTCGGGATCAACTGGGCGGAAAACGTTCCCGACGTCCCCAGCCTTTCTGTTGGTTTTCAGAAAGGCACCACGGACTATTCGGTGTACGGCGCGAATGACTCAGGACATACCAATTTCGATTCTCTGTCGCTTCATTCGGGGTACTTGACGCACGGGTTCGGCCTGGGCGCGTTCTACCAATACGGAACCTCGCACTCGCTGATACCGCAATTGTTCACCAGCACGAATCAACCGGTGACCACGGACACGACTACAGACGGATTCGGGTTCAACGTCTCACATGCCTTGCCGATGAGCGGAGGATTCTCAGCCAATTTCACGCGATCGTCGTTTAACAATGAAGATCAGGGCTTCCGGTTCAATGGCACGGTGGACTCGATCACCGCGAATGCCGGAATCCAGCCCAGTAACAAGCTGCATCTCTCACTCGGGGTCAACTACTCGGATAATCTCGGCGGAACGCTGTTCGAGGAGGCGACGTCGGCCGGTGGAATCGTGTTGCCGGAGAATACCAACGAGAAATCGGACGCGGTGGATGTGCAGGCGGTGGCGAGTTACGCGATCTTGCCGGACCTGCAGGCGCTGGGCGAAGTGGAGCGGCGGGATCAGTCCTTCCTGGGAGTGAGCGTCGGCTCGAGCACGTTTGGGGGCAGCCTCTTGTACACGCATCCGTTGCTCGGCGGCTCGTTCAATGTTTCTACGACCGTGAACGATACTAAAATCGACAACATGAACGTAAACACTCTGGGGCTGATGGCCACGGTCAACTACTCGCGGCGAATCGAAAGATGGTTCTTCGGCGGGTCGTTCAGCTATGCGCAAAACGCGCAGACGCTGCTGGTGACCTACACGACCGGGTACTACAATTACTCCGGGAACGTGCGACGCAAATTCCGAGCAGTCTATTGGAGCGGGAGCGTGGCCGGGTCGCGGACGGCGCTAACGCAGGTCTCCGGCACCGAGAGCCGCAGCCAGAGTTATTCAACCGGGTTCACCTTCGGACACTGGGCGAGCATGACTGGGAGCTATTCCATATCGAATGGAAACGCGATTCAGACGGGAGCCGGGCTGGTTCCTACGCCGGTGCCCACACCGATTCTGCCTTCGAGCCTGGTGATTCTCTACGGCGGCAAGAGTTATTCTTTTGGACTGGGAGCGTCGCCGATCCGTAGACTAACGTTCGGAGCAAGTTACTCGAAATCGAGCAGCGATACGGGCGGTGACACAGCGGCGACGCTCAACAAGAACGAGCAATATAACGCTTACTTTCAATATCAATTCCGCAAAGTTTACCTGACGGGAGGTTACGCGAAGCTGTCGCAGAGCTTCAGCGCCTCGACGGTTCCTCCCGCCAACGTGTCGTCGTTTTTTATCGGGGTTTCCAGGTGGTTCAACTTCTTCTAGCCTCAGCGCCTCGAAGCAGAATGCGAGCGGTGGCGACGGCAACGGCGCTCGCGCTGCTTTGCGCAACTACGTCCTGGGGATCAGGGGACACCAAGAAGAAGCCCGGCGAGCTGCCGGTTGCGGAGTTGCAACTGGAAGGCGGGCGAAAGCTCACTTATGAGCGCAATTTCAGTTGGGAGCGCGACGTCAAGCCGAAGCGCGGCTTTTGGAACAAGTTGCTGGATGTGGTGGCGGGCGAGCCGCAATTTCACTCTTTAATCCGGCCGTACAGCGTGGTGACGGACTCGCGCGGGCGCGTGATCGTGACCGATCCCGGGGCGTACGGCATTCACATCTTCGATTTTGCCGAACAGAAGTACAAATTCATTTCGCGCCATGACAAAGGGAAAGACCGGCTGCTCGCGCCGCAATGCGTGGCCGTGGATGCGCAAGACAACATCTACGTGACCGATTCCGAGAGCGGCAAAATCTTTGTCTTCGAGGTCGGCGGGAAATTCAGCCGGGTGATCGGAAGCTTGAAATTCGGAGAAGGATTCTTCAAGCGGCCGACGGGAATTGCCGTGGATTCGGCGGCGAAGCGCATTTATGTGACGGACACGCTGCGGGACAAGATTTTTGTGATGGATCTTGAGGGCAGCGTGTTGCAGACGATCGGGAGTGAAGGTACGGGCGATCTCGAGTTCAATTATCCCACCGAGCTGCGGCTGGACGGAGCCGATTTGCTGGTGGTGGATGCCATGAATTTCCGGGTGCAAGTGCTGGACCGTTCGGGAGGATTCCGGTACTCGATCGGGCATATCGGTGACGCAACCGGGGCGATGTTCCGGCCGAAAGGAATCGGCGTCGATTCCGAGGGCGATCTGTACGTTGTGGACGCAATGTGGGGCGTGGTGCAAGTGTTCAACCGCAAGGGCGAGCTGCTCTACTACTTCGGGCAGCGCGGCACGGCTGCGGGGCAATTCCAGTTGCCTTCGGGACTGTTTATCGATCACAACGATCGCGTTTATGTGGTGGATTCGATCAACCGCCGCGTGCAGGTATTCCATTATTACGGCTTGCCGAAACAGCCCGTGGGAGGGAAGTAGTGAAGCGAGGGCTCCTTCTTGCGTGCGCGTTCATCCTGTTGGCTCCGGCCAAGCTGCCGGCGCAGGTTACCGGTGACGTGATCGGCACGCACGATTTGACCACCGGCAGCAAATCGCCGATCACCGGGGCGCGGTCGGGTTCCTGCGTCTATTGCCACGCGCCACATTCCGGCTTCGCGCCGGCTCCGCTGTGGAACCAGACGCTTTCGAAGCAGAACTACAGTGTGTACACAAGCACGACCTATCACCAGACCGGCAATCAAATGCTGCAGCTCGGCACGGACAGCAATCTTTGCTTGAGCTGCCATGATGGGACGGTGGCGCCGGGACAAACGATTGTGTATGGCGCGGTGAGCATGACCGGAACGATGACGCCCACCGATGTGTTTGGGACAAATTTGCAGAACTCGCATCCGTTCAGTCTGGTCTTGCCGATAAAAGATGCGGTGGAGATTGCCGGCACGATCGTTTCTCAAGGGAAGACCACCGATCCGCTGGGAGCGGTGCAACTGATTCAGGGAAATGTAGAGTGCACGTCGTGCCACAATCCGCACGTGCAAGCGAAAGATACGATCTCGCAAAATTTTTTGGTGCGCGATAGTTCGAACGGGCAATTGTGTCTGGCGTGCCATGATCCGAACCGGGTTTTGACGGGGCAGATCAACCATCTGGCCGGGTGGCCGACGGGAATTCATACGACGGCGACGAACAAGACGGTAGCTACGTCGGGAGTGGGAAGCTACGCCAACGTTGGGCAGAATGCATGCCTTTCCTGCCATATGCCGCACAACGGCCAGGGACCTGCGCGGCTGCTGCGCGCGGCGAACGAGCAGGATTGCCTGGCTTGCCACAGCGGCGGCTCGAATCTTTCGCCGGGGATTCCGAACGTGTTTGCGGAGTTTGCGAAGGTCGGGCATCCGTATCCCGCGGGAATCAATTCGCACGATGCCGCGGAGAGCGTGGTGCTGAACAACAATCGTCACGCGACTTGCGCGGATTGCCACAACGGCCACGCTGCAAATCAAGTGACCAGCTTCACACCGCCGCCTGCGGTGCGCGTGTCGCAGAACGGCATCGCCGGAGTCAGCGCGGCAGATGGCGTGACGGTTGTGTTTCCGGCCGTCAATGAATACGACAACTGCCTGCGCTGCCACGGATCGAGCGCCGGGAAAGCTGCGAATCCTGTGTTTGGGTATTTGCCGGTCCGGCTTGTTTCAGCGGGCGACTTCTTGAACGTGATTCCGCAGTTCGCGGTCAGCAGCGCGTCGAGCCATCCGGTGATGCATGTGAGCAATAGTCCTTATCCGCAGCCGAGTCTGCTGGCGAATATGTTGGACCTTGACGGCATCACGCAGGGGCGGAGCATGGGGACGCAGATTTTGTGCTCGGACTGCCACAACAGCGACGACAATCGCGAATTTGGTGGCGCCGGACCCAACGGTCCACATGGATCGAAGTGGACGCATATTCTGGAGCGGCAGTACGTGGCCAGCCAGACGACTGCGGCGGGCCAGCCGATCATCAATCTGAATCCGAATCCTGATTTGAGCGTGAATGGGCCCTATGCGCTGTGCGGCAAATGCCACAGTCTATCGAATGTGGTTACCAACGCCAGCTTCTCCGAGCATGCGCGGCATATCAACGACGGATTCTCTTGCTCGGTTTGCCATACTGCGCATGGAATGGGAGGCACGAGCGGGACGGTTTCCGGAGAGAGATTGGTCAACTTTGATGTGAACGTCGTGGCGTCGAACGGAGGGGTAATTTCGTATAGCCGGGCCACGAATTCTTGCACCTTGACTTGCCACGGGCATGCACATTCCTCAGTCGGCCCGGCCGTGATCAAGAAGGGTTTGATGCCGACTGCGCCGCGGCATTAATATCGGCCAACTGCTTCTAAGCCTCGCAGTACTTCTGGATGGATTACTTGCGCCGATAGCCGAAGATGTAGTCGGTCATCACGGGCGGGCCGGTCATGGGAACCTCCGTCGTGATGTCTGCTTGCAGTCCATTTTCGATGCGGTCCGCTAACTTTTCCGATGACAGTAGGAAGCCGCCGGGCTTGAGCATGCTGGCCACGTTGGCACGCACTAGCGATTGCTCGAAGGCGCCGTAGTAAACGAAAACGTTCGTGCCGATGATGAGATCGAAGCGGTCTTCTGGGGCCAGCTCGAGGCGTTGATAGACGATGTTTAGATCGAGCGGAGTGATGCGGCGAACGATTTCAGGCGGCACGGAGATCGCGCGCGAGGCAATTCCTTCGGCGCCTTGCGGCACGGGAATGGCCCGGACGGGCTTGCCGATCATCGAGCCTAGATTCGTCCAGTAGGAGACAAACGCGGCGCGAAAGTCGCCGGTCCAGCGTCCCGCCTGATACCACGGCAATTGCAGCACGTAAGACTTTCCTGCGGCGGCGTTTTTTAGGGCGCGCTCGATATGCACGTTTACGCTCGAGCTGATGTCCATGGTGTAGAGCTCGACCGTGGCGGCGTCGGTAAGTTTCAGCCGGACCAGGGAGTCGAGGACCGCAAAGGGTTGAATGGTCTGCGGCGGATAAAAATCGTAGCCCTGTTGCTTGTTCACGAAGTCCAGGCCGGGGCCGACGATCGCGATCCTGCGCACGCTGCCGGGCTTGAGCGCGCCCTTTTCGGCCATGGCGCGCAGGTGGACGTCGAGGTCGTAGTCGGGCCAGAGATTTGTGTCCAGGGAGATTCCGCGCTCTTCGAAGGATTGCCAGCGATTTTCTTTCGCGGCTTCGGAATGGGCTTTGATGAAATCGTCGCGTAGGCGGGCCAGATTCGCGAGCAGATACTTTTTAACCTTCAGACGGCCGGCGGGAGTCTCGAACGAATAGCCCTTCTTCTCGAGGAACGCGCGCATCTCGCGGAATCCTTCTGCGGATTTGGGAGATGCGAGCGCGCGGACGAGATCATCCGCGCGGTGATCGGCGAATGAATCCACCAGCGAACTGTTTCCATACTTTGGGAGGTACTCATCGTCGATGCGATATTCCTTGGTGTAGGTGACGCCGAAGCGCAGCAGATTGCTGAGCGTGTCCTCCTCGCCTTGATCGAGGCGGACGCGCACGTCCTGATCGCTTTTGCTTAGCCACTTGGCCCATTTGGCGTCATCGAGCGGCGCGGCGCTGCGCAAATCGTCGGGCAGCGCGTCCTGGTATGCGGCGAGGCTTGGCTGCGCTTCTTGCAACGAGATGAACGCGGATTTAGCCGGCGCCTGGCTTGCGGCGGGAATTGCGGCGAGCAAGAGAGCGGAGACGATACAGAGCGTGAGCTTCACGGAGTGTTTCACACCGAACAAAGATTCGATTGCCGAAGCAACGAGAGGCCAGACGGCTTGGGTTGCGGTGGACGGAATAGCCCCACGCGCAACATCGCGCGTGGGGCCGCTAAATCACAATCAATCGCCAGCCTGCCGGAGACTGCGTGCTTACGGCTTGGGTTCGAGAATGATTTCGCGCGCCAGCCGCGTGCCCAGCACTTCGCGAATCGTTGAGCGATCCTTGTAGCCCTGCATCACTTGTTCATCGCCGCCGAAGGATTTCTGCAGCAGCGCATCGGCTTTGTCGGAGTTGGCTTCCATCGTCGCGAGGTCTTTGTACTCGACCATTAACATCAGATTCCAGTCGGTTGACGAGTGGCCTTCCGTGCCGATGACCTTGTAGGAAAGAATGATGCCCTCGGCTTTCAGGGCTTCCTGTTCCTTCTTCCAATCGCTGGCGAGATATTTGTCGTATGCGGAATTCATCCCGGGAACCACGCGGATGAAGGAAAGTTGGTAGACGCTGCCGCGGTGAGTCGGGCGGGCCATTTGAGCGTAAGCGACGGCGCCGAGCAGAAGCAGGCAGAGAGCGAGCGCGATACCGAGAATGCGTTGCATTTTCATGTTTTGCCTTTCTGAAGTGAGTGACTTGAGTCGCGCGGACTTTAGGGGATTGGCGAACCTAAGTCAAGCGCGAACGGCCTTGTGATTCGCCTCACAAGGCCACGTGATTCAGGTCATATTGAGGAACGGGCGAGCCGCGATAGCGTAGTCGCAGCAACAAAGAGCTTGGTGCTCGGAGAGTCATTTTCGAGCCTCGGCGCGGACCGAGAAAAGCTCTGGGTTCGGCTCGAGTCTCTTGCGGCGAGACACGGCGAGCGCGAGATTGTTGCGACGCTTTCCCTTGGCGGGATAATGCGGCGCGGCATTTGCTGCGACTCATGCGGAACTTGCAGATCAAGTTGACGCCGCTGCTGATGCACATGTTCAAGTTCGAGCAGATCACCGGGACCTGAAGGGTTTTCGGCGATCGCCGGAATGGCGTGATGGAAGTTGCGATCCGGACGTAGCCACGCCATCGAGTGAACCGGAAAACGCGGGCGGAAGTGGGACGCCGCCCGCGTTTCTTATTTTTCGGCCGATAAATTTTCGCGTGGAGGCGCGCGGGCTGGACGATTCGAGGATCAGCGCTTCCTTTGTTATGCGCGGACGGATTGTTGTTAACGACGCTCAGGAAGAAAGCAGGAAGTTTCCGGCTAATTCTAATTCGGGTTCGGCGATGGGTTGCGGACGCTTCACACCGAAAACCATGTGAGCGTCGTGATCGTAGCTCAAGGTATAGAATTCAGCGCAGCGGGCGCAGAGCCAGTAATCGACTACGCGAAGCCTCGGTCTTTTTTGCGCTGAGGGAATTGCTTCACGAGGGATTGAGCCGCCAGTTTCGCGTGCGGCGAGAATTTCCAGGCGAAAGAACTGGCCTGTGCCCGCGCAATAATTTGGGCTTTCGCAGGCCGGGTTGGCACACTTCAGAACTGAGTCCGCCGCCATGAACGATCCCCCGATCGGGATTAGTGTGTATTCGCCGATGGTCGAGGATCCGCGGCGCGTTGACCGGACAGGCGCTCACGCTCTTCTTCGATCCGGTGGATCGTCGTGCGCAGCCACTTTCCGTACACGTCTTCGATTTCGTTCTGCGAACCCCAGCGGTAGAGCGTTTCCAGCGTGTCGCCAGCCATGGTCAGCGGGATGTGGCGGCACGGGATGGCCTGTTTGCGCTCGCTCATGGGCACCAGATCCATCAGAACGCAGGCCTGGCACGGCTCCGGCTGTTCCTTGGAGTCGTAGTTCATGCAAGTCGGGGAATCTTCGAAAACGAGCGGTGCGCGCCAAGGCTCGCGGGGCGAGCGGCCGTAGCCACCCTTTTCGAGGAAATTGAGCTCGAATTTCAGAACGTCCAAAAGGTCACGATCATCAATGGCCATTGGAGCCTCCTCAATAACAGGCCGCAGTATGAAGCGCGGGGATTTGCAGAGCGGTGATGGGGCTCACGGCCCAATGTGACTTGCATCACAGCCGGGGGAGACGGGACGCGCTATGAAAGATAGAAGCAAAGAACAAGGCTCATGACAGGACGAGTGGCAGGAGGTGGCTCATGGCGTATCGAGTGCGGGTTGTACCGAATCGGAAGCCTAGGGTAGCGAGGGCTGAAAGGCCCGTGAAAACGCCCTACGGGCTGCAGGTGGTGGATAGTTGCGTCGAATGCCCGCTGATCACAGAGAAGCTATTCTGCGATTTATCGATTCGGGCGCTCGAAGGCCTCGACAACATCACTTCGCCGGCTACTTACCCGAAAGGCGCCATTCTGTTTGTGGAGGGCCAAGAGCCGCGCGGGGTGTTCGTGGTGTGCAGCGGGCGCGTAAAGCTGTCGGCGGGGTCAAATAAGGGGAAGGCGCTGATCCTGCGGATCGTCGAACCGGGAGAAGTGGTAGGGCTGCCGGGAACCATATCGGGAAAGCCATATGAGGCGACGGCCGAGGCGCTTGATCCGATCCAGGCGAGCTTTATCCCGCGGGATTTGTTCCTGCAATTTTTGCGGGAAAATGCCGAGGCGGCGGTGCGCGTGGCGGAGATCCTGAGCAATATTTGCCAGGCGACGTATCAAGAGGTGCGGTATCTGGGGCTCTCCGGATCAGCCGCTGGGAAACTGTCGCGGTTCCTGCTGGAGCTTGCCGATACGCATGGCAAAGCCGAAAATGGCGCGATTCGTGCAACGGTGACATTCACGCATGAAGAAATCGCGGAAATGATCGGGGCATCGCGCGAGACGGTGACGCGGTTGTTCGCGAGCTTCAAGCGGCGGAATTTGATCGAAGTGCATGGCTCGACGCTGGTCATCAAGGATAAGCCGGGACTTCAGAAAGTATTCGACGAATAAGCCTTTCATCGCAGCTTCAGGACGTTGAGAGGCCGCATCTGTATTAGAATTGCGCCTGCTGAGGGAAGCCTGATTTTCATTCCAACTACTGTGACTCCGTAGACAAGAACGGCAGCCGGGCCCGTAAAATGCGCGCCCTTTCATCCGCTTGGGCGGATGAGATTGGGCAGAGGACGAGGACGAAGGCATGGAGCAGGCACTCGATGTTCACCGGCTGCATTTCGCTTTTACCGTAACTTTCCATTACATTTTTCCGCAACTGACGATGGGGTTGGCGCTGCTGCTCGTCTATTTGAAGACAAAGGCGCTGCGGACCGGGGATGAGCATTACAACCGGGCGGCGCGATTCTGGGCCAAGATTTTCGGGATTAATTTTGCGCTGGGAGTCGTGACGGGAATTCCGATGGAATTTCAGTTCGGGACGAACTGGGCGGCGTTCTCAAGATCGGCGGGCGGAGTGATCGGGCAGACGCTGGCGATGGAGGGAATTTTTTCCTTTTTTCTGGAATCGAGTTTTCTGGGATTGTTTTTGTTCGGCGAGAAAAAATTGGGGCGCGTGGGGCATTGGTGGGCTGCGTTCTTCGTTTGGCTGGGATCGTGGATGTCGGGCTATCTGATTGTGGCGACGGATGCTTGGATGCAGCACCCGACGGGCTACACGATTGGAGCGAACGGCGAATTCGTGCTGACGAGTTTTTGGAAATTATTGCTGAACGAGTGGGCGCTGTGGGCTTACGCGCACAACATGCTGGGTGCGGTGCAGACGGGCTGCTTCGTGATGTCCGCGGTGGGCGCATTTTATTTGCTGGCGAAGCGGGATGAGGCGTACGGGCGGACGTTCTTGAAGGCAGGCGTGATCGTGGGCGTGATTGCCGCGTGCTTACAGCTTTTTCCGACAGGCGACATGCAAGGAAGATTGATCGCTGAAAATCAGCGGCCGACGCTGGCGGCGATGGAAGGCTTGTTCGAAACGCAGCCGGGCGCGCCGTTGATGATTTTGGGGCAGCCGGACGTGCCGGCGCGGAAGCTGGATAATCCGCTGGAGATTCCGGCCATGCTGAGTTTCCTGACCTACCGGCAATGGTCGGCGGATGTGAAGGGGCTGGCGGATTTTCCTGAGAATTTGTGGCCGGACCGGATTCCCTTGCTGTACTACAGCTATCACGTGATGGTGGGACTGGGGACGATTTTTATTGCGGTGATGGTGATGGCCGGGCTGTTGCTGTGGCGCGGGAAGCTCTACACCTCGAAATGGATTCTGTGGATTTTGATGCTGTGCGTGCCGCTGCCGTACATCGCCAATACGGCGGGCTGGATGACCGCGGAATTCGGGCGCCAGCCGTGGTTGATTTACGGATTGATGCGGACGGCGAGCGGAGTTTCGCCGCGGGTGGGAGCGGGGAACGCTTGGTTCACGCTGATCGGATTCATGGGGATGTATACGATGCTGGCGATTCTGTGGTTGTTCCTGGTGTGGCGCGAGATCGAACACGGGCCGGAGCCGCGAGCGGAGATGGATGGCCACGCGGCGCCTGTGGCGGCGGACTGAGGGGGCGCGATGGGAACTGTGTGGTTTTGTCTGGTGGCGATCATGGTGGCGATGTACGTCCTGCTGGATGGATTCGATCTTGGAGCGGGGGCGCTGCACCTTTTCATTGCGAAGACGGATGACGAGCGTCGGCAGATTATTGCGAGCATCGGGCCAGTGTGGGACGGGAACGAAGTGTGGCTGCTGGCGGCGGGAGGGGCGCTCTATTTTGCTTTCCCCGCGCTTTATGCCAGCGGATTCAGCGGGTTTTATTTGCCGTTGATGATGGTGCTGTGGCTGCTGATTCTGCGCGGGACTTCGATCGAATTTCGAAATCACATTCGCAGCAACGTATGGATGCCTTTCTGGGATTTTCTTTTCTGCGGCTCGAGCCTGCTGCTGGCGGTGTTTTTTGGAGCGGCGCTGGGGAATGTGGTGCGCGGAGTGCCGCTCGATGCCAGCGGCTATTTCTTTGAGCCGTTGTGGACGGATTTCCGATTGGGACCGAATACCGGGATTCTGGATTGGTACACGATCCTGGTGGGAGTTCTTGCGTTGGCGGCGCTGGTGATGCATGGCGGATTGTGGGTGCGGCTGAAGACGACGGGTGCGCTCGGCGAACGCGCCAGCAAGGCGGCGAGCCGGGCGTGGTGGGCGGTGGTGGCGCTGACGGGGATCGTGACGGCGGTGACGTTCCAGGTGCAGCCGCAGGTGGCGAGGAATCTGAAGGCCTGGCCGCATGGCTACGTATTTCCACTACTAGCGGTGGCGGGAGCGGCAGGAGTACGGTGGTATATCGCGAAGAGAAACGAGAGAGGAGCGTTCCTGGCATCCGCGGCGTTTCTCACGGGGATGCTGACCAGCGTCGTATTCGGGGTGTATCCGATGGTGCTGCCGGCGCGCGACGCGGCGTATTCGTTGACGGTGGCGAATGCAGAAGCTGGAGCGTACGGGCTGAAGATCGGGCTCGTCTGGTGGATCATCGGAATGATCCTGGCGACGGGCTATTTTGTGTTTCTGTACCGGTCGTTTGGCGGAAAGGTGAGCAGCAATCGCGATACGCACGGCTACGGCGATTAAAAAGGCTACGGAATTGCAATATGGATGGTTCAATTGGCGGAAAGCAAACGAAAAGGGAACAGACTGCTTCGGTGTGAAACAGTGCGGACGGGAATGAGAGGCCAGGGAGAGCGAAGGATAAGCTGAGGCGAGCCGAAGCGAGGTATTGACGTTGTGGCCATTTGCGCAGCGGAAAAACAGTTGAGGATTGTGCGATTTCGCGGATAATGTCGCGGAATCACGAAGTGAGAGAAAGGGGAACGATGAACGGAATGAACAAAGCGGTATGCGGTGCAGCGTGTGCGCTTTTTCTCGCGTTCGCTTTCGCGCCGGTGGCGCGCGGCGACAACCCGGGCGAGACGCTCTACAAGCAGAAGTGCGCGTCCTGCCATGGTGCGGACGGCAAGGGCGACAGCCCGATGGGGAAGAATTTGAAGCTCCGTGATCTCGGCTCGGACGACGTGCAAAAGCAAAGCGATACCGAATTGACCGACATCACCGCAAATGGCAAAGGCAAAATGCCGGCCTACAAGGGCAAGCTCACGGACGACCAGATCAAGCAACTCGTCGGCTACATCCGTACGCTGAAAAAGAAGTAAGCTCAGCGCGGAGCGAGGGCATCTCGAGGTGGCGGCTCGCGCGCGAGCGTTAGAGCCGAACGGCGGAATCGTGCATTCGGGCCATCTTCTTTCGACCCAGGGGGCGCTTCCTTTCTTCTACCATGAAATTCTTTGAACGGATCGCCTCCGGGTTCCGTCTTGCCGCGTACCTTGGCCGGAATCCGCTGTCCATGGCGGGAGCCGTTCTGACATCGAGTTCGGCAGCCACGCTGATCGGTTTTTGGCTGTTCGATATCGTGGGCGGTGGAGCGGTTCACCCGTATGTCGGGCTCGTCTTCTTCCTCATTCTTCCCGGAATTTTCGTAATCGGGTTGATCTTGATCCCTGCCGGCGCGATTTGGCGGCGGGTACGTCTCGCCAACGCCGGGCAACTTCCGACGATTTATCCGCGAGTCGATTTCTCGATACCCGCGATGCGCCAAGTTGCCGGCTGGATTGGCGGGCTCACTCTGGCGAACGGCATGATACTCAGCGTGGCATCTTATCGGAGCGTTGAGTATATGGATTCGGCGAAATTCTGCGGGCAGACCTGCCACACGGTGATGCAGCCGGAGTACACCGCGTACCAAACTTCACCGCACCAGCGCGTCGCGTGCGTGCAATGCCATATTGGCCCCGGAGCATCCTGGTTCGTGCATTCAAAGCTCTCGGGTCTGCGCCAGGTTTACGCGGTTACGTTTCACAGGTACGACCAGCCGATCCCGTCTCCGGTGCGGCAACTCCGGCCGTCGCGGGATACTTGCGAGCAGTGCCATTGGCCGCAGGTTTTCACCGGAAATAAGCTGGTCGTGAAGCGCAAATTTTCGGATGATGAAAAGAACACCGAGCTGACTACCGTGCTGATGTTGAAAATCGGCGGCCACACGTTTGACGGCGGAGTGGGAATCCACGGCCGCCACTTGGATGTGAATTCGCCGATCGAATACATCGCCACGGACCGGCAGCGGCAAACGATCGCTCAGGTCACCTATACGGACAAAACAGGCAAGAAGTCCGTGTTCACTTCGACGGATACGAAACCCACGGCCGAGCAACTGGCAGCGGGCGAACACAGGACTATGGATTGCATCGACTGCCACAACCGGCCCACGCACACATTCCAGCTGCCGGAGCGGGCTTTGGACGACGCGATGGCGCAGGGGCGCATCAGTCCGGAATTGCCGTTTATCAAGAAACAGGCGGCCGCGCTGCTCAATGCGAAATATGCGGACCGCGACACCGCGGTACGGCTAATCGCGGCGAGCCTGGACAGCTTCTATCAAACGTCTTATCCCGACGTGTACCGCCTGAAGCACGGGCTGGTGGAGACGGCGATCAATCAGGTGCAGGCCGTGTATTTGCGGAACGTGTTCCCCGCGATGAATGTGACTTGGGGCTCTTATCCCAACAATCTCGGGCACATGGACTTTCCCGGATGCTTCCGCTGTCACGACGGAAGCCATACGAGCGCCGACGGAAGTTCCATTCCCAACGATTGCGACACCTGCCATTCGATGCTGGCGATGGAAGAACCAAATCCAAAAATTCTGACCGATCTGGGTCTGAAGTAGCGTCTCGACGAAGATGAAATTCAGGCCCGTGAGCGATCGAGTCCAGGGCGGACGGCGCTGGGTCGTACTGATTCCGGCGGCGCTTGCAATGGTGCTCTTGCCATTTGCGGCGCGGGCGCAGACGAAAGATGCGCCCAAGCCTGATGCGGATTGCCTCGCCTGCCACAGCCAGAAAGATTTGAAGTCAGAATCCGGCCATAGCCTCTACGTCGACGAAACGAAACACCAAGCGGGCGCACACGCGATACTGAATTGCACCGATTGCCATACGAATATCAAGGAGTACCCTCACCCCGCGCGAATTGCGAAGGTAAATTGCGCCACCTGCCATGCGGAGGAGGCCGCCAATGTGCCGAAGAGCGTGCATTCTCTGCTGGGGGCGGAGGCATGCAATAGTTGCCACGGGTCGGCGCATGAAGCGCTGCCTGCTGCGGGACTTGCTCCGAAGCTCTGCGCGGGATGCCATAACGACGAGGTGAAAGCTTTCGCTGCCAGCGTCCACGCCAAGGCTGCAAAAGATGGCGACGCGCAGGCGCCGTCGTGCCAGGCTTGCCACGGCCCGGTGCACAAGATCCTGATGGCGCAGGATCCTAGCTCGCCGGTAGCGAAGAAAAATCTGCCGGAGACTTGCGGCTCGTGTCACGCGAACGCCAGCTTTCTTGCCAAGCACCAGATTCCGTTTGCGCGTCCCGTGGAAGCGTACAAGCTGAGCGTTCACGGGCGTGCGGTGGCGGCGGGCAATCAGAACGCGGCGACCTGCTCGGATTGCCACGGGAGCCATGAGATTTACGCGGCGCGCGATGCGCGCTCAAAGATCAATCATTGGAACGTGCCGGCGACTTGCGGGACGTGTCACACAGAGATTCAGAAGACCTACCTTGCCAGCGTGCATGGAAAGGCAGTCGCTGCTGGTGCCAGCGACGCTCCGGTTTGCACGGATTGCCACGGCGAGCACATTATTTTGGCGCCGAGTGAGGCGCAATCGCTGGTGAATCCGGCGCGCGTGTCGAGCGTGACGTGCGGGCGGTGCCACTCGGACGAGCGGCTGGATGCGCGGTACAACCTGCCCACAGACCGCGTCTCGACGTTTGCCGACAGCTACCACGGGCTTGCGTTGCGCGGGGGCGCGCAAACGGTGGCGAATTGCGCGTCGTGCCACGGCGTACACAACATTTTTGCGCCCAACGATCCGCGTTCGACGGTGTATCCCGCAAACTTGGCGCGCACGTGCGGCAAGTGCCATCCAGGGGCTGGCGATACGTTTGCCATCGGGCCCGTGCATGTGCGTGCGGAAGCTATCGCGGAACATCCGGTGGTGAGAGCGATCCGAGTGGCCTATTGGATTCTGATACCGTTGACGCTCGGATTCATGTTCTTCCACAACCTGTTCGATTATCTGCGCAAGCTTCTTCGCAAAGCGCCGCGGATTGATTCCGGCGAAGAAGTGCAGCGAATGAATCTCAATTTTCGAATTGCACACTGGCTCACGGTGATCAGTTTTCCGGTGCTGGTGATTACCGGATTCGCGCTGAAATATCCCGACGCATGGTGGTCGCGGCCGATGCGGCAATGGGAGCAGCATTTTGCATTTCGAGGGACGCTGCATCGGGTGGCGGCGATAGTGCTGCTGGCATCGCTCGCGTACCACGTTGTTCACCTGATTCTGGTGCGGCGCGATCGCGTGATTTTACGGAACTTGATGCCGGGGATCGGCGATCTGCGCAATGTGAGCGACTTGCTTCTTTACAATCTAGGGCTTTCGCGGACGGCGCCGGCTTTTGGGGCGTTCAGCTACGCGGAGAAGATGGAATATTGGGCGTTTTTGTGGGGCACTGTGGTGATGGCTGCCAGTGGGTTCATTTTGTGGTTCAACAATTTTGCGCTGCGGCATTTTCCGAAATGGGTTACCGATGCCGCTACGGCGCTGCATTTTTACGAGGCGATACTTGCCACGTTTTCGATTTTGATCTGGCATATGTATATGGTGGTGTTTGATCCCGACGTTTACCCGATGGATCGGGCTTGGCTTACCGGGAAGGCTTCGGCTGATCATCTTCGGCACACTCGGCCGGCTTATTATGCGGAATTGGTGAATCGAGAGGAGGCGGCGGGTGGACGCGCGGAAACGAATGAGAAGCGAGAACGCCCTTCCGGGACGCAGGATGCTGATAAATCGAATGGCCCTTAGGGGCCGAAAGGCGGGAGGGTCTGAAGACCCTCCCCTACGTGGCCGGAATCAGGAATAGTAGCGGATGATACATTCGGCTGCGCAGCTTGGCTTTTGCGCGGATTCTGTCTCGATTGTCACTGCATAAATTGCTTCCACGCAGTCCGGTAGTTCCTTCACCGACTGGAGCGTCACTCTTCCGCGTATTTTTGCGCCTGCTGGGACTGGCGCGGGGAAGCGTACGCGATTCAGGCCGTAGTTGATTACGTGACGAATGCCGGAGCGAATTTCGAAGGCTTGCTTCATGAGATGGCTGGCGAGAGAGAGTGTGAGGAAGCCATGGGCGATTGTGGTGCCGAAGGGAGATTCGCGGGCGGCGCGATCGCGGTCGAGATGAATCCATTGGCGATCTTCAGTGGCTTCGGCGAATTGCGCGATGCGTTCCTGGGTTATTTGGAACCAATCGGTGACGCCTAGTTCCTGACCGACCAGATTCTTGAGGGCTTGAGGCGATTCGATGATTCGTGGCGGCATGACATTCTCCGAGGGGAAGGATATCGTATCGGCTGAGATTTTGGGCGATTGCGGAGATTAAATGCGATGAAAGTGGCTGGGAAAGTTGCGGTGGTTACGGGCGGGGCTAGCGGGATTGGGCGGGCGATGTGCCGGCGATTTGCGGCGGAGGGGGCGCGGGCTGTTGTTGTGGCGGATTTGAATGGGGCTGCGGCGGTGGCCGTCGCGGAAGAAATCGGTGGTGTGGCTTTTGAGGTCAATGTGGCGCGGGAAAGCGATGTCGCGCGATTGGTACGGGAAGTCGCCGCGAAATTTGGGGCGATCGATCTCTTTTGTTCGAACGCGGGAATCATGGTGGAGGGCGGGCCGGAGACTGCGGATGTGGATTGGCGGAAGATTTGGGAAATCAACGTGATGGCGCATGTGTTTGCGGCGCGGGCGGTGCTGCCGGGGATGTTGGCCCGCGGCGAGGGATATTTGCTGCAGACGGTTTCGGCGGCGGGGTTATTGACAATGATCGGGTCGGCGCCTTATTCGGTGACGAAGCATGCGGCGCTCGGATTTGCGGAATGGTTGGCGATTACTTATGGAGACCGCGGGATAAAGGTATCGGTGATTTGCCCGCAGGGAGTGCGGACTGCGATGTTGGTGGATTCGGATACTGGGCCGGCTAATTTTTTGAAAGCTACGGCTGTGGAGCCGGAGGATGTGGCGGAAGTGGTGGTTCGCGGTTTGGCAGAGGAGAAATTTTTGATTTTGCCGCATCCGGACGTGGCGGAATATTTCCGGCATAAGGCTGGGGATTATGAGCGGTGGTTGCGGGGGATGAGGAAATTGCAGGCGGGGATGGGGATTGGAAGTTAGAGGTTGGAAGAAACGTCAAAAACCCCACGCGTAAGTGCGGCGTCCGCCTAGGCGGCGGCACCCTGCACGCGATATCTCGATCGCGCGAGATCCGCGGGTGAGTGCGAAATGTGGCGACAGTTGTGGTCGTTAGATGCCGGGCTGAAAGCCCGGCGCTACAAAAATCCGCGCGGTAGTCCGCGGTTGGCTGCCGGAGTTGGCTACGGTTGCGGTCGTCGGATGCCGGCGGGGACGCCAGCGGTACATTAAACCCACCTTTTTAATTCGCGTTTTGCTATGGCTTCGATGTGGACTTCGTCTGGGCCGTCGGCCAGGCGCAGGGTGCGGACTGCGGCCCAGGCGGATGCCAGAAACGTATCCTGCGAGACGCCGGCGCCGCCGTGGGCCTGGATGGCGCGATCGAGGACGCGCAGAGTTACGTTGGGCGCGACGACTTTGATCATGGCGATTTCGCTGCGAGCGGCTTTGTTGCCGACCGTGTCCATCATGTGCGCGGCTTTGAGAGTGAGCAGGCGGGCTTGCTCGATTTCCATGCGCGAGGCGGCGATATCGGCGCGGGTGGTGCCTTGAGCGGCGATGGGCTTGCCGAAGGCGACGCGCGATTGTACGCGTTTGCACATGGTCTCGAGAGCGCGCTCGGATACGCCGATACAGCGCATACAGTGATGGATGCGGCCGGGGCCGAGGCGGCCTTGCGCGATTTCGAAGCCGCGGCCTTCGCCGAGAAGAATGTTGGCGGCGGGCACGCGGACGTTTTCGAATGTGACTTCGCCGTGGCCGTGCGGCGCGTGATCGTAGCCGAAGACGCTGAGCATGCGGACGATTTTCACGCCGGGAGCGTCCATGGGGACGAGGATCATGGATTGCTGCTTGTGCTGCTCGGCTTTCGGATCGGTTTTGCCCATGAAGATGGCAATCTTGCAGCGGGTATCGCCGGCGCCGGAGGCCCACCATTTGCGGCCGTTGACAACGTAATCGCTGCCGTCGCGAGCGATGCTCGATTGAATGTTGGTGGCGTCGGAGGAGGCGACGGCGGGCTCGGTCATGGCGAAGCAAGAGCGGATTTCTCCGGCGAGGAGAGGCTTGAGCCAGCGATCTTGTTGCGCGGGGCTGCCGTAGCGCGCGAGGACTTCCATATTGCCGGTGTCCGGCGCGGAGCAATTGAAGACTTCGGAGGCCATTTCGCTGCGGCCCATGATTTCGCAGAGCGGGGCATATTCGAGATTGGTGAGGCCGGCGCCGTGTTCGTCGCCGGGGAGAAAAAGATTCCAAAGGCCGGCGGCGCGGGCTTTGGGCTTGAGTTCTTCGATGATGCGGGTGGGCTTCCAGCGGTCGCGGGCGATTTCGTCGTGGTAGCGCGGCTCGTTCGGATAGATGTGCTCGTGCATGAAGGCGGTTAGGCGTTCGGAGAGGATTTTTGTTTTTTCGGAGAGTTCGAAGCTCATGGCGCCTCTTTCTTAGATTCGAGATGCCGGCCTAAAAGGCCGGCGCTACACAAAACGTCGGCTTGCGATAGATATCACCTATGGCTCCTTAGCTCGGGCGTCAGGTGCGGCGCTTCGTTAAATGAAAATAGCCGCAGGTCTGCGCCTTGCAGGCGGTGGATCGAGAACGATGCGTTTTGCAGGACGCCGGCGAGGCCCATGATGTGCTCCTCGTTTAGATCGAGCGCCATTCCTGCCCAGATGGCCGTCGGCGTTGCGGACGTGAAGATCACGATATCGGCCTGCGGCTGGCCGTCTTGAATTGCCGCGCGGCGTCCGGCGATGCGCTTGCGAAACGCGCTCCAGGATTCGCCCGAGTAAGGATAGCTGCCGCGAATCCAGGCTTCCACGACTTTCAAATCGCAGGGGGTCCAGCGGCGGTGGACTTCGGCCTGGTGCACGCCGCGGCTGGCGCGGACTTGCTCGCGCATGGCGTCGAAATCGCGCTGGAATTGCGGGTCGTCGGCGCAGAGATGCGGCGCGAGTTCGCGATAGATGTGATCCAGATCGAATTCTTTCCAGTCTTCGTCGATGGTGAGATTGGGAAATTTGAGTCCGGCGTTGGAATAGACGGCGCGGACTTCTTCGGCGGTTTGCTGTTGGCGCCGGTTGCCGCCAGAGATTGCGGAGCTGAAGGCGATGCCTTGCGAGGCGAAGTATTCGCCGAGGAGGCGCGACTGGCGGCGGCCGAGATCGGAGAGCGCGTCGTAATTGTCGCGCGTGCCGGCCTGGCCGTGGCGGACGAGATAGAGGCGGGTCACTGCTGCTTCTCCGTCAGCGATTCGGCGAGTTGAGCAAGTCCGCGGACGCGCGCGTCGAAATTGCGGAAGCGCTCGTCCTGCGTCTGGCCGACGTGGAAACGAAAATAGATTTGCTGGAGGATGACCGCCAATTTGAAGACGCCGAGAACTTCGTGATAGCCGAGATGGCGGAGATCGCGACCGGTTCGTTCGGCGTAACGTGCAACGAATTGATCGCGCGAATACCAGCCGGGCATGGTGGAAGGAGCCTGGAGGCCCATGGCGCGAAGCTCCGGGGCGCTGGCCCAGGCCCAGTAGCAAAGCGTTAGGCCGAGATCGGAAAGCGGATCGCCGACCGTGGCCATCTCCCAATCGAGGACGGCTTCGATGCGATCGAATGAGCCGAAGCGGAGCATGACGTTGTCGAGTTTGTAGTCGTTATGAACGAGAGTGGGCGCGGGTGACGGCGGAAGATTTTGCGAGAGCCATTGGATCACGCGGTCCATTTGGGGTAAGACTTCGGTCTTCGCGCGATTCCAGCGATCGGTCCAGCCGCGGAGTTGGCGTTCGACGAATCCTTCGGGCTTGCCGAGGGCGATGAGGCGCGTGGCAGAGACATCGATGGCATGCAGGCGAATCATGCAGTCGGTGAAGGCCTCGCTGATTTTACGTGGGTAATCGGCGATGGATTCGAGTTCGGGGGGAATTTTATTGCGAAGGATTACGCCGCGGCGGCGCTCCATGACGAAGAAAATCGCGCCGATGACTGCCGGATCGTCGCAGAGATGATAGACGTTGGGGGCTTCCGGAAAATGCGAATGCACGGCCTGAAGGACGTGGAATTCGCGGGCCATGTCGTGGGCTTTCGGGGCGACTGGGCCTAAAGGGCCTCGGCGCAGGACGTACTCGGAGGCACACGCAGGAGTGCCTGTGCTACCGACCTTCAGTAGATACGTGAGATTGGAATGGCCGCCGGGGAATTGCTCGACGGTGATGCCGTGCTCCACGCCTTCGATTTTGCCCCGCAAATAATCCGCTAGAGCAGAAGCGTTTAGCTCTTCGCCGCGGCGAACGGCTGATGTATCCGGTGGCACCGGGCAATTGTACGCCCTGTGCGGCGATTATTTGCCCGAACCGTCGAGATCGATGTTGGACGGGCTGTTTTCGGCGTTGTCGAAAATAAATACATCGCCGTCTCTCTCGCCAGATCGCGACGGTGTGAAGGTCACGAAGATATTGCATTTTGCGCCCGGCGCAAGCGTCTGATTATTGGCGCAGGTAGTGCCTGGAGCGAAGGCGTAGTCGCCGCTGATCTTCAAGTTCGAGAGGGTGAGTGGCGTGGTGCCCGCGCTGGTGAGCGTCACCATCTGCGGTGCGCTGGTTGTGCCCACCTTCTGTTTGCCGAAGTTCAGATTGTTCGTGCTCAACCGGACGAGCGGATTGATCACCGTCGCGGAGAGAGGCACGGTCTGCGGGCTGCCCGGCGCGTTGTCGGTAACGACGAGAGTCGCAGCATGAGGCTTGGTCACGTTGTTATCGGCCGAGAAGCCCATGATGATCGTGCAGCTCCTGCCTGGATTGAGCGTGCGCGGACAGAAGCTGACGCCAAAGAATCCGTTCGAATCATCGCCGGAGATCGAAGCGATGTTGAAGTTCGTGAACGTGATCATTTGGGCGCCAGTGTTCGTCAGCGTGAGGAATTCGAACTGTGTCTCACCAACGAACAGCGTACCGAAGTTGAGCGTGGAAGGCGTGAACTTCAACGTGGATGTAGCAGAAGTCACCACCTGCGGGACGCCGACGGCGGTGCTGCTGCCGCTGAAGTTGCTGTCGCCGGCATAGGTCGCGGTGAGCGTCCAGGTGCCCGTAGTGCTCAGAGTCAATGAGCAAGAACCGGTGCCGGAGCTGAGCGTGCCGGAGCACGTCACCGTGGTCGAGTTGAGTGTGGCCGTCACCGTCACCGATCCGGTCGGCGTGCCGCTGCCGGTCACCTTGAAGCTGACGGAAACCTGCTGGCCGGCAGTGGAAGGATTAGGAGTGTTGGCTGTGATTGTGGTGGTGGAAGTGGCCTTGTTCACAGTCAACGTGGTGCTGCTGTCCGCGGCGCTGGTGAAGTTGGTGTCGCCGGCGTAGCTGTAGTTAATCGGGTAGGGCGTGGCTGACGCAGGAATCGTCGCCGTCGGGAACATGGCCGTGAATCCACCGCTTGCGCCGATCGGAATGGTCACGGTGGAGCCGTTGATGGTGATGGAGACGCTTTCCGTGCTCGGCGGGAAATTCGCGCCCGCGGAAATCGTGCCGGAGAGCGAAATAGACGACACGCCGAAGGTGATGGCTTGCGAAGGCGTGAGATTGGAGAACTGCGGCGCTGCCTGATTGACCACTTGTATCGCGATGGTCAGCAATTGTTGCGCGTTGAGCGTGACCGCGGCGGTGTTGGTGTACGTTCCCGCGCCAGCAGTCGGCGTGGTGACATGCAGCACAAGCGGCGTGCCCGGAGCAACCGTCACGTTCAGGCAACTGAGCACCTGAGCCGGTGCGGTGCCGCTCACAGAGCAGCCGCTCACCGGAGATGCCAGCGACCAATTCACTCCCGTGCCCGTGGGCAGCGGATCGTTGACGTTGACCCCCTGGGCGCTGGACGTGCCCGAGTTGGTCACTGTGACCGTAAACCCGATCGGACTATCGAGCGGCAGCGGCGTGCTGCTGTCCGGCGCGCTGGTGGCCGTGAGTTGCGGCACGTTGGCCGGCGGGAAAGCGACGACGACGTCGTTGAATTGCCGCGTGGTGCCGCCAATGCCGGAGTCAACCGTCTGGCCCGGCACGAACAGCGTGGTGATGTCGTACTCGAACTGGCAACTGTACTGCTGCGGAGTGGTGCCGATGACCATGGGCTGAGTGCAATCGGTTCCCACAGCGGATTGCGGCGTGACCGCGTAGTCCGGATCGTCATAAAGGCGCGGCGGAGTGCCGTAGCCGGCTGGCGGAACGAAGGTGTCATCGTTCCAGGTGATGAACCATTGCACATCGCCGGAGTAAGCCGAAGTCGGCGGCTCAACGCCCGGCGAGCCGAAGTAAACGAGATAGTGGACGCAATTGCCGTTGGCGTAAGGATCGCAGAGCGGCGTGGATTTGCCGCCGTCCTGTGCCGAGCCGAAGCCAAAGAAAGTGGAGAAGCGGCAATCGAAGTCAAAGGTCGCATCCGGAGATACGGAATGTCCCGGCGAGCAATCGCCGTTGGCCGAATTGGGCGGAACTTCCGTGGCCTGCACGGTCATGGTGAACTGCGAACTGACCTGCGGAATCATCAACTGTAGCGAGTGCGCGCTTTGCGCGGTGCAGGGATTGTCGTTGGTCGGGCAATCGAAGGTGACTGTCTGCATCACGTTGTTGCCCGGGTTGAAAGTGACCGGCATCGTCGCTGCGGGCGGCAGGAAGTTAGCCGTCACTTGAGCGCTGCCGCCGCTCATGAGCTGGCAGGAAGTGGAAGTGCCGGAGCCGGCGCAGGCGCCACCCCAACCCGCGAACGTGGAAGGCGCGGTGGCCGTGGCGACCAGCGTGACCGGAACCGGAACATTGCCGGCGCAACTGCCGGAAGTCACTCCATTCGCTTCCTGGCACTCAATGCCGTCGTTATCAGAAACGCTGCCCGTGCCGGTGCCCATGAGCGTTACGGAGAGCTGCAGGAATTGCTGCGTCGGGTTCACGGTCAGCGTGGTGCTGGTGTCCGTGGCGCTGGTGAAGTTGGTGTCGCCCGCGTAGCTGTAGGTGATCGTGTAGGGCGTCGCCGAGGCCGGAATCGCCGAAGTCTGGAACGTTGCCGAGAAGCTTCCGTTCGCTCCGATCGTGGCGCTCGTGGTCATGCTGTCGATGGTGACGGAGACGAGTTCGCCCGACGGAGGGAAGTTTGCGCCCGAGCTGATTGTGCCCGAGAGAGAGATCGAGGGCGTCCCTTGAGTGATGGATTGGGATGGCGTGAGATTGGAGAAGACCGGCGTGAACTGGGCCACGCTGACGGTGATGGACGCCGACGGCGTGAGCGTGGCGTTGTTGTCGGCGGTGATCGTCGCGGTGTTCTGCAAAGTGCCGACCGTCGATCCGGAAGTGCCACTGGTGACGTGCACGCTCGCACTGATTGCCGGGGCCAGAGCGCCGACGGAACAAGCGAGCGTCTGGCCGCCGGTTTCGCCGGTGATGCTGCAAGTGCCCGGGCCCGAATACGCCGGGCTGATGGACCAGAGTAAGCCGGTATTGCCGGGCAGCGGATCGCTCAACGTGACATTGTTGGCCGTTCCAGTGCCGCCCGCGGAGCTGTTGCTTACTGCGATCGTATAGCCGACGGAACTGCCGGCGGTAACCGACGGCGAATCGGCGGTCTTCGAGGCGGTCAAATTCGGCGAAGCGACGGTGAGCGGGAAAGCGACGACTACGTCGTTGAACTGGCGCGTGGTGCCGCCGATTCCCGAATCCACCGGCTCGACGGCATCGAAGAACGTGGTGATGTCGAATTCGAATTGACACGAGAACGTCGTCTGTTGCGGATTCGTGATTCCCACCAGCATCGGCGTCGTGCAATTCGTCCCGTATGGTGTCGTGTCCGAAACCGGTGCATCCGGATCATCGAAGAGCCGCGGTGTGGTCTGATATCCCGCGGGCGGCGTGAACGATTCGTTGTTCCAAGTAATCTTCCAGCTCACCGGTCCGGTGTAAGAGTTCGGGTCAGGCTCGGTGCCGGCTTGCCCGGAGAAGACCAAATAGTGGACGCAATTGCCGTTGGCATAGGGATCGCACAGCGGCTCGAGTTGTCCGCTCGGTACTGCGCTGCCGGGGAAGAACGATACGAAGCGGCAATCGAAATCATTGGTGACGTCGTGGCCCACCTCGCAGATCCCGTCGGCCTGCGCCGGTGGAACTTGCGTCTCCTGCACCGTGACGGTGAACTCGCTGCTGACCGCCGGAATGGTGAGCGCTACGGCATGCGCGTTCGGATCCGTGCACGGATTTGCCGGAGTCGGATTGGGATTCGACGGGCAGGCGAACGTCGCCATTTGAGTCTGCGGAGTCACGGAAGGTGCGAAGGTGAGATCAAGCTGGGTCGGTGTGAACGCAGCGGTAGCGGTTTGCGCTGAATTCATCGTCACCTGGCAGGTCGTCCCAGTCGCGAAGTTGGCACACGCATTGCCCCATCCGGCGAACTCAGACTGAGCGCCGGGCATCTCCGTGAGATTTACTGGCGTGCCCGAAACGTAGGTTGCGGAACATGTGCCGGTGACGACCCCGTTGGTCTCCTTGCAGTCGATCCCTCCGGTGTCGCTCGTGACCGTGCCGGAGCCGGTGCCCAGGTCGGTAACGGTCAGCGTAAATGACGGCGTGGCATTGACGGTCAGCGTGGTGCTGGTGTCGCTGGCGCTGGTGAAGCTGGAGTCACCCGCGTAGCTGTAAGTGATCGTGTACGGCGTTGCCGATGCGGGAATCGACGAAGTCTGGAATATCGTCGAGAAGCTTCCATTCGAACCGATTGACGCGTTCACCGTCGTGCTGTTGATGGTGACGGAAACAAGTTCGCCGGCTTGCGGGAAATTGGTCCCCGAGCCGATGGTGCCCGAAAGCGAAATGTTTGGAGTGCCCGCGGTGATCGATTGAGAAGGCGTGAGGTTCGAGAACACGGCGGTGAGAAGCCCCGATCCAACCGTGATCGTGGCCGAGGGATTCAGCGTTGCGTTATTGTCGGCAGTAAACGTCGCCGTGTTGGACAGAGTTCCATTCGTCGTGGTCGAGCTGCTGACGTGCACGCTCGTGCCGATTGCAGGAGCTAGATTTCCGAACGTGCAATTGAGCACCTGCGCTCCGACAGCGCCCGAGATCGAGCACGTTCCGGGACCGGTATACGCAGGGCTAATCGACCAGTTCGTGCCGGCGCTGCCGGGCAAGGGATCGCTGAGCGCGACATTGTTGGCCGTGGCCGTGCCGCCTGCCGTGCTATTAGACACCGCCATCGTGAAGCCGACAGCGTTGCCGGCGTTTACAGAGCCGGCGTCAGCGGTCTTGGAGGCGCTCAGGTTCGGCGTAGCAGTCGTAATCGGGAAGGCAACGACCACATCGTTGAACTGGCGGGTGGTTCCGCCAATACCCGAATCCACTTTCTGGCCGGCGTTGAAGAATGTCGTAATGTCGAATTCAAACTGGCAGAAGATCGGCGGATTCGTCGGCTGAGGATTGGTGATCCCGACGAGCATGGCCGTGCTGCAACCGGTGCCGTACGGACTTGTCTCGGAGACGCCGAAATCCGGATCGTCGAAGAGACGCGGCGTTGCTTGATACGGCGCGGGCGGCACAAAGGTGTCGTTGTTGAAAGTAATCTGCCAATTCACCGGACCGGTATACGCGCTCACCGGCGGCTCGGTACCGGGCGTGCCGGAGAAAATGTTGTAGTGGACGCAGTTGCCGTTTGAGTAGGGATCGCACAGCGGCTCGATCTGCCCGCTCGGTACGGCCGAACCGGGGAAGAAAGAGACGAAGCGGCAATCGAAATCGCTGCCGGCGTTATTGCCGGTTTCGCAAATTCCGTTCGCTTGCACCGCGGGAACTTCCGTCGACGTTACAGTGATTGTGAACGGCGTAATCACCGACTGAACGGTGATCGCGAGCGCGTGCGCATTCGGATCCGTGCAGGGATTTGTGTTCGACGGGCAGTTGAAGATCGCTTCCTGCGTTTGCGGTGCAGCGGAGGCCGTGAAATTGAGATTGATCGAAGTCGGGTTCGGAGTGAACGAAGCGGTAACCGATTGAGCCGCGCTCATGGTGACCGAGCACTCGCCGGTACCGGAACACGCGCCGCCCCAACCGGTGAATGTGGACGATCCGGAAGGCGCGGCGGTGAGATTCACGATCGAGTTCATGCTGTAATTCGCAGCGCAGGTTCCGGTGACGATTCCCGCCGTATCCACGCAGCTGATCTGTTCCAGATCATCGGTGACGGTGCCGGACCCTGTGCCGACATCGGTGACCGTCAGCGTTTGCGGGAGTGACGAAGATGCGATGAGCGACAAAACGGCCTGGCCGCCGTTATAGGTGATGGACCAAGCAGAACCGGACGGCACGGCCGGAGAGTTGATCGAAGAGAACCCTCCAGAAATTGAGCCGGCGGTAAGGATCGTGAATGAATTGCCGACCGAAGGCACGAATCCGTTTGCGAAAATGAGGTTAAGAGGACCGTTGAGCGTAGGGGGGTTGTTTACGGTGAGAACGGAATACTGGGTGCTGGCAGTGGTTCCAGCGAGTACGGCATCGTATGCGCCAGTCGATTCCTGCGTGTAGTTGGTGATATTGACCGTGCCCGGCGCTGGGGAGCCGCCCACCAAGATGGTGCCGGAGTTGTCGACCGTAGCGGTCATTTGCAATGCGCTGGTGCCGGTGGATTCCACCAGCCCCGCGTTATTGAACGTGCCGCTAGGGTTGAGCGTCAGCGTGTTTCCAGGCTGATTCGCATTAATAACTCCAGCTGCCTGGTTCGTTAGACCCAGTCCGTTGTTGCCAATCTGCCCGGCGCCTTGAATCAGGTTGTTAACGTTGACCAACGAGCCAGCGTTTGTATTGTTGAGGACTGGAGTGCCGGTAGAGCCCTTCGACATCGTCACCGTTCCGCCGCCCGTCAGCATCACCGTACTGTTCATCTGCAACACCACGTTGTTGCCGTCCGTCACGTTCAGGAAAAAAGTGCCGGTGTTGTTGATCGTCCCCACCAATTGCGTGGTGCTGTTCAATTGTTCTGTGTACGTCCCCACTAGGGTCAATTGCCCTTGTGTGGCCCCATCCAGCGTGACACCGTTCGATGCGACGGTCTCAAATGTGCCTCCGGCGTTCGTCAGCGTCCCGCCCCGGATGGTCGCGCCGTTAAATAGCTCCACGAACGCAGAGTGGCCGATTGCCTCGATGTTTGCACCAGCGTTGACGACGGCCACATTGAACTCCAAAACTCCTGCGCCCGTCGCCTCTATCAGGCCGTGGTTTGTTGCGGCGTTCGCGTTGATCAGCAGCGCGTTCCCGTTGACGTCATTTGCGTTGATTACGCCCGCGGCCTGGTTAGTGAAAATCAGCCCGTTGTTGCCAATTTGCCCGGCACCTTGAATCAAGTTGTTGACGTTAACCAGCGCACCGCCGTTCGTATTGTTGAGGACTGGAGTGCCGCTGCTGCCCTTCGACATCGTCACCGTTCCGCCGCCCGTCAGCATCACCGTACTGTTCATCTGCAGGACCACGTTGTTGCCGTCCGTCACGTTCATAAAGAACGTCCCGGTGTTGTTAATCGTCCCCACTAGAACCGTCGTGCTGTTCAATTGTTCCGTGTACGTCCCCACCAGAGTCAATTGCCCTTGCGAGGCCCCGTCCAGCGTGACGCCGTTCGATGCGACGGTCTCGAACGTGCCTCCGGCGTTCGTCAGCGTCCCGCCCCGAATTGTTGCACCGTTAAGAAGCTGCACGGACGCGTTATTACCGATGGCCTCGATATTCGCGCCTTGGTTGACGACAGCCACATTAAACTGTAAGAGGCCGGCCCCGGTTGCTTCCATCAAGCCCTGGTTGAGGGCGTTCGACGCATTGATCAGCAACGCGTTTAGGTTGACATCGCTCGCAATGATTCTTCCCGCCGCCTGGTTGGTCAGAATCAGACCGTTGTTGCCAATCTGCCCGGCGCCCTCGATCAGGTTGTTGACGTTGACTAGCGCCCCTGCGTTCGTATTGTTGAGGATCGGAGTGCCGCTGCTGCCCTTCTGCATCAAAACCGTCCCGCCGCCGGTCAGCGTCACCGTACTATTCATCTGCAGCACGACGTTGTTGCCGTCTGTGACGTTCAAAAGAAGCGTACCGGTGTTGTTGATTGTCCCCACCAGGACTGTGGTGCTGTTCAATTGTTCCGTGTAGGTGCCGACGATGGTCAACGGCCCTTGCGAGGCCCCGTCCAGCGTGACGCCGTTCGATGCGACGGTCTCGAATGTGCCCCCGGCGTTCGTCAGCGTACCGCCGCGGATGACCGTCCCGTTAAATAGCTCGACGGACGCATTGTTGGCGATGGCCTTGATGTTCGCGTTTTGGTTGCTGACGGCCACGTTGAACTGTAAAACTCCGGTCGCCGTTGCTTCCATCAAACCCTGGTTCGTGACGTTGCTCGCGTTGATCAGCAGCGCGTTGCCGTTGGGATCGTTCGCGTTGATTACACCACCCACTTGGTTCGTCAGAATCAGCCCGTTGTTGCCAATCTGACCGGCTCCTTGAATCAGATTGTTCACATTCGTCAGCGCGCCGGCATTCGTGTTGTTGAGGATCGGAGTGCCGCTGCTGCCCTTCGACAGCGTCACCGTCCCGCCGCCCGTCAGCGTCACTGCATTATTAATCTGCAGCACGACGTTGTTGCCGTCTGTCACGTTCAAAAGAAGCGTTCCGGTGTTGTTGATCGTCCCCACCAGAATTGTGGTGCTGTTTAATTGTTCCGTATACGTTCCCACCAGGGTCAAGGGCCCTTGCGAGCTCCCGTCCAGCGTCACGCCGTTCGACGAAGAGGTCTCAAACGTGCTACCGCTGTTCGTCAGCGTGCCGCCGCGGATGACCGTCCCGTTAAATAGCTCGACGGACGCATTGTTGCCGATGGCCTTGATGTTCGCGTTTTGGTTGCTGACGGCCACGTTGAACTGTAAAACTCCGGTCGCCGTTGCTTCCATCAGACCCTGGTTCGTGACGTTGCTCGCGTTGATCAGCAGCGCGTTGCCGTTGGGATCGTTCGCGTTGATTACACCACCCACCTGGTTCGTCAGAATCAGCCCGTTGTTCCCAATCTGACCAGCGCCCTGAATCGTGTTGTTTACGTTCGTCAGCGCACCGGCATTCGTGTTGTTGAGGATCGGTGTGCCGCTGCTGGTCTTCAAGAGCGTCACCGTACCGCCGCCCGTCAGCGTCACAACATTGTTCATCTGCAGCACGACGTTGTTGCCAGTGGTGACGTTGAGGATGATCGTGCCGGAATTGGAGACAGTCCCAGCAACTTCGAAAATCTGGTTGGCGCTGATACTCACGGTATTGCCGGCGTCGATGTACAAGCCTCCGACCGAGACGCCCGAATCGACCGTCACCACGTGTGCCCCGGGGGCGCCATTAGCGATACACGCGATCGCACCGCCATTGGGAATCGTCCCAGTGCTCCAGTTCGTCGCCACGTTCCAACTGCCGGAGGCGCCTCCGATCCAATTGCTGGTCCCCGAAGCAGGACACGCCGTCGCGCCTGTGAGAGTGAATGTGGCGATGACCGTTTGCGCGGCATTCATTGTGACATTGCAGGTGCCGGTGCCCGAACATCCGCCGCCGCTCCAGCCTGTGAATACCGAGCCGGGATTGGCAGTTGCGGTAAGCGTGACTTGCTGGCCGGTGGAAAATAGAGCGCTGCAAGTAGGCTGGCAAGCGATACCGCCGGGATTCGACGAGACAATTCCTGTGCCGGTTCCCGCTTCGCCGATCGAGAGAGTGTTGCCGCCAGCGGTAAATGTGGCGGTCACCGTATGGCTCTGATTCATTGTCAAGCTGCAAGTGCTGGCGCCGCCGCAGTCGCCACTCCAGCCTACGAACGAAGAGCCCGCGTGCGGCGTGGCCGTGAGGGTGACATTGGCGTTGGCGGCGTAGGTGGTGGTGCAGGTGCCCGTGCCGCAGGTGAAGCTGGCGCCATCACTGACCGAGCCCGTGCCATTGCCACTGATAGTTACCGAGAGCTGCGGTACGCCGCTGCCGGTCAAATTGAATACTGGAAGATCGATGGGAGTGCCGGTGGTGGTGTCGGTCGCTGTCAACGTGGCCGATTCCGCTCCCAACGTGGAAGGCTGGAAGGTGAACCAGAAATTGCATTGAGAATTGGCCGGCAATACTCCACCGAGCTGGTTGCAGAGTGTTCCTGATCCCGTGGTCAGCGTGAAGTCGGATGCGTTGGCTCCGCCGAGAGCGAAGGTGAAATTCATCGGGAAGCCGCCCTCGTTTTCCAGCGTGACGGCCTTAGCGGCGCTCGTCACGCCCTCGGGCTGCGAGCCGAAATCCTGCGAGGGGCCGAAGAGGGCGAAGAACTGGCCAATTTCCGGGGCCGCGAGGAATTGGTAGGCGGCGATTTGGCCGACGGTGGGGCCGCTTTGCACGCCGCTGATGGTGGAAGTGCTGTCTTCGCCGTCGGTGGCGAAGGCATAGATAGTGTGAACGCCGGGAGAGAGCGGCGCGAGAGTGGCGGAGAAGCCGGATTGGGTTTTCGTCGGCGTCCAGGTGCCCAGCCAGGTGTCCACTTGATAGTAGATATTGGCGATGGGGGCGAAGGTCTGGCTGGGGGGCGGAGTGGCTTCGGAGAGATTGTTGGTTGCGCTGAAAGTGAGAGTGGGAGTGGTAGAGCTGGTGGCGTTGCCGGGGAACGTTGAGATCGTCGTCTGGAGATTGTTGGTCTGCGGTTGATACTCGGTGATGGCGCTGACCGAAGCGTCGCTCTGATTGACGATGTAGCCCTGGTTGGAGATGGAATTGGCTGCTACTGCGACGGGATTATTGCCAACCGGGATGGAAACTTCGCCATTCGACACACCATCAATCACCGTGATGGTTTTGCTGCCCGTGTTCACCGCATAGATCTTGTTGGTTGTCGGATTCACCGCGATGGCCTGGGGATTATTCGCGAAGGAGTCGGTGACCGTGGCCAGGTAACTTGCCGATGAGGTCGCGGTGGCGCCTTGAAATACGCTGACGTTGCTGCTGGTGCTGTTGGCGACGTATACCAGGTTGGTGACTGGATTGACGGCGATGGCGGCCGGACCCGTGGCGTTGGTATCGGAAATAACGTTGGAACTCAAATCGCTGCCATTGACAACCAAAACGCCATCGGGGCCGGCGATATAGGCGAAATTGGTTACGGGATTGATGGCGATCGCGGTGAAGCCGCCGAGGGATCCGCCGTTGGTGACGCTATTGCTGGTAACGGAGTCGAGCACCGTAAAGGTGTTATCGAAGTTGTCGAGAATGAAAAGCTGGCCGTTGGAAGGATTAATGGCCATAGGGCCCGGATGCGGCGCGAAGCCGGTGAGCGACTGATCGCCAGTTGATGTGCTCACTCCAAATATGGTGGTGAAGGAAGTCAATGTCTGCGAGGTGGCGCCAGTGAAGAAGCCCGTGTTGGTGACGGGATTGAAGGTGATGGCGGTGAGACCGCTGGCGTCGCTATCAGTAATTTGCGCGGTGTTTCCGGATGCGCCGTCAATATCGGTGACGAAATCGTCGCCGCTATTCAAGACATAAATTTGGTTGCGGATGGGATCGACGGCGATGGCCGTCGGGTTGTTGCCGACGCCGATGGCGGTGCCCTGGACGGTGTTGCTGGCGCCGTTGATGACGGTGACGTCGTTGTCGCCAGAGTTGGCGACGTAGATGAGATTGGTCACCGGATTGACGCCGATGGCCACGGGAGCGGAATCGGTGGGAGTGATGGTGGTGGGGATGAGAGCGGAGCCGTCGATGACGGTGAATGCGCCGTTGCTCAGATTGCACGCGGCATAAGCGCGATGAGTAGCCGGATTCACGGCGATGGCCTGGGTACTGCCGCCAGTGACGAAGTTAAAGACCGTCGTGGGATTGCTGCCGTTGAATTCCGTCGCTGTGCCATTGAAGTTCGCGACGTAAACGGTATTGGTGATGGAATCGACGGTGACGCCAACTCCGCCGGAAGCCTTCGGATCGTTGACTAATGTGGTGGAATTGCCGGGGCCGTTGATGACCAGCGTATTGCCGCCGTTGGCTGCCACGAAGATCTGGTTGGTGACGGGATTTACGGCGATGCCTTGCAGGTTGACCGCGTTCCCATTGGAAATCGGAGATCCGGTAATCGCTTGCGTGCCGCCGTCAATCTGGATGACGGTGTTGGTGCCGTTGTTGGAGACGTAGACCTGGTCGGTGGCTTCGTTTACCGCGATGGCAAAAGGATTGGCGCCGCTGCCCATGCTGGCCGAGCCAGCGATGACGTTGGTGTTGCCGTTGAAAATCGCGACAGTGTTGTCGCCGGCGTTGGCGACGTAAAAGAATCCGGTAGCGGAGTTGACTGCGACGGCTGAGGGAGTAGTACCTGAGGCCCGGGTCGCCGTGATGGCATTCGTGGCGCCGTTGATGACCGTGATGTTGCCGCTGGTGCTGTTGGTGACGTACACCTGATTGAGGTAAGCATCGACGGCGATGGCTGAGGGGCCAAGCCCGTTGCCATTGGTGATGGTGGTCACGTAGGCGGCCGGAGTGCTGCCAATTGCTCCGCTGAAGACGCTGACGTTGTTGCTGCCGCTGTTGGCCACATACACCATGTTGGTGAGGGAATTGACGGCGATTGCGACCGGAGTGGTGGCGTGAGTGTCGTTGATGGTGGTGAAGGTGTTTGTTGCGCCGTCAACGACAGTGACGTTGTTGCTGCCGGAATTCGCGATGTAAATTTTGTTGGTTACCGGGTTGACAGCGACGGCATTCGGAAACTGGCCAGCGAAAACTGTCTGCGGTGGAATTTGGGCCTGGGCGGTGGCGGCCAAGGAAAGCGCGAGTGACGCGAGAATGGCGATGACGGCGAATCGAGAGACACTGCGCCTGGCGGCTGCGCGGGCGGCCTTGCTTGCGACCAACCACGGCCGCTGCATTGCGCGCGCAAATTGATTCAGATTATTCCCTGCACAGGCTGAACTCATCCTTGCCTCCGCTGCTTTTGTTGTCAGAGTGCGTCGCGCGTTCTTAGGACACATGCATATCGACTGCGCGTTGGATCTTGTTAACGAGCTTCGCGGCGGGCGGTTTTTGTTAGGGCAATTTGACAAACCTGTGGGCGCGAAAATGATAAAAAACCCTTTAGGAACAGCCCCAATCCGCACGTCGCCAAGAAAATCGGTGCCGAAAGACTACTCCGAGTGCATTCGGAAATCTACGAATATGCACGTTGCAACCAACTAATATTTGCGTCCCAAAACGACGACGCCGGAGAGCGGCGTTGAGTCACACGGGCCGCATCTCCACACCCGTAGCTGCCGTTCGTCGATTGATAACGGCACATCGCGTGCCATTGTTAATACATTGCATTAAAAAGACTTATGGGAACTAGTAGGAGACGAATCCGAGGTTTTGCACAATCACGGAAGTCCCTTTCTCAGATCATTGAAAACAAAAGGCGAGATCGGTCCCGGCGGCTGGAATCCCGCTCAGACGCCACTTTTTGTCCAGGCATAGCGGACCGATTAGGGAACGCATCGCGCGCAGCTCGATTTCGGCCATTTGCGCCTGCAAGGATTCGGCGGAGCGGCGTTCTAATCGTGTGCCGATTCGTGTGGCCTGGAAACGGCGCGTGCGCCAGCGAGTTGCCTCATCGCGGCCGACGGAGCTAGACTCCCAAACCGGGAGGACGATCATGATCCCAGCTGCTAAATTTTATAAGGTGGTGTTCGGCCGGGTTTTCATCGCGGGAGTTCTAATCGTTACATTCCTGATGCTTGCTCCGACGTCCGGTTTTGCGCAAACGCGCCGCGCAGTTCTCGCCGGAATTAATACCTACATTCCCGAAGGCACGACGGCGAAGAAAATCGTCCTGGTCGAGAAAGCGGGAGTGGGCGGGCGCGGAAGCTGGACAAATCTCGAGGGTTCCCTCAATGACGTCGAGAGTATTCGCCAATTGCTGATCACGCGCTACGGATTCGAAGAAAAGAACATTCACGTTCTCACCGAAGCCGAAGCCACACATCAGAACATCCTCGATGCGATTCAGAAATATCTCGCCGATCCCGCCGCGCCCGGCGACATTAGCTTTTTCTATTACGCGGGGCACGGCTCGCAAATGCACAACTCGAAGAGCCCGGAAGAAGACAAGCAGGATGAAACCACGGTGCCTTCGGATTCCTACAAGGGCACCACGGATATCCGCGACAAGGAGTACGCCCGCTCATTCATGAAAGTGATCGAGAAGGGCGCGCTGCTAACCGCTGTATTCGACAGTTGCCACAGCGGCTCGATTGCGCGCGGCTATTCCCGCTTCGACCGCGTCCGGGCTTTGCCGCCCGACCCGCGCGATGCCGCCGACGATTACGCCGGGCCGTTCCCTGAAAAGCGCGGCGCGCTGATCATTGCTGCAGCTCAGGACATCGAGAGCGCGGCCGAGGGACGCGATGAAAACGGCAATGAGCACGGCGCTTTCACCGCCGCATTGATGAAGGTGCTCAGCAGCGCGCCGCTCGACGAATCGGCGAACGATATTTTCCTGCAAACCTTCGCCACCATGCGCTCGGCCGGAGCCAGCCAGGTGCCTGTAATCTCCGGGCCGGCGGACCGGATTCGCGCGCCGTTATTTGGCACCAGCAGCGGGAATCTCTCGGGCAAAATCACGCTGCCGGTGATCACCGCCGACGAGGATGGCACAGTTCAACTGCTCGGCGGATTCAGCCTCGGCTTTGGAATCGGCACGGAACTTGTGCCCGCAAAAAAGTCCGACGCAACTGGCGCGGTGCGCTTGAAAGTCACCGCGCAAACGCCGGGAAAATCCACGGCGAAGACTCTCGCCGGTGATGTCTCGAAGTTCAGCCCCGGAATGCTCTTTACCGTCGATCGCTGGGCGCCATCCGGGAAAGGCCTTCTTTCACTCTGGGTGCCTCCGGCGGATCTTACGACGGAAGAATTGAAACACACGGCGGAGGGCGTAAACGCACTGCGTACCTTGCCGGGAATCACGGTGGTTGACGATCCGTACGATGTGACGCCGACTCACATTGTTTCCTGGAACGGCACGGCTTGGGTACTCACCGATCAAAATACGCAGACGACGAAGACTCTTGGCCGCACGCCGGATCTCGTGGCCATTGCAAAGGGCCTTCCGAGCGGTAAGACGAAGATCTTCGTAAATCTCCCCCTGCCGAAGGAAGCCAGCGCGGGAGTCGCGGGCCTAACGGGTGGGCCGTCGCCAGTGCGCGCGGTGAGTTCGATTCACGAGGCAAATTATTTGCTCGTGGGCCGTGCGACGTCGAAAGGAATCGAGTACGCGTGGTTGCTGCCGGGCGCTTCCAAGGACGAACACGAGGCGACGAAGAAGGCCGGTGGCGCGGAGTCCGCTACAGCACCGACTCCGCCAGCCAGCTCGCTTCCGCCAGAAACTCGCTGGGTCGCCGCACAATCCGGCTCAAACACATTCGAAACCGCGGTCACCGAGCTGACTGAGCTCGCCGGTAACCTCTCCCGCATCAATGGCTGGCTGATGCTTCCATCGCCCGCCGACGACGGAGGATTCCCGTATCATCTTGAGCTCTACGAAACGAAACATCCCGACTCCAAAGATCCGGTGAAAACGACGTACGGCGACGGCCGCTCTTATGGCCTCGTCCTTCGCGCCGATCCGAAAGACTTGAAACGCTTCGTCGGCCCGCGCCGGATTTATGTCTTCGTGATCGATAGCGACGGCAACGGTGTTCCGGTCTTCCCCAGCCTTGATACCGGCGACGTCGAGAATGTCCACCCAACTCCTGCGGAAACCTCCGATGGAGTTCCCACCGAGATCAAGCTCGGCGCAGAAGACTTGTTCACAGTGGGCAAACCGTTCGGTACCGACACGTATTTTGTGCTTACGACCGCGCCGCAGGACTCCATCAACCTGGCAAGTCTCGCCTGGGAAGGAGTCCGCGGCGGACAGCGAGGCGCGGAAAGCCCGCTCGATCAATTGCTATCGAGCGTAGGCACGCGCTCGCCGAGACCCGCAACGCCCGCATCGTGGTCCATCACGAAAATTCCAATTCACAGCCAACCCGAGCCCTAGGAGATCGCAGCGCTCGAGATCGAAACTTCTTTTGACTGTGACGGCCATTATTTGATATCGTCCGTGCAAATTCGCAATCTTATTCCGGAGGGAAAGATGAAGAACAGCCTCAAATTGATATGCGCGTTAGTACTCGTTTTGTTGTTCGGCGCCAGCCAGGCAATTGCGCAAGACAAAATGGCGAAGGACGACAAGATGGCAGGCCAGAAATCCACTAAGAACGCCGTGAAGACTCAAGCCCAGTCGAGCCGTGGCGGCGGGGCAGACACAAATATCAAAACTGACCGCGCGCCGAACGATCCGAGCGGTCAGGCCGCGAAGCCCGCGGGCAAGGGCCGGGGCTGCTCAGTCGAAGTAAGCAACGAGACGGGTTGGTACGTGGATATTTACGTGAACGGCGTGTACACGGGCACCCTCGGTCCCTGGAGCAACGGCTGGGCTTATCCCCCGGTGGCGGGCTCCAACCTCTACGGCCGCGCGAATTTCACCGACGGCTCGTGGAAGTATTGGGGACCCCGGGAGTTCGGCTGCGGCCAGGGCAGCGTGAATACCTGGACGATCACTCCGTAATCCGGGCAGCTTGGAAATAATTTCGCTTTAAGAATTGAATCGCCGCTGCTGACCAACACGTGGTCTGCAGCGGCGTTTTTTTGGAAGGTATCGGCCGCTACTTAGCGGCGCGCGGCGACGGCTTCCGTGCGCCAGACGGGCTTGCCGCCGAGAAAATCATGGACGTGGCGATTGATCAGATCGGGCTGTTCGTGAATCACCCAGTGTGAACCTTCTGTGATTCGTTCGATGCGCAAATTCGGGACGTACTCCTCGAGCCCATCAAGATTCCCGGGCAGCAGCGCAACATCCTTCATGCCCCAGAGAACGAGCGTCGGCACCTGAACGATCCAGGATTTCGCACCGGGCAAGAGGGTAGGCAAGTCGTCGTTGCCGTCGGTATCTGCCCCATGCGGCATTGCGCGATAGTAATTCAGGCCACCGGTGAGCGCCCCGGGCTGAGACCAGGCCTCCAGGTACGCGCGGCGATCCGCCTCGGTGAAATATCCGCGCTCCAGGCCGGGCGCAAGCACGATCGAGGAAAGCGCCGCGAAGTTTCCGGCGGAGAGCGCCGTCTCAGCTACCGGCGTGCGAAAAATTTGAATATATTCGCTCGCTTTTCGCTGCGCCGGATTTTGCGCCAGTTCGCGGCGGAACACCGCCAGATGCGGCGCATTGATGACGACCAAACGGTCGAGCCAATCAGGATAGACCAGCGCAAACGCCCAGGCGACAACGCCGCCCCAATCGTGGCCTACGAGCGTGAATTTCTTGTCTCCGCCGCAGCCAAAATGCGCGGCGAGCCCTCGAATGTCTTCCACCAAGTGGCGCAGTTCGTAATCTTCAACGGACCCCGGCTTCGACGACAAATTGTAGCCGCGAAGATCCGGCGCAACGGCCAGGCGCGAGCGCCCGAATTCGGCGAGCTGCTTCTTCCACGCGTACCAAAATTCGGGAAAGCCGTGCGCGAAGAGGATCAAATCACCGTCCTCGGGACCCTCAGCAGCGTAGTGCAAGCGGACGGATTCAAGCTCGGCGTAGGAATGACGAAGCATAGTTGGGCACTCCCTTACCGGGATGCTATAGGCATCTCAGCGCCGCGTCAATCGCCCAGGCCCAATGGCGTCGGCCGGCCAAGAATCTCTAAGCCTTCACAACTTTCAAAACAAGAGTCTGGTTGCTGTCATCCTGAGCGAAGCGAAGAGCTTGTCCCGAGTCCCTCGAGGGAATCTCAGCGTTCCGATCGTTTCGAGATATGATGAAACTCTGCTGCGCTGCATGCCATCCAAGTAAACTGCGGCCCATCAGCGGAGGAATCGAATGAAACAGCAGAGTGCCAGGCGCGCGCATTCGTCCGGATTCGCTGCATTGTGGATGGCAGCCGCGCTGTTCCTCATCGCTACGCCGCTCGCCGCGCAAATTCAGCCGAAGACTCCCGCTCCATCGTTGACGCCTCAAAACCCGGCCGCGCCTGCTCAGCCCGCGGCAGCGCCGCAGCCTGCCGCTTCGGCCAAACCGGTGCCCGCGCCAACGCCGGAAACGCTCGCAAAAGGCAAATCCATCATCCTTGCAGCGGCGAAGGCATCCGGAGGCGACGCTCTCAAAACGGTGAAGAGCCTCGAAGTTCGCGTTTCGGGCCAAGCCACCACGCAAAATGGCCCAATGGATCTCACACTGAAGCTGACGATTATATTCCCCGATCATCTCCGCAACGATGCGCAGCTTCCGGTCGGAACGATTTCGCAAGGCTTCGATGGAAAGGCCGGTTGGATTCTCGCGCCGCAGGGATTGATCGACCTGCCGCCGGATTTCATTCCCGAATTTTCGCGCGGCATCGCGCTGACGGGCGGCTGGGGCTTATATCAGCAAGCTCTCGACGGAAAGATCGAGGCGCAATATCTCGACGATGAAGACTTCGACGGAAAAAAGACCAGCGCCGTGCAGTGGGCCGGGCCGAGCGGTCCCGTGAAACTGTATTTCGATGCCGCGACGCATTTGCTGATCGGCGCGCATTTCCGCGCCATCACGCCGCAGGGCGACACGCAGACGGATCAGCATTGGAGCGATTTCCGAACGGTCGAGGGCTTGCAATATCCGTACCGCAATCAAGTGGATCACGATGGCCAGAAATTCACAGAGACCACCGTCTCGGACGTCAAGATCAACATCAATCCGGATCCCGCGATTTTTGCCCGGCCGGCCGAAGAGAAACCGTCGAACTAGGTATTCCAATTTCAGCTTATGCGTCAACCCGCGCCGCCGATGAATTTGGGAAAAGCGCTGCGCGTGCCTTACACTTATAGTTTCGACTCAAGACGATGAAAACAACTGAGACAGTCGCAACGCAAAAACTTTCAAAACGACTCGCCGCAATTACAGCCCTTACGGCCGGAATTGTTTGCCTCGGCGGCACTTCGCGAAGCTCGCCCGCGCCGGTCCCGCCGGTGCTCGCAGCGATGAAGGCAGAGCTCGACCGTTCGATCACCACGCTGGGCAAGGCCGAGCCGGCCGATTATTTCCTCAGCTATACGGTTTCCGATCGCGAGGTGGTTACGGTCTCCGGATCCAATGGCGCTCTGCTCTCGAGCGACGATGCCCGCGGCCGCTGGCTCGAGGTACAGTCGCGCGTGGGATCCTATGAGCTCGACAGCACGCACAAAATCGGCGATCGCGCGCCCAATTGGACCAGCCCCGGGACTTCCGCAACGCTCGATGACGATCTTGCCGTCTTGCGCCGCGAAATCTGGAGCGAAACCGACCGCCAGTATCGCGCCTCCGCGCAAGCGCTCATCAAGATTCAGACCAGCCAGCAAGTGCAGGTGCAAACCGCCGAGGGCAACGCGCCCGACTTTTCTCATGAGACGCCGCATACGTACATCGGCACGCGCGCGGAAATTCACGTGGATCGCAAGCCGTGGGAAGAGAAGCTGCGAAAATACACCGCGGCGTTCAGCACTTCGCCTGATGTCCTGAATTCCATCGCCACGTTTACCGCGCAGGCCGCCAACCAATACCAGCTCAATAGCGAAGGAACCGAATTGGCCTTCGGACAGCTCCACTACCGTCTCGAGCTTTTCGTTCAGAGCAAGGCTCCGGACGGAATGGACATCAACCGCTTCGCCAATTTCGACTGGATCGATCCGAAGGAAGCGCCAGACGACAAGGCCGTATTCGCACGGATCAAAGTGTTGATCGCGGAACTCGAAGCGCTCGATCGCGCTCCGCTCGTCGATCCTTATGCCGGGCCGGCGATGCTCACTGGCCGCGCCACGGCTGTCTTCTTCCATGAAGTTCTCGGCCATCGTCTCGAAGGATTCCGGCAGAAGGACATCGCCGAAGGGCAGACGTTCACGAAAAAAATCGGCGAGCAGATTCTGCCCGACTTCATCTCCGTCAAGGACGATCCTACCGAGCAGCGCCTCAACGGCCAGATGCTCCTCGGTTACTACCCGTATGACGATGAGGGAGTCCCATCGCAGAACGTCCATCTGGTCGACAATGGCGTGCTGAAGACGTTCATGATGGGCCGTTCGCCGCTCGTGGATGTGCCGCATTCGAACGGGCACGGTCGCCGCCAACTTGGCTATCAGCCGATCGCGCGCATGGGCAACACGATTGTGACCAGCACGAAGACAGTCACCAACGCGGAGCTGCGACGCGAGCTCATCGAGCTCATCAAGAAACAGAACAAACCCTACGGCCTGCTGATTGACGACATCGCTGGCGGATTCACGTTCACTGGCCGCGGACAGCCGCAGGCTTTCCAGGTCCTGCCTCTGGTCGTTTACAAAGTTTTCCCGGATGGGCAGCCGGATCAATTGGTGCGCGGCGTGGATATCGTCGGAACGCCGCTCGCCTCGCTCACGAAAATCGTGGCCACCGGCGACACACAGGAAATCTTCAATGGCTACTGCGGCGCCGAATCGGGCTCCGTCCCGGTGGCAGCTGCGGCTCCCGCGATTCTGATTTCCGAACTCGAAGTTCAGAAGAAGGAAACTTCGACGGACAAGCCGCCGATCCTGCCGCCGCCAGCGCACGACCCCGAAGCGAAAGGAAACAATTGAGAATGATCCGCCTCCGAATCCCAGCTTCGTGTGCGCTGCTGCTCGCCTGCGCCGGCCTCGTGGTTCCGGCGTCCGCCGCAGCGGCGGTGCGATTGCCAGGTGCGACCAAGTCTTCATCGCACCGCGCAAAAACCGCGCCGACAGCGGCAGAAGATAACGATCAGACATTGCACGCGCTTCGCGACGAGATGGCGCGCTCTCAAACACGCCTAACCATCGCCGGCGCCGAGAAGCCCTTCTACATTCAGTACCAGCTTCTCGACATCGACGCGCGCACCATCACGACATCCTTCGGCGCCCTGCTTTCTTCCACCAACTCTCGCAGCCGCTTCATGCTCGCCACGATTCGCGTCGGCGACTACCACCTCGACAGTTCGAATTTCGTCAGCGATGAAGGCTTTCGCGGCTTCCTCGGATCAGCCGGACAAGTGGGAATCGATCGCGACTACAATTCTCTACGCCAGGATCTCTGGCTCTCGACCGACCAGGCCTACAAAGAAGCTCTCACGCAGATGTCCGTCAAGCGCGCCTTCCTGCGTAGCCTGACGAAGCCGCCCGAGATCGACGATTTCTCGAAGGCTGCGCCCGTCGTTCAGGTTGAGCCGCGCCTCGAGCCGGATTGGACTTCGCGCAATTGGGAAGACGAAGCGCGCGCCGCGTCGAAAGCAGTGCGCGGCAACGCGGAGTTGAAAGATTCGCGCGTCACGTACTACCTCATTTACACCACCTATTACTTGCTCACGAGCGAGGGCACGGAGATTCGCGTCTCGCGGAGTTTTGCGGCAATTGAAGGCGGAATGGACGCGCTGGCCGAAGACGGCATGGAGGTCCAGAATTTCTATACCAAGTACGTCGCGAAGCCCGCGGACCTTCCCTCCGCGGATGAAGCCGGCAAGTCGCTCGATGACGCGGCACGCGAACTCGTGGCTCTTCGATCGAGCCCGCTCGTGCCCGACTATACCGGTCCGATGCTCTTCGATGCGCCTGCCGCGGGCTCTTTGCTCGCCCAGGTCTTGACGCCGTCGCTATCCGGCGCTCGCGGGCCGCTCTCGATGCTTCCGCGCTTCGACGAGATGATGCAGGGGCTGGGCGGCCGCAGCGAATGGACCGGACGCGAGGGTACGCGAGTGTTGCCCGCCGGCGTTTCTCTCATAGATGACCCGTCGCTCGGCGCTTATCAAGGGAAGCCCGTGATCGGCGGCTACGATGTGGACGATGAAGGCGTGCGGCCGCAACGCGTTTCGATTGTGGAGAACGGAATCCTGAAGGATCTGCTGATGTCGCGGCGTCCGGGGCCCGAGTTCTACGCCTCGAATGGCCACGCCCGCTCCGCGCTGCTCTCCGACACGCATCCGCTTCCAAGCAATCTGATCTTCGAATCCACTTCCGGCGAGAGTCCTGCAGATTTGAAGAAGAAATTCCTATCGATCTGCAAGGACGATGGACACGAGTGGTGCATCGAAGTCCGTCGCATGGACAATCCGGCAATATCCTCCGTCCGGCAAGATGATTTCAATGAAACGATCGGCGGCCTCGCGGCCGGTATCTCGAGCGGCGAGAAGCTGCCGCTTTTGCTCTACCGCGTCTATGTCGCAGACGGCCACGAAGAATTGGTGCGCGGCGGGGGCCTGAACAACCTGACACTTCGCTCGATCCGCAATCTCGCGGGAATCGGCAACGACGTGAGCGTTTTCGATTACCTCGAAAATCCAGCGCAAGGATTTGCCGGCACGGCGCTCGGCGCTTTCGGCTCAGCGCAATCCGGGATTCCCAGCTCGATTGCCGCGCCTTCCATTCTTTTGGAAGAAGGAGAAGTTCGCGGCTTCCACGGAGAGCCGCGCCGCTTGCCTCTCGTCACCGAGCCGCCTCTCAATTAGCCGGCGGTTTCGTCTCAGGCTCGACTGTCAGGATTGTGACTTCCGGCCGGCTGTTGAATCGCAATGGAAGAATCGACATGCCGAGTCCTCGATTGACGTACATCTTGGAACTCGTGCCCTTAGCCTCATACCACCCTTGAACGTATGGCCAGCAGCCTTTCGGCAGCCAGAGCGGTTGAAGAAACGGTGGACGCACCTGTCCACCGTGTGTGTGGCCTGCCAGGCAGAGGTCGACGCGACCCGAGATACGATCGAAATACGCCGGCGAGTGAAATAGCAGAATCTCGTAAATTCCGATTGGAGCGCCGGTGAGCGCGCCTTCAATGCTCGGCTTTCCCGTGTAGGGATCGTCCACGCCGGCGAGCCATACGTCGTTTCGCAGCAGCGTACCGGAATTCAGCAGCAGGTGCACTCCGGCGCCCGCATAGAAAGCATGTTCGTGCTGGACGGGCTTCCAATTCTCAAAATTTCCACGCACGGCCCAAACGCCCAGCGGCGCGTGAAGTTGCTGAAGAACATCCTGCACCATCGCGTAAGTTCCGCCATATCCGCCCAGCGAATCGCCCGTGATGACAATCACGTCGGGCTTTTCGTCGTCTAGAATATCGACCACCCGCCGCTCCCGCGCTCCCACTCCGTGCGTATGCAGATCGCTGAGCTGCGCGATTTTGAGCGGCATCGCGACTTTTCCTTGCACCGAAGTATGAACGACTTCGACGCGGAACGGCTCAATCCACAGCGAATACGCGAAGAAGAGCACCACCGCCGCGAGCACGAGCGCCGCAACGATGCGTTTCCGGTTATCTCGCGCAGGAGCTTCGCGAACGGTCCGTCCGATTCTGCGAGTCGTCGTCATTTTTCGATCGCTTCAGTGTAAAGCAGTGAGTCCGCCCAGCCAAACTCAGGCGAGCGTATAATCCCTTGGGCTTTTTAGATGAATACGGTCGAGCAAGCCGTTCGAGAAAAAAAGCTGGCCGCGCTGGGCTCGGTTGGCTCGGCCGTGATACTGGTGTCCCTCAAGGCGTTTCTCGCCGTTGCTACCGGCAGCCTCGGCATTCTCTCCGAGATGATGCATTCGGTGCTCGACCTTGTCGCCGCCGTGATCACCTATCTTTCGGTGCGCGTCGCGGATAAACCTGCCGACGCCGATCATCTTTACGGCCATGGCAAAGTGGAAAGCTTCTCGGCCTTCGTCGAGACCGGGCTGCTGCTAATCACGGCGCTCTACATCATCTATGAAGCGCTGCGGCGCTTGTTCCTGCACGAAATTCATCTCCATCCCAGCGTGATGGCCATCGTAATTCTTCTCGCGGCCATGGGTATCGATCTGGTCCGCTCGCGCGCCCTCTCGCGCGTCGCTCGGAAGTATCCCAGCGAAGCCCTCCAAGCCGATGCCCTTCACTTCTCCACCGACGTCTGGAGCACCTTCGTAGTAGTTATCGGCATCACCGCCGCCTGGCTTGGCCAGAAATTCGGCATTCCATGGCTCGCTTATACGGACGCTTTCGCAGCCCTCGCGGTTGCGGGAGTGATCATTTGGATTGGCGGGCGTCTGGGAAAGCAGACGCTGGACGCGCTGCTAGACGTCGCGCCGTCCGGCTTGCGCGAGCGGATCGAGGAAGCCGCAGGCGGAGTTGATGGCGTGTTGAGCATCGATCGCGTGCGCGTGCGCCGCGCCGGGCAGCGTCATTTCGTGGACGTCACCATCAGCGTGCCGCGAACCGCCACGCTCGAGCAGGCTCACGCCACCAGCGACGCCGTCGAGCAACGCATCAGCCAGATCGTGCCCTCGGATGTCGTGGTGCACCTCGAGCCGCGCGCGCCCACCGGCGAAAATTTATTCGATACCATTCGCGCCGTGGCGCAGAAACACGGCTTGCCGGTTCACGAGCTTTCCGCGCACATGTTCGACGGCCATCTTTTCATCGAGCTGCATCTCGAAGTGGATGAAAAAGCGAGCCTCACCGAAGCCCACAGGAGCGCCACTGAACTCGAAGACGATATTCGCCGCGCCACCGATCCCCATGCACTGATCAATATTCATATCGAGCCTCTTGGCGCGCAGATCGCCGGCGCCGAAGAAATGCGCGATCTCGGCCGCGCTGTACAGCTCTTCCTCGGCACGCTGCAATCGGAATACAACGAAATGGCGGATTGCCACGAAGTGCACGTCCGCAGCGTGGACCACAAAATTCTGGTCTCCTGCCACTGCGCCATGCCCGGCAATTTGCCGGTCACCGAAGTTCACGACGTAACCGCAGCTCTCGAAGATCGCGTAAAGGAAAAATTTCCCCAAATTTTCCGCGTAACAATCCATCCCGAACCAGTGGAAGAGCGCTAGTCCCGTAGCGCCGGCTCGTCCTGAGCCTCGAAGGGCTGCCACCCGGCGTTTTTGTGCGAACCAACCGGAATCACGCCACTTCAAATCTTAAGCACGGCTCTGCTTCGCCGGCCAACAAAAGTCTGCGCCGCGAGCGCCAGTACCGCCGGAAAACATTCAATCACATACCGCGGCTCCGGCGTCTCAACATGCAGAAGATAAAGCGTTCGCACAACGCAGTAAGCCACCAGCAGCGCCGTCACCGGCGAGCCACGCGCGAGCCAAGCGCCCCAAATCCCCGCAGCCGCCAACAGAATTCCCAGCGCCCCGAATCCAACGGTCACGCTGAAATCCACCGGATCTTCCTCCCAAGCCGCGCGAATCGGCCAAAGCTGCCCCGAAAACGGCAAAAGCTCAATCCTCGGCGTAAACCAAAGCGTGAACGCGCGTTTCAGCGGCACCGTAAAATACGTCCGCAGCGGATGCCTCATCGTCCGCTCCCGCGCAATTTCCCCGAATTCGCGATCCTCATCCGCCGAAATCGTGAGCGAATCGTTGTACTCGTCGAGCACATCCGAAATCCGCTGGCGTTCCTCCTCCGAATCAAACGCGTAAGCAGGAATATCCTCGATGCGGATCTCTTCGTCCTCCAGCTTCCACGGCACCAGATACACATCGCGGAATCGCCACATCCATGTATTCGTCCAAGCGTAAAATCCCCTGGGTACCAATTCACCGGGCAATTGCGAATACCGCGGCGCGAGAAATTGCACGTCCCCCAGGACACGCCAATTCCGCACTGCCCACGGCACCAGCGGCAAAATCATTCCCACGAACATCAACGCCGCCGCCCGAATCAATTTCAACCAATCCGCACGCCGCCGCCAACGCACCAACAGCACCAACCCCGCCGCAACAGCAGCAGCGGCGCCTCAGGCCGCACCAGCGTCCCAAATCCCACCACCAATCCGCCAAGAAACCACGAACTTTGCAGCAAGGCGCCGAATGCCCCCCGCCCGCATTTCACCGGACACTCCGTCCTCATTCAATCCACCGCGCAAACACCGCCAGCGCCAGCGCCGTAAAAAATGTCGCCAGCACCTCAGCCAAGATCCCCGTGCTGTAATTCGCCACAAAAGGACAAAGCGCCGCCAGCCACAACCCAGCCAGCTCGCAGCCCACCGCTTCATCCCCGCAGGCGCCACGCGCGCCGCCAGCATCGCCACCACGCCGCACGTGGCCAGATCCACCAAAGCCTGTGCCAGTAAGACGGCGTAGCGCGAACGCCCGACCGTAGCGTAAACTGCTGCCAGGAACGCCGGATAGCCAGGAGAGCGCAGATCCACGGGCGTGAGGTGGCCATTCACCGACATGCCATACACGCCGTGGTCCAGCCAGTTGCGCGCCAGTTCGAGGTAAATCTCCGAATCTCCCGCTGCGTTCATCGGAAAGCGATGGATGAGGTACAGCCGCAGAGCGAGCCCAGCGCCCACGGCCAGCGCAACACTTGCGCGAATCTTACTGGATGTCGTCATTGACACGTAATTTCGGGACGGCTAGCTTGGATTGTCTCCATGGGTAATGGCAAGCCAATTTTCTACGATGAAGAACGCCGCCGTTGGCGACGTACGCGCCGAGTCATGGAAATCGCGGGCGCTCTCTTCGCCTTCGTCCTGATCGTCTTCATCATCGACATTTTCCGCAATCCCGATCTCGGCGCCTCGCTTCTTCCCGACAGGCACCCGATTCGCCACGCCATCCGCCAAGCGAAGCCCGCCAAAATCACGCCCGTACGGCAAGGCCGCCACAAGCGCGTCGCAGGCCTCGGCAAGCAGCCTGACCATTATGACCCGCTGCGCGCCGCATTTTACGAGAACGGTGATCCCGCTGGATTCGCCTCGCTCCAGGCTCACTACAAAGAACTCGACTTGCTCATCCCTGAAGGCCTGATGGCCATCTCGCCCGATGGCCGCCTCGATGTCGATCTCGATCCCAAAATCGGCAACTGGATGCGTGCCACCGGCGTCGAGCTGCCCATCATGCCGCTGCTTCAAAATTCCGACGGCACGGTCTGGCACATCAATGAAATGGCCGAGCTACTCGCCAATCCAGCCGCGCGCCGCAAGCTGATCGACGCGCTCGTGCAATACGATCTCACCCAGCATTTCACCGGCGTTGCTCTCGACTTCGAGCAAGTGCCCGACAAGAGCCAGGACGATTTCCGCAAATTCGTCCAGGAACTCGCCACCGCGTATCACGCGCAGAATCTGAAGTTGATGGTCGCGCTCCCCGCCGCTGATTGGGCCTACGACTATAAAGGCATCGGGCAAGCTGCCGACGCGATCATCCTGATGAACTACGACCAGCACTGGCTCACTTCGCCGGCCGGTCCCATCGCCGCGCAGGATTGGTATCTGACAAACCTCAACAAAATTCTCGCGCTGGTCCCCGCCGAAAAATTGGTCATGGGCATCGCCAATTACGCCTACGACTGGCCGGAGAAGTCCAAAGCCGTGCCGCACCCATCGGGCACGGCCATGACCTTTCAAGCCGCCGTCGTGCAGGCCGTAGAGTCCGAAGCCGACGTGGTTTTCGATCCCGCTTCGCTCAATCCTCACTATTCCTACTCCGACGAAAACAACGTCGTCCACAACGTCTGGATGCTCGACGCCGTCACCGCGTACAACGAGCTGCGCAGCGCAGAAGCCCTCGGCGTCCGCGGCACGGTCGTCTGGCGCCTCGGCTCCGAAGATCCCTCGCTCTGGTTCATTTGGGACGCCACGCATCCCACGGAAGCCGACCGCAACAAAATCACTGAGATCCCGCCCGGCTACGATCTGATTCTTGAAGGCCGCGGCGACATCTGGAAAATTTCCTCCACGCCCGTCAGCGGCAAACGCAGCTTCGACTACGACGCTGAATCCGACGCGTTCGATGATGAGAGCTTCGAAAGCTATCCCATGTCCTGGCGCATCCAGCAAATGGGCGCGGCGCCATACAAAGTCGCTCTCACTTTTGACGACGGCCCCGATCAGGAGTGGACGCCCCGCATTCTCGACGTCTTGAAGCAGAAGCACGTCCCCGCGACTTTTTTCGCCATCGGCACGAATGCCGATAATGCGCCCGAACTCATTCGCCGCGAATTCGACGAAGGTCACGAGATCGGAAATCACAGTTACACGCATCCAGACATCGAAGAAATCTCCAAGACTCAGATTCAAATCGAGCTCAATCTCACCGAGCGCCTCTTTGAATCCATTCTCGGCGTGAAGACAATTCTCTTCCGTCCGCCGTACGGAATCGATCATCAGCCCGAAACCGCCAGCGAAATTTCGTATCTGCCGATTCCGCAATCCATGGGCTACATGATTATCGGCTCACAAATCGATCCACACGATTGGGGCGAAGGCAATGGCCAGGCGCCTCCGCCCGCGGCTACCATCGTTCAGCGCGTCCTCGATCAATCGCAGCAACAATTAAAAACCACTGGCGGGAACATCATTCTCATGCACGATGGCGGCGGCGACCGCAGTCAGACCGTCGCGGCGTTGCCTGAGGTGATCGATCGCATGAGGGCAAAGGGATTTCAGTTCGTCGCGGTGTCCGATCTTCTGGGCGAGACGCGCGGCGAAGTCATGGTGCCGCTCAGCCACAAAGAGTGGCTCTGGGCGCGCAGCGACTGGTTCATCTTCGAGCTGGCGCACTGGTTCCGGCTCGTCATTACATTCATTTTCGTCACGGGAATTTTGCTCGTCAGCGGCCGCGCGTTAATCATCGGGCTGCTCGCGCTCGTCGAGAAGGCGCGGCCCGCGCCGGGCGATCATCCAGAATATCAGCCACCGGTCAGCGTGCTCATCCCCGCCTACAACGAAGAAGCGGTCATCGTCGCCACTGTCCGCGCCGCGCTCGCTTCCATTTATCCGAAACTGGAAATTCTGGTGATCGACGACGGCTCGATGGACCGCACCGGCGAACTCGTCCGCGAAGAGTTCGACGGCGACCCCCGCGTCAGACTCATCTCCCAGCCAAATCGCGGCAAGCCCGCGGCTCTCAATCACGGTCTCGCCGCCGCGTCGGGCGAAATCATCGTCACCATTGACGCCGATACCATCGTCGATCCCGACGCCATCACCAAGCTCGTCCGCAATTTCGCCGATGCGCGCGTCGGAGCTGTCGCCGGAAACGTGAAGGTGATGAATCGCAATCGCTGGCTGACGCGCTGGCAGGCCCTCGAATACATCACCAGCCAAAATCTCGAAAAGCGCGCCTTCGATCTCCTGAATTGCATTCCCGTAGTTCCGGGCGCAGTGGGAGCCTGGCGCGCCGATCTCATGCGCAGTTGCGAAGGATTTTCGCGCGATACGGTGGCCGAAGACACTGATCTCACAATCACGATCCGTCGCAGCGGCTGGAAAATCGTCTACGACGAAGACGCCATCGGCCACACCGAAGTCCCTGAAACCGTCGAGGCCCTAATCCGCCAGCGGTTCCGCTGGACCTTTCGGCACGATTCAAGCAGTCTGGAAGCATCGCGACACGCTGGGCCGAAAGAAGTACGGCTCGCTCGGCCTCATCGCGCTGCCGAATATATTCCTGTTCCAGATTCTGCTTCCGTTGGTCTCACCTGTCCTCGACTTGCTCTTCCTGGTTTCGCTGGTGCTCTGGGGCCTCGCGCAATTTCATTTCACGCGCCTCCCGCAGCTCTGGACCGCGCAAGACGTCGAGCGCTCGCTAATATTCTTCGCCATTTTCATGTTCATCGACCTGTTGACCTGCGTAATAGCCTTCGCCCTGGAAAAACACGAAGACTGGACGCTCCTAGCCCCGCTCCTGATCCAGCGTTTCTACTACCGCCAAATGATGTACGTAGTCCTGTTCCGCGCCCTGCGAGAAGCCGTAAGAGGCCGCCCAGTAGGCTGGAAGGGCGTAGAACCCCAAGTCCCCACTCCAGTCGCAACGACTTAATCTTCTCTCGTAGGGGAGGGTCTTCAGACCCTCCCGCCGTTCGGCCCCTAATTCAGCCGCCCCCGATGCAAACGTCGCCACCAACCGCACTCCCTCTGGCTCCCACCGCCCCATTCTGCTAAACTGTGTCTACAGGGCTGCATCCTGACCACACGGAGCGGCACCGGAGGTTCGCATGAGCGCAGCACCCCGTGCGGGCAACGGGAAAATCACCGTGCCCGACATCGCATCCCGCAAGTCCCGCCGTACTTCCGATTCCACCGCATCGACGAGCAAAATCACGTGCCTGACGGCCTACGATTTCCCCACCGCGCGCCTTCTCGATGACGCCGGTGTCGACATTCTCCTCGTAGGCGATTCCGTCGGCATGGTCGTCCTCGGCTACGACAGCACTCTGCCCGTAACCGTCGACGAAATGCTGCACCACGTGAAAGCCGTCCGTCGCGGCACAAAGCACGCGCTGGTCGTGGCCGACATGCCCTACGGCAGCTATCACGCCTCCATCGAGGAATCGGTCCGTACCGCTCTGCGCTTCGTCAAAGAAGGCGGCGCGGAAGCGGTGAAGGTCGAAGGCGGCGAGCGCCGCATCGAACTGATCGCCCGCCTCGTCGAAGCGGAAATCCCGGTGATGGGCCACGTCGGCCTCACGCCGCAATCGGTAAACGCTCTCGGCGGTTTCAAAGTTCAGGGCCGCAGCGAAGAAGCCGCGCAGCAAGTCCTCCGCGACGCTCGCGCCGTAGAATCCGCCGGCGCGTTCTCCATCGTTCTAGAATCGCTGCCGCGCGAGGTCGCCGCCCGCATCACCGCCGAGCTCGGCATCCCCACTATCGGCATCGGCGCCGGGCCCGACTGCGACGGCCAGGTCCTCGTGATCAACGACATGCTCGGCCTAACCAATGGCCACACGCCCAAGTTCGCGCGCCGTTACGCCAACCTCGGCGAAATCATCGCCCGCGCCGCAACGGAGTTCTGCGACGACGTTCACAGCGGCCGCTTCCCGTCCGACGACGAGTCCTATCATCTCTCGGCCGAGGCTCGCAGCCGCTTTCTCGCGCGCCAACGCGTCTGATAACTTGAATTGTCGAAGCGCGCCGCGCGGAGTTATCGTTGTCATCCTGAGGGCCCCGCGCATTTCGGGGCCCTAAGGATCTAACCGTCCACTAGGTGCCCAAGCAATTTGAAAGGAGCCTCCCATGAACGCCGACGATATCCGCACTCTCTTCGAATACAATTCCTGGGCCAACCATCGCGCGCTCGAATCCTGCGCCGCGCTCAGCAACGAGCAATTCACTCGCGACCTCGGCTCCAGCTTCAAATCCGTCCGCGACACTCTCGTGCACATCTGCGGCGCAGAATGGCTCTGGCTCGAACGCTTTCACGGCCGCTCGCATTCGACTCTGCCGTCCTGCCTCGGATTACGCTGATCTCGCCGCTGTCCGCGCCCGCTGGGAAGACGTCGAGCGCGACATGAACGATTTCATCGCCGCACTTACCGAAGCCGATCTCGCCCGCAACTTCGAATTCAAAACCACGCAAGGCGTCCCGCAAACCCAACCCGGCTGGCAAATGCTGCAGCATCTAGCCAATCACGGCACCTATCATCGCGGCCAGATCGCCACAATGCTTCGCCAACTCGGCGCCAAAGCCCAAGGCACCGACATGATCTATTTCTTCCGCGAGCGCACCGCAAAGGCCTCCGCATGAGCAATCGGGATCCACGGTTTGTCAGGGCACGACTTCAGTCGTGCCGCCGTTCGCACAACTGGCGCACGGCGTTACGGTTTGCGGAAAAAAGTCCTCTCGGTGTCATCCCGAGCGAAGCGAGGGATCTGCATTTTCTTAATACCTGACCACCACGACGCGCCCCACTCATCGCCCTCATCATGGAAATAATCCGCACCATCGAATGGATGAAGCAAATCGCGCACGACGCCCGCGCCAAAGAACACGCCTTAGGCCTGGTCCCCACAATGGGTGCGCTACACAAAGGCCATGTCTCTCTGGTCTGCGCCGCGAAGCAAGATTGTTCTCCGGTCGTAGCCTCGATTTTCGTGAATCCGATGCAATTCGGTCCCGGCGAAGACTTGCAGAAGTATCCGCGCACTTTCGAGCACGACTGCCGCCACTCTTGAAAGTCTCGGTGTGAATTATCTCTTCGCTCCAGAAGCAAGCGAGATGTATCCAGCCGGCTTCCGCACGTCAGTCAGCGTCGAAGGCCTGAGCGATCGCTTCGAAGGCCGCTCGCGCCCCGGCCATTTCCGCGGCGTCGCCACGGTAGTCCTGAAGCTTTTCGAAATCGTCCAACCGCAGCGCGTCTATTTCGGCCGCAAAGATGCCCAGCAACTCCGCATCATTCGCCAGATGACAACCGATCTAAATCTAGATACGCAAGTCATCACCTGCCCGATCATCCGCGAACCCGACGGCCTGGCCATGTCCTCGCGTAACGCCTATCTCGAACGAGACGCCCGTCGCGCCGCCACAGTCCTCTACCGCGCGCTAAGCTCTGCAAAAAAAGAAATCGAAGCAGGACAAACTGAAGTAGCCCGCCTACTAGAAACCATGCGCCAAGTCTTCAACAAGGAACCAAACGCCGCGCTAGACTACGCCGAAATCGTGGACGCCGATACGCTCGAGCCAGTCCTAACCCTGCGAAAATCCTGCCTAATCCTACTAGCAGCCTTCATAGGCAAAACCCGCCTAATCGACAACGCCCAAATCGAAGCAACCGAGGAGGGAATTTCGGTGGTTTTGTAGGGGAGGGTCTTCAGATCCCATTCCCGCAGTTCGGCTCTCACTTGCTTTTGCCATTTCACCTCACCCACCAAACTCACATCGAAAACAAATCTCCTGCACGTCCTCCACAGCCCGAATCACCGCCAAATTCGTCACCCGCATCTCCCACCGAAAATTCCTCTCCCCAAATCTCCGCACAATCTCCGGCAAAATCAAAATATCCACGTCGCCTTCCGCGATGGTGATATGCGGTATCCAAATCTCCGCCGCATAACATTTATTGATCCCAGAAACCAAAGGTTCCGCAAGCCGCGCAACATCGCCATGAATGCGTTGCAATTTTCCGGATCGCACCACAGGCAGGTAAATCACCGGCTCCTTGCGCGTAAAAATCCCAATCCCGCTAGTCTGCGCAGAAAAGTTCCGCGCGGCACTGGCAAGCGTCTCGAGCCCCGGTCGCAAGCGCCCCAGGTCGTACTCGTCCGCCACATGGTAGGAAAAATGAGGAAATCTCTTAGCGTGAATCCCGCGAACCCCAAAATCCCGCCGCAACTCCTGCCACAACTGCTCAACTCGCTCCCGCGCCTCGCCATCCAGTAGCGATACGATTCCCTGCATGAACCCCGCTCAGGCTTCCTCGATCGCCTTCAAAACATCCGCCGCGTGCCCCTTGATCGAAACGTTGTCCCACACCCGCCGGATGTGCCCGTCCGCCCCGATCCAAAAAGTCATTCGCACGATCCCCAGAAACGATTTCCCCAGAAACTGTTTCATCCGCCGCGCCCCATAAGCCTCAATCGCCTTGAAATCCGGATCCGCCAGCAAAGTGAAATTCAATTTGTGCCGCGTCTTGAATTTCGCCTGCGTCTCCACGCTGTCCGCGCTGCACCCGACGATCGCCGCGTCGATCTTCTCGAATTTCTTCATCGCGTCCCGAAACTCGGTCGCTTCATTCGTTCAACCGGGCGTCAGCGCCTTCGGGAAAAAATAAAACACCACATTTCGCCCGTGGAAATCCTTCAACGCCACTTCGCGCCCATCATCGGCATGCAAATGAAATGCCGGCGCCTTATCGCCCGTTGCCAGTGTCGCCACGCGTCCTCTAACTCTCGCCCAAAATGCGCTTGAGAATTTCATTCACGGCCTGCGGATTCGCCTGCCCGCGCGTCTCTCTCATCACCTGCCCCACAAAAAACTTGAACACGCCCTCATTCCCACCGCGATATTTCGCCGCGTTCTCCGGATTCTTCGCCACAATCGCCGCGCGCAATCCGCTCGATCTCGCCCGTATCGCTGATCTGCGAATATCCCTCCGCGGCAATCACGTCAGTCGCGGACTTTCCCGTCTCAAACATCCGCGCAAAAACTTTCTTCCCCGTCGACCCGGTAATTTCTCCCGCTTCCACTTTGCCGATCAACCCGGCAAGCCCCACCGGCGTCACGGGCGAATCCGAAATTTCTTTCCCGCTCTCGTTCAATCGCCCCAAGAGCTCCGTCGAAATCCAATTCGCCGCCGTCTTTCCCGGCGCTCCAGCCTGCACGACGCCTTCGAAATAATCCGCCAGCCCCCGCGTAGCCGCAAGCACGCCGGCGTCATACGCCGTAATCCCGAAATCGCGAACGAATCGCCCCCGCTTCGCCTCCGGCAATTCCGGCATCGACTCGAGCACCTGCTTCTGCAGCGCAGCATCCACAACCACCGGCAGCAAATCCGGATCCGGAAAATAGCGGTAATCGTGCGCAAATTCCTTCGAGCGCATCGACTCCGTTCGCCCGGCCGCCACGTTGTAAAGCCGCGTCTCCTGCGCAATCACCCCGCCGGCCTCGATCGCCCAAATCTGCCGCTCAATCTCATGCTCCAGCGCCCGCTGCAGAAACCGGAACGAATTCAAATTCTTCACTTCCACCTTCGTCCCGAATTTCTCCGCCCGACGCAGACCGCACGCTCACATTCGCATCGCAGCGCAGCGAGCCTTCCTCCATATTGCAATCGCTCACTTCGGTATAGAGCAAAATCTGCTTCAGCGCCGTCAAATAAGCATGCGCCTCCGCCGGCGCCCGCAAATCCGGCTCCGAAACAATCTCAATCAAAGGCACGCCGCCGCGATTGAAATCAATGTAGCTATAGCGATCCGACTCCGGAAATCCCTCATGAATATTCTTCGCCGCATCTTCTTCCATATGCACGCGCGTAATTCCGATGCGCTTCGTCGCTCCGCCGTGCTCGATCTCCAGCCAGCCCTCAGTCGCCAGCGGCAATTCGTACTGCGAAATCTGATAGCCCTTCGGCAAGTCCGGATAAAAATAATTCTTGCGCGCAAATCGCGAGCGTTCCTGCACCCCACAATGCAACGCCAACGAAGCCCGCATCGCCAATTCCAGCGCCTTGCGATTCAAAACTGGCAGCGCCCCCGGCAATCCCAGACACACCGGACAAGTATTCGAATTCGGCGCATCCCCAAATCGCCGCGAGCAAGCGCAGAACGCTTTAGTCTCGGTCAAAAGCTGCGCGTGCACCTCCAGCCCAATCACGGCCTCGTACCGCGCCATCACCTCAGGCGCCACCCGCCCCGCCTCTTCAGTAGTCTTAGCCATATCAGACGCAGAATTATAGCATCCGCTGTGGGGCCCACACGCGCGCGACGCCACGCAGATCGACATGCGCTAAAATAGGTGTGATCGTGGGCGAGTTCGTCGGGGCCGGCGCTTTGAAGAAAATAGTTTCGACGCTAGCAGTCTTAGGCTTTGTGTCGGCGGCCTTGTTTTATTGGCCGTTCGGCGGAATACCTGAAGCTTTCAGACACCTCTGTCCGCAGTGCCCAAACGTCGACGGCATAGGCTCTCCCTTCGCGAAATTTGCCCGGCGTGCGGTGATGATCGGGACTCTGAACGCCGTAATTTTTAGCTTCGTTGGAGCTCTCCTGGTTCTGGCGACGAGACTTCACAAGCGTCGCCGCTAAACAGCCGTTCGGCCCTCCGCGTTTCTCTGCGCCCTCTGCGTCTCTGCGGTAATCCCGCTCTTAATCCCTCACCTCCCCAAACAAATCTCATCCCCAACCGGTAATTCAATCCCAAGGCCGGATAACCAATCGCCTCTTGATATCTCCTGTCAAACAAATTCTCCACCCGCGCCAAAGCCGACAACTTCCGCGTGAACTCATAACTAGTCCCCAAATCCCACCGCACGTAACTCGGATTGCTGGTAATCCCAAATCCCAGAAAATCCGAATCCGTCCGCCGCCCCACGTAATACCCCGCCACATTCCAATTCATCCTCCGAAAATGTGCGTTGGCAATCAGCGAAGCCGAATGCATCGGCCGCTTCGCCAATCGATTTCCCGGCGCCAGCGTCGCATCGAAAAAAGTTCGGCGATGCAATCACCAGCGAATCGTCGTAAGTGTAATTCCCCATAAATCTCAGCCAGCGCACCGGCTTCGCCTCAAACGAAGTCCGCGCCCCATAAGCCCGCGCCTTGTCCGTATTGAAAAATGTTCCGGTTCCAAACGGGCACGCCGCCGTAGGCGGAAACGAAGCAAAGCTCACGATGTCGTAGTAATCGTTGTGAAAAAAATCCACCGAAACGCGCAAGCGATCCGAAGCCGAGCACTTGATCCGCCCCGCATCAAACGTCTTGCTCCGCTCCGGCGACAAATTCGGATTCCCCGGATCGCAAGGGTCTTGCGAAAACGAATCAAAGAAATCCGGCTCCTTGATTCCCTCGCCATAAGAAGCCCGCAATCGCGTCGCGCCCCAGAAATCGTGCCCGAACCGCAACGCATAAGCGACGCCCGCCCGCGGCACCACGCGCGTTCCAAAACTCGCATTCGCCTCGGCCCGCGCTCCCGCGGTCACCGTAACGCGTTGACCGAATTGATAGCGCGCCTCGATGTACCCGGCCTGATTGTTCCGTCGCGAATGTGGCCCGCCCTCCGATCCATTCTCCACCTCGTACGTGTAGCCAAGCGTGACGCCGCCGCGCGGAAACAAATAGCTCGCTTGCTCGTCGAATCCGGCGCGATTGAAAAGATTGAACGCATTCCCAAACGAATTGAAAAATCCCTGATCGATGCGCGTGTCCCATCCGATCAAATGATTGTGCCAGTGCTCGTTCGTCTGAAAATCCCAGGTCAATCCAGTGGTAAAAGTATGCAGATTGTCGTGATCCACCAGGCTCGGCGGCAATAAAAGCTCCTGCCCCGGCACTCCAGCTGTCAAAAGTCGAATCACGCACCGTAAGCCGCAGCAAATTTGTGTCCGAGAATTTGTATCCCGCATTCCCAGCGAGCCCGAGATCGCGCATGTAGTCATTCGGCCCTTGCCCCGACGTCGCGAAATAACCGGCCGTCGCCGAATAGTCGAATCTGCCGGCCAACCCGCTCAGTTGCGCGCTCCCGCGCCCGCTTTCGAAAGTCCCGCCATCGCCCTCCAGCACCAACTCCGGCGTCGTGGTCGTCCCGCGATGCGACAACACCTGCACCACGCCGCTGACAGCATCCGAGCCAAATAGCGCGCTCGACGCGCCATGAACGATCTCAACTTTGTCCACTCCATCAAGATCGAAATTCTCAAGCTCGATGGCCCCACCCGGCTGATTCATCGGCACGCCATCCACCAGAAATTTCGTGAAATTCGAATCGCCGCCATCGAGAAAAAATGAAGCCACGCCGCCGCCCGGCCCAAGCTTCGAGAGTGCCGCTCCCGGCTCGCTGGCGATCAAAGGCGCGAGCCAAATCGCCTGCCTTTGGTTGATGTCTTCGCGCGTGATCGTGTCCACCGGAAACGTCGCCGATGTCGCCGGCGTAGGTTCCGCGGTGGCGCTCACCACCACGTTCGCCGAAAGCCGCTCCAGCACCAGCCGCACATTCCATTCTCGCGTCTCCCCCGCCGCAAGCGAGAAATTCCTGCTCAACTCGCGTGAACGAAGTCGCCACGATCACAACTCGATACCGGCCTGCATTCAGCGAAAGTGTGAAGCGTCCGTCCGCGCCGCTCGACGCAGCAATCGCGGCGCCTCCAGACGGAATCGCTCGAACGATCGCTCCGCCGACCACCGCTCCGCTCGGATCCGTCAGCACTCCGGTCAATTTCGCGTTGGAAGTTTCGTTGGATTGTGCGTGAAGCGATTTCCCGGGAACCAGCAGGCACACAACTGCAATCGCCGCCATCCACAGCAAACGAATTTTCATGGTTTCCTCCTCTCCCTCTCGCGCGGGAGTTGAAGGTTGTCCCGTTGCGACGCGCGGCAAAAAAATCGCCGCGGCCGCTTTCAGGATTGAGGCTCCGTCGGTCTCCTGGCTCGGCGGTATCTCAGGCGCGGCCTTCCCATCCCGCAGCCAACTCTCGCGGATCGAGAGTCAGCGAACGGAACAGTGGTCCGCACCCAACAATTCCCGCCTTACAGTCGCGCGGCGGCGACGGCTTTTCACCGTCTTCCCGTGCACGGAGTCTCGTGTTAAGTCGCGCAGCGCCCCAAGCCGAAAATGTCACCCAGCTAGCAACGCCGCAGAATAAAAACTCTAGCCCTTGCCTTTCGAAATTCTAAATCTCAAACCCAACTTGACCCGCTTTTCCTCTTCGTAGGGGCGCCGCTTGCTGCGCCCGCCGACGTAACCCCCACTACAAATCACGCCAAGGGCTCCACCGTGTGTGTCCGTCACCGCGTCCACACCTAATTCCTCGGCCCCCATGGCCCCTCATTCACTTCCCGCAACATCACCCGCGGCCTTCCACTCGGCGCAATCTCCACATCCAGCGGCGCATCAAACACCGGCTCCAAAATCTCCCTCTGATAAACCTCCGCCGGCGGCCCGCAAGCCAGCGCCTTCCCGCGATGCAGCAACAAAATCCGGTCCGAAAATTCCGCCGCCAAATTCAACTCGTGCGTCACCACCACCACCGTATATCGATTCTCATCCGCCAATCGCCGCAATCGCCGCAGCAATTCCAATTTCCCGCCGATATCCAAATGCTGCGTCGGCTCATCCAGCAGCAGCAACGCCGGCTGCTGCGCCAGCGCCCGCGCCAAGATCACGCGCTGCTTCTCCCCGCCCGAGAGCTGCTCCATCCAACGATCGCGCAAGTCCGTCGCGCCCACCTGCGCCAGCGCGTTTCCTGCCATCAAGCAATCTTCTTCGGATTCAAATCGCAGCCGCCGCCCGTAGGGATAGCGCCCCTGCAGCACGAATTCCCAAACGCGCAAAGGAAACAGGAGCGCGCTTTCCTGCTGCACCAGCGCCACTTTCTGCGCCCGCGCCTTAGGCTCTAGTTCGCTCGCATCGAAACTATCCACGCGCACGAATCCCGAAATCGGCTTGAAAACTCCGGCGAGAAGTTTCAGCAGAGTCGATTTGCCGCTGGCATTCGGCCCGAGAATTGAAATGATTTCGTGCCGGCTGGCCTTGAAGCTCACCGGCCCGAGCGCAAATTTCGGCGCGCCGCGATCCGTCACCGCATACGCATAACTCGCCTGCTCGACGTGCAGCCGGACGTCGCTCGGTTCCGGAGGCGCGCTTCCGCCGCGCCCCGCACCTTCCAGTGATGCCCCGCGCGCGCTCATCCCACTCTCCGCCGCAGCAAATAGATGAACACCGGCGCGCCGACAATCGCGGTCATCGCGCCCACCGGCAATTCCGTCGGTGACGCAACCGTGCGCGCCAAAGTATCCGCCGCGACAATTGCAATCGCCCCTCCCAACGCCGATGCAGGAATCAAAATCCGGTAATCCGATCCAAACAACATCCGCATCACGTGCGGCACTAGCAATCCCACGTACCCGATCGCGCCGCTCACCGAAACTGCAAGTCCCGTCAGCAGCGACGCCGAGAGATACACCACGAGTTTCACTCGCGCCACGTTCACGCCAAGGTGCCGCGCCTCTTGCTCGCCGGTCAGAATCAGATTCAGGTCCGACGCGGTCGTATAGATCGCTCCGATCGCCGCAAGCGAAACGAAACACAGAAATCCAAGCGGCAACTGTGGAGGAGTTTGCAGATCGCCCATCAGCCAGAACGCCATCCCGCGCAAATCGCGCCCGCTCAGCGTGGTCATCAAAAACATGATGATCGCGGAAAGAAATGACGCCGAAATGATTCCCGCGAGCAGCAGCGTCGAGCTGTCGATTTGCCCGCCGCGCCGCCCGAGAAAATAAACCGCCAGAATCGTGATGCCCGCTCCAGCAAACGCGGCACCCTGCATCGCCAGCGGCACGTGCGGCGCAAAAATCAGACTCACGATCGCGCCCAGCGCCGCTCCGCTCGAAACGCCGAGCACGTACGGATCGGCCAGCGGATTTCGCAGCAGCGCCTGAAATCCCGCGCCCGAAACCGCCAGCGCCCCGCCGACGATGATTCCAAATGCGATGCGCGGCAGCCGCAGGCCGAATATCACCATCTGGTAGTCGGTGGGAATCTGGTCGCCGCGCCCCATCACACTTTCGTACAGCGACGTGAGGATCGCGCGAAACGACATCGGATACGCGCCCAGCCGCAGCGAGATCACCACGGCGACGAACAACACCACGCCCAGCAGCGCGCAAATTCCCAGGATTCGACGCGGCGTCAATGGCTGCATCAGCGCGCGCCTCCCGCGTCCGGCGCTTTCGCAAACGCTTCCGGGTGCAATTGCCTCGCGAGATCTTCGATGGCGTCAATCAACTTCGGCGCAGGCCGGTTCACTTCGCCGCTGATGAACGCCACGCGGCCAGCCTTCACGGCCTCGAGTTCGCGCCAAACTTTGCGCTCGCGCAGTTCGTCGAGTTTCGACGCTTCGCCGTCGCCGTGGTCGCCGGTGAAAACCAAAAACTCAGGCTGAAGCCGCACAACGTGCTCCAAACCCACGTGCGGCCAGTTTTGTTCGACATCAATCACCGAAGCGCCGCCCGAGAGCCGCAGCGCGTCGGCGATGAATGTGTGTCTGCCGATCGAAATTAGCGGATCATCCCAGACAATGAACAGCACGCGCCTCGGCGTGCGGCCCGAAAGCTTTTCCTCGACGGCCGCAAGCCGCGCGCGCAATCCAGCGACGAGAGAATTCGCTGCCGCATCGGCGCCAATCACTTCGCCGATGTGCGCGATCCCCGCGATCATGTCGTCCACGCTGTGCGGATCAGTGGTGTAAACCGGCACTCCCATTTTCAGCAGCGCATCCGCAGTTGCCGGCCAATTGATCGAGGCCGACGCCAGCACCACGTCGGGCTTCAGCGCCACGATTGCTTCGAGGCTCGGATTGATCGGCGCGCCCACGTGCGGCCTCGCTTTGGCTTCGTCCGGCACATCGCAAAAATCCGTATCGCCCGCAAGCCGCGCGCCCGCGCCTATGGCGTAAATCGTCTCCGTCAAATTCGGCGCAAGCGAGACGATGCGGTGCACTTCCGCAGGCAACGTCACGCGCCGCCCAGTTTCGTCCACGACGACGCGTGTGGCATCGCTGGCCGCGGGACTCGCCGACGCAATGCGCGCGCCGAGAACAAGCATCGCGCTCGCCAGCACAGCGATTGCCGCAGCGCGTCCGATCATTTTTCGCGTTTGCATCAATCGTCGCAAAATCTTTGCCTCAATAAAAAAGCCCCACGAGAAAAATGGGGCTTCCCAGCCGCGCCCTTTCTCGCGAAGGGCGTTGGCGCAACTGCCGGGGTAGGTTTCCTGACTCTCGGCCTTTCCGCCCCGCGTTTGCTGCACGCAGGCGTCGGAAATTCTGGCGCTGCTCGCTCCGCAGTCACATCCGGAACGATCCTTCCCGGCTCGCTTCGCGCGATTCGCGCGACGCGCGCCAGTGGATGACTTCGATCCGCAGCGCCGGCCGATCACAGTGGCGGGACCGTGGCCGAATTTCACGGCCTTCCCGTTCCCCCGGCCAGCTCAAATTTTCATTCGCAGTCTAAGCGGCGCGGCACGCGGTGTCAAATGCTCGCGCGCCGATTCGCGCCGCCGCTTTGCGACTTCTCGCAGCGTCGTCGTTCAGCGCGCGGGTGAAAACGCGCTCGGGCGGCGCTTCGTCCACGCGCCAGCGCATCTCATCAATCCACCAGCGCCCTTCGATCAAAATCGTCGAGTAGCGCGCGACGTAGTGCTCGCCGTCTGCCGAACCGATGCGCACGCGCATCTCGTCGCGCGAATACGATTTTGCGATGTCTTCGATCGCAATCGTTTTCGCGCGGAACATTCCGCCGTGCGACCTGACGATTTCCTCAAACGCCGCGAACGGAACTTCGGCGCGATACTGCGGCGAGAAAAGCCCGTAGGCAATCTGCGGCTCGCTCTGCGCCAGCGCATCGAGTTGCATGCGCACAACGCCTTCGGGCGTGCTCGCGTCGTGTCCAGCATCGCCGCCGAAGTTGGTCTTCGTCAGCAGCCAAGTGGTCAGTGAGAAGGCCGCAAAGCTCGAGGCAAACAGCGCGGTGATGCGTTGACGGGACACGAGGTCATCGATTCTTCCACTTCGGAGCGCGTTTTTCCACCAGGGCGCGCAGGCCTTCCTGCGAGTCTTCCAGATCGGAGAGTTCGTTGAGGAAAATTTTCATGGAGTTGCGGACGCCTTCGCGGAGCGGGACGCCGACGCTGCCTAGAATTGCTTTCTTCGCCATCGTCAGCACCGGTCCGGATTGCGCCGTCACTTTGGAAATCAGCTCGTCCACCGTTTTTTGGAGCTGCGTCTCCGGCACCAGGCGATTGACCAAGCCGAGATCGTGGGCGCGCTCGGCGGTCATCGCTTCGCCTGTTAGCACCAGCTCGAGCGCGACTTTCGGGCCGAGAATGTAGGGCAGAATCACGGCCGAGAGCGGCGGAAAAACGCCGAGCTTGATTTCCGGCTGCGCGAAGCGGGCTTTCGGTGTCGCGACCACCAGGTCGGCAAGCGCGGCGAGTTCCGAGCCGCCGCCGAACGCCGGGCCGTTGATGACCACCAGCACCGGCTTCGAAGTGTCCATCATCGCGGCGAAAGCGTTGTGGAACGCGTCGAGGAGCTGAAAAACGCGGCGCTGCGTGTATTCGCCGAGTTCGATGCCGCCGCAGAATGATTTCGCGGCCGAATCGATGACGATGAGCTTGATTTCGCGCCGTTCGCCGATGGAATTGATCCCCGCGGCGATTTCGCTCAACATGCGCTCGTTCAGGAGATTGTGTTCGGGGCGATCGAGAGTGAGCCGCGCGACCGCGCCTTCGATGTGATAGCGGACGAATTGAAATTCATCCACCTTCGGCGCTTTGAGAGTTGCAATCGCGCCGAGGAGGGAATCGTCTTTCTCTTTCGCGTGCGCCACGGGCTGTGACATTCATCGGCTCCGAAAATCAGTCTTCAGCTTAAACCCTCCTTTGTGCCGCAGCCATGTCGAATCCGTGACATTCGGCATATCTGCTAACACCTTCCTTCGCGTCCGAAGGCGCTTTTCGGGTTTGCGGCGGCGAACGGATGAAAAGTGGGTTGCCCCTGTTTTGTATCGATTAGAATTTGGTTTTGCCGTTTGTTTTGTGTGAGTTGGGGGAGATTCTAATTTTGGAATTGTATCGATTAGAATTTTCGCGGGCGGCTGAAATCCGGGTGAGGTGTGACTCGCGGGAATCTCCGGCGGAAAGCAGATCGACTTGGCGGCGTGGCCAAGCACTTTCTTGTGGCTCCTGATCTTTAGTTGTTTGGCGCGGAATCCTGCGGGCCCAGAAGAACCAGCCTCGCGCCTGGGGTACGGCTTACTTCAAAGGTATTAGTAGCATAAGTCGAAGAAAAAGTCAAGGGATTTTGGAAATTCGATTCGCGCGGGGGCGCAGGGGTGCGTAGCGCCGGCAGCTTGCCGGCGTTTTTGTGCGGCGAGGCAGGAGGAAGACGCGTTGGACATACGCACATAGTGGAGCGGCATAGGGAGTTGAGACAAAAAGTCAACGGCGCCGCATCGGTGGATCGATTGAGGTAAGTGGAGCAGCGTCACGCCACGTTGACACAAAGACGCCGGCTGGCAGCCGGCGCTACAGTGGTGTGCGGCTTGACTTCGGTTGTGGGGTGATCAACGATCCGATCGGTTTGTGGGATTGCGAGCGCTGCTGCGCGTGTCGAAAATTGCCGAAAAATTAGTGCGTGCTGACGGGGGCGGGCTGGTGCCGCGCTCTTTGCCTGCGCCTGTTTTTCGCGACGACAAGCATCATATACGGATTTATCAGGGAGATTGCCTGGAAATCCTCGCGGCTATGCCTGCGGATTGCGTGGATTTGATTTTTGCGGACCCGCCTTACTTTCTTTCGAACAATGGAATTACCTGCCACGCGGGGCGGATGGTCAGCGTGAACAAAGGCGAGTGGGATCGCTCGCGGGGGGCGGACGCGAATCATGAATTCAATCGCGCCTGGCTGGCGGCTTGCCAGCGCGTGTTGAAGCCGAACGGGACGATTTGGGTGAGCGGGACGAGCCACGTGATTCATTCCGTCGGGTTCGCCATGCAGCAACTTGAATTCAAGCTGCTCAATGACATCAGTTGGGTGAAGCCGAATCCGCCGCCGAATCTCTCTTGCCGGTACTTCACGCATGCGACCGAGACGATTATCTGGGCGGCGAAGAACAAGAAGAGCCGGCACAAATTCAACTACGGGCTGATGAAGCAGACGAATGGCGGCAAGCAGATGAAAAGCGTTTGGCAGATTCCGCCGCCAGAGACTTGGGAGAAGAGATTCGGGAAGCATCCGACGCAGAAGCCGGTGGCGCTGTTGGAGCGGAGTATCTTGGCGGCGTCGGATCAGGGCGATCTTGTGCTGGATCCGTTCTTAGGAAGCGGAACGACGGCGTTGCTCGCGTTGCGATTGTCTCGGAGGGCGTTGGGCGTCGACTCGGCTGAGGAATGGGCGATGTTGGCCGTGAAGCGCGTGTGTGCCGATCTGGTACAGGCGATTTTGCACATGACGATTGTTCAGATCACCCTTGATCTGTGGTCACGATCTGTGGATCGATCAGGTTGCGCGAAGCGCGCGATTATGAGCAGCACGGCCACGGGAAAACTTGTCAGCAAGGAATGCAAATTTTATTTTGTGGGAGCGATCCGTCGAGACGTTGTGTTCGCCGTAGCTGCGGAGGATATGACCGAGGCATGGCGGAAGTTCCGCGCCAGTCCCGTGACTTCGACCGAGATTCTGTTCGTGGTTAAGACGGAGACGGAGATTTATCTTGCGCAATAATCGTGATCTAATCCGCGCGTGGACCTCGCGCTTCCGACGGACGGATTGGAAAAATATCACAGCCGATCACAGATGGCGCGCGTCGCAACAGAAGCGTGGGCTGCGAAACATCTATTTTGCGTAGGTTGCCAGTCGCCAATTCTGACAGCAGCACCATCTGGTACGAAGGCGCGCGACTACTCTTGCCCACTGTGCAACGATCAGTTTCAACTCAAGAGTCTGTCAAGACCGTTCGGTAATCGGATTCTCGATTCCGCTTACGGCACAATGATGGCGGCCATCGCTTCCGACAGCGCACCCCATTTTTTGCTTCTTCACTACGCGCGGGAGACGTGGAGCGTTGTAGACCTCCTATTCATCCCAAAATTTGCGATACCAGAATCCGCAATTGAAAAGCGAAAACCGCCGAGGCCAACCGCCCGGCGTGCTGGCTATGTGGGCTGCAACATCGTACTGACTCACGTGCCGAAAGATGCCCGGATACCCATCGTCACGAATGGCAGGTCGATGTCTCCAGCGTCAGTCCGGCAGTCTTTTGGGCGCATCCGCCCTCTCGCGGATTTGAAGGCCGAGGAGCGCGGCTGGACGCTAGATGTTCTGACCGCCGTACGGGAGCTGAACCGGGAGGAGTTCTCGCTCGACGATATTTATTCGAAAGAACGTGATTTGGCGGAACTTCATCCGGCCAATCGGCATGTGCGGGACAAGATACGGCAGCAGTTGCAGGTGCTGCGCGACAAGGGATTGGTGGAGTTTTATGGGAGAGGAAAATACCGGCTGGTTGGTTTCTAATTTCGGGCGGGATTCGACAAATCAGGCCTGCGTATCGGACTGCTTGACCAGCTAACTTCGAGTTGCCCAGCGCTAAAGCGCATCGTCAATGGCGGGGCTCTTTCCGGAGCGCTGAAGCGGTCCTTCCCCCGCATGAATGCCGGGGCTCCCACCCAAATGCAACGCCTCGCAGCGAAAAGCAGCGGCTCGCACCGAAATGCAGGGCCTCGCACCTAGCAACGAACTCCAATCGATGCCGAATTAGGGTATTCTGTTGCGCCTATGCTGGATTTGGGATTTTTTCGGGGGCATTTGGACGACATCGAGACGATGCTGCGGAACCGTGGGGGGGCGCTTGACCTTGCTTGGTTTCGGGAGATTGATGCTGCGCGGCGGTCCTTGATTACTTCTACCGAGAAGCTTAAGGCTGAGCGGAACTTGGCTTCGGAGGAGATTGCGCGGGCGAAGAAAACCGGGGGCGACGCATCTGCGATTCTTGCGCGGATGAAGGATGTGTCAGAGGAGATTAAGCGGGCGGATTTGCGCGTTACGGAATTGGATGAGTCGCTGCGCGAGTTTATGTTGACGGTACCGAATATTCCGCATTCGTCGGTGCCTGTGGGGCATGGGGCTGAGGGGAATGTGGAGGTGCGGCGGTGGGGTGCGCCGCCGGAATTTTCGTTTACGCCGCGGCCGCATTGGGAGGTGGGGGAGGGTTGCGGGATTTTGGATTTGGCGGCGGCGACGAAGATGTCCGGGGCGCGCTTTGCGCTATATCGCGGGTTGGGGGCGCGGCTGGAGCGGGCTTTGGCGAATTTCTTTTTGGATGTGCATACGCGCGAGCATGGGTATACGGAAATTTTGCCGCCTTATTTGATCAATTCGGCTTCGCTGGTGGCGGATGGAAAATTGCCGAAGTTTGCGGGCGATATGTTCCACGTCGAGGGGCGAGATCTGTGGCTGACGACTACGGCGGAGACGCAGCTTACGAACATTCATCGCGACGAGACGCTGGAAGGCGACTTGCTGCCGGAAAAACTTTGCGCCTGGACTTCGTGCTTCCGCTCGGAGGCTGGGGCGGCGGGGAAAGATACGCGGGGAATCAAGCGGCAGCACCAGTTTCAGAAAGTGGAGATGTTCAAGTTTACCCGGCCGGAGGAGAGCTACGACGAGCTCGAGAAGCTGGTGCGCGATGCGGAGGATTTGCTGCAGCGGCTGGGATTGCATTACCGCGTGATGCTGTTGTGCACCGGGGATATGGGATTTGCTTCGTCGAAGACTTACGACATTGAGGTTTGGGTGCCTTCTTCGCGGGAATTTATGGAGATTTCGTCGTGTTCGAACTGCGAGGCGTTTCAGGCGCGGCGAGCGGGGATACGGTATAAGCCGAAGGGCGGGAAGAGCGAGTTTGCGCATACCTTGAATGGCTCGGGATTGCCGATTGGGCGGACTTGGATTGCGGTGGTGGAGAATTATCAGCAGGCGGATGGGGCCATCGTGATACCCGAAGTATTGAGGCCGTTTATGGGAGTAGAGAGGATTCCGGCGGGGTGAGAGGAATACCGCAGAGACGCTGAGGGAGCGGAGGGCAGAGAAGAGATTTCAGATTTTTTATTTCAGAGCGGAGAGTCAGACAACTCCAACAGCCGGCCGCTACAATTCCCGCTACAGTCGATGGCACAAGCGAACGGATGCGCGCAATGTGATTGAGAATGGTGGACGTGGCCGGGATCGAACCGGCGACCCCCTGCTTGCAAAGCAGGTGCTCTCCCAGCTGAGCTACACGCCCATGCGGTGCAACCAATATAGTCTCAACAGTTTACAGCGAGTTCTTCAACTGCTCCAACTTCCATTTTCGGTCCATTCGGTCCAACGAGGGGCTCTTGAGACGGGAGTTCAAAGCCTAAGCCCACCTTCTGGACTACTTGCTTTCGAAACTCCGCGTCGTCCTTCAGCTTGGAATAACTGTCCGTCACCGTCTTTCCAGCGTGGCCATGCCAGAACGTGATGAGGTCCTCGGGGACCAAGTTCTTGCGGAGCCATGTGATGTGAAAACGACGGAATCCGTGACAGCCCATCTTCGGCTGATTGAGGTCGGCCAGGATCGGATGCAGCGAGCGCTTCAGGATATTCTGCTGCGAGAGCTGTCGGCCTGTTCGAGTGGAGAACAGGAGACCAGACCTTCTATCGCCAACAAAGTCCTTCAGCATGGTCGCGACCAGGGGATGCAGATCGATCTCACGCTTACCGTTCTCGGACTTCAGGTAATCGTGAATCTGACCCCTCCAAGCCTTCTGACAGATTTTGATCGTGGTGCAGTCTGGAGAAACGTTTCTAATGTCGATCCCCAGTGCTTCACCAAATCGCAATCCCGCAGATGCGCAGAGCGCGTAAAGCATACCGTAAAGCTTCTTTCTTGGTGCGCCGACGATGGCCGTCACTAAATCACTGGTCAGCGTAGGCTGTTTTGGATTCTTATCCTCGGGTAGATCGATGAAGTCGTGATTCCATTTT